>NZ_AP043602.1:0-4643118 GCF_059725405.1 Anabaenopsis sp. NIES-4685 | reverse complement strand
ATAACCTTGCATCAGGTGAGTTTTACCCAACCCCACACCACCGCATAGAAATAAGGGGTTAAACTCTTTTCCTGGGGATTCCGCCACAGCCAAAGCAGCAGCGTGAGCCATGCGATTATTAGCACCAACCACAAATCGGGAAAATACATATTTAGAATTTAAGTCTGTAGTGGGTTGCATTTTTGGCGGAACATTTTCAGAAGTCTGGCTTTGAGTCAGTAATTCCCGAGTAAATTTTGCTTGTTCGCCGTCAGTGACTTCATTACCCTGAGCCTCCGTAATGTATATATCCACCTGATGACCCAAAATATCTTCGACTACATTAGCAATGGTGTTGATGTAATATTTTTGTAACCAATTACGAGCAAAGGGATTAGGAGTAATGATTACCAAGCAGTTATTTTCTAATCCCGCCGCGTGAGCAGTTTTTATCCAAGTCTCAAAGGTAGGACGGGATAATTCTAGCTGTAAGCGCTGTAATACCTGAGTCCAGAGACTGTCAATGGGAATCGCCATTATTTACCACCTTTGCTACTAATGGTCAGAAAGCACTAATTTAGTATTGATCAGTTCTAGACGGCTGAACTTTTGATTCGCCATCATTGACAGGACATACCCAGTAGGCAATATCCTACCACCCACTGACTAAAACGGAGAAACAAAGACAATGAAGATGAAAGTTCAAGCTATTATTGATACCTGGGTTGGTGCCTACAGGAGAGAATCAAGCTGTATGCTTCAGTTAATCCTAATGACTGGGGTAGCAGTAGTGTCCCTGGGTGGCTGCTCTTTTCCACCCACTAAAACCCTTGATGGTCACAGAAATGATCCTCTGTCTCAGGTTGTGACCCAAAGCACAAATGATCGCAGTCCGGCTGTGACTACCCCGGTAATTACCTCCTCGGCGGGTGAAAATCCTCACTTCGTTGTCGCAGTTGTACAAAAAGTGGGAGATGGCGTAGTGCGGATTGATGCCTCTAGAATAGTACAGTCTCGTGGTGTACCCAGGGATCCATTTTTACGCCGGTTTGGCAATTCACAACAACGAGTAGAGCGGGGTAGCGGCTCTGGATTTATTATTAATTCCTCTGGTAAAATTCTCACTAATTCTCATGTTGTAGATGGCGCTGATTCTGTAACTGTCACCCTCAAGGATGGTAGAACTTTTGATGGGAAGGTGCTAGGGGAAGATCCGGTTACAGATGTGGCGGTGATCAAAATTGAGGCTAATAATCTGCCAGTCTTACCTCTAGGTAACTCTGATACCTTAAACCCAGGAGAAGCTGTGATTGCTATTGGTAATCCTTTAGGGTTAAATAATACTGTTACCTCTGGTATACTTAGCGCTATCGGGCGTTCTAGTAGTGATATTGGAGCCAGCGATAAGCGGGTTGACTATATCCAAACTGATGCAGCTATTAACCCGGGTAACTCTGGTGGGCCATTACTCAATTCCCGCGGGGAGGTAATTGGTATGAATACGGCAATTATTCGCGGCGCTCAAGGGTTAGGGTTTGCTATTCCCATTAATACAGTAGAGAGAATTTCTCAGGAATTAATCGCTAAAGGTAGGGTGGATCATCCTTATTTAGGTATTCAAATGGTGACTTTGACACCGGAGATTAAAGCCAGTATCAATCGAGACCCACGCAATGGTCTGAATTTGAGAGCAGATCAGGGTGTTTTATTAGTTGATATTGTACCGCGATCGCCGGCATCTGTGGGAGGACTCAGATCTGGTGATTTAATTCAAAGCATTAATAACCAACCTGTGACTAAAATTGAAGAAGTACAAAATCTGGTACAAAATAGCCGAATTGGTATTCCTTTAGCAATACAGGTAGAACGCAATGGACAGGTGATATCACTAGAAGTTAGTCCAGCACCTTTACCAGCTAGAAGACAAGGTTAAATTCTTGCTTATGTCTGAACTAATACAAATTCTTCAACTAGGGGATCCCATACTCCGCCAACCGGCTACTTGGGTTGAAAATACTCAAGATGAAAGTATTCAAAAGCTCATTGACGACTTGACTGTCACAGTTACCCAGGCTAATGGTGTGGGAATTGCAGCGCCTCAAGTATCCGCATCCTATCGTTTATTTATAGTAGCTTCCCGCCCTAATCTCAGGTATCCCCACGCTCCGTTTATGGAGCCTACCGCCATGATTAACCCGAGCATAATTGCTCACTCTGCCGAAATGATTCCAGGTTGGGAAGGTTGTTTAAGTGTTCCTGGTCTTCGAGGGTTAGTACCACGATACCAAGCAATTGAAGTATCATATACTGACCGCAATGGCAAGTTACAAAAGCAAGAATTAACTGATTTTGTGGCGCGGATTTTTCAACATGAGTATGATCATCTCGATGGTGTGTTGTTTATTGACCGCATTGAGAATTTACTCAATATTATTACTGAGGAGAAATACCAAAAAATGTTAATTAATCCAGCGGACATCATCAACTAGAGATGAATCTGGATTTCATATCCCCAAAAAGTGATATTTTTTACCACATCTCAGATATCTCTCAAGGTAGAGGAGGGATAGTGCGGCTAAGGGTTATACTTGACGTTACTGATAGACTTGATTTAGGTAAATCTTTTTAAGATCCTCATTAACAATACTTTACGTCCTCTCGTCAAACTTGCGACAAATCAAACTCTACCATCAGCAAGATGAGATCCCAATCCCACCCAGATTAAGCTAAAAGGCTTACCTATCATCTACGAGAGTTAATTAAATTATGGCACCTAAAATTATTAACTTTGTTGAAGAGGCTGGCACTCCTGGAATTATAGCCGGTATAGGGGCGGTACTCTTGGCACCTGTGCTCATTCCCGTTGTAGCAGGAATTGGTAAACCCATACTCAAGTCACTAGTCAAAGGTGGAATTGTCGCCTACGAAAAAAGCCGCGGCGCATTTGCAGAAATGGGCGAAACTTGGGAAGACATTATAGCCGAGGCTAAGGCTGAAATTGCCGAGGAGAGAGAAACACCCGTATTTGAAGCATCTGCTGAGAACACAGCAGAACATGGCGTATAAATCAGCAAGTAAAGGTTCTTTCTCTGGGCGTAGTTTGTATTACACAGGACTTCAGTCCTCAAAATCAATAGGAGCAACGGAGGAATTGGCTATCAGATTTTTCTGGCGTTGGTGATGAGAGGATTAAAGTCCTGACTACAAGCAGAAATAAATATAATCCAGGAGGGCTACTGTGTGTTGAGAAATAATTATAGTAATCTTACCAAGATTATCAAAATTTTGCAACAGGCAAGTTTCAAAACCACACATCAACCTATATCCACTAAAATCATTAGTGAAACTCACGGAAGACTACGGTTGAGAATTTCTCCTGTTCATCGTCATCCTCGAGAAATGCAACGTATTGCTAATGTGTTGCAGGCACAGCCTCATGTGACTCAGGTCAGGACTAATATTAATTCAGGTAGTATAATCATCAACCATGATGGCAAAAATGCGGCTTTAGAAAATGTGCTAACTACACTACTAGATTTAGGAGTAACTTTTGCTGATGTTACCGAGGGGAACTCGGAAGCAGCAGAAGATATGAAAAGCACAATTATTAACTTAAATAACCGGTTTGAGCGCGCCACTGGTGGCGAGGTTGATTTGCGCTTTCTGTTTCCCCTCGGACTGAGTATTCTGGCTATTAGACAAGTTATGGTTAAAGGTTTAGAACTGGAAATTATTCCTTGGTATGTGTTGGCTTGGTATGCCTTTGATAGTTTTCTTAAACTCAACAGTAACAGTGAAGTGCTGCTTAATAGCGATCCTTAGAGTTTGTGAAATTATAGACAAATCTACAAAGTCACTTTACCAGGGGTAAACCTGATTGGAGTTACTCCTAACCCCTCTATCCCGTCTGCAAAAGCGTTCAGGACTGCTTTTCTTAATATGTTGTACGCCCCATTTAAATCAGCGTTTATTAACCTTCCATTGGAAGCTTTATACAACCCACGAGCTACTCTTCTACCACTAAATACAAGTTCTGCCCCTTTTTGGTAATCCGGGATATTATCAAGGTCAAGAAAACTAGCCTTAGAGGTATAACTTTCTTCGTTGATAATAACTTTAACGCCAGCTAAGTTAGCTTTATAAACCAACTGCTGGATAAATTTATAGTGGGGTATCTGAACAAAATTTTGATTGTTACGCTTACCAATATTAATATCTTGCTTCCACTGTTTGTTGTTACCAATCACCAAAGTATCAATCTGATTTTGTCGAAGGTAATTAATAATGGTTCTACTAGCTTGGTGTAGATAGGTATCAACTTTACTATCTCTTTTGGTGAGAAGATTGGATATTTTGTTGGAGGTGTATCTATTGGGGTCTTGAGTTTGAAGCTTCGATTGGAGTTGGGCTTTTTGTTTATTAAAGAATTGATTGGTTGACTTTAATGGGCGACCATTAATAATCAACGGCTGAAAGCCTTTTTTGTTTGAAGCTATGGTGGCCAGGTTATTAAGCCCCAAATCGATAGCTGCAATATATTGATTCCTAACTGTGACTACTTCATTCTTTTCATAAACAGCCTCTACTACATGGAATCCACTTCTAGGTACTAATCTAAGTTCTTTAACTTTATTTTGAATAGCAGTTGAAATAGATATATTTGTACCTGAAGGTTGTAATAACCCTTTTTTTAAGCCTTTTTTGCTAATACCCTGTGCCGGGTAAATGACCACACAACGACCTTTTGTTTTATGTTTATATCCAGGTAGTCTAGGCCGACCTTTGAACTTATCAGGGTTGGTCGTAAAAGAACTAATAGCTGCAAAATATGAAAGCCAGCATCTATCAACTAATTTAATGATTTGACAACTTACCTTTGCTGGCAAAGCTTTATAATCAACAGATTCTTTGATTAGGTGATAGGCTCCCGCATAATTAATATGCTTGTTGTTATGGATGTATTCCTGTCTAACTATGAAGTTAACAGCATTGTATAGGTTCTTCGATTTAAAGCAAAGTTCATCTATTTCTTTGTATGCTGGGTGACTTGGTTTAATAACATGACGCTCAATCAGCTTCATTTTGTAACTCCTGAGTGATACGTTCTGTTTTTCTCTTTGCTCTTCTTAACCCATACATCCTTGCACTAAAGCATATTGGGTTAACCTTTCAGCTTGTCTTTCTAAGTTGTCTTTTGAACCATTATCAGAAACACGGCAGTAGATAGCTACAACTTTGTTAGGGTTTTGGTTAGTTTCAGGTAGATTAATAATTATGGTTCCTGTAGGTTATTGATAACCTGTGATTACGCCGGATTTGTACCAACGCCACGCAGTTCTATAACTTATCCCTACGCAGTTCTATAACTTATCCCTACCTTTTTTGCATAATCAGATAGTTTCATTCATTTAATGATCGTACATTCATAATAATATTATACTACAAATGTACATAAATGACTATAAATTCATTAAATTATTGTAGACAGTGATATCTCGGTCAAGTCAACTATAAAGTTGGGTTGTAGGTGGGGAAAATCCATCAACAACCCAAATTACATTCATTTAACTAAATATCCGGTGTTCTAGGGAAGGCATTTGACGGCGGACTTGTTCCAAGCGGGAGGGCTTGATTTCGGCCATGGCAATTCCTGGTTGTTCACCAGCATCTGCTAAAATCACTCCCCAGGGGTCGATAATCACAGCGTGTCCGTGGGTGTAGCGACGGCCGTAGTTATTGCCAGTTTGAGCCGGTGCAATCACGTAGGCAGTATTTTCAATGGCTCTTGCTTGTAATAATACTTGCCAGTGGTCTTTACCTGTAAAAGCAGTGAAAGCAGCAGGTACAAACATCACATCTGCTCCCTTATCTGACAGATGTCGGTACAATTCGGGGAAACGGACATCGTAGCAAACAGAAAGTCCTATATTACCGAGTTTTTCCGAGAAATATACTGAGGGTAGTTCCTGACCAGCTACAACGGTGCTAGATTCTCTATAGGTATTACCATCGGGGACATTAACATCAAATAAATGTACTTTATAGTAGCGTAAGAGTTCTTCCCCGCTAGGGTCTATCAGGACTGTAGTGTTATATACCTTGCCTGTATTTTCCACAGGAAGGGGAAAGCTACCGCCCAAGATGGTAACTTGGAAGCGCTGGGCCATTTTTCTGAGAAATTGTGTGGTTTCACGGTAAATCTCGTCTGCTTGTGCGAGTTTGTCTTTCTCTTCTCCCATAAAAGAAAAGTTTTCTGGTAACCCGACTAATTCCGCACCTCGACGCACCGCCAGATCAATTAGTTCTTCTGCTTCTATTAAGTTTTTGTGTAAGTTGGGTACACTACTCATTTGAATAGCAGCGGCTAAATAAGACTTCATTTAAAAACCTCCAGAAAGTTACAAAGTCAGGATGATCAATCCTGAGAGGAAAACAGACACGGTAAATTGGTAAAATTGATATACCATATAATGGGGTAAAGTAGGCGGTTAGCTCGCCCCCTTGTACCGGTAGCTACGAAATGTCACCTATAAGTCGTTAATTTATTTCATAAATAGATTTAGATATTATTTAAATCTACTAACGTTATGCCATAGTATGTGAGGATGACAACAACTATTCAACCATTAACCCATAAAAAATGGGCTCAGGCGATCGCTCAACCGGGGAAAGAATTTCCCCTCACTCCATTACCCATTCTCTGGGCCAAGTCCCTGAAGGCTTACGCGGTACACTCTACCGCAATGGACCGGGAAGGTTAGAACGTGGTGGTGTTCGTGTGGGACACTGGTTTGATGGTGATGGGGCAATTTTGGCGGTTCATTTTACCGATGCTGGTGTTAGCGGAGTTTATCGTTATGTGCAAACTGCTGGTTATGAGGAAGAAATCGCAGCGGGTAAACTGCTTTACGGTAATTATGGCATGACTGCACCCGGTGCAATTTGGAATCAATGGCTCAAACCAGTTAAGAATACTGCTAATACTTCGGTTCTAGCATTACCTGACAGACTTCTAGCACTTTGGGAAGGTGGTCATCCTCATTCCCTTGACCTCCAAACTTTAGAAACACGCGGTTTGGATAATTTAAATGGTCTGAACCGGGGACTAACCTATTCTGCTCATCCCAAAGTTGATCACCAAAGGGGGGAAATTTTTAACTTTGGTGTCAGTCCGGGACTCAATGGAACTTTGAATATTTATAAAAGTGAGTTGACTGGGAAAATTATTCAAAAAGCTGAAGTTCAACTTCCAGGTGTTCCATTAATCCACGATTTTGTTTTAGCTGGACAATATCTAATATTTTTTATTCCACCACTACGGTTAAATATTCTT
Organism: Anabaenopsis sp. NIES-4685; assembly: GCF_059725405.1. Taxonomy (NCBI): domain Bacteria; kingdom Bacillati; phylum Cyanobacteriota; class Cyanophyceae; order Nostocales; family Nodulariaceae; genus Anabaenopsis; species Anabaenopsis sp. NIES-4685. Next base: position 4,635,806 of record NZ_AP043602.1, on the reverse strand, counting down.
CCTGTGCTGACTGGTATCAGCACTTATAGTGAATGTTTTGATTGGAAACCAGAGTTAGGTACTCAAATCTTGGTAATTGACCGTGAAACCTTATGTTTAGTCAGTCGTGGAGAAACAGAATCTTGGTATCAATGGCATTTTGCTAATGGTTATGTAGATGCGAGTGGTGGTGTGGTGGTAGATTTCGCCCGCTATCAAGATTTTAACACAAATAAATATCTGGGGGAAGTGGCTACAGGTAAAACCCTCACAAGTGCTCAAAGTACTCTGACGCGAATTCATCTGCAACCCCAAACAGCTAAGGTGACATCAGTTGAGAAACTAATAAACCGCAGTTGTGAGTTTCCTCATGTCCCTAAGAGAAATTTAGGGAAACTTTCACGTTATACCTATATGTCCTCTCACCGGGAAGATACAGATATTAGTCAGGAGATATTAAATACTATCGGTCGTTTTGATCACCAGACTCAAACCTTCACTGAGGCTAATTTACCAGAAAATTGCTACCCTAGTGAGCCTTTACCTGTGGAAGATGTACACAACTCTCAGCAAGGTTGGGTGTTGACGGTGGTTTATGATGGTAATTGTCATAGTAGCGAAGTTTGGATATTTGATGGCGATCGCCTAGATACAGAACCGGTTTGTAGATTGGGATTACCCACTGTGATTCCTCATGGCTTTCACGGTTACTTTCAAAGTGCTAAGTAGAGACCTGAAAACTTTAGAAATTCAAAATATCCAATGATTGAGCGATTTCTAAATCTGAAATTCTAGCACGAGCATCTTTCAGGGCTTCTAGTTGACCTTCTCGCCTATAAATATCTGCTGCTTTAGAAAAATCATCAATTGCTAGTTGTTTCTCTCCTAGGTGAGAATAAACATTACCACGGTTATAATAGGCATGAGCATAATTACAATTAATCTTAATGATATAAGTATAATCCTCAATTGCTCCCTCGTAATCTCCTAGATCATAGCGAGCATGACCACGGTTATAATAAGCATCTACATAATTAGGATTAATCTGTATAGCCTGAGTATAGTCGGCAATTGCTCCTTGATAATCTTCTAAATCGGCACGAGCGTTACCACGATTTTTGTAAGCAACTGCATTTTTGGGGTTAATTTTTATTGCCTGAGATAGTCCTTGGTGATATTCTATGAAATAACGTGCAATTCCCTGGTTTTTATAGGCATCTGCATAATCGGGGTTAATTTTTATTGCTTGAGTGTAATCCTCTATTGCTCCCTGATTATCTCCGATTTGAGAACGAGCTTCAGCACGATTTTTATAAGCTAGGGCAATATGAGGATTAATTCTGATAGCTTGAGTATAATCCTCGATTGCCTCTGGATAGTTTCCTAGTTGATAATGGGCTAAACCTCTTTTATGGTAAACTTTATGATCATGAAAGTTTAGCTGGATTGCTTGGGAAAAATTGACATTGGCTGCTGGGTACTCTCCTAACTGATAGTAAGTTAAACCTAATTTGTAATAACTTTCGGCATCAGCTTTTATGTGTAATCCTTCTTTATAGTAATTAATTGCTGCTTGGTATTCCCCGCTATGAAAATACTCATCACCTAGTTTAATATAATTGTGATTGGAATCTTGATTGATAGAGTTTAATTTATTTAAATTACCTGAATTGCCTGGCCATTCTGATGAGTATGTGTATTGATAATTATCAGCTTTTGCTAACTGTTTTAGATAGAAGAATAAACCACCTCCATATAATAACTGGTTGATGCCAAAAGAAATTTTCCCAGTTTTTAACTTAATCATTTTCGTTGGGAGAAATCCAGCTAAAAACAGGTGATACTCTGGTTGTGCTTCGTTGACATCCTCTTGAATTAAAACGCAAACTATAACTGTATTTTTGGCAACTTCTTGAGAAGTAACTGACCATCTAACCTGACTAATACTACCATGACGTGACTTGACCTCAACGCCGATTTTTGAATCAGAATTTAAAGTAAAATCAACATTACCATCACCGCCGAATCGGGTTTCATAATCGACTTCTGTAATCAAATCAGCTAAACGTTCTTTAACAACTTCTTCCCCTAGTTTTCCCTTAAGATTGTTAATAAAAACGTCACGTACCGGGGAAGTGCGTTTATATTTTTCAGCCATCAACCAGCAAAATTCTCGTAATATCTTTAATCTTTCTCCGGAGATGACAGTTAATTCACTATATTGACCTGCTATTTCACAATGAAGTAAACAACCCGATGTTAACCTGCTAATAAAGTCGGACTGTAGCGATCGCAGTAGTGTAATCCAATCCATGTATCATTCTGCGCATCTGGTGATGAAATTATTGTCTGAAAATTTAGAACTAAAGTAAACCTCTGAGGGAAAAGTGCTGAGTGTTCAGCACTTTTATGGATAAGTTTTAATAAGTCATGTCCCAGGGACGTGTTTTTTGTTGTAACCAATCCTCACCCAACTGGATAGTAACATCAGAATCAATAATACCAGTGCTTTGTATGCGTACTTCCCCAAATCCCAAAGTATCGCGAATTAACTGTGCATTTTCAATATCTCCTTGCTGGGCGATGATATTGGTCACCTTCAGGGATTCCCGCCAAGGTGCGGATATATAAACGCGGCGATATCCGAATTGTTCTAAATCTCGGACTACAGAAATCAGTTGCGAGCGATCGCTACCTGTGCTATCTTGAATATAAACTCGCAAAGAATGATAATCAACCTGTTGGGCTTCACGAGTTAATTCGACACCAAAATGTTGATACATCATTCTAGAAATACCAGTTTCGTCTGGTATCCAATAGCTAGCCAGATATTCACCGGGTTGGCTAAAGCGACCTGGTAACATGAACATATGCATATTAGAACGGTTGACTCGCACGCCAAAGCCTGCTAGTGCTAATAATTCTTCAATTGTTAAATTGGTATCGATATTTTCTTTGACCAGATTGAGAATTTGGGGTAATTGGGTTAATGTTACAGGGTTAAGAGTCTGGTCTATCAAAGCTCTGATGACGGTTTGTTGACGCTGAACCCGGCCAATATCTCCGAGTTCGTCATGGCGAAAGCGTAATAGCTGCAAAGCCTGATCACCGTCAAGATGCTGTTCACCTGCCTTTAAATTAATATATAGGCGTTGAGAGTCATCTTGGTATCGCAAATCCTTGGGAACGTTGACTGTGACTCCACCCAAAGCATCGATCAGTTTACCAACACCCAGAACATTAATACGGATATAGCGGTCAATTGTTATATCACCCAGAAGTTGACTAACACTTTGAGCGGTTAAAGCTGGACCCCCATCAACATTAGCAGCATTGAGTTTTTTCACTCCATAGCCAATTACTTCTGTACGAGTATCTCTGGGGATTGAGAGCATAGCTATTCTTTTTGTAGCTGGATCAAATTTGATCAAGATCATGACATCAGCTAGCCCATCAAAAGAATTTACCTGGGGTTCATAACCCAGATGCTGCAATTGGGCTGGAGGATTAATCAAATCCGATGGGAGGACGCTCATCCCCATCACTAACAGATTCACAGGGCGAGTTAATTCCGAGAATCGTAACCCACCGCCAGAAATGCGATCTGTATCAAAAACCGCTTCTTCTTGGGGGCTTAACTGTGCTTGCTGCAATGGGCTACTAGTAAGGGAAACCGCTAACATTGCCCCTACTGTTGCTGAGACCATAGCAATACCACTCATACCCAGCCAGAACAACACCCAACCTCGAGATTTACGGCTGTGGGAATTTGGTTTTTTTGATTTGATCGCCTTGGCTAATTGCTTTTGTTTTGCCGAAGTTCTTTGACTGGTCACAGACTTCCTCACACTTACTGCTCATTAAACTCTGTAAATTTTCTGACTAATTAATATGCAACGAAACTAACTCATATAAATACCTGCTACCTGGTCAACTCAGTCAACAAACCTACGGACAGGGATACCGGTGTTCACCGCAGGGAAATACTACTTTTGCAATAGATATAATCCCAGTCAGTAACTTTCCTTATATATATTAGTCCCTGGCCTACCTAATTCATAATGTCTTGACCGATACTTTTTTGCTAACATTCACTAACAAATACACTCTTTAAGAGAGGGCGTATCAACCAATGCACGGAGGAAAATCCCTCGCGCACCATTTATGTCCCGGCTCATTACCCGCCCATCAGATGGAGACTTAACGAATTTAGCACCACCAAGGTTGGGGATGATTTCACCAGTCCAACTGACTGTTTTTGATGTGTACGCTTCGTTCACATCCATCACTACTTTATTAGTCTCAAAAGCCTTATGCTTGAGAAAACACTTAAATCGGTAGTGAGAGAGTGTTAACATTTGGCGCACTGACTTTGACCTAATTCGTCGCTTTGCCTTCTGAGAGATTTGGGATGTTTCAAAGGTGGGCAGTAAAATAATGTCAAAGTTATTAACCAAAAATCGAGCAGTTTTCTTGTGCAATTCGTCTACAAGGTTTTTGATTTTACCTCGCAGTCTACTAGCAGCAAGTTTCATCCTTCTTCTTTGTTTGCACTTGGCTTTAGTGAATTTAGAAATTAACTTATCCAAACGAAAACACAGCTTCTGGATTTGTAAATTAGCAGATGTGCCAATTTCACCAAAACTACATTCAGAAAAGAAGGTAATAAATGTTCTGATGTCCGGGGTCAAGTGCTACAACACGTCCTTGGTTATCAGACTTCTGTTGTGGCACATCCTCTGGAACTGTCAAATAGTAATCACCGTAGGCAAATACTAAACGACAGTCGCCAAAGCTTTGTGGTAAGGCTTCTTTGAAGGTTACCTTACCTAATACAGTGTGGTAAATTCCCACATCTTTTACTGCGGATTTGGGAATGTAGCAAGATTGTACGGTGTCTTTTCTTGACCTAAATCTAATCTTGCTAACACCACCACCGGTTTTAAACTTTTTCTTGGCATTGCTGACAGACTTACAAGCATCTTTGATGGCGATTGACTTAATTTGATAAGGGACTGATTTACTCCATTCTGGTAGTCCGTTCATTATGTCAGTCTTAATCGCTTTCCAGTTAGCCTTAATGCTAGAGTCTTGCAGCAGTTTGACGGTGGTGTTGTAAACAAACCTGGACACACCAAACCACTGCTTAACAATCCGCCTCTGCTCGGTTGTGAGGAAGATCCGGATCTTCCTTGATTTTTTTACTGTACTTCCTGAGTCCGTGCATCCGACAAGAGAAGACGTGGAGGATGGAGAGAAGATCCGAGGTAAGTTCTGATTCTGGGCAATGTACAGTGTTGTCGAGAACCAGGATTCGTCCACCGTTTTGCTCGACCATGTACTCAATAAGCTCGAATCCAAACCTTGCGAGTCGGTCACGACAGGTAACAACAAGCGTGAGTTTATCTCCGAGCAGAAGTCTGTCCAGTAAGGTTTGCAGTCCTTTTCTTTTAAAGTTGATTCCACTGCCGATATCTTTGATGATTTCGGCATCTGGGTAGAGTGATTGCATATAGGAAAGTCTACCAAGGTCGTCTCGTTGCTTGGTTGAACTAACTCGGCAGTAGCAGACAAAGGAGGTTCTAGTTGCACCACGGAGGTAGGATTCGACATGAAAAAGTCTTTGTCCTGCTTCGTTTTTGATGCTTTCGATCTTGCCATTGTCTGCGTACTTCCTTAAAGTGTTTGGGTGCAGTCCCAGTTGTTTGACTGCTTCTCGTAGTGGTACATAAGCCATACTACTATCTTAGCATTTGTAAGCATATGTAATCTATTGTTAGCAAATGACTAGCTATTGGCTAGCCTTACCCAAAGACTAAACAAATAGTTTAGGAATGTGTCCGAACCCGGAGAGCATTCTCAATGGAATTAGTACCGCAAAGCACAAGTCAAAAGTTCAGAGGTTTTTATTTTAGGACTTTCGACTTTTTTTAAATGGTATACCTATTTACGCTGTGCTGAACTAATTCAACAGGTAAGATTTGCTTCTTAGCCCCTCAGTTCCGTGAGGGTTGAATTATTGACATAACTTAACGTTTAATTAACCGTACTAACTTGTGATGGTTGTGTTAACCATCACACTTATAGGATTTCTCATTTTTTGGTGGCTAATCCGGAGATAATTAATTGAAGTATGACAACAATCAGTTACTTTGACCAGACCTGATCAGAGATCATCTGCAATTGGCGAAAAAATCAGTGAAAATACTCGTCAAATGTGGGCTTCATAGCAGGAATGAAGAGGATTGCTTGCCCAATACTGGGTCAGCAAAACTACTGAACCCTGATTCCCGGTAAAATGTTCGCTGTATGATCTGAACGGTCTTGTAGAGGTAGATGTATATTGATTTTACTGGGAATTCTCAATTGGTTCAAGATTTTCCAGAAGATTGAGTCTGATCCTAAAGTAGAGAGATGAAATGCGATGATGTAGTTAGAGATAATAAGCTATAGAAAAAGATTTGATTTAGTTCTATCCCGCAATCGGCTAAAGATGCAGACACGCAAGCTACTCAACTGGTGGCAGACATTTACACCTATAACGCGCCTGGGGGCGATCGCGTTATGCGCCCCACTTTTGGTTCTCAATGGTTGGGCGATTTCGGCAATTTTCCATTATTTCCACTCCCTCATCGTGATTTTGGTGGGAGCCTCAGTACTAGCATTTCTGCTCAACTATCCCGTGAGCTGGATGGAGCGTCAAGGTGCTAGGCGAGAACAAGTTGCTGTTTTAGTTTTTTTGTTAGCCTTATCGGTCTTATTGGCCCTGGGTGTTACCCTGTTTCCCCTAGCTCTCACCCAGGCCCAGCAATTAGTGGCGCGATTACCAGAGTTAATCGACTCTGGACGTTCTCAGTTGATGATGTTAAATGAGAAAGCAGAAACCCTGAATTTACCAATTAATCTTGATGCTCTTGTTGTCCAAATTAACGATCGCGTCAAGAGTCAATTACAACAAATCGCCGGACAAGTGTTAAATCTAGCTGTGGTGACATTCACTAGCCTGCTAGATTTTCTCTTAACCATGGTTTTGACTTTTTATCTTTTGCAGCATGGCGGTGAACTTTGGCAGAGTTTAGTAGAATGGCTACCTACCAAGTTTCGCGAACCTTTCTCTAAAACAGTACGCCTGAGTTTTCAGAACTTTTTTATCACCCAACTGATTTTATCTACCTGTATGGCATCAGCGCTAATTCCCACGTTTTTGTGGCTAAAAGTGCCATTTGGGTTGTTGTTTGGCTTAACTATTGGCATCATGGCTCTTGTGCCCTTTGGTGGTTCGGTGGGGATAGCCCTGACTACTTCCCTAGTAGCCCTGCAAGATTTTTCTATGGGAATCAAGGTGGTGATCGCGGCGGTAATTGTGCAGCAAATTTTAGAGAACTTAATTGCACCCCGTATCTTAGGTAGTTTTACAGGCTTAAACCCAGTGTGGATACTGATTTCTGTGCTTACAGGGGCGAGAGTTGGTGGACTTTTAGGGGTAATTGTGGCAGTACCAACGGCTGTAATTATTAAGACGGCGTTAACCGCCCTGCGTCCCCAGGGTTTAAACGGTGAAATCGAAGAGAAAGCTGCACACGTTCTGACAGAAAAATCACTAACACCTGAAACTAACAATGCTCTGGGTGTTTCGGAACCGACATTACCGTAGTGGTGAGGAGTGTTTTATATGGTTACTGAGGGTCAGTAATGACACCCATAAACAAAATGCTCCCTGTTTGATGATCTCGAATAGCACAGAAAAAGGGACGGTCAACAATCATGCGGAAAGGTTCCGGTTTTTCTCTAAAAGCTCTTGCTACCATTCCTACTGATGTGGCGGCGCTGGTTTCTGTACCTTCTTCGTTGACTTCGACAAATGTTTTATGTTTGACCTGACTAATTTTGACATGATTACCTATACCGGAAAAGTTGGCTTGATTGCTAAAAGCTTCTGACATCCCTAAGGCTTTGAGCGCATCATTGAGTGTTACATCATAATCTGTTTTGAAGCGGGGTAAGCGAATAAATCCATCCCGGTTTCTTAACTGAGAAATCAATTTTTCCCAGTTGTCAAAATTAAAGTTTTCATAAAAGGTTGGGAGGTCAGATTCCTGTTTGGGTAAGAAGATATAAAAGCTGATTTTGCCATCTTCGCCATAAGGTAAACTCACCGCCTGAAACTGGTCGTTTTCATAGTATTTATATTCCCCTGTTTGCGACATCATCGGGTGTTGCTTCTGTTCACCAGATATTAATCTAAAAGGATGTTTGGCAGTTTGTGATTTATCAAACTTACTACTCCATTGCCCTTTAAAATATATGGCATTAATCAGAAACAATACCTGCTCAGGTGGAATTTGCTCGACTATTTTGGTAATTTTTCCCCGGGTACTGTCTTCAACCCACTTATTGATAGTATTGGCAGATGCGCCATCTTCAAAGTCTAATTTTTTGACCGGGGCTTTGTATAAGTCCTGGATACTTTGGATAAAATTCGGCTGCAATGTAGCTTGTTGATTTGCCCATAGTGAGTTAGCAATAGTCAGTTGCACTTGGGGATCAGGATTTTCTAGCAACCCTTTTAATGTGGCGTAGGCCGAGTTAATTTCTGGTAGACTCATGCCCTGTAATTCTAGGGTTTTAGCCATTTCCTGTTGAGTGGAACCACTGGCACCATTATATGCCATGGACAGGGCGATCGCTATACTTGAAGGTGATAGAAAAATGTTATCTTCACTACTGTTTTTTTGCAAAATTTGGGAAAACAGTTTGAAGCCAAATCTATTATTAGCATCTACAAGTTTTTGATCAGAGATTAATATTTTTTTGGGTAAGGGAGTCTCGGAATAATGTAGATCAGATTGGGTGAGGGAATTTGTACTACCACTTACTTGAGAACAACCCAAGACACTGAACAGGACAACACTAGCTGCCGCCAAAACGTAACGTCTCCCTAGACTTACACCATAACGTCTTTGTAGGAATGTTGTTGCCACACCACTTAGTTTTTGCCGATTCATTCTGCCACCTAGTTTACCCAACGTTTTTCGCAGTCGATCTAAAATTGAGGCTCAATTATGTTCCGATTGCTTACTATTGCATTTAGAACCATCAAAACTACAGACGGTTACAGTTTTAGTAACAGTCAAGGGAATAGGGAATGGACATCTGCCTTTTTTCATAAAGTCCACAGAGGAACACAGATATTAAGTGTATTATTATACGGTTTATCCTAGGTGATTCAAATGATTAGCAGCAATCAATGGCTGAGTTAGAAAAAGTACTTCTGCCTAATTTTTTTGTATATGTTCTTGATCCTTAGTTTGAGTAACCGAGTTTGTGATAAGTCTTTGATATTGGGTGAAAAATTAAGTTTGTTGTCAAAGAATTCGTTTAATTCTTGCAAAATAATTTGAAATCTTCTGATAATATTTTCCCTGCGATATTCGGCAAAAAATTCTTCAGATAATTTGATAGTTTGTGATGATTTCAGGGAATTTATAACGCGTTGCACGTCATACTCTTGGGAGTAGCCGGCGATTTTATAGCAATTAAACCCAGGGTCTAAATAATCTGACAGTCCACCGTTAATACTGGAAAATACCTGACAGCCACAGGCAAGAGCTTCCATGGGTTGTAGTCCAAAGCCTTCACTAACGAACTGTTGGGCCCAATATTCGGCAGAGTCATACAGGTAAATCTTTGTCTGGTTAAATAGACCGGGTAAGTCTTCTACATAAGAGTCAACTAATTTGAGGTTACACTGTTTCTGCAAAGCGGGGATCAATTGTTGCATTAAATACTCAGAAGATTTTCGGGCTTGAACTAAAACATCAATGTCCCGGTCTAAATGTAAATTTTGAAATTCATTACTAATTTGATTGGGCAAATAATAAATTAAAGAATTAGGGGACTTTTGCCCCCAATATCCCATAGTGTTGCGGCTGACTGTGATGATGGGAATACTAGGGGGTAGGCGAAACTTGTAACCGGCACTGTGGGCATGGTAGATAACGTTATATTGCTTGAGTTTTTTGGCTAGCTGGGGTACATCAAATCCCCAGCTAATGACAAAAATAGCCTGATCTAAATTTTTTTGGGTGAGCAGATCATCGATAAACAGTTGGTCTGTTTCTCTTTGGCGATAAGTGACGACATCAGCGCTACAGATTTGCTGGGCTAGCTGAACTGTTTTTAATTCTGCCCAAAGTCCACCACAGGCAAATTTGCCATAAGTACCGGGAACTAAGAAGTAAAGCTTTCTCATGATTAATTGTTTATTCTCGCCAGCTGACTTTGACAAAATGTCCGGGTCTTCCCCAAAGGTCACGAGTCAGGGTAATATTTTCAATTGTGAGGTTAAAGGGGATGGCGGTGGTGAGATAGCGCTGTGCTATGGAACCTAAATTAGGTGCAAGTTCTGCTGCTGTGGTGGCCGCGAGTCCTAAACCGATTAATTGCTCAATGGGTCGGAATGGCAGTAATAGATTAACACCCACAGCTAGGCTGGCTGTCAACAGCATTGCTACTGATGCATTGGTGCCACAACGGGGATGGACGGCTAAATCCCATTCACCATTAATCAGACGATTTAAGCCGAGTGTGACCGCCCGGCGCAAATCACTGATATTCACCTCACCATAAAGGTAAAATCCTTGTTCTGTAGACAACCCGCCTAAGAGTTCGTTGTCTACTTGTACTTTTTTTGGTCTGGTTTGAGCTTCACTCAGAACCCAAACAGTAGCATGTTCTAGGGCGTGAACTTGTCGTAGCAGGATTATTTCTTTTAATCCTGGGATGAATGATAGCTGTCTGAGTAAGTCAGCATCTTGTGTTGGTTGGGGGGCGGTAAAGTCAAAACTAAAAAAATCAAAGGTAGGTGAACCACCTGGAACAGAAGCTGAAGTATGCATCAAAAGACTGCTCTCCTAGCTGATGGAGCAATATAGATTTTTTAAATGTAACCCTTGAGGCTGTGGATTATTGCTAATTTTTGTTGATGAGAATAGGAATTTACGCTGGAGATCCACCTGAATGCAAAGGCGTGAGGAGAATGAAAACTAGTACACACCCAGCAATGGTTTAATCGTTCTGGATAGGTAAAACACAGCAATTAACGTCGTGCAAGCAGATTTTACCCCACTGTAAAGCCCATCGGACGAGAGCCACTCGGTTTTCGGTTTGGGTTTTGGTGAGAATATTGCTGATATGGTTATCAACTGTGCGTTTGCTAATCTCCAGTTTGATTGCAATATCTTGGTTAGTTAAGCCAGCGGCCACTAAGTCGATAATTTGCAATTCTCTGTCTGACAGACTAACAGGGGTCTGAGACTCGCCACCAGCCATAAGTTTTTCTATCCTCCCTTGGTATATGTACTTAATCCTCTTTTAATTCTAGAAGATTCTTTTGTTTAGAGGGGTTTTAAGTTATGGCAGTCATGCAATTGACTATATTTTCTTTAGATTTCTCTTTAAGAATCATATGTAACTATTTTAATTTTATTAAAGAGATAGCTATGTAAATGTGCTTATATAAGAGCAGATATGTCTCTGGTTAAATTAGCAAAAATGCCATTTTTTCGAGTCAAGGACTGGAGACAGATTAGTGAAGATTGTTTTATATTTTATACTATAGTTAGCAAATCCTGGCGGTTTTAACCGCTGGCGTGGTCACTGATTTGAGTCAACCTATCCCTGAACTCTCAGGTTGAAAGACGCCGTCGTTTTCCACATACCAGATATTTATATGAGCAATCCCCGTGTTTTGTGCGTTGGTGAAATTTTGTTCGATTGTTTAGCTGACCAGTTGGGGCTCAAGCTAGAAGAAGTTCAGTCCTGGACTCACTACCCAGGGGGTGCGCCGGCTAATGTGGCTTGTGCTTTAGTAAAGTTGGGCACTCCCGCAGGTTTTATTGGCGCTGTTGGTGAAGATGAACCGGGGAGTCAGCTAGTGAAGCTATTAGCAGAGATCGGTGTCGATACAACAGGGGTACAATCCCATTCTACAGCACCAACGAGGCAAGTTTATGTGGTGCGAGATTTGGGGGGCGATCGCAATTTTGCGGGATTTGGTGAGTATGACACCTCTGAATTTGCCGATACGCGCTTACAAGCTCAACAATTACCAGAGTCGCTGTTTACAGAGGCGGAGTTTTTGGTATTAGGTACCTTAGAATTAGCCTACCCTGAAAGTGAGCGGGCAATTCACCGGGCTTTGGAATTAGCAGGACAATATGACCTGAAGATTATTTTGGATGTTAACTGGCGACCTGTGTTTTGGCAAGATGCCAATGTGGCTCGCCAAAAAATCCAGGATATCTTAAAGCAGGTTGATTTCCTCAAACTCTCTAAGGAAGAGGCAGAATGGCTGTTTAATACCACTGACCCAGGTGCAATTACTTACCGTCTGGCTTCCGTTGAGGGGGTGCTGGTAACAGATGGAGAAAATGGTTGCGCCTATTGTTTGGGTGAAAATGAAGATAGGTTACCTTCTTATCCCATTCAGGTTGTGGATACAACGGGCGCAGGGGATAGTTTTTTAGCTGGATTTATCCACCAATTAAGTCAACATGGTATTCAAGGCTTACAGGATGGCGAAACAGCCAAAAAGGTTGTTGCTTATGCTAATGCTGTGGGGGCCCTGACTACTATTAAACCGGGTGCGATCGCTTCTCAACCCACTGGGGCTGAAGTTGAGGCTTTTCTAGCTTCCCATCCAGTTTAGGAAGTAGTACCAGCTGGGATATCAGCGATAATGGGCTGATACTCCTGGCCGGAAAATGGACGAAAATTTTCTGGCCATTCTGCGGTGACGTTGCACAATAACCGCAGTTGAAGTGGAGTTGGTGCGGGGTTGACCCGTTCAACGTGTACTTTTACAACTTGTGGATTTTTGTTTCTCACTTGAAGAATATCATCCACAAGATAACGGGGACAATAACCTACGATGTGATGATCCCTAGTGTATAAAAGTAACGCCTTGGGATCATAGGGATTTTGAAAGTCGTCAGCTAAATATAAAAGTTCCCTAGGTTGTAGTTGATTAATTCTTTCAGTTGCACAAGTGGGAAGATGTCTGAGTCCATGTGCAAAAAAATGAATATGGTATAAATTATTTTGATCTGGTTGTGGAGCGGGGAACACTTCAAATTTATCTGTTACTTTCCTTCCCCCGCTCCGAGAAAGAATGGTAATGGGGTCATCTTCACCTTCTGGAATATTCAGCCATTCAATATAATTTTTATAGTCGGGGCGGGAGCGTCGCATTAATCGGTTAGAAAATAATGGAAACACATCCACTGATGTGTATACTTGATTAAAATCTGGGAAAGAAAGTAATCCAGTAAATCCGCAGTTATTTTTAGCTGTCAATACACCCTTTGTATATAAGAACTCGTACTTTTTACCGTCAAAAGTTAAACGTCCAATGGGAAACCAAGCTCTAGTGTGGGTGTCTTGCCAAGCTAAAAATAATGTTTTCATATTCAGGTGTCTAGGAGTTGTACCAGTCTTTTGTGATTAAATTCCAAGATTGTTTGTGCAAATTCAATTGCTATTGGCGATATGCGATGAGATGGTATGCGACCAAAGAGCATTGACGTATCATGACTGGACACCCTTGCTAATTTTTCTAACCATAACCCAGCAGCTTTTGGATAAAGTTGTTGGACTTGATAAAAAGCATCAAAAGTTCTGAGGGGTTTTTGCCCTCCATCACTAGGGTAAATCAAAGATGTACACTTTTCGGCATAATCTACCACAGAAGATTTATTTTTCAGCTTCAAGTGTCTTTTTCCATCAGACATTTCCCTACCCAAGCTAGAAGCATGGTCATAACTTGGTGCTAAGTGCATCTTATCGCCTAAATTTATGTATGCCCAGTTTTCGTGATGTCTGTCTGTATTTCCTATCCAAGCATCTAAGAGTAAATATCCCACGAAAACCTCCATGGCAAGGTTAATTCCTGCTGGTAGTACCCAGTCAATCGGTGAATTTACGGAACCACTTTCAAGAGCATGGGATATATTATGAATTGTGTGTTGAGATAAGTCTCGGCAATTTTGTGGATATCCAGGTACTATTGGCGCTAGAATCTCATTTCCTAAGGTAAGAATTCCAGCTTCCGGCAAAAACGAGGGGCTAATAACGCCATTGTCACCATTGAATGTGGCTAACTCATAAATAGCATGGGGTAAGTCTAGCAAACTGCACAACTCAGATGCTATCTTCTCTGACCAGTCTTCGCCTGTGTTTTGTCTAGTTTTTTTGTAGAGATAATTGAGATTATCATGGCGGTACCAGAATTTTTCTTTGGTTCCTAAATCTTCATCAGCTTCAGGGGCATCGGGTAGGATGTCAATGATGGGAAATGGTTCTTTCATGCTAAAAATGATCTAAAGCCCAATGACTGTTTTCAGGTTCTCGACAATTAATTGGGGTGGCTCAGAAATATCTACACAGATAGCGTCATCAGGCTCTTCTAGGGTATCTAACTGACTGTTGAGGAGTTTTTCGGACATGAAATGATTTTGTCGCCCTAGGAGCCTTTGCTGTAGTAAGTTTAAACTGCCTTGGAGGTAGACTAGTTGCATGCGATCGCTATCTAATAGTAAATATTGGCGATAGTCTGCTTTGAGCGCCGAACAGGCTAAGACTACATTAGTATTTTGTTGTAACCAGACAGCGATCGCTGTTTGCAAGTCTTTTAACCAAGGCTTTCTATCGGTATCATTGAGGGGGATACCCAGGCGCATTTTCTCAATGTTCGCTGTGGAGTGAAAGTTATCCGCGTCTTGAAATTCCCAGTTTAAGGCATCGGCTAGTAGTTTACCAATGGTGCTTTTACCGGAACCGGATACACCCATGATAATAATGATCATTTTTTTTAACGCAAAGGTACGCAAAGGTACGCGCAAAGGTACGCAAAGTTAATTAGGTCTTTAGTTGTGCTAAACCTAGGTAGCGTACGCCTTCTGGTGAGATGTCAAAACGACAGGGTAATACTTCTAAACCCTGAGGTATGGCATGTCTTAGGAGTCTACCATATATGGGGTCTGTTACATCCCCGGGGGCAAATTCTGTACAGTCCCCCCGGTTGATGAAGTACAACATGACTGCTCGGTTTTGGGGGAGGAGTGCTGTTAGTTCGCGTAAGTGTTTTTGTCCTCTGGTGGTTTCGGTGTCGGGAAATATTGATCGGGTACTTTGCGCCCATGTTGTGTTTTTGACTTCTAAATAAATTGGCGGTTGTGGGTCTTTTCCTGTGAGGTAGAAGTCTACCCGGCTTTTTTTATCTTGTCCATACACTACTTCGCTTTTAATTTGGCTATAATCTCCTAGTTGGGGGAATAGGTGTTTTTCTAAGGCTAGTTTAACTATACGATTGGGTAAGGCTGTGTTTACTCCTACCCAGGTGGGTTCAGTATCATGTACCTGAATTAATTCTAAGGTGTAAGCTAATTTGCGTTTGGGGTTATCACTTTCAGAAAGTTGTACTTTACTCCCGGGGGTGGATACTCCTGTCATTGGCCCTGTGTTGGGACAATGTGCGGTGACTATTTCCCCGGAGTCAAGTTGAATGTCGGCAAAAAAGCGCTTGTAGCGCTTTAGTAGTGTTCCTGAATATAATGGTGGATAGCGGTAAAGCCAGTCAATCATGATCAAATCTGTTTACTGTTAAGTAATATACAATGATTAACTGCTGATGGAATTATGCAACAGGTTGATTTCATATTTAACATATAAGTGGAATGTTTATCTGGTTAGGTGATTTATGAGTAATGAGTTTTATCACCGGGGACTAAAAAGGGCTGAGGAAAAAGACTACTCTGGTGCTATTGAGGAATTTACTAGTTGTTTACAATGGGTCCCTGATTTTGCGGATGGGTTTTTACACCGGGGTCTGGCTTATTATAATTTAGGTGCGATTCATCAAGCAGTTTCTGATTATACTGAATGTATCCGGTTGAATCCTGGGGGTATGGAGGGGTATTATTGTCGGGGATTGGCTAGGGTAGTACTGAAAAACTTACCGGGGTCGCTGGAAGATGTGGATCAGGCGATTCGCCTCAATGTTAATTATGCACCTGCTTATCAATTGCGGGGAACAATACGGCGCAAGCAAGGTTTTATTCAAGATGCGATCGCTAACTTTAAAAAAGCCGCTGAATTATATTTAGCACAAAAAGACACCGCTAGCTGTCGGCTGTGTATGGAAAAAATTAAACAGTTACAACCAAAACCAAAACCAGATGTAAACTCAAGTAATTATACTAACGCTTATGCCCAAAAAATATTAGACTTATCAATCAACGGATATTTTACCCAGTTATTAGAAAAAGCCGAACAGGGAGATACGACTGAGGCGATCGCTGATTTAAACTGGATATTACAAGCTGACCCCCAAGATGCTCAAGCTTATTGTTGTCGGGGGGTGGTCAGGTGTAAAATGGGCAATTATCGAGAAGCGATCGCTGATTTTAACCAAGCTATACAATTAAACTTCACAGATGCCATAGTTTATCGTAACCGAGGTAAAGCCCGTTCGCTGTTGGGGGACAATCAAGGAGCGATGGCGGATTTTAATCAAGCTTTGAAAATCCAACCCCAAGATGCTTTAATATATGTGGCTAGGGGTAATGCCTATCGATTATCTGGTAATTATCTGGATGCCATTCAAGATTACAACCAAGCATTACAAATTCATCCCCATTATGCACCAGCTTACTATAATCGCGGTATTGCCCATGCTTGCTTAGAAGAAATGCAAAACGCAGTTGCAGATTATCAACAAGCGGCGAGTATTTTTTGTGAACAGGAAGATTGGGACAATTATCATCAAGTATTAGAGAGGTTGCAAAAAGTCCAGACATCTAGACCGGAGTGGAAACAGCAAAACTATGGTTTACTGCGTCAGCGACTGTTGCGACTGGTGGGGGGACATTGGGAAATCGCCCAAAGACTAATTGATGATAAACAGGAATACCTTCCGGGGATGTCTTATGAATGGTATTTACAACAAGTAATTGAGGATATAGAACGGGGACGAGGTAGGTGATGATTCTTAATTTAGAGGTTTTGAGGGGATTATTCCATATTTTGCAACCCCATAGCAATCTTACTGTGTTTCTCAATTTGCCCCATAACTTGTTTCGCCCTTTGAATGACTACATCTGGTAAACCCGCTAAACGTCCAGCTTCAATACCATAGGACTTATCCGCCCCTCCGGGCTGAACTTGATGTAAAAAAACGATTTGGTCGGGTAACTCCTTGACGGTGACTTGATAATTAGCCACATTGGGGAGAATACTAGCCAATTCATTTAACTCATGATAGTGAGTGGCAAAAATTGTCCGCGAGCGAATTTCTGTAGCTATATATTCCGCTACGGCCCAAGCAATGGAAAGACCGTCAAAAGTTGCTGTTCCTCGGCCAATTTCATCTAATAATACCAGCGATCGCGCAGTGGCATGATTGAGAATATTGGCGGTTTCATTCATTTCTACCATAAAAGTAGATTGACCTGTAGCCAAATCATCCACCGCACCCACACGGGTAAAAATGCGATCGCATATTCCCAACTTCGCCAGGGTCGCTGGAACAAAACTCCCAATTTGCGCCATTAACTGAATTAACCCCACCTGACGCAAATAACAACTCTTACCGCTTGCATTTGGTCCGGTGAGAATAACTAAATCTGGTTTTTCCTCTAGGTGCTGGGTGGTCTGTTCTCTTCCTAAGTGGGTGGAGTTGGGGACAAAAAACCCTGCGGGTAAAGACTGTTCGACTACGGGATGACGACCATCCACAATCATCATCTCTCGTCCCGAAATCATCTCTGGACGACAATAACCTTGTTGTACAGCTAACTCAGCTAAACCACATAACACATCCGCTGCAGCTACAGCAACGGGAAACATTGCGAATTACTTCCGCTTGTTCTCCGACATCTTGGCGCAACTCTACAAAAATCTCATATTCCAACTGGTTTAAATCATCCCGCGCTGTGAGTATGCGCGCTTCCCGTTCCTTCAGGTCTGGGGTGATGTAACGTTCCTCGTTGGTGAGGGTTTGCTTGCGGATATAATTATCGGGTACTTGGTCAGATTTAGAGCGGGGAACACTAATATAATAACCAAAGGTTTTATTAAATCCTACCTTTAAGGTGGGGATTGCGGTTTTTGCTCGTTCGTCAACTTCTAAATTAGCAATCCATTTCTGGTCTGATTCTACGGTGGCTTTTCTCTGGTCCAACTGGGGATTTATCCCCGGACGAATTAAGCCGCCTTCTTTAATATGTATGGGTGGTGATTCTACTATATGGTCGTGTAATTTTTGGGCTATTTCTTCCAAGACATCGGGGACTTTTTGTAAGGCTTTGAGAAAAGGCGATCGCGCATCGGCCACTAGGTGAGATAATTGGGGTAAGCGTGAGAGGGAATCGGCCAAAGCTGCTAAATCCTTAGCGTTAGCTGTTCCCGAAGCTGCTCTACCTGTCAGCCGTTCTAAGTCGTAAATTTGCCGTAACAATTGCCGCAAATCTTGACGCAGGGGTGTATTTTCCATCAATTCTTGGATGGTGTCTTGTCGCGCCCGAATGCCTTTAAGATCAAGTAGTGGTTGCAATAACCACCGCCGCAAAGCCCGCCCCCCCATTGATGTGCTAGTTCTATCCAAGGACCACAGCAGGGAACCATGAAATGTACCATCCCGGACGGTTTGCGTAATCTCTAGGTTACGGCGGGTTTGATTATCTACAATTAAATAGTCAGTAATAATATAACTGCGTAACTTTTGCAGGGTAACGGGGTTGACTTTTTGCATATCTTCCACATACTCTAGCAGACCCCCAGCGGCTCGTACTGCTAAAGGAAGATGATCACAACCGAGTCCTTCGAGCGATCGGATCTTAAATTTCTGCAATAATTTTGATCTAGCTTCACCTTGGGTAAAGGGAGCCTGCGATCGCAGGCTATAACAAAATGATGGTGGTAAACATTGGGGAAGATGAGGCGAAGTTTCTCCGGGACGCAACAAGCTCCCTAAATCCGGGGCGTTAGTGGGAACCACCACCTCTGAGGGTTGCAACCGCATTAGTTCCTGGGTGAGGTGTTCTAAATCACTCCCCTGAGTTGTGAGGAATTCCCCTGTGGAGATATCTGCATAAGCTAAACCCCAATGATTTACGGCAATTACTACAGCGGCTAAGTAATTATTGCGACGCGTATTTAACATTCCCTCTTCTAGCAAAGTCCCCGGTGTGAGGATACGGGTGACTTCACGCTTGACCAGACCCACTGCTTCCGATGCGTCTTCTACTTGGTCGCAAATTACCACCGCATAGCCTTTTTCTACTAACTGGGTGGTGTAGCGTTCCCAGGCGTGATGCGGTACACCAGTCATGGCTACGCGACCAACTTCGCCACCGTGTTTACTCGTCAGTACCAGTTCCAATTCTCTGGAGACTGTTACAGCGTCTTGGAAGAAAGTTTCAAAAAAATCTCCTACCCGATACAGCAGCAAAGCATGAGGATATTTATCCTTCATTTCTACATAGTGCTGGTACATCTTACTCAGCTTACTGCGGTCTGCTAATTGAGTATCAATCAGAGGCGCTGCAGGGTTATGGGGTTCCGTTAGTTGAGTGTCAGAATCAGAAGCAGTCATAGATGGTAGGTTATGCACGGACATTCCACAATATTTGATGATAACCTGATGTGGAGTTTAAGAGGCGATCGCTCAAACTTTTGTGATGTTTTCCGGCTATCTCAGCTGTACAAAAAGCCAGTAGACAGAATAATTCTATCTTACTGGCTCAATTAAGCTCAAGTGTCAAAAACTTACGCTTCTGGTGGTAAGTCCTGGCTATAAATAATTTCCCCTGCTAAATTACGCAGTGATACTGTCATCACTTTAGTATTAGCATCAATTTTCACTCCACCAAAGAATTGTAAACCTTCAGTGGGGGGTCGATTTGGACGCATACCTGGAGGATTGCTTTGAAATATCAATTGTGGACCAAAGGTATTGTCTAATTGTCCGGGTCCGAATGTCCCAGAATTGAGAGGTCCGGCGACAAACTCCCAAAAAGGCTTAAAGTCTTGAAATACTGCCTGATTGGGGTCATAATAGTGGGCTGCGGCATAATGTACGTCAGCAGTTATCCAAACAACATTTTTAATGTTTCTGCGTTTGATAAATCGCAGTAATTCAACCAACTCTAATTCTCTTCCGGAGGCTTTACCATTATCTGCGTTAGCCCAAGCCTCAAAAGCAGTAGAACCGTCTCGCACTATTAGCCCTAAAGGCATATCACTGGAAATTACTTTCCATGTAGCTTTTGATTTAAGTAGTTGCACCTTCAACCATTGCAGTTGTGATTGGCCCAGCATATCTGTTTCTGGACTTTTTGCTGGCTGAACATTCCCGGTATTTGGTCCGCGATAAGTCCGCTCGTCTATCGTGAAAATGTCAAGTAGTGGCCCATATTGGAAAGAACGATAAATTTCTGACCGGTCAGCACCATATCTTGACTTATATTTCATGGGCATATATTCAAAAAATGCTTGTCTTGCCCTTTGTACTAGCAAGTCAACATCCTTAACAGTATAGCGATCATCAGTCAAAAATTCCCCAGGATACCAGTTGTTTACAGCTTCGTGATCATCCCATTGGGCTAACATCGGTACTTGGGCGTTAAAACGCTTCACATTTTCATCTAGCAAGTTGTATTGAAAATTACCACGAAATTCTTGTAGGGTTTCTGCTACCTTTGACTTTTCTTCTGTGACGATGTTCCGCCAAATGCTACCATCATCTAGTGTTCTTTCTGCTACAAGTGGGTTATCGGCGTAAATCGTATCCCCGCAATGGATGAAAAAGTCAGGATTTAATTGACGCATTTGTTCATAAATTGTCATCCCACCC
Organism: Anabaenopsis sp. NIES-4685; assembly: GCF_059725405.1. NCBI lineage: Bacteria > Bacillati > Cyanobacteriota > Cyanophyceae > Nostocales > Nodulariaceae > Anabaenopsis > Anabaenopsis sp. NIES-4685. The sequence continues at coordinate 4,614,916 of NZ_AP043602.1, read as the reverse complement.
AAATCGGGATTAATCCCCCAGCCTTGACCGGCGGTATCTCCACCCCAGACAAAGAAAATATCTCTTCCGGTTCTAGAAGGAGTGCGAAATGTACCGCTGACAGGTTCACTTTGGATGCGTGGATTGTCTAAGTCTTGGAAAATTACCCGGTAAAATATTTGCTGGTCTGGGGGTAAGTTCTTGAGAATATATCTGGCTGTAAAATCCTGTTCCTGTGAAGTACGTTCACCAAAAACGCGTCCTAGTCTGTTAAAGGATTCACTGGTAGAGTATTCAATCACCATTCGTGCAGGGCGATCGCTCCGACTCCAAATCACAATACTATTACCACTTATATCCCCAGTAGCAACACCATAGGGTATGGTAGGACGCATACTTTCAGATGTAATAATTCCGGGAGCTTGTCCAAATACTTGTGAATTTGATACAATATTTGTGGTGATAATACTACCTGCTGTTACAGCAGAACTAAGTAAAAACTGCCGACGATTTAATCTTAATGGGTTATGAGATTTTATGCTCATGAATAGCCCCCTCAAGCAAAGTATTACAAAATAGTTAACTACTAAATTTTGTAATGCCAATAAGTAAAGCTTGAGTTATCCAAAGGTTAATTAAAACTAGTTTTTTAGATTAATTTGGCAAAAACCTCACCCTAGGTTCTGGAGAGATTTCTGCTTAGTTAGGAGATGGAAAGCATTGCTCACAGGAGAAAGATGGAAGTAGATAAAACCAAAATCATATCAGCGGTAAACTTGGAATCACAAGCAGAGGCGGAACTAGAACAGAAGCTGCGGGAACTCAAGTTTAGACAAGAACTTAGAAAAGATTGGATTTTATTTATTGTCAGGGATGTTGTTATTTTTTCTGGGGCGATCGCCTTTGTGTTTGCTATCTGTGGCTATTCTCTGTTCATTCTGATTAATAGGTAAGATGAACTACCATCATCCCCAGGGTCACCATTAAAAATTATAGCCAATCCCCAGGAGCAAACCCACATCAGTACGATCTAAAAATGCTGCATTTGCAGTACCGGTGACAGTAAAGCGATCGCCTATAGGCACATCCACACCACCAGTTAATAATAAACCAACGTCAGAACCGCTTCCAGTTTCAAAAGCTACCCCAGCCCCTAAAAAAGGAGATATTGATATTTGTTCTCCATTTAGGGGATCTGCGAAACGGGGAGCAAAATCTAAAGTTACGGGAACCAAAAACAGTGTATCGCCCCCAAATATCACCGCTGGTCGCACGGAGATAGTATTAGTCAGCCCAATTTTGCTGATTAATCCATAGTTACTTTCACTGAGAGTGGAATTACCCCCTATACCAATGTTACCAGCAACCCCAATATAACTAGACCCTCCACGAGTACCTGTACCTGGTTCCATAGCAACAGTAGTTGCTGGTGGTGGCGATTGACTGACTCCCAGGTTAGGTGGTATGAGTACCTTATTAATTACATGAATAACACCATTACTCGCTTGTACGTTGGGCTGGATAACATCCGCATCATTGACCGCAATTTGATTAGTAGCTCTATCTACCTGAATATTTACAGGTACATCCTCAAAGGTGATTAATTCTCCGGATGAGAGTTGATTAGCGGTTACTTCCCCTGGAACCACATGATATCTCAAAATCTCAATCAATAATTCTCTGTTCTCCGGTTGCTGCAACTCTTCTAGAGTCCCTGCTGGTAAAGCTGCAAATGCCTGATCCGTGGGAGCAAACACTGTATAGGGTCCGGGTTGCTGCAGAATACCTGCTAAATTTGCTGTTTGCAATAAAGAAGTCAAGCTTGTAAAAGTGTCACTGGATGCGGCAATAGAAACAATATCTTGACTTTGAGTTTGTTCCGTAGCCCCAACTATATACTTAGTGGCTACAAGGTTGCTAGCTAGGGGCTGCATTTGTCCCTGTCTGACTAAAGCTTGATATAAAATCGCCGACGCTTCAGCACGAGTTAAAGGATCTAGCGGGTTAAGTAGCTTAACATTGGGATAATTAACAACAATACTAGCCTCCGTAGCTGCTGCAACATTATCTAGTGCATAGCTGGGGATTGCTGACGCATCTGTGTAGTAAGTATTGACTACGGCTAATGGATTCTCTCTAGTTTGTAAACCTAAACCATTTGTTAAAGCAACTATGGCCTCAACTTTGCGAATTTGCTGATTTGGCAGAAATAAGTTTCCTGGATAACCTGACATAAATCCGGTTTCGTAGGCTTCCTGAATTGCAGAACCCGCCCAGAAGTTCCCAGGAACATCTGCAAAACCATCAGCACTTATTTGCCGAATTTGGTCTTGATTAAAAGCTTTTTGAATCATTGCTGCAAATTCAGCCCGACTCACTGGTTCATTTGGCCTAAAAGTACCATCTGGAAAACCAGATATAATGTTTCTTTGCGCTAAAGCTTGAATAAATGGACTGGCCCAATACTGTGCACTAACATCAGACAAGTTAGCTGCTAAAGCAGGGGAGGGAGTCACACTGGTTTGAGCGGAAACTATCATGGGATTGATTGTAGCCAGTATGACTCCCAAGGACAACAAAGTTGTACCTGCTGATGACCAACGCCAGAAACTAATCATGAAAATATCCTCCAAGAAAAAGTTGAAAATTATTTTATGTAGATTCCTAGTAGACACAGGAATGTTTGGCTGATGTCAATATCTAAAGTACCAATGCCAACCTGAATGATTGAGAGTTATAAGTTTTGAGGACATGATCATTTTCTCCTCACCCTGATTAATTTATCTATGACTTGATAGCGGAGTCTTACCATAATACTGGGCATTTAATCGCCACTTTGCCAAAATTCTCGCCAAATGTCTCAATAGTATGGAAATAAATTATTGGACATAATGAATGTTCTCAGATTTAATTGAATTACACAACTAGCTTAAGGTGAAACTATTATTTTTTTTCTCTTCCTTTAGATAGTTGAGGACAATCAAATACCTATTGATTAGGATGAATATATACAACTTAAGTATTTTTATCGACTGCAATTGCATCTAAATTATTACTCAGGAGTGATCATGCTTTTAGATGCTGATTATCATCACTAAAAATCTCATATCTACCACAGATAAACACAGATGTTTTCCTACTTTATGGGACGGGGAATGCAATAATGTAATATGCTTAATCTCTTTGTGTCATTAATTACACAAATTCATGGCTGATATAGGGGCATAATATTTTGATACAAGACATAATTGGCGATAAACTAATGACAGGCAAGACTCAATTTAGATAGGTACTAAATTCCCTCCCATTTGTATCACTTGCTTATATGGGGACAAAAAACTCAGTCTGAAGGGCGGTAATGCAAACTAAAAAAAAATTAGATCAATTATGGATAGTACGCTGCTTTGCCGCAGTTCTACTCTTTGGTCAGGTACTCCTGCATTTACTTCAAGGAAAAACTTACTACCGCAAAATTTTGCAACACATGGTGACCGCAGGGCCTGCTTCGGTGTTTCCAGTTGTCCTTGTTAGTGGTTTTGCTGGTATGATTTTTACTATTCAAACTGCTCGAGAATTAGTGAGATTTGGTGCCTTAGATGCTGTGGGGGGGGCTTTCGCTTTGGCTTTTTGCCGAGAATTAGCGCCTCTTTTGACAGCTAGTATTATTGCTGGACAAGTAGGTTCTGCTTTTGCAGCGGAAATAGGTGCTATGCGAGTTACAGAGCAAATTGATGCACTTTATATGCTCAAAACAAATCCTATTGATTACTTGGTGCTTCCTAGAGTAGTGGCTTGCATTTTGATGATGCCCATTATGATGGTTTTTGCTTTAGTTGTAGGCATCACTGGTGGGGTTTTTGCAGCATCCCAATTTTATCATGTTGACCCTGAAGCATTTTTAGAATCTGTCAGAACTTTTTTAGAACCATCAGATTTACTTATAGTTTTAGTGAAGGGGCTGATTTTTGGTGCTATAGTCGCTATCAATGGTTGCAGTTGGGGACTAACTACTAAGGGAGGAGCAAAAGAAGTTGGAGAGTCGGCAACAACCGCAGTGGTCACTACTTGGGTGTTAATTTTTATGATGGACTTTTTTCTCTCTTTGTTGATGTTTCATGAGCCGACAATTTAATTGGAGTTGAAAATTAGATGAGCACTAGCTCATTTTAAATCTGTATCAAATTTAACGTATATGTATTTGAATGCTAGTATTTCTCTCAATTAAAATAATCATAAAAATTACTATTTAACGAGCCATCAATAAATTTGATTGCTATATTGTACTAAATAAGCATTGCATCAGGAAAGTACAGAACCTCATCCCCTGTCCCCCTCTTGCTTAAAGAAGACTGGGTGAGGTGGAAAATTTTCCTTTGCTGGTTATTTAATTCACATTCCTAAGTAATCTGGTGAGGATACGGAATTGGTGCGTAATGATTTACATGGCTTAGATATTAGTCATACAGAATTGCAAAATTTGACTAATTTACCTGTTAAAGAGCAATTAATTATTATTACCCAACCTTTAAGAACAATTGCTAAAAGGATTACAGATAAACTTAGGGGTTCCGAGGGAGCTACTGTAGTTTTTATTAGTTCTTCTATATTTGTTTTTAGTTATTTGCTCTTTGATATCCTGATTAAGCTGTTTGCTACTTGGATCACAATTCCATCTTGGTTACTGTTAATAATATTGTGTTCTTGGGGTGGATGTGTCACACAGATTGTTTTCTATTTATTATGGCGGAGAAAAATTAAAATACTTAATCACAATATGACGAATTCTTTAGAAATACTTTTAAATGATGTTGATAGGTATAATGCTGTTATCAAAGCCATAGATATCAATGATCAAATAGAAGCAGCTGGTAATCCAGGAGTGGTTATTAGAGAAAGGGAAAAAGTTATCGCCGCCTTGAAGCTCACAAGAAATGATTTAATTCGGGCTTTGAAGACAGAGAGAATTTTAAGAGAAAATCAGAATTTTATTCTCAGAAATACAGAGTTATTTACTAATAATTTGGCGACTTTAACCGCAATGCAAGTTACAGAAGAAGCGACCGAGCATGGTAGGTTACTCAATGAAGCATTGCAAATTGCTTTAGATGTGCAACTGGAAATGAAAAGGCTGCAAAACCTGACCTCACACTCATGAATCTTGCTATGAAACTCCCCAGGACTGCAATCGACAGTCTAACATAAAGAGGTGTGAATTTAGCGATCGCCTATAGGTATGGACTGGAAAGAAATTAGAGGTAACTGGGTACTCATTCCCCCAAAGCCCATTGGTATCATCCATTTTCTCGGAGGTGCATTTGTGGCCACCGCACCCCATCTGACTTATCGCTGGTTACTAGAACATCTGGCTAACAAAGGATATGTGATTATTGCTACACCATTTATCAATACTTTAGATCATATTGCGATCGCCAAAACCGTACTACTGAACTTTGAACGCACCCTAGAAAGATTACACGACTCTGGCTCCCTACGCCAGCTTTATCTGCCTACTTACGGGTTAGGGCACAGTATGGGTTGTAAACTTCACTTACTCATTGGCAGTTTGCTACCTGTAGAACGTGCTGGAAATATTTTAATTTCCTTCAATAACTACGCCGCCAAAGAGGCCATCCCCTTAGTAGAGCAATTTAATTCTACTTTGCCCATTGAGTTTACGCCCTCACCAGTGGAAACCGACACAATTGTAAGACAGAGCTACAATATCCGCCGTAATTTATTAATAAAATTTAGCAACGATACCATTGATCAATCAGCAGGTTTAAGTCAAATCTTACTAGACCGCTTTTCCCACATGGTGACCAAACAAACCTTACCAGGTACTCACACCACACCTTTAGGTCAAGATATCAAATGGCAAACAGGAGGGTCATTTACTCCTTGGGATGCTTTAGGACAATGGTTTAAACAAGAAATTTACCGAGATTTAAACCAGCTAAAACGCGCCATTCTCTTATGGTTAAACCCATTATCACCCCCATAACATTTGAAAAAACCGAGTATATAAAAATTATCGGTGTTTATCTGTGTGCATCTGAGGTCAATTAATTCCTTCCTGATATCTTCCCACGAGGAGAAAAACCTGGGAGTATTGGCAAAATACCAAACCATGATCAAATTTCCAATTAGCATTATCCATGTTTCAAATCCTCGTAATTGATGATGATATTTCTATACAAATATTCCTGAAGAGGATGTTAGAAAAACAAGGCTATAAAGTAATTACTGCTAGTAATGGAGAAGAGGGAATAGCCAAGGCTATAGCTTACCATCCAGCCCTGGTTATTTGTGATTGGATTATGCCAGGACTCAATGGGTTAGAAGTCTGTAAGCGCATGAAGACAGACCCCAGCTTATGCACCACTTTCTTTATTTTTTTAACATCTTTAGATTCCATTGCTGATCGTGTCAAGGGACTAGATGCTGGCGCTGATGATTTTATCTCCAAGCCCATTGAGCAAAATGAATTAAAAGCAAGAGTCAGAGCCGGATTGCGCTTGCATCAGTTAAGTCAGGATTTACATACCCAAAAGCTACTTTTAGAAACCGAATTAGCACAAGCAGCAGAATATGTGCGATCGCTGCTACCACTACCAGTCATGGAACCTCTAAAAATCGACTCGCGATTCATTCCTTCCCGACAACTTGGCGGCGATTGTTTCGATTACTACTGGCTAGATGCTGATTATCTAGCTATATACCTTCTAGATACGGCTGGACATGGACTAAAAGCTGCTCTCCCCTCAATTTCTGTCCTCAATTTGTTACGTTCCCGCGCCTTAAAAGGTTTGAATTACTATCAACCGAGCGCTGTACTCAAGGCTTTAAATCAAACCTTCCAGATGAATTACCAAAATGACAAATATTTTACTATTTGGTATGGAGTTTATAACCGAGTTAAGCGGGAGTTAATTTATGCAAGCGCTGGTCATCCCCCTGCAATATTAGTATCTGGTACATCTGCCAAAAACACCGAATTTAAATTACTAAGAACTCCGGGGATGCCTGTTGGGATGTTTCCAGAGGCAAAATATGTTGACGCCTTTTGCAATATTGATAAATTTAGTAATCTCTATATTTTCAGTGATGGTGCTTATGAAATCACAAAATCAGATGGCACACTTTGGAGTTTAGATGCTTTTATTCAAATACTTGTTAGCTTACAACACACCATTGAAGTCAAACTCGATCAAGTATTGAATTATCTCATTGCTTTGAACTCCAAAGATGCTTTTGATGATGATTTATCAGTCCTACAAATTAATTTCGATTAATTATTTTGGGGAGAGTACAACTTGATTAAAGTCATCTTGATTTAAAAATATCTCAAACACTTTATCCATACCTGTTAATTCAAATAATATTCTGACTTGTTCATTGATAGAACACAGAACTAGTTTGGTATTTGCTGCCCGTAATGTTTTGAATGCTAATACTAAAGCGCCCAAGGCAGAACTATCCATAAACTTGACATCTTGACAATCGACTAAAACTATTTTAGCACCACTTTCTACAAGGCAGATCAGGTCTTCTCGTAGTTGTTGTGAGTTGGTGGTGTTGATAATTCCACTGAGCTTCAGGACTTTGACTTGTTCATTCATAATACTTATGACCAGATTGTTTTAAGAAGATGTCATGATTTTGTTAGTATTATATACCAAGATGGAGTTTTTGAGAAAACTAGCAACATCAAACAGGCACTCAATTACTAGTGGTATATCATAAATGGTTGCTGATTAATAAAAAAGTATCCATGATTTCATTTAACAGAAATTACATATATAGAAATCAGGTTTGGTTTCTGAATTGATTTGTGTAGGTAGGGAACAGGGAACAGGTAAGAAGAATTGCTGTGTGTACTGTGTCTTGTTCAAAAATTAAATAGGAGTCCTATAGCCAAAGTTTATAAAAGTTTATATAAGTTAGATGGGTTTCTAAGAGGATGTTTGTCAAGTCATGATTAGTGTATCGAATATTATTTGACCCATCCCTAACCCTCCCCTTGTAAGGGGAGGGGACTGGATTTGATTGTTTTTTGTCTGTTCCTTAAGATAAAAATTACCCGTGGAAAACTTATCAAACATCCTCTAAATATATTGTGAAATATTAAATTACCGGGTGACAAAAAGAAGATTAATTTTCCTTGTCTCGGTTCAATACCCTACTAAAAGCAGGATTAAATGAATGCTGTTTCACCTATGGACAGAACTCATGAGTATAGGCGTGTAGTTATCAAGGGAGATTATTGTTAATAATTCTTAGCTATCTCTTATGGTAGAAGGAATACTACATGGGAATTAATAAATTATTGGTAACCCTTTTGATAATTTTCAGTATGAACATAATTGCTTGGATAATTCTGGGTTTGATTGCCGGGGCTATTGCTAAAGCTATTTATCCTGGTCGTCAGGGTGGCGGAATCATTGCAACTATGATCTTGGGTATTGTCGGTGCTTTAATCGGGGGAACTATTGCTACTCTGTTAGAGACAGGAAGATTACAAATGACTGCTGCGACTCTGAGTATTCCTGGTCTAATTGTCGCTATTATTGGGGCAATAATTGCCGTCTTTTTATGGGATTTGCTCACGGGTAGAACCAGTCATTAGTTAGCAACATAGCAATGATAGTTATGAGATGCAAGTTAATAGGAGGAAATATTAAATACTCCACTTTTTTTTATCAAGAGTGGAGTTACAAAAAAAAATAGGAAAAAATCTGGAGATAACCTTGATTAACCTGTGATTTGCTCTAAACCTTTACCTTGGCTTTTGACCAGACACCAGTTTCATCTTCATCAAACTGTTCATGAACAGCTTCCCAAGCGGCTTGTTCAGAGATTAACTCGTCACCGGTCTGATCCAAAACGGTATTATAGCGAGTCATGAATGTTCCTTGAGCTGCTTGGGAAAGATGAGAGCGAACTTCCAAAGACAAGTCATCTGGACTGTTACATGGGCCAGAACAGGGATGAGTCAATGTTTTATCAGTTGTGTGAATTTCTTCACCACCAGAACTTTCGATCAGTAATTGAAATTCCCCCAGGCGATCGCTTGGCACTTCTGCCATTAATATAAACTGGCCAGCTTGTAAGCGTGTTTGATAAACTGTGGCTTTGTCTTCAGACATCCCCCAAGCTGTTAAGGCTGACACTAGTCCAGCGCCGGCGCTACCTGCGATCGCTCCACTAGCAGCACCTAGCAACAACGCACCTATCGGACCTGCGGCTACAATTGGGCCGACAAAGGGAACGAACAGTACGCCCACACCAGTTAGTAAGCTGAGAAAGGAGCCAAACAATGAACCAAAAATAGCTCCTGTTCTCAACCCTCCTAGAATTACATCTTTCTTAGTAATAAAACCAGAAATTCGCGTTTCTGATTGGAAATCTTTGCCCATGACCGAAATATTATCTCTAGGTACACCCCTATCTAGTAAACGTCGAATCACCTGATCAATTTGCTTTTGTTCTTTGAATACGGCTGATATGGTACGTTCTGCTTGATAAACTTGTGGCACTTAAATACTCCTGAAAACTTATTTTGGCAATACTAGGAAGGTTGACTTCTATACACCCACGGGGGTTTTAGTTTCTGCTTCTGGTTGTGCACCGCTGGGTTCTAAGGCTTGTCCTTCAATGAATGAACGCAGCATCCAAGCCATCTGTTCATGCTCTTCCATGAGTCCAGTTAAAAAGTCAGTAGTTCCCTCATCATGAAACTGTTGACTACACTGATCTACATGATCCCGCAAATTACGAATTAGCTGCTCATGATCTTCTACCAATCGGGCTACCATCTCTGTTGCTAAGGGTAAATCACCGCTATGTTCTTTGAGGGTAGCAATCTTGAGAAATTCGGCCATTGTACCCACTGGGAAACCGCCCAAAGCCCGAATCCGTTCTGCTAAAGCATCAATGTTTTCAGTCAATTTCTCATACTGTTCTTCCCAAAGTTCATGCAAACTACGGAACTGAGGCCCTACAACATCCCAATGGTACTTTTTGGTTTTTACTATCAGAACGTAGGAATCTGCTAAGTCTTGATTCAACAGATTCATCACACCCTGACGTTGTTCTTTTGTCAAACCAATATTAATTATACGCATTGCTTTCCATCCCTAAGCTAACCTATGTATAAATTTTCCGATATATAGATATAATCAACATCAACCAGGGGGAAGATCATTTCCGCATCATTAATTACCACCTATGGTGAGATTTATTTGTATCTCTTAATAGAGAATTATTTATTTTTTAACCTGTTGCTAGTTGATTCTTAATCAAAGTCCAATATTTTAATAGCAGGCTAACCTAATCATTACTGCCCAAAATTGTTAATGTAACTAGCAATACTTGGGAGGTTTTGTAGTCGGTAATGGGATTGACAGCTTCCAAAAGTCATGAGGTGTCAATCTAGTCAAATCCCTATGGTTTGTTGATTAACCAAGACCGTGAGTTAGCAAACCTCAATACCAACTGGAAATTTCCAGCCGGGAAAACATCGCTTATGCTTTCCCCTGATCCCTTAATGACAGCACTTATAATCAACCACGTAATCCTATGTCAGAGTCCAACAACCCGAAAGTTACACTTATAGGTTTTGCTTCTCTTCCTGCTGATACTTTTGCTGATGGTCCATCATCAGGTAGTGCTATTACTGGTAATACCAATGGTAGAGTCATACCCTTTGAGCGCCAGCCCATACAGGGATTTAGTTCAGTCCAGAGAGCCGATGCTGATTCCTTCTGGTTAATGTCTGATAATGGTTTTGGTAGTAAGGCTAATAGCCCTGATTATTTACTGCGAATTTATCGCGCTACCCCCAACTTCCGCACCGACGCTGGGGGTGATGCAACTGTTAATGTGTTGGGTTTTGTGCAACTATCTGACCCTGACAATCAGATTCCTTTCGCAATTGTTAACGAAAACACGAGCGATCGCCTGTTAACTGGTGCTGATTTCGACCTGGAATCCTTGGTAGTTGCAGCTGATGGGACTTTCTGGATTGGAGAAGAATTTGGTCCTTATCTCCTGCACTTTGATAGCACGGGTAAGCTATTACAGGCCCCCATTCCTACACCGAATTACGTCAGTTTAAATACTCTCGATGGTAAACCACCCATTGTGATTGGACATCGAGGAGCTAGCGGAGAACTACCAGAGCATACTCTAGGAGCCTATAAACTAGCCGTTGAACGGGGCGCTGATTTTGTTGAGCCTGATTTGGTTTCTACCAAGGACGGTGTATTAATCGCACGTCATGAGCCGAATCTGATCGCCACCACTGATGTGGCCTCCCGTCCAGAATTTAGCGATCGGCGGACTACCAAAATAGTTGATGGTGTTGCGGAAGAAGGTTTCTTTGCTTCTGACTTCACCCTAGCAGAAATCAAAACTTTACGGGCGATTATGCCCCAGGGCTACCGTACTCAAGTATTTAATGGTATCTATGAAATTCCGACTTTTGAGGAAATCATTGAGTTAGTTCAGCAGATAGAAGCTGATACAGGTAAGAAAATAGGTATTTATCCGGAAACCAAACATCCCACTTTCCACAATGACCAGGGTCTGTCTCTGGAAGAACCTTTATTAGCAACTCTAGAACAAACTGGTTTCACCGACCCCTCACGGATTTACATCCAATCCTTTGAAGTTGGTAACCTGAAAAAGCTGAGTCAACTAACGGATATTCCCCTAGTTCAGTTATTAGATGCAGGGGGTGTTAACTTAGATGGTTCATTAAGTGAAATTCAACCCTACGACTTTGTAGTGAGTGGCGACCCGCGCACCTATGGTGACCTGCGGACAGCAGCAGGACTAGAAGAAATCGCCACCTACGCCTCTGGTATTGGCCCGTGGAAACGGATGATTATCTCTGTTCAAGGGGTGGATTCCAATGGTGACGGTCTAGCGGATGATGTCAATGGTGATGGTGTAGTCAATGATGGTGATAAAACGACTACCTCACCTACAAGTCTGGTGCAAGATGCCCATGCTGCGGGCTTGGTGGTACATCCTTATACCTTCCGTAACGAAGGGAGGTTTCTAGCGGCAAATTATAACGGTAATCCAGCCCAGGAATATATAGATTTCATCCAGTTAGGCATTGATGGTTACTTTACAGACTTTCCGGGTACGGGTAACCAAGTCCGCGACCAATTAACTGGAGCGTTGGTTATTTCTCCTGATAACCCCAGTCTGTTACCTCCTGAATTTGCTACTTTAGACGGTACTGCACCTTTGGTGATTGGTCACCGGGGAGCTAGTGGTTTACGTCCGGAACACACTCTAGAAGCATATAAACTGGCGATCGCTGATGGTGCTGATTTCATTGAACCTGATTTAGTACCAACTAAAGATGGCCATTTAATAACCCGTCATGAAAACGCCTTAGCACTTCTTAATGAAGATGGTTCAGTGAATAGAACTGTCACTAGTACGGATGTTAACGACCGTCCAGAGTTTGGTGATCGCCTGACTACTAAAACCATAGATGGTCGGACATATAGGGGTTGGTTTAGTGAAGATTTTACCCTAGAAGAAATCAAAACCCTCAATTCCATCGAGCGGTTACCAGATTTACGGGGAACTAGCTTTGATAATGATGGGTTAAAGGTTCCTACCCTGAAAGAAATTATCGACTTGGTGAAGCAAGTAGAAGTAGAAACAGGTCGTAAAATTGGCATTTATCCGGAAACCAAGCATCCGACTTTTTTTGCCAGCGAAGGTACTTTGTTAGATGGTGCAACACCCATCAATACCAGTTTGGGTCAGGTACTAATTGACACTTTAGTAGAGGAAAACTTTACAGATCCTTCACGGATATTTATTCAGTCTTTTGAGGTAGGTAATCTCAAGGAATTGAAAGAGTCGATTATGCCGGCGGCTGGCGTTGATATCCCCTTGGTACAATTGCTCGGTGGTGCTAATGGTCAACCCTATGATTTCGTGGTCAGTGGTGACGCTCGCACCTACGGTGATTTGACTCGCCCTGAAGAATTAGCTGAGATTGCTACTTACGCGGCTGGTATTGGTCCTAACAAGCGCCTGATTGTACCTAGTGTAGGTGGTCAACTCCAACCACCCACTACCTTAGTACAAGATGCCCACGCTGTGGGGTTAGTTCTACACCCCTACACTTTCCGCGATGAAGATGTTTTTCTGGCTGCGGAGTACAATGGTGACCCCAAACTAGAATATCAACAGTTCCTCGATTTGGGCGTTGATGGTTTCTTTAGCGATTTCCCCGGAACTAATAGCTTAGTTGTACAACAATCCCTGGGTGAACCGGTGTTCTCCAATCTGGCTCGGTCTGGGGATTTGAAGGTATGGCTATCAGTCCAGACAAGAAAACCATCTATCCGATGCTGGAGGGTACTGTTTTAGGTGACCCTGCTAATTCTCTGCGGATTTATAGATTTGATGCCCAATCCCAGGAATTTCAGGGTCTGGTAGGCTACTACCCCATGGCACAACCTAACCATGCGATCGGTGCTATAACGGTGGTGAATGACAATGAATTTCTGGTGATTGAACGGGACAACGGTCAAGGGACAACGGCTCAGTTTAAGAAGGTATTCAAGGTGGATTTCTCCCAAATTGATGCTAATGGTTTTGTGTCTAAGCAGGAAATCGTTGATTTACTCAATATCAGTGACCCCAATGATTTGAATGGAGATGCTGACACTACATTTACCTTCCCCTTCGTGACTATTGAGGCTGTGGTGGTGATTGATGAAAATACACTACTGCTGACTAACGATAATAATTATCCGTTTTCAGTGGGTAGACCACCGGCTATAGATAACAATGAAATCATTCTCTTACGTTTGGAAGAGCCGCTAAATTTGCCCAGTCCTGGGGTGGTTATGGGTACAGCCAATAATGATGACCTCATCCTGAACACTAATCAATCTGGAGTCACAGTCTTTACCGGCAATGGTGATGATACGGTGGAAGCTAGTTTGACATCAAATGTAACTGTTAATTCTGCTGGGGGTGATGATGTGATCTCTATGGGTAGTAACAGCTATGCAAGTGGTGGTGAGGGAGATGACACCCTATATCTAGGGTCTCAGGGTGCTGTGGGTGGTACTGTGCTTGATGGTAGTCAGGGTAATGACACTCTGATGGTGATTGAAGCGGCCACTGAGCCTAATATTCTCCTGGGAGCGGCTGACCATGACACCCTACAAGTAGTGGAAGGACGGGGACAGATGCTCTTTGGCGGTTCTGGTCGGGATGTGCTGCGTTCTAGCCCGGATGGTCAGAACCGTCTCTATGGTGGTTCTGGTAATGATGAGTTATATTCCACTGTGGGCGATCGCCTGTTTGGTGGTGATGGTAATGATAGCCTCTACGCAGGTGAAGGGGGTAATAACTTACTCTGGGGCGGTGAAGGCGCAGATAACTTCTGGCTGGTGGTTGCTGGTTCTTTACCCAGTGCAACCAATGTAGTCAAGGACTTTGAGGTGGGAGTAGACCGCATCGGTATGGGGGGCATTACTTCTAACCAAGTAAATCTCCTAGGTCGGATGGGAAATACCCTGATTCAAGTTGGCGGTGTTGATGTGGCACTAATAGAAGGTATCAGCCCAACTCAGCTTGACTTGAGCAATACTCAGCAATTCCTCTTCATCTAACAAACATCGGTTGTCATCCCCTCCCTATCTGTGGTGAATACTACGGAAGGGATGGGGGTAAACTGGCCCAATGATTAAGTATGGCTATCAGCTTCTATGGGCAAACTATTGATCTTATGTGTTGGGGATTTGCCAAATCATGCGGATTCAGGTTATAACGACATGAGTATTCTTGCAAATTCTAATTAAATAAATACCGTATGAATACCATCACCAGCAGCATCCAGATCTCGTAAATATTTGGTGGATTTATCTATGCTTATTTACTTGTGTTCAAGTCAGAAAGTATGCTATATGTGCCTCATACATCATAATAGCCAAAGAATAGCTGTAATCAATCCGCTATGGTTCACCCTGAGTCCTTAGCTAAACACACCTAATATAGGCGTGACATCTGGGCTGCTGTGTCTACCTAAGTGGAACCAATGAGTACGTAGTCAAGATTTGTTCATTGTTCTTTTGAAGACTATTGTTTATAAAGTGATATGACAGCAGTTATACAATCGGAAAACCTGTGGCAACAAACTACCAGTGACCTCAGTAATTTTTCCACAGCAGAAATTTTGCAATTGCTCGAAGAATACCAATTGCTACCAGCTTTAATCAAAGAAATGGTGATTGACCAGGCCATAGCCGACATTGACTGTACGCCAGAAGAAGAGAAAAGTGCTGGGGAACAATTGGCCCTTCAATATCAACTCACTTCTGAGGAACTACGTCAGAGTTGGCTAGAACAAAATAATTTGAGTGATGAGAAATTTAGGGCCATAGCCATTCGCCAATTCAAACTGGAAAAATTTAAACAAATTACCTGGGGAGGGGATTTAGATGCTTATTTTTTCCAACGCAAATCTCAATTAGATCGGGTGATTTATTCCCTAATCCGGACTAATGATATTGGTGTGGCTCAGGAAATCTACTTCCGCATTCAAGCAGGAGAACAAACTTTTGGCGAGTTGGCACGAGAATATTCTCAAGGACCAGAAGCACAGACCAATGGCTTAGTCGGGCCTGTAGAGTTACAATCCATCCATCCTATCTTAGCGAAAATATTGGCTAGTACCCAACCACAACAGCTATTACCTCCTACTCAATTAGAGAACTGGATAGTCATTGTGCGCTTAGAAAAATTACTGCCATCTCAGTTAGACCCCACAGTACGACAAAGGCTGTTGAATGAACGTTTTCAAGCTTGGTTAAAGGCTAAAATTGCCGATCATAATCATTCAAACACTTAAAAACTACTTGCCATATTGGTAAGACATAGTTATAACTATTCAACTACCAGGAAATTATCAATCAACGTCACCAGCTATTATAAGAATGACTTATACTAAGAGTACCTTTCAAGAATTTATTGCTAGTCTGGAAGGCTTTGAGCAATTACCAACTGCAGTAATTGCTGGGCTATCGGAAAAACTACAAGTTTGGCGCCAACGTACGGGGCGGAAAATTATTAGCCAAGAGAAACTCCCCGAACAAGTGACAATTCTGTTTGAGGGACAAATACGCTTATTAGGATACGATCCGCAAACCCAAATCCCCACTACCCTGAAATTGCTGCAACCAGGGTCAATTCTGGGGGAAATCAGCTTGTTACGAGAAGTAGCCTGTGAAACAGCGATCGCATCTACTGAAGTCATCTGTTTAAGCGTGAGTGCGGCGGACTACTTACAGCTTCTTGGTGCTTACCCAGAATTTGCCAATGTCCGGTTAAACAAAAGCCATTTGGCAGAAGTTTTTGATGTTTTGAGTCCGCAGATCAAACAGCAAGCCAGGACAGTTCCCAACCTGCGAGAAATTACTGAGCAAGCCTTAGCAAATGTCCAAATAAATTACCTTAGTCCCGGTAAAAATCGCCACCACCAACTGGATAGAGAAAAAATCTGGTTTGTCAGTGGCGGTGGGACAGTCACCAACTCTCCCCCTGGATCTCGCTTAGAAGTGAGTGACTCCATTGAAGTCAAAGGAAAAATTCCTGCACGGTTAATTGGGTTTTCGCCGGCGGATTTATCGTTTTTAGATACTCATTTAGAGACTCATGAAGTGAGAGTTGATAACCATGAGCATACTAAAGGAATCGTCACCGTTGACTTAGATATTCGCAACATACCTGGAGAACAAATTAGCCAGTCTCAACCATCCCCACAACAGAAAGGTCAACAAAAACGTCAAAATTACCCATTTTTTCGAGGTAAGGGGGAATTAGATACAGTTCTTGCTTGCTTACAAATGCTCTCGAAACACCTAAAAATGCCCTTTCGCCGGGAGGTGCTTCGTCGCATCTTAAATGAGCAAATCAAACGCCAAGGTAGTATATCCTTTCCAGCTTGTGCTTATGTAGGAGAATTAGTCGGACTCAAGTCCCAGTTAGTAGACCTACCCGTTGCGGCAATTGAGCGTATTCCTACACCAGCCATAATTCAGTATGATGGCAGTTATGCTGTTTTATATGAAACAGGACCTAATAGTATTGTTGTAGGTGTTCCCTCCCAAGGAATTGTCCGCAGCAAAACCGCCGAATTTGTAGCCAAATTAAGCGTTGATGAAAACAACTTACCTCCCCAGGTGAGAGTTTTATTGGTAGCTACTACCAAAGAAACACCGCAAGAGCGCTTTGGTATCCAATGGTTTATTCCTTATCTTTCCAAGCATCGGCGAGTTCTCATAGAGGTTTTTATTGCTTCGTTTTTTGTCCAACTAGCCCAGCTAGCTAACCCCCTGGTCATTCAGTTAATTATCGATAAAGTTATAGTTCAAAATAGCATTGGTACCCTAAATGTTTTAGGGATTTTGCTCTTAGTGGTGGGTGTGTTTGAAGCCTTACTGACTACATTAAGAACTTATCTATTTGTCGATACGACCAACCGCATTGATATGAGTTTGGGGTCGCAAATTATCGATCACTTGCTGCGGTTACCCCTGCGTTATTTTGAACGCCGACCTGTAGGTGAACTAGCCACCCGCATCAATGAATTAGAAAATATTCGTCAGTTTCTCACTGGTACTGCTTTAACGGTAGTATTAGATGCGGTATTTTCGATAATTTATATTATCGTGATGCTGTTTTATAGTTGGCAGCTCACCTTAGTAGGTTTGGGGACAGTTCCTATATTTGTGATCCTCACCTTAATTGCTTCCCCCACCATTAGCAAACAGTTACGTACCAAGGCTGAACGCAACGCCCACACTCAATCCTATTTAGTTGAGGTAATGTCGGGTATTCAAACGGTAAAAGCGCAAAATATTGAATTGCAATCGCGTTTTTCCTGGCAAGAACGTTATGCTCGGTATGTGACCGCCGGGTTTAAAACCGTGATCACTTCCACCCTGGCTAATTCTACTAGTAGTTTTCTGAATAAACTTAGTAGCTTGCTAGTCTTGTGGATGGGTTCTTATTTAGTACTCCAAGGACAACTAACTTTAGGTGAGTTAATCGCCTTTAGAATTATATCAGGTTACGTAACTAGCCCCATATTACGTTTAGCGCAACTCTGGCAAAGCTTCCAAGAAACTGCTTTATCTCTAGAACGTTTAAGCGATATTGTCGATACACCAGAAGAAGCCGAAGCAGACCGCCAAAATATTCCCTTACCTGAAATATCAGGAAATGTGACCTTTGACAATGTTTCCTTCCGGTTTCAAACCAGCCGACTGCTACAACTTTCTAATGTCAGCCTTGATATTCCATCGGGTAAATTTATTGGTATTGTTGGGCAGAGTGGTTCTGGTAAAAGTACCATGATGAAGTTACTGCTGAGACTATATGAGGTGGAGTCTGGCAGAATCTTGGTTGATGGTTACGATATTTCTAAAGTGGAACTGTATTCTCTGCGGCGACAGGTGGGTGTAGTTCCCCAAGAAACACTCTTATTTGATGGTACGGTCTTGGAAAATATTTCCCTGACGAATCCTGATTCTACCACCGACGAAATCATTGAGGCTGCTCGCATTGCGGCGGCTCACGATTTTATTATGTCCTTACCCAACGGCTACAACACAAGGGTAGGGGAGCGCGGTGCTGGACTTTCGGGGGGACAACGACAAAGAATTGCGATCGCTCGTTCTATTTTACAACGACCAAAACTATTAGTTTTAGACGAAGCCACCAGCGCTCTGGACTATCCCACAGAGCGACAAGTTTGTCTAAATTTAGCTCGAGCATACAAAGATAATACGGTATTCTTTATCACCCACCGGCTGAATACTGTCAGCCATGCAGATATGATTGTCGTCATGGATAATGGCAGGGTTATAGAACAGGGAAGCCATCAAGAATTAATGGCTGCTAAAGGTAATTATTTTCATCTTTACCAACAACAAGAAATTAATTCTTAACTGCATTGAGAACTTGATACCCAATAAAATCACAAAAATAATACTATCATGATTCAACTTAATGGCAATGGTAACGGTAAGAAAAAAACCGGATTAAATCCCGACTCAGAGGTACTTACATCTCCGGTAAAAGTTCCTAGTCGGCCTGTAGCAAATCCTAACTATGTTAATTTTGATCAAGCAGTTTTGTTGCGCCAGTCGCCAATTTTGTCACGCACAATTATGCTGTCGTTGATATTGTTAGCTTGTTTTGGAATTACTTGGGCTTATTTCGCCAAGATTGAGCAAGTAGTCCCTGCTACAGGTCAACTCAAGCCGGAGGGGAGTATCAAAGAAGTGCAAGCCCCTGTGAATGGGGTGGTAAAATCGGTTCATGTCAAAGATGGGGAAAAAGTCAACCCTGGAGACTTGCTGCTAACTTTTGAAACTGTGGCTACTGTTGCTGAATTAGATTCATTAAATAACGTTCGCCAAGCCTTAATTGAGGAAAACGAAATTTATCGTCGCTTAATGGCAAATAGTTATACAACGGCATCAGAATTGGAGTTTATCCGGGCTAAGTTACCAGCAAATGCCGAATTTCTGTTAAAAAGTAGGACTGCGTTAGTTAATGAAAATGAGTTGTTACGTGCTGAATTGAGTAACTTGAATACAGTCGCAGGTTTAGGAGTTGATGAACAGCAACGTTTACAATTTGCTCAAAAGGAATTTGATTCTCGCTCGGCCGCAGCACAGTTGGAAGTAGAGAAAACGAGAAAAGAAATGGCTCAAATACGAGTGAGAAAGAGTGATACTGAATCTAGCTTGGCTATCCAGCAACAGATTTTAGATAAAATTAAAATATTAGCAGAAGAAGGTGGTATCTCTCAGCTACAGTATCTCAATCAGCAACAACAGGTACAACGTCTCACCGCTGAAATAGACCAATTAGAGCAGGAGTTACAACGTCTACAGTTTACCATTGAGCAAGGACAGGAACAACTCAAAAATACTGTAGCTGCATCCGGTAAAAGTGTTTTAGAAAAAATAGCTGATAATAAAAAACGTATTGCCGAAATCGATAGCCAATTCATGAGAATTTTGCTAAGTAATGAACAAAGATTGGCAGATGTAAATAGTAGACTTTCTCAAGTTAAGTTAAATTTTGAATATCAAGAACTTCGCGCTCCTGTGGGGGGAACAATTTTTGACTTACAAGCAAAAACCCCTGGTTTTGTAGCAAATGCTAGTCAAACCTTGCTGCAAATTGTGCCTGATGATAACTTTCTGGCTGAGGTATTTATCACCAATAGAGATATTGGTTTCGTCCGGGAAGGAATGAAGACTGATGTGAGAATTGAGTCATTTCCTTTCAGTCAGTTTGGGGACATTAAAGGACAAGTTATTAGTATAGGCTCTGATGCATTACCACCAGACGAAATATATCAATTTTATAGATTCCCCGCTACAATTAGTTTAGATAAACAATATTTAGATGCTCATGGTAGAAAGATATCCTTGCAGTCGGGTATGTCAATCTCCGCTAATATTAGGGTTCGTGAAGACCGTACAGTCATGAATCTATTTACTGAAATGTTTAATAAACAATTTGATAGTTTGAAAGAGGTACGTTAATCATGTGTGTTGGGTGTGTTGGGTGTGTTCCCTAAGAGGATGTTTGTCAAGTCATGATTAGTGTATCGAATATTATTTGACCCCTCCCTAACCCTCCCCTTGTAAGGGGAGGGGACTGGATTTGATTGTTTTGGGTGTGTTGGGTGTGTTCCCTAAGATAAAAGTTACTTGTGGAAAACTTATCAAACATCCTCTTAGGGAAAGTTGAGATTTATGGGACTTCAATGGGAATCAAACCGTTTTCTGGCAAATAGTCGCGGAAACACCCTTCATCAGCCAGTAGTAAAATCAGACGCACGGGATAATCTGGGGAAATTTGCAAATCAGCCCACGGTACGGCAATTTCTAAGCAATTCTTGAAGGCGACTTGGGCGCGGCTAAAACGGGGATACCATTGATGGTGTTCTCCAGCTTCGTGAAACTGAATTGATTCGGTGAGTAAGTTAATTTCTAGATGGTGGTGGTACAGGTAGTTAAGGGGGGGGATATCTGGTATATCTGCCATGATGATGGGGCTATTGTGCATTGTTCTATGGGGATAGAACCACAACAAATTCAACTCTTGAGGTAAATCTCGTCCGGGGATAACGCCATTTTTAAAGTCCACCCGCACATAGAAATTTAGGTGATCTACGCCATACCAGAGTCTCTGAATGACGCTGCTATTGTGCATGGTTCCCCGCGCCCCGCCGATTTCTATGCGTCCGGCTTTGTCCCAGTCCTGTTCATCACCTTTACCATCAATGACCGGATGAATAAACCCTTGTGGCTTATGGTCGGTTCGGGCTGCGTGAATCTCTAGAGGTTTCTGGAGATAAGAGGGTGCTGGTTCATTTAAGGCTGTGTAAATTCCTAATAGGTGTTCCCGAAATAATTGGTCGAAGATGGCATCTTGATTTGAAGAATGTCCTTCGCCAAACCACCAGAACCAATCGGAACCCTCGGCGGCGTATAAGGCTTCCCATGCTTCTGGGTTGTTTTCTTCGGTGGTTTCGGGATGTTGGGCGAGGGTTTCTCTGGCGTGGGTTAGGTAGTCCCAGGCACGATTTTTTACAGGGTCACCAATCCAGGTGGTAAAGCTACCATCTACCCAAGAACCACTATGTAGCTGTTCGGCGGGAATAGTGGTAGTGGCGGGAAATTGTTCGAGAAATTCTGAGACGGTGACGAGTTTAAGATGGGGTTCGTTGCTGAGGGTTTGATACAATGCTTCTAGGAAGGGTTTACCGTCTTGGGGGTAAAATTCCCAGCAGTTTTCTCCGTCTAAGGCAATGGTGACTAGCCAAGGTTCTTCGCTGTGGCTTTCTCTTTGCATTTTCGCGATCGCTTGCAGGTGTCCCACTAGGTCGGCTACGGCCTGTTTGGGGGGGATGGAACTGTAGGTAAAGCCAATTAAATCTGATAGTCTGTGGTCACGAAACACAATTGCTACATCACCGGCGGGAGTTGCCAAGCGATAGGGTCTGTATAATAGTTCTGGCTCCTGGACGTTTCCGGCTGCATCCCGGTGAAAAAAGTGTTTCAGCGACCACCCTAAAACTGCTTCATCTGAGCAAATCCACTTAAAGCCTTGTTTAATAATATATGGCAAAATTTCCGGGCTGACTGATTGTTCTGAAGGCCATAAACCCCGTGGTTCTTGCCCAAAACGGTCTGTGTATAGGTCCCAAGCCTTTTGTAAGTGGCGCTTAATGTCGTGGGGCCAGTTAAACCGCTGGTGAGGTAGTCTCATTTCGGGTACTGCTACTCGCCCTGAGTTGGTATCAGCTAGTAAGGGTAAAATGGGGTGAGTGTAGGGGGTGGTGGTGACTTCTAGCTGTCCGGATGCTTGCATTTTCCGGTGTTGGGGGATAATCCGGCTGAGAATTTCTCTCTGTTTGGTATATATGCGCTGGCGATCGCTTAAAGTAAAATCACGTCCTTGTTTTAACCAAGCGGCAATTTCCGGGTCATCCCAAAACAGGGGATCAATCCACGCCAGATTATGCCAAGCCAGTAAATCGCCGTAATCTGCTAACTGCCAATTAGCTAAACACCAATCTTGCCCTTTTTCCTGTCTTTGGTAATACAACTCGGCATAACGGGGATGGGGGTCAATCAAGGTATGATGGTTAGCATCAAAAAAGTGTTGGATAATAAATTCCCGTTGTTGGTCAGTTATCTGTGCATCTGGGGTTAAACTCGCCGTGAGATAGGGGTCAAAAGCAGTGCCAGCAATGTAATCTTCCAGTTGTAAAATTAATGACGGCACTAAATTTACTGTCTGGTGTAATTTCGGATATTTTTCCAGAATTAATATTAAATCTAAATAATCTTTAGTGCCATGCAATCGCACCCAAGGTAAGCGATAATGCTGACTGGTAGAAAGGGAAACGCCGCTGTTAGGGGACTTGTACAGCGGCTGGTGTTGATGCCAAATAAAAGCGATGTGTAATGGATGAGACATAGTGAATTATGGTATATACAGAATGGGGTCTGGGTAATGGGGACAAGGAAATACCCATCCCCATCACCCCAGACACTAAACTACTTGCTCAATTTCTGCGATTTCCGGAATCATTTCCTTAAGGCGACGTTCAATACCCATTCTCAAGGTCATGGCGGAACTGGGACAAGAACCACAAGCACCTTGTAATCTCAGTTTCACAATTGGTCCTTCCAGTTCTACCAGTTCCACGTTACCCCCATCAGACATGAGGTAAGGGCGCATTTCATCTAAAACTGTTTCGACGTTTTCAATTGTCAGTTCCATTTGATACCTCTGTTGTTAGGAAAATTGTGATCTTCAAACTTGAATCACTTAATTTTAGATATAATTTACCTTAGATTAGAGATTTGACGGAGCTACCCAATCAAGCTTCATGATCGTCTCTTGGTATCTTACCAAAGTGTGAAACTTAAAGGCAAAATCTTCTCACCTACAGCAAAACCAGCCCCGGATCTATATCTCTACCCTAGGGTAGATGACAAACTTACAGCTATTCTAACTTAAAGTTATTTACACTTGTATAAATTTTAATAAACTGTCTGCTAAATCACTAACAGCTATCCTTTATATTTAAATTTCTGCCCTTGTATATCCCCTAGTTTCCCCATGTCCAGACTTTTGATTAGCCAGTACCAAGCAGAAGTAGCCAAAATTATTCAGTTTGGCGGTTCCCGCAAAGAAACTTCTATTCGCGTGGCTTTTCAAAACCTCTTAAATGAATATTGCAAACCTAGGGACTTTCTACTAATTCCAGAGTTGGATTTTAAATTACCTAATGGTAAACTAGTTTACCCCGATGGCACCGTTAAAGATGCCTTGCGATTAGATTGGGGTTACTGGGAAAGTAAAGACCAATATGATAACTTAGACGAAGAAATAGACAAAAAGTTAAATAAAGGTTATCCTAGTAGTAACATCCTCTTTGAAGACTCCCAAACTGCGGTTTTAATTCAAAACGCCACAGAAACCCAGCGGGTATCGATGAAAGATGCTGAAGCTCTAGACACACTAATTACCAACTTTATTAATTATGTCAGACCGGAAGTTAGAGATTTTCGGTCAGCTATAGATAGTTTTAGGCAAGATTTACCCACTATCTTAGATTATCTCAGAGATTTGATTGATAGTCAAGGGGAAACTAACAGTAATTTTCAAACAGCAAGGAATAAGTTTTGGTCAATCTGTCAAGAGTCCATTAACCCAGAAATCAGTTTAATTGATATTCGCGAAATGATGATTCAGCACATCCTCACAGAGGATATTTTTCTCAATATTTTTAACGAATCTCAGTTTCACACAGAAAACAATGTCGCACGGGAGTTACAAGGGGTAATTGCTACCTTCTTTACTGGAAGTGTCAAACGTAATGCTTTAGGGAGTATTGAAAGGTATTATGCCGTAATTCGGCGCACAGCGGCTAATATTGCTAATCATCAAGAAAAACAAAGGTTTCTAAAGTCTTTGTATGAGAACTTTTATAAAGCTTATAACCCCAAAGCAGCGGATAGGTTAGGAATTGTCTATACTCCTAACGAGATTGTCCGGTTTATGATTGAAAGCACCGACTTTTTAGTACATAAACATTTTGGAAAGTTGTTAGCTGATCGGGATGTAGAGATTTTAGACCCAGCGACGGGTACGGGAACCTTTGTGACTGAGTTGATTGATTATTTACCTGTTCATTGCTTAGAGTACAAGTATAAGCATGAGATCCACTGTAATGAGGTGGCGATTTTACCTTATTATATTGCGAATTTGAATATTGAGTACACCTATAAGCAGAAGATGGGGGTATATGAGGAGTTTGAAAATATCTGTTTTGTGGATACTTTAGATAATACGCTGTTTGTGGGTAAGCAGATGGATTTGTTTGCGATGACTGTGGAGAATACAGCGAGGATTAAAAGACAGAATGATAGAACTATTTCAGTGATTATTGGCAATCCTCCTTATAATGCAAAACAGGAGAATTTTAATGATGATAATGCTAATCGGGGTTATGAGGCAATAGATAGGTTAATTAAAGCGAGTTACGTTAAATATAGTCAAGCTCAAAATAATATTGTCCTGTATGATATGTATACCCGGTTTATTAGATGGGCTTCTGATAGATTAGGTAATAATGGGATTATTGCCTTTGTTTCTAACAGTTCTTTTATTGATTCTATTGCTTATGACGGGTTTAGAAAAGTTGTAGCGAAAGAATTTAATGAGATTTATGTAATTGACACTAAAGGTAATGCGCGCACCAGTGGAGAAAGAAGACGTAAAGAGGGCGGTAATGTTTTTAGTGATGAAATTAGGGTAGGGATAGCTGTTTATTTTTTAATCAGGAATGAACACGCTCAAGGGTTTAAGGTTTATTATGATGCGATTGAAGATTATACAAATGCAGAGGATAAGAAAAAATATTTTAGTTCTCAGAAGTTTAAAGATTTAGGCTTTACTCATTTTAAACCAGATAGTAACGGTAACTGGATAAATCAAACTGATAATGATTTTGATAGTCTTTTACCTGTGGTTGATAAGGGTGTGAAAGCAGGTAAGGGACAAGAAGCTGTATTTAAGTTGTTTACAACAGGATTAAAAACTAAAAAAGATGAATGGGTTTATGATTTATCTTATCAAAATCTTAAAAATAAAATGGATTTCTTTATATCGGTTTATCAAGAAACTTTAAAAGATCAAAACTTTAATGCTAAAGAAAAAATTAAATGGGACAGAGAATTAATTAAATTTTTAAATAACAAAATTAAAAAAACATTTCATTCTAATCAAATCGTAAATAGTTTATATCGTCCATTTACCAAAAATTACCTATATTTTGATAAACATTTAAATGCCATGATGTTGCAATGGCTAAATATTTATTCTATAAATAACCTTGACAATAAATATATTGCCTATTCTGCATTAGGAAATACAAAATCCTTTCATTGTTTAGCTAGTAATACAATAATTGATTTACACCTAACAGGTGATTCCCAATGTCTCCCCCTGTACAGATACGACCAAAAAGGAAACCGCATAGATAACATCACCGACTGGGGACTAGAACAAATTCAAACCCATTACCAAGACACAACAATTACTAAAATAGATATCTTCCACTACACCTATGGAGTGCTACATAACCCAGAGTACCGCCAAAAATACGAACTCAATTTAAAACGAGACTTTCCCCGGTTACCTTTATATGATAACTTTCCCCAATGGGTGGACTGGGGAAAACAACTCATGGATTTACATATTAATTATGAAACCGTCACACCCTACAAACTCAGTCGGGTTGATATTCCCTTAAAGGGTAACCAAACCACACCCAAGCCAAAGTTAAAAGCTGATAAAACCAAAGGGATTATCATCTTAGATGATGTGACCACATTACAAGGTATACCTAGTATAGCATGGGAATATATGCTGGGCAATCGTTGCGCTTTGGAATGGATTTTAGATCAATATAAGGAGAAGAAACCCAAAGACCCGACTATTGCGGAAAAGTTTAATACTTACCGGTTTGCAGACTATAAGGAACAGGTGATAGATTTGTTGATGCGGGTGTGTAGGGTGAGTGTGGAAACTATGAATATTGTTAATCAGATGTCTGATAACTAGGGAGACAGGCGATCGCCACCCAGAGTAACCGGGGGTTAGAAACCCCCGTCTAATAGCTAAAGTCAGATAAATCTGACTAAAAAATCATGTATGTGATCATAGTCTAGACCGCCAATAAACCTTTGCGTACCTTTGCGCCAAACTTTGCGCCCTTTGCGTTTAACAACAGATATTGGATATAAACGAATAGATGATAGATCACATGGGGGGTTTTATCTCTACCCTAGGGTAGATGACAAACTTACAGTTATTCTAACTTAAAGTTATTTACACTTGTATAAATTTTAATAAACTGTCTGCTAAATCACTAACAGCTATCCTTTATATTTAAATTTCTGCCCTTGTATATCCCCTAGTTTCCCCATGTCCAGACTTTTGATTAGCCAGTACCAAGCAGAAGTAGCCAAAATTATTCAGTTTGGCGGTTCCCGCAAAGAAACTTCTATTCGCGTGGCTTTTCAAAACCTCTTAAATGAATATTGCAAACCTAGGGACTTTCTACTAATTCCAGAGTTGGATTTTAAATTACCTAATGGTAAACTAGTTTACCCCGATGGCACCGTTAAAGATGCCTTGCGATTAGATTGGGGTTACTGGGAAAGTAAAGACCAATATGATAACTTAGACGAAGAAATAGACAAAAAGTTAAATAAAGGTTATCCTAGTAGTAACATCCTCTTTGAAGACTCCCAAACTGCGGTTTTAATTCAAAACGCCACAGAAACCCAGCGGGTATCGATGAAAGATGCTGAAGCTCTAGACACACTAATTACCAACTTTATTAATTATGTCAGACCGGAAGTTAGAGATTTTCGGTCAGCTATAGATAGTTTTAGGCAAGATTTACCCACTATCTTAGATTATCTCAGAGATTTGATTGATAGTCAAGGGGAAACTAACAGTAATTTTCAAACAGCAAGGAATAAGTTTTGGTCAATCTGTCAAGAGTCCATTAACCCAGAAATCAGTTTAATTGATATTCGCGAAATGATGATTCAGCACATCCTCACAGAGGATATTTTTCTCAATATTTTTAACGAATCTCAGTTTCACACAGAAAACAATGTCGCACGGGAGTTACAAGGGGTAATTGCAACCTTCTTTACTGGAAGTGTGAAGCGTAACGCTTTAGGGAGTATTGAAAGATATTATGCCGTAATTCGGCGCACAGCGGCTAATATTGCTAATCATCAAGAAAAACAAAGGTTTCTGAAGTCTTTGTATGAGAACTTTTATAAAACCTATAACCCCAAAGCAGCGGATAGGTTGGGAATTGTCTATACTCCTAACGAGATTGTCCGGTTTATGATTGAAAGCACGGACTTTTTAGTACATAAACATTTTGGTAAGTTGTTAGCTGATCGGGATGTGGAGATTTTAGACCCTGCGACGGGTACGGGTACTTTTGTGACTGAGTTGATTGATTATTTACCTGCTCATTCCTTGGAATACAAGTATAAGCATGAGATCCACTGTAATGAGGTGGCGATTTTACCTTATTATATTGCGAATTTGAATATTGAGTACACCTATAAGCAGAAGATGGGGGTGTATGAGGAGTTTGAAAATATCTGTTTTGTGGATACTTTAGATAATACCCTGTTTGTGGGTAAGCAGATGGATTTGTTTGCGATGACTGTTGAGAATACAGCGAGGATTAAAAGACAGAATGATAGAACTATTTCAGTGATTATTGGCAATCCTCCTTATAATGCTAATCAACAAAATGAAAATGATAACAATAAAAATAGAGATTATCCAGCAATAGATAAGTTAATTCAGACGAGTTACGTTAAACACAGCACTGCTCAGAAGACAAAAGCTTATGATATGTATACCCGGTTTATTAGATGGGCTTCTGATAGGTTGGGTAATAATGGGATTATTGCTTTTATCAGTAATTCCTCTTTTCTAGATGGACGTGCATTTGATGGGTTTAGAAAGTCGGTCAGTGATGATTTTAATTACATTTACGTTATAGATTTACATGGGGATGTCAGGAAAAATCCCAAACTTTCAGGAACTACACATAATGTTTTTGGGATTCAAACTGGTGTAGCTATTATGTTGATGGTGAAAAAAACGGATACTGATTTTAATAGATGTCAAATATTTTATATTCGTCGTCCTGAGTTTGAAAGAGCAGGTGAGAAGTTAGGATTTTTATCTAATACCAAGTTTAATCAAATCCCTTTTGAACATATTACACCGGATAAAAAGTATAACTGGATAAATCAAACTGATAATGATTTTGATAGTCTTTTACCTGTGGTTGATAAGGGTGTAAAAGCAGGTAAAGGACAAGAAGCTGTATTTAAGTTGTTTTCATTAGGTGTTGCTACTAACAGAGACGAATGGGTTTATGATTTGAATCAATCAGATTTAATCAAGAAAATGAAAAACATGATTCAAGTGTACAACTCTTGTGTTGCTTCAAAAACTATAGATAATTATATTAAATGGAGTTCTTCATTAACAAGTTATTTCAATAATGGTATAAAAGTTATTTTTAATCGAGAGCTAGTGAAATTATCTTTATATAGACCATATTTTAAGCTATATCATTACACAGAAAAAATATTTAATGATAGACTGACTCAAAATCACTATGAGATGTTTTCACAAAATTTAAATGGTGAGAATAAGGTTATAGCTTTTTCAGGTATTGGTTCAAGTAAATATTTTCACTGTCTTAGTTCAAATGTACTAATTGATTTACACCTAACAGGTGATTCCCAATGTCTCCCCCTGTACAGATACGACCAAGAGGGAAAGCGCATAGATAACATCACCGACTGGGGACTAGAACAAATTCACACCCATTACCAAGACACAACAATTACTAAAATAGATATCTTCCACTACACCTATGGGGTGCTACATAACCCAGAGTACCGCCAAAAATACGAACTCAACCTAAAACGAGACTTTCCCCGCTTACCTTTATATGATAACTTTACCCAATGGGTGGACTGGGGTAAACAACTCATGGATTTACATATTAATTATGAAACTGTCACACCCTACAAACTCAGTCGGGTTGATATTCCTTTAAAGGATAACCAAACCACACCCAAGGCGAAGTTAAAGGCTGATAAAACCAAGGGAAGTATTATCTTAGATGATGTAACCACATTACAAGGTATACCCAGTATAGCATGGGAATATATGTTAGGCAATCGTTGCGCTTTGGAGTGGATTTTAGATCAATATAAGGAGAAGAAACCCAAAGACCCGACTATTGCGGAAAAGTTTAATACTTACCGGTTTGCAGACTATAAGGAACAGGTGATAGATTTGTTGATGCGGGTGTGTAGAGTCAGTGTGGAAACTATGAATATTGTTAATCAGATGTCGGGTGGTTAAGATCCCCGACTTCTTAGATCATCACAGATAGTCTAGGATAACTTAGCTAGAAGTCGGGGATCTGTGGGGGATCTGTGGGGCGATCGCTGTTGTATAATCTTGTGTTTGTTTGCTTTCCTTTCTAACTCCCAATCCCTGCGGTGGGGGGGTCAAACCCTTTAACAGAGTAGGATTGTTTGCGGAAATTCAAAGATATTTCCCTTATCTGTAATAATTTAACCAAAAAATAGACAAATAATATAAAATACACTTGAGTCAGATGCTGATGTATTTTCCGTAACTGCTGAAATTATCCCCCCACCCATAAAAGGTTAAAACCTATGCACCTACCAGCATTAACCAGCGCCGTCGCCTTAACAACAATAACATTGATCCTCAGTTCTACCCCCACTTGGAGTCAAACTAAAACCAATCCACACAGGTTGATGTGTTCCTCAATTCCCTATCCCGGTTGTGTGGAGAACATTACCACTGTGGGGTTAACACCTGAACAAACAGAAAAATACCAAAGAATCATTGCTGGTAAATCTGAGTCTTTACCCAAAACTCTATGGACATCTGCAAAAAACTCCCCGGTAGTCAGTCAAGGATTCCCAGAATTTTACAGTCAAAATCAGTCTAATCCTAATGATGCTGCTTTTTACTACAATCGAGGTAATGTTTACGTTAACCAGCAAAAATGGGATTTAGCTGTGGCTGATTACACCCAAGCTATTGCGATTAATCCTAATTATGCTGAAGCTTACATCAATCGCGGTGTTGTTTACGCTGACCAGCAAAAATGGGATTTAGCTGTGGCTGATTTTAACCAAGCTATTGCGATTAATTCTAATTATGCTGAAGCTTACAACAATCGCGGTAATGTTTACCTTAACCAGCAAAAATGGGATTTAGCTGTGGCTGATTTCAACCAAGCTATTGCGATTAATCCTAATGATGCTCTAGCTTATAACAATCGCGGTCTTGTTTACGTTAACCTGCAAAAATGGGATTTAGCTGTGGCTGACTTTACCCGATATATTGCGATTAATCCTAATGATGCTCTAGCTTATAACAATCGCGGTCTTGTTTACGTTAACCTGCAAAAATGGGATTTAGCTGTGGCTGATTTCACCCAAGCTGTTGCGATTAATCCTAATGATGCTGGTGCTTACATCAATCGCGGTAATGTTTACCTTAACCTGCAAAAATGGGATTTAGCATTGGCTGATTACACCCAAGCTGTTGGGATTAATCCTAATGATGCTGGTGCTTACATCAATCGCGGTGTTGTTTACGCTGACCAGCAAAAATGGGATTTAGCATTGGCTGATTTCAACCAAGCTGTTGGGATTAATCCTAATGATGCTGGTGCTTACATCAATCGCGGTGTTGTTTACGATAACCTGCAAAAATGGGATTTAGCTGTGGCTGATTACACCCAAGCTATTGGGATTAATCCTAATTATGCTCAAGCTTACTACAATCGCGGTGTTGTTTACGCTGACCAGCAAAAATGGGATTTAGCATTGGCTGATTTCAACCAAGCTATTGGGATTAATCCTAATGATGCTGATGCTTACGGTAATCGCGGTCTTGTTTACCGTAATCTAGGAGACATCAACAAAGCTAGGGAAAACTTCCAAAGAGCAGCGGAATTATTCCTCACTCAAGGTCGTACCGCTGATTATAAACGAGCAATTAGGCTTTTAAACTCACTGTAGCTGCAAGATCGACGACTTCTCACATGATCACAGATAATCTAGTATAATTTAGTTTCAGCAGTCCGGTATCTGTGGGGCGATAGCGAAGCGCTGCTGCAAGCAGATCGCCACCCAGGGAGCTGGGGTTAGAAACCCCCGTCTCAAAGCTAAAGTCAGATAAATCTGACTAGAATCTCATGTATTTGATTATCTTTAGGTAAAAGTCGGGGATCTGTGGGGTGGTTAAGATCGCCGACTTCTCAAATGGTCACAGATAATCTAAGAGGATGTTTGAAAAGTCCCTCATGGTGTATCTAATATTTTTAGATCCCCCTAAATCCCCCTTGAGAAGGGGGACTTTGACTCTAGTTCCCCCCTTGAGAAGGGGGACTTTGACTCTAGTTCCCCCCTTGAGAAGGGGGGTTAGGGGGGATCAAGAAGTGTCTAAAAAAAATCACCTGATAAAACTTATCAAACATCCTCTAAGATAACTTAGCTAGAAGTCCGGGTTTTCAACCCCTGGATATTCTCAACGACCTTAACAATTATGCCCAAATATAGTCGGATTTATCCGACTTCTGCTATTAGACAGGGGTTTTGAACCCCTGGATGCTGGATGCTGGATACCACATGATTTATAATCTTTTCAGAAAGGGGAGATGTTAACATCAGCAGCAACTAAAACAGGTTGTTGATAGAGAGGTACTGTAAATGTGACTGTTGAACCTAGTCCTTCCCCCAGACTGTAAAAATGTACCTCGCCACCCATGGCTTCTATGAGTTTCTGGGATATGACTAGTCCCAAACCTGTACCCCCGTACTGGCGAGTACGTGAACCATCTACCTGGGAGAATAATTGAAAGAGTTTATCTTGTTTATCCAGGGAAACACCGATACCTGTATCAGCTACTTTTACCCTGACCATTCCGGGAAATTCCTGATTTTGAAATTTCGCCTTTTTCAAGACTAAATCAGCACTGACGTTAATACTCCCTTCTTGGGTGAATTTGATGGCATTATTCACCAAGTTGAGCATGACCTGTAGTAACCTTTGGTAATTACCATGGACAATAATCTCATCAGAAGTAGGGAGCATCTGCATTTGGAAACTCAAGTTTCTTGACTCTGCTTGGGGGCGCACAAAATTTTCTACATCTTGAAATAGATCATTGAGTTTGACCGCAGAGCAAGCAAGCTCCATTTTGCCGGCTTCAATTTTGGCTATATCTAAGATATCATTGATAATATGGAGTAGATGTATTGATAAATAATGAGCCTCACAAATAAACTGATGTTGTTCTTGAGGATCATCTGCCATGCCTTCCAAAATCAGCTTTAAAAAGCCAATCATACCGTTGAGGGGGGTACGGATTTCATGGGAAACGTTAGCGAGAAATTCGCTTTTGAGGCGGGAGGCTGCTTCGGCTTTTTGACGGGCTGCTTCTAGTTCTTTATATAGGGTAGCATGGGCGATCGCGGTTCCCAACTGATCAGCAAACTCTTTGGCTAATTCTAGTTCTGCATCTGTCAAGGGGTGAAATTCATCTTTAATAGTGATGGCAATTAGTCCATTAGCTTGGTCTTGATAGCAAGTAGCCACCACTAAGATTTTGTCCGGGTAAGACAGATTATACCGGGACATCTCCATGACAACAGGTTTTAGGGTGGCCAAGGCCTTGGCAAAAGCTGGCTCAGAAGTTACATCTATTTCCCGTCCGAGCATCGAAGCTCGCTCTGGGTGGTGATACTCGGCTATGACCTGGACTCTAGAACTAGAGGGGTGGTAAGGACAGATAATGCAACGCTCTAGCCCTAGGGTTTTGCCTAAACTGTCAACTGTTTGTTGCCAAATCACATCTAAATCCAATGTCCGCCGGATATTTCTGGTAATTTTATTTACCAGCTTATGGTATGGTTGTGTGCGGACTTGATGACCCACTACATTTACAGCTAAATCTTCAGCGGGTGATTTCCTCCCAGCCACTTGTAAGAATCTTCCCATGACTAAAACTGTGGTAGCAGCAGTTCCCAAGGGTGGGATCATAGGGGAAATTACCAACTCGAACTCGAGTAATTTTTGACAGCAGCTAAACCAGCATTGGAACTTTTCCGGCACCAAAGTATTTAAAATCCGGTGTAAGCGTTCCAAATAAGCGCCATTATCTACTGGGACAAAAACCTTGTCCTCATGACTTTGATTAACTATTTGCTTAGGGTTTAAGCCCAACAGTTCGCTATGCTGACAGTAAAATGTTACGTAGCGTCCTGTCCCATCTTGAGTGTATACCAACTCTGAACTTAGAGTTGGCATACAGCCATCAGTGTGATTAGGGGAACCTTCCAGATTCTGGGGAAATAAATCCGGCAATTGGGAGTTAGCAGTAAAAGTCATTAATCGAGTTGGATAGACAAATGGCACCTCAAAGCAGTTTTGCCCAAGCCCCTGGTGAAACAATTGGGGGTAAATTATTACAGCTTTGGCATCCTTACATTGGGTATTTTGGCCTTTTTTGCACCAATAGTGACAAACTTTACGTTTTCTTCATGTTTTATTTACACCTTGTTTATTTTCAGTCATTCCACTCACCCCGGGGGGGACGGGTACGCGCCGATGGTTGCGTGTGAGTTCATCATCCCTGGAGGCCTCACCCCGCAACCATTGACGAATGGCTACCTCAATGACTTTACTGGGGTCATTGGTTAAGTGCTGAATTTGTTCTACTAACTCCGAGTCCAAGTGGACGGCGACTTCTACCTTCTTGGTGCGTTGATGCTCACCTTCGGTAGGTTTCTCTTTCATATTCATAGGTTTATATACTCAGAGATTTTTACCTCTCAAGCTTTGTCGAGGGCTGATGATCTACCATTGGAGCAATTTGCATTTATAGTGAGATAGTTACCGAAAATAACGCCAGATTAACAGCATTTGCTTTTGAATGGTAAATGTGATCAACTCCCTAAACAACAACTCCAGAATTTGTGCTGTGTAAATCAGTAGTTATAGGCAGTTAGCTAGTGTAACCCCCCACGATTTCTAGATGATTTACTGAATATATATTTATTGTAGGGTACTGGTTCGTCAATCCCATCAGGTTAAATAGACTTTAATATATATTCTTCACTCTCCGGCAACAGCGTCTTGGCTAAGAAAGGATTAAAATATATGAAGTAAATTTCTTGTTTAACCTTGATTGCTGCTTCAGCAAAGATAGTATATGACTGACGTTCCCGCAGATCGCATTCGCAATTTTTGTATTATTGCTCACATTGACCACGGGAAATCTACCCTCGCCGATCGCTTGTTACAAGCTACTGGGACTGTGGATGAGCGCCAAATGAAGGAACAGTTCCTGGACAACATGGATCTTGAACGGGAGCGCGGCATTACCATTAAGCTGCAAGCTGCCCGGATGAACTACAAGGCTAAGGATGGTCAGGAATATGTCCTGAATTTAATTGATACTCCGGGTCATGTGGATTTTTCTTATGAGGTGTCCCGGAGCCTTGTAGCCTGTGAAGGGGCGCTGTTAGTGGTGGATGCGTCTCAAGGTGTGGAGGCGCAAACTTTGGCTAATCTCTATCTGGCTCTAGAACATGACTTAGAAATTATTCCGGTTTTAAACAAAATTGATTTACCAGGAGCAGAACCGGAGCGGGTAATTGGCGAAATTGAAGAAATTATCGGTTTAGATTGTAGTGGTGCGATTCTGGCTTCGGCGAAAGAAGGAATCGGCATTAATGAAATTTTGGCAGCGGTAGTAGAGCGCATACCACCGGCAAAAGACACTACAGACGCACCCTTACGAGCATTGATTTTTGATAGTTATTACGATAGCTACCGGGGGGTAATTGTTTATTTCCGGGTGATGGATGGGAGCATTAAAAAGGGCGATCGCATTTACTTGATGGCATCAGGTAAAGAATATGTCGTTGACGAGTTAGGTGTACTGTCTCCCAATGAAAAGCAAGTTGAAGAACTCCACGCTGGGGAAGTAGGCTATTTTGCCGCCGCCATTAAAGCTGTAGCTGATGCGCGAGTGGGGGACACAGTTACCCTATCTAAAGCTAAAGCCCCAGCCGCATTACCAGGTTACACAGAAGCCAAACCCATGGTATTTTGTGGGATGTTCCCTATTGATGCCGACCAGTTTGAAGACCTGCGGGAGGCTTTAGAAAAGCTGGGACTCAATGATGCAGCTCTGCAATATGAACCGGAAACTTCTAGCGCCATGGGTTTTGGCTTCCGTTGTGGGTTTTTGGGGTTACTGCACATGGAAATTGTCCAGGAACGTTTAGAACGGGAGTATAACCTGGATTTAATTATTACAGCCCCTTCAGTTGTTTACCGTGTAGTCACTAACAAAGGTGAAGAACTGTATATAGATAATCCCAGCCATTTACCGGCTCCCAACGACCGGGAAAAAATAGAGGAGCCATACGTTCAAGTAGAAATGATTACGCCAGAAGGCTACGTCGGCACCTTGATGGAACTCTCCCAAAATCGCCGGGGTATTTTCAAGGATATGAAATATCTGGCCGAAGGACGTACTACCCTGACATACGAGTTACCTTTGGCGGAGGTGGTCACTGACTTTTTTGATCAAATGAAGTCGCGATCGCGGGGTTATGCCAGTATGGAATATCATCTCATCGGCTACCGGGAAAATCCCTTAGTCAAGCTAGATATTATGATTAACGGCGACCCCGTTGATTCCCTAGCGATGATTGTACACCGAGATAAAGCCTATGGTGTGGGGCGGTCAATGGCGGAAAAACTCAAAGAACTGATTCCCCGCCATCAATTTAAAGTGCCAATTCAAGCTGCGATCGGTAGTAAAGTCATAGCCAGTGAACACATCCCCGCTTTACGCAAAGATGTGTTAGCTAAGTGCTATGGTGGCGACATTAGCCGCAAGAAGAAACTTTTACAGAAGCAAGCAAAGGGTAAAAAACGGATGAAATCTGTGGGAACTGTGGATGTACCCCAAGAGGCTTTTATGGCTGTGTTGCGTTTAGACCAGGGCTAAAGAAAACTCTGGGATATGCTCCACAATTAAAAGCTGTGTAGAGACGTTCTGTGAGAACGTCTCTAGTTTTTTTACTTAGTTATTAATACAGTATTTTAATGTTGCTTTTGATAACGTCCAATCAATTGGGCTGTTGCCAAAATATGATTTGCCATCGCTGCTTCTAATTCTGCTTTGGTGATGCCAAAATCTAGCCCTAAAGGCGCATCTAGAGCGTAAAGTTTAAAAAAATAACGATGGGTACCACTGGGTGGACAAGGGGGAGTATAGCCCAATTGTCCAGTATCATTTTTACCCTGGATCCCACCCCCTGCTAGCAAGGGTTCTGTGGGTATCCCCTCCGGTAAGTTCCGGGTCTGGGGGGGTAAGTTAAAGAGAACCCAATGTACAAATGTGCGATTGGGAGCGTCGGGGTCATCCACAATTAAGGCAAAGCTACGGGTTTGAATGCTGACATCTTCCCACTTAAGTGAAGGAGAAATACCTTGACCTTCACAAGAAAATTTCATGGGAATCATACCATCTGCACAAAAGCTGTCACTTAGCAGTTTCATTTACACTCAAAGTCAAGAAATGTGGAAATTAAAAGTATCCTAAACATCAGAAAGTCTTTTCTCCTCTTCCTCTGGTTGTGTTATCTTGATTTATCGGCTCTATCCAAAAATTAGTAAATATACTCACTACAATTACTATGTTGGTCTTTGTAGATAAATTAGGCTATTGGAGAGTTTCATAAATGAAGATACTGGCGCTAAGTTGGGAATTTCCACCGAGGTTAGTGGGGGGAATTTCCCGCCATGTGGCGGAGTTATATCCAGAACTGGTAAAGTTAGGACATGAAATTTACCTGATTACCGCAGAGTTTGCTCAAGCATCGATGTATGAGCTGGTTGAAGGTATACAGGTGCATCGGGTACCAGTTGCACAAAGTCGCGATTTTTTCCACTGGGTAGGTAATCTTAACCAAAGTATGGGAGATCACGCTGGAAAAATAATTCTGGAGGAAGGACCGTTTGATTTAATTCACGCTCATGATTGGTTGGTAGGAGATGCGGCGATCGCTTTAAAGCATAACTTTAAAATCCCCCTGATTGCTACCATCCACGCCACTGAATACGGGCGACATAACGGTATTCACACGCCTATTCAAGGTTATATTCATCACAAAGAATACTTACTAGCCTATAACGCTTGGCGAATTATTGTCTGTACAGACTATATGCGGCGAGAGGTACAACAAGCCTTATACAGTCCTGCAGACAAAATAGATATCATTTATAACGGTATTCGACCAGAAAAGAAACAACACGACGAAAGCTTTCATCCCCAAGAGTTTCGCCGCCAATTTGCCGCCGACCATGAAAAAATTGTTTATTATGTGGGTCGCATGACATACGAGAAGGGTGTGTCTGTATTACTTAATGCTGCGCCCAAGGTGTTGTGGTCAATGGGTGGTAACGTTAAATTCGTAATTATTGGTGGGGGAAATACCGACCATCTCCAGCATCAAAACCTGGGAGTTGGGAATTTGGCATAAGTGTTATTTTACCGGCTTTCTCTCTGATAAATACTTGGATAAATTTCAAACCATTGCCGATTGTGCTGTTTTTCCTAGTCTTTATGAACCCTTTGGTATTGTGGCCTTAGAAAGTTTTGCTTCTCGCGTGCCAGTAGTAGTATCAGATACTGGCGGGTTTCCGGAAGTAGTCAAACATACGCAAACAGGGATTGTCACCCAAGTAAATAATCCCGACTCTTTGGCTTGGGGAATTTTAGAGGTTCTAGAACATCCCGGTTATCGCCAATGGTTGATTGATAATGCTTACAGGGATTTAGCCCAGCGGTTTAACTGGACAAAATTAGCCCAGCAAACACAAACAGTTTATCAGCGCGTCATCCAAGAGCGATCGCAAGTTGTCTGGCTTTAAAACCAACTATCTACACAGTGATTATGCGAGAATAACGCCGAGAAATAAAGATTACCCCTGGTTATACCGCGTAAAAAAACATTACAACCCCTATACGCTGGAAATTTCCCCCTTTTTGGTGCGAGAGTTAGCAATAATTGTGGTTTGCACCAGCAGCTTAGTATGACCAAGGTATTCCCAAGCATAGCAAAGTGGTTCAGGACTATCAGAACCATGTTGAGGAAGATGGGAACCGCCCTCATAGCATTCCTAAACCCCGACATCCCACCAGAAAAAACTTTAGATTTACGTCCCCCCTCAGTCACACCCTTAGCAGGGCCTGTGCATATTTTAGGTGGAGGCGGTCCAGATGTAGAAGAAGCCATTCAGTGGATGATTCATCAAGTCCGGGGATCAACTAGCTACTCCACCAAAGTTAATGTTGTCGTACTTCGTACTTCCGGTAGTGATGATTACAATCGCTTAATTTATAATATGCAGGGAGTCAAATATGTAGAGACTCTGGTAATTAGTAACCGACAGGATGCGAATAAATCCGAAATTATCGAAAAAGTCAAAAATGCGGACGTAATTTTCTTTGCAGGTGGCGACCAATGTGAGTATATCCGTAACTGGAAAAATACCAAATTAGAAGCTACCATTAAATCAGTTTATGCCAAAGGCGGCGGCATTGGCGGCACCAGCGCCGGGGCGATGATTCAAAGTGATTATGTCTATGATGCTTGCGCTTCCTCCCAAGAAGGTATTGAAACCAGAGAAGCTCTCGAAGACCCCTACCGAGACATCACCTTTACTTACAACTTTTTCCCGTGGAGTCATTTAACGGGGACGATCGTTGATACCCATTTTGACAGACGCAAAAGAATGGGGCGCATTATGGCTTTTATCGCCCGTCAAATCCAAGATGGCGTATCGAAGAGCGTTTTAGGGATAGCCATTAGCGAAGAAACATCTGTGACTGTCGATAAATTTGGTATGGCTAAAGTCATGGGTAGAGGCGCTGCATATTTCGTTTTAGGAGACCATCCCCCAGAAATATGCAAACCCCGCACACCTCTAACATATTACGACTATAAAATCTGGCGGGTTCCCTATGGTGATACCTTCAACTTAAGAAATCTCCCCACCAGAGGTTACTATCTCAGGAGTGTAAAACGGGGTCGGTTTGATTCTGACCCTTATTAATTGAGAACTTCACCCCAATTGCTGATGGGGTGACAAAGGAGGCTGAAAACAAGACAGTGTAAACAATGTAACAAGTCAATCAGACCAAGATAACTGCGGCTTATGAAGTCTGTATTGTAGCTTATTTTGTCGCCCCGTTAGGTATTTGGGTCAATTCCCCTTGCTTGTAACCTAGCTAAAAGAGCTTGCAATTCTTCCTCTTGGGTAGAATATCTATTACCATTTTCGTCATACCAATATAACCATTCCCTCGTTCTACCTTGATAATTTCCCTGTTCCTTCCCAATACCTAAACCTACTTCTGACATCCAAATTTTATCCCCTGGTTGAAGGATGTATTCACCATTAAATAAGCGATAAACTTCTAAACGTTGACGTTTGCGACGTAAGCGTGTAGGGGCATAAATAACATAATATAAAATACCTAATTCTGCATAGTCTAATTTCTTTTGCTCATATTCGTAATTGTAGGTTTGAGAAACAATTTCTAAGGCTAAAA
The DNA here is from genome assembly GCF_059725405.1 of Anabaenopsis sp. NIES-4685. NCBI lineage: Bacteria > Bacillati > Cyanobacteriota > Cyanophyceae > Nostocales > Nodulariaceae > Anabaenopsis > Anabaenopsis sp. NIES-4685. The sequence continues at coordinate 4,574,535 of NZ_AP043602.1, read as the reverse complement.
TTGGAGGAATACCATCTTCTTCCCAAAGTACATAACTAGAACGTCCATTTTCACCAACAAAGCGTTCCACTCCCAAACTTAAAAAGGCATCTGGGACTATGGCAGGTTTACTTCCTGTATAATAAATTCCCATATTAATCCCAAAAAACCAATCATCTCGCTTTTGCCAAATATTGACTAGGATCGCTAATAATAAATTGGGAATTAAAATTTGTAGTTCGTTATCCACTGGGGTATCGTCTGAATCTGGTAATTCTGCTGAAGAAGGTAAACAATGTAATGTATTGTAATTTAACATATAAGTCTCCTATTTGATTGTTGCGAAACTAGGTATATCTTGATTATTTGTTTCCTGTGTTCACTAATAATTATGGATTACATGATCACGAATCAAAATAAATTCCTATAAATAGTTATTTGTATTGCTATACTTCTACAATTTAAATAGAAGTTATGCTGGATTTTAGCAGCATTCAAGTTCTAATTTTAACTCCCCTCCTGGCTCGCAGCGGAGGGGGTGGGGTCCAATGACCCTAACCAATTAAGCGAACTTGAGAGAGCGTAAACTTTCCACAGTAGAAATAACCTGCTGTGCGACTATATCCATCTGTTCAGCAGTATTAAATCGTCCAATCCCAAACCGCAGGGAAGCATAAGCTAATTTTTCCGAGTGTCCCAAAGCTGTGAGTACATGGGAAGGTGCTGTACTGGTGGAGGAACAAGCAGAACCGGAGGAAACCGCCATCACCGGTTGTAACCCTAACAATAACGCCGCACCATCTACCCCCTCAATACTAATATTCAAATTTCCCGCTAGTCGCTGGGTGGGATGTCCGTTGAGGTGAATTCCCGATAACTGTGAGAGCTGTTCCCATAACCTTTGTCTGAGTTCCCCTAGGCGTTGATTTTCTGTTGCTTGGGAGGCGATCGCTATTTTCACAGCTTTACTAAAACCGACAATTTGCGGTGTATATAAAGTTCCCGAACGCATCCCCCGCTCATGTCCACCGCCATGTAGTTGCGGTGCGAGTTTAACTCTGGGGTTACGTCTGCGGACATATAAAGCCCCAATCCCCTTGGGTCCATATACTTTATGTGCGGTCAGGGACATCAAGTCAATTTTCATCCCCTGGACATCCAAGGGAATTTTACCAATGGCTTGGGCTGCATCTGTATGAAAAATGATATTTCTTTCCCTACAAATTTCCCCAATTTCTGCCAAGGGCTGTAATACACCTATTTCGTTATTAGCCGCCATGACTGATACTAAAATTGTATCAGGACGCAAGGCCTTTTCTAACTCAGTTAAATCAATTAAACCATCTGGCTGGACTGGGAGAATGGTAATATCAAATCCCAAAGATTTTAAATAATTACAAGGGTCAAGCACCGCACTATGTTCTGTCGCTACGGTGACAATATGCTGTCCCTGTTGAAAGTAAGCCTCAGCTACACCTTTAATGGCTAAATTATTGGCTTCTGTAGCACCACTGGTAAATACGATTTCTTCGGGTGTAGCATTAATAGCTGTGGCTAAAATTTCCCGTGCTTGTTTGACAGCTGCTTGCGCTTCCCAACCGTAAACATGACTAATACTAGATGGATTGCCAAAGTGTTCTGTAAAATAGGGCATCATGGCTGCTAATACCCGTTCATCTACAGGTGTAGTAGCGTGACAATCAAGATATATAGGACGGATAGACATAAACTAACTGCTTTGACTGAGTTTTTTTCAATAGTTATAATTTTGTCATCTCCTCCTTGGTTAATCCCAAGCTCCCCGACTTCTGATGTAGATGCTCGCTGAGTTGGGAGTTGATGAAAGAAGTCGGGGAGATCAAAGCGCTAATTCCCGTAACTTAGTCAATACTGCTTGTCCATGACCTTTAGTTTTAACATTGGGCCAGGTATGGGTAATTATCCCTTCGGGTGAGATGAGAAATGTTGACCGGGCTACACCCATATATTCTTTACCCATGAATTTCTTTAACCGCCAAGCGCCATAGGCTTCTATGGCCTGGTGTTCAGGGTCACTTAACAGGGTAATAGCTAAATTATGTTTGTCAATAAATTTACAATGAGCTTTTGTGGAATCTGGACTTATACCTAATATTTTGCCTCCCAGTTGGCTGAACTCGGGGGACAAGTCGGTAAAGTCCTTGGCTTCGGTGGTACAGCCAGGGGTATCATCTTTGGGGTAAAAATATAGTATAACCCACTGACCGGGAAAATCACTCAGGCTAACGGTATGATTATCTTGGTCAGGGATGGAGAAATTAGGCGCGAGTTGTCCGGTTTGGGGAATGTCACTCATTATGTATTGTAGATAGCCATCTGATCAAAATTTTACCTGTTTGAGGGGAGGTGAAAAATAGCCACAGGGAATTTTTTCATCTCCTGTGACAATATCTTAGTAAGTGGCTTTGGCGAAAAGAGCGCCTGAGCGTCAGATTTTCCACCCAACTTAAACACCACCATCATCAATAATGACATCTAAATTTAACTTTTTCCAGCAGTGGTATCCACTCTCACCAGTAGAAGATATTGATCCTCAACGACCAACACCAGTCACTCTGTTGGGAATTCGTTTAGTTATCTGGAAGCCTAAGTCATCTGAGACTTACCGGGTATTTTTAGACCAATGTCCCCACCGCCTCGCTCCTTTGAGTGAAGGACGTGTTGAGGAGAAAACTGGTAATTTAATGTGTAGTTATCATGGTTGGGAATTTGATTCTCAAGGGGTGTGTACTCACATTCCCCAAGCGGAAAACCCAGAAATTGTGACTAAAAATCAAAATAATTACTGTGCAATTTCACTACCAGTCCGCCAGGCTAATGATTTACTTTGGGTTTGGCCTGATGGGAACTCAGCAGCACAAGCGGCCAATACGCCCTTACCCCTGTCACCTCAAATAGATGCTAATAAAGGGTTTGTGTGGTCGTCTTATGTGCGGGATTTAGAATATGATTGGCAAACTTTAGTGGAAAATGTCGCAGATCCTAGTCATGTCCCTTTTACTCATCATGGGGTACAGGGTAAAAGAGAAAATGCCGTACCCATATCTATGGAGGTTGTACAATCCACTTCACAGTTAATTGAAACAGTGATTGATAGAGGTATGAAAACTACAATCACCTTTGTACCTCCTTGTCGTTTGGAGTATGCGATTACTTTAGGGGACTCTGGGGAGAAAAAACTGGGACTTGTCACCTACTGCATTCCTGTATCTCCAGGTAAGTCCAGAGTTGTCGCCCAATTTACCCGCAACTTTGCCAAAACACTCCACCAGATTATACCGCGGTGGTGGACTCATGTCAACACCCGTAATCTGGTACTGGATGGAGATATGATTATTTTACACCAGCAAGAAAAGTTTCTGCAAGACAAACAAGCATCTGCAAGCTGGAAGAGTATCTATAAACTAGCTACAGGTGCAGACCGTTTGGTAATTGAGTTTCGTAATTGGTTTGATCAGTATTGTGGCGGTCAGCTACCTTGGGAAGAAGTAGGAATTAGGATCGCACCTACCCCCATTAATGATCAGCGTGCTGTATTACTTGATCGCTATTCACAACACACTCGGCATTGTCGCAGTTGTCGTAACGCTCTTAAGGTTATACAACGCTTACAAGTGGGATTATTAGTATATAGTATAACTACTATTGCTGGAGTTGCTTTACTTCCTGATGCCCTGAGAATTAAGTTAGGTTTGCCCTTAGTAATCACAGCAGCATTAAGTATGGTTGGTTACTGCTGGTTGAAATTCCAGTTAGTGCCTCAGTTCTACTTTGTAGACTATATCCATCCCCAAAAGCAATAGTTGACCGTAATTATATATAAACTTAACATATGCGACGTGATTTTAGTAACCGCGATGAGTTAATAGCCTACCTGGGGGAACAATTCCCCCATGCAGCCCAAAGGGATGGTCATGTGAGTGAAACCGTGGGAGGGCGTAAAGCTGCACAGAAATTACTAAAACAAGTAAACCCGGTAAACTACGCGAAAACACGTAATTTTTTAAATGGGGCTGTCACCAGACTTTCACCCTATATTCGTTATGGAGTGTTAAGCTTGGGCGAGGTGCGGGATTATGTGTTAGCAAAAGTACAAGACCCCAAAGATGCGACTAAGCTAATTAATGAATTGGCTTGGCGTGACTATTGGCAGAGATTGTATATGAAACTAGGCGATCGCATATGGCAAGACCAAGAAGAATATAAAACTGGGTACACCCCAACAGACTACGCCCCCAACTTACCAGCAGACATCACCCAAAGCCAAACAGGAATGGTGTGTATAGATAGCTTTAGCCAGGAATTACGCTCAACCGGCTACTTACACAACCATATGCGGATGTGGCTAGCCGCTTATATTGTCCATTGGCGGCGCATTCGTTGGCAAGCCGGAGCCGAATGGTTTTTACAACACTTGTTAGATGGTGACCCAGCTAGTAATAACATGTCATGGCAATGGGTAGCCAGCACCTTTAGCCATAAACCCTATTTTTTCAACCGTGAAAACTTAGAACGCTATACCAAAGGTGTTTATTGTCGCCAGTGTAACCTTCATGGTCATTGTGACTTGGAAGGTAGCTATGAACAATTAGAAAAGAGACTGTTTCCCCGGGGTAAATTTACCAAAAACCCCAATAGTCAAAGTTGGCAACAAGGCAAAAGAAGTAAAAAATGAGTCAAACAATAGTTTGGGTACATGGGGACTCACTGAGTTCACAAACCGGAGCATTACAACAATACCCCCATGCTCCAGCCATCTGGGTATGGGATGATGCCTTAATTGAACAATGGCAAATCAGCCTCAAACGGATCACATTTATTTATGAATGCCTATTAGAGCTCCCAGTCACCATTCGCCGTGGTAACGTAGCCCAAGAAATTGTAGCATTTGCCCAAGAACATCATGCCGATGTAGTAGCCACAGCAGCCAGTCCCAGCCCCAGATTTAAGCATATTTGCCACCAAATAGAAACATCATTAACTTTAGAAGTCTGGGAAACCGAACCATTCTTAGAATACGATGGCTATATAGACCTGAAAAGATTCTCCCGGTATTGGAAAGTAGCAGAACAACAGCTTTTTGAGTGAACTTAGCCTTTGCGCCCCTTTGCGCCGGACTTTGCGCCCCTTTGCGTTTAAATATTTGCCCCCTCAGAAAAAATGCCAAAAACACTTGCTGAAGCTCAAAATCTACTTTCCGACCTCATCACCCGCTACTCATACCGAGTAGACTATTTACTGATTCGCCTAGAGCAAGCAGAAGGAACCGACATTTTGTTGCGCGGTGACAAAATAGAAACCCTCAGCGAAAGCATTTCTATAGGCGGACATATTCGAGCTTGTTATAAAGGTGGCTGGGGCTTCAGTAGTTTTAATGAGTTAGGGACAATTAAAGAACGCATGGAAGAAGCGATCGCAGCTGCTAAGATGATAGGTGATGAACAAACTATACTAGCCCCCATTGAAGCAGTACAAGCAGTATACCAGCTACCCCTGACCGGGAGTGACCCCCGTCAAATTCCCATTGGGCAGAAAAAAGAACTGTGCGATCGCTATACTGATGTATTAAAAAGCTTTGATCATCGCATTACCAACACTTCAGTCCGCTATGCTGACAGCGCGCAAAAAGTGATTATTGCTACCTCAGAAGGAACTCTGATCGAGCAATCTTGGGTAGATATGGAAATGCGGTTTGCCGCCACAGCCAGAAACGGCGCTATTGTGCAAACAGGCAGGGAAACTACCGGTTCTCGCCAGGCTTACGAAGATTTAACTGCTTTCGATGAACAAGTTAAAAGTGCCGCCCAAAGAGCTGTTGCTGCCTTAACTCTACCATCAGTAAAAGGCAATACCTACACAGTGGTCATCGACCCTGTGCTGACAGGTTTATTTGTTCACGAAGCCTTTGGACATCTTTCTGAAGCCGATATGGCTTACGAAAACCCAGACCTATTGGAAGTCATGAGCATGGGACGGCGGTTTGGGCCAGAAGAACTACAAATTTTTGATGGTGCCGCTCCCCTGGGGCATCGTGGTAGCTATTTGTATGATGATGAAGGTACACCTAGTACAACTACGCAACTGATTCAAGATGGTATTTTGGTAGGACGTTTACATTCTCGTGAAACCGCCGGCAAGTTAGAAGAAGCCCCCACCGGTAATGCTCGTTGTCTTAATTATCAGTTTAACCCCATTGTGCGGATGACTAACACCTGGATTGCCCGGGGAAAAACCCCAGTTGCAGATTTATTTACTGATCTCAAACAAGGTGTATATGCCCGTAACTGGCTAGGTGGTATGACCAACGGGGAAATGTTCACCTTTACTGCAGGAGAAGCGTGGATGATTAGAAACGGTAAACTAGCCGAACCCGTCAGGGATGTGACACTTTCGGGTAACGTTTTCCAAACCCTGGCGGATATTGAATCCGTGGGTGATGACTTTTATTGGGATGAGTCTGGTGGTTGCGGTAAAGGTGGACAGAATGGCTTACCTGTTGGTTGTGGTGGTCCGAGTCTGCGAATTCGTGATGTGGTAGTTGGAGGGGAAACCTGAAGCTCCACCTCCGCTAAACTCGCCACTGTTAATTTGATTCTTCTAAATTTGATTCTTCTAAATTAGAGTTCGTTCTTTCCTCTCGCACTTGGCGCAACTGTTGTATTAATTTTTCACTAGATTCTAGAGTGGAAGACAGCGAACTATTATTAGGTTCGGGTGTAGTCTTGGCAGTAACAGCCTGTGCAGGTGCTGACTGCTCATTGGGGACTCGCAGTTCCGGTAATGGTTTGACGGTAGTTGCAGCAGTGTTACCGTCTTTTTTGAAACTGAGATTGAATGGATAAATGCTGACTTGTTGATCTCCTCGAGGAGACTTAGTAGCAAAATATTCTCTGGCCTTTGATTGCAACTCAGTAGAAACTAATCCCTTGGGGAATTTAATATCTAAAACCTGCCCTTCAGTACCCACCACTAAGAAACCCCACACTCTGCCTTCAAGCCGGGGCTGATTGACGGCAATGGTGTCGTGAATAACTGGTTTTTGTTGGGAATTGGGGTAGTCTTGCTGAATTTCCTCTCTGATATCCTGATGTGAGTTCAAGTGGGCGATCGCGCCTCGCGCAGTGCCGGAGTCTATCGCTCCCCGGGCTGCATTTACTTTCTCGACAGGGGTCTCTGGTTTTGTGTTCCTAGATTCCGACTGCAAGGGAGTGCTTTGATGACTCGGTTGCTCAGGTTGTTGTCGGCTTTCCTGAAGACGAGCTATGAGGGCTTGATTTCGACGACTTTCACCGGCATTATTCACTGCTGCGGTGGTAGGGCGGGTATTTGGTAAATCCCCTGGTACTGGAGATGGAGTTAGTTTTGGCAATCCTTCTACAGGTATTGGTTTCACTGCCACTTGTATTTCGCTGTGATTAAAAGTTCGCGTAGAAGGGGTGAATTTTTGAGCGGCAGCATTAAAATTAGAGGTAAATCGATATTGCTCTCCAGGAACCTCAGATTCAACCCTAGGGGCTGGTATAGGTGTAGCAGTCCTCTGGGGCGAGGAAACATTCCGATTAGGAGGAGGAACAACCTGATAATTCAGTGTTGTCCTCATTGGCGGCAAGACAGGTTGGGTATAAGCAGATGATGGTAACGGCGGTCTACTTCTAGGCATATCCAGATTCGGAGGCGGAAGTGGCGGTCTTGGAGGTAGTGACCATTCTGCAGGTAGTGACGGTAGGGATGTTTCAGGCGGTATTTTGGGATTTTCTGGCAGACGCGCTTGATCAGCTTGGCTTAATTCCAAGATACCAACTGATTTGGCTACTTCTGATGGTTGAGATGAATTAGAATCTACAGGCATCAATGGTACAATCAACGCAATAGCACCGTGGATGCCAAGAGAGGCTATTACTGCTATCCCAGTTGGTCGGCTGAGAATTTCCGGTATATTTTTTAGCAGGGAGACGTAGGACATAGCTGTTATCGTTCACTCGGCTGGGTTGCGGTTGACTAGCAAAGCAATTTTATCTTAACTACAAGAGATGCATCCTGCTCAAAATCATGACTTCCTATGCCGGGACTCAAAATGTCGCAATAGGGTGGTTTTCAAGTTTCTAACTTTTCCATGAGACCGGGGACAATCACCATTATTGAACTGCAATTTTTATGAGGAGTTGCACAATATGGACACTGAATCTAAGGTAGTTGCCACTGGTCGCTATGGCATCAGGCTAAATATATAACTATATCTATTGCAGTTGCTGCTCTGATTAGCCAACTATCTTAGCTTGATTTACGTTCTTTTGGCAGGGGAATTTATAAATTACGCCTAGGCTTTGTCATTATACCACATTAAGCCAAGGGTACTTCCTCCACCTCCGGTAAAGTTTCCAGAGACAGGCGAGTTGAAGGGCTACCACCGGATAAACGCTTTAATAAGTTGGGTCTGGGGTCGTGTAACAAGTATATAATGCGATCGCCTACTAACCATTCTTGACTAGCTGGCACTACCTGTAGACGGTTTTCTCTTTCCAGCAACAACGGAATCAAATCTCCGCTCTTAATCTTGTCTTGGATACGCTCTTGTTGTTTGGTAAATTCGGGAGCATTGAGTGTAGTTGTCCCCAACTTCACTCTGCCATCGTTGAGATACTCATTCCAAGTCTTAATGGCTAACTCCGTGCTAAAAGCTTGGTTAACCTTGTGACTAGAACTAGAATTAGCTTGGGGTTTCCGGGGAAACACTGCCAAAACACGCGGCGGGCTAAATTCTTCAGCCGCCCGTTGAGCCAAGACAAAATTCACCTCACCATTATTGGTCATAGCCAGGAAAGTTCCCACAGAAGCCAGTCCAGCTTCCTCCAAAACAGAAACATCCAATCCACTGCTAGAAATCACCGGAATATCTTCCGCCGCTGCTTTGGCACAACGTTCTTGGTCAGTATCAATCATGACTACTTTTTCTCCCCGTTCATGAAAGAAACGCGCAACCAACAAGCTCAAGGGATTACAACCCACAATCACCGCCCCTGTGGCATCCTTAGAGGTGATACGCAGCCATTTAGCAATTGTTCCGGCTGTTAACCCTTGGCAAACCACCGTCATGATAATTGTCAAGAACACCAGAGCTTTGATAGCATCACCACCATTAATACCCCGCTGTGTCAACGCAATGGCAAACAAAGAGGCCACAGAAGCACTGACAATACCCCTAGGAGCCACCCAACTTAAAAATACTTTCTGTCGCCAATTCAGGTTACTGTTCCAAGTACAGCAAAGAATGTTAACGGGGCGAACCACGAACATAAGCACTAAAACAGTCAATACACTGCCCCAACCCAAAGCAAACACACTGGCAATGGAAAGGTCTGCCGCCAGGAGAATAAATAGCACCGACACCCCCAGAATTGTCAGCTGACCTTTAAAGCTGCGTAATAGACGCTCTTCTGGCACTGAGGAGTTAGCAAATACCGCACCAGCGATGACCGTAGTCATAATTCCTGATTCACTCCTAATCGTCTGTGCCAAGGTAAATAGACCCCACAGAATCGCCAGCACCACTAGGTTTTTTAACTCTGATGAGAGAAAATTAGCGCGTTTGAAAATCAAGCTCATCAAGTAGCCCCCGGCTCCACCAATTGCCGCACCAATTCCCAGACGCATCAGTAAGCCGATGATGGCATTTATGGGGTCAGCATCGCCGTTAGTAATGGTGTCGAGGACGACGAATGCCAGAATAGCCCCTACAGGGTCGATTAAAACTCCTTCTCCTTCTAAAATAGTTGCCACTTGACGATCTACGTTGATTTGTTTGAGCAGGGGACTGATGACAGTTGGCCCTGTGACTACAATGATGGAGCCGTAGAGAAAGGCTATATTCCAAGGAAATTCCCCCAGCCAGTGGGCTGCCATACTACCGCCAATTAATGTAATCAGTGTTCCCAGGGTGACCAGCAATTGTAGGCTAACTGACACTCTCCCCAGTTCCTCTATATCCAAATTGAGTCCGCCTTCAAATAAAATTATTGCCGTTGCTAGGGCAACAATCACTTCCAGACCAGCACCAAGGACATGAGGATGCAACAATCCCAGCCCATCGGAGCCTAGCAGAATGCCTAGTAGTAATAACAAGACAATACTCGGTAAGCGGAAGTATGCAGCCAAGACCTGGGCGGTAATGCCTGCAACAACCACGCTGACCATTTGTAGGGTGATTTCAAAAGATGCTTCCATGTTGTAGATTTTGAGCTATGTATTTCAAAATCTTTTGTAAAGAATGGTAAATATTACTTCTACAGCGTACAACATCCCATCCTTTGTCCCCAGCGAAATCCAGAGTTTTTTCATACTTAGTCGTCTATCTGACTTGAATGGCTGACTGCTAGGGCAAAAATTCCACAGTCCTCTAGTTAGTATCAAACACTGGTGAAAAATCAACAGCTACATTCATCGCTGCTCATCCTATGGCTTTGTGTTCTGGATGCACAAACTCCAATATCAGCTATGTATTGTCGTCCATCTTAGCCGGGAAAATTTTTTTTGCAAAACCTATTGACATCCACTAGAAAAGTAATTAGTATATATAAAGTCTGAGTCTTAAGCCCCCATCGTCTAGAGGCCTAGGACACCTCCCTTTCACGGAGGCGACGGGGATTCGAATTCCCCTGGGGGTATTCCACAAATATAAACCAAAATAATCTTGTTGATATTTAATCAGCCTTTTCTGCGAAAAGGCTGATTATTTTTGAGGCAGAAAAATACTGAATGAATGCTCAGGGTCTATTCAGCAGTTTGCCATAACTCCTCTACACGCTGGTGAATAGCTAAAAGATTTAACCGCAAATCATCGCTGAGGCGACGTTCCAGGATTGTGATTGGCATCGTTAGTTTGGGGCAAACTTGAATGGTATAACACAAGGTAGTTCCAAATTCCTCACCCCGGGAATCAGGCTCTAAACACCAGATACCAGAAAAGTCCTTAAAATCTCCCTCTACCATCGAGAAATTAATCTGTTTAGGGAACTGTTCTTCCAAATCCAAAACCACACGGGCGCAAAAATTGAACTTGAGTAAGCGCACAGAGCCGATTTGTTCTAGTCGAATACCACCGTGAGGATGCTCTAACAAGCAACTTTGAGCCAGATTGGGAATGAATTCAGACAAGGCTTCATAGTCTGTTAGCACTTTCCAAATCCGTTCAACAGGGTGAGGAATTTGGATCTTAGCCGCAATTTTTCGCTTTCTTTCGGCTATTTTCTCAATTTTAACTGCCACCTCTGGTAAAGTAACTGGCTCAACAGCCAAATTGTTTTCTAGACCTGTTTCATCTCCAGCAGGGCACAGAGCAAGGTTTTCTCGGATTTTTGATTTTTCAGTCACTTTCGGAATTTGGTTGGCTTTGATCGGGAAATTTGGCCACATTCAGGATGAAACAAATTTCCCTCTTGTGGGAAATTTGATCTGGGAAGACACTCTCAACGGCGATCGCCCCATTCCACACAAAGTCATGGGACTCACCAGCTTTAAGGATAAGACAATTTTAACAAAATATGTGCCCATGAAATTTATGCTCTTATTCTGAATGCAGCCTCCCGGAAATGGGCTGCATCCACGGAAATTTCCCACTAAGGGGCTAAACTTTCTACACTCAAGGGAACCATATCACCATTTCTAGTTAGTCCTAAAAACATCGATTCTTGGGGATGAATTAATTGACCCGTCAGTACACAATGTTCTTCTTTCTCAGCTGTAGCAGGTACACTAGCTCGAATATCGGAGCGGGAAAATCCTGGTTTCCACTCACCTGATTTTTGTTGTACATAGTTCCAGAGGATCTCTCTAATCAAGGCTTGATATCCCTGGTTATGGGCTATTTCTTTAAGTTTATCTTTGAGTTCCCTTTCTAGGCGGATACTGGTAACTTCCATTTCAGTAGTGGGAGTGCGAGCGATCGCATGCATAACTTTTGCTCCTTCCATTTGTGGACAGTCTAGTAATACAAGTGTAGTATCTTTAGAGAAATGTTAAAATAGATAAAAGCTGTTAAAGTAGTGTACTTATCTTTCACACCACTCCCTTGTCACAACCAATCAACATTAATGAGTCAGTAATAATACATCACAAGCTGGATTTAGGGACACTGACAGGGGGATCTTGAGCGTCTACTTTAGGAAGATACAGGTGAGATAATATATTGAATTTTCCAGATCATACCTGCAACCAAAACACAGCTAAATTGGTTTGAAGTTCGTCTACCTCAAGATTGATTAACGGACAAATATAGACCAATATAAATCAAATAAATTCAAATAAATTCAAATAAATTCAAATAAATTTCATTCTCCGGGTTGATACAAGTGTGAGTGATTTACTCATAAAATAGTACTGAGACATAAAAAAGGAGAATTTACTAAGTAAGTCAAGCTATTTCATAACGTAACCAATCAAAGAGCACATATTAATAAATAAAGCCTTTTTCAGGCTCATGAAGTACACACCAATTCCCTATTCCCTATTCCCTGTTCCCTCAAACTAAAAAAATTGTACCTCACGAGCATGGGAAATGCTATAAATAATTTCACACCCATTCTTTACTACTAAAGGTATTCATTGCTCATTAGTATGTGCAACCATCACGGTGTTAAAGCTGTTATTGAGGATTGAAGATGAAGAATTATCATGTGATTTTATCCATTTTACACCCAGTGCGTTTTATAATTGTGGCTTCTGCCTGTGTCCTGCTATTTTTCTCCAGCGCCTCAGCTGCTTTTGCCATCAGTAGTTATCAAAGTGATCCTCAAGAAGGCCCGACACAGCTTCTGGAAACGCAACGCCAAACTGACGAGGTAGCTAAATCCAAACCATTGGGACTCAAAGAAACTCAAGAAAAGTCAATCAAAGGACTCAATGAAGTTCAGGGAGACGCTGACATAGACAAGATGAAGACCCCTGAAAATTCACAGAGTTCAACTTCAGTAGAACAGAATGTTAAGAACCTTCTGGAAAAAGTGACAGGTAATTAGAAATACATTAGCGTTTGTACCCCGGTTGTTTGAATTAATCGGGGGTTTTAAATATGAATTTTTTATCTGTTTGTCTACTTACCATGTAGAGAAGATACAAGTGAGCAAAATAGCAAAATAGAGTTTTGTGGGACTTGTACACAGTGAGATTATATTATAATATAATCAATATAAAATCAGGAATTTTCTGGCTCTTGTAGTTTTCGGTGCAAACGGAAAAATGGGTGAGCATTTACCAAGACTTACTATATAAGTAAATCCCCAATCCCAATTCAGTGTTTTCTACCATGATTGAGCGAGAGCCAATGTTAATTAAGGGAAGTTTCGGGGCTAACTTAACATTATTTATTGTGCAGTCGCGCCTGTCAGATGATGATCTGCTGCTTAAATCCCGATTGCCCAAATCCCCTCAATCCTGACACACAGAAGTTATGCCAAAGTTGTAGTACCCCCTTGGTGCCACTTTTGCGAAATCGCTTCCGTGTGATTCGGTTGCTTTCCGATCAGGGGGGATTTGGCAGAACCTATTTATCCGAGGATACAGATAAACTAAATGAACGTTGTGTGGTCAAGCAATTAGCGCCGAAGTTTCAAGGAACTTGGTCGCAAAACAAAGCAGTAGAATTATTTGCTCAGGAAGCAAAGCGTCTGCAAGAGCTAGGAGAACACCCACAAATACCAACTCTTTTAGCTTATTTTGAGCAAGACGACTGTTTGTATTTAGTACAGCAGTTTGTCAATGGGCAAAATTTGTTAACCGAGTTGCAACGGCGAAAACTATATAGACCGGCGGAAATTAAAGCAATTTTGCTGCATTTATTGCCTGTCCTCAAGTTTATCCATGACCGTGGTGTGATTCACCGGGACATCAAACCAGAAAATATTATTCGACGACATGGTGACGGAAGATTAAGCCTCATAGATTTTGGTTCCTCGAAGCAGTTAACCACCAGAGCACCGAAGAACATGGGGACATCAATTGGTTCCCATGGTTATTCGCCATTGGAGCAAATTAGAGATGGTAAGGCTTACCCTGCTAGTGATTTGTTTGGTTTGGGGGCTACCTGCTTTCATTTACTAACTGGAATTGCTCCCTTTCAGTTGTGGTCTGGAATATGGCTATGGTTGGGTGACTAATTGGCGACAATATTTGCGAAGTCCATTGAGTACTGAATTGGATTATGTTCTCGATAAGCTGTTGAGAAAAGATATCGAGCAGCGTTACCAATCAGCCGATGAAGTCATGAAAGACTTGAACCCAAAACAACCACTAGCACTAGCAAAAGTAAGTAAATCTTCGGAAAAAATACCGGTAACTCAGATTTCATCTTTACCAATCCAATATAGCTTACTGAAAAATATAGTTTTAGTCAGTGCCTTGATGATGTTATTTGGGATTGAAGATTCTTGGTATCAGCAATATCAGCGCTTTCAGACTGTGTTATTGTCTACATTGACTCAAGATCATAGTAGTGGTGGCGGGTCAGTTACCGAAGGGTCTCCCAATTCAAGTTTCAAGAATATTACCTTAGCTAAAGCTCTGGAAGGTCATGAAGATGTGGTTTTATCTGTGGCTATTAGTCCCGATAGCCAGATTTTTGCCAGCAGTGGGGAAGGGAGTATTAAAGTTTGGAATTTAGTTACAGGCGAGGTAATTACGACGGTCAATAGCCGACAAAGGGTGAATGTCGTAGCTATCAGCCCGGATGGAAGTACTTTAGTTAGTGGTGGCGATGATCAAACTATCAAAATTTGGAATCTTCCTACTGGTGAGTTACTTCGCACCCTCAGGGGACATTCCGATTCAATTCACGCCTTAGCCTTTAGCCCAGATGCCAGCACTTTAGTTAGTGGTAGTGATGATGGTACTATTAAACTGTGGAATATGGCCACGGGAAGGTTAAGAGGTACGCTCAGAGGTCATACATCTTGGGTGCGTTCACTAGCTATGAGTGCAGATGGTGTAACTCTAGTCAGTGGTAGTTTTGACAAAACTATTAAAATTTGGGATCTGCACAGAGCAGTTTTGCTCCGCACAGTTGAGCAAGATGGGGAAATAGTTACAGGTGTGGCTTTGAGTCCAGATGGTCAGACCCTAGCTATTGCTAGTCGCGATGACTCCGGCGGTAAGCTACGCACGATGACACTTGGGGATTTAGGGACAGAAGGGAAAACCCAGACACTAGCAGAGAATATCGAAACTGTAACATCCATTGCTTTTAGTCCCGATAATACCACTCTTGTTAGTGGTGGGCGCGATCGCGAAGCGCAGCTGGAAGCAGGTCGCACAATTAGACTTTGGGATTTAGCCACAGGTCAACAAATGCGTACACTTGTGGGACACGCGGATACTGTCACCGCCTTGGCTATCAGTCCTGATGGTCAGACTCTGGTCACTGGTGGTGAAGACAATACTATCATCCTTTGGCGAGTCCCTCAGTAAGAGATGTTGCATATAGCTTGCAATTGAGTATCTCGTTTGCTTAATATGAGTTCCAAGAAACACCCAACACCGACGAGATAGTAAACTGTGGAAAACAACTGGCTAGATTGACTTTGTACATTGTTGCCCAGTCATAAGTTCCCATATATCAAAACCATCTGCCTTTAGCAGTTGTAGCAGACTTTCTTAGTTTTAGAAAAGACCCTTTCTATATACCTTGAGTTGCAAGTATATGGCTCGCTTGATATGGGTATCCATCAAAATTAGACCTGATGGGCTGAGGATGTCTATTTTGCAGTTAATTGTATAATTAGACACTAACACTATTACTTTGGTTCGATGTCGCTATCATGGAAAGAATGATCTATAACCTATTGAGATTGGGAGATACCAGCCATACCTGATAACAAAGTATTTTACTGTTAATTGCGACGGTTATGGTATAAAAGCCAGCAATCAAATATTAGGTTACGGAAGATGAATGGTAAATTATTGACACCATTTCAACGCCAATTATTACTCAAAAAGTTGGCAGAAGATATACCAGAATTATACCGCCAACGGATTTCAATTATGCTGTTGGCAGATGAAGGAAAATCACAAAGGGAAATATGCCGTACTTTAGGATGCTGTTCAGCTACCGCCAGACACTGGATACATATAGCCCGTAGTGGGAAAGCCCACGAATGGGAAACATCACCAGTTGGTCGTCCGAAGGCTATCAATGAGGAATATATAGCACGTCTTGAAGAACTTGTCAACCATCATCCCCACGATTATGGTTATGGTTTTCGGCGTTGGACAGCTAACTGGTTAAGTAAACACTTAGCTAAAGAGTTTGGACTGCAATTGAGTGAATGTCATATCAAACGCTTACTCAAACAAATGGGACTATCCACTAAAGGTAAATCTGAAACTGCATCAGAAAATACCCATGAAGGTGTGACTTGCCAAATATCTATTACTGATATCACAGGAAAATCTAGGGGAAATACTAATGTATTTGTACCGATTCAATTGCTGAAATTTCATAAAAATTAAATAGCTATCATCCTCTAATTGAGAAACCCTTGGGGGGGTGAGTTAAGACAATGCTCCTCATCAACCCAGGGGTAACAGATGATTGTGTCCGTTTTTAGAAGGGGAAACCTATCAAGTACTTACGCAATTGCAGAAAATCAGATCATCATCTTCTAAATTCTCTAAATTTATGGTTCGAAGAATCAGTTAAAACACAAATTTCCCAGGAATTATTCAATCAAACCCTAGGATATTCCTTTTCTGTCGCAGAATTTCAAATCTATGGACAGCAACTAAAATACAGAGAACCGAAAATAGGGAAATTTTGGTCAGGTACAGGAGTTGAACCCGGTATTTATGTTGTACTTAGCAGCAAAGTGAGGTTAATTGATGACAGTGGAGAAGTAATTACCACGGTCAGAAAAGGTGAGTCCTTCGGACATCATACATTGTTTCCTAATCTTAACTGTCAGGTTTATGGTGCGCGAGCCAGTGAAAGTCTGCGTTTGTGTTTTTTCCCTGGTGAACTGCTCAAAAACTTAATGGATAAATATCCACAAATTCAAGAGCACCTGAAAACAAAAACCCATATTCTCCATTCTCCATCTCAGCAGCCATTACCAAGAGTCACTACCGGGGAAAATCACCACCAAACCAGAGAAAAAATTAGTCAAGCTTACCTTCCCACTCCTACCCAAAAAGTTCGTCATCTATTACAAAGAATTACTCGGCGTTATCCCTTTTTTGCTCAACACAGCGCTTCTGATTGCGGTGCTGCTTGTTTAGTGATGGTTTCTCTCTATTGGGGGAAACAATTTAACCTCAACCGGTTAAGGGAGATGGCTAATGTTGATCGTAATGGTGTATCGTTGCGTGGGTTAACCACCAGCGCGGAAAGCCTGGGTTTTAATACCCGTCCGGTGAAAGCTAATATCCAGCAGTTAGGACAACAGAAACTACCGGCGATTGTCCATTGGGAAGGAAAACACTATATTGTTGTCTATGAAATTACCCCTCAAAAGGTGATAGTTGCTGACCCTGGGGTTGGTCAACTGACTCTTTCTTACTCAGAATTTCAGACTGGTTGGACTGGGTATACACTCCTGCTAGAACCAACGGCTTTATTTAAGAATGCACAAGAAAGTACAACTCCTTTTTGGCAATTTTTTGAACTGGTCAAACCTCATGGTGTGGTCATAGGGGAAGTATTTATTGCTTCCATCTTTATTCAAATATTTGGACTGATTACACCCTTATTTACACAACTGATTTTAGACCGTGTGATAGTACAACGGTCTCATTTAACCTTAATGGCTGTGGGGTTGGGTTTGATGATGTTTAGCCTGTTCCGTGTGGCCATGACAGGTTTAAGGCAATATCTGATTGACCACACGGGTAATAAGATTAATGTGGCTTTGGTGGTGGCGTTTATTCGTCACACTTTCCGATTACCTTTAAGCTATTTTGAAAATCGTTATGTGGGTGATATTGTCTCTCGGTTACAGGAAAATAGCAAAATTAAAAGCTTTATTTCTGGGGAAGCATTATCAATCGTTCTAGATTTTCTGACTGTATTTATTTATCTGGGGTTGATGTTTTGGTACAGTTGGCAAATGGCTTTGATATCTTTAGTAATTGTGCCGCCATTTTTGGGTCTGGCTTTGATTGCTACACCTTTTTTACAGCGAATTTCCCGACAAATATTTAAGGCTTCAGTTCAGGAAAATAGTTATATTATTGAGGCTTTAACTGGTATCAGAACTATCAAATCAACGGCGGTAGAACAAACAGTACGTTGGCATTGGGAAGAGTTATTAAACAAGGAGATAAAGACTAACTTTTCTGGGCAAGTAATTGGCAATCGGTTACAGATTTTTAGTAATACAATTGAGGCTGGTGTATCTACGGCTTTATTGTGGTATGGGGCATATTTGGTAATTGAAAATCAATTATCTATTGGGCAGTTGGTGGCATTTAATATGCTTTTAGGCAATATTATTAACCCTTTTAAAAGATTAGCTGTGCTGTGGAACCAGTTACAAGAGGTAATCATTGCTGTGGAAAGGATTAATGATGTGTTAGATGCTAAACCGGAAGAGGATATACAAGAGCAACAACGGCAAAATTTACCAGAAATTCAGGGTAATATTGATTTTCAACAGGTGACCTTTCGTTATCATGAGGATGCTAATGTTAATATTCTGCAAAATGTCAATTTTTCAATTAAATCAGGACAAACAGTGGCTTTAGTGGGGCGTAGTGGGTCTGGTAAAACTACAATTTCTAAGCTGGTTTTAGGTCTGTATCCACCTACTAATGGTAAAATCTTAATTGATGGACATGATATTACTACTATCTGTTTAGATTCTCTGCGCCAACAGGTGGGTGTAGTTGATCAGGATACTTTTTTGTTTGGTAATACTATCCGGGAAAATATCTGTTTAGCACATCCTGATGCAAGTTTAGAGGAAATTATCACCGCCGCTCAATTAGCAGGTGCTGATGAGTTTATCCAAAAATTACCTATGGGTTATGAAACTCAAATTGGTGAAGGGGGCGGTTTATTATCTGGGGGTCAAAGACAAAGAATTGCGATCGCCCGCGCTTTATTAGGTAACCCCAAACTCTTGATTTTTGATGAAGCTACTTCTCACCTTGATACGGAATCAGAACGGATAATTCAGCAGAATTTGCAGACAATTCTCAAGGGGAGAACTGCTTTAATTATTGCTCATCGTTTGTCTACTATCAGGAATGCTGATTTAATTTTGGTTTTAGATCAAGGTATGTTGATTGAATGTGGTAGTCATGAGCAATTAATCGACAAACGTGGTCATTATTTCTATCTCAATCAACAGCAATTAGGTAACAAGGATTATTCCTAAATATAGGAGATGGTTGGGCGATATTTTCTGAGGTAAATTAAGGTAAATTTATGTCATATACAATCAATGAAAATGGAAAAGTCACAACGGAAGAGATTTTATCTATAACTCCTGAGACTATGGGGAAATCTCCGCAGGTTCCAGTACAGGTAAAATCTCACGCTCATTGGTCTTTTGCAACTCAAGAATTATTAGATGCTTTACCCCAAGTGTGGACTAGGGGATTACTGTACTTTTTAGTCATATTTGTGGCAATTATTTTACCTTGGGCGATGTTGTCTAAGGTGGATGAAACAGGTACAGCTAGGGGGAAAATTGAACCGGAAGGTAAAACTATGAGGTTAGATAGTCCGGTATCTGGAACTGTCAGAGAAATTCTGATTCAGGAAGGCCAGGAAGTCAAAGATGGACAACCTCTATTACTGTTAGATTCAGATTTAGTGACTGCTGAATTAGCTCAGGTGAAGGAGAGGTTAGAAGGACAATTAAATAGGCGATCGCAATTAACTAGTCTGCAAAATCAGTTAGTAGTGACTTTCAGCACTCAACAACAACAAAATCAATCCCAGCAGTTAGAAAAACAATCGCAAATCGACCAAGCTAGACAACAATTAATAGCATTAACAAATAACTGGGAGTTACAAAAGTCGGAAAAATTATCTCAAGTCAACCAGGCTAAACAAAATTTAGCCCATAGTATCACTGCTCATAAGTTAACTGCAAGCAGCTTGGCGATCGCTCAACGAGAAGAAACCAGATACAGGGAATTATATCAAGAAGGGGTCATCCCTGAAATTAACCTTGTAGAAAAGCAAGAACAAACAAAACAAAGACAACAGTTATATGAACAAAGTCAGTCAGATATTCAACAAGCTGAATTACGTTTAGCAGAACAGCAAAGCAGTTATGAACGAGTGATCAAACAGGGAAAAGCTGATATTACCCAAGCAGAACTCAGAGCGAGGGAACAAGAACGCAGTTATGAAACCCTCAAGCGTTCCGGTGAATTAGCTTTACTACGTATTCAAGAACAACAAAACAATTTAGCCACAGAAATCACCGCACTAGCAGCAGAAATCGCTCAAACTCAAAAACAGATTGAATCTCTGAATATTCAACTAGCACAAAGGGAAGTCACAGCACCCATGACTGGGACTATATTTCAATTACCCATTCAAAAAGCTGGCGCTGTGGTTCAAGCGGGAACAATGGTCGCAGAAATTGCGCCGCTTAATTCACCTTTAGTGATGAGAGCGCAAATAGCAACCGCACAAAGTGGTTCTCTGAATGAGAAATTACCAGTGAAGCTGAAATTTGATGCTTATCCTTTCCAAGATTATGGAGTTATAGAAGGAGAGTTAATGAGTATTTCTCCCACAACTATAGATATAGATACACCCCAGGGGAAGGTATCAGCTTATAACTTAGAAATCAGTTTACCAGACAACTGTATCCCACACAGAAATCAATGTATTCCCCTACGTCCGGGAGATACTGCTACAGCGGAAGTAATTTTACGTCAGCGGCGAATTATTGATTTTATCATTGACCCCTTTAAGCAATTACAAGCAGGGGATTTTAAGTTATAGCAGTCAATTCCACAATTACCAATTAAGCAGGACAAGATTATGTCATACCCCATGGTAGTCACTCAAGAAGATATTTTACGTCAAATCAAACTATCTGGAAAAATTCCTGAAACAGTTGAGCAGATTATTCAGCGCAAAATCATTAAAAATAGGGCGGATGAAGTGGGGATAAAGGTAGAAGTTGCAGAATTACAACAAACAGCAGACCAAATGCGGTTAGTTAACCAACTCACTACCACTGATGAAACTTGGAGATGGTTAAAAAAACATGGTTTATCTTTAGAGGATTTTGAAGAAATTATCTATATAAACCTCCTCACCGCTAAGTTAAGTCATCATTTATTTGCTGCTGAAGTTGAACCATACTTTTATAACCATCAAGTAGATTATCTACAGGTGATCATGTATGAAGTTATCTTAGATGATGAGGATTTAGCCTGGGAGTTATTTTATGCGGTTAAAGAAGGGGAGAAAAGTTTTTATGATGTCGCTCATCAATATATTCAAGATGTAGAACTACGTCGCCAATGTGGATATCGAGGGGTGATGGGTCGTCAAAATTTACATCCAGATATTTCTGCTGCTGTATTTGCAGCTGAACCACCACAGCTGCTGAAACCGATTGTGACAGCTAAAGGTATACATTTAATTTTTGTGGAGGAGATGATTCGACCCCGATTAGATGAGCAGCTAAGTTATCAGATCATCGGCCATTTATTTGCTGAGTGGTTAAAGCAGCAGGTTGAGCAGACGGATTTTCAAATATAACACTCAGATTTAATCTTTAAATTAGGGTGGGTTAGGAATTTCTAACCCACCCATTATTTACAGCGTATTTTATCTGAGTGAGATACACAAGGGCGGGCTTTTGTGCCCACCCCACAAGATTTATGATATTAAGGTGTGTACTTTATTTAGTTGAAAAGTGCTGTATATTCTCTCAATATTACGTCTAGCAACTCCTGGAAATTGTGCTAAACATTCGAGTAGATGAACAAAATACAAATCTTGCTAAATGGGTTTAGACTAGTCCAAAATCGTTATCAATTGAGGGTGTAGAGTCTGTATTGTTGCTGATTCCGCCCCATCCTGTAGATAAGAAAGAGAACATGGTGTTAAAGAAAATCATCATAAAAGTTATAGCCATAAGTCTATTTATCATCTGGGAGAATTGTCCGATGAACATAAATCCGCCCATGATTTTCTCCATTTCCTCTGGAGAAAGTTGCTGCAATTGAGTAGATTCAACTTCTAGGTTTTTAATGGTGATGTTAGCCATGATTGAATTTCTCTTAGTAAATGCGGTGCTTTGGTTTTGGTAACTTATGTATGTCCTGCGCTTCACTCACCTTCAGAAGTGAAATGTCTAGTTAATAAATAACACAGGGTGTAAAAATTACACCCTGTTTTTTTAATCAAAATTAGCTAATTTGACTTAAATTACTCACCTTTGCAATACTCATATTTGTCATGGCACTCATACCAAGAATATGTACCAGTCCCTAGATAGCTTTGAATCATATTTCCCATAAGCATAGCGAAATCAGTTAATAGTTGTGCACCTGCGAGCCGTCCTATAGCAACGGTATAATCCGTCCATCCACCGATAACTTTTTCCATTTCGCCGGGGGAAACTTGATTCAATGCAGTAGATTCAACTTCTAGGTTTTGAATTGTGATGTTAACCATGATTTACTTTCTCCTAGTAAATGCTATGTTTTTGTGTTTGTTTTTGGAATCAGGCTCTTGCCTGTTTCTGTAACTATAATCCCTGATTTATTTAGGCTTTTCAAGCTGATGAAACATGAATAACGTACATAAATAATGCTATTGATCATCATTTTAATAACGGAAAAATCAAGGTTTAAGAGAAGAGTAATAACTAACTGATACTATCAAGCCATGATTTCGGTTCATAATTATTGCTATTAAGATACTTTTTGTATATAAGCAGGGAAAAATCCCTAGATTGACTGCTAAGAGTTAACTGTCAACCCCCATGAGTGGAGATTGCACTAATCATTATTAAGGTCTGGTGGGATGAATATCAATAAATAAAAGCAGGGTGTAGAAATTACACCCTGCTGTTTGGAGAATATCTTGGTTCTTAGTTACTGTACTATATTGAAGAAGTAATAATTTAGGTGAGTAAATGCGGTATGGTATGGGAATCAGGTGTTTACCTGTTTCTGTAACTATCATCTCTGATTTATTGATGATTTTCCAGATGATGAAACATGAATAACGTACATAAATCATGCTATTTATGATGATTATAATCTCTGGTTTAATGCACTACTAATAACTAACTGATACTATCAAGCCATGATTTCGGCTCATAATTATTGCTGTTAAGAGGTTGTTTGATAATTTTTCAACAGGTAATTTTTATCTTAGGGAACAGGGAACAGGGAACAGGGAACAGGGAATAGGGAATAGGGAACAGGGAACAGGGAACGGGGAACAGGGAATAGGGAATAGGGAATAGGGAACAGGGAATAGGGAATAGGGAATAGGGAACAGGGAATAGGGAATAGGGAACAGGGAACACCGAAGGATTGGGGAATGGGGAACACCGAAATCATAACTTTTCAGACTTTAGCTACTAATAGCGCCTCTGACTAAAATTACTGTACAGTCTACCCCAGAGGCGATCGCTTCGGGGATATTACCTTGTACTGCTTGCTGTAATAACCCCTCACGGGAAGCTCCTAAAACCACTACATCATAATCGTCGTCTTTTACCAGGTTAATCACTCCTTCCGCTACGGAGTCAGCTTGTAGGGGGATAGCAACCACATGACTGGATAACTGACGACGACCCATTAAGACGCGGATGGCTTGTTCTAAAACCGTCATATCTGGTTGTAACTGGGAGGGTTTAAACACTTGGGTGAGGCGAATATATGGATAATCTCCCAAGGTGGCTAAAGCGGGTAAGAGTTTAATCGCCGCTGTCGCATTGGGACCGCCGACCATTGTCACCAACCAACGGTTAAATTGAGGAGAGGTAGAGGGGGTTAATTGTGGTTCGCTCAGGAGTTGAACAGATGGGGGAAATGGGGAAGGGGAAATTTTCCCCAGTTTGACTAACATCACATCGCAGGTGGCCTGGCGAATGATGGTATCTACAACATTGCCAAAAATCCGCCCTGGGGTGGAGGTTTGACCTTTCCACCCCATTAAAATCAGGTTGATGTGTCGTTCGTTGATGGTTTCTAATATGGCTTGGGCGGGGTCGTGGGCGACTCTAATTTGGGTGTGTAGGGGAATTTTCCACTTTTTGGCTAAAACTTCCGCTTGGCGTAGTAGGCGGCGACTGTGAACTGTTCTGACTGGTGTTTCTGATGGCGAAGTGTGACGGGATACTAAAATGATTTGTACACATTCTATTTCATAGTGGCGATCGCGGGCAATAGCGGCGGCCATTTCTAAGAGGATAGCGGCGGTGTGGGGATTGGCTATTGGTATCAATAATCTACCTCTGCCAATATTGGGCGATCGCGTTTGATAAACTAAATAAGAAGGTTCCGTATGTGCTTTACTCACGTTCCCATGGTTGAGGTGTTCAGCTTGGGCGCGGATAATATCTGCACGGGTAATAATTCCAATTAACTTTCTCCCTTCTACTACTGGTAGGCGGCTAATTTGATACCTATCCAGCAAATACAACACATGACTGAGGTTATCCTTGGGTTGTACTGTCATGGGGGAGGGCTGCATAATAGACTTTAATAGTACCTTCTGTGGGGGTTGGCTCTGGTCTAGGATGTAGGAGTCACTATCGCGCTTAGTCACTAAATCCGATTGTGTAATCATTCCTACCAGTTTACCCTCCTCTACCACTGGAAAACCGCGATGATGGGAACGAGAAAATACTTGCATTGTTGCTTCTAATGTCATGTCTGCATCCAGGGTTTCTACTCGATGCTGCATGACATCATTGGCTGTTAATTTCCCTAATATCCCCTCGTTGGAAACTGCTTTAGTAATAGTGATCCCTTTTAGCTGTAATAGTTTGTCGTAGAGGGACCCCGGAATTACTTTGTCGGAAACTAAGTAAGCAGCTACAGATACAATCATTAAGGGTAAGACCAAATTGAAATCTGTAGTCATTTCAAACACAATTACAATGGCTGTAATGGGTACTTTAGAAACTGCACAAAAAAACCCTCCCATACCAGCCAAAGCGTAGGTGGTGGGTGAGTCCACGGCTAAGAAGTAAGAGGCGGATACACCTACCAGATGTCCTAAACAAGAACCCAAAATCAAACTAGGTGCAAATAACCCCCCAGGCGCACCGGAACCGAACGCAATGAGAGTGAGGAGAAATTGAGATAAAAAGGCGATCGCGGCAAAAGGTATATTAGCTTCGCTAATAATCATATACTCCCTTAACCCGGCATAATTACGGAAAGATTCTGGAAGTATTGCCACTACTAACCCTGAAATAAAACCAGCTATAGCCATTTTCAACGGTAAGCTGAGATGGAGAGTTTGATAAATTTTAATACTAGTGATAATGCCACGGTTAAATAATGCACCCAGTAACCCGGCTAAAATTCCCAATACCAAAAAAAAGGGAATTTCTGGTAAGGAGAAGTTACTAGAGTATTGCAGCAATTCTAGGTTGAGTTGTAAACTCCCCCCACCCAACAACCGGGAGACTACACCACCAATAAAGGAAGCAATAATGGCGGTTCCTAAAGTCAGCCCTGATAAATCCTGGAGTAATTCCTCGACAATAAATAATACACCAGCAATGGGGGCATTAAAAGCCGCAGCTAAACCAGCACCGGCACCAGCTGCAATCATCTGACGGCGATGGTCTGGGGAAGTGGGAACCCAGTTACTCATCCCTGCTGCTAAACCCGCGCCTACGTGAACTGTGGGCCCTTGTCGCCCTAAACTCAACCCGGAACCAAGGGTAATGATGGCAGTAACTAACTTGATAATTGCCACTTGCCAGGATAGTCTAATTGGTACATTAGCAAGGGTGGCTTTAACTTGGGGGATACCGCTACCTGAAGCTTCTGGCGCAAATCTATTGACTAAATACCCGGCTATGAACCCAAAGCTCATACCAATGGTAGGTAAGAACAACCATGGTGGCACAATTTGAGTGGTCTGTACCCGCCAAGTACCCAACCATCCCGCTCCCATTTTCAAGCATACCGCACCAAAGGCCGCTACAAGACCAATAATACAAGCCTCCGCGATCGCTAAACCTCTTGTGGGTTGCAACCAGATACGAAGGCGCTGAGTCAGAATAGAAAGGCCCATATGAAAATATCAATATCAGCAGATGCTTAGTCATTAGACACTAGACGCAGAAAATCTAGTCTCTAATCAAATATTGTGGACTTGTTTTTCTATTATGGACTGATAAACACTGATAAACCTATTCAGGTTGAGAATCGGTGGTTTCTCCTTGCCAGGAGAGTGGAACCCCTGGCTAAATCTAATCATGGTTTTTCAATACACTTTACCAATTGTAGATAATCCTTCTACTATCAAGGATGGGGTATAACAAGACCCATTCCAATCTGCGTCACTACCTAATGCTACTAGTTGTTTGAGAACTGTGTAAACGTTACCTGCCACCATGGTATCCTTAACACGCCCAATGATCTCACCGTTTTTGACCCGATAGCCCAAATCAACATTAATGGAAAAGTCACCAGAAATACCGTTGCCACCACCGAGCATTTGATCTACAATTATGCCCTCATCCATTTGATGAATTAGTTCTTGTAGCGATGCCGAACCAGGTTGAATCAAGAAATTAAATAAGCCAGGACTAGGATAACTGCCAAAACTAGGACGAAACCCATTACCGGTGGTATTAATACCCAGTTTGTTGGCTGTGGTGCGATCGCAATAGAAATTCTGTAAAATTCCGTTTTGGATAAAAACTACAGTAGTAGTGGGAATACCCTCATCATCAAAAGGACAACTATAGGGACCTGCTTGGGGATCTTGGTAGAGGGTGAGACTGGGGGAGATGACTTGTTGACCTAGGCGTTCTACCCAGGGGGAAGCTAATTCTAAAATCCGCTTACCATTCAAAGCCGCTTGTACGGTTCCCCAAAGCATATCCGCAGCCTTAGAGGTAAACAAGACGGGAACCCTACCCATGGGGGGTGGGACGTTGTTTATAGACCAATCTAGTCTTTGTAAAATTTGATCAGCTAATTTTTGCGGGTGCAGAATATCCCTCTGGGTTTCTCCATCAGCCACACTCAAAAAATCATCGCCCTTGACCCATTCCGCAGCCATGTAGGAGCTGAGAGTAGTGTCAGTGTAGTAACAATCTAAACCTACACTATTACAAAGTCTGGTAGTTTCCACATCACATTCCCAGTCACTGTTGCAAAGCACATCGGGATAGACATCACGGATGAGAGCGATCGCCTCTCTCCCCCAATTTACTAATACTTCTAAGGATACAGAGTGACCTATATCTGGGTAATTTGGCCGATAATTATTGACTAAATCTACTGGTTCCGGTATACTGATACGACTTAAGGCTAGAGCGCGTTCTACCATTGCTTGTGGAGAGACACAACCATAAGCTACGGTTAGTCCCGGTCGCCCATCGCGCCATAGTCGTAGTGCTGTACCTTCAGATTCGCTGGTTTCTACCTGTTTGAGACGGTTAGCTTCAAAAAAGACAGGACGAGAAAGCGATCGCGACTGATAGACCTCTGCTGCTTCCGCTCCCGATTTAATAGCTAGTTCTAGCAGATGTTCTGCTAGGGTGTCTTGTGAGAAATTTTCAGAACCCATGACCCTCGATCAATTGTC
The DNA here is from genome assembly GCF_059725405.1 of Anabaenopsis sp. NIES-4685. Taxonomy (NCBI): domain Bacteria; kingdom Bacillati; phylum Cyanobacteriota; class Cyanophyceae; order Nostocales; family Nodulariaceae; genus Anabaenopsis; species Anabaenopsis sp. NIES-4685. Next base: position 4,546,763 of record NZ_AP043602.1, on the reverse strand, counting down.
GTGTTTGGATTTGTCAGCGAGCAAATGAATCAACGCAGATAATTATCCCAAATCATTGGTACCTATCCGCGTTGTCTGCACCGAGAAAATTTTGCTAAAATTATCTGGTTGTATGAATATATACTGATATTATGTTTTTTTCTTTGTCAAAAATCCCCCCCCAATTAGCCCAGATTTAAATTAGCCCAAATTTAAATTTTGCAGCAGCCAAAATCCGGTAAAAGATTCTGCTTGAGGATCAGACTGGACACCAATAAAATGCACTCCATTAGCTTCTTGTTTGGCTTTTTCGTAACCTTTGGCTTCTGCTAAAGTTTGGGGGTTGTTGATATTAGCCAAAATCCAACTTTCAGTAGCACCAGTTTCTAAAATTAATCTTTGCCCTTGTTTAGTGTCAAAGTTCAAGCAAGCCAGCTCTAAACCGGACATCCACCCGGCTATAGGTAAGGCTCTGGGTGAAAAAATTAATACGCCAGGAATGCGAGTTTCTGCGGAGACATTGGCCAGTTCTAAGGGAAAAGCCTCACCAAAACCAATATCCCACTCTGGCATATCAGCAAATTCAGCAGCTTGTAGGCTCACAAATGCCCATTGTTCGCCCTCTAAAGCATCCGGTAACCGTTGGGGTAAAGGGCTGTCTAAACGCACCGATGCATTGGTTCCCTGTTGATATCCGGGTTCTTGAGGATAAACCTCCTCCATTCGCTGTTTCAACCATTGATTGAGAACTAAAATCCGGCGGCTAGCTTGAGCGGGGATACCCGCATCCTGACAAGCTTTAGTGATCATATTGTTCATTTGACGGCGAAAGAAGCGGATTTTGATTGGTGCTTCCCCAGCCTTGTCAATGGCCTCCTGTAACGCCGTCCGCAACCAAACCGAATTTACCTGAGTACTGGGACAATACTTGGGCATAACGAAATAAAGATTCCGGTTTGGTGCGAATATCCGACGGACTTTCGCATATTAAGACTTCCCAAACTTTTTTCTGCTTTTCATCTAAAATTGGACGAGAGTAAAAATCAATTTCCCAAATACTACTCATGTTTGGTTCCGTAAAATTCTGGCGACTTGATATTTTTTGATATTTTTATCTTAAGAGGGAATGGGGCGCAAACCAGTTGAGCAATTAGTGATCACGTCCAAGGGAAAAACTTTACAGGATACCTGCTTTGACGCAATACCTGGGCTGCAAAACTTGAAACTAACCACTCTTGGAGTTTACCAATGGTTCCCGAAGAAACTGCGATCGCGCTAATGTCAGTCATGACCCCGATCTCTAAAACCTCGGTAAAGTTTTTTCTGGGTTAAACAGGGGATTTTCCCGGATCTCCGATTACTAGTAACTCAGTAACGTTAAAATAGGTCTGATTTCTTCCTGAATAGAAAAACTATGACAATCTATCCCCATTCTACTCTCCAAAGTGCCTTTGCTGACCGCCGTGTCCTCAAAGTTATTAGCGGGTTGAATAACTTTGATCGCGATCGCGTAGCTGCTACTATCAAAGCAGCTGAACTCGGTGGTGCGACTTTTGTCGATATTGCCGCCGATGCTGATTTAGTCCAGATGGCTAAAAACTTGATTAATTTACCGGTTTGTGTATCAGCAGTTGAACCAGAAAAGTTTGTCTTAGCGGTCAACGCTGGTGCAGATTTAATTGAAATTGGTAATTTTGATAGTTTTTACGCCCAAGGACGGAAATTTACCGCTGAGGAAGTTTTAGCACTGACTCACCAAACCCGCGCCCTGTTACCAGAAATTACCCTATCTGTGACAGTTCCCCACATCCTAGAACTAGATCAACAAGTACATCTAGCAGAGGAACTAGTCAAGGCGGGCGCAGATATTATCCAAACCGAAGGCGGTACCAGCAGTCAACCTACACACCCTGGAACTTTGGGGTTAATTGAAAAAGCAGCCCCCACTTTAGCCGCAGCTTATGAAATTTCCCGTGCTGTTTGGGTACCTGTACTGTGTGCTTCGGGTATTTCCAGCGTCACCGCACCTTTAGCTATAGCTTCTGGTGCTGCTGGGGTTGGTGTTGGTTCTGCAATTAATCAACTTAACAGTGAAGTGGCGATGATTGCTGCGGTGCGGGGTTTAGTTGAAGCTTTAGCTAGTGCTAACAGCAGAGCAATTATTTAACTTCACCTCTGATTCTCAGGGAATAATTGCATCTGTACCTATGCGTTGCTGCTAAAGCAGCAGCGCTGAGGCCATGGACTAGGTGGGACTCAAATAAGTTCTACAATTGAGCAGTCAACCTTTGGGGAAATAAAATCATCACCAGCAAAGGAAATGGGAATATTTAATGCTGTACATAAAGGAGCAATCCCTGGGGCGGGTGTGCCGTGTTGCCCTAAGATAGTGCTAGAAATGTGGGTAGCATGACTTGATAAGTCTATCCGTTGTCTAAGAGGATGTCTGAAAAGTAAGAAAGCCGACGTAACGGTATGCTGTCACTAGAAAAAATACTTAAGTATGACCGCGTTACGAGAGCTATGAATCCATCTTATCCAAGTAAGTAGGCTATCAAATCGGATTCCTATATCTACTACAGTTTTTTCCTTGACCATCGGATAAAATTGTCCGATAATATGGTTATGAAAGGGAGTGAGTTTATTAGAAAAGTCAAAAAGTTAGCAAAAGAGCGTCGGATTGAAGCCTACGTTGACCAAAAACGCGGTAAAGGAAGCCACGTAACATTGTATTTTGGAGATTGTTTTACCATAGTTCGCAACCCGAAAGATGAATTAAAAACTGGCACTTTCAAAGCGATGTTAAATCAACTGGGAATTGAAGAACATGAACTTTAATACTGGGATAATTATGACTCGATTTGTGTATCCAGCCCTCTTGACTGCTGATGAAAAAGATGGTGGCTTTGTGGTGACATTTCGTGATTTACCAGAAGCTATTACTCAAGGAGATTCTCTAGAACAAGCACTAAATGAAGCTGCTGATTGCTTAGAAGAATCCATCGCTGTGCATATTGATGATAAGTTAGAAATACCCCAGCCATCACAACCCAAAAATGGGGAGTATTTAGTAGCAGTACCAGCGCAGACAGCATTAAAAGCTGCACTATATTTAGCAATGCGTGAGAAGGGTATGAGTAAGGTTGAACTTGCATCTATTCTTAATATCCATGAAAAGGAAGTCAGACGTATTCTAGATCCCCACCATGCTACAAAATTATCTACAATGGAAAGGACTTTAGCGGTACTTGGACAACGAGTTGAATTACAAATTAGTGCAAAATAAAATCTTCGCCATATTGAGGGTCTTATTCGGTTTGTGTCCAGTATTGATTACATAATTCTAAGAGGATGTTTGTCAAGTTATGATTAGTGTATCAACTATTGTTTGACCCCACCCTCACCTTTCCCTTGATAAGGGAAAGGTGACTGGATTTAATGAATTAAATGGGGTAATGATGTGATGAAAATTACCTGTTGAAAACTTATCAAACAACCTCTGAGTAATACTTTTCTACCCCAAGCTGTCTTTCAGAGCATAAACCACCTGGTCTTGCTGTAACTGGGTGAGTTCTGGGAACATGGGTAAAGATAACACCTGATTACAAGCTAACTCAGCTACTGGTAATTGTCCCGGCTGATAGCCTAAATATTGATATACTGGCTGTAAATGTAAAGGATGGGGATAATAAACCATGGAATTTACCCCCCGTTCTTGGAGTTGACCCCGCACCCAGTCTCGGTAGTTGGGGCGCACTATTCCCTCAGTGCTAGAAATGCGAATAGTATACTGATTCCATACACTCAACCCCCTGGGTAGTTCTTGGGGGACAATAATATCTGGAATTTGACTGAGAAACTGCTGGTAATAAGCGGCGATCGCGCGTCGTTGGTGATTCCAAGTATCAAGATAACGGAGTTTAATTTGCAAAATAGCGGCTTGCAGACTATCTAAGCGACTATTTATACCAATTTCTTCGTAGTAATAGCGATTTTTCTGCCCATGTTCTTTGAGTATCCGCAATTTTGCTGCTAGTTGAGGATCATTGGTAGTAATGGCTCCACCGTCACCGCACCCGCCAAGATTCTTAGTAGGGTAGAAACTAAAGCAGCCAATATCTCCTATGCTACCAACTTTTTGATGATCCCAGGTTGCACCTGTGGCTTGAGCGCAATCTTCAATCACTGCTAAATTGTGAGACTTAGCGATGGCCATCAGTGCTGTCATATCTACCGGTTGACCAAATAAGTGCACCGGGATGATTGCTTTGGTTTTAGGTGTAATAGCTGCGGTTACTTGCTGCAAGTCAATATTAAAAGTATTACTATCAATATCCACAAAAATTGGTGTTGCACCCACCGCACTAATAACTTCAGCCGTGGCCACAAAGGTAAAAGGTGTGGTAATCACTTCATCACCTGTACCAATTTCCAGAGCTCGTAGAGCTAAGTAGAGAGCATCAGTACCTGAGTTGCAAGCTATACAATGATTAGTCCCATGATAGGCAGCAAACTGTTGCTCAAAGCTTTCTACTACAGGGCCACCAATATAACGCCCAGAAGTTAAAACTTCTAAAACGGCTGCGCTTACTTCTGCTGCAATAGTAGCGTATTGGTGCTGAATATCAAAGGCAGGGACGGAATTTAGGCTCTGGATCATAAGTTTTCATTTGCTCTGAAAATACAAAGGATGCACTGGGACAGCCAATTTTTACGCTTGTTCAATTTTATCAAACAACTTGGTCAAGATGTCGCCACGGATACCCATCAAAGCTGGGTTTTTACTGGAATTATTGTATGGTTGAGAATATCATTGTTAAGCGCTCAGTCTGTGGGAGATGAATAACCTATGCAGGATTTAATTAAGCTGGATTTGGTTGATTTAGTGATTGCGGTGGGATTGATGGCTATAGCCATCGGTTTATCTACCTGGGAAAGGTTAGGATTAGAGTTAAACTTAGCCATGGCTGCCGGTAGAACTATCTTACAACTACTCGTATTAGGATACGTTTTAGACTTCATCTTTGCTTTAGATAATGTTTGGGGAGTTTTGGCGATTTTAGCAGTAATCTTAACTATTACAGCTATGGTGGCCAGAAATCGCATCAGTGTGAAAATTCCCCTGGTTTTACCTTTGGTATGGGGCGCAATTTTAATTAGTACAGCTTTGACGGTTATTTATACTAACTTCTTGATTATTCAACCGGACAGATGGTATGAACCCCGTTATGTAATTCCTCTAGCAGGGATAGTATTAGGTAATGCGATGAATGCAGCGGCGATCGCCGGGGAACGTCTTGTTAGCACTCTGAACTCACAGTATGTGGAAATAGAAACACACTTGAGCTTAGGTGCGACTCCCCAGCAAGCAGTTAGCCAATACCGGAAACAAGCCATTAGAAGCGCATTTTTACCAACTCTCAATCAAATGATGCTCATGGGTATGGTGGCTATTCCGGGAATCACCACGGGACAGTTAATCGCCGGAATTAGTCCCCTTGATGCTGTATACTACGAAATTGTAATTATCTTTATGGTGGCCATGGCTAACTTGCTGACAAGTATTTTAGTCACCAGAGGATTGTATCATCAGTTCTTTAATTCTGCTGCCCAGTTGGTGACCCCTGGGGATTAACGGCGATTTTGTTAGAATAGGGGTTTACCTTCCCCAGGAGCTAAAGTGTCTGAATCTGTGCCAATACGGGATAGCTATCTCGCTTTAATTGATGAAATTGTCGAATCTACCCTCCAGGGCAAAATTAGCTCTGTAGAAATGGTATATCAAATATTGCAGAAAAAAATTAAGGCGGGAACAGGAGAAATATTTGAACTGGTATTGAGCGATCGCCTCAGTAGCATTCAAAGCCAAGTGGATACCCAAACAGATGAACTCAAAAAAGCCAAAGCCAACCGCAAATTGAGAGCGGTGAAAACTATTCAAACTCAATGGCAAAGATATTCCCAGCACTATCAAACCACAGAAGCGATCGCAAGCGCAATTAAAGAAATTACCACGGCCGCTACAGATGAACGTCTGACGATTTTTTTACGTGTTATCGACCCCAATCAAAAGCAACCACTAAATATACAGTCAACAAAGCAGTTAGCCAGCGGTTTACAACAATTTGCTCAGGTAGATACTGACTTACAGGAAATATCCCAGGGAATTACCTGCGGTTTAGCTAATTGGGAACGACTGCAAGATCACCTAGTTAGCTGGATGTATGAAAGCAATCAACAATTAGGTTTTGGTGGGGTTCCCACAGAAAGTGGTCCTTGGGCAACTTGGGCAAAGCAGGTTAATAGTAGTGTATGTCAATCACTGTTTCGCGCCCTAGCCAGGGAACAATCTGTGTGGGAATTTGCACAACAGCAAGGTAGTATCAGCCTGAGTGAGTGGGTAGAACTAGGATTAATTTTACAATACCTGCAACGAGGTTTAGTTAACTGGTTTGACCAACAGGCTTACAATGTCCAAGCAGGATCAAAGTTATCGATTTCTACATTTTTAACCTTTGCAGTCATTTGGAGCCAGTTAGCAACTGGTTTTAATCATCAACCCATATACAGTCATGGTTGCTCTCTGGTTATGCTCCAGATCCTGCGCCACTTTGCCCAGCGTCCCTATTTTCCCCTGTATGGGGGCATTTTTGCCTCTTTTTCTGGTGGTTACTTACGGGATGCTTTGGATTATCTCGATGAACCACTGCGACGAGTAGAGGGAAATCAGCAAAAAGCTAGAATTATCACCCTTTTAGGCTATTCACAACGGGCTTTAGGACAATATGAGCGTTCTATTGCGTTTCACCAGCAAGCACTGGAGATTGCTAGAAACGCCGGCGACCTCCCCTGTGAACTGGCCAATCTCAACCACCTGAGTCGTACCTATGTACAACAGAAAAATTATGCTCAGGCCATTAACTACAGTCAACGAGCATTAATGCTCAGTCGCCAAGGAGGGGAAAGGACAGCACAAGCCAATGCGCTGGTAAATTTAGGTTACAGCCAAGTTATGGAGGCGCAACAGCTAGAACAAAGAGAAACAGAGGTTTATGAAACAGCTATTAATTATTTAGAACAAGGGTTAAAGTTATCAGAACAATTAGGCGATATTCAAAGTAAAGCTCTATGTTTTAGTAGCTTAGGTATTGCCTATTTAGTTATCGGTCAATCATCCGCGGCAATTCCCTATTTAGAAAATGGGTTTAAAACAGCCCAAGTTGCTGGAGATTTATATCTCCAGGGTCGGAATTTAGCTTACTTATCTGAAGCTTATTATAACTTACAAAACTCAGAAAAAGCTATTTATACTGGTAGCTTAGGAATGTATCTGTTAGAGCAAATTGCTTCTAGTGAATGGAGACAACCAGCAGGGTTACTGGCAATTTTACGGGGTCAAATAGGAGACGAAGCTTTCCAACATCTACTACAGCAAAATCGCACCAAAATGATTGCGATTATTGGTGTGGATGGATATGATTACATCCGCCAATTGTTAGGAAGGTACGAGGAAACTATGTGATATTTACTCAATCAAGACTTCATCGCCTTTTTAACCAATTCTGGAATCAGAGAAAGACGTTCAGCAACAGTCACTTTTGCGGCTTCAAAAGCAGCTAATTTACTTTGTGCGGTGCCAAAATTAGGCTCACGTCCAATAACTGTAGCCAAGGTACCACTTTGTCGCCAATTTTTTGGTCTTGGTGCGTGTCTACCTGCAATATAAGCAATGACTGGTTTATCAATGGCTTCAGCAATATACTTTGCTGCTGCTTCTTCACTATCGCCACCGGGTTGACCGACTAAAACGATCGCTTGTGTGGTTTCATCTTCATCGAGAATTTGCAGCCATTGCAGAAAGGATGAACCGACGATCGCATCACTACCAATACTAACACTAATGGATTGTCCTAAACCAGCTTTAGTTAGTTCCCAAGCAACCTCGTATGTGAGGGTGCTGCTGCGGCTAACTATTCCCACCGGGCCGGGTGTATATAATTCACTGGGTTGAGTACCCAAAAGAATTTTACCCGGTACGATAATTCCCGGACTGTTGGGACCTACTATTAAGGTTTCTCCTGCTTCTGAATGACGCAGTAATTGCACCATATCCAAAGGTGGTACCCCACCGGAAATGATAATTATCTGACTGATATGAGAGGCGATCGCTTCTAAGGCTGCATCTAAAACTTGGTACGGATGTACGCAGATAATTGCCGTATCAATTGCGCCGAATTCTTCCACCACCTCTTCCACTAAATCGAAGATTGGCAGATTGTACAGTTGCTGTCCACCACATCCGGGATTGACACCAGCAACCAAATTTGTACCATAAGCTTGCATTTGAGCAATATGATTTGCTGAAATAAATTCAGAAAAGCCCTCAATTAATACCTTACTATCTGGTGTTAAGTTCATAAAACATTTTAGTTCATCTGTGTACCCTACAGGAGTCCGCTAAGGCCTCTACATCTGTGGTGAAAAAATTCTGACCTCATGAGTAAGTAAACCAGAAAAAACCAAAGGCTTTACCCATCACGTTTGGTAAAACTCACAGATGTTGCCACTGCCTCATCTAAATTTTCCAGTACTATCAGAGCATCAGGTTTAGTATTTAATCGCCCTAACAATTTTTGAGCCGCAGCGAACTCAGATCCAGCAATGCGGACAACCAAACGCGGAAAATGATGTCCTCGGCGAGTTTTGGTGCTACAAGCTACACTTGCTGATTGAACTTCGCGGTTGTCCTGCTGCAGAAAATTGCTAATGATTTGCGCTACTTCCTTAGTCTCAGTTACACCACCGATCAGGTTGAGTAGTATAACTTGAACACTCTTGTCAGCGGCTAAAAAATTTAAACCTTTAGCAAGGCGATCGCAGAAAGTTGTCGGTGAAACATCTGTGAGCAAAGCATGGCGCAGATTCAGACAACTACCAGGTTTACCACCTGCACTAGTGACTAAATCCAAGGTAGCCATCATCGAACCAGTACCATTAGCCAAAATGCCAATTTTACCATGCAGTTCTAAACCATCCCAATTACCTAACTGAGGGTTGATGGTACTTCTACCATGACGGTTAGCTGTTTTTACAGCTATTTCCTCCAAATCTGGATGGCGGCCGATCGCCCGTTCATTGATACTGACTTTACCATTGAGAGCCATAACTTCACCTGAAGCATTTACGGACAAGGGACTAATTTCCACCAAATCCAAGTCTTTTTGGATAAATAACTGATACATTTTGTCAACTACAGAGCTGACAGACTGGATTAATTTTCCGCGTAAACCCATTTTTAACGCCAGTCGCCGCGCATAGAAAGGAGAAAATTCCTGTTCAACCACAACGTGATGCATTTTTTGCCCTGGGGATTCCCAGTCGATATCCGCTTCTGTGCCGCCTAAAAGCACTGGTCGGCACACAGCAGTATCTAAGACTACTGCTAGATAAAATTCTTTTTCCCCTATATACTGGGATTCTCCTAGTATAACTTCCGGTAACTCGCCCCAAATTGGCAAATTAAATATAGTCTGTGCCGCTGCGATCGCGTCAATTGTTGTTTCTACAAACCTCACCCCACCAGCTTTCGCCCTTTCTCCCGTGTATACTTGGGACTTCAGTACAATCGGGTAGGGAATTTTTAACCTTTTCAAATCTGTAGGATGGTCAATTCGTTGGGAAGGCAATACGGGAATGCCTATTTTCCCAAACCACTCTTTAACTTGGTACTCCAATAGCTCCATATACTTGCACCCTATATTTACACTTCCAAAAGCATTTTCTCGGTGCTGGTTTTAACTGTTCATAGCACTAGAATTACATAATTAAGCTGCTTTCGTGTTATTTAAAGTAATTTATTCATTATGTATTAATTCTATCGGATTATATCCAGAATGCCAATGTATTTTTTTAGATGGGAATATGAATACTGTAATATAAAAAGTTATTATTTACTCATTAATTTAGTAAGTAAGTAAAAAACTCTGGTGTTGCCGTTGCCAAAAAGACTGAAACAATGGAAGTAGAAGCTAGATTCATATATAAACTATGCCTGAACTTCCCAAAAGTCTGGAAGAAGCCATCGCTCAATCTCGCATGGCCACCCAAGCCGCCCTTACAGACGGGTACACTCGCTTACAAGTTGATTTTCTGTTCCCAGAACTAAAACTGATGCCCGTGGCGGCGGAATTTTTGCCGGTGTTTGCCAAATATGATTCCCGTCTGAAAGTTTTCTTTGCCGATGCAGGTGCTGCGGCCCTGGCTAACCGTGATTGGCAGGATACACCATTTACAATTTTGGATATCGGTACAGGTAGGGCGGCCTCCCTACAATCGAAAATTCACCCAGATGATCAAATTTTCTTATTTATTTCCCCCTCCTCTGTAGAAGTTCCCCAGGTGGAAAAGTTATGCGAAGAGATAGGCGATCGCCCTTTTGTGATGTTAAATCCCCGCCTGGAAGATTCTGGGGTTGTGGGTATTGGTTATACAGCTAGGCAAACCCGCCAGCGTTTTATTAGTACCATTGAATCTTGTTACTACCTGCGTCCTGTGGATGATACCACTGCTGTATTTCGCTGCTATCCTGGACTATGGGAGGTCTGGGTAGAAACAAATGGCGAATATGAAAAAGTGGCGGAATTACCCAAAAGACCAACAGGTGATGAGTTGGATATGATTGTCATCCAAGGACAACCACAAACACTTCAGGATGGTGTACCGGCGAAAAAGCCGAGTGTGTTGAAGAGTTTACAACGCTTCTTGAAGGCTTTGAGTAGTTAGTCTGAAATCAGAAAAATCAACCACAGATGTAGATTGTCTGTGTCTGTGGTTGAAATTCAATGTAGTAACTCTTCTACCTGGTGCTGATGCCACAATTTTTTGTAAAGACCATCTGTTTGCAATAGTTCTGAGTGATTGCCTATTTGGACAATTTTGCCCTTATCCATCACAAAAATCCGGTCAGCCGTCGCCGCCGCCGATAGCTGATGAGTGATGAAAATTATGGTTTTGCGACTGCCTTTACTCGTAAGATTACGTATGATTTTTGTAGCAGTTTGATTATCTACACTGGAAAGGGCATCATCTAAAATTAGGATTGGAGCCTCCACCAACATCGCCCTAGCTAAGGCGGTACGTTGTCGTTGACCTCCAGAAAGAGTTATACCCCGCTCCCCCACAATGGTTTCATATTCCTGGGGAAAATTCCTAATTTCGCCATCAATTTGGGCTATTTTAGCAACATCCTCTATGAGTTGTAATTCACCGACTGGGTCACCGTAGCGGATATTATTCTTAATTGTAGTGCTAAACAAAAAACTATCTTGAGGAACATAGGCAATGGACTGACGTAAATCCGCCAATGATATCTTAGTAATATCGACATCATCGAGGAACAATTGCCCCGGTGGAATATCTAACAAACGCGGTAAGGCATTAGCTAAAGTTGATTTACCAGAACCAATGGCCCCGACAATGGCCAGTGTTTCCCCAGGAAAAATAGTAAAGCTGATATTATCTAAAGCCGCAGTACTGGCACCAGGGTAGGTATAGTTGAGATTAATAGCCCTGATTTCTCCTTTAATCTCATTCTTGGGCAAATGTACAGTATCGGGTGCGTCTTGAATTTTCGGTGTTACAGACAGAATAGACTCCAGGCGGTCAATACTCACTTCACCACGTTGATAAGCTGTAATCGTAAAACCTAATAAAGCTGTGGGAAACACTAAACGTTCTACATAAATCAGCAGGGCCAAAAAATCTCCTACAGCCAGAGTTCCCGTAGAGATTTGTAAGCTTCCCAGCCAGATGATTACCAGAGAACTGAGATTAGCTAAACCACCAATTAAAGGAAACAGTATATTGCGGCTTTTAGCCAGTTGTAGGTTAGCCGCCAATAGCTGCTGGTTCTTTTGACCAAAAGCTCGACGCTCATTGTCTTCTTGGGCGTAGATTTTAATTAGAGCAATACCGCTAATGTCCTCTTGAATTAGTTCACTGATGTCGGATAGTTCTTCTTGTACTACAGCTTGCTCCTTACGGAGACGATTGCTAAATAGATGTACTAACCAGAACATGAAAGGATACACAGCCAAAGAAGCCAGTGTAAGATTGACACTAATTCTTAACATTACTGGTAGGGTGAGAGCATAGGCAAAGATAGTATTTGCTAAACTCAGTACAGCAAAACCCACCAACCTCCTCACGTTGTCTACATCACTGGTGGCCCGATTAATTAAATCTCCAGCAGTATTAGTGACAAAATAAGCGGGTTCCAGCTTGAGTAGGTGTTCAAAAATGCGTTGTTTCAGGTCAAATTCTACCTGTCGCCCCACCCCAAACAGCCAAATCCGCGAAGCCATACGGATGAGCCACATGGCGGAAGTGAGCAAGACAATTGGGACTACATAATATAATATTTGGTTGAAATTAAAGCTAGCCGAAAGTTGGTCAATGGCTGAACGAATCAACCAGGGAATATAAACACCCAGCCCATTGACAGATAATAAAGCAAGAATGCCTAATGTAGTTTCCCGCCAATGGGGACGTAAATAAGCACCGATTTTAGCCAGTCGTCGAGATTCTGCCATTAAAGCGATATTGCAACTTAATTATCCTGGGGATCAACTGCTGATAAATCTCTGATGTTATGGGAATTTCAGCAATCCGCCCTATCCTACTTTAGCGAATAGAGAAGCCAATCAAGCAGCAAGTCAATATTTTTCAGATTAAACCACAGATGCTGACGGATAAATATGATCAAATATCTGTGGTTCATTATTCGGTGATTCCTATTTTTGCACTTTCAGCTTTAGCGAGGTGCTTGGTCACCACGCAAGAAAAAGTAAATCTGGTTGAGATAACTTTCCCATACTTGGGTTGTCAGTTGCAGGGTTTCTGCACTAGGTACAAAGTCCTCAATTCGCAAGCCGCGAGTGCTGTCTGGACGAGTTTGGGCTAGGTAAGGTGAAACATTCACACCCAAAGAATTAAAGGCTATATTTGTATGACTTTGTTCTTGATTGAACAAGATATTATTCCCCACCACATCAGAAATTATCGGGGGTGCAGTTGCTGGTCGCAATGCCACCAGAGCCTCTACAGAATTAGTATTGGGTCTCATGGATGAAACTACTCTAGAATCCTGAATAAATTCCTGTGTTGCTAAGTTGGTATATCCTAATGTTGCTATGGGTACCCTGACCAAAAAGTAGGCGATCGCTGGTGTACTTGCCAACAGTAAAATTGTCAGCGACCAACCGAGCAAATAACCCCCTGGTTTTTCTATTCCTCCCCCCTTAATCTTCTGGGCGGCAAACATCATTAGTAAAATAGAAGCGCCCAAAGGCTTGAGGGGAAATGATACTACCTTCCACAAAGATGCCACAGCCGGTTCGTTAGGGTTAATAAACGACAAGGCTATGACAATCAAAACAACGACTAAAACTAATCTCCCGATAAAGGTTCCCGAAGGATAAAACCTCTGAAACAAGGAGTATACAACAGTGCCAATCAGCAGCCATAGCAGTACTCGGCTTAGTAATAGAAACATAGATTAACTCTCAAATTTTTTGGGGCTGTAAGCCAGTTTCAAATAGGAGTTTCCCCCATGAGTAACTGACATACACGTAATGATCAGTCTAGAGATTCACCGACAGAAGATGTATTTTATCGTCAAATTGTAATCGTACTATTACTTGAGAGCAAATACACCCAGCCTAAGACCTCGTAGTGATTTTAGTCCAATTTTTTCATACTGCCTCTATTATTTGTCATTTTTCGGATGGGTAATGTGGCATCAGTAAACTAAATTAATTGAATGGTTGTCAATTCCCAAGGAAAAACTATGTCTTCTGCAAGGCCGAGCATCTTAGTAACGGGGGGAGCTGGATATATTGGTTCTCATACTGTATTGGCTCTTAAGCAAGCGGGTTATGAAGTTGTCATACTTGATAATCTGGTTTATGGGCATCAAGATTTGGTGGAAAAGGTGTTGCAGGTAGAACTCGTAGTGGGGGATACAGGCGATCGCCCTTTGTTGGATGCCTTATTTAAAACCCGCAATATTACTGCTGTTATGCACTTTTCCGCCTATGCCTACGTAGGTGAATCGGTGACGGAACCGGCTAAATATTACCGTAACAATGTTATGGGCACTTTGACGCTGTTAGAAGCGATGCTGGCTGCATCTATTAAAAAATTTGTCTTCTCTTCCACCTGTGCGACCTATGGAGTCCCGGAAATCGTACCTATACCGGAAAACCACCCCCAAAACCCCATTAACCCCTATGGGGCTAGTAAGCTGATGGTAGAGCGGATTCTTTCTGACTTTGATGTGGCTTATGGTTTGAAGTCAGTACGGTTTCGCTACTTTAATGCAGCTGGTGCTCATCCGAGTGGCTTATTAGGGGAGGATCATCAACCAGAAACCCACTTAATCCCCTTGGTGCTGCTCACAGCTTTGGGTAAAAGAAATTCTATTTCTATTTTTGGCACGGATTACCCCACCCCTGATGGTACTTGTATTCGTGATTATATTCACGTCAGTGATTTGGCAGATGCCCATGTTTTGGGTTTGCAATATCTCTTAGAGGGTGGGGAGAGCGAAGTTTTTAACTTGGGTAATGGTAATGGCTTCTCCGTCAGAGAAGTGATTGCAGCCGCAGCAGAAGTTACTGGTATGAGTATACCAGTGGCAGAATGCGATCGCCGCCCCGGTGATCCCCCTTCTCTGATTGGTAGTGGTGAGAAAGCCAGAAAAATGCTCAATTGGCAACCTCAATACCCTGGGATTAAAGATATTGTCACTCATGCTTGGCAGTGGCATCAACAGCGACATATGTAATTATGTAATTACAGCAGTTTCGGAATATTCTAGGAGGTATTGCAATACCTCCTCTTGAGGTTACCTTACCCGAAGTATCATAAATCCAATAGCAAAAGTCATAACAATTACCAGGACTAGCACGGTAATACTTAACCGTGACCTGACATTCACATCTTGAGTGGGTGTATTATTGGTTTGTTTGACTGCATTTATAGCTGTTCCCCTAGCTACAGTCACGTCAAACTCAAATTTAAATGGTTTAAAACTGCCCTCAGTGGTAGGTTTACCGATTAGCTGTAGCTGATACCGTCCTGGCTTAGGGAACATAATTTCAGCACCGGGAATACCTTGATAACGTTCAGCCGTCACCGGTTCTAAATCGGGTGCTATGAGGGCTGGTTCTCCGGGTACATAAGGTTGAGCATAAATCAATAATTCACAATCACACTCTGTCAAAGGAAGCACCTGACCACCTTTACGAGTCAAAGCAAACCAAGCTTGGGTAAGTTCCCCAGCACGAGGCTGGTCATTTGGTTCCATGTGGAGAGTAGCACCCACATCTTCAGCTATTTGCACTTGATGAGCAAACAGAGGATGACCTGTAATTATTGATATAACTAAGCAAGTCAAAAATAACAAGTAATAGATAATTCTTGGTTTGTTACCATACCAGTAACTAGGATTTGCTTGGGGGTACATAAAACTTTTGTATATTTAACTTTGACCAAAACCAACTTGAACGCACCAATAACACGCCCACGGTAACAGTTCCTAGTAATACTACCGCTAATTGATTGCCCCATGTTAACTGCAAGGAACCTAAATAATGGGAACCAATCAATACAGCATGAATAGAACTTAAAAGTAAAGCTGGTAAACTCAATAGATGAATCTGTCGCCAAACTTTACCCAAATATTTTTGCAGTGATTCAAAACTTGTCAAGGCGGCGGGGGTAATTAACACTAAAGCTGCAGCACCCGCAGCCATACCCCAGCGAAAATCCGGCGGTAAGAACCAGAACGCTGCCAATTGCCACTGCAATGAATGTGCCATCATGTGGGTGGTATGCACCACAGCCAGGACAAAAGCACCCACACCCAAACCGCGACGGTAACGCAAGGGTGAAGCCCACAGGCGGCTTATAGGACGGGCAATTAGTGCCAAGATTAAGCAGAGTAAGGCGGCGTGTCCAGTATAATCTACCATGGTGTCGCCAGTCCGTAACAAAGTTAGTACGCCAATGGTGAGTGTTACCCAGCCGCCTAAGCGAAATAATTGACTGCGCTGGTCTTTATTTACCAAGGAGGTGGAAACACCCACACCTAGCATAGTGGGTAGGGTTCCCAGGCCAAAAGCCAGCATGGTGGCTGCACCCATCCATAAATTGCCTGTTTCCGCAGCTTTAATCTGAGCAGCATATAAGAAACCACAGGGCATTAAACCCCAGGTCATGCCTAAAAGTATGGGTGTCCACCATCTGTTTTGATGGGAAAGTTGCAGCATCCCTAGACTCAGACGCTCATGTAAACTTCCTTTGAGTAACGGATGTAATACGGGGATGCGCGGTAGTAAATCCGGTGTTACTTGTCCTAAACCAAACCAAATCAGCATTAATCCGGTAATAATTGCCATCCAACGCCGGAAATCACTACCTACACCGGCAAACTGACCACCTTGGAGTAAGACAGAACCCAGGGACCCTATACCAGCACCAACTAGGGCATAGCTGAACATTCGCCCTAAGTTTAACAGGAAATGAAATTTTAATTGTTGTCGCCAGGTATTGGGTATTTTTTTTTCTGGTGTCGGTTGGGGGGGAACTGTTGGTCTGGGCTGCTGAGATAGGGAAAAGGCCACGGTTAAAGGGCCACACATCCCAAAGCAATGCCCAAAACTGCCCAGTAACCCCAGGATGGTGATCAGTGACAAATCTAGCATTATGATAAATTCCGCAGGCACTCTTCTAGTGCGGAAACTTACCGTAAGTTCTGGGATTTGTCAAAAGACGAGCTGTCAAACTTGGCTGACGGGGTGAGAGAATATATTAGGTTGGTTGGTGCTATGGGGTATCTTTGGAGGGGGCGTAAGATCCCCGACTTCTTACATAATTGGAATAATCTCATATAATTTGTCCAGAAGTCGGGGATCTGTGTGACTCGAAGATCATGTATTTGATTATGTTGACGATTAGGCAGATCCTTCCCTGGAATATCAACAAGCTCACGGAAATACAAAAGCTAGGCTGAGATTTTCGTAAAGAATCCCGTATTTGTGGCTGTCTTGATTAACCCAGCCATCCAAGTAACTCCTCTTATGACCCGTCTAATTTGTGCTAGTACCGGTAAATCAATTAATCTCCTGACTGAACTGGCTAATAGTGGTGAAGCTAAGGTTTGGCGGACTGATCACAGTGGTTATTTAGCTAAAATTTATCACCAGTCCACACCGGAACGAATGCAAAAGTTAGCGGTGATGCTCGACTATCCACCCCCTGATCCAAATCGCCACATCAATCATATTTCTTTCGCTTGGCCTGAATCAGTCCTCAAAAATGCTCAGGGTGATTTGGTGGGGTTCTTAATGGGGGAAATTCGGGCGGGAAAAGAAATTTATGATGTGTACAACCCCACACGTCGCAACAAAATATGTAAACTACCGGCTGATTGGCGGTTTCTCCATTATACAGCCCGGAATATTGCCTCAATTATCAAGGTGTTACACCATCAAGGCTATGTATTAGGTGATATTAAGCCGCAAAATATTTTAGTCAATGATCAGGCTTTACCTTCAATTATTGATACAGATTCTTTTCAGGTGCGTCATCCTCAAACTGGTAAAGTTTACCGTTGTTTGGTGGGAACCCCTGACTACACACCACCGGAGTTAATTGGTCAGGACTTTGCAACCATTGAGCAAACGGAAATCCATGACCGATTTCGCTTGGGGGTGATTATATATCAATTATTATTCAGTGGTCAGAGTCCATATGCGGGGAGGTGGAAAGGTGCAGGGGAACCGCCAGAACCTGGTGAATATATCCGTCGGGGTATATGGCTATATTCTCACCATCAGTTACTGGAACCCGTAGATAGAACCATACCCCTAGAAATTCTCCATCCACAGGTAAAAAGTTGTTTTCTTAGATGCTTTAATGATGGGTATACAAATCCTGATTTACGCCCCAGTGCCGAGGAATGGTTCCAGGCGTTAAAAGTTGCTAGTGAAAGTTTAATACTCTGTAACCAGATTGACAGTCACTACTATAGCCAAAGTTATGGTAGCTGCTATTGGTGCGATCGCGTTAGTAAAATTGGGGTTGAGATTTTTCCAGGGAGTGTAAAAGTCCAGCCGTCTCCTCCTAATTATGCACCCCAGAGCCAACCTGTAACCACTGCAACGACTCAAACATCCCCATCAGCAAAAGTTACAACCTCACCCAGTGGTAACTTTTCACCCACAACCCTCACCGGTCATTCTGGGTGGGTTGCGTCTGTAGGATTCAGCCCAGATGGTCAAACCCTGGCTAGTGGGAGTGGTGACAACACTATCAAACTGTGGGATGTGAGGACAGGTAAGGTTCGCCACACCCTCACCGGTCATTCTAGCTATGTTACGTCTGTAGGATTCAGCCCGGATGGTCAAACCCTGGCTAGTGGGAGTGGGGACAAGACTATCAAACTGTGGGATGTGAGGACAGGTAAGCTTCGCCACACCCTCACCGGTCATTCTAACTGGGTTAGGTCTGTAGGATTCAGCCCGGATGGTCAAACCTTGGCTAGTGGGAGTGGGGACAAGACTATCAAACTGTGGGATGTGAGGACAGGTAAGGTTCGCCACACCCTCACCGGTCATTCTAGCTATGTTACGTCTGTAGGATTCAGCCCGGATGGTCAAACCCTGGCTAGTGGGAGTTATGACAAGACTATCAAACTGTGGGATGTTACCACAGGTAAGGTTCGCCACACCCTCACCGCTCATTCTGAACCGGTTTGTTCTGTAGCATTCAGCCCAGATGGTCAAACCCTGGCTAGTGGGAGTGGGGACAAGACTATCAAACTGTGGGATGTGAGGACAGGTAAGCTTCGCCACACCCTCACCGGTCATTCTTACTCGGTTTATTCTGTAGCATTCAGCCCGGATGGTCAAACCCTGGCTAGTGGGAGTGGGGACAAGACTATCAAACTGTGGGATGTTACCACAGGTAAGGTTCGCCACACCCTCACCGGTCATTCTAAACCGGTTTATTCTGTAGGATTCAGCCGGGATGGTCAAACCCTGGCTAGTGGGAGTGGGGACAACACTATCAAACTGTGGTTTGGGGCATTTTCTGCTACTTCGGTCAAGACAACTGCACCCCAGAGCCAACCTGTAACCACTCCCACCCCTAATCCCCATAGGGTAAAAATATTATTAGTTAGCGCCATAGTGGGATTAATAGCAACTCAGATTTATGCTTATACGCGTTATGGTTTATTTCTCACTAATCCCAACAGCATTATTAAACTGTGGCGATCGCCCAATGACCTAGAAGAAACCTTGACCTTTGAAGCTTATATCAATCGCGGTCTTGTTTACCGTAACCAGCAGAAATGGGATTTAGCTCTGGCTGATTATAACAAAGCCATTGCTCTTGATCATAATTATGCTGAAGCTTACTACAATCGCGGTAATGTTTACCGTAGCCAGAAAAAATGGGATTTAGCCGTCGCGGATTACACCAAAGCTATTGCAATTAATCCTAATTATGCTAATGCTTACTACAATCGCGGTCTTGTTTACCATAACCAGCGAAAATGGGATTTAGCCGTCGCTGATTACACCAAAGCTATTGCAATTAATCCTAATTATGCTAATGCTTACTACAATCGCGGTCTTGTTTACCATAACCAGAAAAAATGGGATTTAGCCCTGGCTGATTACACCCAAGCTATTAAACTTAATCCTAATTATGCTGAAGCTTACTACAATCGCGGTCTTGTTTACTATAACCAGCAGAAATGGGATTTAGCTCTGGCTGATTATAACAAAGCCATTGCGATTGATCCTAATTATGCTAATGCTTACTACAATCGCGCTATTCGTGCTGTCGTCTTTCCCCGTTAACAGTCAACCGTCAACCGTCAACAGTCAACAATCAACCGTCAACGGTATGGCTAACGCCACGCTATCGCTATCGACTCCGCTCACCGACCACCGTCAACAAATCTAAACCTACCCCCGAATGACTGTAATATTTCTCCCCTTGGGACTTAGAGCTATTTCGGTGGTAGTGCGATCGCTGATGGGGGGTAAATCGGGGCGACGGTCAAATATGATTAACCATCCCGTATCTAGATTGAGTCCTGATAAATACTTATCTAATTGTACCAATCCTTGCTGTAAGGGGTCGGGTTTACCCTGTTTCCATACTTTTAATTCCATCCCTAAGACTACATCCCCATAACGCAGACATATATCCATCCTCCCAGAGCCGATGGCGTATTCCCGCTCTAAGCTACCACCACCATTAACTACACGGTGTAAAAATGCCATTAATACTAAATGTGGCGCAATTTCTGGGTAAGGGGTACTTTTAAATAATGGTTCTCCGTGTTGTCGCCAAAAGTCTAAAAAGGTTTCTAACAATATTTGGGGGTTTAACTCCCCTGTGGGTGTTAACCAACTAGGTTGAATCATCGGTAAACTATCTTGAGTACCCTGGGATAACACCTTGGGGATGACCTCTTGATAGATGGGGTTAGCTACCTTTAACCCACCTTCTTTACTGCGAATCACTAAACCTAAATCTAACAGATAACGGCGATCGTCTTCTGGGGTGTTGGGTAATTCTTCCCCAGATAAAATAGGTTCTATAATGGCTTTTACCCTATCTTCCCGCAGTCGCTCTGCTAAACTGTCTAAGTGGGTGTCTTGCCTTTGAATTAGTATATCTTTGGCTTGATTGATTAAGTCTACTGTGATGGGGATATTTACGTCTTCTGCTAAATACTCTGTAACTTCCTGAGCTAAAGCATTGACTAACCAAGGTTGACCCTGGGTTAAATCGTAGGCGTGGTTAATGGCTTCGGGGGTAAATATTTGTTCTGTGGCTTGGGTGTGTTGCTCATACAGACTTTTCACATCTTCTAAAGTGAAATTATTTAAAGTCAGAGACCGCACCTTGATATTAAAGGGGCTAGAGGTATTTAATCTATCAGTACCACCGGAGGCTACCTTATAATCACGTACATCCCGCATCCCAATTAAGGCTACACATTGGGGGAAACCTTGGGGACGACGGGGGAAACCGTCCCTTAACTGTCTTAAGACAGTAATTAAAGTTTGATTTTGCAGGGAGTCAATTTCATCAATAAACACCACCAGTGGGCGCACAGAAGCCTCCGCCCAGGCAGTTAAAGCAGTATTTATCCGTTGTCCTGGTAGTGCATTTGACCACACCGGTGGTTCTAGCTCCTTGGGTAGCCAAAATCTTGCCGCCTCTCGCCAAGCACCTAAAATTGCCTGTTCTGCTATTTCTGGCTGATTGGGAAAGGGTGAGCCTACTTCTGCGGATACCATGACAGCAGTATATTTACCACTGGCTGTTAATTCCTGTGCTAGGGTGAGCATGGCAGTGGTTTTACCGGTTTGTCTGGGTGCATGGATGACAAAGTAATTGCGCTGTTCAATCAGGCGTTTTAACTCTGGTAACCGTTCAGTGGTGGGTAGGGTATAGTGGATATCTGGTTGACAAGGGCCTGCGGTGTTAAACCATTTAGTCATAATAGTTTAGGTATAGGTTGATTTAATTATAATTTCTATGACGGTTGAGCGAATGTTGGTGAGACATTGCCCAGTACTGTAAGGCGATAGCGAAGCGCTGCTGCAACCAGTTCGCACCTGCATGAGTAAGATCCCCGACTTCTTAACATAATCAGAGATAATCTAGGATAATTTAGCTAGAAGTCGGGGATCTGTGTGACATGGTGATTAAACTACCTGATCCCTTAGTTTGATAGCCTGAGGAATTTCCCTGAGTTTTGGGAACCGTTTCGCTACATAGAAGGCTTTTAGCACATCAATTTCTAGGCGTTGACTGGGATAAGCGGCAATAAAATTGATCACAGAAAGACCTTGAGGCTGAGTAGCACCTAATACTAATGCTGCTCTGAGTGCTTGTACCCCCGCGTCATCTTTTCTGACTACAGCCTGGGAGACATTATTAAGAATTGTTATGCCCATTTGTGTATTGAGTAGACTATTCACTGTCACCACATCTATGGGTACTTTGGTTCTCAGCAGTCTGACAAAGAAGCGACTTTGTTCTTCAGATATTCTACCGGTGTAAAGCTCTAAACCTCTGGGAAATTTCCCAGTATCTGCTGTGTTTTGTAACTCCTCTAGGGAAATAGATTCCGCAAAGGGGCCAAATCGCAGAACAACGGTATCCGCAGCATGTACGGAGGTGTTGGACCCCCAAAACTGTGTTAAGGCGATCGCACCTAAGAAACTTGCAACTATTTTGAAGTTTTTCCAGTTGCTTGCCATAAGATTTTTACTAATTAATTTTTAGGTAAATATAACGTAATTTTATATATTTGACGGCGACGGTTGTGGATAAATTCAAAGAGCATAGCAATGCTATGCTCTAGTTGAGTTGCAGGAGGATTGTTTTGTTATCCCCCTGTTAATTTTGAGGGAGATTACACCTTAGCAGATGCTTTAGTAATCATATTCAGTTCGCCCTTAGCATACTTAGCTGCAAAGTCTTCGAGAGAAACTTGCTTAATCTTGCTAGCATTACCGGCGGTACCAAATTGCTCGTATCTGTCAGCACAAACCTTCTGCATATATTTAATGGAAGGCTTGAGGAAGTGACGGGGGTCAAATTCCTTGGGAGCTTTTGCTAGTGCTTCACGAACGGCGGCGGTGATAGCTAGACGGTTGTCGGTGTCGATGTTAACTTTACGGACTCCGCTCTTGATACCCTTTTGAATTTCTTCTACAGGTACACCATAGGTTTCGGGAATTGCACCACCGTACTCGTTAATCAAGGCGATTAAATCTTCAGGTACGGAAGAGGAACCGTGCATTACCAAGTGGGTGTTAGGTAAACGGCGGTGAATTTCTTCAATGCGGCTAATGGCCAAGATTTCACCGGTTGGCTTACGGGTAAATTTGTAAGCACCGTGGCTGGTACCGATGGCTACAGCCAAAGCATCTACTTGGGTTTTCTCTACAAACTCCGCTGCTTCGTCTGGGTCTGTTAGTAGTTGAGAGTGGTCAAGTGTACCTTCAAAGCCGTGACCATCTTCAGCTTCACCAGCGCCGGTTTCTAGGGAACCTAAGCAACCCAATTCACCTTCTACGCTGACACCCAAGGCGTGAGCAACATTCACTACTTCACGGGTGGTATTGACGTTGTACTCAAAGCTAGCGGGGGTTTTAGCGTCTGCTTCCAAGGAACCATCCATCATGACGCTGGTAAAGCCGTTCTTGATTGCGGAGTAGCAGGTAGAAGGCGCATTACCATGATCTTGGTGCATGACAATGGGAATTTCGGGATAGGTTTCTACTGCAGCCAAGATCAGGTGACGTAGAAAGTTTTCTCCAGCATAAGAACGAGCACCACGAGAAGCTTGTAAGATTACGGGGGTATCTGTCTCTGCTGCTGCTTTGAGAATTGCCTGAATCTGCTCTAGGTTGTTGACGTTAAACGCCGGAATACCGTAACCGTTTTCAGCCGCGTGGTCTAAAAGCAGCCGCATTGGTACGAGCGCCATATATATTCCTCCTAATGTGTTTTTGGGCTAATCGGTTTCCGAAGAGCGTAATATTTACGCTAATCTTAATACTTTTTTCAACTTATAGGAAATTATAACTAGTGATGGTTGTTTATTCTGAGAAATTTTCTGCCATCTTCCATCAGGATGCCCTATATTTCCCATCTGCTACTGTACATCAAGTTACACCCAGGCTTAAGGTTTTTAGTATCTCTAGATGCTATAAACCTTGAATTTCCCTTCCAGAGGTAATAGTTGTTGAATTGATTGTTTGTTCAGGTTGGCGATCGCATTTTCTTAGAGGATGTTTGGAAAGTGTTAAACAGGTAATTTTTATATTAGGGAACAGGGAACAGGGAACACACCGAACACACAAAAAACAATAAAATCCAGTCCCCTCCCCTGACAAGGACAAGACAAGGTGGACAAGGTGGACTAGGTGACAAGGGAGAAAAACAGTACAAAGTCTGTATTCTTAGTAAGAAAAATAGCCCATTAAAAGACCATTGTCCGGATAAAATCTTCCTTGTCCACTTTCCTTCCTTGTCTTCGGTGGTCTTGCCTTCACAGATCATATTAAAAACCTACCCTTGTAAGGAGAGGGTGGGGTCAAACAATAGTTGATACACTAATCACGACTTGACAAACATCATTTTAGAGATTTTACGTGATTTTTCCTAGTGGGTCGCCCGGGATTCGAACCCGGAACTAATCGGTTAAAAGCCGAGTACTCTACCGTTGAGTTAGCGACCCTTTTGTTTTGCAACTTTGTCATCATAACATGGGCTTCTGGGATTAGCAAGTATTTTTATAAAAGATTTGCTGTTAATCTCACAGATGCGGTGCTGCTAGCTTTTGGAGCTAATACCGTCAGATTTTCACCTGTATTTAGGGCATTCCGGGGAGCAGTCCAAGGTTCTAGACAGTAAAAGTCTTTGCCTTTGATGGTCCAAAACACCAGACGAGAATAAATGCGATCGTAATCTAAAGTTAACTTGAGTTGACGATTGGGGTCTATGACTGTGGCAGATTGGCTAGTCAAACCCCCAAAACCGACATCAATTTCCTCACGGGTAAAATCAAAACTACCATCAAACGGGTGAATTTCTTTAGTAGATTGGTCTTGATATTCTTGGGAGGGGATGTGAAACTGTAGCTGATGCTTATCACCACTGGTCAAAAAGTAGGGATGGAAACCCGCAGAAAAGGGCATGGGTGTAGATGACAAATTTTGATACTGCTGTTTAATTTCTAGAGTATTGCCTTTTAACTCGTAAGTAAAAATGAGTTGAAAGTCAAAAGGATAAACTGCTTTAGTTTGGTCATTGCTTTTGAGTACCAGAGTCAGGCTAGCTTTATCTTGAGTTTCCTGGTGAGTCACTTCCCAAGGTAAATCACGAGCAAAACCATGTTGTTTGAGAGTGTACCTTTGCCCGTTATAGGTGTAAATGTTATCTGGTAAATTTCCGCAGATAGGGAACAGAATCGGATTTCCACCTCTGACACTCAATTGGGGATGGGTAAAGCGTTCACTATCCAGATAGAAAATTTCTTGGTTGCGGACACGCCACCGGGTGATAATCCCGCCTCTTTCGGGTACGACTTCTATTTGAGAGCCTGCGGTTTCATCGGTGAGGATGTAAGTCTTGTATTGTTGCTGTTCAACAGTGATAGTAAACACAAGTTTTAGTCCTTAATAGTAGAGCGGATCATCTTTGTGTTTAGGTCTTGGTGGTGAAAGTGAATTGTACTCACCACTCAGACACTAAGACACCCAGGTAAATGAAATCTACTCGTCTTCTGCGAACACGAAGCGATATAACTCCCTGGGGTCGGGTTCGGGGCTACTTTCAGCAAACTTGACGGCATCGTCGATGAGTGCTTGAATTTTGCCATCAATGGCCTTGAGTTCGGCCTCGTCGGCTAAGTTTTGCTCAGTCAGATAAGCGGCAAACTTTTTAATGGGGTCACGGGAAAACCAGAATTCCTTCTCGGCTTTGCTGCGCATTTCATCTGGGTCTGCTAAGGAATGACCCCGGAAACGGTAGGTAAGGGCTTCAATTAATGTGGGACCTTCACCAGCACGGGCGCGGGCTACAGCTTCTTGAGCCACGGCGCGCACTGCTAGCACGTCCATACCGTCTACTTCCACCCCAACCATGTTAAATACACTGGCTTTTTTGTAAATTTCTGGCTGGGAGGTAGCTCGTTCGTGAGACATCCCAATAGCCCATTTATTATTTTCCACTACGAAAATTATCGGTAGTTTCCACAGGGCTGCCATATTTAAGGTCTCGAAAAACTGACCGTTGTTAGCTGCACCATCGCCAAAAAAGCAAGCTGTGACTTGGTCTGCGTTTTGGTCTCCTAAAACTTCGCGGCGGTATTTAGTTTGAAAAGCTGCTCCTGCTGCTACAGGAATTCCTTCGGCTACAAAGGCATAACCACCTAGTAGGCCATGCTCGGCAGAAAACATATGCATGGAACCACCACGCCCTTTGCTGCACCCTGTGGCTTTGCCAAATAACTCTGCCATCACTTCTCGAGCTGGTACACCAGCACTCAGAGCATGAACGTGGTCGCGATAGGTGCTGGAAACAAAATCTTCACCGGGTCGCATGGATTGGATAACACCTGTAGAAACGGCTTCTTGACCGTTGTATAGGTGGACAAAACCAAACATTTTACCTCTATAGTACATCTCGGCGCATTTGTCTTCAAATGAGCGCCCTAGTACCATATCTTCATACAAGCGTAACCCTTCTGCTTTGGTGATTTTGGTAGTAGCGGTGTCAAATGTAGGTAAGGTGCGTTCTTGAACCATTATTTTTTTAGTATTCCTATAGTAAAACTAAAATTTACCATCTCAAATAAGTTGGTTTCAGACAATCTCTGTTTTTGATCAGCTAGTATGTGCTAAAGTCAACGACCAAAATTTAGGCACCAAACAGGTTTATAGGCAATAGAGGAGAAACAATGAGTGAATTTTTGATTTTTCTACCCACCCTCTGGGAGGAGTTGACCTCTGATCTACTCCTGTTTATAGGCTATCAATCAGGATAGCTCGGTTTCTGCATATCCATGAACAATTTAAAGAAAATCATGGGGCAATTTTCTGTATGGAGCTATATTTTGGGAAATTCCATTTATTTATGTTATAATGCTGTTCATTTAATTTAATTGATACCTACCCTTTTTGAGGATACTTTCTCTAACTGCATAGCTGGGTAAGTGCTGAGGATGTTTAGCATCTATGAGTTACTACCGGCAGAAATACTAACAATTACAACAAGGTATTGGCGGTTTCTAGGCAACTGCAAATTTTTACCAGTAAAATTCAAAGGAAATAATGTTATATTATACACTTATAATGTAAATCCTTCACGGTATTATTCAGTGTAGGATTATGGCACGGTTTTACATACCTGGAATGCTCTAGGTAAATTATGTTGATCACGGTGCAGGGGAAGTAGACTGTGCGAATTCCGCTAGATTACTACCGAATTTTGGGATTACCGTTAGCGGCAAGTGATGAACAGTTGCGCCAGTCGTACAGCGATCGCATTGTCCAATTGCCACGACGGGAGTATTCTCCGGCAGCAATTTCTGCTCGCAAACAACTTATAAAAGAAGCTTACGTGGTTTTATCCAATCCTAAAGAACGTAGCAGTTATGATCAGCTTTATCTTGCCCATGCCTATGGATCTGACGGCAATGGTAATGCTACTGTTGCCGTGGGAACCCACACAACCAGTAAGAAGACTGATACTGATATCCAGAGCCTGGGAATCGAGATTTCCGAAAAAGAATTAGTTGGTGCTTTATTGATTCTGCAGGAACTCGGGGAATATGAACTGGTGCTGAAGTTGGGTAATAATTACCTTACCAACAATAGCAAGGTAATATCTGCCAAACTGGCAAATAATCTCGAAAGTGAAGATTTTCTTGCTAGTTCTGACTACCCGGATGTTGTTCTGACTGTTGCTTTGGCTTGTTTGGAACTGGGGCGAGAGCAATGGCAGCAAGGTCACTATGAAAGTGCGGCTGTTTCTCTAGAAACTGGTCAACAAATGCTAGAGCGTGAAGGGCTATTTTCTAGTGTGCAGGCGGAAATCCAGGCTGACTTGTATAAATTGCGTCCCTATCGGATTTTAGAATTGCTGGCATTACCTGAAGACAAAGTTGAGCAACGACAACAAGGCTTGGCATTTTTGCATGAGGTGTTAAATGAGCGCGGTGGAATTGATGGCAGTGGTAATGATCAATCGGGTCTGAATGTAGATGATTTCTTGCGCTTTATTCAGCAATTACGCAACTATTTAACGGTTGTAGAACAGCATCAGCTCTTTGAAGTGGAAAGCAAGCGCCCTTGTGCTGTTGCGAGTTACTTGACAGTTTATGCGCTCATAGCACGGGGATTTAGTCAAGGTCAACCGGCTTTAATCCGTCAGGCTAGGCAAATGCTGATGCGGTTAGGAAAGCGTCAAGATGTGCATTTAGAACAAGCTTTGTGTGCCCTGCTACTGGGGCAGACCGAAGAGTCCACCCGGGTTTTAGAACTAAGTCAAGAATACGAAGCTCTGGCTTTTATTCGGGAAAAATCCCTGAACTCTCCGGACTTGTTACCGGGGCTATGTTTGTATGCGGAACAGTGGTTAAAAGATGAAGTATTCCTGCACTTTCGAGATTTATCTAAGCAGCAAGCCTCGCTCAAAGATTATTTTGCTAACCAACAGGTGCAAGCTTATTTAGAGGCGCTACCTACTGACGCAGTAACTACTGATCAATCCCCTGTGATCAATCGTCAGTCTTTTTCCCTGGATACCCGGGAGAGCGCTCATTCCAGTGGTGTTTCTTTCAAATTTACTCAAGGTCAAACAGCTAATGTGGATTTGTTACAAATCCCAGAGCATCATAGACAGGAACATCCTCACTTCACCCCAACTGGTGGGAACGCCCGGCCAGATAAATTTTCACGTAGTACTAAATCAAACTATAATGTAAGTAAAATTCCGGTGAATGAACCTAGAGCCAAAGCGGTGAAACATCATCCCCATGGTGCTAGTAAGTCCACGCCTGAAGTCAAAAAGCGGCGGAGAAGAAAGCCGCGTCAACCTGTCAACCGGGGTTATCCTCAAAGGCAAACTGGG
Source organism: Anabaenopsis sp. NIES-4685 (assembly GCF_059725405.1). Taxonomy (NCBI): domain Bacteria; kingdom Bacillati; phylum Cyanobacteriota; class Cyanophyceae; order Nostocales; family Nodulariaceae; genus Anabaenopsis; species Anabaenopsis sp. NIES-4685. The sequence continues at coordinate 4,518,044 of NZ_AP043602.1, read as the reverse complement.
TTGATTCCCACTAAGATGGTAAAAAAAAGACTTATTTTGACTGTCTTTGGTTCTTTGGTAGGTATCTTACTGATTTGGCTGTTAGTTTCTACGACCTTTGGATGGGTAAAAAATTTGTTATTCCCGGAGCCGATTTTGTCAGGGGGACAGTTGTTCTGTACAACTCAATGAACCACCAATCGATATCCCCGACCCAACTAGGGAGTTGGAACCCCCAAAAGGTTCTCTGAGTGATGCTATGGCCCAAGAAGTGATTCAAACTTGGTTATCTACTAAATCTGAGGCTTTGGGTCCAAAATATAACCTGGATGGTTTACCACTGATTTTAACAGATACGATTATTTCTCAATGGCGGGGGCTTGTGCAACAGGAGAGGTCACAGAATCGCCATCGGACATATCACCACACTGTGAATCTGGAATATGTTGATCAAAAATCGGATCGGGCTTTAGTGGTGGTCAGGGTCAGGGAGGTAACACAGTTCTATCAATTAGGACAGATCAGAAATTTTAAGGATGAAACTTTGCGGGTGCGATACTCTTTAATTCGACAAGGGGATAGGTGGCGCATCGACGGTATGTCAGTGATTAATTAGATTGGTTTGACTGACCTGCACTAAAATTACTCAGTTAAGCGCAAATGTCAAGAGTCCATGACATTGCTTCTATGGTCTCCTACTCGATTCAGCCAGTTTGTCATGATTTCATGACAATTCGATCCCCAAACAGTTGATAAATGGGTAGAACCGGCAAAACAACGCCTGTAACCCCCTTGATTCCTACCCGGGTTTACTGCTTAATATTTAATTAATAAAAAAAGTAATCCGATCCCAAAGAAATGCTGATCATGGCATCATCTAGGAATCGAAAGGCTAAAAAACTAAAAAGTTAACAACTGGGCAAAACCAGAAGTCGGGAATCAGAAACTCATCTGGGACAGATAAGATTTGATTTTATAGGAAATTATATCACCCAGGTAAGTCATTTACCTTACAAACTACTGGAGTCCAAAATTATGGCAAAAGAACGCCCACCACTAGAGGAGATGACACTCAGGCAACTACGTAAAGTTGCCAGTGAATATAGCATCTCCCGCTATAGCCGCATGCGTAAATCTCAGCTGCTGGCAGCAATTCAGGAAGTTCAACACAGTAAAGTATCCCTTAATCCAACTCGTTCACTGGAGGCGCAGGAAACCGTGGAAGCAGCAAAATTTGAATTAGGTCAAGAAGATCGTACTGGTGGTTCTCTGGCTGATGTTGATGAAGGAATCGCTGACCTACCACAAGGTTATGGTGAAAGCCGGATTGTACTGTTACCCCGTGATCCTCAATGGGCTTATGCTTACTGGGATATTCCCAATGAACATAAGGCGGAACTACGACAACAAGGGGGACAACAACTAGCACTGCGCATCTACGATGTTAGCGATGTGGATCTTGACCTTCAACGTCCTCACAGTATTCAAGAGTACCCCGCCGACGAACTGGCAAGAGAATGGTATATTCCTATTCCAGTAAGCGATCGCGATTATGTGGTAGATATTGGCTACCGTACTGCTGACGGTCGTTGGTTAGTATTGGCACGTTCTGCAAGAGTCCACATTCCTCCTGTTTATCCATCTGACTGGATTGAAGACGCTTTTGTGACTGTCAACTTTGAAGAAGACCTGCGGGGTAAAACTGTTTACGAATTAGTTCCCCCTGGGAAGAAAGTTGTGGCTGCTGTGGAAGATAGCAGTAACGCTATATACGAGCAAATTTTCGGCTTGGCTGAGTCTGCTGAAGCTCAACGGGTTGCTGGTTCTCTGTTCGGTTCTATGCAGCAAGTACCTAGTTCTGCAGGTCCAAGAGGCTTTGAGTTCCTATGTTTTCCCCTCTGGTGTGGGTATGTGGGCTGTCCCCACTATGTCCGGTTTAACCATGTCTGGGGTAGGTATGTCTGGGGTAGGTATGTCTGTCGGTGCTGTACCAGTGCGTCCTCGCAAGTTCTGGTTAGTTGCTGATGCGGAGTTGATTGTTTACGGTGCTACTGAACCGGATGCTACTGTGACTATTGGTAACCGTGAAATTAAACTCAACCCTGATGGTACGTTCCGCTTCCAGATGTCTTTCCAAGATGGTTTAATTGACTATCCCATTGTGGCTGTAGCTGCTGATGGTGAGCAAACAAGGTCAATTCAAATGAAGTTTAATCGTGAGACTCCATCACGGAATACTAATACTAAGGATGAGGCTGTTTTAGAATGGTTTAGCTAAGTTGCCGTTTGAGAATGGTTTAGCTAAGTGTCTGATGATTATAAGGTGCTATTTTTTTTTCAAATTTTAGGTTCTTACCCGCTATATGGAGTTTATAGCGGGTTTTGTTTGTCTTGGAGGTCCAGATGTAGCCCATTGATGGAAGTAAAAGAGTTTGTGCTACCCAAAACAAAATTTTCTGATGTCAGACTTATCCTTTATTTTTGATCATCATTACCTTGACAATATTATGGGCTGTTTCATCTGGAATTGCTAAAGACTTCCACAAATAATTTAAAAGGTCTTCTTCTTCTTTAGTTACTTCACCATCTGCTAACGCCAAGTCTGTAGCTACAGCAAAAGCGGTTTCATATAAGTCATGGGGAAGAGAGGAAACTGCCAATTTAATAAAGCCATCAAATCCTTGGCGTTTGATGAGTGAGCACAACTTGTCAAACATCCTCCTTAGCACTTCATTGGGGTAGCTACGAAACAAATGCATTCGGTTTAAAGTTGCCATCATTGTATGAGCTTCTTCGTCTGTTAAGTAGCCATCAGCAGCAACAGTCGCCAAAGTAATAGCTGCAAATGCTTCCGCAGGTCCCAAGGCGGAATTATTTTGTGTTTGCAGATTAGAATTATTTCCGAATAAACCCATAATAGGAAAGTTTTCTCCTGGTAAATATGGTTATTATAAGCACCTTTAAAGTCAATGGCAATAGTTTTTGATGTCAAATATTCGTAGTTGATAGTTGAAAAATGGCACATAAAAATAAGATTTACCTTGAGTATAAATTCCATGAATTACGTCATCTATCAAAAGATAGATATTTAATTTTGTTTTAGGGACTTAAAAGAAATCTCTTCTGGGGAAAAATCAGAACTAACTAACATACAGCAGCCTAAAAAAGCCGGGTTTATGGTGGAGTTCCCAGACAGAAGATAAAAAAAACCCAGCAAAGTTAATGCTGGGTTTAGAGAATGTTTGTCAAGTCATGATTAGTGTATCGAATATTATTTGACCCCACCCCCTTCCTTACAAGGTTAGGTTTTTAATATGATCTGTGAAGGCAAGACCACCGAAGACAAGGAAGGAAAGTGGACAAGGAAGATTTTATACGGACAATGGTCTTTTAAGGGGCTATTTTTCTTACTAAGAATACAGACTTTGTACTGTTTTTCTCCGGTGGTCACCTTGTCCACCTTGTCCACCTTGTCTTGTCCTTTTAAGGGGAGGGGACTGGATTTGATTGTTTTTTGTGTGTTCCCTGTTCCGGTGTTCCCTGTTCCCTAAGCTGTTAGTATTAATGTTTAGTTTTAGCTTGGGCTTTTAAGTGAGCAAATACTGATTTGTCGCCAATGTCTGGGGGGATGGCTTGGAAGACTTTACGCAGTGCAAATATTATTAACAAAATTGCCCACGCTGCTAATAAGACTCGTTCCCAGGCTGGGGGTAAAATTCCGACTAAATGACCTAGTAATAATACTGGGACAATGGCAGTTAATGCTTTGGTTTCCAGGCGGTTAAAACAAAAGGCTTCTTTAAAAAAAATACCTGTTAAGGCGACGAAGGTAAAACCTATACCAAATAATGTCAGGGGTTGGGTGTAAACTGTGATGGGTAAGGGTTGACTAGTAGATAGGGCTAAGACTAGGGCTGATATACTGCCGATCGCCCAGACTATTTGTAAGAGTCGGTGCAGTGCTACCATGTAGATGTGGATGGTTAATAAGCTGACACCTAGAGCTAAACTAAAACAGAGGTATAAGGGTGTGAGGGCGGCTATGGTTTGGGGTGTGTTGTAGAATAAGACTAAGGCGCTACCGATGGCAAAGGTTAGGGCTGCTACCATTAACCCAGTACGGTAGATAATCACGCTAGTGCGATCGCTTTGGTTAATAGTAAATTCCCCAAACTGACCTTGATAAACCGGTGCTGAGAGTGTTTCTGTAGTCATGGTTAAATAGGCTTTGACAAAAATGCTATCCCATGGAGAGGCGGTTAGGCTGCGCCAAATTCTTTCCCAACGGTTTGGTTAAAAGAGCGCACTATAGAAATGATTGTATCAGCCTCATCGGGGGGGAAAACTCCCACGCGCGTCTAGCCGTGGGAGTGTCAACCTATTTTTTTCATCTACCTAAAAACAAAACTTCTAACTGATCTTCGTAGTTAACTTGTAATTGTAGGGAAGCATTGCCGGTGTTAATGGCAATTTCTACCCAGCCATGACTACCAACTAAAGCCGCAGGTTCCCCCACATTGACATCACTATAAGTCACATATCCGGGTATAGTCAAGCCAGAAACTTGCACAGACCAATTTTTACCTAAGACGTATTCCCCAGGAATATTACTAATTAAGTTGCCAAAAGTATCAATATATTGAATGTAACCCCTAACCCCGGTGTTGGTTTCCTGACATTGCCCAAGATCCAACTTGACCAGAGAGGCGGTATCAATTTCTGCTCCCAGATGTTTTAAATCAATCCCCGCAGCCAGATGAGCGCCCACAGGTGCAAAGATATCTCTACCGTGGAAGGTGTGGCTGGGTTGGGCTGTGCGCCAATATTGAGAGTTAGTCAGTTCTACGGCGCGAGTTGCCGGACTTTGAGACAACACACCGCTAAAGATACCATTATCTGGCCCTACTAGCAAGCCTTGGGGAAATTCTAGGGCGATCGCTCGGCGTTGACTGCCTACTCCGGGGTCTACCACGGCGACATATACTGTACCTACTGGGAAATAGGGGTAAGCATTCATCAGACAAAAACGCGCCGCAGCGATATTTTGCGGCGGTATTTGGTGTGTCAAATCAACTACCTTAATATGGGGATTGATTTGGGCGATCGCACCTTTCATCATACTTACATAAACATCGCGATCGCCAAAATCGGTGAGCAGTGCCAGAATAGATGATTGATTGGTATGTGTTTGAGACATGAAACCAAGGGAGCAGGGCGCTAAAATCAAGCCACTACCATCATATCAACCATCATCAACTCTTTCTTTTCCGGGAGCGTTGATTATTTTTGTTCACATCTAACTCTTCCCGACGCAGTTCTTCTTGAGCCTCAACTGTATCTGTTTCTACCACCTTCTTAACTTTCACTTCTTCACGTAAAACAGCTTCCTTACGAATTTCTGGAGTTTCTTCGTAAATATCCACCCGTACAACTTCACCTTCACGGAAATCAACTTCACCGGGGCCGCTATGCGTCCCGCATCTGAGGGGGTAGTGCGTTCAATGACTACCCGTTCTCTTTCCACCGGTACAGAAACTGTGGCTGTATCAGTTTCCACGTGCTTACCAACTGTGACCTCTCCGGTTTTCATCCGGGATTTATCAGCAACTAACCTTTCTTCATAAAGTTTGAGATTTTGGTGATTTTGCTGAGTAATATTGTATAGTTCTGGCTCGTGTTCGTAAGTATAAGTATCACGACTGGGGGCTGTAGTCTCAGCATAAGCTGACGGGGTATCTAAAGGTGCTGTAGCCTCAGCATAAGCTGATGGAGTATCTAAAGGTGCTGTAGCCTCTACAGGTGTGGAAGTTTCTAAAGGTGTTTCTGCAAAGGGAGAGCGATAAACTCCCCGTACCCGCTCTTCATAATCGTAGTCAACCCGTTCGAGTTCGTCAAACTGCGGTAGGCTTTCTACTTGCTCCTTAGTGAGTCCTGTAGCATAGACCCGTCGGTCACCATAGCTAATGCGAGAGCGCCCAATTGGTAATAACACCTGTTTACCAAAAACCCAAAAACCTGTATCAACAACCAGATAACGAAAATGTCCTGTATCATCCACTAAAATATTTTTGACTGTGCCCACTCTTTCGTCATTGACATCTGAGTAGACATCAAAATCTCGGATTTCATAATTATCAAATTCAGTATTTGTATACCCAGTACTCAAGTCTTGAAGTTTATAAAGAACCATATTACTGTTTACCTAAATCTCTACTTACAATCCTAAGATAAGTGAGATGTGATTATGTCTTGCTTGCGGGTGAGTTTGAGGAAGTTGTAATTTACTACTTATAGTGGATTGACTGGTTAACAAAATACTCAAATATAGTTCTGAGGGAAGAGCCTATACACCAGTTGGTAATATTTACCTTAGCCATAAGATGCTGCCTAATTTGAGATATAAAGCCTTTTTCAGTCTCATGAAGTACACACCAATTCCCTGTTCCCTGTTCGGTGTGTTCCCTGTTCCCTCAAACTAAAAATTTTTGTATCTCACGAGCATGGGAAATGCTATAATTGTTTGAATCGATAGATAGATAACTATAGTAAATATCTGAAATATTATCAGTATAGATTAAATTTAAAGCTAATTAATTTGAGTTAAATTAATGGAGGTATGTTTAAATGTCTACTGGATTTAGTACATCCTTAGTCGCCCTAGGGCTAGCAGCAAGTTTAACATCTCCAGTTTTAGCACAGAATACTTTTCCTGATGTTCCTGCGGATTATTGGGCGCAACCATTCATTGAACGTTTAGCCCAAAGAAATATTGTTGTCGGATATCCAGATGGGACATTCCGACCGGAGCAAGCTGTACAACGTGATGAGTTCGCGGCGATGCTTCGTCAAGCATTTGACCAAGAAGCAGTGCGGGAAATTCAAGATGGGAGTGTTTTCGCCGATGTCCCTCCGGGATATTGGGCTTCTCCAGCTATTGAGGAAGCCTATCAGCAGGGATTTATGAGCGCTTATCCGGGTGGTTTCTTTGCTCCCAATCAGCCAGTTTCGAGGCTAGATGCTCTAGTCACCCTCACTAGAGGCTTGAATTTAACACCGGAAACTCGGCGGGTTGCGAGAAGACCGAGATACTTACCCCTGGCGATGACTTCTTTAATGCAGCCTTTAGTAGTAGCAACTGCGCCTAGTACACCTGTGGCTGCACTGGCGCGGGATTATTATACAGATGCCGGACAAATTCCCGATTATGCTATTAATGATGTAGGCATAGCTACACAGCGAAATATGGTGGTTAATTATCCCAATCCTAGGGTACTTAATCCTAATCAGGCTCTGAGGCGTTCTACTGCTGCGGCTTTTATCCACCAAGCTCTAGTAGATCAGGGGAGAATTGAACCTCTACCTAGTGATGTGGCGGCTTATAATTATATTGTGCGTCCGGAGGTTAGCCAGGCTGCTCGGTAGTTGCTGGGTGGGTGTAGGGACGATTGATTAACCGTCCCTAGGTTCGGGTGTGGTTAGGGTTTTGGTTTGTAGGTAGAAGCAACGTGTAATTCTTTGAGTTGCTTGACATCTACGCCAGAAGGTGCATCTGTGAGCAAACAACGGGCTTGTTGTGTTTTGGGGAAAGCGATGACATCCCGAATGGATTCCTCACCGGCTAGTAACATAACTAAACGGTCTAAACCATAAGCAATTCCACCATGGGGGGGTGTGCCATATTCAAAGGCTTCGAGAAGAAAGCCAAATTTATCATGGGCTTCTTCGGTAGATAAACCAATGGCTGCAAATACTTGCTGTTGAATGTCCCCTTGGTAAATTCGCAAACTACCGCCGCCAATTTCTAAGCCGTTTAATACTAGGTCGTAGGCTTGGGCCCGGGCGGTTTTTAGGTCACTCACATCTTCGGGATGGGGTGCTGTAAAGGGGTGGTGTAGTGCTTCGAGGCGTTTTTCGTCGGCGTTCCACTCGAACATGGGGAAGTCTGTAATCCAGAGTAAATTAATTTTTTCGGGATTGATTAATTTAAATTCCTTGGCGACGACTTGGCGTAATCTGTCTAGGGTTTTATTAACTGTGGCGGTGTCACCAGCGCCAAATAATAACAGATGTCCGGCTTTTGCACCGGTACGCTGCAAGATTTCCTGTTTTTGCTCTGGGGTGAGGTTGTCTTTGATAGCGCCTATGGTGTCGATTTCGCCATGTTCGCGGACGCGGATAAAAGCTAAACCTTTGGCTCCCGCTTCGGTAGCTTCTTTGAATAGGTCACCGCCTGGTTTGATGCGGACGTTGGAAATGACATCATTACCTTGGGGTATGGGCAGTATTTTAACAGTACCACCATGGGCGATCGCATCTCGAAAGACTTTAAACCCGGAGTCTTGGAGGATATCGGAGACATTGACTAATTCCAAGCCATAGCGGGTATCTGGTTTATCAGTACCATAGCGTTCCATGGCTTGGGCGTAGGTGAGGCGGGGGAATGGTAGGTTTAGCTCTATGCCTTTAACTGTTTTAAAGATATGAGCCACTAATTTTTCATTGAGGGCGATAATTTCCTCTTGAGACATGAAACTCATTTCCATGTCTAACTGAGTAAATTCTGGTTGTCTGTCGGCGCGCAGGTCTTCATCACGGAAGCAACGGGCAATCTGATAATATCTATCCATACCCGATACCATGAGGATTTGTTTAAATAGCTGGGGTGATTGGGGTAAGGCAAACCACTCCCCGGGGTTGGAGCGACTGGGTAAGATGTAATCCCTTGCACCTTCTGGGGTGGAACGGGTGAGTACGGGGGTTTCTATTTCTATGAACCCTTCCAGGTCTTCTAGGTAGCGACGCATGGCTTTAACGACTTGATGACGCAATTGCATATTGTGCGCCATGCGCTCCCGTCGTAAATCTAAGTAACGATACCTGAGGCGCAGGTCTTCCCGGACATTTTCGCTTTCAACGGTGGAAACTTGAAATGGTAACTGTTTACGAACCCCGTTAAGTAGTGTAATTTTATCTGCGTAGATTTCTACTTCGCCGCTGGGGAGGCGAGGATTTAAGGATTCCTCCGGCCGTTGTGTGACTCTCCCGGTAATTTCTACAACGTATTCATTGCGCAGGGTGTTGGCCTGTTGGTAGGAATCTGGGGTGCGTTGGGGGTCGCTGACGATTTGCACAATCCCGGAGCGATCGCGCAAATCTAAGAAGATCACGCCCCCATGATCGCGGCGACGGTCTACCCATCCATACAAGGTAACAGTTTCTCCAATATGTTTTTTTCGGAGTTCGCCGCAATAGTGAGTTCGCATAGGTGTTAGTTTGATTCTGTCGGGCTAGATGGGTTAGTAAATGTCAAGGCTTTCCCATTATCTAGCATCAATAATAACTGTAGTTGTTACAAGTCCAGAAAAAATTTTTTTGTGGCTTTTACTTTACATTCTGCCAAATCAGTTCTAAACGTTCTTGGGCTACTTGCAAAGCTTTTGCTGGGGGTTGACCGAGCAAGCTGGACTCAATGGCTCTACCTAAGCTCTCGGATAAACGACTATATCCGGCAATAATCGGCCTAGCGCCTGCTGTGTGCATTTGGTCAACAAAGACTTTTAACCAAGGTTTTGTGGCTGCATATTCCTGATAGGCTTGACTTTGAGCAGATTTGAGGTTAACTGGTAAAAAACCTGTGCCAATACTCCATTCTGTTTGGAATTGTTCACTTAAAACATACTCTAAAAACTTCAGGGACGGCGGCTTCTCTTTCGGGTGTAGTTTTCATGACATACATATTGCCCGTCCCGGTGACTGTGGCTTGTGTCACACTTCCGGGAATGGGAAACACATCATAATCAATGTTAGACTTAGTAATATAAGTCCAAGGTCCGGTAATTTGCATGGCCACACGCCCGCTTAAAAAGCCATCTTCTTCATAACCCCGTTCTGGGGGTGAGAGGGTCGCTGAACCGTCTTGTAATAGGTCTTGCCAAAATTGTAAGGCGGCGATCGCCCCTGGGTTTGTCAGGTTGGGCTGATGATTGCTGACTACTTCCCCCCCAGCACTCAATAAAAAGGGAAACCAACTAAATACAGTCCATTCGCCCTTACCCAAGGGTAGTAACATTCCATACTGTTCTGGTCTTTGATCTCCATTCCGGTCTATGGTGAGTTTTTTGGCGACTGCTCTGAGTTCTTCCCAGGTCTTGGGTGTCTGGGTAATTCCTGCGGCTTGGAAAAGTTGGGGACGGTAGAAAATACCTATATTGCTGGTATAAAGAGGAATTGACCACAGTTGATTGTTTAATGTTAACTCCTCAAATAACTTGGGGTTAACTTCCGACTTACCTGGGAAGGTGGCTAACCAGTCATCTAAGGGGCGAATTGCTCCTAATTCCACTAACTGACCAGTAATTTGGGGGGAAAAGCTGAGAATATCCGGGGGGACATCCCCACCACTGCGGCGAGGATTTTCGGTAATTGTTGGTCAAGGTCTCCGGCAAAAATAGATTGTACCTGAATATCAGCATGAGTTTGATTAAATTTATCTACCAGTTTGTTAAACACATCCCGGTTAACCGGTGGATTAATACCTTGCCAAAGGGTGAGGCGAATTACCCCCTGCTCTTGTATTGGTAGAGGTAGACAACCAGATAGAATGATGAGACAAGAGCAAAGAACAATTCCTAAAATTAATAGCCTCCTAGCAGCAGATATACACTGAGAAAAAAAACTGCTGATGGGATATAGTAAACTGTTAGTTGTCATATCAACTAGTTAGCTAGATGGGGAAGTTTGCTCGAAAAAAGTTTTAGTAATACTATCGTCGGCTCTGGTGTAAATATAAGTTTTCGGTTCGGTGAATTTGTGAGTTTTGTAAATTTTTTCGGCTCGTTCCCAAAAGTCTGTATCTTCGCCATAGGACATATGATTAAATCCTTGCAACTCAAAAAATACTTCCCTTTTACCGAAGAATGTGGGACATACAACACATTCTTGCAGATTAATCAATTTATCTTGTTGATAATAATCAACGACCCAGATTTCTTCTTCCGAGAAAAACCCACCCTCGATTAAGTCAATTTCTGGGTTGGCTTCCATATATTTTATTCGCGACTCTAGGTGATTGGGTTTGTAAGTATCATCACTGTCTATAAATGTAATATACTTACCGAAAGATGCTTGTATACCCGCATTTTTGGCGTAACATTGTTTTTTATTTTGATGTTTGAGATATCTGATATTATGATATTTTCCAATATATGAATTAACAATTTCAAATGTATTATCTTGACTACCATCATCTACTATAATCAACTCCCAATCTGGAAAAGTTTGGTTGATGACACTATCAAGGCATTGATTTAAATATTTTGCCCTGTTATATGTGCAGAGAATAACTGATATTTCTGGTTGGATGTCAAAACTGATACTGCTCATTGACTTTGATATTTAAAGGTATATTCGGAATTGATTGACCACAGATGTAGACAGATAATTTAGGTTTATTTTGTAGCCATTATACAAGTTGCCACGGGATAATCTGGATGATAGGCATCTAATTCTTCTGTTGTCAGTTCTTCTACGGCAATTCCATGATAACTAGCAATGACAGTTGTGGGGTTACCGTAGATGTACAGTTGCTGTTGAGTATAGTTTCTAAAGATGTAAGCAAAAGCATCTGGTAAGGGTCGCCAATAATCGGCGGGTGTAGCATGAACTCTAATGGCGCTTGGTACCATAGCGAAACATTTACCACCGGGTTTTAACCAAGTCAGGATGTTTTCTACTGCTATCCAGGGCGCATAACAATGTTCTAAGACATTAAAAATAATTATGGAGTCAAAGGATTCTGGTTCAATGATTGATGGGTCGTGAACATCCCCAACTATATCTACTCCTGGTCCAGGTTCTAAGTTGAGGATTTTGTATGATGTACCGGGGTTAATTTGATAAAAATCTTTATCTTTTGGAGTTCCTCCTATTTCTAGGACATTACCAATAATTTCCTGTTTAACTTCCCCTATAAATTTATTCAGGTAGTATCTATCAATGGGGGTTCCTCTGGTTAATCCAAATGCTTGACAAATAGGAACTATTTTTTTTAAGTCGCCCCAGTCTATGGCACCGGTTGCGGGTGATAATAAACCTATGTTTTCTAGTTTTTCTACTATGGTGCGGAATTGTTCTATAGTTGTAATACTATCTAGGTCATTGTTTAATTGATATTCAGCAAATAGTTGGGGGAGAATTTGGTAAGTTGTTTGACTTAATCCGCTCAAGTCTTGGTAGTTTTTTTCAATAAAACTGCGAAAACCATTGGTAAAAATTGTGAGGCTACCATCTGCTAAAAAGACTATGGTATCTTGAGTTATTGGCTGATATTTATCTAGTTCCTGAATGTATTTATCTGCAACAGGTGTGAACTGGACTTTTTTAAATATTTGGTATGCTTTTTCTAGCTCATGTTCATGGACAAATATTTCTAGGATAGTTAACCAAGATTGGGCGGGGATGATTTGCGCTGGGCGCTGACTCCAGGCGAAAATTGCATATAACTGGGAATTTTCGGTTTTTATAAAAGCATTAGGAATATATTTTTTAGTCATTTATCTATTTTTTTACTACCTAGGTATTATAATGTATTCATGAAGATTTACATAATTAATTGCTCACGAAATTTTGTTACAAATTGTGTATTCATTAACAAAGTACGGTTATTGCGATCGCAGCTAACCATAAAACCGAACCTAGTCCAGTGAGATTTAGTTTAAGGTGTGAATTAGGAAGCTTGAGATTAAGCTCAGTGAGAGAGCCAAGAGATTGAGACAATCAGCAGTTATTCCGAGAGTGTAAAGCTTGAAATTAAGCCTCCCGATAGTACACAGTTTATCTTAGAGGTGATAGCTATGGCAATAACTCGTTGGGAACCATTGCGGCGCTGGCAAAATTTAGATCCATTTCCAGAAATTGACACCTTACAACGCCAAATCAATCGCCTATGGGATAGATTTATACCCAGTGATAGCGGAGAAATACAGTTAGGATTTATACCGGCTGCCGAACTAGAAGAAACGGAGGATGCAATTCACCTGCGGTTAGAAGTTCCTGGTTTAGAAGCAAAAGACATAGATATACAAGTTAGTCCCGACTCAGTATCTATTAGTGGTGAGAGGAGGAGTGAGACTAGGGTGGAAAAACAAGGAGTAACTCGGTCTGAGTTTGCTTACGGTCAATTTCACCGAGTCATTCCCTTACCGCAAACAGTAGAGAACGAGAAAGTAGAAGCTAAGTATGACCATGGGATTTTGCGCTTAACTTTACCCAAAGCTGAAGCTGAGAAATACAAACCTGTGAAAGTAAATCTTGGGTAGGGTTGGGGGACTAGGTAAGCCTAATACTTAGTCCCCTATCCTCAAGATGAAAATTGCCATCCCAGGAAGGTGATAATATGGCGAAAGTAATTGGTATTGATTTAGGAACGACCAACTCCTGCGCAGCAGTGATCGAAGGGGGTGACCCGGTGGTGATTCCCAATGCAGAGGGTCAGCGGGTGACTCCCTCGGTAGTTGGTTATACTAAGTCTGGTGAGCGGTTAGTGGGTCAAATTGCGAGACGACAAGCAGTGATGAACCCAGAAAATACCTTTTATTCTGTGAAACGCTTCATTGGGCGCAAATATGAGGAAATTACTCACGAAGCGACCGAAGTTAGTTACAAAACCTTGCGCGATCGCAACGGTAATGTTAAATTAGACTGTGTAGCAGCCCGTAAACAATTTGCACCAGAGGAAGTTTCCGCCCAAGTGCTGCGGAAGCTGGTAGATGACGCGAGTAAATATCTGGGGGAAAAAGTCACCCAAGCAGTAATTACAGTTCCCGCTTATTTTAATGACTCCCAACGCCAGGCGACAAAAGACGCGGGTAAAATTGCTGGGTTAGAAGTTTTGCGGATTATCAACGAACCCACAGCAGCAGCGCTTGCTTATGGGTTAGATAAAAAGGAAAATGAAACTATTTTAGTGTTTGACTTAGGTGGTGGGACTTTTGACGTGTCGATTCTGGAGGTTGGGGATGGTGTCTTTGAGGTTAAATCTACCAGTGGAGACACCCATTTAGGCGGTGACGACTTTGATAAAAAGATTGTTGACTGGTTAGCTGTTGAGTTCCAGCATAATCAAGGTATTGATTTACGTCAAGATAAACAAGCCTTACAAAGATTAACCGAAGCAGCGGAAAAAGCCAAAATTGAACTTTCCAGCGCCACCCAAACTAATATTAACTTACCTTTTATCACTGCTACCCCCGCAGGACCCAACACCTGGATATGACTTTGACCAGGGCGCAATTTGAGGAGATGACGGCGGATCTGTTAGACCGGTGTCGTCACCCTGTGCAACAAGCTTTGCAAGATGCGAAACTGAGTAATAAGCAGATTGATGAGGTGGTATTGGTAGGTGGTTCTACTCGTATCCCTGCTGTACAAGAATTAGTGCGGCGAATCATTGGTAAAGACCCTTGTCAAGGTGTGAACCCTGATGAAGTTGTCGCTGTGGGTGCTGCTATTCAAGCGGGGGTGTTAGCGGGTGAGGTCAAAGATATTCTGCTGCTGGATGTTACCCCCTTGTCTTTGGGTGTGGAAACCCTCGGCGGTGTGATGACGAGGATTATTAACCGTAATACTACTATCCCAGTGAAAAAGTCAGAAATATTTTCTACTGCGGCGGATGGTCAAGCCAATGTAGAGGTTCACGTTCTCCAAGGTGAGAGGGAGTTAGCTAGGAATAACAAAAGTTTAGGAACTTTCCGCTTAGATGGTATTCCCGCAGCACCTAGGGGAGTGCCGCAAATTGACGTAACTTTTGATATTGATGCTAATGGTATTCTTTCGGTGACGGCTCAAGATAAGGCCACGGGTAAACAACAGTCGATTTCTATTACTGGTGCTTCGACTCTGGATAAACGAGATGTAGATAACATGGTGCGGGATGCACAAACCCACGCGGAGGAAGACAGCCAACGCCGTGAACAAGTTGATACTAAGAATCTGGCGGATTCTTTGGTTTATCAAGCTGAGAAGCAAATTAGAGATTTGGGTGATAAGGTCAGTAGTAGCGATCGCACTCGTGTTGAGGGTCTGATTACCGATTTACGGGAGGCGATGAATCAAGATAATTTTGACCGCATAAAGTCTCTCACTCAGGAGTTACAGCAAGCTCTGATGCAAATTGGTAGCGCTGTTTATGCTCAAGCTGGTGCGACGACTACGGGTGAAGATGTGATTGATGCGGATTTTGTGGAGAGCAAGTAAGTTGAAAACCCCCTCTAGGTGTTCTTGACACCTAGGGAGGGGTTAAATATTTGTACTATTTTCCGCAACACTTGACAAGCAACTTCTAATTCACTTTGATTAGTAAAAGGTGCAAATACTCTAGATATTGCATATTTTTGATTTTCAACTTTTACAAAAACTATATCATCACCATTAGTTAACATCGCAAAAGCAGGATAATTTTGATCAGGATTAGCCATTAAATAAGCTAGAGTTTGGGGTAATGCTGACCAAACTGATAACATTGTTTTTTTAGATTCTACTACAATTATCCATAATCTTTCTTTTAATACTAAAATATCAATTTTTCCCTGTAAGGTTTCTTCACTATCAGCTATTATAATTTGTACTGATTCTTCTGCTTTAATTCTAAAAGGTGGATCATATAAACCAGCGATGGTTAATAGTGGAGAAACGAGTAATAAAATTACGGTAGTTTCTAATAAATGTCCACCGGAACGATGATAAATATAACGTTGCCATAATGTTTCTAGGTTTTTAATATCATCGTTATTTAATTCTGGTAATTGTTCATACCATTCGGTAAAAAAATCTGGGGATTGATTTCGAGTTAAATTAAATCTTTTTTCAGCTTCTGTGATGGTGGTAATTGTTTCCGTAACTGCGAATGTTTGCATGGTGGATTGTTTTTATAGTCATCCTATTTGACTTGAAAAATTATCAGTGAGGAAAGGGAACACCGGAACACCGGAACAGGGAACAGAAATTGTTCATGAATCATTTAGGATTGCTATATTTGGATTTATTTAACTATCATAAATAATTCGGTTTTAACCGACTTGAGCTTTTAGACAGGGAATTATACGGTACGCTTTCCTCTGGACGTTTCCATTCGATTAATGTCCCCAGCGAGTGGGGGACCTTTATATGTTCTTCTGGATGGCGCAATGTTTTCAATTCGTTTCCATTCGATTAATGTCCCCAGCGAGGGGTAACCCTCAATTTTAAACCATTACCCTCTAAGAAGTCTAGAGGCAGTTTCCGTGGTTCAGAAAAAGCGATGGCTGAAATGGACTTTACCCCAGTCTATCAAAGGCTGAAACCCTTATACAGCAAGCGACAGAGGTTAATCGGCACTCGCTAGATTGACGATGTCAAAACACAAGAATCATTATTCCAGCCATTTTATTTGAACTTCGGTCGTAGGCGTTACGTGATTGAGCGATCTGGGGACGGGTGGGGTAAATTCATATCCCGGAGTTGTCACCACATTTTCTTATGTAGTCACAACTTCCTATAATTTGATGTAGCCACACCTTAAAAAAATCACAAAAAAGCTGTTAGATAATTATGCCTTGCTCTACCACCATCTCCCAACTGTTAACAGTTCTAGGCGCTGAACCTGTGAATTTATCTGCAACTGCTCTGGGACAAATGAGCAGCGGTATTCAAACAGATACCCGGATGATTAAACCCGGTGAGGTGTTTCTAGCTTTGCGGGGGGAAAAATTCGACGGTCATGATTTTGTAGCTGCGGCCATAGGTCAGGGTGCTTTAGCGGCGATTGTAGACGGTGATGATGAGTATCCAGGGTTACCTGTGTTACGGGTGGGTAATACTTTAAAAGCATATCAGCAGCTGGGGAGATGGTGGCGCGATCGCTTTAATATACCGGTGATGGGGGTAACTGGTTCCGTAGGTAAAACCACCACCAAGGAACTAATCGCCGCAGTGTTGGGGACTCAGGGAAGAGTGCATAAAACCCATGGCAATTTTAACAACGAAATCGGTGTACCCAAAACTTTATTAGAACTGGGTGCAGAACATGACTATGCTGTGATTGAAATGGCGATGCGGGGGAGGGGACAAATTGCGGAATTAACGGAAATAGCTCGACCTACCATTGGGGTAATTACTAATGTGGGTACGGCACATATTGAGTTACTCGGTTCTGAGCAAGCCATAGCGGAGGCTAAATGTGAGTTATTAGGGAAAATGCCTCAAGATGGGGTTGCTATTCTTAATTATGATAATGCCCTATTAATGGCTACAGCTGCACAAGTTTGGTCGGGGGAAGTTGTAACTTATGGCTTGTCTGGTGGTGATATCCAAGGGGTGGTGTTAGATCAAGAAACTATTCAAGTGGGGGAAATGCAGCTACCTTTACCCTTAGCTGGTGTTCACAATGCTAGTAACTTTTTAGCAGCGTTGGCGGTGGCGAAGGTTGTGGGGGTTGATTGGTCAGGTTTGCAAGGGGGGGTGATGGTGAATATGCCTACCGGGCGATCGCAGAGGTTGAGCTTACCTGATGATATATTAATCTTAGATGAAACCTACAATGCTGCACCAGAAGCTATGATTGCAGCTTTGCAATTGTTAGCGGATACACGGGGAAAACGCAGAATCGCCGTATTAGGGGCGATGAAAGAATTGGGGGAAAAATCCCGACAACTGCACCACAGAGTCGGTGAAACCGTCCAAAAGTTGGAATTAGACGGGTTGTTAGTTTTAGGAGATGGAGAAGATACCCAAGCAATGATCGCCGGTGCAAAGGGTATTCCCACGGAGTGTTTTACCAGTCATGGGGACTTAGTAACTAGATTAATTACATTTGTGCAACCAGGCGATCGCTTGTTATTTAAAGCCGCCCATTCCGTAGGACTAGACCGGGTTGTTAATCAGTTCCGGGGCGAATTTCTGGGAAAATAAATAAAGTCCGCAGGGTGCGGACTAGGAAAATTGGATAAGGTTAGGTTTGTAACAAGATGGACTACAACTTGTTAGAGGTTACTTTTATTCTTGATGACTTATGGAGAAAAATCAAGTATCCCAGAGAGAATGTTTAGACATAAATACGGTAATTATGTCAATCAGCTCCAACGGTGGGCAGTAGTGTGGTATAAGTGGAGTCATCTACTTAACTGAACATTAAAAACCAGTTAACTTATCCTTAATAGGATGTGACGTTATGAGAGTATATGATGTTGTAGCCACATAAATTCAATTTACATCGTCAAGCTCAAGCCTGCCGATTTTCTTAATTTTTCAATGTAAATATTAGCTCTTATTAACAGGATAAATCTGACTGACGTTAACAGGGAAACTACAAAATGTCTGAAAAACACAGGGTGAAAGAACTTAGGAGAGGTTTAATAACCAAAGGGCAGAAAACATCTGAAAAACTCACAAGTATGTGGTCATCATGGTATCTGATGGTGGTGGAATCAGTACCATTTTTGATAGCTGTGGCTGTATTTTTAAGCGTTGTCAGTTTAAAAAGCCCTGTGCTGCTGTTTTGTTTGCTCCTGGGAAGTTTACTAGCAATAGTCATCCAGCTTGGACAGAGAGTAAATTTAGCAAAGCCCTGGGTTGTGTTCTGTCAAATCCTAGCAGTATCCCTGGTTCTGAGTTTATTTTGGCTAGATTACTTTGCATTTCCCGCACAGGCGCAATTTTTTGGCAAAGCAGAGAGTTTTTTCCGCAATACTTTAACACAAGGTACGGAAACCAATAGTAATACCCAAACAGCAGTCAGCCTAATCTTTAACGTTTTACGAGCAATTTATTTACTGTATATTGCAGGTTCTTTAGTTGGTGTAATTAACGCCGTTAGGAAAGATGAAGATTGGCAAAGTATCGCCAGGGTTCCCTTATTAGTAGTAGTTGCGGTCACAGTTGCTGATGTGCTGACAGGGTTTGTAGTTGGTGATGTGAGTAACTAAAGTATGTCTGAAGAAACAGATAGAGAATTTCGCCCAGTGAATCAAATCCTGGGAGCCCAACCTTCATTAGGTCCAATTCCTGCGGATCAAATCTTTCCCTGGTTAGTGATTATTCTCGCTGCTTACTTGATTGTGAATGGAGTTTTTGGGGGAATATTTGCAGATGATTTTCAAAGATGGTTATGGACAGCATTAATTGCGGGTTGGGGAATAGCGACTTGGTGGATCTTAAGTGGTGGTAGGAGTTGGCGATTTTTAAGCAAATTCATAGGAGTTCCCACTTGGACAAGAGGGTTTGCTCGTTATTACAGCTTGTTAGAAGTTAACCATGAAGCAGAAAATCGGCAAACAAAGCATAAAGGTCGGCGGTCAAGAAAGTAGATTAACACCATTTGAGGATGCTTTACATTTAGCTTCCATGTTACGCATTTCCCTGGATGGTCGTGACATAGGTGCTTACATTTTAAACAAAGACACTCAGAAAGATAAATTTTGCTTTGTTTTTGGGTTTGAATGTCGGGGAATTCATACTACGTTAAGAAACGAGCAAATAGAGACAATTTTTAATAATATAGAATCTGGTTTAAAAGATATTCCTGAAGGGGAAAAGATGACCTTGCACATGGGGTCATTTAGTTCAGATAAACAAAGACAAATAGAACTATCTCACTTAGTCAAGCAGACACCATCACGGGATATTAAGTATTTATTGACATCGGAAAGAGCCAGAACTCAAGAACTCACTACTGCGGGGATTCGTAAGCCGAAATTTTTACGGATATATGTAACTTATACTATTGAACCGAATACGAAATATACAGATGATTGGATAGAGAAACTATTAGCTAAAGCTGAACTATGGTGGTTAAACTTTAAAGGGGAACTAGCCCAAGTGCAAAATGAGCGCCTGGAAACTCTGATTATCCAGTCCTATCAACAGGGTTTCTGTCGCTGGGAGCAGTTATTATCTAACAAAATGGGTTTAGATGTTAAACCTTTAAATGCTGATCAACTATGGGAAGAGGTCTGGAAAAGATTTAATGAAACACCACCTATACCCATTCCCCAGTTAGTTCATTTAGATGAAAACGGACTATATGAGCAGGTTAATTCAGAGTTAAGCAGTAGTCAATTACTTATAGAAAATATCCACAGTACAACTTTACTGATGGAGTCTGGTGTACCCTGTGCTGACCGTCGTTGGGTAAATGTGAAAAATCGCTATATTGGAGCGTTGACATTTCTAGAAAAACCCGGAGGGTGGCCGAATAAATTCGCTCAGTTGCGTTATTTGTGGGAATTATTAGCCAGAGAAACTGTCACAGATACAGAGATTTTCTGCGAGTTAACCGCAGCCAACCCGGCTTTAGTGAAGACTACATTACAACGGGTGCTGAAGCAGTCGAATATGACAGCACTTATGGCCCAGGAAAAGAGTAAAACTATTGATGTCAGCGCTCAATTAAAGTTAAAGAAATCTGTAGCAGCCCAGGAGCAATTATATGAGGGTGCTATACCAATATACACGAGTATAGCTATTTTTGTACATCGTCCCAGCATAGACAAATTAGATGAAGCCACAAGATATATAGAAAACTGCTTTCAAAGACCCGCCCAGGTAATTAGGGAGGTAGAATATGCTTGGAAAATTTGGCTACAATCTTTACCGATAGTTTGGGAGGGTTTGTTAGTTAAACCGTTTAACCGCCGTCAATTATATTTAACCAGTGAAGTACCGGGATTAATGCCTTTAGTTTTAACCAAAGCTGGGGATAGTCGAGGGTTTGAGTTAATTGCAGAAGAGGGGGGAACACCCATACATCTGGATTTGTTTAACCAACATAAAAATTTAGCTCTGTTTGCGACTACCCGCGCTGGTAAATCGGTTTTGGTGTCGGGAATTTTAACCCAAGCCTTAGCTTATGATATTCCGGTGGTAGCTCTGGACTTTCCTAAACCAGATGGAACCTCTACTTTTACCGACTATACAAGGTTTATGGAGGGGAATGGGGCTTATTTTGATATTGCCAAAGAATCTAATAACTTATTTGAACAGCCTGATTTGCGATCGCTCAGTCCAGAAGCCCAGCGCGATCGCCTGTTAGATTATACTGCTTTTTTAGAGTCAGCATTAATGACCATGGTTTTAGGCTCATCCACCGAAAACCAACTGTTATCCCAAACCGTGCGTTCCCTGCTCAACTTAGCATTAAGAGCATTTTTTGCCGACCCAGGGATTACCCAAAGATATAAACAAGCGATCGCGGGGGGGTTTGGGAGTCAAGAGTGGGAAAAAACCCCCACCTTAAGAGACTTTCTTTATTTCTGTTCACCGGAACATCTGCAATTAAATGCTGTGAGTGGAAGAGTAGATGATGCTCTGAGTCAAATTCAACTGCGGTTAAGATTTTGGCTTTCCAGTCGAGTTGGACAAGCTATTTCTGCACCTTCGAGCTTTCCCACCGACGCGCAGCTGTTAGTATTTGCGCTGCGGAACCTCTCGGACAATGAAGACGCTGCTGTATTATCCTTAAGTGCTTATTCTGCAGCTTTGCGCAGGGCGTTAAGTAGTCCAGCTTCCATCTTTTTTATTGACGAAGCCCCGATTTTATTTGAATTTGACCAAATATCTGATTTAGTGGGGAGAATTTGCGCCAATGGTGCAAAAGCGGGAATCAGAGTTATTTTATCAGCCCAAGACCCTGATACCATCGCCAAATCTAAAGCCGCATCCAAAATTTTACAGAACTTATCTACCAGATTAATCGGGAGGATTCAGCCAGTAGCAGTAGATAGTTTTGTCAACATCTTAAAATATCCCCGCAATATTATTTCTCGTAATGCGACAGAAAGCTTTTTCCCTCGTAAAGAAGGAATTTACAGCCAATGGTTATTAGATGACAACGGGATTTATACCTTTTGTCGTTACTATCCAGGTTATGAACAATTAGCAGTAGTTGCTAACAACCCCCAGGAACAAACCGCACGTCAACAAGTAATGCGACAACATGACAATAAATATGAAGCAATTTCCGTATTTGCGCGACAATTAATAGCTGCTATCCGTGGGGGGTAATCGGCGTAATCATGTCCAATTTATTCAGGTTGAAAGATATGCACAAAACTACTGTTCTCACCTTGGGCTTTTCCTGGTTATTACTCCTCCCAGCAACAGCACAATTAGGCCAAGTTTGGACTGAGTTTCAATTTTATTCTGTAGATATGCAAAATTACCTGAGAAATCATCTGAGCGAAACCTTAACACCTTTAGAAATTAGGGGTCAAACTGCTCTCAATAATGCCACAGGAGCGGCGAATATACCTAACCCAATTGATGCGGGGAATAATTTTAACCAAGATATGATATTTAACCCCACAACAGATAGATTTGAAAATAATCCAGTACTGCGCAGTAATGGTGTGAACCAGGAAATGAATCGCCTAATTACTAGGGGTTCCATAGAAAGTTATATGGGGAGAGATGGACAAATCCGATTAAAATCTAAGTTACAAAATACTGAAACCACCTTAAATAATATTTCCGAACTTTCCCAAAGTTCCAATAACATCTTTCAAAGACTCGCTGATACTCTCGGCGCATCTGGCGATGCTTTTCTCCCACTGATGACGATACAGAAAGACCAAGCGGGTTTACAGTTACAAGGTATTAGAATCCAACAGGAACAAGCAAAAATCAGCGCTGAAACCCTAGCGCAAAGTATCCTCACCCATCAATCTTTACAATACTCCAATTTAAATTTAGTCAACATTTCCCAGCAGATGGAAGAAATGAATCGTACTCACAGGGTAGACACAGCTACGGAAGCAGCGAGATTTATCCGTAATACTTCTCAAACAGATTTGTTTGGTAGATAATTACTATATGGTCAATGAAAATGCAGGTTTATATTGCGCAAATCTTCCCAGAAATTGGGATTAATGAAACTTTTGATAGTGGTGCTGTAACTGCTAGAAGCATGGCTGAAAGTTGGGATAACCAATGGCTAGATTTATTACAAAATAATACAAGTAATAACTTATATGGGGCGTTAACAAACCTGGGTATATTTTTGGCTGTGGGGACGCTATTGTTTTTTATGATGCAATGGCTCAAAGATGTGATCAACAGTGAATATTCCCGTCCTATAAGTGGTTTAATTTGGCCTTTTATAGTGGTGCTGTTTTTGAGTAATACCGGAAATGGTAGCCTACTTTCTAGTTTAACGCTGGGGGTAAGAAACTTGATTAACACAGTCAATCAACAAGTAGTTAGTACAGCAGATGCTGAACAAACTTATCAGCAAGCATTAAATATGAGTTTAGCTGAAGAAGTAGCGGGTTCTTTACTTCGTCCTTGTCAATCCCTCAATGGGGAACAACAAACCCAATGCTTGGCCAGAGCAAGCGACCAAATTGATAACCTGTGGAGGGAATATAGAAACTTATATGGGAATAGAATTTGGATTGAAAGGCTAGAAAATCAAGTCAGTTCCTTGAAATTTAATACAGGAAATATCTCGGATATTACCTTTAACTCTTTATTAGGGAATACCGCCCAAACCAGAATTAAAAATTTCTTAATTTCTTTGCAATATGCGTTTCAAAACCTTATAGAAGCTACTATGTTACTTATAGCAGCTTTAGGACCATTAGCCCTAGGCGCATCTTTATTACCTGTAGGGGGTAAACCGATTTACGCATGGTTTACAGGTTTTTTTGCGGCGGGAATTACTAAGATTTCATTTAATATCATTGCTGCTGTGACTGCAGCAGTAATTATCAATGGACCTGCAGAAAACCCCAATGCTAACCCTGATTTAATGTGGTTTATTATCTTTGTGGGAATTTTAGCGCCAGTATTATCCTTAGCTGTCGCAGGTGCGGGAGGATTTGCGATTTTTAGCGCCATTAATAATAGTACAGCCTTAATCAAAAATAGAATCTAAACATCCCATCGGTGTGCAAATGACGAAACTACTCCGAAAAAGAAAATCTAGTATCAATTTTCTCACAATTTTTGCGATCGCCACTTTCAGCTTACATCTAGCAGTATTATTTCTGTTCATTTTACAAGGGTTAAATATTCGCCAACTTAGTCTGAGAAAACCCCCCAACTTTGTGGAAATGGTTGATGGTCAACCCATAGGCGCTGTGGATGATTTAGCTAGGGACCCCGAAGCGATTCGCCAATTCATCAGTAAAACCATGACATTGATGTTTAATTGGTCAGGAACCCTCCCCCCACAAACCATTACAGAAGCTGCAAAACCCCAACCAGACCCAGGAATACCCATCAGAACCCCCCAAGGAGGTAACCAACGAGTCACTACCAGCAGTTGGGTAGGGAGTTTTGCGATCTCAGAAGATTTTCGTCCGGGTTTTTTAAGTGCGATCGCCCAAATGACTCCACCAGAAGTATTTTCAAACAATCCTAATCAAATTATCTCAGCAGAATTAGTCATTCAGAGAATTTACCCCCCAGAAACAATAGCTCCGGGGAAGTGGCGAGTAGGGATGATAGCTGACCTAATTCAGACCAGAAAAGATGATGGGAGAAAAGCAGTCACACCCTTTAATAAAGATTTTTTAGTGCGTGCGATCGATTATTTTCCTTACCCCCTAAGAGATAGTAGTACGGACATCCAAAAAGCAATTTCTAGCCATCGCGCTGACAAACTAGAGATTTACGAAATTCATGATTTTTGTTTAGTGGACAACTCCATTATTGTCAGGGAGGATAAATCAAACCGTTGTAGAAATTAAAGTAACAAGTGACTATCTATTTTAAGTAAATTATTCTCAAATTTATCAAGGCAAATATTTATGCAATTAGTCAAGCCAGAGAAGAGAAAAAGTAGTATATTACCACTATTAGCGGTGGGAACATTTGGGCTAAATTTATTTAGCTTGCTCTTGATTTTGTTTCATAGTTCCATGATTCAAGATTTAGAACAGCAACTGACACCCCAAAGCTTGGCCCAACTTGCTGATGGTCGAGCGATTACCTTAGACCCTCAACAAAGTGATGAAAGACATCCAGAAACAATTCGCCGATTTGTCGGTGAAACCATGACCTTAATGCTTACCTGGTCACAAAAACAGCCGCCAATCACAGCTTGGGAAATTAGTTCCCAACTTTTAGCTAATAATTTGAAAACCAAGTTTCAGGAGGAAATTACTAAATTAAGTCCGACGGGAAAATTTATCACTAACAAATCTGAATATATATTAGTAGTACAAAGAGTATCTCAACCGGAAAAAATAGGTAATGGTAAATGGAAAGTTGAAATGTTAGCTAATCAATTAAACTTTAGTGGTTCTAATAATCTAGGAACCTCAAATGAGTTCAATAAACAAATTTTAGTCAGAGCCATAGATAAACCTGTAACTTCAATTCCACCCCAAGGGTCATCTTGGGATTTAGCAGCATACCGCTTAGGAGAAGCTAGGCTAGAAATTTACCAGATATGCGACATTACAGACACAAACTGTTCTTGAAATTAAAACCAACTAAAACACCATGAATACTTATTCAATTCACCCAGAAATTTCTCCACAATATACAGTGGAACCAACCCCTGAGCACCATGAACCAGAAATAGACTTGTTAGATTGGGAGTCTAGAATAGCTCAATTGGTGGGTTTTGAAGAAGAGTCACCACAACAAGATTCAATTAGCTTTGAGTTTGACTATTCCCAACCCGAAGAAGTAGAAACCGAGCAGTCACTGTCATCTAATCCCTTTGCTAAGTTAGCCTTAGTAGGTGGTGCTACCTTAGCTGTAGTGGTAGTTGCTGGGGTGTTTTTATCCCAAATTATGAATAGCAGTAATCAAAGACCCAGAAGTAATTTAGTTTCCTCAACGGTTCCATCACCGGCTATTAGTGAAGCTCCTGAAGTAAATTTAGCACAAGAGGTGGAGATACTCAAGACAAAGTTAGCCCTTGCAGAACAAGTACAGACCGTCAGAGCAGCTCAAGAAAATCTCAGAAATAGACCACCTGCGCGGGTGGAAACTCCACAGGTGAGAGCAAGTACACCTACAACACTGGCCACATCTCCACAGAAAATAGTCAGAGTTGAGCGGACTATTCAAGAACCCGCACCTCCTTCAGTTCCTATTATTGAACAACCCGCGTCTCCTTCAGTTTCTATCCCACCAATAGCTATGGACTCTACACCCCCACCGATTGTTATCCCAGCAGTATCGCCACCAGACCCCCTGAAGGAATGGACAAGGTTAGCCAAGTTAGGTAGTTATGGTCAGGTAAATACCACCGGTCAATCAAGAGTAAATACAGCTTTATCTGTACCAGAAGTTAATACTTATGCAACGAAGTCGCAACCGGGACAAACACCACCACAACCAGAGATTTTAGTCAGTCAGGCACAACCACAAAACCCGAAATCTGTCAAGGTAGGAACTAATGCTAAAGCCGTATTAGCAACGGCCATCTTTGGGGAAACTACTAGAGCTAGGAATAATGACGCTCAAGAAGAAGATAATCTATTTGTGGTACAGTTGCAAGAACCACTAAAATCTATAGATGGGGCGATCGCAGTACCTGCTAATACAGAATTATTGGGTGAAGTTCGTTCTATTTCCGAACAAGGTCTACTACAGTTAAATTTAGTCAAAATCATCTCAGAAGAGAACGGTGAGTTGATAGAAAGAACCTTACCCAAGAATGCAATTGTACTTCGCGCTCCTCAAGGTAAACCTTTAATAGCAAATCAATATCCCGATCAAGCAGGATCAATAGCAGGGATGGACACAGGTCTATTCATTTTAGGAGGTATTGGTAAAGCTGCGGAATTATTCAATCGTGCTGAAACCGAAGTTTCTATAGAAGGTGGTAGTACCGTCGTCACCAACACCAATAACAGACGCAACATACCAGCTGGAATATTGGAAGGCGGATTAAGGTCAATAGTACCCCAAATATCTCAACGCAATCAACAAGCGATTTCTCAAATGATGCAAAGAACTAATATTTGGTTTATACCAGCTGGCCAAGAGGTAGAAATATACGTCAATAGAACCGTAAAACTATAATTCGTTATTTCTAATAATAGCAATATTCTGGGTTGGGCATCCTACCGGACTTAATTAACCCCAGTCACCCTAATCGCCGTTTTCCCATTGGTAGCTATGAAACACATTCTCAAATATGCTAATTTTTGGACTCTCACCCCTCTAATTTTCTCAGTTGCCATCTTACTATATGCAGGGCGAACTTTAGCTAATAATGCCGTTTTGCGTTCCCTGTTTTCCTGTCAAGCGCAAGGTTTAGGGGGAGTAGTACCTACTATCAAAGTTTCCTATCAACAAGGGACAAACTTAAGCTTTCTCCCAGCAGGGGAAACAATTAAGAAAGTTTGGTTAAACGACCCATCACAAGTAACAATGGACTTTGATGGTCCGATGTGTATGCAATTGGGAGCAGAACGTAACTTAAATTCCGGAGACTGTAAAAACTCAGCCGCAAATGTCATTCAACTGCGGCGCATTCCCCGGCTCAATATTCCCGGAATACCCAAAACAGATAATACACTTTTAACAGTAATTACCGAAGAAGGAAACAGGAGTAAACTCTATACCTTCAGAATATTATATCAAGACACTGCTCCTGATTATCACACTTTAGCAATTTATCCCGACCCAGCCCCCACGGAAATAGCTTGTGTCAGTACATCCAATGAATTAATTTAACCCTTTGACACACCCCAAGCTTCTTGGGGTTAAGACCTTTGATAAATCTCAAATTAATCGGGACATAAGTGTAACTATTTTGTCCCTTTTATTTTATGTAAATTTATAGCCAGAGTGGTTTAAGTGTAATAATATGCCATCAATAACTACATTGAGTAGTTAGTCGGAAAAATGGTGATTAAAAATATGACATTTATCTTAAATTCCGATAATGCTTTTGATTATTTGCTGACACAAGGGTTATTGGATAAGTCCCAACAACCTCCCACTAAGATAGAACCACTCACAACCAAGAATTTCAACCTATTACTTACCTTTACAGAGCAACACAAATTACTGATTAAGCAAGAGCGACTGAATCAAAAAGGTGTAGCAGCTGGTGAGTTTATCGTTGAGTGGCGCATTCAAGAGTTTTTACAGCGATTTCCAGAACTGGAAAAATACCGTCAATTTTTAGCAGAGGTACTGCACTTTGATGTAGAAAATTCCATTATTGTTTGCAGATATCTGGATGATTACCGGGATTTGATGGATTTCTACAGGACTGAAAAAAGCTTTCCTACTGAAATTGCGATCGCAATTGGTAATCTCTTAGGAACCATCCACCGTGATACTTTTGACCATCAAGAATATCAAGAATTTTTCACTCAAGATTCTGTGAACTTTGATCTGGTATCAAATTTGATTCTGGGATTTGAACGTGTGGAGCCAGAAATTTTTGGTTTAGTACCCGATGATGGGTTAAAATTCTTTGCGCTTTATCAACGTTATGATAGTTTAGGGCAGGCTATAGCAGAATTAGGTAAATCTGTCAAGCCTGCTTGTGTGACTCACAACGACTTGAAACTAAATAATATTTTAGTGCGAAACAACTGGCAAGATGACCATGATCATTTGATCAGGTTAATTGATTGGGAGCGATCGCACTGGGGAGATCCCGCCTTTGACTTAGGGACAATCATCGGGAGTTATGTACAGATTTGGTTAGGTAGTTTAGTTATTAGTAAATCCCTCACCATTGAAGAATCCCTGCGATTAGCGATTACCCCCTTAGAAATGCTGCAACCTTCCATAGCCGCATTAAC
This sequence comes from Anabaenopsis sp. NIES-4685, assembly GCF_059725405.1. Lineage (NCBI taxonomy): Bacteria > Bacillati > Cyanobacteriota > Cyanophyceae > Nostocales > Nodulariaceae > Anabaenopsis > Anabaenopsis sp. NIES-4685. The sequence goes on along the minus strand of NZ_AP043602.1, from coordinate 4,489,311 downwards.
CCAAGGTTATTTAAGCAGCTTTCCAGAGATTATACAACACCGTCCCGACTACTTACACAGAGTAGTACAATTTGCCGGATTTGCCTTAATTCAACAAATCCAATCCATGATTCAATATGAAAAATCCTTTAGTAATACAGGAATTGCCATGCTGCAAGTAGCTAAAGCATTATTAACCCGCCCTGTACAATCAATACCGACAATTTTTGGTCATACCTTTAATATTACCGCAGTTTAGCTCATACTTTACCCCTCAACTTATGCTAACTAACAACTTACTAGAAACCCTGGAAGACATCGTTAAAAAAATAGAGATTAAAACTGATTTTTCAGTTCATCATCCCGACTATAAACCCTTAGAATTGCCTCTAGAAGTAGTAGAACGGTTTCAAAAAATGCCCAAGCAGATGCAGCAAAAATATTTAAGTTTACAACTGCGAAGTTTTCTGTATGGCATTTATTATAACGGTTCTCTGCGGAGTGTATTGGCGCTAGATAGAGAAGAAAATAACTTACCCCAAGACTTAGAGAATAATACTCTTTTAGGCGTGGATTTAGAATTTTACGAACATTTACATAATAGCAATCAAGGAGATGGGTATTTTGACTATGGTTGGTATGTTATGGGAGAAGAACCAGACGATACATTAGCGGTGACACAAGGCGGTTTAAGGCTACATATTCACCGAGATAAACATCTATCACCAGCCGAACAAAGCGCAAGAGTGGGTGATACTGTTGCTATTCGGTTACCAAAAAATAGAGTACAAAATGGCTTTTACATGGCTGTTGGGAATCAGGGTTTTACTCGTGTGGAGGATGAGCCAAAGAACTCAGTAACCGTGAGAATTTATTTTAATTTCACTCCTGAAGGTGCTGTAGGGGTAATGGGTAGTTTAACCCAGCAACTAAATGATTTAGGGATTCCCTTTAGTTTTAAAGTTTTGTACAATCCCCAAGATTACGGAAGACATGACTCAGGTGTATTGTACTTTGATAAACCAGATTATCAACAAGTTAAAACTACTCTACAGGATATATATCTGACAAATCAATCCTACTTTCACCGAGAAATTCCCCTATTTACCATGCAATTAGCACCGGGGTTAAGTTTAGCTGAAGAACCAAATCAAAAGTTTGTAGAAAAAGAAAGCTTTGGGATGAATCGTTGTCAGATTATCGCCAATGGATTATTAAAAGCTTGGTATCAGGGGGATAACTCCATTCAGGGGAGGATGCAAGCCATTAATACAGAATTTTCCCAGTTAGGAATAGATTTAGCAAAAGCATATTTAAATGCTGGCTCTGAGGATATTTATCAATCCTGGGAATAAAGCCTTTTTCAGGCTCATGAAGTACACACCAATTCCCTATTCCCTATTCCCTGTTCCCTGTTCCCTCAAACTAAAAAAAAATGTACCTCACGAGCATGGGAAATGCTATAATTATGAACGAGCGCGCTGACTTTGATAGCCCTTGGAAAGAGATACTTACCGAGTATTTTCCCCAAGCCATACAATTCTTTTTCCCAGCCACCGCCACCCTAATTAACTGGGAGCTACCCCATGAATTTCTCAATCAGGAATTTCGGCAAATTGCCCGTGATGCGGAGCAAGGTAAACGTTATGCTGACCAATTAGTCAAGGTTTGGCAACTTAACGGCGAAGAAATCTGGCTATTAATTCATGTAGAAATTCAAGCACAGAAAGAAAATGATTTTAGTCAGCGGATGTTTACCTATAACTTTCGCATCTTTGACCGCTTTGGTAAACCAGCCATTAGCTTGGCAATCTTGTGTGATAATAACCGCAACTGGAGACCGCATAATTACAGTTATAACTACCCCCAGACAAGATTAAACTTTGAATTTGGCATAGTTAAACTGTTAGATTATGAACAACGGTGGCAAGAATTAGAAAATAGTCATAATCCCTTTGCTACAGTGGTGATGGCGCACTTGAAAACCCAGCAGACACGCTCATCACCAGCAGAACGGAAAACCTGGAAATTTAGCTTAATTCGTAGGTTGTACGATTTAGGACTAAAAGAACAAGATATCCGGAATCTCTATCGCTTTATCGACTGGGTTATGATTTTACCAAAAGCACTGGAAAATCAATTGTGGTCAGAATTTAAGCAATTTGAGCAGGAGCGGACTATGAGGTATGTTACCACCGGCGAGCGCATAGGTTATGAACGGGGAATACAAGAGGGTAGACAAGAGGGAATACAAGAGGGAATACAAGAGGGTGAAGTAACCCTGATTCTCAGACTCCTAAAAAAACGATACGGTGAATTATCCCCAGAATTACAGCAACGTATCCAGTCTCTTTCCCTCAACCAATTAGAAGCTCTGGGGGAGGTTTTACTAGATTTGGGTAGTATGGCGGATTTACTGGCTTGGTTGGAATCCCAGTAATTACTGTGGGGTGGGTATCCTACCCCTTTTCAGCCTAAATGGTTTATATCTGCCATTAAGTCATTAATAACATGAACGAGCGCGCTGACTTTGATAGCCCTTGGAAAGAGATACTTACCGAGTATTTTCCCCAAGCCATACAATTCTTTTTCCCAGCCACCGCCACCCTAATTAACTGGGAGCTACCCCATGAATTTCTCAATCAGGAATTTCGGCAAATTGCCCGTGATGCGGAGCAAGGTAAACGTTATGCTGACCAATTAGTCAAGGTTTGGCAACTTAACGGCGAAGAAATCTGGCTATTAATTCATGTAGAAATTCAAGCACAGAAAGAAAATGATTTTAGTCAGCGGATGTTTACCTATAACTTTCGCATCTTTGACCGCTTTGGTAAACCAGCCATTAGCTTGGCAATCTTGTGTGACAATAACCGCAATTGGAGACCGCATAATTACAGTTATAACTATCCCCAGACAAGATTAAACTTTGAATTTGGCATAGTTAAATTGTTAGATTATGAACAACGGTGGCAAGAGTTAGAAAATAGTCATAATCCCTTTGCTACAGTGGTGATGGCGCACTTGAAAACCCAGCAGACACGCTCATCACCAGCAGAAAGGAAAACCTGGAAATTTAGCTTAATTCGTAGGTTGTACGATTTAGGACTAAAAGAACAAGATATCCGGAATCTCTATCGCTTTATCGACTGGGTTATGATTTTACCAAAAGCACTGGAAAATCAATTGTGGTCAGAATTTAAGCAATTTGAACAGGAGCGGACTATGAGGTATGTTACCACCGGCGAGCGCATAGGTTATGAGCGGGGAATACAAGAGGGTAGACAAGAGGGAATACAAGAGGGTAGACAAGAGGGTAGACAAGAGGGTGAACTAACCCTGATTCTCAAACAACTAAAAAAACGATACGGTGAATTATCCCCAGAATTACAGCAGCGCATCCAGTCTCTTTCCCTCAACCAATTAGAAGCTCTGGGGGAGGCTTTACTAGATTTGGGTAGTATGGCGGATTTACTGGCTTGGTTGGAATCCCAGTAATTACTGTGGGGTGGGTATCCTACCCCTTTTCAGCCTAAATGGTTTATATCTGCCATTAAGTCATTAATAACATGAACGAGCGCGCTGACTTTGATAGCCCTTGGAAAGAGATACTTACCGAGTATTTTCCCCAAGCCATACAATTCTTTTTCCCAGCCACCGCGGCCTTGATTAACTGGGAGCTACCCCATGAATTTCTCAATCAGGAATTTCGGCAAATTGCCCGTGATGCGGAGCAAGGTAAACGTTATGCTGACCAATTAGTCAAGGTTTGGCAACTTAACGGCGAAGAAATCTGGCTATTAATTCATGTGGAAATTCAAGCACAGAAAGAATATGGTTTTAGTCAGCGGATGTTTACCTATAACTTTCGCATCTTTGACCGCTTTGGTAAACCAGCCATTAGCTTGGCAATCTTGTGTGACAATAACCGCAACTGGAGACCGCATAATTACAGTTATAACTATCCCCAGACAAGATTAAACTTTGAATTTGGCATAGTTAAATTGTTAGATTATGAACAACGGTGGCAAGAGTTAGAAAATAGTCATAATCCCTTTGCTACAGTGGTGATGGCGCACTTGAAAACCCAGCAGACACGCTCATCACCAGCAGAACGGAAAACCTGGAAATTTAGCTTAATTCGTAGGTTGTACGATTTAGGACTAAAAGAACAAGATATCCGGAACCTCTATCGCTTTATCGACTGGGTTATGATTTTACCAAAAGCACTGGAAAATCAATTGTGGTCAGAATTTAAGCAATTTGAGCAGGAGCGGACTATGAGGTATGTTACCACCGGCGAGCGCATAGGTTATGAACGGGGAATACAAGAGGGTAGACAAGAGGGTGAAGTAACCCTGATTCTCAAACTCCTAAAAAAACGATACGGTGAATTATCCCCAGAATTACAGCAGCGCATCCAGTCTCTTTCCCTCCACCAATTGGAAGCCCTGGGGGAGGCTTTACTAGATTTGGGTAGTATGGCGGATTTACTGGCTTGGTTGGAATCCCAGTAATTACTGTGGGGCGCTCTTGTCTCCCTATTTTCAAATACTAAATAGAATGCAGGGGCGATCGCCACTTACTCCTTCTATGGTTTATGAGGATAGAGATGGGGTATTTACGGTTTATAGGAGAAAAAATCATGACAGTTACAACCCCCAAGAACATGACCTTGGAAGAGTTTCTGCAATTTGATGATGGTACAGATAATTTATATGAATTGGAGAACGGCAAATTAATTTCTATGCCTTTAGAAAGTGAGCTAAATCGTCGGATAGCCATGTTTTTATTGGCATACTTCCTAAAATTAGGTATTCCCTATTACCGCTTGAGTATGAAAACAGAAATGGCCGTATATAGTCGCCAGGTGGGGGTGCGTGTTCCTGATTTGGTCTTGTTTTCTGAAGAATTGGCTCAGGTAATGCAAAGTGCTACACGCTCCCTAATTTTAATGGATATGCCGCAGCCGTTGTTGGTGATTGAGGTAGTCAGTCCAAATCAAGAAAATCGGGATTATCGTTACAAGCGCTCTGAGTATGCAACGCGGGGAATCCCTGAGTATTGGATTGTAGATCCCATACAGCAAAAGGTGACGGTTTTGCAGTGGGTAGAAGGTTTGTATGAGGAGCAGGTTTTTACTGGTGATATGGTGATTTGTTCCCCCTTGTTTTCTGAAATTAAGTTAACGGTAAATGATATTTGGCACTGTTAACTCAAATATTTATAAAGTCGGTGCGCCAGGCGATAACTACAATATAGCATTTCCCATGCTCGTGAGGTACAAAGTTGTTTAGTTTCAGGGAACAGGGAACAGGGAACAGGGAATAGGGAATAGGGAATAGGGAATAGGGAATAGGGAATAGGCAATTGATGTGTACTTCATTAGCCTGAAAAAGGCTATAAGGACTAACAGGATGTTTTAAAAGTTATGATTAAGGTATCAAATATTGTTTTACCCCGCCTTCGGTGTGTTCCCCCGTTCCGGTGTTCCCTAAGATGAAAATTACCTGTTGAAAAGTTATAAACCAACCTCTAACTAATCAGGGAAAGACAAAATCTTCCCCTGATTTTTATATTTAAATCATCAAGTAAATAAACTACACACCTTAATATCATAAATCTTGTGGGGTGGGCAGGAAAGCCCGCCCTTTTGTACCTAACTCAAATCAAAGGCGCTGTAAATCTCAAATTAATTGGGACATAATTGTAACTATTTTGTCCCTTTTTTCTGGGTTGTAATTCCGTATTATGTCTGTTTATTTGTATAATATGTGACTTTTAAGCCATAATTACGGCTGTTTTATGTAATATACCGTTACAATTGCGGAAATTTTAGTGACAAAGCTGTAACTATTTTGTCACTTTTATTTAGTAAAAATATCTAGACATAAGTGTTTTACTTTCATACACTGCTATCAATCGAGGTTTTAAACCTTGGGTTTGATTGTTGAAGATAATAAATGGAGGAACAACTCTCATGGCTGATATTAAGATTAATGACATTCAACCCGCTGGTATGGAATTATTTGGGGGTGATGAAAGCTTTATAGATGATCTAGATGATCAAATGTCTCAAGAAATCTATGGAGGGGGCAGGGCGGTTTTTGTAGTTTGTTTTCAATAGTATGTTCTCGGGCAGCATTAAAAGAAGCTGACCATAAAGTATAATCTCAGACTATACTTTAAGTCGACTATTGTGTAGAGACTATCATCCTTATCTGTGATGGGTCTCTGCATAGTCGTGAGGGAAAATATCAAAAGAATGGAGATAATTGATGCAGGAAAGGTTAACTTATAAAAACTTATTTTATTACCTGTTGAATAATGGAATTTGTACAGAAAAAGATATAGATAATGTGAAAATTGACACTATCTACAGCAGCAATTACCATTGGAAGCTTACCATGCAAAATCAAAATTTAATTGTCAAGAGTGGATATGGTAAATACATGGAGGAATCCGTGGTCAATGAACATTATATTTACGAATATTTAGATAATTATGATAATTTGAAAACTTCACTTCTTACTCCTACTATTTTAAATTTTGATCCAGTTAATTGTACTTTGATATACAAGTACTCAATGGAGTATATTGATCTAGCCAGTTATTACAAAAACAATCCTATTCTTCCAACATCGATTGCCGAAATATTAGGCTGTACTCTGGGTACATTACATCATGAAACTGGCAACTCTATTCACTGCTCCCAATTTTTAGCTAAGTATCAGGATAATTTTGAATTCAGTTTCCCTTATTATGATTATATTATTAGTCGAATGCAACCAGAAAAGCTAAGTATTTTTCCAGCAGAAGGTCTCAGATTTCTCACTTTTTATCAACGCTATGAAAATCTAAGAAGTGCAGTGTTAGAACTTGTAACAAAACGGTGTAACTGCTGCTTAATTCATAACAATCTTGAATGGAGCAGAATATTGATTCACAAAGACTATGAAAAAATACTAGGTTCAAAAAATGATTACTCTAATATAAGTTTAATGAAATTTATTGATTGGGGAAGTTTTAGCTGGGGTGAACCTGCTTGCGACCTAGGAATAGCAGTTAGTAGTTACTTGCTGATATGGCTTAACAGTCTAATAATACATCCTTCAATTGGAGTTAAGGAATCTTTGTGTCTAGCTAAAGTACCACTAGAAAGTGTTTCACCTTTAATTATGGCAATGACAAAAGCTTATATTAAAGCTTATCCGAAAATTTTAGAGCATCATCCTAACTTTCTGATAAAAGTTATTCAGTTTGCTGGCCTTCGTTTAATTTATACAGTTCTCAAGTTATTAGAAAGTCATTTTTACTTTGAAAACAAGTCAATTTTTATAATGGAGGTTGCCAAAAATTTGCTCTGTCAACCAGAAAAATCCTTTAAATCCGTTTTTGGATTAGGAGAATCAGACATAATTTCCGCTACATTACACTCTCATCAATAGGATTAATTATGGAATTAATTAAGATATTAAAACATATTTCTAGTAATCTAAGAATAGATGCTGATTATTTTCAAATAAACTATGATAATTTTTTGGTTGAAGAATTAACACCTGATACTCTAAAACAGATACAAAAACTATCTCCTGAATTTCAGTATCAATATTTGAGTTCACAGTTGTTAGATTTATTATTTAGTATTTACTATACAGGTTCACGAAAGAAACAGGCAAAAAAAGAACTGGATACCAATGAGGTCATCTTAGAAAGAATAGCTTCTCAAGGAGTTGATTGGGAGTTTTACGAAAAACTAGAGAAAAGTAACACAGGAACAGGTTGGCTTCATCCTGATTGCGAAGTTATCCGAGCAGAAACTGATGGCAGTCTTGCTATATATTACGATGGTGTCACTATACACGTTGATCCTAATAAGCATATTGATTCAGTAAAGGAGTCGCCAAAGGTAGGTGATTTTGTATGTATGTGGGCTCCTCCAAGCTTTATTAATAATGGATTTTATTCGGCAGTGGGAAATACAAGTCGCGATTTCCAACAAAATACACAAAATACTTTTAAGCAAGTAGTATTTGTTTACCTCAACTTCAGTTCTCAGGCAGCAATTAAGTCCATGGAATCTATAACTAGAACACTAAACGATATGAGTGTTCCTTTCAAGTTTGAAGTGTTATGTAATCCTTTGAACTACAAACGCTATGACTCAGGTGTTCTTGTTGTATTTAATAATGATAAATATGAATTAATCAGGGAAGTTTTGGCAAATATTTACACAGATAATCAGTCCGAATTTGACTGTAACACTCCTTTATTTACCAAAAGGCTTGCACCTGGAATTGGATTAGCGGAACACCCTAATCTACAATTTACATATCAAGAAACTTTTGGTGTGAACAGATTTAGAATTGTGGCTAATGCCTTATTGGAAGCGCATAAAAATGGTGATGAATCGCCAGAGATTCGTATGAAATATATACTGCAAAACTTTGAAAAGTTGGGAATTGATATAGAACGCCCTTATCTAAATCCTAATTCTGAAGATATTTATACACCAATTTGCTAAACCAAATTACCTATTATAGCAAGGTTAGTGTACGTCATTACCAGTTTATGTAATGACGTACACTGGTTATATTATTTAAGGGTGGAAATTGGTTAACAATTCAACCTTAAGCATTTTGGCATTGAACCACTCAAGAAACAAATCCCTAATTTTTTAAATTCAATCACTCCAGATTAAGATTAATCGCCACTTGATTAACTTTATCCTTTAACCAACTTAATAATAAATCCCTCAAAATTTCTTGCTTTAACTCATCATTCAAATGCGGCTGGATAATCTCCTCCACAAAAATCAAACGCACACCCTTAGCTGTAATAATAGGTTTAAGCAACTGAGGAGGTTTCGCAGCAAATACAGCAGCAGATATTTCTGGCTTTAAATCCCGGCGACGCTGTACCCCCAAATATCCACCCTGACGGCGCAATTCCACATCTTTAATATATTGGTGCGCCACATCATAAAAACTCATCTCCCCTTCTTTAATGGCGTAAAAAAGTTCTATCGCTAAATCTTCATCTTCTAACACCACTTCATACATCACCACACCGGCATAATTTAGCTGGTTTTGCCAGAAATACGGCTCGATTTTATCGGCAAATAAATGCTGTCCTAACTTACCACTAATTAAGTTTGTATATATAATCTCTTCAAAATCATCTACAGATAAACCATGCTTCTCTAACCATTTATAAGTATCCTCAGCACTGGTGAGTTTATTTGTTAAGCGTAAAAAATCTGCTGCTTTTTGTAATTCTTCAACTTCTACTTTGATTCCCGCTTCCTCTGCGGCTGCTAAGATAATCTTGCGGTTGACAATCTGTTCTACTAGCTCAGGAATTTGTAGGGAAAGCTTGACTTGTTGCCAAATATCTGCTTGGGTAATGGTGATGGATTCTAACATGATTTACTCCTGAAATTTGATTGATTTTGGTTGATAAAATTTAAACCCCACCCTAACCCTCCCCTGAATAAGGGGAGGGGACTGGCTCACAGGGGTAGGTTTTTAATATTAACTGTGAAGGCAAGACCACCGAAGACAAGGAGGGAAAGTAGACAAGGAAGATTTTCTACAAAAAATGGTCTGTTGATCGTCAGTTTTTGTTACCAATTGTACATTATTTGTACGGTTTTCCTCCCTTGTCCACTGTCCTTCCTTGTCCCCCAAGTCTTGCCCTGACGACAATGTAAAAAACCTACCCTTGTAAGGAGGGGACTGGACGCACCGACGGGGTTGATGTTGATTTGAGTAGTTATGGTGGGTGGCGCTGTGGGAGAACAGACCCTTACAACTTGACACCCCCCTGCTGTAACTGCTTAAAGGGATCAAGTATAAAATCAATAATCCGGCGCTGGCGCACAATTACCTCCGCCGTTACAGTGTCGCCGGGATTTAAAGGGATACATTTATCCTGACTAGGAATACAATCTTGATTCATGGAAATTTCTAACTCATAGGCTGCTACCCTCCCATTAGGTGTATCTATTTCTGTAGTTGTGGGAGAAATCTTGAATAATTCACCACTAATTATCCCGTAGTCTTGGAAAGGATAGGCATCAAATTTCAGCTTAACCGGTAAACCCTGACTCAGGGAACCGCTCTCAGTTGTGGCCATTTGTCCCCGGACAATTAACGGTGAACCTGTGGGAGCAATTTCGGCAATTAAGGTACCTGGTTGCACCACAGAACCAGCTTTTTCAATAGGTAACTGAAATAAGGTTCCGCTGACGTTGGCTTTTAACACTCGTTGATTAAGTTGAAATTCCCAGGACTGAATTTGGCTTTTAGTTTGAGCAATTTCTGCATTTAGGGTAGAAATTTCGCTCTCTATATTTTTCAGTTGTTCTTCGCTTCTGAGTACCGCCAGTTTACCAGCATTAGTGACTATTTTGTAACTATTTTCTTGTTCATTGACTCTTAATTGGGCTTGTTTAATATCAGCATCAAATTGCTTAATGGTGCGCTGATAACTACTTTGTTGTTCTCCTAACCGTAACTGGGCTTGTTGAATATCTGATTTACTCTGTTCATATAATCTTTGTTGTTCTTGGGCTATATCTTGCTTTTCTACCAGTGTGATTTCTGGTATAACTCCTGATTCCCGGAGTTGACCATAGCGTTTAACTTCTCGTTGACTGCTAGCTAAACGGGAAGCCATTAATTTATTAGCAGTTTGACTATGTTCTAGGCTTTGTTTAGCTTGATTAACTTGGGATAATTTTTCCTCTTTTTGTAAATTAGATAAACTCTGTATGGCGTTTAAATTTTGTCTAGCTTGGTCAATTTGAGATTGTTTTTCTAACTCTTGAAATTGATTTTGTTGGCGCTGGGTTGCCAAAACTACAACTAACTGATTTTTTAACAGGTTTAACTGAGATAACCGGTTTAATTGACCTTCTAATCTATCTTTGGTTTGTCGTAATTCGCCTTTGACTAGTTCTGATTCTAGTACCAATAAAGTCTGTCCAGCTGTAACTACATCACCTACTTTGACTTGAATTTCCGCCACGGTTCCAGCAACGGGTGCATCTAGTCTGACTGTTTTACCTTGGGGTTCTAATCTTCCCCTAGCTGTACCTGTTTCATCGACGCGGGAAAACATCGCCCAGGGTAAAACTATGGATACAAATATAATCAGGAAGTATAGTAATCCCCTTGTCCACACTTGGGGTAAACTATCTAGTAGGTCTTTGGTGACATGAGACCAATCATCTATTAAGTTGGCTGGTTGTAGTGGTTCATGTTGCTCATGATTGATGCTATTTGGCATAATTCCCCTGGATATAGTTGTGAAATTTAAATGATTTGGCAAAAAAATTGATTATGGTAGTTATATCCCCGACTTCTATGATAAATGTTGAAGGGATGAGAAGATGGTGTTCAGAAGTCGGGGATATTACCTGCATTATCTAACTGTTGTTGATTGAGATAGTAATAATGTCCCCGTTTAGCCATTAACTCGTTGTGGGTACCACTTTCAATTAATACGCCTTTATCGAGTACCAAAATTAAATCCGCATTGCGCACTGTGGAAAGACGATGAGCAATTACTAATGTGGTTCTACCTTTGAGGATGGTGTTTAAGTTGTTTTGAATTATGCGTTCTGATTCAGCATCTAAATGGGAAGTGGCTTCATCTAAAATCAGCAGTGAGGGATTACCTAATAAAGCTCTTGCTATGGCAATTCGTTGTCGTTGTCCACCAGATAACATTCCCCCACCTTCACCGATTTGGCTTTCATAACCCATGGGTAACTTTTTGATAAACTCATCAATCCCTGCTAACTCTGCCGCTTCTATAATTGTTTGTAAACTTGCCCCTGGGTGTGCTAAACTAATATTTTCGCGAATCGTACCGCCAAACAGAAAAGTATCTTGGTCAACTACCCCCACCTGTTCCCGTAGGGAACGTAAGGACAGACTGGTAATATCATGTCCATCAATTAACACCTGACCATCTGTAGGGGGATACAAGCCTAAAACTAACTTAGAAATAGTTGTCTTTCCTGAACCACTGCGACCTACTAAAGCTACCATTTGCCCTGGTTTAACGGTAAAACTGAGATTTTCTAAAACGTTAATATCACTTTCTGGGTGATAACGAAAGGTGACATGATCAAAACAGATATGACCTTGAATTGGTGGTAAAGATTGCCGGACTTGATGCTGTAAATCCTCTTCTGGTTCTGTATCCAAAACATCGTTAATCCGCTCTACAGCGATGGTTACTTCTTGTAACTCATTCCACAAAACAGTTAATCTTTGAAATGGGGCAATCACATTACCCAAGAGCATATTAAATGCTACTAATTGCCCAATAGTTAACTGATTTTGAATTACTAGATATGCCCCATACCATAGTAACCCAGTAGTAACAACCGCGTCAATCAAATTACTAAAAATTTGCAGGCGATTACCGATAACTTGCCCAGAAAAGCTGGTTTTCACTCTTTTATTTAGTAAGTCTTCCCAATGCCAACGTACCGTTTGCTCCACTGCTGTAGATTTAACGGTTCTCACCCCAGTTAAAGCTTCGATTAAATAACTACTTTCAGTAGCATAGGCGTTAAAAATCTCCCGAGATATCCGGCGTAAAAACGGGGTAGCAATCAAGGCTAATAGGAAAAAAGGCGGCACAATTACTAAAGCTAAAAGTGCCATTTTCCAGCTATACCAAAACATCAACCCGACATAAATAAATACGGTGATTAAATCTAGTACAATAGATAAAGCCTCACCGGAAAGAAAGCGTTGAATCTTGGTATTTTCCTGAACACGGGAAATAATATCCCCTACATAACGAGACTCAAAGAAATTGAGGGGGAGACGCAGGGTATGGCGAATAAAAGCCACAATTAAAGCCACATCTAATTTATGGGCTGTGTGGTCTAATAAATATTGCCGTAACCCCATCATAGCCACACGGAATAAACTAAAAATTAGCAGCCCTAAACCCACAGCAAATAAAGTTAATTCCGAACGTTGAACTACGACCCTATCTAAGATTAACTGAGTGAATAAAGGGGTAACTAAACCAAAGATTTGAATAAATATAGAAGCAGCAAATACTTCCAACATCACCAAGCCATGGGGCTTGATTAATTCAAAGAATTGCCAGAAGGGTGTGACGGTTTCGGGGGTATCTTTGAAAAATGCTGTGGGTTGTAGCAGCAGTGTGTAACCCGTCCAATTGTCTTTAAATTCGGCGTAGGTGAGGGTACGTTGACCAATGGCGGGGTCGGCGACAATGACGGATTTGCGGGTAATTTCATAAACAACAATGTAATGTTTACCTTCCCAGTGGACAATGGCGGGTAATTTTTGCTTGGCTAGTTGATCTAAACTAGCTTTTACTGGTCTGGTACTAAAGCCTATACTTTCAGCAGCGGTGGATAAACCCCGTAAAGATGAGCCATTGCGGTCAACATTAGCGATATCTCGTAAACGATTGACACTAAAGCGTTTACCCCAATAACGAGATACCATGACTAAACAAGCAGCACCACAATCTGAAGCACTTTGTTGAGCAAAAAACGGGTAACGGCGAATAGTTTTCTGTAGTAAATGTCCGACGCGCTGTGTAGGACTGGGGAGGTAAGCTTTACCGATCTTTTTTGATGTCTGGGTTGGTGTGACAGGTGGGGGGGTGATTTCCTCTTGGGGATATGTAGGTGGTGAATCTGAAGTTACCAGTAAAGAATTAACTGCACGGGCTTGGGTGAATAAATGGTTTTGAATGTGGGGATATTTCTGCATCAAGGCTGACAAAACTGTAGCCGGAATGAAGCATAGTTGTAAATTAACACTAGCTCTAGCTCCATAGGGGTAAAAGTCAGCTTCTGGGAATAGGGTAAATTCCCCAAATGATGCTCCTGGTTCTAAGGTAGTAATTAACTCATCTGCGTGATTCAACAGCCTGACTTTACCAGTGATGATAATGTATACACCAGCATCTACATCTTTTCCTTGCCAAAACTTACCGACCCTGGGGCTTTTGAATTTAAACTGTGAGTAGTAGTTGTGAAATTCTGCTGGGGAGAAAGAATGACCTAGAACCTGGTTGAACTGTTCTAGAGACAGCACAGAAACCGGTAGATTTTGCACCATAAGTTTTTAAATGAGTATCTAAAGTGGGTGAAATATAGGAAATTACGGGATCTTCTAGAGGGGTATCTGACTTCAAATCTTGAATCAAGATGCTAGGATTCCCAGTATTTACCTTAGTTGTTTGTTGGTGATGATTGATTTGGTGACAAGTGGATAATCCCAATTGTTTGAGTAGTCGCTTAATGTGTCTATGGCTCAATTCCACACCAAATTCCTGAGCTAAATGTTCACCCAGCCATTTAACAGTCCACCGTGTAAAAGCATAACCATAGTCACGGGGACTACTAACCACCAATTCTTGCAAACGCTGTAAATAGTCGTTATTGACCACTTTAGGACGACCCACGGGACAATCACCCCATTGATGCGCCATACCACTCCTGGCCATGTGCATCCAGTGTCTAACCATTGCGGGACTACAGCCCAAAATGTGACAAATAACTCCTTGAGATTTCCCCTCATCTGCAAGTAGCATAATTTGAATCCGTAGCCGATATAAATCAGGTAAATCTGTTTGTAAACTTTTTTGTAATAGGTCTCGTTGAAATGGTGTCAAAAACTTACCTGTATTAATGTCTTGAATTTGCTCCTCTCTCTTATATTTATGGACAGACATAAACAGAAATAGTGATAAAGAAACCCATTATATTATACAGAGTAATTTGGGCATCAACTCGAAATTATACAAATAATAATTTTGTGATAAAAAGATTATGAAAATATAAAAAAATTGAAAAATATTCAACCTGCTCCGGTGCTCCCCTGCATTCTTTATGATGATCTCACAAAATCGCGTTGCTCCCCTCTGTTAAGCCTGTGGGTCTGTGGGTGAGACGAATAACTTGATGGAATAACCCAGCCAACCCCAATAACAGAACCGTCAACCAATCACCCCAACGCACGTATAAAGTGCGAGTTTCCCGCTTGTAGATAGTTTCAGCATGAGTTGCATAAGTGTTATGTCCAGATATCCATAAGGTGTGACCGTGGGGGTCAACAAAGGCGGAATATCCGGTATTAGTCGCCCGCACTGACCATCTATCGGTTTCAATAGCCCGCATCATATCCAAGGCGTGATGTTGAAATGGCATAGAGGGGCTGTAATGAGCATCGTTAGAAGCACTGAGAATAAATTGCCCCCCGGTAGCAGCTTGACGGCGAAATATTTCGGGGAAAGCGGAGTCATAACATATACCAACTATAGCCCGACCAAAGGGGGTATCAAATATCTGGTTGGTTTTCCCTGGTACTTGGTGAGCATCCAGAGGTGATAAGCGCCCAATTATACCGCCTAAAATATCCTCAAAGGGTATATACTCCCCCAGTGGGACTAATTTAGTTTTGTCGTAACGGCTGAAAATTTCACCTTTCCCAGTGAAGGTAAATAAACTATTTGTATAACTGGTTCCCTGTTCTCCAAAAGCCCCAACCCAAGCAACTACGCCCTTTTCTTTCACTGCTTGCACTAAGCTAGTGTTGGGGAGGTCGCGCTGGAAATAGGGTAAAGCTGCTTCTGGGGTCAGGACTGCATCAACACCTTGGTCTACTAGATTGTAATATCCGGTGGTGTAACCTGCTAAAGCCCGCCGCAAACCTTGGGGTATAAGTTTTATTTCGTTGGGGATATTACCTTGGATGATTCCCACCTGCAAAGCTGCTGCTGGTGGTTGGGCGATGGGACGGCTATATAAATAAAATCCCAACAGGTGTAAAGTCATGAATAGTGAGATGGCGATCGCCAAGTGTTGCTTGACCACCCGACCAGGGGAGGAACTTCTACTGTGGCGGTTAATCCATGCTTCTGCAATTAAACCATTGACTGCAACTATGGCGGCGGTAACAGTGTTGGGTCCTGATAGTTGACCCAGGTGTAAAATTACGAGGTTGTGGGGACTTTGTGTATAAACCAAGGAACTCCACCACAGGGGTCCAGCACTCCAAAGACTTTCTAATCCGCACCAAATAGCCGTACCAAATAGAACACGTAGCCCCGATTTTTTCCCCCCCCAACGAGCCATAAGCGCCCCCCACAGGGTGAGGAGCAACCCCCCAAGTAGGCTAATAAATGACCAACAAAACAGGGTAATTGCTAAACTTGGTAACCAAGGAACGCCCAACCAGTTCATGGGATGAATCCCAGTAATCCAGGATAGGGCGACACCATGATAGCCAACACCCCAGGCGAGTCCCAGGAGGGGGGGAGATGCAGGAGAGGTAAAAACTAACACCCACAGGGGGGCGAGGGCAACCCAGGCGAAAAACCATGCACCCACGGGGGCTACGGTTAGCCCCATTAATACACCACTGGCGCAGGCGATCGCATAGGGGAGTAAGTTTTTTACCCTTTCCCTATATTTTTTACTCAGCTGCTTCCACATCTTCACCGGTATCAGGAGGAACTATAGCTACACCATTAATGGCATCATCTTCATCCAGACGCTGCACTCTCACCCCAGTGGCTGATCGCGATTGTATGGAAATGGCATTCACCGCTTGACGGATGATTATACCACGATTAGTCACCATCATAATTTCATCGTTATCATTGTTAACAATGCGTAAGGTGGCTAATTGGTCTTTAATCTTACGGTTTTTGAATTTGGTAGCCATTAAACCCTGACCAGCGCGGTTTTGCAGTCGGAATTGGGCGACTGGTACGCGCTTACCATATCCGCCCATGGTAATCACTAACACCCAAGGACCAATAATACCGTTACTTGGTACTTCTAGGGATTCCTCCTGGATGTCTATGTCTGCGTTGTCTATGTCTGCGGTTTCCTCTGTATTCAGGGTGTCCAGAATGGCGGCTGGGAGTATATCCATCCCTACGAGTTCATCGCCATTTTTTAGTTTCATGGCTCTGACTCCCCGAGTGGCTCTACCCAGAGGGCGTAGCTGTTCATGGGTACATCGAAAATGAATCGCCATCCCTTGACGAGAACCCACTAATATGCTGTCCTCTACTCTAGCTCGGCGTACCCAGCGCAGTTGGTCGCCTTCTTCCAGAGAAATAGCAATTAAGCCGTTAGCTCTGATGTTACTAAATGCAGCTAGTTCGGTTTTCTTAATATTGCCGCCTTTGGTGAGCATAACTAGATATTCTTCACTGCTAAACTCATCTACGGGGACAATTGAGGTAATTTTTTCTTCCTTGGGAATGGGTAGCATTTGCACAATGGGTGTGCCGCGACTGGTACGGGAACCTACAGGAATTTGATAAGCTTTTAAACAGTAGACGACACCGCGATCGCTAAAGAATAAAACACTGTCATGATCGCAGCAAGTTAAGAAATGCTCAATGGTATCATCATCTTTGACCTTAGCGGCGGCTTTCCCTCTGGTAGCGCGGCTTTGGGCTTCAAAGGTGTTGACAGGCATCCGTTTGATGTAGCCTTGTTCTGTGACTAAAATGATCGCTTTTTCGTTAGCAATCAGGTCACGCTCATCTATATCGCCTTCACCGGGTAAAATTACTGTACGCCGGGGTGTTGCAAAGCTGGTTTTTAGCTGAGTGACTTCGGTTTCAATGATTTCTAGTATCCGTTCTCGTCGGGCTAAAATATCCTGTAAATCGGCAATTTGGGTTTGTAAATCTGCGTGTTCTTGACGGATTTTATCTGCTTCTAAGGCTGTTAAACGCCGCAGCTGCATCTGTAGGATAGCATCGGCTTGGACTTCTGACAGGCCGTAATTTGTCATTAACTCGGCTTTGGCTGTGGGTGCGTCGGGTGCATGACGAATTAAAACAATAATTGCATCTAATTGAGATAAGGCAATTAATAACCCCTGGAGGAGATGATCACGAGCTTCGGCTTTTCGCAGTTCGTAGCGGGTGCGTCTGGTAATTGATTCAACGCGGAAATCTAGGAAGACTTCTAAGAACTTCTTCAGGGTGAGGATTTCCGGTTTACCATTGACCAGGGCCAGCATATTCGCCCCAAAGTTAGCTTGGAGGGGGGTTTGCTTGTAAAGGTTATTGAGGACTACACGGGGGTAAGCATCCCGCTTCAATTCAATCACGATTCTCATCCCATCGCGATCGCTTTCGTCCCGAATATCTGCAATTCCTTCCAGACGCTTTTCATTCACCATGTCGGCGATTTTTTCAATCAACCCCGCCTTATTAGTTTGGTAGGGTAACTCAGTGATAATAATTGCTTCTCTATCCGGTCGTCCTCGTTGTTCTACGGTTTCAATGGTAGCCACACCCCGCATAGTAATAGAACCGCGTCCAGTGGTGTAGGCTTCCCGAATCGCTGCTGTTCCCAACACCTGGGCCCTGTGGGGAAATCTGGACCGGGAATATACTCCATTAATTCCAGGTCAGTGATTTCAGTGTTGTGAATCAGCGCCACCAAACCATCAATTAATTCTCCCAAGTTGTGCGGGGGGATATTGGTAGCCATACCCACAGCTATACCGGAGGAACCATTGAGCAATAATTGGGGGATGCGTGATGGTAATACTGTCGGTTCTTGTTGGGAACCGTCGAAGTTATCGATAAAATCTACAGTTTCTGATTCAATATCTTGGAGGAGGGACAGACTAGTTAAAGCTTGTAACCGACACTCTGTGTATCGCATGGCCGCCGGTGGGTCATTATCTACCGAACCAAAGTTACCATGTCCGTTAATCAGGGGCGATCGCATGGAGAAGTCCTGGGCCATGCGTACCAAAGCATCATAGACCGCTGTATCACCGTGGGGGTGATATTTACCCAAAACTTCCCCAACTACACGGGCGCATTTACGAAATGGGCGATCGTGAGTCAGTCCCAGCTCGTGCATTGCGTAGAGGATGCGACGATGCACAGGTTTGAGACCATCCCTTGCATCTGGGAGCGCCCGACCCACAATCACACTCATGGCGTATTCCAGATAAGACTGGGACATTTCATTGCGCAGGTCTGTGGGGATAATCCTCTCCTGTGAGGTTGTCATAATCTAAAAAACTCCAAAAAATGTAGATTTTAGCCCTTACGCTTGTTGCCAGCGTCAAATTATTCTGAATTAATCTTGAATAATTTCCATATTTTTGTTAACATTATAACATATAATCTCATCTTTTGCACCTAAATTAACCAGCTAAAATATCGAGAAATAAACTGGAAAACTAGACTTTTTGCCTATGGTAATATAAAAAACATTATGAATGTGTTTTTAGTAACTATTTTATAGGAAAAAATAACTAGAAACATCTCATTTATAACTAATAGTTTATATTCAAATTAATTGCCAAAAAAAAGTTATTTTAGCCAGAAGATAGTCCTTCGATCCTAAGCAGTCTTACATCTGTAGTTAATCAACTTTTTCCCATACTGGAAATAAGACAGAACAGCCATAGATTAGAAACAATAATAGTAAATAAAGCCTTTTTCAGGCTCATGAAGTACACACCAATTCCCTATTCCCTGTTCCCTGTTCCCTCTTCCCTGTTCCCTCAAACTAAAAAAAATTGTACCTCACGAGCATGGGAAATGCTATATATTACCATTGAGGTATGGGGAAAATAGGAATTTAACTCCCACTGATAGTACCCCCTAACTACCACATATCTTAAGGTGAAGAGTAGGAGTTAAAATAAATTGCCATGAATCACCAAAAAGTTTTCAACTCAGGGGAAAAAGCTCACCCAGAAGATGCTGCATCTCAATTAAGTCCGGAGGTGCTAGACATGATCAAACATCCTCCCAAAATGGATGATGTCATCCGCGCCCAATCGCCAGCGGAACGGAGGGGGAACCCTGCTTTAGTACCGGAGATGCTAGAGCAACCAATTGATGAAACTCTTGAGGAGCATGAAGGCTAGAGCAACAATCAGGATAGAATAACCCAGAGTATTCTGCTGTGTCTCCTTATGCTATCAGTCATTTATTCTGATGAGTTTCTAGACCACAAAACTGGAAGATATCATCCCGAAAAGCCGGAACGCTTGACGGTAATAGTCAATGCTCTCAACTCAGCCACCTTTGGGGAAAAAATTACTTGGCTTACCCCTACGCCAGCATTAGAAAGGCCATCGCTTATACCCACACTGCTCAAAGCCCATGATCTAGCCTACATCAACAAAGTTAAAGAAATTGCCGCCAGTGGAGGGGGTTATTTAGACGGTGATACACCAGTTTCTCCCCGCAGTTATGATGTAGCATTATTAGCAGTAAGTGCCTGGTTGGATGGGGTGGATACTGTACTCACCTGTGCTAACCCGGCTTTTGTCTTAGCACGTCCACCGGGACACCATGCTGAACGTAATACTGGTATGGGCTTTTGTTTATTTTCCCATGCGGCGATCGCCGCTTTATATGCCCTGGAACAACCAGGAGTTAACCGCGTCGCCATTCTCGACTGGGATGTACATCATGGCAATGGTACCCAGGCGATCGTCGAAACTCACCCGCAAATTGCATACTGTTCTTTACATCAGCATCCGTGTTATCCCGGTACTGGGAGAGCTTCTGAGAAGGGATTATATGATCATGTCTTGAATTTACCGATACCCCCTGGTAGTAATATCACTGTATATCAGCCACTCATAGAAACTAGGGTAATACCGTTTTTAGCTGAGTTTCAGGCAGATTTACTGATTGTCAGTGCTGGTTATGATGCTAATCAGTCAGATCCTTTAGCCAATATTAATTTACAGCCTCAAGACTATGCCTTATTTACAAATGCTTGTCTGGGACTAACTCGGAAAATTCTCTTTGGTTTAGAAGGTGGTTATGATTTTACCTCCCTTTCCCAATCTGTATTAGCCACTATTGAAACCTGCTTAATTTAACTTAATATATCTTCTAGGGTGCGTCAGACCCTGTGAATTGTGGAAATCAAGAGATTTTTGATATCTGACGCACCTAAATATTAATTTATATATATTTCTGTATTCTAGGTCACAAAAAATGCATTAAATTCATCTCATGTCCAGAAAAAAAAAATCTCTTTACCCCTATAAACTGTCTAAAGTTTTGTTAAGATGCTAATGAAAGTCATTGTTCCATGAGAACTGTTAAATCAGGAAATGGAAACATGAACACTAACAACAGCACAGAGTTGAAAAGGTGAAATAATGAGCACCTATATGTTTTTTGAAGATGCCCTGAGAATGTTTGCTAATATCTATTTGCTATCAGCAGTCATGCTCATAGCAGCTTCTGGTGTTGGTTTAGCAGTGATAGAAACCATTGAAAAAACAGGAGAACGCTAAATAAACCCTCAAAAATGCAAGTTTTACAGACAGACCACATCTACTGGGAAATCACTGTAAAGCTACAGTAACTTAATTTTTACTAGCGATCGCCTTGCAAAACCCCACTTCATGGAATTGAAAACTATAATTCTCTGCGACCCTCCAAGGCTCTAGCTAGTGTCACCTCATCTGCATACTCCAAATCGCCCCCCACGGGTAGACCAAAAGCAATACGTGTCACCTTGGTAAATGGTTTAAGTAGCTGACCGATATACAGGGTTGTTGTCTCCCCTTCTATAGTCGGACTAATAGCCACAATCACCTCTTGGATTTTTTGTTGACTCACCCGCTGCACCAAAGCTTGAATAGTTAGCTGTTCTGCTCCAATACCATCCATAGGGGAAATCACCCCACCTAAAACGTGATACTTACCTTTATATTCGCGGGTTTTTTCCAAAGCAATCACATCACGAGAATCAGCTACCACACAAATAGAGGTATTATCGCGGTTAGGATGACGACAAATTTCACAAACAGGATCAGCAGATAGGTGAAAGCAAACAGAACACAAGCCTATCTGCTTTTTTGCATCAATCAAGGCTTGTGCTAAGGCTTCTACTTCGGCTTCGGGACGTTTTAAGATGTGCAACGCCAATCTTTGGGCTGATTTGGGACCAACTCCTGGTAGGCGTTGCAACTGCTCGATTAACCGTGCTAAAGGACGTGCGTAAACCGTGGTTTTATCTCCTGTATTTTCTCATCATCAACTATGATGACATTTTTCCGGTCATGTTTTTAGATTGTGCGATCGCTTCGTCAGCTGGAGTAATTAGGTTAAAAAACAAAAAAAGCCCCCTATCTCTAGGAGGCTTTTTTCGATTCAGCTAAAGTTTATGATTAGCCGTTGATTGCAGGAGCAGTCAAAGCAACAGGAGCAACTTCACCAGCAGCCAAGTCTAAGGGGAAGTTGTGAGCGTTACGCTCGTGCATTACTTCCATACCCAGGTTAGCGCGGTTGATGACATCAGCCCAGGTAGCGATGACGCGACCTTGAGAGTCAATTACTGATTGGTTGAAGTTGAAACCGTTCAAGTTGAACGCCATGGTGCTTACACCCAAAGCGGTGAACCAGATACCGATTACAGGCCAAGCAGCTAAGAAGAAGTGTAGTGAACGGCTGTTGTTGAAGGAAGCGTATTGGAAGATTAAGCGACCGAAGTAACCGTGAGCAGCTACAATGTTGTAGGTTTCTTCTTCTTGACCGAACTTGTAACCGTAGTTTTGAGATTCGGTTTCGGTTGTTTCACGTACCAAGGAGGAAGTTACCAAGGAACCGTGCATTGCAGAGAACAAAGAACCACCAAATACACCAGCTACACCCAACATGTGGAAGGGGTGCATCAAGATGTTGTGTTCTGCTTGGAACACGATCATGAAGTTGAAGGTTCCAGAGATACCTAAAGGCATACCATCAGAGAAAGAACCTTGACCGATGGGGTAGATCAAGAATACTGCGGTAGCAGATGCCAAAGGCGCAGAGTAAGCTACACAGATCCAAGGACGCATACCCAAGCGGTAAGATAGTTCCCACTGACGACCTAGGTAGCAAGCGCAACCAATCAGGAAGTGGAAAATTACCAACTGGTAGGGACGACCGTTGTACAACCACTCATCTAAGGAAGCTGCTTCCCAGATTGGGTAGAAGTGCAAGCCGATGGCGTTGGAGGAAGGAACAACAGCACCAGAGATGATGTTGTTTCCGTAGATTAAGGAGCCAGCTACTGGTTCGCGGATACCATCGATGTCTACAGGAGGAGCAGCGATGAACGCGATGATGAAGCAGGTGGTAGCAGCTAGGAGGGTGGGGATCATGAGTACGCCGAACCAACCGATGTAAATCCGGTTATCGGTGCTGGTGATCCACTCGCAGAAGCGATCCCATACGTTGGCGCTTTGGCGCTGTTGTAAGGTTGTGGTCATTTGTTTATGATTGCTTTTGTTTTAATGAGTTGAGTAGGTAAGCTTGCCTACTTGAATACTACCTTAGAGCAAAAGTTTTGATTTGTAAAGGGATTTTAATTAAAGTTTTCTGATGAACAAGATTTGTATTTCTAATGAATCGCATCCCAGACACGATTCAATCAGGTTTCATCAACCAGGGGCCACTCCATGGGTCTTCCTCCCAGGATATGTAAATGTAAATGGTAGACAGTTTGACCACCATCAGCGCCGTTATTGATGACCACACGATAACCGTTGGTTAATCCAGCTTCTGCGGCCACTTGTTGGACGGTTAATAGAAGATGTCCTAAAAGAGCTTGATCCTGAGGTTCAGCATCGGCTAATTTAACAATGGGTTTTTTGGGAATCACCAGAATATGAACTGGTGCTTGAGGGTTGATGTCTTTGAATGCTAGGGCTAATTCATCTTCGTAAACAATATCTACGGGAATTTCCCGGCGAATTATTTTGCTGAAAATTGTGTCGGTGGTTTCGGTCATAGGGATTTAGCTACTCATCTGCTAAAGATTTTAGTCGATCGCTTGAATTTTCCGCTCATATAAAATTGTCTATGTGGTTTCACTCATGGCAATATACTGAGTAATGTGCTAAAAGGTGAAAATACTGAATATATATAGAAAAAATGCTTGCTAGAGTCTGGAGTGCATCTATTGTAGGCATTGATGCCGTCAAAGTAGGCGTGGAAGTCGATGTCTCAGGGGGTTTACCGGGGATTGTCGTTTTGGGACTACCAGATTCGGCTGTGCAAGAATCTCGAGAAAGAGTCAAGGCGACATTAAAGAATGCTGGTTTTGCGTTCCCCATGCGGAAAATTGTGATTAACTTGACTCCCGCAGATTTACGCAAAGAAGGGCCTTGTTTTGATTTACCCATTAGTATAGGGATTTTGGCGGCTTCAGAACAGGTGAGTCCTGATTTATTGGGAGATTATCTTTTCCTGGGTGAAGTCTCTCTAGATGGTAGTTTACGCCCTGTGGCTGGGGTTCTACCCATTGCAGCTGCAGCACAAAAAATGGGAATTGCCGGTTTAGTGGTTCCGGCGGATAATGCCCAAGAGGCAGCAGTAGTAGAAGAATTGGCTGTTTACGGTTGCACAAATCTCGCCGATGTGGTACAACTATTAAATAATCCGGAAGGATATAAACCTGTAAAGCCAGAAAATTTACAGGGGTTACCAAAAACGCCTTACGCCGGACCAGATTTAAAGGATGTCAAAGGACAGGCTCATGCTCGTCGGGCTTTGGAAATTGCGGCGGCTGGTGGTCATAATTTAATCTTTGTCGGACCGCCGGGGAGTGGTAAAACTATGTTAGCCAGACGGTTACCAGGAATTTTACCACCTTTGCAGTTTGCCGAGTCCCTAGAAGTGACTCGGATTCACTCTGTAGCGGGGTTATTAAAAAACCGCGGCTCCTTAGTGCGCGATCGCCCCTTCCGCAGTCCTCACCATTCAGCATCGGGACCTTCTCTAGTTGGAGGTGGGAGCTTTCCCCGTCCAGGAGAAATTTCTTTATCCCATAGAGGGATTTTATTTTTAGATGAGTTAACGGAATTTAAACGGGATGTTTTAGAATTTCTGCGCCAACCCCTAGAGGATGGCTATGTGACAATTTCCCGCACCAGACAATCTGTAATGTTTCCGGCGCAGTTTACCTTAGTAGCTAGCACTAATCCCTGTCCCTGTGGTTACTATGGCGATACTATTCAACCATGTACCTGTTCACCGAGACAAAGGGAAAACTATTGGGCGAAGCTTTCGGGTCCGTTAATGGATCGCATTGACTTACAAGTGGCAGTGAATCGCTTAAAACCGGAAGAAATTACCCAAGAACCCACAGGAGAGGCTTCGGCTGCAGTTTTAGAAAGAGTCAAACAAGCGCGAGAAATCGCTAATACCCGTTTCCAATCCGAAGCAAATCTGCGTTGTAATGCTCAAATGCAAAGTCAGCATCTGCAAAAATGGTGTAAGTTAGATGATTCTAGTCGCGGCTTATTAGAAGCAGCAATTAGAAAACTGGGGTTATCAGCCAGAGCCAGCGATCGCATCCTGAAAGTAGCGCGGACAATTGCAGATTTAGCCGCAGAAGATGAAATTAAAGCCAATCATATCGCCGAAGCAATTCAGTATCGGACTATCGACAGAATGCAGTGAAATTTTTTGCCTATTAAACTGTAGAATATGACAGTTGTATTCTGCCGCGAACGTTGATTGAGCGTTATACTTTGCCCGAAATGGGCAACCTGTGGACTGAATCTTACAAATTAAAAACCTGGCTACAGGTAGAGATTGCAGTTTGTGAAGCCCAAGCTGAACTGGGTTATATCCCTGCTCAGGCAGTGGAGGAAATTAAAGCTAAGGCGAATTTTGACCCGAAGCGAGTGTTAGAAATTGAAGCTGAAGTCCGTCATGATGTCATTGCCTTTTTAACTAATGTCAATGAATATGTAGGTGATGCGGGACGCTATATTCATCTAGGGTTAACTAGCTCCGATGTCTTAGACACAGCTTTAGGACTGCAATTAGTTGCTAGCCTGGATGTAATATCCCAACATCTGGAAAATTTGATTCAGGCAATTCGCCAAAAGGCGCGAGAACACCGTAATACAGTCATGATTGGCCGTTCTCACGGTATTCACGCTGAACCCATGACCTTTGGTTTTAAGTTAGCTGGATGGTTAGCAGAAGTGCTGCGCCATCAACAAAGGCTCAAAGTCCTACGGGAAACCATCGCCGTGGGTAAAATTTCCGGTGCAGTGGGAACCTATGCTAATATTGAACCACGGGTGGAAGCCATCGCTTGCCAAAAACTGGGACTCAAAGCTGATACAGCCTCGACACAAGTTATTTCTCGCGATCGCCATGCCGACTACGTGCAACAATTGGCCTTAGTTGCTGCATCCATTGAACGCTTTGCCGTAGAAATTCGCAACCTCCAAAAAACAGACGTTTTAGAAGTTGAAGAATTTTTCGCCAAAGGTCAAAAAGGCTCCTCAGCAATGCCTCACAAACGCAACCCCATCCGTTCCGAAAGGCTAACAGGAATGGCGCGCCTAGTCAGAAGTCATGCGGGAGCAGCCCTAGAAAACGTCGCCTTGTGGCATGAACGGGACATTTCCCATAGTTCCGTAGAACGGGTGATTCTACCAGATGCTTGCATTTTAACACACTTTATGCTAGTTGAAATCACAGAACTGGTAAAAAACCTGCTAGTCTATCCAGAAAACATGGCGCGGAACCTCAACTGTTACGGCGGTGTGGTGTTTAGCCAAAAAGTCCTACTAGCCTTGATAGACAAAGGACTAAAACGAGAAGAAGCCTATGGGATTGTCCAAGAAAGCGCCCATGCTGCTTGGAACAAACCAGAAGGAAACTTCCACGACCTCATCACTCAAGACCCCCGTGTAACTCAAAAGTTATCACCCGCAGAAATTGCTACCTGTTTTGACCCACAACAACACCTGCGGCATTTAGATCAAGTTTACCAAAGACTAGATATTTAGAAACAAGTAGGCACAGACCACCACCAGAGCAAAGAGAAAGGGACAATCAAAAGTTTTCCTTCTCTTTGTTCCCTGGTGCGGTTCCCAAAAAAAAGATAAAACCCAGAATCAATACACCTCAACTCTAGCCAAACCATAGGGAACCTCGCGAGCAAAGCCCACATGGTCACCAGAAACTTGATAGTGGAACACTCCCTGGGGTGTCGGTACAAATCCTAAATCCCTGATAGCAATTTCTATGTTAGTTCCCGAAGCCACAGGTTGAGCAAAATTGATTTTCAAGCTGTCCTCTTCCCTAGAAACCTCTGCATCAATAGTTGCACCCGACTCATCAGTGACCTGAATATTATCACCAATATCCATAAGTTCCGACGGACGAATAGTAACGCTAGATAAAGGTTGTTCACCAGTATACAGACTAATGTAATGCCTATCAGTTAAACCAGTAGTACCGCTAATCCGAGGAGCATTCTGATCATACTCGATTTCTTGACCCTGAGCTATAGCGGGAACACCCATAGATGCGATCGCTAAACTTAAAGTCCATAAGCAAATCAATTTTTTCATCATCCAACTCCAATAAATAGAATTGTTCAGAATCAATCAACCTCACAGAAGACAGATCCCAAAAACATTGATCTGTGGTTAATTAATTCCGACAATTTGTGGAGACAAAAGAACTCAGTCATCTGAGAACCTGTTAAATTTCAAGTTACAAAACTTAAAAATAGATTACGTCTTACCAACGGGATATTTAGTGCGCAGTTATCATCTGAAAGTATGATTTTAATAGAAGCGGGGGCGTAAAGTGCTACGTCCCCATAGAGAGAATTACTATCACTGCAAAAGGCCAATCAGATGTAGCAAACCATGGCCAGTAACTAGCTCAATCATTAAAGCAATAAAACCAAGCATAGCAATACGACCATTCCAGACCTCGGCGCTGGTAGTCATACCCCATTCCCAGTTCTCCTGGGGATACATTTTCACCTTTTTCTTCATTTGTGCAGCTTGGGAAAGCTTGAAACTGGGCTTTTCCACGGACTCAATTACCAGTTCCGCCAGTGCTTGAATAAATACCGGATGAGTATTAGGAGCTGCAGCACGACGGAAGTTATGGATTCCTACATCTTCGGCTATTTCCCGATATTCAATATCAATTTCTTGCAGAGTCTCAATGTGTTCTGAGACAAAACTGATCGGTACAACAACCAAATCTTTTACACCTTGTGCGCCAAGTTGTTGCAGCGCATCTTCAGTATAAGGCTGGAGCCATTCTACCGGACCCACACGACTTTGGTAAGCTAATGTATAAAGATTGGGTCGATTGAGAGTCTGCATAATTAGAGCAGTACATTCCTCGATTTCTTGCTCATAGGGGTCTCCTGCTTCTTCAACATAGCTTTTCGGCACACCATGAGCGCTGAAAAAGATATGAGCCTCATCGGGGTTGGGACATTGGTCTAGTTCTTGGGCGATGAGTTCCGCCATCACCTGGAGATAGCTGGGTTGTTTGTACCAAGAGGGAATGACAGTATAGTCCGTGGGCTGAAGTTCTGGCTGTTCTCGCCAAAGTTTTTCTAACAGCCGAAAACTAGAACCACTCGTACTAATAGAAAATTGTGGGTAAAGTGGTAGAATTACTAGCTGTTCAATTTTATCTTGAGCAATTTGGGCGATCGCCTCCTCTGTGTAAGGATGCCAATAACGCATTCCTACATAGATATTCACTTCTTGTCCCAAATCACCCAACTTTTGTTTGAGAGCTTCTCCTTGAGCCTCCGTGATTCGCCGCAGTGGGGAACCGCCACCAATTTGCTTATAATTAGCTTGAGATGTTTTGGTGCGCCGTGAGGCAATAAACCAAGCTAGGGGTTTTTGCAGCCAGCGAAACGGTAGGCGAATAATTTCTGGGTCGGAAAACAGGTTATACAAAAACGGCCCGACATCCTCTAACTTATCAGGTCCACCGAGATTGAGTAATAAAACGCCTACACGACTCATAGCAGTTATTTTCCCCCAATCCTTTCAGATTTTGTACTAATGTTAACAATTATATCTTTATTAAATATAAAGCTTTCTAGTCAACAAAGATAGAATGTCAACAATCTTAAAACATTGGTGTCAACTATATCAACGGTTTGACAATGCTATGGCTAAAACAGCTTGCTGTGCGCCGTCATTAGTGGAGACTACCCTAATGGTTAAAAAGTGCAGTTTTTGATAATTAGTTTACATAAAGCCTTTTTCAGTCTCATGAAGTACACACCAATTCCCTATTCCCTATTCCCTATTCCCTATTCCCTGTTCCGGTGTTCCGGTGTTCCGGTGTTCCGGTGTTCCCTCAAACTAAAAAAAATTGTACCTCACGAGCATGGGAAATGCTATAATTTCACATATTGCCATGTAGGTTAAAAATAACGCTGTAATAGACCAATTAACACTTCTGGGGTTTCTAGATGGGGTAATACTCCTGTGTCGGCGATCGCATAAAAATCACCAATTGCGGCTGTATTGAGACTAGCTAAACGTCGCCCTAACTTAATGCTAGTAAATTGTGCCGCCTCTCCCCAAAACATCACCGTGGGAATTTGCAGTTGCTGGATGTACAAACTCAAATCAAAATAGAGGTCTCCCCGTAAAAACGCCAAAGCCGAAAACTTAGCATCAGGCTGTTGTGCTGAAGTTAAATAAGCGGCCACAATTTCTCGAGAAACCCGCTGTGGTTTAGCAAACAGAAAATTTTGCAAAAAATTTCTCACAGCAATTTCATTTTCAGCGCCCAGAGTATAAATGAAATTATCCAATAAGGGGGCATTAATAATTGCTAATGGTAACCTACGTCCACTCCCCTGGCCAAAGTCATCAAACCCAGATGGACACACCAAAAACAAGCTTTGAAATAAATCAGGATAGCTAATAGCCAGACGAATAGTCAAAGCCGCAGTCCAAGAAGAAGCCACCACCGTTACTGGTTGGCGGCAAGTTTGGCGGATAAACTCGTTAATAGTAGTCAAATAATCCCTAATTTGATAATTCCGCACTGGATGAGCAGAAGCACCCCAACCAATTAAATCAGGTGCCAAGACTCGGTGGGTAGCTGCAAAAGCCGGGTAAACCTTAGACCACTCATAAGCAGAAGCGCCACCGCCAAAATTATGCAGAAACAGTAAAGGTGGTAAATCTTCACTATCAGCATTTAACCAGGGTGCATTGGTCTGAGTATAGTAAACCATAGCCCCGAGGGATGTATTAATCACTTTCTCCCCAAAGCCTGGAGGTTGAAACTGCAGCATGATCAATTTTTTCCAGTCAAATGAACCAGTGTATCGAGTTGCTCACCACGAATTTGATAAGCTGTACCAAAACCAATCACAAAACGACCAGCACTAGGAGTTAAGCGAAAAATCCGAAAATCAGGTAAACTGCGGAAAACTGCAATTAATTCTCCAAAACGGGCTTGAAATTCAGCCACAACCTGGTTCCAACCCTCAGTTTCACGCTCCATCAAAGTAGCAGTACAATCAAAACTCAAACGGCGACGGGCAAAAATTTGGTCACATTTAGATTCATCTTCAATAAATAACACACTCACATGAGGATTCACATGGAGATTTTGGGTGTGGGTGGATAGACCACTCACATAGATATAAATATTTTTAGCTTCATCCATCACAAAAGGCGCATAACTGGCGTTAGGTATTCCTTCGGCGCTAACAGTACCAATGATTATACTTTCGACTGTTTGGGGAAAAGTTTCATACTCAGCTTGAGCTTTTTCAATTTGGCTCATAAATTAACGTTTAACCTAAGTTCCAGAGCGATCGCATTTATTGTACTGGCTATCTAGCCATGTGAGCTGAATACACGGTGATAACTGTTTTCACCTCACCCGCAGCTAAGGGTGGGGGCTGGTGATGGTTCGGTTATTATATATGTATGTAACAGTAAAAATTATGAGGACGCGATTGTGGCTGACAAAAATCGTTCTCAATGGGACCTAGGGAGGTTTATTGACACCCTAACCTATTTCGAGGTGTTTCCTTTGCTTAACTGGGTACAGCAGTTAATTAAGGGTCGTCCTAGTGATCATGGAAATCTACCCAATGGAGGAACAAATGTGGGTGTAATACTGGTAGCAGGTGCCACAGGTGGAGTGGGTAAACGAGTGGTGTCGCGACTCTTAGCCGCAGGTCATCAAGTCCGCGCCCTTGTACGGGATATTGACAGAGCCAGGTCAGTACTCAGTAATGATGTTGACTTAGTAGCTGCGGACATCACTAAACCGGAAACTTTAAACCCTATGGTGATGGCTAACGTCAAAGCCGTAATTTGTTGTACTGCAGTCCGTGTGCAACCAGTGGAAGGGGACACACCCGATAGAGCCAAATATAATCAAGGTATAAAATTTTATATGCCTGAGATTGTGGGTGATACTCCCGAAAATGTGGAATATCAAGGTGTGAAAAACCTGGTAACAGCTGCGGCTCAATATCTCCCCCCAGGTAATGAAAGACTCATCTTTGATTTTACTCACCCCTCGGCTGAATTAAAGACTATTTGGGGGGCAGTGGATGATGTGGTTATGGGTGGTGTGAGTACCAGTAATATGCAACTGTTGGAAAATACAGCGGTGTTTGCAGGGAATGTTTCCACGGCTAACTCTGGGGGGTTTGCTTCGGTGAGAACCAAGAATTTTCAACCTCCCTTTGATTTATCTGGTTGCGAAGGTGTAGAATTACGTGTCAAGGGTGACGGTCAACGTTATAAACTCTTTTTAAGAACAGATACTAAATGGGATGGTGTTGGTTACAGTTATTCCTTTGATACTGTAGATAATACTTGGATAAATATTCGTGTTGCTTTTAAAGATTTAGTTCCCGTCTTTCGCGCTAAGGTGCTGCAAGACTGTCCGCCTATTGATACTAGTAGAGTCTCCTCATTTCAACTGATGTTAAGTAAGTTTGAATATGATGGGGCTTTAAATCCCAAGTTCTCCGCTGGTGGTTTTGCTTTACACATTGAATATATCAAAGCATACGGCGGGGAGACTTTACCCCAGTTTGTCCTGGTTAGTTCCGCTGGTGTGACTCGTCCGGGAAGACCAGGAATTAATTTAGATGAAGAACCCCCAGCAGTCAGATTAAATGACCAGTTGGGAGGAATTTTAACATGGAAGCTCAAGGGGGAAGATAGTTTAAGAGCTAGTGGTATTCCCTATACGATTATTAGACCTTGCGCTTTAACTGAGGAAGTGGGGGGTAAGGAATTAATCTTGGAGCAGGGTGATAATATTAGAGGTAAAATTAGCCGCGATGATGTGGCGGAGCTTTGTGTGCGATCGCTAGAGCAATCAAAGGCGCGTAATATGACCTTAGAGGTGAAATCAGGAGAAAATATTGCTAATGATATCAATTGGCAACAGCTATTTTCTCATTTACAGCCGGATTGATCAATGCACCGAGGAGAAACAGACAAAGGAGGTTAGTTATAAGAATTAGCGGTAACAAGTCCATTTATCTATCGCCAAGAACTCTCAATATTCTCGGCACAAATAAGACTCATTACCGCGCTGCTTTGGTTAGCTATCCTAGCAAACTTGAAAAAGCAAGACCAATTAGGCTCTAACCTTCAACAGTCAACTTGCCAACCATACCAGCACCACGGTGAGGTTCGCAATAGAAGGTGTACACCCCAGCAGGTGCGTCTGCGGGAATTGTGGTGGTTTGGCGTTGACCAGGACTCATCAGTAATTGCTTGTGAGACAACCCTTTAGCCAAGTCAGCACTCTTAGCAGGGTTTTGGGCTGGGTCGAAGACAACGTTATGGGGAGGAACTTTGTTGTTTACCCACTCAATAGTGTCGCCTGCTTTAACTTTCAGTTCTTTAGGTTCAAAGGCAGCATTCCTTTGTCGCTACCTAGTTTGACCTGGAAGGTTTCAGCTGAAGCGCTGGGTGTGAAAATGACGAAGCTGCTAACAACTAAAAGAACTGTCAACACCGATAAAGTCAAACGTCGCCAGCTTGCAGCAAATAATTTCATGGCTTTCTCCTAACTATAGTTTTTATTTCCCTTTCCCATTTTAAATAAAATTAACGCCAAAATATGACAATCTGTCGTAGATAAAATTTTTTTTTTACAATTGGCGCTAAATCATGAGCATATCTTGTGTAATTACAGAGAATTACCCGGAGTCTTTACACTCAATAGTTTATGGCTAGATTGACGATTTTCACAGCAGGTTTTGCCAATTTTGAAGTAGGGACAAAATAAATTAATTGTCCCTACATAAACTCCATCCGAAAGGTTTGACCGGGAAATTAGACAGGCTTTTGACTTGATGTGTACTCAGTACCCGGCTAAAAGTTATCTCTTGGGAATTTAGTAATAAATCTTACCGCCTCCCCACTTATCACCAACTATCTTTGGTTGTAGCAGAATATGACCAGCGATCGCCACTAAGTCATCTTCGGTGAGATTTCTCATTTCTGTGAAAATATCCGCACTCTTGAGGCTGGGGTGTAACTCAGAAATTTCCTCTTCTCCATCATAGGTAGTGGGATTTTTCATATAGTCCACCAATCCCTCAATATTATCCCGCTTTGGTGTTGCCAGTGCCAGAGCTTCAGGTTCTAGTCCCACATTTTGGTTAGTCTTGGTAACACCCCCAGCATGACATTGGGCGCAAGCGTATTGAAATAAGCGTTTACCTTCTTTTACTTGTTTAAGGCTCAGTACAACCTGGTCACCCTGGTCATTTAATTTCACTGTTCTAATAGCTTCGTCCAGTTCCAATGCTGTGGCGCCACCGACCGCCAACTGAAACGTCAGCAAAATGGTAACAACAACACCAATTAGTCTTTTAAACATGTTTCCCCTCAAAGATGATAACGCTCAACACAGCTAATAAAGCGATGCTCAATCTCCATCTTGCCATTAGCTCAAGCCCGAAATAGCCCTTGACGTGACCACCCTTCGTGATGTGGGAAGTAATTCCCCTTTTGGCTTTTCTCGGCAATTTCCAGGTTATACAGAGAAAACACTCTTGCTACAGGACGACTGTAGTCTGTTGCTATCTCTGCGGTCAGTAGGTTTGCAAAACCCATAATAGTGATTAGCACAACAGATAGAGATTGAGTCGCTCTAATACCAATATCATGTTCAGAGTCCAATTTGTTGCCTAAAATCTGGTTATAGTTGACTTGGGATCAAAGGCTCATAAGTCAATATCAACTTCATATTATTTAATATTCCCATCAACCTTTTCCCCCGGTAAATGTCGCACCTTGAATAAAGTAGCGGTTAAAAAAACCATAAATCCCCAAAGCCGGTAAAGTGAAGACCATAGAAGCAGCCATAATGTAATTCCAATAGCTGATATATTGACCTTTGAAGCTGTTCAGTCCCAACGGGAGAGTAAACATTTCTGGGTCAAACAAGATGACAATGGGGAGTAAAAAATTATTCCAACTACTCATAAACACAAAAACCGCCTGTGCTGCTAATGCAGGCTTTGCGAGGGGTAAGACAATGTGGCGAAAAATTCCCCAGGTATTTAAACCATCTAATTGACCTGCTTCTTCTAATTCTTGAGGAAAATTTCCAAAAAACTGCCGCATCATAAAAATGAATGTAGCGTTGACCATGGCGGGAACAATCATACCCTGGTACGAATTTAACCAGCCAATAGCTTTCAAAATTAAGAATGTGGGAATCAAGGTAATTTGTGTCGGTACTGCTAACAGTGCCAAAATTAAGAAGAACCAGAAGCGGTTACCCGCAAAACTCAACCTGGCTAAAGCATACCCCGCCATGGAGTTGAAGAGCAAATTTAAGCCCGTGACACTCACAGCAATAAACACACTATTAAAAAACCAACGCCAAAACAGCGGTTCTTGCACAAATATCTGTCGGTAATTATCGAAAGTAAAATTTCTGGGCAAAAAATTTAACTCACCACTAATAATCTCTGATAGCGGTTTAAATGATGCTGACAGCGCCCACAGGAAAGGAACCAAGGTAATTACTGCATACAGCGTCAGCACCAAGTATAACAGTACTTTCCGCCAAGGCAATCGCCTAATATTACTCATGTCCTTTCCCCTCCAAAAATCCGTTGCTGCATCAAAGTCACGGCAATAATGATCACTGCCAGCAGAAAAGCCATGGCCGCAGCATAACCCATCTGTAGATTGCGGAAGACAGCCTGGTAAATTAGTAGTACCATAGTCAAAGTGGCATTATTAGGGCCACCACTACCAGCAGAAAAAATATAAGACTGGTCAAAAAGCTGAAAAGTCCCAATGATGCCAATAGCCACCACAAAAAAAGTTACAGGTTTGAGCAAAGGAATGGTAATATAAATAAACTGTTGCCATAAATTGGCTCCATCGAGTTCTGCCGCTTCATAGAGTTTTTGGGGTATATCCTGCAAAGCAGCCAAATAAATCACCATATAAAATGGTGCAGTTGACCAAATATTCATGATCATAATACCTTTGAGCGCCACTGCTGGGTCACCCAACCAGTTATAAGTAGGCAACCCCACAAAAGCCAGAACATGATTTAATAGCCCATCGGTGTTATAAATCCACATGAATATCAGAGTTAGCACCGCAGAGGATGTGACAGTGGGTAAAAAGAACAAGATACGCCAAGAGTTTTGACCCCGAATACCAGAATTGAGGGTTACTGCCAGCAATAAAGCTAAAATGGTTTGAGATGGTACCACAATTGCCACATATTCTGCAGTATTTCTCAAAGCAATTCCTACCCGTTCATCTGCAACTAAGCGGGTGAAATTGCGAAAGCCAATGAAATCGTACTCAATACCCCCTAGCAGTTGCACTTTGTGCAGGGAAAGAAACACCGCGTAAAAGATGGGGAGGATGACAAAACACCCTAAAACCAATATAGTGGGCATCATAAAGATGTAGCCAGTTAGGGTTTCGGTAAGATTCCATCTGCGATTGATTCGCCGCCAATTCATTTCAAACACAATTAAACCTCCGTCTCTAGTAGTCACCCGGTTGTAGGGATAGGGCGCATGGTCTTTATCCTAGCGCTGGGAAGTTAAACAAAGGATATACAGTTACAACAGAAATTGAGAGCTTAGGGGATGTTTGGAAAGTGTTAAACAGGTAATTTTTATATTAGGGAACAGGGAACAGGGAACACACAAAAAAACAATCAAATCCAGTCCCCTCCCCTTACAAGGGGAGGGTTAGGGTGGGGTCAAACAATAGTTGATACACTCATCATGACTTATCAAACATCCTCTTAATTTAAAGCAGTTTAAAGGAGTATTTCTTACAACCTATCCGACTCATGAAAAATCTGGTATTCTCTCCTTGATGTTGAGTTATAGCAACAGCCAAGGATGTGAGGATCAAAACAGATAATACAAGCAATATAAATGGATAGTTTCAACCCTTTTCCCTGCTCCCTGTTTCTTCCCATAATTCATCAATCAAAAAACACGAAAGTTCCCCAGCCTCAAGGGTGCATTACATTACATAAGTTTGAGTTATCAATTATTGGCTGGTACGAATTTGTGCATTAGCGGCATTTTGTGCGCGGAGCATAGCTGAACTTAAAGGTTGTTGACCAAGTAAAGCACTAATAAACTGATTATCAAAATTATTAGATATAGCAGCCGGATATTGACCTAACTGCCAAGTAGTTGCATAATCTATACCAGCCACCAAAGGCGATCGCAAAGGGTCTTGATCATAACCCAACCTTGCTGCTACTGATGTGCGCGTAGGCAATGCAAACCCTGTCCCCGTCCATTGTGCCATTCCTTCCTTCCCGGTGAGAAAAGAAATCAACTCCCAGGCGGCAGCTTTATGCTGTGACTGCTTATTCATCACATAGGCCACAGTAAACACCATCGTACCCTTTTTATCATTAATAGTAGGTATTTCCGCAGTGGCAAAGTCCAACTGAGGAAAAGTCGTTTCTAAATAAGGAATAGCCCAATTACCTTCAATGACCATTGCGACCCGGTTTTGACCAAACATTTCCGTACCTGAGTTAGTACCCACATCAGTAGCTTGGGCTGAACTCCCATCTTTTTGATACTGGTCTACCACCAACTGCAATCCCCGCACAGCTTCGGGACTAGCAAAAGCAGCATAACCATTCTCATCAACAACCCTTCCCCCAAAAGCAGCAATTTTGTAAGCTTGATAACTCAACTGTGGGGTAACACCAAAACCGTATCTGTTCAACTTACCCGTCAACTGCTGGGAGTAGGTGCGTAATTCATCCCAAGTAGTGGGGGGACTGCTCAAACCCGCGGCTGCAAAGGCTTTTTTATTATAAAAAAGTGCCAGGGTAGAATAATCCTTGGGAAGACCATAAATATCATCTTTATACTTAAAATTATCCAGCAAGCTCTCTTCAAAGTCCTCTAGGTCAAATTCGGGGGTAATGTAAGAATTTAACGGTTCTAGGACATTTTGGCTCATAAAGAAAGGAGCTTCTAGGGATTCCAGATAGAAGACATCCGGCGCTGCTTCCCCAATTAAGCGAGTAGTGATGACATCCATGTATTGGTCAGAAATCACTTCATATCTCACCTTAATGTCTGGATGTTGTAGCTCAAATTCTTTTAGTAACTGTTTTAATAATTGTTGCTCCAGGGGATTACCCGCCCAACCGCTCAGTTTGATAGTGACAGCGGTAGTTGGTGCCTTTAGTAGTGGTAAATTTGGGTAAGTAATCACAACCAAAGCGATCGCCACCACTAGCGCCAAAAATTTCACCCAGCTTTTTCTACTCACAAACAAATACCAGCTCTTTCATCTAACTTATCTCTTCTAGCTGAGTTAATCTATCTTTAAGGAATCTGTATTTTTGTGGAAAAATAGAATATAAATTAACGAATAATTATTCAGAAAAGTTAACTAGGGGATGTAATTTCCTCAATACATGAACTCATGCTAGGGTGTCCTACGGGTAAAAGTAAGCTATGACTTCTGCTAATTTTGAAACAGTTGCATCAGTAACTCTAGAAATCCCCCAGATTAGCTCACCGCCAACAGTAGTTTCTCCGTGTCCTCGAATTGGCAAAAATCAGATTCGCACTAGTTTAAAAGCCTCAACCCTGGATGGAGTGTTTGCAGCGATTTTTTCCCTCAGTACCGGCGGCATTTTACTGAGTAATTTTCTTGTAGAATTGGATGCCAGTCCAGTAGTGTTTGGGATGCTATCCTCAATCCCCATGCTGGTGAATCTCATACAACCCTTGGGCGCTTACTTATCGGAACGTAGTACTAGCCGCTTTCAATATTCCCTACGCACCCATGGAATTGGGCGGATAATGTGGCTGATTTTATTCATAGGTATTGCGTGTTTCCACTTTGGAGGTTTAAACTCCCATCAGCTGGTAGTTTTGACCTTATCAATTGTCCTGATCAGCCATCTTTTTGGGGGACTAGGAAGCGCATCGTGGCTGAGTTGGTTAGGGATGATAGTACCGCGACAACTACGAGGTAGGTATTTTAGTATACGCAACAGCGCTGCCAGTTTGACCAATTTGCTTTGTTTACCTTTGGCCGGTTTAGCTGTATCACATTGGCGAGGGGGGACTTTACAAGGTTATGGAATAGTGCTGCTCATTGGTATTGTATTTGGGATCATTAGTTTGGGATGTCAGTACTTTAAAGTTGATGTCAATCCCAAATTACAAAATACCATCTGTAATTACCGTCAAGAAAAATTAATTAATTCAACTGTAATCACTCCCGCAGCAAACCAGCCGAACATCTGGCAAAACTCTCGCTTTTTCATATTTGTGCTTTATTTCAGCTTTTGGATGTTTGCAGTTAATCTCAGCGCTCCTTTTTTTAGCCTCTATATGCTAGACACGCTGAATTTAGATATCAGTTTAGTATCACTCTACACCAGTTTACAGGCAGGAGCGAACTTATTGATGCTGATTATATGGGGGAAATTGGCAGACAAAATTGGGAGTCGGCGGATTTTGATATTTGTGGGAATTTCGGTGGCGGTAACACCAATTTTGTGGGTAGGAATTAATACTAACTACGTTGACTTTTGGCTATGGCTGCCACTGTTACATATTTTAACCGGAGGTACTTGGGCAGGGGTTGACTTATGTAATAACAATATACAGCTAGAGATTGCACCAGTTAAAAACCAGTCTATCTATTTTGCGATCGCGGCTGCTATGGCTGGAGCCGGGGGGGCTTTAGGTACAACCATTGGCAGCTTGATCGTACAATTTACTAATTGTGGCGGCTTACTGGGATTATTTACCCTTTCTGGTGTGTTGCGCTTAATAGCACTTGTACCACTGATATTTTTGGAAGATGGAGGGAAATAGGGATTGGAGATGGATCTGGTGCATCCCCAATTCCCAATGTTCTCTTATTTAGCAGCTTAGGACTAGCTCAAGGTCATGGTTTCCCATCGCATCATCGAGTGTGTAGTAGTTGGTATGGGTTGGTGCAAAGCAATTAACTGGGCTAGGGTGTTCTTTAATTGCGTACGGGGTACGATATCATCAACAAAACCATGCTTTAACAAATCTTCTGCGGTTTGAAAATCTTCTGGTAGTTTTTCCCGCAGGGTTTGCTCAATCACTCGCCGACCTGCAAAACCAATGGTTGCTTTCGGTTCTGCAATAATAATATCTCCCAACATGGCAAAACTAGCAGTAACCCCTCCCGTGGTAGGATTCGCCAAGACGGGAATATACAGTAATTTACATTGACGGTGACGTTCCAAAGCGCCGGAGATTTTAGCCATTTGCATTAAGGAAAGCATTCCTTCTTGCATTCTGGCTCAGCCGGAGGTACAGACAATGACTACAGGGTAACGTCGCTGGGTGGCTTGCTCAATCAAGCGGGTCAGTTTTTCTCCCACTACTGAACCCATACTACCGCCCATAAAGCGGAAGTCCATAACGCCCAGGGCTATGGGTAAACCGTTGATTTGACCTAAACCGGTTTTAACTGCGTCTACTAAACCTAGTTTATCTTCCATTTCCCGCAGGCGATCGCTATAGGGTTTGCGATCGCGAAATTGCAGGGGGTCTGTGGGGCGCAGATGCTCATTAATTGCTTCCCAGGTGTTGTTATCTATCAACTGGCGGATACGCTCATCGCTATCCACCCGATTATGATGTCCACATTCAACGCAGACCATCTGGTTAGCCTTCAGGTCTTTTGTATAGGTCAATACGCCACATTTGGGACACTTGTGCCACAGCCCATCAGCAATTTCCCGTTCTTGGGGTTCTAAATGGGTAGATCCTGATTTCCGTCGATTTGCAAACCAATCTAACAGAGACTTTAAACCACGTGATTCTTCGTTGTTTGCCATTTTTATCTTTTTTTTAAGTGGGTATGAGGTTGAAAACATATCAAGCCACTATGGGATATCTAGATCAAGAAGTTTCAAGTCTAGAGCGACACAATGGTGGCTCTTGTGACCTACGCTTTCAAAGTCTCCAGATTTGCTCTTGTACAAACGCAAATAACACCCCATTTTAGCTTTTGACTTTTGACTACATCTCAAATTACGCTTATAAGCAGTTCAGGCCTGATCAAAACATCTTTGGTTGTCAGCTTAACGAAAATGCTGATGCTAACACAAGCCTTATGCTCACGGGAATTTTGTAAATTGATTGCCGTAGTCACAGTCATATAAAAATCAACCCCTCAATTAGATGCCGTTTCCTCAACCCAATACTGAACCACTCGCCTTAAATAAATCATTTCCATTGCTAAGTTAACGGTGAGCATCCATAGGGTCTGGTCATCTGCTCAGTACTGAGTCTTCTCCGCAGGGGAGAGACTATGGCCTAACTACTTAGACTAGAAATGCTATATAGACAAACTTATCCTAGCTAATGGTTCTGCTTGATCATAGAGAGTGATACAATTCACAATCTGATCTTAACAAAAGGTAAAAGCTGCATGGGGTAATCACCGTTACAAACAGGAGACAGAAGGGGACTGTTGACAATCCCCCTTTAGTGAAGCGGATTCGGGGGATTCTTGGTTCATACAGCCACCCCTGTCTAAACTTGGAAACAAGTTTAGACAAGTCGGCTTTGCGCAGCTTCAGACGCACCCAGCGCCGAGACAATGATACTGGTGGCGAAGAGCATCAAAACGTCTATATATTCCTTGTCACTTTGTACACAGTACAGAAATGTTAAGACATTTTGATCGGTTATATTGGCGGGTAAAGAGTTAATCAATGAGCAATGACTAATACATATGTGATTCAATTTGACTTAATGGGACAAAACATTCTTGCGGTAAAAGTACTGGCTGCTGAGTAAAAATTACTTTACCCCGATGAGTAACGTAATTAATTGCTACTCCTGAAGGTTGTCCAGCTATTTCAGGATGTACCTCACAGTGGGTGTAGTAAATCTGCCCTGCTGCTCTGATTAAGGCTGGATCAATCAAAGGAGACTTGTTTTTGGGGGCAGTATATTTTTCTTTTTCTTGTCGTAATGCGTGCACTATCGACTATTTTATATTTACTAAATTTGTCTTTAGTCTATCTAATGGCTTGGGCAAAGGTTGCCAAAATGCCAAACTTCAACAGAAAA
The DNA here is from genome assembly GCF_059725405.1 of Anabaenopsis sp. NIES-4685. Classification (NCBI taxonomy): domain Bacteria; kingdom Bacillati; phylum Cyanobacteriota; class Cyanophyceae; order Nostocales; family Nodulariaceae; genus Anabaenopsis; species Anabaenopsis sp. NIES-4685. The sequence continues at coordinate 4,447,904 of NZ_AP043602.1, read as the reverse complement.
TTATGATTTTTCCATGGCTCTCATTAATGATTCTCCCATAGCGCGGCAACCTAAAAGATTCATATTAGGAGACATAATATCACCTGTGCGATCGCCTTGGGCTAAAACTTGCAATACGGTTGCTTCTATTTTGTCTGCGGCTTGGGGCTGGTTTAAACCGTAGCGTAACATCATGGCCGCACTCAAAACCTGAGCCAGAGGGTTGGCTTTATCCTCCCCGGCGATATCGGGAGCCGAACCGTGGACTGGTTCAAATACACCAGGGCCAGAAGCACCTAAACTCGCAGATGGTAACATCCCAATACTACCGGTAAGCATGGCAGCAGCATCCGAGAGGATATCGCCAAATAAATTCCCGGTCACAATAGTATCGAACTGCTTAGGAGCGCGTACCAGTTGCATGGCGGCGTTATCGACATAGAGGTGAGACAATTCCACATCAGGATATTCTGTAGCCAATTTAGTCATGCGATCGCGCCACAACTGTGATACTTCTAATACATTGGCTTTATCTACCGAACAGAGTTTCCCCCCTCGTTTTCGCGCTGTTTCAAAGGCTACTCGCCCAATGCGGTCAATTTCCGACTCAGTGTAGACCATGGTATTCACACCGCGTTTCTCACCGCTATCAGTAGTAAAAATCCCCTTGGGTTTACCAAAGTAAATACCACCGGTGAGCTCTCGCACCACCATAATATCTACACCTTCCACAACTTCCCGTTTTAAAGTAGAAGCGTCAACTAACTGGGGTAAAATTTGGGCTGGGCGGAGATTGGCAAATAATCCTAGTCCGGCACGCAACCCTAACAAACCTGCTTCTGGGCGTAAATTGGATGGTAGGGAATCCCACTTGTAACCACCAATCGCCGCCAGTAATACCGCATCACTGTTACGGCAAATATCTAGGGTAGCAGATGGCAGGGGTTCACCGGTAGCATCAATTGCCGCACCACCGATGAGGGCTTCGCAGAATTCAAATTGCAGATCAAACTGCTTACCGACGACTTTCAGCACGTCTACCGCTACGGCCATAATTTCGGGCCAATGCCATCGCCGGGGAGTAGAGTAATGCGGTAGTTCTGGGACATAGTTATTTTTTCAAAGGGTAAATGCTTGCCGATTCCATATCATACTAAATTAGGTTCTCGATGGGAACTCAAAACACACCAACATCACCCATATCCCACAAAACAGCAGTTTTTGATTACCACTTCCACATCACGGGATTTTCATCGAGATGGTCAGTAACAATACGCCCGATGACATCGATTTGTGCTAGTTCTTCCCCAGAAAGTTGAATCTGTGCCGCCCTGGCGTTGTCTTGTGCTTGTTCAGGATAACGCGCCCCGGCGATCGCACTGGTTTGAGGTTGGGCAATTAGCCAAGCTAATGCTAACTGCGCCAGGGTACAATCATGACGCGCCGCTATGGGGCGCAGTTTTTCTAAAGCTTGTTGGGCGCGTTGAAAGTTTTCACCTTGAAATAGGCGATTTTTAGCACGGTTATCTGCTGGGTCAAACTGATGACCAGGGGCAAATTTTCCCGTTAACAGTCCTTGGGCTAAGGGTGAATAAGCCAAGATAGAAATATTATTTTCTAGACAATAAGCCATGGCATCCTTTTCTACCTGCCGCCAAAATAAAGAATAAGGCGGTTGTAAACTGTCAATCCGTCCATACTGTGAAGCTGCTGCTAATTGGTCGCGGTTAAAATTAGACACACCTATTGACCGGATTTTACCCTGTTGTTTGAGTTGGTTGAGAGCCAGCATGGTCTCCTCAATGGGGACTATCTCACTATTGAAAGAACCGGAAGGCCAGTGTATTTGATACAGGTCAATGTAATCAGTCTGGAGATTTTTTAATGAGCGATCGCAAGCTTCAATCACTAAATCATACTTGAGATGGTTGGCGAAAACTTTCGAGGCATACTCAACCCTGTGGCGGACATCAGATAAAGCCGCAGCTACAATTTGCTCAGAATGTCCTTGTCCATAGATCTCAGCAGTATCAACTGTAGTGATACCAGCTTCAAAGGCGGCTCGGATGGTTTTAATGGAATCAGCATCCTCAATTCCTGTCCACATGGCTTTACCAGCTTGCCAAGCCCCCATGAGGATGGGTGTAATGTAGATGTCGGATGTTCCTAGTCTGCGCTTTTCCATAATGCTTAATTGATCAATATATCCGAATAGTTGATACTCTAAAGGGTTTTGGGGTCAATTGAATCAGAATAACGGTAGATTAATTAATTGACAGTGACCAGAAAATTTTGCATCTGTGGAAATCCTGCAAATGCAGGTAATGTCAGCAATTTGCGCCGGTGTAGCTATGAAAACAACTGGAATATCTGCCTAAATCGTAGTTATTGCTACATACATTTACAAAAACCGTAGATAACATAGGAAAAATCTCAACCTCATAATCAGGTAAAAAAAATATTGGTTTTTCCTTACCTCCTACAGGAAGCCATTGATGACAACCCATTAGTAATAGTAGTTAAACAAGTTTACTCTTCTAAGTAAATAAAATCGCGAATACTACCGGGATAAGTAATTATCCCACAAGACTGAGGCAGGTATTGACAAAATCCTGCCAATATGCAAACAAGCAAAACTTAAAGGAGTTTGCCATGCAAGGTAAAATGTGCTGGTTATCTAAGTCTGGCAGCGATGGAGATAAAATATTACATCTGCAAGCCTCACCCAATCAACCTTGGCGACCCTACACAGCTTTTCCCCAAGCAGTCCCAGATTATCAGATTCCTGGTGGTTCTAAAGGTTGGGCAACTTATCAAAAACTTCTCAAAGCCGGCTGGACTTTAGTACATAGCGCCAGAGCTAATGAGTTTGTCAGTCGGGATCTAGAATTAATATCCCCAGGACAAGGAAATTAGAAAGCACTAGGAAAGCCTTGACCACGAGGTCCGCCGCTGCTTCTAAAACTCCCTCTGGGGTGATAGTAATTGCATTAGCATTACCCCAGGAGTTACTTTCCCTAATCTTATGTCCGCGCCGGCGTAATTCTTGCAGGGTGAGAGCACCCAAACCCCAACGTTCCACACGTAGCTCATCGGGTAACCACTGGTGATGTATGCGTGGAACGGAAACAGCAGCACCTACATCCATCTGGTATTCTAACACATTGAGGATAATTTGCAGTACCTGAGTAATGATGGTGCTACCACCCGGAGTACCTACGGCCATCCTCAGACGGCCATTCTCAGTGACTATGGTGGGGGTCATGCTGGATAAGGGGGTTTTGCGTGGTGCGATCGCATTAGCTCGGTTACCCACCAAACCAAAAGCATTAGGTATTCCCGGTGCGGAAGCAAAATCATCCATTTCGTTGTTGAGTACGATCCCTGTTCCCGGTGTCACCACACCAGCACCAAAACCTAGATTAATAGTGAAGGTGAGACTAACAGCGTTATGTTGCTGATCCACAACTGTTAGATGGCTGGTTTCGATCCATTCATTTCTAGCTAACAGGGGGGGAGGAACAAGACCTAAATTAACTGGTTTCACCTCACTTGCAGGTTTTGCCCATTCCAGATCAATTTCTTGACGGCGTTTGCGGGCGTACTCTGGGCTAATCAGTTGTTCTACAGGGACTTTGATAAAATCTGGATCGCCTAAATGTTGCGACCGGTCAGCATAAGCGATTTTCATGGCTTCAACCATCAAATGCAATGCATCCGGGTGATGCCATCCTAAAGATTGTAAATCAGTCTCACCAATAATATTTAACATCTGTAATAAATGTACACCTCCTGATGAAGGTGGTGGCATGGAACAGATTTGAGCTTGACGGAAATTCCCACAAACGGGAGTCCGCCAAATTGGTTTGTAGGCTTTCAGGTCTTCTAGAGTAATTAAACCGCCATTTTCTGCCATGTCAGAGGCGATCGCCCGGGCAATATTTCCGGTGTAAAAACTGTGGGGATTACGGGCAATCTCTGTTAAAGTTTTTGCCAAATCTCGCTGTACTAGCCTTTCCCCCGGTTGATAGAAATCACCATCACGAGTGAAAATTGCCCGCGCTGCTGGATGATCAAAAATCCGGTGTCTGGGTCTGTCATTAACTAGGAGATAACCAGGGGATAGGCTACGTCTGATGATAAAGCCATATCGGGCTAGGGCGATGGCGGGTTTGACTACCTGCGCCCACGGTAATTTACCATAACGACTATGCACCTCATACATCCCGGCCACAGTTCCAGGTGTGGCTACGGCTAAGTACCCAGCTACACTTGCAGAGGGACGTACTTTACCTTCTGCATCTAAGTACATATCTTGTGTGGCTTTCAGGGGGGCGCGTTCCCGAAAATCTAAGGCTTTGATTTGGCGAGTTTCTCCGGAGTGCATTAATAAAAATCCGCCGCCACCAATTCCTGCTGAATAAGGTTCAACTACAGAAATTGCCAAGGTTGTGGCTACCGCTGCATCAATGGCGTTACCACCTTGGCGTAACATGGTAATTCCCGCGTCACTGGCTAAGGGATGGCTAGAAACTACCATTCCTTGTTTACTCCGTAGGGTTGATGCAATGGTGGCGATCGCAGCTTGGCTGTGGATGATGAGGGTACAGGAGAACAGGGCGATCGCGAAGCGCTGCTGCAAGCAGATAGCAATAGGTTTGTATGCAGTAAAAATACCCATGGGATGAATTATTAATCAGTTATATCTAGAGTTGTTTTGATTTGCGAAAACGGGATTCCTTGCCAAAATCTCAGCCTAGCCTTTCTAGTTCAGTGCGTTTATTAATTTTGTTCCCAGCGAAGGATCTGCTTAATCGTCAAGATAATCAAATACATGATCTTTGGTGTCACACAGATCCCCGACTTCTAGCTAAATTATCCTAGATTATCTCTGATTATGTAAGAAGTCGGGGATCTTACTCATGCAGGTGCGATCTGCTTGCAGCAGCGCTTCGCTATCGCCTCAGTGTAGCAGCGTTTCCCTATCGCATCCGGTTAAGATCATCAAATACATGATCTTCGGTGTCACACAGATCCCCGACTTCTAGCTAAATTATCCTAGATTATCTCTGATGATGTGAGAAGTCGGGTATCTTACTCATGCAGGTGCGATCTGGTTGCAGCAGCGCTTCGCGATCGCCATAGGTTTGTATGCAGTAAAAATACCCATGGGATGAGTTATTAATCAGTTATATAGCAATTCTAAATGATTCATGAACAATTTCTGTTCCCTGTTCCCTGTTCCCTGTTCCCTTTCCTCACTGGTAATTTCTCGACTCAAATAGGATGACTATATCTAGAGTTGTTTTGATTTGCGAAACTCGCTCACGACTGTTTTAATATCTTGTAATTCCCCTTCCACGAGGTTATTTAATTGTCGTATTTCTTGCTCCGTAATTTTCCCGGTCAGTTGATTGATAGCTGCTCTTAATTGTGGATATTTCTGTAAGGTTTCTTTACGGACAATGGGCACTGCTTCATAATGTGGAAAATACTGTTTATCATCTTTAAGGACTACTAAACCTAGTCGGGATATTTGCCCATCTGTAGAATTACCCGCCACCATATCCACTTGTTTTTGAGTCAAGGCTCGATAGATTAAACCTAAGTCCATAATTTGGGGAGGTCTAGCAAACTCCATACCATAGGTTTTAGCGAATCCGGGGAAACCATCTTCCCGTTCTAAAAATTCGTAACCGAACCCACCGCGCCATTTAGGTGTATATTTAACTGCATCTGAGATGGTTTGAAGATTGTACCGTTGAGCATCTTCACCACGCACAATTATGGCATAATTATTTTCAAAACCTAAACTGGGCATTACTTCTAAGTTAAACTTTTCTGCATAGGCCCGTGTTAACTTTTCGCTAACTAGCTTGGGGTCATGTACTACTTTCTCTTTTAAAATGGCATTAAACGCTGTACCTGTATACTCAATATAAGCATCAATTTGTCCAGCCAGAAGCGCATTATGACAGACAAAGGTCCCACCTAAACGAGGTCGGCGAGTAACTGTTAAATCAGTGTGATCCTCAATTTGCTGGGCTAAAAGTTCCCCCAAAATATCTTGTTCAGTAAAATTCTTAGAAGCAACAACAATATCACCAGTATCGCTAGAAGTAGAATTGAAATTACAACCAGCGATCGCTACCAACATCAAACAAGTTAAAACAGACAACAACAACAATCTTTTCATTTGTTCCCAAAGCCATAACCACCATAAACCATCAAAAATTTAAGTTTTAACTGTTAATTTTCTTTCTAACCAACCAATACCCCCATGAGCCAGCAGAGCAAGAATTGCCGCCGGGACAGCCCCAGCTAAAATTAATTGATTATTTACCACGGCAATTCCGCGAAAAATAAACACCCCCAAACCACCAGCACCAATAGCGGCGGCGATCGTCGCAATACCGATAGAAATTACTGTTGCTACCCGCACACCTGCCAAAATCACCCCCATAGCCAAAGGAATTTCTACCTGTGACAATAATTGTCTATCTGTCATTCCCATACCTCTACCAGCTTCCCGAATTGCGGGATCTACCCCTGTGATACCAGTGTAAGTATTACGGATAATGGGCAAAAAGGAGTATAAAGTTAGGGCAACTATGGCGGGAATCATACCAATACCCCCAATAATCGGCACTGGAATCAGTAAACCAAATAATGCTAGGCTGGGGACGGTTTGCAAAATATTGGCAATACCGAGAACCCCCTGGCGCAGGTGAGTTTTCCGGGTGATGACAATACCTAAGGGGATACCAATGACTGTCGCCGTGGCCATGGCAATGCTGACCATAAATAAGTGTTCTAGGGTATGTTGGAGGATTTCCGGAGCATACTTAAACAAGAAAAAGTCATTCATAAATTTTCCAGAGATTGCAGACATTTGAGAAAAGCTAGACTTTCAGGATGTACAGATCCCTTAAATTCATCCTTTGTCCCTAATAGTACTAGTTCTCCCTGAGACATTAACCCAACTCGGGAAGCCAAAACAAAGGCTTCTTGAATATCATGGGTAATAAACACCACAGTCTTATTTAATTCTTGTTGTAACCGGTGAAATTCTTGTTGTAGTTCTAAGCGCGTCATGGGATCAAGGGCGGCAAAGGGTTCATCCATCAATAATACTGGCGGGTCGGCAGCTAATGCCCTAGCTACACCTACCCGTTGCTTTTGTCCCCCCGAAAGTTCATGAGGATAACGCCCAGCAAATTGTTGAGGCTCTAACCCTACCATTTGCAACAATTCATACACCCTGATTTTAATTTGTTTAGATTGCCAACCCAGTAAAGTCGGCACTAAAGCTACATTACGTTCTACGGTAAAATGGGGAAATAACCCAGTTTCTTGAATGACATAACCAATATTGCGCCGTAATTTAATTTCATCCCATTCAGTGGTGGGAATGCCATTAAATAATACTTCACCTTGTGTAGGCATCAAGAGGCCATTGATTAACTTCATAGTAGTGGTTTTGCCGCTCCCACTACGTCCGAGTAATACTAGGGCTTCTCCCTGAATAATAGAAAAATTGAGATGAGATACCAAAAAGCGATGGTTGCGTCTAAGGGTAACATCGCGGAATTCCACTACAGTAGGTTGATTGGGTTGCATTATCAAGTTGATTTTTGCTATGATTATTTTATACTAAAAATTACAGTTAACGATATTCGGTTTTTTCCAGGAATTGGATGATATTTAATTGGGTAGCATAGTGCTAGTAGCTCAATAGTGGCATATGATAATGAGTCAGTCCTAAGTTGACAAGTTTATAGACAAAACTATACTTATAGTGACAAAACTCCATATATTTTTAGGAAAAAATCAACTACTTGATATATAATACGGTGATATCAAGTATTGAATTGAGACTATTGCCGACGCGAAAACCAAGCAATGATGGTGGTAGTCTTTTTCAGAAACTTAATTGGAACACAATCGCGTCTGGCTAAGGCGTGTTCGCGCAGCGAACGCTGTGCGAATAAGTCTACTGAGGGATAACTGCTCCCATGCTCCCGTTGAAGTAGAAAGTAAAGTCTAGTTTTGTCTAGGTTTTATATAGCAGGTAGGCATTGGTCACCCCATAAATCCTCAAGGATACCAATACAATGACAGACTTTAGAGAACTGCAAGAATGGGAAAAAGCGCATGAACTGACAGTTGCAGTTTATGAAATTACTAAAACTTTTCCAGAGGAGGAATTGTTGGGTATAACACAACAAATCCGTTTAGCTTGTGCTTCCATTGCCATTAAGATCGCTCAGGGATGCGATCGCGATGACTATGAAATCCAACTGGATTGTCTGGAAATGGCCAGGGATGGAGTAATTGAAGTGGAATATTACCTGCTGCTTTGCCATGACTTGCATATACTGAAAACTTATGATTATGATCGCCTCATCAGTAGTGTAGTGGAAGTTAAGGAACTGCTAGCATCTTACATTGATCAGCAAAGCCACAATTTTTGATGAATAGTCGGGTGCTCAAACTCCTTCCTCACCACCAGCAAATGATTTGTAACCATGGTGAAAGCACCTACCCAGAAGAATGCTGTGGGCTAATTCTTGGTCGTCTGGGTAGGGAGGGTAAAACTGTGATAGAGATCATACCCACAGAAAACGCCTGGAATAGCCAAGGCCATGATTTTACTGGTGAACAGATAGTAGAGAGTACCCGCAGACGATATGCGATCGCCCCCCAAGTGATGTTACAAGCACAAAAAACAGCACGCGATCGCGGTCTGAATATTATCGGTATTTACCACTCACACCCTGATCATTCTGCTATACCTTCAGAATGCGATCGCCTATATGCTTGGGCGGAATACTCGTATATAATAGTTTCCGTTAACAATGGCAAAGCTGGTACAGTGAAAAGTTGGAGTCTGGATGAACATGATCAGTTTCAACCAGAGTTCATTAACAGGATAATTTAAACATACCGTTTTTTCGATAGCATAAGTATTCCTCGCTGATCTACTTAATTTCTATGCTCAATCCCAATCTGGATGAAATCCAGTTGACCAAAGACGATTATGAACGCTATTCCCGCCATCTGATTTTGCCAGAAATTGGGCTGGAAGGGCAGAAGCGTTTAAAAGTGGCTAGTGTGTTGTGTATTGGTACTGGTGGACTAGGTTCGCCATTACTGTTATATCTTGCTGCAGCAGGTATTGGCCGCATTGGTATTGTTGATTTCGATGTCGTCGATACTTCCAATCTGCAACGCCAAGTTATTCACGGTACATCCTGGGTAGGTAAACCCAAAATTGAATCGGCAAAAAATCGCATTCACGAAATTAACCCCTATTGTCACGTTGACTTGTACGAAACTCGTCTGAGTTCCGAAAACGCCCTAGATATCATGCAGCCCTATGATATTGTGGTTGATGGTACTGACAATTTCCCCACCAGATACCTGGTTAATGACGCTTGCGTGTTATTAAACAAGCCCAACGTCTACGGTTCTATTTTCCGCTTTGAAGGACAAGCTACAGTATTTAACTACGAAGGTGGCCCTAACTATCGTGACTTATACCCAGAACCACCACCGCCAGGAATGGTTCCCTCTTGTGCGGAAGGTGGCGTACTGGGTATTTTGCCGGGAATGATTGGGATTATTCAAGCCACAGAGACGGTAAAAATCATCACAGGACAAGGTAACACCCTCAGTGGAAGATTACTCTTGTACAACGCCTTAGATATGAAATTCCGGGAGTTGAAACTGCGTCCTAATCCCATTCGCCCCGTAATTGAAAAGCTGATAGACTATGAACAGTTCTGCGGAATTCCCCAAGCTAAGGCAGAGGAGGCTAAACAGCAGATGGAAATGTCAGAAATGACTGTCAAAGAATTGCAGGAATTAATAGATAGCGGTGCAAAGGATTTTGTCCTCTTAGATGTCCGTAACCCCCATGAGTACGAAATTGCTAAAATTCCCGGTTCTGTATTGATCCCCTTACCAGATATTGAAAATGGCGACGGTGTAACCAAGGTGAAGGAAATACTGAATGGTCACCGCTTAATTGCTCATTGTAAACTGGGGGGACGTTCTGCCAAAGCTTTGGCTATCCTCAAGGAAGCCGGAATTGAGGGGACTAATGTTAAAGGTGGAATTAATGCTTGGAGTAAGGAAATCGATCCTTCGGTTCCAGAGTATTAAAATGTTTTAGGCAAAATAACGCAGAGATTTCAAGATTCTCTGCGTCTGCTGCGCCCTAGTGTTAATTAGGTAGTGGGTTGAGATTGATTGTCATCATTAGATCGGGTTGATTCTTGCTTTTCTGACTGAGGCGCACTATTTTGCTGCACTTGTTCGAAATGAATGTTATTCACCTGTTGAATAAAGTATTCTAATGCTTGGCTGACATTTTTTTGCTGTTGCACTTCGTCAGAAATATCACACAGGCGATAAGGTTGTGTCACACCCAACACAAATTTTTCTTCTTCAGCTTCTAACCTTTCAACTACTGTGTTAGCCGCTACCCAATTCTTTTGAAAAGGAAACGATGTAACTATACTGGCCAGTATAGACGCAATAGCAGGACAAATAACTGGTAACCATTTTAACCAAGTTTGGCCTGCTTCTATTTTATCTACTAGGACTAAAATAGGTGTAATACCTGAAAAAACCACAGTCGTAATTTGCAGAATATAGTAAATCGTTCTCGATAAATCCCGAACCCGTTTATAGTCGTTGATCAAATTTTGGCAATATTCTAGGGCTTTAGCTTTCACGGGAGTGAAATTTTTCAGCTGCCAAGAGCTATCATTCAATAAGTAGGTATATATTTCTGCTTTTTTCTTGGCTTCATACTGACTAACTGCTTGTTGCGATTCCTGAAAAAGTTGTCTATTGATTATGAATAGTATAAGGACAAAACAGAGTGATATGACACCATAGAGAACCAACTTTTGATTGTCGGAAAAACTAATAGCAAGAATACTAATCAATAGTAAGACTGCTATCAATAATTTATCAATGATCTTCAGGGTTAAAAATTTTTTCTCTTCAGGCGAACTAGATAAAATAGGTAGAGTTTCAGCCTGACTATTTGGTGTGAAACTATTGATCATTAAGTCTGGTGTAGTCATTAATTGGTGTCTCCAGTAATTTTTGATTCAGAAATTATATTATGCCCAGTTAATCGAAGCTAAACAGAAAATGCCCTAGTTCAGTCATGAATTCAGGCATTAAAATACACTAGATTGTAATGAAGCAATAAAGCTGATGCAATGGGGAATGAAGATAATTAAGCTTTTTTTAAGCAATTATAAAAAAATATAGCCAGATATTTCTACTGACTATAGTATTAGTATCATATTTACTTCCCACTCAGAGACTCCAATCCGCAATGAAAATTAATGGGCTTTACCAGCACCCAAATATAATTCAGCTACTTTAGGATCATGTAGTAATTCGTGACCAGAACCACAAATAGCATCACGTCCCGACTCTAGGACATAGCCACGGTCAGACATTTCTAAGGCTTTACGGGCGTTTTGTTCCACTAAGACAATTGCTGTACCTGTGTGATTAATTTGTTTAATCTGCTCAAATACTTGGGTAACGAGAATGGGGGATAAAGCCGCAGAAGGTTCATCTAATAACAATAAACTCGGTTCCAACATTAATGCTTTCCCCATGGCCAGCATTTGGCGTTCTCCTCCTGAGAGTGTACCAGCACGTTGGCGACGGCGATCGCCGAGTCTAGGAAACATAGTAAAAATTTTGTCTTTTAAGGGTTTGAGGGGGACATCCCGCACAAAAGCCCCCATTTCTAAGTTCTCTTCTACACTCAGGGAAGGAAAAACATTAGAGATTTGTGGTACATAACACATTCCCCTAGTGACAATTTGATTGGACTTTAGTCCAGCAATATTTTCACCTTTAAAGGTAATAGTACCCGTGTGAGGAGTTAACAGCCCAAAGATGGTTTTGGCTAAAGTGGATTTACCCGCACCGTTGGGGCCAATCACTGCGACCAGTTCACCGGGTTTGAGACAAAAATTTACGCCATGGAGGATATCTATATCTTTAATGTATCCAGCGTGGACATTTTTAACTTCTAATAAATAGTCATTACTCATTGGTCATTAGTCATTGGTCAACGGTGTTATAAATATAAAACGTTGACCGAAAAATTTTAAGGTGTTTTTTGTAAATCAGGTCTTTCTTCGGGAAGGATCGCATCTTCTACTGGGCAAACTTGGATACATATACCACAATCGATACAGGTGGCAAAATCAATCCAATACCAATCGGTTCCCTTGACATTTTTACCTGGGCCTTCATGAATACAAGCTACTGGACAAGCACCTACGCAGTCAGCAACACCTTCACAAACATCAGTAACAATGGTGTGCGGCATTTTTTCAATTCCCTTTCTTTCGGATCAGCTATATCTAGCCTAGCAGGATTATTTACCAACCTCCACCTCACCCCCAACCCATCTTCTGACCAAGCAGAGGTGAGTTAAAGATGGGGCGAGGTTTTGTGCTAGAATGAACTACACCAATGGTTCATTGATAATGGAACCATCAGATTTAACCCAAGCAATTTGGGCAATACCGCGATCGCTGGCGTATTGTCTAATAGCTGCTTCATCTGTGCCGCCTAAATCCATTTCTACTCTCAGCAAATCAGGACAATCACGCAGTTTTTGGGCGTGGGCAAAGGCTGCAGCTGTAGAATTTGGTGTTTGGGCTACTACTAACCAGTGACTGACTGGGGTTGATTGTGGTAATTGCTGAGTAGATAAAATAACTTGGTATAAATCTTCGATGTTTAAGACAAAACCAATCCCAGGAATATCTTCACCTTGGGGATGATATAAACCTAAAAGCTTGTCGTAGCGACCACCCCGCCCTAAAACTCGGGCTTGTGAACCAGTATCGCTAACAATTTCAAAGACTATGCCAGTATAGTAGTCTATAGTTTGGATTAAGCTGAGGTCAAGAATTAAAGGAAAATTCCCTTCTGATTGTAATAACTCTACCACAGATTTGAGATGATTAACCATCTCTTGCTGCTCTGGAGCTAAACCAAGAGCACTAACTTTTTGTAAGACATCCCCACTATCACCGCGCAGATCCATCATAATTCTGGCGCGATCGCGTAATTCATCGCTCAGGGGCAAAGTATCTATGGCGATGCGGTCAAGATGGGCGATCGCACTGCGAACTTGAGCTTGGAGATTTCGGGGAAAAGCATCCAGGAGCGATCGAGTAATTCCCGCTTCCCCCAAAATTAAATGCCAATTCGGCAAACCCAGTACCGCCAGACAATTGCTTGCCAACAGCAGCACTTCTGCATTAGCTAACAATCCCCCCACACCTAACAACTCCACCCCAGCTTGATAAAACTCTTGCTGGCGATTGTGCCTGTTTTCCCAGGTACGGCGAAAGACATTGGCATTGTAGTAGAGGCGTTGGGGATAGGTAACATCCGCCATCCGCGTAGCCACTGCACGAGCAATAGAAGCGGTCAATTCTGGACGCAGACCTAATTCTTCATCTTCACCATTTTGTAGTTGAATCACCATCTGGCGCTGAATTGCTTCTCCCGCCATCAGAGTATCCATGCGTTCCAAAGTTGAAGTAATAATCCTGTGATATCCCCAACGATGAAACACCTGCTGTAATCTATCTTCAATCCAGCGTTTTTGTGCCACATCTAAAGGTAATAAATCCCTGGCTCCCGCTGCTGGTTGATACACCATTATTTTTTCTTCCCACCAAACAAACCACCAAACAAACTCCCACCTCCAGATTTATCTGCTTGCTTAGAGCCATGATCAGGAGGTGAAGTTGCTGTCGGGCGACTAACTAGTTAATTGCCTTCAAGCCTTTTCTATTTTAGGTTTGGTTGTCAACCCTATTTCGTCAGTGGGATTTAATTTTCCACGATTATTTCCACATTGACAAAGGCGGGACTTCCACCAACTGATGACTAAGCTGGTGGTGAATCTTGCCATTAGTAGCCAAAATTCTACCGGATGCTATGTTGAAAGGAGTGCCGTCATAGGCAGTAACTCTACCCCCAGCTTCCCGCAATAATACTACACCGGCCACCACGTCCCAGGGAGAAATCCCCCTTTCCCAGTAACCATCTACACGGCCGCAAGCAACATAAGCCAAATCCAGGGCGGCGGAACCACTACGCCTCACACCTTGGGTAAGATGAGTCAGGTGGCAAAATTCTGCATAATTATTATCTGATGTTTCGCGGCGATCATAGGCAAATCCCGTTACCAAAATGCTTTTACTCAAGTCAGATATTTCTGAAACCTTGATAGAATGGCGGTTGCGCGTCGCCCCTAAGCCAGTGGCTGCCCGAAATAGTTCATCATGGAAAGGGTTATAAATTACACCTACTTGCGGCACACCATCAACTAATAAACCAATAGAAACAGCAAAAGCCGGGTATTGGTGGGCGTAATTAGTTGTACCATCTAAGGGGTCAACTGCCCAGAGATACTGATGATCTTGATTACCCAACTTCCCTGATTCCTCCGCCAGGATGGAATGTTGGGGAAAATGGCGACGCAAAATTGACAAAATCTCAGCTTCCGAGGCTTTATCCGCGACGGTGACTAAATCACCAGGGCGGCCTTTTTCGGTAATAGCACCTTCTAACTTACCCAAATACCCCTGCAAAACTGCACCTGCAGCCAAGGCCGCTTCCGTAGCAATGTCTAGAAAAATTTGTAAATTAGTCATTAGTGATTAATCATTGGGAAGTTATAATCTTTCCCTCAGTCCCTAAAAATTTCGGCGGCGAAACTGAGCAGGAGGGACACGCAGAGGTTTTTCTGGGTTCCAAATGCCTTTTTCCATGAGTCTAGCCCATTGTTGGGCCCGTTCCAAACGCTGGTCATATTTGTGATTAGGCGATCGCGACACAAACAAAGCATACCCTTGTTTAAGCAATTCTTCATTTAATAACTGCTGGTCTTTCCACACATAGGCCAAAATCCGACCAAAATTATCCTTGGTTTGGACATCAAACTCCAAGATCACGGATTTTTCTTGCTCACCAATCAACTGCGCTAAAACTGCTTTAGACTCATCTCCCCAGGGACTTTGTCGCAAATCTGGCGCATCAAGACCAAGTAATCGCACCGAAGAAATCAAATTTGGTTGTTCAGCCATACCTAGAACTTCCAAAGTTTGACCACTGACTACCCGGGACACTCTCACCTGAGTGCGATTGCTTGCAGTTTGGTCATGATCGCCCTGACAACCCACGAAAAACAGCAAGGAACCCAAAAGGATCCCAAGAAAAACCTTTGCGTTTTTGCGCCTGGGCGCGAAACAAATCTTAATCCTCATCTAAGGGTAAACCCGCTTTAACCTTACCTCTAGCAAAATACCGACCAAACTGGAGTTCATAAACCTCATCCTCGTCTTGAGTTTCCACTTCTAAATCAGAATGAGCATAACTAACGCATAACAAAGCATACCCTTTCTGGCGCAAAGCTGGGGATAGTCCAATAGCCTCGGGTTGGTAAATTTCTCCAGACACCACCCGCACAGCGCAAGTTGTGCAAGCCCCATTGCGACAGGAAAAGGGTAGTTCCTCCCCTTGTTGTTCAATACTGTGGAGGATGTAGCGGTCTGCGGGAACTTTTAGACTGTATTCCTTGCCAGAGGCGCGATCGCGAACTTTAATCGTATATGTGTGGGACATGGTGATTTCGGATTTCCAAACTAGACTTGAGCTTTAATTTAATTTATCTGCTTTTATGGTTGCATTTTCTCAAATTTCATAGTAGGATTATAAATCGTTGACCCTGGAGAGGTGGCCGAGTGGTTGAAGGCGCAGACCTGGAAAGTCTGTTATGCGGAAACGTATACGAGGGTTCGAATCCCTCCCTCTCCGTTAAAAAAAATGCAAATATCATCAAAAAACTTTGGCGATGGAGTAGACTGTCAGGAGTAATTTTTGATCACCCAAATAATGCCCTTAGAACTGCAAAACCTCACTGGTGGTTACACAGCATTACCCATTATCCAAGATATTAACCTATCTCTACAAACAGGAGAATGGTTAAGTTTAGTGGGTGCAAATGGTTCTGGTAAATCTACCATCCTAAAATTACTCAGTCGCATTCTCTCCCCACAGCAAGGCACAGTCCTACTGGATGGCAAAGCGATTCATTCTCAGCCTCCCCATTTAGTGGCGCAGAAGTTAGCATTATTACCGCAACAACAAACAATTCCCGCCGGGTTAACAGTGCGCCAACTAGTCAGTTTAGGACGCACCCCCCATCAACCTTGGTGGCAATGGGAACTAAGCAGTGAAGACCGGGAAAAAGTTACAGCAGCTATTGCAGAAACGCAACTAGATCAATTGAGCGATCGCCTAGTTGAACAACTTTCCGGTGGTGAAAGACAACGGGCATTTTTAGCCTTAGCACTAGCCCAAGAACCGAAAGTATTATTATTAGACGAACCCACAACTTATTTAGATGTCAAGTATCAATTACAACTTTTAGAACTCCTGGAAAAACTCAATCAACAGCAGAATTTAACCATTGTCACCGTCCTACACGAACTCAATTTAGCAGCTCGCTATAGTTCCCGCATCGCCTTATTAAAACAAGGTCATCTGTGGGAGGTGGGTACACCGGAAGCAGTCCTCACACCCCATGCGATCGCCCAAGTCTTTGGTGTAGACTCTGTAATTATCAATACACCTGTTGGCTTACAAGTTTGTGCCATATCCGCCATGTAAAAGCTACCTAAAAACCATTTCTCCAACAACTAAATACAGACCTATCTGTGTTTATCTGTGGTCAATTATCAATAAAATCCCGCCATGAATCCACCCAAGCTGCAAAACTGGCAATTTATCAAACAGAAACTAACACCCTACATATTTTTACTCCCAGCACTAATTCTGTTATTTGCAACAGTGTTCTGGCCAGCAATACAAGCATTTTACCTGAGCTTTACCAGCTACGAAGACCTTTACCAACCACCGCAATGGATAGGTTTTGACAACTTTCGGCGTTTGTGGAAAGATGCAGTTTTTTGGCAAACCTTAGAAAACACCTTTCTCTACCTTGTAGGTGTCGTGCCAATTTTAGTCATAGCTCCCTTAGGACTGGCAATTTTGGTAAATCAGAAGCTGCGAGGGATGAATTGGTTTAGAGCCGCTTACTACACGCCGGTAGTAATATCAATGGTAGTTGCTGGTATAGCTTGGAAATGGCTATATGCAGAAAACGGATTACTTAATCAGTTACTTAAAACCGTGAATATTTTTCCCGCAGGAATTCCCTGGTTAACCAGTCCAGAGAAACTATTAGGCATTGTACCCATTTCCTTAGCCAGTGTCATGGCTGTTACCATCTGGAAGGGACTCGGCTATTACATGGTAATTTATTTAGCCGGGTTGCAATCAATTCCGGCGGATGTTTACGAAGCCGCAGCCATTGATGGTTCCGATGGGATCAGCAAACACTGGGATATTACCTTACCCTTAATGAGTCCGTATTTAGCCCTGGTAGCCGTGATTTCAGCTATTTCCGCTACTAAAGTATTTGAAGAGGTATTTATTATGACCCAGGGTGGTCAACTAAATAGCTCTAAAACCATTGTTTATTATTTATATGAAGAAGCCTTTAGCCACTTAGAAATTAGCTATGCCTGTACAATTGGATTAGTCTTATTTTTGATTATTTTGGGTTTATCAGTTTTGCGGTTAGCTGTTAATCAATAGGACTTACGCAAGATTGGACTAAAAACCTGGTTCTGATGTAGGGGTGATTCATGAATTACCCCTACTTTCGTTCTGTTTTGCGTAAGTCCTGATCAACAAGAAGATGTGACACTTTAATATTTTGTCGCTGGGACTTTAGTCCTCTTTGCAGTCGGTACTAGGAATAAATCTTCTTTTATTGATAAATAATATAGTCATCCTATTTGACTTGAGAAATTATGAGTGAGGAAAGGGAACACACCGAACAGGGAACAGGGAACAGAAATTGTTCATGAATCATTTAGGATTGCTATACATGGTTTTTTGTGTTATGGGAGATTTTCGCACAAGATAGGTAAATTATCACAATTTTATCTACCCAAAGCCACTAGATAAAATAGTCAATAAATAATTATAAGAAATGCAATAGCTGCTTTTCAAGCAGTTAGGAAGATATTTTTATCCTTGGATTAAGTGAAAATATCGGATAGCTACTTTTGCAGTATGATTTTTTACTCTATTTTTGTATAAGTGTGAAATTGGATTAATGCAATAAGTATTATATTTAACTCAAGCATTAGTATATTTATGTAGGATTGAGCCTATTTACAGGGATAACATCGAAAGGACTGTAGTGGTTTTAATTACCCACATTCTTGTCAATCTGTTTTATAGTATTCTTCAGGCATTGATTCAATTGAGGAGCAGTTGCCAAAATTCAGATGTTTTCTGGAGGTAGTATGAACCCATACAACTGACCCCCCCCATGACCGGAGTCTCTTTTGGTAGGTTACCTGACTTCATCTTGGCAGGACGGGCATATTTTTGGTTAAGCTAGATATAGGTTATTTTGCTATATCGTGTTAATAGTTGATTTATGTTCTACTAGTTTACTTATTTATTCAGGGCTAGGTTTACTACAAATACATTGAAATCATAGTTAAATGAGAATCATATACTTTTGTAATGTATTTTCTATTTTTGCCCCAAGTTGGGTTAATAGATATTCACCAGGTAGGGACTTAACCGAAATCCTACCCAACTTATTCCTTGATTAACTTCAAGGCTGTGGTTGTTACACGCAATGGAGTGGTAAATACACTGCTTCAGGAATTAGTCATGGGAAGATTTTATTTTCTCAAGCTCAGGGGTATCTGCTTGTGATACCAGTGTTAAGTCTTTGACAAGAGCGAGAATTTACCATCCAGTGGATAATGTTACTAACTCGAAAAGTAGATGGTCATTAGCCTATATCCTACCCCAAGACCTATACCTTAGATGAGAACTAAACTTGGCAGCTATATAGTCAAGTTTACTATTAATCAATAACTTTTATTTATGGATTTTGCCTAGGAGGTGTCTTTAAAAGTGTCAAAAATGAAAATGTTTAAGTCCCAGTATATTAAGTTTCAGATTTTAACTGATTTTATCCAGTGCAAGAGGTAAGATAAAAGCTATCGATAAAAACTGATTCTAGGTATTTGAGGAAATTTATCATTTCCGAATTGCTATAATCTATTGTCCAATCTAGTTAATTTTTTTATTTGTTAGGTGTATTTTTCTATGGGTTCCCCAATGAATCGTCTATCTATTTTTGTAGATGGAAATAATATGTTCTATGCTCAACAGAAAAATGGCTGGTTTTTTGACCCAAGACGAGTCTTAGACTATTTCAAACACGAGCAATCAGACACAACACTAATCAATGCTTTCTGGTACACTGGTTTAAAAGATCCACAAGATCAGAGAGGTTTCAGAGATGCTCTCATCAGCTTAGGCTATACAGTCCGCACTAAAATTCTCAAAGAATATTATGACGACTCATCGGGTCGCTACTCCCAAAAAGCTAATTTAGATATTGAAATTGTCGTGGATATGTTTAATACAGTAGATCAATATGATCGAGTGGTTTTATTCAGCGGAGATGGTGATTTTGAAAGGGCTATCGAATTGTTACGCTCAAAAAATACGCATATTACAGTGGTATCAACAGAAGGGATGATAGCCAGGGAGTTGCGCAATGCTACTGACAGATATATTGATTTAAACGATATCAGAGATACTATAGAAAAAGTAGACGGTCAGTAATCTTAGCAAATATTTACAAATCTTTAGAGTAAAAAAACTAAGGTTTTAAGATATTTTAAGCAAACAGTAAAAAATCCACAAGGAGGAAACATGAGCAGCAAAGGCGATCAAATTATCATTTTTGATACCACACTCAGAGACGGAGAACAATGTCCCGGAGCCACTCTAAATATAGATGAAAAGCTAGCGATCGCCAAGCAACTATCGAAGTTAGGGGTAGACGTGATTGAGGCGGGATTTGCTTTTGCGAGTCCGGGGGACTTTGAAGCTGTGAACAAAATTGCCCAAATTGTGGGGACAGAAGATCGTCGCAGTAATTTGTAGTTTGGCTAGAGCCATTAAAGCAGATATTGAAGCCGCAGCAGCAGCCCTAAAACCAGCAGTTCACGGTAGGATTCACACCTTTATTTCTACATCCGATATTCACTTAGAATATCAGCTGCGCAAATCACGGGCGGAAGTATTAGCGATCGCCGAGGAAATGGTAGCTTATGCTAAGTCATTTATGACAGATGTAGAATTTTCCCCCATGGATGCAGCACGCTCTGATCCAGAATTTCTTTACCAAGTATTAGAGCGAGCGATCGCAGCTGGTGCTACAACAATTAACATACCTGACACGGTTGGTTACTTGACACCTAGTGAATTTGGGGCAATGATTAAAGGGATTAAAGATCATGTCCCCAATATAGATCAAGCCATTATTTCCGTACACGGACATAACGACTTAGGTTTGGCCGTTGCCAACTTCCTAGAAGCCATAAAAAATGGTGCCACCCAATTAGAATGTACCATTAACGGCATTGGCGAGCGAGCCGGGAACGCCTCCCTAGAGGAATTGGTGATGGCTTTACACGTGCGGCGACAATATTTTAACCCCTTCTTAGGAAGACCAGTAGACTCAGAAGAACCACTAACCAATATTGACACCCGCCAAATTTATAAAACCTCTCGCCTAGTTTCCAACTTAACGGGAATGCTAGTACAACCAAATAAAGCCATAGTCGGAGCTAACGCCTTCGCCCATGAATCTGGTATTCACCAAGACGGGGTACTGAAAAACAAGCTCACCTACGAAATTATGGATGCTCAATTGATTGGCTTAACAGACAATCAAATAGTATTGGGTAAACATTCCGGTAGAAACGCCTTCCGTACCCGGTTGGGAGAATTAGGCTTTGAACTCTCAGAAACAGAATTAAACAAAGCATTCGTCAGATTTAAAGAAGTAGCTGACAAAAAGAAAGAAATTTCCGACTGGGACCTAGAAGCGATCGTCAACGATGAAATTCAACAAGCGCCGGACTTGTTCCGAGTCGAACTAGTGCAAATTGCTTGCGGTAGCAACGCTAAACCCACAGCTACAGTCACCCTGCGCACCCCAGAAGGTAAAGAATTAACTGATGCAGCCATTGGTACAGGACCCGTAGACGCGGTTTACAAAGCAATTAACCGGGTAGTAAATGTGCCTAACGAATTGATAGAATTTTCTGTACAATCGGTCACAGCCGGAATTGATGCTATAGGTGAAGTAACCATCCGTCTGAGACATGACTCGAGAGTATTTTCCGGTCATGCGGCTAACACCGATATTATTGTCGCCTCCGCCCAAGCTTATGTAAATGCCCTAAATCGGCTTTATGCAGCTCTGCAAACCAAAGAGAAACAAGAACAAGTAACTGCACAGAAAATTTAGAGACATATGTGGTTTCAGGGTGGGTTTTTCCCGCCCTATTTTTTGTCTAACCTCATCCATCAATCCTCACCTTACTAAGGATGAATTAATAGATGAATATACCTCTAAAAACCCATTGGCACACAGTTAGAGCCACATTTCAACGAATTTGGGGTTACGAAGATTTCAGACCACCCCAAGGCGAAATAGTCAGGACTTTGCTAGGCAAAAAAGATGCCTTAATTATTATGCCCACAGGTGGGGGGAAATCAATTTGCTTTCAACTTCCCGCACTACTACAAACAGGAATAACTCTAGTAATTTCCCCCTTGGTAGCACTCATGGAAAACCAAGTACAAGAACTACTAGAGCGCCAACAAAAAGCAGCACTATTGCATAGTCAATTACCCACCCATCAACGCCGCAGGACACTACAAGCTTTAGAAAACCAACAACTCAGATTACTGTATTTATCCCCAGAAACCTTATTAAGTCCCCTAGTCTGGGAAAAATTATCTCATCCCCAATTACAAATTAACGCTTTGATATTAGATGAAGCCCATTGTTTAGTACAGTGGGGGGATACATTCCGCCCAGATTATCGCAGGTTAGGCGCAGTCAGACCCGCATTACTCAAAACCAAACCACCGGGGACAAAAATTAGTATTGCTGCTTTTACCGCTACTGCTGACCCCACAGCCCAAAAGACTATTCAAAGGGTTTTACAATTACAGCAACCAGAAATTTTTAAATTAAATCCCTATCGGCCGAATTTGCATCTCACTGTCCGCATTGCTTGGACACCCAGGAGTCGCAAACACCAACTATTAGAATTTATTAAAAATCGCCCCCAAGAATCGGGATTAATTTATGTTAGGACTAGAAAAGATAGCGAAAATTTAGCTGTATGGTTAGCCGAGAAGGGTTACACTACAGCTAGTTATCATGGCGGACTGGATCCAGTAGAACGCCGGAATATAGAAAGTAAATGGTTAACTGGTAAAATCCCCTTTGTGATCTGTACCTGTGCTTTTGGTATGGGGATAAATAAATCAGATGTGCGTTGGGTGGTTCATTTTCACGCACCTCACCTCATATCTGAATATGTACAGGAAATTGGCCGCGCGGGACGAGATGGGAATCCAGCAGATGCGCTGGTTTTGGTGAGTGAACCCACAGGGTGGTTAGACCCAGAAGATAAACAAAGACAGCAGTTTTTTGAGCAAAAAATGCGATCGCAGCAACGCAACGCCCAGCAATTAGTCAGACAATTACCCCCACACGGAGAGGCCAACGCAGTCACCCGCGAGTTTCGTGATGCTGATATAGCCTTAGCCTTACTCCACAGCAGCGGTCAATTAAATTGGCTTGACCCCTTTAATTATACCATTGACTCAGGGGTAAAAATGCAGCCAGTGAACCAATTACCAGATGCTCAACAAATGTATGAATATTTGCATACTAAAAAATGTCGTTGGCAATTTTTATTAAATGCTTTTGGTTTTGAACAAGAAGCTAGCAACTGGCGTTGTGGACATTGTGATCATTGCCGACATGAGGTTTTAGGTTGAGTAATTTTAGTGAATTCCATGTTAGTTATCAAACCCATATTAAAATTTAGATTTATGATATAGATTTACCTTCTCGATAATATTTTTTTGTAGATGCAGAATTATCTATTTCGTTACGAAAGGTATCCATCATTCCTATAATCTCTGTATGTAATTCATCATAGTCTTTACCATCTATATCAAGATAATTTCCATGGGCTATAGTATTTCTTTTTTTGAGTAATTTTTGATCTATGAGAACCTCTTTTGAAGCATAAAAAGTATAGTTCAATCCTAGCATACAAACTATTTCTTTAAAAACTGATGACGATAAATTAGATGTCGTAATTCTATTCGTATATTTTATCAAACTGCGTTCACTCATCTTTGTGATAAAAAATTCTGCTACTTCATTATATATAGTTGCCTTATTACTTTCATTAGCTTGATCTAATTTATCTTTCATTGCCAATGCTATAAAATTATGCTCCAGGTTTTTATATGGTAAATCTTGCATAGCGACAAATTCTAAATAACTATTGGCAGATACTTTGATAAATCCCTCCCAGTGAGCATATAGCATCGTGATTCCACTACGAAGTAATGCATTATGTTTTCCTGAAGAAAATGATTTTGAATCAATCATGGCTTTTAATGCTGATAACTCTTTTTTTCGCCACGCAAGTTCTTCTGCCAGTTTATCACTTAGCTGCTCTAAAGTACGTATTTTCATTGCTGAAACATCTTACGACCAAAGGCAACTAATTTTGGTACTCTTCGCTGTGGAGTATTACCAGAGGCTGACCAATTTTTATATTCAGGACTAGTCCAAAATTCTTTTACTTTCTCTCTGACATCAATAGGTGAGTTAGATATATTTTTATAGTTGTAACCAATTCCTAAAGCAATGACTTCATAAGCAGATAGTAGGAACCCACCTAAAAATTTATCTTTGGTTGGAGAATATTTACGAAAACTATCATTTCCCAGCTGTTCATACAAAATTTTAAATGTCTGATTAAATGCAATTTCCTCTTCAGAATAATCAAAATTTTGTCTTTCAGCCATTTCTACCATTTTATCTGTTAAAAATCCACTTAAATCATTGCCTATTTTTCTCATTTCTCTTTCTTCAAGGGTGCGAAATACTAAAAACCTCAGTAGTAGTTCCATGTCATATTGTTGTTCAATTGGTCTTTCACTCAGAGCTATACATTCTCTAAACATCTCATTTTGACTTAATTTTTTCATCCAATGAAACATATCCCGATTAAACATTACTAAAATACAGCTTCTTACTTCTTGTGGTGTAGCTATGGAACCACCTGTATTCAATCTTTGAAATAGTTCATACTTGGCAACTTCGTCACTCTCTTTTAGAAGAATAGTTGCATCAATTTTAGCTCTTTTAATTAATAAGCGTTGTGCTAGAGTTAAAGAATTAACCGTATCAGATGTATCTTCCCATTTCTTGCCTTCTAAATCCGGTAAATATTTAGTTTTTTCCAGCACTAATGGTGCTACAACATTTTGATTTTCATCCTTGAGTTTTCCCACAAATTCATATATTGTTGATAGTCTTTGAAGACCATCAACTACGTCCCAAACTCCATCTTCACGTTGAGATACAAAAATAGGTGGAATTGGAATTCCTAATAAAATAGACTCTATTAAACTGGTTTTTTGGCTATTAGTCCAACGAAAAAATCTTTGAAACTCCGGGTGTATATCAATTTCTGCATTTTCATATAAGCTAATCCATTCTCCAATAGACATTGAATATCCATCGACTCTAATTTCTTGTCTCATTTTGTCGATTTCTTCTTGAAGGGACATATTTACTACTCCAATTTTTGCAATAAATAGATTTTTGGTGCGATAGATCGATGATTTTTGATTTTTAGGTTGACATATTTAACGTTTTATTGTTCCTTTAAAGACAAATTTAGCATGATGAATCAGCGTTAAATAAGAATATACATATGCAGGCTTATGTATATTCTTATGTTAATAGTTTCGGGAGAATTATCTACTGATCAAAAAAGTCTAATTTGCCCGGAAAACATTAAAACTGCTGTAAAAATCGTAAATCGCTACCATATAAACGGCGGATATCATCGATTTGGTGTAACACCATAGCAAAACGTTCTACACCAAAACCAGCCGCAAACCCAGTATAAATTTCTGGGTCATAACCTACAGCTTTCATCACATTAGGGTCTACCATACCGCAGCCCATTACCTCTAACCAGCGACCATTCCACTGCAAATCTACCTCAGCAGAAGGTTCTGTAAATGGGAAATAACTAGCACGGAAACGAATGGGTAAATCACCAAATATTGCTTGTAAAAACTCCTTAATAGTACCTTTGAGGTCTGTAAATGTTAGCCCATGGTCGATGGCTAATAGTTCTATTTGATGGAAAACCGCCGAGTGAGTAGCGTCTACATGATCACGCCGATAAACTCGCCCTGGAGCCACAACCCGGATGGGTGGTTCTTCTCTTTCCATGTAGCGAATTTGTACTGATGAAGTATGAGTACGGAGGAGATTACCGTCTGGTAGGTAGAAGGTATCCTGCATATCACGGGCTGGGTGATCGGGTGGGGTATTCAGAGCCTCAAAATTATAATAATCTGTTTCCATCTCTGGCCCTTCGGCTACGGTATAGCCCATACCCACAAAAATATCCAGCGCCCGATCAATAATACCATTAAGTGGGTGAATTCGACCTTGAGGGCGGTAAATTCCCGGCATGGTCACATCGAGAGTTTCCGCCTCTAGCTGTGCTTGAATTTTGGCGGATTCTAAAGCGGCGCGTTGCTGGTCTAGACTGTTTTGTAGGGATTCTTTGACTGTATTGGCGATCGCCCCAATTTTTGGTCGTTCCTCCCCACTCATTTGTCCCATACTTCGCAATAACGCCCCCAGCTGCCCTTTTTTACCCAGATAGCTAATTCTGAGTTCCTCTAGACGTTCTAGGGTATCGGCGGCGGCGATCGCTTGTTCTGCTTCTTCCCGCAGTGCTAAAAGTTGAGCCTCTAAATTCGTAGTCATTAGTTATTAGTCATTGGTCATGAGTCATTGATTATTAGTCTACGACTTTGGACTGCTACCCAATCACTGTACAAAACAGTCCAAGTCAAAACCCAACCTCCGTTTACTAGTTTAGAGGTGATTGGCTGTGTGAGAGTTTTTTTTACCTCATACTACAGGGATACAATATTGAGAAATGACTGATAAAAAGATCCATGAAATTACTCATTAGTAATGATGACGGAGTTTCTGCTTTAGGTATTCGTACCCTAGCTGACCGCTTGGCAGAAGCAGGACATGATGTAAGTGTAGTTTGCCCAGATCGGGAGCGTTCAGCAACCGGACATGGATTAACCATGCACCAACCCATTCGCGCTGAAGTGATCGAATCAGTTTTTCATCCGGCCATCAATGCTTGGGCTTGTGATGGTACTCCCTCAGATTGCGTGAAATTGGCACTGTGGGCTTTGTTAGATTCTCCCCCTGATTTAGTTCTGTCTGGCATTAATCAAGGTGCAAATTTGGGCACTGAAATTCTTTATTCTGGTACGGTTTCCGCCGCTATGGAAGGTGTAATTGAAGGTATTCCCAGTATAGCTTTAAGTCTTACCAGCCATACATCCAAAGACTTTCAACCTGCTGCTAGGTTTGCCGAAATGCTTGTAGAGAAACTAGCGGTAAATCCTTTACCAGAATTGATGTTGCTGAATGTCAACGTTCCCCCTGTACCTTGGGAAAAAATCGCCGGGGTGACTTTTACTCGTCAGGGAGTACGGCGCTATGTGGACGTTTTTGACAAGCGTGTGGATCCCCGTGGTAGAATCTACTATTGGTTAACTGGGGAAGTTTTAGAAGAAGTGGAACCGCCCAAAGGTTTAAATATATCTGATCATGTGCCGATTGATGTCCATGTGATCCGCAACAACTACATCAGCATTACCCCATTACAATATAATCTTACCTATCCCACAGGATTGGACAAGTTATCCAGTTGGGAATTTCCTCTGACTTGAGTGATGATCAGCAGTCTGGAATCAAGTTTGTACTCTAAGCAATTGTAGATTTTAGATTAGATTGGAGATCAAGAGCTATTAGCGCCATCGCCTACCTGACTCAACTTTGTAGACCCCTGACCGTAAAGTAGCTTGTGACTGATGGCTAAATCAACCTAAATTCTCAGAATCCACGTGCTAAATTTGTCTAAAAATGGGTGTTCTTTGTGGGTTGCTTCCTCACCGGAAGAGCTGCTCAAACCAACTGCTGTCGCTCTTGGCAAATTTGACGGTGTGCATCTTGGACATCACAGAGTTATTCAACCAATTTTGCCCGCAGCATTGGATGGGGAGAACACCCAGCCACAAGAACAAACATACTCGACAGTTGTCACCTTTGACCCCCATCCCCTGGAGTTTTTTACAGGTCAACCCAGACCTTTGCTCACACCACTGGATGAAAAAGTCCAACAATTGCGCTCTCTAGGAGTAGAACAACTTGTACTGCTACCCTTTGACAAAGAATTATCTGCTTTATCTCCCACAGATTTTGTAGATAAAATCTTAGTGCAACAACTCCAATGTCGCCGAATTAGTGTTGGGGAAGATTTTTGTTTTGGTAAACAGCGTCGTGGTACTGCTCAAGATTTGCAATTACTAGCCGCGAAGCACCATATCCCCGTGACTATTGTTTCCTTGCAAACTTATACAGACAATACTCCCACCCAACAGACTCCCATTAGCACTTCACTCATCCGTCACTATTTAGAAAGTGGGGAGATTAAAAACGCTAACTTTCTACTGGGACGACCTTATACCCTCATTGGTACTGTGATTGCAGGGGCAAAAATGGGCAGAACTATCGGTTTTCCCACCGCCAACCTGGAATTACCACCAGACAAGTTTGTCCCCCGCCATGGTGTATATGCCGTCCGCGCTACTATTATGGGTGATACACCAGACCCAACTACGATACATGATAAATTGGGTGTGATGAATATCGGTAAGCGCCCGACAGTCAATGGTAGTAACTTGTCTGTGGAAGTGCATCTATTCGATTGGTCTGGTGATTTATATGGCAAAAAACTGACTGTGCGGATCGTCGATTTTTTGCGCCCAGAACAGAAATTTCCTTCTCTGGAAGACCTGAAAACACAAATTCAACTTGACTGTAATATTGCTAGGGAAGTTTTCAGGGTGAATGCTGATTTGACCTAATTCAATGGGAATTATCTCTATTATTCCGGAAATAATTACCGCCCTCCACACCTATGTAATCTCATAACTAAGATATAGGTGTGAAGAGCCTCCTCTGGAGTCATCAAATCAAGACCATCTTGGCATTTAAGTGTAAAATACAATCATGCTGCTAAGATTCAAGACTCAACTCACAGTCAACAAGCAACAAAGGCTGCCACTGGCTGAACACGCACAGAGCAGCTATACAGGCTTGGAATCGAGGTTTAGCACTATGTGAAATCAACCCAATCCATTACTTATTGGATCTACTTTTTTCTTGTTTTTGAGTTAACTCTGATTTTATGCCCATCTACAACCTGAATGGCTGGACTGGGTTAAATTCTTATAATCAATACAAAAACTTTATTTTCCGTACCCCTTGATTTAGTTCCCTAATCTGCCATGCTAAAACTCTTGTTGGGCGACCCCAACGCTCGTAAGCTGAAAAAATACCAACCTTACATTAGTGAAATTAACCTGTTAGATGAAGAGATTCAAGCTCTTTGCGACGAAGATTTAAAAGGCAAAACAGCAGAATTTCAACAGCGTCTTGGTAAGGGCGAAACACTCGATGATATTCTGCCAGAAGCCTTTGCTGTGGTCAGGGAAGCCGGACGGCGAGTCTTGGGGTTGCGACATTTTGATGTCCAGCTGTTGGGCGGTGTTATCCTGCACTCTGGACAAATTGCCGAAATGAAAACCGGGGAGGGTAAAACTCTAGTTGCTACTTTACCGAGTTATTTAAATGCTCTAACTGGTAAGGGTGTACACGTGGTTACCGTGAACGATTACCTGGCTCGTCGGGATGCTGAATGGATGGGACAGGTGCATCGGTTTCTGGGTCTAAGTGTGGGGCTAATTCAGTCCAGCATGATTCCCAGTGAACGCAAGAAAAACTATGAGTGTGACATCACCTATGTGACTAATAGTGAAGTGGGCTTTGACTACCTACGGGACAATATGGCCACATCCATGGCGGATGTTGTACAACGCCCCTTCAACTATTGTGTAATTGACGAGGTAGACTCGATTTTAATTGATGAGGCGCGAACACCCCTGATTATTTCTGGACAGGTAGAAAGACCTACGGAAAAATACCTCCGCGCTGCTGAAATTGCCTTCAGTCTGAAAAAAGATGAGCATTATGAGGTAGATGAAAAGGCTCGAAACGTACTGTTAACTGATGAAGGGTTTGCAGAATCAGAACATCTTTTGGGAGTTACAGATTTATTTGACCCGGAAGACCCCTGGGCGCATTTCATGTTCAATGCTATTAAAGCTAAGGAACTGTTCCTCAAGGATGTAAACTACATCGTCCGTAACGGCGAAGTGGTAATTGTGGATGAATTTACCGGGCGCGTCTTACCGGGAAGACGTTGGAGTGATGGTCTACACCAAGCAATTGAAGCTAAAGAACACGTAGATATTCAGCCGGAAACTCAA
Organism: Anabaenopsis sp. NIES-4685; assembly: GCF_059725405.1. Lineage (NCBI taxonomy): Bacteria > Bacillati > Cyanobacteriota > Cyanophyceae > Nostocales > Nodulariaceae > Anabaenopsis > Anabaenopsis sp. NIES-4685. The sequence continues at coordinate 4,418,189 of NZ_AP043602.1, read as the reverse complement.
ACCCTGGCAACAATTACTTATCAAAATTTGTTCTTGCTGTATCCTAAACTCGGCGGGATGACAGGAACGGCTAAGACCGAAGAGCCAGAATTTGAAAAAATCTATAAGTTAGAAGTGGCGGTAATTCCCACCAATCGCACCAGGAAACGTCAAGATTTGGCCGATATGGTCTTTAAAACTGAGCCTGGTAAATGGCGAGCGATCGCCGGTGAATGTGCCGAAATGCACCAACTGGGTAGGCCGGTTCTAGTAGGAACTACTAGTGTAGAAAAATCAGAATATCTCAGCCAGCTACTAAAACAGAAGGGGATTCCCCACGAACTTCTCAACGCTCGCCCAGAAAACGTAGAACGGGAAGCAGAAATAGTCGCTCAGGCAGGACGCAGAGGGGCTGTAACTATTGCCACCAACATGGCGGGGCGGGGTACAGATATTATCCTGGGTGGTAACTCCGAGTATATGGCACGGTTGAAGCTGCGGGAATATTTTATGCCGCGAATTGTCATGCCGGAAAATGAAGATATCTTTGGTGTGCAAAGGGCAGCTGGGTTACCCTCTGGACATGGTGGTGGTCAAGGTTTTGTTCCCGGTAAAAAAGTCAAAACTTGGAGAGCTTCACCGGAAATTTTTCCGACTCAATTGACAAAAGACACCGAACAGTTATTAAAAGAGGCTGTGGAGGTGGCTGTGGCCGAATATGGTGAACGCAGCCTACCAGAACTGGCAGCAGAAGACAAGGTAGCCATAGCAGCAGAAAAGGCTCCCACCAATGACCCTGTAATTCAAAAGTTACGGGAAGCTTACAACCGGGTGAAGCAGGAATACGAAGAATTCACTGACCGCGAACATGATGAAGTGATTTCATTAGGCGGTTTGCACGTCATTGGTACAGAACGCCATGAGTCACGCCGCATTGATAACCAATTGCGGGGACGGGCCGGACGACAAGGGGACCCTGGCTCGACCAGGTTCTTCCTCAGTTTAGAAGATAACTTACTGCGGATTTTTGGGGGCGATCGCGTCGCTGGGTTAATGAATGCTTTCCAAGTAGAAGAAGATATGCCCATTGAATCTGGGATGCTCACCCGCAGCTTGGAAGGGGCACAGAAAAAAGTCGAAACCTATTACTACGACATCCGTAAACAGGTGTTTGAGTACGACGAGGTGATGAATAACCAACGTCGCGCTATCTATGCGGAACGCCGCCGGGTTTTAGAAGGTCAGGACTTGAAAGAACAGGTGGTCAAATATGCTGAAAAAACTATGGATGAAATCGTTGATTTCTACATCAACCCAGACCTACCCTCCGAAGAGTGGGAATTAGAAAAGTTGGTGGATAAGGTCAAGGAATTTGTCTATCTGCTAGCGGATATGGAAGCAAATCAATTAGAGGATATGACCTTAACCGAGATGAAGGCATTCCTCCATGAACAAGTGCGAATTGCTTACGACCTCAAAGAAGCCCAAATTGACCAGATTCAACCGGGACTGATGCGACAAGCGGAAAGGTTCTTTATCTTGCAGCGTATTGATACTCTCTGGCGGGAACATTTGCAACAAATGGATGCTTTGCGGGAGTCTGTGGGTTTGCGCGGTTATGGGCAAAAGGATCCGTTGATTGAGTATAAGAGTGAGGGTTATGAACTCTTTTTGGACATGATGGTTAACATCCGCCGTGATGTGGTTTACTCGCTGTTTATGTTCCAGCCTCAGGCTCAACCTAGGGTGCAGGCTTCTGAGATGGTGTAAGTTTTTTTGGTAGGCAAAGTCCCAGAGGCGCAGAGATGTTTTTCTGCGTCTTTTTTTTGGGTCTGATGGATGAACGTGTAATTGGTTTTACTGGAATGATAAGATGATTTAGTGACTAAATGAGCAATTCTACTAAATTATGACTTCGATTCTCGAACCTTTGCAGATTGGTAAACATATTGCCCGTTATCCTATCATCCAAGCTGCTATGGCGGTGCGGGTGTCTGGATCCAAATTAGCGGGCGCAGTTGCTAATGCTGGCGGGGTGGGAATGATTGCTTCTCTAGGTTTGGGTTTAGATTCTCCGTATTTTAACTACCGTAAAAAAAGTACTTTCTTTACAGCTAACCGTCTGGCTTTAATTGATGAATTGAACAAGGCCAGGATGATCAGCCCCCATGGGGTGATTGGGGTAAATATAATTGTGGGTACTAAGGATTACCCTGTTTTGGCTCAGGTGGCGGCCGCCCATAAGGCAAGTCTGATTATTACTGGGGGCGGTTTACCTTTAAATTTACCAGAGTATACAAGTGATTTTCCTGATGTGGCTCTTGTGCCTACAATAGCTAATGTGGAGGGGGTAAGGCTGATTTGTGAAACTTGGAAGGGTCTCTACAATCGCTTACCTGATGCTTTGATTGTGGAAAATTGCCAGCAGGTGGGGGGACATTTTAGCCAATGTGATAGCGTTGTCCCGGGGTTTTCTATTGGGCTGGTGATTTCCCAAGTGCAGGATTATTTAGCCCGTGAAATGGGTGTAAGTATACCTTTAATTGTCACAGGTGGAATTAGCGATCGCACGGATATTAATCAAATGTTATCCATGGGGGCTGATGGTGTACAAATGGGTACTCGCTTCGTCACGACCATAGAATGTGATGCCCATTCCTGTTATAAAGATTTTCATCTGCAGTCCAATCCTGAAGATATTGTTACTGTCCCCAGTCCCATAGGAAAACCCAGCCGCGCTTTACGCAATAATTTTACACAGGAGATTATGGCAGATTCGCCACAGCAACGGCGATGTATTGCCAACTGTTTAGAAACCTGTCTGTTTAGAGATCAAGGTAAAACTTACTGCTTGCTGAATGCATTGGCTCAAGCCGCCCGTGGGGACGTGGAACATGGTCTAATTTTTTCTGGGGCTAATGTGAGTTGTACGCAGAAAATTATCTCTGTTGCCGAACTGATGGCAGATTTAACTGCTCAAAGCTAGCACCATAACCTAACTCCTCTCCTGACTCAGGACTGGGGATACTTTTGCTTTCCTGCAGGATTGCGGTCAAGGATTTCTACCGGCTTATTTGCCCATTGTACAACGGCGGCAGGGAATGGAGTATGGCGATCGCCAAAGGCAGTTTCAACTATACCGACGGGGGGCTATATCGAGTTTAACTTAGTGTACGACAACCGCCATTTTACGACGCGCAAATCTAAAAGGTGCGGATTTAACAGGAGCGATTTTAACAAATGCTGACCTAGAGGGTGCTATCATGCCTGATGGTAGGATTCATGATTAAAAATGACATTTAGCAAAACTGCCTGTGACTAAAAAAGGTCTGGTCTGTACTTTTGCCAATAGTAGAAACTGTATTTATGATCATAATTAATCCAACTCCATAGTTCTAAATCAGGTGAATTATGCCAAATAATTGAACTAGGATTAACAGCAATAATCCAACCTGCTTTTTGCACTTGCATACACAAATCTGTACTTTTAAAGTTAACACCAAAATCTTTACATACTCCAAGATGCTGCACAACTTGATATGGCAACAGAACAGATTTAGCAGCACAATACTCTACCTGAATATAAGCTTTATTATGTAATAATTCTTCGCCTAAGATATTATCTTGCTTGGCAAAATTGGTTGTTGATTGTGGGTAATTACTATTAATAAAGTTACCAAATTCTTGAATAGTTTTAGGTTCTTTGCGCTCATAAACCTGAGAACACACTAAACCAACTTCATTATACTCTTGTAAAGTTGTAATTAGTGTGCTGAGAGCCAAAGGATCTAGACGTACATCACTGTCAAGTAGCCAGATGTAATCGTATTTCAGGTTACTGACAAATTGTAACCCATAATATAAGCCCTCATGATCAGCTAATTTTTGTTCTGGTTGCAAAAATGTAATTTGAGTAAAGTCAAATTTTTGTAAATAAGCTTGAGTAAATTCATCTAAAGCATTATCTACAACGTAAATATCAATTTTTGTCTGATATAATTTCTGTTTGCGAATATCTTCCAGCACAGAAGACAGAGAAGTTAAATTATAATGAGCCTCAATAACAATTGCAACTTTCATAATATTCTGATCATAAATATGGGCTTGTACCTGTGGTTGAGCTAAAAATCCTGCTAAATAAGATTTCACTTTTACCAATCTCCACAACGCCTATTTGATATTTGAGAATTTTCAATGGACTCATGAACTAAAAATGTGCATTTTCTGGAATTACATAAATGGCTTATGGGTATGGTGCGTTAGACTGCATAAATTGTGTCAATCAAGTAAAGCACCCGACAGTTACGTAATATCTAACTGGAAAAATGCACAATAAAATAGTACATAGCTCAAGAATGTAACTTTTTGGTTTTGTTTACTCTTCTATCTCAAGGGTGAAGACTAGCAAGCAATTAAGGTAATTCAGGTAAAATATATAACATTATCTTTTATAGGATATGATGCCAGTGAGGCTTTTTTCAACTAGGCATATAAGCAGACGACAATCGCACTGCAAATATATGCGAAAATCATTTTACTGAAAACAATACTTTGCGCCTTTGCGTCTTTGGGTGAAACAATTATCAAATATGGCGATCGCGATCGATTTTGGTACAAGTAATACAGTTATAGCCCGCTGGAACCCGGTCACCCAGCGGCCAGAAACCCTGACCATACCGGGTTTATCAACTCAGCACAGCCTCAACCCCCCAGTTATTCCCAGCCTAGTATACATAGAACAAATACAACAGGGTAAAGTATTAGTAGGGCAAGAAGTACGCGACGGCGGTTTTGACCTCAAGAACGAAACAAGATTCTTCCGCAGCTTCAAGCGGGGAATTGGTGCGGATGTTCAAGGTTTCCTCCCAGAAATAGATGGGGAGAATGTCACCTTTGAGCAAGTAGGGCAATTATTCTTGAATAAATTAATTGCACAATTAGCACCGATGGAAGGAGGGTTAGATTCTCTGGTCTTAACAGTACCGGTAGACAGCTTTGAAGCCTATCGTCACTGGTTAAGCCAAGTTTGTCAAGCCCTCCCGGTGGAAAAGGTGCAGATGTTAGACGAACCAACAGCCGCGGCTTTGGGTTACGATTTAGCAGACCAAGAAATTCTCTTAGTGGTTGACTTTGGCGGTGGTACATTAGACTTGTCTCTAGTGCGCTTAGATGCAAGTTTGCCAACTAAAAAACCTGTAGGATTTCTCCTGAAATGGGGTAATAAATCCCTGGGTGACAATTCCCGCCAAAAACCTAAAACAGCCCGTGTACTAGCCAAAGCCGGGCAAAATCTGGGGGGTAATGATATAGATGATTGGTTAGTAGATTACTTTGCTAAAACTCAAGGACTAGCGGTAACTCCCTTAACCACAAGATTAGCCGAACGGGTAAAAATCCAGCTATCAACTCAAAACCAAGCTAGTGAAGTTTATTTTGACGACGAGAAGTTAGAGAGCTATGAATTGTCATTAAACCGGGAAATATTTGACAACATCCTGGAAGAAAAGGGATTTTTTGCCCAATTAGATGAGTCAATGACCAGTTTATTACAACAAGCGCGACGACAGGGCATAGAAGTTACAGATATTAACGCCGTTTTGTTAGTGGGTGGGACTGTACAATTACCAGCAGTGCAGACATGGGTAAAACAGTATTTTCCAGGGGAAAAAATCCGCTGTGACCGTCCCTTTGAAGCGATCGCTCAAGGTGCGTTACAGTTAGCCCAAGGGATGGAAATCAAAGACTTTCTCTATCATAGTTATGGTGTCCGCTATTGGGACCGCCGCCAAAACCGTCATAATTGGCATTCGATTATTAAATCGGGGCAGGCGTACCCCATGAGTGAGGCGGTAGAATTAGTTTTAGGCGCGTCTGTAGAAAACCAACCCAGCATTGAATTAATTATTGGGGAATTGGGTTCTCAGACAGGTAGTACGGAAGTTTATTTTGACGGCGATCGCTTGGTTACTCGCCGTTTAGAAGCGGGTGTCACCAGTGTGAAACCCCTCAATGATCAAGCTGGTGCGAGAACCATCGCCCAACTGACACCACCAGGATATCCGGGAAGCGATCGCATTAAGGTTTCGTTTCAAGTTGATGAACAACGTTTTTTGCGCATTACAGTGGAGGACTTGTTAACCAGCGATACCCTGTTAGAAAATCAACTAGTCGCCCAACTGAGTTAGTTGACAGTTAAAACTCCCTGGTCTGCATCCAAAGTTGCTAATACACCCACAGGTAAAGCCGCATTGGGACTGTCATGACCGAAGGGTAAATCAGATACAATGGGAATACCCAAATCACCCAGGCGATCGCGGAGGACTTCTTCAACACTGAAGCTAGGTATACCAGGCGATGCTTCGCATTGAGTAAAGCCCCCCAAAGCAATACCACGAACCTTTGATAACAGACCACTTAAACGCCACTGGGTAACCATGCGGTCAATGCGGTAGGGTGCTTCTGTCACATCCTCCCATGCTAAAATCACACCATCCAACTCCGGTAATATTGATGTAGCTAAAAGATGAGTAGCAACGGTAAGATTACCTGGTAGTAACAGACCAGTGGCGATTCCACCACCCCAAGGACAACCTTTGAGGGGAGGAATAGGACGACCTTCGACAACATCGAATAATCGCCCAATTGACCAATCTGGTTCATTTCCTAAAGTCGTCAGTACGGGAGCATGAAGACTAGAAATACCTGCTGTGTAAAGACTCCATAGCAAAGCTGTAATATCAGAAAATCCTATCAGCCATTTGGGTGGTCTACCGTTGAGGTTCCAAGTCCAATTTTCCAAAATCCGGGTGCTACCAAATCCCCCCCTAGTGCAGAGGATACCACGACAAGCTGGATCTTCCCAGGCTTGGGTTAGCTGTTGGCGGCGAATTTCGTCTGTTTGTGCTAAATATCCCCACTTATCAGCTACATTAGCGATAATTTCCACTTGATAACCACGCGATCGCCAAATTTCTACACCCCTTGACAATGCTGGTAATTCTCGCAACGCACCACTAGGAGCAATTACCTTTAATAAGTCACCAGGTTGCAGGGGATGGGGTAATATGTGAGATTGCATAATTGAAACTGTAATTTTTTTTGTGTGCTTTGTGCTTGTTTAGTAAACAAGGGCGGGGAGAATGCCCACCCCACAAGATTTATGATGTTAAGATGTGTACTTGATTTACTTGAAAAGTGCTGTAATGCCAAACTGTACGTACTTTCAACACAACCTATGATGAATACCTATGATAAATAAATTGGGGTTGAGTCTGTTGCTACTTGCATTCATCGGAAATCCGGCCTGGACATCTACCGCCAGTGCGGTTTTACCGGGTAAACTCACTGTAGGAGTTGATGGATTGCGAAACACACAGGGACTGGTGTGTGTGACCATATTTGCTAATAGTAAAGGATTTCCCAATAATAATGATGGTGTAGTTAAAAGTAAGTGTACTAAGATTTCCGAAACATCCTCAAAAATTACCTTTGATAACTTACAACCTGGTACTTATGCTGTAGCTGTTATCCATGATCAGAATCAAGATCAAATCCTCAATGTTAATTACCTGGGTATCCCCACGGAAGGTTTTGGGTTTTCCAGAAACCCAGAAGTTCGTACCAGTGCTCCTAAATTTAAAGACGCTGCTTTTTTGTTAGCAGGGCCAAATACAGTTATCCAAGTTCAGATGAAATATTTTTGAGTTTTGTTTTTAAGTGGAAATGTCGGGTGGGTTAGCAGTTAGTTACGGCGCGGTGGAAAATCTTCTATGTTGTAATTGTACTTCTAACTCACCCTAAGTCTCCACTACAAAATGTTAATTGTTAATTGTTTGTGGCTGTTATTCACCTTCCATGAATAGATGTTTCTAAAACTGCTGATTGCTGTGTAGCTTCTTCTGACACGGTTACCTTCTGATTTTCACCGCGCCAGTTATCCCTTTGGTTAATTAGATAAATGCTGATTAAAGTTAGTCCTACTCCCACCCACTGTAACGGGGTGAGAACTTCTGAGAGGATAAGATTACCAAATAAGAGGGCAAAAACTGGAGTGAGAAAGGTTAGAGAACTCAGACTAGTTAAACTACCACTAGAAGCAAAGTAGAAAAATAATCCATAGGCGATCGCACTACCAAAAACTGTAGCATAACCTAAAGCCATCCATTCAGAGATAGTGAGATTCTGCCACTGGTGAGATTCTACTACCGATGAAATACCCCACAACGGTAATCCCGCCAAAATCATGTGCCATCCCGTGGCCATTACCGGGTCAGCATATCTACAGACAAACCGAATCATCACCGTTCCCACAGCCATGGAGAGGGCGGCTAACAGCATTAACCATTCACCACTACTCAATACATCTTGCCAATTCCCAATGCTTGCATTGACATTGGGATCAAAAAACTGAAAAATCAACTCATGGGGTAAACCAATTAAACTAATACCGATAACTCCCAGTCCTAACCCCAGCCATCCCCACAAACCAATGTGTTCTTGGAATAGCCACAAGGACAACAAAGCCACCGCTAAAGGTTGGGAGTCAATCATTACAGACCCTAACCCAGCACTAGTTCTGACTAGTCCCTCTGCCAAAAAGCCTTGAAATAATGCCCCATCTACCAAGGCAAATAAAATAATCCACAGCCATGCTAACCAACCTTTGGGCTGGGGTTTACCCATCATTGTTGCTGTAATTAAAATTAACACCCCTGCTGGTAACAATCGCACAGCTGCCATAAATAGGGGTGTAGTGTCGGCTATGACTCCTTTCATGGCTACCATTGCTGTTCCCCACAGGAAAAACGGGGCGATTAAAACTAAGGGAAGCCTGGGGGAAATTTAGATGCACTGAGTTTCAGTTGCATGGGTTTGTTGATGCCTTCGTTTTATAAATACTACAATTACTTTACACAATTTTACATAATTATGTAGTTTTGTGTTCCCTTAGTATCCAGGGGATTTGATTTTCTCTTCCATAAATTTTCAGCAAATCCTGATTTCTGTGATTAATTAATACTCAATCATCTGGATTTTATTCACTAAATTAGAAATTTATTTCTTTAGATAGATAATATTTAACGCATATTATTTAAGATTCTATATCTAATAAATCATCTCATAAATTCATTTTTATGTTCTAATTTTTAACAGTATTATCGACAATAAATTAAGGTAGATATGTTGATAATATCTATGCAACACTGTGGTTTATAATTTGTATTAATTTGGCTTGACTACTGCTAGAATTGTTATTATTATTTATTCTTAATAGCTGAGATTCAGGCTACCACAGCCAGCTAATCAGAGCTAATGGATCAATGAGACATTGAAATTTGTAGAGTTGTTCATGAATAAATTTATTATCGGTTTGTTCACTGTAAGTGCGATCGCATTTGCTTCTACTGCTGCTAATGCTCAAACTGGAGACAGTAATAATGCTCAAATAATTAATCAGACTAATATTACCACTGGGAATCACAACCTTAGCGTAAATAAGGCTAATCAAATTAATCAACACTTCGCAGGTGATGCTGGTAGTTATGGTAGCAATGCTAGCGGTCAAGTCATCCATCAGATGTGTGAGACCCACGGTATCGGTAATGTTTGTATTAATAGCGCTTCTCAACAGAACCAAAAAATCAACCAAGGGATACGCCGACCTATTTATCCCCAGAAAAGACACCATTGATGATTATGAATAACTAGCAAACATCCCCAAATTATTTAAGTTAAATTCGGTGGCTGCTTCTAAAATTAATAGGGTAAAGGTGATAGCCACACTATACTTTACCCTAGACTTTTTCTGATAGCTACCGCTTGCTTCAGCCATACTTGATGGGGATATCCTATGCAGATTTACAAATTTTCCTCACTGCTAATTTCTGTTAGCTTATTTCTCCCTGTTGTTACTCAAATAGGTGAAATAGATATGCACATAGGGAGAATGAGAATTCGTCAAGATTTACGGGGAAATCTGGAAATATTTCCAGATTTCCCGGGAAGTGCAAAGCTCCATACTCCTGAGACTGAAATCTATATGAATGGAAATTTTCATATTAACGATGTCAACACTTTATTGAGAAACACCTGTCAAAAATCAGGTAGTATTCTTACCCAAGAAAGCAGACAAGTCACCAGGAATGGTAGATACAGACATCACAGTAGTAAAGTATCAGTCCTTTGTAATTAATGTAAAAAATCCGGGAGAACTTAGATGAAATATCAAGATTTATATCTTGGTGTCCTATCTTTTGGTGTTTGTTTAACAGTTGCTAGTTTTGCTACCAGCGCCGCATTCGCACAGTGCGTTATATCTCATGTGGGGGTTCAACTTAATATGTCTCCAACTCCCGCCAGACAAACTTCTAATGTGCAAATGTACAGTCCAGCAGCTTGTACAGGAAATACTAGTTCTTCGACAGCAGTACAAGTGAATACTGGTAATAATGGGAATGTTAGACAGCATCAAGAGGTACTCCACGAAATCAGGGGTAATGCAGGTAATAGTACTGCTGTAAATGGTCCAACTATTAAAAATAGCATAGTTGTTCCTGTTAATGTAAAGACACCAAAGAATTTTTCTCTCTAAGAAACAGTTATTGAGCAGGGTTTAACTACTATTAAACTCTACTCAATAATAAATATATTAATAAAGGCTGAATTATTTATCTTTAGTAAATACAGCGCATTTTATGTGAGTGAGGAACACAAGGGCGGGCACCGATGTTCACCCCACAATATTTATGATCTTAACGTGTGTACTTTATTTACTTTAAAAGTGCTGTAAATACCTAATTGGGTGATTCACATGAATAACTGGGATTGTATATCTTATCCTTAAATAGCTGAGGCTAAATTTCAGTTATTCCTAAAAATTATTCCCAAAGAAATTAAATTGGAAGTAGTAGAGCAGCCCTGATTAGAAATTGCATAAATACTGCCGATGATTAGCAGAATATGATGTGTTTAACCTATTTATTCGATTTCGGTTATTTTAGCTCAAGTTCTGCATCTAGTTCTTGAGAATATTCTTCATTTGTACCCAGTTCATAACGTTCTACCAAATCTCGATTCATACTAGATACCACTTGATTATTCCTATCTGGTTCTGTATAGAACTGTTGATTATATTCATCCATTTCAGCTTCTAGATAAGCGAGGACTTCTTCTAAGTTTGGTCTACTTCTATCCATAACCACAAGTCTCATTGAAGGGTGTTCAGAAGGGTCAGTTTACTAAGTATTTTTGATGTATCCAAACTCAGTGGACGCAGTTCATCTTCACCTCTATGACAAAGTGATTGTCTTGAGGGATTGACTTTCAGATTAAAAATATTCAATAATTTCTGGTGATGCCCTGCTGGTTTTACCCGTTCCTCACACATGAGGGGGAGGGATTTAGACTGATATCTGAGTGCAATGCCCAAGGTTGAATGATAAACTTACACCAGATGAAACATTGATTTTCTGGTGTTCCCTGAGATGGATTGGTAGGTGCGCTAAATCAGTTTAACGCACAAAAATATCTTCTGTAAACTATATTCGGGAAAAATGAGACGATTGTAAAAGAGGTACCAATTTTAGATTGAACTCATCTTCAAAAACTGGTTTTTTATAATCTATACTCCAAAGTTCTAAAGAACAGTCATCATCAGGTTCAGAGGGAAATAGTAACATCTGTAACTCTCCTTTACCGGGATTATACAGACATTGGACGCGAGCGATCGCACCAATTTGTCGCCGATCTAGTGCAACGGCTATTCTCAACAGGGCGCTGAGTTGGTTGACGATTTGTCGATCCTGTTTACTGACCAAGTTACGGTAATAGTCATGTTTTTTCTTGGGGGGTGATTTGCGGTGGTAACGGGCTAAATTGGCAATAATTTCAATTTCGGTTTCAGTGTAGCCGAGTAATTCACCATTGCGAATCAAATAGTAAGAATGTTTGTGATGAGACGAATGGCTGATATAATGCCCACAATTATGCAATAAGGCTGCCGCCCATAACAGTTGTCGCTCCGCGGCTCCCCATTGGTGTAACTTTCCTTGGGTCTGGTCAAATAAACTTAAGGCAAATAAGGCCACGCGATCGCTGTGTTCCAAATTGATATCATACTTGTCAGCCTGTTTGAGAACACTCCGCTGGCGTATGGAACTTTGATAGCGCAGTTTATCTTCAATCAAACCGTGGGATAGCATCCAATCTACAATTACCCCCTCTCTGAGGGCGCGTCCGCACAAGGTGACTGAATCTACACCTAACAAAGTCATAGCTTCCTGTAAGATGACAGCACCAGCCAATATCACTTCTGACCGCTTATCTGGCATACCGGGGATAATAGATATTTCTGAGTTGGTCATTTTGCGTAACCGATTTACCCAAACCCGCAAATCCTTGAGGGTGAATTGGTAGCCATTGAGGGTAGAGGGAAGAATACCTAAATTTTCTCGCGCATGAATCATCGCCAGGGTTTCAATCGTCCCGGAGGTTCCCACTAAACGGGGAGATTCCCCAGGATGGATATTTGCTAATACATCCTCAACAGAACGTTCTAAAATTCCCCTTGTATAGGCTTGGAGATATTGAAACTGGACATCGCTGATGGGTTGGGTGGTGATTAACTCACTGGTGAGTCGCACTGCGCCGACTTTTGTACTGCTCAGAGTGCGGGCTTCTTGGCTATCTGCTAAAATCAACTCTGTAGAACCGCCACCAATATCAATAATTATGTGGGGTTGCTGATCAAATTCCAGCCCCGAAAGTACACCCAAGTAGATGCGACGGGCTTCTTCTTGACCAGAAATCAAGTCAACGCTTAGGCCTAATTCTTCTTTTACCTGGTGTAAAAAATCTCTACCATTGGGGCCTCCCTCACAGCGCTTGTGGCTACAGCTATGATTGTTTCAGCATTGGCGGTTTTAGCGACTTCTTGAAAGCGTCTGAGTGCGGTAATAGCCTTATGAATGTTTTCTGGTTTGAGTTCTCCAGTGGTCAGGTCACGATTACCCAGCCTGACAGTTTCTTTTTCTTTGGCAATAATGCTGAAAGCTGGTAAGGTCGGGTCAATCTTTACTACTACCATGTGCAGAGAATTTGTTCCCATGTCAATAGCAGCAATAATCCGGTTTTGCTTAACTGGTTCAGTGCTAACACTTTCCCAGTTAGCTGAAACTAAATTCAGCATCTAGTTTTCTCTCGTTGAAGGACTAAAAAATGGTGCGTTACAACAAAATCAATCTCTTCTTACTCTGAACTATGTACAAAGCCTGTCTGAGCTAAGAATGTTTACCGTTGTCAGTCACAGGTTCTACTTCTATAAATACCAAATAAAGTTATTCTATAGATGTAAAGATGTGTGAATTCATCCATCTCAAGTTATGACTTGATTTATATGCTGAATCCTTACGAACGCAAACAGGAACCTGTATGGCTGACTATTATCCGCCTTTTGCGGTGGGATAAACCAGAAGGACGATTAATTTTAATGATTCCGGCTTTGTGGTCTGTATTTTTAGCCGCATCAGGAAAACCGCCTTTACCCTTGGTCGGGGTAATTATTTTGGGTACTCTAGCTACTAGTGCAGCTGGTTGTGTGGTTAACGATTTGTGGGATAGGAATATTGACCCACAGGTGCACAGAACGCGCGATCGCCCCTTGGCTTCCCGGGCTTTGTCTGTTAAAGTCGGGATTGTGGTGGCTGCGGTTGCTTTAGGATGTGCCGCAGTACTCGCTTCTTATCTTAACCCCTTAAGTTTCTGGTTGTCTGTAGCTGCTGTACCTGTAATTCTGCTTTATCCGGGTGCAAAGCGGGTATTCCCCATCCCCCAATTAGTTCTCTCCATTGCTTGGGGTTTTGCGGTTTTGATCAGTTGGAGTGCTGTAACTACAGATATTTCTTTACCCACTTGGCTACTCTGGGGCGCTACTATATTCTGGACTTTGGGGTTTGATACCATTTACGCTATGAGCGATCGCGAAGATGATAGCCGTATTGGGGTAAATTCTAGCGCTTTATTCTTCGGTAATTATGCCCCTTTAGCTATTGGTATTTTCTTTGCTCTGACAGTTATATTACTGGTATATCTAGCTGTATTAACACAATTGGGTTTTTTCTTTTGGATGAGTCTAGTTATTGCTGCTATTGGCTGGATTTGGCAATATTTCTGTTTAATCCAGGATAGCGTACCCAATTCTGTATATGGTAAGATGTTCAGTCAAAATGTCTGGATTGGTTTGATTTTACTTGGGGGAATGATTGCTGGTTCTCTCTTGAGCTAAGACCATTCTTGTGGGTCTCGGAGAAATATCACTCCTCCTACAATATTAATTTTTTATACATCTACAGTTTGCCACATTGACTTGGCAACCTGTTTGATTATATACTTCTGCCTATAGAAGGCGGCTGTCCATGGAGAAGATACAACCCTAAAACTGCATCAGTCAAGAAATTTGAGGTTTTGACCTACCCAGAAAATAACTCACGGGTAAGAATTGTCTTGAGTTGCTGCATAATTAAACGGTGAAATTGTCTGTGGTGAGCAGAAACTGCAAGGTTAGTTATTAGGTGAGGAGTAATGATCGTGAGTGGACTGAAATTAAAATATGTAGCAACTTTGACATTAGCATCTGCTTTGGGATTTGGGGTATCCACAAGTCAACCAGTATTATCCCAAGAAGTAATTGCCACATCTCAACCGGGTGAAATAAATTCCGTAGGGGGAACCTTTTCTCACAGCGCTACTGACTTACAACCCATAGCGCAAACACCTATTGATTTAAATCAATTCTGTAGGGATTATCCCCTCAACTCTCGCTGTAGTCAAATTACTCCCCCTTCCTCAACACCTAGTAGCGCTCCCATGGAAGTTGCACCCACAGAGCCAACAAGCCAATCTCCGGGAGGTAACAAGAGTGGTTGGGCAATTACTCCAGAAATTGGTACTTTAGGTCTAGGAGCATCTGTAACTAGGTCAATAACTCCTAATTTTAATGCCAGGGTGGGGATAAATACTTTTAGTGTAGGGGCTGATGTCACAGAAACTGATGTCACCTATGAAGCTGATCTGAGCTTGTCGAATATTTCCACTCTAGTTGACTACCACCCGGCAAAAAATTCTGGCTTTCGTTTGACTGGGGGTTTAGTCTTTCAAGATAATAAACTCAAGGGAACTGGTAGACCAACAGCTGGCACTAATACTATTACAGTTGGTGAAGATACTTACAACGTTGATGTTTTACGATCAGTTGATGCTGAACTTAGCTTTGCCAATAGTGTCGCACCTTATTTAGGTATTGGCTGGGGAAATGCCGTTCAACGGGGTAAAGGCTTGGGGTTTTCTTTTAATTTGGGTGTGATGTTCACCGGTTCACCAAAAGTAGATGTTACACCTGAATTCGGTACTGATGCCACTCCAGATATAAGGAATCAAATCAACACCAGTATAGAGAAGGAAAAAAACAACCTAGAAAATGATCTAGATTGGTTAAACATATACCCTGTGCTTTCCCTGGGCATATCATACCAGTTTTAACATTGCTGAGTGTAAACTTGGCAAAAACATTAAACTTCATTACAGATTAAGAAGTTAAGCAAAACAATGTGATAAGTTCTGATGATATAAAGGCACAGCCACACCAACTAAGAGAAGGAGAACCAAGTGACAGTGGAATCAAATGTCTCAAGGGGCGCAGTTGTACAAAATGAAGACTTCAGCGAATATGTTGCCCATTTGCAACTTCATATGACTCTACAAGCGCGCAATCTGGTTCCCCCTCTCAAAGAGACACTTTCACTTGAAGATAGCCGAGAGCAACTGCTGCACCAAACTCAAGCCAACTTTGAGAAGCTAATTTCCCGAAAAGGGTGGTAAAAAAACAGAAATTTTCGGCATTTTTGTTATAAAACAAAAGCAGATATGTTGGGTCAATACGAAAGTGGCGCTCATCAGGTCTGCTTTTTTGGTATTTAGTTACGAGTCTACAATAATTTAATGAATTTATAGTCATTTATGTACATTTGCAGTATCATATTATTATGAATGTACGATCATTAAATGAATGAAACTATCTGATTATGCAAAAAAGGTAGGGATAAGTTATAGAACTGCGTGGCGTTGGTACAAATCCGGCGTAATCACAGGTTATCAACAACCTACAGGAACCATAATTATTAATCTACCTGAAACTAACCAAAACCCTAACAAAGTTGTAGCTATCTAAAGATTCTTCTTAATAAACTAGGTAAAGAGTTGGAGATTGTTAATCAAGCTACGGAAGGTAGAGATGAACTAATGCAAGATATAGTATCGATAATATACTCGTTTAGTGCGAGGATGTATGGGTTAAGAAGAGCAAAGACAAAAACAGAACGTATCACTCAGGAGTTACAAAATGAAGCTGATTGAGCGTCATGTTATTAAACCAAGTCACCCAGCATACAAAGAAATAGATGAACTTTGCTTTAAATCGAAGAACCTATACAATGCTGTTAACTTCATAGTTAGACAGGAATACATTCATAACAACAAGCATATTAATTATGCTGGAGCCTATCACCTAATCAAAAAATCTGTTGATTATAAAGCTTTGCCAGCAAAGGTAAGTTGTCAAATCATTAAATTAGTTGATAGATGCTGGCTTTCATATTTTGCAGCTATTAGTTCTTTTACGACCAACCCTGATAAGTTCAAAGGTCGGCCTAGACTACCTGGATATAAACATAAAACCAAAGGTCGTTGTGTGGTCATTTACCCGGCACAGGGTATTAGCAAAAAAGGGTTAAAAAAAGGGTTATTACAACCTTCAGGTACAAATATATCTATTTCAACTGCTATTCAAAGTAAAGTTAAAGAACTTAGATTAGTACCTAGAAGTGGATTCCATGTAGTAGAGGCTGTTTATGAAAAGAATGAAGTAGTCACAGTTAGGAATCAATATATTGCAGCTATCGATTTGGGGCTTAATAACCTGGACACCATAGCTTCAAACAAAAAAGGCTTTCAGCCGTTGATTATTAATGGTCGCCCATTAAAGTCAACCAATCAATTCTTTAATAAACAAAAAGCCCAACTCCAATCGAAGCTTCAAACTCAAGACCCCAATAGATACACCTCCAACAAAATATCCAATCTTCTCACCAAAAGAGATAGTAAAGTTGATACCTATCTACACCAAGCTAGTAGAACCATTATTAATTACCTTCGACAAAATCAGATTGATACTTTGGTGATTGGTAACAACAAACAGTGGAAGCAAGATATTAATATTGGTAAGCGTAACAATCAAAATTTTGTTCAGATACCGCACTATAAATTTATCCAGCAGTTGGTTTATAAAGCTAACTTAGCTGGCGTTAAAGTTATTATCAACGAAGAAAGTTATACCTCTAAGGCTAGTTTTCTTGGTTCTTCAGTACCTAATATGCTAAATTGTTTTGATAAAATCCGAAAAGGCTTACCGTATAAGGGAAATAATGTTGGTTATTGAAGAAAATGCCTGAATATTCCTTCTTAATCTCTGTTCGGTGTGTTCCCTGTTCCCTGTTCCCTCGAACCAGTTGTTAAATTAGCATAACAAGTACGGTAGAGCCGTTTTCTTGACCTTGATAATATCCCGGAGTACCAAAAAGGGGCAGAACGTGTATTTAGTGGTAGAAGAGTAGCTCGTGGGTTGTATAAAGCTTCTAATGGAGGGTTAATAAACGCTGATTTAAATGGGGCGTACAACATATTAAGAAAAGCAGTCCTGAACGCTTTTGCAGACGGGATAGAGGGGTTAGGAGTAACTCCAATCAGGTTTACCCCTGGTAAAGTGACTTTGTAGATTTGTCTATAATTCACAAACTCTTGCTGTATGATACCTTGAGTGGCGTAGCCATAACCGCAGGTAGTAGGTTAAGTGGATAACTGCAACCAAGGATGAAGCAATAACATCGATCACCTTAGTGCGGCAATTGTCAAAAAAATC
Organism: Anabaenopsis sp. NIES-4685; assembly: GCF_059725405.1. Lineage (NCBI taxonomy): Bacteria > Bacillati > Cyanobacteriota > Cyanophyceae > Nostocales > Nodulariaceae > Anabaenopsis > Anabaenopsis sp. NIES-4685. The sequence continues at coordinate 4,400,242 of NZ_AP043602.1, read as the reverse complement.
ACTCTTGGGGAGCAAGAGGCAGGAGTAAAAAGGGGTTAAGATTATTGTAGCACTTCCTCTGAACCAGTAATTTAAGGCTAAATGGCAGATAAAATTAAGATGACTTCATTACTACCTCGAAATCTCGGCGTTGTCATCCGGCCAGCCCAATACCGGGATTTGGACGGAATTGAGCAAATAACTCAAGACTCATTATCTGACTTGACTCCCAAAGAGGCTGAAATTGCCATCAACCAGATGCAATGGTTACGCCGTTGGTATGGATTACTAAAATTTTTGAGTTGGTTTCCTAACCCTCTCAAGTATCGTTTCTGTGCCTACGTAGCAGAACAGGGGCGAGTATTGTTAGGAATGATTCAAGTGTCACCTTTCAACCGTACACGCAGTACATGGCGGATTGATCGGGTAATGCTGGCGAAATCGCTAGAGAAACAAGGAGTAGGCTCACAACTGTTGCGCCATTGCTTTGAGTCAATTTTAGAAGCTCGGACTTGGTTGTTAGAAGTTAATGTTAATGATAAAGACGCTCTAGCACTATATCGGCACAATGGATTTCAGCGCCTGGCAGAAATGACCTACTGGGAAATTGAACCGCAATTACTGGCTGTATTAGCGCAAGCGGAGCCGGACTTACCTAATCTTTTGCCTGTAAGTAATGCCGATGCTCAATTACTCTATCAGTTAGATACAGCATCAATGCCTCCTTTGGTGCGTCAGGTGTTTGATCGCAATACACGGGACTTTAAAACCAGTTTGTTGGGTGCTCTAGCTGATGCTGTGAAGCAGTGGATCACAAAAACAGAAGTGGTGAGTGGCTACGTGTTTGAACCGCAACGCAAAGCAGCCATTGGCTATTTCCAAGTACAACTGAACCGCCAGGGCGAAACTCCTCATGTGGCGACCCTGACAGTTCACCCCGCTTATACCTGGCTATATCCAGAGATGCTTTCCCAATTAGCGCGCATTGTTCAAGATTTCCCGCAGCAAGGTTTACAATTAGCATCCTCAGACTACCAAGCGGAACGAGAAGAGTATTTAGAACGCATTGGGGCCAAGCGCATAGAACATACCCTGGTGATGTCTCGCTCAGTTTGGCATAAGTTACGGGAGTCGAAATTTGTTTCCTTGGAAGGAATTCAGTGGGGTGGCGTACTACAAGGTTTACAACCAGCTCGTAAACCCATACCAGGTGGGATGTCATGGGTAAGACCAACAAACCAATCACCATCAGACAGTCCGGGTTCAAGCAAATCAGAACCTATAACCTTTAAGTGCGATAATTTGAGTATGGAAGTATTGCCGATTCCTGAATCCACAGAGCAGCCAAAACAGGAGAACTAGTTTGACACCCCAAGAGCAACCACAACCGTTTATTTCAGCATTGGGATTAGATTTTGGTCGCAAGCGGATTGGTGTAGCAGGGTGCGATGGTACTGGTTTGATTGCTATGGGACTCACCACCATTGAACGGACATCCTTTGAAAGGGATGTCCAGCAGATCCGCCACATGGTGAATGAGCGTCAGGTACAAGTGCTGGTCATGGGTTTACCTTACTCTATGGATGGGACTTTAGGATTCCAGGCTCGTCATGTGTTGAAATTTGGCAAAAAATTGGCGAAGGCTATGGAGTTACCATTGGAATATGTAGATGAGCGATTAACTTCTTTCCAAGCGGAGCAACTGTTAATAGCTGAAAATATCTCGCCATCACGCCATAAAGGTTTAATTGACCGTAAGGCGGCAGCTTTAATTTTACAACAATGGCTTGACACTAGACGGGGCAACTTCCAGGAAGCCGTGCTAGCCTGAGAGTATTGATACCTTTTACATGATATTCTGAATTGTGTCACTAAGACTGATATCAATTTCTGAAGCTCTTTTCTTGACTGAATTAGTCAAGAAATAGTAAAGACATTTGTATATCTACTTCTATTTATAAAGTTTTACACTTCGGCTATGTTTTCCTCTCCATTTCCTGAAGAAAATGATCATGCTCATGCAGGTTCTATCACCCTCACCGATGAGACCGGGCGAAGCCTAGAATGTTATGTTGAACATTCCCTGGTGGTTGAGGGACAAGAATATGTTTTGCTCCTCCCTGTGGACTGCACCTATAGAAATTTTTGCTTGGCAAGGTGATGATGATGATGAACAGGCGGTTTTGGTAGATGATGATGCTGTCATTAACCAAATTTTAGGTACTGCTCAGGCTGTTTTGGCTGAACAAAATTTGATCGTCAAGCATACTGCTTATGCTCTGACAGTGTCTGGTGATTTACCAGCAGTGGAAGAGTCGGAGATTTTCACCTTGGAAATTGAAGAAGATGAGGAGTTGGAACCTGAACAATTACAGCGACTTGCTAGTTTCTATCATCAAGATCAAGAATACGCAATTTATACCCCTGTAGACCCGCTGCTGTTTTTCGCTCGCATTTCTAGCACTGGAGAACCTCAATTACTTTCCCCAGAGGAATTTAAAAAAATACAACCACTGTTAGAAGAAGAACTTTTTAACGAGGTCGAATAAGCTAAAGTAGATTGATGCTGATGGGGTTGGTAGTAATACTACTCTAGTTAAGTGGGAATGAGGGAAGAATCTCCCACTACCAGTGAGGCTGTAGTGGTGAGAGAATAAAATATTTGTGTTTGAAGTAGTTAAATTTGACTATGACCTGGAATGATCTCTTACAGCCTAATTTAATTATATCCGGTTCTGTCTTGAACCTGACACCCGCAATTATTCAACAATATGGGCTGCAGGGGTTGGTATTGGATGTGGATGAAACCCTGGTACCTTTGAGAGTGGGACTAGCTTCGCCAGAACTACAAGACTGGGTAGAGCAAGTGCGTAGTTCTACACAGTTGTGCTTGGTGAGTAATAATCTGAGTGAATCACGGATCGGTGGAATCGCCCGATCGCTCAATTTGCCCTATTACTTAGGTGCAGCCAAGCCGTCACGACGGAAAATTAGAGCCGCACTCACGGGGATGAATCTCCCTGCGGAACAAGTAGGAATGGTGGGCGATCGCTTGTTTACCGATGTCTTAGCCGGTAATCGTTTGGGAATGTTCACCATTTTAGTAGACCCGATTATTCATCCCGATGTAGCTCTGCGCTCTCATCCTGTGCGGAATTTTGAAGTTTGGTTATCGGAAATCTTGGGAGCTACCATTACCCCTAAAGAAAGAAAAGTTAACAAAACTTGAGAAGTCGTCGCTAAAGTAAATATAAAGAAATACTTAAGAAATCTAGGGAAAATTGGGAAATCGGTGATGATAATAATTGATAATATGGGGTCAGCAAAATAAAGACCCTAGCCCATAATAAATAACAATTAACCCGTAGAGCGTCGGCCTTTATCTATAGAAGGCTCGGCGCTTTACAAATTTTAACGAAAATTATCAATGACCAAGACGATTGTTATCAAAATCGGTACTTCTAGCCTCACTCAACCAGAAACCGGACAGCTAGCGCTGTCCACCATTGCCACCTTAGCAGAAACACTGTGTCATTTGAGACAGGAAGGGCATAGAGTGGTTTTAGTTTCCTCTGGTGCGGTGGGAGTGGGTTGTGCCAGATTGGGTTTAACTGAACGTCCTAAAGCCATGGCTCTCAAACAAGCAGTAGCAGCAGTGGGACAGGGGCGGTTAATGCGGATATATGATGATTTATTTACTACACTATCCCAGCCCATTGCTCAAGTGTTGCTGACTCGTAGCGATTTGGTGCAGCGTAGCCGCTATCTGAATGTGTATAATACCTTTCAGGAACTATTGGGACTGGGTGTAATTCCTGTAGTCAATGAAAATGATACGGTAGCAGTGGAGGAGTTGAAATTTGGCGATAATGACACCCTTTCGGCATTGGTTGCTAGTTTAATAGAAGCAGATTGGTTATTTATCCTCACTGATGTAGACAGGCTATATTCAGCCGACCCGCGTTCAGTACCAGATGCGCAGCCCATATCTTTGGTGAATAACCTCAAAGAACTAGCAGCATTACAAATACAAACCGGATCTCAAGGGTCCCAATGGGGTACCGGGGGGATGTTAACTAAAATTTCCGCTGCTAGAATTGCGATCGCAGCGGGAGTGCGAACGGTAATTACTCAAGGAAGATTTCCCCATAATATCGAGAAGATTCTGGCCGGGGAACCCCTGGGAACTCACTTTCAACCACAACCTGAACCAACTTCGGCCCGTAAACGTTGGATAGCTTACGGTCTAGTTCCGGCGGGAAAATTATACTTGGATACAGGGGCGATCGCGGCGATCGCCCAGGGGGGAAAATCCTTATTAGCCGCGGGGATTAAAACAGTAGAAGGAAACTTTGAAGCTCAAGCGGCGGTGCAGTTATGCGACCACCAGGGAACGGAAATCGCCAGAGGTGTTGTCAACTACAGCAGCGAGGAGCTAGAAAAGATTCGCGGCTGTCATTCCCGGGAAATTTGCACAATTTTGGGCTATGTAGGTGCTGAAACTGTGATTCATCGGGATAATTTAGTTTTAACTTAGGGGTGCACAAATGGCTGTAGGTGCTATAATAGAAACTGGTATCTGAGCTTATGGGCGAAATACCGGCGGGCAATAATTAACCGCCTATAGCGCCAAGTCTGACAGATTGACCAAAACTGCATATATTACCGGGAGAGGTGTCCGAGTGGTTGATGGTGACGCACTCGAAATGCGTTTTGGGGCAACTCAACGGGGGTTCGAATCCCCCCCTCTCCGTTTAATTTCCCTGTTGTGGCTAAACCCAGGTTAGATAAGGTAGTTGAGCAGCTGTAGCCTGGATTGCCTCAGACTGAGCCACTAACTGACCGCAAGCATCCCATGTACCTGCAATAAAGGTGCTGCGAGTGCCTTGACTCATGGTAACTTTTGTGGTATAATCCCCCAGGCATACTTCTAATGTTTCCAAGTTGACTGTTACAGCAGCTTGGGGGTCGGCGCTGACTAACTCTTGCAGTTTTTTGACTGTAGGAGCATCGGCAGTAACGCAAGGTATGCCCATGGCTACACAGTTACCAAAAAAGATTTCGGCGAAACTTTCCCCTATTAAAGCTTGAATCCCCCATTTAGCGATCGCTTGGGGGGCGTGTTCCCGTGATGAACCACAGCCAAAGTTGCGGTTAACTATTAACACATTTGCCCCTTGATATTGGGGTTTGTCAAAGGGGTGTTCGCCCTTTAATGCGGTGCGGTCATCGATGAATACGCCTTCGCCTAAGCCATCAAAGGTAATGGCTTTTAAATAACGGGCGGGGATAATTCTGTCTGTATCTATATCATCCCCTATAAGGATTATAGCGCGACCTGAGATTTTTTTAACTTCACTGACCATAATTTTGAGTTTTTGTCACTAGAGCAGGGGGATGGGTGGGGGTGTTATAGCAATTCGCGCACGTCTGCAACTTCCCCTTGAATAGCAGCTGTAGCTACCATGGCGGGACTCATAAGTAATGTGCGACCAGAGGATGAACCTTGTCTACCTTTAAAATTGCGGTTGGAAGAGGAGGCGCTGATTTGTCTACCTTGGAGTTTGTCGGGGTTCATCGCTAGGCACATAGAACATCCGGGTTCACGCCATTCAAATCCAGCTTGTGCAAAGATGTGATGCAGTCCTTCGGCTTCCGCTTGTTGTTTCACCCGTTCTGAACCGGGAACCACAAAGGCCTTAACGCCTTGTGCAACGTGGCGACCTTGGGCAATTTTAGCAGCTTCGCGCAGGTCACTAATTCTGCCGTTGGTGCAACTACCAATAAAACAGACATCAATTTTAGTCCCTTTGATGGGTTGACCGGGGAACAAATCCATGTATTTGTAAGCTTCTTCGGCTACAAAGCGGTCTTCTTCTGGTAGTTCTTCTGCTTTGGGTATCAGTTCATTGACCCCGATACCTTGACCGGGGGTAATTCCCCAGGTGACTGTGGGAGCAATATCCGCGGCGTTGAAAACTACTACATCATCATATTCTGCATCAGCATCACTCTTGATAGACTCCCACCAAGCCACAGCTTCCTCCCATTGTGCATCTGTGGGGGCGAAGTCTCTACCCTTTAAGTAATCATAGGTGACTTGGTCGGGGTTGACATAACCGCATCTCGCACCGCCTTCAATGGCCATGTTACAAACGGTCATCCGTTCTTCCATGTTCATTTGTGCAAAGGTGGTACCCGCATATTCATAGGCGTAACCTACACCACCTTTTACACCCAGTTGGCGAATAATGTGCAGGATGACATCTTTGGCGTAAACACCGGGGTTTAAAGTCCCATTGACTTCGATTTTCCGTACTTTCAATTTTGATAAAGCCAGAGTTTGGGAAGCTAAAACATCCCTAACTTGGCTTGTACCAATACCAAAGGCGATCGCACCAAAGGCCCCATGGCTAGATGTGTGACTATCCCCACAAGCGATAGTCATTCCTGGTTGGGTTAGTCCTTGTTCTGGGGCGATGACGTGGACTATACCTTGATTACCAGAACCAATGTTATGAAAGGTGATATTATTTTCTTGGCAATTTTGTTCTAAAGCCTGAATCATATCTTCTGCCAAGCCATCGATAAATGGCCGGGACTGGTTATCGGTAGGTACGATGTGGTCTACTGTGGCTATGGTTCTTTGTGGAAACAATACCTTTAGTCCCCTCTCCCGCAACATAGCAAAGGCTTGGGGACTAGTGACCTCATGAATTAAGTGAATCCCGATAAATAATTGTGTCAGCCCTGAGGGAAGTGTTCCAACGGTGTGTAAGTTCCAAACTTTATCAAACAGGGTGCCTTTGCTCATAAAAATCGTTATTGAACCAGTCAGATTTACTATAGTATCAAAAAACTGTCCCCCTGTGACATTTGGCTTTATATGTGGAACTATGTGTTATTAATTACATTTTATCCACCTTACTTCCCTAACTAGATTTTCCAGTTCGGAATCAAGAAGAATATTCTGGCAATATTTGAGGGATTTCGCGATTTTATCAGGGCTAAAACCCATTTATAAAATTTCAATCTGTTAGTTATGAAAACAAATGGTTACTATTAGAAATAAATGGTTAATTCCTGGGGTTGCAAGTTATGAGTTTGATTTTAGTTATTGAAGATGAGGAGCAAATTCGTTTAAATATCTCAGAAATTCTGCTATTAGCAGATTTCTCCGTCGTCAGTGCTGCTGATGGTTCAGAAGGCTTGCATTTAGCGAGGGTTAAATCTCCTGATTTAATTCTTTGTGATATTATGCTCCCTGGTATGGACGGTTTTCAGGTGTTAAAAAAACTGCGGAATTATCCTAATACAGCTAATATTCCCTTAATTTTTCTCACTGCTAAAGCCGAGCGTGAGGATTTGCGCCAAGGGATGAATTTAGGCGCAGATGACTACATTACTAAACCTTTTGAACCAGGGGAAATATTACAAGCAGTTAAAGCACGGTTAAAAAGACAAGCATTATCTACACAGCAGCATCTGGATAATCATCACAAAATCGAACAACTGCAACAGGAAATTAAAGAAAATGATACAAATTTACAAGTTTCTCGACAACTATCGGATATTAGAGGTAATTTGTTAGAAAAATTATCCCAGGAATTACGCGATCCTCTGTCTAATATCAACATCGCCCTACATATGCTTGGCCATTCTCAGACTGAGGAAAAGCGTCAGCAATATTTGGGAATCATCCAAGAAGAATATGCGCGGGAGGTGAAAATCTTGAATGAAGTTGATGACCTGCGAGAGTTACTGACGGCGGAAAATACTAAGTTACTCCAACAGTTTAATTTGCTGGATTCATGATTATTTTGGCTGGCGTTTTGGCGGCGTTTTTCTCTCAAGAGAGAATTTTAGCTGTTGAGGGTTAATTGCTAGGCGATCGCATCCCGATATAAGATAGTAAAGGCGTGAAATTTCACGCCTTCAGAAACACTTACTATAAAAATGGGTAGTACTGGACTCGAACCAGTGACATCCTGCTTGTAAGGCAGGCGCTCTACCAACTGAGCTAACCACCCGTTTGCTCTCACAGTTAAACAATATAGCAAAAGAATTTTGATTGCGCAACCCCTTGGGAAAATATTTTTTTTGACGTACAATAATAACTCGGTAATCCTGTGTAGAAAGGCGATCAATTGCAATATGCCCTCTGCTAGAACCCATGATCGCATCACCTTATATAGTCTACCGTTGATCGCCGGGGTGACCCTATGGCAAACCCGCAGCAGTAATTTAACCTTGTTGGTTGCGAGTGGGTTTATGTTTAGCGGTCTGATGTTTGGCCCGGATTTAGATATTTACTCCCGTCAGTTTCAACGCTGGGGCTTTTTACGCTGTATTTGGCTACCTTATCAAAAAAACCTGCGTCACCGCTCTATGTTATCTCACGGGCCAATTATTGGTACAACCCTGAGGGTAATTTACCTGGGCTGTTTGCTGTGGTTTGTCGCTGTGGTAATTCTGGTGATGGGGGAAATGCTGGGAATTGTCACTCTGACTTGGCGGGATTTAGGTGTAACTGTGGGGCGATCGCTCATGGTTTACACTACGGAATATTTGGCTTTATTTTTGGGGTTGGAGTTGGGCGCTATGAGTCATTCTCTGAGTGATTGGGGTGGTTCGGCTTATAAGCGTTTGCAAAAGCAGGGGGTGCGGGGTTTACTCTCTCCTAGGAGGAGAAGAAGGTGATTTTTTAACGCAAAGGTACGCAGAGGTTTTTATGGATGGGTGTTTGGCGGCTTTACAGGAGTTGATTTCGGTGGTAGCTCGGTTGCGATCGCCTGATGGGGGTTGTCCTTGGGATTTGGCGCAAACTCCCCAAAGTCTGATTCCTTATGTGATTGAGGAGGCTTATGAGGTAGTTGATGCAATTCAAGGGGGTGATGATGCAGCTATGGCGGAGGAGTTGGGGGATTTGTTATTACAGGTGGTTCTCCAAGCCCAAATTGCTGGGGAGTCGGGAAGGTTTGATTTGGAGGGGGTTGCTCGGGGGATTTCGCAAAAGTTGATCCGTCGTCATCCCCATGTGTTTGGTGATGTGTCGGTTGCGGGTGTGGATGAGGTGAGGGAAAATTGGGAGGCGATTAAGGCCAGGGAAAAGGGGGAGGTTTCTGTTAAGCATCAGTTGAGTGACCAGCTGGGTCGTTATGGTCGCACTCTTCCGCCGTTAATGGGGGCGATGAAAATTTCCCAAAAGGCGGCCCAGGTGGGTTTTGAGTGGGAAGGTATTGACGGGGTTTGGGCGAAGTTTTATGAGGAGTTGGGGGAGTTTCAAGAGGCTTTGGCCGGGGAAACTCCAGCACGTCAAGAAGCAGAATTGGGTGATTTACTGTTTGCAGTTATCCAGTTGGCTCGGTGGTACAATCTTGACCCTAGCGCTGCTTTACAAGGAACTAATCAACGTTTTGTACACAGGTTACAAAAAATGGAGGCGGTGCTTGATCGCCCCCTGTCTGATTACTCTTTAGATGAGTTAGAATCTTTATGGCAGCAGGCTAAGGCCAAATTGCTCGGGAGCAAGGTTTATAGTTTCATGGTGACTGTCTTCACCTCGGTGTATTGTTGCAGTCCATATTCTCCCAGTTCTCTACCCATCCCTGACTGTTTGAACCCGCCAAAGGGTGCTGCTGGGTCGAATACGTCGTAACAATTTACCCACACTGTACCTGCTCGCACATTGTTGGCGATCGCATGGGCTTTGGTAATATCCTGTGTCCAGACTGCTGCAGCTAGTCCGTAGATGGTATTATTCGCCCGGTTAATTACTTCCTCGATGTCTCTAAATTTGATGATGCTCATCACTGGGCCAAAGATTTCTTTTTGAGCTATCTGCATATGATCTTGGACATCAGCAAAAACTGTGGGTGTAATAAAGAATCCTTTTTCGCCGATTTGAGTCCCTCCACACAGCAGCTTGGCCCCTTCCCTATTCCCTGCTTTGATATAACCCATGACTCTATCAAATTGCTCTTTGTCTACTTGGGGTCCTTGTTGGGTGTGGGGGTCAAAGGGGTTACCCACTACCCGCCTTTTCGCTGCTTCTACACTTTTGGTAACAAACTCTTCGTAACATTTCTCTTCTACAAATAACCGGGAACCGGCGCAGCAACACTGACCTTGATTAAAAAATATACCTTCATGGGAACCGGCGATCGCTGCTTCTAAGTCTGCATCGGCAAACACTATATTAGGACTTTTACCCCCCAATTCTAAGGTTACTCGCTTCAGGTTACTTTGTGCCGCAGCGGCCATAATTAAATGTCCTACTTCTGTAGAACCGGTAAAGGCTACTTTGTCAATATCCATATGTCTGGCGATCGCCGCTCCCGCTGTGTGACCGTATCCTGATAATAGATTCACTACCCCAGGGGGAAACCCCGCAGCTATAATTAAGTCACCCACCCGCAATGCAGATAAAGGTGTTTGTTCCGCGCTTTTCATGACTACGGTGTTACCCATAGCTAAAGCTGGGGCTAATTTCCAAGCTTGCATTAATAGGGGAAAGTTCCAGGGAATAATTTGACCTACTACCCCTACTGGTTCATGGCGTGTGTAACAGAAATAAGGGCCATTAATGGGGATGGTTTTACCTTGCACTTTGTCTGCCCAGCCGGCATAATACCGGTAACAGGCAATGACTAACTCTATGTCCCCTAGGGAATCATGTAAAGGCTTACCATTGTCTAAGGTTTCTAGCCGCGCTAATTCCTCTGTATTTTCCTCAATTAAATTTGCTAATTTATACAGCAAGTCACCGCGGCGGGTAGGGGACATCCCCCGCCATTCCCGACTATTAAAAGCATTGCGGGCTGCTTGTACGGCGCGGTCTACGTCTGCTTTGTCTGCTTCTGCTACCTCACAGATCACTTCCCCTGTACTGGGGTTGATGGTAGCAAAGCGGCGACCGTTGATACTTTCTACCCACTGGTTATTAATCAGCAGTTGGGTAGGTCCGATTTTTACCTGTTGCTCTGGTACTGTGGCTATAACCATCAGGTTCTCCTGGAAAAATCAAGGTTTTACTTAAATAATTACTTGCTATGAAGGGAGGGATACTTGATTAAGGTTATTCTAGCACGGGGAATTTTATCCCCGATGCGGTGCTGTTTGGTTGCTTCAACGCCCATCAAACCATTTGCCAGCTATTAGCTGAAACAGCATAAACTATTAGAGGATGAAATTGGGGCGGACTTAGAGGTTTTAGAGGAACTCCTGGGATGATTGACCATGACCGGTTATTTAAAGAATTAATTTCTACCTTCTTTGTGGAATTTTTAGAGTTATTTCTCCCCCAAGTAGTCAGAGAAATTGACCGAGAATCTATTCAGTTTTTACCCCAGGAAGTATTTAATGATGTGACTTCGGGAGAAAAAAAAGAAATTGATTTATTGGCGCAGGTGCGATACCAGCAGCAAGAGACTTATTTTTTAATTCACGTTGAAAATCAATCTTACAGTCAGTCAGATTTTGCCAAGCGGATGTTTAAATATTTCGCCCGCTTACATGAAAAATATGATTTACCCATTTATCCGGTGGTGATTTTTTCCTTTGATGAACCCCAGCGTCGGGAACCAGAAAATTATCAACTAGCTTTTTCTGACTTACAGGTACTTGATTTTAATTTTAAAGCCATCCAATTAAATCAACTGCGTTGGCGAGATTATTTAACCCAGTCTAACCCCGTAGCAGCGGCTTTAATGGCTAAAATGAAGATACCCCCCTCGGAACGTCCCCAGGTAAAGGCGGAATGTTTACGATTGTTAATTACTTTGAAGCTAGACCCAGCGCGGATGCAGTTAATTTCAGGGTTTGTAGATGTCTATCTCAATTTGAATGGGACTGAAGAGGAATTATTTCAGGTGACGGCGAATAATATGGGATTATTACAGGAGGAAAAATATATGGAAATTGTTACCAGTTGGGAACGCAAAGCTCGCCAAGAAGGTATTCAGGAAGGTATTCAAGAAGCACAGGAAACTATCGCCATTAATTTACTCCGCAGGGGTATGGGTGCACAAGAAACTAGAGAAATTACAGGTTTAAGTTTAGAACGGGTGCGGGAGTTACAAGGGCGTTTATTACAGGATAATTGAGAGGATGTTTTAAAATTTATCATCACTGTATCAAATATTGTTTGACCCCACCCTAACCCTCCCCTTACAAAAGGAGGGGACTGGATTTTGTTGTTTCCCCCCTTGTAAGGGGGGATTAAGAGGGGTAAAAATTACCTGTTGACTTATAAAACCACCTTTTAGAGGAACTCCTGGGATGATTGACCATGACAGGTTATTTAAAGAATTAATTTCTACCTTCTTTGTGGAATTTTTAGAGTTATTTCTCCCCCAAGTAGTCAGAGAAATTGACCGAGAATCTATTCAGTTTTTACCCCAGGAAGTATTTAATGATGTGACTTCGGGCGATAAAAAAGAAATTGACTTATTGGCGCAGGTGCGATACCAGCAGCAAGAGACTTATTTTTTAATTCACGTTGAAAATCAATCTTACAGTCAGTCAGATTTTGCCAAGCGGATGTTTAAATATTTCGCCCGCTTACATGAAAAATATGATTTACCCATTTATCCGGTGGTGATTTTTTCCTTTGATGAACCCCAGCGTCGGGAACCAGAAAATTATCAACTAGCTTTTTCTGACTTACAGGTACTTGATTTTAATTTTAAAGCCATCCAATTAAATCAACTGCGTTGGCGAGATTATTTAACCCAGTCTAACCCCGTAGCAGCGGCTTTAATGGCTAAAATGAAGATACCCCCCTCGGAACGTCCCCAGGTAAAGGCGGAATGTTTACGATTGTTAATTACTTTGAAGCTAGACCCAGCGCGGATGCAGTTAATTTCAGGGTTTGTAGATGTCTATCTCAATTTGAATGGGACTGAAGAGGAATTATTTCAGGTGACGGCGAATAATATGGGATTATTACAGGAGGAGAAATATATGGAAATTGTCACCAGTTGGGAACGGAAAGCTCGCCAAGAAGGTATTCAGGAAGGTATTCAGCAAGGTGTTCAGCAAGGTGTTCAGGAAGCACAGGAAACCATCGCCATTAATTTACTCCGCAGGGGTATGGGTGCAGAAGAAACTAGAGAAATTACAGGTTTAAGTTTAGAGCGGGTGCGGGAGTTACAAGGGCGGTTATTACAGGATAATTGAGAGGATGTTTTAAAATTTATGTTCAGTGTATTAAATATTGTTTGACCCCAGCCAGTTCTCTCTATTCAAGAGGGAACTGGATTTTATGCTTCCCTTTTTATCCGGTGTTCCCTAAGATGAAAATTACCTGTTGATAAGTTATAAAACCACCTTTTAGAGGAACTCCTGGGATGATTGACCATGACCGGTTATTTAAAGAATTAATTTCTACCTTCTTTGTGGAATTTTTAGAGTTATTTCTCCCCCAAGTAGTCAGAGAAATTGACCGAGAATCTATTCAGTTTTTACCCCAGGAAGTCTTTAATGATGTCACTTCGGGAGAAAAAAAAGAAATTGATTTATTGGCGCAGGTGCGATACCAGCAGCAAGAGACTTATTTTTTAATTCACGTTGAAAATCAATCTTACAGTCAGTCAGATTTTGCCAAGCGGATGTTTAAATATTTCGCCCGCTTACATGAAAAATATGATTTACCCATTTATCCGGTGGTGATTTTTTCCTTTGATGAACCCCAGCGTCGGGAACCAGAAAATTATCAACTAGCTTTTTCTGACTTACAGGTACTTGATTTTAATTTTAAAGCCATCCAATTAAATCAACTGCGTTGGCGAGATTATTTAACCCAGTCTAACCCCGTAGCAGCGGCTTTAATGGCTAAAATGAAGATACCCCCCTCGGAACGTCCCCAGGTAAAGGCGGAATGTTTACGATTGTTAATTACTTTGAAGCTAGACCCAGCGCGGATGCAGTTAATTTCAGGGTTTGTAGATGTCTATCTCAATTTGAATGGGACTGAAGAGGAATTATTTCAGGTGACGGCGAATAATATGGGATTATTACAGGAGGAGAAATATATGGAAATTGTTACCAGTTGGGAACGGAAAGCTCGCCAAGAAGCACAGGAAACCATCGCCATTAATTTACTCCGCAGGGGTATGGGTGCAGAAGAAACTAGAGAAATTACAGGTTTAAGTTTAGAGCGGGTGCGGGAGTTACAGAGGCGGTTACAACAGGATAATTGAGAGGATGTTTTAAAATTTATCATCACTGTATCAAATATTGTTTGACCCCACCCTAACCCTCCCCTTACAAAAGGAGGGGACTGGATTTTGTTGTTTCCCTAATATGGGATGATTACAGGAGGAAAAATATATGGAAATTGTCACCAGTTGGGAACGGAAAGCTCGCCAAGAAGGTATTCAAGAAGCACAGGAAACCATCGCCATTAATTTACTCCGCAGGGGTATGGGTGCAGAAGAAACTAGAGAAATTACAGGTTTAAGTTTAGAGCGGGTGCGGGAGTTACAAGGGCGGTTACAACAGGATAATTGATACAGCGCATTACTAAAAGGTGAAGGTATCTACTGAAAAAATGAGATACAATTATTATTGCTGTCTCGGATGCTGGGTGATTTGAAGCGGGTGAATTTTGCTGTGTTGGGGGTGTTTTGGGGATGCTGATTTACCAATCACAATTATCAACTAATTGGGACACTTTTCTCCTTTCGGAAGTTGTGGAATTTCTTGATAATCAACGTAAAGCCATTACGGAAAGAGACAGAGTGAAAGGTCCTTATCCTTATTATGGAGCTAACGGACAACAAGACTCGGTAGCAGAATTTATCTTTGATGAACCACTGGTTTTACTAGCTGAAGATGGTGGACACTTTGGAGATCCAAACAAAACTATTGCTTATCAAATAACTGGTAAGTGTTGGGTAAACAATCATGCTCATGTCCTTAGACCAAAAGATTGCATTGATATTCGATATCTTTACAGACATTTGGAACGTTACGATGTTACCCAATTTGTAACAGGTACTACTCGCGGAAAACTAACAAAAAGCGCAGCAAGCCGTATTCCCATAGTTGTCCCACCCCTAGAAGAACAGCGACGCATCGCTGCAATATTAGATAAAGCTGACGATATTCGCCGGAAACGAAAACAGGCGATCGCACTGACAGAGGAATTATTGCGATCGACTTTCTTAGATATGTTCGGCGACCCTGTTACTAATCCTAAAGGGTGGGAAATTCATCCTTTAAGTAAGGTATGCAATCGAGTAACTGTAGGCTTTGTGGGAACAATGTCCTCAGAATACATAGAAGAAGGTGTACCTTGGCTAAGGTCTTTAAACATTAAACGTAACCGGATAGTACTTAATGATCTGAAATATGTCAGTAATGACTTTCATAGAAAATTAAATAAATCATCTTTGCTTCCTGGAGATGTCGTAGCTGTACGAACAGGAAACGCAGGTGTAGCCGCAGTAATACCGAAATGGATTACACAGGCAAATTGCTCTGATTTAATAGTTATGACTTGTAGTAAATTACTTGTACCAGCATATCTTGCAGAAATACTTAATTTTTTGCTGGGTGATCAAAATGGTGGTACAGGTTTAACTGGTGCAATCCAAAAACATTTTAACATAAGCAAAGCTAAACAGTTAAAAATTCCATTACCTCCCTTAGAACTTCAAACGGATTGGAATAATATAGTAAACAAATTTGAACATTTACAAAATATTCAAACAAATCATCAAGAAGAAAGTAACAACCTATTCAACTCTCTACTACAAAAAGCTTTTAGAGGAGAACTATAAACCAATACCTTAAATAAGTTTAACATGCGATTTTAACCATTGTGTAAATGCTTCACGGTCAAACTTACCAGATGCAAGAGAAAGTATAATTTCCTCCTGTTCATCGATAGAAGCATTAATTTCTAGACCATTCATGACCAGAAAAACTTCCATTGCACCATGACCAATCCGCTTATTACCATCAATAAATGGATGATTCATGATCAAAGAAAAACCCATAGCTGCAGCCTTATCGACAAGTGTGGGATAAAGTTCCTCACCGCCAAAAGTCATACGTGGTTGAGCAAGTGCAGATTCTACAGCACCTAAGTCTCGGATACCCAAAGCTCCCCCTGACTGCTCAATAATTTGACGATGAAGTTCAATAACTTCAATCAGTAGCAAGTAGCGAATCATCCCAATCGCTGGTAAAGTTGAGCATTTTTCTGCATAACATAATTAGCAGCTTGGGTAAACTCACCTTGACGACGATTTAACAAATCTTCTAAACTCGCAGATAACAACTGCTCAGTAGAAATATTCAACTGTTGGGCTAATTCCTGCAACTTTTGCAGTTGCTCCTCTGAAATATTAATGGTTATCGTTGCCATATTTTTGCGGTCAAACTCAATTACTTTCCTGTTGCTGGAGCCAAATCATTCCATCAGGTATCAAATAAGCTTTTACTCCACCCTAACCCTCCCCTTGCAAGGAGAGGGAAAATGTAAAAACCGCGGGTTCTGTGTATTGTTAAGATGGGAAAAAAGCCAAATTTTCACACATGACCACTCTGCAAGATACTTTACCCCTAATTACCATTGCCCAAAAAACCCGCCAAGCAGCGAGTAAATTGGCAATTCTGGATACAGAAGCCAAAAATCAAGCCTTAGAAGCCATAGCCCAGGCTCTAGAATTAGCTAAGGATGACATTATACAAGCAAATATAGCCGATTGTCAAGCAGCTACAGCCGCAGGTATCGCCAAACCACTATATAAACGCTTACAGTTAGATGAACATAAACTAAGAGATGCGATCGCCGGGGTGCGAGATGTGGCTAAACTACCAGATCCGGTGGGAACTGTGCAAATTCACCGAGAACTAGATAGTGGTTTAGTTCTCAAGCGGGTCACTTGTCCCTGGGGGTGTTAGGGATTATTTTTGAAGCGCGTCCAGAAGCAGCAATTCAAATTGTCTCCTTAGCAATCAAATCAGGTAACGGTGTGATTCTCAAAGGTGGAAAAGAGGCGATCGCTTCTTGTGAAGCTATAGTTAAAGCCATTAAACAGGGATTATCTCACACTGCGGTTAACTCCGATGCGGTGCAGTTATTAACAACTAGAGAAGAAACCCGAGAACTTTTAAACTTAGATAAATATGTAGATTTAATTATTCCCAGGGGTTCCAATTCCTTTGTGCAATTCGTCCAGAATAACACACGCATCCCCGTATTAGGACACGCCGACGGAATTTGTCATTTATATATAGACAAGGCTGCGGATCTGAGTAAAGCTATTACAGTCAGTGTTGATGCTAAAATTCAATATGCTGCCGCTTGTAACGCCATTGAAACTCTATTAATCCATCAATCTGTTGCTGGGGAATTTCTCCCCAAAATTGCCGCAGATTTGGCAGGCGCAGAGGTAGAATTAAGGGGCGATGACCGCACTTTAGAGATTATACCCCATATTGGCAGGGCGATCGCCACAGACTGGGAAACAGAATACAGTGATTTGATTTTAGCAATTAAAATTGTAGACTCCATAGAACAGGCGATCGCCCATATTAACGAGTATGGTTCCCGCCATACTGAGGCCATTATCACAGAAGACCCAGCAGCGGTAGAAACCTTTTTTGGACTAGTAAACGCAGCGGGGGTATTTCACAACTGTTCTACTCGCTTTGCTGATGGTTTTCGCTACGGCTTTGGCGCAGAAGTAGGTATAAGTACGCAACAGATGCCCCCCCGTGGACCCGTTGGTTTAGAAGGGTTAGTTACCTATAAATATCAGATGACCGGTAACGGTCATATAGTAGCCACTTACACCGGAGCCAATGCTAAACCCTTTACCCATAAAAACTTAGAGTAAAAACCCACAGATAACTCATCTATGTTGATCTGTGCGCTGGGGTAGACAATTTATTAAATATAGCCTTTCTCCCTATTCCCCCTATTCCCTCTATTCCCTATTCCCTCTATTCCCTATTCCCTATTCCCTATTCCCCCTGTTCCCTGTTCCCTGTTCCCTGTTCCCTATAACTAATAACTTTCGGTACAATACAAAAGCCTCAACGTTTTTCCTCAATATCATGGGCAATACCTTCGGAAATTTATTTCGTATTACTACATTTGGCGAGTCCCACGGCGGTGGTGTGGGAGTGATAATTGACGGTTGTCCCCCTCAATTAGAAATTTCTCCCGCAGAAATTCAACTAGAATTAGACAGGAGAAAACCCGGACAAAGTAAAATTACCACACCCCGCAAAGAAGCCGATACCTGCGAAATTTTATCTGGAGTATTTGAGGGTAAAACCTTGGGAACACCCATCGCCATGATGGTGCGCAACAAAGACACCCGACCCCAAGACTACGACGAGATGGCGCAAAAGTATCGCCCCTCCCATGCTGATGCAACTTATGATGCTAAGTATGGTATTCGCAATTGGCAAGGAGGGGGGAGATCCTCCGCCCGTGAGACAATAGGGAGAGTGGCCGCAGGTGCGATCGCCAAAAAAATCCTCCGTCAAGTTGCTAATATTGAAATCATCGGCTACGTCAAGCGCATCAAAGACTTAGAAGCGGTGATTGACCCCAACACCGTCACCTTAGAACAAGTAGAAAGTAACATAGTCCGCTGTCCCGATAGCGAGTCAGCAGAACGGATGATTTCATTAATTGAGCAAATTGGTAGAGATGGTAATTCAATTGGCGGTGTAGTAGAATGTGTAGCTCGCAACGTTCCCAAAGGCTTAGGGGAACCAGTCTTTGATAAATTAGAAGCGGATATCGCTAAAGGTGTGATGTCTCTCCCCGCTAGCAAAGGTTTTGAAATTGGCTCAGGTTTTGGGGGGACTTTGTTAACCGGGATTGAACACAACGACGAATTTTATATAGATGACAGTGGAGAAATTCGCACCGTCACCAACCGTTCAGGGGGTATTCAAGGGGGAATTTCCAACGGTGAAAATATTATCTTGCGAGTTGCATTTAAACCCACGGCCACCATTAGAAAGGAGCAAAAAACAGTTACCCAAGCAGGGGAAGAAACTGTTTTAGCTGCAAAGGGAAGACATGACCCCTGTGTATTACCCCGAGCAGTACCCATGGTAGAGGCGATGGTGGCTTTAGTCCTGTGTGACCATTTGTTACGCCATCATGGACAATGTAAATTGTTGTCATAAATAGCAGTTTTAGATAACCGACTTCTTCAAGAAGTCGGGTATATTAAATAATTCCTAGACTTCATAGTAAATTGTTAAAAAGTCTTGTCCTCGTCTATCAATACCACCAGATAAATGTCCTAGTTTCTTAGAGGATGTTTGTTGATACAAGTAATTAAAACTGTGAGCATTAATTCCATAATGCTGGCGCATCTTACCTAAATAATTATAAATATCTTGCAAGGGGATGTTAGCTTTATAAAAATTTAAATCAAAGGATTTACGGGGATTATTTTCTTCACTTACCTCTAGATAAATAAAGGGATTATCATTAACCCTGTCAGCAGCAAAATTGATTAGCTCCTGGACTATTTTCCCCGGATGAGAGTGATTATAACCCTGATAAATAGATGATATCCTGTTTAAAATCTCTGCTACGGAAAGCAAAGGATAGCAGGTATATGTAGATATAACCCCCTTGGTATTGTCCAGGGCGTTCCATTTAAACCCTAAACCCAGAAGATGGGTTTCGGTTTTATGAGATTTACTTTTGAGATCCTTAACCATTTGATCCCAAAATTCTAAATATACTTTATAAATACAACTGACTTCATTACCTTCAAAACCAAAGTATACTACACTTGCCTGAGATAAATTCTGCTGAAATATTTCTAAATATTTATCTGGTATATCCATTTGTTTGCAGAAATATAAAAACTTATCCCTCAAGTTGTCTGCTGCTTGTATTGCCAATATAAAGCGATTTTTATGTAGTCCATTTTTACTAATTTTCCAAGATGCTTCTAAACGGAATTGCAAATTGAGATATTCTAAGGTATCAAAGATTAAATAGGCTTTTTGATCTATTATTTGTTGTGACATATAAGTATATTTTTATCGACTGATGGTTATATAATGACAAAAAATTAACTATTGAGTATGGATTCTATCACACTGTTAGGACTATGTGCGGCTGTTTTAACAACTAGCGCTTTTTTACCCCAAATGGTGAAAACCTGGAAAAGTAAGTCAGCTAAAGATGTCTCTTACCTGATGTTAGTTACGTTTATGAGTGGTCTTTTTTTATGGTTGGTTTATGGAATATATCTGAAATCTTTACCGATTATCCTGGCTAATAGTATCAGTTTCTGTTTCAACTTCATCATTCTATCCCTTAAAATTAAGTATAGATAAACCTTTAAAATTAAGCTCCTACTCCCCAATTACGTATTAATATGACTGTATTTGCCTCAGAACGCCTGTTATTCACCCCCACAAACCCTAACAGCGATGCAATCCCGCTGATTTTTGCTTTTCCCAATGAGTATACAGTGGGTATTACTAGTCTGGGTTATCAGGTGGTTTGGGCAACTTTGGCTACCCGTGAGGATGTACAAGTCAGTCGCTTATTTACTGATATCCAGGAAGCACTCCCTAGAAACCCGGAAATTTTGGGTTTTTCTATTTCCTGGGAACTGGATTATGTGAATATTTTAAATTTACTGGAATCTTTAGATGTTCCCATTCGCGCTCACTCCCGTAATGATTCCCATCCCCTGGTTTTTGGTGGCGGTCCGGTACTGACTGCTAACCCGGAACCTTTTGCGGACTTCTTTGATGTGATTTTACTCGGTGATGGGGAACATCTGCTGACTAATTTCATTGAGACTTATAAACAGGTGAGAAACGCTTCTAGAGCAACTCAACTCCAAGCACTGGCCCAAGTCCCAGGAATTTATGTTCCTAGTTTGTATGAGGTGGAATATCACGGTAAAGATGGGGTGGTGAAGTCGATTACACCGATTTTACCGGAAGTTCCCCCGGTGGTGCAAAAGCAAACTTACCGCGGTAATGTTCTGTCCCGGTCTACTGTGGTCACACAAAAGGCGGCATGGGAAAATATTTACATGGTGGAGGTGGTGCGCAGCTGTCCGGAAATGTGTCGCTTTTGTCTTGCGAGTTATTTGACTTTACCTTTTAGAACAGCTAGCTTAGAGGGTTCTTTAATTCCCGCTATTGAACAGGGGTTAGCAGTGACTAACCGCTTGGGGTTGTTGGGGGCTTCGGTAACTCAACATCCGGAGTTTGAGGAGCTGCTAAACTATATTAGTCAGCCGAAATATGATCATGTGCGGTTGAGTATCGCCTCGGTGCGCACTAATACGGTGACGGTACAGCTGGCGGAAACTTTAGCTAAAAGGGACACGCGATCGCTGACTATTGCTGTAGAAACGGGTTCAGATCGGCTGCGCCAAATCATCAACAAAAAGCTGCATAATGATGAAATCATCCAAGCTGCCATCAATGCCAAGGCTGGAGGATTAAAAGCTTTGAAACTTTATGGTATGGTGGGTATCCCCGGCGAAGAACCGGAAGATTTAGAGGCCACTGTGTCTATGATGGCTAATGTTAAAAAAGCTGCCCCTGGTCTGCGGTTAACATTGGGATGCAGTACCTTTGTACCCAAGGCACATACACCTTTTCAATGGTTTGGGGTCAATCAGCAAGCAGAGAAGCGGTTACAGATGCTACAGAAAAAACTCAAACCCCAGGGGATAGACTTTCGCCCAGAAAGTTATAATTGGTCAATTATACAAGCTTTGTTGTCCAGAGGCGATCGCCGGTTGTCCCAACTTCTAGAATTAACCCGTGAGTTTGGGGATTCTTTGGGTAGCTACAAACGTGCATTTAAGCAACTCAAAGGGCAAATACCCGACTTAGAATTTTACGTTTACAGCAACTGGTCAACAGAGCAAATTTTACCCTGGAATCACTTGCAAGGACTACTCCCACATTCTACACTACTAAAGCACTTAGCAGAAGCTACGAGTCAATTCAAATAAATGCAAAATACTGCTGAATACTACTGCGCTTATTGCGGCGAACCAAACTTAACTTTTATCGATTTGAGTGCTGGGTCACAACAGTCTTATGTAGAAGACTGTCAGGTGTGCTGTCACCCGAATATTTTGTATGTGCGGCTTGATGAGGATACCCTAGATATTGAAATTGATACTGACTGCGAAGGTTAGATTTTAGGTTGTTTTGGCCATGCTGCACTTTCAACATTCCTCCATCATTAATGCACCCCCCGAAGTAGTGTGGAAATTCCACGAAAGACCAGATATATTGCAATTACTCACCCCACCTTGGCAACCTGTAAAAGTAGTCCGTCGGGAAGGGGGGTTAGAAGTAGGTGCTATTACTGAATTTCGCCTGTTTTTGGGACCATTACCTTTAACTTGGTTAGCTCGTCACACTGAATGTGAGAAAAACCGCCTGTTTATTGATGAACAGATATCTGGCCCTTTTGAGTCTTGGGTACATCGCCATGAGTTTGTGGCGGCAAATGGTAAAACTAAGCTTACTGATGATATTTCTTTCTGTCTGCCTGGTGGTAGTACAGTAGAGATGATGAGTGGCTGGCTAGTACAAGCTCAACTTGAAGCTATGTTTCGATACCGCCATTATATCACTAACCGGGAGTGTGAGTCAAGATAATAGGTGAGGATTAACCGCCGTGATTTCAGGGTAACGCAGGAAATCACTAATATTAGGTGTGTCCTGACCTTTTACACATAATTTATTGTCAAATTATGTGTAATACTATTTAAGGTATCTTAATATTTAAACATATTTACTAAATGTCATAAATATTAATACTGTTGACTTGCCAAATACGAGCAGTTACTGCTTGTTGTCATGGCTACATGAATTATACGCGGAGTAAAAGCGTGTTCCAGTTAGAACCACTACCATTACCTGATAAAAAAATCAGTACCACGGCAGCAGTGAGCAGTAAATTCCTGTTTAGGGGTATTTTGGTTGCGATCGCGATTATGACTATATGGGCTATCAGTTTGGGTGTGTTAATTTATATTGATATATCCCAGTGGAAAATTTGGCTCTTATTGCCAATGATACTTTGGCAAACATTTTTATACACGGGATTATTTATTACAGCCCATGATGCCATGCATGGGGTAATTTTTCCCAAAAATCTGAAAATAAACCATTTTATAGGTTCATTGTGCCTATTTCTCTATGGGCTGTTATCCTATCCCAAGCTGTTAAAAAAGCACTGGTTACACCACCATAATCCAGCCACAGACAAAGATCCAGATTTTCATAATGGTAAATATAAGAACTTCTTAGCTTGGTATTTATACTTTATGAAAGGTTACTGGAGTTGGCGACAAATCATCACATTAATGATTATTTATAACTTAGGAAAATATATCGGACATCTGCCAGAGGATAACCTCAATTATTTTTGGGTAATTCCCTCAATCTTAAGTTCCCTACAATTATTCTATTTTGGCACCTTTCTACCCCATAGTGAACCCCTAGGAGGTTATCAAAACCCCCATCGTTCCCAAACTATTAGCCGTCCTATTTGGTGGTCATTTATCACTTGCTACCATTTTGGTTACCATTACGAACATCACGAATACCCCCATCTTCCTTGGTGGCAACTACCTCAAATTTATCAGGTATTTAATTCCGGTAACGGGGGACGCACAGATAAATAAATTAAGGGTCCGAATAAGGGAATTAAAGCTATTAACCAGAAAAATCCCCGATTTTTCACACCCCGACGCGCCATATCATCCCCCAGTAATGTGGGAAATAACAGACAAAGTAAGCAGAAATCTAAACTCATCACATGAATGAAACGGCTACTTTGCCACTGGTGTATAAAATTTTCCCCTTCTCCTTGGAAACCATAGGCGAAGAGAATCACCACGACGATAGTTAAAATCACACCAGTCACAGGGGAATCTAGGAACTTGAGCAAGAGAGTCTTTTTCCCAGAGAACTCCGGATTGGGTGAGCGTAAAGCTAAATAGGGTAACACAGCAAAAGCCCCAACAGCAAAAGATGCGGCTGCAAAAGGCCAAGCTGGGATTTTTTGACCCGTACCATCACTTAAAAGTACTGCACTATAAATTACAGGCCAGATGCCCATGAGGTTAAATAATGCTATGACTAGGGGGTTAATATCTTGCCATTGTCCCAGGGAAAGTTTTTGAATTAACTCCCAAGTATCAGGGTGATCAGGGGGAGCAAAAATAAAAGCATAGCTGAGAAATCCCAGCCATAGTAAACCAAAACCAATTTTTCTGAGCATCATCAACCACAAAATTAACTAAAAGCCTCTGAAAGGTAATCAGCAGCAGCAGCGACAACTGCGATCGCACTTTCATAGTCCAGGCGTGTAGGTCCTAATACTCCCACACTTCCTACAGGTAGCATACCCCGGCGATAGGTAGAAGAAATTAAAGTACAGGTGCGGATGGGCTCCAGGGGGTTTTCTGTACCGATGCGGACTGTTACTTTAGACTTACCCATCTCTTGGGTTTCCGGTTCAGCAAAGATTAACGGCCACAGTTGCTCTTGTTCTTCTTCAAGCAAGTGGATAATGGTTTGTACTTGCTGTAATTGAGAAAATTCCGGCTGACGCAAAACTTCCGCTACACCCCTGATCATAATTTGGGTTGTAGTTGGTGTCATATGGCTGCGAGTGAACTCTGTGACCGAATCTTTCAAGAATTGGCCATAGCGTTGGAACTCTTGATCTAATTCACTCCAGTCGAGGGAAGTTAATTCTAACAGACTGCGCCCCCGCAAGTGGGTATTCAAAAAATTAGAGACTATCTGTAATTCATGGTCTATTTTCTCTGGGTCAACTTTGGCTTCTTCCCCTGCGGGGCATAAATTGATCAGTTTGGAATGGGTTTCATAAGCATCTGTTACCATAATCAGCATGATCTTGTTGGCTTCAATTTGCATTAATTGCAGATGTCGCACAATTGCCATAGTGGTTTGGGGCATGGTAATTAAACTAATACAGCCGCTGACTGTGGCTAAAATTTGCGCAGCACCTTGTAATACCGCTTCCAAACTCCAATCTTCCCAATGGAGGCGATTTTGTAGGGCCAGTTCTACCTCTTTTGCTAAAATATCGGCTCGCGTAGCATCTCGGAAAGAAGGTGTAATTAACTGGTCAACATAAATACGATAGCCGGAATCTGAGGGTATGCGTCCAGCGGATGTGTGTGGTTGGTAAAGTAATCCTGATTTTTCTAACACACCCATGACATTGCGAATTGTGGCTGAACTCACACCGAGGTCATACTCATCAAGCAAGGCTTTTGAACCTACTGGCTCCGCAGTGGCGATGTAATGACGTACTGTTGCCCAAAGTATATGCTGTTGTCGATTCGTTAACTGGACTTGCATAGGGTATGTTTGGCTGAAGGCAGATTTAAAAGTGGAAAAAAAAGGGTTTTAAAAGCAAAAAATCTGAATAATAGTTAATTAATGTAGCAGAATATTTAATTAGTTCAGTTGATTTTGCACTTGATTATTTAAGTATTATTGCATCTCGGTTTGGGATAATATGTAGTATAAATTACTTTTACCCAAAAGCCATATGTATGCTTAATTAGTGACATCTCAGACGGTATGATCTTGAGAGTAGCATTGCGGCGATGTCATAATCAGTTACACCTGGGCAATGCTATCTGGAAATCTTTTAGTATTGGGGAATAGAAGAATCAACTAAGATAGAGTAGGCATCTATACCACCACTAATATTCTTAACATTTGTAAAACCTTGAGCAACTAGCCACTGGCACATCTGGCCGGAGCGAATACCGTGGTGACATAACACAAGGGTTTCAGCGTGGGGATTAAACATGGTGGCGACTTGGTCACTCCAGTCCCCAAATTCGCTTAAGGGGAGATTCACAAACCCGTCAATAGTAGCAGTTGCTATTTCTTGGGGTTCGCGCACATCTATTAACTGAATACTTGGATCACCAGAAGACAGACGCAGCGCCAGTTCCTCTACACTAATTGGAGTAATGAGTTGACCAGAAGGATTCCCTGTCATGAGATTTTTGTAAACAACCTATACCCTTTATGGTGACAGAAAATTTTTTTCCTGACATCAGCATCTATTCCCTAGGGAGTAGTAAAACCAAGTTAAACAAATAAAAGCACTGTCAATATGTCTAATGTCAATAGCCAACGCTCATTTTTTGGTTTTTTGGTAGCTGGGGCGATCGCACTAGTAATTATAGCCATAGGGTTATTTTACTGGTTTTTCGCCAAGACACCAGTTAACCTTGTTACTTCTACCTCTGAACCCCAGGCCGCTATATTCGTCTCCAAAGTAGCGCCGGTGATGGTGTCGTTACTGAATAATCCAGAGCGCCTGTGGGAGCGTCAAGGACAATTATCCCAACTCAAAACCAGTTTATTAGCTAAGACTGACATAGATTACAACCAAGATATTAAACCGTGGCTAGGTAATGAAATTACCCTGGCGGTGACTACCACAGATATTGACCGCGACCCAGAAAACGGACAGCAACCAGGGTATCTGATGGCACTAGCAACCAAGAAACCAGAAACCAGCCGGGAGTTTTTAGAGTTATTATTTTCTCGGCGGGTATTGGCTGGGGCTAACTTGGAGGTAGAGAAATATGCAGGGGTAAAGCTGCTATCTGATTCTAGTTCCCAGGTAAATGCTTTGTCTGCTGCGGTGGTGGATGACTTTGTATTATTTGCTAATGATGCGAAGGTGCTACGAGACGCAATTAATAACGTCCAAGCTCCTGATTTGAATTTGTCTAGTTCCTCCCGCTACCAAAGAGCGCTACAACAGCTACCTAAAGCCACCCTAGCTACGGCTTTTCTCAATCTTCCCGCTGTGGCTGCATGGCAAGGTTTAGAATTACCAGCAGCAACCTTTGATAGCCAACTTATTTCTTTGTCTTTACATCCCCAAGGACTTTTCGCAGAAAGTAACTTTCTCACTGACTCGGAAATTATGCCGGTTTCTGCTCCCCTGACTCAAAATGTAGGGGCGTTAGCATATATACCAGATGGGGTTGGGTTGGTGATTTCTGGTACTAATTTAAATAATTTGCCCAACAGTGATTTAGGTCAACTCTGGAAACAAGCAACAACGGCTGTTTTTGCTTCCGGGACTGATGCTATTTCCAGCTTGGGAAAACCATTAGAAAATCTGGGAGTGAAGACCGAGGATATTTTTAGTTGGGTAAAGGGAGAATATGCTTTAGCTGTTTTACCTCATGCTGGAGTCGGGGGGGTTAATTGGGTGTTTGTGGTGGAAAAATTAGAGGATGTCCCAGGGGGTATTGCTCGTTTAGATACCATCGCCTCCGAGCAAGGGTTGAGTGTAAGTTCTTTTAACTGGAATCAAAAAACTGTCTTTGCTTGGACTGAGTTAACTCCTACACAAACCGATACCCCAGAAGGTCTATCATTTAATATTGAGGCTCAAGTACGGGGAGTACATACCAATGAAGGTAATTATGAAATCTTTGCTTCTAATTTAGAAACTTTAGCCCCATTAATCACAACTAAGAACGCTGCTATGATTGGCGATCGCCATTTCCAAGATAGTATTGCCGGTATTCCCCAACCCAATCAAGGGTATGTATATCTGGATTGGACTAAAAGCCGCACCCTCCTAGAGCATCAATTACCCAGTTTGCAGTTAGTGGAAATAGTAGGTAAGTCTTTTTGGCAAAAGCTGCGATCGCTGACTCTCAGTAGTTACAGTCAGGAGAAAGGATTGGTCAAAACCGGGGTATTATTCCGATTTTTGGATTAATTGATTTTCAAATATGCTATAATACCCTATATGATGGCTGTTTAACAGTTGCTGTCGGAGGTCTACCCTCCACCTCCCCAGGGAGAGCAGCAACCTAAACACAGAGTCGTTAGTAACGCCTCAGAGTGGGAAAAACTTCCATACATAATAGCGGCTAGATTAGTCGTTTGGCTTGTGGACTGGTTACCCCCCACATTTCCAGGATGAAGCAAGAAGAAAACCCAAGCAATTGTTAACATTTTTGCATCGGTACTATCTCGTGCTATCTAGACTACGCGCTGATTTTGGCATTATCTTTGAACGTGACCCAGCCGCCCGTAACTGGCTAGAGGTCTTATTTTGCTACCCCGGTTTGCAAGCCCTAATATTCCATCGGCTGGCGCACTGGCTGCATAGTATTGGTATTCCATTTTTACCCCGCTTGATTTCCCATATAGGTAGGTTTTTCACAGGAGTGGAAATACACCCAGGGGCGACAATTGGCCAAGGTGTGTTTATTGACCACGGTATGGGGGTTGTGATTGGTGAAACAGCTATAGTCGGGGATTATGCCCTGATTTATCAAGGTGTCACCTTGGGAGGAACTGGTAAACAAACAGGTAAACGCCACCCCACCCTAGGGGAAAATGTGGTAGTGGGCGCAGGAGCCAAAGTATTAGGAAATATCCAAATTGGTAATAATGTCCGCATTGGTGCGGGTTCAGTGGTTCTCAGGGACGTTCCCAGTGATTGCACAGTGGTGGGGGTACCGGGTCGCATTGTTTATCGTTCCGGGGTGCGAGTTGCTCCCCTAGAACATAACAACTTACCAGACTCGGAAGCCCAAGTAATTCGCGCCTTGGTAGATCGGATTTCATCATTAGAAACAGAAATCCAAAACCTCAAAGATGGTCAGTCTGTGACAAAAACTCATGTTTTGGCGGTTTCTCTGCTCTCCAATCCCGATGATTTACCCCCCGATGCGCCCTTGTGTAGCCTCAGAGACAAAGAAATACAGCAATTTCTCGATGGTGCCGGAATCTAAGGGTTAAGTTCTTCAACTAACCAGTTTTTCTCTCCATCTAGGCGGTAAATTCGCCGGTTTTGTGGTTCCCCACGCAATTGTAAATGCTCTACCTCCACAGGTTCAAGTAGTAGTAGGTAAAAATTCCCTACCGGTTGGGTGGGATCAGGTGCTGGTGGGTTAAAGGCCTCTGGTTGATCTATCCTGGGTTTACCCGGATGAGGCCAAGCAAATTGTAACCGCGCCCCATCGCTTAGTTGTTGCCAAGTTTTCATCCGCGCTTGTTGGAGGAGAGAATTATTATCCTCACTTCCCACTATCTTTAAGCACCCAGAAAGGCGAAATTGTTCCCTGGTGTTGGGGAAGTACCAACAAATTTCTGCCCAAGGTTGTTGTTTAATGTGGGTGATTTTGTCACTGCGTCCATCAGTAATTAATTTTACCTGGTTACTATCTTCCAAAAAGCCACGAAAAACCACGGTACGATTTGCAGGGCGACCATTTTCTTTCACTGTGGCTAGTTGGAAGTAACGAGAGTATACAAGGCTGCGATTGTGATGCAGTCCACGGGCGATCGCACTGCGCCAAGGAGCAATATTACTCATTGCTTAAAAATTTCTCCACACAACGCACAAATATTTCTACACCCATGGCTAAGGCTGTTTCATCAAAATCAAATCGGGGATGATGATGGGGATAATCCAGATTTTTCTGGGGGTTAGCAGCACCCAGGAAGAAATAACAGCCAGGAACTTCTTGTAAAAAGAATGACATATCCTCACCGCCCATGGTTTGACAGGTGGGGACAATACCTAAAGGGGTTTCTACTACCGCCGCTGCTACTGACCTGACTAGTTCCGCCATATGAGCATCATTAATCACGGGGGGGTAAAGACTCCAGTATTCTAAATCATATTTTGCCCCATGACTTTGGCAAACCCCGGCAATGATTGACTCAACTCGCTGGTGAAAGAATCCGGCTAAATCTGGGTTAAAATACCTGATAGTACCACTCATGCGGGCGGTATCAGCAATTACATTAAGTTTTGTCCCGGCGTGAAGTTCTCCCACTGTGACGACGGCGGAATCTATAGGGTTGACGTTCCGGGCGACAATGGTTTGTAGGGCATTGACAACTTGGGCTGCAACTACAATAGAATCAATGGTTTGATGGGGCATGGCACCATGTCCACCTTGACCTAAAATGGTACAATTAAAACATTCTACAGATGCCATTAACGCCCCTGGGCGCACTCCTACTGTACCTAATGGTAAATTATTCCATAGGTGCAGGCCAATGATGGCATCTACATCGGGGTTTTTGAGTACCCCCTGTTTAATCATCGGTTTGGCTCCCCCGGTCCTTCCTCCGCAGGTTGGAAGATGATTTTGACAGTGCCACTCAAGTTGTGGCGGTGCTTGTGTAAGTGGTAAGCTGTACCCAGGGCGATCGCCGTATGTCCATCATGTCCGCAAGCGTGCATCACGCCGTCATGTTGGGATTTATAGCTGACATCATTTAGTT
This sequence comes from Anabaenopsis sp. NIES-4685, assembly GCF_059725405.1. Lineage (NCBI taxonomy): Bacteria > Bacillati > Cyanobacteriota > Cyanophyceae > Nostocales > Nodulariaceae > Anabaenopsis > Anabaenopsis sp. NIES-4685. Next base: position 4,369,942 of record NZ_AP043602.1, on the reverse strand, counting down.
CTTGAATGGGTAAAGCGTCCATATCAGCACGAATGGCTAATACTTTCTGTGCGCCGGGTTGATTACCCTTAATTATGGCTACAATACCAGTTTCCGCTATACCTGTCTCATGGTCAATCCCCCATGCTTGCAACTTGCGAGAAACTAACTGTGCTGTGAGTCGTTCTTGAAAGCCCAACTCTGGTTTTTGATGTAGTTGTCTGCGCCATTCTACTAGTTGGGGTTGTAAGGCGCGAATTTCTAGACGAACAGCAGATAAATCAACAGCAGAATCGGGAAAACTAGAAACCATAATTAATCAAGTCCAGGTCGTTTGAGTAAGGTTAAATGAAGATATTTTCCCAGTGTACTCTTGGTTAAAAAGTTCAAGTTGCATAAAACTGGAAACTCTCAGAGCCAAATTCCTAATTACCTCAATCTTTCCCACTGGAGAGTTGAGGCTACATGGGCAAGTTGATCTAAATCTGCTAAATTATCTAAGTAAGGTAAACAACCTAAAACCGGTGTATTAGTTAAAGATTGAATTAAATCTGATGGCGTTAAATCAGCAATTTCCCCCTCATTCCGGGGTTGCACACAGTTAAGAATTATACCTTTGAGATGTACCTTTGATTGCCGAGCTAATGCTACATTAGCCACAGCTTGGGCGATCGCACCTAGTCGGACTGGTACTACTAAGACTGTAGGTAAGTGCCAATCACCGGCTAAATCAGCCACGGTCAACTCATCGGTAATCGGTGAACCTAAACCCCCTAAAGCCTCTACGAAAACAAAATCACGCTGCGATCGCAATTGAGTGAAAGCTTGCCATACTAAGGCTAAATCCACAGAGCGATTTTCCTTGGCGGCAGCGATGGGGGGGGCTAGAGGAGCGTTAAAATATAAAGGGGTAATTTCCTCCGATGACTGCTGTAAAGAAAATAACCTTTGATATAATTCGCGATCGCCCGTACCTGACTGAATGGGTTTCATGATTCCCCAAGTACGCTGGGGGTAATACTTTTGGTAATAAGCCGCCAAAGCCGTAGTTAAAACAGTTTTGCCAGCGTCGGTATCAGTACCAGTAATCAATAATGTGTTTAACAATGTGTTTAACAATCTCTTCGGCGATTACTTTCTAAATATGCACATATCAGCACAATTGTAATATATTCTCTACCCTAGTCACACCTAAACATTTTTGGGGTGATTTACGATCCAAAATTTCCTCACCCAGTTTATAATTTTCCAGCTAGTATCATAAGAGTATGCCATAAATATTTTACCTTCCCGCAAGAAATTATGAGCCAGTGTTGCTGCATCTGTTCTGACAATGGTTTATCCATCAACAAGACTGCCATATCTGCCACAAGTAAATATATTGAGAAATGTTTAAAGTTTGTATGAAAGCTTAAGAAAAACTCACAGAAGTTTTTTTACCGCATGAGAGTTAAATCTACTAAATATCTAATGATAATATTGCCATGAATGCACATCGAGGATCTGCTGTGCTCAGTTCTGCCAGTTTAAAGGTACAACCAGATATCACAGGGGTGACAGAAAATCATCGCCTGCGACTATTTTCTGGCTCTGCTAATGTACCACTGTCTCAAGAAGTCGCTCGTTACCTGGGGATGGACTTGGGGCCAATGATTCGTAAAAGGTTCGCGGATGGGGAACTATATGTTCAAATTCAAGAATCTATCCGGGGTTGTGATGTTTATTTAATCCAACCAACTTGTAAACCCGTTAACGACAACTTAATGGAATTGCTGATTATGGTTGATGCTTGTCGTCGCGCTTCCGCACGACAGATAACCGCAGTCATTCCCTATTATGGCTATGCTCGCGCTGACCGCAAAACCGCAGGTAGAGAGTCAATTACAGCCAAATTGGTGGCTAACCTGATTACTAAAGCCGGCGCTAGTCGGGTTTTAGCTATGGATTTGCACTCAGCGCAAATTCAAGGCTATTTTGACATACCTTTTGATCATGTTTACGGTTCCCCAGTCATTTTTGATTATTTGGCGAGTAAACAACTGTCAGATATTGTGGTTGTCTCTCCCGATGTCGGCGGTGTAGCAAGAGCCAGAGCATTTGCTAAAAAGCTCAATGATGCACCCCTGGCTATTATCGATAAACGTCGTCAAGCCCATAATGTCGCTGAAGTGATGAATGTCATTGGTGATGTGAAGGGTAAAACAGCCATTCTGGTAGATGACATGATTGATACTGGCGGTACAATTACCGAAGGCGCACGACTACTGCGGGAACGGGGGGCGCGTCAAGTCTATGCTTGTGCAACTCATGCGGTGTTTTCCCCACCAGCTAAGGAACGTTTATCTAGTGGTCTGTTTGAAGAAGTGATAGTTACTAATACTATTCCTATACCAGAATGCGATCGCTTTCCTCAACTAGTAACCCTGTCAGTAGCTAACCTGTTAGGGGAAACCATTTGGCGAATTCATGAAGATACTTCAGTAAGTAGTATGTTTCGCTAGTATACGGTTACAATTTGGTATCAAAAAAAGGTGAAGTAGGAAGTATGATTTTTTCAGCCTTCAGACTTCATTTTTTATTAGTTTCTTCAGTGGGAAAGATCCCCGACAAGTCGGTTATCTTGCGTCAACCGTCAACAGTCAACCGTCAACCGTCAACCGTCAACCGTCAACCGTCAACCGTCAACCGTATTCATTCAATTGATGTCCCCGGGGAAACCTCAATCAATCCATATAATTCTCAATGCGATCGCGTTTCTATCCCCACTGTTCTAGTGGGAAAGATCCCCGACTTCTCTAAGAAGTCGGGGATCTTGTCCTAGGTTTCCATTCAAATAATGTCCCCAGCGAGTGGGGACTTAACCTTCCCGCCGGTTCCGTTCTCCATGAAATTGTTTCCATTCAAATAATGTCCCCAGCGAGTGGGGACGCTCACAGTGTGTCGTGCGGTTGACCCCAATAGTGTACGTTTCCATTCAAATAATGTCCCCAGCGAGTGGGGACATACTAGGTGCTCTTGCCTTAGTGGTTGCAGTACTTTTTAGGTTTCCATTCAAATAATGTCCCCAGCGAGTGGGGACTCTACCGTGTCCACTCAACAGACCCCAGGGTCTTTGTTTCCATTCAAATAATGTCCCCAGCGAGTGGGGACGTCTCTAATTTTGTCCAGCCCAACAAAATCAGCTTTTCTGTTTCCATTCAAATAATGTCCCCAGCGAGTGGGGACCTACCTACATCCCAAAGCCTTATTTCGTACCTACAGCCAGAGGCTAAGTTTCCATTCAAATAATGTCCCCAGCGAGTGGGGACGATTTGGTGTTATATCTATACCTGATAGGTCTACTAGGTTTCCATTCAAATAATGTCCCCAGCGAGTGGGGACGAGCTTGAGGAGGAGTACCAGGTGTTCTTGGAAAGTTTCCATTCAAATAATGTCCCCAGCGAGTGGGGACTTAATTGGGAGTGTGGAATGTTCTTTTCTGCAACACTGCCTTTCTTGTTTCCATTCAAATAATGTCCCCAGCGAGTGGGGACTAGGGGAACTTGGACTCCAGGAAGTGGTAATGAATTGTTTCCATTCAAATAATGTCCCCAGCGAGTGGGGACTAAGCTGTCGAAAATCTTCTTGTCATTTGGGATACCGTTTCCATTCAAATAATGTCCCCAGCGAGTGGGGACAAGATGGAATTGGTCATGACCAAAGGCTCCCTATGGTTTCCATTCAAATAATGTCCCCAGCGAGTGGGGACCTAGCCAAGTTGCTTGGCTTGAGGGCATTCCAGTGTACCTTAGGTTTCCATTCAAATAATGTCCCCAGCGAGTGGGGACACAGAAGTTTCTACAACTTTCCCAGAACTCGGTTTCTGTTTCCATTCAAATAATGTCCCCAGCGAGTGGGGACAGCATTTATTACAGTTCCTGCCAAGGAACGGATCCAGTTTCCATTCAAATAATGTCCCCAGCGAGTGGGGACAGTCCTTATATCTCTGGGTAGATGGTGCCCGTATGTCGTTTCCATTCAAATAATGTCCCCAGCGAGTGGGGACTGCTTAATTCACTGGGCCTCTCTAAAAGGTCTGGAAAGTTTCCATTCAAATAATGTCCCCAGCGAGTGGGGACGACCCCAGCCAGAAAATTAGGCTTGGCTATCTTAGTCGTGTTTCCATTCAAATAATGTCCCCAGCGAGTGGGGACTTACTGCGAAACGGAGCAGGAGAGAGAGGAACAGATAGTTTCCATTCAAATAATGTCCCCAGCGAGTGGGGACACCCTCTCTAAAAGGTCTGGAAACTGCCTGGAAGGAAGTGTTTCCATTCAAATAATGTCCCCAGCGAGTGGGGACACCAGTACGTACTTGGAGAAGAGACTTCAGTTGTCAGGTTTCCATTCAAATAATGTCCCCAGCGAGTGGGGACCCCTGCATTCTAAACCATTACCCTGTAAGAAGTCTAGAGGCAGTTTCCGAGGTTCAGAAAAAGCGGTGGCTGAAATGGACTTTACCCCAGTTTGTCAAAGGCTGAAACCCTTATACAGCAAGGAACCGAGGGTCAAAACATTAGAATCGCTATTTCAGCTATTTTGATTGAACCTCGGTAATAGTTAACTGGTGCATTAAAACAGCACTTAGGCAATGTTAAAGGCAATGCTCTTAACCTTTGACCCGTCAACCGCCAACAGTCAACCGTCAACAGTTTGTCAAAGGCTGAAAGCCTTATACAGCAAGCGACCGAGGTTAATCGGCACTCGTCAGATTGAGGATGTCAAAACATTAGAATCGCTATTTCAGCTATTTTGATTGAACCTCGGTAATAGTTAACTGGTGCATTATAACAGCCATTAGGCAATGTTAAAGGCAATGCTCTTAACCTTTGACCCGTCAACAGTCAACAGTCAACCGTCAACAGTTTGTCAAAAGCTGAAACCCTTATACAGCAAGTGACCGAGGTTAATCGGCACTCGTCAGATTGAGGATGTCAAAACATTAGAATCGCTATTTCAGCTATTTTGATTGAACCTCGGTAATAGTTAACTGGTGCATTAAAACAGCCATTAGGCAATGTTAAAGGCAATGCTCTTAACCTTTGACCCGTCAACAGTCAACCGTCAACCGTCATAGCACTTATAATCAAATCAACCTATACGTAAACTTTTATGACTAAATGGTTTAATACCGCTGGCCCTTGTCAACCGGATATACACTATACCCTACCGACCAGTGAACGGTTACCAGAGTTAAAACGCCTGATTGCGCAGCGCAATTACTTTGTTATCCATGCACCCAGACAAACCGGTAAAACCACTGCCATGCTTACCCTAGCAGAGGAATTAACAGCCAGTGGTAAATATACCGCTGTGTTACTGTCCTTAGAAGTGGGCGCAGTATTTCCCCATGATCCTGGAACTGCTGAACGAGCAATTTTAGATGAGTGGAAACAGTCGGTTAAATTTCGCCTACCAGCTAACCTACAGCCCACTACATGGACAGAAGTGGGTACTGGTTCCCAAATAGGCACATTTTTAAGCACTTGGGCGGCTGACTCACCCTTACCCCTGGTGGTATTCTTAGATGAAATTGACGCTTTAAGTGATGAAACCTTAATTTCTGTACTGCGACAATTACGCTCCGGTTATCCCAATCGCCCCCAAGGTTTCCCCCAATGCGTAGCCTTAATTGGGATGCGGGATGTCCGGGATTATAAGGTAGCTTCCGGTGGTAGTGATAGATTAAATACCTCTAGCCCTTTTAATATCAAGGTAGAGTCTTTAACTTTAAGTAATTTTACTCTAGAAGATATTACTAAATTATACGAACAACACACTCAATCCACAGGTCAAATCTTTACCCCCGAAGCCATTAACCACGCCTACTATTTAACCCAAGGTCAACCTTGGTTAGTCAATGCGATCGCCCGTCAGGTTACAGAGTATTTAGCAGAAGATACCAATATCCCCATCACGGTAGATTTAATCAATCAAGCTAAAGATATACTAATTCAAAGGCAGGACACCCATTTAGATAGTTTAGCCGAGCGACTGCGGGAAGATAGAGTTAAGGCGATTCTTCAACCCATGTTAGCCGGTGAAGAGTTAGGCAATGTTCCTGATGATGATTTACGCTATGTACTAGATTTAGGTTTATGTAAACGGGATAGGGGTGGTGGTCTGGAAATTGCTAATCCTATCTATAGAGAGGTATTCCCCAAAACTTTAGCGAATGTCACAATTGCTTCCTTAACATCTGTTCAACCCAGTTGGTTAACACCCACTGGTAAACTCGATGCAATAGCATTGTTAGAGTCTTTTTTAGACTTTTGGCGACAACACGGGGAACCCTTATTTAAAAGTACCCCTTATCCAGAAATTGCGCCCCACTTAGTATTAATGGCATTTTTACACCGGGTGGTTAATGGTGGGGGTAGCTTAGAGCGGGAATACGCCATAGGCTCCGGGAGGATGGATATATGTTTAAGGTATGGGGATGTGGTCTTAGGGATGGAATTAAAGGTATGGAAGCAGGGTAAACCCGACCCATTGCAGCAAGGATTGGTACAATTAGATAAGTATTTATCAGGTTTAAATTTAGATACAGGATGGTTAGTAATATTTGACCGTCGCCCCGATTTAGCACCAATAAGCGATCGCACTACCACGGAAATAGCCCTGAGTCCTCAAGGGAGAAATATTACAGTTATTCGGGGGTAGGTTTGGATTTGTTGACGGTTGACTGTTGACGGTGGTCGGTGAGCGGAGTCGATAGCGATAGCGTGGCGTTAGCCATACCGTTGACGGTTGACTGTTGACTGTTGACTGGGAAGATGTGTGACAATCAACAGTCATTAGCTGGGGAATGAATTCCCCGGCTAATAGCGAAAGTCTACTGAAAGTGGACTCTTGGGTTGACAAATCTTTATATTGAGCGCAAACGGGGCTTAATCATTAATTCGTTTCCATTCAATTGATGTCCCCAGGGAAACATCAATCAATCCATATAATTCTCAATGCGATCGCGTTTCTCTTCTCACTGTTCTAGTGGGAAAGATCCCCGACTTCTCTAAGAAGTCGGGGATCTTGTCCTAGGTTTCCATTCAAATAATGTCCCCAGCGAGTGGGGACAAAATCATGACATACAAAGAATTGCAAGCAGCTCTAAAGTTTCCATTCAAATAATGTCCCCAGCGAGTGGGGACTACCAAACAATGAGTGCTTGGGGATACTTTGGGGCTTGTTTCCATTCAAATAATGTCCCCAGCGAGTGGGGACCTATGATTATTGATAGACTCTTGTCTATTAAAGTCATAGAGTTTCCATTCAAATAATGTCCCCAGCGAGTGGGGACGATCCGAGTTTCTTGGTCCTATCGTTTGCAACACCAGTTTCCATTCAAATAATGTCCCCAGCGAGTGGGGACACCGAAGAAATTGACGCGCCTATAGTGTCTCTGTCCTTCGGGGCAGTTTCCATTCAAATAATGTCCCCAGCGAGTGGGGACGAGTATACGGCGGACTCCACGCCGCTTTTAAAAGAGTGGGTTTCCATTCAAATAATGTCCCCAGCGAGTGGGGACTGAAGCATTTTCGCTGAATGATTTATCAACACACGAATAGTTTCCATTCAAATAATGTCCCCAGCGAGTGGGGACGAAAACGAGTCAAACGGGTCTGAAAAAATGAAACAGTTTCCATTCAAATAATGTCCCCAGCGAGTGGGGACGGGGACAACGTACGCGAGTTGAGATCACATTGACTTCTACTGAAGTTGTTTCCATTCAAATAATGTCCCCAGCGAGTGGGGACTTCCGGCGAATGGTTGTCTGGTTTTAAATCACTAGCTTTGTTTCCATTCAAATAATGTCCCCAGCGAGTGGGGACCTGCATCTGCATGGAAAGACTTAGCTAAGAAAGCGTTTCCATTCAAATAATGTCCCCAGCGAGTGGGGACCCTGCAGTTCTGGACTGGCCGGTACAAATTCACCATGCCTCGTTTCCATTCAAATAATGTCCCCAGCGAGTGGGGACACTACGGCGCTGACATATGGTTATACCACCGCGACTGTGAGTTTCCATTCAAATAATGTCCCCAGCGAGTGGGGACTTTAATCCTGACACCAAACAAGCAGCTCAACAGTATTTGGTTTCCATTCAAATAATGTCCCCAGCGAGTGGGGACTTATAGAAAAAGGGCTGGAAAGTTTTTGTAATAATGTTTCCATTCAAATAATGTCCCCAGCGAGTGGGGACAGAAGAGATTATTCTTCAAATGCTCGCAGACATTGAGTTTCCATTCAAATAATGTCCCCAGCGAGTGGGGACACTATAAATAAATTAATAAATTGTCGAAACACCTCCTTTGTTTCCATTCAAATAATGTCCCCAGCGAGTGGGGACAAAAAGAAACAGTCGAGGTTGAGTTGTACCAAGATCCCGGTTTCCATTCAAATAATGTCCCCAGCGAGTGGGGACGCAGAATCCAAGACCGTATAAATGCAGCATCTACGGTTGGTTTCCATTCAAATAATGTCCCCAGCGAGTGGGGACGCCGCTGCTGTATTAGGGCTGTATGACTCTTTCCTCAAGGTTTCCATTCAAATAATGTCCCCAGCGAGTGGGGACCAATTTAATCTCCTTTCCTCCTTGGGAGTAAATGATGTTTCCATTCAAATAATGTCCCCAGCGAGTGGGGACAACGGCTTTTCGGTCTTCCTCAAGCTTGTAAAAGAGGGTTTCCATTCAAATAATGTCCCCAGCGAGTGGGGACAACACAAGGGGTAGCAGATGCATCGTACTTCCGCATATCGTTTCCATTCAAATAATGTCCCCAGCGAGTGGGGACCCCTGCATTCTAAACCATTACCCTGCAAGAAGTCTAGAGGCAGTTTCCGAGGTTCAGAAAAAGCGATGGCTGAAATGGACTTTACCCCAGTCTATCAAAAGCTGAAACCCTTATACAGCAAGGAACCGAGGGTCAAAACATTAGAATCGCTATTTCAGCTATTTTGATTGAACCTCGGTAATAGTTAACTGGTGCATTAAAACAGCCATTAGGCAATGTTAAAGGCAATGCTCTTAACCTTTGACCCGTCAACAGTCAACCGTCAACCGTCAACAGTTTGTCAAAAGCTGAAACCGTTATACAGCAAGGAACCGAGGTTAATCGGCACTCGTCAGATTGACGATGTCAAAACATTAGAATCACTATTTCAGCTATTTTGATTGAACCTCGGTAATAGTTAACTGGTGCATTAAAACAGCCATTAGGCAATGTTAAAGGCAATGCTCTTAACCTTTGACCCGTCAACAGTCAACAGTTTGTCAAAAGCTGAAACCCTTATACAGCAAGGAACCGAGGGTCAAAACATTAGAATCGCTATTTCAGCTATTTTGATTGAACCTCGGTAATAGTTAACTGGTGCATTAAAACAGCCATTAGGCAATGTTAAAGGCAATGCTCTTAACCTTTGACCCGTCAACAGTCAACAGTTTGTCAAAAGCTGAAACCGTTATACAGCAAGGAACCGAGGTTAATCGGCACTCGTCAGATTGAGGATGTCAAAACATTAGAATCGCTATTTCAGCTATTTTGATTGAACCTCGGTAATAGTTAACTGGTGCATTAAAACAGCCATTAGGCAATGTTAAAGGCAATGCTCTTAACCTTTGACCCGTCAACAGTCAACCGTCAACCGCCAACCGTCAACCGTCAACCGTCAACCGTCAACCGTCAACCGTCACCCGTCAACAGTTTATACAGCAAGCGACCGAGGTTAATCGGCACTCGTCAGATTGAGGATGTCAAAAGGCCAGAATCAACGTTTCAGCGATTTTACCTGAACTACCGCCACGCCCGGGGAGCCATTGGTAAAATCAAATAATCACGGAACTGGGGGGTTTAATCACCGGTACACCCACACCCCAAGTTTCTACTTGAGATAAAGTATGTCGAGACAGGGGATAAAACCTGATGTTATCCTCCTCTAACTTGATAATTTTCCTTAACCTCCGCTGTAAGTCTTGGTATTGCTGGGTATTTAACTGACATTCAAATACAGAATACTGTACACGCTGTCCATAACCCTCCAACAAATCAGCTACTTTTTTCCGCCGTTTATCCTCCGGGATGTCGTAAGCAATGACATATAAAAACATGGTTAAGAGGGAAGGGGGTAAATATCAAAAACACCTCTAATCGATACGATATGGTTGATAACAGTGACTGGGGTTATAAACAAACTGCTTAAAAGCCCGCACCTGCTGAGTTAATAAGTCCCACTTAGGTTGTTTAATTCCCTCATCGGTTTGAATTTCCGCAGTCATACGCTGAACAAAAGCCCGTAAAAACTTCTTTCTCCCGGAATTATTTAAATAACAGCCTCCATTTTTAAACTCAAAATCATCTCCAGCATCAACAATATGGCGATTAATTAACCACAGCACCAGAGAATCTACCAAAGGGGCGCGAAATTCTTCAATTAAATCGGAAGCCAAAGCCGCATGACCATCATGTCCCTGATGTAAACACCCATAATAGGGGTCAAGTCCTTGAATTTCAATTAACGCTAACAAGTGATTCCACAATACCTGATAACCAAAACTCAACATGGCGTTGACGGGGTTTCCCGGTGGACGACGACTACGACCGGAGAAAATAAAATCAGGATGAGTCAAGCAGTCACTAAATGCGGTGAAGTATTGTGCAGCACCAGCACCCTCTAGACCCATTAACTTTTCCCATGTATCAGCCTTTACCGCCTCCTGGGCTAGATAGTCTAAACTTTGTAATACTGTTTCCAACACCTCCGACTCTTTTGTTTTTTTGTGTCGTCGCAACAATACGCGGCTATTTTTTAACTTTCCCTGGATAATCGCCCTAGCGGTAATTAACTTGTCTACAGGGGATAACTGCTGTTGATAACGTGACAGCTGGCGATATCCCCGGGAAATAGGTAAAATTCTGCCATAGCAATATCCCATGCGGGATAAATAACCAATGGGGATATCTCGCGATAAACAAGCTCGAATAGCTTGAGTTGTCACCTGAGAATAACCAAAAATCAAAATTTGTTCTAAGAGAGGTAACTGTACTTCCCCATAGGAGGTTTCGCCCTGCTTGACAATTAAACTTTCTTGTTGTAAGCAAACATAGCAATTTTGCTCTGAAACATAAAGAGTTTGCATCAGCTGTGACAGTTGATTTTTTTGTGGTGGGAATAGGGAAAAGGTGACAAATTGGTGTGTAGTTGATTAGACTCAGAAACGTTTTAACTTAGACTCACCCCTAGAACCATGTTGAGAGTGCTCAGAAAACATTAATTCTGCTTTTTGTTCTGGTTGTAACCACAAAACCACCCTATCGGCCCCGGTACAAACTATATAAGTAGAGAGGGTTACCAGTAAAGTATTTATCATTACTGCTGCTAAACCCAGGGGTGCAATCAGCAAAATCACTAAAGTAATACTCCCATTCACAACAGACACGGAAACATTTTTCACCGTAGCAGAACGCCGAGAAATATACATAATTTTCACCGACTGAATGGATGATATTGACTACCATAGTCTGAAAAAGGGAGAAATACGACAAAAAGATGCTAAATTAGAATCTTATGTATATCTGCTAGAAATCAGCATTGACAATACTTACAGTCAATGTTTAAGAGAGTTATGAATATTTTGTTTTTATACTCAGATTGAGGCAGTGTAATTTAGTTACAGAAAAAATTTAATGATGGATGTCCTCAAAGAAACTACTCCCCCCCCTAGTGTCAATCTCCCGTTAATGCGATCGCTCTATCAATAAATATTCTTTTACCTCCCCTGTTCCGGTGTTCCGGTGTTCCGGTGTTCCCTAACTCTACTTAGAGGATGTTTCAAAACTTATGATTAATGCATCAAATATTCTTTTACCTCCCCTGTTCCGGTGTTCCGGTGTTCCCTAACTCTACTTAGAGGATGTTTCAAAACTTATGATTAATGCATCAAATATTCTTTTACCTCCCCTGTTCCGGTGTTCCCTGTTCCCTGTTCCCTGTTCCCTGTATTTATTTTAACTATGGCCAAGCAGGAAAGAAATCATCCCTATATAGATAATCTGGCCTTTACCCGGTTAATGCTATTAATTGCTACATTATTAAAGTATCCCGGTATAGGTAGTCGAGAGTTTAGTAAATGTAGTCAGAATAAACAGCACAATGCAATTGATGCTGTGAGGGTATATCTGCAAAAACTCGCAACAGAACTGAATATAAAATTACCATTGGGTTATCCGTCTGTCCCCACCCTGCGTAAAGATTTAGAAACTCTCCGGCGTTATGGTATACTCGGAGACCGGATGTACCGCTGGGGTTATTACCTGGGTACTGGTGCGCTCTCCACTACAGAGTTAAAAATAGCTTTTAATGCTTTGGCTTCCCAAGCAGAATATCAAGGTGATGCTCAAGTCAGACGGGTTTATGAAGCGGTCAGTAAGAGATTACGGGGTTTAGATATGGAAATGAAGGGGGAATTTTTTTACCCCACTCGCCAATACCTCAATCGTGCTATTGTCTATACTGACCCGGAAGAAATGGCATACAAGGGGGAAAACCGGGATACTTTATTTCATCAGTTATCATTAATCGAAACGGCAATTATTCAAGGACAAGCTGTAGAAATTTACCGCAGTAAAGACTTTTATGGTTCTAACCGCATTGGATATTTTAGAGTTTTTCCTTTACAGTTAATTTACCATGATGTGGCTTGGTATTTACTTTATGAAGCTTGTGCTAGTGACCATTTAGTAATTGGGCGTTTAAATCGTTTTAGTAATTACTGTGAACTCCTGAAAATACCAGCGCGGGGGTTAGAAAAACAAAAAGAAAGTTTAACCAAAGCTGAGACACTACTGGAAAATGGCTGGGGTTTAAGTTTAGGGGAACTAGAAGACCAAAACTTAGAACTAGAGGGAAATTTACCATTTATTACTGTGAAGGTGCGGTTTTTCTCCCCAGTATCAGCATTTATTTTAGAGGGTGAGTTACGTCATGTCAAACAAGTAATTACTCCTGGACTGGTTGACAGGAACACGGGTAACTACAGTTATATAGACTATCAAGTGAGTCTCCCACCCCGGTCTTTAAATGAGTTTAGTTTGTGGGTAAATCGGTTTTTAGATAAAGCTCAGGTTTTATCTCCACCGCAGTTGGTAGAAAAGCATCGTTTATCGGCTCAGGCTTTAGTTTCTCGCTATGGTAATATAGTGTATTAAGAGGGGGAACACACCGAACACACAAAAAACAATCAAATCCAGTCCCCTCCTCTTGTAAGGGGAGGGTTAGGGTGGGGTCAAACAATATTTGATACATTAATCATAACTTTTGAAACATCCCCTAAGTAGAGTTTTTGAGGTAGTCTAGTCCCCATTGATAGAGCGATCGCATTAACAGTTGATTGACGCTAGGGGGGGGAATAATTTCTTTGAGGACATCCATCATTAAGTTTTTAATGATCTCTGGTGTTTCGGGAAATCTCACGGGAAAGTTATTATTATTCCACAGGTGACGAATATCTCTTAAGGTGATAGATTTACCTTCGTGAATTACCTCATTGCGTTTTTCCCTAATGGCGGTTAATAATTTTGACCATTGATGATTTTGATTAAATCTTTGATAATCGCACCAACCTTGAATTAAATCATTAAGTGATGGCTCATCGCTTCTTTGGGGTTTCCAACCCCTCCTAGCCCAATTTTGTCTTGTTGACTGAATGTAAAGTAACCGTTCCAAAATCTGCGCGAATTGAATAAAGGCTGTGGTGTAGTTCTCCCGTTGTACCGATAAATCTATAATAATTGTAGACTCCCATAATTTAGTTAAATCATCACCTTGCATGATATCTAACTGTGTATTCCAAGCTTGAAGCTGTTCCCCATCCACGGTTTTACTGACATGGCGAGAATTTAACCATTCTTTTAACTTGCGGAAAAAATCCTGATCATGAGATTCCCAGTTACTATACTTTGCTAAAAAACCAGCTAATTTATATAGTAGTTCGTACTTGTTTTGATGAATCCTCAACCACAGTTGAGCTTCCACAAAATCCCCTCTTTCCCAAGCTGAGATAATCCGTAACCGTTCCAAAGACCAAAAATATTCTCCCATGGGGATGAGTTGGAAGCTTTGGGAATGATTAGCGCTAACTAAACCATTTTCTGATGTGGTGAAAAATTCCCTAGGGTCATCAGGACTAGCATTGAATACCTGACACTGACGCACCAGAGCAGCGGCGCAAATTTCCACAGAAGATGCGATCGCAGGTGCACAACCTTTATTTTGTATCCACAAAACAAACTCTTGTTTGTTATCGGGCGAAAAACTATCTAAGGCTTCCTTTAAAACTAACAATTCCAATTCTTGACGAATAGCATAATTATCATTAGCGACAATTTTAGGCGCGTGAATATCAACTCTCAGTTGAGGATATAAACTGATAATTTTCCCCCTCATTAACTCTGCTATCCACACCGTATCAAGACGACGATGGAACCAAGAAACTGTTTCTGGTTGGTCAGTTCCCCACAGGATAATATGTTTTAAACCTTGCTTCACCCCTTGGTCAATTATATTTTGATCTAGGAGTAATTCCACAGGGCTAAAATCACCCCCTAACCATTCCTTGCAGTATTCATAATAACGCTGTCCCAGGTCTTTAGCACTACAGGGGTAGGTTTTGTCATTTTCTAGATGTACACCCCGTTCTATTCCCAATTCTTGATACAGTTGAGTGATATGGGAGGGATAACCAATATTACCATCAGCACCAAAGGAACGAATAATATGATCTTTGCAGCGCCAGCCTATTTGTCGAGTACCTACGGTAATAATTAAGGTATCAACGTGATGGGAATTATTGACACTCATAGGGGGAAAATTTGTAAAGAATTTTCTAAAGTTTGTAAATATTGTTTCCGGGGGTCTGCATTAGCTCCAAATACGGTTACTACTTGATATTCGTCTAAATCTGCAATCCATATGGGGGAAGGAACTACTTTACGTTGAGTATGATTGGGGTAATCTGTTATAACGCCACCGCAGAGGTTTTTGGCCTTAGTGTAGTCAGCATCTTCTAATTGGTGAAACCGTTGATGTAAAATATGCAGTGGATAGGGTTTATTGGTGTTTGTGTCACCGCTAACTACTACAATTTTGGCATTAATATCTAATGCTTCACGCCAAGTAGAAGAGTTAGCTGTACCAGAGTTTTGTAGTTGCTGATAATTACAATTAGCGCCTAAACTTTGGAATGCTTGATAAAAATCTCTGAGTCGCTGTTTAAAGAGTTTTTGAAATTCCCTAGGAGTTTCTGGTAATTTCCAAAATGAATTTTCACTCTCTGGTATGAGGGTAGAACCACGCCACCAAGGAGCATATTGATTATTGTAGCGAGAATAACAAGGTCTTCTGGCTCCCTGACCAACACCACCTAAATGGAACATTAACCAAGTCAAGTTTTTCCCTAGTTTGCTTAAGTTTTCTTGCTGATTTTTTGGTATCTCTGGGGAGTAATTTAATGTTAAAATACCTTCTTGTTGCCCAGGATCATCTTGTTGATTTTTAGCTTCCCTTTGGGTGACTCTACCATCTAATACCCTCACCATTAACCACCCCAATTCTTTTTTAGGAGGGGTAATGGTCCCAAATATTTTACCTTCCCAGGTTTGAACTTGTCCCGCTTCTAAAACCCCTAAAGCCAAGGTTCTAAACCAATAACGGAGCATGGATTTAAACGCTACCGGTCTCACTTCTGCATGATTGATTGTATTTGCTCTACCTTGGTGGTTCAAGGGTTGATTAACATTGCTAAATTTTTTCCTCCCATGAATTAATTGACCTTCTAAAGTAAATTTAACTCGGAAAAATTCACTTTGGGGGATAATTCTACCAGCGCGGTTTAACTGACCGTAACCACTATTGACTTGGGAACCAATTCCCCCTTGTAAACCTGCAGTTAACCACTGTTTAACTTTTTCTAAAATTTGCTCATCTGTACAACCGCTAGCTAAACGTAACCCAATGAGAAAAAAAGGTTTTTCTAAACTCAAAAATGGGTTAGGATTAGGACTATATACTGTTGTGTTACCTTCCCATTGCCAAATGTTATTAGCCATATCTACAGCTAACACATTCTCATTTGGTTGAGGGAGGGGATAAGCATCGAGAAAGACAACTTTACCAGAGCGTTGGTTGAGGTTTGTGGTTTCTAAGGAGCCAAACCAAGGCGCAACTTGTTTTTCTGCGTCTTTCCAAGAAATTCCTTGTTGGGTGATAATTTCCCGAATAGCTTGGGTTCTAGCTACACCCCTTAAAGTGCTAGAAGGAATGTATGGTAAACCCAAAGCATCGAAAGCTGGTAATAAAATACTTTCTGGTCCGCGGTGTCCACCTACTCTGATGCGCCAAGGACATTGCACTTTAAAGCTAGTTTGGGCGATTAATTCTGTGCGCTGGGTTAGTTGTTGTAAGCGATCGCGGTAGTTTCCCTGTTCTGCCAATTGTAATATCTGCAATTTGGTGATATCTTTATTTTCACCGTCAGGCGATCGCATCCAGCGTAAATACTCAACAAAACTAGCTTCTTTATGTGGTTGCGGTGGATTTTCAGGGTTTAACCAAGGGGAAGGTTGACCACCACCCCCACCATGACCACCACCTCCACCATGACCACCACCCCCACCATGACCACCACCTCCACCATGACCACCACCCCCACCACGATTAGAATTAGGTCTATTAACTGCTTGGGGTGTAGGGTTTTTGGAACTCTTTGTTTTTGGTCTTTCAAATACCATGATTTTTATTCTCCCTTAATATCTGCATAAATAGCAGTCGCCCAAAAACTAAATTCCTGTGCTAAAGCTAGACCTAACCCAGTTAAACCTAAATATTCATCTGTACCGAGTTTTCTTAAAGTATCTAAACCGCGATCGCCGACTAAATTTCGTACTCCTGAAACCTCTTCTAAACACTGAAAAAACTTCTTCACCACCTGCTTTTTACCCTCCATATTATTACCCAAGGCTGTTTCTTCAGCCTTAGGGCGCATCATTCCCCAGGTAGAAAGATAGGTATAAAGTTCAACTGCTTGACTTTTTTGTTGTCTCAAACGATCAACATCTTGATTAGGGAGAGCGCGCAAATTATTTAAAGCGTCATAAATCGGACTAGCGAGAGTTCTGGGGTCAAAGGTCATATCAATTAATTCCTGTAATTAATTTCATAATTGTTAATTTCTACATCCACTGTTGGACAAATCCCCGTCCTAAACTTTCCTGTCCACCAATTTGCACAATGGTATTACCAGCTAATAATGTTTCAAACTCAGAGCAGGAGTTTTGTGATCTTCCATTCGCTTGGGATGTCATACCCCAGGGTAAATACATTAATGTATCTGGGGGGATAGCTTCCTCATAGCGAAAACCACCATCTACAGATTTATGTTCATCCAATTTAATTTTTACCTGTCGCCATAAACTCATTTGAATTAATGTACCGCAATGTTTATCAGGTAAAACTAACAGGCGATTAATTGAACTTGTGGGCGAGGATTTAGGGACAAAATCTGCCCACTTATCCCATTTTTTTAAGTTTTCCGCCTTAATAATGGCATCTTTGAGGTAAATAGCAGAGTTAACAGCAGCGAAATTACAGCTATATTCTGGGGGGATAGTTAAATGACCTAAATTACCGCCTTGTAATCGTTGCCATCTTTGTAATAACATAGGGCAACTCACCCACACCACACTATGGCTGAGAGATGGTACTGGTAACCACAATATAGAAGCGTCACCAATCCAAATATCACCTTGTTCTAATTTACCATCTTTTAAATCTGTACCAAATAATTGAGCTTGAATGCTTTTCTCTGCAAGAGAACGGATTTTACCGCGCATGGTACTAGAAGGAATATAAGGTAAATTAGTATGTGACTCCCGCGCAATTCCCAGTAAATTACCTTCTTGAGTTGTCCCACCTGTATGTAATGGTGACAGTAAATATAAATAAATCGATTTCATGATGATGTTACCTAACTTAATTGATTGCTATTTGTATTCAATCCACAGCATTTCGGAATAACCCAACCGTCGCCAATGATTTACACAATTCGGGTAATCATCCTGAAATAATCCTTGGGGTTGATTCAAAAAATACAAACTTCCCGGCGGTGCTGCAAATACTTGAGGTGCAGGAATGCTATTATTCTCAGTATATTTACCGCGAATACGGCAACTAATAGGTACTGGCTTGTCAGTAGCCATGGTAACAAATTTACCATTTATTAATTTCCATTCCCAGGGATAGGGACGACATAAAGATGTAAACCTGTTATTTCTAATGCGGTGTTTACGTTCAAATACCCCAGGGGTAATTAAATAAGCAATAGATTTATGAGTAGATTGGAAATTCTCCTGGGAAATTCCTTGAAGTTCTACCCATTGTTGTGTTAATTCTGGACAATATTCTATCATTGTCCGGTGTCCTTCCCCTCCCAATCTCATGGTATTAGGTGTTGGTAATTCCTCATTAACACCGATGGCTAAACTCCAATGAGGACGGAGGCGAATGGCGTTTTCTACAAAATAACCATCAGCATCTTTAACTTGTCTAGTTCCCGGCTCTAGGCTATTATGAGAACGGGTTTCTATAGTCCAAGGTTCATCTTCATGCCTACCACTCTCTACTAACCAATCTTTTTCTTTAATCTTCCCTGTTTTGAGATAATCTTTAACAACTTCATAAGGTAGATATTGTCTGAAGTCATCAGCTTGACCCTTAGCTGAATTGTATTCGTCATCATCTCTAGATGCATCAGCGGGTTTAACTAAAGGACAAGGTTGATTATGATCCCACAATGCATTATGCACATGAGATTCATCTTCCCATACTAGTGGCACCAGGGGGATAGATTTGACAAATCCTAGGGGACGAGGAAAATATAAGGTATTCTCTCCCTGGTTTTGACGACAGAGCAACGGACCTGTTAAACGAAACTCTTTTTTCTCTCCTAAAAGTCCCCGCAATGCTCCGGCGATCGCATGACCATTAGGAGGAAATACACTCCCGGCCCAAGCCCTTTCCTGTGGTGAAAAGGGTTTAGCATCCCGTAACATTAATATATCTAAAGGTGTGAGTTTGTACCAATACATTAACGACCACCTCCTATTTTAATATGGCGGTTACGTTTGACAAATGCTGCAAGTTTTAACCAGTTCTCTACTTCATCATTAAGATGAGTAATTTGAGTGGTTGTAAACAGAAGGTTGAGAAATGCTGCTAATCTTTGTTGAAACTCGGCTTTTGCAGTTTGATTATTTTGGAACTGGTCACGGCGATCGCAAAATACCTGCGTCCAAGGTAAAATAGCCTCAGAATTAGGCGCTGGGTGTTGACTCCACAAACTCGCAGCTTGTTCAAATAGGGCGCTGTCTTCTTCCCCACTGATTAATATTTGCCATTGATGAAAAACTTCAAACTTTGCCGTTGACTGTAAGGTGTTACCATTACCGTATAGTACCCGCACCTGTACAGCATCCTTTTTTGCACCTTCAGGACTGTGATGTTTTTTAGCTTTTTTTTCTGCTTCCCAGAGACTTTCTAAGGCGATCGCTAGGGGAACCGAATGATGGGCGATGATAATACCAAAGCTGATAGTAGCTGCGCTCCCCATAGTAAACAGAGGACGGTCAACTAACTGCTGGCTATTACCTTTATACCGCCAATAATCACCATCATTACTAAATTCATCCTTGGGGTCTTCTCCACCTTGGAAACATTGGCGAATATCCCATAACCACTCGTCCCATTCCCACAGATTCGTATAGGCTAGAACGTCATCACCACCACCATAAATCAGTTTACCAGCATAGCGACATTCTGTGAGGTAAGGCACAAGTTGATTAGAAAAATCTAGTAAAGCGCGACTTAAGGCATTATGGGTACTAGGTCCCATGCGTTTTTTCAGTTCTAGGAATTGGGGGAAATTCTCTAAATCAACCTCCAAACCAGAGGGAATATATTCCTTATAGGCTTTCATCTTCGCCCCTTTTAACCATTCACTCATCCCATCACCATCACCAGCGGCTAACACATACCAGCTAGAAGGGTTATTTTGGGGATAGTATTGACTAATAATCTGATTCCAGGCTTGAGTATATTCAATTCTAAATTCCTTCCCATTTTCCAACTCCTCCACTAACCACCCAGAATTGAGTAGACGGGGATGATATTGTTTAGGAGTATTTTGTTTATCTCTCCAAGGAATACCCCATTTACCGCGCATATCTTGGAGCATTGTTTTGGTGTCGGTAAACCTGCTAATTATAGCTTGACAAGCCTGGTTAAAATTGTTTTCATGTTCAGACTGACCCTGATTAACCTTCAAATACCCCGCGACTCCAGAAGTTAAATCAGGATAGGATACTTGTAAATCAGGTACTCCTAATAATTCGCCGATAATTTTTGGTAAACCGCGTTTAAGGGTTTCCGTCGCGTTTAACTGTTCTGTACCATCAAATAAACCAGCTTGTCTTGACCACAATCTTTTAGTATCCCCTTCTGTTGTCCAGTCCTTACCAGGGTTGACCACAGGACCAATACCAGAAATTGTAGACCGCGGACCAAATGCTGTGGGTATTTCCCAATTTCTAGCATTTTTCACAGATGCTAAACTTGCACGAGTAGCATCAAATATATATCCCCACCATGAACCAACATTAGCACTAAAGCCTCGTTTTTGCTTTTCCCAACGTTTTTTATATGCTTCCCGCAGTAATTTTAATTCTTGGTCTTTAAATAATTTAACTCCCTCACCTGTCACCGGTTGATGTAAATTATAGGTTTTGTTTTGTACCTCACACCATTCTTGCAATTCTTGATCTTTATTTTCAGCAGCGGAAATCTTAAATTCCTCACCTTCTTTCCCAATCGGTAAAGCAGTCCAATAAAACTGCCATTGGGATTGTAACCAACCTTCCCAAGTGCTATGATTAGCATCTAGGTTTCTCATCCAATAACGTTCGTTTTGTAGTTCTTCTAGAACTAATTTACTAATATGTTGCCATTCAGCGAGCAGAGTTTGTTGGGCTGTTTGCATGGCGGCTTTAACTTTAGCTTCAGGCAAAACTAAAACTATAACATTAGGGAAACCTGCGGTTAGTAATGATTCTGCTGTCGGTGCGGTTACCCACTGCTGATATTCTGGATATGTTTGTAGTAACCAATGGTCAATCAGTGGTTGTTGGTAAAGACTGGGATAAAGTAAACTATCTGGTCCATATTGATTAGCCAGTTTCCAGCAAACTTTGGCTGAAAGATAATGTAACAACCACGAACCAGCCCAAAAATCCCGCATTTTGCGACTGGCCTTGATTAGTTCTTGTACCGGACTAAAGCTAAATACTGCTAGGTAGGGATGAGATACTGGTTGATTTCTCGGCCACTGTTTGACTTGTTCTAGGGTTAGGTCATATCCTGCTAATGCGCCAGCTAAAGCTGAGGTCATGCTTACATGACTCCAGATGGAAGCATCGGGTAATCTGGTTTCCGCCGGCATTAACATTAATGAACTATCATTAAATAAGTCACAGGTTGCTTGGGGTAAACAACGCCATAACCACCAATATAATTTCTTAATCTGGGCAATATTATCTGTAATATCTGCGGTTTGTAGTTCTTTCGGTATGAGTTGTAATAATTGTTGCTCTTTTTCTGCTAAATAGTCTTTACGTGGAGATGTGATTAAGGTCTGATGCTCTCTAATCTTAAATTCTTGGGTTGCACCAGATAATAAATGAGTAATATCTAAGCCCTTCTCAGGATTCTTCCCCGGAGCATAGTTGATCGTAGCTGTTACACTACCTATGGCTGCTCTGTCACTAGCGGAGGCGATATAGTCAGCTAAAAGTATATTTTTTAATACTTTCCCAGCTGATTCTTCAGGTATTCTATTAATCTCAACCCAAGGTTTCATTGCTTCTAGTTTCTCATAGAAGCTGTTCCCACCCCTACCGCTGTTGTTGTGTAAGGCTTTTAACACAGGGTCATGGAGTAAACCCCAAATTTTCGCCCGCCAATACTCTGTTGACATTAGTATTTTATCTGTGTTGCCGATATCAGTATCCTAAAAGATTTAGTTCATATCTGTCTATTAACAGCAAATATTACCAAAATATCTTACCTAGGGCTGAAAAGCTTTAATAATAACCGTTTGGGGTATTGTAAAGATTATTACTAATATTATTTTTTTATTTGGTTAAAGTTTGATATAGTATAAAATATCTTGGACAAAAAGGCTCAATAGTCTTGAGGGTGGGGTTATGGTTTGCCTACAGGAGTAATTGCTGATGGAACTGTCAACTCAGGTAACTGGCGATATCTCCCTGGGAGAATTTCTGAAATTATCAGATACTAAACCGCCCAGGGAGTATATTGATGGCTGCATCTACCAAAAACCAATGCCCCAAGGGAAACATAGCAGAATCCAAACTTGTTTATCAACTAATATTAATCAGGTGGGTGAACCCCAAAAATAAGCCTTAGCACTAACTGAATTACGCTGCACCTTTGGGGGAGGTTCTTTAGTGCCGGACATTGCTGTATTTGCATGGTCACGCATCCCCACCGATGAAGATGGAGAAATTGCCAATAAGTTTGAAAGTTATCCAGATTGGACTATTGAAATTTTATCACCCGACCAATCGCCAAATTACGTAATTAATAAAATTATTTTTTGTATGCAGCAGGGGACTAAGTTAGGTTGGTTTATTGACCCTAATGATAAATCCGTGATGGTATTTCAACCTCAACAATTACCAGAGGTCAAATACAATACTGATATATTACCTGTGCTTGATGTGTTAAAAGATTGGCGGTTAGAGGTAAGACAGATATTTAGTTGGTTGCAAGTGAAATAAATTTGGTATTAATTAAGACGCACTTGATAGATAACCTAGGGATGAACATATTTATTTCTGGAGAAGTTTACAGAAAACCCCCCGGAATTGTGACAATTAAGCTAGAATTATTAAAGGTTCTTTACAGAAGTTGCTAATTAACAATAGTTCTGTTACAGCGACTCGTATTGACATTGAAAACTGAAAACCCCCTCTTGAGTTCACTAAAAGCTCCTATGACGCTCCCAATTCGCAACGTCGCCATCATCGCCCACGTTGACCACGGCAAAACTACCCTGGTTGATGCGCTCCTCAAACAATCTGGTATTTTCCGAGAAGGTGAAGACGTTCCGGATTGTGTCATGGACTCCAACGCCCTAGAACGGGAGCGGGGTATTACCATTCTCTCTAAAAATACAGCTGTTCGCTACAAAGACACATTAATTAACATTGTGGATACCCCCGGACACGCCGACTTTGGCGGCGAAGTGGAACGGGTACTAGGTATGGTGGATGGTTGTCTGTTAATTGTAGATGCTAATGAGGGTCCTATGCCCCAGACGCGCTTTGTATTGAAAAAAGCGTTAGAAAAGGGACTGCGCCCCATTGTCGTGATTAACAAAATTGACCGCGCCCAGGGTGACCCCCATGTGGCTGTAGATAAGGTTTTGGATCTGTTCCTAGAATTAGGTGCAGATGAAGACCAATGTGATTTTACCTATCTATTTGCTTCTGGTATGGGCGGTTACGCCAAGGAAACCATGGAAGGGGAAGCGGTAGATATGCAGCCTTTGTTTAATGCCATTTTACAACACGTTCCACCTCCTGTAGGGGATATTAACAAACCTCTACAATTGCAAGTCACCACCCTAGATTATTCGGAATATCTGGGACGGATTGTGATTGGTAGAATCCATAATGGTACTATCCGCACTGGACAACAGGCGGCTTTAGTAAAGGAAGATGGTACTATTGTCAAGTCCAAAATTACCAAATTAATGGGATTTGAAGGACTCAAGCGGGTGGAAATGGAAGAAGCCACCGCGGGTTATATTGTGGCGGTAGCTGGTTTTGGTGATGCTTATATTGGCGAGACTATTACCGACCCCAACGAACCCCAAGCTTTACCTTTAATTAAAGTGGATGAACCCACTTTACAAATGACTTTCTGGGTGAATGATTCACCTTTTGCCGGTCAAGAAGGTAAACTGGTAACATCCAGACAGGTACGCGATCGCCTGTTGCGGGAATTAGAAACTAACGTCGCCCTACGAGTAGAAGAAACTGACTCCCCCGATAAATTCCAAGTTTCCGGTCGGGGTGAATTACATTTGGGGATTTTAATCGAAACCATGCGCCGAGAAGGTTTCGAGTTCCAAGTATCTCAACCACAGGTAATTTACCGAGAAATCAACGGTCAACCTTGCGAACCCTTTGAACTCCTAGCGCTGGACGTTCCCGAAGATGCAGTAGGTAGCTGTATTGAACGCCTAGGACAACGCAAAGGCGAAATGCAAGATATGCAAGTGATTGGGAATGGTCGCACCCTGTTAGAGTTTATCATTCCCGCCCGGGGTTTAATTGGTTTCCGGGGTGAATTCATGCGGTTAACCCGTGGTGAAGGGATTATGAACCACAGTTTCCATGATTATCGTCCCATCACCGGTGACATTGAAACCCGGAACAAAGGGGTTCTGATTGCATTTGAAGAAGGTGTTTCTACATTCTACGCCATGAAAAACGCAGAAGATAGAGGCGCATTCTTTATCACTCCCGGAACCAAAGTTTATAAGGGTATGATTATTGGAGAACATAATCGCCCCCAAGACTTAGAGTTAAATGTGTGTAAAACCAAGCAATTAACCAATCACCGCGCCTCCGGTGGGGATGAACTGGTACAATTGCAAACACCAATAGAAATGAGTTTAGAGAGAGCTTTAGAGTACATTGGTTCAGATGAATTGGTGGAAGTCACACCGGAATCAATTCGTTTACGCAAAGTCACCAAGAAATTCGCGAAACGTTAAAAACCCCACCCCCAAACCCATCCCCAGGGATGGGTTGGAAACTTCTATCCACGGTTAAACCGAATGTGTTAAACTGAGGTTTAACCGCTTTAACATTGCCGATCGCGCTTGTAAGGCTAGACTATCATCTAGTGGTGACAAGGCGATCGCCTGTTGATACTTCAGCCGCAAAGCAGTTTGAATCAACCAGTCAGCGACAAAAGGATTTTTAGGTAACAGAGGACCGTGGGAATAAGTGGCGATCGCATTCTGATAAAATGCGCCCTCAGTCCCATCCTCACCATTATTACCCAAACCATAGACCACACGCCCCAAAGCTTCCACTTCACCTAGGCGAGTGCGTCCCCCGTGATTCTCAAAACCCACTAAATAGGGTTTAGTTCCGGTCATCTCTGCTAATTCCCGCCCTAAGCGATTAGCTGTAACTTCAACTACCAAATTACCAATACAGCGTTGAGTATTTTCACCGGGATGTACAGAGACTAAATCAAAGATTCCTAAACCTTCAATCCGCTTCCCTAAAGCAGGTTCGTAATATTTACCCAACAGTTGGGGAGAACCACAGGTAAATACTCCCGGTGTACCATTGTGAATTTTATCACCCATAGCCTCCGCTTTTGCGCCCTGTAAATCGCGCATGACAATTTCTTGTTGGCGGTCCTGTGCGCCACCACCAACAATAATATCTACACTGCGAATATCAGCAGCGGTAGAATTTTGGTCTAGGGGAACCACCCTCACATTATACCCCCGCCACTGGGCGCGACGTTCGATGGTAATCACATTACCGCGATCGCCATAGGTACTCATCAGTCGAGGATACAACCAGCCGATAACTAATTCTAAAGTAGAACTCATAAAACCTCAATTACCCCAATTATAACTAATAACTTGGCTACTACTCAGATTAACCACCCATAAACACACATACATTTTGACTTCCAAACATCGGGAACCATGACAACCTTCGGGTATTATACATAGCTAAAATCTGCCAGCGTTGAATTAAACCTCAGCAATTAGTATTCTATGTAACAGTTTTTTTGTCATATATTCACCATACTGTCAGAGTGTTTCCGGCTATCTCCAAGATTTAAAGCCTTTTTCAGGCTCATGAAGTACACACCAATTCCCTGTTCCGGTGTTCCCTGTTCCCTCAAACTAAAAAAAATGTACCTCACGAGCATGGTAAATGCTATATTTGTTAATTTTCCAGCCAACAAATTATAATCGGGATTACTTATGCAAGTTATTACAGCTCCTAATATTCCAATCATTGCTGGAGAAAACGCCGTCCCCGTCTCCCAATTACCTCCCATATGGCAAAATATAGCCGCAGGGGTTGCAAATGTGGGACTAGATCACCCCCAGACTTACGTAGAAATGGCTCAGTTATTCCAATATAAACTGGGGCGGGGTGATGTAGACTTATTTAGTGAACGTCCAGAATTAGCGCCTTTTAAATCAGCATTTTCCCAGCTATTTGGTCAACTAGGTTATGAAACCCTAGAATTTTATGGTCATGATTTCTTGATTTCTAGCTATCCAGATTTTAAACAAGTTCTCGCAGATGTAAAATCCCAGGGTAGAGAATTCGCCCATGAGGTGAAAGTCGCACTCATAGGTAGAGAACTGTTTGATGAGTTTGGCTACGAACTACCCGCTAGTTTCTATCATGTCCACCTCGCGCCAATTTACCGAGATCATATATTTGAAGAACGAGCTTTACGCTTTGATCAACGTGATATAGCACACAAACGCTCTTGGGATGCTGTCTTACACGCGGGTAAAGTTTTTGCTGTGCAAATGAAAGTGCAAAGCATCGCCTCTAAATATGGTTTTACCTATCATCATGGTTGCGGTTGTAATTCTCATCTATCTTCTATTGATATCTCTGAGGGAGAATTTAACTATCAAATCAGTGCTGAGAAATATCACAGATGGATTAGAAGTTTTATCTGGACTGCTTGGTATGAATACGCCTTCTTTCCCATCGTTCCCAACACCAGTTATTTAGTCTAAGTCAGTGTCAGAAGAACCAGGGGTTAAAAACCCCTGTCTGATAGCTAAAGTCGGATAAATCCGACTGGGTGACTCATATCCCCGACTTCTGACTATGAGCTTGTGGGGTAGTGATAAATTTTGCTAGAAGTCGGGGATATTACCCAGCACAGTCAACACCCACAGCAGCGATCGCCTACAGTCAACGCCCACCCCGCCAGGGGTTAAAAACCCCTGTCTGATAGCTAAAGTCGGATAAATCCGACTGGGTGACTCATATCCCCGACTTCTGACTATGAGCTTGTGGGGTAGTGATAAATTTTGCTAGAAGTCGGGGATATTACCCAGCACAGTCAACACCCACAGCAGCGATCGCCTACAGTCAACGCCCACCCCGCCAGGGGTTAAAAACCCCTGTCTGATAGCTAAAGTCGGATAAATCCGACTAGGTGTTAACTCTAACAGTACAAATGTTGACGGTTGACGGGTCAGAGGTTAAGACCATCGCCTTTAACATCGCCTAGGGGCTGTTTTAATGCACCAGTTAACTACTACCGAAGTTCAATCAAAATAGCTGAAATAGTGATTCTAATGTTCTGACATCGTCAATCTGACGAGTGCCGATTAACCTCGGTCGCTTGCTGTATAAGGGTTTCAGCCTTTGACAGACTGGGGTAAAGTCCATTTCAGCCGCCGGTTTTTCTGAACCTGGCTAACGCCACGCTATCGCTATCGGAAACTGCCTCTAGACTTCTTACAGGGTAATGGTTTAAAATGCAAGGGTCCCCACTCGCTGGGGACATTATTTGAATGGAAACTTATACGTATATGTCAAGTGTTTTTACGTATATTTATGTCCCCACTAGCTGGGGACATTATTTGAATGGAAACTTAACAACGCCTGAATTGTTAAGATTATTATTTTATGTCCCCACTCGCTGGGGACATTATTTGAATGGAAACAGTTAGTTGATATAATAGGATTTGCTAGTTAGTGTTAGTCCCCACTCGCTGGGGACATTATTTGAATGGAAACCTAGGACAAGATCCCCGACTTCTTAGAGAAGTCGGGGATATTTCCCACTCGAACAGTGAGAAGAGAAACGCGATCGCATTGAGAATTGTATGGATTAATTGACGTTTCCCTAGAGACATCAATTGAATGGAAACGAATTAATGATTAAGCCCCGTTTGGGCTGAATATAAAGATTTGTCAACCCAAGAGTCCACTTTCAGTGGACTTTCGCTATTAGCCGGGGAATTCATTCCCCGGCTAATCCAATGATTGTTATCACACATCTTCCCAGTCAACCGTCAACCGTCAACCGTCAACCGTCAACCGTCAACCGTCAACCGTCAACCGTCAACAAATCCAAACCTACCCCCGAATAACTGTGATATTTCTCCCTTGAGGACTCAGGGCTATTTCCGTGGTAGTGCGATCGCTTATCGGGGGTAAATCAGGGCGACGGTCAAATATTACTAACCATCCTGTATCTAAATTTAAACCTGATAAATATTTATCTAACTGTATTAATCCTTGGGGTAAGGGGTCAGGTTTACCCTGCTTCCATACCTTTAATTCCATCCCTAACACCACATCCCCATACCTTAAACATATATCCATCCTCCCCGATCCTATAGCGTATTCCCGTTCTAAGCTACCACCACCATTAACCACCCGGTGTAAAAATGCCATTAATACTAAGTGAGGCGCAATTTCTGGGTAAGGAGTGCTTTTAAATAATGGCTCCCCGTGTTGTCTCCAAAAGTCTAAGAATAAGTCTAACAATTTTTCTGGGATTAATTCACCACTAGGACTCAACCATTCAGGTTCAATCACCCCTAAAGACATAATCGGGGTATAGGCTAAAACTTTAGGTAAAACCTCTCTATATATGGGGTTGGCAATTTCTAAACCTCTGATGGGATGATAGCGACACAATCCTAAATCTAGGAGAAAACGAATATCATCATTAGGTACATCTGGTAATTCTTCCCCAGCTAACATGGGTTGAATAATCGCCTTAACCCTATCTTCCCGCAGTCGCTCGGCTAAACTATCTAAATGGGTGTCCTGCCTTTGAATTAGTATATCTTTAGCTTGATTGATTAAATCTACAGTGATGGGGATATTGGTATCTTCTGCTAAATACTCTGTAACCTGACGGGCGATCGCATTAACTAACCAAGGTTGACCCTGTGTTAAATAGTAAGCGTGGTTAATAGCTTCGGCGGTAAATATTTGCCCTGTGGCTTGAGTGTGTTGTTCGTATAATGTAGTAACATCTTCTAAAGTAAAATTACTTAAAGTTAAAGACTCTACCTTGATATTAAAGGGACTAGAGGTATTTAACCTGTCACTACCACCGGAAGCTACCTTATAATCACGTACATCCCGCATCCCAATTAAGGCTACGCATTGGGGGAAGCTCTGGGGGCGACGGGGAAAACCGTCCCTTAATTGCCTTAATACATTAATTAAAGTTTGATTTTGCAGAGAGTCAATTTCATCAATAAACACTACTAAAGGGCGCACAGAAGTTTCTGCCCAAGATTTAAGGAAAGAGCCAATACGTTGAGGTGGATTACCATTAGTTAAGAAAGGTGGTTGTAATTCTGTTGGTAGCCAACAGTCAATAGCATCTTGCCAAGCATCTAAAATCCTTCTTTCTGCTACTTCTGGCTGATCGGGAAAAGCAGAGCCTACCTCTGCGGATACCATGACGGCGGTATATTTACCACTGGCTGTTAATTCCTGTGCTAGGGTGAGCATGGCAGTAGTTTTACCGGTTTGTCTGGGTGCATGGATAACAAAGTAATTGCGCTGCGCAATCAGGCGTTTTAACTCTGGTAACCGTTCACTGGTCGGTAGGGTATAGTGTATATCCGGTTGACAAGGGCCAGCGGTGTTAAACCATTTAGTCATAAAAGTTTACGTATAGGTTGATTTGATTATAACTTCTATGATTGTTGACGGTGGTCGGTGAGCGGAGTCGATAGCGATAGCGTGGCGTTAGCCATACCGTTGACGGTGGTCGGTGAGCGGAGTCGATAGCGATAGCGTGGCGTTAGCCATACCGTTGACGGTGGTCGGTGAGCGGAGTCGATAGCGATAGCGTGGCGTTAGCCATACCGTTGACGGTTGACAAATCCAAACCTACCCCCGAATAACTGTAATATTTCTCCCTTGAGGACTCAGGACTATTTCCGTGGTAGTTCTCTCACTCATGGGGGATAAATTACTAAATTTTAAGCGCGATCGCCTATGGTAAGCCACGCTATCGCCAACTACCTCTAGACTTATACACTGTCAGGGTTTAAAATCGGGTAATTCCCATGCCCAGGGGACACCAATTACATGGAAACATTTCCAAACTAAATAGACAGAAGTTTAAAATCTTCTAATCATATGACTGACAAAGAACCTTACGTTTATAAAATCAGATCAGTTCACAAAGTTGTAGATGGTGACACCATTGACGCTGATATTGATCTTGGTTTTAACATCTCCCTGACTAAGCGAATTCGTCTTGCTGCTGTCGATACCCCAGAATGCAGGACAAGTAATACCTATGAAAAGAAACTCGGTCTTGAAGTTAAACAATGGCTTCAGAAGAATTTAGATGGGAAAAAAGAAATCCTGATCAAAACAGAACTTCCAGATAGCACCGAGAAATATGGTAGAATTCTTGGCAGGTTATATGTTGATGGTGTATGTCTTAATGATCGTATGATCGAAGAGGGATACGCTTGGGAATATGATGGCGGCACAAAGAAAAAAGATTTTGCTTTGTTGGAAGCCAAAAGAAATGCATTCTCAAGCTCAACCTGAAGAAAAAACTCAGAAAAAGCCCCCATCCCTTGGGGACACTCATGGCTTTTGTTACAGCGATCGCTAGCAGCTGTTTTGTTGAAGGTTGACGGTGGTCGGTGATGGGAGTCGAAGCGTTGACGGATAAATGACTAGGTTATCCGCGAATAACTGTAATATTTCTCCCTTGAGGACTCAGGGCTATTTCCGTGGTAGTGCGATCGCTTATTGGTGCTAAATCAGGGCGACGGTCAAATATTACTAACCATCCTGTATCTAAATTTAAACCTGATAAATATTTATCTAACTGTATTAATCCTTGCTGCAAGGGGTCGGGTTTACCCTGTTTCCATACCTTTAATTCCATCCCTAAGACCACATCCCCATAACGCAGACATATATCCATCCTCCCCGATCCTATAGCGTATTCCCGTTCTAAGCTACCCCCACCATTAACCACCCGGTGTAAAAATGCCATTAATACTAAGTGAGGCGCAATTTCTGGGTAAGGGGTACTTTTAAATAACGGTTCCCCATGTTGTCGCCAAAAGTCTAAAAAAGTTTCTAATAGAACTTGCGGGTTTAATTCCCCTGTGGGTGTTAACCAACTGGGTTGAATCATCGGTAAACTATCTTGAGTACCCTGAGCTAACACCTTGGGGATGACCTCTTGATACATGGGGTTAGCTACCTTTAACCCGCCCTCTTTACTGCGAATTACTAAACCTAAATCTAACAGATAACGGCGATCGTCTTCCGGTGTGTTGGGTAACTCTTCCCCAGATAAAATAGGTTCTATGATTGCTTTTACCCTATCTTCCCGCAGTCGCTCGGCTAAACTATCTAAATGGGTGTCCTGCCTTTGAATTAAGATATCTTTAGCTTGATTGATTAAATCTACAGTGATGGGAATATTCACATCTTCCGCTAAATATTCTGTAACTTCCTTAGCTAAAGCGTTGACTAACCAAGGTTGACCTTGAGTTAAATCATAGGCGTGGTTAATGGCTTCGGGGGTAAATATTTGCCCGGTAGCTTGAGTGTGTTGCTCGTATAGACTCTTTACATCTTCTAAGGTGAAATTACTTAAAGTCAGAGAGCGCACCTTGATATTAAAGGGACTAGAGGTATTTAACCTATCACTACCACCAGAAGCTACCTTATAATCCCGGACATCCCGCATCCCAATTAACGCCACACATTGGGGGAAGCTCTGGGGGCGACGGGGGAAACCGTCCCTTAACTGTCTTAAGACATTAATTAAAGTTTGATTTTGCAGAGAGTCAATTTCATCAATAAACACTACTAAGGGGCGCTTAGAAGTTTCTGCCCAAGATTTAAGGAAAGAGCCAATACGTTGAGGTGGATTACCATTAGTTAAGAAAGGTGGTTGTAATTCTGTTGGTAGCCAACAGTCAATAGCATCTTGCCAAGCATCTAAAATCCTTCTTTCTGCTACTTCTGGCTGATCGGGAAAAGCAGAGCCTACCTCTGCGGATACCATGACGGCGGTATATTTACCACTGGCTGTTAATTCCTGTGCTAGGGTGAGCATGGCAGTGGTTTTACCGGTTTGTCTGGGTGCATGGATGACAAAGTAATTCTCTTGCTCAATCAGGCGTTTTAATTGGGGTAACCGTTGACTGGTCGGTAGGGTATAGTGGATATTTGGCTTACAAGGGCCAGCGGTGTTAAACCATTTAGTCATAAAAGTTTACGTATAGGTTGATTTGATTATAACTGTGATGACGGTTGACGGTTGACTGTTGACTGTTGGCGGTTGACGGGTCAGAGGTTAATGGAAACTTTTAGGGAATATGCGATCGCATTACCGCGGTGAGGGGTCTCCACTCCCTGGGGACATTATTTGAATGGAAACGAGGTCAAGCTGCTTTTACCCTGTGCGTGTCCAAAGCGATCGCTTTTATTAGTTACTCATATCCCCGACTTCTCACCATGATCTTGTCAGGTAACTATAAACTTTCGTAGAAGTCGGGGATATTGCCCAGCTAGTGATGAAAATTACATATCAACACTTATTAAACAACCTTCGGGCGCGTCTAATAGTTAAAGTCGGATAAATCCGACTCAGTGTTAAATATAGTCATCCTATTTGACTTGAGAAATTATCAGTGAGGAAAGGGAACACACCGAACAGGGAACAGGGAACAGAAATTGTTCATGAATCATTTAGGATTGCTATATAAGATTATAAATAGGGTTAACAATCATTGCCTAAAGTATTATATGTAACTCACCAGTCCACTTTCAGTGGACTTTCGCTATTAGCCGGGGAATTCATTCCCCGGCTAATCTAATGCTTACAGCACTTGTAAAGTAAATAAAGTAACATACCTTAAGATGATAAATCTTGTGGGGTGGGCATCTTGCCCGCCATTTTCTATCTCACTCAGATGAAAGACGATGTATTATACTTACATCGCGATCGCCTTGACCTATGATTCATATTCTCAAAAATCTACCCTAGGATAGATGACTAAATTACTTAAATCGTATATGTAGGTTTTCAAATGTAAAAAAAATACATTTTTCAATTAGAGTTAAATTAATTGTGGTATCATAAATCCGGTAATTTAATCCATGAATCGAGTTTTATAGGCTATAATCACAGGTTTTGCTGTGTTCCCATGGCGATCGCCCAAGGTTGATGATGAGTATAAAAATCAAGGATAATTTTATACATTCCATAGCTGCCCCTACTCAAGCTGGAGAAAGTCCTATCAAAACATTCTGGAGTAGCACCTTGATTCCCATTAGGGAACACACCGAACAGGGCGGGTTTGCCATCTCTGATAGATAGCGATCGCCTTGAGCTATGATTCATATTCTTGAATATCTACTCTAGGATAGATGACTAAATTTGACTAAATTACTTAGGAGGAATTATGCTTAACATGGGATTGACAAAGCTGTTAGAAAATATTATACCTGAAAGTGAGACTACAGAAGTTACTTTACCCCCAATATCAATACCTGTAATATCAACACCTGGAATATCAATACCTGGAATATCAATACCTGGAATATCAATACCTGGAATATCAATACCTGGAATATCAATACCTGTAATATCAACACCTGTAATATCAATACCTGAAATATCAATACCTGGAATATCAATACCTGTAATATCAATACCTGCAATATCAATACCGCCAATATCAATACCTGGAATATCAATACCGCCAATATCAATACCTGTAATATCAACACCTGCAATATCAATACCGCCAATATCAATACCTGGAATATCAATACCTGGAATATCAATACCGCCAATATCAATACCTGAAATATCAATACCTGAAATATCAATACCGACCTTCATCAGTATCGCCCAGACCAATGGAGTACAACCAGAAGGTAATGAAGAACTTACCCCCTTCACCTTTACAGTCATCCGCACAGGGAACACCACAGGTACAAGCACTTTTAATTGGGAAGTTACAGGTACAGGAGAAAACCCCGCTACAGCTGATGACTTTGCAGATGGAGTATTCCCATCAGGTGTAGTCACCTTTGCAGATGGGGAAATATATCAAGAGATTGCAGTCAATGTTGCTGGTGATACAGAAGTAGAACCAGATGAAAACTTTACTTTTACCCTATCAGACTCCGATAACGCCACGATTACCATCTTTAATCTTACCGGGACAATTCAAAATGATGACCAAAGTGATAACTTATTAACAAATCTTCCGCAGGCGATCGCTCCAAAAAGCCAAGCAGCAGGTGTGGCCGCTGTAGCCACCGACTCTGAAACCGCACCTAACAGTTTGACTCTGGGAATTACCGCTACAGACGCGGTTGGTAATACCTCCACCGTTACTGATGTTACCAGCTACGTCTTAAATCAGATGGAAGTAACCTTAGTAGGGATGTGGGATTGGTTAAGCTTTGCCAATGCTGTCACAGTGGTAGGTAACTATGCTTACGCAGTGGGAGATACTTTAGAAATCATCGATATCAGCAACCCCGCTAACCCCACACTTACCGAACGTTACGATACCTCTAACGCTAGGGGTGTAGAAGTAGTGGAGAACTACGCCTATGTCGCTGATGGTGAAGCAGGATTGCAAATTATTCATATCAGCAACCCCGCTAACCCCACACTTACCGAACGTTACGATACCTCTGGGTCTGCTTTGGGTGTAAAAGTAGTGGGGAATTACGCCTATGTGGCTGATGGTGGTGCAGGATTGCAAATCATCGATATCAGCGACCCCGCTAACCCCACACTTACCGAACGTTACGATACCTTTGGTATTGCTTGGGATGTAGAAGTAGTGGGGAATTACGCCTATGTGGCTGATGGTTTTACAGGATTGCAAATCATAGATATCAGCAACCCCGCTAACCCCACCCTGACGGGGGGTTACGATACCTTTGGTATTGCTTTGGGTGTACAAGTAGTGGGGAATTACGCCTATGTGGCTGATGGTTTTACAGGATTGCAAATCATTGATATCAGCAACCCCGCTAACCCCACCCGCACCGGGGGTTACGATACCTCTGGCTCTGCTGTGGGTGTACAAGTAGTGGGGAACTACGCCTATGTCGCTGATAATGATGCAGGATTGCAAATCATTGATATCAGCGACCCCGCTAACCCCACCCCCACGGGGCGTTACGATACCTCTGGCTATGCTAGGGATGTACAAGTAGTGGGGAACTACGCCTATGTCGCTGATAATGATGCAGGATTGCAAATCATTGATATCAGCGACCCCGCTAACCCCACCCCCACGGGGCGTTACGATACCTCTGGCTATGCTAGGGATGTACAAGTAGTGGGGAACTACGCCTATGTGGCTGATAATGATGCAGGATTGCAAATCATTGATATCAGCAACCCCGCTAACCCCACCCCCACGGGGCGTTACGATACCTCTGGCGTTGCTTGGGGTGTACAAGTAGTGGGGAACTACGCCTATGTCGCTGATGGGTTTGCAGGATTGCAAATCATTGATATCAGCAACCCCACTAACCCCACCCCCACGGGCGATTATCATACCTATAAAGCTCAGGATCTACAAGTGGTGGGGAACTACGCCTATGTCGCTGATGGGTTTGCAGGATTGCAAATCATCGATATCAGCGACCCCGCCAACCCTACCCGCACCGGCGGTTACGATACCTCTGGCGAGGCTTATGGTATACAAGTAGTGGGGAACTACGCCTATGTGGCTGATAATGATGCAGGATTGCAAATCATTGATATCAGCAACCCCGCTAACCCCACCCCCACGGGGCGTTACGATACCTCTGGCTGGGCTCAGGATGTACAAGTAGTGGGGAACTACGCCTATGTGGCTGATCTGAGTGCAGGATTGCAAATTATTGATATCAGCGACCCCGCTAACCCCACCCGCACCGGCGGTTACGATACCACTGGCTGGGCTCAGGATGTACAAGTAGTGGGGAACTACGCCTATGTCGCTGATGGTTATGAAGGATTGCAAATCATAGATATCAGCAACCCCGCTAACCCCACCCGCACCGGCGGTTACAATACCTCTGACTATGGTTATGGTGTACAAGTAGTGGGGAACTACGCCTATGTGGCTGATAGTGCGGGCGGGTTAAAAATTATCGATGTGAGTCAGTTTACTCAAGTCCCAAATGATCAACCATCTATAGGGATAATCGCCCCCACCAACGCCATACAGTCAGAAGGTGACTCAGGTACTACCGCCTTCACCTTCACAGTTACCCGCACTGGGGATACAGGTACAAGTAGTGCTAACTGGGAAGTTACAGGTACAGGTGACAACCCTGCTACTGCTGATGACTTTGAAGGTGGAGAATTACCATCAGGTACAGTCACCTTTGCAGATGGGGAAACATCTCAAGTAATTACAGTCAATGTCAGTGGTGATACGGTAGTAGAACTAGACGAAACCTTTACCGTTACCCTCTCTAACCCTAGTAACGCCACCATTACCACTGCTGCTGCTACGGGGACAATTAGGAATGATGATACACCACCAGTGGAGGGCGATCGCCAACAAATTACATCATTAGACAATTTAACTGCTGCTCCTGGCGGTAACGTATCTATTCCCCTGTTCTATAAGACTTCCACAGGTGACAACACCGTCACGGGTATTAGTCTGCGGTTGCACTACAATTCTGATGAACTGAATTTCCAAACTGTAGAAAACCTCTTCAGTAATAATCTATTTATTCCCCTATCAGACCGAGATGATACGAGTGACTTTGACAACGACCCCAATACTAACAAGTTTATCCAATTTGGCTATACTGACTTTGCTGGTAACTGGCCTAACCAAACCCTACCGTTAAAGTTAGCGGATTTCAACTTTACCACCACTGGTAACTTTACTGAAACTCAACTTAATCTTAGTTCCGATAATTTAGCCCCTGGTTATAGCCTAGAAGCAGACCCGATTTTAGTCAGTAAGCAGGAGTGGAATTTTGATATTGACGGGAATGGAGAAATCAAAGCCCTTTCCGATGGCATTATGATAGTACGCCATCTGTTTGGTTCTACTGCTTTCCCCGGTGAAAAATTAACTGAAGGTGCGATCGCTCCTAACGCTACTCGCAACCTAGCAGAAATTCAAGCCTACTTACAACAAGGGGTAGATAACCAATACCTAGATATTGACGGGAATGGAGAAATTAAAGCCCTTTCCGATGGCATTATGATAGTACGCCATCTGTTTGGTTCTACTGCTTTCCCTGGTGACAAATTAATTGAAGGTGCGATCGCCCCTGATGCTACCAGGGATTTAACCCAGATACAAGCACATTTAACTCAGTTCAGCACCGTAATATAGATGACGGTTGACCGTTACTCATATCCCCGACTTCTGACTATGATCTTGTCCGGTAGTGATAAATTTTGCTAGAAGTCGGGGATCTTACCCAGCACAGTCAACACCCACCCCGCCAGGGGTTAAAAACCCCTGTCACACAGATCCCCGACTTCTGACTATGAGCTTGTGGGGTAGTGATAAATTTTGCTAGAAGTCGGGGATCTTACCCCCTCCACAGATCCCCGACTTCTGGACTTATATGAGATTATGCCAATTATCTAAGAAGTCGGGGAGCTTACCCCCCGTCAACCGTCAACAAATCCAAACCTACCCCCGAATAACTGTAATATTTCTCCCTTGAGGACTCAGTGCTATTTCCGTGGTAGTGCGATCGCTTATCGGGGGTAAATCGGGGCGACGGTCAAATATTACTAACCATCCTGTATCTAAATTTAATCCTGATAAATACT
The DNA here is from genome assembly GCF_059725405.1 of Anabaenopsis sp. NIES-4685. Classification (NCBI taxonomy): domain Bacteria; kingdom Bacillati; phylum Cyanobacteriota; class Cyanophyceae; order Nostocales; family Nodulariaceae; genus Anabaenopsis; species Anabaenopsis sp. NIES-4685. The sequence goes on along the minus strand of NZ_AP043602.1, from coordinate 4,331,932 downwards.
TATCTAACTGTATTAATCCTTGCTGCAAGGGGTCGGGTTTACCCTGTTTCCATACCTTTAATTCCATCCCTAAGACCACATCCCCATAACGCAGACATATATCCATCCTCCCCGATCCTATAGCGTATTCCCGCTCTAAGCTCCCACCACCATTAACCACCCGGTGTAAAAATGCCATTAATACTAAGTGAGGCGCAATTTCTGGGTAAGGAGTGCTTTTAAATAATGGTTCCCCATGTTGTCGCCAAAAGTCTAAGAATAAGTCTAACAATTTTTCTGGGATTAATTCACCACTAGGACTCAACCATTCAGGTTCAATCACTCCTAAAGACATAATCGGGGTATAGGCTAAAACTTTAGGTAAAACCTCTCTATATATGGGGTTGGCAATTTCTAAACCTTTGATGGGATGATAGCGACACAATCCTAAATCTAGGAGAAAACGAATATCATCATTAGGTACATCTGGCAATTCCTCACCGGCTAACATGGGTTGAATAATCGCCTTAACCCTATCTTCCCGCAGTCGCTCGGCTAAACTATCTAAATGGGTGTCCTGCCTTTGAATTAAGATATCCTTGGCTTGATTGATTAAATCTACAGTGATGGGAATATTCACATCTTCTGCTAAATACTCTGTAACTTCCTTGGCTAAAGCATTGACTAACCAAGGTTGACCTTGAGTTAAATCATAGGCGTGGTTAACGGCTTCGGGGGTAAATATTTGCCCGGTAGCTTGAGTGTGTTGCTCGTATAGACTTTTTACATCTTCTAAAGTGAAATTACTTAAAGTCAGAGAGCGCACCTTGATATTAAAGGGACTAGAGGTATTTAACCTATCACTACCACCAGAAGCTACCTTATAATCCCGGACATCCCGCATCCCAATTAACGCCACACATTGGGGGAAACCTTGGGGGCGACGGGGATAACCAGAGCGTAATTGGCGCAGTACAGAAATTAAAGTTTCATCACTTAAAGCGTCAATTTCATCTAAGAATACCACCAGGGGTAAGGGTGAATCAGTTGCCCAAGTGCTTAAAAATGTGCCAATTTGGGAGCCAGTACCCACTTCTGGCCATGTAGTGGGCTGTAGGTTAGTTGGTAGGTGAAATTTAACCGACTGTTTCCACTCATCTAAAATTGCCCTTTCAGCAGTTCCAGGATCATGGGGAAATACTGCGCCCACTTCTAAGGATAGTAAGACGGCGGTATATTTACCACTGGCTGTTAACTCCTGTGCCAAGGTCAGCATGGCAGTAGTTTTACCGGTTTGTCTGGGTGCATGGATGACAAAGTAATTTTGTTGCTCAATCAGGCGTTTTAATTGGGGTAATCGTTCACTGGTGGGTAAGGTATAGTGGATATCTGGCTTACAAGGGCCAGCGGTATTAAACCATTTAGTCATAAAAGTTTACGTATAGGTTGATTTGATTATAACTTCTATGATTGTTGACGGTTGACGGTTGACGGTTGACGGTTGACAAATCCAAACCTACCCCCGAATAACTGTGATATTTCTCCCTTGAGGACTCAGGGCTATTTCCGTGGTAGTGCGATCGCTTATCGGGGGTAAATCAGGGCGACGGTCAAATATTACTAACCATCCTGTATCTAAATTTAAACCTGATAAATATTTATCTAACTGTATTAATCCTTGGGGTAAGGGGTCAGGTTTACCCTGCTTCCATACCTTTAATTCCATCCCTAAGACCACATCCCCATACCTTAAACATATATCCATCCTCCCCGATCCTATAGCGTATTCCCGTTCTAAGCTACCACCACCATTAACCACCCGGTGTAAAAATGCCATTAATACTAAGTGAGGCGCAATTTCTGGGTAAGGAGTGCTTTTAAATAACGGTTCCCCATGTTGTCGCCAAAAGTCTAAAAAAGTTTCTAATAGAACTTGCGGGTTTAATTCCCCTGTGGGTGTTAACCAACTAGGTTGAATCATCGGTAAACTATCTTGAGTACCCTGAGCTAACACCTTGGGGATGACCTCTTGATACATGGGGTTAGCTACCTTTAACCCACCCTCTTTACTGCGAATCACTAAACCTAAATCTAACAGATAACGGCGATCGTCTTCCGGTGTATTGGGTAATTCCTCCCCGGCTAAAATAGGTTCTATGATTGCTTTTACCCTATCTTCCCGCAGTCGCTCGGCTAAACTATCTAAATGGGTGTCTTGCCTTTGAATTAAGATATCTTTAGCTTGATTGATTAAATCTACCGTGATGGGAATATTCACATCTTCTGCTAAGTATTCCGTAACCTGACGGGCGATCGCATTAACTAACCAAGGTTGACCCTGTGTTAAATAGTAAGCGTGGTTAATAGCTTCGGCGGTAAATATTTGCCCTGTGGCTTGAGTGTGTTGTTCGTATAAGTTAGTAACATCTTCTAAAGTAAAATTACTTAAAGTTAAAGACTCTACCTTGATATTAAAGGGACTAGAGGTATTTAACCTATCACTACCACCGGAAGCTACCTTATAATCCCGGACATCCCGCATCCCAATTAACGCCACACATTGGGGGAAACCTTGGGGGTCATTGGGATAACCAGAGCGTAACTGGCGCAGTACAGAAATTAAAGTTTCATCACTTAAAGCGTCAATTTCATCTAAGAATACCACCAAGGGTAAGGGTGAGTCAGCCGCCCAAGTGCTTAAAAATGTGCCTATTTGGGAACCATTACCCACTTCTGGCCATGTAGTGGGCTGTAGGTTAGCTGGTAGGCGAAATTTAACCGACTGTTTCCACTCATCTAAAATTGCTCTTTCAGCAGTTCCAGGATCATGGGGAAATACTGCACCCACTTCTAAGGATAGTAACACGGCGGTATATTTACCACTGGCTGTTAACTCCTGTGCCAAGGTCAGCATGGCAGTAGTTTTACCGGTTTGTCTGGGTGCATGGATAACAAAGTAATTGCGCTGCGCAATCAGGCGTTTTAACTCTGGTAACCGTTCACTGGTGGGTAGGGTATAGTGTATATCCGGTTGACAAGGGCCAGCGGTGTTAAACCATTTAGTCATAAAAGTTTACGTATAGGTTGATTTGATTATAAGTGCTATGACGGTTGACGGTTGACTGTTGACTGTTGACTGTTGACTGTTGACTGTTGACCGTTGACGGTTGACGGGTGACGGGTCAGAGGTTAAGACCATCGCCTTTAACATTGCCTAAGTGCTGTTTTAATGCACCAGTTAACTATTACCGAAGTTCAATCAAAATAGCTGAAATAGTGATTCTAATGTTCTGAAGCTCGGTCGCTTGCTGTATAAGGGTTTGAGCCTTTGACAGACTGGGGTAAAGTCCATTTCAGCCATCGCTTTTTCTGAACTTCGGAAACTGCCTCTAGACTTCTTACAGGGTAATGGTTTAGAATGCAGGGGTCCCCACTCGCTGGGGACATTATTTGAATGGAAACGTCATCCATTGGAGAGGCATATACCTCTAAATTGGGGTCCCCACTCGCTGGGGACATTATTTGAATGGAAACTCTTATTAGTTCTTCTACCGTTTCCGTAGACAAGAGTCCCCACTCGCTGGGGACATTATTTGAATGGAAACATAACTCAAATCACTCCTTTTTATTTGATGAAATTACGTCCCCACTCGCTGGGGACATTATTTGAATGGAAACTTTGTAGATCAAAATCGGCTACTTTACCATTGACTTCTAATGTCCCCACTCGCTGGGGACATTATTTGAATGGAAACCAAAGTACCCCCAAGCACCCATCGTTTGGTACTTGTGCGTCCCCACTCGCTGGGGACATTATTTGAATGGAAACGGGTTAAACGCTCCATTGGCATGACGCAGATAAGCTGCTCGTCCCCACTCGCTGGGGACATTATTTGAATGGAAACGACCCCACTCTGGGGCAAAGTTGTCTAGCGTAAGCTAGTCCCCACTCGCTGGGGACATTATTTGAATGGAAACATCAACATCAACGTATTCATCATCTTCGTAGTCATTTAGTCCCCACTCGCTGGGGACATTATTTGAATGGAAACTACATACCTTGATTTGATCGTCTTGGAAAGAGGGAAGTCCCCACTCGCTGGGGACATTATTTGAATGGAAACTTTCATGCGGCTTAACAGAAGGCTTTTTGTCAAAGTCCCCACTCGCTGGGGACATTATTTGAATGGAAACACGCAGCGATCGCCTTAGATTTTTCCGCTTGATTCACACAGATCCCCGACTTCAGCACAAACTATATGAGATTATGCCAATTATCTAAGAAGTCGGGGATCTTACCACATGATCTTGGAGTCACACAGATCCCGGACTTCAGCACAAACTATACGAGATTATGCAAATTATCTAAGAACTCGGGGATCTTACCCACCCAGGTGCTATCCCATCCCCTTAAAGTGAAGCTAACCAAAAGCTTAAAGAATTTTCCTCCCTGTAAGAATCTCTCTGACTTCCAACATAGCCGAATAAGTAGGGAGAATATGCAGGGTTTCATTTTCTGGGGTGTGTTGTAACGCCGTAGCGATCGCCTGCGCCAAATCTTCCTCTACAATCAAATTTAAGTTACTCTGGTTTAACTCCTGACTATAGCGCAGACGTAAAGCCATATCATAGACGCGATCGCCACTCACTACTAAAGTCCCTCCCCGTTGGACTAGTTTTTCTGTATCCACGTCCCAAATCCAAGATACATCAGTACCATCAGGGGTGCGATCGTTTAACACTAATAAGGTGGTGCTATCATCGCTTTGGGTAACAACCCGAATTGTCTCATTAGTCCCCACCGGATTTTTAGATAACAAAATCCGCACCCGTTTATGATTAAATACCAAATCCTCCACCCGACCGAAAGCAGCTTGAAAATTATTAATAGTCTCTTGAATTATCCCTTCATCAACCCCCAACTCTCGCGCCGCCGTCACAGCTGCCAAGGTATTATACTTATTATATAAACCTACTAAAATCTGTGACCATTCACGACTTTCTAGACTAGGTTGACTTTTACTAAAACCACATCGGGGACAAGTGAAATCTCCCAAGTGAGACAAATACACACCTTGATAATCTAGAGAGTGTCCACAACTCGGACAATAAATAGAATCCACAGCGTGGGGAATAGCTTCTAAATACTGTTCTGGTTCATTCATCCCAAAAAATAACACCTTTTGGGGTAGTTGCTGACCCAGGTAAGATAAAGTCGGGTCATCAGCATTGGGGATTACCACCGTTTCCAGAGGGAGGGTAGAAATTACCTTTGTCCAGCGCTTACTAATAGTGTCTACTTCCCCATACCTATCCAGTTGGTCACGGAATAGGTTTAAACACAGAATGATTCTGGGTTGGAGAGGCTGTAAAACCTTGGGTACAATATTCTCATCTACTTCTAGAATCCCATAGTCAACATTTAACCTTCCCAGAAAGTCAGCATTTTCCATCAACGCCGTCATTAAGCCATTTTCCAAGTTTGCGCCTGTGGAATTATGGGCAATGCGGTAACCTTGGCGTTTTAAAATACCACATAACAGCAGAGCCGTGGTAGTTTTGCCATTAGTACCAGCAATGACAATTATACCATTTTTAACTTGCTGACTCAACAACCGCAACAACCGCGGTTCAATCCGACGCGCAATAGACCCTGGTAATACACTAGCAGCACCCAGACCCAGCGATCGCACTATAAAAGTTACAGCTTTAGCCACCGATACCGCCAAACCTAGTCGCAGTCTATCTATGAGTTTAATTTTATTTCCCACATCCGTAACCTAACTCTGGCTGTTATTTTAGAAAATAGTGCGTAAATGTAATTATATATCCAGTTTAGTTGGACTAATTCCGCACAAACCGACGAAAATTAATTGTAAGGTGCTCTGGGATGAAAAGCATAAAGCTTGTTTTTTTACTGAAAAAATGCCTCTTCTTGCTTGCTTGTCTATTAATAATCAATATACAACCTGCATTTGCCGGCATCAATGACGATGTTTATGATGGTAACATTTTCGTGGTTTATGCTGGTAACGGTTCACTGGTTCCCCCCAGACAAAGTTTAGCCAAATCTTTAGAAGAACATAAACCGGTATTTTTAGCCTTTTACATTGATGACAGCAGAGATTGTAAAGAATATGCCATCTCCATATCCACAGTCCAGGAATTCTACGGACGAGCAGCGGAAATTATCCCCATAGATGTAGATACTATTCCTGTAAAATCTAGCTATGAACCCACAGAACCAGGATACTACTATTCTGGCGCGGTTCCCCAGGTCGTAGTTTTCAATCAATCAGGTGAAGTGCTGTTAAATAAAACCGGTCAAGTCCCTTACGCAGAAATCGACGATAAATTTAGAGAAGTGTTTGATTTATTACCACGTTCTGAATCTTTACCATTGCAGCGACGTTCATTCAACGAGTTTAGTAGTGAATTAACCAATAACTTTCAGGGTAGGCCAAGGTCTACCCGCGCTTTTAAGCAATAATAAAGCCTTTTTCAGGCTCATGAAGTCCACACCAATTCCCTATTCCCTGTTCCCTGTTCCCTGTTCCGGTGTTCCCTCAAACTAAAAAAGTTTGTAACTCACGAGCATGGAAAAGACTATATTAGAATCAACCAACATCATCACTATTGTTTCTTAAGAACAGAAACACCAACCTGAAACATCTACCATCTTCACAAGTTAGGAGTGTGTTTTGATGTCAAAGGTTTATACTACCGAAGAGCTAATCAAAATCTTGGCAAATGAACGCCAAGCTTGTCTCACAGGGAAACGCCTTAAATTAGAGGTGACAGTTTCTGGTAATCCTGTCATTGACCAGTTTATCAGAACTGATGGGCTGCAAAAATTCACCGCCTATCAAGATTTTCAAGCGGCCATTCACACATATCAACGAGAAAATCAGGTATCTGGTATTGTTTGGCAAAAAATCACAGTCAAAGGTAAAACCTTACACTATCCAGAAGTTGACCCAGAGTTAATTTCCCTCAGCAGCGACTTAGAAATTATTAAAGCAGGGAAAAATTCCATATTAGAATTTTGGCATGAAGTCACTGTAGGGATGGATTTATACTTGAGTTTTAACAACAATAAACAACACCAAAAAATTTACCAGTATGATGTCAAGAGAATTGCTCAAACCACAGAATGGGCAAGTTTATGGAAGTGGGAAAATTCTAACTTTCTAGAAATGATTTTGCAACTAGGATGGGGTAACCCAGAAGCAGCGCGCTACAAACGAGGTAGACCCCAATCCGGTAGTGAACAAATTCACGCTGTCAACCCCGGCAATCATCCCATTGGTTAGGCTTGCCAATCTACCACCAATGTGATATAATCTCAGAAGTTATGGGTGACTAGCTCAACGGTAGAGCATCGGACTCTTAATCCGCTGGTTCTGAGTTCGAATCTCAGGTCACCCATTCTGAAAGAACTTTCATCAGATACCCAGTCAAGGTAAAAGCATCGACACCCATTTCTGTGCGCTCTTGGGCGGCTAAAATCCCCGCTTGAGCGTGCCACCAAACCCCAGTAGCCACAATATCCTCCACGGGAGTTTCCTTACTTCCAGTTTGCGCCCACAGTCCCCCTATCAACCCCGTCAAGACATCCCCACTACCACCCCGAGCTAAAGCCGGGGTACTTTCAGGATTAATCCAAATCCCACCCTGGGGGTTGGATATGGCAGTTCTCGCTCCTTTTAATAAGACTATAGCCCCAGTTTGGGCTGCTGCTGCTTGCACTGCTTTAACTCTATCTCCCTTGGGGTCGGGAAGAAGGGGGAATAAACGCCGAAATTCCCCAGCGTGGGGTGTCAGAACTGTCGCCCCTTGACGTTTTTGTAATGTGGGGATGGTTCCCATCTGTGCTAGAATGTTTAAAGCGTCTGCATCTAAAACTAAGGGGCGATCGCTAGCAATCACCTCCTGGACAATGGGAATCGCATCTAAAGTTAAACCAGGACCACAGGCGATCGCACTAAAGGAACTAAAATCAGTATTTTCCGGTAATTGCAGATAGTCTATGGCTCCGGTTTGTGTCTCTGGACAGCCAATAATTAAAGCCTCCGGTAAATGGGACACCAACAGCGGCTTTAAAGACTCCGGTACAGCCACCGAAAGCATACCCACACCACTAGCACGCCCACCCAGAGCCGTTAAAATTGCTCCCCCCCCATAGCGACGGGAACCACAGATCAGCAGTAAATGACCAGCTTGATACTTGTGGGTAACTGGTGGACGGGGTAAGGGTAAACCTGACAAAGCCTGAGTTGGGGTAATGCGTTTAATTGCGGGTACATTCCCTAAAACAGCTTGCACATCCACCCCAGGGATATGAAAATCAATTAACTCCGCCTTGCCAATATATTCTAAAGCTTGGTCTTGGAAAAAAGCCAACTTCCACAAACCCAGACAAAATGTCTGACTCGCCCGAATAGCAGCGCCTAAAACCTCACCCGTATCAGTATGTATACCCGAAGGAATATCAATACTCAAAATCGGCTGCTCCCATTCATTAAAGCGATTAATCGCCCAGGCCAGGGAATCAGTAATTGGTTTTTCTAACCCAAAGCCAAACAACCCATCAATCAAAAAATCACAATGTGGTAATTCCTCAATTTCTTGATAACAGGGGATACCTAGACTCTGAGCATATTGTAAATGTTGACCAGTTAACTCCTTGAACCGAGAAAAAGGCGAATATATCCACACATCATACCCGCACCAGTGCAACTCCCGCGCCACAACCAAAGCATCACCGCCATTATGACCCGGACCGACTAACACCCCCACACGGGAACCCGCAACTTTCTGCACCCGCGCAGCAATTAACCCCCCTACCTTTTCCATTAAAGCCGCTACCGGCATACCAGCTGCAAATATCCGCCCTTCAATTTCCCGCATTTCCCTAGCAGTGACGACAACCTGTGCAAGTTCTTGTCTATCTTCCATGGCTTTGAAATCCTCAGTGGTGATTACAGCTTTTTATATTCTTTGTCTGGTAACGGTTTCAAGATATGTGCTACAATGATATAATTGCCAAATTCATCTCTGCCAAATCACCCATAATAAACAATATATAAATTTTGCTCACTGTTAGTGAAACCCATGATTAACAACATTTAACTAATATGCAAAAAGTCGTCGTAGGTCTTTCTGGTGGTGTGGACAGTTCCACCGCCGCCGCTATTCTACATCATCAAGGTTATGAAGTCATCGGTTTGACCCTGTGGCTGATGAAGGGTAAGGGTCAATGTTGCTCCGAAGGAATGATCGACGCGGCTGATATATGTGAACAATTGGGGATCCGCCATGAGGTGGTTGATATTCGTGATGTCTTTGAAACTAATATCATTGATTACTTGGTTAATGGTTACAGCGGCGGAATTACACCTCTACCTTGTTCTGAGTGTAATAAAACAGTCAAGTTTGGTCCGATGGTGCAGTATGCACGGGAGAAGTTAGAATGCGATCGCATCGCTACCGGTCACTATGCCCAAATTAACTATGATCCGGATACCCGTCGCTACCAACTATTCAGAGCCGCAGACCGCAACAAAGACCAGTCATACTTCCTCTATGATTTATCTCAAGAGTTACTAGCTGCAGCAGTATTTCCCCTAGGAGAACTACAAAAAACAGATACCCGCCGCATCGCCGCAGAATACGGACTCACCACCGCCCACAAGCCAGAAAGTCAAGATTTATGCTTGGTGGAAAGTAACGGCTCTATGCGGGAATTTCTAGATAAATACCTAGCACCAAAACCAGGGGACATTGTCGATACCAACGGCAAAGTATTAGGACAACATGAAGGTATCCATCATTACACCATCGGACAGCGCAAAGGGCTGGGAATCGCCGCACCAGAACCACTGTATGTGATTTCATTAGATGCCGTCAATAATAAAGTTATCGTAGGCGATCGCACCCAAGTAACGCAACCAGAATGCACAGTCAATCGGGTAAATTGGGTTTCCATTACCGAACCATCCACACCCATTCGCGCCCAGGTACAAATTCGTTATCGTTCTACACCCACCCCCGTCACGGTAATTCCCCTGGAAAACTCCCGTGTGCGTTTAGTCTTTGATGAACCGCAATTCAGTATCACCCCCGGACAAGCCGCAGTGTGGTACGAGGGCGATAAACTCCTAGGTGGAGGAATTATTCACCAATAATTTACTATTCCTCAACTAAGCTGTTGTGCGCGGATGGTCACACAGAAAACTACATCACGCCAAACCATCACGAACTTTTTGTAAACTCAGTACCAGCATTTTGATAAGTTAGTACATAGTTTGAAGCATATGGCTGACGCCACGCTATGCTATCGCAGTTAAAAGAAAAAGGGGATGACGTTGACTCAACAGCCAGATACCATTGCACCCCACGGTGGACAATTGGTTAACCGTATCGCTACACCAGAACAAAAGGCAGAATTTCTCTCGAAAGCCGACTTTTTACCGCGAGTACAACTTGATGCGCGGGCGGTTTCTGACTTAGAGATGATTGCTATCGGCGGGTTTAGTCCCCTCACAGGTTTTATGAACCAAGAAGACTACACCCGCGTCGTCCAAGAAATGCGGCTCGCGAATGGACTGGTATGGTCAATACCCATTACACTATCAGTAACAGCAGAAATTGCTGCCCCATTATCAGAAGGTAGCCTCATCCGTTTGGATAACCCCAACGGTGAATTTATCGGAGTTTTGCAACTGACGCAAAAGTATCTCTATGATAAAACCCAAGAGGCTATTCATGTTTACCGCACCGATGACCCTAAACATCCAGGGGTGCAGGTAGTCTACAACCAAGGTTCTGTAAATCTCGCGGGTGACATTTGGCTATTAGAACGCCATCCCCATAGCCAATTTCCCGCCTACCAAATCGACCCAGCAGCTTCGCGACAGATGTTTAAGGATAAAGGTTGGAAAACTATCGTCGGTTTTCAAACCCGCAACCCCATCCACCGCGCTCACGAATATATCCAAAAGTGTGCTTTAGAAACCGTTGACGGTTTATTTTTGCACCCCTTGGTAGGAGCAACAAAAGAAGATGATATCCCCGCCGATGTGCGGATGCGCTGCTATGAAATCTTGCTAGAACATTATTATCCCCAAGATAGGGTGATTTTAGCAATTAATCCGGCAGCCATGCGTTATGCTGGGCCACGGGAGGCAATTTTCCATGCTTTAGTCCGCAAAAACTACGGTTGTACTCACTTTATTGTCGGACGAGACCACGCTGGTGTGGGTGATTATTACGGCACTTACGATGCTCAGTATATCTTTGATGAGTTTGAGCCGAATGAACTAGGTATAGTACCTATGAAGTTTGAACACGCTTTCTACTGCACACGCACCAAGCAAATGGCTACAACTAAAACTAGTCCCAGTAAACCAGAGGAGCGCGTTCACCTCTCAGGAACTAAAGTTAGAGAAATGCTGCGCCGGGGTGAATTACCACCACCAGAATTTTCTCGTCCTGAAGTTGCAGCAGAGTTGGCGCGGACAATGCAAGCACAAGCATCTTCTTAATATCTGGGTGAATCGCAAAACTGTATAAAGCTTAACTTTACAGTCAACCCCACAGGCCTATAAACTCTTATTTGAGGACTGACGGCTGATTGTAATTTTTCATCTGTGTGTCTTTGTTTTTGTGCCTCAGCGGCACAAAAACACTAAGTCATAGTGAAGTAGTCAGGGTAGCTGGGAGTGTCCTGGGAGGTTTTCATGAAGCGGCGGTTTTTTTTACAACGGATTGGTTCTATACTAGCGGTCTTGGGTATAACTGAAGCTCAGTTGTTGACTTTCAGCGATCGCTACTCCCAAGCTTTGGCACAGTCTGGTAAACGTAAATTAGCATTATTGGTTGGCATTAATCAATACCAAAAGGGTCTGTGTTTAACCGGTTGTCTCACCGATGTGGAACTGCAAAAAGAACTATTAATTCATCGGTTCGGCTTTCAAAGCTCAGACATCCTGACTTTAACTGATGAAGATGCTACCAGGAAATCCATTGAGACGGCTTTTACAGAACACCTCGCCGGGGTCAAAGCCGATGATGTGGCCCTGTTCCACTTTAGTGGCTATGGAACTCGGATTAAATCCGGTAACTTTATAGATACCACCCAAAATGCTCTAGTTCCAGCTTATGATCCTCTCTTACCACAAAAAAACGAAATAGTCAACTATATATTAGCAGAAACAGTAGAATTATTATTGCGATCGCTACCCACAAACAGAGTGGCTGCAGTATTAGATACCAGCTTCCACAGTCCTACCAGCATCCCGCCCATAGGTTGGCGAATTCGCGTCCGTCCCGAATCAACACAAGCACAACTAGCAACCGCAGAACTAGAGTTGTTACGACAACTCAAAACTCAAAACTCTAACCCCAGTTATCCAGTTGTCTTGTCTGCTACTGCTGACCCTCAACAACTAGCCAGGGAAATACTATTTTCCGGGTTCAGCGCCGGGTTATTTACCTACGCACTTACCCAATACCTATGGGAAACTACACCACCACTGACAATTAACTTCACTCTTTCCCATGTGGGTAGCTATATGCATAAACTCGGAAGTAATCAGCAGCCAGGATTATTAAATGATCCCAAAAATCCCCTCAAACCATTAACCGTCGATAATTTACTCCTCCCAGACAGCACAGTGGGCGGCGAGGGAGTAATTAAAGCCCTAGAAGATGATGGGAAAACAGCCCAAATATTTTTAACCGGACTACCGCCACAAGTCTTAGAACACTACGGCGCTAATTCCCGATTCAACCTATTAACAGGAGAACAGTTAATCCTGCGATCGCGCAACGGCTTAACAGCCAAAGCTCAGATATCTAAAATATTACCACAAACTCCCCCACTTGTAGGACAAGTATTTCAAGAAGCTGTGCGGGTGTTACCACGAAATGTTAATTTAATAGTGGGTTTAGATACACGATTAGAAAGAATTGAACGGGTAGATGCCACAAGTGCCTTCGCGGGAAGTGACCATGTTTCTACCGTAGTCGCCGGAGAACAACCCGCAGATTGTGTATTTAGTAAACTCTCAGAAACTCCCAGTCGCTATGGTTTATTTACTACAGGGGGTAAACTCATAGCTAACACATCTGGAGAACCAGGGGAAGCGGTAAAATTAGTGGTGCAAAGGTTAATCCCGAAATTACCAACTCTGCTAGCAACAAAGTTATGGCGACTCACAGAAAATGAAGGTTCTTCGCGCTTACCAGTCAAAGCTACTCTGGAAATTATTCACAACTTATCACCCCGCGTTGTCATGCAACGTCAAACTACACGCTCTCTGACTTCAGCACAAAGCTTACCGCTGACAGCCCTGAGTAATCCCATTGTACCCATTGGCAGCCGCATGCAGTACCGATTACAAAATCAGAGCGAGCAACCCATCTACTTAATGGTGCTGGGATTAAAAAACAACATCAATGCGATCGCCTTTTATCCTTGGCAATCCCCCGAAGAATCTACATACTTAAACTCTAAACCCCTATTCCAACAAGTAGTTATTCCCCCTGGTGAAACCATGTTATTACCCAAAGGTGTCACAGATTCTGAATGGATGATCCCAGCCCCAGCTTACGAATGCGAACACCAAATGATGTTTAGCAGCGCCCCCTTTAGGGAAACACTAGGATATTTAGAAAAAGCCAAGTATCCCATCACAGACCAAAGACCCTTTGGCGCATTATTGAAACCTTTAGAAATTGCTCAACTATTATTGCAGGATTTGCATAACGCCAGTGCAGTCACATCCGAAACTAACATCACATCTACAGACTCCTATGTATTGGATGTGAAAAATTGGGCTAGTTTTAACTTTGATTTTCAAGTCGCGTAAACTACCGATATTCCTTGGGGTTGACTCCCATAACGCGCTTGAAATTCCGGGTTAAGTGACTATGACTATAAAATCCACAGCATACAGCAATCTCAGCTAAAAACATTTGAGATGAGCGCAACAGGCCTGCTGCTCGTTTTACCCGCTGCTGAATAATATATTGATGCAATGGGATTCCCATTGATTCCCTAAACATACTGCATAGATATGACTGACTGTAACCTGCCAGTGCCGCTAGGTCAGCCAACCTGATATTTTGGTCAAGATAGGCCTCAATATAATCAATGAGCAGTTTTAAGGTAGATAAACCTAAACCCCCAGGATGATTTCGCCCTCGAATACCGGCGCTAGAATGGTGCTTTACCAAGCGCATCACTAGGGCGTTGATCAATGTATCTTGATAAACAGACCCCATTTGACAATCTGGTGGCGCTGCTAGTTCAGCCTTTAAAGCCATCCCTAAATGATAAACCCCTCCATCCTGTACACCAGAGCGCGGAATCATTCCCACATCACCATTGGTAATCCTATCCTGCACCAGGTCATTCACCAACTCCGTTTTCAGAAAAAACAAAGTAATCCCCATCATCTCTTGATTCCATGTAGCATAGTGAGAGGCTCCATCAGGAAAAATACCTGTACTCCCATAACCCAGTAGTTGACGGGGGTATAGCTTACCATCTAACCGACATTCTAATTCAGTTTTGCAATTGATATCAGACACGGACAAAGACTGGTATCCATTAACACAGTGTTCTGGGATTTCATGGGGAGGTAGTTGATCATAGTGCAGCATAATCACTTGATCTGGTTCCAGGGAGTGGGAAACAGTGGGCTGATAGGGTAAAACCCTCATCAGGGTATTAAACTCCTGGGGATATACCTTTAACTGGGAATTAACACTGGGATGATGATCTAATTGTGGTTTGTGCAAATCTTGGTTGAGTATATTTACCATTGAGTGAGATTTAAATTGTAATTGCATTAAATGTCAAAAATTGGGCTAGTTTCAACTTTGATTTTCAAGTCGCCTAAACTACCGATATTCCTTGGGGTTGACTCCCATAACGCGCTTGAAATTCCGGGTTAAGTGACTATGACTATAAAATCCACAGCATACAGCAATCTCAGCTAAAAACATTTGAGATGAGCGCAACAGGCTGTGCTGCTCGTTTTACCCGCTGCTGAATAATATATTGATGCAATGGGATTCCCATTGATTCCCTAAACATACTGCATAGATATGACTGACTGTAACCTGCCAGTGCCGCTAGGTCAGCCAACCTGATATTTTGGTCAAGATAGGCCTCAATATAATCAATGAGCAGTTTTAAGGTAGATAAACCTAAACCCCCAGGATGATTTCGCCCTCGAATACCGGCGCTAGAATGGTGCTTTACCAAGCGCATCACTAGGGCGTTGATCAATGTATCTTGATAAACAGACCCCGTTTGACAATCTGGTGGCGCTGCTAGTTCAGCCTTTAAAGCCATCCCTAAATGATAAACCCCTCCATCCTCCACACCAGAGCGCGGAATCATTACCACATCACCATTGGTAATCCTATCCCGGGCCAGGTCATTCACCAACTCCGTTTTCAGAAAAAACAAAGTAATCCCCATCATCTCTTGATTCCATGTAGCCCAGTGAGAGGAACCATCGGGAAAAATACCTATACCCCCATAACCCACTGGTTTACGGGGGTATAGCTTACCATCTAACCGACATTCTAATTCAGTTTTGCAATTGATATCAAATACGGCCAAAAACTGATATCCCTTAACACAGTGTTCTGGGACTTCATGGGGAGGTAGTTGATCATGGTGCAGCATAATCACTTGATCTGGTTCCAGGGAGTGGGAAACAGTGGGCTGATAGGGTAAAACCCTCATCAGGGTATTAAACTCCTGGGGATATACCTTTAACTGGGAATTAACACTGGGATGATATAATTCTGGTTTGTGCAAATCTTGGTTGAGTAGATTTACCATGGGGTGAGATTTAAATTGTAATTGCTAAATTAAAATAATTTATTTCACAATCGTCTCACAGTTTAAAGCTCAATGGTATTAATAATACTTATGTAATAACAATTCCAGCTTTTGTTTAGTTGCCTCCGGTGCTTGATCTAACTGAGTTAAAATCGCATATTTCAACGCCGAATGAGCATCACTCACCGGGGGATTGGCGCTTAAACGCCTGACAGTTTCTTGAATAACCTTTTGTGCATTCACCGCATTACGCTGTAAATTAGCAATTACCATTTCTACCGTCACACTATCATGATCCGGGTGCCAGCAATCGTAATCTGTCACCAGGGCTAAAGTTGCATAGGCAATTTCCGCCTCCCTCGCTAACTTCGCCTCCGGTAAATTAGTCATCCCAATCACTGTTGCGCCCCAACTGCGGTAAAGATGGGATTCCGCCTTCGTGGAAAATGCGGGGCCTTCCATGCAGACATAGGTACCACCGCGATGCAGTGTCACATCTGGTAAATTTAAAGATGCGATCGCCGAGGCTAACACCCCAGCTAAATTGCCACAAATCGGGTCACCAAAGGCAATATGAGCCACAATTCCCTCCCCAAAGAATGTAGAAACCCGATTTTTAGTTCTGTCAATAAACTGATCTGGGATCACCATATCCAGGGGTTTGGCTTCTGCTTTCAAGGAACCCACCGCACTGGCTGAAATTAAATACTCTACCCCCAGCTGCTTCATCCCATAGATATTGGCGCGAAAAGGCAACTCAGAAGGTAGTAAAGTATGATTACGACCATGACGCGCTAAAAATGCAACTCTTTCTGTACCTAGCGTACCCAAAATTATCGCATCAGATGGGGAACCAAAAGGGGTTTTAATCTCTAATTCTTCTACATCCTTTAAGTCTGCCATTTTATACAGACCACTACCGCCAATAATCCCAATCCGAGCTAGTGCCATATTCTCTCATCCTTAATTTAGTATAATTAGTATAACTGGTATTAATCTTGTATTCGTAATCCCACTGAGAATAGATCAAAATGATCAGGAAAATGAGTATTGCGATCGCAATCTGCTTTTGCTAACTTCGTCCCCGTGAGATTAGCTTGACGCAAATCCGCCGCAAACAACAAAGCACCCCGCAGGTCAGCATTTTGCAAATCAGCTTGAGCTAGGTTAGCAAAACTCAGGTCACAACCTCTGAGATTAGCACCATTCAGATTAGCTTCACTCAGGTCAGCATAACTCAAGTCACATCCTTTGAGATCAACACCTGGCAAATCAGCCTTACCTAAGTTAACCCCAGCAAAATCCCGTTTTCCCGCCGCATATCTTTCTAAAACAGTCAAGGTAGTATTAATATTATTCTCTTGAGAATTTGTTTCCGCCATAGAAGCACCTCACAGATCATCTCATAAATTTACCATGTCCCATCTGCTAGCCAATCTCACCCACAAACTCCTGCGGCGGATCACTACGGTGATTCTCTGCACCGTCATGACTGGTATACTCTTTACCGGCAATACCTGGGCTGATACTTCCACCTTAGGAGTTAAAAATGGTCAACTTAGTCCTTGTCCCCCCAGCAATAACTGTGTTGTCAGCCAAAAGGCCGATGCTAAACACGCCATTGACCCCATCACCTATCATGTAGACCGAGACACAGCCAGAAAAACCTTACTTAAAGTCCTCAGTGTTGTTCCCAGGACAGAAGTGATAGAACAGACAGATAATTACATTCATGCTCTTTCCAAAAGCCGGATTTTTAAATTTGTGGATGATGTAGAATTTTATTTACCCAGTGATGAACCAGTGATTCATACCCGTTCCGCATCTCGTGTGGGAGAATCGGATTTAGGTGTCAACCGCAGACGTATAGAGCAAATTCGTTTAGCTTTGCAAGATTTAAACATTTAATCTCAGGTCATCCCACAGCTTAAAGCCGTGGGAGTATCTCAATCAGCCCGAGTCAGAATTTCTACCCCCGTTTCTGTCACCACCAGAGTATGTTCACATTGGGCGGAAAGTTGGCGATCGCGAGTCACAGCAGTCCAACCATCACTAAGCACCTCAACCTCCCAAGTACCGACATTAATCATCGGCTCAATAGTAAACACCATACCTGGTCGCAGACGTTTACCCTTCCCCCTAGTCCCATAGTGGGGAATATCTGGCGCTGTGTGGAAAATATTACTAATCCCGTGTCCCACAAAGTCCCGCACCACAGAAAACCCTTGCGATTCAGCATACTCTTGAATAGCAGCCCCAATATCCCCAATTTTTGCCCCCGGTTTAACCTCAGCAATACCCAGACGGCGACATTCTTCCGTCACCTCCACTAAATGCTGCGCCTTGGGGGAAGGAGTACCCACAAAGAAAGTTTTAGACGTATCACCATGGTAACCATCAACAATCAGTGTGACATCAATATTAATAATGTCCCCGTTTTTCAGGACTTGCTTGGCGTTAGGAATACCATGACAGACCACCTCATTCACACTAGTACAAATTGACTTAGGATAACCTTTATAACCCAGAGGTGCGCTTTTGGCTCCGTGGGCTTGTGTCCAGCGTTCAGCTTCATCATTCAATTGCAGAGTACTTACCCCCGGCTTAACCATGGGTTCCAGGTGCTGTAATAATTGGGCCGCCAAGCGTCCAGCTTGACGCATTTTTTCAATTTCCCGTGTAGATAAAATCACAATTGGTTGAGTTTTCATAAATTTTCGTCGGCTGAATCTTTGATAAAGATAGTTAAACCCGTCTGTGCAGCTCTTTGGATAGCATCAGCCACCTGAAGGACATATAAACTTTCTTCTGGGGTGACGTACAAAGGGGTGCCATAAAAAAGATGATCTAACACCATAGTTGTATCTTTAGCAAATAAACCCCGACGAGTGCCAACTTCTATAGGTGTTTGTCCTCCAGACTTAATCAACACTCCCCCATCACCATCAAAAATTAAACCACCCTTTTCGCCGTGAACTTCTAGTTTCCGTTCTGCTTCCCAAAGGGTTTCACCTTTACCATAAACAACTTGTGCTAACAGTCCATTTTCAAAGCACAGTTGACTGATACAGAAACAAGTTTGATAGTAGTCCGCTTCTGTTTGCCAATATCGCTGATGACAGTTGACTGCCAAGACCTTACCAAATAAATTGGTGAGACGATGTAATCGAGATAAAGCGCCAATTAAAGGAAAACCAAACAATTCATGGTTATAAGTCCATCTGCGGGGTGCAGGATGCTGAGGGTTAATGGTGCTGTAGCGCACATAAAAAATATCGCCGACTTCACCTAAGTTCTGCTGCACAGCTTGATGTAAGCCACCTAAAAGTTCTATGTGTTCAACGTGTAAGAGTCTATTTTGGGACTTGGCTAGGGTGATTAACTCCTGAGCTTCCGTCACATCTACAGACAAAGGATATTCGACAATTACGTGTTTACCTTGTAAAAGTGCCTCACGAGCGATCGCACCATGATCGCGGTTAATTGTCGCAATCACCACCAAATCAATATCTTCACGTTCTACTAATTTTCCCCAGTCACTTAACACTTCTGCCTGATATTTTTGGGCAAAGGCGGCTGTATTTTCTGGCTGATGACCTGCGATCGCTACTAGATTGCTTCGCTGATCACCAATCAATGCTTCAGCCCGTAATTTTGCTGCATATCCCGTACCAACTAAGCCTACACGCACTTTTGCTGTTTCCAAAGCTGCCTTATGAATTATACATGATCCTTACAGTTGTGTTTTTGCTCCTGGGCTGAAGGTACGATATTTGCACCCCAGACCGGGAAATACATAAAATAAACTTATATTTATTTAATAACTAAACTTCATTACTAATCGGGGTTGATTTTGAGTTCAAACCGGCAATTTTTCCCGTAGTATCAGAATTGAAGCAGTGGAGAATCGGCGGCTCATCCCATAAAGATAGCCTTATGGTTTATTTCAGGATAACTTATACTGCCGTTCAAATTAAGAGAGGATAACTCAATGGCTACTTACAAAGTCACATTAATTAATGAAGAAGAAGGCTTAAACCAAACAATTGAGTGTGACGACGATACCTATATTCTCGATGCAGCCGAAGAAGCCGGTATTGACTTGCCCTACTCCTGCCGTGCTGGTGCTTGCTCCACCTGTGGTGGTAAAATTGTCAGCGGTACTGTTTACCAAGCTGACCAATCATTCTTAGACGACGACGTGATTGAAGCCGGATATGTCTTGACCTGTGTTGCTTACCCAACTTCTGACTGCACAATTGAAACTCACAAAGAAGAAGAATTACAATCTGCTATGTCTTGATCTGTGTTGCTGACACAGCCTCAGACTGCACAATTGAAACTCACAAAAAACAAGAATTACAATCTGCTTAGTACGCGCTATCAACAAGAGAGGATAACTCAATGGCTACTTACAAAGTCACATTAATTAATGCAGCCGAAGGCTTAAACCAAACAATTAACTGCGACGACGATACCTTTATTCTTGACGCGGCCGAAGAAGCTGGTCTTGACTTGCCCTTTTCTTGCCGTGCTGGTGCTTGCTCCACCTGTGCTGGTAAAATTGTCAGCGGTACTGTTGACCAATCTGATCAGTCATTCCTAGACGATGAGCAGATTGAAGCCGGATATGTGCTCACCTGCGTTGCTAAACCAAGTTCTGACTGTACCGTCGAAACCCACAGAGAAGAAGACCTATACTAAGGGTTCACCGTGTGACATACTCCTGCAACAGCAGGAGTATGCAGGAGTAAAGCTAAAATTGGATGTTAGTATTAAGAGTTTGAATTTGAGTACCGGGGTAATAAAATTGTAAAATTTGCGAATTTGACCAACCTAATTTAGCTAAATTTTGCGCCCCGGTCTGACTTAAACCAACCCCATGGCCCAGTCCACCACCAATAAAAGCATATCCCCATAAATCTGCTGTACCTTTATTGAGGGGTTGTATATAAAACAGGGTACTTCTGGGAGCAGCAAAAGCGCTACGAATCTCGTCTTTCTCCAGGGTAAAAGTGCCGATATCTGTCTTCACCCTCAGTTCCAGAATCCTCCCACTGCGACTACGCTTGACTATAGACATAGCCTCAACGGTGTTAAATTTGGCATAGGGACTATTTTTGATTTCCAGGAATCTTTGTAAGAGTCGGTTAATATCATCAATGGGAGTCTCTTTGTGCCAACGAAAGGTATTCCAGGTACTTTCGTTAAATCCTTCCCGGCGATTAATAAACTCACGAAAGTTGGTTTCATCAGCTAAACTCTTTAAAGATAAATCCCACAAGTTGGTCGCAGCATCTACTACCGGGCGCAAATAAGGACGATCTTCACCATTCCAAACATCACTAAAGTAGCCAGTAACGCCCCCGGTAGTGGAAGAATACAGGGCATCCACTAGCTGATTATTGTAAGTTAAAACCATCCCCCTGGTGGCGGCGATCGCTTGATCGGTACTGGGGGCGGTTCCACTCCAACCATAATAAACTTGGCAGTGAGTATCCGCACACAATTGATAGTTATCAGTGACAAACCTCCGCAAATTCCTTAAAGCATAAGTGCGGGCGAGAATTGCTTGGGCTTCTACCGCTGCAGTGGGCGCATTTATACCAATTTCGTGAGGTACAACCCCACGCAAATAGCTTTCTAAAGCTACTTCATTCACTAAAGTATATGTACCATAGGCGTTGGGCTGTAAAGTCAGTCTTCCTGGATATAAACGATTATTTTCCAGTTTCTCCCCTCTTCTGACTCGAATTAATTGTTTATTTGTGCTAATTTCTAAATGATTTGGGCTGTAACGCTTGCCGTTGACTTCCCAAGTAACTCTGGGTACTTCTGGTAAAATCTTAGTGTCGATATATGCCATCTCCTTTCCAGCAGTCCGCACACTCTGGAATAGTAAACGTCGCAGTAAGGGAGTATTATAAACATCCCGTTTCGCCCAAACTTGCCACCTTTCCGGTTGGGCTATTTCCACCTCTATTCCCCGGGAACGCCAACTTTTGGCACTGTCTTCTGCAGTTTCAAAGGTGCGGTACGTGCCTAAAACTACTACCTCCTCCACCTCAAGCTTCGGTAAGGACTCCATGACTGTTTCTAGCTTGACTGGGTTTTGGGTAACTAGGGTTTTTTCCTGATTACCTGCTGTAAATCTTAGCTGTAAGCGATCGCCAGGTGTTGGTTCCAGTTGCAACTTAACTTGAGGATCCTCCCCAAATCGTTGCACAATGCCAATTCTCAGTTCTAAATCCTGATTTTTGCTCTCAACAGCTGAAGCACCAGTCAAGAAAACCAAGGAAACTGTTGTCAATGCAGTGCCGGAAAAACGCCATAACCTAGACTTCATAGTAGTCATCTGATTCTTACCAATGCCAAAATACTAACCATTACTCAGATTTTCGTCATGTTTCCACCTTAATCAAGTCAAAAAACACCTTCATGCCCAGAAAAGTGTGAGGTCAAAATAATTAAGGTATTTGTCCCACCATTTAAACTAGCTGAAATCTTTATGAATGTTCGCGAAAGTGATGCCAAACCAGCTACTACCTCATCAAAAGGATGGAGCAGTTGGCAAGAAAATTTAACTCTCATAGCCATCGCCCTATGTTTAGCAGTGATCATTAGAATATTTATCGCCGAACCCCGCTATATACCATCAGACTCCATGGTACCTACCTTACATACAGGCGATCGCTTAGTGGTAGAAAAACTCTCATACCGTTTTCACCCTCCCACCAGGGGAGATATTATCGTTTTTCAGCCCCCAGCAGAACTACAACGCCGGGGATATCCCCAAGACCAAGCCTTTATTAAGCGCATCATTGGTATCCCTGGTAAAATCCTCAAAGTCAGTAACGGTCAAGTTTACCTCGACAGTCAACCCTTAAAAGAAGACTACATTGCCGAACCCGCAAATCAACCATTTCCCCCCGTACAAATTCCACAAGATCAATATTTTGTCATGGGAGATAACCGTAACGATAGTAACGACTCTCGCTACTGGGGTTTTTTACCCAGACAAAATATCATCGGTCGCGCAGCATTTCGCTTTTGGCCCCTTGATCGCATAGGCTTAATTTGACTCAAAACCTGAGAAAATACATCAGCTTGGCGATGTCCTCACCCGGTAGCTCCAAGCGCCGCTGAAAATCCGCCAAGTTCGGGTAACTCCCAGCTGATAGACGATTTTGGACTATCGCCTCCGCCAGAGACACATCCATCCAGGGAATTTGCAATAATTGCTCAACGGTGGCAGTATTCAGATTAACTAACTGGTGAGGATAATCTAGAGATTCATTATCATAGTAAATAAAACTCAGTAGCGGCGCTAATGGTTCTAATCGCTGTATTGGCATAGCTAAAGCCGCCGCCACATCTTCAATACAATAAAATTTAACACCAGAGCGCGAAAGTTCCACAAGCGATCGCGCTTGGTGAATGGACAGACCAGGTAAGCGTAACCAATCGTCTACAGTTGCTTGATTAGCATCAATGCGAATTCCCAATTTTACCGCCAGACCAATTTCCTCCCCGGACTGTAATCGATAATAAGGGTCATTGAGGAGTTTAGCGCGGAGTTTTTGTAACTTAGGGTTTAAAGGTAGCCAGTTCATATTTGTTGCTGACATCAAGAAATTTGTTCTAGCAGCTGGCGGCGCTTTTGCTCAAATTCGTACTCAGAAATCAATCCATCTTGGCGCAGAGTATCCAACTCCCGCATAGCCTTAGCCATATCTTGTACCTGATTACCTGTAGAAATGGGATTATTCACT
Organism: Anabaenopsis sp. NIES-4685; assembly: GCF_059725405.1. NCBI lineage: Bacteria > Bacillati > Cyanobacteriota > Cyanophyceae > Nostocales > Nodulariaceae > Anabaenopsis > Anabaenopsis sp. NIES-4685. The sequence goes on along the minus strand of NZ_AP043602.1, from coordinate 4,308,316 downwards.
GCTGACCTACCCAAATTAAAATGACGATCAAAAGCCCCTTCATCCTGTGCCAAATACCACACCGCCTCAATAGCACTTGCTATCTTAGGGATAGGTGTCCAGGAAAGCAAAACATACAACACACCCCAAAAAGGTTGTCCCAAATAAAACTTATGTAACCCTGAAATAGTCAGCGTACCGGATAAAGCCAAAATAGCGGCAATGCTGCGACTTTTGCGTTTAGTTAACATATCTCCCATCCACCTAGCACTAGCACTTTCTACAGTCAAGTTTAAACCCAAATAAGTGGTTTCCAGAGAACTTTACCAGCTATATCTCAAAATTACGTCTGATAAATCATGGGTTTTACCCGGACAAATATCAACAGCCTCACCTAAGCGCAAAAAACCATAATTTTCGTAAAACGAGATAGCTGCAAAATTATCATAATTGGTAAAAACCCACAGTTCTTGAAATTTAAAACTCCCTGCATACTCGATTAACCTATCCATCATCATTGTTCCCCGTCCTTGTCTGCAAAACTGTGGACGCAAGCCAAACCATCCCATCCACACAACATGAGAGGGGCTATCACTTAATTGATAAAGACCCATAACACCGATTGATTCAGCCGCCAACTTAGCAATATATACCTCCCAGAAACTAATAGTGGCATCATGCTGGCCAATACCACACCACCTCAACATAGCTAAACTAAATTGATCCCCAAACTCCAACTCTTTTAAAAGCGGAATAAAATCTACAATATCTGTCGTTTGAATAATATTCAGACATTGATTATTAGACATACAAATTATCAGGTACAGTCATATTAATCACAATTCATGGAGAAAATACCACGCGAAAACCGCAGATCCTCAAACCACCATCAGACTCATTCCAGCTACGACTAGCGCTGCGACAAAGTTCGGCTGCAAAATTCCAAGAACCCCCACGCAATAGGCGACGATGAAAGTCACCACCAGCCTCCCACACACTACCATCCCCAGGCGCGCCACAATAGTTATTATGCCAAGTATCACCACACCACTCCCACACCTGCCCATGCATATCATACAATCCGAAGGCGTTGGCGATGCCAAAACTGCCCACATCGGTTGTTTCCTTGCGGTATTTGCTTTTTACATCCATACCATAACTATCCCCACTACAATTAACTAAATCAGTGGTAATCATTTCGCCAAAGTGGTAAGATGTAGTAGTTCCAGCGCGACAAGCGTATTCCCATTCAGATTCACTAGGTAACCGATATTTACGTCCGGTTTTTTCTGAGAGTCTAGCGCAGAATTCTACAGCCTCGTACCAAGATACGTTTTCTACAGGCCGATTAGCTCCTTTAAATTTCGAGGGATGTGGGTTTAAGCTTTGTTTGACTTCAGGTAAACCCGTTACAGCTTTCCATTGACCTTGAGTTATGGGAAATTTCCCCATAAAGAATGGTTTGAGAGTAACTTTGTGTTGAGGGCGTTCGTCAGCATCTCCTTCAAATTCAGGGGAACCCATCATAAAACTACCACCGGGAATTAAAACCATTTCCAGTGTGACTATTTCGTTTAATTTTTCGGTAAAAAATTTAGCCGTGGGTAAATCGCGGTTGACTTCTCTACCTGCTGTATCTACCGTCACTACTTCAAATTTAAAAGTTTGCAAAGGCGGTAATGAGGGTTTTATTTGTTTTGCTAGGGATGGTAATCGAATTAATTGAGGTAAAATAATTTCGCTAATTTTTGGTTCAACAACAGATTTTTTACTATCCTGTAAATCTTTTAGCACTTCCGAAGCCGATTGATATCTTTCACTAGCTAGATGTTTCAACAATTTATTTAAAATACGGCTTAAGTCATCGTTGATATACATCCCTTTTTTCTGTAATTCTTTTTGCCATAACCAATTACCATTCATGGCATCATAAAGAGGATCATGGATCTGTCCATAGGTATTTTGTATTGGTAAACATTGGGTTAACAGACGCACGCAAGTTACACCCAAAGCATATAAATCACTCCCATGACAAGGAAATCCAGCCATTTGTTCAGAAGGAGCATAACCAATGGTATAAATAACCGTCGCCTGTCGAGCTAAGGTTGTTTGTGTTACCTGCTTCGCACCACCAAAATCAATTAATACGGGTTTACCGTCACTTTCGCGGCGGATAATGTTGTCTGGTTTGATATCTCTATGAATAACGTTAGCACCATGAATAAATTGGATAACTGGTAATAAATCAGTTAAGAGTTGGTAAATTTGCTGTTCACTAAAAGGTTTTTGCTGAACCTCTTCTAACAGAGTCTTACCTTGTATAAATTCTTGCACAAGGTACAAACTAGAACCTTGTTCAAAATAAGCTAATAATCTCGGTATTTGAGTATGATTTTCTCCGAGTTCATACAACCGAAATGCCTCTTCTTTGAAGAATTGTGCTGCTTTATTACGTTGGATTGTTCCTTGAAATTGAGGAAAAAATTGTTTGATGACGCAAGGAGCATTTAGTCTATCTACGTCTTCAGTTTCATAAGTTCTGCTAAATCCACCTTCTCCTAAAAGCCTCAATACGCGATAGCGATTCCTCAGAAGTTTGCCAAAGTTACTGTGTCCGCAACTCATGCAAAATCTATTGTCTTCAGGGTTGAATGGATTAGAGCAATTGGGATTTTGGCAAATTTGCATAATGAGGAGGGAATAGCATCTTATCCAAACTTAGCCCCAATAATATCAAATTCAGAATACGTATTTAGAACAGTAACCTTGAATAAAATTGCCTATGCATATATACTTTTATGGCAAGATAGAAATGCATAAATTTTATAATTTTATTCTGTTTTCTGTTATAGTTCCTATTTAAATAGGCTTAGTCTTGAGATGAGATATTTTGATCACAACAGCAATGATATTGTAAAGGGCTTGAATTTGTCAAGGGTGCTTTATTTTGTTAATTCTGTACATAATGCCGGTTATTTTTTGTTATCAAAAGCAGAATACTCACACCATTGATATCAGCCTGCAATTATTTTCTGCAGCGACAAAAAATTCTCTAAGTAGGTTGTTATAATCGCTACAAATACTCTTGATAACCGAGCGGTTCCAGTCTAACTGTTTTTTTTGCGCTCAATATAGTCATCCTATTTGACTTGAAAAATTATCAGTGAGGAAAGGGAACACACCGAACAGGGAACAGGGAACAGAAATTGTTCATGAATCATTTAGGATTGCTATATCCACAATGTGTTTTTAATACCATTAAACCTTAACATTGTCAATGGCATAATTTCATACTTTTGGGGGATGACAACTGGAATTGTACCCCTACCTATGGGAGAAGGATAGATAAACTCTCTATTACTATAGGCTGGTGTGAAGAAAAATAACAGCATAAAAAAAATATCAATAAGTTATCTAAATAAATTGAATTTTGCCGAAAAAATCTCTGTTTTGAGCAACATTTTCCAGAAAATTATCAAAATTTGATTCCTGATATTTTAATCATCTATAACTTAGTTCCTCTTCTGAATAAAGCAATATTTCCCTACTAAGGTAGAAAGCAAATATAGGATATGAAACATACAATCTAAATTAATGTGCTTATTAAAAAGTACTAATGAAAGCCTTTATAGGCACTTATGAAACAGCACACAGATATGTCATTTTCATCTGATTTTGCAGGAGTTATGTAATGCGAATTGCTCAAGTTGCGCCATTAGTCGAGAGAGTACCACCTCTAGCATATGGGGGTATAGAGTTAGTCGTAGGACTACTAACCGATGAATTAGTTAGACGGGGACATGAAGTGACGCTATTTGCTTCGGGAGATTCTATTACCTTGGCGAAACTAGTATCAGTTCATCCCCGTGCTTTACGTCTCGACCCGGAGGTCAAGGAACCTAATATATACCAAATGTTACAACTAGGCTTTGTCTATGAGCGAGCTAAGGAGTTTGATATTATTCATTCCCATGTGTGCTGTTCAGCATTACCCTATGCCAATCTGATTAAAACACCCACGGTTCACACCTTGCACGGGATTTTTACCCCTGATAATCAAAAAATGTTTCAATATGGTAAACATCAACCTTTTGTGAGTATTTCCCATTCCCAGAGGGAACTCAGATTAGGGTTAAATTATGTAGCAACGGTTTACAATGGGATTGATGTTAATAGTTATAAGTTTCATCCCCAACCGGATAATCCGCCATACTTGGCGTTTCTAGGTCGGATATCTCCAGAAAAGGGTACACACCTAGCGATCGCCATTGCTCAAAAAACCGGTTGGCATTTGAAAATTGCTGGTAAAATAGATGCAGTTGATCGAGAATACTTTGAGCAAGAAGTCAAGCCACACATAGATGGTCAACAAATTGAGTATCTCGGTGAAGCGAACCATATCCAGAAAAATGCTCTCATGGGGGGTGCGGTAGCAACTCTTTTCCCCATCACTTGGCGAGAACCTTTTGGGTTAGTTATGGTAGAGTCAATGGCAGCAGGTACACCGGTGATTGCCATGAAACTAGGGTCAACTGTGGAGATCATTAAACACGGAAAAACAGGTTTCCTTTGCAATAACGTTGCAGATTTTCTTGAGGCCATTGATCAGGTAAAGCAGTTAGACCGCTATGTTTGCCGAGAGTATGTTAATCAGCACTTTAGCCTACAACATATGACCGATGGTTATGAAGCAGTTTATCAGCAAATTCTGGCAGGACAATCTGCTAAACATGGTCAAATCCCAGATGTAGTTAGTCTGGGTATGAGCAGTAATTGCTAGGATGGTTAATTTTTAGGTAGTTGAGCATGGGTATGTATTTGAACTCATGACCAATTACCTACCATTAAAGAAGAATCTTACGGACCAGAAAACACAGCTTGTTCTATATCTTCGCGGCTGAGAGAATATTTAAACGAGCGTTGGATATCTTGCTCATTTTCGCCAGATTTGATATACCTGACTGTAATTTGCTCAATATCAAGCCAGAGTTCAGCTTGCCAACCAGGGCGTTGTACACGCCAACAATGTAACTGGCTTTCATCCTGTTGACAGCCTTGGTTTTTGAGCCACTCTTCAATTTGTGGTAGCGGATGACTATATAAAGGTGTATCGGCACTAAGCATAGGAAAATTAGAAAAACAACTAAAAATTTACAAGTTTATATTCATCCTCATTTCTGCGGGAGTCGGGAGTTGAGAAATGTGGGTAATCTGTGGTTGGCTAAGTTGGGTAGGTATGCTGGTTTCACCACGAATAACAGCAACAGCGATCGCGACTAACACACAACCCACAAGGGTTAAGACCAAGAAAAATAATACAAAAATTTCTCCTGCTGATAGGGGGCGATCGCTAGCATCGAGATACATGGACTTTGAGAAATCATAGGGTTTACGCACCGGATGGTTTAAATCCGTTGGTGCTTGAATTACCCCAAACCGGGAATAGCCGATTTTCACATCATAACTTAAACGCCGTTCAGGATTACTGAGAGTAGCGTAAGCTTCGTTAATTTGCTGAAATTTAGCAGTAGCAACTGTAGCAGGTAATACTGTAGTATCTGGATGATACTGTTTACTCAGTTGCAAATAAGCCCGCCGAATATCAATGACCGATGCCGAGGGATGCAATCCTAACAGGGCATAATAGGTTATATTCTTGCTGATTTGTCGGTGTTTCCCGTTTTGACTCACGGCTGTGATTCACTCTGGTCAAATTCAGTTTTTTATATTCTAAAACTTTTCTGGGCTTTGCTGAATCCGCATAGTTCATCCATATAGCCAAAAACAAGGTTAATTCTTGGCATATGGCTATATTTGAACCCCTCCTGAGTCAGGAGGGAATAAATTACAGAGCATCCAGACACTGCTGGATCTTTTTCAACAGTGGCTCAGAGGCGATCGCATGGGCTAAATCCTGAGCATTGTGATAGTAACTGAGGGCTAACTTTTTGCGTTTAGTCCTAGCGTAAAATTGACCCATACTCAGCAGCGCGGAAATTTCTCCGAGAGAATCGCCAACTTCTTGATAAATGCCGATCGCCTGCTGATAGTATTTCATAGCTTGACGGTGATTCCGCAAGATACCGTAGGTAAAACCAATATTATGTAGGGTTGTCCCCTCCCCTGCGCGGTCATTCATAACCCGACGAGCCAACAAAACCTGATAGTAGAGTAACAGAGCCTTTTTAGGTTCTCCCAAATCACCATAGACAGAAGCAATATTATTTAAAGTAGTAGCTTCGGCCACCACATTTTTCACAGCGCGTTGAATCGGGAGTGCTGCTTGGAGAAATTCTAAAGCTTGCTCATACCGTCCTAATGTGCTGTAAGCATAACCAATACCATTGAGGGTAGTTGCTTCCCCAGAAAAATCTCCCAGTGAGCGACGCATAGCCAAAATTTGGTACTGTAGTAACAGGGAGCGCTTAGGTTCTCCCAACTTAGTGTAAATCAGTGCCACATCATTGAGAGTAGAAACCTCGGCGGGAATATCTTGTAAATCTCGAAAGATGTCTAACCCCTGGTGAAAATACTCTAGCGCTCGTGACAATCGCCCCAGACGGCTGTAAGTAGAACCCAGATTACTCAGTGCGATCGCTTCAGATCGCCTGTTCCCGATTTCCTCAGCCACTAAACGCGCTTGCTCAAAACACTCTAAAGCTTGTAGAGGTTGACAACAACTCAGATAAGCCAAACCGACATCATTCAACGTATGGCCTTCCCTAGCTCTGTCTGGGATAGATCGAGCTAACTGTAAATTCTCCGTGGCAAAATTGAGATATTCTTGAAACTGGCCTTGCTGGTAGTAGCGGTTAGCTTGGTTACGGCGTTGTTCCCATTCTTGGACTCGATTAAAAGCTTGCGTCATCTGACCCCGGTTACACTCTGCGATGAATTGGCAAGGGTTGGGAATGCACCCTCAAGAGGTTTCCCAATATTGAGTTAGTGGTTATTTTCTCCCTTTAGAGATAAAAAGTAAATAGAATTGCAATAAAAAAATATATCCTGAGAGGATGTTTTAAAAGGTATGATTAGTGTATCAAATATTGTTTTACCCCCACCCTCCCCATTCCCTTCACAAGGGAATGGGACTTGATTTTGTTTCTTCCGGTGTGTTCTCTGTTCCCTGTTCTCTAATCCCTGTTCCCTGTTCCCTGTTCCCTGTTCTCTAATCCCTGTTCCGGTGTTCCCTGTTCCGGTGTTCCCTGTTCCCTGTTCCCTAATCCCTGTTCCGGTGTTCCCTGTTCCCTGTTCCCTAAGATAAAAATTACCTGTTGAAAACTTATAAAACATCCTCTGAGAAATAACACTGATGACTGGGGAATCAGGTGACAAAAAAGAGTATAAAGAATACAAGTATGGGTTTACCCGTGGTTATCTGTCGTTAATTACTGCTGACGAATCCACAGAGCCAACCCACCCCCACGACCGCGAGCTGCAATCAAATCAGGTGTAACCAAAAAGAAAGCAAAAAAAGGCTAGCCAATAGCTAGTTATTTGCTAATAATAGATTATATATGCTGATAAATGCTAAGATAGTGGTATGGCTTATGTACCACTACGAGAAGCAGTCAAACAACTGGGACTGCACCCACACACTTTAAGGAAGTACGCAGACAATGGCAAGATTGAAAGCATCAAAAACGAAGCAGGACAAAGACTTTTTAACGTTGAATCCTACCTCCGTGGTGCCACTAGAACTTCCATTGTCTGCTACTGCCGAGTTAGTTCAACCAAGCAACGAGACGACCTTGGTAGACAAATCGCCTATATGCAATCACTCTACCCAGATGCCGAAATCATCAAAGATATCGGCAGTGGAATCAACTTTAAAAGAAAAGGACTGCAAGCCCTACTGGACAGACTTATGCGGGGAGATCAGCTCACGCTTGTTGTTACCTGTCGTGACCGACTCGCGAGGTTTGGATTCGAGCTTATTGAGTACATGGTCGAGCAAAACGGTGGACGAATCGTGGTTCTCGACAACACTGTACATTGCCCAGAGTCAGAACTTACCTCGGATCTTCTCTCCATCCTCCACCTCTTCTCTCGTCGGATGCACGGACTCAGGAAGTACAGTAAAAAAATCAAGGAAGATCCGGATCTTCCTCACAACCGAGCAGAAGCAGATCGTTAAACAGTGGTTTGGTGTGTCCAGGTTTGTTTACAACACCACCGTCAAACTGCTGCAAGACTCTAGCATTAAGGCTAACTGGAAAGCGATTAAGACTGACATATTGAACGGACTACCAGAATGGAGTAAATCAGTCCCTTATCTTAAATCAATCGCCATCAAAGATGCTTGTAAGTCTGTCAGCAATGCCAAGAAAAAGTTTAAAACCGGTGGTGGTATTAGCAAGATTAAATTTAGGTCAAGAAAAGACGCTGTACAATCTTGCTACATTCCCAAATCCGCAGTAAAAGATGTGGGAATTTACCACACTATATTAGGTAAGGCAACCTTGAAAGAAGCCTTACCACAAAGCTTTGGCGACTGTCGTTTAGTATTTGCATACGGTGATTACTATTTGACAGTTCCAGAGGATGTGCTGCAACAGAAGTCTGATAACCAAGGACGTGTTGTAGCACTTGACCCCGGTATCAGAACGTTTATCACCTTCTTTTCTGAATGTAGTTTTGGGGAAATTGGCACATCTGCTAATTTACAAATCCAGAAGCTGTGTTTTCGCTTGGATAAGTTAATTTCTAAATTCACTCAAGCCAAGTGCAAACAAAGAAGAAGAATGAAACTTGCTGCTAGTAGACTGCGAGGTAAAATCAAAAACCTTGTAGACGAATTGCACAAGAAAACTACTCGATTTTTGGTTGATAACTTTGACATGATTTTACTGCCCACCTTTGAAACATCCCAAATGTCTCAGAAGGCGAAACGACGAATTAGGTCAAAGTCAGTGCGCCAAATGTTGACACTCTCTCACTACCGATTTAAGTGTTTTCTCAAGCATAAGGCTTTTGAGACTAATAAAGTAGTGATGGATGTGAACGAAGCGTACACATCAAAAACAGTCAGTTGGACTGGTGAAATCATCCCCAACCTTAGTGGTGCTAAATTCGTTAAGTCTCCATCTGATGGGCGGGTAATGAGCCGGGACATAAATGGTGCGCGAGGGATTTTCCTCCGTGCATTGGTTGATACGCCCTCTCTTAAAGAGTGTATTTGTTAGTGAATGTTAGCAAAAAAGTATCGGTAACTTAGCGATAGGCTGATCATAGAAATCCTGAGCTTCACCCCGACCAGAGCTAAACCGCCCACTGTAGACCTTACCACCAAACAGGTAAAAAAGCAGACAATTAAAGTCAAAGGCTAGCAAATTTTGCTTACCAAAATAACGTGCTAGTCCGGTCAGTTGTAATAAAACTGGGCCTAACTGTACCTGATTACCAATTTCACCCTTACCGGAATCTGGCTCTACAGTCGCACTAAAAGAAATCTGAATAGTCACAAACTTCGGCACATACAAACCCTTCCCTAAGACAATTCCACCTCGTTTTTGAGCCTTCTTGGTTCCAGTAGCAAAACAAAGTTGCCATTTACCTAGTAGAGATGTAAAAGGATAACTCAGCCGTTGCTGTTTAGCAGACTTTTCAGCTTGTAACAACGCATTGACAACGGTTTCAGCAGTGGGACGCACCCCGCCGCCGCCATATGCAGCCACACATTGACATAGCGTAGATGTAAAATCAGCCATGGAGTTTAGTATATTTCTGTTAAGGAATTGGTAAAACAGCCTGCGATTATAGCATAATAGGAGGACAAGTTTACCTAAAACTCGCGGTTGCTGTTAGTGTGGTTTGAGTAGAGTGTCAAGAATAACTCAACTGACCTGTAGAGCTTGCGAGGTGAGAAAATGGACGCTAAAAGAATCCGAAACCTTTATGCAGCAGGAGAGCGCACATTTAATAGAGCCAGTTTACATCAAATAAATCTTAGTGCTGCTAACTTGAGTGGTGCTAATTTTATGGAAGCTGACTTGAGTGGAGCTAACCTGACACAGGCGAATTTGACTGAATGTGACTTTACTCGAGCAAATCTCACAGATGCTGATTTAAGTGGAGCCGAATTGAACGGTGCAAACTTGACTGAAGTCAACTTAATTGGCGCTGAACTAATTAGGGTTAACCTGCAACATTCTAACTTAACTCGTGCAGATTTGCGCAGTGCAAATTTAGAAATTGCCAACTTAGGATATGCTGACCTGAGTGAAGCCCAAATGAGTGGAGCCAACTTAAGAAACGCTAATCTGAGGAAAGCCAACTTAAGCGGGTGTAATATCAATGAAGCAGAACTAAACGGTGCAGACTTAACAGGGACACAACTAAGTCAGCAAGAGAAAGCTGAAGAAATAGCCCATATAGGAATATCTCATAAATGGGTGACTTGGGCTGGTAGTTATTGCTATTCTTAGAACTCTCAAGAGTTTTCCTCATCCTCAATTACCCAACCCCTCTCCTTAGCAAGGAAAGGGGAGAGTTTTTCAACAGATGTCTAATAAACTAAGGGTGACATACCGCGCATTTGACGCAAAGCATTAATACACTGTGGACAGTCACAGTTAAATAAGTCAACCGCCATATCACTTTCTTCAATATTAAACCCTAGCAAGGGAACTTCATTTTCATCGCTAGAAAACTCTAATCCGGGTTGATATTCAGGGATTTTAGCCAATACAGAAGCTCTCACACACACAGGACGCCATATATGGTCATTTTGTATGCAGCTGAGTTTGTCTGTGTTGTCTGGTTCTGTTTCTGCGGCCTGGGCTTGATTTGCCATTGCTCCCATAGCGAGAATTGAGCTAACTAGCATGGGAGTAGAAAGTAAACTCAGTATAGTCTTTTTATTCATCGGGGTTCCTTGTAAAACAATCTAAAACGATCCTGACTGCTGAGATTATCCGATTAAATCTTACGATTTAAGTAAATCTTAATCAGGAATGCCAACGAGTCGTACCATCTGGTTGATCGATTAATGTAACGCCGAGTTCCTGTAATTTTTGACGAATGCGATCGCCCTCCGCAAAATTCTTAGATTTACGGGCTGTTTGTCGCTGTTGGATTAAAACTTCAATTTCCCCATCAGTTAACCTGCTAGGGGCGACAGTGGGGGCTTCTGGTGCTGCTTCCAGTCCTAATACCCCAGCTAAGGTGACTAAAGTTTGCCATTGCTGCTGAATTTCTCCTGGGGTCAGGTCTGTTTTTCCTTGGTGAGTTAACAGATTGCTTTGACGGCGTAACTCCTTAGCCAGTTCAAATAAAACCGCCAATCCTCCCGGTGTATTAAAGTCATCATCCATAGACCCTTGAAAACTCTCGATATAGGGATTAGGGATTAACTCTTTCCCGGTTTCCAGTCCCAGCTTGTCACCGTACTGATAGCCAAATAGTAACCCTTCCTTGAGGGTTTTCCAGGCATTTTCCGCCGAGGCGATCGCCTCTTTAGTAAAATCCAAAGGGCGGCGATAGTGTCCCTGTAGGATAAACAATCTTACCACCATCGGGTCAACACCTTGATCCAGCAACTCTCGAATTGTGGTAAAATTCCCCAAAGACTTAGACATTTTCTCACCATTCACCGTTACCATACCATTGTGTATCCAGTAACGCGCCAACGGTTTACCAGTCACCACTTCCGATTGGGCGATTTCATTTTCATGGTGGGGGAATACTAAATCACCACCACCGCCGTGAATATCAATAGTATCCCCTAGTAATGACCTGACCATAGCCGAACATTCAATGTGCCATCCTGGACGACCTGAACCCCAAGGTGAACTCCATGCTGGCTCCCCCGGTTTAGCCCCTTTCCACAGAGCAAAATCCGCCGAGTTTTGTTTTTTCTGTCCTGATGGGTCTTCTACATCTACCCGCCCACTAGCCCCGGCTTGCATATCTGACACATCCCGCCCTGACAGTTTACCATATTCACAGAATTTATGCACATTGTAATAAACATCACCATTGGTGGCGTAGGCATAACCTTTTTTTTCTAATTCCTGAATTAATTGGTGAATACTGCTGATATTTTCCGTTACACGGGGATATGCTGAAGCATCCATCACATTTAACCGTCTGATATCCTCAAAGTAAGCATCTATGTAGCGTTGGGAAACTTCCTCCATGGAAGTTCCCTCTAAATTAGCGCGGTTAAGAATTTTATCATCAATGTCGGTAAAGTTTTGCACATATTCAACCTCGTAACCGCGCCATTGAAAATACCGGCGTACTACGTCCCAACCTATATAAGAGCGTGCATGACCCAGATGACAGTAATCGTATACCGTGACACCACAGCAATACATTTTCACCTTACCAGGTTCTTGGGGTTGGAATGGTTCTTTTTTATGGGTGAGGGTATTGTAGATGGTCAGGGTCATAATTAATTAGTAATTAGTCATTTGTACAGAATTAAAGAAACAGCTTCTCGCCCCTGTGTGACAAGCAATGTCACCGATTTGCTCAACTTTGATCAAGATAGTGTGCCGTCACAGTCATACAAAAATTCTTTGACTTTTTGAATGTGCCCAGATGTAGCCCCTTTGTGCCACAATTGGGAACGCGAGCGACTCCAGTAATGTGCTTCACCTGTGGCGAGGGTTTTTTCTAGGGATTCCTGATTCATCCACGCCATCATTAACACCGTACCATCTTTATAGTCTTGGGCGATCGCCGGAATTAATCCTTGACTATTAAATTGTAATTCTGAAATTACCATAGTTTCTCTCCTCACTGAATTTTCACATTAGAGTATTTAATCAATTTATTTAATACTTAAGCAAAAATAGTTTTTATGGTATATTCAGTTACATTGTATTTTGATCATGTAGAGACAAGAATTCTCCCATCTCTACACTTACTACCGCAGCTATATAGATACAGCCCTATGATAACTATTTAATGAAAGTTAGCACTATGGCGGATTAAATTCATAAATTCTTCGCGAGTCCGACCATCTTCAGCGAAAATTCCCCGCATAGCACTGCTAACAGTCCAAGAACCGGGTTTTTGCACCCCGCGCATCACCATACACATATGGGTTGCTTCCACTACTACCGCCACACCTTGGGGTTTGAGTAGTCTTTGCAATGCGTCAGCAATTTGGGTAGTCAGACGTTCCTGTACTTGTAAACGTCGGGCGTACATTTCGCAAATGCGGGCTATTTTAGATAAACCGATGACTTTACCATTAGGTATATAAGCCACGTGAGCGCGGCCAATGATCGGTAGGATATGATGCTCACAGGAACTGAAAATATCGATGTCCCGAACCAACACCATTTCATTGGCGTCTTCTGTAAATACTGCACCATTGAGCAGTTCATCCAAAGATTCAGTGTATCCCTTTGTAAGAAATTTCAAGGCTTTCATCACTCTTTTGGGAGTGTCTTTGAGTCCTTCGCGGTCTGGATCTTCACCTAATCCAATCAACAAAGTCCGTACAGCCTGCATCATTTCTGCTTCTGTTACTTTTGGTTGCTTTTGAGCAACTAAAGACGATAGTACCTGATCGGCAGAAGTTAGATCGGGACGAATCGATAAAGTCATTTTTTGAGTTTTATAAGGAATGTTTTACTGAAGTGGTCAGTTGTTCAGATGTCGGTTGTGATTTACCGCTGACTTACCCTGACTCATGAATGAGTGTAACATAACTTTACACCCTCTCATCATATCAAACATTTATGCAAATGAGAGTTAATTTCACTAGGGTTCAAATTTCTCCCAATAAAAACGAGTTGATTTTTACGTGGACTACACCAGTTGTCAGCGTGTAAATTATAACGTGGTCCGCTGAGTTGAAAAATATGGCGTAAATCACTATCATCAAACCACAGTATACCTTTAGCACGAAATACACCCGGTGGCATTTCCTCAGTCAGAAAAGCTTCAAACCTGTGAACATCAAAGGGGCGATCGCTCTGGAAGGAAATAGAAACAAACCCATCATTATCTAAATGATCTGAGTGATGATGGTGATGTTCATGGTGATGATGGTGATGATGGTGATCATGCCCCTTGTGTTCATCTTCTTCTACAATTGAGAGATAATCTTGTTTAGGTGTTAAATCTGTATCTAAAAGTAATGGTAACGGCACCTCTCCATATTGAGTGTGCAAAATTTTTGCCCCAGCTTTGACCTCATAGATGTAGTCTTCCACTTCTTGAAGTTTAGCAGGAGTTGCCAAGTCAACCTTATTGAGAAGAATAATATCACCATACGTGATTTGCTTCAAAGCCGATTCACTTTGAAAATGTTCAGCGTCAAAAGCTTCTGCATCCACCAAAGTAATAATAGAATCGAGGTTAGTTAAATCTCTGAGTTCCGTACCTAAAAACGTGAGGATAATCGGTAGCGGGTCAGCTACCCCAGTAGTTTCAATCACCAAATAGTCAATACGGTCTTCTCTTTCTAATACCCGATAAACAGCATCAACCAAACCATCATTAATGGTACAACAAATACAACCATTACTGAGTTCCATCATGTCTTCATCTATAGAAACCAGCAATTGGCTATCAATATTAATATCCCCAAATTCATTCACCAAGACAGCAACTTTTAAATCTTGTTTATTTTTGAGGATTTGATTCAGGAGTGTAGTTTTACCACTTCCTAAAAATCCAGTAATCAGAGTTACCGGCATTCCCCGCTTAGGAATCTCCGGTATAATATTTGTTTGAGATGGTGTGAGAGTAGTCATATGATCTTTGTTGGTGATCAAGTAAGTTTTGTCATTCCTGGGGGGTAGAATACCAACCCCATAAGATTTATAATTTTCAGGATTGAAAGGATTATCCGCACAAAGAGTGAAAAATCTAGATTAAGCCCTTAGAAGCGATCGCTTCCTGTAGCCGTGGTAAAATTTCATCGATGGTCAATACACCTAAATCGCCATTTTGTCTAGTGCGGATACTCAAAGTCTGATTTTCCACTTCCTTTTTACCGATAACCGCCACTACGGGGATTTTTTCTAATTCAGCTGTGCGGATTTGCTTACCCAGTCGTTCACCACTATAATCTACTTCTACCCGCATCCCGGACTGTTTGAAAGTAGTAGCGACAGATTGCGCATATTCGCGGACATCATCACTAACGGGTAAAAGTCTGATTTGTACTGGTGCTAACCATAGAGGAAAATCCCCAGCATAGTTTTCGATTAATATCCCAAAAAATCGCTCTAAAGAACCAAAGATAGCCCGATGAATCATAATTGGTCTTTGGCGATCGCCTTCTGGGGTAACATATTCCATATTAAAGCGTTCCGGTAAGTTAAAATCAACTTGAATAGTGGAACATTGCCAACTACGACCAATGGCATCTTTAATTTTAATGTCGATTTTAGGGCCATAAAACGCCCCACCACCTTCATCAATAAGATAGTCCCAACCCTTAGTATCTAATGCTTGTTTAAGTGCAGCAGTAGCTAACTCCCAAACATGATCATTTCCCACTGATTTCTCAGGACGGGTAGATAAATTAACTTCGTAATTAGTAAAGCCAAAGTCTGACAAAATCTGTTCTGTGAGATTTAAAACTCCCAGAATTTCCGGTGCTATTTGTGCAGGTAAACAGAAAATATGACCATCATCTTGAGTAAATCCCCTTACCCGCATCAAACCGTGTAAAGCACCAGAACGTTCATAACGATAAACAGTACCCAGTTCACACATCCGAATGGGTAGCTCTCGGTAGGAGTGGAGTTGATGCTTATAGGTGAGGACGTGGAAAGGACAATTCATCGGTTTGAGTTGATATGCTTGTTGTTCCACATCAATGGAATCAAACATATTTTCTCTATAGAAATCAAAGTGACCCGATGTTTTCCACAGTTCCAAATTAGCTACATGGGGGGTATATAGTAGTTGATAGTCGGCTTCTAAGTGCGATCGCTTCCAGTAATCTTCAATGATATGGCGGATTTGCGCCCCTTTAGGATGCCAAAAAACTAACCCACCACCAGCATCTTCTTGAATACTAAATAAATTCAAATCTTGACCGAGTTTTCTGTGGTCACGCCGTAATGCTTCCTCTCGTTGTTTTAAATAAGCTTGTAAATCTTCTGGAGTTTCCCAAGCTGTACCATAAATGCGTTGTAGCATCGGCTCAGTTTCATCACCTTGCCAATATGCACCCGCCACATTTAATAATTTAAAAGCATCGGGGTGAATTTCCCCGGTAAAGTTGATATGGGGTCCAGCGCACAAGTCCCACCAAGAGTTATGATTAACCATCCCCCCTGATGCAACTGTAAATAATGACGGTTCAGGCTGCACAGGAACATCAGGACTACCGATAAAATAACGGGTAATAATTTCATCTGGGGGGATGCGTGCTAAAATATCCCCTTTGTAAGTTTCCCCCAAGTTAGTAATTTCTGTTTGAATTTCCCCACGTTGTACCTCTTCGCGGATGATGGGTAAATTAGCCTGAATAACCCGCCGCATTTCCAAGGTAATTTTTTCCAAGTCCTCCGGGGTAAAACTCACAGGAGCATCAAAATCATAATAAAAGCCTGTTTCTGTCACCGGTCCAGTTGCTACCTTAGTCCCTGAAAATAGCTTCTGCACAACCATAGCCAAAATGTGGGCGCAGGTGTGACGAATCCTGATGAGCTGTTCATGGTCTTGCTGGTGCAGTTTCTCCTCAGACGGGATGATTGAACTAACCATAGCCGTAAAATAATGATAACCGTTATCATTATATCCCACAATTAACCAGATGAGATTAATCTTTCCTGAAAATCATCCCCAAATCAGGATGGGGGAGCGATCACCCACCAGAGTATAAATTATAACGGCAAAATCAGGCATTTCTAGATCATTAACTCAGAAGTAGTTTTATACAGTTTCATCCTGCAAATTCCAGAGCTTTGCAATGGCTTCAAGTTCCTTAATAATCAATTCCGTTTGATGCAAAATATTTTGGGCATTTTTAGGATTTTTCCGAAATCCTGCGTGTAACACATCATTACGCAGATTAGCCAAGTTTAATTCACCACCCCAAAGTCTGTTTAATTGTTTCTTTTTTTCCTTGGGAATATTAGACCATTCTACCAGATATTGAGATTCCTTAATAAGGATACCATCTTTATCCTTAATTTTACCTCCAGTTAATAATAGTTCCATTTCCTCCCTATATCCTTTATCTAATGGATCTAACTGAAAGTGATAACATAACAAAGAAGGTAGCCATTCCCGCGCCATAGATAAGGCTTGAACAATTTGTCCTTTCGCCGCGTACCACTCGACAATTTTCAGTTGTCGTAATAAAGATGATTGTGGGTAATAGCGATAATCTGTTGAGTTAAACAAGCCAAAACTACCATAATCTTTTTCTACACGCTGCAACAAAGCTGCAAATGGTGGTACAGTTTGAGAAACCATTGGTGCTGCTGCTAGAATACGTTCAGGTAATATTGCTGATTCTTGAATAACATCCATGGGACGTAAAAGCTGTAAACCTTGTGCAATTCCTTCGATACTGACTGCTAAATCCTTAGCTGTAGAGTCACCTTGATCAAGTAAGCTTGCTAATGCTTGTCCATTTCCTGTTTTAATGAACTGGTCAGTAGCAGTCGTCCACTCCAATAAGCTAACTATGGGTAAAAGGTCAAATATAGGGGTTTTATTATTAGTTTTGGCATCAAATGCACCATATATTAGGCCTTGAATCTCGACTTGACGGACAACACGTAAATAACTAACAGCAATTAATGCTAAAACAGGTAGAGAACGAAAGCCATTTGTAATGTCAAATACTACTCTATCACCCTCTTCTAAACAGTCCGTTAACATTTCAAATAGTTTCCAGATATCTGAGGTACTGTGTCCTTCAGGTACATTATTTATTGGTTGTAAATTAACTTTATCGCCAAGTTTCTTCTTGAGTGTTTCCCAACTAGATTCTGTCTCATTATCTGGAATACCTGTAGCTGCTGTATTCGTCAATAAAACATAAAGAGTATCAGGTTGGTAAAATTCTACTAAAGCTTCTTGAATAAATTTAGTTTTATATTCCCCAGGAGCAATGGGATTGAGGTAAGTAGTTTCTTGATAACCTCTTTTGTTAAAGCCGAGAAATGAAATCGCCTTCATAATATTTAATCCTTGATTCTTATTTTTTTTACAGAAGTTTGTCCCATATCCAAATAAGTTGGAGTAGTAAGCTTGCTAACTTACTCTCTTCTACACAACCCCACCAAAACCTGCGCCAAAGCCTGTACCATGGGACGAAAAGAAACATCTTCTCCCCGTTCCAGGTGATGAATACTACCAGTTAGCAAAGGAGATTTTGTAAAAATTTTATCTTCCTTACCATCGTAGTCACTATAAAGATTAGCAACAATATGTATATTTAAATCATGACAAAACTCTTCCCAAAGGGGAACTTCCTCCTTACCCTTATCCCCAGATAAAATCACCGCATGAGTAGCTTCACGCATAATCAGCCGATTTTCTGGTGTAATTTTACCACCCACATCAATGATATTTAGTGGTGTATTGGCACTTTTTACCCAGCCCGCCGCTTTAATGGCAAACTCTGGGGTAAACTTAGCCTTGTAGTCTTGTTTTAGTTTTCTGGCTAAATCAATATCTCGCCGCGCAGCATCGGAAAACCAAGCACCTTCCCCATCTGGACAAGCAGTAATCACATAAGGATAAGGTGCGCCGGGAATATTGCCAATTGCCTGTTTCAAACCTTTACGCAGACAAGATTTACCAGACTGGGGCGGACCACACAATACAACTTTGAGATTTTGTTTACTTTTGTGGGTTTCACTGGTTTCAATCACTTCACCCAACCGATAAGCTGGAGTATGGGTAGCAACAACAATGTAAGTTTTATATCCTGGCTTACCAATTTTGGGGTCAAAAATGGCGATCGCACCATACAATTGAGATATCTTATGAGAGATGAGATAACTCACCGCCACAGAAGCAGGTCCAATCAATCTTAAGTAATTTTCCCCCCGTAATTTCCCCCGATGCAAGCATTTGATCTAAACGCGCTCCCGCATCCCTAACAATTTGGTCACCGTGAGCAGGTTTACCAAACCTCACCTTTAACACATCCTCATCCAGACTAATGTGATAGCTACTCATAACTTTAATCTCTCACTTAATCAAATCGCCCAATTTATACTCAGGATTATGTGTGATACAAACCACATATTTACCTAACTTGGGGTCAAAACAAGCGATCGCACCATAAAGATGAGCCAGTTTATGAGCTAAAACAAACGCCACCGGTACAGAAATAGGTCCGATTAATCCTCAACAGTGGACCTCCTCCTAGTTCCTCTGAATCTTGCATTTCCTGCAGTCGCGCCGCCGCATCCTGAATAATTTGGTCATTTTGAGCAGTTTCCCCAAAACTCACCCGCAAAATATTCTCTTTCAAAGCAATTCTATAACTAGTCATCTGTGCACACTGTTGGGTCAATAGGTATATCATACATCCCAGTGGAAGCAGCCAATTCCAATATGTTGTATGCTGGTCTTAGCAATGAATCTACTTAATCAGTGTTTAAGCCAACTTTTGTAGACACTCCCCAAATAGAACTGCTGCAATGGTTAGCACGCGGTTCTCTCAAGCAAAACCTCCCCAGAGCAATTCGTTTATGGGTGTGGTTACGTTATTTGTATGGACAAGACCCCTTAGCGCTGAGTAATTCCTTTACCTTTGCTCAGTGGCGGGATGCTTTTTTTACTTCCACCCACCCCAAAGGGGAAGCAATTCCTCAGTTACATGATGTAAATTGTCCTTGTACTAAAACCACTGCTACATGGTTATTACAAGCGGGAATTGTCAAATCACAATGGCAAAAGTCCCTGTTAACTCACACTGGTATTTCTGAACCTAAATTAAATGAAATATTACAACAAAGACTATTTGGCGTTACACGTCGTTCCTTACAAGCAGACCTAGAAATTCTCGCCGAAATAGGATGGTTAGAATATCGACAACAGAAATATCATCGGGTCAAAAAATTCCCCTCTCGTCCCATGATCACCACATCTGGGACTAGCGACGAATTGAACTTTCTCAATCAAGAAGATTTAGCCGCGATCGCTCAAAATCATGCCCAGATGATCTGTGGTGTACAGCGATTTTGCTTTCAACTTGACTATGTAATCCCCCGTAAGACTATAGACTTAGTTGATGATTGGCAACATCAATTACGGGAAATCTGGGAACAAGAGCCAGTACCACCTCTAGAATTAACTTACAACAGCGCCAGACTTAAACACACTGTGCAATCTATAGTTTACCCAGTATGTATCTATTATGTCCAACGAGCAGTTTACCTTTGCGCCTTAGGCGAAAGTCCTGACCGCAAAACTGATTGGTATAACTATCGACTAGACCGGATTCACCATATTACACCCATAGACTGGGCAAATCCATCTATTCCCCAGGTTTTACAACAACGCTACTACAACGGTAATTTACCCAGTCCCGATGAAATTGAACGGGAAATGTCTCAAGCTTGGGGATTTGATTTTTATTTACCCTCCCGACTGATGCTGTTGCGATTTGACCGAGACCACCATGACCGCTACATTCGGGATACTGTTCGCCATCGGACCTTTGAGGCCGTTACCTATCAGGAAGCAAAATATTTAATTCAACAACATACATCAGTACTCGAACAACAAGCATTACTGCAAGTTCTCAATCAGCGCTCCTCACAAGATGCTTACTACCGTGTGCAATATCGCCATCTAGATTACAACGTCAGTATGCGTATACGCGCCTGGCGACCAAAAGCTGAAGTTATTATGCCTCTAGATTTACGCCAAAGTATAGGGGCTGATGTCGCCGCTGAATATTTGCTCTATCTGGGTCAAGAAAATGATCAACACCCCAAAATTAACGGTAAAATTTGAGTCAGCATTAGTTTACGCCACATCTGTGCACGCTAAACAAACCCGTAAAATTAACGGTACCCCTTATGTTGCTCATTTATTGAGTGTGGCGGCCTTAGTATTGGAAGCTGGGGGAACAGAAGAAGAGGCGATCGCAGCTTTACTACATGATAGTATTGAAGAGTTTGTGAAATTATAGACAAATCTACAAAGTCACTTTACCAGGGGTAAACCTGATTGGAGTTACTCCTAACCCCTCTATCCCGTCTGCAAAAGCGTTCAGGACTGCTTTTCTTAATATGTTGTACGCCCCATTTAAATCAGCGTTTATTAACCTTCCATTAGAAGCTTTATACAACCCACGAGCTACTCTTCTACCACTAAATACAAGTTCTGCCCCTTTTTGGTACTCCGGGATATTATCAAGGTCAAGAAAACTAGCCTTAGAGGTATAACTTTCTTCGTTGATAATAACTTTAACGCCAGCTAAGTTAGCTTTATAAACCAACTGCTCGATAAATTTATAGTGCGGTATCTGAACAAAATTTTGATTGTTACGCTTACCAATATTAATATCTTGCTTCCACTGTTTGTTGTTACCAATCACCAAAGTATCAATCTGATTTTGTCGAAGGTAATTAATAATGGTTCTACTAGCTTGGTGTAGATAGGTATCAACTTTACTATCTCTTTTGGTGAGAAGATTGGATATTTTGTTGGAGGTGTATCTATTCGGGTCTTGAGTTTGAAGCTTCGATTGGAGTTGGGCTTTTTGTTTATTAAAGAATTGATTGGTTGACTTTAATGGGCGACCATTAATAATCAACGGCTGAAAGCCTTTTTTGTTTGAAGCTATGGTGGCCAGGTTATTAAGCCCCAAATCGATAGCTGCAATATATTGATTCCTAACTGTGACTACTTCATTCTTTTCATAAACAGCCTCTACTACATGGAATCCACTTCTAGGTACTAATCTAAGTTCTTTAACTTTATTTTGAATAGCAGTTGAAATAGATATATTTGTACCTGAAGGTTGTAATAACCCTTTTTTTAAGCCTTTTTTGCTAATACCCTGTGCCGGGTAAATGACCACACAACGACCTTTTGTTTTATGTTTATATCCAGGTAGTCTAGGCCGACCTTTGAACTTATCAGGGTTGGTCGTAAAAGAACTAATAGCTGCAAAATATGAAAGCCAGCATCTATCAACTAATTTAATGATTTGACAACTTACCTTTGCTGGCAAAGCTTTATAATCAACAGATTCTTTGATTAGGTGATAGGCTCCCGCATAATTAATATGCTTGTTGTTATGGATGTATTCCTGTCTAACTATGAAGTTAACAGCATTGTATAGGTTCTTCGATTTAAAGCAAAGTTCATCTATTTCTTTGTATGCTGGGTGACTTGGTTTAATAACATGACGCTCAATCAGCTTCATTTTGTAACTCCTGAGTGATACGTTCTGTCTTTCTCTTTGCTCTTCTTAACCCATACATCCTTGCACTAAAGCATATTGGGTTAACCTTTCAGCTTGTTTTTCTAAGTTGTCTTTTGAACCATTATCAGAAACACGGCAGTAGATAGTTACAACTTTGTTAGGGTTTTGGTTGGTTTCAGGTAGATTAATAATTATGGTTCCTGTAGGTTATTGATAACCTGTGATTACGCCGGATTTGTACCAACGCCACGCAGTTCTATAACTTATCCCTACCTTTTTTGCATAATCAGATAGTTTCATTCATTTAATGATCGTACACTCATAATATTATACTACAAATGTACATAAACGACTATAAATTCATTAAATTATTGTAGACCAGGGAGGAAAAGCCACTCGTGAAGAAATATATCAGCTATTTGGTGAAGCCGTTGTCACCATTATTGATGGTTGTACAGAGTGGGACACACCACCCAAACCCCCTTGGAAGCAACGTAAGCAGCGATATTTACAAAAGTTGCGTCATGCTTCACCCTCTGTGCGCCTGGTATCTTTAGCAGATAAGTTACATAATGCCAGATCATTACTTGCAGATTCTCGCCAATATGGTAGTAAGATATGGCAGGAGTTCCAATTTGGTAAAGAGGGTACTCTCTGGTTTTACCAAGAGTTATTACAGATTTACATCACCACCGGCTCAGATTTTTTAACTGAGGAATTTTCACGAGTAGTTAATTATTTATCTCAGGAAGGTTAGTTTTCAGTTTAAAGCCTGTTGCATTTGCTGTAAAACTCATTTCCCCAAGCCAAACACCAAGCGATCGCCATTGTCATAAAACCAGTATCTTGCATTTGACACTCCCCTAGGTTAGATTAAGGTGAATTTATTTATTTAAAAGTATTAATCTTCTCAACCGTTTTAAAAAAGCTTGGGGAACAGCAGCAGGTTCTCCCGGTATCCACGGACCAGCAGTCATTTCTAAATAGGGTTTCTGCTGATGAATGATTTCCATGGGAGTCAGCACACTATTAATCACACCGATGGGTTTTAAATTACCACGCTCGCCACAAAATTCATGCCAAGCATCAATAGCTTGACTATGGCAACTGATAATCAGATAATGGCTACAAGCCTCTAAAATCGGTAACTTTTGCGGTTGTTCCACCCCCCCCACATCCACAATTACCAAAGACTTCTCCCGTCGTAACTGAAGGATAACCTGAGAATGGTAGGGGAAAAACTCATCTGTCAAAGAACCGCGATCGCCCCTATTAACAGCCTCCGTACCCAAATCTAACAGGTAATTACCCTCACCATCCCAACGGGCGCGTTGCAGATATATATCAGGAGTTTCACAAGACAAAGCTGTAAACAAAGCATGAGAAAACACACTTTTACCACTATTTGGTGGTCCGACAATCATTAACGCTGGACATAATTGCTGGTGGTAACAATAAGGGGGATGTATATCAATTACTTCCCCAATGTCAACCACATCACAGTTAGTTGCTACCACCACCGCACCTAAATGCGGTTCATAACAAGCTACCCAAGCCGTAAACTGTAGTTTGTCAGTTAGGTAAGCATACAACCAAATGGGGGCGCGTCCAGAAATTACCACACCAGCAGTAGTATCAATACCAGATGGTAACTCTAAATTTATTAAATCTCCTGGTTCAATCAGGCGATCGCTTTTGGTTGAGGAAATTAACAAAAATTGGTATTTCTTACCTTGGTCAATCACTGGTTCACTTAACTGTAATCGACCCCCGTCCTGAGTCATCAGCCTTTTTCCTTTTTTGCAGTCTGGGTAAAACTACATCAGCATCATCAATATTTTCGGAATCTCAACGCGGTACACTACCAGTTTTTTCGCCACAAATAAACCCATAAACAAAATATCCTCTCTTGAAATAAGTTCATTATTACACAGCCATGGAAGAGGACTATTCCAATATTTTGAACTTTGTATAAATTAATATCATAAAAGTATTATTTGCGTAATAATCACCACATTCCCCCAAGGGGACGGAAATCACAAACCCCACTGTTACTAATGAAAAATGCCCACAGGCGCGGGCATTAAGTAGGCTTTCTGTCACTTTTATTGGCTACAATCATGTTGGATCATGATGCTTTTATTCTTCTAGATTTTCCCAAATAAATCAAGTACTTAAAACTGTAATTTTAGACATAAATAGCGAAATTATATCTTTTTATTTATTCATTCTCCAGATGACAATAGAGCCAAACTTAGAAGATGTTTTAAAAGTTATGATTAGTGTATCGAATATTATTTGACCCCACCCTAACCCTCCCCTTGTAAGGGGAGGGGACTGGATTTGATTTTTTTTTGTGTGTTCGCCAATCCTTCCCAATCCTTCCCAATCCTTCTTAATCCTTCGGTGTGTTCCCTGTTCCCTGTTCCCTGATCCGGTGTTCCCTAAGATAAAAATTACCTGTTTAATACTTTCCAAACATCCTCTTAGAATTTATGTGACAACTCTAGTATCTGCTGATTGTCTTTTAAAATTTCCGGTAATTATCTGGCGATAATTGTAATTATATCACAAAGATGAATTGGTATTTACTACTACCATAAACATCCTGTTGACGAGCAAACATTTCACGACAAAACTGAGATATTTATGTCAATTAACCTTGAGAATTGCCGGGAATTTTATATTAAAACTATAAGTATGGTCAGGTTGAAAACCCCAGGTATTCCCAGTCTTGGGGTTTTACTTTTTTCCCCATTCCCCATTCCCAATTACCCCCAATGTCCGAAGATTAGCCGAAAGATAGATGAAATTAGATCACCAATTGCCTTATATTATGGCTCAAACAAAGAGCGTCAGGTTTGAGGGTGTATCTGCTAGCCAGAGTAATCTGAATCCGCTCGGTTAAGATAGAGTTTAACCAAGCTATCAATGTTTTCAGAAAATGCGATTGATTTTATACAGCAAGCCCGGATGTCATTTGTGTGAGGGTTTACAAGAAAAGTTAGAACAACTCGAAAACCTCAATTGTGAGTTAGAAGTTCGGGATATTACCACTCGTGAAGACTGGTTCTTGGCTTATCAGTATGAAATACCGGTTCTTTGTTTATGTAACCACACAGGAGCAGAAGAAACCGAGGGAGGGGTAATTGAGGAGCGTTTACCACGTCCTTCTCCCCGTGCTAGTGTGCAGCAGTTAGCCCAAATGTTGGGTAAGTATTTATCCATTTAGAAAAAAATAATGCAGAATAAGCGCAAGAGATTTGTGTGACGAGGTGCACTAAAATGAAATTGCGTGAACTACTGGCGGTTGTGGATGGTGTTAATTACTCTTTTGTCCCTGATGTAGAAGTCAAGGGCTTAAAGACTAATTCTCATGCTTGTAGTATGGGTGATTTATTCATTGGAATGCCGGGAACCCGGGTAGATGGTGGGGATTTTGGCCCAGCGCCATCGCCTCCGGTGCTGTAGCGGCCATTGTTTCACCCCAAGCATTACAAAACAATCCTCCCACAGAAGGGGCTATTGTTGTCAGTGCTGCGGATATGACTAAAGCCTGCGCCCAATTAGCGGCAGCTTTTTACGGTCATCCAGGCAAAAAACTCCAGCTGGTGGGTGTAACTGGCACTAATGGTAAAACTACTACTAGTCATTTAGTGGAATTTTTCCTCAGTCAAGCTCATCTACCTGTGGCCTTGATGGGAACTCTTTACACTCGTTGGCCTGGTTTTGAACAAACTGCCCTCCACACCACACCCTTTGCAGTGGAATTACAAGAACAGCTAGCAGCAGCCGTGAATGCGGGTTGTGAGTTTGGTAGCATGGAAGTTAGTTCCCATGCTTTAGCCCAAGGTCGAGTTTTAGGGTGTGAGTTTGAGGTGGGGGTGTTTACTAATCTCACTCAAGACCATTTGGACTATCACAGGGATATGGAGGATTATTTTGCTGCCAAGGCTTTATTATTTACTCCCGAATATCTCAAGGGACGCGCAATAATTAATGCTGATGATGCCTACGGTCAGCGTTTAATTGCATCTCTAAGTATATCAGGACGGGTGTGGAGTTACAGTGTTAATAATCACAGCGCCGATTTGTACATGAGTAATTTAATGTACGAACCTAATGGTGTCAGCGGTATCTTACATACCCCAACGGGTAATGTGGCTTTTCGTTCTCCTTTGGTGGGACAGTATAATTTAGAGAATCTTTTGGCGGCTGTGGGTGCGGTTTTACATTTAGGACTAGATTTACACTTGCTGGCTGCGGCTATACCACAGTTTCCTGGGGTTCCCGGACGCATGGAACGCGTACTTAGTCCTGAGGAAGAAATCACCGTAATTGTGGATTATGCCCACACCCCTGATAGTTTGGAAAATTTGCTCAAAGCAGCACGGCCGTTTATTCCCGGGAAGATGATTTGCGTGTTTGGCTGTGGAGGCGATCGCGATCGCACTAAGCGCCCTAAAATGGGTAAAATTGCCGCCGAATTAGCAGATATAGCCGTTGTCACCTCAGATAATCCCCGGACAGAAGACCCAGAACGGATTTTACAAGATGTTTTAGCAGGAATTCCTGATACGGCTCAACCAATAGTAATATGCGATCGCGCTACAGCTATTCGCACTGCCATTTTACAAGCCCAACCCGGCGATGGAGTCTTATTAGCTGGTAAAGGTCACGAAGACTACCAAATTCTCGGCACTGAAAAAATCCACTTTGACGACCGAGAACACGCACGGGAAGCTTTACAAGAAAGACTCAAGACCCGTTAATCTCAAAATCAAACACCTAGCTTTTTCTTACTGCTGACTTCCAAAGGTAAGAAAATAGTTAAAACTTCTCCGTAGTGTTGGCGTTGGCGGACAATCAGTTTACCGCCAATAGCCTGAAATAGATGCTTTGTGGCAGCAATATTTAAAGTAATCGTACCGGTTTCGGGTTGAAACATCAGTAATTGCCCCAAGGCTTTGCGAATTGGTGGTGTAACATTCCCCGTGGCCACGCTAGTACCTTGACAATGTAATTGGGGTGATAATTGTAACTTCAGTTGATCCCCCGCTGGAATCACCTGCACTTGAATATGACTTCCTGGGGGTAAACTGCGGGTGAAATTCTCCATCAACCCGGTGAGTACCTGATCGAGCATATTGGGATTACTCACCACTGTTGGTAATTGCTGCGGTAAAACTACATCTAAAGTCAAATTTCGCCGATGTGCCGCTTGTTGCCAACGAGGGACACTCTGCCGCAGTACCTGATCTAAGGACATGGGTGTGAGTTGACTACTTGCAGATTTCACCGCCGGAGAAGTTTCTAATTCTGCGGCTTTAAACAATAACTCCATGCGGTCAATTTGCTCGGTACACTCGTGATCAATAATTTCTAAGCGATTAGTGACTTTAGCTGGTAAATCTTGCCGTTTGAGTAGTAAGCGAGTCAGGGTGCGAATAGTCGTTAAAGGTGTCCGCACTTCGTGAGCAAAAGCTTGGAGTAATTCTACATCGGGTACTGGGGATGGCTTGGGGGCTACCCTTTCCTTTTCAGTATCTGCAGTGTCTTCTAATACTTCTTTATTGGCGGGGACTGCTGTTAATTCCTCCAGCAACAATCTGCTAAACTCCATGATCATCCGGTAATCTGGTGTGATTGCAGCATAGTTTTGAACTAATGTCTCCAGTTCGGCGCTAAATTCTGGATTAGTCAGCATTACCCTGGCACTCAGCGATCGCCAAGCTTGCTCTACCACTTCCGGCTCAAAGGAAAATGAAAATGTTTTATTACCTCTGTGATCTTCTGCCAAAACCAACACTAATCTCAATTTTTCTGTAAAAACTAAGCAAAATCTCTCTCTTACCAGTGGATCTGCTGGTAGTAAAGGTAGTACTGTTTTCTGGGGAGCCATTTCTTGACCTCCTGTAGCAATCACACCAGGCCTCTGAAATGGCATCAATGCCAAGGGGTTAAATGGCTGGGCTGTAAATGTGACAGTTTGCAAGCTCTGATTTAATTTTGGCTGAGTAAATAAAGGTGCTGGTGCTGCTAATACTAAGCCTTTAGTCCCATCAAGTGAAGCAGTTTCTAAACTGTTGATCAGTAGTTGTTCCGTTGCAGCCACACTCACCCGCCACTGTCGCTCTGCTTTGGTTGGTGAGCATTCAGCCACAGTTGCCTGACTGGCAGCTACAATTTCACTCAGGCTTGGCAAGATCCATTGATACACAGGTATTCACCCCTTAATTGAAGAGCGACGGCAGCGTTTAAATTAGACATTTGACTACTACCTATGAGGTTATATTCTTTTGTGTACTCGCAACAGTAGTATAACCGAACATTATAGGGGCAATTTCCCCTGTTATCAGTTCAATTCCGAGATTGTCAATTCACCCTTGAGTAACTCAGTCCCACACCGTTTACAAAACTTAGCATCTACATCATGGAATGCTAAACCGCAACCAGAACAAACTATTTCTAGCTGATTAGCACTTTTCACCAATCGCTTAATTAAGTCCCCTACTTGCCAAGGAATTAAAGAAATACCTGTCAAAATCATTAATACTGTCAGCAAGCGACCTAATTCTGAAATCGGGGTCAAATCCCCAAATCCCACTGTTGTCATCGTCACCACCGAAAAATAAAACGCATCCAAAAATGTGCCAAAAACATCAGGGTTGACTGGATGTTCTACCTGATAAATTAAGCCAGAGTAAATAAATATAATGGCAAATAAAGTAAATAAAATTCTGGCTAATATTTCCCCATCTTCCGTAGTGATAGTACCAAATAAAAATGGTCTATCTATCAATTTAATTAAGCTTAAAATTCTAAAACAGCGCAAGAGGCGAATAAACCTCAAATCAACTCCCCCTATAAAAAATGTTAAAATTGCTATTAAGTCAATAGTTGCGTAAAAACTAAAAATATAGTTAAATTTATTTTCAGCACTCCACAGGCGCACTGCATATTCTCCAGCAAAAAATATCAGGATTACAATGTCAAGAACATTTAAATCCATGAGAATATCCTCAGGAATATTATAAGTCTCAGCGACAAACATACCTGATGAGAGTACCACCAAAACCATAAGTGTTAAATTAATCGCTTTACCTGTTGGTGTTTCTAGGTCTTTCAAGTAAAATTCTGTTTGTTTTTTGGTTAGGAACATATTCAACACCTTTGACAAAAGACAAATAAAAGTTAAATAGGATATGATGATAATTTATCATTAATAAATGACTAATTCCGATGCAACCAGAAGATTTTATGCGCCTAGCACTCCAAGAAGCTCAAAAAGGAGATGCTCCTTATGGTGCTGTAATTGTTAAAAACCAAGAAGTTGTCGCTGTCGCTCATAATACCGTGAATCGAGATAGCGACCCATCAGCCCATGCAGAAATTAACGTGATTCGCCGCTTAACAGCTAAACTTAAAAGCCCTTCCTTAGCAGGTTATACAATATATACCACTGGTGAACCTTGTCCTATGTGTGCTACGGCCTGTGTGTGGGCGGGGATATCTGAAATTGTCTATGGTGCTTCCATTCAAGATTTAGTCTCGGTGAATCAATCACAAATTCTTATATCCTGTGAACAGGTAATTACTCAATCATTCAGAAATATTAAAATCACAGGCGGGATTTTAAAGCATGAATGTTTGGCATTATTTAATTAAGCAAAATATCTTTTGAGAATTGTTAATATTTTTAACAAGGCTCTAAATAAGCTAAAAATCTGTTAGCCACAATAGCCGCTTGAGTGCGATCGCGTAAGCTTAAGCGGTTAAACAAACTGGCGGACAACTGCGATCGCCAGTAATACCCACTCCAAATACAGCAAAAACCGAAAAGGATGATTATTAATTGTAATAGGGCGATTCATACAGATACTTTATAGGCTTACCGTAGTGTATAGGGAATTACCCATGATATTTTGCATTACTCGTAGTGACTTTATGCTCATCTCACTTTCATAGGGGATTTATTATCATGGTGACATCAAGCCAAGATACTACAAGAGATATTATGAAACTTAAACCATTATCCCTACTAGCTGCAGCAATTGCCTTAACTGTAACTACAATACCTGTTGCTGTTCAAGCGCAAACCAGAACCGCCTCACCCACAGAAGTAGCACAAACACCTAGAACACAAAGAGGTCAAAAAGGTGATTGGGGTTGGCGGCGCTTGAATTTGACAGATACCCAAAAAGCTCAAATGCAAGCCATTAAAAGCAACACCCACGCTCAAATCGAAGCAATTCTTACCCCAGAACAAAAAGCAACATTGACCGATAATCGAGGAAAATGGGGTTGGGCTAAGTTAAATCTAACTGAACAACAGAAAACCCAAATGCGCCAAATCCGGGAATCTTCTCAACAACAGATGTTAGCACTTCTGACCCCAGAGCAACGGCAACAAATGCAGGAAATGCGCCAAAATATGCGATCGCGCCGTCAGCAAGGCAATTTCCCAAATAGAGAATAAAAAATTAACTCAATACCTAGTAAAAGTTAGGAGTTATGAGTTATGAGTTAGTCAAGACTCCTAGCTTGATAAACATGACTCCAGAATTCGCCATTGGTAGTAAGGTCAGAGTTGTAGCACTACCGCCCTACGTCAAAACCGCAGATCCCATGCCCACGCTGCGCCCCCCTGATGTGATTTCTTTAGGGGAAGAAGGTACATTAATTGACCGAAAACCCGGAGGATATTGGGTTATACACTTTACTAAGGGCAATTTTTTGTTGGATAGCCAATATATTGAAAGCACAGATATCCCACCCGCAGCTCACCAGGGTAACCAAGAATTGTAAACTTGTGTAAAGTTGTCATTTTGGTCAGCACCATGATTTCTCGGCGCAATTTTTTCAATCTATTACTTGTCAGCTGTTTTGCCCTCATCAGTTGGCTGCATCTTACCCCAGCGGCCCATGCAATGGGTGGTAAACTTCCGTCCATCAATCAGCCCGCACCAGAGTTTACTTTGCCCACCAATACAGGTGATGGTACAGTTTCTCTTTCCGATTGGCGGGGTAAGTGGGTAGTCCTGTATTTTTATCCCCAGGATTTTACCTCCGGTTGCACTATTGAAGCTCGTCGTTTTCAGCAAGACCTACCCAAATACATAAATAAAAACGTTCAGATTATTGGCGTGAGTGCCGATGATGTTGATTCCCACGCCGAATTTTGTGATTCCCAGGGGCTGAAATTTCCCCTATTAGCTGATACCACTGGGGCTGTGAGTAAGGCTTATGGTTCTTGGCTCGGTGTTGTATCCATGCGCCATAGTTTCATCATTGATCCCGAAGGAATTTTGCGTGAGATTTTCCTGAAGGTCAACCCATCAATTCACAGTACAGAAGTTCTGGCCCAACTGGAAAAGTTGCAATCTCAGACTATCCCAGTCCAGCTATCAGCTTCTTAGTCCTGAAGAATCCATCCCTCAACCTAACTTTTGACTGGATTTTGACGGTTAACTGTCAAATTGTAACCGTCAATTTTCTTCACCTTTTTCCTGCAGGAGCGATCGCCACTTCGACAGGGCTTCTTTTGACCACAACCAATTCTGACTCAATTCATTACTCTGGAAATTCACTGGTTGATTGGCGATTACCATATCTCTCAACTTCACAGCCTCATTAACATATTGTCTTTGTTTATTAATAGAAGGTTGATTATATGCAGATGTATACATCCCCAGCGCTAATCCAGCATAGGAAGTTAAAGCTTCTTCGGTGAGTTCCGTACTCATAGTTACAGGTCCAGTAGAGGCAATCCTTTGCTGATTAAGAGCTAAATTCAAGGCTTGGAACCAAGAAGAATTAGCTTCATTGAGATTACCGTCTGCATAGTGGGCAAATCCCAAAGCATTATTATATAAAGGTGAATTTGCTTCAGATTCTAACGCACCTTCCCAATAACGACGGACATCATTAATACTGTATTTCTGGTTTCCAGTCTGAAGAAACTGCCATGCTAATCGCCCTTTTAAAAACTTCACAGATGAATCATCTAGTTGGTTTTGCGGAACTAAATCCAGTAAGGCTTCAGCAGCAGTCAGTTCACCACGATTGAGTAGTTCTGTGATCCATCGTAGTCCTTCGTCTAAGTCACCCTCGCCTAATTTTTCCTTAGCCTTAGTAGTTATGATTCCAGTGGGGGCATTTTTAATGTTGATTTCAGGCTGAATGTCTCTAGGTACAGACTCCGGAACAATTGACGGTGTAACCGATATAGGTGTTTCTTGTGGTTTTTCTCCTACAACAATTAAGCTAATAATTATACATACAACACTTACACCCACTATACCAATAACAGGCCACGGCCGGGGTGATGATTTTCTTGGGGTGAGAGTCTTCCGGTTTTGTCCCACATATTTAGCCGCTGGGGGTGGGGATTCTAGTGTTTCTTCACTTAATTTCAGTTCCTCATTCTCAGAAGCAGTATCTTGGGGCGGATGATATTTCCGAACTTGGTTATCTGTCATCCCTTGTACAGGTTCCTGATAGGGAATTTCCTGATGTAGCTGACGAAACAAATCTGAAACTAAAGCCGAATCTTCCGCATAGTCCGGCTCATCATCAGACTCAATTTCATCTACTAGGTCGCCCCATGTTTCTTCACCTAGCCAGTCTATATCTGATAGGTTGGGTGGTGTTGGTATAGAATCATCAGCTAAACCACAATAAATCATCTCATCAATGGGTAAAACTATGTCTGTCTCATTTGCCATGGCAACATACATAGCAGTAGGATTTTCCCTCAAAGGCGGCTGATGAATATACTCTTTGAGTGATTTCGCACTTAAATATTCTGGACTTAAAGATATTTCTGGACAGAACGAACCATCAAAATCCTGTTGGAGATATAAAATTGGTAAAGCCCAGTAGTTCTGGTGAGAACCATAGGTAGAAATTAATCCCTGGCGTACTAGATTGACACACAAATCTACAGGGCATCCCTGACTGAGCTTGTGGTAAAACAATTGTGTCAGCGTTAGTGCTACTTCATCGGGAATGCGTTCTGACATAGCCAACACGCTGCCAATTCCTCGCCTCACCAGGCTTTGCGTCAAGTTACGTTGAGCCGTCATGTCCCCACCCGGGTCGGATGTAGCTGTGTATGCTCCCCAACAGGAATTAAACACAACCATTTTAATATTATTGTTAACTAGCAACCCTGCTAAATCATCACCACTCAGAGTTTCCGTTAACCCAGTTCTTCTACTGACAAGGTAAATTTGTCCACCTTGGGGACTTCGGCTACTATGACCAGAGTAGTGTAGAATTTGGTATCCCCCTTGTTCTAACGCTTGGGTTAATTCTTCGCGCCCTGGTTGATCTAGTATGGTCAGCGAAATCTCTGGTAAATGATGGCCACTTCTGTCATTTCGTCTTTTCTGACGCTGAAGTTCCTCCTGGAGGTTGATAGCTTCTTGTTTGAGTAAATCAAGACGGACTTGATCCGGAGGAGAAGCTAGTACCATTAAGACTTTGACTTTTCCAATTTCTGGGAGTTTTGATTTGCTTCTCAATGGCAAACCAGATCCAGCCATTGTTCCGGTTTGGTAGCGAGAAAAAGCAATATAAGGGCCAGTAGCCAGAGGGCGATCGCCTGCGTGCATCACTTCCCAGGGTAGACGTGCTAACCTGACATCTTTTAGCCCCAATCGTAAGTGCAGCAATTTTTGGTGGTTTTGGGCAATCCCTTGGGCGGTAATCCAACTGTCTCTGATAGTGCCTTGAAATAGTGCATTGTACAATTGCTGTCCCAATGTCACCAGATTAAAAGAGTTTTTAGCGATCGCGTTTCCCTGGAACACCGATTTGAGCGGGTCATTCATCAGATGTCCAGCAGATACTAACCACTCAGTTACAGGCCAGGTTACCAGTTCTTCTGCTAATGGCACCCCAGTCGCGACTTGTTCCGTCCGCACCAAGTAGTCATTTTGCCCTACTGGGGTTACGGAAATATGAAATTCCTGGGTCACAACTTTTCCTGTTCGCCTCCTTAATCGAATTGAAACTTTGAGTTTCAGATCTAGACTTTCGCTCCTTCTCACACTTTAGATGCTTTCTGCGACTGAATGTTTCTCAGCCGGGTTATTTTTGCGGTTCCTTGGTTATAAGTTTATCCCCATTAGTTACCCACTGGCTAGCTAAATTTAATTCATTGAACTGCGATTAGCTCTATTTTGTGCTTTCCTCCGGAAAGACGTAAATGTGTCGCGGACGTTAAATTAGTAGATGCACCCTGATAACTAACTCCCCTGATTGGCTAACACCGGTTAGGGGATTTTTTTATGCTTTCCTCCGGAAAAAGGCAGATGTGTCACGGATATTAAATTAGTAGATGCACCCTGATAACTAACTCCCCTGATTGGCTAACACCGGTTAGGGGATTTTTTTATGCTTCTCTCCGGAAAGAGGCAGATGTGTCACGGATATTAAATTAGTAGATGCACCCTGATAACTAACTCCCCTGATTGGCTAACACCGGTTAGGGGATTTTTTTATGCTTCTCTCCGGAAAGAGGCAGATGTGTCACGGATATTAAATTGGTAGATGCACCCTGATAACTAACTCCCCTGATTGGCTAACACCGGTTAGGGGATTTTTTTATGCTTTCCTCCGGAAAGAGGCAGATGTGTCACGGATATTAAATTGGTAGATGCACCCTGATAACTAACTCCCCTGATTGGCTAACACCGGTTAGGGGATTTTTTTATGCTTTCCTCCGGAAAGAGGTAGATGTGTCACGGATATTAAATTGGTAGATGCACCCTGATAACTAACTCCCCTGATTGGCTAACACCGGTTAGGGGATTTTTTTATGCTTTCCTCCGGAAAAAGGTAAATGTGTCGCGGACGTTACAGCAGTTTTCAAGTAAATCAAATACACACCTTAACATCATAAATCTTGTGGGGTGGGCATCCTGCCCGCCCCTCAATACCTCACTCAGATAAAATGCGCAGATTAAATTAGTAGATGCACCCTGATAACTAACTCCCCTGATTGGCTAACACCAGTTAGGGGATTTTTTTTGTGCTTTTCTCCGGAAAAAGGTAAATGTGTCGCGGACGTTACAGCAGTTTTCAAGTAAATCAAATACACACCTTAACATCATAAATCTTGTGGGGTGGGCATCCTGCCCGCCCCTCAATACCTCACTCAGATAAAAT
The DNA here is from genome assembly GCF_059725405.1 of Anabaenopsis sp. NIES-4685. Taxonomy (NCBI): domain Bacteria; kingdom Bacillati; phylum Cyanobacteriota; class Cyanophyceae; order Nostocales; family Nodulariaceae; genus Anabaenopsis; species Anabaenopsis sp. NIES-4685. The sequence goes on along the minus strand of NZ_AP043602.1, from coordinate 4,272,834 downwards.
GCGCAGATTAAATTGGTAGATGCACCCTGATAACTAACTCCCCTGATTGGCTAACACCGGTTAGGGGATTTTTTTATGCTTCTCTCCGGAAAAAGGCAGATGTGTCACGGATATTAAATTGGTAGATGCACCCTGATAACTAACTCCCCTGATTGGCTAACACCGGTTAGGGGATTTTTTTATGCTTTCCTCCGGAAAAAGGTAGATGTGTCGCGGACGTTACAGCAGTTTTCAAGTAAATCAAATACACACCTTAACATCATAAATCTTGTGGGGTGGGCATCCTGCCCGCCCCTCAATACCTCACTCAGATAAAATGCGCAGATTAAATTGGTAGATGCACCCTGATAACTAACTCCCCTGATTGGCTAACACCGGTTAGGGGATTTTTTTATGCTTTCCTCCGGAAAAAGGTAGATGTGTCACGGATATTAAATTAGTAGATGCACCCTGATAACTAACTCCCCTGATTGGTTAACACCGGTTAGGGGATTTTTTTATGCTTCTCTCCGGAAAAAGGCAGATGTGTCACGGATATTAAATTGGTAGATGCACCCTGATAACTAACTCCCCTGATTGGCTAACACCGGTTAGGGGATTTTTTTATGCTTTCCTCCGGAAAAAGGTAGATGTGTCGCGGACGTTACAGCAGTTTTCAAGTAAATCAAATACACACCTTAACATCATAAATCTTGTGGGGTGGGCATCCTGCCCGCCCCTCAATACCTCACTCAGATAAAATGCGCAGATTAAATTGGTAGATGCACCCTGATAACTAACTCCCCTGATTGGCTAACACCGGTTAGGGGATTTTTTTATGCTTTCCTCCGGAAAAAGGTAGATGTGTCACGGATATTAAATTAGTAGATGCACCCTGATAACTAACTCCCCTGATTGGCTAACACCGGTTAGGGGATTTTTTTTTGGGCTTCCCTCCGGAAAGAGGTAGATGTGTCACGGATATTAAATTGGTAGATGCACCCTGATAACTAACTCCCCTGATTGGCTAACACCGGTTAGGGGATTTTTTTTGGGCTTCCCTCCGGAAAGAGGTAGATGTGTCGCGGATATTAAATTAGTAGATGCACCCTGATAACTAACTGCCCTGATTGGCTAACACCGGTTAGGGGATTTTTTTGTACAGTTGACAGAAATTTTTCCGGATAAATGGTAGATGTGCGACGAAGACTAAATTAGTAGATACACCGTGATAATTAATTCCCCTGGGTGAGTAACACTCACTGGGGGATTTTTTTATTCTGCGGACAGCAACCATCATATCATTAATGATAATTTTGTCGAGAACAAACTCAACTCTTTAGTCTCAAAACAGATTACTGATCAATGCGTGCTGATAATTAACTCCCCTAGACTGCCACCACTGGGGGATTTTTTTGTTGGGTATGACCAACATTCCCATTTGTGACAATTTTACCTGGAACATACATTTATTCCTAGACAAGTTTATTGATAGATACACACTGACAGCTCACTCCCCTGTCTGGCTGCCACCAATAGGGTATTCTGTTATCGGAACAGAATAATAACAAATCTCAGGCAAGATTTATCCGGAGGGCTGAACCTAAACTAAGAACATTTAATTAGTAGATACACCCTGATAACTAACTCCGGTGGGAGGTAAAGACTTGATTTAATTCTTGATGAAAAAACTTTTCTTCTGACAGCTTAACTCATTTGTAGTTGCTTAGGAAAGTATTATAACGCAACATTTCTAAAAATGTTCTACTATGGATAGTTTTTTATTCTTATAAGTATTATAGTTTCTTAACTGATTAACAGAGTAGTTAAGTTATTACTTAATCATCGACTATATACGCTGCTAAAAGCTGGTATATTCACAATAATCTAAGTCATGCTTTAACCGTAGTCTTACTGTGTGATTTCCTAGTAAGTTCCTAATAACTCACCCAGTTACCCTGATTGGGTTAATTTATATTTTTTTTAATCTAGTCACTTCGAGTATTGGGTTTAGACTTTCCCAGAGTCTCCCGGTCGGTTTTAACCTTAACTTACCCAATATGCTCATCATATCACGTTCGTGGTGATTTGAAGCAGCCTTGAAGCTAAATATCTCAGTTCAAAATCTAGAGTTTTGCCCCTGTTCTGTGAGATGATCTAAGTGCATCTGGTAGATGTATTTATTCTATTCTTTCCTAACATATCATAACCGCTGCTGAATATCTAGATTTTTTTAGCTAGATTTAAAATATGGTAATCTCCGTGAGATACTCCCACAGTAGTCCAAGCATACAGTGTGGGCTGCAGGGTAACTACAGGTATCGGGTATGACATTAACTGAATCTCTGTTTACAGTTAACCGAATGTCCCGCCGCCAATAACAATACAAAGATGTTGAGCATTTTTGTATTGCCGGAATTTTACATACCACAGAAAGTGACACACAGACTCATGAATTTAGCTGTTATTAAATTTTCTTCAGAAGATTGTGGCATCTGCCACAAAATGTCTTTTTATGACCAAAAGGTAGCTGAAGAGCTAGGTTTACAATTTATCGATGTGAAAATGCAAGATACGGCTAGTTACCGTAAGTATAGAAAAGTCTTGTTGTCTCAGTATCCAGATAAATCACAAATGGGATGGCCAAGTTATATTATCTGTGATTCTCCAGAGGCAGAATTTCAGATTATAGGTGAAGTTAAAGGGGGTCATCCCAAAGGTGAGTTTAGAAGTCGTCTACAAGAGGTTCTCAATTCCATAGACGTGTAACTAATTGCCATTTTTCTGCTTAAACCGAGTATATCTTAATAACTCACGCTACAATAAAAGCAGTTGATTTAATTAGGTCTTGATGCAACACATCACTCCCAAGGAACTTCAAATGATTTAACTTCCAGGACAGGACCGATCATGGCTATGGTCATGATGTCTTCGCGCACCTGTCCTGTAACTGTTACTGTTTGTCCGGGTTGGAGCAAGTTTTTGTCGGCACTTTTGAGGATTTCGTAAGTCGTACCATCATCTGTGACTAACGCCCAAGCGCCAGTACCAATATCTCGGCGTTGAATAGTACCTTTAACTGTAATGCTCATGTTTCAGAAATTGGAGAGGGGTGGGGAGTGGGGTTTTGTTCGGGGGTAAAAATACCCCATTGTCCTATTATGCTGTTTGAGTGGCGCTTTTCAATGCTAAATGAGCTAGTCCATAACAAAGTAAAGCGTTGGTAACCAGGAAAGTCCGCGCTAGATAGCTACTTCCTAAGCCCCAAACTCCTGGGTCGTAAATGGCGCTAACTGTTAAAAAGGCGGCGTAGCCAAGACTCGAACCAATGGCGAACCATTTCCAGCTAGGATGTCCCAAGAATAAGGCTATTAAAACTATGGGGATGAGGACGCTAGCAAAGATGGGATTTAAGGGGTTAGTTCCTTGTAGGGTGTTACCTAGTTCGGGAATGGAACTACCTAAGAGCCGGAAAGGCCATTGGGGGAGGTCAAAGATATATATTCCTTTGAGGAAGAATAAACCAGAACTACCAGCAATTAAGCCACCGGATAAAGACCAACTCCAGGCGAAGGGGAAGTAAACTCGCAAAAACCAAGCCAGGAGATAGGAACCCAAGACCATCAGCAGCTTTGGTATTAGGGCTACTGCACCGCCATCAATCCAAAAACCGGGATTGAGATAGCCGTTGTCTCGTAACCACCTAAAGAAGTCTGGGAAGCTAAGTCCCTGGGAGGCTAGTTTAACTGCGGCTTCGGCATTCAGTTGTCCAGCGCCATAATAGTTGAAGCTATCATCCTCGATCGCCCTTGCTGATTGTTTGAGGACTTTTAACACCTCCTCTGGTGCTGTGACTCCAGAAGCTTTAATTAATGCGGCGACACCTGCAACGTGGGGGGAAGCCATGCTTGTTCCCTGGAGTCCTAAAAATACTCCTTGGTTGTTGTGTTCGGGGTCAATGGTTTCTTGGAGAATTGTCCCGGTCTCACTCCCACCGGGGGCAGAAATATCTACCCCAGCGCCAAAGTTAGAATAGGGGGCTTTTTCTCCGTCTGGACCAAATGCGGCTACGCCAATGACGTGGGGGTAACGTGCGGGATAACTTGCCCCATTCTGGTTTTCGTTGCCGGCTGCGGCTACAATGGTTACACCTTTTTTATGGGCGTACTCAATGGCTTGTTTCATCAGTTGGCTTTCACCACCACCGCCTAAACTCATATTAATGACATCCGCACCGTTATCAGCTGCGAATTTAATTGCTTCGGCAATATCGGCCACTGTGCCGCCACCATAGGCACTAAGTACTTTTAATGGCATCAGATTGGCTTCGTAGGCAATGCCGGCTACACCATATTTATTGTTGGTGGTTTGGGCAATAGTACCGGCAACGTGAGTACCGTGTCCATTGTCATCCGTGGCCTCTTCGCGATCGCTCACAAAATCATAACCCTTAACAAATTTCGTATCTACCAGGTCACGCACAGGAGTTATACCAGTGTCAATTACAGCTACTGTGACGCCGCTCCCCTTGGTTTGACTCCATGCCCCTTCTATGCCGATCTTGTGTAGATTCCACTGTTTGCTGTAATATTGGTCATTCGGACCTGTTAATGTAGGATTTACCTCGTCTACAGATGGTAAAATCCCGTCAAACTTTGCCGACTGTGGTAAGGGAATCGTTCTATAGATGTAATTTGGCTCGATTAATTGTGTAAATTGGGCGAAGGGAGATTTTTTCAGCTTTCTTAGTCGCTGGCGATCGCCTTCAATAATATACACATTATCCGACCCTGAGAATTGATTGTCCAATCGGGGCGTGACATTGTACTCTTGAGCGATCGCCTGTAAGTTCTGCTCTAATACTTCCGAGGGGATATCTTGGCGAAAATCTAACACAATAGTCTCAAATTCGCCTTTAGCTGCTAAACCCTGAAAATTCAGGAACCCGAAAACAGCCCCCCCCAGCCCGATGACAAACAAGCATAATAATATAAGTCTTTTCATATTAACTGATCACCGCTTTTTGCCAGTTTGCTCACTACCATAACTTATCTGCATAGCTGGTTGGTACACTTTGAACAATTTTTACGATTGAGGACTGTTTAAACAATGGAACGTGGTCTGTTATGGTTACCCTTGCTAGTTGTGTTTTTCTGGTTAGCTTGGCAAGGCTCAAAGGAATACCAGAAGGTGGAATCATATCGCCTTTGGTCCGAGCAATTTGAGAAATCCAAATATGATATCTACGCAGTTATCGGTCTCAAGCAGAACAATATCACCTGGGGTAAACCCAGTCCCCAAGGTCCCCTTAACTTAGAAACTTTTTCTTTGCTGGATGTTAAAGATATACGTCTTTTAGTAGATGACAAACTAGTACAATTAGAAAACTATCCCCAAAAAGGTCGAGTCATTCAGTTAGAATTGATCTTGTCTGAATCTCAGTCAGTACGCATTCCATTTACAGAAATCCCTCTAGCTGCAAATTGGGTGAAGTATTTACAGGGAGTATGGGAAGATTTAAATACACAACCACATCAGTAATAAACCACCGAATCTTTACCCAAATTTTCCATGAACACTCAAATAACTAACAGAGTACCCATAGCTTTAACCATTGCTGGTTCAGATAGCGGTGGCGGTGCGGGTATTCAAGCTGACTTACGTACTTTTGCTTTTCACCGTGTCCACGGTACCAGCGCCATTACCTGTGTCACAGCCCAAAATACCCTAGGGGTAGCGCGGGTTGATACTATACCCACCGAGGCGGTCATAGAGCAAATTCAAGCAGTGGTCAGTGATATTGGCGTACAAGCTGCAAAAACCGGAATGCTACTCAACCAAGAAATCATCTCTGCTGTAGCCCAGACAGTAGAAGCATTACAAATTAATAACTTAGTAGTTGACCCGGTTATGGTATCACGCACAGGGGCGCAACTCATTGATGATAATGCGGTGCAGACTCTGGCTCATACCTTGTTACCTCAAGCTACCATTGTCACACCAAATCGCTACGAAGCGCAGATATTAAGTGGTTTACCCATCAATACTTTAGATGATATGCGGGCGGCTGCTCAAGTCATACACCGCAATCTCAGGGTAAAAGCCGTTTTAGTCAAGGGAGGCGCAATGACGGGTAACTGTCGTGGTGTTGATATCTGGTTTGATGGGGAAAAACTGGCAACCTTGACCACAAAACAAGTAGAGACAAAAAATACCCACGGTACCGGTTGTACACTATCAGCAGCGATCGCCGCTAACCTAGCCCTGGGTAATGATTTGTGGACATCCGTACAACAGGCAAAGGAGTATGTTACTAATGCGCTGACTTATGCCTTAGATATCGGCAAAGGTCAAGGACCAGTAGGACATTTTTTCCCACTGTTACAGTTCGATAGCATATCTCTACCATCTATAACTTAATTTTTGATCCCCACCTATTTATTTATGCAAACAACCCCAACTTCAGTGCACGGACATCCAGCAAAACCGCCAACATCCCAAAATTACCCTACCTCTGTACCACTGTATGTATATCGGCAATTAGCAACCGAATTACAGTTAACACAAGTAAAATTAGAGACCATCACCAGTCAAAATCACCAACTAGAGCGAGAAAATCAATTACTACGCCAAGAAATTACCAAAGTAGTTCAGTCCTTTTCGCACCTGCAAAATTATGTTAATACTGGTTTTAATCCGAGTCATCCCCAAGCTACTCGTGCCACTGGTGAAGCAAGCAGTCCAGCACCCGTGGTTAACCAAACCAGCCATCACCCTGAGTTATCCACACCTGTAGAAATCAATCACCAGATACCACAAACATTTTATATAGAAGAGCAACCAGTCAACCATTATCCCCCCATGGAGAAAAAAGTCAAACAATTGAGTAGCTGGTGGTTAGCTATGAATATTGTGTTGTTGATGCTCACCGCATTTGGAGCAGCATATTTGATTGTGCCTCTTGTGTTTGAAGCTCAAAACCCCTAGTTTACACTTCCACAACTCCGAGTGACAACTAGGTAGGGGGTACACAGTTTAAAAAAAAGTTGCAATTTTTACATATTTTTGAAATTTAGCGGTAATGGTAAAAGTGGTTGACTTATATCTGCTTAGATAGATAAACAAACCTATTAGAAGTTAGGAGTGAAGATCATGAAAAAAGTAGAAGCCATTATTCGCCCATTTAAGCTTGACGAGGTGAAAATTGCCTTAGTTAATGCTGGCGTTGTGGGTATGACAGTTTCTGAAGTCCGGGGCTTTGGAAGGCAAAAGGGGCAAACAGAAAGGTATCGCGGTTCTGAATACACTGTTGAGTTTCTGCAAAAACTGAAAGTAGAAATTGTGATTGAGGATAACCAGGTTGATATGGTTGTCGATAAAATTATTGCCGCCGCCCGTACAGGTGAAATCGGCGATGGTAAGATTTTTATCTCTCCTGTAGATGGAGTTATACGTATTCGTACTGGCGAGAAGAATACAGAAGCTGTTTGAGTATGGGGTGGTGTGAAGTATGACCCTGAGTCAAGGAGTTCCGATATTGCCAAACAATGGCAGTGGGAACGCCGTTATTGCCGACTCGAGGCGGAGTCAGACCAAGAAACCGCAAGGTAGACGGGTATCTGTCAATCAAGCAGGCATCCTACACCGTAACATCATGTGAGTCAAATCAAAACATATCCCTGATTTTCTACAATAGCGGGCAAAATGCCCGCTCACCTCCCAAAACTCTACTGGTCATTAACTCAGCAATTAAAATTAAGTTTAGTCAAGAATAGTGTAATTTTAAGTCGAAATATTCTCAAATATTGCTGAATATAAGTTGAATTAAGACCCGATCATAATTCCTAATTAGAATTGATATATAGAGTGCGATTCGTTCTTCCTAAATGAGTAAAAATGCTCAAGGACGGAAGGCAAGACTGGATAAAAACCAGACTCTTGTAACTGTGTGTCCATGTGGGTGAGAATCCCACCCCCTAGGTGCAAGGGTGACAGCATCTTCCTTACGGTAGCGACTAGCCATCAATCCGTAAAGCACCGAAGAAAAGGCGTTCTTACTGGGAACCTAACCTGTTACACGTCGAGCAAAGTACCCATGAGTAGTCAACGAAGATGTGTTTGAAGCGTCGTTAATCAAAACCAGCCAAATTAGGTTGATAGGCTGGAACCAAAAGGTAAAGGATAAGGAAACGGCTAATTCTATGTAGACCGTTATGCACTTCCAAGAAACCCGGCGTATAGCATCACTCTAAAGGTACACAGAATGGACACACGGAACGAAGTAACCCCTTGTTAGCTCTTTTAGAAGGTCGAGTCTAGAAGTAGGTGCTAACCGGATGCTGCAAGTGGGAAAGATTGAGTCAGAAGCGAACGCTTAGGGTAATGCCTAAGATATGCTGACAGATTCACGGTGATATGGATGATAAAGTCTCAAGTAGCAATTATGTCTAAAACGAGTGTAAAGACTACGGTAGAATGGAACATGATTAACTGGAAACAGTTAGAACGTCGTGTTTACAAAATCCAAAAACGAATTTATCAAGCCTCAGCCCGTGGTGATGTCAAGGTTGTTCGTGGACTCCAAAAGGTGCTGATGAAGTCCTGGTCTGCCAAAGTTTTGGCAACACGTAGGGTAACTCAAGATAACCAAGGAAAGAAAACTGCCGGAGTTGACGGGGTGAAATCTTTATCACCTAATGAAAGACTAGAATTGGTAGAAGAGTTAAAACTAGGGTCTAAACCCAAACCAACCAGAAGAGTTTGGATAGACAAACCCGGAAAGGATGAGAAAAGACCACTAGGAATACCTACAATGTATGATAGGGCATTACAGGCGCTTGTCAAACTGGCATTAGAGCCAGAATGGGAAGCTAAGTTTGAACCCAACTCATATGGATTTAGACCAGGGCGCTCATGTCATGATGCCATACAAGCAATATTTAAATCCATAAATGTCAAACCTAAGTTTGTCCTGGATGCAGATATTGCTAAGTGTTTTGACAAGATTAACCATAAAGCATTGTTAAAGAAACTCAACACCTATCCTAAACTACGCCGACAAATCAAGGCATGGTTGAAAGCAGGTGTGGTTGATAGCAAAGTCTTATTTTCCACAGAAGAAGGCACACCACAAGGTGGTGTAATATCCCCTCTACTGGCAAATGTAGCCTTACACGGTATGGAAGAAATTCTTAAAGAATATGCTTCAAAATTACCAGGTAAAGGTAAAAGTTCTAAAAAGGAGAAGGCTAAAGCAATATCAATCATAAGATATGCAGATGATTTTGTTATCCTGCATGAAAATTTAGCAGTTATTGAACAATGCAGGGAAATCTTAGTCAAATGGCTAAATGAAATGGGATTGGAATTAAAACCTAGTAAGACCAGATTGGCTCATACCTTGTATGAACACCAATCAGAGAAACCAGGATTTGATTTCCTTGGATTCAATGTGAGGCAACACGCGGTTGGTAAATACAACTCAGGATTGAATACGCAGAAGGAAATACTAGGATTTAAAACCATCATCACCCCATCTAAGAAATCTGTTAAGAATCACTACGAAAAGGTTTCTAGCACCATCAAAAGAAACCTACCAACAACACAACTGGGATTGATAGGTAAACTTAATCCTATAATTAGGGGATGGTGTAATTACTACTCATCCGTAGTAAGTAAAGAAACCTTCAATAGTATCTCTTGTCAGATTTACCAGCGACTATACAGATGGGCAAAGCGCCGACACGCCAATAAAACTGATAAATGGATAGCCAAAAAATACTGGCATACAATCGGAGGTAACAACTGGGAATTTGCAGTAAAGATGGATGACAAATTCATAAAACTGCATAGACACCCAGAAACCCCTATTGCACGTCATATCAAGGTTAAAGGCAACGCTTCGCCATTTGACGGTGATTGGGTGTACTGGAGTTCAAGAATGACAAACCATCCCGAAGCCAACAAAAGAGTATCGACTCTACTTAAGAGGCAAAAGGGTAAATGTCCAGAATGTGGGCACTACTTTAGGGACGGTGATGTAATGGAAGTTGACCACATCTTACCCATATCTAAAGGTGGAAAAGATGAATATAAGAATCTACAACTATTACACAGACATTGCCACGATAAAAAGACATCCAATGATGGAAGTCTTGTAGGTATTCATGACAAGAACCATATTACCGAGGAGCCGTATGAAGCGAAAGTTTCACGTACGGTTTTGTAGACGAGTCGGTTGGGTGACTGACCGGCTTAGTTTAATAATCTGCCATGAAGGATCAATTTATTTCGTAAATAAATATTTTCTTGACAATGAAATTGGAGAAAATTATGAATTACTGTCCTTGTTGTTCCGGATTACTGTTAAGGGATATACGCCCTCCGGGTTTGGCTTGGTTTTGCCCCCATTGTTGGCAAGATATGCCAGTATTTAATCTAGAAAATCCCAGTTCATTAGAAAAGACTTTTGCCGCAGGTAGTTTAGTCGAGAAAATTAACTACCGCAATGGTCATAGAATGTATGAAATTTCTTCTCAGCCTTGATGTGAAAAAGGACTCTTAGAGAATGTTTGATAAGTTTTCCACAGGTAATTTTTATCTTAGGGAACAGGGAACAGGGAACAGGGAACAGGGAACACACCGAACAGGGAATGGGGAACACCGGAATGAGGAATGAGGAATGGGGAATGGGGAACCGAAACAATCAAATCCAATCCCCTTTCCCTTTATAAGGGAAAGGTGAGGGTGGGGTCAAACAATAGTTGATACACTAATCATGACTTATCAAACATCCTCTTAGAGGATGTTTGATAAGTTTTCCACAGGTAATTTTTATCTTAGGAAACAGGGAACAGGGAACAGGGAACACCGAACAGAGAACACACCGAATGGGGACTAGAGTCAAAGTCCCCCTTCTCAAGGGGGATTTAGGGGGATCTAAATTAGATACACCATGAGGGACTTTTCAAACACCCTCTTACAACAGCCCCCCACTTTTAAAACATCCTCTTACTCTCATGTTATTTGATATTTTCAACTCATATTGCGATCGCCCTCCAACTTGTTAGTTCGCTTTTTGGGGTGTGGGAAGAGCGTTAGCGGTAGCTTACCGAAGGAATCGCTCTCTTCCCCCTTACAAAGGGGGGTTAGGGGTGATCAACTTTGGAGATGTGGGAAGTGCGTTAGCGGTAGCTTACCGAAGGTATCGCCTTTTGGGGATGTGAGGGGCGATCGCTTTTCTATTCTTATTTGCTAAACTAGCAATTATGACAACAGCAATAAAACTCTATGTACTCTACCAGTCCACACCAAAAACTACTGGAAGCGATCGCAAACCTTAGTGAGCAACAAATTCCACTTGTTTTACAATTTATCTCATCTTTAGAAACACCAGTTAGCGATTATCAAACTCCAGCTAAAACAGTATTAGAAAGAATGGGTGGTTATCCCAAATTTTTACTAGAAGGATCAGGAGATTTGTCAGATAGAGATGTACGCAAAAAAGCAATTTCTGACATAATTCAAGCAAGAAATCAAACAAGAACTCATGAATAATTATCCCCTAATATTAATTGATACTGGGATTCTTGTTGCTTTCTATGATCGTCAAGACAAGTATCACCAAAAAGTTATTAACTTTTTTAGTACCTGTACCAGTCAACTAATCACAACAATTGCCTGTGTTACAGAAGTGATGTGGTTACTTGCCCCAAATACAAAAGTACAGAACGAATTTTTATCTGCTTTATCACTGGAAGTATTTATATGTGAACATTTACTGCCATCCGATTATAAAAGAATCCAGGAACTTAACACAATTTATCAGGATCTACCAGGAGATTTTACTGATTTATCGCTGATTGCTATTTCCGAAAGATTAAATATCTCTGCTATTGCCACTCTAGACAAAGACTTTAATATTTATCGGCATTATCGCAAGCAACCATTTGAGCGGATATTTTTACCTTAATTGAGAATAGTAAAACTGAACTTATATTATTTGCAAAGAAATGAATCATAGTCGATCGCTTTTAGAGGATGTTTGATAAGTTTTATCAGGTGATTTTAGACACTTCTTGACCCCCCCTAACCCCCCTTACTAAGCTATGCATTACCCACATTTTTCTTAACAATTAAACAAAAGACTTAACATCACAGTGAAAGCCTTGATGGCTATAGTTTTGAAAGAGGAGAGTGGGTAATGGCATCATGGAAAAGTGGGCAGCGAAAGAATTGGCACAGGTAAACTTAGGGGATGCACGTCGAAACAAGCGGTTAATCAGGATAGTAGAAGATTTAGCAGCACAACCAGATAGTAGTGTACCACTTGCTTGTGGAAATATAGCAGCAACAAAGGCGGCATATAATTTTTGGAAATCACCACATTTTCAAGCAAGTGATATTCGTGCTGTCCACACATCCAGCACCATAGAAAGAATCAAAAAACATGAGATAGTATTGGCAATACAAGATACAACAAACATAGATTTGACATCGCACCCAGCCACAAAAGGAGTAGGTTATCTTGACCACAGAAAATCATCAGGATTAAAAGTACATTCAACACTTGCAGCCACAAGTAATGGAGTACCGTTAGGAATTATTGAGCAGCAAGTATGGGCAAGAGAACAAGAGAATTTAGGTATTGCTAAAAAACGTCGTCAACGAGAGACAAAAGAAAAAGAAAGTCAACGTTGGTTGGATGGGTTGCAGACTACACAAAATTTGATTCCCTCAGAAATTGAAGTAATAACAATATGTGACTCAGAAGCGGATATATTTGACCTTTTTAGCCAGCAACGTCGAGAAAAATCACACTTACTAATTCGTGGGACTCATAATCGTAAAGTAGACCATTGTGGCAAATATCTACATCTTGCCATTCGTCAAATCGAAGCATCTGGAACAGTGACTGTAGAAGTCAAACGGTCTCCAGAACATAGTTCCAGACAGGCGAGACTGACAATTAGGTTCACGAGTTTTGATATTCAAGTACCATTACACCATATTGGACGTTTACAGCTAAAACCTGTCAGGTTACAAGTAATTTTGGCAGAAGAGGAAAATCCACCTCCAGGAACAAATCCCATTAGTTGGTTATTAATTACTAGCTTAGAAATTAACAGTCTAGAAGATGCTGCATGTTGTGTTCAATGGTACACTTACCGTTGGTTGATAGAACGTTATCATTACACATTAAAAAGTGGCTGTGGCATCGAGAAATTACAACTGGAAACTGCTGACCGAATTCACATGGCACTAGCCACTTATACTATTGTCGCTTGGCGATTGTTATGGCTTACTTATCAAGCACGAGTTCATCCTGATTTACCTTGTGATGTTGTTTTGGAAAACAGTGAATGGCAGTCCTTATGTGCCACTATCAACAAAAATCCTATTCCTCCAGACCAGCCACCTTCTTTGCATGATGCTGTGCGAATGATTGCCACTCTTGGTGGTTTTTTGGGTCGCAAAGGTGATGGTGAACCGGGTGTGAAAACCATTTGGCGTGGGCTACGACGCTTACACGATATTGCTGCTACTTGGCAATTACTTCACTCCGATTCCCCATCTCATCTTGATATTTAGCGATCGCCTATGGCGGAGGGGTAGCCCCTCGCCCCTGTATTCAAAAACTCAATCACCTGTTGGGTTTTCTCAATGTCCATACTTATTCTTTTTTGTCAATCCTCCCCACTATGCACATCTCTACAACCTTTATTGTGTTTGCCTTCCAGCAATGTTAAGAAAGATGTGGGTAATGGATAGCTTACTAAGGGGGGAACTAGAGTCAAAGTCCCCCTTCTCAAGGGGGATTTAGGGGGATCTAAAAATATTAGATACACCATGAGGGACTTGACAAACATCCTCTGAGAAGTTCTTGGCTATCTTCCTTAATGCCCCGATGTAATAGTATTCGGTTTAATCTTCTTCCCAGGTTTCATCACTCAATAGGTCAATAATTCTATCTCTGAGTAGATATTCATGCCTTTCCAGCTCCTTCTCAAACAATATCCAGTCACGATTAGGAACATACTTACATAGGGAGTAAATTGGTTGTTGGCGGTCAAGTAGTCCCTTTTTGACTAGTTGGCGTGCTTCCTCTCTAATCATTCCAATATCATATCTAACAACAGTATCCATAAATCATTCTTTTTCTTTTTTGAAGGAAATAAGTTTTCTGCGTGTATCTTCAACTGAGCAAAAAAAATAGGAAAAATTATCAAGGATCAAGAAACACCAACCCCACCACAGCCATCTTGTCTCCTGTAGATAGCAGTTACACAGATAAATTCCCCTTTTGGGTCAAGGTAGAGGAACTTTTTACCTCCACACCTTGCTCAGAATCGCATATCTAGGCAGGAATTGGTATCAGTCTTTAGGTAGACCCCTGGAAAACTCTTGTTGAGACTCCCAGACCTCAAAAAGTTTGACACCCCCCAGGGGATTTTAGTTTCCCCCTTGTACCAAGAAACCCTAGGGTAGACAGTTATCTGTCAATCAAGCCGGAAGCCTACACTGACCTAACGGTACTGTGTAGGTAGTTCACATTACCTGGAGATGAGATATCACCAGCCCTAGTACCTTGAGGAATGAGTTAAAGTACATAGGGACATCAGCATTGGGTGTTAGGCAAAGAAAGCAATCTTACAGATGGGGGAAGAACGACTTTTCCCTGATAACCTAGTCCTTCATTCCTCATTCCCTACTTATGACTGCTCCAGAAAAAAACCCTGAGTTTGAAAATCTACTGACTTATCTTAGACAAAGCCGGGGCTTTGATTTTACAGGTTATAAGCGTTCAACTTTGATGCGTCGGGTACATAAGCGCATGCAATATCTAAGTATAGAAACCTTTGGGGAATACTTGGACTACTTAGAAGTTGATCCAGAGGAATTCAATCACCTGTTTAACACAATCCTAATTAACGTCACGGCATTTTTTCGAGATATTTCCGCCTGGGAATACTTAGCTAAACAGGTGTTACCGAAGATTGTAGCCCGGAAAAATAACTCTGATCCCATCCGGGTTTGGAGTGCGGGTTGCGCTTCTGGTGAGGAGGCTTACACTGTGGCTATCCTCATGGCTGAACTTTTGGGAATCGAGGAATGTCGGCAACGGCTAAAAATTTATGCTACAGACATAGATGAAGAAGCTTTGAATCAAGCCCGTCAAGCTGTGTATTCGGCTAAGGATGTCCAGTTAATACCATGGGGACTGCAAGAAAAATATTTTGAGAGTACGGGTAATAACTATGTTTTCCGTCAGGACTTGCGACGTTCAGTAATTTTTGGTCGTCACGACTTGCTGCAAGATGCGCCCATTTCTCGCTTAGATATGCTGGTATGTCGCAACACACTCATGTATTTTAATTCTGAGACTCAGTCGCGGATTATGGCTCGGTTTCATTTTGCTCTCAATGATGGGGGTTATCTGTTTTTGGGAAAAGCAGAGATGCTGTTAGTGCACTCCAATTTATTCAATCCCCTAGAGTTGAAAGATCGGATATTTAGTAAAGTATTAGTAGCAAATATACGCGATCGCTTGCTAGGGATGGCAAATACACTAGAGCCAGAATCTAGCTACCGAGGATCTCGACATATCCGACTGCGAGAGATGGCTTTTGATTCCGCATCTGTAGCCCAAATAGTGGTAGATATCAATGGAATACTCGTACTAAGTAACCACCAGGCTCGCATTCTGTTTGGTCTTTCACCCCAGGATTTAGCTCGTCCTTTTCAGGATTTAGAACTTTCCTACAGACCAATAGAATTGCGATCGCCCATTGAACGGGCTTATATCGAACGCCGTAATATTACTTTAACAAATGTCCATCGCTATTTACCCAATGGAGAACAGCAATATTTAGATGTAGCAATTATACCTTTAGAAGATGTTGACAAGTCCCTGCTAGGTGTGAGTATCACTTTTCATGATGTGACTCGTTTTATTCAACTTCAAGAAGCCTTGCAACGTTCTGGACAGGAATTAGAGACTGCTAACGAAGAACTCCAATCTACTAACGAAGAATTGGAAACTACTAACGAAGAACTCCAATCTACCAACGAAGAATTGGAGACCATGAACGAAGAACTCCAATCTACCAACGAAGAATTGGAGACCATGAACGAAGAACTCCAATCTACCAACGAAGAATTACAAACAATTAATCATGAACTGAGCGATCGCACCACAGCACTCAACCGTACTAATCTATTCCTGACTGGCATTCTCAAAAGTCTACAAATGGGAATCGTAGTCATTGATCGCAACTTGAACATCGTACTGTGGAATTACATGGTAGAACATTTGTGGGGGTTAAGAACAGAGGAAGTTTTAGGAAAATCCTTATTTAGTCTCGATATTGGTCTACCTCTCGAGCAACTGCGATCGCCTATCCGCGATTCCTTATCTGCAAAGCAGAGCTTCCAAGAAATGATTTTAGATGCCACCAATCGCCGGGGAAGAACAATAGAATGTTATTTGGCTATTACCCCCCTATGTAGTACAGAAATTGAAGGAGTGGTATTAATGATGACAGATATAGAACAAGTTAAAAGTATGATTTCTCACGAAGCAATTGCTCAAAGACGACAACAGCAACAGAAGTAATCCAAACATAATGACCAGAAACTTAGAGGAAGCCATCGCCGGGGCGCATCAGCGACTAGAAAATTTATCCCAGCGTGCTAGTCAAATAGGACAGGAGAATGATCCCATAACAGCACTATTGCAAGAAGCCATCAGCGAAACTACAATTTCTTTGGAAGAGCTCGAAGTATTAGCCGAAGAACTCGCACAGCAAAACCGGGAATTAGTTGCTACTCGCCACCTTTTAGAAGTTGAGCGCCAGTGTTACCAGGATTTATTTAATTTTGCCCCCGATGGATATTTAGTTACTGATGTCAATGGTGTAATTCAAGAAGCTAACTATGCTGCGGCCAACTTACTGAATGTCCGCCAGTCTTACCTGATAGGCAAACCCCTGGCTGTATTTGTACATCAGACAGAATTACCCAAATTCTACCAAATCATCGGACAATTGCCCCGGCAAACAGAGAAACGCACAGAACAGTTACGGATATTTCACCAGGAAGGTAGAGTTGACTTTGCCGCTGAATTCACCCTGGGGGTAGCCAAAGATTATTCTCAGGGCAAAATCAAGGGTTGGAGATGGCTACTTAG
Organism: Anabaenopsis sp. NIES-4685; assembly: GCF_059725405.1. NCBI lineage: Bacteria > Bacillati > Cyanobacteriota > Cyanophyceae > Nostocales > Nodulariaceae > Anabaenopsis > Anabaenopsis sp. NIES-4685. Next base: position 4,255,667 of record NZ_AP043602.1, on the reverse strand, counting down.
GGATATTAGTGAGCGGATCAAAGCAGAGGAACAAATTCGCCAACAAGCCACACTACTTGATATTACCACAGATGCCATTCTAGTCAGAGATTTGCAAAACGAAATTTTATATTGGAATCAAGGCGCGGTAAATATTTATGGCTGGCGGGCAGAGGAAGTTATGGGCAGGAACGCCTGGGAAGTTTTATTACCAGAGGCTTCTCCTGAACTTCTAGGGGCGCTGAACACTGTTTTAAAGGATGGAACATGGAGCGGGGAATTACGGAAAGTCACCAAAAGCGGTAAGAAAATCATCGTTAATAGCCGTTGGACACTCATGTATGATGCCGCCATGTTACCCAAATCTATCATGAGTGTTGATACCGATATTACGGAGAAAAAACAACTAGAAACAGAAATTTCACGTACCCAGAGATTGTCAAGCCTCGGTACTCTGGCTCATGCGATCGCCCATGATCTGCAAAATATATTCTCCCCCATGATCACAGTAGCGCAACTTTTACCCCTCAAACATCCCGAGTTAAGTGAAAGTTCCCTACAAATGCTGAAATTATTGCAAAGCAATAGCAAACGGGGGATGGATTTAGTCCAGCAAATTCAGTCATTTACCAGTAACTTTCAAGTTCAAAGCTCAATACCGTCAGTATCACATCTGATCCAAGATGTAGAGCAGACAATCAAACGCATCTTCCCCAAATCCATAGACATTGATATTGATACAGATATACCTACCGATATAGAAATCCTACAGCCATACCATACCGAACTACATAAACTATTAGTTAAGTTACTAGTAAATGCCTGTGATGCAGCGCCTCAAGGTGTGAAGGTGGGAATTTCCGCTAACCAGACCTTCATTGACGAAAGCTATGTGAAACGGCATATGGGCGCTCAGGTGGGTTTGTACGTAGTAATTACAGTTACTGATAGCGCACTAAATATTAATCCTCAAGTCATCGATGAGATTTTCACACCATTTCGCCATACCCAAACTGGGAGTAAAAATACTGACATGGGCGGTTTTGTGGAAGTATCCAGTCAAGTAGGAGTTGGGAGGAAGTTTAAAATCTACATCCCCAGTAGTGAAAGTCATACTTCCCCCAGACTAGATCCGGGTAAACTCCCCACAGGAAAAGGAGAATTAATTTTAGTTGCAGATAAAGAGACGGCAATTACCCAAATTACCAAAACTACATTAGATATTCATAACTACAGGGTATTAATCGCCGAGAATGGGATTGAAGCCCTTGCCCTATACACCCAACACCAGCAGAACGTTAAACTGGTGTTAATAGATCTAATGATCCCATCCATGACAGGGGAAACTGTCATTCGCACCTTGCAAATCATCAACCCGGATGTACCAATTATTGTTATGAGTGAATTGGCTGCTGCTGAGGCTTTAGCACGAACTACTCTCACAGGGATTCAGGGATTTTTAGCAAAACCCTTTACTGCGGAGCAATTATTAAATGTCATACATCATGCGCTTGTGAGTACCACAACACCACCCTGGAAACAGCAGCGCTGAAGTTGGGGTAATAGCCCAGTGACACTGAGGTACAATGCAAACAAATATTTAAATTATGAGTGGCCGATTCATATGATTTCATCAGAAAATAACACAACATCCACCGATAAAAGCCTGGAAGCCATGCGGCACTTTTCCGAACAGTACGCTAAACGCACCGGCACATATTTCTGTTCTGAACCCTCTGTAACCGCAGTGGTGATTGAAGGACTGGCAAAACATAAAGACGAGTTAGGGGCCCTTTGTGTCCCTGTCGCCACTATGAAGACAAAGAAGCCGAAGTTAGCGCCACATATTGGAACTGTCCCTGTGTACCCATGAGAGAACGCAAAGAGTGTCACTGTATGCTGTTTCTGACCCCAGATAATGAGTTTGCTGGCGACCAACAAAAAATTAGTTTAGAAACTATCAAAGAAGTGCGAGCCAGCATGGGATGAGCGACATGATCCCCCCAGAGTTTTGGCAAGGTGTGGAGCAGTTTAATTCCAGACAGTTTTACGCCTGTCATGACACTTTAGAGGCTTTGTGGATAGAAGCCGGCGAACCAGAAAAAACCTTTTATCAAGGTATTTTACAAATTGCCGTCTCACAGTATCATTTATCTAATAGCAACTGGCGAGGTGCAGTAATTTTACTAGGAGAAGGCAGCAATCGACTGCGACCTTATCCCTCTGTTTATCAGGGTATTGATGTAGATCAATTATTGACTCAAACTGCAGCGTTGTTGTCAATATTACAACAAATGGGAGCAGATAACTTTCATGCCTTGGCAGATCCTCAGGCTTTACCTAGTCCCACAATTGCCCTAGTTCACGAGTAAAATATTACCCCGTAGGCTAGCCTACGGGGCTGTTTTTGCCAAAATATTGCATTTCCAGGTTAATCTGGCGGTTGTAGCGGCGGTGTTCTCAGGGAATTTGACGAATGTGTATATGGGTGAAACCTAGAAACTAGATCAAGCGTCAATATTTCAGGAGTTATCCCAACTTGCTCCTAAATCTTAAATGTAGATTTTATATTCGGAAAAAGAAATTGGGATAATTAATATACAATCTGATATCCTAAACTTATGGCTACAGTATTATGTCCTGCTACAAATTTCCAGTATCACAAATGCGTCGCCTGGGATTAGCCTTCATGCTACCAGTTGCACTCCTGGGCGTGGTAACATTTCCTAGCCATGTGCAAACTGTAACGGCACAAACATCTGAGCAAAATGGTCGCCTGACCATCAGCGCCGATATGCAAGAATATAACGCCAATACTCAAGTAGCAACCGCACGCGGTAACGTCCAAATGTTGTATCCTGCTCGCCAAATTAAGGCTACATCTGCTCAAGCACAATTTTTCAGCCGGGAACGCCGTATTGATTTGAGCGGTAACGTCCATATTGTCCAAAATGGAGTCAATAGCATCCAGGCCGAGAAAGTCACCTATCTGATTGATGAAGGGCGTTTTGTGGCTTTACCTCAATCCCGGGGTCAGGTACAGTCCATCTACATGGTCAATGATTCTGAACTGGGAAACCAATCTAATTAATCTGATCAGGATAAATTACCACTACGGGCGCAAATAGTGAAAATTATCTTAGAGAATATTTACAAATCTTATGGTAAGCGCAGTGTTGTCAATAACGTTAACCTCTCCATTTCTCAGGGTGAGGTGGTGGGGTTACTAGGTCCCAATGGTGCGGGTAAAACCACGACCTTTTACATTGCTACCGGTCTAGAAAAACCTAATCAGGGAAAAGTCTGGCTTGATAGTACCGAAATAACCGCAATGCCAATGCATAAAAGAGCACAGTTAGGCATCGGCTATTTAGCCCAAGAACCAAGTGTTTTTCGTCAGCTATCTGTACGGGATAATATTCTCTTGGTACTGGAGCAAACTCATGTCCCCCGATGGGAATGGTCAAAACGAATACAGGCTTTACTGCGGGAGTTTCGCTTGGAAAAAGTCGCTAAAAGCAAAGGAATTCAACTCTCTGGTGGGGAGCGACGACGGACAGAATTAGCTAGGGTTTTAGCAGCAGGTAGGGAAGGTCCGAAATTCTTACTGTTGGATGAACCATTTGCTGGTGTTGACCCGATTGCCGTTTCCGAAATTCAGCACATTGTCGCACAATTGAGCGATCGCGGCATGGGTATCTTAATTACAGATCATAATGTTCGTGAAACCCTAGCCATTACAGACCGCGCCTATATTATGCGCGAGGGACAAATTCTTGCTTCTGGACATCCAGAAGAACTATATCATAATCCCCTAGTACGACAATACTACTTGGGCGATAACTTTCAACTCTAAAGGAGGCCGGTTAAAAAAAATGGTAGTCCTATAGTTATTTTATGAGATTCAAGAAGCTCAATTTATTATACAGACTGAATTCCCTCTTACCCTTGACGCTCATCGACCGCTACCTGACCAAAGAATTGGTAGCACCTTTTTTATTTGGTGTAGGTGCATTTTCATCCTTGGGTGTCACTATCGATGCTGTCTTTGAGCTAGTGCGGCGCATTGTCGAATCTGGATTACCAATCAATATTGCAATTCAGGTTTTTTTATTAAAGTTTCCCAATTTTATCGTTTTAGCCTTCCCCATGTCCACACTCCTGGCTACTTTGATGACTTATAGTCGTCTTTCCAGCGAGAGCGAACTAATTGCTCTGCGTGGGTGTGGGGTCAGCGTCTATCGCATGGTGTACACCGCTGTGATCTTGAGTATGCTAGTCACAGGGATGACATTTGTCTTTAATGAGCAAATAGCACCCGCAGCCAATTACCAAGCAACTATTACCCTGGAAAAAGCCCTCAAGTCAGACAAACCCATCTTACAGCAGTCAAATATCTTTTATCCTGAATACCAAGAGACAGAAGAGCCAGATGGTACTAGAAACAGGAGACTGGCACGTTTATTTTATGCTGACAAATTTGATGGTCAGAAGATGAAGGGCTTAACAATTATAGACCGGACTGGAGAAGGTTTAAATAAAATTGTCGTCTCCGAATCTGCCGAGTGGAACACTGCTGAAAACGTTTGGGACTTTTATAATGGTACCATTTATTTAGTCGCTCCTGACCGTTCCTATCGTAATATTTTACGGTTTGAACATCAACAGCTGCAATTACCCCGCACACCATTGAATGTAGTCGAGAGAAGCCGAGATTATGGTGAAATGAATCTTGCTGAATCTTTAGAACAGTTAGAAATAGAACGGATCGCTGGCGACACTCAGAAGATTCGCAAACTTGAAGTACGTATTCACCAAAAAGTTTCTCTACCATTTGTATGTGTAGTTTTTGGTTTGGTAGGTGCTGCTATGGGAAGCAGACCCCAGCGCAGCGGAAAAGGTACAAGTTTTGGTGTGAGCGTGATCGTAATTTTTACTTATTATTTAATTTTCTTTATTAGCGGTGCCGTAGCACAAGCTGGTATTTTCTCACCCTTTATAGGAGCTTGGCTACCTAATTTCCTGTTTTTAGGAATAGGTTTATTTTTATTGATGCGGATAGCTGAACGTTAATAAATTGACAACTCTCCCCGTTCCCCCTTCCCCAAAACAACCTCTTATCTTTGATACTCCCCACGGCTAGAAGCCGGGGGATTCTTGAATAGTCCATAAACGAACTTTCAATGGTGCTATCAAAGACACCCTACTGACTCCACTTAGGTCTAAACCTAGTTTTATCGCTACTTTAGCTAAAATATTAGCTGCTCCATTAGCATCAGCATTTAAGAGAATATTTTCTGCTGTTCTGAATAATCCACGATTCACGCGTTTTCCTGATGATTGCCACTCTTCCGGTTTTGCACGAAATGCAGGTAGCACATCACCATCTAAAAATGAAGCTTTTGAGGTATATGATTCTTCAGTTTCCACAAATTGAAGCTTATATTGGTTGCACAATTGCTCAATACGATTCTTTAATTTAGCTGATGGAATTTGAACAAAGTTTTGGTTATTAAGTTTTCCCATATTAGCTTGATCTTTTTGCCTTTTATTCCATCCAAAGACAATCGTACCAATACCGTTAGTTAAACAATGATTAATTACCAATCTTGCAGCTTTATTAACAGCATCTCTAGCCTGACGATTGCGTTTTTCAGTTATGCAAGCTAATTTCTCATTCCAGAATCCTTGAGATTTATTTTCTTTAATGGTCGCAATTCGTTTGTTGTACCATTGATTCATTGATTTTAAGTGTTTTCCATCAATAATAAAACTTGTTCCCACATTAGAGACGCAAGTTAACCAATTGTTTATACCGTGATCTATACCTAATACTTTGGATTTATCTAGATCAACTGCAACATCGATCTGCTTGTACACATATTCGATATAAAAACATTTGTTTCTTGGTAAAATCCTAAACTCTTTAATGCTTTTAAACTCGATATTTGATGGCATTGGTAAGTAAAAAGCATCTAGTCCAAACCACGTTTTTACTTTAGTACCAAGGGGAAACCTTAAAAGTCCTTCTTTTAGTTTTACATCTGCTTTTGGGTAAGTAACTAAAGCTAAACCTCCTTTTCTGTATCCAGGTAGCCTAGGACGCTGTTCAATTGTTTTTTCTTTGATTGCTTTAAGTAATCCGATAAATGATTTAAAGGATTCGGCAACTGTAGTTAAACATTGTTGGGCGACGTGTGAATACATTGCCTGAAAATGTACGTTACTTTTAAATAATTTATGCAATTCGTATTTTCCAGGTATCTTGCCAGTTTTAAAGTACAATTAAACTAAGCCGGTCAGTCACCCAACCGACTCGTCTACAAAACCGTACGTGAAACTTTCGCTTCATACGGCTCCTCAATGATATGGTTCTTGTCATGAATACCTACAAGACTGCCATCATTGGCTGTCTTCTTGTCGTGGCAATGTCTGTGTAATAGTTGTAGATTTTTGTATTCATCTTTTCCACCTTTGGATGTGGGTAGGATGTGGTCTACTTCCATTACATCACCGTCCCTAAAGTAATGCCCACATTCTGGACATTTACCCTTTTGCCTTTTAAGTAGGGTCGCTACTCTTTTATTGGCTTCGGGATGGTTTGTCATTCTTGAACTCCAATATACCCAATCACCGTTAAATGGTGAGGCGTTGCCTTTAACTTTGATATGACGTACAATGGGACTCTCTGGGTGTCTGTACAGTTTGATGAACTTTTCATCTATATTTACTGCAAACTCCCAGTTGTTGTCTCCGATGGTATGCCAATACTTATTAGTTATCCATTTGCTGGATTTATTGGGATGTCGGCGCTTTGCCCATCTATAAAGCCGTTGATAAACCTGATTAGAGATATTATTGAAGATTTCTTTACTTACTGCTGATGAGTAGTAATTGCACCATCCCTTAATTATCGGGTTAAGTTTACTTATCAACCCCAATTGTGGCGTTGGTAAGTTTCTTTTAATGGTGTTGGAAATCTTTTCATAATGATTCTTAACCGATTTCTTAGATGGGGTGATGATGGTTTTAAAACCTAGTATTTCCTTATGCGGATTTAATCCTGAGTTGTATTTACCGACTGGATATTGCCTCACATTGAATCCAAGAAAATCAAATCCCGGTTTCTCTGTTTGGTGTTCATACAAGGTATGAGCCAATCTGGTCTTACTAGGTTTTAATTCCAATCCCATTTCGTTTAGCCATTTGACTAAGATTTCCCTGCATTGTTCAATAACTGCTAAATTTTCATGCAGGATAACAAAATCATCTGCATATCTTATGATTGATATTGCTTTAGCCTTCTCCTTTTTAGAACTTTTACCTTTACCTGGTAATTTTGAAGCATATTCTTTAAGAATTTCTTCCATACCGTGTAAGGCTACATTTGCCAGTAGAGGGGATATTACACCACCTTGTGGTGTGCCTTCTTCTGTGGAAAATAAGACTTTGCTATCAACCACACCTGCTTTCAACCATGCCTTGATTTGTCGGCGTAGTTTAGGATAGGTGTTGAGTTTCTTTAACAATGCTTGATGGTTAATCTTGTCAAAACATTTGGCAATATCGGCATCTAGTACAAACTTAGGTTTGAGATTTATCGATTTGAATATTGCTTGTATGGCATCATGGCATGAGCGCCCTGGTCTAAATCCATATGAGTTGGGTTCAAACTTAGCTTCCCATTCTGGCTCTAATGCCAGTTTGACAAGCGCCTGTAATGCCCTATCATACATCGTGGGTATTCCTAGTGGTCTTTTCTCATCCTTTCCGGGTTTGTCTATCCAGACTCTCCGGGTTGGTTTGGGTTTTGACCCTAGCTTTAACTCATCTACCAATTCCAATCTTTCCTTGGGTGATAAAGCTTTCACTCCATCAACTCCGGCGGTTTTCTTTCCTTGGTTATCTTGAGTTACCCTACGTGTCGCCAAAGCTTTGGCTAACCAGGACTTCATCAGCACCTTTTGGAGTCCACGAACAACCTTGACATCACCACGGGCTCAGGCTTGATAAATTCGTTTTTGGATTTTGTAAACGCGACGTTCTAACTGTTTCCAGTTAATCGTGTTCCATTCTACCGTAGTCTTTACACTCGTTTTAGACATAATTCCTACTAGAGACTTTATCATCCATATCACCGTGAATCTGTCAGCATATCTTAGGCATTACCCTAAGCGTTCGCTTCTGACTCAATCTTTCCCACTTGCAGCATCCGGTTAGCACCTACTTCTAGACTCGACCTTCTAAAAGAGCTAACAAGGGGTTACTTCGTTCCGTGTGTTCATACTGTGTACCTTTAGAGTGATGCTTTACGCCGGGTTTATTGGAAGTGCGTAACGGTCTAGTCAATAATAGCCGTCTCCTTATCCTTTACCTTTTGGTTCCAGCCTATCAGCCTGATTTGGCTGGTTTACGCTTACGACGTTATCAAGCACATCTTTGTTAACTACTCATGGGTACTTTGCTCGGCGTGTACCAAGTTAGGCTCCCAGTAAGAACGCCTTTTCCTCGGTGCTTTACGGATTGATGGCTAGTCGCTACCGTAAGGAAGATGCTGTCACCCTTGCACCTAGGGGGTGGGATTCTCACCCACATGAACACAGAGTTACAAGAGTCTGGTTTTTACCCAGTCTTGCCTTCCGTCCCTGAGCATTTCTACTCATTTAGGAAGAACGAATCACACGTTGACATCCGTAATTAGACATTCTTTTGGTTTTCGATATATTGCTTAATCACTGACAACGGCGCACCACCGACGGTAGACACAAATATGAAGATTATATGAAGTAATTTATGTAATCTTGAATGTGGCTAAAGCCACTGAATCGCTTTAATGCGACTAAAGTCGCAATCGACTTATCCCCATGTCTGAAGCCAGGGGCTTGCGTCTCGTTTACTGGTCAGAAACCCAAGTACCATGGAAACCATAAGGTACCCTTTGGGGAATTAGTACCCGCGCTCTGGGTCCCGCGGTGACATCTTGGGCGTTGACTATCACTAGTTCCGAAGTTTGTGAAGTCTCATCGTAAACAAAAGTAATTAACCAGCCATCATCTTCCTTTGTAGCATTAACACTCGGCGCAAATACTGCTTCACCGCCATAACGTCCCGAACCAAATTCATGGGTTTGAGATCTCTGATTATTAAAATCGTATTTAATTATACCATTAAATAGCGGGAGAGGCCTTTGTCCGATTCTCCCAGCATAACCGTATTGGGTTCGTTGCCCTAAAAAGTTTTCGTTAATGCGGGGAAATTCCGCCGGGACATCATCTAGCATTTCTTCTTGCACTTTCCCGCTGCTCAGGTCAAATCGCCAGCGATATAAACGCGGTATATCTGCTTCTCGGTCCGTTGGGGAATCATTAACCTTTAACACTGTGGTCGAGTTCATGCGACAGGCTATGAGTACTATTTCCTCTTCATCTTCGTAAGCGTTAAGTGTATGAAATATGTAACAGGGCGAACTTTCAAACCAGCGGATATTACTGTTATCCCCATAACGGGGGACAATACCAAAGCGACTGGGTCTATGGCTCTCGAACATCAAACCCGGTTCCCCCCTTTGCATTCTTTCCATACTGAAAGTTAAGGGTAAATCCATAAAAATTGTATAGTTCTCGGTGATGGCAAAATCGTGCATCATTACCCCCATCGGTAGCTCAATTGGCACTGTCCGCACTATTTCGCCTGTATCGGAAACTATGCTATATTGCAAGTATGGTGGAGCGAAGGAGTAACCAAAAAACATCATTTCACCCGTCTTTGGGTCTACCTTGGGATGGGCTGTAAAGCCAGAAACCAGCTTACCATTATACGTGTATTCACCAATTGTCTGTAAATCTGGTAACTGGATGGCGTGAGGCGCACCCCCTTCGTTAAGTGCTAACATTTGCCCCGCGTGCCACACTAGGGCAGTGTTGGCAGTGTTTTTGTAGGCACCATGAGGATTATCCATCTGCGGTGGTTCTAATAACCCAGACCAGAGCGCTTTCCCCGCTTGGTGTTCTATTTCCCATCCTTTGGTGCGCACGTAGCGATTACAATATGTGGCCTCACCGTCCCTAATTCTCACACCGTGCAACATTCCATCGCCATCAAACCAGTGATACTGACCAATGGGTGACCACTGGGGATCGGGTCCATTACGGACAAACATCCCTGTTAGGTTGGCGGGTAACTCACCTATGACTTCTAAAGCCTGCGTGGTGATTTCTGTTTGCACCGGGGCAAAGTTATAATTGAGATACGGGTTCAGTGTGGTTGTCATGGTGTCTATGTCTCAACAAGTGATGAAGTGATCATATTAGCGATCGCTGTGATTGTTTCTCCCAATATCGGCAGATTTTTCTAGTATAATTGGGAAATAAAGCCTTTTTCCGGCTCATGAAGTACACACCAATTCCCAATTCCCTGTTCCCTCAAACTAAAAAAAATTGTACCTCACGAGCATGGTAAATGCTATAACTGTCGTTTTTGATATAATCTGACTCTGACTCACAAGCGATCGCCCAAGAGTAGAAAATTAACAAATTCACAGCTAAGACTTAAATAGATTAAACTTATATAAAGGCAGTCCCTGAAAATGCCAGAATTCAATTATGTTTGTTGCTCATTGCATCTCTAATATATGACGGTGGAGCTAAAGGTGACTAGTACTGATTATAACCTCTTCTCTGTTTCAGGAGAAGTATCTATCCCCCAGGCTCCTCCTGAATTTAAATCAGGGTTTATTGGCATCATTGGTCGCCCCAATGTCGGTAAATCTACTTTGATGAACCAATTAGTAGGACAAAAAATCGCGATTACATCACCTGTAGCACAAACTACACGTAATCGGTTACGAGGGATTTTAACTACCCCAGCCGCACAGTTAATTTTTGTCGATACACCGGGAATTCATAAACCCCATCATCAATTGGGGGAAGTGCTGGTGAGAAATGCTAAAAATGCCATTGAGTCCGTGGATGTAGTCTTGTTTGTCGTAGATGGGTCAGTAGCTTGTGGTGCAGGCGATCGCTTTATTGCTGATTTACTGGTAAAAACCCAAACACCAGTAATTATAGGGGTAAATAAAATTGACCAACAACCACCAGATTCTCAGAGCATTGATGATACTTATCAAGCTTTAGCCGCAGGTCAACAATGGCCTGTAGTTAAATTTTCCGCCCAGACCAGCGCCGGACTACCAGAACTGCAACAGTTATTAATTGAAAATTTAGAGACCGGACCATTTTATTATCCCCCGGACTTGGTGACAGACCAACCAGAACGTTTTATCATGGGGGAATTAATTCGGGAACAAATTTTACTGTTAACCCGGGAAGAAATTCCTCACTCAGTAGCGATCGCCATTGATTTAGTAGAAGAAACACCCAGTATTACCCGTGTACTGGCTACCATCCACGTTGAGAGAACTTCTCAAAAAGGTATCCTAATTGGCAAAAGCGGCTCAATGCTCAAAGCCATTGGTAGCGAGGCTCGCCAACAAATTCAAAAGCTGATTGATGGTAAAGTTTATCTAGAGTTATTCGTGAAAGTAGAGCCAAAATGGCGACAATCACGGATGAGTTTAGCAGAGTTAGGCTACAGAGTAGAAGAATAGATAACCTTGTAATGTGGGCATATTGCCCACTTGAGTATAAAAAGTCTGTATGCTAGATGCGACTAGAAGAACTAACCAAAGCCAGCGCAGTTAAAGGAATTTTACCTAACCAGGTAGTCACAGTCGTCGATGTCAAATGGTTTGGTAGCGATGTGGTTGAATTAACCTACAAAAACCCAAGCGGTCGCCTCGGTCAAGAATTGCTATATCGCCATAACGAGGATACATTAGAAATCGTTACTCAAGAGCGCCCCTGGAGTTTCAACGCCGAAGGTCACCTATTGCGGCTAGTATCAGAAGCCCATCGTATTCGCCTAGCACATCTGTTTGACCCCCTCCTCGCCGTACACACATCATTAGTAGAACCCCTCCCCCACCAAATTACCGCCGTATACGGAGAAATGCTCAACCGCCAGCCGTTACGGTTTTTACTAGCTGATGACCCCGGAGCAGGTAAAACCATCATGGCGGGTTTACTCATGGCGGAACTGCATTTGCGCGGTGACCTGCGGCGTTGCTTAGTAGTATGTCCTGGTAGTCTAGCAGCCCAGTGGCAAGATGAATTATACCAGAAATTTCATCTCGACTTTGAAATTCTCACCAATGACCGCATCGAAGCATCTCGCAGCGGTAACGCCCTCGCAGAAATACCCCTAGTCATAGCACGGTTAGATAAATTAAGCCGTAGTCATGACCTCCAAGCCAAATTAACACAAACCGACTGGGATTTAATTATCTGTGACGAAGCCCATAAAATGTCGGCTTCTTTTTTTGGCGGAGATGTCAGAGAAACCAAACGCTACAAACTAGGTAAACTCCTGTCTAGTATTACCCGTCATTTTTTATTGATGACCGCTACACCCCACAACGGGAAAGAAGAAGACTATCAGTTATTTATGGCCCTCTTAGATGGAGACCGTTTTGAGGGGAAATTTCGGGATGGGGTTCATGTGTGCGACACCTCCGACCTCATGCGGCGGCTAGTTAAAGAAGATTTGTTAAAATTTGACGGTACTCCCTTGTTTCCAGAACGCAAAGCTCATACAGTTGATTACCAGCTCTCCAGCCAGGAAGCAGTTTTATACAAGCAAGTTACAGAATATGTGCGCGAAGAATTTAACCGCGCTGATGCTTTAGATAATCAAGGACGTAAAGGAACCGTAGGCTTTGCCTTGACTATTTTACAACGGCGTTTAGCATCCTCCCCAGAAGCAATTTATCAGTCACTGCGACGGCGACGGGAAAGACTACAAAAACGCCTGCGAGAGGAAGAAATATCCAAGCGCGGACAGGATACCCTGGAGTTATCCAGTAGAATCATTGAAGATGTCAACGAATTTGAAGAAGATACCCCCAGCGATGAACGCGAAAGCCATAGAACAAGAAGTTGTTGACCAAGCATCAGCAGCGCGGACTATCACTGAATTGAAAGTGGAAATTTCCCAATTACAAAAATTAGAGCAGTTGGCTTTGGCAGTGCGTCGCAGTGGTAAAGATAGAAAATGGGAAGAACTTTCTCAAATTCTGCAAAATCAAGCCGAACTGTTTGACGCTCGTGGCTATCGCCGCAAACTGGTAATATTTACAGAACATCGCGATACCTTAAATTACTTACACAAGCAAATTAGTAACCTTTTAGGCAAACCCAACTCAGTCGCTACAATTCAAGGCAGTATGGGGCGCGAAGAACGGCGCAAATCCCAAGAAGCTTTTACCCAAGACCCAGATGTCCAAGTGCTTATTGCTACCGATGCCGCCGGAGAAGGTATTAACTTACAACGGGCGCACCTCATGGTTAATTATGACCTACCGTGGAACCCCAACCGTTTAGAACAACGTTTTGGGCGCATCCACCGCATTGGACAGACCGAAGTGTGTCATTTGTGGAACTTGGTAGCCAAAGAAACCAGGGAAGGTGATGTTTATTTAGCACTGCTCAAAAAGCTAGAAAATGAACAAAAAGCTCTGGGGGGTAAGGTATTTGATGTTTTAGGGACAGCTATTGATGGTGTGCAGCTGCGACAATTACTCATAGAAGCCATTCGCTACGGTGAATCGCCAGAAATTAAAGCCCGGTTAAATGAAGTTGTGACGGGATGTCTCGACCCTAAACGGTTGCAAAAACTCCTAGAAGAAAAAGCCTTGGCGCGCGATACAATGGACATCTCTAGAGTGCGGCAAATTCGCCAAGATATGGAACGAGCCGATGCCAGAAAATTACAACCCCACTTTGTAGCTTCCTTTTTCATAGCCGCTTTTCAGAAGTTAGGGGGGACTATTAGGGAACGAGAACCCCAACGCTACGAAATTACCCATGTCCCCGCCGTCATTTGTAACCGGGGACGTGTGGTGGGGACGCGAGATGCAATTTTGACCCGCTATGAGCGCATTTGTTTTGATAAACAATTAATTAGCATCGCAGGTAAGCCCTTGGCGGCCTTAGTCTATCCCGGTCATCCCCTATTAGATGCAGTGATTGATTTGATCTTAGAACGCCATCGGGATGTTCTCAAGCAAGGTAGTATCTTATTAGATGTTAACGACCCCAGCGAACAAATTAAAGCTCTAGTTTATTTAGAACATTCAATCCAAGATGCTCGCACAGATCCTGCTGGTAATCGTCGGGTGGTGTCCCGCAGAATGCAGTATGTGGAAATTCTAGCATCTGGAGAAATTTATAATGCAGGCTATGCTCCTTATTTAAATTATCAGCCAGTCAGTCACCCTGACCAAGCATTGATAGAACCAATGTTACAACAGTCATGGTTACTTAATCATATTGAAGCACAAGCAACAGCCTATGCGATCGCTCACATCGTCCCTCAACACCTCCAAGAAGTCAAAAAACACAAAGAAGAACTCATAAACAAAACCATGGCCGCAGTCAAAGAGCGACTAATTAAAGAAATTAATTATTGGGACCATCGCGCCGCAGATTTACAACAGCAAGAAATCGCCGGGAAAGTCAACGCCAAAATTAACTCAGCCAAAGCCAGAAGCAGAGCCGATGAACTCCAAGCGCGGTTACAAAAGCGCATGGAAGACTTGCAACAAGAGCGCCGCCTTTCTCCCCTACCACCAGTAGTAATTGGTGGGTCCTTAATTGTCTCCCTGGGATTACTCCAACGGCTACAAGGTCAGCAAAAACCCAATCCCAACACCTCCGCCCAAGAAAAACAGCGAGTAGAAACACTAGCAATGCAAGTAGTAATTAATACAGAACGCCAGTTAGGCTATGAACCCAAAGATGTCAGCGCCGACAATTGTGGCTATGATATAGAATCGCGCATCCCCGGTACAGGAAAGCTGCGGTTGATTGAAGTTAAAGGGCGCATAATGGGAGCAGACACAGTTACAGTCACTAAAAATGAAATTCTCACCGCCCTGAATAAGCCTGAAGGTTTTATTTTAGCACTAGTGCAAGTACCATTATCCCCAGAAATTACCACCCCCAGCCATCATGACTGCATCCTACGCTATATACAGCAACCCTTTGAAAAGGAGCCAGATTTTGACGTTACCAGCGTTAACTACAATTGGCAGAAATTGTGGGAACGGGGAAATTTACCCAAAACCTGACCAGAGCCAGGGTGTTCTAAACCCGGGGATGTAGGGTGCGCTTTATTTTAATCACCCTGTTATTTTTGCTCTGAAATCGCTGTAATACCTCATCCCTCTATAGGGTGGAGATGTCAAGCCAATTTTAGCTTGACATTATCAACCAACTATCTATGTAAAAACTCAGTCGGTTTAAACCGACTTGAGCTTTTAGTCAGGGAATTACAGCAACCGCCAAGGTAGTTAGGACATCAAGAGAAGATAAAACCATTGAAATTCAAGCGTTTCAAGGCTTCCCCCTGCTATAATTCCCTGGCTCCGGTATCAATACCAACTATATTAGACCATCCCCCCTACCAAAAATACTTTCCCCCATTCCCCATTCCCTGTTCCGGTGTTCCCTGTTCCCTGTTCCCTATTACTGCGATTGACTTTCTAACCACTGCTGCAAATCAGCAACACAGGAAAAATCTAACAGAACCTCACCCAGTAAATCTAACCCGTCAAAATCCAACGTATAAATTGCTTCCAGTTGGGATGCTTCCACCCCTCCCAAGCGGCGATGTAATTGTTTAATAATCAGCTGTTGCTCCCGTTCAAGACCCCGTTCAAGACCCCGTTCAAGTCCCCGTTCCATTGCGAGTTGTTCCGTCGGACTGATTAAAGGCATTTTTCTCTCCTCCTCCAAGCTCCTAATTTTCCTTACCAATCCTGTTTGTAACTCCTTCGGCAATGTCATCATTGTATCAATAATCTTAAATAGCCTGATGACATCCGTCTTACTTAATCCCCGTTCATACAATCCCCTAATAATTCGCCACTTCCATGCTTCCCGCTCAGAAGGGTTCCCAGTAGTCGCCTTAGTTTTCAAATGCGCCATGACAATCACCGCAAAAGGATTAGAGTTAACCTCCAACTCATCCCACACAGATTCATAATCTAGAAGTTTCGCTATAGGAAATTGAAACCGCAACTCACAATCTAACATCCGGTCTTGGTAACTGTTGGGTCGCCAATTATTATCAGTATCTCCTAAAATTGCCAGACCTACCACGAATTGACGATACAAATCAAAAGCACGGTAATTGTAAATATACATCCGTTGTTGAAAGTCCGTGTCATACTGACTTTGAACCTCAATATGTATTAATATCCAAGCCGGTTGTTTATCTAATAACCAAACCTTGTACAGTTTATCTGCAATGTAAGTTTGGCTAGTCGATGAAGCAGTAATTTCTTGCAGTTCCTTATCTAATGATTCTGGGGTGCGTGTCCAATCTATGGCATCATAGGCACTAGGAAAGAAGAAAGCTAAGAAACTATCAAAGTATTGGTCTAAAGCTTCCTTCCATGGTTCATCGTAATTAGCTCTGACTACAGTCATCGGTTACTTATTCTCGGTTCCTACTGAAATTATCCTCTAAGATAGTTTCCCCATTACCAAAGAATAATTGGCTCAAATAAAACCTTAACATTATGCAAGCAGCTATGTATGTAAAACTACAGGCTATCTATGTAAAAAATCAGTCGGTTTAAACCGACTTGAGCTTTTAGCCAGGGAATTAATTCCCTGGTTCCGGTGGGATATTTTCTAACCACTGCTGCAAATCAGCAACACAGGAGAAATCTAACAGCGCCTCACCCAGTAAATCTAACCCGTCAAAATCCAACGTATAAATTGCTTCCAGTTGGGATGCTTCCACCCCTCCCAAGCGGCGATTGAGAAGTTTAATAATCAGCTGTTGTTCCCGTTCAAGACCCCGTTCAAGACCCCGTTCAAGACCCCGTTCAAGACCCCGCTGTTCTCCCCGTTCCATTGCGAGTTGTTCCGTCGGACTGATTAAAGGCATTTTTCTCTCCTCCTCCAAGCTCCTAATTTTCCTTACCAATCCTGTTTGTAACTCCTTCGGCAATGTCATCATTGTATCAATAATCTTAAATAGCCTGATGACATCCGTCTTACTTAATCCCCGTTCATACAATCCCCTAATAATTCGCCACTTCCATGCTTCCCGCTCAGAAGGGTTCCCAGTAGTCGCCTTAGTTTTCAAATGCGCCATGACAATCACCGCAAAAGGATTAGAGTTAACCTCCAACTCATCCCACACAGATTCATAATCTAGAAGTTTCGCTATAGGAAATTGAAACCGCAACTCACAATCTAACATCCGGTCTTGGTAACTGTTGGGTGACCAGTTATCATCAGTATCTCCTAAAATTGCCAGACCTACCACGAATTGACGATACAAATCAAAAGCACG
Organism: Anabaenopsis sp. NIES-4685; assembly: GCF_059725405.1. Classification (NCBI taxonomy): domain Bacteria; kingdom Bacillati; phylum Cyanobacteriota; class Cyanophyceae; order Nostocales; family Nodulariaceae; genus Anabaenopsis; species Anabaenopsis sp. NIES-4685. Next base: position 4,238,264 of record NZ_AP043602.1, on the reverse strand, counting down.
GTAATTGTAAATATACATCCGTTGTTGAAAGTCCGTATCATACTGACTTTGAACCTCAATATGTATTAATATCCAAGCCGGTTGTTTATCTAATAACCATACCTTGTACAGTTTATCTGCAATGTAAGTTTGGCTAGTCGATGAAGCAGTAATTTCTTGCAGTTCCTTATCTAATGATTCTGGGGTGTGTGTCCAATCTATGGCATCATAGGCACTAGGAAAGAAGAAAGCTAAGAAACTATCAAAGTATTGGTCTAAAGCTTCCTTCCATGGTTCATCGTAATTAGCTCTGACTACAGTCATCGGTTACTTATTCTCGGTTCCTACTGAAATTATCCTCTAAGATAGTTTCCCCATTACCAAAGAATAATTGGCTCAAATAAAACCTTAACATTATGCAAGCAGCTATGTATGTAAAACTACAGGCTATCTATGTAAAAAATCAGTCGGTTTAAACCGACTTGAGCTTTTAGCCAGGGAATTAATTCCCTGGTTCCGGTGGGATATTTTCTAACCACTGCTGCAAATCAGCAACACAGGAGAAATCTAACAGCGCCTCACCCAGTAAATCTAACCCGTCAAAATCCAACGTATAAATTGCTTCCAGTTGGGATGCTTCCACCCGTCCCAAGCGGCGATTGAGAAGTTTAATAATCAGCTGTTGCTCCCGTTCAAGACCCCGTTCAAGACCCCGTTCAAGACCCCGTTCCATTGCGAGTTGTTCCGTCGGACTGATTAAAGGCATTTTTCTCTCCTCCTCCAAGCTCCTAATTTTCCTTACCAATCCTGTTTGTAACTCCTTCGGCAATGTCATCATTGTATCAATAATCTTAAATAGCCTGATGACATCCGTCTTAGTTAATCCCCGTTCATACAATCCCCTAATAATTCGCCACTTCCATGCTTCCCGCTCAGAAGGGTTCCCAGTAGTCGCCTTGGTTTTCAAATGCGCCATGACAATCACCGCAAAAGGATTAGGATTAACCTCCAACTCATCCCACACAGATTCATAATCTAAAAGTTTAGCTATAGGAAATTGAAACCTTAACTCACAATCTAACATCCGGTCTTGGTAACTGTTGGGTCGCCAGTTATTATCAGTATCTCCTAAAATTGCCAGACCTACCACGAATTGACGATACAAATCAAAAGCACGGTAATTGTAAATATACATCCGTTGTTGAAAGTCCGTGTCATACTGACTTTGAACCTCAATATGTATTAATATCCAAGCCGGTTGTTTATCTAATAACCATACCTTGTACAGTTTATCTGCAATGTAAGTTTGGCTAGTCGATGAAGCAGTAATTTCTTGCAGTTCCTTATCTAATGATTCTGGGGTGTGTGTCCAATCTATGGCATCATAGGCACTAGGAAAGAAGAAAGCTAAGAAACTATCAAAGTATTGGTCTAAAGCTTCCTTCCATGGTTCATCGTAATTAGCTCTGACTACAGTCATCGGTTACTTATTCTCGGTTCCTACTGATATTATCCTGTAATATCCTTTCCCCATTCCCCATTCCCCATTCCCTGTTCCCTGTTCCCTGTTCCCTGTTCCCCATTCCCTGTTCCCTGTTCCCTGTTCCCCATTCCCCATTCCCCATTCCCCATTCCCCATTCCCCATTCCCCATTCCCTGTTCCCTGTTCCCTGTTCCCTGGCTCTTATTCTCACTTCCTACTGATATTATCCTGTAAAATACTTTCCCTGTTTCCCACAATGAACAAAAAATTAATCGAAGTCGCCCTACCCCTAGAAGCCATCAACCAAGAATCAGCCAGGGAAAAATCCATCAGACACGGACATCCTTCCACACTCCATTTATGGTGGGTCAGGCGACCTTTAGCCACCTGTCGCGCCGTATTATTTGCTTCCTTAGTCGATGACCCCTCTAGTCACCCCGATAAATTCCCCACAGAAGCAGACCAAGCACAAGAAAGACAACGCCTATTTGATATCATTGGCAAAATTGCTACCCTAGAAAAAAAAGGTAAACAAGAGCAAGTAGTACAAGGTTTAGTATCCTGGGACAGTATCAACAAACCGGAAATTATCCAAACCGCCCAAAAAGAAATCGCCCGTTGTTTAGCCTGGAGTCGCAACGAAACACCACCCACAGACCCCGCAGAAGTACGTACATATTTACAAACCTACGCACCCCCCGTTTATGACCCCTTCTGTGGCGGTGGTTCCATACCCCTAGAAGGACAACGCCTAGGTTTAGTCGCCCATGGTAGTGATATTAACCCCGTGGCGGTGCTAATTACTAAAGCCCTCATTGAAATTCCCCCCAAATTTCACGATCAACCCCCCATCAACCCCCAAGCACAAAGACAGAAAACCGCTAAATGGTACGGCGCGCAGGGGTTAGCTGCTGATGTGCGCTACTATGGCGAATGGATGCGGGAGAAAGCCTTTAAAACTATTGGCCATTTATACCCCAAAGTCACCCTACCCCAGGAGTATGGGGGAGGGGAAGCAACCGTAATTGCTTGGTTGTGGGCGCGGACTGTGAAATGTCCTAACCCCGCTTGTGGGGCGCAAATGCCCTTAGTTAGGTCTTTTCAATTATCCACCAAAAAGGGTAAGGAAGCTTGGGTAGAACCGGTAATTGATAGCAGTCACCAACCCCCCACAGTTACTTTTACAGTCAAAACCGGGGAAGGAACACCACGGGAGGGAACTGTTAACCGCAGAGGGGCGATGTGTGTTTGTTGTAATACACCAGTACCCTTTGACCACATCCGCCAGGAGGGGAAAGCAGGAAGAATGCAGACTCAGTTAATGGCTATTGTCGCAGAAGGTAAAAAGCAACGCCTGTATCTTCCCCCCAATGAGGAACATATCAAAGTGGCTTTGTCAGCACAGCCACAATGGCAACCAGAGGTAAATTTACCACACAATCCGCGAGATTTTAAAACACCAAATTATGGAATGCGTACTTATGGCGACCTTTTCACCCCCCGTCAGCTTGTCGCCTTAACCACCTTCAGCGATTTAGTCACCACCGCCAGAGAACAGGTCAAACTCGATGCTCTAGCTGCGGGTATCCCTGATGATAACTTACCACTTTCCCAGGGGGGTACAGGTGCGACAGCTTACGCCGATGCTGTCGCCACTTACTTAGGGTTTGCTTTATCAAAATTAACAGATTATAACTGTTCAAATGTAACCTGGAGTAATCATAGAGACCAAGCAGCGCACGCATTTACCAAACAAGCAATTCCAATGGTTTGGGATTTTGTAGAGGTTAATACATTTGCCCAAGCTGCGGGAGATTTAACCATCACACTTAAAGGAATTAGAGAAGTAATTGAAAAAAGTTACTCTATATCAATCAATGCAACTTCCCGACAAAATAATGCAATAAATAAATTAACTCAAAATATTTTGCATCCTTTAATCTCCACCGACCCCCCTTATTTTGATAACATCGGCTATGCAGACTTAGCCGACTTCTTTTATATCTGGCTGCGCCGTTCCATTGGCAAACTTTACCCACAAATTTGCAGTACCATACTAGTACCCAAAACAGAAGAACTAGTCGCCACCCCCTACAGATTTGGCGGTGATAAACAAAAAGCTAAAGAATTTTTTGAAACTGGTTTAGGTCAAGCTTTTAGGAGAATGCGAGAAACCGCACATCCTGAATATCCAGTTACTATTTATTACGCCTTTAAACAGTCAGAAACAGAAACCAGTAAAAATAACGAAAGTGTCACCGCTTCCACCGGGTGGGAAACCATGCTAGAAGGTTTAATCCAAGCCGGTTTTACCATTGTCGGTACTTGGCCCATGCGGACAGAGCGCAGTGCTAGAAGTGTTGCTATGGGAACCAACGCCCTGGCCTCCTCCATCGTCCTTGTCTGTCGTCCCCGTCCAGAAACCGCCCCCTCCGTCACCCGTCGCCAATTTCTCCAACAACTCAAGCGGGAACTCCCAGAAGCACTGGAAAAACTGCAACAAGGTAACATCGCCCCCGTGGATTTAGCCCAAGCTAGTATAGGCCCCGGTATGGGTATTTTCTCCCGTTACACCAAAGTCCTAGACGCTGACGGTTCTGCTATCAAAGTACGTACCGCCCTACAATTCATTAATCAAATGTTAGATGAATACCTCACAGAACAGGAAGGGGAATTTGACATAGAGACCCGCTCGTCCTTGATCTGGTTTGAACAACATCAATTTAATGAGGGACTCTATGGCGAAGCCGAAACCCTCTCTAAAGCCAAAAATATCAGTGTTGAAGGGTTGGTGAATGGGGGTATTCTGTCTGCTCAAAGTGGAAAAGTCCGACTATTGCGCCGGGGAGAATTACCAGAGAATTGCAACCTCATGGGGTGTAATTGGTTGATTACCCAACACCTAATCTACACCCTAGATAAAAAAGGAGAAACCGGCGCTGCTGCGGTATTATCTCAGTACAAGGGTCAGTGGGAAATCTTAAAAGATTTAACCTATCGGTTATATAACATTTGCGACAAAAAAGCCTGGACACAAGAAGCCACCGCTTACAACAGTCTGGTAATTTCCTGGTCAGAAATTTGTCGCCTAGCAGCTCAAAGCCGACCAGACAACCTACAGGGAGAATTGTTTTAACCACCTTATACAGCTCCCCGACTTCTAGACCAACTATATTAGACCATTCCCCCCTACCCAGCCCCACCCAGATCCCCGACTTCTGAACCAACTATACTAAACCATCCCCCATACCGAAACAAGTCGCGGATCTCAACCACACCCAGCCCCCCACAACATTAGCCCATTGCAACAGTTGCAAAATATACTATATAGTGGTTCTACATCCAGTGCTAGCTTATAGCTAAAACTTAACAACATTTCCAGACCTTACCCCCAGCCGTCACCAGACCCTTAACCTTGGGGTATAACTTGTCATTGACAAAAATAGAAATTAACAGTTATACTAAGTAAACACCAACAATGACCATCAACAACCGGGAACGAATAGGCAGAGCTTTAGATTTACTCCAAAAAGGCTTGTATCCCTTTTTAGAAAGGGAAATGGGCGCAAAATATGGTGATAAGTGGGTAGTTGCTGCTACTCCCTTCGTTTCCGAAGACCGCACCCTACGCCGCCCTGTGGCTCAAATGCTCAAGCAGGATGTAGCAGAAGTCCTCAAGGTAATGTGGAATCAGTGGAACGAGGTATTTAACCTAACTCTCGGTAAAGCCGAAAGAAGCTTAGTGAGTGAATTAATGCTCACCCGTAACGCCTGGGCCGACAATCAGCCATTCTCCACAGATGATACCTACCGCGCCCTAGATAGTATTAACCGTCTTTTGACCGCCATTTGCGCCCCAGAAGCCGATGACGTAGAAAAGCAAAAACAAGAACTCCTACGCATCCGCTTTGAAGAACAAGCCCGCCGAGAAACCCGCAAAGCCGCCGCCACCTCCATAGAAACCCATCCCGTTAGCGGTTTCAAACCCTGGCGAGAAGTAGTCACCCCCCACCCCGATGTTGCTTCCGGTCGCTACCAAGAAGCAGAATTTGCCGCGGATCTTTGGCAAGTTTACCTAGATGAAGGTTCCGACGAGTACCGCTTACCTACAGAATTTTTTCGCCGCACCTATTTAACCGAGGGACTTAAACAACTTCTGCTGAACGCCTTACAGCGATTCTCTGGCCAGGGTGGTGACCCAGTAATTGAATTACAAACTAATTTCGGTGGGGGTAAGACCCACGCTCTGCTAGCATTATATCATCTGTGCTTTGGTGTTCCTCTCAAAGACCTACCGGAATTGGAACCAGTTTTAACCACCGCCGGGATGTCAGAGTTACCAGAGAATGTGAAAACTGCGGTGATAGTAGGTAACAAAATATCCCCCGGTCAACCAAAGACAAAAACAGATGGTACTGTAGTCAGAACCCTTTGGGGAGAAATAGCTTGGCAATTGGGCGGTAAAGAAGGTTACGAAATGTTGCGGGAAACAGACGAAACCGCTACTAACCCCGGCGATATTCTCAAAGATTTATTTAACCGCTATGCTCCCTGTTTAATTCTCATTGATGAGTGGGTAGCCTATGGGCGACAACTCCATGATGATAATATTTTACCCGGTGGGAGTTTTGATACCCATTTCACCTTTGCCCAAACCCTCAGCGAGTCCGCTAAGAATGCAGACCGCACCTTATTAGTAGTCAGTATACCCTCTTCTGATATTGAAGTTGGCGGCGAAAAAGGTAGAGAAGCCCTCAACCGCTTAAAAAATGCCATTGGTCGGGTTGAGTCCCCTTGGCGACCTGCTAGCGCCGAAGAAAGTTTTGAGATTGTTCGTCGTCGTTTATTTCAAAACCTCACAGACCCTAACTTATTCGTAGCTCGTGATGCTGTCGTACGCGCTTTTAGCGAAATGTACCGCAATCAACCCCAGGAATTTCCCCTAGAATGTCGAGAAGCTGACTATGAACGCCGCTTAAAACAAGCCTATCCCATTCATCCAGAATTATTTGACCGTCTCTATAACGACTGGTCTAGCTTAGATAAATTCCAACGCACCCGCGGAGTATTACGACTCATGGCTAAAGTCATTAATGTACTCTGGGAACAAGGCGATCGCTCCTTAATGATATTACCAGCCAATATCCCCATGGGGGAAAGTCAAATACAGTCAGAACTCACCCGTTACCTAGAAGATTCCTGGGTTCCAGTAATTGAAAAAGATGTCGATGGGACCAACTCCCTCCCCATGCTTTTAGAAGCTCAAAACACCAACCTAGGGAAATACTCCGCCTGTCGCCGTGTTACCCGCACAATTTACCTAGGTTCCGCTCCCACCTTACAAGCAGCAAACCGAGGTTTAGAAGACCGCAGAATTAAACTCGGTTGTGTCCACCCCGGTGAAAGTGTAGCCATCTTTGGAGACGCTCTGCGCCGTCTGAGCGACCAAGCTACCTATATATATGTCAGTGACGGTAATCGTTATTGGATATCTACCCAACCCAACGTCACCCGCACCGCGCAAGACCGCGCTCAACAAATCAGCGAAGACATACACCGAGTTTGGGAAGAAATTATCAGCAGACTGAGAACCGATAAAGAGCGGGGTGAATTTGCAGGGGTGCATATAGCCCCCAGTTCTAGCGCTGATGTTCCCGATGAAGAAAACATGGGCGTGCGGTTAGTCGTCTTAGCTCCCCAGTATAGCCACAGCAGCAAAGCTAAGGATAGCCCAGCCTTAGAAAAAGTGACAGAAATTCTCTCTTATAAAGGCGCTAGTCCCCGTTATTGTAAGAATTTGCTCTTATTTCTGGTGGTGGATAAAACTAAACTAGATAATTTAGTCCAGCATGTTTGTCAATTTTTAGCCTGGGATTCTATTGTTAAAGAAAAAGACTCTTTAAACTTAGATGTTTCCCAAACCAATCAAGCTCAACAAAAGCAAGAGGAAACTAATAAAAATGTCAATCTGTTACTTCAAGACACTTATCAATGGCTGTTAATTCCCCATCAACCAGATGCGCACAAGCCCATAACTTGGGAAGAAATTCGCATTCCTGGGCAAGATTCTTTCATTATTCGGGCTAGTCGGAGATTTCTTCACGAAGAACAACTCATACTTAAGTATTCCCCTTCCCGTCTGCGTCTAGAAATCCTTGACTCTTATATCTGGTCTAACGCCGATCATGTTGACTTAAAAACACTGTGGAAATACTTTACCCAATATCTCTATCTACCCCGCATCAAAGATGAACAAGTGTTACTCAATGCTGTTCAAGAAGGAGTAGCAGCCTTACTGTGGAAAGAATACTTCGCCTACGCCAGCGGCTACGATCAAGCTAAGGGACGCTATTTAGGGTTAAAAGCCTGTGAAGGGATTACAGCTACCCTCAGCAGCCAAAGTTGGTTAGTTAAAGCCGAGGTTGCAGAGCAGCAACTACAGCAAGATACAGCTGTACTACAACCCCCAACCCCACCAACTCCAAACCCAACTAATATTAACCCCAGTAATTCTACTAAATCAGTAAAAGAACCGGTAACAGAATACACCCCTTCCCCACCCCCTCCAAAACTGCGGCGTTTTTATGGCTCCGTCAATTTAGACCCCCAGCGGGTCATTCGGGATGCTGAACAAGTAACTAGCGAAATTGTCCAACATCTGGGGGGTTTAGTCGGTGCAGATATCCAAGTCACTCTAGATATTCAGGTGCAATTACCTGATGGAATCCCAGAGCATCTAATTCGCACCGTCACCGAAAATTGCCGGAGTCTCAAGTTTAAAACTTACAATTTTGAGGAGGAGTAACAAAACCGCTCTTGGCTGCTCTTGTGCGTCAACCAGTAGGTGTCAAAATTAGATTGACAATTTCCCGCATCAGAACCTTTGTATAGTCTAAGTTTCCAGTGTTTTTAGTGGTTTTGAGGTTGACGCATTCTCGGCAAGTCTTACCAGATAAAGGTTTGAGGGATTTTTTTTGATGCTACTCTTGACACCAGGATATCTGAAAAGTTATATTATCTCTAGGTTGACGGATCAGAACCTTGAAAACCAAATATATCAATGTCTCCCAGTGTGGCAGTCACAATTACCTATAATCCCTATCAGGGATTGAAACAACGTAATAGCAGTGGTAGCTGTGGTTTCTACAATGTCACAATTACCTATAATCCCTATCAGGGATTGAAACTTCTGCAATCAGAATGATGGCAAGACAAAAAAAGAGTCACAATTACCTATAATCCCTATCAGGGATTGAAACTTAGGATATCTACAAAATGGGATTAAGTGGGTTGTCACAATTACCTATAATCCCTATCAGGGATTGAAACAACGTAATAATGGGAAACTCAAATTTACCATTGGTGTGTCACAATTACCTATAATCCCTATCAGGGATTGAAACCTGGAGGTAGTACCAGCCCTCTGTCGCTGTCCTCAGGTGTCACAATTACCTATAATCCCTATCAGGGATTGAAACCTAAGTCTGTAAGAGATGACGCTACTCCCACCCGGCGCGTGTCACAATTACCTATAATCCCTATCAGGGATTGAAACCTATGATGTTGCATCAAACACTTGTACCTGTTTTGGTCACAATTACCTATAATCCCTATCAGGGATTCAAACTTGTTACCAACATTTTCAACACTATCACCCTTTTCAAGGAGGACTTTAAAGAATTTAGCCCCCCTTTTTAAAGGCGGTAGCTACCCTTTACGCATTTAACCCTAAACACTTTCTCCAAATAATTTAGCCCCCTTTTTAAGGGGGGTTGGGGAGATCAATCAAAATGTGATTAGTTGAACGACACATAATAAACAGTCACAATTATAGCAACGGACATATTGGTTAGGACATCATCATTATGGTTTTAAGGGAACAGGGAACAGGGAATAGTGAGTAGGGAATAGTGAGTAGGGAATAGTGAGTAGGGAATAGGGAATAGGGGATAGGGGATAGGGGATAGGGAATAGTGAATGTCCTAATTACCTTGGCGGTTGCTATACCTATAATCCCTATCAGGGATTGAAACTACAGTAGGCGATCGCGGTCTAATATATCCCCATACCCGCCACAATTACCTATAATCCCTATCAGGGATTGAAACCAGCTGATGAAACAGGTGATTTTAATTTTTGTAAGGCAGGGAAGAATGGTGTACTACAATACGCAGTTTACCATTGTCATCCTTAATGAACTTCCAGGTTTTGTCCACTGTGGTTACTTTACCAGTCTTGTCAGTAACTAAGACATTGCCCATTGTTGTAGCTACATTACCAACAATGAAGATTCCAGCGTTGCGAATTTCTACCTTTCGCCATCCTTTGAGCGCAAAGCCAGTATCATTAGGGAAAGAAGAATCGTCGCCCACGAAATAAGCCAATGCACCTTCGCGTGTTGTGCGGAAAGTCTGTGGTGCTTCTGCCAGAGTTGGCTTGAACAGCACTGCACCCATCTGGTAACCATAGGCTTGATCAATAATCTCCCCGGCTAATGCCTTAGCTGCGGCTTTTCCCTTCTCATCGTAGGTGGTAGAGATGGCGACTAATGCATCTCCCCAGGCTTTTTGGGCTGCCAGAACTTCAGACTCAGTGATGGTCATATTGACTACTGAAGTTGAAGGGGTTGATGAGTTGGAATTAAGGATGATGTTATTAACTTGAGCTTGAGCTATTGACGGAGTAGCAGCTAAAAACGCCATAGCAGCAGCGGTGACGGAAAGATTGATTCCCATACTTATAAAAAAAACCTCTTAACGATCACATTAAACCACATTAAACCACATTATACAAGCAATTTTTTCTAGTGTTTTGTTTCCATTCAAATAATGTCCCCAGCGAGTGGGAACCATAAAGAATTTAAAAGAGGAGGATTATTGTCTGCCCAGTTTCCATTCGATTAATGTCCCCAGCGAGTGGGAACACATTGAAAATATTATGAGTCTATTAAATGATGTATCGTTTCCATGTAGATTTGTCTATAATTTCACAAACTCTATTGTTGCTTTCATTCCTACATCTCGAACATGAAGGGAGTCTGGAAAAATATCTCTCAAACAGGTGGATAATTTAGGAGATAAGTTTTCATCAAATAGTAATTTCATGCTGATAAAGTCGAAATCATTAACCGACGTTCACGATCAGCCGCATAAGCAATACAAGCCTTTAAATCTTCTCGCGTTAGGTCGGGAAAATCCTCAAGAATTTCTTCTTCTGTCATTTCCGAAGCTAGGTATTCAAGCACCTCATAAACTGTGATTCGCAAGCCACGTACCAAGGCTTACCACCACGTTTATTGGGTTCAATTATGATATAGTCTCTGTAATTCATGATGTGACGAGGGCATTTTTATTAATTTTATCATACCATTTATTTCTGCTAAAAACAGTGAGTTTTGCAAACACTCAAGCTCTAATCACAGTAATTCTATATTGATTTTCTGTCACCACAACTTCAGTTGATAACCTTTCTTCCATTGGTAAGGCATTTTTCCGCCTATCAAAGATAAATAACCAACCAAAATCTAAACCCAAACGCCCTAAATAAGATTCTAACTGTTCAATTCCATCACCTTGCGGATCGCCTTTTTTATCTCTCCACACTTTCAATTCAATTCCTAAAATAACATCTTTATAACGCAAACATAAATCCATTCTATCGCTACCGATCGCATATTCTCTTTCTAAAACCCCTCCACCATTAACCACACGATGCAAAAAAGCCATTAATACAATATGGGGTGCAATTTCATGGTAAGCAGCACTACTTAATAAAGGTTCTCCATGTTGTCGCCAAAATTTGAGAAATGCAGTTAATAAACCATCTATATTTAATTCACCATTTACAGTCAACCAACTAGGACTAATTAAAGGTAAACTATCCTGAGTTCCTTGGACTAAAACACGGGGAATTACTTCCCGATATATGGGATTAGAAATAACTAATCCTCCCCTGGGGTCACGTCTTAATAATCCTAAATCTATTAAAGATTGGCGATCATCTGCTAAGGTATCCGGTAATGTTTGCCCTGCTAAAATGGGTTCAATAATATTTTTAACTCGTTTTTCCCTGAGTCTTTCCGCTAAACTATCTAAATGAGTATCTTGACGAGCAATTAATATTTCCTTAGCTGTTAAAATATGTTCTTTTGTAATAGCAATACTTCTATCTTTTACCATTTTTTCTACAATTTCTTTAGCTAAAGCATTCACCAACCAAGGTTGTCCTTGGGTTAAATCATAAGCTGTTTCTATTGCTTCTGGTGTGAAAATTTGCCCTGTTGCTGCTGTATGTTGTTGATATAATTCTCCTACTTCTGCAAGATTAAAATTTCGCATAGTCAGAGAAGCAACTTTAATATTAAAAGGACTAGATGTATTTAATCTATCACTACCTCCCGATGCTACTTTATAGTCTCGCACATCTCGTAAACCAATTAATCCTACCGATGAGGGAAAATTTTCTGGACGGTTAGGAAAACCATCTCTTAACTGTCTTAAAACTGATATTAATGTTTGATCTTCTAAAGAATCAATTTCATCTATAAATAATACTAAAGGGCGGTTTAAAGATGTTGCCCAAGCTGATAAAAAAGCCTTAATTCTGCTTCCTGGTTCTTCCTGTTGCCATTGTTTAACAGGTGGTTGTAATTCTTTGGGTAAACGAATATTTATTGTATCATACCAAGTTCCTAAAATCGCTAATTCTGCGGTGGTAGGATCATGATTAAATGCACTGCCTACTTCTACAGATACCATAACTGCCGCATAATTTCCGGCATCAGTCAGTTGTTTTGCTAGGGATAACATGGCGGTGGTTTTCCCTGTTTGTCGTGGTGCGTGTAGGACAAAATAACTACGTTGTTGAATTAACGCCTGTAAGTCTGGTAATCTGACTGTGGGAGATAGAACATAGTGGATATCGTTTGAACATGGACCTGCAATATTAAACCAGCGAGTCATAAAATTTTGATAATAGGTGAACTCTTTAAGTTTACACATTTATTTGGGAAAATTATGATCTGACATTAGTTTTTATCCTTGAAAGAAGCTATAATAAATTTTAATCTCATTTAATCTCAGTTTTATATAGTCATCCTATTTGACTTGAGAAATTATCAGTGAGGAAAGGGAACAGGGAACAGAAAGAATGTCAGATATTAATGATTTTAAAGACTTAATGATTTGGCAAAAAGGGATGGATATTGCTGAAAGCTTTCTCCTTCAATATCCGGGGAAAGGACACTTTAATTAATAGCTGCTATATAAAACCTAGACAAAGCTAGACTTTACTTTCTACTTCAAAGGGGGTATGGGAGCGGTTATCCCTGGTGTAGACTTACACGCCTTAGCCAGACGCGATTGTGTTCCAATTAAGTTTCTGAAAAAGACTACCACCATCATTGCTTGGTTTTCGCGTCGGCAATAGTCTCAATTCAATACTTGATATCACCCTATTATATTAGGACTTACGCATTGACAGAATCAACCAAATATTATCTATGAGTTTCGGGCATTTTAACCTGATTTCTTGATTATTTTTGAGCGATCGCGAAGCGCTGCTGCAAGCAGTTCGCTACTGATCGGAAGTTAATCGTCAGAACCCTGAAAAGTGAGTTCTAGGAAGGTCAATATGATTAATTAAAGATTGTGGGTGTGGATTAATAACGCCTTTGCCACAATTTGATGGTTTTATCCCTACTCCCAGAGGCTAATGTGCGACCATCCGGGCTGAAGGCTACTGAATCAACCCAATTTGAATGTCCTGTGAGGGTGGCGATTTTCCTTCCCGTGGCGACATCCCACAGTCGGATGGTTTTATCATTACTCCCAGAGGCTAATGTGCGACCATCCGGGCTGAAAGCTACTGAACTAACGTGACATGAATGTCCGGTGAGAGTGGCGATTTCCTCTTGGGTTGCTACATCCCACAGTCGGATGGTTTTATCATTACTCCCAGAAGCTAATGTGCGACCATCCGGGCTGAATGCTACAGACCGAACCCCTTTTGAATGTCCGGTGAGAGTGGCGATTTCCTCTTGGGTTGCTACATCCCACAGTCGGATGGTTTTATCTAAACTCCCAGAGGCTAAGGTTTTACCATCTGGGCTGAAGGCTACTGAACGAACCGAATCTGAATTTCTGGTGAGGGTGGCGATTTTCCGACGGGTGGCGATTTTCCACAGTTTGATGGTGTTATCCCTATATGCACCTGCAGAGGCTAAAGTACGACCATCCGGGCTGAAGGCTACTGAACTAACCCCAGAACCTGAATGTCTTCTGAGGGTGGCGATTTCTTCTTGGGTTGCTACATCCCACAGTTTTATGGTTTTATCCCCACTCCCAGAAGCTAAGGTTTTACCATCCGGGTTGAAGGCTACTGAACGAACCGTACCTGAATGTCTTCTGAGGGTGGCGATTTCCTCTTGGGTTGCTACATCCCACAGTCGGATGGTCTTTTCGGAATCGACGAAAACACTCCCACTCCCATAAGCTAATGTTTTACCATCCGGGCTGAAGGCTACTGAACGAACCCCATCTGAATGTCTGGTGAGTGTAGCTATCTCCCGCCATAAAAATAGTTCATAAGCTTGTAAAGCATCAATAACCTGAATAGACTTATTGTCTTTAGATCGCAGGAGATTATAAGCGACATACTTGACATCATCTGATTCATCTGTGGTTAAAGCTTGGAGAACTAAATTAATCCCATCATCCCCATAGTTCAAGGCTTGGGATATCGCATTTATCCTCACCTTGGGGTCAGGGTTCTTATATCTCTGTCGCGACGGAGATAGTTCATAAGCTTTTAAAGCATCAATGACCTGAATAGACTTATTATCTCTAGAGGACAGAAGATTATAAGCCGCATCCTTGACATCGGTTGATTCATCTGTAGTTAAAGCTTGGAGAAGTAAGTTAACCCCATCTTCCCCATAGTTGAGGGCTTGGGATATGGCATTTATCCTCACATTGGGGTTAGGGTTCTTATATCTCTGCTGCGCCCCTTGGATTCCCCCTAAGACCAGGGCATTTTCTGGAGCGTTACCAGTACCACCTAGTACTACATCAAATTTCCCTGGTTGTGGCTCGTTCATCTTAGGTTACCACTGGTAGTTAATTTAGTATTGGAGGCATTATATAATGACGTGTCACCCAATACTTGTCACGTGTAAAGGTAATTGTCAAGAATTATTAAAGTACCTATACCAGTAACTTACCAGTGTGTCATCACCTGCTAACACTGTTAAAATCAACATAACGGTAATTATAAGGTATCGCTGTTTGGGGATTTGGGGAATGCGATCGCGCAAGCGCTGACTTGTCAGTTCCCTTTTACTGAATACTTTCAATTAACTTAATATTATTTCTCAACCATTCATTGACTAAGATTTGCACATCAATGTTTTTTTCCTGAGCAATTTTCTTGATAAAATTCTCAACATCTGGTTCAAGGTAAATCGGATAATGAAAAGTCGCATCAGGATTATAAAACTTACCTTGTTCAGCTTGTGAAAAATCATATTCTGCTTTCATGACCTTCTTCCTTGATAATTCTGTTGTTCATTAAAAGTTGCTTTTAATTCCACTTCCGGTGAGGGAAGCGGTCTAAGAATTACTTGGTACTGTGGCTTAAAGAGTTTATTAAGTTTCCATTAATTCCGCTTTTGCGTTTTACCCAGATAAAGTTCATTGTCTATTAATAATAGAGTCATTAATTGCTCAAATTTTGTATCAGCAATCCCAATGCACAAGGACAGTCAACAGTCAACAGTCACCAGTCAACCGATCGCGATTCAAACTTCCGTGTTGCTCCGAATCATGCAGATCGTCACAACTACCTACAATCCCTATCAGGGATTCAAACTAACTGCTAACTATGTGCGATCGCCTAAACAACAACCATGCCCTAATCACCAGGGCATTTAACAAAAAAACAAATGGAGAAAAACAAATAATTTTTAATCAAATATAAGTTTAACCTCCCCTCACCCTTTCATATTCTTGAAGAAATGTCAAGGAGAATTTCACACTACCCCACCTATTGACTAGGTGGGGATTTTACACTTAGTCACAATTACTGATAATTCCTGTTAAAATTAAACATTCAAATACTAACTACCCTAGACCACTATCTAGATTCTCTCCTCACAACTACTTATAACCCCTCTCACGACAAAAATGATATATTTTCTTATTTTCTCAAATTCACAAACCCAAAAGTGATATATTTTCTCATTCTATTCTCCTTATCCTATCTAGTCACAATCATTTAAAATTTCTATCAAAATTTCCATCAACCCAAATCTTAACAGTGATAAAATTTACAATTACCTATGAATCCCTATCAGGGAAAATAACTAGGGCGAAAAAAAAAGGTTTTTTTTTCGCTTCCTGTCGTCATCACCCACCATACTTACCAGTGATTCAACAAATTACACCACCCTACTCCATATATACCCGTAGAGTAAACTTATCCATAATCCCTATTAGGGATGCCAAATTTTCACAACTCGTCCCTGTATTTCTTCACCCAGCCAAGGTGTATTACCAGAAAGTGTATAGAGGTTCCGGCGTTCCACCTTCCAGGTTTTCCGTGGGTCAAATAATATCAGTTCCGCCTTTGCACCGCAGGTAATTGTACTAGCTTGCTGTTGCAAACATTTGGCGGGTTGGGTACTCAGCGCACCCCATAATTCTAAAGCCGTAAGCTTCCCAGTCTCTACTAAATTCTGCCAGAGTAAGGGTAATGCCAACTCATAACCGATCGCCCCTGGGGGTGAGGAGGCGAAGGCTTGCATTTTTTCCTCATAGGTGTAAGGTGCATGGTCTATGGCGATCGCATCTATGACACCGTTTTTCACCCCTGCCTGTAAAGCCTTGACATCACTGGGGTTACCTAAAGGAGGTTCCAACCTTAGACTAGTATTATAACTGGCTATTGCCGTCGTGTCAAGTAATAAGTGCATCCAAGTAGTGCTAGCGGTGATGGGTAAACCCGCAGCCTTAGCGGTGGCGATGAGTTCCACACTGCGAGCGGTAGACACCCGCATAATGTGTACTGGTGTAGCTGTAGCGGCGACCAATTCTAACAAAGCAGCCAGGGCGGTAGTTTCCGCGCTTGCTGGTACAGGGGGTAAACCGAAACGCAGAGCCGCGACACCTTCGCGCATCACCCCATGACCCGATAATAGGCGATCGCCAGGGGAAAAAGCCACCGGTTTACCCCAGGGTTGGAGATACTCCAGGACTCGGTGTACAAACCCTAAATTATCCCAAGGCTGACCATCTGTAAAACCCACGACCCCCGCAGCAGCTAAATCTGCTAATTCCGTCAATTGCTTCCCCGCTAAATCTAGGCTGATAGCTCCCCAAACGTAAACTTGAGGGTGTAACTTTAACTCCCCCTCCTGTTTCCGGGAGTGGGCGTGAGGGGGTGGGGTTTGCTGCAACTGTGTTACCATAGCCGGATGGTCAACAACTGGAGATGTATCTGGGAGAATAGTAATTCTGGTAAACCCTCCCGCTGCTGCGGCTTGTAACATAGATGACAGCGTTTCTCGCTGTTCAAATCCCGGTTGACTACAGTGACTATACAAATCTACTAATCCTGTGCCCAGAATTAATCCCTGACAATCTTGAATAGTAGTGTCACCGGGAATATCAGAAATATCCGGGGCGATCGCGGCGACCTTACCATCAGCTATGAGTACATCAGCTATCTCGTCAGATTTTAAATTAGGATTAATTACCCTTACTTTTTTTAGCAGTTCTGTCATAAAAATATGGTGGTAAGCGGGAAAATCAGCAGCTTTAGCCCTGAGAGGGAGGCCAATTGGTGGTTTTAACCACCATGGTCTTTTCTGGTCAAAAGACTTGTTTTTTACAAAGCGCCAGCCGCAGTTTTATCTAGTACCCCTCCACTTAAGTGGCTGGTAATATTCATTGCTTGTAGCACTGGTAACCCATCTATTCCAGATGGATAGTCAATTACACTTACAGCGCCATTACCTTGGCGGAAGTTCCAGAAATTATCAGTCGATAAACCGAGAACGTGACACAGCAAAGTTTTATTAGTAGCGTCGTGGGCTACCACCAAACCCGTTTGGAGTTGTTTTTCCATCGCATCTTCTATAATTCCTTGCCAAGCTACCACACTCCGCTGCCAAACTTGCTCTAGGTTTTCCCCTTTTGGCATTTGTACCTGGGCGGGTACTAGTCGCCAGCGCTGCAATTCTCCGGGGAATTCTTGCTCTATCTCTGTTTCTAATTTACCTTCCCACAATCCGTGACTGATTTCTCTCAAACCATCTTGTAACTCTAAGTTTATACTAGGATGGTGGTTCAATATCAATTCTGCGGTTTCCTTGGGGCGGAGCATGGAGCTACTAACAGCAAAATCAATCACCACATCTTTGAGAAATTCTCCGGCTATTTGGGCTTGTTCTCTACCATTATCATTGAGGGGGATATCTATTTGCCCTTGGAATCTAGTTTGGCGATTCCATTCCGTCTCCCCATGACGTACCAACAACAAACGGACTCCCTGATGTCCCGGTCGCAAAGAGGGTAAAGTTTCCCCTAAGTGTTGGGTCTGATTCAGAGATTCTAATTGCACCGGTTCCCCTAAACCACCAGCAAAATTCAGGACGCTAATACAACAGTTAGATTGCTGTAAGCTATGGTAACGACTGGGGGAAATACCCAAAGCTGTACTAATCAAAGCGCGATTAATGCCATTATGGGCGACTATGAGGATAGTTTCTCCTTGATGACGGGGTAGAATTTCCTGCCAAAATAACCGCGCTTGTTCATAGATAGCTAGGACAGGAAAATGTTCCGTTGTCCCATCCTTGACCAACATCCGCAATTCATGGGGGCGTTGTTTCCAGGTGCGGTAGTCTTCAGTAAACTTTTCTTTGACATCAGCACTGAGCATTTCTGCCCATAAAGGTAGATCAATTTCCATCAGGTTATCAGCAACTTGGGGAGTTACAGACTTTGTAGAGTCTGTTACCAACTCACTGTATATAATCTCAGCTGTTTTTTTAGCCCGCTGGAGAGGGCTGCTATAAATAGCACTAAAATAAATATTACTGAGGGCTTTTCCTACCTTACTAGCATCTGCACACCCTTTCTCTGTTAATCTTGACACGTCAGTACGTCCTTGGATGCGGCGCTCGATGTTATAGCTGCTTTGTCCATGGCGCACAATGATGACACGGGTCATCGGTTTTGCCCTCCTGTATTTCAAGGAATAATTCTACAACGATTGCTCTTCAATTGAGCATTTTGGCAGACAGATTCACACCTAGGGGTGAATCAAATTTGGCGCAAGTCATGTAGATTTCAAGGTGAATACCTGAGAAGTTATATCAATCATGCTTCATAAAACTGTAATTCTCCTACTGCTGCTGATTTCTGCTCATAGCTATTCAAAATCAGATCAATTTCTAGAGCGAGGTTCAGGTAGGTGAGAACCCACAATTCCCCACCAGAGTAGATACCCGGAATTTCTGGTTGGAAATTCCGGGATCTGAAACTGTGGTTATGTAAGCATGAATAGTGCTAACCTTGACTTTCGTGAAAGGCTAAAAATTGCTCCTGGTTAATTCGCCCACACTGATACAGTGTTTCTGTAATTTCCGCCAGTGTAAACACAGAATGAGCTTGATAACCATGATCTAGTAATCTCGCCTTTACACCTTGTTCATGGTCAATCAAGACTATAATATCCCTAACATTCAATCCTGCTGATTTTAACTTTTCGGCACCTTCCATCACACTTTTGCCCGTGATCAGAATATCATCAACCACCGCCACAGTCTCACCAGGATCAAAATTACCCTCAATTAACCTGCGGGTTCCGTGTGCTTTCACTTCCTTGCGCGGAAAAATTAGGGGACAATGTAAACGCAAAGATAAACCCGTAGCAGTGGGTAAAGAACCGTAGGGAATACCTGCTAATCTGTCAAACTCAAGAGAATTTAAAATTTTCTCATAAGCAGTGAGAACCTGATTAAAAACCTGGGGATTGGAAATAATTTTCCGTAAGTCAATGTAGTAAGGAAAAGTGGCTCCCGATGCTTGTACAAAACTACCAAACATGATGCAGCCGACATCATAAAGTTTTAAAATCAAGTCTTGTTGGGGGTGGAGATTGACAACAGAAACATCAGGTAACCACACAGTACAGGTAGAAGTTTCCGAGAAAATTTCACTTTTAGCTTGATTAATCTCTGCACGTAAGGACTGGATATGATCAGCTAATTTGGGTTGACTGAACATATCTTGAGGAACAGGAATCAATAACCCATCACCGTGACTATTTAACCCAGCTGCTAAAATTTCCTTGATATTGATATTACTTCCCCCAGCCCAAATACTCCGGGCCATAATCAACCTTTCCGGCGCAACTGACCGAATCCGAGCTAAAATCTCAGGGTTTGTCGTCCCCACCTCCAAACCTAATTGTTCTGGAGTTCCCCAATTCCTAGACTCCTTGACTACCTGTAAATATAGAGGTAATTCTTCTGTGGGATATTTTTGTAAAGCTTCTGCTCCCGCATTAGAAGTGCAGCATAAAATAAATACCGCTTGATCAAGGTAAACTAAAAACGGTGCTACATGGTCTTGTCCTGTATAAGGACTCAGGGTCACAGCATCCACATTCAATTGTGTAAATACCCTGCGAGCAAACACACTGCTGGTATTTAAATCACTATGTTTAGCATCTAAGATAATGGGGATATGACTAGGAATAGCTGCTAAAGTTTTTTCTAGCAGTTCTAAACCTGGAACACCCAAGGCTTCATAAAATCCTAAAGTTGGTTTATAAGCACAGACAAAATCAGCAGTTTCGCGGATAATCCATTCTAACCAATTATGTAAATCAGCAATGATATCCTCAGATTTATAATCTGCTGGTAGGAGTTCTGGATTTGGATCAAGACCTACAAATAGTAAACTTTGATTTTGGAATATACTAGCTTGTAATTTATCAAAAAAGTTCATTTTTATAGTTACCCTGGGTTGTATGGTTTAAAAAACCCTATCTTATAGCACCAGTCGGCTCAATCCCACTCCATCAAAATACAGCCCTAGCTTACCTATACCTATGATGGTCTTTTTTGTGCCTATGGCTTACGTTACGTGATGCTATTGTGCGGGAAAAATCATAAGATTAGTCACTAGGATAGCAAGTTTAAAGAGGGTGAGATAATCATTGGAAAAACTATTAAGGATAGCCAAAATCATTGATATCTGTACTGAGCGCATTGGCAAATTAACCAGTGGACTGGTGCTAGTCATGGTCATACTTGGCGCATGGAATGTTTTAGGGCGATACTTAGGGCGGTTGATTGGCATTAATTTAACTTCTAATGCTTACATAGAAGCCCAATGGTATATTTTTGATTTAATTTTCCTCTGGGGTGCAGGTTACGCCTTAAAGCATAATGAACACGTCCGAGTGGATGTGTTTTACAACAATTGGACTCCCCGGCAGAAAGCACTAGCAGATTTACTGGGAACAGTGTTATTTTTAATTCCATTTTCTCTGATGGTGATATTTTTTTCTTGGGGTAGTATCCTGGCTTCCTGGGAAACTTGGGAAACATCCCCAGACCCTGATGGTTTACCCCGCTACCCCATCAAAACCATGATTATTGTCTCCTTTGTGTTGTTGATTGTTCAGGGAATTTCTCAGGTAATTAAAAACTTGGCCATTCTTCAAGGTAGAGTCGATAGCGATCGCCATATCCCCGGAGGAAAATCATGACACTAGATTATGAATGGCTAGGGCCTGCTATGTTTGCGGGGGCTTTGGTGCTGTTATCCCTGGGATATCCCGTAGCTTTTTCTCTGGGTGGCGTATCAATTATATTTGGCATAGTGGGAATTGCCCTGGGTGTATTTGACCCGATATTTTTAACTGCCATGCCACAGCGGATTTTTGGCATCATGGCTAATTATACCCTGTTAGCTATCCCTTACTTTATCTTTATGGGGTCAATGCTGGAGAAATCCGGCATAGCTGAGAACCTGTTAGAAACTATGGGGATTGTATTAGGACGGTTACGGGGGGGACTGGCTTTAGCTGTGGTGTTAGTGGGGGCGCTGTTGGCAGCAACTACTGGTGTGGTGGCTGCAACGGTGGTGGCTATGGGGTTAATTTCCCTACCCATTATGCTGCGTTATGGGTATAATAAAGAATTAGCCACTGGTGTAATTGCGGCATCGGGTACTCTGGGGCAAATTATCCCCCCTAGTGTGGTGTTGGTGGTGCTGGGTGACCAGTTAGGGGTTTCTGTGGGTGATTTATTTATCGGTTCCTTGATTCCCGGTTTAATGATGTCCGGTGCTTTTGCTTTACATGTGCTGATTGTGGCATTTTTAAAGCCAGATTTAGCCCCAGCTTTACCGGCGGAGGTGCGCAACATTGGTGGTAAAGCCTTGGGAAAACGGATATTTCAGGTCATGCTACCGCCGTTAGTTCTGATTTTCTTGGTATTGGGTAGTATCTTTTTTGGCTTTGCTACCCCTACAGAAGCCGGTGCTGTAGGTTGTCTAGGTGCGATCGCACTTGCTGCTGCTAACGGTCAGCTAAATTTACCATCTGTGGCTCAGGTTTGCGATGCCACTTTAAAAATTACCACCATGGTAATTTTTATCTTATTGGGTTCCACAGCCTTTAGTCTAGTGTTCCGGGGGTTGAATGGGGATCAATTTATGTTTGATCTCCTAGCTAATCTTCCTGGGGGAACTACGGGGTTTTTGATTGTCAGCATGGTCACAGTATTTATTCTCGGCTTTTTTATTGACTTTTTCGAGATTGCTTTTATTGTTGTCCCCCTATTTGTCCCCGTAGCTCAACAGTTAGGTATTGATTTGATTTGGTACGGTGTGATTTTAGGCGCAAATCTGCAAACTTCCTTTCTCACACCGCCCTTTGGTTTTGCATTGTTCTATCTGCGTGGTGTCGCCCCCCCAGAAGTCACCACATCTGATATTTATCGGGGCGCTATCCCCTTTATTTTGCTGCAAATGCTAGTTTTGGTGTTAATAATTGCTTTTCCGGGGATTGTCAGTTTTTTACCGAATTTAGGAAGCTAATTGATCAACTCATTGAGAAATTAGCATAACTCAATTCATTGACACGGTTCCAGTCAAAAACTTGTTGACGGAATCCTTTCCACTGTTGGTAAACTTCCTTAAAGGTGCTGTCCTGACTAGCATTTTCTTCTAGGAACTCAAAAGAGGCTGTTTGAGATGCTTGCATAATTTCCCGACTGAAGGGAACTAATTTAGTCCCCCTGCGGTCAGTCTGGTTAATGCTTGGCCATTTAAAGCGTCATACTCAGAGAGCATATTCATGTTTGCTTCATAAGCTGCTGTCTTGAGGATGGCTTTGGTATTCCGGGGGTAATTTATTCCAAGCAGTACGGTTAACTAAAACATCTAATGTCGGTCCTGGTTCCCACCAACCGGGATAATAGTAAAATTGGGCAGCTTTGTGTAAACCCAGTTTTTCATCATCGTAAGGACCGACCCACTCAGCTGCATCAATTGCGCCCCGATCCAGTGCTAAGAAAATTTCGCCTCCTGGTAATACTTGCACATTTACACCCATGCGAGCTATGACTTGGCCGCCGATTCCGGGAATACGCATTTTTAAACCTTGGAAGTCAGCCACAGTGTTAATTTGTCGTTTAAACCATCCCCCCATTTGCGCCCCGGTGTTACCAGCGGGAAAGTTAATGATGTTGAAGTCACCATAAATTTTTTGCATGGCTTCTAGTCCCCCCCCATGATACAGCCAGGAGTTCTGTTGTTGGGCGTTGAGTCCGAAGGGTACAGTAGTAGCAAAGGCTAAAGCTAGGTTCTTTCCGGTATAATAATAACTACCTGTATGCCCACATTCTACTGTTCCCGCTTGCACCGCGTCCATAACTTGTAACCCCGGTACTACCTCCCCCGCAGCAAAGGGTGTAATGGTGAAACGTCCGTTGGTCATTTCTCTGACTCGCTTGGCAATTGTATCTGCACCGCTAAATATACCTAGAGATTTCGGCCAACTGGTGGCCATTCGCCACCTGATATTGGGCTGACTGGTTTGGATGTTGGCGGCAGTTTCGGTACGACCACATGCCGCTAATGTTACCGCAGTTCCTGCGGCGATCGCAGCTGTGTTGAGAATTTGGCGACGTTTAATCATGCTTGGTAAATTTATCAGCGCTAATTGGTGGGTTATCCGTAATTTACCAGTTTTTTACAATCTAGCTGCACGTAAAGCCGCACCAATTAGCCCTACTTCTTGGTTAAGAATAATATGCACGGGTATATCTTCCAGGATGGAACGCATCCGCCCTTTTTGGCTGAAGTTTAACAGAAAATTACCGTTTTTCAGGAGGGGGAGAATTTTGGGCGCGATTCCACCTGCAATATATAAACCACCATAGGGGAGTAATTTTAGGGACAGATTACCCGCTTCAGCGCCGTAAATATCCACAAATAATTTTAGGGCTTCCACTGACAGGCGATCGCTCCCTTCGACCGCTGCGCCACCGATGACCGCCCCCGGGTCAACGCTTTTTTCCATCTGTCCGGCTTCTCTTTCCCAGGTTCTGACAATTTCCGCAATTTCTGGTGATTCGCTGTATACTTGGCGATCGCGTAAAAATTGGTAAATTGCCACTATCCCCTGTCCGGAAACCACCCTTTCTACAGACACCCGTTGAATATCATGTTTATCCAGTAGATATTTCAACAGCTGAAATTCTAGCTCATTGCGGGGGGCAAAATCCCCGTGTCCACCTTCTGAGGGAAACACCTGATAATAGTTCCCCTGTTTAATCAGAAACCCTTGTCCTAAACCAGTACCAGCGCCAATAACAGCAATGGGTGCTTCTTGTTTGTGTTTCCCAACTTGCAAGGTTAGCAGGTCTTTTTTACTTAATCCGAAAATACCGTAACCCACAGCGGCAAAGTCGTTAATTAAGCACATAGAATCAATGCCTAATTCTTGTTTTAACCGGGAGGTATCGAGAAACCAAGTTAAGTTAGTCAGCTTGGCTGTATTATCTACCACTGGTCCGGCGATCGCAAAACAAGCTTTTTGGGGTGTGGGGGTATGAAGCTCAAGGAGGAACTGCTGGACTAAGGGGACTAAATCGGGAAAATCTCCACTAGGGTAAGTTTTCTGTGCAATGGTATGTAAATTTACAGCGTCCACCAACCGCAAAATAGTTTTAGTGCCGCCAATATCTCCTGCTAGTAACAAAGTCATAGAATTGAGGATGGGAATTAATTAATTTGTCTGTGCAGTCAAAAATCCTCATTCAGGATTTGAGCAAATCGAACCACTTCCGATACTTTTTTGCTAACATTCATTAACAAATACACTCTTTAAGAGAGGGCGTATCAACTAATGCACGAAGGAAAATCCTCTATATCCATCAAGTGGGAAGTATCTCCTTTTAGTTCTAGCAACCATTCAGGTCCTGGCGCAGGATTTTCACTAAGGAACATAAAGAAGCCGTGACTTCTGTTTTAGCAATGTCCCCTACTAACCCCATTGCAGCACCCTGTACAGATGCACTATGTCCTACCAGCAAGATATTTTCAGGATAGCATTCACTAGCCAACAATTGGGCAGTTTTTCCAGAACGCTCTTGTACTTGTACCTCAGTTTCTGGATATTCAGCGCTGACAACTGGTGTATAATCAGAATCTATTCTGGGGAATAGTGCCTTTAACTCAGAAATTGAGTGTATTTCCGGTGCTTCGGTCATCCAGTGGGGATTTAACCACTCACTCAAACCTGTTTCTAGTTTAATCCCTAAATTTAAAACTTCTGCCACGGCGTTGGCTGTTTGTACAGTGCGCATAAATGGGGAAGCGAAAATATGAGTAATGGTTTCTGTTTGCAGACGTTGAGCTAACTGCTGAGTTTGTACTATACCATCTTCAGACAAAGGCGGGTCATAACGTCTGACTGCTGTGAGAAACCACTCAGGGTGAACGAAATCCAGACGGTTAGCGTGTCTGGCTATCCAAACTATTTGATTCATAAAACCATTTCATCGCCAGTTTCCTAGATCACCTAGCCCGTGAATTGTACCATGAAGCGGCGGTCAATCCAGTCTTTCCCACACCAGAAAACCCAGTGAGGGGATGAAGTCAAAGCGCCTCTAGTGGCGATCGCTCGTTTGTCCCCAGTCCCGATTAAACTTAAATATTCTGGCTGTGGTCTATAGACTTTCAAAGATTTACCTGATAATATTCTTTGTAAATTCTCAAACAATGGTTTACCCTGGCGGCTGCGGTGGGCGTTGACTATGGGCGATCGCTGCTCTTAATCCCTCGCGTTTGTGGTAGGGGCGATAGCGAAGCGCTGCTGCAAGCAGATCGCACCAGCGCTGGTGATAAACCAGCCGGGGAATAAATTAAGCGTCTGAAAGCGAAACTCCACTAAAAGTGGAGTATTAGGTAACATAAAATACTCTAAGCAATGATTTTTTACCATATTTATAATGTGAGAATTAACACTCAGTCGGATAAATCCGACTTTAGCTATTAGACAGGGGTTTCTAACCCCTGGCTTCTGCTGACCCGTCAACCGTCAACCGTGACCCGTCAACCGTTACTTATTTACCCCAGTACCCCGGAGATAAAATCATTAATTTCGGCTCCCGTGTTTCTTGGTCCTGTGAGTTCACTGGTAAACAGATTAAAGGTAGTTTGCAGAATCGCATTGACGTTAGGATTATTCTTAAGTAACAATCCTTGACGAATTAAGAAAATATCCCCCCCAGTCACTTGCTCATTACCATCAACGTCAAAGGCTAATCTGTTAACCCCATTGGCGATCGCACTTCTCAAAGCTGCACCTGTGGTATTTGTAGCTCCCACAGTTTCAGTGCTAAAGAGATTAAAGGAACTTTGCAGAATCGCATCGACGTTAGGATTATTGCGTAACAGCAGATATTGGTCAATCAACAATAAATCAGCACCAGTCACTCTACCGTTACCATCAATATCCGCAGCAAGTCCACTGACTGTTGATGTATTATCCTCAACAATTAAACTATAACTACCCATACTACCATCAGCGGCATTTTCCCCTGTTAAAGGATCATATTTAGCAGCATTAGCACTTGCTCCATTGACACCTATGTAGTAAGGTGTACCTCCTATCACATCCGCCTCAATCAAACTACTAGTAGTCTGATCATTTTCATTATCATTAGCAACCAGTTGATTCCCCACAGCATCGAAGAATCTTAAAAATGTGTCCGCACTAAATGCTTCGTCGTTTATTGTGCGAATAGTTACCGAACCGCTAGTGGTGGGGATAAACTCATAAATATCAATATCATTCCCACCCACCATGAGAGTATTATCGTATCCGATGTCACCATCAATCATGTCGTCCACAGCAATGCTGGTGATTGAACTTTTGGTAGTGTTATCAGACAAAGTAGTAAACTGATTTGGAGGGAGGACGTTGATACTGAGGGTGTATTCTCCCGTCTCTCCCCTAAAACCACTACCCAAAAGGAAAGGATCAAAATTACTGTTTCCCAAACCAGAAATGGCGACAAAGTAATCTGTATCCGCTACAATTCGTAACTGTAGGCGAGAATTTCCCTCCCCGTCAGGGGTATCGTTACTCGCCAGGATATTCCCATCCTGATCAAAAATGCGGGAAACTAACCTTACCCGCGGGATTACCAGGGAAGACACAGCGTTGATGTCTAAGATTCCTGCTGTGGGTGACTTAATTCTGAAAAAATCGACATCGAGATCGCCTACTTCATAGGTACTATCGCTATCATAGTCCTTGCCAATATGACCAGGAACATTGTTGACTACAGGTAGGGGGATATCACTCCGAGCTTGGGTAATGCTACCATTGAGTCCTTATTCACGAATTGAATAGTTAAATCATACTTACCATCGGCTTCAACCGGGGGGCGATCGTTCAAGTTACGGGGGTCATAGTTAGTATGACTGAAATTAGAAACCCCAATGTAGTAGGTTTCTCCTCTGGTAACTTCAGCAGCGATAAAACTATCTGTGTTGTGTCCTACACGAGTTGTTCCCGTGAATACTAGTTGGTCAATGTTGGTTTCATTGCTTTCGGATAGTACATTACTGACAAATAACCCATTATCATTAGAGAATAGTTCTTTCCCCTGTTTATCAAAGACCCGTAAGTAGGTGTTGGCAAAGTTATTGTCGTAGGGGGTGTCAATATCAATTAATAACCGTCCGTTGTCAGGAGCGATGACTTCATAAAAGTCAACATCGGAGGTTCTCACGGTCAAATTGCCATCTTTGCCATCTTTGCCTAAAAATTCACTCACACTGTAAGGTGTGTTGTAAGTACCAAAAATCACATTAGTGGCGCTACTAATTAAGCCATTGGTATCGTCATTAGTTAAATTGAAGGAGATGGCATATTTTCCTGTGCTCCCGCTATCACGGGGTTTATCTTTATCTACTTTGTGAGGATCATAAGATCCGTTCCCTTCACCGCTAACTCCCACATAGTAATTCCCCAGTTGATCCTTTAACTCTAGTTTAAATAAGTTATCTTTACCACGGTGAGCGTCAAAGAGGATTTCATCTCCACGATCATTGAATAAACGCAATAAGAAGGATGGATCTGATGGATCTTGTAATTCAACAGTGAGGACACCGGGGCTAACTATATTGAATTTATAGATATCAACATCAGTATCCCCTATATTAGTATCTATGCCATCAGATCCCAGTTCACTATTTAGCACAATGGGTGTGGTGGCATTAGTATTAATGTTGCCTATATCGATAGGACTTGTCAATGTACCATTAATATCGCCACCGTCTGCGGAGGAGGATAAAACGCTATTAGGTTCTGGGTTCCGGATATATTCAATGGCTTTATACACATTCACCCGGGTATATATGGTATTGGTAGCAGGGACACTACGAGTGGGTTGATCATCAGAGATTTCATCACCAGTATCGTGGAGAATCTGACTAATTTCCGTAGGGGATAGCCTGCTACCGCGAAACCTCATGGCTGCTTCCTGCATCAGTGCTACTATTCCAGCTATGTGAGGAGAAGCCATACTAGTTCCACTTTGGTGACCAGAGCGATTACTAGGAAGCGTACTGAGAATTCCCTCACCGGGGGCAAAAATAGTCTTTTTATAGATATTGATTGTATCTAGTCTTTGGCTATTAGCGGCGATTTGACTATTATTTGGCGAGATACTACCGACATTTAAGGTACTGATAATTGCTGGTATTCGTACACCTGACTTGCGGAACTCTTGATAGTCATTACCTGTTGCGGAAACAATAGTAACTCCTGCTTCTTCTAGGCTACGGATTTCATCACTTATTGGAGATCTCTGAGCGGTATCAGTATAGGCTCCTTTTGATCCCAAGGATATATTCACAGCCACAATGTTGTACAGTCGCTGATTTTGTTTCACCCATTGCAAGGCTTGTTGTAGATGTATCAGGTTAAAATCTCTTTGACGATTCGGAATGACCTTTAATCCCAATAATCCTACCCCAGGTGCAATTCCATAGCTGGGATTACTAGAGCCTATTGTGCCGGAAACATGAGTTCCGTGAATTTGTCCATCGTAGGAATCAAGGGCATTGTGGTAAATCTTCCGCCGCGCTGAGTAAAGTCGATGAATCCTTTAAAGTTATTGATGATATCTCTATGGGATCCCTCTATTCCCGAGTCGATAACTGCTACCGTAAATCCACTACCATCAAGCCAATCTTTGTAATTTTCATCGTGGCGTAAGCGGTCAACATCTATGAGGTCAAAGGCTTTATTTCCCGTGGAGGGAGCATCATCATTTTGAATTGTCCCCGTAGCAGTAGCTGTGGTAATGGTGCTGTTAGTCGCACCTGACAAAGTAACGGTAAAGGCTTCATCTGGTTCTACTAACGTGTCACCACTGACATTGACTGTAATTACTTGAGATCTTACCCCATCTGCAAAGGTGACCGTACCTGTGGGGAGGGTTCCGCCAAAGTCGGCGGCGTTAGCGGAGTTTTCACCTGTACCTGTAACCGCCCAGTTAGCAGTGCTGATACCTGTATCCACTGTGCGGGTAACTGTGAAGGTGAAGGGGGTAGTACCTGAGTTACCTTCAGCCCTTGTTGCATCATTATTGGGGTCGATCTCTAGGACGGGGAGAACATCATCATCTACATCTGTGACTGTAATGGTGACATTACTAGCAGTGGAGGTATTCCCTGCTGCGTCTCTAGCTCTAATTCCCAGTGTAAAACTGTTGGGTAAGGTTTCAAAGTCATTGGCTGCAGCGGCGACTCCTGCTGCTGTCAGGGTAATTACGCCACTGTTGTTAATGCTAAAGAATCCATTGTCGTTACCACTGTCAATGGTATACCCTGTAACAGCTACGTTATCGGTAGCAGCTACGTTTCCTACTTGGTAACCTGTTGCTTGGTTTTCTGGGTAGGTGAAGGTTTGACTGGGGTTGATAACAGGGTCGGTGTCATCTACATCTGTGACTGTAATGGTGACATTACTAGCAGTGGAAGTATTCCCAGCCGCGTCTCTAGCGGTAATTCCCAGTGTAAAACTGTTGGGTAAGGTTTCAAAGTTATTGGCTGCTGCGTTGAATCCTGCTGCTGTCAGGGTGATTACGCCACTGTTGTTAATGCTAAAGAATCCAGCTTCGTTACCACTGACTATGGTGTACCCTGTAACAGCTACGTTATCACTAGCAGCTACGGTTCCTACTTGGTAACCTGTTGCTTGGTTTTCTGGGTAGGTGAAGGTTTGACCAGGGTTGATAACAGGGTCGGTGTCATCTACATCTGTGACTGTAATGGTGACATTACTAGCAGTGGAGGTATTCCCTGCTGCGTCTCTAGCGGTAATTCCCAGTGTAAAACTGTTGGGTAAGGTTTCAAAGTTATTGGCTGCTGCGTTGAATCCTGCTGCTGTCAGGGTGATTACGCCACTGTTGTTAATGCTAAAGAATCCAGCTTCGTTACCACTGACTATGGTGTACCCTGTAACAGCTACGTTATCACTAGCAGCTACGGTTCCTACT
Organism: Anabaenopsis sp. NIES-4685; assembly: GCF_059725405.1. Lineage (NCBI taxonomy): Bacteria > Bacillati > Cyanobacteriota > Cyanophyceae > Nostocales > Nodulariaceae > Anabaenopsis > Anabaenopsis sp. NIES-4685. Next base: position 4,207,704 of record NZ_AP043602.1, on the reverse strand, counting down.
TGGTAACCTGTTGCTTGGTTTTCTGGGTAGGTGAAGGTTTGACTGGGGTTGATAACAGGGTCGGTGTCATCTACATCTGTGACTGTAATGGTGACATTACTAGCAGTGGAGGTATTCCCTGCTGCGTCTCTAGCGGTAATTCCCAGTGTAAAACTGTTGGGTAAGGTTTCAAAGTTATTGGCTGCAGCGTTGAATCCTGCTGCTGTCAGGGTGATTACGCCACTGTTGTTAATGCTAAAGAATCCATTGTCGTTACCACTGACTATGGTGTACCCTGTAACAGCTACGTTATCACTAGCAGCTACGGTTCCTACTTGGTAACCTGTTGCTTGGTTTTCTGGGTAGGTGAAGGTTTGACCAGGGTTGATAACAGGGTCGGTGTCATCTACATCTGTGACTGTAATGGTGACATTACTAGCAGTGGAGGTATTCCCTGCTGCGTCTCTAGCGGTAATTCCCAGTGTAAAACTGTTTGGTAAGGTTTCAAAGTTATTGGCTGCAGCGTTGAATCCTGCTGCTGTCAGGGTGATTACGCCACTGTTGTTAATGCTAAAGAATCCAGCTTCGTTACCACTGACTATGGTGTACCCTGTAACAGCTACGTTATCACTAGCAGCTACGGTTCCTACTTGGTAACCTGTTGCTTGGTTTTCTGGGTAGGTGAAGGTTTGACCAGGGTTGATAACAGGGTCGGTGTCATCTACATCTGTATCATTACCTTGAGACACATTCAAAACTATGTCCCCTGTATTGATATCATAGCCATCCACTGCTATTTGATAGGTGGTTCCAGATATAGCATTAAAGCTGACTCGACTTTGCCTACTTTCATCAAAATCATCATTTTCCGCCACGAAAGTTAAGGTATTAACCCCATTCCCCCTGTAGACAGAAAGAAATGTATCAAAATTACTCCCTATGGTGTCAATGGTCACAGTTCCTGATGTTGGCGCTGTCCAACTCCACCAAGCTGAGTTAATTATACCTGACTGGGCTGGTTCTCCGCTTTCTCCTGTGAATCCTATATTGCTGCCAGTTTCCGAGGTGTTTGTACCTGTGATGGTGGTACGATTGGCAAAGGTATCATTGTTTGTGGTACCAGCATCATCATTAATAATTGTCCCCGTAGCAGTACCAGTGGTAAGAGTAGCGTTACTGGGGTTAGATAGGGTGACGGTAAAGGCTTCATCTGGTTCTACTACTGTATCACCACTGACATTGACTGTAATTACTTGAAATGTTTCCCCCGCAGCAAAGGTGACCGTACCTGTGGGGAGAGTTCCGCCAAAGTCGGCGGCGTTAGCGGAGTTTTCACCTGTACCTGTAACCGCCCAGTTAGCAGTGCTGATACCTGTATCCACTGTGCGGGTAACTGTGAAGGTAAAGGGGGTAGTACCTGAGTTACCTTCTAACTGCGTGAGATTGGCGGTGGCGATTATTATAGATGGTTGCTCAGTTGGGGATTGAGTAAACTCACTTACATCTAATAATATTTGCAATCCTGAACCACCATCAGCGACATAGGCGTAGTTCCCCACTACTTGTACACCCTCAGCACTACCAGAGGTATCGTAACCGCCGGTGCGGGTGGGGAATTCGGGGTTGCTGATATCAATGACTTGCAATCCTGAATCCCCATCAGCGACATAGGCGTAGTTCCCCACTACTTGTACACCATAAGCCAAACCAGAGGTATCGTAACCCCCAGTGCGGGTGGGGTTAGTGCGGTTGCTGATATCTATGATTTGCAATCCGTCCCAAAAATCAGCGACATAGGCGTAGTTCCCCACTACTTCTACATCAAAAGCCAAGCCAGAGGTATCGTAACCGCCCGTGCGGGTGGGGTTAGTGGGGTTGCTGATATCAATGATTTGCAATCCTGCATCCCCATCAGCGACATAGGCGTAGTTCCCCACTACTTGTACACCATAAGCCCAGTCAGAGGTATCGTAACCGCCGGTGCGGGTGGGGAATTCGGGGTCGGTGATATCGATGACTTGCAATCCCTCCCAACCATTAGCGACATAGGCGTAGTTCCCCACTACTTGTACACCCTCAGCACTACCAGAGGTATCGTAACCGCGGGTGCGGGTGGGGTTGGCGGGGTTGCTGATATCGATGATTTGCAATCCCTCCCAACCATCAGCGACATAGGCGTAGTTCCCCACTACTTCTACATCAAAAGCATAGCCAGAGGTATCGTAACCGCCGGTGCGGGTGGGGAATTCGGGGTTGCTGATATCGATGATTTGCAATCCTGCATCCCCATCAGCGACATAGGCGTAGTTCCCCACTACTTGTACACCCCAAGCATAGCCAGAGGTATCGTAATTACTGAAGGGAAAAACATTCAATACCCCCATATAATTCTTCAATGTCGCACCACTCAAAGGTACTGACACCAACCCATGATTTACCTCCAAATCCCAATTACCCCCCAGGGTAGGGTGACCGGTTTTGCTGGTGGAAGCACTAATAATACTTTGGGTCAAGTCCTGTAACTTCTGGATAAATTCTGCCCCCGCATCCCCTGCAGCCACTTCACAGCCATAGAGACAGATATGGGGAATTGACCACTGCTGTAACTGTGGTTGATATAAATTAAGATTCTTTAAATTAACTTGACTGTTACCTAAATATAGACATCCCGGCGCACCGTGAGAAATGATATGGAGAGTGTCACAGTGGGGATGTGCTGTTAAAAATCTAGTAATTTGGGTAATACCATCCTCATCAGGATTGAGGATGACAGTGGTTATACCAGGTATAACACCTGCTGCTAGGGTTTGATAGTCGGATACAGCCGAATCAATAAATACAACAGACACGGGGGTCAGGGTGTGATGGGTAGTAGATAGCATGGTTTAAAAATACAGGTTTGGGACTGGCTTTATTACGTTTCATAGTCCAAAAAATACCATAATTAAATTAATTTATTGATTTAATTTAATTAATTAATTCTCAAATATTCTTCATAATAAGCCGTTACTTTTATTATTAATGTGATAATTAATACTTAGTCGGCTTGATCCGACTTACGCTTTCAGACAGGGGTTTCTAACCCCTGACTGCTGTGGGTGTTGACTGCGGGTGTTGACTCTGCTGGTCAATATCCCCGACTTCTACCAAAATTTATCACTACCCGACAAGATCATAGTCAGAAGTCGGGGATATGAGTGACGGTCAACCGTCAAGCGTCATCTATACTAAGGTGGTAAACTGAGTTAAATGTGCTTGTATCTGGGTTAAATCCCTGGTATCATTAGAGGCGATCGCACCTTCAGTCGCGATTAATTGCGTTACTGCTGGGCTGGTATCCATACCGTAAAAATTGAACCAATGGCTACAGTAGATTCCACTTCAATTCGACCGCGATGGAGTTCTACCAGTTGTTTAGTTAAGGCTAAACCGAGTCCTGTACCTTCGTAGCGCCGGCGATAGGGTGTATCTAATTGCTGAAATTTTTCAAACATCACTGGTAATTGTTCTTCAGGAATACCAATTCCAGTGTCTTCAATTTGAAAGACAGCCATATCATCTTCTACCCAGATCCGCAAGGTAACACTGCCACCTCCTGGGGTAAACTTAATCGCATTGGTTAATAAATTCCAGAGAATTTGTTCTACTCGCTGTACATCAGCAGTAAACAGATCCCGTTGGGGGTCGATTTGTAAATCCAGTTGAAGATTAACCTGTTGGTTATCAGCTTTTTCTAATAGTGACTCTAGGGAATTTTTGGCGGTATGGGTTAGGGAAAATTCCGTAATATTTAATACAGTTTTTCCCGCTTCAATTTGGGATAAATCCAGGATGTCATTAATTAGCTCTAATAAATGTTCTCCACTGTCATGGATGGTTTGCAGGTAATCTCGTTGACGTTGACTCAGTTCTCCGAGAGGCCAACGTAACAAAGTGGAAGACATCCCAATCACATAGGTTAAAGGCGTGAGTAATTCGTGACTGATGGTAGCCAGAAATTCGCTTCTGAGGCGACTAGCAGCTTCTGCAGCTAGTAAAGCCTCCCGTAGGGCTTTTGTCCGCTCAATTACTCGTTGTTCTAAACTTTGTTTTTCTTGGGTAAGGGTGCGGGTAGCTTTTTGTAAAGATTGCATCAACTCAGCTTGATGAATAGCAATGGCTAATTGTTCCGCTATGGAAGTGAGTAAACTTTGATCACTTTCGCTCCACTCCCGTGGGGTATGACATTGATGAGCAATCAATAGACCCCACAGATTTTGCTCAAATATAATTGGTGCTACCAACTTAGCCCTAACTTGGCATTTTCGTAATAAATTCAATAAACATTCTTCTGTGACATAAGTTTTTTCCACGTCGTCAATTACTAAGGTAAATCCTTGGCGATACTTTGCTAAACAGGTGGAGTTCTTAGACCAGCAGTCGTTTTCTTGATAAGACAACACCGATGAAATCGCACCTTCAGCCCTCTCCTCATAGACAATACAACCCCCCATCTCTCCTGGGGGTAGGTTTTCATCTATGGTTATGCCATGTAAGCTATCAGTTTTGACACTCAAACCCTGAAATTTATATATTACTAATCGATCCAGTGCCAGAAATTCCCGTACCATACCGATCGCCGTGGCCATAATCACTGGTAAATCTAAGCTTTTGCGAATCTGGGTGGTCACCTGATTTAACAGTCGCTCTTGCAAAATCTGTTTTTTTAAGGCATCTTCCACAGGCTGACAAGTATAAACTTGAGGAATGGCTACGCATCCCGGGCTATCAGCAGGGGTTAAAGGATCTATAATCTTCTGGGATGACCCTGTGCCGATATACTCTAATAACAACAGTGTAAATTTAGTTTGGGTCTGAGCATCATTAGGTCTGACAAGCTCTCGATAGCGTTCCAGATTTTGGTGTGTGTCAGAATTTCCCTCAAACAAGTCTCGTACCTGGGAGACAAATAAAGCGATCGCCTCAGAATTAAATGTCAAACTGCTATTGTATGCGGCGCAATTCCCCCCATCCCCCGGTGCTAAAGTTCCCACCAAAAGGGCGCTAAACTCCTGAGAAATCAACAGTGTAAACCTTTGATTGCGCCACTCTTGGGGTAAACAAATCCTGACTAATACAGACTCAGTGAGTACCAGTGCAGCACTTCCGACGACTTGAGCCATCTGCTGTAACAATTCCCCAAGCTGATTATATACAACTAAAGGCAAGTTTCGAGAAAAACTCAAATCAGGAGAACTAAGCATTTTTAATGGTCTGGTAATAATTTACGTGGCGGAAGACAGTGTAAAATCTCTTGTAGAGTGCGTCAGATATGAAAAATCTGTTTATTGATGGCATTCATGCACTTCTTGGCATCCTATTAATATGTCATGTAATAACTTGCACGGGCGAAAACAGTGTTATATTCAACAGTTTAAGGGGGTAATACAAGATTATGCATCGTATCAGCGCCACACCGGGGGGATGGAATCAGTCCGCAGGGTTAGTTTTGATCGAACAATCTCCCGCTCCTTTTGTATTCATTACCGCCGCTGATACCGACATTCAAACCCTAGCAGTAGCAGTGACTCAATTACCACCAAACTTCCCAGCCATCAGGGTTGCTAGTCTGTTGCAGTTACAGCAAGAAATAACTATAGATTCCTATGCTGAGGAAGTTTTAGAATCTGCCCAAGTGATTATTTTGCGTCTGTTAGGAGGACGTTCTTATTGGGCATATGGTTTAGGAGTGGTGCAAGAAATTGTACAACGTCAAGGTACAACTCTGATTGTAATGCCTGGTGACGACGGTCTAGACCCAGAATTAATTTCCCAATCTACTTTGCCTTTAAGTGTTATTAATCAAGTATTACAATATTTCCGAGAAGGCGGAGTAGAAAATATTGTTAACGCTCTAAAATTTATCTGTGATACCTGTCTTCATACTTCTTTCCAAACCTCACCACCAAAAGGAGTTCCCCGTGTTGGGTTATATAACTGGGGAATGGGGACTAGGAAATCAGCAATACCTAAAGTGGGCATTCTTTTCTACCGCGCTCATTATCTATCTGGTAATACTAAAGTAATTGATGCCTTGTGTACAGCCCTGGCAAAACGTAATTTACAACCTGTACCAGTGTTTGTTTCCTCATTGCGTGATCCTGATGTTCAAGGAGAATTAAGTGAGTTTTTCCAGCCTAAAGATACAGAACAAATAGGAGTACTACTAAATACTACGAGCTTTTCTCTGGCGCGGTTGGAAGCAGAAGCACCCCAGCTAGACCTTTGGCAAAAATTGAATGTCCCAGTCTTACAAGTTATCCTCAGTGGTGGTGGCGTGGAGCAGTGGGAGTCACAATTACAAGGACTTTCCCCCCGGGATATAGCCATGAATGTGGCGCTACCAGAGGTAGATGGGCGGATTATTACCCGCGCTGTTTCTTTTAAAACTGTACAAAAGCGCCATCCTGACTTAGAAACAGATGTGATGGTTTATGAACCAGTGAGCGATCGCATTGAGTTTGTGTCCCAACTAGCAGCCAACTGGGTAAACCTGCGCTCCCAGCCTCCCCAAAAGCGCCGTATTGCCCTGATTTTGGCAAATTACCCCAATCGCAACGGCAGATTAGCTAATGGCGTAGGATTGGACACACCAGCCAGTTGTGTAGAAATAATTAAGGCTTTACAAAATGGGGGTTATGTGGTAGAGAATCCCCCCAGAAATGGAGATGAATTAATCGACATTCTGACTAGTGGGGTAACTAATGACCCAGAAGGTAGAGATTTTCGCCCTGTGCTGCAAAGTGTTGACTGTGACGATTATCAAAAGTATTTTGCTAGTTTACCCACAACTGTACAGCAAGAAATTACTCAAACATGGGGATGTGCTGACTCTTTCCCCATTCCAGGAATCCAACTGGGTAACATATTTGTAGGGATTCAACCACCACGGGGTTATGATATTGACCCTAGTTTGAATTATCATGCACCGGATTTAGTGCCCACTCATGCTTATTTAGCCTTTTATTATTGGGTGAGGGAAATTTTCAGCGCGGATGCAGTGGTTCATGTGGGGAAACATGGCAATTTAGAATGGTTACCCGGTAAAAGTGTCGCCTTATCCAGTCATTGTTATCCCGAAGTAGCTTTCGGACCAGTTCCCCATTTTTACCCCTTCATTGTCAATGACCCAGGGGAGGGTTCTCAAGCTAAACGTCGGGCCGAAGCGGTGATTTTAGACCACCTCACGCCTCCCATGACCAGAGCAGAACTTTATGGCGCACTACAACAGTTAGAAAACTTGGTGGATGAATATTATGAGGCGGAAAGTTTAGATCCTGGGCGTTTACCGTCAATTCGCGATCGCATTCGGGAATTAGTTATCCAAGAAAATCTCCACCAAGAGCTAGGTATTGCCATAGAAAGCGATATTTTAAAGTTTGAATCAGTAATTTTAAACTTCATCGGTGGCTATCTGTGTGAACTCAAAGAAGCGCAAATTCGCGACGGGTTACATATTTTGGCCAATGTCCCCAAGGGCGACAACTGCGAGATTTAATAGTGGCGATCGCCCGTATCCCTAACCGTTACTCCCTAGGTATCACCCGTCACCTAGCCACAGAGTGGGGACTAGAGTTTGACCCCCTAACCACGGATTTTCACACTCAGTTATCAGAAATTGATCAGCAAATTTTACACAACATCACCCCAAAAACCTGTCGCACCGTCGGCGACGCAGTAGAAGTTCTGGAAATACACGCCGCCCAATTAGTAGAACAACTCCTGAATGCTCCCCCCCTCTCATCCCCCCATCTTGACTGGATTAAAACTAAACTCATCCCCGCCTTAGAACAAACCAAAGACGAAATCACCAACTTACTCCAGGGACTCAATGGTAAGTATATTCCCAGCGCCCCCTCAGGCGCACCCACCCGGGGACGACCAGAAGTTTTACCCACCGGGAGAAACTTTTATTCTGTGGATATTCGCGCCATTCCCACAGAAAGCGCCTGGGATGTGGGGAGAAAAGCCGCTGAAAATCTGATTGAATGTTACACCCAAGAAAACGGCGAGTATCCCCAAACCTTGGGTTTATCCTTGTGGGGTACTGCAACCATGCGCACCGGGGGCGATGATATCGCCGAAGCCCTAGCTTTAATGGGAGTGCGTCCTGTTTGGGACAGTGCGGCGCGGCGTGTAGTAGACTTTGAAATCTTACCCTTGAGCATTTTGGGTCGTCCCCGTGTTGATGTTACCTTGCGGATTTCGGGATTTTTTCGGGATGCTTTCCCCAATTTAATCGACTTATTCGAGCAAGCTGTAATCGCAGTGGCCGCACTCAAGGAACCCCAAGACTTTAACCCCCTGGCGGCACAAGTCAGCCAAGATACTCAGTTTTGGATGCAACAAGGCTTAACAGTGGAATCAGCGAGAGTGCGATCGCAATACCGGGTTTTTGGTTCTCAACCCGGTGCCTATGGTGCGGGTCTCCAAGGGCTGATGACATCACAAAACTGGATAGATGAGCAAGACTTAGCCCGTGCTTATATTAACTGGAGTTGCTACGCTTACACTAGTGGTAGTTCCCCGGATACTCAAGGGGAATTAGTGGGTATTTCGGCACCAGAAGCATTTGAGCAACGCCTAACACAAATGCAAATTGTTTTACACAATCAAGATAACCGGGAACACGACTTACTCGACTCCGATGATTATTACCAATTTCAAGGCGGTTTAACAGCAGCCGTGCGATCGCTACAAGGAAACAACCCGCAAACCTATTTTGGTGATCATTCTCATCCCGCTCAACCAAAAGTGCGCACCCTCAAAGCCGAAATTGCCCGGGTGTATCGTTCCCGTGTAGTTAACCCCAAATGGATTTCCGGAATGATGCGCCATGGTTACAAAGGTGCCTTTGAAATGGCGGCGACGGTAGATTATTTATTTGCCTATGATGCCACAGCCCAATGTGTCGAAGACCATATGTATGAGGGTGTGACACAAGCATATTTACTAGACCCTATAGTTTGTGAATTTATCCAGGATAAAAATCCTTGGGCAATGCGTGATATTGCCGATAAATTATTAGAAGCGCACCAGCGAGGTTTATGGCAGGATGTAAACAGCAAGACATTAGATAAGTTGCGAAATCTCGTACATCAAGCAGAAGCAACCATCGAAGAAAAATAAATCAGGAGATATCACATGGACAATCTTGCATATTTATATTTAGCCAATACCTATGAAAACAGTGCATCCAGTGAATTAGTATCCTTGAGTGTCTTATTCAAGAAAGCATCTGCCCCAGACTGGAAACGCCTTTCTGGTGGAACCTGGAAGCACTTGTTACCCTTAGCTGTGGCTATATCTATTCTTAGTTCTATCAGCAGTGCTTTCGCACTACAACGAGGTGATCAAAGTCCTTCGGTAGCCAACCTCCAAAGACAATTGCAACAAGCTGGCTTTTACCGAGAGCAGATCACACAAGTCTATGATTTTTCCACAGAAGATGCTGTACGGCGTTTTCAATCATCTCAAGGTTTAGTAGTTGATGGGGTTCTGGGAGTAGAGACACGGCAAAAATTAGAAACCTCGCTGAGACAACCAGTAAATCCCCAACCCTCCACACCAACTATTACCAGCACCGTAGTACCCACCATCAACAGTCATGTAGAATCTATTCCCCCGCTGACTACTGCTAGTACACCGTTTGAGACAGTAAAAACCTCAACACCGCAACCACAAAAAGTTACAACTGCGAAAACTCCCACTCAACGCCGTCATCCCCAGTTGCTCCACAGAGGTGATCAAGGCGAAGATGTCAGGGTTTTACAAGAAAGGCTGCGAGTTGCAGGTTTCTATTCTGGTAAAGCCACCGGGGTCTTTGGTCCGGTTACTGAAGAAGCTGTCAAACAATTCCAAACAGCTTCTAAATTAGATGCTGATGGCATTGTTGGCCCGTCCACAATCAAAAAATTGCCCCCTGTGGGCGTTGGTGGCGCAACAACAACCCCTCCCACACCCAGACAAACAGCTAATCCAGACAATCTCAGGATGGGTAATCGGGGTGAGGCCGTCAGACTGCTTCAAGAACATTTGATCGCGGCCGGATATCTAACCGCAACACCAACCGGGTATTTTGGTTCCCAGACTGATGATGCTGTCCGTAGGTTTCAAGCCGCTAATCACTTAGCTGTCAGTGGAATTGCTGGACCGACTACTAGAGCTAAGTTATATAGCTTAATTAACACCGGCCGCCAGGGTGATTTCAGTGTCTTGGAAATTCAAAGGCGACTACAAGCACAGGGTTTCTATCGAGGTGATCTCAACGGCGTTATGTCCGATGAGACTAAACGCGCTCTTCAGCAAGCAAAAACATTTTACGGCATCAATGTAAGTAATCTCACTAGCGGAAAACTTTAGGCTCTATGGCTACAAAGGCATCAGAGACCGTTGGCACTGAGGACAGACTGCATGAATTGTCATTTGACAGTCTAGCAGGTGGAATCCCTCTTTTTGAGCCGTTTTTGCACCTATTTTTAAAATCGAGTCGTTTTTAAACTCGATAGTCGCGTTACATTTAACACAAATTAAATGGTGGTGATGATGGGGGGAGGGTTGGTTAATTTCATAATGCTTATGTCCTTCTCCCAGTTCTAGTTCCCGCAAAATCCCCATCCGTGCCATCAATTTCAACGTCCGATAGACTGTTGAAAGGCTGATTCCCTGACCCTCAGTCTCCAGTCGATGATAAAGATCCTCAGCGCTGAGATGTTCACCTTGGGGAAGTTCTTGGAAAATGTGTAAAATCGTCTCCCGTTGGGGTGTTAAACGCCAACCTCTATCATTTAGTTCTGCCTTGAGCGAAGAAGATGTGTAAACAGTCATATTAATTCTTTTCTCAACAAAGCCTATTAGTTGAGAATATAACAAATTCTGGGATTAAGCAATAAATATTTCTTCTTGCTAAATATTATAGTATTTCCCATGCTCGTGAGGTACAATTTTTTTAGTTTGAGGGAACACCGGAACACCGGAACAGGGAATTGGTGTATACTTCATGAGCCTGAAAAAGGCTATATCAATAAATTAGTGAAAAAAAACCCTGGTAAATCTATGGAACCTCCGCCACCCTAAGCCATGACTAGGAGAAAGCCGATGGTAGATTTGTTTGGTTGTGGAACCTAGGCGGTTCCAGATTTGAACCTAACTTAAGGACTCTAAATAATCCCGGATAAAGTTGCGTCGTTTCGGTTGGCGCAGCTTTTGCAAAGCTTTGGATTCTATTTGACGTACTCTTTCTCTAGATAAGTCCAGAGCGCGGCCAATTTCGGCTAGGGAGTAAGGATGACCATCCGCTAAACCAAACCGCATCAGTATTACATCACGTTCACGGCTAGTTAAATCTGCTAACAGAGTATGCAAGTCTCTTTGTAAAGATTCTCGCACTAACATTTCTTCGGGGGTAATCCCGTCGGTTTCCAATAATTCCCCTAATTCGGTGTCTTTATCTTTGCCTACCTTCGTCTCCATGGACACGGAACGTGGTACTTTAAGTAACACTTCCCTGACTTGGTTTGGTGTCATTTCTAACTCAATGGCTAGGTCTTCTAAGGTGGCTGTACGACCTTTTTCTTGAGAAATTTTCCGTTGTGCTTTTTTGATTTTGTTCAGCTTTTCTGTAATATGAACAGGTAAGCGAATTGTGCGGCTATAAGTGGCGATCGCCCGTGTAATTCCCTGACGAATCCACCAATAAGCATATGTACTAAAGCGATATCCCTTAGTGGGGTCAAATTTCTCGACCGCTCTTTCTAAGCCTAAAGTTCCCTCTTGGACTAAATCCAATAATTCTAAGCCCCGATTTTGATACTTTTTCGCCACGGACACTACCAAGCGCAAATTAGCCTTGATCATGTGTTCCTTAGCTTGGAGTCCTTGGGATTTGATTTGTTCTAGCTCTTCTACTGTTAACTCAGCAATTTCTGCCCAGCGGCGTTTGCCATTTGCTAAAGTAGGTTTGAGATCCAATAGATTCATCCCCGCACTACTAGCCCACCTTTCCAAAGATGGGCGGTGTCCTAGTTCAGATGTCAGACGCTCCTGAACCTCAATTAACTTGAGAAATGGCACAATCACTTGATCCCCTTGCTGTGCCGCATTAGTTAGTACAGTCCGCATCCGCAAGTAGCGTTGAACTTTTTGGGCTTCTGAAACTTCTTGATCCCGCCCCAGAAGCTGTACTCGCCCAATTTCCTGAAGATATAAACGTACTAGGTCTGTACTCCGACGGTTAGTACTCCCTTCCAAGTGAGCATGGTCTGTTGCTGCTACTTGCAACTCTTGGATATCATCAGCCGATAACTCATCATCAATAGTCAGTTCTGTATTCAAACTCTCGACAGACTTCTGAGTGTAGGAAGCCTCATCTGCATAAAAAGATATTGCTGGCATATGGCTAGTCTCAATGGCTCCAGGTAACAATAGATAATGGCGCAACTAATGAACTGGTGCTATTGCGTGATTCAACATGAACTAATCTGGTAGAGGTTTTAGTTAAGCTTCTGAGCCAGAAAACACACTGATATTTTTCACACTGTTACCGATGTATCGGTTGAGCGTTTCAATTGAACCAATAGCTATTCAAATCTATATCTAGGCTTTAAATAAACATGGAATATTTTAGTGAGGGTTTTAACACAGGATATTTATATGGCTGATGCCACAATACGCTATCAGGCTGATGTTGGTAACTTGTAAAACTTGTTTTACAAGTTGGTAACTTGTAAAACATATGTTTACCATCGCTATAGTGATATATACATCGGGGTGAAAGAATATCCTGACGATTTTATGATTTTTTTTTCTAGGGATTATTCAGGTTCACACTACTCGTAATACTTTGTCATCCTACGCAGGATTAACAGTTGTACTCTGGCTTAATATCTCGTAGCATTAGTTCCTCCAAAGCTTGTCGCGGTGTGACTTCACCTTGCAGCAAGGCATAAACTTGTTCGGTAATGGGGATAGCAATACTGTGCTCCTGGGCTCGTTTGATTAAGACTTGACAAGTATTCACACCTTCGGCTGTTCCTGGTAAATTTGCCAGAACTTCTACTAGTGTTTTACCCCCAGCCATCTGGTAACCAACTTGGTAATTACGACTGAGGGGACTGTTACAAGTCGCTAACAAATCTCCTAGACCTGATAAACCATAAAATGTTTCCGTCTTTGCACCCCAATTTTGGCCAATGCGAACCATTTCCGTCAGTCCACGGGTGACTAAGGCGGCTTTGGCGTTGGTTCCTAGATGCAAGCCATCACATACACCAGCAGCGATCGCCATAATATTTTTTAATGTTCCCCCTAGTTCTACACCGATGGGGTCAGGATTGGTATATACCCGGAAACAACTAGAAGAAAATACCTGTTGCACCAATTGAGCCGCTTTCTGGTTCTTGCTGGCCACTACCGTTGCTGCTGGTAGTGATTGGCGAATTTCTGCCGATAAATTTGGCCCCGACAAAACAACTACTGGATGATCAGGGAATGCTCCTTGCCAAATTTGCGAGGGGGTACAGGTAGTTTGGGGATCTAGTCCTTTGGTAGCCGTGACAAAAATTGTTTTGGCTGACAGGGGGAGGAATTCCATTTGAGACACTATCTCACTCACCCCTGTCATGGAGATCGCCGACAAGATGATGTCAGCATTTTGTAAAACTGCTGATAAACTTACTTTTCCCCCACGTGACCAGATACGCACCTCATGGCCGTTGTCCGTGGCTAAGTTGGCTAAGGCCATAGCCCAAGCACCAGCACCCAGTATACCTATGGTAGTTTTTTGCACCACTGTTAACAATCATTGACAATTACTTAAAGACTCAACACTTACCTGACGGGGGTAGCGTTGCATTAGTTCTCTGACTTGCTCTGCATGATATGAGCTTCTTGTCAAGGGTGAAGAAACAACTTGTAAAAATCCGATTTCCTCACCGAAGACCTGCCAAGCTGCAAATTGTTCTGGGCTGATAAAGTCATTAACTTGTAAGTGTTTTTGACTGGGTTGGAGATATTGCCCAATGGTCAAAATATCACAATCTACACTGCGTAAATCTGCCATGACTTGGCGGACTTCCCCATCAGTTTCACCCAGACCCACCATAATCCCAGATTTGGTGTATACTTGAGGTGCTATTTGCCGCGATCGCCCCAATAATTCTAAACTCCGTCGGTAGTTTCCCTGGGGACGTACCCGGCGATATAACCGCTCTACGGTTTCTGTGTTGTGGTTGAGTACCTCTGGGGAGGCTTGTAAAATCACTTCTAAAGCCTTCCAATTACCGCACAAGTCAGGAATTAACACCTCAATTGTGGTTTGAGGTGAGAGTTCCCGCACCGCTTGAATACACAGCACAAACTGAGAAGCACCACCATCAGGTAAATCATCACGGTTGACCGAAGTAATCACCACATGATTTAGTTTCATCCGCTCCACAGCTGCTGCTAGTCGTCCTGGTTCTGTGGGGTCTAGAGGTTGGGGTTTTTTCTCAAAGTCAATATCACAGTAAGGACAGGCGCGGGTACAAACCGGACCCATAATTAAAAATGTGGCAGTACCAGCTTGAAAGCACTCACCAATATTAGGACATGACGCTTCTTCACAAACTGTGTTAAGCGCTAAATCCCGCAAAATTTCTTTAACGTTACCAACGCGCTGCCATTGAGGCGCTTTTACTCGCAACCAGTCTGGTTTAACAGTCACAATCTGCCCTTATGAAGTTATACAAATCTCATCCTAGCAAACGGTAGCTTAATGAGTTAGGGTAAGATATTGATTATATATCAACAAAGTTGTACTATTATGATATAATCGTATCTTGTATGTCGTGGCGGGATGTAGCGCAGCTTGGTAGCGCACTTCGTTCGGGACGAAGGGCCGCTGGTTCGAATCCAGTCATCCCGATGTACATTAACTTAATTTTAATTGTCCGCGTTGCCCAACTACCTAGTCATCACGGTGTATTGGCGTTCAAAACTATTACAATCATAACTTTTATAGCCTTTTTCAGGCTCATGAAGTACACACCTATTCCCTGTTCCCTGTTCGGTGTGTTCCCTCAAACTAAAAAAAATTGTACCTCACGAGCATAGGAAATCCTATATTGATTTCTATTGCTTCAGTTAGGAAAAATCCCAAACGAAGTGCGCCTTTCACCCCACCTAAATTCGAGTAGATGACTTGAATCCGGCCGTCCTAAACCTGGAATAGAAGTCGGGGATATTAGCCCCAGAGATATCCCTGACTTCTCACAGTCATTTTATGCAGTAGCCATGAATCTGAATAGAAGTCGGGGATATGAGACTCAGGAAAGGGAGGATGATCTTTAAGTTTGACTTAAACCGAATCAGTAGAGGTGCTTTAAGTGGACCTAAAAAAGTTCTTTTATGGACTCTTGAGAAATACCCGCGTCTTCAGACAGGGGAAGCTTCATTGATTGTATAATGTTGCCCGGAGTAATTTAATCACCACTGGAGAATCCACGATGAATCAGCGCCCAGAACCAGTCCAGTTTGATGTAGTCTTAGTTGGTACTGGTAATGCTCCCGAATTAGTAGCGGTGTTGGGGAGAATCCAGGGTCTGCTGAGGGATTATAGTAGTCCTGACCCCAAAACAAGGGTAAAAGCCATATCCCAAGCACTGCAGTATGGCGATGAGGGGGTTAATTTACTTCTCCAAGCTTTAAGCACAGATGAATCAGCAGATGTAAAAGATGCAGCCTATAATCTGCTAGTGTCTAAGTATGGAAAATTAATTGAGATTATTCAGGCTTTAAAAACTTATAAATCACGAAAATCAATATCTTCATGGCAGTTGCAGTATACCACTGCACATACAGATGCGGTTAACTCAGTAGCCTTCAGCCCCGATGGTCGCACCTTAGCCTCCGGCAGCGATGATCACACCATCAAACTGTGGGATGTGACCACCGGGCTGGAAATCGCCACCCTCACGGGACATTCAGATGTGGTTAGTTCAGTAGCCTTCAGCCCCGATGGTTGTACCTTAGCCTCTAGTAGTTATGATAACACCATCAAACTGTGGGATGTGACCACCGGGAGGGAAACCGCCTCCCTCACAGATGGGTTTGTTTCAGTAGCCTTCAGCCCCGATGGTCGCACCTTAGCTTCTGGTAGTTGGGATAATATCACACTGTGGGACATGGTAACCGGGAGGGAAATCGCCTCCCTCACAGATGGGTTTGGTTCAGTAGCCTTCAGCCCCGATGGTCGCACCTTAGCCTCTAGTAGTTATGATCACACCATCAAACTGTGGGATGTGGCCACCGGGAGGGAAATCGCCTCCCTCAATGGACATTCAGATGAGGTTAACTCAGTAGCCTTCAGCCCCGATGGTCGCACCTTAGCCTCTAGTAGTTATGATCACACCATCAAACTGTGGGATGTGGTAACCCAGCGGCGAATCGCCTCCCTCATCGGACATGGAAATTACCTTAACTCAGTAGCCTTCAGCCCCGATGGTCGCACCTTAGCCTCTAGTAGTTATGATCACACCATCAAACTGTGGGATCTGGCCACCGGGAGGGAAATCGCCTCCCTCACCGGACATACAGATAACGTTAACTCAGTAGCCTTCAGCCCCGATGGTTGTACCTTAGCTTCCGGTGCAGATGATCAAACCATCAAACTGTGGGATGTGGCCACCGGGAGGGAAATCGCCTCCCTCACCGGACATACAGATAAAGTTAACTCAGTAGCCTTCAGCCCCGATGGTCGCACCTTAGCTTCCGGTGGAGATGATCAAACCATCAAACTGTGGGATGTGTTAAACCCAGCGGCGAATCGCCTCCCTCATCGGACATTCAGATAACGTTAGTTCAGTAGCCTTCAGCCCCGATGGTGGCACCTTAGCCTCTGGGAGTTGGGAGACTATCAAACTGTGGGATGTCGCCACCAGGTTGGAAATCGCCTCCCTCACGGAGGGCGTTAGTTCAGTAGTATTTAGCCCCGATGGTCGCACCTTAGCCTCTGGTGGTTATGAAACCGTCAAACTGTGGGATGTATCCACCCTACGGGAAATAACCTCCCTGAAGGGACATTCAGATGACGTTAATTCAGTAGCATTTAGCCCCGATGGTCGCACCTTAGCCTCTGGTGGTTATGAAACCATCAAACTGTGGGATGTATCCACCCTACGGGAAATCACTTCCCTCATCGGACATTCATATGGGGTTAACTCAGTAGCCTTCAGCCCCAGCAATGGTCACATTTTAGCCTCATCGGGTAGTGAGGATGAAACCATCAAATTGTGGGATGTTGTCAACAGGGGGGAAATAGCCTCCATCACTCGAGGTTCAGTTGGCGTTGGTTCAGTAGCATTTAGCCCCGATGGTCGCACCTTAGCCTCTGGTGTGGATAACATCAAACTGTGGGATGTCGCCACCCTACAGGAAATCACCTCCCTCCTGGGACATTCAAATTACGTTAATTCAGTAGCATTTAGCCCCGATGGTCGCACCTTAGCCTCTGGCGATCGGGATGGAAGCATCAAGATTTGGCAACGGCGTTAATAGAGATATCCCCGACTTCTCAGTGTCATTTTATGCAGTAGCCATAAATCTGAATAGAAGTCGGGGATATGAGAGTCAGGAGCGGTGATTAACCACCCATGACCTTACTGATAAGCATCCATAGGTAAACAAGCACAAACAAAATGGCGATCGCCAAAAGCCGAGTCAACCCTCCCCACACTAGGCCAGAACTTATATTCACGAGTCCAGGGACCAGGGTAAGCAGCTTGTTCACGGGGATAGCCATGATTCCAAGCTCCCGCAATCAAACTGTGAGCCGTATGGGGTGCATTTTTGAGCGGATTATCTTGCAGATCCATCTGGCCAGATTCAATAGCAGATATTTCTCCCCGGATAGCAATCAACGCCTCACAGAACCGGTCTAACTCTGCGCGAGATTCGCTTTCTGTGGGTTCCACCATCATAGTACCCGCCACAGGCCAAGACACAGTAGGCGCATGGAAACCATAATCAATCAGCCGCTTGGCGATATCATCAACTTCGATCAGCGCCGACTTTTTCACCCCCCGTAAATCTAAAATACACTCATGGGCGACAAAATCATTTTTGCCCTTATACAGCACCGGATAGTAAGACTTTAAGCGGTGGGCGATATAATTAGCATTGAGAATTGCCACCTTAGTCGCCTGGGTCAAACCCTCAGACCCCATCATAGTAATGTACATCCAAGAGATAACTAAAATACTAGCACTACCCCAGGGCGCAGCAGCCACCGCCCCAATTTGAGCATCTCCAGAGGGTATAACCGGGTGTCCAGGGAGGAAAGGAACAAGATGTTGAGCCACACCAATCGGTCCCATACCAGGGCCACCGCCACCATGAGGAATACAGAAAGTTTTATGCAGATTTAAATGACAGACATCCGCCCCAATATCTCCAGGGCGACAAATACCCACTTGGGCATTCATATTCGCCCCATCCATATACACTTGTCCACCGTGATGATGAATAATGGCGCAGATTTCCTGAATCCCTTCCTCAAACACACCATGAGTGGAAGGATAGGTGACCATTAAAGCCGCCAGTTGATCCCCGTATTTAACCGCCTTGGTTTGCAAATCATCCAGGTCAATATTACCCGAAGCATCACAAGCAACTGGGATCACCTTCATCCCACACATCACCGCACTGGCGGGATTAGTTCCGTGGGCGGACTCAGGAATTAAACAAATATTACGGTGTCCTTCCCCCCGACTGTGGTGATATTGACGGATTACCAAAAGTCCTGTATACTCTCCCTGAGAACCGGCATTAGGTTGTAAAGAAATTCCCGCAAAACCTGTAATTTCCGCTAACCAGGTTTCCAGTTGCTGGAAGAGGATTTGATAACCCCGGGTTTGTGAAACCGGCGCGAAGGGATGAATCTTAGCGAACTCCTCCCAAGTAACGGGGATCATCTCTGCGGTAGCATTCAGTTTCATGGTACAAGAACCCAAGGGAATCATGGATGTAGTTAAAGATAAATCCTTGGTTTCTAGCTGATGCAGATAACGTAATAACTCAGTTTCGGAGTGATAGCGGTTAAACACCGGATGAGTTAGATAACTGCTGGTGCGCTCCAACAACAGATGAGAACGGGAATCAGAAGTTAAATCTTCTAGAGTAAAGGGTAAGTCATCGCTGAGAGCGAAAATCTGCCACAGATCAATTAAATCTTCTGGGGTAGTAGTTTCATCTAGGGAAATACCCACAGATGTAGGATCAAAAACCCGGAGATTTATCTTTCTGGCTTGACAAGCTTGCAGAATTGGTGTAAGTGATTGTGCGCCTAACTCTACGCGCAGGGTATCAAAGAAATATTCAGAACTAATCCTGTAACCCAGCCGCTTTAGTCCTGCAGCCAAAATTACAGTTAACTGGTGAATGTTACAGGCAATGTTTTTAATACCATCTCCACCATGATATACAGCATACATACTGGCCATGACTGCCAATAACACCTGGGCAGTACAGATATTACTAGTTGCTTTTTCCCGCCGTATATGTTGTTCCCGGGTTTGTAAAGCCAGACGTAAGGCCGGCTGACCGTGAGCATCTTTTGACACTCCCACAATGCGCCCCGGAACCTGGCGCTTATACTGTTCTTTGGTAGCGAAGTATGCCGCATGGGGTCCCCCGAACCCCAGAGGAATACCAAAACGTTGAGTACTACCCACCGCAATATCAGCACCCAATTCTCCGGGTGGTGTCAATAAAGTTAAACTTAAAGGGTCTGCTGCTACCGTCACCAATGCACCCTGAGCATGGGCTTTTTCAATAAAAGCGCGGTAGTCGTAAATCGTGCCATCACTAGCAGGATATTGCAGAATTGCCCCAAAAATCCCTTGGGTAAAATCTTGGCGATGATCACCGATAATGATTTCAATCCCCAAGGGTTGAGCACGAGTTTTCAACACCTCGATAGTTTGGGGATGACAGTTGTCAGAGACAAAATAAGCATGGGCTTGATTTTTGCACACCCCATAACTCAGACTCATGGCTTCTGCTGCTGCGGTCGCTTCATCCAGTAAGGAAGCGTTAGCAATTTCCAACCCTGTGAGGTCAATAATCATTGTCTGGAAATTGAGCAGGGCTTCCAGTCGTCCCTGGGCGATTTCTGGCTGATAGGGGGTGTAAGCTGTATACCAACCCGGATTTTCTAGAATATTGCGCTGAATCACCGGGGGGGTGATACAGTCATAATATCCAGTACCGAGGTATGAACGCCACACCTGATTTTTAGCGGCAATTTGTTTTAATTTAGCTAGGGCGGTATATTCACCCTGGGCTGGTGGTAATTTGAGCTTTTTTTCTAAGCGAATACCGGGGGGTACTGTGTGATCAATCAGTGAATCCAGACTTTGTAAACCCAATACCTCAAGCATTTCTTGGATTTCTTGGGAGTCGGGCCAATGTGCCGTTCTGGGAAATTAGTTAACTTTGAACTGCTTTGACTAATTATTTCACTAATTATGGGTTCATGGCTGGATTGGGGAATAGGTGGGTAACTTACCACAAGTTGAACTCCAAACGTAACTACTTCATATTTTGCAACAAATATTCAAATATGTAGGGACAAGTCCCTACATATCTCATCTACTCCCCTTCTACCAGGGCGCGGTACTCATCAGCGCTCAAAGCATCCAGTACCTCATCGGGATCATTAACGCGCACTTTTAACAACCAGGTTTCGCCATAGGGGTCTTCTGCTACTTCTTCGGGAGACTCTAGTAAAATCTCATTGCGTTCTATGACTGTACCGGTAACTGGTGAATTGAGGTCTTCAACGGCTTTCACAGATTCAATGGTGCCAAAAGTTTCTCCCTTGGTTACTAGGTCACCAATGTCTGGTAATTCCAAAAAGACAACATCACCCATTTGGTCTATAGCAAATTCAGTAATACCAATGGTGCCAATTTCTCCATCTAGCCGCACGTATTCGTGAGTATCCTGGTATTTCAAATCCTGCGGATATTCAAAAGACATTTTAGTTTTTTCCTTCCATCTCAAAATAGTTAGCGCCCACAGTTCCCTCAGTTATGGTCGGTCATGATCGCGTTTCCTGATTATATGAGGTCTACCATAGTTACCTTTTCCTTGGTTTAGGGGTCGGGTATGGCTTACGCAAGCGGTAGCTATCGGTATACCTACTCAACCAAGAAATGCCATAACCATAATTTAAATTGAGTAACTCAAAACACATTATCAGTTAGTGAGACGATTTTGGGAGCGATAAAACGGACGTTTGACTACAACACCCCGGTAATTCTTACCACGTATATCTACTTCTAACTGTTCACCCACCTTTGTTAATTGAGTAGGAACATAGGCTAAGGCTATAGGATAGCCTAATGTGGGGGATAAAGTCCCGCTGGTAATCTCGCCCACAACCTCACCTGCTGATAGAATGGGGTAGCCATGGCGCGCAATATTCCGCCCTGACATTTGTAAGCCGATTAACCGCTTCTGCACTCCCTGGGCTTTTTGTTGTGCTAAAATTTCTCTACCGATGAAATCATCTTTACTGTCAAGGTGAACTAGCCACCCTAAACCCGCTTCTAGGGGGGTGGTGGTGTCGTCAATATCTTGACCATAAAGCGCCATCGCTGCTTCTAGTCTTAGGGTGTCTCTAGCACCTAGTCCGCAAGGGGTAACGCCGGTTTGATGGAGTCTTTGCCACAATTCTATACCCTGATCTGCATCTACCATGACCTCAAAACCATCTTCCCCTGTGTAACCGGTGCGGGCGATAAATGCGGGTTTACCCAGTAGAGTTGTTTGGAGATGACCAAAGGGTTTAATAGGTTGTAGGTCTGCTTGTACTAAGCTCTGAAGATGTTTAACGGCCTCAGGTCCTTGGATGGCAATTAATACTTTTGACTGTGACAGGTCTTGAAATTCTACCTGATTTTGGTCTAGTTGCTGTAATAGCCATGCTTTATCTTTATCTGTCGTGGCTGCATTGACGATTAGTACAGCCTTTTGTGTGCCGGTGCTATCCTCACCTTGATAGTATATAATGATGTCGTCAATAATTCCTCCCTGGGGATTGAGTAAGACTGTGTATTGTGCTTCACCTGGTTTTAGTCGGTTTAGGTCTGAGGGTACTAAGGGCTGAAGTTGGTTAATTAGGTGTTTACCTTGAAGGGTGAATTTACCCATGTGGGAGATATCGAACATCCCCGCAGTGGTTCTCACAGCTTCATGTTCCCCGCTAATACCAGTAAATTGTACAGGCATTTCCCAACCGCCAAAGCTGGTAAAACGGGCTTTGAGTTCCGCACCTAGTTGATATAACGGGGTTCGCCTTAAGGATGGGGTGATGTCTTGTTGATGAGCCACAGGTATTTATGCGATCGCAGGTCATTATATATCCTAGGGGATGCTTTATAGTTATGGCTGAGGCTAGGGGCGGTTAATTACCTCTAGTCAGCTTTGATAGTGAATAATATAATTGTTGAGATTTGTTAACAAAAAAATGATTAAGTATTGGCAACTACTGGTCTAGTTTGGTTTTAGTTACCTTTGTGTTTTTCTTCCCCCTGTCCGCTCAAGCTGCTAGTTCTTCTAGTATTACCCGTTCTGTGGGTGAGGAAGTGGAGGTTAAAGATTACTCTGGTCAAGATTTGGTGGGGACTGAGTTTACCAATGTGGTTTTAAAGAAGACTAATTTTAGTAATACGAATTTCCGCGGCGGTGTGTTCAATGGCTCTTTGTTAGAGGGGGTAAATCTCCATGGTGCAGATTTTAGCGATGGTATAGCCTATTTGACTAAGTTTAAAGGTGCTGATTTAACTGATGCTGTATTTACCAATGCGATGATGTTACGTTCTATCTTTGAGAATGTGGACATCACCGGGGCTGATTTTACCGATGCGATTTTAGATGGACCGGAAATTAAAAAACTGTGCGCTCAAGCTAGTGGGGTGAATCCTCAAACTGGTGTAGATACTCGCGAATCTCTCCAATGTAAGTAATAATACAATATATTACTTTTAATTCAGGGATATAACTGAGAAGCCAGGGGTGAAAACCCCTGTTTAGATGTATTTAAGTTCATTAATTCCCTGGTGCTAATTTAGCAATACTTGCTTTGCTGCAACTTCCATCAGCTTTTCTCTGCTTTCTCTCCCTTGTTTTAATTTGGCTTCTAGGCGATCGCACAGGGACATCAGGCGATCGCACTTCTCTACAATCCGTTTTTGTTCCGCAAGGGGTGGGAGGACTATTTTTATTTCCTTAATTTTTCCTAGAAAAAGGTTTGCTTGTGCTGATGTCTTTGATTTTTCAATTATTTGATTTTGCACGAATAAGGATCTCAGAGTATAGGCAAGAAATTCACTCATTACATAATCTTGGAATGGCTTAACCAAAGCTGCACTTCTCACCATTACATAAGTTTCATCTCTGTCTACAATTGCTACTCTGCCAACACTTCCTGAGCAAGAAATAAGGATGTCTCCTTTATTTGGATCGCATCTTTTTCTAATTCTTAGAAATTCGTTTTCAGGAACATAATCAACATCATCTAGGGCAATTCCTTCATCTCTAACATTTCTAGCTGATAGAAGGTAGTAGCCACTTGAAGCTCTTTGAGGAGTCAGGTGTTCTCCATCTGTGATTTTTGTTGAGATATCAGAGACATAACACCATTCCCACGCCTTTGGAATTACAAATGGTACAATATCTTCTTCAATTTTAGGTAAAGCTTTATCTTGTTTTATTTGTTTGCTTTTAATGAGTTGCTCTTTCTCATATTGAATGTTTTTCAATAGAGTTGAAGCAGATTCATCATTTGGATCTTGTCTTACAAGCTTACCCATGACAGCCAATTGCAAAATCGCCTGACGTAGTTTAGGAATGGTTTCAGGGACACTGTAGAGTAAATCAAAATTATTACAAATGCGTTCCCAATGGTGGCGAAAATCATCGGGATTTTGTGAGGAGAGGAGTTGAGCGATCGCACCTTCATTCATCCTCACAATACTATCTTGCTTTTGTTTCTGCTGTTTTTCGATTTCGTCGCACAGGGACATCAGGCGATCGCACTTCTCTACAATCCGTTTTTGTTCCGCAAGGGGTGGGACTGGAACAAGAATAGTATTCCATTTACCTTTACTCAGAATTGGCATTGTTGTACTGGGGGCTAACAACACAACCTGTTGTTGAAAATAAGGAGATTTTAAAAAGTAAAATACTAACTTTGGTAAAATTTCTTTTTTTAAAGTTATGTAATTTATTTGTTGGTTACAAGAACAATCTCTATCAACCAAACCAACTTTACCAATAGAACCACCAATTGAAACCATTAAAACTGAATTACTCGGTACAAGCCTGCCATTCTCAAGTCCTTTTTTAGATAGACCATCTAGACCATATCTAATACCATTAAATGATATATGTGCTGGTTTTATAAAAGGATAATCATGCCCATAAAAGTCAAGATTACTGGTTGATGGTGTTGTTCCTGTTTGTGTTTTCCCTAAATTGCTTAATCTTTGCCATTGCCAATTTTTATGTATATAAAATGGATACTTATTAATTTTTCTTTTATCACCCAGTTCTTCTAACTTCAAATTAACTAGATTATCATTACTATTATTAGGGACAAGCTTACCCATGACAGCCAATTGCAAAATCAACTCCCGCAACTTAGCTGTTGCATTTGGCGCATCAGTCAACAATTCAAAATTTTGAAAAAAAGTATCTACTTTCATTTAAACGGATTCACAATTTCTAATTTATTATCTACTAATAACCCATGGTGCATATCTTCAGAATAGAGAATACTTGCTCCCCCAGCTAAAGCACAAGCAACAATTAAACTATCCCAAAAAGAGAAATTATATCTACTCCTAAGATGAGAAGAGTTCACAAAAATATCACGATTAAATGTAATTATGTGATAACCTTGATCAAATGCCTCTATTAACTGTGTGATTTTTGGCTCAGTAAAAGAAGATTTTTTAATGAGATTAAGACATACTTCATTAATAACTTGTGTACTAATGATTACCCCTTCACCATTGACTAAACCACAAGCTATATGGCGTTTGTCAATGTATTCATGATTTGCCAAGGCATAAATCCAGATATTAGAATCTAGAAAATGTCCATTCTCATGAATTGCGGTCATAAATCTCCTCTCGTGTCAAAGGTGGCCATTCAAACTCAACCGGATGCTCCATGAGTTCAGCAATAATATTTACTGCTGCTGTTCTTTTAACTTTTTTCATCACAATTACTTTTACAGACTCTCCATCTAGTTCTCCTTGATAAATTTCAGGAATTTGAATTACACCATCTTTGACAATACCTTGAAATTCTACTACTTCCATCTGCATAATCTCATCTCCAGATATTTTCAGATATTTTGTTTCTATCTATGATTCTATAGTTTGATCAACTTGATCATTCAAAGCTGACATTAACTCAAATTTTAACTTACCGCGCACATCACCCAACTCACCCATGAGTTTGTGATACTCTGCTAACATTTCATCTAAATCAGCTTGTGCTACATCAACTTGGTGGGGATTCTTAATATCTAGGTTGTAATTATTCGCCTTTAAATCAGTAATTGTAACTTTCCACGCAAATTCATTCTCCTCGCGCTTATCCCACCATTCCTGCTCTGGTGCAAACTCCTCAAAGCGAATCGGCTTAGTTTTAGAATATGACTTATACCCCTCTGGGTAGGGGTGTTCATAATACCAGATGGTTTCTGTGGGTTCCCCTTTGGTGAAAAATAGCAGATTAGTCTTAATACCTGTGTAGGGATTAAATACCCCATTTGGTAACCGCACAATTGTATGTAGATTGCAATCTTGCAGCAGTTTTTCCTTAATGCGAGTTTTCACACCTTCCCCAAACAGGGTTCCATCGGGTAAAACTATTGCGCCTCTACCGCCTTCTTTGAGTAAATTAACAATCAGCACTAAAAATAAATCTGCTGTTTCCCTGGTGCGGAAGGTAGCGGGGAAATTATCCTCAATTCCATCTTCCTCCATCCCCCCAAAAGGCGGATTAGTAATAATTATATCTACCCGTTCTTGAGGACTGTAATCCCGCAATGGTCGCGCCAAAGTATTATCGTGTTCAGCTGCGGGTATATCAATACCATGTAAAATCAAATTAGTGATACACAGATTATAAGGTAAGGGCTTTTTCTCAGTTCCGCAAATTGTCCTTTGCAGAATTTGTGGGACATCAGCACTTTGGAAATGTTGGCGAATGTAATCAATAGTTGCTGTTAAAAAGCCACCTGTACCACAAGCGGGATCAAGGACAATTTCCCCTAATTGCGGTTTGATTCTATCGACAATAAACTTAGTCACCGCACGGGGAGTATAATATTCTCCTGCATTTCCCGCACTTTGCAAATCTTGGAGAATCTTTTCATAAATTTCGCTGAACTGTTTTTTCTGCTCTTTTTTATTAAAGTCAATTTCATTAAGTTTGTTAATTACTTGGCGGATGAGAGTACCATTTTTCATATAATTGTAGGCATCTTCAAATACCTTACCAATCATTTGCCCACGGGGATGAGTGGCGGTAGTTCTCAGGTCTTTGAGAGTTTTAAATAAACTATTATCGACAAAATCTAGTAAAGCATCTCCGGTAATTCCTTCTGCATCCGTAGCCCAGTTACGCCAGCGTAAACCTTCAGGAATAGGAGATTTATAATTATCCTGTAGGAGTTCGTATTCTTGTTCACGAGCATCAAAAACCTTGAGAAAAATCATCCAAACTAATTGACTGATGCGTTGCGCGTCACCATCAACGCCCGCATCTTTGCGCATAATATCTTGAATAGTTTTAATTGTAGTGCTGATGGGCATAATAAATTTTGTCTTTGTCCCGTTTGTCCTGGTGGGTGGCTGAATGTCTTAACCAGGATACTGGTAAACCCCACTACATAGCAAGGTCATAAATTTTCTGTTTTAATTCTTGCAAAATTTGTAAATAATTCTGCTTACCGCCAAAAATATTAATGATCTCTAAGGGAGTACCTAAATCACTGATGGGTTTAACTTTCAACACATCCAGAGTTTCAATATCTTCAACTCCCCGATCAGCGTACTTATCTAACAAAGCATTTAAAACCGTTCTGGCTTTGTTCCCCATACCTGCTAAAGTAGTTACTCCTGCGGACATTGTTCGCCCTTTCCTTGCGTGTGAGTGGTGGTTGGTCAAAGACCACATGACAAATTAAATCTAAGGGGTCAAAATCCTGACCAATCTCTTTTTCTAAAGCTTCCCAAAGTACACCCAATTCTTGTAACTCCTGAATAATCGCCTGTTTCTGCTCACTAGAGCGCCATTTTTTTAAGAAAACATCTAATGAGGCGTACTCCTGAGTCACTGTTTTGCGAGTATAGTCTTTAATTGATTCTGTAATTAGCCTACGGTCTTTACCGTAGTATTGCTCTCTAATCAGAGTAACGTTAACTTCTTGATCTGCAACTACATACTTTTCTCGCTTCTGCTTGCGGCTAATTTCACCATCATCTATGATTTGCTCATCATCCCCATGATCAGGGGGATTAATTGGGTCATCGGGTTTGGGTTGATAAATTTGTACAGGTTCACCATCAAAGTCAGGGTCAGCAAATAACTGGGTTGCTTTCTTAAAATCTATAATGGTGAAGAACATTTTACCGTAGTCTTCATCAATGCGAGTTCCCCGCCCAACTATCTGCTTAAATTTAGTCATAGACAGAATGCGCTGATCTAAAACAATCAACTTGCAAGTTTTAGCATCAACACCGGTGGTGAGTAACTCAGAGGTGGTAACAATGGTGGGATATTTACTTTCTGGGTTGATAAAATTATCTAATTCTGCCTTACCTTGAGCATCATCCCCGGTAATTCGCATAATGTAGCGACTATTCTTGGCGACTAAATCAATATTTTCATTCACCAATGCTACCCGCATCCGTTCCGCGTGGTCGGTGGTTTCACAAAAAATGATAGTTTTGGCAAAGCGATCGCTGGATTTGAGATAATCAGAAATTATCCGTGCTACTAACTCAGTGCGCTTCTCTAACACCAGGGTTTTATCAAAATCTTGCTGATTAAATATCTGGTCGGGAATTTCTTTACCGTATTTATCCCGTTGTCCTGGTCTGGGTTTCCATCCACTCAAGTCTAGATCAAAATCAATGCGAATAACTTTATAAGGAGCTAAAAAGCCATCTTCAATCCCTTGTTTCAGGGAATAGGTAAAAACTGGCTCTCCAAAATAATCAATATTAGAAACTTCCTCTGTTTCCCTGGGGGTAGCTGTCAAGCCAATCTGGGTAGCACTGCTAAAATAGGTTAAAATATCTCGCCATGCTGAATCCTCATTGGCGCTTCCCCGATGGCACTCATCTATTATAATTAGGTCAAAAAAATCTGGAGAAAATTGGCGATAAATGTTTTTCGCCGCTTCATTTCCCGTCACTGCTTGATATAGGGAGAGATAAATTTCATAGGATTTATCTACCTGTCGCTGCTTAATTTTCGTCATTTTTGAGCCAAAGGGTTTAAAATCATTGACTCTAGTTTGATCAATTAAAATGTTGCGGTCTGCTAAAAACAGAATACGCTTTTTTGCTCCCGACTTCCACAACCGCCAGATAATTTGAAAAGCTGTAAAAGTCTTACCTGTACCCGTGGCCATCACTAATAAAATCCGGTTTTGTCCTTTGGCGATCGCCTCAATTGTGCGGTTAATAGCAATTTGTTGATAATAGCGGGGTTGTTTTTGATCAGGACTGGGGTAGTAATCTTGGGAAATAATCCCCTGAATTTCCCAGTCAATCCCCTTCCAATTACAGTATTTTTGCCAAAGCTCTTCCGGTGTGGGGAACTGGTCAAGGGGAATTTCTCGCTCTCGCTGTCCCTCGGTCATAGTGCGATCGCACATCATAAAAGCGTCCCCATTAGAACTAAAGATGAATGGGACATCAATTAATTCACCAGTGGCGATCGCCTGTTGCATTCCCGCGCTCACACTGTGATTATTATCCTTAGCCTCAATCACAGCTAGTGGTACACCGGGTTTGTAATACAGCACATAATCCGCGCGTTTTTGTTTACCCCGAATAGCAAGCTTACCCTTAACAATCACCCTCCCCTTTGTCAGCGTTACTTCCTCTCGAATCTGAGTATTGATATTCCATCCCTGATTCACTAAAGCTGGTGTGATGTACTTTGTACAAATATCACGTTCACTTAAAGATTTCTTATCAATAGCTTCTGACATAAAAGGCCTGCTAAAACTTGAGGTGTGTAAACACAAAAATACACAACCTCAGTATACAAGATTGGGTAGTCACCTTTAACCTATGTTTCAACCACAACCGGTCACCCTCTCCTAATTAAGGGGAAGACTGGGGGAGACCAAGATTTAATTAACGGTAATGTTCACATCTGGTAGGGAGAGAATTGTTAAATTTTGACCCGCAGTGAATTTTCGCCTCAGCTGATAACCTGTATCTGTCGGTTGTTGGTAAACTTCGACAAGTGAGTTAATATCTACTAATTTTTCGCCAGAATATCAAGAGTGATGGGCGGTTTTACCATCCCCTTACCACTCCTACAACAAAATAATATAAACATATAAATTATATAAATATGGAGCTAAGCGGATTCGAACCGCTGACCCCCTCAATGCCATTGAGATGCGCTACCAACTGCGCTATAGCCCCGAGTCATGCTTTATTATAATCCCTGAAGATTTGACTTTTGTCAAGCTGGATTTATGATTAATCTCTAATTCTTCAGGATTTTTTAAGACAATTGTAACAAATAGGTCATACAATGCCCCATGAGAAAATAAACAACTAACATAGCCGCCGCCGCCATGGCCACTAAGCCCCCAGCCAGCATTAAGGAAAACTCCTTATGCTGTACGGCTTTTTCCATCAGGTGCAATGACCAGGCCACTAGTGCGATGTCAAATAATAAAATTACAACCAACATAATATTTCTTCATATTTATTCATACTTATACACCAATCTTAACACTATTTCAGAGAACTGGATTGAACTTGTGATAAATCTGGTTAAATTTCCCTAAAATTTTGAACCTTAAGATAACAACCTGACTGGTACCGAGCGATCGCGTAAATACTCCTTAATTTCCCCCACACTTAATTGCCCGTAATGTAGTAATGATGCGAGTAACGCCGCTTCCGCCTTACCCTCAGTTAATGCGGTGTAGATGTGTTCACAATTACCAGCGCCACCGGAAGCAATCACAGGAACTTGTACAGATTCTGCCATCGCCCGCGTCAGTGCTAAATCATAGCCAGCTTGAGTTCCGTCAGCATCCATACTCGTTACTAGTAATTCTCCTGCGCCGCGTTTTTCCACTTCCTGTGCCCAAAGTAAGGCATCTAAACCAGTATTTTCCCTACCACCGCGGACGTAGACATCCCAGCCCGGATTTTCGGGGGAAATTCTGCGCCTGGCATCAATAGCAACAACTATGCACTGATTACCAAAGCGATCGCTAGCCCGATTAATCAACTCTGGATCACGTACCGCTGCCGAATTAATACTAACCTTATCCGCCCCGGCTCGTAACAAAGCTTTAACATTTTCTAAGGATTGAATCCCACCACCCACAGTCAAAGGAATAAACACCTGTTCAGCAGTGCGGTAAACCACATCAATAATTGTGTCCCGATCTTCATGAGTAGCGGTAATATCCAGAAACACTAACTCATCAGCACCAGCTTCATTGTAAACTTTAGCCAGTTCCACCGGATCCCCCGCGTCTTTGAGATCGACAAAGTTAACTCCTTTAACAACCCGTCCCGCCTTCACATCTAAGCAAGGTAAGATTCTTTTAGACAACATAATAAATTTTTCACTCCTGGCTAATCATCTGGAATTTAAATTCTAAATTGACCTGTGTAATTCTCAGCAAAAAAAATTTTTTTTTTGCTCTAACCATGGTGGTTTAATCCTCAAACAGTCCTGAACTCAAGGTTGATAGCTGAATTATGGCGATAATCTCCTCGAAAAAACAGCCTCAAGAACCCAACGGGAAACCAAATCAGCCTACTGGGCCTCGCAGTGCATCTGACCAGAAGATTTTGCAACCGTCGGTAACAACTGACGAACAAAGTCACCCAGAAGAGAATATCAGACCACAGCGATTTGCCGACTACATTGGACAGAAAGACTTAAAGGACGTGCTAGATATTGCCATCAAAGCAGCTAAATCAAGGGGTGAGGTGGTAGATCACTTACTGCTATATGGCCCTCCGGGATTGGGAAAAACAACAATGGCAGTAATTCTAGCATCGGAAATGGGAGTAAACTACAAAATTACCAGCGCCCCCGCCCTAGAACGTCCCAGAGACATTGTAGGCTTACTGGTCAACCTCAAACCTGGGGATGTCCTGTTTATTGATGAGATTCATCGTCTTTCCCGGATGACAGAAGAAATTCTCTATCCAGCCATGGAAGATTATCGCTTAGATATCACCGTTGGTAAAGGTTCTGGCGCTCGCATTAGAAGTATACCACTGAACAAATTTACTCTAGTGGGAGCCACAACCCGTGTAGGCGCTCTCACCTCACCCCTACGCGATCGCTTTGGCTTAGTGCAGAAACTGCGGTTTTATGAAGTGGAAGAACTCAGCCAAATTATTTCCCGCAGCGCCGAGTTACTCAAAACCCCCATAGCAGCAGATGGTGCCACAGAAATTGCTCGTCGTTCCCGAGGTACCCCCCGGATTGCTAATAGATTACTTAAACGAGTCCGTGATTACGCCCAAGTCAGAATATCAGGTAAGATTACAGCAACCGTCGCCGCCGAAGCACTGGAACTATTTCAAGTAGACCCCTGCGGTTTAGATTGGACAGACCGCCGGATGTTGAGTGTGATCATTGAACAATTCAACGGCGGCCCAGTAGGATTAGAAACAATTGCCGCCGCTACCGGTGAAGATACCCAAACCATTGAAGAAGTTTATGAGCCTTACCTGATGCAAATTGGCTATTTAAGCCGCACTCCCAGGGGACGCACCGCCACCACCGCCGCCTACAAGCATTTGGGACTCAAGCCCCCTAATGAACAGTTATCTATGCTGTAATTGGGGGAAAATAGGGAAACTGAGAATTGGAAATTAAGGTAAGCCAATAGCTAGTTATTTACTAACAATAGATTACATATGCTCGTAAATGCTAATATAGTAGTATGGCTTATGTACCACTACGAGAAGCAGTCAAACAACTGGGACTGCACCCAAACACTTTAAGGAAGTACGCAGACAATGGCAAGATCGAAAGCATCAAAAACGAAGCAGGACAAAGACTTTTTCACGTTGAATCCTACCTCCGTGGTGCCACTAGAACTTCCTTTGTCTGCTACTGCCGAGTTAGTTCAACCAAGCAACGAGACGACCTTGGTAGACAAGTTGCCTATATGCAATCACTCTACCCAGATGCCGAAATCATCAAAGATATCGGCAGTGGAATCAACTTTAAAAGGAAAGGACTGCAAGCCTTACTGGACAGACTTCTGCTCGGAGATCAGCTCACGCTTGTTGTTACCTGTCGTGACCGACTCGCAAGGTTTGGATTCGAGCTTATTGAGTACATGGTCGAGCAAAACGGTGGACAGGTCGTGGTTCTCGACAACACTGTACACTGCCCAGAATCAGAACTTACCTCGGATCTTCTCTCCATCCTCCACGTCTTCTCTTGTCGGATGCCCGGACTCAGTAAGTACAGTAAAAAAATCAAGGAAGATCCGGATATTCCTCACAACCGAGCACAGACGGATCGTTAAACAGTGGTTTGGTGTGTCCAGGTTTGTTTACAACACTGAGGATGTGCTGCAACAGAAGTCTGATAACCAAGGACGTGTTGTAGCACTTGACCCCGGTATCAGAACCTTTATCACCTTCTTTTCTGAATGTAGTTTTGGCGAAATTGGAATATCTGCCAAGCAAATTCAGAAGCTGTGTTTTCGCTTGGATAAGTTAATTTCTAAATTCACTAAAGCCAAGTGTAAACAAAGAAGAAGGATGAACCTTGCTGCTAGTAGACTGCGAGGTAAAATCAAAAACCTTGTAGACGAATTGCACAAGAAAACTGCTCGATTTTTGGTTGATAACTTTGACATTATTTTACTGCCAACCTTTGAAACATCCCAAATGTCTCAGAAGGCAAAGCGACGGTAATGGTCAAAGTCAGTGCGCCAAATGTTAACACTCTCTCACTACCGATTTAAGCAGTTTCTCAAGCACAAGGCTTTTGAGACTAATAAAGTAGTTATGGATGTCAACGAAGCGTACACATCAAAAACAGTCAGTTAGACCGGTGAAATCATCCCCAACCTTGGTGGTGCTAAATTCGTTAAGTCTCCATCTGACGGGCGGGTAATGAGCCGGGACATAAATGGTGCGCGAGGGATTTTCCTACGTGCATTGGTTGATACGCCCTCTCTTAAAGAGTGTATTTGTTAGTGAATGTTAGCAAAAAAGTATCGGTAAATCTGGATGGTAAAATTAATTAGTATTTTGTTGAGTTTATTACTTGTATTCACCTGGAGTACACCAGCCATGGCGCTACCCCCAGGAGCAAGTATTACTCAAGAACAGCTAGAACAAGGCAATCAACTAGCTAATAAAGCTTTAGCAGCTACAAATAAAGGTGATTTTGCCACTGCGGAAATTTACTGGACACAAATTATTGAGCAGTTTCCCACTAATGCAGGTGCATGGAGTAACCGGGGAAACTCCCGGGTCAGTCAAAATAAATTAGCAGCAGCACTCACAGATTACAACAAAGCTATAGAATTAGCCCCCGATGCAACTGACCCCTATTTAAACCGTGGTGCAGCTTTGGAAGGGTTGGGGAAATGGCAAGAGGCGATCGCCGATTATAATCATATATTAGAACTTGACCCTAATGATGCCATGGCATACAATAACCGCGGTAATGCCAAATCGGGTTTAGGACAATGGCAAGAGGCGATCGCCGACTATCAAAAATCCGTAGAAATAGCCCCTAACTTTGCCTTTGCGCGGGCTAACTACGCCCTGGCCCTGTATGAAACCGGTCAAACCGACGCCGCCATCCACGAAATGAAAAACATAGTCCGCAAATATCCTAAATTTGCTGATATGCGCGCCGCCCTCACCGCCGCTTACTGGGTAAATGGTAACAAAGGGGAAGCCGAAAGTAACTGGGTAGCAGCCTATGGCCTGGATAATCGTTACAAAGATATGAACTGGGTGCAAAATATCCGCCGTTGGCCGCCTAGGATGGTAGCAGCTTTAGATAAATTTTTGCACCTTGAGTAATTACCATCGCACAACAGAAATTTTAGCTCCATGGGGGTGGTGCGATAGCATATGGCTTACACCACGCTACCCTATGGGGGTATTATGTCAAACTATACTCATCCGTACTGAGGAGTCACACCACACCCCCACGGTTTTAAACTGAACTATTCTCAGGTAATAGCTGATGTTGCTGACGCCGCCCCTTAATAACCATCTGTACCCCTCCTTTGGGGCCAAACAGTAAGCCTTTACGTATTGGTTGCACTGGCCGACTATCCGCTAATTGCATTTGCCAATTAGACACCACTGTGGCCAAAACCAATTTCATTTCAAACAGGGCAAAAGCCATACCCAAACAGCGGCGGTTACCACCGCCAAAGGGTAAATATTCAGAAGGTGAAAACTGCCTTTCTAAAAAACGCTCTGGCTTAAATGTGAAAGAATCAGGGTATAAATCTTCCCGATGATGGGTTAAATAAACACAGGGGATTAATAAAGTCCCAGGAGCAAACTGATATTCTCCAATTTGTAGCGGTGATTTGACTAATCTAGTCAAAGTATTTATAGCTACTGGGTAAATACGTAAAGTCTCCGAGCAAACAGCATTCAAATAAGGTAAGCGAAAAATAGCATTGGGTTCAGGGTGTTCTCCGAGAGTTTCTAACTCTTGCAATAATTTTTCCCTCACATGTGGCTGTTTGTGAATCCAGTATAAAGCCCACGTCAGTGATGTAGCGGTAGTTTCGTGACCCGCGATTAATAAAGTCATCAACTCATCACGTAACTCCAAATTCGTCATTGCCTCACCCGCTTCATCACGAGTAGCCATCATCAAAGATAAAATATCAGTCCGAGATGAATCAGGCTGTGCTTTGCGTTCTTGAATTTCCGCATAAATAAGTTGATCAATTTGCTGGCGTAAACTTAGAAACTCGCCCCAAGGACTCCACAAACCTAAATCCCGTCGCAGTGATGGAAACAGGAGTATCAATGCTCTCAACGCAGGTCTTTTGGGGTTGAGGATGGTAATTAACATCTGCTTGAGTTGTTCGTAACGTTCCCCTTGCGCCAAACCAAATACAGCCTTTAAAATCACTTGAAAGGAAATGGACTGCATGGATGAGAGGATAGAAATTGTTTCCCCCACTTGCCATTTATTACTCACTTCCTGAGTAATTTCACGAATTAACTGACCATAAGCTAACATACGTTCCCCATGAAAGGGGGGTGCTAACAGCTTGCGTTGTCGTTGGTGTGGCTTACCATCTAAGGCCAGTAATGATTGACTTCCTAATAAAGGCGCTTGAAAGCCAGTAGCGGCACCAGAGTCTAAATGTTTGGGGTCGGTACTAAAAATCTGCTGAATCCCTTGAGGGTGGCTTACGAATACTTGCGGCTTAAAAAGAGGGCCGATCCTGAGAGTGAAAATATCACCATAGGTTTTAGCGCAGTCTTCTAGATATTCCAAAGGGCTACTCAGCCATCGGTATGTCTGTAGCCAAGGGTGAGTTTGGGGCCATCAGGTAGTTGAAGTGCAGACATTTTGATTATTTTCCCAATAATTGGAGCAAAAATTTGATCAGGTAGTCATTCATGCACCGATTTCTGGATTAATCTGAAAACAAGAATCTCATTCGAGATTCCTATTAATTCTACATTTTCAATTTTAAATTTCCCCGGTTTCCTGTAATTCTAGTATTTTGAGGGCAGTTAGTTGTTCGACGTTACTTAAAACTACCGCCGCACCTGCTGTTAGTAAAGTTTGACTATAAGCATGACTATGGGCGGCTGTGTCTTGAACGTGGGGCGGTAAAATTCCTACACCAATCCAATTCCGGTGAGGATGAATTTCCCTGGCTTTGTTGACGGTATACATATCAGCTACAGTATCTCCCACATAGATAATTGTTAGATTATTAACTTGATTTTCTAACAGTTCCACGGTGGCAAACAGTCCTGTGGGGTCTGGTTTACCCGGTGCATCTTCCATGGCAATTAACACTGGTGACTCTAAACCCAGACGTTTTTGTAAAACATAGGTAGCAGAACCACGGGTAGCACCACTAAAAAATCCCCAAGCAATTCCAGCGGTGGTGAGGTTTTCTAAATAACTCGGTTGTAATAATAAGGGTTCGTTACATATATACCCTGTCCAGTTCTCTGGGTCTGTACCGCGATAACGAGATTGGAAAAAGGCAACTATGGCATTGTAATCTAGTTGTAACTGCTGGCGAGTTTTCCCTTGGGATTCACAGTAGCGGTAAATAAATTCTTGGGAAGCTTCCCAATCATTATTCCATAGTCCTTCAGATTTGATCTGATCAATGTCTTGGGGTGTGGGACGATAGGCGCTGTTGGTGAAATGCTCCACAGTATCCGCTAAAGCCCGACGGTAGGAGTTAGCAACATCGCGCACCACGCCGTCAATATCGAAAACAACAATAGTTTTTACTGAAGATTTTGCCATCATAGGAGATTTTCTATTTTATGAGGTTATGGTAGAGCAATTTGTGACCACTATTTAGTCAATAGGTGAGGTATTGCGTTAGAATAAGCGATCGCATAGCACATACATTGTAAGAATCCCCTGATATTCCCCGGAGGTGTGATTGACCCAATTTATTCTGAAAATTCTGTGGTTAGATGAAAACGTTGCCCTAGCAGTGGATCAAGTTGTAGGCAAGGGTACAAGTCCTTTGACTAAGTACTTTTTCTGGCCTCGCAATGATGCCTGGGAAGAGTTAAAGAAGGAATTAGAAGCTAAACACTGGATTAGTGATTTAGATCGCGTCGAATTGCTCAATAAAGCTACAGAAGTGATTAACTACTGGCAAGAGGAAGGCAGAAGACGACCGATGGCAGAAGCTCAATTGAAATTCCCTGAAGTTGCTTTTACAGGTAGCGCCTAAATATTACTTATGTTTTTAGATACAGTAAGTTGACTGCGGACAAGTACTATATAAATCACAAAAAGACTTGTGGGGTGGGTAGGAAAGCCCGCCCTTCTCAGCCCATAAAATTTGCTGTATCTTGAAATGAGCAGCGCCCCAGGCGCTGTTTTTACGATTGGGAATGCGTATGAGCAACGGATTTCTCACCCATAGGCACTTGCTAGCCACAATACAAAGCTTAAACAAAATATTATCTGTAATTTAGCTTGATCGACAAATAGAAAGACTACAATCAAAACGGACAAATTAGCACTGTAACAAAGGAGGATTACAAAGCTATGTCCGATTTAAACCGAGGAATTATGAAATTCAAGGGTGCCGATTCCCCCAGAGTAGTCACCATCTCTACTGTGCTACTGTTGGGTTCCATTGCCGCCTTAATTATATGGGCTTTACAAGCCGCCTATGCGCTAAACTAAGCCATTAGGAACTAAGATGGACACTGGCAACAACGGTTGATTCCGCAGCCACGTGTCCACCGACCAAGATAGATTAAAACGTCTTCGCTACCATAATGATTCAATCTTGGGGTGTCCTCGTTATTTTAATTGCTTGTCCCCTCTTGGGGTCTTTGCCAATTATTGCTTGGATTACCTATGCCCTGAAGGGTAGAAAATTATCACAAATTGGTACTAAAAACATCAGTGTTTCAGCCGCTTTTTATCACGGCGGCACATGGGTAGGAATCCTGGCGGTTATTTCAGAAGCCCTCAAAGGCATGGGGGCAGTTTTGCTGTGCCGTGTGTTTTTTCCCCCTGGATCACCTTGGGAATTAATTGCTCTGATCGGCCTAGTCTTAGGGAGATATGGGGTGGGTAGAGGGGCTGGAACAACCAATGTTGTTTGGGGGATCCTGGTACATGATCCGCTGGTGGCAATATTTACAAGTTTATTGGCTATTATCAGTTTTATAGTTCTGCGATCTAGGCAATGGGTAAAATTCGGAGTTTTATTCCTGTTTCCTTGGTTGATGTTACTCCTGAATATTGAGGATATACCCAAAATAATGGCGGTTGTGACCCTAGCGGGAGTATTGGGGTGGATTTATACAAAAATTCCCGATGACCTGAATTTACCAGCACCGGAGACTGATGCAGAGTCACAAGCAGCTTTTGCATATTTACGCGGGAATCACCGGATTTTTTGTTTAGATGACGAGTTGGATGCAAATGTGGTGGGACACAAAGCCGCGACATTATCTGAAATTAATCGCTGGGGCTATCCAGTACCTAAAGGATGGGTAATTTCCCCGGTTGATGATCCGGAAAATTTGATGGCAATTATTCAGCCTTCTCATCTGTCTCCTTTGGTGGTGCGCTCCTCTGCTATCGGAGAAGACTCTGAACAAGCTTCTGCAGCAGGACAGTATACAACAATTTTGAATGTTACTACCACCGAGCAATTACGAGATGCGATCGCCCAAGTACAAGCTTCTTACAATCATCCGTCTGCTGTACAATATCGTCGCGATCGCGGTTTACCAGATATGGCCATGGCTGTGCTGGTACAACAACAAATTCCCAGTGTGTATTCTGGTGTAGCTTTCAGTCGTGACCCCATTAGCCAACAGGGGGATGCAATTGTAATTGAGGCTTTACCAGGTAGTCCCACTCAAGTGGTTTCCGGTAAGGTGACACCAGAACAATATCGCGCCTTTGTGGTGGAAACAGAGAATGTTTCCTCTGTGCAAGTGGTGGGGGAAATGTCCCGGCGGGAAGTAGAAGTACCACAAGCATTAATCAAACAAGTAGCATATTTAGTCCGCCAACTAGAAAAACAGTATCGCGGGGTACCCCAAGATATGGAGTGGACTTATGATGGTCAAAATCTCTGGGTTTTGCAGTCTCGACCTATTACTACTCTATTGCCGATCTGGACGAGGAAAATAGCCGCCGAGGTCATTCCTGGTGTGATTCATCCGTTAACTTGGTCGATTAATCGCCCCTTAACTTGCGGAGTTTGGGGAGATATTTTTACTGTGGTTTTGGGCGATCGCTCCTGGGGATTGGATTTTACCGCAACTGCTACCCTCCACTATTCCCAGGCCTATTTTAATGCTTCCCTGCTAGGAGAGATTTTTTTACGGATGGGTCTACCACCAGAAAGTCTGGAATTTCTCACCAGGGGGGCGAAGATGAGCAAACCGCCCTTAAAGTCCACTTGGGATAATTTACCAGGGTTAATGCGGTTACTCACGCGAGAACTGAGCTTAGAAAAAGACTTTAAGCGGGATTATAGTAAAAAGTTTCTGCCTAGTTTGTCAGAATTAGCACATGAATCAATAGAAGAACTGACAGCAGCCCAGTTATTGGAGAGAATAGATTATATTCTGGAATTACTACGCACTGCAACTTATTACAGCATTTTAGTCCCCTTGAGCGTCGCTTTAAGACAGGGGATTTTTCGCGTTAAAGATGGGGAAATTGATCACAGTATAGCTCCGGAGGTAGCAGCATTGCGATCGCTGACTGCTTTAGCGGCACAGGCGAAACAGCAATTACCTGACTCGAAACCGGATCAAGTCTTTGAAGAATTGGCGCAAACACCAGAAGGAGAGAAAATTCTCTATGAATTCAACCAATTGCTGGAAGATTACGGTTATTTGAGCGATGTGGGCACAAATATTGCTGTTCCTACCTGGAAAGAAAACCCCCAACCCATCAAGGACTTGTTTTTACAGTTATGGCAAAATGCAGCAGAGACAGACAAACCGGTGAAGTTGACAAAGCGCAAACGGGGGGTAGTACAGCGACGAGTAGATATTAAAGGACAAGTTACCGAAATTTATTCTCGTTTCTTAGCTGAATTGCGGTGGCGATTTTTAGCTCTAGAGCAAGCTTGCTTAAAATCCGGCTTAATCCAGCAAAGTGGGGATATCTTTTTTCTAGAGTTGAACGAAGTCCGGCGTTTAGTAGCAGGTGATGATATTGAACTGAGGGAAGATTTATCTGAGATAGTAGAATTTAGGCGATGGCAATTCCAGCAAGATACTGAATTTCATCAAATCCCCCTTTTAGTTTATGGTCATACACCACCCCATCCCCTTCCTCCCTCCCCACTGTACTCAGACCAAGTATTACAGGGTATCCCCGCTAGCCACGGTCAAGCGGAAGGTCGGATCAAGATAGTACGAGACTTACAACAATTACCAGAAGTAGACCGCAACACCATCTTAGTAGTACCTTATACAGACTCAGGCTGGGCACCTTTGTTAGTTAGAGCAGGAGGCTTAATTTCTGAAGCTGGGGGAAGACTGTCTCACGGTGCTATCGTAGCTCGTGAATACGGTATTCCCGCCGTTATGGATGTTTATAATGCTACAGTGAGACTAAGAGATGGGCAACGGGTACGCATAGATGGGTCAAGAGGAATTATAGAATTGTCTAACAAGTTGAGATCAGATTGAAGGAGTGTGTTCTGGTTTCCAGTCAGCAGTTGAGTCCTCCGTGATCTCAGCTAATGCCAGAACCGCAAAATCTTGGTAAGCTGATGTCTAATATCTACAGCACTAAGATTGAGATGATTTAATCCCAACGCTGTATTTTCAGAGAACCAATTAGAAAATGGCTCTTAATCAATCCAGTCTCAAAGAGGATAGTGATGTCGGTGGGAATACGCTACAATTGGCACAAAGCAGAGATTCAGGCGATATACAACCAGCCATTCCTAGAGCTGATTTATCAGGCTGCTAGCGTGCATCGTCAATATCATGACCCCAGAAAAATACAGGTTTGTAAGCTGATATCAATCAAAACTGGCGCTTGTCCCGAAGATTGTAGTTACTGCGCCCAGTCTTCCCGTTATAAAACTGAGGTAAAGCCCCAAGCACTGCTAGAAAAGGAAACAGTTGTTAACATTGCTCAACAAGCTAAAGCACAGGGTGTGAGTCGGGTTTGTATGGGTGCTGCTTGGCGGGAGGTGCGGGATAATTCGCAATTTGAAACAGTGCTGGACATGGTGAAAGAAGTCACGGATATGGGTCTAGAGGTGTGCTGTACTCTGGGAATGCTCAACACAGACCAGGCTAAACGCCTAGAAGCGGCCGGACTATATGCTTATAATCATAACTTGGATACTTCCCAGGAATATTACAATACTATTATTACCACGAGAACTTATGGCGATCGCCTCAATACAATTGACAATGTAAGACAAACAAACGTCACTGTTTGTTCTGGGGGTATCCTGGGTTTAGGTGAAAGTGTCGAGGATCGCGTGGGGATGTTACAGACACTGGCGAATTTACAACCTCATCCCGAGTCAGTACCGATTAATATTCTGTCCCAAGTCCCGGGTACACCCCTAGAAAATCAGCCAGATGTCCCCATTTGGGAAGTGGTGCGCATGATTGCTACAGCCAGAATTATTATGCCAACTTCTGATGTGCGTCTGAGTGCTGGTAGGGCGAGACTTTCTCAAGTGGAACAAGCTTTATGTTTTATGGCTGGGGCTAATTCTATTTTTTCCAGCGATGATCATAAAATGCTCACTGTGACTACCCCCTGTCCAGATTACGACGCTGACAGACAAATGCTAAATTTGCTGGGGTTAGAAATGCGTCCCCCCAGCAAAGACCCCAACAAGTGACAACTCCCGCAGTCGTGGGATAAACCCACCCCCAACCCCTCCCCCAAGGGAGGAGGGGAGAAAGATGATAGGAAAATTGGAAAATATTCCTGTTTTTGGGACTTAATAGTGAAGTTCACTGTCTGACTTCAGGACACAAGAAAGGCATAATAAATGTCCCTCTTGCTCAAATCACGTTGTACTATGCTACTGACAAATGTTTCAGTGGACGGTGTTTTAATTGCTCAGACAACTCCTGTGCATAAGTATCAAGTTCTGAAGTTGTCATCGCTTTGAGAACGCGCTGATGACTAGAGGGAATTTCCAGCTGCGCAATCAACCGCATAATATATTGCATTACATAACCCCTCCTCTCATCATCCCGTTTTTCCTGAAGTTGTTGGTTTTCTGCATTGGCTAAAGCAAGGGTCAATTCCATATATTTGATTTTTTCAGCCAAAGAATCAGGAAGGGCAGCAACTGTTTGTCCTATATCAACTGCCCGTGAGTTATCATGGTTATACATTGTTAGTTCTCGCTTTTTATTGAGTTTGAGAATTACAGAAACAATTTAACGTTAAGAAAGTTAGAACCCTTTCCCCCAGGCAATTGGGAAGGGTTCAGTACACCAAAAGGCATTCCAATACACTTGGAGTGCCTTCTTTGTTGCTGAAGGTATTATTGCACGCTAATTATACACAGTCAAGTAGCTTTTATCTTCAATTATTTTAATAAACTATATCATTGACATAATACAAAAAGAGAGATAGGCTGAGTTTATAGTCAGCCAACATAGAGGAAGACAGACACAAATGATACAAAATGAGGATTTCGAGCAACGTCTCAAGGAATTAGACTGGACGCTGTACAAATTAGCCAAGGAATTTGCGGAACATCGAGCTGCAGACGGAGATGTTTCCCCTGCTTCCCGATATCACAGTTCTATAAGTAAAGCAATAGAAAATCCTGGTAAATCCAAACTGGAAACCATTGAAGATATTGTTCAGGTTCTCAACGGTGAGCTAACTATCTTATGGGAACCAGGAAGGGTAGTCACCATTCGACTAGAGGATGAAACCATAGAAGCTTTAAAACAGAGAGCCGAAAATGATGGAAAGACTATTAATGACATAACCAAGCAACTCTTATTGCAAGCACTTTCAGGACTTCCCGCGCAGCATTCAAAAAAACTCACTAATTTAGTCATAGCTGAACAAGCCAAAATTTATCGGTCGTTTCATCCTGTCATTAGTTCTGCTTACTCTGCTGTACATCAATGGTTGTCAAACATCCCAGACGCAAAGGGATATCAGCAACTTGATTATTCAAAAGATATTTTACACTCTCTAGATAAAGCAGATTTAAAAAGTAAAGCATTTCAGTTTTATACTCTATTTCCTCCTAACTACTTTAAAGCAGTTCATATTTTAGATAATGTCATTGACTCCAGTCGATTAATGACAAAACTCAGATATCATCCACGCATTTACTTATTGGATATTGGTGGTACTATGGGTGCTGCTACAACTGCTTTGATTGCAAAAATATTAACTTTACCTCAAGAAGAAATTCGATTAAACCCAATAGAAATTATTTGCATAGGTATAGAACCTAATATTTATAGCTATGCGATTTATCAAAAATTGATGCAGCAACTCAAAGAGAAGATTGCACCATTTAACATCTTATTAAATTTTCAGCCAATCAATGAATCTTTGGCACAAGCAACTCTTACGACAATTACTTACCTAAAAAA
This sequence comes from Anabaenopsis sp. NIES-4685, assembly GCF_059725405.1. NCBI lineage: Bacteria > Bacillati > Cyanobacteriota > Cyanophyceae > Nostocales > Nodulariaceae > Anabaenopsis > Anabaenopsis sp. NIES-4685. The sequence continues at coordinate 4,164,088 of NZ_AP043602.1, read as the reverse complement.
TAAATGCAAGGGAGATAAATCTTCAGATAAATTATTATCTAACCTCTTTGTCATGCAACTTGATATTGCTGCATCTATAGACAAAGATAACATTCTCAAACGAGAAAGAGATAAACAACTTCAAGCTTTAGGATTAGAACTACAAAATGATACAGAAATAAAAAAAGATTTTTGGCAAGATGAAGCACTTGCTTTAAAAAGGTTATTAGAGGAAGTACCGGTTGAAACATTATATTTGATGACAATAGGAACAAAAAACCTAGAACATACCCTCAAGCAAATTATTCAAATTACTGACATTAATCAAGGAACCAAGGCTATAAGCAATGCTTTAGAAACCTTTATTGGTAAAAACCATACATTTTCTGATGTGATTCCAGTTAAAGATATAGTTTACTTTGAGAATCCTGTTAATAGCTATTGGCAAGAAAAAGGTATTTTCAATCATGAAACTCAATTCCATGCCCTTTGTCAAACCATCAAAAATAGGGAAATTGAAGAAGATAATCAATGGAATCAACTGATAAGTTTAGAAAATATAGAATTAGCTTGGGTTAAAGCCAGAAATAATGTGTTCAATGAATCTTTTTATGATGAAATAGAAATCCGATTATTTGAAAGTAATCTAGATGAAAATTTACAAATGGTCGTTGATAACTTAGTTGACAGTTTATATTCAGATAAATTTCTTCCCTCTAATCAGGATATTGACTATAAATTTGTCAAGAGTAGAACAAAAGGACGTTCAAAGCAGTTAACTCGTTTAGAAGAAGAAATACTAGCTATTGCGATTCTGCAAACTCTTGCACAAAAAAACGAGTTGAATTTTTATTCCTATAAACTCAAGTCAGAACAAACGGAAGATTTATATGAAGATTACTTTCCTAAATATAAAAATTTTTTAGAAGAATCACGAGCAAGTGCTGAGAGTTATCCAAATGGTGCTGTTATGAGAACTGACATAGAATCATATTATGTCAAAGTGATTCAACAACAGTTGCTTGATATTAGTGTCACAGAATTGGAAATTAGCAGTAACCGCATTAAGTGGTTACTTAGTCAAATTCTCAAGCGAAATTTGAATAATGGACATGAGAATGGGATGGGACTAAAACAAGGAACTCTCACATCAGGTTTTTATGCAAATCTGTATCTGAAAGCAGTTGATGATTATTTCCGTAATCAACCGCGATGGAAACATCAAATCAAATTGCATCGTTATGTTGATGATATTATTGCAGTTGTTCCGCGTACTCATGAGCTTGAACCATTTGAAATAGAATTAAAAGAGCAACTCGGCAAACTAGGACTTAATCTTAATGAGAATAAGACTGAATATTATGATAATATATCAGATTTTCTACCGACAACAGAACTAGATACTGATTTAGATACACTAAATGAAAAATTTAATTTTCTACTTGGTCCTTTATGGATAATGAATTATGATTACCGCACAGAATTTGAATTAGCTAATAGGAGTCATGATGACAAATCATGGTGGAAACTGATTAAAATATATCAGCATTGTTTATATTCTCAGGGTATTTATATTACAGAAATGCGGCTGAGTCGCAAAATTTATCAAAAATTGGTTACCAAAAAATTAAACAATCAAAATGACTTAACGTTCCCATCTCTCCCAAGAAATGATAAGTTTATTATAATTGCTAATTGGAGTAGTCAATTTCAACAGAAGAATGACAATTGGGTGAATAAAAAAAATCAGTTAAAGTCTAAATTTGTTCATCTTTTTCAAGATAGTTTAAAAGAACTACAAGAAATTACAGTAACTATCAAGGAGAAAGCTGATTCACCCACTAAAACAGAAAAGCGGGAACTAAATATCAAACAGAGGAAGTTACAATCTCGCATTAGATTATCGGTAAATAAATTACTAATTTTAGGGTTTGATCCAGTTTGTCAGGAAATTGTTAACTTAATTTGCGACCCTGACTTATTCGTAATTCGTGATTTGCTAGATGTGGTTATTGGTTTAGCTTCTCAGGGACACATAAATGCAATCAATCAACTATGGGAACATTTTCAAAAAAGTAACATAACAAATGAAGAAACCAGTACATATTACCGCGCAATTTTACTGGAAGCATTTCGCTTTTTACCTATAATCGAATTCAATAATTGGGAATTAATATTTAACTGTGCAACACAAGCACAATCTGATATTGAAAAGCTAAAAGCAACCGAAACTTGGCTATATTTGGGTCAGCTAGCTAAACCTTATGTACAAAATCAACATTTTGAAAATGTTGCTAAGGCTTTAGAAAGTAATCCTCCTCCGTTTACCCGACTCAAAAAAAACTACATTTTGATTTTGGGACTTTACAATTATGACTTACCAGATAATATTTCCTTTTCTGAGGAAGAGGTCAAGGATTATTTAATTAAAGATGCTGTGAAACTTGCAGAATCGGGAAAAGTTGCAGAAATATTTCAAGAAGTTGAACCAGCCAGAGTTAGACAATATTACAACCCGAAAAAGACAGAAGTCACTAAAGATCAGAAGTTATCACTGTAAAAATATCATACTTTCTATGTCACCAACTCAAGCTAACCCAGATCAAGTAAAAATCATCAAGCACATCAACGGAGCAATTTTAGTGCTTGCTCCAGTGGGAACTGGTAAAACCCGCGTTTTATCATCAAGAGTAGTTCAAGCTATTAAAAGCGGTATTCCTGCAGCAAAAATCTTGTGTTTGACTTTTACTAACCGAGCAGCAAAAGAAATGAAAGAAAGGTTAGCACAAATGTGTCCTGAAGGATTTTGCCACATCACCATCAAAACCTTTCATAGTTTATGTACTTCCATACTGCGAGTTGAAGCTCGTCAAATTGGTTTACCAGTAGATTTTGTAGTTTACGATGATGCTGACTGTCTGGGAATAATTAAAGAGATTTTCTGTCTTTCCAAAGACAAAGAAGCTCAAGATATCTTTTTTAAATTAGCTGATTGTAAAGTTAAAGCTAGTCAGTTACAGTTATCTCCCCATTATCCTTTAGAAAACCTGTTTGCATCTCTAGGAATAGGTCAAGCACAATTAGCGAGTCAATACCAAAGCATTCTTCAAGAACGTCATGCTGTGGATTTTGCAGACTTAATATTTTACGTGCGTTACTTGCTGGAATATTATCCAAAAATTCAACAAAGATGGAAACAACGCTTTGATTTTATCCAGATTGATGAAGTTCAAGATACTCATCTTTCTGAATATGAAATTGTTAAATGTTTAGCTTCTGGTACGGATAATATTGCCATGATTGGTGATTTAGACCAAACGATTTACAAGTGGCGAGGTTCGGAACCGGATAAAGTTATTAGTCGATTTAAACAAGACTTTCACCCTCAAGAATACTCTCTAACTTGGAACTACCGCGCTACTAAAACATTACTTAAGGCTGCTTCTGGCTTTGCTGACTCTTTTCACAAAAGATATACAAAAATTACTCCTGCTCCTGTTTGTGATGCGGGAGAATTAATTACAATTTATGCAGCTAAAAATGAAATAGAAGAGGCTAAGTGGATTGGGGAGCAGATTAGACAGTTATCAAAACATGACCCCAATATGCTTTATGGTCGAGTTGCTGTTTTAACTAGAAATCATAAACGAATTCAGATAGTTTCTCGAGTTCTAGAACAGTTAAATATTCCCTGTGTTACAGTTGAGCAGCATCAATTTTTTATGCGTCAGGAAGTTAAAGATGCTCTTGCTTACCTGCGATTAGTTTTAAATCCTTTTGATACAGGTTCTATGCTGCGGCTATTAATGCGTCCAAGTCGCGGTATAGGTTCCATCACTATTGAAAATGTCATCAAAGGGGGAGAAGCATGTGGTTTGAAACTTACTGATATGGTTTCAACTCAGACTTTTATTGATGGCGACCCTTTTAGTAATTTAATATATGCTTATAATCATGGCACAATTGTTGTTTTTGATGTGGAAACAACTGGTTTATTAGTGAGTCAAGATGAAGTCATCGAAATTGCAGCCGTGAAATTAGTTAAGGGACAGGTAAAAGACCAATTTCATGCTTATATTCAAAATACTGTCTCTGTGGGAGATTCTGAACAAATACATGGTTACAGTAATGAATTTTTAGCCAGAAATGGTGAAAATGCAATTCATGTATTTGAGAAATTTTTATTGTTTATTCAAGATGCTTTTTTAGTTGGGCATAATCTGGGTTTTGATATTAAGATGATCACAGCCCATGCTCAAAAACTAGGTTTATCAACTCCTACATTTAAATGGTCAGATACTTGGGATTTGGCTAAACGCTTTATAAAATCAGAAAGCTATAATTTGGAAAGTTTAGCAAATAAATTAAACCTCCATCAATTACCAAATCATCATGCGCTTGATGATACGCTGACAACTGTTGAATTATTGGCAGTTTTAATACCTTTAGTACAAGCACGTGCTGACTATCGTCAGGCTTTAGTTTATCGTTATGGAGAAGAATTTGAAAATTTAGCTGATGCTGTTGAAAGTTGGAAAGATGCGAGCCAAAGATTACGTCCAGCAGATTTGTTAGGTAACATTTTAGTAGAATCTGGTTTATATGAATATTATCAACAGCATGAACTAAAAGGGCTAGAAAACCTGAAAAGGCTGATCAATATTTTTCAACAGCAGGATGATTTAGAACTTCATCCAGATACTGCACTAAGAAGCATTATTGATTACACTGCATTGGCGAAAAATCTAGATCAAATTTCTATCGAAAATAATCAAGTTCCGATTATAACAGTACATCAATCAAAAGGTTTAGAATTTGATACAGTTTTTCTAGCTGGTTTATCAGAAGATGAATTCCCCACTTATTTTAGTGTCCGCGATGGTAAGGTAGAAGAGGAAAAACGGCTGTTTTATGTGGCTATCACAAGGGCTAAACAACGTTTGTTTATTTCAGCTTTTATCAGAGATTCTCAAGATTACAAAAAATCTTTAAGTTCATTTATTAATCTGCTTCCTTGTGAATATATAAATTACAATTAGAAAAATTACTTTTGACTTGATATTTTTGCAAAAATATATACAGCACTATCTAAGTAAAGAAAGTACACAAATGACCCGTGCTGATCAGAGTAACCCAAAACCAAAACCTTGATTTTGTTGGGTTTCACTGCTTTCTACCCAACCTACCTTTCTTAATTTAAAAGTAATTAAGCATACTCAATATGCTAAAAAAAATAGGGTAATTCTGGAAAACCCAGAATCACCCCAGTTTTAGTTAAACTGCAACCAAAGTTAGTTAAGCAAAAGCAGCAGTTCTGACATCGTTGTTTGTCAAAATCTCTTGCAATTCCTCAGCATCTACTGTTTCTTTCTCCACCAGCATTTTGGCGATTTCATCCAGAATGTGGCGGTTGTTAACTAATACTTCTTTAGCACGTGTATAGGCTGCATCAACGAGTTTACGCACTTCTTCGTCAATAGCAGCAGCAGTTTCTTCGGAGAAATCACGCTCGGACATGATATCTCTGCCTAAGAACATATTACCTTGCTGACGACCTAAAGCCACTGGACCGAGGCGATCGCTCATACCAAAGCGGGTAATCATCTGACGGGCCACACGGGCTACTTGTTGCAAGTCGTTAGAAGCACCTGTGGTAACTTCTTCATCACCAAAGATTAATTCTTCAGCCAGACGACCGCCTAAAGCTACCGCCATTTGATTTTCCAGATAAGCACGGCTGTACAAACCTGTATCCATGCGGTCTTCACTGGGAGTAAACCAAGTCAAACCACCAGCACGACCGCGAGGAATAATGCTGATTTTTTGTACTGGGTCATAGTCGGGCATTAAAGCACCCACTAAAGCGTGACCAGCTTCGTGATATGCTACTAGGGTTTTGCGCTTTTCGCTCATTACCCTATCTTTTTTCTCTGGTCCAGCTAAGACGCGATCAATGGCATCATTGATTTCATCCATAGCAATTTCAGTTAAATTCCGCCGTGCTGCCAAAATTGCAGCTTCGTTGAGCAAGTTGGATAAATCCGCACCGGTAAACCCAGGAGTCCGACGGGCGATTTTATCCAGGTCTACATCCTTGGCTAAGGTCTTACCACGGGCGTGAACTTTAAGAATTTCGCTACGTCCTGAATAGTCGGGACGGTCTACAACTACCTGACGGTCAAAACGACCGGGACGCAACAGAGCAGCATCTAAGACATCAGGACGGTTGGTAGCGGCAATAATGATAATACCGGTATTGCCTTCAAAACCATCCATTTCGGTGAGTAACTGGTTGAGGGTTTGTTCCCGTTCATCGTTACCACCGCCTAAACCTGCACCCCGTTGACGACCTACCGCATCAATTTCATCGATAAATACAATACAGGGGGCGTTGGTCTTAGCTTGCTCAAACAAATCGCGGACGCGGGAAGCACCCACACCTACGAACATTTCTACAAACTCAGAACCGGAGATGGAAAAGAAGGGTACACCAGCTTCACCAGCTACAGCACGAGCCAAGAGGGTTTTACCTGTACCAGGAGGACCTACTAACAATACACCTTTAGGAATTTTTGCCCCTACTGCGGTAAAGCGGTCGGCGTTTTTGAGAAAGTCTACTACTTCGTTTAATTCCAGTTTGGCTTGGTCAATACCGGCGACATCACCGAAGGTAACTTGAGTTTGGGGTTCCATTTGCACTCTGGCTTTGGATTTACCAAAGTTCATTGCTTGGTTACCAGGACCACTTTGAGCGCGACGTAGTAAGAAGAATAAGCCAACCAGAAGTAATACAGGGAAGAATAAACTGCTCAGTGCCTTAAACCAAAATCCTTCATCAGTTTGGGGGAGAACAGAAATATCAACGCCCTTGTTACTCAAATTATTGATTAAGTCAGGGTCATTGACTAAATTCACAATCTTTTTGTCACCGTCTCTGGAGGTAACAAGTGCTGTAGAGCGGTCTGCACTCAGACTGACTCTATCTACTCTGCCTTTGTCAACTTCTTGAATAAATTGACTGTATCGCCATGTTTCTCTGGTTTGAGGTTGTTTGTCAAAGAATGCTGTTCCTAAAGCGATGACAACTATAAAAAGCAGTGCATAAAGCCCCGCATTTCTCCATCTTTTATTCACTGAGGTCTATCCTCCTGTATTTTGTGTGAGTTAGCGTAGCTTCTCTAATATGAGAGGGCATTATTAAGAATTATGTTAACTTATCTTAAGGTATAACATAACATGACGGCTGTCATGTTAGAAAAGCTCTCTGATTTGTTCCAAACTAAAATGGTAAGGATTATATTGTAGAGACCCTATAGGCTGGTGAACCGTATGTATGGGGATAATTTCTACCACACTATTAGTGTAGGCGATCGCTTCAAATCCCCTGACTAATTCGGCATTCCAGGGCGACTCATGCACCATGGGCAGATGATTGAGCAATTGCGATCGCACAATTCCCGGTAATATTCCCTCTGTGAGTGGTGGTGTCCACCAACTACCATTTTGCCAGCCCCAAAGGTTACCTGTGGTAGTTTCAAGCCAATTACCTGCGCCATCGATGAAAATGGCCTCCTGAGAATTTAACTGTTGGGCGTGAGTCCTCGCTAACCAACCACTGAGGTAGTTACCAGTTTTATGAGCAGGAAGACTGCGATACAAGTTCGACATTGCCAAAGTTGTGGTAATACCGTGTTTTTGCTTGGTGATTAAATCTGGTGGTAATAACCTCCCGGTTATCCACTCCCTCCCATCTGCAAACAGGGTAATTCTGAGAATGGGGAAATTTTCCGCCAGAATTTCTGCACCTTGACGCACCAGATTCCAGCTTGGTTCTCGCCAACCAAAAGCTTGTACTGATAACAGTAGGCGACGGCAATGTGCCACCCAGTTAGTTAAACTACTATCGAGGCTTTGCTCATAAACCCGCACTGTTGTAAATACCGTAGCCCCATAAAGTAACCCCGGGTCGTGAATATCTAATTCTAGGGTTTGAGATTCTCTGAGTTTGCCATGGTACCAATAAATAAAACTAACCTCCCTGGGGGTTAAACCTACTACTTGAGATCATCCTAATAAATCAGCGCGGGGTTTAAAAGTTTCTATTTCCCGCAGTTTTTCATAAAGTTCCCGTTCTTCAGGTGTGATACTTTTAGGTGTAACAATTTGAATTTCTACTAATTGATCGCCACGTTTACCATTTTCCCCGGGGTAGCCTTTATTTGCTAACCGCAGTCTTTGACCACTCCTCACACCCGGAGGGATAGTCATTTTCACAGGGCCATCTAAAGTCGGTGCTTCTACTTGTCCTCCTAAAACCGCTTCACAGGGAGTGACTGGAACTTGGCAAAATATATTGAACCCTTCTAGTTTAAATAGCCCATGGGGCAATACTGTTATTTTCAAGTAGAGGTCACCACCACCAATACCTTGATTGCGTAACCGGATACTTTGACCTGTTACCATAGCTGGGGGCATATTTACTTCCAGCGATCGCCCATCTTCTAGGCGAATCCGTTCTTTGCCACCTTCATAAGCTTTTTCCAGTGGTAAAGTTAATCTAGCTTCAATATCTCGGCGGGGTGTGCGCGGTGGGCTTTTAGGAACCGTATACTCAACCCGACTTTTAGGAGAACGAAATGGATCGCTTTTGGTACTAGTACTAACATTTCTGGTGTCTTGACGACCCCCTACACCAATGACTTGATTAATAAAACTCTCAAAATCGGAAAATTGTTCGGGATTTACATCTTCAGTGGTGCTGCGACCATTGGAGGAACCAGACCAGCTTTTAGATTTGGGTGCTTTGCTAGCAGTAAAACCTTTTTGTTTCCAGTAGCGGCTAAATTGGTCGTATTGCGATCGCCTGGCTGTATCAGAAAGGACTTCGTAAGCCTCACCGATATCTTTAAACTTTTCCTCTGCGGCTTTATTTCCCGGATTGAGATCCGGGTGATATTGTCTTGCTAACCGGCGATAAACCTTTTTAATTTCTTCACCGGAAGCATCCTTAGGTACTCCTAAAATTTCATAGTAATCGCGAAAATTCTGCAAATTTTGCATAGTTCAGTTATTTTACTTTTAATTGTAGTAATAGGGACTGATGACTGTTAACTATTGACTAATAACTACAACCAATCATCGTCATCATCATCCCAGTTATCCTGGTAACTTGGTCGAGAAGGCTTGCGAGAGGAACGCTGATCATAGTCTGGGTAGCGACTATCTTTGCTGTAACCCCTATCGTAGTCTCTGTTGTAATTTTTGCCATAGGAATCACGTTCGCGATATGTATCACGGGAAAAATTGGGTTCCCGTTCCTTATCACCGCCTGTAAAAATGTCACGAATCGTCCCAAACAAGTCTTCCTCTTCGTCCTCAGCATAATACTCCCGAACTTCTCGGTTTAGTTCATATAAAGCATCTTGTAAGTCAGCATAGGCTTGATCAATGCCGCGATCTTCATTTTCCTGGAGACTCTCACGCAGTTCCCGACAAATACTATCAATTCGCTGGCGGCGATTGCGGGCAAACTGCATACCAAATTCCAGTGCCACTTCTCTGAGTTGGCGTTCTGCCTGTAAAATCAAAGCCTCAGAACGAGTGCGTTTTTCTACTCTTTCTTTGCGTTCTCGGTCAACATCCGCGTATTTTTGAGCATCCTGAATCATGCGATTTACTTCTGATTCACTCAAAGTAGAAGCCCCTTGAATTGTGATACTTTGTTCTCGTCCGGTGGTTCTATCAAGGGCTGTCACCTGCAAAATACCGTTAGCATCAATATCAAAAGATACTTGAACCTGGGGAATTCCTCTTGGTGCTGGGGGGATGCCATAGAGCTTAAAACGTCCCAGTGATTTGTTATTTGATGCCATTTCCCTCTCACCCTGGACTACGTGAATTTCCACACTGTTTTGGTTATTTTCTGATGTAGAGAAAATATCAGAACGGCGCACTGGGATAGTAGTGTTACGGGGGATGAGTTTTTTCATCACACCGCCAATGGTTTCCAGTCCCAAAGATAATGGTGTCACATCCAAAAGCAGCACGTCTTTGAGTTCACCCGCCAGAATACCGGCTTGAATAGCAGCACCTATTGCCACCACCTCATCAGGATTAACATTTTCGTTAGGTTCTATCCCAATTAAGTCACGCACTAACTGCTTCACCATTGGTATGCGTGTAGAACCACCAACTAGTACCACTTCTTCAATATCTACCGGTGAGAGTCCAGAATCTTTGAGTGCGCGTTTAACTGGTGTACGTAAACGTCCCATCAAGTCCACACACAAACCCTCAAACTGAGAACGAGTCAGGCGAGTCTCTAGATGTTTAGGGCCGTCCTCCGTAGCAGTGATGAAGGGTAAGTTAATTTCGGTGACGCTGACAGCGGAAAGTTCAATTTTCGCCTTTTCTGCGGCTTCCATAAGGCGTTGTAAAGATTGCCGCTCGCGTCTTAAATCTACCCCTTCAGCCTCCAGAAATTTATCTGCTAACCAATCTACTATTTGTTTGTCAAAGTCATTACCACCTAGTTGAGTATCTCCACTGGTAGCTTTAACTTCAAAAATGCCATCACCAACTTCCAAAATTGAGACATCAAAAGTCCCACCACCCAAGTCAAAAACAAGGATAGTTTCAGTTGCACCCCGATCTAATCCATAAGCCAAAGATGCGGCTGTAGGTTCATTAAGAATCCGCAACACTTCTAAACCAGCAATTCTGCCAGCATCGCGGGTAGCCTGTCGTTGAGAATCATTAAAATAAGCGGGAACCGTAATTACCGCCCCTGTCACGGTTTCCCCCAAATAGCGACCAGCATCGTCTGCCAATTTTTTGATCACCATGGCGGAAATTTCTTCTGGGGCGAAATCCTTTTTCAGACGTGGACAGGGAATTGTCACATTACCTAATTCGTTTTTACGGATAGTATAAGGTACACGCTTAGATTCCTGGCTGAGTTCATTATACTGCCGCCCAATAAAGCGTTTAACCGCAAAAAATGTATTTTGGGGGTTGAGAACAGTTTGCCGTCTGGCCATTTGCCCAACAACCCTTTCGCCCTCTTTGCTGAAGCCGACAACAGAGGGGGTTGTGCGCATTCCTTCTGCATTGGCAATCACCACCGGCTTGCCACCCTCCATTACGGCGACTACTGAGTTGGTTGTACCCAAGTCGATGCCGACTACCTTGCCCATGGGTTACTCTTCTCCTAGTGTGTCTTGTACGTTTAATTTAATTATGCGGTACTACCTCTAGTTGTTGGATATTGGATGAAAACACCTCAATGGTATGATAGTCATTGTTAAGGTAAGAAGTAGAGGAGTTTAAGCTTGAGGAGCTAGTTGCAACACTAGGATAACATTGACAATGCTAAGTATGTCCAAGTAGCTGAAATCTTATCTTTGTCATCCCCTACCCCCCAAACCAGAGGGATTGAGGTTATCCATTGACAGGGCATTTTCAGGAATCCTCACGACTGATAAAACCCTCCACCACCAGGGGTTTCAATCACAAAAACATCTCCTGGCTGCATCTGCACTGTTGCTGTGCTGCCTAAATCCTCTTGTGTTCCATCTTGATGCTGTATCCAGTTGCGCCCCACCTGACCAGGTTCTCCCCCATTTAATCCAAAGGGAGGAACACGGCGATGTCCAGACAGAATATTAGCTGTCATTGCTTCAAGGAACTTGATCCGGCGAATCACGCCGTTACCACCTGAATATTTGCCTTTACCCCCGCTATTGGGACGTAAACAAAAGCTTTCTAACAAGACGGGATAACGAGTTTCTAAAATTTCTGGGTCTGTCAAGCGGGAGTTAGTCATGTGGGTTTGAACTGCATCAGTACCATCAAAGTTAGCCCCTGCGCCGGAACCACCGCAGATGGTTTCATAATATTGATAACGCTCATTACCGAAAGTAAAATTATTCATCGTTCCCTGAGAAGCAGCACTCACACCCAACGCACCATATAAAGCATCAACGATGTTTTGTGATGTCTCTACATTGCCTGCTACAATTGCGGCTGGGTAGCTGGGGTTGAGCATACAGCCTTCAGGAATGAGAATTTCTAAAGGTTTCAGACACCCGGCATTCAGGGGGATACTATCATTAACTAGAGTGCGGAAGACGTATAAAACCGCTGCTTGAGTTACAGCCTTGGGGGCATTAAAATTACTGCTTAGTTGCCCAGATGTGCCGGTAAAATCAATTGTTGCACTGCGATTTTTTTTGTTTATTCTCACTTTAACTTCGATTTTGGCACCGCTATCTATTTCATAAATGAATGATCCATCTTTGATGGCTTCAATTGCTCTTCTTACTGATTCCTCGGCATTATTTTGAACAAATTTCATGTATGCTTGGACAGTTTCCAGTCCATATTGAGCAACCATTCTCTGTAATTCTTTGACTCCCCTTTCATTGGCTGCAATTTGTGCTTTAAAATCAGCTATATTTTGTTGGGGATTACGAGCGGGATAAAGATGATTAGAGAGTAAATTTCTTACTTGGGTTTCTTGAAAAATTCCTTGTTCAACTAAAAGAAAATTATCAAATAAAATCCCTTCTTCTTCTACTTTTGTACTGTGGGAAGGCATGGAACCAGGAGTAATACCGCCAATATCGGCTTGGTGTCCGCGAGAAGCAACGTAGAACAGTGCAGTGGTCAGGGTAGAGGGCAAAGTGTCATCTAAAAATACGGGGGTAATAGCTGTGACATCTGGGAGGTGTGTTCCACCGTTATAGGGGTTGTTGGATAGATAGACATTACCTGGTTTGATGGTGTCGCCTTTGTCATTGATTAAACTGCGGACGCTTTCACTCATTGACCCTAAATGTACGGGAATATGAGGAGCATTAGCCACTAATAATCCTGAAGAATCGAAAATAGCACAGGAGAAATCTAATCTTTCTTTAATGTTCACTGATGCCGCAGTATTTTGCAGCACAATCCCCATTTGTTCGGCGATGAATTGATACAGATTTTTGAATATTTCTAAACGGACTGGATCTGGTTGATTTGTGGCGTACATTTTTAATTTATATTCTTTGATGTTAAAGGTAAATTTACAGATAAATTTGAATTTTTAATTAATTAAGATACACGTTGTAAAATTAAATGATTACACTCATTTAATTTTGCTTGCCAGTTAGGTTCAACCACAATTGTACTAATCTTTTCCACAATAATAGCCGGACTATTTATCAAATCTCCCACTTGTAAATCCTCACGGCGGTAGACTGGGGTATCATGCCATTTTTCCCCAGTGAATATCTTAACTATTTCCACCGGTTTAGGGGGTGATTCTATAGGACGAGTACGACTAATTACAGGTTCTTCGGGAGTATCCATTTTCTGAATTACTTCTACGAAAATAGATTCTACAATCAAGGGCTTGTCGGGTTGAATGAAACCATAGCGAGATTTATGTTCATCTATAAATGCTGTGTGCATGACCATGACATCTGAATTGAAATCAATGCTTAAAGTAGAATTAGTCCCCTCATATTTCACATCCAGTTTTTGAATTACTGCTGCTTCAACGCTACTTTCATTTTGACTGAGTTCACTTCTTGCTTGGGTTTCTAATGACTCCATCAACTGCATTAACTGAGGTATTAAGTCTTGATTTAAAGGCTGTTCTACTCCTGCTACTCTGGTGGATCTCACATCAGCTAGTCCCATACCATAGGCGGAAAGAACACCAGCATAAGGATGCAGAAATATCTGTTTCATCCCTAAAGTATCCGCAATTAAACAGGCGACTTGTCCACCAGCACCACCAAAACAGCAAAGTACATATTGGGTGACATCATAACCTCGTTGTAGACTGATTTTTTTAATAGCATTAGCCATATTTTCCACAGCGATCGCCATAAATCCGGCTGCTACTTGTTCGGGTGTAAGGTAATTTCCTGTAACAGTGGTAATCTCTTGTGCTAATTGCTGGAATTTCTGGATGACAATATCTTTATCTAAAGGTAAATTGCCATCAGCACCAAAGACGGAGGGGAAATATTGAGGATGTATCTTACCTAACATGACATTTGCATCTGTCACCGTTAAAGGTCCACTCTGACGATAACAAACCGGGCCGGGATTTGAGCCAGCGGATTTTGGTCCGACACGATAGCTAGAACCATCGAAGATGAGAATGGAACCACCACCAGCTGCAATAGTGTGAATTGATAATACGGGAACTCGCATTCGCACTCCCGCAATTTCAGAATCTAATTGGCGTTCATACTCCCCTTTAAAATGGGCGACATCTGTACTGGTTCCCCCCATATCAAAGGTAATTACTAGATTAAAACCTGCTCTTTTACTAGTTTGAACTGCACCGACAATACCGCCTGCAGGTCCACTTAAAATACTGTCTTTTCCCTGAAATTGTGCTGCTGCTACTAAGCCGCCGTCAGACTTCATAAACATTAATCTAACATTTGGTAATTGGCTGGCTACTTGGTTGACATAGCGGCGCAAAATTGGGGTTAAGTAGGCATCTACGACAGTTGTATCTCCTCGACTGACTAGTTTGATTAATGGGCTAACTTGGTGAGATACAGAAATTTGTGTAAAGCCAATTTCCTCGGCAATGGCTGCTACTTGTTGCTCATGCTGGGGATAGCGATCGCTGTGCATAAATACAATCGCACAACTGCGAATACCTGTATTATAAACTGCTTGTAAATCCTGTTGTAATTGTGTAATATTAACAGGTGTTAATTCGTTGCCATGAGCATCATAGCGTTCTTCTACCTCAATCACTTGTTCATAAAGCATAGTTGGTAAGATGATGTGACGGGCAAAAATATCAGGGCGGTTTTGGTAGCCAATACGCAGGGCATCTTTAAACCCTTTGGTAATCAGTAGGACTACTCGATCTCCTTGCCTTTCTAACAGTGCATTGGTGGCGACAGTTGTCCCCATTTTGACTACTTCTATGACTGTATGGGGAATGGGTTCATGAGTTGAAAGACCCATAATATCCCGAATACCTTGGATAACTGCATCTTGATATTGTGTGGGATTCTCTGAAAGTAATTTGTAGACAATAACCCATTCTTGAGGTGTCAGAGGAACTATCAAAAAACGTTCTGTATGCCCTGAGAGCCGATCTATAATTGTCTGGCTATTAGTGACAGCAATAATATCTGTGAATGTACCACCGCGGTCAGCAAATACTTTTAACATTTATCAATTTACCCTATGGTATATAATCAGAAGATTTATAATAAAGCCTTTTTCAGGCTCATGAAGTAAACACCAATTCCCTATTCCCTGTTCCCTGTTCCCTGTTCCCTGTTCCCTCAAACTAAAAAAATTTGTACCTCACGAGCATGGGAAATGCCATAATCTATGTGAGAATTGATATATCTGGTAACTGGCGCAAGTAATGATTAATTTCTACAGATGCAGCAATTCCAGAAATCATGGCATCTTCAGTAAGATTACCACCACACCAATCACCACAACATACTAAAGGTAGGGGACTTTGGGCAGATAATACAGGATGTGGCCAGGGACGACTGGGAAAAGCGTAACGCCAGCGATGTACTTGCATCCAGTCTGGTGTTGCTAGTCCAGGAAGCCCCAAACTGTGGGCGGCGGTTTGCAACATCTCCTGTGCAACGGGTTGTAAATCTGGGGTTTCTAAATGTAGTTGGGCAAAATTAGCGCTACTTTGCAAGACAAATACAGGTTGTTGAGGATGGGGGCGTTTGCTGCTGTCTAAACCCATCCATCCCAAAACCGGCTCATCTGTAAATTTCCGCTCCTTCCAAGGTGGTAGTGGGGATGTAGGGGGATATCCTGCGATCGCACTAATACAAGGATAAAATTCTACAGAGGTCAAACTATCCAAAAATGCTTTACCCAAAATATGTTCGCCCAATGGGGACAAAAGTGCCAAAGCCTGGGGAGCGGGGATAGCGAGAACTATGGCTGTGGCTGTTAATTCGGCGCTAGATTCAAGAGTCAGACACCAAGTATTTGCGGAATGAGGGTGAATGGCTGTGACCCGCTGATTCAGTTGGATTTCTAAACCTTGGGCGAGAAACTTACCAATGGTACTCATTCCCGCGGGTGCAATATAACGGGGTTGAGGCTGATCTTGCCATAGCTCTAGGATATGGCGATCGCATAAAGATTGTACCAAATTTGCGAATAATTCACCATGAGGCTGTAAATAACAAGCCCCATGGTCTGCCCAAGTTCCATGTAATCGACGGGTAGCGAGTCGTCCCCCGAAACCACGGGACTTTTCGAGGACTACCACCGAGTATCCAGCCTCAGTTAAACGTTGAGCGCATATTAAACCTGCCATTCCGGCACCAATTATGGCAATATCAGTCATAAATTCTTGACTCTGTAGGACTGGGGATGAGCAATGACCAACAATTGCTAATAGTAGAATAAACTACATAAAGGCTGCACAAAGAGAGGAAGAGAAATTGGATGAACTGAGGGCGGCGCTGGAGTTAGCGACACAAGAGGAATTGCAGGATTTAACGGCAATTTTGTTTAGTCGTAAATTTAATCCCCTAGATTATGTTCATACACCTGAACCGATTGAGGTACAAAGCCAAAGCCGCGAAGCTTGGCTAGACACATTAGAGAATCGGTTTCGGTTTTTAGCCGCGGATGGGATCACAGTATTACGGGGGCGTACAAGTCAGGTAACTTACCGTCAAGCATTAATTCAGGTCTGTAAATATTTGAAAATTCCCTATTCTAGAGAATTGACGACCGTTGATTTAGAGGCGGAGTTATTTTTACATCTATTAGGACAGGTGTGGAAAAAACTGCCGGAAAATGAGAAACAAAAATTAAATCAGCAGGTGCAACGTCAACTGTGCCAGTCACAAATCCAACAACCCCTACCACTTTTATTACATGGCGACCAATTGGGATTACTGGTTAAAGGTGGTAGCGCCTTGGCTGTTACTTCTATTCTGCAGCCATTGGTATTGCAACAGATAGCGCGCCAATTTGCCATCCACTTTGCTAAATATCAAGTAGCTAAACAGACTGCGATCGCCGGTTCTCAAGCAGCAACTAGCCAATTTAAAGGCTATGTAGCTCTACAAATGGCGCGGCGGGGTATGACTATGAATGCGGCTCGTTATGGTGCAGTGCGTAGTGTTTTTAGCTTCATTGGCCCAGTGATGTGGACTTGGTTTTTTGCAGATTTAGGATGGAGAGCGATCTCTACTAACTATGGTCGGATCATCCCCACCATATTTGCTCTGGCACAAATTCGTCTCACTCGTGCTGAATGTTGGGAACCAGCTTGAAGTTAGCTTTTTATCATCCCCACCCTAGTTTACAAACCCCTTGGAATCTGACTCAAATTGGACTGCTGATTTTTCCCTTGAGTCCGTTTTTAGGGGGTGTGAGTATACTGTTGGCAGCATTAATTACTTGTCATAAACAATACCATAGAATTATGCACCGTCCCCTAAACTGGGGATTTGCTGTGTTAAGTCTATTACTGATAATTAGTTCCGCCGTTGCCGATGAGAAAACACAGGCTTTTCTAGGCTTGTTTAATTTATTACCATTCTTTGTAGTTTTTGCCGGACTGAGTAGCCTAATTAAAACCACAGCCCAACTGCGGCAAATAGGGGCGATTTTCGTCATTGGTTCCGTACCAGTGGTGATTATGGGCTTTGGGCAGATGTTTTGGGGTTGGAGTTTGCAGTTACAAGTTTTGTGGATTTTATTAGATTTAGGTCTGTCTGCGGGAGGAGTTCCACCGGGGCGTATGTCCTCTATATTCATGCACGCCAATCTTTTGGCTGCTTATTTAGCGATCGCTTTTACTTTGGGATTGGGGTTGTGGCTGGAACGATGGAGTTTACGCGATAGAAATAATACTTACTTTATTTTTTTAACTGTGTCAGTAATTACTAGTTTTATAGCTCTGATTTTCACTGAATCACGTAATGGCTGGGTGATGGGAATCATTGCCTGTTTAGCCTATGCACTTTACCAAGGTTGGCATATTATTGTTGGTACTGTCACCGGGATAATTAGCAGTGTCCTGTTAGCAGCTTTCGCCCCCTCACCAATTGCAGAAACCTTTCGCCGCTTTGTTCCGACTTACTTTTGGGCGCGGTTAAATGATCAAATGTATCCAGATAGACCAGTGGCTTTAATGCGAACTACTCAATGGGAGTTTGCTTGGTCTTTAACTCAGCAAAAGCCTTGGACAGGTTGGGGTTTACGCAGTTTTAGCGACCTCTACAAAGCACAGATGCAAATTGATTTAGGTCATCCTCACAATTTATTTTTGATGCTATCTGCTGAAACTGGTTTACCGATCGCACTGTTATTTTTTGGCTGTCTGGCTTGGATATGGTTTGCAGGTGTGCAATTGTTGCAGAAACCCAACTATTTAGACAAAAAAGATAAATTGATATTTTTCAGTTATATTGTTGTAATTTTACAATGGTTGATATTCAACACCGTAGATGTAACTTTATTTGATTTTAGGCTAAATACAATTTCGTGGTTATTTTTCTCTGCACTTTGGGGAGTTGTATATAGTAGTTCTCGTTTGCATAGGTACGGTGAAGAATTCATTGACCACAGATGAAGATATATCTATACAAGGAATCGGGAAAGTTGCTTTTATAGCCAGATTTTTACAAATTCGATGATATGCTTGATAAAAGCTATGTTGGTAGATGGAAGTTCTGGTGCGTGGGATGGGGGGTCAGTTGTGCGATCGCGCCCAAGAAATAGTCCAAGAATTACGTAAAAGCCAGTAAATAAACTTGACTCACATTGTTTACAAAGATTATGAGCAAAGCAGAAACAGAAACAGTTAAACAATTAGCGATCGCCCTACCAATGAATGCCATTCAATCCTTTTGTCAACGCTGGCAGATCGCTCAATTATCAGTATTTGGCTCAATTTTACGCGATGATTTCAATGCGCAGAGCGATGTAGATTTTTTGTATGCCCTCAAACCTAATACTCGCTGGAGATTATCAGATTTAATTGATGCTGAAGAAGAATTAGAAAAAATGCTCAGTCGAAAAGTTGATTTAGTGGGAAAAACGACTATTGAACAGAGTCATAATTGGCTCCGAAAACAGAATATTCTTTCATCTGCAAAAGTTATTTATGAAGATGAATAGAAGATTTAGAATCCCTATTTATCTAACCCAGGGAGTTAATTATGGTTGAATTGAATCAGGTGAGCGATCGCCAGCAATTACTTTTAGCTGAACTTAACCGCTATGTAGATTTGTTAAGGGATTTTTACAATCCTCAATCAGTTATATTATTTGGTTCAATGGTAAGTGGGACAACCCATGAATGGTCTGACCTTGATTTAGTCATAGTTAAAGAAACGACGCAACGTTTTTTGGATCGCACTAAAGAAGTAATTCAGTTGCTGCAACCACGAGTAGGGATTGATATACTGGTCTATACTCCTGTTGAGTTTGAGAATTTATGCAAAGAACGGGCTTTTTTTCGAGAGGAAATTTTAGGGAAAGGCAAGATTTTGTATGAGCAGGGAGTATGAAACGTGGTTAATTTTTGCTCGTGAGGATTTGCAAATGGCAGAATTAGCGATCGCTAATAACATATACAATCAAGTGTGCTTCCATGCCCAGCAATGCAGCGAAAAAGCGATTAAAGCTCTACTTACGGCTCAAGGAAAAACTCCACCCCGCAGTCATCGGCTTAGTGATTTAGTGAATTTACTTAATCCTAATCCTCTTGTGGCGATCGCTTTAGATATCCAACTTCTTGATCGTTTTTACCTTCCTACCCGCTACCCCGATGCTTTACCCAGTTCAGAAGCTTTCGCAGATCCTAATGATGCCCAAGAAGCCTTAGCTGTATCAACACAAGTATTCAATCAAGTTACTCAAGAATTGGTGAAATTTAAAGAAGATGAGAACTGATGAAAAAATGCAATTGTTTAGAGTCAGTTTGTGGAACCACACCCAAAAAATCACAGAACATCTATGTAACGGAAATCAGACATGACTAATTATTTGTGGCAACCATCAGATGAGCAAAGACGCACAATTTTATTTATGGAAGTAGCAGGGATTATACACGATTTAGGTAAACTATCAAATGGCTTTATCAAGGAGTCTGCACAAGACAAGCCTAGGGAATTGTCTTATAATTATCAATCGATTGCCGAAGACAGTTATATAAAGCCTTTTTCAGTCTCATGAAGTACACACCAATTCCCTGTTCCCTGTTCCCTCAAACTAAAAAAATTTGTACCTCACGAGCATGGGAAATGCTATATTTGGATATTCAAGAAATTATCAAAGCTCATCTACCGCTTTTTCAAAGTTATTTTCAATCTCAGGTTTAGGACTTTCAAAAAGCTTATCTGATTTTTCAGACCTGTTTTTAATCTCAGTTTTATAACTAGAAGAATCTGATTCTTTAAAAAACGACATGACAATTGAAATGCACAATACTACTGGTATTGCTATTATTACTAATGATATTGCTATTCCTGCTATGATGATAGCAATGCATAATACTACTAGTATTGCTATTATTACTAATGGTATTGCTATTACTGCTATTATCAAATTTCCTAGTAACTCTAACACAAATCCCTCCTAAATGTTAATAGATTTATGCTGATTTTTATACAGATAAATCAGCAATTATGGCTTCTGTTTCCTCTCGCATACTGGCCAACAGATCATTAAATGATGCTTCTTCATTTAATTCAAATACGCTTTCTCGAAGAATTATATATTCCCATTGTTGTGGCTGAGAATCTTCTTCATAGCTTTCAGAGTCAAGTGTGACATTGCTTATTTTATTAGTAAATACAGGGGAAGTTTTTAACTTGATAACTTTGTCATTTGCTTGAGAATAAGACAAAAACACATAACTATCTAACTTTGCCCTAAGATAACTTTGTTCAGAATATGTCATTGTTAAACTAGGCTCAAAATTAATCTTATAACGCTTTTTAACAACTTTAGGTGGCTGGAAAGCAGAATCTTTTTTACACGACTCAACCGCCGCCTGAACTTTTAGAATTGCGCTTGGTTCTGCAATAAAATGATCTCCTTTTGTTTCCAACAAGAACATTCTATCTCCAGTATTGACTACAAAATCAGGTTGATACTTATATTTAATTCCTTTTTCATTCTGCCATATAATGAATAATTCATCCTTACGGTCTAACTTAGTAAATGCCAAGACTCCAGGAGAGGAGTTTAGTAGTTTGGGAATAACGTAGCGCTGGAAATCACCATCTGAATCATTTTCAGATTCTTGTGCCATTTCTTCTAAAACGTCTTGTATATCGGGAGTAATTTCAGACTTAATGAAATTATCAATAACTGCATCAGTATTGCTATTATGTAAATATTTCTGGTTTACTTGTTTAATTTCACTTACGAACGTTGATGATTCTAAGTAATTATTGTTTTGTTTTGACTTCTCTTCATATATTGCACAGGCAATCTGTCCTATACTATAAATCATTAAAGCTTTGGCACTAACTGAGATAGCTATAGTAGCAAATTTATTGAAACTTAACCAAGCTACACCGTAGTCAATGACTTGTTCTCCGACAAAAGCAGCACCAAAAGCGATTATAAGGTCAGTTTTTATATCTTGGTCTTGAACGTCAAAACCATAAAGATAGGCAATTTCATATACCATTTTTACTGAAATATCAGTTATTTCCTCAAAACGGCAGCCGCTTATATTTTGAATTATGCCTTTTAAG
The DNA here is from genome assembly GCF_059725405.1 of Anabaenopsis sp. NIES-4685. Taxonomy (NCBI): domain Bacteria; kingdom Bacillati; phylum Cyanobacteriota; class Cyanophyceae; order Nostocales; family Nodulariaceae; genus Anabaenopsis; species Anabaenopsis sp. NIES-4685. The sequence goes on along the minus strand of NZ_AP043602.1, from coordinate 4,142,369 downwards.
CCTGAAAACAAATCTAATAATTGATTTCCTAATTCTAATCCTCCCGCCTCTAGTGTTTTGCTAATGATAATAATCTGGGCTTTTTCATGATTTGATTTATCGCTATATTTTTCCTGTAAGAGTTGCACATACTTATTTGATTTATGGAAGTTGATGTCACATAAACTGTTAACAATCCAATCAGATAAATTTTGTGTATTTATATTTTCAAAATCTGAATTATTTTCAATTCCTCCTGCTATGTTTAGCAAAATTTTTCTTCTCGCTAGAGTAATTTCAGATTTAATTAAATGATCAATAGCTGCGTCCGAATTGTTATTATGTAAATATTGCTCGTGTAATTTGTTGATTGTACTGACTAATGTCGATGATTTTAAGTAATCATTGTTTTGTTTCAACTTTTCTTCATATATTGCACAAGCAATCTGTCCTACACTATAAATTACCAGAGCTTTGGTAGGAATTATGATGGAGATAGTAGTAAATTTATCAGACTGCAACCAATTGATGCCATCTTCAATTGCTGGTTTTCCGAAAAAAGCAGCACCAAAAGCAATTATAAGCTCATTTTTTATATCTTCCTGTTCCAGACTAAAATCATAAAGATAGGCAATTTGATATACCATTTTTATCGATATATCAGCGATATTCTCAAAAGGAGAGTCGTTTATGTTTTGAATTACATTCTTTTTTAAGAATATATACAAATCGAATGGTGTTTTAAATGCTGCTTTTAATATTGAAAATAAATCATTAGACTCATTTTCTAAATATAATCCTCCTGCTTGTAGTATCCTGCCGATTATAATAATCTGAGCGTTTTCATGATTGGATTGGTAAACATATTTTTTCTGTAAGCGTTGTACATACTCTTCTGCTCTATCGAAATTAATTTCATCAATTTTTTTATCAATTAAGCTAGATAGGTCTTTGGTATTTACTTTTTCGATATGGGTGTTATCCGAATTAGATGGCTTGCTCATAATTAGTTTATGCTCTGATTATGGTAGAATGAAAAATACGATATTTAAGTATGTAAATTAATCAATAAATCACTAAAATTTGTATAAAAAATTTAATTTAACTCCTTGTTTCACATTCATGAGATAATATGAATTCATAAGTAAAAATTATCCAAAAAGTTGAACTAAATAACTTAAATTAAACGAAATGGCAACACTTAGTTTTCTTTTACAAATTTAGTGGTAAATGTAAAGGTGAAAATTTTTGGTAACTCAATTTCTTCTTCCTTAAATTTACTGATTCTTTTCTTCTTATTTGGCTACTGTAAAAAAATGTATTATGATAAGGGTCAGCTAGCAATAGTAAAAATGCTTATTATTTTATGGGTAAATATGTAACCAATCATACATTTTTTGCCCAAGTTCCAGTAAAATCAACAGTAATTATCATAGCTATTCAATTTCCACAAACCATTACTAAGGGAAAATGCATAGTAGACATGATATGGTGCTAAGTCATAATTACTGAGTGCAACTAATGGGTAAAATGGGTGTGTCCGTCATCAAGTAAAATACGCCTAAGTAGCTGATCTGTATGCTGACAACTTCTGACTTTCTTCAGTACGGCCAATGGTCGGGTATTGCCACCATAGCATTCGCCGCCCTGACATTGCTGGCTTTTATTGTCAAGTGGGGTATCCGCTTTCGACTGGTGGGTACAACCGGCTTTATGTTGGTGCTGACTGCGGGTTTATTTTCTCTGTCTTTGGTGCCTTTGAGTCGCACTGTGATTCCAGGGGCGGTAAAATATACTTTAGTTTATGATAATGCTTCTACAGAAACGGTGATTGCTACATCACCTCAAATTTCAGCCGAACAATTAGAAGCAACTTTGTTGCAAGCGGCTAGTAATCTGTATTCCTATGGTCGTCTGGGGACAAGGGGAGATAATCAACTGACTATTCGCGCTCGTACTGTGATTCATCCTGAACCAGGGGTTTCTGTACCTCTTTACTTAGGTCAGATCAAGCGGACATTAGCTAGTCGCGAAGATGGGAATATGGAGCTACAAATTTACTGGGAAAAATTCGCTCAATTACCCGATGCTGCTTCTTAGTGCTGAATTAGTTCCGACTTTTTCTTGGGTCACGGGGTAGAAAATGGTTGATTCTGGTGAAGTTTCATCTTTACTCGGCGCTCTCCCCGTTGATTTTTTGTTCTCCCGGGAAAAATTCTTTGTCAACAAAATAACATATTTTTTTTGTATTATACTATACAGTATTGATGCTTTTTAGATTAGGATATATAATTGTTAATTCTGGGTCTTCAAAAATTTGGTAGTTCAGAGTTGGAGCCGCATGGGCGTGATTAGAGCCAATGGAAACGAAAATTTCTGGACATAAGTCTAAAATTTGATTAAGAATTATCAACGTTTTGGCACACTAGATTTATATGCCCAGTCAATCTTTTACAAAAAACTTGTCTACTCAAACTTCTAACTCATTATTGACATTGACAGTTGCTCCCGGAAAGGTAATGCGTGGTTGTGGGGTTTTACAATCAACACCAGCAGAAATTTCCCGCCTGGGAACTCGTCCCTTATTAGTGGCGGGTAATTCTACTGTGACTATGGCTCAAAAGAGTCTACAACCAATTTTAGCCCAGGAAAATTTAGTCACAGCCGTAAAGAGTTATGGTGTAGATTGCTGTGAAGCTAGTTTACAAGCTTTAAGGACAGCAGCCCAGGAACACCAAGCTGATGTGATTATTGGTTTTGGGGGCGGTAAAGCTTTGGATACAGCTAAGTTAGTCGCCCATCAGTTGCGGTTACCAGTAGTGACAATTCCTACATCTGCGGCTACCTGCGCCGCTTGGACTGCTCTTTCTAATGTCTATTCGGAAACCGGGGCTTTCCTCTATGATGTGGCTCTGTCTGGCTGTCCTGATTTATTAATACTTGACTATGATTTAATTCAAACAGCACCACAACATACATTAGTGGCAGGAATTGGGGATGCGATCGCTAAATGGTATGAAGCATCAGTCAGCAGTGGTAATTCTCAACAAACTTTAATTATTGCCGCAGTGCAACAAGCGCGAGTTTTACGAGATATACTATTGCAAAAGTCAGCTACCGCCCTCAAAGAACCAGGTGGTGAGGTTTGGCAAGAAGTCGTAGATGCTACAGTTTTACTGGCTGGGGTAATTGGGGGGCTAGGAGGGGCGCAGTGTCGCACGGTGGCGGCTCATGCGGTACATAATGGGTTAACTCACATCCCTGGACACGGTAGTATACATGGTGAAAAAGTTGCCTACGGTATTTTGGTGCAGCTGCGTTTAGAAGAAATGTTACAAAGTAATCAACTAGCAGCATCGGCACGGCAACAGTTGTTAAAGTTCTATGCAGACATTGGACTGCCGCGAAATTTGGATGATTTAGGTTTAGGCAAAATTACATTAAAAGAATTACAAACAGCTGGGGAAATTGCCTTAGCGCCCCAGTCTGACATCCATCGACTACCGTTTAAAGTTGTGACAGAAGAGTTGATGGCTGCAATGGTTTCTACCACCGCACCAACGGATAGTAGAGAGGTGATTAATCGTGTCTCCACCAGGGGAATGAATGAAGAGGTTTTACAATGAGCTTGAATTGGATTACCCCCGCAGAACGCATACAACAGCTACCGCCTTACGTATTTGCTCGTTTAGACGAATTGAAGGCTAAAGCGCGCGAACAAGGACTTGATTTAATTGATTTGGGTATGGGAAACCCAGATGGTGCCACACCACAGCCAGTGGTGGAAGCAGCAATGGCGGCGTTACAAAATCCCGCCAACCACGGTTATCCGCCTTTTGAAGGTACTGCTAGTTTCCGCAGTGCTATCACTAATTGGTACAATCGCCGCTATAATGTGGTTCTAGATCCGGATAGTGAGGCTTTACCTTTACTGGGTTCTAAGGAAGGATTAGCCCATCTAGCGATCGCTTATATTAATCCTGGTGATTTAATTCTGGTTCCTTCTCCAGCCTATCCCGCCCATTTTCGCGGTCCACTAATTGCTGGGGGGAAAATTCATAGTTTAATTCTCAAACCAGAGAATAACTGGTTAATTGATTTAGCTGCTATTCCCGATACAGTTGCACAACAAGCGAAAATCCTCTATTTTAACTATCCTAGTAATCCCACCGCAGCCACCGCTCCCCGGGAATTTTTTGAGGACATCGTGGCTTTTGCGCGGAAATATGAAATTCTGCTGGTGCATGACTTATGCTACGCTGAGTTAGCTTTTGATGGTTATCAACCCACTAGTTTGTTAGAAATTCCCGGCGCAAAAGAAATTGGGGTTGAGTTCCACACTTTATCCAAAACCTACAATATGGCTGGTTGGCGTGTGGGTTTTGTGGTGGGGAATCGTCATGTAATTCAAGGTTTGCGCACCCTCAAAACTAACTTGGATTATGGTATTTTCGCCGCTTTGCAAACCGCAGCCCAAACAGCTTTGGAACTACCAGATGTGTACTTACATCAAGTACAACAACGCTACCGCACCCGCCGAGATTTTCTCATCACCGGTTTAGGAAAATTGGGCTGGGATATCCCCAAAACCAAAGCTACTATGTATCTATGGGTAAAGTGTCCCGTGGGTATGGGTTCTACGGATTTTGCCTTGGATGTGTTGCAACAAACTGGCGTTGTTGTTACTCCTGGTAATGCCTTTGGGACCGCAGGTGAAGGCTATGTTAGGATCAGCTTGATTGCAGAGTGCGATCGCTTGGGTGAAGCTTTGCACAGATTTAAACAAGCTGGTATCCGTTATCAACCCGAAACCGTAGTCTCTGGTTCACAATAGAGAAAATCACTGATGTCTACCCCCTGTGCTACCAATTCTCATTTAATTGTTGCCGGTTTTCATGCTCTTTCTGACCCCATCAGGATTAATGCGGTAGAATTGCTGCGAAAGCGGGAACAGTGTGTATGCGACTTGTGTGATACCTTGGGGGTAAGTCAGTCAAAACTATCTTTTCACCTGAAAACCCTCAAAGAAGCAGGCTTAGTCAACGCCCGTCAAGAAGGACGCTGGATTTATTACAGTTTGAATTTGAGCCAGTTCGCTGTTTTAGAATCATATTTAGGAGAATATAGCCGGTTAGGAGAAATATCTCCTGCTCAGTCTTGCGATAATTTTTCCTGATATATCAAGTTTTATTGATGAATTTTTGTATACAGTAACCTCTCAGTCATTGACATATCAATTTTTTTTGAAATGATATAAAAGTAAAGCTTTCTTCATTAAATATGAGAGTGCGTGTAGGAATCAACGGATTTGGTAGAATTGGCAGGTTGGCTCTACGGGTTGGATGGGGTTGGCCAGAATTAGATTTTGTGCATATCAACGAAATTAAAGGCGGTGCGGTAACAGCAGCACACTTATTAAAGTTTGATTCTGTCCATGGACGTTGGCCACTAGAAGTAGAAGCGGGTTGTGACAGTGTTTTAATTAACAACCAAACTATCAGCTTCAGTGATTATGCTGAACCAGGCGCAGTTCCCTGGGATGACTTGGGTGTTGATTTGGTCTTGGAATGCTCCGGTAAATTTCGCACTCCTCAAACCCTCGACCCTTATTTTAAAAGGGGAGTACAAAAAGTAATTGTCGCTGCTCCGGTAAAGGAAGAAGCCTTAAATATAGTCATGGGGGTAAATGATTATCTCTATGAGCCTCAAAAGCATCATCTTCTCACTGCTGCTTCTTGTACTACTAACTGTTTAGCTCCAGTAGTCAAGGTAATTCATGAAGGTTTAGGTATTAAACATGGAGTAATTACTACCATCCATGACAATACTAATACTCAAACCATAGTTGATGCTCCCCATAAAGATTTACGCCGGGCGCGGGCCACGAGTTTATCTCTAATTCCGACTACAACCGGTTCAGCAACAGCCATTGGGTTAATTTATCCCGAACTGAACGGTAAGCTCAACGGTGTGGCGGTGCGAGTCCCATTACTAAATGCTTCTTTAACAGATTGTGTGTTTGAAGTTGCAAGACCTACCACGGTAGATGAAATTAATAGCTTATTGAAAGCAGCGTCAGAACGAGAACCCCTTCAAGGTATTTTAGGCTACGAAGAGCGTCCTTTAGTATCCATTGATTACAAAGATGATCCTCGTTCTTCTATTATTGATGCTCTTTCTACAATGGTGGTGGATGAAACTCAAGTCAAAATCCTGGCTTGGTATGACAATGAATGGGGTTACGCCAATCGGATGGTTGAACTGGCGCGTAAGGTTGCATTGAGTTATTAGTCATTGGGAAATATAGGATTTTGCAGGTTCATGAAGTACACACCTATTCCCTATTCCCTATTCCCTGTTCCCTGTTCCCTGTTCCCTCAAACTAAAAAAATTTGTACCTCACGAGCATGGGAAATGCTATATAGGATTTTGCAGGTAAGTAGCTACTAGTAGTTTACCTGAGTCAAAGGAAATCTGCTGTAACAATCTTTTCCATACTCCGCAATTGTATATGACATCTTCTACAGCTTCTGGCGCTAATCTCAAGAATTATATTCTTGTTACCCTAGCCTATTGGGGTTTCACTATCACTGATGGTGCTTTGCGAATGCTGGTACTACTCTATTTTGATAGTATTGGCTATACTCCCTTACAAATCGCCTTTTTATTTCTATTCTATGAAATCTTTGGGGTTATTACCAACTTTCTGGGGGGTTGGATTGGTTCCCAATTGGGTTTAAAGGTAACTCTTTATACGGGTATTGGCTTACAGGTTTTTTCTTTAGTCATGCTATCATGGCTGAGTCCCAATTGGGCGCAGTGGATGGCGGTGGGTTATGTGATGGTAGCCCAGGCCTTTTCCGGGATTGCCAAAGATTTAACTAAAATGAGTTCTAAGAGTGCTATTCGCTTGGTGGTACCCCAGGAGGCTCAGTCATCTTTATTTAAGTGGGTGGCGGTATTAACAGGTTCCAAGAATGCACTTAAAGGGGTAGGCTTTTTTGTTGGTAGTGTGCTGTTGTCTTCTTTTGGCTTTACCTCTTCCCTGTTAATTATGGCTGGGGGACTGTTCTTAATTATGTTCACAGGGTTGATGTTGCCTAGGGGTATGGGTAAAATCAAGGCCAAAGTTAAGTTTAGCCAACTGTTTTCTAAGAGCAAAGAAATTAATATTCTCTCAGCTGCGAGATTTTTTCTGTTTGGTTCCCGCGATGTGTGGTTTGTTGTGGGGTTACCAGTGTTTTTACGGGGAAATTTAGGCTGGTCGTTCTATCAAGTGGGTGGATTCTTGGCTTGTTGGGTGATTGGTTATGGTGTGATTCAGTTTTTAGCGCCCACCCTTATCCAGCGCTTTGGTTCTGGTCAACCACCGAAATCTCAGACTATCCAGTTTTGGACATTTACCCTCACAGCAGTTCCGGCGGCGATCGCCTTGGCTTTACAATTGGGCGTACCTGGTAACATAGCAATTATTGGGGGACTGCTTGTATTTGGTGTAGTTTTTGCTTTTAACTCAGCAGTCCACTCCTACCTAGTGTTAGCGTTCACCGATGACGATAAAGTCGCCCTCAACGTTGGCTTCTACTATATGGCTAACTCCGGGGGTCGATTAGCTGGTACAGTGTTATCAGGGTTGGTATTTCAATATTTTAACTTAGTAGGTTGTCTGTGGACATCCATGTTATTAGTCTTAGCAGCCGGACTGGTGACGATGAAGTTACCTGACCCACAACCGAGTCAAGCTATAGCTTGGAAATCCGAAGGCGGAGATTAGGTTCATCAACGCTCGGTAGTGCTAAGACTTTTTGCAACAATTCAATACGTTCAGGCACAAATTGATAGTAAATCCATGTGCCGCGTCGTTCTTTCTTGAGTAAACCAGCTTCATATAAAACCTTGAGATGATGACTCACAGTTGGTTGTGATAGTCCCAAAGGTTCTATTAACTCACAAACACAGGCCTCGGCTTGTGGTCGGTTAGCAATGAAACTGAGAAGTTGTAGTCTCGCTGGTTCTCCCAATACTCGGAAAATAGCTGCTATCTCTGCTACTTCATCAGCCTTAAGGAAGCTGGATAGCACTGGTTTACAACAGTTTTTCAGGTCTATGGGCGAGTTCATATTCATATATTGACACTTATCGATATGCTATGGCAAGATATTGATAAACATCTATATAACAGATGTTTAAGTAGGTGAACAAAAAAAAACCGAAGTATGTAACGAAGAGTAAAGTGTCCCAAAACCTCTTCTCTGTTCCGGTGTTCCCTGTTCCGGTGTTCCCTTGTCATAACGACAAATTTTAATGCCTACTTACTTATCAATCCTGTAACGAGATAAATTATGGCAGTATTGAAAACTCATGTGGCTTTGAACGTGACTAATCTGGTAAAGTCAGTAGAATTTTATCAGGCAATGTTTGGTGTGGAACCCGTCAAATATAAAGCTGACTACGCTAAATTTGATATTTCCCATCCGGCTTTAAACCTAACTCTCAACCTAGCCAATCATATCCAGTCTGGTGGTGCATTGTCTCATTTAGGGGTACAAGTTGAAAGTACACAAGCAGTGCATTCTGCCATCCAAAGGTTTACAGAGGCAGGACTGGCATTGTTTACTGAAGAAGATATAGACTGTTGTTATGCTGTACAAGATAAAGTTTGGGTAACAGACCCAGATGGCAACCGTTGGGAAATTTTTGTAGTCAAAGTTGCTGATACAACACCAAGTGAGAACTGGAAACACTCCTGTTGTGGTTAAATAACCTCCTCTTCCATAATTCCTCATTTTAGGTGATATCAATGAATACCAACACAAACACAACCCCGCTAAAAGCTGGGAGTAACCTCAGTTTTTTTGAGAAATACTTGACTGTTTGGGTATTTTTGTGCATCTTAGCCGGAATTGCACTAGGGAGGTTATTTCCTGGGGTGGCGATCGCACTGGATGCAATGAGTATTTATCAAGTTTCCCTACCCATTGCAGTGTGTCTATTCTTCATGATGTACCCCATCATGGTAAAAATTGACTTTACCCAAGCTGTGAATGCAGTCCGCGCCCCTAAACCTGTAATTCTCACCTTAATAGTCAACTGGTTAATTAAACCATTCACAATGGTGGTATTTGCGCAGTTTTTCTTGGGTTGGTTATTTCGTCCATTAATAACAGGTACAGAATTACTGCGTGGGAGGGAAGCAGAAATAGTTAATTCCTATATCGCCGGGACAATTTTATTAGGAATCGCTCCCTGTACCGCCATGGTGTTGATGTGGGGATATCTATCATACGGCAACCAGGGACATACCTTAGTCATGGTGGCGGTAAATTCACTATTAATGCTATTTTTGTATGCACCCTTGGGCAGGTGGTTACTAGCAGCCAATGATTTAATAGTACCTTGGCAAACCATAGTTTTATCAGTAATCATTTATGTTGGTTTACCTTTAGTGGTAGGAATGTACAGCCGTTATTGGATTTTTAAACACAAAGGTAGACAGTGGTTTGAAAGGCGGTTTTTAAAGTATCTCACTCCAGTTGCTATTACTGCTTTGTTAATTACTTTAGTCTTGCTATTTGCCTTTAAGGGTGAAGTGATTGTTGAGAATCCCTTGCACATTTTGTTAATTGCTGTACCCCTATTTATTCAAACTAATTTCATTTTCTTGATTAGTTATGTGGCAGCATTAAAACTGAATATATCTTATGAAGATGCCGCACCAGCTGCATTAATTGGAGCTAGTAATCACTTTGAAGTTGCTATTGCTACAGCTGTGATGTTGTTTGGCTTAAATTCCGGTGCTGCATTGGCCACTGTGGTAGGTGTGTTAATCGAAGTCCCAGTGATGTTGATGTTGGTTAAAATTTGTCAGCGCACAGCGGTTTGGTTCCCCAGGGAGCCAGAAAAAGCTACATTACCAGATCCACGCTGTATTAGTAGTGAGGATTTGACTTTACGGTAAAATACCCAATCAAAATTAAACTTAAACAGCCAAAAACTTTTGGATCACATCCTGACTCAGTTCTGTGGTGGAACCAGAGGCCACAATCCCACCTTTTTGCATGGCGTAATAGTAATCAGCCTGACGGACAAAGTGTAAGTGTTGTTCTACTAATAACACAGAAATCCCTTTGGTTTCTACGATGCGACGTACTGCAGCTTCAATTTCCAGGATGATTGAGGGTTGTATACCTTCGGTGGGTTCATCTAAGACCAGTAACTGTGGTTCTCCCATTAAAGCACGGGCGATCGCTAACTGTTGTTGTTGTCCACCGCTTAAGTCACCACCCATGCGGGATAACATAGTTTTTAACACCGGAAATAAGCTAAAAACTTCTTCGGAAATTTCTGCTTTTTTACGGTTTTTTGGTCTAGCTTCTAACCCTAGAAGCAAATTTTCTCTGACTGTCAACCGGGGAATAATCTCTCGTCCTTGAGGAACATAACCAATTCCCAGTTTTGCCCTTTGGTCTGGAGATTTGGAGTTGATTAATTCTGCATTTAAGTTAATTGTGCCACTGCGGGGTGAGAGTAACCCCATAATTGTTTTAAGTAGAGTGGTTTTACCTACGCCATTACGTCCAATTAAGCAGATCATTTGCCCTGGTGGTACGCTTAAATCTACGTTGCGTAAAATATGGCTTTCACCGTAGTAAACGTTAAGTTGAGAAATTTTTAGCATCAGTTTTTTGATTCTCAATGGCAGTTATGATTTATCTAAGCTCCAGACCCTAGGGGTTAAAAAACAGCAGTTTTATTCTGGCTGTTCTCCTAGATATACTTCGATTACACGGGGGTCATTTTGGACTTGTGCAAAACTCCCCTGACATAGTACGGAACCTTCATGTAATACTGTTACCGTCTTGGCAATTTGGCGGACAAATTCCATATCGTGTTCAATGACTAGAATTGAATGGCTTTGGGCGAGTGTTAATAGTAGTTGTCCGATGTTGTAGGTTTCTTCATCTGTTAACCCTGCAACTGGTTCATCAACTAGTAATAAGTCGGGGGACTGTGCTACTAACATCCCAATTTCTAAACGTTGCTTTTCTCCGTGGGAGAGTAACCCGGCGGGAATGTCTGCTTTAGGGGTTAAACCAACTGTTTCTAATAAGCCTTTAATACTATTATTTTCCGTAGGATGAGAGGGATGAAATAGGGTGGAAAATACATTTTTGTGGCGGTTAATAGTAATTTCTAGGTTGTCACGGGGGGTTAAGTTTAAGTAAATTCGCGGTGTTTGGAATTTCCGCCCAATTCCTAAGCGGGCGATTTCATGTTCAGGTAAAGAACGCAGATTTTTACCTTTGAATAAAACTCTCCCAATGGTTGGTTGTACTTTCCCGGTAATTACATCCAGAAAGGTGGTTTTTCCTGCACCGTTGGGACCAATTACTACCCGCAACTCTCCCGCATCCATACTAAAGTTGAGTTGATTGATAGCTTTAAAACCGTCAAAACTGACGGTGACGTTTTCAGTTTCCAAGATTTTCGCGTTCATGTTGCACTTCTGGGTCTGCTTCTAAGGTAGGATATGTGGGGATGGGGCCAGGGCGGTGGAAAAAAGGAATCTGTTGCTTTTTTAACCATCCCATGAGACCGTCAGGTAAGACTGTGACGACTATTAAAAATAGTGCGCCTTGAAAAAATAGCCAAATTTCGGCAAATTGTTCACTTAAAAAAGTGCGCGCATAATTGACTAATAAAGTACCGACTATCGCCCCGGTTAAGGTAGCGCGTCCCCCCACCGCCACCCAAATCACCATTTCAATAGAAAACCCAATATCCATGGTTCGGGGTGATACTGACCCACTTTGAAGTGTATAAAATGCTCCTGCTATACCAGCGATCGCACCGGAGACCGCAAACACTAAAACTTTAAATTCTGTGGGGTTATAGCCAGAAAATCGCACCCGACTTTCATCATCTCGAATAGCGATTAATAATCGCCCAAAGCGTCCACTTGTCAACCAGCGACAAATCCCATAAGTGAAGGCCAGAACAAGTACCGTGAGGGTATAGAAAATGAATTGGGTTTGGGAGTCACTGACATTCACCCCAAACAAGGTTCTAAAACCTGTGAGTCCGTTAGTACCGTTAAACAGTTGTTGTTGACCATTAAAGAAGTTGAAAAATATAATCACTGCGGCTTGGGTTAATATGGAAAAATAAACCCCCTTGAGGCGATTCCGAAATACTAAGTATCCTAATAATCCCGCTAGTAGGCTGGGAATCAACACCACCGCCACTGTGGCCAGGGGAAAAGAGTAGAAAGGATACCAAAACCAAGGAAGTTCTTTCACGCCATACAACCCCATAAAATCAGGTAATTCATCGGGGGGAACTTGCAGTTTTAGGTACATAGCGATCGCATATCCCCCCAAACCAAAGAAAATCCCATGTCCCAAACTCAGCAACCCGGTATAACCCCAGATTAAATCCAGACCCAAAGCCACAATGGCCAGGGACAAAAACCGCCCCAGTAGATTCAACCGAAACCCCGAAAGCATTGCTGGTATAATTAAAATCAGGATCAGTGCGATCGCCACCACCACCCCAATCTCAATTAAAATTAACCGTCCGCCCTTCCGACTCATGCTCTGCGTCCCTTCTGGTTTAAACATCAACAGTACGACCCTTCTGAGGAAAAATACCCCCAGGTTTCCACTGTAAAAACGTGATAATCAGTGCAAACACTAACACCTTGGCCATGCTTGTAGTCGCAAAGAAATTCAACACATCAGCTAAAGGTTGAATAGGAGATAACACCAAAGCTAGAGTCCCAGAACCAATTAAAAAATTAGCCGTACCAATTCCCAAAGCCGCCATAATAGTTCCTGCTAAATTCCCCACACCACCGACCACTACCACCATAAAGGTATCAATAATATAATTTTGTCCGGTGTTTGTCCTACAGAACCCAGTAAACTAATAGCACAACCAGCCACACCAGCCAAACCCGACCCCAAAGCGAAAGTGATAGCATCAACTTTTTGAGTAGGGATACCCAAGCAAGCACTCATACTGCGATTTTGGGTGACAGCACGAATCCTTAATCCCCAGTTAGAACGCTGTAAAAATAGATAAATTCCCGCTACACAGATTATTGTCAAAGCCATAATAAACAAGCGAGCAAATGGTAATTGGAGACCACCTACAGACATTCCCCCTTGCAACCAACCAGGAGCCGTCACATCTACATTTTGAGCGCCAAACCAAGGTTGACTAAATACCTGTTGCTCACTCAATAAATTTCCCATTGTTATTGTTATTCCCAGAGATAGTAACAACAACAATCCTACAAACCATTTACTAACTTTCCCCCCACTACTCCGAGTATTTAAAACCCGTAAACCTCCAAAAAACAACAGACAAAATAGGAATATACCAATTACTAATAACCAATTCACACTGCGAACCAACTGTTGGAAAATTAAACTCACCCCCCAAGTAGCGAGGAGAGTTTCTAAAGGTCTTCCATACAGATAACGAATCACGCCCCGTTCTAAGACTAACCCCACAAGAGCAGTGAATAGAAAAGCAATAATCAAAGCCAAAAATATATAAAAATCAAACCACACTCCGCCCAACTGTTTGCAGCCATTTTGTACCACAAAAGTGGCATAAGCTCCCAACATCATCAATTCACCATGGGCCATATTAATCACGCCCATCAAACCAAATATAATGGCTAGTCCCAAAGCAGCAATTAATAATACTGCCCCAATACTAATACCATTAAATAAAGCTTCTAAGACACCTATTAACACTTATTTATCCTCAAGAAATATCAATAGTCAATACTTATTGACTATTGACTATTAACTTAAACTTGCTTGTACTTACCACCTTTAGCTGGGTCTGACCAATCACAGCCAAATCCTTGAGTTTCTGGAACAAATTGATTCCAGGGAATTGGTTCCACTGGTGCAGGGGTAGCATAGACAATATCAAATAAACCATCTTGTCTCACTTGACCAATGCGGACAATTTTAGACAAGTGATGATTGGCGTTCATAGTCACCGTACCTTCTGGCGCATCTAGACTTTGACCATAGGCCGCAGCGCGCACCTTATCTAAGTCAGTTGTCCCAGCTTTTTCTACCGCTTGTTTCCATAAATAAACGGCGACGTATGCTGCTTCCATGGGGTCGTTAATTACCCGGTCTGCACCATACTCTTTTTTAAAAGCTTCTACAAACTTTTTATTTGCAGGTGTGTCTACTGTTTGAAAGTAATTCCAAGCTGCATAGTGACCTTGGAGATATTCAACACCAATAGCTTTAACTTCCTCTTCTGCAATACTTACAGACATAGAGGGATATTTATCTGCTGTTAATCCAGCCCCTTTTAATTGTTTGAAAAATGCCACATTACTATCACCATTGAGGGTGTTGTAAATTACACCACCATTGGGTAAAGCTTGCCTAATTTTAGAGATAATAGGTGTAACTTCTACGTTACCTAGTGGTAAATAATCCTCACCAACAGTTTTTCCACCTAAAGCCTCCAATTGAGCCTTAATGATGGTGTTTGCAGTCCGGGGAAAAACGTAGTCAGAACCAACTAAAAAGAATTCTTTGCCTTTATTTTTCAACATCCAGTCAACAGATGGTTCAATTTGTTGATTGGGAATCGCACCAGTATAGAAAATGTTTTTAGAACATTCTTGACCCTCATACTGTACCGGGTACCAGAGCATATGGTCTTTACTCTCAAACACCGGTTTAACATTCTTGCGACTAGCAGAGGTCCAACAACCAAAAATGACAACAGTTTGATCTTGATCAATTAGTTTGGTAGCCTTTTCTCTAAAGGTATCCCAGTTAGAAGCGCCATCTTCAGTAATCGCCTCAATTTGTTTACCTAAGACACCACCAGCAGCATTAATTTCTTTAATTGCTAATCTTTCAGCATCAACAACGCTTCTTTCACTAATCGCCATTGTCCCGCTGAGGGAGTGTAAAATACCTACTTTGATGGTGTCACCGCTATCAGTAGCAGTGGGTGATTCATTGGGTGATTCATTCCCGCAAGCCTTGAGCAAAAGGCTAGTACCGATAGTTGCAGAACTATAAAGTAAAAACTTCCTTCGGTTAAATTGTTGAGTCATATTCGGATGAATTTATTACACTGCTTATCTACAGTATTTGATGTTAGTTTGATAGTTTACTATTAAAAAGTTAGCTAATATACAAAGTTTTATAAATTTAGATTGCAGGTGATTTAGGAAATTCAGCCCAAAATCAAAAGCGCCCTTCCGTTGGGAAGAGCGCTTTGATCAATCAGAGAGAGTATTATTTAATTCTCTTAAGCTTAACTTCTTAACCGTTGATTGCAGGAGCAGTCAAAGCAACAGGAGCAACTTCACCAGCAGCCAAGTCTAAGGGGAAGTTGTGAGCGTTACGCTCGTGCATTACTTCCATACCCAGGTTAGCGCGGTTGATGACATCAGCCCAGGTAGCGATGACGCGACCTTGAGAATCAATTACTGATTGGTTGAAGTTGAATCCGTTCAAGTTGAACGCCATGGTGCTTACACCCAGAGCGGTGAACCAGATACCGATTACAGGCCAAGCAGCTAAGAAGAAGTGTAGTGAACGGCTGTTGTTGAAGGAAGCGTATTGGAAGATTAAGCGACCGAAGTAACCGTGAGCAGCTACGATGTTGTAGGTTTCTTCTTCTTGACCGAACTTGTAACCGTAGTTTTGAGATTCGGTTTCGGTTGTTTCACGTACTAAGGAGGAAGTTACCAAGGAACCGTGCATTGCAGAGAACAAGGAACCACCGAATACACCAGCTACACCCAACATATGGAAGGGGTGCATCAGGATGTTGTGTTCTGCTTGGAACACGATCATGAAGTTGAAGGTTCCAGAGATACCTAAAGGCATACCATCAGAGAATGAACCTTGACCGATGGGGTAGATGAGGAATACTGCGGTAGCTGCTGCTACGGGTGCTGAGAAGGCTACACAGATCCAAGGACGCATTCCCAAGCGGTAGGATAGTTCCCACTCACGTCCTAAGTAGCAAGCTACGCCAATCAGGAAGTGGAAAATTACCAACTGGTAAGGGACACCGTTGTACAACCACTCATCTAAGGATGCTGCTTCCCAAATGGGGTAGAAGTGCAAGCCGATGGCGTTGGAGGAAGGAACAACAGCACCAGAGATGATGTTGTTTCCGTAGATTAAGGAGCCAGCTACTGGTTCGCGGATCCCATCGATGTCTACAGGAGGAGCAGCGATGAAGGCGATAATAAAGCAGGTGGTAGCAGCTAGGAGGGTGGGGATCATGAGGACTCCGAACCAACCGATGTAAATCCGGTTTTCGGTGCTGGTGATCCACTCGCAGAAGCGATCCCATACGTTGGCGCTTTGGCGCTGTTGTAAGGTTGTGGTCATTTGTTTATGATTGCGGTTATGTATGTATGAATGAGACAGGTTTGTTTTCTGTCTATGACAATACTTTACAATTGTTTACAAATGTTTGGCAAGGGGTATTTTTTTAATAAAAATTATGCTTGATGTAAGTTTTACTTATCATTAGCTCAATTCTGGAGGAGTTTCTCAAAGAGGCGATCGCTTGGTGGGGAGCTAAAAGCCAAGTTAGTTGGGAGAGCCTGGCGCATTAAGCGTAATGACCTAGATAGGTATATTGACAAACTTTTTTGAACCTCGCCAAATAGCGACAAGTGGAACCTCGCCAATAGCATGGAGTCAGTAAAACAGTGGCGGGGTTTGGCGATATTCCTCAGTATTTGGGTAGCAGAAATATATAGAAACCGCCTGTAAAAGCTATTACAGACGGTTTCATTGTTTCCATTCGATTAATGTTCCCAGCGAGTGGGAACAATACTTGGATTAAACAGCAATACAGTTAGGTCTTGGAAGAGTGAAACCAAAAAACTCAGTTTCACCTTCCATAAGGAGCACGAAGGTTCTTCTGTTATTTGGAGAATTACCCGCAAGCAATAGGTGCGTAATTATTTTAGACCAAACTGTGCCTTCTGAATTAACTTTCCATTCTGGAACATTGCATTCATATTTGCACCAAAACCCGTATCTCCATCCCACTTATACATAACAGTTCTGTATCCAGCAATATCAGTGCTACTCATCTCTTCCCCTTGCTTGCCGAGAATAGCAACAACTTCTTCGTAAGACATTCCTGTTTGGATTTTACTGTAGTTTTCCATATTTACACCAGATGTATCTTTTGGTGCTGTGTGTGATGGTTCTGGATTACTGCTTGAAGTGATTGATGTATTGCTACTGGAGGTGCTTGCTGTATTCATATTGCTAATAACTGGAGCAAGAGAAATAGGAGCACCTACAATTCCAATCAAACTCCATACCAGAAATCTATTCGGTTGCTTGTCGTCCTTTTTCTTCATTACATTATTAAGTATCAACAGAACTATCGGTGAAGTAATCCATCCAAGTGGAGCACCAAGAGTTCCACCTAAAACTGCAAGAAAATAACCTGCGGGTTTTTCCGAAAGTGGTTTATTGATTTGCTGGTTCATTGTTTTGTTTATACTACTGGCAGTATAGTGCATACATTAAATCCGTCAAGCACACAGGGTTTCCATTCGATTAATGTTCCCAGCGAGTGGGAACCAGCCATATATAGAAACCGCCTGTAATGACTTTTACAGACAGTTTCCATTAATTCCACTTCCCAGAGGGAAGCGGTCTTTTGTTCCGGGTCTTTGGAATAGCCTATTTTTACCAGTTTCCATTAATTCCACTTCCCAGAGGGAAGCGGTTAAGATTAAGATGCGCCGGGGCGCATTTCCTTAGATAGTAGGTTTCCATTAATTCCACTTCCCAGAGGGAAGCGGTTATCGCAAAATCTCAGGGGTTAACATCCATTAAGCTCAATGGCGTTTCCATTAATTCCACTTCCCAGAGGGAAGCGGTTTTTAGCTATAGCCTTCTTAAGAATAATTCTGGCTAGTGTTTCCATTAATTCCACTTCCCAGAGGGAAGCGGTTACCTTTGCTATTTTTAGTTTACCACTACTTGCGGTTAATAGTTTCCATTAATTCCACTTCCCAGAGGGAAGCGGTTGAGTGGGGCCGCCGCCGCCCCTCCCCTTTTCACCTAAACCTGCTGTTTCCATTAATTCCACTTCCCAGAGGGAAGCGGTTCCCTCCATTTTAAACACAGTCCCAGTAAGAAGTCTAGAGGCACTTTCCGAGGTTCAGAAAATTTAACGGCTGAAATGGACTTTAGCATACTAACAGAACTCCTGAAAGCTTTACCCAGCAAACGACCGAGGTTCAATACATGAGAATCACTATTTCAGCTATTTTAATTGAACTTCCGTAATAGTTAACTAGTGCATTACAACAGTATTTAGGCGAAGCGCTGCTGTAAGCCATATACCCCCATCCCTTTGTAAGGTGAGGGGTCAATACTACTCTAAAATTTTTATATTCGCAAAAATCTATCTTTAGGTAGATGACAAGATTACCTAAACAGTATTACCGAGATTGACTAAAATAAATGTGTCATTTAATTATGTCCAGAGCGTGGTATTATAAATTTCATCTATTTAAATTGTGTAAACGAAAACGAATATGATACGATTGTCCGTGGATGCCCGAATAACTCTTTCTCCCGAAGTATTGACACAATTTTTCGTCTTATTTACACCCCCCTGAATGCTTACGTAAAAATTGATTAAATTGATTTTTTTAAAGTATAAATCGCATGGAAAAACTAAATCTAAGCAAAGTACAGCAATTATTAAAATTTACATTGTGCATCTTGCTGTCATTAATTATCAGTATGACAGAAATTAGTATGCCTGGGTTGTCTTTAAATACTATCAGATCAGCCGAGGCTGCTTTACCAGCATTACTGGTGAATCAAGTAAATTATCAGAAAATAATTGGCATTGCTAATAATTCTAATAGCCCTATCACTTCTGGTCAGCTTGTAGCCTCAAGCAATTCTGTATTACCTGATAATTCTGTTGTTAAAGCTTCTTTATTGTCTGACAACTCTATTTTTAGAGCTTCTTTAAAATCACTGATTGATTTATCAAAAAAATTAAAATCACTGGATTTATCAAAATCACTGGATTTATCAAAAAATTTTGAAAATAATCCAAATTTAATACATACTTTAGTACCCACTATTAAACTTACTCCTTACCTATCTTTAATAGGTGATATTAATTTTTTTGTGGATAAAGTAGAAATTAATTTGATTAAGAACGACTATAGTGCATCTAATCCTATATATAGTTCCTTGATTTTCTACGAAGAGGGTGTGAAAGCTATAGAGCGTAATGATTATGATGAAGCAATTAAAAATTTTAATCTGGCATTAAGTAAAACTGGAAATTTTGCAGAAGCGTATGTAGCATTAGGTAAGATTTATTCTAAGTTAGGTGATATTCAAACAATAATGGAAGATCAAGCAGTAGAAGAAAGTAAGTTTTATGGTAATGCACGAAGATCACGAAGATATCATGAACAAGCAGAAGAATTTCAGAGAAGAGCGATGGAATATTATAACAAAGGCAATGGAAGTTGATCCCAAACTTAAAAATATTAATGAGGATAGAAAGAGATACATTGACCCATTGCTTGGACGAGCTGCTGTTTATGTTAAGCTGGAACAATATCCAAAAGCTCTCGATGATTTCAATACTGCAATTGAACGCAATCCTAACCTTATTAATGGTTATATAGGTCGTGCTACTATCTATATTCAACAAGGAGAACTTGAGAAAGCAATTGCAGATTTAACAGAGTCAATTACATACCTTGATCCTAAAGACCCAGTTGCAAATTTTAAACTTGGTTCTGTTAAGGGAGAATTAAAAAATTATGAGGATGCAATTCAAAATTTTACTAAAGTGATTGATACTAAGAATCAAGATGCTGCTGATTATTATGCAGATGCTTATTATAAACGAGGTATAGCTAATTTAAATTTAAAAAAATATCAAAAAGCAGTTAATGATTTTAACGAAGCGATTAATCATGACTCTGAGTATGTTGCAGCTTATTACAACCGAGGAGTTGCTATGGCTGCTTTAGGTGACTACGAAAAAGCTACTAAAGATTGTCAGAAAGCACTAAGTATTAACCCTAATTTTACTGAAATTAGTAATCCATCATGTATTGCTCGTCATAACCTTAGTCATGAAGGTGGAATTGCTGCCGTTAATTCAGTGGCTATTAGTCCTGATGGAAAAACCCTCGCCAGTGGCAGTGATGACCAAACAATTAAATTGTGGAATATAGAAACAGGAAAGGAAATTAAAACTCTTAATGATTCAGATTTTGTTTTTACTGTTAGCTTTAGTCCTGATGGAAAAACCCTCGCCAGTGGCAGTTTGGGCAAAACAATTAAATTATGGAATGTAGCAACAGGAAAGGAAATTAAAACTCTTACTGGGCATTCAGATTGGGTTCGTACTGTTAGCTTTAGTCCTGATGGAAAAACCCTCGCCAGTGGCAGTAATGACCAAACAATTAAATTGTGGAATGTAGCAACAGGAAAGGAAATTAAAACTCTTACTGGGCATTCAAATAGGGTTCATACTGTTAGCTTTAGTCCTGATGGAAAAACTCTCGCTAGTGGCGGTGGCATTTTGGACGAAACAATTAAATTATGGAATATAGAAACAGGAAAGGAAATTAAAACTCTTGCTGGGCATCAGATGGCGTTCGTACTGTTAGTTTTAGTCCTGATGGAAAAACCCTCGTCAGTGGCAGTAATGACAAAACAATTAAATTGTGGAATGTAGCAACAGGAAAGGAAATTAAAACTCTTAATGGCCATTCTCGTCCAATTCCCGCCCTTTCTTTCAGTCCAGATGGCACAATATTTGCTACTGGAAGTGATGACAAAACTATTAAATTATGGGAACTGCAAACTGGAAGAGAAATGATTACGCTTTATGGGCATTTATCTTTTGTACAATCACTTGCTTTCAGTCCAGATAGCAAAACTCTTGTAAGTGGTGGTTACGATAAAACAGTAAAAGTATGGTCATTGTCGGAGTTAATAAAATCAAGACTTACGCAGCAGAAATGGGATTTAGCACTGGCTGATTTCAACCAAGCTATTAAACTTAATCCTAATGATGCTGAGGCTTACATCAATCGCGGTGATGTTTTCTATGACCAGGGGGAATGGGATTTAGCATTGGCTGATTATAACAAAGCCATTGAACTTAATCCTAATGATGCTCAAGCTTACATCAATCGCGGTTTTGTTTACGAGTACCAGGAAGCTGATGCTTACATCAATCACGGTTTTGGTTACGAGTACCAGGAAAAACAGGATTTAGCACTGGCTGATTTCAACCAAGCTATTAAACTTAATCCTAATGATGCTGATGCTTACATCAATCGCGGTGATGTTTACCATAGGCAGAAAAAACAGGATTTAGCTCTGGCTGATTATAACAAAGCTATTAGACTTAATCCTAATTTAGCTGAAGCTTACTACAGTCGCGGTTTTGTTTACTATGACCAGCAGAAATGGGATTTAGCCCTGACTGATTACACCCAAGCTATTAGACTTAATCCTAATTATGCTGATGCTTACAACAATCGCAATTTTGTTTACTTTCAGCTAGGAGACATCAACAAAGCCAGGGAAGACTTACAAAGAGCAGCGCAATTGTACCGCAATCAAGGTGATACTGCTATGTATCAAGAACTAATTGAGATGTTAAACTCACTGTAGCTACAAAGATACCTGAAAGTGAGGACTGAATAGATTTTAGTATCCGACCTACTAGAAGAAAGTCAAATCAAGCTTGAACCCCGCCTAATTACCTTTACACCTGACAAGTATCAGGTAACACCTCATTATATAATGTACCCAAGAATAAATTAACTACCAGTGGTAACCTACCTATGAAATATTTTGGTAAGGGAAAAGTATTATTATTTAGTACCCTACTAGGATTAATGGGAACTCAAATTTATACTTATATGCGCTATGGTTTGTTTCCCACTAATCCTATAAGTGTCATTACCAGTTCACCTTCATTTTCATTAAAAAAAGTCCTCAAACATTCAGATTCCGTTTATTCAGTAGCATTCAGCCCGGATGGTAAAATCTTAGCCTCTGGGAGTGAGGATCACACCATACAACTGTGAGATGTCGCCAGAGGGCGCTCAATCGCTACCCTCAAAGAGCGATAACACCATCAAACTGTGGCAAAGGCATTAATCCACACCTATTAATGTTTCATTAGGCTACCCAATTTTTGATATATGCCCAGTCCACCCTTGCCAGATTTAGTTTGTGGGTTTACGTCAGTTTGAATCTTTCTTTCAGGGCTGGAAACTCCCTCTGGCTTAGGATGTGTTTACACTGTAGCTTTAGACGTGTCAAAAGTGCTGATTTCCACCTTGGCAAAAAACTAAAAGCGCCCATCCGGTAGGAAGAGCGCCTTAGTCGAGCAGAGAAAGTATTAATTAAATTTCTGAACCTGAATCTCTTAGCCGTTGATTGCAGGAGCAGTCAAAGCAACAGGAGCAACTTCACCAGCAGCCAAGTCTAAGGGGAAGTTGTGAGCGTTACGCTCGTGCATTACTTCCATACCCAGGTTAGCGCGGTTGATGACATCAGCCCAGGTAGCGATGACGCGACCTTGAGAGTCAATTACTGATTGGTTGAAGTTGAAACCGTTCAAGTTGAACGCCATGGTGCTGACACCCAAAGAGGTGAACCAGATACCGATTACAGGCCAAGCAGCTAGGAAGAAGTGTAGTGAACGGCTGTTGTCGAAGGAAGCGTATTGGAAGATTAAGCGACCGAAGTAACCGTGAGCAGCTACGATGTTGTAGGTTTCTTCTTCTTGACCGAACTTGTAACCGTAGTTTTGAGATTCGGTTTCGGTTGTTTCACGTACCAATGAGGAGGTTACCAAGGAACCGTGCATTGCAGAGAACAAGGAACCACCGAATACACCAGCTACACCCAACATATGGAAGGGGTGCATCAAGATGTTGTGTTCTGCTTGGAACACAATCATGAAGTTGAAGGTTCCTGAGATACCTAAAGGCATACCATCAGAGAATGAACCTTGACCGATGGGGTAGATCAAGAATACTGCGGTAGCTGCTGCTACGGGTGCTGAGAAGGCTACACAGATCCAAGGACGCATACCCAAGCGGTAGGATAGTTCCCACTCACGTCCTAAGTAGCAAGCTACGCCAATCAGGAAGTGGAAAATTACCAACTGGTAGGACACCGTTGTACAACCACTCATCTAAGGAAGCTGCTTCCCAGATGGGGTAGAAGTGCAAGCCGATGGCGTTGGAGGAAGGAACAACAGCACCAGAGATGATGTTGTTTCCGTAGATTAAGGAGCCAGCTACTGGTTCGCGGATCCCATCGATGTCTACTGGAGGAGCAGCGATGAAGGCGATGATGAAGCAGGTGGTAGCAGCTAGGAGGGTGGGGATCATGAGTACGCCGAACCAACCGATATAAATCCGGTTTTCGGTGCTGGTGATCCATTCGCAGAAGCGATCCCATACGTTGGCGCTTTGGCGCTGCTGTAAGGTTGTGGTCATTTGTTTATGATTGCGGTTATGTATGTATGAATGAGACAGGTTTGTTTTCTGTCTATGACACTACTTTACAATTGTTTACAAATGTTTGGCAAGGGGTATTTTTTTAATAAAAATTATGCTTTATGTAAGTTTTACTTATCATTAGCTTGATTCTGGGGGAGGGTCTAAAAGAAAAAGGTATACTGAATCAGACTGTCATCGCATCTACTCAGTAGTTATGATGAACCAAAGCTATAAATATCAATTTACCTGGTTTGACTGGTTTTGTTTATGGTATCCTCCCGGTTGGCTGATCTTATTTAATCGCCACTGGCAACATTATCATACAGATCCCGATGGTTGGCGGGGGTTGGAATATCTACTGTTCTTAATTCCTGGGGGATTTTATCTAGCTTTTTTGATGCGGTGGTTGCGTTTGGGTTGTCGTTCACCCAGAAATGATCTGGCGGAATTTAACCCCAACTATCAACAGGCATTTCGGGAAGAGGTGTTGGCTCCGATTGTAAAATATTATTTTCGGGCAAAATTGCAGCGAATCGAGAACTTACCCAGCACAGGTCCGATAATTGTGGCGATGAATCATGCGGGGATGTGTTTTCCCTGGGACTTTATCTGTTTGGGTTATTTATTAGGGGAAGCGCGGGGTTGGAGAGTACAACCTTTAGCGGGGGTATCATTATTTGAACATCCTTGGGTGGTGTGGTGGTTACCGCCGCAATGGTCAAGGGTTTTGGGTGCTGTGCGAGCTAACAGGAATGACTTTGAAACGGCGATCGCCCAGGGGAAAACCTTATTATACGCTCCCGAAGGATTACGCGAGACCTCTCAAAGGTTGGAGTCAACGCTATCAACTGCAAAAATTCAATATCAGTTTTATGGAACTGAGCGATCGCTATCAAGTGCCAATTTTGCCAGTTTTGTGTATTGGTAATGAATCATTGCATCCCTGGACAGTCAACATCAAGAAACTGCAAAAAATATTTAAACTACCCTTCCTACCGATATCACCATTAGTAATTGTTCTAATTATATTTCCCTCCATGGGAGTCTGGGCAATGAGAACCCACCTTAATTACTTTATCCAACCTCTAGAAAAAATCAAACCAGCCCAAAAACGTCAAGCTACCTATGAGGAAGCACAACAACTGCGAGAAAAACTACAAATGCAAATAAAAAACTTGAGGTTCACCTTCCGAAACGGTAGCCTTTCCCGTAAACAGTATGAATAAGTGGTTGTTCTTTACCTAGTTCAATTTTCCGCCGCAGTAGGCGAATCAAAGCAGCGATCACATTACTATTTGGCTGTTCTTGATCTTGCTGCCAGAGATTTTGTAAAATTTGGGTATGGGTGAGTAGGTTACCTGTATTTTCCATAAAGTATTTTAGCAATTGAGTTTCCTTTTGAGATAACTCAATCACCCGTCCTTGACGATAAGCCACTTGATTTTGATAATCTAGTTGTAAATCACCCACAATCAAGGGTCCCAGGGTGGTTTCATGGGTGGGGGAACCAGCACGACGTAACAAGGCCCTGACCCGCGCTAATAATTCTCGCAGTTCAAAGGGTTTGACTAAATAATCATCAGCACCTGCATCTAAACCTTGTACACGGTCATCTAGAGTATCCTTGGCTGTGAGAAATAGTACCGGTGTAATTTTACCTTGGCGGCGCAACTCCTGACAAATCTCTAAACCTGTTTTCCCTGGTAGCATCCAATCTAAAATCAGTAAATCATAAGTAGCTGCTGTGGCAAATTGGCTACCTAGGACACCATCATAAGCTACATCGACACTGTAACCCTCCCGGGTTAACAGGCGACTTAAGGGGTCAGTCAGTTCAATTTCATCGTCAACTAATAAAATTCTCATGCTGCTTATGGTAAGCAATCAAGATATTCTCAAGATAAATTAACTGCCAAAAAGAAAATGTTAACTGTAGCATTGCCCAAAGGGGAACTACTCAAAAATAGCATCCGCCTACTCAAGTCTGTAGGATTGGATTTTAGCGCTTTTTTAGATTCTGGAATGCGTCAACTGCAAATTCCCGACGCTAGTGGGCGAGCCACAGGGCTACTGGTGCGGGGACAAGATGTACCTGTATATGTAGAATATGGTCAGGCACAGTTGGGGATTATTGGTTATGATGTGCTGCGGGAGAAAAAACCCCAAGTTGCACATTTAGTTGATTTACAGTTCGGTCATTGTCGAATGTCGGTGGCTGTCAAAGCATCTAGTGCCTATAAATCACCTTTAGATTTACCTCCCCATGGTCGAGTTGCTTCTAAGTATGTTAATTGCGCTCGTGAATATTTCCATAGTCTAGACCTACCTATAGAAATTGTACCCCTGTATGGTTCAGTGGAACTAGGCCCATTACAGGAATGTCAGAGGCGATTGTCGATTTAGTTTCTACTGGGCGGACTCTACGGGAAAATGGTTTAGTAGAAATTACTACCTTGTATGAAAGTACGGCGCGGTTGATTGCTCATCCTCTGAGTTATCGTCTAAATACAGGTAACTTGCATCAATTAGTGGAACAACTGCGCCAAGAAGTAGCTGCAACTGTAGTTTAATATCAGTAATCTCCAGGATGATTCAATCATTCTGGAGTAATTATTTATTCTGTAGGGCAGAGATTTCCTCTGCGTCCATCGCACCAACCCCTAACAATCACCTCATAGCTTTCACAGTGTATACCCGGCGTTAAGTTATTAATATCTATACATTGAAATTTTTCCCAAGGAATATCTTCAATTGCACCACACCGACTACAGTAAAAGTGATGATGGGGTTCTACATTGGCATCATAGCGACAAACCCCCTCTTCTAGTAATACCTCCCGGACAAGACCCACCTCTCGCAGAGCTTGTAGAGAACTGTAAATAGTCGCCTGGGATGACACGGGAAACTCTTTGTTGATATCCGCCAGGATGGTCTCAACTGTAGGGTGATCACACCGAGATAACAAATTTGCATAAACTGCAAACCTCTGAGGAGTCACCCTCAAACCTTTAGATTTCAAGGTTTGAATAATTGTGTGTGCCTCTTGCTGCATATTTACTGCTACATTTTGCATTTTAACGATGTCCCTATTATAGTCACCGCCAGTAATAAATTAGTATTATGTGTTTACCAATTGAATATTTAAGTATTTATAACTATTGAAATTTTCCTAAATAAGAATTATTCTGAGATAATTCTAAGTGATGATAATATTACTATGGCTGTGATCGAAAAAGTTCCCAATGTTGTCTTTAAAACCCGGGTGCGTGACGAGTCGATTGGTGAACCAAACCCATTCCGTTGGCAAGACCGCACCACACAAGATATTTTTGGTGGTAAGCGTGTAGTAGTATTTTCACTACCTGGAGCTTTTACCCCCACTTGCTCTACTTCTCACCTTCCCCGTTATGAAGAACTGTATGACCAATTCAAAGCCCTGGGTATTGATGAAGTCATTTGTGTATCTGTGAATGATGCCTTTGTTATGTTCCAATGGGGTAAACAACAGGGGGCTGATAAGGTATTTTTATTACCCGATGGCAATGGGGAATTTACCCGGAAAATGGGGATGTTAGTTGATAAGTCTAACCTGGGCTTTGGTCTGCGGTCTTGGCGCTACTCAATGGTAGTGAATGACTGCAAAATTGAAAAGATTTTCATTGAGCCTGGTTACGAGGATAACTGTCCTACAGACCCATTTGAAGTTTCCGATGCAGATACCATGCTCAATTACCTCAAAGGAGCTTAAAACTCCTACTGGTGTGTAATATTTTAAGGGACTGGGAATTGGGCATTGCCCTTTCCCCAGATTGAAATCTAAAATTTGAGGGACACATGAGTTACGATTTCGACTTATTTGTGATTGGTGCTGGGTCTGGTGGTATTGCCACCGCTAGACGTGCGGCGGAATATGGAGCTAAGGTAGGGGTGGCTGAGTTTGACCGACTAGGCGGAACCTGCGTAAATCGTGGCTGTGTCCCTAAAAAGTTAATGGTCTATGCATCCCATTTTCCTGAGTTGTTTGCAGAAGCTCAAGGATATGGGTGGAGTGCGGTGGAAAGTTCCCTGGACTGGGAAAAGATGATCACGGCGGTTAACAATGAAGTAACTCGCCTCAATGGTATTTATCAAAAGATGCTGGATAATTCCCAAGTAGAAGTCTGGGAAGGATACGGTACATTTATTGATGCTCATACAATTCAGGTGGGGGAGCGTCAAGTTACTGCTGATAAAGTTCTAATTGCAGTAGGTGGTTATCCTATTAAGCCCGATATTCCCGGAATTGAACACGCTATTACTTCCGATGATATTTTTCATTTGCAGGAAAAACCTCAACGCATAGTGATTTTAGGGGGGGGATACATCGGTTCAGAATTTGCTTGTATTCTCAATGGTATGGGTAGCGAAGTTACCCAGATAATTCGTCATGACAAGATTTTGCGTGGTTTTGATGAGGATTTACGCAATGAAATTCAGGAAGGAATGGGTAAGCATGGTATTCAAATTCTCCCCAATTCCCAATTGACCGCTATAGAAAAAACCCCAGAGGGTATTAACGTCAAAATCCGTCGGGGTGATGAGGAGGAGGAAACGGTAGTTGTGGATGTGGTGAGTTTAGCAGCTACTGGTCGTAAACCCAACACGCAAAAGTTAGGTTTAGAAAATACTCAGGTTCAGCTCGATAGTAAAGGCGCGATTATTGTAGATCAATACAGTCAAACTACTGAAGAAAATATCTATGCGGTAGGAGATTGTACAGATAATATTAATTTAACTCCTGTGGCGATTAATGAGGGGCGAGCCTTTGCAGATACGGTATTCGGTAATAAGTGCCGTAGGATGAGTTACGAAAATGTACCTACAGCAATTTTTACTACTCCAGAGGCGGCAACGGTTGGCTTAACTGAGGCGGAAGCTAGGGCAAAATATGGTAATGCGATTAAAGTTTACCGCAGTCGCTTTAGACCAATGTATTATACATTGGCCGGTAAGGATGAAAAAACCATGATGAAATTAGTGGTTGATCAAAGTAATAACAAGGTTTTAGGGGCGCATATGGTGGGTAATAGCGCTGCTGAAATTATACAAGGAGTGGCGATCGCCCTGAAGATGGGTGCTACTAAAGCCGATTTTGATGCCACAGTCGGTATTCATCCCACCTCGGCTGAGGAATTTGTCACTATGCGATAGGTTATTAGTTGGGTCAAACGCCCCACCCACAAGGGGATGGGGTTGTACGCCCGATCAATAAATCTTGACCCTTGACATAGTACTACTATTAATACTAATATAAAGAAGTTAATACCAACTTGCCGTTTAAAGCTGTCATTACGTTAACGATTAAAAAAGACGTATGGCACAAATAGAGAAACTCCTTGCTCAGTTGAGAAACAATCCTCAGAATGTCAACTTTGCCGATTTAGTCAAGGTTTGCAATCATTATTTTGGGTCTATAAAACACCCTGGTCTGGAACTCCGCGCATTAACATTCAAGAAAAAAATGGCAAAGCAAAGGTTTATCAGGTAAAGCAGGTTTTGGGCGCGATTGAAAAAATTGAGGAAATGAAAGATGGTTAACCACGACCACTACACCTATAGAGTTACTTGGTCAACGGAGGATCAAGAATTTGTAGGACTGTGTGCTGAATTTCCAGGTCTACAATAATTTAATGAATTTATAGTCATTTATGTACATTTGTAGTATAATATTATTATGAATGTACGATCATTAAATGAATGAAACTATCTGATTATGCAAAAAAGGTAGGGATAAGTTATAGAACTGCGTAGGGATAAGTTATAGAACTGCGTGGCGTTGGTACAAATCCGGCGTAATCACAGGTTATCAATAACCTACAGGAACCATAATTATTAATCTACCTGAAACTAACCAAAACCCTAACAAAGTTGTAGCTATCTACTGCCGTGTTTCTGATAATGGTTCAAAAGACAACTTAGAAAGACAAGCTGAAAGGTTAACCCAATATGCTTTAGTGCAAGGATGTATGGGTTAAGAAGAGCAAAGAGAAAGACAGAACGTATCACTCAGGAGTTACAAAATGAATCTGATTGAGCGTCATGTTATTAAACCAAGTCACCCAGCATACAAAGAAATAGATGAACTTTGCTTTAAATCGAAGAACCTATACAATGCTGTTAACTTCATAGTTAGACAGGAATACATTCATAACAACAAGCATATTAATTATGCGGGAGCCTATCACCTAATC
Organism: Anabaenopsis sp. NIES-4685; assembly: GCF_059725405.1. Taxonomy (NCBI): domain Bacteria; kingdom Bacillati; phylum Cyanobacteriota; class Cyanophyceae; order Nostocales; family Nodulariaceae; genus Anabaenopsis; species Anabaenopsis sp. NIES-4685. The sequence goes on along the minus strand of NZ_AP043602.1, from coordinate 4,112,594 downwards.
AAAAAATCTGTTGATTATAAAGCTTTGCCAGCAAAGGTAAGTTGTCAAATCATTAAATTAGTTGATAGATGCTGGCTTTCATATTTTGCAGCTATTAGTTCTTTTACGACCAACCCTGATAAGTTCAAAGGTCGGCCTAGACTACCTGGATATAAACATAAAACAAAAGGTCGTTGTGTGGTCATTTACCCGGCACAGGGTATTAGCAAAAAAGGGTTAAAAAAAGGGTTATTACAACCTTCAGGTACAAATATATCTATTTCAACTGCTATTCAAAATAAAGTTAAAGAACTTAGATTAGTACCTAAAAGTGGATTCTATGTAGTAGAGGCTGTTTATGAAAAGAATGAAGTAGTCACAGTTAGGAATCAATATATTGCAGCTATCGATTTGGGGTTTAATAACCTGGCCACCATAGCTTCAAACAAAAAAGGCTTTCAGCCGTTGATTATTAATGGTCGCCCATTAAAGTCAACCAATCAATTCTTTAATAAACAAAAAGCCCAACTCCAATCGAAGCTTCAAACTCAAGACCCCAATAGATACACCTCCAACAAAATATCCAATCTTCTCACCAAAAGAGATAGTAAAGTTGATACCTATCTACACCAAGCTAGTAGAACCATTATTAATTACCTTCGACAAAATCAGATTGATACTTTGGTGATTGGTAACAACAAACAGTGGAAGCAAGATATTAATATTGGTAAGCGTAACAATCAAAATTTTGTTCAGATACCGCACTATAAATTTATCGAGCAGTTGGTTTATAAAGCTAACTTAGCTGGCGTTAAAGTTATTATCAACGAAGAAAGTTATACCTCTAAGGCTAGTTTTCTTGACCTTGATAATATCCCGGAGTACCAAAAAGGGGCAGAACGTGTATTTAGTGGTAGAAGAGTAGCTCGTGGGTTGTATAAAGCTTCCAATGGAAGGTTAATAAACGCTGATTTAAATGGGGCGTACAACATATTAAGAAAAGCAGTCCTGAACGCTTTTGCAGACGGGATAGAGGGGTTAGGAGTAACTCCAATCAGGTTTACCCCTGGTAAAGTGACTTTGTAGATTTGTCTATAATTTCACAAACTCTATCTTATCTCCACGAAAATCGTTCTACTCCACTTGAAGGTATTACAAACTTGGTAAAAGATGTAGTAGCTGATATGGCGGCGAATAATGAGAGGATTCCCGAACCCATTGCAGAAAGAAACTACAGTGGTAAATTTCAGGTTCGTATTCCTCCGGAGCTTCACCGTAGATTAGTTATAGAAGCAGCTGAGGAAAATGTCAGCTTGAATCGCTATATCAGCCTTAAACTGGCATCCTAAATTATACAAGAATTATACAAGGAGTGGCGATCGCCCTGAAGATGGGTGCTACTAAAGCTGATTTTGATACCACAGTCGGTATTCATCCCACCTCTGCTGAGGAATTTGTCACCATGGGATAGGTTATTAGTTGAATAAATTGGAACAATGCCCTAATCTAGGGCATTTTTTGCACTTGACATCATGAACAGATGGTATATTATTGTTCCATACAAGATTTACTTAAAAGAGTTTAACTATGTCTGTTCAGTCTGTAACCCTGGCTAACTTTTTTGGCTTATTGGCACTGATAGCTTACATATTGACTTTAACGCCAAGTATATTCAAAACTGTTTTCCCCAAAACGCGCCAAAATCAAACCTTACGTTGGTTAGGAAAAAAACGGCGAATTATTGGTATTGCATCCTATGTTTTAGCTTGCAGCCATGGTTTACTGATAGTGTTTAAACACAATATTGATTTCTTAAATCCTCTTACTTATATTCATTACTTTCAAGGAATATTCTCATTTTTTATTCTAACTTTACTAGCAATTACTTCTAATGATTGGAGTGTCAAACTTTTAAAAAAGAAATGGCATAATATGCACAGATTAACTTACCTGCTCATCTTTATCCTACCCTGGCATATTTTAGATAAAATGTCATACTCTTGGAGTTATTTAACTCCATTATCAGTATTGATTGGCTTTATTATTATGTGTTTATTCATTCAAAGAGTAATTATAGACTGGAAAAGACATCTACAGCCATAGTCGAGAATAATAAGGGGCGATGAATCATATAGCAGTAGTTAATTAGATTAATCTTGTTTAACTCTGAGGTTTTCATCCATAGTCAGGATTTTTCTGGCGTTAACTATATGCTCTTCAGACACTTGAGGATGTTCCCCATTAGTTGTAATTATTAGTTCTCCAATAGCATCCTGGGCGTGTTCATTGAGAGAATCAATTAATAAACTGGGGGTGGTACTGTTGGATTGGGCGATTTCCTCAATAGTTACCAGGGGATGCTCTTGTTCTACTATAGCTTTTAACGCCTGAATTTCATGGTTGGGGAGGATTTCTAAAAGTTTCTGCCATTGTTCAGGTAAAATCTCAGATGTATTGATTGTCCCTACAGAATCAATTAACTCCGTAAAAGGAAACACATCATTGCCATCTTCATGGCAATTTTCAGGTGATAGTTCTGGATTTAATGTTTCTGGTTGTTGAAGTAATTCCCATACTTGGCTTTGTAATGAGTCTCTTTCTGCTTGCAATAAGGATATTTCTGATGTGAGTTGCTGTAATTCTGATTGCTTTTCGGTGATTTTATTTTCTAGGTAATTGAGGTTTTCGGCTAAATTTTCCGTTTCAGTTTTGGTAGATAATAATAATTGTTTTTGGTCATTAATCTGTGTTTCTAGTGCTTGAATTTCCGTTCGCAGTTCATACATCTTTTCCTCTAGTTGGGGTTTGAGCCTATCTAACAGAGTGACATTAGTCTCAAGTTCTTGTTTTTCTTCCTGGAGTTGATAGATTTGATTTTGCAACTGCATAATTTCACCGCGAAAGGTATTACAATTCAACTCCATACGACGTTTTTCGGTTGTGAGTTGAGAGCAAGTATGATGCAGTTCTGTTTTATTTTGTTCCAGAGCTTCTATTTCAGCATTGAGGTTAATGGTATCGGTTTCTAACTGCTGTTTTTGGGCTGCAAATATACCTAAATCTCTATGAATTTTATCTCTTTGAATACGAGACTCTGATATTTGATTTTCCAAGCTTTGTGAATCTGCGTACAAGAAGTTACGCATCTCTTCTATTTGATTAACTTCTTGAACAATCCGCCGTTTTAGTCCCTCCATTTCTTTAATGCGCTTGCGATTGGAAGTTAAAATCATCATTTCATAATTCCCACGGCGCTTATCTGTAAATAATATGGCTGCATAGGTAGAAATTATAGTAATTATACCGGTGATTAAGGCTTGGTTGAAATTCCACTGGGGGACAAGACTAATACCAAAGCTGATACTAAAGGCGACGATACCTAGAATATATCGATTGCTGATGGTTGCTGATGGCATATTGGTTTTTCTCAGGGTATTTGAGTTGTTAGGATAGGTATGTTTTAATGTCATTATTACTTAGCAAGATAATTGTGAAATATCTAACTATAATTCTTTGTGGATTTTAGGGAGTAGCACAATGAGATATCACCATGTAATTGATTTCATATCTAGTATGGATAGGGTAAGATTAAAAGTAAATAAAGATGATGATAGGGGCTTGTCATCGATTTTAAGTGATGATTTCAGGGGATGTGATCTGTATGGGGATGAGATACTGTTAAATCTGCTTTTAAGAAATCAATAAACTGCCTTGCTGTACGTCCAGAACGACCATTGTGGCGGGTTGCCCACTGTAATGCTTGATATTCTAAATCTTCGGGAGTAATATCAATTTGGGCTTGTGCTGCTAAATGTTGGACAATTTTTAAATAAGTATCCTGATCCGCTGGTGCAAAAGTGAGAGTGATACCAAAGCGATCGCTAAAGGAAAGCTTTTGCTGCATTGTATCCCAGGAGTGGATTTCGTCATGATCTTTGGGTGTGGGTCTGTCTGTAAAAAACTCGCGAATTAAGTGGCGACGGTTGGAAGTAGCATAAACCACCGCATTTTGGGGACGTGCAGTCAAATTACCTTCCAAAACTACCTTAAGTGCTTTAAAAGCATCATCATCTTCTTCAAAGGAAAGGTCATCAACAAAGATAATAAATTTTTGTGGTACTCCCCGCAACTGCTCGACAATTTTGGGCAAATTGTGCAAATCAGATTTTGCGACTTCCAGCAAACGTAGATGGCGATCGCCATACTCATTTAACAAAGCTTTGACCACAGAAGATTTACCCGACCCCCGACTACCGTAAAGTAGTATATGCTGTGCCACCTCTCCTGATAATAAAAACTCTGTATTTTTGATTAAAGTTTCTTGTTGAGACTCGTAACCCACTAAAGTTTTCAGGTTGATCGGGTCAGGGTACTTGATACCTACAAACTTACCTTCTTGCCAGCGCAACGCATGATATTCTACAAATAAGCCTGTGCCACACTGGCGATAATGATCTGCCAAATCCTCCACAGCATCACCCCAATTATCTAACTTTTGTAGTAATACTTTGAACTTTGTCTCTATACCAATGTTTTGCTCTGTGTACCAGACAATAGGTGAAATGGGTAACTGAGCTACAGTTTGCACCCACTCGCTCAAAGAAGCACTACTACATTCATAAAGATTCTGCAACACCTGTAAATCATGCTCCACTGCTGCTAGTAACGACCGGGGTAAATCTTCAACGTCTTGCTGTTGAACAGTTTACTAAAAGGATTCTCACTACGGAGAATTTGACTAATTAGGTAGTCTTCCCAATTTTGATGTTTAGCACTTAAGGCATAAAAATAACTGCCATAAGCTTTGAGACAACTCCGTGCATCGGCATCAGTGTAACGTATAGCTTGCAACAGGTCAAGAAATGCCATCCCCACTTCGCTTTCCAATACAGATTGGTAGAGTAAAAGTGATGCTGCTTGACATTGGAGAAATTGAACCTGGCTATGGCTATAGGATGAATTACGTGGCATCGCTGGATTATCCATCAATTAACAGGGTAGTTTAAATAAGGCACTATGGTCAATTGTCTGCTAACCCTGGTAGTAAAGTCAAAATCTACATGGCCGTTAACATAGACTCCGTGAATGTGAATGTGTGATCTTTGTCTCCCCTGAAACCGGTTGCTCCGGGATAAATTCTTAATCTTTGACTTGCTGAAAATATCCGGTTTTTTGGCGTTGGTGATGATCTATAAAAATAGGGCTGTATATAATTATGGGGTTGAGGATGCTGGTACTTCTAGTCTAAGTATTGAGAATCATAATTACTCTTAGTCAATAATTAGCCCCACGAGAAATGATGTATTTTGTAATTAATAATACATTTTTGCAGAATTGTATCAGTAGAACCAAAGAGCATCAGCCAGTAATCAATGCTTAAATTTGCTCATATCCATCTGTGGATAGTTGTTTTATTGCTGCTATTGGGCTGTGAAAACTCAAGGCTATACAGTATTTAGCAGCCTAATTTAAATTAAAAAATCAAGTTATCTTGCCATTATGGCAGGTTTTAATTTGATAGATAAGATATGAATAGATTGGTTCAATTTTTGCTGTGTATCGAAACTGCCAAATTCATCTCAAGCAACGGTACTTTTACCAAGTAGGACATCATACATGTTATTACCACTGTCTTCTCAGAAAGTTATCGAATACCTGAAAGAAAGAGGTATGTATTCCTCAGAAGATGGCGCATTGAATAAATATGACTTGCTCAAAAGTAGTCAACATAACTTAAATTTACTCTTGACTTTAGGAGATAATCAAAAACTGCTGGTTAAACAAAAATGTCATCTTGAAAACTATGGAAATTCCCATGATTTTTTTAATGAATGGCTATTTCAGCAATTATTACAGCAGTTTCCAGTTATAGGTAATATAACTGAGATCGCACCACTAATAGTAAATTTTGATCAAGAACATTCTATCCTGGTTCGTAATTACTTAACTGAATATTCGGAACTAGGAGAATTTTATGGTCACAATGCTATTTTTCCGCCAGAAATTGCTACCGCCATTGGTAGTACATTAGCGGGACTACATCGCGCTACCTTCCAACAGCGAGAATATCGTCAGTTTATGTCAGCTGGGCCTCAAGGACAGTTTCGCTATAGCTTTTACAATCCAGCCCAAGGGGTGGATTCTATTACCCCAGAAATATTTGGTACAGTTCCCACTGAGGCGTTAAAGTTTTACCTTCTCTACCAAGGTTATGAGACTTTAGAATCAGCGATCGCCGATTTGGCTTATGAATGGGAACCTTGCTGCTTGACTCATAATGACCTCACCTTAAATAATATTTTAATTCATTCTCGTTGGCATCAGTTAGATAATTGCCTGATTAAACTGATTGATTGGGAAGCTTGTGGTTGGGGTGACCCCGCCTTTGATATAGGTACCCTTATCGCCAGCTATTTAACAATTTGGCTTTCTAGCTTAGTAGTAGATCCCACCCTTGAGTTAGAAGAATCCCTGCATTTAGCGATTACACCCTTAGAGTTGCTACAACCTTCATTACTGGGGTTAATTCGGGCTTATGTCAAAACTTTTCCCATGATTTTGCAGTACCAAAGTAACTTTATTGTCCGAGTTATTCAGTTTACAGGACTGGCGCTAATTCATCAAATTCAAGCAAATATTAAATCTCTTAAACATTTTGGCAATAGTGACATTTATATGCTTGATGTTGCTAAGAATCTCCTTACCATACCACAAGAATCTATATTGAGTATTTTCGGCGTTTCTCAGGGGGAAATTCTCAACCCTTTGACAGAATTTCATCAACTCCCCCAAAGAGAAAAACAACAGCAATTAGTTCCTCTTTATTACCAAAAAACTCGCCTGCGGGGTTGTTAATCACAGCCAACGGTCACCACCATGTTTGTTTAAGTAATTCTTAATATCAAGTAATGCTATACTGTCCCACCTATACATTGCAAACTTACCTGCTGGATATTGCTAAAAATATCGAGATAAATTCTAAGTTTTGTATTTCCCACCCCCACTATCAATCTTTTTCTTTACCTGCTAAACTAGCAGAGAGATTTCAACAAAATTCTCCGGCTTTACAGCATAAATATCTGACTCTACTACTGAGAAATTTCCTTTACGGTATCTACTACAATGGTTCCCTAAAAACCACCTTGGCCTTAGATACTGAAACTAGTAATTGCTGGGGACACCAAAATTTAGAAACTCATTCTCTCTTAGATGTTGATTGGGGATTTTACGAACAACTACAGACGAGCAATCACGGTAAAGGTTATTTTGACCCCAGTTGGCGGGTATTGAGTCGAGAACCTGATGGTACTATGGCAGTCACTAAAGGCGGTTTGACGGTATATATTGAGCCAGACTGCCATCTTAAACCTAGTAAAAAGTCTCCCAAGGTGGGGGAATTAGTGGCGATTTGGATGCCTAAAAACCGACTGCAAAAAGGCTGCTACTTAGCAGTTAGCAATGTAGGACAGGAAAAGCAAAGTAACCTAGATGGGAATTTAGGTACCGGGAGAATCTACTTTAATTTTACCTCATCTGGTGCGATCGCCTCCATGGATGGACTAACCCAACAACTCAACGCAGCCAATATTGCTTTTACCTTTCAGGTTCTCTATCATCCCGCTGCCTACGGACGCTATGACTCAGGTATACTCTACTTTGAAGCTCAGGACTATCCAGCATTGCACAAAATCCTTGAGAATGTTTATAGGGGGTGTGAATCTCATTTCCAAGCTGAAATACCCTTATTTACTAAGTTTTTAGCCCCTGGATTGGGTTTAGCTGAAGAGCCTACCCAAAAATTTGCCACTCAAGAAAATTTTGGTATCAACCGTTGCCAAATTGTCGCCAATGCCTTGTTGGAGGCTTGGGAACAAGGTCAAAATACAATGGAGGAGCGTATGAGAATGATTGAGCAACATTTTGCTCAACATTCCATTGATTTGCAGCATCCCTACCTCAACCCCAGTTCTGAGGATATCTACTACCCTTTAAAATAATGTCTTTTACCTATCATCGCACTATTCGCCTTGCAGATACAGATGGCGCTGGAGTAGTTTATTTTGCCCATGCTTTATCTATATGTCATGAAACCTACGAAGCATCTTTAGAAGTATCGGGTATTAATCTCAAAGATTTTTTTACTCATCCATCTATAGCTATTCCTATTGTTCATGCTAATGTGGATTTTTTTCGCCCAATGTTCTGTGGAGACCAGTTAGAAGTAAGTTTATTTCCCCATCAAATAACTGCGAATAAGTTTGAAGTTAGTTATGAAATTATACTGGCAGATGTTCTAGTTGTTAAGGCTGTGACTCGACACGTTTGTATTGATGCAGTGAGCAGAGATAAGCGGGATTTATCACCTGAGATGATTCAGTGGTTGGAAACTAACCGCCAAGAGACAAAAGCGCTAGAAAGAAGAAAGTTAAGAGGATGTTTGGAAAGTCATGATTAGTGTATCAACTATTGTTTGACCCCACCCTAACCCTCCCCTTACCAGGCTATTCATTACCCACATTTTTCTTAACAATCTTGAAACATTTATGTGGCAACGGTTTCAACGCTTGAAAATTTCCCTACTCTTGACAAAATGTACCTTATTCTTATTGATAAAAACCTTATTTTATTGATAATCATCAACGGAGGATTAAGGTTTGGGGGTTTGCGAGCGATCGCTCTCACGAATGTTAAGAAGATCCGGGTAATGGATAGCCTTACCAGGGGAGGGGACTGGATTTTATTGTTTTATTGTTTTGGTGTGTTCGGTGTGTTCCCCATTCCTCATTCCCTGTTCCCTGTTCCCTGTTCCCCAATCCTTCCCATTCCCTGTTCCCTGTTACCCATTCCTCATTCCCTGTTACCCATTCCTCATTCCCTGTTACCCATTCCTCATTCCCTGTTACCCATTCCTCATTCCCTGTTCCCTGTTCCCTCAGATAAAAATTACCTGTTGAAAACTTATCAAACATCCTCTAAGAGAGATTTTGTAAATGTTCTGTGGCTATTTTCTGGAGTTCTTGGCGGTTGATTTTACCTTGAGCATTGCGGGGTAAACTGTCTAGAGAAATCCAGTGTTTAGGAACTTTGAATTTACTCAGTCTTTGATTTAGTGCTGTTTGTATTTCTAAACTGGAAATCTGGGGACTTTGGGGAACATAAATCGCCGTTACTACTTGTCCCCAGTATTTATCTGGTAAACCGATGACACAAACGTCTTTGACCATTTCTGTAGTCCTAATTGCGGCTTCAATTTCCCCTGGGTAAATATTTTCTCCCCCTGTGATAATTTTGTCGCTGTTACGCCCCACTATATTTAAATAGCCTTGTGCATCTAAATATCCTAAGTCGTCTACTGAGAAATAATTGAGATTATCCCAGGTTTCGGGGTAGTACCCCAGAGCTAATGATTGCGCCTGGATGGTAATATTTCCAATTTGATTACCAGTTAAAATTTTACCTTGTTGATTGCGAATCTTTACTTGGGCATGGGGGAGAATTTGACCACAGTTGATTATACCATTGAGAAAATCATCTGGTTTGAGGGTGGCAATTTGAGAAGCTGTTTCTGTCATCCCATAAGTAGGTGCTAACCGAATACAATTAAATCTGGCTTTTGTTAACAATTCCTCCCATGCTGGCGCACCTCCTAACAGTACCGTCCTGAATTGGGAGAGCCATTGTGTTAACTGGGAACTCTCTAGTAAGCGTTGTAATTGTGTGGGTACTAAAGATATAAAATAATTTTCAGGGTTAATCTGATATTCTGGTGTAGATGTTAAAGTTTTCAATGGTGCGATCGCTAATTTACCTCCCGTAGTCAAGGAACGCATAACCTGCATTAAACCACTGACATGATAGAGAGGTAACATACAAAAAGAATTAACTTCAGTTACCTGAAAATATTCTGTAAATCCTTTAACAGATGCTATCAGAGTTTCCCAAGTGTGCATAGCAAATTTAATTTTTCCCGATGAGCCACCGGTGGGAATCATGATGTATGGAAAATCCCTATAACCGCCATGGGGAAACATTTTTACCTTCGGTTGTCCTACTCCCAAAATAATATCTGGCTGCACTAAATCTAGCACTTGCTCCCATTCTTGTTGTCCCCAGTCGGGGTTACACAGAAAAACCGGACAACTCGCAGCACAAGCAGCCAGAAAACCCGCTATAAATTTCACTGGTTCACGTTCTGCTACAATAATTTTGGCAGTATTGCCATTAACTGTTAACTGCTGTAGTTCTAAATATAACTCTAAAGCTATGTGTTGCAGTTGCTGATTATTTTTACCAATGAGCAAATCTGTCTTACATATTTGATGTAGATAAAATCTGGGTGGTTTGATAGACATTTACAGCACGGTTGACGGTTGACAAATCCAAACCTACCCCCGAATGACTGTGATATTTCTCCCTTGGGGACTTAGGGCTATTTCCGTGGTAGTGCGATCGCTGATAGGGGGTAAATCGGGGCGACGGTCAAATATTACTAACCATCCTGTATCTAGATTGAGTCCTGATAAATATTTATCTAATTGTATCAATCCTTGCTGCAATGGGTCGGGTTTACCCTGTTTCCATACCTTTAATTCCATCCCTAAGACCACATCCCCATAACGCAGACATATATCCATCCTCCCGGAGCCGATGGCGTATTCCCGCTCTAAGCTACCGCCACCATTAACCACACGGTGTAAAAATGCCATTAATACTAAGTGGGGGGCTATTTCTGGGTACGGGGTGCTTTTAAATAATGGTTCTCCGTGTTGTCGCCAAAAGTCTAAGAATGAATTTAACAATGCTACTGCATCCAGTTTGCCAGTGGGTGTTAACCAGGTGGGTTGAACAGATGTTAAAGAAGCAATTGTGACATTTGCTAAAGTTTTCGGAAATACCTCTTTATAGATAGGATTAGCAATTTCAATTCCACCACCTCTATCCCGTTTACATAAACCTAAATCTAGCACATAGCGTAAATCATCATCAGGAACATTGCCTAACTCTTCCCCGGCTAACATGGGTTGAATAATCGCCTTAACTCTATCTTCCCGCAGTCGCTCTGCTAAACTATCTAAGTGGGTGTCTTGTCTTTGAATTAGTATATCTTTAGCTTGATTAATTAAATCTACCGTGATGGGGATCTTCACATCTTCTGCTAAATACTCTGTAACTTCCTTAGCTAAAGCATTGACTAACCAAGGTTGACCCTGGGTTAAATCGTAGGCGTGGTTAATGGCTTCGGGGGTAAATATTTGTCCTGTGGCTTGGGTGTGTTGCTCATACAGACTTTTCACATCTTCTAAAGTGAAATTATTTAAAGTCAGAGACCGCACCTTGATATTAAAGGGGCTAGAGGTATTTAACCTGTCACTACCACCGGAAGCTACCTTGTAATCACGTACATCTCGCATCCCAATTAAGGCTACACATTGGGGGAAGCTCTGGGGGCGACGGGGAAAACCATCCCTTAACTGTCTTAAGACAGTAATTAAAGTTTGATTTTGCAGGGAGTCAATTTCATCAATAAACACTACTAAGGGGCGCTTAGAAGTTTGCGCCCAGGATTTGAGAAAAGAGCCAATACGTTGAGGTGGATTACCATTAGTTAAGAAAGGTGGTTGTAATTCTGTTGGTAGCCAACAGTCAATAGCATCTTGCCAAGCATCTAAAATCCTTCTTTCTGCCAGTTCTGGCTGATCGGGAAAAGCAGAGCCTACTTCTGCTGATACCATGACGGCGGTATATTTACCACTGGCTGTTAATTCCTGTGCTAGGGTGAGCATGGCAGTGGTTTTACCGGTTTGTCTGGGTGCATGCATGACAAAGTAATTCTCTTGATCAATCAGGCGTTTTAATTGGGGTAACCGTTCACTAGTGGGTAGGGTATAGTGGATATTGGGCTTACAAGGGGCCAGCGGTGTTAAACCATTTAGTCATAATAGTTAATATATACTCTGATTTAATTATAACTTCTCTGATTGTTGACGGTTGACTGTTGACTGTTGACCGACAAAACACCAGTGCGATCGCTAGGTAGTACCCAAAGCGATCGCTTTTATTCGTTACTCATATCCCCAACTTCTGACCATAATCTTGTCAGGTAGCCATAAATCTTCATAGAAGTCGGGGATATTGGCCGGGGGGGTAATAGTCATATCCCCGACTTCTGACCATAATCTTGTGAGGGTCACCCGTCACCCGTCACCCGTCAACCGTCAACAGTGCGATCGCCCCTAGGGTTCATTAACGAACTGTAATGTGATTATATTTTTAGTAACTATGAATATTACCCAACCTAACCACCATGCCTCACCAAGCATATTATTGTACCAGGCCAGGCTGCCCCCAACCTGAAAACCACTTAGAAGAGAATGACCCCACCTGTCAAGCCTGCGGATGCCCTGATTCTATCAAGTCCAAACGGGCGGTATCAACCCATAAAGCCTCTGGGTAAAGGAGGGTTTGGGGAAACTTTTCAAGCTGTTAACTTAGGACGCTTGAATCAAGATTACTGTGTGATTAAAAGATTGTATATCAATCCTAAAAATTTAGGTGCAGACAACACACCCGAACAAAAAGCAGCGCTAAAACAAGCTATTGAAAAAGCCTTTGAACGGGAGGCGCGGGTTTTAGAATATTTAGGGGATCAAACTGGACAAATTCCCTCTTTATACGATTATTTCAGCTTCACCGCTCCCCCTTTTGGGGAAGATACTGACTTTGAATATCAATATATAGTGCAACAATACATTGAGGGTGAAGATTTATCCCAGGAGTTGAAGCGCCGGGGGCGATTCTCAGAATCAAAGATTATTGATGTGTTAAAGCAAATCCTCCCAGTGCTGGAACTGATTCACAGCGTTAACTATGATGGTAAACTAAGTATCCATCGAGATATTAAACCCAGTAATATTATCCGGGAACAAGGGACTAACAAGCTAGTTCTCATTGATTTTGGTGCCGTTAAGCAGATTAAATCGGGAGAAAGTGACCCCCAAAAGTCTGTAGTGTTTGGCACTCCCGGATACGCACCCCCAGAACAAGGGAGAATTGTTTACCCTTCCACTGATTTATATGCCCTAGCAGCGTCATGTATTCAATTATTAACTAAGGACAACCTGGAAAATATCCGTAATTACGCTAATAATCAATGGCAATGGAGAAACAAATACCCTGGGATTGTCTCTAATACTGTCAGTAATGAACTGGCTGACATACTAGATAAAATGCTACATCCACAACCAGAGGAGCGGTATCAGTCAGCGGCGGAAGTAATTGAGGCGGTGGAGAAAGTTACCTCAAAAAATCAGAAGACAAATCAAGATGCGGATGTAATTAAGGCTGTGGAGAAAGTGACCACAGAAAATCAGGAGACAAATTCAGGTAATGATGATCAAACCGAAATTACTAATACCGGGGAGCAACAGCTATTAAAACTACTGATAGGCGGTGCGATCGCTGTGATGATGGCGGTGTTTATATATATTATTGTTGACCGTATTTGGCCTCGTCTTGAACTGAGTATGTTGAAAGACCCGGCCACTGGAATTGAGTTAAACTATCCTCAAAGTTGGAGTGTAAAGCCGAACAAAAATGTTATTACCCCAGAAACAAAATTTCGCTTAACTCCCCCCAACCCCTCCAGTAGTCCTTACTCTCCCTCTGTATTCATTAGCCAAAAAGACTTACCTTCAGGGGAAACCCTGACAGGGTATACCAACTCTTATTTACAAGAACTCAAAGACAAGGGGCATACTATCGACACATCTCAAGAGATTACCATTAATCAACTTCCAGGGTATCAAGTGGTTTATACCAACAAACAAGACCCTAACACACCAGTGCGTTTTCTGGAAAATTGGATGATCTACGGGGGAAAACTGTATATTCTCACCTATAGTGCTGAGGAACCATTTTATAGTCAATTCGCCCCCATCGTAAAGAAGGATATGTTACCTTCCTGGAAAATTAAACCAGCTACAAGCCCCTAGTCCTATCATGATTAGTGTATCGAATATTATTTGACCCCACCCTCTTCCTTACAAGGGTAGGTTTTTTACATTGTCGTCAGGGTAAGACAAGGTGGACAAGGAAGGACAGTGGACAAGGGAGGAAAACCGTACAAATAATGTACAATTGGTAACAAAAACTGACGCTCAACAGACCATTTTTTGTAGAAAATCTTCCTTGTCTACTTTCCCTCCTTGTCTTCGGTGGTCCCTGCGTTCACAGATCATATTAAAAACCTACCCCTGTGAGGAGACGGGGGTTAGAAACCCCCGTCTCAAAGCTAAAGTCCACTGCAAGTGGACTAGTGGGTTACCTAGAATACCCTACCGTCAACCGTCAACGGTTCGACTCCGCTCACCGACCACCGTCAACCGTCAACGGTTCGACTCCGCTCACCGACCACCGTCAACCGTCAACGGTTCGACTCCGCTCACCGACCACCGTCAACCGTCAACGGTTCGACTCCGCTCACCGACCACCGTCAACCGTCAACGGTTCGACTCCGCTCACCGACCACCGTCAACTAGTCCGTAAGCCCAAGGTTAAAATTTAGCAGTTAATTATTTACATGGGTGGGGAATGGTGCTACAGTAGCATCAACTGGCTATTATTGCTACCAATAGCCCAAATATTCAAGAATATTAACCAAAATTTGCCTTTACAACTTCATAGCCCTGTGATGAAAAAATACCTGAAAGTACCTTTAACAGCCCTAGCTGTAGCCTTGAGTGTATCTAGCGTCTCGGTGATTAATAGCCAACCCACAGCAGCCCAAGCCCAGGACTTTTTCTGTGGGGCTAACTGGACTACAAATGCAAATGTTGCCTACCCTGCTACCATGGTACGTCACCCTAAAGGGAATATCCCCATTATTACCTGGACTGGGAAGAGGATTAATGATACCTGGACACCCCGGAAACGATGCGAAACGGTTTCTCAACGGTTTGAAGAATTGAATCGTCAAGGAAAACTCCAAGCCCTGGAAGTGGGAAGGGTGAATAATCAACCCGTCATCTGCGGTTTAGGTCTTGGTGAACGAGGCTGCAATAGTAATAATACTTTGCTGACAGTCACCAATGGCACAGATCCGTATAGGGTGCTAGATGGGCTATTAAATACCCGTATTAATGCCTCCGGTCAAGAACTTTATCTCAAAGGCGGTGACCCCGGTAGAGTGGTAGTCAACAAGGATAGTGATGGGGTAGCCAGAGTTGACCTTGAAGCGATTTATGAGGCTCACTTGTCTGTTTTCGACTCTCACCAGCCGCAGTCAGAACGCATTTGGTAACCTAAAACTCTTAAGAGGCGCACATGAGTGGGTGGAAAAAATTCCTCACAATTCTGGTTACAGTGAGCGCCGCCATCACTCCTGGGGTGTCTGGGGTGGTGGATGCTTCACCGTCTCTCACCCTAGGGGTGAGTAATAACTATTGCCCTGGGGAAGGAGCAGTAGAGGCAGAAGCTCGGTCAATTACAGTTAAAATTATCCATCGCCCCGACAGAAATGGTAACTATCTGCCCCTCGGTTCCGGGGTGTTGGTGAGTAAAGCTAGTGACACCTATGACGTCATCACCAATCACCATGTTTTACAGGGAGGTACAGGCCCCTACTGGGTGGAAACCCCCGATGGTCTATACCACACCGTCACCGCTGTGGGGGATAAAACCCATTTCCGAGGTAAAGATTTAGCCCTGTTACAGTTTAACTCTCACAGGGGAACTTACAACCCAGCCACCAGGGCAAAAGTTGACCCCCATCCAGGTTTTGTCATGGCGGCTGGTTTCCCCCTATCTCCAGAGACCCCTGGACAAACCAGACGTAAACACCCGGCTGATGGCAACTTAGCCACTGAACCCGGTAAAATCACCAAGGTATTAACCAAACCTTTAGAGGGAGGATACCGCATTGGTTACACCAGCGATGTGCTTAAGGGTATGAGTGGTGGACCGGTGTTGAATTGTAGCGGCGAACTAGTGGGTATTAACGGCCTCCATGCCCAACCCATTTGGGGTAATCCCTATGTATTTGCCGATGGCTCCTCTGTCAACCCCAGGGATGTAGCCGCTATTAGTCAATATAGCTGGGGTATCCCCGTCAGTGATTTTTCCTTTGCCCGGTTACCTTAAGGTGATAGCCCATGAGATTTACCCCAGAACTAGCAGTAATTTTAGGCGCTACCACAGCGGTAGTAGTGCATTTACAACCAGTCTTAGCTGTTAACCCAGTGGAAATACCAAGGCTGGCAACAATACAAATTTATAACATTGCCCGACAAATCACCGTCAAAATCGGTGGCTTGGATGGTAAAGGTTCTGGGGTAATGATTAATCGCCAAGGTAACGTTTATACCGTCCTGACTGCCTTTCATGTTGTGGAAAAGCCAGGGGACTATCGGGTAATTACTGGGGATGGGGAGAGCTACGAGATTGACCAGATGGAGCGCCTACCAGGGTTAGATTTAGCCATTGTTACTTTTACCAGCACTAAAGAGTATAGAGTGGCAGCGGTAGCGGATTCCCGGACAGTGAATAATGGTTCCCCCCTATATTATGCCGGGTTTCCCGAAAATACCAATCCCAGACAGTATACATTTACAACGGATCAACTGACATCCCGCAGTCAGGGAGAAAAGGAAGGATACGACTTAATTATGTCCGGTAAACCCCAACCGGGAGTCAGTGGGGGACCAATTTTTGACCAGCGGGGGTTTGTCATTGGCATCTATGGTAAGGGAGAACTGGGCTACGTAACCAGAGATGGGGTGCAGGGTATCCCCATAGAGAAAATCCCTGACCTCTCCCGACGGGCGCGGGTGGTTACCTGGTCAAGTTCGAGCCTAGTTAACACCCTCCCCGGACATTCAGATTCGGTCTGGTCAGTAGCCTTCAGCCCTGATGGTAAAACCTTAGCCTCTGGGAGTCTGGATAGTACCATCAAACTGTGGGATGTCGCCACGGGGAGGGAAATCGCCACCCTCACGGGACATTCAGAGTGGGTTTATTCAGTAGCCTTCAGCCCTGATGGTAAAACCTTAGCCTCTGGGAGCGGGGGTATTTTCGGAATTGATTACACCATCAAACTGTGGGATGTCGCCACGGGGCGGTCAATCGCCACCCTCACTGGACATCCATATGATGTTAGTTCAGTAGCCTTTAGCCCGGATGGTAAAACTTTAGCTTCTGGGAGTTTTGATAAAACTATCAAACTGTGGGATGTCGCCACAGGGGCGTCAATCGCCACCCTCACGGGACATTCAAGCTCGGTTCATTCAGTAGCCTTCAGCCCGGATGGTAAAACCTTAGCTTCTGGGAGTTCGGATAGAACCATCAAACTGTGGGATGTCGCCACGGGGCGGTCAATCGCCACCCTCACGGGACATTCAAATGTTGTTACTTCAGTAGCCTTCAGCCCGGATGGTAAAACCTTAGCTTCTGGGAGTTGGGATAGTACCATCAAACTGTGGGATGTCGCCACCCGGCGGTCAATCGCCACCCTCACCGGAAATTCATATGACGTTAGGTCAGTAGCCTTCAGCCCGGATGGTAAAACCTTAGCTTCTGGGAGTTCGGATAGAACCATCAAACTGTGGGATGTCGCCACGGGGAGGGAAATCGCCACCCTCACCGGAAATTCAAGTTCGGTTTGGTCAGTAGCATTCAGCCCGGATGGTAAAACCTTAGCTTCTGGGAGTGATGATAACACCATCAAACTGTGGCAAGAAAGTATAGTCACCGCAGAAACTGTTACCCCGGTGAATGTGCTAGTTAATGACAGGTCCGAAAAAATCACCGTGCGCCTGGAAACAGCGCTGGGTTCGGGAGTAATTATTAATCGCCGGGGTGATACCTATACGGTCCTCACGTCCCATCATCTCATAGCCCCACACCAGACAGTTAAACTCACCACCCCCGACGGTCAAAAACACCAGTCCGTACCTAGGGGTCGTTTAGGGGACTTGGATTTAGGTCTATTGGAATTTACCAGTAAGAATAATTATGACACCGCCCTGGTGGCAGATGCCACGGCAGTCCCCACAGGAGCAACGGTATACACCGCAGGATATCCCGAACCCCGTCAGAGTAATCCTCAGGAACGGCCTTATTTTTTACATCCAGGTAAAAAGAGACCAGACCAAGAAGGCGAGTATAACCTGCAACTAGAAGGTCAAGCCCGACCGGGGTTAACCGGTGGTCCGATCCTCAATGAGTGGGGATTTGTGATTGGTATTTATGGTCAAGCGGACTTTAATGATATGTACCAGCAGGGTATTTCTCTGGAAAGGATACCCAATTTACAAACCATCGCCACTGTAGTTACCTGGCCTAATCCTACCTTAGTTAACACCCTCACTGGACATTCAAGAAGGGTTGATTCAGTAGCCTTCAGCCCCGATGGTAAAACCTTAGCTTCTGGGAGTGGGGATAACACCATCAAACTGTGGGATGTCACCACGGGGAGGGAAATCGCCACCCTCACCGGACATTCAGATGATGTTGATTTAGTAGCGTTCAGCCCGGATGGTCAAACCTTAGCCTCTGGGAGTGGGGATAACACCATCAAACTGTGGGATGTCGCCACGGGGAGGGAAATCGCCACCCTCACGGGACATTCATCTAGGGTTAACTCAGTAGCATTCAGCCCGGATGGTAAAACCTTAGCTTCTGGGAGTGGGACTATTTTCGTCGATTCCGATGACAGCATCAAACTGTGGGATGTCGCCACGGGGAGGGAAATCGCCACCCTCACCGGACATTCAAATCGGGTTTTTTCAGTAGCCTTCAGCCCGGATGGTAAAACCTTAGCTTCTGGGAGTGCGGATAACACCATCAAACTGTGGGATGTCGCCACGGGGAGGTCAATCGCCACCCTCACCAGACATTCAGATTTGGTTCATTCAGTAGCCTTCAGCCCCGATGGTAAAACCTTAGCCTCTGGGAGTGGGAGTTTTCGCGGAATTGATAACACCATCAAACTGTGGGATGTCGCCACGGGGAGGGAAATCGCTACCCTCACGGGACATTCAGGTGGGGTTGGTTCAGTAGCCTTGAGCCCGGATGGTAAAACCTTAGCTTCTCGGAGTGGGGATGGTATCAAACTGTGGGATGTCGCCACGGGGAGGGAAATCGCCACCCTCACGGGACATTCAAGTAGGGTTACTTCAGTAGCCTTCAGCCCGGATGGTAAAACCTTAGCCTCTGGGAGTGAGGATGGTATCAAGATTTGGCGGGGGCGTTAATGGTTGACGGTTGACGGGTCAGGGGTTAAGAGCTACGACCACCGGGAGCCGGGGGTTAGAAACCCCCGTCTAATAGCTAAAGTCGGATAAATCCGACTGAGTGTTAGAGATAACATTATAAATAGGGTTAATAATCATTGCCTAGAGTATTATATGTAAGTTAGCAGTCCACTTTTAGTGGACTTTGGCTATGAGACGCTTAATTTATTCCTCGGTTGCACTGAGCAGCAACGCTTCTCAGATCCCCGACTTCTGGACAAATTCTATGAGATTATGCCAATTATCTAAGAAGTCGGGGATCTTACTCACCCGCGATCTGCTTGCATCGCTATCTTTTCTGGGTGGTTGACTGTTGATGGTAACACCTCTTCCCAGTCAACAGTCAACGGTCAACGGTCAACGGTCAACAAATCCAAACCTACCCCCGAATTACTGTAATATTTCTGCCTTGAGGACTCAGGGCTATTTCGGTGGTAGTGCGATCGCTGATGGGGGGCTTACAAGGGTAGGTTTTTTACATTGTCGTGAGGGTAAGACAAGGTGGACAAGGTGACAAGGTGACAAGGGAGGAAAACAGTATAAAGTCTGTTGACGGTTGACTGTTGACTGGGATAGATGGGTTATCCGCGAATGACTGTGATATTTCTGCCTTGAGGACTCTGGGCTATTTCGGTGGTGGTTCTGTCACTAATGGGGGGTAAGTTGGGGCGACGGTCAAATATTACTAACCATCCTGTATCTAAGTTTAATCCTGATAAGTATTTATCTAACTGTACCAATCCTTTGGGTAAGGGGTCGGGTTTTCCCTGTTTCCATACTTTTAATTCCATCCCTAAGACTACATCCCCATAACGCAGACATATATCCATTCTCCCGGAGCCTATGGCGTATTCTCGCTCTAAGCTCCCACCACCATTAACAACGCGGTGTAAAAATGCCATTAATACTAAGTGAGGCGCAATTTCTGGGTAGGGAGTGCTTTTAAATAATGGTTCTCCATGTTGTCGCCAAAAGTCTAAAAAGGTTTCTAACAATATTTGCGGGTTTAACTCCCCTGTGGGTGTTAACCAACTGGGTTGAATCATCGGTAAACTATCTTGAGTACCCTGGGATAACACCTTGGGGATTACCTCTTGATAAATGGGGTTAGCTACCTTTAAACCACCCTCTTTACTACGAATCACTAAACCTAAATCTAACAGATAACGGCGATCGTCTTCTGGGGTGTTAGGTAATTCTTCCCCAGATAAAATAGGTTCTATGATTGCTTTAACTCTATCTTCTCGCAGTCGCTCTGCTAAACTATCTAGATGGGTGTCTTGCCTTTGAATTAAGATATCTTTGGCTTGATTGATTAAATCTACAGTGATGGGAATATTCACATCTTCTGCTAAATACTCTGTAACTTCCTTAGCTAAAGCATTGACTAACCAAGGTTGACCCTGGGTTAAATCATAGGCGTGGTTAATGGCTTGGGGGGTGAAAATTTGACCTGTGGCTGCGGTGTGTTGTGCGTATAGATTATTTACATCTTCTAAAGTGAAATTACTTAAAGTCAGAGAGCGCACCTTGATATTAAAAGGGCTAGAGGTATTTAACCTATCAGTACCACCAGAGGCTACCTTATAATCACGTACATCCCGCATCCCAATCAAGGCTACACATTGGGGGAAACCTTGGGGGCGACTAGGATAACCGGAGCGTAATTGTCGCAGTACAGAAATTAAAGTTTCATCACTTAAAGCATCAATTTCATCTAAAAATACTACCAGGGGAAGGGGAGAACTAGCCGCCCACATACTGAGAACTGTTTGTAAATCTAACTGGGTGATTCCCGTTTCTTCCTTAATCTGATTGATATGTGGTAAGGGTAACTTCAAAAACCGGATTTGATTTTGCCAGTGATTTAAAATACTATTTTGCGCCGCCAGGGGATCATGGGGAAATACTGCGCCCACTTCTAAGGATAGTAAGAAGGCGGTATATTTACCACTGGCTGTTAATTCCTGTGCTAGGGTGAGCATGGCAGTGGTTTTACCAGTTTGTCTGGGTGCATGGATGACAAAGTAATTTTGTTGGTCAATCAGGCGTTTTAACTCTGGTAACCGTTCACTGGTGGGTAGGGTATAGTGGATATCTGGCTTACAAGGGCCTGCGGTGTTAAACCATTTAGTCATAATAGTTTAGGTTGACGGTTGACGGTTGACGGTTGACTGGGATAGATGGGTTATCCGCGAATGACTGTGATATTTCTGCCTTGGGGACTTTGGGTGATTTCGGTGGTAGTGCGATCGCTGATGGGGGGTAAGTTGGGGCGACGGTCAAATATGATTAACCATCCTGTATCTAAATTTAATCCTGATAAGTATTTATCTAACTGTACCAATCCTTTGGGTAAGGGGTCGGCTTTTCCCTGTTTCCATACTTTTAATTCCATCCCTAAGACTACATCCCCATAACGCAGACATATATCCATTCTCCCGGAACCTATGGCGTATTCTCGCTCTAAGCTCCCACCACCATTAACAACGCGGTGTAAAAATGCCATTAATACTAAGTGGGGGGCTATTTCTGGGTAAGGGGTACTTTTAAATAATGGTTCCCCATGTTGTCGCCAAAAGTCTAGAAACGATTCTAACAATGCTATTGCATCGAGTTTACCAGTAGGTGTTAACCAGGTGGGTTGAACAGATGTTAAAGAAGCAATTGTGACATTGGCTAAAGTTTTAGGAAAAACTTCTCTGTAAATAGGATTAGCAATTTCCAGACCACCACCTCTATCCCGTTTACATAAACCTAAATCTAGAACATAGCGTAAATCATCATCAGGAACATTGCCTAACTCGTCACCGGCTAACATGGGTTGAATAATGGCTTTTACCCTATCTTCTCGCAGTCGCTCTGCTAAACTATCTAAGTGGGTGTCTTGCCTTTGAATTAGTATATCCTTAGCTTGATTGATTAAGTCTACTGTGATGGGAATATTCACATCTTCTGCTAAATACTCTGTAACTTCCTTAGCTAAAGCGTTGACTAACCAAGGTTGACCTTGAGTTAAATCATAGGCGTGGTTAATGGCTTCGGGGGTGAAGTTTTGCCCGGTGGCTTGGGTGTGTTGTGCGTATAGATTTCTTACATCTTCTAAGGTGAAATTACTTAAAGTCAGAGACCGCACCTTGATATTAAAGGGGCTGGAGGTATTTAATCTATCAGTACCACCAGAGGCTACCTTATAATCACGTACATCCCGCATCCCAATTAAGGCTACACATTGGGGGAAGCCTTGGGGACGGCGGGGGAAACCGTCCCTTAACTGTCTTAATACAGTAATTAAAGTTTGATTTTGCAGGGAGTCAATTTCATCAATAAACACCACCAGTGGGCGCACAGAAGCCTCCGCCCAGGCAGTTAAAGCAGTATTTATCCTTTGTCCTGGTAGTGCATTCGGCCACACCGGTGGTTCTAGCTCCTTGGGTAGCCAAAATCTTGCCGCCTCTCGCCAAGCACCTAAAATTGCCTGTTCTGCTACTTCTGGTTGATTGGGAAAGGGCGAGCCTACTTCTGCTGATACCATGACGGCGGTGTACTTACCACTGGCTGTTAATTCCTGTGCTAGGGTGAGCATGGCAGTGGTTTTACCGGTTTGTCTGGGTGCATGGATGACAAAGTAATTCTCTTGCTCAATCAGGCGTTTTAATTGGGGTAACCGTTCGGTGGTGGGTAGGGTATAGTGGATATTCGGTTTACAAGGGCCTGCGGTGTTAAACCATTTAGTCATAAAAGTTTAAGTATAGGTTGATTTGATTATAACTTCTATGATTGTTGACGGTTGACTGTTGACGGTTGACTGGGATAGATGGGTTATCCGCGAATGACTGTGATATTTCTGCCTTGGGGACTTAGGGCTATTTCGGTGGTGGTGCGATCGCTGATGGGGGGGGTAAGATAAGCTCACAGGGGTAGGTTTTTAATATTAACTGTGAAGGCAGACCACCGAAGACAAGGAGGGAAAGTAGACAAGGAAGATTTTCTACAAAAAATGGTCTGTTGATCGTCAGTTTTTGTTACCAATTGTACATTATTTGTACGGTTTTCCTCCCTTGTCCAATGTCCTTCCTTGTCCCCCAAGTCTTGCCCTGATGACAATGTAAAATACCTACCCTTGTAAGCTGCCCCCTGCCCCTAGTCCGTAAGCCCAAGGTTAAAATTTAGCAGTTAATTATTTACATGGGTGGGGAATGGTGCTACAGTAGCATCAACTGGCTATTATTGCTACCAATAGCCCAAATATTCAAGAATATTAACCAAAATTTGCCTTCACAACTTCATAGCCCTGTTATGAAAAAATACCTGAAAGTACCTTTAACAGCCCTAGCTGTAGCCTTGAGTGTATCTAGCGTCTCGGTGATTAATAGCCAACCCACAGCGGCCCAAGCCCAGGGCTTTTTCTGTGGGCCAACTGGGCTACAAATGCAGATGTTGCCTACCCTGCTACCATGGTACGTCACCCTAAAGGGAATATCCCCATTATTACCTGGACTGGGAAGAGGATTAATGATACCTGGACACCCCGGAAACGATGCGAAACGGTTTCTCAACGGTTTGAAGAATTGAATCGTCAAGGAAAACTCCAAGCCCTGGAAGTGGGAAGGGTGAATAATCAACCCGTCATCTGCGGTTTAGGTCTTGGTGAACGAGGCTGCAATAGTAATAATACTTTGCTGACAGTCACCAATGGCACAGATCCCAATAGGGTGCTAGATGGGCTATTAAATACCCGTATTAATGCCTCCGGTCAAGAACTTTATCTCAAAGGCGGTGACCCCGGTAGAGTGGTAGTCAACAAGGATAGTGATGGGGTAGCCAGAGTTGACCTTGAAGCGATTTATGAGGCTCACTTGTCTGTTTTCGACTCTCACCAGCCGCAGTCAGAACGCATTTGGTAACCTAAAACTCTTAAGAGGCGCACATGAGTGGGTGGAAAAAATTCCTCACAATTCTGGTTACAGTGAGCGCCGCCATCACTCCTGGGGTGTCTGGGGTGGTGGATGCTTCACCGCCTCTCACCCCTGGGGTGAGTAATAACTATTGCCCTGGGGAAGGAGCAGTAGAGGCAGAAGCTCGGTCAATTACAGTTAAAATTATCCATCGCCCCGACAGAAATGGTAACTATCTGCCCATCGGTTCCGGGGTGTTGGTGAGTAAAGCTGGTGACACCTATGGCGTCATCACCAATCACCATGTTTTACAGGGAGGTACAGGCCCCTACTGGGTGGAAACCCCCGATGGTCTATACCACACCGTCACCGCTGTGGGGGATAAAACCCATTTCCGAGGTAAAGATTTAGCCCTGTTACAGTTTAACTCCCACAGGGGATCTTACAACCCAGCCACCAGGGCAAAAGTTGACCCCCATCCAGGTTTTGTCATGGCGGCTGGTTTCCCCCTATCTCCAGAGACCCCTGGACAAACCAGACGTAAACACCCGGCTGATGGCAACTTAGCCATTAAACCCGGTGAAATCACCGAGGTATTACCCAAACCTTTAGAGGGAGGATACCGCATTGGTTACACCAGCGATGTGCTTAAGGGTATGAGTGGTGGGCCGGTATTAAACTGTAGGGGCGAACTAGTGGGTATTAACGGCCTCCATGCCCAACCCATTTGGGGTAATCCCTATGTATTTGCCGATGGCTCCTCTGTCAACCCCAGGGAAGTGGAGGCGATTAGTCAATATAGCTGGGGTATCCCCGTCAGTGATTTTTCCTTTGCCCGGTTACCTTAAGGTGATAGATTACCCATGAGATTTACCCCAGAACTAGCAGTAATTTTAGGCGCTACCACAGCGGTAGTAGTGCATTTACAACCAGTGTTAGCTGTTAACCCAGTGGAAATACCAAGGCTGGCAACAATACAAATTTATAACATTGCCCGACAAATCACCGTCAAAATCGGTGGCTTGGATGGTAAAGGTTCTGGGGTAATGATTAATCGGCAAGGTAATGTTTATACCGTCCTGACTGCCTTTCATGTTGTGGAAAAGCCAGGGGACTATCGGGTAATTACTGGGGATGGGGAGAGCTACGAGATTGACCAAATGGAGCGCCTACGAGGATTAGATTTAGCCATCATTACTTTTACCAGCACTAAAGAGTATAGGGTGGCAGCGGTAGCAGATTCCCGGACAGTGAATAATGGTTCCCCCCTATATTATGCCGGGTTTCCCGAAAATACCAATCCCAGACAGTATACATTTACAACGGATCAACTGACATCCCGCAGTCAGGGAGAAAAGGAAGGATACGACTTAATTATGTCCGGTAAACCCCAACCGGGAGTCAGTGGGGGACCAATTTTTGACCAGCGGGGGTTTGTCATTGGCATCTATGGTAAGGGAGAACTGGGCTACGTAACCAGAGATGGGGTGCAGGGTATCCCCATAGAGAAAATCCCTGACCTCTCCCGACGGGCGCGGGTGGTTACCTGGTCAAGTTCGAGCCTAGTTAACACCCTCCCCGGACATTCAGATTCGGTCTGGTCAGTAGCCTTCAGCCCTGATGGTAAAACCTTAGCCTCTGGGAGTTTGGATAGTACCATCAAACTGTGGGATGTCGCCACGGGGAGGGCAATCGCCACCCTCACGGGACATTCAGAGTGGGTTACTTCAGTAGCCTTCAGCCCGGATGGTAAAACCTTAGCCTCTGGGAGCGGGGGTATTTTCGGAATTGATTACACCATCAAACTGTGGGATGTCGCCACGGGGCGGTCAATCGCCACCCTCACTGGACATCCATATGATGTTAGTTCAGTAGCCTTTAGCCCGGATGGTAAAACTTTAGCTTCTGGGAGTTTTGATAAAACTATCAAACTGTGGGATGTCGCCACAGGGGCGTCAATCGCCACCCTCACGGGACATTCAAATGTTGTTAGTTCAGTAGCCTTCAGCCCTGATGGTAAAACTTTAGCTTCTGGGAGTTTTGATAAAACTATCAAACTGTGGGATGTCGCCACAGGGGCGTCAATCGCCACCCTCACGGGACATTCAAATGTTGTTACTTCAGTAGCCTTCAGCCCGGATGGTAAAACCTTAGCCACTGGGAGTTGGGATAACACCATCAAACTGTGGGATGTCGCCACCCGGCGGTCAATCGCCACCCTCACCGGAAATTCATATGACGTTAGGTCAGTAGCCTTCAGCCCGGATGGTCAAACCTTAGCTTCTGGGAGTGATGATAGAACCATCAAACTGTGGGATGTAGCCACCCGGCGGTCAATCGCCACCCTCACCGGAAATTCATATGACGTTACTTCAGTAGCCTTCAGCCCGGATGGTAAAACCTTAGCCTCTGGGAGTAGGGACATCAAACTGTGGCAAGAAAGTATAGTCACCGCAGAAACTGTTACCCCGGTGAATGTGCTGGTTAATGACAGCGCCCAAAAAATCACCGTGCGCCTGGAAACAGCACCGGGTTCGGGAGTAATTATTAATCGCCGGGGTGACACCTATACGGTCCTCACGTCCCATCATCTCATAGCCCCACACCAGACTGTCACACTCACCACCCCCGACGGTCAACAACACCAGTCCGTACCTGGGTCCCTTTAGGGGAATTGGATTTAGGTCTATTGGAATTTACCAGTAAGAATAATTATGACACCGCCCTGGTGGCAGATGCCACGGCAGTCCCCACAGGAGCAACGGTATACACCGCAGGATATCCCGAACCCCGTCAGAGTAATCCTCAGGAACGGCCTTATTTTTTACATCCAGGTAAAAAGAGACCAGACCAAGAAGGCGAGTATAACCTGCAACTAGAAGGTCAAGCCCGACCGGGGTTAACCGGTGGTCCGATCCTCAATGAGTGGGGATTTGTGATTGGTATTTATGGTCAAGCGGACTTTAATGATATGTACCAGCAGGGTATTTCTCTGGAAAGGATACCCAATTTACAAACCATCGCCACTGTAGTTACCTGGCCTAATCCTACCTTAGTTAACACCCTCACGGGACATTCATCTACGGTTGATTCAGTAGCCTTTAGCCCCGATGGTAAAACCTTAGCTTCTGGGAGTTGGGATAACACCATCAAACTGTGGGATGTCACCACGGGGAGGGAAATCGCCACCCTCACCGGACATTCAGAGTGGGTTCGTTCAGTAGCATTCAGCCCGGATGGTCAAACCTTAGCCTCTGGGAGTGGGGATAACACCATCAAACTGTGGGATGTCACCACGGGGAGGGAAATCGCCACCCTCACCGGACATTCATCTTGGGTTCGTTCAGTAGCATTCAGCCCGGATGGTAAAACCTTAGCTTCTGGGAGTGGGACTATTTTCGTCGATTCCGATGACAGCATCAAACTGTGGGATGTCGCCACGGGGAGGGAAATCGCCACCCTCACGGGACATTCAAATCGGGTTAGTTCAGTAGCCTTCAGCCCGGATGGTAAAACCTTAGCTTCTGGGAGTGCGGATAACACCATCAAACTGTGGGATGTCGCCACCGGGAGGTCAATCGCCACCCTCACGGGACATTCAGATTTGGTTCATTCAGTAGCCTTCAGCCCGGATGGTCAAACTTTAGCCTCTGGGAGTGGGAGTTTTCGCGGAATTGATAACACCATCAAACTGTGGGATGTCGCCACCGGGAGGTCAATCGCCACCCTCACGGGACATTCAGGTGGGGTTGGTTCAGTAGCCTTTAGCCCCGATGGTAAAACCTTAGCCTCCGAGAGTGGGGATAAAACCATCAAATTGTGGGATGTCGCCACGGGGAGGTCAATCGCCACCCTCACGGGACATTCAGATTCGGTTAGTTCAGTAGCCTTCAGCCCGGATGGTAAAACCTTAGTCTCTGGGAGTAGGGATGACACCATCAAGATTTGGCGGGGGCGTTAATGGTTGACGGTTGACGGTTGACGGTTGACGGGTCAGGGTTTAAGAGCTACGACAATCGGGAGCCGGGGGTTTCTAACCCCCGTCTAATAGCTTAAGTCGGATAAATCCGACTGGGTGTTAGAGATAACATTATAAATATGGTTAACAATCATTGCCTAGAGTATTATATGTAAGTTAGCAGTCCACTTTTAGTGGACTTTGGCTATGAGACGCTTAATTTATTCCCCGGATGCACTGAGCAGATCGCGATCGGAAACTTACAATCTACCTTCTGTGTCAACGGACAAATCTGTGATCAAAAACCAAGCAAAGAGCATCTTGGATGCAATTGCGTTTACTCCCTTTGAGGAATGTCAACCCTTGAGTCGTGATTTTATCAACATTCCTGATAGTCCTGGGATTTACGCAATCAGACATAGATATCAGGGATTGCTTTACATTGGTAAAACCAAAAGCTTACGAGGTCGTTTTAAAGGTGGACACAAAGCTTTTTTGTGGGATTGGCTTGATCAGTATAAAAGTGAAGATGTACGAATTGCGGTGCAAATAATACCTTACTTGAAAAACCCTGCGCTACTATTAGAACTAGAGGCAATCATTTTGAGAGCAACCGAGCCTCCCTATAATGTTAAAATTCCTATGGAGTCCTAACCCATGCTGAAACTTTCGGAGCCAATTTCGTCTGCTGATGGGGAAATTATTTTAAAGCACTTACCAGATTGGATTCAGGATGCCTTAATTGCCCGCGCTGCTGAAATTGATTATCCCGTTGAGGCTATCATTGAGATGGCGATCGCTAGTTTTTTAGACACAGAAGCATTAAGTTTTGCCGACTGTAAGCCAGGGCGAGGTCAATAAATCACAGAATGTTGGTGAGGGTTGACTGTTGACTGTTGACTGGTGACTGTTGACGGTTGACGGTTGACTGGGATAGATGGGTTATCCGCGAATTACTGTGATATTTCTGCCTTGGGGACTCTGGGCTATTTCGGTGGTGGTGCGATCGCTGATGGGGGGTAAGTTGGGGCGACGGTCAAATATTACTAACCATCCTGTATCTAAATTTAATCCTGATAAATATTTATCTAACTGTACCAATCCTTGGGGTAATGGGTCGGGTTTACCCTGTTTCCATACCTTTAATTCCATCCCTAAGACTACATCCCCATAACGCAGACATATATCCATCCTCCCGGAGCCTATGGCGTATTCCCGCTCTAAGCTACCACCACCATTAACCACACGGTGTAAAAATGCCATTAATACTAAGTGGGGGGCTATTTCTGGGTAAGGGGTACTTTTAAATAACGGTTCCCCATGTTGTCGCCAAAAGTCTAAGAATGAATTTAACAATGCTACTGCATCCAGTTTGCCAGTGGGTGTTAACCAGGTGGGTTGAACAGATGTTAAAGAAGCAATTGTGACATTAGCTAAAGTTTTTGGGAATACCTCTTTATAGATAGGATTAGCAATTTCAATGCCACCACCTCTATCCCGTTTACATAAACCTAAATCTAGCACATAGCGTAAATCATCATCAGGAACATTACCTAAGTCTTCCCCGGCTAACATGGGTTGAATAATTCCTTTTACCCTATCTTCTCGCAGTCGCTCGGCTAAACTATCTAGATGGGTGTCTTGCCTTTGAATTAGTATATCTTTGGCTTGATTGATTAAATCTACTGTGATGGGGATATTCACATCTTCTGCTAAATACTCTGTAACTTGACGGGCGATCGCATTGACTAACCAAGGTTGACCCTGGGTTAAATAGTAGGCGTGGTTAATAGCTTGGGGGGTAAAGATTTGCCCCGTGGCTTGGGTATGTTGTGCGTATAGATTACTTACATCTTCTAATGTGAAATTACTTAAAGTTATAGATTCCACCTTGATATTAAAGGGGCTAGAGGTATTTAACCTATCACTACCACCAGAAGCTACCTTATAATCACGTACATCCCGCATCCCAATTAAGGCTACACATTGGGGGAAGCTCTGGGGACGGCGGGGGAAACCATCCCTTAACTGTCTTAAGACAGTAATTAAAGTTTGATTTTGCAGGGAGTCAATTTCATCAATAAACACCACCAAGGGGCGCACAGAAGTTTCCGCCCAGACAGTTAAAGCGGCATTTATCCGTTGTCCTGGTAGTGCATTTGGCCACACCGGTGGTTCTAGCTCCTTGGGTAGCCAAAATCGGGCCGCCTCTCGCCAAGCACCTAAAATTGCCTGTTCTGCTATTTCTGGCTGATCGGGAAAAGCAGAGCCTACTTCTGCTGATACCATGACAGCAGTATATTTACCACTGGCCGTTAATTCCTGTGCGAGGGTGAGCATGGCAGTGGTTTTACCAGTTTGTCTGGGTGCATGGATGACAAAGTAATTGCGCTGTTCAATCAGGCGTTTTAACTCTGGTAACCGTTGACTGGTGGGTAGGGTATAATGTATATCCGGTTGACAAGGGCCTGCGGTGTTAAACCATTTAGTCATAAAAGTTCATGTATACTCTGATTTAATTATAACTTCTATGATTGTTGACGGTTGACAGTCAACAGTCAACCGTCAACCGCGATGGTCAGGAGTTTAGTTGATAAAATGATTGACACCAAAACCAACCGCCCGATTTTTGGCGGATAATTCTGCTGCTAGTTGTAAAGCAGCTTGTCTACCAATTGCGGTTTCAAACACTGAGGAGAACACCGCATCAATATGATGCTGTTGGCAAAATTGGCGCAGACGGGAAGGGTAACCCGCTATCCCTGGTTTAATCACAAAAATCCCTGACCAACCCTGTTGAAAGCAGTATTGCAGTTGTGGGAATGTGGCCACAGACTCATCTAAGGCGATCGCAGTCTGAAAACTAGCGCTTAAGTCCAACATCGCCGCCAATTCTGGGATTGGTAATGGTTGTTCCAGAAATTCAACATGAGAAACATGGTCACAAATCCCCAACCATAGTTTAGCCTCCTCATAACTCAGTCCACCATTAGCATCTAATCGCAATTTAGCTGTAGGGGGTAAACTCCGGGTTAATAAATCAAAGATTTCCCACTCCCTAGAAAACTCACCCACGCCAATTTTCCATTTAAATGTACGGTATCCTTGATCCCACAGGGTTTTCCACTTACTTAACGCCCCCTCCCCTGCTGGTAACAATCCACTATAACGGAGAGATTGAGGGGATCTGAGTAAATTACCCATTGCTTCCCAAGCTGACTCAAAAGCAAACTGACAAGCGGGTAAAGTATCGGGAATCGAGAAAATCATCTCCCGTGTAATTATCCCTGGTAATTGGCGACAAAAATCTATAGCTTCCTCTAGAGTCTCCGAACCAAACCAACTAATAGGCGCAATTTCGCCCCAACCACAGTTACCCCCAGCATCACGCAAATGAATAATCATACCCTCACGGATACGCCAAACCCCATGATTAGTCACCAATGGTTGTAAAAACCGCCTCCTATAACAACGAAAATCAAAGTTAAAAATCTTAACCCCCCCTCAAGATAAACCCCAAACCCAACAGTAAACAACAGCAAAAATGTAAATTAACTGCAATAAACTTACAATTACTCACCTTTTCCGGGAGATGATGATTTTTTTGCACATGGTGACATAACTGTAAAGCCAAAGGTAAACTCACCCAACTAAGCATAGTCCAGAGTGGGAACACCCCCCAGACAACAAATAACAAAATCAGGGGATAAATACTACCGGTAAACCAATAGAGGACTTTTGCAGCTTTGGCGGTTCCCAAACGCACCACAGGCGATCGCTTACCTGCTGCTATGTCATCCTTAACTTGGTGAAAGTGCGAGCAAAATAAAATTAAACTGGTAGCAATGCCCACAATCACAGAAGCTGCTAAACTAGTCATAGACCAAGTTTGAGTTTGGCTATAGTATGCTGCTGTTATCGCCAAAGGTCCAAAGGCAAAAAAACAAATAATTTCCCCTAAACCTTGGTATCCTAAGCGAAAAGGTGGCCCTTGGTATGTGTAGCCCAAAGCACAGCAGACCAAGATTAAACCTATCACCGTCGGGTCTTGCTGCCAAGTAGCAATGGCGATGATTCCCAGTAAACCAGCCAATAAACACAAGTTACCTAACCAAAATATTAATAACTTTTTGCCAGTTAAGTTAACTAAAGAATGATGTTTATTTTTATCAATTCCCGTTTCCGCATCAAAAACATCATTACTAATGTTTTCCCAAGCTAAAATTAAAATTGCTGCCCCTATAAAAGTAGAAAATACTACTAAATTAAATCCTTTAGTTTCCGCAAAAGCTACTGCTGTTCCTACCCAAATGGGCATAATAGCAACAGTATACATTGGCGGTTTAATTGCCGCTATCCATAATTTAATTTGAGGATTTACAACCTGCTTTGTAGTCATCAGTCCTTATTAATGAGATTATAGTTATCTTACTCATATCTAAAATTTTACGGGTTCTGGAGACACCAGCGCCCCTCCAGGTAGTGCAAAACCATGCTGTGCTTTACTAAATACTAGTTAAGTGCCAAACTTATGGTATTTACTGTGGTTGGTTCACCCAAAACTCACAGATAACTGTTTAGCTTATGGGAACACCATCAATACAGCAAACCATACTCTGGTGAATTGGCAACTGAATATGCTACCTGTAGAAATACCACCACGTTTAATTACACTTTAGGAAGTTAACTTAAAAAAACTTTACTATTGCTAGACCCATGACAGTTTCACCATGTCGCAGCAACTTCTTTGTTACACACAAAGACCTATACCATTTTCTGGGCAAAGTTCAGGAAAATTGCCTCAAAAATAATTGTGGGCAAATTGTGAGTATTTCCCTGAATATTGACTGGGTAGATCCATTGGTTGTGTTGAATAAATTTACGCAGAAAGAGGATATAAATTTTTATATTGAGAACCAGGCTAAGGGAGAAGCGATCGCCGCCATTGATCCGGTGTTAAAACTAGAAATTGATGGCAAACAGCGTTTTCAGCAAGCTGAATATTTTATTAAATCCCGTCTCCAAGATATCAAAAATTTTGGTATAACTGAGCAGAGTTTTAGTGGTCCCCACTTTTTTTGTTATTTCAGGTTTTTTGAGTATAATCCCCAAATAGACTACCCATTTCCATCGGCGACAATTTTTTTACCACGTTGGCAAATAGCAGTTAAAAATCAACAGTGTATATTAGTTAACAATATAATTATCAATTCCAACAGGAATGTAGAAAATATCCTTGAGGATTTGCACGATAAAATCAAGCAAATTCAGTCATTAGAATCTACTGTGAATAAATGGGATCAAATACCAAATAAATTTAGCAACCAATCTGTAACTAATCCTCAAGACTTTAAAACAGCAGTAAGATCCGCAGTAGAAAAAATTCGCACCAGTGACTTAAGTAAAATTGTCCTAGCCAACGCCTTAGATGTGAAATCCAGCAACAGTTTTAATTTATTCAAATCCTTACATAATTTGCGGGAAATACATCCTAATTGTTATATTTTCTCTACCAGTAATGGCAAAGGACAAAGCTTTATTGGTGCGAGTCCAGAACGACTAATTAGTATTAATAATCAAGAATTAGTATCCGATGCTTTAGCCGGTTCTGCACCCAGAGGTACAACAGATGCAGAAGATGCAGCTAACGCCAACCGCTTACTAAATAGTATCAAAGAAAGACACGAACATTCTTTAGTGATTGATTTTATTACTCAACACCTATCACAGCTAGGTTTGTCACCCAGGGTATTAGCACCGCGACTGAGACAATTATCTAACATCCAGCATTTATGGACGCCCATTATAGCCAGAGTTCCCCCTCACGTTCACCCCTTAAGGATAGTATCCCAACTTCATCCTACCCCAGCGGTTGCCGGTGCCGGCAGAGATTTTGCCTGTGCAGAAATTCGTCGCTATGAAAACTTTGAGCGGGGTTTATATGCTGCACCTCTAGGTTGGATAGATGGTAGGGGGAATTGTGAATTTATAGTTGGGATTCGTTCAGCATTAATAGATGGCGATCGCGCCAGGCTGTATGCTGGTGCTGGTATAGTTGCTGGTTCGGATCCTGAGAAAGAATTTGCAGAAGTGCAGCTGAAACTTCAAGCCCTACTCAAAGCATTAGTATAGACATATAGCTGTTCTGGCCTTGGTTGTTAATCCTTGTGTTTATCAGCAGGGTCACCTTCAAAAGGTTGAACCCCCGTCGCTGGATAGTCATCATCTCTAGGACTAAAAATTCTGCTCACAGCTTCCGAAATATAGTTCATTGATTGCTGAGGAATATTTTTAATTGATTGAAGTATTTCCCTGACTCTTGCTGAACTAGACATAACATGATCTCCTAAAACACCGAATCAAGTAAACATTTATCTGTGTTCATCTGTAATTACCCAGATATTGATACCCACACTCACACAACAGCTTTGCTTAATTGGGCTTGCAACCCCGCCCAGGTCACACCCGCTAAACTAGGTAAAACAACATGAGCCGCACCAACTCGTTCACACGGACCTAGACCCACAGCCCACATACCAGCAGCTAGAGCTGCTTCTATACCCGCTGCTGCATCTTCAATGACTAGACATTGCTTTGGTGGGACTCCTAATTGCTCCGCTGCATATAAGAATAAGTCCGGTGCAGGTTTAGGTTGTTGTACACTATAACCATCAGCGATCGCATCGACTTGATCAGCAATTCCCAAACGCTGCACAACCATCTGGGCATTTTTGCTAGCTGAACCAATAGCGATTTTAATACCCTGTTGTCGCAACTCATCCAACAAAGCGATCGCACCTGGTAACAAATCTCTGGGTGTAATATTAGCAATCATCTCCACATAGTAGCGGTTTTTGCGCGCCAACATTGCCTGAATTTGTGACTCTGAATATTTTTTATTCTTAATGATTAACATTAAAGAAGCCCGACGGGATATACCCCGCAAAGCTTCATTAGCTCCTCGATTAAACTCTATACCCTCTTCATCTGCTAGTTTCCGCCAAGCTAAATAGTGGTATTCAGCCGTATCAGTTAAGACACCATCTAGGTCAAAAATTACCCCTTGGATGGGGGAAGAAGAGGGCGCAAATAAAATCAATCCTTTGTGACTTTCCCCCTGAGTAATTTGGGGACGTAAATTGAATTCGTGCCATTCACCCCGCCAATGCAGTTTAAACCTCAGACCAGTCCACCCCTGGGGTAAATGAGGGTTAGCCGCAGGGCGACTGTCCCTCAGTTTAATTCCACCAAAACCAAAAACCACAGCTTGCCAAATTCCGCCAGCATTAGCCCCATGAATACCATCAGCAGTGTTACCGCGGGTGTCCTCAAGATCGATCATTGCTGCTTGCATAAACCGCTCATAAGCTTCTGCCCGTTTTCCTAAATCTGAGGCTAAGATGGCATGAATTGCCGGACCTAGAGATGAACCATAGGTAATATCCGTGCGGGGTGCGTAGTAGTCCCAATTTGCTTGTAATGATTTTTGATTGTAGGGGAAATCTCCCAATTCCCGCATCATATATAACAGCATTAATACATCTGGTTGCTTGAGTACCTGCAACTTATTAGTTTTTTCGATACCCAAAATGGCCTGCATGGACTGGGTGCGTGGTTCATAGTCGTTCAGGTTAATATCTTCCAACTGGAAAAATCCCTGGAACTGCTCTATTAGTCCTGTTGAAGAGTCGTAAGGAATCCAGAGTTTAGCGGCGATCTGCTGCCATTGGCTTTTCGTTTCAGGGTTAAGTTGTAGTTGTTGGTCTAATTCCTTGGCTCTTTCCGGGAAGCTTTGATGCAGCCAGTCATTAACTATGACAGCTTTTTCTAAATGCCATTGCACTATCCGGTTAGTAAAGGTGTTATTGTGAACAAACTCGTGATACTCATCTGCTCCTATTACCCCGAGAATTTCATAGCGGTCTTGCTCAGAATTGAACTCAACCCGACTAGCCCAAAAAATGGCGGTATCTAAAATAATCTCTGCACCGCACCTTTGCATCCATTCATGATCACCAGTTGCCTGCCAATAATACCAGACAGCATAAGAAATATCTGAACTAATGTGAATTTCGTGGTCACGACACCAAATTCTGATATCATTACCGTAGAAATCACTAGGAAGCGACCAACGTGGTGTTACCTCATCCCCCGTAACAGCACTTTCCCAAGCATACATCGCCCCTTTATAACCATAATGGGATGCTTTACGTCTGGCACCATTTAAAGTGTGATAGCGGTAACTCAGTAAATTACGCCCTAGGGCTGGTTGGGTAAAGATAAAAAAGGGCAGAATAAAAATTTCTGTGTCCCAAAAGATATGACCACGGTAGCCAAATCCCGAAAGGGTTTTAGCGGGAATACTAACTTTTTCATCATGTCTGGGGGCGGCAATTAACAGCTGAAACAAATTGTAACGGATGGCAAAGGCGGCTTTACTATCCCCCTCTATGGCAACATCACTGTAGTGCCAAACCTCATCCCATGCTTGGGCGTTGGCTTGCCGCAGGGTGATATAGTCTGGTAAGTGCGCGAGTTTTTCTTGAGCTGCTGAGACTGGTTGCGAAATTTCCCGCGAGGTAAAAACTGTAACTACCTTCTCTACTGTCACTGTCTGCTGTGGTGTAGCCAGAAAGGTTGCAGTTACCGTGGGGTAGCCAGGAGCAGTATGCACTTGTAAAGCGGATTCAGTTCCTGATAATACCACCCTTGCAGCCATACCAATATCAATCCGGGAGCCGCGAGTTCTGCTGTGTAACCAGATTCCTGCTGCGGTTTTACCCTGGTCGATTGCTTCCCAGTGGTTGAAACCTTGATTTTCTGGGTAGCCGTTAATACTAGCATGAAGTTCGACTACCCCATCAAAATTTACAGGCGTTATCTGGCAGCGTTGCCCTAATACGTGCTGATCAGCTAAACTAGCAAATCGTTCAAACTCAATGTCTATGGTTTGCCCAGTGGGACTACACCAGCGTACAGAACGGCTGAGAATCCCTTGACGTAGGTCTAGTTGTCGATCGTACTGTAATATTTCTCCCTCATGGAAACGGAAGCGATCGCCATTAACATTCAGTATCAATGGTAACCAATCTGGACAATTTGCGAGTTCAGTATAAACTACAGGAACATGATCATAGACACCGTTGATAAAAGTAGCTGGTAATGCACGAATATAGCCTTCCTCAAAACTCCCCCGTGTTCCCAGGTATCCGTTACCGATGGTGAAGATGGTTTCTCTCGAATGTAACTGCTCAGGGTCAAATGCAGTTTCAATTAATATCCAATCTGTATATATGAAGTGGTTATAATCACTTTTTTTATTCATCTTCAATCCCTGTGCTAAATTCCCAATTAGGAAGCAAAACTTTTTAATTTTTAACGATGACAGAATTCTGCATATGTTGTTGTAAAATTATTTCCGCTCTGGGTTTAAAAATCAGGTGGAATAATGTTTCTATATATCTATGTTTGGCTGCATTATTTTCAGGAGCGGCAAAGTTCCAAAAGCTAAATATTTTAGCCAGCAAGAGCATTTGACTATTGTTGATTTTCCAATTATATTTATCTAGAATACGTTTGCTCATGCTTTGGGAAACTTCTCTCCAGAGTTGGGGTTGAGTATCACATTTTTCTATGAAGCTCAAAATTTGGTTTGCTGTTTCTTTTTCGTCTGTAGGGTTAATATGAAATCCATTTTGCTGCTCTTCAATAACTTCTACAGCACCACCAAATTTAGTCACAAAAGTGGGTAAACCGGAAACCATGGCTTCCAGAATGCTGCGACCAAAGGATTCAAACCGGGCAAAGTGAACATAAATTCCCTGAGCATCCGCAATGACTCGGTAGGCTTCTCCTAGCTCACGACTGGGAAGACGCATCCCTATACAGCGTATATGGCCGTGTAGCTCATATTGATTAATTATGTCATGGAGTTTTTGAATTTCCTCTGCTTCTCTGGGGTTGGTTGCTTCGGTGGGATACAGTTTACTAGTAATAAAAATCAGGTTACAATGCTCTTGTAAGGCTGGATTTTTGCCAAAACATTCCGCTAAACCTGTAAGATTTTTCACTGAGGTGATGGGGACAACATTGAGGATGGGTCGCTTATGAGGGTGGTCTAAATGACCGAGAATTTGGGGATGTTTACGAGTAAATAGTAAATCATGTACTTTGTTGGTAAATTCAACATCCCGCCTATGTTTGTGGCTATAAGGGAAAAAGACATTTTCACTGACACCGGGGGGTACCATGTTGAATTTAGGGCTAAATAAATCAATGCCATCAACTACATGATATAGCTGGGGCATGGTAAAACACTTGTATGACTCATATTGCCCTATTGTATCTGGCGTGCCGAAAATTTCTTGATAGGATGAAGTGATGATAAAGTCCGCAGCATTCATACTGATTAAGTCAGCGGTAAATTGTGCGGAAAAGTGATAATGTTCTTCTAAGTCCTGCCAATATAGATTACTAAATAAATGTTTGGGTTTTTCTAAAGTGTGGGCAATATTGCACTGAGTGACTTTCAGGCGTTGGGAAAGAAGGGAGGCTACTAAATTACC
Source organism: Anabaenopsis sp. NIES-4685 (assembly GCF_059725405.1). NCBI lineage: Bacteria > Bacillati > Cyanobacteriota > Cyanophyceae > Nostocales > Nodulariaceae > Anabaenopsis > Anabaenopsis sp. NIES-4685. Next base: position 4,073,908 of record NZ_AP043602.1, on the reverse strand, counting down.
ATCACTGTAGTTACCAACAATCAGATCCGGACAACCTCGAAATTGAGCTAATAGCTGTTTTTCTGCATCCACAGCAAATTGTTCTAAATAAGGCCAAATGTCATATTTAGAAATCCAATTATTAGTAATCTCAGGATTGAATTCACCAAAGGGAACTCGCAAGATCCAAGCGTTTGCAGTGTCATGAATTTTCTCTAGCCGCAAATTACATTCTGTACCTTCACAGTTATGAATAAGTCTAGTAAGAATAATTACATGGGGGTGAATTCCCAATAAGTCTAGACCTGCTAGTTTGATTTCTGTTTGTAGTTGATTTTCCAAGCTGCGGGCTTGTTCTAGGACATAAATCACTTGACCGAGTGTTTCATCTCTACCTAAAACATCCTGTTGAGCAACCCAACCATGTATGGAAATGAGAACCACGCGAAAAATAGCAGGAATGCGGGTGACAAATGCTTCTAAGATAGCGGGTTGGGGACTGCGTATAAGTTGTTCTAACAGTTCTAGGGTTTCGGATATGCGCCCAGATGTATTACCCCACCCCGGTTCAAAACCTAGTTCTTGTAGGTGAGGGCGAAAATTGGCGTAGGGTTCTTCAGGGGGTAATTGCTCCAAAAATTTTAGGGCTTGTTTAATTTGCTGCGTGAGGTGGATACCCCCGGAAATGCGATCGCTAATTAGCAGGGGTTTTTGATCATAAGTTAGTTGATATAATGCTTGAAATAACACCTCTAACCAATAATTGCTGTCAGTCAACAGTTGATCGCATAAGTAACGATTGAGAAAGGCTAATCCTTGACCAATGTTTCTGGGGTCAGTAATTCTGGTGGATTTGGGGTAAAAAGGTTGAAAGTCAATTTCTAGAATGTGGGGTTGGTAGCGGTTAACCAGGCGATCGCTGACATCTAACCATGCTTGGGGTGTCACTGGCTCAAATCTAGAGCAGTCAGCTTGCAGTCGCCAAACTTCCTGGCTAGCAATCCTGGGGCGAAGAACAAACCAAGTACCTTCCGATTCTAAAATCATCTCATGGGTATTGTGAATTAATCTGCCAACAGAAGAAGAGTAGTAAAAATAAGCTGGCTTTTGCTTCCTTTGACAGTAATCCGCAAAAATATGTAAAATCTCGTTTCTTAGGAAGTAACGTTTATTGGTAGCACTTAATTGCAAAATAAACTGACATAGAGTGATTTTTTCATCTGTGTCTAAACAAGTCACCAAACATTCATACATGAGCAACTCCAGCACAGTATCAGGTCACGACCTCAAATGTGATGCTAGAGGTACATTTCCCATATTTATATTCATAGAATAGATAGTATGAAAGCTGTTCACTTCTGGCTTCAGGATGAAACCCTAGCAATTCACTCTATACCTTCAGGTTTTAAATATGGTTACTTCCCCTGAAATCTACGTCCCATATGATTCCAATGAAGTCTTAGACAGTGGTGATAAAAAACCCTTTGCGCCCCTTTGCGCTTACCTTTGCGCCCCTTTGCGTTTAAAACTTCATTCCCACCCACTGAGTCACAGGGGACATAGCTCGCCAACCTAAAAACTTACCAATAGGTTCAGCTCTTTGAATAGAAACACGAGTGAAATTACCACCAACTTGATTATACCATTTAAATAAGGTTTGCTCCCCTTCTATGGTGACAACATTAGCTACCAACCGCCCACCGGGACGTAATGCTGTCCAACAGGTATCAAAAAGGTCTTCCGCCGTGACTCCACCGCCGATAAATATAGCATCCGGTGTAGGTAAATCTTTTAGGCTTGATGGTGCTTGACCGGGAATAATTTTGAGGTGGGGGGTTCCTAAAGCGGCGGCGTTGTCTGCAATGTACTTTAGTCTACCAGGATTCTGTTCAATGGCGATCGCCTGACATCGGGAATTAGTACGCATCCATTCAATGGAAATTGAACCGCAACCCGCGCCGACATCCCATAATAGTTCTCCGGGAGTGGGGGCTAATTTTGCCAAGGTAACCGCCCTGACTTCTCGCTTAGTTAATTGTCCATCGTGATGATAGGCATGATCTGGTAATCCTGGTAATCTGGGTAAGGGTATTACCCCAGGATCGGCAATACAATTAACTGCGATCGCATTGAGAGGGGCAATTTCTGTTTCACTCCAAGATGCGGCTGTACCTTGTACAATTCTTTCCTGAATACCACCCAGATGTTCTAGAACAGTAATTTTACTACCACCATAACCGCGATTTGTCAAGATTTCGGCAACAATTGCCGGTGTGTCTTTTCCGGCGCTCAAAATTAACAGTTGCGCCTGGGGATAAATGTAAGACTGGAGAAGAGACGCTGGACGACCGCACAAACTCAAGGTTTCTGTTTCGGTTAAAGACCATCCTAGTTTGGCACAAACGAGGCTGAAGGTAGAAGGCGCAGGGATGATGGTGATTTCTTCTAGGGGGAATTGTCGGGTAAGGGTGACACCGATACCGTAACATAAGGGGTCACCGCTGGCTAATACACAGATTAATTGACCCCGACGGCGGATAATTTCTTCTATTGAGGTGGTAATGGGTGATGTCCAGGTTATCTTCTCTCCTCGGTACACTCCCGGTAACATGGCCAAATGGCGATCGCCCCCTATAATCACCTCAGCTTGGTCAATCAGGGAACGTGCGATCGCACTTAAACCCTGTAACCCATCTTCACCAATACCAACAATCGATAGCCATTTACCTGTCATAGAAGCTGATAATAATTTCACTAGATGTGGTAGTTTTTCCGCTCCAAAATTGCGGAATTTTCCAACTTTTATGAGTGTGTTATAATCAATGTGCATTACAAGTTTTACACAAGTAATATATGGTAATATATATTTACTTGACTTGGTTAAATTTCATAATTAGGTTGATTATTAGTTGAAAATTAAAGCGTTGGATGTCAAAGCAGGCGATCGCATTATTGCCTACTGTAAGAATAAGATGCAGGTTTGCAAGGTGAAGCGCATCTTGGATCCTGGTTCCACTAATATCACACTATTGGTGTTTACATCTGAGCATTATCGTGGATGCTTAGTTTCCTGTGTAGTGCGGTTCCAGCCTGACACCTTAGTTGATTTAGTTAATTTTGCGTAATTACCCTAAGTCATTATCATAGGGTTAATGGAGGTTGTAAATACACTATCCAGATATACTCAGTACGATATTTAAGTGAATATTAAAAAAAATGCAGCATCCGGTGGGCTGAATACCTGATCATGTTAGATTAGTAAGGAAATAGGTTGGGAAACTCCGGTGTAATTCCGGGACTGTGCCGCAGCTGTAATGGTAAGACCAAAGCAGAATGTTCAGTTTTTTTACTTGCCAAGTCAGAATGCCAACCGTAACAGTGTCATCAAGACACATTATCTACTACCTGCGTCGCACAGGGAAGGAGTGAATATTTTGCTGTCCGGTTTTGCCTTATGTCCTGGATTATTTTATGATACACCAGCCCAAGATGGGATATTATCTCGCATCAGAATACCAGGTGGGATTCTGGATAGTAAACAATGTCATGCGATCGCAGATGTAGCGGAGAATTATGGGGGTGGTTATGTGGATGTGACTAATCGCGCTAACCTCCAAATCCGGGAACTGCGTTCGGGAATAAATACCAGCGTTCTCCAGAATTTACAAAATATAGGTATTGGTGCTGCTAATTTCGCTGTTGACCACATTCGTAATATTATGACCAGTCCTACGGCTGGTATTGATACCCAAGAATTAATTGATACCCGTCCCTTTGTGCAAGAGTGGGATAATTATATCGCCGCACACCCCAACCTATCAGGACTATCGGCAAAATTTAGTGTTGCTTTTGATGGTGGTGGTAAAGTTTCCGTATGCGATCGCCTCAACGATATCATGTTCGCTGCTGTTTTAATTGATGGTAAAGTTTATTTTCGTCTGTGTTTGAGCGTCGGCGATCGGGGAAAACCACCCCTTGATATGGGAATTGTATTATTGCCAGAGCAATGTTTACCAGTTTTAGCAGCTTTGGCTGAGGTTTACCGAAATCATACCCATCCTCACAGTGGACGCAAGCTGCGTTTGCGAGAGTTATTAAATAAATTGGGTTGTGAAAGTTATCTTAAAGAAGTTGAAAAACTCTTAGCTTTTAAACTCACTCTCCATCAGCGCTTTGACAGAACCAATTCTTCATCCCGTCTCGTGACCGAAAAAACATTAAACTTTAAGTATCCACATATCGGCGTTCATCCCCAGGGTCAGCAGGGCTTATTTTATATTGGTGTGGTTTTACCTCTGGGTCGGTTAGAAAGTCAGCAAATGCGGAGTTTAGCTGATTTAGCAACAGAATTTGGTAGTGGGAATCTCAGGTTAACTCCTTGGCAAAATCTGCTGTTGACTGACATTCCTCGGCGATCGCTTCCCAATGTTAAGCATGAAATAGCTACTTTAAATTTAGATTTCTCAGGGAGTAATATCAATAGTGCATTAGTGGTTTGTTCTGGTAATCAAGGTTGTGCAGCTTCAGCTACGGATACGAAAGGTGACGCTTTGATCTTAGCAAATTATCTCAAAACTCATGTTAGCCTCAATTACCCCGTTCATATTCACTTTAGCGGCTGCGAAAAATCTTGCGCCCACCATCGTAATAGTGATATTACTATGCTTGGTGTCAGCCTAGAATCAAAAAATGGTACTTTGGGAGCTTATCAGATTTATGTTGGTACAGGTGAGAGCAACCAAAAATTTGGTCGTCAACTTTATGAATATGTGAGTATGGACGAGATACCTGTATTGTTAGAACAGATGTTACAAGTGTATAAAATGCAATGCCGAAACAGCAATGAATCCTTTGGAGAATTTGTTAATCGATATGAGATTGAGCAATTACAGTTGTTGTTCTCCCCAGTGAGGTAGGTTTATTTCTGCTCCCATTCACTATTCACCATTAACTATTCCCGATTTTCCCATGTCTGACTACATCCGAGATGCTAAAGAAATTTACAGTAAGTCCTTTGAGATCATCAGATCGGAAGCCAAGCTGGATATGCTGCCGCCTGATGTAGCAAAAGTTGCTGTACGCCTGATCCATGCTTGTGGAATGACTGATATTGTTAATGACTTGGGATATTCAGCCGATGCGGTAAAGCGTGGACGCGCAGCACTAGCAGCAGGTGCGCCAATTCTGTGTGATTGTCGAATGGTTGCTGAGGGTATTACCAGACAGAGACTACCAGCAAACAACCAAGTTATTTGTACCCTTTATGATGTGGAAGTTCCAGCTCTGGCTAAACGGTTGGGTAATACCAGATCAGCTGCAGCGGTGGAATTGTGGCGCTTGCACTTAGATGGCGCAGTGGTAGCAATTGGTAATGCACCTACAGCACTATTTCACCTTCTGGAAATGCTCGAAGAAGGATTTTTCAAGCCAGCGATTATTTTAGGTTTTCCCGTGGGATTTGTGGGCGCTGCTGAGTCAAAAGCAGCACTAGCAGTAAATAGGCACAATGTACCATTTTTAACTTTATATGGTAGGCGTGGTGGCAGTGCGATCGCAGCTGCAGCAGTTATGGCCTAGGAACAGAGGAAGAATAATTATGCCAACCAAAGGCCGCCTCTATGGAATCGGTGTAGGGCCAGGTGATCCAGAACTACTGACATTGAAAGCACTGCGACTATTACAGTCCGCTCCCGTGGTGGCTTATCAGTCCGCAGTAGATAAAGACAGTATAGCCCGGGGTATCGTCTCTCAATATCTGTCTGGTCATCAAATCGAAGTCCTGTTTCACCTACCCCGCGCCTTAGAACCAGAAACGGCAAGTGCCATTTACGACCAAGAAGTGGCACCCATTGCCGAACATCTAGCCGCAGGACGTGATGTGGTGGTTTTGTGTGAAGGAGACCCGTTTTTTTACGGTTCTTTTATGTATGTTTTCACACGTCTATCTGAGAATTACCAAACGGAAGTTGTCCCAGGAGTTTCCTCACTCATGGCTTGTCCTGTGGCTTTGGGTGTACCTTTTACCTATTACAACGATATCATGACCGTTCTCCCCGCCCCCATGCCAGCCGAACAATTAATCACCCACCTACTAGCAACCGATGCAGCGGCGATTATGAAACTAGGTCGCCATTTTACCAAAGTGCGAGATGTTTTACATCAATTAGGGTTAGCATCACGGGCATTATACATTGAGCGGGCAACAATGGCACAACAAACAATTATACCCCTGGATGAAGTTGATCCAGATCAAGTCCCCTACTTCTCAATGATTATCATACCGACTAAAAGTCGGCTATAGATTTACCAACCAGTTCTGCTCATGGCGCGAATTTATAAACTCAGTAAAGTACCATCTTCTTCTGAATACATAACCGGTTTAAATAGAATTAGCGATCGCATAAATGATACGCAAATTCGGTTACTTAAGGAGCAGTACTATAGTCCTAATCGCACAGTTACAGCTACACAACTAGCAAATTTAGTTGGTATCAAAGGTTGTGTTGCAGTTGTTAACTATCTATAGTCATCCTATTTGACTTGAGAAATTATCAGTGAGGAAAGGGAACACCGGATCAGGGAACAGGGAACAGAAATTGTTCATGAATCATTTAGGATTGCTATATATTGAAGTTATAATGTGTATAGGCTTGAAAATTTGCTATAATGATTAACTTAATTTGCGGGTCTGAGCTATGATCACTTGTCTAGATGCAGCTCGCTACTTTATTGCGAGGGCTTATGAGGACGGTATAGAAGCCCAAATGACTAACATGAAGGTTCAAAAGCTTCTCTACTATTCACAAAGTTTGTATTTAGCATTATATAATCAGCCATTGTTTGATGAGGAAATTCAAGCATGGCGATATGGTCCAGTATGTCCTGTTGCTTACAGATTTTACAACGAATTTGAGGCGCAACAGTTACCCATACCCAGCCAAGAATCGTTATTACAAATACCTGAACAAGAGAAAAACCTGCTAGAAGAAATTTGGGGATATTTTGGTAGCTACCATGCTTATTACCTCAGTGATATGACGCACTTAGAGTTTCCGTGGAAAAAAGCACGTAAGGGTTTACCTCCAAACGCCAGTTCTACTGAGCCGATTTTGCTAGAGGATTTGAAAGCTTTGGGTTATCAGAAACTTGATTTAATAGAACGAGACCATCCTGCTTATCAACCTGTAATGTGCCAAGTTTTAGAAGACGCTTGTAATTCAGAATCCTCAAATCCCATTAGTAAAGGAGAGGTGCGTGACTGGCTCAACTCCCTTCTTGATTGAAAAATATGATAATTTCCAGCGTTCCTTTAAAAAATTAGCAAAATTTCATGGTTCTACCTTTGTGGAGCTAGTCGCCGAAGCTCTGGAAAATTTAATAGATGACCCATATCCCTATAACTCCCGTCAAGAACCTTTACCTGGCAAAATTAAACTAACAGCAGGATGGACTTTTCATAAATTGGAAATGCGAGTTTCTCAGGGAGCATCTGGACAAATCAGGTTAATGTATTTAGTTAATGAAAGTACTTGTAGCATTAGCCTAGTTTGGATTTATAGTCATGAGCAGTTTGCCAAACGCCCGACTGACAGAGATTTGAAAAGTGTTATTCAAGAAATATTAGACTGTTAGCGCCCAATTATCTGTTTCCATCTGTGGTTTAATATAAAACATCTAATTAAATTAAATAATGATCAAGATTGCACCTGCCATTGTGGTACTTAGTCAAAACAGCGTCCCACTAGCCCGCCAAATCATCAGCATACTACAGGGTGGGACATTATACGGTTTGGCAGGTCGCACATCTAAGGTTGATATTACTTTCACGAATTTTGGTGAAACATTACGGGAATTATTCGCACAGGGAACACCCTTAATTGGGATTTGTGCAGCTGGTATTCTCATTAGAACCATAGCGCCCATGCTTTCTGATAAAAAACAGGAACCCCCAGTATTAGCAGTAGCTGAAGATGGGAGTGCGGTGGTTCCCCTGCTAGGTGGACTCAATGGGGTGAATGATTTAGCGCGACGCATTGCGGAAGTCCTGGATGTGAAACCAGCAATTACCACCACAGGTGATCTTCGTTTCCGCACCGCTTTATTATCTCCCCCACCTGGATATCATTTAGCTAACCCAGATGACGCTAAGAAATTTATCTCAGATTTATTAGCCGGGGCGCAAGTTAAGCTAGAAGGTACAGCGCCTTGGTTGAGTAATAGTCAATTACCCATAGACCCAGATGGTAATTTAACCATCCAGGTTACAGAACGCTTAGTCACCCCCGCACCCGACCGCCTTGTTTATCACCCAGCAACTATAGCCGTTACCATCAGTGATATTGTTGATCTAGGTTTAATACAACAGCTGTTAGCAGATGCAGCCCTAGCCCCGGCATCAGTAGGGGGTATTTTTGCAGATATTACCTTGGCTGCCAATCCAGCCATAGCAGCCATTGCTAACGCCTTTAAAGTACCTATTCGCTTTTTTACCTCAAATCAGTTAGAAAAATTCATCTCACAAGGTTATAGCCCAGCCCAAGCCATAGCTCTTATGGTAACCGGCTCCTCTGGATTATCCTCCCCATATCCTCACCTCAGAATTGCCATTGCTCCAGCCCCTATTGATACCAGCACCATCGGTCAAGCCAGAGGGCGGTTAGCGATTATTGGTACTGGTCCGGGTGGTTCTCAGTGGATGTCTCCAGAGGTGAGAGAAATACTTAAATCTGCCACTGACTTAGTGGGTTATAAAACATATATCAACTTAATTGGCTCTCTGGCTGAGGGTAAACAACTCCATGAGTCAGACAACCGGGAAGAAATCGACCGGGCGACAATGGCGCTGGATTTGGCAGCAACAGGGCGATATGTCGCTGTAGTTTCCTCTGGTGACCCTGGTATCTATGCAATGGCTGCGGCGGTATTTGAGGTGTGCGATAAAAACCCCAAACCAGAATGGGAAAGTATAGATATTCATGTTGCACCGGGTATTTCCGCCATGCAAGCCGCAGCGGCTGCTATTGGCGCACCATTGGGACATGACTTCTGCGCCATTTCACTATCTGATATTTTAAAACCCTGGTCAATTATTGAACAACGAATCGCTGCGGCTGCTCAAGCTGATTTTGTCATAGCCTTTTATAACCCTGTTTCTCAAGATCGCACTTGGCAACTAACAGCAGCCAGAGAAATTTTACAGCAATATAGAACACCAGATACACCAGTAGTATTAGCTAGAAATCTCGGCAGACCAGGGGAAAGTGTCAAAGTTATTCAACTACAAGAGTTAACACCAGATGCAGCGGATATGCGGACTGTGGTTTTAATTGGTTCCAGCCAAACTCGGACAATTCACCGCCGGGATGGGACTATTTCAGTTTATACACCAAGGCGATACAGTGAATAAAAGTTATGGGTATCAGCACCGATAACAATTCTCACTGTTCATCGCTTAAGTCTGTTGGGTATGATTTAGACATGGATCAAGTAACTCTGTCGCCTTTTTATCTACTGACAGAATATCGTTACTTGAGCTTTTCTTGACTTGACAAATATCCTCTAAAAACAGGATACAATTGAAACAATATTTTCTCATTTTTGATTTTCGTAACTAAATACCTTTGTTGCAAAGACTGTAAAGCATTATTAAAATCAATAACAGATAAACTTAAATGCAGTTTTAAATCTTCTCTAGAAACAGGAATACCAAAGTTAATCAAACTCAACACTATGTCTTTTTCTTGTGTTGATAAACGGTTATATATTGCCTGAAATCGAGATTGCATTTGATTAGTGATCAGCAAAGTATCATCAGATAAAAATTCACAAACATCACCATCATAATTATTATGGATTAAGCCAATCACACTTTTTAAATCATTGAAATTACCAGCATATAAATTAATTAATTTAAACCATGATTCCTGATATTGTAAATCTGTATTTCCTAAAATATCAACATCATACAATCCAGATAGTTGTAAACACTTAATCGGAGAAAATTCCTGTTCTAAACATTTCATTTCTGGACATTGTTCTTGACTAATAACAATTACATGACTTTGATGTTTAAATTCAGTAATCATGGTCAAAAAATTCTGATAATCTTGATATTCAGATTTGTATTGTCCAGCAAATTTACCAGGAATAAATATATTTTGAAAATCATCAAGAACAATTAAACATTTATGATTACAAAGAATAGAAAATAATTGTTTTAATTGTTTATCTAAAGTTTCTTCAGGTTGTTGTTGACAAACATTCAAAATATCACTGACCAGTAAATCTAAAGACTGAGGATATTTTAAACTTCTCCAAATAACAACGGGAAAATTATTGAGGTTTAAATCTACGAATCTTTTAACTAAAGTCGTTTTACCAACACCATATAATCCTAATACAGAAATTAACCGAGTATTTTGGTTAAATATCCAATCAGATAGTTTTGATAATTCTTTTTCTCGCCGATAAAAATTGATAATTTCAGGAGCAAAAGTTAAATCATAAGCAGATAATTTATATTTACTATTTATATTACCTGTTTTTTCTGGTTGACTTGGATTATTTAAAAGTTGAGAACTAAAATTAAAACAATGACTATTACCAATACAAATATTTGGATTCTGGGATGATTGAATATATATCCTTTTTATTGTAGAACAAAAATTAGATTTTTTTATATCTTGATTTAAGATATCAGATAAAAGTTGCCATAATTTAGATCCTATATCTGCTATATGATTAGTAGTTAAATTATATTTGCGAGCAATATCATCATAAGATTTTTTATTCCATGTACCTTCAACAACAGCTATTTGTATGTCATCTAGATGTTTTCCCGTCTTCTCAAAAACCATCTGATCAACAAATTTTACAACTTCATCTACAGTCATAAAATGTATACATAGTAAGGGTTTCAGTAATTATAGCAACAACCGAACCTAATTTTACCTATATTTTCCTAACTTATACATAAGAATTTATAGAAAATCTCCCAATCAAATCCTATTCTTTCCAATAGACAGATGGTTATAAATTGTTTTATAGATGGTAATTAAGTGGTTAAATAAACTTAGTATTATTAGTCTTTAGTATTCTTCAAAGAATCCGATTATACTTCTAGCCACTTAGTAGAGTAACTAAAAATTAATCAAAATGTCTGAATTGAGCAATGAACCAAAAACCATCAAAATAGCTAAATTTGGTCAAACAGGTACAGGAAAAACAAGCTTGTCTAATGCTTTATTTGGAGTAAATTGGCGTACAGATTATGCTGTTGCTTGTACTCAAACCATCAGTAAATACCAGGGTAAGATGTTACCAAAAATTAGTCAATGCAAAGATTTTACGTGGCAACTTTGCGACACTCCCGGTATTGGTGAAAGTGAATGTGCAGATGAGCAGCATTTTGAGGACATTTATCAAACCTTCCATCAAGCAGATGTAATTATATGGGTGGTTCAAGCTGATACCCGTGCATTTGCAGAAGATCAAAAAGCAATCCTCAAACTAACCGATAATAAACAAAAGATTCCCAAGGCTCATTATGTCATAGTTTTGAATCAGATTGATCGAGTACATCCTGAAAATTGGGACAGCGAAAAAAATCAACCATCACCGGAACAATTAGCTTTAATCCCAGAGAAAATAGACATTGTTTATCAAAGATTTTCTTCTTATCTACCCATTCAAATAGAACATATAATCCCCTGTTCTGTTGTTAATAATTATGGTTTGGATAACCTTGTTAATACCATCAACAAATTTAATTATCTAGTCAATACAAATAACAACTTGAATTAAAGGAGTTAGAAAAATGGAACTTCCACCAATAATACAAAAAATTGTAGATAAGTTAGGTATACGTAAACTTTTAGCTGGTGAAGAATTTCAACTTTTTGAGAGTTCAGTACAAGAAGAACTAGCCAAACCTCCCAAAGTAGCCATTATCGGTAAAACGGGTGTTGGTAAAAGTACCACCATTAACGCCTTGTTTGGGTTACAAGAAAAAGTCAGTCACACCACACATGGAACAACAGAAGCAAGTAAAAAAATAATTGAATTACCCCAAGGAAGAAAATTAGAAGTTATTGATATGCCAGGACTGGGGGAAGATATAGAACTAGATAAAAAATACACTGAAATTTACCAGCGAACTTTACCAGAAGCAGACGTTGTTCTCTATGTGATTCAGGCAGATTTAAAAGCATTGACAGAAGATCAAAGAATACTCAGAGATATTGTACAAAATGTGATGGGTAATTTAAAAGGTCGTCTAGTAGTGGGATTAAATCAAGTAGATAAACTCGGACCCGGTGAATGGAATACCAAATTAAATCGTCCATCCCTTGAACAGAAAGATAATATCGATCGTCGTTGTCAAGATATCCAGAAACAGCTAAGTTCTGCCCTATCTATTGAAGTTGAACAGGTTGAATATTACTCAGCAGAAAAACGATACAGACTCTATAATCTTCTAACAGCAATTATTAAAGCATCCGGTAATGTCGGCTGGAAATTTACTATCAATCCTGCTGATCCCATTGAACTAGCAGATCCATCTGTACAAGATTCATTCAGACAGAAATTAGAAGGTTAAGCAATTATGGGATTTGTCTCAATTTTTGTTTAACTTCAAGTTCAAGCTAGGTTTATATGTTGAAAATGGTGACTTTTTTGCTTGGTCACATTATGTTCACTTCACTTACACAGGCGGATGTTAACAAATGGCTCCTAATGATTTTACCTCAGAAGAAGATGATTTAACCCCAGAAGAAGATGATTTAACCCCAGAAGAAGAAGAAATAATTCTTGAAGCCTTGGAAGAACTTCCTAAAGCTGAAAAGGCAGCAGTGCTTGCCGTGAAGACGCATTCTTAGAATGGATTAAGGAGAATATACCATGGGTTTTGCGAAAAATTATTGAAGCCGGTATTAATGAAATAATACACCGTTTGTTCTCGTTGATGTTCGGTTGCTGAAGGGGTGACAACTTAGGCTCAAACCCTGATCGAATAAGGATTATGAAAGAGTTAGCCTTGAAAAGATTAAAACAAATTGGAAACCTATTCCAACATAAAAATCAGACTTGTGGGGTTTAGTTATTGAGAATAGAATCAATAAAGCTAGAAAATGATGTTTACTTTTTCAAGGCGCAAACCTTCAAAACCCTTGCTGCATATTTAATTCAAAGGTTTTTGTCACCCCGTCAGGTTGGGTTTATAATCCTTCGCCCAAAATTTACCATATTTTGGGCTATTTTTATCACCTCTTTCTTAAAATTCAACACTTCTGAATAAATGGGTAACTGATTGTCAATCAATAGTCACCCATTTTAATAATATAAAATTTTTAATAATATAAAATCGCCAAAACAAAAACCCCCTCTCAATAAACCAAGAGTGGAGGCTTTTGTATCGAATATTAAACCTGGCATCGAGCTATTTTTGCGGAGGGCTACCCCTCAACTATCGTGGCCGCTGCAGCGTTTCACCTCTGAGTTCGGGAAGGGATCAGTGTGGTTCCACCGCGCCATAGACACCAGGAAAAAATAGTGGGTCAGATACCCTGAAGACTGCAAGTAACGCGAAAACCAGAGTGATGAGGTCAAGCCCTCGGTCTGTTAGTACTCCTTTGCTACATACATTACTGTACTTCCACATAGAGCCTATAAACGGGTGTTCTGCCCGTGACCTTACCTACTTAAGTAGTGAGAGCACTCATCTTGAGGTGGGCTTCCCACTTAGATGCTTTCAGCGGTTATCCGCTCCGCACTTAGCTACCCAGCGTCTACTCCTGGTGGAATAACTGGTACACCAGCGGTGCGTCCTTCCCGGTCCTCTCGTACTAAGGAAGGCTCCTCTCAATGCTCTTACGCCTGCACCGGATATCGACCGAACTGTCTCACGACGTTCTGAACCCAGCTCACGTACCGCTTTAATGGGCGAACAGCCCAACCCTTGGGACGTACTTCCGCCCCAGGTTGCGATGAGCCGACATCGAGGTGCCAAACCTCCCCGTCGATGTGGACTCTTGGGGGAGATCAGCCTGTTATCCCTAGAGTAACTTTTATCCGTTGAGCGACGGCCATTCCATGCTGTGCCGTCGGATCACTAAGGCCGACTTTCGTCCCTGCTTGAGTTGTAACTCTTGCAGTCAAGCTCTCTTTATGCCTTTACACTCGCCGCACGGTTTCCAAGCGTGCTGAGAGAACCTTTGCGCGCCTCCGTTACCTTTTAGGAGGCGACCGCCCCAGTCAAACTGCCCACCTGAAACTGTTCCTACACCCGCTGAGGGTGTGAGGTTAGAATTCTAGCTTCGCCAGAGTGGTATCTCACCGTTAGCTCCATATCCCCCACAAGGGATACTTCTTCGCTTCCCACCTATCCTGCGCAAGCCAAGCCCGAACACAATTCCAGGCTACAGTAAAGCTTCATAGGGTCTTTCTGTCCAGGTGCAGGCAGTCCGTATCTTCACAGACATTCCTATTTCGCCGAGTCTCTCTCTGAGACACCATCCAGATCGTTACGCCTTTCGTGCGGGTCGGAACTTACCCGACAAGGAATTTCGCTACCTTAGGACCGTTATAGTTACGGCCGCCGTTCACCGGGGCTTCGGTCGTCAGCTTCAGGGCGAACCCCTGACCAACTTCCTTAACCTTCCGGCACTGGGCAGGCGTCAGCCCCCATACGTCCTCTTTCGAGTTAGCGGAGACCTGTGTTTTTGGTAAACAGTCGCCTGGATCTCTTCACTGCGACCCACTTTCGTGGGCACCCCTTCTTCCGAAGTTACGGGGCCATTTTGCCGAGTTCCTTAGAGAGAGTTATCTCGCGCCCCTTGGTATTCTCAACCTCCCTACCTGTGTCGGTTTCGGGTACGGGTATGATGCTTTCATCACATGACTAGCTTTTCTTGACACTATCCTTCACCATGCGGAGTTCGTAAACCCCTCCCAAACCAATTAGGGTATGGTTATCTTTCATGCGTCCCTCGCCATGCTCCCACATCTTAGTCAGGGATTATTCACCCTGTGTCCATCGACTACGCCTTTCGACCTCGCCTTAGGTCCCGACTAACCCTCCGTGGACGAACCTGCCGGAGGAACCCTTAGGGTTTCGGGGCATTGGATTCTCACCAATGTTTTCGCTACTCAAGCCGACATTCTCACTTCCGTCTCGTCCACAGCTGCTTACCGCTACTGCTTCTTCCTACTACGGAACGCTCCCCTACCGATTAATTTCTTAATCCCACAGCTTCGGTACATCACTTAGCCCCGTTCATTTTCGGCGCAAGATCGCTTGACTAGTGAGCTATTACGCACTCTTTCAAGGGTGGCTGCTTCTAGGCAAACCTCCTAGTTGTCTATGCAATCTCACCTCCTTTCTCACTTAGTGATGATTTGGGGGACCTTAGCTGGTGGTCTGGGCTGTTTCCCTCTTGACAATGAAGCTTATCCCCCACTGTCTCACTGGCAATGTGTGCCCTGGGTATTCTGAGTTTGTCTCGATTTGGTACCGGTCTCCCAGCCCGCACCGAAACAGTGCTTTACCCCCCAGGTATATTCATTACCGCTGCGCCTAAACACATTTCGGGGAGAACCAGCTAGCTCCTGGTTCGATTGGCATTTCACCCCTAACCACAACTCATCCGCTGATTTTTCAACATCAGTCGGTTCGGACCTCCACTTGGTGTTACCCAAGCTTCATCCTGGCCATGGTTAGATCACCAGGGTTCGGGTCTATAAACACTGATTTTTCGCCCTCTTCAGACTCGGTTTCCCTTGGGCTCCAGCATTCTCGCCTTAACCTACCAGTGCCTATAAGTCGCCGGCTCATTCTTCAACAGGCACGCGGTCATCCGTTTAATCGGACTCCCACTGCTTGTAGGCTAACGGTTTCATGTTCTATTTCACTCCCCTTCCGGGGTTCTTTTCACCTTTCCCTCGCGGTACTGGTTCACTATCGGTCACACAGTAGTATTTAGCCTTACGAGATGGTCCTCGCTGATTCACATGGGATTCCTCGTGCCCCATGCTACTCGGGATTCAGCTACTATCCTTTAGTTTTCGACTACAGGACTTTCACCTTCTTTGGTGCAGTATTTAGCTGCTTCGTCTAACCTCTAGATTCGATATCGCTGTCCCACTACCCCAAAGGATTAATCCTTTGGTTTAGGCTTTTCCCCTTTCGCTCACCACTACTGAGGGAATCTCTTTTGATTTCTTTTCCTCCAGCTACTAAGATGTTTCAGTTCGCTGGGTTAGCTCTTTCCTGCCTATATATTCAGCAGGTAGTCTTTAGGGTTGCCCCATTCGGAAATCTCCGGCTCTTAGTTTGCTTCCAACTCCCCGGAGCATATCGTCGGTAACCACGTCCTTCTTCGCCTCTGTGTGCCTAGGTATCCACCGTTAGCCCTTATTAGCTTGACCACTTTACATTGGTTTTTTCCACCGCAAACACTTTCATTTGATTGTCTGTGTCTGCCTGCTTTTTTCGCGTTACTATGCAGTTTTCAAGGTTCTGGCTGAGTTTTACCCAGCAGTCTGGCTTTACGCCATGTTGCTGATTTTTTCTCTGTTATTAAACTGAACCAAAAATACTTTGAAAGTTTTTACCAACCTCGACCGACCTAGGAATGACCATCTCAGCATCTATTTACTTGATGTTTTCGATATCTGAGTGGATTAGGTCTCCCTAAAAGGAGGTGATCCAGCCACACCTTCCGGTACGGCTACCTTGTTACGACTTCACCCCAGTCACCAGTCCTACCTTCGGACATCCCCCTCTCCTAAAAGTTGGGGTAACGACTTCGGGCGTGACCAGCTTCCATGGTGTGACGGGCGGTGTGTACAAGGCCCGGGAACGAATTCACTGCAGTATGCTGACCTGCAATTACTAGCGATTCCTACTTCACGCAGGCGAGTTGCAGCCTGCGATCTGAACTGAGCTACGGTTTACGAGATTTGCTTCACATCGCTGTGTCGCCGCCCTTTGTCCGTAGCATTGTAGTACGTGTGTAGCCCAAGACGTAAGGGGCATGCTGACTTGACGTCATCCCCACCTTCCTCCGGTTTGTCACCGGCAGTCTCTCTAGAGTGCCCATCTTCATGCTGGCAACTAAAAACGAGGGTTGCGCTCGTTGCGGGACTTAACCCAACATCTCACGACACGAGCTGACGACAGCCATGCACCACCTGTGTTCGCGCTCCCGAAGGCACTCCCACCTTTCGGCAGGATTCGCGACATGTCAAGTCTTGGTAAGGTTCTTCGCGTTGCATCGAATTAAACCACATACTCCACCGCTTGTGCGGGCCCCCGTCAATTCCTTTGAGTTTCACACTTGCGTGCGTACTCCCCAGGCGGGATACTTAACGCGTTAGCTCCGGCACGGCTCGGGTCGATACAAGCCACGCCTAGTATCCATCGTTTACGGCTAGGACTACTGGGGTATCTAATCCCATTCGCTCCCCTAGCTTTCGTCCCTCAGTGTCAGTTATGGTCTAGTAGAGCGCTTTCGCCACTGGTGTTCTTCCTGATATCTACGCATTTCACCGCTACACCAGGAATTCCCTCTACCCCGACCGCACTCTAGCTGTGTAGTTTCCACCGCTCTGATGAGGTTAAGCCTCATTCTTTAACAGCAGACTTACATGGCCACCTGCGGACCCTTTACGCCCAATCATTCCGGATAACGCTTGCATCCTCCGTATTACCGCGGCTGCTGGCACGGAGTTAGCCGATGCTTATTCCTCAGGTACCGTCATTTTTTTCTTCCCTGAGAAAAGAGGTTTACAACCCAAGAGCCTTCCTCCCTCACGCGGTATTGCTCCGTCAGGCTTTCGCCCATTGCGGAAAATTCCCCACTGCTGCCTCCCGTAGGAGTCTGGGCCGTGTCTCAGTCCCAGTGTGGCTGATCATCCTCTCAGACCAGCTACTGATCGTCGCCTAGGTGCGCCTTTACCACACCTACTAGCTAATCAGACGCGAGCTCATCTTCAGGCAGCTAGCCTTTCACCTCTCGGCATATCCGGTATTAGCCACCGTTTCCAGTGGTTGTCCCCGACCTGAAGCTAGATTCTCACGCGTTACTCACCCGTCCGCCACTATCTCCGAAAAGACCGTTCGACTTGCATGTGTTAAGCATACCGCCAGCGTTCATCCTGAGCCAGGATCAAACTCTCCGTTTTGTTTTCCTTAGAGTTTGGTCTCCGAATAACTTCTTATTACGGATTCCTGTTATAATTTTTGATTAACCTTGGGTTTCTCTACCCAAACTAAATCTTCTTGACGAGGATTGGTTATTCTTTTACTTTCAAAGTATTTTGTTTTCTCGGTTCAGGTGTCTTCGGCTCTCGCCTTGGCACTTATTTAATATATCTATTCTATCTGGTTTCGTCAAGGGGTTTGACAAACTTTTTTTTTAGCTCACATCCTCCGGCTTCTTTCCCTTGCTCCGAGGGCTTTTTGCCCCTTCTGTGTGAATCTCAAATCTCAACACCTGGTTTTTTCTTGGCTCTTCCCCTGGGGCTTTACCTGAGTTATTCCTATTTTCAGTCCTCAATGCCAGATATTCTATATATCTATATATATATGACTGACAATCAAAATCAGGTTTAAATCCATGAATAACTATGACTGGATTGTGGTCGGGGGGGGAATTACGGGGGCGGCGATCGCCTACGAACTGCGTAAAATAGGCTGGAGCGTGCTTTTGTTAGAGCAACACCAAACAGCCCAGAATGCCACTCGCTATAGTTATGGTGGGTTGGCTTATTGGTCTGGGACTACACCCCTAACGCGCCAACTATGTCAAGAATCTATCGCCGTCTACCAGAATTTGAACCAGGAATTAGAAGCTCAAACCGAGTTGCGGGAAATAGATTTATTACTAACCATCGCCGCCGATCAAGACCCAAAAGCAACCGCTGCATCCTATAGTCATGTTGGTATTCCCCCTCAGTTACTCGATATCAAACAGGCTTGCGAGTTGGAACCAGTACTTAACCCACACTCCATCGCTGGTGCTCTAACTGTGAAACATGGTCACATTAACCCCCACAAAACAACCCAAGCTTATATCCAAGCCTTCCTCCGTGCTGGGGGTGAAATGGAAATTGCCCAGGTGATTGATTTCCAGACCGTCTCATCTGCTGACACCGGAATTAAGTTGACAGGTGTCCGCACAACTATTGAAACTTACCACTGTGACAACGTGGTAATTTGTGCCGGGGGCTTCAGCAGACAACTGCTAAAATTAGCAGGTATCCCCATCAAGCTGTATTTTACCCATGCAGAAGTAATTCAAACACCACCTGTTGACTTGAAATTAAACACCTTAGTAATGCCCGCAAATTTACAAAGGTTTGACTTAGAAGCGGAATCTAGTAAAATAGAAGCGTTGTGGCAGGACACAACCAAAGAACCAGTGCCGCCAATTTTAGATGTAGGTGCAATTCAATTTCAAGATGGTAGTTTGCGCCTGGGTCAAATTAGCCGATCCCTCACAGACCCTTTTGCCCAAATAAATGCACAGGAAAGCGAAAACTGGCTAAGAACCAGTATTCAGCAAGTACTACCTCCATTAGCCAACTTACCAGGAACTTGGCATCATTGCTTAGTGGCTTTTAGTGGCGATCGCCTACCCTTAGTTGGTGCTATTCCAGGATTTGAGGGTATTCATGTTTTTTCTGGTTTTAGTAACCCATTGGTAATTATACCGCCTTTAGCGCGGCGCTTTGCCTATTTTGTCGCTGGTAAAAAAGATCAAATTATTACTCAGTTGTCCCCTGGGCGTTAGGAATGCTGGTTTTTTGGCTATTCTACAAACGACAGAACCGAACCCGTAATCCATCTTGGGGACGATTGGTAGGAATTCTCACCACATCCAAACTTTGATTAGGTAATATTTCCCAATCATAGCTACGCAGAAGATGAGAAGCAACTATTTTCATTTCCATTTTGGCAAAGGCGATGCCAATACAAACCCGTGGACCACCACCGAAACCAATTAAACTATAAGGATATTGTTTGTGTTCTTGGCGTTGGGGACTAAAGCTGTCCGGGTCAAACCGTTCTGGGTTAGGGTAAATTGCTTCGAGGTGATGAGTTGCAAATATAGAATATAAAGCTTGCCAACCTGCAGGAACATGAAATCCATTAAACTCATAATCCTTGACAACACGACGAAAGCCACCACCAACTGGCGGATGAACTCTTTCAACCTCCGATAAAATCTGATCTAAATATGGCATTTTCCCAAGGTTTTCTAAATTCAAAGCACCTTTACTTAAAAGTTGGAATTGTTCTTCTCTGGCGCGTTGTAATATTTCTGGATGACGAGCTAATTCTACACATAACCAAGTTAGCATTGAGGTGGTAGTTTCATGTCCGGCAAACAGTAGCAGTACTGCTTGGGCAATAAGTTCTGTTTCACTTAAACTATTACCATCCTCATCTTTTGAGTGAACTAACAAACTAATAGCGTCTTTGCCAGGATGTTGCTGACGTGCTTTAACAACTTGCGCCAAATGCTCTAGAATTTGATCGCGGGCTGCTACAGCTTTTCCCAATTTAGTAAATGGTAAAATGAGTGGATTAATGGCAAATAAACCATTGGTTAGTTGTGTAAATAAATGACTGAATCGACTATTTTGGGAAACAGAATCAGTACCTAATAATAGCTGGCTAGCAATATCAAAGGTGAGGTTTTTAAATTCTGTAAACCAGGTAAATTCGCCTTGATTTTCCCATTTTTTCAAATAATTATATGTTATACTCTCCATAGTACTCAGATAATTAGTGAGGGCTACACCATGTAGCGCTGGCATCATGAGGCGACGATTTCTTTGGTGTTCTTCTCCATCTTGGAGAAAAAGTGATTCACCTAACAAGGTCTTGAAATTATCAGGCCAGCCTTCACGCCAGGAAAAATATTCCCTGTGACTCGATAAGAGAAACTCAATTGCTTCTGGCCCTACCATCACCACAGTCGGTTTACCCAAAAGATGAGTTTTAAATATAGACCCATGTTTGCGGTAGCGCTGGGTGACAAAATTGGCGGGGTCAAGAATGAAGGAAAATGTCTCGCCTATGACCGGTAAACCAAAACTTCCGGGAGGATTTACAGTGTCTTTCATTATGTAGTTTAGTCAACAAATATGGGCAGAATGCACAGAACAGTTATTAGATGAGAAAACAATTCTGATTGTTTTCTCATCTGACTGTAACTAATTACTAATCATGAAACAAATCTAAATCAGTGACTGCGCCTACACTGCTAGAAGATACCAACTTGGCATATTTAGCCAGTACACCTTTAGTATAACGGGGGGGTAAGGGTTGCCAGTTAGCACGTCGCCGGGCTAGTTCTTCATCTGGTACGTTTAACTGCAATAGGCGTTGGGAAGCATCAATAGTGATACTATCACCTTCTGCCACAAGAGCGATCGCACCACCAACCGCAGCCTCTGGCGCTACATGGCCAACTACCATCCCGTAAGTACCACCAGAAAAACGCCCATCAGTAATTAAACCCACAGAATCACCCAATCCAGCACCAATAATCGCGGAAGTGGGAGCCAACATTTCTCGCATACCAGGGCCACCCTTGGACCTTCGTAACGAATCACCAGAACATCACCCGCCTGAATCTTTCCGGCGAGGATGGCATCTAAACAGGATTCCTCTGACTCAAATACCCGTGCTGGACCAGTAATGATGGGCTTTTTAACCCCGGTAATTTTAGCTACAGACCCTTCTGTGGCCAGATTACCTTTGAGGATGGCTAAATGTCCTTGAGCATACATAGGATTATCCCAAGGACGGATCACATCCTGGTCACTGCGTGGTTCTGCTGGAATATCTGCCAATAATTCGGCGACGGTTTTACCTGTGATAGTTAAGCAGTCACCGTGGAGTAAGTCATGCACTAGTAACATTTTCATGACTTGAGGAATTCCACCAGCTTTGTGTAGGTCTGTGGCCACATATCTACCACTAGGTTTTAAATCACAGATAACAGGGACACGTCCACGGATAGTTTCAAAGTCATCTAGAGTTAGTTCTACACCAACCGCGCGGGCGATCGCTAAAAAGTGCAAAACCGCATTTGTGGAACCACCCACCGCCATAATTACTGAAATGGCGTTTTCTATAGATTTACGGGTGATAATTTGCCGGGGTAATATTTGCTTACGTATAGCCTCCACGAGAGCAAAAGCTGATCTTTCGGTACTGTCAGCTTTTTCGGCGTCTTCGGCTGCCATTGTGGAAGAATAAGGTAAGCTCATACCCATAGCTTCAAAGGCCGAGGACATAGTATTAGCTGTAAACATCCCACCGCAGGAACCAGCACCGGGACAGGCCTGACGTTCTACTGCTAACAGTTCATCATCATCAATTTTACCGGCGCTGTATTCCCCTACTGCTTCAAAGGAACTGACAACGGTTAAATCTTTACCATTGTAGTGACCAGGTTTAATTGTGCCACCGTAAACAAAAATAGCAGGAATATTCATGCGGGCCATGGCTAGCATAGCCCCAGGCATATTTTTATCACAACCACCAATAGCTAAGACACCATCCATACTTTGACCAGTACAGGCGGTTTCAATGGAGTCAGCGATAACTTCCCGGGATACCAGAGAATATTTCATCCCCTCAGTTCCCATAGAGATCCCATCGCTAATTGTAATTGTACCGAAGATTTGGGGCATAGCGCCGGCGTTTTTTACGCCAATTTCTGCCCTTTGCGCCAGTTTATTAATTCCCATATTACAGGGAGTGATGGTACTGTAGCCATTAGCGATCCCCACAATGGCTTTATTAAAATCTTCATCTTGAAAACCAACCGCACGTAGCATAGCGCGATTAGGCGATCGCTGCACTCCTTGGGTGACAACTTGGCTTCTTAAATTATCTGACATATTTTTCCTTCCGTGCCATTATCGCTCGTATTGCGATTGTATTACCTAATTTTCCCATGTATACATAGCATATTTGATAAATGTTTAGCAGTTATTTTGCCCAAACGGCTTCAAAAAAGTCTAACTCGCAAAACATGGCGTAACGGTAAGTCGGATAGAGTGAGGTATTACCAGCAGCATATTTTTCTACCAAACTTTCTAATTGTTGTGTCAGTGCTTCAAATTCAGCATTACTATAAGTTGAAATCCAGTCAGCATATTGATGATGAGGAATACCATGAGATCCTAACTGTTGTCCCAAAAAACTATAAAGACGCATACAAGGTGACATAGCTGCAGCTATCACACCTATATCAGTACTCCAGGCTGTAGCTAGTAAAAAATCAGTATAGCGACGAGTAGCATTTCCAGGTTTTATCGTACTTAAATCTACTCCCCAGTTAGTAGCATAGCTCTTATGTAGCTTGAGTTCTGCCAAAACTCCATCAGCTAAAGCGTGAAATGTGCTAAAGTCTTCCCATTCCTTGGCTCTGACTGCGGCTATACTGTAGGCACGGGCAAAAGCTTTTAAGAAAAAAGCATCTTGTCCAACATAATCAGCAAATTTGGCTTTTTCCAGAGTACCATTGGCGATACCTTCGATAAAAGGATGATTTAGACAAGCTTGTGCTAAATCTTGATTTGCTTCCCATAATTGAGCAGATACATTCATTGGTGATTGATACGTTGTCTATATTACTAAGTTTTCATATTTTCTACCAAAATTACAGGTATGTGACTGGTTTCTAATACTGTTTGTGATACTGAGCCAATAATAACTTTTTCCCATGGTTGATGTCCTCGTTTTCCCATGATAATTGCAGTAGTATTATACTCTTGGGCAATGCGAATAATTTCCTCTGGAACTGTTCCCGTCACAGTTATAAACTTATGTCTGATATCCAATAATAATTCTTTAGTTTTTAACTCTAGTTCTATGATTTCTTGTTGATTGGGGAGATTAACTATATGCAGAACAATGACTTCACCGTTAGTCCTTCGTGCTAAATCTGCTACTTTGGTTAAAACTGCTGTAGCTAAACTTGATGTATCAACTGCTGCCAGTAGTAAGGTTGGTGTGGCAATTGTCACTTTTGTGGGATCAACTTCTCCCCTTTGTAATAATTTAGGTGCCAAGGTCATGGTTGCCCAAGCGCCTAAAGGTGCTGTCACTAAAATTGATAAGGCTGCGATCGCTAAAATTATCTCACCTCCTGAAACCCCTTGAGTTAGGGGAATTGCCCCAATGGCTGCTTGTACTGTGGCTTTGGGTGAGTTTGCAGGTAATAAAAACAGTCGTTCCCGCCAATTCCAATTACTACCCAGTGTGGAAAGATACCAGCCTAACGACCGACCGAGAAGTAAACCAATCATTAAAATTAATATCCCAGGGAGAAGAATTTTTTCTAATACTTGGAGTTGAATAGTTGCACCCAATAAAACAAACAGAAAAATTTCCGCTACTATCCATAAGCTGTCAAAACCACCGCGTAAGTTTCTAGCCAAGGGTGCATCCAGTTCTATTAAAAAGAAACCCATACTCATGGCTGCTAAATAACCAGAAAAGTAAGGTAATACCTCAGCAGCAATTACTAGAAATAAGGCAATACTGGCAGTAATTACAGTATCTTGAACCGCGTTTTGAGTCCAATTCTGCTTGACTAACACCACAACTAATAACCGCGCTGCTAAATAACCGAATAGTATTCCCAGTAATATTTGCATGATCATTTGCAGTGGAAGCAGTTGCAGGGGAGTGAGGGTAAAGCCCCCAGGAAGAACCTCGATTACGCCCCCCTCGCCCAAGAAACTCAGCAATAGACTAAAAACTAGCAATAATAGCACATCAGATAAAGCACTACCAGTTAAAATCGCATCGGGTATGCCTTTAGTAACGCCCCGTCCTAAACTTTTTAGCCTCAGCATTCCCGGAACGATGACAGCTGGAGATTCTGCACCAATGATACAACCCAAGAGTAAACCAGTGAGAAAGTCGAAGTTAAAGATTACCATAGCAGCAAGAGCAATGGCGATCGCCTCAGTTGTAGCTGGTAGAAAACCTAACCGCAGCGCCACTGTTCCCTGTTGAGCTAATTTGTCGCGGTCTAACCCCAGTCCTGCTTTCATCAAGATAATCATCACTGCTAAAGTTCTGAAAACAGGAGCAGCATTCAGCATCTCTGGACTAATAACATTTAGCACTTGGCGGCTGAGAATTATCCCCACTAACATCATCCCAATTAAAGGGGGCGCACCCAAACGCCGGGCCAGTTGACCGACAAAAAAGCCCATGATCAAAATCCACAATACATTGGCTAAAATTGCCATGACTTCTTAAGGTGCAAGTAGACATTAAGTTAAAATCAAGCCATCGCTTCCGGCAAAAAGTCGGAATAGTAGGAGGTCTAGGCCTTATAAAACGCAGTTTAAGCTAGACCTATCGCCATAATTACTTAAGTTTATCATTTATATTTATTAGCTATTTTATATTTTAAAACCAATGCACAGAATCACGTGATTTTTAACCACATAGAACCCAAACAATATGTATTCTTAACAAGATGGTGGTGAATATTATTCTGCACTTATGCACTTGTTAAATTAAGTAAGGATAAGCAAAGGATATCTTACCCCTGTGTTCGGTAAAACCTTACTTACTTGAGGGGTTTTCAGCATCAAAATCTCATTTGAGCTAGATACAATTAAAGTGCGACCTAAGTCATGCTGTGGTCCAAAAGAAACTCATGTACCATGAGCGGGAGAGCAGAATTATGAACAATCAATTAAAAACCGTTGCTTTGCTGGCTGTTCTGAGTGGTTTATTGATTGCCATTAGCTACTGGATAATTGGCGGTACTGGCGGCTTAATGATCGGAATTGGGTTAGCAGCAGCAACAAACCTGTTTTCCTGGTATCAATCAGACCAGATTGCTCTGCGAGTCTACCGCGCCCAGCCCGTAACTGAGGCTCAAGCACCGGGACTTTATGGTATGGTACGGAAATTGAGCGATCGCGCCAACATTCCCATGTCCGGGAATTTACGTTGTTCCTAGCCCAACTCCCAACGCTTTCGCCACCGGAAGAGATCCAGAACACGCCGCCGTGGCTGTGACCGAAGGTATTTTGAATATGTTACCAGATGACGAACTTGAAGGTGTGATTGCTCACGAATTGACTCATATTGTTAACCGTGATACCCTCACACAAGCTGTTGCAGCCACAATTGCCGGGGCTATATCGTTTCTGGCACAAATGTTGAGTTATAGTTTATGGTTTGGTGGTGGTTCACGAGACAATAACAGGGGTGGAAATCCTTTAGGTATTTTGTTAACGGTATTACTTGCCCCCATAGCGGCTACAATCATACAGCTAGCAATTTCGCGTACACGAGAGTTTTCCGCCGATGCAGGTGCAGCCAGATTGACTCGTAATCCCCGCGCTTTAGCTCGGGCGCTACAAAGGTTAGAATCTATAGCCAGACAGTTACCTTTAAATGCTAACCCCTCTTTTGAGCCGTTATTAATTATTAATCCAATTTCCGGTCAGTTTCTGGGTAACTTATTCTCTAGTCACCCTGCTACAGAAGCACGAGTTGAAGAATTGCTCAGATTAGAGCAGCAACTACTCAAAACACCTTAAACTCAAGATATTCTAGACTATTTGGAGAGTTGCCTCTCCAAATAATTTATGTTAACTTAACCGAAAATTTAACGATAAAAAATAATCTGCCTCCGGAAAAGTACACTCTTCTAGGAAAATGAGAATGTTAAGGCAATTAAATTGAGGAAATTCAATAATTAACTATAGTCAAGATAGAAATATTTAGACAGTACTATGGCAATTATAGTCTCAGAGTCTCAGGTGAATATGATGAACAAAGGTTTGCTGAAATTCCTCACCCAGCCATTGTTAGGTGTGGCTTTATTAACCACTGTCAATGTTGCTGCGCCGAGTGCGAGCCTAGCTCAGGGACAAATAGTATCACAAACAACACAACCAATCTTTCCTTCGGTACAATCGGGAACAGCGGATAAAGAACGAATAATTCCCACAGCACAGCAAGTATCACCATCTATCCCAATAGACACCAATTATACTCTAGGCGGCGGCGATCTAATTCGCGTCAACGTATTTGAAGTACCAGAATATACTGGCGAATATCAAGTACCACCCGGAGGGTCAATCAACCTACCTTTAATTGGCAGTGTACCTGTTCTCGGTCTAACAACCGAACAGGCTGCTGATGAAATAGCACGGAGGTATTCTCGCTTTCTCAAGCGTCCCCTCATTTCAGTTAATCTGTTATCACCTCGTCCAATCAACATTTTGGTCGCCGGAGAAGTGACAAGGCCAGGAGCTTATACCCTGAATTTACAAGGAGGCGCTGGCAATAATCCCGGTGTACAATACCCCACTGTCTTAGCTGCACTGACCACAGCTCAGGGTGTAACCTTGGCAGCAGATGTTACTCAAGTGCAATTAATACGTAAAAGAGGACGTTCTTCTGAGCAAGTTGTCAACCTGAATTTACAGCAACTAATCCAGACAGGTCGGATAGATCAGGACATTACTCTCAGGGATGGCGATACTATTGTCGTGCCAACTGCAACCAATTTTAACATCGCAGAAGCACGTAATCTGTTTGCAGCGAACTTTGCCGCCAGCCCTACTACACCAAGGACTGTAGCCATCATTGGTGCTGTCAATCGTCCCGGTTCATATGTAGTTGGATCAGGTGGCGAAGGAGCCGGTGCAGTACCTACTGTGATGAGAGCCCTGCAATTGGCCGGGGGAATTACATCAGAAGCTGATGTTCGTAATCTTAAGCTGCGCCGACCGACAAGGACAGGCTCAGAACAAAATATAGATATCGACCTCTGGAAATTATTGCGGAGTGGTGATGTTAATCAGGACATTATTGTCCAGGACGGAGATACAATTTTTATTCCTACTGCCACTGAGATAAACGCTGCAGAAGCTACTCAATTGGCTACCAGTACTTTATCTCCCGCAACAATTCAAGTTGGTGTGGTCGGGGAAGTGAAAAGACCCGGAGCAGTAGAGATTCAGCCTAATAGCTCCTTGAATCAGGCCTTGTTGGCTGCAGGTGGATTTAATGATGCTAGAGCTAGAACCAATACGGTGGATTTAGTTCGCCTTAACCCTAATGGTTCTGTAACTAAGCGGGAAGTCAAGGTTGATTTGTCTGCGGGAATTAATGAGGAGAGTAATCCCATACTCCGCAATAATGATGTTGTCATAGTCAACCGTTCCGGTTTGGCTCGAACTGGTGACAGTGTTGGTGCGGTAATCAATCCTTTAGGTGGTTTGTTGGGAATCTTCAGGGCTATATTCGGTTTCTTTTAAGCCAATTGGGTGGTGTTCCCCAGGGTTTTATTTCCTGGGGCGCAACTTTAAAGCGATATTGGTAGTCAACTAGTTGAACTACTTTTTGAATGGGATTATCTTATGTCCTCGTGGTTCAGGAAACATCCACCTCCAATATCCTTGCTTAATGGGTTACTATGCAGTTTCACTCTCGCTCTGGGTTGGGGTGTGAGTATTCCCTTGGCCACAGCAGCAGAAACCGTTACTATCCGCTTAGGTGTCTTTCAACAGTCACTAGCGATCGCTGACTTAGAGAAATTTGCTAAATCTGGGAAACTACCAGAACACTTACAGCTATATAGCTTTGTGTTAACGCCAGAAGTAGGTAAATTACTGGAGAGAAGGTTGGAATTAGATCCAGCTTTTGCAGATAAATTTGTGGAGGAGCTATTGCGATCGCCACAAGGTAGACAGTTAATTACTTCTTTGAGAACAGCAATACCAGATAGCACCATAGAAACAATTCAATCGGCCCTCTATCTGTCTGTACGTCAAGTCAACGGTTTGAGTGTAATTGGTTTTTTGCGCGCCTATCCCCAAAAAAATATTACTGTTGATGCAACTTCAGCACTGCAAATTGCATTAGAACTAAACGCTAACAAATTACAAAGTCAAGTCCTCGGGCTTTTCTTAGAACGACAATTATTAGTAAAAAATCATCCGCTTTTTCAACCAACCTTTGACCCTGCTAGTAAAGGAAAAAATGCAGTTGAGCAGCAAACCCTGATCCTACAAGACAGAGAACGAAATCGCAGCATTCCTGTAGACATTTATTCGAGTCAAAGTTACACCGCAGCGCCACTGGTTGTCATTTCCCACGGATTTGGAGCCAACCGTCAATTCTTGAGCTATTTAGCACATCATCTAGCTTCTCATGGAATTACCGTTGCTGCAATTGAGCATCCTGGTAGTAACTCTGTAGCCATCAGTCGGGCTGAAAATTACATGAATTTGGCTCAACTACTACCAGCTACTGAATTTATTGAGCGCCCCAAAGATGTCAGCTTTTTGCTCAACGAATTAGAAAAACTTAATACTCAATCGGGACAACTTCAAGGAAAACTGAATACAAACCAAGTAACTGTCATTGGTCACTCTTTAGGGGGGTACACTGCTTTAGCCTTAGTTGGTGGAGAAGTCAACCTCAAAGAATTACAACAGTTCTGCAGAACTTCTCTTTCCTTTGGCGAATCACCGGGTGATTGGTTACAGTGTGCAGCAGCTAGTTTAAAAGAGAATAAACTAGATTTACAAGATCGGCGAGTTCAAAGCGCGATCGCACTCAATCCCCTGGTTGGTAAACTCTTCGGTACAAACGGTCTGACTAAAATTGCCAAACCTGTATTAATCTTAGCGGGAACTGAAGATGTACTTACTCCAGCCTTAACCCATCAAATCATACCCTTTAACCAACTCCAGGGTTCTAAGTACCTGTTAACAGCCATTGGTGGTACTCACTTGAGTATTCATGACCCCGCATATCCCATGAGTGGGGCCACTGCGATCGTGAGAGAAAAGCGAGGGGAAGAAACCCACTCATTACGTCAGTTAATTCGCGGTGTCACCTTAGCATTTATCAAACAACACACACCACAAGCCCAAATTTACCAACCATTTCTCACACCAGCTTACGCCCAATCTCTTTCCACAGTAGCACTCCCCCTCCGTTTGAATTCTGATTTACCAGAAAATATCAAACCTTGGCTAAGTTCCCTCACCAAATAATCACCCTCACCCTATTAATGTCAATTAAATCACATAATTCCTGTTAATAAAATTACATACCCAACATGAAAACTCAAATCTCAGGCTAAGGTAGTACCATATGATTTACACTAAATTTACCCAAAGGCTGAATAGGAGAACATATGGAGCCAATTATTGCCATAGTCTTAGCGCTCATAGCCTATGCTTTAGGATCTGCAAAATTGATTAATCAAGGTAACGAAGCCCTAGTAGAACGCTTGGGGCGATATCACCGCAAGCTTGGGTCTGGACTCAATTTTATTGTTCCTTTGGTAGATCAGATTGTGATGGAGGATACCATACGGGAGCAGTTTATAGACATCAAACCTCAAAATGTGATCACCAGAGATAACATTTACCTAGAAGTTGATGCTGTCCTGTTTTGGCGCATTAGAGATATAGTGAAAAGTTTCTACGAAATCGATGATCTGCAAGGGTCTCTCAGACAACTGGCGACAACTACACTCCGGGAGATCATCGCCCAAAACACTGTGGAAGAAACCAATGTCTCCCGTGCAGAAATGGACACAGCCATTTTAAATCAGTTAAATCAAACAACACAAAATTGGGGAGTCGAGATTCTGCGCTTGGATCTTCAAAGCATTACACCGCCTGAAAGTGTGCGAAAGTCAATGGAAGAAGAGCGAGCAGCAGAAATTAAAAAACGGGCCCTGGCTTTTGAAGCCGAAGGGGAACGGGACGCTGCTATTAAGAGAGCCCAGGGAACTCAAACCTCAATGCAGATAATTTCTGAAGCTTTACGTTCTCATCCTGAAAACCGGGAAATTCTTAGATATCTTGTTGCTCAAGATTATGTCGTGGCTAGCCAAAAACTTGGTGAGAGTAATAATGCTAAAATTGTCTTCATAGACCCCAGTAAAACTAATGAAGTCTATAACCAGTTGATTGCCGATTCCATAGCTCAAGAAGGTAGTAGCAATAACTCACCAACAAAGTAACAGCTAGGTGATGACAGCAGTTTGCATAAGGAGAAACCACAATTACCATTTTTATCGCCATAGTAAATCAGCTACCAGTGACACATCTCGCATTTCCTGAACATCGTGAACTCGCAAGATATCAGCACCATGAGAAATAGCTGCACAACAAGCTGCTGCTGTTCCCCAGACCCGTGCTTTGGGGTCTGGTTGGTTTAAGATGTGTCCAATAAAACTTTTCCGGGATGCTCCTACTAAAATAGGGCAATTTAGAGCTTTGAATGCACTCAATCGGCGCAAAATTTCTAAGTTCTGCTCATGATTTTTAGCAAAACCAATCCCGGGATCAATGATGATTTTTTCGAGGTCAACCCCTGCTCTAGTTGCTGCTAGAATTTGTTTTGCTAAGAAACTAGAAATTTCTCCCATCAAATCCTCATAATCAGTCATTTGTTGCATTGTCTGGGGCGTTCCCGGATGTGCATCAAGACAATCGGCACATCTAAACTAGCAACTGTAGGTAGCATCTCTAAATCAAATGTACCACCGGAAATATCATTAATTATATCCGCTCCAGCTTCTATAGATGCCCTGGCTACATCTGCTCTAGTTGTATCTACAGAGATAGGCACACTAATTTCTGGTCGGATAGCCTCCAAGATGGGTAGTACCCGATCCAGTTCCTCTACAAGACTGACTTGCTCCGCTCCCGGTCGAGTTGACTGACCACCCACATCGATGATGTCAGCGCCAGCAGCTACCATGGCTCGTGCTTGTGCTAAAGCCCCAACCCTATGATTAAACAGACCACCATCGCTAAAGCTATCAGGGGTAACATTTAAAACACCCATCAAATAAGTTCGCTGTCCCCACACAAAACAGCGATCGCGAATTATTAACTGGCTGGACATATAGACATTTTCAGTTAAAAAACAAACATTAAGAATAAAATCAATACACGCATTCCCCGGACCCGCCAGGGAAAAAGCGTTATAGATAAAATTACTTGTAATTGACAATGCGAGCAAAACTTGCGGGTTCCAAACTGGCTCCCCCCACAAGAGCGCCATCAATTTCCGGTTGAGCCATAATCTCATCAATATTATTCGGCTTCACTGAACCACCGTATTGAATCGAAACATGAGGATTACTCAACTGACTACGAATTAAACCAATGACCCGATTAGCTTCAGTGGATTCACAAGTATCACCAGTACCAATTGCCCAAATAGGCTCGTAAGCAATCACCAAATTATCCTGATCGACATCTATCAGGTCTTTATCTAGCTGGGCGGTAATTATTGATTCAGTTTCCCCAGCATCTCGTTGTTCTTTAGTTTCGCCTACACATAAAATCGGTGTCAGACCGTGCTTTTGAGCCGCTTTGAGGCGTAAATTGACCGTTGCATCTGTTTCTCCAAAGTATTGTCGTCTTTCGCTATGACCGACAATTACAAAACGTACACCAAGTTCCGTCAACATAGGTCCAGAAATTTCGCCCGTATAGGCTCCATTTTCTTCCCAGTGAACATTTTGCGCCCCCAACTGGATGAGGCTACCATGCAAACTCTTGGATAACACATTGAGGCTGGTGAAGGGAGGACACAATACCACTTCCCGCCCTTGGGGTATTTCCTCCAAGTGAGGTAGAAATCCCTGTAAAAAATCTTGGGTTTCTGCCTGGGTTTTGAACATTTTCCAGTTACCGGCTATAACTATTTTCCGCACAGGTGATTTAGTCAAGATTCTAACGCTAATAGATGCATTTTTCAGTTTAGGACGTTTTGTTAGTCATTGGTCATTGCTCATTAGTAATTGGGAAAAACTTCCCCTGCGCACCCCTACTGATTCACCCAATCTCCTGCTAAAAATAACTAGGATAAGAATATCGGGATAAAATCCCAAATCGCCAATTTAAAATTGATATGACTTCTACATTGCCTTTGCCTGAACCTCATCACAGCGACTCGCCTAACTGGGAGGCAGAACTTGATAGTGCCATTTTCAGTTTTGAGGATATTCAAAGGTCACTCAACTATAAACAAGCACAAACAGCACTGCGAAACTTAGTTACCAATCTTGACCTGACCCCCCAGGAAAAACGCGGTTTGGAAGTTGAACTGGCTGATTTGGAAACTATGCTGGGTAAGTTGGACAGTGTGGTAGTACAAATTGCTGCTTTTGGCATGGTGGGACGCGGTAAGTCCTCCCTACTCAATGCCTTAGTGGGACAAACCGTGTTTGAAACTGGAGACCTCTCCATGGAGTCACCCGTAATTCCCAAAGAGTTGACTGGACTATTAGTGAAGAAAAAATCGGGGACAATGAACCTACCTTACGGGTAACTTTATCTGGGGAAGGTCAATGTCAGGTGGAACTAATTGATACTCCTGGGTTAGATGAAGTAGATGGTGATACTCGTGCTGCATTAGCTGAACAGGTAGCAAAGCAAGCAGATTTAATTTTGTTTGTGATTGCCGGGGACATGACAAAAATAGAACATCAAGCCCTTTCTCAGTTGCGGGAAGCCGGTAAACCTATAATTCTGGTATTTAACAAGGTAGACCAATATCCCGAATCCGACCGCATGGCAATTTATCGCAAAATCCGAGATGAACGGGTCAGGGAGTTACTCACTCCCCTGGAAATTGTCATGACAGCAGCATCACCACTGGTGAGGACCGCGATTATTCGCCCTGATGGTAGTAGGGGGGTGCAGTTACGTACCAGTACAGCCCGGGTTGAAGAACTGAAACTAAAAATTCTGGAGATTTTACAGCGTGAGGGTAAGGCTTTGGTGGCTCTCAATACTATGCTTTATGCGGATAATGTCAATGAGCAGTTGGTAGAGCGAAAACTGATGATTAGGGAGCAAAATGCTAATCAGTTGATTTGGAAGGCTGTGATGACTAAGGCAATAGCGATCGCTCTCAATCCGGTTACTGTTGTGGATATACTTAGTAGTATAGTAATTGATATTTCTTTGATTTTGGGTTTGTCTAAACTCTATGGCATCCCTATGAGCGAAAGTGGTGCTGTACAATTGCTCCAAAAAATTGCCCTGAGTATGGGCGGTATCGGTTTGAGTGAGTTACTCGCAAATTTAGGCTTAAGTGGCTTAAAAACTCTGCTGGGTATTTCTGCATCAGCTACCGCTGGCGCCACCTTTGCGCCTTACATTTCAGTAGCACTTACCCAAGCTGGGGTGGCCGGGGTTTCTTCCTATGGTATTGGACAAGTTACTAAGGTTTATTTAGCCAATGGCGCTACTTGGGGGGATGAAGCACCCAAAGCAGTTATTAGTCGGATTTTGGCCAACTTAGACCAGCAATCTATCCTCAACCGCATTAAGGAGGAATTACAACAAAAGGTGAAACTAAAACCTTAAATCATCTATGTCTAGTTTTGCGATATTCTAAGTACAGCTACAGGATGAGAAATGTAGAATGTCCCGAGCTTTTGAACAATCTATTCAAATTAATGCCACAGCTTCAGTGGTGGAACGCTGCATTACTGATTTAACACTCATGCACCGTTGGCTCAATCCTGCTCTGTGTTGTGAACCTGTGGGGGCAGTTTGGAGTACTGATGTGGGTAGTGAAAGTCGCTTTATTATTCAAGTTCCCCTACTTAAGCCCAGCTTATACAGCGTTGTTGTGGAACGAGAACCAGGTTTAGTGGTTTGGGAATTTCAGGGATTCTTTCAAGGACGCGATCGCTGGGAATGTCAACCCCTACCACAAGGAACACTTCTTGTCAACCGCTTTGAGTTCAATATTCCTAATCCTTTGGTCAGTTGGGGGTTCAATAACTTTGCCGCATCTTGGACTCAAAAAGATATGCAAGCCCAACTAAGTCGCCTCAAACAAGTAGCAGAGTCATTAGTGATTAGCTAATCCTTGTCCAACTCAGCCAGTAAGCTGCGAATTACCACCGCATCCTGAGCATGAGGAACCTTATCCAAATAAGTTTGCAAATCATCAGCAGCTTGGGCATATTCACCAAGTTGATAATAGAGCAAACCGCGATCGCGCACTTCTAAAATCATCCCAGGAAACAAGAACAAAATTCGTTCTATAGCCGCCAAGCTTTTTGCTAAATTTTGTTGTTTGAGGTAAATATATTTCAAATTAGTGAGCATCCGCATCAAAAATTGCCGATTACTTACCGGTTCTAAAAACTCAGGCTGTAAACTCACAGGTTGCTGAAACACTTGAGATAATCGTTTTTCACAATCTTCTACAAACATCACCTCACCCCCATTAAACGCATCCACAAAAATTTCCATATCTGGAATATTCGGGCGAATCAGAAAATGTCCTGGCATTCCCACACCTACCATAGGAAAATCAATCCTACGAGCAATTTCTAGATAAACCAACGCCAAAGTAATGGGGATCCCCAAACGACGGTCAATGACATCATTGAAAAAGCTGTTGCGGGGGTCATAGTACTCCTTTTGATTACCAGCAAATCCTAAATCAACGTAGAGATACTGATTAATAGTTTGGATAATTCGCAGAGGATATTGTGAAGCGGGTAAGCGTTCTTGAACTTCGCCAGCCATTATATCCAGGGTATTGAGGTATTCCGCAATATCCAGGTGAGGATATTCTTCCTGAGCTATATACAAAGCTGCCTTGGCTAAGTCAATAGCCTCCTCATGCTCCTGAATTTCCTGGTAAAAATATAATCTAGCTGACGAGAAATTCATAAGTAAATCCTGAGTATAATTAAATATTTACCCCTGAGTAACTCCAGTTTACACTCAGAGCAATAACCGCCCACAGAAAATCCGAATTTTGTCTAGGTGTTCACAGCAGTTTAACAACCCCGCAGCATCATCTCCCCAATCCCAGAATTTTGCTAGAGTTAAGGCACCAGAGGTTTTTCAGTCAAATCTCTGATAACGCCAGCAGACGAGGCTATCTATGCTTACAAGTACACTACTTCTGTCCAACCAAATTCCCACACTACAATACTCCTCAAGTCCAGAGCGATTCGATGACACCTGGGAAGCCCCTCTGGCGACCCTCCTAGGATTAGGACGCGCCGCCGGTGCTGACCTGATCGAATTCTTTTTAGAACGTCGTAACTACATTAGTTGTCTAGCAGAAGACGACGCTATTACCAGCATTTCACCCAGTTTAGTCACTGGTGCAGGGGTGAGGGTATTTCGCGGTGCAGCCGACTGCTACGTTAGCACCAATGACCTATCCTTTGGGGGTTTAAAAGCAGCCTTAGAAAAAGGTCTTTCCATTCTGGGACTACAACTACCTATTCATAATGCTTTTATCCCAGAAATTAACCTAGAGTTACTCAGAGACTACGCCACCAAAAGAGGCAAAGATGGTTGGTTACCCCTGTGTAGTTCCATCCGAGAAATGGGAGAAGTGCTTTTAGATGGTACTGCTCAACTGCAGCGAAAAGCTAGTCACGTACAATCTCGCCGGGCTTCCTATTTCCGAGATTGGACAAGAAGTCTTAGTTGCTGCTAGTGATGGCACATTTGCTCGTGACATTCGCCTCACGCAATCGGTGGGGTTTAACCTATTGTGCGCTGACGGTGCTAATCGCGCCTCCATTGGGGAACGCGCTGGTAACACCAGTGATGCTAATTTCTTGAGAACTTGGGATTATCAACAAGCAGCCGAACAAATAGCAGAATCTGCCGGGAAAATGCTCTATGCAGACTATGTAGATTCAGGTACTTACCCCATTATCATGGCGAATCACTTCGGTGGGGTAATTTTCCACGAAGCCTGTGGACATCTGCTAGAAACTACCCAAATTGAACGCAAAACAACCCCATTCGCCGACAAAAAAGGTGAAAAAATTGCCCACGAAAGTCTCACAGCTTGGGACGAGGGACGGGCAGAAAATGCCTTTGGTACCATTGACATGGATGATGAAGGTATGCCAGCTCAAAGAACCCTATTAATTGAAAAAGGTGTCCTGAAAAACTTCTTAGCAGACAGAACAGGCTCCTCTCGCACTGGACACCCTAGAACCGGAAGCGGTCGCCGCCAAGGTTATACTTTTGCTGCTGCTAGTCGGATGCGTAATACTTATATTGCTCCTGGGGACTACACCACTGAAGATTTATTTAACTCTGTTGATAAAGGTATTTACTGTAAAAAGATGGGGGGCGGTAGCGTTGGCGCTACAGGTCAATTTAACTTTAGTGTAGATGAAGCTTATTTAATCGAAAATGGCAAAATCACTAAACCACTAAAAGGAGCCATTCTCATTGGTGAAGCCAAGGAAATTATGAATAAGATTTCCATGTGTTCTCAAGATTTGGAACTAGCTCCCGGCTTCTGCGGTTCTGTTAGTGGCAGTATCTACACCACGGTTGGACAACCCCACATTAAGGTTGATTCTATCACTGTTGGCGGCAGATAGAAATTCCTGCGTGTCTTGGTGTTTTCGTGTTTAATACAACATGGAATACACCACCAAGGCACAAAATCACAAACCAAACTTTTGGCGCAACACAATCTCAAATACGAAATCCTTTGACTATGCCGAATATTACAGAAATTGCCAATAACGCCAAGGAAAAAGCTAGTAAACTTGGTATTAAAAAATTTGACATTTACGGCTCAACAATAGATGAAACTAGCGTCCAAGTAGACCAAGGTGAGCCGAAACAAGTAAAAGCCTCAAATCGTTCTGGGGTAACTGTTCGCGTCTGGAATGATGAGAATACAATGGGTGTTACCAGCACCACAGATGTAGATCCCAAAGGCCTAGAATTAGCTTTAAAAACTGCCTACGAGGCGAGTTTTTTTGGTGTGAAGGAAAATGTCCCGGATTTTAGTCCAGAGTCCACTGTTCCTATTGCCTATACACCTCATGATAAAGCGCCCCAAGCACCTGTGGCTGAGTTGATTAACAGTCTACTGGCGGCTGAAAAGGAACTTTTAGCGGCTCATGGGGCAATTAAGGGTGTTCCTTATAATGGTTTAGCTCAAAGAGATATTGATAGGTTCTATGTCAATAGTGACGGTGCTACTAGAACTGAATCTCATTCTTTAGCATCGATTTATCTTTACAGCAAAACTGAGGAAGATGGCAAAAAACCACGCAGTGGTAGCGCTTTTAGAGTTGATCGGAGTTTAAATAGTCTCGACATTAATGGTTGTGTCCAGGAAACAGCCCAGAAAACTATTAGTCACCTGAACTATGAAAAAATCCAGTCTG
Source organism: Anabaenopsis sp. NIES-4685 (assembly GCF_059725405.1). Taxonomy (NCBI): domain Bacteria; kingdom Bacillati; phylum Cyanobacteriota; class Cyanophyceae; order Nostocales; family Nodulariaceae; genus Anabaenopsis; species Anabaenopsis sp. NIES-4685. Next base: position 4,035,692 of record NZ_AP043602.1, on the reverse strand, counting down.
GTAAATATCTAGTTGTTTTCTCTCCTGATGCTTTTTTAAGTTTATTGGGTGCTTTTTCTAACCTGTTCAATGCTCAAAGTATTCTGGATAATCAAAGCTTGTCTAATGCCGATGATTTAGGTAAGCAAATTGCTTCACCTTTGCTTTCAGTTTATGATGATGCACTACACCCAGCTAACGTGGGTGCGGAAAGTTTTGATGGTGAAGGAACTCCGACTCGCCAGGTGTCCCTGATTGAAAATGGCGTTTTAAAAAGTTTTCTTCACAGTGCGGGTACTGCGAAAAGAATGAATACCCAGCCGACTGGTAATGCTAGTATTGGGGCAAAAGTCAGCGTTAGTCCTAACTTCTATCATGTTTTTGCAGCTACATCACCCGCACAGGAGTTGAGCTTAGAAACTGCGGAAAATGTGGTTTTGATTGATGATTTACAAGCTCTCCATGCAGGGGTTAAATCTTTACAAGGTTCGTTTTCTCTGCCTTTTGATGGCTGGTTAGTTAATAATGGTGTGAGAACTAGTATTGAATCAGCCACTGTTGCGGGTGATTTCTTGGAACTCCTGAAGTCGATAGTTTATGTGGAAAAAGAAGTCGAGCTTACCCCTGGTGGAGTTTGTCCCAAAATTTGGGTTGACGGACTTTCTATTACTGGAGAGTAACAGTTAAGGGAAGTTATGGGTTGTTGATCAGCCTCTTCTCTTCGGTTGTAGTATATTGCTTTGCGGTCAGTGGGGGACTTAAGTCCCCCACTACTAAGCTGAATCTTTACCACTACCTAATAAATACAACAGTGCCATACGAATAGCGATACCACTGGTAACTTGGGACTGAATTAGGCTAAATTCTGGATCATCCATCAAATCTGAGCTAATTTCTACACCACGGTTGACTGGCCCTGGATGTAAGACTTTAACATGAGGCTGGCACAGTTGTAGTTTTTTGCGTGTAATGCCAAAGGTCTGATGATATTCTCGTAAACTTGGGAGTAGGTGAGCTGTCATGCGTTCCTTTTGCAGGCGCAAGGTCATGACTAAATCTGCATCTTTTAAGGCTGGTTCTAATTCCCAATGTAAAAATAGTTGACGGTTAAGTTTTGGGGATGAGTCAGTTTGACCGCTCTCTAAAACAAAGTCTTGGAATAACTGAGGTAGAAGGGTGGGCGGTGATGCTAGATGGACTTGAGCGCCACTGGCTGTTAAACTCCAGATATTGGATCGGGCGACGCGGGAATGTAAAATGTCTCCGACGATGGCAATTTTTTTATCTTTTAAGAGTTCTAGTCGGGGATGACTGGGGTCAATCAATGTACAGATAGTAAATAAATCTAGCAGTGCTTGGGAAGGATGCTCATGTTGACCATCACCAGCATTGAGCACGTTAACTCTTACTCCCAGACGATCCATTTCTTGCGCGATCGCATTGGGTACTCCTGCTTCTCGATGACGGATGACCATAATATCAGTTCCCATAGCCAAATAGGTTTTGGCTGTGTCAAGAATTGTTTCTCCCTTAGTCATGGAAGAACTGGCGGCGGTGAAGTTGAGGGTATCTGCACTCAGGCGTTTAGCGGCCAGTTCAAAACTGCTGCGGGTGCGTGTGGAGGGTTCAAAAAATAAATTCGCCACCACCTGTCCTTGTAGACTTGGTACTTTTTTTGTCCGCCGTGACAGCACCTCTTGAAAACTAGCAGCAGTTTGTAAAACTGTATCGTATTCATTGGTTGTGAAGTCAGTCCAGGGAAAGAACGTGATGACGATTCCAGGTGCTACTAGGCATAAAATTGTTTTTAATATTTAAATTTCGAGTTCCTTAATTATTCATAATCGCATCTAACAAAATCCCAGCCCCAAAACGCACAGGGTCACTGCAAGGTAAACCAGTTTCGGCTGTGGTTTGCGCGATCGCATCTTGAGCTGTCAAGTCGTCTAAATGAGCCGTATTCAAAGCTATACCCACCACAGGAACATCCCCAAAAGCACCTGCTGCACTAGCGACACTTTCATACAAGCGAATTACCTTGGATAAAGAGGGAATCACAACATGGGGATGATTACGCACTTGAGCCTGTCCCGCCCGATGTGCCAAAATTAATTGTGTTGGTTGGGAGCCACGAATTAAAGGCAAAGTAGCAGTAGAACCAGGATGCAGCAATGAACCTTGTCCCTCAATATAGAGAATGTCGTAGTCGTTACCACAACCCATCACCATTTGTTCCACAGCACCGGCCGCAAAATCTACCCGCACAGCATCTAAGGGTATCCCCTCCCCTGCTAACATCACCCCGGCTTGACCTGTAGCTAAAAATTTAGAACGCCACCCCCGTCGCTGTGACTCCCAATGTAATTCTAGGCTAGTGGACATTTTACCAATTGCCATATCAGTTCCCACAGTCAGCACCCGCCGACAGGGAAGAGTACTAGCCAAACCGCTACCAACGCCTAAATTAGCCGGTTCTTGACGTACATCCCAAATTAATTGTCCCGGTTTGAGCAGAGCATTTAACTCTGGTATATTTGCCAATGGTGTGTGTAAACCATTTACCAAAGACATCCCGGCTTGTAAGGCATTTTTAATGTCTTCCCAGTAATCATCCGGTAAGGCCCCACCTTTAGGAGCAATACCAATTACTAGTACTTCCGGTTTGTACTTGAGTGCTGCGGTTAATGATGATACAATTGGCACATTGTTCTTGATCCCAGTTAATTCTAACAAAGATTTGCCCGCACATTGGCGATCAATTAAGGCAACGATGGGGGCTTGACAGTAGCGTAAAAGTGATAGCCCGGTTTTACCCTGAGTTCCCGTAATTCCTTCATGTAGCAGAATTGCTATTTTTTGATTAAGCAGCAAACGCACTGTATTGTACCCCCAAGCCAGGTAAATCGTTTGGTAAAACTCTCCCCTCTTGCAGCAATGCACCGGTAAAGGGGTCATCAATTAAGTTAAGGTGACTGTCTAAATCTAAATAATCAGCTAATGGTGCTAACTGTGCTGCGGCTGTATTTGCTAGTGTACTGTCAGAATAGCAACCGAACATCACTTGTAACCCATAAGATCGGGCTGTATGTACCATACGCATAGCCTCTGTGAGTCCCCCTGATTTCATGAGTTTGATATTTATACCATCCACATAGTTTGCTAAATCAGGAATATCGCTGTTGGTAAAGCAACTTTCATCCACAAATATTGGTAAAGGGGATTTTTCTTTGAGTGAGGCTAAACTTGTTTCTTGCCCTCGTGGTAATGGTTGTTCTACATATTTTATACCCAAATCAGCTAGCCAATTACACATATAAATGGCATCTTCTAAACTCCAACCCCCGTTTGCATCTACGAATAATTCTAAATTTAGTGCTTCTTGTTGCACTGCTAACAGCATTTTCCGATCAGCCTCGATCCCATCAGGATTACCTAATTTTACTTTGAAAAGGCGAACATCCATAAATTCTAACCAGTTCCGCGTCCTCGCCCTGGCTGCGTCCGGTGAATTAATTCCAATTGTGACAGAAGTTGGAACTATAACATTAGGGTCAAATCCCCAAATTTGCCACAGAGGTAATTCCACAAGCTTACCTGACCAGTCACATAGAGCCATATCCAGCGCTGCCCTCACCGATGAGGGAGCCTGCCGTTGTGTTAAAATTACCTCAATTTGCTGTCGTTGTAACGGGCTAAATGTTTTTAATATTGGTGCTAGTTCCTGCAAATGCTGTTTAATCAGAACAGTAGATTGGGCATGATTACCTACACCAAATGGCGATGCTTCCCCCCAACCCTCAATGCCATCGTGTAAAATCTTTACCCATAGGTTTGTTGTTTGGGATGTTGTTCCGCGACTAATAGTCAAGGGAAACCTTTTATTGACAGTAAATGGTTTTATTTCTAGTTGCATGAGCAATATTGGCACAAAACAATTTATTAGCAATATCATATGATAATCGTGTTAAAAATACTAACGAAATACATTGATTTTTAGCTAAAATTATGACTAAAAAACCGAAGCCAGAAATTACATAGCACAGAAGATATTCAAAATCTTTTAATTCATTAACAAACACTTATATAAGAAATCATTCAATCATAAAATTATGTATTAGCCTGAGTCGGATATGCAAATATTTTCAGAAGATTAAAAAAATCTTTCAGATCAAGGTATGTACAAACTACTAAGCTACGTAAACCATAAATGTGATAAAATTAATTTTTTATCCTTCATAAAACTGATAAATGCTGTATTATTATATGTGTGTCAAGAAATCTCGAATATCAAAAAAATACCAGCAAATAAAACAACTTTAATAGTAAATATCCAAATTCCGTACTATCACAGCAACTTTTATTTAAGTCAGGTACAATAGTGCCGACAAAAGTTATAAGATTCTTAAAGGTTGTTTGATAAGTTTTAAACAGGTAATTTTTATCTTAGGGAACACAGGAAAACACCGAACACACCGAACAGGGAATGGGGAATGGGAAGGATTGCGGAACACACCGAACACACAAAAAACAATAAAATCCAGTCCCCTTCCCTTACAAGGCTATCCATTACCCACATCTTTCTTAACATTGCTGGAAGGCAAACACAATAAAGGTTGTAGAGATGTGCATAGTGGGGAGGATTGACAAAAAAGAATAAGTATGGACATTGAGAAAACCCAACAGGTGATTGAGTTTTTGAATACAGGGGCGAGGGGCTACCCCTCCGCCATAGGCGATCGCTAAATATCAAGATGAGATGGGGAATCGGAGTGAAGTAATTGCCAAGTAGCAGCAATATCGTGTAAGCGTCGTAGCCCACGCCAAATGGTTTTCACACCCGGTTCACCATCACCTTTGCGACCCAAAAAACCACCAAGAGTGGCAATCATTCGCACAGCATCATGCAAAGAAGGTGGCTGGTCTGGAGGAATAGGATTTTTGTTGATAGTGGCACATAAGGACTGCCATTCACTGTTTTCCAAAACAACATCACAAGGTAAATCAGGATGAACTCGTGCTTGATAAGTAAGCCATAACAATCGCCAAGCGACAATAGTATAAGTGGCTAGTGCCATGTGAATTCGGTCAGCAGTTTCCAGTTGTAATTTCTCGATGCCACAGCCACTTTTTAATGTGTAATGATAACGTTCTATCAACCAACGGTAAGTGTACCATTGAACACAACATGCAGCATCTTCTAGACTGTTAATTTCTAAGCTAGTAATTAATAACCAACTAATGGGATTTGTTCCTGGAGGTGGATTTTCCTCTTCTGCCAAAATTACTTGTAACCTGACAGGTTTTAGCTGTAAACGTCCAATATGGTGTAATGGTACTTGAATATCAAAACTCGTGAACCTAATTGTCAGTCTCGCCTGTCTGGAACTATGTTCTGGAGACCGTTTGACTTCTACAGTCACTGTTCCAGATGCTTCGATTTGACGAATGGCAAGATGTAGATATTTGCCACAATGGTCTACTTTACGATTATGAGTCCCACGAATTAGTAAGTGTGATTTTTCTCGACGTTGCTGGCTAAAAAGGTCAAATATATCCGCTTCTGAGTCACATATTGTTATTACTTCAATTTCTGAGGGAATCAAATTTTGTGTAGTCTGCAACCCATCCAACCAACGTTGACTTTCTTTTTCTTTTGTCTCTCGTTGACGACGTTTTTTAGCAATACCTAAATTCTCTTGTTCTCTTGCCCATACTTGCTGCTCAATAATTCCTAACGGTACTCCATTACTTGTGGCTGCAAGTGTTGAATGTACTTTTAATCCTGATGATTTTCTGTGGTCAAGATAACCTACTCCTTTTGTGGCTGGGTGCGATGTCAAATCTATGTTTGTTGTATCTTGTATTGCCAATACTATCTCATGTTTTTTGATTCTTTCTATGGTGCTGGATGTGTGGGCAGCACGAATATCACTTGCTTGAAAATGTGGTGATTTCCAAAAATTATATGCCGCCTTTGTTGCTGCTATATTTCCACAAGCAAGTGGTACACTACTATCTGGTTGTGCTGCTAAATCTTCTACTATCCTGATTAACCGCTTGTTTCGACGTGCATCCCCTAAGTTTACCTGTGCCAATTCTTTCGCTGCCCACTTTTCCATGATGCCATTACCCACTCTCCTCTTTCAAAACTATAGCCATCAAGGCTTTCACTGTGATGTTAAGTCTTTTGTTTAATTGTTAAGAAAAATGTGGGTAATGCATAGCCTTACAAGGGGAGGGTTAGGGAGGGGTAAAACAATATTTGATACACTAATCATAAATTGACAAACATCCTCTAAGAGTACCGCTCTATAATGTAATATGGGGTATCTGTGTTCATTTGTGTTGATGATCTGTGGTTAAATAAAAAATCTTCTATCAGTAAAAGTTACTGCCAACGCATTTTGCGGGATAATAAAAAAATACTTGTAAATAAAACACATTTATGAATAATAGACCCAAAATTATTGTTTTAGATGATGACCCCACAGGCTCGCAAACTGTCCACAGTTGCTTACTGTTGATGCAGTGGGATGTAGATACTTTACGCCTCGGCTTGCGAGATGATTCACCAATATTCTTTGTCCTGACAAATACGAGATCCTTACCGCCGGAGTCAGCAGCTGCCGTGACTAGAGAAGTCTGTCAAAAGTTAAAACAGGCGTTAAGAGAGGAAAATATAACTGACTTTTTAGTTGTTAGCCGTTCCGACTCAACACTGCGAGGACATTATCCCATAGAAACGGATGCGATCGCCCAAGAACCTGGACCGTTTGACGCTCATTTTCTTGTCCCGGCATTTTTTGAAGGTGGTCGCATCACCCGCGACAGCGTACACTACCTGATGATTGATGGTATACCGACCCCAGTACATGAAACAGAATTTGCCCGTGATTCGGTATTCAGCTACCATCACAGTTACTTACCCAAATATGTAGATGAAAAGACTCAGGGGCGTATTAGTGCGGAATCTGTAACCCGATTTTTACTGGAGGATATTCGCAGTGGTAGTTTAGAACGCTTATTGGGACTGAGTAATAATCAGTGCGCCGTGGTAGATGGTGAGACACAAGCGGATCTCAACTCCTTTGCGGTAGATGTGCTAACAGCAGCAAGTCAAGGAAAACGCTTTTTGTTTCGCAGTGCTGCCAGTATTCTAACAGCTTTGGCGGGCTTACCTCCTCAACCCATTGCCGCTGAAAACATGGCGGAATATGTGCGGGACGGAAAACCGGGTGCAGTAATTGTCGGTTCCCACGTGAAAAAGACCACTCAGCAGTTGCAGTCGTTATTGCAAGTGGAGGGGACGGTGGGAATTGAAGTAGATGTAGCACGATTACTGGATAATGGGGTGAATGAATCGGCTAAACTGCTAACCGAGATTGTGGAAACTACAAAAGCGGTACATAATGGTGGGAAAACACCAGTAGTTTATACCAGTCGTCAGGAACTAACTTTTCAGGATATCAACAGTAGGTTAGAATTTGGGCTGAAAGTTTCGGGTTTATTGATGGATATTGTCCGGGGTTTACCATCTGATATCGGATTTTTAATCAGCAAGGGTGGGATAACTTCCAACGATGTCTTAAGTACCGGACTGTGTTTAAATTCAGCCCGGTTACTGGGACAAATTTTAGCTGGTTGTTCAATGGTGATCACCACTGCGGAACACCCTCAGTTTCCCAATTTACCAGTGGTGCTGTTTCCTGGTAATGTCGGCGATGCTGATGCCTTGGCGACAATTTACAGAAGATTAACTAGAAAGCCATAGGTAAAAAAATTTTTGGATTTTACAACTGACTTAATATTGATAATTACTCGGTGTATCTTTTGGTTGGTGCTGCATGACTTCTGATTCTCATATCCCCAATTTAGAGTCAAATTCTGCACTCCCTGATGCAGGATTAACGTCTCATATTCCGGATTTAGAGGTAAATCCTAGCTTTGCAGAGGGTGGGTCGTTGAAGTCCGGTAATATTGAGACTCCTTCTGATAATATTATCCCGGATGCAGAACTAAATTCTGTTATCCTTTACTTACAGTCAAATTCTGAATCGGATGATCTAGATTCAAACTCTATTCCTACTGATGTAGATTCTCTGTCTCAGTTGGATGATATAGATTTGGATAGTGACCCTCCTGAGTCATTAACAGCAGAGAATAGTTTAAAAAACCATATCCAAGTGCAGTTAAAAAGTGAGGGAGAAAGACTGTTGGTAGTTTTGCCAGATGAATCTCAAATACCAGCTTCAGAACTCGCCTGGTCTGAGATTTGGCAACAATTAAAGTTGCGCTTAAATGTCAGCGAACGCTTTCGCAGATCTAGCAGACCAGTACATTTAATCGCTAAAGACCGGTTGTTAGATGGACGACAACTACAAGAATTCGCTGAGGCTTTGGGTGAGGCGCAACTGGATTTGAAATCTGTAGCCACCAGTCGTCGGCAAACGGCGATCGCCGCTGTCACCTCTGGTTATTCAGTCGAACAGATTGCACCAGAAAGTTCTCTCAATTCCCAGTCTAAAACTGCTATACCCACCTCAGCAGATGCCCTATATCTAGAAATGACAGTACGTTCCGGGACTGAAATTCGTCATCCTGGCACAGTAGTTATTTTAGGAGATTTAAATCCAGGTGGTATCGTAGTTGCACAAGGAGATATTGTAGTATGGGGAAGATTACGTGGAATTGCTCATGCGGGTGCCGGAGGCAATCGTCAGTGTCTGATTATGGCCTTGCAAATGGAACCAACCCAGTTGCGGATCGCGGATGCTGTAGCTAGGTCTCCAGAGAAATCACCAATGCCGACTTTTCCAGAAGTGGCTCACATTACCTCCGAAGGAATTCGCATCGCCAGGGCTAATGATTTTTCCAGAAACCAATTAAATAGGTTAAATCAGGTGCTATAAGTATTTACTATATTTCCTGAACCCTCATCGGGCGCAACTCTATCATGACTCGGATTATTGTCATTACCTCCGGTAAAGGAGGAGTGGGTAAAACCACAGTTTCAGCAAATTTAGGCATGACTTTAGCCAAAATGGGGCGTCAAGTAGCTTTAGTTGATGCGGATTTTGGTCTGAGAAATTTGGATTTGTTACTGGGACTAGAAAACCGCATAGTTTATACTGCGGTGGAAGTTCTGGCTAGGGAGTGTCGATTAGAACAGGCCTTGGTTAAAGATAAGCGACAGCCCAATCTTGTATTACTACCAGCAGCGCAAAATCGTTCTAAAGACGCAGTCACTCCGGAACAAATGAAATTGCTAGTGAATGCACTAGCCCAAAAGTTTCAGTACGTGATTATTGACAGTCCGGCTGGTATTGAAAATGGGTTTAAAAATGCCATCGCCCCGGCAAAAGAAGCCCTAATTGTCACTACTCCTGAAATTTCCGCAGTTCGCGATGCTGACAGAGTAGTGGGGTTATTAGAAGCACAAGGAATTAAGCGTGCTCATTTAATCATTAACCGCATCAGACCAGCAATGGTGCGAGCAAATGATATGATGTCTGTGCAAGACGTTCAGGAACTTCTGGCAATACCCCTCATCGGGGTGATACCGGATGATGACCGTGTTATTGTCTCTACCAATCGCGGCGAACCTTTAGTATTAGGGGAAACCCCCTCTTTAGCTGCCATAGCCTTTGATAATATTGCCCGTAGATTGGAAGGAGAAAAGGTCGATTTTCTTGATCTGGACTCACCCCACGACAGCCTCTTCGCCCGTCTGCGAAGGTTGTTATGGACAAAGATTGTTTAATTCATGTTCCAGTCTCCGCAAACCTATTGGCAATGATTCTCGAACTTATAGAACGATTATTTTTACGTAGTCCTGACAGCAGTCGCACACAAGTGAAACGTCGCTTGCAACTGGTGATTGCCCACGACCGCGTTGATTTAGACCCGCAAAAGTTAGAAAAAATGCGACAGGAAATTCTAGAGATAGTTTGTCGCTATGTGGAAATTGAGGCAGAGGGACTAGAGTTTTCTTTAGAAAGCAACCAACGCACCACAGCCTTGATTGCTAATTTACCTATCCGTCGCGTCAAACAAACCCTGAATCAATTAGAAAACAGTGAAAAGTTAGAATAGTAGTAGTTAGGTAAATCACTAAATAGAAAAATTTATTCTATAGCTTTAATTGTTGTAAAAAAAATCCCGTTGTGATTATATGACAACGGGAGTCAGGCTGACCATTTAGAAGCTATCGAGAAGCAAATTGTGGACCTGGCCAAACTTCTGTAATTTTTTGACCAAAAGTAATAGGCTGATCTGCATCTGTTGTATCTAAAGTCTGACCATCGGTAGTAACTTGCACCAAAGGCCAGTTTTCTTCTCCCATTTCTCCTGAACGGAAAAGTGCATGATCAGGTTTGTTTTTACTCCAACCCAATAATACGGCTATCTTCTCATGCTCATGTGCCTCACGAGCAGGAGCAACAGTATTAATGTAATTTTTTTGCAGGTCCCAAATGACTGCATGGTCTGTAGAATCGCCTGTGTTGAACTTACCTTTAAATTTACGTGCTAAAAAGCGATCGCCTTTTTCTGACCAGCTAACAGGAACTAAAACCCCAATTTGACCACTCATACCAGTATCTGCTACCACTGATGAGTCCTTTGTGTTCAACAAAGGATCGCTTATCGGACCTGTTGAAAGCATCACCCGCAAGGTTTTAGCTTGCGTATCTTCCAGAAACATCACACTGGTAACTTTGCTGTTATACATTTCTGGTTTTACTTCTAGCTGCACCCTACTGTAAACAATATATCTACCATCTGGAGAACTCACAGGCACACTGCGGTAATAGCGAACCCCCGAACCACCGTTAGCACTAATCGCCTCATGGGTAGCGAGAATCCATTTCCAAGGAATGGGATGGGGGCTTCCTATGGGATCAATCTCTCCTACTTGCGCTTCATCCAGTTCTTCAATCACAGGTGTTTCTCGCCTGAAAATTTCTGGCAATTGTTGAGGAGTTTTTCTCAATGATTTAGCCATCAGCAATTCATTAGGGAACTGTGCATGAAGGCTATTCCCAGGCTGTGGGAATTGTTGCCCTAAATTAAATTTACTCACAGGAGTTTCTGGAATTACTACTAGTTCTCCTCCTGTGAATGGTGAAACATGATGGGACTCAATATCTGTTAGCAAAGAGTAAGCCCCGTTTTGTAATCTTGACTGTTCCCCAAGAGAAGCCATTAACAATGGCATAGTGCGAGATTTTGCCGTCAAAGAGATGATGGGAGATGTTGTTAATGCTTCAACTAAATAAGGTTCATTTATACTAGCCACTGTCAAAGGAGCAGAGTCAAACTCTGACCGTGCAGTGGCCATATTTGTGACTGCTTTTGATTGTTTTGCTGAGGTAGAGTGAACCGATACAGCAACTAAGGGGGTGATCAGCATCACCAGAACAAAATAATTGAGAAATGGTTGGAGGCGGAACCATCCTGATAGCAAGAAGGGTTTGAGCATATGTGGACTCTCTAGGGAGGAGGGCGTGCTGTGTGAAGAGCAATACCTAGGCAGCAAGGAAGCAGACGATAATTAGATAATTAAAGATATAACTACAAATTTCTACATTTAACGATTTAAACTGGATAATTTGTTGAAACTTTGCAGAACTTGACAAAAGTTTAGTATCATAATAATTTGCACCTGTTTACAGAGAGATTGTAATTGTGTTCCTGGAGGTTTGCCATCAAAAATTCATGCAGAGTAACTCTATAGTTATTAGCTACATACAATATGGTACATTTCCTTACCCTATTGATTCCTGCTACAAGAAAGCAGAGCCTGATCAAGGTAAAATTCAGGCGTTAGTTCAAAAGTTGAGAAAGATGATGCACAACTCAATAAAACTAAGAAAACAGCTTGACCATCTACCCTAAGATAGAAACTAATATTTCTGGAAAAATTGAGGCATCGCCATCTCATGAGTTCGATAAACACAACTAAACTCTTAACCAAATAGGGGTTAAACCCATCACACAGATTGATTCAGTCAGCCTAAAATGACTGGTTGTGAAACATAGCCAAATAGGAAGACTAATACTGCCGAGAGTTCACACCAACTGATTAGCTGCTTAACCCACTATATATAGTCTATCAAGGAAACTTGATTTTCGCCAATATGAAACCACTTTAACATCAAAAAAATTCATTTTGCAGTGTTACTGCTAATAAGCTTGGTTCATGGACACCGTACCGTCGGGAACGGGGTGATTTATCAGGACATGTAACGCCAGATTATTTATCCGTGTTTTGATTTATTACGCAACTACTACTAAGTACATCAGTGGGCGAAAATCCTATAGAATTATCTAAATTGGTTTTGAGTCAGGACTTTATTTGTATTTTGTCCTGGGGGAAAGACAAATCATTTCAGATGACCTACGTAACAAGTAATAACTAATGAAAATAGTATTTTTTGGAACACCTCACTTCGCCGTTCCTACCCTAGAAAAATTATTAAATCAACCAGAGTTTGAGATTTTAGCAGTTGTCACCCAACCTGATAAACGCCGTGAACGGGGAAATAAATTAATCCCTTCCCCCATCAAAACCGTTGCTATTGACCATAACTTGCCTGTATGGCAACCACCACGGATTAAAAAGGATACTGAGACTTTAACCCAACTTCAACAGTCTGATGCAGATGTCTTTGTGGTCGTGGCCTATGGACAGATTTTGTCAGCAGAAATATTGGATATGCCTAGGTTAGGTTGTATTAACGTCCATGGCTCGATTTTACCTAAGTATCGTGGTGCAGCACCAATTCAGTGGTGTCTCTATAACGGTGAAAAGGAAACGGGAATCACCACAATGTTAATGGATGTAGGAATGGATACCGGAGCTATGTTATTGAAGGCAAGCACACCGATTGCATTGCTAGATAATTCCCAGGATTTAGCTCAGAGGCTATCTGTAATGGGTGGAGATTTATTAGTAGAAACTTTATTCCATTGGCAAAATCAAGAAATTGAACCTGTTCCTCAAGATGACTCAGAAGCGACTTACGCGCCTTTGATTACAAAGCACAACTACACATTAGACTGGTCAAAGACTGCTATTCAATTACACAACCAAATTAGAGGCTTTTACCCCAATTGTACAACCACCTTTCGTGATCAAGGAATAAAAATTATTGCCTCTATTCCCATTGGGGATGCTTACTGTGACGATTCGACAACTGAAATAAAAGAAATATACGAAAAATTACCTGATTTATCAACCAGATCAGGGAGTATAGGAGAAGTGGTAAGCATCGCCAAGGGAATTGGCCCTATTGCCCAAACTGGTCAGGGGTTGCTACTTTTACGAGAGGTTCAGTTAGCCGGTAAACGTCCCCAGTCGGGATGGGATTTTGTCAATGGTAACCGTTTAATTGTGGGCGAAGTATTAGGGAATTGTTGACACCTAACTTCTCACTTCTATTTTTTCGTAGAAACGACAAGACTCACACGGTCCGTCCGGGTTGACAGCACAGCGGATGATTTCTGACTGTGCATTATAGATACAGGTAGCATCACCTATTACCCAACGTCCCTTGACTAAGGTTTTCTCTGTTGGTCTTTTGGCTGACTGTACGTAAAGGGCTATATTCCGCAAGTGGTAACGTCCCGATTTAAATTGGTATCTGTGGCGGCGTTCTAATACCGCATAAGTTTTACCTTCAAAATCGACATAGTTTCCTGGTTGGGGTGTCCAATCAAGTTGGACTCTACCGAGTGACTGGTGACCATGTGTCAGAATCACCTCAGTTGCTAAAGACTCTGGCTCCATAAATAAATTTATGTGATGTGATTTACATTATACAAATCCTATCGCAGTAAACTACTCTAGCTGACCAAATCACCGCGATCGCTGGCGATCGCCGATCACTATTTGCTTTGCTGTAATAGTCTATAATTACTATGGAGAAATCCCAGATTGACTTGATTTGTGTTGACTTTCACTTCATATAAGTTTACAAATAGCAGGGCTTTGAGCCGGCATAAAAGTAAATACACCCATTGATTCTCATTGATATATAAGCAATAGAGAGATTTAGCAAATATAAAATTTCCCCAGTGGCTATTACATTGTTTAAAGTTATGTAGCCTTTTGATTACGGACGATAAGCTACTGCTGTAAACTATGCTTTGATATATGATTCTTTTGCAGAGAAGAACACTGGAAAGGAGCCTTTTTTCAATGTCTCATACCGTAAAAATCTACGATACCTGCATTGGCTGCACCCAGTGCGTCCGCGCTTGTCCTACAGACGTGTTGGAGATGGTGCCCTGGGAAGGCTGTAAAGCCGCTCAAATTGCCTCTTCACCGCGCACCGAAGACTGCGTGGGATGTAAGCGTTGTGAAACAGCCTGCCCTACTGACTTTTTAAGCATTCGAGTCTACTTAGGGGCTGAGACAACTCGCAGTATGGGTCTAGCTTATTAAGGAATTGACTTTAAATTCCTGATTTGGTTGACAATTTACGATTGTAGGGTGGATATGTTCACCCTACGACATTTTTATTTTTTTTTAGGAAAAGTAAAAAACCATTACCATAGCTGGTAGCATAGGGAGCTAATTGCTCCTTTTTTTTTGGGAGAGAATGCCGCTGTTCTGCTGGCAACTAGACTAGATTGCAGTATATTGAAACCAGGTGGTGTCAGTCATGTGTGGAATCGTTGGGTATATAGGCACTCAATCAGCAACAGATATCTTACTGGCAGGGCTAGAAAAACTAGAATATCGGGGATACGACTCCGCCGGTATAGCCACCGTATGGGAAGATGAGGTAAAATGTGTTCGCGCCAAAGGAAAACTACACAACCTGCGTTCTAAACTCGAACAAATAGCAACTCCTGCCCAAATTGGTATCGGTCACACCCGCTGGGCGACTCATGGTAAACCGGAAGAACACAACGCCCATCCCCATATGGACAATAACATGCGTGTGGCGGTGGTACAAAATGGCATTGTCGAAAACTACCGGGAATTGCGCGAAGAACTTAAACAAAAAGGACACCTGTTTGTTTCCGAAACTGACACCGAAGTAATTCCCCATCTCATAGCGGAATTTCTAAAGCATCCCCCAACGCCCATCTCCCTACCTCCCCATCTCCTTTATTAGAAGCAATTCGCCAAGCCGTTAACCATCTTCAGGGTGCATTTGCCATCGCAGTTATTTCTGCTGACCACCCAGATGAGTTGATTGTAGTGCGTCAACAAGCCCCCTTAGTGATTGGCTTTGGTCAAGGTGAGTTCTTTTGCGCCTCTGACACTCCAGCCATTGTGGCTCATACCCGTGCTATTTTACCGCTAGAAAATGGCGAAATCGCTAGAATGACACCATTAGGCGTAGAAATTTATAACTTTGCCGGGTATAGGTTGAGAAAACAACCCCGGTTGCTGAATTTGAATCCCACGATGGTAGAAAAGCAGGGATTCAAACACTTTATGCTCAAAGAAATCCATGAGCAACCGGGGGTAGTTAGAGCTAGTTTAGCTGCTTACTTTCGTACTGGTACTAATTTGACTGAATCAAGGTCACCAATTAACCTCAACTTACCTGATGAATTTTACACAGACCTAGAACAAATTAATATTGTTGCCTGTGGTACAAGTTGGCACGCAGGATTAATCGGCAAATATTTAATTGAACAACTGGCAGGGATTTCTACTCAAGTACATTATGCTTCTGAGTATCGCTATGCACCTTCACCCTTAACAGCGAATACGTTAATTATTGGTGTTACCCAATCTGGTGAAACTGCGGATACACTGGCGGCTTTAAGTATGGAAAAAGACCGTCGTCAAGGGAAAGAAGACAAATATCAAGCCCGACTTTTAGGTATTACCAATCGTCCAGAAAGCAGTTTAGGTTTAATGGTTCCCCATATGATCAACACCTTAGCAGGAATTGAAATTGGGGTGGCAGCAACCAAAACTTTTACCGCCCAACTGATGGCATTTTACGCTTTAGCTCTAGATTTAGCAGCACGTCGCCAGACAGTTTCACCAGAGAGGCTAGCAGAAATTATTCACGGGTTGCAGCAAATTCCTCAACAAATTGAGGGCACTTTGACAAGTCAGGAAACTTTAACCGAACACTTAGCACATGACTTTGCTGAAACCAAGGATTTTATCTTTTTGGGGAGGGGGATCAACTTTCCCGTTGCTTTAGAAGGAGCTTTAAAATTAAAGGAAATCAGCTATATTCATGCTGAAGGTTACCCAGCGGGGGAAATGAAACATGGCCCCATTGCTTTATTAGAGGCGAAAGTTCCTGTAGTGGCGATCGCTGTTCCTGGTAGTGTTTATGAAAAGGTGCTTTCTAATGCCCAAGAAGCCAAAGCCAGAGATTCCCGCTTAATTGGTGTAACTCCCATCCATGATGGGGAAGCTGGGGAGATTTTTAACCATCTGCTCCCCGTTTCTGAGGTAGATGAGTTATTATCGCCTATTCTGACAGTGATTCCTTTGCAATTGTTAGCCTATCATATTGCCGCCCGTCGTGGTTTGGATGTCGATCAACCTCGTAATCTCGCTAAGAGCGTGACGGTGGAATAATTTTCAATCGGGTTCAGTTAATGCTGTGGAAACATCAGCCTTTGGTGTTGTCTCTAAGTCAACCGCATCCGGTAACCTCAATCAGCAAGTGATTTCTAGCCGACAGATATCAGCAGATGGTTGAATTTATCAGTTCATTAATGCTAAAATGCATTTTTTGGGTAAGGCTTTGTCCAGTGGGTGAGGCAATGTAGCAGGATTACTGCCTGTGATTATTGATTTAACCCATAATCTCCCGTGATTAATGCGCGGGAGAGTGGTTTTAACTGCAATTGCTTAGATCAGTAATTGTCAAGTAAATTTTTTACCCCAAAGTTAATAATATCTTTTTGCGGATATCTCTGACGATGCTTGAAGGACTACAAAGGTCTCTTTCAAAATCGATATCAAGATTTTCGTTTTTTATTGTCCAGGTTTGCAATTCTTGAACTTAATATGAAACTAATCAAAAAATCTGAAAAGCTTCTCCTCGATAAAATCAAGTTGATGGAGGAAGCAGAAGAACAAGGTTTTCCAGCAGACACTGTTAATGTCTCAGAAGCTGTGGTTGAGGAATATCCGGAATATATAGAGAATGGACAGATTAACTACATTCCTGTACGTACTCATCCCATAGTCCAATCTCTTGGTAACTCAGGTTGGCAAGTTTCCGATATTTGGAAGGATGTCAGGGTAGATAACTTTTCCAGTTGAGAGAAGCAGTAATTAAATCTGTGCATTTGTCCCACGCCTATAAGGAGTGGGTTTCCGGCTCTTATAGGCGCAAAAGTGTTGATTTTACTTATCCATTACCGCTGAAATTTCTGGGGAAATATGGTTGTGTATATTTTATTAAAGCTTTTATAGATAGTCTCAGCAAAAACAATTAAGTATATATAGTGTAAAGAAAAAAAATTAGTAATTTTCTAGGCTTTATTTTCTTTTGGTGATAGAATATACGACTGATATAGATAAAATAAAAGTGCTGTAGCTGTGAAAAAGAAGCCAAAACCAAGGATAGCTTCGCTCCGTGAAAAAGCAGGGCTAACTCAACTTGAACTCTCTCGTCTTGTAGGCGTAACTGAAAGCACGATTCAGAACTGGGAAAGCGGTAGAACTGGGATAGAGCATATTGAAAGAATTATTAGGTTTTGCAAAGCTTTGAATTGCCAAGTTGAAGACCTGATTGAACGTGGGAGTGATTCACCTCACAATTTTACAGATCAACCAAATTCATTACGTGAAATCCATAATCTGCTGGGTACTGAAGATTCAGCATACCCTTCTTATCCTCTTAGTGAAGAGGAAGCAGCCAATTGGAAATAGTTGGCTTTGTATCCTAAGTTCATAAAAATATCGCGGTAAGCGGGAAACTCAGCGGCTTTAGCCCTGAGAGGGAAGCGACTTGGTGGTTAAAACCACCGTGGTCTTTTCTGGTCAAAACTAGCGAGTAAGCTAGGGTTCAGACTTTAGCCGACTGGGTAGACGGTGTTTGACCATCGTAGCGAGAGTAAGACTGTGGGGTTAGACCTAAAGTTACTCTGTCAGCAGAATCTCAGTGTCTTTAGACCATCAGAGTGTCAAACTGAATTCTTGGCTGTGAAGTCATGGTTGTTTTTTTGCTCCCAAAGAGTATCAATAGTCACAAATTCATAGCCTTGATGTATTAATTGCGGAATTAGTGCTTGGATAGTGACAGCAACATCTTGTCCACCACAAGCACCATCATGCAAAACAATTAGTGAACCGTTCCGCACTTGTTTAAGAACTCGTTGGACTACAGTAGCTCCTCCCGGCCTTACCCAGTCTTCTGGTACAACACTCCACATAACTGGGCGGTAATTCCATTTAAAGAATAATTGTAAAGTTTGGGGTGTAAACAAACCGTTGGGGGGTCGAACATCACACACTTGTTCGGGTGTCAATTCACAAGCATTGTAGATCGCAGCTTGAGTTCTTTTTAAACTTTCTTGCAGTTGATTTGGGGAGAGGGTGGGAAAAGAACGATGATCATAACCATGTAATCCGATCCAGTGTCCGCGATCGCATATGGCTTTGACAATAGCTGGGGAACGATTAACACAAGCACCCAAGCAAAAAAAGCTGGACTTGACATTGTAGCGGTCTAATACTGCCAATACCTGGGGTGTGTATTCCGGGTGAGGTCCATCATCAAAAGTCAGAGCGATCGCTTTATAATCACGATTACCACTCCAAAGACAGTTAGGAAAACTGGGTTGGAGAATGCGATAAAACAACGGGAATAGCGGAGCTAACTGCATCTTAACTTACTTGTAGCTTCTGCTAATCTAGCGTGTAAAAAATCAAATATTCATATATAAAATCTACCCTATGCGCCTGTTCTCACTGGATGTGTTTCGCGGTATTACCATTGCTGCGATGATTTTAGTCAACATGGCAGGAGTAGCGGGTAAAGTATATCCTCCCCTAGCTCATGCTGATTGGCACGGATGCACACCGACAGACCTAGTATTTCCCTTTTTCTTGTTTATTGTCGGTGTAGCAATGTCATTTTCCTTGTCAAAGTACACCGCAGGGGTTTACCGGCGCATCTGGCGTCGTACTGCCATACTATTTGTCCTAGGCTTACTACTAAACGGCTTTTGGAATCAGGGGATTTGGACTTTTGATTTAAGTAATATCCGCATCATGGGAGTATTACAGCGCATTAGTTTAACATACCTGCTCGCCGCCCTTGCAGTCCTCAAACTACCAGCCAAAGGACAGTGGATACTAGCAGGAGTATTACTCATCGGCTATTGGCTAATCATGATGTATGTCCCAGTTCCCGATTATGGGAGGGGTATACTGACTCGCACCGGTAACTTTGGCGCTTATATTGACCGCTTAATTATTCCCCCAGATCACCTATATGCAGGTGACGGGTATGATAACTTGGGAGACCCAGAGGGACTATTTAGCACCATTCCCGCAGCCGTTAGTCTTCTGGGCGGCTACTTTGCCGGTAGATGGATACGCAATCAACCAGTAAAAACACGTACAAGCGTAGGATTGGGATTATTTGGGCTTGGTTGCTTAATTATTGGTGGGGTGTGGGGTTTAACCTTTCCGATCAATAAAAAACTATGGACAAGTTCCTACGTGATGTTTAGTACTGGGTGGGCTTTACTATTCCTAGCAGGTTGTTATGAATTGATAGAAGTAAGGCTAATTCGACGCTGGAGTAAACCCTTTGAAATAATGGGCTTAAATGCGATCGCCCTGTTCACAGCATCGATTTTACTAATTAAAATCTTAGTGAGAACCAAAATCGGCACAGATGAAACCACCATCAGCACCTACAACTGGATTTACCAAAACATTTTCGCATCTTGGGCGGGTGCGCTCAACGGTTCATTGCTATTCGCCCTAGCCACACTCTTATTTTGGTTAGCAGTGAGTTATCTCATGTATCGCCAACAGTGGTTTATTAAAGTCTAAGCCTCCCATAGTGGGGGTGGCGTAGCCATAGCAATAGCTCAATTGGATGAGAAGCATACACTGAATTTCTCAAAGAAATTCAGTTACGGGAGTATGTCAGATTACCTATCTACCTGCAATGTGCTGTAAGTCCTGTTAACTGTGAGCAATTCCTTCTTGACGGGCTGCTTGTTGGACTGCAGCAGCAACAGCAGGAGCAACGCGTTTATCAAAGACTGAGGGGATAATATGTTCCCGATGCAAGTCTGAGGGTTTAACTAAAGATGCGATCGCACTAGCTGCTTCTAAATACATACTGGTAGTAATAGACCGGGCGCGACAATCTAAAGCACCACGAAATACCCCCGGAAAAGCCAAAACATTATTAATTTGATTCGGGTAGTCACTCCGACCGGTGGCCATCACAGCGACCAATTTACTTACTAGTTCTGGCTGAATTTCGGGAATGGGATTAGCCATAGCAAAAACAATGGGGTCTTTAGCCATTGCTTGCACCATTTCCACTGTCAATACACCCGGGGCGCTCACACCGATAAACACGTCTGCGCCCTGCACTGCACCTGCTAAAGTTCCCTGAGCCTTAACGGCAAATTCCTGTTTCTCTGGGGTCAAATCAGTGCGGTTAGTCGAGAGAATTCCTTTAGAGTCGCACATCCAAATTTTTTCGGCTCCAGCTTTGCGAAGTAACCGAGCGATGGCTACCCCAGCAGCTCCCGCACCATTAATCACAATGCGGATTTGTGCAATGGACTTGTTTACCAGTTTTAAAGCGTTAAACAAGGCTGCTAAGGTGACAATGGCTGTACCGTGTTGGTCATCATGAAACACCGGGATATCTAATTCTGCTCGTAATCTCTGTTCAATTTCAAAGCAACGAGGAGCAGCAATGTCCTCTAAATTAACACCACCAAAAACCGGCGCGAGGTTTTTCACCGTCCGCACAATTTCATCTGTATCTTGGGTATCAAGACAGATAGGAAAAGCATCAAGACCAGCGAATTCTTTAAACAGCATCGCTTTACCTTCCATCACTGGTAAAGCCGCAGATGTCCTGAGATTTCCCAAACCCAAAACGGCACTACCATCAGTCACAATAGCTACAGTATTTTGTTTGATAGTTAAATTGTAAACTTCTTCGGGAGCTTCGGCGATCGCAGTACAAATGCGACCTACTCCTGGGGTGTAGGCCATAGCTAAATCCGAAACACTCGTCAGGGGAATGCGACTGGTAATGCTAATTTTGCCCCCACGGTGCAGGTTAAATGTGCGATCGTAAACACTTAGCACCTGAATATCTGGTAATCCTTTCACGGCTTGCACAATAGTCTCAGCGTGTTCGGTACTAGCCGCATCTACAGTAATATCACGTATAGACTCATGGCGTGTTTGTTGGATTAAATCAATTTGTCCCAGATTACCACCGCTGATGGCGATGGCCTGGGTAATTGATGCTAACATTCCCACACGATTGGGAATTTGCAACCGGAGGGTAACACTAAAACTAGAATTAGGAGTTAGCTTTGTCATTGTGATTTTGGATTTTAAGTTTGATATTTTATATCGAATTGTCCGGAAATCGTAGCTAATTTTACCTCATTTAACCAATAATCCCACAGCTTCAAGCAGTGGGAGCACGAAGACAGCCGCCAAGTCTAGGATTATCCGCGCAATCTGACTATAGACTCTCCAAATAATTCAATAGGTCTGCCATTTCGTGAGCGCTAGGTTGAAATTTTGGCATTGGAGGTGTTTCGCCACTAATTACTTGGTGAATTAGCTGGGATGGTGATTTGCGCTTTGAAACCCCTTGTAAACTAGGTCCTACTAGTCCGTCCGCTTCTATTCCATGACAACCAGCACAGTTGATCTGAAAGATAGCATTTCCTTGAACTGGGTTTCCTTTGAGGGAAAGGACATTCTTCACATAAGGATCGGAAGCTCGAACCATTTGCACACCAAAAATGCCCAAAGGAGCTGCTAGTAGTATCGCCAGAGCTAACAAGGCGATCCACTGTATTTGAGTTTCGGGTTTGGTAATCTGGTTATCCAAAAAGTTTGCCGTAGAAGTCGAGGTTACTAAAAGTTTTGCATTTCCTACACATAGCTTAAAATTTCTTGATGGTGTCTGCAAGCACTAAATATAATTTTTTCCTGATGATTTATGGACTAAAAACATTGTCGAGGGCGGGATTCATCCTCAATTTGATAGAATGAACAGCAGCATCCTATATCTAACATTTGCTAACAGGAGATTTAAAGTGGTTGAACCCCTGCTCTCAGGTATTGTCCTTGGTCTGATTTTTGTCACCCTTTCCGGGCTATTTTACGCTGCCTATAGGCAATACAAGCGCCCCACCGAGTTGGGCGGTTAATATTTCTCAGTAGAGATGCGAGTAATCGCATCTCTATTTTTGTATTAATTTACTTATATTTTATAGTGGAACATATTTAATTAGCATATAATTTTAAACGAGTGCATTAATTTTAACATTTGTATAAAAAGTTAGCGCTGTATTACCGTAAACCTTTTGGCGGCAAATTTCCCAATTGCTAATGATTGGAGGCTTCCAACCTTGGGGATTGTGTTCTACAGCTATTTCACCATTCACAGCTAATAAATTGTTATCAGCGATCGCTGCTAAAACAGGCTCATATAATCCACTAGCATAAGGCGGATCAAAGTAAATCTTCTCAAATTGTTTCCCTGATAACTTTTTTAACTGGTGAATGACATCACCTCGCAAAACTTGCCATTTTTGTTCACTACGGCTCACCTGCTGCCAGTTTTGCTGAATGATGGCACAGGTCGGCTAGATTTTTCGATTCCTACTACTAAACTGGCTCCTCTACACAAAGCTTCTGCACCCATGGAACCACTACCAGTACACACATCTAGCCAGCGACAATCTACAATTTCCCCTTGCCAAATGTTGAATACTGCCTCCCTGACCCGCGCACTCGTGGGTCTGGTAGCTTGCCCTGGTAAAGTTTTAATTTGGCGATTCCCGTAAATTCTCAGTGTCATTGTTCATAAGTCATAAGTCATAAGTCATAAGTCATAAGTCAACAGTCAAGGGAAAAATCATGACAAAGGACAAACAACAAACGACAAAATCTCAAAGTTACAGTTGGATTATGCAGCAATTTTTTCGCGGACTTGTGCAACAAAATTAGACAGGATTTGCAACCCGATATTAGAAGATTTTTCCGGGTGGAATTGCACTGCTGTCAGGTTTTCATGGGCGATGGCGGCTGTGATGGTCTGAGAACCGTGAGTCACAGTGGCTGCACGGACTTGGGGGTCACTGGGGTCAACATAGTAAGAATGAACGAAATATACCCAGGGACTGGCTGGTAAATGCTCCCACAAAAGGCTGTTTGGTTGGGTGAACTCTAGTTGGTTCCATCCCATATGAGGAATAGTAATCCCTGGTTCGGGTTGAAATCGGCGCACCTTTCCGGGGATAATTCCTAGCCCTGGTTGGGTTCCTTCCGCACTGGATTCAAATAAAATTTGCAATCCCAAACAGATACCTAAGAAGGGTTTACCAGACGAGATCGTATCTTTAATGGGTTGTTCTAAGCCGAGCGATCGCAGGTGTTGTACTGCGGGGTCAAATGCTCCCACACCCGGTAATACAACTGCATCCGCCAGTTCTAAATCTTTAGCAGCATGAGTAATCTGAGGAGTTGCTCCTACTTTTTCTAAACCTTTGCAGACTGAGTGCAAATTTCCCATATCGTAATCTACGACTGCAATGACTGGCATTGACCTGCTCCTTGTAAGTTTATTATGGAGGGTGTTTCTATTCTAAATAATATTTCTTATGCGGAAAAGAATACTATTAACTTCTTTTGAGATTTGGTTGAGTGAGCAACAGTCAAATTCTTCTGATGATTTATTAATGGAAGTGATCAAAGTTCACGCCCTTCCTCATGATTTAAAATTTTTACGGCGTTTACCTGTGGATGCAGATCTGGCCAGTTCCCAAGTCAGGCAAAAAATTTCTCAACTCCAACCCAATTACATTATTTGTTGTGGTATGGCTGCTGACCGGACAAAACTAAGTCTGGAAGCGGTTGCTAGCTGTGGGGAAAGTCTTTTGCAGACAACTGTTAATTTAGAGAAAATAGTAGCAGGTACAACAGTAGTTGAGATTAGCCACGACTGCGGTAAATTTGTTTGTGAGAGTCTTTACTATTCAGTTTTACATTACTTGTACCAAAATCAACTGGCAACACCATGTATTTTTGTCCATGTTCCAGCGTTAAATCCAGATAATTTGCCGGTCATATTGGCTGATTTCTTATTAATTATTCACAATTTGGCACTTTTATCAAGTCGTTAGCGTCTCTAAGGTCAATATTTCTCTGGTTTTTATGTTTGATTTTTTACTCAGTTCTATAATTGCCCAATCAACACCTAGTACCGCACCCGCGCCAGAAGCAATACAGCTTCAAGAAGTGCGTCCTTTACCAGGAAAACTGGATACTGTGCCTGTATTTAACAGCAATAGTCCAGAATTGGTATTAAACGAAGGAATTTTACTTTCT
Source organism: Anabaenopsis sp. NIES-4685 (assembly GCF_059725405.1). NCBI lineage: Bacteria > Bacillati > Cyanobacteriota > Cyanophyceae > Nostocales > Nodulariaceae > Anabaenopsis > Anabaenopsis sp. NIES-4685. Next base: position 4,011,154 of record NZ_AP043602.1, on the reverse strand, counting down.
ACTTTTCCCGCAGATGACAATAAAACGCCAGCAGCACATTTAAATTATCCGTTTCAAGGGCGATTTGATGTTTTTGCCCACCATGTTGCTAAGGCTGAACCACCAGAGGATTTACGATCGCTCTATCTGGGGATCATGTTGCATAACCCCGGAACTGAACCAGTAACAGTCAATATTTTGCAAGCAGCAAGTTATTTGAGTCAACCGGATGCACCATTTATTCAGTTACCATCTGTCAGTCAGAATATATTGGGTGATATTTTTGCCGGACCTGGCGATCGCGCTGTATCTGATATCTTAAGAGGAAGGCGGCAAGAAATTTTCCCACCCCAAATTGTCATTCCCCCAGGGGAAAATCAGATGTTATTAAATCTCCCTATTCCCGTCAAGGAACTGACACCACCTTTAAATGGCCGCTCTACCTTAATGCGGTTACACAGTACTGGCCAAGTTTATGCCGCTAGTATGGCTTTATTTGCGCGTCAAAATCCCGATGGTACTGAGGGTGAGCCTACTTTACAGGATTGGGAAAATTTACTCAAAAATGGAGAATTATCAACCCCACGCGATCGAGTCCCCACACCCCTAGAAGCAACTAAACAACCCCAAATTTATGGGCGTGTCGCCGGAGTGGCTCAAGGTTCTCAGTGGAAATCTTTAGTTTTAGATCATGCAGAAGCTAGATATTTGACAATTCCCAAAAGTGGGCAAGCATTTTCCTATCCTATAAGTAGTTTGCACGGCGGTACTTTAGGAACTACTCAAATTCAAGCAGCCCCCATGTTGGTGCGTTATCCTGATACCGCCTATCGCGCTCATGGCAACTATGGTATTCAATATAGTTTACATTTTCCCCTGCATAATAATACTGAAAATAATCAAACAGTTACTGTATCTCTACAAACGCCAATCAAAGAAGAGAATTTGCTAAAACAGGGCTTACGCTTCTTCACAACCACAGCACCCCAAGTATTCTTCCGGGGGTCAGTACGTTTACGTTATACAGATGACCGAGGTCACGCCAAAACTCAGTTTACCCATTTAGTCCAAAGGCGGGGTCAACCTGGAGAACCCTTGATATTATTGAATATGCCACCAGGCGATCGCAGATTGGTAGAAGTAGACTTGATCTATCCCCCAGATGCTACACCGCCCCAGGTATTAACGATATCAACTCAATAGACATCTCTTGACACTCCCACGGATAGAAGCACGTGGGATTCTTGCTTCACCCAGCCAACTGATCGAGAAAAGTTTCCTCATCTAAGCACCTGTGGGCAATGTATAATCTGGACGTAGTTTGCTCCTTACCAATACAGATGCAAGAAAATTTTCTCACTGCTGTTTTTCTGCCCCTAGCTTTATTTATTATTATGTTGGGCATGGGATTATCTTTGACCATAGAGGACTTCCGGCGAGTTGTTATCTATCCTAAATCAGTGGTAATTGGCTTAGTTGCACAGTTAATTATTTTACCAATTGTCGGTTTTGGCATCGCGTCACTGTTTCCCCTGGAGCCAGCATTAGCCGTAGGTATAATGATTTTAGTAGCTGTCCCGGTCGACCTACTTCTAACATGATTACACTCTTGGCCGGGGGAGATGTTGCTTTGTCCGTTACTCTCACAGCCATGAGTAGTTTAATTACGGTTTTTACTATTCCTCTGGTAGTGAATTTTTCAATGCAAGCATTTTTGGGAACGGGGACAACGCTACAGTTACCTTTTATCAATACTGTTTTGCAAATTGCAGTCATTACCCTTTTACCTATATCAATGGGAATGTTAATCAATCGCTATGCACCCGGAATAGCTACAAAAGCAGATAAACGGGTAAAGTGGCTGTCTTTATTTTTCCTGGCCCTGGTGATTACTGGGGTGCTGTTGCGGGAAAGAAATAATTTTATTTCCTATGTGATTGACGTGGGTTGGGTGACTCTGGTTTTAAATGTGCTAACAATGGCTTTGGGTTTTACCATCGCTACTTTCACCCAATTAGGTGAAAAAAGCGCTATAGCAATTACAGTGGAAGTAGGGATTCAAAGCGGAACTCTAGCGATCGCGATCGCCTCTTCCCCCACATTACTGAATAACCCCAGAATGGCTATTCCCGCGGCTATTTATAGTCTGCTGATGTTTGTCACTGGTATTGGGTTTGCGTCCTGGGTCAGTCGAAAACAAAAAATCATCTCAAAATAATGTCTTGGATAGAATTAAAAGTGAATACAACCCATGAGGGCGTAGATTGGTTTTGTACTCTCATAAGTGAAAGTATTGATATTAATAATATTTACATTAGTGAATATACCGAAGCAACTGCGGCTAATTCCCATTGGAGATTGACAATTCGCTTATATTTACCCTACGATTTCAGCGGGCGAGTAGGTTTAGAAAATATTGAGAATCTGCTTTACCCTTTGTATCGCACTGGAATGACCACAGCCATTGAGACTACTTTGGTTGAAAAAAAAATCACAGATGGGCCACAAGCACCTCTACATCAAATAGGCGATAAATTTATCATAGTTACTTCCAACACACCCCCTCAGTCTGAGATACCAGAGAAAATTCCCCTGAAAATACAGAAAACCCTCGCCTTCGGTAGCGGTTTGCATCCCACAACCATTCTCAGTCTCCGACTGCTAGAACGATACACAACCCCTCAAATGCAGGTGCTAGACTTTGGGTCAGGTTCAGGGATTTTGAGCGTAGCTATGGCGAAACTGGGAGCTAATGTCTTAGCTTTAGACAATGACAGCATAGCTGTACAAGCAACTCAGGAAACAGTATTTCTTAATGGAGTAGAGCAACAAGTAAAGGTAATGTCAGGTAGCCTGGGCTGTGGCTGTGAACTGGGGCATTGGATGGGTGGAAACACTGTACATGATGGGTCACCAATTGCACTAAAACAGACATTTGACCTAATAGTTGCCAATATTTTCGCACGGGTACATATTGCCCTTGCAGATGATTTTAGGCGATCGCTACGTCAGACTGAAACCCCAGCGGGGCTACTAATTACATCGGGGTTCACCACAGATCATGAAGAAAACGTTACCAAAGCCTTAAATACAGCCGGCTTTGAAGTGATAGACTGTGAACGATTAAACGAATGGGTCGCCCTTACCCACCAATATAATGCCTAATTCGTCCACTAGTTGCTCCAGTCTTGTTTCGGTAATTCAGACGGGTCTATCTATCTTGGAGAAGTTCCGCACGAACGCCCCTACCTATCAAAGCTCAAAACTTAAACTGCTGTAGATGACTCCGGGGATTATAGGTACGTATAGCCCGAATTTTCTCATAGTATTCTCGTTCTTGTGAACTGAGATCCTTGGGAGGAACAATCGCCACTTTTACCAACTGATCACCACGTCCCCCCTTAGCTAAAGGCCAACCTTTCCCCCGCAACCGCAGGGATTGACCAGAACGGACTCCCGCAGGTAACTTGACATTTACAGAACCATCGGGAGTGGGGACATCTATTGAGGCTCCCAAGGTGGCTTCATCAGGGGTGATGGGAACTTCACACAGGAGATTATCACCTTCAAATTGGAAGAAAGAATGTGGTTGAAGTTCAACCTTTAAATATAAATCGCCCCGTTGTTGAGTCATGGGGTTCAATTGACCTTTACCCCGCACCCGTAGGCGAGTCCCAGTTTTAGCACCCGATGGGATGCGAACTTCAATAGTTTCGTTACCTAAACTAAAGCGTTTCTGCACACCAGTGAAGGCCTCGGCAAAAGTTAAAGTAATTGCAGCTTCTGAATCTTGACCTCCACCCCTACCAACATCTTGAAAACCAAAATCATTAAAGCCACCATAACCGCTGGGTCTGCCCGTGGAAGTACGATAAGAGTAGCCAGGCCTTCCACCACGGGGGCTAGGCCTGACCAAAACGCCCTAATAACTCGTTGACAAATTCATCAAAACTCCCGTACTGACTGAAGTCAACACCACCCATATCCACACCAGCACCGCCGCTAGGGAAACCTTCCCCCACTTGTTTCCAGTATTGACCAAATTGGTCGTACTTCTTGCGCTTATCAACATCTGACAAAACTTCGTAGGCTTCATTGACTTCTTTAAACTTGGCCTCTGCTTGCTTGTTACCTGGGTTGACATCAGGGTGATATTTACGAGCTAATTTCCGAAAAGCTTGTTTAATTTCTTCTGGACTGGCGGTTTTACTGATTCCCAAAATTGCGTAATAGTCTTTGAAATCGGTTGCAGTCATCTACCAGCCTCCTATAAAGTATTTTTTTTATGTTTTTTTCGTAAAGTGTGAAATTGGTTTTTTGCTGGGGAAAATCCCCAAGATAAAAAACTCTGATTTTAAATTAACAGACATTAAGGCAATTCAAGTGTGGTTCCCGCTCACTCCAGCGGCGCAATTTCCGTACTCTCTGCTTTTAGACAAAATAAATCAGCCGGTCTATTCCTTCTTCTAGACTAGGGGGCGCATCCCGGATTTGACGATACATTCTGAAAATGATTTCTTCGGGAACTTGACGCTGACGCTTTTGATTGCGTGCTAAACACAGCCAAACAGGGGTTCTCACCCATAATCCTGTAATGTGGGTAAAACCGACCCCCCGGGCTAAAGCGATGATTTCACCGCGCTGGCGTCTTCGAGCGTTGGTAGCATCGAAGATAGTTGTCTGATTGGCGGTTACTGCTTGTTGGAATTGCCGTTCTATTTCTCCCCAAATCAGCGGCCACGGACCCTGAGTTGCTTCCGAACCAAAAAGTTGCCCCCGAATCGCATCCGTTGAAATCAGCTGCATCTGGGGGCTTTGTGCCATTAATTGTTGCGCTAAAGTTGACTTTCCACTACCAGGAAGACCAATTAGTACAAATATTTGTGTCACTTTTTCTGCATCCGTTGTCAGTGGTCAATTAGTATTGAGTAATTATTTATGACCCATGACTAATGACCAATGACCAATCACTAAATTATTGTTCCGTCGGGAATTACAGCATTTTTCATCACTACAATAATGCCACTGCGGATGTAAAAGCCTTGATTTTCCCGTTCTGCTTCTTGCACGTTATCTTTATTGATGATTTTTACATCATGACCGATACGGGCATTCTTATCAACGATAGCACGGCGAATAATCGTGTCTGTGCCAATACCTACGGGAATGTTTCCTTTATCTAAGTTACATTGACGTTCTACAAAAGGTTGATAAAAGTCTGCCCCCATGAGGAGAGATTCTTCGATTACACAGCCAGATTCAATGCGCGATCGCACTCCTAAAACTGAATGCTGAATCCGACAATCTTTGAGAATACAACCCTCGCCAATAATCGACTCTGTGACTGTGCAATTTAACAGTTTACTTGGGGGTAAATAACGAGCGCGAGTGTAAATTGGTGCTTCTTCATCGTAGAAGCTAAACGGTGGTAAAGGTTGTTTAGTTAATGCTAAATTGGCATGATAAAAAGCATCAATTGTACCAATATCTTCCCAGTAATCATCAAATAAGTACGCTTGAACATTGTAATCTTTACTGGCATCAGGAATAATTTCTTTGCCGAAATCAGTCCTTTCCAAAGATTCTTTCAACAACTTGATCAGAACATCTTTTTTAAAGACATAAATCCCCATGGAGGCGATGTAGGGTTGTAATTGGGCTTGGTCTGGTGATAATCCCAGCACTGTAGTATCGACCTGCATCTTATCTAATGCTTCGCCCTTGGGCTTTTCGCTAAAGTCAATCACCCTACCGGACTGGTCGATTTTCATTAAACCAAAGTCCGAAGCCCGGCTTTTATCTATGGGGATAACTGAAAGGGTAATATCAGCATTGGTTTCTTTATGGCGCTGGATAAACTGGCGGTAATCCATGCGGTATAGATGGTCTCCGGAGAGAATCAAATAATCTTCCGCATCCCATTCTTCCAATTGCCATAGGTACTGACGCACAGCATCAGCGGTACCTTGGAACCAGTTGGGGTTTTCTGGGGTTTGCTGTGCCGCTAGTACTTCCACAAACCCCTCGTTGAAGCCAGTAAAATTATAGGTACGGGCTATATGGCGATTCAAGGAGGTTGAGTTAAATTGTGTCAGCACATAGATTTTGTAGATTTCTGAGTTTATACAATTACTGACAGGAATATCTATTAAACGATACTTTCCTGCCACGGGTACTGCTGGTTTGGCACGTAGTTTCGTTAGGGGATAAAGACGAGTCCCCGCACCACCACCGAGAATGATTGCTAATACTTTTTTCACAGAGTTTCTCCCGACTGCCTTTTTAATATCACCTTAAGTTTAGGACTGTGTGAGACTGCTGGTAAGGGGGGATCACAGATTCATAATTAGTTAAGTTGACACAATTCTCTTGGTAATGAATGAATTACTTAGTATATATGTATGCAATATTACTATTATTACTTAATCATGGTAATATTGCTGTGATTGATTGCATACTCAAAAACTCTTAAAAACAAGGTTTTATTTTCTCTCAGCGTAGATAAATATTGATAAATTATGACACATTCAATTGACACTCAATTCAGTGTTATAAGTTATTCAAATTCTTTATGCTGAGGCGATACAAGTATCTTACATTACAGAATAAAGCCAGTAACTATAGTTGCTCCCACAACAGTTTCATGGTATTTGGTCAAAGTTTTAAAAGGGCTGGCAATTTTTGATCCAACCTACAATCAAACTATCAAATTTTTGCCTGGTCATTACCTATCATTGGAGAGAAAGCGTCAAGTATAAAAAAATAATTCATGGAAATTCAAACACCAGACTGGGTTAAGCACGCTGTTTTTTACCAAATCTTTCCAGACCGCTTCGCCAGAAGCAAACAGTCTCACAAAGGACTGTTGCATAATCCCCGTTGGGAAGCTTGGGAAGCTATCCCCACACTCCAGGGTTACAAAGGTGGTGACCTATGGGGGATTATTGAGCAGTTAGACTATATCCAGGATTTAGGAATTAACGCTATTTATTTTACTCCCATTTTTCAATCAGCCAGTAATCACCGCTATCATACCCACGATTATTATCAGGTTGATCCATTGTTGGGGGGTAATCAAGCATTTAAGGAACTACTAGAGGCGGCTCATCAACGGAATATTAAAGTTGTGCTGGATGGGGTGTTTAACCATGCTAGTCGGGGGTTTTTCTTTTTCCACGATATTTTAGAAAATGGTCCTCATTCCCCTTGGGTGGATTGGTTCAAAATTACAGATTGGCCCCTGGCGGCTTATACAGGAGATTTACCGGCAAATTACGAGAGTTGGGCTGGTAATCGGGCTTTGCCCAGTTTAATCATGATAATCCTGAAGTACGGGAATACATCATGGAAATTGGCGAATACTGGCTGAGATTCGGGATTGATGGTTGGCGTTTAGATGTACCATTTGAAATCAAAACACCAGGGTTTTGGCAAGAATTCCGCCATCGCATCAAAGCCATTAATCCCCAAGCTTATATTGTCGGGGAAGTTTGGGGAGATTCCCGGGAATGGCTCGATGGTACCCAATTTGATGGCGTGATGAATTACCTATTCGCCGTCCCGACCATTGCCTTTACCGCGGGCGATCGCGTAGTTTTAGAACAGGTACAAAGCCGCGACTATCAACCCTACCCACCTTTATTCGCTGCTGAATACGGGAGCAAAATCCAGGAATTACTCCAACTTTACCCTTGGGAAATTCAACTCACCCAACTTAATTTATTAGGTAGTCATGATACAGCCAGATTAATTACCATTGCAGGCGGCGACCAAGCTACTCTGGAATTAGCAACTCTACTATTACTCACCTTTCCTGGTGCGCCTAGTATCTATTATGGTGACGAAGTGGGTTTACCCGGAGGTATTGACCCTGACTCAAGACGTGGTTTTCCCTTAGAAGCTGATTGGAATCAACAAATCCTCAACATTCACCGCCAATTAATTACTTTACGCCACAAACACCCAGCCTTACGCACGGGGGACTACCAAGTTATCTTCGCCCAGGGAGAACTGTACATTTTTGCCCGGACTTTAGACACAGACAAACTCATCATTGCTGTTAACGCAGGGACTGCAAAGACAACAGCAAAATTAGATATTACCAGGTTGCCGACTCAACCCAACCAGGTTGTATATGGTGCGGCGGAATTTGAGTGGCGTGGTGAGCAGTTTTCCTTAACTGTTCCTGGACGCACTGGCTGCATTCTGGGTTAAGTTCCCGCAACCATTGAGGTTACTGGTAATTCAACTCTTAAAATCCCAACCAGTGAACTGTTAGTACTGCTAAACTGGGTAATGACCTCATGAACCACTGACTATGCTAAAGCGTTCCAAGTTCGAGACTACCCAGTCTCAAATCATGTACCGTGCTGAAGATTTGATTAGTGCGGCTTCCAATCGCTACCGCATTACAGTTCAGGTGGCAAACCGTGCCAAGCGTCGGCGTTATGAAGATTTTGACAGCCCATCGGATGATATCATGATGAAGCCAGTACTGAGGGCAATTATTGAAATGTCCGATGAACTGACCCAGGAAGATATCATTGGCGATGAGAAATCAGGATATTAATCTTATCTTGACATTCCCCGGTCTGATAGCTGACATGGCGTGGCCATAGACCCGGGGATTTTCAAAACAATTAATCTATGGAACATCTGATTAAAAGCGGTGCCGGTTGGCGAATTGGCTGGAAGCCCAACGCAGCCACATTCAAAGGATTAGTAGGTACAGATGATTGGGCAATAGAATTAACCGAAGCCGAGTTAAATGATTTTTACCGACTATTGGCACAGCTAGCGGACACAATGAAACAACTGGCGGCGGAATTAATGGATGAAGAGAAAATTGCCTGTGAAGCCGAAAGTGATTTATTATGGATGGAGGTAGAAGGCTATCCCCATAGCTATAGTTTACGCCTCATCCTGAATACAGGACGGGGTGTAGAAGGTAAATGGGATAGTGTCGCCGTGCCGGAGTTATTGCAAGCAGCTGGGATGCTAAAAGTTTTTTAAATTCACCCCTTGATTATTCCAGAGATTTGCAGTAGAATGATAATTCTGAATCGGGGCGTAGCGCAGCTTGGTAGCGCGCCACTTTGGGGTAGTGGAGGTCGTGGGTTCGAATCCCGCCGCTCCGATAAACACAAGACCTAACCTGCTAGTTTTTGATTAAAGACTGGCAGGTTTTTTAATAGGTAGCTGGGCTCACAAGGCGGTTAAGATATCTTTGTGGATGAGGGCGCGATCTACTAAAGACTGAATTTGCTCAGATGATAGGCGAATGCCATTGTGATAATGTTGCACCCAAGTTCTGGTAATTACATTGGGGTCATCTGGTAAAGTGGCTAAATCCCACCCTGGCATTTCTAATTCTTCCATGAGGCGATTGACTTTGGGGTCATAACTCAGAGCAAAGCAGCGACAACCTTCAGCCGCAGCCATGATTAAGCTGTGTAGACGCATCCCAATAGCCATGTCCACACCTTGATAAACACCTTTTAATAATTGCGGATCTTGTAAAAGCAGAATTTGGCTCACATCTGGTAATTGGGGTTGAATAGCCGTTGCAATTGGTAAATCTTCACTCTTGTGAAATGGCAACAGTAAAATAAAGGCTTGGGTAGCTTTTTGGAAGTCTACTAAAGCACGGGTCAAGTTAGCCAAACGTTGGTGTGTGAGTTGGGGGTGGTTTCTTAAAGTTACAGCCACTCTGGCCCTGGTAAATCCTCGAGCCCTGGTACTGGCTTACTTTGCAAAGCCCACACCGGGTCAGGGGCGACTAAACAGGGAATTTGCCAATCTCCTAATAACGCACCACTAGCGCGATCGCGCACGGTAACTGTGTTGCAATGTCCGAAGGAGTATTGTGCTAACCAGCGAGTTTGTGGACGTAGTAACGGACCTATACCTTGCGCCCAAGCAATAGTTTTTAAACCCATTTTCTGAGCCAATACCATTAATCCCCCATAATAAAATGGACTCATGGTACTGGTGACATCTTGAATTAAACTCCCCCCGCCCCAAATGAAAATATCACTGGAACGGAGGGCTTGCAATACAGGCGCAACAGCCATGCGATTGTGAGATTCGACATGATAACGATGGCCGGTTTCCTCTGGATTGCCAGAAAGCACCACAGGTGTAACATGAGGTGGTAACATTTGCACAAGGGTAGCCAATAAAGCCTCGTCACCACCATTACCTTTACCATAATACCCAGACAATAACGCCCGCATCTTTGTCATTTGAAATTACTTAGTTTTTAATTACTTATGCACGCTCTTTCTATTCCCACCTGGATTATTCATGTTTCTAGCGTTATTGAGTGGATGGTCGCCATTTGGTTAATCTGGACTTATGGAGAACTCAGCGGTAATCGCACATGGTGGGGATTATCTCTGGCTATGTTACCAGCTTTAGTGAGTGCCATGTGTGCCTGTACCTGGCATTATTTTGATAATGCAGCATCTTTAGAATGGTTGGTCACGCTGCAAGCTGCCATGACCTTAATTGGTAATTTTACACTTTGGGCTGCTGCAGTTTTAATCTGGCGTTCTACTAGGTCACAGGAGAAAACTGAGACTGTCCCTACCCAACTTACTGAATCAAAGTCATGATTTCTAAAGAAACCCTATTTGCTCTTTCCTTGTTTCCCTACTTAGGTTTTTTGTGGTTTATGAGTCGTACTCCCCAAACGCCACGTTTAGCCCTTTATGGATTTTACGGAACCCTGGTGTTTGTTGCGATTACCATCCCGGCGGGAATTTACTCGCAATTACATTATGGGGTTTCCTTGGCTAATGTGGATTGGTTACATGGAGGTGCAGAAGTTTTTTTAACCCTTGCTAACATTCTGCTAGTGTTGGGTTTTGCCCAAGCGGTGAGAGAATTAAAAATGAAAAATTAACGCCATCAGCAGATAACACTCGGCAAAAATGCCAATACCATTAATAATTTATAGACATAGATAAATGGAAGTAATACCAGCAATTGACTTACTAGAAGGACGCTGTGTTAGACTTTATCAGGGAGACTACTCGCAATCGCAAGTTTTTAGCGAGAACCCGGTGGATATTGCTAAACAGTGGGTTGACCAAGGCGCAACCAGATTACATTTAGTTGACTTAGATGGGGCTAAAGCTGGTAAGGTAGTTAACTTGAAAGCTATTGCAGCCATTGCTGAAGCTGTATCTGTACCCATTGAAATTGGTGGAGGGTTACGCGATCGCACTAGCGTTCAACAAGTATTTAATTTAGGAGTAGAGTGGGCAATTCTGGGAACCATAGCCGTAGAACAACCCCAACTAGTACAAGAACTCTGTACAGAATTTCCCGAAAAGATTATCATTGGTATTGATGCTCGTAACGGACTAGTAGCAACTCGCGGTTGGTTAGAAACCTCGGAAGTTTTAGCCACCCAGCTAGCCGTGCAAATGCAAGAACTGGGTGCAGCAGCCATCATCTACACAGATATCCACCGTGATGGTACACTCATAGGACCCAATTTAGCAGCCTTACGAGAACTAGCACAAGAAATTTATATCCCCATCATCGCCTCTGGTGGAGTGAGTTCTGTGAGCGATTTATTGAGTCTCTTGGGTTTAGAAACACAGGGAGTAAAAGGCGTAATTGTGGGTAAAGCCCTATACACTGGCGATATTTCCCTCACGGAGGCAATAAAGGCTGTGGGACCGGGGCGTATTCAAGATGTCCCCCCAATCTTGATTCGAGCTTCGCTTAAAGAACTATTATACCTTAATTCAGCCGTGAACACAACATCAGCCAACAACTCAACGTCGGTTTTTCGTCTGTCTCCGTTAATTCGGCTGACACTATTAAGCCTATACATAGCACTCACCATCCCATTACCGTTTTTATCCCAGGTAACAGCAGCGGCCATACCCCCAGTATTATTGTGGGTAGGAATCAGCATTGGCTTTGTAGGTTTATATGCGGTATTGACAGAGCGAGTAATTGTAGATGACCAGGGGATTCAAGTTACCTACCCCTCCTGGGTTCCTAGCTTCTTTCGCAAAGGATGGATTTTATCTTGGTCAGATGTGAAAGACTTAAAACCCCGCTCCACTGGTCAAGGGGGACTAGTTTATTATTTTCTCAGTCGGGATGGAAAAGCTTATTTATTACCCATGCGCGTAGCTGGATTTTCCCGCCTGGTGAAAACAGTAGAAACCAGAACCGGGATTGATACTACAGATGTTCGCACCTTAGCACAACCGTGGATGTATTTAGTTTTGTTAGTATTCACCCTCCTGCTGTTACTGGTAGATGCTTGGACTATTAATACAGCCTTAGTCATTGGTCATTAGTTATTGAACTTGGAAAATCACAGCCACACCACCCAAATCAGGCTAGAACAAGTTAACTTGTTTGCCAAGCTGAAACCCCAACTTCAGGTATACCCCATACTACAGGATATCTCCTTTGGGGTGTTTCCAGGCGATCGCATTGCCATTGTCGGTACATCGGGTGCTGGTAAAACCTCCTTGTTGCGGCTGATCAACCGCCTGTGTGAACCTACTAGAGGTAAAATTTATCTAGGAAATCAGGAATATAACCAAATTCCTATTATACAGCTACGCCAGGATATCACACTGGGATTACAAGAATCAAAACTGTTAGGAATGACAGTGGGGGAGGCTTTAGCTTATCCTTTATTTTTGCGTGGTTGGTCTCAAGAAAAAATTGAACCCAGAATTAACCATTGGATAGAACAACTCCACATTCCTAGTGAATGGTTAACAAGGACAGAATTACAACTTTCTACCGGACAGCGACAACTAGTAGCGATCGCCCGTGCTTTAGTTATCCAACCACAAGTTTTATTATTAGATGAACCCACCTCTGCTTTGGATGCTGGTAAAGCAGCCAATCTCATGCAAGTATTAATTCAGCTAAATCAAACTCATCAAACAACAATTTTGATGGTAAATAACCAGCTTGACTTAGCCCGGGTATTCTGCACCCGATTATTATACTTAGAGCAAGGTCAGTTATTGACAAATCAAACAGCATCTGAAATCAATTGGATTAACCTAAAAAAACAGTTGACAGAATCGGAAACCCAAGCAACCCAAGAATGGATTTAATCCCATTAAGAACGTTGACTAATAACTGTAGAGCGTGACTGAGTGAATCTTTCCTTGGTTAACTTAGTTGGCGGTTGCGGAACATTGGATTTTAAACTTTCCATATTAAATCTATATCCCACATTGCGGATAGTTTGAATCAAACTAGGTTGACGAGGATCAAGTTCCACTTTTTTGCGTAACGACAAAACATGAGTATCAATGGTGCGAGGGTTATCAATCGCATCAGGCCAAGCACGACGTAGTAATTCTGCACGACTCAGAGCTACTCCCCCAGCCTGTGCCAAAACGTACAGTAAACTAAACTCTTGAGGCGTTAAATCAATAAACTCACCTTGGAAACGCACCCGGCGCTGTACCAAATCAATTTGCAAACTGCCATAATCTAAATAAGCTGGTGCAATAGGTGTGCGTTTGCGGCGAATTATTGCCTCTACTCTAGCTAAAAACTCCTGCATTCCAAAAGGTTTACTAAGATAGTCATCAGCCCCGGACTTTAAACCTGCTACAATATCAGCCTCATTAGTACGAGCAGATAGCATCAAAATTAAACATTGTTGTTGCAAATGCAACCAGCGACAAAATTCAATACCATCACCATCGGGTAAATCAGCATCTAGAATTACCAATGTTGGTTGTTGGCTTAAAAATAATTCCCTTGCTTGATAAATGCTGGCGGTTTGATGGACACGATATTCCAACTGTTGCAAGTGCCATCCCAGCAATGACCTTAGATGGGGATTTCCCTCAACGATTTCAATACAAACCGAACCCACAGCGGCAATACCCCTTAGCGTTGATGAATTTCAAAGTAACAAGCCCATGTCCAAGGTTTTGTATTCTTCGTTACTTACATTGGGATTAATTTTAGATTTTTTCATCCTCAAGGTAGTAAAATACTAAACTCATGCCTTACCCAAAGCTAAGTTAGTTATATTCTTTAATTTATTCTTAAATTTTTGTTACAGTGGAAAAAACGTGTTTTTCTATGAATATCCTCCCAGGTAGGGGTGTATTTTACCCACAAACCCTAAACAGGGTGAGATTAAGTTAACCTATACCTAAGTTTTTGGTGTTTTCGGATTAAATCTGTTGAAAATACATGACTGCATCCGGTATTGAATATGGAAACTTACCCCAAGTAATTATAAAAATAGCTTATAAAACTATCGGGTTCTAAATTTTATGGAATAACATGGGATTACCTTCTGGGGGGATGATCTAGCCTCAACTAGATATTGCGTCATTGATTTGAAGCGAGAAATGTGAAAGTAACACTTCACATTTGAGCGTGAATCGTTTACAATTCTCATTCTAAAGAGATTAACATAGCAGTTATGCTCCAAGACACACAAACCATCCGCTATTACCAAAGAGTGACTGACGCCTTCGTCGAGCTATGGAATCGCGGTTATCGGACGGACGATATGCGGATGTATTTGGATGGGTATCTAGCCGCACTGCGACAAAGCAACGCTATTGAACCTATACTGATCCACCGCCTAGAAGAGGAAGCTAGCCGCTACCTGTACGATCCATCGAATTTTGCCAGGACCCAACCAGAACGACAACTTGATTACTATTAATGGCTTATTTAATCCCTTATACCCTGCCCCTAATAGTTGCCTTAATCGTCAACGCTGTCAATTATATCATGTTTCCAGCGTTTGTCAATCTTTTATTGGTGTGAAATTCTCGTGACATTTTGTCTATCAGACAAAGGAAGGATCTCCGCCGTTTTACGGCGGGGAGTTGCCAATGATCACGCTTACATACCCAACCATAAGGATGTGCGGTCGCAAACGTGATCAATAAAATGGGCAACCCCATCAAGAATGGGGAATTACCGGGGATGACCTAAGAAGCAAGTGCCACTTCGACCAGTTGCTGCAACTCACCGTTTTGGTACAGTTCAATCAAGATATCTGAACCGCCCACAAATTGACCGTCAATATAAACTTGGGGAATTGTCGGCCAGTTGGAGTATTCTTTAATACCTTGACGAATTTCCGGGTCTGAGAGAACGTCAACTGTTTCAAAGGGAACCGCCAACGTGTTGAGAATCTGGACAACGTTGTTAGAGAAACCACACTGCGGCATCAACTTGTTTCCCTTCATGAAAACCATGATTTTGTTTTGTTGTATCAAATTATCAATTTTTTCTTTGGTTTCTGGGGTCATGGACTTTTTGTTTCCTATATTGCTAATAGCCAAGATATCAATAGTCAGTGTCCCGGTGGCAATCTGAACTTATTCATTTTAGGAAGCTGCTGTTGCTTCCCACGCTGCGGGAGTGTAGGTTTTTAAGGCCAAGGCATGAATTGCTTCAGTGGACATAGCTTGTCGCAGTGCACCATAAACTAACTGGTGTTGTTGTACCAGTCCTTTATCGGCAAACTGTGATGAAACCACTGTTACCTGATAGTGGTCACCGCCACCAGTCAAGTCTTGAACCTGAATTTGGGCATCTGGCAGTTCTGCCTTAATCATTGCCTCAACCTGCTGCGGATTAATCATCGCAATTCCTGAAAGACTTACTTTTCTATTATTAACAGATACAGGTAGGCAACATATGTTTCAGGTTTCAGGCAGACTGACGATCAACGCGGCTCTAACTTAGATATAGCATTTCCCATGCTCGTGAGGTACAATTTTTTTTAGTTTGAGGGAACACACCGAACACCGGAATAGGGAATTGGTGTGTACTTCATGAGCCTGAAAAAGGCTATATTACCATTTCAGACTTCTTTGAAGATGTGCGGAATTTATTCACTTTGAGACGAGCTGGCACCTTGTCTGGGAAAGGGTGCATCCACAAAACCCAATTCAAATAACTGCTGATAAGCCTTCTGTCCTAAATCCCGCGTGGGATTTTGACTCTTAATAATCTGAATGAACAAAGGGACAGCTAACTCCGGTTGATTTTGCGCCCGATGTACCAGTGCTAACTGATAGGTGGCTTCGTCTCGCTTTTGGGCTGTTTCTAAGGCTTTTTGGCGCTGGGAATCGGAAATGCGAGGATCAATACCCGTAAAACTAGAGTTTAACTCTTGATAAAAATTAGATAACTGATTATAAAGTTGACGTGCATCTTGGAGTTTTTTCGCTGCTAAAGGGTAGTTTTGAGCAGAAACAGCTGCGGCGGCTTCTGCCATCAGCCGTTCACCGCCCTCTATACTCAAAATGCTGTTACTTTGTGTAGGACGCAGAGTATTGGGATCGTTGGGTTCAATGATTTGTACTTGACTATAGAGACTGGGTAGCTTTTGTACCTGAGCATTGACAGGTGACAGCAGGTTAAGGACTGCTAGGAATGATAAAGCCGTGGGGCTAATTAAAGAAGGAACAGCAGCGGATTTCATGGGATCAAGTAGTGCAACTATGTAGAAAACATGGAAACTTCTAGGTTTCTCTGATTTAGACTGAAAATCGGCGCAAGTGAGTTCCCATTCCTCCTGTATACTAACCAAAATCGCCCCTATGAACGATCAAGCTAATTCCTCTGATTTTTCCCAAACAGGTTTGCCAAGCAATTTAGGAATGGTTTTACAACGGGCCGGTGAAGAGTTGATTTTAGAAAAGGTTTTAGACCGCTTCACTGTCCGTCCCTCAACTAAATTTACTTCCCAACAATTATCTCAGGTTAACTGGGGTATTTGGCAATTTAGCATTCCTCAAGCAAATTTAGAAGTTTTCACAGTGGCAACTAACCAGTTAGACTCGGCCATGTCTCAAGCACGGAGTGCGGAAAGTGTGGCTTTTGCTGGCCATGTTTACACAATTCAAGATAATCCGGGAACTTTCGTTTACCTGAATGACCAAATTACTATTCAATTTGCCTCTTGGGTAGATTCTGCCACAATTGAGGCGATCGCGTCTAGATTTGGTTTAGTTGCACAAAAACCCGTCCTGGGTATTCCTAATACTTTTGTGTTTCTGGTGAGCAAACAAGCCAGAGAAAATCCCCTGAAAATTACTAATCAGTTACAGGGGTTCTCGTTCGTGTTAGTTGCTGAACCTAATATCCTCATTAAAAGTGAATTACATTACAGACCCGGTGAACCCCTATATCCTCAGCAATGGTATCTTTACCACAATGGGGGTAACCAGTTGGTAGCTGGTTCTCATATTTGTGTAGAACCAGCTTGGGACATCACTCGCGGTGTGCGTTCTGTAGTTGTGGCGGTTGTAGATGATTCTTTTGACTTGAACCATCCGGATTTACAAGGTAGTGGCAAAATTGTTGCTCCTAGAGACTTAAGGAAAAATGGTTTTTTACCTATACCCGGTGAGAGAGAAATCAGTCATGGGACGGCTTGCGCAGGAATAGCTCTGGCTGAAGAAAATGGTCAGGGAATTGTGGGGGTTGCTCCTGGTTGTGCATTGATGCCGATTCGTAGTACTGGTTTTTTAGATGATGAATCCATTGAGGATATGTTTAACTGGGCGATTAACCAGGGGCCAGTGTGATTTCTTGTAGCTGGGGAGCTGGTGCTGTATATTATCCCTTGTCTTTGCGCCAACGGGCTGCTATTACTCGTGCTGCTACTACAGGACGTAATGGTAAAGGTTGCGTGGTATTGTTTGCTGCGGGAAATGCTAACCGGCCCATTAGCGGTGTGGTTTATGAGCAGAATTGGCCAGGAAATTTATTACAGGGAAATACAAGTTGGTTAAATGGATTTGCCGTACATCCTGATGTGATTACCATTGCAGCTTCCACTAGTTTGAACAACAAAGCTGCTTACAGTAACTGGGGCACTAATATTACTTTGTGTGCTCCTAGTAATAACGCCCCACCGGGATTTTCATTTCAGGGTCGGGGTTTTGTCAATACACAACCCGATATTACTACCACTCTTCACGGACGAGGAATTTTAACTACTGACCAAGTAGGCGAAGCAGGTTATGATCCTGGTGATTTTATCAATAATTTTGGCGGTACTTCTAGCGCTACTCCTATAGTCGCAGGTGTGGCGGCATTAGTTCTGTCAGCAAATCCTCACTTAACGGCGCAAGAGGTAAAGTTAATTCTGGAGGAAACTGCTGATAAAATTGTGGATTCTCGCCCTGACCCTCAGTTGGGTATTCAAGCAGGTACTTACGACAATAACGGACATTCTCAATGGTTTGGTTATGGCAAAGTGAATGCAGCTAGGGCGGTGGAAGCTGCCGCAAAACTACGTAGTTCTTTGTTATCTGCTCAGTTACAGGTCAGGGGTGAGAATTTCCGTGAGTTAAGTATTCCAGATGATAATCCAGAGGGGGTCAAAAGTGCGATCGCCATTAATGAATCCCGTCCCATTAAAGATATTCAAATAACAGTTAATATCACCCATGATTTTTTAGGCGATTTAGAAGTTTATTTAATAGCTCCCAATCATCGACGGGTGTTATTACAAAGCCGCACCTTAGGCCGCCGCACTAATTTACAAACAACGTATACAATTAGCTCCCACCCAGTCTTGAAACAATTACTTTCCCTTTCATCTCAAGGAATTTGGGAGTTATGGTTAATCGACTATGTCCCACAAGATGTGGGAAAGCTGAATAATTGGTCATTAGTCATTGGTTATTAGTGAAAAAGTTTCTGCTCTCTATGATTCTTCATTGCTTAGTTCTTGTAGAGCTAGTGCTAAATCCGATGTGAGTTTTTGGGCATTTTGTTTGAGATTTCCCTTAGTGTAATAACTTACATTTAATCCAGTTCCAATATTAATTATTACATCTGTACCCCACTGAGGATAAGGTTGGCTGTACTTAATATTTATAGGTATAATTTTGATATTTACTCCTGACTGACTAGATTCAGCAGTCAAAGAGAGACGACCAATTCCTGGTTTTAATGGGTGAACTTGACCATCGCGATAAATATCACCTTCTGGATAAATCACTAATATTTCGCCTTGTTGAAGCAATTCAACAGCATGACGGAGACTAGCAATAGCTGGACGCTGAGGATCCACAGGAAACCCTCCCATACTTCTGATTAACCAGCCTTGTATTCCTTGGCACTCATCAATACTAGCCATAAAGCGTAGATCCCGCCCTGTGACATAGCGACCACCAGCATAGGGTAAAAGCAGTGAATCCCAACGTGACCGATGGGTAGGGGCTAGGATCACAGGGCCATTCAAGGGAATATTTTCCTGTCCCGTGATGTCAATTTTGCCAAAGAATAATGGTAAAAGAAGGTGTCTCCCTAATAGATACAATAAAGGACTTAACCAGGGAGATATCCGCGAGGTAGTGTCAGCTATCCGAGTATTTGCCGTGGTAGCTGTTTGTTGGTAAGTATAAATTTCCATAAACATGGTAGCGGCCGATTGTCCCATCAGCCAATAAATTGTTGATTAATTAAACAGTAGTTTTTCTTTGGTAAATTGTCTTAGGACTAATGGACAGTTTTATATCTGTCCATGATTTTGCTGACGACGACCTGCAAACCAGGTTTGTAATTGTTGACGACAGGTTGATTCTAAAATACCTCCCATGACTCGTAGACGATGATTAGAAGCAGCGCCATCAGGGATATTGGTAACAGTACGAACCGCGCCAGTTTTAGGATCGTCCACTCCATAGATGAGTATTCCTAAACGTGCTTGGACAATAGCACCTGCACACATGGGACAAGGTTCTAGGGTGACATACAGGGTGCATTGATTTAAGCGCCAATTTTTGCAAGTTTTAGCAGCTGCTCGCAAGGCGATAATTTCTGCGTGAGCTGTGGGATCTTGGTCACGTTCTTTTCTGTTTTCGCCTGAAGCAATCAAATTTCCAGTAGCATCAACAATCACAGCACCCACAGGAACCTCACCAGCATCGCCGGCGATTTGTGCTAAGTCTATGGCGCGACTCATCCATTGGCGATGTATCAGATATTCTGGATATTCAATTAACATTTTTCCATGGCTACTGGGTGATCACACAGTGGCTAATAGTGAATCGAGTTGAGCTTCTTTGTCTAGCTGATAAAGGTCATCACAACCACCAATGTGCTGATTATTGATGAAAATTTGTGGTACTGAACGGCGGCCATGAGCGCGTTCGGCCATTTTTGCTCTAGCTGCTTCGTCGCCATCGATTTTGTACTCGGTGAATCTTACACCTTTCCACCACAGCAACATTTTGGCACGGATACAATAAGGACAGGTTTGCCAGGTGTAGATTTCAACATTTGCCTTAACACGTTCTGGATGGCGACCAAGAAGGGGGTTAAGAAAATCCAGCATATTTTTTCTGAGGGAATTTTTTCACAAGTATATCTTTTATCTGACCATGGCAGGTCACAATAGTACTAATATACTATAAACCAGATAGTCAAAGCAGCAAAACTTAACACTTGTCTTAGTAGATAGTATTGTCCACGTGTATCCGCACTTTGGTAGACTTGAAGACTGAAATAGCCAAATAACAAAAAGCTAAGTCAAGCACTTAAGAGGGTGAATCTGTGGAAAATACACTGGGATTAGAAATTATTGAGGTAGTAGAGCAAGCAGCGATCGCGTCTGCAAAGTGGGCAGGTAAAGGCGAAAAGAACACTGCTGACCAAGTAGCCGTGGAAGCGATGCGGGAGTGCATGAACAAAATGTATATGCGCGGTCGCATTGTGATTGGTGAAGGGGAGCGTGACGAAGCTCCTATGCTCTACATTGGGGAAGAAGTTGGCATCTGTACTAAACCGGATGCTCAAAAGTACTGTAACCCTGAAGAACTAATTGAAATTGATATTGCTGTTGATCCCTGCGAAGGCACAAACCTAGTCGCCTATGGTCAAAATGGCTCAATGGCAGTTTTGGCGATCGCCGAAAAAGGTGGTTTATTCGCTGCGCCTGACTTTTACATGAAGAAGCTAGCAGCACCAGCTGCGGCCAGAGGTCATGTAGACATCAACAAGTCAGCAACTGAAAACCTAAAAATCCTGTCTGAGTGCTTAAACCGCGCAGTTGAGGAATTGGTGGTTGTGGTCATGGATCGTCCCCGCCACAAAGGACTCATTCAAGAAATTCGCAATGCCGGTGCTAGAGTCAGACTCATCAGTGATGGTGACGTTTCTGCTGCCATCTCCTGCGCTTTTGGTGGTACTAATATCCACGCTTTGATGGGCATCGGTGCTGCTCCTGAGGGAGTCATCTCTGCTGCGGCTATGCGATGCTTGGGAGGTCATTTCCAAGGACAATTGATCTACGATCCAGAAGTCGTACAAACAGGTTTAATTGGGGAAAGCAGAGAAGGCAATCTCGCACGGTTGAAGGAAATGGGCATTAATGACCCGGACAAGGTTTATAATGCCGAGGAATTAGCCTCTGGTGAAACTGTTTTATTTGCGGCTTGTGGTATTACCCCGGGTACTCTTATGGAAGGTGTCCGCTTCTTTAAGGGTGGTGCAAGAACTCAAAGCTTGGTGATTTCTAACCAGTCCAATACGGCACGTTTTGTCGATACTATCCATATGTTTGACCAACCAAAGAATCTGCAATTACGTTAGAAACTTGAGGGGGTGGGGACTGGGGAAGAATCTTGTTCATCTCTGGGACCTCATCCCCAACTCTGAATAATCAATAATCCATTACCAATTACCGATAAATAATGAATATTATCGTGGTGGGGTTAAGCCATAAGACCGCCCCAGTTGAAATCCGGGAAAAGCTGAGTATTCCAGAACCACAGACCGAAACAGCCATCGCTCATCTGAGTAGCTATCCCCATATTGATGAGGTGGCAATACTTAGCACTTGCAACCGCCTAGAAATATACATTGTGACCAGTGAGACGGAGCGAGGGATTAGGGAGGTGACTCAGTTTCTCTCTGAACACAGCCGCTTACCTATACAGTCTCTACGTCAACACCTGTTTATGTTGTTGCATGGTGATGCTGTTATGCATCTGATGCGGGTAGCAGCTGGTTTAGATAGTTTGGTACTCGGAGAAGGTCAAATTCTAGCTCAGGTGAAAAATACTCATAAACTGGGACAGCAGTACAGTGGTATAAAAACAATTCTCAACCGATTATTTAAACAAGCTCTGACAGCCGGTAAGCGTGTGCGTACTGAAACTAGTATTGGTACTGGTGCGGTTTCTATCAGTTCCGCGGCTGTGGAGTTGGCACAAATGAAGACCACTAATTTATCAGATTGCCGAGTCGCAATTATTGGTGCTGGCAAAATGTCACGTTTGTTGGTACAACACCTGATTTCTAAGGGTGCTACACAAATTAGCATTGTTAATCGCTCTCAAGAACGCGCCCAGCAATTGGCAAATCTTTATCCCGATCAGCCTATATATACTTATGCGCTATCAGAAATGATGGCGGTAATTGCCAAAAGTGATTTAGTATTTACAAGTACTTCTGCTACTGAACCTATACTTGACCGCAGCAGGTTAGAAAAAGTTTTAGACTCTCATGGCTGCTTGATGTTATTTGATATTTCTGTGCCGCGTAATGTGGATGCGGATGTAAATGAACTTTCCCATGTCCAAGCCTTTAATGTGGATGATTTGAAGGCTGTTGTGGCACAAAACTATGAAAGCCGCCGCCAGATGGCTGAAGAGGCTGAAAAACTTTTGGATGAAGAGATTTTAGCTTTTGATCTTTGGTGGCGATCGCTAGAAACAGTTTCTACTATCAGTTGTCTGAGAAATAAGATTGAAACCATCCGCGAACAAGAATTAGAAAAAGCCTTGTCTCGATTAGGTGCCGAATTTGCTGACAAACATCAAGAGGTGATCGAAGCTTTAACAAGAGGAATCGTTAATAAAATTCTACACGATCCTATGGTACAATTGCGGGCACAGCAGGATGTTGAAGCCCGGCGCAACTGTATGCAAACCCTGCAAATTTTGTTTAATTTGGATGCAGAGCAACAATTTAGCTAATTGAACTATCCCGCCTTCCTGGACTAGGACAAATGGGAAAAATGATCATCAATCACAAAATTATCCCCTTTGTCCCATACTCCACACCTTACTCCCTAGCTTTTCCAGCTGTTGGGTTTGTTCTTCAAGTCGCACCGCTAGGCGATCGCACACTAGATCACATAACTGGAATAATATCGGGTCAGTAATTTCATAAATTACATTCACGCCATCTGGTGTTCTTTTAACAATTCCCGCTTGTGCTAAAACTTTGAGATGCTTGGATACATTAGCCTGTCCTAGTCCAGTCTCCCCAATGATTTGTGTAACATTTTTAGATCCAGTTTTTAAACAACATAACACTTGTAGGCGACTCACTTCTGACAAGACTTTGAAATAGTCCGCAACTTGACTGAGAGCGTCTGGAAATATCTCTGACATATAAGATTAATTGTTTTGTGGTTTCTTGTTGACTATTTTACCATATACTCATATAATATGACAAAGGCGATGGAAAATATCAGAAACTAATATCTAACTACCGATAAAATTTTCTGCTTTTAGCCTAGTCCGTTGATATGGAGAAACTAAAATGTTATTCCGCCAACTGTTTGACCATGATACAAGTACATATACTTATCTGATTGCCGACAAGACTAGCAAAGCAGCTATTCTAGTAGATCCGGTGATAGATAATGTAGAACGCGATCGCCAATTAATTAGAGAATTAGGTTTAACACTGCACTACTGCTTAGAAACACATATTCATGCCGATCATATTACAGGTACTGGTAAGTTACGTGAATTAACTGGGTGTTTAGGAATTGTACCAGAAAACGCCTCAGCCAGCTGTGCTGATCGGCAAATTAAACACGGGGAAATTCTCAAATTAGATGAAATTACCATAGAGGCCATAGCCACTTTAGGACATACAGATAGTCATATGGCCTATTTAGTTAATGGTGAAAAACTATTAACAGGAGATTCCCTATTGATTCGTGGTTGTGGTAGGACTGACTTTCAAAGTGGTGATGCGGGGAGTTTATTTGACGCAATTACCCAACGCCTATTTACACTACCCGATGAAACCCTAGTTTATCCAGGACATGACTACCGGGGACATACCGTCTCTACCATCGGCGAAGAAAAGCAGTTTAACCCACGGTTCCAAGGACGGACGCGAGATAACTTTATTGAGTTCATGGCCAGTTTAAACTTACCAAATCCCCAAAAAATCATGGAAGCAGTACCAGCAAATCAACTTTGTGGTAATGCTTAAATAGTTTAAAATTAACACCAGCAGGTAACAATATGATTTCAGAGACTAAATTACAATTAATTGACGCTTCCACCCTCAAAGACTGGACGGAAAAACAACAAGTACAACTGATAGATGTGCGGGAACCTGGAGAATATGCAGCCGAACATATTCCCGGCGCTAAACTTGTGCCCCTGTCTCAATTCCAAGCAGAAAAAGTAGATTTTCACCGTCACACTAAAATTGTGCTGTATTGTCAATCAGGAAAACGCTCCCACCAAGCAGCACAAAAACTGATGACTGCGGGTTTCTCAGAATTTGCCCAACTTCAAGGAGGAATTACAGCTTGGAAGCAGTTAAATTATCCCACTAAAATTAATAAAAACGCCCCCATTAGTTTAATGAGACAGGTGCAAATTGTAGCCGGCTCATTAGTATTTACAGGGACAATTTTAGGTGCTTTTGTTTCACCTTGGTTTTTAATTTTGAGTGGCTTTGTCGGTGCTGGTTTAGTATTTGCTGGAGTCAGTAATACCTGTGCCATGGGAATGTTATTGGCGAAATTACCCTACAATCAACGTGTGCAATGATTACATGGATATTAGGACATATCCTAGCAGCCGGGATTGGTATTAGCTTAGGGTTGATTGGCGGTGGTGGATCAGTTTTAGCATTACCAACTTTAGTTTATGTCATGGGAATAGAGCCGAAATCTGCTGTAGCCATGACCTTAGTAATTGTAGGAACCGTAAGTTTAATTGGTGTAATTCCCCATTGGAAACAGGGAAACGTCAATTTAAAAACAGCATTTATCTTTGGTTCTGCTACGATGTTGGGGGCTTTTGCTGGTGCTAAAATCGCCAATCTGCCATTTATTACAGGTAGTTTGCAAATGCTCCTATTTGCAGTCATGATGTTGCTAGCTTCTGGGTTAATGATTCGGCGTGGTGCTAAATCAACAGCGAAACAGCCTGACATATCAGAAATTTACACCAAGCCCATTTGTAAATACTGTTGGTTGTGGCTAGTCAGCGAAGGCTTAGGGGTGGGTATATTAACAGGATTAGTGGGAGTTGGGGGAGGATTTGCGATTATACCCGCTTTAGTTATATTGGGAAATATACCAATGAAACAGGCTATTGGTACCTCCTTAGTAATTATTGCTGCTAATGCTGTATCTGGGTTTTTAGGCTATTGGGGAGAAGTGACTTTAGACTGGAATATTATCGCCTCATTTATTATAGCAGCCAGTATTGGCACTGTTCTAGGTGCTTATCTATCTCAATATGTTGATGGCAAAAAATTACAAAAATATTTTGGTTATTTTCTATTGGGAGTGGCGGCTTTGATTTTATTCCAAAACCGCGGTATTCTAGAAGAGTTTAAGACCAAAAAAGCCGCTGGGCACAATGCAAATTATCAACAAATACTGCGTATTTGATTTGAGGTAGGTAAAGAAAATACCGGCAGAATAACTAATTAGTTAGACTGATATTACTGTCCTAAATAGGCTTCTAATACTTGGGGATTACTTTGTATTTCTTTAGGGGTTCCCTCAGCTAAATTTTGACCCTCCGCCATCACCCAAACGCGATCGCACAAGGACATAATTACATCCATATTGTGTTCAATAATTAAGAACGTCATACCGTCTTGGCGGTTCCAGGTACGAATGCGATCGCATATATCATCTATTAGTTTGGGATTGACTCCGGCGGCTGGTTCATCTAATAAAATTAACTTAGGATTGGTCATTAACGCCCGTCCCATTTCTAATAACTTCCGCTGTCCACCAGATAAACCACCAGCATATTCATGGGCTTTTTCCGCCAGTCCTACAGATTCTAGTAGTGACATTGCTTGTTCTTGGAATTGCTTTTCTTCCTGAGCTACGATATGAGGCTGTAACTGCACTCCCCAAAACTTTTCTCCTGTTTGTTTTTGTGCAGCTAGCAGCATATTATCTAACACCGACAACCGGGAGAGAGTCCGCGCCACTTGAAAAGTGCGGACTAGTCCCTGCTGGGCGATTTTGTATGGTTCCAACTGCTCAATAGGTTCCCCATCAAAAATCACTCGTCCCTTATCTGGGCGAATGAAGTTAGATAGTAGGTTAAACAAAGTAGTTTTACCAACCCCATTAGGACCAATCAAGCCAGTAATACTACCTTGATTAACTTCAATTGTGGCATCCTTGACAGCTTTCAAGCCACCAAAGCTTTTACAAAGTCCGCTAGCTGCAAGTAGTGGAAGTGGGGAAGATTGATTATTTACCATAAAAAATTGACTGATAACTGTTAACTAATGTTGCAGAATCTCAACTAGTCACTGTGAAGCAATTACTTACCCAGGGTGAGTTCCTCTTTTTTCCCTAAAATACCTTGAGGTCGCCAAATCATCAGTACCATCAAAATCAGACCAATCACCATGATGCGAAATGCGCCCAATTGGTCAGAAGATAAATTTGTAAAAATTCTCGGTAAAAATTCTCTGGTCATGGCATCATAAGTAAAGAAAATTACCGCACCTAAGATGGTGCCAATATTATTACCAGAACCGCCTAAAATTACCATAATCCAAGCATCAAAGGTTAGTTGTGGTTGAAAATTATCAGGGTAAATAGCGCTAAGTTGCCAAGCAAAGAAAGCCCCAGCGATACCAGCGATCGCACCTCCCAACATCAGGGATTGTACTTTATACCAAAAAACATTTTTACCCATGGCTTTGGGAACCTCTTCATCCTCACGGATAGCTTTAAGCACCCTTCCCCAAGGCGATCGCACTAGAATTTCTAACCGCCAGAATACAAATCCTAATACCAACAGTGACAACAGCATCAAACCGGCGGCGGGTTTATAATCATACAAGCCAATCAAACCAGAAATATAAATTGCTGCTGTCAGCAGGGCGAATATAATTCCCACTCCCCAGCGCGAAGCTAATTCTTGCTTTTTACTGTCAGTTTTGCGAGAATCGGCTAACAGAGATTTGTGAGCGGCGCGAACCCATCGCCACAAACACCAAAAAGTAGCCAGCGCCAACACTGTGAGCAATCCCATCATCACCAGTCTAAAAAACAAATTGGGGGGTGTGGATAAGGGTATAGGGTAACTTTGGACACCAAACGCCCCAGATATCCAGGTATCCCGCACAGGTAATTCTTGATTGTTCACCACTAAACGAATTAATTCCCCCACGCCAATGGTGACAATGGCCAGATAATCTTCCCGTAAGCGCAGAGTAGCAAAACCAATAATTAAACCTAATAAAGCTGCTACTATTGCTCCTATGATTGCTGATATCACTAAGGGGATACCCTGGAGACTTAGCAAAACTGTGGTATAAGCCCCCAGAGTCATAAAAGCAATATGACCAAAGTTAATTAACCCTGTATATCCCCACTGTAGATTGAGTCCCAAACCAAACAGGGCGAAGATTGTGGTAGAAATTGCTAAAAAAGTGAGATATTCAACCATAGTAATTTATTTAATACAATATCACCATGTCTTACTCCATAACTCTGCCCTATGGTAGGGAAGGGTGAACGGTAAGGTACAATAATTTTGGGAAGCATCACTAATTAATTGGATTAATGGGATGCTCCATACCCAAGATTGAAAACTGTATAAGGCTAGGCACCGGATGGCTCTGACCTTACATTAAACTTGTTTTTGAAGCAATACTTTATTTGAGATTTCCCTATGGATGCGAAGGCACTTTGGCAACGATACCAAAACTGGTTATATTTCCACAAGGGATTAGGACTCTACTTAGACATCAGTCGCATGGGTTTTGATGATGCTTTTGTGGATTCGTTGCGGCCGAAGTTTGACAAAGCGTTTGCGGATATGGCGGAATTAGAAAAGGGTGCGATCGCAAATCCTGACGAAAGCCGCATGGTAGGACATTACTGGTTGCGAAATCCTGATTTAGCACCCACACCAGAACTTACCCAAGAAATTGTCCAAACCCTAGAGCAAATTGAAGCCTTTGCGGAAAAAGTCCACACAGGTGCTGTTCACCCTCCCCAAGCCAGTCGGTTTACCGATATTATATCTGTTGGTATTGGTGGTTCTGCCCTCGGTCCGCAATTTGTGGCTGAGGCCCTCAGTCCTGATTTTCCACCCCTGAACCTTCACTTTATCGACAATACAGACCCCGCAGGTATTGACCGTGTTCTGATTCGGTTGCAAAATACCCTAGCTACAACTTTGGTTTTAGTCATCTCCAAATCTGGGGGAACACCGGAACCACGCAATGGGATGATTGAAGTTAAAGCCGCTTATGCAGCCCAGAATTTAGACTTTGCTCAATACGCTGTTGCGATTACTAGCGTTGATAGTAACTTAGATCAAGTCGCCAAAAATGAAGGCTGGTTAGCCAGATTTCCCATGTACGACTGGGTCGGAGGACGCACATCAGAAATGTCCGCCGTGGGACTAGTACCGGCCGCATTACAAGGCATTGACGTTCACGCTATGCTAGAGGGTGCGAAAGAAATGGATGACGCTACCCGCGTCCCAAACTTGAAAAATAACCCAGCGGCTTTGTTGGCTTTGTCTTGGTATTTTTCCGGTAATGGTAAGGGTGAAAAAGATATGGTTGTCTTACCTTACAAGGACAGCTTGTTGTTATTTAGTCGCTATTTGCAACAGCTGGTAATGGAGTCTTTAGGTAAAGAAAAAGACCTGGACGGTAAGACTGTTTATCAAGGGATCGCTGTTTACGGTAACAAAGGCTCCACAGACCAACACGCTTACGTCCAGCAATTACGTGAGGGTGTCCCGAATTTCTTTGCTACTTTCATTGAAGTGTTAGAAGACCGTCAAGGAAAATCTTTAGAAATTGAACCTGGAGTTACATCGGGAGATTTTCTCTGTGGGTTTCTCTTAGGAAGTCAACAAGCGCTGTACGAAAATCAACGGGATTCTATTACAGTGACTATTCCCCAAGTCAACCCCAAAACAGTGGGAGCGTTAATTGCTTTGTATGAACGTGCTGTTGGTTTATACGCCAGTTTGGTAAATATCAACGCCTACCATCAACCAGGAGTAGAAGCTGGTAAAAAAGCTGCTGCGGCTATTCTGGAGTTACAATCAAAGGTAGTGGCTGTGTTGCAACAGCAAAAAACAGCCCTGTCTCTCGAAGAAATAGCCGAAAAAGCTGGCGCATCTGAGAAAGTTGAGGCCATTTACAAAATTGTCCGGCACTTACACGCAAATGAGCGCGGTGTATTAGTACAAGGTGACCCAGGTAACCCAGCTAGTTTAAAGATTTCCGCCGCCAAATAAACTTAGATTCATTGGACTATTGTATCACATAATTGTTGTATCTGCAACAATTTTTTTATTCTCTAGCATCTTAGATCACATCTATCTAGGATGCTTGGCAGTTATGGGCAAATATTAAGTTACTCAGCCGTAGTTACTAAGTCTCGGAGGAAGTAAAAGCGATCGCTTTTCCAATCTTGACCTTTAACTCTTCCTAAGTAACCGGTCAGGGGTGAGGAAAGTTCTATTAAAATTTCGTGCATTTCTTGTGGTTGCAGGGGTTGTGGTGGATTTGAGCCGAAATATGCACCGTGTAGGGCTTCTACCCCTGCTAAGTCTATCCCTGAGTTTTGCTGATAATTTTTTACTAGTTGGATAATGTGCGATCGCAAATTGATATCTGTGTAAACTTGATTGATATATTTTTTCACTTCTGCATCACATTCACCTGCTTTTAAATATTCTTTGAGTTTAAATAAATCTACTGAGTTACGATAGTTATTTTGGAGTTTGACTAATTTTTCAAGTGTTTCAGGATTAAGAATAGCCATACCTTGTATTTTTGCAGATTTTTGTAGTTGGTTTGTTGGTTTACCCGCACCAATGATAATTTTAGTAGCTTGATGAAAAACCTCTGGTTCGCGTAACATTCCCAAATTCAACAGTTGTACTGCGCTATCATTAGGAATTCTTTTCCCGGCTTTACACTCACCAAATAATGGGTATGGTTGGGAACAAAATAAATCTAAACCACCAGCACCGCCTTTATGACTATAATCAACGGTAAATCCTAAAAATTCCAAGCTATGACGCACCACATTTTCAAAGTCCGTCCCGGCTTGATAGTTAGTTTTACCCTCATCTTCTTGTATACTGCGATCGCCTAACGCGGCAATATTATTTATCCAACCTAAATCCTCACCAAGTCGATGATTATCCTCCTGACTACTCCAACCTAAAAACCTTTTGATATCATTGTCTAATGCTTGCGCCCCTGGGTTGCTCATACTCACAGACACTATTGCAGTTTGTAAATCTTCTAGTTCTCGGTGTTTGGGTGGTTCGAGGTTTTGTAGTTGCTTTTGGCGTTGAGCGAAAATGCGATCGCTCAATACTGGTTTTGCCTCCCCAGCAGTAATATTAGGTATACCGACAAATTTACCAATTTTGCCCTTAATATCGGGGATGAGTGCAACTTGACAAGGCTCAGATAAATGATAAACTCGCAGGTAAGCTAAAAAAATATGTTGTTTTTCTAAGATTTGTTTCAGGGTTGCTGTTGTCCAGATTGTTAACTGAGATAAAACTTCTAACGGCTGAGTCTTGTCGAACATTCCGCAAAGTTCACATCTCGCCCAAGCTTTAATAGTAACTTTTTCAGAGTTCACTTGTTTGATAGCACTTTCAGCAATGGGTAAAAAATCCGGGCGATAGTATTGCTCAATTCGCAACTGATGTATTGAAGAATTAACAGGGTAAAGAGCAAATTTATCACCCCTATTCAATAATTTACGAGGTATAGCTGCAATAATTCGCCCTTGTACTAACGCTTCCACATCGCCACTGGGTAGACAAAGGGCTTTATAAATTAAAACTGATTGGCTCATGATTAACTAAACAAATCGCTTAATTCGTCTGACTCGTCTGATTCATCTGTTTCACTTAAATTTGTAGGATCAAATAGTTCATCTAAAATATCGCTATCATCAGCATCTGGTAATATGCCTGATGGATCGCTTAAAATCTCTCGTAATAGAAGATTATCAATGGTAATTTTATTTTGAGTAATGATATCGAAAATTTGTGCCTCTGTTAAATCATAGTTTGAGCACTTTTGGTAAATAGAGTAAATTGCGATCAGTGGGCGAATTTGTTCTTCTATTAAATCGACGTGTTCCCCACCTTTTTTATCAATGAGTTCCTCCAGTAATTTATATGCTTCAGAATTTTTATTCATTTTTTCGATTTTGTCTTGTGATCGCACTAAACAACCACGAGTCAAATCAAATGTTTGATAATCAATTAAACGTTTTAATCCAGCACATAATGCAGTTCGAGAATCCTGGATTACAGACACGCCAATTTTCACCGCTGCGCCATTCTCAGTACCAACAATTTTAAACTTTATCCAATTTTTATTCTGTGATTTAGGCTTGATATCCCGGATAATCTCCTCAATTTTTACTCCTTCTAAGGTATGATTGATCAATGTCTCAAAACCAAAACATAGAGCCTCAGCCAGCATATTATTATCCTGTAAGTAATCTTCAGCATTGAGATTACTTTCTTTTGTAATGCCAGTTCAAACCGTGAAAGTGGTCCGGGGGTAGCTCATCTACCTTAAAATTCTTGGCGCACCATTGCAAAGCTTCTCTGACAGTTGGTTTCTTGTTTTTGCCGTATTCTCTCAGTTCACCTTCTGTAAATGGGTAAAGTGGATGAGGAGGAAT
Source organism: Anabaenopsis sp. NIES-4685 (assembly GCF_059725405.1). Lineage (NCBI taxonomy): Bacteria > Bacillati > Cyanobacteriota > Cyanophyceae > Nostocales > Nodulariaceae > Anabaenopsis > Anabaenopsis sp. NIES-4685. The sequence goes on along the minus strand of NZ_AP043602.1, from coordinate 3,979,236 downwards.
TAATTGTTTTGAATGATAAAATTCCTGAAGCCAAACAGTAACTAAGTCCACCATAGAATCGCTACTAACATATTTTAATTCTATTGGTTTTCTTTGAGTAAATTTAGAAATTCTATCCGGTGTACCCCCCGGTATTGAATCGACCTTGTATCTCCATGTTTCGGGTAGCATTACTGTCAGAAAAACAACACCTTGACTAAGTTCTGAGTTTTCGAGAGTATCATGGAGAATTTTCACCAAATTAGCAATTACGCTTTCAGTGGGTAAGCCATCTTCAGTGGAGTTGTTTTTAACATCTATCTCATCAAAACAAATAATAACCGGATTATAGAAACTAACTAAATTCAATATCTGCTGAATATTTTTCAGGGCTTCAGCTTCTTTGTCTTGATTGCTTTTAGGAGAATTAGGTAAACCCAACTCATCAGCATTGACCTGAGCTAATTCTTCACCAGATAACCATCTGATAGCAAAAGGTGCTTGAGTTTCTGAGAGTGTCCACAAAATAGCCCGGAGAATATAGGGATCTGCATTGGGTTTATTTTTCAGCACTTGTGTTTGCAAGGCATTCATGAGATTTTTGTTTTTGTCCAACTTCTTTTTATATGCTTGGTCAAATCTTTTAACTAACTCTGCTGGTTGGGGACAATTGTCGGTTCTCCCTTCGTTGGCCATAGCTGCGGCTACTTCCTGCCACTGCATTACCCCTTGACTACCAGTTTCACTCAGACTATCTGCTAAGGTTTGCTGAAATTGGTACTTCACCAGATTTAAGTCTGTATAATTATTACCACCTGCATAGACAAATAAAGCACCGCCTTTTGTTTCTAATTGATGACGAATGCGGCTGAGAAGATGAGTTTTACCAACTCCCTGTTGTGCAGTGATCACAATGGAAGTCACTTTATCTTGGCTCAATTGACTTGTTCGCACAAATTCAATGGCTTCAAAGACTTTATTAGAAGCATGAGCATTTAAGGTTGGTACATCGGGGACTCCCTTTCCCCATACGTCCTGTTCTTTAACGATACCGGCGTTAGTAAAGGGATTATGATTTTTAATAGCGGCGTTAACGGCTTCTATGGAAGAAATAGGGGTATTTGTCATGATGAATAAATGTCGTGGGAGGAACTACACAGTGTGGAAGCAATTTGATTAACTCAGGCGTTGAGCATAGGAACGTAGTTGTGTACCTTCCATAGATATCGAGTCTTCTCGTTTATCAGGGGTAAAGTCTGCTATTTCTCCAGTAATCAGCTGCAAAATGTCCTCAGCTTGCATTTCGATCAACCAGGTGTTGAAGTTTTCACGGCTCACCCGCTCCCCTATGGTTCTCCTGATGCGATAAATAGGGACTAAATCATCTAAGTTGTAGTTCTGATTGAGTTGGTCGTAAACTTCTAATGCCACAGATTTAAATTCTTCGTAGGAAGAAATAACCGCCAACTTCACCCCATCACTCGCAACAACAGATAGAGTTGATCCCCCATTCATCTGACTAATCCACCGCAGCAACGCATTGGCTACCCAGGTGCCGACAATAGTCCCCTCAAACTGAAAATCACCACTGCTCAAACCCTCCCCCAACATCTCTAAACCTATGGGAGAGGTGAGAGAAATTTTCTTTTTAGAAATAGAAATTGCTCCAGCCGTTTCCAAATCTTTAAATATGTGCCGATAGTCTCCTACCTTCTTACCCTTAGTGACAATTCGTTTAGTGAGTTGACCCTGGTTAACCTCTCCCTCCACTGCTCCCATATCCCACAACGCCAGCAGCACGCGTGTTTTAGCTTGAGTATCCTTTAAACCTTTTTCTTCTGCAGCCATGCCCTGTGTCCTATATGACTATTCATTTTATGGTAATATTATTTTGTCGTCTTAGCCATAAAAAACTTTTACTTATGAAGACTTAGATCCCCGACCTCTTTAAGAAGTCGGGGATCTGAAACTCCTAGTTTTTATAAATCAAATAGGATATCTGAATTTATGGTTTTTCAAGGTGAATTCCATCAACCCCTCCCCAACTCTTCTGCGCTTTACAAAGTCGCATAATCATTACTTATTTCCATGCAAAAATCAACCTTTAAAGCCTCTGTGCTTGCGGAGGAGAGGTTGGGAGAGCGGTTAGCGGGGGAGTGTCAACAGACTTAGTTAAACTCTTCGAGCTGGTCTAAGCGTAACCAAATATTTGGCGTTGGTACTTTCCCAAATTTTACCAAGGCGTAATCACCCTTAACATCGACAATTTCGCCCTTGCTGTCAAACAAATATGAAGGAAAGCGAGGATCGCTGGTTTGTGCTTCCAAACTATTTTCCAGCTTCTCGCGGACAGCGCGAACCATATCCCCTTTTTTAACTGCCATAAATTTCCTCTTGAATTGGTTTTAACAGGATTTTAACTTGTGGTCAGATGCAAATTCACTTAAGAATTTATTGCTGGTTTGTTTACACCCCATTCCCAGCCTCTCTACTAACTCTGACATTGGGGGCAAAAATGACTGGAACGCCCGGCTAATTTAATTCGCTCTATGGGAGTACCACACACTCGACAGGGTGCGCCAGTGCGGTTATATACCCAAGCCACACCGCCATAATTACCGTTAACCCCTTGAACGTTGAGGAAATTACTAAAGGTTGTACCCCCAGCGGCAATACTGGTTTCTAATACTTGAATAATAGCTGTGTGTAAACGTTGAATTTGCTGTAACTGCAAATCCATACACAGGGTTACAGGTAAAATTCCACTTTTAAATAGTGCTTCGTCAGCGTAAATATTACCTAAACCCGCCACCACTGATTGATCTAATAGGGCGGTTTTAATAGGACGGCGGCGATTTTGTAATTTATCGGCGAAATACTCAAGGGTGAATTGAGGCGAAAAAGGGTCTACGGCTAGTTTCCCTAAACCGGTAATTATACTTTCTACTGCTACTCCTGGGGGAACCCACCACATTTGACCGAAGGTGCGCTGGTCAACAAAGCGTAATTCTTGCTGGTTTTCAAAGAATAGCCTCACTCTGGTGTGCTTGTGTAATGGTTCGTCTTGATGTAGCCATAATAGCTGTCCGGTCATGCGGAGATGAACCCCTAACCACGGAGTCTGGGGTGAGGGGGTGAGTTCCGCTAAAAGATATTTACCACGACGATGCCAAGCGGCGATCGCACTTCCTGTAATTTCACAAATGAACTCATTTACAGAAAACGGGTAGGCAATGGTGCGGTTTAGCAACACATCCCCACCCGTAATTTTGCGGTGCAGGGTAAATTGGTTTAGACCCCTGCGGATTGTTTCAACTTCAGGCAGTTCAGGCATTTAAGCTATATCGTTTACCTTTGAGGGTAGGCTGGTGAATGATATAGGATTTAAGCTATATCATTCAGCATCCCATCAAATTATTACCTTTATTGCTCTGCCGCTTAGTTTTTAGCTTTAGCTTTTGGTGGTTCTACCTCAAGTAATTCATCTAGGGCAAAGTTATTAGTGTTGAGACCAGAGTAATTCACCTTATCAAACCGGACAATTGCTGCGTATTTAATGCCGCTTTGGTCAATAGAAGCCACTGTGCCTACATCCTGAAACCAGTAGGATTCGGGGCGGAGAATACGCACTTTAGAACCACGTTGAACCATAAGTATCTTCCCTTTTAATGATGGATATATTAGGGCTAATTGATTTCACTTTACATTGTCCAGCTGTTTCCTAGAGGCTTTGTTAAGTTATTTATCTGAAACGGGGTTAAGTATTCCTCCATTGACAGCCGAAACCTGACAAGGTATCAGACCCATCTTGACAAAAAAACGAAGGCAGGGTATTTTCGTTGGCAAATGCAACGGATGTAATAAGATTTATGTTTTACTCAAAACAAACACACTACCCTCGTTACCCCTGCCAATGCGTAAATCACTATCTATATAAGTAATATCTAACCAGCCTTGCTGTTGCTCGCTGTTTAAGGAGGTATCAATAGCCGTAAACTTTTTACCGGATTCAATTTGTTGAATAAAACTGGCGGGAGAACTGTAACCGATTAAAGGTTTTAAACCCAAAATGGATCGCTCAAACTTGACTTGTACACGTCGCTCCGAAACTGGTTCAAATTTGGCAACTACACTTACTAATCCTTCCAGATAAGGTAAGCCATAAATCTCGGCTATATTGTAAATACTGCCAGTGTTGACCCGGATACACTGATAAATTTGTCCCAGCTTACATAACGGTATGCGATCCAGGTTTAGGAGAGCTTTACTGGTTGTATAGATTAACCGCCAATCACCATTGAGTAAATCCGTCGCTTCTAAGGGGCGAGGGGTAGGATTGAAGTCTTCTAAATTGGCGATGGTCGCTAAGATAGCTTGTTTTTGTGGTTCAGTGGCTAGTAAACCGCGATTAGTACCGGCGATCGCATCAATGAGATTAGCTTTACCGAGCATGGTCTATCACCTCAAAAATCATCAGGATTGATCTACTTTCAGCCAACAGTATAGATTATGACATGATACTCGTGCAATTTGGGTGGTTCTTATAAGACTATTCAATAAATTATTTCTGCCAGTTTACGGATTTATTAACTACGACTTGAATGGATAATTAAAATATCCCTTGTCAGTGATAGACTTCTTAATGTCTAGTTACATGATCTTTTTGTGTTTTGGTAGATATGCTGAACTCTCCATTAAGTGAAGAACCCCGGAACCAACGTGCGCCAGTAATTCCATTAAAGCAAGAATCTTCTATGTTGGACTGGTTACAAAATCAAGGAAGGCTTGTAGCGCGTACTGTTCAAGAAACAGATTATTCACAACAAGAAGAAGAAATATCAGATTTCTTGAGTTCAGAAGACGGAATAGATGATTACGACATTGATGATGGTAGTGATCTTGGCGTAGACGAAGACTAGCCTGGTCAACCTGGGTAGTATTACCATAGCACATCGGCGAAAAAGTCAAATCAAAACTCATTGATGTTTTTGTCAGAAATTTATCTCTGTTTTTCCGTGCAGTGCTGGGTAATATCTATGTTCTGTTAAGTGTGGAGTGAAGGAAATTTCTGTGGACGCTAAATTATCTCCTAACCAAGGGTCAAATATTTCGGGTATTAGCTTAGCTTTTGGTTTAGTTATAGCCCTCAGTGTAGCAGCATTGAGCTTGGATTGGCTAGGACAGAGAACGCCCTGGCAAGGTATGTCACTTACGTTACCATTGTTGCTAGGAGCGCTGAGTACATCTGCTATGGGATTTTTAGTAATCCCAATGTTACAAGCCTGGAAAACTGGCCAAATTATCCGCGAAGATCGAAGCACAAGCCCATTTAAAGAAAGCTGGTACGCCAACTATGGGGGGTATATTTTTTGTACCGGTATCTGTGGCGATCGCCTGTATATTATCTAATTTTGCCACAGAAGTCCTTGGGGTCTGTGCTTTAACTCTCAGTTATGGATTTGTAGGTTGGCTTGACGACTGGCAAATTCTGCGTCGCAAATCAAATAAAGGGATATCACCCAAAATGAAACTGGCTTTGCAAATTGTATTTGCAGCCCTGTTTTGTCTGTGGCTGATGTTTAATCATAATTCTCAAATTACAAATATTGCTTTACCCTGGGTGAGCTTTACACTACCTTTAGGATATTTATTCTGGCCCTTTGGTTGGCTTTGTCCTGGTCGCAGAAAGTAATGCAACTAATTTAACTGACGGTATTGATGGTTTAGCAGGGGGAACCGTGGCCATCGCTTTATTAGGCTTAGGTTCTGTTATCGCCCCCGCTTACCCGGGATTAATGGTTTTTTGTGCCGCATTAAGTGGCGGTTGTTTAGGTTTCTTAGCCCATAATCGTAACCCAGCACGGGTGTTTATGGGTGATACTGGTTCCTTAGCACTGGGCGGAGCTTTAGCTGCTGTAGCTTTACTAACTAATAGTTTGGTAGCACTGTTTATTCTCAGTGGTATTTTCTTTGTGGAAACTATTTCAGTTATTGCCCAGGTGGGTTATTACAAAGCTACCAAGGGTCCTGATGGGAAAGGAAAGCGTTTATTGAAAATGGCTCCCCTACACCATCACCTAGAATTAAGCGGGTGGTCGGAATTACAAGTGGTAAGGGTATTTTATGCGATCGCTGGCATTTTGGCTGTTATTTGTGTAGCGATCGCCACTTTTTAAAATTTCACAACTTTTGAGAAAATCATTTAACAAAATACAAACTCCCTAATATAGGGAGTTTTTTTGATTATAGGACTTACGCAAGTGTCAGATTAAATGTATCTTGTCGGTTGCGTTATACCAATTCCATCAAATGATAAAACTTCTATGGGGTGGGCATCTTGCCCGCCCTTGTACCTACTCAGATGAAATCTGCTGTATATCGGATATCTATTGAGCCTTGTTAAATCCCAAATCATTTTCTGCCGCATAGCGTTCCATGAAGCGCATAAAGCGCTCCCATTCTGCAGCAGATTTCATCAGATGAACAGCTTCTAAGGCTTCTGGCTTCCCGTTGATGAACTTACCCTTAACTTCTCGGGTAATAATTTCTCCTTCCTCGTCAATCAAGTACATCCCGGTGATTTCCTCCGTGTTACCTTGATCTAAAATGCGCGGATTGGTGAAAATAAACGTTGCTGTCCCACTGTCGCCACTGCGCGAGCGGGTTAAGCGTACTTCTGGAATTACTTCCTCGTCGATTCCTCTGCAAAACTGGATTTTTGCCATGATGTCTGTATTTAAAGTTTTGTAATGGTTAATTTCCCATTTTCTGCTATATAAAACCTAGACAAAGCTAGACTTTACTTTCTACTTCAACGGGAGCATGGGAGCGGTTATCCCTGGTGTAGACTTGCACGCCTTAGCCAGACGCGATATTTCTCAAGTTAAGATTTACAAGAAAGACTACCGCTATCATTGCTTGGTTTTCGCGTTGGCAATAGTCTTAATTCAATACTTGATATCGTAGGATTATATATCAAGTGGGCGATTTTCTTAACTCACTTATGTCAATGCTTGTCAACATAAGTATAATTTTGTTTATAAAATAGTCAGCTTAGGACTAGCTCATTTTTTGGGAAATGCTGAAAACCACAATATTTTTAGCTCCCATGGGTACTGTGTTTTTATTATACTATACAATTGTTCGATATTCCTGGACTTTCATATCACCCCCATGCAAAAATTTCCTCTGGTCTTCTTTCTCAGGTGACGTTATATGTTTTCTTTTATCCCCATTCCTTGACTAATTATGGTATATTAAACGGAGTCGTTATGAGTTTATTTAACCCCTATGACTAACCCGACTGTAGAAAATTTGGTAATTATTGGTTCTGGCCCAGCAGGATACACAGCGGCCATATATGCAGGAAGAGCAAATTTAAAACCGGTAGTATTTGAAGGTTTTGAAATGGGGGGTTTACCCGGGGGTCAATTGATGACAACAACGGAAGTAGAAAATTTTCCGGGGTTTCCCCAAGGTATTACCGGACCAGAACTAATGGATCAAATGAAGGCGCAAGCTGAACGGTGGGGGGCACAGTTATATACTGAGGATGTAATATCTGTGGATTTGAGCCAACGTCCTTTTATAGTGCGATCGCAGGAAAGGGAACTAAAAACCCATAGTATAGTTATAGCCACTGGTGCTACAGCCAAGCGTCTAGGTTTACCTAGTGAACATAAGTTCTGGAGTCGGGGGATATCTGCTTGTGCAATTTGCGATGGTGCAACGCCAATTTTCCGCGGTGCAGAATTAGCTGTCATTGGTGCTGGTGACTCAGCGGCGGAGGAGTCTATTTACCTGACTAAATACGGTTCTAAGGTAAATCTACTGGTGCGTTCTGATAAAATGCGAGCATCTAAAGCCATGCAAGACAGGGTTTTAAGTAGCCCAAAAATCGAAGTACATTGGCACACTGAAGCTGTGGACATCTTCGGCGATGGTCAGATGTCCGGGGTAAAAGTACGTAATAATCAAACTGGGGAAGAAAGGGAAATCCACGCCAAAGGTTTATTTTACGCCATTGGTCATAGTCCCAATACAGCCTTATTTAAAGGACAGCTAGAATTAGACGATGTGGGTTATATTGTCACTAAAAATGGTTCTGTAGAAACCAGTGTAGAAGGTGTATTTGCAGCTGGGGATGTGCAAGACCACGAGTTTCGTCAAGCAATTACCGCGGCGGGTACTGGTTGTATGGCGGCCATGTTGGCAGAACGCTGGTTATCATCACGGAATTTAATTACAGAATTTCATCAATCAGCTACAGTAGAGAATGAATTGGAACCCCAAACCACCAATAAAACTGAAGCCCAAGAGGAGGCTGGATTTAATTTACAGGCCACACGCCATGAAGGGGGTTATGCTTTAAGGAAATTATTCCATGAAAGCGATCGCTTGCTGGTGGTGAAATATGTATCCCCTGGTTGTGGTCCTTGTCATACTCTCAAGCCGATATTAAATAAAGTCGTGGATGAATTCACAGGCAAAATTCACTTTGTGGAAATTGACATTGACAAAGACCCTCAGATTGCGGAGAATGCTGGGATAACTGGTACACCCACGATTCAGTTGTTTAAACATCAAGAATTATTGAAAGAAGTCAAAGGTGTGAAGCAAAAAAGCGATTATCGTCAAATGATTTCGAGTTATCTTTAGAGAAAAACTTCACCCGGACTCGCTTCTAAAAGTATAGGGAAGCGGAAAAACTTTGATCGCACAGGGGTTTCAAAGCCTCTACTCTCAAAGAACCTGCTCCTCTTAGCTCTCAGCTAAGAGGAGCGTTTGTTATATCTTACTGGATGCATGCGCTCCCTCATGGCCATAAATAAACCTCAGTTACCGAAATTTATCCGTTTCGCCCAAAATTCCCACCTGTCCCAGAAATTAATGGTCATTGGCATCGCCATTACCCTATTGTTCCTGTTTTTAGCATTTTTTGCCCCCCTGTTACAGGCTTGGGGATGGTTACAAAACCCCAGAGAGTTCCTTTCTAACCCCATCCAAGAACCACCATCAGCTAAATATTGGTTTGGTACGAGTCGCTTGGGACATGATGTATTTTCTCGTACATTATTTGGTGCCCAAGCTGCGCTGCAAGTAGTGATATTAGCTACAGCAATTAGTATGATTATTGGTGTGCCATTGGGGATGGTGAGTGGCTATCTGGGGGGTAAGTTAGATCGGGTGTTGCTGTTCCTCATGGATAGTATTTACACATTGCCGGGGCTACTACTGTCTGTGACACTGGCTTTTGTCGTAGGGCGGGGAATTTTCAATGCGGCGATCGCCATTAGTATTGCCTACATTCCCCAATATTATCGCGTAGTACGTAACCACACTGTGAGCGTTAAGAAAGAGGTATTTATTGAAGCGGCTCAAGCCATGGGTGCTTCCACTTGGGTTGTACTATGGCGCTATCTATTTTTTAACGTCATTCAAAGTGTACCCGTACTATTTACTCTCAACGCCGCCGATGCAATTTTAGTATTAGGCGGTTTAGGCTTTTTGGGACTAGGACTTCCCGAAGAAGTTCCAGAATGGGGACATGACTTAAGACAAGCCTTAGAAGCCCTACCCACGGGAATTTGGTGGACTACTCTCTTCCCCGGTTTAGCCATGACATTAATGGTAGTAGGGTTATCACTACTAGGTGAGGGTTTAAACGAATTTGTCAATCCTCGATTACGGCGAGAAAATAGAATGCGGAAATAGTTACTATCAGAATATAGTGGGAGCGTGAGAACCCCTACGCTTTAGCGAGGGGATGAAACGCGCGCGACTCAAGGGGATTTATCCTGTGTGTTTCCTCATTTACCACGCTGGTTTTCAATGTAATTTTTAAGTACCTCAGTGCTAACTTGTCCAGTTGTCGCAACAAAGTAAGTTGGTGTCCACAAAGAAGGTAGTTTTTTTAATTGTGGAAATTCTTTCCTTAAGTAATTTGATGCCCTACCCTTAACCCACCTAGCTATATCTGCCGGTGATTCATGGGTCGGTGCATTAATAAAAAAATGAACCTGGTCTGGTTGAACTTCAATTATACTCATAAACAGGAGGTGAGTAAAACTTGTACAGAACAATTCCAATTAGAGCTAGATTCACAGATGAAGAAAAAGCTTTTTGGGTTGACCAATGTCAGCACTCAAATAGCTTAATAAATTGTGCGATTTACCATACTCGCCAAAGTCATTACGCAAGATTAGAAAGCATGGATAATGCTTTGACAACTTACTGGTGTGGTGATGAATTACGTAGTGGGTGGAAAACTTATCATTGTCAAACCACTTATCCTGAATTAGATAAAGTCCTCAAAGAAAATCCACATTACAAAGGGTTGGCCGCCCAAGCAGCACAACAAACCTTAAAGCTAGTTGGTGAATCAATAGCCAGTTACAACGGATTAGTTAAGGCTTACTACAACGGGGATGTAATTAGACCTTCATTACCTAAGTATCGCAAGAAAGGAGGTTTCGCAGCAGTAACATTTCCTCGTCAAGCACTCACTTTTAAAAATGGTTATTTCAAACCCTCAATTAGTAAAGAAACTAAACCAGAGTTAATTACAGACATCAAACTACCTTTACCTGATTTTATTGATTCTGACTGGGTAAAGGAAGTCACAGTCCGTCCTTATTGTGGTGAGTTCTGGATTAACTGGGTGATTGATGATGGAAAAGAATCAATAAAAAACAACCCACATCTTGATTATTCTCAAGCATGGGGACTTGACCATGGGGGTACGAATTGGTTAACTGGAGTTTCTACACTGAGTAAAAGCCTGATTATTGATGGCAGAAAACTCAAATCAATGAATCAAGGTTATTGTCGTTTAGTCGCCAAATACAAGCAGGGTAAGCCTAATTTTTATTGGGATACCAACCTTGACCGTATTCAACGCCAACGTAATAACCAAATGCGAGATGCTATCAACAAAGCAGCTAGGTTTATTGTCAACCGATGCCTGAATGACCAGATAGGAAATATAGTTATTGGTTGGAATGAAGGGCAAAAAATTAATGCTAGCTTAGGTAAAACAAACAATCAAAACTTTGTCCCAATTCCCACAGGTAGACTCATTCAAAGATTAAAAGAGTTGGCTAGCGAATATGGAATTATTGTTACCATAACGGAGGAAGCGTACACATCAAAAGCGTCTTACTTAGATGACGATAACCTCTACAAGCATGGTGAAAAACCCGCAGGATGGAACCCGTCAGGTAAAAGAGTAAAACGTGGATTATATCAATCTGCCAAAGGATTTTTCACCTCGGCAGATGCCCAAGCAGCAGCAAATATTTTAAGAAAAGTAGCCACACAGCTAGGTTTATCCTTAGTCGAGGTGGGTAGCGCATCTTTGACTGTGCCACAACGATATGACTTGTTTAAAAGGTTAAATAAATCATATCGTAAACGTTGCGTAGCATGGCTTGGTCCTGCGTAGCAACATCAGTTTAGAATCCCCTGTGATTCCATCCAGGGGAGAAGTCAACTAAATATTGTTGAAGTTATTACCAAGAGGTTAGAGTGAAAGATAATATTTCTTTAATTGCGGCTGCTACTGGTGGGTTTATGCTATCCGTCGCCCTGTCCGGCTTATTACGGGGTACACCGATGACAGCTTGGCACGACGACGAACCAAGGAGTTTTCATTCAGTCATGGTTAGTAGTTTACCTATGGACGCACAGAAAACAGCAACCCCAGGATTTTTTGTTCAATAAAACCCAAAAAAGCTAAATAATATTTTTTCAGGTGGTTAATTCACAATTAATTGGTATTGATGTGGGGGGGACAGCCATTAAGCTGGGACGGTTCAACCCGGATGGTACTTGCTTAAAATCTTTGACTGTAGCCACTCCCGAACCATCGACACCAAAAGCTGTTGTAGCTGTAATTATAGATGCGATCGCTCAAGTTGACCCATATAATCAAGCTATTGCCATTGGTGTGGGTACTCCCGGTCCAGCTGATAAAAGTGGACGGATTGCCCAAATTGCCATCAACCTACCGGGATGGCTAAATGTACCTTTAGCAGACTGGTTAGAAGCCAAAACAGGTAAACCTACGGTTATTGCTAATGATGCCAACTGTGCCGGTTTGGCAGAAGCTTGGTTGGGCGCTGGTCGCCACTTTCAGAATCTAATTTTATTGACCTTGGGCACTGGGGTTGGTGGTGCCATTATTTTCAATGGCAAACTGTTCGTAGGACATGAAGGCGCTGCTGGGGAACTGGGTTTGATTACCTTAAACCCCGATGGGCCTGTGTGTAAGAGTGGTAATTCCGGTTCCTTAGAACAGTATGCTTCAGCTACGGCAATTCGTCGCCGCACTGGACAGGAAGCATGGGAATTAGGCGCACTGGCGGCGGCGGGAGATAAATTTGCCTTGACTTTCTGGCAAGAATATGGTAAGTGTTTGGGTATTGGTCTAGCTAGTTTAATTTACGTTTTAACTCCCCAAGCAGTTATTATTGGTGGTGGAGTTAGTGCTAGCTTTGAGTTTTTTTACCCCGCACTGAAGGCAGAAATTGAGCAGCGAGTCATGGCTACGAGTCGCGCAGAGTTAGAAATTTTACCAGCAGAATTAGGGAATTATGCGGGAATGGTGGGCGCTGCAAAGTTGGCATCATTACTTGTTGGGAAGGGGAATTAGAATTACTGCTGTGAATGAGCAGATACCCGACTTCTCGAAGAAGTCGGGTATCTATTTCCTCATCGTTGTATTTATTGAGGTTGAAACTTGTCTGGTTTCTCAACAAGACTTTGAGAATATGCTCAAGAAACCTGTACAGGTGTTGGTAAGTTGGATACAGGATGAGTTCTGTTAATAGCGGCTTCCATAAATCCTTGGAATAAAGGGTGAGGAGTGCTAGGACGCGAATGAAACTCGGGATGAAATTGACAGGCTAAAAAGAAGGGATGTTGGGGAAATTCCACAATTTCTACCAAGCGTCCATCGGGGGAAGTTCCACTGATCACATACCCAGATTCTAACAACATCTGACGATAACTATTATTAAACTCATACCGATGCCGATGGCGCTCGTCAACTACTTCTTGTTGATAAAGACTAGCAGCTAGAGTATTAGGGAGCAAATGACAAGGATAGAGTCCCAGTCGCATGGTACCGCCCAAGTCAACTACATCCTGCTGTTCTGGTAACAAGTTGATGACTGGATACTTGGTTTTGGGGTCAAATTCGGCACTGTTTGCACCCGTTAATCCTTGTACGTTTCTCGCCCACTCAATTACGGAACACTGCATTCCTAAGCATAAACCTAAAAAGGGTATTTGGCGATCGCGAGCGTATTGAATAGCTGCAATTTTACCATCCACCCCGCGGATACCAAAACCACCCGGGACTAGAATACCATCCACACCTGCTAAATGAGTTTCCGGCGATTGGGTTTCTAAATCTTCCGAGTTCACCCATCGCAAGCGCAAATCCCCATATGTAGCAATAGCCGCATGACGCAGTGCTTCTACTACGGACAGATACGCATCACTTAACTGTATATATTTTCCTACAATGGCAATTTCCACAGTGTACTGAGGACTGTATAAGCGTTCTACCATTGTTTGCCAATGGACTAAATTTGGTGGGCGTTGTTCCATTTGCAACAACGCTAATACTTGTTCTGCTAATCCCTCCTGTTCTACAATTAGCGGTACTTCATAAATACTCCCAGCGTCTTGGGCAGTAATGACGCATTCCTCTGGAACATCGCAAAATTCCGACAATTTGCGTTTTAATCCCACAGGTAAGGGGCGATCGCAGCGACAGACTAAAATATCTGGTTGAATGCCAATTGATCTTAATTCCTTGACAGAATGCTGTGTGGGCTTGGTTTTCATTTCCCCGGCCGAAGGTATCCACGGTACCAGGGTAACGTGCATATACAATACATTCTGCCGTCCCACTTCCTTGCGTAACTGGCGAATAGCTTCCAAAAATGGCAGTGATTCAATATCACCGACAGTCCCACCTATTTCCGTAATTAATACAGATGGATTCGTAGCTTCAGCCACAGTCAGAATCCGCTCTTTAATTTCATTGGTGATATGGGGTATAACCTGTACAGTCCCGCCATTATAGTCTCCCCGCCGCTCCTTATTAATTACCGCTTGGTAAATTAAACCAGTGGTAACACTGTTTAAGCGCGACATAGAAGTATCAGTAAAGCGCTCATAATGTCCCAAGTCTAAATCTGTTTCCGCACCATCTTCGGTAACAAAAACTTCCCCATGCTGAAAAGGACTCATAGTACCCGGGTCAATATTAATATAAGGGTCGAGTTTCAAAATCGACACCGAATAATCTCGCGATTTGAGTAAACGGCCCAGACTTGCTGCTACAATGCCCTTACCAATACTGGAAACTACACCTCCAGTTACAAAGATAAACTTAGTCATAAGTTAGTAGTTAGAATTTTTAGCAACTTCTCAAAAAACATCCCGTCATTGTGCCACATTTGCTGTGGTGAAATATTTTGTGCTGTTGTCGTGAAAAAACTTCTAGGTTTAGTAATATTAGGGTTTATCGTTACCTCCTCTGTAGTCGCATTGGCCGAACCATCACTATTAGTTGTTTATCCCCCAAACAACCACCAAACAAGGGCGGAAAAAATCTTTTTCATTGGTACAGCGCCACCAGATGGAAAGGTTCTCATCAATGGTAAGGCAATTAACCGCAGTCAAGCTGGGCATTTTGCTCCCAGTTTCCCTTTGCAGTTGGGAGAAAATCTCTTTACTGTCAGTCACCAAAATCAACAACTAGAAATTAAAGTTACAAGGGTGGCGACGGGAGCCGTGTTACCTCAAGGATTAGCCTTTGCCAAAGATTCTCTGATTCCTGTAGCTGACATTGCCAAACTACCGGGAGAATTAATTTGTTTTAGCGCCATTGCACCCCCTAACGCCAGTGTATCTGTCAATCTGGCAAATCAAACTATTGCTCTTGTACCCCAACCTCAGCAGATAAGACTACCAAGTAATTTAGCAGCACTTACAGGAAACAACCAGCCTTATGCTGAGTCGATCCCGGTAAGGTATGAGGGTTGCACTACGTTTCAACAAGCTGTTTCCCTAACCCCAATTGATGGTAATAACATGATTGCTGATGGGAAAAGCCTAGATTTGGGGAAACCAGAATTCCAACTAACACTCAACGGTGAGACGATAACTCAACCAGGAACTGGCAGAATTCAAATTCTCTCACCTGCAAACTTACAAGTTGGCGAGGTAGTAGCAGATGCAGGGGTAGCGCGGACAGGACCAGGTACAGATTATTCCCGACTCACCCCCCTCCCCAAAGGTACACAAGCATCAATTACAGGCCGTGAAGGTGAATGGTTACGCCTAGACTATGGTGGTTGGATTCATAGCAGGGAGACTCGTGTTTTACCAGGTGCCATTCCGCCACGCACAACGATTCGCAGTGTCGGATATCGCCGGATTCCTGGTACGACAGAGATAGTTTTCCCTCTACAAGTTCCTGTACCCGTGAGCGTGGAACACAGCGATGATCATTTCACTATCACACTTTACAATACTACCGCCCAAACAGACATAATCCGTTTGGATGATGACCCTTTAATTTCTCGTCTAGATTGGCAGCAGGTAGCTCCAGAACAGGTGAAATACGCCTTTAACCTGAAAAAAAGTCAACTGTGGGGGTATAAGCTCAGATACGACAATACAACCCTGATTTTAGCTTTGCGTCATCCGCCAACAAGGGGACGGAAAAGACGAAAACCCCTATCTGATATCAAGATTCTACTCGATCCCGGACATGGTGGCAAAGAATCGGGTGCTGTGGGTCCAACTGGATATACAGAAAAAGAAGTTAATTTAGTCGTCTCCCAATTATTACGGGATGAGTTGGTAAAATTAGGGGCTACTGTTGTAATGACTAGGGATAGTGATATTGAAGTTTCTCTGGGCGATCGCATGGCTATGATACATCGAGAAGAACCAGCCATCGCCCTTTCCATACATTACAATGCCTTACCCGATAGTGGTGACGCTGAAAACACCAAGGGTATAGGTACTTTTTGGTATCATCCCCAAGGCCACAGCCTAGCCGTCTTCCTGCACAATTATTTGGTCAAAAAGCTGAACAGACCCTCCTATGGTGTTTTCTGGAATAATCTGGCCCTGACACGTCCCCATGCTGCGCCATCGGTGTTATTGGAATTAGGTTTTATGATTAACCCCCAAGAGTTTGAATGGTTAACCAATCCCCAAGAACAGAAAAAATTATCAAAAGCCTTAGCTCAGGGAATTGTAGAGTGGTTTAAAAGTAGGGTGGGTTAGACGGCGATCAATTATATTTTCTTGAAAAGGTTTGTACCGTTGTAATATCAATTTACAAAGACTAGCACGTGACCCATCAACGATAACAAGGTGGTTACAGAAATACCGACTCTTGGATTAGCTGGGTTACTGAAAATGAAAAAACCACCCGGACAAGAGCCAAAAATCAAAGGTGAGGTACTCGAATCGCTCAAAACTCAATTAAATTCGTCCGCTGGTTTTGCGAGTTACGGAGAAATTGTGAGTTGGCTCAATGACAATTATGGATTAGATGTCAGTTACCGAATGGTACATTACCTAGTGCGATACAAGCTCGGTTGCAAGCTGAAAGTACCAAGACCATGCAGTGTCAAGCAAGACCCACAAGCAATAGAGACATTTAAAAAACATTGCACAAGCAGTGATAATCCTTGACTTCTTATGATTTTATTCTCGAAGCTCTTTTTTATGCAGCTTCAATGTAAATTGATATAACCCACCAAAACATTTTAATCATGCGATCGCTTTTAGGATTAATCATTCTTGGTTCCTTCACAACTCCCAGCCTAGCTTGGGCGCAAGAAAACACGCTGAAAATAGTTTATCCGCCAGCAAATCACCAAACTAATACAGATAAAATATTTCTTCTGGGAACCGCACCACCAACAGGACAAGTTTTAATTAATAATCAACCCATTAAGCGCAGTAAATCTGGACATTTCGCCCCTAGCTTTCCCTTGGAGGTGGGAGAAAATCGGTTTACTGTGACTTACGACAATCAACAACTGCAAATACAGGTAACTAGAGTTGATAATCAGCCCAAAATCCCCCAAGGATTAGCCTTTGGAGAAAATACCCTTACGCCCCAAGTTGATATTTATCGACTACCAGGAGAAGAAATTTGTTTTAGTGCGATGGCTTCGCCCGCCGTAGGCATCGCCTCTCCTAATGCTAATGTAAGCGTAAGATTGGGAGAGCAAACTGTTAAGCTATCACCGCAACTAAAACAAATATCTCTACCCAGTAATTCAGCCATATATATAGATGGTAAAAATCAACCCATCACTCAAATTATCCCAGGGAAATATCAGGGATGTACAAAATTAGGAATATTACCAGATGGAAAAAAACCAGAATATCAATTAACTCTCAATAGCGAGACAACAACTCAAGTCAGTTCTGGTAAGATTCAAACCCTTTTACCAGCCAAACTTCCAATAGTAGAAATCATAGCTGGGGCTGGTGTGGCGCGGACAGGCCCCAGTACCACTGATTCACGGTTAACGCCTTTACCCCAAGGTGTGAGAGCATCTGTTACAGGTAAAGAAGGTGATTGGTTGCGTTTAGACTATGGAGGTTGGATTCATAGTCAAGAAACTCGGATGATTCCAGGTGCAATTCCACCACACTCGATGATTCGCAGTATAATTTCGCGGGAATTACCGAAAACAACAGAAATAGTCTTTCCTTTGCAAGTTCCTGTCCCTGTCACTGTAAAACAGGGGGATAAAACTCTTACCCTGACTTTACATAACACCACTGCCCAAACAGACACAATTCGCCTAGATGATAACCCTTTAATTTCTCGTCTAGATTGGCAGCAAATAGCTCCTGGCAAGGTGCAATATACTTTTAACCTCAAAACAAATCAACAGTGGGGATATAACCTGCAATACCGAGATACAAGCTTAGTTTTAAGTTTGCGTCATCCTCCGGTTCTTCCCCGCAGACAAACACAACCTTTATCTGGGGTAAAAATTCTGCTGAACGCCGGACATGGTGGGGAAGAATTAGGCGCAGCAGGACCAACAGGTTATTTAGCGAAAGATTTAAATTTGGTAGTGACAAAACTGTTGCGGGATGAATTGCGGCGACGGGGTGCAACAGTGGTAATGGCTAGAGAAGATGACCGGGATTTGTCTTTGGTGGAACGTCAGAAAATGATAGAGGAAAATGAACCTGCGATGGCTTCGCCCGCCGTAGACATCGCACTGACTTTTCATTATCGATTTTTGGCTGATGATGGTGATGCGGAAAATACTAAGGGAGTTAGTAGTTATTGGTATCATCCCCAAGCGCACAGTTTAGCTGTGTTACTGCAAAATCGGTTAGTGCAAAATTTGGGTAGGTCTTCTTTTGGGGTGTATTGGAATAATTTAGCGCTAACACGTCCCCATTCTGCGCCATCGGTTTTATTGGAGTTGGGTTTTATGAGTAACCCTGATGATTTTGAGTTGGCGATGGATGTTCAGGAACAAAGGAGGTTAGCGAGGGTTTTGGCTGAGGGTGTTGTGGAGTGGTTTAAGAAATGATTTTTATCACGCAAAGGCGCAAATTCGCAGAGAGAAAGAGGAGTTGGGATTTTAGGTTG
The DNA here is from genome assembly GCF_059725405.1 of Anabaenopsis sp. NIES-4685. NCBI lineage: Bacteria > Bacillati > Cyanobacteriota > Cyanophyceae > Nostocales > Nodulariaceae > Anabaenopsis > Anabaenopsis sp. NIES-4685. The sequence goes on along the minus strand of NZ_AP043602.1, from coordinate 3,960,593 downwards.
GTTCATCATTCCAAAAATCTGGATTATTCATAATTACGTAATTTTACGTATGTAATTTAGCTTGTTGGTTTAAAATCAAGCGAGTGTAAATGTAATTTCAAGTCAAGCAGACTCTCCAAGTCTCTGCTACTCTGCGTGAAATAAACCCCCAAAACAGTATAAAATTAGAAAATGTATAGCGATCGCAACTAACCCGAAACTGATATGCTTTACAGACATGGTGACTGACTTGACGCATTGAACAATAATGTCTTGTTCATGTGGTAACTATCGGTGAGCTTCTTTTTTAATTCTATGCCATTGGCTGCTGAAATTTGTCCGTTTACCTTGTTGCCAACCGTGCAGAAGCGGCATAGTAAATAAACCCCAAGCCAAACCCGTAATTAACCCAAACGGTGTAACTAAATAATTATTAAAATCCCACAACCCAAAAACCTGGGCCGCTAATTCCAAGGGGTAAGCCATCATCAACACGCTAGCTAAGGCTGCACCATTCCAGCCGTATTGACTTAACCAGTAAAAACCTTTATCACCAGTTAACCCATATAACAAGCGAGTAACTAGCAACCCCGTCACAGTACCATAGCAGCGCATACACACAGCCATAATAAACGGGGGTGCTAAATCTAGTCCCATATCAGGTTGCGGACAGACATGATTACCCATGAAATAGATAATATCCGCAATCCTGCCGAGCAAAGACACATCAGACGCAGCCAAGAAAGGAGCAAGAGGGGGCCAAAAACCATCCCCACCAAAAGGAAATCAGCAATAAAACTCACCCAATTAATCTGTACATCTTGCTGAAACACTACTCTGGACATCTTCTTCTTTGCGCCTTTGCGACTTTGCGTGCAACATTTCTTAACCTACACTAGCTACATAGGGACTTGTCAACTTATCCAACTGCTGAATTAACAGACTCAGGAATAAACCCACATCTGTCACTACACCTACTGATTCTACAGAACCGCGATCGCTTAATTTAGTCACTACAGCCGGATTAATATCTACACAGACCATTTTCACCCCAGCCGGAGTCATATTTCCCACCCCAATAGAGTGCAGCATACTAGATAGCATTAAAACCATCTCCGCACCTTGAATGAGTTGGGCGTATTCCTCCTGGGCTTTAATCAAATTCATTTGGGTATCAGGCAAAGGTCCATCATCCCGAATCGAACCAGCTAGGCTGAAAGGTACATTATTAGTGACACATTCATACATTACACCACTGGGAATCACTCCAGCAGCCACAGCCTTGGCAATGCTGCCATAACGGCGGATAGTGTTAATTACCTTCAGGTGATGGCGATGTCCCCCCAGGACGGCGACACCTCGTTTCATGTCCACACCCAGGGAAGTTCCCATCATGTTTTGCTCGATGTCGTGGACGGCGATCGCATTCCCCCCTAAGAGCGCCTGTACATATCCTTCCCGAATTAACCGCGCTAAGTGTTCACCGCCCCCTGTGTGAATCACTACTGGGCCTGCCGTCACAACTACTTTACCACCAGCATCCCTAATTTTACGTAACTCCCAGGCTACTTGCTCCACCACTAATTCCACACGTCTTTCGCTGGAAACCCCCGAAGACATAAAGGTAAATTCTTGACCGTGACGCTGTTCCCGTGATTCAGCTTTGCGAATGCTACGGATACCTTGCACATCTACAACTACCCTGTCCCCAATCTCCAACTCACGTAAAAGTTTACACCGAGCCACTAAGCCATTAGGAGTTTGAGTGATGGCGATCGCGCCATCCATGCGCTGATTGTGCACCTTCACCCACTCACCATTAATCCGTACTTCCGTGGGATAAATAGTACTGACGTAGAAATCATCAGGAGCCACCCCGGCTTGAATCACAGGGCCCAGTTTAGCATCCCGTTCATCTTGGGGTAAATCCACAGCCCCCAAATCAATTAACTCAGAGATGATTTCTTCCATCACCTCATGGGAGGGGGCTGAAACTTTCACCTCAGCAGCTGATGTACTCTGGCGTTGTTCTCCCAAGGTGAAATTCATCACTTGGAAACTACCACCACCATCTACAATTAAATCTAGAGCCTGGTTAATCACACCAGAGTCCAGTAAATGCCCTTCTAACCGAATAATCCGGCTTTCTACGGAAACATTAGCATGAATATTAATATCTATTGGCTCAGTAACACGTAGGGTCAGACATTTAGCAGCACCACCAACCTTAAGAAATTCTGTCAGTGGCGTTTCAATGACTCGGAAGCCCGCCTCTGCTAAACTTGTTTTTAAAGCATTGCTGGCTTTATTCATAATCACAATGCTTTCTACATTCACCGCATTACAGGCAAAGTTGACAGCATCAGCTTCGGTAATTGCTATGCGCTTTTCTGGTGCAACCCGCATTTCAATTAAACGGTTAGAATAAGCATCAAAAGCACCAGGATAATATAATAAATAGCCGTTAGCTAAAGGACAAAAGCAAGTATCTAAGTGATAGAAACGCTCATCAGTTAAACGCAGGGATAACACCTCAATATCTAACCATTTAGCTAAATAAGGGTGAGAATCTAATTCCGAACGAAAACCATATCCCGCCCATAACCAACGTCCTTCCCGGTCTAACAGTGCATCCCCAGCACCTTCAAAGGGTAAGTCTTTAGGAAGTAAATGAACTGTGTAACCATTTTGTTCAAACCAAGTTTGAAAGAAAGGCTCCTCACCCTGACGTTCTTTGTGCAGAAATCGGCTGAGGACGACATTTTCCCCCAAGACTAACCCAGCATTGGCGGTAAACACCATGTCAGGCCAACCTATTTGGGGCGTTACTAAATCTACGATAGCGTGTTGTTTAAGGATGTTATACAGTTTGTGCCACTGTTCCACAGCGCGATCGCGCGAAGACTTATGAATATTCCCTTCCATCCAGGGATTAATCACATAGTCTACATCGTAGTGGTCAGGAGCGCACATCAAAAAACGAATCAGGGAAGTCATAAAAATATTACCAGTGTTGAGATCCTACAAGCCTACTTCAAAGATAGTTTTTTGTCCTTTTAATTTCTCTAACGACCAGAAATTAATGAAAGTGGTCAGCATTCTATCGGGAAATACCGATACAGCAACTTGCACCGAATGTCAAGTACAGATTGAATCATAAAACTTTTGTGGGGTAGGCATCTTGCCCGCCCTTGTACCTACTCCGATGAAGTATGCTGTAAGTTAGCACACAGACTTTAAACCTATTCTATTCACCAGATCAAGATTAGGGGGATACCAAGAAGATGAAATTGCCAAAATGGCATAAAGTTCACCCATGGAAATAGACTAAGATAAATAGGCTAGTTTTTTTGAGGAATGCCCTATTTGGTGATTACGTTTTTTTAAGCTTACGTATAGTCTAGCTTCCTCCTCCCTGGCAAGAAGTGGTAAGATTACCAGGTAACTGAGAATAAGTGGCAATAGGCTATGAGTTTTTCTGGCATTACCTTAGAATATCGTTCACAAGAAGTTAAGACTCTCAAGTATTTTCTGATTTATAGTCTCATTGGTTCTCTAGTACTTCATATTGGGGTACTGTCATCACTGTTAGCTTATCTCCTGCGGAGTACCCCGCACCAAATAGAAGATCAACCAATAGAAGTGGTGATGATTGATTTTCCCATTCCAGAAGTAGAAAAACCACCTGCACCAATTCCCCAAGCAGAGACATTACCAGAACCTCGCCAGATTATTAGCAGTAACGATACCTCACCCAGTGCAGCTAGAAATCAGACTGTAAACCAGTCTCAACCAGAAATTATCCAACAGCAACCTGTAGTTACACTCAGACCAACCCCAATCACCCCACCACCTGTAAAACTTGAAACTGTCAAAACTCCCCCAGTTTCACCGCCAACACCACAAACCACAGCCACCACAGACACCCCAAAAGTCCCACGCCAAGCAGCTGTATCTAGGCTAGAATCTGTACTGAGTTCACAAACATCAGAAGCAATAACTGCTACTACCCCCACTCAAAGTGTTGAAACTGTCAAAACTCCCCCAGTTCCACCGCCAACACCAACAACCACAGCTACCACAAACACCCCACAAGTGTCACGCCAAGCAGCTGTATCTAGGCTAGAATCTGTACTGAGTTCACAAACATCAGAAGCAATAACTGCTACTCCCCCCACTCAAAGTAGTGAAAAAAATCCAGGGGTATTGACTGGTACAAGAGATTCTAGAGCTACACAGGGAAATAGTGATAGTGTTAATAGGGGAGAGTCAAATCAACCAAGTGGCACAAGTTCAGTCTCCACAGCAAATACTGGCACGACCAGCAATAATAAAGTATCAGTACAGCCTTCCACACCCCCAGCTAATAGCAGATCAGAACGTACTAATCGTCGTGGTAATTCCCGCAGATCATCTACTGGACGTGCCGCTTGTGTTAGATGTAATACTAACTATCCAGAATTTGCCAGACGCCAAGGTATCGAAGGCAGAGTAGAAGTTGCTGTTGATATTGATGCCAAAGGTGATGTTACCAATGTCCGTATTATCAGGTCAAGCGGTAACAGAAGATTGGATGAAGAAATCAGGAAACAAGCGAATAATTGGAAATTGCAACCCTCCGAAGGCGGGAGACAAGGGATATCAATAGCTACTGATTTTACCCTGGAAGGTTCACAGCGACACCGCCAAGTCCAAGAACGGAAAAAAAAGCAAGAAACCAGCCGTTCCAGGGAAACAAGTCGCCAAACAGAATCATCTAGTTCCAGTCCTACACCGACTACCAGCACTCCCACCAGGTCAAACCCAGTTAGACGCGTCAGACGAAAACCTCAGACTGAGCAAAACACAGCCGCGGGTTCATCCTCTGGACAAGGAAAGACCCCTACACCGGGAAATGTGAGAGATTCTTTGCGCAATACCCGCAGTCAGGAAACCTCTACTAATTCTGTCACACCAGCAGGGGAAACAAGTACAAATCCCCCGCTGACCACAAACAATACTTCTTCTAGTCAAAATCGGTTACGAGACGCTTTACGCCGTAGTCGCCAACCTGCTGAATTACCCCAGTCCACCTCATCACCAGAGTCGCAATGATGAGTAGCAAATGAACAGTTTTTGTTTTATTGCCATAGAATAGAAATAAAGTTTATATGCTTAACCTTGACTCAGCATCATTGCCCATGATTACTTCTAATCGCCGTTACCATATCATTACTTTCGGTTGTCAAATGAATAAAGCTGACTCAGAGCGCATGGCTGGTATTTTAGAAGACATGGGCTTTGCATGGTCGGAAGACCCTAATGATGCAGATCTGATTCTTTACAATACTTGTACAATACGAGATAACGCTGAACATAAGGTATATTCTTACCTCGGTAGACAAGCGAAACGTAAACACGAGCAGCCGGATTTAACCTTGATTGTTGCTGGTTGTGTTGCCCAGCAGGAGGGAGAAGCCCTGTTACGACGAGTGCCAGAATTAGATCTGGTCATGGGACCACAACACGCTAACCGTCTCAAAGATTTGCTCACCTCGGTATTTGATGGTAATCAAGTGGTGGCTACTGAGTCGGTTCACATTATGGAGGATATCACCCAACCTCGAAGAGATAGCAGTGTCACGGCTTGGGTGAATGTCATTTATGGCTGTAATGAACGCTGCACCTATTGTGTGGTTCCTAATGTCCGTGGTGTGGAACAATCTCGCACTCCGGAGGCTATCCGCGCGGAAATGGAGGAGTTGGGGCGAGAAGGTTACAAGGAAATTACCCTCCTGGGGCAAAATATTGATGCTTACGGTCGAGATTTGCGGGGTAAAACTCCCGATAGTTTGCGGAGGGTACCTATAGGTCGTCATCTGTATAATTTCACGGATTTACTTTATTATGTCCATGATGTCCCAGGTATTGAAAGGTTGCGATTTGCTACTAGTCATCCACGTTATTTTACGGAGCGATTAATTAGGGCTTGTGCTGAATTACCCAAGGTGTGTGAACACTTTCACATTCCCTTTCAGTCAGGGGACAATGAGGTGTTAAAGGCAATGTCACGAGGTTATACTCAGGAGAAATATCGCCGGATTATTGATACTATTCGGCAGTATATGCCGGATGCTTCTATTAGTGGTGATGCTATTGTGGGCTTCCCCGGGGAGACGGAGGCACAGTTTGAAAATACCCTGAAGTTGGTAGAAGATATTGGTTTTGACTTGTTGAATACAGCTGCTTATTCCCCCCGTCCCGGTACACCAGCTGCTTTATGGTCTAATCAACTCAGTGAAGAGGTGAAAAGCGATCGCCTACAAAGATTAAACCATTTAGTTAATATTAAAGCATCCGAGCGATCGCAGCGTTACATGGGACGCATTGAAGAGGTTTTAGTAGAAGCCCAAAATTCCAAAGATACCACTCAAGTCATGGGACGTACTCGCGGAAATCGTTTAACTTTCTTTAATGGGGACATAAATGTATTAAAAGGGCAAGTTGTCAAGGTAAAAATTACTGAAGTTCGGGCTTTTAGTTTGACAGGTGAACCCTTAGAAGTGCGGCAAGCAGTGCCAGTGTAATTTAAGACTTACTCCTGGTCTTCTAATGTTGTCAATTAGGTGGCACTGTCCTGGACTAATTGGTCTAACTCTTCCTGCATCCGATTGACAACTAATTCATAGCAATGATTGACATACTTATGATCGCTAGCGGCTTCTCGACCGTAGCGTTCAAATACAATGGGTTTACATACCCTCGTATGAATAGACATCGGCAATGGGATATTAGGAAGAGGCCCAATTGCTAATCCCCAGGGTAATCCCAAATAAATAGGAAATACTACCGGGTCAACTCCAAACAACCAAGGCATTCCCCATTTATGGAGTTGCTCTAGAATTTTATACAAGTCAGCTAACACGATTAAGGTATCATGAGCGCCCGTAGAAATCACAGGTACAATCGGTACATTTTCCCGCAGAGCTAACTTGATAAATCCTTTCCGTCCGGCAAAATAAATTTTATGCCGCAAATAATGTGGTCGAAACACGTCTTGTGCTCCACCAGGGTAAACCAGTAGGCTCGCACCGGAACGCAAAGCGGAGTAAGCCATTTTTGGGTGAGCTATCACGGCTCCAGTCTTGGCAGCAATTTTTGCTATTTCTGGGCTGAGTTCCCATACTTTGGGGTGCATGAGTCCGTAAACCGGTTTCTCACAGCCAAATTTTCGGAACCAGTCGTACATGATCATTGACATATCAGGGGTCGCCAGTCCTCCATTGTGAGAACCAACAAACAGTACTTTCTCTTCCGGTGGAATATGCTCCCAACCACTGGTTTGAACTCGAAAGTAGTAATGATATAAAAAACTCAGCAACGGCATGAGGTTGGCGATGAAATTTGGGTCTCGTTCATCTAATGACCAGCCTATTTTTTTTTCGCTTTTATGTTTTGTTTGTAACATCTATGAATATTAACAGATTTAGTAAAAAGGTAACTAGAGGAACTATCCTAGTCAAATGAGACTAGTATTGACACCTATATTTTAATCTATATCCATAATATATCTTAAGGAAAACAGTTTCCCTTGAATTAGGGCTGCTACTCTTGTCTTACCACTTCTGATCAGCATTATATAGGTTTTTTTCATACAGATACATCTCTATCGTTTTCCCATGTATGGCCAAAAATTCCACTCCAGCCATATCAGCTTTTATTAAATTTGGACACATCCCATAGGAAGATGACTAACTGCAAAAATAACAGGTACATTAATCCGGGATGTTGTTATGCACTGGATTTATAGTGAGGTTTGGCTGATGGCCAAACCTCTTTTATTATTCCTAGCTAGAAAAATACTTGGACTGATGAAATTATTCAAAGTGTTTTTGTAAGTTGTTTACTTCGGCTAATGCTTATACTTAATAATAATTCATCTTAACTCTGCAATAGCAGAATATACTTTAATACTAATTAAGTATTTTTCCTAAATTTACTATTGGTGACGGCTCAAAACCAGCTGGAGTATGTAATTAATTATTAAATCTTAGCAGTAAAAATACTGGCAAATTTTACCAAAAAATTAATAGCTGTTGAGAAATTATCTTAAGAATTATGAAAAAATTGAGTATTCCCGCCATGCGATCGCATTTACTTAATTGGTATCACACACACGGGAGTTTAAAATAAATGGGAAGTGAGGCCATAGTTAATGTCTAAGACTCTAAACCAATAAACTATACCTCCTAACTCCATACTGATAACTCCCATTCCTAAATCTAACTAACAACCGATGCAAGAGCTTGACAAACAAAAGACCATCGACATACTGAACGCTATCATGGAATTTGAACTAGCCGGAGTAGTCCGCTACACCCATTATTCCCTGATGGTCACCGGACCTAATCGCATACCCATTGTCAATTTTTTCAAAGCCCAGGCCAGTGAATCTCTACTTCACGCCCAACAGGTAGGAGAAATTCTCACGGGTTTAGATGGGACATCCCTCTCTAAAAATCGCCCCGATGGAAGAGACTTACGAGCATACAGTCAAGAATATTTTGGCGGAAAGTTTATTCCATGAAAACAAAGCACTGGATTTGTATAAAACTCTCCTAGGCACTGTCAGTAATGCTAGCATTTATCTAGAAGAATTTGCTCGTGGCATGATTGGGCAAGAAGAGATGCATAGTCTCGAATTGAAAAAAATGCTCCGGGATTTCAGCTAAAAGTTAAGGACCGGGTATTGGGGGTATTGGAATTTTTCCTTACTCTCTATTCCCTATTCCCTATTCCCTATTCCCTATTCCCCAAATTATGAATATCACTACCGCTCTACCTAGTTTTGTGATTACACTCCGAGAAGGAGTAGAAGCTGCCCTCGTTGTTGGCATTGTCCTAGCTTTACTTCAAAAAGCCAACCAATCGCGACTCAATCCTTGGGTATATGCTGGTGTGGCTGTTGGCATTGTCATTAGTGCTTTGATGGGTGTGTTATTTACTTGGTTAATTCAAACACTGGGAACAGTAAACCCTCAGTATACCTCGGTGATTGAGCCAATGCTGAAGGCTTTGTTTACTGTCCTTGCCATCGTTATGCTCAGCTGGATGCTCATCTGGATGACTAAACAAGCCAGGTTTATGAAAGCCCAAGTTGAAGGAGCAGTCACAGAAGCGCTCACACACAACTCAATGCCGGGTGGGGCGTTTTTAGTTTAATTTTAGTTGCTGTTGTCCGTGAAGGTTTTGAAACTGTTCTATTTATTGCTGCTAATTTTCAACAGGGATTTGTACCGGTCTTCGGTGCAATTGCTGGTTTACTAGGGGCAGCTGCTATTGGAGTGTTACTATTTAAGTGGGGTGTCAAAATCAATCTGCGCCAGTTCTTCCAAGTGATGGGTGTTTTATTGGTATTGATTGTTGCCGGTTTAGTGGTTTCTGCCTTGAAGCATTTTGATCAAGGTTTTGCTAACCTCGCTTTGAGTGGTAGCACCTCCGATAATATCTGTTTCTATTACGATCACTTCAGGAACATCCACTCTTGCGTTTTGGGTCCCATGGTGTGGAATACTGAACGAATATTGCCAGATAAACAATTTCCCGGCATTATTCTCAAATCTTTACTTGGTTACAGAGACCATCTCTACTTAGTACAGGGGATTGGTTACGTTTTATTTTTGACAACTGTGGGGTTACTTTATTTCCGCAGTCTAACTGGTAATGTTTCAAATTACCGGAATAATTCACTCAAAAACTCATGATTATTATGATGTCTACCCACCTATGATCAAAAGTTTTCAGTGGTGACTAAACTCCTAAATACGAGTAAAAATTTTTTACCACACTAAAACCTATGAAAAATGCGAGTAAACACACAAGGCAAAATTCCACAAGGGAACCATGACGGCGCTACTCGCTATTATCTATACAAGGTTTTAAGACTGAAAAAAGCTACATATCATTATACAGTAATCATGCCAAAATTACTATTAAAAAGATAACAAATATTATTGCTGATGTTCTTATCTACCCCCCAAGGCTAAATCTAGTTCCCTTTGAGTACAAACTTGTTTGCCATCATACCGCGATTTTTCTTCCCTATCGGAGAAGCGAGTCCCTCGTAATGCTAATTCTGCATAGGGGATCATCGGGAACCTATTACATGATTGATTCCGAGTAATTACGGCTGTGCTAATTTCCCAACTTTAGCGAAGTAATTCATTTTCCTGAACTTGATTTCTGGCTCCATCTTGCAACACCGCAGAGGTAAGCAGAGACTCAATAATTAGTGCTTTACGTTGGCTTAAATCTTCTTTTTCTGTATCGCAGTAGTGGCGCAAGGCTTGCAATACTTGCAGAAATCCGGCACGACCATAGGGCGTTTCCACAGCAAGGCGATTAGTCATAACTCATAAGCCAATATTTGCCCTACTCAGTTTACCCTGTTCCTGTGGAGTTTTAGCCTACAAACTCTATCGATGAACAAAAAACTCAACCAGGGACTTATGCCTCAAGTGCAGGACTATATGCTCATGGGAGCGGCTGGTTATTTATTTGAAAGAGCGCAGTAGAAAGCTGACAATTGTAACTCGCGTTTCGGCTATTGATGAAGTTACCCTAGTTTGAATTCGATGATTAGTGCTTAGTCCTGCTATTAGGTGGAGTAAAAAGGTAATTATGGCGGCTTGCACAAGTTTTTCAGGCATGGCAGTTATCCTTATTCTTATTGTTGATAGGAGTTCAAGTAGCAGCGACTTCTGTAAATACGCTTTACTATTGGTTTAGCGGACTTGACCGGATTAATTGCATAATTGATCAACCAAAACCTAAGAAATGTTGGAAATATTACCAATAGTTCAAATAAATTTACTTTTACACTCGCCATATCCAGGTTTAATTCTAGATCCACAGCTGATGTGGAAAAGCAAAGTCTTGTCTGAGACATCACCTGTTGGTTTTTAAATTTTTTCCTCCATGACCACATGGAGATACAGACGTAGACGTTTATCCTCTATAAAAAGTGCCCAGGAGGATTTTTTTCATCTCTCAATTAGAGGAACAATCAGCAAAATTTGGGACAAAACTAGCCATCAGCCATTCACTGCACTCGCCACATATTGATCCCACAACTTCCAGTCAAACAAGAAAACCAGGGCGATAGATTCCGGTAGAACTCCAATAAAAAAATGTCTTCGCGCCCTACCTGTTTGGCTGCGCTCACTGTCAGCCCACCCTCGGTAGGCAGGAAGAGTGTCAACCCGATAAGATAGATGTAAAATTAAGATACTACAAGCACGCTGCATGATTCCTATCGTTGTTGAACAATCGGGTCGGGGCGAACGCGCCTTTGATATCTACTCACGACTCTTGCGTGAGCGGATCATATTTTTGGGACAACAGGTTGATAACGAGATTGCAAATTTGATTGTTGCCCAATTGCTATTCTTGGACGCTGAAGACTCGGAGAAGGATATTTATTTGTATATTAATTCTCCTGGTGGTTCGGTAATGGCTGGTATGGGAATTTTTGACACTATGAAGCACATTCGTCCCGATGTTTGTACCATTTGTACTGGACTGGCGGCAAGTATGGGCGCTTTTCTACTCAGTGCAGGTGCTAAGGGTAAGCGAATGAGTCTACCCCATTCTCGGATTATGATTCATCAACCCTTGGGTGGCGCTCAGGGGCAGGCGACTGATATTGAAATTCAGGCACGTGAGATATTATACCACAAGCAACGACTTAATGAATATTTAGCTGAACATACTGGTCAACCAATTGAGCGTATTGCTGAAGATACCGAACGGGACTTCTTTATGTCCCCAGAGGAAGCTAAGGAATATGGATTGATTGATGAGGTTATTGACCGTCACGCTGCTGGTAGCCGTCCAGTTGCTGTTCTCAATCAGTAGCTGTAGACTTGGGGATCAGGACGCAAGCCCCAAATCCCCCATCCCGGATTAAAATCCCGCTACCGGGTCTGGTTGAGACTCCAGATGTTTGAGAAATCCGTGTAATTCTTCTGCTGTGAGTAAAGTGCGAGACCGCTTACCGTAGGCTTGAATTAAATGGTCTCTTCCCTGTTCTGGTGTCCAACCTAGACGCTGAAGTTCCACATCTGTTTTTGCAATCACATCAGACAAATCAACTGGTTCACTGGTGTTCTTTTGTTTACCTGATCCTGTGTGATCAGTCCCATGGTCTTGGAGGTTAGAACTGCGGGGTGTAAATGGTGTAACATTACCCGCAAATCTCTGATGTTTTGGCTGATGATCAGTGATTGTCTGATCATCTTCCACTGAGTTATATAATTCTAGTGGTGGGTTGTCATTTACTGAAGCATTTGGATAAAAATCGGGGCTGTATGTATGGACATTATCAGCACTATCCGTGCTCACTGTTACTGAATCGGATGGGATAATCTGTTTATTGACCTGCGGTAGAGTTCTTTGAATATCATTGGGTGCTGACCACTGGCTACTGCTATAGTCTTCATCTATCACCGGGGAATAGTTACTCTCATTGGGGTGGTTCAATTTCACCCTAGTGTTGTTCCAAGTAGGATTTGACTCCATTGGTGATGCTACTGGCTGAGTGCATTCTACCGTTACCTGTGCATAATTATTTATACCCAAAACCATTAATGCTCTAGTTCGGGCTTGGTCTTCTGCTGCTTCTACGGTTTCTGCCCCCGCCATAGCAGTAGCACGGGTGAGATTTTCAATTTGCACGCTAGTCCGGACAATATATTTCCCTTGGAAAATTTGCACTAATTCAGTAATAATACTGCCGTTGGGATATAACCTATGGAATTGAGCCAACATCAACATAATACTGCCACCAATCTCAATGTGCTACTTTTTCCTCTGTTCTGATTCATTGAGGCTGAATATTTCTGAGTATTAACTAAAAATTCTAGAATTTTAACGATTGATTATTCATCCGACATATTCAACTTTGCCCAATCAAATGCTTTTCAGGATAATACTCCCAAAAAAAGCACAAAATAAAAGTTTTTACTTGACTCAGAATTCAGGAATCACAAATCAGTTCTGTCCCAATTTTAGCCGATTGCGATGGGCGCACTGCCAGAGGCAATGGCATCTCTTGAGCATGGGGGTGATTGACATGCTATACTGTTTACCCAATTCTATACTTGGAATTATTTCCTATAAGTACGCATTAAATCTACAATAATGGAGATAAGGTTCCCCGCAGTTGCTTCAAGCTGCTTAAGTGATTGTTACCGATTCTATATGTAGGAAAATCAGGTTTACGGCCAGTTTATTCTACTTACACATCAGGAGAACATGGTTTGAAAGCACCTGAAATCTAGACAATCAAACACTTGTGGTTTTACCCGGTAGCACTTGTGGTCACCGTGAGTGAGTTGTCTTAAACCAGCCTATGAGTAAAACTCATTCCGTAATTACCTAGAGTTGCTCAATTCCAATCAAGTGTACTGTATTCAAGTCTAGTTGTAGGGGCTGCTCTATCCAGACGAACTCACCAGATGATTTTATAGTGCGAGGTATGGCTACGCCACGCAAGCTATTGTAGATATAAAGTGGCTGACCGTAAGGGTGAAACTCCTAACCCTGCCTTACGGAACCCTTCGTTTCCTCTAAGCGTGCGGTTAGGCAGAAATGACCGACGATCTGATAAGAAGTCGTTGTCTATGATGCCCCCGGGCTTGACGCGCAGCGTCCCCCCATGGGAGAAAGCTACAAATAAAACTGACTTTTTTTTGGAAACTGAAAAACCCCTCTCCAAACCTCTCTGCTCCCAGGAGAGATAGTTTAAAATTTCCCCCTTCTCCTTGTAGAAAAGGGTTAGGTAGAAGAGGGAGGGAAAGGGGATTGGGGGTGAGGTTATACCATAATCTTTCCTCATGACCTGAAAAGTCAGCAGATCAAAGGTTCTTTTGAGTTTTGCGTAGCAGCAAAGCGCCCCTGTAATCCGTATTCGCGCAGCGTCTCCCCTTGGGAGAAGGTATACAGGAAAGGGCCAGATTAAATGAAAAATGATGTTTTGACCAAAGGTCGGTTCACTGCATGGAATTTTCTATCGCTACACTCCTTGCCAATTTCACTGATGATAAATTGGTAGCTCGTAAAGTTTTGGAAAAGAAACTGGGTTGTGAGGATGAAATTAGTTTACAAAAACTTCACATTGCCTTGGAAGTTCTCGAAAAAATCGGAATTCTGGTGAAAGAACGCGGCAAATATCGCCGGGTGGCAGAAGAAGGCGTAATTGAGGCCAAGCTCCGTTGTTCTAGTAAGGGCTTTTGCTTTGCTATTCAAGATGTGGAAGGCTCTGAGGATATTTATATTCGTGAAAGTCATCTGAGTAATGCTTGGAATGGCGATCGCGTTTTGGTAAGAGTCCTCAAAGAAGGTAGTCGTCGTCGTTCTCCAGAAGGAGAAGTGAAGCTGATCCTAGAACGGTCTAACCATACTTTACTAGCGCGAATTAAGGCAGTAGACAACGGTTTCCGTGCTGTACCCTTAGATGATCGGTTGTTGTTTGAACTCAAAATCCAAACAAACAGCATGAAGTTAGAAGAAGCTATTGACCACCTGGCTCATGTGGAGGTTTTGCGTTATCCCTTGGCACAATATCCCCCTTTGGGTCGAGTGGTACAAATCCTGGGTAGCGATGCCGAGGCTGCTGCTGATATAGATTTGGTCACTTGTAAGCATGATCTATCACGTAATTTCCCGGAGATTGTGATAGACGCAGCTGCTAAGTTGCCCAGAAGGCTCCTGAAGGCAGACCTGAAAGACAAACTAGATTTACGCAATTTATTTACTCTGACTATTGCGGGTGTAAATTGTGATGCAAAATTTAGGGAAAATGCTTTCAGTTTGGAGAAAACAGCGGAGGGACATTGGCTGCTAGGTTTTCATATTGCTGATGTTTCCCATTATGTCCACCCTGATGAACCCTTAGATAGAGAATGCGCGAAGCGGGGGAGGTCAGTTTACCTGGGCGACTTATTGCTGCCTATGTTACCGGAATCAGTGGCAGATCTCTGTTCGTTAGTACCACTAAGCGACCGGCTGGCGCTGTCTTTCTTAATTGCTATTGACCCCAGGTCTGGAGAGGTTTTGGAGTGGGAAATTCAACCTAGCGTTATCAATGTAGATACGGCAGTGAGTGGGGAACAAGCAGAAGCTATTCTGACCGGTGAATTTCAAGGTCAACCACTAAAGGTGATTGAGATTCTGCAAGGGTTGGAAACTCTACGCAAGGCTGTGAAACTAAGACGGTTAAGTCGTGGTAGTTTACAGTTGAATCTACCACCTAACCAAAACCCCTATGCAGATGAGGGGATCTTAGGAGCGGTATTGGTGAATGATTTACCAGTGCGCTCGCTCTTGACCGAGTTTGTGCTATTGGTTAATGAACTCATGGCTCAACATCTGAGTGCTTTAGGCATCCCCGCCATTTGGCGAGTCCAAGGCGTACCTGATACAGAAGATGTTCAGGAAATGCTGAAATTAGCCATCAATTTAGGCGTAGAACTAGCATTAGAAGCAGACGTAGATATCCAACCTTTAGATTATCAGCACTTAACTAGGGCTTTTGCCGAATCCCCATCGGAGCAAGTTCTGACCTATCTCTTACAAGACACACTCAAGCCATCTGCCTATAGCACCACTAAAGGATTCCACTTTGGTTTATCACTACCACAATATACTCACTGTACTTCTCCCCTGCGACGATACCCAGATTTGCTCATGCAAAGAGTGTATCATATGCTGCTAGAGTATGGACGTGATCGCCGCAACACCCGGGTGAAAGAGCGAGTTAACCTGCGCCACTCCTCTTCTCACAATGAAATTAACTGGAACGTGTTACCGCCAGAATTGCAACAGGAACTGCAAAGCGACCTGAATCGGGTAATTATCCAGATTAACGACCGAGAAAAACAAGTCCAAGAAGCCGAAGCCGATTTAGCCGGACTGCAAAAAGCCCAACTGATGAAACAGCGCATCGGTCAGGTATTCCAAGGTGTAATTACTGGGGTGCAGTCTTATGGGTTCTTTGTGGAAATTGAAGTCCCAGGCGCTGAATCTATATCAGAAGAAGATATCAGCGTACCTTTACGAGTGGAAGGACTGGTACATGTCAGTTCCCTCAAAGATGATTGGTATGAATACCGCGCCAGACAACAGGCACTATTTGGGCGCAAAAATCGAGCTTCTTACAGACTAGGCGATCGCGTAGCTGTGCAAGTTAAAAGTGTCGATTACTATCGTCAGCAAATTGATTTAGTAACTGTCAGCAATGATCTTGTATCTCAAGGTTTTGATGTTAATGCTAGTCAAAACGACACATCAGATATCTACTTACCCAGTAACTTAGATACTTATGCAGACGATTAATAAACTTTATTCAAGCCGCCGTGTCCACAAACTCTAAACCACTTATATTAGGCATATCTGGTGCTTCTGGTCTCATCTACGCCGTTCGTGCCATCAAATATCTGCTGGCTCGCAGATTATGAGATTGAACTAGTTGCTTCTAAATCAACTTACATGGTTTGGAGCAGCGAACAGGAAACTCGAATGCCGGCTGAACCATCAGCACAAGAACAATTCTGGCGAGAACAAGCTGGAGTAGCCGTTGGGGGCAAACTACGCTGTCATCCTTGGGGTGATGTGGGCGCCGGAATCGCCAGTGGTTCTTTTCGCACCTTGGGGATGATCATCATGCCATGCAGCATGAGTACAGTGGCAAAGCTAGCAGTTGGCTTAAGTTCTGACCTACTAGAACGGGCTGCCGATGTCCAGATTAAAGAAGGCCGAAAGCTAGTCATAGTCCCCCGAGAAACACCATTCAGCCTCATTCACCTACGAAACTTAACAAGTTTGGCAGAAACTGGAGTCAGGGTCGTACCAGCCATTCCGGCTTGGTATCACAATCCTCAAACCATTGATGACTTAGTGGATTTTGTAGTTGCTCGTGGTTTAGATCAACTAGATATTGATTGCATTCCCATTCAGAGGTGGCAAGGAAGTAAGTAAAGGTAAAATTTAATCAATTTTGTCTTTAGTTGATTTCGTAACTTTGACTTTTGCCTTTTATATGGCTGTAATTCGCTTAATTCTTTTAGTAGCAGTACTAGGAATACTCACACTATTGTTAGTTCAAAATTGGTCCCTGTTCTCCCACTAGTATTTTTGGGTACGCGAACTCTACCGTTACCACTGGCAATGTGGATTGTTTTTAGTACTGCTGCTGGTGTTTTTACATCGCTCCTGATTACTATCCTCCTGAACATACCAATTGATTTTGGGGGGAAGAAGAAGAACGCCAAAGACCATTTAAATCAACGGCCACTTCACCCCGCGGGAAAGCGGCATTTAGGGAGGAACCTTTCAGCAAGCCTTCTAGAGCGACCGGCGCAACCGGTAAAACAGAGTCAGCCACCAGTAACACGTTTGACGATTGGGATACAAATGACAGCAGAACTGATGATTGGGACTTTGACAGCGCACCACCAGAACCCCGGACTTCTGGCCCTCAAACCACCTACGAACGCCAACAAGAACCTCAAAGCAGTTCTAAATCTGGTTCTGTTTACTCTTATAACTATCGTGAGCCAAAAAATACCGCCGTGGGAAAAACTGAATCCATTTACGATGCTGATTACCGGGTAATCAGACCACCATTACAACAACCGACTACTAATCAAGATGAGGATCAAGCTGATGATGACGACTGGAAGTTTTTTGAAGATGATGATTTAGAGGATGAAGATGACTCCTCGCGTAAATAAGCTTTTAACTAGTGGGTACAATTGGGCGCTAGCTCTGACCAGGCAGATACTAAACCATGATCAGAGCGAGTATGGTACAGAACTTGTATACCGCAGTGGTAAATGGTTTGGTTGCTTTCCTCAATATAGAGAAACTGTACCTACTGGCACTTCTCCAGAGTCAAGCAAGAAGTCAACGCTAAATCTACTTAGGTAAATTTAGAGAAGTTGTATAGACAAATATATCTTTAATGGAGTGAAATAACTGGTGAGCAGCTTATTGCAAGGAGTCAACCTGTATTTAATTGGCATGATGGGCGCAGGTAAAACCACGGTGGGAAAATTACTAGCACAGCATCTGGGTTATAGGTTTTTAGATACTGATGATGTCATTACTAAATCAGTAGGAAGATCCATTAATCAGGTGTTTGCCCAAGAAGGTGAAGCAGCATTTCGCCAGTTAGAAAGCGATGTACTGGCACAAGTTTGTGCTTATACCCATTTGACTATAGCAACAGGTGGAGGCATCGTATTACGACAAAAAAACTGGAGTTACCTCCGCCATGGTTTAGTTGTATGGCTAGACGTACCAGTAGAATTACTGTACACACGCATAGCAGAGGATACTACAAGACCATTGTTAGAAGATGCCGATCCCAAGGGCAAATTGCGATCGCTTCTCGAAGAACGAAAACCACTTTACTCCCAAGCTGACCTCAAAATCACCCTAAGAGAAGAAGCCACACCTGAAGAAATTGCTAACAGAGTCATAGAAGCAATTCCTGGTGTTCTCAAACCAAAAGTTTCTCCCTGAACTAGTTATGGGAGCATGACTACTGTCCAAATTCCAGCCTAGCCTGTTCCACCAAATCGGCTGTGACCACCTTTTTATCTGCTTGACGTGCCAAGTGCTCAATACTAGCTCTAGCTTGGGAACGGGCAAAAAAGGGAATATTCTGCAATTTTTGCTGCGCTTCTAATGTCCAGCGCAAAGCATCGCTAAAATTTTTATTGCTCATAATGATTTCTTGATGATGCAATTAGTTCAATTCTCTCATATCCTGGGGACGAAAAAAAGCCCTTGTTATTAAACAAGGGCAAGTAAAAAAGTGATTGTCAGTGATGAAACAAAACCTATAACCTAGTCAATGTCATTCATGAACATAACTGGCTCAGTTTCGCGGTTAATTCCCTTTTCAAAGCCACCAGCACCAGCGCGGGCGCGACCAGCGTGCCATAGGTGACCAATGAGGAAGAAGAAACCTAATACATAGTGAGATGTTGCTAACCAAGCACGTGGAGATACGTAATTGAAGGAGTTAATTTCCGTAGCAACACCACCCACGGAGTTCAGAGAACCCAAAGGCGCGTGGGTCATGTATTCAGCAGCACGACGTGCTTGCCAAGGCTGAATATCATTCTTGATTTTATCCAGGTCAAGACCGTTAGGACCACGTAGAGGCTCTAACCAAGGGCCTTGGAAATCCCAGAAGCGCATGGTTTCACCACCGAAGATAATTTCACCAGTGGGAGAGCGCATCAAATATTTACCCAGACCTGTGGGGCCTTGTGCAGAACCGACGTTAGCACCTAAGCGTTGGTCACGAATTAAGAAGGTCAAAGCTTGAGCTTGAGAAGCTTCAGAAGCAGTCGGACCAAAGAATTCGCTGGGGTAAACAGTGTTGTTATACCAAACCATTGTGGAGGCGATGAATCCCATTAAGGAAAGAGCGCCCAAGCTGTAGGAAAGGTAAGCTTCGCCAGACCAAATGAACGCACGACGCGCCCAAGCAAAAGGCTTGGTGAGGATATGCCAAATACCACCAGAAATACAGATAAAGGCAATCCAGATGTGACCACCAATGACATCTTCCATGTTATTGACGCTGACAATCCAGCCGTCGCCACCAAAAGGAGACTTGATCAAATAACCGAAGATCACAGCGGGGTTGAGTGTTGGGTTAGTAATAACACGAACATCACCACCACCAGGTGCCCAGGTATCATACACACCGCCAAAGAACATGGCTTTGAGCACCAACAGCAGCGCCCCACATCCGAGAATTATCAGGTGGAAGCCGATGATGTTGGTCATCTTGTTTTTGTCTTTCCAGTCATAACCAAAGAAGGAGGAATACTCTTCTAAGGTTTCTGGTCCACGAACAGCATGATAAATACCGCCAAAACCCAAGACAGCTGAAGAAATGAGGTGAAGTACACCAACAACAAAGTAGGGGAAGGTGTCGATAACTTCACCACCAGGACCAACGCCCCATCCCAGGGTGGCGATGTGAGGAAGCAGGATTAAACCCTGTTCGTACATCGGCTTTTCAGGAATGAAGTGAGCGACTTCAAATAAAGTCATCGCTCCGGCCCAGAATACAATCAAACCAGCATGGGCAACGTGAGCGCCCAGTAGTTTACCAGATAGGTTGATTAAACGAGCGTTACCAGACCACCAAGCAAAACCTGTGGATTCTTGATCACGTCCACCGCCTAATACAGTCGGTCTATTAGAGAGCGTTACCACGAGGTAGAACCTCCTCAGGGAATACAAATTGTTTGTGAGGCTGATCTTGAGGAGCCATCCAAGCGCGGATACCCTCGTTCAGCAAAATGTTTTTGGTATAGAAAGTTTCAAACTCTGGGTCTTCTGCTGCCCGCAATTCTTGGGAAACGAAGTCATAAGCCCGCAGGTTCAATGCTAAACCTACAATGCCGATGGATGACATCCATAACCCGGTGACTGGCACAAACAGCATGAAGAAATGTAACCAACGTTTGTTAGCAAAAGCAATCCCGAAAATCTGTGACCAGAACCGGTTTGCTGTCACCATTGAGTAGGTTTCTTCCGCTTGGGTGGGGTTGAAGGCGCGGAAGGTGTTGGAACCTTCGCCGTCTTCAAACAGGGTGTTTTCTACTGTGGCTCCGTGAATAGCACACAATAGCGCACCGCCTAATATTCCCGCTACACCCATCATGTGGAAGGGGTTGAGTGTCCAGTTGTGGAAACCTTGGAGGAATAGAAGGAAACGGAAGATAGCGGCTACACCAAAGCTGGGTGCAAAGAACCAGCTAGACTGTCCCAATGGGTACATCAAGAATACACTGACGAATACCGCGATGGGGCCTGAGAATGCCAGGGCGTTGTAGGGACGGATGCCTACTAGACGGGCAATCTCAAACTGCCGTAACATGAAGCCGATTAAGCCAAAGGCTCCGTGTAGGGCAACGAATGGCCACAGCCCACCTAGTTGGAACCAACGGGTGAGGTCTCCTTGGGCTTCAGGTCCCCACAGGAACAACAGGGAGTGTCCCATGCTGTCTGCTGGTGAGGAAACTGCAACTGTGAGGAAGTTACAGCCTTCTAGGTAAGATGAGGCTAATCCGTGGGTGTACCAGGAGGTGACGAAGGTTGTACCGGTGAGCCAACCGCCTAGTGCTAGGTAAGCGCAGGGGAATAATAATATCCCTGACCAGCCTACGAATACGAAGCGATCGCGCTTTAACCAGTCGTCTAAGGCGTCAAACCACCCTCTTGTACTGGGGGCACGTCCAACTGCGATGGTCATTGAACTAAAATCCTCTTTTACTAAAATTGCACCGTTTTTGAAGCAACGCTGTCGGCTATTGTGCCGACTTTGTGCGACTTCAACGAGGAATTAACGTTTTTTTGACAATCTCAGCAGCCCGAAAGCATCTGAGAATCTGAGATCTTGCCCTCTTAATCAGGGAGCTTCTCAGAATTATGTCATTACACGCACCATTGGCTAATGATTTATTAGCTTCTGGTCACTTAATGATTCTTAACTTATCACATTAGTTTGGGTTTTTGCCCAATTGACTTTATTGACATTCTTGCCACCCTATAGAGGCCTGGGTATGCCAAGAATCACCTCTTGGCTTTCCTGCTTAGTCCCTGAAGGGATTTCGGCTTTCCCCTACATGAATGTAGAGGCTACCTCGGCACAGAAAAATTGGTGTAGTTAATTCTCAACATGACTAGATTTTACTACACGAATACACAGACAGTAACCTCATGAATGACCACAGATGAGGCCAATGGCCCCGTCTCTATCCCTGCCCAGCGGTGGGGGTTTGTTCAGTACAAACCTATTACTTCTGATCAATATCAGAATTTTAATAATTTGACACAAGTTTTCTCATAAATCTTAAAAGTCTCACTCCTGCAACTTGCAAGAAAAGCTCCTGAAATGGCAGACTTGGATCGGGAAGAACTCACAGGCCAAAGTTAGTTCAATGACGGCATCAACAACAATTAACAAAGGTGATTCGCCTAACGGCGATCGCAAACCTTCCAGTATCCTGCATCAAAGTGTTCTGGGTTCTCGTCGGTTTAGCAATTACTGGTGGACAACCATCGTGACCATGGGCGCCACAGGCTTCTTGTTGGCGGGCATATCTAGTTACTTGAAAGTAAATTTACTCCTAGTTACCGACCCAACTCAACTGATATTTGTACCCCAAGGACTAGTCATGGGCTTATATGGTACTGCCGGCTTACTGTTAGCCTTATACCTCTGGCTCATGATTTTATGGGATGTCGGAGGCGGTTACAACGATTTTAATCAGGACACTGGCAAGATAAAAATCTTTCGTTGGGGATTTCCCGGTAAAAATCGTCGCATTGAAATTGACACCTATACTCAAGACGTGCAGTCTGTGCGCATCGATATCAAAGAAGGTCTGAATCCCCGTCGCGCCCTCTACCTACGTGTTAAGGGTCGGCGAGACATTCCTTTAACACGGGTAGGCCAACCATTATCTTTAGCGGAGTTAGAAACTACAGGCGCGGAATTAGCCCGATTTTTGAGAGTACCGCTGGAAGGACTCTAAGGAAGGGGAAGGATTGCAACTTGTACCAAATCTCAAAAATTACTCAAGCAGATAACATACTCAGGTTAAATCAGTAACTGACTATGCAGTTAAAAGTCTCAAATTTTCTAGTTGCGTTTTTGATAGTCGGTGCTTTGACTTTGGGAGGATGTTCCACACAGGATGTTACTTCTAACTCAGCAGGAACTGAGACAAACACGGGCAACACAACAAGCACTGTATCTGAAATCATAAGTGAGAATATTCCGGGAATGAAAAATTTACCACGCCTCGAAGGTAAAGCTACTGTGGTGATGACCGTTAACGGTTCACCCATTACTATCGAGATAGACGGCACCAATGCCCCAATTACAGCTGGCAACTTCGTTGATTTAGTCCAAAAAGGTGTATACGATGGGTTAGTTTTTCATCGAGTGGTGCGCGATCCCCAACCTTTTGTAGTTCAAGGGGGTGATCCCCAAGGTAAAGACCCCAAATTTCCCGCAAATAGATTGGGGACGGGTGGTTACATTGACCCGGAAACGGGGAGTGAACGTCGCATACCTTTAGAAATTAAGCCCATGGGTGCAGAACAACCAATAATTTACGGTCAAACTACCCGTCGCCCACCTGTGTTACAGCATAAAATGGGTGCGGTAGCAATGGCGCGATCGCAAATGCCAGATTCAGCTTCCTCACAGTTTTACTTTGCTCTAGCAGATTTAGGTTTCCTCGATGGTAACTACGCTGTGTTTGGTAATGTCACCGACGGCTTTGATGTGGTGAACAAAATTCAGCAAGGCGATCGCATTGAATCGGCTAAAGTGACTCAAGGTGCAGAAAATCTGAAAACACCCGATTAACTCCAGAGTAGGGGAGTAAGGAAAAAAATTCCCAATTCCCCACCTCCCATTCCTAATTCCCAAATGGTTGTCATCACTGGTATTGGTTTAGTTTCCTCGTTGGGAACCAGCTTAGAGCATAGCTGGCAGAAGTTAATCGCGGGTAAATGTGGTCTGCAATGGTATCAACCATTTTCAGAACTAGCAGCCTGTCCTCTAGGTTTGATTGCTAACCAACCTACGGAATTAACAACTTTAACCCGGCTGGTAGTGGCCTCGGCATTAAAAGATGCTCGGTTGGTTTCACCCTTACCCGATTGTGCTGTGGTTATTGGATCAAGTCGCAGTCATCAAGCTAGTTGGGAGTTGCTGGGGCGGCAAATATATGGACATAATCCCCCTGAGAATAAAGGGAAAGCACTTATAGAAAATTGGTTAGATTTTTTGCCTCATACCAACGCCATGGCATCAGCCCGCCAAATCGGTGCATCTGGTATAGTTTTAGCACCCATGGCAGCTTGTGGTACTGGTATTTGGGCGATCGCTCAAGCCGCTTTACTGATTCAAACCGGCCAATGTCAACGCGCTCTGGCTGGTGCTGTAGAAGCCCCAATTACGCCCCTAACATTGTCAGGGTTTCAGCAAATGGGGGCTTTGGCCAAAACTGGGGCTTATCCCTTTGATTTGCACCGGGAAGGGTTGGTATTAGCTGAAGGGGCGGCGGTGTTGGTCTTGGAATCCCCAGAATTAGCACAGCAGCGTCAAGCTAAAATTTATGGTAAGATTCTTGGCTTTGGCTTGACAACAGATGCTTATCATGCTAACAAACCGGAACCTACAGGCAAAAGTGCGATCGCCGCGATTCAGCAATGTTTAAAACGGAGTTCCCTAAAACCAGAAAATATAGATTACATTCATGCTCACGGCACTGCCACAGTCCTGAATGACAAAGTAGAGAGTCAAATCATCCAAAATTTGTTTCCCCAGAAAGTAGCGGTAAGTTCCACCAAAGGTGCCACAGGTCATACATTAGGAGCATCTGGGGCCTTAGGTGTGGCATTTTCCCTCTTAGCTATGCACAGGGGAATCATACCACCCTGTGTAGGATTACAAACACCAGCATTTGATTTAAATTTGGTCATGGCGGCCCGTGAAACCCAAGTGCGCAACGTATTATGTTTGAGCTTTGGCTTTGGTGGTCAAAATGCGGTCATGGCCTTGAGTAATATTTAGCTAAAACTAGATTCTGAGAAATCGATATGATAGAAAAGTAGATAAAACTTAAAAAATATTTATCAAATGCTGATTGACTCCCCTGGCTTGTCTCAGGTTAAAGACTCAGTGAAAAGTAAAATTTTCTTCGGTCATGAACCCAGCGCCGAGTTAATTGCCATTCTTAGCGTCTACTTCGTCCAAGGAATTTTAGGCTTGGCCCGTCTAGCAGTAAGTTTTTTCCTCAAGGATGAATTGCTGCTGAGTCCGGCTCAAGTGTCGGCTCTATTGGGAATAGTCGCCTTACCGTGGATAATTAAACCGGTATTCGGCTTTATTTCTGATGGCTTACCCATATTCGGCTACCGCCGCCGGCCTTATTTAGTGCTATCTGGGATATTAGGAGCAATATCTTGGATAAGTTTGGCGACCATAGTTCATACTAGTTGGGCTGCTACCCTAGCGATCGCCCTGGGTTCTCTATCTGTTGCGGTCAGCGATGTCATAGTTGACTCATTAGTAGTAGAAAGAGCCAGGGGAGAATCCCAAGCAGCAGCAGGTTCACTACAATCACTCTCCTGGGGTGCTTCCGCATTGGGAGGTTTACTCACCGCTTACTTGAGCGGAATACTGCTCGAACACTTCACCACGCGCACTGTATTTTGGGTTACCGCCTCATTTCCTCTGATAGTTTCCGCAGTAGCTTGGTTAATTGCTGAAACCCCCATTAGTAAAAATGCCCCACATAGCAATAATAGCCAGAACCCTTTAAGCATCAAGTATCAACTCAAGCAACTACGCCAAGCAATTACCCAAAAATCCATTTGGCTACCCACAGCCTTTGTATTTGTCTGGCTAGCCACCCCAACAGCCGATTCTGCCTTCTTCTTCTTCAGCACCAATGAACTACACTTTCAACCAGAATTTCTAGGACGGGTAAGACTGGTAACCAGTGGGGCTTCTTTGATAGGAGTGTGGATGTTTCAACGCTTCCTCAAAAATATTTCATTTCGCGCCATTTTCACTTGGAGTACAGTCCTATCATCAGCCTTGGGAATGACAATGCTGCTGCTGGTCACCCATACTAACAGAGCTTTAGGTATAGATGACCACTGGTTTAGTTTGGGTGATAGCCTCATTCTGACCGTCATTGGACAAATTGCCTATATGCCCGTTTTGGTACTTGCAGCCAGATTATGTCCCCCAGGAGTAGAAGCGACATTATTTGCCTTACTGATGTCCGTTTCCAACTTAGCCGCAATGGTTTCCTATGAACTTGGAGCCATCATCATGCATTGGCTGGGCATCAGCGAAACCAACTTTGAACTAATGTGGCTATTAGTAATTATTACTAACCTCAGTACACTATTACCACTGCCATTCATTCATTGGTTACCGGCAGAGGATCCACAAATGCAGACAGCAGAAATATCTCACTTGATGCCCGAATTAATCCTGAGGGAATCAGACTCACAAACCATGGAATCCAAAAGACCATAATATCAGCAGATGCAGACCTTAAAAATTGAAGACACCCCAAATCCAGAAGAATCTTATACCCTTGCAGATTGGCAGGGAGGATATAAATCACTTACCCAAGAATTTGACTACTGGATTGATGATATTGAAGGGCAAATTCCCCCAGAATTACAAGGTACATTGTTTAGAAATGGCCCCGGCTTGCTAGATATCAATGGACAACCAATACATCACCCCTTTGATGGCGATGGGATGATTAGCCGGATCAGCTTTGTCAATGGTCGCGCCCATTTCCGTAACCGCTTTGTTCGTACTGAAGGCTATTTAGCAGAACAGCAAGCGGGTAGAATCCTTTATCGGGGTGTCTTTGGTACTCAAAAACCCGGCGGTTGGTTAGCTAATATTTTCGACTTCAAAATGAAAAATATTGCCAATACCAATGTAATTTATTGGGGTGATAAACTCTTGGCACTGTGGGAAGCAGCAGAACCCCATTGTCTTGATCCCTATACATTGGAAACCTTGGGGAAAGAATATTTCCATGGTGTTTTATCATCCGGTGAAGCCTTTGGCGCACATCCCCGCTTTGACCCCAGTTGTAACCAAGATGGTGGCGCACCTTGTCTGGTAAATTTCTCGATTAAACCGGGACTATCCACCACCATTACTATATTTGAACTCAACCCAGACGGTGAAGTTGTGAGAAAACAAACTCATAGTATTCCCGGGTTCTGTTTCATTCATGATTTTGTCATTACTCCTAACTACTGTATCTTCTGGCAAAATCCCGTTACCTTTAACCCCATACCCTTCGCTTTAGGAATACGTGCTGCTGGAGAGTGTATCAAATTTCAGCAAAATCAACCCACTAGGATTATAGTCATTCCCCGTCACCCCGGAGAAACAAAGGTAAGAACTTTAGAAACTCAATCTGGCTTTGTTTTCCACCACGCTAATGCTTTTGATGCGGGTGATGAAATTGTCATTGATTCTATTTGTTACGCATCATTCCCAGAAGTCGAGCCGGAAAGCGATTTTAGAGAGGTTAATTTTGCCGCAATTTCCCCTGGTCAACTGTGGCGATTCCATCTTAATCTTGAGACTGGGAAAGTCCGCCAACAGATGATGGAAAGCCGTTGTTGTGAGTTCCCTAGTATAAATCCCCAACTTGTCGGCAAAAAATATCAATATTTATACTTAGGTGCATCTCACGGGGAGACTGGTAATGCGCCCTTGCAAGCATTGCTGAAAATTGACTTGCACTCAGGAGACAGACAATTGTGGAGTGCTGCACCACATGGTTTTACTGGGGAGCCGATTTTTGTCCCCCGGACAGATGCTAAACAAGAAGATGATGGCTGGGTGCTAGTATTGGTTTATGATGCCACACATCACCGCTCAGATTTAGTCATATTAGATGCCAGTGACTTTAATCAAGGTGCCATTGCCAGACTACATCTTAAACATCACGTTCCCTATGGTCTACATGGCAACTTCACAGATGAAGTTTTCATTTAAACACTTATAATACCAGTAGGTTGGGGTGAGGAAGGACAACAGATTCCAACCCACCTAGGTTGATGACTTGATTTTGACACTCCCTAAAGTACCATCATGGTAAATCCCTTACCGCTTCCGTTGAGCCTTTGGGGATATCGCAGCCCCAAAAAAGGGAGAAAATCGAGGTAACATTCCCGCAAAATGTCACAAAAACCAGAAAATTCCACCATTCTCAGACAAAAAGGATAAGCTAGGGATATCACTCATATATATATCCAGTCCGCAAAGATAATGCGACTAGGAGAAGATGTTATGGTTTCAAAATCTCCCTTGTCCATAGAACCTGAGACTCCAGGGCACATTTGCCCATTAGACCAGGCCTGTAGTTACTTAGAAGCTGCAGGTAAAGAATTAAACCTAGATCAAGGAGTATTGGCAATCCTCAGCCATCCCCGTAAAGTGGTGACAGTTTCTATCCCCGTGAAGCTAGATAATGGTCAAATTCAAGTGCTAACTGGACATCGGGTGCAGCACTCTGATATTCTCGGCCCTATAAGGGAGGAATTCGTTACCATCCGGCTGTAACATTAGGGGAAGTATCAGCCTTAGCTATGCTCATGACTTGGAAGTGTGCGTTATTGGGCATACCTTATGGCGGTGCCAAGGGAGGTATAGCCATAAATCCTCAAAGTTATAGTGTGGGAGAATTAGAAAGAATCAGTCGCCGCTATATCAGTGAGTTAATTAAAGACATTGGTCCTTCAGTAGATATACCCGCCCCAGACATGGGTACTTCTGCCCGTGAGATGGCTTGGATGATGGATACTTATTCTGTAAATGTCGGTCATGCCGTCCCTGGAGTTGTCACTGGTAAGCCCCTTTCTATTGGTGGTTCTTTAGGGCGAGAAAAGGCAACGGGCAGAGGTGTAATGATTATTGTCCGTGAGGCATTAGCAGAACGAGGTAAACCCCTGACAGGAGCACGAGTAGTAATTCAGGGTTTTGGTAATGTGGGGGGTGCAGCAGCGGAATTATTACATGAGTTGGGGGCTAAAATCATCGCTGTCTCCACAGGGGCTGGGGGTATTTTGGCGACCGACGGGCTTGATATTCCGGTATTGAAAGCTTATACGGCGAAAAATCACAAGAGTGTTGTGGGTTTTCCCCAAGCAGTACCAATTAGCAATGCAGATTTACTCACTTTGCCTTGCGATGTCTTGATTCCAGCGGCTTTGGAAAATCAAATTACTAGGGAAAATGTCAACGAGGTGCAAGCGGAAATTGTCGCCGAAGCGGCTAATCGAACGAGTGACTTTAGTAGCGAATCAGTCCCTAGAGGAGCGTGGTGTGACCGTGCTACCGGACATCCTGACCAATGCTGGCGGTGTTGTTGTCAGTTATTTAGAGTGGGTGCAGGGTCTTTCTTATGTGTTTTGGGATGAGGAGCGTGTAAACCATGAAATGGAACAGTTAATGCTGGCAGCTTATCACCAAGTAATACAGCAGTCAAAGAGCAGACAAATTCCTCTACGATTAGCAGCTTACACTTTGGGTGTTGGTAGAGTTGCACAGGCGCTGGCTGATAGGGGTCTTTATCCTTAGTTTTTAATTTCACCCAAAGGTACTTTGGCGGGACTCCCAGTACTCCCTTGAAGGTGGGCTTCAGAAGCCTATGGTCGTACTATACACAGTATAAGACTAGTCTCCCTCGGGGGCTGGGATAGTGTTTGTCATACGTACCCGAAATGCGCTGGGTGAGACTCCTAATAATCGCTTGAAGGCTCGAGTCAGATGACTATGGTTGTAAAATCCGCAGCACAGAGCAATCTCGCTCAGGGACATACTAGAGGACTCTAACAAGCCTTTAGCTCGGTATACCCTCTGCCGAATAATGTATTGATGAAGTGAAATTCCCGTGGTTTGCTTGAAGCGATAACATAGATAGGACCTGCTGAAATTGATTTGCTGCGCTAGTTCAGCTAATTTAAGGTCTTGCTCAAGGTAGAGATCAATATATTTCAGTACTAGTTTTAAGCTATGTAGTCCGAAACGTCCCTCATAATTTTTTTGTTCAATGCCACAGTCAGAATAGTGCTGATTGCGATTGGTTTTGATAATCATAGTTGCTTGGCAAAAAGGTTACAGAATTAGTTAGACATATCCTTAGCCTTACAAGTCAATTGACTTGTCAAGTAACTTGAGGAAGATATGTCTAGATAAGATATCATTTAGTTATAAGGAACTTATAAGAGAAAAATAATCACTATATAAGGATAGAGGATTTCAACCGGAGAGATAAAAGCACAATGTATTACCGCCTCTGGTTTGAGCAGATGTCAGGGCTTGGTCAACTGTTATTAATAATTCTTCAGGAGTGGCGGTAGAACTGGGGATAGTGCCAGTAATACCTAAACTGATCGTAAATTTTTGTAAGCTGAGGATAGCTTGGTATAAGTGTTGGGCAAGACGCAAGCTACTATCTGAGGGCATACTGGGTAGAAGAATACCAAATTTTCCTCCAGTGTAGTAAGTGATAAAACTAGGAGGAGTAAGGTACTTTTGTAAAGTTTGCCCAAGCTGTAAAAGGTAAATTTTCTGCTGTTGTTTCTCAAAATCATCAATGGCGCAAAAAATTAAGCCAAGAGGGATATATTGTGTACGCAGGCGTTGCCATTCTTGCTTTAAAGTATGACTAAAATCATCGGGAGGTATGAGAGTAGGTATATGCTCTCGGATGTTGGAATCATTCAGCGGTAGTGTTGTTCCTGGTGGGCTAAATCCTTGTGATAATGCTTCCAATAAAAAACTGAGTTCGGTAATATGTGCATTGCTCAGATGTTCTTGTGTGAGAAGGGCTTCTATTTCCCGTGCTATTTCTGAGCCTTCGGGATACCCAAAAGTACCCAAATTACCAGCTAAACGATGAACTATGGTCAGGATATGTTGTTGCTGTTGCGAGTTGTTGGTTTTTAATTGGAGTTGATTGATTGCTGTGTTGAGTTCTGCTATTTTTTCAGGTAAGGAAGCTTGAAATTCTGCTTTTATTTCTTCAATAACCGCGATTCCCTCGGCTATATCGTCAACTGTTGCCACTGGAGACTCAGATTTCCCTTCTTTTCTAGCTTTAAGCCGATATCCCAAGCCGTAAATAGTTTCAATGACTTCTTCTTTGATTCCTGCGGCTTTGAGTTTACGTCGTAAGTCTTTGATTAAATTGGTGACAGCATTATCTGTGGGGAACTCATCTGCTAACCATAATTTGTCAATTATATCTCTACGGGTCAAAATCCTGTGGGGGGAGCGTAAAAATAATTCTAATAACCCAAATTCCTTGGGAGTGAGTTGAATTAATTCCTCTCCATACTGCACTTTTAGCAACTGGGGATTAAGGGATAAGTTACCCCATTCCAAAGTCACTAAACTTGATTCGTGTACTCGACGGGATAAAGCTCGTATTCGCGCCAATAATTGAGGAGTCTCACAGGATTTGACTACATAATCATCCGCTCCTGCATCTAAACCTCTAATCACATCTTCCTCTGCGCCCTTGGCGGTGAGCATTAAGATGGGGACTTGACAACCGTGCTGACGTAGTTGACGACACACACTCAAACCATCTAATTTTGGCATGAGTACATCTAGCAAAATTAAGTCATAATTGAACTGATTTACCATTTCTAGACCAATGTGACCATTTGTAGCCACATCGACTACATAGCGGTAGGAAATAAGAATATTTGTGAGTAATTTACTGAAATAAGTATCATCATCTATTAATAAAATTTTCATTCTTACCCATTTTCACTCATTATCCCAGTTACCAAAAATAATGAAACTATTGCCTATATACTCCCAGTTGATGCTCAAATTTATCGGCAGAATTCCTCTAAAGACGTTATTTATTGTACCTTATATTGGTATCATTCTGCTGAGTGTTGGCACTGTCACTTATCTTTCTTATGAAACTGGGGAAAGAGCGGTGAATAAGTTGCTAATCCCAGTGATATCATCCAGAATACGCCAAATTAGCGATCGCTTGACTACATATCTGGGAACACCACAAAGATTAGTGGTTATGAATCGCTATGGGATAGAGCAAGGACAAATAAACCCAGAAAATTGGGAAGAGTTAAGATTGCATTTCTTCCAACAACTCAAACTCTACAAACTGCCAACTAATATTTATTTTGGTGGGAGTAATGGTATACATATTTTTTCCGCTCAAGATAGAGTGGGACTGGTAGCACCAAAAAATTCTTGGTTAGGCGGGGGTGTACATCCATCTCATATCGGAAAACGACATTATTACATCCTGAATGAACAGGGAAAATTTACCACAATTATCCCGGAGCAAACCAAACCATATACACCAGTCACACGTCCTTGGTACAAAACTGCTCAAGCTAAAGGTCAACAAACCTGGTCAGCAGTGTACCCATTTTCTTACATTGATACAGCTAGCATTTCTGCCGTGGCTCCAGTATACCGCAATGGTGAACTTATCGGCGTTGTAGGTTGTGATTTAGTCCTTGATGATATTAGCCTGTTTTTACAAAAGCTGCATTTCTCAGCATCGGGACAGTCATTTATTATTGAACGTTCTGGGGATGTGGTAGCTACATCCACAGCAGAACGCCCTTTTGTGAAAAACCTTAATGGTGTAGAACTAGTGCGGTTAAAAGCTGAGAATAGTAGTAATAAAATCATTGCAGTCACAGCTAAAGAATTACGGAAACGCTGGAATAATTTAGAAGTGCGTGAACCGACTACTTTTAAGTTTGTGGATGAAAATAATCAACTACATTTTGCAGAAATTTTTCCTTATGACGATGAATATGGGTTAGATTGGTTAATTGTAGTGGTATTACCAGTATCAGACTTTCTCGCCGATATTCAAGCTAATACATACCGCAGTTTAGGGTTAGGAACCATCACATTATTATTAGCCATTACTTTCGGTATTAGTTTGTCATATTGGGTGACCCAACCGATTTTAGATTTAAATCAAGCTGCTAAACATTTAGTCCAGAGGGAAAATTATCAAGCAGATTTGAAGTTAAACAGCATATTATCTCGCCGAGATGAGTTAGGAAAATTAGCGCAATCTTTTTTGCAAATGGCTGGAGAGATACAAGGAGCTTTTAGTACATTAGAAAACGCACAAAGAAATTCAGAAGAGAAATTCCGCAAGATATTTCTCACTTGTCCTGATGCTATTTGTATTTACGATAGTGTTGAGCAAAAAATTGTCGATGTCAATCCCAGCTTTGTGGAATTATCAGGTTACGAAAAGTCAGAACTTATTGGTCACCACTATCAAGATTTACCAATGGTAAGTAATCAAGATGATCTAATGTTATTGATTGAAAAAGTAGAATCTGTAGGATATGTACGCAATTTAGAGTTGCATAGTTTCACAAAATCAGGAGAAGTGAGAACGGTTTTAGTATCTTGTCAACTGATGGTTTTAGATGGAAAACCTCACGTAATAAGTTTTAGTAAGGATATTACTATGCTCGAACAAACAGAAGCCGCATTGCGAGAAAGTGAAGCCAATTTCCGCAGCGCTTTTAAAGATGCGGGAATCGGTATGGCTTTAGTGGCTATTGATGGTCAATTCATTCGCGTGAATCAATCCTTATATGAGATGTTGGGTTACACTGAAAGCGAGTTATTAAATAAGAGTTTTTTCGGCATTACCCACTATGATGATTTAGAAATATTTATGAATTTACTCACAAAAATGCTGGCTGGAGAAATTAGCAACCTTCAACTAGAAAAACGTTATATACACAAGCAAGGAAATGTAATTTGGGGATTATTAAGTGTTTCTTTATTAAGAAACATTAAACAGCAACCTATTTACTTTGTAGTGCAAATTCAAGATATCAGTAAACGTCACGAAGTAGAGCGGGTAAAAAATGAATTTATTTCAGTTGTTAGCCATGAAGTGCGGACACCCTTGACATCTATTAAAGGGGCTTTAGGCATTCTGGAAACCGGGGTTTTAGATGACCAACCCTTTGAAAAACAGCAGATGCTGCAAATTGCCATTAATAATAGCGATCGCCTCTTAGATTTGGTCAATGATATCCTAGAACTAGAAAGTTTAACATCTCGTCAAACAAAACTTAATCCGCAGTGCTTTGATGTCATAACTGTGGTCAAACAAGCCATTGAAGACTTACAACCAATAGCTATAAATGCAGGGATTTCCCTCAAGTTCAATGTTCCCAATATCCAGATATTTGCTGATTTTAGAGCCATTCTGCAAACCTTAACGAATTTATTAGGGAATGCCATTAAGTTTTCCCGACCTGGTGGTACTGTGGAATTGTCAGTAAGTATGAGTGAGGAAGATATTCTGTTTACCATCACAGATCAAGGTAAAGGTATTCCCCCGGAAAAATTAGAAGCGATTTTCGGGAGGTTTCAACAAGTTGATGTATCCGACGCTCGCCAACAAGGTGGCACAGGTTTGGGTCTAGCAATTTGTAGAGGCCTTGTTGAAGAACATCAGGGTAAAATTTGGGCAGAAAGTGTATTAGGTAGTGGCAGCACATTTTACTTTACTATACCGAGAAAATATCTATGACAAAAAAAATTTTGATTGTCGACAATCAAAAAGATATTTGTGCTGTGGTAGGAGTATCTTTTCATTCTTTATTGTAGCATTTCCCATGGTTGTGAGGTACAAAGTTTTTTAGTTTTAGGGAACAGGGAACAGGGAACAGGGAACTTGGTGTGTACTGCATTAGCCTGAAAAAAGCCTTAATACAATTCTCAATATATTTATTTATATTACAAGTCAATAATAGTCATGAAAGTATTACGTATATACTCGCACCTCCTACTGCAATCCGTCGCCCAAATTCCGCTACGAATCTTATTTATCGTACCTTATATGGGTATCATCCTGCTAACTGTTGGCACTGTCACTTATCTTTCCTATGAGACTGGGGAAAAAGCGGTAAATAAATTGCTCAGGAAATTGATATCATCAACAACAGAACAAATCAGCGATCGCTTGACTACATATCTGGGAACACCACAAAGATTAGTGGCTATGAATCGCTATGGGATAGAGCAAGGACAAATAAACCCAGAAAATTCCGAAGAGTTAAGACAGCATTTCTTCCAACAACTCAAACTCTACAAACTGCCAACTAATATTTATTTTGGTGGGAGTAATGGTATACATATTTTTTCCGCTCAAGATAGAGTGGGACTGGTAGCACCAAAAAATTCTTGGTTAGGCGGGGGTGTACATCCATCTCATATCGGAAAACGACATTATTACATCCTGAATGAACAGGGAAAATTTACCACAATTATCCCGGAGCAAACCAAACCATATACACCAGTCACACGTCCTTGGTACAAAACTGCTCAAGCTAAAGGTCAACAAACCTGGTCAGCAGTGTACCCATTTTCTTACATTGATACAGCTAGCATTTCTGCCGTGGCTCCAGTATACCGCAATGGTGAACTTATCGGCGTTGTAGGTTGTGATTTAGTCCTTGATGATATTAGCCTGTTTTTACAAAAGCTGCATTTCTCAGCATCGGGACAGTCATTTATTATTGAACGTTCTGGGGATGTGGTAGCTACATCCACAGCAGAACGCCCTTTTGTGAAAAACCTTAATGGTGTAGAACTAGTGCGGTTAAAAGCTGAGAATAGTAGTAATAAAATCATTGCAGTCACAGCTAAAGAATTACGGAAACGCTGGAATAATTTAGAAGTGCGTGAACCGACTACTTTTAAGTTTGTGGATGAAAATAATCAACTACATTTTGCAGAAATTTTTCCTTATGACGATGAATATGGGTTAGATTGGTTAATTGTAGTGGTATAGCAACCGCCAAGGAGGTTAGGACGCAAAAAGTAAGACATCCTCAATGGCATCTCGTAAAGAATCAAACTGCTCAAGTTTTTTGCGGATTCGACTTTTTAACCAAGACCAACATTTTTCAATCTGATTCAGGTCTGGAGAATAAGGTGGTAGGTACAACACTTCACACCCTGCGTACTCAATCAGTTGTTGAATGCGCCCACCTTTATGAAATGTAGCATTATCCATCACCACAACCTGTCCCGGTTTGAGTGTGGGAAGCAAACAAGCTTCAAGCCAAGTCTCAAATACTATTCGATTACACGCACCCTCAACAGTGAAAGGAGCTATCAGCTGATGGTTACACAGCGCGGCAATTATGTTCACCCGACCTTGACGACGACCTGATTTAAGTGCATGGAAGCGCTGTCCTTTTGAGTTCCAACCGTAATCATACTGGTCTCGGTTGTCCATTCCTGACTCATCGAGGTATACAATCTTCTCCACAGGTAACTTAGACAACTGCGTTACGAAAGCCTGTCGTTTAACCTCATCGCGCTCACGGTAGCCATAAGTCTTTTTTTTCGCGTAAAACCAATTTTTTTCAAAGCTCTTGAGATTGTGCGCTCGCTAATTTCTTCAGGCCAAAGTGAGGCCATCTCTACTTGGGTTTTATCGCCATGCACGGAAGCGAACTCACGAAATTTTTCCCAATCGGTAATTTTGTGACCATTCCCAGGACGCTTACTAGGCAAGGCTTGGAAGTCCCCCGTTTCGGTTTTTCGCTTCAACCATAGGGTGATGGTGTTGCGACTAATATTAAACATTTGACTGGCTTCAGTTTTCTTCAAGCCATCGAGTTCAATCGCTTGGATTACTTTTTGACGAAGGTCGTAACTGTACGGCTTGGGCATATACCTGTAGCAAGCGATCGCTTCACATGAAAAGGGACTACTTATAGTTTATGCTTAAATTACCTTGGCGGTTGCTATATTACCAGTATCAGACTTTCTCGCCGATATTCAAGCTAATACATACCGCAGTTTAGGGTTAGGAACCATCACATTATTATTAGCCATTACTTTCGGTATTAGTTTGTCATATTGGGTGACCCAACCGATTTTAGATTTAAATCAAGCTGCTAAACATTTAGTCCAGAGGGAAAATTATCAAGCAGATTTGAAGTTAAACAGCATATTATCTCGCCGAGATGAGTTAGGAAAATTAGCGCAATCTTTTTTGCAAATGGCTGGAGAGATACAAGGAGCTTTTAGTACATTAGAAAACGCACAAAGAAATTCAGAAGAGAAATTCCGCAAGATATTTCTCACTTGTCCTGATGCTATTTGTATTTACGATAGTGTTGAGCAAAAAATTGTCGATGTCAATCCCAGCTTTGTGGAATTATCAGGTTACGAAAAGTCAGAACTTATTGGTCACCACTATCAAGATTTACCAATGGTAAGTAATCAAGATGATCTAATGTTATTGATTGAAAAAGTAGAATCTGTAGGATATGTACGCAATTTAGAGTTGCATAGTTTCACAAAATCAGGAGAAGTGAGAACGGTTTTAGTATCTTGTCAACTGATGGTTTTAGATGGAAAACCTCACGTAATAAGTTTTATTAAAGATATTAGCGCCCGTCAAGCAGCACAAGCAGCTTTTAGAGAAAGTGAAGCCAGGTTTCGCAGCGCTTTTGAAGATGCTGGTATCGGTATGGCTTTAGTGGCGATTGATGGTCAATTCATCCGCGTGAATAAATCCTTATGTGAGATGTTGGGCTACAATGAAAATGACTTATTAAATAAAACTTTTTTAGCAATTATTCACCCAGAAGATTTAGAATTATCCAACAGTTTATTAATCAAAACTCTGGCTGGAGAAATTAGTAAATTTCAAACAGAAAAACGTTATATACACAAGCAAGGAAATGTAATTTGGGGATTATTAAGTGTTTCTTTATTAAGAAACATTAACGAGCAACCTATTTACTTTGTAGTGCAAATTCAAGATATCAGTGAACGTCACGAAGTAGAGAGGGTAAAAAATGAATTTATTTCAGTTGTTAGCCATGAAGTGCGGACACCCTTGACATCTATTAAAGGGGCTTTAGGCATTCTGGAAACCGGGGTTTTAGATGACCAACCCTTTGAAAAACAGCAGATGCTGCAAATTGCCATTAATAATAGCGATCGCCTCTTAGATTTGGTCAATGATATCCTAGAACTAGAAAGTTTAACATCTCGTCAAACAAAACTTAATCCGCAGTGCTTTGATGTCACAACTGTGGTCAAACAAGCCATTGAAGACTTACAACCAATAGCTACAAATGCAGGGATTTCCCTCAAGTTCAATGTTCCCAATATCCAGATATTTGCTGATTTTAGAGCCATTCTGCAAACCTTAACGAATTTATTAGGGAATGCCATTAAGTTTTCCCGACCTGGTGGTACTGTGGAATTGTCAGTAAGTATGAGTGAGGAAGATATTCTGTTTACCATCACAGATCAAGGTAAAGGTATTCCCCCGGAAAAATTAGAAGCGATTTTCGGGAGGTTTCAACAAGTTGATGTATCCGACGCTCGCCAAAAAGGCGGTACAGGTCTGGGTCTGGCAATTTGTAGAAGCATTGTTGAAGAACATCAGGGTAAAATTTGGGCAGAAAGTGTATTAAATAGTGGTAGCATATTTTACTTTAATATACCTAGAAAATATCTATGACAAAAAAAATTTTGATTGTCGATGATGAAAAAGATATTTGTGCTGTTTTACGAGTATCTTTAGAAAAGTTTGCCCTTTGGCAAGCAATTGTAGCCACATCCGGAAAAGAAGCTATACTCAAAGCTAAATTAGAATCCCCCGATGCAATTTTATTAGATGTATCTATGCCAGATATGGATGGTTTTCAAGTCTGGGAAAAGTTACAAGCTGATGCTGCTACCCAATTGATACCAGTTATTTTAGTAACTGCAAAGGTATTATCAAAAGATCGGAAACATTTTAGCACAATGGGTGTTGCTGGAGTGATTACCAAACCTTTTAACCCCGTGACGATTTGGGAGGAAATAGTCAGAATAATATCTGAACATGATCTCAAAAAGCAAGAAAATCTGTGAATTCATACAAGCTGCTATATTGATGCTGCCAAGAAAATCCTAAACATCAATACCTATAATAACAGTATGGTATTTTTTGACCCCAAGAGATGCAGTGGTGAGCATCTACCTGGTTTTAGTCATTTCAACACTAATTCTGCCACCAAAATCAGGAATAGGCGCGGCGGGTTTACTGAGAATGACTTGCACTTTTGTGACGCGATCGCACTTTTCCAGCATAGAATCAGCGATCACACTTACTAATTTTTCTACTAAAGCAAACTTAGCTGTTTTTACCAGATGTTGTATGGAACTAATGACAGTGCGATAATCTATAGTATCTTCAATGGCATCAGTCTTAGCAACGGTGGACATATCTAACCATAACTTCACATCCACCTCAAACCACTGCCCTAATACCTGTTCTTCTGGTAGATATCCAGTGTAACCATAGCAGCGAATATTAGTTAAATGAATGCAATCCATAAGACCTTGAGAGTAAATTTGACATTTAGCGGAGACTGGAAAACTTCAACTTTCCCAGAGAAATTTGCAAGAGAATTTCAAATGATAGGATGGCTATGCTTGATTTAACACCAGCCTATCAGAATGTTAATCAACTTTGGGCTTACATATTGACCGAGACACTCAAACGCTTGGGATTGAACTGTGTAGTCATTTGTCCTGGTTCCCGTTCTACACCTTTAGTAGTCGCCTTTGTCCAGCAAATACCTGATATTGAAGCCATTTCTATTCTTGATGAGCGTTCAGCCGCTTTTTTCGCCTTGGGAAGAGCCAGAACCACCGGGGTTCCTGTAGCATTGGTTTGCACATCTGGAACCGCAGGAGCGAATTTTTACCCCGCAATCATTGAGGCCCAAGAAAGTCGTGTACCATTGTTAGTGTTAACCAGCGATCGACCACAAGAATTAAGAAATTGTCATTCGGGGCAAACCATAGACCAAGTAAAATTATATAGTAATTACCCAAACTGGCAAGCAGAGTTAGCTATACCCTCCCCAGACTTGAAAATGCTCGGTTATCTCCGACAAACCGTCATTCATGCTTGGGAGCGCTGTCAAATTCCCACACAGGGCCAGTTCATTTAAATATTCCCTTCCGTGACCCCCTCGCACCCATTCCCGATGGAACTGACTTGAGGAATTTACAGTCAAACTTACACCCAGAAGCCTTTTTTGCAGGTGTAGGAAAGACTAACCTCATTCCCCACTCCCCATTCCCCATTCCCCAACAGTGGTTACAATCTGAACGCGGGATCATCATCGCCGGTGTCGCTCAACCCCAAAAAGCTGAGAAATATTGTCAAGCGATCGCCCATCTTTCCCAAACACTCAACTGGCCTGTTTTAGCTGAGGGACTTTCCCCACTCAGAAATTATGCTAGCCTCAACCCCTACTTAATTTCCACCTACGATATCATTTTACGTAATCAGAAACTTGCCCAAGAATTAACACCAGAAATAGTAATTCAAATAGGCGAAATGCCTACCAGTAAAGAACTACGTCACTGGCTATCTAACACCCAACCCCAATACTGGATAATTGATAGTAGTTATCAAGACCTAGACCCTTTACATGGAAAAACCACCCATTTAAGGATATCTGTAGAAAATATATATGACCGGGGCGCAGTGAATAGTCACCCAGGGATTTATTTACAAAAATGGTGTTATCTAGAAATACAAGTCCGAAAAAAAATTGATGAAATATTTGGGAATATAGACGAAATAATTGAAAGTAAAATCTCGTGGGTAATTTCTCAAAATCTCCCCCCACTAACACCCCTATTTATTTCTAATAGTATGCCGGTCAGGGATGTAGAATATTTCTGGAAACCGAATAACTTAGGTGTGCAACCTTATTTTAACCGAGGTGCAAATGGCATTGATGGCATACTATCCACAGCATTAGGAATTGCACACCATCAGCAAAGTAGTGTGCTGTTAACAGGGGACTTGGCCTTATTACATGATACCAACGGATTTTTAATTAAAAACAAATTCCTAGGACATTTGACCATTGTGTTAATTAATAACAATGGTGGGGGTATTTTTGAAATGTTACCCATAGCCAAATTTGAGCCACCATTTGAAGAATTTTTTGCCACTCCCCAGAATATCGATTTTGCTCGGTTATGTGCTACATACAATATACCCCATGAGTTGATTAGTTCTTGGGAACAGTTACAGAAGAAATTGTCTGTTTTACCAAATAAGGGAATTAGAGTTTTAGAAGTCAGGACAAATAGAAAATTAGATGCTCAGTGGAGAAAAGAAAGTTTAGAGAAATTAGCGCTAGATATTGCAGTGCATCTCTTGTAAGGTAAACTAGCAGCGGGCAAGATGCCCAAACCACAAGATACAAAAGTTACTCACATAAAATTCTCAATTCTCATCTCATCTTACTATATACATCATGCACATTAACTGGCAAATAGCCAAAAACTACGAAGATATACTGTATCACAAAACCGATGGCATTGCTAAAATTACCATTAACCGTCCCCATAAACGCAATGCCTTCCGTCCCAAAACCGTCTTTGAACTGTATGACGCTTTCTGTGATGCCCGAGAAGATACTAGTATAGGCGTAGTTCTATTTACTGGTGCTGGACCACACACTGATGGTAAATACGCTTTCTGTTCTGGGGGAGATCAAAGTGTCCGAGGACAGGCCGGTTATGTTGACGATGCTGGGATTCCCCGCTTAAACGTCTTAGACTTGCAGCGCCTGATTCGTTCTATGCCAAAAGTGGTAATTGCTTTAGTAGCTGGTTATGCTGTGGGTGGTGGACACGTGCTGCACTTGATTTGTGACCTCACCATTGCCGCGGATAATGCTATTTTTGGACAGACTGGCCCTAAAGTAGGCAGTTTTGACGGTGGTTTTGGTGCTAGTTATCTCGCCCGTATTGTGGGACAAAAAAAAGCACGGGAAATTTGGTTTTTATGCCGCCAATATAATGCACAACAAGCTCTAGATATGGGTTTAATTAATTGTATTGTCCCAGTAGAACAACTAGAAGCTGAAGGTATTCAATGGGCGCAAGAAATTTTAGAAAAAAGTCCGATTGCAATTCGGTGTCTAAAAGCAGCATTCAACGCTGATTGTGACGGACAAGCTGGTTTACAAGAACTGGCCGGAAACGCCACCTTACTGTATTACATGACAGAAGAGGGTTCTGAGGGAAAACAAGCCTTTTTAGAAAAACGTCCCCCGAATTTTCGCACCTTTCCTTGGCTACCTTAAAATGTCGATACTTAATCGCTTTGTTTGATTAAGCACACCAAGTAAATAGAAAACCACAGATAAATACTATATTTGCGCCATCTGAGTCTTAGCCTCCTGGGAAGTGTAGGTAGTTATTTCCTCTACAGGGGCAATCATAGTATTCTCTGGATGTGTAGCCAGAGTTGGTGAAGAACCTAAAACTCTTGTTGCATCTGGTAAACCCCAAGCGTCTTCCAACGTTTCCCAAGAAGGTGCAAAAGGTGGAAGCGCCAAAGAGCAAGCTTTCCAACTTGCTTGTACGGGGCTTCCTAACTTCTGACACATTCCGCCTCGGCGACCTTCTGGGTTGGTAATGACGACAATATCTACAGGCAGATGTCAAGGATTTAATGGGTTTCATTGGGGTTCATCTTTAAATGCAATTTATGATTAATTTCTATTGTTCTTATATTGTGCCTTTATATATAAATAGGTAAGATCACCAAAAAGTCATTATTTTACCTAGGTTTCAGCGATCCCCGCACCGGGATAAACTTTACGATCTCTTTATATTCTTGTTATATATGTAAATGATCACAGGAGTGGGTACACGCTTATTTAAGACTAAAAACCCCTAGGGATCAAAGATAAAGTTAGGATCATGGATTTAAATTAAATCCTAAATTGATGAATCGGGTATGGTCGGTGTCATGAAATCTCCCAGTTTACTCAGGATAAACGGCAGACTTTAAAATAAACTCATATAGTTATTAACTCATAAAGATTTAAAACTGCTTGGAAACACAAACACAACACACACCCCAACGCTGGAGTTCACCGGGTGGGGTGGGAGCTTGACACTGCGGACAAAGGGGTAAGCCATGCGATCGCCCTTGCATTCTTTTAGCCCAGGATGCAAAAGCCATCTTGGGATTCTCAATATTGGGTGTAGTCTCACTCGGTGAACTACTGACATCACCCAGATAACTGGGATGCTCCTGTGGGATAATGCTTATGGGCTGTAAGTAATCGGGAAGAGGCTGCCAATCTTTAGTGGAAAAGCGAAGATCTACCAAAGGCTCAGACAAATTTTGATTTAACTTTAAAAGCACAGTGGTGCGTCCAAATGTCATGTTCTGCGCCCAAGCAGCGCTAGAAGTTGCTACGAATAAAACATGACGCTGAATTGATAACGGACGCGTATGGGTAGCAGCCACTTTTCCTACAATATCCGGCCATAACTCTAGCAAGCGCTGTAAGGGTTGTTCTTGCCATTTGGCTTGTTGTTTTAGACCATCTAAAATATGATTAACTGACTTAAACGACATCTTGAGAGATTGAAATTTTT
This sequence comes from Anabaenopsis sp. NIES-4685, assembly GCF_059725405.1. Taxonomy (NCBI): domain Bacteria; kingdom Bacillati; phylum Cyanobacteriota; class Cyanophyceae; order Nostocales; family Nodulariaceae; genus Anabaenopsis; species Anabaenopsis sp. NIES-4685. Next base: position 3,917,485 of record NZ_AP043602.1, on the reverse strand, counting down.
TCAGACCTATTTAAAATTGTGGCAGATAAATATTTCAGCTAAAACACACCTGGTTTAAATATTCCCCCAGGAAGGTAAAAGTCTAGGATAGGATGAAGACAATATTTATCATTTATCCGGCTGAGTCCATGGGTATTGGATATTGCATTCTTTTTGCCTAGTACTTAGTTTCCATTCCACGGCACTGTGGACAAAACATCAATGGAGAGTCAACATGGAAATTATCAAGCGTATCCTGCGGATAATTCGCGCTAATATCAATAGCTTGCTAGGTAGTGCCGAAGATCCAGAGAAAATTCTCGAACAAGCCGTCATGGAGATGCAGGACAACTTGGTGCGATTACGACAAGGAGTCGCACAGGCCATCGCCACTCAAAAACGCACCGAAAGACAGGCCGCTGGCGCACAATCAACATCAGAAGAATGGTATCGCCGCGCTCAATTAGCACTACAACAGGGAAATGAACTTTTAGCACGGGAAGCTTTAACTAAACGCAAAGCTTATCAAGAAACGGCTACGGCTCTATCTACTCAAATAGAGCAGCAAAATGAGATAGTAGCTAGACTAAAAAAGGATATGCGATCGCTAGAGTTAAAAATCAGCGAGGCGAAAACCAAAAAAGATATGTATATAGCTCGCGCCCGTTCCGCTGAGGCTGCTGTCCGACTCCAGGATATGCTCGATACTACCTCCCCTACCAGTAGTCTCAATGCCTTTGAGCGCATGGAAGATAAAGTTTTGCAAATTGAAGCCCAATCAGAAGCCATGGCGCAACTGGGTACTGACGACTTACAAAAACAATTCGACTCCCTAGAAGCTGCTAGTGACATCGACAGGGAATTAGCAGCCCTCAAAGGTCAGGTGTTAAGTCAACAGCAATTACCTGAGAGTCAAGACCGCTAAACATTGGGCAATGAGCACATTTAGGATATATCTTAAAAAATAACGGGCTTCGGGAGGTAGGGAACCAAGCGGGAAAAATTACATTGAAATAGACAGCTACTAAAATAGTAAAAAAGAAAACTTAATCACAAAACGCGTCCACTGCCAAAGGAAAAAAAATTATGGGATTATTTGATCGAATTAGACGAGTAGTCAGTTCTAACCTCAACGACTTGGTGAATAAAGCTGAAGACCCAGAAAAAATGCTAGAACAAGCTATCCTGGAAATGCAGCAAGACTTGGTACAGTTGCGTCAAGGTGTAGCTCAGGCGATCGCGGCTCAAAAACGCACTCAGACACAGTACAATGAGTCCCAAAATGAAATCAACAAGTGGCAACGCAATGCTCAATTAGCCCTGCAAAAGGGCGATGAAAACCTAGCACGACAAGCTCTAGAACGTAAAAAGAGTTTTAGTGATACCAGTCTGGCTCTCAAAACTAGCTTAGATCAGCAAACCACTCAAACTGAAACCCTCAAGCGCAACTTAATGCAGCTAGAAAGCAAGATTTCTGAAGCCAAAACCAAAAAAGAAATGCTCAAAGCTCGCATTACCTCCGCCAAAGCCCAAGAGCAACTCGAAGGTATGGTGCGGGGGATGAGTACCAGCAGCGCCATGGCTGCATTTGAGCGCATGGAAGAAAAGGTCTTGATGCAAGAAGCTCGCGCCCAAGCCGGAGCGGAGTTGGCTGGTGCGGATTTAGAAACCCAATTTGCCCAGTTGGAAAGTAGCGATGTTGATGATGAGTTAGCAGCATTGAAGGCACAAATGCTACCACCTGCGGCAGCACCCAACCAACTACAAACACCACCAGAAAAAGAGAGCAGCGCTGCCAAATCTTATGATGTTGTTGATGCCGACTTAGAAGCCCTGAAAAGGCAATTAAATGATATGTAAGGCATATTTCCTTACTTGTACGTAATTCCCACAACCTAAGTTGTGGGATGTTACATGAGCATTCAACTATTTTTGGCTTCTAATCACCATCATTAATAACAGTATCCAGCACTTTTAAGATAAAGTATTGTGTGTGAACTTTGATTAATGTCACTTAATGGAGACTGTCATGAGTGAAGGCGTAATCACCATAACTGATAATGAATTTGAATCAGAAGTATTGCAGTCCGAGCAACCTGTGTTAGTTTACTTTTGGGCTTCCTGGTGTGGCCCATGTAAATTGATGTCGCCCTTAATTAACCTTGCGGCTACCAAATACAGCGATCGCCTGAAAATAGTTAAAATGGAGGTCGATCCTAACCCCACCACCGTGAAAAACTACCAAGTAGAAGGTGTACCAGCCTTTAGACTCGTTCAGGGAGAAAAGCTATTAGCATCCACAGAAGGAGCGATTGGCAAAGACAGATTACTTCAGTTTTTAGATAAACACTTAAGTAATAATTAGTCTAGGGGCAGTAGCTAACTAATGACTAAGGACTAATGACTAATATGCAGTTTGCTCACCGTTTACAACCCCTGCAATCCAATGTATTTGCTGATATGGACAAAGCGAAAGCTGTGGCTTTATCAGCAGGAAGGCAGTTAATTGACCTGTCCTTAGGATCTTCGGACTTACCAGCTCAACCCCACGTAATTGAAGCCATAGCCAAATCTCTCCCTGACCCGAGTACCCACGGTTACTTATTGTTTCATGGTACTCAAGGATTTCGCCAAGCTGCTGCTCACTGGTATCAAGAAAAATTTCGTATCAAAGTTGACCCAGAAACAGAGGTGCTGCCCCTCATTGGTTCCCAGGAAGGTACAGCCCATCTACCCTTAGCAGTCCTGAATCCAGGGGATTTCGCCTTATTATTAGATCCGGGCTACCCATCCCACGCGGGGGGAGTACATTTAGCTAGTGGTCAAATATACCCAATGCCACTAAGGGCAGAAAACAATTTCTTGCCGGTATTTGCGGAGATTCCGGCAAATGTTTTCGCCCAATCCCGGATGATGGTATTGAGCTATCCTCATAATCCTACGACCGCCATCGCTCCTTTATCTTTCTTCCAAGAGGCTGTGGTTTTCTGTCAGGAACATAATTTGGTTCTAGTTCACGATTTCCCCTATGTGGATTTGGTATTTGGGGAAACTGACAATGTACCCTCTGTGCTGCAAGCTGACCTAGATAAAAGTGTCTCTATTGAATTTTTTACCCTTTCTAAGTCCTATAATATGGGGGGCTTCCGTATAGGCTACGCCATCGGTAATCCCCAGTTAATTCAGGCTTTACGCCAAGTCAAAGCAGCCATTGATTTTAATCAGTATCGCGGTATTTTGAATGGTGCGATCGCCGCCCTTACAGGACCTCAAGGGGGAGTAACAGATGCTGTTAATACCTTCGCTAAACGTCGGGATGCGTTTATCACCGCTTTACACCGTATCGGTTGGCCAGTTCCCACCCCCGCAGCGACAATGTACATCTGGGCTAAGTTACCCTCCCCTTGGGATCAAAATTCTGTGGAATTCTGCACTGAGTTAGTCAAACAAACTGGTGTAGCAGCTTCTCCGGGTGCTGGTTTTGGCAAATCTGGAGAAGGATATGTCCGCTTTGCTTTGGTACATGAACCACCGTTACTGGAAACCGCTGTGGAGAGAATTGCTAAATTTCTTCAAACTTCACACCCAGCATAAACTTAAAATAAAGTTAGGTATATTCTCAAATTACCTAACTTGAACCGTGAATGTATCTGATAAAACACTACCACTGATTAAAGAGCCTGAACGTTTATCAGCCCGTCTTGGGGAAATCCCCTCGGAGCCGGGTGTTTATTTGATGCGCGACCGGAGCGATCGCATTATCTATATAGGGAAATCACGGAAATTGCGATCGCGTGTTCGTTCCTACTTTCGCGAGGGAAATCACAAAAGTCATCGTACAGCTACCATGGTTCAGCAGGTGACGGAGATTGAATTTATTGTCACCGATACGGAAGCAGAAGCATTAGCCCTAGAAGCCAACTTAATTAAGCAGCATCAGCCATATTTTAACGTTTTACTCAAAGATGACAAAAAATATCCCTATATCTGTATTACTTGGTCAGAAGACTATCCCCGGATTTTCATCACTCGCAAACGTCAACTAGGTAACGCTCAAGATAAGTTTTACGGTCCTTATACAGATACAGGTTTATTACGAGAAATATTAAGCATATCTAAACGCATTTTTGCACTGAGACAACGACGCCAACCACTGTTTAAAGACCGTCCTTGCTTGAATTATGACCTAGGGCGATGTCCCGGTGTATGTCAACAGTTAATTTCCCCCCCAGAATACCGCAAAACTGTAGAAAAGGTGGCGATGATCTTCCAAGGAAGAACCCAGGAATTGATTGATATTCTCACAGCACAAATGCAAACCGCAGCTGAAGCCTTAAACTTTGAATTAGCGGCGCGGATTCGTGATCAAATATCTGGGTTAAAATCCTTAACCGCTGATCAAAAGGTTTCCTTACCAGATGATACAGTTTCACGGGATGCTTTAGCACTGGCAACCGACAAAGAACACGCTTGTATTCAATTATTTCAGATTCGCGCCGGGAAACTTGTAGGACGGTTGGCATTTGTCGCCAATAGTCATGCTGAACCGGGGGCGATTTTACAGCGAGTTTTAGAAGAGCATTATCAACCTGCTGATGCGGTGGAAATTCCCACAGAGATTTTAGTACAGTACGATTTACCAGATGGGGAAATATTGGCGGATATCTTGACTCAACGCAAGGGGAGAAAAGTCACAATTTCAGTACCCCAGCGCCAAACTAAGGCAGAATTAATTGAGATGGTCCAGCGCAATGCTGAGTATGAATTACAGAGAATGCAGAAGTTAGGCGATCGCCACCATGAAGCCATGGCAGATTTAGCCGCTATTCTTAATTTACCAGATTTACCCCACCGCATGGAAGGTTATGATATTTCTCACATTCAGGGGTCTAATGCTGTGGGTTCCCAAGTTGTGTTTATTGATGGGTTACCTGGTAAACAGCACTATCGCCACTACAAAATCAAAAACCCCACGGTGACAATTGGACATTCAGATGATTTTGCCAGTTTAGCTGAAGTTATCCATAGGCGATTTCGTCAGTATAGCGCCGACCCACAATTACCCAGGGTAGGGAATCCCGATTGGCCTGATTTAATTATGATTGATGGCGGTAAAGGTCAGTTATCGGCAGTGGTGGCTGTCCTGCGGGAAATGAATTTATTAGCAGACCTGCGGGTTGTCAGTTTGGCCAAGCAACGAGAAGAGATTTTTTTACCCGGACAGTCTCAACCTTTAGAAACTGACGCGGAACAACCAGGAATACAGTTATTGCGCCGGTTAAGAGATGAAGCCCATCGTTTTGCTGTGAGTTTTCATCGTCAACAACGCAGTGAGCAATTTAAGCGATCGCGTTTAGATGAAATTCCCGGCTTAGGACATCATCGACAAAAGCAGCTTTTAGGACATTTCCGCTCTGTTGATTATATCAGACAAGCCACACTCACACAACTAGCTGAGGTTCCAGGGATCGAACCGAGGTTAGCCCAAGAAATTTACAATTATTTCCATCCGCATCACAATAATTAACAATTATTTACCTGCTGGAATTCCTAGCAGGATTTAAATGATCTCTTCAATATCTCTTCAATTTTTACATTAAATGTTAACAAAATCTTAAAAGAGAAATTTTGTTACAGAGGATACAGTAATTTATCACTGTTACTTTTTCAATACAATAAAGGCTGTTAAAACATATCAGTCGCACTATAAAACCAAGCTCTCTCAAACGATTAATCATAGGGATCACTCATTTTCTAACAAATCTATAAGTGAAAATTTGATTTCTATATCTAAAGTAAGATGGTAATTTTGTAAAAATAGGATAGCATACAAAGACAATAAAAACCTCAATTTCAAACTTTCAGGAAAAGCATCAACCAATATCAAAGTTTCTTATTGCTGCATCTAAATTTAAAATTCTTGCCTTCTCGATTAATAAATAGTTACAACCAGGGGTTTAAAAATGAATACAGTCCAAAAAGTTCACTGCCCAAATTGCGGCAGTGATGCGGAAAGACACTATATTACTGATAGTCACTTAACCAGGACACAATGCCCAAGTTGCGATTACTTGATGATCAGTTGCACCTTGACCGGGAAAGTAATTGAGGCTTATGCACCTGGTATTTCTGTCACAAAACAATTGAGTGCTAAAGTTAGGTAAACACTTACTTACTGGCCCGGAGTTGTCCACAAGCAGCATCAGCTTCTAAACCACGAGAATAGCGGACACTCACAGCAATTTTTTGTTGTTTGAGAACGTTCACAAAGGCTTGAATGCGATCGCCTTTGGGGCGCTTGTAGTCAACTTCCTGGATGGGATTGTAGGGAATCAAGTTCACATGACTTTGGAATCCCCGCAGACATTTTGCTAGTTGTAAAGCGTGCTCTGGTAGGTCATTAAACCCAGCCAGGAGAATATATTCAAAAGATATACGTCTTCTCGTGATTTCCACATATTCCCGACATTCATCTAACAAGTCTTCTAGAGGATATGGTCGGGCGCTGGGAATGAGTTGTTCTCTAAGTGCTTGGTTGGGTGCGTGCAAACTCACAGCTAGAGTGACTTGTAAATTCTGTCGGGCAAATTGACGGATGCGATCGCGAATACCAACGGTAGAAACAGTCAGCGATCGCTGTCCAATACCCACGTCTTGATTTAAGCATCTTAAAGATGCTAATACATTATCAGTATTTAATAACGGTTCACCCATCCCCATAAATACCACATGGCTAACCCGTTCCTGAAAATCTTCTTGCACCGTCAATACTTGATCGACGATTTCATGTATTTCTAAGTTGCGAGTGTAGCCACCCTTACCAGTAGCGCAAAAATCACAGGCCATGGGACAACCTACCTGAGTAGAAACACAAACTGTCAGCCGTTTTGCCGTGGGAATACCAACAGTTTCAATGATTTGATCATCTGCAAGTCGTAACAGATATTTTATCGTGCCATCCGGTGCCACAGCACGATGATGTATCGTTGAACGTCCAATGGGGATTTCTGCAAGTTCTGCACGCCACTGTTTAGGAAAGACAGAAATATCAGCTAGCGATCGCACACCCTGATGATAAATCGAATCGTGCAGCTGTTTACCTCGATAAGCTGGCTGTCCCTGCTGTTGTACCCACCCGCTTAACTCGGAAACAGAAGCACCTAGTAGGGGCGGAATTATTGCTGATTTGACTGAATTTACCTGAGAAACAAGAGGCGTAGCAGACATAAATAATCAAAAATTGATACTTGATTTCTATGCTACAACTTTCAAATCATTTTGGGCGTGCTTCTCTTGAAGGGGGGACAAATGAACCACAGCAGGCCAGAAAACACAGCCAACTAGGAAAAATCATCTAGCGTTTCCACCTTTAGTGAGCAAACCAAATTATCTGTGTCCATCTGTGGTTAATTAACCCTTAAAAGTACCTACCAAACAGAGAACTGCTATATTTATCTAGTATTTATACTTAGGTAACCAGAAATTTTTCCACTTGAAACTCTGCTGATTCGACAATTGGGTAGGTTTCGCCCATGGCTTGGGCGAATTTGGCTGCAATTATTTGTAAATCTTCTCCGGGTATGGCTTGCCACTGTTCTCTTGTTGCCCAACGAATAATTAAAATAAGTTCTGTGGGGTCATTGGGGTTAGTCCATACTTCTTTACCCAAAAATCCTGGATACTTAGCCAGGGTTGTTGTCCAAATTTCGCTATCCTTCTGGATGTAATTTGCTCGCGCTTCTCGGGGAACTTGAAATTTCAGGAGTTCTATCACCACACTATTTAATTTCCTTTCTGTTTTTCAGAATTTGCCAAAATAGAAATGTAGGCTAAAATCACAACTTTTCCAGCATAGCTTGATGACTACACTCAACAGTCAAACTCAGCTAGCGGAGAATAAGGAACACCGAAGAAAGTATGGATAGTAATAATTGGTTACAACAGTTAATGATGCTCGGTATTGGTACAACGTCTTTGGTAGCTGAAAAAATGCGCCAAGTCAGTGACGATTTGGTCAAGGACGGTAAACTCGATCCTGAACAAGCTAAGGCGGTCATGGATGATATTGTACAGCAGTTAAGGTCAGACCAAGGAAACTGGGAAGAGCAAATGCAGCGACAAATGCGGAATGTTATGCAGGATTTCGGCGTTGCTCGTCAATCTGAAGTGGATGAATTACGGGGTAGAATTGACCGTTTAGAGCGTCAAGTGCGTGATTTAGAAAATAAGCTTTGGCGTTAAACTAAATTGTGTCCTCTTGATCATCTGAAAAATGTCAGGTTGCCTCATTAGGGAGAGCTAATTTTGAAATCAATTTTTCTCAGCGTGGGTTTCATGCTGGTTTGTGTTTTAGTTCTGGTATTAGCACAAGTTGGTAATAAAGTCAACTCTGCTGTTGCCGCTAATTTAACAGAAACTACACCAGCACCCACGAATGTCACCAAAAACCAACCCTTGATTGCGAGTAATAGTATGTCTGATACCAGTGTTGTAACTAATCCATCTGGATTGAAATATGTGGAATTGGAAGAGGGAACTGGGGCGAGTCCTGAACGGGGACAAACAGTTGTAGTTCACTACACCGGTACTTTAGAAAATGGGAAGAAGTTTGATAGCTCACGCGATCGCAATAGTCCCTTTGAGTTTAAAATTGGTATCGGACGGGTGATTAAAGGTTGGGATGAAGGACTAAGCACTATGAAAGTAGGCGGTCGTCGTCAATTAATCATCCCCCCGGAGTTAGGTTATGGTTCTAGTGGTGCGGGTGGTGTGATTCCACCCAACGCTACTTTGCTGTTTGATGTGGAATATTAAACTAAGCCGGTCAGTCACCTGACCGACTCGTCTTCAGAACCGTACGTGAGATTTTCACCTCATACGGCTCCTCAGCAATATGGTTCTTGTCATGAATACCTACAAGACTTCCATCACTGGCTGTCTTCTTGTCATGGCAATGTCTGTGTAATAATTGTAGGTTCTTATGTTCATCTTTTCCACCTTTGGAGATGGGTAAGATGTGGTCTACTTCCATTACATCACCGTCCCTAAAGTAATGCCCACATTCTGGACATTTACCCTTTTGCTTTTTAAGTAGGGTCGCTACCCTTTTATTGGCTTCGGGATGGTTTGTCATTCTTGAACTCCAATATACCCAATCACCGTCAAATGGCGAGGCGTTACCTTTAACCTTAATATGACGTACTATGGGAGTCTCTGGGTGTCTAAACAGTTTGATGAACTTATCATCCATCTTTACTGCAAATTCCCAGTTATTACCTCCGATTGTATGCCAATACTTATTGGTTATCCATTTCCCAGATTTATTGGGGTGTCGGCGCTTTGCCCACCTATAAAGACGTTGGTAAACCTGTTTAGAGATATTGTTGAAAATTTCTTTACTTACTACCGATGAGTAGTAATTACACCATCCCTTGATTATAGGGTTAAGTTTACTTATCAATCCCAATTGTGGTGTTGGTAAGTTTCTTTTAATGGTGTCCGAAACCTTTTTGTAATGATTCTTAACAGATTTCTTTGATGGGGTGATGATGGTTTTAAACCCTAGTATTTCCTTGTGGGTGTTCAATCCTGAGTTGTATTTACCAACCGGGGATTGTCTTACGTTGAATCCCAGAAAATCAAATCCTGGTTTCTCTGATTGGTGTTCATACAAGGTATGAGCCAATCTGGTCTTACTAGGTTTTAATTCCAATCCCATTTCATTTAGCCATTTAACTAAGATTTCCCTGCATTGTTCAATAACTGTCAGATTCTCATGCAAGATGACAAAATCATCTGCATATCGAATGATTGATATTGCATTAGCCTTATCCCTTTTAGAGCCTTTACCTGGTAATTTCGAGGCATACTCTTTAATAATTTCCTCCATACCGTGTAAGGCTACATTTGCCAGTAGAGGGGATATTACACCGCCTTGGGGTGTGCCTTCTTCTGTAGGAAATAGGACTTTGCTATCGACCACACCTGCTTTTAACCACTCTTTGATTTGACGGCGTAGTTTAGGGTAGGTGTTCAGTTTCTTTAACAATGCTTGATGATTAATCTTGTCAAAACATTTAGCAATATCGGCATCCAAAACAAACTTAGATTTGACATTTATAGAATTGAATATTGCTTGTATGGCATCATGACATGAGCGCCCTGGTCTAAATCCGTATGAATTGGGTTCAAACTTTGCTTCCCATTCTGGCTCTAATGCCAGTTTGACAAGCGCCTGTAGTACCCTATCATACATTGTGGGTATTCCTAGTGGTCTTTTCTCATCCCTTCCAGGTTTGTCTATCCAAACTCTTCTGGTTGGTCTGGGTTTAGACCCTAGTTTTAACTCTTCTACCAATTCCAGTCTTTCATTAGGTGATAAAGCTTTCACCCCATCAACCCCGGCGGTTTTCTTTCCTTGGTTATCTTGAGTTACCCTACGTGTTGCCAAAGCTTTGGCTGACCAGGATTTCATCAGCACCTTTTGGAGTCCACGAACAACCTTGACATCACCACGGGCTGAGGCTTGATAAATTCGTTTTTGGATTTTGTAAACACGACGTTCTAACTGTTTCCAGTTAATCGTGTTCCATTCTACCGTAGTCTTTACACTCGTTTTAGACATAATTCCTACTTGAGACTTTATCATCCATATCACCGTGAATCTGTCAGCATATCTTAGGCATTACCCTAAGCGTTCGCTTCTGACTCAATCTTCCCCGCTTGCAGCATCCGGTTAGCACCTACTTTTAGATTCGACCTTCTAAAAGGGCTAACAAGGGGTTACTTCGTTCCATGTGTCCATTCTGTGTACCTTTAGAGTGATGCTATATGCCGGGTTTATCGGGAGTGCATAACGGTCTGATAGCAAGCAGCCGTTTCCTTATCCTTTACCTTTTGGTTCCAGCCTGTCAGCCTGATTTGGCTGGTTAAAATTCACGACACTTCAAACGCATCTTAGGAAATCTTACTCATGGGTACTTTGCTCAACGTATACCAGGTTAGGCTCCCAGTAAGAACGCCTTTTCCTCCTGCTTTACGGATTGATGGCTAGTCGCTACCGTAAGGAGGATGCTGTCACCCTTGCACCTAGGGGGTGGGATTCTCACCCACATGAACACACAGTTACAAGAGTCTGGCTTTACCCAGTCTTGCCTCTCATCCCTGAGCATATATGCTCCCGATCGAGAGAACGAGTCGCACTGCTAGCTATTAAGTAGACAAACTATAGGGGTTGGGGATTGAAGTTTAGGAAAATTCAGCCTATTTCTTCCCCAATTCCCAATTATTAATAATTACCCTGTTTAGCTAAATTTTTAAACTTTGTAAACTGGGGATCAAATAAAAGTTTTATGGTTCCTGTCGGACCGTTACGGTGTTTAGCGATGATTATTTCTGCAATCCCTCGGTCTGGACTGTCGGGATTATAATAATCATCGCGGTATAACATGACAACTAAATCCGCGTCTTGCTCAATACTGCCGCTTTCTCTCAAATCTGACAACATGGGGCGCTTATTGGTACGCGCTTCTACACCACGACTCAACTGAGATAAGGCAATTACTGGTACAGATAATTCCCTGGCTAAACCTTTGAGAGAACGAGTAATTCGGGATAGTTCTTGCACGCGGTTATCACCTGCACCCTCCATTAATTGCAAATAATCTATGATAATTAATCCTAATTCTGTTCCTTGTTCTGCTTGCAGTCGTCTGGACTGACTACGCATTTGGGTGATGGTAATATTAGCTGTATCATCAATAAAAAGGGGTAGGTCTGAAAGTTTATCAATGGCACGGCTTAAAGGTTCCCATTGTGTTTGACTAATGCGTCCACTGCGCAGATAACCAGTTTCAATCCCCGCTTCACTAGCTAATAGTCTCTGTACTAGCTGTTCTTTGGACATTTCTAAGCTGAAAAAGGCAATTGGCAATTTATAACCAGCTGCAATGTTGTGAGCCAGATTCAAGCAAAATGCCGTTTTCCCCATTGATGGCCTACCGGCGATGATAATTAAATCAGAACGCTGAAAGCCAGTGGTCATGGAGTCTAAATCATAGAAACCACAAGGAATTCCCGGTAAGGCAATACCTTGGTGGCGAGTTTCAATATCTTGAAAGGTATTAATCAGAGTATCAGAAATGTGAGTTAGACCTAATTGGGGACGTTCTTGAGTAACACCAAAAACTTTTTGTTCTGCTTGGTCTAAAATTATCGGTAGTTCGCTTTCTGTCTCGTAACCAAGATGAACAATTTCGTTACCAGCTTTAATTAATTGCCGTCGCAGGTACTTTTCCATCACCAAACCGGCTAAGGCATCAATGTTAACAGCTGAGACTGTGCGGTCTACGAGAGTAGCTAATTTATTTCTCCCACCAATGCGGGCGAGGAGATCGTGATCGGCTAACCAACTGGTAACTGAGAGTAAATCTGTGGGTTTACCTTGAGCATGAAGGCGCAGCGCCGCTTGATAGATATCTTTGTGGGCGCTGATATAAAAGGCTATAGGTAAGAGGCGATCGCTTACTCGCCCAATGGCTTCTGGATCTAGTAAAATTCCCCCCAAAATTGCTTCTTCTGCTTCAATATTTTGGGGTGGTAGGCGATCGCTACCATTACCTTGAAAACTCAGTTCTTCAGACATAAGCCATTTAAGAAAAGTTGGGACTTCTTGTACAGACGCGATTATATGGCTGACGCACAGCGGTAGCTATCGCGTCTGTACTCCACACAACACCAAAATTTAACTGGCTACAACTTCAATATTGACCTGAGCGCTGACATCAGAATATAGCTTGACTTCGGCCTGGTAAGTCCCAAGATGGTTAATATCGGGAATAGAAATACCACGGCGATCAACTTCTTCACCGGTAGCTGTTTTGATCGCTTCTGCTACGTCTTGGGTAGTTACTGTCCCGAAAATCGCTTCGTTTTCACCCAGGGGTTTAGCAATTTGCAAGCTAGCAATTTTTTCTAAAGCTGCTTTTCGCTCTAAAGCTTGTTGACGCAGTTCTAATTGGCGTTGACGCTCTTTCTCCCGACGGCGTTCTACTTGTTTGAGAATACCAGGAGTGGCATGGGTTGCCAACTTTTGGGGAATGAGATAGTTACGAGCATAGCCGGGAGCTACATCTACTAAGTCGCCGGATTTTCCCAACTTGCTAATATCTTGATTTAAAACTAACTGTACACGTTTGGCCATCTTTTTTGTTTTTCTGTGTAAAATTTGATTAACTTGGGTTTTAGCGGCATCATCTGTTGATTAACCCCAGTAGCTTCGCTTATACCCTAAAGCTTACAGATCCTAGCGAATCATAGGGGTCGATCGCAACTATTTATTGATCAATTATCTCAATCAGGATTCACCCCCAGGCGCAAAGGCGCAATTAAACTAAGCCGGTCAGTCACCCAACCGACTCGTCTACAAAACCGTACGTGAAACTTTCGCTTCATACGGCTCCTCAATGATATGGTTCTTGTCATGAGTACCTACAAGACTTCCATCACTGGCTGTCTTCTTGTCGTGGCAATGTCTGTGTAATAGTTGTAGATTTTTATATTCATCTTTTCCACCTTTGGAAAGGGGTAGGATGTGGTCTACTTCCATTACATCACCGTCCCTAAAGTAATGCCCACATTCTGGACATTTACCCTTTTGCTTTTTGAGTAGTGTCGATACTCTTTTGTTGGCTTCGGGATGGTTTGTCATTCTTGAACTCCAATATACCCAATCACCGTCAAATGGCGAGGCGTTACCTTTAACCTTAACATGACGTACAATAGGAGTCTCTGGGTGTCTATACAGTTTGATGAATTTATCATCCATCTTAACTGCAAATTCCCAGTTATTACCCCCAATTGTGTGCCAGTATTTATTGGCTATCCATTTATCAGATTTATTGGGGTGTCGGCGCTTTGCCCATCTGTGAAGTCGTTGATAAACCTGATTAGAGATATTATTGAAGATTTCTTTACTTACTGATGATGAGTAGTAATTGCACCATCCCTTAATTATCGGGTTAAGTTTACTTATCAACCCCAATTGTGGCGTTGGTAAGTTTCTTTTAATGGTGTTGGAAATCTTTTCATAATGATTCTTAACCGATTTCTTAGATGGGGTGATGATGGTTTTAAAACCTAGTATTTCCTTATGCGGATTTAATCCTGAGTTGTATTTACCGACTGGATATTGCCTCACATTGAAGCCAAGGAAATCAAATCCTGGTTTTTCTGATTGGTGTTCATACAGAGTGTGAGCCAATCTGGTCTTACTAGGTTTTAATTCCAATCCCATTTCATTTAGCCATTTAACTAAGATTTCCCTGCATTGTTCAATAACTGCCAGGTTTTCGTGCAAGATGACAAAATCATCTGCATATCTGATGATTGATATCGCCCACGCCTTATCCCTTTTAGATCCTTTACCTGGTAATTTCGAGGTATATTCTTTAAGAATTTCCTCCATACCGTGTAAGGCTACATTTGCCAGTAGAGGGGATATTACACCACCTTGGGGTGTGCCTTCTTCTGTAGGAAATAGGACTTGGCTATGGACAACACCTGCTTTTAACCACGCTTTGATTTGACGGCGTAGTTTAGGGTAGGTGTTCAGTTTCTTTAACAATGCTTGATGATTAATCTTGTCAAAACATTTAGCTATATCAGCATCCAGAACAAACTTAGGTTTGACATTTACGGACTTGAATATTGCTTGTATGGCATCATGACATGAGCGTCCTGGTCTAAATCCATATGAGTTGGGTTCAAACTTTGCTTCCCATTCTGGTTCTAAAGCCAGTTTGACAAGCGCCTGTAATGCCCTATCATACATCGTGGGTATTCCTAGTGGTCTTTTCTCATCCTTACCGGGTTTGTCTATCCAGACTCTCCGGGTTGGTTTGGGTTTCGACCCTAGCTTTAACTCATCTACCAATTCCAATCTTTCCTTGGGTGATAAAGCTTTTACTCCATCAACTCCGGCGGTTTTCTTTCCTTGGTTATCTTGAGTTACCCTACGTGTCGCCAAAGCTTTGGCTGACCAGGATTTCATCAGCACCTTTTGGAGTCCGCGAACAACCTTGACATCACCACGGGTTCAGGCTTGATAAATTCGTTTTTGGATTTTGTAAACGCGACGTTCTAACTGTTTCCAGTTAATCGTGTTCCATTCTACCGTAGTCTTTACACTCGTTTTAGACATAATTCCTACTAGAGACTTTATCATCCATATCACCGTGAATCTGTCAGCGTATCTTAGGCATTACCCTAAGCGTTCGCTTCTGACTCAATCTTTCCCACTTGCAGCATCCGGTTAGCACCTACTTCTAGACTCGACCTTCTAAAAGAGCTAACAAGGGGTTACTTCGTTCCGTATGTTCATACTGTGTACCTTTAGAGTGATGCTTTACGCCGGGTTTATTGGAAGTGCTTAACGGTCTGGACAATAATAGCCGTCTCCTTATCCTTTACCTTTTGGTTCCAGCCTATCAGCCTGATTTGGCTGGTTCAAACTGACGACGTTTCAGACACATCTTCGTTGACTACTCATGGGTACTTTGCTCGACGTGTACCAGGTTAGGCTCCCAGTAAGAACGCCTTTTCTTCCTGCTTTACGGATTGATGGCTAGTCGCTACCGTAAGGAAGATGCTGTCACCCTTGCACCTAGGGGGTGGGATTCTCACCCACATGAACACAGAGTTACAAGAGTCTGGTTTTTACCCAGTCTTGCCTTCCGTCCCTGAGCATTTCTACTCATTTAGGAAGAACGAATCACACAATGTCATATTTGCTATACCCACAGTGAGACAAATTCAAAGTTATTGCTGCTAAATAAGCCTTGGTCACTGAGTTTTAACTCAGGAATTACCAGCAGCGCCATAAAGCCCAGGGTCATGAAAGGTGCAGAAAGTTTGGAACCTAGATCTTTTGCCAAAGCATCCAGTTGTCCATACTCCTCGGCTACGGTGTAACCATCATCACCACTCATCAATCCAGCCACCGGTAGGGGAAGCGCTTTGACGGTTTTACCTTCAACAACAGCAATACCTCCTTGGGCTTGAATGACTGCATTCACTGCCCTAGAGATTTCCTCATCCGTTGTACCCACCGCTACTATATTATGAGAATCATGGGCAACACTGGAGGCGATCGCCCCTCGTTGTAGTCCAAAATTGTGGATCAGACCCATAGCAGGTGGTCTGTTTTGATAACGATTGACTACGGCGATCTTGAGGATGTCATTCTCTAAGTCTGCCACCACTTCACCATTCTCAATATTAGCCAATATATGCTTTTCCGTGGTTAGTAATTGTCCGTCCCACACCTCAATTACCCTCACCGTTGAACCTGCGGCAACAATTCGGAAATCACTTGCTTGTTTTGGCTTTGCAGTAAAATTATTTACAAATAATGCCGGGACATAGGGTAACAGTGCTTGACCTTCTTTCGCCACCAATACACCTTGGCAATAGGTACACTGCACTGTAAACTCCTCTAAATTATTCACTACTATGAAATCCGCAGGATCTGCAACTTGTAATAAACCCACATTGAGGTTGTAGTGTCTTACTGGGTTGACACAAGCAATTTGCAACACATTCATGACATCATGACCCAATATTAGGGAATGGCGCACCAGTTCATTAATGTGTCCCCTCACCAAATCATCAGGATGCAAATCATCACTACAAAACATACATTGGTCGGGGTGAGAATCAATTAAGCTGTGGAGGGCTAAATAGTTTTTAGCTGCTGAACCTTCACGAATCAGAATCTTCATCCCCACAGCGATTTTGTCTAAAGCTTCCTCTAGAGTTGAACACTCATGATCAGTTGTAATATTGGCATCAGCATACTTTTGTAAGTCTTGACCAGATAGTCCTGGCGCGTGTCCATCAATGGGATATCCTAATTTTTTAGCCAAATCAATCTTTGAGATTACCTCAGTGTTATTCCCTAGGACACCAGGGACATTCATCACTTCACTCAGATAAGAAATCCCAGGATGTTGGAATAATTGCTTGATTTCCATGGCGGTAAGGTTTGCACCTGCTGTTTCAAATGTCGTTGCGGGAACACAACTAGGTGCGCCGAATGCTATTTTAAATAGTGTTTGGGTGGCATTGGTGAGCATAAACTCCACACCGGCCATTCCTAAGACATTGGCTATTTCGTGAGGATCACAAACCGCTCCTACCGTACCATGCACCGTAGCTATACGGGCAAATTCTGTCGGCACTAGCATTGAGCTTTCGATATGGACATGGGCATCAATAAAACCTGGAAGTATGTATTGTTGGTAACTCTGTTTTGGTTCCTGTTCAATTGATTGAATACGCCCTTGAGCAATGGTAATTGTACCAGGAAATATGGTTTTGTGGATAACGTCTACAATTTGCCCAGAAATTTTAAAGGTTGACATCACCCACCTCCACCAGTTGCAGCTCGTGCCCGATATAGTTTTATCATAATCATACACCAGTATGATCGGTGGGAATAAGAGAAAATGCAGGTAATCCGTCTTAATGCACTGTCAGACAACTACATATTTTTGCTCCACGATGCTCAACAAAATCTTGCTGCTGTGGTTGACCCCGCAGTAGCTGAACCAGTATTAAAACAACTTGCAGAACTAAAGACCGAGTTAGTGGCAATTTTTCACACTCATCATCATCACGACCATGTGGGTGGAAATCAGGAGTTAATTAGACATTTCCCTAAGTTGACGGTGTATGGTGGTGCTGAGGATCAGGGGAGAATTCCCGGACAACAGGTATTTTTGCAACCGGGAGATAGTGTGGAGTTTGGCGATCGCACCGCCACGGTTCTTTTTGTTCCTGGTCACACCCGCGCTCATATCGCTTACTATTTCCCCCCCACAAAACTGAGTGAACCTGGAGAGTTATTCTGTGGTGATACTTTGTTTGCAGGGGGTTGCGGTCGCTTATTTGAAGGTACACCGACCCAAATGGTCAACTCTTTGGCTCAACTACGCAATCTCCCAGACAATACTCGTGTGTGGTGTGCCCATGAGTACACTTTAAAAAATCTGGAGTTTGCTCTGACTGTAGATCCTGATAATAGCGTTTTACAAAAGCGCTACAAGGAAGTATACAACTTTCGTAGTCGCCAGGAGGCTACTGTTCCCTCATGGTTGGGGGTGGAAAAGCTGACCAATCCCTTTTTAGGTTGGGACAAACCCTCATTACAGTTAGCTGTCAAGAGTAGCGACCCAGTACAAACTTTCGCTCGTTTACGAGGAATGAAAGATAGATTCTAAGCCAAAAAAATGCTATTTTCCCTCTTAATATGTTTAATTAACATATATCTACACAGTTGTTAGCTATAGCTATTAAATCGTTCTATTTCCTAGAAAATATCTTCTCATTTGTGTATAATGCAAGCATTCGCTTACATAAAGCTACATTCTTATTTGTTGACTTGAGTCTTAACAGCAATTAATAGATATGAGAATATAACAATGGCGAACTCTGAATTTCCTGAGTCTCCAGTTTCCAGAGAAACTGAAAAGTCTGCGGTTAACAATTACAGTCACATTGAACAGCAACAACAAACATTGAAACCAAGGAAAAAGCGGCCCTGGTACTTAATCTGGCTGCTGATTCTCCTAATTGCAGGGGGTGGCTTGGGTTGGCGGTGGTGGCAAAATAGCTTTGCAGGTAGGGTAGATAGAGGCGGAGTACGGGCTGGCCAACCCATGGGAATTCCTGTAAAGTTAGCTACAGTAGAAACTACAACCATACAAGAAAGTTCAGTAATTGGCGGCTTTTTGGCATCTCCAGGCTCAGTAGCAATTAAGCCAGAGATTGACGGGCGCATTAGTGAAATTCTATTTAAAGAAGGCGATCGCGTGCAACAAGGGAAAGTGATTATTCGCCTGCAAAATAACGATACCCAAGCCCGCTTACGACAAGCAAAAGCAACATTAGACCGCACCCAAGCTCGACTAGCAGAACTCACAGCAGGTACACGTCCCGAAGAAATTGCCCAAGCCAAGGCTAGATTAGCTCAAGCCGAAGCTCGCCTACAAAATGCTAAAGGTGGAGCGCGTCCACAAGAAATTGCCCAGACTTGAAGCTCAAATTGAGGTAGCTAAAGCTGATTTGGAATTAGCACAATCAAGAGCTAGGCGATACCAAAAATTAAAGGAAGACGGAGCTGTTTCCCAAGACCAATTAGAAGGATTTCTCAGAGAACAAAGAAGCGCCGAGGCTAGACTCGAAGAAGCTCAAAGACGACTCGAACAACTTCGCAAAAGCAGAAGCGCTGATATTAATGAACTAGCTGCATCTGTAGAACTAGAAAAGCAAAATCTCAAACAACTACAGAACGGCCCCGTGCTGAAGAAATTGCTCAAGCCCGTTCTCAAGTTATGGAAGCCGCAGCCCAAGTTCAGGTAGCCGAAGTGCAAAAGCAGTACACAAATATTGTCGCTCCTCTGACTGGTATTCTCGGTGATATCCCCGTGAAGGTGGGAGATTTTGTCAAGGAGGGAGACGAACTCACCACACTGAATAAAAATGACACTTTGGAATTAAACTTATCTGTCCCTTTCCATCAAGGTGAAAGGTTGCGGGTGGGATTACCCGTAAAAATACTAGATGCTGAAGGCAAACCCGCTAGATCAGGCAAAATAAGTTTTATTTCACCGAATATCCAGGCAAATACTCAGAATATCTTAGCTAAAGCCACCTTTGTCAATAACACCAAGCTAATACTCAACCGCCTGAACGTCCAAGCCCAAGTGATCTGGGATGAACGTCCCGGAATCTTAATTCCCGCTGAAGCAATATCTCGGATGGGTGGACAGACTTTTGTATTTGTAGCTCAAGAGCCGAGAGAATCCCAACCGGGAATGCCGAACCTAGTAGCCCAGCAAAAACCCGTGAAGTTGGGAGCTATTCAAGGAAACGATTATCACGTTATTGAGGGACTCGAACCCGGGGATAAAATTGTTGTTTCTGGTATTCTCAATCTCACTAATGGTGTGCCTATCATGCCTTTACCTGAAAAGATGCCTCAGTAAAAGCGCCGAGACACCACAATTCCTCATTCCCTCATTTTCTTATGTTTATTGATTTCTTTATCAAAAGACCCGTATTTAGCACAGTTTGTGCATTAATTGTGCTGTTGTTGGGGTTGATTAGTATTCCCACACTTCCCATTGCTCGTTTCCCGGATATTGCTCCCACTCAAATCAACGTCACCGCCAACTATAGCGGAGCTAGTGCTGAGGACGTAGAAAGCGGTGTGACGAATATCTTAGAAAGGCAAATCAACGGTATTCAAGGTATCCGCTACATTACTTCTAGTAGTAGTAACGATGGATCGAGTACAATTACAGCCACCTTCGACTCATCCCGCAATCCAGATATTGCAGCTGTGGATGTGCAAAATCGGGTATCTATAGCCGGGCCCCAACTCCCAGAAGCTGTACAGCGAACAGGCGTAAGGGTGACAAAGCAATCTAACAATATTATCTTAGCTATTGGTCTATTTGCTGAGAATAACCAGTATGACAATATATTTTTAAGTAACTATGCCGACCTTTATTTAGCAGATGTCTTAAAAAGGGTTAAAGGTGTTGGTAATGTCGTTATCTTTGGTGAACGTCGTTATGCAATGCGTCTATGGTTGGATCCCAATCGCCTGGCTAGTCGGCGGCTGACAACTGAGGATGTAGTTAATACCCTGAAGGAACAAAATTTGCAGGTGAGCGCCGGGAGAATTGGTCAAGAACCGGCTCCAGAAGGGCAAAGATATCAAATTGATGTCCGTGCTGCCAGTAGACTCACAGAACCGGAAGAATTTGCCGAAATTATCCTGAAAAGTAACGATGATGGCACGTTAATTAAGCTGAAAGATGTCGGTAGGGTAGAACTGGGTGCGGAAAATTACAATACCTTTTTGCGATATCGCGCTAAAGATGCTGTAGGCTTGGGGATTTATCAGCTTCCTGGGAGTAATGCTTTAGATGTCGCCCGGGGGGTTAGGGAAGAAATGGCGCGACTGGCTCCCAATTTTCCGCCGGGAATACAGTATCAGGTGGCCTTTGACACTACACGCTTTGTGGAAGAGTCCATGTCAGAGGTGATCAAGACTCTAATTACAGCAGTAGTACTAGTTGTGATTGTAATTTTTGTCTTTTTGCAGGACTGGCGCACGACTTTAATTCCCGCTCTCACAGTTCCCCTATCTTTAATTGGGACGTTTATTTTTGCTCGGATTTTTGACTTTTCTATTAATAGTTTAACTTTGTTTGGTCTGACTTTAGCATCGGGGATGGTGGTAGATGATGCCATTGTGGTGGTTGAGCAAATCAGCCGTTTTATCCAGGATAAGGGAATGAGTCCTCGCCAGGCGGCCAGTGAATCTATGGCTGAATTGTTTGGTGCAGTGATTGCTACATCCTTGGTGCTGATGGCTGTGTTTGTTCCCGTGGCATTTTTTCCGGGAACCACGGGCGCACTGTATCGCCAATTTGCCCTGACCATCGCCTTTTCCATTGTGATTTCTACTTTTCTGGCTTTGACTCTCACACCCTCTTTGTGTGCCTTACTCCTACGCCAACGACAACAACCTATGGAACCAACTGCCACGCTATCGCTATCAGGTCTGGCTGGGTTGGGTATTTTACCAGATTAATCAGTTTATTGACTTGGTAAGAACACTATATCAGCGATCGCTTCACCTGATAGTCCGCTGGAAAAATATGATCATCGGACTATTCATCGTTTCTTTGGGAATGACTGCTTGGCTTTATACTACAGTACCTACAGCTTTTCTCCCAGAAGAAGACGAAGGTTTTTTTATTACACTAGTCCAAGGACCACAAGGAGTTTCACTGCAATATACTAGTGATGTGATTGCCCAGGTAGAAAAAGAAATCCTGCAAATTCCCGAAGTCGTGGGAACCTTCGCAGTGGGTGGCTTTGGTTTCAGTGGTAGTACTGTTAATAATGGTATTATATTTACTACCCTTCAACCTTGGGCAGAACGCAGCAGACCTGACCAATCAGTACAGGCCATACTCGGTAAATTACGAGGGAAACTATTCGCCATCCCAGAAGCCAGAGTCTTTCCCGTAAATCCCCCACCGATTCAGGGGTTAGGTAACTTTGGCGGATTCCAACTTCAACTGCAAGACCGTAGAGGTGGTAGTGACCTACAAGGTTTAGTCCAATCCATGGGTCAACTGCTAGGCCGCGCCAACCAAACACCAGGATTACAAGCCGTATTCACTACTTTTGCGGCGCAAACACCCCAATTACTGGTAGAAGTAGATCGGAATCGAGCCAAAGCCCTGCAAGTTTCCATAGATGACATCTTTGGGACTCTGCAAACTGCTTTGGGTTCTCAATATGTTAATGATTTCAACCTCCAACAGCGTAATTATCGCGTATATGTCCAGGCAGATAAACAGTTTCGCTCTAACCCCCAGGATATTGAGCAACTAGTTGTGCGTTCTCAAACTAATCAAATGATTCCCTTGAGAAACTTAATTAAAACTACTTCGGTTGTGGGAGCGCAAGTAATTAATCACTATAATCTATTTCGCTCCATTGAAATCAATGGTTCTGCGTCCCCTGGATTTAGTTCTGGAAGCGCCATTCAGACCATGGAACAGTTAGCAGCAGAAGTATTACCACCCGGTTTTGGTTATGAGTGGTCAGGAACTGCATTGGAAGAAATAGAATCTGGCGGTTTAGCACCCATTATTTTTGGGTTAGGAATTGTCTTTGTCTTTTTAGTTTTGGCTGCTCAGTATGAGAACTACATAGACCCCCTAATTATCCTCTTAGCGGTTCCTTTAGCAATTTTTGGCGCACTTGTGGCTCAATCAATGCGGGGTTTTCCTAATGATATTTATTGTCAAATCGGTCTAGTCATGCTGATTGGTTTGGCGAGTAAAAACGCGATTTTAATCGTAGAATTTGCCAACCAATTACGGAATGAAGGGCTTTCTATTACTAAGGCCGCAGTAGAAGCTGCACAGGAACGTTTACGCCCGATTTTAATGACAGCATTTTCCACACTTCTGGGTATTTTCCCCTTAACCATTGCTACCGGTGCGGGTGCAGGAAGTCGTCAGTCCTTGGGAACTGCAGTATTTGGCGGGATGTTAATCGCTACTTTTTTAAGTTTGTTTGTGGTGCCAGTTTTGTATATTGTGATTAAAACCGCATCAGAAAGTTTATTCAAACCGAATCGGTCTGGTGTAAATTAACATCATCAAGACCTAAACAGCACATTGCATTCTGTGATGAGGTAAACTAGTATCGGGACAAATGCCTCCACTACAACGATTTTATTTTCCCTGAGAAACTAATGGAGATATTTCAAGTTATCCAAGAAACCATTACAAAACCACCTATTCCCCATGAACCACAGAAGCAATCATTGAAGGCTTGGGCTATGTATTGCTTGAGGGACAAAGGATTTACAGTAGTTTACGCCCAAAATGCCGACTTTGCCATTGAACGCAAGGGACAGGGAAAGCTGTATTTTAAAGTTACCAATAATCCAGAAGATGTGGATAATTCTTGTAGTTGGATAGTTTGGGATAGTGTGGCCAAAAGCGTTAGCCTGATGCCACTCCGGTAATTAAAGGTTTTGATTGAGGACTTAAGTCCTCAATAAGTCTGTATAGATATTATACCCGCTTTTCAAATATCATTAAGTGTTGCTGAGGTAACAAGTTTTTGGTTTCTCGCCAAACTAAACCCACAGCTTCCATTTCTTGGCGGACTTGCTTTGGAGTTACAGTCAAGATTATCTGTGTACCCTAGACGAATATCCTGGGTGGGGTAGCGCACCATCTATCATCTATATCTATGGTTAATTAATCCGGCCATATTTGCACGGATTTGTCTGTTTGCGTAAAAATAATAATTAGGATGCCTTAATTAATCTTAACAATGGTGATCACACAGCTACATCAAAAAATTTCTCCTCAACAAACACCGCCAGATCATCAGGGATATGACTATGATCTGGTCATTGTCGGCGGTGGAATTATTGGTTTAACCTTAGCCGCAGCTTTAAAGGACTCTGGCTTAAGTATTCTGCTAATTGAGGCCAAAGTTGCATCAGCAGCAGTGGCGAAGGGACAAGCTTATGCAGTTCATATGCTTTCGGCGCTCATTTACCAAGGAATTGGTGTTTGGGAAAAAATATCGCCTCAAATCGCAAAATATTGCCAAGTTCGCCTTTCTGATGCCGATTATCCCGATGTTGTGGAATTTATCACCGATGATTTAGGTACATCAGAATTGGGTTATGTGGCGGAACACCAAGCTTTGTTAGAGCCTTTACAGGAATTTGTCCACAATTGTCAGAATGTGACTTATCTATGTCCCGCTGAGGTGGTCAAGACAGAATATCAGCAGGAGATTGTGGCTATAGATGTCAAAATTGCTGACCAAATTCAGACAGTCCGCGGTAAATTAATTGTCGCTGCTGATGGTTCGCGATCGCGTATCCGGGAAGCTGCGGGAATTAAAACTTCTGGCTGGAAATATTGGCAGTCCTGTATTGTAGCATTTGTTAAACCAGAGAAACCCCACAATAACACTGCCTACGAACGATTTTGGCCTAGTGGACCGTTTGCTATTTTACCACTACCTGGTAACCGTTGCCGTATTGTCTGGACAGCCCCCCACGCAGAAGCAGAGGCTTTGTGTGCTTTAGATGACCAGGAGTTTTTGGCAGAACTCACCCGCCGCTATGGTAATCAAATGGGTAAGCTAGAATTACTGGGCGATCGCTTTATTTTTCGAGTACAACTGATGCAAAGCGATCGCTATGTTCTCCCCAGATTAGCCTTAATTGGTGATGCCGCACACAATTGTCATCCCGTCGGCGGACAAGGTTTAAACTTGGGGATTCGAGATGCGGCGGCTTTAGCCCAAGTGTTACAAACAGCACATAAAGCAGGTAAAGATATTGGTAACCTCCAAGTCCTCAAAGGCTATGAACGCTGGCGCAAACCAGAAAACCTGACAATTCTAGCTTTCACGGATCTATTAGATAGGATGTTTTCTCATAACTTTTTACCACTAGTAGTAATTCGTCGCCTAGGTTTGTGGATGATGCAGCGCATACCCATCTTAAAAGTATTTGCCCTCAAATTGATGATTGGTTTGAAAGGGCAAACCCCAGCACTAGCTAACGCACCAGACAGATAACTCGTGTTTTGGCTCTTGGGAAAAACATACCAGACGCGATAGCTATCGCGTCTCCCTCCCCGGCAAAACACCACCATAATATGAAGATATTTTAGGATTATTTAGGATGATTTGTAATATTTATGATTGACAAATAACACCCCAGTGCCAGCAATGCTAAAGTTGCAAAAACTTAAACCATAGTCTTGGGGGAGTATCCATGGGAAATCAACTACAAAAAAAACAGATTTCTTTGATTGCTGGTGCAGTCTTATTTGCCTTCTCAGCAGGTGCAATCCTATCTACCCCTAACATCAGAACATTCTGGGGGGAATGGTTCAACTCAGCCATAAATCAGTCTGAACAAATTTCTACAGCTAGCCAAGTCAAATCAGATGTATTTCCATTAGTATCACAGTCTCCACAAGAACGAGCAGAAAAACTAGAAGCGATCGCCAATAGTTCCATTTCACCAGACCGAGAACGGGCCCGTTATCTGTTAGCCAGTGATTTAATTAATATTAGGGAAGCAGAAAAGGCCTTAAGTCTTCTAGAAGGACTAGAAAAAACTTACCCCAGTCTGGGCGCGTATATTTTACTCAAACAAGCCCAAGCACAGGACATACTCGGTGAGAGTCGTCAAACCTCCAATCTACGACAAAGAGTGCTGCGAGATTATCCCCAAGCAGCCGCAACAGCCAGAGCGCTGTATATGATCGCCCTACCAGAACATCATGATCGGGCGATCGCAGAGTTTCCCTCACATCCCCTCACCTGGGAAATTATTTATAAACGCTTAAGAGAAAATCCCCAACAGCCAAATTTACGGTTAATTTTGGCACAACACGCCTTTCACCAACCGGGAATAGTAGGTGTGTTAGATGAGCTAGTAAAACAATCAGATATCAAACCCGATAGCGATAACGTAGCAGTTGCTTCCATAGATTGGGAGATTGTCGGTACAGCTTACTGGGAAAATAATCAATTTGAACGAGCTGGTGATGCCTATGTTAAAGCACCCCAGACAGCCCGCAACCTTTACCGCGCTGCGCGAGGTTTACAGATAGGAGGTAAACAACCCGAAAAGGCATTGGCGATTTATAATCAACTAGTAGAAAAATTTCCCGATGCTAGGGAAACCGGACTAGCCCTATTGCGTTTAGCTGAATTGGCTAAAAACCGTAAAGATGCTTTGCCCTATCTTGACCGAATAATTGCTAATTTTCCTCAACAAGCTAGTATAGCAGTAGTAGAAAAAGCCAAAATTTACCAGGGGCTAAATGATCAAAAGTCGGCTCAACAGGCGTGGGAATTGCTATTAAGTGAATACGGTAGTTCTAATCAAGCCGCAGAGTATCGCTGGAACAAAGCCAAAGAGAAAGCCAAAGCCAAAGATTACTTAGGGGCTTGGCAATGGGCAGAACCAATTGTGACTAAGAACCCTAATAGTATTTTAGCTCCCAGAGCAGGCTTTTGGGTGGGCAAATGGGCTACCAGACTAGGGCAACAAAAGGAAGCTAAAGCGGCTTATGAGTATGTGTTGAGTCAATTTCCTCACTCTTACTATGCTTGGCGTTCAGCTGTAACTCTGGGGCTGAATGTGGGTGATTTTGATAACCTCAGGGAATTGCAGCCGGAAGTAGTTCTAGAGCAACGACCTGTACCCCCCGCCGGTTCAGAAACTTTCAAAGAACTGTATTTACTCGGTGAAGATCGTGATGCTTGGTTCCAATGGGAAACAGAATTTACCAATAAACTCCAGCCCACGGTAGCAGAACAGTTTACTGAGGGATTAATGCGCCTGGTGAGAGGGCAAAATCTGGCAGGAATTAACTTGATTTCTCGACTCGAAGACAGGGAAACACCAGAGGAACAAGCGGAGTATCAGGCTTTGAGCCAGCAGGTAAGTTATTGGGCAAGCCCGTTATCCTTTTCTCTATCGCCAGGAAATTAAAAAATGGTCGGCTCAACGAGAGTTAAATCCCCTCCTGGTAATTGGTTTGATGCGTCAGGAATCAATGTTTGAGCCAAAAATTAGATCTGTGGTCGGTGCTACTGGTTTAATGCAGATCATGCCGACTACAGGTGAATGGATTGCTCCCCAAATTCAGTTGGATAGTAAAACAATTGACTTAGAAGACCCCAACGAAAATATTAATCTGGGAACATGGTATTTAGACTATACCCATCGGCGGTATAATAATAACTCCATGTTAGCGATCGCAAGTTATAATGCTGGCCCTGGCAACGTCGCTAGATGGCTACAGACCATCGGCAAAGATGATCCAGATGATTTTGTGGAAGATATTCCTTTTAATGAGACTAAAAATTACGTGCGCCAAGTATTTGGTAACTATTGGAATTATCTGAGACTTTATAACCCCGAAATTTCCGCCAAGGTAGCAAGATATTCACAGATACACCCCAAATTGCCCCAGAGGTAATTCAAAAAGAAAAGATAAAATCCTGATAGCCTAGTCTGGCGTAAGTCATTGTTGGGAAAAACATAGTTTTGTCACTGCTTCGCCGGATACAATAGTTAAGAAATGTTGCCTATTGAGATGACTAATGACACCCTCACAAGATGTAACTACTCCTGATATCCAACAAGAGGAATACGGCAACTCAGAACCGGATGCTCTCAATGAGTTGCCTGATGAAGTGGAAATGTCCCTTTTCGACCACCTAGAAGAGCTACGACAACGGATTTTTTATTCTTTAATTGGTGTTGCAGTTGGTGTTGTTGGCTGCTTCATCGCCGTGAAACCCATTGTTAAGTTACTGGAAGTCCCCGCCCAAGGGGTCAAGTTTCTCCAACTGGCTCCAGGGGAATATTTCTTTGTTTCCATCAAAGTAGCGGGTTACAGTGGGTTAGTACTTTCTAGCCCCTTCATTCTTTACCAAATTATCCAGTTTGTTCTTCCGGGACTAACTCGGCGGGAACGCAGCTTACTCGGACCGGTGGTTTTAGGTTCTAGTGTGCTGTTTGTCACGGGTTTAGTATTCGCTTATTTACTATTAATTCCCGCAGCTTTGAATTTTTTCATTAGCTACGGCGAAGATGTGGTAGATCAACTATGGTCTATTGACAAATACTTTGAATTTGTGCTGTTACTATTATTTAGTACTGGTTTAGCATTTCAAATTCCCATTATTCAATTATTACTAGGTAATTTGGGAATTGTCTCCTCTCAAAAGATGATTTCTGGCTGGCGATTTGTAATTATGGGAGCAGTTGTTCTCGGTGCTGTTCTCACCCCTTCCACTGACCCCCTGACCCAAAGTCTCTTAGCAGGAGCAGTTTTAGGACTCTACTTTGGTGGTATTGGTCTAGTGAAGCTGACAGGTAAGTGATTAATTAGATAGCTAGCTATCAGTAGTTGTTTCTGTTGCTAGCTTTTGCCCGATTTTTGGCTCTATACCTGCAAGTAGTCGCTGAATGTTAGCACGATGGCGGAAAATTACGTAAATTCCCCCAGTAATACCAAACAGGATATAGGGTAGGGGTTGATGTAGAGTTAACATCAAAATCGGCACAGCGATCGCACCGGCAATGGAACTTAATGATACAATTCTGGATATAGCTATAAACACAGCAAACACTGCGGCTGTAGCTAATCCTACTTGCCAATTCATCGCTAATAAAATTCCTAAGCTGGTAGCTACAGACTTACCGCCGGAGAAGCCGAGAAAAATTGATTTACTGTGTCCCAGGATAGCTAATAACCCCACTAAAGTAATCATCCAAGATTGCCAAAGTTGGGTATTTAGCGTTGAGGGGAGAAGATTTTGAGTGGGAGTAAAGGAAAATAACCAGTAAACAACTGCGATCGCTAAAACTCCCTTGAAGCAATCAATTACTAAAACCAGAGCGCCCGGGCCTTTCCCTAAAGTGCGCAATACATTAGTTGCGCCGGTTGAACCCGAACCAACTTCGCGAATATCAATACCCTGTAAGAGCTTTCCCGCAATGTAGCCAGTGGGAAAAGAACCCAACAGATAAGCTATCACCAAAGCCACGCCACACAAACTTAACCAAATAGCCATAATTAAATCACAAAACACCATAAAAATTCAAGGCTTGCAGTGAGGACAAAAGTCCTCCGTTTCCATCTGCTATAGTCGGAATGCTCCCCCTTCACCAGAGTAACTTCTCACGGCTTTAGGGTCTGGTGCAAAAGCCAACCATAGAGGAAATTGCAGTATTGCTAAACTGATTTGCTCTTCGGAATCGTCAATTATAATTAAAGGTAATTGATTAGTCTTTACCAGTCGGTCAGCCTTCAAAGCCAAAGCATCGGGTGTTTCAAACAAAGCTACACCCTGGTCAGGACCAAAATCTGTGCGACCAATTCCTAAGCAGTCTTGCAAACCGCGCCGCCATTCACCTAAACGTTCTGGGGAATTTGCTAAAACCAGAGTACGGAGGCGATCGCCATATAAACTGTGTAATATAGAAGCGACAGATGAACCAATGAGAATATTCTGCAAGCGGCTTCCCATGGTTCGCAAAGCGCCGCGTCCTCCTTGTTTAAAGAACCAGTTAGCAACTCGTTCTGCGTGAACCGGTTCAAAAGTCCGGCGTAATTGCCAGGGCGGACCATAGTAATCTGGGTTACTACGATACTGGTCAATCAAGCGGCGAATTTTATTTGTAGTCTCTTGAAACTGTTGTTGGGCAAATTGGGGTGTTTGTGGCTGTTCTTGGGTGATTTTCACCTCTGTGACCACAGGTTTGGCGGGTTCGATTGGTGTCAGTTGCAATTGTTCTGCTGACATTGCCAAATCCTGTAAACTACCGGTGAGATAATCCTTAAAGCCTTGCACCCGAATTGCTAAATCTTGAGATGCTCCCGCAAAAGTGGTTCGCATTTCATTACGAATGCGTTCTTGGCGGCGTTCTAGTTGTTCTACAGAAATTTGCAGAGCTTGTTTGCGTTGTTCTAACTGCGCCAGTGACTCTTGTACAAGTCGCCCCAGAGAGATTTGAGTTTGACTAAGTTGTTCTTGAAGGGTTTTGTAAGATGCTTGTAGATTGGCTATTTCTGCCTTTAGGGATGCTTCTTGGCGTTGCAAATCTGCCACTGTATCCTCAGCTTGAGCAGATAGTGAATTATCTTGTTGCTCTACCACGACGGGAGTTTGTGGTTGTTGTACTGCATCTTCAAGGGTTGAGTCTTCTGTGGAGTCAATGGCGGCAAATGCCACTTCTGTATGAGGTATGATTGGCACAAGATTTGCATTATTTGGTTGTGTATCAGTAGATGAAGTTGGCGCTCCTGTTTCCAGCAGTGAGTCTGGGGATGAGTTTTCTGCTTCTATTTGTTCCAACCACTCATCCATCTGTTCTGGAGTTTGAGATTCCTCTGGGTTCATAAACAATAATGCAAATAAATAAGTTTCAAGAATATAGTCTAGATGCAAAACCACTGAGCATTGAGGCTCACAGGATTCAGAAAATAGGTCATATCCGTGGACAACGTGATTCTAGACAAGATTTCAGGGTTTTGGGGTCAAATAAAATCGGTAAAAAGTGAATGCTATTGACTTCCTTAAAATAAAACAGGATAGGGATTCCATTCCAAAATATCCGCCAGTTTTGCCATTCCTGATAGGGAAAGCGCCGCAGTAATTTTTCCCCTCGATAGATATCTAAATCTGTGGCGGTGAACTGTAAACGTATTGTTGCGGTTTGTAACAACAGAAATAAGCCCAATAATGCAATTACCACCCCTACCCAAACTTGCACTACCAATAGAGGTATGGCAGCAATCAGCAATACAATGGGGATATTATAACTAGGCTGGAGTTCCACAGTTGAGGTGGAATCAGTTGTAAATGAACTGGTCACAGTTTCCCATCCTGTTTTGTTGGTAAACATCTATCCTATTTTAGGGGTTCTGGGTTTGATTAACTTGCCGAGTTATTGGTGAACAGTTCCCATTCCTGTGTCAAAAACCTTCTAGCAATGCACTCCCCGCTCCCTGAAACATTAACCATGAGAGAAAAAAGTTACTAATAAATATAATTAGCAAGGAAGTCACAACAGCCGTTGTGGTGGATTGTCCCACGCCTTTTGCTCCTCCCTTGGTCGTTAAACCCCAGCTGCAACCAATGACGGCGATTAACAAGCCAAAGCAACAGGCTTTAATTAAGGCGCTGATGATATCGCCAATGCTGATCAGGTTGCGAGCTGAGTCTAGAAATACCGTATCGGGTATACCATATATATTTGTGGCAATTATTAATCCCCCTAAAATCCCCGTGATTAAAGACAGGAGGGTTAAAATCGGCAGCATTAAGCAGCAAGCTAGTAGGTCAGGGATAACAAGGTAATCAATGGGGTCTGTTTTTAAGATGAATAAAGCATCGATTTGCTCGGTTACCCGCATCGTCCCAATTTCGGCTGCAAAGGCGGATCCGACTCTTCCCGCCAAAACCACGGCGGTAAGTACTGGTGATAATTCTCTTGTTAATGCTACCGCTAGGACTCCGCCAACTAGATTACTAGCGCCAAAATTAATAAACTCCCTCGCTACCTGAATCGTAAATACTGCGCCCACAAATACAGCCGTTAACAGGGCAATAAATAGGGAGTCTGGCCCCACAGTGGCCATTTGCTCTACAGTATTGCGCCAATTAATTTTTCCCCTCAATAGGTGAACTATTACTTGTCCACCCAGGAAAATCGCCGCCAGCAGTCGCTGACTCCATGCTCCTAAACTGGATTTGGATTTAGTCTCACTCAATGTTTTTTAGCTAACTCGGTAACTGCATTCAGGATAGCGGATCTCTGTTGGTTGGGGGAACCCTACTCCCTGGGTGAAACATTAACTTAATTTAAAGGTCATCTCATAAAGTAAAGTTGTTTAAATCGATTTTTGATGCCATTATTACGAAATGATATAGACTGAAAGCTATGTTTGGCAAGTTTTTTAGATAATTTTAGAGTTTTTCCCGATCAGATTATCTGATTTAAAAGGTGAAGATTTTTTTTAATCAAAACTTAAGATTTTTGACATATTGCTTTTTAAGGAGCGATCGCACGTATTCTGGAAGATGACATCTTAGTTCTCGGCGATTGTTCACTCTCTCAACGGAGCCTGCTGTATATGTCTATTTTCACCAACTTTCTCCGCTCCCTACTGCTGACTATGTTTTTTAGTTTTATCGCTCCTATGTCCTTGGTGGGGGGCGTATTATTCCTTTTGCCTGTCATCGGTTACTTTCCAGCTTTACAAGGGGCTACTGATGCCAGCACGATGAGGATCATCCATTTTCTTTCTATCTTTGGTAGCGGTCATCCCCTTCATGGACTTGTGATCATTAGTTTGACTTGTAGTTTCGTTGGGGCGCTATTCGATACCTATGCTTACTACCGCTATCAAATCTTACGCATTGACTCTTAAGTAATTAGAGCACTTTACTGTGTTCACATACTCAGAAATGGCTTCATGTCCTGAGCCTAGACCTACATGAGTCTTATCAGGTTTATATAATTAACTTGTTTTAATAAAAATTAATTAAATTAAATAATCAATAGCTGACCAACTATTGTGTTACGCAAATTATGTATTAATTATCATTGTAGCGTCACCTTTAAATAAAGATATACAAAGAATCTAAAAATTTCATTAAGATTGCTGATAACACCATGCCTACTGATTTTTGGACTAGAGTAAATTAGGTCTACAATAATTTAATGAATTTATAGTCATTTATGTACATTTGTAGTATAATATTATGAATGTACGATCATTAAATGAATGAAACTATCTGATTATGCAAAAAAGGTAGGGATAAGTTATAGAACTGCGTGGCGTTGGTACAAATCCGGCGTAATCACAGGTTATCAACAACCTACAGGAACCATAATTATTAATCTACCTGAAACTAACCAAAACCCTAACAAAGTTGTAGCTATCTACTGCCGTGTTTCTGATAATGGTTCAAAAGACAACTTAGAAAGACAAGCTGAAAGGTTAACCCAATATGCTACAGCTAGGGGGTACACAATATATAAAGTTGTTAAAGAAATCGGCAGTGGGTTAAATGACAACCGCAAACAGTTGTCAAAGCTTCTAAAAGACGATAAGTATAATATTCTTCTGGCCGAACACCCTGATAGAGTAGCAAGGTTTGGTTTGAACTATTTAAAGATTCTTCTTAATAAACTAGGTAAAGACTTTTCATCGCTAGGCATTTTATATTGAGTGTATTACAGAGGTTTTTTAACTGCTCATGGTCTGGCCTTTCAAGTCTAAGTTTCGTAAACAAATTGCCCGGATTGAAATTACTGGTGCTATCGGTGCTTCTACTCGCAAGCGCGTGTTAGAAGCCCTAAAAACCATAGAAGAGAAAAAGTTTCCCGCTTTACTCCTGCGTATTGATAGTCCTGGGGGTACAGTGGGCGATTCTCAAGAAATCTACAGCGCCCTGAAGAGGTTACGCAATCAAATCAAAATCGTCGCCAGCTTTGGCAATATTTCGGCTTCTGGCGGTGTCTACATTGGCATGGGAGCAGAACATATCATGGCTAACCCTGGTACAATCACTGGTAGTATTGGTGTGATTTTGCGGGGTAACAACTTAGAACGGTTGCTGGAAAAAATCGGTGTGTCCTTCCAAGTCATCAAGTCTGGCCCCTACAAAGATATTTTGGCATTTGACCGCCAACTGACTGGACCAGAACAAAGCATCCTGCAAGAGTTAATTGACGTGAGTTATCAGCAGTTTGTCAAGACCATCGCTCAAGCGCGTTCTCTAGAACTAGAAACTGTTAAGACTTTTGCTGATGGTCGGATTTTCACCGGGGAACAGGCTTTAGAATTAGGTGTTGTAGACCGTCTGGGAACTGAAGAGGATGCACTGCGCTGGACGGCGGAAATGGTGGGTCTTGATCCGGATAAGACACCCTGCTATACCCTAGAAGAACGAAAACCTTTATTGAGTCGCGTTCTACCCGGAAGCCGTCTGGTTTCATCAGGGCTGGGGGCGGGAATTGATTGGTTGGAATTTGAAATGTCTACCAGTGGTCTGCCACTGTGGTTATATCGACCTTAAATAATTAGCAGTCATTGTAAAAAATTTACAATGACTGATGACCAATGAGTAATGTAAGGAGGATTTTGGCGTGGAGTGGCAAATGCGGGCTATTCGCGGAGCAACAACCGTTGCTGAAAACACTATTGAAGGGATTAGAGAAGCGGTAACCGAACTAATAGATCAACTAGAACAAAGGAATCAACTCCAGCCAGAAAAGATGATTAGTGTGACTTTTTCGGTGACACGTGATTTAGATGCGATTTTTCCGGCGGCCATTGCGCGATCGCGTTCTGGGTGGGATAATGTGGCAATGTTGGATGTACAACAAATGCACGTCGAAGGTAGCTTAGAGCGTTGCATTCGGTTTCTTATCCACGCTTACCTTCCAGCTTCTACACCAATTAATCATATTTATTTACGCCAAGCTGCTAAATTACGTCCAGATTGGAGTTTATCCCAGCCGTTACAATCATCACAGCAGGCAGTTAAGTCAAAAGTTTAAAATTTGACTGTCAATTATATGTAAAAATTAACACGAAATGAGCTATTACGGTAGTGATGCGGCTCAACCTGCTGCCATGGGCGGGAGAATGTTTAATGAGCGGGTAACTGGTGTGTGCGTAAAACTAGAAGATTTTCTGACCATTCTCTCCAAAATGGAGCAGCCACTAGTAATTGTCACAAGTGAAGGGTATTTCACCAAAATTTATAAGTATCTCACAGCATATAAAGGTTTTGTGTTTTTCACGGAATCTTTAGAAAAATTGCAACTTGGTAGCAAGATTGAGGTGATTTACGCTCAAAGCCTATCTACTGAGATTTGACGTTTTGTGTCCACAAAACCAGCCCACCCAAGGTGGGCTGGGGTATTTCTATTGGTGATGACGATGAAATCTAATCCCGATAAAAATATCGTAAACAAACTCTAAAAAGTCCTTTTTTTGTAATAAACCTGATGTTTGAGGACTACCCTTTTCATCTAACAACGGCTTCATTGCATAATAAGCAGGTTGGTAATTATACCAAGGAATAGAAGGCCACAGATGATGAATCAGGTGGTAATTCTGTCCTAAAATCAGGATATTGAGGAGTTTACCAGGATAGACCCGGGCATTTTTCCAGCGATCGCGTTCCACAAAGGGACGATGTGGTAAATAATCAAAAAATAATCCTAGTGCTATCCCCACTAAAAAAGCTGGGATAAACCAAAAATTGAGAATGTAACCTAAAAAATGATACTGAATGGAAATATAAAAAATTGTGCCGACAATTAAGCGGCTAATGAACCATTCTAATAGTTCATAGTTACGCCACAGTCGCCGCTGAAAGAAAAACACCTCATGGTACAAAAAACGTACCGCTATCAACCACAACGGTCCCCCTGTAGAGACGTAATGATCCGGGTCGTTCTTAGGATCATTGACATGGGCGTGATGCTGTAAATGCACCCGTGTAAATACGGGGAAGGCAAAAGCTAATATCAAGGCGCTACCATGGCCTAACATGGCATTAATGATTCGGTTACGATGGGCAGATTGGTGACAAGCATCGTGAATCACAGTGCCTGCACAATGTAAAGCAATGGTATTAATGGTAAAGCACAACCAATCTGGCCACTGCCAGAGCCAGTAACCAAAGTTAGATAATACCAGCATTGTTACTGTGGACAGAAACAGTAGCAGTGTGGGATTAAAATCACCAGGAGGCGCTAAAAATTCCTTGGGGGGGATTTTTAGTGACTTCTGTGCCTCCAATGTGAGCATTCTTAACTCCTTGTTTAATGAAACATTACGAATATACGATAAACATGAGTAAATAATAAACTTTTGTAAGCTTTTATTTAGCAAGATTTAACTTGATATTTGCCGAAGCCCAGATGAATAGCGCTATGATTCCAGACGAGAGATAAGTTTTTCTGCTCGCGTAGGGTGTCTAGGCAACCAATAAAGAGTTGACTGAAAAATCTATATTCAGGAGGATGGAACCCAGTTTGGTGTACGATATCTACTCTATCTCACAAATCTTGGGAAATCTTAACCAGGGTAAAATTATCATTTCTGTTGCGAGTGACTCTCACACCCCATTCATCCTCCGCCTCTGTTGGTTATGGATATAACAGAGACTGAAAACTAAACGCCCCTTAAATTAATATGAATCTCTAGATAGAGATAGCCCCCTAGAATCAGCCCCTATGCAATTAAGAGACTCTCTACGCCGGACAAAAATTGTTGCTACAATTGGGCCTGCCACTAGCAGCCCAGAAAACCTGAAGGCGATTATCGAAGCTGGTGCGACGACACTGCGGCTCAACTTCTCCCACGGTACTCATGCTGACCATCAGCGTAGTATTCGCTTAATTCGGCAAACTGCCTTTGAATTAAATCAGCCTGTGGCAATTCTCCAAGACTTGCAAGGGCCAAAAATTCGCTTAGGTAAGTTTGAACATGGGTCGATAATTTTAGAAAAAGGCGATCGCTTCACCTTGACAAATCGCCCAGTTGTCGGCTCCCAAGAAATTAGCTGTGTTACCTACGACTATTTAGCCCAAGAAGTGCCTGTAGGTGCGAAAATCCTGCTAGACGATGGGCGAGTAGAAATGGTGGTAGAGGATATTAACCCTGACAAAGGCGATTTACATTGTCGTGTGACGGTAGCTGGTAAGTTATCTAACAATAAAGGTGTTAACTTTCCGGGTGTTTACCTATCCATTAAGGCCATGACCGACAAAGACCGCGAGGATCTCATGTTTGGTCTAGATCAAGGTGTAGATTGGGTAGCGCTTTCCTTTGTACGTAACCCCCAGGACATCATCGAAATTAAAGAGTTAATTTCTAGCACTGGTAAGCAGGTTCCAGTCATTGCCAAAATTGAAAAACATGAAGCCATTGAACAAATGGAACAAGTTCTGGCTTTATGTGATGGCGTGATGGTGGCTAGAGGTGACTTGGGTGTAGAACTACCTGCTGAAGATGTCCCTGTGCTGCAAAAGCGGTTGATTGCTACAGCTAATCGCTTAGGGATTCCCATCATCACGGCTACCCAAATGTTAGACAGTATGGTGAGTAATCCCCGTCCTACTCGTGCTGAAGTCTCAGACGTGGCTAATGCCATTTTAGATGGTACGGATGCTGTGATGCTATCGAATGAAACTGCTGTGGGTAATTATCCTGTGGAAGCAGTGGCTACCATGGCGAGAATTGCTGAACGCATGGAACAGGAAGCGGCACAAAATTCCGCCCTACTTTCCCACCGAGATGAGCGACGTTCTATTCCTAATGCTATTAGTCAAGCTGTGGGGCAAATTGCTCAACAATTGGGCGCAGCGGCAATTATGACCCTGACACAAACAGGGGCTACAGCTCGGAATGTTTCTAAGTTCCGTCCCCATACCCCGATTTTGGCTGTGACTCCCCATGTGAATGTGGCACGACAATTACAGATGGTTTGGGGTGTGAAACCATTGTTGGTACTAGGTTTACCTTCTACTGGGCAGACTTTTCAAGCTGCTATCAATGTGGCTCAAGAGCATAACTACCTGTCTGAAGGTGATTTAGTGGTGATGACTGCGGGTACTCTTCAAGGTGTTTCCGGTTCCACTGATTTAGTTAAGGTTGAGGTGGTGACCGCTGTGCTAGGTCAGGGTATTGGCTTGGGACAAGGTTCGGTAAGTGGTCGTGCTAGGGTGGCTCACACTGGTATGGATGTGAGTAATTTTAATCCCGGTGATATTTTGGTGGCACCCCGGACTGATGCGGATTTTGTTGATGCCATCCGTAAGGCTGCCGGTATTATTACTGAGGAGGAAAGTCTAACAAGTCACGCTGCTGTCATCGGGTTGCGTCTGGGTGTCCCTGTGATTGTGGGTGTGAAAACAGCAACCCAGGTAATTCGTGATGGTGCAATTCTTACTCTGGATATGCAGCGGGGTTTGGTCTATTCTGGGCCTGGGAGCTTCTTAATCTGAATTACTGCAAAAATCTATTCTCTGGTAAATCTGGCTATGGGGAATTTGGCAATCTGCGGAGGCTAAAGTTAAGATTCCGTTTTGAGCGTCAGATTCTCTTAACAGCCAGTTACCTTCTGGAGTTTTGCTAAACTGTTCAATATGAATTGTATATTGGTCAATTAGTATATATTCTTGCAATTCCGGGAGGGAACGGTAATAAGTAAATTTATCTCCCCTATCTCTACTGCTGGTAGAGTTAGAAAGTACCTCAAAGATGATACTGGGATTTATTACTGTATCGGTTCTTCCCTCTTGAAAGCGGGGTTGATTTTTAATGATGAGAATATCAGGATAGGTGTATTGTTGGTAATGGGGAATCCACAAGCGTAGGTCACTAGTGTAAACGCGGTAATCTTGTTCTCTCAGAGCCAGGCTAAGAGCAACTACTAAATTGATAATGATTTGGTTGTGATTAATAGAGCCGCCAGTCATGGGTATAATTTCCCCGTTACGGTATTCACTGCGATACTCAGCAGTTTCTTCAAGTGCGAGGTATTCTTCTATAGAATATTGCTGGGTGGGAGTTTGCACAACCATAGGGTTTTTGTGTGAAGGCTGGAGTAAGATAACTTTAGCCTAACATTCATAAATAGCGGGATAAAACTTCTGCAGTGGCAAGTCCGGTTTTTTGCCAACTGAATTGACTGGCTCTATTTATACCTAGGGTAGAGAGGTGCGATCGCATTTGCATATCTTCAGCTATTATCTGCATAGCTGCGGTAATTTCTGTTAGGTTGTAGGGATTAATTAAAATCGCTGCTTCCCCCGCTACCTCTGGAAGGGAAGAAAGATGAGAAGTAATCACTGGGGTCCCACAAGCCATTGCTTCGAGGACTGGTAAACCGAACCCTTCCCAGAGGGTCGGAAATACTAGGGCGATCGCATTATAAATAATTTTTGGTAGTTCGTCATAGGATACGTAATTGAGAAATTTTGTCTGTTGAGTAATTCCCAACTCTGCGACATGGGTTTGTAAAAGTGGAGTGTAACGCCTATCAACCGGACCTGCTAACCATAGTTGATATTCACCCCTATTTGGTAGCTCCGCAAAAGCCGCTATAATCCGGTGTAAATTTTTATAAGGGTCATGTCTTCCTAGATAGAGAAAATATGGCGGATTGTCAGGTGATTTTTCTTGAAAAGGGTGAAAATGTTCACGATCATAACCTAGGAGAATGGGGGTGATTTGACTGGCGGGAATTTGATAAAAATTAATGATATCCTCTGCTGTCGCTTGGGAATTGCAGATTATGTGTTGTGCTTGTTTGAGGACTTGGGGAACGTAGTAACGATGGTAAGCTGTCAAGGGTGATAAGGGTTTGGGAAAGCGCAATGGTATTAAGTCGTGGGAAACGACCACAAAACGACAGTTACTATAAAGCGGTGCTTCTGGTAAGGGGGAAAATAACAAGGGAGATTTGAGGTGATGATAGATTTGGGGAAGTTGGAACTGTGTCCACAATAAGCGGCGCAAATGTCCTTTTGTCCCTTGAGCGGGGGTAAGATTATTGGGAACTGGATAGCAGTTAAATTCTGGGTCTTTTTGTGCTGTTAATAAGGTGGGATATAGAGATTTTAAATAAGGGAAGATATTTTGAGCATAGTTACTAATCCCTGTTGGCTGTGAGGAAATAATAGATAAGTTTATAATTAGTTGGTTATCTAATGTTTTGATTAAATCCATTAATTGTACTTGTCAATTTTTAACTAAAAAATTAAATAACTCAGGGGATTAGGGGAACAGGGAACAGGGAACAGGGATTAGGGATTAGGGGAACAGGGAACAGGGATTAGGGATTAGGGGAACAGGGAACAGGGAACAGGGATTAGGGATTAGGGGAACAGGGAACAGGGAACAGGGAACAGGGATTAGGGGAACAGGGAACAGGGAACAGGGATTAGGGATTAGGGGAACAGGGAACAGGGATTAGGGATTAGGGATTAGGGATTAGGGGATTAGGGATTAGGGATTAGGGGAAGAAACAAAATCAAGTCCCATTCCCTTGTGAAGGGAATGGGGAGGGTGGGGGGAAAACAATATTTGATACACTAATCATACCTTTTAAAACAACCTCTTAGGATAGGTGAGGATAAACACCTACAGATTATGTTCATCTGTGGTTCATCAACCCAATACATGATGCTGTTAATCGAGGCTATCCCGCAATTTTTTCAGGTCATAATCAACCATTAATTCTACCAGTTGTGTGAAATTATATTCAGGTTGCCAACCTAACTCAGTTTTAATTTTATCCACAGCACCAACTAACTGCACTGGTTCATCAGGACGGTAAAAAGCGGGGTCAACTGTCACATAATCTTGCCAATTGAGACCAACGCTGTTAAAAGCAGATTCGACTAATTCTCTCACAGAATGAGTTTCACCACTGGCAATAATATAATCTTCCGGCTGTTGTTGCTGCAACATCAACCACATGGCATAAACAGCATCTTTAGCGTAGCACCAATCACGACGGGCATCTAAATTACCTAATTTTAGTTCATTTGCCAAACCCAGTTTAATTTGGGCGACGGCGTGGGTAATTTTACGAAATACAAATTCTGTACCCCGTCGTGGTGATTCGTGAGTATAAGTAATACCACAACAGGCGTAAAGGTCGTATTTTTGCCGATAGTTAACAGTCATCCAGTGGGCGTAAGCTTTGGCCACACCGTAGGGGTTCCGGGGACGAAAAGCGGTGCGTTCGGTTTGGGGTGACTCATCAGGTTGACCAAAAACTTCACTGCTAGAGGCTTGGTAAAATCTTACATCTGGTTTGCAGCGGCGAATAGATTCTAAGATACGGGAAACACCTAAAGCTGTATATTCAGCTGTCAAAGCTGGTTGAGTCCAAGAAAGGGGGACGTAGCTTTGAGATGCAAGGTTGTAAATCTCATCCGGTTGTGAATCGGTAATTACATCCATTAAGGAAGATTGATCGAGGAGGTCACCTGATACGATTTCAATGTCGCTGGAAAGGTGGCTAATACGTTCTAGGTTGCTGGTGCTGGAACGACGGACTAGTCCGAATACTTGATAACCTTTGGTTAAGAGAATTTCCGCCAGATAGGAGCCATCTTGTCCAGTCAGTCCAGTGATGAGGGCTTTTTTGGTAGTCATTGTTAATATAGCATTTCCCATGCTCGTGAGGTACAATTTTTTTTAGTTTGAGGGAACACCGGAACACCGGAACAGGGAATAGGAAATTGGTGTGTACTTCATGAGCCTGAAAAAGGCTTTAAAGTAAATTATATGAGTTCAATTTGAGAATCATCACCAATCAAAAACCGTAAGGCTTTAGGACGACGAGGCGCAA
This sequence comes from Anabaenopsis sp. NIES-4685, assembly GCF_059725405.1. NCBI lineage: Bacteria > Bacillati > Cyanobacteriota > Cyanophyceae > Nostocales > Nodulariaceae > Anabaenopsis > Anabaenopsis sp. NIES-4685. Next base: position 3,875,953 of record NZ_AP043602.1, on the reverse strand, counting down.
CTGTTAATTGGGCGCGTTGTCCAATGACGCTATCAATGATACGCTGATTAATGCCGATAATTTTAGCACCTTCTAAAATTACACTATGCTCTAAATCAGTATCAATCAGGGTAGTGTGATCAGCAATGCTGCTATAGGGGCCAATAAAGCAGTTTTCTAAGTAACAATTGTTGCCAATCACTACTGGTCTCGCGAATTGTACAGTTAATAATTTGGGAATTAGTCCCAATTTCTACTCGCCCAATAATCTGACTTTTGCTGTCAACTTGACCTAAATTAGATGCTTTTAAATAAGTATCGAGAATTAAACGGTTAGCTTCTAGTAAATCATCTTTTTTCCCAGTATCTAGCCACCAACCATCTAGGTTACAGGCTATGACTTGTTTTTTGTGGTCAATTAAACATTGAATCGCATCGGTGATTTCTAATTCGCCTCTGTTTGATGGTTGGATGCGATTAATGGCTTCATGAATAATGGGGGAAAAGAAATAAACCCCGACTAATGCTAAATTTGATGGGGGAACTTTGGGTTTTTCAATTAGTTCTAATACTTGCCCTGTGTGGTCTACTTTAGCAACACCAAAAGCACTAGGGTTGACAACTTCCCGCAGTAGGATTAATGCTTCTGGTTGTTGTTGCGTAAATTTTTGTAGAAAGTAACTTAAGTCTCCTGGTTGAATGAGGTTGTCACCCAAGTACATGATAAAGGGTGAATCTGCTAAAAAGGTACGGGCGACTTTGACCGCATGAGCTAATCCGGCGGGTTGGTCTTGTAAAATATAGGTGATGTTAGCGCCAAAACGTTGACCATCCCCGGTTTTATTTTTTACTTCTGTTCCGGTTTCAGGGCTGATAATGATACCAATATCAGTGATACCCGCGGCAACCATTTCTTGAATGCCATACCATAAAATGGGTCTGTTGGCAACGGGTACGAGTTGTTTTGCACCTGTATAAGTGAGTGGGCGTAGGCGTGTACCTTTACCGCCAGAGAGAATCAGTGCTTTCATAGTGATTTGGATTGAGAGCGCCAGTCTGTGAGCATGAGTCTGAGTCTTTGTCGCCAATGGGGCGGGTAAGTCCCTAAAACTTCTGATATTTTCCCACAAGCTAGGACAGGATAAGCTGGGCGACGGGCTAAGGTGGGATATTCGGCGGTGGTGATGGGGATGACTTTGGGTGGTGTGAGGGGAAAACCTAGTTGTTGGGCTTCTGCAAAAATTGCGACGGCGAAATCATACCAGCTAATCACGCCACTATTGGTATAGTGGTAAGTGCCGGCAATTTCTGGTGTGCACTGGGGTATGATCTGGTCGATCGCCTGCGCAATATCTCGCGCCCATGTGGGACTACCAATTTGGTCTGTAACTACACCAATTTCTGGGCGTTCTTTACCCAGTCGCAGCATGGTTTTGACAAAGTTACTTTTACCAAAACTGCCATAAACCCAAGCTGTCCGCAGGATAATATGATGGGGGTGGGTTTGTTGAATTGCTCTTTCCCCCGCTAGTTTGGTTTGACCGTAAATATTTAGGGGGTTAGTTAGATCATTTTCTTGATATGGGCGAGTTTGTTGACCATCAAAGACATAATCTGTAGACAGGTGAATCAGGAAACAACCCAGTTTTTTGCTTTCTGTGGCGATAATTTCCGGCGCTGTTGCATTGATGGCTGTGGCTAATTCCGGTTCGGTTTCGGCTTTGTCTACAGCAGTGTAAGCGGCGGCGTTAATAATGATTTGGGGTTGGATATCTCTAATAATTTGCGCCAAGCGATCGGTTTGAGTTAAATCTATATTGGGACGTGCTAGGGGAATAATTTTGTGATGGGGTGCAAGAATGTTTTCGATTTCTTGACCAACTTGACCTTTACTACCCAGTAGTAAGATTGATTTATTCATAGATTTGTGCTGTTCTAAATGCTTGACCTTGAGTATCTTTATCTGATAGAATAGGTTTAGTTTTAATAGGCCAGTCAATCCCTAAATCTGGATCATCCCAGCTAATGGTGCGATCGCCTTCACGACAGTAATAATCTGTAGTTTTGTAAATAACTTCTGCCGTTGGTGACAGCACGAGAAAACCGTGAGCAAAGCCCGGTGGTATCCACATTTGGTGTTTATTCTCCGCGCTGAGTTCATAACCTACCCATTTTCCGCAGGTGGGGAACTTTTTCTAATATCTACAGCGACATCAAAGATGGTACCCACCACAGCGCGGACTAATTTACCTTGGGGTTGAATAATTTGATAGTGGAGTCCCCGCAGGACGTTCTGCTGGGAACCAGAATGGTTATCTTGGACGAAGTTGACAGTAATACCTAATTGCTCAGTAAATTTTTGCTGATTGTATGATTCCCAGAAAAAACCCCGCGAGTCAGCAAATACTTGCGGTTCGATGAGATGAACCTCAGGAATTTCAGTGGGTGTAACTTTCACAGGTGTTGCTTATACCGATGTTAGCACTAGTAATTTAGCACATAATATTTCTCTAACTCTTAACCCCATTATGCAAAAGATTTTTGGCGATCGCCAGATATCAGTTAATGACACCGAATGCAGTGCTATAGTAGTGTCATGACAGAGCAAGCCCCATTACATCTGGTTATCGACACCAACATCGTTTTAGAAGGCTTAACCAAACAGGGGGGCGCATCAGGGCTGATCATCGAAGCTTGGTTAGGAGAATTATTTATCGTTCATATTTCCACAGCGATCGCCTATGAGTACCAAGATGTTTTGACCCGCAAACTATCCCCCATCCGTTGGCAAAACCTACAACCCGTCCTTGGTAGGTTACTCACCCTCACCGAATTTACCGAAATCTACTTTACGTGGCGACCTACCTCCCCTGATCCTGGTGATGATCTGATTATCGACTGTGCCATGAACGCTAATGCGGCGATCGTCACCTCAAACCTCAAAGATTTTCAACGGGCAAAACAGTTCCTAGGTTTAACTGTTCTGTCCCCCGTCGAACTCATTCTGAAACTGACAGGAGATCAATAAAATGAGCCGTCTCACCCTACGCTTACCCGAAAGCCTCCATCAACAACTCAGTTATCAAGCCTCCCAAGAGGGCGTATCCCTAAATCAATACATCGTCTATGCCCTAACACGACAAGTTTCCCAAAATTATGTCGTTGAACCCGTTTCCGCTCAGACCGTTGAACAGCAGAGTATTTCATTCCAAAAACTGCTCAATGATTTGGGTCAGGCGACCCCCGAAGAGGTAAAACTCTCACTAGACACAAGGGAAGTGGTAGAACCAGAAAATGAACTAAGCGCCGATATTATCTCTAAACTCCGACAGAAGATAGCGAGCAAAGCCTAGATTTTGAGCACAGAATTTTTGGCTGACAACTATCCCACAGGCGATCGCTACTCTTATGACTTTAATTCTTGGGAGATTGATCAAATAATACTCCTATAAGCCTTTAATGTTTCTTTTGCTGTTATTTCCCAGGAAAATAGTCTGGCTCTTTCTCGACCTTTATTAATTAATTGTTGGCGTAAATCAGAATTACTAATTACTTCTAAAATCCCCGTAGCTAATTGCATCGGGTCATTGGGATCAATGAATATAGCTGCATCTCCTGCAACTTCTGGGAGGGAGGAAGTGTTAGCAGTGACCACAGGTGCGCCTAAAGTCATTGCTTCTAAGACAGGTAAACCGAATCCTTCATAATGGGATGGATAAACAAATACATCAGCTTGGGAGTAAAATAATCCTACTAATTGGTTATTGAGGTATTCTAAATGGTGAATTTTGTTTTGCCAAGGTGAATTTTCAATCGCTGCAAATATTGGCTTGTAGTTCCATCCTTTTTTACCTATTAAGACTAATTGATGAGGAATTTTATATTTTTGGTTTAATAAATTAAATGCAGTAATGATGTTTTCAATGTTTTTTCTGGGTTCTATGGTGCTGACAAACAAAATATAAGGTTGAGAAAAATCATATTTAATTTTTGTTTCTAATTCTTGAATATTTGCTGGTTCTAAGAAGGATGGATGATAGCGACTAGCTAAGGGAGTTACATAAATTTTTTCTGGTGCTACGTGCAAATATTCGATAATATCTTGTTTAGAGCTTTCGGAAATTGTTAATACTAAATCTGTCCACTGTAAACAGCGCCGCACTCTTTCTGTATATGTTTTGACAACTCCATCTACATACTGAGGATATTTGATAAATGTCAAATCATATATATTCATTACCTTGAGGCTATTTTGACAAGGATAGACTGAGTAATTAGTACCATGTAAGATATCTGGAGAGTCAAAATATTTTTCCCAGTAAGATAAACCTGGTTTAAACCCTGAAGCTAAGAGTAAATTTGATAGTCTTACCGGTAAAGGAAATACATGACCATGGGGGTAATGTTTCAGAGTATCAGGGAAGCGCAAATCACCCCGTAACCACTTTTTTAAACCTGGTTGATAAACTAATCCTAACTCAAAATTATCTGCTGTTTGTATTGCACTCAGAGCAGATATTAAATTAGCTACATAAAACCCAATCCCGCTCGGTTGGGGTTCTACTGGGGTAGCATCAATGAGGATTTTCACCATGAAAATTATTAAATTTTATCTTAATCGGTCATTTTTGCCAAACTACTAAAATCACTCCAGCGATAATAGAACTCAAACCTATCAGACGAGTGAGAGGAATTGTTTCTTTAAAAATCAAGTAACCCAACAACACTGAAAACACATACACTAATGCTATGGAAGGGCCAGCAACACTTAAATTCACCCTGGTTAATAAGAGTATGTAAGCTACAGCACCTAAACCATAACAGGTCAACCCGATTAACAGTTCCGGGATGGTAATGATACTGAAAATATGGCTAATGGTATTGTTTAGATTGACTTTGCCTAATTTAAGTGCGCCAGCTTTTAAGAAAAACTGACCAGCTACACTTGTTAAAACTGATATTAATAATAAACTAAATTCTTGTGGGGTCAAGGCAATCTCCTAATTATTTGGGCTTGATCACATCTACATTTATCACATAAAGTGACTTGTCATTAATTTTAGGGAACTCGCTCACACCTTCTGCTATTAAGTCAAAATTTAGTTTATACTTTCCTGGTTCTGGAGGAAAATTAATTGACCCAATGGCGTTGACCAACTCATTGGTTCTGGGATTTCCAGAAACAAACATTCTCACCTCACTAATTAGATTATTTTTTTCATTTAGGAAACGTCCCCTTATCCGTGTTTCTCCTATTACTACAGCAGACTTATAACCAACCCATCTGGATACACCTGTATTTTTAAGATTAGCTTTAAATACTTGCACATAACCAGGTGGGACTGATATTAGTGACTGTATGGGCTGATCCTGGTCATCTGTAATTTTTTGAATCACCCCATCAAGACCCTGTATATAAGTTGCATTGTCAAAGTTTGGCTTAATAATTTGATTTAAGGATGCTCTCATATTTCTTTCTATTTGACTATCTTTTATATCCCAAAGTCTATGATGGTACAAATCTACATTCAAAGGAATAGCATTCCATAAAACACCTGGATTATAAGCAAAAGCTCCTGCAAGTTGAACCAAGGTGGAAAATAAACCCAAAGTTATAAATATAAATAACTTCAAGCTGATAATTTTATAATTGGGTAATACTTTCGGAAATATATTAACAAGATAATAGCTAATTAAATAACAGAAAATAGGTAAAATATCAGTCATAAATCTAGGTCCGTAGCTATGACCAGCCCACCAAAAACGATACAAAAAATAACTGAAAAGTAATATAAATCCAGCGACTGACATACATCCTATCAAGTCATCCTGATCATACTTGCGTTGACAAATTTGATAGGCTCCCAATAATGAATAGACAAGGATAGGAGAGAAGATTAACAGTCCCCTCCCAGGACTAATTAGGGTTCCTAGTGATGACTCGATGAAATTATTCAAGCTATAAGGTGATTCTGAAAAAAGATGTGAACTTGAGTAACCACCAACGAGATTATTAAAGTAGTATAGGTTCCATACAATAGAGGGAACTGCTGTAATTAAGCCGGAAAATAGGAAAATAGCTTGCCGCCGATAGGTAAACACTGAGTATATAATCGCTGCTATGGTATATACTGCACTTGTAGGACGAATACCAGGAAGAAGTCCACAAGCTATACCTGCTAATATTAACCACTTACTCCGATGGTGTTTTGTAGCTCTATTAGCTTTTAGTAAACAAAATATAATACTTACCAGCGCTAAATTAGAGATTCCGTGCTGCCATAGCCCTTGAGAACTTGTCATCCATGTATTTGTAGCAAAGGCAAATATAAAGGTAGTTACTAAAGATAACCCTCGCTTAAACTTTAATCTCAGAGATAAATAAAAAATAGAGACTGTGAAAGCTGTAGTAATTGACGCTGCTAGTTTTTCAAAAAATAATCTATGGACTTCAAAACTTACAGATGTTAAATCTATAGGAACTGATAAATATTCTGTCAGTTTTAAATATACATAAAAAATTACATACAGGGGAAAAGTTACAATGGCTGTTCCTATGGGATAGGCAGAAGTTAAATGTCCATTATTTGCTTCTGCAAAAAAGTAACAACTACCATAACTTACAGTACAAAGATAGCTTTCTTTGAAAGCATCTAAATGTAGGGTATGGTTTTCTAACAAATTAAAAGCTAACAAAGTATTAGGAGCTGTATCACCAGAACTTATGGTGGCTCCATTAGCAAGATAAACTAGGAGAGAAAAAACAAATAAGAAAATTGTTTCTAGTACGGTAATCATGTTATATAGCAATTCTAAATGATTCATGAACAATTTCTGTTCCCTGTTCCCTGTTCCCTTTCCTCACTGATAATTTTTCAACTCAAATAGGATGACTATAGTTATATTTTATTGTTAATAGGCTCTAAAATAGATTATATTTGAATATACAATAAATCGCCCTAAATCCATCTTTCCAACCAATCTTCTTTCCTTCTTTGTAAGTCCGACCATAATAGGAAATACCCACTTCATAAATGCGACATCCTATCTTGGCTACCTTGGCTGTAATTTCTGGTTCAAAGCCAAATCTATTTTCTTTTATGCGTATAGATTGAATTATTTCCCGGCGGAAGGCTTTATAACAAGTTTCCATGTCTGTCAGGTTAATGTTAGTAAACATATTGGATAGCATTGTTAAAAAACCATTACCGACCCTGTGCCAATAATAGACTACTCTATGAGGTCTACCACCCTGAAAGCGAGAACCGAAAACTACATCAGCTTTTCCTGATATGATCGGTTGAATCATTAAAGGATATTCTTGGGGGTCGTATTCTAAATCAGCATCTTGAACAATAACAATATCTCCAGTGGCGGCGGTAAATCCTGTTCTTAAAGCTGCGCCTTTTCCCTGATTTTTATGGTGATAAATAACTTGATCTACTTCTGATTCTAATTGAGAATGTAATAATTGTCTGGTGCCATCTGTGGAATAGTCGTCAACGATAATGATTTCTATGCTTTCCACAGGAGAGGCTTTGACTGCTTCTATTACTTGGCCAATTGTGCCGAGTTCGTTATAACAGGGAATTACAACAGATAATTTCATAAATTTACTTGACTTAAAACTTTATTTAACAACTGTACAAAAATTGTTCATTCCTAACTGAAAGTATTGATGATGAAAGTTTTGAAATTTGGTCAGATTAACTAAAACCCTGTGTAGTTTCTGGCGGTTATAGTATCTTTTGTGATCTCGAATTTCGGCAGCACTGACAATTTTTAGCCGATAAGCTAAAAACTCCAAAACAGGTTGTGACCAAACTGATGGTACTGTTAAGATTAATTTGCCTCCTGGAATCAGCACTCGGTAAATTTATTGTAATATCTCCCTCTCTTGCTCAATGTGTTCTAAAACTGCAAGCATGGTGACTACTTCAAAACTTGCATCTGCAAAGGGTAAATGGTTCTCAAACCTTAGTTGTTTGGTTTGAATATTACCCATTTGCAAGTCCTTGACTTTAAAGTCAACACCAAAACCTTGTTTGATATGGGGCGCAATAGCTTTTAAAAAAGTCGCTTTAGTGCCACAGCCTATATCCAAGAGTAGGGAGTTTTTGGGAATATGGGGCTGGACTCTCCACAGTCTTAGTCGTCTTAGTATTGGTTCTAAAAGTGCCTCGCTCATATTTGATTTGTTAAAAAGTGAAATAACCTCTCAACTACCGTCTTAAAATTGGAAAATGCTAATTTAGGATTATAGCAGAATAAAGAGTATAAAATTTTTGCTTATTCCAGTAGTTTTAAATATTTTTCTTCAATCTTAGTCCATATATAATTTCTTTCTACAAATAATTTTCCTTGCTTACCTAATCGATTGCTTACTGACTCATCCATTGTTTCAATTGCAACTTGAAACTCATCTGGATTTGTATACCAAACCCCACCATTAGACCGGCGACATTGCCCCACTAATACATCACATCTACCATTAACTAAGACAGGTTTACCTACTACCCAAGCCTCTAACAAGACAATAGAAAGGCTCTCATAGGGTGAGGACATGACTAGTAAATCGCAAGCTGCTAAAGCATCCCACTTGGTTTGTTCATCTACAAAACCCAATGAGATAATATCTGGATGTTGGGGAATTGGCATTGCGGCCTTACCTAACAAAACCAACTTTCTTAAACCTGATTCCTGGTTTCGCAATAGGGTGAAATAATCAAAAAGTTGGTCACATCCCTTAGATTGGTCTATTCTGCCAGCATACAGTAAAAAGGGTTCATGTAGATTGTGTTTGTGCCGAAATCCTTCTGCATTCAGGGTAAGCGCTGGGTTTACCGCTACCCCCGCAATTGGTCCGCTGAAACTGACCCGGGGAAAACGAGTTACTAAAAAATCCCTTTCTTCTGGGGTGTTAAAAATAAAGCCCTGTGGTTTTTTAAAGAAATTTTCCCACATACTTAGGTAAATAGGCCATTCATCATGGGCGCAGGGAACTAAGTAGGCTTTCTCTGCCACTAATGGCAAAATTAAATAGGTGGTGGCATATAAATAAGTAAAGAAAATAAAGGCATCATATTCATCTTTGTGTTTTTGAACGTAAGCAATTAAGTCGGGAGACACTGGCCCTTGGGCTTGCATCCAGGTTTCTTGCTCCTCAAGGGTAGCTGTTAACAAATGATGAGAAATCTCTGCAGACAAATAATTAAATTTTTCGATGTCTCTGGTGGGAGCTACCTGGAAGCGTCGCACCGTCACACCGGAAATTTCAGTAACTCCCGGTGGATAGTAATTTTGCCATTGAATATAGTCTAATGCACAGGTTGTCAGTATTTCTGTTTCCCAGTAATGAGACATTTTCTGGGCTACTTGAAGACAGAGAGTTTCTGAACCGCCATTTACCTCTAATCCACACCTTTGCACCACAAAAGCAACCCTCATTATAACTCCTGATATGGATAAGTTTTATACAAATATTACATATCTGACATTCTCATAGCCATTTCACTTATTTTTTGATGGACATTATCCAATGAAAAATCATTTATACGCCGACGTTGAGCATTGATTACTTTTGCTCTTAAACCCCGATCGCCCACCAGAATTTTAGCAAGAGCGATCACTGCAATTAAGTCCTCCTTAGTGGTGAAAAGTATACCCCCCTCTCCCAAGGTTTCTGGTACAGCAGTGCTGGCGTAAGCCAAAATGGGAATATCAAACCACATAGCCTCAATTAAGGGTACACAAAAACCTTCATGTTCACTCATTGACCAGAACAAGTGGGCTGTGCGATAAAATGCCAATAGTTGAGCATCATTGACTTGACCTGGAAGCATGACAAACTGTGTCAGCCTGAGCTTGTCTATGGTGTTGAGTAAATGTCGATAGTATGGATCCTTCGGGTCTCCTTGTCCTACTAAAATGAGTCTGGCCTGTTGATCCATGGTCAGGTAATGGTCAAAGGCTGTTAGTAAATCATCTTGACATTTATTGGGGGCTAAACGACCCACAAATAATAAATTTGTTTTACCATCTTGCAGGTGTTCCATTAATTCCACATCTGCAGCCATATCCCATTTACTGGGGTCTACTGCTATGGGTAATACACCGGGGTTACTAAAACCAGATGCTAAAAGTTCCCCAGCATTATAAGCAGAATCTCCTAAGGAAAGGGGAAAATACTGGGCTAGTTGTGGGAGTTCCCCACGACCTTTGCTCAGAATCTGGGCAAAGTCTGGTCGATAAGGTAAAAAGAACTCAGCGGGGGTGATATTGTGATAGATTAAACATTTGACATTCCGGTGAGCGATCGCATAATCTGTCAGTTCGGTACCGATAGAATGATGATAGATTAAACCTGCTGTTTGACTAATAGCATGGGGTTGAAATACTTTAGCTTCCTGAGCAACTCGGTCATCTAAATATTTGACAAAAATCTTGGATTCATAGCCGCACTTACGTAAATAATCTCTAATTGCTAAAGCATGATTAGAAATAGCATCACCATAGGCTAAATTAGGTAGTAGTTGGTGGATTTCTTTCAGCTTTCCTGAACTGAGGTTATTGATCAGCGGTGGGGATTGTGGAGATAAACCCAATACCAATTCATAACGTTCTATGACCCGATCCCAAACAGCATTTTCTTGGGCATATTTTTGACCATTGATGCCGTATCTTGTGATTGTGTCCTGATCTAATTGGTCAAATTCAGCAAATAATTCTGACCATTCTATTTCTGTTGCTGCTAGCAAACCACCTTTAGCAGATTTTACTGCCATTGCAGTAGCCAAGCAACTACTATGAGCCGCTACGGGCTTACCATAGAACCAAGCCTCCATAATCACCCGGGAATAACTTTCGTTTTGGCTCGGTTGAAATAAAGCTAAACAATTAGCTAATAATGTCGCTTTTTGATTTTCTGTGACTAGACCTAAATCTATTAATCCTTCTATGGACTTGAGAAAAGATGGATTACCAGGCCCAACAATAACTAATTTCAAATGAGAATCTAAATGCTTTTGCTTAAAATCACTATAAGCCCTCACTAATAAATCAGTATTTTTGGTTACATCTCTGCGACCTAAACACAGAATATATTTTTCTGGTTGTGGGTAAAAATTTTTAATTTCAATAGTTGGTGTATTATCATGAGGTTCTAATTCTATGCCAGCACCTGCAACTATACTTTTGGGGATAATTCCCGGACCATATAACTGTTTGGCTAATTCTGCTTCACCTTCACTAATAAATAACAACCCTTTAGCGGCGTGAAAAATTTCAGCCACCTGTGGTAAATAGGCATAAACTTCATCATGTAAACAAGGCTGAAGAAATGCTCGGCTAGACACCAGGGGTAAACCATTTAAAATTACACCATAAAGATAGGGAATAAATATAAATGCTTGATAGTTATTTTGATTTTCGTTTAAAAAATTTAGTAATGCAGTGGAATTAATATTTTCCTGAGCAAAGACATCTGCATCCTCTAAAACAACTGGACTAACTCCTGTTCTTAAATGGGAAGATGGTAAACTTAACATCGCAGAATTAACTGCATCAAACCTAGTGCTATTTCTAGGATTAACAGGAAAGCGTCTAATTTTTATCCCTAGTTCTTGAGTTAACCCTGGTTTGAGATGATTTACAGACCAATCATCTGCAAAAGATTGACAACAGGTTGTCAAAACCTCGATTTCATGTCCTCGCTGCGCTAAACGGGTTGCAATTTGCCAAGCTTGTTGTTCTGCTCCTCCTTTTAACTCCTTACCAAACCAAGGTGTAACTATTGCTATTGAGTTCATAATTTATACCCTACAATTGCATAATCTTGGCAACCATAAAAGTAATGATTAAAGCGTTGGGCTAAATCTTCACCTTTAACTTGTTGATTCTCTGGGTATGGATGTAATTTCATCACTTGGATATTACATAAACCAGATATTTCAGCGATAAACTGAATTGTGGCGCTAGGTAATGGGTGGTGATGGGTGGGATCTAAATAAAAATTATTGCTACCTACTAAAATGTTCTCAGGATTGGGGGTTTCAAAAATTACTAACCCCTGGGGTTTCAGCACCCTAACTGTTTCTGCAAATAACCGCATCAATAGTTTAAAGGGTAAATGCTCAATAATATGAAATCCTGTGACAGCACCCAAACTGTTTTCTGGTAAAGTTTGTAAATAATCGATCGCATCTGCAGCTATAACATCCAAAGCTCTGGCTTGACATTGCTCTATCATCACTCTATTGATATCTATACCTTTAGATATATATCCAGAGTCCCTGAGTAATTCTAACCATTCACCCCGCCCACAGCCTATATCTAAAATAGGCGCGTCTGGTGTACCAATATTGGCTTGCTCAATCAGAGGCAAATATACTTTTAATCTATTTAATATATCTTCACGGCTACCCCGGAAATAATCTTCAAAAGCCACATAGAAAGCATCTAACAAATGTTCATCTTCATTGACAAAGGTTTGCAGCTGTTCTTGATCAAAAGGTGCGGGTAATCGTCGCCGCGCTTCCTCCAAAAATAATCCTATTAACCGCTTCTGCTGCATGAGATCATTTTTCACATAGCTGTCATTTCTGATATAATCATCATGGGTGGTTTGTAGTTGAGTATCTACTGTTTGTAGGCGCTCATGGGTGGTTTGTAGTTGAGTATCTACTGTTTGTAGGCGCTCATGGGTGGTTTGTAGTTGGGTATCTACTGTCTGTAGGCGCTCATGGGTGGTTTGTAGTTGAGTATCTACTGTCTGTAGGCGCTCATGGGTGGTTTGTAGTTGGGTATCTACTGTTTGTAAATTTTCATTAATCTGTGTTTTTAAGCTGGAGATTTCTGCTATTAGTTGTTGGTTGATAACTACAGATTCTCTGAGAGCTTGGAGCAAATTAAAATTTATTTCTCTTTGGTCTTTGAAGAGAAAATTTAATAATTTTAAAGTGGCTTTTTGTAACTTTTTGCTCAGATTAAAAGGAAAGCGGTTGAGTTTATCAGGCCACTTGGTGCGAGTATATGCCCTATCCTCAGCATTTTTGAGGAAAGATTCAATATAACTCAGGTGTAATGTCAGATTACTTGTATCTGGGTCAGATGATTTGATGACTCGATGAGGTTGACCCTTGCGTTTAGCCACCTCATTGCGGATCTTGGCCATTAATTCATCAACGTTAATTTCGGGATTGTTTTCTCCGATCATCGCTCAACATATCTAACTAAATTAAGCTGTATCCTATCATCAAGTGAACAGTGACTAACATGGTTTACAAAAAAAACTAGTTCTAGCTCTCCCTTAAAGATAGCTGTGGTTTAAATGTATCATTTCTGGGGAAAATTTCAGCAATTTTGGGTAATTTTTGGCAGCAGTTAACTATAATATTCTCATCGATCGCGATCACCATGGAAAACTAAAAAACATAGGGGCGATAGCGAAGCGCTGCTGCAAGCAGATCGCACCAGGGCTGCTGATAAACCAGCCGGGGAATTAATTCCCCGGCTGAAAGCGAAAGTCCACTAAAAGTGGACTATTAGGTAACATAAAATACTCTAAGCAATGATTTTTTCCCCTATTTTTCCTGTGAGAATTAACACTCAGTCGGATTTATCCGACTTTAGCTATTAGACAGGGGTTTCTAACCCCTGGCGGGGTGGGCGCTCGCACTTTGTGTTAGGGGCGCTCGCGAAGCGCTGCTGCAAGCAGATCGCCTTTGTCCTACGAGCGCTCACCTTTGTGGTAGGGGCGATAGCGAAGCGCTGCTGCAAGCAGATCGCACCAGGGCTGCTGATAAACCAGCCGGGGAATTAATTCCCCGGCTGAAAGCGAAAGTCCACTAAAAGTGGACTATTAGGTAACATAAAATACTCTAAGCAATGATTTTTTCCCCTATTTTTCCTGTGAGAATTAACACTCAGTCGGATTTATCCGACTTTAGCTATTAGACAGGGGTTTCTAACCCCTGGCGGGGTGGGCGCTCGCACTTTGTGTTAGGGGCGCTCGCGAAGCGCTGCTGCAAGCAGATCGCCTTTGTCCTACGAGCGCTCACCTTTGTGGTAGGGGCGATAGCGAAGCGCTGCTGCAAGCAGATCGCACCAGCGCTGGTGATAAACCAGCCGGGGAATTAATTCCCCGGCTGAAAGCAAAAGTCCACTAAAAGTGGACTATTAGGTAACATAAAATACTCTAAGCAATGATTTTTTACCCTATTTTTCCTGTGAGAATTAACACTCAGTCGGATTTATCCGACTTTAGCTATTAGACAGGGGTTTCTAACCCCTGGCGGGGTGGGCGCTCGCACTTTGTGGTAGGGGCGATAGCGAAGCGCTGCTGCAAGCAGATCGCACCAGGGCTGCTGATAAACCAGCCGGGGAATTAATTCCCCGGCTGAAAGCAAAAGTCCACTAAAAGTGGACTATTAGGTAAGATAGAATACTCTAGGCAATGATTTTTGACCCTATTTTCCCTGTGAGAATTAACACTCAGTCGGATTTATCCGACTTTAGCTATTAGACAGGGGTTTCTAACCCCTGGCGGGGTGCGCGCTCGCACTTTGTGTTAGGGGCGCTCGCGAAGCGCTGCTGCAAGCAGATCGCCTTTGTCCTACGAGCGCTCACCTTTGTGGTAGGGGCGATAGCGAAGCGCTGCTGCAAGCAGATCGCACCAGCGCTGGTGATAAACCAGCCGGGGAATTAATTCCCCGGCTGAAAGCAAAAGTCCACTAAAAGTGGACTATTAGGTAACATAAAATACTCTAAGCAATGATTTTTCCCCTATTTTTACTGTGAGAATTAACACTCAGTCGGATTTATCCGACTTTAGCTATTAGACAGGGGTTTCTAACCCCTGGCGGGGTGGGCGCTCGCACTTTGTGTTAGGGGCGCTCGCGAAGCGCTGCTGCAAGCAGATCGCACCAGCGCTGCTGATAAACCAGCCGGGGAATTAATTAAGCGTCTGAAAGCAAAAGTCCACTAAAAGTGGACTGGTAGGTAAGATAGAATACTCTAGGCAATGATTTTTGACCCTATTTTTACTGTGAGAATTAACACTCAGTCGGATTTATCCGACTTTAGCTATTAGACAGGGGTTTCTAACCCCTGGCTCACCCCTGGCTGGGGTGGGCGTTGACTATGAGCAATAGCGAAGCGCTGCTGCAAGCAGATCGCGGCGATCGCTGCTGATAAACCAGCCGGGGAATTAATTCCCCGGCTGAAAGCGAAAGTCCACTAGAAGTGGACTATTAGGTAACATAAAATACTCTAAGCAATGATTTTTCCCCTATTTTTACTGTGAGAATTAACACTCAGTCGGATTTATCCGACTTTAGCTATTAGACAGGGGTTTCTAACCCCTGGCTCACCCCTGGCTGGGGTGGGCGTTGACTATGAGCGATAGCGAAGCGCTGCTGCAAGCAGATCGCGGCGATCGCTGCTGATAAACCAGCCGGGGAATTAATTCCCCGTCTGAAAGCGAAAGTCCACTAGAAGTGGACTATTAGGTAACATAAAATACTCTAAGCAATGATTTTTGACCCTATTTTTACTGTGAGAATTAACACTCAGTCGGATTTATCCGACTTTAGCTATTAGACAGGGGTTTCTAACCCCTGGCGGGGTGGGCGCTCGCACTTTGTGTTAGGGGCGCTCGCTGCGGTGGGTTTTGACGGCGGACGTTAACTCTGCTGGGTAATATCCCCGACTTCTACCAAAATTTATCACTACCTGACAAGAACATAGTCAGAAGTCGGGGATATGAGTACTAATTCTGACAAAAAAAAGGGCATAAGTTGATTATGCCCTAGAAAAACCTATGAAAAAGGTATGTTCCTATTTATCTACGCAAAAATGAAATCTGCTGCAGTTAGAGTATAAGTACCAGTAAGTTGAACGAAGAAGTCATCTGCAGTACCAGCATTATCGGCACCAGGAACACCACCAGTACGCAAAATGTAAGTATTACCTCCTAATTCAAAAGCACTTAATCTGTTCTCACCAGCAATTCCTGCTGCTGCATTAACAATATTTCTGAAGTTATCTTCAACAGTTAGGTTAAGCGCCACCGCTGCAGCATCGACCACTGCTTGCACCCCAGCGACCGGCACGAACTGAGCCGCAGTAGTTCCTGTAGCTGTCAAATCAATTCTGTCGGTTCGTTTGAAGTCAGTGATGACATCGAATGTTGTATTCGCACCCGTTAAAGTTCCAGCAGTGGAGTCAGTAGCAGCAAGATAAACGAAGGTATTAGCACCAGCACCACCGGTTAATCTGTCAGCACCAGCACCACCGGTTAAGGTGTCATCACCAGCGCCACCGGTTAAGGTGTCAGCACCAGTACCACCGGTTAATATGTCAGCACCAGCAGTACCGGTAGCTGTTAAATTGGCAGTAAAGCCAGCTTGACCTGGATTAATTGTTATTCCAGTAGGATTGTTTCCAGTGAGGGTAGGAGCAGCGATCTGCAGGTTTCGGTTACCTGTGACATTAATGGTTAATGTATTTGAATCACTGGTTATTTGGGTGATGTTATTTGTCCCCGCTGCAGCAGCACCTAGGTTGGAAGTGATATTTAAGGTTGCAGTAACAACAGTTGGTGCAGGATTCAGTGGAGGATTCTGTGGAGTAGTTGTTAAGGTTAAGTTAACACTTTGTGCTGCTTCTCTAAGATTTAAAGTTTGTAGTGTTCTTGTAAATCTTGTGTTGTCATTAGCATCAACTCCTCCTCCACTTTCCAGGGTAAATCTGTCATCGGGAGCTGCACCACTGAGATCAACCGTTGTTGCAAACAATTCATAGTTGTTAATCCCGGTGATTGTACTAGCGTCTACTGTTGCTGTGGTCAAATTAACAGGAGGGTTCGCTTGAGGGTTCGCTAACCTTTCTAATCGCAAGGTTTCAATGCTAACAGCAGCATTGAGGGCAGTAAGTAAGCGAATATTAGCAGCAGTATTATCAAAGCCAATAGTTTCTCTATTACTCCTCAATACCAATGTATCTGTATCACTGCCACCATTAATAACATCATTTTGATTCCAGTTATCGACTGCATTCCCTACCAGGATAATAGTGTCATCGCCATCGTCGCCGATTAATGTGTGATTGCCGGTACCATTTACTGTCAGACGGTCATCACCAGCACGACCGATTAATTCATGATTGCCATTACCATTTACTGTCAGACGGTCATCACTATCATTACCTTCGGGACCACCTCTTAAGATGCTACGACCAGTAGTATTATTGACCGTGACAGTGTTGTTACCAGTACCACCATTAAATTCAACGCTTCCACCTTGAAGGATCAAGGGTAAAACATCATTGTTTGCATCCAAACCACCGTTTAAATCACCAGTGTGTTGTGAGGCTTCAACCCTTGTCTGAGCATTATCGTTTAAAGCGATTGGGTTGGTAACAGTTAGGTCAGCATCCCCAGTAATATTGATGGTTCTCAGAGCATTGCCATTGTTTGTGAATGCTAAAGTGTCAACTTCATTATTTCCATTTGTTTCTAGGTTGAGGGTAGCGATTCTGTCACCGAAGATGTTAAGTGCATTCAACTGAGAATCATTCAAGGTGACAGAAGCAGTGGTTGCATTATTACCAAAATCGCCAGTAATATTGGGGTCATTAGTAACGTCCTCAATACCAAATCTAATCCCTTGTAATCCTGAAACTGTCGGGCTTACTATGACAGTGTTAGGGATAACTGGGTTAGGGATAACTGGGCCTGTTGGGTTAGATTGAATGATTACTTCCTGAATACCGCTACCAGCTAAACGGGTGAAGTCAATATTATTAGTCAATCCGATTAATTCAACTCGTTCAACACTGGTTAAAGTCGGGACTGTACCATTGGCACCGTAATATTGGAAGGTATCTGTACCAGCTCCACCGTTGATCTGGTCTCCAGCTTGGACACTACTAGAAAATCCAATACCACCACCACTGTTGTCACCAACAAACAGGTCATTACCACTGGTACCTCGTACATTATCGAGTGCATTGGTGAGTACAAAAGTTCTGCGAGTATCAAATGTGCTTTCCTGCCCAAAATTCGTATTACCCGTTGCATCGGTAGCTACGCCTTCTTGTACAGCTACTCTCACCTCTGATGCACTAGCATTGGGAGTTACCGATAAAGTGTATACACTGTCACTAACTTTATTGAAAGCTCCCGGAGTACCATTTGTAATGCCGATATCGCCGGCTTCAAAGCCATCGACATTTTCTGTGAAAGTAAAGGTGAAAAGAAAGTCGCCGTTCTCTAAGGGTTGGTCATCAATTCTAACTTCTGGTCGCGCATCAACAGGCGAAGCACCACTGGCAATACTTTGGTTACCAGCAGCATCAGCAGCGGCTCCGGCTATTACACTGACGGTGGGTGTGGCACCTGCAGTGGGAGTAACTGCTAAGGTGTACTGAGTACCGGCGGTGACTTCGTTGAAAGCTCCTGCTGTACCGCCGGTGACTGTAATATCTTCAGCAGCAAAACCAGTTACAGCTTCAGAGAAGTTGAAGGTGTAGAGAGTATTGTTAAGACCAGGAGTAACTGTGACTGTGGGCGCTTTGGTATCAACTACTTGAACTACTCTCTGCTCTTCCACCGCCACTGTCAAATCACCTTCAAAGTTGGCATTAGGTGTAACAACTAAGGTGTACTCAGTACCGCTAACTGCGTTGAAAGCTCCTTTAGTCCCGTTGGTGACTGTAACATCATCAGCGTTAAAGTCTGTGGCAGGTTGGTCAAATCTGAAAGTGTAGGTGATATTTCCGGTAGCAGTCCCCTCCACATTGTCTGTAATGGTGACACCACCGGGAGTGGGAGATCCGCCGACTAACTGATCAACACGTCCGTCAAAATTGTTCAGGTCTTCCTGAGTTGCATTCCCCAGGATTTCTAGATACACCTCACCTTTGGTGGCAGTATTGAGTCTTCCAGTCCATCTACTGAGATCCTCTGCTGAAGCTGGCCGACCAAAAGCATTTTGATATACGAAACTAACAAACTCATTATTAGTTGTGTATTTACCTTGTGCTTCCGTGGAGTTAGCAGTACTATCAATAAGTTGAGCAATGGATAGAGTACCAGCCTTCAACAACTCAACTCCACCTTGAAGACCGCCTTCTTCTCCAGCCCGACCCAGTAACGCTACATAAAATTGTTGAATAGCTAACTCGTAGCTGTCATTTTTTGCAGTTTCAATGTTAGTTCTCAGGGTTTCTGCTTCGGGACGCTGACTATTCTGGATTCCCTGTAAAGTTTCCAGAACCCACTCAGATCGTTTGGATGGATCTGGTGTTGCGCCTAAACGCCCTGTTAAACTAATTCGAGCAACTATGTCTGGTTGCAGCGCAAAATTTGCGTAAACCCGGTCAATAAATTGATCTGTAGTTAAACTGTTTATTTCTGGTGAATTAGCAAAACCTGAGGCCAATTGTGCCAATGTCAAGGTTTTGCCTAGTTCCAGCCCCTGAACTAAACCTAGGGTATCTGCCGCTTTACCACGGAAAGCAATATATAAACTTTGGATTTGATCAATAGTTACTGTCATAACTTGGGATTTTCACTCCTTCAAGGTTGGATACAACGCAACACCACACTAATTGTAACAGAAAATTGACTGCAAGTTCTGTTACATACATATTATTATTTGGCTATCAATTTTACACTTCTTTGGTTCAAAAGTTGCCAGAGTGTAACATTGTGCCACAAATTATGATATAGCATTTCCTCTTGTTTTTGTCATCTACTTTTAGATAGATGTTTAATTTGGCTTTTTGTTGTCATCTACCTAAAGGTGTATATTAATTTAAGACTCGTGATCATATGCCTATGCCCATGGCCAGGGGTTAAAAATGCCCGAAACCTAGGCAGAATAGAGAATTCACATATTAATGTGAATTCTAAGAGGATGTTTGATCAGTCATGATTAGTGTATCAACTATTATGTTACCCCTCCCTAACCCTCCCCTTGTCAGGGAAAGGTGACTGGATTTTATTGTTTTTTGTGTGTTCCCCAATCCTTCCGGCGTTACCTGTTACCTGTTACCTAAGATAAAAATTACCTAAAGATTGAACCTAATACAAGATTTTAAATCTATCAAGCCATCACAGGAAGTACCGTTATGGACTTCAAAAACTACCAGTTCATCCACCCAGTCATAACTTACGCCTGTTTCGGAATGTATACCCACCGTAATCGTATAAACCCCCTTATTCATTAAGCAGGGAACTTGAAACACAACTTGTAATTGTTGATTTTGTGGAATATCCGGTAATTTAACCTGCTGTAAGTGGGTGTTAGTACCATAAATTACTAAACCCATGAGATTTCTTAAGGATATACCAACAACTAAATCAGAAAGCTCCCCTTGAGCTAGGATTAATATACTAATTTCAAAACTCTTACCCGTCTCTAATTTGGTGACTGCTTCACCCTGGTCATCCAGAATAGTTACCTCTTGAATGACTGCTAGCTGATTACCATGCCTACTTAAACCATCATAGTGATTATTTGGACTCTTATCATCAGGCTGGTCAACTAATTGGGCGCTCTGGGTGATTCTGGTTTCGGTTTCCGGCTGATCATCTGTGCTTAACAGGGCAATATAATGGTTAACTATATCATTAGGAGTACCTATTTCTAGCATTCTGCCAGAATTCATCAACATAGCGCTATGACATAACATTTTCACACTACTGGCATCATGGGAAACAAATAATATAGTTACCCCCTGTTCTTTGAGTTGACGAATTCGCTTCATACAGCGAGCTTGAAACTTTGCATCCCCCACAGCTAAAGCTTCATCTACTATCAAAATACTCGGTTCTGTATGAGCGACTACCGCAAAAGCCAACCTGACCACCATCCCACTAGAATAAGTCTTCACAGGATGGTCAATAAAATCCCCAATTTCCGCAAAAGCTGCTATATCATCAAACTTAGCTGTTATTTCTTCTCGACTTAAGCCTAAAATTTGACCGTTAAAAAATACGTTTTGTCTCCCAGTAAACTCTGGGTTAAACCCGCTACCTAGTTCAAGGAGGGCGGATACCCTACCATTAACAAATACTTCACCTGTAGTTGGGGTGAGGGTTCCGGCGATAATTTGTAAAAGTGTGCTTTTACCAGAACCATTTTGACCAATAATTCCTAAGGTTTCCCCTTGGGGAACCTGTAAGTTAATATCCCGGAGCGCCCAAAATTCCTGGGCGTAGTTTTTATTGGGTAGTAAAATTTCCTTGAGCTTATCTACTGGACGAGGATAACGCTTGTAAGACTTGGAGATGTTCTTTAGTGAAATGGCAATTTCCTCACCCATATCTATCTTATATTATTTTCCATGGTCGTAAGGTACAAAGTTTTTTAGTTTGAGGGAACAGGGAACAGGGAACAGGGAATAGGGAATAGGGAATAGGGAATAGGGAATAGGGAATTGGTGTGTGCTTCATTAGACACACAGAAAGGATATATTAGTAAAAACTTTGCTACAGGACATCAGCAAAAGCCGGACGCAGCTTTTTATAAACGGTAAACCCAAAACCAAATATAATCAAGGCGACTATACTAGCAACCCCCCATTCTCCCCAATGTTGCACCTCTCCCACTAAAATTAAATCACGATATACCTCGGCGATGGACGTGAGGGGATTTAACCAAAATACCCAATTGCGCCAACCTTCGGGAATTGAAGTAGCGGGATAAATAATTGGTGTTAAATACAACCAGATATTTAAAACTACCCCCAGGGTTTGGGGAACATCACGCAAAAAAACCGTTAACCCCGCAGCTAAATAACCCAAACCGGTGGTTAAAAGTAATTGGGTTAACCAAACCAAAGGTAACAGCGCCAGGGTAGTATGTAATGTGTGAGTTTGGATAGCGACAAATACAATCAACGCCATTAAACCAAAAGAACTTTCAATAAAGGTAGATAAAATTGGCACCAAGGGTAACAAAGCTAGGGGAAAAACCACCTTTTTAACTAAATTTGGTTGTCCTACCACGCAACCAGCGGACTGGATGAGTCCCCCAGAAAAAGCAATCCAGGGAAGCAAACCCGCAAATAACCACAATCCGAAGGTAAAATTATTTTCGGGGAGACTCGTCAGGCTTAACTTGACTCTCAGGACAATGGCAAATACGTAAGTATAAATCAGTAACTGTGAAAGCTGATTTACCAATGGCCACAAATTCCCCAGGATTGACCCCTTATACCGCGCTTCTAAATCTCGCCTGACTAGGGTTCTGAGTAAATCCAACTTAGCCCTTAACTGCTGATTTATTGGCAGTATACTCCTCAGCTTCCCTGGGTATCCCATAATTCCCACTAATTAATCCTTACTCATAACTGATTACTGATAGCGTTTTCTGATTATACTGCTCAACATACCCGACTTGTGTTAGAAATCGGGTATCTGACTAATAATAAACTACAGATGAGACTGTAACCATATTTGCAAATCAGCCACAGTGGTAAAGTCTAACAAGTCCTCACCCAAAGCCTCAATCTGTGATAAAGATAACCCCTGTATCTGTGATCCACACTGGGGGGAAACCTCACCCAAGCGACGATTTAATAACCGCATCACCAAAGATAAAGCTTCCTGTGTGCGACCCTGTTCCAGACCCCGTTCCAAACCCCGTTCCAGACCCTGTTCGAGACCCTGTTCGAGACCCTGTGTGCGACCCTGTTCGAGACCTTCTTCCTTAGCTTCCCGTATAGCTCTAGGTTCCACTAAATCCAATCCCAACATAGAGACAATTTCCTCTCTACTTAAGTTTGTAAACTTGTAAATAATAATTGTCGTCACTAAATCTATTATGGCTGTTTGTGACTCTTGCTGTGCTTGTGTGAGTAAAAACCTGGCGGTATCTATAGCTTCTGTTCCTTCCTTAACAGTCAGCAACATCAACCCTAACCCCAAACTCTGTTCCTCCACATCCCCCAACTCATCTAAATAGATTCGGTGTACTTGTCCTCCCGACAGTAGGGAACGATGAATGTTTAAATTACTGGGTTCTAAATTACGAGAGCCAAAAATAATCACTCCTACCCAGTCATCATAACGAATCGAGTGACGGTATAAAAACAGAGATAATTCTGAAAAGAACCGAAAATACAAATCTTCATCTTTTTGAAACTGTACCTCAGCTAAAAATACTACTTGAGAATCTGCATCATCGGGGGGTAAAAATACTCCATCAATGCGGAAGGAAGTTTCTTTGACTTCCACAGACTCAAACTGATAATTAGTAGCTGCTGGGGGTGGTTCCACTAGTTCAAACAATAAAGCCGGAAATTGCTTAAATAGTTTGTAAAAAATAGAATCCCTTCTCATGGGTGGTTTTTGGATATTTTAGCTCAATTGTCAAGCCAATAGGCTGGAAATGTATTTTTTACAGATTACCACGAACCCCCACTAGGGAATTAAATTAACCTTAACAACATACCCGACTTGTGTTAGAAATCGGGTATCTGACTAATAATAAACTACAGATGAGACTGTAACCATATTTGCAAATCAGCCACAGTGGTAAAGTCTAGCAAGTCCTCACCCAAAGCCTCAATCTGTGATAAAGATAACCCCTGTATCTGTGATCCACACTGGGGGGAAACCTCACCCAAGCGACGATTTAATAACCGCATCACCAAAGATAAAGCTTCCTGTGTGCGACCCTGTTCCAAACCCTGTTCCAAACCCCGTTCCAAACCCCGTTCCAGACCCCGTTCCAGACCCCGTTCCAGACCCCGTTCCAGACCCTCTTGGCGACCCTGTTCGAGACCCTGTGTGCGACCCTGTTCGAGACCCTGTGTGCGACCCTGTTCGAGACCTTCTTCCTTAGCTTCCCGTATAGCTCTAGGTTCCACTAAATCCAATCCCAACATAGAGACAATTTCCTCTCTACTTAAGTTTGTAAACTTGTAAATAATAATTGTCGTCACTAAATCTATTATGGCTGTTTGTGACTCTTGCTGTGCTTGTGTGAGTAAAAACCTGGCGGTATCTATAGCTTCTGTTCCTTCCTTAACAGTCAGCAACATCAACCCTAACCCCAAACTCTGTTCCTCCACATCCCCCAACTCATCTAAATAGATTCGGTGTACTTGTCCTCCCGACAGTAGGGAACGATGAATGTTTAAATTACTGGGTTCTAAATTACGAGAGCCAAAAATAATCACTCCTACCCAGTCATCATAACGAATCGAGTGACGGTATAAAAACAGAGATAATTCTGAAAAGAACCGAAAATACAAATCTTCATCTTTTTGAAACTGTACCTCAGCTAAAAATACTACTTGAGAATCTGCATCATCGGGGGGTAAAAATACTCCATCAATGCGGAAGGAAGTTTCTTTGACTTCCACAGACTCAAACTGATAATTAGTAGCTGCTGGGGGTGGTTCCACTAGTTCAAACAATAAAGCCGGAAATTGCTTAAATAGTTTGTAAAAAATAGAATCCCTTCTCATGGGTGGTTTTTGGATATTTTAGCTCAATTGTCAAGCCAATAGGCTGGAAATGTATTTTTTACAGATTACCACGAACCCCCACTAGGGAATTAAATTAACCTTAACAACATACCCGACTTGTGTTAGAAATCGGGTATCTGACTAATAATAAACTACAGATGAGACTGTAACCATATTTGCAAATCAGCCACAGTGGTAAAGTCTAGCAAGTCCTCACCCAAGCGACGATTTAATAACCGCATCACCAAGGATAGAGCTTTCTGTGTACGCCACCGTTCCAGAGCCTGCTCCAGACTTTCTTCCTTCACAACCAGCAACCTGAGTGTTAATTTTTATAGTCAAAATAGGGTCAAAAATTATGGACTACACCGCGATCGCCCACCCCGCTACATTAAAAATCACCATTACATCTGGGGCGACTCTGAGTTTAGGGAATCCCTGAACATAAAGGTGAGCGCCCGTAGGACAAAGTGCGATCTGCTTGCAGCAGCGCTTCGCTATCGCCCACCCCGCCAGGGGTTAGAAACCCCTGGCTAATAGCTGATAGCGGTAGCGTGGCGTTAGCCATAGTCGGATAAATCCGACTGAGTGTTAATTATCACATACTCATGACGGTTGACGGTTGACTGATTTGCCCTCCTCAAAAATTAACCTTTGTTATAAATTAATTGTTATAAATTATGGGGGTCTATTCCTTGAGACCTTAGATACTTTTCGAGTCTATCAGCCCGTAGGCGTTCCTGTTCGGCCTGTAGGCGCTAACTCTTTTCCCTCATGACCCAAATCTATTACCGCCGGGTCACTGATTCAGGTAAACTGAGACTTGGTTTATTGCATTGTGACTAAGTATGGAAATTGGACAAAAGGTAAAAGTTTTTCGTTTGCGCGATCGCGTGTCTGCTAGTATTGCCAAAAAACTCGGACAAATCGGCATTATTCAAGGCTACAAAGTCGCTGATGGCTGTGGAATTGGTGTAGTGGTACTGTTTGACGACAATTCATCTACTTGGTTTTTTGAAGATGAAGTCAAACCAGTGTAATAGATAGAACTCAAAGCAGAAGCTAAGAGTATTTGCCTAGTGCTAAGTTGGAGTAGAACAGATTGCCGGGAAAAAGAGAATCAACTAATGTCCCTGATATTGACATTTTTGGGCAAAGGCGGTACGGAGCGTACTAAAATTGCGATCGCCACCGCCAAGTTATTGGCAACCCAAGGTAAGCGGGTACTTCTAGCAGGGTTAACAGAACCAGTTTTACCCATGTTACTGGAGCAAACCCTAACCCCTGACCCCCAGGAAATTGCCCCCAATTTACAGGTAGTGCAATTTAAATCCTCTGTATTGCTAGAACGCAGCTGGGAAGAAGTGAAAAAACTGGAGGCGCAATACCTCCGCACACCCATCTTCAAAGATGTTTATGGTCAAGAACTGGTAGTATTACCAGGGATGGACAGCGCCCTAGCCTTGAATGCGATCCGCGAATATGATGCCAGTGGCAAATATGACGCGATTATCTATGATGGCACCGGTGATTCCTTTACCTTGCGAATGTTGGGGATGCCAGAATCTCTGAGTTGGTATGTGCGGCGATTTCAGCAATTATTTGTCAACTCCGATTTAGGGAAAACGATTGCGGAATCGCCCTTAATTCAGCCGCTAATTAGCAGCTTTTTTAATGTCAACTGGACAGCAGATAACTTTGCTCTACCCACCAACCAGGTGAATAATTTCTTAGACAAGGGAAAAGCAGCTCTTGCAGATCCTCATCACGTGGCGGCCTTCTTAGTGACTACACCAGACCCCCTACAAGTAGCAACTGCTCGTTATTTGTGGGGTAGCGCTCAACAAATCGGTTTAACGGTGGGTGGTGTGATGGTGGTGTCACCCACAGATCAAGTCAACCTCTCGGAAGAATTTAGACCTCTGACGGTGAGCGTTGTTCCCGACTCTCCCACAGGGGAATGGCAACCTTTAATAGATGCTCTACCCAACTTTGTAGAACAAGCATTACAGGCTCCCAAACCCATGGAAATCGACACCCATAACCGTCAAGTCCGCCTATTCTTGCCAGGATTTGACAAAAAGCAAGTCAAACTTACCCAATATGGACCAGAAGTTACAGTGGAAGCAGGAGACCAACGGCGTAATCTCTTCCTACCCCCGTCCCTAACTGGTAGACAGGTAACGGGAGCCAAATTTCAGAATAATTATTTGATAATTTCTTTTTAAGTCCTGGGTACTGGGAATTGGGTAATCAAAACCATCTATTCCCCATTCCCTAGTCCCTCTTCCCATTCATAAGTAAGTCTGATGTCAGAACCAACCCCTATTAAACCTAATTCCCAGCCAGCAGAGGCTATAGATTCAGTTAAACCCAACCAGGAAATGACAGCAGTTGCTGACCGCAGCGCCAAAACTCGCCAATTACTGGGGATGAAAGGCGCAGCACCGGGGGAAAAGTCCATCTGGAAAATCCGCTTACAACTGATGAAACCCATCACCTGGATTCCCCTGATTTGGGGGGTGGTCTGTGGTGCGGCTTCTGCGGGTAATTACACCTGGACTTGGGAAAATGTCTTGAAGTCCGCCGCTTGTATGTTGCTTTCGGGTCCTTTACTCGCCGGTTATACCCAAACTCTCAATGAATACTATGATCGGGAAATTGACGCGGTAAATGAACCCTACCGCCCCATTCCCTCTGGTGCTATTCCCTTACCCCAAGTCATTACCCAAATTTGGGTATTGTTAATCTCAGGTAATGCTCTGGCTTTTGTATTAGATGTGTGGGCTGGTAATGAATTTCCCACAATCACAACTATAGCTATTCTGGGTTCTTTTATTGCTTATATTTATTCAGCACCACCATTAAAGCTCAAACAAAACGGTTGGTTAGGCGGTTATGCTCTTGGTGCTAGCTATATGGCTTTTCCTTGGTGTACGGGTCATGCGTTGTTTGGTGAACTGAATTGGAAAATTGTCGTGATCACTGTGGTTTACAGCTTGGCTGGTTTGGGTATTGCTATTGTTAATGATTTTAAGAGTGTGGAAGGCGATCGCCAGTTCGGATTAAAATCATTACCTGTGATGTTTGGTGTCACCAGAGCCGCTTGGGTCTGTGCAGCCATGATTGATGTTTTTCAAGCGGTGATTGCAGTTTACCTGCTCACTATTCATGAAAACTTGTATGCGGCAATTTTACTGTTGTTAATCATCCCCCAAATCACCTTCCAAGATATGTATTTCCTGCGTGACCCTCTGAAAAATGACGTTAAATACCAAGCCAGCGCCCAACCCTTCCTAGTCTTGGGAATGTTGGTGGCTGGTATAGCTCTGGGCCATGCTGGCATTTAGTTTCTCTAGTCCAGGGGAAAAAATGATGGGTTAGGAGTAGTAGCCTAGTTGACAATTAAATAGACAAACCTATACACTTATCTACAAACCTATAAGTGTATTTATGTTTAAACCTCATGAGTTTGCAAAGAAAATTGGGGTGTCAGTCAAGACATTACAACGATGGGATTCAGTTGGGAAACTTCCTGCTAAAAGAACATTATCAGGACATCGTTTCTATACTGAAGATGACTTATTAATAGCCCAAGGACTGAAACCTATTGAATCAAAACGAAAAGTAATAGTTTATTGTCGGGTATCATCTAGTCGGCAAAAACCGGAACTAAAAAATCAAATATCCGCAATGGAAACTTTTTGCTTAAATAGGGGATTATCTGTTGATGATTGGGTGTCAGAAATTGGTGGAGGTTTAAATTTTAAAAGAAAAAAATTTCTGTCAATAATGATGTCGATGTTAAAAGGCGAAATTTCAACGATTGTTGTGGCTCATAAGGATAGAATGTGCCGATTTGCTTTTGATTTCATCCTGGAACTAGCTACATCTGTAAGATGTGAAATTATTGTAGCCAATCAAGAATCACTATCTCCACAACAGGAATTAGTCGAGGACTTAATGGCAATCATTCATTGTTTTTCTGGTCGCTTGTACGGGTTGAGAAATTATTCCAAGGAAATCAAGGAAACGCTTAAAAAAGCTATTGACGAACCTAAACAAGATATTACAGAATTAGACAAGAAAGAAATACAGTGTTGAGGTCGAGCAATGCTTTTATCCATCAAAACAAAGTTAAAGCTGAGTAAAGCCCAAGAAATAATAATGAATAAACACGCAGGTATTGCCAGGTTTACTTATAACTGGGGTTTAGCTACTTGGAATAATCTTTATAAAGATGGATTAAAGCCCAACAAATATATTCTGAAGAAATTTTTTAATAACCATGTTAAACCTGAGTTTGAGTGGATTAAACAAAAAGGTATTTGTCAGAAAATAACTCAATATGCTTTTGACCATCTAGGCGATTCTTTCTGTAGATTCTTTGGCGGTAAAGGTGGATATCCTAAGTTTAAAAATAAAGGACATCGCGACGCGTTTACCATTGATGCTGGAGGTAAGCCGATTCCAGTAGGCGGCAAATCAATAAAGCTACCGACGATTGGATGGGTAAAAACTTATGAAGGCTTACCACACACAACCTGTAAATCAATCACAATATCAAAAACTGCTAATAGCTGGTTTATTGCTTTCGCTTACAAGCAAGAACACAAAGCAATAGATAAGCAGCACGAGATTGTAGGGGTGGATTTAGGGGTTAAGGAACTAGCTACACTTTCTACTGGGGTAGTGTTTCCTAATCCTAAGCATTACAAAGCTAATTTAAAGAAGCTGAAAAGATTATCTAGAAAGTTTGCTCGCAAAAACAAAGGTTCTAATAACCGACACAAAGCTAAAATTCAACTGGCTAAACATCACGCTAGAGTAGCTAATCTTAGAAAAAATACTCTTCACCAAATCACTACTTTCTTATGCAAAAACCACGCAAAAATAGTAGTAGAAGATTTAAATGTTTCTGGGATGATTTCAAATCATAAATTAGCTCAAGTAATCGCTGATTGTGGTTTTTATGAATTTAAGCGCCAGTTAGAATACAAGGCTAAAAAGTTTGGTGGTGAAATTGTAATCGCGGATAGATTTTACCCTTCAAGTAAGACCTGCTCAAATTGTGGGCATATCCAAGATATGCCACTAAAAGAAAGAATTTACAACTGTGGAAGTTGTGGTCATTCAATGGACAGGGATTTAAACGCAGCAATTAACTTATCGAGGTTGGCTAAACCTTGAAAGCTTACTGAGGGAGTGTGATTCGTTCTTCCTAAATGAGTAGAAATGCTCAGGGACGGAAGGTAAGACTGGGTAAAAACCAGATTCTTATAACTGTGTGTACATGGTGCGACTCGTTCTCTCGATCGGGAGCATTTATGCTCAGGGATGAGAGGTAAGACTGGTAAAAACCAGATTCTTATAACCGTTCGTGTTCATGTGGGTGAAAATCCCACCCCCTAGGTGCAAGGGTGACAGCATCTCCCTTACGGTAGCGACTAGCCATCAATCCGTAAAGCACCGGAGAAAAGGCGTTCCTACTGAGAGCCTAACTTGGTACACGTCAAGCAAAGTACCCATGAGTAAGATTTCCTAAGATGTGTCTGAAGCGTCGTTACACAGAACCAGCCAAATAAGGCTGACAGGCTGGAACCAAAAGGTAAAGGATAAGGAGACGGCTGTCGTGGACAGACCGTTAAGCACTTCCGAGAAACCCGGCGTAAAGCATCACTCTAAAGGTACACAGAATGGACACACGGAACGAAGTAACCCCTTGTTAGCTCTTTTAGAAGGTCGAATCTAAAAGTAGGTGCTAACCGGATGCTGCAAGTGGGTCAGATTGAGTCAGAAGCGAACGCTTAGGGTAATGCCTAAGATATGCTGACAGATTCACGGTGATATGGAAGATAAAGTCTCAAGTAGGAATTATGTCTAAAACGAGTGTAAAGACTACGGTAGAATGGAACACGATTAACTGGAAACAGTTAGAACGTCGCGTTTACAAAATCCAAAAACGAATTTATCAAGCCTCAACCCGTGGTGATGTCAAGGTGGTTCGTGGACTCCAAAAGGTGCTGATGAAGTCTTGGTCAGCCAAAGCTTTGGCTACACGTAGGGTAACTCAAGACAACCAAGGAAAGAAAACCGCCGGTGTAGATGGAGTGAAAGCTTTATCACCCAGCGAAAGATTAGAATTGGTAGAAGAGTTAAAACTAGGGTCTAAACCCAAACCAACCAGAAGAGTTGGGATCGACAAACCTGGAAGGGATGAGAAAAGACCACTAGGAATACCTACAATCTATGATAGGGCTTTACAGTCGCTTGTCAAACTAGCCTTAGAGCCAGAATGGGAAGCCAAGTTTGAGCCTAACTCATATGGATTCAGACCAGGGCGCTCATGTCATGATGCCATGGCAGCAATATTTAATGCTATCAGATACAAACCCAAATTTGTATTAGATGCTGATATCGCTAATTGTTTTGACAAGATTAACCATCAAGCATTGTTAAAGAAACTGAACACCTACCCTAAACTACGTCGTCAAATCAAAGCGTGGTTAAAAGCAGGTGTGGTTGATAGCAAAGTCCTGTTTTCTACAGAAGAAGGTACACCGCAAGGAGGTGTCATATCCCCTCTGTTAGCAAATATAGCCTTACACGGTATGGAAGAAATTCTTAAAGAATTTGTTTCAGAATTATCAGGTAAAGGCTCTAGAGAGAAGAAGGCTAAAGCAATATCAATCATTAGATATGCGGATGATTTTGTAATCCTGCATGAAAATCTAACAGTTATTGAACAGTGCAGGGAAATCCTAGTCAAATGGCTGAATGAAATGGGATTGGAATTAAAACCTAGTAAGACCAGATTGGCTCACACTCTGTAGGAACACCAATCAGAGAAACCAGGATTTGATTTCCTTGGCTTCAATGTGAGGCAATACTCAGTTGGTAAATACAACTCAGGAATGAACACACATAAGGAAATTCTAGGATTTAAAACCATCATCACCCCATCAAAGAAATCTGTTAAGAATCATTACGAAAAGGTTTCTAGCACCATTAAAAGAAACTTACCAATACCACAAGTGGGATTGATAAGTCATCTTAACCCTATAATCAAGGGATGGTGCAATTACTACTCATCAGTAGTAAGTAAGGAAGTCTTCAGTAGTATCTATAACCAGGTTTACCGACGGCTTTACAGATGGGCAAAGCGCCGACACCCTAATAAATCTGATAAATGGATAGCCAAGAAATACTGGCATACAATTGGGGACAATAACTGGGAATTTGCAGTAAAAATGGAAGATAAATTCATCAAACTGTTTAGACACCCAGAGACTCCCATAGTACGTCATATTAAGGTTAAAGGTAACGCCTCGCCATTTGACGGTGATTGGGTATATTGGAGTTCAAGAATGACAAACCATCCCGAAGCCAACAAAAGAGTATCGACACTACTCAAAAAGCAAAAGGGTAAATGTCCAGAATGTGGGCATTACTTTAGGGACGGTGATGTAATGGAAGTAGACCACATCCTACCCCTTTCCAAAGGTGGAAAAGATGAATATAAAAATCTACAACTATTACACAGACATTGCCACGACAAGAAGACAGCCAGTGATGGAAGTCTTGTAGGTATTCATGACAAGAACCATATTGCTGAGGAGCCGTATGAGGTGAAAATCTCACGTACGGTTTTGTAGACGAGTCGGTTGGGTGACCGACCGGCTTAGTTTAATTAACCGCTCCCATGCTCCCCTTGAAGTAAGAAATAAATGTCTAGACTTGTCTAGGATTTATATAGCAGTTAATATACTTCTAACTCTTAATTTTGATCAGGAGTTACCGTGTTAGAGTTAATAAATCTTTGCATTCGGGGGATTCAACCATTATTAATCCCTATTTGCTTTGTTACCGCTTGGACTGTAATTATTCTGTTTGCTTGGAGTCTTTGGTCAGCAGCTCGAGATAGTGTGACCACAGCCAAACAAATGCATCAAATCCCCTGCCCTAGCTGCCAATTCTTTACCAATAATTACCGCCTAAAATGTACTGTACACCCTTCTACTGCCAGTACAGAAGAGGCTATTGATTGTTCTGACTATCAACCAAAAACTAATCCCATGCTTTACTAAAATAGGCAAGGGAAAACCGCCCATGAGAAAAAGCTAATTTATGCTAGTTCAAAACCTCAAAGACTGTCAAGAATTCATTGCCGGAGATAATACAATTCTGCGGGAACTGCTACACCCTGATAAACAACCCCTGGCATTAAGGTATAGTTTAGCTCATGCAACCTTACCAGTGGGGAAAACCTCTCAACCCCACTCCCTGACAACTTCAGAAGTGTATTATATTCTCAGTGGACAGGGAGAAATGCACATTGATGATCAAACTCAAATAGTCAGTTCAGGGGATGCGGTGTATATTCCTCCCAATACCAGGCAATTTATCCGCAACTGTGGTGTTGAACCGTTGGTATTTATTTGTATTGTTGATCCAGCATGGCGCAAAGAAGATGAGACAGTGTATCATAATACCTAAGACATCAGTTACTTAAAGTTTTAACTTTTCCAGAAATGGGGTAAATAGCGGTACTAATTCCCGGCGACTGACAACCAGGGTAGGAAAGGAGCGATCGCTATAATCTTGCCCTGATGACAAAGGAAAAGGCTCATCCTGGAGAGGTATCCAGCTAGCACCCGCAGCCTGTACAATCACCCAAGCCCCGGCGATGTCCCAAACCTTGGGTGTAGCCTCAATACCACCTAATGCAGCCCCTGTAGCGACTGTGAGGAAATTATAGCTAGCTACACCCAGCATCCGAATTTTACAGGGAAAATCCCTTTGAATCACGGAAGTGCTACGGGAACAGAGGTTAAAAAAGTGATTTTTAGTAGCATCATCACTACTGCTATGGATAGGGTGATGGTTGAGGAAAGCCCCTGAAGGTGTGACTAATCCAGAGGAACCAGCCCAGAAACCATGAAAAGCTTGACCTAGTGTGGGGACGTAAACATACCCAAATATGGGTGTACCTCGATACAGGAGACCCATGGAAATTGACCAGATGGGAAGACCCCTAGTAAAGTTAGTAGTGCCATCCAAAGGGTCTATGACCCAACACCATTCTGTATCGGGAAAAACTTTGTCACTCTCTTCGCTTAAAATACCATAACCAGAAAAATGAGAAGCGATCGCATCACAAATTTCCTGATCAGCCCATTTATCGGCTTGGGTAACTAAACTACCGTCAGGTTTTTGGGAAGCCTGCACTTTCCCAAAATCTTGCATAAGTTGCTTTCCCACTCTGGTAGTGGTGGTTTCGGCAAAGTCGAGAATTGCTGTCCAAAAATCATTCATGAATTAATTCTCACCCCAAGGCGTTCCTTCAACCAATATTTAGTCTAAATCACTTTCTAAAACCGAGGCGATCGCCTGTTTGGCATTGGTTTGAAATTCCCTAACATTAACGCGGTTGAGAAACCAAATTGACACTACCATACCCACGGCTTCTAAAAAGAATACCATTCCATAAGCCAGTTCTAAAGGGAGAAAATTACGACCAATATCTAAGATGGTACCGCCCATGACTACCGCGACTCCCCTAGAAACAGACTGAGCTAATCCCCAAGCGCCAATAAAAGTACCCGCGGCTTCAGTTGCTGTCAGATCCAGCATTAAACTAACGGCTGCAGTTGTTAACAAACCAGTGGCTAAACCGAACAGGAACAAACCTGACTTCAACAAAGCGACATTTGCTGTAAATCCTGATATACCCAGTAATAATGCACAGATTGCCACTAATATACAGCCTAAACGTGCGGTTCTGCGTTTACCTAAACGCGGCACAATCAAAAAACCGGTAATACCGTAGGATATCAAGATACCCATACCGTAAAAAACATTTAATCTGGTGCTTTCTGCTAAAGGCATATTAAACACCTGACCTGCATAGGGTTCTAAAACAGGGTCTTGCATAAATAAGCTGATGGTCATTACCAGCAAAAATGTGAAAAACAAACCTGTTTGACGACTAGCTGTCAAAATTTTCCAAGCCCTAGTCAAGCCAAGGCTGTCGTCTCGATTCTCAGTTGTGGAACGTTGGGAATATTGGGAATATTTTTTTTCCACGCCGAATGTAGCAATGATTGAAAGCCCAAAGACTATAGCTGGAACAAGGAAAAATAACCTGTTGACAACTGACTGTAAAGTTTCTATGTCTGCTTGTGGTGTTAATTGTGCAAGTAAACTAGAACTAATTATCGCTCCCACAATAATCCCCACCATCAGCATAGACCAGACAATGCCAACCACTTGAGAACGGTTATCTTCTTGGGATA
The DNA here is from genome assembly GCF_059725405.1 of Anabaenopsis sp. NIES-4685. Lineage (NCBI taxonomy): Bacteria > Bacillati > Cyanobacteriota > Cyanophyceae > Nostocales > Nodulariaceae > Anabaenopsis > Anabaenopsis sp. NIES-4685. The sequence goes on along the minus strand of NZ_AP043602.1, from coordinate 3,841,199 downwards.
TGTCCACTAGTAAAGCAGCAAAGCTAGTGGCGCTGGCACAAATGGCTAAACCATATATAGCAAAAACTAAACATAACAATGCTGTCCAGCCGACGGTTGGGGTTGTCCATACCCAGCCATTGGTGCTGCTAGCAGCTAGATTTAATTGCCAGAGCACTTGTATTGCTAAAAATGATGCGATCGCAAATACTGCTGCTCCCAGCCAAACGTACCCAGTACGATTATAACCCCATATAGGTTTGAGGTCTGACATTTGACCAAACCAAATCCGGGCAGGTGAGACAAAAGCGGGTAATGCTAGCACTAGCGATACCAATGTTGCCGGAATTGCTATTTCTTGAATCATGACTCTGTTGAGTACACCCAGAATCAAGATAGACATCATGCTTAGTCCCATTTGAAACAAGCCTAAGCGGAACATAGTGATCAACTTGACCCTTGGCACAGTCAAGGATTGTCCTTTAGTATCAAATACATCACCGCTTGCCATAACTACTTTTTCTCGTTTACAAAAACTATTCCTTCTTTTACTAAGGATAAACAGTTACTAGGGATTTAAATATATGAGGGAATACGAGAATTTTGGAGTTACTGACTAACTTTCAAAGTTTGTAGTCAAGACTTTAGTCCTATCTACGAGATACTACGCAGTCAGCACAACCATGGAGGGTTTGAGGTTAAACTAAAAGCGTAAAGAAATGTAAATCAAATAATATTCTCAAATGGAAAACATCACATTAGGACAAAATGGACCGAGTGTTACACCCCTGTGTATTGGGACTTGGGCTTGGGGTGATAAACTTTTCTGGAATTATGGCGATGGCTACGGTACCCAAGAGTTGGAGGCGGCGTTTACAGCAGCATTGGAGGCTGGTGTGACTTTCTTTGACACTGCTGAAGTTTATGGAATGGGACTGTCAGAAAAATTATTAGGGCAATTTATGCAAACATCATCAAAACCTGTGCAAATAGCTACTAAATTCGGCCCTTTACCTTGGCGGTTTACAAGTCAGTCTGTTTCAGATGCTTTAACGGAGAGTCTCAAACGGTTACAAGTAGAGCGCATTGAACTGTATCAAGTCCATTGGCCCTTTGCTTTCTTTTTAAGTCAAGAAACTTTGATGAATACCCTAGCCGATGAAGTGAAGCGGGGTAGAATTGCGGCGGTGGGGGTAAGTAATTATTCAGCTACTCAAATGCGAGAAGCCCATCAAATATTAGCGTACCGGGGAATACCTTTAGTTGTGAACCAAGTCCGCTACTCTTTATTAAGCCGCCAAATTGAAACTAATGGAATTTCCGCCACAGCCCAAGAATTGGGCGTGACTATTTTGGCGTATAGTCCCCTGGCTCAGGGATTGCTGACAGGTAAATACACACCTGAGTGCGCCGAAACTCCCAGTGGTGTGAGGAAGATGGATCCGCGGTTTAGTAAAGAAGGTTTACAGAAAATTGCCCCTGTCATTTCTTTACTCAACAGTCTGGGAGAAAAGTATGGTCGCACTCCTGCCCAAGTAGCCCTCAATTGGTTAATTTCTCAAGGAAATGTGATTCCCATTGCTGGGGTAAAGACTCCCCAACATGTCAAACAAAATGCAGGCGCTTTGGGCTGGAGATTAAACACCGATGAAATTGGACAACTAGAACAGGTCAGTCGTCCTTGGTTGAGTTAATCAACCTTACTCTCTAAGTGCATTTGAGGATGACACAGAAGCGTCACGGCGGGTTCGCAGCTTGGGCTTGGGAGTCCCTCGTTTACCTTCGTCTCCACCATTGCTGTCCGATTTGTTCCAGGAGGAGCGGTTTCTGTCACCGGAATATTCACCACTACGACGCTTGGTTAACTTCGGCTTGGAGGAGGGTTCATCATCTTGGGGGTCTACCCCTGATTGCAACCAAGCAGGACGAGTTTGATCATAAGCAATTTGTAATGCGGCTGCGGCGATCGCATGAGCATCATATTCTTCAAGTAGTTCGCTGACTATGGGCAAGAATGAAGCTAGGCGTTCGCCAGTTAAGGCTTCTTTAACTTGTTCTTGTAATTTCTGGATATGTCGCGCTTCAATCTGGGCTCGTGTAGGAATGGACAACAATTGCCAATTTTGGCGGTTATGGCGCTCAAATACCTGTTGTTTACGCCGCTCAAAGGGCTGTACTAATGAAATTGCTGTACCTTCTTTACCAGCGCGACCAGTACGACCAATGCGGTGAACATAGGTTTCGGCGCTATCTGGTAAGTCGTAGTTAATGACATGGGAGAGCAGATCGACATCTAAACCCCGTGCTGCAATATCAGTAGCTACTACCCATCGCACTTGACGATTACGGAATCGGGTCAATAATCGCTCTCGTGCTTGTTGAGACAAGTCGCCGTGGTATTCGTCCACGCTATGACCGGCTGCTTGTAGTAAATTGGTGAGTTCCGCCGCTGTCCTTCTGGTACGCACAAAGATTAAAGCTGTTTCTGGATCTTCCATTTCTAGAATTGGCTGTAATGCTTTAGCTTTTGTCCAGTGGCGGGGGATAAGATAAGCTACTTGATTGATTTTGTTGGGTGTGGCTTTTGGCTGCTCAACGGTGACTGTGGCGGGGTTTCGCAGGAATTTATTAACAATCATGCGAATTGACGGTGGCATGGTTGCTGAAAATAAAGCTGTTTGCCGCTCTTTGGGGGCTTGAGATAGGATTTTGATCACATCATCAATAAAGCCCATGCTCAACATTTCATCGGCTTCATCCAAGACAAACCACTTGACTTGATCGAGTTTTAGACAACCCCTATCTAGTAAGTCAATCATCCGCCCTGGTGTACCTACGACCATGTGAACACCACGTTTTAGTTGCATCATTTGGCGTTCAATGGACTGACCACCATAAATTGCCAGAATCCGCAATCCTTCGTTACCTGCGAATTGGTTGATGGCATCGTGAACTTGAATTGCTAACTCACGGGTTGGTGCCAATACCATCGCTTGTACGGCTTTGTGATTCACATCTAGCTGCTCTAAAATTGGCAGGGAAAATGCTGCTGTTTTACCCGTTCCAGTTTGGGATTGACCGACTACATCCCGACCTGCTAGCAGTTGGGGTATGGCTTGGGCTTGAATATTAGTAGGTGTGGTAAAGCCAATGTTTTCTAATTGCTCAACACGTTTTTGTGAAATACCTAATTCTTGGAACGAAAGAGTCATTAATTCTCCTAGATTTTGTTTTTTGGTTTTGGTTTGGTAAATCTGACGGCAGTTGTATTGGTTTGCCAGATTTAAAAACAGTGTCTGCAACCCTCTTTTAGGTGAGGATGCTACGCAGTCAACTAACGCCGAGGGATACTCTGGAAAGTAGACTCAGCGATACCCTTTGCCGCTCTGACATGACTTCTCTTCTAGTCGATACCCTGGGAGATGGCAGTACTGCACTCAGTGAAAGCTACTTCTACTTTTGCTAACTACTGACAACTTCACCGTAGAGGTCATATGTATCAGCACCGTGAATCGCTACTGGCACGATGGTTCCCAATTTTGCCGCCCCATCGACATATATCTGACCATCGACTTCTGGGGAAAATCTGCCAGAGCGACCTATGAGCTTTCCACTTTCAGGGTGTTCTTGTTCAATCAACACATCAACGATTTTGCCGATTTCCTGTTGATTTTTTTTGGCGGCAATTGGCTCTTGAAGCGCCATTAATCTATGCCAGCGCTCATCCATCACCTCTTGGGGTAACTGATTAGCTAGCTTGTAGGCGGGTGTTCCTTCCTCCGGCGAAAAGGTGAATGCACCCACATGATCAAATTCGTGGCGCTTGATGAATTCTAGTAGATGCTCAAAATGTTCCTCTGTTTCTCCGGGAAAACCAACTATAAATGTTGTCCTGAGTACGGCGTTTGGTAGGGCTGCTTTGATGCGTTTAATAATCCCATCATTTACCCGTCCTTGCCAGGGACGATTCATTGAGCGCAGAATATCTGGATGAGAATGTTGTAGGGGCAAGTCTAAATATGGTAATACATTCTTGGTTTGTTTGATTGCCTCTATGACATCTGGGGTCAGCCCGGTGGGATATGCATAGTGCATTCTGATCCACGGTACATCTACTCGACCTAGAGCATGAAGCAATTCGGCTAACTTTGGTTGTCCATAGATATCTAGGCCGTAATTGGTGGTGATTTGGGAAATTAAAATAATTTCCTGCACGCCTTGACTGGCTAACTGCTCCGCTTCAGTAACTATAGATTCAATAGTACGCGATCGCTGGTTCCCTCGTAGATGGGGAATAATACAAAATGCACAACGATAATCACATCCTTCGGCCACTCGCAGGTAGGCAACGCCTTCAGTTGTAGTGCGATAACGCGGTGTGGTCTCGTCTGCAATGTAGGTCGGCTCTGGACTAACCTCTTTGACCTGCTCTCCTTGTTCTACACGCTCAATTACACTTACAATCTTGTGATAATCACCTGTGCCTACTAGTGCTACTGCTTCCGGCAACTCTGTTAATAATTGTTCCTGGAAGTGTTGCGCCATACAGCCAGTAATCACAACTTTCTTGTTGGCTTCTGCCAGTTCTACTAAAGTTCTGACAGATTCTTGTCTTGCTGTTTCTATAAAACTACAAGTATTAACTATAACATAGTCTGCTAACTCTTCATTTGTATCTACACCATAGCCTGCTTCTACAAGCAGTCCTAGCATATGTTCTGTATCAATTCGATTTTTCTCGCAACCCAGGTGCGAAATGGCAATGGTTGGCTTTTCACCCATATTTTGAAAACATTTTCCGTTTTTTCTAGTCGGATAAACAAGCAGCGATGGTTTCGCTTCTTGTGATATACACCTTTACACAGTCAGTGGCTAGAACAACAGTTTTTCACTGCCACCTACTGCCCGCGGGTGCAGTGCCATAGGAGATTTTCCGGCCATGTTATTATATATGTACTACTTAGTCTATTTCCCAGGGTAGGTTAAGTGTCTTTGAGTATGTTTAACACTTATATTTTTTTAACTTGTCTGTTGGTATTTTTGATTACCGCAGCGCCTGTGTTAATTTACCCGTCGGGAAGCCGCCCAAAGGGCTGGTTTTGAAAAGTCGCTACCCTCAGGGAAACCGCGCTCTCTGGGTAGGTGATTGGGACCCAGGAGTACGAGACAACGCCTAATAAAGCAGTAAACCTACCCTGACGGTCAGGCTTTGCCGACGACGGTGCGTGGGCGGGGCGCATAAACCGGGGGAAGTTGCCTTGCGTCTTGTGAGTGGCAAACTCCTCTTCTAGCCTATTTTTATCTTAACATATCTTAGAGGAGGTTTTACGATAATTTCCAACCTAGGGAAGAGGTAGTAAGACAACCAACTCAAAACACACTTGACTAGTTAGTTAAAAGTCAAGAGGAGCCAGCGCCATGAGCGGGTTCCCGGACTTCGGGTGACTGGCGTTCAATAGTCAACAGTCAAACAATTTTGGATTTGAGATTGGCAATTTTAGATTGACAGCACCCACAAGGGCATACAGGTTAAGGATATGAGATTTACCTTCTCCTATGCCACCCCGCACTACCACCCTATGAGGTTGACTCTGGTCAAGGTAGAGGGTAGTAGAGACGTTGAGGATTTGAGATTTGTGCCGCCCAAAAGCCGCTGGGCAGAGGGAATCAAAGAATTTTCTTTGAGTTGTTAGATTGAAAATCTCAAAAAACTGAAATAGACAAATCCGAAATTGAGGAATCCAAAATCTAAAATTGGCACAGTCAAATAAATTATAGACTCTAGACTGGTGGACACTAGACCCCGCAAAGCACCCCAAATATTAGGTATAAAACTAAGACGTGGACTTATATCAGTTATTTAAAACTCGAACACCAATTATTGGTGTGGTTCATCTACTACCACTACCCACCTCGCCCCGTTGGGGAGGTAATCTCAAAGCGGTAATTCAGCGTGCCGAACAAGAAGCAGCAGCCCTGGCCAGTGGAGGGGTGGACGGCATTATTGTGGAAAACTTTTTTGACGCGCCTTTTACCAAAAACCAAGTTGATCCAGCTGTTGTAAGTGCCATGACTGTGGTGGTACAACGAATCAAAAATTTAGTGACATTGCCCATTGGTTTAAATGTTTTGCGCAATGACGGCAAAAGTGCAATGGCGATCGCCTACGCCACCCAAGCACAATTCATTCGCGTCAATGTATTGACAGGGGTGATGGCAACGGATCAAGGATTAATTGAAGGTGAAGCTCATCAATTACTGCGTTATCGCCGAGAATTAGGCTGTGATGTCAAAATTCTAGCTGATGTGTTGGTGAAGCATGCCCGCCCCTTGGGTTCCCCTAATCTCACAGTTGCCGTGAAAGACACCATTGAAAGAGGTTTAGCAGATGCCATAATTTTGTCTGGCTGGGCTACTGGTAGTCCTCCTAACCAAGAAGACCTGGAACTAGCTATTGGAGAGGCAAATGGCACTCCAGTGTTTATAGGTAGTGGAGCGAACTGGCAAAATATTGCTACACTGATGCAGGCAGCAAATGGGGTGATTGTTTCCAGTTCCCTGAAGCGCCATGGTCGCATCGAGCAACCAATTGACCCGATTCGCGTCAGTCAATTTGTGGAAGCTGCCCATACTCGTTGGCATCCCAACGGCAAGATTCAGTCTATTTCTGGGGCTGTGAAAATACATTCTTAGGAGACTCCAAGGGATGGTTCGGGAAGTAATTTTCCCAGACTATGACTAATGACCAATGACCAATGACCAATCACCAATTAGCAGTTTATGATTCGCCGCCGTTCTACTCCTTGGATTCATAAATGGTCGCGTCCATTGATGGCCGCGATCGCTGGATTTGGTGCCTTGACCACAGGTTACATCACCATAGAAAAGTTAACAGGAGGCAGTGCCGCTTGTGTAGCCCAAGCTGGTGCCAGGGGCTGTAATGATGTCCTTTCTAGTCCTTGGGCAACCATCACCATTCTTAACCTGTCCGCGCCCTTAGCCTTATTTGGGCTTTTAGCGTATGTGAGTATGGTGATTTTGGCTGTTGCTCCCTTAGCTTGGAAACCAAGTGATAAAAATACTGTCAAACAACTGGAAAACTCAACTGGGTGGCTACTGTTGGTAGTATCCGTGGCTATGTCTGTTTTCAGTGGCTATTTAATGTACCTACTGGCATTCCAAATCCAAGCTGTTTGTTATTACTGTATTGCCTCCGCTGTGTTCTCTGTGAGTCTTTTAGTTTTGACCATTATCGGTCGTCCTTGGGAGGACAGGGGGCAAATTTTCTTTACCGCTATTATTGTGGCCATGATCACACTGATTGGTACTTTGGGTGTGTATGCTGGGGTGAATTCTTCAGGTACAACTTCTGGAGAACCTCAAAGAATTAGGTTTACACCCCAAGTAAATCCTGACCCGGCTTTTGGTTGGGAAATCACCACTACATCTGGTGAGGCAGAAATTGAACTAGCAAGACACCTAACAACCATAGATGCTAAGGAATATGTTGCCTATTGGTGTCCTCACTGCCATGAACAAAAGCAACTTTTCGGTAAAGAAGCTTACAAGATTCTTGAACAGAACAATACTATGGTGGAGTGTGCTGCTGACAGCCCTAAAGGTCAACCAGAAGTGTGTCAAGCTGCCAACATTAAAGGCTTCCCCACTTGGATCATTAATGGTGAAGTCTATAGCGGGGTTCAAAACCTCGACGAACTGGCTAGAATTTCCGGCTACACTGGCCCTAAGAACTTTCAGTATTTTCGATGATTGATCAAGGTTGGCTGTTAGTACTGACTGTCAAATCAACACCCATCAAAAATCAACAGTCAACATTATTGTTGACTTTTTTTTTGCCATGGAAAATGACTAATCTTTCCAAATCATAGATTTATGGTATTGGGATTTTTGTACTAGAGTATGGACTTGCCAATCTGGGTCTGGTTGAGGATAGTCTAGGCGGTAATGACCACCCCGGCTTTCAGTTCTAAATGCGGCACTTTTGAGAATCAGATGCGCTATATCTAATAAATTCCGGGTTTCTGCCCAAAGTCGCAATTGCTGTTCCACATCTGTGATCTGGAAACTCACCGATTGATTAGGACTCAAAGAAACTAAGAATTGACTCAAAGGTAAAGCGGCAAAATCTTTTTGCCAAGATTCTACAATGGCAATGGCTGATTCTAAACCTGACTGCTCCCGACAAATTCCCGCACTTTGCCACAGCAAAGTTGGTAAATTTTTTCTCAGTATTTCTAGCTGTGTTTTTTGGCTTTGCCATTCACTGATATCGAGGCTGAATTCTCGTACTGGCACTATTGGCACTTCTGAGGATGGTGTCATATCTTGGAGATCAATATTTGCCATCTGGGCTCCGAAAACAATACATTCCAGCAAAGAGTTACTTGCCAAACGATTGGCACCATGTACCCCTGTACTGGCATTTTCTCCCACTGCGTACAAACCGGGAATGTTGGTGCGATTCATTAAGTCAGCAACAATACCACCCATCCAATAATGGGCAGCTGGGGCTACAGGAATGGGTTCGTGGAAGACATCAATTCCCCAATATTGACAAACTTTAATGATATTAGGAAAGCGATGACGAATTTTCTCAGGAGATATGGGGCGCATATCTAACCAGACGTGGGCGGTAGCAAGATCAACGGCGGTGTGTTTAAGATGGCTGAAAATAGCTCTACTAACTACATCTCTGGGTGCTAGTTCACCCGCGGGATGATAATCAAAAGCAAAACGCCGCCCAGTGTCATCAATCAAGTGTGCGCCTTCGCCACGTACGGCTTCACTAATCAGAAAGTGGTCTGCACCCGGTAAGGTGAGGGAAGTGGGGTGAAACTGCACGAATTCTAAATCTCGCAGAATAGCCCCGGCTCGATAGGCCATAGCTACCCCATCCCCTGTACTGACGGCTGGGTTAGTTGTTTGGGCAAAGACTTGGCCACCGCCACCGGTTGCCAAAACCACGGCAGAGCTTCTGATGGGTGTGATTTTACCTTGATAGAATAGGCTGATTCCCTGACATCTGCCGGTTTGGGGTTCTATCCACAAATTCAAAGCCAAAGCTTGCTGGATCACTTGAATGTTTTGGCGACGCAATACTTGTGCTGTCAGGGTGGTGGTGACTTCCCTACCTGTACTATCGGCGGTATGGAGAACGCGGGGGTGAGAATGGGCGGCTTCTAAAGTTAAAGCCAAAGCTTGACCGTTACGGTCAAAGGCTACTCCCAAGTTTACCAGGGATTGAATACACTCACTTGCTCTTTGGGCTAGGAATTCTACGGCTGTGCGATCGCACAAGCCTGCACCTGCGTGTAATGTATCCTCAATGTGTAATGAAGGCGAATCTTCTGGGGCGATGGCGGCCGCAATACCTCCTTGGCCAATCACTGGCAGATAAACAGACAGTTTCTTTGGTAATTAAGCCAACTCGCAATTTCTCTGGTAGACACAGTGCTGTATATAGTCCAGCAGCACCAGCACCGACTACTAAAACATCAAATTGGCTAGGAATATCTATTTGCAGCAAAGTCTAATTTGGGTAGCAGGGGCTTTTAATTAGGGAGTAGTGGGACGGGTCTCTCCCATTTTGAGAAAAAGCGGCCACTCCCTAATTTTAGGAAGTAGGCTGCTATTCCGTATATTTAGTTAGCTTAACTGTTGAGACAGTTATCTGTAGATGCCGTTGTTAAAGCGATCGTCTCCAGCGTTGAAGATGGTTTCTAATTCTGTGACTGTAAAGTTATCTAAGTTAGCTTGTAAAAGTTCTTTTTGGCGATCGCTTAATCCCGGAATATTCAAGACATCCTCCACCTGATCGTAAGGAGCATTGAGTACGATTTTTTTGGCTAGGGTGGGGTACAGACCTGGATACTGTTGAAAAGCTCGGACGTTGGTATTATTCAAATCAACTTTTTGACCAAATTCTGTGCCTAACTTAGCATCTGCTCTATTCTGCCGTGTCACCGCCAAAACTGCCACTGGACTAAAAGTCACACTGTTTATATTAGCAGCCGCAGCTATCTGAGTTGTTCCCAGCCATCCCCAGGATCCGACTACCAAGCTAAATACTGTTAATAAACGCACCAATGTTTTCACAATTTTTCTCCCTCTTTCCATGAAAATAAGATAATCATGTTTTGCTAAATGCTATCAACTATAAGCTGAATTCAGGCCAAAGATGTCAAGCATACCGTTGAATACTGGTCAGCGTCTCATCTTCGGTTCTTGACCATAGATAGGTTGAGTATATCTATATGATCGTCATGATCTTCCTTTACCTGAAATTGGAGCTTCATAGCCTAGTCAGCACATAGCAGTCATCAAAAACTAATATACAGTGTATTAATACCCCCAATATTTGCTGCTACTGGGTTGGGTCTGATGTTTACAAAAAGTTATCTAGATGACTGGGATTTTGGCAAAACCTATAGATAGGTTTTTTCTATACTAGCAACATATTGAGAGAATTTTTAAGCGGCAGATGCAGCTATTAAGAACAGGCTATCTACCAAAATTGTACTTAAAACTGCGCCACTAAAGGCGTACCAATGTTTTGATTTTGTACGTAAGGGTAAAACCCCTGCGGTTAATAGCATTAGTAGCCCCATTACTGCCCAGCCTTGTCCCCAGGGCGTTTGTACTTGGATTAAGGCATTTTGTAATATTGCTGACACGTTATTCGGGTCTACCTGCATAATTTGCCGCCAATAAGGCATCAAGTTTACTATATAAAAATATACATCAGTCAAAGCTGTACCGAGTAAGGAACCTAAATAAAACCAGTTACCAATTGGCCCCCAATTCTTAAGGAGACACCAAGCGGCAAATGGCAAACCGATTGATTCTACTGGTAAATGCCATAAAGGTTCCCAACGTAACCAACCCCAGTAAATGGCTCCTGCTAACCAACTCCAGCTAAAGCCAAAAAGCAAATCTCCCCATATATAAGTTTGAGGACGCGACATTAAAATAAAACTCAGCCATACCCAAAATCCTGTCAGGGCTACACTTAGCACTGGTAGCGATCGCACTAATGGCGCTTCTATAAATACTGGTACTGATACCAAAAACACAGCCGCAGCCAAGATTAACCAAGTCTGTCCCTTGGTCGTAGATATGAGTAGGGAAGCAGATAAGCCAAGTGTAGATTCTAACTTATTGATACTATTTTGCCCCTGGTCAATGGGGGGTAAATCAGTATTTATAGGAGTCTGGGGAGTAGTGATGGCTGGCGTGGTGCAGCCATAGGAAGACAAAGTATTGTTAATCAAAGTTTTTAATATTTGTTACTAAACTTTATGTTAATTAAGATATCACAGTTAAAAATGCCCTGGGGGGGGATTTTTAGTTTAGCTAATTTTTGCATAAATTGACTAGCAACAGGGTAAACTGTGCTGATGACTTTTTCCTGGCAAGTGGCCCAAACAGATGTTTTTATAATTGGTTCTAGCGCTTGGCTATCGCAAATAAATTAAATGGTTTTATCAAAACGGCAATGGTTCGTATTCCTAAGTGCAGCATCTGCTATTTACTCGGTTGCAGCATTTCCAGCAAAGGTTTTAAGTACCGAAACTCTCCTGGGGTCAGAGGAGGTACAGCAACTGAATATCCTGCAAGCTATTTTTTTAGGCTTTGTCCAGGGAATGACTGAATTCCTTCCCATCAGCAGTTCAGCACATTTAAAGGTTGTACCTGTAGTACTGGGTTGGGGGGATCCGGGGGTAGCTTTTACGGCGATTATTCAACTGGGTAGTATTGTGGCTGTGCTGTGGTATTTCTGGGGTGATATGACCCAAATCATCAAGGGAGCAGCAAAAGCGATCGCCGTCAAAGACTACCAAAGCCATGACTTCAAGCTATTTGTGGGAATTAGTTTGGGAACAGTCCCGATTATCTTCTTAGGACTGTTAATTAAAGGATTAATCCCAGACTACGATAATTCACCCCTGAGAAGTCTAGCAGCGATCGCCATAGCCTCTATATTCATGTCGCTGTTATTGGGAATAGCAGAAAAACTGGGTAAACGTCAACGTGACTTTGAGCATCTGACCATGAAAGATGGGTTATGGATGGGTTTAGTTCAATGCTTGGCTTTAATCCCTGGGGTATCTCGTTCAGGTTCCACTATGACTGGTGGACTATTTATGAACTTAGAGCGGGATACAGCTGCAAGATTTTCGTTTTTGCTGGGAATTCCCGCCATTACCCTAGCAGGATTAGTGGAGTTGAAAGATTTTTTAGCAGTGGGTGTAGGTAATGTGGGTATGGTTCCTATGGTTGTCGGAGTCATTTCATCTGGGATATTTTCATATATGGCGATCGCTGGGTTGATACAATTCCTCAAGACCCAAAGCACCTGGGTATTTATTTGGTATCGCCTAGCCTTTGGTGTAGCAATCTTAGGTGCAATTAGCACCGGATTGTTGAACAATAGTTGATATTCATTGGTTCCGGGTTTCTCATCATGTCTACCATCCGTCCCGCTCAAATCACCAGAGTATTACCCGATTCTATAGGCGCAGAAATTGGCTTTGAAGCGGGGGATGCTATAGTTGCCATCAATGGCATACAACCCCGTGATTTAATTGATTATCAGTTTCTCTGTGCTGACGAAGTGCTAGAACTAGAAGTTTTAGACCCATCTGGAAAAACTCATCACATTGAAATAGAAAAAGATTACGATGAAGACTTGGGGCTAGAATTTGAAACTGCTTTATTTGACGGTTTAATTCAATGTAATAACCGTTGTCCCTTTTGCTTTATTGACCAGCAACCACCCGGTAAGCGTTCCAGCTTGTACTTAAAGGACGATGATTACCGTCTGAGCTTTTTATATGGTTCCTACTTAACCCTAACTAACTTAGCTGAAAAAGAATGGCTGCGGATTGAACAAATGCGCTTGTCTCCATTGTTTGTTTCTGTTCATGCTACGGAACCGGAAATCAGAATCAGACTGCTAAAAAACCAACGTGCAGGCAAAATTTTACAGCAAATTAAATGGTTCCAAGATCGCAGACTGCAAATTCATGCTCAAGTAGTTGTTTGTCCTGGGATCAACGATGGTCAACACTTAGAAAAAACCCTGAAAGATTTAGCAGTATTTCATACTGGAGAAGTACCCGCAGTCGCATCAGTAGCAGTAGTTCCCCTGGGTTTGACGCGGTTTCGCCCAGCAGCAGATGAACTGATACCGGTAACAAGGGAAAAGGCTCAAGAAGTGATTTCCCAAGTCAAAACCATGTCCCAGAAATTTCGCCAACAATTAGGATCGGGTTTTGCTTGGTTAGCAGATGAGTGGTTTTTGATTGCGGGTGAGGAATTACCCAGCGCAGCGGAATATGAAGAGTATCCGCAGATTGATAACGGTGTGGGTTCGATTCGTTTATTTATTCAGCAATTTGCATCTACCGCAGCGCAGTTGTTACCGTCAAAGCTAGATGAACCGAAAAAATTGACTTGGGTGGTGGGTAATGCTGTGGAACAAGCATTCCAACCGATTTTACAACGCCTCAATACTGTTGAGGGTTTAGAAGTGAAGATGGAGGCTTTAGCAAGTGATTACTGGGGACAAAATATTACTGTCACTGGGTTAATTACGGGTCATGACCTAGTTTTAAATCTTCTGGGAAAGGATTTAGGAGATGGAATTTTATTACCAAAGGTGATGTTAAAACATGGGGAATTAATATTTTTAGATGATATGAGTGTTGCTGAGGTAGCTGCAAAATTAAATACAAAAATTTTGCCAGTTGCTGGGGTTGAGGAATTAATCAATACTTGTATTAATTAATTGATACAGTACTGGTAGTTTGGCGATCGCCCTGATCTACACTCATCAAACCAGACTAAGAGGATGTTTGATATAGCCTTTTTCAGGCTCATGAAGTACACACCAATTCCCTATTCCCTATTCCCTGTTCCGGTGTTCCCTCAAACTAAAAAAAATTGTACCTCACGAGCATGGGAAATGCTATAATTTTTATCTGAGGGAACAGGGAAGACACAAAAAAACAATCAAATCCAGTCCCCTCCCCTTACAAGGCGAGGTTTAGGGAGAGGTCAAATAATATTCGATACACTAATCATGACTTGACAAACATCCTCTTAGCGCTGAACTCACCAGAACACCCTATTTTTTACTTGAGTTTTGCGCCAACTTCTGGCTAAATTAGATTAGAGTATAATCATGATGTGAGAAGTCGGGGATCTAAGATTTGCAATGGGGGGTAAGATACCCGACTTCTGGGTAAATTAGATGAGAGTATAATCATGACGTGAGAAGTCGGGGATCTGTATTGCGATCGCCATGGGTTCAAAGTTATGAAAATGAACAGTTGCAAAAAATACTCTAGTTGTCAATTCATCTTACCAATCATCTTGAGCTTAATTACAACTGTAAATCCTCGGTTAGTTAAAGCTCAACTGATACCAGATAACACCCTCAATTCTTCTGTGAGGAATGAGACAATCAAAGGAAATACCAGTGATATTATTGAAGGAGGCGTAATTAGGGGTATTAATTTATTCCACAGTTTTACAGATTTTAACGTTGGTGCAAACCAGGGGGTGTATTTTAGCAACCCAGATAATATTAGTAATATTTTAACCAGGGTGACTGGGATCAGTCATTCCAATATTTTGGGAACTTTGGGAGTGTTGGGAAATGCGAACTTATTTTTAATTAATCCCAATGGTATTACCTTTGGAGCTAATGCTAATTTAGATGTAAAAGGTTCTTTTGTGGCCTCTACAGCCGATAAAGTTATATTTGATAATTATGAGTTTAATAGTACTAATCCCACACAGCCACCTTTATTAAATATTAATATTCCCAGAGGGTTAGGATTTCGGGACAATCCTGGTAATATTAGCCTGAATAATTCAAATCTCACCATTCCTGAAGGTAAAACCTTAGCTTTAATCGGTGGTAATGTCAGCATTGATAACGCCAGGATTATATCACCGGGAAGTCAGGTAGAGTTAGGTGGTTTAACCCAAACGGGTACAGTTAATTTAGATGAGGGTTTGCGTCTGAGTTTTCCTGATAGCTCAGGGAGCGCAGATATAGATATAACCAAAGGAAATGTCAGTTTAACCAATGGCGCTCAGGTCAATGTTACTGGGGGTGGTGGTGGAAGTATTACCATTAATTCCCGCAACTTAGATATTACCAGAGGTAGTCAACTGCGTGGGGGAATAGCATCAGGTTCGGGTTCAGTAGATACTCAAGCAGGAAATATTCAAATTAATAATACAAATCAAATTAATTTAGTTGGTAGATTCAGTGTTATTGATAATCTGGTGAGAGATTTAGGTACAGGTAACGCCGGATATATTAATATTACTACAGGTTCTTTAACTGTGAAAGATAGCGCTTATCTTGATACTAGCACCAGTGGTCAGGGAAATGCGGGTAACATAAATATTCTGGCTTTAAGAGGAGATGTGATTTTTGAGAATACCGGTTATTCACCGGTAATTTATACTGGCATTTATACAGCTAATGGGCAAGGTAAAGCAGGGGATGTAAATATTAGTGTCAAGAATGGCTCCTTAGTAGCTAAAAATGTTGAGATTAATTTAGAAAATAATCAAGGTAGGGGAAACGCTGGTAATATTAATCTCACAGTCAAGGATAATATTACTTTCGATTATAGCGATTTGAGGAGTTATACTCAACCTAATACGGTTGGTGATGGGGGTAATATTAATGTTATCGCTGATCAATTAACTATCAACAATTCTTCTGTGTTTAATGCTGGTGTTTCTGGCATAGGGAATGCTGGTAAGATTAATCTTAGCGGTAATCATATAGATATTACAGATGGGTCTCAAATATCTGCTAGTACATCGGGTATTGGTAATGCTGGTAATATTGAGATTCTCGCCGATGGTACTACTCGCATAGATGATAGTTTAATTTCTAGTCGGGTCAATAGTCAAGCTAGAGGTAGCGGTGGGGATATTACCATTAAAACCAACTCCCTAGAGGTTACTAATGGTTCTCAAATTCAAGCTAATAGTTTTGGTGTAGGTAATAGTGGAAATCTAAATTTTCATACCCAAACTATGAAGGTTGACGGTGTGGGAACCGCAATAGGAAATGTCATCGGAATTTTTACCAGAGCAGGTATCTTGGGTCGGGGAAATGCAGGTGATATTAATATTAATACTGGGTCTTTAGAGGTGACAAATGGTGCTAGTTTATTAGCTAGCTTAGGAGGGGAGGGTCAAGGGGGAAATATTAATATTAATGCTGATAATTTAGTGAAATTTGATGGTTTTGGGAGTGTAGCTGAAAATCTGATTTCTGCTACTGGTGTAGGAAATACAGGTAATATTAATATTGCTACTGGGTCTTTAGAAGTGACAAATAATGCCTATCTCAACGCCTCTACATCGGGACAAGGTAATGGGGGAAATATCAATATTCACGCCAGAGAACAGGTAACATTTGCTAATGGAGTGCTGACAGGTGCATCTAGTAATGTCGGTCTGACTGGGGTAGGTAATGCTGGTGATATTATCATTAATACAAATTCTTTAAATATCGGCACTTTTAGCGGTTTAACTACAGCTACCCTGGGAAAAGGAAAGGCGGGAAATATAATTATTAATGCTGCTAATAATGTTGATATTCAACAGGTAGGTCGGGTTTCTTCTGATATTTTAAATGGTACGGGAAATGGTGGAGATATTCAGATCACAACTAGTTTTTTCAGAATGTCTGACAATGGGGTTATAGAAGCTAAAACCGGAGGACAAGGAAACGCGGGTAAGGTAGAAATTAATGCTGGTGCTGGGGTGGAAGTTTCCGGTAAAGCTAATATTTCCACTAATGTAGAACCAAGAGCAGTGGGAAATGGCAATGATATCATGATTATATCGCCATCGGTGACTATTACAGATCAGGCTCAACTGGTTGCTAGTACTGGGGGACAGGGAAACTCAGGAAATGTGAGAATTATTGCTAGTGACCAGGTAGTTTTTGAGGGGGGAAGTAGGGAGCAAGTAAGTGGTGTATTTACTGTGGTGAAACCTACGGGTAGAGGGGATGCTGGTAATATTGAGGTGAATACATCTGTGTTGACTTTGAGTAATGGTAGTGAAATTAATGCTAGCACCTTGGGAGCAGGTAAAGCTGGTAATATTGTGATGAATGCTCGTCAGCTGGAGATTAAGGAAGATGGGCGTATTTTATCTGTTACTGAAGGTGAGCAAAAGGCTGGGGATATTGTCCTTAATATTATTGAAAGTATTAATCTGAATCAGGGTAATATTTTAGCAACTACAACCCCTAACTCTACAGGAGATGGGGGTAATATTCTCATAGACCCCATGTTTTTTACCTTAAATAATGGTTCTAGAATTGCGGTTAGTAGTGAGGGTAGCGGAGATGCTGGTAATATTAATTTAAGGGCGGGAAATCTGACTGTTAATGATAGTTCGGCTTTGTCTGCGGGGACATTTAGCGGTGAGGGTGGGAATATTATTTTGGATATTGATAATCTTTTACGGTTGAATAATGGTGAGATTGCCACTGCAGCAGGTGGTACGGGAAATGGTGGTAATATCAATATTAATGCTGGCTTTTTAGTAGGGAGAAATAATAGTCAAATTAGTGCTAATGCTGTTGAGGGTAATGGAGGTAATATTAAAATTACCACTAACCGCCTCTTTTTTACCCCGGAAAGTATGATTAGCGCTAGTTCACAATTGGGTATTGATGGAGTGGTTGAAACTAAGATTCTGGGGGTAGACTCGACTCAAGGGTTAATTGAACTACCAGAAACTATAGTAGATGGGAGTAGGTTAATTGCTGAAAATGTCTGTTCTCAGGGAAGTGATAGCGAATTTTACCGCACTGGTAGGGGTGGTTTACCTGTGACTCCCAATCAGGTTTTAGAAACCCATACTGTTGATGTGGGGTTAGTTAAACCGGTGGTCAGTTCTCCTGTGAGAGTGGTTTCTCAGTCCAATTTCAAAAAATCTCGCCGGGAAATTGTCCCAGCTAGGGGTATGGTGGTTAATCAGGATGGTAGTGTGATCTTGGTTGGTTATGACCCTGGGAATAGGGGGTTACAACGGCCAGGAAATAATATCAATTTACCAGGAAGTTGTTCATAAAGAGTTGGTTTTACTGAAAGTGATTTGTTGGCGATCGCCTGGATGTATGATCATTTACATTTATATTAATATTTTGTAATATTTTGTGGTGCTAATACTACTCAAGTCAAAATAAGTAGGTGAACTTTGAAAAGTTTAAAACGCCATCTTGGTAACTACTTGGTCTTATTGATTTCCCCATATCATAAGATTTTACGTTTAATGGCGTTACAGAACCTGAGAAGGGTTTATCAGCAAAATATAGGATTGATAACAGTATTACTATTTATCACATCCATGACCATTTCCCCCGTAGTTGCTCAGAGTCCAAATGATGCTTTAGTAATAGTCCAACAAGCTCAAGATTTATACACACAGGGAGAATTTACCGCAGCGGTAAGTAAGTGGAAACAAGCTGATTATACTTATGCGCTCCAAGGAGATAGACTCAATCGAGCTATGGTATTAAGTAATCTGGCTTTAACTTATCAACAATTGGGAAATTGGCCCAAATCAGCAATATATATAGATGAAAGTTTAAATATTCTAGGTACTCTGGAACAGACAACTGAACAACAGCGAATTTTAGCCCAAACTTCGGATATTCAAGGACAGCATCAGTTAATGATCGGTCAAACAGAACGGGCTGTGGAAAGTTGGCAAGATGCTGCTAAAATTTATGGTGAGATTGGTGAATCAGGGTTATTATTTGCTAATCAGGTCAATCAAGCCCAAGGGATGCAAAAGTTGGGCTTTTATCCTAGGAGTTGTCGGATTTTACTGACTGCTTTTCAGATCAATGCCGAAAATTGCCAGGGAAATTTACAAACATTAATCCCTAGTTTAGATCATGTTACTTTGAGTCAAGTTAAAGGATTGCATAGTTTAGGTAATTCTTTGAGAGGTGTGGGTAATTTGGCTGCGTCTCAAGGGGTTTTAGAGATTACACAGCACCTTGTCCAAGGTTCTTTTCCTGAATATGAAAGTTATATTTTACTGAGTTTAGGTAATACCAAACGCAGTTTATGTGAAGAAAATCAAGATAAATTTTGTCAACCAGCACAGGAAGATTACCGCCAAGCAGTTGGTCAAGCACCAGTAGGACAGATTAAACTAGAGGCAATTCTCAATCAGATGGAATTATCTCAAGATATATCCCCAATTCAGGAAGCTGAAAAACTGATTGGTAATGTACCCTTGAGTCAATCTAGGCTATATGCAGAAATTAAGTTAACTGAATATCAATTCTGTCAGGAAGCAACAAAGTTAACCTGTCTGCAACCCAGGGAGGAAAATGATCCCAAGAATAATTGGGATCAAGATTTAGTTTCCACAACATTGTTAAAACTAATTAACATAGCTCAGACAGCAGCAGAATTAGGAGATCAACGCACCCAGTCTCATGCTTTAGCTCTGGTGGGAAGAGTATATGAGCAACTGGGAGAATGGGAAAAAGCCCAAAAATATACTCTGTTAGCTTTAGATATAACTCAACAATTAACAGCTTTTAATATTTCTCTACTAGATTATCAAATCCAATGGCAGTTAGGTAGATTATATCTTCAACTCCATCAAAAACCAGCAGCAATCACAGCTTATGCTCATGCGGTTAATTACCTGAAAAATTTGCGTAGTGATTTGGTAAGTTTGAATCCAGATGTACAGTATGATTTTAGGGAAAGTGTTGAACCAGTATATCGGAAATATATAGATTTACTTTTAACCGACCATCCCAGTCAAGATGATTTAAGAAAAGCCCGTGATGTGATTGAGTCTTTGCAATTAGCAGAGTTAGAAAACTTTTTTAGAGATGCTTGTATAGAAGATAATACCGTTAATATTGATGATTTTGTCCAGCAATCAGCCCAAGCTAAATCACCTACAGCCATATTTTATGGGATTATTTTACCCCAGCGCCTAGAGGTGATTGTCACTCTACCTGAACAACCTTTATTACACTATACTACGGAAATTAATCAGGAGAGATGGGAAAGTAAATTAGAACAATTACAGGAAATTGTCAAAAAATCTTACCCAGATCCCCAGTTAAACCGGTTATCTCAACAGGTTTATCAGTGGTTGTTTGCTCAGGTTGATCCTGTGTTAACAGCAAATAATATTCAAACTGTGGTGTTTGTTGTAGATGGATATTTACGTAATGTTCCGATGGGGGTTTTGGATGATGGAGAAAAGTATTTAATCCAAAAATATGCGATCGCCTACAGTCCTGGTTTAAAATTACTTCAGCCCCAAACCCTCAAACAACAGTCCCCAATTACCTTATCTGCTGGAATCAGTACAGATCAAGCTCCCAGTTTTCCAGATGAAAATAACTTGGGACCCTTACCATTTGTCAGGTTAGAACTCGATCAGATCAAGTCTTTATTCCCAGGGGAGCAACTGCGTGAGGAACAGTTCACTAAAAAGAACTTACAACTGAAAGTTAGTCAAACTCGTCCCCAGATTATTCACATAGCAACTCATGGACAATTTAGCTCTAATCCTCAAGACACTGTTATATATGCTTGGGATGAACCTGTTAATATTAATGAATTAAGGGATTTATTAGCAAATAGAGAGCCACTAACATCTGAGAATATTGAACTACTAGTTCTGAGTGCTTGTCAAACAGCTACAGGAGATAACCGCGCTGCTTTAGGATTAGCAGGGTTAGCAGTCCGTTCTGGCGCACGTAGCACTTTAGCGACTTTATGGACAGTAGATGATCAATCAACTGCAGTCTTAATCAAACGATTTTATGAGGAATTAATTAATTATCCTGATTTGACCAAAGCCCAAGCTCTGCAAAAAGCACAGTTATATCTTCTAAGTAACAACTTTTCACCCAGTGATTGGGGTACAGTTGTTTTGGTAGGAAATTGGTTATAGCTTGATCACTCTCCACTGTCCACCAAGCTACAACAATCTACTACCCTTTCGGTAACTATATCATGTAAATCAATATCCATTAACAATTTTTGCCAATCTGCTGGGGAATTTTCCACCGCTAAAGTAAAAGCATCCTGCCAAATACCCTCTTGAGCTAAAATAAAAGCCTGCTCTTCCTTGGACTTACCCGCTAAGGTTGGGGTTAAAGAATTGAGTTTTTCTGTGTCTATCCATACCCACCCATTCACACCAATGTCATCTTGGGGATTACATTTCAAAGAAACTGATAAATACCAATGATATTTCTGATTATCCTCTAGTTTTATTTTGTCTGCCAGGGATAGGCGAATAATTCCGGGAGTTGCTTCTAAGGTGACATTACCTTGATAAACTGGTGGATGTTTTCGTCTATCTGCAACCCCATCCCAGATAATTAATTTACTGCTCTCCACATCTCTAGGTGAGTAGGGAACATAAAACCAGAGACTGGGTGATGATTTTATAGTTGTTCCCCACACAAGACTTAAAAGACTGGGTTCAAGAATACTGGGTACTATAGCAGTTAGGGGGGGTTGGATGTGAGGACAATTGTTAGGACTACGTGAGACCTCCTTGTACCCTACCCACTGGTGCGCCTTTGTCTCCTAAATCTGGGGGTGGTTCGTCTTTTTTTTGCAGGAATTGAATTAATGAAACCTGATTGGGGGGAGATTCCCCTTGTACTTTCAGTAATATCAGTGGGAAGCTGATTAAGCCCAGCATTAATACTGAGATATATTTATAGTTAATTTTACTTAGTTTCCTTAACATGATTTATCCTCGTAATTGGTGAAACATAGGCGTAAATTGTGATGAAAACTAATGCGATAATCGCGGGAATTAATGGACCTGTAATATAAATGTAATAGCCAATACCAGTTATGATGATAATTTCCCCAAGCATGATGATTACAGATAATGATTTTCCTCCATATAAAATAGGTATACCCCCTATAAAAGTAATCAGTAAAATTGCAGCAGCATCACCCCACCAAGGTAAAAAGGTCAATAGTTTTCTCTCCCCTAAAGCAATACTGATTAATTGACTAGTCATATGTGCATGAATCTGGACTCCGGCCATCTCTTCACCAGGTTTATCACTCACAGGGGTAGCATAGAAATCATTACCTTTGGCGCTGGATATATAACCTACCAGAACGATTTTATTTTGGAAGAAATCCGCAGGAAAATCATGATTAATTACCCTGTGTAAACTGATTTCTGTAGCTATATTTTTGGTAGAGCGATAGTTCAATAATATTTGATAACCACCATCATCTATTGTTTGATAAAAGCCGACTTTGTTTTTTAACTCCGGTAAAATTACCTGACCCAGTTTAAATAACTTACCTGTGGGAGTTTGTCTAACTTCTAATTTTATTCCTGCTGATTTGCTTAAAAAGTTCCGCGCTAGTTGTAAACTTAAAGCATGGCGAGCTTGACAAACAGAACTATCAGGGGGGTCCATATAAATAAGATGGCGACGCAGGACACGATCGCCATCAACTACAAAGTCATTAAAGCTAAGATTATTTTTTCTGCTGTTCTGGGGTGGAGAATAACCGTAATCATCAGAGGTGGTAATTATGTGTTCACCAACTTTACAGATGGGGAAAATATGGGAATTTTCTCTCAAATAACTAGTTAATTGGGGATAAATATCTACTTGATTAACTGAGTAGGTGGGAATATCCCGGAGGATATCTAAACCTATGGTTGCGGGTTGATGTTGATTAATTTTTTGTAAGGCTTTTAATAATAATTCATCGGTGATTTTAGAGGTGTTGAATAAACCAGGAAAATTGTTAATGTCCTCATCCGTAACTTTGACAATTACTATCTGGTCATCTGCTTTTTCCTCCCTTACCATCCCCATCATTTGATCATAAGTTTTGAGTTCCCCATCCTGTAACCAACCGAGCGATCGCACCCCCATCACTAAACCAGTACACACAAAACTGGCTAATAATAATTGGATAAAATTCACCCTGTGTAATTTTCGGCTGGGGGTTTTTTCTCCGCGTAAATCCTCCCAGGTTAGTGGTACTATTCCCGGATTTTGAAACATCATCGGTAACCAAGTTGCACAGGGAAACTTATCTTCTAACCCTTGTAATTTCTCCCTAGCATCTCTGAGAGAAAGATATAGAGAATTACCCCCAGCCAAATTTTGTAAAAAGTATTCCACAAACTTATGAGCTACTGCATCAGGAATCAACTCCCGCATCACTATTATTTGAGGAATCTGCAACTGAAAAAGACTTTTAGCTAATCCTAATCCATCACAGGAGTTAAAGATTGCTAACTTTAAACCTCTGTCAATTGCCTTCCTTAATCCCTTACATAGGTCATCAATAGTCATACTATCATCAGGATTAATATCAATTTTACCTACTTGGGATTCCGTTCTACTATGTCCGGCAAAAAAGATAATATCCCATTGATATTCCCACAACTGGTCATTAATTTCCCTGCGTTGGGGTTGATATAAACAACATACATCAACATCAGGTAAACCCTGTAATATATCTTTATCGATATCAATATCAATACCTTGAGGACTACCCAAAATTACTAAAACTTTGACTTTTCCAGGATTGGTATTTATGCATTTAGTTGCTTGGTAATTTCCATAACTCCAACCCAATTCGGCGTAGGGATAGGATTTAAACATATCCCATTCATACCAAGGTAGCTTTTGTAAACATTCATCATGACCACGCATCAAAAATCGCGCCGGTTCAGTTGGGTTTAACTGTTCTTTAATACAATCATGAATTTCCCGAAACCCTTCGGACTTCACCCATTGATTTAAACTCTTTTTTAACTCAATACTAGATTGATGACACTGTTCTAAGCATGATTGTACATATGTTTGAGTGATAATTTGCTTATTTTTAATGCGATAGGATGCTGCTAAACTCCGGTAGATTTTCCAGTGAGATTCACATCCCTGGTGTAGTTCTGGAGCAGGAGGTAAGTTTCCTTGGCGACCACAAATAATGGTGCTGTAACCCTCCTCCTTAATCTCCAAACTCACGTGAAATCCCTGTTTTAGGTGACCATTCAAGTCAAGAGTTACTACTTTACTCATGGTGGTGCTTTCATCACTTGACTCATAATTATACAATAAACTCCTCTGTAATCTCTAGCTCTCCAAAACAAATTTTAATACTAAAAATTTCTTGTATTTCCCCATGAAATTGAAACCGGAGAAACTGATCATTCTCCCCAGATTCTACCTGCATTTCTAATTTTCCCTGTGCGTCAAATAACATTAACCGCAATCCAGAAGGTAATTTTTTTTGTATATAGGAATACAAATTTATAGATATCGCCATTTCTGAGTTAAATACTGGAGTCACCGCTACACATAACGCCACCCCCTGCTCACCTTGAATAAAATCTAACTTTTTACCCCTAATAATTGTGTTGCTATCTCTAAAACCAAAACTCAATTGATGGACAGGATCGGTGAAAATATTCTCTAATAACTCCCAACCAGATTCATAAACATGATTTAACCAGTCACTGAGTTGAACCATAGGGGTTTCTGATGTTAATTGACTGATATGCTCAAATAACGCTTTTATTGGTAGTAACTGATTAACAGATATATCTTCTGTTGTCACTTCTGGGGTAAACCCCAGTAAATGCGCCGAACTTTCTTCTAGATTAATCTCAACTACCACATAACCGATTCTCTCATCCATGACTTCTAAGGGAATAGGACATTTTTCCTGGTTACCAGTTATGGGACGACATTCTAAACGCCCCACACCTGTAATTTCTAAATCAGCAACATCAGCAGCGAAACGTACCACCGGATTCCAACTATCTCCCGCTGTTAAATCCGTCTCAATTCCCATAATACCTAAGTAATTATTTACTAAGTACACAGCCAAAGTATTGAGATAAACTTGCTGTGCTTTAACTTTATTAGGCTGTTGTTGAGCAAATTTTACAGCAGTATTAATTGCTTGTTGAGTAATAATTAATGGGATAGCAATATTTGCTTGTTGCACATAACTTTGATTGGACATAGTTGTTATCTACCTTGTAATTTTCATAATTGGATGGGAGATTTACTAAAATCTACTTTTAGATATACCCTTGCTCATTACCGAATTTACGTAATAAAGGTAAGCAATTACGGCTATACCACTTCGGTAAATTTTTGCTTTCAGCATCGTTTAAATTAAACTCTTGGGTGATTTCTTTCCAAGCAGGAATATCAGGCGGTAATCTCCGTAAAATAATTACTTGAGCCGTAATTTCTGGATGATGGGGAAAATGGACATTACGTAATACTTGATCAGGGTCATTTTTTACCCATGTAGCCGTTTGCTCCCATATATCCAGTGATGGTTCAATGTCTCTGTGAGATAATGGTTTATTAATCAGGGGATAGATTTTTTTGTTTCTGATTTCTTCATTATGTCGATATCTAGCCAAAGCATTTTTTAAATGTCTGTTGAACCAGGTAATTACTTGGGTTTGTGTAGAATCATATTCATGTAAATTTTGACAGCAATATCTCCACATGTCCTGTAATGCGTCTTCATAGTAGGGTTTATATTCTCGCCAAAGTTCCCCAGATGCGGTTACTAATAGGTATATTTCATTGATTTTTTGATACTTTTGTTTGCTTTTTGGGGGTAATCTGATCGCCTCATTAATCAGTTCACATAGTTTTTCATTGATATCACTCATAAACAAGTTTTCCAGGTTGAATGTAGTACATAAGGTTAAATATGTATTTTCGTTTAACCCACACATTTATCTATGGGACGCTGACAGCTATTTTTCGCATTTATTTTTATATTTATATCTTATATAAATTATCTTATTTAATAAGTAATACTAATCCTTAAAGGTGCGAAAACTCGGTTTCAGCTTCTAGTAATAACTAGAAGTTGACAATTACCCTCTGGTGAGGTAACTATGAACAAGTTGCATAAATTACTTATGACTACCACCGCCACAGTATTTCTATTTGGCGGGAATATGAACGTAGCTCCCGCACAAAATAGCCCTGAATTACTCGCAGCATTTACTTCTCAAAAGAGCGATCGCCAAGTAGGGATAGACCAAAGCTGTGTTCATTACTTTTATGACAGTGGTGACTTAGTAGAAAAATGTACATCTTTTATTAACAGTGGTTATACTCGTCCGCGCACACGCCAGGTAGATGTACGAGGTAGATGGAGACGTAGCGGGAACTTTATTTATGTTGAAGTCAGAACTTCATCAGGGTTATCTGGTACCAGGAAATATGAAATTATAGACCAAGGTTTGGTAAATGTACAAACAGGAACTCGTTTAATTAAACAGTAATGCTCCTGGGAGTTCTTCCAATTTTTACACACCCATCAAACTTTTTTAATACTATTCTTTAACGCAAAGGGGCGCTAAGGTAACGCTAAGGTGCGCAAAGGTGGAAGGATCACAACTTGTAACTAAAACAGGGATTCTATTTAGTAGTGCGGGTATCTTACCCGCTATCTCTAATTAATTTAACCCCAAAGGGGACGCTTACCTACGTCAATAAAACCACAATAGCCAATTATCTATAACGAATTCGTAAACTCGCTCGATATTTAGATTATTTATACATTACTAGCACACAATAACTAATCTCTATCAATTAACCTGCGAAAACTTGCTTCCAGCTTCTAGTAATAAGTAGAACGTTTTTCAGGTTAACTTTATGTCAGCGATTTTATCTACTCCCAGAATCTTTGGGCTTGTACTCATTGGTTTAATGATTACTTCCTGTCGTGGCTATACTTCTAGTTATATTCAACCGTCAACTCCCACTGTGAACCGTCAACAGTCAACTCCCACTGTGAACCGTCAACCATCAACTGTCAACAGTCAGTGGTTGGAACAACAAAGAGCCGATAGCGAAAGAGAAAACGCAGAGTATCGGAGGGTATCTGGCTGTATGGACAATTGTCTGGGCCAGTACTGATCCAAACTGTATGTCTAGATGTTCTTAATCTGATTGGGTGATCAATCAAATTCATGCAATGGTGGGTGAGGCTGGGGTCAACCCACTTTGCTATTTATGATTGATATATTTTATTGTCCTCTGAAGTGGCGTGATGGACATTTTATGGTAATCTCCGATTGGTTTTATAGGAAATTTTATATAAAATGGACGAAGACCAGGATATTATGGAAATTCCTCTACGAACTCTTGTTTGGATGGGAGACTCTATGAAAAATATCCGATCATTTCCTGAAGAGGTGCGTGCATCACTAGGCTATGCGCTGCAATTGGTGCAAGCAGGGGAAACACCAATGGATACCAAGCCTTTTAAGGGGGTTGGTAGTGGCGTGTATGAAATCGTCAAACGTTACGATACCGATACTTACAGGGCTGTTTATGCAGTAAAGATTGGAAAAAAAATTTATGTCCTACACGCTTTTCAAAAGAAATCAAAGCAGGGAATTAAAACCCCACAGGCTGATGTTGACCTCATTAAACAAGGTTATCAGGATGCGGTAGCAAGAGAGAAACAACAATGACACAAGACTCCGTTTTTGAAGAAAGCAGTGGTAACGTATTCGCTGATCTGGGTTTATCGAATGCAGATGAACTTTTTACTCAGGGGAAAGATAGGGATTCAGGTACTTCGCCTTCTGAAACAACGCCACCTCAAACAGCGCGAAATCAGCGAACTTCTCGGTATTACCCAGCCAGAAGTATCTCATTTAATGAAAGGAGAATTTCAACGGTTCAGCGAGGGAAAACTGCTGATTTTCCTCAAGCGACTAGATACGGAAATCACCTTGCATCTTCGCAGTCGTTACGCGCAAGGCGAATCTGCTGAAACCGTCATATCACTATAAAGGAGCTTACTCTCTAGGTTGCTCAGGTGGTTTATTTTCAAGATAAAAATATGAGACTCTTAATTTATTCCCTGGCTCCCTTAAGGGTGATCGCCCCCACACTGCTGCACTGAGCCGATCGCCCATTGGTACAGTCAACCGTCAAACGAATTGGTAAACTCGCTCCATATTTAGATTATTTATACATTACTAGCACACAATAACTAATCTCTATCAATTAACCTGCGAAAACTTGCTTCCAGCTTCTAGTAATAAGTAGAACGTTTTTCAGGTTAACTTTATGTCAGCGATTTTATCTACTCCCAGAATCTTTGGGCTTGTACTCATTGGTTTAATGATTACTGCTTGTCCTAACGGTACTTCTAGTAACACTTCTAATGGAGGTGGTGGTAATAATAATGGCGGCGGTGGGGGTAATAATACCCTCACTGTTTCAGTTCCTTCATTAGGTGCTTCCGAAACCGTTACTAAGAACACAACCCTTGGAGAGATTAATAGCGCTAGGGCAAATTTAGAAGCCCAATGTCGGGCACGTTATCCCATTTCAAGAAATACTCAGCAAAACCAACAACAGCTTGATTGCTTGAGAGAAGTAGAGACAGCGTATAACCAAGCAGTTAATTTTATCGGCAGTGGTCTTAATGGTAGTAGTCAACAAGCTGATACTGGATCTAATGATGCTTATCGTAATCTGTTGCGACAAAATGCGGCTGATACTTACGCTGATTGCGCTAGGATTGGTGATCCTAGCTTAAATTGTGATCTTGATCTGCGTGGGGTTCCTTAAATTTAAACTAAAGACTAGGATTTCTTACTCACACACCCATCAAACTTTTTTTAATACTATTCTTTAACGCAAAGGGCGCTAAGGTAACGCTAAGGTACGCAAAGGTGGAAGGATCAAAACTTCTAACTAAAACAGGGATTCACAGTAGTAGTGCGGGTATCTTACCCGCTATCTCTAATTAATTTGACCCAAAGGGGAAGCTAACCTACGCCAATAAAACCACAATAGCTGATTATCTAGATAATCGGCTATGAGACTCTTAATTCATTCCCTGGCTCATTCCAATATTACATAACCAACAAAATGATAAATGAAAAAAATCAGCTTTTTTCCTCAAATATCATTATTGAACTATTATTTAATTTCTGAGTTGATTCGCCCCTTATTATTTAGCATTATCATTGTGACTGTGGTAGCTGAGTCTATTGGCATATCCTTTGAGCAGTTTAAATTTCTAATTAATAAACAGTTATCTTTTCCAGTTTTAATATATCTACATATTCTTAAATTACCTGAGTTTATTGTATTGGCTTTACCTATTGCCACTTTAATGGCAAATATTTTTACTTATCAGAAACTCTCTAGCAATAGTGAAATTATTGCTTTACAAAGCTGTGGAGTCAGTTTATACAGGTTAACTTATCCCGCTATTATTACCGGTTTGTTGGTAACGTTCATCCAATTTACATTTAATGAAATATTTGTTCCCCCCGCTAATTATCAGGCTGCGATCACTTTAGAAAGTTCTCTAAATATTAATAGGTCAAACCTGAAAAACTCTAATATCTTTTACAAGGAGTTTTATCAAGATTATGTTGGAGAACAGAATCAAAGGTCTCTTAAGTATCTATTTTATGCAGATAAGTTTATTGATGGCAAGCTGCAATCTGTCACTCTATTAATTCGCGATGCGCAAAGACTGAAGATAATTATTACTTCTAGTTTTGCCCAATGCTATGAGCAACAAGAATATTGCTATTTTTATCATGGTTCCCACAGTCTGATTAATGCTGATGGCTCCTATGGTCAAAGGGTTATGTTTGATACTATGCCCTTATATCTGCCTCATATATCTTCACAGTTTCAAGCAGACAGAGAAAAGCTTGATGACCGAGAAATGAATATATATCAAGCTTATCAGCGATTGTCTGTTCTGGAAACAGCAGGCGATCGCCGTGAGTTCCTCAATCTCAAGTTTCACATTTACAAGCGATTTAGTTCTGCTGTCTCCTGTACTGTCTTTGCTTTTTTGGGTGGGGCGATCGGCATTAATTTACAACCCAGAGTTAGATATAATAGCTTTGCTTTGACTCTAGGAATTATTTTAATTTACGATGCAGTTCAAATAATATCCGGTGTTTTCATTATATCAGATGTTGTCTCTTTTTCCTGCCTATGGTTGCCAAATATACTTGCTATTCTGATTGGAGTTCATTTATTAATTAATAAAACCACACCATAACTGTTTACTTTTTATCAGTATGGTAATAAACCGCTTAAAGATGTTTTACGTAAAAATCAAGTAGAGTAGCAAGTGTTGTTTAAATGCAATTTGAATGGAATCCAGACAAGGCGAACTCGAACCTGAAAAAGCATGGCGTTTCATTCAACGAGGCGTCTACTGTTTTCAATGATCCTTTATCTGTGACATTCCCTGACCCAGATCACTCTTACGGTGAGGAGCGTTACGTTATCATTGGATGATCCAGTGCTAATCGTATCCTGATAGTCTCCCATACAGATCGAGCAGATCGCGTTCGGATTATCAGCGCACGAGAAGGAACCCGCACAGGAGCGGAGGTTTTATGAAGATGGAGAGTAACCACGAGCTAGAAGACGACTTAAGACCTGAGTATGACTTTAGCAAGATGCAGGGTGGTGTTAGAGGAAAATATGTTGATCGCTACCAAGCAGGAACAAATGTAGTATTACTTGAACCTGACGTTGCTCAAGCCTTTCCCACAAGTGAATCGGTTAACGAAGCACTTCGTCTGCTTATGCAAATCGCTCAGAGACAGAAATCTTAAACAGCAAACCGATGGCTTTAAGCATCATTCCCCACCCATCAAAACCATCCCTCTTGTTCTAGGGTTTCAATCAGCTGTAAACCACGGGGGTCACCTACCCCTAATAGTGAGGCTTTAGCGTCTTCCCGCACTCCTAAATCCTTGTCTTCGGCGAAGGCTTGAATCAAAGCGTCGATCGCTGTGGCATAGATAATATTAGACGGTAATTCTCGGCACAACTGCCCAATTGTCCAAGCGCAGTTACTCCGCACTGCTGCTACTGGGTCTTGGACTAAGGCTTCAATTACTGGTGGTATTGCTCCCACAACAGTCTCATATCCAACATCTGCCATTTGGGCTAAGGCGCTAGCAGACCACAAACGCACGGCGGAAATGTCGGTTTTTAAAGCGTCTGCTAGGGGGGCTAGAGAACGGCGATCGCGGCAATTTCCTAAAGCCCAAACTACCCCCTTACGTACATAGCCATTCCAGTCTTTGTTAAGTTGATTTATTAACGGTTCTACTGCTTCTGGGCTGGGATTGCGTCCAATCCCATAGGCTGCACTCACCCGCACCAAGGGACAGGTATCAGTTAACAGGCGAATTAAATGGGGTGTAGCCCGTGCATCTTCCAGATCACAAAAAGCACGAGCTGCAAGCATCCGTTGTTGGGGTTGATGATTTTCTAAAAGAGCTAGCATTTCCTCTGGATCTGGCTTTGGCCCTTGAGATTCAGTGGTTAGGGGTGCTATGTTATCCAGGGGGCTTTCTAGCTCTTCCTCTCCATCAAGTAGGCTTAGGTCTTCTTCGTCATACATAATTAATATTTATATATTTATCTGGTAGCATTAAATAGATATATTTAGATCATTTAGGGGTGAACTACCTACAAGGTAAATAAAACTAGGACTCCTGACTACAAACCTTTAGTTAGTGATTTTAGCATCCATAGGGATTGGGTTTGATAACCTAAGTTATGGTAAAGGTTGAAGGCTGCTGAGTTGGATGGAAAAACCTGTAAACCAATTTGGCGATCGCCTCTTTGAGTTGCCCAATTTTCTACATACCTCATCATAGCTGTACCAATACCCCGTCGCCGATATTCTGGGACAACGTAGAGAAGAAAAATGTGAGCATGGCGATCGCCCCGCACTTGATCTATGGCATTTCCTACCCAGAGACAGGCAATAATAGGGGATTCCTCACCCAAACACTCTACCCACCACAAGGGTGTATCTGGGGAGAAATACTGATCAACGGTTCTGGCTAGATGGGCAAAGTCTTGCTGGGGAAATAGTTCCCGGTAAGTTTGCTGCATAAACTTGACCAGCAGCGATCGCTCTTGTGTTGAACCGGGACGAATATAGTAGCCCGGTAGCAGTTCCTCAGACAAACTCAGTTACCGTTAAATTCTTGGTTACGGGGGGTAAAATAGACAAACACACCCCAGGGGTTTGTGAAACAGAAAATAATTCTTCTTCCCCATTCACCCATGTTCCTATTTGCCCATTCTCTTCTACTGGTGCGGGTGCTGCCATATCAGAGGGTAGGAAAATACGGGCGCTGACTGCTACCAGTGCTAATGAAAAGATTAACACTACGAGCAATGGGGCAATATACTGACGAATGATCACCATAATTTAATTGCAATCTTGGGGCTGCTGAGAATATTGGCTTGACTTATTCTATCGAGTTTTGAAGCTGGTTAGCGTTGCTCCCGTTCCAAATCATCAATAGCCCTCTCGCAGTACCAATTTTCTGGCATTCCCGGATAATTAACCCTTGCTTGTTGAATCAATTGTTCAGCAGCGGCTACATCACCTCCTAATTTAGCAATGAGTTTGTTTTTGAGATGGCTATCGGTTATCAGGGTTGTTGTTTGCTCCTGTACCGCATCTCGTCTGTTTTGAGATCTTAAGCGTGATTGTTCTCGACCTAGCTGCCAAAACAAAACGTAATAAAGTGTACCAAAGATTACAACTAGACTGAATGTTCCGAAGATTGTTAGTTGGTTAAGTTCTAGAAATCCTAAAACTAACTGTGAGAGAACATACCCGAGTAACAAGCCGGTGAGTAAGAGAATAAATGTGCCAACAATAATAACTATTTGGTTCCCCATAAATCCTCATCTTCTTCAAGTCCTGGTCTGGATATTGCCACTGGTTTAGGGTTCCAAGGGGCAAAGAATGGTAACAGAAGTAATCCTGGGATAGCAGCAACTATGCTGATAATGAAAAATAAAGGCCAATCCGTAATTTTTGCTAAATTCCCAGCATCCGCGACTAGAATATCACGACTGACCGCCATAAAACTGGATAATAAAGCATATTGGGTGGCCGAAAACCGCTGGTTACACATATTCATCAAAAAGGTCACAAAGGCTGCTGTTCCCAAGCCAGCACAGAAGTTTTCAATGTTAATTGTTAACACTAAAGCCGAGTAGTTTTGACCAATATTAGCCAGGATATAATAAGCTAAGTTACTCACCGCTTGCAAAGCACCAAATAACCACAGTGAACGATTGAGACCAATTCTACTCAAAATTGCTCCCCCTGCTAAGGTGCCAACGATGGTAGCAATTAGTCCCATACCACCTTGAATTGCGCCAATGTCGGTTTGGGTAAATCCTGTTTGCAACAAAAAGGGTGTAGACATATTGTTGACAAAGGAATCGCCGAGTTTATACAGGACGATGAACAGCAAAATTAAAATTGCTTGGAGTACACCGTGGCGCCGAAAAATTCCCCAAAGGGTAAAATTACCGCAGCTGCTAAAGATTCTGGTGGGCTGGTTTCTTTGGGTTCTGGTGCAAATAAGGTGGCAATAATTCCAATACCCATACCGAAGGACATCAATAAGTAAACTGATGACCAAGGTAAACTGTCCGCTAAAATTAATGCCAAAGACCCTGTGAATAACAGCGCTACTCGATAACCTAGGACGGAAACAGCAGCACCTGCTCCTAATTCTAATTCTTCTAGAACATCGGTACGGTAAGCATCTGCGGCAATGTCTTGACTGGCACTTAAAAAGGCGATCGCCACAGCATTGATCGCTAATAATTGTAATGCTTGCTTGGGTTGTTGCCAAGCCATGAGGGCAATAGCAATGAATAACCCAATTTGCAGTATAATTAACCAGCCGCGTCGCCTCCCTAAAATTGGCACTGCAAACCTGTCCAGCAAGGGTGACCAGATAAATTTTAAGGAGTAGGGTAGACCCACAAGGCTGAATAAGCCAATGGCTCCTAAATCTACCTGTTCTACAGTCATCCAAACCTGGAGGGTTCGGCTGGTTAAGTACAATGGTAAGCCGGATGAGAAACCTATTAATGTCAAGGCGGCCATTTTACGGCTACCAAAAACTTTTACTAGCGATCGCACGGGGTTCATTTTGTCCAGGTTCTTTCTCAATTTGATCAATTGCAGTTATCTTGCCACAGTTGCTGTATTATTCTTAGGAAACATGGAATTTAGTTAAAATTCTTTGAGTTGATGAATTTGATGACCTGTGATTTTTACACCATGTGCAGCCAAGCATTTTTCCCAACCTGCACGAGTACCAATGTCACTTTTTTGCTTGAGTAATCCTAATTGCTCTTCTTGTTGGGTGAGTTGGGCAAATTGTTGGTAGTGTGGGTAATTGGGAGTTACAAAGGTTTCTTTGCGGTGCAGAATGGGCGGATTGGCTCTATCTGCATAATCTCGGTGAGTGATGTATAGGGTTTTTAAGTCAATGGTAATACTGGCTGTTAAGGCTGGATGGGGATCACTGTCAAATTCTGGGTAAAATAAGTAAGATATTTGTTGTTTGTCAAGATGGTATTTGATTAATGTGGCTCCATCTACACGCCCGATGGTGCGGCTAGCACAGCTTTCATAAATTCGTAGTAAGGGGTCAAGGGCTGCTAGGGCAGACACATGAACGTAAAGTGCGCCCCGTGTGTGTTTGCCAATTTTGCTCTTTTCGCAGGCTTTGTGGATAACTTGGGGATTACCTAAGCTGAAAAGCTTTTGGTCAGCTACTTGACAAGCTTCTTCGTAGCTACCAAAAAAGGCTTTGATGTCTTGGCGCATTTCTGGGGGTAGTTTGTGCCATGTGGGACGTTGATCAAAGTGACTGAGGGCAAGATATACTTGAATGTCTAAGGAACGACGATAGGCGATCGCATCCCATTCTGCTTCATCGGTAACTTGTAAAACTACATTAAAGGCTCGGCGGAAGCTACCAAATTCTGTGAGTAGTTCCTCTTGATTCCCTAATTCACCTTTTACAGGTAACCTGCCACGTTTTGTAAAAAATTCCATCAGTGGTTTTAGTTGTTCCTGGTAGTCTTCAAACCGCTTACTGGGAATACGTACTCTAGGTGTAGCAGTGCTAGAAAAGAAGCGGATGGCTTTAAAACTTTCTTTTTCTACATCATCACGAAAAACAAAATACACACCTAAGGCTACTGGTACTGCATCTACATTCAGTACCTCATCTATGTAAGTTTTGAGTTCTTGTTGTTCGTAATATTTCTGAAAGGTGTTGCGGCGAGTAACTATACCATCGCTGTAAGCTAGTTGAGTTTTACTCGGGGCGTTAATTAATACTTGTGCAGCGACAATTAGAACTTTTTGGGTAATTTCCCAGGCGCGGATCAGACTTCGGCGGCGTTCCTCTTGGTCTTCAATGACGTTGAGGACATAACCTAAGTTGACTATATCGGCGACGCTAATGGTGTCTTTGGGAAAGTAGTAAGGCCCAACCGGCGCTACTATAGCCTAATTTGGCGACTCGCTGCACATCACCACCGTGGCCACAGCCATAATCAAAAAATGAAGTCTCTTGATTGAGGATTTGCCAGTCTATTGCCAAGCGGACAGGGCGAGATATATCATGACGAGCGATCGCTGCTCTGTGACGCTCGATTTCTAAAGATTCGGCCATATCAGTTAACTGTTAACTGTTGACTGTTAACTAATATCCTTTCAATGTTTGACTGCTAATTCAATTAGGTCTTCAATTTTCTTGATATTTGGGTCTCCTGCTAAGTAACCAATTCCACGATGCAAGTGCAGGCGAAATTGCGTAGCTAGGGTTTCTTTGTCTGTACCATAGCCATCATTATGGCAGCGTTGCTTCAGGGCGAGCAGAAGAATATCGGAGATTTCGCCACCAAATACCCGCCAGGTCATTTCTACGTTGCTATCTTGGGGAATTGGTACCGGTGAGGGAGGGGCAGATTCTGCTAAGGAACGACAAAAAGCCCAACGACATAAAATGTTCCATTGGTCAATTTTAGTGCTACGTTTAAGTTTAAGTAGTTGTTCTTTGGCTGTTTGAGAAAGTTTGATTCTTTCAATGGGAGATTCCATATTTACCAAAAATATTGATTTTCTATGACTGTAGTTTGACGGGTAGAGGAGTTATACTTGAGGAGGTATTCCCGGGCGATCGCTTGATTATTTCTCAGTGTTTCTACTTCATGCTTACCAATTTCTGTATCTGTTGATAACAGTATAACTTGATGGCTAGCAGAGGGGAAATACCTTTCTAGGAGGTTTCCCCGGTGGGATGAGTCTAGTCTACCCAGGGGTGTGTCTATGGCTACGGGTAAGCGACGGCCTGAGACTCGCGCTAATCCCCAGAGAAACGCGATGGCTAGTAGTTGCTTTTCTCCTGCGGAAAGTCTCTGTTTGGATACTGATTTACCATTCAGATCATACAGCGATAGGCTGAATGTGTTGGTGTCGATGGCGACCCGATGCACTAAATCTGATTTGTGTAGCAGGTAGCGAAAGCATTCCGTAACTTCAATTTCTAGTTTATTTAGTTTTCTCAGAGTTAATTTCTCACGGAACAGTTTTAATGTATCTTGAACTTTAGCGGCTGCGTTAATAATATGTTCATTATGTTTGCGGTCAATATTAGTTTCTGTATATTGTTCTAGGCTTTTTTTTGTGTTACGAATCTCACTTTCTAATTGATTTAATTGACTTTTGGCTATTTCACAAGTTGCTTTTGCTTGTGCAACTTCCTTTTGTGTTTGTTGTAAGTTATCCACTAATCTTTGATAGTCTTCTGGAGATGCAGCGGTTTGAATTTGTCTTTCTAGGGTGACGATTTGTTCTTCCTGAAAGCGCAAATCTGTTAACTTATCTTGGGTTACTTTTTTTGTATACAACAGATAATGATGAATAATATTATCTAATTGATTCAGGGTTTCTGAGTCAGTTAATAGCCAGGATTCTTGTATGGTATCTTGCTGAATCTTTTTATTTTCCGCTGAGATAAATTCTGTGATTTTCTCAACTTGCTTGTTGCTAATTTTTAATTGATTAATCAAGTCAATTAAACGCTGATCTCTTTGTAAGAGTAAATCATAGGCTACTTTAGCTTGTTGAGTCCGAAATTCTCTCTCTCCTTGAATATAAGTTTCCTGGAGTAAAGG
Organism: Anabaenopsis sp. NIES-4685; assembly: GCF_059725405.1. Lineage (NCBI taxonomy): Bacteria > Bacillati > Cyanobacteriota > Cyanophyceae > Nostocales > Nodulariaceae > Anabaenopsis > Anabaenopsis sp. NIES-4685. Next base: position 3,804,079 of record NZ_AP043602.1, on the reverse strand, counting down.
TTCAATTAAACCTAAAGGTAGGATATCCGCTGCTAATTCACCCATAGCTAAACGTGTCTTTTCTGCGGCGCTATTTATGTCATATTTTTGTTTTTCTAACTGACTGCGATCGCCTGCTATTTTACCACCTTCACCAATGAATTTATCGAAAGCTTCTTGCTGCTTTGTCTCCGCTTCCAATAAAGTCTGATTAAATTCTTGGAATTGCCGCTCAATTTTATGATATTCCTGTAGTTGTACCTTCAGTTTTTGCTCAATTTCTTCTAAATTCACCAAGTCTTGAGTATCAGCGATTTCCTTACGCTTGCGGTTGACTATAATATCTAAATCAACTGATAACCGTTCAGCTAGTTCTAAACCTAAAAGCCCACGAATTGCATCAACCACCATGGGAGGAGGTGTTTCCTGCTCCGCCAGTTCCTTGACTTGTTCACCATCAAATAAAAACAAGTTAGAAATTCCTAATGGTAAGAGATTTTCTATATACTCATCCCAAATATTCACTAAGGCAATATCCAGCCATTCTTGAGCATCTAAAATACCTAATTGGTCTTTACCATCTTTAGGTTCTTTTGTCCAGCGTCGCACCACTCTATATTTGACTGGCTCATCATTTTCAATATGTTCAAAAACCAATTCAATGCGAGTATCTTCCAGTGGTGGAGTGTGGCTATTAACGCATTGGGTCAGAAAGTCGCTATAACTTAGGTTACCACGGGTGGAACATTGGGCGCGATGACCATATAATGCTAGGCGCATTGCATCCATCAGGGTAGTTTTTCCCCCGCCATTCATTCCCCCTAATAGGATAATGGGACAAGCATTTTCTCCATCAATTTTTGGGTTAAGATTGATTACCTGACGACCAGAGTAAGGACCAAAGTTTTGTAATACGAGTTCAAGGAATATCATTGATTTGTGGGTTTCTACAATATGGGGGAATAAGAGATTTTGATTAATTCCCTGTTATCTCTTGCTTTTTAAATTTCATGCTTCCCCAAGATGGCGATTTATCGGGTTCATCCATAGCATTACCTAAAGTCAGCTGCTTAACCTTTTCTATATCACCTGCGTCAACGGCTGTTTTTAAATCACGTTTCAAATGGGCGTTTTTAATTGCTTCTTCAGGGGAGCGGGAACTGGTAGCAAAACATTTTTCTAGGGTGTCATATATTCCTACCCGTCGTCCCTTTTTACGATACTGGCGTTCTGTGTCCAATAACTTCGCCATTAGCTCCAAATGCATAGCATCATCACCACAGATTTCTTCTAGTACCACCCATTCATCACTACCGAGTAAACTATACCCAGCACCGGGACGGGGGTCTTGGAATACCTCACCAGTCACCTCTTGATAAATGCGCGGTAAGGTGTCATCAAACTCATGTCTTTCTTCTAGCCAGATGCGGCGAATTTCACTCAGTTCTTCAGGGGTAATTAAAGTAATATCGCGCATATTTTCTGGTGCTCTAATTCGGAGTTGTTTTTGAACTGTGAGTAACTTTCTGAGCCAATCTTCACGCGCTTCTTTAATATATGGTCCAGGAATAGGCTCAACTGATACTTCACCTTCTAAGTTACGTTCATATAGTTGGACATCCCCACTTCTGCGGCGAAAGTCTCTGCGATCGCGGTTTTCTTCAATATCTAATTCCTTACGGAAATCAAGTAAAGGTTGCATCCACTCTTTTTCTTCATCATTTTGAATCATAGCTGTCAGTGATTTATCCTGACTAACTAATGTACAAACCCAGCAACCAAAACGAGAGCTACCACAACTGGGAGTAGTTGTATCCACTACTAAAGGACATTCATTATCAGCAGATGCACCTCTATAAATGGCGAATAAATCTTTATTGCTATAATTCCAAGGGTTTTCCCATTGCATCAGATAAATCCAAACCTCATCATTTTGCCAATCCTCAATGGGACTGTAAACTAGAGAGTTTGGCAAGTTCATGTTAGGACTGAGGTGAGCACGTACCCGTTTAGCTTCCCATTTTTTCATTCTATTAGCACGCGCTCTGCTTTCAGCTTTGCGAGTACCTAGTACAACAATGGCCTCCCCTTTCGTACGGATGACATCACGAATAAAGCGATTGGAGGGATTTATTTTGAGACGTTCTGTACACCAGCGAAATTTACCTCTTGGCGCTGGATACCCTTTACCAATCAAACCAACCCAAAAAGTCTGCTTAGGTTCTGGCTGTAATAAATGGGTTTCAAATGGTAATTTTTGCCTTTGGGCTTCAGTTTTCATCTGTTTGAGCGAATTACGTACCCACGCAGCTACGATAGGATTTTCTACCAGTGTATCTGTAGTAATTACGTAAATTTTTTTGTGGATTTTTTCCGGTGGTAGTCCAGCGATCGCATTCCATACCAGTTGTAAAGTTGCTGTACTGTCTTTACCACCTGAATATCCCACTACCCAAGGTACATCATCTAAACAATACAATTCTTGAATTTCAGTGGTCAAAGCTTGGATATCAGCCACTAAATTTGCTACAGTAGGCGATTGCTGACCTTTATTTTCTGGTTGTTGTGCTGTACTCATGGTCTTTCTACCTCTGAAAATATCGGCGTGACTATTTCCATCCGTGTGAATGGAAATGGCTAACATACAAAAAAATTTACTTAATATAGGTACGAAAAATTTTTAAAAACCTTACTACTAATACCCAATTTTGCGGATAATTCTACTATCCTACACTATTTAGTTTTTAAAATTTAACATGACCCACTCTGACATCGCTCAGGAATACCTGGAAAGAGAACATAAGGAACAACAGGTACTATCCTTACTACTCAAAAATTTCTTAGCCAAAAAAGACCATATTTTCGTCCAGAAAACTGAGATGGGTGGTACTGAGGCTTATGTTGGTTCTGTCACCCTAGAATGGTTTGCGGGTCGCGTTCACTTCGCCTCTGGTTTACCCTTACTTCAGAAAAAGTACAATCCACAAACTGGTAATGTAGTTGACGCAGACAGCATTGACGAGATTCAGCAACGTCCCCTTGACTGGTCACGACAAGCGCCCCTTGTACAGTACTTAGCAGCGCGGAAAAGTCACAAATTCCCACCTGTTCTCGTGGTGATTAATCAACCCTGGGTGGATAATCCCAAAGCTCCTGAGTGGGATAGTCAGGGAATAGCTTTAAAATCTACCACTGATTTTACCCCTTTGGATCAAGACGGTAAAGTGGGTCTGCTGAATATTTCTGAGGATGATGTGACTATTTATGCTTTAGATGGTCAACACCGCCTGATGGGTGTGCAGGGTTTGATGGAGTTAATCAAAACCAGCAAACTGCAGCGCTATAAGAAGGATAAAACTGCTGATGATAATTCGCTCACAGTCAGTGATTTGATAGAAAAGTACCAAGTAGACCTTGACGAGTTACAAAGTTTACCCAAAGAAAAAATTGGCATTGAGTTCATCTGTGCAGTTGCGTCTGGGGAAACTCGCACCCAGGCGCGGCGCAGAGTGAGATCGATTTTTGTTCATGTTAACTTGATGGCTGCACCTTTAACTAAAGGTCAGTTAGCACAGCTAAATGAGGATGATGGTTTTTCCATTGTGGCCAGAAAAATCGCTGTTACTCATCCGCTTCTCGAACAACGACAAGATCGCAATCCTCGCGTTAATTGGAATAGTGGGACAGTGGCATCTAATTCTACTGTTTTAACCACCCTGCAAGCTCTCCATGATATGTGTGAGCGATATTTGGGGCAAAAGTTCCCTCACTGGAAACCGGCGGAAAAAGGCTTAATTCCTATGCGACCAGAGGATGACGAACTTGAGCAGGGAATTGAGGAATTCCGCCAGCTATTTGATTATTTAGCAACCCTTCCCAGTTATAAGCTGCTGGATGAAGAAGACACCCCCACTTTGCGACGCTTTAGTTTTGAAAAGGATGGAGGTGACGGAAATATGCTTTTCCGTCCTGTAGCTCAAGTGGCCTTAGCTCAAGCTTTGGGAATTTTGGTTTTTCAAAAGGGTTTCTCACTGGAGGATATCTTTAAAAAGCTGCGGAAATTCGACCGACAAGGCGGCTTGAGTGGTATGGAGTATCCACAATCGTTATGGTATGGTGTTTTGTATGACCCCAATAAAAAGCGGGTGCAGGTTTCTGGACGGGAATTAGCAGCCAAGTTACTCATTTATATTTTGGGTGGAGTTCAGGAGCAGATGGAACGAGCTGAACTGCGCAGGGCTTTGGCTGATGCGAGAACTGTAGAAAATAAAACCATAGGCTTTGATGGTAAGTTAGTTGAACCTAAGCAAGTAGGACTACCAATTATTTTATAAGTAGCAGATTTAGCAAGGTTATGGTCATCAAAAAAGAAATTTGCTTAAATCAAATTCCTCTTCTTCTTCCCCGTAATTGCTTCTTTCATAAGTTAAAAATAATAAAATGCGCTCTGAATAATCCACTGCTCCCCTTAACTCTTGTTCTAATATCTCCAGTCCCCCATTAGCATATTCTTCAAAAATATGGTTACGTTGCTTATCATATTCTTCTTCATGGGGAGATAATACTTTAATGTGCTGAGTTTCAGTTACTCCCAATAATTTAATCACTATGTCAGTTCCCACTGAAGCAAAATATTCTAACCTAATAGGTGATGGTTCCCTTTTGGAAATTTCCCCCAAAGGGACACGCTTTTTATGCTTTGCACCCAAAGCTGCTGCAAATACGATGACATCAGCAAAAGTGGAAAACGGTCCTGTTCCGCCCTCTGAAGATGTTAAATCCTTAACTAACTGAGCCTTGTCTTTAGCAACCCTGATTCTACCAGTTTCAACCATTATCCGTAAAATCACTATTTTATACTAAAACAGCTTGCGCTCGCCTTTTTTCTCTTATCCTGCATCATTCACACCACAGTTAATTACGAACTACTTCCATAATTTCGGTATACTCAAAATCGTTGGGACTTTGCCTGATTAAAGAATATCTTTCTTTACCTAACTGAATATAATCTTGCTCACAATCTGGTTTAGAAGAATAATAATTCAGCACATATTCTCTCCCAATCATCTCCGTCATTTCCTCTTCCACCTCACCCCGCCATTGAGTCTTAGTTACTAACACAATTAACTGATTAGCTAATTCAGGAATTTTCGCTGCTATACGTCTACGTGAGGTTTCATCCAAACTACCAAAGGGCGAATCCATGACTATGGGAAAAGTACTACTATCAGGAAGCATCATCATTTTGCGCTTTTGACTCCATTCCCTCACCTTATCCATAATACTAGTAATAAAAGATAAACTGAGAATTTGGTTTTCCCCAGTGGAAGATGCAACTGGTGCTTCTATACCCGCAGTATATTCTACTAAAGTCAATTCATATTTTTCGCTAATTTTGGGAGTATATGGTTTGACTGAAAGCAGATTGAATATCTCTTGTACTCGCTTTTCCAGTTGCAGACGAAATTGTTTTTCTTGCCGATTTTTAACTTCTGTTAAGCGTTCAATAGCATCTTGAGTAGCATGAATGCGGCGCTGTGCTAATATTTGTTTTGCTTCATTTAGTTGCTGTTTAGATATTTGTTTAGCTAAAGCATCAAGTTCTGTTTTTAATTGGATAATTTGCTGCTGATTTGCACCCTGTTCTCTATTTAATTCATCAATATTAAGTTCTATTTCGTCTAAACGTTTTTGCAAGCTGCTAATTTCCTCATTAGTATCTTTTCTGAGTTTATCTTGAATATTATCTAACTCATTCTCCACTTGAGATATTGTGTCCCTTAACTGTTTAATCCTGGCTTGTTCTTTATCAACTTCTTCCCAAAAAGCCGCTGCTTGTTTATCGATTTCATCTACTTGAACAGCCATACGAATTGCTGTTTCTTCCACTACTGAAGAACCTGCTTTAACTAACCAGGTTTGAATATGTTTATGATGAGCAGTACCAATGCTTAAGTCAGCACCACAAATACAGCGTTCAGATTTTAATAAGTCATTCAGAAATTCCCGCGAAATACCCGACTTTAACTCACCTCTCTGCTTTAAATCATCAATAATTTTCCGAAATTGAGATGTAGTATCCGAAAGCATGACTGTATAACCCCGTGCTGAAATTATCTTTTTCAGGGCTTCTTTATTTTTCTTAAATGCTTCCTGGTTTTCTGCTTTCTGTAATTCTAAACTTTTCCATCTGTCTTGCAATTCTTTAGCAGCAACAAGTTCTAGCAAGCGGTTACTTGTCTCTTTCTTCAAAGTGTGTTGATATTCTAATTCTTTTTTAATTTCTGTTTGTCTGTTGGTGATGCGTTCACTCTCTTGTTCTATCTTCTCTTGCTGTCTGAGTAGCTGTTTCGTTTCTGCATTACCAATCGCTTTTAGTTCATTTTCCAAACTTTTTTTAGCTTCTCCTAGGTGTCTAATGGAACGGTTAATCACCTCCACACCCAAGAAAATTTTAGTCGCTTCGGCAATTTCGGCTTTTTTATCACATCGCACTATTTCCTCTATGCGTTCACCGTCAAAGAAAAAATACTGATGTAAACTTGCAGGTAAAATCTGATTAATGATATTATCGGGGTTTTGGTTTGGGATATACCATTGACCATCATCCTCACATACCCACATCCGTAACTCAGTTTTACTCGCTTCAAAGTCAATATCATTTTTATAAACTCGACAGGAACGTTTAACTCGATAGCGTTTACCTTCATGTTCCCAGGCCACTTCTACCCAACATTCCACAGCTTGACCTTTTTGAGCTTCGGTTATTGAGCGTTTATTAACTAGTTGTTCTGTGGAAGCAAAAGCAGCAGTAAATTTTTCATATAACACCCAAGTAAATGCATTGAGTAGACTCGTCTTTCCAGAACCATTATTTCCATGAATAATTGTGGTGTTACGATTATCTCCTACTGCAAGCAGTATTTCTGGTGTTGTGCCATAAAAGGAGCGAAAGTTGCACAGTTTAATTGAAGTCAGCTTCATCGCACCTCTTCCTTCACAATATCCAATATCTCTTCATTTATATGGCTATTGCTTTTCTTATCTAGTCTCCCTTTTTCTAACTTCCATACTCGCTCAATAATTTGTCGCACTTCTGGCGGTGCGCTGGTAATTGGTTCCTGCACATCCTCGATATTTGACTCTGAAAGCATTTGAGATTTTCAATAGGTTTTTTATATTCTATCTACCTGATTATATTTATCTTTTTGTTGTATTGCGAATTGATGGCGGAAAAAGGTTGATTTTCACAATTGTTTCTGCTAAAATTAGGTTAGATTTTCATCATAATGGGGTATTATGAAAATTTTTATTTGCAGTCACACCCGATTATAATTAACCTTATGATCATCTTCCCATATTACGCCCCATTTATTCCCCAACTTATAAAAAAAATTTACAATATACAACTAATTTTAAGTGGGTGAGATGTATCCGTAGCTGCCAAGATATTTTTTATATTACATTTGGTGTATTGTTTGTCTGGCATGGGGAAAAGGAAACCGCAGAATATCCCCCGTCAAGAAGGCACAATTTATGAAATATCTCAAGTCGCGGGAAAAAGGTTGACTTTCACAATTGTTTCTGCTAAAGTTAGGTTAGATTTTCATCATAATGGGGTATTATGAAAATTTTTATTTGCAGTCACACCCGATTATAATTAACCTTATGATCATCTTCCCATATTACGCCCCATTTATTCCCCAACTTATAAAAAAAATTTACATTTTTTTGGTTTTGTATGTAGATGTAAAAAGAAACATAGAAATATTGAGCGCCTGAGTCATGACTAAAATTCGTCAAATATCTAATAAACCATAACGCTTTTGTAAATGCAGTAACTGCATTCTGGCTTCCCCGGCGTTATCAGCTAAATCTGCAAACTCTACTAAGCGGCGTAATTCTTTCTTTAAAAGATTGCGTTCTACTTCTATGGTTTCCCGATCTAAATCAGGTGGTAAAACAATCATATCGAATATAGTGGCGCGTTCCTTGCCAATGTGAGGACGTAAAACTCGCCCCCGACGCTGAATAAACTGACGAGGATTTCCGGAACTGGATAAAATCACGGCGGTTTGAATAGCGGGAATATCAACGCCTTCATCTAAACAACGAATTGCGACTAAACCCTGTAACTCGCCAGTTTCAAATTGACGGCGTAAAACTTCTCTTTCTTTTAAGGAAGTGTGTGCAGTGTAAGTGCTTACTCTATAACCTAACTCTACACCTAGAATTTTAGCAACGGCTTTGAGTTGACGTAAGGATGAACGCTGTCCCGCTTCTTGGGAACCATCGCTACAATAAAAAAGAGTGTGAGTAGTTTCCCTGCGAGTAGTCATTAATTCTCGCAAAGCTGTTAATTTATTTGAAGCTGCACCAATTAACCTGGCGCGTTGCATTAATAATGGCTTTAAATCTTCTTGGTCTTCCAAGTTTTCCCCTTTGCCATTCTCCCGTTCTCTATATAATAGCGATCGCCCGATCTTTTTTGTCAGCTTTAAATAAGCTACGCTTTCCGCGTCAGTTAACTCGACGAGTACGGGATAATACAAATAATGTACCAAAGCTCCCTGGGCGATCGCATCCTTCAAGGTAAATTCTGGCTGAAGAACCGGTCCAAAATAATCAAATAACGATTGTGTACCATAATCGTCAAAATACCTTTCCGGTGTAGCAGATAAAGCCAGACGTAACCCCACGCGGCGGGGTAAATTTTCTTCTAACTTCGGTGCGCCTAAATTATGGGCTTCATCGCCAATAATTAAAGTTTTTGGGGGAAAATACTTGAGTTGAGATTGCAACCCATCACTGATTAATGTGGAGTTGGTAGTAATCACAGTGATAAATTTTTCCGCACCGGAACGCAGATTATACAGTTGCGTAGACAGTTGACTTTGCCAAGCGCGTAAATTCTCGAAAGCTAAAATAGGCTGTAAGTTAAACTTTTCACATTCTCTCCCCCATTGAGTGACAAGATGACGATAAGGACATACCACCAGCAACACTTGTAAATCAATCTGTTGGTATAGTTCATAGGCGATCGCTAATGCTGTAATAGTTTTCCCACTACCAGTAGCCATTTTCAGCGTACCTCTGCCATTGTTGGCAAACCAACTAGTGATAGCCTGGCGTTGATATTGCCGTAATTGCAAAGATACAGGCATGATAGGGTATCCTGGTGATGTTTGACCAGTGTGATAATTCCCCTTAGCTTCGCTAACAGATGGAACTTTTAGCTTGAAACTAGGTAGATGGTCTACTAGATAATTAGCCATTAGTCATTGGTCATTGGTAATTGGGAATCTTTTCTCCACCACCCAGTCCCCACTTAATAAACTCGCCACACCCCAACCAGTGAACCCTGGACTTCTACTTGGGTAGCGAGAACCTCAATAGGTTGATACTTAGGATTAGCAGGTTTGAGGGTAACCAGATCATCCCGGCGATAAAAACGCTTTAAAGTAGTGCCGTATCCATCAACTCTAGCAGCGACGATGATACCATTTTTTAACTGATCTGGTTCTAATACTGGATGCAGAAATACTAAATCCCCATCAGCAATTAAATCCTCAATCATACTATCACCAGCGACCCGTAAACCGTAGGTCTGGGGGGGTAAAGTAAGATGAGAAAAGTCTAAATAATCTATAGCATCAGTAAAAGGTTCTATTAAACCACCAGCAGCAATTGTACCTAAAATAGGGATACCCTGCTTCACGGGATGCAAAATCCGAATCGTCCGCGCCTTCCCCTCGTTCCAATCCAGATATCCTTTGGTACGTAAATGGTCTAAACGACTTTGAATTGGTGCTGGTGATTTCAGCTTCATTGCTGCCATCATTTGCCGAATTGAAGGAGAATACTGGTGAACTCGGATATATTCTACTAACCAGTCATATAATTCTTGTTGAGCTTCTGTGAGACGTTCCATAACCATAAATTTATGGGAAAGTAAATACAAATGTCTTGAGAACATTTGTACTACAAAATATCTGAGATAACAAGGTGTTTCCTTGGTGAGTTCAGAGTTGTTGAAAGGCAAAAGAAAGATGATGCTCTTAACTTTTGCCCTATACATAATTTTTTACTTTGCACCTAAGATACTAGCAAGCAAAGCTTTTTGGGCGTGTAAGCGATTTTCAGCTTGTTCCCACACTCGAGACTGAGAACCTTCAAGAACCGCTTCGGTGATTTCCTCACCACGATGAGCTGGTAAGCAGTGTAAAACAATTGCCTCTGGGTCAGCAAGACTTAATAACTGTTCGGAAATTTGGTAAGGTTGAAAAATAGGCAAGCGTTGATCTGCTTCTGTTTCTTGCCCCATACTTGCCCAAACATCAGTATAAAGTACAGCAGATTCCTTGGCGGCTAATTCCGGGTCATGAGTGATCAGAACTTCGGTTTTACCCCCTGCAATGGCTCTTGCTTGTTCTACAATTCCCAAATCAGGTTCATAGCCTTTAGGTGTAGCAACTCTCACATTCATACCAGCCAAAGCGCAACCCAGTATGAGAGAATTAGCTACGTTATTGCCATCGCCTACATAGGTCAAAGTTAAACCATTAACCTCACCAAAACATTCTTGAATTGTCAGTAAATCCGCTAGTATCTGACAGGGATGTTCTGAATCTGTGAGAGCGTTAATCACAGGAATTTTAGCATAACTAGCGAAAGTTTCCAAATCCTGCTGTGCAAAGGTGCGAATTGCCAAAATATCTAAATATCGATCTAATACTCGTGCGGTATCCTGTAAAGGTTCCCCGCGACTCACTTGAGTGACATTAGGGTTCAGATCAATTACCTGTCCACCTAGTTGGTACATTGCTACAGTAAAACTGACTCGCGTACGAGTTGAAGCTTTAGAGAATAACAAACCTAATACCTGATTACAATGCAACTTCAACTTTTGTGATTTCAGTTGGGTTGCTAGTTGCAGAATTTCTTGAAGTTCCTGGGGACTGAAGTCCGCTAGGTTTAATAAATCTCTTCCTATCAAGGCTGTCATGCTTCCGATTTGTAAAGAACAATAATTGATGTCTGTTCCTTTACCTAGCTGGGTAAAAAAAAGTACAGATTTAAAACTGTACCAAAAATTTTTGCATCCAGCGCAGTATTTGAATTAGTTTTTGCTATGTATATTAATTTATCAACTTTACCAGTCATTCAAATGACTATTTTTTCTAGTTACTGGCGCTGTGGTCACCCACTCCACTCATCTCCTGAGCAACGACATCAAGAAATTTTTTTGCTCTTGACTATAGACAATCTAAATATATATGCTATAATAGGTAATCGGTTGGGAAGTTAAAAACATCCCCATCCTTGCCAGCATAGCACAGCGGTAGTGCATCCGACTTGTAATCGGAAGGTCGCAGGTTCAAATCCAGCTGCTGGCTTTAAAAAAATCCCTGAGTATCAGCGCCATCACTCTTAAAAATACTGCCTAGCTAGAATGCAAGAATAACTTGGCAAGTGATCAAATAATTTAGCAATGTACACCCAGATGACAAAGTTTGACGAAACAGATACTAATAGCTTAAAGCTGAATATGTTTGTTTAAGCGATCGCCTTTTACAAAGATCAAAGCAGCAAAGCCCACCGGCTTTTAGCCCTCGGCTGAATGCGTAGCACCTCTAGACGCATTATACCCTATATGTAAAGTTTCATAACCATATTTTCAACTTTCCCTGACAAATATCCTTAATATTGAGTAATTTAATCCCTAAATCCCCCCCATGGGTGAAGTTGTCTTGCAATTACTTACAGATAATCATTAAAAGTCAAGTCAGTAATTGTTAAGATAGAAATTATTACATGGCTAATACAGATGGAAACCAAGAGCAGCAACTACTACCAGCGCTGATGTCACGGAACTATCGTCTGTTTTTTGCCGGACAAAGCATTTCCTTAATTGGATCATGGATGACACATATTGCTACAATCTGGCTAGTGTATAACTTAACCAACTCCCCAGTTATGTTAGGAGTTGTAGGATTCGCTAGTCAAATTCCCAGCTTTTTTCTAGCGCCTTTTGGTGGAGTCTTTGTAGATCGTTTTTCGCGTTACCATACCCTAATTGGTACACAAATATTTTCCATGGTTCAGTCATTAGCCTTGGCAGTGCTGGCATTAACTGGTACTATTCAAGTATGGCATATCATCGGCTTAAGTTTGTTTCAAGGATTAATCAACTCAGTCGATTCACCAGCAAGACAAGCATTTGCGCCAGAATTACTGGAACATAGAGAACACTTAGCTAACGCGATCGCCATAAATTCAACTATAATTCATGGGGCACAATTAATTGGCCCAGCCCTGGGAGGTTTACTGATAGCAACGATTGGTGCAGCTTATTGTTTCTTAATTGATGGATTCAGCTATATTGCTGTTATCATTGCATTATTGGCAATGGATATAAAACCCAGACAAATTGTAGTGACAATTGGTAATCCCTTCCAACAAGTTGCAGAAGTATTTGTTTATGCTTTTAAATTCCCAGCAATTAGATGCATACTATGGCTATCAGCTTTAGTTAGCTTAATGGGATTACAATATACAATTTTACTGCCAATTTTTGCAGAAAAAATTCTCACTGGTAGTGCCAAAACCTTGGGACTTTTAATGACAGCATCTGGAATAGGAGCTTCAGCAGGTGGTATTTATTTAGCTACCAGGGTAAATATACTATTAATTGGTAAATTAATTGTCTTAGCACCAGGAATTTTAGGAATCAGCTTGATGGCTTTTTCATTATCTCGGTATTTACCACTTTCCTTATTTATCATGTTGTTTGTTGGCTTAGGAACAATGTTACAAATTGCCGCCAGCAACACATTTTTACAGACAATTGTAGAGGATGATAAACGCGGAAGATTAATGAGTTTATATACAATGTCATTTTTAGGAATGCTACCTCTAGGAAACCTACTCGGAGGTTTCTTGGCTAATCGCATCGGCACACCCAATACATTAATGGTGGATGGAATAGTTTGTATTGTAGCTTCTGTTTGGTTTTACCACAAGCTACCACTATTAAAACAATCAATTGTCGCAGTTTATCAGCAAAAAAGAACCATACTCAGGAAACAACCTACCAGATAAATCATGAAAAAGTATGGCTTAGAACCTATTTATAAAGTAAATATAGGGTTAGGGAGGGGTCAAACAATAGTTGATACACTAATCATGACTTTCCAAACATCCTCTAACGCACCAATTAATTGATGCGTTAAGCGTTGCTATAACGCACCCGACAATTTAAGGTTTAGTTGATAAATCATCATTGAGGGGAGAAGAATCTAGTATTGTCACACAGTGAACCTCACCCCCAAGCATTTCGCCCCCTCAATGATGCAGCTAGAGACAAAAGTCCCCAGTCACCAATCTGTCTAAGCGTCTTCCCGCAACTTATCTAAAACACTGCGATCTTCTAAGGTAGAAGTATCACCAGAAACCTCCTGACCAGCTGCGAGACTGCGCAACAAGCGCCGCATAATTTTACCGGAGCGGGTTTTAGGTAAAGCGTCGGTAAAGCGAATTTCCCCCGGACGTGCGATCGCTCCAATTTCCTTGACAACGTGCTGTTTGAGTTCTTTACTCAAATCCTCACTCCCCTGATATGTTCCTTCTAAGGTGACAAAAGCTACAACTTCCTCACCCTTGACTTCATCAGGTTTACCGACTACTGCAGCTTCTGCAACTGCTGGATGAGAAACTAAAGCCGATTCTACTTCCATAGTTCCCAGGCGGTGTCCTGATACATTCAACACATCATCGACACGACCCATAACCCAGAAATAGCCGTTTTCATCTTGTCTAGCCCCATCACCAGCAAAATAGATATAATTACCATCTTTGGGGGGGATATGTTCCCAATAAGTGCGGCGAAAACGTTCTGGATCACCGTAGACTGTCCGCATCATTCCCGGCCAAGGATAACGCACCGCCAGATAACCGCCTTCGTTCTTGGGTACGGTATTACCTTCTAAATCCACTACATCTGCAATAATACCAGGAAAGGGCAGGGTTGCGGAACCGGGTTTAGTGGGAATTGCACCCGGTAGGGGTGTAATCATAATACCACCGGTTTCTGTTTGCCACCAAGTATCCACAATTGGGCAACGCTCACCGCCAATGATTTTATGATACCACATCCAGGCTTCTGGGTTAATGGGTTCCCCCACTGTTCCTAACAACCGCAAAGAAGATAAATTGCGGGTTTTGGGATGGTGTTCACCCATCTTGATAAATGCCCGAATTGCCGTAGGTGCTGTATAAAAAATGTTCACACCATATTTCTCAATTACATCCCAGAAACAACCAGGATTAGAAGCCCGAGGCGCACCTTCATACATTAAAGTAGTTGCACCATTGGAAAGCGGACCATAGACTATGTAGCTGTGACCGGTAATCCAACCCACATCAGCAGTACACCAGTATATATCTGTATCTTGTAGGTCAAATATCCATTTGGTGGTGATGTGGCTATATAAATTATAACCACCAGTTGTATGAACAACACCCTTTGGTTTGCCAGTGCTACCAGAAGTATACAAAACAAAGAGCATATCTTCACTATCCATGGGTTCGGGGGGACAGTCTGCACTGACACCTTGTTGTAAATCATGCCACCAATGGTCGCGCCCTGGTTCCATGTGGATTTGTTGACCTGTGCGTTTAACTACTAACACATCTGTCACCGAGGGAACAGTACCATCTGCTAGGGCTTTGTCTACCTGGACTTTGAGGGGAACAACTGTATCTTTACGCCAACCACCATCAGCAGTAATTACTATTTTGGCTTGTGCATCATTGAGGCGATCGCGCAAGGCCTCCGCACTGAATCCACCAAATACCACGCTGTGGGGTGCGCCAATTCTCGCACAGGCTAACATAGCGATCGCTGCTTCGGGAATCATCGGCATATAAATACCAATGCGATCGCCTTTTTTCGCCCCCAATTGTTTCAAGACATTGGCAAACTGGCACACTTCCCGATGTAATTGAGCATAAGTCAGAGTCCGGGAATCCCCCGGTTCCCCTTCCCAAATCAGCGCCGCCTTATTTTTCCGCCAGGTGGTCAAGTGTCTATCCAGACAATTATAGGAAATGTTAATTTTACCACCCACAAACCATTGCGCAAAAGGCGGCTGCCAATCCAACACTCTATCCCATCCTTGGAACCAGTGCAGCTGTGTGGCTGCTAGTTCTCCCCAAAATTCTTGTGGGTCAGCTTGGGCTTGAGCATACAGCTGCTGATAGTCTGCCAAACTTTTGATATGGGCGTTCTGAGCAAATTCCTTGGCCGGAGAGAATGAGCGCTTCTCTTGCAGGATTGATTCTATGGTCGGCTCAGACATAATTTAAATTTTGTTTCGCTAGTAGATTTATGACTTAAAACTATTGTGTACTCGAATTTATCAAAAATTGCTTTGATTTTGGTGAAGTGATACAATATTTTCACTAAAAGCACTTCTACTCTCCTGGAGTGAAGTACAAACAAAATTTAAAAATTACAAATGTAAACATATCAACACAAATCTTAAAAAATACCTATGCTCAGAGAAAGTTTAGATACTGCTAACGTCACAATTGTTTTCATATCCACAATAGAATAGAATATACAATGTATGTTTGTTGTTTTGGTAAATTAAGTTATTTGTCGATTTTTCACCGAGGGCATTAGTGATTGAAAGTAGGGTATCGTTTGCAAGCACAAGAGATTAAGGAGCAGTTAAAATCCCTTATCGAGCAAGCCTCCTCGATAGACCCTAACTTGTCCAAAAAATTAGATGAAATTAATCGCTGGGTAAAAGATATTAAACCAGGGACCCTCACCGCCAAACCATTTGTTCTCGCCTTTCTCCTAGAAGTAATTACAGATTCTAGGATTTGGCTAATGATTAAATCATCACCTTCGGAAGAGGAACAAAAAGCTAAGTTCGCTCTGATGACACCTAATGAGCGCTATTGGTATAGCTATCTTTTTCCCAAATGGATCAATGCCAATGACTCCAAATTTTACATTTGGAAACAAAAACTCATGGCAGGTGAATTTAATCAGGAAGATGATGATATCATTAAAGCTATAGCCCAAGATATTGTCCAGCGTGAAGGTGCTGTTTGGAAGCGTTATATTGCCGACCTGTCTATGGCCACAGATTTGATTGTTAGTAGTCGTCAGCACAAACCACTGTGTATTCAAATTACCAGTGTGTCAGAAGAGTTTAACAATCAAAAGTACCATTTTTGGCAAAATACACTGCACTCCTGGCAGATAGAAAGAGGAATATTTTTAAGTTACAATCCGAAACAGGCCGATTTCATTAAGCAGTTAGTCAACATAGCACTGTACAACAGTGACTATCTTTCTAGTGGCAAGTATTTAAAATTTGATTGAACCTGTCAAAAATTCAATAATTCTAGGTTTGTGTTCGTCCCCTACCTACTCATCTTATTACAGCTTCTATGGCTCACAAACAAGAAACTCAAAGCTACGAAACTACTGTGGAAGAATTTGCTCAAGCTTTGACAACCGCGAGGAAAATGCAGCACGACTGGTTAACTTATGGGGTAGATTTTGTGAATTTTTATGTTGAAGATGCACAAAGTGATTGGTTGGAAAGTTGGGGAAATGATGAAATTTTAGCCAATAAATTATTAGACGCAATTAAAGAGTTTTTAGTCAGTGATGATAGTGTAGCTATCAGAACCAGAAAACAGTTAGGTGAGCGTTCTCTGTTTGATTTAGCAGTCAATCTAGAAGTATGTTTGAGAATCGCAGCGGTAGATGACCGGTTATCTCTAGTGAGAAATCTGTTAGAGGGTGAGGAGAATAACCTTGACCACAATCATGAAGATTTATTAAACTTGGCAGGTAGTCTGTTGGAAAAATTGGTCAGTATTGGTCAGTAAATAGCTAAACCAGCGATAATTTCTGAACTCAAATAGGATGAGTATTTGACATAATCACCGATCTTGAAGCTCGGTGATTCATGACAGTTCACAGTAACTCGCTGCCGAAGCAGTCTTATAGTCAGTCCCTGTCAATTTAAAGTCGTGCCGATGCCCCATGCCGACTATTGCATTTTAGCTTTTTGTGGTTTTTTAGGCAAGTTTTTTTCCAACAATCAAGAAAAGCCGTCGTAGAACAACGGGGTTTTAAACCCTTTTTTTCGATAATGCTTAATTAACCCTATGGGTAAAGCGATCGCCCGGATAACCGTACCATGCTAATGTAGCAGCAACACGTTAAGCTGGATAAGAGTAGCACTGTGTTGCTCTGTTGAGATAATTTCAATCCTCCCAGCTTGAAAAACCCGGAATGCTAGACCAAATTTTTGATTATCTTCACTTTAATTTCAGCGTTGAAGCTCCCATAGTTCTGCTGATATTGGTGTTTTTAGAGGCGGTACTATCTGCTGACAACGCCATCGCCCTGGCGGCGATCGCCCAAGGACTAGAAGACAAGGAACTAGAACGCAAAGCCCTCAATTTTGGTTTAATTGTTGCCTATGTCCTGAGAATCAGCTTAATTCTCACTGCTACTTGGGTACAGAAATACTGGCAATTTGAATTATTAGGTGCGGCCTATCTACTGTGGTTGGTATTCCAACACTTTACCTCAGAAGAAGACAAGGACGACCATCATCACGGACCACGTTTTAAATCGTTGTTACAAGCGATACCGATAATTGCATTCACAGATTTGGCATTTTCTTTAGATAGTGTCACAACTGCGATCGCAGTTTCTCAAGAAAAGTGGCTAGTGTTGACGGGTGCAACCATTGGAATTATTACATTAAGATTCATGGCGGGATTGTTTATCCGGTGGTTAGATGAATTTAAAAATCTCGAAGATGCAGGCTATATTACCGTGGCATTTGTGGGTTTTCGCCTGTTGTTGAGAGTAGTAAATGATAACTTAGTCCCACCAGAATGGTTAGTAATTTCTGCGATCGCCCTAATTTTAGCCTGGGGATTTTCTGAGCGGAATGTGATTTCAGTTCCGGAAATAGAACCAGAAAAAAGTGAAATATCCTGAGGAAGATGGGGGAGAAAGATTTTGTTAATATCCTAAATTCTCCCCCCCTACCTCTTCTCATTTCCTAGTCTTTAATTTACTCTTTTAACCAAGGTGTTAAATGTGGTTGCCAACTGACTAGTTCTTCATCTTTAAACCATAAGGCTATTTCCCTTTGTGCTGTCTCTAAGGCATCAGAACCGTGGATAAGATTGCGGCCAATGTTAACACCAAAATCTCCCCGAATTGTCCCAGGTTCTGCTGTTAGGGGGTTGGTTGCACCAATAATTTTTCTGGCCGACGAAACAACGCCTTCACCTTCCCAAACCATAGCTACAACCGGTCCAGAAGTGATAAATTCGACCAAACTGGCGAAAAATGGACGTTCCCGGTGAACGTCATAATGCTGTTCTGCCAATTCCCGGCTAACGTTCATAAATTTTAAACCCACAAGGGTAAAACCTTTAGTTTCAAAGCGACCGATGATTTCCGCCACCAGTCCACGCTGTACACCATCAGGTTTAATTGCTAAAAATGTGCGTTCCAAAGCTATCTCCCAAAACTGAATACATGATATTAATCATTTGCCAGGGGTGTTATATTCAGTCATCAAGATTTCATCGATGACTAATTACCCATGACTACTGACCAATCAGAGTGTATCTCAGAAATTATCTGTGAGTGCATATCTGTTGCCAATGTAATGCGCTAAATTGTTAATTCGTGGGTGAAATACAGAGGTCACGGAAAATGGGTGCTGAGTTAACTGCTACATCTCAAGAGGTGGTCATGCCTTCTCATGGACACAAATCAGAGCTTAAAGGTCAAAAACCAAAAAAGCTTCTACCACCTGGAAATTTAGCTCATTCCTGGAAAATTGAGGATAGTGAAGCACTATACCGTATACAGGGTTGGGGAGAACCGTATTTTTCTATTAATGCCGCTGGTCATATTACAGTTTCTCCTAAGGGCGATCGCGGCGGTTCTTTAGATTTGTTTGAATTAGTTAACGCCTTGAAGCAGCGTAACTTGGGACTACCGATGTTAATTCGCTTCTCGGATATTTTGGAAGACCGCATCGAGCGCTTAAATGCTTGTTTTAACAAGGCGATCGCCCGCTATAACTACCCAGGGGTGTATAGGGGGGTGTTTCCGGTCAAGTGTAACCAAGAACGCCATTTAATTGAAGATTTGGTCAAGTTTGGCAAACCGCATCAATTTGGCTTAGAAGCCGGTTCTAAGCCAGAATTGATGATTGCCCTAGCCTTGTTGGATACACCAGGATCATTGCTCATTTGCAACGGGTATAAGGACAGAGAATATATCGAAACGGCCATGTTAGCCCAACGACTAGGTCAGACTTCCATTATTGTCTTAGAACAGGTGGAAGAAGTTGATTTGGTGATTACTGCTCACCGACAATTAGGGATTAAACCAATTGTGGGCGTGCGTGCCAAACTGAGTACCCAAGGGATGGGACGCTGGGGAACTTCCACCGGCGATCGCGCTAAGTTCGGTTTAACAATTCCTGAAATTGTAGCAGCTGTTAACAAACTACGTGCAGCTAATTTGCTGGATTGTTTACAGTTAATGCACTTTCACATTGGCTCACAAATTTCAGCCATTAATGTCATCAAAGATGCCATCCAAGAAGCTAGCCGTATTTACGTAGAGTTAGCCATGTTAGGGGCGGACATGAAATACCTAGATGTTGGGGGCGGATTGGGTGTAGATTACGACGGTTCCCAAACCAACTTCTACGCCTCGAAAAACTACAATATGCAAAACTATGCTAATGATATTGTAGCCGAGTTAAAAGATACTTGTGGCGAACACCAGATACCCGTACCAACACTGATTAGCGAAAGTGGGCGAGCGATCGCATCCCACCAGTCAGTACTAATTTTTGATGTTCTGAGTACTAGCGATGTACCGCTAGAATTACCAGAACCGCCCGAAGAAGAGGAATCACCCGTAATCAAATACTTGTGGGAAACCTACCAATCCATCAACCAAGAGAATTATCAGGAATTTTACCACGATGCCACCCAATTTAAAGAAGAAGCCATCAGCCGTTTCAACTTAGGAATTTTGCGCCTCCAAGAACGAGCCAAAGCCGAGCGACTTTACTGGGCTTGCTGTCAAAAAATTCTGAACATTACTAGACAGCAGGAATACGTACCCGATGAATTGGAAGACCTAGAAAAAATAATGGCTTCCATTTACTACATTAATCTTTCAGTATTTCAATCAGCACCTGATTGTTGGGCAATAGACCAACTATTCCCCATCATGCCAATACACCGCCTAGACGAAGAACCCATCCAAAGAGGAATTTTGGCAGACCTTACCTGTGACAGTGATGGCAAAATAGACCGCTTTATTGACCTACGCGACGTCAAATCAGTATTAGAACTGCATACCTTTAAGCCCGAAAACCCCTACTATCTAGGGATGTTCCTCAACGGAGCATATCAAGAAATCATGGGTAATCTACACAACTTATTTGGAGACACCAATGCCGTTCATATCCAATTGACACCCAAAGGTTACCAAATTCAACACGTTGTCAAAGGTGACACCATGAGCGAAGTGGTCAGCTATGTGCAGTATGACTCTGAAGATATGGTAGAAAATATTCGCCAGCGTTGTGAAAAAGCGTTAGAAGAAAAGCACATTACCCTAGCTGAATCTCAACGACTGCTACAAACCTACGAACAAAGTCTAGGAAGATACACGTATCTGAATAGCTAGGGAGTAAAAACCAGAGGGACAGGGGAAAGGATGGTAACCTTCTAATCATCAACCCCCAACCCCCAGCCCCTAGCCTCTAACTTGCATTAGTCCCCAGTAAATCCTCAATCGCTTGGCGTTCAAAAGGTGTTTCTGATGGTGGTGTTTGACGAGCATCCGTAATTAGCCAATCTAAAGCAGCAGCTTGAACATCTATTGCATTTCCCGTTTTATCTACACAGTAACGTCCAAACACTAACTTATCAACCAGTCTGACTCCCGGACCAATCGCGACCATTCAAAAATTACACTGTTCTCTACCGTTGCACCATTGCATATCCAGCAATTAGGCCCAATCATAGCCGGTCCGACAATTTTAGCACCGTCTTCTATCCTGGTCATACCACCAATGTAAACTGGTCCAGTAATATCCACCTTGTCCCAATTCACCGCCACATTTAAACCAGTGTAAATACCAGGAGCGACTTGATTACCTGGAATTTGCACATTTTTAATATCACCTAACAGTACACCATTAATTGCCCGCCAGTAATCTGGTACTTTACCAATATCTACCCATTCAAAGTCCATGGCAATAGCGTAGAAAGGCGCACCAACTTCTACTAAGTTGGGAAATAACTGGCTACCAATATCATATTCCACCCCAGAAGGTATGTAATTAAACACCTCTGGCTCAAAAATATAAATCCCAGTGTTAATGTTGGTGCTCAGAGCTTCCTCTTGCAAGGGTTTTTCTTGGAAAGCTTTAACACGACTATCATCGTCAGTGACCACCACACCGTAACTAGAAACCTCTTCCATGGGCACAGATTTCGTGATGATTGTAGCAATTGACCCTTTGGATTTATGCCACTTGACAGCCGCAGACAAATCTAGGTCAATCAGAGCATCACCACACAAAACCACAAAGGTATCATCAAAAAAAGGTGAAAAGTCCTGGATACGCCGCATCCCCCCAGCTGAACCAACAGCTTCTCCCACCAGTTTGCCGTCATCATCAATTTTGCCTTCAAAAGAATAAGCGATTTCTACCCCAAACCGTTGACCGTCACGAAAATAGTTTTCAATTTCCTCTGCCAAATGGCTAACATTGACCATAATCTGGTCAAATCCATGTTGGCGCAAAAGTTCCAGTAGGAATTCCATCACTGGCTTTTGCAGGATGGGAATCATCGGTTTGGGAATTGTATAGGTAATGGGACGTACACGAGTACCCTTACCCGCAGCGAGAATCATGGCTTTCATAAAATTTTATTCCTCAAACACAAGCCAGTTTACTTTTATCAAGTGATACTTAATCATCCGAACTTCTGGTGTAAGTAACTCCTCAAAACAGGGATAACAGGAATTTGCCCGTCATTGCAACCTTTTAAGCATAACCACATAACAACTGACAGATGATAATTTTAACTAATTAGCGTAATTCCCCAGTCTTCTAAAAGCCGGGCAATACAGTCATATAGTCCCTTGAGACCAACGATGTTGACAATACTTGATACCTATGAGCAATCGTTTTCTAGACGGGTAACATCAGCGAATTGCCAAATAAATTTGACATGAAAATGCCAAACTCTTTGAAACAGGTAAAGCGCACATATAAAAAGCGAAGTAGCTCAAGTGGATAACTCCTAATTTACAACCCTAGGGGCGAAAATCGTAAATTTTGTACAAATGTGAGAGTCTTAGCACCAGTTTCGTTAAATCTCGCACCAAACGCCCTTGGGCAGTATGTGTAAGAGGATGTTTGTCAAGTCATGATTAGTGTATCGAATATTATTTGACCCCTCCCTAACCCTCCCCTTGTAAGGAGATGGGACTGGATTTTATTGTTTTATTGTTTTGGTGTGTTCGGTGTGTTCCCCCTTCCTCATTCCCTGTTCCCTGTTCCCTGTTCCCTGTTCCCTGTTCCCCCTTCCTCATTCCCTGTTCCCCCTTCCTCATTCCCTGTTCCCTGTTCCCTGTTCCCTAAGATAAAAATTACCTGTTGAAAACTTATCAAACATCCTCTAAGCTTGTGCAGGTATCCACACCCACAGGCTGGGTGCTTGCATTTAGTGCAACTTTTAAGCTAATCAAAGCGATTAAACTAGATTAACTACGGCATCCGTCAATTCTGACTCCTCAGAAAGCATGATTTCATCATGGGTCACGGTGAAGGCAGTTGCTTGCAAAGCACGCAATAAAATATTGCGTGCGCCATTTACATCACGAGAAATCTGTATTCCGCAATGTGGGCATTTAAAAATTTTGTTTCCACCTAATTTATAGTGAACATGACCGCAGTTACCACAGGTTTTTGACGTATATGATTCGTTACAAAGAACGACTATTACACCTTTTCTTTGTGCAGCTTGCTTGAGATGTCGCTCAAATTTGTAATGGGAAAGAGTCAACATTTGCCTTACAGACTTACTGTTTATTCTGCGTTTCTTGCCACTACGTTTTTTAATCACCATTTGACTATAATCAAAGGTTGGTAAGTAAATTACTTTGTAGCAATTAACAAGCAAGTTAACAGCTTTGTTATGCAAATCTTTAATTAAATTCTCAATTCTTTCTCTGACACGATTAGCAGCAATACGCATCTTTCTACGTTTACGGCACGTTGTTTTGGTAGAACGGCTGATGAGATTATCAAGGTGCTGACACAATCTTTGTATGCGTCCGATGTCTCCCGTTCCAATCTCTAAGACATTCTCGCCATCAAAACCAGTTAAGAAAGTACGATTACCGGGGTCTAATGCTATTACCCTATCACTACCAGTAGGTACGGTTTCTTTATGTTGAGGAAAGCAGCCAAACCATTTACCACGACGGTATACAAGCTCTGTGCCATATTCGCATTGCTCAGGAATAGTTTGACCAATTGTGGTAAAGCCTAAACCTTTGGTTGTGCGCGGATACCAGGTAGCATTTTTGAAATTGCCCACCTTGAATTGGATAGCTTGGCTTGTGGCTTTACAGCTTTTAAATTTCGCGCTACCACCTTGAGTGCGAGCCTGTTTAAAGGCATCAAATGCCTCAAAACAAGCTTCTTGACGTTGATGCCCTGGTAAGGTTTTCACCCATGACGGTACATCAATTTTTTGAGCTATTTTATCTAATTCCTCAGCAGATATCTTAACTTCTTTTTCTGTGCTAGTTTTCTGATCAATAATTACCCTGAATTGAGTATCATAATTATTGTGAAGATAACTGATACATTGATTGAAGTAATAACGATAAGCAGCAAGCCAACGCTTCCAAACTCGATGTAATTCTTTACTAGGAAATAGCCTGATTTTCAATACACTGTTCGGTAACTGCTTTGTCGATTCCTGGTGACGCGACTTCTTTTTGTAAGTCTTCTTTGATGATTGACGTGTATTTTCTAAGCCCGTATAACCTGCTAGAGAAACAGTGGATGCTCGACAGCATATCTTGTACGAGTTCCTGCTCTGGACTGAGCTTGCGGTCATTGAGAACCACGAGTTCGCACTCAAATTTTGTGCATAACCACCTAACCAATTCAAATCCGAATCGGACAAGTCGGTCAGGGTGGGGAAAGACAATACGTTGGATATCGCCGTCGATGATTCGTTCCAGAATGGCGAGGAATTTTTTCCGTTTAAAATTGAGTCCCCTTCCAACTTCTGAAATAATTTCAGCCTCTGGATATCTTGTGCGTAAGTGTTCAAGTTGTCGTTTTCCTTGGGAGTGACATGCTGCATCAAAACTTCATTAAATCAACTACTTTTAGTCTAGCGTGATTTAGTAATATTTCCTCGTTTTAAGCAACTAATTTACAATTAGTTACACGTCTCTAGGGGAGACGGATCAAACAAGAATCCCCGTCACCAAGCATACGGGAAGTGTCAATTGGGTCAATCTGTCAGTAGGCGAATTTGAATGTCCTGGTAAAACTCGTCTTGTAATAACTCGACTTTAGATTGAGACGACAGCAGTAGTAAGGCCCAAAAAACGCTAACTAGGGGGCGGTTTTCTGACTCATGGCTAGAAGTATTTTGCCGTCCTTGCTTTGTTTGAGTCCACAAATCTACCAGTTGTTCTAGACTCAAACAATTTTCTCCTAATAATAGCTCTGTTCTAGAAGAATGCAACACTTGCTCTAGTTCTCCAGCTACCTCAGTCAAATTTTCCTGGTGAGCTAACTCTAGGCCTGCCGCATATTTTGGCATCTGGGGTGACGGTGGGGGGAAACACGCTTACTAGATTTCTCAACCAGTTTTAGCTGGTGCGCCATAATTTGCAATTGCTTGATTAACTCTTGCACAGTCACACGACGCTTTGGCGGTGGCATTGCTGAGGGACGGCGCCGCAAGTGCCGCTCTAATTGCAGACGATGAGCATGATGTAATAACCCACCTTCACTGAATAAGATGGCATCATCTGCTATATCATCCTCGACCTCTTCCACTGAAGATAATTGCATCAAAGTGTTGGCCTTAAATAAGACTAGCATCGATGCTGACAAAAAAGCTTGTCCTGATTGCGACAAATCTGACTCATAGCCTTTAGGTGTGTCCTCCGGTGCCATTAATTCTAGGTAACGGTCAATCACCTTAATTACTTCAACATCCCAAGGATCGATGTCGCCTTGTTCAGCCTGCTCAATGAGCTGTGTAATTGTTGCTAATAACTCGGAAGCATCCATAAAATTTACGAAAAACCTTAATCAAAGATTTTCTGGATATATTTAACTTTCCCCTACGTCAAGTAGCAACATCCAAGTAATCTCAAACTTTCTGGATGGGATCGAGGCACAGCCGTTTGTGCCTGTAGTTTTAGGACTTTGGACTAAGACTACAAAGGTAAAACACTAGATTTATTGAGTATTTTATGAACGGTGATCAGTTTTTATGATTTAAATTTCACAAACCAACCGCGATGCCTAGTCTCCAGGCATCGCGGATTTTAGATAAAAATCTAAAATCCCCAATCGATATTAGCGATTCACAGCCGCAGCTTCTCGCGCCGCAGTCGCTTGATCTGGGTGTATACCTAAACGTGTGAGATTAATCCGTCCTTTATTGTCAATTTCTCGCACTTTGACAATTACTTCATCTCCAACGGCCACTTCATCTTCAACTTTGCCAACGCGATAGTCAGCTAGTTGAGAAATGTGAATCATGCCTTCTTTTCCAGGCAGAAATTCTACAAATGCACCAATGGGGATAATCCGAGTCACACGCCCTACATAAACATCACCTTCATTTAACTTACGAGTCATACCTTGAATGATGTTACGGGCTTTCTTGGCGCGGCTTTCATCCACAGCAGAAATGGTGACAGTTCCATCGTCTTCGATGTCAATCTTAGCACCAGTGTCTTCAGTAATAGCCTTAATTGTTTTCCCTCCAGGCCCAATCACCAGACCAATCATGTCTGAATCAATCTTGATAGTCAATAAACGCGGGGCATAGGGTGAGGTTTCAGGACGTGCTTCTTGGATAGTCTCGAGCATTTTCTCCAGAATATGCAACCGGGCTGATTTAGCTTGGTGGATGGCTTGGGCAATAATCTCCAATGACAGACCGGGGATTTTCATATCCATTTGCAAGGCGGTAATACCGGTATCTGTCCCGGCTACCTTAAAGTCCATATCGCCTAAAAAGTCCTCAATGCCCTGAATATCAGTGAGAACTCGCACCTCGTCATCTTCTTTAATCAAACCCATTGCAGCACCGCTCACGGGTTTGATAATTGGTACACCAGCAGCCATCAATGATAGAGTGGAACCACACACCGAGCCCATAGAAGTAGAACCGTTTGAAGAAAGCACTTCCGATACGACACGAATCACGTAAGGGAATTTTTCTTTTGGTGGTAGCACAGGTATCAGCGCCCGCTCTGCTAAAGCACCATGACCAATTTCGCGCCTTCCTGGAAAACGCATAGGTTTAGTTTCCCCCACGGAGAAAGGCGGGAAGTTGTAATGATGCAGGTAGCGTTTACATTGGTCTGATTGCAAGTCGTCGTTGAGACTTTGAGCATCTCCAGGAGTACCAAGGGTGCAAGTGGATAGTACTTGGGTTAATCCCCTGTTAAATAAACCACTACCATGGACTCGTTTGGGTAACACATCAACTTGACAAGAAACAGGACGGACTTCATCGAGTTTGCGACCGTCAACGCGGACGTTATCTTCAATGATTTGACGACGCATCAAGTGCTTGGTTATGTCTTTAAAGTGATTACCTATTCCTTTACCGTTTGCGATCGCAGCAACTCGAACCTCATCTTCTTCTGGTAATTCCTCGATCGCACTAGTAATTTTTTCCTTCACAGCGTCCAACGCTTCATCCCGTTGGGCTTTGCTGTATTCAAACTGAGATAGGATTTTCTTAATCTCATCGCTGGCGCGATCGCGGATAAAATTGCTCACAGTCAGGTCTACCTCTGGTGCTTCTCCTTGCACAACTTGCAGACCCATTTCCGCCAATAAATCTTCCTGAGCTTGGATTAAATCTCTAACTGCTTCGTAACCAAAATCAATTGCTTCGATAATATCTTGCTCTGGCAATTGATTGGCTCCCGCCTCCACCATGATCACACCGTGGGGTGAACCAGCCACTATCAGATCCAAGTCTCCGCTTTGAATTTCTGCATAGGTGGGATTAATAATGAAATCATCACCCACTAAGCCTACCCGTACTGCCGCCATGGGCCCATTAAAGGGAATTTGTGCGATCAGGGTAGCAATGGAAGCCCCAGTAACTGCGAGGACATCTGGTGGTACCAACTCATCCATGGACAGGGTAAAGGCAATAATTTGCAGGTCATCCCGCAACCATGAAGGAAACAAAGGCCTCATGGGGCGGTCTATTAACCGGCTAGTCAGAATTGTTTTCTCTGGTGGACGTCCCTCTCGCCGCATGATCCCTCCGGGAATCCTACCTGCAGCATACAGTCGTTCTTCGTAATCTACTGTCAGGGGAAGAAAATCAATTCCTTCTCTACCCTTTGCTCGCGTAGCGGTTACTAAAACAGATGTGTCCCCCGATTCTATGAGAACTGACCCACCAGCCTGGGGAGCTAGTAAGCCCACTTTTAGTCTAATATCCCTACCATCGAAGGATATTGACTTATCAACTTCTGCCATTCAGTTTTTTTTCCTTCTCTTTCTCTATTCTCTCTCTGTGGCAATCCTAACATTTATGCTCTCAGACTGACTTCTAGTACACACAAAGATAAATAAGTCCTTGAGCACCAAGCACGATATAATATTATCCTCCTATCCTCCCCGCTAACTGCCCAGAGCATAGCTTCACTGTCAGGTTTGCTGCTATCACCAGCATATAGCCTTTTTCAGGCTCATGAAGTACACACCAATTCCCTATTCCCTATTCCCTGTTCCCTGTTCCCTGTTCCCTGTTCCCTCAAACTAAAAAAATGTACCTCACGAGCATGGGAAATGCTATATATTCGCCCAGAAACCTTTCTCAACCCTGACCGCGTAAGCCTGGTTGTACAATAAAACCAGCGTTGCAAATATCCCCCACATACTGGGGAAGTTTGGCTGCATATCAAATACCGCCAAGAGATTTATTAGTTTATTTTACAGGAACTTTAGTAGTTAAAAGATGACAATTTTACACGGAAATTGGTTAGGAAAGCCTGAAAATAGTTGTTTATTTATTTGGGGTGAAACTTGGCGATCATCACGGGTAAACCTCGATTTTAGTGCGTCCACAAATCCACCACTACATCCATTGGCTATCAACCCATTAGAGTTGTGTGAATGGCTGATTGCCCACAACATCACAATTTCCGATTTAGTCCAGCAAAACCAAGTTGCACTGACAACCAGTCGGCAAACTCGTAAAAGTACAACTGCTACTCCACTCAGTCTACCAACCCACTCTCAAATAATTGCCTTACCAACTCATATCCCGGAAAACAATCAGCAAGAAATAGGATTTATTTGCCCCTTACATTCTGGTACCTTGGCATCTGAAATTAACTTACCCCAATATCTCCAACCCTGGAGAGTGGAGGGTTTTTGTCTTCACCCCAGTGCAGCTATAAAATTTCTGGCCACTGTGCCCTTAAATGCTGCTACCGAGGGGGATACTTTATTCGCTGGAGACCTACGTTTCTGGTCACAGGTTGCGCGTTGGAGTTTGGATTTAATTTCCCGGTGTAAGTTTTTGCCCACTATTCAAAGACAGTCTGATGGTTCTACTGTTGCTAAATGGCAAGTCCTCTTAGACAGTGCTATAGACGGAACACGCCTAGAAAAGTTTGCCACCAAGATGCCATTGGCTTGTCGTACTTATCAAACAACTCCTGAGTTAGAAGAAAAATACTTAGCCCTAGACTTCCCCACTCAACCACAGGAATTATTGCTGGGATTCCTTAATAGTATAGTAGATACCCAAGTGCGACAGATATTAGCAGGTCAGCCTCTATTAGAAACCAGAGTAATGGCATCTCTAGCCTCAGCGGTGCGACAGTGGTTGCAAGCTTTAACTAGTACCTCTGACACCTTTAATGCAGATGCGCTGGAAGTAGAAAGACTCGAAGCAGGGCTGAAAGCTTGGACTATGCCATTACAGTACCAATTGTCAGGAACAGCCTTATTTCGCTGCTGTTTCCAGTTGCTTCCCCCGGCATCTGGCGGTACTGATTGGACATTGGCATATTTTCTACAAGCAGCAAATGATCCTGATTTCTTAGTAGATGCAGCAACCATTTGGGATCACCCCGTGGAGCAATTAGTTAATCAAAACCGCACCATTCATCAACCCCAAGAAACATTATTGCGCGGGTTGGGGTTAGCTTCAAGATTGTATCCAGTTATTGCACCCAGTTTAGAAACAGAATATCCCCAATCTTGTCACCTTAACCCATTGCAAGCATACGAATTTATTAAGTCAGTGGCGTGGCGGTTTGAAGATAGTGGTTTAGGGGTAATTTTGCCTCCTAGTTTGGCAAACGGTGGAGGCTGGGCGAATCGTTTGGGGTTAAAAATTACTGCTCAAACCCCAAATAATCAGCAGGGACGGTTAGGTTTACAAAGTCTACTCAATTTCCAATGGCAATTGGCAATTGGTGGGCAGACAATTTCTCAAACAGACTTTAATAAACTTGTAGCTTTAAATAGTCCACTGGTAGAAATTAATGGCGAGTGGGTAGAGTTGCGACCCCAGGATATTAAAACCGCACAGGCATTTTTTGCCGCTCGTAAAGATCAAATGTCACTTTCCTTAGAAGATGCTTTACGTCTGGGTTCTGGAGATACCCAGTCGATTGAAAAGTTACCTGTGGTCAGCTTTGAAGCATCAGGAACATTGCAAGAATTAATTGGAGCGTTAACCAATAACCAGGTCATCGCACCTCTACCAACACCTACTAATTTTCAAGGACAGTTACGACCTTATCAACAAAGGGGTGCAGCTTGGCTAGGGTTCTTAGAACGTTGGGGCTTGGGTGCGTGTCTCGCAGATGATATGGGACTGGGAAAAACCATTCAGTTAATTGCTTTTTTACTGCACCTCCAGGAACAAGACGCACTAGTAAATCCCACCCTGCTGGTGTGTCCAACTTCTATTTTAGGTAACTGGGAGCGAGAAATTAAAAAATTTGCTCCTAACCTCAAAGTTTTGCAGCACCACGGTGATAAACGTCTCAAGGGTAAAGCTTTTGTAGAAGCAGTTAAAAAACACAATGTCATTATTACTAGTTACTCCCTGATTCACCGGGATATTAAAACTTTACAAAGTGTTGATTGGCAGGTAGTTGTATTAGATGAAGCTCAAAATGTCAAAAATCCAGAAGCTAAACAATCCCAGGCTGTCAGGGAGTTAAAAACTACATTTCGCATAGCCCTAACCGGTACACCAGTAGAAAATAAACTCCAAGAACTGTGGTCAATTTTAGATTTTCTCAATCCTGGGTATTTGGGAAATCGGCAATTCTTCCAGAGACGGTTTGCTATACCAATTGAAAAGTATGGTGACACGTCATCTTTAAATCAGTTGCGGGGTTTAGTACAACCGTTTATTTTGCGCCGTCTAAAAACAGACCGTGATATTATTCAAGATTTGCCAGAAAAGCAAGAAATGACGGTTTTTTGTGGTCTGACTGCACAACAAGCGGCACTTTATCAAGAAGTAGTAGAAGCATCTTTGGCAGAGATTGAATCTGCATCAGGGTTGCAACGGCGAGGGATGATTTTAGGCTTACTCCTTAAACTCAAACAAATCTGCAATCATCCAGCCCAATATTTAAAATTAGGGACATTAGAACAATATACTTCTGCCAAACTACTACGACTGGAAGAAATGTTAAGCGTGGCTTTGGAAGAGGGAGATAGGTCTTTAATTTTCACCCAATTTGCTGAATGGGGTAAATTATTGCAAGCTGATTTACAGCAAAAAATGGGTAAAGAGATATTATTTTTATATGGTCGTACTAGTAAACAACAAAGGGAAGAAATGATTGACCGTTTTCAACACGACCCCCAAGGACCGCCGATTATGATTCTTTCTTTAAAAGCCGGTGGTGTAGGATTAAATTTAACCAGGGCTAATCATGTATTTCACTTTGATCGGTGGTGGAATCCTGCGGTTGAAAATCAAGCTACTGATAGAGTATTTCGCATTGGTCAAACTCGTAATGTGCAAGTGCATAAATTCGTATGTACTGGCACATTGGAAGAAAAAATACACGAGATGATTGAAAGTAAAAAACAATTAGCTGAACAGGTAGTTGGCGCGGGTGAGGAGTGGCTCACGGAAATGGATACAGACCAATTACGTAACCTCTTAATACTCGATCGCAGCGCCATAATTGAAGAAGATTAGCAGGAAAAGGCTTTGTCAAAAGGCAATTGAGCTGGCCGTTAGTTTATGTCACAAAAATTAACCCATAAATCAAGTAAAATATAAGTTAATTTTACAGAAAGATTATGAATCATGCAACGTTACAGGCAAGCCGTGAATGGTGGTCACAAAAATGGCTAGAGTTACTGGATTCTTATCGCTTTAAAAAGCGTTTGGAACGGGCGAGAAATTATTCTCGTCAAGGAAATGTTCTCAATATAGAGTTTAAAGGTGCAAAGGTACTAGCTAGAGTCCAAGGTAGTGAAACTGAACCCTATAAGGTTTCTCTGTCTCTCGATCATTTCACCCAGGAAGAGTGGGGTTATGTGATTGAAAGTATGTCCCACAGGGCAATTTTTGCAGCCAAGTTGTTAGCAGGGGAAATGCCGCAAAATATTGAGGAAGTGTTTACAGCCAATGGTTTGTCTTTGTTTCCTTTTACCCTCTCTGATGTGCACAGTAAATGCTCTTGTCCTGATAAAGCAAACCCCTGTAAGCATATTGGTGCTGTATACTATCAGTTAGGCGATCGCTTTAGTGAAGACCCATTTGTGTTGTTTCAACTACGGGGACGCGCTAAAGAGGAAATTATCAATGATTTACGTCAATTACGCCGTGCTAAGGTGAAAGTTGCACCACCTAAAACACCCCAGATTCAACCACCACAGACACACCCCCAATATTCTGTTAACCTGAGTTCATTCTGGCAATACAATGAGCCACTAGATTCTTCATTGGTGGTAATTACCCCCTCTAGTAGCGAGACAGTATTAGATGTATTAGGGGCGATTCCTTTAGGGAAAACAGAAGAAAGTTTAGTTGGTCCGACCTCCGGTGATGTGGTGACCAGATGTTTAGGTACTGTTTATCAACAGGTCAGTCAGCAAGCAATGTTAGCAGCGATGAATATAGGAGGGGGTTGATCTGAAATATTGTTGTAGGTGACAAATTCTTTTAAACTGACTAGATAAGTTGAAAATCCTAATAGTCCCTCGTGATGGAAAACGATTCGGAATACATCAGGCAAACAGAAGCTACTCGTGTACGTGTACTCAGCGAAGCACTACCTTACATTCAACAATTTGTAGGTCGCACTGTTGTTGTTAAATATGGCGGTGCTGCCATGAAAGATAGTAACCTCAAGGACAAGGTTATACGGGATATTGTTTTTTTATCCTGCGTTGGTTTGCGTCCAATTTTGGTACATGGGGGCGGTCCTGAAATTAATAGTTGGTTAAATAAACTGGGCATTGAAGCACAATTTAAAAATGGTTTGCGCGTCACCGATGCTCCCACCATGGATGTGGTGGAAATGGTTTTAGTGGGTCGAGTCAATAAGGAAATTGTTTCGCTGATTAGTCAGGCTGGGGGCTTGGCTGTGGGACTATGTGGTAAAGATGGTAACCTAATTACAGCCCGCCCCCAGGAGCAAGAAGGTATTGGTTTTGTGGGAGAAGTCAGTAGTGTAAATATCAAAGTTTTGGAAATCCTCTCTAGTAGTGGCTATATTCCGGTAGTGTCTAGCGTAGCTACGGACGAGAATGGACAAGCTTATAATATTAATGCTGATACCGTAGCAGGGGAAATTGCAGCCGCACTGGGTGCGGAAAAGTTAATTTTATTGACTGACACCCCCGGTATTCTTAAAGATTATAAAGACCCGTCTACCTTGATTCCTAAAGTGGATATCCGCGAAGCGCGGGAGCTAATTGCTAATGGTATAGTTAGTGGTGGTATGATTCCTAAAGTAACTTGTTGTGTGCGATCGCTCGCTCAAGGTGTAAGTGCAGCACATATTATTGATGGTCGCATTCCCCACGCCCTACTCCTAGAGGTTTTTACTGATGGTGGTATTGGT
This sequence comes from Anabaenopsis sp. NIES-4685, assembly GCF_059725405.1. Classification (NCBI taxonomy): domain Bacteria; kingdom Bacillati; phylum Cyanobacteriota; class Cyanophyceae; order Nostocales; family Nodulariaceae; genus Anabaenopsis; species Anabaenopsis sp. NIES-4685. Next base: position 3,770,640 of record NZ_AP043602.1, on the reverse strand, counting down.
ACTATGATTCTCGGTTCCCAGTTTGCCTCAAAATAATTAACTGCGATCGCCTTGTGGATATTCTGGGTATCGTCAAGTATTAACCCTCATGTGCGATCGCTATTGAGATTTAACCCAGACTGACCAATGTCTAGTTGTTGGTGTATAACAGGTGAGTACAGAAAATTTAGAAATTGCCAGAAGTCTTTACCAGACAGGAAAACTTAACATTGAAAATGGGCAATATCGAGAAGCTGTGGAAAATTTGCAACAAGCCAGCGCCCTATTATCTCGCAATTCTCGCCTGGGGGGTGAAGTAGAAATTTGGCTGGTCACAGCTTATGAAGCAGCTGGACGGAATCAAGAAGCCATTGATCTTTGTCAAGAACTGCAACGTCACCCCTTCCCAGAGACTAGCAAACAGGCAAAGCGGTTACTTTATATTTTAAAAGCTCCAAAACTCCAGCGCCCCAGTGAGTGGATGACGGAAATACCCGATTTAGGTAAATTATCGGATAATGATCAGAAAATTCGTGCTACTGGTAATCCTGTTAAATCTACCCGTCAAGTAGCTATTGAACCGGAAATAATAGACCTTAACCAGGTGAATACAAAAGATAATCGGTTTATTTGGGTGGCACTAGTTGTTATTGTGTTAACACTCTCATACTTGGCCTGGTTAAGTGTTTAGAATTTTTACTCTCAGGTTTGACACTCCTCATGCCTAAGTCGGTGAGCGAAGTCGAACCGTCAACCGTCAACCGTCAACCGTCAACCGTCAACCGTCAACCAATAAAACTATAATGATGATAAATATTAGGTAGTGTTTATGGTGACAACAACCCGCACTAGTGAAACCGCATCACCTCCAGGAATGGTTATCACCTGGGAACCGTTACCGCCTGATTTTGATCTACAAGAGGATGAACCGGTGGATAATACAGGGCAACCACTATTAGCAGGAGCATTAAGGGAAAGTTTAGAAATCACCGGTTGGATTCAGCCACAAATGTTAATTGCTACCAATTTTGGCTTATGTGCCACCGTAGAGGGGCAGTTTATTGCTAAAGCCCCTGATTGGTTATATGTACCCGCAGTTAAAGAGATATTACCAGATAGAAAAAGTTACACACCCCATTTAGAGGGAGATATCCCCGCCATAGTCATGGAATTTCTCTCAGATAAAGAAGGGGGAGAATATTCAATCAAGCCTACCTACCCACCGGGAAAATGGTTTTTTTATCAGCACATATTACAAGTACCCGTGTATGTAATTTTTGAACCAGAGGGAGGATTAATAGAATATTATCAGTTAGAAAATGGCCAGTATGAATTAAAACAGCCAGATGAAAATGGGCGTCACTGGGTAGAGAGTATGGGGCTGTTTTTGGGAACTTGGAGAGGAGAAAAGGGGGGACGCAGTGGCTATTGGTTGAGATGGTGGGATCAGGAGGGGAATGTATTACCCTGGGCGGTGGAGAAGATTGAGCAGGAACGCCAGCGCGCTGAAGCAGAAAGGCAAGCCAAGGAAAAACTCAGAGCCTATTTACAATCCCAGGGCATTGACCCCGATAATTTACCCTAGATTGCTCAATAGGAAATTTTAGCATCTGGTCTGAGGAGCGATCGCCCTTCCGTCAACAGTCACCCGTCAACAGTCACCCGTCACCCGTCACCCGTCAACAGTCACCCGTCAAGCGTCAACAGTCACCCGTCAAGCGTCAAGCGTCACCCGTCACCCGTCACCCGTCACCCGTCAAGCGTCAACAAGACAGCGATCGCACTATATCTGCTACACTAAGCAGCCGGGTAATAAATTACGCGTCTGATAGCGAAAGTCCACTATAAGTGGACTATTAGGTTAAATAGGGTAGTCTAGGCAATGGTTATTAATGGAATTTATAATGTTATATTTAACACTCAGTCGGATTAATCCGACTTGAGCTTTTAGACGGGGGTTTCTAACCCCCGGCTCCCTATTGTCGAGCTTCATGGCGATCGCATGACCATAGGCGATCGCCCTTCCGTCACCCGTGGTCGGTGAGCGGAGTCGAACCGCCAACAGTCAACAGTCAACAGTCAACCGTCAACCAATAAAACTATAATAATGATAAATATTAGGTAGTGTTTATGGTGACAACGACTCGCACTAGTGAAACCGCATCACCTCCAGGAATGGTTATCACCTGGGAACCGTTACCGCCTGATTTTGACCTAAAAGAGGATGAACCGGTGGATAATACAGGGCAACCACTATTAGCAGGAGCATTAAGGGAAAGTTTAGAAATCACCGGTTGGATTCAGCCACAAATGTTAATTGCTACCAATTTTGGCTTATGTGCCACCGTAGAGGGGCAGTTTATTGCTAAAGCCCCTGATTGGTTATATGTACCCGCAGTTAAAGAGATATTACCAGATAGAAAAAGTTACACACCCCATTTAGAGGGAGATATCCCCGCCATAGTCATGGAATTTCTCTCAGATAAAGAAGGGGGAGAATATTCAATCAAGCCTACCTACCCACCGGGAAAATGGTTTTTTTATCAGCACATATTACAAGTACCCGTGTATGTAATTTTTGAACCAGAGGGAGGATTAATAGAATATTATCAGTTAGAAAATGGCCAGTATGAATTAAAACAGCCAGATGAAAATGGGCGTCACTGGGTAGAGAGTATGGGGCTGTTTTTGGGAACTTGGAGAGGAGAAAAGGGGGGACGCAGTGGCTATTGGTTGAGATGGTGGGATCAGGAGGGGAATGTATTACCCTGGGCGGTGGAGAAGATTGAACAAGAACGCCAACGCGCTGAAACAGAAGCCCAAAAAGCTCAACAAGAACGCCAACGCGCTGAAGCGGAAAGGCAGGCTAAGGAAAAACTCAGAGCCTATTTACAATCCCAGGGCATTGACCCCGATAATTTACCCTAGACTACTCAATAGGACATCTTAGCATCGGGTCTGAAGGGCGATCGCCCTTCCGTCAACAGTCAACAGTCAACAGTCAACAGTCAACCGCCAACCGTCAACCGTCAACCGTCAACCGTTAACCTTTATATGAATCATCCTATTTTGAACAAGATTTTCGTGAGATTGACTAGAGCATTAAGTTTTGTCTTAGTAAAAATGGCTTTGGTGGTCAAGCTGATAGGTAGGAATCTCATCCATCGGATATTTGCCATTAAAAATCCTATCTTGTGGCTGGTTGTGTTGACATCACTACTGTTGACTGGGTGTGTAGAGTACGATGCGGGAGTGAATTTTAATCACTCCAACAGTGGCGAAATAGTACAGCATATTAAACTGGGAGAACGACTCACTAGCTTTAGTCCCGATTCTGTATCTGAATGGTTACATAGCATAGAACGTCGCGCCCGTCAACTAGATGGTAAAAGCCAACGAATTTCCGCCTCCGAAATTATTGTGAAAATTCCCTTCAGTAATGGTCAAGAGTTGCAAGAGAAATTTAATGATTTTTTTAACTCTCGTGGAAATGAAAAAGCTGAGGGTGTACAGCAATCATGGGAGTCAGCACCACCGAAAATTGAATCAAATTTATTCATAGATCAAAACAATTTTCTCTTGTTAGTCAGGAATCGATTAATTTATGATTTGGACTTGCGATCGCTCTCCTTAATTGCCGGTAGAGGTAACGTGTTATCGGATACTGAATCAATTCTAGAACTCAATTTTAGTTTAAATACCCCTTGGGGAGCCAGAAATATTGAACAAAACGAAACTGCTATCCCACCCCAGAAAAAAGGCAGGGAATTAGTATGGCAGATCCCACCAGGTCAGGTAACCCATATAGAAGTAGTTTTCTGGTTACCTAATCCCCTGGGTATTGGTGGTTTGTTAATTATCCTGTTCATCTGGGGAGGAATTTATGTGAGATATAGTTTCATGCCAGATCCCAGAGTTCAGTTTACATCTAGTACTAAAGTACCAGTTACAGAATAAACAAAAAAACTGGGAAAATCTAATTCCCAGTCTCCACTCTTCAAGGTGACAAGCGCTCAATTTTCCAACTGCTATTATCCCAGCAGCGAGTATAGAGCAATCGGTCATGCAGGCGACTGGGGCGACCTTGCCAAAACTCAATTTCTGTGGGAATGACTCGGTAGCCTCCCCAATGAGGTGGTCTAGGAACTTCCTGATTTTGATATTGGCGCTGGAATTCTTGGAGTTGTTGCTCTAAAACTTCCCTACCAACAATTACCTGACTTTGATTAGAAGCCCATGCACCCAAACGACTACTAGGGGGGCGCATCTCAAAATAGCTATCAGACTGTTCTGGGGAAATTTTCTCTACAGTCCCCACAATTCTGACTTGGCGTTCCAATTCTGCCCACCAAAATACTAAAGCTGCTTGGGGATTTGCTGCTAGTTCTTGTCCTTTGTGACTATTGTAGTTAGTGAATAAAACAAAGCCTTGGTCATCAAAGTCTTTGAGTAGTACCATTCGTGCTGAAGGCTTACCGTCTGGTGTAGCTGTGGCCAGAGTCATAGCATTGGGTTCAGGAAGTTGGGCTGCTAGTGCTTGTTCAAACCATGTTTGAAATTGAATCACAGGATTGGGGTTAATTTCGGTTTCGCTCAAATCTTGCAAGGTGTAATCCTTGCGAAGATCAGCTACGGTCTTGTCCATGTGAGTTTGTATATTTTAGATAAGTTTGCTAAATAAAAGAAGTAGCCTATTAATTAGGCTTTAATTCCACCAGTAACACAAAGCATTGTGAATGCCAAACGTCTTCCAGAAACTACAGCCCATGTCAGAATTATCCGTCAATCGTGGCAACTCGGCTTTCTTGAGGGTGAAGTAAGTGCGGGTAACTTCGAGTGGTATTTCCAATGGCATTTTCGCCGAGGAGAACTTTCTGTTAAGCCTTCCCAAGGTCGGGCTTTGATTAAAGAACCTCTTGGTCGTTTTTTAGAACAACAGGATTATCAGTTAGAGCCGGGAGGGGATTATGCTTTTACTATTAGGGCTGAACTTTAGTTCAAACAGTAAGAAGCCTCTAGTCTTACCGCGAACCGGAAGTGATGAGATGAATTGCAAGTGAGTAATGTAATTCAACGCTTAATCAACATTAGTGGTTAGGCGATTTAAGTACCGTTCAATCAAGAGCAGAGCCACAATATCATCTATGGGTCGTGGTGGCTGTCTCATACCCTGGGGGACGAGTTTTGTTAGCCCTTTGGGGGGGTACATCTGCCAATAGCGATCGCGTGCTTCTAGGGTGCTGTAGCGCTCATCGACTAAAATTATACTTAGCTGCTCTACCAGTGCTTCGCGCAATTGCTGTTTCCATTGTTTAGCAGTGGTTTGGTTTCCCATGACCATTAAGGAAACCGGAAACTGTTGACGTAGGGTTTCAATGGTAGGGATGGCCTTTTGTGCAGTTACAACTTGGTGATAGTACAATTGTCTATCTAGTCCCATGACTGCTAGACCACACTTATCTTTACCGGGGTCGAAGCCTAGGATGACTGGTTGTGTGGGTGAAAATTCACTAAAAGTCATAATCAATACGCTGAAATTTCATCAATGGCTTGATTTAATTATTTTTTTAGGTGTTAAAAATTACTTTTCCGTTTAGTATTCCTAAAAGCCTGATTCTTAAAGGACCTGCTGTATAAGTGTCCTCCAGAGCGATCGCTTTAATTTCCAAAGGTTGATCATATAGTCTCAATTGTAAGAAAAAGCGTAAATGAGTACCTTCTCTTAACAAACCCTCCACAATTCCAGCATTACGGGCCGAAATTCCGAAGCGGAAATCAGCAAATCTAGTCTTTGGGACAGCTGATAGGATGTCATCTTTTTAGGGTCAGCAGTAGTGGTGGCTAGTACCTCGCCTTCGGAAAACACTAGTTGATTTCGGGCTGCATCTGCAAAAAATTCTATTTGGTTTTCTCCGCGAACGTAATTACCCGCAGAGAAAATTCGCACAACGTACTCTCGACCATCGCTAATCTGCTGGCTCAGTTGTTCTACCCTCTGTGGGTAACCTCGATCAGCTGTTTATTTGTAGGATTTTCCCCGGGTTCAGTTAATTGAATGTTGGCATTGTGGTTAGCTGCTTGCAACAGTTGTATTACCAGTTCACGGGCTGCACTAGGTTGGTTAACGCGAACCACCTTCGCCGCCAGGACTTGATTGCGAACTAGTGCGAGTTTGCCCAGACGTAGGTCACGGTATGATTGATAATACTTTTCTAGCCTTGCGACTTCTTGTTCTAAAAAATTCTGTTGTTTTTCTAATTCTTTGAGGAGGGCTTCCCTTGTGGCGATTACTTGCTCTCGTGCAGCAATTTCTTGATTACGTTTTTTGATCAGTGCATCAAGTTGGGTAATTTTGCGATCGCGCCCTTCTATTGCTGTTTTAGCTTCGGCATAAAGTCGTTGTCGTTCTCCCCTTAGTTGTGCAATAGCCCGCTGCAATGTTTGTCTTTGATCGTAAACCCTTTGCAGTTCAGTTAAAGCTTTTTGATACTGACTTACTACTTCACCTAGCTGGGTTTGGGTACGTTGAAGTTGAGTTTGTGTTGCTTTTTGTTTAGCGTTAGCTGCTTGTAAGGACTTATTAATTACCTGCAACTGTCGCTCCGCCTTAGTTTGTTCAATTCTAGCTGTGCTTAACTCAACCTCTACCTGGCTTTTCTCCGATTCGGCAATTTTGAGCTGTTCCCGCTTGTTTCTCAGGTCTTTTTGAATATCTTCTAGCTCAAATACCCCTTGCCGCAATCCTTCATCAGCCGCAAATAAGATCCCTAATGTTGAAGCGGAAATTAAGCCGCCAGTAAATATAGTTACTAGTACAGCCGTTTTTTTCGGACGCAGGTTAAATAGTGAGAGGCGTGCCTTGCCAACTCGTGTGCCAATGCGATCGCCCACGGTGGCAATTACGCCCCCCAAAATTAAAATTGCCGCGATCAGGATGTACCCGGTGGTCATCTTCAGCTACCGTTCACGTAGTGTGCCGGATGCATAATGCTTCCAGATACAGCCTACTACTTTCAAGGATGATCTTGTAGGGGAAGACAGATAGGCAATAGCTGAAACTACTGAGAATTTTCGATTTATCCCCAATGGGTGTAATTTTGAAGAACACAACCCTTGCCACTCCACCTCCCCCGATTGATTTTAAGTGAACTGCTTACTTAAGGTAACAGGTTTATGCACCGTAATCTTCTTTTTGTGGATAGAAATCATTTGTTTCTCACGCAGGTCCCCTAATAACCTAGTGACCGTTACCCGAGTTGAACCAATTGCCTCAGCGATCGCCTGGTGAGATAACTTCAGATCAATCGTAATCCCATCAGCACAAGGAACACCAAAATCACGACAAAGAATTAACAGAAAACTCACCAATCTCGAACCCATATCCCGGTGAGCCAAGGTTTCAATCATCATCTCTGTCTGTAAAATCCGCGAAGATAGGCCTCGCAGCATCAACATTGATAATTCTGGATTTTCCTTAAGGGCTTGTTCCACCTGTTCAATGGGGGCTGACAGTAACTCTACAGGCGTAAATGCGACTGCATGGTAAAATCTATCAGACTTATTTCCCGTCAGTAATGACAACACACCAAAAACACTATTTTCCCGCAGCAGTGCTACCGTTATTTCCTCTCCTCCTCATATACCCTGGAAAGTTTCACAGCACCCTTCAAAAGAAAATAAACTCGTTCAGCAGGATCGCCGGGAAAAAATATTGTTTTGTTGCGTTCAAATGTTTCTACAACTGGAGGAAATGCTCCGGTCGCCATCTGACGAAATACATTTGCTAGGGCTTTATCTTGTGTCACGATCATCTCCCTTCCCCTACCCAATGCCGGAAAAACAAAAACTGATTACCTAAGAATACACCTGAAAAATCAATAAAGCACCGTCAACCTTTCTGTACATTCCTATACTCAAACCCATAACTTCATGGTTATTTGTTCATAATGATACATAATTTTTCATGTTTTTAGCTAGTAGTTGTTATAAGTACTTACACAGTTAAGGTCATCAGGTTTTTCGCCCAAAAATTCACGATATCTTGAGAATATATTCAGGATTATCTAGACAAAGTTTTGAGAAAACAGTCCCCTAAATGATCATTTCTGCAAATGATGTGCCAAACCAAGACCAACTCGGCGCAGATTCTAGTATGCTCCTAATGATTGATCTCATTCACAATTTCTATGCTGAATCTGACTGGAAAAAACGCCTTAGTTACAGGGATTGCCAATAACCGTTCCATTGCCTGGGGGATTGCTCAACAACTGCATAAAGCCGGAGCTAACTTGGGTATTACCTACCTGCCAGATGAGCGAGGCAAGATGGAGAAAAAGGTGGCCGAACTGGTAGAACCTCTCAACCCCAGCTTATTTGTTCCCTGTAATGTGCAAGATGACGAGCAGGTGAAATCTACCTTTGAAGCAGTTCAGAATCAGTGGGGAAGATTGGACATTCTCATCCACTGTCTGGCCTTCGCTAACAGAGAGGATTTGACCGGTGGATTTAGCCAAACCTCACGTTCTGGGTTCAAAACAGCGTTAGAAATCAGCACCTACTCACTAGTGCAGTTAAGCGGTGCGGCTAAACCGCTGATGACCGAAGGGGGTAGTATCATCACCCTCACATATCTGGGTGGTGTCAGGGCAATTCCTAACTACAACGTCATGGGAGTAGCTAAAGCCGGCTTAGAAGCTAGTGTACGTTATTTGGCGGCTGAACTCGGACCTGACAACATTCGGGTGAATGCTATTTCCGCCGGGCCGATACGGACATTAGCATCTTCGGCAGTAGGCGGAATTTTAGATATGATTCACCATGTAGAAGAAGTAGCTCCCCTGCGACGCACTGTTACTCAGCAAGAAGTGGGCAATACTGCTGCTTTCTTGTCTAGCGATTTAGCCAGTGGCATTACAGGACAAGTTTTGTATGTAGATGCAGGATATGAAATCATGGGAATGTAATAATTAATCATTGTTAAGGTTAACGGTTGACGGTTGACGGTTGGCGGTTAACCGACAAAATACAGTCACCAAGCATCACTCATCAGTCATGCGCCCTCCATAGGGTCTGTGATTTCCCCATTCCCCATTCCTGATTCTCCACCTATGCAAACAAGCGATACCTTCGGTAAGGACTCACTCCAAGGCCAAATTAATTCGACTCACACTGCTCGCATAGCCTCGATTCATCGCACCACTGGCGAAACTGATATAAAAGTTACTATTAACTTGGATGGTACGGGCATCTGCACAGCAGCAACTGGGATTCCATTTTTAGATCATATGTTGCATCAAATTTCCTCCCATGGGCTGATTGACTTAAATGTCCAAGCTCAGGGAGACTGGGAAATTGATGATCACCACACGAATGAAGATGTGGGTATCACTTTAGGGCAAGCTTTCAGTCAAGCCCTAGGTAACAGGAAAGGTATTATTCGTTTTGGTAATTTTCTGGCACCATTGGATGAAGCTTTAGTGCAAGTGGTGCTGGACTTTTCTGGCAGACCTCATCTGAGTTATGGCTTGGAAATTCCCACCCAGCGAGTGGGAACCTACGATACTCAGCTAGTACGGGAATTCTTTGTAGCATTGGTTAACCATAGCCAAATGACATTACACATTCGTCAACTGGATGGCATTAACTCCCATCATATTATTGAGGCAACATTTAAAGCTTTTGCCAGAGCAACCCGAATGGCGGTGGAAATTGACCCCCGTCGGGCTGGTAACATTCCCAGTTCTAAGGGTATTCTGTAGGAGTTAACTAGCAGATAAAATGTAGTTTTGCGACCATTTCTGTACGAGTTGAAACACCAAGCTTACGAAACATCCGTTTTAAAGCTTGCTTGACAGAATTCTGTGTGATCCAGAGTTGTTCACCAATTTCGGCATTGGTTAACCCCTGTGCTACCAACTCGGCAATTTCTAACTCACGCACGGTTAAGGGACTGACTAACAGTGAATTGGATATTTTTGCTTCTTTGGCTCTGAGAGTGGCAAGTTTTGCTGATAAATGAATGCACAAAGCGCTTAAGTCAGCTAAGTCATCGCCATTAAAGGGATCAGTCCCTTGATCGCGAGCTAAGTTTAATGTCCCCACTAGACGACCATCGCAAACAATTGGCCCAGTCATCACGTGTTCATGGTCATGACGGGGACAGAAATGTTTCCAATCTCCTGGTGATAGTATTAATTGTTCATGGGCGGGAGCGTGTCGTTCCACTACATAACGACCAACTGGATTGTTTTCCATACATACGGCGGGAATGGCCTGAACATTAACCGCATTTGGCTGTTCATTGATGAGATAGATCCCGCAATGTTGGACGCCAAAATACTCACCAATTTTATCCATGAGCGCCACTCGTAGTTCCTGCTCGTTGCTGACATTTGCGATCGCTTGAAATATAAGGGAAAGAGAATTAGGCATAAGTGTACCCACTTGGGGACTATGCGAAGCTTCATATTTACTTCTATGCTAATACCAGCCAAGATAAAACGCTAATATAGCTAGTCACTCTGGGAGAAGTAGATGACAATTACAAAACTTTCCGCTCAGGAACTTTTCCGGGCTGCTTATGAAAATCGCTACACTTGGGACAAGAGTTTTCCCGGTTATAGCGCAGATATTACTTATAAATATGATGACCAACTATTTACAGGTCAAGTTGTCATCGATGCTAACCTCAAGGCGGAAGTGTTGGGGGTAGAAGATGAGCAAGCAAAGAAAGCCATTCACGGACAGGCGTGGGAAATTGCCATTCACCGCGTCCGTCGCAGCTTTGAGGACACTCACAGTGAGAATAAATTCAGCTATGGAGACACTGACGAGACTGGTGCAACTGAAATTTTAGTGGGTGGTAAATCTGAAGGCGATAAATATAAGGTTCGCAATAATGAGGTTTGCCACGTCCACCGTTTAATTCACGGTACTTTTGTGACAATTAACACTTTTAGCAGCCATGACACTGGGGCGGGTTATTTGTCCCATACCTATGATTCTGTATACCACGATCCCAAAACAGGGCAACAAAAAGGTGGGAGAAGTGAGTTTACCGATGAATATGAAAAAGTTGGCGCATATTTTGTTTTAAATCGTCGGGAGATTCGCACTCAAACAGATGGAAAAATTTCCACTCAAGAGTTTGTCTTCTCCAACATTCAACTTTTGTCACCTGTTACGGTTTAAGCTGAAGTTTTCAAGGGAAATAAGAAGCGATCGCTTCTTATTTCCATTCAGGGGGGGGTGAGGAGAACTTATTATACCATTCCCTGAGATGTTTTGTGCCGATCCAACTTCAGCATCAACACACCCAACGGTGGTAGACATAAATCGAGGGAATAAGGACGACTATGTAAAGACCAATTATCAGTCCATTTACCACCTAAGTTACCCATATTACTGCCGCCATAGGGACGGGCATCACTGTTAAACAACTCGGTATAAAATCCTTCCTCTGGTACACCAATGCGGTAGTGAGAGTGTGGTTGGGGAGTGAAGTTGCAAATCACCACAATGAAATCATCAGAATCCTTGTCATGACGGATAAAAGAAACCACACTATGACGGTTATCGCTACAATCAATCCACTCAAAGCCATCTTGGGCGAAATCCTGAGTATATAAAGCTGGTTCAGAACGGTAGAGAAGGTTTAGATCCTGGAAAAACTGCTTTAATTGTTGGTGGTCTTGATATTGTAATAATTGCCACTCCAAATCTGCCCAGACATTCCACTCACTCCATTGGCCGAACTCCATGCTCATAAACATTGTTTTCTTGCCTGGGTGAGCAAACATATAGCTAAATAAACAACGCACATTCCCTAACTTCTGCCATGTATCACCGGGCATTTTGCCGATGATATTGCTCTTACCATGTACCACTTCATCATGGGACAAAGCCAGCATGAAGTTCTCACTGTGGTTGTACCACATACTAAAGGTAATATTATTTTGATGGAACTGGCGGAACCACGGATCCATACTGAAGTAGTCCAGCATATCGTGCATCCAGCCCATATTCCACTTTAAATTAAACCCTAGTCCGCCTGTGTAGGTAGGCCAGGACACCATAGGCCAGGAAGTGGATTCTTCTGCAATGGAAAGAATACCTGGGAAATAGCTAAAGATAATGTGATTAACTTGACGCATAAAATCTGCGGCTTCTAAGTTCTCTCTACCCCCGTATTCGTTAGGTAGCCATTCTCCTGCTTTGCGGCAATAGTCTAGGTAAAGCATGGAAGCCACAGCATCAACGCGAATACCATCAATATGGTATTTATCAAACCAAAAGAGGGCATTAGCTACTAGAAAGTTTCTAACTTCGTGGCGATTGTAGTTGAAAACTAAAGTACCCCATTCTTTGTGTTCTCCTTTGCGCGGGTCGGAGTGCTCATAAAGGTGAGTACCATCGAAGAAAGCTAAACCATGACCATCTTTAGGAAAGTGACCGGGAACCCAATCGACAATTACACCAATATCGTTTTGGTGGCATTTGTCAACAAAATACATGAAATCTTCGGGGCTGCCAAAACGTGAAGTGGGGGCATAATATCCAGTTACTTGATAACCCCAAGACCCATCAAAGGGATGCTCCGCAATGGGTAGCAGTTCTAAATGGGTGTACCCCAATTCTTTGACATAGGGTATCAGTCGGTCTGCTAGTTCTCTATAGGTGAGGAAGCGTGCGCCTGGTTTGAGTTCTGAAACTATAACTACGGGTTCTGTCTCACCATTGGGTAATTTAGCTGGTTCTGAACTAGAAGCGTGTAACCAAGAGCCTAAATGCACTTCGTAGACGGAGACTGGTTGGGTCAGGGGGTCGGTGTGACGACGCTTTTCCATCCAGTCTTGGTCACTCCAAGTGTAAGTATTTAAATTAGTGACAATGGAGGCAGTTTTGGGACGGGGTTCCTGTTGGAAAGCATAGGGATCTGATTTTTCGTAAATATGCCCTTCAAAATTTTTAATTTCATACTTGTAATGCTCTCCTACGCCGATTTCAGGAATGAATAATTCCCAAACGCCGGTGGAGCCTTTGCGCATCTGGTGTTTACGCCCGTCCCACAGATTGAAGTCTCCTAGCAAGGAAACATTACGAGCATTGGGAGCCCAAACGGCAAAATAAACACCTTTAACACCGTTGATCTCTGTGGGATGGGCTCCCATTTTTTCGTATATTCGGTGATGATTGCCTTCGGCAAACAAATGTAAGTCAAAGTCTGTTAGTTTCGCAGACCGGAAGGCGTAGGGGTCATAGGTGACACGCTCATGCTCACCTTCTTTAATCCGTAACTGGTAGTTTGTCAGTTCCGCTGTTTCAATTATGCATTCAAAAAAATGTGGATTATGTACTGTCTCCATTGGGTATTCCTGACGCTCCTCAGGAAGAATTACCGATGCTGCAGTCGCATTTGGTAGGTAGGTTCGCACAGCCCAGACTTTTTTGCCATTTTGTTCTATGCAATGAGAACCTAGTATTTCAAAGGGATCGTGATGCTGATTCCCAACTATACGGTTAACCTGTTCTGGGATAATTGTGGTCATAGAGATGAAGCTACCTAGATTTGAATACAGTAATTGAGTGAGTTACTCCCATTGCTGACCCTAGAGAGTAGATCTGGGTTTTCCCCAGAAAGAACTAAATTTATGGTTCTAAATTTATGGTTCTAAATTTATTTGTAATTTTGTCGTCACCGTTATCGTACATCAGAATGGTCACTGGAGATTGGGGTTTAACGACTGTCACTCAAAATCTGCTCAAATTTACCTAAAGTTAGTAATAAGTGAGAAAAGTGTGCCTTGATCCCCACTATTTAAATACGGGGCTATGCGCCTGGTTATCAAGGTTTTTCGGCATTTTCGTTATAATTCCTTCAAATATCTAAGAAGGGGAAAATTTGCAGTAAGGCCTTACGTAACCTTATCAGGTAAATGGTTTGTCGTAAATCGGCATTCAGTTTGGGTGGAGGACTTAGTTGTAGCTGTTCTTGTAGTTCTGCGTATTCGGCAGCATTCAGGGGTTTACCGTCCACTGGCGATCGCGCGTCTAGAATAATTTCCCTCCGCAATATTTCTTCTGGTATATCTTCGGGTGGGGGTAATGCGATCGCATTTGTTCCCCAATGGCCACTCCAGCCCAAAAAAAGGGTAGTACTAATACCCACAACCCAAAATACTATTTTTTTTCTCCCGATTACCTTCATCCTAACCCTCACTCAACCCTGGTGCTAATGGTTCATGACACAGTTGGTGGACTTGCACAATGCGCTCAAATAACCAGGGATATCCTTGACGATACTCAGGAATCAGTGCTAAAGGACTCAGCAAGGCAGCTGCGCTAATGTCTGCCACACTTAGCTGATTACCTACTAAGTAGTCATTTTTTTGCCAGCGAATAGATAACTCTGAAAAGGCAATAGCAAGTCTCTTTTTAGCCAATTCCACAGTAGTCTGGTTGATACCATATTGTTGGCGGACTACTGAAATTACCATCTGACTAACCAGTGAAGGGTCAATTTCCTTGCCTTCCCCAGCCCGGAACTGATAGTATACAAACCTGGTGGCTGTACCAATGCTTTCATCCAACCAATCCTCTAACATCCACGCTTCTGTCTGCTGTTCATGGTCAGGCAAGAAGTAGGACGGTTGTGGTTGATAAGTTTCCAGAAATTTTAAGATTTCGGTAGAGTCAGCGATCGCATTGGGTTGACCCTCAAGTGGTAACAACACAGGTAAAGTCTTCAAACCTGTTAGCGGCCTAACTCGCAGGATATGCCACCCAGGAGTCAGATTTTCAGTTTTATAATTAATTTGCTTATAGCCGAGCGCCAGACGAGCTTTGCGACAGTAATGGGATGTACTAAATTGTAGTAGCAACATAAAGCTACTTTGCCCCGCCATGAGGATTAATTTTATGCCTTTAGATATGCAACTTGCCAAGAAAGTATGTTGATTTCCGCACTATAGCAGGAGTATGACTTACGTAAATTACCACCTAAATAAGTTGCATAAATAACTGATTAATAGACCTGATAATTTTTCCGTAAGCCACCAGCATAAAACTTGGTTACAGTTGCAATTATATTAACCAGTGCCCTTTACCTGCTAATTTAACTAAAGTTTTCAGTCTATTTGACAAAAAGATGTTGTATAACCGCCCCAAAAAAATTAAGTTTATTTAGTCATAAATTATACTATTTTTTAATTTTCTTGGGGTGATTTACTGAGTCAAAATTTATTGGGGATTGGTACCGGGTGCGGGGGCTGGAGTAGCACCGTCAGTGGGTTCACCAGGAGTGGGAGTCGCTGGTGGAGTTTCAGGCTCAGTCCCAGGCTCACAGGCTCCAAGAACCGCAGCCAACCCTAACATTAGAACAAAACCAAAGATTTTTGTTTTCAACATAAACTCCTCTTTCACCAGAAAATGGCAATAAAAAAAATAGCCTGTTGTATAACATAACCTATTTGTTGCTAATTTTTGAAATGTCTTGTGCTGATATTTTCAAAAGCAATACTTTCGGCTGATTTTTTGAGGCTGATTGATTATGCAGGAGGGTGATTAATTTCTCTGCTTCAGGACTCCAGTCAGCAGATAGCCAAAATCAACTTGGCGGACAAACAATACATCAGATGAAAATTCTTTATTTTACAAGGCTCTTGTGCCTTGCTGCCTTGTGTTGCCATACTGGAAATGGGACATTGCTGCCTACCAGTGACAGGTATTACAATACCCAGCTAATGCCATCATTAGTGCAGTGAAGTATCACACGAGGATTGTCGCCTGAGGACAAACAGGCTAAAGGTTTAAAACACTGTATTTTCCATCTAAAAACATATATGGCTGTTGTGCGTAAATCGGCTGTTCCCAAAACAGGTCTTTGGTTCCGAATCAATCCTACCCCATCCAACGGGGATGGGCCTCCCATCCCTCTAGGATCAACCTCTGGGAGTACATCTACACTTGTAGATGAACCTTTGCCAAGATCCTCAAAAAGACAACGGCGTGCTGTCAAGAAGTTGCCGGTTTCTACGACTCATCCATTACCTGAAGTCGCTAAACAACGAGTTTCACGGGTGGAAAGTCAATCAAATAGAACAACCCAGAAAAATCAGAAGCTAGGGGAAGGTAGCTTACCCGTGATGCCTAATTATGGCTCTGGACCTTTTTGGTTACTGCGCTTGTACACATCACATCGTTATTCCTCCGTAGTCACGTTTTTCTTGGTAGCAGCAACTTTATTTGTGTATGGTTGGATAGTATATTCTCAACAACTGTGGAGTCAGGAATATAACAGGCTACAAAACCTGAAACTTTATGAACGGCAGTTAACCACAACTAACGCTACCCTCAAGAACAAAATGGCTGAAGAAGCACAAGACGAAGCCACTGCGCTAGTGTCACCAACACCAGCCAGAACAATTTTTTTGCCCGCAGCATCTCCATCTTCTAGTTCTGATGCTACACCCCCTGGCACAGCACTAAATATGGAAAAGCCGCAAAACACTCCCTTACCACTAGGATATTAGAGTTATCAAAGCGGGAGTACAGGATTTCAACCCTGAATGATGCACTTAGGGGAATCCGGCTGTTCCTAATAACCGATAACTAATACTGAGCAGGTAAATACAGAAGTCACCCGGTAAACTAAAATTGAGAAATTTTCAAAATTCAGCATTTAGAAGGCGAGGAAAGTCTTCTATCCTAGCATTTATGCAGAGGTTTAGGTTCACCTCTAATCCTCAAGACCAGATATCCAATACCAGACCCCGGCTGTTCGTGGTTTGGGGCATATTAATGACCGCAGGTTTGGGTTTGGCTATTAATTTATATCAGTTGCAGATTATCCAGGGAGCAAAGTTAACCGAGAAGGCGCGTAACCAGCAAATGGTGAATTTACGGCCTTTCGTTCCCCGTCGCCTAGTGGTAGATCGCACTAATAGTGTATTAGCTGTTGACCGACCTGTATATACCTTATATGCCCATCCTAAGCTGTTTGCTCAGTCTAATAAACAAATGGCAGAACAACTCGCTCCCATACTCGACAAACCCCCGGCTGAATTGGTGAAAACTTTTGAAAGTCGCAGGAGTGGGATTACACTTGCTTCCGGCTTACCCGAAGTCAGTGCTGGGCGTGTGAGATCATTGCGCTTAAATGGCTTAGAATTGATTCAACAATACTCCCGATATTACCCGCAAAAGAATGTGGTTGCGGACGTGGTGGGCTACGTCAATCTTGACCGTAAGGGTCAGGCTGGTGTGGAATACAGTCAAGAGAATTTATTAGAACGTTCCCCGCAGACAGCGCGGCTGAGTAGGGCTGGTAATGGTAGACTTCTACCAATTCATGCACCGGAAGGATTTTTAAATTTCGATGACCTGCGACTGCAATTAACTATTGATAGCCGTTTGCAAAGGGTCGCCGGTACTGCTCTAGAAAAACAGATAGAGAAGTTTCAGGCTAAACGTGGGGCGGTAATTGTTATGGATGCTTCAGACGGTTCTTTACTAGCTCTGACTTCCTATCCTACCTATAACCCCAATGAATACTCTAGTGCTGATATTTCCCTATTTAGAAACTGGACAGTAGCTGATCTTTATGAGCCGGGATCGACTTTTAAGCCTTTGAATGTGGCGATCGCCCTAGAGAATGGCGTAATTAAAGCAGATGATGTGTTTAATGATCCCGGTTCTATTCAAATAGGTAAGCACACGATTAGAAATGCAGGTCACAAGAGTTATGGCAATATTAACATTGCACAGATATTACAAACTTCTAGCAATATTGGCATGGTGCGGATCATTGAACGCATACAACCACAAGTTTATTACAATTGGCTAGAACGTTTGGGGCTAGGGGAAACAGTCGATACAGATTTGCCTTTTGAAGTGGGGGGACGGCTCAAAGGTTCAAGACAGTTTCTCAGTTCACCCATTGAACCAGCAACTACATCCTTTGGGCAAGGTTTTGCTTTAACACCGTTACAGTTGGTGCAAATGCATGGCGTTTTAGCGAATGGGGGTAAATTAGTCACACCCCATGTAGTGCGAGGGTTGGTGGACAGTAAAGGCCAGATGCATTATGCGCCTGATCTGCCCACAACACGCCAAATTTTCTCAGCAACCACAACTCAAAAGGTAGTGGAAATGATGGAAACTGTAGTATCAGAAGGTACTGGTAGTAATGCTAAAATTCCGGGTTATCGCATTGGTGGTAAAACCGGTACATCTCAAAAAGCGAGTCCAAATGGTGGCTATCTCCCAAATGCGCGGATAACTAGCTTCGTAAGTATTTTACCGGTAGAATCTCCGCGGTATGTAGTTTTTGCGGTAGTGGATGAGCCACAAGGCACAAATGCTTATGGTTCTACTGTGGCCGCACCAATCGTCAAAACTGTAATTGAGGGGTTGATTACCATTGAAGGTATCCCACCCAGTCAGTCAACCAATACAAATTCCTAAATAAAAGACTAAATTATCTAAGGGCAATTCTATGAATTGCCCCTAAAGGTGAGGTTATTCATTTGTCCTACTCTCTATGCTAGGGTGGGCGTAGGTATTTTGCAGTGCTTGTTCAATTGAACCGACACTTTGGTAAGCCGCTATTAGTTCATGGGATTTAGTTTTGCGCTTTGCTAGTATATCTTTTAATGGTGTTAATAACTGAACATCTGAATCATCCCTCAAGGAAACCTCAGCTACTTGTAAAAGCTGTGTAGCATTAGCACAAATATCTGGATAATCAAAGCCTTTTTTTGCAGAGATTTGGTGTAAAGTCGCGTTAGGCCTAATTGCTCTACCTGGTAAACTTTTATCCAAGATCAAACCTTTCAATAATGCCAACAACCCCCCATAGATAGAAAAGTCATCACAACTATCAAAAGCTTTAAATTCAATGCGTCCCACTTCAGCAGGAATACGGGCGATTTTTGTCAATGATGGCACGCTATTAATGAGTTGTTCTTTCTTCTCGACAAACACCAGTGCTGCCGATCTTTTTCCCGTTCTGACAAAAGTTCTGACTGACAAACCATCCCATAATCCCCCATTATAAAAAGGGGAACTATAACTAAAAGGAACGATATAGGGACTATAATAGGTTAACTTCTTGCCAATATCAATCACATTTTCAATTGGTAAATCTGGCACTGAGATATTTAAATCTGGACCATAAGTTACCATGTAAATATTGGCGGTTTGTTCATCAGGATAAGTCTGTAACTGTTGGAGTTCATAATCATTTAAAGGTGGTTGAGGTTCAAATACAGTCTTATAGGGGTTGAAACTAGTTAAAACAGGTGAAAAACCATAGCCAGCAGCCACTTCACGCAGTAATTGAAAACTTTCGGATAATTCAGTCAAAGCACCTGAAATATCAGAGTGGATAGTGGTTCTGATTTCGATACCTTTGGGTATACAGTCTATCACCTTTTCAGAATTAGCAAATCTTTCAAAACCCTCAATATACCATCTCTTTTGCCGAATACCAGCATCGCCAACGCGCAATTGTGAATAATCGTTGGGGTATGTGGGCAGTTTTTCGACAATTTGATTAAAGTCAGCGAATTTAGTTTGGGAAAAATCAGCAAATTTTCCTTCGTGGTTGAGGAAAGCGACTTCATGCTCAATGCCAAAATAAACTTTCATGTATACTTGATTACAGTTAGTTGGGCTGTCTAGTTAGGTTACGGCTACTTGTATCCTATGTAGTAATCTGTCCGAGATACTTTTCCATTAATTAATTTATCAAATTTGTAGTAAATTGTACTAGAAATTTATGTTAATTTGGAGTCTTGGAATTTGCTAGTTTAGTCAAGTGGGAGGTTTCTAAAATTACGGGTTGATCAATTGTCTGGAAAATGGTTAATGCTTGGCAGCCATTGGACCAAGATACACTAGGTAAATAAATAATTCGTTGAGCAGATAACATTGGTGGGAATATAGCAGAAGGTTTATGAACAGGAAGTTATCAAAGAAATAGTCTTTTCGTCAAAATAGCTAGGGTGCCTTTGTAAAAAAATCAGCACTGGGTCATAGCAGCATATAATCGTAACCTGTTAAGAAAGGAAAAAGTAGATGTATTAAAGCTAACAACCAATCAACTAGAACTCTTAACGGATACCTGAAATCAATTGGTAACGTTCCAGAGGACTAATGACCAATGACGAATGATAAATAACTAAATTATGCAATTTATTGACCAAGCGGTAATCGAAGTTGAAGCGGGTAAAGGTGGGGATGGTATCGTCGCCTTCCGACGTGAGAAATACGTACCAGCAGGGGGTCCATCTGGTGGAAACGGGGGACGAGGCGGTTCGGTGATTTTTGTTGTGGATACTAACCTACAAACTTTGCTGGACTTTCGATACAAGCATCTTTTTAAAGCTGATAATGGTGGACGTGGTGGTCCAAATAACTGTACCGGGGCTAATGGTAAGGATTTAATCATCGAAGTTCCCTGTGGTACTTCTGTATATGATGCCAGTACAGGGGCTTTGCTATGTGATTTAATTGAGCCTGGACAAAGTTTTCGGGTTGCTGAAGGCGGAAAAGGTGGACTAGGAAATCAGCATTTTTTGAGTAACCGTAACCGCGCCCCAGAATATGCTTTACCTGGACTCACAGGAGAAATGAAGGTAATACGCCTAGAGTTAAAACTTTTAGCGGAAGTAGGAATTATTGGCTTACCCAATGCTGGTAAATCTACGCTAATTTCATCTCTATCAGCAGCACGTCCCAAAATTGCTGACTATCCTTTTACAACTCTCATCCCTAATTTGGGTGTAGTCAGAAAACCTACTGGTGATGGTACTGTTTTTGCCGATATTCCCGGTTTAATTGCAGGTGCTTCTCAGGGTGCGGGTTTGGGATACGATTTTTTGCGCCACATTGAACGCACAAAGGTTCTGCTACACCTCATTGATGCAACTAGCGAAGATGTGATTAGTGAATACAAGATAATTAAGGAAGAGTTGGAAGCCTATGGACGAGGTTTAGCAAAGCGTCCCCAAATTTTAGCGCTGAATAAAATTGATGCGGTGGACAGGGACACAGTGGATTTAGAAGCCGTAGCGGCTCAACTTCATCACCTTTCCCTTTCTCCTGTGTTCTTAATCTCCGCAGTTACCCGCGCTGGGTTAGAACCAATGTTACAGCAAGTTTGGGGAGTCCTTGACCAGATAAATGTGGCTGAAGAGGTAGAGATTTTGCGGTAAAGGCCAGTGTTTAAGCTCAATACAAAGATGTAAAGAACAGTCATGGGTAAGGGACGCAAAATATAAGAGTTTGTAGTAACCATCTGGGGTGGGTTAGGCATAAAATTAAACATATAAAATATGTATTTGCCACTACGCCGTAACCCACCATGTAAACTTAACGACTAGCGATACTATTCGGCTTTCAAAAACTCTAAATATCCTGTACTGAGTTCTGTCACCGCCAAATCATAAAACTGCTGACCGTGTTCTGGTGTTGCTAAAGCCGGATTTGAACCCATGCGTCCATCTGGATAGCGTCTGCGGAAGTCAGTTGCACCATAAATTTTATGTCCAAGAGCAACTTCTGGTGTCAGGGATGCTTTTTTAATAGATTGTGGATAAATATACTGGGTAACGGCTACTTCGCTGGGGGTAGCATGGGCACCTTCTTGATCGCCATATAATTCTTTGGCAAGTTTATATACAGAACTGCACATAAACCAGTTAGCAAGTTGACATTGGGCGTTGCTAATCTGCAAATTTTCCAAGTGCGCATAGGTTTCTGAGAATGCAGCTTTCAGGGTGGCAATGTTACCACCGTGTCCATTGATAAAATAGAACTTAGTAAAACCAGTTTTAGCTAAACAAGTAATATAGTCTGTGACTACCTGAATCAATGTACTTGGACGTAGGCTTATTGTACCGGGAAAAGCGGTATGATGTAATGCCATGCCCACATTGATTGTAGGGCTAACCATTGCTTGAGTTGCTTCACCCACGCCACCAGCGATCGCCTCTGCACAAATAGCATCAGTACCAATTAAGCCTGTGGGTCCATGTTGTTCTGTGGATCCAATGGGGATAATAATACCCTGAGATTCTTGTAAATAGGTTTCAACTTCTTGCCAGGTGCTTAAATGTAGTAACATTGTGTGAGATAATTTAGTTTGGGAATATCCAATTTCTAGCATTTTAGAAAATTCCTCTACTACTGGATGAGAATTTATATCAGATCCGCAGCTAATTCTCAATCAACATATTCACTGCTGCATCTAGTTTTGTTGCACCATGAAAATTGCAGTCTTGGATACAAGCACCTGTCAGAGTGGCGTTATGGAAGTTTGCGGCCATTGTGTTTGATTGCGATAAATTCGCCCCAGTCAGATTCGCCCCGCTCAGATTCGCCCCGCTCAGATTCGCCCCAGTCAGATTCGCCCCGCTCAGATTCGCCCCGCTCAGATTCGCCCCTTTTAAGTTATAGCAACCGCCAAGGTAATTTAAGCATAAACTATAAGTAGTCCCTTTTCATGTGAAGCGATCGCTTGCTACAGGTATATGCCCAAGCCGTACAGTTACGACCTTCGTCAAAAAGTAATCCAAGCGATTGAACTCGATGGCTTGAAGAAAACTGAAGCCAGTCAAATGTTTAATATTAGTCGCAACACCATCACCCTATGGTTGAAGCGAAAAACCGAAACGGGGGACTTCCAAGCCTTGCCTAGTAAGCGTCCTGGGAATGGTCACAAAATTACCGATTGGGAAAAATTTCGTGAGTTCGCTTCCGTGCATGGCGATAAAACCCAAGTAGAGATGGCCTCACTTTGGCCTGAAGAAATTAGCGAGCGCACAATCTCAAGAGCTTTGAAAAAAATTGGTTTTACGCGAAAAAAAAGACTTATGGCTACCGTGAGCGCGATGAGGTTAAACGACAGGCTTTCGTAACGCAGTTGTCTAAGTTACCTGTGGAGAAGATTGTATACCTCGATGAGTCAGGAATGGACAACCGAGACCAGTATGATTACGGTTGGAACTCAAAAGGACAGCGCTTCCATGCACTTAAATCAGGTCGTCGTCAAGGTCGGGTGAACATAATTGCCGCGCTGTGTAACCATCAGCTGATAGCTCCTTTCACTGTTGAGGGTGCGTGTAATCGAATAGTATTTGAGACTTGGCTTGAAGCTTGTTTGCTTCCCACACTCAAACCGGGACAGGTTGTGGTGATGGATAATGCTACATTTCATAAAGGTGGGCGCATTCAACAACTGATTGAGTACGCAGGGTGTGAAGTGTTGTACCTACCACCTTATTCTCCAGACCTGAATCAGATTGAAAAATGTTGGTCTTGGTTAAAAAGTCGAATCCGCAAAAAACTTGAGCAGTTTGATTCTTTACGAGATGCCATTGAGGATGTCTTACTTTTTGCGTCCTAACCTCCTTGGCGGTTGCTATAGCTCCTCTCAAGTTAGCGCGATGTAAGTCAGCCCCATTTAGGTTTGCGTAACTTAGGTTAGCGTTAACCAGCTTGGCACCACAGGAGTTAGCTTCTGCACCTTGATATTTCCGCCTCCACTCATTCCAAATTGCCACAACCTCTTGCAGACTTTGTAAATTATCTTCAGTTAGCATGATCAACTTTTGATGCTTGTCATTTATACTTGCATTTTAACTTGGGAAATTATATATATTCAAAATATATTCAAAATACAAGTATTTTTTGAAAGAAGAATAAAAAATGACTTTTTTATCAAACAACAGGAGTAATATCTGAAATTATGTTCAGGATAATCAGAAAAAAGAAATATAGCATTTACCATGCTCATGATGTACACATTTTTTGAGTTTTATTGAATATGTAACAGGGAATTGCGATTAAATAAAAAATAACGAATTTGTAGAGGTTTAAAAATATATTTTTCTGGACTTAAATAGTCTGGAATTAGCACCAGGTTGATCATTTTTTCTTAAAGGTGTGAAGGTCACAAAGACTCACGGTTTTATAAGCTTTAACATTGCTTGTAAATGGACAAGTAAAATCAACGGAGTAGCACCGAAAGAATGATGGTTTATCTTAATGAATCTTGATGCGTTATAATTGGCTATTTATGCCTATAAACAAAGATTTGATATTGAAGAAATGGTTAGAGATTTTAAAAAAGGAGGCTATAATTTAGAGGATACTAATCTAACTGGTGAACAATTTATTTCTCTAGTTTGCTTGATAGCGATCTGCTTGCAGCAGCGCTTCGCTATCGCTTACTCCTGTCCACAATTCAGGGTCAACAAATCAAAGGTAAAGGAATACAGAAATATATTAGTCGGCTCAAAGAACATGGTAGAACGGAACGGAGACATAGTAGTTTTCACAGCAGTTTCTACCTAGATAAAATACAGATATTAATTGTAAAACTATTGTGGGGAGGGCATCCTGCAGGCCCTACTGTACCTCACTTAGATGAAATCTGCTGTATATCGGCTTATATGGTCAAACTTGGGTCAATTTCAAGGATGCTTGTATGGATTTAATCACCACATTAATGAAATTAAATCGCAATAAACCCTAGCATTATCAACAAGGTGTAAGAGCTATGAGGCTTATAGAGTCTGTCTTGTAGCTTATTTTGTCGCCCGTTCAGCAACAAATGTAAACTCGTTGGGTAGTTCTGTTGAATATTTATTCATAGCAAACTTGTTAATTTTTGCTTCTTTGGCTGCATCCATCCAGTATCTCAGACATTTATTTCTGATGAACTGAGTAGTTTTAATAGCTTCCTCAATAGCCATGCATGGAAGCTTTTTAGCTTTGACTTTGTACTCTAGAACTAGCAACTTGACTCACCTCCTTGATATTACATATACTGTAATTAGTATATGTAGATGTTCTTAATATGTCAACAGGTAAAGGTAAAAAAAGAGTTAGAAATACCCCTGTTTTTTACGATGAAGTCAAAAAACATCGGGGTATTATGCTGACTGATACAGCTTGGCATTCTGTGCAAGAATTAGCTGCAAGGGAAGGCGTTAGTGCTAGTGAGTATGTAGAGTGCTTAATTAGAAAATATGTCCTGACTGAGGCGTAAACGCATTAAATAGCCTTCTCCCAAGGGGAGACGCTGCGCGAACATACCTTGCTAAAGTACGGAATACGGCGTGATACCCCTGTTTATCAAGAGTTTTCGGCATTTTGGTTATAAAAATTATAGGAGACACAGCAGCACTATGTCTCCTATCCTTCTATTTAATTCCTAGTCACTGTGGAGATGTTTGCATTCTGGAGAAGAAAAGAAACCAAAAGACCAGAAAATTAGTTCATGATTCTTGACTCTTAACTAATCAAAGCAGTAATGTTTTTTCACGTCGCTGGTGATTTCCCATATACAAGACATACCAGCCGGAAAAGTCACTAAATCACCCTTTCCTATTTTCACTGGTTGTCCACCATGGGGCGTAACAACGACATCACCTAACAAAAAATAACAAGTTTCTTGAGTATCATAAGTCCAGGGAAATTTGGATATTTCTTTCTGCCAAATTGCCCACTGCAAAACACCCAACTGGTTGAGGCGTACTTGACTTGGTTGATGCTCAATTTTAATTTCCATACCATGTTTTCTCGGTTAGGATTTAGCAGTAGGATTGAATGTCCTCTCCACACTCATCTACTAAATAACACAAAGCGCGAAAGCGCAAGCCCACAAATTCATCATACAGTGGATTAAGCTTACACAGAGGGGGGATGTGGGCTATTTTGCGCCCAAATAGGATAACGTCGCGCTCGAAAGGACACTGAGCAGGAATCATTTTAGCAATAAAGTGAGCAAAGTCGCGATTTTTAATTTCAATGTTGTCTAGCCTTTTACGTAATGGTTGCAGTAAGTAGAATTTGCGTCGATTAAGTTTATTGTGGCTACCTACATTGTCACTTGCTTCCACTTCCACAGCTTTGATAAAAGCAGGTAGGATAATATGCTGATTATTTGTCTTAACCATAGTTCTGACCAAGGTGTTCCTTGTATTGATAAACTATTTGCCGATTGGGAATTTTACCATGCCATCTATATCTGGGATTTGTCTTGTGTTGATAAATCAAACGGGGACAATCACAAAGTGAGTAATTTGCATAGACTTTCCTGGTAAATAGTTCACTCACTTTATATTTAGCTCACTGGATAATGAATAACTGTCCCGTTAAATACAAAATAACAAAGAAAATATAAAAATGGTATTCCCTTAACTTATACTTATTAGTTCTTGCTCTTCAAAATAGTGATCCCCCAGATTAAATTTAAATTTATGTGTGAGAAACTGCTCAGTAGTTGTAATTCTACTTTGGCAGTTACAAGCAGGGTGTAACCTTGGTTCCAGCTAGGCTGGATTTGTAGTTATTCCTTGACTTTAATTTATTTTAGTCCCCGGATATCATAAAAATTGTCGTTTTTACTACGAAACTACCCTCGGTTATTATTTAATATCCCCCGCCATATCCTTTGATAAGTACAAACTAATCTATTGTGCTGTTGGGACTGACCATAGCTAGAAGTATTCTCACCTCACAAGGACTCTGATGAGTTATTGATTTCTTCCAGCGGGGGAGGTTCCTAGGCCTAAGAGGATGTTTGTCAAGTCATGATTAGTGTATCAACTATTGTTTCACCCCACCCCCTTCCTTACAAGGGTAGGTTTTTAATATGATCTGTGAAGGCAAGACCACCGAAGACAAGGAAGGAAAGTGGACAAAGAAGATTTTATACGGACAATGGTCTTTTAAGGGGCTATTTTTCTTACTAAGAATACAGACTTTGTACTGTTTTTCTCCGGTGGTCACCTTGTCCACCTTGTCCACCTTGTCTTGTCCTTGTAAGGGGAGGGGATTGGATTTGATTGTTTCGGTTCCCCATTCCCCATTCCCCATTCCTCATTCCCCATTCCCTGTTCCGGTGTTCCCTGTTCCCTAAGATAAAAATTACCTGTTGAAAACTTATCAAACATCCTCTAAGTACGTGAGACCTCGTAACTAAAATAACTATTGTTAAGTGATATTACAAAATTTGCCAAAATATTGAGAAATTGACTGCAAGCCAAACATGGCTTTAACGTAGAACCTATAGGAGAGCTAGTCCTAAGCTGGCTATTTTATAGACAAAACTATACTTATGCTTACAAGCATTGACATAAGTGAGTTAATAAAATCGCCCACTTGATATATAATACGATATTAAGTATTGAATTAAGACTATTGCCAACGCGAAAACCAAGCAATGATAGCGGTAGTCTTTCTTGTAAATCTTAAGAGAAATATCGCGTCTGGCTAAGGCGTGCAAGTCTACTAAGGGATAACCGCTCCCATGCTCCCGTTGAAGTAGAAAGTAAAGTCTAGCTTTGTCTAGGTTTTATATAGCAGAAGTGGAATAAATATAAAACATGATGGACAAGAGTAATTTTCAAAAATACCGTTTTGTCTGTACCCTGACCTTTGGTGATATCTACGGTCAAATAATTGTTTGGCTAATTACAATCACTGTCAGTTTGGCTTCGGCTTTAGCTTTAATGGGTGCTAAACGTCCTGTATATGCTTTAGCAACTGTAGGTCTCATAGTTTTGTTGTCCCTACCATTCTTGCTATTTGCATTTGTCACCACGTTATTCAACCATATTGAAGTCACTGCTGTATCTCCAGGAACGAAAACCGAACCAATACCGGGGAATATTTCTCAGCAAAAACCAGTGGAAGCAACTAGCTGATTTCTGCGATTTAAACTCAGTACCACAAAAATCGTCAACAAGAGCGATGGCGCTCCGCGCCCGGCGGAGGCATCGCTCATCAGTTTAAACTACTTTTGCAAGTTACCAAGATGCAAACCGCATTCCTTAGCAGTGGATTCTTCCCACCACCAACGCCCTTCACGTTCATGCTGGTTAGGTAACACAGGTCTAGTGCAGGGTTCACAGCCAATGCTGACGAAACCGCGTTCATGCAACTTATTGTAAGGTACATCTAAAGCGCGGATATATTCCCACACCTGTGCAGAAGACCAGTTGGCTAAGGGGTTAAACTTAATTAACTGATGGTCTGGAGTCGAAAAAGCAGTATCAACTTCAATCACCGGGATATGGTTGCGGGTACTAGGGCTTTGGTCTTTGCGTTGACCTGTAATCCAAGCATCCAGAGTATTGAGTTTCCGGCGTAGGGGTCTGACCTTGCGAACCCCGCAGCATTCTTTATGACCATCTTGATAGAAACTAAACAATCCCTTCTCTTCTACTAAAGCTTGCACTTCCCCAGCATCAGGAAATTGGACTTCTAATTTAATACCATAATGTTCTCTGACCTGATTCAATAACTGGTATGTTTCGGGGTGCAATCGTCCGGTATCGAGAGTAAAAACACGGAAATTTTTAGTAACTTTTGATGCAATATCAATGAGGAGAACATCCTCAGCACCACTAAAAGAAATGGAGATATTGTTAAAAGTTTCTAAGGCAAATTTAAGAATTTCCCTGGGTGTCCTTTGACTATATTCTGCTTCTAAGGCAGGAATATCTAAATTAGTTGGGGTAGCTACCATATTTTTGTGTTCTTTGCTTCGGCAAACTGAATTTTACCAAGTTAAGATGCTGTTCTACCATTCAACCTGGAGAATAGTGGAGTTTTAAATAGGGTATCAAAGCGACATCAAGATGGGATCTTGCCATAGTTACCTTCGCTGAAGCCATGCCAAAAATAGGATAGAATTGTAAAGAAATATTAAGGACTGATTTCCATGAGTTGGTTGTTTTTTGCCCTGGGACTACTCACCGCAGTATTAGCGATAGGGATTTTATTATATTTACTCACCCCTCGTCGTTACCAATCATCTAACTCCGTAGCCAATTCTTACGACCAATGGACAGAAGATGGGATTTTAGAATTTTACTGGGGCGAACACATCCACTTAGGTCATTATGGATCACCACCACAAAGAAAAGATTTTCTGGTGGCTAAATCTGACTTTGTGCATGAAATGGTGCATTGGGCTGGTTTAGATAAATTACCCGCCGGTACAACTGTTTTAGATGTTGGCTGTGGCATCGGGGGTAGTAGTCGTATTCTAGCAAAAGATTATGGATTTGCGGTAACAGGGATTACCATCAGTCCTCAACAAGTCCAACGTGCCCAGGAGTTAACGGACAATGGACTGGATGTGAAATTTCAGGTAGATGATGCTATGGCGCTTTCCTTCTCTGATGCCAGTTTTGATGTAGTTTGGTCTATTGAAGCCGGTCCGCATATGCCAGATAAAGCCGTTTTTGCCAAAGAATTAATGCGGGTGCTCAAGCCGGGTGGAGTGCTGGTTGTGGCTGACTGGAATCAGAGGGACGAACGCCAAAAACCTCTGAATTTTTGGGAAAAACCCGTAATGAAACAATTACTAGATCAGTGGTCTCATCCTGCTTTTGCCAGCATTGAAGGTTTTAGTGAACTGTTATCAGAGACGGAATTAGTTCAAGGAGAGGTGAAGACAGCAGACTGGACACAAGCAACACTTCCTTCTTGGTTAGATTCTATTTGGCAAGGAATAGCCCGTCCGCAGGGATTAGTGCGTTTTGGGATACCTGGTTTGATTAAATCTGTGCGAGAAGTTCCTACACTGCTACTGATGCGACTGGCATTTGGTACAGGTCTGTGCCGCTTTGGGATGTTCCGCGCTGTGCGGAAATAATCTCACTCAAAACTGAGTATTTTGATGCTGATAGTACTTATGGGCTGCCATGGCCATAGCTAGAAATCCCCACATAATCATACCAGAAAGACCGATCATGGTACTATAGCCAACTAGCTGCACACAAAAAGTCATACTAATCGCGCGGGCGGTACTGACAAAAGTATCAAACCGAGCTTCAGCATACTGAAACACGCTGAAAATTATCAACATAAACCCGGCCAGATAAGGTATTGCACCCACCCAACCCAGGGTAAAAAACATATCTAGAATACCACTGTCAAGGACAAAGACTTCCAATTCACCAGTCTTTTCATTCAGGGTCCAGATATTTCCTAATCCGTTACCTAAAACATTAGAAAGAGCTAAGTTTAAATTTCTCTCATAGCTTTCTGATCTCTCATTAAAGCTAGTATCTTTTTCTAACTGAGAAAATGTTTCTAACCGATTTGTCACTACATCAGAAATCGGCTCAATATTAGTCAAGGGTATAACGGACATGATGATGATTAAAATCATGGCCATTAAGCGCATTTGAAGATGCGCCTTGACGGAACCAAAAATCATCACGATTCCCAACAACCAACCCAACCAACTAGTACGTACTTGTGTCAGTAAAAATGACAAATAACCAAGGGCTGAGGCCGGTAAAATTAAGCTTCCCGAACTGGTGAATAATAACAGTAGTCCTGTTTGCATAAGAGAAGCAAACGGTCCAGGTGAGTGTAAAGTGCTCCATACCCTCATACCAAAAGGTTTAGGATTTCCTGCACTTGTATACATTTTCGATTCTATCAGCCAGTATCTATCCCATTCCGGTGCGACTACAAATTGATAGATAGCATAAATACTTAATAGCAATACAGCCCAGATGAATATACGTTGAATATTCTGGCGGTAGCTGGGATAGTCTCGCCAGTTGATAAACAAGTGAAAGGCAAAGAGAATGGGACTTAGCCAATCTAAAAGACCCCTGGCTACAGGTAGGGGTGAATTATGAACCAAACCGATTAAAAAACCATAGAAGACCGCGATAGAAGCTAAAATAAATGGCATGGCTCCCTGAGTGGAAGCCCGGGGAGAGTGGCGTAAAAAAGTCGCTATAGTCACAAATACTACTAAGTAAGGGGCTATGAGCATCTGACGGGTGGGGTCCCAGCCAATTCGATAGTCAACTAAACGGGCGGCTAAGGGTGTAAGAAACCATATCCACCAAGTAAAACCGATATAGAGAATGGGATGACGTAAGTATAAAAATATGGCTACTGCTAAAGCGGTCACGGGGTAAACTAAGCGCAATAAAGCAGCAGCACCGGCAAAATAGGAAACTACAGTCAGTAGCAAAAAGCCGGAAATAGCTAGCCAACCTTGTAGCGATCGCTCTTGGGGAAAAAAGTGTGATTCTGAAAAACTATTGAAATGTATTTGTTTAGAAATCATTATCGCCAATAACTAATGACCAATTACGAATTGTCGATGTGCTAACCAACGTCCCCGCCAGGACAGCAATAACTTTTGTCCGGCAATTTTACCTTGACTAGGTAAAAGTCGCAGCCATTGGATTAAACCTAAACTATCTCTTGTCCCTACTAATAATGCCCACAGCCAAAACACAAAATGACGCGATCGCGGCAGATGTTCTAGTAAGACTAAAGTTTCATTATGAACTAGGTTAATCAAAGCAATTTCATTAAAGTTGTGGCGTTGGTCTTCATCAAAACGTTGGGCTGGATAGTGATCTACCGCCACTTGGGGATCATAAATTATTTTCCAACCAGCCCGCTTTAAACTCAGAGTAAAGGCCATTTCAAAGTGTACCTGCGCTCCTGTACCACGCATTCGTTGATCGAATTTTAATTGACCAATTGCTTGGGTACGAAAACTCATATTCACCCCTTTGAGAACATCAACTTCCCGGGGTGATCCTACTCCTAAATGGTGGTTACCAATTACCCGGCCGAACCACTGCAACTTACCAACTATGGGCTGTTGACCGTCTTCAATTTTGTCACCGTAGTGTACCCAATCCCGACCACCGACACCGCCAATAGCAGGATCAGTGATAAAGTGAGCGTTGATTCTTTCCAACCAATCAGAATGAGGTGCTGCGTCATCATCAGTAATAGAAACAATATCTCCTATTACCACGTTCAATCCGGCGTTGAGTGCGGCTACTACTCCCGGCTCCGTCACAGGTACAATATGTAATGGTAACCTTTCGGCGTAAAATCCGCCGAGGAATTGCCAAGTCTGGGTATCTGTATCCCGAACCACGACAACTACTTGATCAACTGGTTTAGTTTGTACTTGCAGCGCCAAAAGGCAACGTGATAGATCTAGAGGACGGCGATAGGTGGGGACGAGAACCGTATTCCTCATGATTCATTAACTCCTCAAATAAATCTAAATAGGTTTGTGCCATACTGCTCCAACTGTGTTGTTCTGCAACTAAACGCGCGGCTTTTCCCATTTGTTGGCATAATGAGCGATCGCTACTGAGTAACTGTAATGCTTGTCTTAAAGCTTTTACATCGTCTGAGTTTGACAACACTATTCCCGATTCTGGTGTTACTAAAGCAACCGCACCGGTGGAACTGGCGGTAATTACAGGTAACCCAGAAGCCATGGCTTCAATAACCACTAACCCAAAGGGTTCATAACGTGAGGGGAAAACCAAGAAATCCACAGCTTTCATCAGTTCTGGTACATCAGACCGCTGTCCCAAAAAATGTACGCGCTGACAAAGTCCTAATGATGCTGCTAACTGAAGATAGGGGCTTCCTTCAGTATTTCCCGCTACGACTAGATGTAAGTCAGGAACTTGGACTAAGGCTTGTAAGACTGTATCTAAGTTCTTGCGCGTCAGTCTGATATCGCCAGCAAACAATGCTAAGGGTACATTTTCGGGTAGTTGCCATTTTTGGCGATCGCTGACTCCTGGGGAAAACTCTTGTAAATCAACGCCGTTTAAAATTACTTTGATAGACTCTGGGGGTACACCTATTGCTTGTAAGTCCTGAGCGACTTGATCAGAAACGGCTACTACTACTTGAGCTTTAAGAAAAGCTGGTTTTTCCCAATGTGCATTTAAAGTTGTGTATAGCCACTGGTAGGAGTTATATAGGAAATTTCCTGGTTTTTTTTGAGTTTTATTAGAGGTAAATTTCCCCCAAGAATTATGGACAAAATGTACTGCGTTGACATCTCCTGGGGGATTAGTAATTGCCCCATTAACTTTTACTATGTCCACTTCTTGGCGATGTTGTTTTAACCATATTGTGCTTTTAGTGGCAAAAATAATGTTACGGAGAAATTCTGTAGGATAGCCTTTTACAGGAATATCAACCCACTTAATTAGGTGACTTTGCTGTAATTCTAAGTCTACTTGACTAGCTAATAATGTTAATTGATAACCGCGACGAATTGCTTCTTGGGCTACTTCATAATTAACTCTACCCTGACCATCGCCTTTTTGTAGGCTATGGGTAACGATACAAATTTTCATTTATTACCTTTCAGGATTTGATATGTAATACTATTTTTGTCGGAACTGGTAATTAATCATTAAAAAATTAGCTGTTGCCATAGCTCTTCTGATTCAGGTAGTTGTCAATTTATCTTGCTGTTCTGAGTAACTGATTGGTGAGAAATTTGGGTGTAAAACTCAGAGTTAAAGCTGCAATCGTGCGGAAATTAAATTTCTGCTGTTTGAGCGATCGCCAAAGGTGATAACGTGCTGTTTTTGTCTGTTTATTTCGTAGTAAACCAATTCCCAATGTGGTATGGGATTCTAACAGTTTTCCTTGAAAGTAAGATTTAAATTCCTTTATACGACTATCTTGTATAAAGATTTGGTAACAGAAAATCTCGCTTTTGGCCTTGCGAATTTTTGCCTGTGTATCACGATTACCACTGAGTTGAGTTTCAGTTTCGTGATGGTCTCGATATAGTGTTAGTCTTTCTGGATGATAGTAAGCACTAGAACCCGATATACAGCAGAGGTAGGTTAAATATAAATCCCACATCCCCCCAATTTCTGAGGGAATAATCTCCCAATCAATCACATGATTGCGAATTAAACAAGCTGCTGCTGTGGGTATGCTTTTATCTATTAACCCAATTTTATAGAATGGTTGATGAGTTCCAGTGGCGAGTTGATCTCGCTTATAACTGCGTGTATTCAATTCAGTTCTATCATATTGAATCTTGCCATACCTATCGATAATATATTGGTCACAAAAGGCGATGATTAAATCAGAATTTGCTTCTAAGGGTGGTACAAGCTTTGCTAAAAAGTCCTCCTTCCACATATCATCATCGTGGAGAGTAGCGACATATTTACCACGCGCCATTTTGAAACCATGTATCTGATTTCCCAGCATTCCCACATTTTCTGAATGTCGCCAAAAGCGAATGCGTGGATCTGCAAAAGATTCCACCATGGCTTGGGGACTTTCTGGACTGCAGTTATCAGAAACAATAATTTCAATGTTTCTATAAGTTTGGTTAACAGCACTGGCGATCGCCTGCTTGAGGTACTCTGGTCGATTATAAGTGGGAATGACTACACTCACCAACGGGCTATCTGTAGGGTTGAATTCAGTATTTAGTGACATAATTTCGACTATTGAGATGATTTTAAAACTTTATTGTTAGTGGTTCTGTCCTCAAATTGGGCGATGGTTTGCCCATAAATTTCTGCTAACCTTTGCAGGTGGATATCAATAGTAAATTCTGTCTGGTACCAAGCTTGACCCCTCTCACCCATGAGTCGGCTTTTGGGATAATTAGTGGCTAGTTCGTTGATAGCATGAGCTAATTGTTTGATATTATTAGCTGGAACTAAAATTCCTGTTTCCCCATCTCGTATATGTTCGGGAATACCGCCTACAGCACTAGCAATGATAGGTCGATAGTGACTATAGGCTTCCAGGGTTACTAGACCAGCGGGTTCAGGCCAAAGACTAGGAAAGACTACGGCAAAGCACTGTTGATAAAGTAACTCTAATTGCTTACTATTACACCAACCATGCCAAGTAATGCGATCGCTTAAGCCCATTTGACTGGCTAGTTTTTCCATGGTTGGCTTACTCCAACCATCGCCAGCAATATCAAGATGGATACCTTCGTTAGTTTGCGCCAAAGCTTTAATCAACCATTCCACGCCTTTATCGGGAACAATGCGACCAGCAAACAAAATCCGCTGATTTTGATGAGTGGCTAAATTTAAAGGTGCTGTGGGTTGTGTAGGTGGTTTGACACCACACCGCAGTGTCACCACTCTTTGCGGTGGGATACCATTACTAATGATTTGCTGACGTACATAATCACTGTTAGCAATTACAGGAATTTGCAGTTTTTTGAGTCTTTCTAGTGGATGGTAAGTGTTAAACCAATTGTGTATCAGCTTTTGCGGCCGGCGACTACCACAACCGTCTATCAAATGTCCCCAAGCACACCCCAGAGGATTTATGGGGCGATCGCACACTTTGGCGCGATTGGCTAAATATTTTGTGCCACTAGGACAATAGCTAGAGTGATTATGTAAAGTCAATATGGCTGGACATTCTTCCCGCAAATCCAGCAGCATATCTGGGTCGTGAATGTGCAGTAATTGGGCTTGCTGCTGATCGAAATTCTTTAAAGAATAAATTGTGCGATCGCTGACCCCAGTCATGGGAGAATTTATCAAAGAAGCTAAATAAGTTTCAATACCCCCACCCCCACTGATATTAGTACGGGAGCAGTGATAGATCATTTTCTTATCAACTAATGTGTAACTCATATTGACTCAAATTGTTTAGTTATAATCATCATTTTTCTCTAACACAAGTTAGGATGAAAATTTATATTGCTACATTCATCCAAAACTTATGTCTCACATCACTGACATAATGCCGTAGAGCAATTGTTTTACTCGCCAATTTATCTCTATATATAAATTGATCCATGACATTCATTACATACTTTTCTGAGGATAGAGGAACGCTATCATGATTATGAATTGTTAAATGGACAATGGTTTGTTCTGTAAAATAGCTTGGTGTTCCTGATAAATTTGCTAAACGTTTGATGGCAGAACTCCAATCTAACTCATGCTTAAATAAAATAAATCCCGCATTGATAGGATTTAATTTTTCTGTTTCTTCATAAAGGATTCTCCCATCTAGTGAATTTGCACAATCTGGTAAATAATGGCAGACTGG
Organism: Anabaenopsis sp. NIES-4685; assembly: GCF_059725405.1. Classification (NCBI taxonomy): domain Bacteria; kingdom Bacillati; phylum Cyanobacteriota; class Cyanophyceae; order Nostocales; family Nodulariaceae; genus Anabaenopsis; species Anabaenopsis sp. NIES-4685. The sequence goes on along the minus strand of NZ_AP043602.1, from coordinate 3,734,781 downwards.
ACTATCTGAATTAGCCAACTCTACTAAATCACTTCCCCCTGGGAAGAATAAAATATCTGAGTCTGTATAGATAGTGGTACCATGAATGGGAATTGACATCAATGCTGATAATTTTTTACCCATAGGATGGATTTGGGCATAATCACATACACATTGCGGTAAATCTGGTTTAATAAATTCGTTGATGGGTATGACTTCAACACAGGGATGAATCCGGCGCAATAACTGACAACTCAAATCAGTATAGCTACCATCAGAAACCACGGTAAATTTATGAGGGATACCAACATGAGTGATAAATGAGCGAATACTTGCCACTTGTTCGGGTAAGTCTCGTTCACAAGATAATGCATATACACTCAACGGAACTTGTTGAGTTATTTTGATGTCACGTTTAACGGTTTTAGCTATCTTAGATTGATATAAATTACGGTTAATTTTTCCTTGCAATCTAGCCGCATGATAGCCAATATTTACCATTTTTTATATCTCCTAAAAATCAAGAATATATCAATTTATTCTGCAATCTACCAGCGATAAATCAGGATAAATTTATCCAGGGTTACCCATTTGATATTGGGTCCTGTGATATTCCCATAACTTGCCTTTAAGTTCTAATAATTCCTGGTAATTACCTTGCTCGACAATGCGTCCTTGTTCTAATACCACGACTTTGTCTGCTTGGGCGATAGTTGAGAGACGATGAGCGATCGCAATCACTGTTTTACCTACAGATAGCTTTTCGAGAGATTCTTGAATCAAGCGTTCAGTCATGGAATCAAGAGCGCTGGTGGCTTCGTCCAAAATCAGAATTTCTGGGTCTTGCAGCAAAGCCCGGGCGATGGCAATTCGCTGGCGTTGTCCTCCAGATAATCGCACTCCGCGATCGCCCAGTTGAGTATTTAACCCTTCAGGCATTTCTTCAATAAATTCGAGTGCATTGGCTAGTTGAGCAACTTTGCGAATTGCAGCTTCAGTCGCCCCTTCTGTACCGTAAGCAATATTATTCGCCACAGAAGTATTGAAAATAAAGGTATCCTGACTGACAACAGCGATTTTCTGTCGTAAAGATTTAATGTCAAATTTGCGGATATCCACGCCATCAATCATGATATTTCCGGCTGTTGGATCATAAAATCGGGGAATTAAATCAATCAATGTACTTTTACCAGCACCAGTACCACCAACTAACGCCGTAGTTTTACCTTTTTCAATACTTAGGGTAATATTCTTGAGCACTGATGTATTAGCATCATAGCCAAAATCCGCTGAGACTACATCAATTGAATACTCTAGCCCATTAAATGAGAGATAACCATTTTGTAAATAGGTTTTATTGTCAGTTCTAATTAACTCCTTAATATTATCTGCTGCTCCTTCGAGTGTGCTTAAATGGGCTCTAGTGCCATTAATATCTTGGACAATTGGCACAACGCGAAAGAGAACAAAGAAAAATGTCAGCAAAGAAGCTACCTGTAGGGTTCCATTGGCAACAAAAGCAGTAAAGGCAAAAACAATCATGCCAATCAGAATCGTACTAGCTAAAGCTTCAGCTAGTGGTCTAACCAGCGCCCAGGTTAATACAACTTTGGTGGCGGTGCTAACTACTTGATTGCTAGCTTGATAAAAACGATGGCGCTCAAATTCTTGAGTTGAAAATGCCTGAACAGTGCGAATTGCGTTAATAAATTCAATAGCTATAGAGGTAAATTTCCCATTAGCAATTGAGGTACTAAAACTAGTTTCCCTAGCACGGGAATTGAGTGTTGATAATCCAACCCCTATTAAGGTGAATAATAGAAAAGAAATAATTGTCAGCTGCCAAGATAATAAACACATGGAGACAAAATAGACACAAATGGTTATCCCTCTAGTTATCAAAAATGCTGCTCCACTAAACCACTGTTTTATTCTCTCAATCTCCGTAGTGATAGTATTAATTATTTCGCCGGATTTGGTGTTATTAAAATAACTTAAAGGTAATGCTTGCAACTGTTCAAAAATTTGTTTACGCAAGCGGTCGGCTAGACGTAATTGAGATATTTCTATGTATACTTGTGCGAGGTAATTGAAACTAGCACGTATCCATGTACTGACTAAAATTAGTAAGGAAATACGATATAGTCTCTCAATTGCCGATGTCTGAGTCGCTAAAATCCAGGTGTCAAACCAAGAAATTCCAGTTTGAATTGGTTCGGCATCAGGGGTAGTTAAATTTTGCAAAAATGATAAGAGAAAGCCGATACTAAAACCTTCAAAAGTTGCAGCTAGCACTGAAAATAGTAAAGCGAGAATAGCAACTTTGCGGAATTTGTTAAATTCTCGCAATATTAAAGAATTTTTCTGCCAAAATTTACTGGCTTTAAAGCGATCGCCTAAGACTTGAGCAGCTTGAATATACATGATTCTTTTACAAACATAATGTGATCAATTGGAACAGTCATAGAGATGCTCAACAACCCTTTAATTTGAGTAAGACAAAAAATTGCTAATCTTTGTCTAGGGTGCGTCAGACAAAGCGCCATAACGCACCTGAGAGACTAAATGCATTTAGCAGAAAATCACAGTGTTGGGTTATCTAAATGCAAGAGACTAGATTGTTGCCATGAATCGGTCATGTCTGATAATTGATTCATCTGCTCTTGTCCCGCCACAGTTAGAGCAGTTTCTAAAGTACAATTAGGAGATACCATCAAAGTCGTTTCACCGCGCAGCACATTCCACAACTGGGGTAGATGGTCTAGATCGTATTTACGCATCCAACGCCCTAAAGGTGTGAGATTCTCCTTTGTGGTTGTACAAAACTTGAGGGCACGAAAGATTTTACCTCGTTTTCCCACCTGCCACTCACTGGTGAAAATTGCCCCTGGTGACTCCACCTGTAAAATGACAAATAATACCAGCATAACTGGACTCATGAGTAGTAGCAAAAACAAAGCGGTAATCCAGTCAATGAGTTGTTGCCAACGGCTAAGTTGTTTATTGTTAGAGGGTAGGCGAAGAAATATGGGCTTACCAGCTTCCTCGCAGGCTTCAACCCACAGTGTCAGATAATCCTTGCCAACACTGGGATCTATACTGACCAAATTTACCGGAGAATGTTTTAAGCAATTGACTAATAATTGCTCATCATGCAAGGAAGGTAAGTAAAGGTGTTTAGTTTTTCCGGGGGATTTAACTAACAACTGACCACGCCGCCATTGGAGTGTACAGTATGAAAAGCGATGATTGTGGTGTTGCTCGGCTGGATGAGAGGAATTGCCGAGGGTAGGAGGAATTAATGAAATTGTCATATGTCTTTGGATCTATACAATAGTGAATCGCTGAGTTAATATTGAAGGCTATGAATGCCAAAGACTCAAACCGAATTTTGTTTTGCTCCAAAAATAGGTAATTGTGTGCCGAAATATGCTTTTTAAGTTGCACTCCAGATAACTCTATATTTTGGGCAATTATGCTGGTGTAAAAATGTAAAAACCAGAAGGATACTTAGGAAATAAGTAGCAGTAAACATACGGCACAAAAGGGAAATTAAGGGGATTATCTGATCAACATGGATAATCGAAAAGTGCTTCAATAAAATTCCCTCATCCCTTAAGTGCGCCATAAATTCATATCTACAATTAGTTGCGACTACCTATTTTTTTCTGAATCTCACAAAACCAGTTTAACCTTGACTTTTAGTTGTTGCGTTGGGGCTTTAATGTCTAGGATATAAGACCTTTGAGACCTGACTATATGGTGGGTTAAATTCTTTATTTAGTCTTTAAATAGCCACTGCTTTTTATCCTTAATTATAAAGCTACTATAAATATAGTTATTTTGAAGTAATAGTATTATCCTGGAAATTTGATATTAGTCATATCCGAGAAAGAATGTAGAGAGTTTCCAGGGAATATCTCTATAATGGTTATAGGATGGGCATATTTAAATTCTGGATATGTCTATTGAGAAAATCCAGCAATGGCGGCTACTGGAGTTGAGACAATTACAGACATATTTATTGGGGTTAGGTAAACTCTTAGCGGTCAGGATACCTACCCCAGAATAATGTTAGTATTCAGATTTGTGCCTCATCTATCTACAAACTGCTGGATCTAAAAAAAAGATATGTGCGATCGCCCAAGCGCTGTTTCTGGGATGGAGGGCTTTTGTCACTTCCCAGACCAAACACTGGGTTAGGGCAGTTGACCTGAGCGATCGCACATAATATAAAACCTTTCAATTGGTAAAGCACACTGATACAAGTAAACGCTTCCTCTGTTGCTCACCTATTTTTCCAAAACTTGTTGTAGCGCTAATTGGGACGACTTAGACGGCTGGGGATACTGTACATAGGTACTGTCAGAGTTTGAGACTCCACTAGCCACAACCCCGATGAGGTTTAACTTACTCAACATACCTGTAGCTTGGGCTATTTGGCTGCGAGTTACTTTACTCATGCTTGCTGTGAGTACCACACTACGACAAGATGAAGCTGTAAGCATGGCATCCACCAAACCAAGAACTGGCGGAGCATCTATGAGAACCAAATCATAATTTTCCTCAAATTCCCCTATTAATTCTTTCATGCGTGGTGAACTCAGAAGATTTGCGGGGTCAATAGGTATAGGCCCGGCTGTTAAAATATCAATGTAAGCCGAATCTAAAGTAGGAATACCATGACGGTTGGGAATAGCCGCATGACTAGCCAAGAGGGTAGATAGTCCTTGCTCATTGGGAAGATTGAGTTGTTCGTGGAGACTGGGATCTCTTAAATTAGCATCAATGAGTAGTACCCGCTTGTGTAAACGAGCTGCACTCATAGCTAAACCCAACGCCAAAGCTGACTTACTCTCATCTGGTAAAGGCGAGGTAACCATCAGGGACTTCAAGTTGGGAACAGAATTTAAAAGTTCAATATTTTTCAAAATTAAATCCAGGGATTCCCAGCGCGGTGCTGATTGCAACACCTGAATAGTCCAGGGGGCAAGAACTTCTGGTTTCCCAAAAGGTAACTTAATAATTGATTCTCTGCTTTTGGTAGTTGGCAGTTTGGGAGTAGTTCCCAACAAGGGTAAGGAAACCTGTTTTTCCAGTTCAGCAGTGGTATGAACAGCATCATCAGATGCTTCTCGAATAAAAGTAGTCATACCTCCTAACATCAAGCCAACCACTGCACCCAACAACAGATTCTGCTGGAGATTGGGCCCCATATAAATACCTAACTGCGGTTCTTCCACAACTTCCCAGTTAAAGCCCCCTTTGGCAAGTTCTTGGCGCAATTTCTGTTCTGCTCGCAATAGCTCCTCTAACCTTTCACGGCTAAATTGTAGCTGTGGCATAATCCGATTGTAATAAGCCAACAGAGGCGGAAAGCGTTTGATTTCAAAACGCAATTCATTTTCTTTTTCCGCTAAAGTTTGATCGCGGGCGCTTAAAGCAACTATAGTTGTTTGGGTTTCCACTAGCTGAGTAGCCAGATTCAGGTCAATTTCGCCAAATTGTCCTTGTTCTAAAAGAGGTACTTGGGAGGAGAATACACCATTAGACTGTACGCCTAAAGTTCTGCTAACCTCTTGTTGCAATAATTTCTTCTGGCTTTCAAGTTGTTCTTGAAGCTTTTGTACACCGGGAGTTGCATCGGTAAAGCGCAACCGCTCTTGAGCTAGTGCTAGTTCGGTTTTTTGAATTTCGTTGAGTAAGCCTTGGTAACGGGTAGACTGACTCAGACGAGAAGCAACCAGAGCATTTTGTGGAGAACGCCTGAGTTGTTCTTGCAAAGTTTTTTGGCGTGCTATGGCCTCTTGATACTGAGAACGGGTAGTACGACGCTCTTGTTGAATAGCATTTAAAGAGTCTTCTAGGGTTTTAGCTTGTGACTCAGGATCGATTAAATTTTGGTTTCTGCGGAATCTTTGCAGATTAGTCTCTGAGGCGTTCACTTCCTCGCTGGCTTTATTTAACTGTTCTCGAATAACTTGTAAACCTTTTTGTAACCGCGCATCCTGTTGCTGTTTATTATATTCGACATAAACTTGCCTAATTGCGGCCAGAACTTTTTGTGTCTGTTCGGGATCGTTGGCACTATACTCTACTTGGAAAATTTTTGTAGCTAAATTATCTTCTTTATTCCTGATTTGATGAAGAACTAAAGATTCTTTAATTTCGTTGACATTGATCTGAGGATAGTCAGATTTAAGTTTTTCAACTGCTTGTTGAATCAGTCCTGAACTTTGCATGAGATTCAGCTGGGTTGCTGTGTCTATCTTAATGTCAGGCTCGATAAATTGAGTGTCTACTCCGGCATCTTCTCGCCTACCTTGATAATTAGGTTCTACAAGCAACTGCATGGAGCTTTTATAAGTAGGTTTTGTCCTTGAAGTTACTAGAGCTGCGATGGCAATTGAAGTCAAAAATACTGCTAAAAACCAAGGAAACCTCCGAATTAATATCTTAAATAGCTGTCCGTAGCTTGGTTCTATACTAGAGTTAGTAATGTGATTTATACCCGGACTAAGACTAGGTTGATTCATGTTTATTATCCTTATCTGCTATACGTTATACGTAGCGTAAATCCCTTTAGGGATATAGTGATACTAATTTTAAATTCTCCCTGATTCTAAACTTTCAGGCTAACTATGACAAGATATTTTATGGTGGGTACATAAGCTTTACCTAATCTTTAATTTAGAAATTATAACTCCCTGTTTATTTCTAGATGTGTGATTTTTTGTGGCTGGTTGATAATCTGTATATAATGCGTCACAAATTATCAATTTACACTGCAAGTTTGTTCAATAAGCTGCTCAACCTTGTTAAAAAATACTGGTTCCGAAAAATTATTAACTGCATGCTTACGAATACTTTCATAATCCCAAATGATTCGTCCGGACTCTAGTAATGCAGATTGTATGGACTCGGGTGTTTGTCTCTTAAACAATACCCCTGTTTTGCCGTGTATCTGTGTATCTAAAACTCCACCTGCCCCGTAGGCAATCACTGGTGTCCCACTAGCATTTGCCTCAACTGGAACTAATCCATAATCTTCTAAAGCTGCAACTATTACAGACTTGGCCTTAGAAAATAATTCTTTGCGTTGAGAATCACTGACGTGTCCTAAAAATTTAATATTATCTAAAGCTTTGGCTTTTAGACGTTGTTGTTCAGGTCCATCGCCTGAAATTAATAATTGCCAACCTAGCCAGTTAAATGCTTCGATGATTATATCTAGCCGCTTATAGCTGATCATCCTCGCCGAGGCCAAATAATATTCATCTTTTGTATCTGAGAACAAGAAATTATTTGTATCAATGGGATAGTTAATGGCAATTGCTTGTTTGTTATAAATTTTTTCAATACGACGGGCAACTATACTAGAGTTAGCAATGTAAAGATCGGGTTCTTGAGCATATTTCAAGTCCAGATTTCTCATTAGTTGAAAAATTTGCTCAATTAATGGCGCAAAATATCGGTAGTCTCCATATTCCCTTAAATAAGTTTCCGTATCCCACAGGAAACGGGTAACATTATGACAAAAACAAATATGTTTTGCATCTGGACGTTTGCGTACTGCTTTGGCAAAGCTCGTACTGCTACTAATAATCAAATCATAATCTTGTAAATCCAAGGCGCGAAAGGCGGGAAAATACAAAGGAGCCATCAATCTAAAATACTTGACTGCGCCGGGAATTTTTTGCAAAAAAGTAGTTTGGACTATACGCTCACCCATATCAATAGTTTTTTGCGGATTGTACAAAGAGGTAAAAACATCCGCTTCGGGATAGCGCTTACAAAGTAACTCAAATACACGCTCTCCCCACCGCGCTGGGTTAAGTAATCATGAACTAGAGCAATTTTCATAGTTGTGTCTAAATTTATTCTTAAGTGTGTTGTAAAAGTTTCTAGCTAGTTGCTCTTAATAACTTGAGTGTTGAGAATTATCAATACCCATTCTTATATCTTTCACCTCTACATACAAATCTAGACAAGGTGAAAAGGTCTGCCCTCATGATCAATGTTGCTTGGACTACAGTCCTCACTACAAACTGAGTTTATGTGTTGGTGGAAGATTCCCTCAAACATCCTCTGAGTTTTTGAGGGATTTTCTTCACTGCACTGATACAGAAGGTACTGTTGTTACCCAACCATTGCGAGAACTTTTTCTGATGCAAAATAAGCGTTTTGTTCGGCGCGCAGTTGGTCGCAAAGTCTACCTTGAGGTAACTCTACATCATCGTAGGTGAGGACTTGATCCTGGCAAATGTCTCGTTTGAGGCGACAGCCTTCGGCTAAACCGATGGGTAGCAATTTCTGCTCTTGAACAATGGCAGAATTCTCACATTGGCCGTAGGTCATATAGTAGCCGATACCATCTAAGGTTTCGCCAGCTTTGAGGTTAATTTTGGCAGTGGTGATCACATCCACCACTGGCCGGCCAGGGGAGATAAGACAGTATCCTGGAACAGGACAGCACGCGCTACAGACAATGGAACTTCAAAATGGCAGAGGTGATAGGGAGTGTAGAAGCTATATAAAGGACCTTCACCTAATTTGTACAAATCTAGATAGTGACGTTGTTTGGGGTCTTCGTGAGTAGCAAATACAAACACGCCGGGGCTGGGTTGAGCGCCAACTACATAATCAACAATACCACCAAGTTCTTTTAGTTGTTCAACATCGTACATTTTGGTCATTTGATCAACATGACCGCTGAAGTTGTAACCTAGCATTCCGCGTTGGGCTACTTTCATTCCTGTAGCGTTAGCAACGATGGCTTGCTCGAAGGAAATTTTGGTTCCATCGGCAAAGCTGGTCACCATGTGGGCTTTTTGACCCCAACGTTTAGCAAATCCTTCTTGGGTTGTAGGATTGCGATAGGGGTCTTGAAGTCCTTTAATATTACCGCACAATAACGGAGTCAGACCAATACTTTTGACAAATCGGTAGAGATTCATTTCTACCCCTGGTTGATCTCCATCACAGGCGCTGAGAATGATTCCGGCTTTGTCGGCGTACACCTTCAGGATGGGGCCGATGGTAGCGTCAAGTTCGGCGTTCATCATAATCACATGTTTACGATGGGCGATCGCTTGCATCACAATGTGAGCACCAAATTCGACTGCGCCAGTAACTTCGATGATGGCATCAATTCCCTCAGCTTGGCAGAGTAATTCAGCATCTTCGGTAACTGCATATTTATGCTGTGCGATCGCCGCTTCTAATTCAGTTACACTGGTAACAACTTCAATATTTTCTCGTCCTGCTTCTGTATAAGCTCTTTTAGCTGCATGAACCTGACGGCTAAAAACCGCCACCAACTCCATTCCGGGAACTGAATTAATAATTTGATTCGCAATCCCCCGACCCATAAAACCAGCACCAATCATTCCCACTTTCACTGGATTTCCAGCTGCGCCGCGGGCTTCTAAGGCACGATCAATAATAATCATTAGTTCAACTCCTCTGTGTTAAATAGAACTATTTATGTAGTCCAGTGATCTATCCCATGAAACTTCCTAGGTCAAACCATTTGAAATTAATGCCCTTAATCATTCTTCGGTTGTGTTCCTTGGATCCTTCATGGTTCATTCCTTCACCACTTATAATGCATGGCACAACTAGGCACTACCAACAGGAATCATTTCTAGTAATGTCCAATTTAAATCCTTCTCGGAAATGTGAGTAACTTCTAAAGGCCATTCAATATTAAAAAATGGGTCATTATAGCGTAACCCCCGTTCATAACCTGGTGTATAAAACTCACCCACTTGATAGATAACTTCAGCCTCATCTGTGAGAGTTTGATAACCGTGAGCAAACATTTCTGGTACGTACAAAGCCCGGTGATTTTCGGCGCTTAATTCCACGCCTATATGTGATAAGAAAGTCGGCGATTCAGGACGCATATCAATAATTACGTCATAGATTACCCCTTGAGTACAACGCACTAATTTCGTTTCCGCAGCTGGGGAAACTTGATAATGCATTCCTCTGACAGTCCCTTTTTTATGGTTAAAAGATATATTACATTGGGCAACGGTAGGTTTTAAGCCATGTGCCATAAACTCTTGAGCGCAGAAACCACGGGCGAAAAATCCGCGATGATCCGGCTTTTTGTCAACATCAACAATGAATGCGTCTTTGAGTGCAGTTGGGGTAAAATTCATAGAATTTATCTTGATAAGTCCTTGGGAAAAAGTTAGCACTATCTCGGAATTGGTGGTTTAATTGCTCACATTTACCCTATATTAAACTCCCAACAGAGAAAATTTTCGTTGCTGAAAATCTGCAAGTTGCATAAACTGCTGAATCTGAGATTGGCTTTTTTGCTGCATATCATTATCTTGTTCCCAGGCTTTAGTCCAATCCACAATCCAAGCTAAAGCTGTTGGTAAATCTAATTGTGGTTCCCAATTAATTTGAGTCCGGGCTTTAGAACAATCCAAGGTTAAAAAATTAGCCTCATGGGGTTGAACTCCACCATCCTGAATCCAATGAGCATCGTCACCCCAAAACTGCTGTAACTGATTAACTACCCAAGCTACAGTTTTCACTCCTGATTCATTTGGTCCAAAATTCCAGCCCCCACAATATACTGAACCGTGAGTAAATAGTTTTTCAGCTAGCATTAAATAACCGTTAAGGGGTTCCAGAACGTGTTGCCAAGGGCGCACTGCTTGGGGGTTTCTAATGACAACTTCTTTCCCGGAAAGCCAAGCATTGAGAATATCGGGAACTAGCCGATCCTTAGCCCAATCTCCTCCACCAATGACATTTCCGGCTCGCACGCTGGCGATCGCTACCCCATGTTGGGGGTAATCAGCGGGATTAAAAAAAGATTGACGATAAGCCGTAGTGACTAATTCAGCGCATCCTTTACTACTGCTATAAGGGTCATATCCGCCCATAGGATCTGTTTCCCGGTAACCCCAAACCCATTCGCGATTTTCATAACACTTATCAGAGGTGACTGAAACTACTGCTCTGACACTGGGTACATTCCTGACTGCTTCCAATACATTGACTGTTCCCATAATATTCACCGCATAGGTGTCTACTGGGTTGTAGTAAGATTCCCGCACCAAAGCCTGAACCGCCATATGGATGAGAATATCTGGCTGGTAGGTTTGCATGACTTGCTGGAGAAAATCTAAATTTCTGATGTCTCCTACCACCGATGTCATTCCATCAGCAACATTAGCTAACTCAAACAGATTCAAGGCTGTGGGCGGAGTTAAAGCATAACCACAGACCTCAGCCCCTAACATTTGTAACCACAGAGATAACCAACTACCTTTAAAGCCTGTATGTCCGGTGACAAAAACTTTTTTTCCCGCCCAGAAATTTGATTCCATTTGATCAATTCTCCTCATACAATACTGCGTAAATAAACCAGCTAATTACCACACTTTCCACGGAGCTTCACCACTTTTCCATAGCTCCTCTAGGTGGTTTTTATCGCGTAATGTATCCATGGGTTGCCAAAAACCATGATGTTTAAAAGCAGAAAGCTGATTCATCTGTGCGAGTTTTTCTAATGGTTCTTTCTCCCAAACCGTAGAGTCATCAGCAATCAAGTTAATTACTTCTGGTTCTAAAACAAAGTAACCGCCATTAATCCATGCGCCATCACCTTCAGGTTTTTCCTGAAAGCTGTTGATTTTAGTTTGCTCTTGTCCTAAGGAAATAGCACCAAAGCGTCCTGCGGGTTGAACTGCGCTGAGTGTCGCTAGGCTTTTTTGTTCTTGATGAAACTTAATTAACTCTGTGATATTTATGTTACAGACACCATCACCATAGGTAAAGCAAAATGTACTGTTACCAACATGCTCACTAATGCGTTTTAATCGTCCACCGGTCATAGTGTAATCCCCCGTATTAACTAAGGTGACGCGCCAGGGTTCAGCATAACCAGAATGTACATTCATTTGGTTGAATCGCATATCGAAGGTAACATCTGACATATGTAAAAAGTAATTCGCAAAATACTCTTTAATGATGTAACCTTTGTAGCCACAACAAATAATAAAGTCATTAATACCGTGGGCAGAGTAAATCTTCATAATGTGCCAAAGAATTGGTTTACCACCAATTTCCACCATTGGCTTTGGTCTGATACTAGTTTCTTCACTGAGGCGTGTACCCAGTCCTCCAGCCAGAATTACCGCTTTCATATAATTACCTTGTTGAGGATTTTATCGCTTGTTGACTTTTGAACTTCTCAGGATAAAGAAGATGCACGCGTTTTGATGAGAAAAATTTACTGGGATAAGGTCTTTATTTCTCTACATAATATAACTATTATTTTTAGTAAATTAATAAAGATTCTATGAATAATTTTCTGAAAAAAAAATAAAAAAATATAAATAATTTATCAGGGATATTGCATTAATTAAATATGCTAAAAATAGCTAAACATGACAATGTTTAGATTGTCATGTTTATTTGTTCGATATAATAAAAATGTTTGGTAATAAAATAGTTATAGTTATTGATTCAAGACTATACTTGCTAAGTTACAGGTGTAATTACCACATGGCAGAATTTTTTAATAAAGCAGTACATTGGCTTTCTATAATTACACAAATACTGCTCATGGCTTGCTGGTAGCTGTGTGTATCCTCTTGTTCCAAGGATAGTTTGGCAGCGGTTTGTAAATCTTGAATAGCCTTGAGGTTATTTCGATCAGAGTCTTGTCCAGCATACTGTGTAAGTTCATAGCGAATCATCCCTCGTTTGAGATAGACTTTCGCCAAGTTACCATTGATTTTTAGTGCTTGGTTGAAGTCAGCGATTACCTGTTGATATTCTGGAATAAAGTTGCTGCTAAACTGTGCCATTCTATAGCGGATTTCACCGCGATGAAAATAAGCTTCTGCTTTGGATGCATTCAGTCGAATCGCCAGGGTCAAATCAAGAATAGCTTTTTGATAATCTTGCACAGATTGACCGCTATATCTAGCCATTTCCGAACGGACAATACCCCTTTTAATATAGGCTTCTGTTTCTTGCTCGTTCAGCGATAAAGCTTGAGTAAAATCAGTGATCGCTAGGTTATATTCGCGATCGGGATCGTGGCTATATTCAGCCAGCATATAATGAACATTGCCTCGGTGGATAAAAGCTTTAACTTCTTGAGGGTTAATCTGCAAAGCTTGATTATAGTCTGCCAGAGCGCCTTCATAATCCCTCAATTCATAGCGGGCATTACCTCTGTGAACATAAGCACTAGCATTTGTTGCTACCTGTTCTATAGCTTGGCTAAAGTGTTGTACTGCTTTGTGATAATCTTTTGCTTGGTAAGCAGCATGACCCTGTTGATAGTAATCGGCGAAAGTCAGAGTATCTGGCTGGGGTTGAGGAGGAGTTATCAAAGTTTGTTGAGTGTAGGTATTTTGAGAAACATAAGGACGAGTAAATTTAATTGCTACGTCTAAATACCCCAACACACCAAAACCCACTAAACACAAAATAGCGGGATAAAACTTTGTGTTTTTTTGACGTTGATAAACAGAATACTTAGGTAACTGCCAATGATTTATTTGGGATTGCGGCCTGACTGGTTGTGGAGAACGTGGACGCTGGGCGTAACGCCTTGTAGGTACAAATCGTGGGCGCAGATGTTCGCGATTTTCTACTGCTCTAGGTGATGGAAATGGATCACGTCCACCTAAGCGCAAAGCACGTTTACACCAGGGACAACTATCTAAATGGTGATTATAGCGATGCTGGGGATTAGCAGTACAAGTAATCAGGCTATCTTCTGCTTGGGCTAAAACTGATAACCAAGTTTGGGCGTTGGGGCGCAGATGTGGGTGATCGTGACCATCTTCAAAACAACGTAAAAACAATTCTTGCAACTTGGGATGCAGCATTTCCCAAGGGGGTGCGATGGGGGTAGGGAGATAAGGTACGTGACGCTTTTGACTATAAGTGAAATGTCCCGCAGCAATCCGGGTTTCGTAGGGTGGTGGCTCAGAAACACCTTGAAAGATTCCCGAAAAGGGGTGAGTACCTTCCATTAAAAGTTGAAAAATCAACACCGCCAGCCCAAAGGAATCATGGGTGACTTTGCGATCGTGTTGAGCAAAAATTTTATTCTGTAGTTCTGGTGGGGTAAACTCTGGTTTACCTACAGGACAGCGATAAACAACATTCTGATCAGGATCGTACACTTGGAACGAGTCAGTATCAACCAAGGTCACCAGTGCTGTATCGCTAACGAGAATATTTGACTCATTGACGTCACCAACGCAATATCCACTATTATGCAAAGCTGCAAAAGCCGCGGCCAAATTACGAGCGGTGCGTAGCAGATACTGATAATTGAATAAGGGACAGTGTTCGCGACGAGTTCTGGGATTGTAAAAGTCGATAATGGGGCGCATCCCACGAATGCGAGGCATTAAAAAGCCGATGATGCGATTGTCTTGGTCTTTTGACCGTAATAAATCCAGCGGCCAAGCAATGGAAATATGCCCCAAGCTAGCTGTAGGGTTTTCTGGAGGGTTGTCCAGCATCGCCTGGAGTTTGTTGGCGTGAGCAACTGTTGGTTTGTGATAAACTTTAGCAACTAAATCACCACAGGAGGGCACTGTATAGATACAAGCTTCACCGCCACGCCCCAAACTCACGCTGAGGTTGATAATTTCTTGTTTGGGAAAACAACGTAAGACTTGCATGATAAAATTACGATGAATGGGGTTATGTAAAATACAAATCTCGCAAAATCACCACAACGTTGCTCAGATAAAAGATCATTGAGCATTCCTAAGACCTGCTAAAATCAGGGTCAGGTCATCATCAGTACGTTGGGTAATCCGTTCAGAACCTAAAAACCTCACCAACTGTTCCTTGGCTGTTGTCTGATCTTCGGCATTCTCCACAAAGTCGAATAAGGGAAAAAAGAAGGGTTTATGAGGTTCGCCCACCAGCATATTTAAGGCCAGCATTTGTAGTCCATCGGTAAGGACGGCAATATTAACTATGTTTTCACGCCATAATCTGATTTGCGCTGTATCTAAGGCATGAGGGGAAGTTAAAAAAGTTGTCTCGTTGATGTATTCTCCATGATCAGGTCTTGTCAGTGCCATTAAGTTACCCATGCGATCCTTGGCCACTGCTAAACCATCACCAATTTGTACCACTGCGACCAGATCCGGGGTAGCAACCATTATAATTAGGGTAGTTGCTAAATCTTGAGGCTGTTTGCTGCCAGTTCTTGCTGCATCCTCTACCGCTTTTTTGGCTGCTAGTAAGGCTTCATTCAATAGCGATCGCACAATTGCATCATCTGCAAGGGAATCTCTAGTAATTTGTTTGATAGCAAGGGTTTCTATTGCTTTTTCTACAGCTACCATTGCTCCCACTTTTCCCTGGATTGGCAGAACCTGCACCATCAGCAGCCGCGGTGAGCAACACATTACCTGGTAGTAGCTGCCAGTGGTGAGCATCTTGACACAGCTGCTTATTTCTGATGTGGCTTGTACCGCATACAGATGCAGCCACTACTTGCCAATGAGATATCTGTTTCAATGTTGTATTCATAGATTTTTTTTCAGGCATAGCTCGTGTGAATGTAAGCCACGATACCTACGGTAAGCGACGCTAACCCGATTAAAGAGTACCCCAGCCAATGGGTGGTAGTGCTACCTGTTCATCTACCTGAGAATGGGAAACTGCTGACATACTGGCTGACAACCAAACAAACATCTCAATAAAGTTAAGTCCTTTGAGTTTGAGTGGGGTTCGCACTGCTAATTGATTTAAGCGCATCATGTTAGCGTTTTCTACACCTACTGTGAAGAATGCAACTCGTTTATTAGCTTCATCTACTTGTAGGCGTTGCGCTGCTTGCTCTATGAGATGGTCTAATTCACCTTGTGGTTCTCCATCTGTAATCATGAACACCCAAGGACGATAATAAGCAATGCCATTGGCACGATATAAAGATTTACGCTCTTCCACCATGTCCAATGCTTTATGAATTCCTGCCCCCATAGTCGTTAGTCCCTGGGCTGTCAAAATGGGCGGGTTAAATTGATCGGCTGTGACAAAATCCTGGACTATATTCACATTAGTATCAAAAGTGATGATCGCTACTTCAACCCTTCTGGATGCTAAGGAATTTTTGACTAATTCATCCTTCAAACTCAGCAAGCCCTGATTTAAAGCTTCTATAGGATCTCCTTGCATTGATCCTGATGTATCTAGCAATAGCACACAAGGACAGCGTGGTTCAGGATTTTCAGCAAATTCGACTATTTCATCGAGTTGTAAGCTTTCATGCATAACGGTTTTTGTTATGTTGTACGTCACTGCTTTATTTTCCTTTTTTCAAAGTATATACCTTAGTTTCCGGAGGCTATAAGACTAAACATAAATGTTTAGCCCTAATTAGTGCAATCTTTATGAAACAGATAGTTTGGACAAACTTATCTACATATATTATTTTTTGATTAAGATACTGCTAATTATTCTGCGTATACAGGGTGGTTTTGTGAATTTAATTCCTTTCTGTCACTGCACAAAATACGGTTCATTACATATTCATTTAGAACACAATATTATATACAAAGTCATTTTTTATATCGACAACATCATGATTTTGAACAGGATATAGCATTTACCATGCTCGTGAGGTACAATTTTTTTTAGTTTGAGGGAACAGGGAACAGGGAACAGGGAATAGGGAATAGGGAATAGGTGTGTACTTCATGAGCCTGAAAAAGGCTATATTCCATCTTATTGAACAGGATATTATACCAAATATATCAATAATATTTAGTATAATATCATCGGTGTATGTATACAGCAAATACATAATACTTTCTTGAGATAAATATTAAATTTGAACAAAGTAAGCATAATGAGATTCCTATTTTTAAGTTATTTAAAACACTCGGAAATCTGATTAATTTTGATAATTTTAGAAGACTACATCCTCATGGTTTATGAAGATACTGATGTGCATCAGATTTACCCTTTGACCAATGACCGATAAATGTGGATAAATTTTCATTCTCTGCTAGATACAAGTTAGATGGGCGTTAAAAATTCTCCTGACCACAAGGGGACACAGAAGAGGTTTTCTGGTTACTTTACCTTTCCTGAAGTAGGTTGGTTTTTTTCAAGTGATTATACTTAGAATATAACTGCTACAAATTTAGTACACAGAACCCTAGATAAGAGTAAAAATAAAATCTCATCCTACGCATAAATTCCTGTAGAGGGGTAATGCTAGGATATTCCTGATCCTGTTACCTAAAATATTCAGGATCAGGGATTAATAATAATAAATAACATAAATCCTACTTGTGAAAGAGTAACGGCTGCTACTATAACCATACAAAAAGTTAAGAAAATTTTGTGTTTACCCAGAGGAGCAACATTTGTAGTAAATACAGCATATTTCGCTACAGAATGGCTGGATATACTGCAAAATTTATTTACATTTTACATTAACATAAAAACTGCCGGAAATAAACCGGAAATAAACCGGAAATAAAATATAGATGATTAATTATTCTTCTGCTGGAAAAATTTCATCAATTGTTGGTTCCATGCTGCTATTTTGAGTTACTTTATTAGGATCATGATCTGAGAGAGAAGATGGCGAAATGATTACTAACTCACTTTCTTGTCCGAGACTATTTCCCCATTCATCTAGAACATCTTTAATCAATACTTCTTGCAACCAAATCTTAGCAACCACAGTCAAAGGTAATGCTAAAAATAATCCTAAAAAACCAAAGAAAGTAACGAAAAATAGTTGGGAAATTAAGGTCACAGCAGGTAGTATAGAAACGCGATGTGCCATGACAGTGGGAGTCACAAAGTTGGCATCAATCTGTTGAATCACAAGATAGAGAAGCAACACTAGCAGAGGTTTCCAGGGAGTATCTAACAAGGCGATCGCCATTGCTGGTATTAGACTCAATGTAGGACCTAAATTAGGAATTAAGTTGAGAAATCCTGCTAAAACGCCCAAAGCTAGAGCGGCTTTGACACCCAAAATATATAAGCCGATCACACTTGATATTCCCACCACACTCATAGCAATAAAAGCACCTGTTATCCATCCCTCCAATGAAAGTTCACATTGATCCAAAATCCCATCTATTCTTGAGCGATAAAATGAAGGGAATAGGCGAATAAATAATCGGCGATAGGCTTGAGGTTCGGCTAATAACATCCCCGTTAGTACTAGGAGTAATAACATCTTAACTAGGACTTCTAGGGAGCCAGAAACAAAAGCAAAAGAGTTACCCAATACCTGATTGAGAAAGGGTTGTGCTTGTGCAATCAGGTGACTGAGATTAGGGAGGTAGGGAACCAGTGGAGTGGGAACGAGGGTTTCTAGTTCCTTTAGCCAACTATTAAAAAGAGCAAAACCTTGAGGAACGCGATAAGTGAGTTCTTGAAACTGCTGCACAAAAGGGGGAACAATCAGCCAGAAAAAACATACTACACCGGCGAAGAAAATACACACCGACAGGAGAACAGCGAAGCCACGTTTCAAACCTAAGCTTTGAAGACGTTTGGCTAGGCGATTTAAGGTAGTAGCCAAAACCACTGCAGCAAATATCAGCAATAGAACTTGCCGAATTTGCCATAAGATATACAAACAAAGAACTATAGCGATTAAGCCAATCCACTGCCCAAGGTTCACAGTCCTGCCCCAGATGTATCATTGTTACCTTAGCTGATTTTACCAATTTCTACTAATTTTGTTTGAGTATTGATTGGAATCTGCAAAATAAAGCGATCGCGAGCATCAAATTCGGTAACAGAACTATAATCAGGGCATTGGCATTTGTTGCGGCTATGGATAAATGCGGTCCTGCGTATTTAATTAATAGGGACAGCAAACCGGAAACCACCAGCAATTTAGCTACAAATCCTAAATTATTTTTCATAATAGTACGGCAATACACATTTCTCTGTGGGGTATACCCGATATTAGGTGACTGGGTTTAGTTTCTAGAATAAACCTATATAGAGACAAATCTTGAGATCAATACTGCCAAAATTGTTGCTGTGTGAATTTTTTTGTTGCTAATAGTAGTTCAGCACCTGGGTTAGGCATCTCTATATGTATTTGTGTGTTTTGGCATGAGGCAAATTCTATTAGGAACTGATACAGCAGTGTGCAGGTGAGTTTACTACATCAAAAGATAACTGACTAAGGAGGGTGTATCTAAATGCCTGTAGAAACTAATAATAATTACCAAAGACCAGATAAAGCACCAAAACCTAGGCAATTGGGCGGTAGTTTGCTGATTCTATTGACTTTTTTATTACTGCTTAACTTGGTTGTTCCCAGTTTGTTTGGGCAGCGGCAAGCTCAAGTTCCCTACAGTGAGTTTATCGCGCAGGTGCAAAATAATCAAGTGGAGCAGGCGGTTGTGGGTAGCGATCGCATTGAATATACCATGAAAACCCAAACTGCCGAAGGTGAAACTGTAAAACAGGTATTCACCACTACGCCAGTAGCTATCGATTTAGATTTGCCCAAAATTCTGCGGGAGCATGATGTCGAATTTACCGCACCACCACCATCCCAAAATGCCTGGATTGGTACTTTACTCAGTTGGATTGCACCCCCATTAATTTTCTTTGGGATTTGGGCTTTTGTGATCAGTCGTCAAGGTAGCGGTCCGGCTGCATTGACAGTAGGTAAAAGCAAAGCCCGCATCTATTCCGAAGGCATCACGGGTGTACAATTTAGTGATGTTGCCGGTGTAGATGAAGCTAAGGCAGAACTAGAAGAAATCATTGATTTTCTCAAAAATGCTGGTAAATACACCAGACTGGGGGCAAAAATTCCTAAAGGCGTATTGTTGGTGGGACCTCCGGGAACGGGTAAAACCATGCTAGCTAAAGCCGTAGCGGGTGAAGCTGGTGTGCCGTTTTTCAGTATTTCTGGCTCAGAATTTATTGAATTATTTGTGGGTGTAGGTGCAG
This sequence comes from Anabaenopsis sp. NIES-4685, assembly GCF_059725405.1. Taxonomy (NCBI): domain Bacteria; kingdom Bacillati; phylum Cyanobacteriota; class Cyanophyceae; order Nostocales; family Nodulariaceae; genus Anabaenopsis; species Anabaenopsis sp. NIES-4685. The sequence goes on along the minus strand of NZ_AP043602.1, from coordinate 3,714,834 downwards.
CCCGGGTGCGTGACTTGTTCGACCAAGCCAAACAGCAAGCCCCCTGTATTGTGTTTATTGACGAATTAGACGCACTGGGTAAGTCTCGTGGAAGTGCTGGGCCGATTATGGGCGGTAATGATGAGCGTGAACAAACTCTTAACCAGCTACTGAGTGAAATGGATGGTTTTGACGCTAACACAGGGGTGATTATCATTGCTGCGACCAACCGTCCCGAAGTCATTGACCCCGCATTAAGTCGTCCAGGTCGATTTGACCGTCAAGTTGTGGTTGACCGTCCTGATAAAAGCGGTCGTGAAGCTATTCTGAATGTCCATGCGAGAAATGTGAAATTAGCTGATGATGTTGATTTATCAACTATTGCGGGTCGAACTCCTGGTTTTGCGGGAGCAGATTTAGCTAACCTAGTCAATGAAGCTGCACTGTTAGCAGCCCGACAAAATCGCCCTGCAGTATTAATGGCAGATTTTAATGAAGCTATTGAGCGGTTGGTGGCTGGTTTAGAAAAACGTTCTCGTGTGCTGAATGAACTGGAGAAAACCACAGTAGCCTATCACGAAGTTGGTCACGCCATCATCGGTGCGTTAATGCCTGGTGCTGGTAAGGTGGAAAAAATCTCTGTTGTACCCCGTGGTGTGGGTGCTTTGGGTTACACAATTCAGATGCCCGAAGAAGACCGCTTCTTGATGATAGAAGATGAAATTCGCGGACGCATTGCTACTTTGTTGGGCGGACGCTCTGCTGAGGAAATTGTTTTTGGGAAGGTTTCCACGGGTGCTGCTGATGATATCCAGAAAGCTACTGATTTGGCAGAACGAGCTATTACTATCTATGGGATGAGCGAGAAGTTGGGTACTGTGGCTTTTGAGAAGATTCAACAGCAGTTCCTGGAAGGTTACCCTAATCCCCGCCGTAGTATTAGTCCCAAGGTGGCTGAGGAAATTGACCGGGAAGTGAAGCTGAGTCTAGATAATGCTCATCACATCGCTTTGAGTATTTTGCATTATAACCGCAAGTTGCTAGAGGAGATTGCACAGGCATTATTGGATAAGGAAATTCTGGAAGGTCTTCAATTGCGTGAGTTCCTTAACCAAGTTGAAGCACCAGATGAATTGGATGAGTGGTTACGAACCGGTAAGTTATTGGCAGACAGACCATTGATGCAATCACTTCTGGTTTAATGATTTTAGCGTGAATTGTTTAGCGATCGCCCTATTTCTAGGGCGATCGCTTTCTTCATGAAATTATCTCACTTCACCAAAGGCATGTTCTACGTCTGCCATATTGCCATATTCCCTTTCTGCCATTTGTTGGAGGATGTTGATTATTTCTTGACTGGCGTTTTTCTGTCTGGCATGGTTGACTAAATCCTGTTTATTGGCTGGAAAATCTATGCCGCTGAGACTTCTAGAAATATCAACTGCAGATACTGCCATAACTTCACCTCTGTTAGTGGGTTGTATCTAGGCTATTGGCTATGGCTATCTGTCATTCTCTACCTAGGGTTGTATCTTAAGTCGGAAATTCGTTGTAATTGCATATACATCCAAATTTGATTCATAAACTCATCAAATGCCTCTCCAATCAGCTTCTCTGCCAAATTTTAATTGTTTGATCAAAACTTCCAGAAACTAACATCTCACCCGAATCTGTGAAGGCTAGGGCTGTAACTGTATGGCTATGGCCATTAAAAGTAGCTAGCAATTCGCCTGTTTCTGGATGCCACAATTTGATGCTTTGATCAGCACTACCACTGGCGATAAGTCCATCAGGACTCAGGGCTACAGCATACACTTTATCCCTATGACCCTTGAGGGTACGAATTAATTTCCCTGTTTCCAAGTGCCAAATTTTAATTGTTTGATCCCAACTACCACTGACTAGTAGTTTACCATCGGCACTGATAGTCATGGCAGAGACGATGTGAGAATGACCGGTGAGACTGTATAGGGGTGGTGAATCTTTGAGAGTTTTCCACCCGCTGGGTTGTGAAGTCCGCCAAACTTTGATTTTGCGGTAGCTACCTGTAGCTAATATTTGCCCATCTTGACTAAAAACTAGGGAATGAGGGGCTGTATCATCTAAAGATAAGGCGATCGCTACCTGACGTTGGGTCAAATCCCAAAATAAGACTTTTCTATCATCCCCAGCCGTTGCTAACATCAGTCCATCTGGTGTAAATGCAACGCACCGCACCATAGCATTATGCTTGTGCAGAATATCGATTAAATCTAATGCGCCTACGTGCCAAATCTTGACCGTGGAATCAGCACTACCAGTAACTAAAGTTTGTCCATCTGAACTAAAGGCTAGAGAATTTACCATATCTACGTCTCCAGACACTACCCAAGGATACTCTGATAATGTCTGGATTAATTCACCCTTACTTAAATCCCAGAGCTTTGTTTCCCCATAACTACCACTTGCTAATATGGGGGAGGTTGTGCCATTGTTACACCTGGAACTAAAAGCTATACAATTAATGCCTCTAGTGTGGCCTTTCAATGTTTGCCAACATTCCCAATCACCAATTATTGCCTTTTGCGGGTGTTCTGCTGGCAAAGTTTGCACTGTTTCTACTATTATCTGTTGTTCAACTAATGGTTGTGTGGGTTTTTTGATATTTCCTTGGGTAACTAATGATTCTAAATACCAACTCAAACCCCCCGCATACAAGAAATGATCGGGAGTAACATACAGTTTTGGTTCGGGAAATTTAATTTGGCTGGTTGGTAAAAAACCCGCAATGATAGAATGTTTTTGGTAACAATTCATATCAGTGAATGGGTGCAATAAACACAGAAAAACTAATACTTGATAATTCTTCAAATCATCCTGAGTAACTGACCACCTCACTTTATTTTTCTTAATACTATTAACACTTTCTCCATCAACTGCGTAAACTTGAATACTAACATGAGGATTATTAGCCAACAGGTAGGCAAATTTGCTCTCTCCGCGCAAATTCCCTTCATCATCTAACACCATGTGTTCTACACTGTCCTGTGGGATTTTTTTGACTAACTTACCCAGACATTCAGCCATCACTAACCCCACAATTTGCTCTCGGAAAAGATACTCTTGTGCTTGCTTCTGGAAGTATTCGGGAAAAGTCATCCCCCAGTCATCCGGGTCGGGATATTCCGGTGGTGTAGGGGGTGGATTTTTGGCGACAATTTCGGCTTGTCTGACGGGAAAATTCGGTTATCTTCAGCAATTCCTCACAAGAGAATACTATTCTCTCACGGTGAGATGCTTTAACTTGACTTTCCAGCAAGGATAAATCATAAGTTTTAGGTTTTTTCACACGTTGAAGGAAGTCAGCTTGTTGAGCTTTGAGTAAGCTAATCCAATCCATCTGCATTGGGTGTGACACAATAATATTGCATACTTAGGGTAAGCTATACCGACCTAATTACTCAAGAGCAATCTGGAATTTATGAGTTACGATGCTGGTCAATTTCTCATGGTCAATGATTTGCATCCCAGAAATAGTTTTGGTAACAGATGTAAGTATAGTGGCTACGATGGAAATAAAAGTAATTTTTGTTACTAATAATAAGTATGTATTATAGATTATAAGGCGCGAGTAGCAATCTTGGGGTTTAGCCGCTAGGTGAGGATATTATCATCTTTTGATTAAATATCTATCTTTAGATAGATGATTATATTTATACAATACTCTTAGTTGTCAAAATTAATCCGGTTTATTATGATACATTTCATCGAAAACTTTCAATGCGGATGATTACCTCCGATAGATGAACTGAAAGTATTTATATCTGTTGCTATGCAATGCAGCAGACATCCTCTGAGCATCAAGTAAAACTGGAGTACTGTCGTGACTTTTTTAAATTGGGTAAAAGAACAACAAAAAAATCTACATGATTCTATTGTGCGGTTTAAAAACAAAGAATTCATGGATGCTATTGTTGCGGGATGCGCTTTAGTAGCAGCTGCAGATGGACATATTCATTCTACGGAAAAACAAAAAATGGCTGGTTTCATTGCTAGAAGTGAGGAACTGCGTGTATTTGAGATGAATGATGTCATTGAGAGATTCAATTATTTTGTGAGTGGTTTTGAGTTTGACTCAGATATTGGTAAAGAACAAGCACTAAAAGCTATTAGTAAGTTCAAGAATAATTCCGATGCTGCAAAATTATTGATTATAGTATGTTGTAGCATCGGTTCGGCTGATAATAATTTCGACGAATCCGAGAAGCAAGTTGTGCGAGAAATATGTCAAAATTTGTCTTTGAATCCCTTAGAGTTTCAATTATAGCATTTCCCATGCTCGTGAGGTACAATTTTTTTTAGTTTGAGGGAACAGGGAACAGGGAACAGGGAACAGGGAACAGGGAATTGGTGTGTACTTCATGAGCCTGAAAAAGGCTATATACATATATTCCGACTACATATTACCTGAATTATCACGGAGTCTTGAATAATGACAATTAATCTGGCGAAGGGACAACGTATCTCTCTTGAGAAAGTTGTACCGGGTCTGTCTCAAGTTTTTGTTGGTCTTGGATGGGATGTAAAGTCTACTGATACCGGCACAGATTTTGATTTAGATGCCTCAGCTTTTCTGCTCAATTCTCATGATAAGCTCATATCTGAAGCCCATTTTATATTTTATAACAATCCTAAAAGTCCTGATGCTGATAAAGCAGTTCAACATCTAGGAGATAACCTGACGGGTATAGGTGAAGGAGATGATGAGACAATCAAAGTTTCTTTGAATCAGGTACCTGATGAGGTAGAAAAAATTGCGATCGCTGTGACTATTCATGACGCAGAAAAACGCCATCAAAATTTTGGTCAAGTACAAAATGCCTATGTACGTATTGTGAATGAGCAGACAAAAGAAGAAGCTGTCCGCTATGAACTTACAGAAGATTATTCCATCGAAACAGCATTGATCATGGCTGAACTTTATCGTCAAGATGGTGAGTGGCGTTTAAATGCAGTCGGGTCTGGTTATCAAGGTGGTTTACAGGCGCTCCTTGATCGCTATAACTAGGTAATTCTCCAGAAGGCTAAAACCATTTTACTGGGGGAAAAGTCAGCATTTTCATTTACCCCAGTAAGATGGTTGGTCATACCAATTCTATGAGAAGTTAGGCACTTTACAAATTTATTCGTTCAAGGTTGAATTTTAGGAGACCAAAAAAATGGCAGTTACGTTAACAAAAGGACAACGGGTTTCACTAGAAAAAGTTGCGCCGGGACTTACGGAGGTATTTGTTGGTTTGGGGTGGGATGTGAAACCAACGGACACTGGCTATGACTTTGACCTAGACGCATCAGTTTTTCTACTCGGTAGTAACGAAAAGTTGATATCTGACGACCACTTTATTTTTTACAATAACCGGACCAGTCCAGATGCAAGCAAGTCAGTAGAACACACAGGGGATAATCTGACAGGTGTTGGTGATGGTGATGATGAGGTCATCAAGATTAGTCTGCAAAAGGTTCCTGCTGATATTCAGAAAATTGTGATTACGGTAACTATTCATGAAGCCGGAAAACGAGGTCAAAACTTTGGTCAGGTTCAAAATGCTTTTGTTCGTATCGTTAATGCTCAGACTAATCAAGAAGTAGTTAGATACGACTTGGTTGAGGATTACTCTGTTGAAACTGCATTAATTATGGCTGAAATCTATCGCAAAGATGGAGAGTGGCGTTTAAATGCAGTCGGATCTGGTTATCAAGGTGGCTTACAAGCATTATTAGATCGTTATAGCTAGGAGATGAGATATGGGAATTAATTTACAAAAAGGACAGAGAATTTCTCTGTCTAAGGAAGCTCCCACCCTGACTAAGTTGATGTGTGGACTAGGCTGGGATGTAGCAAAAACATCCGGTGGGGGGTTTTTTAGTAACTTTGCTGGTGGTGCTCAGTATGATTTGGATGCTTCTGTAATTTGCCTAGATGCCAATGGTAAGTTAACCAGTAAAGAGAATATTGTCTACTTTGGGAATCTTCAGCATTCGTCAAAAGCCATTATTCATACAGGGGATAACTTAACTGGTGCAGGTGATGGGGATGATGAGGTGATTATTGTTGACTTACCTCGGATACCAACCCAGATTGCTAAATTGGTTTTCGTAATCAATATTTATGAATGCCTTCGCCGTAAACAGGACTTTAGCCAAGTTGAAAATGCTTTTGTGCGTTTAGTCAATGCAGATAATAACAAAGAACTGGCTAGATATAACCTCTCAGGTAGAGATTATCAGGGGAGCACAGGAATGATATTGGCGGAAGTATATCGACACAATAATGAATGGAAAATGGCAGCTGTGGGCAATGGGATCACTGTCAACGGTTTAGCAGACATGATCAGGTCTTACTGTTGAATATCTAGGATTATACAATCATGGCTATTACTCTTAAAAGAAGTACTTTAGCGGTCATGAAGCAGCAGATAAAAAGTACGGATTTGGCTTTAGTCGGGTAGCTGGTTCTAAGTAAAATGTCTCTTTATGAACGTCTAAATCTGAGGAAGACAAATCCTGAGATGAAAGTTCCGATTTGGGAACGAATTAACCTTGATAGACCTGCAAAGCTTCACTGTCAAGGTTGTCGTTCTCGTGTTCAAACAAGTTGGCTAGTGTGTCCCTATTGTGGATGGTTAATAGCTAAAGACAATCGCGATATTCGCCATTGTATTTTGGTTGATATTTCCAGAGTGATTCTTGACATTGAGGACAATAGCACAATACTAGCAGTTATGACAGATGCTCTTGCTAAGGTCTTTAGTGCTTTTAGGAGTGTCAATGTGTTTTTGACCTCAGAACATCCTGATTCAACAGAGTGGGGGGATAATTTCACCCATATCCATGTATTAGCTGACCAGCAACCAGTTGACTATCTCGGAATTGCTAGTTTTACTCATCAGCAAGTTACTACTATTGCTCTTGTTCGTTTAGACAAAATACTTGATGTTTCCCATGAAGCAAGTCTAAATTTGGCTCAATTATCTAACTTGATTGCTAATACTATTACCCATGAAATTGGTCATACATTGGGATTAGATCACTCTCAATTACCCACAGATGTAATGCATGATGGACTAGAACATAGGATTCATAGCTTAATGCCTCCGTCATTTCATGCTGAACAAATTATCTTGATGAATAACGCTATTAGGAAGTATAAAAAGCTGGAAACATCAGCTTAATTTGTCTTACAAAATTTCATAAAAGGTATTTTCTTTCTATTAGATAAGGTGAAAAAATATGCAATCAGCGGAACCAGTTAGAAAAATAACTCAAGCTGAGGCTAGAAATCACAGTATTGTATCGGAACCTATCCTGCTTACAAAATTTATCGCAGTACCATAGTTGAGCAAGGAAAATGTTACAATTCTGGAATTTGTTTAATGCTCGATGCTTGGGATTAAGTCAGTCTGCCTTTACAGGGTTGTCTAAGAGGATGTTTGATAAGTTTTCAACAGGTAATTTTTATCTTAGGGAACAGGGAACAGGGAACAGGGAACAGGGAACACCGAAGGATTGGGTGCGTGTAGTTGTCGGCACATCCATAGTGCTTGTGATTGGTGAACTTTGGCGTTTAATGAGTTCGCTACATTGTAAGCTGAGGAAGTCAATTTATAATCCCTTAATATGACCACTGGATCTTACATTTTTCTCGCCGGCGCAAGTCGTGGCGTTGGTCGAGAAATTGCTAAATATTTAACGGCGCAAAATCTCCGGGTGAAAGCACTCCTAAGAAGCGAAACTCCTGAACTAGAAGCAATAGGTGTTAAAACTGTCATGGGAGATGCTTTAAATATCAGTGATGTAGAAGCTGCCATACTCGGTGATGAACCTATCCAAACGGTAATTAGTACCATTGGCGGTTTACCTTCGGAGGGTGAAAGGGCTGATTATCTGGGTAATAAAAATCTCATTGATGCCTCAGTAAAAGCAGGGGTACAAAGGTTTATTTTAATTTCATCCATTGGTACTGGTAATAGTGCTGGTGCTTTACCTCCCCAAGCTCTAGCAACATTGGGACCTGTGTTAGTGGAAAAAGACAAGGCCGAACAACATTTAATTGCTAGTGGGCTGACTTACACTATCATTCGCCCCGGTGGCTTAAAATCGGAACCGGCAACAGGCAATGGTATTTTAACCGAAGATCCGCTTATTGTTGGCACTATTCACCGGGCAGATGTCGCCCAGTTAGTTTGTGGTTGTTTAAATTCTCCCCGTTCTCATAATAAAACCTTGTCGGCGGTGGATAAAAATATGTTAGCTGGACAACTAGAGTTTGTAGAATTTGCTTTAGATTAATTGGCGGGTCTCAACGCCAATAGGCTCTGATCAAGGAACTATCAAGGATACAAACAAAGACACTTGTTACACATAAGGCGCAGGATGGGTTAAGTATTACTGACTATCCTGTGTACGCCTTTTACTAATCTTTCTATACCTGCTTTAGCTGTATCTTTTTGCAACGCCCCATAAGCTACCCGCAGATAAGATCCATCGTTCATGCCAAAAGTTGTACCGGGAATTACTGCTATTTGATGTTCTTGAATTAACCTTTTTACTAATTCAAAGCTATCGATATGGGTATTAACTTTGAGGAAGAAATAAAATGCACCATCAGCAGGAGTAATATTACATAGACCTGCTAGGGGTTTGAGGGCATCTATGACTATTTCTCTGATTTGGGCAATTGCTCCAATGTGATTATGTAAATACTCTGAGCTTGATTGTAATGCTCCTACTGCGGCATACTGGGAAACTACGGGGGGACAAATTAAAATTGTATCCTGAATCTTTTTGACTGACTCTAGTAGGTGTTGGGGAATTACCATATAACCAATCCGCCAACTTGCAAACCCATAGGTTTTGGATAGGCTATAAAGAGAAATGGTGTAATCTGTTGCACCCTCAAAACTACCAGGGGAAATGTGTTTGACACCGTTGTATGTAAAATATTCGTAGGCTTCATCGCTAATATGGTAGATGCGATGATTCGCACATATTTGATTTACCTGTTGCAATGCCGCTGCTGAATAAATAACTCCTGTGGGATTATTGGGGGAAATTGTGACTACAGCGCGGGTTCTGGGGGTAATTGCTTGGGCGATCGCTTGGGGACGCAGTTGGTAATTTTCATCTGTTGCTACTAATACGGGAGTACACCCGGCCATGGTTATGGCCATTTCATGGTTGAAATAGTAAGGTGTGTTCAGGATAATTTCGTCACCGGGGGTAGTAATGGCTAAAATGGCGTTCATAAACCCCATGTTGCTGCCCGCAGTGACTACAATTGAGTTATTTTGGTTAATAATAATGCGGTTGAAAGTTTCTAATTTTTGGGCGATCGCTGCTAATAATACAGGGATTCCCTCAACTGGCTTGTATAAATTATTAGTTGAATCTGCTGAGAATTGGGGTAAAAGCTGAATGGCTTCTGGTGGTGGGTTGTAGGAAACTACACCTTGTCCTAAGGAAATGGTACCGGGGGAATTTTGGATTAATTCCCCAACCACAGGAATGATTGGCGATTGTACCGCCTGCATACGAGAGGCTAGGGTGTGCATAAGAATATTATATGTTGCTAATGTTATATGTTGCTAATTTTATAGGACTTACGCACTGTACAATAGGAAGTTTTCTTACTGAATCTGAACTGATAACGACAGCAGGGCGCACTTTTTTGATTTCTGCACCAACAGTGGGATCAAAGTTGACTAACCAAATTTCTCCACGTTTTGGCATATCAGGGCTAATAGTCAATGATATCACCTGCCATTAACTGCTGCCATTCAGAATCTTGTTGATAGTGAGAGAGCATTATGTCGGCTTGACTTTCGAGAATATTCCTACGTTCAGCTATTGGTAACTTCAGAAAAGCAAGACGCTCTTTTAAAGATGGAGAGATATTTTCGGTAGTAGACGAATCAGGACTAACTTCTTGAACCAAAATAACGACTTCAACAGTTTGTCCTACAGTCAGATTTGGAGATTGAATTTCAATTCTATTTCCTGGCAGGACTTTTGTTGTTGTGTACAAAGTTGATTTGACCATTTTCAGCCATTTCTTTAAGTATTTTTATTGTAGTTTATGATGTCGGCGATCGCACTAAAAATAGTTGAGAAAGAGTCAATGCTTTTTTGCATTTTTTTATTTTCTTGCCTTTACAGGAATTTCATCACATAATCCCGTTTTATGAATAATAAAGCACTAACAATAATATTGCTATCTAATACATATTTAGGGAGATTATTCATTCAGAATTGTCTCCAAAATTTCTGGTGTCAAGCCTTGTGGAAACTGCTCTATCGCTAATTTCATCCATCAATTTACCAAGAAAATCAACTTCCTCATTCAGATCCTCTCGTAAAAATAAACTAACTAGCATTACCAAAGATTGCTTTTTCCGTTCCGTTGCTTTTTGATAGGCTTGAGCAACTTTAGGACTCACTTTGATTGTGATTTCTTCACTAATCTGCATAGTCAAGAGTTGTTGATAGTATTTATACCATTATATCGAATCAGGGCGATCGCTCTCTAAAAAACTATAAACAAATACAAAAAAATATTTTTGGTATTCAGAACGTCTTTACCGGGATTTCCTCGACCTAAAAAGGTAACGGGATGTCATGCTTAAAGCACGTCTGCTACATCCTTGTGATTTTTATGTGTATATTTATCATAGTGTATTCTTCTAATTTGGTCAAGTCCCTATATATCGGCAAGATTCTTTTATGCCGAGATAAAAACGTGAAAAATGATAAAATAAACAATCAAAGTTTCTGAAATTATAGCAATCCTAAATGATTCATGAACAATTTCTGTTCCCTGTTCCCTGTTCCGGTGTTCCCTTTCCTCACTGATAATTTCTCAAGTCAAATAGGATGACTATATCAAAATATTAGAAGCAGATGGATGGTATTTGTCGAGAACTAAAGGAAGTCATCGTCAATATAAACACCCTAATAAACTGGGAACAGTAACTGTTCCTGGTAAACATTCCAAAGATTTAGGAATTGGCACTCTTAAAAGTATTCTTAAACAAGCACAATTGGAGGAATGATCATGCGTTATGCAATTATTATTGAAAAAGCTTCAGAAAACTATTCTGCTTACGTGCCTGATTTACCTGGATGTGTGAGTGTTGGTGACACAATAGAAGAAGTTAAACAAAATATTCAAGAAGCAATTGCTTTTCACTTAGAAGCATTAATAGAAGATGGATTAAACATTCCTCAACCGCAAACCGAATGTGATTATGTTGATGTAGCTGCATAATGCTTCCCGTGCTTATGCTTTTTGGGGCGATCGTGGTTTCGACTACGCTGGGTTTCGACTACGCTCAACCACCGGGGTTAAGAGTATTAATTCAATTGATGTCCCCAGGGAGTGGGGACTGGATGCACTTGATCAAGATGAGATTCTGGTTCCCAAATTCCATGCTTATTCTAAGCTGTTGTGCAAGCGATCGCGATATTGCCTTTTTCGCACCTGTAAAAATCTCAGTAGCGGACATTGAACACGACTACGGCTCATACAGGAAGAAGTTAAATTAGAATCTTTCTTCCGTAACACAAATTTAAGAAGCCTCGAAAACTAACATTTTTATGTCAAAACATTCTTTCAGTTTTACATAGTCTTCTGCTATGTTGAAAAAATCCTCTTTTGTTTCTGTTGCTTTAGATTTTTTAAAAATAACTTCTTTGATAATCTCCCATATATTTTCATTAACAAAGTAATATCGTGAATCAGGGTGTAATAGAATTGGTGATTCATCCTCGATAAATTTTTTTATTTCAGGTATATAGGCGCTTATTATTAGATCAGGAGATTTAATATCTATAAGTACAGTAAATTTACTATCCAGTGTTTCATCAATATCTTCGGTGTTTTCTTTTTCTAAAATTTTCTTTAACTCTTGCAAAATATCATCATGTTTTCTCTCTTTAGTAAATTCTTCACTAAAATATTTAAGTTTTGCAAAATAAAGATTTATCAATTTCTTGTCCTTTCTGAAAGGGGTTTAGACTTCTCCAATCCGGCAAAGATTCTAAAGCTTGGCTGAGAGCATTTCTAATAGAGTTATATTCAAACTTTAACATTAAGTACCTCTTAGTAGATTTGTTTGTAATACATAGGGCTTATGCCCACTCTAAATTTTCTTGGCGTTCTTGGCGGTATGTTTCCATTCAATTAATGTCCCCAGCGAGTGGGGACAAAAGAGTACAATTTCTACCTTCTTGAAGTAGAAGTTTCCATTCAATTAATGTCCCCAGCGAGTGGGGACACACTTTATTTTCTATCTGTAACTACAAACAATTTAATGTTTCCATTCAATTAATGTCCCCAGCGAGTGGGGACCCCTCTATTTTAAACACATACTCCGTAAGAAGTCTAGAGGCACTTTCCGATAGCGATAGCGTGGCGTTAGCCAAGTTCAGAAAAACAGGTGGCTGAAATGGACTTTACCCCAGTCTGTCAAAGGCTGAAACCTTTATACAGCAAGCGACCGAGGTTAATCGGCACTCGCTAGATTGACGATGTCAAAACAGAAGAATCACTATTTCAGCTTTTTTGATTGAACTTCGGGAATAGTTAACTGGTGCATTGAAGGAGAAAATAGGCGGCATAATAACACTATTGTGCTATTTTGTCAATGGATAAAGTCCTATTTTAAATTAATTGGGGGGATGGTTGGGGTGCAAGTTGGCGTTTGATCAGCATCTTCACCCCACGACCGGGGGCTAAAGTTACACCCCGACGTTGGGGTATTTCTGGTTTGGTATCAGCTAGTGCAAGTTCATAGCGGGATAAGATGGTGGCTAATACTAGTTTCATTTCAAACACGGCTAAGGCTTCACCTAAACAGCGCCGGACACCGCCACCAAAAGGCATAAATTCATAGGGGGAATATTGACGTTCCAGAAATCTTTCTGGTTTAAACTGCTTGGGTTCGGGGTATAAATCTTGCCGTTGGTGAATGAGATACATACAGCCCATTAATACTGTCCCCGGTGCTAAAGAATATCCTAGGAGTTCTACAGGTTCTTTGACTACTCTGGGAAAGGTTAACATGGCTACTGGATGAATCCGTAAGGTCTCATTACAAACAGCGGTGAGATAAGGTAACCGGAATATACTCATGGGGTCTGGTGTATCACCCAGGGTATGCAGTTCTTGGAGCAGTTTTTCTTTAATTTCGGGGTGTTTATGAATCCAATATAATCCCCAAGCCATGGCGGTGGCTGTGGTTTCATAACCGGCGAATAACAGGGTCATTAATTCGTCGCGTAACTCTTGGTCTGTCATTGAGTTACCGTTTTCATCTTTTGCTGACATGAGCAAGGAGAGAATATCAATACGATTCTCATCGGTTTGTTGTCGGCGTTCGCGGATTTCTGCGTAAATTAACTGGTCTACTTTTTGTCTATTGCGTAAAAAATTACCCCAAGGACTCCAGGGTCCTAAATCTGTTTGCAGAGAGGGGAAAAATAGAAAACTAGAAGTTAATGGTGAGCGAAATATATCCGCCATTAATGAGAGATTTTTTAGCAGTTGTTGGCTGCGTTCTCCTTCATAGACACCGAAAACTGTCTGTAAGATTACTTGTAAGGAAATATTCTGGGTGGCGGTGCGGGTGGTGAAGGGTTGGTTTGTGGGGAGTTGGCTCCAGACTTTGGTGGTAATTTCCCTGATGATTTCACCATAGTTTCGCATGCGATCGCCATGAAAAGACGGCATGACTAATTTTCGTCGCTGACGATGGCGATCGCCTTCGAGCATAATCACCGAATAGTCACCTAGTAAAGGTTGTAAAATTCTATTCTCTTTCCCAGCGGCAACAAATTTCTTACGGTCATTGGTTAAAATTTCTTGCACGCCCTGGGGATGGTTAACAAATACCAGGTTGTTACCAAACCCCACCACTTGGGCGGAGAAAATATCGGGATATTCTTGAGCTGCTGTTTCCATATACCCTACAGGGTCAGCTACCCATTGTATTTTTTGGATAAAAGAGGGGGTTTTAATCAGATTGGGTGTTTGCATCTAAGTAGTTTCTGTTGACGGTTGACGGTTGACTGTACTAAGGGGCGATCGCTATGAAGAGGGAACAGAAATTGTGTATGAATCTTAGTTTAGTTGCTCCCTATCATTTGTGGAGGGGAAAGGTTTCACCCAGCCGATTTGCATAACAGTATCAAGGGCGATCGCCCCCATGGCGAACCAGAATATACTTTCCCCGGCTTGGACTAAATCAGGTATAATATTCTCGGTAGAGTTGAGCTGAGTTAAGCCCCGCACTAAACCGAAAGCCAGTACAGCACCGGATTTAAGTTGAGTGTTGTTATCTGTGCGGATAATGTAGCGGTAGGTAACACCAAAGAGGAAACCAGACAAACCAGCGATTCCGCCACTGAGCCACCAATGAAAATTAATATTTGTATATAGACTTGCCAGTGTGGGAAAATACTGTACTAACACCATAGTATTTACCAGACTGGTAATTAGGAAGGCAAGACTTAAGGAAATAGCCGAAATTATTCCAGCTTTGAGAGATTCTAGGCGTTCGGCCATGGTTTGTATATCTGAAGTTTTCTTGACCACCTATCAGCAGCCCTTTCACATTATTATGGGTATTAGAGACGTTTTGTAATTATTGAGAAAGTGTAAGACTATGGCAACTTTAACACTTGGTTGGGTATCGCTGTTGGTTGTGTTTACTTGGTCAATTGCGATGGTAGTGTGGGGACGTAACGGACTATAGGGGAATCGTGGAAAATCCATTCCTAAATATTTTGGCCTTACTGGCCTTGCTGCTGCTGGTAGCGGTGACTGGTGGGGTTGGTTATCTGACCTTAGCAGATTGGCGCGATCGCCGTCGCCGAGAAGAGGAAAAACGCGAACTGCGACGCACTTCTCCCAAACGACGATAATTCATTATTTGTAGGGACGTGATTTAATCATGTTCCTACACCATTTTTGAGTATTTCTCCTATTTGAGTTGGCGCAAGTATCACATCCGAAAAGGTGGTAATACTACTTTTTAGCTTAACTATGAGACTGGTCATAAATTGTTTGAGGAGGAGTTCTTAAATTCCAAACAATTCCCAGCCATGATAATAGGGTAAGAATGTAATGAGTAATATCTATTTCCCACCAATAGAAACCTTGACGTTCTGATGCGGGATAATAATGATGATTATTATGCCAACCTTCACCTAAAGTAATTAAAGCTAAAAACAGATTATTGCGACTATTATCCGAGGTATTAAAACGACGGTAACCAACGATATGGGCGAGAGAATTAATTGTAAAAGTTGAGTGATAAACCAGGACAGTACTTAAACAGAACCCCCAGATAAGCATCTGCAAACCAGATGTTTGTAGGCCAGGAAGATAAATCTGAAACAATATGCCGATAACAGTAACGGCGATTGCTAGCAAGATAGGCACCACCATATGAAAACGGTTTAAATACTGTAACTCTGGGTATTTGGCAAAATCTCGGATCTTGCGTTCATCAGTCTGAGAATATTGAGGAGAGACTACCCAACCAATATGTGACCACCAGCCACCATGAATAATGGGGGAATGAATATCTTGTTCTGTATCTGCATAGTTGTGGTGATGACGATGATGTGCAGCCCACCATAATGGGCCTAACTGCGCCGAAGCATTACCTAAAACCGCCAGAATAAACTGAAAAAAACGGGTTGTTTGATAAGTACGGTGTGAAAAATAACGGTGGTATCCGGCGGTGATGCCAAACATCCGCACAAACCATAATAATAAACAAGTAATTAAAGCAGTCCAACTAAAACCTACCCAAAAAATCAATAATCCACCAATATGAACTGATATAAAAGGGATATTACCTACAAAATCTATTTGACGTTCTTGTTTTGATAACATATAAATATACTGAGTAATGACACACCCTGATTATTTAATCTTTGTTGTTTTCAAAGACCAAATTCTGAAAATCAAAATCTAAATTTTTCTTAGATCCATAAAATTTGACCCATCCATCTTGTGCAGTTTGTTATGTAGTGGGTTGACAGCATATTTTCTGATCAAAGTGTAGTGTTGCGGGCTGCTTATGGCTAGCCTACACAAGCTATCGACTGAGCGCTGACGGCGAAGTTTTGCCAGCTATTGATTTACCTCACCCAGATGAAATGTGCTGTGTCAGCAGACAAATTCAACAATATTGATTATCGGGCATTTTTGGTCATCGAGACTTAGTTCAATTTCAAAATTTTACATTTTGATTAGCTTCTATCATTAGGCATATTAGATTGATCTGTTGTGAAATAATCTTGGCAGAAAAAACTTGCCCCAGGAACATGATACCTCCCAGGGCAAGCTGACCCTTGAAAATAGTCCTTAAAGCTGCTTTACCTCGGAAACCAACTTAGAAACCATATCTTTGGCGCTACCAAAAAGCATGGTAGTTTTTTCTTTGTAGAATAATTCATTATCTACACCGGCAAAACCCGTACTCATGCCGCGCTTAATGACAATTGTCTGCTTTGCCCGATCTACTTCCAAAATCGGCATACCATAAATGGGGCTATTGGTATCGCTGCGGGCTGCTGGATTGACCACATCATTGGCACCAATTACTAAAGCCACATCCGCCCCTTCCAATTGGGGATTGATATCATCCATGTCATACAACTGGGTATAAGGCACATTGGCTTCTGCGAGTAACACATTCATATGCCCCGGCATCGACCGGCGACGGGGTGAATAGCATACTTAACATCAACGCCCATGCGTTCTAATTGATCTGCTAATTCCCTGACAGTGTGCTGGGCTTGGGCTACAGCCATACCATAACCAGGGACAATGACGACGTTACGAGCATAACCTAACATCATTGCTCCTTCTTCGGGGTCAATGCTGCGGACTGTTTGATTGGTTGTAGTACCTGTAGCACCGCCACCACTAGGAGCGGACGCTTCCCCACCAAAGGCACCAAACAGCACGTTAAATAATGAACGATTCATCGCTTTACACATAATCTGGGTGAGGATTAAACCCGATGCGCCCACCAGTGCGCCAGCGATAATCAACATATTGTTCATGACCACAAACCCTGCGGCTGCGGCTGCTATCCCAGATAGGGAGTTTAATAGGGAAATGACTACAGGAACATCGCCCCCACCAATGGGGAGGACGAACATAACACCCAATACTAAAGAAACTCCTACCACGGCGAAGAATATGGGTAGGCTGTCGGGTGTGATGATTAAATAGACACTACCTACTAAGTAGGCAGCCAGTAGGGCGAGGTTAAATGGTTGTTGGAAAGGTAATTTAATGGGAGAGCCACTGATTAAACCTTGCAATTTGGCGAAGGCGATAAAACTACCTGTTAAGGTGACACCACCGATTAAGACATCCAGTAAAATGGAAATGTTTACATCTAGAGGTATGGGTTGGGCATTGCCAATTAACCGCCAGAACTCGGCAACGGCGATGAGTGCGGAAGCAGCACCACCTAAACCATTAAGTAAACCCACCATTTGGGGCATTTCCGTCATTTGGACTTTGTAAGCGGCGATCGCACCAATTCCGGCACCAATAGCCAAGCCGACTAAAATCATCTCATAGTTGAGTACCTGCTGATCTAAGAGTGTGGCGACAATGGCCAGCAGCATCCCCACAGCCGAGATCACGTTACCGTTACGTGCTGTAGCTGGGGAACCCAGTTTCTTTAAACCCAGGATAAATAATGATGCAGCGACCAGGTACGTCAGCTGAATCCCAGTTGGTAGAAAATCGCTCACGCCTTAACTTCCTTTTTCTTGAACATTTGCAACATCCGATCTGTGACGAGAAAACCACCGACAACGTTAACTGTCGCTAGTACCACAGCAATTAAACCGAGAATTACTGATATACTGGTATCTTTAGCACCAGCAGCTACAATTGCCCCTAATACAGCAATACCAGAAATGGCATTGGAGCCTGACATTAAGGGGGTGTGTAAAGTCGGTGGGATTTTGTTGATCACTTCAAAGCCAATAAAGGATGCCAAAACAAATACAAATAAAGCAGCGAGTAATGCTTCGGTCATGAACTGAAATCTCCTGTTTGTAACCACAGATGCACACAGATAGGTTTTGAGGGGCGGTTAGTTAAGTGCCGATTTGAGGACTCAAAGCTTTTAGCGCATCCTGCACTCTTTGATTGCGAATTTCCCCGGCGTGGGTAATGCAAGCCGCATCAATGATGTCGTCAGCAAAATCTACTTGTAGAGTTTTATCTTTGATTAATAATTGCAGCAAGGATGTTAAGTTCTTAGAATACAGCTGGCTAGCGTGAACTGGCATTGATGAGGGTAAGTTGATGGGGCCAATAATCGTCACGCCATTCCAGAGAATATCTTTACCTGCTTGGGTGCAAGCACAGTTACCCCCTTGTTCGGCTGCTAGATCTACAATTACTGAACCCGGTTTCATTTGTGCTACCATTTCCTCTGTTACTAGTCTTGGTGCTTTTCTCCCGGGTACTTGGGCGGTGGTAATCACGACATCGGCATTTTTCACGTGTTCCGCCACAACTTCCTGGGTACGTTGTTTACTAGCTTCGGAAATTTCTTTGGCATATCCTCCCGCTGCAGTTGTTTCTTCTTCGAGTTTGACTTCGACGAATTTCGCCCCCAGACTTTGCACTTCTTCTTTGACTGCGGGACGAATATCAAAGGCTTCTACTACCGCACCTAAGCGTCTGGCTGTGGCGATCGCTTGCAATCCCGCTACACCAGCCCCCATAATAAATACTTTAGCTGGGGCGATCGTGCCGGCGGCTGTGGTCAGCATCGGGAAATATTTAGGTAATGCAGCAGCGGCAATTAATACTGCTTTATATCCTGCTAGTGAAGCTTGGGAAGACAAAGCATCCATACTTTGCGCTCTGGTCGTACGGGGGATCATCTCCATACTCAAAGCTGTAATGTGCCGATTTGCTAGTTCCTGTACTACTGCGGGATTTCCCAAAGGATTAAGGAAACTGATTAACACAGATCCCTGTCGCAGTAATTCTATTTCTGAGCCGCCATTTTCTCGCTCTTTTGGTGGGCTAACTTTGAGTACAATATCTGCTTCACTCCATAATTTAGCTGGATCAGTTATAACTGTTGCTCCTGCTGCTTCGTAGGCAGAATCGCTAAAACAAGAGCCTTCTCCCGCACCTTTTTCTACCCATACTTCCAAACCTTGTTTCACTAACCGGGTAACGGTGTCAGGATTTAATGCCACACGTCGTTCACAAACTTCAATTTCTTTAGCAACTGCTATTTTCATGAAATCTCCTGGAGATAAATACCTCTTTTTTGGGCGTCACTGTCTGAGATGGCTTTTCCTGGTAGATAAACCCTTAAATACTTTTGCTTTTCTGTGTTGTAACCTCACTTCGCCCCTTGCAGATTTGACACTTGCCGATAGTCACAAATAGATTCACATATTACAAATCCTAAATTGATTACTAATTTTGCATCTTTCTCTTTAGTTTGTTTTAGGCATTGCAAAATTTTAGTATTCTTTCTTTACATATTTTTTTAGCGTTATTTTTTAATGATTGCTGCTTTGAATCAAGCTCATTTTCCTCAATCTATCCCTTGATTGGCCAATGCCCCAGCACTGCGCTGGTGCGCAATCGCTTACTAGATAGATCAGTTTTTATCACAAAACCTTTGGAATTAGATGTATTTAGACATATTTAGCAACAAAATTGATTTCTACTTAGTCTAAATTATAACTATATATAGGACTCCTATTTGATTTTTGAACAAGACTCAGTACACATGGCAATTCTTCTTACCTGTTCCCTGTTCCCTGTTCCCTGTTCCCTACCTAGACAAATCAATTCAGAAACCAAACCGGATTTCTATATTTTGAGTAAAACTTAAGCTTTCAAGAGTGATGGCACTTTTTGCTTCAATTTAACGTCAATTACCAGGGTGTCAGTAGTAAAGTTGAGTTAAGAGGACTCAAGACTTAGTTTATATCACTAACCTGTTTTCTGGTGGAGGAAACCTAGACTATGCAAAATTTACAATTTCCTGGTTGTGATCGTCAACTGCTTGTGAGACTTGTTTCGGCTCTAGCCGTCACTAGCTCTTTGTTGACTGGGTTTCCAGTCATAACTGTAGCTCAAGGCTTACCGGGACTGACGCTATTTGGCGGCGTTAGCAGTAAAAATCAGCTTCCCTTTAGATTAGACTTTGGCGGACAGGCTAATAGCTGGGAGCGATTCAGACTGCGAATACCAGCCAAAAAAATGAACTTAGCCGCATCTCAGTTTGTGGTTAGCTACCCAGATTATTACGAAGGAAGTTTCGACCCGAACAAAGTGGAGGTCAAAGTCAAAGGTGAAAAAGTTCCCCTAGATGAAGTCAAATGGAACAAAGAAGCTCGCCGTATAGAAATTTTCCCCCAAAAGCCGGTAGCAGCCGGAGGAGAAGTTGAGTTAGTGCTGTCAGATGTCAAAACACCGAGTTTTGGTGGTATGTATTATTTTAACTGTCAGATTCTCTCTCCTGGGGATTTACCCTTAGAGCGTTATGTGGGAACCTGGGTTTTGAGTATCTCTTAAGCAATCATTTTTACTAAGGGCGGGTATGCCTAGGCTACGGAGGATATCACAGATTTGCTTAATTATCAACGATGGTCTTCATCAACCCGCCTGATTAATTGTTGAGGACATTTAAAAAAAATATCATTTTTAGTTCTGGAAGTGATATAGTAAGGGATTGTAACTTTTTATAAAAATCGCCTAAGAGGAGAACGGGATGAAGAGGACCTGGGCGGCACTTGCCGTAAAAGAAAAAGAACTTCTGGTTTTCGGGCTAGGATGCAGACACCAACAGGAAGAAATGTGATCCGATCCAGAAGAAAAAGGGGACGTCATCGTCTGAGCGTTTAGGAAATTTCAAGAAGACCAGATGTGGCTTTGCCCAAAGCAAATCGATTAAAATCTCGAAAAGATTTCCAAGCAGTTTTCCGGGAAGGAATTCGTCGTCACAGTTCTCATTTCACATTGAGAGCTTTAAAACCTTCAGGGTTGAAAAAGCCTTCCTTGGATACTGTAATCAGTGAGCAGCCACTATCGAGCACAAAATTTGGCGTTTCCATTAGCACAAAAGTCAGCAAAAAAGCAGTAATTCGTAATCGGATCAAACGCCAGATTACAGCTGCACTGCATGAGCTATTGCCAAAATTGTTTCCAGGTTGGCGGCTAGTCATTGTTGTCAAACCAGCAGCAGCAGAATCTCAGTGCGTAAGCCAGCAATTTCTGCAAGAATTAAAAGAGTTGTTGGTAAAAGCTGAGGTGTTTGATGGGCATTCGTGAAGAAGTTTATTATGAGGGAGGCCCCCACATCGGGGACTTAATCCTCAATGTGTTGATTGGACTAACTGTCGTCGGGCTACCATTGACTGTGGGAGCCATTGTCAGAGCATTATGGCTACGTTTCCGCATCACTGACCGCCGGATTTCCGTAACGGGAGGTTGGAGAGGAGGCGATCGCACGGATATCATTTATTCAGAGATTGTGAAAATTGTCAAAGTTCCCCGTGGCATTGGCTTTTGGGGAGATATGGTATTAACCCTCAGAAATGGTAGTCGCCTAGAAATGCGGGCTGTTCCCAATTTCCGCCAGACTTATGACTACATCAATGAAAGAGTTAAAGCTAAAAATCCCCTATATAGCGGTGCCGCTAACAAGTAATAGGCAGTAATAGAGACGCGATTCGTCGCGTCTCTACAAAATAGTAGGGACTAGCGAAGGTAACATTTACTTTAATCTAGTAAGCTATAAATATAAAAAATAGATCGGGATAGCATTCCGTTCTTAGAGCCGAGAGCCTCCTGTGCAACAGCGGGATTCTCTGGGCGGCCTGCACAAAAGTGTAGGAGTATGTCACATTCAGATTAGTTTACAGTAACTCAGGTTGAATTCAGAATAATGGATTTTGGTATCGGGTTTCTCTCAAACAACGTGATGCTGCCAATCATAGATTTTTTCTATGGGATTGTGCCTAGCTATGGATTGGCGATCGTTGCCTTGACATTGATAATCCGCTTCGCGCTCTATCCCCTGAGTGCTGGTTCAATTCGTAATATGCGGAAAATGCGAATTGTGCAACCTCTGATGCAGAAGCGGATGGCAGAAATTAAAGAGCGCTATAAGGACGATCAGCAAAAGCAGCAAGAGGAAATGGTCAATGTCCAAAAAGAATTTGGTAACCCATTAGCAGGATGTCTGCCCCTATTGCTGCAAATGCCAGTATTATTAGCGCTGTTTGCCACATTGCGGGGTTCACCTTTTGCTGGTGCAAACTACAGCGTTAACCTGCAAATTTTTCCGGCTGAACAAATCGAACGAATTCAACCCCAGGCCTTTGCTACCGCTCCCCAAAACATCTACATTGCTGATGGAGAGCACGTTCGTGTCACTGCTATTCTACCCGGAGGTAACAAATTAGCCGTAGGAGAAAAAACTAAGATCCAATATCAAACTCTTGATGGTAAACCATTTCAGGCGCTTTTAGCAGAACACCCAGAAAATAACCTGATTCCTCAATGGAAAGTCATGAAAGGGGAAGAGAGGGTCAAAATAGATGCCCAGGGCAATATAGAAGCCTTGGAACCGGGAGACGTGACCATTCAAGGCTCAATTCCTGGACTAGCAGCAGAAAAAGGATTTTTGTTTATAGAAGCTTTGGGTAGAGTTGGTGCTATAGATCCTGATGGTAAAGTCCACTGGGATATTGTCTCGATGATCATATTTTTCGGCATCAGCCTTTATGTCAGCCAAATGATTTCCGGGCAGAATTCTGGTGGTGGTAACCCGCAACAAGATACAGTTAACAAAATCACACCAGTTATATTTTCTGGAATGTTTTTGTTCTTCCCCCTACCAGCTGGGGTATTAATGTATATGGTGATTGGTAATATTTTCCAAACTGCCCAAACTTATATTCTCTCTCGTGAACCTCTACCGGAGGGACTACAACAAATTGTAGCCACCCAAGAGAAAGAAGCCGCAGCAGAACAGAGAAGTTTACCATTTGAGCCCAAAAGTTCTAAGAAAAAGACTACAGGTTGATGATGCTTGACAGTGGGATGCACAGAGGGCAGCAGTGGTTAAAAACCCTGCTGCGACTAACAGGAACACCTGCGGAGATTCAAGGGAATTTACAAACTGACCCCTCTCAATTTGACAATTCCCCAGAAACAGATAGCTACTGGTTGACTATTGATGAAACTAACCTGACCCAGAAACAAATCCAAGTTTTAATTGGCGCTAACGGTTCAGTGCTAGATGCGATTCAGTATTTAGCCAACTCGGTGCTAAACCTCAACCAGCCCCCAGGGTCACAAGCCTCTTATACCATTGATCTGAATGGGTACCGCCTCAAAAGACAAGGGGAAATTCGCGCTTTGGCAGAAGCAGCAGCGGACGAAGTACGCGCTTCTGGTAGGGAAGTAGAAATAAAGTCTCTCAGTGCTGCTGAAAGGCGGCAAATCCATTCTTTCTTCCAAGAATTTGCAGATTTGCAAACTTTTAGCCGTGGACGAGAGCCGCACCGTCATTTGGTGGTCTGTCCAGCGCCGACAGTTGAATAATCCGGTTTAAACCGGATTATATCATAAAAACCTGGGAAATATAAAATTTCTCTTCTGTTCAAAAGCTAAAACAGAGTTATGAGAAATTTGGGTTAAAAACCCCGTCCTTCTAGGACGGCTTTATGGTTTTTGTGACAGCAAAATATAACTGTTCGTGATTATATCGAAATCCTATGGACGCAATTTTTATTCCCCAACTTACCAAAGCCCCGGAGCGGAGAGAGGAAATCGAAGTTAAAGAGTTTCTCCCTGGTCTGGAAAGCTTAACACCGGTTCGTGGTCGCTTGCGGATAGAGCATCATGGCAATTACTTAGAAGTATCTGGGAAAGCGGAAACAATTGTTACTTGTACTTGTAACCGCTGTTTGCAGCAATATAACCATCGTTTAATAGTGAATACCAAAGAAGTTATTTGGTTAGATGAAGCCGCTAATCAAATACAGGATATACCTTTAGAGAGGGAAGTAGTGATGGAAGATTTGCTGGAAACCCTCTCACCTGATGGTTATTTTTATCCGAGTGAGTGGTTATATGAGCAGATGTGCTTGGAATTGCCTCAGCGCCAGCTTTGTAACCTCAATTGTCCGGGTATTTTGACTGCTAAGGTTGATAGTTCAGACAAGCCCGTTGATAGTCGTTGGGCTTCTTTGGAAGCGTTAAAAAAGCAACTTCCGGGGTGAGTAAATGTTTTAAGTTGTAGTGCTTGTGATCAGCCTGAAAAGGGATTTATTAGTTTAACCTAACTTAAGACCCGGTTTCTGAGAGCCGGGTTTTTTAAATAAATATTTTTAAGTTTTGAAAAATTATGAACTTTCGTGAAGAATTTAAATTGTTGCTACGCGCCCGCTACCCTTTGATTTATATCCCCACTTATGAGGAGGAACGGGTAGAAGCCGCAATCCGGGAAGAAGCGACAAACCAAGGAAACCGTCCTGTATACACCTGGGATTTTGTGGATGGCTACCAGGGAAACCCCAATGATACAGGGTTTGGCAAGCGTAACCCGTTGCAAGCTTTGGAATTTGTGGAAAAGTTGCCAGCTTCTGCCCCTGCTGTCTTGATTTTACGTGATTATCATCGATTTTTAGATGATGTGGCGATCGCCCGCAAACTTCGCAACTTAGCTAAACTCCTGAAGTCCCAACCGAAAAATCTGGTATTGCTGTCGCCGCGGGTTGCTATTCCTGACGATTTAACCGAAGTTCTCACGGTGGTGGAGTTTCCTTTACCCGCAGCGCCGGAAATTAAAGCTGAGGTGGAAAGGTTAGCACAAAGCACTGGTAATAATTCCCTATCGGTGAAAGTTATCGATGACTTGGTGCGTTCCTGTCAAGGTCTGTCCATGGAACGGATACGGCGGGTTTTGGCTCGAGCCATCGCATCCCATGGAGAATTACAACCTGAGGATGTAGACTTAGTTTTAGAGGAAAAGCGCCAAACTATCCGCCAAACCCAAATCCTGGACTTTTACCCAGCCACTGAGCAAATTTCTGATATAGGGGGACTAGATAACCTCAAAGATTGGTTACTGCGTCGGGGAGGCTCGTTTACTGATAAGGCGCGACAGTACGGATTACCCCACCCTCGTGGTTTAATGTTGTTAGGTATTCAAGGAACAGGTAAATCTTTAACAGCAAAAGCGATCGCTCATCACTGGCATTTACCCCTACTACGTTTAGATGTAGGACGCTTATTTGGTGGTTTAGTGGGTGAGTCAGAATCCCGTACACGCCAAATGATTCAGGTAGCGGAAGCCCTCGCCCCCTGTGTATTGTGGATTGATGAAATTGATAAGGCTTTTTCCGGACTGGGTGGTAAAGGTGATGCAGGTACTACTAGCCGTGTGTTTGGTACTTTTATTACCTGGTTAGCTGAAAAGACCTCACCTGTATTTGTTGTTTCCACTGCTAACGATATCCAATCCCTACCACCAGAAATGTTGCGTAAAGGGCGATTTGATGAAATTTTCTTTGTGGGTTTACCTACTCAAGACGAGAGAAAAGCAATTTTTAACGTTCATTTATCCCGACTGCGCCCCCATAACTTGAAAGGTTATGATATTGACAGACTAGCTTATGAAACACCGGATTTTTCAGGAGCCGAAATTGAGCAAACTTTGATTGAAGCCATGCACATTGGATTTAGTCAAAACCGCGATTTCACTACTGATGATATTCTCGAAGCTGCGAGCCAGATTATACCCCTGGCGCGAACGGCTGTTGAGCAAATTCAACAATTACAAGAATGGGCTGCATCTGGGAGGGCGCGTTTAGCCTCGAAACACAATATTTTGGGTGATACTTTCGGTAAGTTACGTAATTAATCATTCGGATGTTAAGTAGGTCAACGTACTTAATTAAAGATAAAACGTCATTGCGTTAGCGAAGCTTGGCGTTAGCCATACGGAACGAAGTGGAGTGAAGCAATCCCTATCCACATTTTACGTTGCTGAATTTTGACCTACTTAATAATTTTTCCCAACGTTTGTACAGAATTTTAATGGCACCCCTCCACATTCTTTATTGGGGATGTATATATATAGGCATACACTTACCTGGAAACCTTGGGTTGAAAATGGAAAACCCTACTTAATAAAGTCATATTTTTTTACATATTTACTCGGAATCTTTCGCAAAACCTGGCACAATGGTACTGCGAAATTTAAGAGTAGCCTGATACAGCAAGTAATGATATGGTATGTACAGGACTTACGCAAAACAGAACGAAAGTAGGGGTAATTCATGAATCACCCCTACATCAGAACCAGGTTTTTAGTCCAATCTTGCGTAAGTCCTAATGTAATCAAACTGTGGATGTAAACTTTAATAATGAGAGTTTCTCATGACTTCTCAAGCTCCCTCAAGTTCTTCGGTTAAGCCTAATTTTCTGGAGAGTCTATTCCGACGATCGCGAATACTTATTGGTATATTTATCCTCTGGACAGTATCTCTAGTAGCTTACACTATCATTTCTCAACAGAGCTGCGATCCTATCCTATGGTGGCAGCAAGGTCAACAAACAGAATGCTGTATAACTTCTGTTCACCCTGAACATAGTGTAATTACGGGACAGAAAAAAGATACATCACATAACTCCGTGAAATCCTGTGATGATCCCAGTAAAATAGATCCGGACGAGGAGGTGACACTCTGTAAGCCAGAAGCAGCGGTCATCGTTGGAAGCGTCACTACCGTGGGCCTAATTGCATTAACGGTTCCCCCGCCATTCGCAGTTGCTATCGGAAGTGCGGTAGCCTGGGGATATTGCTGGTTCGTTGAAAATGTAAATTGATGAACATTTTTATCATGGAAAACCCAAAAAAAATACTCGGACTTCCCCCATCCTTAGTCAAAATTGTGGGAGGAATTGCAATTTTTGTTTTGTTTTTAGCTTTACTTCCTCACCAAATTTGCATTAACTCAACTTGTCCCCCACCACCACCAACATTTCCACCGCCCATAATGGTAATAGCTGTAATACTCAGTTTAACCTTAATAACTTTCTTAGGAATTCCACCAGTACCAGCTTTACTTGCAGGTGCAGGAATTTGGTTTGTTATCGAAAAAATTGATTTTCTTCATCTCTTTCACTAATCATCATGAAATCAGTTATCAAGCTGCGGAATGTTACAAAAACCTATGTGATTAATCAAAAAAAGCAGAACGTCTTAGACGATATTAACCTAGATATTCTGTGCGGAGAATTTATTTTACTGCGTGGGGATAATGGCTCTGGAAAAACTACCTTAGTAAACTTGTTGTGTGGATTACAATCTCCCAATCAGGGAGCTATTGAAGTTTTTGGTAAATCACCACAAGATCCGAAATCTCATTTAAGACTGGGGACGATGTTACAACGGGCAAAACCTGTGGAATATCTCACTGTCAAAGAAACTATTCAGCTATTTCGGAGTTACTATCCCCAACCCCTGGAACTTGAAGATACCATTAAGCGATCGCGTTTAGACACAAAACAAAACGATTATGCAACCACCTTAGCTGGGGGACAAGCTCAATCTTTATATTTTGCATTAGCGATTGTGGGAAACCCAGATTTACTCATTCTTGATGAACCTACTAATAATCTTAGTCAAGAAGCTCGTGAAAATTTCTGGAAGCAAGTTCGAGAATTCCATAGCCAAGGAAAAACTATTATCGCCATTAGCCATAGTCAACAAGATTGTGATGAAATTGCTGATTTAGTGACACGGGAACTGATATTAGAACCAAGTCATGGAAAAATTCAAGAAATTTCCTCACCTCGCTATCAAGACCTTATAGCTGTTGTTAACAGCACAGACAATTCTCCGCAACATTCTCCAGCTAGCAGTGACTATCAAGAAAACAATTTTATCAGCAATTCCAAAGCCTTTTGGGGACAGTTCTATGCTGAGATGTTACAAGGTTTTCGCAAAATCGATACTGTGCTGGGGAGTGCTATTTTAGCGATTGCCATGGGCTACTTTATTGATAAAACTAGCCAAGAATCCTTCCAAGCCTATGTATCAATTTCTTTAAGTGCCTTGATTCTTTTTCTTTGTATTAATCAGTTCTGTTTGAAAATTGCCTCAGAACGCGATCGCGGTTGGTTAAAACTCATCCGAATCACGCCACTACCCTTTACAACCTATCTTGCAGCCAAAGTAGGGATTTTTTCATTGCTGGCTTTAACAATGAGTGGATTATCTCTGATTATCGCAGAAGTGGAGAGTTTGGTACATCACAAACCAGCGTTAGCATTTGAACCCTGGATGCTCTGGTTAAGTGTAATCCTACTATTAGCCATTGTTCCCTTTGCTATTTTTTGCTTCACCTTGGGATATCTCTTTAAACCTGAGTCTGTCCAGTGGGTGAGTCTGATAGTTATAGCTTTCGTGGGATTAACAGTAGGATGGAACCCAACCATCTTGTTTCATCAACCTTGGTTTGAGCAATTGGTTCTTTATTCCCCTGCTTATCATTACGGTCAATTAATCGCTTGGATAGGTCAAGTCAATTTCCCGCAGACTTTTAAGTTTGACAACCACCCCCTAGTTCATATCCTGTGGTTACTATGGTGGACGGTCGTTGCAGGGGTGCTAGCACGATGGGCTTATCGTCGGGAAGTTCTATCAGGCTAGGGGATACAAGCAAAGTCAGAGGCGATCGCCTCTTTGTGCATCCTGTGTATCAAAGCCTTCATGAATAATTAGCAATAGTAAGGCGGCACTCACTTTTTTTATCATCAAGTTACCATAATTTTACACTGGCTGCTCCAGTACATTTTTTATGGGAGTGGTCAATATTTAATTATGAATTACTATTGACTATTGACCATTGACGATGAGGTGATAAGGATGCTTTCTAATTTACTTAAGTTGATACTCGGCTTTGTCATGGCGATCGCTATTCTAATCGGTAGCGGTGTTACCGTTGCATTTTATTTCATTAATCGAAATTTAATCCCCCCGCCTAAACCTATTTTTGCAAATGACGGTACGTCTTTACCACAAGAAGCTCCTCAAACAACTGAGGTAAATATTATATCCACCCCCGAACCAACTCCTACGGAAACTCCCCCGGAAACTCCCACGGAAACATTACCACCGGGAGCTTACCGAGGCCGTGTGATCTGGACTGAAGGCTTAAGTGTGCGAGCTGAACCAACGTTGGATGCTCCCCGTGTGGCTGGGGTGGGGGTGAATGAAGAACTGATTATCTTGGAAGAAAGCCAGGATAAAAGATGGCAAAAAGTTCGCACTCAAAGCCAACAAGAAGGTTGGGTAAGAATAGGTAATACGGAACGAATTGATTAATTGATCATGAAAATGCTGAAAACCCCTGCAGAAACAGCAACGTAGTTGGGTTTCTCGTACTTTAGGCACAGGGGTGTGGGCGGAACTTTTTCAGAGTTAAATTGATAAGCTTACCTGGGAACCTTGCTGAGTTTTATTCACCTCAATGCGGGCTTGAAAAGCTTCTTTAAGATGGGGCATATGGGTAACTGTGAGGATACAGGCAAAATCAGAGGCGATAGTATTAATGGAGGCAATTAGGCGATCGCATCCTTCGGCATCCTGTGTACCAAAGCCTTCATCTATAATTAATAATTGCAACGCTGCACCAGCCCTCTGTGCCAGTAATTTTGCTAGGGCTAAACGGATAGCAAAGTTAATTCTAAACGCTTCGCCACCGGAGTAAGTCTCATAGGCTCGTGTTCCCCTGGAATCAGCTATTAAAATATCTAAGGTATCAATCAGCTTGGCGCTTTTCTTCTTAGCGTTACTACTCCGCCCAGCTTTTTGAGTAATAAATTGTACGTGCAATTGATTAGCACTCAACCGCGATAACAGTTGATTTGTCTCAGCTTCCAGTTGAGGTAAGACGTTCTCAATCATCATTGCTTGGATACCATTTTTACCAAATGCTTGCGCCAATTCCTGATAAACTCGTTGTTGCTGCTTACAAGTTTGTAATTCCTGCTGCTGTTCCTCATACTGGGTTTGCAGGTTTTCCAATTGTAACATCACCTGTTCTAAACGCCCCAGATGTGATATGTAATCATCAAGTTCTCGTCGGCGTGTGTGAATTTTCTGCTCTAAAGCGTTGATTTGCTCCGTGGGATTGGCTGATTGCTCTAACTGTTCGGTAATATTTGCAATTTGGGTCAGGAGTTTTTCCCGTTCTTGCAATCTTTCCCTCCTAGAAGCGTCTAAATCCTGCCATCGTTGTTGGAGTTGGGGATACTGCTGCTGGGCTGATAAAAGTTGCTGATAACGCAATTGCCAAGATTGAGCTTGGCGTAAAGCTTGGCGCAGGCTGTTATGTTGCTCTGAACTGTAACCGATTTCGGCAATCTGACGCTCAAGTTGAGAAATTTGTTTCGCACAGTCAGAATCAGTTTTATCCTGCTGGATTTTAGTGTGTAATTGGGCAATATTCCCTTGTAATTCTGGTTTGCGGGCGGCTATTTGCGCTTGTCGCTTGGCTGCGTCTTTAATTTGCCCTTGTTTAATTTCTGCCCACCGCCACCGCTCTACTTCACTGCGAGCCAGAGCGTGGTCTTGCTCATTATAATTCAGTTGTTGTAAATATTCATCTAATTGCCGCAGTTCCGCCTGTTGATCTGGGGCGTAATCACCCACTTCCAGCGATCGCTCTAAATGCCGCTTTTCAGTAGCTAATTGTTGTAATTCTTGCTCAGTGTCATTAATAGATTGCAGTTGTGCAGCTAACTGACCTCTTTGTTCTCGTAGATTATCATAAGGGGACAATTTATGATGTATTTCCCGATATTCCTGTCTGAGTAGTTGAATTTCTCGATCTGATACTGCCTTTTGTTCCCGGAATACCCACAACTGGTCTTCAGTATCCTTGTAGTCATCTTTAGTTTTATCTACGACACGATTCCAGTGATGTTCATCTAAAGGACGCTCACACAAGGGACAAATTGCATCAGGGGTGCGGAGCATTTGCAATTTTTGTTCCAACTCCCCCAATAATCTTTCATATTCCCGTTCTTGAGCTTGTAGACGTTCCATAAAGTGCCGTCTTTCCTGTCCTTTTTCCTGTACTCGTTGCAGGTAAACTTTATCTTTCTCCATTTGCGAAATCTGGGTTTCTAACTCTCTGGCCGCTTGTTGTAGTTGCTCTTGACGTTGTGAGGAGCTTTTTAGTTGGTTTTCTCTAGCTTGTAACTGTTCCAGACGTGCTACAACCCCCGCATGAACTTTATCCAGTTGAGTTTGCAGGTTTTGCCGTTGTTGTAACAAAGGAGAAACTTGCATTTGCAGTTGATCCAATTGAGTTAAACGCCGACGGGCGGATATCAGTTGTGCTAAAGCAGCTTCTACTTCAGCAGATTTATGAAGAGTTTCCTGAATTTCTCGCTCTTGGAGTTCTAAGGCTACTAATTGTCCTTCAACTTGTTGTAGTTCCCTTTCTAGTTCGTGAATTTGGCTAGTTAATTGCTGTTGCTTTTGTTGCAGCAGTGCCGTTGCGCGGGTGTGTTCTTGAAACTTAGTTGCTAAGGCTTCTTCTTGCAACTCCAGATTTTGATAGTGCCTAAAGCCGTTATGTATTTCAGTTTCCTGATTTAATATTGCTTCTAAATCTGATAGCTGAATTTGAATTGCTGATTGTTCCTGTTGCAGGCGATCGCTATCTTGAGTTAAATTTTGCTGTTGTTGCCTATAAAAATTAAGTTGTTGCTCCCAATTTTGGCGCTGATGCTGGACAAGTTGCAAACTTTGTAATTGAATCTTCTCAAAGGCCTGAACCTGTTGCAGTTGGTTCAGTTCAGTTTCCAATTCTGCTTTTTGGGCTGCGGTTACTTCCCGTTGTTGCAGCTGAATTTGACTCGACTCCAGAGTACGCTCTAACTCCTGAACCCTAGCCTTAAACTGGCGAGATGCATCTTTTGCTCTTTCTTCGAGTTGATCATATTGATTGAGTTTTAATAATTCTGCTAAAATTTCCTTGCGTTCACTGGGACGCTTGATCATAAATTCGTCAGCACGACCTTGACGCAGGTAGGCAGAATTAATAAAAGTATCATAATCAAGCTTGATGTGTTGTAAAATCAAGTCCTGGGTCGCTCTGACACCTTTACCAGTCAGGGCGCGAAACCCAGAAGTTGTTTCAATTTGAAATTCTAGGACACCACTAGCACCCCTAACTCTTGTGCGAATCACCCGATATTTTTGCTGGTTACATTGAAAAATATAATCCACCCGAACTTCTTTCGCCCCTGAATGAATCACATCATCTTCAACACCAGCGCGGCTTTCACCCCAAATTGCCCATGTGATTGCTTCTAATAAAGAAGACTTACCGGCACCATTAGAACCACAAATACAAGCCGTATGCAAACCGCTAAAATCTAAACTTGCATCACGGTAACTGAGAAAGTTTTTGAGGATAAGTTGTACTGGAATCATTGAGGCTACAGCACCACATCTAAGTGTTTTCCTATTTGGCAGTACAGATGCACTATTTGATAGTTTAGCTATGTGCTTCTTACTATTGTAGTATTTAAGTCCGTAATTTTACTAAACTTAACAATATGATGACGCAATTTTTCATATTAGGCAAATTATTTTGCTGATTTGACCTAAAAGAAAATCATCCTGCTTGTGGGAGTTGTATTGATATGGTTTGAACGTTTTCCTTTACCAAATCTTAATCAATCTTTTTTATCTGGTGAGCAAGAATGTCAGATGCATATTTACAAGCATTTCATCTGCGCTATGCAAGGGGGGACTTTCCTCGCCACTGCACAAGATTGATCATATGAGGATGTGTATTCGATTTACTTGAAGAGTGCTGCAATTGGTGAGATATCTATTGCCATAGCATCATTTTGACCTGTCCCTAGTATCAAAAGTGCTAGCTGCAACAATATGAAAAACTTCTGGCTTAAGTTTTTTTTGTTTGAATATATAACTATAGTCACATTAAAACACAACCAGAAACAATCATAATCAATAGCCCGTCAGATCATACAGCACACACATTAAGCACAAGCATATTATGAATACTCTTCACCAATGGAAATATCACACCGCTGCACTCGTAGCAATGGCAATTACTAGTACTGTTACTCCGATGATGGCCTTTACTCCTGCTAATGCCCAGTATACTATTGGGCAAACCAGAACAGTGACAATTCCCGCTAACGCTAACGTGAGTCTTCCCGTCACACACGAAAAAGAAAGAGTTGTTGTGGTTCGTGGGGAAACATTGAACCTGACATTGAAAATATCAAATGACATCATCGATAATCGCAGAAATATCTTAATTCCCAGAAACACTGAAGTTGTAGGACAGCTAGAACCCGTATATTTCGATAACAGAAGCAGAAACAATGACAATATTAGGGGTGTGAGGTTCGTGGCCAGGGAGTTAGTCTTTACTGATGGCCGTCGCCAATTAATTAATGCTTCCTCTCAGATAATTACCAGAACTGAAACAATTAATAAAAATGATAGCAGTAAAGTATTAACAGATGCTGCTATTGGGGCTGGTGCAGCTACTGCAATTTCACTAATTACAGGAAACCGCAGAGTTGAAGTTTTAGAACCTCTGGGAGGTGCTGCTGCTGGTGCTTTAGCTAGTGTATTGCTACGGAAACAACAAGTTGAAGCATTCGTTTTAAGACCCGAACAAGATTTGAGGCTGGGACTTAATTCCAATTTAGTCATAAACCTGTAATAAGATTGACTATATTTCATCTGTGAGTTTAATTATTTCCCATGAGCGATGGCCAGTGCAAATATATATGGCAGGCGATCGCTTTATTTTTAGCTGCTATAAAGCCTTTTTCAGGCTCATGAAGTACACACCAATTCCCTATTCCCTATTCCCTATTCCCTGTTCCCTGTTCCCTGTTCCCTCAAACTAAAAAAATTGTACCTCACGAGCATGGGAAATGCTATATTTAGCCCTGATTAAATAATAACATAAGTTATGCAAACAGGATAATAAATGCCAGATATTAGCTTATATTCATTACTACAAAGAACAAATGATAGTTAATAGTGTCAGGATTAAAAATCAACATTTCAGGAACTTTTAATGACGCAAATTGTCTGAATACCTAGGAGAAAAACTGAAATTTAGGGCATTAAAAAGCAATGTTGAATTTAAATCCTTGGCAATCTGGAACCCCAGGAATTTTAGCCGTAAGCTTCATATTAGGTACTGTAGCACCCTTAATCACAACCACACCATCATTAGCTCAAACGAGATTTTCCGATGTTCCATCTAACTATTGGGCGGCACAGTTCATCCAAGAGTTATCTAGGCGAGGTGTAATTGCTGGGTTTCCTGATGGTAGGTTTCGCCCCGAAGAAGCAGTAACCCGCGCTCAATTTGCCGCGATGATTAACAATGCGTTCCTAAAAGCATCACAACGGCAAGCAATCAATTTTGTGGATGTTCCTGGTAATTTTTGGGCATCTAATGCCATTCGACAAGCCTATACCATCGGTTTCTTAACAGGGTATCCCGGTAATCGCTTCGAGCCTAACCAGAAGATCCCGCGCCAACAGGTTTTGGTGGCTTTAGCCAACGGGTTAAATTATTCTCCGAGTATTAATACTCAAACTACTTTGCAAATTTTCAACGACAGCTTTAATATTGCTGACTGGGCGCGTAGTCCCATCGCTGCAGCTACTGAGCGGCGAATTGTGGTGAACTATCCTAACGTTCAGTTGCTGAATCCAACTGCAACCGCCACCCGCGCACAGGTAGCGGCTTTTATCTATCAGGCGTTGGTTAGTTCTAATCAAGCCTCCGCAATTATTTCTCCCTATATTGTCGCTGTTGAGCCTACCACCCCCACAGGGATATCTGTGACTATTCCCCAAGGGACTGTGATTCCTGTGAAGTATGCTCAGGGGCAAAAAATTCTCGTCACCAAAGATGAAACAGCACCTTTGACTCTGACAGTATATCAAAATGTAATTACCCGACAAGGAACTGTAATTATTCCGGCTGGTAGTCAAGTTTTGGGTAAACTCCAACCGGCTCAAGGCGGTTCTCAATTCGTGGCGGAGAAGTTAGTTTTGACCACAGGTGAGGAGTATAAAATTAACGCTTCTTCAGAAGTAATTACTAAAACTGAAACTATTAGAAAGGGTATTAACACCAGTACGATTATCCGTAATAGTGTCTTAGGTGCTGGTGCGGCGGCGGCGGTGTCTGCGGTCACAGGGGATGGCGCTATCGCTACAGAAGAAGTGCTAGGTGGTGCGGCTATCGGCGGTTTGATTGGGCTGTTCTTTGGCAGAAATAGCGTTGAGTTAATTTCCATCGTCCCAGATACGGATTTACAAATAAAAATCAATCAAAACTTTCTGGTTTCGGTGAGCTAGTCCTAAGCTGACTATTTTATAGACAAAACTATACTTATGTTGACAAGCATTGACATAAGTGAGTTAAGAAAATCGCCCACTTGATATATAATCCTACGATATCAAGTATTGAATTAAGACTATTGCCAACGCGAAAACCAAGCAATGATAGCGGTAGTCTTTCTTGTCAATCTTAAGAGAAATATCGCGTCTGGCTAAGGCGTGCAAGTCTACTAAGGGATAACCGCTCCCATGCTCCCGTTGAAGTAGAAAGTAAAGTCTAGCTTTGTCTAGGTTTTATATAGCAGATAATCATTGGCGATTAGTGATTGGTAACCAAATTATAAATGTAGTGCCCGGTGTATGGGGTGAAACCAGACTCGAGTTAATTGCAGGGCTGAAAATTTCCATTTCGCCCTCCATTTGTTCTATTAATTGTTTGGCGATCGCTAGTCCCAAACCACTACCAGGAATTTCACTTTGGGCTTGCACTCCCCGATAATGGCGTTCTCCCAAATGGGCTAAGTCTTGTGGTGGAATTCCTGCGCCGGTATTACTAATAGCGATTCCCTGAAAATTAGGTTTTTCTTGCCCTAATTGAATGACTATTTTGCCACCATGAGGAGTGTATTTTAGAGCATTATCAATAATATTGCTGAATACTTCTGGTAATGCTTTGACGTTAGCCTTTACCGGGGACAAGTGGGCGGGAATTTCGGTTATGAGTTCTAGATGACGCTCCTGTGCTATTGCTTGAGCTGATACCAATAATGGTGTTAATAAGTCAACTACAAAGCAATCAATGTTTTTCTCTCCTATTCCTGGCAATAAGAGTACGGGTTTGGGTTGTTTTTCGACAGTTGCTTCCACAAATACTTCGTTTTCAGGCAATGACAAGGGGGCGAAATTACCCTCTGTCCAATCAATTACTTGCTCGAACTGTCGCAGTAATTCTTCGAGGCGATCGCTTTCCCTGACAATATTAGTTCCTACGTCTCGGTTGGGATCACCTGGACGCAGGCGTTTTAATAGCAGTTTGCCGAAGGTGCGCAAGGCGGTCAATGGGTTACGAAACTGGTGTAGTAGGTTATCAAGCAAATCTCGCTGCTGTGCTTGCAGAATTTGTTGTTGATGTAGCTGATGCTGTAACCAGGCTCGACGTTGGTCTAGGAAACACGCGATGGCTATGGTTTGCAGGATTTTTTCAATTTCGCTTTGTTCGTGTTGATTCCAGTCCCTATCTTCTCTACCTGTAATCAATAGACCCATCATCACACCTTGATGAATCAGAGGTAGGACAATTTGGTGTTCACTGAGTCGAGATTCCTCGTGTAAATTTGCTTTTTGTGCATCTGCTTTCCTTGTCTCGTCTAATGAAATCCTTGATCCTGTACCCTCTGGCAATAACTTACCCTGTTGGTCATGTCTGACCAAAACATCGCCAAGTCTTGCTCCCGTCATTTCTTTCCCTCGAGGTAATACTGCAGTCTCCGGGTAAACCACCACAGGAATGAGTTTCGCTTTACCAGCAGGAGCATCTACCAGTTCTTCTGTTAGATAAACAACACATAATGATGCTCCCAGCCCTTCGGCTAGCAGTGCTATTTGCTCTCGGCATAGAGCAACAAAATCTGAACTGGCAGACATTAACATTTTTTTAGCTTTTGCTCAGGATTACAGAATTTCAGGGAAGATAGAAAAGCATTGCTTTATTTTTTATCCCTCTTTAAATAAAGCTTAACTAAATCTTTTGGGTGATGCTTTGCACTAGGGAATTATATGCTTTACAAATTTCATGTTTTACTTCTGTGTATCGAAACTTTAAAAACTCTTGATATTTTAAACTAGAACTTATATAATTGCCACTGATTTTGTAGCTATAACTACAATCTATAGCTTGAAAGAGGAGGAAAATACTTTGGCTAGAAGACGGAAGCGGAAAAGTCGTCGTCGTCAAGAAGGACGACGGATTCTAGAACACGTGCCTCAATATAGCATTGAAAGTGGCGAAGAAAAACCTGTCACAGCAGCAAGAAAATTTATTCAAGCTGAAGGCATTGCCCCACCCGCATTGCTACTTGTCAAGCGAAATGAGCATACCACAGACCGTTATTTCTGGGCAGAGAAGGGGCTGTTTGGTGCTCAATACGTAGAAGAAAACCATTTCTTGTTTCCCAGCCTGCGGTCATTAGAATCTCCGACAGGTGTGGAGCCAGCGGCTGTGGCTAGCCGCTGAATTCTTCATGGTTCTCTTTAGATATGGAATGTGAGTTCCGTCAATCATTTAACTGGTAAAGTGGTTCAGTTTATGAAAAATTTTCGTTTTTTTTTAGTTTCTGACTAAGTTGCTAGTACATCGATATGGAGTCCAGTTAATTCGACTGTATGGAGAAATTAACTTCGGCTCAAACATTGGTTTGTATAGGTTTGTTTCTATTCAAATGCTCTACAGGAGAGTGAGATAGAGCAAAACACATCCCCTGAGACTTGAGTCGCCTTCTCCTGCAATGGATTGCCGAAGAGGCTCTGTAACCGGATATAATCCTTTCCCTGCGCTCCAATTTCGTAGGGAAGATTTATATCCCGGTTAGCTTTTCCTACTTGCTGTGATCAATCAGCGGATTCTAACTGTAAAGCCCTCTGGAACTCCATGAGTTCATCTCGATGGGCAATTATAGTTAGTTTACTTATAAACCCTAGTTTATCCTGGGTTGCTTCTTCTATGTGCAAGGATACCTTCTCAATTCTTCCAGCTTTTTGCCAATAAAATACACCGCTTAAAGGTGACAATAGTAGCAATCCCAGAAACCAATTGCCAAAGTTCGGAAAAAGTAGCGACAAAACCAATGCTAGACAAGCCATACCAGCAGATGCTAACAGCGTTAAAAACAGGGCTAAAAATAAGCTGGGTTGAACAAAACCTTCGAAAATCACTTGATTCTTTTCTCTATCTATGGCGACTACTTGGTAAGAACGCTGGCGAAAATACTCCTTAACTTTCGGCATTAAAGCAGCTTCGTCTTGTTCAGATACAAGTTCTGCTTTTGTTGTGCGGTCTTTGGTTGAGGCCCGAATAAAGAAAAATAGACCCACGGATAACAACAAAGTGAGCAAGAGCGTAGATGGCACAATTGCATTATTCATAACTAAAATTATTATTGTTTTCATAGGATGAGACTGAATTTATGAGCAAATATTCATGAATTTTTCCTTTCCTTTATGTAATCTTGCCAAAGATGGGCCAACTTTTGCGACTGTTCTTGCCATTGTGGAGAAAGTTCGTACATCCTTCTGGGCCTTCCTCGCCCGTCGAGTTTCTTCCAATACCCAGTAATAGCCTTTTCGTCTTCGAGAAATTTGATCGCACTATAAAGTACGGTATCCGAAAGTCGATAGTCTGGGTATTCAGTTTCTAGTCGCTGGATCAATTCAGTGCCATAGGATTCATGTTGTATTAAAACGTACAGAATGTAACAAACTGCTAGTTCCTGACAGAGATAAGCTGGCGGAGGATCCTCAAAGAATTGATATATATCCTCAAGTTTCATGGTTTAGTGAATGGCTAAAAAATGCCTGATAATAGTGATATCTACAGTCCTGGTAGACAGTATATAGTGCTACTGGCAACCTTGGCAGGGTTTTTCAAGCTTAAACATTACAGACCTTACTCACGTAGCTGAAGTCGTGAGAGGATTGTGTAAGTTTTGGGAGCGTCAAATAATATGTTCCTACTCAAGTTATCAGTCTTGTGGACATGGACTGGTCACTTTCCTAGTGTTAAGTGATGCCACACTGGTTATAACTCCTCAAGCATAAAATGCCATGAAATAAATTTTACAAGTAAAATTATACTTTGTCTGTAAAAGTTAACCATATCAAAGTCTAAGTTCTCCCATTCTGGAAATGCCAACCTGGAAGCAAAATTTTAACAACTTTCTCAACCTGTTTCTCCAATCAAGTTGTCTTTTATGCCAAAGAACGACATCTGGAGAATTTTGCCCTTATTGTATTAAGCAACTTAAAAATTGCCAGCACGGGGATCCTGCTGCTTTATGGCAACAAGCAATACCTGTATTTGCTTGGGGAGTCTATGGCGGTATTGTCAAACGAGCGATCGCGGTGATGAAATATGAAAATCAACCGCAAATTGCCCGTCCGTTAGGTCAATGGTTAGGCGAAGCATGGTTGTTATCAAATGTATCGAAAAGTAAACCACACCCTGTAGTCGTCCCCATACCACTCCATCCCAATAAGCAAAAAAAACGCGGTTATAACCAAGCTGCACTCATAGCTGAAAGTTTCTGTCAAACAACTGGGTTAAAATTGCTAGCCAATGGTTTAAAAAGAGTGCAGGAAACTGAGGCACAATTTGGGTTATCAGCATCGCAACGAGAAAGTAACTTAGCGTCAGCATTTAGCGTTGGGAGAGAATTACACAGTCGTCGTATAAATGTCCCCATATTGTTAGTTGACGATATTTATACCACTGGTGCCACCCTCAGGTCTGCTGTGCAAACACTCAATCAGGATGGTATTCCTGTCTTAGGTTTAGCCGCTGTTACTACTGCGGTCAAAGACAAATACCTCAAAGTTGATAGGTAAAGTTACTTTCATCCATCTATCCTAAATGTGGCGACCTGTTTTGTGAGAACACTAATGATTAGTAAAGCTTTTCTGGTGGGTTTAAGAGAACTAATGATGATTCCTACCACCTTGTTGGTCATAGGCATAAATACAACTGTGGGATATGCTCAAAACGAATTGTATAATCCTATTCCTATAACTCCCAGTACTGAACTGTCCGATACCCTTTCAGAAAAAGATATCCCCACGGGACAAGGTGGCTTTGGCCGGGATTATATAGTCAACCTGAATAAGGGTGATAAGCTAGTGATTGATTTGAATTCTGAGAGTTTTGATACCGTCATTACACTCTTGGGACCTAATGGAGCCACAGTGGCGGAAAATGATGATGGACCTGATGGTACTACCAATTCCTTACTGTTTACCCGCATTCAGGAAACAGGAAAGTATATTATCCGCGTCCGCTCCTTTGGGGAAACTGGGGTGGGACTTTTTGAACTGAAGGTAACAAAACTGCAAGCGGTGAAGTAATTAAAAAATCTTAAAAAATGGTGAGAACACAGAGAAATAAGGCTTCTGTCCACTCAACTACCGCGCCATAAGTATCTCCTGTGTGTCCGCCTAATTGATAATGGAACCATAAACCGGTCAGGAGAGCGATCGCACTTCCCACCCCGCTCATACTGAGGGCAAAAAATAGATACTTGCTATGGAATAAACTCATTAACACACTCAAGCTCAAGAGTAAAAACAGTCCTGGTAATAAATCGGGATATGAACGAATGGCTTGTTTGTGAAATGCGCCTTTACCAGTGGGTTTGAGGTAAGGATACCGGGCGATGGCGAGTTGTTGTCCCCAGCGTCCCCATCCACAAGCTGCCATCAGCACTAGGCAACGGTGGTCTAAAATATCCGTTAAAGCTGTGGTTTTGAGTAATATTACTGCCAGACCCGCCATAGCCCCAAAAGCCCCTGTAGCACTATCTGTCATCACTTCTAAGCGTTTTTCTGGGTTAGCCACCGCTAAACCATCAGCAGTATCCATGGCCCCATCTAAGTGCAATCCTCCAGTAATAGCAATCCAGATAACTACTACTAAAGCGCTACGAGTTAGTACTGGTATCCCCAGATGATTCATCGCGGTATCACATAGCCCTAAAACTCCGCCAATCATCACCCCTACCAGGGGGGCAAAATACGCTGCTCTGCGGAAGTCTAACCCATTGATATAAGGTAGAGGAATAGCTGTATAAAAAGTAATACTGGCAAATACATGAAAGAATAATCTTTTCCACCACTGAGGTTGATTCATCCTATTACTTAATATAAAGAATTAGATTTTGCATTCGGCAACTAATAAATTACCCTAGACTGTATTAGACATTAGCCCTCCAAAATTGATATTTTTTCAAAAGCAGGCCACAGGCTGTTCAAGTCACAGTTTCGCTTTTTTATACCTGACCTTTGCTTATCTCCTATTTTCCTATGAGTCACCATCTACCGCACACCAGGATACCAGCTCCGTGTATTGTTAATACGGGAATAATTGTAAATAAGCTTGATATGCGACGATTGCTGTCTGATTTAGGGCGAGTCCGCTATATCTACACCCAAGAAGGCTTACAGAGCGAGGGTGAGGGAGATGTGATGGAAGTTT
This sequence comes from Anabaenopsis sp. NIES-4685, assembly GCF_059725405.1. Taxonomy (NCBI): domain Bacteria; kingdom Bacillati; phylum Cyanobacteriota; class Cyanophyceae; order Nostocales; family Nodulariaceae; genus Anabaenopsis; species Anabaenopsis sp. NIES-4685. Next base: position 3,673,116 of record NZ_AP043602.1, on the reverse strand, counting down.
TTGTTAATCCCCAAAGGTCTACAGTCGTTGCTAACTGTGCGCTTTACTTAAATCTTGATAGCTTTGATTACCTTGAACTTAAACAGTCCCCGCAACAACAAACTTACTTTGATTTGTTCCAAGAACATATGTGTTTACGGTCCATTCCCCTTTCGACTCCCTTACAAGAGCGAAAAGAACGCAACTTGAATTTCAACGCCATAGAAGCAATGATGGAGCAGGTTTTCTCCGCTAAATGGGATGCGGAAATTGACGATGATGGTTCCGACTCCTTTTGATTAGCATATACTCAAAAAATTGGTAATGGTTTATTTGTGAGTCCTTAAGTGTTCATGAAGAATCAATTGCCAGGATTTCGGGTTTTTGTTTATACATTTAGCGGAATAGCATTACTTTTACTTTGAGTCAAAATTTTTCTTTTCAATCCCTGGCTCAATGTAGCCAGACAAAAGCCAGGGCCGGGGTGTTTATGACCCCTCATGGATCTGTGGAAACCCCAAGATTTATGCCAGTGGGGACTCTGGCGAATGTCAAAACTGTTACCCCAGAACAGTTAATGAGTACTGGGGCGCAGATGATACTTTCTAATACTTATCATCTCCATCTGCAACCAGGGGAGAGAATTGTCGCTGGAGGTGGTGGGTTACACAAATTTATGGGCTGGAATCGACGAATGCTCACAGATTCCGGTGGGTTTCAAGTATTCAGCTTGAGCGAAATGCGGAAAATTTCTGAAGATGGTGTAACTTTTCGCTCACCTCATGATGGGCAAATTATTCATTTAACACCGGAACGCTCTATAGAGATCCAAAATACTCTAGGGGCTGATGTGATCATGGCTTTTGATGAATGTCCCCCTTATCCAGCTACCCGCGAAGATGTACAAGCGGCGACTCAGAGGACTTATCGTTGGCTAGAACGCTGTATTTCTTTTCATCAACGCAGTGATCAAGCTTTGTTTGGTATCGTCCAAGGTGGGGTGTATCTGGATTTACGCGTCCAAGCGGCTGAGGCTTTAGCTGAGTTGGATTTACCGGGATACGCTATTGGTGGTGTGAGTGTGGGAGAACCACCTGAACTCATGGCTGATATTGTGCGCACTACAGCGCCACTATTACCACCGGAAAAGCCTCGTTATTTGATGGGTGTGGGTACTTATCGGGAAATGGCTATTGCCATCGCTTCTGGTGTAGATTTATTTGATTGTGTGATTCCTACCCGTTGGGCGCGACACGGTACAGCAATTGTGCAAGGGGAACGCTGGAATTTAAAGAATGCTAAGTTTCGTGAAGATTATGCACCATTAGATGAAACTTGCTCTTGTTATGCTTGTCAAAATTTTAGCCGTGCTTACATCTCTCATTTAGTGCGATCGCAGGAAATATTAGGCTACACGTTGTTGAGTATTCACAACATTACGGAGTTAATTCGCTTTACCCAGAAGATTCGTGAAGCAATATTAAGCGATCGCTTTGCCAGGGAATTCGCACAATGGCTTAACTAGGGAGAAAATGGGGAATGGGAACCCAGGAAAGAATTTTGCTATCTAAAAATATTAAATACCCCATCCCCAAACCATGTTAAGATACACTTCAATTATGAAGTCTGTGTTAGATAGGTGGATTTAAACAAACATGGAAGCAGCATTGTTATTAGCCAAATTGCCTGAAGCTTACCAAATTTTCGATCCTTTGGTAGATGTTCTCCCCATTATTCCCGTCTTTTTCTTGTTGCTGGCGTTTGTATGGCAAGCAGCTGTTGGTTTCAGGTAAGCCAACCTATGACCAATTTTTGGGACAGGTATCCTACCTGTCCTATTTATTTGGCAGTTTTTTCTTTTCTAAACTTGATATCCCTTAGTATTTTGTAATATTTGGACAGAAATTAAGTAAGATAGTGTGGGCGCTCTATGCCAAAATCAGCTTTATAAAAAAACGCCTACAGTCAAAAAGGTATAAATAAGCCATGGGTAACATCAAATTTGTCAAAGAAAACCAAGAAGTAATAGCAGCGGATGGGGCTAATCTTCGGCTCAAAGCCATGCAAAATGGCATTGACATATATAAATTTATTGGTAAAATGACCAATTGCGGCGGCAATGGTCAGTGTGGCACCTGCATTGTGGAGATAGTCGAAGGAATAGAAAATCTTTCCCCCCGCACAGATGTAGAGAACCGCAAATTTAAGAAAAAACCTGATAATTACCGCCTGGCCTGTCAAACCCTAGTCAATGGACCTGTGAGTGTAGTCACCAAACCTTAACATTTAAATTTTCAGACCAACGCGACGTAAAAAAAATTTGAGGTAACACTGGCATCGATAATGCTATTCTAAAATTGTTCACTAAAAACTAAAATTAAAGAGAGGCTTTCTTGCTATGCAAGTGAATGACCTAGGGTTCGTAGCGAGCATTCTGTTCGTTCTAGTGCCCGCAGTGTTTTTAATAATTCTTTACATCCAAACTGCTAGCCGTGAAGGTGGAAAAGATTCTTGATATTTGTGCATAACACCAAGAACCCCAACACCACTGGTGCGGGGGTTCTTTATTGACCTGATGTTAGGCGACAGTCCGCGCCAACAACACAGGACAAGTTGCATGAACTCGAACATAGTCAGACAAAGAAGCACCGATGAGTCTGTCTATATCCACAAAACTCTTAGCCACGGATGGGCGGCGGTCTGGAGAACCGAGCAATAATAAATCTATATTTAACTCTTCTGCTATGCGGCAAATTTCTTCACCTGGTTTACCGCTACTAGTGAAACAACGAGTTTGTACACCGTACTTTTGCGCTTCAGCCACCGCCCATGCCAAATTGGAATTTTTATCTGGGGTAATTTCAGTGACCTGAGATTGTTTGGTACGTAAATCTGTAGTAATATTGGTTAAAATTAACTGACTACCGGGGATATCTCGTAACAAAAATAGCGCCAAACTTAAGCATTTTTTGGCTGGCTCGGAGTTATCCATGGCCACCATAACGCGCTTAATTCTCTTCACATAAATGTCGTCTTTGACCAGCAACATAGGGCGAGAAGATAGCTGGAAAACATACTGACTAACTGAATTAGATAAAATGGATTGTAGGCGTTTCAGTCCCCGTGAACCCATAATAATCAAGTCAGCATCAATTTCATCTGCTACCTGACAAACCAGGTCTTTGGGGTCACCTTGTCGCAGAATGGAAGACACCTGACTAGGGTCTAAATTGAGAGATTGAATAGCACTAGCTAAGATTTTACCGCCCTCTTCCCATTTATCTGTCATAGCAGCCGCAGTACTTTGGGAAGGTACAACATGGAGAACCGTCACTTTGGCAGATTTAATTGAGGGCATCTCTTTTAAGACTTTCAGCATTTCTTCTGCGTGGCCTAAGCCAGAAACTGCTAGTAAAATTCTTGCAATCATTGTTACTTCTCGCCGTTAAAGTTCCTATGGTGTTTACTCTTATTAGTTGGCTGAGTTGAACATTTCAACTTCAGCACAAACAACCTAGTCAGTAAGTCGGTACAAACTTTTAATTAATGACCATTGTCACTGGAAAAAGTGACAGATAGTTAATTAATCTTGAGTTTTTTGGCTCTGATTTACATAAATTTATACTAGGCTGGGTATAGTTTTAATTTAGCGTAATAAAGTTTATAAACTATTATCTTAGTTATTTTTTTTAATAATCTATGTTAATATTTCTCAACTATTGGCAATACTTAAGTATTGCCAATCATTTTCATATAACTATATATCTGGATTTGTCATCAGAATTTACCTACCATTTTTTAACTCAATTCAGGTATTGGGGGGAAATAATTAACCACAGATGAACACAGATGTAGACAAGTTAACTATCATATCAATTTGACCAAGGGTATGTTATGCCATCGGCTAACACACCCTTGTAGATGAGAAGAACTGCCGGGATGTCACTAAGCTGCATCTGGTAATAAACCAGTATGCTTGAGTAAAGACACTGTACTGGGTTGACGACCTCGGAAAGATTCAAACACCTTCATAGGATGTTGACTACCACCTAGAGCCAGTACCGTATCACGGTAACGTCTACCTGTGGCTTTTATCGCCTGTTCATCCTCTAAACCAGCTTCTTCAAAAGCGGCAAATGCGTCAGCACTCAATACCTCAGCCCACTTATAACTGTAATAACCTGCGGCATAACCCCCAGCAAAAATGTGTCCGAAGGCACATAAAAAAGCATCTTCTGGTAGTGGTGATAAAACTGTAGTAGTTTTGGCAATGCGATGACGCACATCTGCGGCTGTTTCCCCACTACCAGGCCGATAACGATAGTGTAGTTCTAAATCGACACTGCTAAAGTGAATTTGCCGCAACATCACACTACCACTCATATAGTTACGTGCTGCCAGGAGTTTTTGGTAATAATGCTCTGGTAGGGCTGCACCCGTTTGATAATGCTTTGCCATACCAAACAAAGTTGGTCGCTCATAGCACCAGTTTTCCATGAACTGACTGGGTAGTTCCACAGCATCCCATTCTACATTATTAATACCTGCGGCTCCAGTATAGTCTACTTTGGTGAGCATATGCTGCAAGCCATGGCCAAATTCATGAAATAAAGTTTCTACTTCATAGAAAGTCATCAAACTAGGCTTACCATCCACAGGAGGAGTTTGGTTACATACCAAATAGGCGACTGGTAAACGAATCGATGTCACACCATTCTCAGTTATTTTGCTGCGATTAATACATACATCCATCCAAGCACCACCGCGTTTTTCTGCCGGGCGGCTGTAGGGGTCTAGGTAGAAGTAAGCTAGGGGACTACCACTTTCATCAGCAATTTGGAAATAACGTACATTCTCATGCCAGACTGGGGCTTGACCATCGGCGGGAGTGACAGTGACACCAAACAACCGCTTCACCAGTCCAAATAAGCCATCTAAGACTTGGGGTAGGGGAAAATAAGGACGTAATTCTTCGGCGGTGAAGGCAAATTTTTCTTCCCGTTGACGTTCTGACCAGAAGCTGGTGTCCCAGTGTTGTAAATTCTCGGCTTCCGCTGCTTTCTTAGAGGAAGCAAAGGCTTTGAGTTCTTCTAAGTCTTTAACGGCAGCATCATAACTGGCTTGACGTAGTTCTTCTAATAGTGCCTCAACTGCTGTCACATTGGGAGCCATTTTACTGGCTAAACTCAACTCAGCATAATTTTCAAAGCCTAGTAATTTGGCTAATTCTTGGCGCAACTCCAAGGTACGCTCAATTAGCGCCTGATTATTTAACTCTCCGGATGAAGCACGAGTTATATAAGCTTTATAGAGTTTTTCCCGTAAATCTCGCCGGGTGCTGTGCTGCATGAATGGCCCATAGCTGGGAAAGTCTAAAGTAATCCGCCAAGGGCCATTTTCTGGGGTGGCGTTTTCATCTCCCGCATCACGGGCAGCCTGTGCTGCTAAACTCAATAAGCTATCGGGTAAGCCGTCAATTTCTGCTTTTTTAGTCAGGGTTAAGCTAAAGGCTTTAGTCGCATCTAGGACATGGTTTGAGAATTTGGTAGCTAGTTCTGCTAACTCCATTTGGATGGTGTTAAAACGCTCTCTCGCTTCTGGTTGTAAGCCCACACCGGAAAGTTCGGCATCTCTGATGGCGGCTTCTACAATTCGCTGTTGGGCTGATTCTAAGGTAGCCCAGTTCTCACTGGCGCGCAGTGCCTTGAGACCATTGTAAATTGATTGGCTTTGACCAAGCTTGTTAAGAAACTGTACTACTTGTGGTTGTACGCTTTCATATGCTGTCCTTAGTTCAGGGCTATTCTTGACACCCATTAAATGGCCAACTATGCCCCAAGTCCAGTTGAGCTGTTCTGTGAGCTTTTCTAGTGGTTCTACTAAGCCTTTCCAAGTAAGTTCGATATTAGTTTCTAAAATAGTTAGCTTCTGGTCAAGTTCGGCCAGTAGCTGCCCGAAGGCTGGTATTACTTGCTCTGGTTGAATGTCCTGAAAGGGGGGTAAGCCAGAACCTTTAAGTAAAGGGTTTTGAGAAATAGTTACATTTTCACTCATGGTTTTGTGTGAGTCACCTATCAATAAATCTCGTCATGTATTTTCTAATGTAGCGATCGCTGCGTGATTTAGCCGCAAGAAAATGCCAATATATTAACAAAATCTAAATTAAAGCTCAGTAAGCAACAAAAAACCTCAGCTTGGCAACTGAGGTTTCTGATTCACAGAAGTAAGAATGACGATTTAGATACAACAATACTAAGAAGCGAAATTTTAGCTCAAGTCCAAAGCAACTTGATTGATACTGATTTACTTAAAATGGTTTGAGGTATTTGCTAACTTATGTAAACAAGTGTAACGAATACTTTATAAAAAGTCAATAGAATTTACAAAAGAGTTAGAAACCTGGGAAGCATGGGGGAAAATTATCTCCATCTCTAGAGCTAGGGTCAATTCATGAATTGCCCATACCATATAAATACAGAAAATTTTGACCATATAATTACCTATGCGTGCAATGATTTTGGATGCGCCGCGCCAACCTCTACGCCTAGTTGAGTTACCAGTACCAAAACCCAATTCTGAGCAAGTGCTGATTCGTGTTCATGCCTGTGCTGTGTGTCGCACGGATTTACATATAGTAGATGGCGAATTAACTCATCCAAAACTACCTTTAATCCCAGGACATCAAATTGTCGGTACCGTTGAGGCCAAAGGTGATAGTGTTGTTAATTTTCATATCGGTCAACGTGTGGGTGTTCCTTGGCTCGGCCATACTTGTAATTACTGCCGTTACTGTGTTTCTAATCGTGAAAATCTTTGCGATTATGCTGAGTTTACGGGTTATAACTTAGATGGTGGTTATGCAGATTATACCGTAGCTGACCACCGTTTTTGTTTTACCCTAGACCCCAGCTATCCTGACTTACAAGCAGCACCTCTATTATGTGGTGGTTTAATTGGCTATCGCGCTTACAGCATGACTGGTGATGCTGAAAAACTGGGTTTTTATGGTTTTGGTTCATCTGCCCACATTTTGATTCAACTGGCTCGTTATCATGGCAGACAAGTTTTCGCCTTTACCCGTCCAGGAGATATTCAGGGACAAGAGTTTGCCCGTCAATTAGGTGCAACTTGGTCTGGAAATTCCAACATCTTACCGCCAGAACCCTTGGATGCAGCAATTATCTTTGCTCCTGTAGGAAAATTAGTTCCAGCTGCCTTGCGTGCAGTAGCTAAAGGTGGTATTGTTGTTTGTGCTGGTATTCACATGAGTGATATTCCGGCTTTTCCCTATGAAATCCTCTGGCAAGAAAGAGTTTTGCGATCGGTGGCGAATTTAACTCGCCAAGATGGAGAAGAATTTCTGGCTATAGCACCGAAAATCCCCATCCACACCGAAGTTAATTCTTTTCCTCTAGCTGAAGCAAATCAAGCTTTATATGCCCTACGTAGTGGCAAAATTACAGGTTCGGTTGTATTGGCAGTGAATTGATTACTCATTTCCCCACAGCTTTTTTAACTGCGGTCTGGGAGAGTTCAATCCAAAGGCTTAAGTTCAAACCCCCGCAAACCTTGAGGTTTTTCATACTCAAGCACAACATCTTTGACCACTGCAGCAGGTGGTCCAGTGTGACACCAGCGAACCATCTGTTCTACAACCACCCGCGCCCCTTCAAAAACTGCTTCTACACGGTTATCGGGAAGATTCCGCACCCAACCGGTTAATCCCAACTGAGTCGCTGTATCGACGGTAGCATAGCGATAGCCTACTCCTTGCACTCGACCGGAAATAAATACATGGGCGCGGACTATCTTGGGTAGTGGTGTAGGATTCGGCATAAACTGAATTGTCCCCCATTTAAACTATAACCTCAATAATTCTAACTCTTGTGGCATCGGCTTCTCCGCAGACCCCAACCTTGAAATGAGGTGCATTGTCAGCTTGTGGATCTATCCCACAAGGCTAGATGCTTGTATTGATTTAGTCCCTAGGGAGGCCGAATGAACCGAGAATCTCCATCATATGAGTGCGCGGAGTGTCAAGAAGATACTGATAATCTTTAAATATTTGTAAAAAGCGATAAGATTAGTCTAGTTTGTAGGATTCTCTCAGTTTAACTACAACTGCTGACCAATATTTAATCTGCTCACAGGTCAACTGTAAAATTTGAATAGATCATGTCTAACTTGCCGCCACTGAATACAGAAACTATCTGGGCTATTCTTGATGATAAAATTGGTGATGCCATAGTCAATCAATTAGTATGGCACTATTTAGGTTATCGCTATGACTCTTCAATTGCTAAATGGGATAACAGCGGAGTCACATCAGAATGGCGAGATGATTACCCAGAACCACCTGATTTCATTGATAGCCGCCCAGCAACGGTAAAATTAACTCGTGCCATTCCTAAAGACAATAAACAAATTTTGAAAGAAAAATTGGGTTTTAAAGGTTACAAAATTGGTGAATTTGGTCCCCGACAGACTCGCAGAGCAACGGCCGCGAATTGGTTATTAAGTTATTTGCAAGAAACTCAGGGTAGCATTGAGTAAATTTATGATAAAAATAAGAGTAAAAACCATGTTCTTGTGACAGTCCCCATGTATAACTCTGGTTTGATAACCATCTTACTTGTAGGTCAGGTATAGCTACGCCACCCAAGCTATGACTTTAAGAGCTGGATTTGGGTGTGGGAAGTTTCAGAAAATTTAAATTAATCATTTTTTTTTAATTCTCTCAAAAAATAAAAATAAAAAAATGATTTAATTGTTAAATTGCAGTGAGATATAGTAAAAACTGTACTATTGTATAAGTGTATCTAATCAGAGGGAATTGCACTGGTTAATCTTACTTCATATATGTAAAATGTTATGAATACCTATCAAGGTTGAGTGAAGAGTTTATTCATCATTGAGAAAGTATTCATATCAAGATTTGTTAATGAAATTAATAAATAATTTCATGGCGATCGCCATTGAATAGATTTTGTTTGCACCTTATAATCAGGGAGCCTGTTAATGAGGCTCCTTTTTTTTTGGAATGAGCAAGAAATCTCTATGAACCAGGGTGATGATACATAAATTCCCATAACTGTTCAACTACAAAATGGTGTTTATAACGAAAATGCGATCGCGCAATCAAGCTCATGGCTGAAAGTGATGAAAACACAACAATTGAGAACTAGTCCATTGATTTCGATTTCTCAAATATATGTATAATTAATTGCACACATAATTTTAACCGAGTAAGCTTATGTCTAAACCACTGTGGTGTGAGAGAGAATTACCCCAGTTTCCAGAAAACGGGTTTTTGAATTTATGCCCATTTTAAGGAATCAAATAGGATTTTGCCGGTTAAATTGAGAAATTAACAGACAAAACTCTTGGTTATTTGAAAAATCTGTAACTCAGTGTGGTGAATTTGATTTAAAATGGTATATAAACTTTCCCTCAGAGGATGTTTGAAAAATTTTGTGCGCATATAATTCGCTACTACACCCATGGTGAACTCAAGAAAAACTCAGCGTTTTCAATTCCCTATGCCTATTACCGTGTAATCAACGGACAGTGCAGTATTTTAAGCAAAGTGAGTCAATATCATGCTACTTAGTATGGCAATGGCTAGACGGCTGAAAATAATTGATCAACATCCTCTCAGGAGAATAGCAAAAATCACCAGTTTGGCTCTATGCACAATAAATTATTTAATACTAACATCAAGAACTCTCACGTATTATTAACGCCGAATGAAGTCAAAACAAAATTACCTTTAACTAAATTGGCTGAACAGAATGTTTGGCAATATAGACAGGAAATCAAAAATATCCTAGATTTCCAGGACAGCAGAAAATTCATTGTAGTTGGGCCATGCTCAATTCATGATCCAGAAGCAGCACTGGAATACGCCCAGAAATTGAAAGTTTTATCTGACAGAGTGAAGGATAAACTGCTACTCATTATGAGGGTGTACTTTGAAAAACCCCGCACTACCGTGGGATGGAAAGGATTGATTAATGATCCAGATATGGATGATTCTTTCCATGTAGAAAAAGGTTTATTAACTGCACGTAGCCTACTGCTAAAAATAGTAGAGTTGGGTTTACCAGCGGGTACAGAGGCACTAGATCCCATCATACCTCAATATATTAGTGAGTTGATCACATGGTCTGCCATTGGCGCACGAACTACTGAATCACAGACCCATCGTGAAATGGCTAGTGGACTTTCCATGCCTGTAGGGTTTAAAAATGGTACTGATGGTAATATTCAAGTCGCTTTAAATGCTTTACAGTCTGCTAAAAGTCCTCATAGTTTCTTAGGCATTAATCATAAAGGACAGGTTAGTGTATTTGAAACTAGAGGAAATCCCTATGGTCACGTTATTTTACGTGGTGGTAGTCAGCCTAACTTTGAAGCAGCAAATGTCAAACTGGTAGAAGAAAAATTAAAAGAGGCGGATTTATCACCAAGAATTGTCATCGACTGTAGCCATGGAAATACTAATAAAGATTACAAATTACAACCGAATGTATTAGAAGATGTGATTCAACAAATAGTTGATGGTAATACATCAATAGTAGGTGTAATGCTGGAATCAAACCTATATGAAGGTAATCAACCCATAACCGGTAAGCGAGAAGAGTTAAAGTATGGTGTTTCCGTAACCGATAAATGTATCAATTGGGATGAAACTGAAAAGATTATTTTGGCTGCTTACCAAAAACTGCATTAGTTGCTAGGGTAGGAGTTGACACAAGCAGTTGAAATATCGACATACCGGCCCATACAGCCAAAATACTGATTGCTGATTCATACCAACAATTTGGCGGCTGTGATATCATGGGAGATTGCTGCATACATTTAACATAACTAGAAACTGAATCTATCATGGCTCTGACGCAACAGCGCAAACAAGAAATCATGTCGAACTATCAAGTTCACGAAACCGATACTGGTTCTGCCGAAGTTCAAGTTGCCATGCTGACCGACCGCATTAGTCGCCTCAGCTTACATCTCCAGGCAAATAAAAAAGACCATTCCTCCCGTCGGGGATTATTGAAGATGATTGGTCAGCGCAAGCGTCTTCTCTCCTATATTCAACAAGGTAGTCGGGAAAAATATCAAGATTTAATTGGTCGTCTCGGTATTCGTGGGTAGGAATTATCGCTTATGTCTGCTGAAGAATCCGATCGCAGCCCCTTACCTTTTGAACCAAAAACCAAGCGCCAAAAACCCACCAAAGGCACCAGTAAACCACAAGCACAGGTAAAGACTGTAGAAAGACCCCCTAGCAATCAGCCACCTTTCACTAAAGAAGAAATGGCCATTCCCGAGGTTGTTAGCCAAAGGATGATCCGGCGTGTGGCGGGATTCTGTGGTATACCAACAGCTTTGGGCATTACAACCCTAGTAGTGAGTTATTTACTGGCTACGTATACAGAAATCCAACTGCCTCCCATTGCCGTGTTATTGGTGAATATGGGATTATTTGGCATTGGAGTTTTGGGGATTACTTATGGTGTTCTTTCCTCCTCTTGGGATGAAGAAAGACCAGGGAGCCTATGGGGTCTAGGCGAATTTAGTACCAATTGGGGTCGAATGGTGGAAGTGTGGCGCGAAACTCGGCAAAAAAACCTATGAGCCTTGGCGCTCAGGTATCAGACTAACTGCGGTATGGGCTAGATTGTGAAGTTAGGCCATTTTACCTAACTTCCAAATTCCTAAGTAAAACTTGGGGATATTTGATTAAACCTTATACTGGGCAGCATAAGTACTGAGCGCCTAATCTTTTAACGTCATCTGCCAATCTGTATATTTCCTTAGGAGGATGATACACAGATGATGAGTTTGGGAACTAAATATATTTGAACTTAATTTAAATTCAATATTTAAATTCAATAAAATAAACAATATAATGTGTCTCCTACTTGTTTGAGGTTAGCCAATAGCTAGTTATTTACTAACAATAGATTACATATCCTCATAAATGCTAAGATAGTGGTATGGCTTATGTACCACTACGAGAAGCAGTTAAACAACTGGGACTGCACCCAAACACTTTAAGGAAGTACGCAGACAATGGCAAGATTGAAAGCATCAAAAACGAAGCAGGACAAAGACTTTTTAACGTTGAATCCTACCTCCGTGGTGCCACTAGAACTTCCATTGTCTGCTACTGCCGAGTTAGTTCAACCAAGCAACGAGACGACCTTGGTAGACAAATCGCCTATATGCAATCACTCTACCCAGATGCCGAAATCATCAAAGATATCGGCAGTGGAATCAACTTTAAAAGAAAAGGACTACAAACCTTACTGGACAGACTTATGCTCGGAGATCAGCTCACGCTTGTTGTTACCTGTCGTGACCGACTCGCAAGGTTTGGATTCGAGCTTATTGAGTACATGGTCGAGCAAAACGGTGGACGAATCGTGGTTCTCGACAACACTGTACATTGCCCAGAGTCAGAACTTACCTCGGATCTTCTCTCCATCCTCCACCTCTTCTCTCGTCGGATGCACGGACTCAGGAAGTACAGTAAAAAAATCAAGGAAGATCCGGATCTTCCTCACAACCGAGCAGAGGCGGATCGTTAAACAGTGGTTTGGTGTATCCAGGTTTGTTTACAACACCACCGTCAAACTGCTGCAAGACTCTAGCATTAAGGCTAACTGGAAAGCGATTAAGACTGACATAATGAACGGACTACCAGAATGGAGTAAATCAGTCCCTTATCAAATTAAATCAATTGCCATCAAAGATGCTTGTAAGTCTGTCAGCAATGCCAAGAAAAAGTTTAAAACCGGTGGTGGTATTAGCAAGATTAAATTTAGGTCAAGAAAAGACGCTGTACAATCTTGCTACATTCCCAAATCCGCAGTAAAAGATGTGGGAATTTACCACACTATATTAGGTAAGGCAACCTTGAAAGAAGCCTTACCACAAAGCTTTGGCGACTGTCGTTTAGTATTTGCATACGGTGATTACTATTTGACAGTTCCAGAGGATGTGCTGCAACAGAAGTCTGATAACCAAGGACGTGTTGTAGCACTTGACCCCGGCATCAGAACATTTATCACCTTCTTTTCTGAATGTAGTTTTGGTGAAATTGGCACATCTGCTAATCTGGGAATTCAGAAACTATGTTTTCGTTTAGATAAGTTAATTTCTAAATTCACTAAAGCCAAGTGCAAACAAAGAAGAAGGATGAAACTTGCTGCTAGTAGACTGCGAGGTAAAATCAAAAACCTTGTAGACGAATTGCACAAGAAAACTGCTCGATTTTTGGTTGATAACTTTGACATTATTTTACTGCCAACCTTTGAAACATCCCAAATGTCTCAGAAGGCGAAACGACGAATTAGGTCAAAGTCAGTGCGCCAAATGTTAACACTCTCTCACTACCGATTTAAGTGTTTTCTCAAGCATAAGGCTTTTGAAACTAATAAAGTAGTTATGGATGTCAACGAAGCGTACACATCAAAAACAGTCAGTTGGACTGGTGAAATCATCCCTAACCTTGGTGGTGCTAAATTCGTTAAGTCTCCATCTGATGGGCGGGTAATGAGCCGGGACATAAATGGTGCGCGAGGGATTTTCCTACGTGCATTGGTTGATGCGCCCTCTCTTAAAGAGTGTATTTGTTAGTGAATGTTAGCAAAAAAGTATCGGTTTGATTCAAATAATCAGGTAATTTTATATGATTATAGTCATGAAAAGCGGTTCCCCAGAAATGGAAATCAACCGCATTAGCCAGGAACTTACTACCTGGGGACTCATACCAGAAAAAATCATCGGTCAACACAAGGTGGTAATTGGTCTGGTAGGTGAAACAGCCAGTTTAGACCCGTTACAGATTCAGGAACTCAGCCCATGGATCGAGCAGGTATTGCGGGTGGAGTTACCATACAAACGGGCGAGCCGCCAGTTTCGACATGGACAAGCCTCTGAGGTAGTGGTTAATACTCCCAATGGTGATGTTGTATTTGGAGAAGACCATCCCCTAGTTGTTGTTGCTGGCCCTTGCTCGGTAGAAAATGAAGAAATGATCGTGGAAACGGCCCAGCGGGTGAAAGCCGCAGGAGCGAAGTTTTTACGTGGTGGAGCCTATAAACCTCGCACTTCGCCCTATGCCTTCCAAGGTCATGGTGAGAGTGCTTTAGAACTGCTGGCTCAGGCACGGCAAATAAGTGGTTTAGGTATTATTACTGAGGTTATGGATGCTGCGGAACTGGATATGATCGCCGAGGTGGCTGATGTGATTCAGGTGGGAGCTAGGAATATGCAAAATTTCTCCCTGCTCAAAAAGGTGGGGGCGCAACCAAAACCAGTTCTATTAAAGCGAGGCATGGCTGCTACTATTGAAGATTGGTTGATGGCAGCTGAATATATTTTAGCGGCGGGAAACTCCAATGTAATTCTATGTGAGCGGGGAATTCGGACTTTTGACCGCCAACACACTCGCAATACTTTAGATTTATCAGTTGTGCCGGTATTGCGGAAGCTCACTCACTTACCGATTATGATTGACCCAAGTCATGGTACTGGCTGGTCGGATTTTGTGCCAGCAATGGCTATGGCGGCGATCGCTGCTGGAACCGATTCCCTGATGATTGAAGTCCACCCCAACCCAGCCAAAGCTTTATCTGATGGACCCCAATCTCTGACACCAGAACGTTTTGATTCCTTAATGCAGGAATTAGCAGTGATTGGTCAGGCTGTGAGACGTTGGCCCGAACCGGTGGTTGCTACAGCTAACTAGGAGTGTTTGCGGCACGCTAAGGCGTAGCGTGCTGCCGGCTTTACCTTCTTCTACCAGAACCAAAAGAGCGACTGGGACTACGTGTAGAACGTCCACCAGAACCAAAACCACTACCAGTATTGCGTCTAGTGGTACCGGATCTATTAGAAGGTCTGAGATTACTGCTACCAAAACCGGAACCAGAGGGGCGATTGGTGGTATTCGTCGGTGGTGTAGTGCGTACGGTTGAACTACCAGGGGATGATCTTCTAATGTTACCTGTGGTGCGGAAAGTCGTGCGGTTGCGCTCCACTGCTGGTGGTGCATTGTAGCGAGTCCGATAGTTATTCACTGCTTGATTATAGGTACTACCATAACCACCGTAACCAGTTAGCACCCCTCCTGATTGATAAGCAGGTGGTACATAGTATTGGGGTCTAAATAACATATTACCGATTACCTGACCGGCGATGTTACCAGCTACAGCGCCGGCAAAAGGTGCCCAGAAGTTGCTTTCTCGTCGCACTACCACTGTTTCTTGTTGTCCTGTTTGGGGATTGGTTTGTGTTTCAGTGACGTTGTGGACGTACTCAATTTTAAAGTCTTCGGTCATATACAAGGCGGGTTCTCCGTTTTCCACCTTCAAAGAAGTCTTTTTTCCCTCCTGGATTTGTTCATCGGTGAGCCTTGCCATTTGCAAATTTTCAGTTTTAAAGGTTGGGGGTCTACTGTTGAGTAAAAACAGTGTATACTCCCCAGTGCCATCGTCAAAACTAGCTTGTTGCACCTGATACTCACCATCATTGAGCTTGCTAGCTGTAGAGGTGGGGCTAACACTTCTAGTTTCAGGGGTGGTTTGGTTAGAATTACCACAGGCTACGGTTGTTAAGCACAAAGTCAGTGCTAAAAAAATCACTGTAAATTTTCGTAATATGCTCATGAGCGTTTTACTATGTCCTATTTTTCAGCTTAACAAGGTTTTATGGGGGTGGGAATGTAGAGACTACCCAACCAGTTACAAAGGAATTAATTCTGGGTAATATTGCAACAGCTGATCATTAGTCAGTTGATCTCCTAACTGTGCTGGGGAGAAATGTACTTGAATGGCGCGCAGTTTTTCTTGATAGTGCAGATTGATTAAAGCTTTTAAACCATCTTTTAATGCGGGGATGTTGGACAAGTCTGCTTCTAAATTGGGAACTTCTCCTTCATAGGCTACAGTCAACATCACAATCACATTCCGGGTTACAGGTATGGAAAAAGATTGATTTGAACCTGAATTGGAACTGGTATCAAACTCTGCGCCGTAGCGTTGGGCGGAATCACTAAATAATTCGTTGACGTAATCTCCCGCTTCACCTTCATCCCAAAATACGTCGCCTTCATTGGCAGCAGACAGCCAAGCTTGATCATATCGCAAGAGGGTTTCGCAAATTTCGACTAATCCTTCTCCCAGTTCTTGCAGGTCACCTTCAGCTTCTATGGCATCCCTAGCTGTACTATTTAATACTCCTAAAATCGGTGCAACCTCAGAGCCAGCTAGATGTAAAAACAAGCGACAAACTACATAGCGAGTTCGACCCATCATTCTATTAAAGGCACGCATTTACTTGCTCCATAATTTTGAATAGTACACTAATAAGTGTGACACAAGTATTGTTGATGTATGCACAAAATACATATAGCGTTTCTGGCTTGAATAGGTACACTAACCCTATAGTTAAAATCTAAGAAGATGAAAATTGGGATTCTAGGACTGGGACTCATCGGTGGTTCTTTGGGTTATGATTTGCGATCGCTCGGTTATGATGTTTTAGGGGTGACTCGTCAGGAGTCTACCTGTAAACGTGCGATCGCTCTTGGTATTGTTGATCAAGCATCTGTGGACATGAGTTTGTTAGCCGCCGCAGATGTAGTGTTTATTTGTACACCCATAGGTATGATTATACCGCAATTCCAGCAGCTAATTAATTATTTACCTGCCACTACTGTGATCACTGATGTTGGTTCAGTTAAAGCCCCCATAGTCCAGAAAATCGCCCCTATATGGGAAAATTTTATTGGTGGTCATCCCATGGCCGGAACAACAGATAGTGGTATAGATGCGGCTCAACGGCATTTATTTATGGGTAGACCCTATGTCTTGACACCAGATGCTACCACACCCAAAACAGCAATTTCACTTATAGCAGAAATTGTGCGATCGCTGGGGGCTAATCTTTATTATTGCCCACCGGAGCAACATGACACAGCGGTGAGTTTAATTTCCCATTTACCTGTCATGGTGAGTGCGTCCTTAATTGCTACTTGTATGGGCGAAACAGACTCCCAAGTACTGCAACTAGCCCAAAACCTTGCTAGTTCAGGTTTTCGCGATACGAGCCGTGTGGGTGGCGGTAATCCGGAATTAGGAGTAATGATGGCAAAATATAACCGCCAAGCATTACTGAGTTCACTACATCAGTATCGCCAAAGGCTAGATGAATTAACTAACCTGATTGAACAGCAAGATTGGCAAAGTTTGCAGTTAAAGTTGGAGTCCAACCGGAATGACCGACCCAAATTTGTTGACTAATCTTGGGTTGGGTGACATCACCCTAGTGATGATCAAATTCTAGGACTTCTTGTTAGCATCTACAGGCATTATAGATGTAGATATAGAAAGATAAATTTTCAAATGACCATATACTTTTACAAGGTGTGGCAACCTTATGGCTGTTTTTCTAACTTTTCTCCCCACGGGATCACAATTCATGGTACTTACTGGCCCACTGTAGAGCATTATTATCAAGCACAAAAATTTGTCGGCAGTGTAGATGCAGTTATTATACCTGTGATTCATGCAGCCGAAACCCCGGAAGCAGCAGCGGCTTTAGGCCGCTGTCCTACTCGCCAACTGCGTCCAGACTGGGAGATAGTCAAAACCCAAGTTATGGGACAAGCCGTACTGCAAAAGTTTATGACTCATGGCGACATTAAAAAAATTCTTTTGAACACAGGTAATCAAACCCTAGTGGAAAACTCCCCCAATGATTATTTCTGGGGTTGTGGGGTACAAAAAACCGGTCAAAACCATCTTGGTAAAATTCTCATGGCTGTGCGTGAAGAAATCCGCGCATCACAACTTTCTACGGTATTTTTAGGGGGACGTAAGTTGGATTAATTACAGATTAGTGGAAATCGCCTGTACTGGACAGGTAGGGATACACTGTTCACAAACAATACAGCGCGATCGCGTGAATGTCAATTTATATGTTTCCGGTTGTAAGCTCAGGGCTTCTGTAGGGCAAACCCCAGTACACAAACCACAATGGACACAGACATCCTCATCAATGACAATTTCACCTAGGTTGTGAGAAACACTGATATGGCGCGATCGCATCCACTCAATAGCTTCATTTAAGCGGTCAATATCTCCAGACAATTCTACCACAAGTTTGCCAATTTGGTTAGGAGCCACTTGGGCGCGGATAATATTGGCAGCAACGTTAAATTCTTTAGCCAGTAAGTAAGTAACTGGCATTTGAATAGCCCGTTTAGGAAAAGTGAGGGTAACTCGTTTTTTCACAGGTTCAGCAGGGACTTTAGTCTTTTTTTAAATTTTAACTCTAGGGCGATAGGGTAATCGCTGCTGTTAAAGGCGATCGCCATTCTATCTACTCCCATTCCCCGTGGTTAGCCATAAGGCTTTGTTGAAGTTATGTAAAAGGGTGTTGAAAAGGATGTATAATCAATGGAGAATATCCATCAAAGATTGAAATTAGGACAAAGGCCTAACTTTTAGCATCAGGAGGACAAAACAATGACAGCAACACTTACTATGTCATCCCTCTACGCTAAACTATCCAAAATTGGGTTAAACCAAGACTATGTAAAAAATAATGGTTTACCAAGTTGGTGGAATGATGAACTCAACGATAAACCCATGGCTGTGTTAGAAGGGGCTGGTTATATCGCTGATCACCTTAACCTTAACTTAGAATCCTTGTTGGTAGAAGAAAACATTAGGTTTAATTCCTCCCCTCCTACTAAGTTTAAGCAGCATAACAGCAAAAATCAGGATCACCCTTATGTGGCTCAAGCTTTAGCTAGTCGGGTAGCTGAGTTAACTGCCTACGGTACGGAAGCCAATTTTACATCTTTACCCACTGATGTTAAGAAAATTAGAGCAGAAATTTTAACAAATCATACCACTGTTAATTTAAAATCCTTACTCGAATATTGTTGGAGTAAGGGCATAGTTGTTGTTTATTTTAACAATTTCCCTCCGAAGATCAAGAAGTTTGCTGCATTAATTCAATGGAGGTTTAATAGTCCTGTAATCATTCTCAGTTCCCAACATAAATACTCTGCTAGATTAGCTTTTGACTTAGCCCATGAATTAGGTCACTTAGCATTAGGACATCTAAAAGAAGGTATTTTAGTTGATGAAGAAATAAAGTATGATTGTAATCAAAATGATGATGATGAATGTCAAGCAAATAAATTTGCTACTCAGTTATTATTAGGTGATTGTGATAATTGTTTAGAAGATCAGCGTATTTTTCAGCATAACCAGTTAATTAAGTACGCTCAATTAATCTGTCAAAAAAATCCTCATGTTCATGTGGACTCAATTGTACTTAATTATGGTTGGCACACAAAGAAAAACTGGGGTTTTGTTCAGAAAGCTTTAAAGAAATTAGACTCCTTAGCTAATGGTCAACTTGTTAATGAATATTTAGCTGAGAGATTAGACTGGGACAAGTTTAATGATGAAAGCTATGAGTATTTAGAAAAAGTCTTAGGAGTTTAATTTTCTCAGGGTCATTTTACTGTTTAGATAATGATATTATTCT
Organism: Anabaenopsis sp. NIES-4685; assembly: GCF_059725405.1. Lineage (NCBI taxonomy): Bacteria > Bacillati > Cyanobacteriota > Cyanophyceae > Nostocales > Nodulariaceae > Anabaenopsis > Anabaenopsis sp. NIES-4685. The sequence continues at coordinate 3,653,559 of NZ_AP043602.1, read as the reverse complement.
TAAACTGGCTACCTGCGATTTATTTAATGAAACCCTGATGACATTTAAGATTAATGCAAGTCAAATACAAATACTTGATAGTTTCAAATATAAATTTGATGTAAACAGGCAAATTAAACGTAGAAGAGGGAATAAAGCCGACAATAATTCTACAGAATTTGATATTAAAAAAGCATTAGAAATCGTTGAAAATTGTGCAACTCTTTCAGAGCATAATCCTAATATTGATAGAGATATTTATTTGAGACTGATGGATTCTTGTAGAAGAAGCAATGATAAAACAGATACAATTGATCAAGGAGAAGCAATTTTAATCAGTTATATTTTCTACCTGAGTCAACAGGGTTATACCAATAATTATTTATTAACCCACGATAAATGCTGTTTAAGGGCTTTAATAAAGTCTGGTTTTACTGAGATTATTGAAAATCTTGAGGGGAGAATTTGGTGTTTAGAGCAATTGATTTTTAAGTATATTGAAAAATTTGGTTTTGATATAATACAAACAAAAGTTTACCCTAGCCGATATTGTGACCAGAATATAAAAATGATATTTGGTTATACTATCAAAGCAACAGAAGAGGTAGTAAAAGAAAATTTGAACACAGAAATTATAGTATTAAGACGAGAGACTGGTAACTTACTTTATCCTTATCCCTAAGAGGATGTTTGGAAAGTCATGATTAGTGTATCTAATATTTTTAGATCCCCCTAAATCCCCCTTGAGAAGGGGGACTTTGACTCTAGTTCCCCCCTTTTTAAGGGGGGTTAGGGGGGATCAAGAAGTGTCTAAAATCACCTTATAAAACTTATCAAACATCCTCTAATTCTGATAGCATTTCCCATGCTCGTGAGGTACAAAGTTTTTTAGTTTGAGGGAACACACCGAACACACCGAACACCGTAATAGGAAATTTGTGTATACTTCATTAACCTGAAAAAGGTGCGCGCTGCTGTTATAGGCGATCGCCCCCGTCTAAAAGTTACTATCACCACTTCCGGGGTTGAAAATCCGGCTCATTTAAAATCACCACATCATCACCGCACAGACCCAAAACAAATAAACCTTAACCAGAACGGTGTAAAATTTACATTTAATGCTACATAGAGAACCGGGGGTTAGAAACCCCCGTCTAATAGCTAAAGTCAGATAAATCTGACTAAAAAATCATGTATGTGATCATACTCTAGACCGCCAATAAACCTTTGCGTACCTTTGCGCCAAACTTTGCGCCCTTTGCGTTTAACAACAGATAGTGGATATAAACGAATAGATGATAGATCACATGGGGGGTTTTATCTCTACCCTAGGGTAGATGACAAACTTACAGTTATTCTAACTTAAAGTTATTTACACTTGTATAAATTTTAATAAACTGTCTGCTAAATCACTAACAGCTATCCTTTATATTTAAATTTCTGCCCTTGTATATCCCCTAGTTTCCCCATGTCCAGACTTTTGATTAGCCAGTACCAAGCAGAAGTAGCCAAAATTATCCAGTTTGGCGGTTCCCGCAAAGAAACTTCTATTCGCGTGGCTTTTCAAAACCTCTTAAATGAATATTGCAAACCCAGAGACTTTTTACTAATTCCCGAATTGGATTTTAAATTACCTAATGGTAAACTAGTTTATCCCGATGGTACGGTTAAAGATGCTTTGCGATTAGATTGGGGTTACTGGGAAAGTAAAGACCAATATGATAACTTAGACGAAGAAATAGACAAAAAGTTAAATAAAGGTTATCCTAGTAGTAACATCCTCTTTGAAGATTCCCAAACTGCGGTTTTAATTCAAAACGCCACAGAAACCCAGCGGGTATCGATGAAAGATGCTGAAGCTCTAGATACACTAATTACCAACTTTATTAATTATGTCAGACCGGAAGTTAGAGATTTTCGGTCAGCTATAGATAGTTTTAGGCAAGATTTACCCACTATCTTAGATTATCTCAGAGATTTGATTGATAGTCAAGGGGAAACTAACAGTAATTTTCAAACAGCAAGGAATAAGTTTTGGTCAATCTGTCAGGAGTCCATTAACCCAGAAATCAGTTTAATTGATATTCGCGAAATGATGATTCAGCACATCCTCACAGAGGATATTTTTCTCAATATTTTTAACGAATCTCAGTTTCACACAGAAAACAATGTCGCACGGGAGTTACAAGGGGTAATTGCTACCTTCTTTACTGGAAGTGTGAAACGTAACGCTTTAGGGAGTATTGAAAGGTATTATGCCGTAATTCGGCGCACAGCGGCTAATATTGCTAATCATCAAGAAAAACAAAGATTTCTGAAGTCTTTGTATGAGAACTTTTATAAAGCTTATAACCCCAAAGCAGCGGATAGGTTAGGAATTGTCTATACTCCTAACGAGATTGTCCGGTTTATGATTGAAAGCACGGACTTTTTAGTACATAAACATTTTGGAAAGTTGTTAGCTGATCGGGATGTAGAGATTTTAGACCCAGCGACGGGTACGGGAACCTTTGTGACTGAGTTGATTGATTATTTACCTGCTCATTGCTTAGAGTACAAGTATAAGCATGAGATCCACTGTAATGAGGTGGCGATTTTACCTTATTATATTGCGAATTTGAATATTGAGTACACCTATAAGCAGAAGATGGGGGTATATGAGGAGTTTGAAAATATCTGTTTTGTGGATACTTTAGATAATACGCTGTTTGTGGGTAAGCAGATGGATTTGTTTGCGATGACTGTGGAGAATACAGCGAGGATTAAAAGACAGAATGATAGAACTATTTCAGTGATTATTGGCAATCCTCCTTATAATGCAAAACAGGAGAATTTTAATGATGATAATGCTAATCGGGGTTATGAGGCAATAGATAGGTTAATTAAAGCGAGTTACGTTAAATATAGTCAAGCTCAAAATAATATTGTCCTGTATGATATGTATACCCGGTTTATTAGATGGGCTTCTGATAGGTTGGGTGATAATGGGATTATTGCTTTTATTTGTAATAATTCTTTTATTGATAGTATCACATTTGATGGGTTAAGAAAGTCGGTCAGTGATGATTTTAATTACATTTACGTTATAGATTTACATGGGGATGTCAGGAAAAATCCCAAACTTTCAGGAACTACACATAATGTTTTTGGGATTCAAACTGGTGTAGCTATTATGTTGATGGTAAAAAAACCGGATACTGATTTTAATAGATGTCAAATATTTTATATTCGTCGTCCTGAGTTTGAAACAGCAGGTGAGAAGTTAGGATTTTTATCTAATACCAAGTTTAATCAAATTCCTTTTGAACATATTACACCGGATAAAAAGCATAACTGGATAAATCAAACTGATAATGATTTTGATAGTCTTTTACCTGTGGTTGATAAGAATGTAAAAGCAGGTAAGGGACAAGAAGCTGTATTTAAGTTGTTTACAACAGGATTAAAAACTAAAAAAGATGAATGGGTTTATGATTTATCTTATCAAAATCTTAAAAATAAAATGGATTTCTTTATATCGGTTTATCAAGAAACTTTAAAAGATCAAAACTTTAATGCTAAAGAAAAAATTAAATGGGACAGAGAATTAATTAAATTTTTAAATAACAAAATTAAAAAAACATTTCATTCTAATCAAATCGTAAATAGTTTATATCGTCCATTTACCAAAAATTACCTATATTTTGATAAACATTTAAATGCCATGATGTTGCAATGGCTAAATATTTATTCTATAAATAACCTTGACAATAAATATATTGCCTATTCTGCATTAGGAAATACAAAATCCTTTCATTGTTTAGCTAGTAATACAATAATTGATTTACACCTAACAGGTGATTCCCAATGTCTCCCCCTGTACAGATACGACCAAAAAGGAAACCGCATAGATAACATCACCGACTGGGGACTAAAACAAATTCAAACCCATTACCAAGACACAACAATTACTAAAATAGATATCTTCCACTACACCTATGGAGTGCTACATAACCCAGAGTACCGCCAAAAATACGAACTCAATTTAAAACGAGACTTTCCCCGCTTACCTTTATATGATAACTTTCCCCAATGGGTGGACTGGGGAAAACAACTGATGGATTTACATATTAATTATGAAACCGTCACACCCTACAAACTCAGTCGGGTTGATATTCCCTTAAAAGGTAACCAAACCACACCGAAGGCGAAGTTAAAAGCTGATAAAACCCAGGGGAGTATTATCTTAGATGATGTAACCACATTACAAGGTATACCCAGTATAGCATGGGAATATATGTTAGGCAATCGTTGCGCCTTAGAATGGATTTTAGATCAATATAAAGAGAAGAAACCCAAAGACCCGACTATTGCGGAAAAGTTTAATACTTACCGGTTTGCAGACTATAAAGAACAGGTGATAGATTTATTAATGCGGGTGTGTAGGGTGAGTGTGGAAACTATGAATATTGTTAATCAGATGTCGGGTGGTTAAGATCCCCGACTTCTTAGATCGTTAGAGATAGTCTAGGATAATTTAGCTAGAAGTCGGGGATCTGTGTGACTGTGGGAGGGGATGGTAAGGCGATATTAAAGGCGATCGCCAATCTATACACTCCCCTCCCTTTGTAAGGGGAGGGGTTGGGGGTGGGGTCAAACCTCATCATAATACCTGCGCAGGGCGATATTAAAGGCGATAGCGAAGCGCTGCTGCAAGGCGATCGCCTTCGCAATTTTACAAACAAACCCACGGGACTGCGGTCAAAAGCAAAACCATTAACCACCAATAAATACGGTTGTTACCGTTCCTCCGTCGGACACCCCAACCGCACCGCCACATTCTGACAGTGTTGCCCCACCCGGGGTTGTAAACCCCCAACTGTAACCAGATTTGCTGGTAACTGCACTGCAAATGATCGACCTGGATGTATTTCATCCCACATCGAACGCATCTGTGCTCCTCGTCCCTTACCCGGTGCATGGATACCAAAACCAGAAATAACGCTGCACCACAGGGGTTGGAAATGCCGTATCAACACAGCTTCTGCCCAAGCAACCAAATCCACCGCCATTGCTACCACTGCAAAATCAAAATCCCCAACATCTAGATTTGTGGCTTGAAGGATGGAACTGCGATGTTCCCGCAAACGCCCAATCAAGCCTCCCGCAATGCTTCCCTTCCCAGTACGCTTACCCGGATTCTCAGCCTTGCCAATATAAATCGGCATACAGCAAGCAGTTTGGTTCGCAACCCGAACACCTGAATACAAGGGGAACTCACCCCTGTAATAAAGCAAATAAATACCCACATAGCCAGCCAACTCCTCTTTAAAATCTTCCAGTTGCGTAAGGGGATGGCATTGCTGTCTAGCCTGAAACTCAATTAATTGGTCGCGTAAACTGGGGGGTGCTTGAAAAACCTCTAGGGGACATGGGCAATTTATGACTCAACAGCACCTATATCTTCCTGCGAACTGTTCCCCAAGGCAAATTTTCCCCTAACGACTCAGAACTTTTCCGCCAACGCTTGACCCCGAAGGAAGTTGAGGGGGTAATTCCTCTAAATGCTGGCGGATACTGGCGGCAATAATATAAGCTAGGGTGACGGGAACCGCATTGCCAATTTGTCGCATCGACTCACCCCAGGTACAGGGAAAACAATAATCATCGGGGAAAGTTTGCAATCTCGCTGCCTCCCGCACTGTAAAATAACGCACTTCCCGAGAAGGCAAAGCCAGCATATTCTCTCCACCAGGGACACCATGCACCCCCGCTTTCAAAGTTTTCGCCGGCTCATCCAAATTACTACCCGTATGTCCTGGATAACTTTTTGCTCCTGGGATGTAAACATGGTTGGGTATCGATGCTGCTATATCGACGTTTTCGGGTGGTGGCAAGTCAGAAATAGTATCCCGAACCGTACACCAAGGAGCAGTCATTGTACTTAACAAATTTGTGCCAAATCGTTGCAAACGGGATTTTAATTTTGCTGGTATTTCCGGACGGTCATTACTAGAAACACCGTGTTTCTCCCAATACTCACCCGTTACCCACTTGTGCCAAATCAAGGCTTCTTCGGTGTGGGTTGGTTCGCGAAAAGACCAATTAACATTCAAATCGTCACGAAAACCCACGATAAAAACCCGTTCCCGTTTCTGCGCTACTCCATAATCCGCCGCATTCAGCAACCTAAACGTGACCCGATAACCAAGGTCATCCCTAACACCACTATTGTGATGGCCTTGCAACCTCGCCAAATGGTCAACCCAAGACTCATCCTGTTTGGGCTGCATCTCAGGGTGGGCAAGCTGTAAGTTAATATACTTAAAATAATTGATAAAATTTTGACGCAATAACCCACGCACATTCTCAATCAAAAAAGCTTTAGGGCGTAACTCCCGTACCGCTTGAAAAAACCGGGGAAACATATCCCGTTTGTCGAGGTGGGCACCATGTCTTCCCCCGATCGAGAACGGTTGACACGGTGGACCACCAGCCAGTAAATCTATTTCCCCACCAACACTAGAAAAATCGAAATCCAGGACATCCATCTGATGGACGCGCCAATCCCTAACAACAGATACCCCGCGCTGTTGATTTTCCCGAATTGTGTGGCAGCTGTGCTTATCGCGTTCGACGAGTGCCAAATGATGGAACCCAGCCTTAGCTGTCCCTAAAGCCAAACCTCCAGCACCCGTAAATAGTTCTACTGATTTCACGTTTTTGATTTCAAGAACACCTCATTATTATATAAAACTCGTATTTGAGTTGAGAAATTACCGGTAAGGAAAGGTATGGCAGAAGTATTGAAGGAATTGTACGAGGTTATATGCGATAGCGAAGCGCTGCTGCAAGCAGATCGCGCAACGCTGCTGTAAGGCGATCGCCACTCTATACACTCCCCTCCCTTTGTAAGGCTATTCATTACCCACATTTTTCTTAACAATCTTGAAACATTTATGTGGCAACGGTTTCAACGCTTGAAAATTTCCCTACTCTTGACAAAATGTACCTTATTCTTATTGATAAAAACCTTATTTTATTGATAATCATCAACGGAGGATTAAGGTTTGGGGGTTTGCGAGCGATCGCTCTCACGAATGTTAAGAAAGATCCGGGTAATGGATAGCTTTGTAAGGGGAGGGGTTGGGGGTGGGGTCAAACCTCATCATAATACCTGCGCAAGGCGATGTTAAAGGCGATCGCCTCAGTACAGATGCAATCATCCCCCAACCATAATTAGGTTTTAGCAGAATACATACAAGTGAAGCCGTTAACCTTGACACTCCCCACGTCTAAAGCCGGGGGATTCTTGAAGAGTCACCAAACTGACCTTCAATGGTGCTGGCAAAAACACCCTACACGCTCGAAACAACTACCAGTACAAGTAGTGGCGCACAACTAAAGTAAATAAATTTATTGGCAATTCATACCAATTAGAAATGAGGTTTTCAGAGCGCATTTTTTCTAAACTAACAAATGCTTGAAGTGAACAAAATATGTGTGTTTTGATTGCTTGGCTATCTTTAACCATTTATCCTACTCTAAAGTAGTAAACATAAAATTACCATTTGGTAGTATTATGCAATCTGAAAAAATTTCTATTTCTTTACCATCCTCTTTATTGCAGTTTATTGAAAATTACAAATTAAATAAAGGCTGTAAATCTCGTTCAGAAGTAATTGAATTAGCTATAGAGCTATTGCGTTATCAAGAATTAGAGCGAGCTTACCGGGAAGCAGCGCAGGAAATTGACCCAGAATGGGATTTAACCGTAGGGGATGGACTCAGTGATGAAACGTGGTGAAATATACTTTGCAAATCTTAGTCCCGCAGCGGGGTCAGAAATGGATAAACGCCGTCCTGTAATCATTGTTAGCAATGATTATATAGTCATCCTATTTGACTTGAGAAATTATGAGTGAGGAAAGGGAACAGGGAACAGGGAACAGGGAACAGAAATTGTTCATGAATTATTTAGGATTGCTATAATAATAATGCTTCTACTACGTTAACGATTTTACCCATTACATCTAATACCAGTCGTGTATATCCTTTTGAGGTTTTATTAAATCCAGAAGATTCGGGTTTATCTAAACCTTCTAGGGTGCAAGCGCAACAAATTCGGACAATTTCTAAACAGCGCATTTTAGGAGATGTGGTAGGGTGTTTAAGTCAAGAGTTGATAGATTTGGTCAATGATGCTATGAAGTTACATTTAGCGTTGCAGTAGCAGATAGTCAAATCATTCCAGTCTCACTTTGTGATTTTGCTGAATTTGATGTAATAATTCTTGAAGCAAAGCCTCTACATAACTATGACATCTACCCACAATATTTGCTTGCTCTACCTCCTGCCATTTTTTAGTTCCATCGAACTCACGTTATAGCATTTCCCATGCTCGTGAGGTACAATTTTTTTAGTTTGAGGGAACAGGGAACACACCGAACAGGGAACAGGGAATTGGTGTGTACTTCATGAGCCTAAAAAAGGCTATAATACAAGTCAAATACAAATACTTGATACTTCCCAATATAAAAATCACAATAGTTAATAACTGTTAATAAATTAACCATGACTACAGAATACCCTATTAATTCTACTTCTCAGCCTCAAACCACCTCCGGAACCAGGGTGAGAAACTTCTTAATTGCCATAGTAGCGATCGCTCTGAGCGTAGCCTTAATATTAGGATTGAAAACCCAGACAACCTCCGCCTCTTTAGCCGACCTAGATAAAGCATCAACTCCCTTAGAAATGGCTATCAGCAACGGTAAACCGTCAATAGTCGAATTTTACGCTAACTGGTGTACTGTCTGCCAAAAAATGGCTCCTGATGTTGCCCAACTCAAACAACAATATGGCGACAAAGTAAACTTTGTCATGTTGAATGTAGATAATAACAAGTGGCTCCCAGAGATGCTCAAATACCGAGTAGATGGTATTCCCCACTTTGTCTTTTTAGGTGCAGATGGGGAAACCATCGCCCAAAGCATCGGAGATCAACCCCGTACGGTCATGGCCAGTAACTTAGAAGCCTTAGTTACCGGGTCATCTTTACCCTATGGGCAAACTAGCGGGGAAGTGTCCCAATTTCGCGCCCCAGTAGCACCGGTTAATAATCAAGATGACCCCCGCAGTCATGGGAGTCAGGTAATTAATTCAGGGTCACTGTAGGCGGATAGATACGCTACCGCCATGGGCTGGTAAACCTTCAGTTTCTGCTAGAGTTACAGCGGCCTTACCTATTTTTTGCAGTGCTTCTTGATTACACTCTAAATAGGTAATTCGCTTGAGGAAGTCATAGACACTCAAACCGGAGGCGAAACGGGCTGACCGGGCGGTGGGAAGTACGTGGTTAGGTCCGCCTAGGTAATCCCCAATGGCTTCTGGGGTGTAACGTCCTAAAAACATACTTCCCGCACATTTAATCTGATCAGCAAATAGTTGGGGGTTATCTATGCACAGTTCGACGTGTTCGGGGGCTAACTGATTTAATAGTGGTATACTGTCGGTGAGGTCTTCCACTAAAATCACCGCGCCATGTTTTTGCCAACTGGCGGTTGCTACTTCTTTGCTGGGGAGATGGGTAAGAATCTGCTCAATGCATTGTATCACATTCTCGGCAAACTGGGCAGAATCGGTAATTAAAATTGACTGGGCGCTGGGGTCGTGTTCTGCTTGGGATAGCAAATCCCAGGCTATCCATTCTGGGTTATTTTGGCTATCTGCTACTACCAAAATTTCCGATGGACCGGCTACACTGTCAATACCCACTGTTCCAAATACCTGGCGTTTGGCTTCGGCAACATAGGCGTTACCTGGACCGACAATTTTATCTACAGGGGTAATAGTTTCTGTACCATAGGCTAAAGCGGCGATCGCCTGTGCTCCCCCTATACTATAAATTTCTGTCACCCCGGCAATTTGGGCGGCCGCGAGGACTGCGGGGTTAATCGCACCCCCTGGCATAGGTACTGCCATGACAATCCTATCCACTCCCGCTATTTTAGCAGGTAAGGCATTCATCAGTACAGAACTCGGATAACTGGCGCGTCCTCCGGGGACATAGATACCCACCTGGGAGAGGGAAACCCAATTTAATCCTAGTTTGACTCCTACTGTGTCGGTGTAACCAATATTTTGGGGGAGTTGTTTTTGGTGAAAGGACCGATTCTGTCGGCTGCTAGTTGGAGAGATTCCTTGACATTTTGCGGACATTGTGCTGCTTGTGCGGCGATAAAATCGGCGCTTAAATGTAGGGATGGGGGACTATAATGATCAAAGCGGTTGGTATATTCTTTAACTGCCACATCGCCGCGCACTTTCACATCAGCCAGAATATCTTTAACTGTACCACTAACATCAACCGTTGTTTCCCGGCGATCGCTCACCAGTGCTTTGAATCTAACGGAAAAATCTGTATCGGTTGTTTTAAGTAGCTGCATAGACTATATCTCTGGATGAATGCGGGTTTTGCCGTAATTTAATTTTACTTAAATCTTGCCGTAGTGCATAAACATTACTTTCTAGCTTTGAGCAGATGTCTACATTCGTGAGTTAGTTTTAGCTAGAGTAGAACCAGGATAACTAGACAACAATTTCCCGAAATCTGCTCGGCTAAAAATCATGATTTCTCGCCCTTCCAGCAATAAATATCCATCAAACGCTTCAGAAGGCGAACAGGTGAGCCAAAACGAATTATTTCCCATTGTGGGGATGGGTGCTTCTGCGGGAGGATTAGAGGCCTTCCGAGAATTACTGAGCCATTTACCTACTGATACCGGTATGGCCTTCGTTTTGGTGCAACATCTGAGTCCCCATCAAAAAAGTTTATTGACGGAAATTCTTTCTCGCGCCACCCAAATGCCTGTGGTAGAAGTAGAGGATGGCATGATTGTAGAACCAAATCATGTATATGTCATTCCACCTAATGCCATGATGACCATTAATCAAGGGGTGCTGAAACTAAGTCCGCGACCCAAGACTCACGGATTTTCCATGACAGTTGATACTTTCTTTATTTCCTTAGCAGAAGACCGGGGTAACAAAGCCATTGGCGTTGTATTGTCCGGGGGTGACTGCGACGGTACACAGGGTTCAGAAACCATCAAAGCAGCGGGTGGAATTACTTTTGCTCAGTGTGAAGAATCGGCAAAAGTAAATACCATGCCGAATACAGCTGTGGTTTCTGGGTATGTAGATTTTATTTTGACACCAAAACAAATTGCCGAAGAATTAGCCAATATCAGTCGTCATCCTTACGTTAATCATCCCACCTCAGTCAAAGCCATAGATAATACAATACATGAAACAGGAGATGCCCTGTCCACCATCTTCACTCTGCTGCTAAATGCGACAAAAGTGGACTTTAGCCATTACAAGAAAACAACCTTAAAGCGGCGCATCATCCGGCGGATGCTTTTATATAAATTAGATAGGCTAGAAGATTACGTCTGTTATCTCAAACAGAACCCCGCAGAAGTTAACGCTTTATATCAAGATATACTCATCACCGTTACTAGTTTCTTCCGTGATCCTGAAGCCTTTGAAGCCTTAAAAACCGAAGTTTTTCCCATTATTACTAAAGATAGAACCCCAAACTTACCCATCCGCATTTGGGTAGCAGGTTGTTCTACAGGTGAAGAGGCCTATTCTATTGCTATCTGCTTGCTAGAGTTTTTAAGTAATCAGGTAATTAATATTCCTATCCAGATTTTTGCGACTGATGTAAATGAATCAGTAATTGAAAAAGCGCGCAACGGTATTTATAAAAAAAATCAAGTAGTAGATATTTCACCAGAACGCCTACAGCGCTTCTTTATACCGGTGGAGGGCGGTTATCAAATTAGTAAGCCAGTGCGGGAAGTGTGTGTTTTTGCCAGACACAACCTGATTAGCGACCCCCCATTTTCCCGGTTGGATTTAATTACCTGTCGGAATGTGCTAATTTATTTGGGTGGCGCAGTACAAAAAAAGTTGCTGCCTATTTTCCACTACGGCTTGAATTCCAATGGTTTTTTGATGTTAGGCACATCAGAAACAGTAGGTGAGTTCACCTATTTGTTTGGTTTGGTTGATAGAAAGTATAAGATATACTCCCGAAAAATCACTCCAAATCGATTGGGCATTGATCTGATTACGAACAACTATCCTTTAGAAACTCTCAACACGCAGCCAGCAGTGAGCGCAGACGCATGGAATGACGTAGAATTATACAAAGCAGCTGACCGGATTGTCTTAAATGAATACGCTCCTGTGGGTGTGATTATTAACGAAGATTGGGAAATTTTGCAATTCCGGGGATACACCAGTCCTTATCTGCAACCCCCACCAGGCAGACCCAATTTTAACTTAATGAAGATGGCGAAAGACGAATTACGGCTAGAATTACGCACCGCTATTCATCAAGCCAAAAACCGACAAGTGCCGGTGAATAAGTCAGGGATACAAATTACAGATAATCAGCAAGTCAGGCAGGTAAGAATTGATATTGTACCATTTAAACCAGATGCGGCTAGAGAATGGTACTTTTTAGTTCTATTTACAGATATATCCTCTTCAACAGCTGTTTCACAGATAGTTACCGGTTCTGGACAGTCTAGGCGACGCAAGGCCAACAATCAAGAGCAGGAGATTAACCGACTCAAACAGGAGTTAAGCGCCAATAAAGAGTATCTGCAATCAATTATTGAGGAGCAGCAAGCCACTAATCAAGATTTACGAGCCGCTAACGAAGAAATTCTTTCTAGCAACGAAGAATTACAAAGCACCAATGAGGAATTAGAAACGGCTAAGGAGGAAATTCAGGCCACCAATGAAGAACTAAATACCATTAATGAGGAATTGCAACGGCGTAATATTGAGTCCACCCAAGTCACTAACGATTTACAAAATCTCCTGAGCAGTATTAATATTCCCATCTTGATGTTGGGAGGAAATCTGCAAATTCGACGCTATACCCCGGTAGCTGAGAAAATATTCAATCTCATTCCCAGTGATATGGGCCGACCAATTAGTGATATTAATCACAACTTGAATATTCCGGACTTGCAGCAACAAATTTTAGAGGTAATTAACACTCTCAACTTGAAAACACAAGAAGTTCAAGACCGAGACGGGCGTTGGTATGATCTGCGGATTAGACCCTATCGGACAATTGACAATAAAATTGATGGTGCTGTGGTAATTTTGGTTGATATTGATGCTCTCAAACGCAGTTCTGAACAGCTAAGAACATCCAGAGATTATGTCCAGGCCATTGTAGATACCATGCGCCAGTCTCTAATAGTCCTAGATGTTCATTTGCGCGTGATCAGCGCCAATCAATTCTTCTATGATACATTCCAGGTTGTACGGGAAGAAACAGAACAACGCCTGGTTTACGAAATTGGTAATCAACAGTGGAATATTCCCCAGTTGCGATCGCTTTTAGAAGCAATACTTCCCTATGAGAACCAGTTTCAAGGTCTAGAAGTTGAACACAACTTTGAGAACATCGGACACAAAATCATGCGGCTCAATGCCCGGAAAATGAAACTAGTAGATAATCGGGAAATGATTCTCTTAGTGATTGAGGATATCACTCAGCAAAAGCAATTGGAAGCGGAACGCACAAGACTTTTGGCGCAAGAACAGTCAGCTCGCAATGCGGCGGAAGCAGCCAACCGTGCCAAAGATGAGTTTTTATCAATTCTCTCCCACGAACTGCGCAACCCACTCAATTCTATGCTGGGTTGGTCCAAGCTATTACAGAAAAAGGAATTTGATCAAGCTAAAATTGATCAGGGCTTGGCAGCCATTGAGCGCAGCGCCCAAGCCCAAGCCCATCTGATTACGGATTTGTTAGACATCTCCCGCATTAGTGCGGGTAGGCTGCGGATGGATACCCAACCGCTGAATCTAGTTTCCGTGATTGAATCTGCCATTGAGGTTGTCCGGTTCTCAGCAGAAGCCAAAAAGATTGCCATTGAATCCAGCCTAGCCCCTCCACCTACAAGTATGCTGGGGGATCCCACTCGCTTACAGCAGGTCTTTTGGAATTTACTCTCTAACGCTATTAAATTTACCCCAGTGGGGGGCAGGATTACCATCACACTAGATTACAGTGATTTTGCAGCTCAGATTCAAGTGAGTGATACGGGTCATGGCATTAGTGCTGATTTTCTCCCCTATATCTTTGACCGATTCCGTCAAGCAGATGGGAGCAGAAGCCGCTCGAATCAAGGATTGGGACTGGGTCTGTCCATTGTCCGCTATTTGGTAGAACTCCACGGCGGGACTATTGAAGCCCAGAGTCAGGGTGAAGGTCAAGGAGCAACTTTTACTGTCAGGCTACCTCTGTTAGCTGACCAGCAACGCAGATCTTTGCCCGCACCTACAGACTCGGGGTCTGTTGCAGATGTAGCCCAAATGCCAATTAATGACATCCCACATCTGGAAGGTTTGCGGGTACTAATGGTAGATGATCAAGCAGATATACTGGAGTTATTTAAAATAGTGCTGGAAGAGTATGGAGTTGAGATGACTGGAGTAGAATCAGCAAAAGCAGCTCTATCAACACTGAAGGCAAACCCCGGTGGGTATGATGTACTCCTATCTGACATCGGTTTACCAGAAGAGGATGGTTATGCTTTAATTCGTCAGGTGAGGGAGTTGAGTCCTGAAGCCGGGGGGGAAATTCCCGCCGCCGCCCTCACCGCCTATGCTGAAGATGTAGACCATACAGAAGCTTTAGCGGCAGGATATCAGATGCACGCCGCTAAACCCATTCCACCGGCTCAATTATTATCTATAGTCGCTACCTTAGCTGGGAGATGATATGACTTTGACATTTCCCCTGGTTGAAACACAGGGGATTCTAAACTGATGTTGCTACGCAGGCCCAAGCCATGCTACGCAACGTTTACAATATGATTTACTTAATCTATTAAATAAATTATATTGTTTTGGGACTGTCAAAACTCCCCTACCCACCTTGGCTAAGGTTATACTTAGCTGTGTGGCTACTTAAGTGGCATCTTTTGGGTTTTTCACCATATTTATGGATGCTTGTTCTATTTTAACTACACAAAAATGCTTTGTCAATGCCTGTCAAAGCTTTTTGTGTTAAGGATCCGACAGGATAAATCCTGTTGAGTCACGTTTCATCCCCTCGCTAAAGCATAGGGGTTCTCACGCTCCCACTATATTTTGATATGACTATAGAAAGAGTCTCGCCAATACACTATCCTCAAGCTGATATTGTCCGGCGAGGAATGTCCTTGGGGTTGGATTTCTTGGGGGTCTGGTTAATTAGTTCCATATTGGGAAGCGGTCAAGTTGGTATCCAGGTAGTGCAAATTCTCGTTTTTCTATGCTTCTGGGTAATTTGTCGGGTGGTGATAGTTTACAACAATCAAGGACAAAGTTTAGGGCGTTGGGCTTTTGACCTGAAAGTACTAGAAGTTAGCAATGGAGAAATCACCGGCAGAATTCCCACCATGCGATCGCTCCTACACAGAGAAGCTATAATCGGCACTGGTGCGCTTTTGGTGTCAATTGCCCTAAGTAATATCATAGCTAATCCCACGGCTATACTGCTATTGCTTCCCTTAGCAATTGACTGTGGGGCGGCTTTCTCTGACAATCAGATGCAGCAAGCTCTCCATGATCGCTATGCTGGCACTTTTATAGTTTCTTCCCGCCGTGGTTACTCCTTAGATATTAAAATTAAGCGATTAGCTGAGAAAATGCGCCGAAGTGTGATAAGATAGTAATTTGTGTTAATTCTCTTCAGGCTTGACTGTTTGTTAAGATTATGGCTAAGAGTAAAGGTGTCCGCATAATAGTTACACTCGAATGTACTGAGTGTCGTAGTAACCCAGATAAGCGATCGCCAGGTGTTTCCAGATATACTAGCACCAAGAACCGTCGCAACACGACTAACCGGTTAGAGCTGAAAAAGTTCTGTACCCATTGCAACAAACATACTGTTCATAAGGAAATTAAGTAAAGATGAGTTATTATCGTCGTCGCCTGTCTCCCATTAAGCCAGGAGAACCAATCGATTATAAAGATGTTGATTTGTTGCGCAAGTTTATTACCGAACGGGGTAAAATATTACCACGTCGGATTACAGGGCTGACCTGTAAGCAACAGCGGGATTTGACAGTGGCAATTAAACGGGCGCGGATTGTGGCTTTATTGCCATTTGTCAATGCAGAAGCGTAAAAACAAGTCATGAGTTATGAGTGATGAGTTAAGAATCAAAACTCCTAACTCAGAACTTGAAACTATTAAAAATGTTCACCAATAAATAGCGAGAGTTGTGGAGAAGGGTACGCTAGTTGAATTTAGGGTTCAAGGCGATCGCCGTTTGGGTGTAGTAGAACGCCCGGACGGTAAGACCCGTTGGTTTGTGATCGATGAACGTGGTCAATCCCACAGCCTCGCCCCTAGACAAATTAGTTATATAGTTAACGGACAAACCTATAAGTCCTCGGATATAGAGAGTTTTCAAGGGACAGTTGAACCCTACATAGATCCCTCTAGTTTAGAAGTAGCTTGGGAATTACTGGTAGAAGATGGGGAAACAGTCACACCAGCGCAAATGGCCAACCTGCTGTTTTCCGAATCAGAACCAGCTGCTTGTTATGCCGCCCATTGTTTGTTATCAGAAGATAAACTGTATTTCAAGCAAAAGGGAGACGCTTATGAACCACGAACAGCGGTTCAGGTAGCAGAGCTAAAACACCAAATCGAAATTAAGGCACTTAAAGCCAGGGGACAGCAGGAATTTTTGGCTCGTGTAGAGCAAGCCCTGCGGGGTGAAACAGTGGATTGGCAACGTCATGACCGCCAGCGATTAGAAGCACTGGAAAAATACGCGGCTCTGCTGGCGGATGTTGTGCGGTTAGGAGTAAATTATGATAACCTAGCCCGATCATATCCTCCCCCAGCTCCAGTGTTAGAAACAATGAATATGCTCGGTCGTACTGCTACCCCCCCAGCAGCCTTGCAATTGTTAATAGATTTGGGTTGGTGGGATGCTCATGAAAACTTGTTTGTGCGTCGTTCCGCAATTCCGGTTCAGTTTCCTAGCAAGGTATTAGAAGTGGCGCAACAACGTTTAGATTCCCCCCCTACGGACTTAGATATAAATCGCCTAGATTTGTCGGGTTTAAAAGTATACACAATTGATGATGAAAGCACGACGGAGATAGACGACGGTTTAAGTTGGGAATTACTTCCAGAAGGGCGGGAACGATTGTGGGTGCATATTGCTGACCCCACCCGGTGGTTAGCGCCAGAAGATGAATTAGACCTGGAAGCCAGAAAACGGGGAAGTACAGTTTATTTGCCGACGGGGATGGTTCCCATGTTCCCAGAATTGTTGGCAACAGGCCCATGAGCTTGGTACAGGGAAAGATGTGTTGCGCCTTGAGCTTTGGGGTGGTATTAGATCAAACAGGGGGGGTAGAAGATTATACTATTCATCCGAGCTTGATTAAACCTACCTATCGCCTCACCTACGAAGATGTAGATGAGATGCTGGAATTGGGAGTGCAAGCAGAACCTGAAATTGAGGCGATCGCCAACTGGGCAAAACGGCGCAAATCTTGGCGGTATAATCAAGGAGCCATCAGCATCAGTATGCCCGAGGCTATGATCAAAGTTAAAAACGATCAGATCGACATTGATATTTTAGATGATTCCTCATCGCGGCAGTTGGTAGCAGAAATGATGATTTTGGCTGGTGAAGTAGCCGCCCGTTACGGTCAACTTCACAATATACCTTTGCCATTTCGTGGTCAACCACAACCAGAATTACCCCCAGACGAGGAGCTGCTGTTACTCCCCGCCGGATTTGTCCGCGCCTGCGCCATGCGCCGTTGTATGCCCAAGAGTGAAATGAGTATCACCCCTGTACGTCATGCTGGTTTGGGTTTAAATACCTACACTCAAGCAACTTCTCCCATCCGGCGCTACAGTGACTTATTGACTCACTTTCAACTCAAAGCCCATTTGCGCGGTGATGTTCCGCCTTTTTCCGCCGAACAGCTCAAAGAAGTGATGATGACAGTCACATCTACCACCCAAGAAGTGACAATGGTAGAACGGCAAACTAATAGATATTGGGCTTTAGAATATTTGCGCCGTCATCCAGATAAAGTATGGGATGTCACACTGTTAATGTGGCTACGAGAAGATAGCAACTTAGGACTAATCTTATTAGAAGACTTAGGGTTACAGTTCCCCATGTTCTTTAAACGTTCCGTGGGATTAGGCGAACAGCTATTAGTAAAAGTTGCTCATGCAGACCCGCAAAAAGATATGATTCAGTTTCAAGAAATCATCTATCAAGAAAGTCATTCAGGATCAACTTAACTTGTGCGAGTCCTGGGGAAAATCATCGGTAATGTAGAGACTGGCGATGCTGAGTTTCTACATTACCTGGGGAGATATCTCCTAACTAGCCACCGCCTCAGCTTTTTTCTCTACCAATACATAAGGTTCTTCTTTCCCTTGTGCTAAATAGGCCGCTAACTGACTTTCTATCTGGTCGCGGACAATTTGGCGATACTCTAGAAAATGCTCGTTGTGGGCACACGCAGAGATATAGTGTTCTAAAACTCCCGGATTACGTTTGAGGATACTAAATAAATGATGCCAGAATTTCCAACGAGTTTCCCGTTTAATCCCTTGTCGCCAAATGACAATGAGTAACGCTTTCACAACTACCCATTCTGGCATCTTAGCTGGGGCTTTCCATTTTGGTAAACCCATCATCAAGAAACAGCGATAGGTGCGGTCTAAGTATTTAATCGGGTCATATAAAGTACAGAACGCATCAATATATTCCCTGGCAATATCTTCCAGAGGACGGGTAGGGATGAAATTCATTAATGTGGTTTGGTTGATGTTACCATCTTGATTTTCCCGTAGTCGTCCTTCTTTTGTGAGACGATGCCACAATGCTGTATTGGGTAGCGCTTGCAACATGGCGAAGGTAGTAGAGGGAATCGCCGCTTGTTCCGCAAATCTGACAATGCGATCGCCAGCGCCGGCTTTTTCGCCATCAAAGCCAATAATAAACCCAGCCATAGGCCGCAGTCCAGCCTTAATAATAGTTTGCACAGCATCAGCTAGGGAACCGCGAGTATTTTGAAACTTCTTAGTTAATTGCAGACTCTCCTCATCTGGGGTTTCAATCCCCAAGAACACCGCCGAGAAACCAGACTCCACCATCAACTCCAGCATTTCTGGATCTTGTGCCAAATCCACAGAAGCCTCAGTGTCAAAGCGGAAAGGATACTGATGTTCAGCCATCCAGACTTTTAACTCTTTGAGTAACAATTTCACATTACGCTTATTACCGATAAAGTTATCATCTACCATAAACACACCACGCCGCCAACCCAATTTATAGAGGTAATCTAACTCTGCTAATAGTTGGGCTGGGGTTTTCGTGCGGGGTTTACGGCCATAGAGTACAATAATGTCGCAGAATTCGCACTGGAAGGGACACCCACGGGAAAACTGCACCGACATCATATCATAGGCATCCAATTCTAGTAAATCAAACCGCGGGATGGGCGTAGTTGTGACATCTGGCTTTTCTGTGGCGCGGAAAACTCCAGAAGTTTCACCCCGTTGAATAGCATCAATAAACATGGGTAAGGTGATTTCCCCTTCATCGAGAATCAGAAAATCAGCACCGACATTTTGTACCTCGTGGGGTACAGAAGTGGGATAAGGACCACCCACAGCCACTAACTTACCACGTTGTTTTGCTTCTTGAATTTGCTCTAATAAATCTTGCTTTTGGACAATCATGGCCGAGAAAATTACCACATCCGCCCAATCCCATTCTGCTGCTGTCACCGGGCGAATATTGCGATCTACTAGCTTAAACTCCCATTCTTGGGGTAAAATTGCCGCCACTGTTACTAAACCCAAAGGTGGTAATAAAACTTTGCGATCGACTAATGCCAAGATTTTCTCGTAAGACCAAAAGGTTTTGGGAAATATTGGATATACCAGTAAGATTCGCATATAGTATTAATCCTCACACTGTGATAGTTATCCCAACTGTAACTTAAATCGGAGCAATTCCCCACGGAATAGGAATATCAGCGAATTCAAAACACAACTTTTGGTAACAGTTTAACACAGATCATTTAGTGACTTATAGAAAGTGGCAGGTGATATTTTTCAGCCTCCTCAATTAATTTTTGTTCCTTTAACAGTTGAGATTAACACCCAGACCACCACGGTTAAAACTAAACCCTTCATACTTTCCCCTCCTTGACACCGCTAATTCTTAAAACATCCCTCATGGTTGCACAGTAGTTTGGCAAACCCCAAATACCAGGGTTGATCACATTTTCATAACTAAAATGACGATAGTTCATACAGAATCTATCCCAATCCGCCATTTGAATACGAAATATAGTAATAATTAAATTAGCTAAAGCCAAAGATAGAGGAATACGAAAGTAAATTTTTTTATTGAGATAGGCGCAGACATCCGCCACTGCTTGGTTAGCTGTTAAAGCTGGTTGTCCTAAAACAAATTGACGGGTTTGATTTGCCTGGGGGGGGGAATCTATTAGATACTCTACCACGGTGGCAATATCTTGACCATGGATAAAATGAAAACTGCCATCTACCTGCAAAAAGCGAATTAGGTTAATATATTTAGTTACTTCTGCAATCCCCCCTGTCAGATGAGAATAGGGCTTAGTCTCATCCCCACCCAAAACTAAGGTAGGGAAAACCTTAGTAATTTTCCCGGCGATTTCTAGCTGGGACATCTTTTGCAGACAATCATATTTAGAACGAATATAGTCAGTACCAATTTCCCCCGCTTCCGGGAGGGGTTGGTTATGGCGGTCTAACACACTAGCTGTGGAAAAATAAATTACCTGTTCACAGCGTTGGGGGTCGAGCATTTTGATTAACTCTAGGGTCTTAGAGACATTCACATCAAAGGTCTGCTCACCTCCCCAAGCGGTAGCGGTCAGGACTGCGGTATCAATTGTGGGTAACAAATCAGCCAATAAGTGAATTTTTGCCATATCACCCTCAATCACATTGATACCCGATCGCACTTGAGTATCAACTTGTAATTTTGCCGGGTTTCTCACCAGTAAATATAACTCGTGACTAGTATTTTCAATTAAAGCTTCTGTGATATAATGACCTATACAACCACTGGCCCCAGTGACTAAAATCCGTTTTTCTTGCATGGTATTTTCTGATAAATTAATACTTAAATTAATACTTAAATTAATACTTAAACTATATCATGGGGCAGGCAAGATGCCCACTCAACAAGATTTGATGGGGGTATAATATAATAAGGGCGGGCAAGATGCCCACCCCACAGCCGATTGAGGAAATACAACTAAACTCCTACAGCCTTCAGTTGCTTTGCTGTTTCAAAGAAGAAAGCCACATTTTCCTCTGGTGTTTCTGGTAACACACCATGACCGAGATTGAGGATATGACCCCAATTACCAGCCTTACGCACTGTATCAATAATGCGATCGCGGATGAAATCCTGAGAACCAAATAAAACACCGGGGTCAAGATTTCCCTGAACCTTGACGTGTTTACCCAATCTCGCCCGAGCTTCGGCCATATCCACAGCCCAATCTACGGTGACAATATCAGCACCTGATTTTGGCATTCTTTCCAACACCCCAGCACTACCGCTAACTAACAAAATTAACGGTGTATCAGGATGAGTTTGTTTAACTTGCTCAAACACCCGTTGCTGATAGGGGAGAGCAAAGGTATCATAATCTTGGGGACTGAGTTGACCGGCCCAAGAATCGAACATCTGCACCACTTGAGCGCCGCAATCAATTTGATAGCGAGTGTAAACAGCGATCGCATCGGCCAATTTAGCCAACAGCTGATGCAACATAGTCGGGTCTGAGAAGGCCATATTTTTAATTACGGAGTAGGTTTTAGAACCCTTACCCTCCACCGCATAAGCTGCTAAAGTCCACGGTGCGCCTACAAAGCCTAAAACCGTAGACTGATTACCCACTTCCTGACGTAAAGCCTGCAAGATAGTCTTAATAAAGGGTAGACATACTTCTGGTTCTAAGGGACGCAGCTGATCAATTTGTGCTTGGCTCCGTAGGGGGGAATGAATAATTGGACCCTTACCCTCTGCAATATCCATTTCAATACCTAAACCAGGTAAAGGGGTAACAATATCGGAAAATAAAATTACTCCATCTGGGCGGAATGCTTTCCAAGGTTGTAGGGAAACTTCGATCGCCACTTCGGGAATTTCCGAGCGATCGCGGAAAGAAGGATATTTTTCCCTTAAATCTCGATATGCTTTCATATATCGTCCTGCTTGTCGCATCATCCAGACGGGAGGACGATCTACTACTTCACCACGCGCAGCTCGGAGGAGATGAGGAACCGTTAACGAAACACCCATTTAACACTTCTTCCTAAGTGATTATTTTTATGCCACTGTTTAGCTTATCATTCACTAGATAAGCTTTTTCCAGAGGGTGACCTCTCAGCATAACAGTTAATGCTGTACTTTCATCATTCAATCCATGTTGCATCTACCCCCCCACTCGAAAAATTTCTTAATACCCCCACTGGAAAGACGCAAGTTTTTTCTTCAGTTTACCTTGATCACTATCTGCGGATGGTTTGTAGCTACCATAGCCAGCATAGCTTTAGAAGGGATCATCCTGGGCAATTTAGCTGCTACCGATTCTTTCCCTTGGGTCAAAATACTCAGCAGCATGATATTTGCAGTAGTTTTTGCCGCCGATCAAGCCCTTGTTCTAGGTAGCTATATTTCCGGTAGGCTATGGACAGTAGCTACCAGTGCAGGTTGGTTGATTGCCTACACCGCTGCCATGAACTGGGTAAGATATATTTTTCCTCAGTTTGCCATCACAGGACTTTTGTCAACAATTCTTTATATTTGCAGCGGAATTTGGCTAGGTCTGTGCCAATGGTTGGTGTTGCGACGCTACGCCAAACCAGCCTGGTTATGGATTTTCTTGCCTTCTCTATGCTTTTTAGGTATCAGTCTTTTTACTGGGTTTCTTTCCCTGGTACGAAATTTGATGCCCCAAATACATCATACTCCTATATTGTATTGGAGTGAACAATCATTTAAAGCTATCATTCTCGGAGTAATACCAGCACTTGGCTTATGTACTTTAAAGAGAAACTCTCATCGCCCAACTAAAATTTCTAGCTCATCTTACCTGAGGAATAGCTAGTGAGTACTTGATTGACCATAGGTTAAACATTAATGAATAAAGACCAAGTTTTAAACAAAATAGTCACACCGCCCATTGCTGAGGAACACCCCCAGGTTTTAGAATTGCATGGCGATCGCCGTCTAGATAAATACTTTTGGATGCGTGACCTAGACCACCCACAACTCATCCCCTATCTAGAAGCAGAAAACGCCTATACAGCAGCAATGATGCAGCATACAAAAGCGCTGCAAACCCAGCTTTACAATGAAATGCTCTCCCGCATTAAAGAAACAGATTTATCAGTTCCATCCCGAAAAGATGAATATTATTATTATTCTCGTACTGAAGCCGGTAAATCCTATCCCATTCATTGCCGGAAAAAAGGTAGTTTAGAAGCACCAGAAGAAATCCTCTTAGATGAAAACGAATTAGCTCAAGGTCACGATTTTTTTGATTTAGGTGTATTTGCCATCAGCCCCAATCATCAAATATTAGCTTATTCCTTTGATACTACAGGCTCAGAGGAATATCTGTTGTGTTTCCTTGACCTCAACACACATCAGTTATATCCAGAAACCATTCCCAAAACTTATTTCTCCTTGGCCTGGAGTAACGATAATCAAACAGCATTTTACACTAGAATTGATGATGCTAATCGTCCCTACCAACTCCTAAAACATAAATTAGGAAATTGTCCGCAAGAAGATGTATTGATATATGAAGAAAAAGATGATATCTATCATTTACACGTTGAGAAAACCCGCAGCCAATCATATATATTCATGGTGATGCAAAGTAGCATCACCACAGAAATTCACTATTTAGATGCTAATAATCCTTATGGTAATTTTCAGATCATTCGCCCCCGGACTACAGGAGTAGAATATGATGTAGACCATCATAATAATAACTTTTATATTGTCACCAACGACGCAGCCACTAATTTTAAATTAGTCAAAACACCTGTAGCTAAACCATCCCTAGAAAATTGGGAAACCATCATTCCCCACAGAGAAGATGTGCTATTATTAGGGGTCAGTCTGTTTGCCAATCACCTGGTAATTTATGAAAGAAAAGGCGGATTGCAAACTGCAAGGGTACAAAACCTATCGACAGGAGAGGAAAATAATATAATTTTCCCAGAACCAACCTATGAATTTTTTGAAGGTAGTAACCCGGAATTTAACACTCAAGTACTGCGGTTTAATTATACTTCTTTAATTACTCCCCAATCTGTTTTTGATTACAACATGGAAACAAATCAGCGGGAATTAAAAAAACAGACGGAAGTTTTGGGAGGATACAACCCCAGTCAATATGAAAGTCAATGGCTCATGGCCACCGCCACGGACGGGACAAAAGTCCCCATCTCCATTGTTTACAAACGGGGAACCAATAAAGATGGTAAAAACCCTTTGTTACTCACAGGATACGGTGCCTATGGTTCCTCTTACCCCCCATCATTTTCATCCACCAGACTAACACTATTAGATCGGGGAGTAGTATTTGCCATTGCTCATATTCGTGGTGGTGAAGAAATGGGGCGCAAGTGGTATGAACAAGGCAAATTTTTACAAAAAAAGAACACCTTTACAGATTTTATTGCCTGTGCAGAGTATTTAATTAGTCAAGGTTGGACAAGGTGCGATCGCCTAGCAATTACCGGGGGTAGTGCGGGGGGTTTATTGATGGGTGCAGTAATGAATATGCGTCCTGATTTGTTTAAAGTGGTTGTAGCTAACGTTCCCTTTGTGGATGTAGTCACCACAATTTTAGATACTTCCCTACCCCTATCAGCAATGGAATGGGAAGAATGGGGAAATCCCAACGACAAGGTTTATTATGACTACATGAAATCCTACTCCCCCTATGATAACGTCGCCGCCACAGATTACCCAGATACATTGATTACCGCCGGTTTAAATGATTCCCGGGTCAAATATTGGGAACCCGCCAAATGGACAGCCAAACTCCGGGAACTGAAAACAGATGATCATCTGCTGTTGCTCAAAACCAACATGGAGGCCGGACATGGCCGACCATCTGGACGTTATGAAAGCTTGCGAGAGCTAGCTTTTGAAGACGCTTTTATTTTGGATAGATTGGGTTTAGCATGAACTCATAGGGGCTTTTGAGTGGGTATACCAACACCACGGGGAAAACTAGCTGCGGTAGTTGCAACTTTCCGCAAATATAAGCAATGACGCATGCTGTTAGTTAAAGGTGTGGTAAATTGATCAACTAATTCAATTACCCCACCTAATTGGCTAACAGCATTTTGCAAAGCTGTAGTTTCCTCTACTGTCCAATTACCACGATAAATTACAGCCAAACCACCCTGTTTAAGTAATGGTAGAGTATACTCCGCACAAACCGCCGCATTACCAACAGCCCTAATTAAAGCTACATCGTAGGTTTTGCGGTACTGGGGATGATGACCTATTTCCTCAGCCCTCCCAACCACAGTTTTGCTATTGCTAAGAGTTAATTTAGTCAATACCTCGTCAATAAAATTAACTTTCTTCCTGGTTGAATCTACCAGAGTAATTTGACAATTAGGCAGAGCAATTGCTACGGGAACACCGGGAAAACCCGCACCTGTACCAATATCAATTACAGAAGCATTTTCTAAAACAGATGGAATCAATCCCCCTTGTGGTGCAATTCCTCGTAGTGAGTCCCAAAGATGTTTTTCCCAAAATTCTTCTGGTTCGGTAATGCGAGTTAAGTTTAATTGCCGATTACCTTCTATAATTAATTCATACAACTGCTGAAATTTGTGTTGCTGCTCTTCCTGGGGTAGCCAATTCAGGGTATGCTGCCATATATGTGCCATTTCTGGCAATGAGTTAGTCATCAGTCAGTATTTAACTGTTTTATACAGGTGTTTGGGTTTCTTTAATTTTCGCTTTGAGGATCTCCGGTTCTACTGACTGTAGTTCACCGTGGTTCAGTGTCCAACAACGATCAGCGATCGCCAGCATATCCCCAGCATCATGGGTGACAATCAACAGCATCCAATCTTCTTTGAGTTTCGCTAATAAATTAACTAATTGCTGACGCATTGACCAATCTAAACCTGCTGTGGGTTCATCCAATAATAATATATTGGGTTGACGAATCAATTGCACAGCCAAAGCCAAACGCCGCTGCTGTCCACCACTTAAAGCATGGGGTGCTGCACTAAGGGATAAATGATCTAAACCCACGGCGCTTAATGCTTGTCTAACTCGCTGTGAACCTAATTCAGGATGTCCTAAACGCAATTCTTCTAAAATTGTACCACCGCAAAAGTGCCGCTCTGGGAACTGAAACACTAACCCTGCTAACTGTTGTAGCTGTTCGGGGATAAGTTCTTGTTCCCGCCAAAAAACTGACCCTGAAGTTGGTTCAGCTAGTCCAGATAAAATTTCTAGTAAAGTACTTTTACCCGAACCGCTCGGACCAATAATCATACCCAGCTGCTGGGGTGCTAATTCTAGATTAATCGATTTCAGAATCGCCACCGGGCTGGCTGTAGGATGATAACTGAGATTTCTAATATAGAGCATTTGTCAGGACTAATAAAAAGTTGGCGAATCACTTGTGATGATAATTTTCCATAGCTTAACCGCTCTTCTCCTTTTCTAGACTCTGACAGACTTCACCTGCAAAAAAGACAAGGGACAACGGGAACCAGCCATGACAACCACAGTCTACCTTTGTACAATATTGAGGTTGAAGTGCGATAGGAATTATAGTTAATTTTCTCGGGATTTTAAGTATTACTGGCCACGATGTTAACAATATTTATTTTTTAGGGTGACCATGAATAAACGCCTTTCTCAACTCACCAAGTTAGCTCAGACAACCTTTACAGCAGTCATAGCACTTAATTTATGGGTTAATCCCTCTTTAGCCGGAGACCCATTCCGAACCAATGAACCTCGTAATATTGGAGACAATACAGAAGCCGCTTTTCAGGCAATTTTCCAAAAAGGTGATTATCTAGCCGCCGAAAGTTACCTGGAAAAAGCAATATCCACCGAACCCAACGAACCTTTAGCTTACGCCATGAAGGCCTCTTTAGCCTACGCCAATAAAGATTTAGCCAAACTGGAGACTTATAGCCAGAAAACCCTAGAAGCCGCAGAAAAACTGATTGCTACAGACGAATTACGTGGGAATATATACACCGCTGTGGGACACTTTTTTCAAGGAGCAACAATTATTACCCGTGAAGGTACCCTCAGAGGTGCGCCACAAGCTTTAACTCGCCTGCGTCAAGTATATCAATATTTAGACAGGGCAGAGGCGATCGCCCCTCAAGATCCAGAACTGAATTTACTCAAAGGCTATATGGACTTGATGCTAGCTGTAAATTTACCCTTCGCCAATCCCGATGATGCAATTGCTAGATTAAAGGTGAATGCTGGACCTAGATACCTGGCGGATAGAGGTATAGCCGTTGCTTATCGGGACTTAAAACAGTATTCCCAGGCTTTAGAATATGTCAACAGTGCTTTAAAAACTACATCTGAACATCCAGAATTGTATTATCTCAAAGCTCAAATCCTCAGAGAACAAGGACAACAACTTAAAAGTCAGTCAATCATCCAAGAAGCTGTAGTTAACTTCGACAAAGCCTTGGCTAAAAGATCCCAACTTCCAGCGGATTTGGTCAAACAAATAGAGCGGGAACGTAATAATACCTTTAACACCCTGAATAGTTGGAATAATTAACTGAAAATGCGGAATAATCACATACAGGCGCGATTCGTCGCGTCTCCCCACTCCCTAGCCTGATATGCTGATTTTGAAAGTAACCTAAATATTCCCCCGCGATGCAAATTCAGTTCCGTGAAATTAACCCTTTTGATGTGTGGATTTGGTTAAAGTTCAGTACAATTCCATCTGAAGGTGAAAAGCAATACGTAGAAGAAGTTTTTAACTCTTGGTTCTATCTGGGAAAATTAGGCGCATTTAATGCCGAAAATCTCCAAGTTCAAGAAACAGGACTGGAAATCAGCTATATGAATTATGACTCCCAAGGGTATGATAAAAGCTTATTGGCACTCATGCACAATATGGGCGAGTTTGAGTATGAAGGACAATGGGCCCGTTGTTGGTTTGACATGGGAACCGCAGATGCGATCGCTCTTGACATTTTAATCAACGCTCTCAAACAGTTAAATGAGGAATATGTGACCATAGAAGATTTATATATTGGTGGTGAAAATGAAGATTGGCCTGTGGAGGAGAGTGATAACCCCAATCATTTCATGTATGATAATTAACTCTATCACCTGAACTTGTCCAGATTCCCGGAGATTCTCAAATCAGTAAACTAGGCAAAATTCCAGTATTCAGTTTGATTAGCTGCAGGATTTATCCGGGATGGCGGACGTATTTTTGTTTGTAACAGCGTAGCATGGCTTAAGCTATAGGGGTTTGACAATGTTTATTCGTACCTATCTTTCTTTGACTTAATCACTTTAATCACATCATCATGTTGTTGACCTTCGATGATGTCTTTTAAATGTATTTTTCCTTCAATATATTGAATATGGATGCGCCATCCTGATATTTTATCGATGTCTGCTCTATATATAGCTTGTTTAATGCCTGTGACTTTATGGAGTCGGGTTTTAGGAAAGTTTCTGGTTCTATGACACTCATTATCCTGCAATTCCGCCAAAGCTTCCAGAAAATCAAGTTTCAAATCTTGTGGTAAAATCTTAATTGCTTCATGGATGACACCATACTCATCTAAAAGGGGCTTAATTTTTACCATTAGCAAGTAGGAACCTCAATCTCTGGATTCTCTATAGTGAAATCTTGATAAAGAGTTTCTGCAACTGAATTATATGCTTTTGCTGCATCTTCAGCCTTAACTGCTCTAAATAAAGTGATTACAGTTCTCTCAAAAATAGGATCATCATCAATCGTGAGAATAATTCTCAGATTTTCATTAATCCTCAGAGAATAGATAGAAGAATCATAATTTTCCTTGAGTCTGATATTTCTTAACTGTGCGCTATGTTTGTAAAACAGATTTTTGTCTATTGAGAGTAACTCAACATAGCTATTCAATTTTTTAATAATCTTAAATTTTTCTGTATTACTAAATTGCTCTAAATCCTGCTCAAAATCCCTTGTAGATTCAATCAGCACATCCATAGCAATAGCTCCTGGGATTAAATCACCAAATTACTTCAAACTTAACCTAAAGATGGAAAAATTGCCGCGAATAGGGAATAGGGAACTTGGTGTCTACTCCATTGGTATAAAAAAGGCTTGATCACTGAGCATACAGAACCAAAAACCCTATGAAACACAAAAAAACTCAAAACACTAATCCCCAACCTCTGGTGAGAAGCCAGGGAAATGGGTTTGAACAGCTATACTATAAAGGACGGTAAACCCGATAGTTGATGTCAGGGAAAATATTATCCATTAATTCCACCTTTTCCAACCAACCACTATCAACCTTACCAATTTTCACATCTTCATAGAGCTTATTAAAACGCATCAAGTGCGATCGCGTTCTGCGTACAGCATAAGGTACCATAGTTCCTGTCCGCATAATAAAAGCCCAGTCAGAAGACTGTGCTAGTAAAAGTTCCCGCGCAGCTTGGTTGAGAGCCTTTTCTTGCAATTGGTCTTCAGCTTCCAGGCGGGATATTTCAATCATTCGTTCCGCTGCTTTGTGTAAGTGTGGATAAATCCAAGCATTTGTTTCATTTAACCAATACTCATGAAAACCCTTATAACCCCAACTCGACTGGGAAGGACGACAAACCTGCTGAGTGGGTTCTGCGCGTAAATAGTCAGCTAGATGAGTCATTTGATAAGTTTGTTGATCATACCATGACTTGCGGAACAGGTAATCAATAAACCAGGGACCCTCATACCACCAGTGGCCAAATAACTCTGCATCATAGGGCGAAACGATAATTGGCGGACGACCCATGATACCGTGTAAATGCTCAGATTGCCGCTCACGATTATACATAAAGTTAGCAGCGTGTTCTGCCGCTTTTTCCCTTGCCCAATAAGGATCATAAAGTGCCTTGTCGGAAAGACCTAAACCCCGCCCGGTAATCTTATGATACTTAATGCCGGTATTTTTGCGTTGACCATTGGGCATAATATAGGGCTTAATGTACTCATATTCGGCTTCCCAGCCCAAATCCTTGTAAAATTCCCGATATTCTGCGGCACCCGGATAACCCACCTCAGATGACCATACCTGCTGAGAAGATTCATGGTCTCGACCAAAAGCCGCCACACCAGTTTCTGTAAAAATTGGCGCATAAGTACCAAAGCGGGGACGGGGACGGGCGTATAAAATCCCATGTCCATCCGTGAGGAAATAGCGTAAACCAGCATCCGCCAGCATTCGCTCCACACCTTCATAGTAAGCGCATTCTGGTAACCAAATACCTCTGGGGGATTGGCCAAAGGTTTGCTCATAGTGTTCACAAGCTACTTGAATTTGCGCCCACACCGCTTGGGGGTACATTTTCATTAGTGGTAGATAGCCGTGGGTAGCACCACAAGTAATAATTTCTAAGTTATTAGTATCTTGGAATTGCTTAAATGCTGTTACCAGGTCACCCTTGTACTTTTCCCATACCTGACGCGCTTCGTTAAACTCAGTGGCGTAGTGTTCAGCTAGGTAACGAAGATGGCCATTATTGATATTATGCTCGGCTTCTAGTTCTGTCAGTTCTTCTAATTTGGCTAAGTGTGCGTCATAGCGTTCTTGCAGTAGGGGGTCACGGAGCATGGACACCAGAGGCGGTGTCATACTCATGGTAATTTTAAAGTCGATACCGTCTCTCTTTAAGCCCTCAAATACTTTTAATAAAGGAATGTATGTTTCGGTGATGGCTTCATAAAGCCATTCTTCTTCTAATACATAGTCACTTTCTGGGTGACGAACGAAGGGTAGATGCGCGTGAAGTACGAGGGCGACGTAGCCGATAGCCATAGTTATTTAAGGGTATTACTGTAAGTTGAAGGAGGAGGGATGAGGGAAATTAACAATATTTTAGGACTTTATGGGATCGTGAGTTGAGTTTTCTGTTGACCTTTACCTTTCACAATATTTGCTCACGGCTAATGAGAAAAAACCGCCCTTTAGTCTGTTAGTCTTCCGCATCTTGATATAATTGTTCTAATGCTTGTAACTGTGTCTTCCGGGAAACGCGACGATATTTTTTACTCTCTAACTTTGGTTCATATTGCTGCTTACCTTTACCTTTGGTTTTAATTTTCAGTGTTGACTCAGGATCGGCTTGTTGTTGCAGCTGAGTTTGACGCGCGATCGCTTGTTCTAAAAATTCTAAGTAATGTTCGTACCTTTCCCACTCACCCTGCACCACGCAATCAGGTTCGTCTCGATGCAAACAGTTACTAAATCGACAGCTAGACACTGCTAACCGCTCTCTAGCTTCTGGGAAGTAATATACTAGTTCTTCTGGACTACAATCCAAATCCGGTTGATTAAATCCGGGAGTGTCTGCGAGTAGACCACCCCCAGGCAATTCAAATAATTCTGTATGGCGCGTTGTATGGCGACCACGTGCTAGTTTACCAGAAACTTCTGCCACTCGCAGGTTAAGAGTGGGTATGAGGGTATTAATCAGGCTGGATTTACCCACCCCAGAAGGCCCAGCAATGACAGTAATTTTATGATTCAGATAGTTAGTTAATTCGTCAATATTAATACCATTTTTGACGCTGATAAATAAGGGTTTATATCCCCATCCCTCCAGGCGATCGCTAATTTCCTGTTGTACCTGTGGCGAGACTAAATCGCTTTTATTTAGACATAACAGCACATCCACATCAGTAGATTCCGCCTTTACCAGAAACCGACTTAGTTGATAAGGCTCCAGGGGTGGATCTGTGAGCGCAAATGCTAGCAGGATTTGGTCAACATTGGCGATCGCTGGACGGTCTAATTGACTTTCACGGGGGAGAACATCTGAAACTGCGCCCCTACCACCAGACCAATCTGGCTGAGAAACAATGACGCGATCGCCCACCATTACCTGTTGACCAATTTTTTTCAAGCGAGTTCTGCGGGTACAAAGCAGGATAGGGGGTGCTAGATCATCCAGAACCCCCACTTCTACATCCAGCCGCACGCGATAAAAATTGGCTTGCACGGCTAACACCGTACCGAGTAACTGCCCATTAGTTGGCATAGTTTTGACTGTTGTCATGGGCCAGCAGTAGCGGGACGGCGTACCAACAAAGAAAAATAGCCCATGCAATCTGTAATTTGCTCAACCTGATAACCTGCCATAGTCAAGCTATCAGGGACTTGCTCAATAGGTTCTCCAGAATCTAGCCATACTTCTAGCAAACCTCCCGGCGGCATTTTTTCCAAGAATAATTTTGTGCGCACAAAATTAATCGGACAAGGAGTACCACGCAGGTCAAGTTGAGCATCGGGAGTTGAAAGGTGAGAAGATTTCATGATCCTGTTTGCTTATTATTAAACAGATTCCCCAAGAAGCCTTGACCACCTTTACCAGTCCTGTCTCCCTTAATTTTAGCCAACTTTTCCAGTAATTCCCGTTCTTCATGGGTCACCTTGGTAGGAATGTCAATTAAGATCGTCAGCAGGTGGTCTCCGCGACTGACAGGATTGCCCAAACGAGGCACACCCCGGTTTTCCAGCTTCATGACTGTATTCGCCTGGGTACCGGCGGGGATAACCATTTCCACCGGGCCTTCTACTGTTTCTACTTCCAAACGGCAGCCTAAAATAGCTTGCAGGTAGCTAATTTTAATTTCTGAGAGAATATTAATGCCATCCCGCTGGAATAATTCATCTTCATTCACAAATAAGTAGACATACAAATCCCCCGGAGAGACCGCCACGTTGACCAGCATCCCCTTCTTGGGAGATCCGTAAACGGGTGCCATTGTCTACCCCTGCGGGAATGGTAATTTTTAGTTTTTTGGGTATTTGATTTGTCCCTTTACCATCACAAGCATCACATTTATCTTCAATCACTGTTCCCGTACCGTTACAGGTAGGACAAGTTGAGACTTGAGTAAAGCTACCAAAAGGTGTTCTAGTCACACGCCGGACTTGACCCGAACCGCCACAAGTGGAACAGGTACGAGGGCGAGTACCTGGTTTAGCACCCGAACCGTTACAGACACCACAGACCTCTAAATGGGAAATGCGAATTTCTTTTTCCCCACCAAATACAGCTTCGCGAAACTCTAACTTCAGGTCTAACCTTAAGTCGTCACCCCGTACTGGTCCGCTGCGCCGCCGTTGCGTTTGACCGCCCATACCGCCACCAGCGAAGCCACTGAAAATACTTTCAAAGATATCGGCAAAGCCGCCCATATCGCCCATGTCTTGGAAGCCTGCGCCTGCGCCACCGGAAATACCAGCTTCACCAAAACGGTTGTATCGTTCTCGAATCTCCGGCTCAGAAAGCACTTCATAAGCGCGGTTAATTTCCTTAAACCGATCTTCGGCTCCCGGTTCTTTGTTCACATCTGGGTGATACTTCCGGGCTAAACGGCGGTAAGCTTGTTTGATGTCTTCTTTGTCGGCGTCACGAGAGACACCCAGAATTTCATAATAGTCGCGGGCCATATAGCAAAGGTAAAAGTTAGGAGGAAGAAAGCAACAAGGCAATCAACGCCACAGACACTTGCTATCCTAGGGTAAGTCATATCCTGGAGGACTCGCTACTGGTAACAGTATGCCAGTCAGGAAAATCTTTACTCCGGTTGTTGTCCTGGGGGCAAAAACTCCCTCAGGTGACTGCTTTGGATAACTTAGTGTTCTTTGAAGGGCGGCTTGCCGGAAACTAGGCAGAAATAAAAAGTTAATTTTTATTAATATTCATATTAATATATTATCGATTTTACCTTTTACCTTTCATAAAAAGATGCAGTAAATTAAAAGCAAACCACACAAATAGCCAAAGTTGGACAATAAACTGTCTCTTGTACAATTGTGCTACTTCCCAGGGTAAACCTTTGCTGATCAACTATAGGAGCTAGCCGCACAATTAGGTACGGAAAACCCCCCACCGCTGTTTGCTGACATTCTACTCTGGGGATCTCTAGTCCATGATAACCCCCCCATCTACCAGAAGCCTACACTCCCCGGAAGGGCGAGTGTAGGTAGTTGACATTGGTCTTATTACCGCCCTAGGAAGGGCAATGAGTATTTTAGATTCACTCCACCCACAAGGACATGCAGCCCGGGGATGACTGGTCATACCCCAATTTAAAATGCGACACCAGTAACTACAGTTTAACTTTTAGCTGAAGACTGATCTTGTTGTACGGGTGATGTGTCTTCCTTGGGCGCAGCGACCTTGACCATTGAATGGCGCAGCACGCGATCGCCTAAGTAGTATCCACGTACTAACTCTTCTAAAACTGTTCCTTCGGGATGTTCATCCGTTGCTTCCCGCATCACCGCTTCATGGACATTGGGGTCAAACTGTTCCCCTTCTGGACGCATTGGTGATACACCCAGGCGTTTGAGAGATTCTACTAGTTGTTTATAAACCCCTTGATAACTTTTGTGAATTGTCATCTCACCATCAGTTTGTGGCTTGAGGTGCGCTCGCGCCCGCTCAAAATTATCAACTATGGGGAGCAATTCCAAAATAGTATTCCGCTTCACTTGCAAATCCAGCTCTTCTTTTTCTTTGCTGGTACGTTTGCGGTAATTTTCAAAATCTGCGGCAATCCTCATATATTGAGTACCGCGTTCTTCTAGTTGCACTTTGAGGGATTCAATTTGTTGAGTCAATTCCGCTACAGCAGCGGTTTCTAATTCAGTTTTATCAGTGGCGGGAACACCATTTTCTGGTGAAATGGTTGTATCCTCCGATAGGTTATCTGGTGTTGTCACTTGCTCAGGAGACCACCCTGGTCCAGATTCGTTAGAGTTGGTAGGGGCTGGTGAGTCGCTCTTCATTGATACCTCTATTGGTTCACCCAATTGCTGGCTTGTATTGTTTACCTGTTTATTTTCGTCCATGATTGTCTCCTCGTCCCAGATTATTTTTATGGCCTTGTGTCACCACAGCTAACAACTGAGGCTAATTTTTTGCCGATATTTTCCTGGAACTGATGCGACAGTCTTTTTATTGTGACAAATGGTGAACAAGTTAGCGTAGACACCATGAGGGCGGTATACCGAACGACGGCTAGGTTACGAATACCAGAATTTTCAGCAATGAGTCAAATATTTTTGGTTACCCCCTTGCAATTTCTCAAAGCTGGTGCTAATGTTAGTAATTGTGAGACGAATGGGTCGGTGTCCGAGTGGTTAATGGAGACGGACTGTAAATCCGTTGGCTAGCGCCTACGCTGGTTCAAATCCAGCCCGGCCCACCACTTCTCAAGTTGTGAGCTAGTCCTAAGCTGACTATTTTATAGACAAAGCTATACTCATGTTGACAAACATTGACATAAGTAAGTTAAGAAAATCGCCCACTTGATATATAATCCTAGGATATCAAGTATTGAATTAAGACTATTGCCAACGCGAAAACCAAGCAATGATAGCGGTGGTCTTTCTTGTAAATCTTAAGAGAAATATCGCGTCTGGCTAAGGCGTGCAAGTCTACTAAGGGATAACCGCTCCCATGCTCCCGTTGAAGTAGAAAGTAAAGTCTAGCTTTGTCTAGGTTTTATATAGCAGCTATAATTATTCAGTGACTCGTAATTTCACTGTTTTATAGTTCTCAACCCAAAAATAAATTTTTTTTGCCCGTGTGGCTCAGTGGTAGAGCACACCCTTGGTAAGGGTGAGGTCACGAGTTCAATCCTCGTCACGGGCTTTTATCTAAACAAAACAAAAATATTCCTCAGCAAAAGGCGGTATAAAGCCTTTTTCATGCTGAAGTACACACCAATTCCCTATTCCCTATTCCCTGTTCCCTGTTCCCTGTTCCCTCAAACTAAAAAACTTTGTACCTCCATGAATATAGCCTTTTTCATGCTGAAGTACACACCAATTCCCTATTCCCTATTCCCTATTCCCTATTCCCTATTCCCTGTTCCGGTGTTCCCTGTTCCCTGTTCCCTCAAACTAAAAAACTTTGTACCTCCATGAATAAAGTTAGAAAATGTTAGTGTCAAACAATTATTATGCAATTAAAAAAATGTTTTCAATACTACTAAGATTTGAGCGGATTGAATTTTCTAATCTATAGAATCGATAAAGTTTAAATAATATATTTGACAAATACAGCACAGAAAATAATTTGATTAGCTAGAATGCTTGGTACTAGTGAGTTAAGCAATTTTAAATCTTAAATCAGCTTTAAAGTTTCTTAGCTGTAAGTAAAGCTATAGTGTATTTAGCAATGCTGCTGTAAGCGTGGCTGAGATTAAGTTCTCAAGCCATAGTAGTTGCTATGAATTTGTTTTGAAAGACACTCTAACTAGATGACAGGCAAAAACACAAGACATAATGCATTTCTGCGGCTAGTGTCTGGTAATGCAGCAGCTTCAGCAGCAGGATCTCGCTATTCGCTGCTCACCAGTAAAGAGGCGGTAATTGGACGCGACCCAACCTGCCAAGTTGTCTTGGATGCCATGATGTATCGGATGGTATCTCGTCGTCATGCCGTGGTTCGTCCCCTCTCCTCATCCCCAGAACACAAATTTAGCTGGGTAATTTGTGATTTAAATAGTGCTAATGGGACTTTTTTAAATGGCAAACGCCTGTCTGAGTGTCAAGAATTGCACCCTGGCGATCGCATTTCCCTGGGTTCTGATGGTCCGGAATTTATTTTTGAGTATGACTTAATTTCTCAACCTACGGTAATGACCAACGTAGTCAAACCGCTACCCTCGGCTTCAAAAAACCACCCCCATACATATTTAAAACAACCTGATTCAGTTAGCTTTACGCAACTGTTTCCGATTATTTCCACAGGTAAAGATTTAACTCGTAAAGCTTATCTAATACCGGGAATATTGACAGTAATATTTGTGGTGATGATGTTTGCCACTGTCGGTCAGCCCCAGATTAATCAGGTAATAGTCGCCACTTACATAGCATCAGCTGCTTACTATTTTGTTTACCAACTTTGCGGTAAACAGAAGTCTTGGTGGGTGCTAATGGGGACTGCATTAACGACAACCTTGATTTTACTTAGTCCCCTGTTGGATTTATTTATCTTTGTGTTTCGGGTGATTCTACCAGGTAACTTACCTTCTCCTCAAGAGTCTATCACCTTTACAGAATTGCTGATCAGGATGTTCTTCGGTGCGGGGTTGATGGAAGAATTGCTCAAAGCATTACCTTTAATCAGCGCGTATTTTATAGGTCGTAACTTACCCTCACCTTGGCGAGAACGCATTGGTATTTGGGAACCTTTAGATGGCATTCTCCTGGGAACCGCCTCCGCTGTGGGTTTTACCCTACTGGAAACTTTAGGACAATATGTACCAGATATTACCCAAAATGTGGCTCAACAGGTGGGCATAGGGGCGGCTGGGCAATTAGCAGGGTTTCAACTACTAATTCCGCGAATTTTAGGCTCCGTAGCCGGACACATGGCTTATAGTGGCTACTTGGGCTATTTTATTGGGTTGGCTGTTCTCAAGTCCCGGATGAGTTGGCAGATTCTCTCTATTGGTTATCTAAGCGCATCTGCACTTCATGCTTTGTGGAATGCAACAGGATCAATCAATGGTTTATTTTTGGTAGTGGTGGGGGTATTGTCTTATGCGTTCTTGATGGCGGCGATTTTGAAAGCGCGGGTACTATCACCAACGCGATCGCAAAATTTTGCCACCCGCTTTATTGGCGATAAATAACAATATAGCATTTCCCATGCTCGTGAGGTACAATTTTTTTTAGTTGGAGGGAACAGGGAACACCGGAACAGGGAATAGGGAATAGGGAATTGGTGTGTACTTCATGAGCCTGAAAAAGGCTATAAATAATCACCTAAATAATCTTTGGTACTAACCATACCACAGATCCAATTAGGAAGATAATTTTACACTTTGAGGTTACTGGCTTTGAGGAGGTTGAGAATTACTAGGAGTTTGCGGTGTTTCAGGGGTAGGAATATTAGATCGGTATCTCGATTGCATCATCCAATATCCTAGTAAACCAGCTAAAACCAGCAACAAGGACAGCACAAGTAGGTTTAAAGGTAATTTAGCAAGCCCACTGGACTGAATTTTAGATATTACTTGAGTTCTTTGGTTATAGCTACCCTCTAATAGAGTGGGGTGTAACTCCTGAGTTCCAGAACTTGCTGCCGACACAGAGGAAATATCTGGAATAACTGCCTTTAGAGTTAAATCTGGTGTGGCTACGCCAGACAAACTATCAGAACATTGTACTTTATAATGTATTAAAGCCAAAGTAACATTATCATGTCCATTTTTAGTATTAGCAAGTTCCACCAATTTATTCGCTACTGAAATAATATCATCTTCACCAGTCAAAATTGGTAAAATTTCCGTTTGCCAATAGTCTTCTACACGGTCAAAATCACTCAGTCCATCTGAAGTCAGTAAAAAAATCCCCTCTTCATCCAGAATAAACCGCTGGGAAGTAGGATGTAATGAGCTACTACCACTCATCCCCAGAGCTTGTATCAAAGAACCAGCCCCACGGTTCCCTACAGCCTCACGATAAACAGCATACCCCAACCTCACCTCGCGGGAAGCTAGATCATCATCTAAAGTGACTTGATAACAACCCTCTCGCGTCACCCAGTAAGCACGGCTATCCCCCACATGAGTAATATACATTTCATGTCCCACGGGTAAAGCCATGACTAGGGTTGTACCCATACGTTGACGGGTTTGACGATGTTCACTGTCATTGCGATCGCTAATTTTGTCATTAGCCACAGCCACGGCATCATCCAGAATAGCTAAGATTCGGGACGGTTCGAGAGGATCTTCAGTGGTCGGTGAGCGGAGTCGAACCGTTAAATCAGTCACCTCCTGTAACTGTTGAGAGATGCTTTCAATGGCTAAGTTAGAAGCAATATTCCCCCCTTGGTGTCCACCGATGCCGTCACAGACTATGGCTAAAGCAGAGTCCTGTGGGGGGATAGTCACCACCGTACCACTGTTCGGGTAGCAAGCGTCTTCGTTGCGTTCACGTTTAGGACCGGTGTCAGTGAGAGTGGTCACCTGGACGGTGAGGGTTTGTGATGCGCCCAACTGTGTCAGAGCTTGATCTAAAACTGCAATTAAGACATCTGGGGAACTAATCCTCCCCTCAATCAAAAATTTACTAATCTCCCGAATAAATTCAGCCACAGGTGGTAGGGATTGGGGCAGTAGTTGTTGCCAAAATTTGCCTAATTGGCGTAAACTTGGGGATTTGTGAGCATCAAACCGCAACTGCAACAGGCGGACTAAAGGTCCCGCGACTCGGATCGCCTCAGCATCTATTAAACTACTAGCTACCCCCTGACTGTGGAAAGGTTGCCACAGATGGGCTATTTGCCATAACCAGTTAAGTTGACGCATAGAGGAAGCCTGATGCCAGGCTGTGGTTAACTGGGGATATAGCTGCACCTGGAGTGGGGAATCAACCGAGTATAAAGGCGGCTGTTCTAAAAGTAAAATTGGCTTATCTGAAGCGGCTCCATACCCAGGCAGTATGCCATATATCTGTGGTATGTTTAATCTATGGGGAAATAGTCTCAAATAAACTTTTATCTGCTCGAGAGAACTCCCATGGAGCTTCCCTAAGTCAGGCATTTGCGGTAGTATTCCTGGCTTTGTATCTAAAAGGATATTATTTTGAATAACTAAATAGCGATCGCCTAATACATCTCCAGGGCTACCCATATTCAGAACATCCCCCACAGCCCACAGATATCGTTTCGGGAGGGGTGCGGAGCATTGCTGGCAGAACTTGTGATTTAAAGGGTTAGGAGCCAGACAATCTTGATTTGGGCAGTAGAGCGTTACCGCTTCATTTTCCATAGTGTTGGGACTGATCAGCGTGACAGTTGACGGTTGACAGTTGACGGTTGGCTGTATTTTTCAGTTAACAGTGCACTGTCAACAGTGAACGCATTTGACTAATACCTTAGCTCGAAATCAAGTTTACAAACCAAAAAGCCGGGGGTAGCCTCAGCCATAATACAAAGGGAACAGGGAACAGGGAACAGGGAACAGGGAACAGGGAACAGGGAACAGGGAACAGGGAACAGGGAACAGGGAACAGGGAACAGGGAACAGGGAACAGGGAACAGGAAACAGGAAAGTTGGGAATTAAGATTAATGTAGAGACATTCCCGAGAACGTCTCTACTAGTATGCCTGATTACTGCCGGCGACAATTAGAAACTGGTTAACTTAAGGTTAACTTAATGCCTCGGCACCAC
This sequence comes from Anabaenopsis sp. NIES-4685, assembly GCF_059725405.1. Taxonomy (NCBI): domain Bacteria; kingdom Bacillati; phylum Cyanobacteriota; class Cyanophyceae; order Nostocales; family Nodulariaceae; genus Anabaenopsis; species Anabaenopsis sp. NIES-4685. The sequence goes on along the minus strand of NZ_AP043602.1, from coordinate 3,612,999 downwards.
CGACAACTTCTAAAAGCTCTTGGGTGATGGCGGCTTGTCTGGCTTTGTTGTAGGACAAGGAAAGGGTTTTGATTAACTCCCCGGCGTTGTCACTAGCATTATTCATCGCCGTCATCCGGGCGGCTAACTCACTAGCTGCGGACTCTTGCAGAGCGCGCAATAGCTGATTACTCAGATACAAGGGTAATAAAGAATCCAGAATTTGTACAGGGTCTTGCTCAAAAATCATATCCCGGGGTAAAGGACGAACTTGGCTAGTTACCCTTTGCCGTTCCACCTCAAACTGACCCCCACGGGTAGTGAGGCGAAAAATTTCATCATCTGGCGCTTCCAAACCTTGAGGGTCTAAAGGTAATAAAGTTTGAACCACAGGACGGGAGCTAACCAAAGAGACAAACCTGGTATAGATTAATTCTATCCTGTCAACACTTTCGGAAAGAAATAAAGAAAGCAGTTGGTCACCAATTTCTGTAGCTTCTGCTGCTGTAGGAATTTGTTCCAAGCCCGTGTAAGTCCCATCAATAGGTTGTGAGCGCCGTTGGAAATACTGAATGGCTTTACGTCCTACCAAGACATACTTGTAACTTACACCTGACCCTTGCAGTTCCTTAGCACGGTTTTCTGCCCGACGGATAATATTAGTATTGTAACCGCCACATAAACCGCGATCGCCGGCAATTACTAATAGTCCTACGGTTTTAACTTCCCGTTTTTTGAGTAGGGGTAGGTCTACGTCTTCAAACCGGAGACGGGTTTGCAAACCATACAACACCTGTGCAAGGCGGTCAGCGAAGGGACGGGTGGCGGTGACTTGTTCTTGGGCGCGACGGACTCTAGCAGCTGCTACGAGTCGCATGGCTTCTGTGATTTTTTTAGTGTTTTTGACCGACTGAATGCGATCGCGTATTGCTTTGAGATTGGGCATGTTGGTTGACGGTTGACGGTTGACGGTTGACGGGTAACTATTGACTTTTTACTGTGTAAAAAGGTCAATAGTGAACCCATTACGCTGTTGCTTGGAAGGTCTTCTTATATTCAAGCAGCGCAGCTTTGAGGGCGGTTTCTTCCTCGTCACCTAGTGCCTTTTTGGTGCTGACTGCTTCAGTATACTCAGGTTTACCTGTCTTCAGGTATTCTCTGAGTCCCTTGGTAAAGCTAGTTACTTTCTCTGTGGGGATATCATCTAGATAACCATTAATACCAGCATATAGAATTGCTACCTGCTCGTATACAGACAGAGGAGCATTTTGGGGCTGTTTGAGTAGTTCCCGTAATCTTGCACCCCGTGCTAGTTGGTCTTGGGTGGCTTTGTCTAAGTCAGAAGCAAACTGAGCGAAGGCTTGGAGGTCGTCAAACTGGGCTAATTCCAATTTAACCTTACCGGCAACCTTTTTCATGGCTTTGGTTTGGGCGGCGGAACCAACGCGGGATACAGAGATACCGGGGTTAACTGCGGGACGAATCCCGGCGTTGAATAAATCTGAAGACAAGAATATCTGACCATCTGTAATAGAAATTACATTGGTGGGGATATATGCAGAAACGTCACCAGCTTGAGTTTCAATAATGGGGAGAGCAGTCATACTACCCTTACCTAACTCGTCGCTGAGTTTAGCTGCGCGTTCTAATAGGCGGGAGTGGATGTAGAATACATCACCAGGGTATGCTTCCCGTCCGGGTGGACGACGGAGCAGGAGGGACATTTGGCGATAGGCTTGGGCTTGCTTAGATAGGTCATCATAGACTACTAAGGTGGCTTTACCTTTGTACATGAAGTACTCGGCTATGGTGGCTCCTGTGTAGGGGGCGAGGTATTGCAGGGTAGCGGGGTCGCTGGCGTTGGCGGCGACGACTACGGTGTAGTCCATTGCGCCTTTTTCTTGCAGGGTTTGGACGACGTTAGCTACAGTGGAGGCTTTTTGACCGATGGCTACATAGACACAAATTACATCTTCTGATTTTTGGTTGATGATGGTGTCGATGGCGATCGCCGTTTTACCTGTTTGACGGTCACCAATGATTAATTCCCGTTGACCCCGACCCACAGGAATCATAGAGTCAATAGCGGTGATACCGGTTTGCATGGGTTCATGTACAGACCGACGGGCGATGATACCGGGGGCTGGGGATTCAATTAACCGAGTTTCGGTGGTGTTAATATCTCCCTTCCCGTCGATGGGAAGACCCAAAGCGTTGACTACGCGGCCAATCATGGCTTCACCTACGGGAACCTGAGCAATTCTCCCGGTGGCGGTTACAGAGCTACCCTCTTGGATATTCAGCCCTTGACCCATAAGCACAGCGCCCACGTTGTCTTCTTCTAAGTTTTGGGCGATACCTACGGTACCATCTTCAAATTCCAGGAGTTCCCCAGCCATGGCTTTTTCTAGTCCATAGATGCGGGCGATACCGTCACCTACTTGAAGAACTGTACCAACATTAGCAACCTTAACCTCTTGGTCGTATTGCTCGATTTGCTGCTGAATAATGCTGCTGATTTCGTCCGGTCTAATTGAAATACTCATAAGTCTATATTGTTTTGTTTGGTGGTTGGTTGACGATTGACTGTTGACTGTGTTTTGCGGTTAACGGTGAACTGTCAACGGTGAACGATGCGTGACTAATTACCAGTTAAGCGCAAAGAAAGACGGCGCAACTGACCGCGGAGGCTAGCATCAATTACTTGGGAACCGACTTTAATGATTACACCACCAATTAAGTCGCTATCTATTTTGGTTTGTAGCTCCACTTGGCGGGCGTTGGTGATGGTGAGAACTTTTTCTACTACTGCTTGCTGTTGAGCTTCACTCAGGGGAACTGCTGAGATTACTTCTGCTAGCGCTGTTTGATTTAGTTGTCGCAGTAAAACCAAGTACTGGTTTAATACTGCTTCCAGAAAGGCTATGCGGCGTTTGTCTACTAGTAACAACAGGAAGTTACGTAGGTAGGGGTTACCACTTTCGCCAAGTATTTGTCTAATCAGAACTTTTTTGTTTTCGCCTTTAATAAAGGGGTTAGCAATGAAGTTCTGTAGGTCCTGATTTTCCTGGAATAGGGCTAATAAGCTGCGTGCATCTGCGCCAATCTCTTCTGTGAAGTTTTTTGATTGGGCTAGGGATAGAAGAGCTTGGGAATAAGGGCTGGCTATTTCGTCTGTAGCTATTTTACTGGTCATGCTTCGCCTCCTAGTTGGGCAATGCTGCGGTCAATCAAGATTGTCTGCGTCTCTTGAGCTATACCGCTTTTAAGTTCTGATTCAACTTTTTGCAGTGCTTGAGCAACTACCCGTTGCTGTAACTGGGCGATCGCTTTGTTCAGGTCTGCGTTGAGGTCTGCTGCTCCTGCTGCTTGTAGGCGTTCAATATCTATAGCCGCTTGAAGCTCTATCGCCTCTGCTGCCGCTTGGGCGGTGGCTTGGGCTGCTTGTTTGATTCTTTGGGCTTCTGCTTGGGCTGCTTCTAGGTTCTGCTGTGCTTGTTTGAGTTGCTGCGCTGCTTGAGCGGCGCGTTGCTCGGCGTTTTTAATTGCTGTTTCGATGTTGTCGCGACGAGTTTTTAGGGTTGTACCTAGTACTTTGCGTCCGAAAACTAACAGCACTGTAATAATAATGGCAAGGTTAATTAGGTTTGTGTCAAATATATTAGTATTTAGACTAAAACCACTATGTTCACTTGCCTCTGTTAGGTCAGTTCCGACGGCGATCGCTTCCGCCATCAACGGTAAAAAAGTCCCCATGATTTTTCATCCACAACGGCGCTGCCAAGGTTTAAGATTACTGACATCCTTAATTAGACACCTTCAGCCTTCCGGTTTCTAAGGGCGGGGGTGTCTTTTATGTCAGTTAATGATTCCAAGTTGATTTTTCCTTAGCTGCGACTAACTAGGTCTGCTCCTAGGAGCTTTTCTAGTATTTGGCGGCTGAGGGTGTCTACTTGTTGCTCTAATGAAGCGAAGGCTTCTTGTTTTTGCTGCTCAATTTGACTGGTTGCTTGTTCTTTCTCTACTTGGGCTTGTCGTTGCACTGCCGCTATTTTCTCGGCTGCAATTTTTTGTGCCTCTGTTTGAGCATCCGCAATAATTTTCTGTGCTTCTTTTCTAGCACCCGCTAGAGCTTGTTCATATTGCTCTGCTAGTTTCTCGGTTTTAGATAAGCGTTCCTGTGCTTCTAGTTGATTGTTGCGGATGTAGTCATTCCGGCCATCAATGGCGTTACCCAGGGGCTTGTAGAGTGTTGCGTTTAGGAGTAGGGCTAGAATTAGAAATTGAATTGCCATTAAGGGAAGGGTGGCGTCTAGGTCAAACAGTCCCCCTTCTTTGGCCAGTTCTTCTACTGCTAATAATGAGATCCAGTGTGTCATGGTTGCTATTTTCTCTCTAATATATTAGTCCTGAGTCCTGAGTTGTTCAGCTGTGAGTTAAAGGTGTTTAACTTGGCTTTGACTCAGTACTCAGCACTCAGTACTTAAGATTTAGTACTGATTATGAGAAGGGGTTAGCAAACAATAGTACTAGAGCTACTACTAGTCCGTAGATGGTTAGAGCTTCCATGAATGCCAAGCTGAGTAGTAATGTGCCGCGGATTTTGCCTTCTGCTTCTGGCTGACGGGCTATACCTTCTACCGCTTGTCCAGCAGCGTTACCTTGACCAATACCAGGTCCGATAGCAGCTAAACCAACAGCGAGAGCAGCAGCTAGGACGGAAGCGGCAGCAACTAATGAATCCATGATATTTTTTTCCTTACTTTATGGGTTTGAATGGGTCTAGATGTTGTCGTCTGTTAGTTATTACAAGCAACAAACTGACAGATTGATGTTTGAGGGTTTTTAATGTCCCTCGTGTTCTTCGCCGTGGTGGTCTTCCATAGCTTCGCCGATGTAGGCGGCCGCTAGGGTGGCGAAGATGAGCGCTTGAATAGCGCTAGTGAATAGCCCCAAAGCCATTACTGGTAAGGGTACAAATAGGGGTACTAGTAGTACCAACACACCAACCACCAGTTCATCAGCCAAAATGTTACCGAATAACCGGAAGCTGAGGGACAGGGGTTTGGTGAAATCTTCGATAATTTTGAATGGCAACATGAACGATACTGGTTGTACGTAGTTGCCAAAGTACCCCAAGCCTTTTTTGCTGAATCCTGCATAAAAATATGCTAGGGATGTGAGCAGTGCTAAGGCGACTGTGGTGTTGATGTCGCTGGTGGGTGCTGTTAGTTCACCTTCTGGTAAGTGAATCAATTTGAATGGAACTAAGGCTCCTGACCAATTTGAGACGAAGATGAATAAGAACAAGGTGCCAACAAAGGGTACCCAGGGGCGATATTCTTTTTCACCTATTTGGTTTTTCGCTAGGTCTCGAATAAATTCGAGGGCGTATTCCATGAGGTTTTGGATACCGCTGGGGATTCTTTTGATGTTACTGCTTGCTGCGAGGGAGGCTAGCACCAGGACGCCAATCACAAACCATGAGGTGAGAAAAACCTGACCGTGCAGCTTGAGGTTGCCTATTTGCCAGTATAGATGTTTTCCTACTTCCAGTTCCGCGAGGGGGAAGGTGTAGGGGTTCAGAAAATTGAGCATTTTCTTTGCATATCAATGGGTTCTCCTGTCTTGGTTGGATAGGAGTAGCTTGTTTTTGCGGTGGGGATGTCCCTGACGCGGTTTGGTTTTTTGTGACTCTGGCTAGTCGGAGACAAAAGCCGTTTTGATGACGTAGATGATGAGTGTGGCTTTGTAGGTGAGAAACCCCAAGAAGATGGGGAGTATTTGGAGTTGGTTTAACCGCGATGCTAGCAAGATTAGGATGACTAGTAGTGCTAGCCGGGTTTTACTCAGGGACTGTTTTTCTCGACCTAAACGCTCAACATCTCTGGACAACATTTTCAAGTAAAGCACACCTGCGCACGCCCCTAACAAATAATTCAGGGCAATGTTAAGAGAATAGCCAATCCACACAGAGACAAAAATTATCCCCGTTAAGGCAAGTGTGATGAGCAACAGTTCCTGATAGAGTCGATAAAACTCTGCCATGGAAGAGTTGGCTGGTTCTGTGTCCTCAAAACCAGATTTCCCATCTTGTTGTGTTGTCGCAGTGGGGTCAATTGAATCTTCAGACAAGCTCACGAGACTTGAAACCAGTACAGCTAACTTGTAATGACTGCACATTCAGTCAGCTGAATCATATCACGATCAGGTAACAATACTTTAGAAAAAAACAATTAACTTCTTGTCATGATCAGACTGGGGGTAGAAGTCCCGCTATGTCTTGTTGATGTTTATTGCTTTTTTTTCACATTCATGGTATTATAACTGGACTTAAATTACTAGTTCAATGAAAGTGGTGTTAATATAATTACCTGTTGTTCCAGGAGTGTCCTGATTTGTTTTAAGGTGATTTCCACTGTGGCTAAAATTTCCCCCACGGTTAAGTTACCATCACAGTTTTGCAGAAATTCTAACTCTGGGTCTGACAGGTTGATTACTTGATAGTTGTAATTAAATATACATTTACTTGGGAATCCATCAAGACAAGGGTTAAGTTCGGGAGTGGCTTGTAAGATTGAGTTATCCTCTGACCAGTCGGATTTGACTAGGGGGGGACGACTGAGGAAAAATTCATAATGGGTAACTTCTGGGTCTAGTAATTCTATCAGGCGGTATTTTTGGCGATCGCTCAAACTTTGTACCCGTTGGATAATATCTGGGGCTTTGGCTAGGAGTCTATCTAACTGCCAAAATCCTGGATTAGAAAAACCGGTAAACTCTAAACCCGAAGCATCAATTAATTCAAACAGTGTATCAATATTGTAATCAATCTCCTGGGGATGAAGGTACATATCGGCAAAACATTCATCCTTGTGGTTCTCTAATGACCAGAGTTGTTTTTCGCGCTTGACAATTCGGTTATTTTCTGGTAATGCGGCGAATATTTGTCGCCCCACTTGTACCCCATCACGGTAATCGCCTTTTTTCTCACCTTGAACCAAGGCGATCGCCTTTTGCATGAGTTGAATTTCCCAACGTCCCAACTCTCCATAAACAAAAATGTGCATCAGTCCACCGGGGGCGAGTTTTGTGGGCTAAGCTTGGAGACCGCGAACGGGGTCAGGTAAATGATGCAACACCCCCACACAGTTAATTAAATCAAACTCACCGGGTAACTGTGCCACATCATACAAGCTCAAGTGATGAAACTCCACCCGGTCAGCACCGGAACTTTGACAGCGTTTTTTAGCCACTTCCAAAGTACCAGCACTTAAATCAATACCCACCACCTGAGCTTGGGGGTTGAGGTGTACTAAATATTCTGTCCCCACACCGGAACCACAACCCGCATCTAAAATGCGGATATTTTGCTTTACTGGTTTACGTCCCGTGCAGAAATTGTAAGCAGCTGACCAATTCCAGCGCCAATTATACCCAGGGGGTGGTTCATCTAATATGGGTTCTGGGGGAAAGGGATAAGTATCGTAGAGTTTAGCAACAGCAGTACTAACAGTTTGGGAGACAGTTTGGGAGTCGGACATAATCAGGAAAAACGCAGCATTTTTGAGTTTAGCTGATTGGGAGAATTATTTATCATCAGGTAAACCAATTCCTTGGGTTTGTATCAGTTGGTACAACCTAGCCAGTCGTAACTCAGCGGATTCAGCCCGTTGTTTTTCCTGTTCTACGGGTGTCGGTATCCAATTATTATCCCGGTCATACCAACGTAACCACAATCTGGTTAACCCCTGGTATTCTCCCTCCCACAATCCTAAACCCAGTTCTGGTTCCTCCAACCATAGCCCTCCCCCATTCATAGCTAGAGGTTGATAGCGGTTCATCATTAACCCAAAACATTGCAACTCGTTAGTATAACGGTTGAAGACAAAGTAATAGGGGACTCTCAAAATTTGCTCATACACTGACCATTTATTAGGTGGTTGGTTGACCACTTGTAAACTGCGCCCTAAATCTTCTGCTTCTGTACCTGGTGATATGAGTTCAATTACCACAAAAGGATTAGTTCCCTCCTGCCAAGTCACATAACTTAACCGTAGGTCTGTTTGGTGATGAAACCGCGATACCCCCAAAACAGCAAACCAGTCTGGGCGTTTATACCATTGGCTATGTAGGGGGTGGTAGTATAAGTTTAAATCGCTGGCTGTAAAAATATTATCTTCTGGATAACTAGGGGGGCGAAAGGTGCTGCGCAGTAATTCAGATTGTAAAAGGTGAAACTCGTCTGGCAAACCCGGCTCCTCCTGATTTTCGCTTGGTAAATCATACATAGTTGGTAGTGTTTCTTGCGGAGGTAAGGGCGAGTCTGTTTGATGCATCTTCATTTACTCTCCTGTGCTGCTGACGGAATTACTGAACTTGAATGATCAGGGTTAAATCATGGCTAGGCGATCGCCCTCACCTGGGGAAGTGTAAATAATCTATTGGGAGAATATTTACAGAATGTTTTAAAACTTATCATTATCATGAATAGTGTATCAAATATTGACCCCCCCTAACCCTCTGCTTGTAAGGGGAGGGGATTTGATTTTATTGTTTTGTGTGTGTTCGGTGTGTTCCCTGTTCCCTGTTCCCTGTTCCCTAAGAGGATGTTTGTCAAGTCATGATTAGTGTATCAAATATTGACCCCACCCTCTCCTTACAAGGGTAGGTTTTTAATATGATCTGTGAAGGCAAGACTTGGTGGACAAGGTGGACAAGGTGACAAGGGAGGAAAACAGTAAAAAGTCTGTATTCTTAGTCACAAAAATAGTCCGTCAAAAAACCATTGTCCGTATAAAATCTTCCTTGTCCACTTTCCTTAATATATGCGGAGTTTTGCGGAAGCTTACCAAAATTTTGAATTTGTGCAACAACTTGCTGCACAAATTCCTTGAGGGCATAATATCCGCATTAATCATGACTTATAAAACAACTTCTTACAGAGTTTACACAGTTCAGGTAAAAAAATTTAAGTTAACTACTACACTAAAAGCTAAAATTGTCATACAATCTTAATTAAGTATTAAGTATTGGAAGACACTACACTAGGAGTATCTCAATGGCTTTAGAAATGCCTGAATTTGCTGATAACCCAGAAAATCGCTGCCCTGTGGTACTATTACTTGATGTATCTGGCTCTATGTCAGGCAGACCCATTGAAGAGTTAAATAGAGGTCTTGCTACCTTTCAAGCTGATGTGCTTAAAGATGGACAAGCATCAATGAGTGTAGATGTGGCTATTGTCACCTTTGGACCCGTGCGGCTGACACAGGACTTTGTGAGTATCACCGGTTTTACACCCCCGCAGTTAAGAGCAGAGGGTTTAACCCCCATGGGTGAGGCCATTGAATATGGTTTGGATTTGTTGGAACAACGTAAGCAAGCATATAAAAGCCATGCTATTTCCTACTATCGCCCTTGGGTATTTTTAATTACAGACGGAGCGCCCACAGATGATTGGACTTATGCAGCACACAGGTTAAAGGATGCTGAAGTTAATCGTAAATTATCCTTTTTTGCCGTTGGTGTGGAAGGTGCTGATTTTGAAACCTTGAAACAAATTACCCCAGAGCGTCCCCCGTTGAAATTGAATGGTTTAGATTTTGGTTCCTTATTTATCTGGCTTTCCGCCTCTATGAAACGAATTTCCCAGAGCCAAGTGGGTGAAACTGTGGCATTACCCGCCGCGGGATGGGGTCAAATTCAAAGTTAAATAACAGTTAAATACAGCAGATTTCATCTGAGTAAGGTACAGGCGGACAAGATGCCCACCCCACAATATTTTTACACTTAATATCTGTATTTTATCTAGGTAGAAACTGCTGTAACAGTTGAATGAAAGTTAAATAACAGTTAAATATTTGAGGGTTAATTGTGGGTTGGAAAGCAATTTCTCGGTCTGAGGTGGGAACTAGTCACAGACAAGAAAACATACCTTGTCAAGATTATGGGGATTATCGCCTCTTTGGGGATGTCATTGTAGGTGTGGTAGCTGATGGGGCGGGGAGTGCTAAATATTCTCATGTGGGTTCTAAATTAGCGGTAAATACTGTAATTGATTTGTTTGCCAGAAATTTTCACAAGTCTGAGCAGAAAAAATTATCCCCCCCATCGCCGGAAGAAGAAAGCAAACAAATGTTTACCAAAATTGTGCAGGAAGTAATTGCACAATTAGGGAAAACAGCAAAGCAAAATAATTGTGATATCAAAGATTTAGCTTGTACACTTTTGATTTTTATCGCTACTCCTAAATGGTTGGTGGCTATGCAAATTGGGGATGGGTTAATGGTGGTGCGTCCTCAAAATTCCCCAGATTATCAACTGTTGTTTACCCCCCATAAAGGTGAATTTGTCAATGAAACCACTTTTGTCACCTGTAGTCATGCACTAGAGGAAATGCAAGTCAAGGTAATACCATCCCCAGAGTTTATTGCAGCTGCTACAGATGGGCTGGAAAATGTGGCAATTACCTTGAAAAATTGCCAACCTTTTCCACGTTTTTTTCAACCATTGGAAACATACTTACAAACCACCACCGACCCAAATCAGGAAGCTGAGTATTTAGTTAACTTTCTCCAATCGGAAGCCCTAAATAAACGCACTAGTGATGATAAAACTGTGCTGTTGTCTATTTGGCAATCATCGGAGGTAGTTTGATCAGTTGTTAAAGGTTGTTTGTCAAGTCATGATTAGTGTATTAACTATTGCTTGACCCCACCCTAACCCTCGCCTTGTCAGGGGAGGGAACTGGATTTAATCAATTAAATGGGCTGATAAATGGGGTTAAAGATGTGATGAAAATTATGGCTGAAAAGTGATCAAACAACCTCTAATAGATACTTGTGATTTGATAGTTATAATAGCTTTAACACAACCTAGTACAGAAAAGTATGCCTGAATTAAAAGTTAGCATTAGTGACGCTGCTCACAAGAGTCTCTTGGCACTGGTTGACTCCTCTGGAGAGACGCTTCAAACAGTATTAGACAAAGCCATTGAAAATTATCGCAGATATGTTTTCCTAGTTCAGGCAAATGAAGCCTTCGCCGCCTTGAGGAAAAATGAGGATTTATGGCAAGAGGAAATTTCTGAAAGGCAAACATGGGAACAAACTCTCGCTAATGGAGTAGAAAGGTAGTGGCGGAAATTACCAGAGGAGAAATATGGACAGTGGATCTTAACCCAGTAAGAGGGTCAAACAAAATGCCTACAAGATTAACAGTAAATTACCAGTAAATTATGAGTTTTTATGACCCGCCTAATTTGTGCTAGTACCGGTAAATCAATTAATCTCCTGACTGAACTGGCTAATAGTGGTGAGGCTAAAATTTGGCGGACTGATCACAGTGGTTATTTAGCTAAAATTTATCACCAGTCCACACCGGAACGAATGCAAAAGTTAGCGGTGATGCTCAACTATCCACCCCCTGATCCAAACCGCCACATCAGTCATATTTCTTTCGCTTGGCCTCGGTCAGTCCTCAAAAATGATCAGGGTGATTTGGTGGGCTTTTTAATGGAGGAAATTCAAGGGGGAAAAGAAATTTATGATGTTTATCACCCTCTACGTCGCAACAAAATATGTAAACTACCGGCTGACTGGCGGTTTCTCCATTATACAGCCCGGAATATTGCCTCAATTATCAAGGTGTTACACCATAAAGGGTATGTGTTAGGTGATATTAAACCGCAAAATATTTTAGTCAATGATCGGGCTCTACCTTCAATTATTGATACAGATTCTTTTCAGGTGCGTCATCCTCAAACTGGTAAAGTTTACCATTGTTTGGTGGGAACCCCTGAATACACACCACCGGAGTTAATTGGTCAGGACTTTGCAACCATTGAGCAAACGGAAATCCATGACCGATTTCGCTTAGGGATGATTATATATCAATTATTATTCAGTGGTCAAAGTCTGTATGCGGGGAGGTGGAAAGGTGCTGGGGAACCGCCAGAACCTGGTGATTATATCCGTCAGGGTATATGGCTATATTCTCACCATCAGTTACTGGAACCCGTAGATAGAACCATACCCCTAGAAATTCTCCATCCACAGGTAAAAAGTTGTTTTCTCAGATGCTTTAATGATGGGTATAAAAATCCTGATTTACGCCCCAGTGCAGAGGAATGGTTCCAGGCGTTAAAAGTTGCTAGTGAAAGTTTAATACCCTGTAACCAGATTGACAGTCACTACTATAGCCAAAGTTATGGTAGCTGCTATTGGTGCGATCGCGTTAGTAAAATTGGCGTTGAGATTTTTCCAGGGGGTGTGAGAGTCCAGCCCCCTCCTCCCGTTCCCCGTACTAATGTTGATCAATTAGAATTAGGCTACACCCTCACCGGTCATTCTAGCTGGGTTATGTCTGTAGGATTCGCCCCCGATAGTCAAACCCTAGCTAGTGGGAGTTGGGATAAGACTATTAAACTGTGGGATGTGCAGACAGGTAAGCTTCGCCACACCCTCACCGGACATTCTGGCACGGTTATGTCTGTAGCATTCAGCCCGGATGGTCAAACCCTGGCTAGTGGGAGTGATGACAAGACTATCAAACTGTGGGATGTAAATACAGGTAAGCTTCGCCACACCCTCACCGGTCATCCTGGCCCGGTTATGTCTGTAGGATTCAGCCCAGATGGTCAAACCCTGGCTAGTGGGAGTGGGGACAAGACTATCAAACTGTGGGATGTGCAGACAGGTAAGGTTCGCCACACCCTCACCGGTCATTCTGAATCGGTTATGTCTGTAGGATTCAGCCCGGATGGTCAAACCCTGGCTAGTGGGAGTAATGACAAGACTATCAAACTGTGGGATGTGCAGACAGGTAAGGTTCGCCACACCCTAACCGGACATTCTGACTGGGTTTGGTCTGTAGGATTCAGCCCGGATGGTCAAACCCTGGCTAGTACTGGGAGTCGGGACGCGACTATCAAACTGTGGGATGTGAACACAGGTAACCTCTGTCACACCCTCACCGGACATTCTGAGTGGGTTAGGTCTGTAGCATTTAGCCCGGATGGTCAAACCCTGGCTAGTGGGGGGGACACGACTATCAAACTGTGGGATGTGAATACAGGTAAACTTCGCCGTACTCTCACCGGACATTCTAACTTGGTTTTGTCTGTAGCCCTCAGCCCGGATGGTCAAACCCTGGCTAGTGGGAGTTATGACAACACTATCAAGGTGTGGCAAGTTCGGGCATCTTCTACTACTTCAGTCAAGGCAACCCAAGCACCAGCATATGCACCCCAGCGCCAACCTGTAACCAGTGCAAAGACTCAAACATCCTCATCAGCAAAAGTTACAACATCACCCAGTGGTACCTTTTCACCCAGAACCCTCACCGGTCATTCTGGCTGGGTTTATTCTGTAGCATTCAGACCGGATAGCTTGCGTGGCGCAGCCATAGGTCAAACCCTGGCTAGTGGGAGTGTGGACGGGACTATCAAGCTGTGGGATGTGAGGACAGGTAACCTCTGCCACACCCTCACTGGGCATTCTGCCTCGGTTTGTTCTGTAGCATTCAGCCCGGATGGGCAAACCCTGGCTAGTGGGAGTGTGGACAAGACTATCAAACTGTGGGATGTGAGGACAGGTAAGCTCAGTCACACCCTGACTGGACATTCTGACTCGGTTTGGTCTTTAGCATTCCGCCCGGATGGTCAAACCCTAGCTAGTGGGAGTCGGGATAACACTATCAAACTGTGGGATGTGAAGACAAGTAACCTCTGCTACACCCTCACTGGACATTCTGCCTCGGTTAGGTCTGTAGCATTCAGCCCGGATGGTCAAACCCTGGCTAGTGGGAGTTGGGACAAGACTATCAAACTGTGGGATGTGAAGACAGGTAACCTCCGCCACACTTTCACTGGGCATTTTAGCTTGGTTTATTCCGTAGCATTTAGCCGGGATGGTCAAACCCTGGCTAGTGGGAGTGGGGACAAGACTATCAAACTGTGGGATGTGAGGACAGGTAAGGTTCGCCACACCCTGACTGGACATTCTGACTCGGTTTTGTCTGTAGCATTCAGCCCCGATGGGCAAACCCTGGCTAGTACTGGGAGTTATGACAAGACTATCAAACTGTGGGATGTGAGGACAGGTAAGGTTCGCCACACCCTAACTGGACATTCTAACTGCGTTTATTCTGTAGGATTCAGCCCGGATGGTCAAACCCTGGCTAGTGGCAGTCAGGACAACACTATCAAATTGTGGCAAGTTGCTGCATCTTATACTACTTCTGTCAAGGCAACCCAAGCACCAGCATATGCACCCCAACGCCAATCTGTAACCAGTGCAAAGACTCAAACATCCTCATCAGCAAAAGTTACAACATCACCCAGTTGTACCTTTTCACCTATAACCCTCACAAGTCATTCTAACTGGGTTTTGTCCGTAGCATTCAGTCCTGATGGTCAAAGCCTGGTCAGTGGGAGTTGGAAGACTATCAAACTGTGGGATGTAAATACAGGTAAGGTTCGCCATACCCTCACAGGTCATTCTAACTGGGTTTTGTCCGTAGGATTCAGCCCGGATGGTCAAACCCTGGCTAGTGGGAGTGGGGACAACACTATCAAACTGTGGGATGTAAATACAGGTAAGGTTCGCCATACCCTCACAGGACATTCTAGCTCGGTGAATTCTGTAGCATTCAGCCCGGATGGTCAAACCCTAGCTAGTGGGAGTGGGGACAACACTATCAAACTGTGGGATGTAAATACAGGTAAGGTTCGCCATACCCTCACAGGACATTCTAGCTCGGTGAATTCTGTAGCATTCAGCCCGAATGGTCAAACCCTAGCTAGTGGGAGTGGGGACAACACTATCAAACTGTGGGATGTAAATACAGGTAAGGTTCGCCATACCCTCACAGGACATTCTAGCTCGGTGAATTCTGTAGCATTCAGCCCGAATGGTCAAACCCTAGCTAGTGGTAAAAAACTGTGGGATGTAAATACAGGTAAGGTTCGCCATACCCTTACAGGGCATTTTAGCTCGGTGAATTCTGTAGCATTCAGCCCGGATGGTCGAACCCTAGGTACTGGGAGTAATGACAAGACCATCAAACTGTGGGATGTAAGGACAGGTAAGCTCCGCCGTACCCTCACCGGTCATTCTAACTGGGTTAAGTCTGTAGGATTCAGCCCGGATGGTCAAACCCTGGCTAGTGGGAGTGATGACAACACTATCAAACTGTGGCGGTTAAGGTAGCAGTGAATAAAAGTTTACCCACGACTTCACATCCCCGACTTCTATGATACTCTGTGACCACCTGAGAATATTTGGGACAGAAGTTGGGGATGTATAACCTCAACCTGCACATAATCCGGCGATCGCTATTGTGGAGATGATGGAGGGCGATCGCTTTTGTGGCGATGATGGGGGCGATCGCTATTGTGGAGATGATAGAGGGCGATCGCTTGTGGAGTGTAGGGATTATGGGGGGCGATCGCTATTGTGGAGATGATAGAGGGCGATCGCTATTGTGGAGAGTATGGGGGGCGATCGCTATTGTGGAGAGTATGGGGGGCGATCGCTTTTGTGGAGAGTATGGGGGGCGATCGCTTTTGTGGAGAGTATGGGGGGCGATCGCTTTTGTGGAGAGTATGGGGGGCGATCGCTTTTGTGGAGAGTATGGGGGGCGATCGCTTTTGTGGAGAGTATGGGGGGCGATCGCTTTTGTGGAGAGTATGGGGGGCGATCGCTTTTGTGGAGATGATAGAGGGCGATCGCTATTGTGGAGATGATAGAGGGCGATCGCTATTGTGGGGATGATAGAGGGCGATCGCTTGATTTTGACTGAGTATTTTAACTGGGTTAATTCTGTAGGATTCAGCCCGGATGCTCAAACCCTCCCTAGTGGGAGTGATGACAAGGGTATCAAACTGTGGCGATTATGGTACTAGTGAATCAAATTTCATCTACAATCGGGGTCATTTTGAGCCAAAAAAAATGGGCTTTAGCTGTGGCTGATTACATCCAAACTATTGCCATTAATCCTAATTATTTTTTATCTTACAGCGATCGCAGTCTTTTTGACAATTACTTAACAAATCTTAGCAAACCCAGGGATAACCTGTAACCAGCAGCGCAATTATTTCTCGATCCGGGTGACAATGGTAGGTATCAAAGTTGCACGGGGAGCAGTTAGTGAACTTCTACGACAGCCTGTCTATTGACAAGCAACGGGAATTGTAATTATTCTCGTTTTAATCAATAATTAAGTACTCATCATCATTACAATGTCACTACCTCAAATAAACAACTTGTTGTCGTAAATTTATCACCAACAATCAAAATTCATCCATGAAAGTCAAACAGCGATGGCTAAAAATATTCAAGAGTGTCAACCTTGCTTTTACAGATGAAGCACGGATATTGTTAGGGACTGGGTTTTTAGTTGTCCTGCTGGTTTTGTCGATCGCTGCTTCCTTGTCTTTTGGTGCTGTCCCCATGACTCCCGAACAATTGTGGTGGGGTATTTGGCGACAGGGAGACCAACTGTATCAAACTATTCTTTGGGATTTGCGCTTACCGAGAACTTTAGCTGCGATTTTGGTGGGTGCTGCTTTGGGAATGGCAGGTTCTTTACTTCAAGGAATGTTACGCAACGGACTAGCTGACCCATTTTTACTCGGTATTTCTGCTGGTGCAGGGTTAGTGGTGATCGCCATGTTTAGTTTAGGCGTGTTCTTGGCTTGGGTTCCCATAGCAGCTTGGGTTGGGGGAGTATTCACAACAGGAATTGTATATTTTTTATCCAGAAGTGGGGATGGAGTTTCTGTTGAACGGTTGATTTTGGGTGGAGTGGCTATCAGTTCAATGTTTGGCGCAATCCAGTCTGTATTACTCCTGTTAACAGAAGATGGACAGATACAAGCTGCTTTAAATTGGTTAATTGGGAGTTTGAATGGTCGGGGATGGTCAGAAGTGACCACAGCAGGACCTTATATTAGTGTGGCATTGGTTGTGGGATGTTTATTAGCGCGATCGCTGAACTTATTAAGTCTGGGGGATGAGTTAGCGCTGAGTTTGGGAGTTTCACTGACGCGATCGCGTGTTTTCATCGGAGGAGTTGCGACCCTATTAGCCGCAGGTGCAGTAAGTATTGGCGGTTTGATTGGTTTTGTGGGTTTAATTGTACCCCATGGCATCCGGTTACTGGTAGGTACAGATTATCGCGCCGTCTTACCACTTAGCGCATTGGGGGGCGCATTAGTTATGACCATTGCAGATTTACTATCCCGCTTGGGTGCTGTAGAACTTCCTGTGGGTTCAGTCACGGCTTTATTAGGTTCACCGTTATTTATTTGGTTACTATATCGTCGTCAAAGTGGGATTTAAGTTTCTGTCCTTGCATATTTTGGGAATGATTTATACATATTTTATATAGAATGATTATTATTATCATATTTTACTAATAATAAAATGTGATTTACATGAGTCCATCTTTGATTTGTGAGAGGAGTAAATGAGCAAGTTAAAATCTATTTTCAGCTATTCTTTATTAACCATATCTTGTATATGCATCATACCTGTAGAAACTTCCGCTAATGAAATTTACCAGCCAAATAATCAAACAAAGTTAGCACAAACGAACGCATCAACTGAAATTAAAGCAATTAATATTCAAGAAAGTGACCAAGGAATCACATTAATTATAGAAACGTCTACGGGTAAAACTCCTGAAGGTGAAATTATTGATCAAGAGACCGATGTATTTATTAAATTAACTGATGTTAAACTCAATCTTGCTGATGGCAATAACTTCCTCAAAAATCAGCCAATAGATGGGGTAAAATCTATTAGCATCAGCCAAATCTCTGATACGGAAGTAGAAATCAAAATTGCAGGAGATGGAACATTACCAAATGTTGAACAAGTAGAAAGTCAACAAGGATTAGCGTTAAGTATAGTTCCTACCCCTAAAACAGTCTCAACAGAAAATAATCAACCTGAAGACAGTATAGAACTGATTGTTGTAGGAACTCCTAAGGTAGATGAAAGCACCGCTGCTAACGTCACTATTATCGATAGAGAACAAATCGAAAAACAGCAACCGCGAGATGTGCGGGATTTATTGCGTTATGAACCAGGGATTTCTGTACCTTATGACAGTCGTGGTGGTTTACAAGGAATTAATCTGCGCGGTTTAAGTGGAAATCGAGTTAATTTACAAGTAGACGGAATTCGCCTACCTTATGAATATAACTATGGTACAACTCGTCTTGGTAGAGACTTTGTAGATATTGAAACTTTAAACGCCTTAGAAATATTTCGGGGAAATAATTCCGCAGTTTTAGGAAGTGACGCACTAGGTGGAACAGTTAACTTTGCAACTGCTAGGACGAGGAACCTTCTAGAAAATATTGACAAAGATTCCTACACAAGTTTAAGCACTCAATATAGTAGTAAAGATAGTGGGTTTGTAGGGACATTTACCCAAGCTAATCGCCTAGATAATTTTGACACTTTATTCATTTACACTCGGCGTGATAGTGGTTCATTAGAGGTAGCAGGGGGAAATAGCATTTATCAAGATGATCAAGATAGAACTCGGAATAACTTCTTAGGAAAATTAAGTTATAACTTTAACGAACAAAGTTTTCTAGAGTTCACCGGAGAATATTTTAACAACCTTACTGATAGTAAGTTCTCTACTGCTAATTTACCCGGAATGATTTTTGAAGCTTCGACTCAAGATTTACAAGAAAAAGTGACAACAAATCGAGACAGATTGAGTCTGGTGTATCAATATGATCATCCCAATAGTAAATCCTGGGTGCAATTTGCTCGCGCTCATATTTATTACCAAAATGCCATTACAGAGGAAGATAGTAACAGGAGTGTTCGTACTGCTGGGCCTACCAGAACAGAAACCGCCGAAAAGGATTTAACTGATAGAGTACTTGGCGTTAATTTGCAACTCCGTAGTGATTTTGACTTAGGAAATACCACACATAGACTTACTTCTGGCTTTGATATTTCCAATACCTACAATGAGCGCAATTACTTTAACTTTATTACTACTACCGGGACAAGAGTACCTGCACCTAGATTTCCCCAAAAAGACTTTCCTGATAGTGATACTTTCCGCTTGGGTACTTACTTACAAAACGAAATTTCCCTTGGTACTGGTCAGGTAAAATTAATTCCTGGGTTGCGTTTTGATGTTTATAACTTAACCACTGCTAATAACCCTGAATTTACCCAAAAACAGCAAGATATAGACGCAGTAAATTATTCCACATCTGCACTTTCTCCTAGCTTGGGAATTGTTTATGAATCATCCCCTGGGTTGACATTCTTCAGTCGATATTCCCGTGGGTTTCGTCGCCACTTTATAGCGAACTCAACTTTGCTTTCCGTGCTGATATTCCTTTTCGACCCCATAAAGGTATTTCCAATCCCAATTTACAAGTAGAAACTAGCAATAATTTTGAATTAGGATTACGCAGTCGTTCTGAACGATTCAATTTTGATATTACTGGGTTTTATAATCGTTATCGGAATTTGATTCAACCATCTGTATTTGTTGGTTTTGATCCCGGTGATTTTGGTACATTCAGAACCGGTGGGACAGCAATTCCTTTCCAGATTTTTCAAGCACAGAATATACCTGATACAGCAATTTATGGCTTAGAAATTAAAACTGCTTATAGTTTTAGTAAAGAACCTGGTGGTTTTAGTCTCAAAGGTGCTTTAGGGTGGCAAATTGGTAATAATTTAACTCAAGATGTCCCCTTAACAACTATCAACCCTTTACAAGCAGTTATTGGTTTAGGATATGAATCACCGAATGAAAAATGGGGTGCAGAATTAATTGGAACTTTTGTGGCTAAATCTAGAGAACAAGCCTTAGTAGATGACCAAACTAGTGTGCAAGGTGGTGGTCAACCGAGTAGAAAAATTGATTTTTATGAACCTGATGCTTACACATTATTTGATTTTTTGGGTTACTACAATATCAATCCTAATTTGTCATTAACGGCGGGAATTTATAACATCTTTAATACTGAATATTATCAGTATGCTGATGTCCGCACAATCAATAGAGATGCTGCAGATTTTGAAGCACAACGTGGACGCTATGCTCAACCAGGTACAAATTTTGCACTTAGTTTAACTTGGAGATTTTGACTATTTACAGGGGTAAGTCATGAATAAAAATTTGATAGCTGTGGTCACTGCTTGTTTAGTAGCTGTTAATTTAGTAGCTTGTTCTAGTCCTCCGAATCCCACGAATCAAGATACAAATATCGTCCAGGTACAAACACCTGTTTTATTAGCAAATAGAGTAGTATCATTGACACCTCTAGGTGCAGATTTAATTTACAATCTGGATCAAAGTAAATTATTAGCTGTACCCGTGGGACGATATACAGATGTAATCGCTAAAGAAAAATTTGCGAAATTACCAAGAATAGGTGGTAGAGGTAATATTAACTTAGAAAAAGTAGTTGCGCTAAAACCAGATTTAGTAATTGGTTCAGAAACATTTCACAGTCAAGCTTTAAATAGGTTGAGAGAATTAGGAATTAATACAGTTTCTTATGAAACTAGAAGTTGGGAAGACTTAAAAAAAATTACCGAAGATTTAGCAGCACGTATTGGTGCTGATCCTAAACCGATTTTAGCGAAATACGAATCTTTTGTCTCTCGAATATCTGATAATGGGAAATCTGTTTTAGTATTAGTTAGCACTCAGCCAACATTATCTCCTAATAAAAATAGTTGGTCTGGTGATTTATTAGAGAAGTTTCAATACAAAAATGTGACGGGTGATTTACAAGGTAATAGCAGATTCAAAGGTTATTTAACTCTTTCTCAAGAGAAAATATTAGCGACTAATCCTGATAAAATATTTATCATGGAATCTGATACTGTAAATCCAGACTCCTTTAAAAAATTACCTTTTTGGAATAAACTCCAAGCTACACAAAATAATCAAGTTTATATTTTCCATCATGATGGTTTAATTAGTCCAACTAGCGTGAGAACTGTGGAAGAAGTAACGAATCAATTACGGGAAGTTGCGTCTAATTAGAGGATGTTTGATAAGTTTTCAACAGGTAATTTTTATCTTAGGGAACAGGGAACAGGGAACAGGGAACAGGGAACACACAAAAAAAACAATAAAATCCAGTCCCCTCCCCTTATAAGGACAAGACAAGGTGGACAAGGTGGACAAGGTGACGAGGGAGAAAAACAGTACAAAGTCTGTATTCTTAGTAAGAAAAATAGCCCCTTAAAAGACCATTGTCCGTATAAAATCTTCCTTGTCCACTTTCCTTCCTTGTCTTCGGTGGTCTTGCCTTTCACAGATCATATTAAAAACCTACCCTTGTAAGGAAGGGGGTGGGGTCAAACAATAGTTGATACACTAATCATGACTTGACAAACATCCTCTAAGAGCTAGGGGTTAAAACCATTTCTCAAGGATCAAGTATTACCCCCCCCATAAAAAATATGTCTTGTATTTTTGATTACAAAATAATCGGGCGATCGCTTCTGGATTGTGGAGATTATAGAGGGCGATCGCTTCTAGATTGTGGCGATTAAGGTACTGGTGAATCAAAGTTCACCAATCAGGGTTATCTCTACCCAAAAAAAATGGGCTTTAGCCGTGAGTGATTACACCCAAGCTATTGCCATTAATCCTAATTACCTTTTATCTTACAGCGATTCACAGCGATCGCAGTCTTTTTGACAATTACTTAACAAATCTTCACAAACCCAGGGAGAACCTCTAACCACACCCAGGAAATCACATCACCTTTATTTTTGTCTATAGGATTGAGCCAGAATGGTCAAACCTTCCCTAGTAGGAGTCTGGACACCACTATCAAACTGTGGGATGTGAGTAAATTACACAATGAGAGCATAAAGTTTTTCCCATTCTACTGAACCGTATTGAATTTATCCCTTGTTCGGTGTGTTTCCTAAAACTTTTTTGTGCAGGGACTTTAACCCATACTTAAGTGTATAATACCTCTTGGTAATCACCACCAGACAAACCGCCCCAGACATGAGCAATCAAATCTACTGTCTCAACCCAGACTGTCTGCACCCCAACCCCGATAATTTTGAATACTGTCAGCAATGCGGTAGTAAGTTGGTGCTGACAGAAAGATACACACCCCGCTCAATCTTAGGTCAGGGTGGTTTTGGGCGCACATTTTTAGCTACAGACCAATATAAACCATCCCAGCCCTACTGTGTAATTAAGCAGTTTTTACCCCAAGCTCAGGGAACTGATACCATTGAAAAAGCATCCCAGTTATTTGCACAGGAAGCACAAAGATTAGAGGAGTTGGGTAAACATCCTCAAATTCCTGAGTTAATGGCTTATTTTATCGTCAATGATCGCCAATATTTAGTACAAGAGTTTGTAGCAGGAAACACCCTACAAAATGAATTAGATCAAAAGGGTGTGTTTTCAGAACAGCAAATACGCGAATTATTACCAGAACTGTTACAGATATTAGAATACGTCCACAGCAAACAGGTAATACATCGAGATATTAAACCAGAGAATATTATTCGCCGCAGCAGTGACAACAAGTTATTTTTAGTAGACTTTGGCGCAGCTAAAGTAGTCAAACCACAACAACGCACAGCAACAGGAACAATTATCGGCTCTGCGGAGTACTGCGCTCCTGAGCAGTCCATGGGGAAACCATTATTTAGTAGTGATTTATATAGTTTAGGGGTAACTTGTCTCCATTTATTAACAGGGGTGAGTCCCTTTGATTTATATAGTCCCCTAGAAGGGGAATGGGTATGGCGAAACTACCTCAATGGAAATGTGGTAAGTGATGAGTTGGGGGAAATGCTGCAAAAGTTAGCCCATCCTATCCCTAAGCGCCGTTACCAGTCTGTGAGTGAAGTGATTCAGGCTTTGAGTCCGGTTAGTCCAGTAGTTACCCCGTCATCCACAGAACTTTCCCCTGCAATTGATACCTCTAAACTTCGCCACACCCTCACTGGTCATTCTAAACAGGTTTGTTCTGTAGGATTCAGCCCGGATGGTCAAACCCTGGCTAGTGGGAGTTGGGACAAGACTATCAAACTGTGGGATGTGACCACAGGTAAGGTTCGCCACACCCTCACTGGTCATTCTCAACCGGTTTGTTCTGTAGGATTCAGCCCGGATGGTCAAACCCTGGGCTAGTGGGAGTTGGGACAAGACTATCAAACTGTGGGATGTGACCACAGGTAGAGAGCTACACACCCTTACTGGACATTCCGGCTGGCTTTTTGGTGTTACTTCTGTAGGATTCAGCCCGGATGGTCAAACCCTGGCTAGTGGGAGTTCTGACAAGACAATCAAACTGTGGGATGTGAAGACCGGTAAGGTTCGCCACACCCTTACCGGTCATTCTAAACAGGTTTCGTCTGTAGGATTCAGCCCGGATGGTCAAACCCTGGCTAGTGGGAGTTCTGACAAGACAATCAAACTGTGGGATGTGACCACAGGTAGAGAACTACACACCCTTACTGGACATTCTGGCTTGTTTTCTGGTGTTAATTCTGTAGGATTCAGCCCGGATGGTCAAACCCTGGCTAGTGGGAGTGATGACCAGACTATCAAACTGTGGGATGTGAACACAGGTCAGGTTCGCCACACCCTCACCGGTCATTCTAACTCGGTTGTGTCTGTAGGATTCAGCCCGGATGGTCAAACCCTAGCTAGTGGGAGTGATGACAAGACAATCAAACTGTGGGATGTGACCACAGGTAGAGAGCTACACACCCTCACCGGTCATTCTAACTTCGTTAAGTCTGTAGGATTCAGCCCAGATGGTCAAACCCTGGCTAGTGGGAGTGGGGACAAGACTATCAAACTGTGGCTTGGGGCATTTTCTGCTACTTCGGTCAAGACAACTGCACCCCAGAGCCAACCTGTAACCACTCCCGCACCTCAAAGGAACCTAGCCCTAAACCATCCCCATAGGGTAAAAATATTATTAGCTATATTATTAGCTACTAGCGTCATAGTGGGATTAATGACAACTCAAATTAGTGTCATTACCGGTTCAACTTTATTAGAAAACAACCTCACCGGTCAATTAGAAAACAACCTCACCGGTCAATTAAAAAACACCCTCACCGGTCATTCTGGCTGGGTTGTGTCTGTAGGATTCAGCCCGGATGGTCAAACCCTGGCTAGTGGGAGTGTGGACAAGACTATCAAACTGTGGGATGTGACCACAGGTAGAGAGCTACACACCCTTACTGGACATTCTGGCTGGCTTCTTGGTGTTAATTCTGTAGGATTCAGCCCGGATGGTCAAACCCTGGCTAGTGGGAGTGTGGACAAGACTATCAAACTGTGGGATGTGACCACAGGTAGAGAGCTACACACCCTCACCGGTCATTCTGACTGGGTTAGGTCTGTAGCATTCAGCCCGGATGGTCAAACCCTGGCTAGTGGGAGTTATGACAAGACTATCAAACTGTGGGATGTGACCACAGGTAGAGAGCTACACACCCTCACCGGTCATTCTAAACAGGTTCCGTCTGTAGGATTCAGCCCGGATGGTCAAACCCTGGCTAGTGGGAGTTGGGACAACACTATCAAACTGTGGGATGTGACCACAGGTAGAGAGCTACACACCCTCACCGGTCATTCTAAACAGGTTTGGTCTGTAGGATTCAGCCCTGATAGCCAAACCCTGGCTAGTGGGAGTGATGACAACACAATCAAACTGTGGGACGTGCAGACAGGTAGAGAACTACACACCCTCACCGGTCATTCTGACTCGGTTCCGTCTGTAGCATTCAGCCCGGATGGTAAAACCCTGGCTAGTGGCAGTTTCGACGACACTATCAAACTGTGGGATGTGACCACAGGTAGAGAGCTACAGACCCTCACCGGTCATTCTGACCAGGTTTTCTCTGTAGCATTCAGCCCAGATGGTAAAACCCTGGCTAGTGGGAGTGTGGACAAGACTATCAAACTGTGGCAAGTTGGGGCATCTTCTACTACTTCGGTCAAGACAACTGCATTTCAGAGGCAACCTGTAACCACTGCAACGACTCAAACATCCCCATCAGCAAAAGTTACAACCTCACCCAGTGGTAACTTTTCACCCAGAACCCTCACCGGTCATTCTAAACAGGTTTTCTCTGTAGGATTCAGCCCGGATGGTAAAACCCTGGCTAGTGGGAGTAATGACAAGACTATCAAACTGTGGGATGTGACCACAGGTAGAGAGCTACACACCCTCACCGGTCATTCTAACCGGGTTAATTCTGTAGGATTCAGCCCCGATAGCCAAACCCTGGCTAGTGGGAGTGATGACAAGACTATCAAACTGTGGGATGTGACCACAGGTAGAGAGCTACACACCCTTACTGGACATTCTGGCTTGTTTTCTGGTGTTAATTCTGTAGGATTCAGCCCTGATAGCCAAACCCTGGCTAGTGGGAGTGATGACAACACAATCAAACTGTGGGATGTGACCACAGGTAGAGAACTACACACCCTTACTGGACATTCTAACTGGGTTAATTCTGTAAGATTCAGCCCGGATGGTCAAACCCTGGCTAGTGGGAGTTCTGACAAGACTATCCAACTGTGGGATGTGAGGACAGGTAGAGAGCTACACACCCTCACCGGTCATTCTAACTGGGTTGTGTCTGTAAGATTCAGCCCGGATGCTCAAACCCTGGCTAGTGGGAGTTGGGACAAGACTATCAAACTGTGGGATGTGCAAACAGGTAGAGAGCTACACACCCTCACCGGTCATTCTAACTCGGTTTATTCTGTAGCATTTAGCCCCGATAGCCAAACCCTAGCTAGTGGGAGTGAGGACAAGACTATCAAACTATGGGATGTGCAGACAGGTAGAGAGCTACACACCCTTACTGGACATTCTGACTCGGTTGTGTCTGTAGGATTCAGCCCGGATGGTCAAACCCTGGCTAGTGGGAGTGGTGACAACACTATCAAACTGTGGCGGTTAAGGTAGCAGTGAATCAAAGTTTACCCAGGACTTCACATCCCCAACTTTTATGATACTCTGTGACCACCTGAGAATATTTGGGACAGAAGTTGGGGATGTATAGCAGGGGCAGGGGCAGCCTTGAAACGCTTGAATTTCAATGGTTTTATCTTCTGTTTATGTCCTAACCACCTTGGATGTTGCTGTACCAAGGCTTACTGCGCTACGGAAGACCCGCACCCGACTATCAACGTAGTGACGCATACTCAGTAGTTGTGCGACTTCCTGGTGGAGAAGCCGATTTACCACTTTTGCGGGTAGTAATTGAAGAAGAAAACCGCAGACAAAGTCCTCTACCAGTTGAATCTCTCATTGCTTTGGCTCAATTGCGACAAGAAAGACGCATAGATCCCACTACCCTAGCTCAAGCCATTCAACGTAATGAACAGATTGCCCGCAGTGTCTTAGAAAGATTAGTTGAGGCGGGTTTAGTTGAAGCCCACGGTATCAAAAAAGGGCGTACCTACACGTTAAGTCCTCAAGTGTATCGAGAATTAGGACAGTCAGCTGATTATGTCCGACAGGTCGGCTTCGATTCCATACAGCAAGAACAAATGGTTATCAGTTATGTCAATACTCACGGCAAAATCACCAGACAAGAAACAATGGAATTGTGCCGGATTAGTAAAGACCAAGCGACTCGCTTATTACGTCAACTAGCTGATGCGAACCAATTAAAATTAGTTGGTCAACGCAGAGGCGCACATTATGTGCTGCCATAGCGCGGAAATAAGCACCGCGCATTTTAAAATAAGCGTTGCGTATTTTTAGCGCATTTTCGGAAATAAAATTAATATGTCTATTGTTACTGATTACCTTTTCAAGTTCCGAAGTTTCACAAGAAAATGCCGAAAGGTACGGAAGCCACTTGGCTTTAGACAGTGGAGGAAGTGCCAACGGCGAATTAATTCGCCGTGATGGTATAATCAAGGGGCGAGTAAGAATAACCATCTGCACGAAGAAGTATTTTGATAAGGAGAAACCCTTAACTGAACCATTGTCACATCCCCGACTTCTATGATACTCTGTCACCACCTGAGAATATTTCGGACAGAAGTCGGGGATGTATAACCTCAACCTGCACATAATCCGGCGATCGCTATTGTGGAGATGATGGGGGGCGATCGCTATTGTGGGGATGATGGGGGGCGATCGCTTTTCTTACCCTTTCAATAGTCTAAAGCAACACATTGTTACTAATCTTTCTCAAGATAATTACCTTTCCTTGTTTTAATTGTATCGCTTTTCTAATTTTAATTTTAAGTTTCTCTTTTCTAAGTTTTTGTCTAGTTAATTCTAGAGCAATTAATTCTTGAGCGCGCTCTTCAATTTTTATTTGGCTCTCTATTGGCATTTCTTTGATTTTTTCTCTCAGGTTTTTAGCCATTATGTGTAACCTTCCTCTTGTAATTTCAATAGATGGTCTTTGTAGCGTGCATCGGCTTTTTTAATGACTTGTGTATAAAACCCTCCCTACTGGGAGTGATGACAAGACTATCAAACTGTGGCGATTATGGTACTAGTGAATCAGATTTCATCTACAATCGGGGTCATTTTGAGCCAAAAAAAAATGGGCTTTAGCTGTGGCTGATTACATCCAAGCTATTGCCATTAATCCTAATTACCTTTTATCTTAAGGCGATCGCAGTCTTTTAGACAATTACTTAACAAATCTTAACAAACCCAGGGAGAACCTGTAACCACACCCAGGAAACCACATCCCCGACTTTTATGATCATCTGTGAGCAACTGAGAATATTTTGCGCAAAAGTCGGGGATGTTGGTGAGGTCAACTGGTGGTTGAATCTTGGGAAGCACCGCAATGATGACAATGTGGTAAATACTTATAGGTCAAATTGTGGCAATTGGGACATTCAACATATTGATAATAACCACAATGGGGACAGTAGGCATCATGATTGCGGATTTTTTTCGCACAGTTAATACAGCGTGATTCCTGGACTCTCCTAACTGCTTGGGCTTTGGTATTTAAAATAACTCTTTGAAAAACCTGGATAATGCCAAAACCTACTACGGGAATTAACAATATGTAAACATAACTAATCAGGAACAGCAACCCGCCGAGTATTCTGCTGACGATATTAAATATAAATTGAAATAACACCCCAACTTGCAGAAATTCAAAGACTTTGAGAATTAAGGGTATAAAAAATATTACCAGCAAATGCCAACTAATTAAAGATATTAACCCATATTCTCGGCGTTCAGAAAATTTGTGAACTGAAAAAGCGATTAGAATTAGCGGTATCAAAAACAAAGACTGCAAAATCAGTTGAATACTGGGATACCAAAATAAAGCCCGCTGATAATTTACTTCTACCGGTTTAAAATTATTATCCTGCTTCAGAAACTCTATAAAATTAGTGCTTTCTGGTTTAGTAAGGATTTGAGTTTTTAATTGAGTAATTTCAGCTTTTAGTGTAGAAATTTGCCGGTTATTTGCATCTAAATTTTGTTTAGCTTTTGCTGCATCTACTAAGCTAATTGACTGGTCTCTGGGGAGTTCGGCGATTTTTTCTAAAAGTGTGGCGGGATATTCAGCCCGAATCTGGCTATTAGTTTTTGTTAATTGTTTTACCTTGGCTTGTTGCTGGTCAATACTTTTAATAATTTCCTGGTTTTGAGGGTTGTTAATTTTGTCTTGATATCTGCTATATTCTAAACAAGTTGGAGACACTTTACCTAAATGTCTCTGTTCTACTTCTTGGTAAATTTGCTCTTGGGTGGGTTGATCAGGACTTTGGGATAATGAACTGTTGATAATGTTAAAGTCTTTATCTACATTGTCTTGGTTTCTGTAGTCTTGCCATGGTGAATAACAGGGATAAGCCTGGTATGGGCTGATATACCATGTACTAATATCACTCAATCCGGTAAAGACATTGATTAATATAAAAATATCAATCACTATAATCACTACTAAACTGACTTTATTTAGTGGTTGATTGTTGATTTTTCTAGACTTAGCCCAAAACTGGCGAATTTTATTCAGCATATTGTTGTTCAATATAGTAGGTGATTTTTAATGTCAACTATCACATCAGTACCATATATCTGATTTTATGGTAATTTATGTTACATTATTTAACCTTCTGTACTGCCAAGATAGGATAAATGAATATGCTTACGCAAATATGGCTGATTAATTTTTAGACTCTATTCTATGGTAATTTGATTTCTGGGGTGATTCAGCTTATTTACATTTGGGTGCAGTTATGAGGAAATTAATCAGACGTATTTTGGTATTGACTAGAGATGAAAATTTCATGCACGTGATTGAAAACTTGGAGGTGATAGTCTCTAAGCTTCTATCTATCTTTATGGTATTAGTGATTTTGGTGGCGATCCTAGATTTAGGAGTTTTTATAATTAAGGAAGTATTAACTACCCCCTATGGCTATATTAATACAAAATTATTTCACGTCTTTGGGCTATTTTTAAATATATTAATTGCTTTAGAAATATTAGAAAATATTACAGCCTATCTGAGGAGACACGTTTTTCAAGTAGAGTTAGTTATTGTCACCTCCCTAATTGCTGTATCGAGAAAAATTATTATTCTAGATTTAGAGAAGGTGCGAGGGGTTGACATCATTGGTTTAGGTTTAGCTATTCTGGCCTTATCTCTGAGCTATCTAATTATTCGTTTTAGTAATTCTCGCGGAAATTAAGCTCCATGAGACATCTGGCGGATGTGGGGTTATGGAGGGAATATGGTATTTTATCATACCAAAATATTTAATTAATCCAAATATTAAATAAATATTAAATAATTGTATATTGGTCAAAAAGTATGCTGAGTTTTTCTGCCGTTTCTGTACTACCAGCAGTTTTAGCCCTGAATGAGAATATGTACTTATTGGTGATCAGGCCGGGAGATGACAAATTCTACATACTTCTTAATAAATTAACAGAGTAATCGCAAAACGTTCTAATCTAAAGCTAACTGGGTTAATTTACTGGCAGTTTTGCAGGCGGTACTCCTAATGCATAATCACACCTATGTGTCAAGCCTCAAAACAACCCAGACTTAACACATAAATAATTATCATGGGAGTTTTACAAATTCGATGAGTGTTAAGGCAAGTGGTGGAAGCTCAGTTGCGCGTCCGCAACTGTATCAAACCCTGACTGTATCAACAATTTCCCAAGCGGAACAACAAGACCGCTTTTTGGGTAGAGGTGAACTAAGCGAACTGGCTAGCTATTTTGCCTCTGGTGCAAAACGTCTAGTAATTGCGCAGACCCTGACAGAAAACTCTGAGATTATCGTATCTAGGGCTGCTAACCGGATTTTTGTGGGTGGTTCACCCATGGCGTTCTTGGAAAAGCCCAAAGAACCAGAGCTAGCAATGGCTACTGCAGGGACTAGCGCCGAGGGAAGTGTCGCCGAAGGAATGAAACTAGGGACTGTCACCTACGTTGAAAGTCGTGGCGGGTTCCTAGAAAATCTCCGTTCTATCTTTAACTCTTCTGCTGGGGGTCCCACACCTCCCGGCTTTAGACCCATTAATGTCGCTCGTTATGGTCCGAGCAACATGGCCAAGAGCTTGCGGGATTTGTCCTGGTTCTTGCGCTATGCTACCTATGCCATTGTGGCTGGTGACCCGAATATCATCGTGGTGAATACACGGGGTTTGCGGGAAATCATCGAAAATGCTTGCTCTACAGAAGCTACCATTGTGGCTTTGCAGGAAATTAAATCAGCTTCCCTGTCTTATTTCCGCAAAGATGCTGAGGCTACAGAAATTGTGTCTCAATACATGGATGTATTGCTCACAGAGTTCAAAGCACCTACACCTTCTAACAAGGTGCGTCAACGTCCTTCCGCAGACCAACAAGGGTTACAACTGCCACAAATTTACTCTGTAGCAGCAGAAAGAAGACCTAAGTTTGCTATGAAGCCTGGTTTATCAGCTACTGAGAAAATTGAGGTCATCAAAGCAGCCTATCGGCAAATTTTTGAGCGTGATATTACCCGCGCTTATAGCTTGTCAATCTCTGACCTAGAATCTAAGGTCAAAAATGGCGATATCTCCATGAAGGAGTTTGTCCGCCGTCTCGCTAAATCTCCCCTTTACCAAAAACAGTTTTACCAGCCTTTTATTAACAGCCGTGTTATTGAATTAGCTTTCCGTCACATTTTGGGACGGGGCCAAGCAGCCGGGAAGAGGTACAAAAATACTTTGGAATCATTTCTAATGGTGGTCTACCAGCTTTAGTAGATGCTTTGGTAGATTCTCAGGAATACGGCGATTACTTTGGGGAGGAAACAGTACCCTACTTGCGTGGTCTGGGTCAGGAAGCCCAAGAATGTCGTAACTGGGGACCCCAGCAAGACCTGTTTAAATACAGTGCGCCTTTCCGCAAAGTACCTCAGTTTATTACTACCTTTGCAGCTTACGAACAGCCACTACCAGACCAACATCCTTATGGTTCCGGTAATGACCCATTGGAAATTCAATTTGGGGCGATTTTCCCGAAAGAAACCCGCAACCCCAGCAGCAGTCCGGCTCCTTTTGGGAAGGATACCCGCCGCATCTTGATTCACCAAGGTCCTGGTATTAATAACCAATTAAGTAATCCCAAGGCGCGGGGCGAAGCTCCGGGAACTTTGGGGCGCAAGGTGTTTAAACTTGACCAAGTTCCCTCGACTCTCAGCAGAAAGGGCGGCCAGGGTGTGAGCGTCAAGTTTTCGGAAAGCTCTACCCAAGCAATCATTAAAGCTACTTACCTGCAAGTTTTTGGCCGTGATGTTTACGAAGGTCAACGGCTGAAGGTGGCAGAAATTAAGCTGGAAAATGGCGAAATTTCTCTGCGAGAGTTTGTGCGGATGTTGGCGAAGTCGGATTTATTCCGCAAGATGTACTGGACATCTCTGTATGTTTGTAAATCTATTGAGTACATCCATCGCCGCTTGTTAGGTCGTCCGACTTACGGTCGTCAAGAGAATAACAAGTATTTTGACATTGCTGCTAAGAAGGGCTTCTACGCTCTGGTAGATGCTATCCTCGATACTCCAGAGTACAGCGAGGCCTTTGGTGAGGATACGGTACCTTATGAACGCTATTTAACTCCGGCGGGTGTGTCTTTACGCCATCTGCGGGTTGGTAGTATTCGCGAAGATGTGGGTACTGGTAAGGTTGAGAAGGTGGAAACACCACGGTTTGTGGAACTGGGTACAGTTAAGGAAAACCGCACAGAACCAGATATTCAATTCCGCATTAATCAAGGTGTCACTAAGAAGCGCGAACAAACCAAGGTCTTTAAGTTGGTAGCAAATACCATCAATAAGGTGGCGGTGCAAACTGTGATTAGTGCTGCTTATCGCCAAATCTTTGAACGGGATGTTGCGCCCTACATCGTCAAGAATGAGTTTACAGCTTTGGAAAGTAAGCTGGGCAATGGCGAAATTAGTGTGAAGGAATTTATTACAGGTCTGGGTTACTCTAACCTGTATTTGAAGGAGTTCTATACACCTTATCCCAACACCAAGGTAATTGAGTTGGGTACTAAGCATTTCTTGGGACGTGCGCCAATAGACCAGGCTGAAATCCGTAAGTATAACCAAATTCTGGCTACCCAAGGGATTCGTGCCTTTATTAATGCCATGGTAGAAAGTGTGGAATATAGCCAGGCTTTCGGTGAAGATACGGTTCCTTACCGTCGCTTCCCCACTCTACCTGCGGCTAATTTCCCCAATACCGAAAAGCTTTACAATCAGCTGACCAAGCAAAATAATGATTTGGTTGTACCTAGCTTTGAGACTGTCAAGCCTCGGATAGCATCGGCAAATACCCCCATTTTGGCTAAGGCGATCGCAGATTTGGCAGCCCAAGCCAAGCAAATGGATAAAACCAAGCCGTTATTCATTGAGTTGGGTCGTTCTTTCAATGACGGTCGCGGTCAGTCTGTGGAAGTGGGTGTAGGTACAAGTCGCCGCAAACCTGCACGGATTCACCGCATGACTGTAGATGCAAATCCAGGGGAGAAACAGCTAGTAATTGATGCGGCTTACTGTCAAGTTTTGGATGTATTTAGCGGTCAAGTTCCCCAGGACTACCGCCGTTCTAACTTAGACAGCAAACTGCGCAACGGGGAAATCTCTGTGCGGGAGTTTGTCCGGGAATTGGCTAGTTCAGAAATCTACCGCAAGCGCTTCTATACCCCTTATCCTAATACCAAGGTGATTGAGTTCCTATTCCGTCATCTATTGGGACGCGCACCAGCTACCCAGGGGGAAATCCGCCAATATAACAAGTTGCTGGCTGATAGCGGGTTAAGAGCAGCTGTAGAAGCAATTGTAGATAGTGCTGAATATGCTCGCTACTTCGGTGAAGATGTAGTACCTTATCAGCGCTACCCATCACTACCTGCGGGTAACTACCTTGGTAGTGTGCAAGCTGCTGCTGACTTGGTGAAACAATCTTGGTCTAGTTTATCACCTGCTGTATTGACAGGTAGACCAGGCGATCGCTAGGTATTGAGGAGGGAGCCGGGAGATGATAGTTAATTTTCCCCAATCTCCCCCTCATATCTTGTATAATCAAGCTTTCCGGCAAAAATCACTGTTCAAACTAAGAATTAATATTACAAAGTATTAACAAGAGTGATAAATGGTGAACATAATGCCGGAAAATGTTTTGCGGAAGGTAGTTGATTTCTCGGCAGGTTCGCAGTGCCATAGCACTGTTGAGTCTGGAAAAACCAAAAAACTCAGCTACTGCCAAACTTAAAATCGTACCAGTTTAATTAAATTCTGGTTTCATTAGTACTGGAGGAATCCATTAATGAGTATCGTCACGAAGTCCATCGTGAATGCTGATGCAGAGTCCCGCTATCTTAGCCCCGGCGAACTAGACCGCATCAAGAGCTTTGTTTCCGGTGGTGAACGTCGCCTCCGCATCGCTCAAATTTTGACCGACAACCGCGAGCGCATTGTTAAGCAAGCTGGTGACCAGTTGTTCCAAAAGCGCCCTGACGTTGTATCTCCTGGTGGTAACGCTTACGGTCAAGAAATGACAGCTACCTGTCTGCGTGACCTAGACTACTACCTGCGCCTAGTAACCTACGGAATCGTTTCCGGTGATGTTACCCCCATCGAAGAAATCGGTGTTGTAGGTGTACGGGAAATGTACAAATCCCTCGGTACTCCTATTGACGCCGTAGCTGGTGGCGTTAACGCGATGAAGAATGTTGCTGCTACCTTGCTGTCTGCTGAAGACGCTGGTGAAGCTGGCGCTTACTTCGACTACCTCGTCGGTGCGATGCAGTAAGCTGAAGCGGTTTTTACTTCTGCTGAAACGTAAGTATTGCAATACGATTGGAAATAAGGAAATAACAACATGCAAGACGCAATTACCTCTGTCATTAACGCTTCAGACGTTCAAGGTAAATACTTGGACACTGCAGCTCTCGCAAAGCTCAAAGGCTACTTCTCCACCGGTGAACTGCGCGTCCGTGCTGCTACCACCATCAGTGCTAACGCCGCCGCGATCGTTAAAGAAGCAGTAGCTAAATCTTTGTTGTACTCTGATATCACCCGTCCCGGTGGTAATATGTACACCACCCGTCGCTATGCTGCTTGTATCCGCGACTTGGACTACTACCTACGTTATGCTACCTACGCAATGCTAGCTGGCGATCCTTCCATCCTAGATGAGCGCGTATTGAATGGCTTGAAAGAAACCTACAACTCCTTGGGTGTTCCCGTAGGTGCTACAGTACAAGCTATCCAAGCCATCAAAGAAGTAACCGCTAGTTTAGTAGGCCCCGACGCTGGTAAAGAAATGGGCGTTTACTTAGACTATATCTCCTCTGGCTTGAGCTAAGACCCAATTGCACTTAACACATTAGGTGCGGGTTGATTAAAGTCTGGAAATTAATTATGAGTGCTAGAACGTTCTACCGCTTATCTTGTGAATGAGTGTTAGCGGTCTGGTATTGATAGTTAATTTCCAGACTTGGAGTGATTGATTTAAATGTTTTGATAGAATATACACTCCCATTTTTTTTCAAATAAAAAACTTTTCACAATCACCATAGGAGACTATAAGATATGGCGCGTATGTTTAAAGTTACTGCTTGTGTCCCTAGTCAAACTCGAATTCGTACCCAAAGAGAGTTACAAAATACTTACTTTACCAAACTAGTTCCTTACGAAAACTGGTTCCGGGAACAGCAACGCATTCAAAAAATGGGTGGCAAAATTGTCAAAGTAGAACTAGCAACCGGTAAGCAAGGTACTAATGCTGGGTTGATGTAATTAATATCAAAAAAAACATCATTCTAGGGAGTTGTCAAGAGGTCAAGATAGACCTCTTTTTTTACTAAATTAGGGAGCAGGTAACAAATTGGGGTGTACTTCATTAGACACACGGAAAAACTTTGATAACAACCCTACTTTGCCAGCAGTCGAGAAAATTTTGAGTTATAAAAGTGAACAATTACCAAGTTTATGTCTACAATAATTTAATGAATTTATAGTCATTTATGTACATTTGTAGTATAATATAATTATGAATGTACGATCATTAAATGAATGAAACTATCTGATTATGCAAAAAAGGTAGGGATAAGTTATAGAACTGCGTAGGGATAAGTTATAGAACTGCGTGGCGTTGGTACAAATCCGGCGTAATCACAGGTTATCAATAACCTACAGGAACCATAATTATTAATCTACCTGAAACTAACCAAAACCCTAACAAAGTTGTAGCTATCTACTGCCGTGTTTCTGATAATGGTTCAAAAGACAACTTAGAAAAACAAGCTGAAAGGTTAACCCAATATGCTTTAGTGCAAGGATTTATGGGTTAAGAAGAGTAAAGAGAAAAACAGAACGTATCACTCAGGAGTTACAAAATGAAGCTGATTGAGCGTCATGTTATTAAACCAAGTCACCCAGCATACAAAGAAATAGATGAACTTTGCTTTAAATCGAAGAACCTATACAATGCTGTTAACTTCATAGTTAGACAGGAATACATTCATAACAACAAGCATATTAATTATGCGGGAGCCTATCACCTAATCAAAGAATCTGTTGATTATAAAGCTTTGCCAGCAAAGGTAAGTTGTCAAATCATTAAATTAGTTGATAGATGCTGGCTTTCATATTTTGCAGCTATTAGTTCTTTTACGACCAACCCTGATAAGTTCAAAGGTCGGCCTAGACTACCTGGATATAAACATAAAACAAAAGGTCGTTGTGTGGTCATTTACCCGGCACAGGGTATTAGCAAAAGAGGTTTAAAAAAAGGGTTATTACAACCTTCAGGTACAAATATATCTATTTCAACTGCTATTCAAAGTAAAGTTAAAGAACTTAGATTAGTACCTAGAAGTGGATTCCATGTAGTAGAGGCTGTTTATGAAAAGAATGAAGTAGTCACAGTTAGGAATCAATATATTGCAGCTATCGATTTGGGGCTTAATAACCTGGCCACCATAGCTTCAAACAAAAAAGGCTTTCAGCCGTTGATTATTAATGGTCGCCCATTAAAGTCAACCAATCAATTCTTTAATAAACAAAAAGCCCAACTCCAATCGAAGCTTCAAACTCAAGACCCCAATAGATACACCTCCAACAAAATATCCAATCTTCTCACCAAAAGAGATAGTAAAGTTGCTACCTATCTACACCAAGCTAGTAGAACCATTATTAATTACCTTCGACAAAATCAGATTGATACTTTGGTGATTGGTAACAACAAACAGTGGAAGCAAGATATTAATATTGGTAAGCGTAACAATCAAAATTTTGTTCAGATACCGCACTATAAATTTATCCAGCAGTTGGTTTATAAAGCTAACTTAGCTGGCGTTAAAGTTATTATCAACGAAGAAAGTTATACCTCTAAGGCTAGTTTTCTTGACCTTGATAATATCCCGGAGTACCAAAAAGGGGCAGAACTTGTATTTAGTGGTAGAAGAGTAGCTCGTGGGTTGTATAAAGCTTCTAATGGAAGGTTAATAAACGCTGATTTAAATGGGGCGTACAACATATTAAGAAAAGCAGTCCTGAACGCTTTTGCAGACGGGATAGAGGGGTTAGGAGTAACTCCAATCAGGTTTACCCCTGGTAAAGTGACTTTGTAGATTTGTCTATAATTTCACAAACTCTAACTTTTAATTTACCTCATCGTGAATCTACGTTTCCTGATTCCCATTTTTGATAATTCTGTCTCCACCTGGGCCTTAGAAGCCAGGTTGCTGCGCTGGGTCACATTTATCTGGCTGTTTGTGGGATTAATCGTGCTGTTTTCAGCCTCCTATCCCGTAGCTGAAATGCGTCTGGGAGATGGACTGTACTATTTTAAGCGTCAATTAGCCTGGGTTTTCTTTGCCCTGATGGGATTTAACATCATTGTCAATCTTCCCATCCGCAGAATGTTGGGAAATTCTCATTGGTTTATAACCCTGTTTCTGCTGTTAATCTTCGGGACATTAATACCAGGAGTCGGGAAAAAAGCCTTTGATGCAGCGCGGTGGATAGCCATCGGGCCCATTCCCCTACAACCATCAGAATTAATTAAACCCTTCTTAGTGCTGCAAAGTGCGCGACTGTTTGGACAGTGGGAAAAGTTGAGTTGGTCAATACGCTTAAGTTGGTTAGCTGTGTTTTGTCTAGTGCTTTTAGGTATCCTAGCCCAGCCTAACTTAAGTACAGCTGCACTTTGTGGTATGACTATTTGGCTCATTGCTTTAGCAGGGGGAGTCAGTTACAAGTATTTGGCCGGTACTGCAGTCGGTGGAGTACTATTAGCCCTGATAAGTATCAGCATCAAAGAGTACCAGCGCCGCCGTGTGATGTCATTCCTCAACCCTTGGGCTGATGCTACAGGTGATGGCTACCAACTAGTACAAAGTCTGCTAGCAATAGGTTCTGGTCAAACATCGGGGGTGGGGTTTGGACTCTCTCAGCAAAAGCTATTTTATTTACCTATTCAGGACACTGATTTTATTTTCTCGATCTTTGCTGAAGAATTTGGCTTTCTTGGCAGTATTTTACTGTTGCTTCTCTTAGGTTTATTCGCCACCCTAGGATTAATCGTAGCATTAAAGTCCAAGAATATCATCAACCGACTAGTAGCCATTGGCATTACAACTGTAATTGTCGGACAATCATTACTACATATTGGCGTAGCCACGGGTGCATTACCCACCACAGGCTTACCCCTACCCATGTTTAGCTATGGTGGTAATTCTATCATTTCCAGCCTAGTAGGTGCTGCCTTGCTGATTCGGGTAGCCCGCGAAAGTAGTGAAGCGGATATACTACCACTACACAAACCCCAGTCTGATAAACCTCGCCAGCGCCGGATGTTGCAGAAAAGGTAAACTACTTAAATTCGTAGTCCCATAATTATTAAATCCCTTTCAATGCCGTCAAGTTCTGCAACTTGCGGCAAATATCCCCATTGTTTAAACCCGAATTTACCAAACAGGTTTAAACTCGGTTGATTATGGGCGAAAATAAAACCTAAAAGCGTTTTTATTCCCAGGTTCGGACTTTCCTTAACTGCTTGCTCTAGGAGTTTCCCCCCTAAGCCACATCTATGCACAGCAGGGGAAAGATAAATACTAATTTCGGCTGTGGAATCATAAGCTGGCCGCCCATAAAATGATTTAAAACTTAGCCATCCTACAACTATCCCTTCTACTTCTATCACCCAAATTGGTCTTTGTAAACATCGCCCTCGAAACCAAGTTAGGCGACTTTCCACAGAAACTGCTTCTAAATCAGCCGTTGCTGTGCGACTGGGAATTGCTGCATTATAAATTGCTACTATTGCGGGTAAATCATTGATATTCGCATGGCGGATGGTCATGGGTACTTTTAGAGGATGTTTGTCAAGTCATGATTAGTGTATCGAATATTATTTGACCCCTCCCTCACCTTTCCCTTTATAAGGGGAGGGGACTGGATTTGATTGTTTTTTGTGTGTTGGGTGTGTTCGGTGTGTTCCGGTGTTCCCTAAGATAAAAATTACCTGTGGAAAACTTATTAAACATCCTCTAAGAACGAGCTAACAAGGGAGCGGATGCTAGTAAGGTTTGAGTGTAGGGATGTTGAGGATTGGTAAATATTTCCTTTGTACTACCCATTTCTACAATTTTACCATTATGCATAACGGCAATGCGATCGCACAAAAACCGTGCCAACCACAAATCATGAGTAATAAACAAATAAGTTAATTCAAATTCTGCCTTTAATTCTAACATCAAATCCAGCACTTGGGACTGTACACTAGCATCTAACATACTCACAGGCTCATCACAGATTAATAGTTGGGGACGGGTAATTAGAGCGCGAGCAATGGCGACTCGTTGCTGTTGTCCCCCGGATAAATCCGAGGGATAACGTTGATAATAAACTTCTGCGGGTGTTAATCCCACCCTTTCCAGCATCCATAAAACTTCTGATTTTGCTTTTTGTGCATCAGCTAGCTGATGGATAAATAAGGGGTCAGCTATACTTTGTCCCACTGTCATTACAGGATTAAGACAAGCATGGGGGTCTTGAAAAATCATCTGCATTTGTCGCCGTGAAACCCGGATTTCCTGGGGCGATAA
Organism: Anabaenopsis sp. NIES-4685; assembly: GCF_059725405.1. Classification (NCBI taxonomy): domain Bacteria; kingdom Bacillati; phylum Cyanobacteriota; class Cyanophyceae; order Nostocales; family Nodulariaceae; genus Anabaenopsis; species Anabaenopsis sp. NIES-4685. The sequence goes on along the minus strand of NZ_AP043602.1, from coordinate 3,573,410 downwards.
ACTCATTAAATCCTGTCCCAAAAATTCCACTTTCCCCGCAGTGGGACGAATCAGCTGTAATATTGTCCTGGACAGTGTACTTTTGCCACAACCTGATTCCCCAACTAAACCGAAAATCTCCCCGGGATAGAGTTTTAAGTTAACCTCATCTACGGCTTTAATTGTTTCCCTTCGTTTATTCAATAATCTTTGGATAAAATTCGGTTCTATAGTGTAGTGCTGCTTTAGTTGTGTAATCTGCAAGATTGGTGATGGTGAAGCTTCCCCATTTCCTGGTACAGAGGGCATAGTTTTTACATCTACACTTTGAATATGTAAAGCTGCTTGTAATAGCGATCGCGTGTATTCATGTTGGGGTTGTCTCAATACAGTTTCTGTCGCCCCCATTTCTACCATCTTCCCTTGATACATCACACCCAGGCGATGGCAATACTCCCCCACCATAGCCAAATCGTGAGAAATTAGTAACAAGGCCATATTTTCCTCACTGCATAGACGGCTTAATTCTTGTAAGATTTGCGCCGAGACTGTGACATCTAAACTAGTGGTGGGTTCATCAGCGATAATCAACTTGGGATTGAGCAGTAAAGCCAAAGCAATGGCTACCCGTTGACGCATTCCGCCGCTAAACTCATGAGGGTACTGATACCAACGGCTTGCAGGAATGTTCACTTTTTCTAAAGTGGCGATCGCTTGTGCTTTAGCTTCCCTAGGTGATAATTTTGGTAAATGGGCTTGTAGGGTTTCCATGCAATGGTCACCAATGGTCATCAATGGGTCAAGGCGTGTCATGGGATCTTGAAAAATCAAAGCCAAAGACTCACCCCGAAATTTACGCAACTCCTCACCCATTAAATCAAACACTGATTTACCCTGAAACCTTACCCGCCCCTGAATGTTACTATCAGGGGGTAACAACCCCATTGCAGCCCTTCCCAGAGTTGATTTACCACACCCCGACTCACCCACCAAACCCATTCTTTCCCCTGCTTGTAAGGTGAAAGATACATCATCAACCGCCCAATTTACTACCTCCTCATTACTTTGAGGATAAGCCACACGGAGATTTTCAATGGTCAATAAAGCTTCACTCATGTAATTTCTGTTAGGAAGATGTTTTTGACACTCACCGCTATACCTTTGACCTCTGAAATTCCTGTTTGGGGAAATAGTTACAAAAATAACTGTCAATTGTCCCACAAATATGAGATCATGTCAGGAGTAGAGCAAAAGGTAAAGAATTGTTATGTTTCCGCCTCTGGTGGTGGTTGCACAATAGCCTCACAGTATTGCATGAGAGTCTGCAAGCGATCGCGAATCAACTTGAGCCTCTCATTAGTCGTGGATGCTTGCCGTGCTCCTTGGAGGAACATGATATCAATTTCCAACAAGCGCAACTGCTTACTGATCTCAGTCTGATATGACTGTACCCGGTAACCCGCATCAGGTAAAGGTACAATCTCCAGGCGAAACACCTGCTGCAACAAAGCCACACCCTTTCGCAGTTCAGGTGGATTGACTGGGGTGACACAGGTATCAGAGCGTATTTGCTCGAGTAAAGTTGCGAGTCTGTGATATTTCTCAAGATTTAGAGACATTCAGTGCTAGTTAAGATAGTATTAGTTTCAATAAATTATCTTTTAAAATAAACTTTCTCAACTTCTGATGACAAACCGCAGTGCCTCAACTCCAGCTTTGAGGTTTTGCCATAATATAGATTTATCATTGCTGTATGGATAATTACCACAGGCAACTAGAAAATTATCCTCATTTTTCTTCTTAACTGTAGCAGATAGGATTTTCCACCCTTCCTGCTACCCATAATCTTCATCTCTCACTTATCTACTGATTACGTTTAATCCCTAATTGTATGAGCAGCACACTTGTAAATTCCACAACTACACTCGCCCTTCCGGAATGGCTTCACAAATGTTTACGAGAGTCATCAGCATATAGGGGTGATCCAGAAGAACAGCAAAAGTATAGTGATGAAGTTTTAATTGGTAAGGCCTTTGAATTTGCCTATCAACTCCATGAGGGTCAATACCGCAAATCGGGAGAACTATATATTAGTCACCCCGTAGCCGTAGCCGGATTACTGCGAGATTTAGGTGGCAGTGCTGCCATGATAGCAGCTGGATTTCTTCATGATGTAGTGGAGGATACAGATGTCACAAGTGAAGACATAGAAAAACACTTTGGAGCAGAAGTACGCCAATTAGTAGAAGGTGTCACCAAGCTTTCTAAAATAAATTTCAACAGCAAAACCGAAAGCCAAGCGGAAAACTTCCGGCGGATGTTTGTAGCTATGGCCAAGGATATTCGGGTAATTGTGGTGAAACTGGCAGACCGTTTGCATAATATGCGAACTTTACAATATATGTCAGAGTCTAGTCGTCTGCGCACCGCCCAAGAAACCAGAGATATTTTTGCCCCCTTAGCAAATCGCCTGGGGATGTGGCACATCAAGTGGGAACTTGAAGATTTGTCCTTTAAATACCTGGAACCGGAAGCCTTTCGGCAAATGCAGGATCATGTTTCCGAAAAACGGACGGCGCGGGAAGAAAAATTGGCTAAAGCTACAGAGATACTGCGGGAGCGTTTGCAGCAAGCGGGTATTAAATGTCAGGATATCAGTGGTCGTCCTAAGCACCTTTATAGCATTTATCAAAAAATGCAAAGGCAGCAAAAAGAATTTCATGAAATTTATGATTTGGCCGCCCTGCGGATTATTGTCCAGACTAATGAGGAATGTTACCGGGCTTTGGCAGTGGTTCATGATACTTTTCGCCCTATTCCCTCTCGATTTAAAGATTACATCGGCTTGCCCAAGCCTAACCATTACCAGTCGTTGCATACTGGAGTGATTGGGCTGACTGGCCGCCCTTTGGAAATCCAAATTCGCACTGTGGAAATGCATCATGTGGCTGAATATGGGATTGCAGCCCATTGGAAGTACAAGGAAACAGGTGGTTCTACTAGCCAACTCACCAGCGCTGATGAAAAGTTTACTTGGTTAAGACATCTGCTGGAATGGCAAAGTGATCTCAATGACGCTCAAGAATATCTTGATAGCGTCAAAGATAATTTATTTGGAGATGATGTCTATGTCTTCACCCCTAAGGGGGATGTTATACCTTTAAGTCCTGGTGCAACCTGTATAGATTTTGCTTATCATATTCACACCGAAGTGGGTAACCACTGTGCCGGAGCCAGGGTAAACGGACGCATGGTACCTTTGTCAACTCCTTTGCAAAATGGGGCTATTGTAGAAATTATTACCCAGAAGAACAGCCATCCTAGTTTGGATTGGTTGAATTTTGCCAGAACTTCGGCAGCGAAGTATCGCATTAAACAATGGTACAAGCGATCGCGCCGCGATGAAAATCTGGATCGGGGACGGGAATTATTGGAAAAGGAACTAGGTAAAACAGGTTTTGATAACTTGCTCAAATCACAAGCCATGCAAACTGTGGCCGAAAAGTGTAATTATCACAGCGTCGAAGATTTACTAGCAGGTCTGGGTTACGGTGAAACTACCCTCAACTTAGTTCTCAATCGCTGGTCAGAAGTAGCTAAAGAACAACAACCTGCTAACGTTGTTTCTTTATTTCCCGGTAAAGAAATACCAACAACATCAAAAATTGTCCGCGATACCCCTCCCCTGAATACCCGTCCTTGTGATTCACCCATTATTGGCGTAGAGGGATTGGTATATCATCTCGCTGGTTGTTGTACTCCCCTTCCCGGTGAAGCAATTATTGGTGTGGTCACACGGGGTAGAGGAATTTCTATCCATCGTCAGGGGTGTAGTAATCTCGAAAGTGTGGAGTTTGAGCGCTTAGTACCCGTCAGTTGGAACTGTGCTGTTGAACATATCAGTCGTCCCCAGACTTACCCGGTAAATGTGCAAATCGAAGCTCTTGACCGTGTGGGAGTCCTCAAGGATATTTTATCCCGGTTGAGTGACCAGGGAATTAATGTGCGTCATGCACAGGTGAAAACTTCTATTGATCAACCCGCTTTGATTGATTTAGGAATAGATATACGCGATCGCTTGCAACTAGAGCAAGTGTTTACTCAAATTAAGAAAATGAGCGACATTTTAAACATCCGTCGCCTTGGTCAAATTGACGAATAGTATTTACTAGGCTGTGTTAGAGAAGATTATAAAACTTAGCTGGGATGACTAACATTAATAGACTGCAACATTTTTTCCCGCTTCTTGCGGGCAATTTCTTGTAAATCAACTGTTCTATCAGTCTCATCGACAATTTCACCGGTGATCACTTCTAGTACATCTTCCAATGTTACCACACCAGCCACATCTCCATATTCATCAACCACCACAGCCAGATGTTCCCGCGCTGCGATGAAATTCTTCATCAGTTTATCAGCTCGAATTATTTCGGGAACAAAGTGAACTTTTCTCGCTAAATTAGCAATTTTTTCCTGGTTATTACCTTCAACCATAGCTGTGAGTAAATTATGCTTTAAAGCAAATCCAATTACCTGGTCAATCGACTCATCAACTACAATAATACGGGTATGTTGAGAAGCAATAATGTCTTTTTTTGCGGCTTCAAGAGTGAGATTTCCGCGGATATAAGTTAACATAATCCTGGGTGTCATCAAGTCTGCTGCTGTGACATCATTTAATCTAAATACCCGTTGAATCATTTCTGCTTCATCGCTTTCAATAATCCCCTCTTGTTGACCAATATTCGCCAGCAACTTGATTTCGGCCTCATTTGTGGTTGGTCGCTTTTTGGTTTTAAAAAAGGGTGCAGTGACATTTTCGATAATCCAAACCAGAGGTGTGAACACTAAAGACAGTCCAGTTACAGGTAAAGCCGTCACCATAGCGATTTGTTCACAATAGCGCTCTCCAATTGTCTTGGGAATAATTTCTGCAAACATGATAATCAACAAAGTAAGTATTGCCGAAAATATTCCCAACCAAGTATCTCCCAAGACTTGACTAGCAATACTACCTGTAATAATACTGCCAACAATATTAAAAATATTGTTCATGATCACAATTGTGGCAATCGGTCGATTCATATTTTCCCGAATTGCCAACAGTGCAAGGGTGGCCGGATGATTGGACTGTGCTAATTGTCTGACTCTCAGGGGAGAAACAGAAAACAACGCTGTTTCCGTAGCAGAACAAAGCGCTGAACCGAAAATCACAACAAATACAATTATTATTAGCTGCAACATAAAAGCTAGGAGTTCTTACCCATTTTATCAAAATCCACAGCAAGATTCCCGCTCCAATCAAGAGCATCCTGTTTTAATGTATTTTGGGTCAATATAAATAATAATAGTTTGAGATTCTTATGTCACAAATATTTCCAGGAGAGGTATTCGCTAACACTGCCGATTTTGACAACGGTATTCGCCAACTCTTACCCCGCTATGATGAAATGTTGGAGGTAATTACCGAGTGTCTTCCAACTACAACTCGTCGGATTTTAGAACTAGGCTGCGGTACAGGGGAACTAACCCTGAAAATCTTCCACTGCTGTCCCAATGCGGAAATCACAGCCTTAGATTACTCACCACGCATGTTACAATTTGCTAGGGAGAAAATCACCAATGCTGGATATCAAGAACGGTGGACTGGCATACAAGCAGACTTTGGTGAATGGGCCAATCATCCCGAAAAGTTCGATATAAGTAGCGAATTTGATGCCTGTGTCTCATCTTTGGCAATTCATCATCTCCATGATCAGATGAAGCTGAAGTTATTTCAACGCATTGCTGCGAGTCTTCACCCAGGGGGTTATTTTGGCAATGCAGACCCAATATTACCAGAATCACCTGTACTGACAGAAGTTTATCAGGCCGCACGAGAAAAATGGGCAGCACAACAGGGAAATACTTTAACCGAGGTACGGACTAGGCTTGGTAGTAGTACTCAGCAAGGATATTCTAGCCAAGACCAACTCGCTACTTTGGAGACACATTTGCAAATGCTCACTGAATCTGGATTTAAAACAGTAGCAGTACCTTGGAAATATTACGGTTTAGCTGTTTTTGGCGGCTGGACTTAACCCATATGAACCGCTTCCGGATGCTGCGTTTAGAGCGTATCCCAGGCGGTTCCTTTATAGCCATAATTAAAAATTTCTGGGTGTAAAATTTCTGCTAAAATCTCTAAAGAATCTGCAAGTCTTGGCCCGGGACGATTGAAAAAAGCATTGCCATCAGCAAGATAAACTCTACCACTCTGGGCGGCGTGAAGTTTTTCCCAGTCTGGACGTTGAATGAATAACTGGGCGGCTTGACGAGTCCGATTTAAATCAAAGCCACAGGGGATAAAAATGATGATGTCTGGATTGCTTTTTAACAGTGCTTCCCAGGATATAGAACTAGAAGGCTGACCTTTGACGCTAAATTGTGACTGACCTCCTGCTAAGTTAACCAATTCGGGAATCCAATTCGCAGCAATTATTAAAGGATCTGTCCACTCAATACAGGCTACTGTGGGTAACTCTGTTGAGGAAAGCCCCTGGAGTTTTCGCTGACAAATCGTGACACGAGCTTCTAAATTTTCCAAGACATGAACTGAGTCTACACCAAAGATATCACTTACTCGCTCAATATCTTGCCAAACATCCTCAAGAAGATGCGGTTTTAAGGAAATAATTTGAGGTGAGGTGTGGACAAGACTAGCAAAGGCTTTTTCCACATCTGCAAGGGTGACTCCACATAAATCACACTGGTCTTGAGTAATAATGTGGGTGGGTTGTAATTTCTCTAAAACATCGGTTTTGATTTCATATATACTTAGGGCGGATTGTAACAAGTCGTTGATATCATCATGAATCTTACGGCTTTGCTGATGGTAATTCCAGCGTGCTTGAGTACAAACCGGGCGATTTTTGATTTCCGGAGGGTAGTCGCATTCATGCGATCGCCCGACAATGTGATTAGTCAGGCCCAGTGCGTCCAAAATTTCCGTTCCACCAGGAATCAAAGAAACAATCCTCACACTACTATTGGCCATCGGGCTACCTCCAGAACAGCTACTATAATTTCAATTCTGGCAAACTTTAACTGTTGCGGTATCTTTCTTTAGGTGAACACCTGTGTTCATTCATAAAACAAAATCACATATGAAGTATTTCACGGACTAAAGAAGCTAACTTGTCAGCACTATCAGGAACTGCGACCGCTTTGGCATTTTCTGCCATTGTGGCTAATTCATGGGGCGATCGCAATAAATGTAAAACTTGAGTTTGTAATGTCTGTGTTGTTAACTCCGATTGCCGAAAACTTAAAGCCGCGCCAGCTTGGGTAAATACCTCTGCATTGTATGCTTGATGGTCTTCGGCAGCAAAGGGGTAAGGAATTAATATCGCTGGCGTTCCACATACTGCTAATTCTGTTAAACTGCCTGCACCAGCGCGACTAATGGCTAAATCGGCTCGTCTTAACAAAGCCGCCATGTTGTCGTAAAAGGGTAATGAGATATATTGCGAATGCTGGAGACTATCCGCCTGGGGATCTTGATTCCCTGTTAAATGTACCACATAAGCACCAGCATCAAACCAGGACGGAGCCGACTGGCGCACTAACTGATTCACCGCCACCGCCCCCTGACTGCCACCAAAGACTACAATTAAAGGCACACCATCAGGAATAGGTAAATCCAGCAATTTATCTAGTCCTGGTTCCAGGAATTGAGAGCGCACGGGAGTACCCACATAAACATTTTTGCAGCGAGGTAAATACTGACTAGCGACCGCAAACCCTAAGGCCACCGCACTACACCAAGGTCCAAAAAACCGGCTGACTTTACCAGGTAAGGCATTAGATTCATGGAAAACTACAGGTAACCCCAGGGAACGCGCCGCAATGACGCTGGGAGCCGCTATATAACCCCCTGTGGTGAAAACACCTTGAAAATTCCCTTCTGTGAGGATGCGTCTGACCTTCAAAATCCCCGCCACCATACCGGCTATGATCCGGAGTGTAGACAATCCAAATCCTTGCTGAAACCCCTCAACTGCAATAGTATTCAATAGATACTGTGTGGGCACAAGTTGAGTTTCTAAACGATTGGAGACACCCAGCCATTCAATCTCATAATCTGGTAATTTCTCAGCCAGTGCGATCGCTGGAAACAAGTGTCCACCAGTCCCACTAGCAGCTATTAATAATTTTATCGGTGCGTTTGCCATGAACAATCTAAAGTTTAGCGCCTAGCATATCTAAAGATAAAACAATTTCCTGACCTTCTCTACTTAAATCAGCAAACTCTTACCAAATGACTAACATTACTGCCTTATTACTGAAACACCAACAGAAATTTCCTCATAGTATTTGGTTCTCTATATCACTAATACTATTGAATGTAACTAGTAATTGGCAACCGGCTCAAGCTAGGACAATACAACCATTACAACCTGTGTCTACTGTTGTCCAAGGCGGTGAGATGTCCTTAAAAGACAGGCTACGCCAATGGCAAACAGCCAACAGCTCATCTACCATCATTTCCAGCGGTACAGCCTCTGAATTAAGCAATCTGTTAGCACAAATGGATGCAGCAGCTACCCGTGGTAACATCAAAGAAGTCATGCAATTTTACAGTCCCAACTTCAGCAATACAGATGGTTTAAATTACCAATCCCTTGAAAAATCCTTAATCGCATTCTGGAAACGTTATCCAAATTTGCGATACAGTACAAAGTTGCAATCTTGGCAAGTTGAAGGCAATACCATCGTTGCCGAAACAGTAACTAATATAGTGGGTTCACCATCTACCAACAGCAGTAATTTCGCTCTCAATACCACCATTACATCTCGTCAACGGATTCAGGGCACAAAAATAGTCGAGCAAAAAATCTTATCAGAACGTAGCCTACTTACTTCTGGTGAGCAGCCTCCCCAAATTGATATCAATTTACCAGATCAAGTAAAAGTAGGACAGAAGTATTATTTCGATGCCATCGTCCAAGAACCACTCGGCGATGAGTTTCTACTGGGAACAGCAATAGAAGAACCAGTCCACTTTAGTAAATATCTCAATCCCACATCTGTAAATTTGGAAAGACTCAAATCTGGGGGACTTTTTAAAATCGGACAGGCCCCAGTTATTCCTGGTCATCGTTGGGTGTCAGCAGTGATTGTCAGATCTAATGGGACTACTATCGTCACTCAACGTCTGCAAGTGGTTAGATAGTTAATATTCATTGTACCAAAAGGCTTGTTTGTGTGTACACTCCGCCGCTAGCGGGGGAGTTTCAACTCTTCCATCACATCAGCCGGAATCTCAGTCACTAAACGAATGGGAAATCCTTGGGTAGATGCATATTGGGCGTACTCTGGGGTGAGGAAGATTTTATATTGCTCCCTTTGAGGAGTCATTTGTGCCGCAAATGCTAAAGTAATGACTTTCATATACCTATGAATCTCAGCAGCTTGGGCACCAACTACCTCAACACCCCCCTTCTCCTCCCTCTGTGCAGTAGAAATGGGATCTTTGATACTACCGTGAGTTGCTCCCACAATTCCAATTAGCCATTTTGGTGCTGGGATTTTGCTAAAACCAATGATTTGTTCGGTTAACGCTGGGGTTACTTGATCGGCTGATGATGCTAAAATTAGGGTGGGAACTTCCATATTTTCTAACCCAGTTTCACCAAACATAAGGGAAGTTGTGGGGTTAAGGGCGATCGCCTGTTTAATGCGGGGGTCTCGTAATATGTAGCGATCTTGTGGTAGAGTTTTGGCAACACATTGCAAACCCTCCCCGAAATTAACAGTAGTATCTAGGAATTGAGCACAGCGTTCTCTTAAAGAATCTACTTGTAATTCTCCCCCTGCAATAGACATCGCTGTCCCACCCCCAAAAGAATGACCGATCACCATAGCGTTCTTGGTTGTTAACTTACCTTGTAGCTGGTGTTTGTCTTGTTGGTTCCACTGTGCCAACTGGTCTAAAATAAAACTGATATCTTTAGGGCGCTCCAAAAATTCCTGGGGTTTCATCAGCAATGCAAGACCCCCCTGCATTGGATCTATTCGGTAATCTTGATTACTACCAATATGTTCTAGCGCTGCTACTACATATCCATGAGATGCTAAATGTTCTGCTATGTAGCGCATATCTGTGCGATCAGAGGAATAACCATGTGATAAAATGATCACAGGTTTAGTAGTTCCGGCAGCATCTGACCAATAAATGTCAACAGGAACAAGACGTTGGCGTTGTTCATCTTTTAATCTTGGTAAGTTGATCACCTGTACTTTCCCAGTTCCTGCTTCCCCAGGATCAAAGGGTAAATTCAATTGTGCAGGCTTTGCAACCAGTCTGGGAGTAATGGCTTGTATAAACTCGTTGCTTTGTTGATAGGACAGGTTAAAGTTACTAAAAACCCCAGGTACTTCCGCCACATTAATGACAAGGTTTTGACTGGGGTAATTTTGGATAAAGCTAATAACAGAAAGTCCTTCTGAAGTTTTAGAACCATGTACCAGCGCAGTTCTCAGGGCTTGCATTCCCGCCTCATCTTTGCGGAATGTGAGTTTAGAGAAGTCTTGGAGGATACTACTACCAACCGGAGTATATAATAATCTACTTAAATTTACAAAATTTACGGTAACTTTCTTACGTAGTACTTCTAAAAATTTTTGCCGATCTTCAGGGGGAAATTTATTCGTATAAACTTGATATTGCCGAGGTACTATTCCTGTTTCGGCAATTGTTTGCAAGTCTTCAACTGATATTGATTCCTCTAGAATACCATAACGCAAAATAACATTCTGTGCAGGATTTGCCGGTTTAATTCTCAGTAAGAAATATGTGTTAATAATGGTGATTAATAAAAAAATCTTTATTGTAATGTTTGATAGTAGTGTATATCGCATAATTTGACACCGAACGACATTTTTATTTATGAGTGAGAAAATTTTGAACCGGTTAAAGCTTTTTTGAAAATTTTATCATAAATATTCAGATAATTACCGGCTGAAATTTCAGCTAATTCCATACCTAATGCACCCTAGAGGCTCAAGTCAAAGTCACCCATAAGCGATCGCCTATTCAGCATTTAAGGTTTTGAGAATTTTCTTAGCTAACAATTTTTATAGAACTATACTATATTTGAAAGGATGATTCCTTGCAATATCAGCGATAGCGCAAGCGCTGCTGCTAAAGCAGAACGCCTATTTCACATTACCATCATTTCACTTTCAACACTATCGATTAGTATCAAGTGATATCACACTTATCTTAGTGTAAATACTTAGTAAATGACTATTTCCAGGGAATCTTTGCATAAACCATCCTATGGTTTGGGGGTTAGTCCTGCCTGTGAGTAAGGATAGTAATTTTATTATGCCACCCATAGTTATTAAGATATTATTAAAAAGTTTAATAATATGAGATGATAATTAAACTAAGTAAGTATTATTCATTAGATATCCGATGACAGATGAATTTCCCTGGCTGAGTGTGATTGTCTTGTTACCATTCATTGCTGCTCTGGTGATCCCTGTTCTTTCCGATAAAGACGGCAAGTGGATACGATGGTATGCGCTAGGAGTGGGAGTTACCGATTTAATCTTGATGTGCTACGCCTTTTGGCGGCATTATGATGCCAGCAGTGCTGTATTTCAACTAGAAGAAAATTATGCCTGGATGCCTCAGTTAGGCCTAAGTTGGGCGGTTGCTGTGGATGGTTTATCAGTTCCCTTTGTACTTCTAGCCGGACTGGTAACAACACTGTCAATTTTTTCGGCTTGGCAAGTTGACCGCAGGCCTCGTCTTTTCTATTTCCTAATGCTAGTGCTCTACTCAGCCCAGATTGGGGTATTTGTCGCCAAAGACCTGCTGCTGTTTTTCATTATGTGGGAAGTGGAGCTAATTCCCGTATACCTGCTGATTTCCATTTGGGGTGGACAAAAGCGTCGCTACGCTGCTACAAAATTCTTGATATATACGGCGGCAGCTTCTATATTTATTTTAGTAGCAGCATTGGCAATGGCGCTCTACGGTGGGGGTAATATCACTTTTGACTTAGCACGGTTGGGATTGAAAGATTACCCACTAAATTTAGAACTTTTACTATATGCAGGATTGTTAATTGCCTTTGGTGTCAAGTTGGCTGTGTTCCCCATGCATACTTGGTTACCTGATGCTCATGGAGAAGCTTCATCTCCAGTATCAATGATTCTGGCAGGTGTGCTGCTGAAGATGGGAGGATACGGACTAATTCGCCTGAATATGGGAATTTTGGCTGATGCACATATTTACTTTGCACCAGTTCTGGCAATTCTGGGGGTTGTTAACATTATCTATGGTGCGTTGAATTCCTTCGCCCAATCTAATATGAAGCGGCGGCTGGCCTATTCGTCCATTTCTCACATGGGATTCGTACTGCTAGGTATTGCGTCCTTCACTGATTTGGGTATTAACGGCGCCATGTTGCAAATGATTTCCCACGGTTTAATTGCGTCCGTGCTGTTTTTCCTGGCAGGTGTCACCTACGATCGCACTCGTACAATGATTATGGATGATATGGGCGGTATTGGTCAGGTAATGCCAAAAGTATTTGCATTATTTACCATCAGCGCCATGGCCTCCCTAGCTCTCCCAGGTATGAGCGGCTTTGTGGGGGAACTTGCTGTCTTCGTTGGTATAACTAGCAGTGATGTCTACAGTTCCGCCTTCTGTATTGTCACGGTTTTCCTGGCTGCCATAGGAGTTATCCTCACACCAATTTATCTACTTAATTTGCTGCGTAAGGTGTTTTATGGTACTAGTGCTGCAGTCTCCTGTGACGTTAATAATGCAGCCTTGGAGAATCAGGAGGACGAGGGAACAGCTTGTTTTGGTACTGACTGTCTGCTGCCAACTCAAACGATCTATAGTGATGCTAGACCCCGTGAAGTATTTATTGCTGCCTGTTTTCTGTTGCTGATTATCGGTATCGGGTTTTACCCCAAGTTGGCTATGCAGATGTATGACGTGAAGACCGTGGCTGTGAATGCTCAGGTGCGCCAATCTTTGATGACTATCTCCCAAACAAATCCCCACATCTATGCTCAGGGATTGTCAGTTCCTACTATTCCCCCATCTGAAATAAAACCCGTTTTGGGAGTTGTTAAGTAACTTTATTAACTTATGAAACGTCGCGATTTTATCAATTGGGTAGGTTTAAGTACAATCGCTAGTAGTTTACCTGTAGCTATAGCTGCTTGTGCTTCTAAAAAAGTATCTAGAGATTGGCAAACTGTGGGTACTGTGACGGATTTGGATAAAGATGGCCAATTGCTAGTTCAAAAATCCCCTACTTTCAATGTTTTAGTAGTTGGTACATCGGTCAGTGAAAATCTCATCGCTGTTGACCCTACCTGTACTCACTCAGGTTGCACAGTCACATGGGACGGGAAAGGTAATAAGTTTGCCTGTCGTTGTCATGGTGCAGAATATAACACTAATGGTCAAGTGCGAAGAGACAGCTAGAGAACCACTCAAAACTTACTCAGCTAAGATTGAGAATAATTCAGTATTAGTCAAGCAAAATTAATAATTTCATATCAAACATCCTCTGAGAGAATGGTGGATGCTCTCAAAAACAAGGCTGGAAGACCCATTCAAAAAAACGCTCAATTTTTGCCAAAAATTGAGCGTTTTATAGTTAAATTTCGTCAGGTGATCGGAATACCTATTTATTTAGTATTAATCAACACTACTTTAATTCCTCCTAAAGATAGATAAATACTACGTCCATGTTTTCATACTTCCTGAAAGTTTTGCTAGGCAATGGATGGAACAATAGTATCAATTTTAATTGCCATCTTATAAATTTCATCCTCAGTTGTAGTAATTAAGCCCCATGATTACAAAAACCTTCTGATAGTATTTATTTTTGACACCCTAGTTTTGCTTTGTTACGTCAAATATGCGACTTCTGTGTATTTTGTAATTATTGATACTACTATTCTTATGAGTTCATCTCTACTACCTAGTAGACAGTATGTTGATCAAGACTTCTGTCTACTTAAGGATGTAATGGTGATTTTATGATGTTACAGTTTAAATATCGCCAAATTTGGTGGAATCATCGTACACAATGTCCATAGCGGCAATATTTTGTCAGGAGTGAATGTGAATATTATTTCCCTTGTCTACTACAAGCTAGACAAATGCAAAAGTTTGTTTTACCTACCCAGCGTAGCTGCTCTGACAATGTTAAGTAGTGGTGTGTCTGCTATTGCTGAAACAGTAGATACTCAACTGTTACATGAGGCTTCTGTGAATGCAATATCTATGGCTACGCCATGCAAGGTAGAAGTTGCTAATGAAACATTCACACCTGTACAGGGGACGGTGGAAACCTCATCAGCATCCCTGATTTCTCAATCAAAACTTACTTCTCATCATCAGATAGCACAAGCAAATATAGATTTTGGTAGACCTAGCCGTGCGGTAAAAACTATGTCGGTATTGCTGGTAACCTTGGTTTAGAAGGTAGCAACTCATCTTTAGGTGATGCCAATGTTGCCGTTGTGGGTAAAGTGGGATTGACAAATACCATATCTGTAAGACCATCTGCTCTATTTGGCAACAACACCACTATCTTGCTTCCCGTTACCTATGACTTCAGCTTACAGCAGCCAAGTCCATTTGAGGAGCCCTTAGCGATCGCACCTTATGTTGGAGTAGGTGCTGCTCTTAAAACTGGTGATAATTCTAAGACTGCTTTATTAGTATCTGTTGGTCTTGATTTTCCTCTCAATAGTCGATTTACCGCCACCGCTTCCGCTAATGCCGGATTTTTTGACCAAACTGATATCGGTTTGTTATTAGGAGTTGGTTACAATTTCAGCGGTTTTTAACTGAATCATCTCAAACATAAAAGGCAAAAGTGATTCTCACTCTTGCCTTTTACCTAATATAGCATTTCCCATGCTCGTGAGGTACAATTTTTTTTAGTTTGAGGGAACAGGGAACAGGGAATAGGTGTGTACTTCATGAGCCTGAAAAAGGCTTTAATGCAACTTTGTATTTAGGGATGTAATCTTGATTTTTGCAGTAATTATTCCAGGTTGCATAACAACAAATAATTCTTTCAGCTAAAAATAACCCTTATATATATATGAATAAACAGCGGCAATCATCAAATCAGACTAAAAATGTTATAAAGGAAAATGAAAAAGAACAAGAACTCATGCATGATGTTCTTGTGTTGCTGGAAAACTTGATTTCTAGGGAAGAGACTACAGTCAAGTTAATCATGGATTCTCTCTATGATGTAGGCTCAATTAACCTGATTAACCATAAGTTTCATTGTCGGACTCTCAATAGACTTCTCAAACTCATTTCCAGAACATCCAAGCCAGTATTTAGAATTTTTGCTTGGCGGTGGTTTCAAAATAATGGTCCTCAATTAATTACTAACTGGATACAAAACAAGATTGCTTTCAAAAGCACCCAAACAGCAAAAATACCGACAACACAAGTTGTGCTGGCAAATCCCGACACAAATGTTAATCCTCTAACAAAACCTCAGTATCAACTTCAGGAAGTAAAACATCTTCGTTCCCAGGTGACATTACTAACTGGTATTTTGGCTGGGTTCGTGACTGTGTTTGGTTGTAGCTTTGTTTGGTTAAGTTATTCTCTAGAGCGATCGCATATGCAAAGAATTGTAGAATTACAAAATCAGGTGAAAACTCTGGAGGCTAGCGTCCAAGAACATTAGCTAAACCTGGAAGTAGCCCGGTAATGATTGTGGCGGACTACCCCCATGTCCTTGCTGTTTCCTTGGCAGAGACTATTGAGGATTAGGACTAACTTTATCGATCACATTAATTTTACCATCTGCTTCTACAGTCCAAACATCGTAGACACCCACAACATCGCCATTGGCATCAATATCCACATTACCACTTGCCCCTTGGTAGTTAATGTCTTGACCCTCTCGAAGTAACTTCAGCCCCTCGCATACATTAGTAACTTCTATACCAGGTGCATTAGCAACATCACGTATCTTCTGAGCAATACCAACCCCTGTATTTTCCTGGGCGGCTTGGGCGGACAGTACCAACAAAGCCGCAGCATCCCAGGCTTGGGGAGCATATTCCCCCGGTGAACCGCCTTTTTTTTCTTGCCACAGTTGATTAAAAGCTGCTAGGGCTTGGCCATCAGAACCGGGTACTGTACCCAGCGCCCCAGCCAAGAGATATTTCCCGTCTTCACCTTTGCCTACTTGGTCGGGGAAAGTAGATGATTTTACTCCATCTGTGAGTAAAATTTGCACCCCATCAGTCAAACCTTGTTGATAAGCAGTTTTGAGGAGGAGACTACCTGTTTCAGCGTAGAGAACGGCTACAACTGCATCCGGTTTACCAGCGAAAGCCGCTGCGGCTTCAGTATCAAAAGTTTGGGCTTTGGGATCGTAGCGGACAGGATTATCTTTATTAACTACAGTTCCGCCCAATTTCTCAAAAGCCTCTACAAATGCTTTTTCAAACCCCACGCCATAGTCGTTATTAATCACAACTGTAGAAACTCGCCGAAAACCTTTTTGATTAGCTAGTTCAGCTAATGCTAATGCTTGGTAGGTATCAGGAGGAGCTGTACGCGACCAAAAGCCTTTAAATTCACCTTTTTGGGCTTTTTCTGTAAAAACTGGACTGGTACTACCAGGAGAAACCAGCATCACTTGATTCGGCACAGCAACTGAGACAGCAGCAGTAGAAACGCTACTAGCAAAGGAACCAACTACCCCAGCTACCCGGTCTAAAGTTGCCAATTTGGTCATACCCGCCGCACCAGATCTGGGGTCAGTCTGGTCGTCCACTTCTATGAGGGTAACTGGTTGTCCATTCACTCCCTCGCAAGCGTTAACGGTCTCTACGAGCAAGGGAATGGAGCCTATCATTTGCTGTCCAACCGATGCTAGGTCACCAGTGCTTGGTAGTAAAGTACCAATTTTTAGCCCGGAACTACTCTCCCCTGTGGTATTAGTGTTATTCGCATTTTCGCAAGCTCCTAAAAGAAACCCTGTTGTTAGGGTAGCTATACTCAAGCCTAAGGCAGTATGAATTTTTAGCACAGTTTACTTTTTACCCTGAGATATTTATGAGACTGAAAGTAAGATTCAACCTAGCTTCTTCTTATACTAGGCAAATCTTCACACTCCCCTATGTAAACAGAGGCGGATTATTGGTTCAATTACTCGGATAAATAATAGCATCTACCCACGGGAATAAAACTTTTCACCAAAATATCAATATTTCTTGATGTATAAGATAGGTAACTTTCATCCCTAGACCTAACATTAAGAAAAAAGTAACCACTTTGTTCTCAAGGGTTATCGGCATTCTCGTTATAAATATAGCATTTCCCATGCTCGTGAGGTACAAAGTTGTTTAGTTTCAGGGAACAGGGAACAGGGAACAGGGAACAGGGAACAGGGAATAGGGAATAGGGAATAGGCAATTGATGTGTACTTCATTAGCCTGAAAAAGGCTTTAAGTTAAGAAGGCAAGTTACTTTTTAACCTAGGCGTATCGCTAAAACGGAGAGAGAGGGATTCGAACCCTCGGTACGGAGTTACCTGCCGTACAACAGATTAGCAATCTGTCGCTTTCGACCACTCAGCCATCTCTCCAGATGGGCTACAGATTTTAAATATAGCAGAGTATTTTTAGTTAGTCAACTATCATTTATAAAATTGTTTGAAGTATCAGACGCAAATATAGAATCTCCTGACTTATAGTCAGGAGACTGGCAGGTGTTGCAAAACTTACGGGTTACGAATTATTCTGAATACGGAGTTAACTAAAGAACCTGCGATCGCATCCACGCCCGTGGTAAAGAAAGTAATTTTTGCCACTGAGGTACATAGGCACGTTTGGTAAACGCGTTGTAATCGTTACGTTCAATGATGGTTAAAATTCGACTGTAATGCATGAGAGCCGCCCATACAGGCCAACGAGCATCAGGGGATAGATAACTAATACCTCTTTCAGCTTTAGTATAAAATTCTCTAGCTCTGTTAATTTCAAACCGCATTAGGGAGCGCCAGCGGTCATCAACTACACCTTTAAATAAATCGTCCTCAGTGTAATTGAATCGTGCCAAATCCTCTAGAGGAATATAAATTCTCCCCCGTCGCGCATCCTCCCCTACATCTCTGAGGATGTTGGTGAGTTGCTTGGCTATTCCCAAGGCGATTTCTTCAGCAGTGGGCAGATAAGGCTGTTGTTTACAGTTCCACGGCGCTGAATTTCTGGTTTCATCCAGTCCCATAATCGAGGTTGACATTAAGCCAACAGTACCGGCGACGCGATAACAGTAGAGGTATAAATCCTCAAAGGTTTCATAGCGACTGCGATACAAATCCATCTGCTGACCAGCAATCATATCCCGGAAGGGCTGAATGTCGATGGGAAAGCGTCGAACAGTATCAGCCAAAGCTACATCATAATCTTCCACTGGTTCCCCAGCGAAAATTGACTCTAGCTGCTGCTCCCATAAATCTAGGGTTTCTGGCGTAGTCATGGCACATCCAGGCCCATCTACCAATTCATCTGTGCGGCGACACCATGCGTAAATCGCCCAAATAGCAGGACGTTTTTCTTCGCTCAGGAGCAAAGTGCTTAGGTAAAAAGTCGCGGAATACTTGGCTATAAGTTGCCGACAAAGTTTGTAGGACTCGTCTACAGAGACCAGCGTTTTCATGCGCGGTGGGGAATCAGGCAGTTGCAGCATTCGTTGCGGGCGGTCGGGTTGGCGTTTGCAGGTCTGAGGAATTTTCTACCGGGGGGGCTTCCGAGATTGCTTGCGCTGTCAGCTTACCAGAAAGTACAGCACCTTCCATACTAGCTAAGTAGCGCTGCATGGTGTAATCCCCAGTGAGATAAAAGTTGTTGATGGGGGTTTGTTGTGAGGGGCGGTACTGTTGGCGACCTGGTGTCGCTTTGTAAACTGAGCGCGGTGTTTTGACCACATGATACTTTAATAATTTAGCGTTATTTTCTTGCCCAAAATGGTCAGGGAAGAGTTTCTCTAACTCAGCAAGAGTGGCGGTAACAATTTCCTCATCTGATTTAGTGATCCAATCTTTTGCCGGAGCTAAAACTAATTCCAACATTGAGCGATCTGGATTAGCATATTCACGACAGGCATTGCTCATATCAGCATAAACGCTCAGGAGCGGCGATCGCGAGAATAATAAGTGATCAATCTCTGTCAGTTTACGATCAAACCACAAATGGACATTAATTACAGGTACCCCTTCTAAACCTTCTAGCTTTTGGAAAAACTCCATTTCCTGCCAAGGTTTTGGTAGCATTACCTTTAACGGGTCAACGGGCATAGCTGACACATACAAGTCAGCTGTAAATATTTCATCCTCAGCCCCATTTAACCCTCTGAGTAAGAATCCCTTAACTGTACCGTCAGGGTTGAGCAAAATTTCCTTGAGGGGAGCATTTAGCCGCACTTCCCCACCCCGCTGAGTGATGTAATCTACTATCGGCTGACACAATCTTTCGGTGGGTGAACCGTCTAAAAATGCCATTTTAGAGCCGTTCTTTTCCTGAAGGAAGCGATTCAGCGCTGTGAGGAGGATCGTAGCAGAGATTTCATCAGGTCCAATGAAGTTTAATGACTTGCACATGGCAATGAAAACTTCTGTATTCACCCGTTCGGGAATCTTCTGTTTACGTAGCCACTCTGTCCAAGAATATTTATCCATCTCCTCAACATATTTTTGCCCCTGAACCATTGCTGGAATCAGTCCTAGACCAAATTTAATTTTTTCTGGCCATGTGAGCATATCGTTGTTTCTGAGAATCGCCACCACACCATTTAAGGGCGCTGGCAAATCTGGGAAGTCAAAGCGGCTGTATGTTCCTGGTGCTTCGGATTCATTGAAGATCATTGTGTGTTCTTTCCACTGCAATCGATCTTCAATATCCAGTTCTTTAAATAGCTGCAACATATTGGGATATGCGCCAAAAAAGATGTGCAAACCCGTTTCGTACCAGTCTCCATCAGCGTCTTTCCACGCGGCCACTTTACCACCCAATACATCCCGGCGCTCCAAGATAATGGGAGTATGACCTGCGTCTGTGAGATATTTCGCGCAGGATAGCCCTGCTAGACCAGCACCCGCGATCGCGACTCGCATTTAAACTTACTGCCTTTTAATATTTCTTTATGGTTTTGTCGTTCTCATTATAAGTTGCAATCCGTTACATTTGGCAGCAGTTGTACGATCTGTTCTCAAAAAACTTCTCTCAGGAATGCTCTTACTCACATCCAAAGGTGCTAACACCATCACAATTGAATGTTTTCCTGATTTCCACCATCTAACTGAGTTTATGTAATTTTCCCGAAGATAAATTAAAATATTTAGTATATTTTATAGTTCTTTTTTTTCCTATGCTCACATCTCAAAAGCTACAAACCTTTGGTAATCATTTAATAGTTGGTATTTCTGGGACGACATTAAGTGATGATGATAAACGTATACTGAGTGACTTGAAACCAGTTGGGGTGATTTTTTTTGCTAAAAACTTTGAGGATGGTAACCCTTACGAAGTATGGCTAGAAACTTTCGGGCAACTTAACCACCAAATCCGAGAATATGCTCAACGTGACTCTATGTTTATGACATTAGACCACGAAGGAGGAAGGGTGGTGAGGACACCATTACCAATTACCAGATTTCCTTATGCCTTACTGTGTCGATCACACGCCTACAAAGTAGCAATAGCCACAGCATTAGAACTTAAATCACTGGGGATAAACTTATCCTGGTCTCCCGTAGCAGATATTTTTTCTCATCCTCAAAACCCCATTATCGGACCTCGTGCCTTTGGTCACACCCCAGAAACCACAGCTAAAGCTGTATGTGAATACTACAGAGGACTTAAGGAAGGGGGAATATTAGGATGTGGGAAACACTTTCCTGGACATGGAGACACTAGTAAAGATTCTCACATTGAATTACCCATACTCAATCTGACCCTAGAAGACCTGCACAAACGGGAGCTAATACCATTTAAAGCCCTGATTGCCGAGCAAATTCCCCTAATCATGACAGCTCATATCTTATTCCCCCACATAGACCCCAAATTACCAGCCACACTTTCCCCAGCTATCCTCAAAAGCATACTCCGGGACGAATTGGGCTTTGAGGGTGTAGTTGTATCCGACGACCTGGATATGAAAGCTGTTTCCGATATGTTTACCCACAGTGGTACAGTAGCCCAAGCCTTTAATGCTGGCTGTGATTTATTTATTGTCTCCCGTAATCTTAATTCCTTATCCATAGAACGTACCTATGAGATGGCTGAAGATTTTGCCGATTCGTTAAATCAAGGTAGTCTAGATCAATCAACAGTATCGCAGCCAGAAATAGAATCGAGAAACTACTAGCGGTGACTCCTCAATATACCATTCAGACTTTGGATCAAAATACCCTACAGGAACACGCCCAACTAGCGATCGCCTGTTGTTACCAGGAGAGATAAAATTAGTACTAAGGCAAAAACCGATCCAAAGCAGCTTTTAACTGTTGAATTTCCACCTCCATATTCCCCTCTTGAGCCGCTCTAGCAATACACTCAGTTAAATGTTCATCCAAAACAATTCTCGCCACCTTATCCAAAGCGCCCCGCACCGCCGCAATTTGTAATAAAACATCAGGACAAGGGGTATCTTGCTGCACCATTGTTTTAATACCGCGAACATGTCCCTCTATCCGTGACAACCGATTGACAATTTTCCGCAGTGACTCTTGACTATGAACGTGAGCATGAGCCGACTGTCCATGGTTATGCTCTATTGGGGGATGGGATATAGATAAAGATTCTGTTGCTAACCGGTTGGGTTTATTCATGAGCCTTCTAAGTACTGTTAATAGTTAAATCCTAGCCTAGAGGATCGCAAATCAAGGGAAAACTCTTTCCCAGGAGTTAACCCCAGTCAAACAGTTAAATTTCGTGGTCTCGTAGTTTTAAACCTAAACCCTCCCGGCGACTGCGCAGGTCGTAGTAAATGACAGATGTGAGAGTTTGATAAAAGGGTAAAATCATAGCACTAATACTAAAAATGATGGCTAGCAAAAATACAAAATAAAGTAAAGCATATAGAGCAGATCCATCTAGTATCAACGGTGAGAAAACTAATTCTAAAAAACTAGTCATAACTTGCAGCATAATCTGAGCCGGGATGGTAATTAAAAAACCCACAAAGTAAATCAACAACAACCGCCAGCCGTAACCCTGAGTTAATTGCCAACTGCGACTAATGGCTGACACCCCGTCAACATTTTCTTCAATAGCCAAGATCGCATCTACTAAGTATAACCTGATTATGATCCATAAACAGGCTAAGATTACCACAATCAGAGTCACCAAGGTAATCAGACCCAACAGAAGAACAGCAGCAGAATTTTCGTCTGGAAATATCAAGCCCCAGAAAACCCCTAAGATGCCAAATATAATCACTATACCTAGGCCAAGTCCCACACCCACAAGAAATAATAACAGCACCGCCACCAAAAACTCCCACAACCGAGAATTAACAAAGCGTTGACCAGATGGGATACTTTCTGGCTGATTTACCAATTCACCGAAAGCCAAGCGGGAAATCAGAGATCTCAGAGCCATAAACTTAGCCCAACCATAGACGGGAACTAGGACCCACAGGTAAGCCTTGAGTGCTAGGAAAAAATAGTCTTGAACATGAGAACGATACAAGCGTATTCCAGTACTGATAACCTTGCCTACACTCAGTGGTTGTGTGGGATCAGGAGAACCAATATTTCCCGCCATAGACCTAAAGCCTCGTTGAGATTACAGATATATGTAGGTATTGTACAGTAATTTAATTATAAGTAATACCAACTTTTAGCCAGGAACCGGCAAAAACAATGCCAAGGCCAATACACAAGGGTTAGTCAATAGCTGATTATTTGCTAACAATAGATTATATATGCTCACAAATGATCAGATAGTGGTATGGCTTATGTACCACTACGAGAAGCAGTCAAACAACTGGGACTGCACCCAAACACTTTCAGGAAGTACGCGGACAATGGCAAGATCGAAAGCATCAAAAACGAAGCAGGACAAAGACTTTTTCACGTTGAATCCTACCTCCGTGGTGCAGCTAGAACTTCCATTGTCTGCTACTGCCGAGTTAGTTCAACCAAGCAACGAGACGACCTTGGTAGACTTTCCTATATGCAATCACTCTACCCAGAGTCCGAAATCATCAAAGATATCGGCAGTGGAATCAACTTTAAAAGAAAAGGACTGCAAACCTTACTGGACAGACTTCTGCTCGGAGATAAGCTCACGCTTGTTGTTACCTGTCGTGACCGAATCGCAAGGTTTGGATTCGAGCTTATTGAGTACATGGTCGAGCAAAACGGTGGACAGGTCGTGGTTCTCAACAACACTGTACACAGCCTGGAGTCAGAGCTTACCTCGGATCTTCTCTCCATCCTCCACGTCTTCTCTTGTCGGATGCACGGACTCAGGAAGTACAGTAAAAAAATCAAGGAAGATCCGGATCTTCCTCACAACCGAGCAGAGGCGGATTGTTAAGCAGTGGTTTGGTGTGTCCAGGTTTGTTTACAACACCACCGTCAAACTGCTGCAAGACTCTAGCATGAAAGCTAACTGGAAAGCGATTAAGACTGACATATTGAACGAACTACCAGAATGGAGTAAATCAGTCCCTTATCTTAAATCAATCGCCATCAAAGATGCTTGTAAGTCTGTCAGCAATGCCAAGAAAAAGTTTAAAACCGGTGGTGGTATTAGCAAGATTAGATTTAGGTCAAGAAAAGACACTGTACAATCTTGCTACATTCCCAAATCTGCCGTAAAAGACTTGGGGATTTACCACACTGTATTAGGTAAGGTAACCTTCAAAGAAGCCTTACCACAAAGCTTTGGCGACTGTCGTTTAGTATTTGCCTACCGTGATTACTATTTGACAGTTCCAGAGGACGTGCTACGACAGAAGTCTGATAACCAAGGACGTGTTGTAGCACTTGACCCCGGTATCAGAACGTTTATCACCTTCTTTTCTGAATGTAGTTTTGGCGAAATTGGCACATCTGCTAATCTGCTTCAGAAACTATGTTTTCGCTTAGATAAGTTAATTTCTAAATTCACTCAAGCCAAGTGCAAACAAAGAAGAAGGATGAAACTTGCTGCTAGTAGACTGCGAGGTAAAATCAAAAACCTTGTAGACGAATTGCACAAGAAAACTGCTCGATTTTTGGTTGATAACTTTGACATTATTTTACTGCCAACCTTTGAAACATCCCAAATGTCTCAGAAGGCAAAGCGACGAATTAGGTCAAAGTCAGTGCGCCAAATGTTAACACTCTCTCACTACCGATTTAAGCAGTTCCTTAAGCACAAAGCTTTTGAGACTAATAAAGTAGTGATGGATGTGAACGAAGCGTACACATCAAAAACAGTCAGTTGGACTGGTGAAATCATCCCCAACCTTGGTGGTGCTAAGTTCGTTAAGTCTCCATCTGATGGGCGGGTAATGAGCCGGGACATGAATGGTGCGCGAGGGATTTTCCTACGTGCATTGGTTGATACGCCCTCTCTTAAAGAGTGTATTTGTTAGTGAATGTTAGCAAAAAAGTATCGGTTATCATCGATTTTGTCAAAATAAATGTAAATAGATGTTTCAAAACGTCTCACAATTAACCTTCTAGATTAGGTTGTGATTATGCGATTTTCTCAAGTAGGCGGTTTTCTACGTCAATTCAGTTCTTATCTGTTAGCCATAATTGTAGGCGTGGGGCTAACGTTGGGTACTTTTCATGTGTTACCGTCCCAAGCAGACCCAGCGCCGACTGTGGTCAGGGGTGAGGATGATATGACTATACCAACCCCAATATCAGATATCATCCCTCAACAGGAATCCCCAGCAAAAGCGGCTATAGGTAGCACTAGCTTTGTTACCGCAGCTGTAAATCGTGTGGGAAATGCAGTGGTACGTATTGACACAGAACGCACCATTACTCGTCGCATCGACCCATTTCTGGAAGACCCATTCTTCCGGCGATTTTTTGGTGATATCCCCCAACAGTTACCCACTGAACAGTTGCGCGGTTTAGGTTCTGGGTTCATTATTGATAAACGTGGTCTGATTTTAACCAATGCCCATGTAGTAGACCAAGCTGATAAAGTCACAGTCCGCCTCAAGGATGGTCGCACTTATGAAGGCAAAGTTAAAGGGATTGATGAAGTTACAGACTTAGCAGTGGTGAAGATTAACCCTGACCAGGATTTACCTGTGGCGGCTTTGGGTTCTTCGGATACAGTACAAGTGGGAGACTGGGCGATCGCAGTGGGTAATCCTTTAGGATTTGATAACACCGTCACTTTGGGAATTGTCAGCACTCTCAAACGTTCTAGCGCCCAAGTTGGGATCGCTGACAAACGTTTAGACTTTATTCAAACCGATGCGGCGATTAATCCTGGTAACTCCGGGGGTCCACTATTAAATGAGCGCGGGGAAGTTATCGGCATTAATACTGCTATTCGTCCTGATGCTATGGGTATTGGCTTTGCTATTCCCATTGATAAGGCTAAGGCGATCGCTTTAAAATTGCAACGTGATGGCAAAGTGATTCACCCCTATTTGGGTGTACAAATGATTACTTTAACCCCCCAGCTAGCAAGGCAAAATAATCTTGACCCTAACTCTCCTATTCAAATCCCAGAAGTTAATGGTGTTTTGGTGATGCGAGTTATACCAGATTCACCTGCGGCAATTGCGGGTATCCGACGCGGTGATGTGATTGTACAAGTTGACCGGGAATCAGTCACCAGTGCTGATAATTTACAGAATCTTGTAGAAAATAGTCGCCTTGGTCAAGTCTTACAAGTCAAGGTGCAACGCGGTAATCAGATACAAGTAATTTCAGTCCGCACGGCTGAGTTACAAGATGCTGCTTAGTGGGTGTCAGCTAGGGTGGGCATCATGCCTACCCTGGAAGATGGATACTTGGAGTCAGAATTAATTGACCACAGATAAACCCAGATAAACACAGATTAATCCTGAGTTAGGCTGAGTAGAAAGGGCTATATGTGGGAAATTTTTGTACATTTGGATTGGTAGTAATTTCAGAATTAACTAATGTTATATAGAAGGTTTGGCCGCACGGAATTACAGATGCCTGTTTTTTCTTGTGGGGGTATGAGATACCAGTTTAAATGGCAAGATGTGCCAGACTCGGAAATTCCTGCGGATAGTCAGGCTAATCTGGAAGCAACTATTCGCCGCGCGGTGGAACTAGGGATTAATCACATTGAAACGGCTCGCGGTTATGGGACATCAGAAATACAATTGGGAAGAATATTACCTCAGTTTCCCCGGGAGGAGATAATTGTACAAACTAAGGTCTGTCCGGTTGCAGATGCCGACGAATTTCGCCAAACCTTTGAACAATCACTACAAAATCTCCAGTTAGATTACGTTGATTTACTGGGATTACATGGCATTAATCATGGGGAATCTTTAGATTATAGCATCCGTCCTGGTGGCTGTTTAGAAGTGGCGCAGCAGTTACAAAAAGAGGGAAAAGTCAAATTTATCGGCTTTTCTACCCATGGTTCTAAGGACTTGATTGTAGAAGCAATTAATACCAATAAATTTGATTATGTCAATCTACATTGGTACTACATTAATCAATGGAATTGGGAGGCAATTACAGCGGCTCAACATCACGATATGGGGGTATTTATTATTAGTCCCTCAGATAAAGGGGGGATGCTATATAAACCACCAGAAAAGTTAGTTAATCTTTGCGCTCCCTTAAGTCCCATGGTGTTTAATGATTTGTTTTGTCTGAGTCATCCAGAAGTCCATACTTTGAGTTTAGGTGCTGCTAGACCCCAAGATTTTGATGAACACCTCAAGAGTTTGGAATATTTAAACCGGGCTGAGGAAATTCTGCCGCCAATTTTGCGTAAGTTAGAACAAGAAGCGATCGCTACTTTAGGAGAAGACTGGGTAAAAACTTGGGATAGTAACTTACCCACCTTTGAGGAAACACCAGGACGGGTGAATATTCCTGTGATTTTGTGGTTGTTAAATTTAGCGATCGCCTACGATTTAATTGACTATGCTAAAATGCGCTACAATCTCTTAGGTCATGGTAGTCACTGGTTTCCAGGTAGTAAAGCAGACCGCTTAGAGGAACTAGACTTACGACCATCTCTGGCCAATAGTCCCCACGCGGATAAAATTCCTCATAAGTTAGCACAAACCCATGAAATGTTAGCTGGTGCGGAAGTCAAGCGGTTATCGAAAAGTTAGGAATTACTAATTAGCAAGCTCATCATCATTCTCCCTAATCTCTACCTCGTCATCTAACTTTGGGATGACCAGGACTTTATCAACGCGGTTACTGTCCATATCCATAACTTCAATACGCATCCCCCGCCATTCAAAATAGTCTGCAACTACAGGAATACGACCCAGATGATTGATCACAAAACCACCCAATGTTTGATAGCTACCTCTTTCGCCAATTTCCCACTCTTCAAGATGAAAAAGTTCATAAAACTGATCTATATATAACATTCCATCCAAGAGCCAGGAACCATCCTCCCGTTGTACTGCTTGGGGTTCTTCCTCCCCCGGTTCCTCTGGAACATCACCGACGATTTCGCTCATGATGTCGTTAAGAGTTACTAATCCTTGAATTACACCATATTCATCCACTATCAAAGCCATGTAAGTAATGGTTTGTTTAAACAATTCCAATACTTTTAAACCGCGTGTGATTTCTGGTACATAGACAGGTGGCCGCAATCCCACTGTTAAGTCCATGGGTTCACTGCGGAAACACCTGGCTAGTAAGTCGGTAACTGGAATTATCCCCAAAACATTGTCTAATCCTCCCTGACAAACTGGATACCTAGAATAGGCACTTTCAATGATCTTTTGGCGGTTTTGTTCCAGTGAGTCCTCTAAGTCCAGCCAAACAATATCAGGACGGGGTGTCATAAAAGAACTCACAGGGCGATCGCCTAAACGAAAAACTCGCTCAACCATATCTTGTTCCGCCTCCTCAAAGGTTCCGGCTTCCGTTCCCTGTTCAATTAAAATCTTAATTTCTTCCTCCGTAACCTGTGGACCAGATGGGGCGTCATCCCCAATCCTCGCACTATTATATCAGTAGAAGCACTGAGGAAATACACCAATGGTGAAGTAAATGCGGCTAGGCGTTGCATGGGAATAGCGATAAACTTGGCAATTGCTTCTGGGTTATTTAATGCCAGACGTTTTGGTAATAATTCACCAATAATCATGGAAAAATAGGTAATTATGACAACTACTACCGCGAAAGCTAGGGGTTGACTATAAGATGCCAAGAAGGGAATCAGACGTATATATACTGAGATTCTAGTTGTAATGATTGCTCCTAACCAAGCCCCTGTGAGGATAATTGAGAGGTTAATTGCTAATTGAATGGTGGAGAGAAAATCATTTGGCGACTCAGCTAGTGCTAAGGCTACCCGGGCTTTGGCATCTCCTTGATTCGCCAGCTGCTGTAACCTAAGTTTACTTGCCGAGACCACTGCCATCTCCGCCAGAGAAAATACACCATTAGCTATAATTAGCGCCAAAAGGACCAACATTTCAAACGTGATGGAGGACATTTTTGAGAATTGCCACTGAATCTAGGTGAAGGTGAGAAGCTCATACACCTTTTAGTATTTAGTAATCATAGGAGGGCTTTTACCGCTGTGTTGGTGATTGTCGAGAATTAATAAGAAAAATTAACCACAGATGTACAAAAATGTCATTGGTCATGACCCCTCTGGCTCCAGGTAAGTGAGGACAATTCTGTAAGTGAAGTTAATAACGGCTGGAACACTCTTAAAATGGTGAATATAAACTAACTGTAATTTCTGTGATTTTTAAGGACTTCCTCCTGTAGTAAAACTTATGGCATTTTCTTCTATTGTGCGCGCCTTGGGGCGATCGCCTCTCAACACTGAATTACTTTCTCAGTTAAATCGCCAACAAGAATTGCGGTTAAATGGCATTTCTCGCCTACCCAAAGGTCTAATAGCTTCAGCATTGGCCCAAAATTCTGGCAGAAATTTATTGGTAGTAGTTCCAACTCTGGAGGAAGGCGGACGCGCTTATGCACAGTTGGAGGCTATGGGATGGCAGACGGTGCATTTTTACCCCACTTCCGAAGCGTCTCCTTATGAACCCTTTGACCCGGAAACGGAAATGACTTGGGGACAGATGCAAGTTCTGGCTGATTTGGTAAATGGGAAGGGGGAAAGCAACACCAATCTTGCAATTGTCGCTACTGCTGGGGCGTTACAACCCCATTTACCACCACCAGCAGCTTTTATACCTTTCTGTCTGACGGTGAAGCGGGGGATGGAGTTTGACCTGGATACCTTCGGGGCAAAAATTACCAATTTGGGGTATGAAAGAGTACCACTGGTGGAAACAGAAGGTCAATGGAGTCGGCGCGGTGATATTGTCGATGTCTTTCCTGTTTCTTCGGGAATGCCAGTTAGATTAGAGTGGTTTGGTGACGAGATTGAGAAAATCCGCGAATTTGATGCTGCTAGTCAACGTTCTGCCCTGGATAAAATTGACCAAATTACCCTGACTCCTACTAGTTTTGCTCCTATTGTCTGGGAAGCATTACAAGATCAGGTTGAGGGGAAATCAGACTCGGAACTTCTAGAAGGGAGTCGTCGTTTTCTGGGGTTGGCTTTCACAAAACCAGCATCACTCTTAGATTATTTAAGTGAAAATACCCTGATTGCTGTTGATGAACCAGAACAGTGTCGTGCACATAGCGATCGCTGGGTAGAAAATGCCCAGGAACAATGGGGTATGAGTCATAGGGAAGAATCTAGCCCGATTTTCTCAGAGTTACCCAAAATTCATCGGTCTTTTGATGAATGCCTCATAGATGTAACTAAGTTTAAAACTTTATATTTATCTGAATTAGCCGAAGAGAACAGTGGTATAAATCTTGCTAGCCGCTCATTGCCGGTAACACCACACCAATTTGGCAAGCTGGCGGACATTCTGCGACAAGAACGCGATCGCAATTTCTCCATTTGGCTGATTTCTGCCCAACCTTCCCGTTCTGTCTCTCTACTACAAGAACACGATTGTCCGGCGCAATTTGTCCCCAATCCGCGGGACTACCAAGCAATTGATAAATTACAAATTAACCATATACCTACAGCCATAAAGTATTCCGGTTTAGCGGAACTAGAAGGTTTTATCCTGCCTACATTTCGACTGATAGTCATCACTGATCGGGAATTTTACGGACAGCATTCCCTGGCCACACCGGGATATATCCGCAAGCGTCGCCAAGCCATTTCCAAGCAAGTAGACCCCAATAAGCTGCGTCAAGGTGATTATGTAGTTCACAAAAGTCACGGAATCGGTCAGTTTATGAAGTTGGAAAGCTTAACTATTAATCATGAAACCCGTGATTATCTGGTGGTGCAGTATGCTGACGGTATCCTCAGAGTTGCTGCTGATCAAGTCGCTGCTTTATCTCGGTTTCGCCGCACGGGGGACAAACCACCAGAACTGCACAAAATGACTGGTAAGGCTTGGGAAAATACTAAAAACCGAGTTCGTAAGGCCATCAAAAAGTTGGCGGTGGATTTGCTAAAACTGTACGCAGCTCGATCTAAACAACAAGGCTATAGTTATCCCCAAGATATGCCTTGGCAAGAAGAAATGGAAGACTCATTCCCCTACCAAGCGACTATAGATCAGCTCAAAGCTGTACAAGATGTCAAACGAGATATGGAAAGCGATCGCCCCATGGATCGTTTAGTTTGTGGGGATGTGGGTTTTGGTAAAACAGAGGTGGCAATTCGGGCTATTTTCAAGGCTGTCACTGCGGGTAAGCAAGTTGCACTACTTGCACCCACGACAATTTTGACTCAGCAGCACTACCACACCCTCAAAGAACGCTTTGCTCCTTACCCGGTAACTATTGGCTTACTGAATCGTTTTCGCAGTGCTGAAGAACGCCGCACCATTCAAAAGCGATTAGCCACGGGGGAATTAGATATAGTTGTCGGTACACACCAAATTTTAGGTAAGAATGTCACTTTTCGTGATTTAGGACTGTTGGTGGTGGATGAAGAGCAACGGTTTGGGGTGAATCAAAAGGAAAAAATTAAAACCTTAAAAACTCAAGTTGATGTCCTCACACTTTCGGCTACTCCCATTCCCCGTACCTTATATATGTCTCTGTCAGGGATTCGGGAAATGAGTTTAATTACCACACCACCTCCTACCAGAAGAGCTATTAAAACCCACCTAGCGCCATTAAACCCGGAAATGGTGCGCACGGCAATTCGTCAGGAATTAGACAGAAGAGGGCAAATATTTTATGTAGTTCCACGGGTGGAAGGCATCGAAGAACTGACAACTAATTTACGGCAAATGATACCGGGGGCGAGGTTTGCGATCGCTCATGGTCAAATGGATGAAAGCGATTTAGAATCAACTATGCTGACTTTCAGTAATGGTGAAGCGGATATTCTCGTCTGTACAACAATTATTGAATCTGGTTTAGATATTCCCCGAGTCAACACAATCTTAATTGAAGATGCTCACCGTTTCGGGTTATCTCAATTATACCAACTGCGTGGTCGTGTGGGACGGGCGGGAATACAAGCCCATGCTTGGTTATTCTATCCCAAGCAAGAAAATTTATCCGATGCAGCACGGCAAAGACTGCGGGCGATTCAGGAATTTACCCAACTTGGTTCGGGGTATCAACTGGCGATGCGCGATATGGAAATCAGAGGTGTGGGTAACTTGTTAGGTGCAGAACAATCAGGTCAAATGGAAGCCATCGGCTTTGATTTGTATATGGAAATGTTAGAAGAGGCGATTCGAGAAATTCGCGGACAAGAAATACCCAAAGTTGATGATACTCAAATTGACCTCAACCTCACAGCATTTATTCCATCTGATTATATTCCCGACGTGGATCAAAAGATGAGTGCTTACCGAGCAGTGGCGGCGGCAAAATCTCCACAAGAATTAAAGTATATCACGGCGGAGTGGGGCGATCGCTATGGTGCCATACCAGTCCCGGCTAATCAACTTTTACGGGTAATGGAACTCAAACAGGTAGCGAAAAAGTTAGGATTTAGCCGCATTAAACCAGAGAATAAACAACACATTGTTTTAGAAACTCCCATGGAAGAACCGGCTGGAATTTACTAGCAGCCAACTTACCAGAACATCTCAAGACCCGCTTTGTTTACTCTCCGGGTAAGGTAACAGTAAGGGGTTTAGCAGTCTTGAAAGCCGATCAGCAACTGCAAAGCTTACTGGATGCAATGCATAAAATGCAAGGTGGTGTTGCAGAGGCGGTTGTGGTTTGAGTGCTTGGGAAACAATAATTCTAGAAACTCACAATCACTAAAATGAACCTGCAAAATTTAGGGTATTTATAGCTACAATCAAATTGATAAAGTACGCTCTGTATGTGCAATGAAGGTTCTATTCATCCATCAAAACTTTCCTGGACAGTATAAGCATCTAGCCCCAGCATTAGCCCGGGATGGGCATCAAGTCGTGGGCTTGGGAGAAGCCAAGCAACCCCTTCCCCTACCCGGTGTGGAGCAGTTTGGCTATAAACCTCCCCAAAAAGGTAGTCCGACAACCCATCATTATCTCCAGGGATTTGAGGGACAGGTGCGACGGGGACAGCAGGTGCTGCGATCGCTACATAGCCTCCAGAAAAAGGGCTTTATCCCCGATTTAATTCTAGTCCATCCCGGCTGGGGGGAGGGGTTATATCTCAAGGATGTATACCCAAATGTTCCCACCATTGGGCTGTTTGAATTTTACTATCAGAGCCACGGCCATGATACTGCTTTTGATCCTGAATTTCCTTCTAGCACAGATTTAGAATGCAAAATCCGCACCCGGAACGCTAATCATCTAATTTCCCTGGAAGCACTGGATGTTGGCGTTTGTCCCACTGCGTATCAGAAGTCCTCACACCCGGTAATTTTCCACCACAAACTGGAGGTAATCCATGATGGCATTGATACAGATGTGGTCTGTCCCAATCCTGAGGTCACCGTCACCCTCAACCCCCAAGAGCAATCCCTGAGGCTCAACCGCTCGGACGAGGTAATTACCTTTATCAGTCGCAATCTGGAGCCGTACCGGGGCTATCACATCTTTATGCGTGCTTTACCCCGGATTTTGCGGGAACGCCCCCAGGCTCACGTGGTGATTATAGGGGGAGATGGAGTCAGCTATGGTTCAGCCCCCCCAAAGGGTAAAACCTGGAAGCAGATATATTTGGATGAGGTGAAAGACCAGTTAGACCCCCGTCGAGTTCACTTTGTTGGCCAATTGCCTTATTACCAACTGCTGGGACTATTTCAAGTTTCTAGTGTCCATATATATTTAACCTATCCCTTTGTGCTTTCCTGGTCGATGCTGGAAGCCATGAGCTGTGGCTGTCTGGTAGTTGGTTCCCGCACTCCCCCTGTGGAGGAAGTGATTCGAGATGGGGAAACGGGTTTATTGGTGGACTTTTTTAGCCCAGGGGATATATGCGATCGCATAGGTGAGGTGCTGGAACATCCCAACAGAATGCAACAAATACGGGACAATGCGCGCCAGGAAATCGTCAGTCGCTACGACTTGCGACGAGTCTGCTTACCCCAACACCTGGACTTAATTCACAAAGTCATGGGCACAGGACGTAACTAAGGACAAGTATTTTCTTGCCGGATGAATCAGTGGTCAATTTAGAGAAACAGGTGTACATTAGTTGAGGTTAGTTATCTCATCCTCACCTTGAAAGCATCCATCCATGGATAGAAAAACCAAGCGCCTGTTGTTGCTCGTTTGTTCCTGTAGTCTCGCGGGTGTAATCCTAGGGGGTACATCCAGCTGGGCAGAAAGTAATTCTTGCTTGCAATCTCAGACTGTGACTAGTGATTGTCTCACACAAGACCCCATACAAAGAACTATCCAAGGAATGGCTACAGGTTTGGTAGCAGGCGCAGGGGCAGCGGCCGGTGTAGCATGGAATTTACGTCATGAGGATTAAAGGCGATAATTGCGATAGTTGCGATCGCCGTAAGCATCGCGTACCCACAAACTAACGGGTACAGAATTACCTTGAGGGTCTACTTTGACTCTAACGGTAATTGGTCGAATTTGTGGGGGTCTATTTCCTCTAGTTTGCCGGACGCTTTGGAAAATATCGTTACTAACTTGCTGCCTTTGTGGTTCTGGGAGGTAGTATGTTTCTATTCCATAGATAATGGCATTATCTTGATAGACACCTCTTAAAGCGACTTGATTGCTGGGAAGAGATTCGGGTAAATTGCTAGTCACCCTGATTGGTCGCCAAGGACTGGGAACACCACGACCGGAGGCAATTTGTTGCTCTTGCAATATCACGTATAAGTTAGTCCCAGGGAGAAGTTGTCTGTTTCTCCCCTGATTGCTTCTGAATAAATCATTCCAACCGGGAAGCCTTCTCAAATTGTCCACGCGGGATATATTGTATTCCAAGGTGAGAAAAAAATCTTGAACCACATTATTAGGGTTTTGAGCCAGTGTTTGCAGGATTACATCCCTACCAGCAATGCTAGTATACATTGCTTGGGTGGGAACGGCTAGGATAATTCCCGTTTGAATTAAGAGGGGAACTAATAGCCGCCAAAAAGGTAGAGGCTGGTTCGCTTTTTGTTCACTAGCAGTGAGGTAATCTTTAAAACTCAGCTTCTCAGAAAATTCCACTTCAGGGGATAATGTTCTAGGTGATTGCTTTCCAGTCGATTCAGAGGAATCATTTCTCATGAGCCTAGTCCTAAGATGAAGAGTTATTAGTCAAAATTGCGTCTGGATGAACTACCAGAATTAGGACTGACGCAGAGATTCTCTAAAAAGGGTAAACCACCCACCCACTTGAATGTCCCTAATTGTGACCAAACTTTAATTAGGAACTGGATTTACTAGGTAAGCGACGTTCAAACCAAAGTCCGGCAGTAATTAATGCCCAACCGCAGATCACAAATACCAGGGACTGAAAAAGTCGGTCTGTATTATACTCTATAACCCTACTAATAATTTGTAAGGTTAATAATAGCATACCTCCCCAAAATCTGCTCCTGTTGTTTAACTTTAATCCCTCTCGGATTAACCCGAATGCTAAGAAGGCGAAAAGTACATTAAAGATGAAACTGCCTAATTCATCAATGCGGGTAATAGCTAAATGCCAGAAAGGTGTAATAATGATGAAAGCCAAAAAGGTAGTAACAACAGCAAGAGTAAAAATCACTTCCCTGCGGGGGGGGTTATTTCGCAGACGCAGCATTGATAACCATTGTAATACTGCTAAACCACTGAGAACCCCTAAATCGATTACAGGCAGAGACATGAATAGATTATTGTTACTATTTGGCATCAAGGTATTCAATGTTGGGGCTACCCATTGCCAACGGAAAGACAAGACATAAAAGACTAGTCCAAAAAATATCAATGCCAGGTTACGCGCCAGAGGTTGAAATAACCTGTAATTGACTGTGGGGAAAAGTAAATCGTCATAACTCCAGAATAATGCAGGTGGCAGTGCAAAGGCAAAGGAGGCCACCCAAGGGGCTATATTGTCCAGGTTCAGCAGTGGTAGGGGATTGAGATTCAACTGCAAAGTACCAGCAAAGACAAAGGCTGCTACCACAAAAATCAAGCGAGAGCGACAAAAATATGCTAAGGGTACAAATAGTAACCATGACAATAAGGGCATATGTCGAACTGCTAAACTTACCCAATTCCAGTCAACTGTGGAAACCCCAAAGTCTTCTCTTCCCGCCCAGTAACCGATTTGGCTGAGGATAATGGCCATAATTCCCAGGGAGTTTAAACACAAACTGTAGGCCATGACTAGAACGCCAAATCCCCAGGCTAAAAACAGTTCTGCCATGGAACCGCTAATATTGAAAATCTGTGCCATGAGCAATATGTTTGCACCTAAAAAGAAGGCACTTAAAATTAGTAATCCCTCTCCCAAAATACGTTTACTTTGTTGCTGTTTTCTCTTTTCGTTGTTCCCAGATTTAGCTTCTACCCATGTAGAAAAACCCGTGATACTAGTGGAGAGAAATAAACTGATCATCAAGATAAATTTGACTTCTCGTGACCATGATTGCCAATTTGTGGCTATGAAGGTAATTATACCTAAACACAACAGGATACTACCTATACCAATCACAGTGACCACAAAGCGATCGCGTGATGCTGCTTCTAGGTTCTTAAATCGATAACGTTCTGCTAAGTTTTCGTACTGGGAAGCGCTAATTAGCCCTTCATCTCGCCATAATTGCGCTTCTCGGCGTAATTTATCCGGGAAATTATCGAACATTTATCATCATCTCCGAACAATTTTGGCGACTTGACTCCCTCAACCCAGGACTCAGGTCTTGAGTAGGAGCAAACATTCTTGATTCAGTTGGATTAACCGGTCATGATATTTTCAGTATGCAGCCAAGACCATCTATAGCATTGTTCTTCTGTCACATTTTTACTAATGGAAAAACCATCAAATTTATTACTTAAACTCTCGC
Organism: Anabaenopsis sp. NIES-4685; assembly: GCF_059725405.1. Taxonomy (NCBI): domain Bacteria; kingdom Bacillati; phylum Cyanobacteriota; class Cyanophyceae; order Nostocales; family Nodulariaceae; genus Anabaenopsis; species Anabaenopsis sp. NIES-4685. Next base: position 3,536,762 of record NZ_AP043602.1, on the reverse strand, counting down.
GCCGGTTGTTTGAAAACCCTGATAAACAAGAACAGTTTATTGATTCATTAATGAATCCTCAACCCTTTAACCCAGCAATTATTTGGTGTAAAAATCAGCTTAATTTATCACCTTTCACCGTAGAATCATCAATAAATTGGCAACCAGATTTTGTGCAGCGTTTATCATTAGGAGAAAAGCCTGGTAAACATCCTCTGCATCAACAAGGTGATTTTTATTGTTTAGATTTTTCTTCTGTGTTTGCGGCTACAGTTTTATTAATGATTCCCCAGTCGGTGAATTTGGTTTTTGATATGTGTGCTTCCCCTGGGGGTAAGAGTATTTTTGCTTGGAAAGCTTTGCAACCTAATTTACTAATTTGTAATGAGGTCATTGGTAAACGTTTAGGGATGCTGATTTCTAATTTAAAGCGTTGTCAAGTTAGCCCTTGTACTGTGGTGAGTCGAGATTCTAGTATTTTTACGGAGCAAATCCCATTATCTAGTGATTTAGTTATAGTTGATGCGCCTTGTACTGGACAATCTTTAGTCGCTAAAGGTGAAAAAGCCCCTGGCTGTTTTCATCCCACAGCGATTAATAAAAGTGCTAATCGACAAAAGAGGATTCTAGCTAATTCGGCTCAATTAGTTGCACCCCAGGGCTATCTTGCTTATATGACCTGTACTTACTCTCCGGAGGAAAATGAGGAGGTTTGTCAATGGTTTATGTCACGGTTCCCTGATTTTCAACCAGTTACAGTTAGTTATTTAGGGGAATATCAATCTCATTTAACTGATATTCCTTGTTATCGGCTGTTTCCCCAATATAGGCTGGGTGCTGGTGGGTTTACTGTGCTATGGAAAAATACTCAGAAATGTCAACAAAATATAGTAAATTTAGATACTTTATTGCCAGTATGGAGGAACGGGAAGGATTAAAATCAAGGCGCAATGCCTCTTTTTGAGGATTTGAAATCTATCTTTAGAGGTATTTTTTTATTTATACTCAAGATGCTAGTATTTTTAAATACTGGAATTAATGAAGTTGTGTGATGGAGATAATAATTAAAAAACTAGCTAAGGTGATGCTAGGTGAACACCATAATTTACCTGATTCACCAGGTATTTACTTTATATGTGATGATGCTTACAGGGTTTGGTATGTTGGTATTTCTACGAGTAGCTTAAGACAGAGACACCAAAACCATGAGCGGACTGGGGATTTTAAAAGTAATGGCGGTCAGTGGATATGTTACTTAAATTGGGATGATGTAGATGATTTGCATGACTGGGAATACCAGAATATTCAAAAGTTCCAACCACCACTAAATAAAAACTTAACTGAGCCAGAGTTACCCCTAGTTGATTTAGGGTATGATGAGTCTGAGTATTTTCATAGATATCGGGAAATTAAGCAGACGCAGGCGACTCTAGAGCAGGAATTGGAGGAGTTAAAGCCTAATCTGGTGACCCTGATTGAGAAGCACGGGGGAAAAATCAAAACTCGTGATGTAAATGCATATTTAGTTAAAAGGAAGACATGGGACTATTCGCGGGAAGTGGAGGCGCTCAACTCCCAGCTGAAGGAAAAGAAGAAAGAAGAGGAAAACACAGGTATAGCCACGGTGAAGTCTGTGATGACTTATCCTGTGGTGCGATAGTTGCTTTGGTGCATAGGAAAAATAATATACGATTCCCACTGAATCGTATACAGGCTGAATACTTAGATAATTATAGATAAAGAATCATGTCCAACATCCCTACCCAGTGTGAAAATTTAAAAGAGCAAGTTGAAACTGTATTACAACTGTTGCAACAAGAGCCACCTTTGCGCTCTGAAGATATTACATCTGTACAAACTTCTCTGGAAAAAGTCGTTGCACCGCAGTTTGAAATTGTCTTTGCAGGTGCATTTAGTGCGGGTAAATCGATGTTGATTAATGCACTACTAGAACGGGAATTACTATACAGTGCAGAAGGACACGCTACAGGTACAGAATGCAGAATTGAGTATGCACCATTAGATCAGGAAAGAGTAGTTTTAACCTTTTTAAGTGAAGTAGAAATTCGCGAACAAGCCAGTTTTTTATGTGAAAAGTTGGGATTTCAAACAGGAGCTAATATTAACCAAACTGAAATTATTGATTTACTGCGTCAAGGTTGTAATGCTATTATTCAGCAAGAAGGTGGAGAAAGTAAATCGGAACGAGCAAAACAAGGGAAGGCTTTAATATTACTACTTGATGGGTATGAGGCAAATCGTCAACATATTCAAACGATGAATAATGCTACATATTCCATGGAGCAATTTAATTTTTCTAATCTTAAGGAAGCAGCGGGATATGCGCGGCGTGGTAGTAATAGCTCTGTTTTAAAACGAATTGAATATTACTGCAATCATCCCCTGTTAGAAGATGGCAATGTAATTATTGATACGCCAGGTATCGATGCCCCCGTAGAAAAGGATGCACAATTAACTTACGCCAAAATTCAACATCCGGATACATCGGCGGTGGTGTGTGTATTAAAACCTGCTGCTGCTGGTGATATGACCAAGGAGGAAACGGAACTTTTAGAAATAATGCGAGACAATGGGGGAATACGCGATCGCATTTTCTACACTTTCAACCGCATTGATGAAACCTGGTATAATAACCAGTTAAGGCAGCGCTTAGATGACTTAATTAGTAAAGAGTTTCGTGATGCTCCTAGGGTTTATAAAACCAGTGGATTACTGGGATTTTACGGCAGTCAGATTAAACATACAAATATCAGTGATAGATTTGGGTTAGATTCTGTTTTTGCAGATACCGTTAAAAGTAGCAATGGGAGAGAAGAAACACCGCAATTTATTAATGAGTTTAACCGCTACTGTGCTAATTCCGGTAAGCTCTCATCCAGTCATTTTCGCATTTCGGTAAACAGTTATGAAACTCCCAATGAGAATTATGTCAGAATTTTAGCAGAGCAGGGAACGCCTTTAATTAATCAGCTAATTCAAGATAGTGGTATTGAAGAATTTCGCACAGCGATTACTAAATATTTGGTAGAAGAAAAGCGCCCACAGCTATTTGAAAATTTGGCTGATGATTTAGAAGATGTTTGTATTAAACTAAAAAAACATTATCAAACTGAATACATAAAACTAGATAGTCAACCGCGAGAAATTGAGGGGATGAAGGCGCAGGAGTTACAACGGCTGAATCAGCAACTCCAGCAAGTATCTAAAGAATTTGGTCAGCACATCACAGAAGAGGTCAACCTAATAATTAATAATTCCTGTAATGCTTTTGAGGCTGATTTTCGCCAACTACAAGGGCGGATGATTCGGCGTTTAGATGAGTTACTAAACACATTTTCCGTCGCTGATGCTTATCAACGTTCTACCCGTAGCCATCCCCGCAATTCCACTGCGCCTTTACTAGCGATTTTAGTAGAAGCGTTTTATTATTTAGCAAACGAGTTAGAAGATATTTTGAGCGAATGTTGTCAACAATTAGTAAATAATTTGTTTAGGCAATTAATTGAAAAGATTCGCAAATCAGAATACTATCGTCAATTGTATCGTTTATTAGGTAATGATGGGGGGATTGAGGAACAGGTGAAAGCTACCGCCAAAAACGTCTCAGTGATTTTGGATAATGCAGCTAGTGCAGAATGCGATCGCTTTGTGCGAGAAAGTCCGAGATTTTATGATGAGGGGACTTTTTCCATATATCAATTTCGTCAGACTTTGCTGCAAACCTCCCAAAGTTACGATTCCCAAAGTATGGTAGAAGCTGAACCAGCAATTAGACAGTTGTTAAAGTTGGATTTTGAACCCAAGGTTTCCCAGACAGTTTGTAAATCTTTGCGTCAAACTATCAACACCATCCTCAAGAAGCAATTATTAGCCATGGCACAAGAGCAAGAAGATAATATATTACAGCAATACTCCCAAGCTCGTGCTTATTTGGAACAAACTTTACAACAGGAAGCAGAAGATAAAATTCTTAGTAATCAACGCTTACTGAATGTTGTTAAAGAGAAAATTGAGGGTTATAACACAGCAGTATCCCATATTAATAGCTGTTTACAATCTATGCAGTTGTACGATCACTTATTACCTGTAATTAGCAATGAAGATTTTCAGCAGATTGTCGCTGATTCCAGAACTGAGGGTAACTAATGAATAAAACTCCCCGGATTCCCATTCCCTCCTCAGTGAGAAAATACGTATTTGCAAGAGATAAATATCAATGTCAAAGCTGTGGTAAAACAAGTTCAGAAACTAAGCTGACAGTTGACCATATTGTCCCCCTAGCTCGTGGTGGTCAGAACGATATCAGCAACTTACAGACCCTGTGTTTCACTTGTAATCAGCAAAAAACAGATAAACTTGACCCCCGGTTTCGGCGACGTTTTCAGGGGTTGTGAATGGCGATCGCCCTCTTGTAGCCAAGTTTTGGTAAGTTTTTAAACGCCAAGGGGCGCGATCGCATGGTAGTTGCTGACTAATCACTTTTTCCAGTGAATCTAATTAATCTCAAACCTTTGCGCTCCTTTGCGTTTACCTTTGCGCTCCTTTGCGTTAAAAAAAAATAGTGCGTTGTGCGGGACAACACACCATGGTAATATAGATTTAGATGTTACTAATTACCCCAGTTATTCAAGGATATACCAAGTGCTTGGTATATTCTTTGAATATCCCGTCGCCAGCGTGCTAACTTCTGTTCACGGATTCCCTGTTTATCTACTGCAGGAGTGGGTAAACCTGTGGTGTGACTAAATTGATTATATTGTGAACCAAGTCCTTGAAAACGAGTTATCCCGTCATTCGGGTAAATATTATGTTGCGTTCTCAGCCACTTTTCCGCATAATATTGCCAGAGGAAAACATGATCATGAATTTCACCGCCAAAACGATATAAACGGCGAATATCTGAAATAGATAAATTTGGCGATTGAAATAATGTTTTTTCCACATTAGCAGAGTAATTGCGGTTAAACATTAAAATTTCACTGCCATTACCCCGGAAGAATTCTACAATAAACCAATCCCCAAAGTCAAAGATACAAATTTCTGTCTCATTACTACCATCATTGACCAGAAGATCAATATCTCGTGTTAATTCTTGACTAATCCAACTAGTTGATACGGGTACTAAAATACGCAAACGTTCAAAGCGATCGCTATAATTTGACCAAAACCCTTTACGTCTTTGTAGTTGGTTTCTTTGATAATTTAGTTCCTGATATCTATTGTTATTCTGTGATAATGTTTGTAACTGTGAACTCAACTTATTGATTAACACTGTAATCATTCTGTCAAAATCTCCCCAAGTAGCAGCACCAATCCATTTACGTAATGCTAGTTGAGCTTGTGATGATAATTGACTCCAGCGAGAATTAACAGTGCGCGGTCCATAATTTTGACGTAACCATTCTACGATTGATAAAAAACCGCTTCCTATTTCAGCGGCGATCGTTGTCAATAAACGATTGACTTCCTGACATTGCTGTGAGTGGGACATTTGCGCAAAACAACGCAGTAACCATTCTGGTCGGTCGTTCCTGTCTGAAAATATTCTCACTACATAGTTTAAAGCCTGACTCACCGCATTACTAGTTGATGGAAGATTATATTTATTGAGTAATTCTTGGGGTGTACAATTCTCGTCCCTAGCAATTAAAGCTAATCTGTGATAGTCATCCTGGGTGATGGCTTGTATGATTTGTAGTATTTGTGCGTCACTGTCTCCTGATTCCCTGATAAACACAGAAAAACTTGTAACTAAGGATTCACTGATAATTGGCTGTGACTCGCTATGATTCAACACTAACAGCCATAATAAAGTTTCTCTGAGCCATAAGTTATTAACTGCTGCTCTCCAGATTAATGCTGAAGTTGTATAGCTGATTTCTGGGTTTTGCTTATCCCATTCAGCCTTATTATGGAGACAATAGACCCATTCTATGTGTTTAATGTCGTCAATATTGCCGGATTGGATGGTTTCGATAATTTGATCTAAAGAACGCCAAGTATCTGTTTCTACATTAGGGAGATTCTGAAGCTGGCGGAATTGTCCACTGTTGCGGAAATTGTTGACTAACTGGAGTAAATTGGTTGGTTCCGGTGACTGGCGATCGCTTAAGGATAGAGTGCGAAAATTTAACATCATATTTTCTAGGTTGTCAAAATCATTTTGATGTAAAAATCTCAGACAAATTATCTCCCTTAAACTGCAACCGGAAAATTACCTTTCTATCATTGGGGTCATCAATATTTGGATTAGCTTCAATTTCTCCCCTTCCAGAAGCAAGGATTTTTTCCTCCAGTTGTGATTTAGTTTCAAATTTCATCTCTGAGGAGATATATTCAGCAACAGCAAAAGACCTCAACAAACTTAACTGTAAATTACCGTTATAAGTTCCACTAGAACTAGTATGTCCTTCAATCACCACCCGGGTAATTTCTTGCTGATATTTAGAAATTACCCTGCTATAAACCGGGATAAATGATCGTAGAGTGCTTTTCCCAGCAGCACTTAATTGAGCGCTATTTTCTGGAAATAGGATATTTTCTTTCAAGGTAATATCTCCGGTGTCTTTATTAACTTCTACCTTCACGTTATTTTCTTCTAAAGTATTAATCAATTGTTCAATGACATTACGTCTGGGTTCTGATCTTTCACTCAACTGTAAAGAAACGGTAATAAACAACAGCGCAAATATCATTAACAGTCCAGACATCATATCGCCAATGGCGAGTAAAACGCTAGAGTTATCCTCTTCTATTTGTGGTGTTGGTTCCCAATCGCTAAAATTATTCATGATTCAGATTGATGACGACGATTAGCTTCTGCAGCTACTAGATAATTAGCAGCTTGTAGTAATTGATTAGAAATTTTGGTGGTGGCTTCATCCGCTTGGGTGAAAAACCGGTTTTCAGATGCATATGCTTTATTTAGGTAATCAACTAAATGTTGATTACTTATTTCCAAAGCCTGATTTAACTGTTGAATCATAGCTGCATAGGTTTGTTCAATCCTATGAGCTTCTCGACCCAATCCCCTGGTAATTTCTTGGATTTGTGCTAGTCTTTCTCCTGAGGTTAAACCGGTGACATTAGCAAAATTACTGACCCTCTCTACAGTTTGTCCAATTCTGCTCATACTTTCGTCCACTTGTGCGGTTAAAGTTGAGCGTCTGTGATATTCTTCGTTAAAAGCAGTCTGTAAATCATTGACAACCTGAGCTAGTCCTTGACGCTGTTCGCCCAGGGTTTCTTCTAGTAACTGATTTTGGCTATTGAAGAACTCTTGTAAAGCTGTTTGATAACTCAGGCGGAATTGCTGTAGTTCTTCCTGTACAGTGATCCGGGTATTTTGCAGCATAGTATCAATGTTAGAGAGAGTAGATATTAAGTTCTCTCTGGCTCCATTCATTAATTGAGATGCTTCATGACCAACGGTGGTAATACTTTCAGTTTGTGTGGTGATAATCGCCAGGGTTCGCTCTTGAAACTCCTGGAGCATTTGGCGCTCTATTTCTGCTTGGGTATGTAGTGCGGTTTCTAAATCTTCTCGAATACTTCTAAAAGTATTAGCTGCTTGATTAGAACTGACTTCAAAAGCAATTCTCTGAGAATTTATCGCTTCAACACTTGCAGTCACAGCTGACTGAATTTCTGTAGATACCCTTTCCATTACTCCTTGAGTATCAGAACGAAATTCAGTTAAGATAGACTGCAAACTAAGTGCAAATTCTTGCAGTTGCACTAAAGTATCTTCTTGGAATTTTTGGATAGTCATTACAGATGTGCTGAGACTTTGGGAAATTCCCCCCAGTTCTTCTCTGAGTTGACTAACTGCTTGAGAAGCTTCTTGAGTCAGTTGTGCGCTCTTGGTAAGTTCAGCTATGAGGGGTTTGATTAATTGTTCTCTTTGTTCTGTAATTAACTTTGTTAATATTTCCTGACCTTGATTCTGTTTAATTTCTCTTTTGAGCTCCTCGAAAATGGGAGACATGACTGCTCCCACTTTTTCACCAACTTTTTGACCAATAGCATCAGGACTTAATTTACTTTGTACCTCGATTAATTTTTCAAATCCGGTCCTCATACTCTCAGCAGCATTACTTAAACTGGTTGCTGCTCTTTCAGTTCCATCAAGGTTAAAACGAGATAAAAGCCTTGTGGGACTTTCTACAAAAGCAATCCTATCTAGTCTTGCGCGTAATTTCTGACTAGGTGCGCGTTTAATTGCTTCTCCAACTGCTAAGACAATAGTAAATAGACTGCTAGAGCCTAACCCCATCAATGACGTAGAAAAAGCAGTTTTCATACCTTCTAGAAGCTTGACGCTAGCTCCTAGTAAGTTGGAGGTATTTTGATTAATATTACCCAGGTCTATCTGTGATAATCCTTCCTGAATCCCATAAAAGGTTCCTAAAACACCAATGGCGATGAGAATGGTAGGTATAAAACGCAAATAGCTGCTAGGAATAGAGGGATTTAAAATTCTTGGGTATTGTAATAATACAAATTTTCCCGCCTCAACTTTGGCTTGGAGACAGTTATCATCAGTATCTGTTACATCTAGATGTTTCCGGAACCAGGATGATTTACTATCTGGGATAACATCTTGACGTTGGTTGCTCTCCGAGGACTTAATATTTTCCTTGTTATCTTTCAAATCTCCTTTTATAGAACCCCTATCCAGAAGAATATATCTACCTTCGGCTATTTCTCCCTGTTTGCTCTCCAGATACTTGATATTTTTGTTATTATCTTTCAAATCTCTTTCTCTGTAAAGCCAATACAGAAAAATAGATATACCTTCGCCTATTACTCCCCCCAGGAGAACAATTACAATACTCCAATGAAAAGGAGTATTCTGCCAAAAAATATTGATTAAGCCTTGAATCATGTGACTATACTCCCCACTAAATTGTAAATTTGGCTATTTCTTCAGAAGACAGCAATTGTTGAGCTACACGCACGGGAAGATGTGCAGCATTCCAATAATCACCTATTGGTTGGCGTAGAATTAACCCATAAAGTTCTTCCGTGGTTGGTGTTTCTGGAGAAGTATCAACTTCTAAATAAACCTGTTCGGGTGCATAAGTACGTAAGAGTCGCACTTGTAACCGGTTCTTTAAATCCGCGAGTGAGTCTGCTATGGCTGAGGTATGCTCACCCATGTCAGCAGTTAGTTTCCAGGCTTGATTAACAGCTACAATTTCTTCAACTAATTCTATTACGGATGGTGTCAACTGGATCATGAAATTCCCTGGTAACTGGAAAACAGGCGATCTGGGATGTGCAATGAATCATGAGATTATTATACAGGTACATGGAAGCTACCTCTTCCAGTTAGTCGGGGGGTGCGATCGCCCACAGACTTTGTACTGTTTTTCTCCCTTGTCACCTTGTCCACCTTGTCCACCTTGTCTTGTCCTTGTAAGGGGAGGGGACTGGATTTTATTATTTTTTGTGTGTTCCCCAATCCTTCCCAATCCTTCCCAATCCTTCCCAATCCTTCCCAATCCTTCCCAATCCTTTCCAATCCCTGTTCCCTGTTCCCTGTTCCCTATTCCCTAAAACTAAAAAACTTTCTACCTTACGAGCATGGGAAATGCTGTAAATCAAATAAATCGTAAATTTGACTACAGTTATTATTTTTTCAACTGTTCTAAATAAACGGCAAAATATATTATAAATTTGTTACAAAGTTGTTAAGAATAGTTAACGCTCTTAACAGAAGGCAATATTTCCTATGGTAGTCTCAGTTGGGAAGAATGCACCACATAAAGTTGTCATTATTGGTGGTGGTTTTGGTGGACTATATACAGCCAAGACTTTGGCGAAAGCGAATGTAAGTATTACCCTCATTGACCAACGCAACTTTCACCTATTTCAGCCACTGTTATATCAAGTCGCCACAGGTACCCTCTCACCTGCTGATATTTCCTCACCATTGCGCGCCGTATTCAGAAGAAGCAAGAATACAAGAGTGCTGTTAGGAAAGGTGAGTGATATTGACCCCAAAAAACAAGAGGTTATTTTAGATGATCAGGTAGTCCCTTACGATACATTAGTAGTAGCCACAGGTGCTAACCATTCCTATTTTGGTAAGGATGAGTGGAAAGCATTTGCGCCTGGTTTAAAAACTGTGGAAGATGCTATAGAAATACGTCGCCGGATATTTACAGCATTTGAAGCAGCAGAAAGAGAAACTGACCCAGAAAAACGCAAGGCTTTGTTGACCTTTGTGATTGTGGGTGGTGGTCCGACCGGTGTAGAATTAGCAGGTGCGATCGCAGAATTAGCATATAAAACACTGCAAGAAGATTTCCGCAATATCAATACTTCCGAGGCCAAAATTTTACTATTGCAAGGGGGCGATCGCATCCTCCCATACATTTCGCCCAAGTTATCGAAAGCAGCTACATCAGCTTTGGGAAAATTGGGTGTGATGATCAGAACTAACACCAGGGTGACCAACATTGAAAATGATATCGTGACTTTTAAGAGTGGCGATCAAGTTGAGGAAATCCCCTCAAAAACCGTCTTATGGGCTGCTGGTGTACAAGGGTCATCAATGGGGAAAGTGCTAGCAGAGCGTACAGGTGTAGAATGCGATCCTTCTGGACGTGTGATTGTGGAACCGGACTTGAGCGTTAAGGGTTATAAAAACATTTTTGTTGTGGGAGACTTAGCCAACTTCTCCCATCAAACCGGTAAACCCTTACCTGGTGTTGCACCCGTAGCTACTCAACAAGGGGAGTATGTAGCTGGACTGATTCAAGGAAGACTTCAAGGTTACACTTTGCCACAATTTCATTACAACGACGTGGGTAGTTTGGCGATGATTGGGCAAAATTTAGCGGTTGTAGATTTAGGCCTAATCAAACTTACAGGTTTCATTGCTTGGGTATTTTGGCTAATAATTCACATCTACTTCTTAATCGAGTTTGACACTAAATTAGTAGTGGTAATTCAGTGGGCTTGGAACTATATCACTCGGAATCGTCGTTCCAGATTGATTACAGGTAGAGAAGCTTTTTTGGAAGTAAAACCCATGAACAATGACAATGATTACCCGGGTAAAGAAAAGCAGCATCCCCTCAACGTCTAGTATTTTCCCTTAAGTTCCTAAATATTGACGGGACGCTAAAGCATCCCGTGTCGCCTTTCCTCCCTAGGTCAGATTAGGGCTTTGTGACTACTCCAACTGACCCAGAACATGGCTAACATCAACAGCTAATTTTTGTCCTAACTTCAGCAATTGACGAGATTGATAATTTTCTTCTGTATTCTTCAAAGTCGTCAGACATAAAGGTCTAATTTGAGTGGACAGACAGCTAAAATATAGTTCCTGGGACTTGTGCAAAGAAATGCCGATATTTAGCTGATAGCTAACATCAATCAACCGTTCTAAACATTGGATTTGGGTAGCAAAACTGCCATTGAGGTCATGTAATAATTGCCACAATAAGCGCATGATTAGTTGTTCTAATATTTGCGTACCTTCGGGAATATTTAACCGACAATGTAAATGTTTAGCTTCAGTCGCGATCGCTTCTAATTCTACAATGTGATTTAAACTCAAGATGGGGTCTGTGATCTCTTGCTCGAGCGATCGCAGTATGAGCATACAGCGTGATCCCAAAGCAATCTCCGCAGCTACCTGCAACTCTTGGGGTACTTCTAACTCATCCCGGTGGAAGGCCATCAATAATCCGTAATTATCCCGATATACCTGAGTATACAGTTGGTCTAAACGTGTTAGTGTTTCCTGACTCAGAAGGCGCATAATCCGGTGACGTTCTTCAGCAAAGAGATTTTGTAGGCTAAATGTTTCTTCTCTAAATAGCCTGGTCATCACCAAGATACTGTGAGCAGCACTCCCCTGTTTTAGAGAGGTAAACAGCTTTTCTTTCAACTGACTGTACTCACGTCTACCGGTAAATAATTGGGTACAACAGTGGAAATCCCAGCCGCCCAAATGCAGCACAGCAAAGACTAAACTTTCACTCTCACCGGTAACTTCCGACACCAGTTTTAAATTTCCTACCGCCAAGGTCAAGGAACCCATACGTTGCAACTGGTAATCAATCTCATCAAGACTGTAGCAATAAATGCGCTTTTGTGTAGATTTTTGATTAGCAAACAGAGAACTAATAGCATAGTGAGCAGCTACTTGCTTGACACTCACTTGGGCAGTTTGCACCATTTGTCCGATAGATCGCCGCACCATCTTTGAAAATATCCACATTACTGGGGGCTAAAGATAGGCGTTTGATGAAAGCTTTCTCCAACTGTACACCAGCCACATCCCCAGCCAATTCCAAAGCACGGGAAGCATAACGGAGAATTTGCGTACCTTCCGGGCGAGAAATTTCTTCAAAGAACCAGCCGCAACTAGTGAACATCAGCAAAGCGTGACGCTGCATTTCTAACAAGCGCAAAGCATCAACTTGTTCTGCTGGGGTGAGTTTGTGGGTTTGATGGCGAGACAGGAAACTGTTCACATTAGCCACACAGCGATCGCGGATCACGTGAATATATTCATCCCGTGCTAACCAGGGATCATGGAATAGGCGCAGGCCATGTTTCTCATAGACATCAATTAACTGATCCCGCAGCCAATTCAAAGCATCCCGCAAGGGTCGCCGCCATTTTTGATGCCATACACCACCTTCACCACCACAACCACAGTCATCTTGCCATCTATCCACCCCGTGGGCGCAACTCCAGGCTGTGGCGGGTTTAATTTCCACCTCCCAAGTGGGAGTATTGAGGCTGAGATAGTGAGCAAAGTTGGTGACAGTCCAATTGCGCTTAGGAAATTCTCCAATAAAGGCGTAGGCTAAAGTTTTTTCAGTGCCTTTCTTATGGTGTCCGAAGGTTTCCCCATCTGTGGCCACAGAAATTAATTGTGCTGGCCGGTGATCCCCACGTATTGCGGAGCCGATACGTCCGGCAAAATGACTAGAACTATAAACCACATCACTAAAGCCCATATCCCGGGAAATGGGGCCATCGTAGAAAAAGATATCAATGTAAGGGCGCGATTGCTGATCAGTGTCGCCACTTCCCTGTAAATAACAGCGATAGGGACGGGTGGGATCAATTTGACTACCCCCTACTTCTTGCCATTCCGCCTCAGGCTCATCCTCTGTGGGTAGGGGGCGACAACGTTGGGCCTGGGATGGTGCGAGGATAATAAACTTGATATTTTCAGCCACCAAAGCCTCTAAGGTGGCATAGTCTACAGCTGTTTCCGCTAACCACATACCTTCGGGATCCCGGCCAAAGCGTGAGCGAAAATCTGCTTTACCCCAGCGGATTTGGGTGTATTTATCCCGTTCATTGGCCAGAGGCATAATTATATGATTGTATACCTGGGCGATCGCATTACCATGGCCGTGCAAGCGCTGACAGCTCTTGGTGTCTGCCTCCAAAATTCGCTGATAAACCTCAAAATCGTAGCGTTCTAGCCACGACATCAGGGTAGGTCCAATATTAAAGCTGAAATATTCGTAATTATTCACAATCTCGACTATTTCCCCCCGGTCATTAAAGACCCTGGCAAAAGCATTAGGGCGATAGCATTCCCAGTGAATGCGTTCATTCCAATCATGGAAAGGTGCCGCACTAGGTTGACGTTCAATTGCCTCTAAATAAGGGTTTTCCCGTGGGGGCTGATAAAAATGACCATGCACCGTCACATAAACACCAGTAGCCTGTTTCAGCGGGTCTATCTGGTTGTGCTCATGGACAGTCAGATGTGATCTCACGGTTGAGCCAGGGCTAACTGGCCTTTCAGCAGCAGAAGTCATGTATATTTATCCCAATAAAAAACTTACATTTGCGCCGAACACTGGTATTTAAACCCTTCTACAGGGTTTCTATCCATAATCCGGTATATAACAAAACTATGAGTATATGATTCTGCCAGTGCTCCTAAAAACTGCTTGACTCCACTGACAAATCTGCGTTAACCCACAGATATGAGGGTTTTCTCTCAGCAATGTCAGTCAAATACTGCACTGTCTACTTACCCATTAAACCTTATATTTTCCGGAAAATACGAGGTTTAATTTATATTTTTCCTACGAAAATTTACAAACTCTCCATAACTCGCAACTTTATTTTACATATCTCTTTTTCATCTAGAGACAGCACAAGCCAAAATACTGTAGATAAGATTATATTAACTTATTTTAGTTGATTATATATATGCGTATTCTGGAAGATGCATATTTGATTTATACAAATTTCCCTGGCGAATCATCGCCCAAACAATTTGTGCATGATTATGATCTGATTAATTCACGGGGATCACTGCTAATGAAATTATTGGATGAATATATTTATTTACCGCCCTCAATCAGTGAAAATCTGATCAGTCTGTGACAACAACAGAATAAATCCTCAGATCATATACATATAAATCATGTAAGTTTAAAGATAACGGGTTTGTCCAGAAGAATCTGATTTTCCCAAATGTATCCTCAATTCACACCCCGTGATCACATCCGGGTTCCTAAAAGTCCCCAGAGCCTTTGCTTGCTACTTTTGGCAACCAAAAAACCGACTGAGCTTGTGCAAGATTGATGATCCCTGTGCAGAGTCAGGCTGGTAACCCTTAATTTTTAGGAGTTGCTCAAGAGATGTTCTGCTACCCTTGTCACCCGATTTTGTACACCAGAGCATTAATTCACCAAAAATTAACAGAAAAACTTCCTTAACTAGAATATTAGATAATGCTATACTCATAAAATGAAAACTGCTTACGTAAATTTATCTAGGTTAACCAATCATCAATCAAAATTGATCTTGCATAATAACTGGAATATGAGATTATTTATAATTAATAGTTATAAAAAGAATATTACACACCTTTTGGGAATTTTTCCGTATTAAGAATTCCGGACTAACAACAGGTTTGTTTGTCAAGTGAGAAATTAGATTATTACTAAAATGAACAACGATGAGCGAAATTGGCCTGCTGATGACGGGTATACTAACCGCCAGACAAGTATATTCAGAGAATAGATTACCGAAGCAGCAACCATTGCAGATGGAAAGTAGCTCGGAGCATTTAAGCCATAACGTAAGTAAATTAATTAACACTCCCTCTCAAATCACACCACCGGAATTTATCCCAATAGATGCAATTTCTCAAACCTCCTCATCGGCGTCCCACTTACCTCAAGAAAAACTGCTCGCGTCAATCACAATTAGCCAAAGGAATCACCAACCTAGGACAATCACTGCGGACAATAGGATCAAAGTAGCTGCGGTCTCATCGGGTTTCACAGGTCAATCTCTACCGACTTTGCGTTTTGGTACTTCAGGTACTGCTGTGAGAGTTTTACAGCGTTTGTTAATTTCTAAAGGCTACGCCATTAGAGTTGATGGGTCTTTTGGTCCGATTGACTGAAACAGCTGTCAAAGCCTTTCAGAACCAGCGGAAAGTAGGGGTAGATGGAGTAGTGGGGCCACTAACTTGGCAACAGTTGACAATGTAGTTATTGATCAGCTACAAATATGATTAACTAGATATATCTCAGATACTCAAATGCCTGCGGACAAGATTGTTAGTTATCAGTGGTCGCAAGTCCGATGACCGGCAACCGAACTAATTATAACTTAAAATATGCTGAGTAATTTATGCTAACTCTACGTTTTGGTAATTCAGGTATTGTGGTGAGAGTTTTACAGCGGTTGTTAGTTTCTCAAGGCTATATGACCCGAGTGGATGGAAATTTTGGGGCGCTGACTGAGGTAGCTGTCAAGGCTTTTCAGAGCCAGCGCCAACTCAAAGTAGATGGAATAGTCGGGTCAATTACTTGGGAACAGTTGACTAAATGAACTTCTACCGATGCTGATGCAGCGCTAATAACTCTTGTGCTTTGGGTTTGTAAATTAAATAGAATAAAGCTTCAAGATAACGCAACAAGTCCTCGCGGTTTTCCTTGGAGGTAAAGTTCCAAAAGCCATAAATCCTGGCTAGGGATAACAACTTGGTGGTATGAATTTTCCAGGTATATGTACTTAATACCCGGTTAATTGCTTCCCGGGAAATAGCATCCCAATATTGGGAGGTTTGATTGCACTTGGTGACAAAGGTGAGGATTTTGGCCGCTGTCTCTTCTAAATTTGTGGGGTTAATGTAAAAGCCATTGACTTGATCTTGAATAATTTCTAGGGCTTCACCAAATTGGGTCGCAAAAGTTGGTAGTCCTGAAACCATGGCTTCTAAGATGGTTAAACCAAAGGCTTCAAATAAAGCAGGTTGAATAAATATCCCTTGGCGATCGCCGATCACACGGTAAATCTCACCGGAATCAGATTTAGATAGGCGTACACCCAGCCAACGCACTTTACCATAGAGATTATACTGTTCAATGATCTGATAGAGTTTAATAATCTCCTCTTGTTCTTCGTTGTCGTCTGACTCTTCCACACGCAACTTACCCGCCACTAAGATTAAGTTACAATGCTCCTGTAATTCTGGAGACTGACCATAACATTCTGCTAAACCTGTGAGGTTTTTAATCCGGTCAAGACGGGCCATAGAAAACAGGGGGCGCTTTTGGGGATTATCTAGTTTACCAAAAATTTGGTGCGGGTCTTCCAGGGTAAACAGCATTTGAGCAATTCGCTGGCGATCGCTTTCCACTCGGTCTTGAGTGCGGGAGTAAGGGAAATAGTAACTCTCATTCACCCCTGGAGGTACAACATTAAACTTAGGACTAAATAATTCAATGCCGTTGACTACGTGGTATAACTCCGGCATGGTGAAGCATTTGTAAGACTCATACTGTCCTACACTATCAGGTGTACCAACAATTTCTTGGTAAGTACTGCTGATCACGAAATTGGCGGCGTTCATGGCAATCAAATCAGCGGTAAATTGTAGGGAGAAATGGTATTTATCCTCCAATTCTTCCCAGTAGAGGTTACTAAATAAGTATTTAGACTTTTCCAAAGCGTGGGCGATGTTGCACTGAGTCACATTCATGCGCCGTGCTAGCAGAAACGCCACCAAATTACCATCAGAGTAGTTACCCACAATTAAGTCAGGTCTACCTTGAAATTCTGCCAACAGTTCTTTTTCTGAGTCAATAGCAAAAGTTTCCAGATAAGGCCAGAATTCAAATCGAGAAATCCAGTTTTGGGTCATATTGGGATTAAAATCCCGCAGGGGTACGCGCAAAATCCAGGCGTTCTCTGTACCGTGAACTTTTTCTAGCCTTTGATTGCACAGTGTACCATCGCTATTAGGTATTAGGCGGGTGAGAATAATCACCTTTGGCTCGACGTTTAACCCTCCTAAACCTGCTATATCCAGATCCTCTTGTAGTTGTTTTTCCAGATTCTTAGCTTGGTCAAGCACATAAACTACCTGTCCCCCAGTGTCTGGACGACCTAAAACACCTTCTTGACCGAACCAACCATGAGCCGATACGAGGACGATTCTAAAAATCATCGGGATGCGAGAGATGAAAGCTTCGATGGTCTGAGGGTCAGGAGAATCAATTAATTCATCTAAAATATCCAGGGTATCACGGACTCGCCCGGCTGTATTACCCCACCCCGCTTCAAAACCCATTATCTGTAATTCAAAGCGGAATTCTTCATAGGGTTGATCTTGGGGTCGCTCGCTGACGAGGGTGATGGCTTTTTTTACTTGGTCAGAAAGTTGCTGCTGAGTCTTAATCCGCTCATTAATTAACAGCTGCACACCGTTATACTGGTGGAGGCGCAAGAAATTCAATAAGCTGTCCAGCAATTGTTTTGAGTCTTGAAATAATTTGCTGGATAGGTAGCGGTTGAGGAATTGTACCCCCTTACCAATATTTTTCGGGTCGCGGATGACTGGGGTGTAATCGTAAAACGGGCCAAAATCTAATTCTAGTAGGTCACCCTCTAGGGGGTGATATTTATTCACAAAGCGATCGCGCAGGTCCAGCAGTTCCTGTACTGACATGGGCTCAACATTCAAATCTTCTGTGAGCCGATAAACTTCTTGACGAGCAATTTTAGGACGAATAATCAAACACAGGCTGGAATCTTCTTGAATTATTTCCTGAGTATAGTAGATGAGTTTCCCTAAGCGGGAAGCAGACGCGGTTGTTTCGGATTTCTCCGACTGAGAACAATAATTCTTAAATACATTGAGGATATCGTTACGTAGCAAGTATTTTTGTTCTTCCTGGCGTAACTGACTCAAAAAGCCACGCAAATCGCTTTTTTCTTCACTATCTAAGATTGCTTGGATCAATTCAGACATGATAACCCCTCAGATCGAATTTGCATTTTACAAAAAAAATAAACACAGATGGGCGTTCTGTGTTTTTCCTGTTATAATCTGGCCAATTTCTTTGTGTTTTTTTTGACTCAGAATATATGCTGCTCAGTTTTTTTTACCTTAACTTAAGTTACATAATTTTGGGGGATATTAGCTGACTCACATAGGTAACTATTCCCCACTTTAGCTGTTGAGCAAACTTTTGCTAAATGAGGGCGAACGATGGGACTCGAACCCACGAATGGTGGTACCACAAACCACTGCCTTAACCACTTGGCTACGCTCGCCATTATTGTATATTAGTGATTATAGCACGATAATCAGAAAATGATCAAGACCTTTTTTTCCAGTGGCGGATTTTCTCAAATTCCAGTCGGATAACTATAGTGAGTTTAAGCCAGAAACCATGAAAGCACTGACAACTATCGCATATTCCGGAGCCATAGGACTAGTAGCCTTGGGGGTAGCAATGGCTATGACCAATCCTTCCCAGGCTGAATATGAAGATTATGCGACACAACGGCTAACAGAATATTTAAAAGGGGACGTTTGCCAGAAAACGGGCAATTTTTTAGAAAATTTAATCAAGTCTCAATGTGACAACCTCGTAGATCAAACCATTCCTCAAATGCGTGATATCCTGGCGCGGAGTACCCAAAAGCAGGATTTCATCATTTTTAGTGTTTACCGGACTGATTTAAAACTCAGTTCCTGGATACCGTTGTATAAATTTGAAACTGTAGGAGCTTTTGATAACTTCTATACCTATAGTGCTAAGAAGCAATAAGCTGATATACTGCCAAACAGTTATTTGATGATTATGAAATCTGCATATTTACTGGTATCACATGGTAGCCGTGACCCCCGCCCCCAAGTGGCTATGGAGCAATTAGCAGAGCTCGTATCTGCTCAATTGGGTCATGGTAAAGACTTGGTAGGTATAGCTGCTCTGGAATTACAACCCCAGCCTTTATATCAGCAGATTAAAGACTTTGCTAGTATTGCTTTTTTGGATGGGGTTAAGTCTTTAGAAATTGTACCACTGTTTCTGTTACCGGGTGTCCATGTAATGGCGGATATTCCGGAGCAGATTGCTTTGGCACAAGAGGCTCTGGGGAAAGATATAATTATTCGTCAACACCGCCATTTAGGTAGTCACCGGAATTTAGTGACCTTACTATCCCAGGAAGTGGCTACAATGGAAGCCCAAACTACAATTTTATTAGCTCATGGTAGCCGTCGTCCTGGTTCCCTGGAGCCTATAGAAACTATAGCGGGCCAGTTGGGTGCAGTTACTGCTTATTGGGCTGTAGCGCCTAGTTTAGAATCACGTATCCAGGATTTAGTGGCTACAGGACAAACAAAAGTGGCAATTTTACCCTACTTTTTATTTACAGGTGGTATAACTGATGCGATCGCTGTGTCCCTAGAAAGGCTAAAATTACAATTTCCTACTGTGACTTTCCAACTGGCTGCGCCTTTGGGAGCAAGTCCAGAATTAGCTGAGATAATTGGGGATTTAATAGATACATGAGCCGCACGGTGACGGGTAAGGTTTATTTATTAGGTGCGGGGCAGGAGACCCAGGACTAATGACCCTCAAGGGTAAGGGTTTATTAGAATCTGCTGATGTGGTGATTTATGATGCTTTGGTTAGTCCAGAGATTTTGGGGATGATTAACCCCCAAGCGGAAAAAATTAACGCGGGTAAGCGCATGGGGAGACATTCGTTATTACAGTCAGAAACCACCCAGTTATTAATTACCAAAGCCCAAGAATACCCCCTAGTAGTGCGACTCAAGGGCGGTGACCCTTTTATCTTCGGTCGCGGGGGGGAAGAAATGGCGGATTTAGTCGCTGCTGGTATACCTGTGGAGGTTGTGCCGGGTATTACATCTGGGGTGGCGGCTCCTGCCTATGCTGGTATACCTTTAACCCATAGGTTATATAGTTCTTCTGTGACTTTTGTAACTGGACATGAGGCTGTAAATCAGTATAAACCACAAGTAAACTGGCAGGCGATCGCCCAAGGTTCACAAACTATTGTGATTTACATGGGGGTTCAGAATCTGCCTTATATTGTGGAACAATTAAGCCAGGCTGGGCTAGATTTAGCAACACCTATTGCTTTAGTGCGTTGGGGTACACGACCAGAACAAGAGGAATTGATTGGAACCCTAGAAACTATTATTGCCCAAGTTACAGCCTCTGGATTTACCGCCCCCGCGATCGCTGTGATTGGTGCAGTTGTCAATATGCACAGTATTTTATCTGGCTGCTCTCCTGTGTAATTCTACAGTAAAAGCCGAGTCCCCAAACCATGACTACCTTTTCCCCCCAAACTCTGACAATTGATGGATTTCTGAAGCTTCCCTGTGTAGAGGAATCCCCAGCATGGGAATACATGGACGGGGTAGCTATGCAAAAACCAATGCCAAAAACTCGCCACTCTCTTTTACAAAAGCGCCTGTTAACTGAAATTGATAGTCATAGCCAAGTATATACGGCTTTACCTGAACTGCGCTGTACTTTCGCTGGGCGATCTATTGTTCCTGATATCGCTGTAATTGCTTGGGCGCGAATTGCAGTCAACGAAGTGGGAGAGCCTGAGGATAATTTTACAGCACCCCCTGATTGGTCTATTGAAATTCTTTCACCTGATCAGAAGGCGAATCGGGTGATTGATAATCTTTTGTATTGTTTAAAACATGGTTGTCAGTTGGGGTGGATGGTTGATCCAGATGATTATTCTGTGCTGATTTTGACCCCAGACCAACAACCTCAGATTTGTAGAGGAGCTTCCCCTGTGCAAGTTTTAGCAGGAGTCGATTTAAACCTGACATCACAGCAAGTTTTTACCTGGTTGAAAATTAATCAGCGCTCATCCTGAAACCAGAAAATCCAGTCCCCTCCTCTTATCAGGGGAGGGTTAGGGAGGGGTCGGCTTTTTTACCTACCCTAAGAAGTTGTTTTATGTAAAAATATTTAGTTAATTTATTAAGTTTTATGACCTTTAAGTACAACAATTTTAACTATAAAGTTTACCTGAAGTTTATATAAATATGCTTATACTTATATAATCAGTCAAGTGCTGGTAACAGATATACTACTGAGTATTCAGAGGTAACCCCATGAAAATTGACCAACTACAAAGGAATGTGATTGTACGTGGTTCCATTTTTCCAGAACCAGTACAGGTATTGTTGGTGGAACCAATGGGGACAGCAGTTAAACTCACGGGTAAAGGACTCAAAACTAATCAGGTTTATCAACCCATACTCAACGCTGAACAGTTGGAACAGTTACAAGCTACACCGGAAAAAGAACCCTTTGATGGTAACCCCCAGTATTTTCGGTTCGGTGTGGAAGCTCTGCGTTTGGGGTTAGCTTACGAATATGATCCCTATTTTGCCTTGGCGATCGCCCGGGTAGACCCCCTCCCCCATCAATTAGAGGCGGTTTATGAGTATTTTTTAAAACAGCCAAGGTTGCGGTTTTTACTGGCTGATGACCCCGGAGCGGGTAAAACCATTATGGCGGGGTTGCTGCTGAAAGAATTAAAAGCTAGGGGACTGGCGAAACGTACCCTAATTATTACACCCGCCAACCTGACATTTCAATGGCAACGAGAACTAAAAGACAAATTTCGCGAAGAATTTGAGGTGATCCGGGGTGATGTCCTGCGGGCTAATTATGGTTCTAATCCTTGGCAAGAAAAAAGTCAAGTGATCACTTCTGTATCTTGGGTTTCTCGCATTCAAGATGCGAAAGATAGTTTATTAAGAAGTAACTGGGATTTAATTATAGTGGATGAAGCACATAAAATGAGTGCTTACAGTTCCGATAAGAAAACCTTAGCCTATAAACTGGGTGAAGAACTTTCCCAAATTACCGACCACTATTTATTAATGACCGCTACCCCCCATAAGGGCGACCAGAAAAACTTTTGTTTATTCCTAGAATTATTAGATAGAGATGTGTATGGGGATGTGCAAAGTTTACAAGCTGCAATTAATCAAAATCATGCTCCTTTTTACCTGCGTCGTACCAAAGAATCTTTAAAAACATTTCCCGATGCAGAAACCGGTATTGTCAAAAAATTATTCACTAATCGCAAAGTTGATACCATTGAGTTTGAAATTGACGACGACGAATTAGATTTTTATCATGCACTAACAGACTATGTAGAAGACCAATCAATCAAAGCTGCAACCGATGATACAGCTAAAGGTAGAGCATTAGGTTTTACCATGGCGATGTTACAACGTCGCTTTGCTTCTAGTATTTACGCTGTGCGGCGCAGTTTAGAACGAATGCGCGATAAACGCCAAAGAATTTTAGAAGACCCAGAAGCCCATCGTCAAGAACAAATTAAGAAAAAGCTTCCCGATGACTTTAATGATTTAACAGACACAGAACAGGAAAAAATTATGGGGGATTTAGAAGGTGTGGTAGCTTCTATTGACCCCATTGCTTTGCAAAAGGAAATCCTACAATTAACTGCTTTAATTCATCAAGCATTGAGCTTAGAAAAACGGGAAGTAGAATCTAAATTAGTCAGACTCAAAGAAGTAATTACCCAGGAGGGAATTTTTCAAGACCCTAAGATGAAAATGCTCATTTTTACTGAGCATAAGGACACCTTAGATTATCTAGTGGGGAAATTACAAGCTTGGGGTTTATCGGTGACCCAAATTCATGGAACAATGAAAATAGGCGATCGAGATACACCCAACACTCGCATTTATTCCGAACGGAAATTTAAAGAAGAGTGTCAGGTACTGGTTGCGACGGAAGCAGCGGGGGAGGGAATTAATTTACAATTCTGCTGGTTCATGATTAATTATGATATCCCCTGGAATCCGGTAAGGTTAGAGCAGCGGATGGGACGTATTCACCGCTACGGACAGGAAAAAGATTGTTTAATTTTTAATTTTGTCTCTACTAATACCAAGGAAGGTAACGTACTATGGAAGCTGTTTGAGCGGATTCGCGCCATTGAAAGGGATTTAGACCCGGAAAGAACCGGTAAAGTATTTAACGTCCTGGGTGATATTTTCCCCGCCAATGAGTTAGAACGGATGATGCGAGATATGTACGCCCATAACCTGACTCAGGGGGCAATTCTGAATCGGATTCTAGAACAAGTAGATACAGAACATTTCCGTAAAATTAGTGATTCTGCTCTGGAAGGATTAGCCAAACGGGAACTAAATTTATCACAAATTATCAGTAAATCTGCTGAAGCTAAGGAACGGCGGTTAGTTCCCGAAGTGATCCATGATTTCTTTGTCGAAGCAGCACCCATAACGGGGATTCATCCCAAGGAAACAGGGAAGGGTAAGAAAATATATAGAGTTGGGCGGGTTCCGCGCACCTTGTGGGGAACGGGAGATAAGTTAGAAACTCGCTTTGGTAAATTGGGGCGAGAGTATAAAAAGATTACCTTTGATAAACAGATATTGACAAATGACCCCACATTAGAATGGGTCACCCCAGGACATCCCCTATTTGAGTGTGTGCGGGATGAAGTTGCTACCAAAGTACAGGAAGACCTGCGCCGGGGTGCGGTATTTTTTGATTTACATCGTCACACCCCAGGGAGGTTAGATGTATTTTCCGCTGCTATTAGTGATGGACGGGGTAATAAACTCCATGAACGTTTATATGTAGTCCAGACAGAGTTAGATGGAAAAATCACCATCCGTCAACCAACCATATTTTTAGATTTAGTACCTAGTAGCAGTGGGGAAGGTGAGGACAATGGTAACTGGGTTAATTCCATACCAGATGACAGTAGTTTACCCAGTCGCGAACAGGTAGAACAAGCATTAGTTGAAAAAGAATTAAATAGCTTTTTAGCAGAAATTCGCACCCAAAGACAAAAGGAAGTCAAGACAATTTCCCAGCATATAGAAATTAGTCTGAATGTGATTATAAATAAAGTCCAGATTCAATATGCAGAGTTGTTTGAACTTAAGGAATCTGGCTCTAAAGAACAGGGATTAGAAGGGCGAATTAAACAATTAGAAGACCGACTAGATGAGTTAAATGGTCGATTAGAACAACGTCGGGAAGAATTGGAAAAAGAAGCCAGTTGTACTATTACTAGTATTAATCATCATGGGCGGACTCGGGTATTACCCCATCCCCAAAGAACATCCCCAGAAGTTGCGCCCATGGTTGCTGATGAGCAAATTGAAAAAATTGCCATTCAAGCAGTGATAGAATATGAACAAGCTAGAGGTTGGGAGGTTGTGAGTGTGGAAGCAGAAAACCGGGGTTTTGATTTAATCTCCCGTCAACCAGACTCTGGCGATCCTTTAAAAGCTAGTGAAGTGAGGTTTATTGAAGTTAAGGGACGGGGGAATATTGGCTCAGTGGCCTTGACGACAAATGAATATAAAACTGCGGAAAGATTACAGCATGATTATTGGTTATATGTGGTGTTTAATTGTGCGTCTTCTCCTAGGGTGGTGACTATTAAAAACCCGGTGAGATTGGGTTGGGAACCTTTAATTAAAATTGAGCATTTTCATTTAAAAGCAGAGGAGATTTTAGGAGATATTATATAGGATATGGGCAAGATTAAAGCCAGAGATTTGGTGAAAATATCTTTGAACCCACCCTCACCCTCCCTTTGTCAAGGGAGGGGACTGGATTTGATTGTTTCCGATGTTTCACTGTTTTAAGGAGAAAGTAAATGTCTGCAAGAGAACGATTAATCAATGAAATATCTCAAACACCTGATATTTTAATCAAAGAAGTTTTAGACTTCCTGTTATTTATTAAATACCGGTCAAATCAAGAAATAGTGAAACAAGATAATTCTCATAATTCTGATTTACCATCTTTGTTAAATTTCATAGATCAAATCAATTCTGAAACACCCACAGCAGATAATCTACAGCTACCAAGGGATTTATCAAAAAATCTAGATCACTATTTATATGGTGCATCTAAAGAAGAATTATGAGAAAAATATTTGCTGATACAGGCTATTGGATTGCTTTACTCAATCCTGATGATGATTTACATCAAAAAGCTAAAGAAATAGCAAATCGTATCAATAATATTGACCTGGTGACCAGTGAGATGGTATTTACTGAATTACTAAATGCTTTTTCTGCAAAAGGTGTTTTTTATAAACAAAAGGTGGTTAAGTTTATTAATTACTGCTTTGATAATCCTGAGATTGAAGTAGTTATACAAACAGATAACCTCTTTAAACGTGGGCTGGAGTTGTATAGTCAAAGGCTAGATCAAGCATGGAGTATGACAGATTGTACATCCTTTTGTATTATGTCTGAAAAAAATATATTAGAAGCACTTGCCTATGATAAACATTTTGAACAAGCTGGGTTTATTTCTTTATTACGTTAAAGGATGTTTGTCAAGTCATGATGAGTGTATCAAATGTTGATTGACCCCACCCTCACCCTCACTTTGTCAAGGGAGGGGACTGGATTTGATTGTTTTATGCTATACCTAATTTATCCAGAATAAATCAATGAAATTACAAACTACTACCCAGAATATCAAAATCCTTAAAGCCTACTATACCCCAGAAGAATATTTAGAACTAGAAGCAAAGGCTGATGATAAAAATGAATTTCGAGATGGGGAAATTATAGCGATGACTGGGGGGACTACTAATCATCATAAATTGGCGTTAAATCTTGCCACTAGGTTAAATTTAGCCTTAGATGATTTAAACTATGAAGTTTATATTGGTGATGTGAAGTTGTGGATACCACGGTATAGACAGTTTACCTATCCTGATGTGATGGTCATTGGGGGTGAACCTGTTTATTACAGCACAAATACGACAACAGTGACAAATCCTGTATTAATTGCTGAAGTTTTATCGAAATCTACCAAAGACTATGACCAGGGGGATAAGTTTCTCTATTATCGCTCAATTCCTGAGTTGAAAGAATATATTTTAATTGACCAGACTCAATATTATGTGATGCAGTATGTCAAGACTGGTGACCATCAATGGATCTTGACTGAGTATACAACAGAAAATGCTCAGTTAAATCTGTCAACAATTAAGTTACAATTGCCTGTGCAGCAATTATATAAAAAAGTTAATTTTACTGAAAATATAGATTTATAGTTGGTTGCTGTGTGCTCACATCCTGGGGATTCTCTAAATAATGCCATACCCTAAACGCCTGATTGAGGTTGACCTACCTATTAAACGCATTTCCGCCCACGCTAGAAGAGAGAAATCAATCCGCCATGGACATATTTCTACCCTACATATTTGGTGGGCGCGGCGACCTTTGGCGGCTTGTCGGGCGGTGATGTGTGCGGCGTTATGGCCTGACCCCGTTGATGTAAACTGTCCCCAGTCTTTTCGCGATTTGGCTACTGATTATATCACAGATTTTGCTGTGAAAGCAGGGACAGATGAGAAGTTACTTAAATATTGTTCTACTGAAGTTGGGGCTAAATGGCTGGTTTTAGCTAAACCAGACAGTCAGTTAGATGCTAATAACCCTCAACATTGGAATATATTAAGATATAGGTTACTTGATTTTATTGCAGATTTTGCTAACTGGGATAATTCTACCCAGCCTGATTATTTAGAAACTAGTCGTAAATTAACCCAAGCAGCACACGAGGCTTTAGGGGGGATACCAGGAACTAAACCGTTAGTGGTAGACCCTTTTGCTGGGGGTGGTTCCATACCTTTAGAAGCTCTGCGGGTGGGTGCGGATGCTTTTGCATCTGATATTAACCCCGTGGCGGTGTTGTTAAATAAGGTGGTGTTGGAATATATCCCTAAGTATGGGCAAAAATTAGCGGATGAGGTGCGCCAGTGGGGACAGTGGGTAAAGGAGGAAGCGGAAAAAGAGTTAGCTGAATTTTATCCCCAAGATGCTGATGGTAGTACACCCATTGCTTATTTATGGGCGCGGACTATTGTGTGTGAAGGTCCAGGATGTGGGGCGGAAGTTCCGTTAATGCGGTCTTTGTATTTGTGTAAAAAGAGTAACCGGAATATTGGTTTAAGGATGATTCCCCAACCGGAACACAAGCGGGTAGACTTTGAAATTATCCAGAAGGATAAAAATAAATGGGTAGTCGCTGATCATCCAGAAATAGAGGTTACCAAGCCTAGTTTTGATGGTACGGTGAAAAGGGGATCGGTTACTTGTCCCTGTTGTGGTTATACTACCCCTGTCGCGTCGGTGCGGAAACAGTTAAAAGCCCGTCAAGGTGGGGCGAATGATGCGCGGTTGTTTTGTGTGGTGACCACTAAGGAAGGTCAGAAGGGGCGTTTTTATCGCTTACCTAATGAGCAGGATTTAGAGGCTGTTGTAAAGGCTGGTGTTGAGTTACAAAAGAGGGTGAAGGAGCATTCTGGGGATTTGAGTTTAATTCCTGATGAGCCTACTCCTAAAGGTGGTGGAAGTGGTGCGGGTAGGGCATTTTCTCAGCGAAATTATGGGATGGATCAGTTTAAAGATTTATTTACTCATCGGCAAAATTTAGCTTTAACTACACTGGTGAAGTTGGTTAAGGATGTGGGGGATAAGTTAGGAGATAGTCCTAGGGGTTTGGCTGAGGCTGTGCAAACTTGTTTAGCTTTTGCTGTTGATAAACAAGCTAATACATTAACATCTTTATCACGTTGGCATACAACACGAGAAAACATAGAAGGACTTTTTGCAAGACAAGCAATACCAATGGTTTGGGATATTGCAGAAGCTAACTCATTTTCAGGTGCTACAGGTGGTTTAGATGGTACTTTGCAATGGGTTTTAGATGTATGTAAATCTAATCTTTTTTTATCTGGTTCTGGACAAACTCAACAGACCAACGCAGCGAGTCACCCCCTACCAGATGATTTTGCTCAATGCTTATTTTCTGACCCTCCTTATTATGATGCCGTACCCTATGCCGACTTATCCGACTTTTTCTATGTTTGGCTAAAACGCACCTTACCCCCTTCCCTGGGAACATCTTTCACAGCCCAACTTACTCCGAAAGATGATGAGTGCATTGTGGATGAAGTCAAAGGCAAAGATCAAGCCTACTTTGAAACTACAATGCAAACAGCCATGGCGGAAGGAAACCGATTTTTAGCACCCGAAGGTATAGCTGTAATTGTCTTTGCTCATAAATCAACCGCTGGTTGGGAAGCCCAACTACAAGCCATGGTAGATGCAGGTTGGACTATGACAGGTTCCTGGCCTATAGATACAGAAATGGGTAATCGTTTACGCGCCCAAAACTCCGCCGCTCTTGCTTCCTCAGTCCATATAGTCTGTCGTCCCCGCACCTGTACAGAAATTGGCGACTGGCGAGATGTATTGGCAGAACTCCCCCAACGCATACATGACTGGATGGCGAGATTAGCAGCAGAAGGGGTAGTAGGTGCTGATGCTATCTTTGCGTGTCTAGGTCCAGCGTTAGAAATCTTCTCTCGCTACTCCGGGGTAGAAAAGGCTTCTGGCGAAATTGTCACCCTGAAGGAATATTTAGAATATGTGTGGGCTGCGGTATCAAGGGAAGCTCTAAGTATGATTTTCTCTAACACCGATACTACCAGCTTTGAAGAAGATGCGCGCCTGACAGCCATGTGGTTGTGGACTCTTTCCGCAGGTAAAGTTGATACCACAGAACCGGAGGAGGAGGAAGAAGAGGAAGAAACCAGCAGTAAAACCAGTAAAACCAGCGGTTATACCCTAGAGTATGACGCGGCGCGGAAAATAGCCCAAGGACTGGGGGTAAAGTTAGAACAATTAACCCGGTTAGTAGAGGTGAAAGGTAGCAGCGCCCGACTGTTACCAGTATCTGAACGTAGACAATATTTATTTGCTTCTGCAGATTCCCCAACCCCAACCACAGGTAAAGCTAAGGGGAAAAAGCAACAACCCCAACAACTGAACTTTTTACCCCAAATAGGTATGACGGAGGAAGATGGCGGGGAGGAAGTAGAGCAAATATTACCCCAGTTAGGGAATACTACTTTAGATCAAGTTCACCAAACTATGATTTTATTTGCATCGGGACGCAGCCAAGCATTGAAGCGCTTTTTAGTTGATGAAGGTGTCGGTAATGACTCCCGTTTTTGGGGACTGGCTCAAGCCTTATCGGCATTATACCCCAGCAGTTCGGAGGAAAAACGCTGGGTAGATGGGGTATTAGCCAGGAAAAAAGGGTTAGGGTTTTAGGGGGATGGAGTGAATCTCACCCACAGTCACACAGATCCCCGACTTCTAGCTAAATTATCCTAGACCATCTCTGATGATGTGAGAAGTCGGGGATCTTGCACCCTCCCACAGTCACACAGATCCCCGACTTCTAGCTAAATTATCCTAGACCATCTCTGATGATGTGAGAAGTCGGGGATCTTGCACCCTCCCACAGTCACACAGATCCCCGACTTCTAGCTAAATTATCCTAGACCATCTCTGATGATGTGAGAAGTCGGGAATCTTGCACCCTCCCACAGTCACACAGATCCCCGACTTCTAGCTAAATTATCCTAGACCATCTCTGATGATGTGAGAAGTCGGGGATCTTGCACCCTCCCACAGTCACACAGATCCCCGACTTCTAGCTAAATTATCCTAGACCATCTCTGATGATGTGAGAAGTCGGGGATCTTGGCAACAATGTTCCCTCAGATAAAAATTACCTGTTGAAAACTTATCAAATATCCTCTGAGAGGAACTAAGGGGGTAAAATGCCAGGGTAAGTTATGATTAGTGTATCAAATATTGTTTGACCCCACCCTCACCCTTTCCTTGTAAAAGGAGGGAACTGGATTTGATAGAGCAAATCAATTCTCAAACACCCACAAGCTCTTAAACTGTAAATGTCAATTAAATATGGAGTAGTTATGACTACAAAAAGACTACTGGATAAGTGGCAAGCATTAAATACGGATGAACAAGAAAAAGTTTTAGCATTTATTGATTCTCTGCAACTGAAAAGAACGACCCAAAAATCCGGTTCTAAATTGGGTCAAAAATTACGAAAAATTCGCCAAGAAATTATTGATTCTGGTATACCCCTATTAACAGCAGAGGAAGCAGATCAGGAAAAAGCAGAACGTCGCGGTGGGTATGGAGAAAATCTGATATGATTCGTACTTTTGGGAACTGGATTTGATTTTTTCGGTTCCCTGTTCCCCGTTCCCTACTCCCCTGCTCCCTCTGAAAAACTTATAAAACAACTTCTAAAATTATGGCAAATATTAAACCTTGGTATAAAATCGATGGACTTACACCCCGGGAAGACCTACGGGAAGGTAAACCTTTAGATGCGGCGGAATTTGCCGTACATTTAGACCAGGTGAGGAATAAAACAGCACCTGATGATTATCAACAACCAGCTAGATTCTTTGACCGTACCTATTTAACTAAATATTTAACTGAATTTGCCGCCCAAGTGGTGCGGCGTTTATCTGGGGAAAAAACCCAAACCTCTGCTGTTTTCAACCTTTCTACCCAATTCGGTGGCGGTAAAACCCACGCCCTCACCTTATTATATCACCTGGCTTGTGGTGGGGCTGATGCGGCACATTGGACTGGGGTAAAAAAGATATTAGAAGTAGCGGGTGTACCCTCCGTTCCCCCAGCAGCAGTAGCTGTATTTGTGGGGACTGAATTTGATTCTATTAATGGACGTGGTGGCCAGGACGGTACACCATTACGGAAAACTCCATGGGGAGAAATTGCCTATCAATTAGGTGGTGAGTCTGCACTAGCTATATTAGCAGAACACGAAAGGGAATTTATCGAACCCAAGGGGGATGTGATTAAACAATTTCTGCCTAAGAATCAACCTTGTTTGATTTTAATGGATGAAATTCTCAATTATGTTAGTACCTACCGTCGTAAGGGTTATCATAACAGCTTATACAATTTTATTCAAGCATTGTCGGAAACTGCCAGAAGTTTAGATAATGTGGTCTTAGTGGTTTCTATTCCCGCTTCAGAAATGGAATACACCGCTGACGATGAGGGAGACCAACAAAGATTTAAGAAAATGCTGGATAGGGTGGGTAAACCTATCATGATGTCAGCAGCTGGGGAAACCTCGGAAATTATTAGAAGAAGATTGTTTGAGTGGGATGCTGGGGCTGTAACTACGGATGGTAGAGTTATCTTACCCAAGGATGCGGTGAATACTTGTAATGAATATGCTGATTGGGTATTAGACCACCGTCAACAATTACCTAGCTGGTTTCCCGTAGATGCTCCGCGAGATGCTTTTTCTGCTACCTATCCTTTTCACCCTTGTGTATTATCAGTATTTGAGCGTAAATGGCAAGTTTTACCCCGGTTCCAACGCACTAGGGGAATTTTAAGACTCCTAGCTTTGTGGGTATCTCATGCTTATCAAAAAGGATATCAAGGCGCACACCGTGACGCGTTAATTAGTTTAGGTACTGCTCCCCTGGATGACCTAAATTTCCGTACAGCACTGTTGGGACAATTAGGGGAAACTAGATTAGAAGGTGTTGTGACTACAGATATTTGCGGACGCAAAGATTCCCATGGGGTGCGCTTGGATGCAGAAGCTGATCAGCAAATTAAAAAAGCACGACTACACCAGAAGGTAACAACCACGATATTTTTTGAGTCTAATGGTGGGATTGTACGCAGTGAGTCTACTATACCAGAAATTCGGTTAGCCGTGGCAGAACCATCTTTAGATATTGGTAATGTGGAAACTGTGCTGGAAACTCTGGCGACCAGTTGTTATTATCTGTCAATAGAAAAAAATAGGTATTCTTTTAGTCTCTCACCTAATTTAAATAAAATTCTCGCCGACCGTCGCGCTAATATTCAAGCTTCCCGAATTACTGACAGGGTAAAAGCAGAAATTAAAAAGGTGTTTACCCCGGAATTGGGTATAGAGTTAGTGCAGTTTCCCGAAAGTTCCGCCGCGATCGCCAATAGTCCTGTTTTACGTTTAGTTATATTAGCACCAGAGTATTCTCGGCAAAATAGCCAAACCATGGAAATGGTGAAATCCATGACTAAGGAATGTGGAACATCCCATAGAACCTTTAAGAGTGGGATCATTTGGGCGATCGCGGATAGTGATGGGAAAATGCGAGAAGAGGCCAGAAAGATTCTCGCTTGGGAGGATATACGGGACGAGGAGACACAATTAGATGAAAATCAAACCCGTCAGTTACAAGAAAATCTCAAAAAATGCGAGGTGAATTTAAAAGAGTGTGTGTGGAATGCTTATAAGCATGTGGCTTTTTTAGATAAAAATAACGAAATCAAGTGCAATGATTTGGGACAGTTTAACTCTAGTCAAGGGGATAAACTAGTTAAGTTAATTATTAATAAGTTACGTCAAAGTGACCATGTGACTGATAGTATCAATCCCGGCTTTTTAGTCAGAAATTGGCCTCCAGCTTTCACAGAATGGAGTACTAAAGCTGTCCGGGATGCTTTTTTTGCTTCGCCACTATTTCCCCGATTGTTAAATAGTGATGCTGTCAAAGATGCGATCGCCCGTGGGGTTGAAAATGGGACTTTAGCCTATGTGGGTAAAACCAACAATGGTATTTACGACCCTTTCCACTATCAAACCAGCTTGAACCCTAGGGATGTGGAAATTTCCGAGGATATGTTTATTATTACCACAGAAACAGCCCAAGGTTATCAAGCAGCCTTAGCTGTTGCTGAAAACCCATCAACACCAACCCCGGAACCTACTACCAATACCCCAGTTAATACGACCAGTCTCACCAATACTGTGGCGGAAGCTCCTGTACCCTATGTAAGCAATAATACAAAATCATCCAAGGAGGAGCCGGAAACAATAGCCGCTGCACCAGTTGTATTACCAAGATTATTAAAGTGGAGTGGTGAAGTTCCCAACGGGAAATATATGAGTTTTTATACTAAAGCAATTAGTAAATTTGCTGCTGATCCAAATTTGAAATTGAGATTAAAAGTAGAGTTTGTAGTCGAGGGAGAATTGACACCGGAAAAAATCCAAGAAACCCAAGTTGCACTAGCTGAGTTAGGTTTAGATCAACATATTGAAACTGATATGACTATGGGAGGGTGAACCGTAAATTAATGGCAAAAGTTAAAGTTAAAGTTATAATTGTGGGCGCAGGACCAACAGGCGCTAGTCTAGCAGTCCTCCTGGTAAAACGCGGTATTACAGTCACGCTCATAGAAGCTGCAAAAGACTTTGGGCGAGTATTTCGCGGTGAGGGTTTAATGCCTAGTGGCTTAGATGCGATCGCCCAAATGGGACTATTAGAATTAATACAACAGATTCCCCATCGACCCCTCAAGGCCTGGGAGTTCATTCTTGGGGGTAAACAGTTATTCCGGGTAGAGGAACCCATGGGGTCACAGCAACCCTGTACATTAGTTTCCCAACCTCCCTTACTCCAAGCTTTGATGAGGGAAGCTCAAACCTATGATAACTTTGAATTTATACCGGGTGTGGCTGTCAAAGATTTATGCAGAGATCACCAACGGGTTACCGGTGTTATACTCAGTGATGGAAGACAACTGACTGGTGATTTAGTCATTGGCGCTGATGGTCGTAACTCCATTGTCCGCCAATGTGCGGGACTAAAATTAGTATGTCAGCCGAAAAATATAGATATTCTCTGGTTTAAATTAGCTGCTAGTGCTGAATTTGCTGCTGATAATGTGTTTCGCACTATTGTTAATGGCGATCGCATATTTAGCATTTTCCATGGTGCAGAGTCCGATAAATTACATTTAGGCTGGGTAATATCCCCCAATGAACCCACAGACTATAAACAGCCATGGGCGGAGGTTTTCGCCTCCCTATCTCCCCCATGGTTAGCAGAACATTTTCGCCAACACAGTGCAAGTATTACATCCCCTATAAAACTATCTGTGGTGGTGGGGAGTTGTCCCCAGTGGCATATACCAGGGTTACTGTTGCTGGGTGATGCGGCTCATCCTATGTCCCCTGTGCGCGCTCAGGGTATCAATGTAGCATTACGTGATGTGATTGTTGCGGCTAATTATTTAGTGCCATTATTACAAGGAAATGCCGATCATAATCAGATTGATCTAATTTTATCACAGATTCAGGCAGAACGCCAGCCGGAAATTATCGGCATCCAGCAACTCCAGTTACAAGAAGCAGCCCAGGGGGAGAAATTGCGCAAGTATGCTCTATTGCGATCGCTCTTGGTGCAAACCCCATTCATAGGTACAATAGTCAAGAAGTTGTGGTTAAGGCGACAAATGAAAATGCGCGACGGAATCACCGAAGTATATTTAAAGGTCTAGTTTTTCCATATCTAATTAAACATGAATAATAAACAGCAACAGGTATTTTTTCAAATCCATCAAGGTTTACCCAGGGAAGGGCCGGGTGATTATCTCTATACTCAAAGTGCTTTTGTCAAGATGGTTGATTTACCGCCACATCCGCAAATTCTAGATATTGGTTGTGGACCAGGTGCGCAAACTGTGGATTTAGCCCATCTGACCAATGGGGAAATTATGGCGATCGATAATCATGATGTTTATGTGGAAGAACTCAAACAAAGGGTAATCAATCAAGGATTATCAAAAAAAATCACTGTAGTCCAAGCTGATATGTTTAATCTTGATTTCCCCCCGGAAACTTTTGATGTTATTTGGGCGGAAGGTTCAATATATATTATTGGATTTGAAACAGGATTAAGGCAATGGCAAGTTTTCCTGAAAAATAAAGGTTATTTAGCAGCTTCAGAATTGACATGGCTGCGACCAGACCCACCAAAAGCATTAAAGGACTTTTGGGATCAGGCCTATCCACCCATGAATGATGTTGCTGGTAATTTAAACATCATCGCCAATACTGGCTATAAAATCATAGATTACTTCGTCTTACCACAGTCAGCCTGGTGGAACTACTATGAACCTTTAGAAAGAAAACTACAGGTTTTACAAAATGAATATTTAGATGATTTGGAGGCTATGGAAGTAATCGAAATGGAAAAAATGGAGATTGAATTTTATCGCCAGTATTCGGAATATTACGGTTACGTGTTTTACGTAATGCAAAATTCTTGACATTTCCACAGGCTTCTATCTGTGGGACTGTGAATATTTGTTGCAAATATGCTGATTTCCCAATCAAACCCCTTGATTATATGCACAATAAAAGCATGGCTTGTAATTAAAAGGCCACAATCCCTAAGTAAAATCAAAGGGAGGCTGGAAATGATTAGTAAAGCATATCTGTTAACTTCCGCAGTGATTTTTGCCTTAGTAGCAATATCACATTTTATCCGACTGGTTAATCACTGGTCAATTGCCGTTGGTACAGTTACCTTTCCTTTTTGGGGGTCATGGTTGGCAGTTATCTGTGCATCTGCACTAAGTATATGGGCTGTGAGACTAGCAACCAAGTGGAAAACTAGCCCCCAATAAAGCTGTTTTGTCCCAGAATCCCTACCCTAGAGGGGATGTTTTGGCGATAGTTATCCACACCGGAGACAGGGAATTAATTCCCTGTCTGAAAGCTTAAGTCGGTTAAAAACCGACTGGTTTTGTGTTTGGTGATTATGGTGTTTTCCTGTGGGGTGAAGGTTGTTCTAAATCTGTTCCCTGATTTTTGTGGTAAGTTTGGCAATGAATCTTTGTAATAATAACCGCTAGTTCCCTTTCACATTTTCACACATTCGGCAATAGATAATTTAAGGGGAATAAAAATTACCTTAATATGGTCTTCAATTCCACCAATAGCATGAACAATACATTCTAGGGGAATTTATCTCATAGTTTCAGATGAACAATTGTGATCGCATTTAATTTAGAAGTCGAAACAGCAGGGGAACGCCTTGACCGCTATGTGTCCCAAGAATTACCAGAGTTATCCCGTTCTCGCATCCAGCAACTAATTGTCGAGGGTAATGTAAAACTCAATCATCAGGTATGCACAACTAAAAAAATTCCTGTGAAACCAGGCGATCGCATTAGTATAAAAATACCAGAAGTTACCCCTCTAGAACTACAAGCCCAAGATATACCCTTGGACATCCTCTATGAAGATGACCAATTACTGATCCTGAATAAACCCGCTGGTTTAGTTGTCCATCCCGCTCCCGGTCATCCTGATGGTACTCTGGTGAATGCTTTGTTAGCACATTGTCCCCATCTCCCTGGAATTGGCGGCGTTCAACGTCCGGGAATTGTCCATCGCTTAGATAAGGATACCACAGGGGCGATCGCGATCGCCAAAACTGACATAGCCTATCATAGCCTGCAAGGACAACTCCAGGCTAAAACTGCACGGCGCTCATATTTAGGTGTAGTTTACGGCGCGCCCAAAACCGCTGATGGTATGATAGACCTCCCCATTGGTCGCCACCCCCAAGATAGAAAGAAAATGGCCGTTGTCCCCATAGAAAAAGGCGGTAGGTCTGCTATCACTCATTGGCAGGTAGCAGAACGCTTGGGTAACTATACATTAATCCATTTTCAGTTAGAAACCGGGCGCACCCATCAAATTCGTGTCCATAGCGCTCAGATAGGTCATCCCATTGTCGGCGACCCAGTTTATGGTTCTGGTCGTTCTCTGGGCGTTAACTTACCCGGTCAAGCACTCCACGCTTGGCTACTCAAGTTACAACATCCAGTTTCTCAGGAGTGGATCTCGGTCACCGCTACCCCCCCGGCGACATTTAATACCTTAGTGCAAATTCTCCGCCGACGAGTAGAGTCCTGAAGTTTAGACACTCTCCCCCCTCCTCAATATTGAGATTTGTAAACTTTTCCGCTGTTTTTTACCTTGGACAGATGAATTTTAGCCAGTTATGGTAAATTTTCCCAAGTTCAAATTAACAACTCTTAATAAAAACACCATACCCTCGAATTACAGACAAAACGACCAATCTCCTGTATTTACTTGCATTCTGCAATAATTAAGAAAATATAAAATTGATGATTTCTTGGGCTAGGAGGGGGAAATATGAAGTAATGTTGCGAAAAATTTCCCATTTACTCAGTTAGATTGCTTGTATGTAAAGGATTTGAGGGTGTTCTTATTCCCGCATCTTATTTATTCATAATTTGTAACAAATAAAGAATCTATAGCATTGTATAAACATATTCTGAGGGGTGGAAATAACAGACCAAAGTCAAACCAAGCAATGAGTTGATTCAAATTTGCGGGTTTCTCATAAAATTAACCCAGATTCTCATAAATACTTGTTAATCTAGTATTGAGGGAAGAAACAGACAAATCAAAACAAGCAGTTTGCTATCGGGTCTGTTGTCAACCATCCCCAAAGTGATAAAACATTGCCAGTTTTAATCTAGACATCTCAGAACTAAGGAATTAGGAGATTAAAGTCCATGACATTAGACGTATTTACCAAGGTAGTTTCTCAAGCTGACTCCAGAGGCGAGTTTTTGAGCAACGAGCAACTAGACGCTTTAACCAACGTAGTTAAAGAAGGCAACAAGCGTTTAGACGTTGTTAACCGCATCACCAGCAACGCTTCAGCTATTGTGACCAACGCAGCTCGTTCTTTGTTTGAAGAACAACCCCAATTGATTGCTCCTGGTGGTAACGCTTACACCAACCGTCGCATGGCTGCTTGCTTGCGTGACATGGAAATTATCTTGCGTTACGTCACCTACGCAATTTTAGCCGGTGATGCTAGTGTTCTTGATGATCGCTGCTTGAATGGTTTGCGCGAAACCTACCAAGCTCTGGGAACTCCTGGATCTTCTGTGGCTGTTGGCGTGCAAAAGATGAAAGATGCTGCTGTAGCTGTGGCTAACGATCCCAACGGGATCACCAAAGGTGATTGCAGCCAGTTGATCTCTGAAGTAGCTAGCTACTTTGACCGTGCTGCGGCAGCTGTTGCTTAATATCACTGAGAAATTCCAGTACCAAAAAAATTTACGAAATACGAAGGAGATTTTAGAAGATGGTTAAAACACCAATTACCGAAGCGATCGCATCTGCGGATACCCAAGGACGTTTCTTAAGCAACACCGAACTACAAGCAGTTAACGGTCGTTATGTTCGTGCTATTGCTAGCATGGAAGCGGCTCGCGCGTTGACCTCTAACGCCCAAAGCTTGATTGATGGTGCTACCCAAGCTGTATACCAAAAATTCCCCTACACCACCCAAACACCAGGGCCTCAGTTTGCTGCTGACAGCCGTGGTAAGGCTAAGTGCGCTCGTGATGTCGGTCACTACCTACGCATTGTTACTTACAGCTTAGTTGCTGGTGGTACTGGACCCATGGATGAGTTTTTGATTGCTGGCTTGGCTGAAATCAACAGCTCCTTTGATTTGTCCCCCAGCTGGTACGTTGAAGCAATCAAATACATGAAAGCTAATCATGGTTTGAGTGGACAAGCTGCTAACGAAGCTAATACCTACTTTGACTATGCTATCAACGCATTAAGCTAGATAGTCTCTTGCCCGGGGAAGGATGCAATTTCTGGATGGAGTGAGTCACGCTTTGAGGTTAACCAAAAAACCGTTCTGACTCATCTAGCAGTTGGATCTGGCTCCGGGCAAAGTTTTATTGGAAAGCTTTAGTAAACTCGGCACTCGGTAAAAATAGCCGAAATGCAAATCAACAGGTGAAGCAAAATGGCAATTACAGCAGCAGCATCCAGGCTAGGAACAGAGCCTTTTAGTGATGCACCTCGATTAGAACTGCGCCCCAATGCCAGCAAAGATGAAGTTGAAGTTGTAATCCGGGCTGTTTATCGGCAGGTTTTGGGTAACGACTATTTGATGGCGTCGGAACGTCTGGTAAGCGCTGAATCACTCCTGCGAGATGGTAACCTGACAGTGCGGGAGTTTGTCCGCAGCGTTGCCAAGTCAGAACTCTACAAAACTAAGTTTTTTTATCCCAATTTCCAAACCAGGTTAATCGAACTTAACTACAAACATCTCCTGGGTCGCGCCCCCTATGATGAATCAGAGGTGGCTTACCACTTAGATTTGTACCAGAGCCAAGGCTACGACGCGGAAATTGACTCCTACATTGACTCACCAGAGTACCAAAATAACTTCGGTGATCATATTGTCCCATATTATCGTGGGTTTGAAACCCAACCAGGGCAAAAAACAGTAGGCTTTACCCGTCTATTCCGCTTATACCGGGGTTATGCCAACAGCGATCGCGCTCAGGTAGAAGGTGCTAAATCCCGTTTAGCCCAGGATTTAGCTAGCAATAAAGCCTCTTCAATTGTAGGGCCATCAGGCAGCAACGATAACTGGAATTTCCGTGCTGCTTCAGATGTAGCTCCCAAAAAGGCTTTAGGAAATGCAGTGGGTACGGGCGATCGCGTCTACCGCATTGAAGTAACAGCAATCCGTGGCCCTGGTTATCCCAGTATTAGACGGAGCAGTACAGCAATTATCGTACCTTACGAGCGACTTTCTGACAAGATTCAGCAAATCCACCGACAAGGCGGCAAAATTGTCAGCATCACCTCAGCTTAAGGTAGGGTTACTCACATCGTACAGGAGATATAGCAGTAATGTTCGGTCAAACCACACTTGGGGGCGGTAGCGTTTCTTCATCGGCCAGCCGAGTATTTCGTTATGAAGTTGTAGGCTTGCGCCAAAACGCAGAAACTGACAAGAATAAATTCGATATCCGTCGCAGTGGTAGTGTGTTTATCACAGTGCCATACAGTCGGATGAATGAAGAAATGCAACGGATTAACCGCCTAGGTGGCAAAATCATCAATATTTCCCCATTGAGCGCCATATAAAACTAATATCCTGGCAATGAGAGAACCCACTGCGTCAGAATATTCAGCAGAAACCGCGCCTCAGTTGACACCAGAGGTAGCACTGGCTAACCTGCAATCATCAGATTTAAGTCTGCGCTATTACGCAGCTTGGTGGCTGGGTAAATTTCGCGTCCGCCACCCAGATGTGATCAATGCCTTGATTGCAGCCTTAGAGGATGAAGCTGACAGAACAGAAATGGGAGGTTATCCACTGCGGCGCAACGCAGCCAGAGCATTGGGGAAGTTAGGTGATAATACAGCTATACCAGGGTTAATTAAGTGCTTGGAATGCCCTGATTTTTATGTGCGGGAAGCAGCAGCCCAATCTTTGCAAAAACTGCGGGAGAAAACTGCAGCACCCGCACTCATGAAAATGCTAGCTGGAGGTGTAGCCGAGGCAGTGCAAGTACCCGGCCGCCCTCATCTCAACCAGCCCTATGAAGCGGTAATAGAAGCCTTGGGAGCTATTGGTGCAACTGAGGCTATTTCTTTGATTTCACCGTTTTTAGAGCATGAAGTCCCAGGCGTAAACTGTGCCGCAGCTAGAGCAATGTACCAACTAACACAAGACCCCATTTATGGGGAGAGGTTAGTAAAAATGTTGTCTAGTGAAGACCTGAAGTTGCGCCGCCTGGTCTTAGGAGATTTGGGCGCAATTGGCTACATAGGAGCAGCGGAGGCGATCGCCAGCACCAAGGCAGAAAATAGCTTTAAACTCATGGCCCTTAAAGGATTGCTAGAGCATCAACTCACCCCAGAGTCAGAAGCCCTATCCGTTTCTGACCATGCCATCCAGGTGATGAACTTAATGGATTCACTTTTGTGAACTAGCGCGACGTGACTGATGAACTAATCCGTGCCGTCGCCCTGGCAGATACACCAGAAAAAATGGTGGCGGCAGTAAAAAACTTGGCAGCAGTCCCAGATGTTGCTGCCATTCCCACATTAATCGCAGTATTTGGTTATAACAACCCCACAGCTGCAACAGTGGCCGTGGCTGCACTAACAGCTATGGGAGCAACAGCAGTACCACAACTGTTATCCCAGATTGACGATTATAACTACGGCGCACGGGCTTATTCTATTCGCACCTTAGCGGCGATCGGCGACCCCCGTGCATTAGACGTTTTAATCACAGCAGCAGCCACAGACTTTGCTCCCAGTGTTCGCCGGGCTGCTGCTCAGGGTCTAGGAAGTTTACATTGGCATCAACTTAACTCCCCCCACAGGGAGACAGCATTAAAAAAAGCTTTAGAAACCTTGCTGTTGATTTCCCAAGACTCAGAATGGTCAATCCGTTACGCTGCGGTAGTCGGTCTACAGGCTTTGGCTCAAATCCCCGATTTGCAGCCCCCCATCCACACCAGACTCCAGCAGATGTTAACTACTGACGACGAAAAGGCAATTCGCGCTCGTGTGCAACTAGCCATTTCATAACTCATTCCTCCAATATCATAAAACAGGAAAAAAGTAAATATGTCAATACCACTGCTAAATTATGCGCTTACCACCCAGAATCAACGTGTAGAAGGGTACGAAGTACCCAACGAAGACACACCAACCATTTATCGCTTGTCAGATGCTACCTCAGATAAAGATATTGATGCCATTATTTGGGCAGCATATCGGCAAATCTTCAGCGAACACTTAATTATTGCCAGCAACCGCCAGAAGTTCCTGGAATCCCAACTGCGCAATCGCTCAATTAACGTCCGTGATTTTATCCGGGGTCTGGGGAAGTCCGAAGTCTACCGCACACAAGTAGCAGATATCAACACCAACTACCGCTTAGTTGACATCACCTTAAAGCGGTTTTTGGGACGGGCCGCTTACAACAAAGATGAAGAAATTGCTTGGTCGATTGTGATTGGTACTAAAGGTTTACACGGTTTCATCGATACCCTGTTAGACAGTGAAGAATATCTTCAGAACTTTGGTGATGATATCGTTCCTTACCAACGCCGTAGGTATAAAGATAGACCCTTTAACTTAGTTAATCCCCGCTACGGTTCCTACTGGCGCGATCGCATGATGTTAGAATCTTTGGGTGGTCGTTCCTTCTACACCGCCCGCACCACAGGGGTTGCTAGTAAACAGGAGATTCGTCGGGTGATTCCTGCCAATTTCATGGACATGGCCGGGAAAATGATCACTGGCGAACGTAACTATCAAAGAACAGTGGCTACCGTCACCTCCCAAATCAAAGATATCAAGATTCCCGACAACTCCCGCGAAGTCGGTACGCCTCAACCCACTGTCAAACCTGTAGCTGTTGCTCTACCTTATCGTTATATTCCCGGAAATCCCACGAATTAAGGCATGAGTTTGTCATGGCTCGATCCATAGGAGTATAAACCACCCATGGACAGAGATCACACACTTGATTTATGTGATATCTGGGAAAATTGCAGTCCGTAGTTAGGACCCATACAATTGATCATTGAATATTAGCAACTGTAATGACAATTCCTTTATTACAATACAAACCTAGTTCCCAAAACCAGCGCGTTGCTGGTTACGAAGTCCCCAATGAGGATACTCCCAGGATTTACCGCAGCGAAGACTGCTCTGTTGATAGTGAGTTCCAAGAATTAATTTGGGCCGCTTATCGCCAGGTTTTTAGTGAGCATGAAATCCTCAAGTTTTATCGCCAAACTAACCTGGAATCTCAGGTCAAGAATAGAGCTATTACTGTGCGCGACTTGATCCGGGGTTTGGCTAAGTCCGAAGCCTTTCGGAATTTGGTAGTAGAGACTAACTCTAACTATCGTCTTGTGGAAATTGCCCTCAAACGCCTCTTAGGTCGTGCTTCCTACAACAAAGACGAAGAAATTGCTTGGTCAATCAAAATAGCTACCCTGGGTTGGGATGGTTTTGTCGATGCTTTAATCGACTCTCAAGAGTATCAAAGCAACTTTGGCGACAACATAGTTCCCTACCAACGCCGGCGCTACAAAGATAGACCTTTTAATTTAGTCACACCCCGCTACGGTAATTACTGGCGCGACAAATTGGAAGAAGCCCGCTATAAAGCAGGGGACATCAAGAACTTTATGGAATTAGCTAATTCCATTGAAATTAAGACACTCAAATTTACACCAGTTAACCTAGCTAGCATCCAAATTCCCGACATGACAAGGGATACCAAACCCCAAGGTATACCCATCTCCATCAATTCCAGCGCCAATTTCCCCCTGGGATAAATACCTGTTGATAGTAAATTGCTGCCCAATCAGCTGTATCTATCAACATAATGCGGGACAATAACATAGGGAATCAGGCCTCCTTGAATTTTCCCAGCTAGCTTTTTGTTTAATAATTAATCAGAGGAAGAACCCAGTATGTCTGTGCCATTACTTCAGTACAAACCCACCACCCAAAATAACCGAGTCAGCAGCTTTGGTGTAGCTGACCAGAATGAAGATACACCATATATCTACCGGATTGAAGATGTCAGTTCTTACACTGATATCCAGAGCATCATTTGGGCTGCTTATCGCCAAGTCTTCAGTGAACATGAAATTCTCAAGTTCAACCGCCAAAAAACTCTGGAATCTCAACTCAAAACCGGTGCTTTATCTGTGCGTGACTTCATCAGAGGTTTAGCTAAGTCTGAAGCATTCTATCGTTTAGTTGTCAGTGTCAACAACAACTACCGTTTAGTAGACATCACCCTGAAGCGTTTATTAGGCCGTGCTTCCTATAACAAAGATGAACAAATTGCTTGGTCAATTGTCATTGCTACCAAGGGTTTTGGCGGCTTTGTGGATGCTTTAGTAGATAGTGACGAATA
Source organism: Anabaenopsis sp. NIES-4685 (assembly GCF_059725405.1). NCBI lineage: Bacteria > Bacillati > Cyanobacteriota > Cyanophyceae > Nostocales > Nodulariaceae > Anabaenopsis > Anabaenopsis sp. NIES-4685. The sequence continues at coordinate 3,492,930 of NZ_AP043602.1, read as the reverse complement.
TACCCAAAACTTTGGTGATAATATCGTACCCTACCAACGTAAACGCATGGAAGGTCGTCCCCACAACTTGGTCACACCTCGTTACGGCGAAGACTTCCAAGAAAAAGCCGGTACGGTTCAGACCGATTGGCGCTTCACCTTGGAGAAGTTCTATACCCGCAAATTCCAAGAAAAACGCCTGGCAGAAGGTGACCCACGCAAATATGCTGATATGGCAGCAGCAGTTGGTGCTAAAGGCAACTATGCTCAAAAGCTTTCTGCATTTGATATTGATTATCTCAATACCGTTCCCTACCGTAGTGGTAGTAGACGCTAAGATTAAATATCTAACTGTCTAAAACTCAAATTTTATACTGGGTCTGGTTTTTGCCTTCATGTGACGACGGGTTTACAGTTTTTCTGGGACTTTGGCGTTATGTTAAGTGGAAACTAGACCCAGTAGCTTTTAAGCTGGTAAATCTGTCAAGGATTAGTCAAATGCTCAAAGAACTTCATTTAAAGTCTGTAGGACCTGCTTCGCAATTTGATGTTGAATTTGCCAATAGACTGAACATTTTTACTGGTGATAATGGACTAGGTAAAAGCTTTTTACTTGATGTTGCTTGGTGGGTAATGACGGGAAACTGGGTAGACCAACCCGCTTATCCACAAACAAATACAGATGAATTACCCAAAATTATTTCTAAAATTAATAGCAAGAATTGGCAAATACTTTTCGATGAAATAAATGTTGAAGGTAGCTTTAATTTTTATGAACAAAAATGGCAAAGAACTCTATCTTTACGTGACTTATCCAAAAATATTGTGATTTTTGTTCGTGTTGATGGTGGTTTTTCACTCTTTGACCCGGCTGCCAGCGCGATTTAGCCTATAATTTTGATCCGGATACACTTTGGAATGGCTTAAAGTTAAAAGGTAAAGTTGTTTGTAATGGTCTCATTGATGATTGGGTTAAATGGCAAAATCAACCTCAAAAAACACCATTTGAACTATTATCTCTTGTAATTAAAAAACTGGCACCTCGTCCTGATGAATGGATAGAAGTAGGAGAACCAAAGCGAGTATCTGTGGAAGATGTCCGTGATATTCCTACAATTAATCTTCCTTATGGAAATATTCCTATTATTCAAGCATCAGCAGGAATGAAACGGATTTTGGGACTGGCTTATTTATTTGTATGGGCTTGGTATGAACACCAAAAAGCTTCAGATATCCGGAAACAAGAACCAATGAATCAAATAGTTTTACTAATTGATGAAGTTGAGTCTCACTTACATCCACGCTGGCAAAGAGTTATATTACCGTCTATTTTAACAGTCATCAATCAGTTAGATCCCAATCTGAAAATCCAAGTTTTAGTAACAACTCATTCACCCTTGGTACTTGCTTCCTTAGAACCAATTTTTGATGAAGACCAAGACAAGTTATTTTTATTTGAATTGCTAGGCGAAACAGTTTCCTTGGATGAAATATCCTGGGTTAAACAAGGGGATACAGTTGGGTGGTTAACATCAGAAATATTTGGACTCAAACAAGCTCGTTCTCAACAAGCGGAAATGGCAATTGAAGCTGCAGAAGCATGGATGCGCTATGATGATATGAATAATTTTCCAGAATACTTGAGAACCCAGCCGCAAATTCATCAGGAATTGCAAAAACTTTTACCAGGACACGATCCTTTTTGGCCTCGTTGGATAGTAACAGCAGAAAAAAGAAGCAATGCTGGATGATCAGGGGCATAGTCAATATGTTAAAATTTAATCCTCCGCCAGAACCGTCAGATTTTGATGCCCAGGTACGACAGACAGGTAATAATTGGTTAGCCAAAAATACAAATACTAAAAAAAGACCAAAAGATTTTTGGTCAAAATTCAAAATCGATTTAGCCGATGGTTTTGGTAGCGTTTGTGCTTATACTGCCATGTATGAACCTGTTGGGACTGTAGATCATTACCTTTGTTGTCAAAATCATCGGCATTTGGCTTATGAATGGAGTAATTATCGTTTTGCTTCTGCTTGGATAAATAGTAGCAAAGGTACTCTTGATGATAAAGTGCTTGACCCGTTTTTGGTAGAGGATGATTGGTTTGAAATTTTGTTACCTTCCCTGCAATTAGTCTTAACTGATGCAGTTCCACCAGAGGAAAGATCAAGAGCGGAATTTACTTTGCAACGATTACATTTGCGGGATGATGAGCGAGTTATCCGTCAGCGTCAACAATGGTATCAGCTTTATCTAGATGGTGAAATTACTTTGACAGGTTTAGAACGGAAAGCGCCGCTCATTGCTCGTGCAATTAAAAAACAGCATTAATTAACCGGATAAATCCGGCATAATTGTGTCTTTGAGAATAGCACCCTTGAGGTGAGCATTTTGGAGTTTAGCACCCCTCAAATTAGCCCCTGTTAAATTAGCCCCTGCTAAATTAGCCCCTGTGAGGTTAGCCCATGTCAAATTAGCACCGGTCAAATTAGCTTCACTGAGGTTGGCTCGTAATAGGTAAGCTCCACTCAGGTGAGTTTGGTGTAAATTAGATTTGTAAAAGTTAGCTTGATAAAGATAAGTTCCGTTTAATTGGGCGTTGTATAAATTAGCTTCACTTAAATCAGCAGCAATTAAATTCGCTGCAATGAAATTTGCAAAACTCAGGTTAGCTCTGATTAACTGCGCCTTACCTAAATCACCATCTCTAAAGTTAGCGTCTGTGAGGTCAGTTCCAATTAGGTTAGCCTCAGCAATGATCGACCCTTCCAGATTCGCACCACTCAAGTCAGCCCCAATCAGATGAGCATCACTTAAATCTGCTTGGGTAAGTATCGCACCACTCAAATTAGCTACAGTCAAGTTAGCCGCCCTGAGATTAGCTTCTATGAGCTTGGCTTGGTGGAGGTTAGCGCCACTGAGGTCAGCATGACTCAGGTTAGCTCGCACGAGTAAAGCATGACTTAAATTGACTTTACTTAAGTTCACTCCTTGGAGGTGAGCGCCTCTGAGGTTGTTTCCTTGTAAGTTGGCGGCGCTAATATCTACTTTCACCAGGGGATTTTGCTGTTTCCATTCTATCCATGTCACTGCACCTGCTTTGAGTAAGGCCAGATGCTCTTGATTTGCCATTTTTGCTCCTTTACTCATTGACACTTTGGGGGTTGGGGCGACCAGGGACATTTTCAATGGCTGCTAATGCTCCAGCAGCACCTGCGAGGATATCCTGTTCAGCACCACCTAAATACAACCGTCCAAAACTTCCTACAGCTTGCACTTCCAGGATATTAATTCCGGCGGCTTTCTCGGCTTCATTAGCCGCTAGGGCGGCGTAAGCTGCGGGCTGAACTTCTAATACATATAGTGTTTGTCCTGCAAGCAGTAGCTGTCCTCGCCGTGTACGATTAATTAACTGGGTCTGGTAAGCATCGATGTTGCGGATAATCTGGTTAGAAACTACACGGGGTTTTAGACATTCCTCTTTTTTCACTCCTAGTGTTGCTAAAATCGCTTGACCTGCAGCGCGGGTTTCTCCTTGGGAGCTAGAATGAATTTCTAATAAACCATATAGTCGTTCAACTATCTGCACTCCTGGACGCACGGAGGCGGATTTGAGTGCTACATCGGTAATGCGATTAATTTCAATACCCGGAGAAATTTCAATCCACAGTGATGTATCCCCCGGTAATGGTAGAAAACCTTGGACTACTGTTCCCATATAGGCTGCATGTTGAGGTTGCAGGCTGTCGAGAAATACAAAACTGCGTAATTCTATTCCCAAGGTGATGCTCTCCAGTCATGTGGATAAAAGTTATGTTTGGCAAATCAGTGTGATCCTAAACTACCATAACCCTAAGTACCCCTCAATCCCCACTCATTTATCCTTGCAATAGGAAAGAATCACATAACGGACTATTCCTAAACGACTAAGCCATTCAGCAACTGCTGTGGAATTTGCTGACTGCTGATTACCACTCTCAGACTGAAGTCGCTTCAGGAAGGGATAGGTTGGGAGGGTATTAGGGGTGATGTCTTCCTCTAATATGGGTGTAAAACCTGTACTTTGGGCAAGTTTTCTATAAGCATTGAGGGTGAAACTGCTGTCAACAGATCCGTAGGTGTTACCAATGGAGGGACTGAGCAATTTACCGCCAATTTTCATGAAGGGATACACAAATTTCAGAGGTACAAAGTCGCAGATGGCAAGTTTTCCCCCTGGTTTGAGAACTCGCCATGCTTCTTGGAAAAACCTTTGACGACTGGGAAAATGAAAGATACACTCAACGGCCAGAACTAGGTCAAAGGAACTATCTGCAAAGGGTAGTTGACAAGCATCCCCTTCTATAAATTCTATCTGGTTATGATTTTGGGGGTGAACTTGTTCTTTAGCTCTGGCGAGTTGGCGGGGGTCAATATTTAAACCAACTAGCTGTAAATTCTCAAAGCGATCGCTCAGACTAGCAATTGTCCCACCGAAGCCACAACCACAGTCAAGAATCTTTTGTCCATCTCCCGCACCACCCGCATCACACACCCGGCGAGTTAAATTTTCTGCTGCTAATGCGAAGTCTTCTGCGGAACCATCGGCTGTGGGGGGATTCTCCCAATAACCCCAATGTACATGAAGACCAAATCCCGTAATTACTTCGGTATTTTTCTTTTCAAAGCCCTCAAATAACTGGTCAAAATATGGTAGTACAATTTTTGGCTGATTAGTCATTTACTTTCGTTAAAACTAATACCAATTTTTACCATGATTGCCTAGGCTGTGACAAGTGTTACAAATCTCAGTTTGGTATTAGTGTTATATTTTTGGTGAGCTAAGTGTGGTTAGCAGTAGCAGTGACCAGGGGACTTTAATATCTGGGATGAAATTCGAGTATTTTCTGATTCCGGGTAAGGCTGCGGGTATAATAAACTTGAGGGAACGTAGGGATGCCGGGCGATCGCCTTGTTCGTCTACAATTCCATATTGTTGGGCTAGTTCTGCCACTATCTGCACTTTTCCTGTGCGCTGGATTATATTCGCATCAGCAGCCAAAGCCGCAATCACTCGCCCTGTTAATAAGGGAGTTTCCCAGTTATAACGGTCAACAAAGACTGAGTTTCTAGGGTCAGTCACATTTTCTGATCCTATCTCATCTGCTAAGGCGGAAATATGCTCAGTACCCACAATCCCCGGCCACAGGTCAACAGAGGCGACATTATCGGGTTTAAGTTCCACCGCCATATCAGCTACCAGGCGGTCACAGGCGGCTTTACCCACTCCGTAGGCGACACCGAAAATGGGGGACATACCCCCCCAAGAGGAAATAGTACAAATTAATCCCTGGCGACGTTGCACCATCATCCGAGCGGCAAAAATGCTGGCGACGTAGTGGCTACGCAGACCGACATTATTAATATTATCCCACAGTTCAGGTTCACACTCCCAGAAAGATTTTCCTTGAGTCTCTCGTAAAGACTGGACTCCTGAGAAGGCGTTATTAACCAGTAAATCTAGTTGTCCATGTTGCTCATCTTGGATGCGTTCAAACAGCGATCGCACTTGCTGATCATTGCTATGATCTACCTGGACGGGAATACATACACCTCCGGCTTCCTCAACTGCGGCTTGGGTATGATTCAGATTCCCGGAAATTCCCCCCACAGTATCAGAATTATCTAAACTCCGTCCGGTAATATACACAGTTGCCCCAGCTTCACCCAGTGCAATAGCAATTCCCTTACCAATTCCCCGGCTTGCACCTGTGACTAAAGTCACTTTTCCCTCAAGATTTTTCATGATTACAGATGTTATGGGTATCTGAGATTTTACCGTTTAGAAACAAACTGAATCATCTCACCTTCTAAAAAGAGGGATTAGGATCTACCATAGCAGAAAACAGGGCAGGAAAAAAGCTCTGATCCGGTGGTCACCAGTCCCGAAGTTGCCAACAAAGGAGTTATCAGTGGTATTACAAGCCCAAACCAGCACCTACGAAGCTAAAACTCAAGAAGTTGCTCGACAGCTTCTGGTCGCTACCCAAGAAAATCGCTCGTTTTTAGGTTCCCTACGCGATCAGATGCGCTGGGATGATCAGCTGCTAACCTGGGCAATGAGTAATCCCGGTTTACGGGTACAATTGTTTCGTTTTATCGACACATTACCCGCTTTACATAGTAAATCAGAAATTGCCGCACATTTGCAAGAATATTTGGGGGCAGAATCTGTAGAATTACCTTCAGCCCTCAAGGGGATGTTGAATTTTGCTCACCCTGATTCTATGCCGGGACAAGTTGCGGCGACAACTGTTTCTAAGGCTGTGGAAACTTTAGCCCATAAATATATTTCTGGGGAGAATATTAAACAGGTTATCAAAACAGTTGAACGACTGCGAAAAGAAAAAATGGCTTTCACCATTGATTTACTCGGTGAAGCGGTCATTACTGAAACTGAAGCCCAGTCTTATCTAGAACGCTATCTAGAATTGATGCAACAACTAATAGAAGCATCAAAGAATTGGGGGGTAATTCCGGCTATTGATGAAGCTGATGGTGATATTTTACCACAAGTTCAGGTTTCTGTCAAGTTAACAGCGTTTTATTCCCAATTTGACCCTTTAGACCCTCAAGGAAGTGAGGAGAAAGTTAGCGATCGCATTCGGATTTTATTACGTCGGGCGCAAGAGTTAGGGGCAGCTGTGCATTTTGACATGGAACAGTACGCCTACAAAGATTTAACTTTAAGTATTCTGCAAAAGTTACTTTTAGAAGATGAGTTTAGACAACGTACAGATATTGGTGTCACCATCCAAGCATATCTGCGTGACAGTCTAGAGGATGGGAAAAAGTTAATTTCTTGGTTACAACAGCGCGGTTATCCCCTGACAGTGCGTTTAGTTAAGGGTGCATATTGGGATCAGGAAACTATTAAATCAGAACAAAAACACTGGCCACAGCCAGTTTATAACGATAAAGCCGCCACAGATGCCAATTTTGAAGCCATTACTCAGCTATTATTAGAAAATCACCAATATGTCTATGCTGCTATTGGCAGTCATAATGTGCGATCGCAAGCTCGCGCTATTGCCATAGCCGAAAGTTTAAATGTCCCCCGTCGTCACTTTGAAATGCAAGTGTTGTATGGGATGGGGGATAAGTTGGCTAAAGCCTTAGTTAATCAAGGTTATCGCGTGCGGGTTTACTGTCCCTATGGTGAGTTATTACCGGGGATGGCGTATTTAATTCGGCGGTTGTTGGAAAATACAGCGAATAGTTCCTTTTTGCGGCAAAATATCGAGAATCGCCCCATTGAGGAGTTGTTAGCACCCCCAAATGTCGAGTCTGAAGCCAAAGCCCAAAGGCGCAAACAAGAAGGGGAGTTTCTGGGTGCTGCGGATAGGGATTTTGCACACGAAGAGGTGAGAAATATGTTTACTGCGGCTTTGGCTGGGGTGCGGGAACAGTTGGGTCGGGTTTATTTACCTTTAGTGAATGGGGAGTATGTGAATACTCAGGAGTTGATTGATTCCGTCAATCCTGCTAATTTTAGCGAGGTAGTAGGTCGGGTTGGTTTAATTAGTGTGGCACAAGCAGAAGAGGCGATGCAAGCTGCTAAGGCTGCGTTTCCAGGATGGAGGAAAACACCAGTACAGGAACGCGCTAGGATTGTGAGGAAGGCGGCTGATTTGATGGAGTTACGTCGGTCTGAGCTTGCAGCTTGGATTGTTTTGGAGGTGGGTAAGGTTGTTAAGGAAGCAGATGCAGAGGTTTCCGAGGCTATAGATTTTTGTCTTTACTATGCTGAGGAGATGGAACGCCTAGATAAAGGTGTAAACTATGACGTAGCAGGTGAGACAAATCGTTATATATACCAGCCTAGGGGAATTGCAGTGGTGATTTCTCCCTGGAATTTCCCTTTAGCGATCGCCTGTGGAATGACTGTTGCGGCGCTAGTTGCAGGTAATTGTACTCTGCTCAAACCTGCGGAAACCTCCTCTGTAATTACCGCGAAATTCACAGAAATCTTAGTAGAGGCGGGTATTCCTCAAGGTGTATTTCAATACGTACCAGGTAAAGGTTCCCAAGTAGGTGCTTACTTAGTAAATCATCCTGATACTCATATCATCGCCTTTACTGGTTCTCAAGAGGTGGGTTGTCGCATTTATGCAGAAGCAGCTACCCTGAAACCAGGACAAAAGCACATGAAGCGAGTAATCGCAGAAATGGGGGGGAAGAATGCAATTATTGTGGACGAAAGCGCTGATTTAGATCAAGCTGTTGTGGGGGTAGTACAGTCAGCATTTGGTTACAGTGGACAAAAATGTTCTGCCTGTTCCCGGGTAATTGTACTCGAACCGATATATGATACTTTTGTCCAGAGGTTAGTAGCAGCGACAAAATCCCTGAATATTGGAGCAACAGAGTTACCTAGTACCCAAGTTGGACCGGTAATAGATGCTCAAGCACGCGATCGCATTTTGGCATATATTGCCACAGGTAAGACACAAGCCCAAGTCGCCTTGGAAATGACCGCACCTACACAGGGGTATTATATCGGTCCAGTCATTTTTAGTGAAGTACCACCCGATGCCACTATCGCCCAACAAGAGATATTTGGTCCAGTCCTGGCGGTAATCAGGGTCAAAGATTTTACCCAAGCTTTGGCAGTAGCTAACAGTACCAACTACGCCCTCACAGGGGGACTATATTCTAGAACACCCTCCCACATTCAACAAGCACAGACAGACCTGGAAGTAGGAAATGTCTATATTAACCGGAATATTACAGGTGCAATAGTTGCCAGACAACCCTTTGGGGGTTTCAAACTTTCGGGGGTAGGTTCCAAAGCTGGAGGGCCTGATTATCTGCTGCAATTCTTAGAACCGCGGACAGTGACGGAAAACATTCAACGCCAAGGGTTTGCACCCATCCCCGGCGCTGAATAAAAAAATCAAAAATTATCTTTGTTGAAGGGAACAGGGAACACACCCAACACACCGAAACAATCAAATCCAGTCACCTTTCCCTTATAAAGGGAAAGGTGAGGGTGGGGTAAAATAATATTCGATACACTAATCATGACTTGACAAACATCTTCTTAGAACTTCAAACCCGAACCAGCAACCGCCAAAATACCCCAACCAATAATGAAAGCCACACCACCCAGGGGAGTGATTGCGCCTAGGTATTTCAAACCAGTTACACTCAGTGCGTACAAGCTACCGGAAAAAATGCCAACACCAATGATAAATAACCACCCACTAGCTACTAACATGGGTTGAGGTGATGCTGTACGACTAATTAGTAAGGCTATTAACAAAAGTGCCAAAGCGTGGTACATTTGATAACGAGCGGCTGTATCGAAAATTTCCAGCGATCGCTCACTGATTTTACCTCGCAAAGCATGAGCAGCGAAAGCACCTGCGGCTACGGATAAACCGCCTAAAACAGCAGCTAGGCTGACAAAAACTTGTGCCATTGCTAATGATGATTGATTCTAGATCTCAAAATGATATGATACCCCCCCTGTTTCACTGACCTGAAAATCCCCATTGAATTCTTTAGCTTTGATATCTAAGTACTCTCTAGCTGTAGCTGCTGGTAGTTGACAATTCATCGCCAAGCCTAAAACAGTGACGCGCCCGTTATTTTCTTGTAGCATTTGATAAAAAGTGGATTGGAGGCGATCGCTTAGTTGCTTCTGCAGTGCTTTTTGCTCATTTTTGCTCTGACGATATAACCCCAAGCTTAACCAACCACCTAACACCATTGTGGGTATACCAAAGATCATCCCATTTCTGGCGGTATTATCCAGGTAATAAACAGCAGGTTGATTAATAAACTCCTTTGCCACAGCCTGATTATATCCTGTGGAAATAGGCTTAAGGACAGATTTTTTCTCAAGTGTCGCTGAAACTGATAGTGTCAAAAACATGAATCCCAGTGTCAATAACCAACCCGCAGCCAGTTTTTCAGCAGTTTTCATAGTGTCACATCAGATTTTAAACTTTGCTTGCGATTCTAGCTTGAGTTGTCAAAAGCTTCCAGGGTGTTCAAGTCGGGTGGGTGAGGCCAGGTTCACCCACCATAATCCTGAAAACAGCAGTTCAGGTAAAATCTGTCTATTTTATTTCCGGGTTGCTTCTAGCAGACGGGAGTAATAAAAACGAGTTTTAGTCATAGCTTGGCGTTTGATTGCAAAGCCGTTATTTTCCAGGATTTTCACCACATCAGTCTCACGGTGGAGATAAGCGCGAGTTGCTTTACTCGGTCCAGGAAAGAAACTACCAATTTTCTTGAGTATACTTAAAGCACAGGTTTTCGGCGCAAAACTGATAATTATTCTTGACTGTGCTAAAGAACAAAGATGAGAAATCATTTCATCGGCTTTTTCTTGGGGGTAGTGAATCAAAACATCCAAGCAAATCACAGTGTGGTAACTACCACTCAATGATTCTAAATCCTGAACAGCGAAAGTAGTATTTTCGGCATTTTCCAAAGTGGCCAAGGCTCTATCCTTAGCTTCCGTGACCATTTTCTCAGAAATATCGCTGGCGTATATCTTAGCACCATTTGCCCCCAAGGGGATGCTGAGACTACCTACCCCACAACCAGCATCGCAGATTGATAACTCTGATAAATTCCCATCATCTTTGAGCCAGCCAATAACTGTATCTACGGTTTGTTGATGTCCATTGCGGATATCTAACTGAACTTTATTAACTTCCCCATCCCCGTAAATGCGTCGCCACCGGTCAAAGCCTGTAGAATTAAAATACTCACGAACAATGGTTTTATCGTCAGCTACGTTCATAAAGTTAAATCTTTAAGTGTTCCCAATCCTTAAAATTATCATTAATACCAAGGCCTCGAATACTCTACAAGATTTTTTTTAGAAGTTCTTTTCCTCATGTACGACAAACCAACTATAGATAATAGCCGATTTCTCTGGTTGTTTGGAGATTCAAGAGATAAAATTCTATTTTTTCTTCATCTCCAGCAAAAGCCTGCTGATTACAGCCAGGAGTAGGTTAGATGTTTTTCATTGACACTTCTCTATTTCTCAATCATCTGACTAAACCCCCATTCTCTTGTTTTTTCTGCTTTTTTAGATTAAGATATAATCATACAATATAATTGCAGCCATCACTACATTCAAAAACATATTTTTTCATGAGATTTTTAAATATCTGTATACAGTATACATAATTGATTTACTCATTTAGCTTTATTGATTAGCAATGACATCAAATTTTATAACTGACAGTCCTATTATTCAATTTACAATTCTGCTGACAGTAATTTTTACAGTTCCGCCTATATTTGAGCGACTGCGAATACCTGGACTAGTAGGGTTGCTGGTAGCAGGTGTATTGTTAGGACAAAATGGGCTAAAATTTTTAGATTCCGATTCAGAAACCGTTAACTTACTCTCGGATATTGGCAAAGTTTACTTAATGTTTGTCGCAGGTTTGGAAATTGATTTAGAACAATTTCGCAGAACTAAAAATCGCTCAATTGTCTTTGGAATATTAACATTTTTAGTACCCTTAATTTCTGGTATCTTAGTCGGGAGATTTTTTAACTTTAGTTGGAATGCTTCTGTACTGATTGGTTCTTTACTCGCCTCCCATACCCTCTTGGTTTATCCCATTGTTAGCCGTCTAGGAGTGGTGATGAATGAAGCAGTCACAGTCACAGTAGGGGCGACAATTTTCACTGACACAGCTGCTTTATTAGTATTAGCAATTTGTGTAGGAATTCATGGGGGAGAATTTTCTACCCTGAGTTTAATAACCCTATTAGGTGGACTAGCAATTTACTCTGTGATTGTCCTGTTTGGTTTTGATTGGGCTGGTAAAGAATTTTTTCGCCGTTCGGGAGATGAACAAAGTAATCAATTTCTCTTCATATTATTAGCTTTATTTCTCGCATCTGTAGGAGCGCAGATTGTGGGAGTTGAAAAAATTGTGGGTGCATTTTTAGCAGGTTTAGCAGTCAATGATGTTGTAGGACGTAGTCCAGTTAAAGAAAAAATTGAGTTTATTGGTAGCGTCCTATTTATCCCTTGTTTTTTTGTAGACATGGGACTGTTAATTAATATTCCCGCCTTTATCAAAACTCTCGGTTCTATTTGGTTAACATTAGTAATTGTCACAGCTTTAATTTTCAGCAAATTTATAGCGGCATTTTTGACCAAATTAATCTACCGCTACAGTAATGTAGAAATGCTGACAATGTGGTCATTGTCATTACCACAAGTAGCCGCCACCTTAGCAGCATCCTTGGTTGCTTATCAAGCCTTAAACCCTGCTGGTGAAAGGCTCATTAGTGAAGGTGTCTTAAATAGTATAATTGTCCTCATGGTAGTTACTTCAATTGTGGCACCATTGATTACTGCTCGATTTGCAGCTTTATTACAAGTACCGCAAACCGACTTTGAAACAGAAAGTTTAGCAACTTGGTGGGAACATCATGACGCACAACCCCTAGAACCAACTCAGCATCCATTCACTGTCGTAGTACCAATACATAACTCCCGCAACCAACGCTACTTAATTGAAATGGCGGCTTTAATAGCTCAACATCAGTCTGGAAAAATTTTACCATTAGCTATTAATAAAGCCCATGTTCACATGGATGACCCCCAATTAGGAATATCACTAGAGCAAAGTCAGCAAAGGTTGAAACTAGCTGAGGAAATTAGCGCCGAGTTTAATGTTCAGGTTTCTACAGCAGTTCGCATTGATGATGATATAGCTTTAGCAATTAGTCGCACCAGTCGAGAACAAAATGCTAATTTAGTCGTGATGGGTTGGTCTCGCACCACAGGTTTACGTGCCAGATTATTTGGTAATGTGATTGATAGTGTTTTCTGGTCTTCTCACTGTCCAGTCGCGGTAGCTCGTCTGGTAAAAAGTCCGAAAACAATTGAGAGAATTATTGTCCCCATTGGAGATTTAAGACCTCAAACTATCAGCGCTTGGAAGTTTGCAGAAATGTTGGCTGATGTGAATCAGTCGGAGGTTGTACTGTTACACGTCTCTAACAGCAAAACCCCTACTAATTTAGTAGAAGAATTTACAACTCAATTAACTGAAATTGTCTCTAAAAGTCACTTAAAGGTAAATACACATATCCGAACTATTGTAGATGATGATGTTGCTCAAACTATAGTTAGGGAAGCCCAAGGATTTGATTTAGCGGTGTTACGCTCCGTACGTTATCGTACCACAGGGGGATTAGCTGTTAGTCAAGTCACAACTCAGGTAATTGAAGAGTTGACTGGTTCTATTGTGTTATTGGGTGAGGCGCATCTTTGATTTCGGCTCTGTCAACAATTCATAATCTTTCCCAAGTTAGTTCTTTGGTAATTTCATCCCAACGCCAACGTAACAAACCAGTTTTGGGGTGGGAAATTATTCCTGGTAAATTTAGAGCTTGTCTGGGTACATTAGTAGCTAGGGCGATCGCACCTCCCACATCACAAATCCCCCACTTGACCAAGTTTTGCACTCCCACTAACAAGGGTAAAGTTGTCCCGGATAATGTCCCATCTGCTAACCTTGCTGTACCGTTTTTCACTTCTATTTCCCTACTGTCCCAAGGATACACCCCATCGGGTAACCCCAGGGGTGCGAGCGCATCACTGACTAAAAATAGTTTTTGCTGGTTGGCGCGCAGGAGAATATCTAACATCATGGGTGTAATGTGTTCACCATCAGCAATAAAACCACACATGACATGAGGATGGGTAATTGCAGCACCTAGTAACCCCGGTTCCCGGTGGTGTAATGGGGGCATAGCGTTAAAAGCATGGGTTACCATGGTCGCCCCTTGGTTAAACGCCGCCTCTGCTTGGGCTGCTGTCGCCAGGGAATGCCCTAAACTGACAATTATCCCCAAAGAACGCAAATAGGGTATTACTTGCCCTGTACTGTCTAATTCTGGGGCTAAGGTGATCACTTTGACAATCTGGGCATAATCCCCCAAAACTCTTTTGACTTGCTCAATTGTCAGAGGTAGTAAATATTCTTGTGGGTGTGCGCCGCGCTTGTGGTAGTTTAAAAATGGACCCTCTAAATGTACTCCTAGAATCTTCGCACCTACCCTTTGAGTGGTGCTAAAATCGGCAATTATCCCCAGCGATCGCTGTATATTATCTATTGAGGTGGTAACTAAGGTTGGTAAATATCCATCTATGCCCATATCCTCTAAAAAAATGGATATCTTGGGCAATATATGGGAATTATCCCCGGTTAACTCCGGAAATGCTAAACCTAAAGCACCATTAATCTGTAAATCAACACCACCTAAAGAAATCCAATCACCACCGACATCTAGTGAAAACCCACAACTAGAAAATCCTGGAATCATAGGGGTAATTTCCTCAACTACCCCTTGATGGTTAATACAGATGCGCTGTAAACCTTCATAACCAGGGACTCGCGCATTAATTATATTCTCTACCTCTGGTGGTAAAAATTTATCTGTGTTCATAATAAGTAAGAGGGGGAAGAGGGAACAGGGAACGGGGAACAGGGAACGGGGAACAGGGAACGGGGAACAGAGAAAGTGGGGTAAAACAAGATTTGATACACTAATGATAACTTTTACAACATCCTCTCACAGCAATTAATATATGGCTCCTATTATTGGTATTATCATGGGTAGCGATTCCGACTTACCCACTATGAAAGATGCGATCGCAGTTTGTGCCGAATTTGGTATAGAAACTGAAGTGGCGATCGTTTCTGCCCATCGCACCCCAGAACGCATGGTTGAATATGCCCAAACCGCTCACCATAGAGGTATTAAAGTAATTATTGCTGGTGCTGGGGGTGCAGCCCATCTTCCCGGTATGGTAGCATCTTTAACACCATTGCCAGTAATTGGGGTTCCCGTAGCTACCCGGAATTTACAAGGAATTGATTCCTTATATTCTATCGTACAAATGCCCGCCGGTATCCCAGTCGCCACAGTAGCCATAGGGAACGCCAAAAACGCCGGACTTTTAGCAGTGCAAATTCTCGCTACCCACCAACCAGAATTACTTGCTCAGGTTCAAGAGTATCGCCAGAGTCTAGCTGCATCAGTCATGGACAAGCAAGCCAAACTAGAACAGTTGGGTTATCAGCAATATTTAGAACAATCAAGTTAATCTTTAGGTATAATTATAACAGGGTAACAATCATACCCACCAAAGTATAAAGTAGTGGGGTAAAGTATCAATCAAACAACTCAAACCCCCAAAGTGAGGAGTTACATGGTAGGTGATCAGTTATGGTTTTTCAGATCCCTGGGTCTGAGTTTAGGAAGTCTAGCATTTTTAGCTACCGCTAGTCATGCTGGGTTACCTGATGTCCCCCCCACGGTCACAGCAACGTCTGAGTTAGGGGTAATTGCTTCAGAACTCACACAGGAGTCTGCACAGATGCTCTTAGTAGACAGTATCGGGACTAAGCAGATAACTCCCGAAAGGTCTGCTGACCAACTACGCCAGGAGTTGAGAGTTACCCCTATTTTTGATGTGATTCAGCGCCGGGTCTATTCCCCTTCCGCTTCAGCTGGAATCCCCACAGCTTTTGGCGCTAATTGGGGGGATATGTTTATCAGTCTTGCTGGGTCAACCTCTGATAACGTCAGACCAGAGGTTGACGGGGGTACATCCCTTGGTTTTGGCCTGGGTAACTCCAGAGAGTCCCTAGGCTTAGAGGTGATTTACAATAACCTGAGTATTAGAAGCTTCGCCCAAAATGGTTCAGTTGATGCCAAAGTACATCGCTCCTTAGTTTCTAACAGTACCACCCAAATAGCAGCAGCTGTGGGATGGAATAACTTTACTAACTATGGTGACGACGCGGGGGGAACATTTCCCTCTAGTGTTTATGGTGTAGTTAGTGCGTATCACCTTTTAACACCCCAAAGCCCTAATAATTCTTTACCTGTCACCCTGTCTTTGGGTCTAGGCGGCGCTCCCTTCTTTTCTAACTCTAATTCCGGCGTTGGGGTAATTGCGGGGGCTGGTATCCAGGTACATCCCCAAGTAGCCGTAAGTTCCGCCTGGAGCGGTCGCGGGTTGAATTTGGGAGCCTCCTTTATTCCTGTGCAGACCGTACCATTGAGTGTGGCGGTGATCTATGGGGATGCTCTAAGTAATACTGAATCTGGCTCACTTCTGGCTGTTGGTATTGGTTACAGTTTTAATTTTTTACAGAGATAGCACTCAACTCATACGTAGATATGCGAGTGTAACTTACAGTTACACTCGCACGGATATCTATCTGCTAATTATGTTGACCTAGTTAGCAGGTCTGCCATCTCAAAACAGGTAGGCGTAGACCTGCTGTGACAGGTTGCGAGTTTATACCACGCTTAGTCCTCCAACCTGAGCAATCATGTCATCAAAGTCGTTGTCACCGCCGCCGGCTATATCTTCAAAGCCGAAGACATTGTTACCCAACAACTGTATCTGGCTGCTGTTTGACACGTTAGTACCTACACCGGTGACAAATAGGTTACTAAAATCATTACTCACTGAGTTGAGGTCACCATTCGCTACTAGGAATGGTAGCAGCACATAGTCTGACAAGTCAAGACTAGAGCTAACTTCAAAGGTACTGCTTAAATTTGTGCTTTGGTTATTGCCAACCCTACCACTCAATAATGCATTGTCACGCACAGCACTTAGATAGGCATTGCGATCGCCCAGTTCAGCGATACTGTCACCAGTTAGTTTATCAACCACAGCCCCTGTAGTTTTGTCCGCCAAGTAGAAGCCCACTAGATTGTCAAAAGCAGCTTCCCGGTACAGGGTAGCATCCACCTTAACAGTGACTGTATCCCCGGTCACAGTCGAAGTGTCCAGGTTGTTGAGGCTAATCGCTTCTAGTTCCTCACCGTTCGCGGACTCAATCTTCTGAGTAAAGATTTTTACAGTCTCTGTATCTCCTGGTCTGCCCAGAACCGATGCAGCAATGTTAAAGCCACCACCACTCAGGGTCAAACCATTAGCTGTAACCTCACCAATCGTTAAGGGGGTAATAGTACCAGTTCCCAGCTGGCGCAATTGGAACCTCGTCACATTACCATCCGCGGAGGAGATATTGATCAGTCCTGACTGGAGATCGTTAAGGATAGAACCAATACCATCAGGTAGGCCAGAGGCATCACCCAGAGTGGTGAGAATACTTTGAGTTCTACCGTCCGCAAACACAACCTCCAGTACCTGAGATGAGGGGCTTGCACCGGTGACAGAGAATCTAAAGACAGTATCAAAGGGTTGCTGTAGAGGTGTTCCGGTGTTCGGGTCGATGATAGTTACAGTACCTGGTTGTCCGGGAGTACCTGGTTGTCCGGGAGTACCTGGTTGTCCGGGAGTACCTGGTTGTCCTGCAGGACCTTGGGGACCTTGAGGACCTTGGGGACCTTGTGCGCCTGGTTGTCCGTCTGGCCCTTGGGGACCTTGTGGACCTTGTGGCCCTTGTGGACCTTGTGCGCCTGGTTGTCCGGGAGTACCTGGTTGTCCGGGAGTACCTGGTTGTCCTGCAGGACCTTGGGGACCTTGAGGACCTTGAGGACCTTGGGGACCTTGAGGACCTTGGGGACCTTGTGCGCCTGGTTGTCCGGGAGTACCTGGTTGTCCGGGAGTACCTGGTTGTCCTGCAGGACCTTGGGGACCTTGGGGACCTTGAGGACCTTGGGGACCTTGTGGACCTTGGGGACCTTGTGCGCCTGGTTGTCCGGGAGTACCTGGTTGTCCGTCTTGTCCGTCTTCTCCGGGAGCGCCTATATTTCTGAGAACACCCTGACTCGGATTACCGGCAAGATCCAATGTCCACTGAATCTCCTATCAACAACTGGTCTTCAAAGTTTTCACCGGGTAGGACTACTAAGGTGTATTGATCGGTGTATTGATCGTCGCGAACTTGGCTGAATTGTGCCTTAGCAGCATTGAATACTTGTATCTCCTCTGCGGTAAAGTCCGTGACTGGTTCATTGAAGGTGAAGGTGTAGAGGAAAGTCCCATTAAGATTTTGCTCTCTGGTGATAGTAACCGTGGGTAGTACAGTATCAACGTTAATAAACCGACTTCTTTGAGGGCTAACATTGCCATTCAAGTTCTGATAAACAAAGATGCCTTCTTCGCCCTCAGTAAACCCTGACACATCACCGTCGTTAATAACAATTGACCATGTGCCATCAGGCTGTACAGTAGCTTGTTTCCCAGGTCTCTGACTATTCGGCTCACTGTCAAACCTGACGATAATCTCTGCCCCTGGTGCACCAGTACCGGTGATGTTAAAACCATCCAGCTTTTCTCGTCTGTTAACTATGTCATCTCCCGCGACCAAGTTAATTACAGGGGCTGCTGGTGCTAGCAATGAAGCCGCAGCGCTGGGATTCCCACTAATACCAATGGCGGCTTGATCGCGTACATCAACTCTTAACCCTGTTTGATCAGGCGCATCACGGTTAACTACATCGGTGTCAACTAGCAACCTGTACTCAGTACCACTGACTGCTGTAAATGTTCCCTTAGTACCATTGGTGACAGTGATATCATCAGCAGCGAAGCCTGTGACTGGTTCACTGAAGGCGAAGGTGTAGAGGACTTGAAACTGATAGTCCTGATCTCCACGGGGAGAGGCATCTACTGCTTGACTAGTAATGGTGACTGTGGGTGCATCATCATCATTTTCAATTGTCCCGGTAGCAGTAGCCGTGGTAATGGTGGCGTTACTGGGGTTAGACAAAGTAACGGTAAAGGCTTCATCTAGTTCAACTGCGCTGTCACCACTGACATTGACTGTAATTACTTGAGATTCAACCCCTGCTGCAAAGGTGACTGTACCTGTGGGGAGAGTTCCGCCAAAGTCGGCGGCGTTAGCAGCGTTGGCACCTGTACCTGTTACCGCCCAGTTAGCACTACTTGTACCTGTGCGGTCCCTGTGCGGGTAACTGTGAAGGTAAAGGGGGTGAGTCCTTCATTACCTTCAGCCTGTGTTGCATTAGTGGGGGCGATAGATAATGTGCTATCAATTGCCGGTATATCATCATTGAGAATTGTCCCAGTAGCGGTAGCTGTGGTAATGGTGGCGTTACTGGGACTAGATAAGGTAACGGTAAAGCTCTCGTCTAGTTCAACTGCGCTGTCACCACTGACATTGACTGTAATTACTTGAGATTCAACCCCTGCTGCAAAGGTGACTGTACCTGTGGGGAGAGTTCCGCCAAAGTCGGCGGCGTTAGCAGCGTTGGCACCTGTACCTGTAACCGCCCAGTTAGCACTACTTGTACCTGTGCTGTCTCCTGTGCGGGTAACTGTGAAGGTAAAGGGGGTAAGTCCTTCGTTCCCCTCTAAGCGTATAGCATTAATGGGGGCGATCGCTAGGCTTGGTTCTGTGGTATCTACAATAGTCAACCGTCCATCTATTAACTGTGCCGGAACAGTGTCTTGAGCCGACGCGATTTTGCCAACTCTTCCTTCCACCAGGTCTAAGATAATCTCTTGTGCTGTAGTTCCTGCTGGTACCTGAAAAGTTAATTCGGCAATGGTGATGCTATCTGCGGTAATGGGTTGTATCCCCGAAATGTCTACCCTAACAGTGCCTGACTGGATATTTGGTGTTAAAGTTAAACCTTGTGGTAAGTCCCCACTGTTGACCCCAGTTAAAGTAATGGCGCTGTTGTAATTGATTCTAAAGTTGATGGAGTCAACTCCAGTAGCACCATTGAGGGTTACAGGGACTGTGATTGTTTGCCCCGGGTTACTGGTTAAATCATTTGCAATAGCAATAGAGAAGTCATCATTTTGAATTGTCCCCGTAGCGGTAGCTGTGGTAATGGTGCTGTTAGTCGCACCAGACAAAGTAACGGTAAAGGCTTCTTCTAGTTCAACTACGGTGTCACCACTGACATTGACTGTAATTACTTGAGATTCAACCCCTGCTGCAAAGGTGACTGTACCTGTGGGGAGAGTTCCGCCAAAGTCGTCGGCGTTGGTACTTGTACTTGTAACCTCCCAGTTAGCACTACTTGTACCTGTGGTGTCTCCGGTGCGGGTAACTGTGAAGGTGAAAGCTGTAAGTCCTTCGTTCCCCTCTAAGCGTATAGCATTAGTGGGGGCGATCGCAATGAAAGTGGGTGCTATGGTATCCACTGCTTGGGTGGACTGTGCGGCATTACTGGGGTTACCAGCACCATCAATGGCGGCTCCCGCTGCTACCGCTACTATTAAATCACCGGCAAAGTTAGCATTAGGTGTAACGACTAAGGTGTACTCAGTACCACTGACTTCTGTAAAGGTTCCCTTTGTACCGTTGGTGACTGTAATCTCCTCTGCGGTCAAGCCGGTCACTGCTTCACTGAAGGTGAACGTGTAGGTTATGTCTCCTGTAGCTATTCCCTCTACATTGTCGCTAATGGTGACTGTGGGTGCTATGGTATCCACTGCTTGGGTGGACTGCGCGGCATTACTGGGGTTACCAGCACCATCAATGGCGGCTCCCGCTGCTACCGCTACTGTTAAATCACCGGCAAAGTTAGCATTAGGTGTAACGACTAAGGTGTACTCAGTACCACTGACTTCTGTAAAGGTTCCCTTGATACCGTTGGTGACTGTAATCTCCTCTGCGGTCAAGCCGGTCACTGCTTCACTGAAGGTGAAGGTGTAGGTTATATCCCCTGTAGCTACTCCCTCTACATTGTCGCTAATGGTAACTGTGGGTGCTATGGTATCCACTGCTTGGGTGGACTGCGCGGCATTACTGGGGTTACCAGCACCATCAATGGCGGCTCCCGCTGCTACCGCTACTGTTAAATCACCGGCAAAGTTAGCATTAGGTGTAACGACTAAGGTGTACTCAGTACCACTGACTTCTGTAAAGGTTCCCTTGGTACCGTTGGTGACTGTAATCTCCTCTGCGGTCAAGCCGGTCACTGCTTCACTGAAGGTGAAGGTGTAGGTTATGTCTCCTGTAGCTACTCCCTCTACATTGTCGCTAATGGTGACTGTGGGTGCTATGGTATCCACTGCTTGGGTGGACTGTGCGGCATTACTGGGGTTACCAGCACCATCAATGGCGGCTCCCGCTGCTACCGCTACTGTTAAATCACCGGCAAAGTTAGCATTAGGTGTAACGACTAAGGTGTACTCAGTACCACTGACTTCTGTAAAGGTTCCCTTGGTACCGTTGGTGACTGTAATCTCCTCTGCGGTCAAGCCGGTCACTGCTTCACTGAAGGTGAACGTGTAGGTTATGTCTCCTGTAGCTACTCCCTCTACATTGTCGCTAATGGTGACTGTGGGTGCTATGGTATCCACTGCTTCATTGACGCTAATTGGTAGACTTTCTAGGGTGTAACCTGTCGCTGTCTCTATTGAAGTCACCTTGATTTGGGTGCCATTAAAGTTCTCAGTAGTAGTAAAGTTGAAATCCCCTAATTTTAACGGTAGAGTTTGGTTAGGCCAGTTACCAGCAAAGTCAGTATAGCCAAATTGGATATAGCGATCGCTTTGGGGGTCGTTGTCTAGGTCCTGATCATCAGCCAGGTCGTCTACTCTAACAAATAGATTGTTATTGAAGAGGTTTTCTACATTTTGGAAACTCAGTTCATTGGAATTGTAGTGCAACCGCAGACTAATACCAGTGAGGGTATTGTCACCATTGGAAGTGTTGTAGAACAGGGGAACACTCACAGTACTATTGGGTACAGCCAATAAGTTATCCCCTGAAGATATTTGTTGGCGATCGCCATCGTCATTGATAATAGTTCCCGTAGCAGTGGCGGTGGTAATGGTGGCATTATTAGCCTCTGTCAAGGTCACCCTAAAAGTTTCATTTTGTTCAGGTATCGTGTCACCTTGGACATTGACTGTAACTTCCCTTGTCCTTTCCCTGGTACAAAAGTGACTGTACCTGTAGGGAGAGTTCCGCCAAAGTCATCAGCAGTAGCGGCGTTGGCACCTGTACCTGTAACCGCCCAGTTAGCACTACTTGTACCTGTGCTGTCCCCTGTGCGGGTAACTGTGAAGGTAAAGGGGGTAAGTCCTTCGTTCCCCTCTAAGCGTATAGCATTAATGGGGGCGATCGCTAGGCTGGGGAGAATTACGTCTTGAATAGTGAGGACTCCATCGGTTAAAGTACCCACTGGCTCCTCATTAATGTCTGCTGTTACTAAATCTAAGGTGATTTCCCCTGAACTACTTTCGGGAACTGTCAACCTCAATTTGGCAATGCTACCCTCACCTTCTGTCAGGGCTGTAGTGCCGAATATCGCTACCCTGGCAATACCTTCTGCTTCAATAATGTTAGGAACGATAGAAAAATTTCGATTTAAATTTAAATCGCCGAGGACTATGTTATTTAAATCAATTAATGCGGTGTCATATTTGATTTCCAAATCGATCGCTAACACTCCAGTAGCGTCATCGATGTTAATCGGAATTTCAATTGTTTCCCCAGGTTTTACAGTTTGATTGGGGATGAAAAGAGTTGCCATAACATTTTTCTCCTAAACTAAGATGTTGGTCTATTTGAGTCTGTTTAAGTAATGTTGCTGTATTAAATTGCAATTATTAACACATTTATACCTGGTACAGCAACACTCGCAAAACAATTTGACTACCCTTAGTGAATCTGTTTATTCAGACTCAAGTATTTAAAAGGCTTACGGATATAGTGGCGGTTTTTACCGCCACACTCAAATCCTATAATACCCTCCTTTCAATATGCTTCTATACAGGAATTTCGGGAACAGAAAGACCTACCGATCGTTGGGCTACACTAGCAGCATCCAATGCAGACAATTCTCCGTTACCTGTAATGTCTCCCAGAATAAGCGGATCAGTGACTGGGAAGGCTCTAAATCCTGTATCCAACCCTACACTCACCCGTGCAATCAAGGAGGCATCAAGAGCGCTGTACTCTTGATTTCCTGTGGTATCTCCGAAGTTTGCTACTAGTTGGACTGCACTATCTCCCACCAATCCAGCACCTGGATTGATTCGTAATAAACCAGAATTACGGTAGCTCGCACTCTCAGGGACCTCAGCTGTGAGGAAAATTAAATCGGTGTTATTGCTCAGAGCAGGTCCAGTCAAAGTAAATTGAGCTCGTCCTGGTGTACTCAGGTCAGGAGTACTCGTCCAGACCAGCAGCGGCTACATTTGCTCCGGTAATAGCCAGGAGGTCTCGGTCATATTCCAAGGTGAAGCTAATATTATCAACACCGTTGGGGTTACTTATCCGGATGGGTAGACCAATGAGGTTATCCCCCGCGGGAACATCTACACCTTGACCCGGTGCGCGGCTAAAGTCAGGTAAGCTCAGGACTGGTGCTGTCTGACTCTCCACCGTAAATTCCCATTTAAATTGACCATCGGGGGTACCATCACCATCTTCGATTAACTCACCGTTAGTATAGACCAAGCCATCTGGGCGGCTCTCCAGGGTCAGGGTGTAACTACCCGGTTCTAGGATATCACCAGTCTTAACAAAGGTGAGGGTCTTAGCAGTTTCATCCCAAATCAGTGAGCCATTGATGATATTTCCGTCACCATCTGTGAGGGTGATGTCTGGTAAATCGGCTACATCTAATCCCCTGTAAAGGTTAAGGACACTGAGATTTAGGTCAGCATCGAATGTCAAGACAAATCCGCTGCTAGTCTGTGTAAATAGGCCAGCGGTGGGATCTCCCTTTAAGGGGAAGGTGAATGTACCAATATTGCCGGCTGCATCTGTTTGGGTGGCTATGATGCTTTTATCTCTGTTTCCAATGATGGTGATGTCCTTTTCTGTCAGGCTGTAGGTGAAGTTGCCATTTTCATCCACCGGGGCTGTAGCAAGAACTTCACTATCTTCTTCAATGCCGTACTTGATGGTGACATCACCACTACCTGGTTCTGCTGTACCTACTACAACTGTACCTAGTACAGGGATATCATTTTCTTCACCAACCCTGGTAATTTTGACTGTGGGTGCTAGGGTATCAACTCGCTGTACTGATTCTTCGGAGGCAAGGCTGGGGTTACCAGCACCATCAATGGCGGCTCCCTCTGCTACAGCCACTTTTAGATCACCTTCAAAGTTAGCATTAGGTGTAACGACTAAGGTGTACTCAGTACCACTGACTTCTGTAAAGGTTCCCTTGATACCGTTGGTGACTGTAATCTCCTCTGCGGTCAATCCGGTCACTGCTTCACTGAAGGTAAAGGTATAGGTGATGTCACCCCCGGCAATGTTAGCCACCCCTGGTTCATCATCTGTGATTACGACTGTGGGTGGATCAGTATCTCGCGCCAGCGGAAGAACGGGATCAGTAATCACGCCCTGTCTTGTATCTAAGTCTCCCGTTTCCTGTATGGTTTGATCTGCACTAGTCCTGTCTTTTAAGAACAGAGTTGCCCCATCAATGCGATCATTACCATCTCTGTCTCGCAGTATCGCCCCCACTTCCCCCTCAGCAGGGTTAAGTGTCAAGCGGAAGAAATTACCATTTTCATCCTGTTTGGCTACACCAAAATAGTCAGGTGTGCCTGGGGGGCGTTCGGCAAAGTCCACTTCTATCCGAACTATCTCAGGGAACTCATTCCCACTTAGAGGTCGAACTGTAAATGACAACGGTGGTACATATAACTGAGCTTCCGGAATAGCAGCCCGTAGTCGCCCAAGAATAGCATCAATATCCTCTGTTTGTCGCAGCTCTTCTTCAATAATTAACCCCTGATTCAGCGTTGGCGATAGCAAAATTGTATCGTCATCGAAAATAGTTCCCGTAGCAGTAGCAGTGGTAATAGTGGCATTAGTAGCCTCTGACAAAGTAACCCTAAAGGTTTCATTGGGTTCAACTACCGTATCACCACTGACATTGACTGTAATGATTTGAGATTCAACCCCTGCTGCAAAGGTGACTGTACCTGTGGGGAGGTTTCCGCCAAAGTCGGCAGCGTTAGCACCTGTACCTGTAACCTCCCAGTTAGCAGTGCTTGTACCTGTGATATTATCTCCACTACGGGTAACTTTGAAAGTGAAGGGGGTAGTACCTGAGTTACCTTCAGCCCTTGTTGCATTAGTGGGGGCGATCGCTAGGCTGGGGAGAACATCATCATCATCTACATCTGTAACTGTAATGGTGACATCTGTAGCGGTCGAAGTATTCCCCGCCGCGTCTGTAGCGGTAATTCCCAGGGTGAAACTGTTTGGTAATGTTTCAAAGTCGTTGGCTGCAGCGGCGATTCCTGCTGCTGTCAGGGTAATTTCGCCAGTGTTGTTAATGGTGAAGAATCCATCGTCGTTTCCACTGACTATGGTGTACCCTGTAACAGCTACGTCATCGGTAGCTGCTACGGTTCCGACGATAAAGTTTTCTGCTTGGTTTTCTGGGTAGGTGAAGGTTTGACTGGGGGTGATAACAGGGGCGCTTTCATCTACATCTACAATAGTCAACCGTCCATCTATTAACTGTGCCGGAACAGTGTCTTGACCCGATGCGATTCTGCCAACTCTTCCTTCCACCAAGTCTAAGATAATCTCTTGTGATGTAGTCCCTGCTGGTACCTGAAAAGTTAATTCGGCAATAGTGATACTACCTGTGGTGATGGGTTGTGTGCCAGAAATGTCTACTGTAACAGTGCCTGACTGGATATTTGGTGTTAAAGTAAACCCTTGTGGTAACTCCCCACTGTTGACCCCAGTTAAAGTAATGGCGCTGTTGTAATTGATTCTAAAGTTGATGGAGTCAACTCCAGTAGCACCATTGAGGGTTACAGGGACTGTGATTGTTTCCCCTGGGTTACTGGTTAAATCATTTGCAATAGCAATAGAGAAGTCATCATTGAGAATTGTCCCGGTAGCGGTAGCCGTGGTAATGGTGGCGTTACTGGGGTTAGACAAGGTAACGGTAAAACTTTCATCTAGTTCAACTGCGCTGTCACCACTGACATTGACTGTAATTACTTGAGATCTTTCCCCAGATGCAAAGGTGACTGTACCTGTGGGGAGGTTTCCGCCAAAGTCGGCGGCGTTAGCACCTGTACCTGTAACCTCCCAGTTAGCAGTGCTTGTACCTGTGATATCTCCACTACGGGTAACTGTGAAAGTGAAGGGGGTAGTACCTGAGTTACCTTCAGCCCTTGTTGCATTAGTGGGGGCGATCGCTAGGCTGGGGAGAACATCATCATCATCTACATCTGTAACTGTAATGGTGACATCTGTAGCAGTGGAAGTATTCCCCGCCGCGTCTGTAGCTGTAATTCCCAGTGTGAAACTGTTTGGTAATGTTTCAAAGTCGTTGGCTGCAGCGGCGATTCCTGCTGCTGTCAGGGTAATTTCGCCAGTGTTGTTAATGGTGAAGAATCCATCGTCGTTTCCACTGACTATGGTGTACCCTGTAACAGCTACGTCATCGGTAGCTGCTACGGTTCCGACGATAAAGTTTTCTGCTTGGTTTTCTGGGTAGGTGAAGGTTTGACTGGGGGTGATAACAGGGGCGCTTTCATCTACATCTGTAACTGTAATGGTGACATCTGTAGCGGTGGAAGTATTCCCCGCCGCGTCTGTAGCTGTAATTCCCAGTGTGAAACTATTTGGTAATGTTTCAAAATCGTTGGCTGCAGCGGCGATTCCTGCTGCTGTCAGGGTAATTTCGCCACTGTTGTTAATGGTGAAGAATCCATCGTCGTTTCCACTGACTATGGTGTACCCTGTAACAGCTACGTCATCGGTAGCTGCTACGGTTCCGACGATAAAGTTTTCTGCTTGGTTTTCTGGGTAGGTGAAGGTTTGACTGGGGGTGATAACAGGGGCGCTTTCATCTACATCTGTAACTGTAATGGTGACATCTGTAGCGGTGGAAGTATTCCCGTCCGCGTCTGTAGCTGTAATTCCCAGTGTGAAACTATTTGGTAATGTTTCAAAATCGTTGGCTGCAGCGGCGATTCCTGCTGCTGTCAGGGTAATTTCGCCACTGTTGTTAATGGTGAAGAATCCATCGTCGTTTCCACTGACTATGGTGTACCCTGTAACAGCTACGTCATCGGTAGCTGCTACGGTTCCGACGATAAAGTTTTCTGCTTGGTTTTCTGGGTAGGTGAAGGTTTGACTGGGGGTGATAACAGGGGCGCTTTCATCTACATCTGTAACTGTAATGGTGACATCTGTAGCGGTGGAAGTATTCCCGTCCGCGTCTGTAGCTGTAATTCCCAGGGTGAAACTATTTGGTAATGTTTCAAAATCGTTGGCTGCAGCGGCGATTCCTGCTGCTGTCAGGGTAATTTCGCCACTGTTGTTAATGGTGAAGAATCCATCGTCGTTTCCACTGACTATGGTGTACCCTGTAACAGCTACGTCATCGGTAGCTGCTACGGTTCCGACGATAAAGTTTTCTGCTTGGTTTTCTGGGTAGGTGAAGGTTTGACTGGGGGTGATAACAGGGGCGCTTTCATCTACATCTGTAACTGTAATGGTGACATCTGTAGCGGTGGAAGTATTCCCGTCCGCGTCTGTAGCTGTAATTCCCAGGGTGAAACTATTTGGTAATGTTTCAAAATCGTTGGCTGCAGCGGCGATTCCTGCTGCTGTCAGGGTAATTTCGCCACTGTTGTTAATGGTGAAGAATCCATCGTCGTTTCCACTGACTATGGTGTACCCTGTAACAGCTACGTCATCGGTAGCTGCTACGGTTCCTACTTGGTAACCTGCTGCTTGGTTTTCTGGGTAGGTGAAGGTTTGACTGGGGGTGATAACAGGGGCGCTTTCATCTACATCTGTAACTGTAATGGTGACATCTGTAGCGGTGGAAGTATTCCCGTCCGCGTCTGTAGCTGTAATTCCCAGGGTGAAACTATTTGGTAATGTTTCAAAATCGTTGGCTGCAGCGGCGATTCCTGCTGCTGTCAGGGTAATTTCGCCACTGTTGTTAATGGTGAAGAATCCATCGTCGTTTCCACTGACTATGGTGTACCCTGTAACAGCTACGTCATCGGTAGCTGCTACGGTTCCGACGATAAAGTTTTCTGCTTGGTTTTCTGGGTAGGTGAAGGTTTGACTGGGGGTGATAACAGGGGCGCTTTCATCTACATCTGTAACTGTAATGGTGACATCTGTAGCGGTGGAAGTATTCCCGTCCGCGTCTGTAGCTGTAATTCCCAGGGTGAAACTATTTGGTAATGTTTCAAAATCGTTGGCTGCAGCGGCGATTCCTGCTGCTGTCAGGGTAATTTCGCCACTGTTGTTAATGGTGAAGAATCCATCGTCGTTTCCACTGACTATGGTGTACCCTGTAACAGCTACGTCATCGGTAGCTGCTACGGTTCCGACGATAAAGTTTTCTGCTTGGTTTTCTGGGTAGGTGAAGGTTTGACTGGGGGTGATAACAGGGGCGCTTTCATCTACATCTGTAACTGTAATGGTGACATCTGTAGCGGTGGAAGTATTCCCCGCCGCGTCTGTAGCTGTAATTCCCAGTGTGAAACTATTTGGTAATGTTTCAAAATCGTTGGCTGCAGCGGCGATTCCTGCTGCTGTCAGGGTAATTTCGCCACTGTTGTTAATGGTGAAGAATCCATCGTCGTTTCCACTGACTATGGTGTACCCTGTAACAGCTACGTCATCGGTAGCTGCTACGGTTCCGACGATAAAGTTTTCTGCTTGGTTTTCTGGGTAGGTGAAGGTTTGACTGGGGGTGATAACAGGGGCGCTTTCATCTACATCTGTAACTGTAATGGTGACATCTGTAGCGGTGGAAGTATTCCCCGCCGCGTCTGTAGCTGTAATTCCCAGTGTGAAACTATTTGGTAATGTTTCAAAATCGTTGGCTGCAGCGGCGATTCCTGCTGCTGTCAGGGTAATTTCGCCACTGTTGTTAATGGTGAAGAATCCATCGTCGTTTCCACTGACTATGGTGTACCCTGTAACAGCTACGTCATCGGTAGCTGCTACGGTTCCGACGATAAAGTTTTCTGCTTGGTTTTCTGGGTAGGTGAAGGTTTGACTGGGGGTGATAACAGGGGCGCTTTCATCTACATCTGTAACTGTAATGGTGACATCTGTAGCGGTGGAAGTATTCCCCGCCGCGTCTGTAGCTGTAATTCCCAGTGTGAAACTATTTGGTAATGTTTCAAAATCGTTGGCTGCAGCGGCGATTCCTGCTGCTGTCAGGGTAATTTCGCCACTGTTGTTAATGGTGAAGAATCCATCGTCGTTTCCACTGACTATGGTGTACCCTGTAACAGCTACGTCATCGGTAGCTGCTACGGTTCCGACGATAAAGTTTTCTGCTTGGTTTTCTGGGTAGGTGAAGGTTTGACTGGGGGTGATAACAGGGGCGCTTTCATCTACATCTGTAACTGTAATGGTGACATCTGTAGCGGTGGAAGTATTCCCCGCCGCGTCTGTAGCTGTAATTCCCAGTGTGAAACTATTTGGTAATGTTTCAAAATCGTTGGCTGCAGCGGCGATTCCTGCTGCTGTCAGGGTAATTTCGCCACTGTTGTTAATGGTGAAGAATCCATCGTCGTTTCCACTGACTATGGTGTACCCTGTAACAGCTACGTCATCGGTAGCTGCTACGGTTCCGACGATAAAGTTTTCTGCTTGGTTTTCTGGGTAGGTGAAGGTTTGACTGGGGGTGATAACAGGGGCGCTTTCATCTACATCTGTAACTGTAATGGTGACATCTGTAGCGGTGGAAGTATTCCCGTCCGCGTCTGTAGCTGTAATTCCCAGGGTGAAACTATTTGGTAATGTTTCAAAATCGTTGGCTGCAGCGGCGATTCCTGCTGCTGTCAGGGTAATTTCGCCACTGTTGTTAATGGTGAAGAATCCATCGTCGTTTCCACTGACTATGGTGTACCCTGTAACAGCTACGTCATCGGTAGCTGCTACGGTTCCTACTTGGTAACCTGCTGCTTGGTTTTCTGGGTAGGTGAAGGTTTGACTGGGGGTGATAACAGGGGCGCTTTCATCTACATCTGTAACTGTAATGGTGACATCTGTAGCGGTGGAAGTATTCCCCGCCGCGTCTGTAGCTGTAATTCCCAGTGTGAAACTATTTGGTAATGTTTCAAAATCGTTGGCTGCAGCGGCGATTCCTGCTGCTGTCAGGGTAATTTCGCCACTGTTGTTAATGGTGAAGAATCCATCGTCGTTTCCACTGACTATGGTGTACCCTGTAACAGCTACGTCATCGGTAGCTGCTACGGTTCCGACGATAAAGTTTTCTGCTTGGTTTTCTGGGTAGGTGAAGGTTTGACTGGGGGTGATAACAGGGGCGCTTTCATCTACATCTGTAACTGTAATGGTGACATCTGTAGCGGTGGAAGTATTCCCCGCCGCGTCTGTAGCTGTAATTCCCAGTGTGAAACTATTTGGTAATGTTTCAAAATCGTTGGCTGCAGCGGCGATTCCTGCTGCTGTCAGGGTAATTTCGCCACTGTTGTTAATGGTGAAGAATCCATCGTCGTTTCCACTGACTATGGTGTACCCTGTAACAGCTACGTCATCGGTAGCTGCTA
Source organism: Anabaenopsis sp. NIES-4685 (assembly GCF_059725405.1). Classification (NCBI taxonomy): domain Bacteria; kingdom Bacillati; phylum Cyanobacteriota; class Cyanophyceae; order Nostocales; family Nodulariaceae; genus Anabaenopsis; species Anabaenopsis sp. NIES-4685. The sequence goes on along the minus strand of NZ_AP043602.1, from coordinate 3,462,448 downwards.
CGGTTCCGACGATAAAGTTTTCTGCTTGGTTTTCTGGGTAGGTGAAGGTTTGACTGGGGGTGATAACAGGGGCGCTTTCATCTACATCTACAATAGTCAACCGTCCATCTATTAACTGTGCCGGAACAGTGTCTTGACCCGATGCGATTCTGCCAACTCTTCCTTCCACCAAGTCTAAGATAATCTCTTGTGATGTAGTCCCTGCTGGTACCTGAAAAGTTAATTCGGCAATAGTGATGCTATCTGTGGTAATGGGTTGTGTGCCAGAAATGTCTACTGTAACAGTGCCTGACTGGATATTTGGTGTTAAAGTAAACCCTTGTGGTAACTCCCCACTGTTGACCCCAGTTAAAGTAATGGCGCTGTTGTAGTTGATTGTAAAGTTGATGGAGTCAACTCCAGTAGCACCATTGAGAGTTACAGGGACTGTGATTGTTTCCCCTGGGTTACTGGTTAAATTATCTGCAATGGTAATAGAGAAGTCATCATTGAGAATTGTCCCGGTTGCAGTAGCTGTGCTAATGGTGGCGTTAGTAGCATCAGACAAAGTAACGGTAAAGCTCTCATCTAGTTCAACTGCGCTGTCACCACTGACATTGACTGTAATTACTTGAGATCTTTCCCCAGATGCAAAGGTGACTGTACCTGTGGGGAGGTTTCCGCCAAAGTCGGCGGCGTTAGCACCTGTACCTGTAACCTCCCAGTTAGCAGTGCTTGTACCTGTGATATCTCCACTACGGGTAACTGTGAAAGTGAAGGGGGTAGTACCTTCGTTACCTTCAGCCCTTGTTGCATTAGTGGGGGCGATCGCAATGAAAGTGGGTGCTATGGTATCCACTGCTTGGGTGGACTGTGCGGCATTACTGGGGTTACCAGCACCATCAATGGCGGCTCCCGCTGCTACCGCTACTATTAAATCACCGGCAAAGTTAGCATTAGGTGTAACGACTAAGGTGTACTCAGTACCACTGACTTCTGTAAAGGTTCCCTTGGTACCATTGGTGACTGTAATCTCCTCTGCGGTCAAGCCGGTCACTGCTTCACTGAAGGTGAAGGTGTAGGTTATGTCTCCTGTAGCTACTCCCTCTACATTGTCGCTAATGGTGACTGTGGGTGCTATGGTATCCACTGCTTGGGTGGACTGTGCGGCATTACTGGGGTTACCAGCACCATCAATGGCGGCTCCCGCTGCTACCGCTACTGTTAAATCACCTGCAAAGTTAGCATTAGGTGTAACGACTAAGGTGTACTCAGTACCACTGACTTCTGTAAAGGTTCCCTTTGTACCGTTGGTGACTGTAATCTCCTCTGCGGTCAAGCCGGTCACTGCTTCACTGAAGGTGAAGGTGTAGGTTATATCCCCTGTAGCTACTCCCTCTACATTGTCGCTAATGGTGACTGTGGGTGCTATGGTATCCACTGCTTGGGTGGACTGTGCGGCATTACTGGGGTTACCAGCACCATCAATGGCGGCTCCCGCTGCTACCGCTACTGTTAAATCACCTGCAAAGTTAGCATTAGGTGTAACGACTAAGGTGTACTCAGTACCACTGACTTCTGTAAAGGTTCCCTTGATACCGTTGGTGACTGTAATCTCCTCTGCGGTCAATCCGGTCACTGCTTCACTGAAGGTGAAGGTGTAGGTTATGTCTCCTGTAGCTATTCCCTCTACATTGTCGCTAATGGTGACTGTGGGTGCTATGGTATCCACTGCTTGGGTGGACTGTGCGGCATTACTGGGGTTACCAGCAGCATCAATGGCGGCTCCCGCTGCTACCGCTACTGTTAAATCACCGGCAAAGTTAGCATTAGGTGTAACGACTAAGGTGTACTCAGTACCACTGACTTCTGTAAAGGTTCCCTTGGTACCATTGGTGACTGTAATCTCCTCTGCGGTCAAGCCGGTCACTGCTTCACTGAAGGTGAAGGTGTAGGTTATGTCTCCTGTAGCTATTCCCTCTACATTGTCGCTAATGGTAACTGTGGGTGCTATGGTATCCACTGCTTGGGTGGACTGTGCGGCATTACTGGGGTTACCAGCAGCATCAATGGCGGCTCCCGCTGCTACCGCTACTGTTAAATCACCGGCAAAGTTAGCATTAGGTGTAACGACTAAGGTGTACTCAGTACCACTGACTTCTGTAAAGGTTCCCTTGGTACCATTGGTGACTGTAATCTCCTCTGCGGTCAAGCCGGTCACTGCTTCACTGAAGGTGAAGGTGTAGGTTATGTCTCCTGTAGCTATTCCCTCTACATTGTCGCTAATGGTAACTGTGGGTGCTATGGTATCCACTGCTTGGGTGGACTGTGCGGCATTACTGGGGTTACCAGCAGCATCAATGGCGGCTCCCGCTGCTACCGCTACTGTTAAATCACCGGCAAAGTTAGCATTAGGTGTAACGACTAAGGTGTACTCAGTACCACTGACTTCTGTAAAGGTTCCCTTGGTACCATTGGTGACTGTAATCTCCTCTGCGGTCAAGCCGGTCACTGCTTCACTGAAGGTGAAGGTGTAGGTTATGTCTCCTGTAGCTATTCCCTCTACATTGTCGCTAATGGTAACTGTGGGTGCTATGGTATCCACTGCTTGGGTGGACTGTGCGGCATTACTGGGGTTACCAGCACCATCAATGGCGGCTCCCGCTGCTACCGCTACTGTTAAATCACCTGCAAAGTTAGCATTAGGTGTAACGACTAAGGTGTACTCAGTACCACTGACTTCTGTAAAGGTTCCCTTGGTACCATTGGTGACTGTAATCTCCTCTGCGGTCAAGCCGGTCACTGCTTCACTGAAGGTGAAGGTGTAGGTTATGTCTCCTGTAGCTATTCCCTCTACATTGTCGCTAATGGTAACTGTGGGTGCTATGGTATCCACTACGGTATCTCCAATAGTCAACCGTCCATCTATTAACTGTGCCGGAACAGTGTCTTGACCCGATGCGATTCTGCCAACTCTTCCTTCCACCAAGTCTAAGATAATCTCTTGTGATGTAGTCCCTGCTGGTACCTGAAAAGTTAATTCGGCAATAGTGATGCTATCTGTGGTAATGGGTTGTGTGCCAGAAATGTCTACTGTAACAGTGCCTGACTGGATATTTGGTGTTAAAGTTAAACCTTGTGGTAAGTCCCCACGGTTGACCCCAGTTAAAGTAATGGCGCTGTTGTAATTGATTCTAAAGTTGATGGAGTCAACTCCAGTAGCACCATTGAGGGTTACAGGGACTGTGATTGTTTGCCCTGGGTTACTGGTTAAATTATCTGCAATGGTAATAGAGAATTCATCATTAAGAATGGTATCCACTGCTTGGGTGGACTGTGCGGCATTACTGGGGTTACCAGCACCATCAATGGCGGCTCCCGCTGCTACCGCTACTGTTAAATCACCTGCAAAGTTAGCATTAGGTGTAACGACTAAGGTGTACTCAGTACCACTGACTTCTGTAAAGGTTCCCTTGGTACCGTTGGTGACTGTAATCTCCTCTGCGGTCAAGCCGGTCACTGCTTCACTGAAGGTGAAGGTGTAGGTTATATCCCCTGTAGCTACTCCCTCTACATTGTCGCTAATGGTGACTGTGGGTGCTATGGTATCCACTACGGTATCTCCAATAGTCAACCGTCCATCTATTAACTGTGCCGGAACAGTGTCTTGAGCCGATCCGATTTTGCCAACTCTTCCTTCCACCAGGTCTAAGATAATCTCTTGTGCTGTAGTCCCTGATGGTACCTGAAAAGTTAATTCGGCAATGGTGATGCTATCTGTGGTAATGGGTTGTGTCCCCGAAATGTCTACCCTAACAGTGCCTGACTGGATATTTGGTGTTAAAGTTAAACCTTGTGGTAAGTCCCCACGGTTGACCCCAGTTAAGGTAATGGCGCTGTTGTAATTGATTCTAAAGTTGATGGAGTCAACTCCAGTAGCACCATTGAGGGTTACAGGGACTGTGATTGTTTCCCCAGGGTTACTGGTTAAATTATCTGCAATGGAAAGAGAGAATAAGGAGGTAATGGTTACTGGTACAGTTGAATTAGGTAGTCCCTGAATATTAAATACTGGGTTAACTACACTGAAGTTTGTATTTCCCGGTAAAGCGTCTTCAGAAACTTTAAAGGTAAAGATGGCAATGCTACCTGAACCACTTCCTGAAGGAAGTGGTTCGTTCTGATCGATACCTACGATAATTCGGTCGTTCTGAGGATTTGATAAAAAATTGGGAAAATTACTTGTTAAATCACCTTTCTCAACGTTGATGAACTCAACTAAGTTCTTATCGTAAATGATTGTAAAATTGAATGCAAATGCTCCGCTAGCATCATCGATATTAACCGGTACTTGGATATTTTCCCCTACTTTAACTGTTAGATCAGTTGGAATAAAAATATTCGGCATATAGTTTCTCCTAAATACTCAGAACGGCTGATTAAAGATGAACTCAAAGAAGGCTTGATACGTTCCGCTATATTTTTGAAAAATGACCCCACCTGATAGGGATCGCGTCGCGTCAGCCATGGAGAATTTAAACCAAATAGAGGCGGTAAAACCGCCCCATTTGAATCTTTAAATACCCCAGGTATTAAACCAATGGTGGGAGTAGGCTAGGCAGACTTACAGATGTCCGCCGCACAGAAGTTGCATCGCCGGAGTCTAATATTCCGTTGCCTGTAGCGTCTCCTATAATCAGAGGATCGGTCACAGGGAAAGCTCTAAATCCTGTATCAAGTCCCACATTGACGCGAGAAATTAAGGACGCATCTGCAGCAAAATACCTTTCAGTTCTGGTGGTGTCTCCCAATAATGCCACCAGTTGTACGGCACTGTCTCCTATTAAGCCTGCACCGGGAAGTATTTGCAGCACACCTTTAGCACCGTAGGTCGCAGTATCTCGAACCTGAGCATTCAAGGTGATTAAGTCGGTACTAGCATTGAGGGCAGGTCCAGTCAAAGTAAATTGAGCTTGTCCTGGTGTACTCAGGTCAGGAGTACCCGTCCAGCCAGCAGCGGCTACATTTGCTCCGGTAATAGCCAGGAGGTCTGGGTCATATTGCAAGGTGAAGCTGATGTTTTCTAAGCCGCCGGGATTGCTGATGCGGATGGGTAGAGGATTGAATTGACCCCCCCCACGTATGTTTACGTCTTGATCTGGTCTACGGCTAAAGTCAGGTAAGGTGAGGACTGGTGCTGTGGGGTTATTGACGGTAAATTGGCGCACAAAGTTACCACCAGATAAACCATCTTCATTACCATCGAGTAGGCGATCGCCGCTGCTGACGAAACCATCACTACGGCTCTCCAGGGTGAGGGTGTAATTACCGGGTGCTAGAATATCACCTGTTTTAACAAAGGTGAGGGTGTCAGCATTGCCTTCGTCCCAAATCAGGGAACCCTTGATGATAGTGCCGGTACCATCTCTGAGGGTGAGGTCTGGTGAATCAGTAACTGGTGCGAGTGGATTGGCTACATCTAATCCGCTGTAAAGGTTAAGGACACTGAGATTTAGGTCATCATTGAATGTTAAGACAAAGCCACTGGCGTTCTGGTCAAAATTCGTGACTTTGAAGGTTTCACCGATCTCTGAGGTACTAATCAACAGTTGTTGAGACTGGTCTGGTCCGATATTACCAGCAGCGTCGGTTTGAGAGGCCACCAACTGCAGGGATCCTTCTACCCTTAGCTGACCGGGGGCGATATCCAAAGACCAGTTACCGCCTGCATCAACATTCGCTGTGCCGATGTTTGTACCGCCAAGAGTCAGGGTAACTGTTGCTCCCGCTTCCCCTGTACCTGTGATGCTAAAGCCAGCTGCCGCCTCTGTGGCGTTGACAGCGTTATCCCCTGTGACAGGGTTAATGACCGGTGCTACTGGTGGAGTAAAGTCTAAGATCAACAATGCTGGTGCATCAGCTGATAGTGAGTTACCTGCTATATCTTCAGCTGTAGCCGTAACACCAATAAGTCCCTCGCCCAAATTACTCAAGTTAGGGGTTACGGTCCAAACACCATTAGCTACTCTAGCAGTGCTTTGTACATTGTTATCGTTGCTATCGGTAAAGACAACTGTAACTGTCTGACCTTCTGCCCCAATTGCAGTACCAGATATGCTAATTGCAGCCGCATCAGTTCTATTGAGCAAGGTATCAGCAGGCTCAGTGATAGTAACTGCTGCTCCATCCAGAATGACTGTAACAGTGTTTGCGATCTGGCGGAAGTCAGCGGTGGGTAAGTCCGCCAATCCGACAATGCTGAGAGTACCGTTCCCTGTAATGCTCTTACCACTGGCTTGGGTTGCGGTCAACGTCAGGGTTTGTTGAGGTTCTACCTCCAAGGCATCGATCGCAGAGATATCGATGTTAGTTAAGTCTACGGCGGTTTTGACGATCGCGGTGACATTTAAACCAGCACTCAGACCTGAGAGGTTTGTGGTGGCGTTTACACCTGCGACTCTGACTGCACCTGTACCTGTGATGGTCTTACCACTGGCTTGGGCGGCACTCAAGGTTAGGGTTCCGGCATCGACCTGGAAGGCATCCACTGTACCCAGGTTAGTGTTAGCACTAATGTCTGTGGCTGCTGTGACAGCGGTGACATTTAAACCACCACTCAGACCTGAGAGGTTTGTGGTGGCGTTTACACCTGCGACTCTGACTGCACCTGTACCTGTGATGTTCTTACCACTGGCTTGGGCGGCACTCAAGGTTAGGGTTCCGGCATCGACCTGGAAGGCATCCACTGTACCCAGGTTAGTGTTAGCACTAATATCTGTGGCTGCTGTGACAACGGCGGTGACATTTAAACCACCACTCAGACCTGAGAGGTTTGTGGTGGCGTTTACACCTGCGACTCTGACTGCACCTGTACCTGTGATGTTCTTACCACTGGCTTGGGCGGCACTCAAGGTTAGGGTTCCGGCATCGACCTGGAAGGCATCCACTGTACCCAGGTTAGTGTTAGCACTGATATCTGTGGCTACTGTCACCGTGGCTGTGACATTTAAACCAGGAATCAGACCTGAGAGGTTTGTGGCGGCTGCTAAACCTGTGACTGTGACTGCACCTGTACCCGTGATGTTCTTACCACTGGCTTGGGCGGCGCTCAAGGTCAAGGTTTGGTTGGCAAGTGTGACGGCGACATTACCAAGGTTGGTATCACCTGCAAAGGTCACGGACGCTGCGGCTAAATTAGCAGTAGCAGTACCAGCACCGGTAATACCGCTGAGGTTAACCTCATCGCTGCCTAAACCAGTAATTGTCACTTGTCCAGCATTGGTAATTGAGCGATCGCTAGCCTGAGCCGCTGTTAAGGTCAAATTACCAGAGCCAGTAACATCGAAAGTGAGAGTCTCCGCCAGGGTTGCTGCTGTCACATTCAGGGGTGCGCCAACTGCCAATCTCACCTCAGAGACGTTGATATTACTTAAGTCTGCTGTGAGGTTAGCGCCGGGGTTAGTCACGACTACAGTACCTTGTCCAGCGATCGCCGCTCCACTGGCTTGTGCTGCAGTTAGGGTGAGGGTTGCACCATCTCCCACCAGAAGAGTGTTGTTGGCGAAATTCAGTGCTGTTGTATTAGGAATACCCAGATTTTGGGAGAGAGTGATGTTGTTCGCACCCAGAGTAATGCTCGTCAGGTTGCCTGCATTTTCACCAGTCACAGCCTCAATTAGCTGTTGAGCAGTAAAAACTGTAATATCTGTGAGGATGATATCTGGTCTATAGACTTCTGAATCACCCACCTTCAGTACTACACGTCTATCTGTTGCTGTGGGCAGAATTAGTAAACCATTGTCTATATCTGCTTGGGTTAAATCGACAAATTGAATAGTGGGGAAATTCACTCCACCTGCTTCAAAGTTCTCTCCAATACCTGTGAGATCGATTGCACCACCTGGGTCTGCCTCGGAGAAAGGATCATTAGGATCGGCAGCCTCTCCAATACCACCCCGGACTACATAGACGCCATCACCAGATAATTCAAACCCGGCTGCTAATAACTCACGGAAGGCAGCAAGAGTAAAGTTACCAACAGAGTTAATGATCACCCTTTCATAATTTCGAGGGTCGAAGTCTGCCGTTGTGTACCAAACCTCGCCACCACTAATTCTAATGGTGTCGTCAAAACCAAGACCTAGATCAAGGAAGCCATTTCTCAGAAGCAGTTTTTGGGAGGTAGGGTCATCAGACACGGGAAACTTGAAACTGACCTCATCTTCTCCCCCTGCAGTATTAACCTGAAGCCCAGATAAAGTTATGAACGGACCATATGTTTCGGAACCTGCTTGGAAAATTTCAGCCTCGTCAAAATCGACATTTGATAGGTCAATGGTCAGTAGGTCACGAGCGCTTGTGCCATTAGCTATTAAGTCTCTGGTCTGAGACAGAGTAAGGACATATTCTGAGGAATTTCTCAAGGTCAAACCATTAAAGCCCAAAGTAGCCTGGGTTAAATTGATAATCCCTGATCTAATATTCGTAAAGAATGTGTCAGACTCAATCGACCCAGTTAACGCGAGAGTACCGTCGCCGTTGATGGTGGCGTTATTGACAGTATTTGCTGCCAGGGTCAAAGTTTGACCGTTACCGATGACAGCATTGGAAAACTTCGTAAAGTTATTTTCAATGGCGCTCAGTTTGCCGGTTCCCATGTTTCGGGTCTCAACGGAAACAGAACTGTCGTCTGCTGCACTCAGCAAATTGGTAATTACCCCTGCATTTGCAGTATTGGCATTAGTTAAGCTGAGATTGGTGAGACTTGACACCTTAGCCGCTTGGTTGGCAACCGCTGTTAGCTTGGCGCTATTCATACCAGCTGCATTCACAGCAGCAGATGCAACTACAGCGCTGCCTAGTAATGTGGTAATTAGAGATGCAGTGTCAGAATTGCTCAGGGAGAGGTTAGTCAGGTTAGAAATCTTGTCGATGGCGTTAGCTAAGGACTGATGCTGCCCTGAGTTGATGTCCCTGTGCATTCACTAATGTGGAAGCTACGGCATCACTGCCCAACAAAATCCGGATGGTGCCGGCGGAGTCAGAGTCCCTCAGGGTAAGGTTGGTGATGCTGCTGACCTTACTAATGTTGGTGGCAATGGCAGATAATATGTCACTTGCCATACCGGATGCATCAATAGCAACCGTACCTGCTACAGTTGTGCTTGACAGCAATCCATTGACTGTCCCTAGGGTATTGTCATTATTGAGGCTGAGATTAGTGATCCCGCCATCCTGAACCTGACCAATATTTGCTACCACTGAGGCTAACTGGGCTTCAGTCATACCAGCGGCATTTACCCTAGCTGACCCGGCTAAAGTTGTCTCGAGGAGTTCAGCAATGTCCTGAGGTGAGTCGGCTGCAGTAATCAGTACCTGAGTTCTTACGGTGAACTCTTGCACTGCTTGATCAGACTCATTGCCTGCTGGGTCTGTTTGTCTAGCGGTGATGATTTCTGCCCCTTCACTAAAGGCGGTCACATCTGCCTGTACGACGGCAATTGACCAGTTGCCATTAGCACCTACAACTGCGGTATTGCCACCTAGTAGAACGCGGTTACTGTCAAAACTCAATCTTACTGTTGCACCGGGTTCACCAGTCCCCGTGATGTTAAAGCCTGCTTGCGCCTCTGTGGCGTTAACAAAGTTGTCTCCCGCAATAGGTATGTTAATGACTGGAGGCGGGGGGGCAAATGTATCCACAGTAAGGTTACGGGTTGCTGCTGGGCTGGTATTGCCTGCGGTATCGGTTTGAGTGGCAGTAATCACCTCTTGTCCCTCACCAAAGGCTGCTATCTCCTGTGGTGTCAAGCGAATCGACCAACGATTATTAGCTGGTACATCAACTGTCTTGTCAGCAATACCATCGGTGCTGAAACTGAGTGTTAATGTCGCTCCGGCTTCCCCTGTACCCCGGATGGTCAAATCTCTGGTTGCTTCGCTGGCGTTGACAAAATCATCTCCCGCAATGGTATTAATTACCGGTACGGGGGGAACCATCGTATCTACCGTAATGGAGCGATTTGTGGACAAGCTGACATTGCCTGCTGGGTCTGTTTGGCTAGCGGTGATGTTTTCTGTCCCTTGGCCAAAGGCGGTTACATCTGCTGCGGTTACCGGTACTGACCAATTCCCATTAGCTGGTACTACTAAGGTATTGCCACTGGCCAATGTGCGACCGCTACTGAAGCTGAGTGTTAACGTCGCTCCGGCTTCCCCTGTACCTGTGATGTTAAAGCCTGCTGTTTCTGTGGCGTTGACAATATCATTTCCTGAAATTACGTTAATGACTGGAACTGGGGGGCGAAGTGTATCCACCGTGAATGGCTGAGTCACTGCTGGGCTAGTATTGCCTGCTGGGTCTGTTTGGGTAGCGGTGATGGTTTCTGACCCTTGACCAAAGGCGATTACATCTGTAGATGTCACAGGTACTGACCAATTCCCATTACCACCTACCTGTACTGTTTTGTCAGCAATACCATCGGTGCTGAAACTGAGTGTTAACGTCGCTCCGGCTTCCCCTGTCCCGGTAATTGCAAAACCACTTGCCTCGGCGATGTTGACTATATTATCCGCGGCTATGGGGTTAATTGTGGGAGCCGCCGGGGTCAAAGTATCTACGGTTTGCACATCGGTCTGCGGTGCAAGGCTGGGGTTACCTGCGGTATCTTGCCCGATCCCGCTGCTACGGCCACTGTCAATTCCCCTTCAAAGTTAGCATTGGGGTTGACTGCTAAGGTGTAGACAGTACCGCTGACTGGGGTGAAGATTCCCTTAGTACCGTTGGTGACTGTAATATCATCTGCGGTAAAGTCCGTGACCTCTTCACTGAAGGTGAAAGTGTAGTTGATAGGACCAGTGGCAATCTCAGGAGCATTGCTGGTGATACTGACTGTGGGTTCAACGGTATCGACTGTGAATTGTTTGGTAACGGGTTGGCTGTCAATGCCATTCAGCCTCTGGGTGGCAGTAATAACCTCTGTTCCCTCGCCAAAAGCATCTACATCATCAATGTTTACATTCACTGACCATGTGCCATTACCACCTACAGTCACTGTGTTGCCACCTGGTAACACACGACCGCTGTCAAATACCAGGCTGACTGTGGCTCCAGCTATACCAGTACCTGTAATGTTAAAGCCTCCATCTGCTTCGCTAAAGTTGACTAGATCATTACCGGCAATTGTGTCGATAGTAGGGGTGGCTACTGCGGTGTCATCTACATCTGTGACTGTAATGGTGACATTTGTAGCAGGGGAAGTATTGCCTGTAGCGTCCGTGGCGGTAATTCCCAGGGTGAAACTGTTGGGTGATGTCTCAAAGTCATTGGCTGCAGCGGCGACTCCTGCTGCTGTGAGGGTAATTACCCCGTTGTTGTCAATGCTAAAGAATCCAGCTTCGTTACCACTGTCAATGGTATACCCTCTAATACCAACGTTATCAGTATTATTTAAGTTATCACTCGCCGCCACTGTTCCCACAACGAAACCCAGAGCTTGGTTTTCTTGGTAGCTAAAGCTTTGACCTGCTGTGATGGTAGGAGCAATACCGTCAAAGACGTTAGATAAATTATTGTTGCTGAAGGTGTTGCCTGCAATGTTAACGGGTGTTGTAATTGGTTGTGTATTCCGCAGCACAACACCTATCCCCCAATCACTGATGGTATTACCAGTGATGTTCAAGTTACCTGCAAAGGTGCCGTATTTAGCAGCATTAAGGGTATTATCCGCATTTACGAAAACCGGCTGTAAGTCAACAGCATAGTAATCAGCAGGGTTGCGAGTGCCCTCTCCTCCCAAGAATTGGTTGTTGCTGACATTTACAGCACCTGGTAAGCTACCAGTGAGTGACAACCCAGTTGCTAAGGGGAAATTGTTGGTAGTTGCTCCGGTATATGCCAGATTATTACCCTGAATAGTCACACCGTTAAAGGCACCACGAATATCTATTAAGTGGGGCAGGTCTCTGCTCTGATCTGTATTATTTAACAGTGTCCCCAGATTTTTGGTGATGGTATTATCTCTGATGACCAGGTTACTGCCGGAATGTCCGTTTTCTACACTGGCACTAGCGACGATCGCAGGGGTTGTTCCTGACCTATTCCCTGCAATTCCTCTACCGTCGGGGTCAGCATTCTCAAAGTTCTCAAAGGTGTTACCCTCAATGGTGATGTTGTTAAAGACAAAGTCGCTGGAGCCTTCACCCCACAACTGAATACCACCGCTGTTACCCTGGCCGCCATTACCTTTGATTAATACGCCGTCGTTGGTTCCTTTGATTTCAAACCAGTAACCTGAATAGTATAGATTACCGTCATTAACACCGTTGTTGAAGGTGTTGTTTTCTATTCTGACATCGGTAAGAGATGACAGGTAAAGGTGGGCAGCTTGGGGACGGTCAAAGATGTTGTTACTGATGTCTGAATTATTCAGCCCAGCTAAATACAAGGCACCGCCGGCACCTTCACCACTCATGTCACCAATGTAGTTACCACTGATATTCCATCCCGTGACTACCGCTGGACCGTTGTAGTTGTTGGCATCTCCGAAACGAGGAGCATTGGCTGCTGTATACCCAGTAACGGAGCTGTTGAGCAGGTCAAAGTTATCAGGGGTTCCTTCCCAGGCTAAAGGAGCATTGGCATGATCGAGTCTGAAACCATTGATGGTGACGTTATCCGCTGCTATTGTCACCTTACCGTCAATCCTGGCGTCATTTGCCCGGGTACTTGCTGTTGCGGCGGTACCCTGATTTGGTCCAATGAGGGTGATCGCCTTATCAATGGTGAAAGATTCTGCGTAAGTCCCCGATGCTACTTGAATGGTATCCCCTGCATTAGCAGCAGCGATCGCATCGGCGATGGTTCTGTAAGCGAGACTTGTCGTTTGGTTAGTGACTGCAAGATTGGCGATCGTTACCGAAGAAATTGGATCGACTGTAATACTCTCATTTCCTGTCGTGACAACAAAATTAACTTTTGTGCCCACCTGAGGATCAAATGCACCACCAACCAATTGGAAAGGGACTCTGGCAAACACACTGGCTTGGCTATCTGCATTTAGCTCATTTATTGTTATTGCAATAAAACGTGTGGTGCTGGTATCACCATCCCCATTCCCCCCATCATTTAATGCTATCCTTCCACCAACTCGGGGTACTGTACCTCCCGGAATCTCAATATCATTGGTATTGATGGTAATTTGACTACTGTTGTAATACAGCGTTAGAGACACACTGGATACTACGTCATCTCCAAAATTATCGAGACGGTAGTTGAGGATAAACTCACTGGAACTATCGTCAATATCAACGCTAACGGGAGTAATAATTAAGTTTGCCACTGTGGAAATCTCCTATCTAAGATTGGTGATCACGGATTAATAATCGTAAATTTATCGGGAAAATATCCCACCCAGTCCATTGACCATTACGATTAACAGTCAATAGCTAAATTCTCTACTTCATGTTGTTAATTCCACACTGAACTCCTGATAAATACTTTGGGCTGTGTGCTGACTAGACAACAGTTGAATAATTTGTGAGCTGATCCAGATTAATCCTCAAAACTAAACAGTAGATACTGATCAGGCTCCCAAACCAAATACAACAATCAGGATTACACTGACGATATACTTGATCATTAAACAACTATTATTTTGCCATAGATTATACCTGAAAAAGTCTATCTAATTTTATTTTCACTCAAAAATTTTTGATGGCAGCCCGCATTTGGCGTAGACTAGCACCAATCGCTAAAAAATCGTCGTTTTTAGATAGGGCAACTACCGTAACCTCATCGCTAGAGTCGAGAATTCCGTTGTATATGAATATTGCTGTATTCAGTGTCTGGCGATCAACATTGGATATGGGCACACCCTGGAATTTGTTATCCTCCCTGCTCATGATTAAACCCTGGGAAAAATTCACCTGTTTACCCGGACTTTCAACTACTGCTGTCAACTTATGTAAAAATTTCTGATTTGATAAGGATACAAACAGTGCCGGTAAGGTGTTCATCAGCGCTGCTACCTGAGTATATTCAGCCCCAGTCAGAGCAATACTGGTACCGACCTGAACTTGAGATGGGTTGAACTCAGCTGCGGTAGCTACTGCTAAAAATGCCGATGCATTGGTAACTTGCCGAGATGTACCCTCTAGGAAAAATTGTGAGGGCTGATCATTAACTGATACCAATGTCACCATTGTGCGGACTTTATTATTAACTGTAGCCGTTGCTGCCGGAATTGACAAGGTTCTGGTTTCTCCTCTCACTGTAACACCTCCTCCACTGGCCACTTGAGCGGCTGTGGTTTGACCTAACTGAATTGGAGTCACTGGGGTAGTCGGGGGGACGTTGGGAGTTACCGTAACTGGGGTAGTCGGGGGGACGTTGGGAGTTACCGTAACTGGGGTAGTCGGGGGGACGTTGGGAGTTACTGTAACTGGGGTAGTCGGGGGGATGTTGGGAGTTACCGTAACTGGGGTAGTCGGGGGGATGTTGGGAGTTACCGTAACTGGGGTAGTCGGGGGGACGTTGGGAGTTACCGTAACTGGGGTAGTCGGGGGGACGTTGGGAGTTACCGTAACTGGGGTAGTCGGGGGGACGTTGGGAGTTACCGTAACTGGGGTAGTCGGGGGGATGTTGGGAGTTACCGTAACTGGGGTAGTCGGGGGGATGTTGGGAGTTACCGTAACTGGGGTAGTCGGGGGGACGTTGGGAGTTACCGTAACTGGGGTAGTCGGGGGGATGTTGGGAGTTACCGTAACTGGGGTAGTCGGGGGGACGTTGGGAGTTACCGTAACTGGGGTAGTCGGGGGGATGTTGGGAGTTACCGTAACTGTGGTAGTCGGGGGTCTCCCTGGCAGAGTTACCCCACTCAGAGAGCCGACGGGAACTGGCCGTTCAGGACAAAATCCGCACATATAGAGGTCAAACAATAACCCCATACGAAAGTAGCAGCAAACAAATTAAATCGTTTCATAACACCTCACACAAGTTAAGTTATATATGCAAATAGAAACTGATGTGATCCGCTAAGGTTCCTGTGACTAATATTGCTATTATTCCAGTGTTAATCCTGTTACAAGATTTCTGCCAAGGTATGCAGTATTTTTATTAACTCTACTCTTAATCAATCAGTTCCTGATTTCATAAATTTATTTTTTTTGAGAGAATAATGTTATATTGTTATGGTGGGCTTTTCTGTGTAGTAGATAGTTACCCGAAAATTGTTGTTAATGGTACTAGTAGTAGATATATGATTACAGTATGTTTCAACATAAAACTTAAACTAAAACCTATTTTGTTAACGACGGCAATTCAAAAATTATTATTTACACAGATAAATGATAGTCCGCTCTCTACTAGAACGGTTTTCATCCTATTTACCCACGATGCCAGATTCGATACTCTCCTGTTCATCTGAAGCCAAAACCCAGAGGTGGAAGATTTTATGATCTTATGGGTGGGTCTTAAGCGAGGATAAGGCTAATGTTATCAAGCTCAAGAAATGTAAAAAAAGTAACAAAAAAAATCATATCCTGATCTTAAGACAAGGCCAAGACAAGATATAGTTTAATTTATTTACTAAGTAAAATATCAGTTATTCTTCAGTGAAACAATCAAGTATAAGATAATTTCATATTATCTTCACATTCATATAGATATTACTGTATTTTTTTACCTAAAGAATATACAAGTATCAATGCTCTCCTTTGGATGAGGGATAGCTGGCTTGTTGATCTGCCATCTCCAGCCTGATTTATGAAGGATATAATCATATTTTTTAATAAAAATTCATACTTTGATTTAAGTTTCCATCCTGATAGATATAAGGAAATTTGAGTCGGTTAATTTAATTTAGTAGTCGGCGCTGGTTGCTACTATTCTTTTTTGCCCAGAGAAAAAGTATCTAAAGATACAGAATTTTAGGCTAACTAAATAGAAGATCAGTCAAATTTCTGGCTGAGTTGATGGAGGTTGATCGCAAAACCTACTTTCATTATGCCTAATCTTGTGGGAACAGAGGTACTAAATTTGTACTATTATCCATGCTTTATAGTGTTAATTTCACCTCAGATTTGCCAGTTGTGGCGATTGTGGGTTTCCAAACATGATGTTGAAGGATTAAAAATTCCGGTAAGGAGGTGAGAATTTTTGGTTAAGAATATGCTATTTCCCTAATACAATTATCAAAAATGTTTACAAGTGTACCAATAGTTTCCTAAACTCCTAGTTAGGTTATGTGCAATTTGTGCTTGATAAATCAATGTTTATTTTGGGCGTTAATGTGTAGCGCCTAAATGGTTTGTTGCATTCAAGTAGGGTGTCATTGAAACTCATGTACCAACAAAAATCGACAATTAAAAATAGGCGAGTATCTCCAAGAAAGTACGGTAAAAATACAGGCTTGACGTCCAAGTTAAAAAGATTTAACTTAGCTGTTAAGGGGCTTAGTCCCAGTTGGCAAGCCTGTTTACCCTTAGCTTGCTTGATTGTTTTGGGCTGGGGTTATGTAGCAGTTGCTCAAACGCCAGATGCAGGGATAACAGAAGTAGGAGAACTTAAGGTTGCTCTAGATACTCTTTGGGTGGCGATCGCCGCATTTTTAGTATTCTTTATGAATGCTGGTTTCGGGATGTTAGAAACTGGTTTTTGTCGCCAGAAAAATGCGGTTAACGTTCTAGCTAAGAACTTAATTGTATTTGCTCTAGCGAGTATTGCCTTTTGGGCAATTGGTTTTGGTATTATGTTTGGGGATGGTAATAGTTTCTTGGGAACCTCGGGGTTTTTCCTCTCAGGAGCAGATAACAGTCCTTTAACAAGCGACGCTTATAAAGGTGTGTTCAGTTCTCTGAGCTGGGCTGGGTGTACCTTTAGCAGCGAAGTTTTTATTTCAACTAGCCTTTGCGGGAACTGCGGCGACAATTGTTTCTGGTGCGGTAGCAGAGAGAATTAAATTTCTTGACTTCTTAATCTTCAGCCTCCTACTGGTAGGTATTGCTTACCCAATTACCGGACACTGGGTATGGGGTGGTGGTTGGCTAAGTCAATTTGGCTTCTGGGACTTTGCAGGTTCTACCGTCGTCCACTCCATGGGGGGTTGGGCGGCTTTAATGGGAGCTGCATTTCTCGGACCACGGATTGGTAAATATCAGGGTAGCGAAGTTTTGGCTTTACCGGGTCACAACATGAGCATTGCTACCCTAGGCTGTTTAATTCTCTGGTTGGGCTGGTTTGGTTTTAACCCCGGTTCCACCATGGCCGCTGATGGTAATGCGATCGCCCATATAGCTGTAACAACTAACATGGCTGCGGCTGCAGGTGCAATTGGTGCTACAGGTACAGCTTGGATTTACTTAGGTAAGCCCGACTTATCAATGATTATCAACGGTGTTTTAGCTGGATTGGTAGCAATTACAGCTTCTTGCGCCTACGTTGGTGTTCCAGCCGCGTTACTCATTGGTTTCATTGGGGGAGTAATTGTAGTTTTTGCAGTGACTCTATTCGATAAAATCCGTATTGATGACCCAGTGGGTGCTACCTCGGTTCACCTTGTTTGTGGTATCTGGGGAACCCTAGCAGTAGGTCTGTGGTCTGTAGGTCCTGGTATTTATTCCTGGTACGGTGAAGGTGCGGGGCCAGCAGCGGGTTTATTTGCTGGGGGTGGTTTAGGACAGTTCTTGATTCAACTGGTTGGTGTTGTGACTGTGGGTGGGATGACAGTTCTTCTGAGTAGCATCTTTTGGCTGACACTCAAAGCTACTTTAGGTATCCGGGTAACTCGTGAGGAAGAGTTAGAAGGTTTAGACATTGCCGAACACGGTATGGAAGCCTATACTGGATTCCTCAGAGAAACTACCCCTACGGGGTTTCCTGAAGGACACGGGTCACCTGAAATGTCAGGGGATAAATATTAAGATTGTGACTCATGACCCGTCTGAGAAGTGGCGGGTTTTTTTCAGCCCAATTTTGCACCTGTTGCCTCTGGGGATTTAAAATCACTATGGAAGGTCTGCCTAGAAAATCAATTATATTCTAGGGTTAGACATAATAAATAGTAGTGCGACTCGTTCTCTCGATCGGGAGCATATATGCTCAGGGATGAGAGGCAAGACTGGGTAAAGCCAGACTCTTGTAACTGTGTGTTCATGTGGGTGAGAATCCCACCCCCTAGGTGCAAGGGTGACAGCATCCTCCTTACGGTAGCGACTAGCCATCAATCCGTAAAGCAGGAGGAAAAGGCGTTCTTACTGGGAGCCTAACCTGGTATACGTTGAGCAAAGTACCCATGAGTAAGATTTCCTAAGATGCGTTTGAAGTGTCGTGAATTTTAACCAGCCAAATCAGGCTGACAGGCTGGAACCAAAAGGTAAAGGATAAGGAAACGGCTGCTTGCTATCAGACCGTTATGCACTCCCGATAAACCCGGCATATAGCATCACTCTAAAGGTACACAGAATGGACACATGGAACGAAGTAACCCCTTGTTAGCCCTTTTAGAAGGTCGAATCTAAAAGTAGGTGCTAACCGGATGCTGCAAGCGGGGAAGATTGAGTCAGAAGCGAACGCTTAGGGTAATGCCTAAGATATGCTGACAGATTCACGGTGATATGGATGATAAAGTCTCAAGTAGGAATTATGTCTAAAACGAGTGTAAAGACTACGGTAGAATGGAACACGATTAACTGGAAACAGTTAGAACGTCGTGTTTACAAAATCCAAAAACGAATTTATCAAGCCTGAGCCCGTGGTGATGTCAAGGTTGTTCGTGGACTCCAAAAGGTGCTGATGAAATCCTGGTCAGCCAAAGCTTTGGCAACACGTAGGGTAACTCAAGATAACCAAGGAAAGAAAACCGCCGGGGTTGATGGGGTGAAAGCTTTATCACCTAATGAAAGACTGGAATTGGTAGAAGAGTTAAAACTAGGGTCTAAACCCAGACCAACCAGAAGAGTTTGGATAGACAAACCTGGAAGGGATGAGAAAAGACCACTAGGAATACCCACAATGTATGATAGGGTACTACAGGCGCTTGTCAAACTGGCATTAGAGCCAGAATGGGAAGCAAAGTTTGAACCCAATTCATACGGATTTAGACCAGGGCGCTCATGTCATGATGCCATACAAGCAATATTCAATTCTATAAATGTCAAATCTAAGTTTGTTTTGGATGCCGATATTGCTAAATGTTTTGACAAGATTAATCATCAAGCATTGTTAAAGAAACTGAACACCTACCCTAAACTACGCCGTCAAATCAAAGAGTGGTTAAAAGCAGGTGTGGTCGATAGCAAAGTCCTATTTCCTACAGAAGAAGGCACACCCCAAGGCGGTGTAATATCCCCTCTACTGGCAAATGTAGCCTTACACGGTATGGAGGAAATTATTAAAGAGTATGCCTCGAAATTACCAGGTAAAGGCTCTAAAAGGGATAAGGCTAATGCAATATCAATCATTCGATATGCAGATGATTTTGTCATCTTGCATGAGAATCTGACAGTTATTGAACAATGCAGGGAAATCTTAGTTAAATGGCTAAATGAAATGGGATTGGAATTAAAACCTAGTAAGACCAGATTGGCTCATACCTTGTATGAACACCAATCAGAGAAACCAGGATTTGATTTTCTGGGATTCAACGTAAGACAATCCCCGGTTGGTAAATACAACTCAGGATTGAACACCCACAAGGAAATACTAGGGTTTAAAACCATCATCACCCCATCAAAGAAATCTGTTAAGAATCATTACAAAAAGGTTTCGGACACCATTAAAAGAAACTTACCAACACCACAATTGGGATTGATAAGTAAACTTAACCCTATAATCAAGGGATGGTGTAATTACTACTCATCGGTAGTAAGTAAAGAAATTTTCAACAATATCTCTAAACAGGTTTACCAACGTCTTTATAGGTGGGCAAAGCGCCGACACCCCAATAAATCTGGGAAATGGATAACCAATAAGTATTGGCATACAATCGGAGGTAATAACTGGGAATTTGCAGTAAAGATGGATGATAAGTTCATCAAACTGTTTAGACACCCAGAGACTCCCATAGTACGTCATATTAAGGTTAAAGGTAACGCCTCGCCATTTGACGGTGATTGGGTATATTGGAGTTCAAGAATGACAAACCATCCCGAAGCCAATAAAAGGGTAGCGACCCTACTTAAAAAGCAAAAGGGTAAATGTCCAGAATGTGGGCATTACTTTAGGGACGGTGATGTAATGGAAGTAGACCACATCTTACCCATCTCCAAAGGTGGAAAAGATGAACATAAGAACCTACAATTATTACACAGACATTGCCATGACAAGAAGACAGCCAGTGATGGAAGTCTTGTAGGTATTCATGACAAGAACCATATTGCTGAGGAGCCGTATGAGGTGAAAATCTCACGTACGGTTCTGAAGACGAGTCGGTCAGGTGACTGACCGGCTTAGTTTAATATTTAAGTTGCAAATCCAATGGATACAAAAGCTTTTAAACGAGCGCTCCAACATTCGGAAAATTATAATCGTAAGGGATTTGGTCACCAAGCCGAAGTCACTACCCAGCTACAATCTGAGTATCAAAGTGGTTTGATTCAGGAAATTCGCGATCGCAACTACATTTTGACACAAGGCGATGTGACTATCCGCCTCGCCCAAGCCTTTGGTTTTTGCTGGGGTGTAGAACGCGCTGTGGCCATGGCTTATGAAACCCGTCAGCATTTCCCCACTGAACCCATCTGGATTACTAATGAGATCATTCATAATCCCTCTGTGAATCAGCGCATGCAGGAAATGGGTATCAAATTTATTCCTGTAGAAGCTGGTCAAAAGGATTTTTCTGTGGTGGAAACTGGTGATGTGGTGATTCTACCAGCATTTGGAGCCAGCGTTCAAGAAATGCAAATTCTCCATGACCAAGGTTGTAAAATTGTTGATACAACTTGTCCTTGGGTATCGAAAGTTTGGAATACAGTTGAAAAGCACAAAAAAGTTAATTACACATCCATTATTCACGGTAAATATAAGCATGAGGAAACAGTTGCTACTAGTTCCTTTGCGGGCAAATATCTGATTGTGCTCAATTTACAACAAGCCCAGTATGTTGCAGATTACATTCTCCATGGTGGCGATCGCCAGGAATTTTTGCAAAAGTTTGCTAAAGCTTGTTCAGCAGGATTTGACCCTGACAGGGACTTAGAAAGAGTAGGTATTGCTAACCAAACCACCATGCTCAAAGATGAGACTGAGCAAATTGGTAAGCTGTTTGAGCGGACTATGATGCACAAGTATGGAACTATTGAGTTAAATCAGCATTTCCAAAGCTTTAATACTATCTGTGATGCTACCCAAGAGCGTCAAGATGCTATGTTGGAATTAGTACAACATAACCTAGATTTGATGCTAGTAATTGGTGGGTTTAATTCATCGAATACAGCCCAATTACAACAAATTGCCTCTGAAAAAGGTATTCCTTCCTACCACATTGATTGTGTGGAACGAATACAGTCAGCAGATGCTATTGAACATCGACGGTTAAACGGGGAATTAGCGATCGACCAAAGCTGGTTACCTGATGGTGAAATCGTTGTGGGAGTGACTTCTGGTGCTTCTACACCCGATAAAGTAGTAGAAGATGTGATTTCGCGGATTTTTACATTAAAAGCAATGGTATCAGCAGTTTAAGTAACTTCTACATAGCAGATACCCGACTGATCAAAGAAGTCGGGATCTATTCCCTTGAACTACTCATAACTTAGGTAAAATTTCGGGTAATAAAGATCCTGGAACCTTAGATAAACCGAGATTTTGCCCCTCTATGCCCAATTTATTGTGGAAAGCACGAATTGTTTTCACAATATAATTCAAGGTTGTCTGACGAGCCTCTGGTTGGTGAGCAAATCCATTTATAGCGTGCAAATGATGAGTTAATGCTGCCTCTAAGTGTTGTGAAATTGTGGATTGAGTACCAGTAAAATAATTATCCATAACCAGCTGATAATGAGCTAACCCCAAATTATTGTGAGCAGCAAACAAATCAAAACCTAAATTATTACCCCTAAGTGAAACAGCCAAAGCAATAGCTTCATCATAAGCTGCAATAGACAATTGTAATAAATTTTGTCGTGACTGTTTAGTTGTTTGAGCTAAGTTGGCTAAATGTCCAGTAAGCAGTGGCTAGATTATTTTGCGTCGCAGCACAAGCACTAGGAGCCTTAGCTGGAGTCCGGTATTTTAAAGCTTCGTGGTAGACATTAATAGCTAATTGCAGATTTTCTGCTGATTCTTCGTATTGTGCTAAATTCCAGTAGGCAGTACCGATATTATTCTGGATCATACCATACTTCAATGGTTCCTGCTCCGGGCTGTACTGAGCTAAAGCCTGAGTGTATAAAGCGATCGCTTTTTTAAAATTGACTACTGGTTGATTGTGTTGCGCTAAATGCCAATAAGCCGTACCTAAGTTATTTTGGCAAGCAGCATACTTTAACGATTCCATCGTGGGTGCACCATAACGCAGCGCTTCGCTGTAAGCTAATACTGCCTGTTGCCAATTCTCGCATGGGTTGGTAAGACGAGCTAAATCACTGTAGGCAGTACCGAGATTATTTTGTAGGCGTGTATGGGTTTCTGGTTTTTCTTGGGGGGATGTCAGCTTTAAAGCCAAATGATAAAATTCAATTGCCTGCTCTATATACGCTTTGCTATCACCTGATGGATGGGGGGTTCGGTATAGCATCCAATAGAGTGTACCCAGGTCATTTAAAATCTCTGGTGTTTGAGGTGATGTTTCATCATAGGCGATCGCCTCCTGATAGGCAAGAATTGCCACCATCAAATTTTCTGAACTTGATTTTCCCTGTTCAATGCGTAAGCGATATAAGTTTCCCAAATGATGATACAGTCGTGCCAATACCTCAACAGAGGCTTGTTGTGAGTGTAGTTCTTCAATTTCTAAAAGGATTTCTTGCAGTTGTTGGTGATCCTCTCCATTTTCACCAGGACTGGTGTTGATTGTTGTTATAATCAGTTGAATTAACTGCTTATTAATATGGGAGAATGAAAATTTCATCAGCTGGTTGCCTTGACTGGATTGATCACCAGATTTTTGTTGTTCCTTTCCAGCCCTGAATGATTTGGAGTTTTCCTTTTTACCTGGGTGATTCGTTGGTGATTCCACAGGGAAATCTAAATCATCCTCAAAATTTAATTCCTGGGCGGATGTACCGTAGGTTTCGGCTTCCATTACTGATTCATCCAGAACAGATTGGTTAATATCTTCTAAATCCCAATTTCTAGCACTGGAGGAACTTTCCGGAACAGCTTGACTTTGTGTACTTGGTGTTGGCTCTCCTGCAAACACAAACACACCAGTACGCCAACGCCAAAACTGTGGTGCTGATTCCTGAATAGCAGATAACCAAGGACGCGTTACCCACAGCAACAGACTCGTTTCTAAAAATAGACCAGGCTGTCGACTAGAATAATTCTCATCAGTTAAGCGCAGATAGTGTAAAAATAAGCGCTGTATCGCCACTGGTTGCTTGGTTAATTGTTCCACACCTACAATCTGAAACATAGGTATTGGTAGGGGTTTACCTGGTGTATCTTTTGATGTACTTACAATCGGTGGTGGGTAATTAGATAACCATTGATTAACATGATCTATAGGATTAGGATCATTGAGATTCAATCTTAAGGTGACTAATCGCGGATAAGCTGAAGTACTACTTTCATAACCATCTACAGGCTTATATAGGACCTGCCCAACTGGATAAGCTAAAGTAGAATGCAACCGTGCTGCTACTTGATTTCGTAGGTTGAGATTATCACTAACTGCTAAAAAAACTTGTCGTCTTAAACCAAGACTCAGGGCAATTTTTAGACGATTATAGACTTTTCGATTCCAAGTAAAATGATCGGAGTGTGTAATGTCATTCACGCTCATGGCGGCTAAAGAGCCAAAATATCGTAAACATAGATTTGACAGGATGTATTGCAGCAGACAGACAAAAATAAATTATGGCCTTTAATCTGCTCAGTATTTATCAAGGATTTGACTTTTTGTCAAATGTTTAGTATCTATTTATATTAATTCTACATAATGTATATGATTATAACAAATTATCACAAAAATTGACTCTACCAGGATTTAGTGTTATCTATATAGGGGGATTTTTACTTAATGTTCTCAGTATATAAGTATGGAATTAAAAGTGACCAACTCACATCACTAATGGACTGAGCTAGCCAAGGATTATAAAATTAAAGATTTTATAATGAAATTGAAAAAATCTTTTAGTTAACTGACATGAGAAACAGAGAAGGAAACAAAAATTAAACCAGCAACCAAAATGGCGGCGGCAATTCCTAAAATGATATAGGTACGCTTTTGCTCGTTTGTGGGAGGTTCTGCTTGGTAAACTTTTGGTTCATTGGCAAAATTATTCAAACGGCCGCCTTCTTCGTTGGTATAGGGCATAAATTAATTCCTAATGATGATCTTTTATTCGTTTTATGTTACATAAACGCTATATTCGGCTTTCCTATTAATATACAAATCGTTACATTAGGGGTTCAATATCATCCAGAACCCCCAATTCTGCATTGCCTATTCCCTATTCTCTAATTAGTAATTGTTCCGGTCAGAGGTGAGCTAGCACTAGCGTAGGTTTTCAGGGGCATTCTGCCAGCCAGATATGCTAAACGCCCGGCTACTGCTGCTAAATTCATGGCTTGGGCCATGGCTGGAGGGGTTTGGGAAAGAGCGATGGCACTATTAATTAATAAGGCATCTGCACCTAATTCCATAGCCTGGGCTGCTTCGGATGGTGAGCCAATGCCCGCATCTACCACTACTGGTATCCGGGCATTTTCAATGATAATTTGAATATTAGCAGTTGTTTTCAACCCTTGTCCCGAACCAATGGGAGACGCTAAAGGCATAACTGTAGCACAGCCAACATCTTCGAGGCGCTTGGCTAACATGGGATCAGCATTGATGTAGGGTAGTACAGCAAAACCTTCTTTTACTAGCTGTTCGGCCGCTTGTAGCGTGCCAATCGGGTCAGGAAGTAAATATTTAGGATCAGGAATGACTTCTAATTTCACAAAATTGTTATCTTCCTGTCCCAACAGTTTCGCCATTTCCCGCCCCAAACGAGCCACGCGAATGGCTTCCTCGGCAGTTTCACAACCAGCAGTATTAGGTAACATCCAAATTTTTGTCCAATCCAGGGCTTGGGCTAAACCCTCATGTCCAGGGGCTTGAGTTTGCACCCGTCTAACTGCCACAGTGACAATTTGACAACCACTAGCAAGAATACTTTGCTGCATTTCTTGAATGCTGCGATACTTACCCGTTCCTGTCATCAAGCGGGATTGAAAAGTTTTACCGGCGATGACCAGTGGTGAATCTGTAGAGCGGTAATTGGTCTGATCTTCAATAGGGAGCAGTGAATTGGGAGAATGACTGACCTGAGAGAAGTT
Organism: Anabaenopsis sp. NIES-4685; assembly: GCF_059725405.1. Classification (NCBI taxonomy): domain Bacteria; kingdom Bacillati; phylum Cyanobacteriota; class Cyanophyceae; order Nostocales; family Nodulariaceae; genus Anabaenopsis; species Anabaenopsis sp. NIES-4685. Next base: position 3,436,983 of record NZ_AP043602.1, on the reverse strand, counting down.
AGCTGAGTGGGTAAACATGGGGGTAAAGGTAGATGACTGGCGATGAAAGCGCGAATAGTGGAAATTAGACAAGATCGGATCATATTTTTGCTGACATATCAAATCAGCAATTAATGCCGCGGTGATGGGTGCAAGCAGTATGCCATTACGATAATGACCTGTAGCCAAAGTTAAATTTTGACAGTGGCTACCACCTAAAATAGGTAACTCATCGGGTGTAGCGGGACGAAATCCCCACCAGAATTCCTGGATGGGATAATCTTGTAATTGGGGATACAGTCTAATGGCTTGTTGGAGTAAGGTTTGAATACCTGCGGGGGTGTTGTGGGGCGTAAAGCCCACATCTTCATTGGTTGCCCCAATGATTATAGAACGGTTTCGCCTCGGTACAATATAAATATTCTCTCCGAATAAAACCCGTGTTAGGGGCAATTCTGGGATAAATTCCGGTACTCCCACCCTCAGCATTTGCCCTTTGCGAGGGCGCACAGGTAATGGTAATAATTCAGACGACCATGCACCTGTAGCTAAAACATAATGGGCAGCACGAATTATCCCTGTATTTGTTCTTACGCCAATAACTTCACCCTGCTGTTGTAAAAATGCTTCGACTTTCACCTGGTCTTTGAGTTGAACACCAAGGGATTGGGCAGCTGTCCAGAGTACATTTGCCAAAGCACGATTATCAACTTGTCCGTCCTCAGGATACCACCAACCACCAACTACTTCTGCTGTTAATCCTGACTGATATTGGTGAATTGCTGCTTGATCTCGCCAGTATGGGGACTGATGGGTGGGTATTCCCAAAGCATCCACTTTTTCCACTTGTCCTTGATAAACTGGTGCTAATATCCCGCAAGGCCAGTAACCAGTATTTAAACCGGTTAATTGTTCGAGTTTATCAGTCCAGTCTGAATATAAGGCACGCGATCGCCGACACAACAAGCCCATTGCTTGATTGTCGATCTTTTCCGCATCTGGTGCTAACATCCCGGCTGCAGCCTGGGTAGATGCAGCCTGAAAATCACGGCAAAGCACGGTAACTGAGGCTCCGCGCAACTTCAATTCCACGGACAGGCTTAAGCCAATGGCACCGCCACCAATAATTAAAACGTCACTAGTCATTAGTCATTTATCATTAGCTATTTACAATTAGTACATAACTAATAACTCATAACTAAACCATCATACCCTCATCACCTTGAAAGACTATCCAGCTTTACCACAAAGCTCGAATCGGTCGCTGACTTGTTGTGGTAGGGGAAGAAGAAGTAGTAGCTGACTGGACACCGGTACTTCTGCTACTTGATAAAGTCTCAGAAGTTGAAGATGAATCATTACTTCTGGAAACGCTAGTCCTGGGAGGGGGAGAAAAACTATCCTGAGCAACCTCACCCCTGCTGGGAGTGGGTCTATCGTTGCTTGTGCTCCTGCTAGGAGAAGAGCTATTAACATTAATATTAGCAGGGAGTACCCTGGATGTTCTGCCATTCGGAACATCATTACCGGCGGTTTCTTGTCCACCTATGGGAAAGTTGATACCCAACAATGTACCAACCAAAATTGCCAAGCCTCCGCCCATGAGAATTATTGGAGTCCATCTACCCATCTTAATCTTTATCTCCTTTTTTAACCTAACCTTCTGGTGTCCATAGGATTTGAGGACTAAATAGAATAAGCTCGAATTTTGCGAATTTCACATCCCCCATTAGCTTATATTGACTTTTCTTAGGCAGTGCCGTTGTAGGAGAATGGAGAGGTGGGCTGCTGGCTTTGTCTGAAACCACTGGCAGTCGCTCCTAAATGGAAACCAAAAACATCACACTGCCAGTCTTTGAGGTCGGACACCTTACCTTCTACCTTGACCGCACAGTTACCACAAATGGGAATTCCTCCCCCAGTGATTACCTTAGTACCAGCATTGTAGAGGTGAATACTCTTGAGGAGCAAAATTCGACCTAATTGATCTACCCCAGTAGAACTCAATTGTCTTAGCTTGATAGTTTCAACCTTGGGCATACCTGAATTCCCAAATTTGCCTTTTGTTATATATTGACACATTGCTACTCATTGTCCCGCAACTTGCAGTTTTATGACCACAGACCCATCACCTCAACTTTGGCTATATGACACCACGCTAAGAGATGGCACTCAGCGCGAAGGTCTATCACTTTCTATAGAAGATAAAATACGCATTGCCCGTAGATTAGACCAGATGGGAGTTCCCTTCATCGAAGGTGGTTGGCCTGGCGCCAATCCCAAAGATGTTGAATTCTTCTGGCAACTGCGCGAATACCCGCTTAAAAAAGCAGAAATTGTGGCTTTTTGTTCCACACGCCGCCCTCATAGTACCGCTAAAACTGAAAGCCTGCTGCAACCAATTCTGAATGCCGGGACTCGTTGGGTGACAGTTTTTGGTAAATCTTGGGATTTACACGTTACAGCCGGTCTCAACACGACTTTAGCAGAAAACCTAGCCATGATTCGTGATACTATCGAGTATCTTTGTTCTCAAGGGCGACGCGTCATTTATGATGCAGAACACTGGTTTGATGGCTACAAGCACAATCAAGATTATGCCTTACAGACATTAGAAACCGCGATCGCATCGGGCGCCCAATGGCTAGTTCTGTGTGATACCAATGGCGGTACTTTACCCCACGAAATTAGTCAAATTGTCACATCAGTTATCAGTCATTTGTCATTAGCCGCTAATCAACAACCAATCCCCCTTGGCATCCACACTCATAATGATTCCGGTACAGCAGTAGCTAACGCCCTAGCCGCCGTCATGGCAGGCGCAAAAATGGTACAAGGAACAATTAACGGCTACGGCGAACGCTGTGGTAATGCTAACCTGTGCGAATTAATTCCCAATCTACAACTCAAGCTTGGTTATAGCTGTATCTCAGAACACCAGCTAAATCAACTTACAGAAACAAGTCGTTTTGTGAGTGAGGTGGTCAACCTTGCCCCCGATGAACACGCGCCCTTTGTGGGAAGTTCAGCCTTTGCACACAAAGGTGACATCCACGTGTCAGCCGTAGAACGTAATCCCCTGACTTACGAACACATTCAACCAGAACAAGTTGGTAACCGTCGCCGCATAGTAATTTCCGAACAATCTGGGTTGAGTAATGTGTTAGCCAAAGCTCGTACTTTTGGCATTGAACTAGATAAAGACCAACCAGCCGCTCGACAAATTCTGCAACGCCTCAAGGAATTAGAAAGTCAAGGATACCAATTTGAAGCAGCAGAGGCGAGTTTTGCACTGTTGATGTACGAGGCCTTGGGTAATCGTCAGCAGTTCTTTGAGGTCAAAGGCTTTCAAGTACATTGTGATTTAGTTGAAGGTAAAGAAACTAACAATGCCCTAGCGACTGTAAAAATAGCTGTGAACGGGGAAAACATTTTGGAAGCAGCAGAAGGAAACGGACGAGTAGCCGCGTTGGATACGGCTTTACGCAAAGCCTTGGTCAACTTTTATCCCCAAGTTGCCACCTTTGAACTAACCGATTATAAAGTCAGGATTCTCAACGGACATACAGGTACTACAGCTAAAACACGTGTATTAGTAGAATCAGGCACTGGTTATGAACGCTGGACTACTATAGGAGTTTCACCTAACATTTTGGCAGCATCCTATCAAGCAGTGGTAGAGGGATTGGAATATGGTTTGTTGTTACATCAGGTCCAACTTAACCTTGAAAACTTGTAAATGAACGGAAATAATCATTATTACCCATTCCATCCCATTTTCTAGATAACTTCGTTATTTAGAATGGGATAATTCATCGCGTAGTCAGCACAGAAAACAAGAATGAACTACCCACAGTTCGTTTTTAGCAAAACTTTCTGTAGATTTTTGTCGCTTCTTTGCCCCTACTGGCCGCATCGCTCCGGCAAGCTTATGCTTACTGGTAGATGCGGTAGAGATAGACGACTCTGCGACTACGAAGCCAGTTCCTGACTCCGGTAGAATTCCTTTTGCCCAGTAAAGCATTACTTGTGCAGCGGCAATGTCGCGGTCTTGTATATAACCACAAATAGCACAATTATGCACCCTCATGCGCCTAACAAGTAATTGGAACTTACTCAAATCCCCTCTGCACTCTCTGAACTACGTTCAGATACATTTGAGAGGTTTTCGTAACTTGATATCGTAGGATTATATCTCAAGTGGGCGATTTTCTTAACTCACTTATGTCAATGCTTGTCAATATAAGTATAGTTTTGTCTATAAAATAGTCAGATGAGGACTAGCTCAAAACTTATCAAACATCCTCTAAGATGAGTAAGCGGGGGAATCAAAACTTTATCCCCATTCCCACAGGGCGACTAATTGAACGCCTTAAACAACTTTGTCTAGAATATGGGATAAAATTAACAGTTACTGAGGAAGCGTATACATCAAAAGCGTCTTACCTGGATGGCGATCGCCTCTACAAACATGGTGAAAAACCCAACGGATGGAAACCGTCAGGTCAAAGGGTAAAACAGGGATTGTACAAAACTTCTACGGGGATACTGGTAAACGCTGACTGTAACGGTGCCGCAAATATCTTAACAAAAGTAGCCACACAGCTAGGTGTTAGCCTAGCCAAGGTGGGTAGGGGAGCCTTGACACTCCCAAGACGAGTTGATTTATTTAAGGGATTAAGTAAATCATATCGTAAACGTTGCGTAGCAAGGCTTGGGCCTGCGTAGCAACATCGGTTTAGAATCCCCTGTGTTTCAACCAGGGGGAGATGTCAACACCAGATGTCAGCAAACAATGATCACAGAAATACTTTATTTAGAAATTCCCACACCCGAAAGCACCCCTGTACTAACTTGGCTGCAAACTGACTTTGAACCAGGTTTTGGGGAAAAATTGCTCACCCCCGATGGTTTTCGCTTGAAAATACTCACAATCAACAAAAATCCACCAGGGGAAGATACAAAAAAAATACCGCCCGAACTTTCTGTATTCCTCTGGTCAGTACAGCGAACCACTTATCTCAAAGTGTTTCGTTGGGCAAATCAGCCGCCCTATGGACTTTCAATCAGAGAAAAAGAAATTGTGCAACGTCTGACTAATCAAATGCGGGAAAAATTTCCGCATAAATATCCTGAACCTCCGGGTATTGATGCCCAAACATCGATTTTTGAGGCACTAGCAACCTCTTACCCCCTCACAGTTAAATATTTTCAGCGCATGCCCAATGGCGAATATGATCTCAATCGTGCCTATTGGTGGGAGCAAAAATGGCGGGAAGGAGTACGTAATCCTCAAAAACCCCGACAGGTAGTTTTTAGCGGCTCGCCAGAGTCGCAGGGCGTGACATCTTCCTCCTCCCCTATGTATGACTTAATCTACATCGGTGGCGCATTAGGCGTAATTCATGCCGCTGTCATGGCCAAATTAGGATATAAAGTCTTGCTGGTGGAACGTTTGCCTTTTGGGCGGATGAATCGAGAATGGAATATTTCTCGTGATGAACTTGAAAGCTTAATTCATTTGGGTTTACTAACACCTAGCGAGTTAGAAACTTTAATTGTCCGAGAATACAAAGACGGATTCAATAAATTTTTTGATGGCAATAATCCCCCAAAATTGCGATCGCCCATCTTGCATACACCCACAGTATTAAATATAGCGCTAGACTCCGATAGATTACTGCAAATGTGTGGGCACAAACTACGAGACGCTGGCGGTGAAATCTGGGATGAAACAGAGTTCATACGTGCCGATATCAACTCAACCCAAGTTGTGATTACACTCAAGGATTTACCTAGTCAAAATCAGCAGCAAGTCAGCGGGCGATTATTAATTGATGCCATGGGAACCGCATCCCCCATCGCTTGGCAATTAAATGGCGGTCGTGCTTTTGACAGTGTATGTCCGACAGTGGGAGCAGTCATCTCCGGGGGATTTGACCCAGGGGTTTGGGATTCCCAATATGGTGATGTACTTTACAGCCATGGAGATATTTCTAGGGGAAGACAGTTAATCTGGGAATTATTTCCGGGATCTGGCGACGAATTGACAATTTATTTATTTCATTACCATGAAGTCAATGAATCTAACCCTGGTTCCTTGCTGGAAATGTATGAAGACTTTTTCACTATCTTGCCAGAGTATCGGCGCTGTGACCTAGATAAACTAGAGTGGAAAAAGCCGACATTTGGATATATACCTGGACATTTTAGTATAGGAAGTAGCGATCGCACCATCGCCTTTGATCGATTAATTGCTATTGGTGATGCCGCATCCCTCCAGTCTCCTCTGGTGTTCACGGGTTTTGGGTCCTTAATTCGCAACTTAAACCGTTTAACAACACTTTTAGATACAGCCCTCAAGCATGACCTGCTCAGTTTCCGCCATTTAAACAGAATTCGCGCCTACCAAAGTAATGTTGCCGTAACTTGGCTATTTTCTAAAGGAATGATGGTTCCCACGGGGAAATTTTTGCCCCCCCAACGGATTAACTCCATGCTGAATACCTTCTTTGGTCTGTTAGCAGATGAACCACCAGAAATAGCAGATAATTTCATTAAAGATAAATGTGATTGGTGGACTTTCAACCGACTAGCACTCAAAGCAGCTCGCAAAAATCCAGCCATGCTGTTATGGATTTGGCAACTAGCTGGATTCAAAGATCTAGTCCGCTGGATGGGTAATTATTTTAATTTTGGTCTTCATTCCTTAGTCAGTACTTTACTGAGTGGATGGTTCCCGCACTTCTTGCTGCAAACTCAACCCTGGCTGGAATCACGCCATCCTGCACTATGGTTCCGGCTCTTGGCGATTAACTACGCCATCGCTGCTGGTAAAAAAGGAACAAAAAATCAGTTAGCACTGAATAATTCAGATGCCATTATTCCAAAATCAGAAGCAAAAATTCTGTAGCTTGGGTGGCAAAGCGATGTAACCCTGGGTAAAGCCAATTCACAAATCTGATTTGGCTCTATTAGTGATAGTTGTTATCTTGACGATTTTTCGATAAATTCGGTAGTTCTACTGATAATAAAGACCTGCGCACTTTTGGATCGCGCTGGCGATTAACCAGGGGTGATGGTGATTTAGCATCGTTGGCGTAATCTCCAAAATCATTTGAGGTGGAATCGGGTTTATACAATCGTGAGTTTTCTAACAAATATTTTTCCCATTCTATGGGTTGCCTAGGGGAGCTATCAGGCAAAGTGTAGGACTCTGGGGAATGTTCTTCTGTTGGAAGTATTTCCAATTGCTGATTGTCCTTTGTGGGATACTGGGGGCTCTCACTTTCCCCGGTTGTGTCCATACTCTCCCAGATAGGTGCCACCGTTTCATTGCTGTCTACATTCATCTCAGCAGAGGCCAGTGAGGCAGATTTTGGCTCACTAGTAAAAAACAATTGGATTAGAGTATCCAATTGAGTATCTAGCTTTGATGAATCTACAGATGAAATACTTTCTGATGTACTCGCAGAGTCTTCCAGTGGAGCAGATGGTTGTGTGGGCGCTGGTTCTTCTAGAGAGGGAGCAGGCCTGTCTTGCTGAATTGATGGAGAATTATCACTCCTAGATGGAGGTGAGGCAGATAGATTGCTGCAGGGGTCTATAGATTGATTCCCAGAAGAATCAAATTGGTCTGTGAAAGATTCTGATTCTGCTGACCAGGGTCGAATAGGTTGGACATTAGGCAACAAAGACCGAGCCTTTCGGGAAAATCTCGTTTGGTGGTTGGCTGTATAGTCTGAGGAATCATTAACCACCGGTGTCTCTAGGCATTTTTCGAGAGCGGCTTTGAATTGCAGGGTCTGGCGTTGTTGTCGCATGAGCCTACTATGTAGCTCTCGACAAGCATTTTCCGATTGTAATACCTGTTGAGACTGTTCGTTATAGTTAGTTTGCAGCAGCGCACATTCTCGCTCTAATTTAGCCAGGCGTTGTTGGCTAATGTGTAATTCTGCCTTATAAGTTTCAATATAGTTTTCTTGGCGTTGAATGGTTTGTACAGCCGTTTCTAACTCTTGGAATAGAGATTTAATTTGTTGTTGAGCCGCGGCCAGTTCTTGCGTGTGTTGGTTCAACATTGACTCGGCGACACTAGAACGCCTTTTCTGCCACTGCAAAGCCTTTTCTGATTCAGCCAGCTGATCTTTGAGATGCTCTAGCTGCTGATACAAGTCATTATTTGCCCCTCGCAATTCTTCATTCAAGGCCTGTAGAGAAATTGTATGCAACTGCTCTACATTTTCACTATCCACAAGTATTTCTTGTTGACTGTTAGGCGTCTCCACCCAGTTTGATGGGTTTTTAATTGTCTGGGAGTCAGGAGTGTGTACTTCTGGCTCTGCTTCTACCGCAGGTGTGAGGATCTGCAATTGTGTATTTGCCATATTGTCAGGAGGTACAATGGAGTAAAATGGACAGATTAGCCGTTATGGCTACGCCACGCCAGCTATCGGTTGTCGCGAATTATCAAAATTTAGGGATTCCATTCCAGCTATGACCAATTCCTTCAGGGTTAGGGTTCCTAGGGTCTAGTCCACGCAAGCTATCAGGCAGGGGTGAGTGACAACATTACCCTATGGCTAGGCCACAAAAGCTATTAGAATCACGGCAGATTTTACTGTAAACACTACCAATATACAGGGTTGATGACAGATTGTGAGAAATGATTTTCAGTTACTTGACTTTTATTCACATTTATGAATGTTATTTATTTTATCCTTCAAGGCAACCAACGGGGATGAAATCCTACGAAAGGTAGTTTCTCTGGTTTGATTGTGGTCTGTGACGTATCATCAATAGGCAATAAAGGCATTAACCACAGGCTACTAGTAGCGATCGCTTCTCCATCTTGTGTTTTGAGTACACTTGCAGATAAGGGCTGCTGATCTACTTGTGCTGTTACTTGATCAAAGAGCAAGCCTAAACCATCTGGTGCTAAACTCATTTGCACGTTCCGCTGTTCAGTGGGTAGTAATAATAGTGGTTTTTGTTCTCCAGTTTTCAGGTCAATTGCGACTACATAAGGCTGTTCTATATATTCTTCATCAGATATGAGCTGTGTCAGCAAGCAATAGAGAGTTGGTGAAGCTGGGTCAAATTGGCAGTTGTGAATAGAACCCGTGGTTTTTAACAAGGGTTTCTGGATGCCTTGATTGGTTACCAAAAATAAGTCCCTTGTATAATCTGTATTGAATTTGACCATTGCTGCTTGAGAGCCATCTTTGGAAAAAGACTGTACTAACCCGAACTGTGGGAGGTAGTCCAAAGGTTTGCTGGCATCATTTTGTATTGGTAAAATTGCAGCCCCTTGACCTTGAGCAACTGCGACGGCTTGACTATCAGGAGTGATCATAAAGTCTCCCCCTGGTTCACTTTTGAGGCGTTGGGGGGTGGGTCTTTCTCTGGTATTGCTAGTGCTGGGCATAAACCATAACCCAAAATCGCTGGGATTATTTTTGTTGCCGCGTTGAACCACAACTGTTTTACCATCTGGCGATAAGTCAAATTTGAGGTTTTGATATTGCTTGTTGTCTAACAGCAGGTCCATTCTACCTGGTGGTTCTGCAGGTGTTTCAGGTTGTGCAGAAATACCTGTGGTTACAGTATATAATTGAGCCGAGAGTAAGTCTGGGTTATTTTTGGTGCGAGCCAAAAATAAGATTTTTTCCCCATCTGGAAATGGCTTAAAGTCCATGACAATCAGGTCTTTGGGGGTAAGTATGTTTTTTTTCTCTTGAGTTAAGTTGTAAAGAACTAACTGACCTTGATGTTCTGCATCGGCCCCTATGTAAATAATCACGCGATCGCGGGATCTAAAGTTACCAACAAAGGGGTGGATAACGCGATTTTTCCCTTCTTGTATAGCAAACCTATCTCTGGCATCTTGCAACCGCACTTGATAATTTGTACCATAGGGTGCTGGTGTGAGCAGTGTATAAACCATGCGCCGGCCGGCCCAACTAATTTTACCTGCTAGGGGCGGTTCAATTCTCAAGTTTTCCTCGACGCTTTGAACGTCCATAGGGCGGCTAAAGTTGAGAGTGAAGGCAATATCATCTGCTCCGATTTGTTGATTTTGCCAAGTAAATTCCCGGACACTAGCTGCCACCAGATCACCTTTAAGTATCATGAATCCAATCAGGAGACTCACTAGGATCATCAGTGAAATCGCCACGCGATCTAGTGGTTGGATCAAGGTCTTGGATGTAGCCATTTTTCAGTGATTAAGTATTAATAACTATAAGGATTCCGAGGTTGGGGAATTTGTTTAATGGAAGTAGCAGCAATAGTCAGGTTACGTTTACCAGCGAGAGTTTCCGTGATCATTTTTCCTTCTACTTCCAGCCAAGTGTCAGGGGGATAGCGCTCTTGATTTTCTGGTAGTTTGACTGGCAATCCTACAGGATAGGCATCTGCGGCACAACAAGTAAGCACAAATCGCGCCAGAAAAATATAGTTTTCTCCTATGTTGGGTGGATGAACCACAAATCCCTGAACTTTGGCATTTTGACCTGTATATGAATCTGGTTCTGGGTAAACGTTAAGTGTCCGCGCCCAATCCACAAGTGAGCGATCTTCTGGGCGAATAGAAGGGCGAAAGGACTGGGGTTGAACGCGTCCGGTGGATAATAAATCAGTCACACCCAGCTGCATGGCGGTGTCGCTAGCAAAAACCCGGGGTGTAATCATTAAACCCAAAATCGCAACTGTTAATAATAAAGCACTACCCCATCCAGGGGGAAATAAGTTCATGTGCTGAATATTCGATGTATTAGCCAGGCGGCGTTTTCGCCAAATCTCTCGCATCTTCAACAACCCAATAATCAGGAAAGCTATACCACAACCAATGACTAAACCAAAGAAATTGGGGTGAATCAACAAGTACAATTTACCTGATAGCCAGTATTGCAGCATCAAAATCCCCCAACTGGTGATCGCTAAAGCATCTAGCCAGGGGAATAAGATATTTTGCAGGGTAATTTTGGTTTTTTTAGCCATTTTTCAACAGTGATAAGTCAGTAGTCAGTGGAGAAGAAAAAAACCTACTGACAACTTAATAAAGTACAAGGTTCAAAGCACATATAAGTTCATGAACAGGGTAAACAAAAATGTCAACTGTGCGGCTAAAGCAAATAAGTAGAATATAGTTTTGGGATGAAAAACAGTTAACATTAATCCCACACTTTTAATGTCAACCATAGGGCCAAATACTAAAAATGCCAACAGGGAACCACTACTAAAAGCCGAGGCGAATGACAGGGCGAAAAATGAATCGACGGTGGAACAGATGGATACAACTGCAGCTAATATCAGCATGACTACAATTGAGCTAACCTGTCCCGCACCCAGGCTGAGGATTAATTCACGGGGAGCAAATACTTGCACAGAAGCGGCGATCGCGCTGCCTAAAATCATGACGCCGCCTAGCTCTCGCAATTCTTGGATGAGATTATCCAAAACTAGTTGTAGTTTATCCATCACAGATTTACCGGAACTGACAGATGGGTTCGTGGCTGGTAATAAGTTAGAATCTAACCGTGTGGTAAGTCCTGCTTTTCCTCCTAAAATATAAGTTCCGGATTTCAACGCACTGGTGAATCTGCTTGGTTTTACGTAACCTCCACCAGGGACTTCAGTGTCTGATTTCCCTGGTGGGTTAAATTTGAGATAACGAGCGATCGCTGGCTGAACAAACGGACTTATATCTTTTTGAAAACTGAAAACCATGCCAATAATTACGGCGATTAATAGAGAAAATACCACTCGTAAAACTACTATTTCTGGCTGGTCTCGAAAGGCTAACCAAGTTGCCCAAATCACAATTGGGTTAATCGTCGGTGCTGCTAATAAAAAACCAATAGCCACGGGTGTGGGGACTCCCTGCATCAGCAACCGCCGTGCTACGGGGACATTACCGCACTCACACACCGGAAACATAAAACCGATGAGACTACCTGCTAAAGCGCCTAGAAAGGGGTTTTTAGGCATTCTGGCTACTAATTGCCGCTCGTCAATAAAAATTAGCAGCACACTGGAGAATAAAACTCCCAACAGCAAAAATGGCATCGCCTCGACTAGCAAACTCAGAAATATAGTGAAACCATTGTTCAGTTGATTCATGGGTGTCGCAGTCAAAAGCGTTTGAAAGTTTTTAGGTTATGTTTAAACATTCTATCGGAATGGGGATCAAAAGCATCTATGGGTAAATCAGGCTGATCGGAACAGGAAAGTAGTGTTTTGTTTCTAGTTACCCTTAAGGGATGATGAAGGCTAGGGAGTTGTGGATAGTTTTGCTCAAATGTGTGCATTTACTGATGCTGACTGATAGTCAGATTGCCCCCTTGCTGAAATTGTTCCGAGTTTGGGGGAATAAATATCTAGCAGAGTGAGATTTGATAGACTAATGTTTATACTTGGTTTGATCTACTGGCTCAAGATGTCATCTTACCTGAAATTTCATAAACTGTTCATACTGTTTAAATATTCCGCGTTAACATCTCGCCTCCTTGAAAGCTCTGCGGTGCACACACAAAAAATTAAATTACTTCAAAGCCTTGTAAAACTCTTGTGTAGTGGGCATACTTCCACAAGGTCAGTACAAGTCATACCCGCGGTTGTCTACCTTAACCACATGAAATTAATGGTAGGTCTTTAGACAAGGGGGGTGTCAAACCAAGTCGGGTGAATTATCAGAGTCACAGAGCATTTGCACCAAGTTTTCTCCCCTTTGGTAAATATTACGCGCATAGTCTGTCCATGAACCTTGTCCCCAGTAGCGAAAACAGCTCGTTTGTAGCAAAAGGTTATGTAAAAGGAGATTACGGTATTCCACTGAATTAGTGGGCAATATATTCTCAACCTTTTGATGAAATAAACTGCTTAATTTATGCATGGGTGAGAGCACATTTTCATATCCTGTTACCCAACTAATATGATTAGTCCATGAGGCTCCATCCATGTGAAAGTTAGGATTGATTTGCTTTAATTCTTGAATGGCAATTTCTACAGCTATGGCTACGCCACGCCAGCCATCAGGTTTGCAGTTTTCAAGTGAAACTCGCTGCCAAATTTGATGTTGTCCTAGTGGCTGACAGGTGGGATAGTCTTTGGTTTGACAACCTGCGGCTGCTAATAATTCTAAGTATTCTGTACCACATACCCCAACAACCCCAGATTTACCTCCTCCTTGATTTACCATATCTTTCCAAGCTTGTTTGAAAGCACTGGGAAATTCATTCATCATCACACCACCATTTTCACCATCGCCAATTTGGCTGACTATTGGTGGTATTATGATATTTGCTACTTGTTGTTTAGCTAAAGTTTTGGCTTCATAGTAAGGCTGCATCTGAGCCACTAATTTGGTATCTGAACCTTGGGTTTTAATCAGGGCTGTAATACTAATTGTTTCACCTTGAGAATTGCGGGCTATCAGACGATGTGGTAAGTGCTTATGGGTGAGAGATTCACCGCTAATTGTTTCTACAGAATGTTCTTGTACAAGTAACCAACGATAGCCACATTCCTTGAGAGCTTTGACAAATGCAAATAAAGTATCCGGGTGATTTGGTAGGTGCATTTCTGGGGGGGAAAATCCTTTGACTCTTGCTAATGCTGCCCAGCCAAAGATGGCAGCAAAGTGATGTTGCCATGCCACGATATGCAATTTAATATCGGGTATGGGTGTGGAAGGAATGACAGCATGACCCCACATTGTGCCGAGCCATTCTACATAAGGTTGATAGGTGGGATTGCAGGTGATTCGTTTGAGATTATCCAAAATATCCTTACGTCCCATTTGTCTGAGTCCCCACAAAAGATTACCAGAGTAATCCAACATCACACGGGGATTGCAACCTTGATGGACAAGTTCGGGGATCATGTCCCCCATACGGCTGTAACAATAGGCGAAAGCTGCGGCGTTATGGTTATCCCCTTCGTGAGAATGTTCAAACATATATTGCAGATTGCTGATTAATCCGCCATCGGGTCCAGCTGGTATGGTTGGCTGGTGCATATGTAGGGCGATGGTAAAAACTGCATTTACATCCTCTAAGCGGATATTTGTTGAGGGTAAAAATACAGGCGCATCATGGTTAACTACAGAGAGGACTTCTGTTTCCCAACCAGAAATATTGGGTAAGTCGTCTATGATTTCCGGCACAGAAGTAAGTGTGGTAGGCAATTTCATTTTCCCTGAACAACTACGAGATGGGCAACAAGGCGCTAATTATCATCGGTGCGGTCTTACAAAGATATTCCCATCTTTTTGTTTGAGTCGGTTATGAAGTTTGTTGCTCTTCTGCGGAAAATACGAATTATTGGTGAGCTTGGGGTAAACGAGGGCGAATTGCGGTCAATAGGTTCTATTTTTGGGAATGTTGCCCTTTTGATCTCAAAGGTAAAATTTATTGACCGCAGTATGAAATTGTGAGAATTTAACTGGAGAGATAATTTATGTTTTTGACCATAATAAATCGCTAAAACGATAAATTTTGGTCATGAAACTCGGTTTTGCCGGAGGCTGTGGTTTTGTCAAGGTTGGCGGGGTGGCGATTTGTAAAATTATCTCTAGTAACCAAGGGGCCAAGCGTTGACACCACACGGCTAAATGACTTTGCCAACCTACTAAAATTTCTGCTGTATCTTTTTGCAATCCAGAGACGAGTACTTGTGCTACTGCTTCGGAACTCATAGGGATCACCCAGCGAAATAATTTTAAGTCCCGCGCCATATCTGTGTCTGTGAGGGAAGGTAATAAGGCGAGGACTCGGATGTTGTGTTCAGCCAGTTCGCGACGTAAGGCTTGGGTAAATCCTAAGATGGCAAACTTGGTAGCTGAGTAAGTGGCCATTGTCGGTGCTGCTACTTTCCCCATCAAACTTGACACATTAACGATTGTTCCTTGTTTTTGGCTGACCATCCGCCGGGCTATAAGGCTGGTGAGGTTGTACATTCCCAATAAATTCACCGAGATTTCTTCTTGAACTTGGGGTAGTTTGGTCTGTAAAAATGAGGTTTGATATGCTACGCCGGCACAATTAACCAGGAGATGAATTGGGCCATAGTTGCGCCACAATTGGGCAACGGCAATATTAACTTCAATTGTTTTTGTTAAATCAATGCACAAAATTTCGGCTTCTACGCCCATGGCTTCGATTTGGTTAGCGACGGCGGTTAATTTTTGCCCATCGCGTGCTACTAATATCAACCGCTTGATGCCTTGTTGGGCCAGCCTCAGAGCGATCGCCTTACCAATACCACGGGAAGCCCCAGTAATCAGAGCGACTTTACCTCGAATATTCATCGGTTATGACCTCCAAAATGGCGTCTTACCCTAGTCTTAGTGATTGCGGATAGACACAATCAGAGCTACTAGCTTGGACAAGGTAAGACAAATAATCAGTCGTTGGTAAATAAGCTTGTGGCAACGAAATATTCCTGGACTAAAAGGCACAAATACCTGGGTTTTCAGTCAGATTAACAATCAAAATTTCGCACAATTGCCGGAGTGAATATAGCTCATAGGTTTTTCTCTCCTAAATCTCAGAGCGTTCATCAGCGTTGTTGCCATACACACAGTAACAACTAAATCAAGTTATTGCAATATTTTTTAATAAGAATTTCTTAATAACTCTTAAAGAAAATTATATATAGCATTTCCCATGCTCGTGAGGTACAAATTTTTTTAGTTTGAGGGAACAGGGAACAGGGAACAGGGAATTGGTGTGTACTTCATGAGACTGAAAAAGGCTTTATTTGATGGGTAATATCCGAAGTTGACAATTAATTTCCTAGGGTATGGAGAAGAGTCAAAACTAGGAAAAGGTGTTCTTGGTTAGCCAACTTCCCACTCCCGGTCAGTTTGTAGATCAAAGAAGTAACAATCAAATTTTATACTAATTAATATCCTTCAACCTGGTATTTATTACGTAAACATCAAGTGAATTAATTATTTGAAAAAATAAAACATCCCCAAGATTTTCTCGGATAGTCCAAAAAACGTCTTAAGGATGTTGGCGTTTGACTTGCTTAGTGATCCAGGCTATAGAACCGAGGGAAATTCCAGGTAATTATTTAAAAGTTATCCACAAACTGACTTAGGCGTTGGATCACGGGATCAACCTCTTCTGGGGGTTGCTCCTCATCAGTAGTATATGATACTGATATATCTGGTGTGCTTGGAGACTCAATCATTGAACGCTCACTAAGCATATTTACTACATATGCCATTTGTTGCGTAAGTTGCAAAATATGGCATTCTATAGTCTCCAAACGATGAGATTGTTTTGGGAAAAAACGTTCCTCTAGGTCAGCCACTTGACGTTGCAACTCATCGATTTTTTTTTCTAGTGAATCTGTTGCTACTGTTTTTGGACTAGGTTTTACAGTCTCCGGTATACACAAAGATTGCCATAGAGCCTGCTTACAGATGTCGCTAAAAGTTTTATCAGGCAATCTTTCCAGACAATCCTCTACAACTGCTAACAAGCTTTCATCGGCAACCGATGGGTTGAAGGTGACGGATTTAACTACCTTTTTTGGCCATTGGAACATTAGTTTTAAGACCTAGCAGCTCGAGCGGACAATTGCGCCTCTCCATAAATGTATTGCCCCAAGCTATTAGCCTGGCGGGAAGGGGCGGATAAATGGGCATTTATTTGGGCTTCCTTGAGTAAACGTTGAACGTCGTCCCAGAAAAATTCACCACCGCCTCCAGTGATAATGACATCAGTGACCCGCTCTGGTATCCAAGCTAAGACACGATGACAAATATCTCGAGAAAACATTTCTATGAGGTTAGGTAGAAAATCATCCAGGTTAGTGGGCTTGCTGGCACCTTTAGGACGATAGAAGCGTTCACCTTTGGGTTTATTGACAGCAGAAATCAGGGCTAAAGATTGACTATCAGATCCCTCTATTTCGGCGGCTACCATTTCATAGAACTTGTTCATGCCAAATTCTTCACTTTGAGAAGCAGCGCGGGCAAAACGGAAGTTATCTACCATTAACATATCAATGGTTTGATGTCCGATATCAACAATTGCGACCGAGATTTTGGTGAAATCTGGAACCCTAGCGCCTGTCTTAGGTTGAGCTTCAGACCAGAGCAGGCTACCATATCCTTCTGGCATGACCCAAACCTTATTAATATTGAGCGATACGGATTCCCCTCGGAAGTTCATCACATGAGGTCCAGTAACTTGACTGGTTAACTGAGCTTTTTCCTTTTCAAATTGTTCTAAAGACAGGAAAGGCAGACCCATGATGACGGAGATTTCATCTTTGAGTTTAAAGTAGCCAGCACAGGCCAAAACCTTGACTAGTGCATCTTCTACTTTAGACTGGCCAACACCTAAATTCGCCCCAAAGTCGGCTGCTAGCTGACCAATAGCATATCCATTACCTTGATACTCCAGCCATAAATCCATGAGAGGGTCAGTAGCCTTGGCTTCAAAAACGCCGCTTTTAACCTCTTCCATAGACATTTTCTTAACGTTGGCAGGTATGAAAGCTACATCAGCTGGTTCACGGTTAATACAAGTTTTAGTAGAAGTTCTACCTAAATCAACACTGAGAATATTTTTGCCGCTAATACTTGACCTATTAGCAGGAGGGTTGGTATTCATCGGGGTAGATGCTGACACCTTATTTAAAGGTATGGCGGCGGCATTCATTGGGGTAGCTGCGGAAGGTTGGTCTGTCATGAAAGCTCCTAATCCTGATTTAACTTTTGCTAATGCCTGAGTGACAGAAATTAATGTGCGGACTTGTAGTATAGAGAGAGCAATTAATATTGCTCTGCTACCTTGCCTATGAAATCAGTGTTTTCCTGATCTCCTAGGGGGGTTGAGTTAGTCAATTCCCATAATTCATTGTCAGCTATACTTTTCTCGACATTTTTACTCAACAACTTTCCTGGATAGTAGCAGATAAATGGGTCAACTAGAGAATCGTCACATGAATCACATTGAGTTTGTTACTTGGTCTTTGATGGGTTGGCTTTAAACAGTCCAAAGCCTAACTTTAGTTTCATGGAGTGAAGACTTTTGAGAAATTGCTGGTTGTATTCTACTCAGGTAGACGATTAAAGGCTAGTGTTACTAGGTGAGTTTTTCCTTGTTGGTTTCCTGGGGAGGGCACAAAGATCAGGGGAGAGTTTGTTTTCCTATGCCCCATGCCCCAGGCCCGTTCCCGTTTTAAATTGTTGGGGTCAATGACTGCACCCGTGTGTGAGATTCCCAATCTAATGGCTTTAAAACCCGATCTTCTAATGCCATTTGCTCAATTAAACTAGCCAATCTCAGAGCTTTCAGGGCTTGTTCACCACCTACCGAAGGTTGATTACCGCCGTGGACGCAATTAATAAAATGCTCTAGTTCTGCACTCAGAGGTTGAACATTAGTGGTGTAAACTTTCTCAATCAAACCATCCTGCCTGTACAGCACTTGTCTATGGTCACTTAGACTATTATTATTAGTTTGTCGGTGAATTAAAATTTCATTTTTGAGGAAATCTGCTTCTGTAAATGAGTTTTTGCAATGAGCCACTATGCGGCGGATTTTCCGGTGGGTAACTTTGCTGGCAGTTAAAGTGGCAACAATACCATTAGCAAAGCCCAAGGTAGCAGTGACGTAATCCAAATAACCAGAATTCACAGAATGAGTACCGCTAGCGGTTAACTTCACCACTGGAGAACCAGCTAGTTCTAATAACAGGTCAATGTCGTGGATCATTAAATCCAGCACCACCGAAACATCATTGGCGCGGTCTGAGTAAGGACTCATGCGATGCGCTTCTAGAGCCAGCAAATTTTCTGTTTTTAACACTTTACTGAGTTCTTTAAATGCTGGATTGAAACGCTCAATATGACCCACTTGCAGAATACACTGAGAATCAGCTGCCGCATTTACTAGGGATTCGGCCTCAGAAATGCTCGCAGCAATTGGCTTTTCAATCAAGACATGAATTCCGGCCAACAAACAGTTGATACCTACTGCGTAATGCAGGCGGGTGGGGACAGCGATACACACTGCTTCTACATGGGGTAGGAGGTCACAGTAATCTTCAAAAAAATGCCCCTTGTATTTACTAGCTGTTTCTAAACCTCGTTCAACATTAATATCTGACACACCTACGAATTCAACATCTTTCATTGAACTTAGTATGCGAGCATGATGTTGTCCCATGTTGCCCACTCCAATTACGCCTACGCGAATTGGTTTTGTTTGATTCCGCTGTGTATATGAAGGTTCTGCCACTGACATGCTATCTTGCACTATTATTCTCTCCTCAACCACCAAATCTAGAGGCGCTACCGCCGTTAGTATTTATACTTGAAGACCAGTTATGATCTGTTGAAAACCATCCAGATGGTAACATAGAGGCTACATTTATGAAGAATTTCCCAGTTTTTTATGAGTTCCCGCAATTTACCTTTTCCTTGTGTGTTCAGGTGGCAATTGCTCAATATTTTTTTACTAACATAAGATATAATGTGTCTTTTTGTTGACTTGATAAACCAATGAAGATGTAAGTAATAACTTATAAGAACCCTGGGGTAATTAATGAGCGGGATCGATCTTTAATTAGGAATCATTCAAAAATAATAATATTGTTTTGTTATCAACAATACAGAAATTTGCAAGGAATCCACTTAACCCTTTACTTTTGGTATGTTTTACGCAATTGCCACCGCTGAAATACTCCAACAATTCTTGCACAATTATCTATTTTTTTTTACATATTGACCTGTCTAACTTTTTTCAGGCGCTGGTGTAGACATTTGTTTGGCTGTGGTGAAAATAGTAAAAACTCGACCAAGATGGATTAAGGAGGACTGTAACATTATTCGTGGAATTTTATGGAAGTGTGATTTGGCAATGGAAAACCCAAAAGTTGAGAGTGAGATGAAGGCTGTAATTCTATTATCTGGAGGATTAGACTCTGCCACAGTTTTGTATCAAGCCAAAGCTGATGGTTATGAATGTCACCCGATTTCTTTCGATTACCAGCAGCGACATCGGCGAGAGTTGGACTCAGCCTTCCGCATCGCTCAAACAGCTGGAGTGGTGAGACATCAAGTGGTCAATTTTGATTTACGACAATGGGGCGGTTCAGCACTTACAGATGACACCATTAATTTACCGCAAGAGAGATCCATCGAAGAAATGTCGCAAAAAATTCCAGTTACCTACGTACCTGCACGTAATACTATTTTTTTGAGCTTTGCTCTGGGCTATGGGGAAGCGATCGCAGCCCAAAGGGTCTACATTGGTGTTAACGCCTTAGACTACTCTGGATATCCGGATTGTCGTCCCGACTATATCCAGGCGATGCAGAAAGTATTTCAACTAGGAACCAAACAAGGACGTGAAGGCAAACCTATCGAAATTGTTGCTCCTCTAATTGATTTAAAAAAAACCGAAATCATCCAACTGGGCAATCAATTGGGAGTTCCCTGGGAGCTAACTTGGTCTTGCTATGCAGGTAGCGATGTAGCCTGTGGTGTTTGTGATTCTTGTCGTTTACGGCTAGCGGCCTTTGCTGAATTGGGGTTGAAAGACCCACTACCTTATGCTCAAGACTAAAGTTGTAACCTACCAATGACCACTGCAATTATTTAGCCTCCAATCGTCGCACTTGAATTTGATGCAAGCGCGGTCCGAAGGTTGAAACTATAGTAAATTCGAGATTTTCATAGTAGAAGACTTCGCCTGTTACGGGGATCTTTTGGAGTTGATACAGCACAAAACCGCCCAGTGTCTGGTATTCGTTTGTTAGGGGTAAATTCAGATGTAAAACTTCGTTGAGGTCTTCGAGGTTAACTTGGGCTTGCACCAAAAATGTTTGATTGTCTAACATTTCCACCAGCAAGTCATCCATGTCCTCCGGTTCCCCTGCATTACCAATAATTTCGGCAATGACATCTTGAAGGGTCACCAACCCTACGGTACCGCCAAACTCATTGACTACTATGACCATGGCCGGCTTCTCTTGCTGCATCATGGGTAATAGTTCACTCAAGGGTGTTTGTTCCGGCACAAAGCGGGCGTGACGCCTCCAAGGTTGGATATTTGTTTCTGGGGTGAGTTTCCCCATTGCCA
Organism: Anabaenopsis sp. NIES-4685; assembly: GCF_059725405.1. Classification (NCBI taxonomy): domain Bacteria; kingdom Bacillati; phylum Cyanobacteriota; class Cyanophyceae; order Nostocales; family Nodulariaceae; genus Anabaenopsis; species Anabaenopsis sp. NIES-4685. Next base: position 3,415,894 of record NZ_AP043602.1, on the reverse strand, counting down.
AGGGTTCTGCCAAATCTTTAAAATAAACTATGCCGCGAATGTCATCTAAAGAGTCTCCCATGATGGGGTAGCGTGAGTGACCACTAGAGGTCATTTCTTCGAGTAAAGTCTGGAAAGTTGCATCTTTTGACAAAGCGACAATAGCAGTGCGGGGGGTCATAACTTCAAAGGCTCTGACATCGCCGAACTCAAAGACATTATTCAGCAATTCTCGCTCTGCAAGCTGTAAACCAGTTGATTCTTTTTCTGTAGAGATGATGATCTGTAATTCCTCTGGAGTCACTGGCGATCGCCAACTTTGGCCGGTGTATTCTATACCAAAAAGCCGCAACAAAAACCGGGTTGATTGGTTAAGAATCCAGATAAAGGGGTTAAAAAAGCGGACGATGGCTTTTACCGAAGGACCCAAAAATCTCGCCAAATCCTCTGAATACAACATAGCTACTGATTTAGGACATAGTTCACCTAAAACAATTTGCAGATAGGCGATCAAAAAAAAGGCAATGGGAATTGATAGAGAATGAGCGATAAAATTATTCATCTCTATGGGTAAAGTCCAGGATTTTAGCCATGACTTCACCAGTAGGACAATGGAACTTTCACCAATCCATCCCAGGGCTAAACTAGAAAGGGTAATGCCTAATTGAGTTGTAGATAATAACCTTTCAATACTAAGTTGTAGTCCCTCCACGGCGATGGCCGGAATATCACCAGCTTTAACCAGCTGATGAATACGCGATCGCCTAACCGTCACCATTGAAAACTCTGCTGTCACAAAAAAAGCATTAATAGCGATCAGCAATAACACCGTCAACAATCTCAGCCCCACATCAGTCGGAATTAAGGTAGAAAAACGACTCACCGCCAAAGCTCGTGTAAAAATCATGTCCCCATTTTGGGATTAATTGGGATTAAATAGCGGGAATTTGATATCAGGTATTGAATAATCATCTTCCCGAGTCCATATTCTCATTTACCTTTCTACAGGGATATTTAAAACTTCTAGCTTCAGTCGTTGAGCGGGGTAATCTGTCAGAGACAGGGATATCCGATTCACATCATCAAGCAAAGCCGTAGGAATAATCACCGTACCTGAAGCTATGGGACTCTCAGGATCTAATTCTGTTGGTAAACCTTCTGTGGTAGCACTCAGTGTCCGTCCTTTTTCGTCCCTAACATCCAAAAAACTATACAAAAAGCGCACAGAATCATTACCTTTATTCTGCATATTTACTCTCATGAGTAAATCACCCCCAGAGTAGCGAACAGATTGGACGGCAAAAGTTACACCCTGACTCTCAGCAACCACTGGAAATCCCGGTTGGAGTTTTTCAGCGACCACAGATGGGGGTTTTTCCTTTGAGCTTCTCTCCTACTAGTTCTTGCTTCCTGGTCATCTTCATCTAATTTTCCTGATTTAGCAGCCTTGGTTTTCCCCTCAATTCGAGCCTGGACAGTTTTGAGGATCTCATCTTCTTTCAATAGTACTACTCCTAGCTGTTGAGAGTTATTAGACCTACTGCTAATAAACTTATTCGTGGGGCGGCCATCTGGTGTTGTTACACCTCTGAGGGCCGAGGTTCCCATCTCAAAACCTAAAAACGCACTCACAGAACCAGCACCCAGCATCAGGACTAATAAGATTAAAGTGAGAATTGCCGTGGAATTTACTTTCATTGCTGACAAGTTATTGCGTCAAAATTTTGCCTTATTCTAAGCGTATTCAAACCAAAAGTATTGCAACTGTCTGCCTCAATTGTGAAAAGAACTTAATCAATACCAGGTTGCACCATTTTGGACTTTACACAATCTGTAAAATTACGCTATAATGGAATTCCGCCAGGGTTGGCCGAGCGGTTGAGGCAGCGAACTCATAATTCGCCCAAGGCAGGTTCAACTCCTGCACCCTGGATTTTTTTGAGTCCTGACCCAAGACTCCATTCAAACCCATATTACGCTGATTCAGAACTCTGATCAGGTCTACCTTTGGTGTAACACAACTTTGCCTGTTTTGTAATGACGGATACTACTGGAACCTTTACTCAATCAAATATTTGTGCGGCTACTACTGATTTAATCACCCTGCACCACCAGCTACTAGATTTATTTTGTCAACTCGCTTATCAAGAGGGTGATTTTATTCTTTCTTCTGGACAAAGCAGTTCTTACTACATCAATGGTAAGCAGGTAACCCTCCACCCCCAGGGCGCTTTAGCCATTGGCCGCATTCTTTTATCTGTATTACCTACAGATACCCAAGCTGTGGCCGGCTTAACTTTAGGTGCTGATCCCATTGTGTCAGCTGTGAGTGTGGTTTCTGCTTATGAAAATCGCCCCATACCAGCGCTGATTATTCGCAAGGAAGCCAAAGGACATGGAACAATGGCTTATATTGAAGGTCCGAATTTACCCCCGGGTGCAAAAGTCGTAGTTTTAGAAGATGTGGTGACTACAGGAAAATCAGCCATGAAAGCCGTTGAGCGTCTTCGGGATGCTGGTTATATAGTTGATACCGTAATTTCACTTGTAGATAGACTACAAGGAGGGGCTGAGTTTTACCAGTCAGTGGGGTTGAACTTTCAGGCGGTATTTACCATCACTGACCTCCAAGAACGATATCAAGCATTAGCTAATTAATGGGTAATTAGGGTCGCGCTGTGGCTCTTCCCCAGAAATGGGATCAGGAAATTTGAGAATAGCGATTGCGTCTCGCGCAGAGCCAGAGGCGATCGCACTACTAATCACTGATCAATTTGGTAGTTTTAGCATAGGCGATCGCTCATTCTATATCAAGCTCGTTTCAAAAACGAAACTTCTTGACAACTATCAAATAAACACTGAGCTTAACGATTCATAATCTGGGAACTGTTCCAGATGCAGAAAATCTAATCTGAATAAATATAAACGTGCAAAAAATCCGTCAATAAATTAATTTACATCTTAGTTAAATTTTTGTTTAACCTGTTCATAAATTTCGAGAGTGATGAGAGATATACTATTCTCCTCTGCATAAGTTTCAATTTTTTTACGGGCAAAAGGACGGACAAAGAAAGGAATTTCCTTAAGTTTATCTTCAGCTTCAACAGTCCATTTAATTGCTGCACTCATTGATTTTTAGGGTTTAATTTTGATACGAGTATTTAGATTGAGCCCCATTTATAGCATTTCCCATGCTCGTGAGGTACAATTTTTTTTAGTTTGAGGGAACAGGGAACAGGGAACAGGGAATAGGGAACAGGGAATAGGGAATAGGGAATAGGGAATAGGGAATTGGTGTGTACTTCATGAGCCTGAAAAAGGCTATATACCGGAATTTAATATAGTTACCAACTGGTAACTATATTAAAGGATAATTATCTTAATTAACCCTGAGTCACGGGTTCCTTAGCCAAAAACTTCTCAAGTTCAGTCAAAGCATCAGCATCAACCTTGGTTTGCATCGGGCAAAACTTAGGACCACACATAGAACAAAACTCAGCAGTTTTATAAATATCTGCTGGTAAAGTTTCATCGTGATATTCTTTGGCTCTTTCCGGGTCTAAAGCTAACTCAAATTGACGATTCCAATCAAAATTATAACGGGCTTTAGAAAGTTCATCATCTCTGTCCCTAGCACCGGGGCGGTGTCTAGCAATATCCGCAGCATGAGCGGCGATTTTATAAGCAATCAAACCATTGCGCACATCTTCAGCATTGGGTAAACCCAAATGTTCTTTAGGTGTGACATAACACAACATAGCTGTACCATACCAACCAGCCATAGCTGCCCCAATGGCGGAGGTAATATGGTCATAACCGGGAGCAATATCTGTTACCAAAGGTCCCAAGACATAGAAAGGAGCTTCCGAACACTCTTCCATTTGCTTGCGGACATTGAACTCAATTTGGTCCATGGGGACGTGTCCGGGTCCTTCGACCATGACTTGTACGTTATCTTCCCAAGCTCTGCGGGTGAGCTGTCCGAGGGTTTTTAATTCTGCTAATTGTGCCGCATCTGAGGCATCATGAGTACAGCCAGGACGGAGGGAATCACCTAAACTAAAAGAGACATCATATCTCTTGAAAATCTCGATGATGTCGCGGAAGTGGGTATACAGAGGGTTTTGTTTATGGTGATGTAGCATCCACCGGGCTAAAATACCGCCACCACGGGAGACAATACCAGTAATGCGGTCTCTAACTAAAGGTAAATGTTCAATTAAGATCCCGGCGTGGATGGTTTGATAATCTACACCTTGTTGGGCGTGTTTTTCGATGACATGGAGAAAGTCGTCGGCGGTGAGCTTTTCAATGGTGCCGTGGACACTTTCTAAAGCTTGGTAAACTGGTACTGTGCCAATGGGAACAGGTGAAGCATTGATGATCGCTGTGCGAATTTCATCTAAGTTACCGCCCCCTGTGGACAAGTCCATGACGGTATCAGCACCATATTTCACTGCTAGATTTAACTTATCTACTTCTTCTTGAAGATTGGAAGAGTTAGGAGAAGCGCCGATATTAGCGTTAACTTTACATTTAGACGCGATGCCAATAGCCATCGGTTCTAGGTTGGTGTGATTAATGTTAGCAGGGATAATCATCCGTCCCCGCGCCACTTCCTCACGAATGAGATCCGCAGGAAGATTTTCCCGCTGGGCGACGTAGTGCATTTCTTCAGTAATAACACCCTGGCGTGCGTAGTGCATTTGAGTGACATTACTCTGTCCACGACGCTTGGTAACCCATTCTGTCCGCATATTGAATTCCTCGATAAACAGCTTCCCTCCGCTGGTATTAGCCAGACTCAGGTGTTAAGGGTGTGATCTCAGCCTGATTCTTCAGGCACCCCTAGCATGAATGAAATTGTACCATCTGGGTTAGGAATACGGGTGAGACTGTTTACAATTCCTTTTGATCGACCGCACCAGCTAGGGGAAGGAGGTCAAGGCACTAAGAAGAAAGAGTATGGTTATACTGTAGGCGATCAGTCCCGATTTGATCTAAGCATTTATGGCTAACCATTACAGATATATTATTTTTTACAAACCTTATGGTGTTGTCAGCCAGTTCACTCAGGAAACACCGAAACATCGTACATTGAAGGAATATATACCGGTTCCCGATGTATACCCTGTGGGACGTTTGGACTGGGACAGCGAAGGGTTATTATTACTAACCAATGATGGACAATTACAACATCGTCTCGCTCATCCTCGCTATGGACATGAACGCACTTACTGGGTGCAGGTGGAGCGCGTTCCTGATGTAGATGCGATCAACAAGTTAGAAACGGGTGTAAATATTCAAAATTACCGCACTCAACCGGCGCAAGTACGACTGTTGTTAGAAGCCCCCCATTTACCAGAACGCCACCCGCCAATTAGATTTCGCCAAAATATCCCCACGGCTTGGTTAGAAATGACATTGACGGAGGGAAAGAATCGTCAAGTGCGGCGAATGACTGCGGCGGTGGGATTTCCTACTTTGCGATTGGTGAGGGTGAGCATAGCCCATCTGAGTCTGGATGGTCTACAGTTGGGTGAATGGCGCGACCTGATGCCATCAGAACTCAAGTTTTGGCATAATTTGCCTAAAAATCACCAGCCTAGCTCCCAATATCTGATATAATTACGGAAGTGTCACGCCAAATAATTTTCTTTTGGTAGTAATTGCTCTGGTGGGAACGGAAATGAAGGAACTTTCATTATGCTCATTTGCCCTCAGTGTACATTTCAAAACCCTAATGGTAACAAATTCTGTCAAAGTTGTGGTGTATCGCTAACTCACAGGGTTTGTCCTGAGTGTGGTACTGAAGTACCTGTGAATGCACAAGTTTGTCATCAGTGTGGTGCGCAATGCGGCAAGGTTTGGCAGGCAATTATCAGTGTTACCAAGAGGGGGAATGAAGATGGGGAATTGATTCGCGAGGAAAAGGCAGAAAATGAGCAAGAAACATCCCCAACTGCTTGTATATCAGGGTCACATCTGACATTAGGTTCTTATTTAGACAAAAAACAGCGCTATCAACTTTTAGAACCACTATCAACGGTGAATGAGTCCGAAATGTGGGTGAAAGTGTTGGACTGTCAGCCATATCAAATATCTCCCATTGAGGCTATACTAGCTAGTCAGAGACAGGGATTGGTTATGCCATCAGTGGAAATTACTGGAGTTTCTCCCCTGGCTCAAGCTTATATTTTCTTGCAATCTCAAGGTCACCTAGGTATACCAGCTATTCATGATGTCTGGGAACAAGATAATATGCAGGTGTTACTCATCGAAGACCGTTCCCATTGGCAGTGTTTACTCGACATCTGGGAAGCTGAAACCACATCTACCTTAGAGATTTTACATTACCTAGATCAGATGAGCCGACTCTGGGGGGCATTAGAAACGGTGAGTTGTCGTCAAAGTTTATTGAAATTAGATAATCTGCGCTTAAATGCAGAGAAAAAACTAGGTCTGGAAAGGTTGTATGTAGAATCTCTGAAGGAACTGCCAAATATAGTATTCTTAGATCAGGGAAAAGTAGAAACATTCACCATCCTAGAGCATCCTTTAACTATCCAAGCTTTGGGGGAAGTTTGGCAGGCAATCTTTAGACAGTCCCAGAGGACTTACTTTGGTTCTATAGTGAGGATTTTAGAAGATTTACAACTAGCTAAAATTGAGACAGTTGAGCAGTTGCGATCGCATTTACAGGAAATTATCGCGGAACTAGAGACACCCATCAGCAGAATAGCTGATCCCATAAAAGAAAATGCCGCAGCACCGACTATTTTACAATCCCATGATTTGCCAAATGTTCTACCCTCAATGGAATTGAGTAGTTTAGAAAATGCAGCAGGTACTGATGTAGGTAAGAAACGTAACTACAATGAGGATTACTTTGGCATTCAAACCAAAATCAGTGAGTTGGAATTGCCAAACCAACAAATTCTTGAATTCCGTGGTTTATATATCCTCTGTGATGGGATGGGTGGCCATGCGGGGGGTGAGGTAGCCAGTGAGTTAGCAGTTAACACACTCAAGGAATACTTTGATCAACATTGGACTACTAACCAAATACCCACAGAAGACCAGATTCGTGAAGCTGTATACGTAGCTAATCAAGCAGTTTATGAGTTAAATCAGCAACAAATGCGTTCCGGGGTCAAGCGCATGGGTACTACCTTAGTTATGCTGTTAATTCAAGGTACTCAAGCAGCAGTGGCCCATGTAGGAGATAGTCGCCTTTATCGGCTGAGGCCTAACAAAGATTTAGAACAAATGACTGTAGATCATGAAGTAGGTCAACGAGAGATTTCTAGAGGAGTGAATGCCAGTATAGCCTATGGCCGCCCGGACGCGTACCAGCTAACTCAGGCCTGGTCCGCGAGATCAAAATGCTATTAGTCCGGATGTCAAGTTTTTCACGATTACTGAAGATAGCCTGTTGCTGCTGGTGTCTGATGGTCTGTCAGATAATGATGTCCTAGAAATTTATGGGCAGAATAACTTAATTTCCCTGTTGCATTCTGACTCTAATCTAGAACAAGGAGTCACAGAATTAATTGATTTAGCAAACCAATACAATGGTCATGACAATATTACAGTCATACTTATCCGGGCGAAAGTGCGTCTAAATATGAGCGGTTAAAAGTATTTAGGAATGCTAGATTAATTCCCAGTGGCTAATTGTTGGCTAATTGTTTAAATTGATGCAGGTTGTTGTATTGTGGTTATTCTGACTTTGTTAGAACCCCAACAGAAAACGCCACTTCAGCAGTGGTATTTTGAAAATCCCTCGGTAATTCGCATTGGAAGAGCGGGGGATAATGATGTGGTTTTATCTGATATTCTGGTTTCGCGGCACCATTTAGAACTCAGAGAGGTTAAGTTATCCCAAAATAATCATCTCTCTTCTTGGCAGGTAATTAGTCAAGGTACTAATGGCACTTTTGTGGATGGTATCCTTGTACGTCAGTGCCCTTTGGCGGATAATTCCGTATTACAACTGGCACAAGGGGGTCCAATATTACAATTCCAATGTCAGCAAGTTTCAGGTACTTTGCTCGGATATGTTGCGGGTGGTGAAGCTGAGGCTTTAGCCTCGACTTGCAACCACGAAGGTAATTCGCCTGGTAATCTCTTTTGTGTTCATTGCGGTCAACCTATTTCAGTCAAGCAGAAAATTCGTCAATATCAGGTTTTGCGAACTCTGGGACAGGGAGGTATGGGTACTACTTATCTAGCTTGGGATGCAGGGGGTCTGACTTTAGGAAAACCACAATTGTTGGTTTTAAAGGAAATGAACGCCGACATGGCTAAAATTGCCAAAGCCCAAGAATTATTTGAACGGGAGGCGCATACTCTCAAATGCCTGGATCATTCAGGAATTCCCAAATATTACGACTTTTTTGTGGTTGGGGGTAAAAAGTACTTGGCCATGGAGTTAGTTCATGGCGAAGATTTAGAAAAAAGAGTGTATGGGAGAGGTCCGGTATCACCGAATCAGGCGATTGTCTGGATGATTCAAACCTGCAACATCTTAGATTATCTCCATAGCCAAAATCCACCACTAATACATCGTGATATCAAACCTGCTAACCTGATGGTGCGAAGTTCCAATAATCATGTCGTGGTGTTAGATTTTGGTGCTGTCAAGGAGATTGGGACCAGACAAGGAACCCGGATTGGTGCTGAGGGTTACTGCGCCCCGGAACAAGAGCGAGGACAACCCTTAACTCAATCTGACTTGTATGCCATTGGTCCTACTTTAATTTTTCTCCTCACCGGCGAAAATCCTTTTAAGTTTTATCGTTACCGAGGACAAGGTTCGCAATTTGATGTGGAAAAAATTCCCACAATTAGTCCTCAACTCAGAGAAATTATTGAACGGGTCACGCAGTACATACCACGGGACCGATACCAAAGTGCTAGAGAACTGGCTGAAGCATTAGCTGCTTGCCAAGTTTAGGGAGTGGGGAGCAGTCAGAGAAATACTCCCCGGATCTAGCATCTATTCCTCGTCCCAAGCTTCCACTGCTAGCAGTTCGCCAATTGGATCTTGCATACTAAAGCCAAAGTCTTGCAGTTCCCGTTTCCAGTGCTGCCAGTCATCGCCGTAGAGCAATGCAATTTTCCAAATGCTATCAGTTGGTTTGATAATATTAGATTCGATGAGTGATTGCACTTTACGTTGCAATTTCACCATTGGGTGAATCACTTGCTGAGTCATAGCCTCGATTCAATTTGTGATTTTGTTTGATAAATACTTAATCAAAACTGCTTTCCGTTTTGCAATTGTCATCGATGCGTGGAGTATTGTAGTTGGTAAAGCTAGTCTTAACTTCTTTACTATACCATAATAAACCCTACTAGTCAGCCAGAAAATTCGGTTTTATACGGTAATCACCACTAAATAACTGAAAATTCTGCCGTTACTTCATCTTAGATGCCATACGAACAACCTATGCACCCGATAAATAACATAGAAAGATTAATGGAATCTGTTAACTTTTTTAGTTTTATAGTCACCACAGTTTGTGTGTCTATTCAAATATGAGCTAAATTGGGGGCTTTTGATAATTTTCGCCTCTTGAGGCGGGAAAAAATTTATTACTTACAATTGACCCTTATATAACCTATCGCAAACATCTGGGAATTAACAAACTTCTTACAAATCTTTATATAAATTTAATTTTTCCCGACTGAGGGGCTACAAAGGTTCTTTCTCCAGCAACAGGGTAACAGCCGTCATTTTCGATAGTCACTTCCATGATGGCACCAAATTCACCGGTAGCCACTTTGAGACCACTACCCTGTAATTTGCTGACAAAGCGGTCATATAATTCTTGAGCTAGTTGGGGATGAGCCGATTGGTCAAAAGAGGGGCGGCGACCTTGACGACAGTCACCATAAAGAGTAAATTGACTGACTACCAGCAACTCACCGCCAATCTCTTGCACAGATTTCTGCCATTTCTTGCCATCTTCTGTACTAGGAAATACTCGTAATTCTAAACACTTACGCACCATCCAGTCGAGTTCAGCTTCGGTATCCCTGTGAGCAATTCCCACTAGTAAATTGAGTCCCAGTCCAATTTTGCCAATGATTTTACCGTTAACGGTGACTTGGGATGATTTAACTCTCTGGAGGACAACACGCATAGAAAAACCTATTCAAGCTGAAAATTAAAGGGTAAACGAGCGTAAATTCCCTGAGGGTCATTCATTTTTTGGAGAATCACCAATTCCTGTTCAAGTTTTTGTAATTCCGCTATCAGGGGATGAGATGGCTGAACTGATACTCCCACCATGTGTAAAATAGTGCTGATTTCTTCAACTGCTCTGCCAAGAAAGCGTTCTTCCAAGGTACTTGCTTTAGGATATTCTTGTAATTGCCAATTGTTATCTAGTTTAGCTTCCTGGGCGGCATATTCAATAGCAGCATTTAAACCACCTATTTCATCTACTAAGCCGATTTCTTGGGCTGCTATTCCTGACCAAACTCTTCCCTGGGCAATTTCTGCAACTTTTGCGGCTGGTAAATTCCGACCTTGAACGACTTTATCCAGGAATAGATTATAAATCCTGTTAACACTGCGCTGAAAAATTTCTAACTCCTGGGGTGACTTGGGGCGCGTCGCTGTTTGAATATCGGCATAACTTGCAGTTTTCACTGTGTCCCAGGTTATCCCATTATTATTAGCCAGTTTTTGCCCATTCAACAGCACGCCAAACACGCCTATAGAGCCTGTAATTGTATTTGATTCGGCAAAAATCCGGCTGGAATCGCTAGCAATCCAGTAACCACCGGAGGCGGCCACATTACCCATGGAGACTACAACAGGTTTTACCTGGCGGGTCAATTGTACTTCCCTGTGCATGACCTCGGATGCTATGGCGCTCCCTCCAGGACTATTAATTCGCAACACCACGGCTTTGACATCATTATCTTGACGTATTTGATTCAAAATTCTGGCAAAGCGATCGCCTCCTATTTGTCCATCTTCGCCTTTACCATCGACAATTTCGCCTTCTGCATAAACCACAGCAATTTTGTTGGGTGAGTTGCGTTCTACACCTAGATTTTTGCCGGAAACTTGAGCGTAGTTTCTGAGGTTAATTTGTCGGAATGTGCTATCTGTTTCATTGCTGGATGTGATTTTCTTCAGGTTGGCGACCACCTCATCCAGGTATGCGACCTGATCTATTAAACCATTAGCTTTAGCTTCACTAGCTGTGAGTAACACCTGAGTATCTGCGATCGCTTGCAACTGTTGAGGAGTAATTTGGCGACTAGAACCGACTGTAGTCCGCCAATCTTGCCAAACATCATCCAATAATTTTTGGATTTGTGCGCGGTTTTCTGGACTCAATTGCTTGAGAATCAATGGTTCGATTGCTCCTTTAAATTTCCCCTCCCGCACTACCTGAACACCGATCCCAAACCTTTCTAAAGCCCCGGATAGAAATAATGGTTCACTGCTCAAACCCTTGACTGGCATGAATCCCAGAGGATTAAGTATGATTTCATCCGCCACTGAAGTTAGGTAATATTCCTTTTCACTCAAACCCACACCATAGGTGACGATCTTTTTCCCAGATTGGCGGAACTTCTCCAGGGACTGACGGATTTCCCGCAGGGTAGCAAAGCCTGTTGGATTAATGATGCTGGTACGACTTGCATCTAAATAAATACCGACTATGCGGGGATCCAGCCTGGCTTTTTCCAGGGTATCCAGAACACTACGCAGGCTCATTCTTTGTACTTCTGCACCCGATAATGCTTGTTGTAGCAATTCGCCCGAACTCGGGGAGCTATCAGTGATATTCATGGATAGGTCGAAAACCACAACGGAGTTATCTTTAACTTCTGGAGTAGTATCCCTAGAGGAGGTAACTGCAAATAGCAGTAGTAATATTCCTGTTGTGCTGAGACCGAAAAAAATCATCAGCCCCAAGACAGTACCCAGTAAACTGGCAAAGGTTTGTTTGAAAAAATTACGCATTTGAGTTATTTAGTTGATATTTTTTTTACGTAAACTTCCTGATTTATATAAGTCATTTAATGTAGAGTTGCCAGTACAAAATAGTACTGTATTTATTTCCGCAATTAACACTTGAACTAAATCATACAATGCCGCTTCCGATACCACCGCCGCTTGCAGGAAAGGCATAGCCAAACCGGCTATATCTGCTCCTAGAGCGATCGCCTTCGCCACATCTAGCCCATCACGTAACCCCCCGGAAGCAATTAACGGCACATCTGAAGAAATGGCGCGGATACTGGTAATACACTCTGCTGTGGGTAAACCCCAGTCAGCAAATGTCCTACCTAAACGCTTTTGCAAAGCATTTTCCGCCCGCTCACTTTCCACCTTCGCCCAAGAAGTACCGCCAGCACCAGCCACATCAATAGCCGCCACTCCAGCCCCTAAGAGTTTCTCGGCCATGACCGCAGAAATGCCATTGCCCACTTCCTTAGCAATCACTGGCACAGCTATGTTACTGCATATAAAGCGGATTTTGTCAAGTAACCCCCGAAAATTAGTATCACCATTGGGCTGAATACACTCTTGCAGTGGATTAATGTGTAAAATTAGGGCATCAGCTTCCAATATATCAATAATCCGAAGACATTCATCTAAACCATAGTGATAATTCAGTTGTACCGCCCCCAAGTTAGCAAATAACAACACATCGGGCGCGTACTTGCGGATGGCGAAGGTATCGACCACTTGGGGTTTTTCCACCGCTACCCGCTGGGAACCAACACCCATAGCAATTTTATACTGCTGCGCTACTTTTGCCAGACGTTGGTTAATCATTGCAGCTTGTTGTGTTCCTCCAGTCATAGAGGAGATTAACAGAGGTGCTCCTAGGCGCTTACCCAGGAAGGTTGTACTGATATCAATATCATCGCGGTTGATTTCTGGTAAGCAGCAGTGATGAAATTTATAACTTTCTAGTCCACTGGTTACGTGGTGGAATTGAACATCTTCTTCTAAACAGATGCGGATATGATCTGCTTTACGTGACTGGGTGTATTCTGGGTTTTGGTTAGGAGAATTCATTAATATTATGTTATATTATTTACAGCACATTGCAGGATGTCAAGTACAGATTTAATGATAAAACTTTTGTGGGGTGGGCATCTTGCCTGTTTTTGTACCTACTCAGATCAAATGTGCTGTATATGTTTTTCGTTTTGATCATACAGGATTCTGCCATTAAATATCTACTGATAGGTTTTACATATCAAGTAGAATACATTAAGACTAACAAACTTAATAAAACTTCATTAACTTCCTCCCTGCATTTCTTCAATATTAAACATACTAATTAATACTCCAGCGATAGGAATTGACAGAAAAATCCCTACTAAACCTGCTACTGTGGCTCCTACTAAAAGAGCAAAGAACATGAAAACTGGATTCATATTGATTGAGCCTTGCATAATGCGCGGCATAAGTAAATTTTCTTCTATTTGCTGTAGGACAACACAGGCGATTAATACTTGCAGACTCAACCAAATGCCTTGAGGTAAAATAATCAGAGCAACTAGGGTAATACCAATTGTAGCGCCAATTCCCGGAATTAAATCAAACACTCCGGCGATCGCCGCTAAAAATAGGGCATAAGGTAGTTGGAGGAAAATAAATACTAAAAATGCGGAAACACCGAAAAATAAAGATAGCAACAAACGCCCCCAAAAAAATCCTAAGAAATTTTGCTGGATAGCAGTAGTCAGGTGATGACCAATATTTTGCGGGAATATTTTAATGATAAAATTCCAAACCCTTTCACCATCTAACAACATAAAAAAAGCAACAACTACAACCAAAATTAAATCAACTAAGTTAGTTAATAGCCATTGAAAAGTTGCCCACCCTGTACCAATACCTGATAAAATCTGATTGCGTAACTCCTGTTCTATTACTTCAAAATTCACCTGAAAATTAAATCTAATGAGGATATTTTGTAAGGTATCTAATAGAGAAATAGCATACTCAATGAATTGAGGTGCTTGTTCAAGTAATTCTTGAAATTGAGATAAGACAGAAAAACCCAGAGTTGCTATCAAACCACCCAAAATAAATAGACTGAGTAAAAAAACCACAATAACTGCGATACCATGTGGTAGAAACCGCTCAGACCACTTCACAGGATAATTCAGCAAAAATGCTAAAATTCCAGCGAAGATAAAAATGACAATCACCGTAGAAAAATAAGCTAAAACCTGCACAATTGCCCAACCAAGAACCAATAATAATAGATAGCGAATCAACTTGCTATTACTGAGGTTTTGCCAAAACATTCGGATACTAAAATCATTCATATTTACAAATTATTCTTATATAATAATTTTGATAATTGTGTTAAATAATTGTAGATAATCACATCTACCTATAGAGAAGAGTTTGCGGGTTAAATCACCGGTTATCGTGTTGTTGTGGTGATATTTTCACAGCATATTCAGAAGGAACAATGGCAGATCCTCGCTGTTTGGCGTAAACCTTGGTAAATTCCGCCCCTAAAAACAAAATGTGAGCAGCATAAAAAATCCAAGTAATCACAATTACAAAAGAACCAGCCACCCCATAAGCAGAACCAAAATCAGTGCGACCAAGAAACAGTCCAAATAAATACTGTCCTACTAAAAACAGCAGTGCAGTGATTAAAGCACCAACAATAGTATCACGCCAGGCAATGTCGGCATCTGGGAGTATACTATACATCATTGTAAATATTAATGTAGTACCTCCAAAAGTAATCAATAAACTAAGGAATTGGGATATATAACCCAAACCGGGAAATAATTGATTAAAAAATGTGACTAAACTTGTCAAAATTGCATTGGCTATAAAAAATAATATTAAAAGCAAGGCAATTACTAGGACCATTAAAAAACATAATAACCGTTTGCGCAACAGGTGAAAAATCTTACGTCTTGGTGCTGGCTTAACTTCCCAAATTCTATCTAGTGCTGTTTGAATTTGTGTAAATACGCCGGTAGCTCCAAAGAGTAAAAAAACGAGATTAAAAAAGACGGTAAAAGTTAGTTGTCTATAATCCACTTTCAGATTAGCAATAGCAGTAGAGATTAATTCTGCGCCCTGCTGACCAAAAAGTTCTCTCAATCGATTAACTACCTCTTCTTGAACCACAGCTTCCCCAAAAATTGCACCGACAATCATAATCACTAGTCCTAAAAGTGGTGCTAGAGAAAATACTGCATAATATGCTAGTGATGAAGCTAACAGAGAGACTTCGTTAGCTTGCCACTCAGCGGCAATTTCTCGCAGTAATCGGCGAATTTTCCTCAAAGTTACCATAATCAATCAATGTTAAATCAAGTGGAATCAATAGGAATATACAGAACCTTGCAGGTAATGGTAATTGGTTTCTATGGTTTTTGCTGGGAAATAGTTAAAATATCATTAAATTTTAACGTGTAAATATCTGTAGGCATATTAATTTCAGCCTCTTCTAAGGCTTCTTTAATTGCTTGAGCCATTAAAGAAGTAGCTTCTAAAAATGGTAACCGCCGAGAATTGACCCAGCAACGCACCTCGATATTGACTGTACTAGGAGCTAATTGACGGACTAAAATATCTGGCTTGGGTTCTTTTTCAATTTCAGGAACTGACAAAACAGCATCATTAATAACTTGTTTAGCCTTAGTAATATCTGCTTTATAGTCTATACCAAAGGTAATAGAATTACGGCGAATATTTGAGGCAGTATTATTAATAATAATGGCACTAAAGACTTCTTGATTGGGAATGTAAACCACACGCCCGTCATAAGTTTTTACAGTTGTAGCTCGTAGTTGAATTTGGGTAACAGTCCCTTCAAAGTCGCGAATAACTATCTGATCTCCTAAACGAAAGGGACGAGATACCAGCAATACAATACCGGAAAAATAATTACTCAATATATCCTTGAGACTAAAACCTATAGCTACACTGGTTAATCCTAAAGTTCCTAGTAAGGTGGCGAAGTCTAATCCTAAAACTCCTAAAGCGACAATTGCGCCTATGACCCAAACTAAGCCATAGACCAAACGACTAACCAAGATTTTAGAATTGCGGTCTACCTCCCAATGTTGCGCCCCGGTAAGGGTGACGTGGCGCATACTAGCTGCTATTAACCCGGTAGTAATGACTACTAATAGCATTCCTAGAAAAGAGGGTAAATTGTCGATAGTCTCTTGCTGAAACTTCCTCAGAGTAGAGAATAGTCTTTGTCCAACATCAATTACTAGTGGGGGTTGCTCAAAAGCCTGATTTAACTGCTTTGCCCACCATTGCCCTAATGTTTCCACATCTAAGTTAAAATCTTCAGCATCCTGTCGAGTTACAGTCATGACAACCCGGTTATTCAGCTGTAATGTAGCAATACCACGTTGGGGATCTGGTACTAGGGAAACTTGGCTATCAGTTTGGCTGCGTACTAAAATACTAGCAATGCGGCGGTTGATAATCTCCGCGCGTTGAGTAGCGCTGAGTTCTCCTAAGCTACCCACTTGAAACACGGGTTTTCCCCTAACGACTATATCGGCGAAAAACAGCCCAGTTGTAGGGGTTTGTTCGGGTTGAGATGGCTGGGATATCACAGGTGTAGGGGAGATTTCCTGTGCTAGCCCCCTTTGTGTAGGTAAAATCACACCCAAAAAGAAGATCACAACTAGGAACTGACGGGAGCCAGATCTGCTATTACCTTTGGGAAACAAACTCACCATCATCTTTAATCAACTAATATTGCCAGTAAATAAATTTACCCTTATTCACCTCAGATTCTGGGGTACTCCCCCCACAATCAATGATTTTAAGTTACTTATGTTTTTGAGATGATAAAAAATGTGACACTGGTGTATTTGTCAAATATATCTGATTTTTCTGACAATAGCCAGAGCGATCGCCTGACATTCAATAGTGATTTTTATCTCTCTCAAGTATGAAATTAACTTACTACTGGTTCTATACTGTGAGGTACAGAATAATAAACGTATCTAACAATACCTAACTATGACCCAGATATGTTGTCTTAATCCCGAATGTGATAACCCCTCAGTTGTTAACAGGGATTCATCCTTGGGAATTATGGCGGGAGGATGGTTATGGATGGGTGAAACAATGGCGTAACTATGTCAAGCAAGCAGTAACTCTAGAATTAGGGCAAATTCTAGATAAGTTATTACATAAAGATGCACAATTTCGTTATCAGTCTGCTGAGGAAGTTTTACAAGATTTAAATTTGGTCAAAATACCTCCAACGGTAGCTGTAGAAAATCCACAAGTACCCATCCCCACACAAATAATCAAACCATCTCCCCCGCGGGGTCGGTTACAAATTGCGGGTTTAGTTTTGGGAGGGTTTCTGATAGTTTTAATCGGGGAACGTATATTTAGAAATAGTCCCACCCCAACACCAGAACCGATTGCAATACAAGAAACTCAACCCATAGCAGAACCTGCACCAGAACCGATTGCAATACAAGAAACTCAACCCATAGCAGAACCTGAACTAATATCATCTGTCGGTATGGACTATAGGAAACTACAAGATTTACTCGCTGCGGGAAGGTTAAAAGAAGCAAATGACGAAACAGTGAGAGTTATGTTAGTGGTAGCAAAGCGGCAAAAAGAGGGTGTATTAGATGCTCAAAGTGTTGATAATTTACTCTGTAAAGACCTGAAGACTATTGATAAATTGTGGGTAAAATACAGCAGGGGAAGGTTTGGTTTTTCTGTGCAAAAGCAAATTTATCAAAGTTTGGGGGGAACAAGAAAGTTCAACGCAATCATTACAGAAGCTTTTGGAGACAAAATAGCATGGAGGAAAGAAGAAAAATGGAAAAGTTATAGTGAGCTTACTTTTGATAAAATAGCGCCACGAGGACATCTTCCATCTGATAGGTCACCAGGAGGCTTTCGTTGGGGATTGACGAGAGGTGTTCTTTTTGACCGTATGGAGACTTGTAAGATTTAAATATCAATTGGTTTCCAGCAAAGTCGCACAGACGCGAAGGAAAAGAGAATACCCAGAGCGATCGCCCAACAGCAAATATTGATTTTTTTCATTCTTCCATATCTCTTGAAGTATGAAATTAAATCTCCTATAATACGCGCCCTTTTTAGATGGGAAGAATTCTTATTGCTGAGGTTTGGGAAAGTCAAATATGGGGGGTTTATGTCTTACTGGTATTATCCTCTACAGCAAGGCGGACAGCTTCTACTTTAACATTGAGTTCTTGGGCAATCTGTTCTACACTCATACCTGTTTTTAATAGTAGGGGAACTGTAACTTTGAGTATTTCAGCTTCCCTTTGTTCGCGACCCTCTTCGCGACCTTCTTCGCGACCCTCTGCTTTAGCTTCTTGATAAACTCTGGTTTGTTCTAATGTCAGTCCTAGCATCGCTTCCACTTCCTCTCTACTCAATGCAGAAAACTTGTAAACAGCAATTGTGGTAATAATATCTATGATTTCAGTTTTCGCTAGTGTCTGGCTTATCTCTAATTCTACCCTCTCTAGTAATTGTTTTGCTTGTGTGGCCATTCTCTCCTCTGAGGCGATCGCCAACTGCATTAAATTAATACCTATTGACAGGGTATTGGGAGATCCTAACTCATCTAGATAAATTCGCTGTACCTGGTCACTATTTAATAAAGTCCGATGGGTTCTAGTATCCCTTGGTTCTAAACTACGTGAGGGGAAGATCACTACACCATACCAGTCGTCATATTCAGACTGATTCCGGTTCAAATACATCAGTGACTCGGTAAAAAAACGATGGTAAAGACCTTCATCTTTCTGAAATTGCACCTCGGCGAAAAATATTATCCTTGGTTTTGCGCCTTCTGGCGGTAAAAACACCCCATCAATGCGAAATGTTGTTTCTTTCACCTCCACTGACTCAAATCGATATTTATCTGCTTGTTGCGGAGACTGATTAATTAGTTCAAAAATTAACCCCGGACTGCGCTTGAAAATTTGGTAATAAATCGAGTCACGTTTCACTAATATTTTTGAGGGATACTAAGTATTTTTGACTGCTGAAATAATTAATATAGCATTATTATGCTAAGTATATTAATCAATATCAAGACAGACATCAGTTAATCTCAATCACACTGTCTGATCCTGTACAGCAAGGCGGACAGCTTCTACTTTAACATTGAGTTCTTGGGCAATCTGTTCTACACTCATACCTGTCTTTAATAGTAGGGGAACTGTAACTTTGAGTATTTCAGCTTCCCTTTGTTCGCGACCTTCTTCGCGACCTTCTTCGCGACCCTCTTCGCGACCTTCTTGGCGACCCTCTGCTTTAGCTTCTTGATAAACTCTGGTTTGTTCTAATGTCAGTCCTAGCATCGCTTCCACTTCCTCTCTACTCAATGCAGAAAACTTGTAAACAGCAATTGTGGTAATAATATCTATGATTTCAGTTTTCGCTAGTGTCTGGCTTATCTCTAATTCTACCCTCTCTAGTAATTGTTTTGCTTGTGTGGCCATTCTCTCCTCTGAGGCGATCGCCAACTGCATTAAATTAATACCTATTGACAGGGTATTGGGAGATCCTAACTCATCTAGATAAATTCGCTGTACCTGGTCACTATTTAATAAAGTCCGATGGGTTCTAGTATCCCTTGGTTCTAAACTACGTGAGGGGAAGATCACTACACCATACCAGTCGTCATATTCAGACTGATTCCGGTTCAAATACATCAGTGACTCGGTAAAAAAACGATGGTAAAGACCTTCATCTTTCTGAAATTGCACCTCGGCGAAAAATATTATCCTTGGTTTTGCGCCTTCTGGCGGTAAAAACACCCCATCAATGCGAAATGTTGTTTCTTTCACCTCCACTGACTCAAATCGATATTTATCTGCTTGTTGCGGAGACTGATTAATTAGTTCAAAAATTAACCCCGGACTGCGCTTGAAAATTTGGTAATAAATCGAGTCACGTTTCACTAATATTTTTGAGGGATACTAAGTATTTTTGACTGCTGAAATAATTAATATAGCATTATTATGCTAAGTATATTAATCAATATCAAGACAGACATCAGTTAATCTCAATCACACTGTCTGATCCTCTACAGCAAGGCGGACAGCTTCTACTTTAACATTGAGTTCTTGGGCAATCTGTTCTACACTCATACCTGTCTTTAATAGTAGGGGAACTGTAACTTTGAGTATTTCAGCTTCCCTTTGTTCGCGACCTTCTGCTTTAGCTTCTTGATAAACTCTGGTTTGTTCTAATGTCAGTCCTAGCATCGCTTCCACTTCCTCTCTACTCAATGCAGAAAACTTGTAAACAGCAATTGTGGTAATAATATCTATGATTTCAGTTTTCGCTAGTGTCTGGCTTATCTCTAATTCTACCCTCTCTAGTAATTGTTTTGCTTGTGTGGCCATTCTCTCCTCTGAGGCGATCGCCAACTGCATTAAATTAATACCTATTGACAGGGTATTGGGAGATCCTAACTCATCTAGATAAATTCGCTGTACCTGGTCACTATTTAATAAAGTCCGATGGGTTCTAGTATCCCTTGGTTCTAAACTACGTGAGGGGAAGATCACTACACCATACCAGTCGTCATATTCAGACTGATTCCGGTTCAAATACATCAGTGACTCGGTAAAAAAACGATGGTAAAGACCTTCATCTTTCTGAAATTGCACCTCGGCGAAAAATATTATCCTTGGTTTTGCGCCTTCTGGCGGTAAAAACACCCCATCAATGCGAAATGTTGTTTCTTTCACCTCCACTGACTCAAATCGATATTTATCTGCTTGTTGCGGAGACTGATTAATTAGTTCAAAAATTAACCCCGGACTGCGCTTGAAAATTTGGTAATAAATCGAGTCACGTTTCACTAATATTTTTGAGGGATACTAAGTATTTTTGACTGCTGAAATAATTAATATAGCATTATTATGCTAAGTATATTAATCAATATCAAGACAGACATCAGTTAATCTCAATCACACTGTCTGATCCTGTACAGCAAGGCGGACAGCTTCTACTTTAACATTGAGTTCTTGGGCAATCTGTTCTACACTCATACCTGTCTTTAATAGTAGGGGAACTGTAACTTTGAGTATTTCAGCTTCCCTTTGTTCGCGACCTTCTTCGCGACCTTCTTCGCGACCCTCTTCGCGACCCTCTTCGCGACCCTCTTCGCGACCTTCTGCTTTAGCTTCTTGATAAACTCTGGTTTGTTCTAATGTCAGTCCTAGCATCGCTTCCACTTCCTCTCTACTCAATGCAGAAAACTTGTAAACAGCAATTGTGGTAATAATATCTATGATTTCAGTTTTCGCTAGTGTCTGGCTTATCTCTAATTCTACCCTCTCTAGTAGTTGTTTTGCTTGTGTGGCCATTCTCTCCTCTGAGGCGATCGCCAACTGCATTAAATTAATACCTATTGACAGGGTATTGGGAGATCCTAACTCATCTAGATAAATTCGCTGTACCTGGTCACTATTTAATAAAGTCCGATGGGTTCTAGTATCCCTTGGTTCTAAACTACGTGAGGGGAAGATCACTACACCATACCAGTCGTCATATTCAGACTGATTCCGGTTCAAATACATCAGTGACTCGGTAAAAAAACGATGGTAAAGACCTTCATCTTTCTGAAATTGCACCTCGGCGAAAAATATTATCCTTGGTTTTGCGCCTTCTGGCGGTAAAAACACCCCATCAATGCGAAATGTTGTTTCTTTCACCTCCACTGACTCAAATCGATATTTATCTGCTTGTTGCGGAGACTGATTAATTAGTTCAAAAATTAACCCCGGACTGCGCTTGAAAATTTGGTAATAAATCGAGTCACGTTTCACTAATATTTTTGAGGGATACTAAGTATTTTTGACTGCTGGGATGATGATTACTATAGCATCATTTCATTATCTGTTTTTGTCCTAACCTCCTTGGCGGTTGTCGTATCATGATCATATTTTGTCTATGACCTCTAACCCAGCATTGTGTACAACCATAGCTCATCGTATTACTACCAGTCCCCAAGGGCGAATTACTTTCGCTGAATACATGGATATGGCTTTATATCACCCCGAACACGGTTACTACTCCAGTCACGCTGTGAAAATTGGATTTGGGGGTAGTGATTTTTTCACCTCTCCTAGTCTGGGTAGTGACTTTGGGGAGCTATTGGCGGAACAATTTCGCCAGATGTGGGAAGTTTTAGGGCGTCCTGAGCCTTTTTCTTTGGTAGAAATGGGAGCAGGTCAAGGACTGTTGGGTTATGCATATCCTGAGCTACTCTCAGCTACATTATCCAGACTTTTTTAAGGCGCTAAAGTATATTATTGTGGAGAAGTCCCCAGGATTTCAGCAAGAACAACAGGAACGGTTACAAAACTTTCCTGTTCGTTGGTGTAATTTAGAAGATATCCCCACTGACTCGATAACTGGTTGCTTTTTTTCTAATGAATTGGTGGATGCTTTGCCAGTACATCAGTTTATTTTAGAAGCTGGGGAAATGCGAGAAATTTATGTCACTACCCACAAAGATAAGTCTGAAACTTGGTTTATAGAGGTGACTGGCGAAGTTTCTACACCCCTACTGCAAGAATACTTAAACTTGATAGAAATTGATTTGACTCATCCTAGTTATGAGGATGGTTATCGTAGTGAAATTAATTTGGCTGCTGGTGAGTGGTTAGGTATAGTAGCCGACCGCTTGCATCGCGGGTATGTGTTAACAATTGATTATGGCTACCCCGCTCATCGTTATTATCATTCCCGGCGATCGCAAGGAACCTTACAATGTTATTACAACCATCGCCACCACAACAACCCCTATATCAACATTGGTCAGCAAGATATTACCGCTCATGTTGATTTTACTGCTTTGGAACGATGGGGCGATCGCTTTGGTTTAGAGAAAATAGGATTTATCCAGCAGGGTTTATTTTTAATGTCCTTGGGTTTAGGCCAGCGCATTGCTGCTATTTCTCATCAAGAAATTCCCCTCTCACAACTATTGCAAAGGCGCGAAGCATTACACCAGCTCATAGACCCATCAGGGCTAGGTAGCTTTGGAGTTTTAATTCAAAGCAAAGGACTCCAGCCTACAGAAATAGGTCAGCCACTCACAGGGTTAACTGTGCCGGAGTAAAATAGAGGAAAGTTAAGACTCTCTTTAAGAATGCGATCTTGTCCTGATATAGATTAGCATAAAATTGACTACTGTGCAGACCCAGGTAACAGGAAAGTATTAATTATGACCGCTCATGAACTCTTGTTATTGATAACACTACTTAGCCCAGGCATCTTGCTGTCGGTGATTATAATGGTCACCTTTGCGGCTGGGGGCTGATTGTTCTTCACTCATTAGGGAACAGTTATTTCTGGACAGTGATAACTGTTCAACAATCTTACAATCAGACCATGGAAACGCGATATTTAGGACTGGCTACACCCAAGCTGTACCAAAGGAAAGTAAAAAATGAAGGTGGCATTTCTGGGAACTGGACTTATGGGATTACCGATGGCTCAACGGTTGTTAGCAGCCAACATAGAGCTAGTGGCCTACAACCGCACCCCAGAAAAATTAGCTCCACTACAGGCAGCTGGTGCGGAAATTGTAACACATCCTCGTCAAGCAATTCGTGCTGCTGATTACATTATTCTCATGTTGACTAATGCCGCAGCAATTTATCATGTTTTGCTTTCAGATACTGCTTGGCGCACTCTAGAAGGGCGGACTGTGATTCAGATGGGGACTATTACCCCCATAGAAAGCCAAGAAATCAGAGATGCGGTCATTGGTGGCGGTGGCGAGTATATAGAAGCTCCAGTATTAGGTAGTATTCCAGAAGCAAAAGCTGGTAAGCTGATTGTCATGGTAGGTGCAGAACAAAGACAATATCAACGGGATTTAAAGTTACTGCAAAACTTTGGTTCAGATCCTGTATTTGTCGGTCCCGTAGGCTCCGCTGCTGGGTTGAAGTTAGCACTAAATCAACTCATTGCTTCCCTAACCACTGGCTTTGCTCTGAGTCTGGCGTTTGTCGAGCGTCAAGGTATTGACATAGATTTATTTATGCAAATCCTGCGCGAAAGTTCACTTTATGCGCCTACTTTTGACAAGAAACTCAGACGGATGCTAGACGGCGATTATACCAATCCCAATTTCCCCACAAAACACCTGCTCAAAGATACAGATTTGTTTATCTCAGCAGCAAAATCACTGGGTTTGGATCTCGCCAGTATTGAATCTGTGCGGCAAATTTTGCAAACGGCGATGAAAATGTCATTTGCTAATGACGACTACTCGTCAATATTTTCTGCCATTAATCAATGGGGAGAAGCAAGTGGCGAATAATCCCTTAACCTAAATTATAACCACAGCGATCGCTCCTCCTAATGCAGCAAATACAGCTGATACAAATGCCGTAGCAAATAACCACCAAGAAGCTGTAGCAGCGGCTTTGCGGGTTTCTTCTGCTTGTCTTTGTGCTTGATATTTTAACTCTTCTAGACGGCGTTGGCTTTCCTGCTGTAGCCTTTCAGCACGTTGCAGTACGGTGTTGCGTACCCGCTCAATCTGGTGAATAATGGCGTTGGCATCAGCTTCAGAAATATCCTCACGGGAACTTATAATCGCCACCAAGGTGTCCCGGTCACAAGCAGACAGGCGACGGCGTAACGCTTCAAACCCAGCCGGTGGATCATCAAATAACCTGCGGATATCGCGCTTGATGCCATCATAATTCAATTCTGGGCGCTCTAAGGAATTGAGATAGTTACGGAGCCGGGCAAAAATCCCTTCTATCACATCTTGAATCCCCCTTTGAATACCATGTACTTGTTCTACAAATTGATCCCGCACGGAGACGATATGATCAGCAATTCTGGCTGCTTCTTCATCAGTCATATCTTCCCGAATTTTTAGCAAAGCCATGACTGTGGAACGGTCAAAATGAGCCAGGCGATCGCCCAGGGTTTCCATTCCCACTCCCGGATCATGCAATAATAATTGTAGGTCACGCTTAATAGCTTCTGGGTTAAGTTCCTCCTTACCAGTTTGCCGCAAATACTCTGACAGATAAGCTTGAAATGTTGTCATTCTTTGCTGGGTGCGGGTAGCCAGACGACGGGGCGCGCGTACAATATTACGAATGGAAGTTTGCACAGAATTAATCACTTCATTGACTTGTTCTGCACTCAGGTCTGGCCGTTGACTGAGTAACTGAACTAAAGTATCCCGGTCTACCTGAGACAAACGCCGGCGCAAGGCTACAACTCCCTCTCTAGGGTTGTAAAATAGTCTGTTAAAATCGCGTTGAATGCCTTCAGGGTTTAATTCTTCTTTACCAGTATGACGTAAATAATCAGCGATAGTAGCTATTACTGAGTCGTACTGTTCCTTCCAAGCTTGAGGTGTATGGCGGATATTGTGCCAGGACTCTTCTACAGTGTCAATAATTTGATTAACTTGCTGTGGACTCAAATCTTGGCGCTGACTGAGTAAGCTAACTAAGGTATCTCGGTCAAAGCGAGCTAATCGCGCCCCCATAGCAATGATTCCCGACTGGGGGTCTTCTAGCAGCTTTTGCACATCAGCGCGAATCCCATCAGGGTTTAACTCCGCTTTGCTAGTATTACGCAGATACGATTCTAAATTTAACCATAAAGTTTCCGCGTGATGTTTGGCTTGTTCCGCCAACCCTTGAGATTGTACCAAGACCTGATGGCGCTGATTTTCTAATTCATTGAGAATCGGGTTGACTTCTTCTGTGGGAATATCATTTCGTGCTAGCAATATCTCCCGCATTTCTTGGCGGTCTAATTCTGAGAGTCGTAGCGAGAGAGTTTCGTAATCTACCTGTGGATCTGCTAATAATGGTTTAAAGTGCTGCTCAAGTCCTTGTGGAGTTAATTCTGCTTTATTGGTAACAAGTAAGTAACTTTCTATTCGGCGTTGTAGGTCTTGTGTAATCTCCCTTTCTTCCGCATCCCTGACTATAACTAATACCTGTTGGCGGACAGTTTCTAGCTGGTCAGTAATACCCTGGATTTGTTCTTGGGTGAGTATCCCCCGTTCCTGGAGAGTACGGGCAAAATCCTGGCGAGAAAGTCTCTCTAGTTCCCTTTTGACTATACCAGGGTCTGCCTCTGGGTCATAGATGACATGACGAAATTCTTCAGCAATTCTCTCAGGACTGAATTGCCAAGCATAGGTATTTAGTAGGTAGTTTTCCACATCAGCTCTAATGGGACTATAGGGTTCTGATGGTATGGGCAACCCCAGTTGATCAGCTTGTGCAGTGAGTTTCTCCTTAGCAGTGGTGAGCGATCGCCAAATTCTTTCTACATCTATATCTGATAAATCTGCCCTTCCCAACACAATACCAGTCAGTGCAGTGATTATTTGTTGTAAAGTTTGTTGCATCCAACCTGGTTTTTCTGTTCTTGATGCTGTTTCCTGAGCAGTCCGGATTTCTGCTATTAACCGATCTAATTTGGCGTTGATCTCATCTGTCTTCCCTTGTCCCGGGGGGAGTGACTGCAAATAGTTAACTAACTCAGCTAAATTGTCTTGGATGGGTTTTTGCTGACTAACTACCTGCTGCCAAACTTTGTATAGTGTATCACTGATCCGTTTAACCTCTCTGGGAGAAAAGTCGGTACGACTGCTGACTAAATCCCTAAACCTTTGGCGGTCAATGTTCCGGAGGTCTGGACTGGATGCGATGGCTTGCAATTGTGGATCTTTGAGTAAATTTTCAAAATCCCTGCGAATGTGGGATATATCCCATTCTGGGGGGCGGATCTGTTCTAGGTAATCTTCTATATTTTCCCGAATACTAAGGGGGTCAACAGCATTCCCTAATTCCCGACCCACAGCAGCAGCAGCAGCTTCGGCTGTTGCTACGACTTGTTGATTCACCGCCTTTGCACCCAATGCAGCCGAAGCAGTCCCCATAATCGCCTGAAAACCTGAAGTTGCTGAATTGACGACCGAACCAACTAAGGAACCCACAGTGGTCGAACTTACCCACACCAGCAGCAAAAAGTATGCTCCCCAAATAACTAATCCCAGAATTGCGCCCAGCCTGGCATCTAATACCAGTAAACTTAATTTAACCGCGAGGAAGCAAGCGATTAATAAAGCGATGGTAACAGTAACTAATGTCCATAACCCCAATGCTGTACCAATTTTGCGAATGCTACCACCGAAACTTCCCACTTCCCCAGCCAGTGCATCTGAGTCAGATGGCCGCCCCAAGTAGGAAATACCAGCGGCGACGGAGAGGTTAGTTAACAGTAATTGGAAGGCAAAAGCTAGGATCACACCGGAGATTAAAGCGACAAAAAAGCGCGGACCCGAATTGATCACTGATGCTTGGGCTGGGGTGATAGCAGTGGGAACTACGGGAGTCTGTGCTACCCATAATAGTGGCTTGTAAACCTCCAGGATGTTTTCTGTAAATTGAAACATTATATTTCCTTCTTATAAATTGCAATGTCGGGAGGATGAGGAATTTCATGAGCAGGAATTAAACATCTATTTCTTGGGTGTATCTATGGCAATACTGATTTTTTTCCACTTTTAGGATCGTGGAATTTAGCCATTTTATGCATCTCTCTCAAGTTATAAAAATCTATCTATACCTAGGTGTAAGTTTGATGATTTAACTTTTAAGATTTTTCTGAAGCTACAAGGCATAATATGAAAATATAGCCTGAAAAATGCTATGATTTCAGAGTTGAATTTTGGTAATTTATTGGCTGAAATTACCCAGAAAATTAGCTTTTTATGATGACAATTAGGATTTCTACCTGGCAGCCATACCTGGCAAGAGTTTGATGTATAAATCAATTATAAATACTGAATTATTATGCTTGAGAAATTATTAATTTACATTTATTAATTTACATTTATTTATGCTGAGGATTTTCATCACCCCCTCAAGGTGGATATGCCCAGAATTATAACTTTCTGATAATCCTCCGCAAGAGGTGTGTGTAGTTTGTACCTACAGAGGGAAAGCAACTTACTGATAAACAGCTAAATTAAGGTTAAGCAATAAATAATTTTGGATAAGAAAAATGGAAACTCGAGAGACGCGTTCTTCCACAAATCTACCACCGGTGGCGGTGGAATACAATGGCAGAGATAGGAATGCATTTCTATTTGGCTGGACTCCTCAAGCCGAAATCTGGAATGGTCGCTTTGCAATGATTGGCTTTCTGGCCTATTTAGCTTGGGATGTAGCGGGATATAGTGTTCTACGGGATGTACTACATCTGGTTGGTCGTTAACCATGAAAAAATTAACAATTTAGTTGGATTTGGGAGTAAAAACATGGAAACTAAAGAACCACGTCGTTCTACAGATTTACCACCAGTAGCTACAGCTTATAACGGTGTTGACCGCAACGCTTTTCTTTTTGGTTGGAACCCTCAAGCAGAACTATGGAATGGCCGCTTGGCAATGATTGGCTTTCTGGCTTACCTAATTTGGGATTTAGCTGGATACAGCGTTTTACGGGACGTACTCCACATTATGAGATATTCGTCTTGAAAATCCTAGGACTAAGTCGAGAGTAGTTACTAATTCCCAAATAAACATTGACGTTCTTAACTCTTCAATAATACAAATCAAAATTAAAAAGGCGGTACCCAAACTGGTAACCGCCTTTTTGATAACTTGCTCACCCATGGAACTCTACCGGAAACGCGCACAATACCCCTATGATCACAAAAGAAAACGAACCATTACATATAACGCTAACGCCACAAGTTGTACAATCGTAATTGGGAGACCATAATGAAGAAAAGTTTTAAAAGAAATCGGACGACCGTGTTGCTCAGAAATACCTGCGGCTACTATGTTAGCAGATGCTCCTATTAAAGTACCATTCCCTCCTAACGTTGCACCAAACATCATGGCGTAAAACATTGGGAGCACTTCCGGGGGAAACTGTCCATCAAAATTTGTAAGAAGAACTTCTGGGCTGACTAATCCCACTGTGACAAGATATTGTTTAAGCAAAGGAAGCATCCCTACTACCAATGGAATGTTGGGTACTAGACTGGATAATATGTAATAAAACTTCGTATAAGGATATACTTTTAACCATAAAAATAGTCGATAAATTGATACTTTATGATAGAATTTGAGACTATTGCCATTATATTTAGTAATCGCAGAACCCCATGTTCAGAGTCATTATTAATGAAATCAGTACAACTCTATATGAAGATCATAGAATGCTCTCCAAGGTTTGAGATTTATTGCCAGGGCAACGATAAAAATAAGTAAAATTACTATAGTCACAATGGACAAGAAAGCACGTGCGATGTTGAAGGTGCCAAAAATTGCTATGCTAAAAGCCGAGACTAGCTATTGTGCCAACCATGCCCGCGCCTACTATCAACCCTACAATCACAGCCTTCCCCTTGACAGCTGTAGTCGGTCAAGAAGCAATTAAATTAGCCTTGCTGTTAGCAGCAGTTGATCCTGGTTTAGGAGGAGTGGCGATCGCCGGCCGTCGCGGTACGGCAAAATCAGTAATGGCGCGTGCTATCCACGCCTTACTACCACCCATCGAAGTTGTGAAAGGCTCGATGAGTAACTGCGATCCCAACCGCCCAGAAGACTGGGATGATGATCTGTTAGCAGAGTACGCAGATCAAGATATTACAGAAGTACCCACGGAAATTATTCCGGCGCCATTTGTGCAAATTCCCTTGGGAGTCACAGAAGACAGATTATTAGGTTCTGTAGATGTAGAACAGTCTGTAAAGCAGGGTGATACAATTTTTCAGCCGGGGTTACTCGCCACAGCTAACCGAGGGGTGCTGTATGTGGATGAGTTGAATTTATTAGATGACCAAATATCAAATCAGCTGCTCACAGTCTTATCCGAGGGACGTAACCAAATTGAGCGGGAAGGAATTAGTTTTCAGCATCCTTGCAAATCCTTATTTATAGCCACCTATAACCCAGAAGAAGGAGGATTACGGGAGCATTTACTAGATAGAATTGCCATCGCTCTTTCTGCTGATGGTGTCCTGGGACTAGATCAAAGAGTAACAGCTGTGGAGCAAGCGATCGCCTATGCTAAATCTCCCCAAGCATTTCTGGAGCAATACGCCGAAGATTTAGACGGATTAAAAACCCAAATTATCCTAGCGCGGGAATGGTTGAAAGAAGTAACCATTACCTCAGAACAAATTACCTATTTAGTCAATGAAGCCATTCGCGGGGGAGTGGAAGGACATCGGGCGGAATTATTCGCCGTGCGTGTAGCTAAAGCTGCTGCGGCTTTAGAAGGAAGGACAACAGTCAACGCCGAAGATTTACGCCGGGCCGTGGAGTTTGTCATTGTACCACGTTCAACAATTGTCCAAACCCCACCACCAGACCAACCACCACCACCACCCCCACCCCCTCAAAATCAACAAGAAGAGGACCAACAGGACGAGGAAGAACAAGAACAGGAAGAACAGGAAGAACAGGAACAAGAACAAGAACAGGAACAAGAACCCCCTGATGTTCCAGAGGAATTTATTTTTGACCCAGAAGGGGTAATTCTGGATGACAGCGTGCTTTATTTTGCCCAAATGGCCAAGCGTCAGGGTAAATCTGGCAGTCGCAGTATGATTTTTTCCGAAGACAGGGGACGCTATATTAAGCCCATGTTACCCAAAGGGAAAGTGCGCCGCATTGCCGTAGATGCTACACTTAGGGCGGCTGCACCCTATCAAAAAGCCAGAAGGGCAAGACACCCGGGTAAAAGAGTTATTGTGGAGCAAAGCGATATCCGTGCCAAGCGCTTGGTACGCAAAGCGGGAGCCTTGATAGTATTTGTAGTGGATGCTTCGGGTTCCATGGCTCTCAACCGGATGCAATCAGCTAAAGGGGCGGTGATGCAACTGTTAACGGAGGCTTATCAAAACCGTGACCAAGTAGCATTGATTCCTTTCCGGGGAGAACAAGCAGAAGTATTGTTACCTCCTACCCGTTCTATAGCTCTGGCACGTAACCGCCTAGAAAGATTACCTTGTGGTGGTGGTTCACCCTTAGCACATGGTTTAACTCAAGCGGTAAGGGTGGGTGTCAATTCAGAAATGAGTGGAGATGTAGGGCAAGTGGTGATTGTGGCAATTACGGATGGGCGGGGTAATATTCCTCTAGCACGTTCTCTAGGTGAACCATTAGAACCAGGAGAAAAGCCAGACATTAAAGCAGAACTATTAGATATTGCTGGGAGGATTCGCGCCGGAGGAATGCAGCTATTGGTAATTGATACCGAGAGTAAGTTTGTGTCCACGGGTTTTGCTAAAGAATTAGCACAAACAGCGGGAGGTAAGTATTATCATTTGCCTAAAGCTAGTGATAAAACCATTGCTGCCATGACTAAAGGTGCGATCGCCGATATAAAATCCCGATAATTAGCACTATCACCAGGCTACCTAGCTATTAATAGGAAATGTTGGTATAAATGGAGGTAAAGCGAATGTTTATCTCTCCAAAATCGACTTAT
Organism: Anabaenopsis sp. NIES-4685; assembly: GCF_059725405.1. NCBI lineage: Bacteria > Bacillati > Cyanobacteriota > Cyanophyceae > Nostocales > Nodulariaceae > Anabaenopsis > Anabaenopsis sp. NIES-4685. Next base: position 3,384,388 of record NZ_AP043602.1, on the reverse strand, counting down.
GAGCAATACCAGCAACTTTCGTGACGCTATTCGCGAGGCTAGAACTCAGTCGCTCATTGGCCCCAATGTCATTGCCAATGCCCTACCCTATGTTGGTGGTGGTCTGGTGCTAACCGCCTTGGGAACCTATGGTGGTTTGGGCGTTATCCGTACCAATCCGGCTATATTCTTCCCCACCTTCATCGGTGCGATGATTGTGGAGTTAATTTTATTTTTTGTCGCCCGTAATGTTGCTGAAAAAGGCAACAAGAGTGTAGCATTACCTCTATTAGCAACCTACGGGTTGTTGTCTGGGTATACCCTGAGTGGTTTAGTCTTCCTGGCCTTGCAAACCCAAGGGGTAGGTATTCAAGGTGTGGGCTTGGCAGCCCTAGGTTGTGGTGTCACCTTTATTGTTGCTCGTCAAATTGGTTCCAATCTCTCCGAAAATGATGGCATGGCTTTAACCAAAACTATCAGGTTAGGCGTTATTGCCTTGGTAGTTGTGGTCTTGACCCAATTTGTATTGGCGATGTTTGGTGTTTACACCCCCAGTTGGTTAGAAATCGGTATCTCTGGTTTGGGGGTATTTCTATTTGTTGGGGTATCGGTGGTTGACTTCTACATCTTGCCCCGTACTTATAGGGATGACGAATATTTACCGGCGGCTTTGTCCATGTACCTCACCTACATCAACTTGTTTGTGTTTATCTTACGGTTACTAATTGCCTTGAATAGTAGGGATTAAGCACAATCCACTGCCCCTTCCCCCCTGTGGGAGGGGCTGATAAATTATTTTTAATGACATTTTCTGAGAGGATGATTTTGATGTTAGAACTCCACAAAGTGGCAAGTACGATTGCCCTGCTAATTTCTGGGACACTTATCGGATGTGCCCAACCAAAGGAGATTCAAGCAATTAACCCCAATGAATTTAGCTCCGAGCAGACGGGTACTAACCCCAATGTGATCGCTCAACCAGTAGAGCAAAACATAACTAGCAGTGGTGCAATTAATCAGTTGCTGTCAAATCGTCAATGTCCGGGTTGTGATTTAGAGAGGGCAGACTTAAGGGGTGCTAACCTGAGTAATGCTAATTTATTGCGTGCCGATTTGGCAAAAGCCAATTTGAGTAATGCTAATCTCAGTGGAGCTAACTTGATGGCAGCAGACCTAGAGGAAGTGAATTTCACTGGGGCAAATCTCAGAGGGGCAAATTTTCTAGGTGCGGATTTAGAAGGAGCCAATTTCACTAATGCAGATGTTACCGGAGCCAACTTTACAGCAGCTGACCTAGAACGAGTAATTGGGTTGAGGAGATAACACTACTGCATAGACTACAAGAGAAGTCGCCCAATTACAGCTACAATCAAAAGTAAATCGACTTAACAATATCCACCAAAAGCGCTCCCCAATTTAGCAAGCTCTATGGAAGTACTAGAACTAAAACGCGAAATCGAAACATTGTCCGGTCGTCTGGGTAAAGCCCAGGACTATCTTTGACATACCCGCGCTAAATGCCAAAATACAAGATTTAGAACAAATTGCAGCGCAGCCAGAATTCTGGAACGAGCAGACAGAAGCTCAAAAAACACTGCAAGAACTTAACGACCTCAAAGACCACTTGGAACAATATCATCACTGGCGAGCCAGTCTGGAAGATACCAAGGCTGTGGTAGAGTTGTTGGAACTAGAAACCGATGCGGCACTATTAGAAGAAGCAGAATCTACAGTTACTCAGCTCAATCGTGAACTAGACCAGTGGGAATTACAACAGCTGCTTGCTGGTCCTTATGATGCTGAGGGGGCAGTATTGACAATTAATGCTGGTGCTGGTGGTACAGATGCCCAAGACTGGGCTTTTATGCTGATGCGAATGTATACCCGGTGGGCGGAAGCTCACGGCTACAAGGTGACTTTAGCCGAAGAATCAGAGGGTGATGAAGCGGGTATAAAATCAGCAACCCTGGAAATTACTGGCCGCTATGCTTATGGTTATTTGCGATCGGAAACAGGCACCCATCGCTTAGTACGCATTTCACCTTTTAATGCTAACGGCAAGCGACAAACCAGTTTTGCTGGGGTAGAAGTGATGCCACAGTTAGATAACTCTGTACAACTGGACATTCCAGACAAGGATTTAGAAGTCACTACATCTAGGGCTGGCGGTAAAGGTGGGCAGAATGTCAACAAAGTAGAAACAGCAGTACGGATTGTTCACTTACCCACTGGTATTGCAGTACGTTGTACTGAAGAACGCTCTCAGTTGCAAAACAAAGAGAAAGCCCTGGCGCGCCTGAAGGCTAAACTGCTGGTGATTGCTAGAGAGCAAAAAGCCCAAGAGGTGGCTGAAATTCGCGGCGATATGGTGGAAGCTTCTTGGGGTAACCAAATTCGCAATTATGTTTTCCACCCTTACCAAATGGTCAAGGATTTGCGTACCAATGTGGAAACAACAGCGGTAGGTGATGTAATGAATGGCGAGCTTGATTTGTTTATTCAAGCTTATCTACGGCAAGAAAGCCAGCTGGTAGAAAACATTGCTATCTAACCAAAGATTTAGGGGGGAGTTTGATTGATTGTTGCTGACTCCCGCTCTGATCAGCTTTGTGGGACAAAATCGTTAAAATGGGAGTCAATTCCCCAGTAAACTGTTACATTGGTAAATAAAAGAGTGTTGTAGTCAAAATATTATGAGCAACTCGCCCACAGAACCCAAACCTAGCTATGTAAAACTTGCCATGCGAAACATGGTGCGCAAGGGAGGTACTTCCATGAAACACTTTGCGCTTACTACTGTAGGCCTTTTAGCTGTGTTCGTGGGTCTTGCTTACCTAACTCGGTAAGAATTAACCAACATGAAAACCCGGGATGCGGGAGGAGAGTTGATAACTGGTGCAAGTTGAAGTAGATGTGCAGGATTTGTTTTACCAATCCTCTTCAGGAGAAGTTATAGATTTTGAGTATAAGTATATTCCAGTTGCTAGGGAAACTTGGCAAGACTGGTTTGGTTGCTGGTTGTCAAGTCTACAAGCTGATCTTCCTCGTGCACCGGGTTATGAAGTCGGGCTGCGTTTGACAGATGACAGGGAAATTCAGTTATTGAATGCTGAATATCGTCATCAAAATAAACCAACAGACGTTTTATCTTTTGCCACATTGGAAGTAGATTTTCCTCAAAATCCGGAAATGCAGGATGAACCTTTGTATCTAGGTGATATTGTTATTTCGGTAAATACGGCTCAACTTCAAGCACAACAACAGGGACACAGTTTACCAACCGAATTAGCTTGGTTAGCCGCCCATGGGCTATTACATCTGTTGGGTTGGGATCATCCAGATGAAGAACAGTTGATGCAAATGCTCAAGCAGCAAGTAGAATTACTGAGGTTAATTAGTATTGATATTGACATTGAGTATTAAATTGTATTTATGTCAAGAAATGTCTATAATACTGCTGTAGAAAAGTGCCTCAAAGTTGATTGCCTGATCGGAAATTGTCACATCAGTGAGATTCTTCTGTAATTACTTTATCATTCTATTTTTAGGCTTATGTCCCAACAAGTTTCCCCTCCATCAACACAAAACTGCCTACCAACGCTGATTACTAAGGAACGGGAACTGTCCTGGCGAGTTGCTTCTAATTTATTCATTAGCTTTAAATACGCCTGGGCTTGGAATTAGCTACACCTTTCACACTCAACGCAACTTTCGTATCCACTTAAGTGTATGTGCTTTGGCGATCGCCTTAAGCATTTTCCTGCACCTGCAAGGGGTAGAAATTGCCGTCATTAGTATAACCAGTGGTTTAGTATTAGCATTGGAATTAGTTAATACAGCTATTGAGTCCCTGGTAGACTTAACAGTGAAGCAGACCTATCACGAGTTAGCTAAAATTGCCAAAGATTGCGCCGCTGGTGCTGTACTGATATCAGCCTTAGTAGCTTTAGTGGTTGCGGCTACCCTGTTGCTACCCCCTCTAGTGATTTTAATTCTGTCAAATTTCTAGATAAAAACCAGGAGTCATAGGCCTTGATTATAGTCATTGATAATTATGACAGTTTTACATATAATCTGGTGCAGTATCTCGGAGAACTAGCAGCAGAGTTTCCTGTGGCCTCAGATATTCAAGTTTTTCGCAACGACAAAATTACAGTGGAGGAAATTAGGGCATTAAATCCCAATCTAATAGTAATTTCTCCGGGTCCTGGTCGTCCAGAAAACGCCGGCATCTCCCAAGATGTGATTAAACAGCTAGGTCACAACTTACCAATTTTGGGTGTTTGCTTAGGGCATCAAAGCATTGGTCAAGTATTCGGTGGTAAAATCGTCTCAGCTAAGGATTTGATGCATGGTAAAACCTCCCAAGTGTCTCACGCGGGAGTGGGTGTTTTCCAGGGTTTAGAAAATCCCATGGTAGCCACCAGATATCATAGTTTAGTGATTGACCGTGACACTTGCCCAGAGGTGTTAGAAGTCACCGCTTGGGTTGAGGATGGTACTATTATGGGAGTGAGACACCGGAACTATCCTCACATTCAGGGCGTCCAGTTTCATCCAGAGAGTGTTTTAACATCTTCAGGAAAGCAGTTATTACGAAACTTTCTGGAACAATTACAGCCGACAGGGTAATTTATGAACCGACGAGAGTTGATGGGCTATGGTGGTACGGGGTTAGTGACAGCACTGCTGAGTAATTTAGGCCGCAAGGCTGACGCAAAATCTCCGGCTTTATCAGTTCAGTGGTTGGGTCATACTTGCTTTTTATTTACTGGTAGCGGTGTGAGGATTTTGGTTAATCCATTCCGCACAGCTGGTTGTACAGCTGGGTATCGTCCGCCCCGAGTCGAGGCGGATTTAGTCATGATTAGCAGTAAATTACTAGATGAAGGTGCGGTAGATGGACTACCGGGAACCCCCAAGCTAGTATATGCTCCTGGTGCTTACGAGTTTAAAGGTATTCAGTTACAGGGAATTGCTATAGACCATGATCGCAAAGGTGGTAGACAATTTGGGATGAATACCGCTTGGAGTTGGGAACAAGGGGGAATTAAGATTCTCCATTTAGGAGGTGCTGCGGGGCCGATTGGGATTGAGCAACGAATTTTGATGGGTCGCCCTGATGTGTTGTTCATTCCAGTGGGGGGTAGTGATAAGGCTTATAATGCCCAAGAAGCCCAGCAGGTGACTGGGTTGTTAAATCCTAAATTGGTAATTCCCACTCACTACCGTACACAAGCGGCTAATGATGTATGTGATATTTCCCCGGTGGATGAATTTCTGAGTTTGATGGCAGGCATGACTGTAAGTCGTAGTAATAGTGATATAACTAATATTACTGCTAATAATCTGCCAGAAAAAAGTGAGATACGCGTTTTAACCTATAAGTTTTAACCTATAAGTTTTAATTAACACTTTGATTAATACAACATTGCTCAGTTAATAGAGGCAATTGATCAATTGCCTCTATTGTAATTTCAGATTACCAATTTCCAAAAATGACTTTTAGGCAGTTAACCATTCTGGTGTAAATCTATCTTCTTCAGCAACAAAAGACTCAGTTGCTATTGTTCCATCCATAGACCAAATTCTATCTACACCGGTTTGTGGATCGCGCCAGTAGATATCAGTTGTACCGTTACCATCAAAATCTCCTAATGACAGCATTAAACCAGGCTGGGTGTTGGGTAGGAAGGCTTCAGAAGCGATTGCTCCGCCATCCATGATCCAGGCGGTATTCTCACCGGTTACCTGATTATGCCAGAAGATATCAGTTTTACCGTCGCCATTAAAGTCACCAATGGATGATGTCCAGGATGAGTCTAATGTTGTTAAATTAGATTCGGTAATTATGATACCGTTCATTGTCCAAATCTTGTTCTCTCCTGTTTCACTGTTGCGCCACAGGATATCAGTTCTCAAGTCACCGTTAAAATCCCCTAGGGTAAAGTCCCAAGATGAGTCTTTTGATTCCAGAGCAAATTCATTTTTATTGGTTCCATTCATCAACCAAAGTTTGTTTTCACCGGTTTCGCTATTGCGCCAGAAGATATCACTTCTACCATTACCAGTGAAATCAACAACGGTGGGGGTAAATGATGTATCTGTGGTTTCTATAATGGAGGCATCGACAACATTAATACCATCCATTGTCCAAATAGCAGTTTGACCGTTTTCGGTATTATGCCAGAAAATATCGGTTTTGCGATCGCCATTAAAGTCGCCAATTTGAGCCTTCCAAGTTGGGTCAACGGTATCTAGTGCTATGGTATTAGCAATTCTTGTACCATCCATTAGCACAATGCGATTTTCCCCTGTAACTTGATTACGCAACAAGAAGTCAGTTTTGCCATCACCATTGAAATCAGCGATTTCATAACCCATAGATGATAAGTCAAATTGACCTAGAGAAGCCTCTTGCAGCACTCTGGAACCTTCCATGAGGCGAATGATGATTTCCCCTGTTTGAGTATTTAACCACAGCTTATCTGCTTTACCATCGCCGTTGAAATCAGGGACAATGGCCGCACTTGTTAAGTAAGGATTGGGGTTGGGGTTAGCTCCTCCAAATAGATTCGGAAGTGATGGGAGAAAATTTACTTGTGATGAACTACTACTTCTTGGTAAACTAGCATCTAATTCAGGCTCATTAGATACTAATAGCGCTGACTTTACCAAGGATTGGTCATATGAATTTTGTATCGTCTGGTCAAATACAGAGGGGTTTGGTTGTGTAGGCATACTGTTTTCTTATCACTGGTGGTTATCCCACTTTTATCTCTTTTTTTGGATGAATTTCTGTATTTAAAAAACATTATTTTTGGCTGATAATTTAATTGATAAACATTTATTTTTTATAAATGTCAGGTTTTATAGATATCTAGGAAATCAAGGATAATTTGATTTAATTATCATTTTTTCCAGACAATATAACCATAGTGTTTTGATTCCCTAACTTGATGATCGAAAATATATATTTAATTGATTAAATGCAGATAGTGACTATGGAAATCAATATTGGCTAAAATAATTGATATCAGGAGCAACTGACCCAATCTAGATGATTTAGAAGTGTACAATAATACTAGAAGTCAAAATTTAAGTACCTATGCAAGCAGAATATCAGCAACGTCGCCAAGAATTAATGGCAAAAATTGGTAATGGTACGGCGATTTTTCGCAGTGCGCCCATGGCGGTGATGCACAATGATGTAGAATACACTTATCGCCAAGATAGTGATTTTTTCTATCTGACGGGGTTTAATGAACCCCAAGCAGTAGCAGTGTTAGCACCACACCACCCAGAACATCGCTTTATATTGTTTGTGCAACCGAAGGATAGAGAAAAGGAAGTTTGGACTGGTTATGTTTGTGGGGTGGATGGAGCTAAAGAAATTTATGGCGCAGATGCTGCTTACCCTATAGGGGAACTGGAGGAAAAATTACCCCAGTATTTGGAAAAAGCTGATCGCATTTACTATCATTTCGGCCGCGATCGCACTTTTAATGATATAATACTTAAGAACTACCAAAGTTTACTGCGAACCTATCCCAAACGTGGTACAGGTCCTGTAGGGATTTCGGACACCGGAACTATTCTCAGCACCATGAGATTAGTAAAAAGTGAGGCGGAATTAGAATTAATGCGCCAAGCAGCAGCGATCGCCGCAGAAGCACATAACCGCGCCAGAGAATTGACATCCCCTGGACGTTATGAATACGAAATCCAGGCGGAAATAGAACATATTTTTAGGTTGCGGGGCGCAATGGGTCCAGCTTATCCTTCTATTGTGGCTTCTGGTGTGAATGCTTGTGTATTGCATTACATCGAAAATCAACGGCAAATGCAGGATCAAGAATTGCTGCTGATTGACGCTGGTTGTGCATATGGTTATTACAACTCTGACATTACCAGGACATTTCCCGTAGGGGGTAAGTTCACCCCAGAACAAAAGATATTGTATGAGATTGTTTTAGAAGCCCAAAAACAGGCGATCGCCCAAGTCAAACCGGGTAACACTTTTAACGCTCTTCATGATGCGGCTGTGAGTGTAATTACCCAAGGTTTAGTAGAAGTTGGTATTCTCAAGGGCGAAGTTGACAAGTTAATAGAAGAAGAAAAGTATAAACCCTATTATATGCACCGCACCAGTCATTGGTTAGGTTTAGATGTCCATGATGTGGGTGTCTACCAGTATGGTGAAGATAAACCCCAGATTTTACAACCTGGTCAAGTGCTAACAGTCGAACCAGGAATTTATATAGTCCCAGATACCAAATTACCAGAAGACCAACCAGAAACCGATCCGCGTTGGGTGGGTATTGGTATTCGCATTGAAGATGATGTTTTAGTCACACCCACAGGTCATGAAGTGTTAACCGCTGGGGTTCCCAAGGAAGTTACAGCAGTGGAAAGATAATATAAATGGGATGGGTAAACCATCCCTATTCAGTACATATCTATGGGATGCTCCCAATAGTTGTTTTATATACTACAAATTCACAAGCAATTAAAGACTTTGAGCTTATTCAATCGGGAACCCAGGAATTAAACCATCAATTTCCTCCATTAACCGTAAGGTTTCCGTTAACGCAACCACAATTTTTTGATAGTGGTTAATTTCTGCTACTGACAAGACCCGATGACTATTCTTTCTATCTTTTAACCATTTATCTAATACTTGATATCCACCGATTTTAAATTCCCAGATATGTTGAGGAATATCTGTAAAATAACTCTGTTTATTGATATACACTCTTTGTAATTCTGAATTATAAGTTACTTGAGTAACTTGGTTATCCCCTTCGGTGAATGTGGTAATTAAATTATTTAGGGTGGGAGATTTCATTAAATGTAAATTTACTAATTCTTCTCCTCTGGTAGTTAAGGACTTAAATAATTGCTTGTTACTAGTTAAGGGGAGACGAGGAAAATCTACTTTGAGAAATTCTGCGTATCTGGTGCGATAGGTGGGACTGTGAAATATAGCATAAGCATAGTAAAGTATTTCTTCTGGGGTTGGTGTTTGACCTAGTTTGTTTTTAATGGTTTCTAGGAATTTGGGGGATAGGTTAGGAGTTTTTTGTATAAATAGGTTAGTTTGCTCATTTTCTGTATTTGGGTAAAGGTATAGGGGGAATAAATAGTTAGTTTCTCTGGTTTTATTAGAAATAGCACAACATTCTATAATTTGATTGGATACACTAACTAAATACCATTTTCCTGGTTGTGATTGTTGACGACACAAAACTAAGGCTAAATTTCCACAATTTACCATATTTTGCATCACCTCATTTCTGGTGAGTTCTACAACATTTTGATGATGATAATAAAATCTTGTATCAAAAGGACGATACAAACAAGTAGTAAAATAAGATAACCAAGATTTATTATTAGCTAACAATTCTCGCTTTGTACTAAGTTTCCAGTCACGAGTATCACCCAGATTGTAAATCTGACATATATGTTCATCTGTGATACTTAAATCTCTAAAATCTTCTATTCTTTGACGCAGTTTTTCTAAATCAAAATCTATAACAAAATGGTCACGGTGAGTTTTTACCCCTGTGGAATTTACAGGGAAAATATCTGTAACACTCCAACCCAGGTGATATTCTGTAGTTAAATCAAAATCCTTTTCAATCGGGAACCCAGGAATTAAACCATCAATTTCTTCCATTAACCGTAAGGTTTCCGTTAACGCAACCACAATTTTTTGATAGTGGTTAATTTCTGCTACTGACAAGACCCGATGACTGTTCTTTCTATCTTTTAACCATTTATCCAATACTTGATATCCACCGATTTTAAATTCCCAGATATGTTGAGGAATATCTGTAAAATAACTCTGTTGATTGATATACACTCTTTGTAATTCTGAATTATAAGTTACTTGAGTAACTTGGTTATCCCCCTGGGTGAATGTGGTAATTAAATTATTCAGGGTGGGAGATTTCATTAAATGTAAATTTACTAATTCTTCTCCTCTGGTAGTTAAGGACTTAAATAATTGCTTGTTACTGGTTAAGGGGAGACGGGGAAAATCTATTTTGAGAAATTCTGCGTATCTGGTGCGATAGGTGGGACTGTGAAATATAGCATAAGCATAGTAAAGTATTTCTTCTGGGGTTGGTGTTTGACCTAGTTTGTTTTTAATGGTTTCTAGGAATTTGGGGGATAGGTTAGGAGTTTTTTGTATAAATAGGTTAGTTTGCTCATTTTCTGTATTTGGGTAAAGGTAGAGGGGTAAAACATAAGTTCTTTCTCTACTTCCTGATGAAACAGAACATATTTCAGGAATTAAATCACTAATAAAGATATGTCTCCATCCTCTAATAGAAAGCTGACGACTACATAATAAACTTAGATTATCTTTAATTAAATGCTGTTTCAATGGTGGTCGTGGAAAATCCATTGCTACTGTACTTAAATAACAGAAGCGCTGATCAAAGGGACGATATAAACAAGAGATTAAATCATCTTCCCAGGTTAGATTTTTTCTAACTTGTTTTCGTGCTTCACCTAAATTCCAATCCCTACTATCATGAATACTATATAATTCTTGCAAATTATCGTTAGATAAATCTTCAGAAATTAAATTTAGTATTCTTTGTTTAACAACATCTCTATCAAAATCTATTGCAAAGTTATCTCTATGAGTAGTAAATCCACTAGAATTTACAGGGAAAATATCTGTAACACTCCAACCCTGATGATATTCTGTAGCTAAATCAAAATCCTTGGGTGCAAAAAAGTAATTAGGTGCTGTAGGTTGTAACTGAATCCAATCAACATTATCTAAACTTGCGGATTCCAGAAACCTATATTTACCCTCACGACTACCCCAGAGGTCATAATACCACACCCGCGCCATTTCCTGAACACCATCTCTGGACTTATAAGCAGTAGAAAAATAATCAGGTTCGCTTTTTTCCCTTACAGCAATTAAAATTGCGACCCCCTGCTGAATATCAAACACATTTTGATCAACACTTCCATCCGGTGCGGTTTCTTTTAACAAAGAATTACCGTGTAAATCCATAATATATAAAGTATCGAAATACTTTAATAACTCCTCTCTCATCCCCCGATGAATTAACCCATTGAGATAGGAATGATTGGTAATGAAACCAATAATCCCATAACCTTTGGGTGTTTTTTGAATTTGCTCTTGAGCTAACCGAATGAATTTAATATAGTCATCATCCAAAGGTTGAATATTCTTTTCTCTTTCTAACCTGACCCGACCTTTATATAATTCTAAAAGTTCCCCAATATAGGTTAACTCAGTAATAGTTTTACCTGCTTTACCAGTTTTATAAATCCGATTCCAATCTGAACCCGTATATTCAATATCAGCTAAATACTTCTCATCTTGATTTAAAATTCTTTTGCGTTTACTCCCATTTTGGGAACTAACGGAATAGGGAGGATTACCCAATACTACCATTACGGTAATTTCGTTTTTAACTTTTCCTGCTTGACTTGATTCTTCTGCAAGAATTTCTGTGTTGATTCCCGGTTCTAATGCGTTAGTTAAATAAACTTTTAATCTTTCATCTGGGGCGAATTTATAACCTAAATCTCCTAATAATAAACCTAATTTTAAATGGGCGATGGTATAGGGAGTCATCAATAATTCAAAGCCAAAGAGACGGTTTAACAGTTTTACATCTCTTAAAAAAATATGCCATTTATCAATCCCATATTTAGCGACATTATCCCGAATTTGTTTAATAACTGCATATAAAAAAGTGCCTGTACCTGTCGCCGGGTCTAGAATGGTAACTCTACGATTACCTAAACCATATTGTAAATCAAAAATGTCTTCATTTTCTAAAATATCATTGACAGCACGAACTATAAAATTAACTACGGGTTCAGGAGTGTAATAAACTCCGCGACTTTTTCTTAATGATGCTGCATAAGCTGCTAAAAATGTTTCATAAAAGTGGATAACTGGGTCTTCTGTGCGGGTTTCTCTCCCGAAAGTTTCTAAGATGTTGGTCATATCAACTGTATTTAGTAAATCTACTAAATTTTCAATTGATTTATGAATTTTACTTAGGCTATCTGTGGCTATAACTACATCAAATAAACCTTTTAAAAAGGGGATTCTCTCACTAATATAAATACTAGCTGTTCGGCGATTAAATGTAAATTCTCCTGGGTTTTGAGCGTGACCAATTTTAGCTGTAAATAAACCATAGGCTATGGTTTGAGCATACATATCGGCAAAACTTTGATTATCTATATCTAGAATTAATATTTTCTTAAATGTTTCTTTTAATTGATATAATTGTTCTGTAGATGTTTCTATTTCTAAGGATGCTAAAATGGCATTTCTAATGGTTTTGGTATAAGCTGCCATTTGTTTAGCTAGGTCATAATAGTTATTAATATCTTGGGGTTTGTGGTTGAGAAATAATTGCAGTAGGTCTCTGATGGGTTGTAAATCATCTACTAGGATAATTTCCCCTTGCTCTAAATTAGCTAATTGAGCAGTTTGCTGACATTCTCCATCTACATACCAACGAAATTCTAGGTAATTAGTTAAAATCAGGTTATAACCAATGTTTGATTCTAAATAGCGTTTGAGTTGTTCGGTTTTGGCGGTTTTATCTAAATCAATATTAATATCTTTAGCTTCTATATATCCTAGGATGCGGTCATTTTTTCTGATGGTGAAGTCGGGAATACCTTGTTGATTACCTTTTTCTTCAATTGTGGCGTTAATTCCCATCATTAAACTTTCAATCAGTCTTTTTAAGCTGGGGTAATGACTACGTTCTCCACCGCGTTTGATGTTGGTTTGTAGGTCTTCGATGTAGTTGGTAAATTCTGTCATGGGGAATTAGGGGAGTTTAGTTAAAGGGGTTTTATAACTTTTCCGAGGTACTGTAAATCACATTTTTACCCTGTTAATCTCCCCTTACAGCGGGGAAACAATCAAATCTAATCCCCTCCCCTCAAGAGGGGAGAGTTAGGGTGGGGTCAATCATAACTTTTAAAACATCTTTTCACCCAGATTCAATTATAAGCTTTACTCAGTTTCATCAAGCAGACACCAAGTAACCTGTTCCCTGTTTCCTAAAACTCAAAAACTCTGACTATAAACTTACAAGCAATTAAAGACTTTGAGCTTATTCAATCGGGAACCCAGGAATTAAACCATCAATTTCTTCCATTAACCGTAAGGTTTCCGTTAACGCAACCACAATTTTTTGATAGTGGTTAATTTCTGCTACTGACAAGACCCGATGACTGTTCTTTCTATCTTTTAACCATTTATCTAATACTTGATATCCACCGATTTTAAATTCCCAGATATGTTGAGGAATATCTGTAAAATAACTCTGTTGATTGATATACACTCTTTGTAATTCTGAATTATAAGTTACTTGAGTAACTTGGTTATCCCCCTCGGTGAATGTGGTAATTAAATTATTTAGGGTGGGAGATTTCATTAAATGTAAATTTACTAATTCTTCTCCTCTGGTAGTTAAGGACTTAAATAATTGCTTGTTACTGGTTAAGGGGAGACGGGGAAAATCTATTTTGAGAAATTCTGCGTATCTGGTGCGATAGGTGGGACTGTGAAATATAGCATAAGCATAGTAAAGTATTTCTTCTGGGGTTGGTGTTTGACCTAGTTTGTTTTTAATGGTTTCTAGGAATTTGGGGGATAGGTTAGGAGTTTTTTGTATAAATAGGTTAGTTTGGTCATTTTCTGTATTTGGGTAAGTGTAGAGGGGGAAATAATAGTTATATTCTCTAGAATTTACTGACATTGTATTACCATCACCTATAGTATCAGTGACTAAACAATGTTTAAATCCTATATCTTTTTGCTGACGTGATAAAATCAAAGCCAAATTATTTAATTGCAAATTATTCATAACTTCTTTTCGGAGTCTTTCACAGAAAATCTCACTAAAAAATATATGTCTTTTATCGAAAGGGCGATATAAAATAGGATAAATCAAGGATTTAATATCTACTTTAATTAATAACTGTCTGGTTGTCTCTAATTTATAATTACCAGAGTCTTTTAAATTATACTGGCTTTCAACTTTTGCAGGAGTATTACTTGGGTTTAAGAAATCTGTTAACCTATCCAATAAAACCTGTTTGTCAAAATCTATAACAAAATGGTCACGATGTGTTTTAACACCACTAGAATTTACAGGGAAAATATCTGTAACACTCCAACCCTGATGATATTCCGTAGCTAAATCAAAATCCTTGGGTGCAAAAAAGTAATTAGGTGCTGTAGGTTGTAACTGAATCCAATCAACATTATCTAAACTTGCAGATTCCAGAAACCTATATTTACCCTCACGACTACCCCAGAGGTCATAATACCACACCCGCGCCATTTCCTGAACACCATCTCTGGACTTATAAGCAGTAGAAAAATAATCAGGTTCGCTTTTTTCCCTTACAGCAATTAAAATTGCGACCCCCTGCTGAATATCAAACACATTTTGATCAACACTTCCATCCGGTGCGGTTTCTTTTAACAAAGAATTACCGTGTAAATCCATAATATATAAAGTATCGAAATACTTTAATAACTCCTCTCTCATCCCCCGATGAATTAACCCATTGAGATAGGAATGATTGGTAATGAAACCAATAATCCCATAACCTTTGGGTGTTTTTTGAATTTGCTCTTGAGCTAACCGAATGAATTTAATATAGTCATCATCCAAAGGTTGAATATTCTTTTCTCTTTCTAACCTGACCCGACCTTTATATAATTCTAAAAGTTCCCCAATATAGGTTAACTCAGTAATAGTTTTACCTGCTTTACCAGTTTTATAAATCCGATTCCAGTCTAAACCAGTATATTCAATATCAGCTAAATACTTCTCATCTTGATTTAAAATTCTTTTGCGTTTACTCCCATTTTGGGAACTAACGGAATAGGGAGGATTACCCAATACTACCATTACGGGAATTTCGTTTTTGACTTTTCCTGCTTGACTTGATTCTTCTGCAAGAATTTCTGTGTTGATTCCCGGTTCTAATGCGTTAGTTAAATAAACTTTTAATCTTTCATCTGGGGCGAATTTATAACCTAAATCTCCTAATAATAAACCTAATTTTAAATGGGCGATGGTATAGGGAGTCATCAATAATTCAAAGCCAAAGAGACGGTTTAACAGTTTTACATCTCTTAAAAAACTATGCCATTTATCAATCCCATATTTAGCGACATTATCCCGAATTTGTTTAATAACTGCATATAAAAAAGTGCCTGTACCTGTCGCCGGGTCTAGAATGGTAACTCTACGATTACCTAAACCATATTGTAAATCAAAAATGTCTTCATTTTCTAAAATATCATTGACAGCACGAACTATAAAATTAACTACGGGTTCAGGAGTGTAATAAACTCCGCGACTTTTTCTTAATGATGCTGCATAAGCTGCTAAAAATGTTTCATAAAAGTGGATAACTGGGTCTTCTGTGCGGGTTTCTCTCCCGAAAGTTTCTAAGATGTTGGTCATATCAACTGTATTTAGTAAATCTACTAAATTTTCAATTGATTTATGAATTTTACTTAGGCTATCTGTGGCTATAACTACATCAAATAAACCTTTTAAAAAGGGGATTCTCTCACTAATATAAATACTAGCTGTTCGGCGATTAAATGTAAATTCTCCTGGGTTTTGAGCGTGACCAATTTTAGCTGTAAATAAACCATAGGCTATGGTTTGAGCATACATATCGGCAAAACTTTGATTATCTATATCTAGAATTAATATTTTCTTAAATGTTTCTTTTAATTGATATAATTGTTCTGTAGATGTTTCTATTTCTAAGGATGCTAAAATGGCATTTCTAATGGTTTTGGTATAAGCTGCCATTTGTTTAGCTAGGTCATAATAGTTATTAATATCTTGGGGTTTGTGGTTGAGAAATAATTGCAGTAGGTCTCTGATGGGTTGTAAATCATCTACTAGGATAATTTCCCCTTGCTCTAAATTAGCTAATTGAGCAGTTTGCTGACATTCTCCATCTACATACCAACGAAATTCTAGGTAATTAGTTAAAATCAGGTTATAACCAATGTTTGATTCTAAATAGCGTTTGAGTTGTTCGGTTTTGGCGGTTTTATCTAAATCAATATTAATATCTTTAGCTTCTATATATCCTAGGATGCGGTCATTTTTTCTGATGGTGAAGTCGGGAATACCTTGTTGATTACCTTTTTCTTCAATTGTGGCGTTAATTCCCATCATTAAACTTTCAATCAGTCTTTTTAAGCTGGGGTAATGACTACGTTCTCCACCGCGTTTGATGTTGGTTTGTAGGTCTTCGATGTAGTTGGTAAATTCTGTCATGGAGAATTACGGGAGTTTAGTTAAAGTCCGGGATCTGAGTAAAAAAAATAGGGACGGTCTTAACCATCCCCATTGCTGTCAAATTTAATTATAAGCTTTATAGCTGTGGTACATACTGAGCTTTTTCGGGTACTTCAGTGTACTCAGCGACGATCTGGCGGAATTCTTCGCCGTCAATGGTTTCTTTTTCAATGAGTAAATCTACTAGGCGATCGCAAGCTGTGCGGTGGTCGCGGATAATTTTCTTGGCGTTTTCGTAGCAATCTTCGGCGATTTTGCGGACTTGAGAGTCAATGCGAGCGGCGATCGCTTCGGAATAATCAGAGCGGGTTGTCCAATCACGACCTAGAAATACTTCTCCCTGTTGGCTTTCCAAAGACAGCGGACCTAGGTCAGACATTCCGAACCGGGTCACCATTTGGCGAGCCATTCCGGATAACTGCTGTAAGTCGCCACCCGCGCCAGTTGTGACTTCCGCAGAGCCAAATACCACTTCTTCAGCAGCACGACCACCCAACGCACCGGTAATTCTAGCTTTGAGTTGAGAACGAGAAATTAAACCTTGTTCTTCATTGGGGGTAAACCAAGTTAAACCCTGTGCTTGTCCACGGGGGATGAGGGTAACCTTTTGTACGGGGTCATGTTCTTTTAACAATGTCCCTACTAAAGCGTGTCCTACCTCATGGTAAGCAATCAAGCGTTTGCTCTTGCTATCTACTAAAGGAGTACCCTCCATACCAGCCACTACCCGGTCTACTGCATCATCAATTTCACTGAGGGTGATGGCTTCTTTGCGTCTTCTGGCGGTGAGGATGGCGGCTTCGTTGAGTAAATTGGCTAAATCCGCACCTGTGAAACCAGGAGTGCGCCGAGCGATGACTTCTAAAGATACAGTAGGGTCAAGTTTCTTATTGCGGGAGTGGACTTGTAAGACTTCCAAACGCCCTTTAATATCCGGTGCGTCTACAGTAACTTGGCGGTCAAAGCGACCGGGGCGCAATAATGCTGAGTCTAGGACATCGGGACGGTTGGTAGCGGCAATAATAATGATACCGGTGTTACCTTCAAAGCCATCCATTTCCGTGAGTAATTGGTTTAAGGTTTGCTCTCTTTCGTCATTACCGCCACCAATACCAGCACCCCGCTGTCTTCCTACTGCGTCAATTTCATCAATAAAGATGATACAGGGAGCGTTGTCTTTAGCTTTTTTGAATAAATCGCGGACACGGGATGCACCCACACCCACAAACATTTCTACAAATTCTGAACCGGAAATACTGAAGAAAGGTACACCAGCTTCCCCGGCGATCGCCTTGGCGAGTAAGGTTTTACCAGTTCCGGGCGGACCGACTAACAACACCCCTTTAGGAATGCGTGCGCCCACAGCGGTAAACCGTTCTGGCTGTTTCAGGAAGGTAACGACTTCTTGCAGTTCTTCTTTAGCTTCTTCAATACCTGCTACGTCGTCAAATTTCACCCCTGTTTTGGCTTCCATTTGAAACCGAGCCTTAGATTTAGCAAAGTTCATCGCTTGACCAGGACCACCGGGCATATTGCTAGAGCGACGGAACAAAAAGAACAATCCTGTAATTAAGAGGATGGGAAAAACCAGATTCCCCAACAGTCCCCAGATAGCGCCATCATTGCGCATGGGGTGAGCATCAAAACTGATGTTTTTCTCTTTGAGCTTGCTAATTAACTCAGGAGAATTAATTGGCAGATCCACCCGCCACCGTTGCACACGATTTTCGATATCTTGATCGCTGGCTTCGACTATTGCTGTTCTGCCACCTTCATACAAATCGACACTATTAACACGGTTAGCGTCTAGGTATTCCAGGAAGCGGCCATAGGTCATACGGGTATTAGCTGCATTTTTACCCATTTCAGCGGTATTGCCAGCAAAAGCGCCTTGCCAGAGAAAAAAGCCAATCACCAAAGCCGGCAATGTCCAGAGTACCGCGACTCGCCAGGAGAATTTCATTTTAATTTGCCTCTAGATGCCAATACAATTAACCTTCCGTAGAAACTGATGATGCCATCATCTGTGACTAGGTTAGGTATGCCATTTTGTTTAATTTGATCTTTGATCATAAATCGCTGTAGCCATAGGGGACTAACGGCGATATCAAAAAGTATCTTAATTAAAGTTAACTTAATTTTAATACAACTTTGCATCAAGCGTGAAAAACTAAGGCGACGAAAAGAAAATTAAAATGCCCATAACCCCTATATCCCTGTCATTGCAAGGATTTCAACATTTCTGAAAAAATTGTTTCAAAGTCGGTGAGGCTTTGAAACAATAGTTGTGGATGTGTTGAAACAAAGAATTCCCCCCTCTCCCCAGTAGGTATTCACCTTGTCTTTACTTAACTTGGGTGATGTGTAATGTATAAGGGAAATACTTGTCTTTTTGGTATGAACCCACCCAAATTTGGTATATTCCGGGTAACCACTCCCCCACTATGCCGGGATTTTCGCGATCAAAGTCGTCATTACACCAAGTTCCGCCAGGTCCTTTGACAATCATGGTGGTGTCTTGAGGACTTTGTATTAATAATTTCAAATAGTCGAATCCAGTTTTTAACTCTAATGTATGTCCGGGGGTGAGGTGGAAAAATCCGGTACAGGTACCAGTGGCTGTTTGAGACCGCCCCGCAATTTGTCTTGCTGGTAGTGAACCCCCACTCATCCCCCGTACTTTCACAGGATCTGGAGAAAATTCTCGGTTGATAGTGATGTCCCCAAATATCGGTGGTGTTTCCTGGGCATTGGCTATGGCTTGAATTACAGATGTGGTGCCCAGTACAAATATGATCAAGAATAATCTTATCCCTTGGTTGATCACTATTTTCGACATTAAAGATTAGGTTTTGGTGGACACTAATTTTACACAGCAAGTTCCCAAAATGAGAGAAATTTACTGCTGGGGACTGGGAAAAGCAGGGAAAATTATCAAAAATTTCTCCCGGTCTTCTTGTCCCCTGTTGTGAAAGCGCCTAATTGGCGGCGGACATGGCTTGCTGTAACCGGGGTTTGTCTAAATTAATCTGATTGAGCAGTAACCAAGATTGAATTAGATCCGGTCCATGAACATCTCCAGTTAAAGCCGCTCTGAGCGATCGCATAACTAAGCCTTTTTTAAGTTTTTGCTCTTTTACCACTTGTTTAATGATTTCTTGGGCGGTTGTTTCTGACAGATGGGGGTGATTTTCCAAAGCTGCGATAATTCCCTGAATAGCAACCTCTGAACCTTCTTTTTGTAGTTGCTCCCTAGCTTCTGAGGTAAATTCTACTGTTTGAGTGAAAAACGGTTTACTCATTTCCACCGCATCTGTGAGACGAGTTAAACTCTGGCTGATTAAAGTGACTAACTGCTCTAACCAGGGGCGTTCTCGTCCTCCCTCAAAGGTAAATTTAGCATCTTCCCAAAAGGGGATGATTAAATCTGTCAGTTGCTCCAGGGGCATATGATGGAGATACTGACTATTTAACCAATCCAACTTTGCCCAGTCAAATTTGGCTCCAGCTTTGTTCACCCGCTCAAAGCTAAAGTGTTCGGCTGCGGTTTCTAAGGTAAAGATTTCCTCTGTTGATTCCGGTGGCGACCACCCCAGTAAGGTCATGTAATTGACTAAAGCTTCAGAGGTGAAGCCCATTTTCTGAAAGTCAGAAATAGAAGTCACTCCATCCCGTTTGGAAAGTTTGCGCCCTTCCATATTTAATATCAGGGGTGTATGAGCAAATTCGGGAATTTTACCTCCTAAAGCTTCATATAACAAAATTTGTTTGGCGGTGTTGGCTATGTGGTCTTCCCCGCGGATAACATGGCTAATTTGCATATCTATGTCATCAACTACAACCACAAAGTTGTACAGTGGTTGACCAATACCTGTTTCTGAAGCGCGGGCCATGACCATATCACCACCAAGGTCACTACCTCGCCATGTCATTGTTCCCCTAACTAGATCATTCCAGACAATTTCTCGCTCATCAGCAATTTTGAACCGAATCACACAGCTGCGCCCTTGGGCTTTAAAGGCTGCTTCTTGTTCTGGTGTCAGGTTGCGGTGACGGTTGTCGTAGCGGGGAGCTTGGTTTGTGGCTTTTTGGGCTTCTCGTAGTGCTTCTAGTTCTTCTGATGTGGTGTAGCAACGATAGGCTAATCCTTGTTCTAGAAGTTTTTCCACCGCCTCTTTATACATATCCAGGCGTTGGGATTGGAAAAATCGCCCTTCATCCCAGTTTAACCCCAACCAGCGAAAACCTTCCAGAATATTTTCAGTATATTCGGGACGCGATCGCTCTAGGTCTGTGTCTTCAACTCTTAGAATAAACTTCCCACCATGGTGGCGAGCAAATAGCCAGTTAAACACAGCGGTTCTGGCTGTACCAATATGTAAATTCCCCGTGGGACTCGGCGCAATCCGGACTCTAACAGTCACAATTAATTCTCTCTTTCACAAAGCATCATCAATGTAGCTTATATCTAGACTGAAATCCTCAGTTTTAGGACTCAGCACCATAGACAAACATCCCCAAATACATATATTATGCTGCAGGGGATTTATAAATTATTGCTCGTAACCCAAACGGGACTGACGGGGCTCGAACCCGCAACTTCCGCCGTGACAGGGCGGTGCTCTAACCAGTTGAACTACAGTCCCTTGATTTCCAACTTTCTTAAGTTACCTCTTATTTAGATAATTGTCAAGTGTTTTTTGAAAAAAAAATCAGATTTTTTTTCTGGCTGGTTTGGCGCGTCTAGTTAGCCGGGGTTGTTACCGCCTGATTAACCGGCGTAGTAGTCTCATCAGCGGTGACTCAATCTTAACTTTAAAAGCCAGAAATTGGTTGCGCTGGAATGAATTAAAATTGTTATCACTGATCAAAATCAATGAACGATATCCATCAGGTAGATCCGGGCCAAAAGTTAAACCTTCGATATTATCTAAGACTACATCTAGACTTGTCAAATCTAAGAGCAATTTTTTCTCTGCGGGTTTAATTTTCTGTGAGTCCACTGCTAAAAGGCTGTTAATATTCTGAATATCATCAGCACCTTCTAGGGAAACCTCAAATAGAGAAACAGCAAATAACAACCCAGTAAAAGAGCGTTCTATACTCAGGAAATGTCCGCGGTTATCTAATGCTAGTAAATCCGGTAATCCACTACTAAACCTACCAGTAACATTGAGCATTTCTCCTACTGGTTCAGTTGGGTATAAAAATTCCTTTTCTGGTAGATTAGTGAAGAGATTATACTGTAAAATTCGCGAAGAAGTACCAACATTAGGTTTAGTAGCTGGGCCATCTTGAATCAGAGCATTTTCTGTGGCGGTGAATAAATACTGATGGTTAGGTGTGATGGTGAGGCTTTCAAAGGCTAAGTTATTGCGGATACCTTGCTGACCGTTTTTGTCTGGTAAAAACTTATTTGGTATGGGTAATGTTGTCAGCAATTTACCCGAGTCCAGGGCGAACTCTTGAATAAAGGGATTAATTAATTGTCTCCCATCCCCCTCGGAAGAAATAAATACAGTGTCCCGATTAGTTACAGCAATACCTTCTGTATCTGTTTCCCCGGGAGGAAAGGGTTGATTATCTTGATTTAAAATTGTAGTTACACCCACGGGAACAACATCGCCATTTTGCAGTTTACCTTTACTCAAGTCTATCTTGAGGGTATAAAATCGAGCGGGTGCTTTTTCTCCCCGGTCATCGGAGATAGCATAATAAACATCTTTGTTGGGGTCGTAAGTAATTCCAGATAATCCGCCAATTGCGTTGTTTTTCAGGGTGGAATTATGAGGTAAAATTGCTTCACCAATAAATTCTATCTGACTAATTTCGGCGGCGTATAATTGTGAATTATTCAGCAGTGTCGTGACTAAGATGATTGTCAGACTAATGGCAATGATTCCAGGGAATGATAAAAGTTTTTTAATTAGCTGCATATTATTTTGATTATGGGGGTTCTCACCCTCCCACTGGGTTTTGATAGAATATATAGGCGGTGGAATGTTGAACTTGTAATTAATTATGCCAGTTAACTCAAGAGGCTGAAGAGAGTATATTTACAAAAAGAAAATGTTTTTGGCAAAATACCTATTGATTTCAGGAGTGGGTTTATGGGAATTGATGAGATACTCACGGCTCATCGTGAAGAAATATTGAGGATTGCTGCTGAGTATGGAGGATATAATGTACGTGTTTTTGGTTCTATAGCCAGAGGTGAAGCAAGAGTAGATAGTGATATAGATTTTCTGATGGAAATTGAACCACAACGAACTTTATTAGACCAAATTGCTTTGATGCAATCCTTGGAGGAATTGCTCGGACGTAAGGTAGATATCACTGAACCAGACAACTTACACGAGGTGATCCGGGAAAGAGTTTTGGAGGAAGCAGTTTTTTTGTGAGGGTTAGATTGACCGTGTTAGCCTGTGGACTAGATAGTGCTGACACTTCTAGGGTGAAACACAGAAGAAAAAGCGGACTTTTGTTAGTATTAGTTAGCTTTTTTGGATCGGATGGGTATGATTTTGAAAAAAGGTAACTAGCCAATCCTTAACATTACGGGTAGCTCGACAATCATCCTCGTTATAACTTTGAATCACTTCGAGTAAAGTGCGATCGCCTGTTTCTAACCATTGGTCATACCAATAAATACACTTAGCACCACTAGCTTCTTTTTCCCGCCACTCAAAGCCCAACCAACGGGCGATCGCTTTAAGTGCATAGCTTTCTACGGGTAAAGCGACGGTTTTAATTAATTGTTCATAGACATCAACAAACCGATTCAAAACAGGATAGACTAGGGAGTTAGGAGTTTGGTAGAGTTTCCCTAGGCGTTTGACAGTATCAACTTCATAGACGCAAAAATGATAAATTGGTGCTTGGGGATATTGCCAAACCAAATCTAAAAATTGCTGCCAAATTAATTCTTCTTCTTCTGGTTTTTCGGCGATAAAGGAATAGAATTTTTCCGTCTTGGCTTGCTGGTCAACCACCAAAATTCCCAACAAATAATCTAAATCCAAATCTGGCTGGGCTTCAATATCAAAATAAAGCTCTACAGGAGCGGTAAATAGAATATCTTCTTTTGGTAACCCATGGGGTAACATCAAAGGTTGTCTGTAGAGTACAGATTGGGCTTGTAATATAAGTTTGGCTGCAACTGCACCATCAAAACCAGGAAGGTTTTCTAAAGTCTCAGGGGTAGTATGAGCTAGAGATTCTAGGGTAGTGATAGATAAAGCCTGAAGTTGGTCGTAGCGCAGGGGTGTTACCCCTGGTAACAAAGAAAGGTGTTGCTGTGATTGAGCGACCTGATAACAGTCATTATACCAGTGGCAAAGATTGCACTTTTGGCGAGAAATAAATACTTCTGGTGGTGAGGGTAACTGTAAGTCCTGGAGAAACTCTAGTAAAATGCTTTGCATTTGTGGAATCCATTTATCTAAATCCACTGCATAATCTCTGTTTTTTGTCCGCAACAGTAGCCAAGCGTTTTCCGGTATGATACCCTGTACGTTTGCCAATACTTGGGCGTGAAAGGCCGCCACAACTTGATATTCTTGCTTAGGACGCTTACCCAATTCAATATTTACGGGTACATACATCCAATCCCCAAACCGAGATTGTCCCGACTGTTTTACCAGTAAATCAGGACGACTAAGAAAAGTGTGTTCTGTATATTCTGGGGATAGTGAAACATCTTCAGGAGTAGGAGTTACCAAATCATAGTACTCAGCTAAGAGTACACCGCGATAAATGTAGTCAACCCCACGCTGCATTAATTCTACAGTCGCTGCTTGACCTGCTTCCCAGTCTCCTCGTGGATAATCTGGTTTGTAATAATCGCCCAACTCTGCCAAAATACTGGTACGATGGGCGGCCTTGTCTTGTTGTAATTTGAGTAGCAACTCATTAGCAGCATCCCGCTGGGGTCTATCGCCCTGAGCATCTAGGACAGGTCGGCGTTTGCAGCGTTGATATTGCAGTAATTGTTCAGCATTGATTAACATTCCTTTAAGTTAACAAGAATTTCAAAAATCTGGTCATGAGCCGGAGAGTAAACTGGTTTGTGAGCAAAATTGCTATTTATGACAAATATTTTGGCTAGAGAAACTCAATTACATCAACATCGCGCACAATTTCCCGCTTTGGGAAATAAGATTTATTTTAATTATGGTGGACAGGGGCCAATGCCTCAAGGGGCAATGGATGCCATTACTCAAGCTGAAGCTGATACCCAACAAGCGGGACCTTTTGGTAATCAAGCTTACGCCCTAGTTGCACAAGCAAAGCAAAATCTTAGGGAAGCTTTGGCTTGTGAGTTGCAAGCACCACCAGAAACTATTACCCTCACAGAAGATGTTACCGTTGGCTGTAATATTGCCATGTGGGGTATTGATTGGCGTGGGGGTGACCATATGCTACTCTCGGACTGTGAACACCCAGGAGTAATTGCTATTTCCCAGGAAATCGCCCGTAGGTTTGCTGTGGAAGTTACTATCTGTCCCCTCAAGGTAACTTTAAACACAGGCGACCCTGTAACGGTGGTTGCTCAACACTTACGCCCCAATACCCGCTTAGTAGTTCTTAGTCATGTTTTCTGGAATACAGGACAAGTTTTACCCCTTGACAAAATTATAGAAGTATGCAGAGCTAATAATTCCTTGGTGTTGGTAGATGCTGCTCAGTCTGTTGGCTTATTACCTTTAAATTTAACCGCATTGGGGGCGGACTTTTACGCCTTCACGGGTCATAAATGGTTATGTGGTCCTGGGGGTGTGGGTGGTTTATATGTCCGTCCCGAAGTTAGAGACAATTTACAACCCACATTTATCGGCTTACGTGGCATTGTGGTAGATAGTCAGGGTCAAAGGGTAAGTTGGCAACCGGATGGGCGAAGATATGAAGTATCGACATCAGCAACGTCATTATATGCTGGTTTGACAGGGGCGATCGCCATTCATCAGCAATGGGGAACCCCACAACAACGTTATGAGCAAATCTGTGATCATAGTGAATACCTGTGGAGAAGATTAACAGACCTAACCAATATCCGGTGTTTACGCACATCTCCACCCCAAAGCGGGATAGTTTCCTTTCAACTGTCTGAGGAAAAATCGGGGGTACATTTCCAGTTAGTCCAATTCCTAGAGTCACAAAGAATATTAACTAGAACAATTGCTGATCCTGACTGTATCCGCGCCACTGTCCATTATTTGACCCTAGAAGCAGAAATTGACCAATTAATAGAGGCTTTACAAAGGTTTAGCCTTTAAGTAAGAGGAAGGGGGGAAAAGGTAGCATTGTATTTATGTTCCTCTTCCCCAATTTAAATTAGTAATTAGCAATTATCAATTATGCGGCCAATTTTATATGTAGCAATTACTAACCACGGTTTCGGTCATGCTACTCGCACGGCTTCAGTGGTATCAACAATTCAAAAATTATGTCCAGAAGTTTTATTGATTCTGGTCACCACCGCCCCCCGGTGGTTGCTAGATTCCTATATAGAGGGGGATTTTATTCATCGTCCCCGGGCTTTTGATTTGGGTGTAGTCCAGGGAGACAGTTTGACAATGGATAAACCGGCGACTTTAGCCGGTTTGCGGGATATTCAACAGCGTCAAAATTCCCTAATTGCCTCAGAAGTCAATTTTATCCGCCAAAACCGGGTGAATTTAATTTTAGCAGATATTCCTTTTTTAGCTCCTTTATTTGCTAAAGCCGCAAATATTCCCTGTTGGATGATGAGTAATTTTGGTTGGGACTTGATTTACCGACATTGGGGGGGTGAATTTATCACCATTGCGGATTGGATTAGTGAATGTTACTCTCAATGCGATCGCTTGTTTCGTTTGCCTTTTCACGAGCCGATGTCATCTTTTAGTAATATTACTGATGTGGGCTTAACTGGTGGTTACCCTCGTTACTCTGCCGAGGAACTGCGCGCTACTTGGGGAATTACTGCGCCCAAATCAAAAACGATATTAGTCACCTTCGGGGGTTTGGGGTTAGAAAAAATACCTTACGAAAATTTACGAAATTTTCCAGATTGGCAATTTGTGATCTATGATCAATCAGCCCCGGACTTACCTAATGTCAAAAAGGTTAGCGGTTCCAAATACCGCCCAGTAGATTTTAGTCCTATTTGTGGGCGTGTGGTTTCTAAACCTGGTTATGGCACTTTTGCGGAAGCGACAAAATTTGATATACCTCTGGTGACCATTCCCCGGGATGACTTCGCGGAAGCTAATTTTCTGTTAGCAGGGATTGTGAATTATCATCACCATCAAATTATCACTTCCCAGGAATTTTTTAGCGGTAATTGGGATTTTTTGCGTCAAGAACCCCAGCAACCCCAGCAATCTCAACCTTTAGCTAAAGATGGTAATGAAGCGATCGCCCAGGCTGTGATTGACTATTTTCACAGTTTGTAGTATGTAATAAAACCTAACTAGGAACAAATTTGACGGAGCGCCTCTACTAAAACTTGATTTTGTTGGTCTGTACCCACGGTAATGCGTAACTTATGATCCAGTCCTGGGCGTGGGAAGTAGCGTACTAAAATCTGTCGTTCTTTGAGCCGTTGATAGAGGAATTGAGCATTTTCTTGGGGGGGTTGTACGAATAAAAAGTTAGTCTGGGAATCCCCAACCTGAAAACCTAATTGTTTTAAGTCCGCGGCTAGTTTAGTCCGTGATGCTTTCACCTTGGCTACACAAGCATTTTTATAAGCTTGATCTGTCATAGCTGCGGTTCCCAATGCGCAGGCGATCGCATCAATGTTATAGCTATCCTTCACCTTAAACAACCCATCGAGTAAGCCAGGATTTGCCACCCCGAAGCCTAGACGTAACCCTGCTAAGGAGTAACCCTTAGAAAGTGTGCGAACCACAATTACGTTATCATATTCCTTCACCAAAGCCAGTGCATTCTCCTGTGCAAAATCTACATATGCTTCATCAATGACCAAAACCCCAGATAATCGGCTTGCTAGCTTTCTCAGGTCTTCCATGGGGACAATACACCCCGAGGGACTATTAGGGGATGCGATGAACGTCACATTTCCATCAGCGGTAATTAGTTCTTCCAGGGGGAATCTGTCATCTTCTCCATAGGGAATCTCAATAATTTCTGCGCCCTGTATTTGTACTAAGGTCACATATAGTACATAAGTTGGTATAGGGTAAACGACCTTTCTCCCGGGTTCAGCGCAGGTTCTAACTACTAGGTTCAAAACCTCATCACTACCATTACCGACAATAATCCAATCATGGGGAACACCCAAAACCTTGCTTGCGGCTCGCCGGAACTCTCCCCCTAAAGGTTCTGGATAACGTCGTAACCATTCCCCGTTAATATTCTTCAGCAGGTCTAGCACCACCGGTGAAGGAGGATAAGGATTTTCGTTACTATTAAGTTTAATTATCTCTAGGCCGGGTTGGGGTTGTTCGCTGGGGACATAGCTAGCCATTGTCCTGATATGATTGCGAAAATAGTTATTTATCATAGTTTATTAGGTAACTAAATTAGCTAAAGCCTTTTTCAGGCTCATGAAGTACACACCAATTCCCTATTCCCTGTTCGGTGTGTTCCCTGTTCCCTCAAACTAAAAAAATTTGTCCATCACGACCATGGGAAATGCTATATAACCTTGACACAGAGAAGTCATTAGCTTAATAGTAGTGAGTTGGTGTGAGCATGAGCTAGTTTTTGTCTAGGCGAGAAACTCCCATAACCCTAACTCCTGACTCAGGGTAGTCTAGTCACCTGGACTTCATATTCTTTAGTGTGTACTTATGGGATTTTATCAGCCTGTCACATGCCGCCTATAGTATCTCCAAAAAATTATTGCTTGTACAAAAAAACTAACAATTATGTCATCTAATGAACCTACCCCCAATGGAATTAATGAGGCTGAAACTCAACAACCCGCACCTGAAGCTGAAGAAGTAAGTATCGATACTGAAAATCAGGTAGAGATTGAAGAACCTGAAGCAATCTTTCAAGCTATTGGGGTAATTGTTGGAGATGTCAACCTGAATGAAGATGGTAAGAACACTGTTACTATTGGTAATTTTGATTACCCACTTTTTTACATTCCCCAAAAACGCAAAGTATTTGACGCTCTGATTAAAGAAATAGAAACTACTGGGAACCGTACTTTTAGGTTGGTTGTTTATCCTAAAGTCATTCATTTTCCCCGTAGAGATCAACCCCATAGCGTCACTTTTCAGCTAGTTGGCTTTGACAGAGGGCGAGAAAAACAGACAGTTTCAGCGGAGCTAGAAGACAACGAGTTTAAATTCTCAGGACTATGGCAATTTATCCCCGTCTGTCAAACCCCCTGTATTTCTGTTTTCCGCAATTTTACTCGCGAAAGACTTGAATATATTAAACAAGCGGAGGCCAGTAAAAAAGTCAAATTTATGAAGGTTAGCCATCTACCCTTATTCTGGAAGGACTCACCGGTTAGACCTTTCCGATTTAATCCCAAAGCTGAAAAAGAAGACCAAGGACATGCGGTATTTGTCTCATTGAAAGCCAAATTTCTGCCTGGGCGTAATGTCTTCGGTTTTGTGGCCCTATTAGCGCCACCCCAAGAAACCGCACCTAGATTTCTCAAAGCATCTAAAAAGGATAAAGCTACGGCGCTGCAGGAATCTAGAAAAAATCAACCCACGGTACCGCCAGTATCCAAAAAGGTTGATACCAAGCCCAGCAGTAATCTACCCAAAACTATTATCAAAAAGAAGTCCCCAGAGGCTAAAAAGGACGGCGAGAAATAGGTTCAGCCCACAGGCGTGAGCCTGTGGCTAGCCAGATGAACAATTTTCGCCCATTACCTATGATTTAGAGGATGATTCATAGTATCTAATTGCAGCAGCACCAAGACATAATCCTAGTAATTGTACCCAGAAGGAGAAGTTAGCTGAGTTGACATCGGATGCAGTTATGTTTAAGCTGCCAATGCCGTAAAATAGCTGTTGTATAAACCACCAAAATAGGTAAGAATAGGCAGGTAATTCTACTGGTATGTATAAGATTAACAGGGGCATGATAGTATCAATTTTCCCTTGAGGGAACTTGCTGAGGTAGGCTCCTAAGATAGTGGCGATCGCCCCATTTGCGCCAATTAATGGTACTGTCAAACTCGGTTCTAAAATAATTTGTGCTATTCCCGTGAGTATCCCCCCTCCTAGATACAAAGCTAGGACACGTTTATAACCAATGACACTCGACAAGGTTTTACCAAAAACCCATAAAAATATGAGATTCCCGACAATTTGACTAATACTACCATGGAGAAACATGGCTAAGAAGAGGGAAGGTAACCGCCAAAAAACAACCACCCAAGCAGCTGGATTTAAATAGATAGCATGGGTAATTGCACCACTAATCTGAGCGGGAATCAAACCCCAGCTATCAATAAAAGATGCTAATTCCCCGGTTATTCCTAGTTTTATTTGCCAGAGAAATATAGCAATGTTAATACCAATCAGCCAATAAATAACAATTGGTGGATGACGCAGCCGAATATGATCACTAATAGGAATCATCTATAGAAATCCGGTTTGGTTTCTGAATTGATTTGTCTAGGTAGGGAACAGGGAACAGGGAACAGGGAACAGGGAACAGGTAAGAAGAATTGCCGTGTGTACTGAGTCTTGTTCAAAAATCAAATAGGAGTCCTCTATCTCATT
Source organism: Anabaenopsis sp. NIES-4685 (assembly GCF_059725405.1). Classification (NCBI taxonomy): domain Bacteria; kingdom Bacillati; phylum Cyanobacteriota; class Cyanophyceae; order Nostocales; family Nodulariaceae; genus Anabaenopsis; species Anabaenopsis sp. NIES-4685. The sequence goes on along the minus strand of NZ_AP043602.1, from coordinate 3,354,333 downwards.
TTTTGCCTCAAACCACCCCATCATATCAACAATTGGTTAAAGAAATTCCGGGATTTAAAACTGTGATCAAACCCCTTAAAAGCTGGACAAAATATTTAATTTTTCCCGCCAATCCTGATCATAGCGCAGAGTTATAACTTGATAACTAGTATTGTATCTGAGGTTATCTCGCTGAATTTTGTCCTGTTTTTTTTGCTCAGGGCTATCATGTACAGAGCCATCACAGAAAATTGCGATCGCCTCTTGCTCATAAACAAAATCTGGTTTACAGTCAGCTTCAGGGATGAACTTTTGCGCCGTATCGGGTAATTTAAATAATGTTCCCTGGTGCAAATTACCGTAAAGCCACAGCACGGAGACGGGAGATAAATTCACCGCCATCATTAGTAGGAATGTAAGCCCTCACTGGTAAGCGGGGGAAGTTGAACCCTGGTAAAAATCCCTCAGCTGCAAAGTAGCGGTAGGGATAAAATTCAAATTGGTGATTATTGTTACCTTGCTTGTATCCTATCAGTAAATCTATTTGTCGTTGGGCTTCCCGTTCTTGGGCTTTGGCGTTGTCCCGTTCTTCTTGATTCACACCACCAGCAACAGAACGATCAATAGTCAGTCTGGCTGCGTCTCGTTGTTTAACTGCTTCACGGTATAGTTCACGCCAGCGATCGCACTTTCTATCAAAAGTATTCAGTGCATTTTCGATAGTAAATTGTAGCCAATGATCAGAATACCAAGAGGTTTTTTGTAAATCACAAGAAAATCGCAAAAAAGGCACTTCCTCCACTTGGCTTTAGACAGTGGAGGAAGTGCCAACGGCGAATTGATTCGCCGTGATGATATAATCAAGGTGCGAGTAAGAATAACCATCTGCACGAAGAAGTATTTTGAGCAGGAGAAACCCCTGATTTATCTCGTCTCGGCTTTGACCGTAATCTGGGTAAACAAGCAAAGGCAAAATACAGAGTGTATACCGCCAAAATTCGATGGACTCAGAAAGCCAAAAAAATATAAAATTTTGCGCAATTGCAACACTTATCCGTAGGTAGTTGTTTTGAGCGTGTAGGGGGATAATTGACTATTCCTTTTAAGCAAGTCTTAAAGAATCTGCGTGTCTTCAGACCGCAGAGTGTCAAAGCATAATCCCACGTCTAGTCATGGGAGTATTAACAGCAAGCAATGCCTTATTTAATTTACAAGAATATCCACAGGTAATGGACTTTTATCACCAAGCCATATGATCAACAAGTAATTAAAGCCCGTTACCAGAACCAGCAAAGGCAATTATCTAACGAATACTTACCTCTTGCAGCTCCTTGTCTGGGTGAAAATTGTCATTTTTAGCGGTTAAGGAATTCAACGCGATATTTACACCTCGATCATACAGTTGCTGCTGTTGGGTATATTCATTCAGTTTAGCCCGAGCTTGAGGGTAAACAGAACTACTTTTATGAATTTTACGCAGAAACTGGATAGCGCCACTAAAGTCGCCAACAGATGCTTTGATATTGGCACGATGTAAAAAATAAGCCGCTCTAATCTGCCGCTTTTGGTCGTACTCGGCTATTTTCTCTTGAACTAAAGCACTAGCAGTACTGTCGGGAGGAATTTGACGCAGATATTCTATAGCCGCTGAAAATTCTCTATCTACGGCTTTTGCATAGGCTTTTGATAACAAATCGTGTGTTTGTGTGGCAATGTTGGCTTGTGCTTGCTCCACCAGTTTCTCTACTTTAGATTGCCAATATAAAATATCTGGTAATTTCGCCGGCACACTTAAAACATCTGACCATCTCTCCTCATTTAGGGCTTGTTGGGCAATTTCGTATTGTTCAGCCGCCAATCGCCATTTGCCCTGCCATTCTTCTATATTAGCTTGAACCTCCGGGTAAACATTGCTGTAAGCAGGAATTGATTCAGCTAACGCCAGGGCTCCTCGAAAATTGCCTGTTTGATATTCTTTTATGGCTATATCTAATCTGCCTTTATGAGAATATGCAGGAGAATTATCCATTAAAGAACATGCTGCTAATCCCACTAATAAGGAATTAGCCGCCAAGCCTAATTTCATCCCTGAACATACTGGGGAGGATGTAGCAAAATTATGTTTTGGTTGTGGATCCTGATTTTTAGCCCTGATGATTTGATGGAGTTGATGGGGTATTTTCGGGGCGTTGAAGACTTGATTAAGGGTATATAAGACTTCAGCCGCAGACTGAAAGCGATCTTGGCAATCATAGCAAATCATTTTACTCAGAATAGCAGCTAGCTGATCACTCACTGATATATCTTCAGTCCGCCAGATAATCTCACCAGTTCCAACATTTAGTTTTAATTGCAGTGGTTCTAGTCCTGTTAAGGCTTGAATGGCAATCATACCCAAAGCATAAATATCACTATTGGGCAGGGTTTGACCAATAAATTGCTCTGGCGATATGTACCCCAGGGCGTTTACAGGAAGGTTATAAATAGGTAGCTCCCCATATGCGCCTAAATCAACTGACTCGATTAAACCGAAGTCGATTAAGGCTAATTTGCCATCAAGAGTACGTCTAATCAAGTTTTCGGGCTTAATATGGCAATGGATCACACCTTGAGAGTGAACAAAATCTAAAATACCTAGGGTATCTTCTAACAATTCTATAACTTCGGTTTCCGTCCACAGACCTCCGCAGGAATGCTTGATGGGTAATTCCTGAGTCAGGGAATGTCCCTCTACAAATTCCTGTACTAAGTAGAAATGCCCATTTTCTTCAAAATAGGCGACAAACTGGGGAATTTGACCATGGGTTCCTAGACGCTGCAGAGTTCCTGTTTCATTGAGAAAGCAAAATTTTAAACTGTCTAAGTAGCTGGGGGAGAATTGCTCACCGTTAATCTGTTTAATCGTGTATTTGCTATTTCCCGGGTGGTCTCTATCTATGGCGATGTATGTTTCGCCAAATACCCCTGCACCCAGGCTTTGGATAACTTGGTAACGTGCTTGTAGTACTTTACCGATCATGTGATCATTCATGAGCTGGTTACTAAATAAGGCCTTATCATATGTTTCGCTAGATCAAGCGTTTTTCCGGAAGTCTGGGAAATAAATCATGCTAGCGTCCATTTTTGAAAGCCCAGTAGCTTTATCCTTTGGTTTCTTCGTCCTGTGAAATCACCTGGGTGTTATTTGTTAATGGTTTGACCACCCGCGCGATCGCTTCTTGCACAAAAGCTTTGATAAATTCATCCCTGCGATTTAATTTAAATTGTTCCTTGACTACTTCAGTCATACCACCATCACCCCAATCTTGGTCATGGCGAAAATACTCAATAAAACTTTTTCCCGCAATCCGTGTTAAATAAGCTACCGTTACTCCTTGAATTGCCCTACCAATGACAAAGGTGGCTACATGAAATTGTAAAGCTGTAGATATTAATTGAATTGCACCTTTGACTATACCTAAACTAGCGATGGTCTTGGCGAGGGAAAGAGCTAACTCTTTACCCCGTTCCATGTTCAGTTCACAGCCGTAGACTCTGCCAATCTCCACCACCATTTGAGCATTGACAGCGGCGGTCGCCAGTAAATCTACTACTGGTAGAGGTGTAACTGATACCACACCAGCCCCAATCCACCCAAAGCGATCAACTATTTTGTCAGCTTGACGACGACGCTGGACATCAATCAAATTTCGCGCCTCTTCTCCCAGGCGTAGGGATTGCAGAAGAATATTATCCGCTACCAAATCCTCACCTTCAGCCCGTAAAATCGCCGCCATCCGTCGCAGCAAGGGGATAATATCCGCTTCTGGCTGTAGGGTTTCGCCAGTTTCTAGTTTTGCCGTTTGGGGATTAGCCGCGATCGCAATCACATCATTGGCGGCAATAAATCCCTGTACCCGTTGACGTAACCGAGCCAGGATAGATTCTTGATCTTCATCTGTATATAAATCAGTTTTATTGAGAACCAACAGCGATCGCTTGCCAATTTCCGCCAAACTGCGCAGGGGTTCATACTCAGAACGTCGCAAATCATTATCCACCACAAATAACAGTAAATTTGCTGAAGTTGCCAGTTCTCGGGCTAATTGTTCCCGTTCGGTTCCCTCCACCCCGGCTTCTAAAATCCCCGGAGTATCAGTAATTAAAATCTTGCGTTGTAATCCCTTCAACCGCAAACAATAAGTTTCCCCCACCTGGGTAGTCCCCATGGGCGCATTTACCTGACCGACTATGCGCCCCATAATAGCATTAACTAAAGAAGTTTTACCAGCACTACCTGTACCAAAAACAACTACTTGAATTTCACCCCGTGCCAGATTAACTTCAATTTCCCGGGATTTACTTAATAAAGCTTGTCGTGCGACTTCATCTTGAATTTGGGCTACCTGCTGTTTAACAGCTTTTAATGTACTCGAAGCGGCATCAGATTTAGCAGCGGGAATTTCTGCAGCCGTAACTCGTCGGGCTGGGCGGCGCGATCGCATTGACCCGGCTTGAAGTATCAATACATAATAAACAAAAGCCGCAACCAACCCCCCAATCAATAAAACCAACAACAACAGCAGCAAATTACCCAGCAGTGGCGAATAGGACAACTGCCAGTAAAGCCGAGACAGTGAGTCAATCAACCAGAGGCTTAATGCCAAAATGACGATTAAACCTACAATTAGGGTGACTATACGCGACAAAGGCATAGATGGCACAGTTAGTTAGTGGGTGTTCAATTGGCTGATGTTTTGAGTTTTTTTTGGGGTTTCGGTATACAGACACACAGGGATGAACAACTAGGAGATTTATTGTCAGTTTCTGGGGAGGGATATGAGGTAGAAACTAATGCTCAGTCCCCAATCCCCTCTCCAGTGTACTATCTGTCCACAGATCCCATGATCACGTCAACACTACCAAGAATAACCACAATATCTGCAACTTTCATCCCTCGTAGGAGTTCCGGGACAATTTGCAGGTTGTTAAAGTCAGCGGCGCGAATTTTCCACCGCCAAGGGAAGCCATGATCATCACCGACAAGATAAATTCCCAGTTCACCTTTACCGCTTTCCACACGGGAATAGATTTCGCCTTTGGGCATTTTAAAAGTAGGTGCAACTTTTTTCCCAATGTATTGATAATCAAAGCCATACCACTCAGATTTTTTCCCCTCTGCCATGCGCTTGGCTTCCAGGTTTTCGTAGGTCCCCCTGGTAGTCCTTGAATTGCTTGGCGAATAATCTTCACAGATTCGCGCATTTCCCGCATCCGCACCATGTAACGGGCTAAACAATCCCCGGCGGTTTCCCATTGCACATCCCAATCAAAATCGTCGTAGCACTCGTAATGGTCAACTTTCCTTAAGTCCCATTTCACCCCAGAGCCGCGTAACATGGGGCCTGATAATCCCCAGTTAATGGCTTGTTCCCGGGTGATGGTACCAATACCCTCAATCCGCCGGCGAAAAATCGGATTATTGGTAACCAAGCGCTCGTACTCGTCAACTTTGGGGAGAAAATAGTCACAGAAATCTAAGCATTTATCAACCCAACCATAGGGTAAATCAACTGCTACGCCACCCACACGGAAATAGTTGTGGTTTACCATCCGGTATCCCGTGGCGGCCTCCCACAAATCATAAATCATTTCCCGTTCTCGGAACTGATAGAAGAAGGGTGTTTGCGCCCCCACGTCAGCCAGAAACGGACCAAACCACAATAAGTGGTTAGCAATTCGGTTGAGTTCTAACATGATCACCCGAATATAGCTGGCGCGTTTGGGTACGGCTATACCTGCTAATTGTTCCGGGGCGTTAACGGTGACTGCTTCGTTAAACATACCCGCGGCGTAGTCCCACCGACTGACGTAGGGAACGTACATTACAGTGGTGCGGTTCTCAGCAATTTTCTCCATCCCCCGATGCAAATAGCCGATCACCGGTTCACAATCAACGACATCCTCGCCGTCCAATGTCACAATTAACCGCAAAACCCCGTGCATTGAGGGGTGGTGTGGCCCCATATTCAGCACCATAGGCTCGGTGCGGGTTTCTAGTCTGGCCATAAGTTCGGTGTTCTCCCATTATGAAAATTTCCACTTCAACCCCATCATCCCCACCAGGCTCGATTGTTTGTGTCTGCCAAAATCAGTTTGTCAGGGAAATAGTTTTCAGAAGTCGCTCTAGCAGCGTCTACATCTATTACCCATACAGAGTATGTTGGAGATGGGTCCTAGTGAGGGGATTTTACTTGATGTTTCAATTTGTTTCACTTCTTCAACTATTATTATATGGAGCTTGAGATTCAGGGAATTGTAGGCGCTGAATTTCTTCATGTGCCAGTTTTAAGCCGAGAGGTCATTGATGGGTTGGCGGTACGCCCTGGTGGCCATTATTTGGATGCAACTGTGGGCGGTGGTGGCCACAGTCGCTTGATCTTAGAGGCCGCTGCTAATGTGCGGTTGACGGCTATTGACCAAGATCAGGATGCTCTGCTAGCTGCCCAAAAGCACTTGGCTGAGTTTGGTGATCGGGTGCAGTTTGTGCTGGGCAATTTCTCATCTTATCAATATACTCCCCACTCTTTTGATGGTATCTTGGCTGATTTGGGTGTGAGCTCTTACCATTTAGACCAGCCAGAACGGGGTTTTAGCTTTCGCCACACCGCTAATCTGGATATGCGCATGAATCAGGGTCAATGTTTAACCGCCGCTGATGTGATTAATCACTGGGATGAGCCGGAGTTGGCAGATATTTTCTTTAAGTTCGGTGAGGAACGTTTATCCCGCCGCATCGCCAGGCGCATTGTGGAAAGACGACCATTTCACACTACTACGGAATTGGCTTCGGCGATCGCCTCTGCTGTCCCCCGTCAATACCGTTATGGTCGTATTCACCCTGCTACCCGTGTTTTTCAAGCTTTGCGCATTGTGGTTAATGATGAGTTACAGTCTTTGGCAACTTTTTTACAGCAAGCCCCCTATTCTCTGGTTCCCGGTGGTCGAATTGCCATTATCAGCTTTCACAGTCTGGAAGACCGCCCCGTCAAGCATGATTTCCGCAATTCTCCTTTGTTAAAGGTCTTGACTAAAAAACCAATTACTGCTAACGAAAAAGAATTGGCTGAGAATCCGCGATCGCGTTCCGCTAAGTTGAGGATAGCTGAAAGGCTATAGATACTATTTACAACTTCTTTGCAACTTTTCGTTACACTTTTTAAAATATCTGTTACAGTACTTAATAGAGAAAACAAAAACCTCTGTTAAGTCCTACTGGGAGTATTAAAGATGAAAACTACAACAACACCAGCTCCAGAAAATCGCAACGCTTGGAACTGGGGATTTACTACCCAAACCGAAAACTGGAACGGTCGTTTAGCAATGATTGGTTTTTCAGCTGCTGCTTTAATTGAAGTATTTTCTGGTCAGGGCTTTCTCCACTTTTGGGGTATCCTCTAAAACTTAACTTTTGTCCCAAAAAGCTCAAGTATCAGAGTAATTTAACACTTGCGAAAATTTTGGGTAAAAATATGAACGCAATCATACAGTTAGAAAGTGGTGTATTAGATAGCACCAGATTATTAACATCCCTCAGTGTAGATGACCAGTTAGCACTGCTGTGGTATGTATGTCACTAAGAAGAGGCCTAGCGGACTGATTCTGGTGTTGAGTTTATTTTATGCCTTCTGTAAATTAGAAGATAAAAAAATCAACTTACACCTTTGGGATGATCCCCATTATCAGGGATCATCCCAATTTTGCAGAAATACAAAATTAGCATCCAAAAAACCTCTTCTTACTGTTGCTTCCTTCCTGTTGAGTTTATTTCATGCCTTCTGTAAATTCAAACATAATATAAACTTACACATTTGGGATGCCCTCAATTATCAATTATGAATTGTTTGAAATTGTAACTCCTTATTATGATTTAATTGCAAATTAATTGCAACTATCTTATGCTTGTGGCTATTTAGTTTCATGAAAACTTTGTCAGGATTGCCCATGAAAAACTTATTAACTTACCCTAGAAAAATAGAAATAATGACATCGGAAGAAAAGTCAGTGGAAGTTAATAGTTTATCTAGCAATCCTCGTCAGTGGCGCATTGCTTTATATTCCCATGACACAATGGGATTAGGACACAAACGCCGTAACTTGTTAATTGCCCAAACATTGGGATATTCACCTCTACAAACCGATATTTTAATGATTAGTGGTATACAGGATGGTAGCAGTATACCAACGCCTTCAGGAGTTGATTTTTTGAGTTTACCTGCTTTGTACAAAAACATAGATGGTCAATATCAAGCACGAAAATTAGATTTATCATTACCGGAAATTATTACACTGCGATCGCAAATTATTCTCACTGCAATACAAAATTTTAAACCGGATATTTTCATAGTTGATAATGTACCCAGAGGCGCAGTCAGAGAACTAGAACCAACACTAAATTATTTACGTCATCAAGGAAAAACACACTGCATTTTAGGTTTACGAGATGTATTAGACGAACCAGCCTCAGTCCAGGAAGGTTGGAAACGCATGGAAAATGAAAAAGCGATTCAAACTTATTATGATGACGTTTGGGTATATGGAGATCCTACCATTTATGATTTAGCCAAAGAATATAATTTTGAGTCAGAAACAATTAAAAAACTCCATTACATTGGTTATCTTGATCAAACTACTCGCCTCAAGTTTATTGATAGTGAAACCATTCATACTTTTCAAACCCTCAATTTATCTAAAAAAAAATTAGCATTATGCTTAGTAGGTGGTGGACAAGATGGAGCGAGTTTAGCGGAAACATTTGCCCATGCTCAACTAGCACCAGAGATGAATGGTATTATTTTAACAGGTCCATTTATGCCAAGGGATGTACAACAGAAACTGCAAAAAATAGCGGCTAAACGTGAGAATTTACAGGTATTGAAATATTTATCTGAACCGACACTTTTAGTCAATCGGGCGGAGCGGATCATTGCCATGGGAGGATATAATACAACCTGTGAATTATTATCATTTCAAAAAAAATCCCTCATCATTCCCCGCATCCAACCGAGAAAAGAACAATTTGTGAGAGCAGAACGTTTACATTCTCTTGGTTTAGTGGATATGGTACACCCCCAAAACCTCACATCTCAAACATTAACAAATTGGTTAAATACAGAAACAAAAAAACCTCAAGAGAGTAACTTTGTGAATCTCAACGGACTCAATCATATTTATCAATCGATAGAGGAAATACTCATAAATAAGCATTCAGCTAATACTAGTTCTGTATCATAGGGTAGCCATAGATGCCCTAAATTCAGATCAATGAATCACAGAAGCACAGAGTAGACCAAGATAAAATATCGAAAAATACGCGCATAATCACACATAAATGGTATAATATTATTCCACTTGTTAAAGAAGGTAGAAGGCAGGAGCTTTAATAATTCATAATTCCACCAATTACCAATTATGCCCATTGTTGGTTACATTCTCAAACGTTATCCCCGCTATTCCGAAACCTTTGTAGTCAATGAAATTTTGGCACATGAAACAGCAGGTTTAAAGATAGAAATTTTCGCTTTAAGACCACCGAATGACACTCATTTTCAAAATATTATTTCTCAAGTTAGAGCACCTGTAACTTACATTAAAAAACCAATTCCAGGCCGTGTGAGTCCATCTCTCAATAGTCTTGCTCCCACAGGGCCAGCTATTTTTGGGCAGAATTACAAGAGGCCAGTCAAGTCATTCCCGATTTTTGGTCAAAATTAGCTATTGCTGAAGGTGAACAAGCAAGCACCGTTTATCAAGCTGCATGGTTAGCACGGGAAGCAAAAATCAAAGCCATCACTCATTTACACGCCCACTTTGGCACTGTAGCCACGAGTGTAGCTAGATTAGCATCTCATTTCACTGGCATTCCTTATACCTTTACTGCTCATGCTAAAGACATCTTTCATGAGAGCGTTAATTTTGCAGATATGGAACGCAAACTCCAGGATGCTTCGACAGTGGTAACTGTCAGTGACTACAACCTTAAATACTTACAAACAACCTATCCTACAGTCACCCAGAAAGTTAGGCGCATTTACAATGGTTTAAATTTACAACAACTAAAATATTCTGCTCCTGCTGACCGCCCTCCTGTAATTATTTCCGTTGGTCGGTTAGTCGAGAAAAAAGGGCTATCTATTTTGATAGATGCTTGTGCCATTTTGCAGCAGAGAAATTGTGAGTTTCAGTGTCAAATTGTCGGTACAGGATCATTAGAACCTGTATTAAAACAACAAATTGAAGATTTAGAATTGCAATCCTCTGTAGAAATTGTTGGTCGACGCCCCCAAAATGATGTGTTTAAATTGGTACAACAAGCAGCTGTATTTGCAGCGCCTTATGTAATTGGTAAAGATGGTAACCGGGATGGACTGCCTACTGTTTTACTAGAAGCAATGGCATTAGGAACACCCTGTGTAAGTACCGATGTAACTGGTATTCCTGAAGTAGTGCGACATGGTGAGACTGGGTTGATTGTGCCACAAAATAATCCTGAAAAATTGGCTATTTCACTTCAAGAACTTCTCACTGACTCAGCTTTGCGGGTGAGGTTGTCTAGTCAGGCGAGAAATTTAATTGCATCTGAGTTTGATATTGAGCGTAATACTCAAGTTTTACGGAAATTATTTGCCACGCACAGAGGTAGAAATCCACAGGAGGTATGAAGATGAGAGTTGCTTATGTTTGTGCTGATTTGGGGATTCCTGTTTTTGGCAAAAAAGGTTGTTCTATTCATGTGCAGGAGGTGATCAGAGCATTACAAAAACAAGCTTGTCATGTGCAATTGTTAGCGACTCGTATAGGAGGAATAGCACCGCCAGATTTAGGTAATATTATTGTTCATCAATTGCCACATATTCCCAAGGGGGAAATATCTATCAGGGAAAATATGGCTTTGGGAATTAATGAAGATTTACTTGAGAAATTAGAAAGTTTGGGAGATTTGGAGTTGGTTTATGAACGTTATTCTCTGTGGAGTTATAGCGGTATGGAATTTGCCCAAGCAAAGGGAATCCCTGGTTTATTAGAGGTCAATTCTCCTTTGATTACAGAACAGGTAGAGCATCGTGGTTTGATAAATATTGATGGTGCTAAAAAGGTGGCAGAACGAGTTTTTCAAGCTGCTACTGCTGTGATTGCTGTTTCTGAGGAGGTGAAAAAATATGTGATGAATTATGTGGAGAGTGAGAAAATTTATGTGATTCCTAATGGTGTGAATCCTCAAAGGTTTGAGCAAGTAAATAATTATACTGGATCAGCAAATTTTACTGTGGGATTTTTGGGGAGTTTAAAACCTTGGCATGGTTTGTCAATTTTGACTGATGCTTTTTTTCGACTACATCAAAAAGTTCCCCAAGCTCGACTTTTAATTGTGGGTGATGGTCTAGAAAGGGAAAATATAGAAACTGAATTATCAGCTAGAAAATTAGATAGTTATACTCAATTTACTGGGGCGGTAAATCCTGAACAAGTTCCAGATTTATTAGCAAAAATGGATGTGGGAGTTGCACCATATCCAGCACAATCGGATTTTTATTTTTCCCCATTGAAAGTGTATGAATATATGGCGGCTGGTTTACCTGTAGTTGTGAGCAAAATTGGACAATTAGTAGATTTAATTGAACCAGAAATTAATGGTATTCTTTGTCCTCCTGGTGATGCGATCGCACTAGCAGAAGCATTAGAAAAATTATGGCGATCACCTACTCTCCGTTCTAGTCTCGGACAGGCGGCGCGCCAAAAAGTCATGCAAAATCATACTTGGGATGCGATCGCCCAACAAATTCTGCACATAGGCGGACTTGATGTTGAAATGAGTCGATATAGCAACCATTAAGCACCTTGATGTCAGAGGGAATGTAATTCACTACTACACAAACAAAAACAATAAAAAATCACCTACTGTAAATGTCAAAATCCCTCCAAAAAGCTAGTCCTAATCTTTGGGGAATTGTGGTTTATTTCTGGCCCTTACATTAGCCCACATCAAGGACTACTATTAATTTCAGCGATCGCCCTACTTGCAGATGTTGGACTGCGATTACTAGAACCTTGGCCGCTCAAGTTTGTTTTTGATTATGTTCTCATAGGGAATGATCAACCAAGCAATATTCCAGTAATTTCCAGTTTAGAACCCATTACCTTACTAACACTTTCCGCACTAGCAGTCATTTTATTTACAGGATTACGGGCCCTTGCTGCTTATTGGAGTACCGTAGGATTAGCCACAGTTGGTAGCCGTGTTATGGCGAAAGTGCGTAATCATTTATATCGTCATTTGCAAGATTTATCCTTGGCTTATCACACTAAAGCCCGTAGCGGTGATTTAATTATTCGTGTCAGTAGTGATGCTAGTCGTCTGCAAGAAATTATGATTACGGCTGCATTGCCCTTAATAGTCAGTATTCTGAGTCTATTGGGCATGATTGGGGTGATGTTTTGGATCAATCCTAGCCTTACCCTACTGTCACTTTTGACCTTACCGTTATTTTGGTTAGTAACCAATCGCCTGAGCCAACAAATTAAAGATTCTTCATTAAAGCAACGCAAACAAGAAGGAAAAGTAGCTGCTATTGCGTCAGAATCTATTGCAGCTATTAAGTTAGTCAAAGCTCTTTGGTTGCAAGACGCCTTTGCACAAGTTTTTTCTCAACAAAATCAGCGCAGTCTTAATGAAAGTGTTAAAACCCAACGTTTCGCTGCTCACTTAGAACGCACTGTAGATGTTGTGATTGCTTTAGGAACAGCTATTGTTCTCTGGTATGGTTCTTGGTTAGCCTTGCGAGATGCACTCACACCAGGGGATGTACTGGTATTTATCACCTATGTCAAGAATGCCTTTAAGCCAGTACAGAACTTTGCTAAGTACGTAGGTAGACTAGCTAAAGCTGCGGTTTCTGGTGAGCGAATTTTAGACGTATTACAACAACAGCCTGATATCAGAGATTTACCTGATGCAATTCCAGCGCCAATTTTTCGAGGTGCAGTTTGTTTTGATCATGTTAATTTCGGCTATGAACCAGGACAAGTTTTGTTAGAAGATATCAGTTTAAACATTCAACCAGGACAACAAATAGCAATTGTGGGTACTTCCGGTAGTGGAAAATCTACATTAGTCAGTTTATTACTACGACTTTACGACCCCACCCAAGGTAAGATTTTCATTGATAGCAGGGATATTCGAGAGTACACATTAGCATCATTACGCCCGCAAATTAGTGTAGTTTTACAAGAAAGTATTTTGTTTGCGGCTACAATTCGAGAAAACATTGCCTATGGTGTTTCTGGGGTGTCTGATATTGAAATTGAAAATGCTGCCCGTTTAGCTAATGCACATAATTTTATCCAAGCTTTACCCCAAGGATATGATACTTTTGTCGGTGAAAGAGGAGCAACACTTTCTGGGGGACAACGCCAACGAATTGCGATCGCTCGTGCTGCTATTCGTCAAACCCCCATTCTCATTTTAGATGAACCTACCACCGGTTTAGATAAGGGTAATGAAAAAGTTGTAATTAATGCCTTACAAAAGCTTTCTCAAAACCGCACAACATTGTTAATTACCCATGATCTTAATTTTGCTACTCGCGCCCATAGGATTGTTTACATGGAAAATGGGCGGGTTTTAGAACAAGGTAATCATCTGCAATTGATGCAAAAAAATGGTCGTTATGCCGCTTTGTATCAAATACAAACTGCGATGGAAAATGGGAAATAAAGATGATTTATAGCCTGCAAAGAATCTAACAATATGACTGTTATTGTCAGAGATAATTTTGATAGTGTAGCGGATATGAAAATGCCTTTTTTATCAGCAGCAATTGACCCTGTGCAAGTGGCAGAATATTTTAGTCAGCATTTATCAATTGCTCAAAATACTCATCTTCAAAAAATTACAGTTATTCGACACAAACCGGGGCGGCGTTGTTTGATTGAGTATGAATTAATTAATACAGAAGGACAAACAATAAAGCTGCTAGGTAAAGTCAGAGCCAAGGGAACTGATTTTCATAGTTATGAATTACAGAAATCTTTATGGGAAACCGGATTTGGTAATGATAGTGTTGATGGAATTTTCGTTCCTGAACCTCTGGGTGTAATTCCTGAATGGCAAATGTGGTTACAGCGTAAAGTTTCGGGGGTGACATTTACTAAATTATTAACACAAAATAACAATCTTTTATTAGCACAAAAAATTGCTGAAGTTGCTCATAAACTGCAAAAAATTAATATTTATACCCACCGTTATCATACTATGAATGATGAATTACGCATCTTACATGAACGCATTCCCTTAGTCATCCAAAAATATCCACAATGGCAAGAAAGATTAGAAAGAATTTTAGAAGAATGTAATTATTTAGGTAATAACACTCCAGAAACAAATGTTTGTGGTATTCATCGAGATTTTTATCCAGATCAAGTGGTTGTTAATAATGATCATTTGTATTTAATTGATTTAGATTTATATTGCCAAGGTAATCCAGCCCTGGATATTGGTAATTTTATTGGACATATTCAAGAATACAGTCTGCGTGTATTTGGTAATCCTGGAAAATTGGCAGATTTGGAAACATCTTTGATTGCCAGATTTATGCAACTAACAAATAAGGATTATAGATATAACTTGAGAATTGCGATTGCAGCTTATACCACTTTAACTTTAGTTAGACATATTTATATTAGCACTTTATTTGTAGAAAGATTACCTGTGACCGAGACATTATTGAATATATGCGAACAACGTTTTAATATACGCAATTCGTAACTATATACAGCATATTTGTATTTTTTACTTGCTTGCATCAATATTGCCTAGATTTTTATATTTTTCTGCGCCAGAAGAGATGTTGGTGATTTTCAGGAGATTTCTGTGAAGAATTTGATATTTTTCCTAAAAACTGGTTTGATTAGTTTATTTTTTGCTGGTATTCTCACCAGTAAAACTAAGGCTAATTCTATACCTTCAGATATGATTCATGGTTTTAATCAAATCAATTCTGTTTCTGAATTATCCCATAGAATCAATGCTTGTAGTGAATCTAATTTAATAAATCAAAGATTACCAACAGAATTTTCAGATGAATTAAAGGTTTTTAATAACCGGCTGAATTTATTAGAAAGCAAGGTTAATCAATTAGAGCAGCAGCAATTTTTGCCCCATTTTGAACTAGAGGGAGAGGTAATTTTTGCGGTGACTGGAGTAGCGGGTAAACAAACAGCTAAGACTACTAGCTTAGTATTTAGTAATCGTGTACGTCTGAGTTTAGAAAGCAGTTTCACCGGTAAAGATAAATTGCAACTGCGCTTACAAAGTAGGAATACACCAGAATTAGACGATGTGACTAGCACTAAAATGTCAAATTTAGGATTTGATGGTGATGATGATAATGAAGTCGAATTAGATGAAATAGAATATAGATTTAGGTTAGGGAAACAAACGGGAATAACTTTATATGGGTTAGGAGGAGGATTAGGTGATTTAGTTCCTAGTATCAATCCCCTATTTAGCGGTAGTGGAGATGGAGCAATTTCTACATTTGCAAGAGAAAATCCCATTCGACGACAAGGTGGGGGAGTCGGTGTTGGTATTTCTCGTAACTTCCATAATGCTATTAATTTGTCATTGGGATATATTGCTAGTAATGCAGGTAATTCAGAAAGGGGAATTTTTGCTAGTCCTAATGGTACAATTGCTCAACTGACTCTCGAACCTTCTCCAACAACAGCACTTAGTTTTACCTATGTCTATTCTCAGGATAATCTGAATACGGGAACTGGTAGTAAATTAACTAGCGATCCGTTTAATGATCAGGCCAATTCAATTACTGCTAATTCCTTTGGTGCAGAAGCAGCTTGGCAACTGAATTCAACTATTACTCTTGGTGGTAGAATTGGTTTTATTCATGCGGAAACACAAGATTTACCGACAAATGCAAATGCTACTATTTCGACATGGGCAATGTTGCTAACTCTTAGAGATATTGGTCAAGAAGGTGGGTTTGTCGGTTTTGTGGTTGGTCAACCCCCCAAAGTGACTCATAATAGTTTAGGTAAAGTATTTGAGGATAAAAATACATCTTTACATCTAGAAGGTTTTTACTACTTTCCCATCACAGATAATTTGGCTATAACTCCGGGATTATTTGTGATTACCAGTCCGGAACATGATCATAGTAATGACACCATTTATGTCGGTACTGTGCGGACAACATTTACCTTCTAATCAAAAATTTGTTGATCGGGTTCTCTGTGTTTGATATTTTTTTATCCTACCGCCTTGATTCTCCTCTAATTGGAGGAAGAGGAGCTAGGTCTGAGTCTTTCTCTCCAAGAGGGCTGGGGCGATGAAGAAGTAGAAGTATCAGCAGGGGGTAAAGGGCGGACAGTATTTGTGGGCCAACCACCTGATCGTACTCTTCTAGTCCGTCTGGGAGTAGAAGATGAAGAAGTAGAAGTATCAGCAGGGGGTAAAGGGCGGACAGTATTTGTGGGCGAACCACCTGATCGTACTCTTCTAGTCCGTCTGGGAGTAGAAGATGCACTTACAGGTAAATTGGTGGTTTGTGGCTGAGAATTTCTTGCTGATCGTCTGCGTGATCTCCTCACGTTATTTCGCGGGGAAATAGGCTGTTCTCCAGCTACAACAAAACGATTCCTGATTGATTTGGACTTGATCGGCTGGGCCTTAATACTACCGACACGACCTTGTAGTTTAGGTCTTTCCGGAAACTCTTCTACAGGGATTCCCTCCACTGCTTTTTCCATAAATTCCCGCCAGGTTCCAGCAGCAGTACCACTGTCTCCAAAAGTCGGGCGGTTGTTATCATTACCTAACCAAACACCTGTGACCATTTGGGGAATGTAGCCAATAAACCACAAATCCCGGGATTGATCAGATGTACCGGTTTTCCCCGCCACCGGTCTATTCCTTAATTGGGCAGGGGCACCAGTACCGGCTTGTACAACGTTACGTAGCATCCAAGTCATAATCCCGGCACTAGTAGGGTCAAGAACCCGCCGCGGCTGGAAATCATTAGACCAAACTACCTCTCCTTGACGGTTGAGGATGCGGCGGATGCCATGAGCTTCTACGTGTAATCCTTGAGTAGCAAAAGTTCCGTAAGCGTTGGTTAACTCCAGTAGATTCACTTCACTAGAACCCAGCGCTAAAGAATAGGTGGGTTGGAGGGTAGATTTAATTCCCAGATTGCGCGCAGTATTAATAATCGGATCAAATCCTACATCCAGCAATAATTTGACTGCAACAACATTATTGGAACGGGTCAGAGCATCTCTAATGGTCATGGATCCGCGAAAAGTTCTACCATAGTTTTGTGGTTCATAGCCATTGATGACAACAGGTGCATCTATGTATCTGTCCCTGGGGCTTTTCCCAGTGGCGATCGCCGCAGCATAGACGAAACCCTTGAATGTCGAGCCTGGTTGGCGCTGGGCCTGGGTAACGCGATTAAACTGATTTTTACTAAAGTCTTTTCCTCCCACCATAGCATGAATTTCACCATTGCGGGGGTCTATGGCTACCAAGGCTCCTTGGGTAAATTTTCCCCAGACACCTTGATTACGCAAGGTTTTAGTTACTGCGGCTTCTGCGGCTTCCTGTAAGTTAGGATTAAGGGTAGTTTCTACTACTAAACCTCCTGCTTTGAGGACTTCGGGAGCAACATATTTGGGCAATTCTTGGAGGATGTAACTAGTAAAGTAGGGGGATTTTACTTCCAGGCGTTGGGGAGAACTGGTTTTGAGGTTTAGCGGCTCCTGAGCAGAGGCTTTTCTGTCGCCATCTGTAATTAATTTATCTTCATACATCCGCTGTAATACTATATTTCGCCTGCGGATCGCGGCTGTGGGATTGTTTATGGGGGAGTATAAACTTGGCGCGGGCGCTAATCCCGCCAGCATGGCTGCTTCTGCGAGGGAGAGTTCATTGACACTTTTACTGAAGTAAACCCAGGTAGCATCTGCTACGCCATAAGCACCGGATCCTAAATAAACTAAATTGAGGTAACGTTCTATAATTTGGTCTTTGGTTAATTCTTGCTCTATTTTATGCGCCAGACGCACTTCTTGGAGTTTGCGCCAGATTGTCTGCTCTGGTTGGAGGAAGAGAATCCTGGCTAGCTGTTGAGTGATGGTGCTACCACCTCCAACGATAGCCCGCGATCGCAAGTTGTTCACAGATGCTCTGAGAATTCCTTGAGGATCAATACCATGGTGTTTTTCAAATCTTCTATCCTCTGAGGCGATAAAAGCCTGTTTGAGTTGCTCTGGTATTTGCTCAAGTCTGAGGCTTTCCCTGGTGGCTTCCCCTTGTTGTTGTAGTATGGTGCCGTCAGCGGCTTTGATGGTGAGGGTTTGCGCTCTGGTGGTAACTTGCAGTGCCGATTTATCGGGTAAGGTTTGATCTATGGTGCCAATGAAATATTGCCAGCCCATAATTGTACAACCTATGCCACTACTTATACCCAAACTTACCCGAAACCAGAACCGACGATGAAAGGGTCTGTTACTGCTCAGTAGACTAGTGATACGAGAGAAGAAACTATTCATAAATCTTATGGCTAGTAAGCTGATTTGTAGCTTCCTCGTTTTCGTAATCTTTACTAGGGGGTAAGCAAACCAGGTTTACGTTAATATAATACAATAGAAATGCTTAACTCAATTCAGTAATACATCAACATTTTTTCCGGGAGTCGTTAATTAATTTGTTAATATTTAGACATAATTCCGACATAATTTTAACTAGTTGTTCACCCCAGTGAATTCATTCAAAATATCTAGGCAAAATACACCAGGTAAACTTAGTGCCATTGCCCTGGGTAGTAATATTGGCGATTCCTATAAAATTTTAACAGCAGCTATAGAGACATTGGCCGCAACACCGGGGATCAAGCTACAAGCTCAATCTAGTTGGTATCGCACTAAAGCCGTGGGTCCTCCCCAACCGGATTATTTAAATGGCTGCGCCATCTTGCAAGTAGAAATGTCACCAGACTTATTATTAGAGACCTTATTGGCTACAGAAGAGAAATTTGGGCGGGTGCGTCAAGAGCGCTGGGGTGCGCGATCGCTGGATTTAGACTTGTTATTATATGATGACTTCATCATAGACACCCCCCAACTGCAGATTCCTCATCCCCGCATGGTTACTAGAGCCTTTGTGTTAGTACCACTGGCTGAAATTGCGCCCCATTGGGTAGAGCCTACTTCTGGGAGTAGGATTAAAGATATAGTCAAACAGGTAGACTGTGCCGATGTAGTTTTATTCTCCAACCAATAACTAAAAAAAATATACGGTTTTTGTTCACACCAGTTAGTATATGTATCCAGATATAAAATAAATTTACTATGCCACTAGGTAGAGAATTACCACAGCTGCTAAAACAGTGCTTATTTTATAAAGGTCGCAAGTTTGACTTTGAAGTCAATCGTCTGCGTTTACCCAATAAAGCCGAAGGGGAATGGGAATGCATTCGTCACCCCGGCGGAGCCTTAGCTGTACCCATAACAAAAACAGGTAAACTAGTACTGGTGCGCCAGTACCGCTTTGCCATTCAGAGAAGAATATTAGAATTTCCCGCCGGGACAGTAGAAATTAACGAAGATCCCCTGAAGACAGTACAACGGGAAATTGAGGAAGAAACAGGTTATAGCGCTAAGAAATGGGATACACTGGGTGAATTTTTCCTCGCCCCCGGCTATTCTGACGAAATCATCTATGCTTTTCTGGCGCGAGACTTAGAAAAGCTGGAAAACCCACCCAAAAAAGATGAAGATGAGGATATCGAAACTGTACTATTAACACCCGAAGAACTAGAGAAAGCTATTCTTCAGGGAGAGGCCATAGATGCTAAAACCATTTCTAGTTTTATGCTAGCCCGCCCCTTTTTGCTTTAACAGCTTCAAATCTCCCCCTCTCCTGGGTCAGGAGAGGGTATAGGGTCAGATTCTGGCTTTTCCTGAGAAACTTTCTCGCGATTAATCCAAATACCTCTCAAACCAGCGGCTTTAGCACCTTGATAGTCCTCCTTAACACTATCACCAATGTGCCAAGCGGCTTGAGGTGGACAATGATGTTTTGCTAAAGCCAAGGCAAAAATCCGCGGGTCTGGTTTAGCAACACCCGCTTGGGTAGAAATGGTAATAGATGTAAAATAATTACTCAGTTCTAAACCTTGCAAGACGGAGAAAAGTCGGGAATCAAAATTAGAGACTACACCTAATTGAATACCCTTTTCTCGCCAGTGGTTCAAAGATGAGAGGACATCAGGATAAACGAACCAAGGTTCCCCAGTGCCAAAGTGAATATAGAGTTCACTAAAAAAACTGGAAAAGTCAGAAAATTCTGACATAACCCCGGCGCTTTCAAAAGTATTGTAGACAATTTTCTGCCACCAATCAAACTCACGCTGGGAAAGATCATCTAAGTGTGCATCAGGAAATATGGGCGGAGGGGAAGCTGCAAAGCTTTGTTTAAAGGCTGTATCCAATATTTCCGCAGAAACTTCAACATCAAATTCCTTGGCTATTTGACTATAAATTTGGCCTACACTGCCTTTAACACCGAATAGCGTACCAACAGCATCCAAAAAAATAACTTTCGGTCGTTCCATCAAACCTAGTAAATTAATTATAAATATGAGATTTGAGTTGTTGGTGAAGACACCAGATACTACTAGGATAGTTTATCTATAATAGGACGAACTAGCCAATTAAAACCAACCTTGAGTTGATGATCTAAACTAGGCATCCGATAGAGATAAGCCAGACGACGAGCAATATATGCTAAGGGTCCATCTAACTTTACACCTAAACCAGTGAGGGTAGCATTATCTTTACCCAAAGCCATCATTTCCCCTAGCTGTTGGTAACGGAAACTAAGTAAAGGGCGATTAGTCAGAGAAGCCCAGATATTCCAAGCAGTATAATCAGCTTGTTGAAAAGCAACTTGGGCTGTAGCGGGGACTTGTTGACCCTCAGCATCACGACAGTCTGCTAAGTCTCCCAAAGCAAAGATTTCTGGATGTTCTAAGACTTGTAAGGTGGGTGTAGTTGTGATTTGACAGCGCTGATTTTGCTTTAAATCCAGGGTGCGGACTACGGTTGCTACTCTAGTTCCCACAGTCCAAATCACTAAATCTACAGGAATTGTATCTACTTGAGTTTTATATTCTAGGGAAATGGTATCTTCACCAATTGATTCTACCTTGGTTTCTAAGTCTAGAAATACCTGCTTGGCTTCTAAGGCTTTGGTAGCAGCTTGACGGTTAAATTCTGGAGAGGTGCGTAAAATTTGATCACCGATTTCAATCAGGCGCAAACGTCCCCTTTTCCCTAATCTATCTGCGAGTTTACAGGCTAACTCTACACCACTGTAACCAGCGCCAACAATGGCGACGCGAATTTTATCCGCGTCGGATTCTTCTAAGACTCGCAGACGTTCTTCTAAGCGGTAAGCGTCCGTAAGGTTGCGGAATGGATAAGCGTAAGATGCGGCTCCGGGAACCATATCTAGGGGTGTTTCTCCACCCAAAGCTAATACTAATCTGTCATAGGGAATTTCTGGGCCATCCTGTAACTGTACCCGTTTTTGCTCGGTGTCAATTCCCGATACCACACCTTGGTAAAAACGTACCCCTGTACCTTGTAATAACTCCTCAAAGGGGGGCGCAATTTCCCAGGTCTGCATTTCCCCTGTGAGTAATTCGTACAGTAATGGTAAAAATATAAAGCGATCGCCCTGGTCAACTAGGACAATTTCCGGTTTTTCCCCCTTTTCCCAGGGTAACTGACTTAAGCGCAGGGCGGTATAGAGACCACCAGAACCTCCACCCAATATACATATTTTAGAAGTTGGTTGAGTCATGGCTCCTATAGGTTCATCAATACTAACTTCAGTGTAATCAATAAATGTTCAATAAACAAAAAAAGCCTGGTTGCGCTCATTACCAGGCGTTTAAGTTGAAATTGATTGCAGGAGGAGCTAGAAGACGGAAATTACCAACCAGGGATTATTGCAGATTTACCTTGACAACTTTTTTCTTTTCTTCTTCTGCTTTGGGTAGTGTCAGGTGCAAAATACCATCCTTGTATTCCGCACTAACTTGATTATTTTGCACCAAGGTAGGTAGAGAAATCGCCCGTTGGAATTTACCGTAATAAAATTCACTCTTGCTGACACCTTTATTTTCGGTTTTAGTTTCCGATTTGCGCTCACCAGTAATATAAACGGTGTCTTCTGTGACTTGTATATCCAGGTCTTTGGTGTCCATTCCTGGTATTTCTAGCTTGACATTAACTGCGTCATCGGTTTCGGATATTTCCGCAGCAGGAACTTTATGGAAACCTCTTTCAAATAGTCTAGATGGTGCTTTGGTTTCTTCAAGTAGGCTATTAATTTCACGGTGGAGAGTACCGATTTCCATCCAGGGATTCCAGCGAACTAACATAAATATTCCTCCGATTAAGTAGTTTTTATTTAATTTATTTTGCACTTGTCTTAGTGCTTAATTTAAATATTAATCAGGATAACAATTTCTGTAAATTCGGTTCTTACGACGGCATAATTGATGATTACCGCCCATAATTTGGCGACAATAAATGTTAGGGTTTTCTCTATTTTTTAGGTGCGGTAAACCGAAATTACCAGAGTAGTCAACAGGATTATATCCCCGACTTCTTGAGAGGATGTTTTAAAAGTTATGATTAGTGTATCGAATATTATTTGACCCCACCCTCATCTTTCCCTTCACCAGGGAATGGGGCTTGATTTTGTTGCTTCGGTGTGTTCCGGTTTTCCGGTTTTCCGGTGTTCCCTGTTCCCTAGTCCCTATTCCCTAGTCCCTAGTCCCTAGTCCCTAGTCCCTATTCTCTGTTCCCTGTTCCCTGTTCCCTTTTCAAAAGTTATAAAATAACCTCTTAGGTGAAAATCTTGCACACAACAACACCCAAGCTCCTACTCACCTTGTTATTTCCTCTCATTTATCAGACTATCTAGGGTGACCCTGACTAAACTATCAGTGGCATAACCCCCTGTTTACCAATCTGAGGAAATATCAGCTTTCCAGTTGGGTGTTGTGTTCGGTTGACGAGACAGATTAGAATAGAACAGCGCTTTTACCTCTTTGTGAACTGAACATTGGCTGTTGAATCTGCCAGGGAAGCTCTTTAGCTTCAATTATTAATATATCATTGTTAAATCAAGAGTACCTGACTTTGATACTAAACTTAACGTTTACAGGTAGGTGGTAGAACCTTGAGTATTTACCCATTGGTACCCTGGGATTCATTGGCAATTCCAACAGTGCGATCGCCTGTTGTGGAAAACCATCATCCATTTCATGAGGCGATCGCTATCACATTTATAGAGTGGGTAAGGCGATCGGCACCGCTCATTACCCACTCTACTCTACAATCTGATTTGTCAGGATTCTTTCACTGTAGGATATGCGATCGCTTGTAAATAAAGCGATCGCTAAGTCCAATTAACTCCAACTAACAAGAAAGTCTTGGTTAGTGAGATTGAGTCCAGAAGAAAGCTGTGCTAATGCTACTGGTTGGGCAGAACCTAAAGCATCAGAATCAAATTTGCTCAGGTCGAGCTTAGAATCCCCCAGCTTTACCAGCGTCCGTAGCTAGAGGTATATTAAAGTACTAAACAAACAAATTTGTAGCCGCAGCATTGATTAGAGAATTACTATTATTTATGGGTAAATCACCTGGAATTTCCCAGAAGAATGCACCACCAATTCCCTGCTCTTTGACGTAATCTGTTTTCGCTCCTATTGATCTTGTATCTTCGTAGGTATGGAAAACTTTTTGTTCATCACTGTAGATGTAAGGCACTTTGGCACTATCATCCCAGAAATATTGATATCCATTGGTTCCCAATTTATTATAGAGTTCCCTATAGGTAATACCGTCACTTAGGGTAGGAGTACCCGACTGGAATAGCCCATCATTGTTGCTACCAGGTTCAACTCCAGTCCAGGTGCGACCATAGAGAGGAAGACCCATTACAATATCTTTAGGATCAACACCTTTTGTTTTATAATAATCAACTGCCCAAGCAACAGTATCGGGTGTGGTAGTATTCCCCAAAGCAGCCTGATGTCCAGTTGTCCTATCAGCAGCCCAAGTACCTTTGTAGTCGTAGCTCATAACATTGATAAAGTCAACAATATCAGAAGTATGTGCCAAAACAGACTGAGTAGTTCCGTTCCAATTCAAATCTGCGGCTAACTTGTAATCGCCGCTTCCTTCCAAATACCACTGCGAAGCCATAGTTGCAGTAGTTAATAGCTTACCAGTAGGAAGTGCTTGATCTAATCTTTTCAGTAAGTCAAGGTATTCCTGATTTTCTGTCTGCTTAGGAGATTCCCAATCTATGTCAAGACCGTCAAAACCATGAGTATTCATCAATTGGATAGCAGTGTTGACAAAATTTTCTCTCGTTGTGGACGTAGAGTTATCACCAACAGCAGATGTAAAATCTGGTTCCATTGTCCCGCCAATGGAAAGCATTATTTTCAGGTTGGGATTTTGAGCCTTAATTTCTTGAAGTTTGGCGATATCACCTGCTGCATCTTGAGGTAGTGTAACTGTACCATCTGGTTTGACATCAGCAAAGGAATAGAACAAATGTGTGAGTTTATTAAATGGAGCATCTACTGAAGTATCGCCATTAAGATTCCAAGAGCCTATATATCCACCTAGAATGCTGACGTTGTTAGTGTTCTCATAGATTTTCAGATTACGGAACTGACTGTGAGCTGTGGGACTAGCTACATCATGGTCATTGGCAAAGGTGAGATAGTTAAAATCTCCCTTGAAGTAATCTCCTACGGTAATTTTGTAAGTTTTCCAACCGTCACTTATGCTGTAGTTGTTAAAGTCTCCTAGTCCCCAATTTTGAGTACCACTGAGTTTGAATGTTGTTTGTGGGCTAATTACATTATCTGTGTCAAAGCCAATGGCATGAATTTCTCCGGCGCTGGTGCTTCGGAATTCAAATTCTAGGATGGTGTTGGCAGTGATTTTGTAGTTGCCAATGTCCAGTTTTTTCCAGGTATTACCGAATAGGTCTAATTGAGTTTGATCATCGGAAATGGTGAATTGCCCATTCAAGTCTTGTTGAGGGTCGTAAGAAGAAATCAGGTGGTCGTTGGTTTGACCGTTGATGTCAACCTTAATGTTGGGAACCTTGTCATAGATTTTCAGATTACGGAACTGACTGTGAGCTGTGGGACTAGCTACATCATGGTCATTGGCAAAGGTGAGATAGTTAAAATCTCCCTTGAAGTAATCTCCTACGGTAATTTTGTAAGTTTTCCAACCGTCACTTATGCTGTAGTTGTTAAAGTCTCCTAGTCCCCAATTTTGAGTACCACTGAGTTTGAATGTTGTTTGTGGGCTAATTACATTATCTGTGTCAAAGCCAATGGCATGAATTTCTCCGGCGCTGGTGCTTCGGAATTCAAATTCTAGGATGGTGTTGGCAGTGATTTTGTAGTTGCCAATGTCCAGTTTTTTCCAGGTATTACCGAATAGGTCTAATTGAGTTTGATCATCGGAAATGGTGAATTGCCCATTCAAGTCTTGTTGAGGGTCGTAAGAAGAAATCAGGTGGTCGTTGGTTTGACCGTTGATGTCAACCTTAATGTTGGGAACCTTGTCATAGATTTTCAGATTACGGAACTGACTGTGAGCTGTGGGACTAGCTACATCATGGTCATTGGCAAAGGTGAGATAGTTAAAATCTCCCTTGAAGTAATCTCCTACGGTAATTTTGTAAGTTTTCCAACCGTCACTTATGCTGTAGTTGTTAAAGTCTCCTAGTCCCCAATTTTGAGTACCACTGAGTTTGAATGTTGTTTGTGGGCTAATTACATTATCTGTGTCAAAGCCAATGGCATGAATTTCTCCGGCGCTGGTGCTTCGGAATTCAAATTCTAGGATGGTGTTGGCAGTGATTTTGTAGTTGCCAATGTCCAGTTTTTTCCAGGTATTACCGAATAGGTCTAATTGAGTTTGATCATCGGAAATGGTGAATTGCCCATTCAAGTCTTGTTTAAGGTCGTAGGGAGAAACGAAATAATCACCTACACTACCTTTGATGTCTAAAATAACGCTGGTGTGTACATCATCATTCCTAATCGTCCCCGTGCCAGTAGCAGTGGTAATAGTGGCGTTACTGGGGTTAGACAGTGTGACGGTGAAGGTTTCATCCTGTTCCACCACCGTATCACCACTGACATTCACTGTAATTACTTGAGATGTTACCCCAGCAGCAAAGGTGACTGTACCCGTGGGGAGGGT
The DNA here is from genome assembly GCF_059725405.1 of Anabaenopsis sp. NIES-4685. Lineage (NCBI taxonomy): Bacteria > Bacillati > Cyanobacteriota > Cyanophyceae > Nostocales > Nodulariaceae > Anabaenopsis > Anabaenopsis sp. NIES-4685. The sequence continues at coordinate 3,327,981 of NZ_AP043602.1, read as the reverse complement.
TCCCCCAAAGTCGGCGGCGTTGGCGGGGTTGGTTCCTGTACCTGTAATTGCCCAGTTAGCAGTGCTGGTGTTAGATGTATCCCCTGTGCGGGTAACTGTGAAGGTGTAGGGGGTATTACCTGTGTTACCTTCTAACTGTATGGCGTTAGTGGGGGCGATCGCTATTTCTGGGGTTTCCGGCTCACTAGTCGCTAAATTTGTCGCTGCAATATTGACTAAAGAATCATTATTATCACCGGGTAAATCACCAGACAAATCCCAGAAGAATATACCACCTAAACCTTTCTCTTTAATATAGTCAGTCTTGATGCCAATTGACTCACTATCTTCGTAGGAACTAAACATCCCACCCTGGTCGGTAGGACTGTAAATATAGGGGACTTTTGCCAAATCATCCCAGTAACGAGTATATACACTGGGTTGTTCTTGGAGTTTGTTATACAAATCTTTGTAGTCATAACTACCTGCTTCCCATGTTCCCGAAGCCGCACCACTAGATGACTGAAATAGTCCATTATTGGTACTAGGTACACCAGACCAAGCGCGTCCATATGCAGGAACTCCCAGAACTATCTGATCTGCACGAACCCCAGCATCAAGATAGGCGTCTATGGTAGAGTCTATGGACTGCTGTCCTGGAACAGCATATAAAGGAGCATTATGGTTGGTAGTATTTTCCCAAGCACCATGATAGTCATAGGCCATGAGAGTGAAGAAGTCAATGTGTTCAGAAATTTCCCCTAACTCAAAGTTATTTATAGTGGACAAGCTAGCAGGGGAAGCAATAGTCAGCTGATAATCTTGATTATCTATGGCTTCTTGTTCATCCAACTCTTCCCGTATTTCTTCTAGTAATAGGGTGTAATTTTGTTTGTCTTCTGGACGATTAATATTACCTTCTAAACCCCCACTAACAGGATATTCCCAGTCAATATCCAAGCCATCAAAACCGTATTGAACCATCAAATCTACTGCAGAAGCAGCAAATTTTTCCCGTGAGGCTTCAGTTAAAGCTACATCAGAGAAAGGACCAGAAAGTGACCAACCTCCAATAGACATCATGGTTTTCAGATGGGGATATTCTTGTTTTAAAGCTTGGAGTTCAGCAAAATTACCCGCTAAACCTTGTTCTGATTCTTGCCAAGTATACTTTCCATTAAATGTATGTTGTATCGCCGCCCAAGGATCGTATATTGCTACTTCTCCATTTTCGTCGATTTTTGTAAACGCATAAAAAACATGAGTTAGTTTATCCCCTGGAATGTCCTCGACTTGAAAATCACGACCATATATTGCCCATTCGGGGAAATATCCACCTACGATAGTGTTATACTCTTTGATTTCAATAATGCCTCTTAAAGAACCGCCACTACCGTAATCATTCCATTTGCCAGCAGCATTAAAATTCATCGCCACATAATCTTCGTTACCAGCATTATTTGGTTCATTGGTAAAGAAGTTCCTGTAAGTAGAGGTTTCACCGCTCACCCACTTAAATTTAGTGCCATCTGTATCGGCTTCTGTATCCTTATCTGTCAGTCCAATCCACAGTTGTTCACTACCACCAAAGGTATTAACTAGCCAGTCTTGTTCGGCTTGAGAGTTAATGGTGACAAGATTTCCACCTAAACTCTGTGCTTGAGCTTGAGCTTCTTCCCATGTAGCAGCTCCGGTTAAGAGATATTTACTGCCGTTCCATTCATAAAACATAGCCATGGTCATCTCCTCAATCTGGGATTGTTAGAAAGTTTTTTGTTCGCTACTAACTAATTGGTTGGGTTTTTTGGTTTGATTCACAGTTGGCCGACTAATTTTTCACAGACATCAGCTTAGTAATGCTCACAGAAACATATTGTATCTATTAAATCCTATATAAATAGGGGTTTACTTACGTCCAGCAACACAAAATCCAGTCACAACCACAGCTAAGGCTGAAGGCACAAAAGGAACCCATGCCCCAGATGTACTAATAATGACTGTACAAAATCCGTATAAAACTATAACTGTAGTCACGATGGTGCAGCCTTGACCTAAACGTGAATCAATACGCCAAATAATTAAGCCAGATATTAAAGACCATCCAAAAATCCACAGAATATCACCCCAGTAAGGCAAAACCCACAGCATAACTCGTTGATCTAAAACAGCACTGATAATTTGGCTCACCATTTGTGCTTGTATCAACACACCTGGTATTCTTGCTGGGTGTTGTACAACACTGTAGGGAGTTGACCAGATATCGCTGACAGTGTTAGCGGTGACTCCAATCAGGATTACCTTATCTTTGACTAAATCAGGGTTGACTCTATCATTGAAGATATCTTCTAGAGAAACTTTCTGGAAATTGCGATCGCGGTAGTTGAGTAAGACCTGAAAGCCACCTAAATCTACCCCTTGTTGGTAACCACCACTACGCCCAGGTTTTAAGCGTTGCAATACTTTACTGCCAAACTTGATATCATCTTTATTTACATTTATGTTGATATTTTCGTGAAATAAATAACGATTCGCCAGTTGAAAACTTAATGAATAATTGGTTTGACAAGCAGATGAAGGTTCTTGCGCCATCATGAGAATTTGCCGCCGAACGATAGCGTGGCGTTAGCCATAATGGACTTTAGCATATTAACAAACCCCCTGAAACCCTTACGGGGATCTGTGGAGGGGCTTAAGATCCCCGACTTCTTACATAATTGGCATAATCTCATATGACTTGTCCAGAAGTCGGGGATCTGTGACCATATCGCACTAGCGCTCCTGCTCTTAACCCCTAGCTCCTGCTTCCCACCCGTCAACCGTCAACAGTCAACAGTCAACAGTCAACAGTTACTTATTTACCCCAGCAACTCAGAGATAAAAGCATTAATTTCGGCTCCTGTATTTCTTGGTCCTGTGAGTTCACTGGTAAACAGATTAAAGGTAGTTTGCAGAATCGCATTGACGTTAGGATTATTCTTAAGTAACAATCCTTGACGAATTAAGAAAATATCCCCCCCAGTCACTTGCTCATTACCATCAACGTCAAAGGCTAATCTGTTAACCCCATTCGCGATCGCACTCCTCAAAGCTGCACCTGTGGTATTTGTAGCTCCTACGGTTTCAGTGCTAAAGAGATTAAAAGAACTTTGCAGAATCGCATTAACGTTAGGATTATTCCGTAACAGCAGATATTGGTCAATGAACAATAAATCAGCACCCGTCACTCTACCGTTACCATCAATATCCGCAGCAAGTCCACTGACTGTGACAGAAGGTACTGCTAATACATCTATATTCGTGTTACTACTGCTACCAGCAAAGTTAACTTTAGTTTCTCCATCAAACCCAGCAGTGGTGGTAAAGGGAATATTTACAAAGACATTATCACTGTCGGTGGATTGAAGAGGGCTGATAATAAACGTCAATTCCTTATCAGTGTTAGGGTCATTATCACCATTTCCCGTGTCATCAATGATAATTTTATCCCCGACTATAGTCCCCACAGAACTGGAAACATTAATATCTGTTGTATTAATATTCAGTTCTGAACTGTCAAAGTAAATTGACAATCCTACAGAGGATATCTGCGTATCATTAAAGTTATCAACACGATATTTTAAGGTGATCTCTCCCCCTGCGGGTGTAACCTTGCTACTTTGAGGAGCGATCGCCAGTTGAGAGGGATTTGTTAAATCATCATTTTCAATTGTCCCGGTAGCAGTGGCGGTTGTAATAGTAGCGTTACTGGGGTTAGATAGGGTAACGGTAAAGGTTTCGTCTGGTTCTACTTCTGTATCACCACTGACATTGACTGTAATTACTTGAGATGTTTCCCCCCCAGCAAAGGTGACTGTACCTGATGGGAGGGTTCCGCCAAAGTCGGCGGCGTTAGCGGAGTTTTCACCTGTACCTGTAACCGCCCAGTTAGCAGTGCTGATACCTGTATCGACTGTGCGGGTAACTGTGAAGGTAAAGGGGGTAAGTCCTTCGTTACCTTCTAACTGTATGGCGTTGGTGGGGGCGAGCGCTAGGTTAGCCGAAGGTTGCTCTGGTGCTTTCACCGTAATTGCTGAATTTTCTAAGGTGTAACCAGTGGCTAAATTATCGGATGTAACCTTGAGTTGAGTGCCATTAAAGTTCTCAGTAGTACTAAAGTTGAAGTCTCCTAATTTTAACGGTAGAGCTTGGTTAGGCCAGTTACCACCAAACTCAAGATAGCCAAATTGGATAAATGTGTCAGTATTGGGGTCGCTGTCAAAGTCGCTACTATCAGCTTGGTTTGCTAGGGGAACGAATAGATTGTTAGTGAAGAGGTTTTCTACAGTTTGGAAGCTCAGTTCATTAGAGTTGTAGTGCAACCTCAGACCAATACCAGTCAGAGTATTATCACCAGTAGAGGTATTATAGAACAGGGGAATAGATACGTTACCGCCAGGGGTAGCAGTTAAATTGTCTAATGATGTAATTTGTTGGCGATCGCCCTCCACTGGTGGTGTATCATCATTTTCAATTGTCCCGGTAGCAGCAGCAGTGGTTAGGGTAGCATTACTGGGGTTAGATAGGGTAACGGTAAAGGTTTCGTCTGGTTCTACTTCTGTATCACCACTGACATTGACTGTAATTACTTGAGATGTTTCCCCCCCAGCAAAGGTGACTGTACCTGATGGGAGGGTTCCGCCAAAGTCGGCGGCGTTAGCGGAGTTTTCACCTGTACCTGTAACCGCCCAGTTAGCAGTGCTGATACCTGTATCGACTGTGCGGGTAACTGTGAAGGTAAAGGGGGTAAGTCCTTCGTTACCTTCTAACTGTATGGCGTTGGTGGGGGCGATCGCTAGGCTAGCCGAAGGTTGCTCTGGTGCTTTCACCGTAATTGCTGAATTTTCTAAGGTGTAACCAGTGGCTAAATTATCGGATGTAACCTTGAGTTGAGTGCCATTAAAGTTCTCAGTAGTACTAAAGTTGAAGTCTCCTAATTTTAACGGTAGAGCTTGGTTAGGCCAGTTACCACCAAACTCAAGATAGCCAAATTGGATAAATGTGTCAGTATTGGGGTCGCTGTCAAAGTCGCTACTATCAGCTTGGTTTGCTAGGGGAACGAATAGATTGTTAGTGAAGAGGTTTTCTACAGTTTGGAAGCTCAGTTCATTAGAGTTGTAGTGCAACCTCAGACCAATACCAGTCAGAGTATTATCACCAGTAGAGGTATTATAGAACAGGGGAATAGATACGTTACCGCCAGGGGTAGCAGTTAAATTGTCTAATGATGTAATTTGTTGGCGATCGCCCTCCACTGGTGGTGTATCATCATTTTCAATTGTCCCGGTAGCAGCAGCAGTGCTAATGGTAGCATTACTGGGGTTAGATAGGGTAACGGTAAAGGTTTCGTCTGGTTCTACTTCTGTATCACCACTGACATTGACTGTAATTACTTGAGATGTTTCCCCCGCAGCAAAGGTGACTGTACCTGATGGGAGGGTTCCGCCAAAGTCGGCGGCGTTAGCGGAGTTTTCACCTGTACCTGTAACCGCCCAGTTAGCAGTGCTGATACCTGTATCGACTGTGCGGGTAACTGTGAAGGTAAAGGGGGTAAGTCCTTCGTTACCTTCTAACTGTATGGCGTTGGTGGGGGTCAGCGCTAGGCTAGCCGAAGGTTGCTCTGGTGCTTTCACCGTAATTGCTGAATTTTCTAAGGTGTAACCAGTGGCTAAATTATCGGATGTAACCTTGAGTTGAGTGCCATTAAAGTTCTCAGTAGTACTAAAGTTGAAGTCTCCTAATTTTAACGGTAGAGCTTGGTTAGGCCAGTTACCACCAAACTCAAGATAGCCAAATTGGATAAATGTGTCAGTATTGGGGTCGCTGTCAAAGTCGCTACTATCAGCTTGGTTTGCTAGGGGAACGAATAGATTGTTAGTGAAGAGGTTTTCTACAGTTTGGAAGCTCAGTTCATTAGAGTTGTAGTGCAACCTCAGACCAATACCAGTCAGAGTATTATCACCAGTAGAGGTATTATAGAACAGGGGAATAGATACGTTACCGCCAGGGGTAGCAGTTAAATTGTCTAATGATGTAATTTGTTGGCGATCGCCCTCCACTGGTGGTGTATCATCATTTTCAATTGTCCCGGTAGCAGCAGCAGTGCTAATGGTAGCATTACTGGGGTTAGATAGGGTAACGGTAAAGGTTTCGTCTGGTTCTACTTCTGTATCACCACTGACATTGACTGTAATTACTTGAGATGTTTCCCCCGCAGCAAAGGTGACTGTACCTGATGGGAGGGTTCCGCCAAAGTCGGCGGCGTTAGCGGAGTTTTCACCTGTACCTGTAACCGCCCAGTTAGCAGTGCTGATACCTGTATCGACTGTGCGGGTAACTGTGAAGGTAAAGGGGGTAAGTCCTTCGTTACCTTCTAACTGTATGGCGTTGGTGGGGGCGAGCGCTAGGCTAGCCGAAGGTTGCTCTGGTGCTTTCACCGTAATTGCTGAATTTTCTAAGGTGTAACCAGTGGCTAAATTATCGGATGTAACCTTGAGTTGAGTGCCATTAAAGTTCTCAGTAGTACTAAAGTTGAAGTCTCCTAATTTTAACGGTAGAGCTTGGTTAGGCCAGTTACCACCAAACTCAAGATAGCCAAATTGGATAAATGTGTCAGTATTGGGGTCGCTGTCAAAGTCGCTACTATCAGCTTGGTTTGCTAGGGGAACGAATAGATTGTTAGTGAAGAGGTTTTCTACAGTTTGGAAGCTCAGTTCATTAGAGTTGTAGTGCAACCTCAGACCAATACCAGTCAGAGTATTATCACCAGTAGAGGTATTATAGAACAGGGGAATAGATACGTTACCGCCAGGGGTAGCAGTTAAATTGTCTAATGATGTAATTTGTTGGCGATCGCCCTCCACTGGTGGTGTATCATCATTGAGAATTGTCCCGGTAGCAGCAGCAGTGGTTAGGGTAGCATTACTGGGGTTAGATAGGGTAACGGTAAAGGTTTCGTCTGGTTCTACTTCTGTATCACCACTGACATTGACTGTAATTACTTGAGATGTTTCCCCAGTTAGTTTATCCCCTGGGATGCTATTAGTCCAGGATATCTGCGTATCTTGCAAGTTATCAACACTATATTTTAACATAATTTCTCGCTTTCCTAGTGTAAAATTGTCATTTTCTGGAGTGATCGCCTCCGGAAGATTTGTTAATAAGCCATCACTTTGGTCATCATTTTGAATTGTTCCGGTAACATTAAGGGTCGTAATCGTGGCGTTGTCCGAGTCCAATAGGGTAAAAGTAAAGGTTTCATCTGGTTGTACTTCTGTATCACCAGCAACATTGACTGCAATCTCTTGATATATTTCCCCATCTGCAAAGGTGAGTACACCTGATGGGAATAGTCCATCTGCAAAGTCATCAGCCTAAGTAATTTATTCATCTATCCTATAATACTCTAGGCAATGATTGTTAACCCTATTTATAATGTTATATTCAACACCCAGTCGGATAAATCCGACTTTAGCTTATGGCTAACGCCACGCTATCGCTATCAGACAGGGGTTTTAACCCCTGACTGTTCTGACCCGTCAACCGTCAACCGTCAACCGTCAACCGTCAACCGTCAACCGTCAACCGTCAACCGTCAACCGTCAACCGTCAACCGTCAGAAAATATTTATATTACTGTGCTGAACTGAGTTAAATGTGCTTGTATCTGGGTTAAATCCCTGGTAGCATTAGGAGCGATCGCACCTTCAGTTAATCTCTCATCGGGGAAAGTACCAAACAGATGGCGTACTATCATAATGCCGTCGGAAAGGGCTTTGATTTCTCCATTCCCGTCAATATCTAAGTATTGGTTATCTACCCCTTGTTGTAAGTAGGCTTGAATTTCTGCTAGGTTGCGAGTGGCGTTAGGAGCGATCGCACCTTCAGTTAATCTCTCATCGGGGAAAGTACCAAACAGATGGCGTACTATCATAATGCCATCGGAAAGGGCTTTGATTTCTCCATTCCCGTCAATATCAAAATTCCATTCCTGCTTACTGACTAAAATCGGGTCTGCTTCTAGGCCATAACCAGGGGCTAAATTATCGGAAGTCAGATTAAGTTGAGTTCCGGCAAAGTTGTCAGTGGTGGTAAAGTTGAAATCCGCTAACTTTAACGGTAGGGTTTGGTTAGGCCAGTTACCAGCAAAGTCAGTATAGCCAAATTGGATAAAACTGTCAGTGTTGGGGTCGTTATCTAAGTCTGTACCATCAGCTAGGTCTTCTACTGCAACAAATAGATTGTTATTGAACAGGTTTTCTACAGTTTGGAAATTCAGTTCATCAGAATTGTAGTGCAACCGCAGACTAATACCCGTCAGGGTGTTGTCACCGTTGGAAGTGTTGTAGAACAGGGGAATAGATACATCACCGCCAGGAGCAGCAGTTAAATTGTCTAATGATGTAATTTGTTGGCGATCGCTCTCCACGGGTGGTGTATCATCATTCCTAATGGTTCCCGTAGCAGTAGCAGTGGTCAGGGTAGCGTTACTGGGGTTAGATAGGCTAACGGTAAAGGTTTCCTCCGGTTCTACTACAGTATCACCACTGACATTGACTGTAATTACTTGAGATTTTACCCCCGCAGCAAAGGTGACCGTACCCGTGGGGAGGGTTCCGCCAAAGTCGGCGGCGTTAGCAGGGTTGGTTCCCGTACCTGTAACCGCCCAGTTAGCAGTGCTGATACCTGTATCCACTGTGCGGGTAACTGTGAAGGTAAAGGGGGTAAGTCCTTCGTTACCTTCTAACTGTATGGCGTTGGTGGGGGCGATCGCTATTTCTGGGGTTTCAGGCTCACTAGTCGCTAAATTTGTCGCTGCAATATTGACTAAAGAATCATTATTATCACCGGGTAAATCACCAGACAAATCCCAGAAGAATATACCACCTAAACCTTTCTCTTTAATATAGTCAGTCTTGATGCCAATTGACTCACTATCTTCGTAGGAACTAAACATCCCACCCTGGTCGGTAGGACTGTAAATATAGGGGACTTTTGCCAAATCATCCCAGTAACGAGTATATACACTGGGTTGTTCTTGGAGTTTGTTATACAAATCTTTGTAGTCATAACTACCTGCTTCCCATGTTCCCGAAGCCGCACCACTAGATGACTGAAATAGTCCATTATTGGTACTAGGTACACCAGACCAAGCGCGTCCATATGCAGGAACTCCCAGAACTATCTGATCTGCACGAACCCCAGCATCAAGATAGGCGTCTATGGTAGAGTCTATGGACTGCTGTCCTGGAACAGCATATAAAGGAGCATTATGGTTGGTAGTATTTTCCCAAGCACCATGATAGTCATAGGCCATGAGAGTGAAGAAGTCAATGTGTTCAGAAATTTCCCCTAACTCAAAGTTATTTATAGTGGACAAGCTAGCAGGGGAAGCAATAGTCAGCTGATAATCTTGATTATCTATGGCTTCTTGTTCATCCAACTCTTCCCGTATTTCTTCTAGTAATAGGGTGTAATTTTGTTTGTCTTGTGGACGATTAATATTACCTTCTAAACCCCCACTAACAGGATATTCCCAGTCAATATCCAAGCCATCAAAACCGTATTGAACCATCAAATCTACTGCAGAAGCAGCAAATTTTTCCCGTGAGGCTTCAGTTAAAGCTGCATCAGAGAAAGGACAGAAAGTGACCAACCTCCAATAGACATCATGGTTTTCAGATGGGGATATTCTTGTTTTAAAGCTTGGAGTTCAGCAAAATTACCCGCTAAACCTTGTTCTGATTCTTGCCAAGTATACTTCCCATTAAATGGATGTTGTATCGCCGCCCAAGGATCGTATATTGCTACTTCTCCATTTTCGTCGATTTTTGTAAACGCATAAAAAACATGAGTTAGTTTATCCCCTGGAATGTCCTCGACTTGAAAATCACGACCATATATTGCCCATTCGGGGAAATATCCACCTACGATAGTGTTATACTCTTTGATTTCAATAATGCCTCTTAAAGAACCGCCACTACCGTAATCATTCCATTTGCCAGGATCATTAAAATTCATCGCCACATAATCTTCGTTACCAGCATTATTTGGTTCATTGGTAAAGAAGTTCCTGTAAGTAGAGGTTTCACCGCTCACCCACTTAAATTTAGTGCCATCTGTATCGGCTTCTGTATCCTTATCTGTCAGTCCAATCCACAGTTGTTCACTACTACCAAAGGTATTAACTAGCCAGTCTTGTTCGGCTTGAGAGTTAATGGTGACAAGATTTCCACCTAAACTCTGTGCTTGAGCTTGAGCTTGTTCCCATGTAGCAGCTCCCGTTAAGAGATATTTACTGCCGTTCCATTCATAAAACTTGTTTTCAATAATGCCTCTTGAAGAATGGGTACTACCGTAATCATTCCATTTGCCAGGATCATTAAAATTCATCGCCACATAATCTTCGTTACCAGCATTATTTGGTTCATTGGTAAAGAAGTTCCTGTAAGTAGAGGTTTCACCGCTCACCCACTTAAATTTAGTGCCATCTGTATCGGCTTCTGTATCCTTATCTGTCAGTCCAATCCACAGTTGTTCACTACTACCAAAGGTATTAACTAGCCAGTCTTGTTCGGCTTGAGAGTTAATGGTGACAAGATTTCCACCTAAACTCTGTGCTTGAGCTTGAGCTTGTTCCCATGTAGCAGAAGTACTACTAAGTCTATAGATAGACCCATAATCTTTAGACTGATCTTTATACTGGTAGAAAACATTGGAGAAGGGACGAGTCTCAATAGTACCGTAAGTATTGTTATAGTTTGTGCCAATGGCTTGGGCTGTAGCTCCGTCCCGAACAAAAATGTTCGCACCAAGACCTTGACCATTATTTGCACCAGTACCACCTGTGGCTGAGTTGTTAGTAAAAACGCTGTTGAGTAGGGTTAAACTTGCCCCAGAGTTGACGAAAATCGCACCACCTAAACCAGCGCCACCACCACCTCTGCCACCAGATGCTCCAGCTACACCACTGGTATTACCATACCATTCACCTCGTTTCCCCCCAAGACCATGAGCACCATTTCCCCCAAATGAACCAGCACCGCCACCAGCACCACCATTACCCTGCCATTTATCCGACCATTTAGCACCAGCACCACCACCGCCGCCGCCGCCACCGCCGCCAGCACCATAACCACCAGCACCGCCAGCACCACCAGCACCACCATTCCAACTCCAAGCACCACCATTATGGTCGCCACCGGCACCGCCGCCGCCGCCGCCACCGGCTAGTCCCAAAATAACACCAGCACCACCTAAACCAGCGCCACCAGCGCCACCAGCACCACCCTCTACTTTTTCCCCACGAGCACCACCATATGAAACAGCCCTGTTATTGAATCCTCCACCTACACTTCCATATTGACCATGATCACCATTACGATTTGTACCGTAATATTCTCCCCCATTGCCACCTCCACCTGCATTGCCGTTGGCATTACCCCCAAATGCTCGATTTCCTGTAAAAGTCACATTATTAAGGGTGACATTCCCTTCCAAGATAGACAGCGCCCCTCCAGCACCTAAACCACCGCCACCACCACCGTAGCCATCGCCTCCTCTGGCTAAACCATTAGCAAAGGTTAGTCTAGAGAAAATAACATTAGCCCCATTTACGGTAATAATTTGACGGGTATTTTTACCATCAATAGTAGTGTTACCATCATCAATAAAATTAATGTCATTACCTGCATTAAGATCGCCGAGGGAACTGTTGAGAAAAATTGTGCCACTAACGCCAGTTAAATCAATGGTATCCACTCCAGGAGTATTACTAGCATCAATGATGGCTTGACGCAACGAACCTGCACCACTATCGTTATTATTGGTGACTTTCTTTGAATTCTGCTCAATCTCAACAACCTGACCATCCAAAGTCACCGTCGCGGTATCATCCTCACCCCGCAACACCCCTAACTCTGACTCACTTAAACTCTCCCCTTGCACCAACCTCGCAAAAATATCACCCTCATCCCCTGCTGCATCAGTTGTATTAATCTGTGCATCAACAAAATGCCCAACTTCCTCTAACAATACCGCCACAACAGCATCAACATTATTAGCATTCTGACTAACAAACTCAGCAGCTAGATAAATCTTGCCTGTAGTGCTAGAAAAAGCCCCATTTGCACCATTAATGTCATTACGACTTACAATTTCGATCCTAGGAACAGCACTAAAATCCCCTTGAGCAAAACTATCAAATAATTGATTAGCTACTTCCGCATCAAAACCAGTACCAAATGCAGTTTCCAATTTCTGCATATACCCTGGATCATTGCGGAAGCTCCTAAGATAATTAGAAGAATTGTGCATTACTCCATTCAGAACCTCAGACAAATCAAATTCGCTGGTCAAATCAATTTCAAGATAGGGAGCAAAAAGAAAATTAGCCATGGTCATCTCCTGAATCTGGGATTGTTAGAAAGTTTTTTGTTCACTACTAACTAATTGGTTGGGTTTTTTGGTTTTATTCACAGTTGGCCGACTAATTTTTCACAGACACGAGCAAGTTAGTAATGCTCACAGAAATATATTGTATTTATTAAACCAATATAAATAGGGTTTTACTTACGTGCAGCAACACAAAACCCAGTTACAATCACAGCTAAGGCTGAAGGCACAAAAGGAACCCATGCCCCATATGTACTAATAATGACTGTACAAAAACCGTATAAAACTATAACTGTAGTCACGATGGTGCAGCCTTGACCTAAACGTGAATCAATACGCCAAATAATTAAGCCAGATATTAAAGACCATCCAAAAATCCACAGAATATCACCCCAGTAAGGCAAAACCCACAGCATAACTCGTTGATCTAAAACAGCACTGATAATTTGGCTCACCATTTGTGCTTGTATCAACACACCTGGTATTCTTGCTGGGTGTTGTACAACACTGTAGGGAGTTGACCAAATATCGCTGACAGTGTTAGCGGTGACTCCAATCAGGATTACCTTATCTTTGACTAAATCAGGGTTGACTCTATCATTGAAGATATCTTCTAGAGAAACTTTCTGGAAATTGCGATCGCGGTAGTTGAGTAAGACCTGAAAGCCACCTAAATCTACCCCTTGTTGGTAACCACCACTCCGCCCAGGCTTTAAGCGTTGCAATACTTTACTGCCAAACTTGATATAATTCTTATTTAAATTATTAATTTGAATATTTTTGTCAAATAAATAACGAGCCGCCAGTTGAAAACTTAATGAATAATTGGTTTGACAAGCAGATGAAGGTTCTTGCGCCATCATGAGAATTTGCCGCCGAACGATATAGTCAGAATCTTCAATTCCATCGGTAAAACCTTGACGTTCTACAGGTACTTGTTCGGGTGGTTTTACACCTTCAGGGTCAAATTTATGATCTTTACCTTTGCAAACGACAACAACTGTATCTGCTTTTAGTTCATCAACCAGGTCTTTCTGGTTTGGTTGTTTAGGGTCTTGAGAATCTCGATAAAGATCCAGTCCAATTACTCGCGGTTGATATTGTTGTAATTTGTGCAGTAACTCAGCTAACTTATAATCTGGGATTGATTTCGTGCCTCGGACAATCTCTTGTTGGTAAGATTGGATATCTTTTTCGGTAATTTCCACAACTAGTAACCTTGCATCTTGCTCTTCTTTTGGTCGCAGTCGCAGCATTTGGTCTAAAGTTTGCAGTTCTGCTGTCTCAAGAGTTCCTAAATATCTCAAAGCTAGAGTTGAGAAGGCAATGATTACACTCATCAAAAGTACAGTCCATAAGTTGCACTTTCGAGTCAAAATTTTGCTGCTTAAAGAACTAATATCTAGAGATTTATTTTTATTATTATTATAACTTCCACAAATTTCTTGCCAAGTTACCGGCAAAGTGGTAGGATTTTGACAAATTACAGGCAACCAACTGGCACAGGGAAAGTCATTTTCTAAGCCTTGCAATCTTTCCCGGGCTTCTCTCACAGCCGCATATAATGACTTACCCCCAGCAAAAGCAAAAAGAAATTTTTTCAAAAACTCTTGCGCTACTAAATCTGGTATGGGTTCGCGCATAACAATCATTTGCGGAATATTCAAATCCGCTAAATTCCGCGCTAAACCAATGCCATCACAGGAATTAAAAATTGCTAGTTTTAAACCGTGTATAATTGCCTTCCTCAGTGCATTTTTTAACTGAGGAATGGTTAAACTATCTGTCTGATTAATCTCAATTTGCCCTATTTCTCCATCTGCAAGACTAGCACTATGTCCTGCAAAAAACAGAATATCCCAATTCTGATTCCACAGTTGCTCATCCAGTTCTCTGCGGTTTGGTTCTACCAGAAACTTGACTTGGGTATCTGCTAAACCTTCAAGCCCAGCACGGTCTTTTTCAATATCGATACCAACACTATTACCTAAAACCGCCAAAATTTTGACTTGACCTGTGGGGTGTTTTTGTGATATTAGAGTATTTGTATATTCTGGATTACTTAAAGCTAATTCAGCCCGGGGATAATCCTCAAAAAAATCCCACAAATGCCAAGGTAGTCGATGCAGCAGGGGAATATTTGTTTCAAAAATCACTCTAATTTCATCATGAGGATTAAGTAAAGTCCGCAACTGCCTTTCAACTTTCTGAAATGACTCAGATTTGAGCCAAGCATTAATATTTCTTTGTAGTTGCTGACATACATCATCAAAGTCATTTACAGAAATATTAGTAACACCTTGCTCATCTACTTTGATCCTTTGATTATTGCCCAAACAATAGTGTAAGGCTTCATAGAGCGATCGCCATTTGTGATAAGTATTGGGAAGCTCTGGTACTGCTGGCAAACTACCGATAAACTTTACAGGTACTAATTGGTTAGTATTCCAAAACTGAGCAGTAACTACAGCAAACCCTTGCTTAAAGTCACCTCCTAACAAACTGAAAACTAATAATTTGCTCATAGACTAATTTTCGGCTAATTAAACCACAAAATTTTCTATTATTTGCCAATCGTCACCAGAAATTTGGATACTAAAACATTCTCCCACCTCTCCATGAAAACGCGGCAATTGCACGTAGTTATCTTGTCCTCGACTTTGTACTTGATAAATTACCTCGGCTGATTCTGTAAGCAAAGCCAATTTTATATTAGCAGGTAGATAAGTTTCTCCATTAGCAGGATGTAATTGCACGCGAATACTAATTTCTGGGGTTGCTTCTGGTGAGAGAGCAATTAGTAACACCAGTTGTTCAGATTTTAGCTGCATTCCCAAGTCAATTAATTTGGCTCGTTTAACACCAGCACTTGCTAACCCAGAACCACTCCTAAAACTAAAAGCTAAACTTTGAGAATTTGTGCCAAAAAATGCTTCAATGGTTTGCCATGAGCCGTCGTAAATACCTGTCAGCCAATTACTCAGATTAACTTGTTTCCCGGAAAACTGTAACTCTTGTCTTGGTTGTCGCTGTTGATATAAACGCCACCGCCACTGTTGATTTTCTAGTAACGCTCCCCAGGTGATAAATGGTACTGATAATCTAGGAAAAGCTACAGCAGGATTTCCTAAACGCTGGCACAGATTTTCAGCTTGCGTAGCGGATAATTCTCCCAGAGGAGCTATAGCAGTTTTCATCTCTTCGGTGGAGAATTGGTAAGTCATCCAAAAAGCATTGAGGTCTTTAGTTAAATCCTGGGTATCTAGACAATAAGTTCTATCTACAGGGTCATAATTAGCCAATGATTTAAGTTCTTGATGGGTTGTATAGCCCCAAAATCTCACGCAGTTATCTTCTGTTTTCACTTGCACTGCTATATAATAATCTGCTGCCCAGTTGGGAATATCTACCCATTCTTGAGGTACTTCTAACTCACCATCATCTATTGCCTCACTGGGAATTAAGGCCACTCGCTTGTGTCCTAGTAAAACTACAGTACCATTGACAAACTCCCAAAAACCTGAAACGCCAGGTATACATTCCCAGGCAGTAGCTTCAGGAACATAATCTACTTGTATCCAATTTAAAAATACATCTAAGCAAATTTGATTAATATAGGCGCGCCAACGACTGCTAGGTGTGGCATAAACTTGGCTGTTTCGCCAACACTGCTCTTGAAGTGCTGGTGAAATTTCTAACTCCCATTCTCTGGGATCGGCAAATACATAACTCATTTTTAATGCTTTTTTATTAAAAGTGATTTTGAAATTAGATTGGGTGATCATTACTTCTGAGCCATTCCTCCAAAAGATTGGTCATATCTTTTATTTGGTTGGAAGTTATAGAAATATTCAATGTCTCCCGACTCCAGTTGATTAAGGCTGCTAACAAGGATTCTCTGGCTTTAATCAAGCGGCGAGAAACCGTAGGTTGGCTAATCTGTAATTTTTTAATAATATCCTGTTGAGTCAGTCCCTGTTGGTAGTAGAGTTTAAGTATTTCTTGGGTTTGGGCATTAGATACCTGTAAAGCTTTTGACAAGACAGATTTCATTTGAGAAAGTTGATTTTGGCGGTTTTGCGCATCCTCTTGGGCTAGGATATCAGCAATTAATGAGTCTGAGGAGGGGTCTGGTAAATCCAAGGTGATGTTAGAGCCATCTTCCGATTTGAGTGCATCTAGAGAACTCACTGGTGGATAGAGATAAGCGCGCAGGTAGGTAGCAGTACGAGTTATAATCTGTTCAATTGTGTTTGCACTGCATTGTGGAATCTGTTGACTTAATTGGTTTAGTCGTTCGCTGTTGTAGAGATTGGCGACATCTTCCCAAAGTTGGCGATTTGGTTCTGGTAATTTACTATTAGCTCCCACCTGGTTTGGGACATAAAGTTCTTTAAAACAACACCAAACTAAACGATGTTGGGCAATTATGGCTGGTGATAATCCAGCCTGTGATAGAGATGCTAATACCTGCTTTTTGCTCACTTTGCGTAACAATGCCCAATTAGTGCAGCTATCCGCTTCCTTGCGTTGCCGTAAAATATCTTTTAGCCGGGTGGGAATTGCTATTTGAGCATAGGCTTGTAAATTACTGCTAATTTCAGGTTTAAAGCCTTTGAGGATATTTTCTATCTCAGCATTTGCCAGCTGGAAGTAGTCAGCTAGACTATATTCATTGATGGTAAATTTAGCCACAGTCTTGTGAGCCGCCCAATAACATTGTTCTTGTAAATAAGCAGACAAGTGCCTCTTGGCAAGAATATGGGATTGGTTCTGCCAGTGTTTGTGCCAATAAATTGCCCAAAAGTTTTTGGCATTCGATGCTTCTGGGGTTTCATTTAAGCATTTTTTGATGCTACGATCCAAGTTGGGATCTGTTAACCATTTCTGGAATCTACCTGCATCCAACTGGGCGAATGTTGAGAATAATTCGGTAATATCTTGGCGATAACGCATATACTCATTAAAAATAAACTTTTTTTAGCGAAAAAATGGTGATTTTATGAAAATTTGGCAACTTATACTAGTTTATCTGAATAAGAAGATCCGCGCAAGATGTCATACTTGTGTGTGTAATCACACAACATACACCAATAAAATGGTAATCCAAAAGCAATTGAGGAAGTACGGGGATGGGAATATTATCCTTTTTGCGCAACTAAGCAAAGTATTTACCAGCAACTCAATCACACAGTTGCTTAAGTCGCTTGATTCGCCTTTTAGTCATAGTTGGTGGACGTTTTTAGTCAAAATATCTATTTTTAGGCTAAGAAATGAAGTAATATTCACATCTGAAGCCTTAGCTGTACCACTGTGCTCAACAACATTCTCATCACATGATGTATCAATGCCGAAAAACGCTAAAAATCTCTTGGTATATTATAAGTATTTTTCTGTTAATAAATAGTATTAATAATCATCCTTCATTGGCTCAAACTGTTGATAATACACAAATATCAAATGGTAATTTCAGGCGATCGCAACAATTACCGCCCCCCCAAGATATTCAACCCCCCGCCCCATCTCCCCTAGAAACACCCCAACCACTCCAACCATTACCACCACCAGCACAACTACTCCCACCCTCTTTTCCAGATACCCAATCTCAGCCACCTACACTAGAGGATGTTCCGCAAACTATTACGGTTCAAAAGTTTGATGTAGTGGGTAGTACAGTATTTAGCCCAGAAGAGTTAGCCAAGGTTACCGCTGAATTTACTAATAGACCAATTACTTTAACTGAACTGTTTCAAGCTCGCGACCAAATCACTGAATTATATCTTAACAAGGGTTACATTACTTCCGGTGCATATATTCCACTGCAAGCAATTGATTCGGGTGTGATTAAAATTCAGGTGCTTGAAGGTAAATTAGAAGATATCCAAATTAGTGGTACGCGCCGACTCAACCCCAATTATGTCCGTAGTCGTTTAGCATTAGCGACATCAGTACCCCTAAATCGAGATAAGTTACTAGAAGCACTACAACTACTGCAACTTAATCCTTTGATTGAAAACTTGTTCGCTGAATTGTCAGCAGGACTAAGTCCAGGCACAAATTTGTTAGAAGTACAAGTGAGGGAAGCAAAATCTTTTAGTAGCGAAGTAGCCTTAGATAATGGTCGATCTCCGAGTGTGGGTAGTTTTCGCCGTGACCTTCAACTCAAAGAAGCTAACTTACTGGGTGTGGGAGATAGTTTGAGTTTAGCTTATGCTAATAACGATGGTAGCAACAGTTTTGATAGTAGCTACACCTTACCTCTCAATCCCCGCAATGGTACAATCAGCTTTAATTTCGGCACATCATCTAGTAATGTGATTGAAGAACCGTTTAATATTCTTGATATTCAATCTTCATCTGGTTACTATGAGCTGACTGTTCGTCAACCCCTCATACAAACCCAGGGGGGGGAGTTAGCTTTGGGATTGACGGCTTCACGGCGAGAAAGTGAAGCTACTTATATTGAGGGAGAACGTTTACCTTTTCCTTCCTTGGGTGCTGATGACCAGGGGCGCGCACGCATATCTGCATTACGGTTTTTTCAAGAATGGACAACTCGTAATAGCCGCCAAGTGATTGCGGTGCGATCGCAATTTAATCTGGGTATAGGCGCGTTTAATGCTACTATTAATAGTGATACTCCTGATAGTCGGTTTTTTTCCTGGCAAGGACAAGCCCAATGGGCGCGCCTGTTAGCACCAGAGACTTTATTGATTGTGCGTGCTAATACTCAAATAGCATCTATAAGCTTGCTACCTTTAGAACAGTTTGGTATAGGTGGTATAGATAGTGTGCGGGGTTATCGCCAAGATTTTCTGTTAGCAGATAATGGTGCTGTAGCTGGGGCGGAAGTCCAAATCCCAGTGGTGCGGTTATCCCAGTCAAGAGGAGTATTACACGTGATACCTTTTATTGATTTTGGGTTAGCCTGGAATAATTCTGGCAAGAATCCTGACTCTAACACATTAGCAGCCGTGGGTTTAGGTTGGCGCTGGTCACAAGGCGATCGCTTCACAGCACGTCTTGACTGGGGTATTCCTCTTGTATCTGTTGACTCCCCAGACAGAACATGGCAAGAGAACGGGTTATATTTTTCTGTATTTTATCATCCTTTCTAGTATGTATATATCTGTATGAAGTTTTCATAAACTTCATATAATCGTATTCAGTGATACTTAAGAAAATGGTAATATGCCCCCAAAAGCCCAGTTTTAATAAAAAACAGTAGTGATGGGATTTACCTATATTTGCCCTTGGTTCCTAGTAAGTAGCCTGATCTGCTTGAGTCTAACTTTTTTGAACTCAGCCAGAGCGGAAATCATCCCAGATAATACTCTAGGTCATGAAAGTTCGGTTGTCACCCCTAACCAGACTATCAATGACATTTCCAGTGACATAATCGATGGGGGTGCAATTCGCGGAGTCAACCTATTCCACAGCTTTCAAGAATTTAATATTGACTCAGGAAGAGGGGCATATTTTAACAATCCCAGTGGCATCGAGAATATTTTAACACGGGTGACGGGAACTAATGTTTCTCATATTTTGGGGACACTGGGGGTTTTAGGTAATGCCAACCTCTTTTTTATCAATCCTAATGGAATTGTATTTGGAGAAAATGCGCATTTAAATATTAACGGTTCTTTTATTGCCAGTACAGCCAATAGTATCAAATTTGCAGATGGTACACTGTTTAGTACCAGGACATCAGAAAGCGCCCCCCTACTAGCAATCAGCACCCCCATTGGTTTGCAATATGGGAAAAATCCCGGCACAATTCAAGTCAAAGGAGATAGTCAGGGTTTTGCCATTAACACTACAACAGGGTTGCAGATCCAACCCAATCAAACCTTAGCTTTAGTCGGTGGTGATATCAGTCTAGAGGGAGCAACACTAAAGACGAATGGGGGAACATTAGAATTGGGAAGTGTTGCAGGAGAGGGTTTAGTGAGCCTTTCTCCTACAAGCCAAGGCTTTTCCTTGGACTATGATGGTGTGGAAAATTTTGGTAACATTCAACTCAGCAACGAGACAAACATTGATACCAGTGGTATTATCCGTGGCGGCGGAATCCAAATACAAACAGGTAATTTGCAAATCAGTCAAGGGTCGCGCATTGCGTCATTTACCGCAGGGCCAATCTCAAGTGGAGATATTAGAGTCAACGCTACAGATTCCGTAGAAGTGATTGGTACAGGAAGATTTGAGCAAGCCTTTGCACAGATTATAGATCCCACAGTCAATCCCTCTGAGTTTCGCAACGGCTTTTTTAGTGTCACTGTTGGTACTGGAATGGGGGCAAATTTAGCCATAAATACGGGTAAATTGATTCTCAGGAATGGAGCTTTTATACTTGTTTCCACTTTTGGTCAAGCCAGAGGAGGAAATGTTAATGTCAACGCTTCTAAGTCAGTAGAAGTAATTGATTCTTTATTAGCAACAGGAAATCGCTTTGGTAGTAATGGAGACGCTGGCAATCTCAGCCTTAACACACAGAATTTAACTCTTCAGGATAGAGGATTAATAGGAACTAGTTCATTTGGCAATGGTAAGGCGGGTGATATTAGCATTACATCCAGCGACTCAATTGACATGACTGGAGGTAAAACTTTTTCAGAATTAATTGTTGCTACAGGTATTAATACTAGTATCAGTTCTTTTACTTTGGGTATTTCAGATGCAGGAAATATAGATATTAACACGAACAAGTTAACTCTACGAGATAGGGCTCAAATTTTGGCTAGCACTTTTAGTTCAGGTAATGCAGCAAAATTGGTATTGAATACCTCCTCCATACACGTGATTGGTTCAACAACTCAAGAATCTAATAATCTGACCACTGGATTTGGTAATATTGCTAACCCTGGTAGCACAGGAAATGCAGGAGAACTTATAATTAACACCAGTACTCTGTTAATAGAGAATGGAGGGCAAGTTGGCACTGCTACTTTTGGTAGAGGAAATGCAGGAAATATGAGATTAAATGCCTCTGATATAAAAATAATTGGTATTAATAGCAACGATGGAAATCCCAGCGCCTTATCTACTAGTTCTGAGTCAAGTTTTGCGGCGGGGGCGGGTAACCTGACCATTAACACTGATATTTTGCAAGTACGGGATGGGGGAGCTATTGTTGTACGTAGTGAGGGATTAGGTACAGCAGGTAGTTTAAACGTGAATGCCCATTCCATCCGTTTAGATAACAAAGGCTTCCTTAGTGCTGATACTCGTGGGATTAGTGCTGACCCCAATCAACAGCAGGCAAACATTAACTTGCGCTCCCAAAATGTGATTATGCTTCGCAACAGCAACATCACCACCAACGCAAGAGGGGAGAATGTAATTGGCGGTAACATCAATATTAACACTGACTTCCTAGTCGCCGCAGAAAATAGCGATATTAGTGCAAATTCTACTGATTTTCGTGGAGGTCGAGTAACAATTAATGCAAAAGCTGTTCTGGGCAGTCAGTCCCGCAATGCACTCACCCAAAACAATGATATTACTGCCACAGGGGCAAGTCCAGAATTTACTGGTACGGTAGAAATTAACACACCAGAGGTTGACCCCAGCAACGGTTTAGTTACACTACCCTCAAATCTAGTTGATCCCTCCCAGCTTGATAACTCTTGCAGACCTGGAAGCACCCAAAGTCAGAGTTCCTTCGTCGCTACAGGACGAGGCGGTTTACCATTGAGTGCCACTGAACCATTACAAGATACCAGTACCCTAGCACAGTGGGTGAAGCCTAGAACCGCTCCACCAAACTCCGCCAAAGTTGAAACCGAGCCACAAGCATCAACAGTGATTACCACTTACCCAGTTTCTCCTCCTCCCATTGTGGAAGCCTCGGGTTGGGTAGTTGATGCTCATGGTACTATCTACTTAGTAGCCCAAGCTCCAGAAGTTACTCCTAGCAGTCTTGGGCAAACATCTGCCTCTTGTCCTGTTCGTTAGAAAATGTCTGAAAAATTGGAACAGGAGAGTATCAAATGGCGTTAATTAATTTTGGTAAATTCAAGTCAATAAGGCTTCTGCTGGCAAGGCAAGTAGTTAAATTATCGTTTCTATATGTAATATTATTTACTCTAACTTTTATAATGACTATTACCCCCCTTACCTTTGCTCAACAACCAGACACATATCCAGTAGGTAAAATTCATAGCCACAACAGCCAATTTTCAACCACAACACCACAGCAGCTTTTGGAACAAGCAGAAGCTGAGTATCAAGCAGGAAACTTAACCCAAGCAGTAACTATTTTACAAAAAGCTAACCGTATCTATGAGCAACAGAGCGATCGACTGGGACAAGCCGCAGCCCTAAGTAACCTCTGTCTGGTATATCAGCAGATGGGCTCGTTGACAGAAGCCTCACAAGCTATCAAAACTAGCTTAAATTTACTAGGTTGGGATGAGAAACAGCAACAGCTACAAATCAAGACCCAAAACCCAGAATGGCTGGAAGTGTTGGCGCAAACTTTAGACATTCAAACAGGACTGCAACTGGGACTGGGACAAGCAGATATATCCGTAGAAACTGCCCAACAAGCAGAGGGAATTTGGCAGCAATTAGGTAACAATGCCGGAGTAACCCGCAGTAGTATTAACCAAGCACAAGCTTGGCGGATTGCTGGCTTTTACCGTCGGGCTGTAAAGATTTTGTCCTCAAGGGAGCAACAGTTAAAAAACGAACCAAATTCACCCATGAAAGTGGCAGCTTTGCGTTCTCTTGGCAATACTTGGCAACAATTGGGGGAGTTAGATAAATCCCAGAAAACATTACAACTAAGCTTAGAAATTGCTCAAAAACTGCAACTACCTTCAGAAATTAGCATGACAGAATTGAATCTTGGTAATACTGTCAGAGCATTAGGTAATACTGAAGATGCGATCGCCCATTACCAGCAAGCTGCGGCCATTGCCCCCCAGCTACTCACCAAAGTTCAAGCTCAAATCAATTTGCTCAGTTTGTTGGTTGAGAATAAAGATATAGCAGCAGCGAAAGAATTAATCCCGACAATTCAATCCCAACTTACTAATCTACCTAATAATCAAGCTAGTATTTATGCCAGTATAAATTTTGCTGATACTATCATTAACATTGGTAACAAAGAAGATATTGCCCAAATTCTCGCCAACAGCGTTAAACAAGCCAGAGCTATAGGTAATCAGCGTGGAGAATCCTATGGGTTAGGAATTTTAGGAAGATTGTATGAGCAGAACAATCAGTGGCAAGAAGCCCAGGATTTAACCGAGCAAGCATTATTAACCGCTCTGGGAATCAATGCTTCAGATATTGCCTACCTTTGGCAGTGGCAGTTAGGACGCTTATTGAAAGTCAAAGGAAACATCCAGGGTGCGATCGCTGCTTATGATGCCGCCGTTTCAACACTCCAGTCTCTGCGCAGCGATTTAGTCAATGTCAACCAACAAGTACGCTTCAATTTCCGAGATAGTGTGGAACCCATTTATCGCCAATCAGTGGAACTGTTATTACAAGAGTCAGGAGAAGGGAAACCGGATTTAGACAAAGTAAGGCAACGCATAGAAGCATTACAAATAGCAGAATTAGATAATTTTTTCCGAGAGGCTTGCTTAAATAATGAATTTGTGCTGCTTGACGAAGTAGTAGACCGCGATAATCCAGATACAGCCATTTTCTACCCAATTATTTTAAACAATAAATTAGAGGTTATCCTCAAACTTCCCAAACAACCTTTGATGCACATATCCCCTCAAAGTAACTGTACCTCTCAAGATAACTGTGTGAATTTAGAGGAGGTAATTACAAAAATGCGAGAAGCAATAGTTGAACCCAATACCCAGAAGAGACTTAAACAAGAATCGCAAAAACTTTATAATTTGTTAATTAAACCTGTGGAAGCAGATCTGCAAAACAGTGGAGTTAAAACTTTAGTATTTATACCAGATGGTTCTTTGAGAAATATTCCCATAGCTGCATTGTATGATGGCAAAGAGTACTTAATCCAGAAATATGCTGTAGCTTTGAGTCCAGGACTGCAATTATTTACCCCCAGACCTTTAGTACAAAGAAAAATAAATACCCTAGTAGGAGGACTATCACAACCACCCAAAAACGAAAATTTTACCCCCCTTCCCTATGTCCAGAAAGAACTAGATTTAATGCAAAAATTGGGTATAACAACAAGTACACTTTTGGATCAAGATTTTACTAAAGAAAACTTACAACAAAAAATTAATATCCAACCTTTTAGAGTAGTTCATCTAGCAACACACGGAAAATTTAGTTCCAAAGCAGAAGAAACTTTCATTCTAGCAGCAAACGGACGCATCTATGTTAAAGAATTAGATGGATTACTCAAAACTAGAGAGCAAAATCGCACTGAGCCAATTGAATTACTGGTTCTGAGTGCTTGCGAAACCGCAGCAGGAGATAACCGCGCTGTTTTGGGATTAGCAGGAGTTGCTATTAAAGCAGGAGCGCGGAGTACCTTAGCATCTTTATGGCAAATTGGTGATAACTCCACTGCTTTATTTATTGGTGAATTCTATCGTCAGTTAACAACTGGCGAAGTCACAACAGCAGAGGCTTTACGCCTTGCTCAATTAAAACTGCTCAATGATCCTGTATATAATCGTCCTATGTACTGGGCTCCCTATGTGTTAGTTGGTAATTGGTTGTAGAAATTATCTCTAAGAGGATTAGGACTTACGCAACTGGCACAGGCGATCTGCTTGCAGCAGCGCTTCGCTATCGCTAAATGAAAGTACATTGGTATTATACAGGACTTACGCAAAATATGACGAAAGTATTGGTAAGTCCTAATTAGGTATCTCGGTGACTACCCTAATTTATTGGCAGTTTATTAATAATCAACCAAAGGAAAGGGGGCTATGTTCCCTAATCCACCTGATTGTAATAAACTTTGCCAACCTGCTACTAAAGACCCATCATCAGAATTAGCAAAGCGTAGTTGTCCTAACATTGTCAAAGCATCAAACCAAATACCATGAGCAGCATAAATGGCAATTTTTTGTCGCTGGTCTATTGTTCCTTGCAATTGTTGCTCTAAACTAGGATTCAAATTTACTCTTTGAATGTCTCCTTCTACGTAGATAGGAACACTCGCTCTTTGTTTTTGATGACAACGAATTTTCAAGAACCAGCGATATGTTTTACCTACTTGCAATGGTGCCACAGTAGATGGAACAGAAACACCAATGACACCAGAATTGTCTGTAAGGGTGATGTTTTGCTGGTTATAAATTTCGGTTTCTTCGCTATCCTGTAAGACAAATTCACCACTTATATTAGTGTAGGGAACATAAAACCAAAATGTGGGACGTTCAGAGGTAGTTAGTCCCCACACATCTACTGGCGTTGATATATTGGTTTGTTTGCTAGTCGCTACGCGCTCTTGAAAAGGGACTAAAGCCGTCAAGGGAGTTTCTACCGCAGGACAATCATTACGGCTACCCATTCCGCTTCTACGTCCAGATATAGTATTTAATCCAGCAGGGGGTTTTGGTGGAACAAAAACTGGTTCAGAGGTTCCGTTAGTAGGTACAGTAGGTACAGGAGGGGTTTTGACTGATTGTACAGGTGGTTCAGTATTTGCAGGTAGGTTAGTTTGGGCTGTTACCTGTGCTGGATATTGTAAAGTACTACTAAACACCAAAGCACTCGCTAGAATCAACTTCATAGATTTAGATAGTAATTTGATCAGCTCGACATTATCCTACAGGAATTACGTAACTGTCACCAGTTATGGCAGTAACTTTAAAGGTAGCGATCGCTAAAGGAAGAGTTTAGTTTTAAAGCCCCGCATAGGGGCTGTTTTCGACTTTAGGGGGAAATAATCCCGATAGTTATCAACACAGGGCGGTAGCTTAGAACGAGAATACGCCATAGGCTCCGGGAGGATGGATATATGTTTGCGTTATGGGGATGTGGTCTTAGGGATGGAATTAAAGGTATGGAAACAGGGTAAACCCGACCCATTACAGCAAGGATTGATACAATTAGATAAATATTTATCAGGATTAAATTTAGATACAGGATGGTTAATAATATTTGACCGTCGCCCCGACTTACCCCCCCCCATCAGTGACCGAACCACCACGGAAATAACCCTGAGTCATTAAGTACGAAATATTATATTAACTAGAAAGTAGCTATTTTTGGATTTGTTAACTGTTGACTGTTGACTGGGAAGAGGTGTGACCATCAACAGTTGGCCAGGGAATAAATTAAGCGTCTAATAGCAAAAGTCCACTAAAAGTGGACTGGTAAGTTACATATAATACTCTAGAAAATGATTGTTAACCCTATTGATAATGTTATATTCAACACCCAGTCGGATTTATCCGACTTCAGCTATCAGACAGGGGTTTATAACCCCTGGCTCCCGGTTGTCGTAGCTCTTAAACCCTGACCCGCCAACCGTCAACCGTCACCTTAAATCACCTGGAAATACTCAAAGCGGGTGATGGGACTCGAACCCACGACGTTCACCTTGGGAAGGTGACATTCTACCACTGAATTACACCCGCAGTGAAGACAGATGGAGTAGAAAAATAAGATATTAGTAATTGTACCATAATAATTACCGTTTATGGAAGAGGCAGAAATTATGAATTGGTGGCAAAAACTGCGGAAAAACCCTTTGGCGCGATTTGGGGCAATTGTGCTGTTAATTTTCTATATAATGGTAATTGCTGCTGATTTTGTCGCTCCTTATAATCCTCTGGCTTCACAGCCTAATGGTTCGCTGTTACCACCAACTCGGGTTTATTGGTTTTCTCAGTCAGAACGGGGAAAATTTATCGGACCCCATGTATATCCTACTGTTCAGGGCGATACTGATTTAGAAACGGGCGATCGCCAAATCATAGTAGACTTTGCTCAACCAACACCCATCAGGTTATTTGTCCCTGGTGCGGAATACCGACTATTACAGTTAACTTTACCCCTTCCTCCCAAGTGGGAAGAGGTGACTATTTTACCCGGTATTCCTTTAGACTGGCATTTATTTGGGACTATAAGTGATAGGGATGGCGTAGCTAGTCCCACAGCCTTAAATATTTTAGGTACTGACGACCAAGGACGCGACCAATTCAGCCGGTTAGTATATGGTGGTCGGATTAGTTTATTTATTGGGATTATTGGGGTATTGATTAGTTTTCCCCTAGCTCTAATCATTGGGGGTATTTCTGGCTACTTTGGTGGTTGGATTGATAGCGTAATTATGCGGTTAGCAGAAGTGCTAATGACTTTCCCAGGGATTTATCTGTTAGTGACCTTGGGTGCAGTTTTACCACCTGGTTTAACCAGTACCCAGCGCTTTATCTTGATTGTAGTGATTATGTCGGTGATTAGTTGGGCGGGGTTAGCGCGGGTAATTCGGGGACAGGTACTATCAATTAAGGAGCGAGAATTTGTACAAGCAGCAGTAGCAATGGGTGGTAAACCAATTTACATTATTATCCGCCATATTTTACCACAAACTGCCACCTATGTAATTATTTCTGCTACATTGGCGGTTCCGGGTTTTATTGGTGCGGAAGCGGTATTAAGTCTGATTGGTTTAGGAATCCAACAGCCTGATCCTTCTTGGGGGAATATGCTATCTTTGGCTAGTAATGCTTCAATTGTGGTGTTGCAACCTTGGTTAATTTGGCCGCCAGCTGCTTTAATTATTCTAACTGTGCTGTCTTTTAATTTACTTGGTGATGGGTTGAGGGATGCTCTGGATCCCCGCAGTCTGCGCAGATAGAGGGGAAAAAAAGTTTCTTCCCCCCTATACAGATGGTTTAATTTTCCCGCTGCTGTGCTTAGGGAGCCAGGGCGTTACCGCGAATCAAACTACCAATAGTTTTAGCAGTAATTTTCAGTTGGGTAATGGGGTTAGCGGGGACAACTGTTTTATACAGATAGCTGTCAAATGTCAGCTTCTGTACATCTAGGTCATCGCACATTTCGACAAATGCTTCCCGGGTAGCATCGGAACGATAGAAGACAGTTTGCAGAATGTCTAATACTTTGTAGGTGAGTCCATATTTTTTATCCCAGCGCTTCAAGTAAACCTTGAGGTCTTTTTCTGTGGGAATGGTTGCACCATTGTTAGACATTTCCACAATGGTTTCTGCACACATCCGCCCGGACTTAGCTGCAAAGTAAATACCTTCGCCGGAGGACTTGGTAACGTAACCAGCTGCATCGCCTACTAACGCAATGCGACCGACAACGCGACGAGGGCGGGGATGCTCTGGGATGGGGTGAGCTTCTACTTTGATAATTTTGCCGCCCGCTAGCTTTTTGGCTGCACGGGTGCGGATACCAGCTTGTAACTGTTTGATGGTGGCTTTGTTGACTTGCATTGTGCCGGTACCAACAGCTACGTGGTCATATTTGGGGAATACCCAGGCGTAGAAGTCGGTGGAAACGTCGTCACCGACGTACATTTCCGCTAGGTCGTTGTAATACTCCATTTGCTCTTGGGGGAGGCGAATCCGCTCTTGAAAGGCGATCGCATAGTTATAATCTCCCGCATCCATTTCTTTGGCAATACGAGAATTAGCCCCATCCGCCCCTATAATTAAATCTACTTTTAGGGTTTTTGTAGTCCCTTGTAAACCGCCTTCGCTGTGGTCTACATAGTGGATTTTATAAGGGTCGGTATTATTTGTGGGTATATCAACTTTATGAACTGTGGCATTAATTAAATTTGCGCCTAGTTTTGCCGCCCGATTGCGCAGGAAACCATCTAGGACTTCCCGGCGGCACATTCCTATATATTCTTCTTCTTTTACTATATTGATATTAACCTCACGATTGGAAGGTGAAATCATTTTCATCTTCCGCACACGGCGATCAATAATCTCTGGTGGGAGGTCAAACTCAGCCACCATACACAGGGGAATTGCACCGCCGCAGGGCTTCGCATTATCTAGTTTTCGCTCAAATAGGTAAGTTTCAATCCCCGCTTTTGCTAGCGTTTCCGCCGCAGATGAACCAGCAGGGCCTGACCCAACAACAGCAACCCGTAGTGTCAAAGGTCTTCTCCCAATAGTTGATAAAAACGTTTAACTAGAGCATCCTATCACGGAGTTTTGTCTAGTTTCCCGCTCTACCTTCAGGTTTTGAAGGAAATGCAATATTCCTTAATGTTTCGATACAAAAACCAGGATTAGACACCACCAGAATCACATTTATTGCTCCTGGGTCAGCTTATCTGTGGTATATGTAAAACACGGTAATCCTAGCAAGAAGCCGTAGATTGCATTCAAGAGGTACAGTAGTGGGTATAGTAGTTGAGAACGTATCTAAAAATTTTGGGAACTTTCAAGCGGTAAATCAAGTCAATCTGGAAATTAACAGCGGTTCACTGGTGGCTTTATTGGGTCCATCAGGTTCTGGTAAATCCAC
The DNA here is from genome assembly GCF_059725405.1 of Anabaenopsis sp. NIES-4685. NCBI lineage: Bacteria > Bacillati > Cyanobacteriota > Cyanophyceae > Nostocales > Nodulariaceae > Anabaenopsis > Anabaenopsis sp. NIES-4685. The sequence continues at coordinate 3,298,162 of NZ_AP043602.1, read as the reverse complement.
TTTGCTGCGGTTAATTGCAGGGTTGGAAACCCCAGATAGCGGTAAAATTTTACTGACTGGTAAAGATGCTACATATCAAAGTGTCCAAGAGCGCAATATTGGATTTGTGTTTCAGCACTATGCCCTATTTAAACATTTGAATGTGCGTCAGAATATTGCCTTTGGTTTAGAAATTCGCAAAGCACCGGCCAAGAAGATTAAGAACCGGGTAGATCAGTTACTAGATTTAGTGCAACTAAGTGGATTAGGCGATCGCTATCCATCACAGTTGTCCGGTGGTCAGAGACAAAGGGTAGCATTAGCCAGGGCTTTAGCTGTAGAACCTAAAGTATTATTACTAGATGAACCATTTGGCGCACTTGATGCTAAAGTGCGTAAAGATTTGCGGGCATGGTTACGCCGTCTCCATGATGAAGTTCATGTGACCACTGTTTTCGTCACCCATGACCAGGAAGAGGCTATGGAAGTTTCTGACGAGGTGGTGGTGATGAATAAAGGGCGTGTAGAACAGGTGGGAACACCAGCAGAAATTTATGACAATCCGGCGACGGCTTTTGTCATGAGCTTTATTGGCCCTGTGAATGTTTTATCTAACACCTCAAATATTTTCCAGAGCACCGGCTTTGATTCAGCACATAGTCAAGTATTTTTACGACCCCAGGATGTGGCGATTTCCAGAGAGCCTCATGGTAATACTGCACCAGCTACAGTGACTAGGTTAATACATTTGGGTTGGGAAATTCAGATAGAATTAACTTTAGATGATGGCCAGGTGGTAGCGGCGCATTTAACACGCGATCGCTTTAATGAGTTACAGTTAGAACCACAAGAACGCGTATATGTCAAGCCAAAAGATGCAAGGTCTTTTCCCCTACACTATTCGATTTAGCCATAGGCTAATGAATTAACCCACAATAGCGGTTTGAATAAAAAAACCCCCGATCGGCTATAAAATAGCTGATCAAAGGGTTCAATTTTAGTACTTTGCACATGAAATGTATCCCACATGAATACTGTATCTGTCCTTTTTTAATTATGTGTGCCAAAATGCCAGGTTAATGTCAATCATGTAATCCATGGCGGTTTTTAATCATTTGTGGCTACCTGTACCAAAAAACTTGACTTTATTACCAAATGATGTTCATGTTTGGCGGTTTCACCTGGATATCCCAGAAGCACAGCGGGAAAATCTATTAGCAACCCTATCGGGTGATGAAGTTGCTCGTGCTAATCGATTTCATTTTCACCGAACTGGAGAACATTTTATCGCTGGTCGGGGTATTCTGCGGCGGATATTGGGTAGGTACTTGGGGATTGAACCGCAACAGGTGCGATTTGATTATCAAGAGCGTGGTAAACCAGTTTTAGCAGATGCTTTAGGTAAAACTGGACTATGGTTTAACTTGTCTCACTCTCAGGGTTTAGCTGTGTGTGCGGTGAATTATCATCGTCAAATTGGTGTAGACTTAGAATATACCCGCCGCAGCTGTGATGTAGAGAGCTTGGCGAAAAGGTTCTTTTTACCCAGAGAATATGCTTTGATGCGATCGCTATCTCCTGAACAACAGCAAGAAACATTTTTCCGTTACTGGACTTGTAAAGAAGCCTACTTAAAAGCAACAGGAGAAGGACTAGGTAAATTAGAACAAGCGGAAATTAGCTTAACTCCCACAGAACCGGCCCGGTTACATAAATCTCAGTGGAGTCTGTTGGAGTTAAACCCTGAGCAATATTACTTAGCTGCTGTGGTGGTGGCTGGCAATATTGATAACTTGCATTGTTGGCAATACTGATACAAGTTTAGTCCGGGGATGGGACTAAACCTGATCAACCCACTAAGCAAGAGTTAAAAAGCCAGTTTGAACTAAGTAAGAAGTGTAAGTCATCAACAATTGAGAATCAATTGGGGGACAAGTAATAGAACCACCTGACAAAGCCTTCAAAGTAGCTTGACAACTAATAATTGGTCTTCTGGATTGCAGATATAAATCAGGGATAGTCAACTGTTCATCAGACCAGCGTTCTAGTAAAAAAGGACGCAGGGTATATAAAGGGTTATCTGTAGAACAGACATCATTAATTAACTTTGATTGCCACTCTTCATAGGGAATCATCTCTATGGGATAACCAAAAGATTTAACCCATTCTACCAAATCTTTTAAAGAAATAGGTTGAGGATGTTGTAAATGGAAAGCCTGACCAAGAGATTCTGGCTGTCTTGATAGGTAAACAATAGCCTTACTGACATAATCAACAGGGGACATATCTAACATATAGTCTACATCAGGGAAAGTCCCCATTTGTAAACAGCCCTTAGTCATCAAATTGATAAAATCATGGGTATTACAAATACCTGTTTTGCTATCCCCTGCAATTAATGGTGGTCTGTGAATAGTTACAGGTAAACCGCGGTCACGGGCGACCTTAACCAACTTTTCCGCCACCCATTTAGTCTGAGAATAACCTAAATAAATACCTTCCCAATGGTCAAACTCATCTTGTTCTTCCACCAAATGACCAGCATAAGCAGAGGATTCAAACACCGCCACACTAGAAACATAATGTACAGGCTTAACTTTAGTGTGACAAGCTAACCGCAAAACCTCTTGAGTACCTAAAACATTAGCTGTTTTGAGTGCCGAATAAGGATAGACATAATTAAGCAAAGCAGCACTATGATAAATAGTATCAATATTGCTAGCTAAAATTTGGAATTGTTCAGGATTAATCCCCAAAAGTGGTTGAGCCAAATCACCCACAACAGCAATCAGTCGAGAATTAAACTTTTCATCCCAAATTGCATACTGCTGTAAATTATTTTGCAGTTTAGTTTTAGCTTCCAACCCATTAGCAGCACGGACTAAACAATATATATCCGCATCAGTTTCTTGGAGTAGTTCCCGGATAATAAAAGCGCCTAAAAAACCAGTTCCCCCAGTTAAAAATATATGCTTAGGTATCGCTACATCCACACTCACAGCGTTAGCAGGATCAATAGTGGGGTCAAGGACAACTTCAGCCGCTAAGTTGAGAACCATAGGGTTAAGTTGAGCCTCTGGAGAGGTATCTAAACCTAATGGAGATTCTAGGCGATCGCTCTCGGCTAAACGTTGGGAAAGAGACTCAATATTAGGATAGTGCCATAAAAGAACTGGGGATGGTTGAAAGCCCAACATTTTTTCTAACTGACTGACCAGAGTCATGGCCTGTGCTGAATCTAAACCATAGTTTTCTAAATTCTCCCTGATATCTATCTCATCAGTTTCCACCCCGATTAACTCAGCCAAATGAGTAACTAACCATGCTTGAATATCCGCCGCACTATGAGATGGTTGTAGAGTCATTTTTTTAAATCTCCAATAATTGAGAAGAATCTGGACAATACTGACTGTAGACTTGAGGAATTTCCATTCCTTGGATTTTTAAGCTTTGAATACGATATAAAAAAGCTGCTCCCTTCATGATGTGATCAGCCACATCAACCACCCGACGATTATGAGGTTCAGCTAAATAAGAACCGCGCACCCAGTCATTAAAACTACCCATAGCTGGGCCACACCAAATCTGATAATCCACCTCTCGACCCTTTTCACCGGAAGTAGACCAGCGGGAAGATAATCCTAAATAAGAGCGAAAAATTAGCGCCATTTTCAGCTTAGGATTATTAACAGCCTTCCCTAATTTTGCCGGGTTTTTCTGGGATAAATAAGTAGCTGTTGCTTCCCAGACTTCCGCTAGAGTTTTGCGGAAAATCTGCTTTTCTAATTTTTCTCTTTCTCCTGGGGGAATCTCTTCAATTGAGTTGTAGGTACGGTACAATTCATACAACTTTTGCGCTCGCATGGGAAACATAGTTCCCCGTTTGAGGACTTGTAATTTTACCCCCATTTCAAACATATCAGCAGCGGGAGCCATGGTCATATCCGCCATTTCAGCTTGAGCCAATAATTTTTTAGTATGGTCACAAGCGCCAGACTCGACACAGGATTGATTAATAGAACCAGTCATGACATAAGCAGCACCCATCATAAAAGCTGCTAAAGCTGATTGGGGTGTAGCAATTCCCCCGGCCACGCCAATTCTAACTGGTTGCTGGTAATGAAATTGTTCTTGAATTTCATTCCGCAAAGCAATAATAGAAGGTAATAAACAGACTAAAGGGCGATTATCTGTATGTCCGCCAGAATCAGCTTCGACAGTCACATCATCAGACCATGGGTACTTGGGCTGCAAGTTTGGCTTGTAAATCAGTAATTAATCCTTGTGCGAGTAGTTCTTGAAGGATTTTGGGGGGTGCTGGTTGGAGAAATTTGGTAGCTACTTCTCGACGGGAAACTTTAGCAATGACCTTATTTTTGATTTCAATTTGATTGGCATCATTTAAACTCAGCCCGGCAACCCGGTAATATACTATATTCGGGGTTAAATCTAAAAATGCCGAAGCTTCTACAGTTCTTACCTCATATTTGAGGTATAATTTCACAGCCTGGCGTTCCATAGCCAAATCATTGGGGCTGTGAATTAAATTGAAAGCATAAGGACCATAGGGTAAAGCGGCTTGAATAGTTTTAATAGCTGATTCTAGGCGTTCTGGGGGTAAACCACCTGCACCAAAGGAGCTTAAGATTTTAGCTTGACCCAGAGCAATCACCATTTCTTCAGAAGCTATTCCCCCCGCCATTGCACCGGTGACATAGGCATATTTTACCCCATGAAATGCTAGGAAATTGGGGTCTCCTAGTTGTTGCAGAGTGATGGGGGGGATGAAAGTGAGCAGTTGTGCTGTTGCTGTAGTGTTAATCGGCACTCGTAAGATTGACGATGTATTTTCCACAGAGGATAAATACCCCTCATGGGTAACACCAATTTTTCCCCCAACTTTGACAAAGTAACAGGGTTTATTTAATGTGAGTAGTTTATCTTTGATAGCTGAATTATCAAAAGATAAAGTATCTAAAGAACCTTTCCAGATCAGGTTTTGAAATTGGCAATGAGGGGCTTGCAGACTATTATTGTATTGATTTGGTAGCGTATCTACGGGGGTCACTGTAGTTATACCTCTTGTCAATGATGGTTTATTAAGTGTGAATGGGGAGGTTTTAGTAACCCCATGGATGTGGTGATCTGGTGTGTGCCACCTCCCCAAATTACTTATCTATCTGCATTCAATAAATTTTCAGCACAGGCTAACTGCAATTTAATGATCTCGCTCATCTGTTGACTAAAATATTGTCTGGCTTGGAGGAAAGCAGAGTGATTTTTTGTGATGCGGTTGTTGTTTGCACTCAGTTCTTTATACTGAGTCATGTTTAGTTCCATGATTCTAATTGTGTGCTCAAGGTGGTTTTGGGCTGGAGATGACACAATTAATTGTAGAGTTTGTTGTTCCCAGGAACCGACTGACTCAGAAGATTGTAGTGTTTCTAGAGCCTCAAAACCGTGTTCCATGATATTTTTTGTGGGCTGTTCTGCGGGTATGGGCGGATCCTGGCGATCGCTCTGATCTGATTCGGTAGATAATGGTATGTTTTGGTGCAGTTTTTCAACCCGATAATTGTGCGGGATATCTGAGAATAATTGGCGGTTTTCTGGACTCAATATACTGTTGGTAATTGATTTACCGCCCAGGGTAACCTTCTGGAGAGTTAAGTTATTTTGTTTAGTGGTTGCTGTGGTGAGATTGTACAGAGGTGATAAATCTAAATTAACCCGATGACTGACCAGTTTTGCCAAGGCTTTGACTATAGAGCTGTGGTCATCCATACCTCGGCGATTCAGGGATATGGTGATGTGTTCTTTGTTTTCTAAGATTTTACCAATCCATCGGGAACAAACACCACCAGCGCCAACCTCCACAAATATTTTCGCCCCATCATCGTAGACACGGTTAACTAATTGGGGAAAGTCAAGTTGTTGACATAGTGCGGTGGCGATGCTGTCGGCTATGACGGCGCTATCAAGTGCGATGGGTTGATACTTAGCTGCTGAGTAAAAAGTTATGCCTGGTAGGTCTTGGGTAGGTAAAGTATTAACCTTGGCTATCTCTTCGTACTCTGAACCCATGGCTTTGCAATGAATTACATGATCGAAGGGTGCGGCGAAGGAGTTACAACCAAGGGATTTAATCACCCTCTGACAAGCTGTTTTTTCACCCGCGATTAACACTTCTTCCGGTGTGTTGATTTGAGTTAAATAAACCCGCGGCTCATGTTTTAGGCATTCTTCCACTTGAGAGGGTGTAGCCATAAGTACATAAGTAGCCCAGAAGTTATCATCTTGTAATTCTGTCGTATCGGTCAACCCCCAATACTGACGCACAGCATTTTTAGGGCCAGATAATTTATCGCCAAACAAAGGGGATGAGTTCAAGGTATTACTACCGCCCTCAAAATCACTCCAAACCCCTTGGGCCACCATCATGCTGGTTTCACCCAAGCTATAGCCAAAGACGCATTGGGGTTTGACTTGAAAATCATCCCGGAAAATCGCACTCATGTATCTGGCGAAGGCGATTTCACTTTCAAACATCGCCAGGGAATCATCTAACAGTTGCTTTTCTAGGCTTTCTAGTTGTCTGGTGGAGAGTTTAGGGAAGCTGCGGGGATAAACTAATTTTTCCACATCAGCAGCACGGTTGTAGAGATTATTACTCTTGAGGTCTTCAAATACCTTGGGGAATAAACGGAAGACTGTCCGACCGATACCAATGTAGGAATTAACAGCAGCGGGATAAACGTAAGCCACACTAGCGGTTTTACCCAAGGGTTTGGCTGTAAAATAACTACCGTTAGGACTTTGCCAATCTGTACCTTTTTCAAAGGCTGTGTTTACACCTTTACGAGCCGCATCAATTTGTTTAAGTAGTTCTTTTTTATTACGTCCGGTAATTGCTAGAGCATATTTAGCTTCTGAACTTTCTTTAAAAGTTGTGAAAGTCTGACTCGCAGTAGTGGATAAACAAGAACTATCTTCAATACTTTGTTGCAGGCTATTTAAAACCTCTTCTAAGTTACCTTGATCCCGCACTGCTAAGGGTAACAGGTAAAAAGGCATTTGCTGTAAATACCGACTGTCGCGCAGTTGTTGGTTTGGGTCTTCTGACAAGATGACATGAGAGTAAGTGTCATCTATACCTATGTTATTGATGGCGGCTATGCGGCGGGTGGCTCCTTTATCGACAAACCAAGGTCTGGACTCTGTAACCACATAAAAAGGACTACCCTCCCATTGTTCTGGTGTCTTGACACTAGACCATTGAGGAGTAGCAGGAATATATCTGTAATAAAGACAGAGTGCAGTTTTAATTAAACTAGCAATTCCTGATGCCGTATAGGTATGACCTATATTCGCCTTTACACTACCAATGGCACATTGTAAACCATTAGCACTTTGGGGATAAGCTTGTAATAAACCGTTAATTTCGGCTTCGTCTTGTTGAAGAATACCACTACCATTCACCTCAACATAATTAACCTGTTGAGGTTGAATTTCTGCGGTGTGAAAAGCTTGTTGACAAGCATCATTTAAGCTAGATGCAAAACTTACCGCCTCGAGTACAGCATAAATCCGTTGGTTATCTTGTTGAGCAGTGTCATGACGCTTGAGGACAACTGCACCAGCACCCTCACCGACCATCCAACCATTAACATTCTCATCAAAACTTAAAGTATTGATCCCTTGATTTACCTGAGCTAATTGACTCCGCAATAAGACATTTTCTACACCACCAGCCAAATCTATCGCACCCAAAACCACAGCCTCCACCTCCCCAGCCGTCAACAGCATTTGTGCCACTTCCAAGGCTTTAAGAGCAGAGTTTTCACCCGCGGTCATGGTGAAGGCGGGGCCGGTAAAGTTCCACAAAGCAGAAATGCGACTAGCCATAATATTGGCAATGTGACTGACATACTCCCCAGTTTCAACGGGATGGTGGAGACTGTCTTTAACAACCCCTTCTAGTTGGGCGAGGTGTTCATCAGATAAGCAAATATTATCCTCTAATAAACCCTCTTTCAACTGCCAGGATAAATCCCATCTTTGCTGTAATTGATGTACAGAAAGTTCGGTTTCTGCAGCCACAATTACTGCAACATTTCCCCCTTCTTTGAGTCCCGCATCTTTAACGGCGCGGTCGGCAACTTTTAACAGTAACAGTTGTTGGGGATTGAGTTTTTCAACTTCCTTGGGGGGGATTTTATAAGCTAAAGTGTCAATATCAAAATCTTGGATGTATGCCCCTACAGGTGGTTTACCATCTGTTAAACCATACTGTTGCAGTAAGCTGGTTTGCTCCTCTATACCTTGCCATCTAGAAGGGGGTAAGGGGATAAAATGCTGGGTTCCTTGATAAATACTGCGTTCAAAGGCATCTAATCCGTTACATCCACCGAAAAAGGCATCCATACCCACAATGGCAATTTTAGCCGGTGGTGTCGGTGTTGTATGTTCTGCTGGTGAGGGTGTAGTACCCTGTTCAATAATTAAATGGGAGTTTGTCCCCCCAAAGCCAAAGGCGCTGATTGCGGCTCGTTTAATTGGCCTATTATTGTGAGGCCAAGGCGTGGCTTTTCTGACAATTTTATCACTGGAAATAACATGATTGTCTGAGGTTAAAGGTGTATCAATATTAATGGTAGGTGGGATGACTCCCTCAGACATACTCAAAATTACCTTGGTCAAGCCCACCATACCCGCAGCGGTTAATAAATGTCCCGTATTGGCTTTAGCGGAACCCACCAGGGGGGAGGCTTGATGTTGGCCAAAAAAGGTATCTATGGAATTGAGTTCAGTTGTATCACCTAATAATGTGCCGGTAGCATGACATTCTAAATAATCGATGCTTTGGGGGCTGATTTGTTGCTCACTATAAGCTCGTTGAAAAGCCAGGACTTGTCCTTTAGTGTTGGGGCTGAGTAAATGTTTACCTTTACCATCGTTGGAGAGTCCATTACCGCAAATTGTGGCCAGGATATTGTCACCATCTCTGACAGCATCGGCGTATCTTTTGAGTACTACCATACCCACACCATCACCGGGAATCAAACCTCTGGATGTCTTATCTAGGGGGCGACTGGTACCATCTTCTGCAAAGCCTTGGACTCCAGAAAAGAGCATCCGCACAAATAGGGAATCTGCACAACTAATGGCTCCCGCTAACATCATGTCAGCTTTATGGGATGATAGATAATGAGAGGCTAGTTTGATGGCATAAAAGGATGAGGAACAAGCAGCATCTAGACATAAATTAATTCTAGATAGTGATAAGGCTTGAGCAACTATGGATGCTGGTAAGCCGGAAATCATCCCATTGTAAACAGATGCTTTGATTGCTGTTGGTAAAGGGGCTAAATGAATATTTTCATCTTGCAAAAGTTCTTTAAGCCCAGGTGCGATCGCTTGCTGATAAATAGGGGAAAATAATTGATGGGAAAGTTTGGTGGGGAAGGACAGATTACCAAGAATTACGCCACACTCAGCGAGTAGCTTTTGATTACCCCAGTACCCACTGTTACTAATGGCTTGTTTAGCAGCGTACAATGACCATTTAAAGGTATCATCTAAACTGGCGATTAATTCTGCGGGTAGGTTGTAACCAGAGGGGTCAAATTCAAAATCCCGGATATATCCACCTTTGAGGGAATAGGTTTTATCTGCTGTCCCTTTAACTGGATGGTAAAAAATGCCGGGATCTACCCCTATTTCGCTGATGGCGGCTGATGATGTAGCATCTTTTTGAGAAACAAGATTTTGCCAAAATTCCTCAGGGGTTTTAGCATCGGGAAATAAACAAGATAATCCGATGATGGCTATTTTTTCCATTGTTATATCCTCAACATCTGCGGGGTATTTAAAACAAAGTAGGATTTACGCACTTACCTAAATGTTGCTAACTTTTCATTAATTTTGTTGACCAAATGATGGCATGAGCCCCCAGCATTTGGGAGTAGATTTTACCATGATTATCGTGGATAATAAAGTCTGCGATCGCACTACTTGCTGTTTTAGATTTTACTTCACAGGAAACATAAAATAGTTGATTATGTGGTGTAGGGGCAAACTGTTCAAACTTCTCTACCTTTCCGGGTAAACACCCTTCTTCATAAAAGTGCTGTGTCCATATCCACAGGGCGTGCATACTCAGGTCAGTTGTATAAGGATTTACCCATCTCACAGGAAATTGACCTTGTTTTTGGGCGCTGATCTCCGTCCACAAACATTCTGTGGTGATTTTTTGTTGAGTAATATTTAAAACTCTTTGCACTTGCTGAAATGAAGGTCCATGAAATAGGGTAGCGCCTCCATGCTGATAAAAATCTTTACCGGTATCGCTAATAATGTCATCTAAATTTAGATTAATAGATTCATAACTAGGAGGCTGGGGAATTTCCCGATGGAGATTAAGTTGAGCGCTAAAATGGTAATGGACTTTTCCCGCGGGGTTTTTACTCCATATTTTGGCTTTAACGACAATTTTTTCGCCGTTGATTTTCTCAACTTCTTCTATTTCTAAAGTGTGTTCTTTAGCTAAAGTGTCATTAAAGGTGATCCCCTTTAAAATCCTGAAATCTGTGTAATTAAATAATCGATAACCCGGATACATTTCCTCACAGGTATTAATTATCCATGTCATTGCACAAGTAGCAGGTAAAACAGGAGTACCAGCAATCACATGGTCATATAAAAAAGGATTAGCTTCCAGTGTCATCTGGCGACGGATACGATGAGTGCGCAGATAAGAATCTAACTCTGTGGTGGGGGGAAGAAGGGGACTACCAATCACAACTTGGGTAGTATCATGATGGGTGGGGTGTAGTTCATTAACTAACATTTGTGTACCTACATCCACCGGGATAATATCAATACCTCGTTCTGTAAAAGCCTTTTTCAGTTCTGGGGACACCATCCCACTATCCCAAGCGCCCCAGTTAATCGCAACTACATGACACTGAGGATAGTTTTGCTTGATTAAATGGGCTGACTTATTGAGGATTTCATTGGCGATCGCATAATCAGATTGGCCGATATTACCGTAAAATCCACTGACAGAGGAGAACAATACTAAATGTTCTAGTTGCTGAGGTTTTACACAGGTGAGGAGATTTTCTAACCCCTGGACTTTAGCATTATAAACCTTCTCAAAATCCTGGTCAGTTTTCTTGGAAATCAGTTTATCAGCTAAATTACCAGCTCCGTGAATAATGCCAGTAATGGTACCCACAGATTCTAATTTTTGCTGTAAATCTGTGACATTAGTGATATCCACACTAATATACTCTGCCTGAGCGCCCGTTGCTGCTAAACTGGCTAAAGTTTGCTTAATTTCCCGACTAGAAGCAATCTGATTATATATCTTCAAAACACTCATAGGAGTAGGCTTTTGACCCTGAGCTTGAAGATACTCCATAATACCTTTCTTTAAATCCGCCTCCGACTCACAGTCTTGAGCGAACTCCGGTTCAACATCCACAAGTTCCGAACGACCGAGGAGAATAAACCTACAAGGGTAGTGCTGGGCCATTTGAATGGCACATTGAGCAGTAATACCCTTAGCACCGCCACTAACAACAAAAACCATAGAAGACTGCGTATTCATATTATTGTTATTGATAATTTATGATGAGAAACTTGCACAGACGCACTAATGTGGGGGGGTGCGTCTGGTGCGTGAGATATAACCCCCAACCCTAGGGGAGGGAATCAGCGACCAAAGTCACACGACCTTGAGAACCGTAAGCCACTTCAGTGATATAAAGGTTGGGGTCATGCAATTCAGCGATAATGTGTGCTGCTGAGATTTGAGGATCTGCATAGGGACTTAAATCAATAGCGCGAGTAAAGACCCTTGGCCATTCCCAGTGGAGAGACTTAGTTAAGCCAAATAAACCAGCACCGATAACTGGGAAATTAACACTATGTTCTAATCCAAAAGCACCATCTAAACGAGTGACAGTTAAGAAACAACTGCGTTCATAACGGGCCAGTTGATTGAGAGATTGCTGGAGATGTTTAGCTATAAAGAAGATGTGCTTGACAATTGCTTTATCTTGTGGTATGTAAGCAGGTTGTTGATTGGGGGTAAATAGGGGATGAATGTGGATAAAAGCCCCAATATTGCCGAAGTGAGTGGCGATCGCAGATAATTTGTGTTGTAGTAATTCTTCGGTCATATCTGCGAGGACGACACGATTCACCCCCGCAGGTAAAGGGGATTGTTGGGGAACGATAGAAGGGGGGAAACTTAAGATCACCACTTTGCCACCGCGATCGCTTAAACTTTGAGCTAGTTGGGAAGTAGTGAGGGAGCCATCATCAGTGATAACGGTAACATATCCCTCTGGTAAAGCAAAATCTAAACTATCGGGGGGTGGCAAAAAATGCAGTTTAGCAGGTCGTCTGGTTACACCCTCAATTACCTGGACAGGTCTGGTAACTAAACTGCGACTGGGACTTTTTTTTTCACCCCCAGCCAGCTTCTGGAGGTAATCAACTATTTGACCGATGGTGCGGAGGTCTCCTAGTTCTTCAATATTGGGTTGGGGTAAATTGGGGTATTTTTCTTGCATTGCGCCCAATATTTCCACCCGTTTAATGGAGTCAATACCTAAATCAGCCTCCATATCCATATCCATTTCCAGCATCTCTACCGGGTAACCAGTTTTATCGCTAGTAATAGCTAACAAAGTTTCACCCAAATCTGCATAATCATCAGTAGTTGCTATTTCTAGTTCCATGGGGAGGGGAGTAGAGACAACCGGGGAGGTGGTATCTACGGGACTGGGAAGGACAGGGGGTTCTAGTATAACGTCTGGAGTGCTAGCAGGGGTTGTTATTTCTACAGCAGCATTACCAGACACATGGGATTGCAGATATTCTACAACTTGACCAATGGTGCGTTTTTCCGATAATTCTTCTAAATTAGGCTGGGGTAGTTCGGGGTACATATCCTGTAATGCACCTAAAATTTCTACCCGTTTAATGGAGTCAATACCTAAATCAGCCTCCATATCCATATCCATTTCCAGCATCTCTACCGGGTAACCAGTTTTATCGCTAGTAATAGCCAACAAATTGTTACCCAAGTTGGCTAGGTCAATATGAGGAGCAGCTGGTTTAGTTTCAATTACAGGTTCTGTATTTAGATCCCGGACTGCTGAGATAGATTCGAGAGTCTTGGGTATAGTGGTTTCAATTACAGGTTCTGTATTTAGATCCCGGACTGGTGAGATAGATTCGAGAGTCTTGGGTATAGTGGTTTGAATTACAGGTTCTGTATTCAGATCCCGGACTGGTGAGATAGATTCAAGAGTCTTGGGTATAGTGGTTTGAATTACAGGTTCTGTATTTAGATCCCGGACTGGTGAGATAGATTCGAGAGTCTTGGGTATATTTGCAGAAGGCTGGGGTATAGTTTCCTGGCTATGCTCCTGAGTTGTAGCTACAGAATCAGCGGAAATAATGTGAGAATATTCTTGTTGTATAAGTTGGAAAAAGTTTTTGGAGTATTCTAACTGTTCCAAAAGGTATCGTTCATGAATGCGCAGGGTTTCACCTTGGTGAGTGTGAAACTGCATCATCCCCCGTTCGAGACTTTGCTTGACAAATACTTGAAGTTGTGCTGCTTCTGCTAGAGATTTGCTGTTATTAAACACAGCGTTCTGTTGCTGCATCAATTGGAAAAACGCCTTGGTGTATTCCATCTGATGTTGCAGATAAGTCCCGTGGACTTGTAAATTTTCAGTTTGATTCTGTTGGAACTGGGTAAGGAGGTATTCTAAACTTTCTAGGGCTGTTTGGTAATTGACAGGTTTTTCTGGTGTTGGTTGCATCTTGGTCTCCGGACTGCTAACAGGATGGGGTAGGGTGGTTGACGGTTGACGGGTGACGGGTGATGGTTGGCTGTGTTTTTCAGTTAACAGTGAACTGTCAACAGTCAACCCATGATGTCCATTCTGCAAAGCTTGAGTAAAGGCGTTTTTGGTTTTTTCCGAAACATAGTTAACACCGTTTAAACGGACATTTAACGCCTTCTTCTGCTCAACTGGGGGTAGTACAGGTTCAACTTGGTAAGGGTCAAGGTTTTTTAAAGCTAGACCTAGGACGCGCAACTGTACAGCTGCTTCTCGTAAAGAGCGATCGCTGTTCTTTTGGGTGCTGGGGTTTAGGGAGATAGTCAGATGCGGGCGATCGCCTAAAATATCCTTGACTAAATTGCTGAGAATGCGGTGCGTCGAAATTCCACAAAGCAGGAACCACCAGCAGCATAGATATTTTCAATTTCCTGTTTAAACATCACGGAGTTAGCCAAGTGACTTTCCAAGATTTTTTGAATACCTTGGGGGTCTTGGGGATAGAGTTTACCCGTGACATTAGTAAAGACAGGAACTTGAGGCGGATTGAATTTAACAGACTTAGTGGCGATCGCAAAAGACTTTTGAGCAAAAGCAATCAGGGGAGTATGGAAAGCTGCGGACACAGGTAACAACACAGCAGAACAACCCTCCTGTTGTAAAGCTTGTCTGACCTTAGTGATCTCTGCGGTTGGCTCGAGCCAAGACCACTTGAGTAGGGGAATTAAAATTAGCGATCGTCACCAGGGGAAACTTGCGCAGCACCAGAGCAACCTTGCTCATATCCTCCTTCACCGCCAACATACTTCCCGCGTCGTGGTCTGGGTCTTTAGGCGCAGCCATAGCTTGACCTCGAGACTTGACTAGAAACAAATAATCCTGCTCACTCAAAACCCCTGCAGCCCACAAAGCAGTCAGTTCACCAAAACTGTGTCCGGCGACAAAATCGGATTTAAACCCAGCTTGTTGCAAAATAGAATACAAACCGGCACTAAACACCCCAATAGCGGGTTGAGCATATTCTGTGCGTTGCAGTGCTGCAACTTGCGCATTTTTCTCCGCCTCATCAAAAACGGGACGGGGGAAGACAATATCCGAAAGTGGCTGTAAATTATCCTTAAGTAATAAACTATCCATACAGCCATGTAAACGGCGCATGGTAGGAAAATTCATTACCACTTCGCGCCCCATTTCCAAATATTGCGAACCTTGTCCAGAGAACAGAGAAACCACCCTTCCCCCCAACTCCATTCCAGAGGAACGGTAATAAATACCCTGGGGATGTTCCCAAGCAGGTGCGGAAGCTTTGTGTTGGAGCCAGTCAATAGTAACTTGCATCAACTTACAGGCTTCTGGGACATTTTCAGCCACAAACCCCACCCTAGGAGCCACCAAAGGAATTTCCAATGATTGGGACTCTTTGACTAAAGCCGCAAAATGTCTATCACCACCATCCCCTTGCAACTTACCGAGGGTTTCTTGACACTTACTCAAAAGTTGTGCGGAGTTGTGAGCAAACAGCAGCACCTCATGGGCGGTACCATGTAAACGGTAGGGAAGGTTTTCTGGGGTTTCGTATTCTTCCAAAACCACGTGGTAATTTGTGCCACCAAAACCGAAAGAACTGACACCAGCACGTCTTGGGGGTTCCCGTCGGCCTTGATCCAAGGTCTGGTTTGAGTATTCAGATAGAAAGGTGAATTTTGGATATCGAGTTTAGGATTCGGCTGAGTAATATTAATAGTTGGGGGTAAAACCTTGTGATGCAGTGCCAAAGCTGTTTTAATCAGACTTGCAGCCCCAGCAGCGGCTTTAGTATGTCCAATTTGGGACTTGACACTACCCAAAGCAATATGCTGTTTTTGGGAATCATGTTTGCTAAAGTAGTCCTTTAAAGAACCGAACTCCGTGGGGTCACCAGCCATTGTCCCAGTACCGTGGGCTTCCATTAACCCTACTGTAGCGGGGGAAAAACCAGCATCATCATAAGCGCGTTCTAAGGCTTTAACTTGGCCTTCCTTGCGGGGAGCATAAATACTCTTGTAGCGACCATCGCTAGAAGTACCAATACCTTTAATGACTGCGTAAATTTTATCATTGTCCCGTTGGGCATCTTCCAGGCGTTTGAGAACAATCATCCCAATACCTTCGCCGAGCATCATCCCATCAGATTGAGCGTCGAAGGGCTTGACATTTTCACTGGGGGAAACCGCCGGTGTTTTACTGAAAGAGATGTAAGCCATGATGGTGTTATCAGTATCCACACCACCTGTGAGCATCATATCAGCCCGATATTCCACCAGTTCACTAATGGCCATTTTCAGAGCGCCAAAGGAACTAGCACAAGCAGCATCAACTACACAATTGGTTCCGCCAAAGTTGAGGCGGTTAGCAATGCGTCCAGCAACGACGTTGGCTAGCATCCCAGGGAAAGCATTTTCATCCCACTTGATATAGGCGCTTTTGATTTTTTCGATAATTTTTTGGGTATCTTCATCGGAAATACCACTGCTTTTAAGTGCCTTTTCCCAAACAGGATACTCTAACCGGGCGGAAAGTGGCATTCCCAATTGCTTGGCCATGGCCACGCCTAAAATTACCCCGACATTTTCACGGCTAAACTCCCGAGAGTCGCCATAGCCAGCATCTTCCATTGCTTCTTTAGCTATGACTAAACTTAATAGCTGAGAAATATCTGTCACTTCTAAAATGCTCGGAGGAATACCAAATTCCATGGGGTTAAAATCTACCTCGGGAATAAACCCACCGCGTTTACAATAGGTTTTGTCCTCAGGGGTTCTGGGGTTAGGGTCGTAATAATCTTCGATGCTCCAGTGTGTGGGGGGAACCTCAGTAATACAATCAATTTTGTTAACGATATTTTGCCAGTATTCCTGTAAGTTCCTAGCTTGAGGTAAGAGCGAAGCCATACCGACAATGGCTATGGGGTTTTGTTGTAATTTTCTATTAATCTTATTAACTGACATGGGTTTCTCCTGGTGCGATTTTTTTTCCTCTATTGACCTAATCAAAGTTTTCTCAACACTGTTGATAAGGCTCTCCAACTCTGCCATGGCCGTATCAATTGAATAAGCAGACATAGGGCATATACTGTTGTTAAGTAGTGTGAATTATGATTGCTCCTGTGGCGAATCTGTAGCAATTCCTAATTCATAATTAAGAAGTCAAATGACATTTGGTTGCTGCTCAGAATTACACATTTGAATATGATTCTTGTTGTGGGTTAGGTAATTCCTACTTACATGAAATATGCTGTAATTGCTTGTTTGTAAAATAACAATTTTGTCACCCTAATTAATTTTGAAATACAGCATTTTTGAAATCATGTTATACAGCACTGGATTCTTGATATTGAGGTAATAGGTCAATGACATTGTTGAAACTAGAAAAATAGTCTCGGAGTACGTTAGCTGGTTGACCCGTGAATTCCATCCATTCGTAATGGTAGAGATTTTCAGCAATTGTATCCCACTGGATCAGGGGAAACTGAGGAGTAACCACTAGGACAGAAACGCTTTTTTCGCCCAAACTAGTTTGGGTATCTAGCCTAACCGCAGCAATGTAGCTGGTGTTAATCACAACGTTCTGTATCTTGATAAATGCCATAGACAGTTTCAGCGTCCAGATAATTTATTTTAAGCAATTTGACCCAAAAAAGTTGACAATTTCGTTACAGAAAAAACATCCCCCTTAATTCTGAATTAATGTAGTTTTCTGTAGAAATACTCACACACTTATCAGGTGATGCCATGGCGGTTAGGTTTAGTTTTGCTTTTTTAATTTTCCACAGAATAACTAATTTCCTTACCGATTTGAATCGTCTGAATTAATAAAAAGAATAGCATGATTCACAGAAACTAAATCATTGGTTTAACTGATTTTTATAAAAAAACTAGATTCTGGCTGGTTTGGAACGGCAAAACATCGCGAATTGTAAGTATAATTTATGTCTAACACCCTAGCAAAATAATCAGCTAAATTGTTTATAAATCATTGTTTTCATGTCAGCACGTATATATAGAGAAGTAAATTAACGAAAATAAATACATAAATCAACTGCATAAATGTTTGCCTGGATTTTTCAGAAGAACATGATAATTAACGCCAAAGATGAGAAAATTACTAAACACAAAATTACCTAGAGACAATAATCGTAATTTATAAAGCAAATATTAAATTATCAGATGGTGCATAATAAACAAAATTTATTTCTTATGAATCACCTCATAATTGAGGATATTTATTAATATCTGACAAAGCTGTTACAGACTGATATTATTGTTTTTTTCACCAGATCACAACTAAGACGGCAATGGGATTTTATGGGGTACTTTACCTGTCCATTGTTGCCAGCGGATGATTCCCCGATTCACCAATTGGGGATTTTCATCGCCAATAAAACAGATGCGCGCCATTCTTTCACAAGCAATGAGAATTTCACCGTTTCCCATAAACGGAGCAATGACAAAATTATGCTGATGGGTATATAAATTAATTAAGTAGTTGACAATACCCTCAACCCCATCAACATTAATTGGTGTCTGTGGCTGAGATATGGATTGATGGGAAAAAATGCCCACATAAACATTACCAAGAACTAATTCATATTGAAAGGGCATTTGGCTATGGCGGTAAAAATCATAAATATGACCCGGTGAACGCAACACCGCCACCACCCGCGCCTCATCTACCAAGTAATTATGCTCCCAAGTGGGGGAAAGGGTGGCGATCGCTAAGGCTGCATCTGATGGTAACAGGTTTCTAAAATTTAAACTAGCAGTATGATCACAATACAGTAAATGCCGGTCTAACATCCATTGTTCACCGAGTTTCACCCTGGGGTCATGAGTAGCAATAGCTGATTCTGGCTGGGGTTGACCTTTTTTAAGTGCTAACTTAGCCTCCCTTTGGGCCATAGCACTTTTGTAAGCTAATAACTGTAACTCTTTTTGCTTGGCTCTGGCTTCCACAATTACTTGAGCTAATCGTGTTGATTCTGCTTGGTCTCCCTTGACCTGTTGCTGACTCCAAGCCTGATGAGATTCCTCGGCCAACACACGTTCTTGATTACCAGCCCTAGCTATCTTCAGTAGTGCTGTAGGACTATTAGCAATTGGGGAACCCTTAATAATTTCTTTAACTTCTGGGTGGATACCTTTAGCAATCTGCTTACCATGCTGAAAGGTGCGTTCAGAGTAGCCCACTTCTTTGGCTAACTCCACAGTGCGCTTGAGGGGTGGTGAAACGGTTTCACCACCTTTAGTGGTATATTGATTATCGCCCACCTTAGCCCTAACCCCCATGCGCTCTAAAATTTGGTCTCGCTCCCACCACAATTCTGACCGTTCCAGGGGTTCTAACTCATTACGAATCAAATTCTCGTCAATTTCTGCCAACCGGGATTGGTCAGAGTTTTCATAGTTGACAATATGACATTCAACAGTTTCTAGCCCCAAAAGTTTGCAAGCTGTCAACCGATGCAAACCCGCAATTAAATTTAGCTGTTGATCCACGGTAATCGGGTTTAATAAACCATTAGTCTGAATGGACTCCTTCAACTCATTTACCTTGTCGCCTTTAACCGGACGGCGGTTACGACCAATGCGGATTTTATTTATAGGAACTGTAGCCATAGTTACTCAACTTCCCTACAGGTAAAAAATACCATTAAGTATATAGCCTCAGTATACCCAATCCGTAAACAATAAATCTAAATTCCTGTTCCCTGTTCCCTGTTCCCTGTTCCCTGTTCCCTGTTCCCGATTCCCTGTTCCCTGTTCCCTGTTCCCTGTTCCCTAAGATGTTTTAAAAGTTATCAAACAACCTCTAAATTCACATTGACAAGATGATAGTTTTCTGCAATGATTAAACACGAGATGATACAGGTTTTCCTGGTTAAGGTTTCTCTGCACTACATGAATCCGGAAATTTAGACCTTTTAGCACATAAAGCCTTTTTCAGGCTCATGAAGTACACACCAATTCCCTATTCCCTATTCCCTGTTCCCTGTTCCCTCAAACTAAAAAAAATTGTACCTCACGAGCATGGTAAATGCTATATATTGTAATTTACACTACTTCATTTGAGATGAAATTAGGATAAAACTAAGGAAGATTTGCAGTGACACCATAATTAAAGTTTGCGGATCATCTAGGAATTTAAGGCAGCTGTATAGGCGTACGACAATTTATATAGAACCAATTAGACCGCTGAGTTTACTTAAGTCAAACCGTTGATTACGTTCACATCATCAGGCCATTTAGGCTGTCCCTGGCATAGCACAATTGGAATAAAAATATGGCAGCAAACAAACAACGCCTGTTACTCATTAAACCCCGAGGGCGGTGGCGGATCATTGTGGCGGCTTGTATCAGTTTAGCCACTGGATTAGTAATTTACAGCTTTTCACAAAATCGACTTAGCCAGGAAGTGACAACTTCTCCAGAAAATTTACCCCAGGCTGCTCCTGTAAAACAGGCGGTAACAGCTTTGGGACGTTTGCAACCTGAAGGGGAAGTAATTAATTTATCTGCACCCAATTCAGTCAACGGTGTGCGGGTAGAAAAAACTTTAGTTAGGGAAGGAGAAGCAGTCAAAGCTGGTCAAGTATTGGCATATCTAGAAAATCATCAGCGTTCCACTGCGGCACTGCAACAGGCTTTAGACCAACTAGAAATTGCTAAAGCTAAACTAGCACAAGTCCAGTCTGGCGCTAAACCCGGAGATATTGCCGCCCAAAAAGCTGCGATCGCAGGTTTAGAGTCCCAATTAAAAGGGGACATTGCAGCTCAACAAGCCACAATCAACCGCCTCCAGGCCCAACTAGATAACGCCCAAACCGAAAACAATCGATATCAACAGTTATACACAGAGGGTGCTATTCCCGCCTCCTTAGCAGATACAAAAGCTTTGCAACTCCAGACCCTACAAGAGCAGCTCAAAGAAGCCAAAGCCAACCTCAAGAGAACTGAAAATACACTCCAAGAGCAAATCAAACAAGCCAAAGCCAGACTTAACAGTTTAACAGAAGTACGTACTGTTGATGTACAATTGGCACAAGCTGAAGTTAATAGTGCTGTAACTGCTATCAAACAAGCCAAAGCGGACCAAGAATTAACTTACCTCAAATCTCCCATAGATGGTAAAGTTCTGAAAATTCATACTAAAACTGGGGAAGCCATTAGCAGCAATGGATTTGCTGAGATTGGGAAGATATCTCAAATGTATGTAATTGCAGAAGTGTATCAAACTGATATTCAAAAAGTAAATTTAGGTCAAACAGCCACCATTACCAGTAACGCATTTCCCGGCAAAATACAGGGAACAGTCAACGAAATCGGTTGGCAAGTTGACAGACAACGTATCTTCAGTCTTAATCCCGCAGCAGATACAGACCGCAGAATAGTGGCAGTCAAAATTAGCATTAATGACCCCGCAGATAGTCAACGGGTAGACCGTTTAACTAACTTACAAGTGGATGTTGCCATTCAAATCTAATTACACACCCTTCGAGACTACAAAATCCAATGGTATTAAACCATGAACTTAAAAATTCCTTTAGCATGGCTACAGCTAGCCCAACAAAAAGTTAGGTTTTTAGTAGCTGTAGGTGGAATTGCTTTTATTGTGCTGCTGACATTTATCCAGCTTGGCTTTCAAGATGCGCTTTATTCTAGCGCCACTGCACTGCATCAAAATCTTCAAGGGGATTTATTTTTAGTTAGTTCCCAATATAAAGCCTTGACCGCCAGTCAAAGTTTTTCCCGCGGTCGTTTATACCAAACCTTGGGTTATGATGGTGTAGAGTCAGTTAGCCCCATATATTTGCAATTTGCCAAATTAAAAAATCCCGCCAGTGGCGAGAAATATTCTATCTATGTAATTGGCTTTGACCCGGGAAAATCTGTATTCAATATACCAGAAGTTGCCACCAATTTAGACAAGCTCAAAATTCCGGATTTCGTCCTTTTTGATCGCATTTCCCGCCCAGAATTTGGCCCCATCGCCAGTAATTTTACTGCTGGAAATACTGAGCAGACAATTGAAATATTCGCCTTTGATGCTGCCATTGGTTACAGAGTCAGAGTCGGGGGATTATTTAGCTTAGGCCCTTCTTTTGGTGTTGATGGTAACTTAATTGTCAGTGATTCCACTTTTTTTAGGATCAATCCTAATACTCGCCCCGCAGACATGATTGATATTGGTGTCATTACCCTTAAACCCGGCACAAATCCTGATGCAGTTTTGCAACAATTAACCGCCAGTTTACCTAATGATGTCCAAGTCTTTACTCGTCAAGGCTTTATTGATTTTGAGAGAGAGTATTGGTCTGTGAGAACACCCATCGGTTTTATACTCAACCTCATGCTAACTATGGCTTCTGTGGTCGGTGTTGTCATTGTCTATCAAATCCTTTACAGCAACATTGCTAATCAATTAATTGCCTACGCAACTTTGAAAGCGATTGGATATGCTAATGGATATTTACTAAATGTAGTTTTTCAGCAAGCATTAATCCTGGCTGTGTTGGGTTATATCCCAGGTTTTATCCTCTCCATAGGCTTATATAGTTTTGCTATGGAAGCGACTAAGTTACCTATCATGATGACTGCGAATAATGCCATCATCGTTTTAGTTTCAGCAGTGCTCATGTGCATTACTTCAGGGTCACTAGCTATTAATAAACTTCGTTCCGCAGACCCTGCTGATATATTCTAGACCAGACTATTAAGTAATTTACCCATTCCTGATATCTCCATGAACCTGCAAAATAAAACTCTCTTAATCACTGGTATTGATGACTTTATCGGTTGTCGTGCGGCAGAATTAGCCATAGCCCAAGGAATGAAAGTTAGAGGACTACAAAGTTCTCCTCATGTCAACAAAACAACCCAAGATTTAGGTATTGAGATCATTGTCGGTGAGATTACAGATGCTAATATTGCTCAAAAAGTCTGTCAAGGTGTAGATATTGTTTTACATACTGCTCAAATTGCTCAAGAAGGCGGCCCAATTAAAGAATTTCGTAGCGTCAATGTTGGCGGTACCCTGAATATAGCGAAAGCCGCTAAAAATGCTGGTGTGAAAACTTTTGTCCATCTTTCTAGTGTAATGGTATATGGCTTTAATTATCCTGATGGTGTGACAGAAACTGGGACACTATCGGGGGAGAATAATTCCTACTGTCAGACCAAAATAGAAGCCGAAGCCGAGCTTTTACCCCTGAATTCTCCCCCAGATTTTGGTGTAATTATTATCCGCGCTGGAGATGTTTATGGTCCAGGAAGTCCTGCTTGGGTAGTGCGACCAATTTTAATGATGCGTCAAAAATTATTCGCCTATGCTAACGATGGTCAGGGTGTAATGAATCATGTATATGTAGATAACTTGATTGAGGCGATTTTTCTTGCAGTTGCAAAAGAAACCTACGGTGAAGTATTTAACATTACCGATGGTCAACAGACCTCCTGGAAAGAATATTTTCTGCGTTTAGCAGCAATGGAAGGTTTATCTGCGCCTATGTCTTTACCCAAAGACGAAATGAAGTTATTTCTTAAACTCCGCGCCCAAGGTCAAAAACTTTTTCGCAAAAAGGCTGACATCCTACCAGAATCTGTAGATTTTATGAGTCGTCCTTATGCTTATTCCATTGCTAAGGCCCAAACTCTATTAGATTACAAGCCAAAAATTGACCTGGAAGATGGTTTGAGACTTACACAAGCGTGGCTGCAAACCACTGATATCGAAAAGATAGGTAAATAGTTTTTGTTTCGCCATTTTACCAAACATCATACTATATGAGCAACAAGCCGAAGTTAAGTATCGGATTGCCTGTCTACAATGGCGAGAAATTTATCAAAGCAGCCCTGGATTCACTTTTGGCTCAGACGTTTGCAGATTTTGAGTTGATTATCTCAGATAATGCTTCTACAGATCAAACTGAAGCAATTTGTCGGGGTTATGCAGCGCAAGATCAACGGATTCGTTACTATCGTAATCAAATTAATCTTGGTTGTGCGCGTAACTTCAATCGTGTGTTTGATTTGTCTGTGGGTGAATACTTTAAATGGGCGGCTTATGATGATTTACACGCCCCAGACTTTCTGATCAAATGTGTGGAGGTACTTGATCATAACCCAAAGGTAATTTTG
Source organism: Anabaenopsis sp. NIES-4685 (assembly GCF_059725405.1). Lineage (NCBI taxonomy): Bacteria > Bacillati > Cyanobacteriota > Cyanophyceae > Nostocales > Nodulariaceae > Anabaenopsis > Anabaenopsis sp. NIES-4685. Next base: position 3,274,143 of record NZ_AP043602.1, on the reverse strand, counting down.
TCTCATTCTCATGTATGTTTTATCGATGAGAATGGTAATTTTCTGGACAACTACAATATTCACCTCAAGACTGATTCACCACAACCCCATGAGCGCTTTCATGAGTTACTCAGTAAACATCTGTGCTATCAGTTATATGGAGTAATTCGCGCTAGCGCTCTCAGGAAAGTACCACCTATGGGGAGTTATGGTACTGCAGATGGCATTTTATTATTAAGGATTGGTTTGCTGGGGGAATTTTACGAAATCCCAGAATACTTATTTTTTGCTAGAAGCCATTCGGGACAGTCATTGAGTATGTACTTTCCCAATTATCATTTGTTGAACCAAGGAAAATCTCAAGATAATCGGAGAATTTTACCTGATTTGTATGCTTATGCTCTGTGGTTTGACTCAGCTAATAAGGCCAAAATCTTATTGCCACATTGGAGAATAGTTTGGGAATATATGCGCTCTGTTTGGCTATTTCCACTGAGTCTTGAGCAGCGTCTACGTTGCCACATCAGCATTTATCAGCAGTTGCAAGGTAATGAATATCTGTTGCTTAAAGATTTACTAAAGACTCCTCAAATAGTATTTTCTTTATATAAAACAGCTAATCACTCCTAAGAAGATGTTTGATAAGTTTTCCACAGGTAATTTTTATCTTAGGGAACAGGGAACACCGGAACAGGGAACAGGGAACACCGGAACACACAAAAAACAAGAAAATCCAGTCCCCTCCCCTTACAAGGGGAGGGTTAGGGAGGGGTCAAACAATAGTTGATACACTAATCATGACTTGACAAACATCCTCTAAGAGCAACTGCTGTCATCAATGGTTCAAAGTAAAATCACCTTTTCAGGTCAGGTAAATATGTTGAAAATCACACATCTGAGTCGTTTAATCCTAGCTACTTTATTGAGTATTAGCTTTGCCAAAACAGTCAACGCCAAACCTACTACAACATTAACAGTTGTAGTCGATGGTATTAATAATCAAAAGGGTGAGATTTGTATGGGTGTTTACTCTAGTCATAAAGGTTTTCCCTTCAATACTAATGCAGTTGTCAAAAGCGCTTGTGTGGAGTCTACAGGGGGAAGTTTAACTCATGTTTTTTCCGGTTTGAAGCCGGGAAATTATGCAGTGGCCGTCATGGATGATCAAAATGGCGATCGCAAGCTTAATAAAGACTTCCTTGGTATACCTCAAGAAGGTTTTGGTATTTCCCAAAACCCCACCGTTTCAATTGTTACCGGTACACCCAAGTTTCATGATGCCAGCTTTTTACTAATACGAAATCAAAATACCACCATCAACATTTTGATGAAATATTCCCTGGATTCATAAAGGGGAATAGGGATGGGGGATGGGATGAGTCGCGACTCGCTATTACACAAGGCAAAATCCGCCGGAGACTACTATATATGAAAGAGTTGACGATATTCATTACTCAGTCTCTGCTGGGTTGGCTGGCTATTCAAATGTGTTTAGCAATGGTTTTTCTATTCTACCTCAGATCATCAAAATCGCCAAATTTATCAGCCGATGAACAGTTACCCAAAACGGCGGTGATTCTTTGTCTACGGGGAGCCGATCCTTACTTGTCTAACTGTGTGGAAGCACTATTAAATCAGGATTATCCAGAATATGATTTAAAGGTGATTATTGATAGTCAGGAAGATCCAGCTTGGCTTGTTAATGAGACTATCAAAGCACAAGGAGCCACGAACGTAGAAATCAGCCCCCTGAGGGTTATACGACACAACTGCAGTCTTAAATGCAGTTCCCTGTTGCAAGCTGTGTCAGAATTGGATGATTCCTACAAAGCGATCGCCTTAGTAGATGCTGATACCATTGTTCACCCTCATTGGTTACGTCAACTAGTGAGTCCTCTAGCTCATCCCCAAGTGGGAGCGACCACCGGTAATCGTTGGTTTGTACCCACTGGTAAGTATTGGGGGTCTTTAGTCCGCTATATAGGTAATGTATCTACCGTTGTGCAGATGTACTTGTTCCGAGTTCCTTGGGGTGGGACTTTAGCAATTAAAACAGATGTACTACACCAAACAGGTCTGCTAGATAAATGGGGGGAAGCTTTGGGGGAAGATTTTATGATGCACAATATCCTCAAAGAACATGGGTTGCGAGTTCAGTTTGTACCTTCTCTAATTATGCTCAATCGGGAAGAGTGCGAGTTACTTGGCTTCATAGAATCTCTTAAGCGACTGCTCTTCTACTGTCGACTTTACCATCCCTCTTGGTTAGCCATCATTGGCGATGCTGTGTCTAGTATTCTGTTTCCTTGTGTGGCAATAGTATTGTTTGTGTTATCGTTGCTAGATACACAATGGGACTTAGCGTTTTTACTGTTAACTACCTATTGCATTTATACTGTGGGGTTACTCTTAATCACCCTGATTTTAGAGTTAGGAGTCAGTCAAGTAATTCGCGCTCATGGTCAACCAACTACAAAATTATCAATGGATATAGTCAGGAAAATCTTCCTTACTATTCCTCTGACACAGTGGGTATATGGGTTAGCTTTAGTAGCTTCCCTAGGAATGTCAACAGTTAAATGGCGTGGTATTATTTATCGTGTAGAAAACCCCTGGAATATCCGATTACTTGAATACCATCCCTATGATACCCTAGATCAGCCCATTGATGGGAAGATTTCTCTTTGATGTCAATTATGCTTTTTGACTGAGTAACAAGACCGTCACTTCCATTGCTCTACTTCATTGCCCAAGGTCAATCACAGCGTAGGAACTAAAGATGAATGAATTAGTAATATTCCTATGCAAATGTTTAACCGTTGGCCTGGCTGTTCAAGTGTTTTTTATGTTAGTCTTCTTATGGTATCTACAGTCATACAACAGAACTCTGTTACCAGATGAAGAATTACCTAAAACAGCAGTGATTCTCTGCCTCCGTGGTGCTGACCCGTTTTTGAGTGATTGTTTAAAGGCGCTTTTGAATCAGAATTACCCAGAGTATGATTTAAAAGTGGTCGTTGATCGTATGTCAGATCCAGCATGGACTGTTGCTACTCATACAGTGCAGGAGCATGGAGCGGCTAATGTTGACATCAGCCCTTTGAGAATTATCCGCAAAAATTGCAGTCTCAAATGTAGCTGTATTATCCAAGCCATTACTGAGTTAGACCCTTCCTACCAGGCGATCGCCTTAGTAGATGCTGATACCATTGTTCATCCTCATTGGCTGCGTGAATTGGTCACCCCCTTAGCAGACCCCAAGATTGGCGCGACAACCGGTAATCGTTGGTATGTACCTAAAGGTAACCATTGGGGAACTATAGTTAGGTATATGTGGAACATCTCAGCGGTAGTACAGATGTACATATATGGTATCCCCTGGGGTGGAACTTTAGCGGTAAAAACAGCAGTCCTGGAACAAACAAAATTGCTAGATCACTGGGGAAAAGCTTTCTGTGAAGATACCATGATGGGTGACATCTTGGGTAAACATAAACTGCGGATTAAATTTGTCCCCTCTTTAATCATGCTGAATCAGGAAGAGTGCAATTTATCTGCCTTAAAATCCTGGATGCAGCGCCAACTACTGTTTTGCCGACTTTATCACCACCACTGGTTAGCTGTAGTGGGTAACGCGATTTTAACTATCTTGTTTCCTACTCTTTTGAGTGTATTGTTTGTAGCAGCTTTCCTAACTGGACAATGGTATGTTGCCATATTATCCTTTAGCTACTATACCAGCTATGTACTCTCACTACTGCTAATTACAGTTTTTTTAGAGCGAGCAGTAAAGTTAGTCATTCGCTCTCATCATCAACCCCACACCCAATTATCCATGACCGTAATTTTCAAGATGTTAATGGCAATTCCTTTAACACAATGGGTTTATGGACTAGTATTTCTCTCTTCCCTGCGGATGTCAAAAGTTAAGTGGCGGGGTATTACCTATAAATTCCAAAGTCCCTGGAAGATTCAGCTAGTTGAATACCGCCCTTACCACCCATCAGAACAACCAGGTGCATCAAATATTTCCCTCAATTGATATGTAAGCCGAACAGGAATCATGTGTAAAAACATGATTCTTTTGGCACACAAATATAAAAATTAACTCAAATCATGAACAAGCAACCCCTTCGCATCGCGCTATTTACAGGATTATATGCACCTTTTTTGACCGGGGTTTCAGTTGCAGTCCACCAACGGGTACGCTGGTTACTACAACAAGGCCATGAGGTCTTTCTTGTCCACCCAGAAATTAATGATCAGTACCCGAAAAATGTGGGTAAGCGCCCCATGTCAGGACTCGAAGAGTTAGAGCATTTTCCTAACTTTTCTGCTTATTCTTTCCCGACAAAACCACTAATTTTTTATAAGTCCTTACCCCAACCATTACACTATCGCCATTGGAGTGATACCAAGTTATTAGAAAAATTTGAACCCGATATTATAGTAGTAGAAGAAGCACCGCAAATGCGAGGCTTTTATTCACTATTTTTGCAAGGTTATGGCCGCCCTATTGGGGTGGAATACGCTAAAAAAACCCGCACCCCCATTATTTCTATTTTCCACACCGATATTGTGGCTTACATCCAATACTATTTGGGTAATCTATTTTTCCAATTAATGCGTCCGATTATCCCCCTTTTAGTTAAACAATCTACCCAAGTCTATGATGTCAATTTATTTCCTTCCCAAGCACAACTCCAGAAGTATCAGCGCCTAAATTGCATCCGGGGTGAATATGTTCCTTATCAAGGAATTGACTGTCAAAAATTTCACCCGCGTAATATCATTTATAACCCCATTCCCCATGACCACAGACCCACGATATTATTTGTGGGGCGCATTACCGCAGAAAAGAACGTCACCCAACTTATAGATATGTTCCCCCTGATTGCGGCGGAAATTCCGGATGTGCATTTAGTCATTGTCGGTAGTGGTCCAATGGATAAAGAATTGCGCCGGCGATCGCAAAAGTTTGGCTCTGGTATTACTATCTGGGGTGAGTCCCATGGTACAGAACTTTTAGGTTGGTTTGCTCGTGCAGATGTATTCGTTAACCCTTCTGTAACCGAGAATTTCTGCACTACAAATAACGAAGCTTTGGCTTCTGGTACCCCCGTAGTAGCTGTGGTTACACCTTCCACCTCAGAGCAAGTTTTTCCCGGTGTGAATGGCTTTTTAGCTCAACCCAACAATCTACGAGATTTTGCGTATAAGGTAGTAACAATTCTTGGTAACCCCCAACTGAAAGAAGAAATGACTCAACAAGCTCGCCCTTCTATTATTGAATATGATTGGTCTGCCTGTACACAGAAGTTTGAAAGCAAGCTTTATCAGCTAGTTGAAGGTTCTAAAAAGTATCCCAAGCGCCAGACTGCGGTTTAAAAACCCCTGGAAAATCATCTATATGATCTAGCTCCCCGACTTCTTTCGTTACCTGGGATACTCTAGTATAATTTATCTAGAAGTCGGGGAGCTGTATAAGGTAGTTAAAACAATTCTCCCTGTAGAGTGTCTGGTAGGCTTTGAGCTGCTAGGCGACAAATTTCTGACCAGGAAATTACTAAGCTGTTATAAGCAGTCGCCTCCTGTGTCCAGCCTTTTTTATCACAAATGTTATATAATCGATAGGTTAAATCTTTTAAGATTTCCCACTGACCCTTATATTCAGATAATACCGCCCCAGCGCCGGTTTCTCCTTTTTTATCCAAAGTGTAGATTAGGTGTTGGGTAATCAACCAATTACACCCCATGAGATTGCAATTCTCTGGTAACTCTGCGCGGCGCAATAGTCGCACCTTTCCACCTTCAGCAGACAGAATACCCCCATTCACCAACCCTTCAACACTGATATTTTTAGCTTTAGATAAAGTTTCCGCTTCCCCATAGAGTCCTTCATTAAATTGATGTTGTTCAAACCAGATTAAGGACCAACGGGTCTCTATGTCAAATTCTCCTTCCTGTTCTGTGAGGTATTCATCCAACATTTGATTAATGAATTGTAGGGCGGTACGTACTCCTATGGCGGAACCGTCAGCTTCTAAAACTTTGGTGTAACGGGAGAAAATACCCATACCCGGACCTATACTAGCTTGGGCTAAGTCTACGGGGGCGATGTTACCTTGTTGCAGTTTTTCCAGTGCGTCTGGGAGTTCCCGCTTGAGTTGTTGCAGAAATTGGCGACGGGTGACCGAGGGGGCGGTTTCTGGACGGGGACGACAGACAAGGACAATGGAGGAGGCGAGGGCGTTAATAGCAATTTTTACCCCAGTTGGTCGCTCTGTCCGCATGGGCCAAGTACCGACAATGGTAAAACCAGATTGGATTAAACCTTCTAGCATGGTTTCCCAACCGGTGGAAGCGGTGACACTTTCGTTATTTTTACTGGTTTCTGTTTCTGACTGTTTAAAGGCGTAATAAATAGTAACTGGATATTCAGGATGTGCGGTTTCTCGCATTCTCCTAAAAGCTTGACCTAAACCAGTTTCAAAAAATTCTTTAGCTTTTTGTTTATCACCGCCAAATCTGTAGGGGGTGGCGACTAGTTCTTCTGTTTTGGGTACTAGTAAGGTGCTGCAAATTTGTGGGTAAAGTTTGCCAATGGAACGGCGCAGCCAGATATAAAAGAAGTCTGCTAAGTCTGCATAGCCGATGTTATCGTAGTATGGGGGGTCGGTGGAGATAACCGGAGAGTTTAAATGTAATTGTTGGGCTGCATTATGTTGCAATACTGTAGCTTGTTTATTAGCAGTCAAGGATGCAATAGTTTTTGACATTGACAAGGTAATTTCACTAAAATCTCCTGCTGCTTCTGCAAATGGATTTACTTCTGGGAAGTCCCAATTCATAGGAAGTGCTTGTCGGCTAAATACATTAACACTTTGGTCTCTACTTTGTGACCAAATGGCTAATGAACAAATTGTATTAGCACTTCGACTAACCCCTAACCCTAAATAAGTCGCCACAGCATCGGCGTAAGCCGTCGCACCCATACCTCCTTGGGAAAGTGGTAAGTTATCATCAGCCATACCCGCAGCTAAAGCATCGAGTTTGACTTGTTCTCTGGCGGTGGTGACTAAATCGCTGAAGGTGGTTAAGGCGACAAGCTGACGGGGGGTGAAAAGGTCGCCATAAGTAGGCATCCATAAAGCGGAACACTTACAGCAGCTTTACCAACAAGTTCAGCCTCTGGTTTCCATTGTGGCTCTGCAGACAAAGCCACTTTGATCTGCTCATCATTGGGGGGAATATACAACCGTTGCTTTTTACCTTCTGCGACAATAGCCATTAACTGAGTCTGCATTCTTCCTGCTTTCCCCTCCTGGCGGATGTGGTCAAAGGTTACAGGACTGTCACAACAAACACACATCGCCCCTCTGCGGTTAACAGTTCCCTCCCGTGGTGTTCCTTCCCCGGTTTTGACTGTAAAAGTAACTGTGGGGGGTTGGTGACTGCTATCAATTACAGGTTCTACCCAAGCTTCCTTACCCTTTTTGGTGGATAATTGAAAAGACTTAACTAAAGGCATTTGCGCCCCACAACCGGGGTTAGGACATTTGACGGTTCGCGCCCACAACCAAGCAATTACGGTTGCTTCCCCACCGCCATACTCCTGGGGTAGGGTGACTTTGGGGTATAAATGGCCAATGGTTTTAAAGGCTTGCTCCCGCATCCATTCGCCATAGTAGCGGACATCAGCAGCTAACCCCTGGGCGCTGTACCATTGGTCGGCTTTTAATTCTCTTTGTGCTTGGGGGTTGATGGGGGGTTGATTGGGAAATTTGGGGGGAATTTCAATGAGGGCTTTAGTAATTAGCACCGCCACGGGGTTAATATCACTACCATGGGCGACTAAACCTAGGCGTTGTCCTTCTAGGGGTATGGAACCACCGCCACAAAAGGGGTCATAAATGGGGGGTGCGTAGGTTTGTAGATATGTCAGTACTTTTGCGGGGTCTGTGGGTGGTGTTTCGTTGCGACTACAAGCTAAACAGCGGGCGATTTCTTTTTGGGCGGTTTCGATAATTTCCCTGTTATTCACACTATCCCAAGAGACTAAACCCTTAACTACCTGCTCCGGTTTCCCTTTTTTGTCAACGGTAGCAATTTTGCCAATGATATCAAATAGGCGTTGTCTTTCTTGTGCTTGATCTGCTTCTGTGGGGAATTTATCGGGGTGACTAGCAGGGTCATCGACTAAGGAAGCAAATAATACCGCCCTACAAGTGGCTAAAGGTCGCCTAGCCCACCATAAATGTAGTGTAGAAGGATGTCCGTGTCTAATGGATTTTTCCCTGGCTGATTCTTGGTTGATGGTTTCTAAGGGTAGGGCGACTTCTATTAATTTTTTTTTCATCAGAGTAACCAGGGAATACTAGGGAATACTTATGATATTAATTTACCTCATGGGATGGTGAATGGGGATATTGGGTGAAGTATTTCCACAAAATGATTAATTGTATTGAAGAAATGTTGAAATTTTTAGCATATGGAGATTGACGCTACCAATAGGCTAAACTAAGAAAGTACAACAATATTCCCTATTCCCTATTCCCTGTTCCGGTGTTCCCTGAAACTAAACAACTTTGTACCTCACGAGCATGGGAAATGCTATATTTTGAGGCTTTCTCAATCTGCTGGATAAAGTATGTTTCTTGATGTTTAAGTTGTTGAGCCAATTCTAATCCTTTTTCAAAGGCTATGAGTGCTTGGGAATAGTCCTGAGTTTGTAAATACAATTGACCCATTTGATCATAAGCCGCCATCATGCCATAATAATTCATGGCTTGCTCTTGGGTTTCTATTAAAATTTGGCTGACTTGTAAAGCAGCGTCTGTTTGTCCTTGGTCAATATATAAAGAAATTATTTTTTGTAAAGCTTCCCCAGCCTGAATATAATGCCGAGATTCCATGGCTATAATATAAGCTTGTTGATAGTTGTTAAATGCTTGTTTGAGTAAACTAGGATTTTTCTGGGCGAGGGATTGATAATTAACACCAATAGCTAATCGTGATTCTGCTATTTTTGTGGGGTTATTTTCCTGTTGGTAAATTTTTACTATTCTCTGGAGAGTATCTATCGCTGCTTGGGGTTGTTGGTGCTGCTGGTATATATAACTTAGCTGTTGCAGATATACTAACTCCCTGGCGCGATCGCCCTGGTTAGCAGTTAAATTTAATAATTGCTCATAGGTGGCCGCAGCTTGGGGATAATCAAACCAACTCAAATGGAGTTCGCCAATTGTGGTTAGGGTTTGCAATACTGCTGCTGTATCTTGTTGCTGTTGTACTACTGTTAAAACTTGCTCATAGGCTTGTAAAGCTAATTTAGGCGATCGCACTTGCTGGTATGCTTCACCGAGCGATCGCATTAATTCCCAATCAAAACCCTTGGCTTTTTGGGCTTCCTGCTGGATAGTTTGCAGGCGTTGTGTAATATATCTTACTTGCTCCCCGTCATTTTCACCCCATGCGATCGCACCAAACCGGGATAAGGCTTTTACTTCCGCGAATACACCCAAATAGCGGCGTAACCGTATTTCTCGGTTCCAAATCGCAAAAGCTCCTGGTTGGTCTCCCCCTTGTAATTTAGCTGTAGCTTCCTGATTCAAAGCATCCAAAGCCCTCTCTAAGTTTTCCCGTTGTGGGATAGTTAACTGCTGTTTATCCCTCAAAGGCGGTAGCAGTGGGTCAGGTGTGGTAAGTTCTAGGGGATTGGGCGTAAATTGAGCCTGCGCTAGGGTAACCGCAGTATGAAACTGACAGAGGATAACTAGACTAACAGTAATATACAAGTGCCTGAGCATCGATAATTTACCTCAGATGTGATCATCCCAAGCCTTAAAATAAAGCTAGATAATTTAAATTAACATCTGTAATTACTAATTCCATGGATATTACCACCTTAGCCCGCTGGATGGCGGCTGATTTTAGTAATCAAGCACAAGCCTTTGAAAATCCGCCCTTTTTTGCCCATATTCGCGTGTGTATGCGTCCCCTACCTGTAGAATTATTATCAGGGGTGAGTTTATTTGTAGAACAAGCCTATGATTATATGCTCAATGACCCCTACCGTGTGCGGGTATTAAAATTGCTCAACGTTGGCGATCGCATCGAGATTGAAAACTACACCGTCAAATCAGAAGAAAATTTTTATGGCGCATCCCGTGACCTCCCACGCTTACAAACTTTAACTAAGGACTGCTTAGAAAAGCTACCAGGATGTAATATGATTGTAGAGTGGTCTGGTAAGAGCTTCAAAGGTAAGGTAGAACCCGGTAAAGGTTGTATTGTTTTTCGTAAGGGACAAAAAACCTACCTAGATAGTGAATTTGAAATTGACGAAGACAAATTTATCAGCCTTGACCGAGGACGGGATTTAGACACCAACGAACATATTTGGGGTTCTGTCGCAGGCTCCATTTTACTTTGTCCGTCGCCAAACTTTTGCCGATGAGGTAATATAGGTAACACAAGTATAGTTCAATTAAGATACTGTAGCAACTAACTCCAATGGCTGGAAATAAGGAACTCTTTCTACTGTAGTTTCCCACATCCCATTGGGGTAGAGTTTTAACAACCGAAAACCCGGGTATTTTGAGTCAATCATTAAAGTAGGGCTTTGGGTGCGGAACTGTAGTCCCGTGGAGGGGGTACCCAGGTAGTGAACTTGGCCGCGTTGACGTTGAAATTCCTGATGGATGTGACCAAATAAGACTAACTTCACCTGGGGATGGCGATCGAGAACAGCAAATAATTCTTGGGGATTTTGCAAACTGCTATGATCTAACCACGGTGAATTGACTGCAAAAGGGGGGTGATGTAGCGCCACTAAAGTGGGATGATCTCCCAATATTGTCAACTCACGGTTGAGCCGATCAAGAGTTTTACCCGAAAGATAACCATGGCTACAACCGGGAACACAAGAATCTAGTAAAATAAAATTCCACCCACCCCGCTTAAAAGACTTGCGCCGGGAAATCATCCCCATATTTAAGATATTATCCATGGCGATCGCACAGTCATTATTTCCCGGTAACCAATAAACAGGTATTCGTAGTGGGTTCAGCAGACTTTGGAGATTGTCATAAGACTGAAGATTACCATCCCCAGATAAATTTCCCGTCACTAGCAGTAGATCAAGTTCATTCCCGAATGCGTGTAATTTGTCTACAATAGCCTGGAAAGACTTTATAGTAGGCATTCCCAGCATTTTATGATTTTCCGAGCCAAACAGATGTATATCTGTGATTTGGACAATTGACATGGGAGATACTTGATTCATTTTCACTGATTATCATATTTGCTGAATATCTGATTCTGTCTTGGCAGTAACTCACCCGGGTCATACTGATCTTTAATGTCACCATAGAACTAAAAACCATCAATCAACATGGAATTTATCAAAATCTCTGAATTTTTATCCATCTTAAGAGTGAAATTGTATTTTTTTTTGTATTTTAAGTCACGCATATTTGCCAGAAATTCATCAATTCCTCACACTTTCCCTATATATCTTTATCTCGCCTTACCATCTCCTGGGGTGTTAAAATGCCATTAACCACTAAATTCCCTCAACTCCAGAAAAATTTCCTCAGACGTATGGCGTAAATTTGTGGAATGTGTTATCATCAGCAAATATGAAAGCGGCGACATAGCCAAGTGGTAAGGCAGAGGTCTGCAAAACCTTTATCCCCCGGTTCAAATCCGGGTGTCGCCTTCAAGAAGAATAGAGATTAAAAAACTCGGAGGTATGATATTATCCCCTACCGAGCATTTTTATCTATTTGTCAGTATACCTGAGCTAAGAGGCGACATAGATTTTTTTACTCCCTATTCCCAGCCGATCCAATATAACAGTGATGGGCTATGCCCATCACTATTGAGGAAATCAACTTACTTACTACACCAGAGTAGTTAACTGCTCTAAGTGGTTTTGTATCTGCGCCAAGTCGCGGGTAGCATCAGGAGAAAGGGCTTCATGAATTAATGCGTCTCCTGGGAAAGTACCAAACATATAACGCACTGCCATGATACCGTCAGAATAGGCTCCTACTGAACCATTGCCATCAATATCAAGGTGTCCTTGGTTGACCCCTTCCTGTAAGTAGGCCTGAATTGCTACCAGGTCGCGGGTAGCATTAGGAGCAATAGCTCCGTCAATTAACTCATTGCCAATAAACGAACCGAACAGGTGACGCATGAGGATGACACCATCAGACAATGCGTTTATCTCGCCATTACCGTCAATGTCCAGATTCCATCCTTGACTCACTGTAACAGAGTCTGCTGCCAGAGCGTAACCAGCGGCTGTATTACTGGAACTGAAGTTAACTTGGGTGCCAGTAAAACTATCGGTGGCAGTAAACTTGAAATCAGCTAACTTTAAGGGTAGGGGCTGATTGGGCCAGTCGCCTGTAAAGTCGTTGTATTGCAGTTGTAAGAAACGATCAGTAGTCACATCGTTGTCAAAGTTTTCATTGTCTGGTAATTCCTTGACATCACCAAACAGGTTTGTTAGGAACAGGTCACTGGCATTGTTAAAAGTTAGCTCGCTGGAATTGTAGTGTAGGCGCAGACTAATACCAGGTAGGCTGTTATCACCAGTGGTAGTATCGTAGTACAGAGGAATTGTTACAGTTCCACCAGGAGCAGCAGATATATTGCTGCTAGATGTAATTTTTTGTGCGTTGTCTATTGCAGTGTCATCATTGAGAATAATTCCCTCTGCAGTGTCTGTGTTGATGATGGCATCAGTAGCATCAGATAAGGTCACACTGAATCCTTCATCAGCTTCCAAATCAGTGTCACCACTCACGTAGACTGTAATTTCCTTGGTGGTTTCCACTGCTGTAAAGGTAACTGTACCTGATGGTAGTGTTCCCCCAAAGTCAGCAGCAGTAGCAGGGTTGTCACCTATACCTGTCACCGCCCAGTTGACCGTACTTGTACCTGTGGTGTCCCCGCTACGGGTGACGGTGAAGGTGAAGGGGGTTGTGCCTGTATTGCCTTCTCCTTGCACTAGGTTAAGAGGGGCAATGTCTAGGGTAGCTGGCACATCATCATTGAGAATAGTTCCCTCTGCGGTATCTGTGTTGATGATGGCGTCCACAGCATCAGATAAGGTCACACGGAATCCTTCATCAGCTTCCAAATCAGTGTCACCACTCACGTAGACTATAATTTCCTTAGTGCTTTCCCCTGCTGTAAAGGTAACTGTACCTGATGGTAGTGTTCCCCCAAAGTCAGCAGCAGTAGCAGGGTTGTCACCTATACCTGTCACAGCCCAGTTGACCGTACTTGTACCTGTGGTGTCCCCGCTACGGGTGACGGTGAAGGTGAAGGGGGTTGTGCCTGTGTTGCCTTCTCCTTGCACTGCGTTAAGAGGGGCAATGTCTAGGGTAGCTGGCACATCATCATTGAGAATAGTTCCCTCTGCGGTATCTGTGTTGATGATGGCACCCACAGGATTAGATAAGGTCACGCTGAATCCTTCATCAGCTTCATAACTAATGTCACCACTCACGTAGACTGTAATTTCCTTAGTGGTTTCCCCTGCTGTAAAGGTAACTGTACCTGATGGTAGTGTTCCCCCAAAGTCAGCAGCAGTAGCAGGGTTGTCACCTATACCTGTCACAGCCCAGTTGACGGTACTTGTACCTGTGGTGTTACCGCTACGGGTGACGGTGAAGGTGAAGGGGGTTGTGCCGGTGTTGCCTTCTAATCCTGTGATGTTGGTGGGGCTGACTATTCCTATTGAGGGAATAATAAACTCACTCACATCGATAATTTGCAATCCTGCTTGACCATCAGCCACATAGGCGTAGTTCCCCACTACTTCTACACCCCTAGCACTGCCAGGGGTATCGTAACCCCCGGTGCGGGTGGGGTTGGCTGGGTTGCTGATATCGATAATTTGCAATCCTGAAAAAAAATCACCCACATAGGCGTAGTTCCCTACAACCTCTACACCATAAGCATTGCCAGGGGTATCGTAACCCCCGGTGCGGGTGGGGTTGGCTGGGTTGCTGATATCGATAATTTGCAATCCTGCTTCCCAATCAGCCACATAGGCGTAGTTCCCCACCACTTGCACACCATGAGCAATGCCAGGGGTATCGTAACCCCCGGTGAGGGTGGGGTTGGCTGGGTTGCTGATATCGATAATTTGCAATCCTGCATAATAATCACCCACATAGGCGTAGTTCCCCACCACTTCTACATCCCAAGCATAGCTAGGGGTATCGTAACCCCCGGTGCGGGTGGGGTTGGCTGGGTTGCTGATATCGATAATTTGCAATCCTGGACTATAATCAGCCACATAGGCGTAGTTCCCTACAACCTCTACACCATAAGCCCAGCCAGTGGTATCGTAAACCCCGGTGCGGGTGGGGTTGGCTGGGTTGCTGATATCGATAATTTGCAATCCGAAATGACCATGAGCCACATAGGCGTAGTTCCCCACCACTTCTACAACCGTAGCATTGCCAGGGGTATAGTAACCCCCGGTGCGGGTGGGGTTGGCTGGGTTGCTGATATCGATAATTTGCAATCCCAAATGATCATCAGCCACATAGGCGTAGCTTCCCACCACTTGCACACCAATAGCACTGCCAGGGGTATCGTAATTCCCTACAAAGGTCACCATAAAGTCAATCGGTACTAGATAAAATGAATAGTGTCCGCGGTGTGAAAATTCACATATTCAACCCGCTTAGACTTTATGTTACAAGAAACACCAGAATTAATTCAACTTTTATTTCTACAATATACTTTTTTAATACCAATAACTCAGTTATAATATTGAGGTAAGTATGTCATCTATAGTAATAGATGAAACAGGAGATAGGAAGAAAGGGAAAAAGACAGATTATGTAGCTAGACAATATTTAGGAAGTGTAGGAAAAGTAGATAATAGAATAGTTTCAGTCAACGCCTATGGAGTTTACGATCACATAACTTTTCCATTAATAAAGCCTTTTTCAGGCTCATGAAGTACACACCAATTCCCTGTTCCCTGTTCCCTCAAACTAAAAAAAATGTACCTCACGAGCATGGGAAAAGCTATAATTTATCCCTGGTTAAGTATTTCCCCCAATTCAGATTTGTTACTGGGATTCAATCATTTAATTACCGCGCGGCACGCAACTATATAACAGTGATGGGCATAGCCCATCACTATTGAGGAAATCAACTTACTTACTACACCAGAGTAGTTAACTGCTCTAAGTGGTTTTGTATCTGCGCCAAGTCGCGGGTAGCATCAGGAGAAAGGGCTTCATGAATTAATGCGTCTCCTGGGAAAGTACCAAACATATAACGCACTGCCATGATACCGTCAGAATAGGCTCCTACTGAACCATTGCCATCAATATCAAGGTGTCCTTGGTTGACCCCTTCCTGTAAGTAGGCCTGAATTGCTACCAGGTCGCGGGTAGCATTAGGATCAATGGCTCCGTCAATTAAATCATTGCCAATAAACGAACCGAACAGGTGACGCATGAGGATGACACCATCAGACAATGCTTTTATCTCGCCATTACCGTCAATGTCCAGATTCCATCCTTGACTCACTGTAATAGAGTTTGCTGCCAGAGCGTAACCAGCGGCTGTATTACTGGAACTGAAGTTAACTTGGGTGCCAGTAAAACTATCGGTGGTAGCAAACTTCAAATCAGCTAACTTTAAGGGTAAAGGCTGATTCGGCCAGTCGCCTGTAAAGTCGTTGTATTGCAGTTGTACGAAACGATCAGTAGTCAGGTCGTTGTCAAAGTTTCCATTGTCTGGTAAATCCTTGACATCACCAAACAGGTTTGTTAGGAACAGGTCACTGGCATTGTTAAAAGTTAGCTCGCTGGAATTGTAGTGTAGGCGCAGACTAATACCAGGTAGGCTGTTATCACCAGTGGTGGTATCGTAGTACAGAGGAATTGTTACAGTTCCACCAGGAGCAGCAGATATATTGCTGCTAGATGTAATTTTTTGTGCGATCTGATCATCATTAAGAATGGTTCCCTCTGCAGTGTCCGTGTTGATGATGGCGTCCGTAGCATCAGATAAGGTCACGCTGAATCCTTCATCACCTTCAAAATCAGTGTCACCACTCACATAGACTGTAATTTCCTTAGTGGTTTCCCCTGGGGCAAACTCAACTGTACCTGATGGTAGTGTTGTGGTGGTTGCCAGCAAGGCATTATAAACATTCAGTCGCCCCCCAGATACCGTAATCCCATTTAGAGTCTCAGTGGGGTCTACTGTCTGCAGTAACACGTCTTTCACCTGCTCGGCTGTCCAGGTGGGATTTTCTGACCATAGTAGTGCTGCGGCTCCCGCAACGTGGGGAGATGCCATGGAAGTTCCAGAATAGCTAGCGTAACCATTTCCGGGAACTGTGCTGTAAATACTTGAACCCGGCGCACCTAAATCTACTGTGGTCAGCCCATAGTTGGAGAACCATGATAGAGCATCTGTGTGCGTGGTGGAAGCAACGGAGATGATATTGTCTAAATTGTAGCTTGCCGGATAGCTGGGGCTAGTGTCGTTATTATTAGACTCATTTCCCGCCGCTGCAATGAATAATGACCCTGCGTCCCCGGCGGCTGCAATGGCATCGTATAGTCCTTGGCTGTAACCGCCACCTCCCCAGGAGTTGTTTGTCAGTTTTACCCCCTGGGCTGTGGCATAGTCCACTGCCAAAATTGCATCAGATGTCCAACCAGAACCCGTGTCGTCTAGGAACTTTAAGGGCATAATCTTGGCGTTCCAAGCAACTCCTGTGACTCCCCCCGCGTTATTACCTTTACCCGCAATGGTTCCAGATACATGAGTTCCATGTCCGTGTACATCCATGGGGTTGTTGTCGTTATAGGCAAAGTCCCAACCCCTGATGTCGTCTATGTAGCCGTTCCCGTCATCATCTATACCATTGCCAGCAATTTCTCCGGTGTTTGTCCAAATGTTCCCCACTAAGTCCGGGTGGGTATAATCTACTCCGGTGTCAATTACACCAATTACTAAGTCGGGGTTACCAGTTTGAATGTCCCAGGCTTCTGGGGCGTCGATGTCTACATCTGGGGTGCCCCCTGTTTGTCCTGTGTTATGTAGTCCCCACAGGAGGTTAAAGCCGGGGTCGTTGGGAATGGTGGCGGCGGTGGTGACAATATAATCAGGCTCAATGTATTCAAATACCGGACTACTACCATAGGTGGCTAGGGCTGTTTCTACGGAGGTTGTCCCTGATAGTTCCCAAATTTGTGCCCCGGTGAGTCTGATGTTTTGTGTCTTGACTACTCCCAGGCTATTTTTAATTTCATTGGCTTGGGTGCTGGTAACTTGTCGGTTGAATTTAACTATCAGTCGATTTGGTGCATAATCTGTTGTTGGGCTGGGACTGGTTACAGGGTCAAGCGTCACCTTCCCATTAGGCTCGATGTATTCAAATACCGCACTCCTACCGTAGGTGGCTAGGGCTGTTTCTACGGATGTTGTTTCTGGTAGTTGCCAAATTTCTGCCCCGGTGAGTCTGATGTTTTCTGTCTTGACTACTCCCAGGCTATTTTTAATTTCATCAACTTGGGCAATGGTGGATTCTGGGTTTAACTTGACTATCAGTTGATTTGGTGCATAATAAGGCCTTGATGGTGTGGTTGTCTCCCTTTGGCTGTTGTTAATGGCCGGAGTGAGGCTAAAGTCAGCAGCATCAGCCGTACCGGAAAGGGTCACCGCCCAGTTGACGCTACTTGTACCTGTGGTGTCCCCGCTACGGGTAACGGTGAAGGTGAAGGGGGTGAGTCCTTCATTGCCTTCTGCTTGCACTGCGTCAAGAGGGGCAATGTCTAGGGTAGGTGGTGGTACATCTAAATCATCATTGATAATGGTTCCCTCTGCAGTGTCCGTGTTGATGATGGCGTCCGTAGCATCAGATAAGGTCACGCTGAATCCTTCATCACCTTCAAAATCAGTGTCACCACTCACATAGACTGTAATTTCCTTAGTGCTTTCCCCTGGGGCAAACTCAACTGTACCTGATGGTAATGGATTTCCATAAGTCAAAAGCAGTTGTACATCACCACCGGGATTTACACCGCTAAAGCCAAAAATGAACTCAGTGTTATCAATACCATCCAAGGTTGTTATTTGTCCTCCCAGGGCAAATTGTTGACCACTCTTGGCATTGAGGGCATTGACTAAACTTGAATTCAAGTCGATTGTGACTGTTGTATAACTATCTCCTGCGGAGAAATCCCTGGAACCATAAACTGTGCCATCACCTAGGTCGTTGTAGATACTAGTTAAGCCGTAACCACCTGCTCTGAGGGTACTTACCGGGGTGGTAACATCTCTTAACTCATAGGTCTCACTTGAATCATTTGAATCGTAGACGTAGGTTTGGATTTGTAATTGGGCAGCCGTCACTGGAGTTGTAAAGGTCGGTAGGTCAAAGGCTATCCAGTTACGGAAGTATCCGTCCGCATCATAAGTTTCACCTACAATATAGTTTGTATTAAACTCATCGTGCCATCCCGTGCTATCATACCATCCTGTATCTATGGCATTGATGATGCTGGCATTGGTGGTAGGAGTGATTGTTGGACTGGATGTGGGGCTGAAATCAACACCAGCAGGATTTATACCTGAGCCGATAATTTCCCAGTTGACCTCACTCACAGACTCGATGTACTCAAATACCCGGCTATTTCCGTAGGTAGCTAGGGCTGTTTCTATGGGGGTTGTTTCTGGTAGTTGCCATATTTCTACCTCTGGGAGATTAATGATTTCTGTCTTGACTACTCCCAGGCTATTTTTAATTTCATCGATTTGGGTGGTGGTGGATTGTGGGTTTAACTTGACTATCAGTCGATCAGCAGTATTGATAAATGCCGGAATAAGGCTAAAGTCAGCAGCATCAGCCGTACCGGAAAGGGTCACCGCCCAGTTGACGCTACTTGTACCTGTGGTGTCGCCGCTACGGGTGACGGTGAAGGTGAAGGGGGTTGTGCCGGTGTCGCCTTCTGCTTGCACTGCGTTAAGAGGGGCAATGTCTAGGGTAGGTGGTGGTACATCTAAATCATCATTGATAATGGTTCCCTCTGCAGTGTCTGTGTTGATGATGGCATCAGTAGCATCAGATAAGGTCACGCTGAATCCTTCATCACCTTCCAAATCAGTGTCACCACTCACATAGACTGTAATTTCCTTAGTGGTTTCCCCTGGGGCAAACTCAACTGTACCTGATGGTAGTGTTGTGGTGGTTGCCAGCAAGGCATTATAAACATTCAGTCGCCCCCCTGATACCGTAATCCCATTTAGGGAGGCAATGGGGTCTACTGTCTGCAGTAACACGTCTTTCACCTGCTGGGCTGTCCAGGTGGGATTTTCTGACCATAGTAGTGCTGCGGCTCCCGCAACGTGGGGAGATGCCATGGAAGTTCCAGAAGAGGTAGCGTAACCATTTCCGGGAACTGTGCTGTAAATACTTGAACCCGGCGCACCTAAATCTACTGTGGTCAGCCCATAGTTGGAGAACCATGATAGAGCATCTGTGTGCGTGGTGGAAGCAACGGAGATGATATTGTCTAAATTGTAGCTTGCCGGATAGCTGGGGCTAGTGTCGTTATTATTAGAACTATTTCCCGCCGCTGCAATGAATAATGACCCTGCGTCCCCAGCGGCTGCAATGGCATCGTATAGTCCTTGGCTGTAACCGCCACCTCCCCAGGAGTTGTTTGTCAGTTTTACCCCCTGGGCTGTGGCATACTCCACTGCCAAAATTGCATCAGAAGTCCAACCAGAACCCGTGTCGTCTAGGAACTTCAAGGGCATAATCTTGGCGTTCCAAGCAACTCCTGTGACTCCCACCGCGTTATTACCTTTACCCGCAATGGTTCCAGATACATGAGTTCCATGTCCTTGTACATCCATGGGGTTGTTGTCGTTATAGGCAAAGTCCCAACCCCTGATGTCGTCTATGTAGCCGTTACCGTCATCATCTATACCATTGCCAGCAATTTCCCCGGTGTTTGTCCAAATGTTGCCCACTAAGTCCGGGTGGGTATAATCTACTCCGGTGTCAATTACACCAATTACTAAGTTCGGGTCACCAGTTTGAATGTCCCAGGCTTCTGGGGCGTCGATGTCTGCATCTGGGGTACCCCCTGTTTGTCCTGTGTTATGTAGTCCCCATAGTGAGTTAAAGCTGGGGTCGTTGGGAATGGTGGCGGCGATGGTGACCCTATAATCAGGCTCGATGTATTCAAATACCGGACTACTACCATAGGTGGCTAGGGCTGTTTCTACGGAGGTTATCCCTGATAGTTCCCAAATTTGTGCCCCGGTGAGTCTGATGTTTTGTGTCTTGACTACTCCCAGGCTATTTTTAATTTCGTCAACTTGGGTGCTGGTAACTTCTGGGTTGAATTTAACTATCAGTCGATTGGGTGCATAAGGCGATGATGGCGTGGTTGTCTCCCTTTGGCTGTTTGGTGCATAAGGCCTTGATGGTGTGGTTGTCTCGCTTTGGCTGTTGTTAGTGGCGGGAGTGAGGCTAAAGTCAGCAGCATCAGCCGTACCGGAAAGGGTCACCGCCCAGTTGACGGTACTTGTAACTGTGGTGTCGCCGCTACGGGTGACGGTGAAGGTAAAGGGGGTGAGTCCTTCATTGCCTTCTGCTTGCACTGCGTCAAGAGGGGCAATGTCTAGGGTAGGTGGCACATCATCATTGAGAATAATTCCCTCTGCGGTGTCTGTGTTGATGATGGCATCCACAGCATCAGATAAGGTCACGCTGAATCCTTCATCAGCTTCATAACTAATGTCACCATTGACGTAGACTGTAATTTCTCGGTAGTTAGTGGTATCCCATGGTTCAAAGGTGAGAGTACCCCGTGGGAATACTCCCAAATCAAAGTCATCAGCAGTAGCAGGGTTGTCACCCGTACCTGTCACCGCCCAGTTGACGGTACTTGTAACTGTGGTGTCGCCGCTACGGGTGACGGTGAAGGTGAAGGGGGTTGTGCCTGTGTTACCTTCTGCTTGCACTGCGTCAAGAGGGGCAATGTCTAGTACTGCTACATTTTCATAAATTCTCAAATTACGGAATTGACCATTACCAGTAGGTGATGTTACATCATGGTCGTTGCTAAGGACGAAGTACTGAAAGTCACCTGTAAAGAAATTTCCCACTGGAATCTGGTAAGTCTGCCAACCGGAACCCGTGACGTAGTTATCAAAGTCTCTCAATCCCACATTCTGGGTTCCACTGAGTTTGAATAGCCAACTCGTGCTCAGTACATTATCATTATCAAACCCAAGTCCGTGAATTTCTCCCTCGATGGTGCTTTGGAAGTCAAATTCTAGGATCGTATCTGTGGTAATAGTGTAGTTAACGCCAAAGTCGAGTTTTTTCCAAGTGTTACCTTTGAGTTCTAATTGGGTTTGATTGTTTGTAATATTGAACTGACCGTTTCTATCTTCCGTAGCGTAGGAGGAAAGAGGGTACAGTACGCTATCACCGTTGATTTGTACAAAGAGTTTGTCAGTTTGAGTCATTTTACTTGATCATTAAATTATTTAACTCGGACGACAAAAATTAAATTACTTTAATCCTTGTCGCGCACATTTAGACCTTGAATGCTGCTTGCGGCTATTTCGGAGCAAAAAAAATAATTAATTTTTGTATCCACCCGCGCCGGTAAAAAGATGTTTGGCAGTGTACATTTATATCCACCCCAAACAATAGATTAAGGACTATTTCCTGATATTAACGGTATGGGTTACCAAACATATTTAGGTAACTAAATAATCATCTTAACCTAAAAATATGTATTTACACATTTAAATTTTTTATGTTTAATAACGTTAATACAATAGTGATTTAAGTTGACTATGTAAGGATACAATGGCAAATAGTATACAAAAAACTACATGATAATATCTTATGTTAATTATGTTTAACTTACTTGCTTGTGTGCAGTTTGCTGGGTGGGGAGTGTTTTCACTGCTCCTGGCCGAAGTATTCAGAGATAGTTATCATGTTTTGTGTCACCAGGTGAAATGGTTAGCTAAATGGCACAATAAGCATCATCAAGTATATCGGCGGGATTTGTCTATAGTCTCCCTACAAGCTTACCAGGATTCCCAACTGTATCATGATGTAGTTGAGTCCGGTTTACTAGTGGTGGTTTTAACAATCATTGCCTTACTGGTTAACCACATGGGGTTATGGCTGGGAGTAGTCTATGGCTGTACTTTCTTGTATGGCGCTTCTGTGCGATATTTTTCTGGTAAAATCGATACAGACTACAACCACTTACCAGGGCCTTTACAAATCATCCCTTCTGTGTGGTGGGTCAATCGTTCTTACCATTGGCGACATCATTTTGATGATGTCAATGCTTACTACAGTGGTGTATTTCCTCTAGTGGATAAAATACTGGGTACAGGACTATCCCTGAAAGGTAAAACCGTCGCTTTAACAGGAGCATCCGGCGCTCTGGGTCAAGCATTAGCAGCAGAACTACTCAAGCATAATGCTAAAGTAGTCGCCTTAACCACCAACCCGGAAAAATTAGCACCCCAGAGTAATTTAAAGGTGCTTTCCTGGGAATTGGGGAATGAAGAGCAACTGCGGGAGAGTCTCCAGAAAATTGATATTTTGATTATTAATCACGGTGTGAATGTCTACAACAATCGCACACCTGATGCGATCGCCACCTCCTATGAGGTGAACACTTTTTCCGCAGTGCGACTGATAGATATATTTCTAACTACAGTCACCGGACCCCAAGACAAAGCCACCAAGGAAATTTGGGTTAATACTTCCGAAGCTGAAGTTTCCCCCGCTTTCAGTCCCCTGTATGAACTGAGTAAACGCACATTAGGGAATATTGTTACCCTCAAGCGTTTAGATGGAAGTTGTGTAATTCGTAAGTTAATATTGGGTCCGTTCAAAAGTTCACTAAATCCCTATGGAGTCATGTCAGCCCAGCAGGTGGCTCGTGGTATATTGTTTTTAGCACGGCGAGACTACCGCAACATTATTGTCACTATCAATCCTCTGACCTATTTGCTGTTTCCTCTCAAGGAAGCAACTACATGGTTTTACTACCGGGTTTTTAGTAAGATGACTCAGAATTAGGCACATACAAATCATAGTGGGTCACTGACTCTGCATTGACCCCGATGAAGCGCGCTGTAACTCCTAAACCCCAGCGATCGCAAAAACAGTAATTAAAGAGGTAAAAATGTCCCCAAATGTGCGATTTAAAATTCCCCATCAAAAGTTAATCATATTAGTGGTAGGTGCCACGGTAATCACATCGGGAATTGCTATTTATGGACTATCCCAGTTTAATTTAAGTAGTGAAAATACCGTAGCAGTAGAAAATCAGCCAACTGCAACCAGAGTTACCGCATTAGGAAGACTAGAACCAGAAACAGAAGTAATTAGCCTATCAGCACCACTACAATTAGATGGCGATCGCATAGCTGAGATTTTAGTACAGGAAGGGGAGCCAGTCAAATCTGGGCAAGTAGTAGCAATTCTCGACTCAAGAACCCGTCTGCAAACTGCTGTAGTCCAAGCAGAAAAACAGCTCAGAGTTGCTGTTGCTAAACTAGCTCAAATTCAAGCTGGGGCTAAAACTGGAGAAATTCAGGCGCAACAAGCAACAATTGAACGTTTACAAGCTGAGTTAGAAACAGACATCATCGCCCAGCAAGAAGCGATCGCCCGCATAGAAGCACAATGGCTAGGGGAAAGGATAGCACAAGAGGCGACAATTAACAAACTGCAAGCAGAACTGAATAACGCCCAAGGGGAATATGAACGTTATCAGCAACTATCTGCTCAGGGAGTAATTTCTCATTCTTTATTTGACAATAAACGCTTAAGTTTAGACATCGCACAACAGCAACTAAAACAAGCGCAAGCAGTTCTCAATCGCATTAACTCCACAGCGAGCAGAGAATTAAACCAAGCGCAAGTCGCGCTCAAGCGCATCAACTCCACCGGGAATAAACAAATCACACAAGCAAAAGCCAGACTCAACAGTATTGCTGAAATTCGCCCCGTAGATATAGAACTAGCCAAAACTGAAATTGAGAATGCAACCGCCGTACTCAAACAAATGAAAACCAACTTAGAATCTGCCTATATTAAAGCACCAATACAGGGACAAATCCTGAAAATTCACGCCCGTAAGGGCGAAAAAATTGGGGATGATGGAATCGCGCAACTAGCACAAACCCAGCAAATGATTGCTATAGCAGAAGTATATCAAACCGATATTAGTAAAATTCAACTAGGACAATCAGCAGTAGTTACCAGTCAAGCATTTAATGGTGAATTGCAAGGAACAGTTTCTCAAATTGGTTTACAGGTAAATAGACAAAATGTATTTAGCAACCAACCAGGGGAAAACCTAGATAGTCGAGTCATTGAGGTAAGAATTCGCCTAGATCCCACAGACAGTAAAAAAGTAGCGGGATTAACTAACTTACAAGTGCAAACAGCCATTGAATTATAACACTCATATAGGACTCCTATTTGATTTTTGAACAAGACTCAGTACACACGGCAATTATTCTTACCTGTTACCTGTTACCTGTTCCCTATTCCCTGTTCCCTGTTCCCTACCTAGACAAATCAATTCAGAAACCAAACCGGATTTCTATATGTTTTTCAAATTCTTACATAAAACCCCCCTAGCATGGCGACAGTTAATGAAAGAAAAAACTCGTTTACTAGTTGCCGTCGCAGGTATTACATTTGCTGATATGCTGATGTTTATTCAGCTAGGGTTTGAAAGTGCGCTATTTGACGCAGCTACCAAACCGCATCGGAACCTACAAGCAGATTTAGTTTTAATTAATCCTCAATTTCAAACTTTATTTTCAGTCAAAAGCTTTTCTAGAGAAAGACTTTATCAAACATTGGGTTATGAGGGTGTACAATCAGTAAATTCTGTTTATATTGGCACCGGACAATGGCGCAATCCCCAAACACGTCTGGATCGTGCTATTTTAGTTTGGGGTATTGACCCTGTAGCACCGGCGTTTAAATTTCCCGCAGTACAACAAAATCAGCATCATCTCAAGGCATTGTATCAAGTTCTGTTTGATCAAGATGGTCGTCCAGAATATGGCGCAGTGGGTGATATTTTTGCAACCACAGGTAAGTTTAACACAGAACTCAATAATCAAGCCATCAGTGTTCGGGGGTTATTTAATAATGGTGCTTCCTTTGCTGCGGATGGGAATGTCATTACCAGTGACTCTACCTTTTTACAACTCTTCCCCGAACGCCAAAGAGATAAGATAGAGGTAGGATTAATTACACTTAAGCCCAGTGTAAATATTGAGAAAATGCGATCGCAACTAGCCGCCGGCTTACCCAATGATATTAGCGTATTAACCATAGCAGATTTCGCCCAAATAGAACAGACTTACTGGGCCGAGAGTACTGGGATTGGCTTCATTTTTGGTTTAGGTGTGGTCGTGGGGTTTATTGTCGGTATAGTCATTGTCTACCAGATTCTTTACTCTGATGTCTCCGAACACCTACCAGAATACGCCACCCTCAAAGCCATTGGATATACTGATGGCTATCTGTTGGGGGTTTTGCTACAAGAAGCGTTATTTTTAGCTGTTTTGGGTTATATACCCGCTTTGTTCCTCTCATTTGGATTATATCAGTTAACCTACGCCGCCACCATGCTACCCATAACTATGAAGGTAGAACGAGCCATAACTGTATTTATTCTCACAGTCATCATGTGTAGTATTTCCGGTGCGATCGCCATAGGTAAACTACGTAAAGCTGACCCAGCTGATGTTTTCTAATTCCCAGTAGTTGTGAGTTTATGAAAGTCCCACCCTTGAGTAGTATTCTAAAAACATAAATTAAATTACCTTAGGGGGATGTATCCTATGACAATTTGGGTAAACGAGCAAATTGATCCTTCCGGTATGATTCACGCTTGTATTGCTTGTTGTGATGAATCCCAAGCCAAACACTGTCATCAATCCTTTGAAGAAAATTTGACTGATAGCCAAAAATTAGCCGGTTGGGTAGCACAATTGCGAATAGTTAACTCTTGGGATGAAGTCCCAGTTAATGCGCTCAAACTTAATTAGACACCAGTCTTCTATAAAGGTCATACCTTTGAGGTTTTGACCTTTATTTTTCTACCAGCGGGGGAATTTTCCCTTATATACAGCGCATTTTATCTGAGTAGGTACAAGGGCGGGCAGGATGCGCACCCCACAAGATTTATGATCTTAAAGTGTGTACTTTATTTACTTGAGAAGTGCTGTAAGTATTAAATGTATGATAATTTACACGTATCACCTAATAAACCATAAACATTAGACTCACAAAATCAGCACTCATACACAACAAATTTTAAGAAACATCAATAATTATGCAAATTTCATGAGTTTTATGAACTTTTAAGAGTTATCATCATAGCAATAGTTTAATGTAAAACTTGCGAAACCCGAATTAATATAGTGAACTATTCCCCAGTTTACACTATGGCTAACGCCACGCGATCGCTATCGGAGCAAACCTGTCCTATTAATTTAGTTGGCGAAACAGGACAAGCAGTGCAGATTTCTATTCATCCCCCCAGCCATTATATCTGTGCCAACTGCGAACAGATATTACCAGACTGGAAAAATCAAGCTTGTATATGGGTTGTAATTGTTTTACAGCAATCACGTTATCAACTAGTAAAAAGAACCACCGCAATAGAATTAGAAAAAGAACGCTTACGAGAAAAGTTTATGCGGTTTGGTTGCGATTTAGCATTTAAACTCAGAGATGGCGGCTATTTAACAGACCTGATTGATCCTCGCACTGGCTATCCTTTACTGTCACGTCCGGGAAAAATTCCCCACAATGACACAGCAGTAGTGCAAGCTTTGCTCAACTATCCAGTCATGAAAAACAAATGTCGTGTACTAATTCATCCCCTATGGGGTGCAGCAGTTTATCCGAGTATTTTAATATCAGTTGCACCCCCAAGAATTATCGCCACTTTTACTAAAGAGATTGCACCCTTACACGGTTGGAATTGAATTTAAATCAAATATCAAGGGAACAGGGAACAGGGAACAGGGAACAGGGAACAGGGAACAGGGAATGGGGAATGGGGAGCTTGGTGTATACTTTATTAGACACACACCAAAGGCTTTACTTGAATGTTGGGATTAATTAAATATTTCTCCCTCGGTGTCGTGGTTGAGCATTAATAGGGATGAGAATTTGGTTAAGCCTACGTAATTGCTCTGATGTTCCCAGGCAAATTAGTGTATCTCCAGGTAATAAAATAGTATCCCCAGTCGGACCGCCAATCAGACTACCATCGGTGCGGCGAATGGCAATCACTAAAGCCCCAGATTGCGATCGCAACCTTGTTTCTTTTAAACTCTGACCCACCAGAGGACATACCAGGGGGTCTACTAGAAACTGTTCCATATAAAACTGGCGGTCTGCACTAGAGATAAAACCATCCACAAAATCCAACACCTGCGGTCTTAAGGCCGCCGCCGCCATCCGCTTACCACCAGTAATATAAGGTGAAACCACGATATCTGCCCCGCCGCGTTGTATTTTTTTTGCCGATTCCTCCGTACTAGCCCGGGCGATCGCTCTAATTTTCGGATTCAGTGTTTTTGCAGTCAATACAGTATATAAATTTTCCGCATCAGAAGGTAAAGCCGCCACAATACAAACCGCTCGGTCTACCCCCACCCTCAAGAGGGTATCATCCAAAGTGACATCGCCCTGGTATGCTATGTAATTTTGTGCTTGTGCCTGTTCTACAGATTCTAAATCCGAATCAACCACCACAAAAGGTGCGCCTTCGGCCTGAAATTCCTTAGCAATTTGACGGCCAGTGCGACTAAATCCACAGATGATATAATGTTGTGTCAGGGTTTCCATTAACCTTCTCTGCTGCCGTAATCTCATTCCTTCTTGAAAGTAGCCTTGAATCACGGCTTCTGTAAATCTATTGATCATATAACCAATAGTGACTACACCCAACAAAATCAAGGCAATTGTAAATAATCGTCCTTGTCTACTCAAAGGATTAGTCTCCCCAAAGCCCACAGTAGTTAAGGTAATCACTGTCATATAAGCCGCTTCTTCCCATGACCACCCCTCCATGAACTTGTACCATAAAGTACCGGTCAGAAAAACGCCCCCCAGGGAAATAGTCCCCAGGGTAAGTTCTTGTTGGAGTCTTCGGTATTTTTTCTCAAGTGTGGAATACAAAGTTATTTTACCGTTACCATTATTTGGCAGAATATTTAACCGTTAACCTAGAAAAAAGTATCAGATTTAATAAATAAAATGTTATTTTTAATAATTTCTAGCAAACTAGTAAGTGACTATTAAAATTAAAGAGATATCAGGAGGCGCGGCCGTGAGTATCGAAACTCTCATTGAGCAAGCTACCATCCCCCCAACATCAAATTCTATGTCATCCAGCCCTTTTGACGCTGATAGCTTCAATGAAGCTGTTATGTCAACCTATGCTCGGTTCCCCCTAGCTTTAGACCGGGGTGCAGGTTGTCGGGTTTGGGATACCCAGGGACGTGAATATCTGGACTTTGTGGCCGGAATAGCCACTTGCACCCTGGGACACGCCCACCCGGCTATGGTAGAGGCGGTAACGCGCCAAATCCAAAAGCTGCACCATGTTTCTAATTTGTACTATATTCCCGAACAAGGTCAATTAGCCCAATGGATAGTTGCACACTCCTGTGCAGACCGGGTATTTTTCTGTAATTCCGGTGCTGAAGCTAACGAAGCAGCCATTAAACTAGCCCGCAAATATGCTCACACGGTTCTAGAAATTGACAAACCGATTATCCTCACAGCCAATGCTAGTTTCCACGGTCGCACTTTGGCCACAATCACCGCCACCGGACAACCGAAGTATCAAAAATACTTTGATCCTCTAGTCCCCGGCTTTGAATATGTTCCCTATAACGATGTTAGTGCCTTTGAGGCAGCAATTAGTGAGTTAGACGAAGGTGATTATCGTGTCGCCGCAATTCTCATTGAACCCTTGCAAGGAGAGGGTGGTGTCCGCCCAGGGGATCTGGCTTATTTCCAAAAGCTACGGCGACTTTGTGATGAAACTGGTATTTTGTTGATGTTCGACGAAGTGCAAGTTGGTATGGGACGCACCGGTAAGTTATGGGGTTATGAATATCTGGGCGTAGAACCAGATATCTTTACCAGTGCGAAAGGTTTGGGTGGCGGTATCCCCATTGGGGCGATGATGAGTAAGAAGTTCTGCGATGTTTTTCAACCAGGAGAACACGCCAGTACTTTTGGCGGTAACCCCTTTGTTTGTGGTGTGGCCTTGGCTGTCTGTCAGACTTTGGAAAAAGAAAATATTTTGCAGAATGTGGAAGCCAGGGGTACTCAGTTACGTGATGGATTAAACGCGATCGCCGCTAAATATCCCCATGTGATTTCTGAAGTCCGCGGTTGGGGTTTAATCAATGGTATGGAGTTACAAGCAGATATTGCGCTCACCGCCGCTGATATTGTGCAGGTGGCTATAGATCAGGGTCTGTTGTTAGTACCCGCAGGTCCCAAGGTTGTCCGGTTTGTACCCCCGTTGATTGTCACTGAGGCGGAAATCAATTTGGCTTTACAAGCTGTGGAACAAGCGATCGCTTGTTTGACAGCTTAGTTGTATATCCTCAGCGAGAACGGGTTGTACCTGTCTCTCGCTGTTCCACCCAGGAAAGAGGCAGAAGATGTAAAAATATGTTAATTTTCTACGGGGTGCTGCCCATAATATGGTTGAGCATCGAACCAATGGGGATGTTTACCTTCTTGCCAATCTAAATAAGCCAATTCCAAAATACTGCCTACAGTTATAGCCAAGTTAGATGTAGCTTTAATTAGTTTATATTCACTTTGCCAGTTAGCTAAGGTTTCTTGCCATGCTTCCGGTGTGAATACAGTATCCGGTAATAAGGCTCTGATGCTCGACTTATCAGGGGATGGTTCATATATCCCACCAAACACTTTTCCCCTTTGTGCTGGCATTTCTACGGCTATTACCCCCGATTTTTCCCGGTTTTGAGGTTTTTTAGCCCAAGCCAATGCCGCTAAGGTAGAAATCGTAAATACAGGGATATTTAATTGTTGTCCTAAGGTGCGAGCAATGACAAGGCCTATCCTGGTTCCGGTAAAACCACCAGGACCTTTAGCTACAGCAATAAATCCTAACTCTTCCCAAGTGTGGGGCTTAATAAATTCTACTAAGTATTGATGGATGTAACTAGATAAATCACGCCCCAAATCCCAAGTATGAGCACGACTTTCACTATTAAAATCACTGATAGCCAAACCCAGTGAGGGAGTGGTTGTGTGTAGGGATAATGCGTATGGTTTGGCTCCAAGGTCTTCTAGTTGTTCAATCACGGCTAATTACAATGGTATATTCCACAGTCATTTAACCTCTATGTTAGATGCACATCACACTTACAAAGCAACTGAGTACATTAAACGATAAGAATCCATACAGGAGGAAACATCGCCCTGATTTTTGCCCAAACGGCTACCTGCGTCACTCAGTAGTAGCCGCCTTCAATGGTAATTGTATTGGCTCAGGTTGGTACTAGTTCTCCAGGACGCAATTTTGACCACTTACCCACTTCCTGCTTAAAGCTCAAACAACCCACCACGTCCCACTCCATTTCAATGATATCTTGGCTGGTACGAATGTTGACGTTGATGGAAGGTTCACTCGGATCAAAGGTGGGATTTTCAGTTAGGTGCGGTTGTTGGTGCTGTGTTTCTACGGCGTGGTAGGTTTGACAGCGGTCTACGTAGTGGCAGTTCACACAAATACACATAATCGAACTGACTCCAAAAACCTATTTTACTGTTAATGTTAATGTAACTTAAGCCCAAGTTGTATTCACTAGTTGTTGGGTTGATTTTTATGACAATCCACAGTTTGAGAAATCTCACTCTAGTTACCGAAAATTGCCCTTTTAACTGGCAACTTCTCCCTCCATCTGCTTATATGGTAGGTGGTGCAGTGCGTGATGCCCTGTTGAGTAAGACTCGTGAATATTTGGATCTCGATTTTATTATTCCCTCTCAGGCGGTGCTGTTAGCTCACACCATCGCCCGCCATTATCATGCTGGTTTTGTGCTACTCGACCCCGAAAGGCAAATCGCTCGGGTGGTATTTCCCAACGCTACAGCCGATTTTGCCCAACAGGAAGGAGATAGTTTAGAGGCAGATTTATCAAGAAGAGATTTTACCATTAATGCGATCGCCTATCATCCCCATACCCAAACCATCTTCGACCCCTTACACGGTTATGACGATTTACAACGGGGTATATTACGCATGGTATCACCAGCTAACCTCAAAGATGACCCCCTGCGATTAATGCGGGCATATCGTCAAGCTGCCCAACTTGGTTTTACCATTGAACCGACTACTCAGGCAACTATTACCACCTTAGCACCACAGATCACACAAGTCGCCCCGGAACGAGTACGGGGAGAAATTGCTTATTTATTAGCAAATCCTCAAGGGACATTTTGGCTAGTTAAAGCCGCCTCACATCATTTACTTGCGCCTTTCTTTCCCCATGCTACCCCCGAAAGTTGGCAAAAATTGGCAACAATAGACACAGTAGCTGATTTGATTGCTCAACATTGGCCACAATTAGATGTAAAATTACAGCAGCATATCCGGGATACAGTCAAAACTACTTGGTTAGGCATTGCTAAACTCGCTTGTCTAGTTCACCCTGACCCAGAAGTTGCTAAAATCCAACTCCAAGCACTCACTTACAGCCGTGCTGAAATTCAGGCTGTGACCACCGCCCTAAAGCTGTTTCCCCTACTCAAATCCCCTCATATGTCTGTGAGAGAACAATATTTTTTCTTCCAAGAGGCGGGAAATGTATTTGCGGCTACAATAATCTTAGCCTTAATAAATAATAATTTGGTATCGGCGACCTCAGTCCACAAGTCGCTACGCGCCTATGCACCATTAATCAGCCGGTACCTGAACCCTGATGACCTGGTTGCCCATCCCACTAAATTAGTGAGTGGCGATGAGTTAATCATAGCACTAAATATTCCCCCTTCCCCAAAATTAGGCGAATTATTAACAGAAATTGCCATTGCACAAGCTGAGGGAAAAGTTTCTACCCCAGAAGATGCGATCGCCTTCGGGCAGCAGTTATTATTAAATATAGACTGAAGGTGATTTTTCATCCTCAAGATTATCATGGTCAAAATATCAATTCCTTCTCGACACCAGAAGGAAAACTAGACCCTAACAACCAGAATCTAGCTGATTTAGAAAACCATACACCAACATTAATCACCCATCAGGAATTTAGTCCGATTATCTTTTCATCCTCATATCACCAGGCGAAATCACGTCATAATTCTCAATCAACTTTAGTAATAAATAACTTACCAGCTGATATCATCCGAACTTTGCTGACTAATTTACATCAACAGTCACATAGCAAATACCAGTTAGAAATTTTACCTCTTGCTATATCTGTAAATAATCGTCTAGTAGTACAAAGTACCTTAGTCCGGGGTTATGAAGATGGTCTTAATCCAGTAGACTTAGAGAATTGGCAAATACCCTATGAAGTAGTTTTACAAGCTCTAGACATTCAAACCTCTCAACTACCAGATGGTCAATTAGAACTGCGATCGGCTCATTTTATCCTGCGAATCAACCCCAAAGAACTTACTCTAGACCCAGAATTGGGACGAGTGATCAAAATTAAAGATATACAAGAATTATTTGATGTCGTAGTCAAATTTGACATTAACAGTTATACATTGCTCATTCAAGCTCCCTGGTTAGATCAAACACCTTCTCAAATAACCAGGAAAAAACCCGAAATAATCATATTAGATGGGTTACCAAAAGTCAAAAGTCCACTATTTAGCTTTAGTCATCTTTTACACGATATACAGTTCAATAGTTCTCATAACCATACCATTCAAAGTTCAGCTAGTTTTCAAGCCATTGGTACAGCTTTTCAGGGAGGATGGAGCTTAGGAGTTCAACAAGGAAATATACTAGAAAACCCAAAATTCCAAATTAATTCCTTTCAATGGGTTAATTCAGATGCACACCAAGACTACATTGTAGGACAGCAACAAACATTGTGGCCCAGGACATTCTTTCAGCAATACTGGGGAGTGTCATTAGTCCAGCGCCATGGTTACACCTTGTCACCTACCCAAAGCACTAATATAGAGCAACGCAACCAAGCTGCTGACGTTAAACGTACCATTCAGGGAAAAGCCGAACCCGGAACTTTTGTCGTCCTCCGTCCCCAGAGTGACACTAAAAATATCTTAGGTGAAATATTAGTAGATGAAACTGGTATTTATCGCTTTCCTGATGTCAGTAGTGGGGTGTTTGTGATTGAAAAATATCCCCGAGGAAGATTAACAGCACAACCCCAAGTTAAAGTAATTAATTTAGCTTTTACACCAGGACAATTATCTTCTGGGACAAGTTCCTCTGTATTTTCTGCTGGTTGGTTATATCAACCCCCATTCCCCCAAACTTCCGAAATTATCGGCAATTTTTCTAATTTTCAAGCTGGAATAAAAAAAAAGTGGGGAGTTTCCGAAAGTCTCACATTAGGAATAGGTGCATTTTATCATGGCAATATTAATGCTATTGGTGAGCTATTTTTTCATCCTCAAAATGTCCCTTTAAGTGTTTATTTGAGTGCGAATACCCAAGACAGAATCAAATATCCCTCAAATCGTGGCAGCAATATTTATACCCGCATTAAATATCGCATTTCTAACAACACACAAATCAACTTAAATGGAGATTTATACTCACAGACATTAAATTTTAACCATCAATTAAATTTGAATCAAAGTACAACTATGCAGTTGTTTAGCAACATTCAAAATACAGGAACTGGTAGTTTACAAATTAGTTTGCGCCAAAATGATGATAATTTCAATACACAGATATCATTAGACAAAAATCAGAACTTAAATTTTAATAATACCTTGAATTTAGCCAAAGCATATAAAAACTTTATTTTTACCTTCCGTACTAATTTATCGGGAATAGATGCTGAAATTAAATACAATTTACCAAAAGCTAATACTGGGGTGGCGACTAATCAAATCGCATTGAGATATCAAGGTTATCAAAAAAACTATGATATTTTGACAAATCCCATTCCCCAATTTCCAAGAAATTTCTTAGAATTATCTTGGCAATATGCTCAGAAAAATGGATTACAGTGGCGAATAGGAGCCGGTCTGAGTAACGATGGCTCAGGGATAAATGCTACATTGTCTATACCGATGCTTTCAGGATTAAACCTGTCTGCACGATACCAATCAATATCTCAATTTTCCCATGGGTCTTCCTTTCAAATTCAAATTAATAGTAGCTTTAACCTCCAACAAGGTTTCAGAACTATTAACCAGAAATTGGCTACACAAGGGTTATTTATTCAACCCTTCCTTGATAAAAACAGTAATCACAAACTAGACCAAGGAGATGAGATAATTACTGAGGACTTAGAAGAACTCTTATTGATTAATCATCAAAGCATTAGTCAATATCAATCGGAGTGGGAACATGATGGTATTCGTATATCCTTACCACCCGGTAATTATCGCCTCGATTTAAATACTACCGGTTTTCCCCCACAGGCGCAAACATTAGTTCCTTCCTATGCGATCGAAATTGCTCCCGGTAGTTTTACCACTCTTCCTATTCCATTTAGTCTAACTCATCCCGTTGAGAGTATAGTAAATTACATAAAAAACTAGCCCATTACTCGATCATATATAGAACAGTCATCCGGTTCACTTTTAATTGGCATAACATGGGCTGAAAACAGACAAGTTTGCCTCAGTCTCCCTGGTAAATGGCATTAGGTCAAGATGTTAGCAATAAATCCTATGAATTACCTCTGAAATATCACAATTATCCTATTTTATCGACTTTAAATAAATTAAGTCAGTTGCTATCAAATCCGGGTTAACTATAGGTTAAACTGTGTTTATGGGGGCTATTATATGTCAAGTGCATATTAACTATTAAATGGGTGGTTCTGATGTCTGTGGCTTGTATACAACCTCACGTAAATCTATCCTTACGAAATCGAGGCAATATTATAGCTGTTATGCCCTGGCTGCGGTGTCCTCATGAGTTAATTAACACAGATGTCGGAGTACTTGTGGGAAGGGAAAGTTTATAAGTCCCGTTAAATTCAGGGAATTTAACATAATGCACAACCAAGAAAGTTATGAGTTGAGCAGTGATGCTGCGATCGCCATCAATAAAAATTTATGCATAAATGACCGCCACAATAAAGTGAATAATTCCTCCAATTTAAGTTTCGAGACCTTGGCAGACGCTGTCCCACAAATTGTTTGGACTTCCCGTCCAGATGGCTGGTTAGACTATTATAACCAACGCTGGGTTGAGTATACAGGTATGAATTGGGAGGAAAGTCAAGGTTGGGGCTGGCAATCTGTACTGCATCCCGAAGATGTGCAAATGTGCCTAGATACTTGGCGTGAATGTCTTCGTACAGGTCAAAAATATCAGGTAGAATACCGTTTGCTTCGTGCTAGTGATGGGGAATATCGCTGGCACTCAGGGCGAGCTTTTCCTTTACGTAATCACAAAGGAGAAATTATCAAGTGGTTTGGTTCTTCTACTGATATTGATGACCACAAACGCGCCGAAGCAGAACTGTGGAAAGCCTTGGAACAGCAACAAGCAGCCCGCGCAGCAGCTGAAAAGGCGAACCGCATTAAAGATGAGTTTCTTGCAGTCCTTTCTCATGAATTGCGCACCCCACTTAATCCCATTCTCGGTTGGGTGCAGCTATTGAAAACTAACAAACTAGATCAGGCTAAGACTGCTCAAGCTATAGAAATTATTGAACGCAATGCTAAATTACAGGTGGAATTGATTGAAGATTTACTGGATGTATCTCGCATTCTTCAGGGAAAACTAACTTTAAATGTTTCTAAAATCAATCTAGCCAAGACTGTTTCCGCCGCTTTAGACAGTATTAATTTGGCAGCTTCTGCGAAAGAAATTAGCATTAATACTATGTTAGACGAAAATGTAGGAGAAGTTACCGGTGACTCGGCTCGCTTACAACAAATTGTTTGGAATCTTTTGTCTAATGCTGTCAAGTTCACTTCTCCGGGGGGGAAAGTGGAAGTACGCCTGGAAGAATCTAATTGTATGGCTCAAATCCAAGTCAGTGATACAGGCAAAGGTATTAGCCCTGATTTTTTACCATACATATTTGATTACTTTCGTCAAGAGGATAGTTCAATTACCAGAAAATTTGGGGGACTAGGCTTAGGACTGGCAATTGTGCGGCAGTTAGTAGAGTTACATGGCGGTACTGTTGAGGCTAATAGTTTAGGTGAAGGGCACGGAGCCGCTTTTAGTGTGAAACTACCTTTGTGTAGATGTGTAGTGACTGAAGATAAATCATCCCGGCCAGAGATATCAACAGAGAATATACTGCAAACAGGAACTTTGGATTTAAATGGCATTAAAATCTTAGTTGTGGATGATAATCCTGATTCCCTTGATTTTATCACTTTTGTGCTGAAAATGTATGGCGGGAAAGTGACCAAAGTAGCATCAGCCTGGGAAGCATTGCAAATGCTCCTCAAGTCCCAGCCAGATATTTTAGTCAGCGATATTGGTATGCCTTATATGGATGGGTATGAATTATTACGAAAAGTTCGAGGATTACCCTCACAAATGGGAGGGAGAATTCCCGCGATCGCCTTAACGGCTTTTGCCGCTGAGTTTGACCAACAACAGGCTATTTCCGCAGGTTTTCAAATCCACATACCTAAACCAGTACAACCAGAAACTTTAGCAGCCGCAGTTGTTCAATTAGTTAAGCAGCATTCGACCACAGATGAACATAGTTAAACCGTCACACCTTCCAATTGTTCCTCTGTTAACTCATATAACTGACGCAACTTACCGATTTTATCTGCATCCGCTTGCCATAAACCCCGCCCATGTGCCTCAATCATTCTGCTTAAAATATTCCGAAAAGCTTCAGGATTAGCCCGGCGTAACTTCTCCGCCATTTCAGCATCTAAAGCATAAGTATCTGCTGCTTGGTCATATACCCAGTCATCTTGGAAATCAGCAGTACCACCCCAGCCAATTAACGCCGTCATCCGTTGGGAAATTTCAAATGCACCCCCAGAACCTTGATTAGCCATGGCTTGCGCCCATTTGGGATTGACTAACTTGCTGCGGTACTCCATACGGAGTAAATCATCTAAATTCCGGGGGGTACTGTCCTTAGAAAAACTTTCCACAAAGCTGGTAGTCACCTTTTTACCCCGTTGCTTTTCTGCTGCCTTTTTTAAACCGCCAGTATTAGCGTAATATTCTTGAATATCGGTTAAACCATATTCCACAGAATCAATTTCTTGAACAATGCGATCGCTAGTTTTCAATAAAGTATTTAAAACCTCTGGTCTAGCCTGACCCTTATCTTGTCTACCATAACTAAACACATTGCGACCTTCCCAAGTCTTACCCAACTCCTCCCCAGATTCCCAATTACCATCAACCACCTGATCATTGACTAAAGAACCAAAATCACCAGCGGGATTAGAAAACAATCTTGCAGAACTATTCTCTACCCCTTGGGCCTGCAAAGCCAAAGCGTGCTTTCTAATAAAATTCTGCTCTTCGGGTTCATCAGCATCAGCCGCCCGTTGAAACAAATCATCTAATAATTCAATAATATTGACAAAACTATCCCGAAAAATCCCCGATAAATTCCCCAAAATATCAATGCGCGGATGTCCCACCTCAGCTAAGGGCTTTAACTGATAACGGACAATACGCCCAGTCCCCTCCTTCACAGGTTCCGCCCCCACCAACTCCAAAAGAATACCCAGAGACTCACCCTTAGTTTTAATCGCATCCAAACCCCATAACATCACCGCCACCGTTTCCGGATAAGTTTTATGTTCCGCCAAATGCTGGGCAATAATTTTCCCCCCAATTTCCCGCCCCCGAGCATAAGCAGCAGGAGAAGGCATTCTATAAGGGTCTAAAGCATGAATATTTCTGCCCGTAGGTAACACCCCCGCACCATCCCGCAGTAAATCACCCCCGGGCGCGGGTAAAATGTACTCTCCATTCAACCCCCTTAACAAACTCCTCAACTCATCAGTAGACTGCATCAACAAGTCAGTAACTAACTCCTCCTCCTGTGGGTGTTCTGTGCTTCCCTGGGGTTCCTTGCCAAAATAAGCCTCTAAATATCCCGCCAACTCCTCCTGATTCGGCGGTTCCCCCAAAATATGCAGCCCAGAAGAAAACAGACGATTCTCCAACACCTGGAGATATTCATACAACTTCAGCAAATAATCATCAAAGGCGTGAGCGCTAAACATCCTCACATTCTCAGGACTAAAAGCAATTCCCAAACGTTGAGCATCAGTAAACGGACAATCAGCATCCAAACCAGTATCAACAATCTGCTTACAAATCACCTCCTTCAAAGCATAATTTTTCTGGGGGTCT
The DNA here is from genome assembly GCF_059725405.1 of Anabaenopsis sp. NIES-4685. Classification (NCBI taxonomy): domain Bacteria; kingdom Bacillati; phylum Cyanobacteriota; class Cyanophyceae; order Nostocales; family Nodulariaceae; genus Anabaenopsis; species Anabaenopsis sp. NIES-4685. The sequence continues at coordinate 3,235,549 of NZ_AP043602.1, read as the reverse complement.
TCTCGATACTCCGCAATTAAATCTCGCAAAGATAACAACTCTTTATACAAACCAGCGCGACCGTAGGGAGGGACATTGTGAGAAATTAACACCCCATAACCCCGACGCTTGGCCAAAATCGACTCAGAAGGATTATTGGCGGCATATATATATAGATTAGGTAAATCTCCCAATAAAATATCCGGCCAAGAATAACCAGTATTACCCAGGGGGGATCCAGGCAACCATTCTACTGTCCCATGCATCCCAAAGTGAACCACAGCATCAGCCGCAAAATCATTTTGTAGCCATTTATAGAAAGCCGCATATTGGGGATGGGGAGTTAAATCCCGTTCAAACATTAACCGCATCGGGTCGCCTTGTATACCCAAAGGCGGCTGTACACCAATCCAAATATTACCTAACTGTATACCGCCAATATGTAATTCTTCCCCATAGGTTTTAATTCCAGTTCCCCGTAGAGACTTCCATTGTTTTTCAATGCGGGAAGTCAGCAGATACCCCAACCATCTTTCTAGTTTACGGACATGAACAGTATTAGCAGAGGAGGGAAAAGGCTGATTTTTTTGCCAGGTTTCCATTTCTTCATCTGCTGCTTTCACCTGACGAATTAATTCTTCCCCATCCTCGGGGATATCCCGAACATCATAACCTTGGTCTTTGAGGGCGTGGAGAAACTTAACTAGACTGCGGGGAACATTCAATAAAGCCGCAGTCCCCACAGCCCCATAACCAGGGGGAAATCCATATAAAATAATCGCTATTTTACGTTGAGATGGCAATTTCTGCCGCAAGGAAACCCAATTTTTAACTCTACCAATTAACCGTTGTACTCGTTCTGGCACCAGATAAATTTGTTCACCCACTAACCCCCCCAGGGGAATAGTATCTATTGCCCCATCTAGTTCAGGTAAAGCATATAACACTACACTTTGCAGTCCGCCGATTCCCTGACGTGTCCAGGAGTGAATATCTTGAATCAGCAGGGGTGCTGCTACTATATAAGGTACATTTTTCGCTGTCAGGATGCGTTTAGCTACTTCCACCTGGCGGCCTGCTTCCATTGAACCGGCCGGACCGCCTACTAAGGGAAAGCCAATGGTAGAGACAATTGCATCTACCTGGACTGCTTGATCTGACAGGGAGTAAGTTTCTATATTTCCTTGTTTTCGTTGCTGGGCTTCATGGTCGGTGGTCATCCAATCCCTTACCGCTACGTGTCCTTCTACACCGTTGATAAAAATGGGTAAGGGAATTAAACCCCCTTGCTCAAAACGGTGAATGAGTTGGGGAATGTATGGTTGTTGCGTAATTACGTGTTTACGGTAAAGCAGAATACCTACTATAGGTGTGGTTGTGTGGCTATGTTCCCCGCTTTTTGATGATGTCTGTCTCTGAAGATACCACTTTAAATATTCCCGGGGAGATGTGAAAAATCCCTCATATTCAGGATGCAGTAACCCCATATTCGGGGTTTCCTGTGGTGGGGGAATGTCGCCAACCTTTAAATTTAAATATTTTTCTGCTAGTATCCAGAATAGGGCAGCAACGTTTTCAGAACCGCCAGCGTTCCAATATCCATAGATAATTAACCAGTTGCGTAAGTCTTGAACTTTCTTTACTGGAATGAATTTCAGCAGTTTAGGACCGATTTTTAAGAAGCTAATATACCCAGCAAGTTTGTCTTCTTCCCTTCCGTTGCTGAATTTGTCCAGGATGAATTTAACTGGTTTTGGCATTCCTTTGGGTTCGCCGCCAATGGTAAAGTTACCCAACTGGGTTAAACTCATTAGCTCTAAGGCTGACTCGAATACCAGACGGATGGGAATTTGGTTAATGCGCGATCGCAGCCACAAAACCTGATCATAATCAAATAGTAAGCTGCCGAAAAACACATCCGCCCCATCCAGTGCTGCTTCTACTTCCCCTGGGTCACTGGTAATATTGCGATCGCTAAACACCCGAATATCCAGAGCACACCGTGATTTAGCCAACTCAGCCGCCTTCTTGTACAAGTCAGCATTAAACGATTCAAATCCAGCAATCAAAACAATACGTTTCATGCCAAAGCTAGTAAAGATACCTTTACTGATGATCTTAAACGTAGTTTCGGTTTCATGACCCATTCCCCAAAATGAATTTGGTCATCTACCAGTAGACATAGGGTTATGGCGATCGAAAATAATTCGGCAATTTGGCATATTTTCTTACTTAAGATTTAATATGATTAAATTCTCGAATATCGTTGTGTGACAATACCGACTTGCAGAATCCCTCAGTTAACTACTGGGGGTATTTTTTCATTTTAACTCCCCCCGATGTCATACAGCAGATTATAGGTAGTTATGGTGTAAGTATTATGGGTAGGCATCGTTTTACCTTAAATAAATCAAATTAGCCATATAAGTGGAAAATAGGCAATTCCATTATTCTGCTTAAATTGAAAAATTAAGCAATAACTAATATCTAGTTTTGATAACTTCAACTCAAACATTAAGAGTAAATATCACTAGAGGAATATACAAAGATTGCCTTAATGTGGAATTTTTTCATAGAGATGTACAATAAGAATAACTGCCAAAGGTTCAAGCTTACTTCTACCATTACAGGAAGCGGGTTTCACCCAAGTTATTGTCTCCTGTAGTCAACCTATATGCATTAGTAGTAAGTCATGAAAAACATACCTGTAGGCACTGGAAAAATTGCGTAAAACCTGCGTTAACCAGATTGAATCACTGCTCTGGGCTTTACATTTGGGAATCTCTACAATTAGGACAATTTGAGTTGATTTGCAACTAGTCCCCCCTTGGTAACATCAAAAAACTTTGATTTCGGGATTTAAACTGTTGCAAATGGTAGCTCTATTTACGCCATGAAACCAGACTATTGACAAATTACCCCCAAGCGTTGCCAAATTTAAAATCTAGAGGAGTCAATGACTAGCACCAATTTTACCAAAGCAGAAAAGCCCCACAAACGACCACAGGAAGAACCTGATTTACCCAGAAAAAACTTAATAAAAAATAGTGCCAAAAATGAACATTCCCCAAAAATAGAGCAATTACCTGATGGTTCCTCATTAAATATTCAAAATCGTGGTCGAGTAGCTATTTTCATTGATGGCGTCAGTCTATTTCAAACAGCTTTGCAATTGAGTATGGAAATCGACTATCTCAAATTGCTGTGTTATTTAACTGGGGGTTCGCGCTTGTTGCGAGCTTTCTTTTACACTGCTATCGATACCTCAAGACTAGGTTCTACACGTTCACGCCCTAACGAAAAGCAACAAGGTTTTCTTTTTTGGATGCGTCGAAATGGTTATCGTGTGGTTACCAAAGAAGTACAACTGGACAGACCATACAAAAAAACACAACTTGAATGTAGAAATTGCTGTGGATATGATTACTTTAGCTCCTTACTATGATACAGCTATCTTAGTTAGTGGAGACGGAGATTTAGCCTATGCGGTCAATGCAGTTACCGCTACAGGTTCTCGCGTTGAATTGGTTAGTTTGCGAACCATGACCAGCGATAATTTAATTGATGTTGCTGACGAATTTATTGACCTCGATAGGATGAAACAATACATTCAAAAAGATTCCCATCTCGGCTATAGTTATCGCATGCTTTCTAATTCCAAGCTGTAAATCTCCATGGCTCATTGAGCTAAGACAATGATTACTGCCTACCTACTAACTAATACCAGAAAGTAGAATGGCAAAATCGGGAATTACTCTGCGTATTTTTTTTGATTATTTATACATTTGTCACAGGATTTCTATGACTGATACATTCTTTTTGTATAGTTGGTTACCGGGGGTTACACCCCTGTGACAACTCGTTCCAGAATGAATTAATGTAAATTGGTCTAACTGAAAATTAGTCATAATTGCCACCCACTAATTTTTAGCTGAAATTAACCATAAATACTGTTTGCTTCTCAGGGGTAATATTATCTATCTCACTAAAAAATATTAGTGCGGTATCAGAAGGAAGAAGATCGAAGTTACATATATCTGTATTTTGGGAAATCCAATCATATAATAGTTGTATTCACTTGAGTGGTACTAATCATAAGGAGTGTGAAACATGAATCAGATCCAAGTAACATTACTATTAAGTTATTTCCTGATGAGCTGCTATTTCTTCACCAATTGGCTAAGATTTTCTCTGCGTCATCCAACTTCTACCCCCGAAGAGAAATTTTTATCTTTTGTGATGTTTCTAGTCACAACGATTTTATGGCCTGTAGTTATCATCATGAACCTGTGGCAAATTTTCAATAAACGAAAACTGGAACTGAGCAATGTCATTCCTGTGATTTTCGCGATGTTTGCCTTCAGTCTTTCATACTATTTAACTTATTGGTATTAACGCGGTTTCTGTTATCAAAATTTATTCCGCTGATTCCCTTCTAATTTTGAGCAGTTCAACGATACACCCCTGCATGCTATAAGGCGGCAATTCCATATATAAAAGTTAAATAATATCTCAGCACAACCCGGTAACTGCTATTGGTTATAAATCAACACAGAATACCAACATTATTCAGGGTGTATACTATCTGAATTATATCACCATTTCAAATTCTAACTGATGACTCTCGAATAAATCATGAGTGAAATGATCCACTACATTAGTATCAGCCAGTTCTAAGTTATAAAAATCTACAACTTCATGTGTAAAATAGGGTCCCGCGTGCCAAGTACCCTCGTTTAATTTGATAAAGCAATTTCCCGGTATACGGAAAGCAGCCATCTGGGCTAATACTGGTTGATTTAAATGATTATGAGGAGGACAAACAGCCATTAACCAGTCCTTTCCTCCTAAAGAACCTAAACATTGGGTACATTGTAAATGACGAGTAATTTTATCAAACTTACAACCCCGATTTTCTAGCCTCATAATATAAAATCGCGGTGTCCCATTCTGTAAGTTTAATTGCGCATCTTTCCCATCAAAATTCTTACCATCTTCACTAGGGAAAATTACCTGACCATAAGACCGAAAATTTTCTGGTGTTATCCATTGCGCCGGTAATTGTTGCACTGTTTTTGATGTAATCATAAATCTGACTGCTTATCTTAGAATATTATTTTTTCTGTCCACTTATATCAGCATCTGATCTGAGGTGAACTTATGCCAATCTATGTATATTGGGGTGAAGATGATTTCGCCATGGAAAAGGCAGTGGCGACATTGCGCGATCGCATCCTTGATCCCCTGTGGGTAAGTTTTAACTATACAATCCTATCACCAGATCAACCCGATGCAGCAATTGCTGGTTTAAATCAAGTGATGACACCAGCCTTTGGTGCTGGTGGAAGGTTGGTGTGGCTAGTCAATAGCACACTCTGTCAGCATTGCCCAGAGAACATTCTAGCAGAACTAACGCGAACTTTGTCAGTCATTCCCGATAACTCCTGGTTATTACTCACCAGTCGCAACAAACCAGATGAACGCATCAAATCCACTAAATTACTCAAAAAATGCGCTAGTGAATTTCGAGAATTTTCCCTCATCCCACCTTGGAAAACAGAATTGCTGGTACAGTCCGTCAATCAAGTGGCTGAAACTGTGGGGGTGAAACTAACTTCCCGCGGTGCGGAACTTTTAGCTGAGGCTGTAGGTAATGATACACGCTTGCTGTATAATGAAATGGAAAAACTGCGACTTTATACAACTAATACCACTAAGCCTCTAGACATAGATACCATTACGCAATTAGTCAGAAATACTACCCAAAATAGTTTACAATTAGCAGCAGCAATTAGAATGGGAGATACACCCAAAGCCTTGAGCATTTTGTCCGATCTGATCAATGCTGCGGAACCGGGACTACGGATAGTTGCTACTCTCATAGGTCAATTCCGTACCTGGTTATTAGTAAAGATAGCCATGGACAGCGGAGAACGTAACCCCCAAGCGATCGCCCAAGTAGCCGAAATTAACAACCCTAAACGCATTTACTTCTTACAGCAAGAAGTCAAATTACTTTCTCTAGAGCAACTCATCTGTTGCTTACCACTACTACTACAATTAGAAGTAAGTCTCAAGCAAGGATCCCCTGAAGTATCTGCACTACAGACAAAAGTTATAGAAATTTGTCAAGTATGCCAAGTTCGTAGACACTCCCAAGGCTAGAAGCGCTTGGGATTCTTGATTCATTCAGCCCACTTATTTAGAGGAGTTTCCCCACCCAAACAGAGGTTGTTCTGGTAAAGATTAAAGATCAAAAAGATAAAAATTTTATTCACAGGCAGTTTTGTTGGAACTTCTAACTCCTAAAATAATTCAAAGCTATTAACTATTCCTATTATACTTGTGTGTCATAGACTTTATGAAACCAACCCCTAATTTATTTTGTCACACTAGTCTGCAACATATGCTCTCCCAGATTCTATGTTTAGGCATTCTCACCACTGCTAGTTTCATCACTAGCGCTCTTACCTTCAGTTACCAAGCCGATGGTCAAACACCACCTGTAAACAATTCCGTTAATAATACTGAGATTACCAACTACGCCCAAGCTATTTTGGCAATGGAAACACCCCGACAACAGGCTTTTGATGAAATTAAAAAACTAATTGGGGGTGGAGAAATGCCCAGAATCTTTTGTAACGACCCCAAGAGTATGCAAGAGTTACCACGCCAGGCTCAAAATATCGCTGTAACTTACTGTAATAATTCTCAGAAAATAGTCGAAAATAATGGACTCAGTATTGATCAATTCAACAAAATCACTATGGAGCTACAAAGTAACAATGAGTTAAAACGAGAAGTTTATAATACGTTGATTCGCTTGCAAAAAACTCCGGAATCTCCATAGGTGACAACCTCTAAGAGTGAGTTGTCAGGTTGCTGTTTCAGCTAAAAACCGCCCCTTTTAGTGCGGTTACCACAACTGGGGAATAAATTAATAGATTTTAATATTACGTTACAATTATTGGATACAGCAGACGTATTCAAAGGTGTACGGCATGAATGGTACAATTCGCGTTGGCAATCTCTTCGGGATTCCCTTCTATATCCATCCGTCGTGGTTTCTCGTGCTGGGCTTAGTAGCTTGGAGTTACAGTAGTGGACTAACAGCACAATTTCCCTGGTTATCTGGGGGATTAGCTTTTTTACTGGGACTGATGACGGCGTTGTTATTGTTTACCTCCGTCGTCGCCCATGAATTAGGACACAGTTTTGTCGCAATTCACCAGGGAATTGATGTAAAATCTATTACCCTGTTTATATTTGGCGGTCTAGCTAGCTTAGAAAAAGAGTCCCAAACCCCAGGGGAAGCATTTTGGGTGGCGATCGCCGGTCCTTTAGTCAGCTTGTTGCTGTATGGGACATTTACAGTAATTAATGTCACCACCACCGCCAGAGGAGCAACAGCAGCCATCCTTGGTGTTCTCGCCTCCGTTAACTTAGCCTTAGCATTATTTAACCTGATTCCCGGCTTACCCCTAGATGGTGGCAATATCCTCAAAGCAGCCGTGTGGAAGATTACAGGAAATCCTTATAAAGGTGTATCCTTTGCCAGTAGAGTCGGACAAGTATTTGGTTGGGTGGCGATCGCCTCTGGTGTGATTCCACTAGTATTATTTGGTAGCTTCGCCAACTTCTGGAACCTATTAATTGGTTTCTTCCTGCTGCAAAATGCCGGTAGAGCAGCGCAATTTGCCAGGGTACAGGAAAAATGCACAGGTTTAACAGCAGCAGATGCTGTTACCGCTGATAGCCCCATTGTATCTGCTCATACTAGCCTTAGAGAGTTTGCAGATCAAAGAATTTTCCAAAATCAAGACTGGAGGAAATTCTTAGTCACTGATGAAGAGGGAAGATTAGTAGGGGTAATTAACCTGGATGATTTGCGAGGTATTCCCACAACCCAATGGACACAAACCCCCATCAGCACCGTCATGAAGTCCATTGAGCAATCTACCACAGTCAAATCAGATCAACCCCTATTAGAAGTAGTACAGCTACTCGAACAGCGCAAATTATCCACCCTGTCTGTGATTTCTGAGAATGGGGTACTTGTGGGAATATTAGAAAAAACTGCGGTTATTCAGCTACTGCAAGGTAAAACTCAACCTAACCCTGTATAGCTAGTCATCAGAATTGAATACCCCCCAACTCCCTGATAATTTATCGGGGATATTTATGTGTAAATTTATTTCAACCAGTTATTCTAACCAGAGGTAAAAGATGTTTGAGAAACAGCCACAAAATTTACAGCAAAGGGTAAAACAACTAGCGACTAAAGCCATAGAGGACTCAAATCCTACCGCCTGGTTTGATGTTTTGTATAGTCAGTCCCAGGGTGATGTTACCCAGATTCCTTGGGCAAAGTTAACCGCTCACCCCTATTTACAAGATTGGTTGACGACTAATAACCCTCAAGGTGAGGGAAAATCAGCCCTAGTGATTGGGTGTGGTTTAGGGGATGATGCGGAAGCTTTAGCAACCAGGGGATTTCAAGTAACCGCTTTTGATATTTCCCCCACAGCTATTAACTGGTGTCAGCAAAGATTTCCTAACTCCTGTGTCAACTATGTCGTTGCAGATTTTTTAGCCCTTCCCTCACACTGGGAGCAAGCCTTTGACTTAGTGGTAGAAATCAGGAATATCCAAGCTCTACCCTTGAATATCCGCTCAACTGTAATCACATCGGTTGCTTCTGTAGTTGCACCTGCAGGTACTTTACTATTGATTAATCGGTTTCGCGAAACTGAGGTAGAACCTGATCGGACCGCCTTGGCCTTTGTCTAGTTGCGAATTAGCCCAGTTTACACAATTGGGTTTACAAGAACTCAACCGGATTGTATTTTTTGAGAGTGACCGGGCTGATATTCCACAACTACGGATAGAATATCAAAAATCTGCCCCAGTGTAGGAATGCTACAAAATATTACTGAAAGTTCACATCAGCACTATTTTAGGGATTTTTGAGCCACAATGGAGGTAGGAACCCAGCAAATGGAGGTGTAAGATGACTCACAATCTCACATTATCTGACCCTACCACTTACCTGATATTTAAACTCAGTATCCTGATGATGGTACTGCTAGTATTGTTGGTGATTTCCGCTGCTCCAGCGGTTTAGTCCATCCGCGACTAATTCCACGCCGAATACTTGGGCAAAACACCGGGCTATATGAACACGTACCTCTTGAGAGGTAATACCGGGAATCCATTCGGCTAAACTACTTACAGGCTTATCGGCAATACCACAGGGGATAATCTCTTGAAAGCCTAACATATCAGGACAAACATTGAGGGCGAACCCATGCATAGTAATCCAACGGCTAACTTTAATCCCGATGGCGGCTACTTTTTGTCCTTCTAGCCAAACACCAGTCAAACCCGCAAGGCGATCGCCAGACAGGCCATAAACAGCTAATACCTGAATTAATACTTCTTCTAATTGCCTTAAATACCAATGCAGGTCTTGGCGATAATGTCGCAGATTTAAAATCGGATAACCTACCACCTGACCAGGACAATGGTAAGTCACTTCGCCGCCCCGTTCAACTGTGTGGACATCAAATTGAGTATTTTCTCGGTCAAATTTGAGAAATTTTAAGTTGCTTCCTTGTCCCAAGGTGTAGACAGGGGGATGCTCCAATAATATTAACACATCTTGGAGATTAGGGTGATGAATGCGCTGGGTCAATAGCGATCGCTGCCATGATAGAGCATCGAGATATGGCATCAGTCCTACATTAAATAACAAACAACTTCTGTGATCTGTTTCCATACTACGGATTATGCCAAAAATCAACTACCTTATTGACCAAATATATTGCAACTGACAAGAGTTGAAGCAACAAATGTCAAGCTATGCAAAGGATTTTAAAGGAACATCAACTAAATGTGCATTACAGAATACAAAGTGCTACGTTAGACATATAACCTCAATGGTGTTAGGAGCTAGTCTTAAGCTGAATATTTTATATACAAAACTATACTTATGTTGACAAGTATTGACATAAGTGAGTTAGAAAATCGCCAACTTGATATATAATCCTAGGATATCAAGTATTGAATTAAGACTATTGCCAACGCGAAAACCAAGCAATGATAGCGGTAGTCTTTCTTGTAAATCTTAAGAGAAATATCGCGTCTGGCTAAGGCGTGCAAGTCTACTGAGGGATAACCGCTCCCATGCTCCCGTTGAAGTAGAAAGTAAAGTCTAGCTTTGTCTAGGTTTTATATAGCAGGAATTCTCTGCATCAAGCATCAAGCCCAACAGGATCACAACGAATGCACTGGTCTGATCAATCTCAAAAATAGTTTGCATCTCAAACCAGATCGAAGATCCGATAGAGAGTACATTAAAATCGTTCAAAATTTGTTTTGGCGGTAATGCGCGATATTACCGCGACATCCATTCATACAAAACAAATTCACATCAAAAAATATATCAGTGGGAGAGTTTACATGAAGCTTGTCATCCACGGCAAAAATATTGAAATCACCGATGCAATTCGGGAGTATGTACATCAAAAAATTGAAAAAGCCGTCAGTCACTTTCAACACATCACTAATGAAGTGGATGTACATCTAAGCGTCGCCCGCAATCCCCGAATTACTACGAAGCAAGCAGCGGAAGTGACTATTTACGCCAATGGTAACATTATCCGTGCTGAGGAAAGCAGCGAAAACTTATATGCCAGCATTGACTTAGTGGCAGATAAAATTGCCCGTCAACTGCGTAAATATAAAGAAAGACGTCAAGATCAAAAAACTCACGCCCAACCCACAAATCAAGCATTAGTTCCCGAACCAGTGGCCGCAGATTTAATCGGCGATCGCACCCCCGAATTACCCAATGAGGTGATCCGGACTAAATATTTTCCCATGCCACCCATGACCCTTGCAGAAGCCACAGAACAGCTGCAACTAGTGGGACACGACTTTTATATGTTCCGCAACTCAGAAAGTGGGGAAATTAATGTGGTTTACGAACGTAACCACGGCGGTTACGGTGTCATTCAACCCCGCAAGACCAACGGTCATACCAACGGTAAGAATGGTCATTCAGCCCATGTTAATCATGGCGTAGGGGACAAATCCCACTCCTATAAGTAAGTAAATCTAGCCCCCTCCCCTTAATCAGGCTACGGTGTACACACATCCTGACCCAAAGAGAGTTTCCAGTCCTAAAAACAAGATGTAACCGGAAATCCATTTCCCCTCCTCGCTTGCGGGGAGGGGTTAGGGGTGGGGTCTCTTAATACAAAAGAGAATTTTCCGACTTGTGTGTACACGGTAGCTTAATCAGGGGAGAGGGGCTGGGCAATGTCAATTCACGGCTAACTCTTGCAAAATTTTCAGCGCTTCCTCTACGTGAGCCTGAAAATTAAACATAGTATCCAAAACAAACCGCACAACCCCCTCTTGATCAATTACATAGGTTACACGGCCAGGAACAAAACCAAAAACCATAGTAGCGCCGTATTCCTTACGCACCTTGTTATCTTTATCACTCAAGAGAGTGAAAGGTAAATTGTATTTTGCCGCGAATTGCTGGTGAGATTGCGGAGAATCTCCACTCACGCCAATCACTTCAGCACCCGCAGTTTTAAACACCTCGTATTGATCCCGGAACCCACAAGACTCCGCCGTACATCCGGGTGTGTCATCCTTGGGATAAAAGTATAAAACCACCGCTTTTTTGCCCCGAAAATCCCTCAGACTGACTCTAGAGCCATTTTGATCGCTCAGGGTAAAATCAGGGGCGGTATCACCAACTTTAACTGACATATAATTTCTTACCGTTTTTCTTAAGATTCCATCTCAGCTAATTCTAACCAGCGTTCTGTAGCTATATCAATGGACTGCTTCAGGTTTTCTACCTGTTCGTAGAGTTTTTGGACTTGGGTGTAACTCCCCCCAGATACACTACTCAAGGCTTTCTCCGCTTCCGCCTTCTCAGATTCCAACTTGGCAATTTTAACTTCTAACTCCCCAAATTCCCGCTTTTCCCAATTTGACAGTCGGCGACGCTTTTTATTTTCCGTCACTGTAGATGAACTGCTAACCTTGGGTGTTGCTGGTGGTTTTTCAGCCACATTGGCCGCTTGCTGTTGTTTTTCTAGCTCCTCTTCTGCTTTTTTGTAATCTAGATAAACTGAGTAATTACCTGGATATTGTCGTAGATTACCGCCCTCCTCCAGGGCAAAAACATTATCTACAGTCCGATCTAAAAAGTAGCGATCGTGAGAAACTGCAATTACACACCCCGCAAAATCTTCTAAATAATCTTCTAGTACCGCCAATGTTTGCACATCTAAATCATTAGTTGGTTCATCTAAAATCAACACATTGGGTGCACCAATGAGAATTCGCAACAAAAATAAACGGCGTTTTTCGCCCCCAGATAATTTATGAATTGGCGCGTACTGCTGGTTTCCCGGAAACAGAAATCGCTCCAACATCTGCGAAGCCGAAATTTGAGTACCGTCGGCAATTTTGACAAATTCCCCTTCTTCCTTGATATAGTCAATCACCCGCTGATTTTCATCTACCGCCGCGAGTAACTCTTCAGAATGCTGGTCAAAATAACCAATGTGAACCGTAGCGCCAATTTCCACAGTACCAGAATCTGGTTGAATCCGCCCGGTAATCATATCCATTAAAGTAGATTTACCAGTACCATTACCCCCAATAATCCCAATCCTGTCTTCTGGACTAAATTCATAGGTGAAATTATTAATCAGAGTGCGGCCATCATAGCCCTTAGATACATTATTTAATTCAATCACCTTTTTACCAATGCGGCGGCTAACTGTGGAAATCTCCACTTTACCTTGAACTTGTTTAAACTCAGTTTCCCGCATGGCTTGGATGCGTTGAATTCGGGCTTTTTGTTTAGTACTCCTGGCTTTTGGCCCCGACTCAACCATTCTAATTCCCGACGTAATACACCTTGATGTTTACGTTGGCTACTCATAGCCGACTCTTGGGCTAAAGCTTTCTTTTCCAGGTAATATGAATAATTACCTGCATAGGTGTAAACATCACCTCTGTCTATTTCAATAATCCGGTTTGTGACCTGATCTAGGAAATAGCGATCGTGAGTAATCAGTAACAGCGTACCACGAAAGCGATTTAAATAACTTTGCAGCCATTCCACAGACAGCGCATCTAAATGGTTAGTAGGTTCATCCATCAGTAAAACGTCTGGTTCCGATAGTAAAGCTGTAGCTAAAGCAATGCGCTTGCGATATCCTCCCGATAAAGTCCCAACCACCGCATCAAAATCAGAAATTCCTAACTTAGTTAAAATAATTTTGGCGTTGGTTTCCAACTCCCAAGCGCCTGTGGTTTCCATCCTTTGCATCACCCCAGACAAGCGGGACATCAACTGACTATCTTCTGGATGATCAACAAGTTTCTGAGATAGTTCCTCATACTCACGTACTAAAGACAAGTGTTCACCGCTATCAGCAAAAATTTGCTCTAAAACTGTGTAATTCTCGTTTACATCTGGTTGTTGGGGTAAGTAAATTACCTTTGCACCAGCACTAAAAGTAATCTGTCCACTATCAATTGATTCTAATCCGGCAATCATTTTTAACAAAGTTGATTTACCAGAACCATTAGTACCAATTAAACCCACTTTATCAGTAGCATCTAAACTAAAACTGGCATCTCTTAAAATTTCCTTGATCCCAAAATCTTTTTTAACTGATTGTAATGTAATAATACTCATAGAGGATGTTTGATAAGTTTTCAACAGATAATTTTTATCTTAGGGAACAGGGAACAGGGAACAGGGAATAGGGAACAGGGAACAGGGAACAGGGAATAGGGAACAGGGAACACACAAAAAACAATCAAATCCAGTCCCCTCCCCTTACAAGGGCAGGGTTAGGGTGGGGTCAAAAATATTCGATACACTAATCATGACTTGACAAACATCCTCATAGAAATTAGTCGTTTTAACTTTCAAATTATTTTGCTATTTTAATTATTATAAGCATAAATCTTGTGGGGTGGGCATCTTGCCCGCGCATAAATCTTGTGGGGTGGGCATCTTGCCCGCCCTGCCTACTTACTCCCATCAAATCCGGGTGTATCCATAGAGGACTAAAGTCCTCACTACCAATCTGATCTAAGCAAACAAATCCAGGGGCAAATGCCCATACATTTCGTTAATTCCCCCTTCACGATAAGATTGACAAGAAATTAATACCCCCCGATGATGTCCCGCATAGGAATCAAGATAACATAAACCATTTTTGCCATTCAATTTGATATAAACTGGACCTTCTGGTGTTGGTAAATTACTCGGGGCTTCATAGCCAAAAGCATAAGAATAAGTTCTCATCGCCAGTATCCCTTCTGCGGCTGTATCAGCACAAATTCCCAATATTTGGTAATCAGAAATACTAGTTACCAAAATTAAAGCCCGACGCACTAAAGCCTCCTCTGAGGGTTTGAGGATAGGTGCTATATCTAAGCAGTTGAATTTGTTCAGAATTTTTTTGGCTTCTGAAACTGTGAGATTTTGATGGTTGGGAGTTGACATAACTTAGTTTCTTATGTTCTGGTTGAGTTTTGCTAGTGGTGTGTGTGAGGTGGGTATAGCCCACCCCGCTATGATTAACCTAAATTATGATTGGTCGGTAACATTACCTAAGTTGAAAATGAATGGTACACTGCCTTTGGCTTCACCACCCATAACGAGAACTTTCGGCATTTGAGCGCCGCCAGTTCTCCAAGCTTCAATTGCTTCTTTTTGCAGAACTAACTCTCCCCCTTGGGCTTTGAGGGTTTCTGCTAAAAGTCTTTGAGCCTCTGCTTTACCTTTAGCGCGATTAACATCTGCTTGCGCTTCTTGTTCCGCTTCTCGTGCTACATAAACTGCTCTTTGAGCCCGTTGTTCAGCTATTTGTTTTTCTTCTACAGCCCTGGCAAACTCCGGTGAGAAATTCAAGTCAACTACACTAGTGTCTAAAACGATTATCCCATATTTAGCCAAGCGATCGCCCAAGGCTAAATCAAAATCTTCTTTTAATTCACTTCTTTTGGTAATTGCTTCTTCTACCGTTCTTCTGGCCGCCGCGATTTTAAACGCTTCCTGTGTTTGCGGCGCAATTATTTTGGAAACGATATTTGCTAAAGTTCCTTGTCTTCTTCTCACCTCAACTACCTGCGCCGGATCAAGGCGAAAGTTAATCGCAAATCTTGCAGATAAATTTTGCAAATCCTTGGTAGAACTTTCCGCCGGTACTTCAAACTTTTGTACTGTCAAATCATACACATCTACTACTGAGATAAGTGGTGGTTTAATGTGAATACCCTCTAGTAGCGCCCCATCTCTAGCTTTACCTAAGATGCTGATGACTCCTGCTTGTCCAGGACTGAGAATCACAAAGGAATTTACACCGACTAGGACAACCAGTGCTAATACAATACCCAAAACTGTAGTTTGCCAATTCCCGAATTGCTGACTTTTCAAGGTTTGATCTCCTTTTGCATCTTTAGGCAACTTATGTACTATGGTGACACGTCTTCAGCTGTTCTCACCGAAGAATCAGATTACAAAAGCCAGATGCTCTCCTCTCCCCTATGGTGGTAATATCAGTTTCACGCAATGGTAAATCACCTTGGCTGTGGCTGACCAAAAGCCCTATCTGTCAGCCCTGACTTGACTACTAACATGAGTGTTGGCAATAAATTTGACTCGTTATCGGCTGTTTGATTTTGGGTAAAGTTTTTAACTTGGCAGCACCAGCATTAATTGCCATGGCAGTTGATCTGCTAGTTAAGCAGCAAGATTCTATCATTGGTTAGTTTGGTGTTCAAGATACCTTTGGACAATTTTCAATTCTGTTATAATATCTGAATGTTTAGCTGTGGTGGCGCGGTTTTTGCAGTTTTGGTGACAAACTGGGGTAAGATAGGTTTCACGTACTAGGCGCACCAGGCGCAGAGAGTTTATGATGTTTGGTAGTGGTGGCGCGGTTTCCCATAATAGCAAGTGGCGTGTTGAGTTGGATAAGTTTGTTAGGGATAATCACCGCGATTTGGCGGCTGTTTTTTGGGGGTTGTGGTTACAAAATGGTAATCAGCAGGGTACCCTGGGTATTGATTTACAGCCTAGTCCCCATTTTATTTATTGTCCTCAAGGGGCGATTGAGGTTTTAAATCAGAAGGTGGAAAATCGTCTCCAGGAAATTTTGGGAATTATTGACCATCATGATCCTGAGGTGGAAGTGTTGATGATTGCAATTGGTAAGGGTGAACTGAAGTTGATTCAGTTTGCGCCTGAACCTCCCCCCCCGGTTTGTTTTGCACAGGTGGGTAAGGATGTGAATGAGTTATTAGATTTGTTGGAAGGAAAGTTAAATGAGGTGGAGTTTTTTTTAAGCTGAGTTAGCACTGAGGTTTTATTGCTCTCCCTCTATGACTGTTAACACGGCTTTGGGTAAAAGTTTATCTTTGAACCAGACTATTTTGGCGGGGACGTTATCTAATTTGACTCCAGCTTTTTCTAGGTTCAATCTTTCGGAAATGGCTAAAATTAAGTTCTCACATCCAGAACGCCGCACTTGATAAAATTTCTTTTGTAGATATTCTGGTCGCCAATAACCAACTATTTCTAGCAAGTAGTCACGTCCATCAGGATGGACTAGGCGAAAGTCGGGAATCATGACGCTACCAGGTATGGGAATTAAATCTACTTCTCGCTCTAATAACCAATCGGTTTTAAGTACATCCCATTTCTCGGCAAAGGATGACTCTAACATACTATCGTAAGGTTTACCGGGGGAATAGTGGGAGACTAAGCCACATTCAGAGTTGAGGGTAAAACGTCGGGTTGTCCATTGTTTGGTGTCAAAATCTCTGCTCTGTAAGGTGGCGCAAAGACTCCATTTAGTCACATGAAGTAAGGCGGGAATTAATTTGGCGATCGCCAGTCCATATCTTGTACTCGGTCTAAATAAACTTGTCGGACCGTCAACGGTAATTGTAAATCCATGGTCAGCATCTCCCTCAATATACGCCATCAATTGAAACAATTTTAAATAACGAAATAATAGTTTATATTGCCCTGGTACATTGCGATGAGCATTTAAAGTTAACTGACTGGCTTTATAAAAGATTCCCTGGACTTGAGACAAGTTATATCTATTTAATAATTCTACGGGTGTGGGTGCTTCAAAACTGGTTAAAATCTTATTTTCATTCAAATCAGCATATAACCCATCCCGCACTTGTTCCCATAAAACTTCTCTTTGCAGTTGCTGACTCAGTTCATCAGCAATTCTAGTTAAAATAATTTGGGTTGATTCTCTACTACAAACAGACTGGGAGGCTAAACTAAATACCCGCTCTCTTAACATGGGTGGTTCTAGGGGACTAACTACCTCAAAGGTACAGAAACTGCTTTTGAGAATATAACCTAACCCCCGCTTGACTCGGTAATCTGTCCCGTCTCCCTCTAGGTCTAACAGTTGAGTTTCTAGGAACCCTACAGACTTACCCCGCGCTTCCTCAAAACAATTAATTAACTCCTGCGCTAACTCCAAACTATGGCGATCAATCTTCAATCTCTTGGGAATGATTTCCTCTCCGTTCTGGCGATGACTCAGTAAATCCGTCGGTAACATTTCCCTGATCTGTTGAATATTTAATGTCTAACTGTTCTGCTGCTTTGGGGACTCTACTTTGACCCCCACCATAAATTACCCGTAAATTACCCTTGTTCTCTGGGTGTTTTTCGCTGCTCTGGGTTTGGCGATCCACTCCCCTGCGTCTGGCGGAGGTTCCCTCTTCGCTGGTATCTTCGGCTACTACTTCATATAAAATCGCCTGTTTATTAGCTACATTCCCCTTTCTTAACACCCTACCCAACCGCTGTATATACTCCCTGGTGGAACCAGTACCAGATAAAATAATCGCCACGGAAGCAGCGGGAACATCAACCCCCTCATTTAAGACATGGGAAGCTACCAAGGTATTATACTCACCCTCCCGAAACTTCGTGAGAATTTCGTGCCGTTCTTTGACGGGAGTTTGATGGGTAATGGCGGGAATTAATAACTGTTGGGAAATTCTATATACTGTGGTATTATCGGCTGTAAAGATTAAAATCCGCTCCGGGAAGTGTTGGGCTAATAGGTCGGCTAAAATTCGCAACTTGCCATCAGTACCTAAAGCAATATTTTTCGCTTCCCGGTGTGCTAACATGGCTCTACGACCAGCAGGCGATCGCCCACTCATTTTGACAAACATTTGCCAACCTTGAATACTCCCCAGGGAAATTTTAGACTGGCGGAGAAAGTCGTTACGGGTTTGAATTAACTGGTTGTATCGCTCTCGCTCCTGCTGGGATAACTTCACCTTCATTTGCACAATTTCATGGTGAGCTAAAGCACCCCCCGCTAAGTCCTCAGCGCGTTTGCGATAGACTTCTGGACCGATGAGTATATTTAAATCAGCGTGTTTCCCATCGGTACGTTCCGGTGTAGCTGAGAGTCCTAACCGATAAGGAGCAATAGAATACTCAGCTATTACCCGCCCAAAGTCTGTTGGTAAGTGATGACATTCATCAAAAATTATTAAAGCATATTTATTGCCTAAACTTTCCGCATGAATTGCCGCACTATCATAGGTCGCGACTAAAATCGCTGTGCGATCGCCCGAACCACCCCCCAACAAACCCACCTCAGCATCAGGAAACGCCGCCACTAAATGAGCATACCACTGATGCATTAAATCCAGAGTCGGCACTACAATTAGGGTGGTGCGGGGTGTAGATTGCATCGCCATTTGTGCTAAGTAAGTCTTTCCCGCCGCCGTGGGGAGAACTACAACCCCCTGTCTACCCCCCAATTTCCAAGCGGTTAACGCCTCAATTTGGTGGGGGTAAGGCTCCATTTCTAAACTGGGGATTAAATCCACCGGGTAAAATTCCTTGGCTTCATCAATAAAATATACCTCCTCCCCTTGGAGTGCTTCCACCACAGCGCGATAATTAATCGCCGGAATCCGAAACTTTTCCACCCGGTCATCCCATGTAGCGTAATCCATCCACCCTTTACCCCTTGGTGGTGGATGTAAAATTAAAGTACCTCGGTTAAATTGTAGGGTGGGTGTGCGAGCCATTACATATGAACTTGATTTACAAGCTATAGTCATCCTATTTGAGTTGAGAAATTATCAGTGAGGAAAGGGAACAGGGAACAGGGAACAGAAATTGTTCATGAATCATTTAGGATTGCTATAGGTTACTCATTGTACCAGCTGCGCGTTGACATACTCACTTCCTGAAACCTCTGACCCAGTTTTTGATTGAGTTCATCACTTCCCCTGTTTGCTGCTGCGCGTAAACCAGACTACGACTAAGGTAAGTATCAGCATAATTAGGATCAAGAGCAATGGCTTTGTTATAATCAGCCACAGCTAAATCCCATTTCTGCATTCTGTTAAATTGTCAAATAATTAGTTAATGTACATTTTTGGTTCTTCGGTACTTTTTATGGAGAACCCAGTTCAAAATCATGGAAAGCCTTATTGTGTCGGCATTTCATTGAAAATATTGGGCATAATTGTTTATAACCCTTACCCCGTAAGGGTTTTGTTGTTATCAATCCTCGATTACCATAAAATCTACGCAAGACCCACATTTTTGATGGCTTGGATGAAATCAGCCAGAGCTAATTTCCATTTCCCCTGCCTAAAGTGAACATAACCGCGTATGAAGTAAGTCCAAACATCATTAGGCCTAAGTCTAATAGCTTGGGTCAAATCAGCCAGAGCTAAATCCCATTTCCTCTGCCTAAAGTGAACAGAACCCCGACCAACAAAAAAACTATTACCACCGATATAGTAAGCTCCATCATAATCAGGATTAATCCTAGTAGCTTGGTGATAATCAGCCACTGCTAAATCCCGTTTTTCCTGGTTATGGTAAATAATACCGCGATTGTAGTAAGCTTCAGCATAATCAGGATTAAGTCTAATAGCTTGGTTATAACAAGCCAGAGCTAAATCCAATTTTTCCTGGTTATGGTAAATAATACCGCGATTGTAGTAAGCTTCAGCATCATTAGGATTAATCGCAGGGGTAACTACTGGACTAACCGCACTCAAAGCCTGAATCACTTCACTCACAGACTGGTAACGGCGCTTAGGGAGGGGATGGGCTAACTTTTCCAGCATTTCCCCCAACTCATCACTTACCACATTTCCATTGAGGTAGTTTCGCCATACCCATTCCCCTTCTAAGGGACTATATAAATCAAAGGGACTCACCCCTGTTAATAAATGGAGACAGGTTACCCCTAAACTATATAAATCACTACTAAATAATGGTTTCCCCATGGACTGCTCAGGAGCGCAGTACTCCGCAGAGCCGATAATTGTTCCTGTTGCTGTGCGTTGTTGTGGTTTGACTACTTTAGCTGCGCCAAAGTCTACTAAAAATAACTTGTTGTCACTGGTGCGGCGAATAATATTCTCTGGTTTAATATCTCGATGTATAACCTGTTTGCTGTGGACGTATTCTAATATCTGTAACAGTTCTGCTAATAATTTGCGTATTTGCTGTTCTGAAAACACGCCATTTTGATCTAATTCATTTTGTAAGGTGTTTCCTGCTACAAACTCTTGTACTAAATATTGGCGACCATTGACGATAAAATAAGCCATCAACTCAGGAATTTGGGGATGTTTACCCAACTCCTCTAATCTTTGTGCTTCCTGTGCAAATAACTGGGATGCTTTTTCAATGGTATCAGTTCCCTGAGCTTGGGGTAAAAACTGCTTAATTACACAGTAGGGCTGGGATGGTTTATATTTATCTGTAGCTAAAAATGTGCGCCCAAAACCACCCTGACCTAAGATTGAGCGGGGTGTGTATCTTTCTGTCAGCACTAACTTACTACCGCATTGCTGACAGTATTCAAAATTATCGGGGTTGGGGTGCAGACAGTCTGGGTTGAGACAGTAGATTTGATTGCTCATGTCTGGGGCGGTTTGTCAGGTGATGATTGCCAAGAGTTATTATACACTTAAGCATGGGTTAAAGTGCCTGCACAAAAAAGTTTTAGGGAACACACCGAACGCTTCCACCAAAGCCCGATAATTTACAGGATGAAAATAGAGATTTCATCACCAATTACCAATTACCTAATAAAAGATATAGCAATCCTAAATGATTCATGAACAATTTCTGTTCCCTGTTCCCTGATCCGGTGTTCCCTTTCCTCACTGATAATTTCTCAAGTCAAATAGGATGACTATATGGAGATTTAAGCAATGCTGAACTTGCGAATTACCAAAGAACAAGTATTTAGTTTACTTGAACAATTATCTTGGCAAGAAAAACAGGAGATTTTCCAATATCTGAGTCAAAAACTCCACAGCCAAGCAGTTGATAGTCAATCCAATCTTGATCATGCTTTAGAACATCCCATTAACCAACTCTCAGGCAAAATTACAGCTTTTCAAGGGGTTAATGCTTTAGCTTGGCAAGAGCAAATCCGGAGTGAGTGGGATGAAACTGGATTATCTCATTGATACTAATATTTTTATCTCATTGTTCAATCAAGAATTAACCCAACCTGTCCCCAATGGTAACATAGGTTATTCTGTGATCACAAGTATTGAGATTTTGTCTTTTAAGGGGTTATCTTTGGAGGAAGAGAATCTAATTCGCTCAACTCTAAAAACTCTTATCGAAGTATCTCTAGATGCGACTATTGCCGAAAAAACGATTCAATTACGACGAAAATATAGCTTAAAGATTCCCGATGCTGTTATTCTTGCGAGTGCTTGGGAGTGTGCAGCAGTGTTGATTACGAATGATCAGCAGTTGTTCAAAATCAGCGAAGTACAGGTTATTTCTTTGCCAACGAAAAGTTAGGTAAGAGGGAACAGGGAACGGTTCCACCAAGGACGGATAATTTACAGGATGAACATAGACCCTATGCTAGTATCCTATTCTCAACTTTATGAACGGTTTATTGATCAGGTTATTGGTTTAAGTCAAAAAAAAGATTTTTCCTTAACTGCTTTAATCAGTAACTATATTAGCATGAATTACCAGCTTAAATTAGAACAAATAGACAAGTTAAAAGCCTGGTTAGATGACTTTAGACCATTTGACCAAACAATAGTCGCCGAACTCAAAAAGCTGTATGATGTCCGCTTTACTTATAACTCTAATGCCATTGAAGGGAATACTTTAACTCAAAGTGAAACTGAGTTAGTGTTAACCAAAGGAATTACAATTGGTGGTAAGACTCTTGATGAACATTTAGAGGTAATTGGACATAAGGAGGCCATTGACTATATTGAGAGTTTAGCACAAAAAGATACAGTAATTAATGAATGGGAGATTAAACAAATTCACAATCTAATTCTGAGGAAAATTCACCCTAATGAAGCGGGTTGTTATCGGCAATTAGATGTAATGGCTGCAGGGACAAATTATATTTATCCTCCCCATTATTTACTGTCTCAATTAATGACAGATTTTGTGATATGGCTCAATTCAGATGCTGCTTTAACACTCCATCCTGTAGAATATGCAACCATGGCACATTATCGTTTTGTTTCTATCCATCCTTTTCGAGATGGGAATGGCAGAACGGCTAGATTATTAATAAATTTATTGTTAATTCGTGCCGGGTATCCTATTGTAGTGATTAATAATCAAATTCGTAATAATTATATTCATGCTTTGGCCTATGGACAACAAAACCAAGATGATTTAAGTCAGTTGTTTGATTTGGTTTGTGATGCTACTATCAGTTCATTGGTGGAAACTTTAAGGTTATTAGTAACTGCGAGTAGCAGTAGGGAAAAAGGGCAGGTTTTTTATCAGGAAATTACTGATTTTATTGATAATTTTTTGATAAAATAGGTAAATTGCTGTTTTAAATTAATCGGACAATTCCATTATTCAGGGCGATCGCCCTGGGTGCGGGTGTATCCGGGTTGTATATATTATTGCATAGGGAGCCAGGGAATAAATTCCCTGTCTGAAAGCTCAAGTCGGTTAAAAACCGACTGGTTTTGGGGTGGGGTGGAGGTTGTTCTAAAAGTGGCTTAATTACCTTTGTGAGCGATCGCCCCACGATTACCGCTATGCTAGGGATTGAAAATCGCCTGTCCCGAATAAATTACCTACCAAAAACGGTGGATTACCTAGAGCAACTAGGAGCGATCGCAGATAAATACGCCAAAAATAGTTATGGTGAATATTTATGTAAGTTATTAGGACAAATCCCTTGACCCTTTGATTTCGGTGGTTGAGCGAAGTCGAAACCACAATCCCGCCAATACCCCCTGATATTCCTTCGACTTCGCTGACGGGAACGTATTGATTTCGGTTTCGATCTTACTATCGAATATTATTATTTTACCCCACCCTAACCCTCCCCTTGTAAGGGGAGGGGACTGGATTTGATTGTTTTTTGTGTGTTCGGTGTGTTCCCCAATCCTTCAGTGTTCCCTGTTCCCTGTTCCCTTTACTCTGTATAGGACTATTATTTGATTCTTGAACAAGACTATGATTATATTATTGCCATAAAGCCATAATTAAATTGATAAATTAAATTAACAAATCACACGAAAATCCTGACACCCCTCCCTAGTCGGTTTTCAACCGACTTAAGCTTTTAGACAGGGAATTTATTCCCTGGCTCCCGTGTGGATAACTATAAATTATGGCTCCCGTGTGGATAACTATAAATTATGGCTCCCGTGTGGATAACTATAAATTATGGCTCCCGTGTGGATAACTATAAATTATGGCTCCCGTGTGGATAACTATAAATTATGGCTTCCATGTGGATATTAAAAACTCTTAACAGCCTGGACAATTATTTCTATTTGTGAACTTGTCAACTCTGGAAACATGGGTAAGCGCAATAAACAATCAGACAGAAGGTTAGTATGATCCATCTTCCCATTCACCCGTCCATAATGCTTACCAGCAGGAGAGCTATGTAAAGGTACATAGTGAAACACCGCATTAATACCTTGTTCTTTCAAGTAGCTAATTAGCTGGGTACGGGTTTGTAAATCCTCTAGCAGGATATAGTACATATGTCCATTGTGCTGACACTCAGGGGGAATGATAGGACGGCGTAATTTACCAGCTTTTTCTAAAGGTTCTAGCAGTTGATGATAATAGTCCCATACTTTGAGGCGGTTGGTAATAATTTGTTGTGCTTCTTCAAGTTGCGCATAGAGAAAAGCGGCAATTAATTCTCCTGGTAAGTAACTAGAGCCTTTTTCTATCCAGGTATACTTATCTACCTGTCCCCGGAAGAATTGACTGCGGTTAGTGCCTTTTTCCCGAATGATTTCCGCTGATTCTGTGAATTGGGGATTATTGATAATTAAAGCACCGCCTTCACCTGCGATAATATTTTTAGTTTCATGGAAACTAAAGCAAGCCAAGTCACCAAAACTACCAAGGGGTTTTCCTTTATAGGATGACATCAGTCCCTGGGCTGCATCTTCAATTAACAATAGTTGATGTTTGGTGGTAATTTGTTGCAAGGTATCCATTTCACAACCAACCCCAGCATAATGGACGGGGACAATGGCGCGGGTGCGGTGTGTAATAGCTGTTTCTACTAGGGTTTCATCTAAATTGAGGGTATCGGGGCGGATATCTACAAATACGGGAATAGCTCCCCTGAGAACAAAGGCGTTGGCGGTGGAAACGAAGGTATAACTGGGCATAATTACCTCGTCTCCCGGTTCCAAGTCGGCTAAAATAGCTGACATTTCTAGGGCGGCGGTGCAGGAGTGAGTCAGGAGGGCTTTATGGGAGTGGGTATGGTTTTCTAGCCATTGATGGCATTTTTTGGTATAATTTCCATCCCCGGCGAGTTGTCCTGCGTGGTGAGCTTGGCTGATATACCATAGCTCTTTACCGGTCATGTAGGGTTTGTTAAAGGGTATTTTATTCATGGGTTATTGTTTGTAGGCAATTACCAATAAAGAGCCGCCCCAGGGAAAGGAAAAACCTAGTTTAATCAACCAGCGTTCTACATCTAAAATTTTCTCTAAGAGGTAATTTAAGGTGCCACTAATTTTTAACTCACTGGTGGGGTCATAATTCTTTGATGAGCGCTGATTGAGTCGAGAAAGTAGCATTAAGGGTAAGAGAAGAGAAACAAAAGAGGTAACTTTTACTACTTTAAATCCTGTTTGCTGTAACTTGGTGATTAAATCTTGTTTGATATAGCGCCGGACGTGGTGAGCGTAGGTATCAGCTTGACTCCATAACCAGGGATGTTGGGGGACAGTCAGTATTATACCCCCCCCAACTGGGATAGCTTGATACATTTGTGCAAGTACATCTTCATCTTGTTTTATGTGTTCCAGAACGTCAAAAGCTCCAATAATATCAAATTCTTCCGCAAAGGGGATATTACGGGCATCCATTTGAAATAGTGTAGTTTTACACAGGCGGTCGGTGGCAAATTCTAAGCCGGTAGTAAATATTTCACTACCAGAGGTGATGAGGTGGGGGAGGTGTTTTTCAATTCCCTGAAGGACAAAGCCAGTTCCGCAGCCAATTTCTAGGAAGGTTTGAGCGTGGGGGAAGTAATGTTTAATGGCGTAAATGATTAAGCGGTTGCGGGCGCGAAACCAGAAGTTTTTGGCTTCTAGTTTTGCTAGTCTGGGGAACGCTGAGGCCTCAAATCCTTCGCTGGCCGCTGCGAGTTGCGGTGCAAAGCTCTGGTGTCCATCTAATATTGGGGGTGTGTAACCACAGGCGGGACAATCCCAGTTAGGTTGGTTAAAATGATGGTGACATTGGGGGCAGATTTTCATCAAAAACTATTGTTTATTAAAAGTATGTGATTGTTGCATTTAGTATTTTTTTATACATTCTATAATGATATGAGTATAGGGTATCCGTAATAAGTCATGACGAATGTTACAGGATGTATGTGGGGGGGGGAATAAATTATACCCTAGATTTAAGTAACCTTTTTCATCCCTTACATTTTGTCCCCGGTCTTTAGATATAATCCATCTGGCAATGGGGGATTGATTATCAGTATAGCAGTTCTCAACAGCTACTAATCGGCCTCCGGGTTTCAAGGCAGTGTGAGCTAATTTAAACAGTTTTTCTGCTTCTATATCGTCAAGATGATGTAATACTCCAAACACTACAACAATATCAAAATATTCCCTATATGTGAGGTTGTCAGATGTGACTAGTTCACAGATAAAGGTTCCCCGATTGCCATAACGCTTTTTGGCATAACTAATATACTTTTCACTGGCATCAAATCCTATATACTCCACTTGGGGTAAGTAGGATAATAGATCAGCAGGCCCACAACCAATATCTAGTATGCGATCGCCACTATTAGGCCTAATATAATTTTTTACAAAAGTTGTTGATCGTCGATGTGACCCAATTATTGTTTTAAACAATATGTAGAAATAGGGCCGCGATAAAATTGACCGAATTCCGTGAGTAATTTGGGGCATATTAATTTATTATCAATTTTTTTATTATTAATTTTTGGCAAGACAGATAAAACAAAAGCCTGGCTAATAAACTATCTATACTGTTTAATGTAAGTACTACATCAGACAAAAGTCAAGAGTAAATCATATATTATATTCTTAGAGGATGTTTGGAAAGTATTAAACAGGTAATTTTTATATTAGGGAACACACCGAACACACCGAACAGGGAAGGATTGGGGAACACACCGAAACAATAAAATCCAGTCCCCTCCCCTTGTAAGGCTATCCATTACCCGGATCTTTCTTAACATTCGTGAGAGCGATCGCTCGCAAACCCCCAAACCTTAATCCTCCGTTGATGATTCTCAACAAAATAAGGGTTTTATCAAGAAGAATAAGGTACATTTTGTCAAGAGTAGGGAAATTTTCAAGCGTTGAAACCGTGGCCACATAAATGTTTCAAGATTGTTAAGAAAAATGTGGGTAATGAATAGCCTTGTAAGGGGAGGGTTAGGGTGGGGTCAAACAATAGTTCATACACTAATCATGACTTATAAAACATCCTCTAAGAGGATGTTTGGAAACTTCTTGATATGTGATTTTAGTCACGCAAGTTCTTGAGCATTAAACGAATCATAGCGACATAAATAAAAGCCCCTGTGGTTTCAGGTAAAATTTCATAATATTTACTTAACCTTCGGCACCAGTTGAACCAGCCACACGAGGGGGTTTTTTTCCAGGATTTACTAACTCTTTAGATGAGGTTACCCCCCCTGCTTAGACTTTGCGAGGATAGCTTTGTAATCTCCAAAGGATTTGCGACCAAAGAGATTCATAATCCCTTCTCCCAAATAGTATCCCGCCGCAGTAATAAACTTTGGCCAAGTTGTATAACATAGGAGCAATCGCATTGGCCAAAAGTGAAGATGATAGATATCTTCGACTTGAAATCCTGCTTGATTCATTACTTCACAAAACTCTCGGGTATCCATGTTCAAAACTCGATGTAAAAAACCTTTATGGATAGGTTCCAAAAGTATCGCTTTGCCATGAGGTTTCAATGACTTACTCAGTCTTAACATGATGTTGAACAGTTCGTCTCTATTCTTAGAAGCAACTGTGATTGACCCCCAGGATACAAGTAAGTCAAAGTAGTTTTCTTCCTCCAAGTCAAACACCGATTCGACCCTGTAACTAGGATTTCCGATTGGAGATTGCTTTTGAGCAATAGCGATCGCTTCCCTAGAAAAATCGATACCCAGAACCGTTGCCCCCGTTGAGCCAAGTAGCGAGAAATGCGCCCCGTACCACAGCCCACATCCAGCACTCTTGCTCCCTCTAGACGGGGAAGGTATTCTTTAAATAAAGATAATTGTTCTCGATGATAGTAATAATTTAAATGGTTATTATGCCACATCGAGACGGAATCGCCCTTTAGCTCCGCCGCTTTGGAATCCCAATATTCGGGAGTGCAGTAGAGCTTTTCTCGATTCCGGCGGTTGTTTAACATCTTTTTCAGGTCTCTAATTCCTATCGCCAATCTCCTACTCCATCTTTCTAAGCACGTCAACTACGCCCTTAAATTCCTGATCGCTCAACTTGAGGTAAAAAGGAATGTCTAGTACAGACTCTGCTAAGAGTTTAGCATTTCTGAAACTGTCAGGGCAAGGAATATAAGTAAAACTAAAGGCAAAATCCAAGCCTCGCTTGACAGCACGTTGGTAATAGGAAATCTTCTCCCCTCGGACGCGAATAGGAAATCGAATACAAGCCCATTCTGCCGCTTCGTCTTCAGGGGGAAGTTTAAACGCTAAACAGTCAGCGAGTTTAGTCATGTACTCAGCATACTGGTACTGGCGAACCTGAATAATTTCGTCAATTCTAGCAACTTGAACAGCAGCTATGTAGGCTTGCCAGTTTGCCAAGTCATATCGATAAAATTCAGTCTTTTTTTGGTTAAGAGCAGGCGTATCTTCAGTAAACTTGCCTCTAGCTTCAAAAAATAAGGTATGAAAAAGCTTGTAGAGCCAGGGATTTTCTAAAAGCAATAATACTCCCCCTTTTGCCAGCAATTTTATCTTTTCTTGCGCAGGCATAGCGCTAATTTCTTCAGCATAGATTCGGTGAATTCTTTCAAACAAAGCTGGATTTTTGACGTGAATAAAACCACCCTTCATCGGGACGTTAACCAGTTTAGTTGAATCGAAGCTGTAAAACGCTGCATCGCCAAAGGTTCCCGTAAGTTTTCCTCTCACTCTCGATCCCAGAGAAGCAGCAACATCTTCAATCACAAATGCCTGTTTCTGGGCACACAGTTCCAGAATTTTCTCGATTTGACAGGGTATGCCAAACTGATGAGTAGCGATGACAATATCTCCGTCATCTAATACTGCCTCTAAGGCTGAAATTGACATATTAAACCCATCTTCTTCCACCTCAACGCAAGTAACTTCCTTCCCGGCCAAAATCGCCGCCTCAGCGACAGCTTTACAAGTATAGGCAGGAATTAAGATACGAGGGGAATCAATTGCCTTCAAAATAAAGTAAAGACCAGCACGACCAGAAGGAGTCAAGAGAATATTTTCCTCTTGGAGGTAATTTCGCAACAAGCTAGCCAGATATTTTCTATAATCTTTACCGCTTTCAGAGATAAAAAAAGCCTGTAACAGATCCGATAGATGGTAATTCACTTTAGTTCGGGGAATCATTGTTATTTCCTCCTAACTCTGACTAGATTAGTTGGGCTAGTTTTTAGCATTTTCCAAAGCAAGAAATGAACCACCCCTAAAAAGATAATTAAAATGCCGTAAAACCTAATTATAAGCGAACCGGCTTGTGCCGAAGCTAAACCTGAATTCGTATGGACAAGAAACTCAGCAATGCTGACCTCAGAAATGCCAATAGCACCAGGAAAAAGACTGAGAATATTAATAATCGTAATAATGGACATAAGAGCCATAGATTTCTGGAATCCCAGATCAATAGAAATACTATAAAGGCAAATCTGCCAACCAATGGCTACCACTGACCAACTGCAAAAAGTTAATAACAAAACTGGCCAAAGTGACTGGATATTACTGGTATAGGCTCTTAAGTTAGCAAGAAATTCACCAATTTTGCCTTTGACCTTCATTTTGTTAACGGTAGAGACACTCAAGATCAGTATTAGTATAAATATCACCCAAGCCGCAATAATAGTTGAATGGCTTATGCCGAAATCAAAGCTAGTTAACGTAAATAGAGCCGCCTGAGAAATAAGTACGAATAAATCGAGGATACGTTCTACTAAGAAAGAACTATACCCAGAAAACCTCTCAATTAGTCCTCTGCTTTTCAATAATTCTACTTTTAGCATTTCTCCTGATTGGAGTGGGGTAACAATCGTGAGAGTCATGGCACAAACATTGCACAGATAAAGCTCGACAAAATTAATATGAACATTCAGATTATTGAGAAGAATAAACCAACGCCAAGTCCGCAGTAGCCAGTAGATTAAAATCGACAGAGGGACTGCTCCTAGTAACCAGAACAACTTTGCATTTTTTAAAATTTTAATGATCTCTAACCATTGAAACCTTGTCAAAATGTAACGAAAGCAGAGACTTAAAATGATGCCGCTAATCAGGAGCATGAGATGTTTACGATTTATAAATCTCTTCATATTGCCCCCAGTTGCAAACGCTGTTTTAATTCTCTAACTTTTAGTTCTAGATCCTCACGGTCTTTTCCGAAAACAAAAGCTTCACCCACTCTATGTCTCCCATTAATAAAGGGAAAAACTGGGGTTTCAATATCCATATCAATTGATAATGATTCAACCCAAGGTTCTCTTTTAAGTCTTTCTAATTCAGCTTGATTATAAGACAGGTATCCTTTTTTTTCACTCCCAACAATACTACAGCAGTCGGTCTTATACTCGTTATCGTCGGCAGAGAAACTGGGTCACCACACGCTTGTTTAATGCTATATTCAATCAGACTAAAATCGGCAGCTTTTTGCAGCAAATTAGCAATAGAATTACCTCCCATTCTTGGCGTTAATTCTAGGATATAAATTTCCTCTTCAGTGGCTACAAAATCACAATCGAATGGTCCATCACTAACCTCCAAAAGATTCCAGATTTCTTCGAGAAGTAAAAAGAGTTTCTCCTGTAATTGAGGGGACAAGATTGAAGGGACGTGATGACCGCAAGTGACGACATAGGGAGGATTGACCGTTTGGCGATCCAAAACAAAAGTTAAGGCTAACTGACCTTGTTTTAGCACCCCTTCGCACGTCCCTTGAAAACCGGACAGAAATTTCTCTAAGATGCCTTTACCTGTGGGACTAAAGCTAAGAGTTTCTGGAATATATTGAAAGAATTCCTCTGAGGAACTTACCATGAAGATTCCCTTACTGCCAGACGAGCGATCGGGCTTGAGAATCCAGGGATGCTGAAATAGAGCTTCATCAGGTTTAGAGTCATGGGTCACAGGATAACTGTGCGGACTGGGAAAGCCTTGCCCTCGCATAAACTCACGAAAAGCTATCTTATCACAGACAATGTTAGCACATTCAGGTGGGACTCCCGGAAGCCCCAGTTGTTTAGCGACATAAGCAGCGGTTGGGACAGCCACATCCGTACAAGCGGCAATAATACCGTCAATCCTTTCTTGAAGTGCAAGGTTCAGGATTGCTTGCTGGTCAGTCGTATCAATTCTATAACTTTTATCTGCCAGGACGTGACCAGGATTTTCTGCAACATTATCAGTCGTAATGACCCGATACCCCAGACGCTTGGCAGTGAGGATGGTTGGAATTTGGTATTGGGAAGCGGCTAGCACTAACAGAGTTTTTTTACTCATCTAGTTCTCTAATGGTATAGGGCCGTTTTATACCTGTGAGTTGTTGACTTATCCGAGAAAGATAAACCCCAAAGCTGACCAGACATAACAGAATAAATCCATTGAAGAAGGAGACAATAACTACTGTACTAGCCCAACCTGGAACAGATGCGCCATAGAGCAGCACCTTCCCAAGTGTCCAGACAGCAAGAATAACTGAAAAAAGAAAAGCTATGAAACACAATAGAACAACCAAGTAAAGCGGATAAGACGAGTAACTAAAGATTAGGTTCGCCGCCAGACGAAAACTGCGTTTTAAGTTATAGTTCGATTTACCAAAAGGTCTCGGATCGTGCCTGACTACTACATTAGTGTAACGAGATGCGTTGACTAGCATCATGGCAGTGATGTAGGGAAAGACACCCCCCATCTGACAAACATTATCCACAACGGGGCGTGTTGTGGCACGAAAACTGGTAAGTTGGAAATTAGAGGGCAGTCCGAAGATTTTTATGATCATCCAATCAATTAATTGACCACTGGGTTGTCGAATACGAGAATGTTTTTTCGAGTCGTAAGCACCGATAACCAGATCGAAGCCTTGGTGTATTGATTCCACGAGCTTGGGGATTTCATCAGGGGGATGCTGTAAATCGTCATCCATAGTAATAACAATCTCACCAGTAGATAAAGATAGCCCACAGAGAATGGCGTTATGTTGGCCAACATTAACGAGAAGTCTGGCAAGCTTCAGGGATTTACCATAGTGTTGCTTGAGAGTCTTTAAAACTAACCAGGAATCATCCGGACTACAGTCATCCACAAGAATAATTTCATAGTCATCCTCCATTTGTTTAAGTACTTGATGCAATTGATTTATCAAAATCTCCAGAGATTGCGAGGCTCCGTATACGGGAATTACAACTGAAATTAGGGGCATAAGTGGTTGTGTAAAATAAACTTGGGTTGAAAATATACGATGTGTATTCCTTGAAATGTCTATCATTACGTTTTTTCCTTAACCCATATACCACATCACAATCACCTATTAAAATCTGAGGCAAAAGTACAAGTATGTTATCTACGGGATCTTGCTGATCTACATTAATCATACAAATTAAATCACCTTTGGCAAAGGTATAACCAGCAGAAACCGCTATATGTTGACCAAACTTACGACCTAAGGCAACCATTTTGACTTTGACATTTTGCTCCCCTATTTTTTTTATTTCTTTCTCATCTTTAATGCCACTGCCATCTACAAGAAAGATAATCTCCATCAAAACGACTTCTGGAGGTAACTTCAAAGTGAGAACTGATTTAACAAAATCATAAGCAAGATAGCTATTCCTATGTGCTTGGTTTAATTTAAATTGTCGCGTGGCGCGGCTCCCCCCGCTCCCTATTTGTGCCAGTTGCGTAAGTCCTGTGAAATTATGAAATCAATTCGATATTACTTAACTCCACAATAATATCCCAAGAGCGATCGCCCCCACAATCCTCAACTAAAATGATTTCAAAATCCTGTGTAATCTCAGACAAGGAAACCTTAAGCCTTTCATAGAGAACATCAAGGCTTTTTTCTGCTTTATATACAGGGATGACAACGGATATATGAGACATTTGATGATGGTTGAAGTAAATGCAATTCTAGACTTGAGTCATCCCCCAGAGAATTTACTTCTGGTCGAACCCCTGACAAGAATATAGTTGAATTTGTTTCCTGGTCACATTCAACACTTTGTCAAAACCTAATTTAGTGGACTTGGCGCAGATATCTTCCTGAGAAATTGGACGATTCCAAGACTCTGAACTATAGTCCTTCATACCAAAATCCTTAGTTAAATTACAGTTACTATTCTCACCTCTGACTCCATTCAGCAGGGGTAATCCGGTCATTGCAGGAACTACAAAAGATTTATCCCAACAACTTCTTGCACCACGGGGTTGCCAAAAGAATGGAAAGTCATGTGAAATATGAATAGCTAAGTTTTTGTCACCTGGTTCTAATTTCTTTGATTGAATTAATTGAGCAAGTCCGGTTTGGATGTAACCCAACTCTGTCTTGGTGTTGTAGATTTCCCAGTTAATACTGGGAGGAAAAAGTAACAAACCTAACTGACGTTGGAGTTTACTTAAACCTTTCAAATTAGTTAATGACTCTGAATCAGTTGATGAATTGGACTGAGCAGAAAACACATCTAGAGCAGTTACCAACTCACTAGCAAACCCGAACGCCCTATCCTTGTAGCTACCACGATAGACAATTCCCGTTCCACTGGACAATGAAAAAATTAAAACTAAGGCTATAAGTCCCCAACGAGTAGTTGGAGACAAGGGTTTGGTTTCATGGTCTAGGGGATCTACAATGAATAGAAAACCAGTTTTGCGGTTGACTGACCAATAGTCAGCTACAGCAGCCAAGGTAAACAATAAGGTGACTAAGAGCGCTGGGTGCATAAAATGATATGCCGCGGTTCCGCCCATATCCAGTAAAGCTCCTGGTAGTTGAGATGCTAAAAATAGCACTGTGAGGATGATCACCTGCGATCGCCCCAGGAATTTTTCTTGATTCCTCTGCAACCAGGAAAATAGGACAATTAACGCTAAAAATACGATATTTGGCCAAATAAAATGAATTGTGTAGATGCGTGCAAAGTGAAAGGGATAGAAAATGTTAGTAAGATTTCCCCCACTAAAGCTAAAGGCTAAAGCTAAACATCCCACAAAAAAAGCGATCGCTAAAGCTAATAACAGTCCTACATATCGCCAATTCAGTTGATTTTTGTGCCAAATTTTAGGGATAAACCCACAGAGGATGAGAAACAAAGCCAGTATCACCCCGGTAGAAATCTTTGCAGCGCCACAAGCTAGGACTGCTACCACGGACAATGTTAGGGGTAAAGGGTCAACTGTGAACCAGCGATTACTTTCCCTAGCTTTGAACAACCATCTTTGCCCTACTGGTACCATGGCTATAAATATAGGAAGGCCAAAATTATAGGATTCACCGCCTAAAGCAGTCCAGATGCGAGTTCCGAACAACCATAAACCTAAAAAAGTAAACCCACAAGCCACTAGTGTAGAAAGTGGAGTTGATAGCAAACACATGAAGGCTAAAACTGTAGCAAAGAAAACCGCCGGTAGAAAAGCAACTTGTTGGCAAATACCTAATAGTAGAGGTACTTGTCCGCCTAAAATGTTGAAATTTGCCGCCACCCAACGATGTACGGCAACATGATAGCTTAAAGGTTGTACACCATCTAATCCTGTTGATGGTGTATTAAACTTAGCGATCATCTGCACAATAGCAGAATGAAACAGGGTATCTGGGTGAACAGTATTAGTATAAGCAGTGAGGTCTGCGAATATATTGGCATAACCATGACCATTGACCACAAAAAAATAAAATACCGCGAGAATCATTCCCGCCCCTGAAAGTTGCAGGGCTTTAATCACCGGTCGGTCTTGTTGGGATAAATATGTAAAGATAGTGGCGCTAATACCGAATATACCCAGAGGAATTAAACTCCATCCCCCTAGGAGCGTTACTAGAAATGGTAATCCCATAAACACCAGGGAACCTATTGGTAATATCCAGATGACATGGGAAACATATCGCCAAGCTAAAGCAACGCCACCAAATAATACACTGGGATAAACAAAGATACCCCACACCTGGCGAGTGATGGTAGGGTCCCAGGTGCGGAAGTGTAAAAATAATAGTGCGGTTACCAGAATATAAATAGTAAATAGCAAAGCTACTTCGCTAACTATTTTACTTTTGACGGCAAAATGTTCTACTCTAGGTTCGGACTGTGACATAGATGCTTATTTACCTGCGTACCATATGATTTTACATTATTAATGTATAATTCATGCAGTTGTATAATAAATTATTATAGTCAGCGAAGAATTTATCAGGAATAAATTCGGTGTAAAATTTGCTGAAATACCATCGCAGCCCAGTCTACATCATCTGGGGTAGTTTCACGCCCAAGGGTGAAACGTACCCCTCCTAAAGCTGCTGACTCTGAATAACCCATTGCTAAGAGTATGGGACTGGGACTAAGTTTACCACTATGACAGGCAGAACCAGCACTAATACCAATACCAGCCAGATTCATTTGTCTAACTAGGGCTTTACCACTGATTTTTTTACCATCAGCATCTTTTATACACAAACTCACATGGTGAGGTAACCGATTGACTAAATCACCCGTGGGGACTAAACCGGGAATATCTGCTAATTGAGCAAATAGGCGATCGCGCAACTTAATTAACCGGGGTGTTTCTCTGGGTAATTCTACCGCTGCTAATTGTGCCGCAATTCCAAAACCCGCAATGGCGGGGACAGCTTGAGTACCGGAGCGTAAACCCATTTCTTGACCCCCACCACACAGTAGGGGAACTAATTCTATACCTGGACGCACATAGAGCGCCCCCGCTCCTTGGGGTCCATATATTTTATGACTAGAAATACTCAGTAAATCTATTGATAATTCTTGGACATTTATGGGTAAACGTCCCGCCGCTTGTACCGCGTCAGTGTGAAATAAAACCCCGTGTTCCCGCGTAATCTTTGCTAATTCTGCAATGGGTTGGACTGTACCAATCTCACTTTGTCCATAAATTACAGAGACTAAAACAGTATTGTCTTGTAATGCTGCTTGTAACTCTTGGGGGTTAACTCTCCCCTTGCAATCTACACCCAAGCGGGTTACCTCCCAACCCCATTTTTCTAATAACCGCGCAGGTTCAGAAATAGCGGAATGTTCCACCTGAGAAATAATTATATGTTGGGGTAGATTATATAATCTGGCAATGCCAATGATAGCCAAATTATTGGACTCAGTACCACCAGCAGTAAAAACTATGGATTCTGGCGCACCATGAATTAATTCTGCGACTTGGATTCTTGCCTGTTCCACAATTGTAGCCGCCCGTTGTCCCCACTCATGTAAACTAGAAGGATTACCCCACTGTTGATTGAGGACTGCTTGCATCGCAGCCATGGCTTCTGGGCGAGTGGGAGTGGTGGCGCTGTAATCTAAATATATTTGCATATTAATAAATAGATAGGAAATACGGCGCTATGCGTCTGCTTCTCAAGGGTTTTCGGCATGATTGTTATAATGTGGCGTTAGAGGATGTCTGATAAGTTTTATAAGGTGATTTTAGACACTTCTTGATCCCCCCTAACCCCCCTTAAAAAGGGGGGAACTAGAGTCAAAGTCCCCCTTCTCAAGGGGGATTTAGGGGGATCTAAAAATATTAGATACACCATGAGGGACTTTCCAAACATCCTCTGAGGGAAGTCGAAGGAATATTAGGGGGAGGAAGTGAGGTTAAGAGAACCGCAAGAGATTTTAGAGATTATTGGGGGGATCGTGGTTTCGACTTCGCTCAACCACCGAAATCAATACAGACCACATATCGATTAAATCCAGTCCCCTCCCCTTACAAGGGGAGGGTTAGGGTGGGGTAAAACAATATTTGATACACTAATCATGACTTGACAAACATCCTCTTAGCCATAATTTTACCATATTGATTGTTGGTTTTTTCCCAATCCACTGTTAGTGAACTACCGTGCTGATTTTCCCACCACGAAAATACATCCTGATCTTTTTGCTGGTTTTGATGATCACGGCTTGTCAAAAACTACCAGATAAAACTCAGCTTTTACCAGCCCTACCACAGGACCCATTAGTTAAAGTTTACTTTAACCATTCCCCATCAGCAAAATATCCAGAACCCTATCGCCTACAAACTCGCCTGGGAGATAACCTAGAACAACAGATTATTGATACCATTTCTAGAGCCACATCTACAGTAGATGTAGCCATTCAAGAATTACGCCTACCGAAAATTGCCCAAGCATTAGTAGCAAGGCAAAAAGCCGGTGTACGGGTGCGGGTAATTTTAGAAAATAATTACAGTCGTCCTTGGAGTAGTTTAACACCGGCGGAGGTGCGGAAGTTAAGCCCCAGAGAACAAGCTCGTTATCAAGAATTTTATGATTTTGTAGACCAAAACCGAGATCATCGCCTCAGTGAGGAAGAAATTAATCAACGAGATGGGTTAATAATTTTACAAAATGCCCAAATTCCCTGGATAGATGACCGTGCTGATGGTTCTGCTGGGAGTAATTTGATGCATCATAAATTCTTGGTGGTAGATAATCGTTGGGTAATTGCCACCTCAGCAAATTTTACCCTCAGTGATATCCACGGTCAATATAACAACCCTAGCAGCTTAGGCAATGCTAATAATCTGTTACATATTGACAGTCCGGAATTAGCCAGTTTATTTACTCAAGAGTTTAACATTATGTGGGGGGATCTCGTTCGGGAAGCCAGATAGTAGATTTGGCTTGGGTAAACCCAGGCGATCGCCCCAAACTATTCAATTAGGTGAAACTGAAATTACTGTACATTTTTCCCCCACTTCCCGCGGCCAACCTTGGGACAAATCTAGTAATGGTTTAATTGGTCAAAACTTAGCTGAGTCTACCAAATCCATTGATATGGCCTTGTTTGTGTTTTCCGAACAGCGTCTGTCACCGATTCTAGAAACCCGTCACCTGCAAAATGTGACTATCCGCGCTTTGGTAGATTCAGACTTTGCCTATCGTCACTATAGCGAAGCTTTAGACATGATGGGGGCGGCGCTGAGTTATAATTGTCAATACGAAATTGATAATCATCCTTGGCAAACCCCCCTGACTACTGTTGGTGTTCCCACTTTAGCTCCGGGGGATTTATTACATCATAAATTTGCCGTAATTGACCAAGAAACAGTAATTACAGGTTCTCACAACTGGTCACAGTCCGCCAATTATGGTAACGATGAGTCAGTATTAATAGTTAAAAGTCCTACCATTGCTGCCCATTACGACCGGGAATTTACGCGGCTTTATGGGGGTGCGATATTGGGTATACCTCCATTAGTTCAGCAAAAAATCGCCGCACAAGCAGAAGAATGTCCCCAGATAATTACCCGCAAGTCCAGGGATAATCAGGAACTAACCAGGGTAAACATTAATACAGCTACTATAGAAGAACTAGTAACTCTTCCGGGGATAGGTGAGCGATTAGCGCAAAGAATCATTACTGCTCGTGAGGCGCAAAAATTTAGATCTAGAGAAGATTTAGCCAGAGTCTCAGGCATTAGCAGTAAAATGGTCAACAATTGGGGCGATCGCCTGAGTTGGTGACCATGGGTAAATAATGTTTTGGTTGATATAGCAGTAACCACAAGTGTTAGGACATTTCCCTGCTTGTTGTTCCCCATTCGCTGTTCCCTGTTCCCTGTTCCCTGTTCCCTTAAAACCACAATTATGATGTCCTAACGTGTATGCGTAGTGCTATAACAATTTACCTTGCGCCCCAACATCCAGTAATTGATCCCTTTTTTAAGGAATTACTAAGGTAGTTGTGTCCCCCTGCGGTGCTAGAGTGTAAGATGACATTGCATCATCTCAAGTCTTCTAAGACCCTACCTGAAATATAGTTTCAATTATTAGGTTCCCCATGGTCACCACAGCAGAAAAAACAAATATTGGCTACATTACCCAAATTATTGGCCCAGTTGTAGACGTTAAATTTCCCGGTGGAAAATTACCCAGCATCTACAACGCTTTGAAGATCACAGCCACCAACGAAGCAGGACAGGAAATCAACCTCACAGTTGAAGTACAACAGCTTCTAGGGGACAACCAAGTGCGATCCGTGGCGATGAGCTCCACTGAAGGCTTAGTGCGGGGTCTTGAAGTTGTTGATACAGGCGCTCCCATCAGCGTTCCAGTTGGGAAAGTTACCTTGGGACGGATTTTCAACGTCCTGGGTGAACCTGTAGACAATCAAGGGCCTGTAAATGTTCAGGAAACCCTACCAATTCACCGCCCCTCTCCTCAATTCACTGAACTGGAAACCAAACCTTCAGTATTTGAAACTGGGATTAAAGTTGTTGACCTCCTCACCCC
Organism: Anabaenopsis sp. NIES-4685; assembly: GCF_059725405.1. Lineage (NCBI taxonomy): Bacteria > Bacillati > Cyanobacteriota > Cyanophyceae > Nostocales > Nodulariaceae > Anabaenopsis > Anabaenopsis sp. NIES-4685. Next base: position 3,196,270 of record NZ_AP043602.1, on the reverse strand, counting down.
CTATCGCCGTGGGGGCAAAATTGGTCTGTTCGGTGGTGCAGGTGTTGGTAAAACCGTCATCATGATGGAATTAATTAACAACATCGCTACCCAGCACGGTGGCGTGTCTGTGTTCGCTGGTGTAGGTGAACGCACCCGCGAAGGTAATGACCTCTACAACGAAATGATCGAATCTGGAGTAATCAACAAAGATAACCTCAATGATTCTAAAATTGCTCTAGTTTATGGTCAGATGAACGAACCACCCGGAGCCAGAATGCGGGTTGGTCTGTCAGGTTTAACTATGGCTGAGTACTTCCGTGATGTGAGTAAGCAGGACGTACTACTGTTTATTGACAACATCTTCCGGTTTGTACAAGCAGGTTCGGAAGTGTCAGCGCTTCTGGGTCGGATGCCTTCCGCGGTAGGATATCAGCCTACCCTGGGAACTGATGTGGGTGCTTTACAAGAGCGGATTACCTCCACCACAGAAGGTTCTATTACCTCTATTCAAGCGGTGTATGTACCTGCGGATGACTTAACCGACCCCGCTCCCGCAACCACTTTTGCTCACTTGGATGGAACTACAGTACTATCTCGTGGTTTAGCAGCTAAGGGTATTTATCCGGCGGTTGACCCTCTGGGTTCTACTTCTACTATGTTACAGCCTGATATTGTTGGTGCTGAACACTACAATACCGCTCGTGCTGTACAAGCAACTTTACAACGTTACAAAGAACTTCAAGACATTATCGCCATTCTCGGTCTAGATGAATTGTCTGAAGAAGACCGTCTGATTGTAGCACGGGCGCGGAAGGTAGAGCGCTTCTTGTCTCAGCCTTTCTTTGTAGCTGAAGTATTTACCGGTTCTCCTGGTAAGTATGTGAAGTTGGAAGATACTATTAAGGGCTTCCAAATGATTTTGTCTGGCCAATTGGATGAATTACCAGAACAAGCTTTTTACTTGGTGGGCGATATTAACGAAGCGATCGCTAAGGCTGAAAAGCTCAAAGGTTAGTCATTAGTCATTAGTCATTAGTCATTAGTCGTAATCCTAATGGCTAGTGACAAATTAGGCAAAATTACAGACAAAGGACAAAGGACAAATGACTCTCACCGTTCGTGTAGTCGCACCAGATAAAACAGTCTGGGATGCTGTAGCTGAAGAGGTAGTTTTACCTAGTACTACCGGTCAGTTGGGTATCTTAACTGGACACGCCCCTATGTTGACAGCTCTGGATATAGGTGTAATGCGCGTCCGTGCTAGCAAAAATCAGGATTGGCAAGCCATCGCTCTTTTGGGTGGTTTTGCAGAAGTTGAAGAAGATGAAGTCACCATTCTGGTGAATGGTGCTGAACGTGGCGACAAGATTTCACTTGAAGATGCACGTACCGCTTTTAACCAAGCGCAAACCCGTCTAAATCAGGTGACACCAGGCGATCGCCAAGCACAAATCCAAGCCACCCAAGCTTTTAAACGCGCCCGCGCTCGTTTTCAAGCTGCTGGTGGTATGGTGTAATTTAATATTGGGGTCTATTGGCCTTCTCTGGGGTGGGTGGAAATGTCTCGTTGACCCCGCCCCTGGTTTTCAACGCCAAGTGTCGCCAAGTATCCGCAAAGGTACGCAAAGATTAAGTTATTTTTTTGGCATAATTTGCCAGCATTGTTGGGCGATCGCCCAGTCTTCTTGGGTTTTGATGACTAAGACCCTAATGGTTGAGTCTTCTGTGGCTATATCTTGATCAACAGGCTGCTGTTGATTTTTGGCGGGGTCAATTTTTAGTCCCAGAAATCCAAAGGCTTCACAGGCTGCTTGGCGAATTCCTGGGGATTTTTCCCCTACCCCGGCGGTGAATACTAAAGCATCTAATCCTTCTAGACTGGCTAGCATGGAACCGATACCAGACCTTAACCGGTGTACGTACATATCCCAAGCGAGTTGGGCGCGGTAATCTCCCTCGGCGATGGCTGCAATTACTTGGGGTAAGTCGCTGGATACTCCCGAAATTCCCCTTAAGCCAGAGGCTTTATTTAATACATAATCTAACCGCTCCGCTGAGTAATTTGATTGCCGCAATAAATGAATCAAAATCCCTGGGTCAATTGCACCGGAACGGCTCCCCATCATTAACCCGTCTAGGGGTGTAAAGCCCATAGTGGTGTCAATACTGCGACCGTTTTTGATTGCTGCTAGGGAACAGCCGTTACCTAAATGACAGGTAATTAATTTCAGGGATGCTAAATCTCGGTTGAGAATTTGGGCAGCACGCCCGGAGCAATATTGATGACTGATACCATGAAAACCGTAGCGGCGAATACCTTGCTCTACCCACTCATAGGGTCCGGGGTAAATGGCAGCAGCATCGGGGAGGGTGGCATGAAATCCGGTATCAAATACTGCCACTTGGGTGACATCCCCTAAGCTCTGTTCAATGGCTTCTATCCCTTCTAAGGCGGCTGGATTATGTGCTGGGGCTAGGCTGGATAAACTGGAGATTTTGCTTTTGACATCTTCGGTAATTATTACACTTTTTCTGTATTCCTGACCACCGTGGACTACACGATGCCCTACTACATTGATTTCTGAAAGCTGATCTATGACTTTAGTGGCTCCACGAGTCAGAGTGTAGAGGAGATATGCCACGTGCGCCCGTCGGGAATCACCATAAATAGATTCTTGTAATGTTTGACCCGTGGCTGTTTTGACTTCAATCTCTGCTACACCCCGGTCTCGGTCCAGTTGACTTTGCCTTCCCACAGGGGTTGGGGGGTTTGATTAGGCATAGTATGATCAGGGATTTCATACAAACAACTTTTTTGGCTGCTGGAGCCAGCATTTAAAACTAGTACTTTCATTACTTTTACCTAGTTGAGGTTTGTAACCGGTTAACTATATATTTGCCAATTTTCAGCTATTAAATAAAGTCATTACCCATAATTCACCAAAAGGCAAGAACATGAAAGGTTTCCAGAAATTATACTCAGTTGGGATTCTGATGTTTGCCTTCATCTATCCCTCAGCTATGGCTACAGCTGAAGATACTCATGTTAATCATGTTCTCCATCACCAAAATATCCCAATAGTGACAAGTTTACTGGAGAAAAATACTAACCCAGAAGTTTTACTAGCTCATAGATATAACAGAAGTCGTATTAGACGACACCACCATAACTATAGACCAAGACAGCACTATAGTGGGGCACGCTATCGTCATGGGCGTTGGCAGTTAGTTCGCGATCGCCATGGTAGATTAATCTATGACTGGCGCAGATATTAAGGTACTGTCAACAAAGGGTGAGGAGATACTCACCCTTTCTAGTATTAGCGGTTAGCTATTACTTCTTTTTCCAGGCGCTCTAGGCGTTGTGCTAATAGTTCTTCTAGAGAAATCAAAGCTTTGGTAAAGCCATCAATACCTTCTGCTAGTTTATCCGATGCCATACGGTCAGCCTTGTGCATCTTCTCAAAAGTTGCCTTGTCAATAGACATCTTTTCGATTTCCATGGTTGCTACCCGAGCCGGATCAAGTTTCCGTGGTAGTTCCCCAATGGTGGCTTGCAATTCCGCCAACAGTGATGGGGAAATGGTCAGCAAATCACAACCGGCTAATTCTGTGATTTCGCCAATGTTACGGAAGCTAGCCCCCATAACTTCGGTTTTGTAACCAAACTTTTTGTAGTAGTTGTAGATTGTGGTTACAGATAATACCCCTGGGTCTTCCGCGGATGGGTAACTATCTCTGCCAGTATCTTTTTTGTACCAGTCGAGAATGCGACCCACGAAAGGAGAAATTAAGGTAACACCGGCTTCGGCACAGGCGATCGCTTGATGCAGACCAAACAATAGAGTTAAATTACAATGAATACCTTCTTTCTCTAAAATTTCCGCAGCGCGAATCCCTTCCCAAGTCGAGGCAATTTTAATTAGTACCCGTGAGCGGTCAATCCCAGCCGCCTTATATTGGGCAATTAATTCTCTGGCTTTGGTAACGGTAGCTTCAGTATCAAAAGACAAGCGAGCATCTACCTCTGTAGAAACCCGACCCGGAATAATTTGTAGAATCTTTAACCCAAAAGACACTGCTAAACGGTCAAAGGCCAGAGTCACAATATCCCCTTGGCTAGCAGCCGCACCGGCATCTTTTTTAGCTTGGAGCAAAGTTTGATCAACAATTTCCTGATATTCTGGCATTTGTGCTGCGGCTGTAATCAGGGAAGGATTAGTAGTAGCATCTTGGGGTGTAAACTTCTCAATGGCTTTAATGTCCCCTGTATCTGCAACCACAACCGTCATTTGACGTAATTGTTCTAGTAAACTTTTAGACATATTTCTCTCCATGAGTTGTGCTAGTTTAGGACTTTCTTGATTCCCTTGTTCGGTGCCCCATCCTTTTACTGACAATTACTAACTAGGCAATTTTACTGAAATTTTGCCTGATTTACTGGCAGTTTTGTGCCTCAGCCCTATTCTAAGTGCTTTCTACCCAAATTGGCTGTCCAATAGAATGCACTTTAATTAAACTTGTTGTTCTTAGCTGACTAATTCACAAACCAGAAGTAATTTATTCTTTCTGTGACATGGACAACATTAAATCCACCACGCGATTTGAGTAACCCCACTCGTTGTCATACCAAGCAACCACTTTAAAGAAATGGGAATTTAATTCAATCCCCGCGCCAGCATCAAAAATACTCGAATGGCTATCACCTTGAAAATCAGTCGAAACTACTTCTTCATCAGTATATCCCAATATACCATTTAATTCACCCCCGGCAGCGCGCTCCATTGCCGTGCAGATATCTTGGTAACTCGTAGCTTGGGCAGTTTTAAAAGTTAAATCAACCACAGAAACATCGGGAGTCGGAACCCGGAAAGCCATACCAGTTAACTTACCTTTTAGTTCTGGCAAAACCAAGGCCACTGCTTTAGCAGCACCGGTGGAGGAGGGGATAATATTTTGTGCCGCACCGCGACCACCCCGCCAGTCTTTTTTGCTCGGCCCATCTACAGTGGGTTGAGTTGCGGTCATCGCGTGAACCGTGGTCATCAACCCTTCCGTCAGTCCAAAATTATCATTGATGACTTTAGCTATGGGAGCTAGGCAGTTGGTGGTACAACTGGCGTTAGAGACAATTAAATCTTTAGCTGGGTCAAATAAGTGATGATTTACACCCATTAACAGTGTCTTCACTCTCTCTGGATCTTTCGTGGGAGCAGAAATCACCACTCGCTTGGCACCAGCTTGTAAGTGTTTACTGGCGCTTTCGTAATCGCTGAACAGTCCAGTGGATTCTACAATATAATCTGCTCCCAATTTGCCCCAAGGTAATTCAGCCGGATTCCTCACGGACATACAAGGGATAAAATGCCCATCAATCAAGATACCGTCTTCTTTGGCCTCAATTTTACTGTTTAACTTGCCATGGGTGGAGTCGTATTTCAGCAGATAAGCCAGGTTGTCTGGTGGTACTAGGTCATTAATGCCCACAAACTCAAGACTGGGATGATTCAAACCGGCGCGTAATACTAGTCTTCCAATCCGACCAAAGCCGTTGATGCCAACTTTTAACTTAGTCAAGATTAAACCTCCTGTGGGACTTTTACTGTTTACCTTATGATCCTGACAGTCTTCACTAGTTAAGCTATATTTACTTGGCATCTTTTAAGGTTTTCACCTTCTGGCTAGTTCTTCAGCCTATGGGACAAAACTCAATTGCGCCTGAATGGTCATACCATTCAGGCGGTGCTGGCAAATCTCAATTAGTGTTTCGTACACAATCAAAAATACACTTAGCTGATCCCTAAGTCTTGTTTACTACTTTTTAACTGTTTCCAAAGAATCTGAATTTGCTTGTACGCTTCCTGTGGGGACAGCTTACCACCAGTTTGTAAACTACAAATGTAGTTGACTCGTTGAGAAAAGTCTTGCAGTTTAGCATTAAAAACCAAATGCTCTGGTTTAAACTCCCCGGAATATGGACTGCGAGGATAAAGAAAATCACTTAATTCACAGAGGATATCTGTTTGCGGATTCATAGATGTTAAGATTTATAGTCTTTTTTCATCGGCTTTTGATGCACATGACTGTATGCAATATATGGGGTGCGATCGCCTGTTATGATCTGCCCAAAAATTCAGAATTTGCTCACCCACCTGTTGAGGATGAAAGTAGTGAAAGAAATGATACCCTTGGGGAAATTCCCACAGTCTATCTTCTGGTTTGAACCAATTGCGCCAGTCATGTAATGCCGGTGGATTGACTACACAATCAGTCTTGCTACCGCATACCATCATGGGCATAGCAACCCCTCCCTTGGGTAAATATACCAACTTAAACAGAGAATGGGGCGACGGTGATTGCTCTAAGTCTTTATCTAAGGCAGCGATTAACTTCTTTGTGGTATGACCAGGTTGTTTGCCAAACAGGCTACGAACAATATTTACCAGAACTTGCTCCCGGCTAATGCTGAACAACTGTCGTTGAAAGTAATAATGGGCGTGCCAAGTATTAGCAGGTTGAGATGCTACAGCTAAGAGCGTTAGCGATCGCACTTTTTCGGGGTAGCGACGAGCATAACTTAAGGCGATCGCACCACTGATACCATGACCAGCTAAATGGACTGTATCAGGGCAAGAATCTAAAAAATTACCCAGCAACAGCACAGCTTCATCCACAGAACTGGCTTCATCTCGTGTTTGTTGATATTCCCACTGAGCAATATTCAGATACCTAGACAGGTATTGAAGTAATGGTTGATCAAAACGCTTCAACGCTGAACTACTATTTAACCAAACAACATCCAATAAGTCAGACATAAATAGCCGTAATTGTACTTTGTAAGAAGTGATAAATTTAGCAGCCACGGCCTCTTGAAAAGGTACATAGGCGATACCGGGCTGCTATTTTCTACAAGCTAAACTCAGTCTTCAACTGAGTCACCCAAGTTTGAATGCGCTCATCTGTGAGATCCGATTGATTATCATCATCCAGAGCTAAACCACAAAACTTACCATTGCGCACAGCTTTAGAAGCGCCAAAATCATAGCCATCAGTAGGCCAATAGCCCACAGTTTTACCACCCTGTTGGGAAATCTTTTCTTCCAAAATCCCCATAGCATCTTGGAAGTTATCAGCATAACCAATCTGGTCTCCAGTACCAAAATAAGCCACCATCTTACCAGTAAAATCAACCTCGTCTAAATCAGGATAAATACCCTCCCAATCGCTTTGGAGTTCGCCAATATTCCAAGTTGGGGAACCAATAATCAGATATTCATACTCAGCAAGATCAGCAATATCCGCCTGAGAAATATCGTGTAAAGTCACAACATCACCACCAAAGGCATCACGAATGATTTCCGCCGCAGATTCAGTTTTCCCAGTTTGAGTACCGTAGAACAAACCAATTTTTTTTGACATTTTGACACCTGATAAATAGTTTTAAATGCAGTTGGAGGGTTAAAATTTTACCCTGAGATATCTACCCGATTTAATGAATATACATCTCAATAAGGTCTGAAGATATCTTAGCAGAGTTATTGCAATACTTTATCAGTAATTTAGTGTAAATTTTCGTAAACAGACAGATATAGAACCTCTGAAAAGCCTATAAATATTAGGTTTTAACCATTTTGGTAGTTGAAACTTTTAGAAAAATCAGAAAATTTTTTCTCTAAAATGCTAGTAAATCTCAATAAGACTGTGGTAGAGTGCAAACAGCTCACACAATGTTAATAAACCTTCCACATTTATTAGGCTGAATCCTGTTTTGAGATTTGGGAGAACAAAACAGGAATTTGGCCATTTTGTCCAGGAGTACGTAAATTAAACTATCAGGTATGAAGGTTGGCTTGTTATTGTCACCACGGATCTACAGGCCGTCCATCTTTGCGCCGTAGTTCAATTTCTACCACCATAACTTCTTGGAAGGGGGCGCAGGCTGTTGATGGAAAATAATATCATCATCTCAGGGGTTATGTTTGCGTTCTTTGAGCCAGTCCTGTACCTTGATTGTAGCAAAAAATGATTGCCCCTGGTCAAACAGCCGGGTAATCTGCATTTGTAATGTATGGGGATTAATGCGACCCTTTTTTTAAATCCTCTGTGGATTAAACCTTATTCCTAGTTTATGTCACAGGCAGTAAAAACAACTTCTAGAGTACGGTAAACTGTCATACCCAACCGATGATGTATTCGTTAGAATGAAAATGACCAACCTACTTGAGAGAACACCAGGATGGAAGTTGGATACAATGCTGATAAACGTAAATTGCTGTCATCTGTGTGTCACGGGGCAATTTTCTTTAGTACGACATTATTCTCTATTGGGGTTCCCATTGTCATTAACTTAATTTCCGATGACCCAGTGGTGAAGAGTAATGCTAAAGAATCCATTAATTTTCACTTTAATGTTTGGTTTTGGGGAACCGTAATTGGAGTACCAATTGGGGTTATATCTTTTCTCACATTTGGATTGGGGGGAATTTTGTTCTTTCCTGTGGTTGCATTGGGTTTTGCACTGCACTGGGGATTGACAATTTGGGCGCTGTTGCACTGTTTCAGTCAGCCAGATGAACCATTGCGGTATCCTTTTATTTTCCGAGTTTTCTAATGGTGTTTCATTCGATATTTTTCTCACAGAAGAGGAATACAGGTTAATATCCCTGTTCATTTTCCCATGAGATGGTTAAAATAATTGCTGTGTCTGACTTAGGACTGACGCAAGTTGGACACGAAATTAAATTATAATTTTATTATCCATAAATCATCAAATATATTCCCTCAATTCAGCCGCCAGTAAGAGGAAAACAATGATGAGAATTTTTATGCTGATAGGTATAAATATTCTACACCTGTAAGTATATGCCTCTTTACAAACTTGAAGAATTTGACCCTAACTACCGAGAAACATTTGGCGGTGATGACGTGAAAACCTTAGACCTTTACACTGAAGGCGGAGTTAGAGTTGGTTCAGTAGCTGATGCTTTAGTTGACCAAGAGGGACGTTTTCGGTATTTAGTTATTGACACCAGCTTCGACTCTGTGAGTAAGAAGATATTACTACCAATTGGGCTTTCTCACATTAATTATCCCGCCCAACGTGTTTATGTTGACGGACTGAGTAAAGAACAAGTTGAGTATTTACCTGAATACCAAGAAACTATCAATGTTGATGAGGATTATGAAAAAGAGGTGCGCCTTGTTTTTCGCCCTGAAAGTAGAGATATCTCTGAACAACAGGATATATCCCTTTACGAAAAAGAGCCAGATTTATATAACTTAAATGAACAATATCATCAAACTCTCAGGCTATATGAAGAACGTTTGATTGCTAATAAGCATCGGGTCAAGACTGGGGAGGTAAAAGTTGGTAAGCACGTTGAAACACAAATTGCACAGGTGACAGTACCTGTGAAGAAAGAACGTGTTTTGATTGAGCGCGTTCTTCCCACAGAAATAGGAACAGTGGTAGACCCAAAAGCTCTTAAATTTCAAGAGGGGGAAATAGCACGGATAGAATTGTACGAAGAAAGGCCGGAAATTCGCAAAGAAGCCTTTGTACGGGAAGAAATTAGAGTTAAGAAGGTTGTAGACCGCCACACGGTAGAAGCACAAGACACCATTCGGCGAGAACAGTTAGATATTGATACTACAGGGGAATTACATATGGATGCAGCTAGTAGAAACCCTGAACAAGCCTTTTGAGTAGCTAATTAGGGAATGTAATTTGGTGATTCATATCAAAGGTAGGTAGGGGAAATTTTGCCTCTACCTCTACTTTTATGGTTAATTTATCAGAAATATCAGAAATCTATAACTTTTGATGTCATATCAATGTATTAATTCAGTCAATAGTAAGAGGGAAAATAGCTAATTAACCTTTATGTTATTCATTAAGAGATGGTATGAAAACTCAAAGGTAAATGTCATGGCTCTTCACAGATTGGCAGATGTGGCTCCAAATTATCGTGAAACTATTCAAGGTAATGATATTCAAGGCTTAGGTGTCTACACCGACAGGACTGATGAAAAGATTGGTACAGTAAGTGATGTTTTAGTCGATGAAGAGGGACATTTTCGTTATCTAGTTGTTGATTTAGGTTTTTGGATATTTGGTAAAAAAGTACTACTACCAGTTGGACGTTCCCGCATTGACTATGGTGCTGGTCACGTCTACGCCATTGGTATGACTAGGGAACAGGCGGAAAATTTACCGGAGTTTGAAGAAGGTAGAACACTTGATTATGACTATGAAGAACAGGTAAGGGGGGTTTATCGCGATACCACCCCCCATACTTACAACCGTGATACTTACACTTATGAACATGAACCTTCTTTGTACAAGCTAAATCAGCAAGACCATCAAACTCTACGATTGTATGAAGAACGGTTAATTGCTGACAAAGTTCGCCAAAAAACTGGAGAAGTAGTCATTGGTAAGCACGTTGAAAGTGAAACTGTCAAGGTTTCAGTTCCCATAGAAAAAGAGCATGTTGTCATTGAACGTGTGACTCCAACAGATGTGGGTCAGGTTGTTCCTCCTAGCGAAGCTAACTTCCGTGAGGGGGAAGTTGCTCGTATAGAAATCTATGAAGAGACTCCTGAAGTTCGCAAAGAGGCTTTTTTACGGGAAGAAATTAAAATCGATAAGGTTGTAGAGCAAGAAACAATTGAGACTCAAGACACTGTGCGCCACGAAGAGTTAGATGTTAATGCTCCTAATCTTCGCGTTGAGGAGCGCTAATCAATAATTACAACTAATAACCAATTAAAGAGCAAGTGCGGGTGTGCCTTTTTTAATAGTTACTAGGTTGAACTACTTCACTATCGATTCTCAGGCTATGGTGGTTTAAATACTCTACCATAGGCCTGATAACGGTGATGTAATCAAAACATTTTATCAAGAGTAGAGCTTATGTCTGAATATTTAAAACTGCAAAAAGCAGATGGTCAAAAAACAGTAGATAAATTAACTGAACTAAAAACGCTGAATAACAAGATGATTAAAAGTCCAACTGAAGTTGAGGAAGAAGATACTTTTCGTTTAATAGAAGAACGATTGATAGCTGATCATAAAAAATCCAAACTTGGTGAGGTTATTATTCGCAAAGAAATTGAAACTCAAATAATACAAGTACCTGTGAGGCGTGAAAAATTAATTGTGGAGCAAGTTAGTCCAGAGAATAAACGACTGGCAGAAATTGACTTGACACAGGGTGAGATTTCTGGTCTTGAGTTCATCGAGGATGATAGACCATTAGGAACGGTTCTAAATACCCATGTAAATGTGAGTGGTGAATTCAGTTCGCCGAAAATTGCTAGTTTACTTTTAAATGCGATCGCTCAGGAAAAAAATCACGGCTGTGAGCAGGTAAAAATTACAATTGCTGTGACAAATGAGTCCCTACAGAAGAAATATCAGGAATGGTTTGCTCGTTGTTCTAAAGGCGAGAAACCCCTGGGAGCAAAATAAGCGGATAAACTTGATAAACTTTATGTAATGTCCGAGCATTCATACATAATAATAAACAGTTTGTACTGACTAAGAGCAAACATTTTTTATTGAGTTTGATTAAACGGACATGATTTTATTGAAAAAATTTTGGCAATCTTCAATTTTAGGGCTACTATGGACTTTGATGACTGCTACCTCCGGAATGGGGGCTGAACGGATTAGCTTTTTTTACCCTCCTTTTGGGGAATTCTCCTTGAGTGTGGACTCATTGGCAATATTTGCTCAAAAAGGGAAAATCACTGATGAATTTTCCTTTTATGCGCGGCGGGTTAATCCCCAGCAACTGGCTCAATTACGAGAAGTGCTACAGCAGGAATTTAATGTTACTCCCACTCTTGTATCTCAGGTGAGTTACTCACCTATAGGCGAAGACCTCATAGACCGTTTAGGGGGCTTAATCCGCACGGAATCAAGGCAAAATGGCTTTTACGCCATCAGAGGTGCTTTAATACTAGCTGCTGCTTCTCCAGAAGGCTTAACAGTGGTGAATTTTCTGCGTCACTTTCCCTCCCCCACAGTACGGTTAAATTTTACAGAGGGGCTAAAGTTAGTTGATGATTTATCGCAGGTATTAGAGAAAAGGGATGAGGTTGTAACTTGGATTCAACAAGAAGCGATCGCCCATGGTGCGCCCATTAATTGGACGCAACGGCCGGATTTAGCTGCATCTGGTCCGTTTACTTGGCGACGAACCGAATTGATACTCCGGGATAGGTCCCGCGATGTTCTTCGCATTATACCCACAGATATTTATCTACCACAAGGAACAGCGCCGCCTTTTCCTCTGATTGTGATTTCTCATGGTATTGCTTCTGACCGTTCTTCTTTTGCTTACTTGGTTGAACATTTAGCATCCCACGGTTTTGCTGTAGCGGTATTAGAACACCCGGGGAGTAATGCGGAACGTGTTCGGCGCTACTTGACGGGTTTGGCTGGGCCATTAGAAGCCGAAGAATTTATTAACCGACCTTTAGATATTAAATTTCTCCTGGATGAACTTGAGCGCAGAGAAAAATCAGATCCTAACCTCCAAGGACTCAACTTTGAGCAAGTCGGAGCCATGGGACATTCTTTTGGTGGTTACACTGTGTTAAGTTTGGCAGGAGCCAAGATTAATTTTGATCAACTGCAACAAGATTGTAGTCCGAATATTTCCTCTTTTAATTTGTCGCTGTTTTTACAGTGTCAAGTTACGGAGTTAGAAGTTAAAGATTATGCACTCCAAGATGACCGCATTAAAGCTGTATTGGCTATTAATCCTGTATCTAGTTCAATTTTTGGTGAAAGTGAAATCAGTCAAATTCGAGTTCCTGTGATGCTGGTGGCGAATAGTCAGGATATTGCTACCCCTATGGTGTCTGAGCAGGTTCGGCCTTTTACCTGGTTGACTACTCCTAATAAGTATTTGGTATTAATTGAAAATGCTACTCATTTCAGTGCGATCGCCCAAATAGATCCAGAAAATAATGTGTTACCTATACCACCGGCTTTACTCGGTCCAAATCCTGCGCCAGCTTATTCTTACCTTCGGGCTTTGAATCTGGCCTTTTGGGAAGCACACCTTGTCAATCGCCCCGAATATGCTTCTTATTTACTACCCTCTTATGCTCAATATCTCAGTCGATATCCTCTCAATCTCAGTCTGTTAAATTCTTCCTCGGCGGATCCATTGAGTCAAGCATTGCAAGAATTCACTCTTCGATTATAATATAAATGCTAAAATCCTCTCGTAAACAGTGAGGATAACTTCATGCCAGTTGCTGCTAACTCTATTAAGTTTGGTACAGACGGTTGGCGGGGGGTGATTGCTGATGAGTTCACCTTTGAACGCCTAGCATTAGTGGCACCAGTTGCCGCTCAAGTATTATATAATACATATAACTCTACAGTTGGCAGCAAAACTATTATTGTCGGCTATGATCGCCGCTTTATGGCCGAGGACTTTGCTCGCACTGTGGTCTGATACTGTCTGCGCTGTCGGCTTTGATGTTTTACTCAGCGAAACCTACGCCCCAACTCCGGCTTTTAGTTGGGCGGCTAAAGAACTTAATGCTTTGGGGGCGCTAGTTATTACAGCCAGTCATAACCCCGGTACATATTTAGGTCTAAAAGTCAAGGGTCATTTTGGGGGTTCAGTACCGCCAGAAGTGACAAAAGAAATTGAAACTTTATTATCTGTGGGTGTACCACCAGCAGCTAAACCCGGAAAACAAGATATATTTAACCCCTGGCCTAGTTACATCACAGCCTTAAAAGGTAAAGTTAATATTGCCAAGATTCAAGAGGCGATCGCCTGTGGTAAACTAACATTATTCGCCGATGTCATGCATGGTGCGGCAGCTGGGGGATTGGGAAAATTACTCAAAGATGGGGTTCAAGAAATCAACAGTAACCGCGATCCTTTATTTGCAGGAGGAGCGCCAGAACCTTTACCAAAATACCTATCTGGTTTATTCTCAGTCATCAAAAGCCACCGCCAAACAGACACATCAGGTTTAACGGTGGGATTAGTATTTGACGGGGACTGCGATCGCATCGGCGCAGTAGATGGAAAAGCTAACTTTTTGAGTTCCCAAATCTTAATACCTATATTAATCGACCACCTTACCCAAAGGCGGGGTTTTACAGGTGAAATTGTTAAAACTGTCAGTGGTTCAGATTTAATTCCCCGGGTAGCAGCACTGCATAATTTACCAGTTTTTGAAACAGCAGTGGGATACAAGTACATCGCTGATAGAATGTTAGCAGCACAGGTGTTGTTAGGTGGTGAAGAGTCGGGAGGAATCGGCTATGGTAGTCATATTCCCGAACGTGATGCACTGCTATCAGCATTGTATGTTTTAGAAGCTATTGTATCATCTGGTCTCGATTTAAGCGATTATTACCGGGATTTACAACAGAAAACAGGTTTCACCTCCGCTTATGACCGCATTGATTTACCTTTAGCTAGTATGGCAGTGCGATCGCGTCTTTTACAACAACTGGAAACCGAACCATTAAGGGAAATTGCGCTCAAAGCAGTAGTTGATTGTCAAACCATAGACGGTTATAAATACCGGTTAGCTGATGACAGCTGGTTAATGATTCGGTTTAGCGGTACTGAACCGGTGTTACGTCTGTATTGTGAAGCAGCAACACTTGAGGAAGTACATCAAACCTTGGCTTGGGCAAAAAATTGGGCGACCTAAACTTTTAAATGAATATATGACTAAAACAATGGTAGTAGCTACGGGTAACCCCGGTAAGCTCCGGGAACTACAAGCTTATCTCGCTCATTCTGGTTGGGAATTAACCCTCAAACCACCAGAATTAGAAGTTGCAGAAACCGGTACAACTTTTGCAGACAATGCTTGTCTCAAGGCCTCCCAAATTGCTCAAGCTACAGGACAATGGGCGATCGGTGATGATTCTGGGTTACAAGTAGATGCTTTAAATGGCGCACCAGGGGTTTATTCTGCACGTTATGGTCAGAGCGACTCAGGTCGCATTGCTAGGTTATTACAAGAGTTAGGTAACTCAGAAAATCGCCAAGCTCAGTTTGTCTGTGCAGTGGCGATCGCTCGTCCTGATGGTAAAATAGTTTTACAATCCACAGGGGTATGTCGCGGCGAAATTCTCCATACACCCAGGGGTGAGGGTGGTTTTGGCTACGACCCTATATTTTACGTTCCTGAGCAGCAATTGACTTTTGCGCAAATGTCACGGGAGATCAAAGGGTCAATTAGCCATCGGGGTCTTGCTCTCCAGGCTTTAATTCCTCAGTTGGCAGATTTGGAAGCATAAATTAAATTAAATGTTTCCCCCTCTTGGGAAATCTGACTGAAGATTGTAGCGGTTCTAACTTGAGTAGGATAACTAGATTTTGACGATTGTTGAAAATGAAGTTAAAACTTATTCAGGTAAAGATATGAAGTCTTTGGCCAAAGTCGCTTTTATGCTACTATTTAGCAGTATGGCTGTTACTGCTTTCAATCCCATATCTCAGGTTTTAGCTCAAGAAGGGGAAACCTCCCCACAGCAACCCGGTCTTAGTCAAGAGTCAGACCAACCAGAGTCAAGCACATCTACCCCTGAAGCTACTGTTAATCAACAGCTAGATATTAAAGTAGAAGCAGAAAATGAAATTGAAACAGAATCCGCACCTCCCGCACATATGATGACTACCCCAGATGGTGGGGGTGAATCTGGTTCTGAGTAAGTATTACGTTGTCTGGGTCTAGAAAAATTATCAAGCAAAAGGGGACAGCCAGATGCACAATTTTGATTATGTCATTCTGGGGGCTGGATTAGGTGGACTTTCCGCCGCAGCTTGTTTAACCAAGCAAGGATACAGGGTGGCTGTTTTAGAAAAACATTACCTACCTGGCGGGTGTTGTCACACTTTTGATTATGGTGACTATAGTTTTTGCGCTAATGTCCATTATATATCTCAATGCGCACCTAGTCAAACTATTGGGCAATTTCTCAACTACATTCAGCGCCATGTCCCCTTTAATAGCCTTGACCCAGACTGCATAGACCGGATAATTACACCGGAGGTAGATTTTAAAATTCCTCTAGGATGGGAAAACTTGCGATCGCGGTTACTCTCCACCTTTCCGGATCAGACAACTGCTATTAATGGCTACTGTGACACAATTGCGCAGATCCATAGGGAAATGCGTAGCCTAGGGGGGGAAATACGTTGGTATAATCAGAATTGGTCAGACTGGTTGAAGTTACCTAAATATTTCCATTTATTTAGAAAGCGCAACTGGACTTTACAAGACTTATATGACCATGTGGGTTTATCACCCAAATTACAAGCAGTACTAGGGGGACAAAGTGGTGATTATGCACTACCACCTCATGAAATCGCCTTACTGATCCACACTTCCCTAGTTTGGGATTACTCAGAAGGCGCTTACTATCCTCAATACCATTTTAAGCAGTTTGTAGATAGTATTACAGATGCGATCACCGAAGGGGGAGGTGTAATTAAATATTCAACTCCTGTCCAGCATATTGAAGTTAATCAAAAGCAAGTACAATGGGTAACTGCTGGTGATCAAACCTACCAAGCTAGTAAGGGCTATATTAGCGACCTTGACCCCAAATTAACAGTAGAGTTAATACACGACACCACAGCTTTGAGCTTAAAGGAACGTCAACGCCTTACCAATTACGAATACTCAACTAGTGCATTTAATATTTACCTGGGTTTAGATAGTCGCTTTCAACCAGAAAATTATAGGATTGGTAACTGGAATATTTGGTATTATCCCACAGGAGACTTAAACAGGGAATATCAACGCCAATTTCAGGGAGACCTGAGCCAACCTTGGATTTTCCTATCTTGTCCCACGATGAAATCTAGAGATAACGCCGGAATAGCTCCACCAGGTCATCATATCTTAGAAATTGCCACTGTCTGCCCTTACGAACCATTTAAGCATCTGCAAGACACCGACCACCAAGGCTATAAAGCCAAGAAACGGGAAGTTTACCAGCAGATCATGACCAGTGTTCGAGATTTAATTCCCGATGTAGACCAGTACGCGCGCATGAAGGTTTCTGGTACACCCACCACCAGTGAATTTTATCTCGGACAACCCCAAGGTAATATTTATGGTGCAAAGTTAGTACCTGAACAAGTGGGGTTAAATCGGTTAGGATATATTACAGAGTTGCCTAACTTGTTTCTTGTGGGGGCTACTGCTGGCTATCCTAGTGTACCAGGGGTAATTGGTAATGGTATGGATGTTGTGGAACTGATCACAGGACAAGGAGTTAGGGGAGAGGTTCCGGCTTTGTTTTCGGCGAAAATCAGCAATATTCAGCATAGCCGGGAATGATAATATATTCTAGTTAATGCCATAATTCCCGCATTCAATGAACAAGGCACTGGATGAAACGCTGTCAATGGAAGTTGCGCAAAATATTAAAAGTAAGGCTCGTCAGCCCTTTGATAATGCTTATAGGGCGCTGTTAGTCACAGATCAGGCGAACTATGTCCAGGGGTTTTTGGCTATAGGGGGTAAACCTTACCAACCTATTGAACATGGTTGGCTAGAGTTGGCTGATACCTCTGGGGAGGATTCTTTAATTAAGATTATAGATCCCAGTTTACCACACCTAAACAAAAAAACTCAAGAAATTTGGTACTTTGCCGCCCAAAGTTTTACCAGGAAACAATTAAAGGCGATTATTGAGGAATCACAGGAAGATTATCCGGAGGATGACCCATTACCGGTTTATGGGGATGCACCCTATGAGTATTATGGTAATGTGATGTTGGGTGGTGGCGAATATTTAGCGGCTTACCAAGCTGCACAGGCTAAGTGTCAAGAACTCAGAGAATCCCTGGAATGAGTCAAACTGGTTTAAATTTATTAGCAATATCTATATTTCTCATGACCCTATCAGTCTTGTTAGGGCCATTAATTCATTTGTCCCCGCAGTACCTGCGATCGCCACCTTTAGTATTTTGGGAATAGTCACTTTTGACAGTTTTAGTTTACAAGGGCGGGGTGGTACTATAATTTTAGATTGGATTGCTAGTTTTTCTCCCCAACACCGCGATCGCATCATCCACCACGAAGCTGGTCATTTTCTGGCTGCACATCTGCTGAATATCCCTGTGACTGGTTATACTCTCACTGCTTGGGATGCTTGGAAACAAGGACAACCAGGACAGGGGGGTGTGACATTTGATGATGGGGAATTAGCATCCCAATTAGAACGGGGAACAATTAGCGCTCAAATCCTTGACCGTTATTGTACAGTCTGGATGGCGGGCATTGTCGCCGAAACTTTAGTTTTCAATGATGCACAAGGCGGTACTGACGATAAAAGCAAGTTAGCGGGAGTTTTAGCAGGTTTGGGTTTTTCTGCTTCCGCTAGTGAACAGAAACAACGATTTCATCTGCTACAAGCAAAGACTTTATTACAAGCAAATTGGTCTAGTTACCAAGCCTTAGTTAAATCGATGGAACAGGGCGCATCTGTCAGGGATTGTCAGCGGATAATTGCCACAGCTGAATCATCATCACCTATACTATAGATGCTCCTGGTGATAGCGCCAGCACTGCTAAAAGCAGATCGCTGTGGGTGAGAAACAGTAGAATAAATACCTGTCGGTGGGCTGTTAGTCACTTATGGCGTAGATACTCTATCCTGGGGCATATTTTTTTGTGTAAAAACAAGTATTAAGACGACTTTTTCAACCCATGGCTTCCACTCCCCAGAAACTTAGCGGTAATGCAATTCGCGATTCATTCCTTGACTTCTTCGCCCAACGAGGACACAAAATCTTACCCAGCGCCTCCCTCGTTCCCGAAGACCCCACCGTACTGCTAACTATTGCGGGGATGCTACCATTTAAACCCATATTCCTGGGACAGCGCACACCGGAATTTAACCGCGCTACCACATCTCAAAAGTGTATCAGGACTAACGATATTGAAAATGTTGGTCGCACTAAACGCCATCATACATTTTTTGAGATGTTGGGTAACTTTAGCTTTGGTGACTATTTTAAACCACAGGCGATCGCTTGGGGGTGGGAGCTATCCACAAAAATCTTTGGTTTACCACCAGAGCGCCTAGTGGTTAGCGTCTTTCAAGAAGATGATGAAAGCCTATAATATCTGGCGCGATGACATCGGCGTACCAGTAGCTAGAATTAAGCGCATGGGTGAAGAAGATAACTTTTGGGTATCTGGTCCTCGGGTCCTTTGGTCCTTGTTCAGAAATTTATTATGATTTTCACCCAGAACGGGGAGATGAAAATATTGACTTAGAAGACGATACCCGGTTTATCGAATTTTACAACCTGGTGTTTATGCAATATAACCGGGATGCATCGGGTAATTTAACCCCACTGCAAAATAAAAACATTGACACCGGTATGGGTTTGGAAAGGATGGCGCAAATCCTGCAACAAGTCCCCAATAACTACGAAACTGATTTAATTTTCCCGATTATTGAAACCGCTGCTCAGATAGCTAAAATATCATACCACAGCAGCGACGAGAAAACCCAAGTTTCCCTCAAAGTCATTGGTGACCATGTGCGATCTGTAGTCCACATGATTGCTGATGAAATTCGCGCTGCTAATGTGGGACGTGGTTATGTCCTACGGCGCTTAATTCGCCGGGTAGTCCGTCATGGGCGGTTAATTGGTATTAATGGGGAATTTATCACCCAAGTGGCAGAAACCGCAATTTCTCTTTCAGAATCAGCTTACCCCAATGTGCGTCAACGGGAAGCAGCAATTAAAGCCGAACTGCAACGAGAAGAAGCCAATTTCCTTAAAACTCTAGATAGAGGTGAAAAACTACTCGCGGAAATTATTCAAGAGGTGAAAGCCCAAGGTAAAACTCAAATTAGCGGCGAAAGTGCTTTTACTTTATATGATACCTTTGGTTTCCCCTTAGAACTTACCCAAGAAATCGCCGCCGAAAATCATCTGACTGTGGATGAAGCTGGTTTTGATGCTGAAATGCAAAAACAGGTAGAACGAGCTAAAGCTGCTCACGAAACCATTGATTTAACTGTGCAAGGTTCTTTAGACAAGTTAGCTGAACATATCCACGCTACGGAATTTCTAGGTTATAGTCAACCCGCTTCCACTGCTAAAGTAGAAGCCATATTAATAGATGGTATTGCCCAAGAGGAAGCAGAAGCAGGGACAGAAGTTCAAATTGTCCTCAATCAAACCCCATTTTATGCCGAATCTGGGGGACAAATTGGCGATCGCGGTTATGTCTCCGGTGATGGTGTGTTGGTGCGGGTTACAGATGTGAAAAAAGAATCTGACTTTTTTATCCACTTTGGCCGCATAGAACGCGGTACAATCCGAGTAGGAGATACTGTCACCGCTCAAATTGATCGCGCTTGTCGTCGTCGCGCTCAAGCTAATCATACCGCTACACATTTACTGCAAGCGGCTCTTAAGAAAATTGTTGATGATGGTATATCTCAAGCTGGTTCCCTGGTCTCCTTTGACAGGTTGCGGTTTGACTTTAACTGTCCCCGCGCTTTGACATCAGAGGAAATTCAACAAATTGAAGAACAGGTAAATACCTGGATTGCCGAAGCACATCCAGCTAACATAGAGGTGTTACCTTTAGCAGAAGCTAAGGCTAGAGGTGCTGTGGCTATGTTTGGGGAAAAATACGGCGAACAGGTGCGGGTCATTGACTTTCCCAGTGTCTCTATGGAACTGTGCGGCGGTACCCATGTCAGTAATACCGCCGAAATAGGCAGCTTTAAAATTATCTCAGAGGCGGGTGTGGCTTCTGGGGTGCGGCGCATTGAGGCGGTTTCTGGTCCGGCTATCTTGGATTATCTCAATGTTCGTGATACAGTGGTTAGGGATTTAAGCGATCGCTTTAAGGTGAAACCCGAAGAATTACCGGAGCGGATCACCACACTGCAAACTGAACTGCGAAGCGCTGAGAAACAACTAGCAACCCTGAAATCACAGCTGGCGATCGCGAAATCTGACAGTCTACTACAAACAGTAGAATCTGTAGGTGATTATCAGGTATTAGTAGCGCAGATGGAAGAGGTTGACCCAGAATCATTAAAAACTGCTGCTGAAAGGTTACTACAAAAGATGACTCGTGGTGCAGTGGTATTGGGTTCTATTCCTGAAGCTGGTAAAGTCAGTATAGTTGCAGCCTTCAGCCCCGAAGTTAATCAAAAAGGACTCCAAGCAGGTAAATTCGTCGGCGCTATAGCCAAAATTTGCGGTGGTGGTGGTGGTGGAAGACCAAACCTAGCTCAAGCTGGGGGACGCGACACCAATAAATTACCGGAAGCTCTAGCTAAAGCCGAAAGTGATTTAAAATCAGCCTTGAGTTAATTTCTGATGTCACCCACTGCGGTGCGATCGCTATCGTGAATATACCTTAAATTAACAGTATACCAATAGGGAGATTAAGAGTCAAAACCTTTTATTGTAGGCATTTATCAGCCCTATTCTCCCTCATCTTCTAAAAATCATGTAACAAAACGTGAGTTAAAGTCAGGGTTTTTACTCCACCCCATTACTGGACTGGTTCGATTCCCAGAGCTTTCAATTGTGCTTCCAATTGGGCTGCGCGTTCCTTGGCTGCGATCGCCTCCTGTTGAGCTAATTGAGCTTGTTCCCTAGCTAATTGAGCTTGTTCCCTAGCTAATTGAGCTTGTTCCCTAGCTAACTGAGCGCTTTCTGTCCCAGTGGGTAGCACATCCCCATTTTGATCACACCACCGTAACCAAATATCCTCTTTACCTTCAAACACCCCCGACCACAAAGTTAAACCTATACCAATTTCTGCAAACCAGAAATTATGCATTTCTAAATACTGTCTAATATTCAGTTGATAAGCGCGCAGTGGTTGCTCCCCGAGCATTTGCAAAGGGTCAAACACTGCGTAGTAGGGAACCCCCATTCTGGCGTAATCTTTCAATTTAGAGCCTAATTCGTTTCCTTCCCGGTTAGAAACTATTTCTATAACCACATCTGGAGTTTTGCCAAATTGCCAAACAAAATAACTGCGGTTCTTTTTTTCTCCCCAATCCGAAGGCATGGTAACATCAATACTGAGGAACACATCAGGGACCAGGGGAGGTAAACCAATACTGTAAAACACCCCGACATTAGCAGCAGCTATAAAATTTTCTGTTTCTGCGGGTGCAACCCAACCGTTGTATAATACCTCTGTTAATAAGCGCTGTTGTTTTTCTGACAGGAAATTATCCACTGGTGTATCATCTTCAGTAACAATATGGGTGATATCTGGTTCAGGTGCAAGCTCAGTTGACAATATTTCTTTTACCATGATGTCTGCTACCTTCATCTACGGGGCTATTGATGAGAATTAACTGGCTGTTTCAGTTGGCGCAAAGGCGCAAAGAATGGCGGTTAGGTAAGTTGATTTTGGCTCATCTTCAAATTCAGCAACTCCGGGTATTTATATAGCAGTGTTAGCTTTAATGATAATGTTATATTTAGTATAGCATCAATTAACTAAGGTTTTTTAGTCGTTTATCTTGATATTTCTTGACAAAAATACCTGTTTTCACCAGTAACATGAAGGAACTTGATCAACAAAGAGTTGAGATTTTTTTAGATAAATGGCAAGGATCTAGTGGTAATGAAATAGCTAACAAAGACTCATTTTGTTTAGATTTATGTACGGCTTTAGGTGTCCCACCTCCACCCCCTCAAGGTAGGGTTCCCGGTGACCCATATTGTCTAGAAAAGAATGTTAAAATGCCCCAGTCTACAGGAAACATCAAACAGGGGCGCATTGATTTTTATAAACAGGGACATTTTATCTTAGAAGCCAAACAGGGAACTATAAAATCTGGGAATAGTACACCCAAACGCGGCACAAGGGCTTATGAGCAATATATGCAAAAAGCATTTATTCAAGCCACTGCTTATGCACCCCATTTACCGGTCAAGCCACCATTTTTATTAACTTGTGATATTGGTGACCATTTTGAGTTGTGGATGGGATTTAGTGGTGATTATGGCGGTTATGGAGCCAGACAAATTATTAACCTAAATGATTTATTAAAACCTGATATTTTTGATTTATTTGTTGATATTTTTACGCAACCCCAAAAGCGCAACCCAGAGAAAATTAGAGCCAAAGTAACACGAGATGTGGCGGGTGATTTAGCTCAGTTAGCCTATTGGTTAGAAAAACAGCAACATCACCCCCAAGAAGTGGCTAATTTTTTGATGCGTTGTATATTTACCATGTTTGCTGAAGATGTGCAACTACTCAAAAGAGGGGTATTTACTGAAGCATTAACCCAAAGATGGCTATGTCAACCCAGCAGCTTTAAGCCAGAGATTGAAACTTTATGGCGTACCATGGACGAAGGGGGAACCTTTGGTTTTGATAGTATATTAAGATTTAACGGTAGTTTGTTTACAAATGCCACAGCTTTTGATTTACCAAAGTCCCAATTAGAGGTATTATTACAAGCAGCTAAAAGAGATTGGAGCCAGGTAGAACCGGCAATTTTTGGAACTTTATTAGAAAGGGCTTTGGATACCAAAGAACGCAGTAAGTTGGGCGCACATTATACGCCGCGTTCTTATGTGGAAAGGTTAGTGCGTCCAGTGGTGATAGAACCGTTACGCCAAGACTGGTTAGAAACAGAAATTGTGGTAGACCAGTTATTAAAAGTTCCAGGAGACTTAGAACCAACGGCGACCCAGAAAAAGAAAGCGGTAAAATTAATCAGAGAATTTCTGCAAAAGTTGAGAACTATTAAAATTCTTGACCCTGCTTGTGGTTCTGGTAACTTTTTGTATGTCACCTTGGATTTACTCAAAACTCTGGAAGCGGAGGTTATTCGCCGCATAGCTGATATTACCGGACAATATCAATCTAGTGTTTTAGACCAAGTTAATGTTTCTCAGTTTTTAGGTATTGAAGTAAATCCCAGAGCTGCTAGTATTGCCGAATTAGTCATCTGGATTGGTTATTTACAATGGTATTTTAAACAATTTGGCAACACTTCCCCACCGGAACCAGTGTTACAGAAATTTAATAATATTGAATATCGAGATGCGGTGTTAGGTTGGGATAGCAAAAAACCCGCCATTGACCCCACCACTCACCAAACCCGCACCCGTTGGGGTGGACGTACTATGAAGCACCCAGTCACGGGGGAAGATGTTCCAGACCCTCAAGACCAAATCCCTATTTATAGTTATAGTAATCCGCGGATGGCAATATGGCCAGAGGCTGATTATATTGTCTCCAACCCGCCGTTTATTGGTAATGCCAGAATGCGGGAATTATTGGGTGATGGTTATACTGAAACCTTGCGTCAAGTATATCAAGATGTACCGGATACTGTTGATTTTGTCATGTATTGGTGGCACAAAGCTGCAGATTTAGTCAGAAAGGGTCTGGTAAAGCGCTTTGGTTTGATTACGACTAATACTATTAGTCAGGTGCGGTTAAGGAGTGTGATAGAATATCATTTAAAAGCAAAGCACCCCATTAAGTTAATTTTTGCCATTCCTGACCACCCTTGGACTGATGACGGTGCTGCGGTGCGAATTGCTATGACTGCGGCGGAGTTGGAAGGTTCCCCAGGGTCTCAGGTGGTACAATTGGGGGAGGTAATCTTGAAGGGGGAGGGAGAAACCCCAGAAGATACGGCAGATTTAATTGATATTGCATGGCAAAATGTCGGGGTGATTTTTAGTAATCTCCGAAGCGGTGCTAATCTTACTAATATCCAACCTCTCAAAGCAAATGATCAACTTTCCAGCCGCGGTATGATGCTTTTTGGTTCTGGGTTTATTATAGAACCAGTTGATTTTACTAAAATTGAGTCAGAAATATTATTTACTTACACTAATGGGAGAGATATATTGCAACGCTCTCGCCATGTCAAGATTATTGATTTCTTTGGTCTGAGTGTAACCGAAGCTGAAAAACTTTATCCTCAAGCATATCAATGGGTTTTAGAGAAAGTCAAACCAGAACGAGATGCTAATCGTGATCAAAATTTACGCAAAAACTGGTGGGTATTTGGTCGTCCCTAGACCTGAACTTAGGCTAGCATTGCAAGATATACAGCGATATATTCTCACTGTAGAAACAGCTAAACACCGGGTGTTTATATTTTTAGATCAAGGTGTTATTCCCGATAATAAACTAATTGCGATCGCTCTTGATGATGCCTACTTTTTAGGTGTTCTTTCCAGTAAGATTCATGTTACTTGGGCTTTAGCAGCAGGTGGGACATTAGGGATGGGTGGAGTTTATGTTAAAACAAAATGCTTCGACCCCTTCCCTTTCCCCGAACCCACAGCAGAACAAAAACAAAAAATCCGCGACTTAGGGGAAAAACTCGACGCACACCGCAAACAAGTACAAAGCCAACATCCCGATGTCACAATTACCGGGATGTATAACCTCCTAGAAAAATTACGCACGGGGGAACCCTTCACAGATGCCGATAGAAAATATAATAATAAAGCTTTAGTGTCCATCCTCAAATCAATTCATGATGAACTAGACGCGGCGGTTTTTGCTGCTTACGGATGGTCACCGAATCTCAGTGATGAGCAAATTCTCACCCAATTAGTCACCCTCAACGCTGAACGCGCTGGGGAAGAACGAAATAATTTAATTCGGTGGTTGCGTCCGGAATATCAAGCACCCCATGAAGTGAATACCCAAGTAGCCATTGCAGGT
This sequence comes from Anabaenopsis sp. NIES-4685, assembly GCF_059725405.1. Taxonomy (NCBI): domain Bacteria; kingdom Bacillati; phylum Cyanobacteriota; class Cyanophyceae; order Nostocales; family Nodulariaceae; genus Anabaenopsis; species Anabaenopsis sp. NIES-4685. The sequence goes on along the minus strand of NZ_AP043602.1, from coordinate 3,170,566 downwards.
ATCACCACAATCCCAGAAACTACAATTACACCCGCACAGCAGCAACCATTCCCCAAAAAATCCAAAGAACAACTTGCAGCCATTCGGGATTTATTACGCACTCACTGCGGTGATTGGACTTTAGAACAGGTTATGAAACAGTTTAAACTTACCCAGGGACAAAAGCAAGTGATTGGCGACCATTTAGAAAGTTTAGAATGGTTCAACATTCTAGTTAGCTCCCATGACCATGGCGTGACACGCTGGCGCTATGTAGAAACAGACTCAGCAACTTGACAAATCACCATAATATGTGATAGGTACTTGTTACAACTATAATGAACAACTTCTAATCCTGCCGTTGCCAACTCCTCCATAAGTTCCGGTATCTGATGTTTATGGTGTCTCCAAATAGTCACCTCTTCATCTGCCAAAATTTCCACAGTTTTATCTATACCTAACTCCCTGAAGTTTATAGTATAGTGGCGATGAAATTTAATATTAGCTGTAACGCTATCCGTTATTGTATCATACTTTCTCACAAGCTGGCAATCCTCCGCAGCTATGCCTAACTTGTCAGTCACCCATCTGTATATTCCGTCCACATGATACTTCAACCCACCCCGAGCTATTCCATCCCATTGGGAATTAGCACCAATTTCGTTAGTGAACACCAGCAAATCATTTTGGTTCATGCTGTGTCGGAAGTTTTGTAAGGCTTTACTTCTGTCTTGATGATTGCCAATAGTTACACCTAAATGTAAAAATATCTTAGGTATATCCTCACGCCCTAAAATCTCCGGTGAAATAGGAGTATTTTCTATATCAACCGTGTAACTCTCAAAGTGAACTTGGGGAAACCATTGAGTCAAGTTGGCTTTTGATACGTTCAAAAGTTCCTGGTCTAATATCCAAGGCAATATATTTATTTACTCTACCTAATTTAACCAGTCGGGAAATAAATTTCTTCACTGGGTAAGAATTGCCAGCACCTACATCTATAATATTTATCCTCTGGTAATTTTCAGAGCTATCGCCTGAGGTTAGCCATTGAGAGCCATTAATATAGTCAAAATTGTCCTGTAATAAATCAATCTCTACGTTTTTAGGTTGAAACCATTGAGGGATAAGATATTTTTCATAAAAACTATGCCATATTTTACCACCTGGACCTTTGTAACCATACTTTAAAGGTATTTCCCGTTTGAGTTCTAATGAGTGAACTAACTCTAAAAGTTCTCCATGGGAGAAAATAGAGTTAAACTCTAGACTTGGCTCCACTAAACGAGTTGTATCTGGGAAAGGTTGGGAATTACTATAGGTTTTTTTAGGTATCATTATGGAGTAGAATTTGAGGAGCTAAATTAAGACTATAACTATAGAGGTTACGACTGCCAAATTTAAATATCATATCATAACAGGGTAATTACTGATAATGAAATCTATCAACCATGTTTAATATGGTGTGTTACGGTGAATTGTCACTTTATCCGGGTCATGCAAACCCGGTTAGTGGTAACACACCCTACTGAATATTGACTGTTTGACAGCAATCAAAATAATCCCCGATAGTGAATAAACACCACAATTGCAGACCAAGACCCCAAGGTAACTTTTATTGCTACTAATAAATTAAGCAAGGGAATCGCGCCACCACTAAAAAGAGTTCCTAATTCTCCGTGGGGTAATTCAAATCCACTCAATGTTATCACTGCTAAGACAATAAAAACCAGCACCGAAATCTTCTCCCACATAGTAGCCTTCCAGCGCTTGTAAATCCCTTGCATCCATTCGGGTGAGGAGGTAATGGCTACTAAGCCGATCGCTGTTCCCCCGCTACCCCAGCGGCGAAACCACCACCGGGGCTTAGGTGTCCTCTAATTGCTAGTTCGATACCTACTAACGCAGAAATAGTCGCACCCAAACGCGCCAGGATAATTGATGGTTCGTCTTGTAACTGAGAAATTTCTGATAAAGGTTTCTCATCAGCTAACAGATACCGCGCCCCCATGATGGCGATGGTAAATACTACTACTTCAAAGATTGTGTCATAGAGGCGATTTCTGAGAATAATCCCGGTGACTGCATTGGGTATACCACTATCTTTGACAATGGATGCAACTACAGACATATCTCCTAAATCCTTGAGGGAATTGGGGATAATTAACAGGATACAGTAAAACGCTATGCCAGCGGCAATGTAAACCCATTTCATAGCTAGTTGTCCTCTATTTTGGTAAATTTACATAGGATATAGTTGTCAATGGTGACGAAATCTCAGCCTTGATGATTTCATAGATGCGTTGAATTCTAGTCACAGTGTGATAGGGTTGGCTTTGCTCCCCAGTCTCATCCCCTTGGTCACAGGTAGCATGAATTTCTTTATCTATAAGAGCTTTGTGTAATTCTTTGCTATTGATATAAGTAATTACCTCAATACGCATATAGTGTTTACGAAAAATTCGGCGTAATTCCTCCATCAATGGCTGAAAATGGTCTTCCCCGTCTGCGATTACCCCCAGACGCAAAACCAAAGATGAACGCACGGCGATCGCATATAGAGTAACAGCTAGGAAAGTCCCCATTAAAGCTTGGGTCAGAGCCACATCTGCTGCGCCCAAAACAGCAAACACCAAAGCCGCCACAGCGCCCAATATTCCCTGAACAACCAAAGCATTGTATGGGTTGACCTGAAGTACCACCATCAAGGCGGATAAGGGTAACAGGGCGGTAATTATATAGATATAATTATCATTCATGGTCAGCCTCGCTGGTAGAGCAGTATGCCAACACATAGCCCAAGACTGTATTCCAAATTGCCAAGGAGATAAGACCCAAAAGCAGCAAAGGCCATTCACTGGGTATTTTCAGCAGCAGTCCGAAAATAATACTCATAGAGCCGAGGGTATCCGCCACCGAAAGACTATGGAGCTTAAATAATACCGAGCGATGACCCAAGAGGGGGAAGGTTCCCCAAAACCAAAAGGCGATGCCTAAACCTATGCAAATATAACTAATTATCTCTATCATAAATTACCCATGCGCTTCAGTAGATGTGCCAATAACATTAATCCCGCATTACCCACACTCAGGATAATAATCCCCACCACGCCAATCATCCAATCATCACGTAAGACGGATACCATCAGAATCATAATTGATGTTTTGGTGGCAATACTGGCAAAAGCTAACATTTTTTGCCAAATATCATCATCTTGCCAAGCCTCATACATGGGTATGAACAAAGCCAAAATCATCGCAATCATTACCGGATTCATCCCTGTGGCCTCCGTCTTCGGACTCGGTGTACTTCATACCACCCCTGTTCATGATATTTTAATACAATAGTTTTAGGTGTAAAAGTAATCAAGAAGATATCCAGGAAAATCAGCCCCGGGGTGCGTTGGGGTTTAACTCTTTCAATAATTACATCTTCGTGATTATGGGGGCGGAAAATTATTTCCACCGCCTCAAAATACGCCTGGGGAATGGCCACAAGCACCTCACCCAGAACACGCAACCAATCCCTTAATGCTTCTGGTACTCTCTGACGACCAGGTAATAACAGTGCAACGGTAACACCAATAATGATATTTGCCACACTCAAATCCGAGGTAAGCAAAAACCAAATAGTCAGTCGCAATATCAGATTTAAATGCCCAATCATGCTAGTATCATCCCCAACAATAGGAGCAACATCAGACTCATGAAACCAATTAGATGTTCAAATTGCTCAAGTACACGTGGCAAAGTCAGTACTGACTGTTGAAAAATCCAAAAATGCTCGAACCAGGCAATGCCGATGATTCCCAGGGATTTGATGATATTCTGTACTGTGTAGGCATCGTCATATATCCGCATCCCCCCAATAATTCCCCCTGTTAATATGATTATCGGTAGCCATAAACCGGAGGGAATGTCCGCTTCTTTCTTGTGGGGTAGAAAAATGAATTTGGCATAAACTATAGCTGTTCCCACAGCCCCAATATTCATTAATATCTCTTGCCAAGGTAGGACATTTTTCAATGTCAACATCTTAGCCCCAAAACCTACTAACAAGGGAAAGCCGGAAATTGACAAGCTACCAATAACTAAGGGAATCCAGATCCTAGTATTCATGGGCTGCGATCGCAGTTCCTGGAAATTACGGCTGGGTAAGTTCCCTGCAATCAGGAACAACAAAGACTTGACCAGCCCATGGCCTAAGGCATAAACACCCCCCACCGCCGGCGCTGCTAGAATCCACCCCAATTGGGAAACAGTACTAAATGCCAGGGTGCGCTTGGTATCCTTTTCAAATAAAGCATAGATTACCCCCAGTAGGGCTGTCCCCACTCCAAATATCCTAACAATGGGTTCAACCTCACTCACCATTAATGCACAGCGCACTAAGGCAAAAACACCAGTTTTAACCACCACTCCTGATAACATAGCTGATACCGGTGTTTCTGATTCTGAGTGGGTCAAGGGTAACCACAGTCCTGATACAAAGATGCCCCCTTTTGTCAATAGTCCGAGAAAAATCAGGGCGAGCGCTGTGTTAGGTGCTGTACTCAACCCAGCAAAACTAAAGGAACGATTGGCTTGATAAACCAAAGCAGCGCCCACCAGATAAAACAGCATTGCCGTGTTACTGACAAACAAATAACGCAACGCCACCCAAATAGAGCGTTGACTACGGGGATAGGAAATCAGAAGAAAGGCTGCAATACCCACCACCTCAAGGGCTACATATAAACTGATGAAATCCGCACAGATAAACGCCGCATTAACGCTACCATGTAAGATGATAGCCTGAGTATAAAAAAACGCTGTCTTCTGTTTCCCCCAACAGTAGAGGATCACTGCTGCCGTCACCAGAGCATTAGTTAATATCAAGTAGGCACTTAACTGATCAACCAGTAATGTCACCCCGAAATTATCCAGTAATTCCAGTGTTAACGGGGAATCCTGTACAAAAACCTGGAAGGCATATACAGCGGAAATTACGGTGACACCTAAGGACAGATATCGATCAAGTTGGGGGAGAAGATAAATAACGAACCCCAAAAAAAATGGTAGTGCAATCCAGGTGATGGTGATGGTATTCATGGGGTATTGTTCTTCTCGATTTCGTTACTTTCCAAAGTGGGATTATCCCGCGCCAGCTTCATCACACATACCAGCATTAAAGACTGAATGGAAAATCCGATCACAATTGCTGTTAAAATCACCGCCTGGGGAACCGGGTCGGCGTAGGTGGGATTTTCCCCAGGAGAAACAATGGGTGTGAATAAGCCAGCCCGTGATGCAATTAGCACATAGTAGGCGATTACCCCAGTACTCATAACATCCATGGAGATGATCTTCATGACCAGGTTCTTTTTCAAAATTATGCCTAAAAATCCGCACAATATGGTAAACAAGATAGATGCATCTAACACGGTAACTGTCTGTTTATTAGTGAGAATAATTAGCTAGCCTATGAAATTTTGGCTTCCTCTAAAGATTGTTTTTCTGCCGGTGGTTGTTTAAATGCAAACCGCAATAAAGGTGGTGCTAAGAAGGTTGTTAAAATCACCATGATAATAATCGCAGCCTGTAGTGGTTTATCCAGAGTACCACTAGCAGCACCAATCCCCGCAAATACTAACCCGACTTCACCACGGGGAATCATCCCTACACCAACTGCTAATCGGTTAATTTTAGCTTGGCCAAAAACTGACCAACCAGTGACAACTTTGCCAATGATTGCGACCACAATTAAGAAGGTAGCAATGATTAAACCCTCACGATTTCCCGGAACTAGAGGATTAAGAACACCTAAATCAACTTTGGCACCAACTGCAACAAAGAAAACTGGGACTAAAATATCAGCAATCGGTTTGACCTGCTCATCTAGCTCTTTGCGTTTATCCGTTTCATCCAAAACTAAGCCAGCTGCAAATGCCCCTAAGATCGCCTCTAAATGAATAGCATTAGCCAAAAAAGCCATCAAGAACGCAAATATCAATGCTGGTATAATTAAGTTGCCGCGCGTTTGCAATTTATCAGCAATGACCACAAAACTTTGATTGAAATATTTACCCAGCAAAATTGAGCCGACGAGAAAAACTGTAGCGCTGACAATTAAATAGATGACATTTAAGATATCAACTTCCCCTGTTTTGGCCAAACTCGCCACTACTGCCAAGACAATAATGCCTAAGATATCATCAATGACAGCCGCACCGACAATGATTTGCCCCTCACGAGATTTTAACTGCCCAAGTTCCGACAAAACTTTTGAGGTAATACCAATACTAGTAGCTGTCAGTGCCGCACCTGCAAAAATTGCCGGAATTAAGGGAGCATGAAATAAGAACAGCAGTCCTGCTGTCCCAGCCGCAAAGGGAACAGCTACCCCGACACAAGCTACAACTGTTGCTTGATAACCGACTTTTGTCAGTTCTTTTAAGTCTGATTCCAAACCAATTTCAAATAACAGAATGATCACACCCAGTTCCGCCAGGACGGAAATGATTTCACTTTGGCTGTGAAAAATTTCTGTTACTGCTTCGGGGCTGATGTTGTTAATCAATTGCAGGACACTTATAATGGCGGAGTCGGCAGCAGCTGCTCCACTCTCAGTAAATACCACTAAATGTAGAGCCGAAGCACCTACCAACACGCCGCCCAGTAATTCACCTAAAACAGGAGGCAAATCTATGACTCTAGACAACTCACCGCCAATTTTACTGGCAAGATAAATAACTACTAAACTGAGTAATACACCAGCCAAGACAATGGGGGCATTTTCAGCTTCGTTCGTGGTCGCGAGAAAAGGACTTTGCCAAAAGGAGTTAACTATCAATTCCGAAAAAATCATGTTACTTATCTGTGATATTGATTAATTATCCTGTTAAATAAATGACTGCAAGAAACAGTAATTTACACATCTAGTTAAATAATGAACCTTCATACTTGCAGCCATTAACCTCAGATCAGGAGTGATATTTGGTAGGGTTGCTCTCCCTGACTGCATAGGTATCTACTAAAGCCAAGGCTCTGCTAAGTGCTTCGGCACGATTCATAAACCAATGCTCCCGGGAGACGAAATTCAACACACCCAGCTTTTCTAAGCGGCGTTTCACTTTCCCAGAAGCACCAACAATTAAGATTTTACGACCTTGCTCATAAGCATCTTTAATGGCATTTTCAATGGCTAAAGATGCGGTTACACCCAACATTGGCACATCGCTGATATCTAAAATCAATACGTCGGAGTCGGCCATTGCTGAATGTTCCCGGGCGATCGCTTTAGAAACTCCAAAGATCATCGGTCCACTGAGGTAGAATAAGACCACCCGCCCATTAGCTTGATCAAATAATGCCTTCTCTTCATCGTTCAAGACAATGGCATCATCAGCATCGGTAATGGTTTTGACATCCTGAGCTTGTAACTGCGAAAGACGTTCAATGGTTAAAATATTGGCAATGAACACTCCCACACCCACAGCAATAATTAAGTCAACAAATACGGTTAAGAACATGACACCGTACATAATCACCGCCCCTTTGAGGGACACATGATGAGCGCGTTTTAAAAAGCTCCAGTCGAGAATGTCAATCCCCACTTTAAGCGCAATACCCGCCAACACTGCCATGGGGATGCTTTGAGTTAAACTAGATGCCCACAAAACTACCACCAGTAAAATCAAGGCGCGAGTTATACCAGATAAAGCTGTTTTAGCACCGGTTTGGATATTCACCACTGTTCCCATGGTAGCACCCGCCCCAGGCAGCCCACCACATAAACCAGATACTATGTTACCAATACCTTGACCAATTAACTCCTTATCAGATTTGTGTTCGGTACGAGTCAAACTATCAGCAATTACCGCAGTTAACAAAGTATCAATACATCCGAGCATCCCCAACATTACCCCATTAATCAGCATCACAGTAATTTGTGATCCATTGAAGGTAGGCATTTGTAATGTTGGTAATCCCATGGGAATTTCCCCAATTCTTCTGATGTTATCATCGCCGAAAAATACCAGGGAAACTATTGTGACTACTACTAAAGCAACTAATTGTGGTGGAGCAAAACGCTTGTATTTAGATGGTATTAAGAAAATGATTGCCAAGGTCATGCATCCCAAGGAGGTTTCCGCAAGATTAATCTTGCTCAACAGTTCCGGCAAGGCTTGCACCATTCCCAAAACCCCACCTTTAGGACTAGGTTGTCCCAAAAAGGGGGCAATTTGTAGCAGAATTAAGATCACGCCAATGCCAGACATGAAACCAGAAATGACGCTGTAGGGCATGAGGGTAATATATTTACCCAGCTTGAATACTCCGAATAAGATTTGAAATATCCCCGCCAGCATCACTACTGTAAATGCCATTGCCAAGCCGTTCTCTGGGTTACTCGCTATCATCGAACTGACAATAGCAGTCATGACCACGGTCATCGGCCCGGTAGGTTCAGAAATCAGAGTTGGAGTTCCACCAAATAAGGCGGCGAAAAAGCCGACGCAAACCGCACCATAAAGGCCAGCAGCCGGACCGATAGCCGGGTCAGGGGCAGCAGCGAATGCCGCAACACCGAATGCCAGTGCTAGAGGTAAGGAAACGATGGCGGCAGTTAGGCCGCCAAATAAATCCCCTTGTAAGTTTCTAAAATGTATAGTATTCGTCAATTGCATATTAAAGGTATAATTTGTTGCAGAAAATTTACCTTTCCTACGACGAATCACTAAATAGTCATCGCCCATAGAGAAGGCTTGGGTCAAAGGGAGTAACAATTAATTACCTGAAAAACTTATATGAGTTATGAGTTACCCTTAAAGATAGTCTACAGGTTTATCAACCAATTACAAGCCAGAATTTTAAATAAATATTAAATAAATTAAATTCTTTCCATAGATATAAAGCTATGGTTAGTAGGAAATACATAGAAAATAATCAAATATATAAGCAGAAACTATATTAATTTATATGTCAATTCTAAAAAAGAATGCAGATATCTGGTATGTAAGGTATCGCTTTAATGTTTTAGTACCTATTAATTGCAATACTGTTAAGGTAAAGCTCTGTGCAAGTATATATGTATAGCTTGCGGTAGATTGTGAAAACCGGTATTTATTCCCTGAGAAAGTAGTTATGACATCTGGGACTGTGTATAGTGAACCCAGGAGAAGTGCAGTATGGTGATTGACCACTACAGAAAATTAAAGATTACATAACAGTGGCAAAACTATGTTGCGAGTAAGTTAGGGAGTTTAGTCAAAAATTGGGCGAATTTTAGTAACTATAGTCATCCTATTTGAGTTGAGAAATTATCAGTGAGGAAAGGGAACAAGGAACAGAAATTGTTCAGAAATCAAATAGGAGTCCGATACCTGTATTTTCATTTAGGAAAACTACTATGACCACACACGAGGAACAGCACCAATGGCATGAATTAGCACAACAATTGCGGGTTGATAGTATTCGCAGTACCACCATTGCTGGTTCAGGTCATCCTACCTCGTCCATGTCGCCGGCGGATCTGATGGCGATTTTACTGTCTAAGTATCTGCGCTATGACTTCGATCACCCAGGAAATCCCAATAATGACCGCTTGATTTTCTCCAAAGGTCATGCAGCACCATTACTATATAGTATGTATAAGGCAGCGGGAGTAATCAGCGATGAAGAACTGCGATCGCTACGGCATTTTGGCAGTCGTTTAGAAGGTCATCCCACACCTGCTTTACCTTGGGTAGATGTAGCGACAGGTTCTTTAGGACAAGGATTAGCCATTGGTGTTGGCATAGCTTTAGCAGGTAAATATTTAGATCAACTACCGTATCATACATGGGTGCTACTGGGTGATAGTGAAAGCGCCGAAGGGTCGGTTTGGGAGGCCTTTGATCATGCGGCACACTATACCTTAGACAATCTCATTGCCATTATTGATGTCAATCGCCTCGGTCAAAGGGGTCAAACCGAATTAGGATGGAATACACAAGCTTATGCCAACCGTGCTAGAGCCTTTGGCTGGCAAGCCATTGAAATTGACGGTCATAATTTAACCGAGATAGATCAAGCATATAGCGCCGCTGTAACTGTGAATGATCGCCCCACCGTAATTATTGCCCGTACCATCAAAGGTAAAGGAGTAGCCTCCCTAGAAGACTTAGGTGGGTGGCATGGCAAAGCCCTAAAACCTGATGCTCAAACCCATGCCATTGCCGAGTTAGGTGGAGAACGGCAGATAATCATTGAGGTAGATAAACCAGAAGAACAAAGACAACCAGCCAGCATTGGTAAAGCCATACCATTGCAACTCCCCACATATAACAAAGGTGCAAAAGTTGCTACAAGACGAGCCTATGGTGATGCGTTATTAGCATTAGGAGCCGCCCAACCTAATGTTATTGCCCTTGATGCAGAGGTGAGTAATTCCACTTATGCCGAAGACTTCGCCGAAGCCTATCCTGAGCGGTACTTTGAGATGTACATTGCTGAACAGCAAATGGTAGCAGCTGCTGTGGGCTTGCAGGTGAGAAAATACAAACCCTTCGCTTCTACCTTCGCCGCCTTCTTGACTCGTGCCTACGACTTGATCAGGATGGCCGCTGTTTCTCGTGCCAACATTAAATTAGTCGGTTCCCATGCAGGGGTATCCATTGGTCAAGATGGGGCTTCACAGATGGCCTTGGAAGATTTAGCAGCATTCCGAGCCGTGTGGAGTAGTACCGTACTGTATCCCAGTGATGCCAATCAAACAGCCAAATTAGTGGCACAAATGAGCGATCGCCATGGTATTGTTTACCTGCGCACCACCAGAGAAAGTACACCAGTCATCTATGATACTAACCAACAATTCCCCATTGGTGGTAGCAAAACCATTCACAGTTCACCGGGCGACCAAGCAACAGTCATTGGTGCGGGTATCACAGTACATGAAGCCATTAAAGCCTATGACAGACTGAAAAAAGAAGGCATCACAATTCGCGTTATCGATGCTTATTCAGTCAAACCCATAGATGTGCAGACACTACATCAAGCAGCACGGGATACCAGAGGTAATTTAGTCGTTGTCGAAGATCACTGGATAGAAGGCGGATTAGGTGCTGCAGTCCTGGATGCCTTTGCTGGTACTAGTAATACTCCCTTTTATCATGGGCCACAACTGCGATTAATTAAATTAGCGGTGCGGGATATGCCAGGTTCAGGTACACCAGAAGAACTACTTCATGCTGCCGAAATAGATGCCGATGCCATTGTAGAAGCGGTGAAATCCCAAGTTAGACAGCCAGTAGGAGTATAAGCAGCAAAATATAACTCTTTCCTTCGATAGGAGTTAACAGTAAAACCCACAGTTATCTTAGAAACTACTTTAACCAGGAGTTAAGAAAATGCCCGACAAGTATCATACAGGAACCAAAGACGAACACTTTAACCTCATCAGCGTATTATATCACGCTCTCAAGTGTTCCGCCTGCTGTGAAACATATATCAAAGATGCCGAACAAGCAGGCGATCGCGAACTCGTCCAATTCTTCCAAAATATCAAACAGGAAAACCAGAGAACAGCGCAGACAGCCAAGCAAATGCTAGCCAAGCGCACAGAGCAACTAGTAGCACATTAGACAACCCAGAACAAGGAATAGACAATCTCTATTGTCTATTCCCCAGCTCCTTGAAAAAACCCATATCAACCAACACCAACCACCGAAATCAAATCCCGACGACACCTTTCCCAAGCCAGAGTAGTAGAAATAATTTCATCCAGGTCATTATATTTTGGTTGCCAACCCAGTAACCTACCAATTTTATCAGCACTAGCAATCACACAAGCCGGGTCACCGAGGCGACGTTCTGCCTCCACAACAGGAAAATCCACCCCAGAAATCTCCTTCACCCGTTCAATAACCTCACGGACACTGTATCCTTGTCCATAACCACAATTGAGAACCTGGCTATCGTGACCTTGCTCCAGATAAGTCAAAGCATTTAAATGTGCAGCTGCTAAGTCTTCCACATGAATATAATCTCTAATTGCCGTTCCATCTGGTGTAGAAAAATCCGTACCAAAAATTTGCACCCCTGATCTGCGTTGCAATGCAGCATCACAGGTAACGCGAATCAAATGAGATGCATCTTTTAACATCTGCCCCAATCGTCCACCAGGTTCTGATCCTGCCACATTAAAGTATCGTAAAATTACGTAACGTAAATCAGAAGCCTTGGCATAGTCACGAATCAGCCACTCACAAGCAAGCTTAGAACGTCCATAGGGATTAATCGGTTCAGTGGGCGTAGATTCAGTTACGGGAACTGTTGCAGGTTGTCCATAGACAGCGGCTGTACTAGAAAAGATAATTTGCTTTACACCCATGTTGTGGCAACAACGGAGTAAATTCAGGGTATTACGAGTATTGTTAGCGTAATAGTCTAGGGGATAACAAACAGATTCGGGTACACTCAGACTGGCAGCAAAGTGTAAAACCGCAGTAAATTGGTGCTGAGAAAATACCCGCCACAGGTGTTCTGAATCTTTTAAATCACCAATAATTAACTCACCATGTAATACTGCTTGAGGTGAACCCGTAGAACAATTGTCATAGACGACAACATCATAACCTGCTTCTCCCAACTGACGAACTACATGAGAGCCAATGTATCCTGCTCCCCCAGTGACTAAGACTTTTTGATTCATCTGCCTTTACCTAGTAGTACTACACGAATGGTTTTGAAAAAGATTGCTAAATCTAAAGCCAGAGAATAATTCTTGATGTAGTAGAGGTCATAAGCTAGTTTTTCCCTAGCATCCTCCACTGATGCGCCGTAGGGGTACATCACCTGGCCCAGCCTGTAATTCCCGGTTTGACAACGTAACGTAAGTCATAGTAAGGAATTTCTTCTCGCAGCTTGACATCGAATTCTGGTCGTTCTGGACGCGGGCCAATCAGGCTCATTTCTCCGCGTAGAACGTTTAAAATTTGTGGTAGTTCATCGATTCTGATCAGGCGTAACCAGCGTCCTACTCTAGTAATTCGCGGATCTTGCTCGTTAGCCCACTGCGCTCCCCGTTTTTCCGCATCCTCATACATAGATCGGAATTTGTACACTCTAAAGGGCTTTCCATCCAGACCAGCTCGCATCTGTGTGTAGAACACTGGCCCTGGACTATCTAACTTAATCGCTACTATTACTAGCAACATCAGTGGAGATAACAACCCCAGTAATGACCATGCCAGAATAATGTCTAATAGCCGCTTGAGTTTTTGGCTAATACTGTCAGCTACTAAATTAAAACCATTACCAAAAGCCAGCCAGTTGTCCTGAAGCACAGATGAGGGAAGTTTATACCACAAAGTTTCACAAATATCGGGAATACCGTAGATGGAGACACCAGACAAACGTAACTGGATTAACTGCTGTGTATGTACATCAGATAATTCTGTTGCTACTATTACCCCTGACCAAGATTGTTGACTCCATTGGGGTAGGTCATTGAGGCTCCCGGTAGACACTCGATTACTTTTCCCTAACTCATTAATGTTCTGCTCGGCGGTTGTTAGTACAACCAAGCGACCTAAGGAATTGTGTTCTAAAAAAGTTTCAGCAAATAAAATGGCTTTTTTAGTTGCACCTAAAATTAGCCAACGGCTTTGTTGAGCTTGCGATCGCGCCCAGTTTGAAGACCATATTCTTAATCCTATAGCCCAGAGGGTAAATATGCCTAAACTAGGGAGCAAGATCCCTCGTTGTAAAACTAGATATTGTCCCCAAACACCAGTACAGTAAATCAGAGAGGCCACCATACAGCCCACAACCGCATTACTGACCAAAACCCGGTAGGGAGAACGTAAACCTGATATTTGGGTCTCTGGATGGTAAGTATTTGCTAAATACAACCCTGCGAGAATTAGGCAGAAAAATAAATAAATTATAGGTTCAAATTTACCCCCTTGCCACCAGATGCAAAGGGATAAACTTAAGGATAAACCCACAATATCCCCTAATAACAGTAGTACACAGAGGATATTATCTATGTGATATAAATTCTTAGTTTTTCTGCCAATAAGAAAAGTCGTAGTCATATGTGTAAATCAGTAATAATTCGAGACGGAACTGGCAAAATATCTCAGAAAAACACATCATGCCTCCTCAAAAACCAAGACACGATTTACAGGAATACACAACTGATATTTTTGTATTGATGGTTATTGAGTGTCATGGAGAACTTAATATATTTGGATTCCTCACTTCTACGTCAAAATCACTTAAGTTTAAAAATTCAGTAAAATCACCTTAGTTTGTTATGGAATAAGGATAAAAACTCAGTATTATTGCGGTTAGAATAATTTCAGTAAAATCACTTTAATTATTTGTAATAAATAATATAAATTAAGTAATGTCTGCTATAGGGTGAAACGGGTAAAATTACGTTTGTTATCAACAGTAAAAATCTTAGATAATTCATAATGTTGTTGATCAATTATCAGAGGATATGATATGAGTTGAACTATAGTCATCTTCTACTGCATCTTTAAAGATACCTTTTCAATAAATATCCCTACAAATAAGGCAATAAATTTCTATTAGTGTCAATATATAGAGTATTAACTGATGTATGCCTTACTATCAAGAAGAACAAGACCAGATTAATTTACAACAGTATTGGCTAACTGTAAAAAGACGTTGGTTACTGATAGCAACCATTATCGGGTCTGTTTTTGGACTGACCGCCTTCGTGACTTTTAGTCAAAAGCCGATTTATGAAGCCGAAGGTCAGTTGCTTTTTGATAAGCAAAATAGTATTTCTTCTCTAACGGGTGTGACTGAACAGCTCGGACAACTAAGTGGTGTGGGAACTGGATCCAACCCTTTGGACACCCAAGCTGAAATTATTCGCTCCCACCCCCTAATTCAAAAAACTATTTCTGAGTTACAGTTAAAAAATAAAGATGGACAACCTTTAGGAATCAATACTTTCAGGAGTAAATTAAAAGTGGAAACTGTTCGAGGGACTGATGTTTTGCAGCTTTCCTACCGTAGTGTTGACCCTGAAGAAGCCAAAGCGATTGTGAATCAATTGATGTCTGCTTATCTGGAGAATAATGTACTGACCAACCGTTCTCAAGCTACCGCGGCACGGGAATTTTTAAGTAAAGAGTTACCCGTGGTTGAAGCACAGGTTGCAGCAGCAGAATTGGCACTACGTCAGTTTAAAGAAAAATACCAGGTTGTACTTTTAGAAGAAGAAGCTAAACAAGGAGTTGAAAGACTCTATGAAATATCTAACCAAATCACTCTACTGCGGGCGCAGTTGGTAGATGCTAACAGCCGTTCTGGTGCTTTGCAAAATCAATTGGGATTGAATACACAGCAAGCTACAGCAATTAACACCTTGAGTCAGTCAACAGCAGTACAACAAGTGTTATCAGAATACCAAAAGGTTCAAGATCAGTTAGCTGTGGAAAGGTCTAGGTTAACAGATGAACATCCCACAGTCGTCAACTTATGGGAGAAAGAACAAGCTCTCAAAGCACAGTTAGAAGGAAGAGTCAGTCAAACCCTAGGTAGTTCACAGCCAATTCGAGAGCAAGATTTACAAATGGGACAACTCAAACAAGCCTTAACTGCTAATTTGGTGCAAGTAGAAGTAGAACGTTTGGGGTTGGAGAATCAAGTTAATGTATTGACTCAGGCTTTTGCAGCTGATGAAGCCCGTCTGAGAACCTTACCGAAGCTCGAACAACGACAACTACAGCTACAACGACAGCTACAAGTGGCAAGAGTTGTCTATGAACAAATGCTGACAAGATTCCAAGAAGTGCAAGTGGTGGAAAACCAGAATGTAGGTAATGCCAGAATTATTTCTGAGGCTTTATTGCCGGATAAATCGGTTTCTCCCCGTATTCAATTGAACCTAGCACTAGGTGGATTTTTAGGATTCTTCTTGGCTTTTGGAGCCGCTTTATTACTAGATGCTGTGGACAAGTCTGTGAAAACAGCCGAAGAAGCCCAGCAGTTATTCGGTTATCCTTTGTTGGGTACGGTTCCTAGGCTATCTCGTGATCAGAATACAACAGAATTACCTGTACTCAATAACCCTTACTCATCGGTGAATGCAGCCTTTGAAATGCTGCAAATCAACCTTGGTTTTAGCCTTTCCGACCAGGAACTCAAGCTAATTGTAGTCAGCAGTTGTCTACCAGGTGAGGGTAAGTCTTTTGTGGCGGCTAATTTGGCAGTGGCTACTGCCCAGATGGGAAGGCGAGTACTATTAATTGATGCAGATATGCGCCGTCCCCGCCAACATGAACTGTGGAAACAACCTAACTTGATGGGGTTAAGTAATATTTTAGTGGGGCAGGCAGCCCTGGCACAAACCACTCACGAAGTCATGGTAAATCTAAACTTAGTTACTGCGGGAACCATACCCCCTAACGCAGCCGCCCTATTAGACTCACAGCGGATGCGGCAGTTACTGCAACAGGCTTCCCAAGATTATGATTGCGTGATTATTGACACGCCACCTTTGAGATTTATTGCTGATGCGTCAATTGTCGGGAAAATGGCAGATGGAGTACTATTAGTTGCCCGTCCTGGTGTGGTTAATTCTGATGCTATTATCACTACAAAGACACTGTTAGAAAATTCGCGGTTGTCGGTGTTGGGCATGGTGGTAAATGCCGTATCTAATAACAGTACTTACTCTTACAATCATTATTATAACTATCATTCTAAAAACGGTTATAGGAAAAACCATACTATTGAGGCTCAATTCAAAGAAATCACCGGCAAATGGTTCAATAAATCGTAATTAGTATTATGTAATGCTCCTCGAAAACCTTACTTAGTAATAGCATCAGTGGAAATACGTTTTTTAAAATTCGATGAAATTACCTATTGTTTTTTTGTGGAGAAGGCATAAGATATGAAAATTGCTGAACTTAAGCCTTTTTATAGGATGCAAGCATCGAATTATTAACAATCTGTACACTAGTATAGGAGGTCAAATTGCCCAGAAGGTGCGATCGCAATCGGAACCGTTCAACACGTAGAGCTATTTACTGTCCTATTCATGGATGTTATCTTGATAGCGTTAGTCAAAAATATAGAATTTATGCAGATAAATTAGGTCAGTTATACCAACGGTTTTCAAGTCAGCGTAATGCGTCTTTATTAATAGGCAAATATACAACAGTTCCCCTCAAAGCAGAGTGGTTAGAGGCTTTTTGGTGTCAAGAGTGTCAGCAAAGAAACTGGTATTATATCCGTCACTTTGATGATGGGAGATACGAGATTTCTTTAGCTCCCAGGGAACTATGGCAACAAGTAACAAAGCTGATTGATTCTCAAGTTAATGGTTCTATGGGTGACTTTACGCGGATGAACGCCAGACTTTAGCAGTTCCTGATTAGAAAAAGTAATACTCTTGTAGATTAAATTTAATTTTCGGGTTAATTTTCGGGTTAATTTTCGGGAGACTGAAGCCAAATGCTAGACAAATATACAAAAAGTCTGTTCTCATGGCAGGAAAAAGCCTCTGGAAAATTAGCAATTCTTCAAAATGTAGCGTGGCTATTTTTTGATCGCATTCTGCGCATGGGGGTGGGGTTATTTGTGGGTGTTTGGGTGGCGCGTTATTTAGGAGTAGAAAAGTTTGGCATCTTTAACTATGCTACTGCTATTGTTGCCTTATTCAATCCCTTAACAAAGCTGGGTTTAGATGGCTTAATAATCCGTTCTATTGTGCGTGAGCCGGGAATTAAAGACCAAATTTTAGGGACAACTTTTTGGCTCAAGTTAGCTGGTGCAATAGCATCTATATTCTTAGCAGTTAGCTCTATTTTTGTATTGCATCACGATGACCAGTTAACTGTAGGGATAGTGGCAATTTTGGCAACGGCGGGAATTTTTCAAGCCTTTGATGCAATTGACTATTGGTTTCAGTCTCAAATACAGTCTAAATATACTGTAGTTGCCAGGAATACGGCATTTATTATTACAGCACTGGTGAAAGTTGCTTTGATTAAAATGCAAGCGCCGTTAGTTGCTTTTGCTTGGGCTACATTAGCAGAAGTTGCACTGGGTACCGTAGGTTTAATAATTGCTTATAGCTTTAAGGGTTATTCAATATTCTGGCGTTGGAGTCTGACACTTGCTAAGACTTTATTGAAAGAAAGTTGGCCTTTGATGTTATCTGGTTTAACCATCATGATTTATATGAAAATTGACCAGATTATGTTGGGGGAAATGGTTGATACTACCGCTGTGGGTTTGTATTCAGCAGCCACCCGTATTTCTGAAGTTTGGTATTTCATTCCGATGGCGATCGCTTCTTCGGTTGCTCCAAGAATTTATGCCGCTAAAGATATAAGCGAAGAAGTTTATTATCAAAAAATTAAACAATTACTTCGTTTACTAGTGCTAATTTCTATTTTTGTTGCTCTACCAATGACATTTCTGTCGAACAGAATAATTACAATACTTTTTGGTAGTAGCTATTTAGCAGCAGGTTCAATATTAGCAATTCATATCTGGGCTGCTGTATTTGTATCTATGGGAATCGCTACAGGAATTTGGTTTGTAGCCGAGGGTTTTACCCATTTGGCTTTCCAGAGAAACTTGATTGGGGCAGTTACCAATATATTTTTAAATCTCTTTTTAATTCCAGCTTATGCTGGAGTAGGTGCGGCGATCGCCACTGTAATTTCTTATGCAATTGCTAGTTTTTTATCTCATAGCATTAATCTCAAAACGAGAAAAATATTTAAATTACAAATTCAAGCATTCTACTTTTTTCATAAATAGATAAATCAGATTTACATTAGGAGTTACTATGTCAATTAAAATTGGAATCATCACCTATCATCATACAATTAACTATGGAGCAATCTTACAGACATATGCCATGTTTAAATTTTTACAAAACAAGGGATATGAAGTAGAAGTAATTGATTATCGACCAGAATCAGTTAGCTGGGAAGAAAAAAGATATTTATACTTATCTAAATATTTTCTTTTAAATCCCCTAGGCGGAATAAAAAGAAAATGGAATATGAATAAGTTCATAGATAAATATATTAAATTGAGCCCGCGCAAATTTTATAATCTTGATAGCTTGACTGAATATAATCATTCATATGATTATATTATTTGTGGTAGTGATGAGATTTGGAATATCAATTTAAGAGGGTTAGACAAAGCTTATTTCATAGACTTTGTAAGTAATCAACAAACTCTTAAATTCAGTTATGCTGCCAGTTTTGGATCTACAAAATCTCTTGGCATTGATCAGCCAGAAATATCTCAAATATTTAAACAATTTCATGCTATTTCAGTGAGAGATAGTAATAGCGTCAAATTAGTTAAGCAATGTGGTTTTCATGCAGAAAAAGTTATTGATCCAACCTTTCTAATCAATTATGAAGATGTTATAATTTACCCTAACATAAAGAATAAATATTTACTTGTCTATGGTTCATTAACGATAAGTGAAGCTGAATATGTCAAAATTTTAGCCGATAAGGAAGGTTTAGAAATCATTTCTATAGGCTCACATAACTTCACAAAGTTTGGCAAATTAGATTTATTTGATATCAGTCCAGAAAAATGGTTAGGGTTTTTTAGTCAAGCTAGTTTTGTGGTTACTAAGTTTTATCATGGTGTAATATTTTCTTTAATTTTTAACAAACCATTTATTGTTTTTGAGCAGCAAAGTAAATCAGTTAAGATAAATGATTTGTTAAGTATGTTAAATTTAAAACAGAGGATGTTAAGTTTAACCGAAACAGACCAGAACAAGATAAAAATAAGTAATGACCATAACTTATGGTCATACATTATGAGTGATTCGGAAAATAACGAATTAAAGAAGCACATTGAATATTCTCAGGATTATTTGCTTTATAAAGCATTAAAATAGCTCATTTTTTCAATAGTCTTATGATTAAGAATCCTCTCGTGCAAAAACTAATTACCCAATATCAAATGCTTAAATTCAGAGTAAATTTAACTTTTGATTATTATTATGATCTGCAAAGGTTTTTTCAATTTTCTGCAACAAATAATCCCTATACAACAAAGACTATGCTGCAAGGGAGAATTATTGCTCACTATCATGTAATAGAAAAAGGGCTATCTTTAAAGACTCCCCGTCCTGGTTTTGGAGCTAATGTCGTACATAATTTACTATTACTACTTAAACACTATGAACAAAATTATGGGTTAGATGAAGTAACCGAGGTAGCTATTAATGTTTTATATTCTTATTACAAATTTAATCTGAGTCATAATTGTGATAATGAACAACTTTACCAGAAAATAATTCAAATTAAAGATGAGAAATCAGTTAATGATGAATATTTATCAGAGGGAGGTACAATTGAAATTAAAAAAGCACATATTCATAAAAGTGCTTTGATAAATTTTCAAGATTTTGTCAATAGTAGACACAGTATTAGAAATTTTGCTAATGCTGGTGTAGATATAAAGTTGATCAAAGAGGCGGTTTCAATTGCTATAAAAACTCCATCTGTTTGTAATCGACAAACTTGGAAAGTTCATCTTTACAGTCATGAAGAAATTAAAAATAAAATTTTGAGCCATCAGAATGGTAACCGAGGCTTTGGACAGTATGCTGATAAAGTACTAATAATTACTTCAGACCTCAATTATTTTACAGGTTCTTCAGAGAGAAATCAGTGCTTTGTCGATGGTGGTTTATTCGCAATGTCTCTAATTTATGCTTTGCATTCATTGGGACTTGGAAGTTGTTGTTTAAATTGGTGCGTGAGTCACCAAACAGATAAACTTCTGAGGAAAGATGCAGGTATTAAAGAATCTGAAACCGTAATAATGATGCTTGCAGTTGGTAATTTACCTGATGAATTATCTGTTGCTAACTCTGCTAGAAAAGCAGTGGAGGAAGTTTTAGTTTTAAATCCTTAAAAATCAAGGTAATTATATCAACCTATAAGCGGAGATTTATAGATGATTAAACCACTAATCGTTAACACAATGGATATAGACGGAGGTGCTGCTCGTGCAGCTTATCGGCTACATCAAGGGCTAAAACAAATAAATATTGATTCCAGAATGCTCGTTGGAAATAAGACTAGTGATGATATTACAGTTTTAGGAACAAATAATAAACTAGGTAAAGCATGGATAAAAATAGCAGGAGCGTTAGACTCCCTACCCCTAAAAACCTATTCCCCTAGTAATAATTTAATGTTCTCCTTACAGTGGTTACCTGATCAAATAGGAGCAAAAGTAGTTGAAATTAATCCTGACGTAATTCACTTACATTGGATTAATACCGGTTATATGCAAATAGAAACACTTGGGAAGTTCAAAAAACCGATAGTTTGGACACTACATGATATGTGGGCATTTACAGGGGGGTGTCACTATAGTGAGGATTGTGATAAATATACAATGTCCTGTGGTGCTTGTCCACAACTAGGAAGTCATAGAAAAGATGATATTACTCAATGGATTTGGCAGAGAAAAGCTAAAGCATGGTCTAATCTAAATTTAACTATAGTTACCCCTAGTCGTTGGTTGGTTCACTGTGCTAAAAAAAGTCTTTTATTCCAGAACTTAAGAATTGAAGTTATACCCAATGGGTTAAATACTCAAGTTTACAAACCCATGGATAAAATAATGGCTAGAAAGTGGCTCAATTTACCATTAGATAAACATCTGATATTGTTTGGCGCTATTAACCCCACCGCTAATAAACGCAAAGGTTTTCATTTACTCAAACCTGCTATACAGAAGTTGAGCCAACAGCACAACTCCAACAATATCGAATTGGTTATTTTTGGTGCATCTCAACCTTCACAGGTTCCCAATTTTGGGTTCAAAACACACTACTTAGGACGTTTACATGATGATATAGGACTAGCATTAGTATATTCAGCCGCAGATGTGATGATAGTACCATCTCTTCAAGAGGCTTTTGGACAAACTGCATCTGAGTCATTAGCTTGTGGTACACCAGTTATTGCTTTTGACATAACCGGTTTAAAAGATATTATCGATCATCAACATAATGGCTACTTGGCTAAACCTTTTGATGTGGATGATTTAGCTCAAGGAATTACTTGGGTATTAGAGGACAAAGAAAGATTAATAAATTTAAGTAAGAATGCTCGGGAAAAAGTTGAGCGGAACTTTAGTTTAGAAATACAGGCTAACAGTTATTTATCAATATATAAATATGTTTGTGAAAATTAACTGGTAGATGTACGGCTTAGAGCATCTTCTTAGAAAAGAGGGGTAAAAAATCATGTCAATAGGTAATTTAGATCAAAGTTTATATGGGAATATTCATAAGGTCAATTCCAGTCCCTGTATACTCCTTTTTGATTTGGAAACGGGAGGACATCACCCAAGTTATATTCGCCATCTAGTGAATTATTGCTGCGATCAAAAGTTGCCAATTAACCTAGATATTGTTGTATCGCCTAAATTTATAGATGAACATCCTGATGTTGTGGAAATTCCCATTAAGAGAAATCAATCACAAATTAGATTTATATCAATAACTATAGAAGAATATCGCTATTTACTTAATGCAGGTTCTTTATTGCAGAAAATATTTAGAGAGTGGAAATTATATTGTCAATATGCAAGAGTTCTGCAAGCAACACACTGTTTATTAATGTATTTGGATACTCTGCAATTACCTATAGCTTTAGGAGAACAGTCTCCTTGTCCATTCTCTGGGATTTATTTTAGGCCTACATTTCATTACAAAGATTTTAATAACTACACATTTTCTGTAAAAGATATCTTTCGAGGGTGGCGACAAAAATTAATTTTGCATAGAGTTTTAAATAACCCCCAGTTTCACTGTTTATTTTGCCTGGACAACTTAGCTACTAAATATATTAAAAAACTTCACTCTCCAGCAGAGATTGTTAGTTTAGCTGACCCTGTAAAAACATATAATTCTCAACAAGAAAAAATCGAGGTACTGCGCCAAGAGCTTGGTATTGGTAAAGATAAAAAGATATTTCTTCTATTCGGTAAAATAACTAGTCGTAAAGGTATCTATAAATTACTAGATGCTATTAAGATTTTACCTGAAGAAGTTTGTCAAAAGATATGTTTGTTACTGGTGGGTTCTATAGTACAAAAAGATAAAATATTAGTACAAAGTCAAATAGAAATAATTTCTCAGTCTTTGCCTATAGAAATAATTACCTGTGATAAATTTATTGCAGAAGAACAAGTACACCTCTATTTCCAATTATCAGATGTTATCCTAGCTCCCTATCAAAGACACGTGGGAATGAGTGGAATATTATTACTGGCTGCTGCGGCAAAAAAGCCCGTATTGGCATCTAATTATGGGTTGATGGGTCAGTTAGTACGCCAAAATAAACTGGGTATAGCTGTAGATTCAACATCACATGAAGCAATTGCTAATGGCATGACCTATTTTATTGATAATCAAAAAAAACCAGCAGATATTTTTGACTTAAAACTCATGAACGATTTTGTAGAACAAAATTCTGTAGATAATTTTTCCCATACTTTATTTAAAAATATTTGTACAGAAATAAAAGCTGATTTTTTATAGGTTAAGAAAATATGAATATACATACATCTATTTTATATTCCCCATTTTACTTGAAATTAAAAATATTATTATTCTCAATAGCTTTATTTGGGTATGGAATAATTGCCTCTTTTATTTACGATGGATCAACTTCGCGGTTGCTAACTCTACCTTATCGGGCATTTATATTTTTACTGAGTATACTAGTATTTTTAACTAAAATTAATCATAATAATCATCAAAAAACAAGTAATCCAGGTAAAATATCATTACTGTATTTTGTTTTTACATATATTTTTTTCTACTCCTTAAGACTAGTCCATGATGTCGTATACCAAGATATATTTCGAGAACCTAGCGAATACTTGTTATTTTGGTTTGGTATGTGCTTAATACCAGGGATAACATTTATATTTTTAGATTTTAAGCATTCCCAAAAATATTTATATTTATCCTGGCTCTTATTGGCGATCGCATCAATTTTAGCAATACCTCTCATTTTACAAGAACAAGCCAGTGGAACATTTGTCGCACAGGGGAGATTGGCCAGGGAAGCATTAAATCCAATTTCCTTGGGACACCAAGGTGGTTCACTATTATTAATCAGTCTCTACATTTTACTTAATCAACAAGATAGCAATAATAAAATTACTCAAAATTTATATATATTATTTTCATTCATCGGTTTGATATTACTCTTTTTCGCTTCTTCCAGGGGTCCAGTTATAGCGGTTAGTTTCTGCTTTATTTTATATTTAATTAGAATTTTTATACAAAAGTCAAAAGGTAATGTATGGAAAAAAATGGGTGTCATTATAATGTTGATTGTTTTTGCAAATCTTGCCCTTTCATTTGCATTGGATTCGGGTAGTAGTTTAATAGAACGTTTTTCTTCTACTGCTAATGATTTTGATAGTTCAAGATTTGTACAACGCCCAGAACTATATCAGACGGCTATTGAACTCATTGCCAAACATCCAATATTTGGCTATGGTTTAGAACTACCTGGTGTGGGATATCCACACAATATAATACTTGAAGCATTTCTTGCTACTGGGCTTGTAGGCGGATTTTTATTTCTGATACTTTATATTTATGCCGCAATCAAAGCATTAAGAATAATTATGTATGAAAATAATCCATGGGGATGGTTAGGGATTATTTATATTCAGTATGCTATTGCTGGTATGTTTTCTGGTTCTTTATACAATTCATATATGTTTTGGTATTTATTCTTCGCTATTTGTGGTTGGAAGAAGTTAAATACAGCCCCCGGACAATAGCAATTTTGACTCATACCTTGATTTGGTTTTAATTATGAATTATTCTCCCATTGCACTTTTTGTCTATAAGCGTCCTGAGCATACTCGCCGTACATTAGAAAGTCTTATCCAGTGTCCTGAGTTTGCTGATAGTCCCCTCTATGTTTTTTGTGATGGTGTGAAAAAAGAAGAAGATAGAGAAAAGGTAAATCAAACTCGTGAATTAGTCCACTCTTTATTAAATGAAAAAGCCAAGATTATAGAATCTTCAGAAAATAAGGGTCTAGCAAATTCAATTATTACCGGAGTAAGTCATATATGTGAAATATATGGTCGTGTAATAGTTCTAGAAGACGATTTAGTAGTAGGGACTGAGTTCTTAACATTCTTAAACAGCGCTTTAGATAAGTACCAAGATGAAGACTCCGTAATGCAAGTTTCTGGATATATGTTTCCAATTCCAGAGTTAATACCGGAAACCGAAGCCCTATTTTTACCCTTCATATATTCTTGGGGATGGGCTACATGGCAAAGGGCTTGGTCAAAGTTTGACCCACAAAGTACTGGCTGGGAAGTATTAAAGAGTGATAAAAATATGCGATCGCGTTTTGATTTAGATGATAACTACGGTTTTTTTGATATGCTAAATCAACAAATGTCTGGCAAAATAGATTCTTGGGCGGTTCGCTGGTATTGGAGTGTTTTTAAACATAATGGATATGTACTATATCCCCCAAACAGTTACATTACTAATATCGGTTTAGATGGTAGTGGTACACATGGGTCTTGGTACGTAAATCAACGTTTAAAACAGATACAGTCTCAACAAAAATTGAGTCAATTTACACTACCAGATGATATTAAAATCAACGAAGACAAATTTAAGCTTATTAAAAAATATCTCAGAACTTTACAGCCCAAATGGGTGAAAATCCTGAAAAAATTCTTGATCCCTAGTTGGGTTGTAAAACTTCGTAAATGTGCCTTAGCTGTTCGCAATTACTTTGTTTGAATACTCTGATTATCTCAAGTTTGATCTATTTTGAATCACCACAAACAGTAATTTATTAAGGTATCATATGGCTGTAAAATTTGTGAAATCTTTGATAAATACCGAAAAAATTAAATACATCCAGCAAATATCAATTTTTTCCTCCTTTTTAAATTCTCAGTTAGGTCAATATAGCCGTATATATCCCTTTACTAAAGTAAGTGACACCCAAATTGGAGCCTATACTTATATATCTTACGGATGTATAATTAACAATTGTCACATAGGTAATTACTCTTCAATTGCTCGTGGTGTAAAAATTGGTTTGGGTAAACATCCGGCAAATTTCATTTCAACATCACCAATATTTTATTCTCTCAATAACCCTTTAAAAAAATTGTTTGTAAAATCGCAAAAGTTCACGGAATTTGAAAGAACAACTATTGGTAATGATGTCTGGATAGGAGTCAACGTTGTGATACTTGATGGCGTTACTATTGGAGATGGTGCAATCATTGGTGCTAATGCTGTTGTCACTAAAGACATTCCACATTTTGCCATTGCAGTAGGTTCTCCTGCAAAAATAATTAGATATAGATTTTCCGAAGAAAATATGCAAAAATTATTGTCTATAAAATGGTGGAATAAAGATATTTCAGAATTAGAAAAGGTTAAAGATTTATTTCAAGCTGAGGCTAATGATTCATTCATTGATAAATTAACAGCCCTCTTGGTTTGAAATTTTCTCTAGTAATTACATGGCTATAAATATTTAAATTAATATTTAATGTTATTGTTTCAGTTCTTTGAAAAGCAGATTAAATATAATGAAAGAAATCGCTATTCTTACCCAATATTTCTACCCCCATCAAGGTGCCACCTCTCAGCTAATTACAGACTTAGCTAAGGGACTGTCCCACCGGGGATACACTGTTAATATATTCACAGGAACCCAAGCAAAACAAACCACCCCAGAATCACTAAATCTTAACATTAACCGCGCCTTCTCCCCCATTAAATCTAGCACCAGCATTTACAGTAAAATTGCCAGTTCAATATTTTTCCTCCTGGGCGCTTTATGGTATGTGATATTTAAATTACCCCCTAGTACCCCCCTGTTAATTGCTTCTAACCCCCCCTACGCTGGTGTTTTAGGTATATGTTTTAAAATTATCCATCGGGGTAAATATTATTTTCTCCTGCAAGATATCTTTCCCGAATCAGCTGCAATGTCTGGAATAATCAAGGAAAACAGCATCATATATAAGTTCCTCAGCAAAGTTATCTATTTTACTTATAAATATTCTGAATATATCATTGTTCTCACCACATCAATGCAGGAATTTATAGAGAAAAAATATCCTGATTTAAAATCTCGAATTAAAATCATTGAAAACTGGTCTATTGCAGATATTCCTATTGTCAAGAAACAGGAAAACCAATTTGCTCAACAGTATCAGCTTCAGCAAATATTTACCGTTTTATATTCAGGTAATTTGGGTAGAATGCATGATATTGAAACCATAACGGAAGCGGCAAAAATACTTAGAGATGAACGGATTAGATTTGTATTTATTGGTGATGGTGCCAAAACTCAGATAGTTAAACAAGCTATTGATACCGAGCATCTGCAAAACATTCTTATACTACCATACCAGGCGCGAGAAGTATTACCTCTATCATTAACAGCTTGTGATATTTCCTTAGTTAGCCTCATACCAGGCGCAGAATACATAGTTGCACCCTCAAAACTTTACGGAATGCTAGCAGCAGGTAGGGGAATTATATCTATATCGGTATCAAATTCATATATAGACCAGCTATTAAGTAATTCTGGTTGTGGGATTAATATCCCCCCCAATCATCCTCAGTACCTTGCTGATATAATTCGTCAACTACAAAGTGACCAAGAAAAAGTTAAACTCATGGGTGAAAGAGCGCGTCAACTATATGAAAACAAATATACATTCCATCGTGCCTTAAGTGAATATGAGCAGATTCTGTTTTCTTCACCCTTAGAGGATGTTTGAAAACTGATCATTAATGTATCAAATATTGTTTTACCCCTCCCTAACCCTCCCCTTACAAGGGGAGGGAAAATGTCATCTTTAGATATACACCCTATACTCAATTATGTCATGACTAAAACTATTGTTACCGGAGCCGCTGGATTCATCGGTTCTCATCTTGTAGAAACTCTGTTAAATCAAGGACAGCAAGTCATTGGAGTTGACGAGTTCAATGATTACTACAGTCCCGAACTGAAGCGGAAAAACATCGCCAGTTTCCAAAATCATCCCGCATTTACTTTAATTGAGAAAGATATTCAGGTTTTAGATTGGCAGACACTACTAGAAGATGTAGATATAGTTTACCATCAAGCTGCTCAAGCGGGGGTACGTGCAAGTTGGGGTCAGGGTTTTCGTGCTTACACTGAGCGCAACATTAATGCCACACAGATTATACTGGAAGCGGCAAAAGATAGCAAGCACCTGAAAAGATTAGTCTTGGCTTCTACCTCTAGTATTTATGGCGATGCCGAAACCTTACCTACCCATGAGGGAATTTGTCCCCAGCCAGTTTCACCTTATGGTATTACTAAACTCGCAGCAGAAAGATTGTGTGGACTGTATTACAAAAACTTTGGTGTTCCCTATGTCTCACTGCGTTATTTTACAGTTTACGGACCAAGACAGCGCCCAGATATGGCATTTCATAAGTTCTTTAAAGCAGTAATTGAGGATCAGCCTATTCCTATTTACGGTGATGGAAAACAAACCCGTGACTTTACCTTTATCAGTGACGCTGTGGCGGCTAATTTAGCTGCCGCTACTGTACCAGAAGCTGTGGGGGAAATCTTGAATATTGGTGGTGGTAGTAGGGTAGTATTGACAGATGTTTTAGATACAATGGCAGAAATTGTGGGTCAACCAATTAAAAGAAATCACATTGAAAAGGCGATGGGCGATGTACGCCACACGGCGGCTGATGTATCTAAGGCCAGAAACATTATCGGTTATCTACCCCAAGTATCCTTGAGAGAGGGTTTGTCTCAAGAATGGCAGTTTATTCAATCTTTGTATAGCTGTTGACGCGTCCCCTTTACCCCCATGAAAATAATTTAGCATTTTTATTATACCAAGTAAATTTGGCAACTCGCTTATATCCCCTGGAGTAAACCCCAGGGGATATATCTATTGTTAGTGGTGAAGTAGCGTATACTATAACTCACAGTTTGTACACAGGACTAAAGTTTTCTCTATCCTGAGTGGTTACGCAACTGTTACTCCGAACCTTAGTATCTATCTACTCTGATATCTTAGGGGTGGTTTTTTGCCAAAATTTTAGTTATGGAATAACATTAGACTATACAATGTGAATTTAAACAAGTATAAATGATTGGCGTTGTAGAGTTATAGATAAATTATGCCATCTTATCAAGAAGACCAAGACGAGATTAATTTAGCACAGTATTGGCTAACTATCAAAAGACGTTGGTTGCCCACAGTCACCATAGCCGCCTCTGTATTTGGTCTCACAGCTTTTTATACTTTTAGTCAAAAGCCCATTTATGAAGCCGAAGGTAAACTGATTTTTGATAAACAAAGTAGTGCGTCTTTGACAGGTGTGAGTGAGCGGCTCGGAGAACTCAGTGGTGTAGGAAGCACATCCAACCCTT
Source organism: Anabaenopsis sp. NIES-4685 (assembly GCF_059725405.1). NCBI lineage: Bacteria > Bacillati > Cyanobacteriota > Cyanophyceae > Nostocales > Nodulariaceae > Anabaenopsis > Anabaenopsis sp. NIES-4685. The sequence goes on along the minus strand of NZ_AP043602.1, from coordinate 3,141,110 downwards.
TGGACACCCAAGCCGAAATTATTCGCTCTCACCCCCTGATTCAAAAAACCATTGATGCCTTGCAGCTAAAGAATGAGGATGGGGAACCCTTAGGCATCAGTGGTTTTCTGCGTAAACTCAAAGTCCAAAGTATCCGGGGAACTGATATTATGCAGTTGTCTTACCGTGATACTAGTCCTGAGCAAGCCCGGGCGATCGTCAATCAATTGATGTACGCTTATCTAGATAATAATGTCTTGACCAACCGTTCCCAAGCTACAGCCGCCCGGAAATTTCTCATGGAGGAATTACCCAAGGTGGAGGCACAAGTTGCATCTGCGGAATTAGCACTACGTCTGTTTAAAGAAAAATACGAAATTGTCGCCTTAGAAGAAGAAGCTAAACAAGGAGTTGAAAGACTCTATGAAATATCTAACCAGATTACTCTACTACGGGCGAGGTTGGCAGATGCTAACAGTCGTTCTGGTGCTTTGCAAAATCAATTGGCATTGAGTACACAGCAAGCTGTGTCCCTGAGCAGTCTGAGTCAGTCAAGAGCAGTACAACAAGTGCTATCAGAATACCAGAAGATTCAAGACCAGTTAGCGGTGGAAAGGTCAAGGTTAACAGATCAACATCCCACAGTTGTTAATTTATTAGAGAAAGAACAAGCTTTGAGGGCACAGTTGGAAGGAAGAGTTAGTCAAACTCTGGGTAGTTCACAACCCATCGCAGAGCAAGATTTACAAATGGGACAACTCAAACAAACCTTAACTGCTAATTTGGTGCAAGTAGAAGTAGAACGGCTGGGCTTGGAGAATCAAGTTAATGTATTGAACCAAGCTTTTACTGCTGATGAAGCCCGTCTGAGAACCTTACCCAAGCTCGAACAACAACAACTACAGCTACAACGACGGCTACAAGTGTCACGAGGCATTTATGAACAAATGCTGACTAGATTACAAGAAGTGCAAGTTGTGGAAAATCAGAATGTCGGTAATGCCAGGATTGTTTCTGAGGCTTTATTACCGGATAAATTCGTTTCTCCTCGTATTCAATTGAATTTGGCACTGGGGGGATTTTTAGGCATTGCTTTAGCTTTTGGCTCGGCTCTATTCCTGGATGCTATAGACAAGTCTGTAAAAACAGCCGAGGAAGCCGAGCAGTTACTCGGCTATCCTTTGTTGGGTGCCATTCCTCAGTTAGACCGTCAAGAGGGGACAACGGAATTACCATTACTGGATAACCCCTATTCGGGAGTGAATTCCGCTTTTGAAATGCTGCAAATCAACCTTGGTTTTACTCTTTCTGACAAGCAACTCAAGGTGATTGTGGTTAGTAGTTGTTTACCAACTGAGGGTAAATCTTTTGTCGCCGCTAATTTGGCATTGGCTAGCGCTCAGATGGGAAGGCGAGTGCTATTAATTGACGCAGATATGCGTCGCCCGCGTCAACATGAGGTGTGGAAAAAACGTAACTTGATGGGTTTAAGTGATATTTTGGCGGGGCAGGCTTATTTAGCACAAACTTCCCAGGAAATGTCGGTAAATCTGGACTTGCTAACTTCGGGAACAATACCCCCTAACCCTGCTGCACTATTAGATTCCCGGCGGATGGAGGAGTTAGTAAAACAAGCATCCCAAGATTACGATTGTGTGATTATTGATACTCCGCCGTTGAGATTGATTGCCGATGCCACAATTATCGGGAAAATAGCAGATGGAATCTTGTTAGTTTCTCGTCCTGGTGTGGTTGACTCTGATGCTATCAGGACGACAAAGGCATTGTTAGTAAATTCACAGTTGCCAGTGTTGGGTATGGTAGTTAATGGTATATCTAGGAATAGCAGTTATTACTACAACAATTATTACCACTATTCTCACTATAATCATTCCAGAAATGCCACAAGGAAGAGAGATAAGATTCAGTCACAATTAAAAGCAATTACGGGGAAATGGTTAGATAAAAATTGACACCCTCCTTGATTTACCCCAAAGTAGCCAACATCCCCTCTGCAGAGAACGATGTTTTAGATAAGTAATAAAACCAACATTATAAAATACAGTATGAAATTTATGTCCTAAAAATCACAAATATGCTTTAATATATAGTGTCACTGTGTTGCATATGCTCACGTGTAGGTTATAACCCTTAGTATCTAAAACAATCCAATGAAAAATGCACAGTCGGACTATCAAATCTTAATTCTGTGTGATTTTCTGTGATTCGCTTGTAGCCGAAAAATTTAGTAAGTATGCTATTTTAAGTAGGATACTCCTTTTTAAGAGTTGGGCTTCGATGGTCTCAATTGATCTCAGTCCCTCTAAACGTAACCTTCGCAAGTTGTAGTTAGATTTAGCTGAGGAGGTCGAATTGCGCAGAAGGTGTGACCGAAATCGGAAACGTTCAAAACGTAGGGATATCTATTGTCCTATACATGGCTGTTATCTGGATAGCGTGAGTCAAAAATATAGACTTTTCGCCGACAAAGCAGGACAATTACAGGAACGAGGGTTAAGTCGGCGGGCGGCATTATTGTCCATCGCCAATTACACAGCAGTAACCTTACATGGAGAGTGGTTAGAGGCTTTTTGGTGTGAACACTGTCAGGAAAAAAAGTGGTATTATGTCTGTCAGTCGTCGGATGATGGTAGATATGATATTTCTTTGGCACCGAAGGAACTCTGGCAACAGGTAACAGGAGTAATTGACCCTGACGGTAATCCTTCAGTGGGTGAGTTTACGCGGATAAATGCTAAACAACTGAACCATCATGCTCTCAATAATTTTTATTGTTTGTGAATTCACCCAAAGCCTCTGTTTCTAGGTCTGCTGTTTCCATTGCATGATACGAGGTGGGAGATGACAGTTTGGTTACAACAGCTTTCCTCAAGTAGTGGTGATTTATGATGACCTTCTGCAGCAAAGGGCGATCTGCTTGCAGCAGCGCTTCGCTATCGCCATTGAGTATGATTGAAGTCTAAGATTACATAGAATAAACATACAGGACTTAGAACCACAATTTCAGGATCAGAACAAGAAACTGATTGAAATTAACCTCGACCAAACACAAAAACCAGGGATCCAGGGAATGAATTCCCTGGCTAAAAGCTGAAGTCGGTTAAAAACCGACTGGGAAGAAGGTTAAGGATTTTTGTGTGATTTGTCAATTTAATTTATCAATAGCAGCAGAGCTTTAGAACTTCAGGGTATATCCGGAGCAGAACAAGAAACCGATTTAAATTAACCTCCACCCAAACCCCAAAACCAGGAAGACTCTTAATTGATTCCCTGGATTGGTGAGAACTTTTACACCAAGGGGCGATCGCTCCTGAGATCAAATCAACATCATCATAACCAACAGTGGCGAAAAAAGCAGACATAGGGGGAAAAAGATTAATCAGTCTTGCACCCAATACCTGGGTAAAGTGGATTACTCAGCGCAGTGACTTACAAGTACAAGACATCCTCAACACAGAATTTCAGTGGATAGAGCGGGAAAGTGATGTTTTACTGAAGGTTTTATCCCCAGAAATAGGAGAATTTTTGCTGCTCAATGAATTACAGCTACGGTACAATCAGAGAATGCCCCAAAGGATACGGGCTTATACAGCTTTAGCAGAAGAACGTTATAACTTAAGGGTATATCCAGTCTTAATCAACATCCTCCCCCCAAGTAGTAAACAAACCATTCCCCAACGTTATGAATCAGAGATATTAGGGATAAGAGCCTATCAAGACTACCAAGTGATTAACCTGTGGGAGGTAGATGTTAACCTGGTATTTGAGCAGAAGATATCAACCCTATTGCCATTTGTACCAATTTTGCAGGGTGGAAACAGGGAAGAGAAATTACGTCAAGCGGTGAGAGAGTTAAGACAGGATGAGCAACTGCAAGACTTAGAACCGTTATTGTCATTTTTTGCTAGTTTTGTCTTAGATATTCCCTTAATTCAACAAATCATGAGGTGGGACATGACGGTATTGAGAGAATCGCCCTGGTATGAGGAAATATTGAAAGAGGGATTACAGCAGGGGGAAAAACAAGGACTACAACAGGGACGACTTGAAGGACGACTTGAAGGGGAAACCCAATTAGTTATACGTCAGTTACAGCGTCGCTTGGGAACCTTGGATGATACACTCAAACAGCAAATTCAGATGCTACCAGTAGAGCAACTGGAAACTTTAGCAGAAGAATTACTAGACTTCAGGGATGTACAACAGTTACTAACTTGGTTAGAACAGCTTTCTTGATGTAGTAGGGAGTGAGTTTATGAATTCTCTTGACGGGTGACTGTTGACTGTACCAAGGGGCGATCTGCTTGCAGCACTGCGTAGCGATCGCCATTACGTATGATTGAAATCTCAGGTTACATAGAATAAACATACAGGACTGAGAACCACAAATTCAGGCTCAGAACGAAAAAACTGAAGTTAAATTAACCTCCAATAAACACAAAAACCAGGGAACCAGGGAATGAATTCCCTGGCTAAAAGCTGAAGTCGGTTTTTAACCGACTAGGAAGAAGGTTAAGGATTTTTGTGTGATTTGTCAATTTAATTTATCAATAGCAGCAGAGCTTTAGAACTTAAGGGTTAAGTTACATCTGCTTTCTGAAACATGAAAAATGTTTATGGGCGATCGCCATTTGTTGGATGTTATATAAACATTGAAAAATAGTATGCTTATTCCCTGCATTTCTGATCTCAAGGTTTAAAAAGAGGATACTGTCAACCATTTAGCCAATGTTGCATAAAAATCCTGATCAATTACAAAAAATGCCTAAAAATACTGACGGTAAAAACCGACATAAGCACAGTCAAACATTAATTAAGGAATTACGGCAATTGTGGGGCTACCTGAGCCGTCGCCGTCAGGTGCAGTTGGGGGCTTTGCTACTGCTGATGCTACTGTCTTCTGTGAGTGAGATGGTTAGTGTGGGGGCAATTTTTCCCTTTCTGGGAGCCTTGACTAATGCACAGATGCTATTGAATGCTCCCCATCTCCAACCAGTATTAAACTTATTGCAGATTCAGACCCCAATCCAACTAGTGAGGGCCTTAGCTGTGGGGTTTATTGTCGCCGCAGTATTAGCTAATGGGCTGCGATTGCTGACCCTGCATGTGCGGCTGCGCTTGGCTGCAGCGGTGGGTTCTGATATCAGTAGCCAGGTTTATCACACTACTCTGCGACAGCCCTACAGTTTCCATGTGCAGCACAACAGTAGCGATTTGATGCAGACGGTAACTGGGGATACCACGCTTCTGACTATTAATATCTTGATCCCCTTGGTGGCGTTTTTCACGGATGCCCTGGTTATACCTGCTTTGATGGCGACGCTATTATTCATTGATGGCAACATTGCCCTCTGGACAGGGGTAATTTTGGGGGGAGCCTACACAGTGATTTATCGCACCCGGCAACGCTTACTCAAGCGTAATAGCAAAATTATCGCCGAATCGGGGCAACGGAAAATCAAGGTGGTGCAGGAGGGGATTGGCGGGATTCGGGATGTGCTATTGGGACATTCCCAAGACTTTTTTGAACGGGTGTATCTGCGGGCGGAGGCTGCTTTAAAGCAAGCTACAGCGACTAATTTGATTATTTCCCAGTCCCCCAGATATCTCATAGAGGCTTTGGCATTGTCTGCGATCGCCCTTTTAGCACTGAGTTTAGGTCAAAATGGGGATTTTAGCCAGGCGGTGCCAGTATTAGGTAGTTTAGCCCTGGGGGCGAAACGGTTACTACCGGCTATGCAAGAGGCTTTTGCATCTGTGGCAAAAATTCAGGGGTCGCGGGCGGCGTTAACGCGGGTGTTAGTGGCCTTAGAACGACCCATTGAGCCACTGCTGGGAACGACTGTTTCCAGTCCCTTGGGGTTGGAACAGGAACTACGGTTTGATGGGGTATGGTTTGGTTATCACCAGGAAACACCCTGGGTATTGCGTGATTTTCACCTGCAGATTGCCGCCAAGACCACAGTAGGGTTTGTGGGGAGTACGGGAAGTGGGAAAAGTACCACAGCAGATTTAATTTTGGGACTTCTACAGCCAAATAAAGGCACAATATGGGTAGATGGGTTACCTTTACAAGGTGAGCGGTTACGCCAATGGCAACAGAGTATTGCCCATGTACCCCAGCAGATTTTTCTGAGTGATGGCACTATTGCGGAGAATATTGCTTTTGGGATTCCTCAAGACCAGATTGATTTTGAGCAGGTGCGAAAGGCGACGCGGTTGGCTCAGATTGATGAATTTATAGAGGGATTACCAGCTAAATATGATACCTACGTGGGAGAGCGGGGAATTCGGCTGAGTGGGGGTCAAAGGCAGCGCATAGGCATTGCCCGGGCGCTGTATCGCAATGCCTCGGTGATTGTGTTTGATGAGGCTACCAGTGCTTTAGATAATGCCACGGAAAAGGAAGTGATGGCGGCTATTGAGGGGTTGAGTCATCAGTTGACGGTAATTTTAATTGCCCACCGCTTGAGTACTGTGCAGAGATGCGACTGTATTTTTCAGTTACATCAGGGACAGGTAGTGGCACAGGGTACTTATGAGGAATTGCTGGCTAATAGTAGCAGTTTTCGGACTATGGCTTTGAGTGGTGTGGATGGTGAAGATAATAAATTTACTATGATTACATAACCTCACCCCAGCCCTATGGTTAGTCAAGAGATAGGTGCACAGATGCAATTTAGTGGTGGATTAGGTATCCGTAAAGCAATAACAAACTTTTTTTCTCCTGATAAGCAAATTTATAGAAATTATCAGTTAGGTCGTCAAGAGATAGGTGCACAGATGCAATTTAGTGGTGGATTAGGTATCCGTAAAGCAATAACAAACTTTTTTTCTCCCGATAAACAAGTTTATAGAAATTATCAGTTATCAAGATGGCTTCGCACAAAAGGTTATATCCTTTTGGCTAAATTGATTCGTTATCGGCAATCAAGATATGGATGTTATATTTCAGAAAAATCTATTATTCATCCTAGTGTTGAATTTAAACATCCTGTAGGAGTTGTTATTGGTGAGGGAGTAGTCATAGAAGAAAACGTTAAGATATGGCAAAACGTAACAATTGGTAGTCATGGAAAACCAGGATTACCACAAGAATATCCATATATTGAATCTGGAGTAAAAATATTTGCAGGTGCTGTAATTGTGGGAAAAATTAGAGTTGGAAAAAATGCAATTATAGGAGCAAATGCTGTTGTATTAGATGACGTTCCTGAAAATATTGTGGCTGTAGGAGTACCTTACAAGAATAGACACAGTGATGGATTGTAATATTCAACAGAAAGTTTTATTGGCTCCCTATACAACCTGGAAAATAGGAGGTGCTGCGCAATGGTTGGCAGAACCAAATCTTGAAACAGCACCCAACTTGGTAACCTGGGCCTATGAACAGGAAATACCTATTTATTTTCTTGGTCGTGGGTCTAATGTATTGATTGATGATGCTGGACTACCTGGGTTAGTAATATTAACTCGTAACTCCCTCACTGAGTTGAGACGTGATGGAGACTTAATTATTGCTGGGAGTGGTGTATTCTTACCTCAATTGTCTAAATTCGCAGCACGGGAGGGCTTTTCGGGCTTTGAGTTTCTCATTGGTATTCCCGGTACCGTAGGCGGCGCGATCACTATGAATGCTGGGTTGACTGTTTTTCGTCCCCGTGAGATGAGAGCAATTGTGAAAAATTTCGATGTCTTAAATCTGGATGGCACCATTGAAACACTAACAATGGAAGACGTTGATGCTGGTTATCGTCACACCGATTTATTAAATGGAAAGCGCCTAATATTACAAGCTCGTTTTTGCTTACAAGAGGAGGGCGACCCAAATGAGATTCGCCGAAACACGTTTGACCATCTTGCGGAGCGTAAGCGTAAGCAACCGTTAGATAAACCTACTGCAGGGAGCACTTTTAAGTCACATCCCGGGAGTAAGGGGGCTGGATGGTATATCGAACAAGCGGGTCTGAAAGGTTTTCAAATTGGTGCAGCGCGGGTGAGTCCCATGCACGCCAATTGGATTGAAAATTTGGGCGGTGCAGCAGCCGCAGATGTTCGTCAATTAATCACACATATTCAAAAGACTGTTGAAGCTGAATTGGGAATTCATTTAGAAACAGAAGTTCGTTTCCTACCTTAAAAAATGACAGAAAACTTAAATAACCTGATTGTTCACCCTTCCCGTTTGGTCGGAGAGGTCAGGGTTAGCGGTGCAAAAAATTCTGCTCTTCGCCTCTTAGCGGCTTCTTTGTTAACGTCGGCTCCGGTTCGACTTAAGAACTACCCAAGCGGTTTACTTGATGCTCGTCTTCATGTTGAGATGCTAACAGCACTGGGTAAAACTTGCCAATTAATCAACCAGAGTGAGCTAGAAATTGTAGAGACTAACCCACCTCGATCAGAGTTGCTTTGGTCAAAACGTTCTATTCGTAACACTTTGCTGATTTTAGGTGCGTTAGTCGGTCGTACAGGTAGGGGTAAAGTACCATTACCTGGAGGCTGTAAGCTAGGCGATCGCAAATATGATATCCATGTTATGGTGCTGGAATCCTTCGGTGCTCATGTCTGGGAAGAAGAAGGAGGCTATCTTTGTGCTGAAGTTCCTAGTCATCAAAACCTCAGGGGAACAGAGATTGTTTTACCTATTCGTTCCACTGGGGCTACTGAAAACAGTATTATAATTGCTTGCCTAGCTGAAGGTATAACCCGCATTTGGGGACCACACATCCGTCCCGAAATTCAGGATCTGATTAAGTTTTTGCGATCCATGGGAGCTAAGATAGAAGTCCGTGGACAAGAAAGCATTATTGTTGAAGGGGTGAATGAATTAGGTAGTACCATCCATGAGGTAATTGCCGACAATGTTGAAGCACTCACCTGGCTAATTGGTTCTGCTGTCACTAATGGAGATGTCGAGATTGTAGACTTTCCCTTTGAACACTTAGAAGTTCCTCTGATTCATCTGCGGGAAAGTGGGGTTCGTTTTTATCGCTTAGATAACCGCCTAATTGTTCGAGGTTCAAGCTGTTATCCCATTGATATCAGTACAGGCCCTTATCCGGGAATTAATTCGGATATGCAACCATTATTTACTGTCTTAGGCGCAATGGCTAAAGGAGAAAGCCGGGTCATTGATCTGAGATTTCCTGGACGCTACGCCTATGCAGAGGAACTGGCCAAAATGGGAATGAATTATGAAGTTAAGGATAATCTTTTGGTCATTCAGGGAGGCAATAAACTTCAGGGAACTGAAGTAACAGCCCTGGATTTAAGAGCCGGTGCCGCCTTGATGATTGCGGGTTTGGTAGCAGATAGCCCAACTAATATTAGCAATGCATGGCAAATTTATCGAGGTTATGATCAGATAAATAAAAAGCTATCTCACCTTGGCGTCAGTATTTTCAGTGAGATGCAACAACATTGAAAATAATTTTTTAGCAATTAGAGTCAATAGACTAATAAAGTTGATAATTTTGCTCCCTTGCACTTAGATGTTGATTGTAATGATATTATAAAAGTTACTCTTTCAGTTTGAATATTATTTAGATCGTTCTATATAACCTAGCAAAGGTAAAATTGAGAAGTGAATCAGACACACAGCAATGAAGTTTTAGATAAACCCCTTGTTAGTATTATTTCGCTTTTTTACAATCGTGCTATTTATGTAAAGCCTTCTGTCGATAGTCTACTAAAGCAGACATATTCAAATGTCGAAATTATTCTGGTAGATGATGGCTCAACAGACAACACTTTAGATGAACTGGCATCTTATCAAGATCCACGAATTCGTCTGCTCACCCACGAAAACAAAGGATTGGTAAGGGCTTTGCGTGGTGCAATTGCTTCTTCTCAAGGAGAATTAATTGCGATTCATGGGTCTGGCGATATTTCTTTACCTGATCGCATAGAGATGCAAGTTGACTTACTGATGAGAAATCCTGATGTTGGGGTTGTGGGCTGTTATATGCGCAATTTTAACATGGTGAAAAATACATGGGAGGTTGTATGCCGAACTATAGCTGAGGATCAACTATCTCAATTAATTAATTATAACCTCTTTAGTCACGGAGAAGTGATGTTTCGGCGCAGCTGCTATGATCAAGTGGGGGGCTATCGTGAATTTTTCGAGTTTGCCCAGGATCACGACCTTTGGTTAAGAATGGCTACAGTCACTCGTTTTGCTATTGTTCCAAAAATCTTATATCAAAGGGAACCAATTGAAGGTTCTGTCAGTTCTGTCAGTAAAGTTCCCTCCAAGGTGAAAAAGCAAACTTATTTGTCGGAGTTTGCCGTTGCTTGCGCCATGACAAGGAGGGATCAAGGCTTTGATCCCCTGGAGAGAGATGGACATAAAGCTTTTGAGAGTTTTGCTAATACTAGCTCGATATTACCAATTCGATTGACAAGTTTAGTATTTTCCTACTTGGTAGGTAAAAAATTTGATGTAGCTAAGGAACTCATGTCAGAAGTGGTTGCTCTCAATCCTTCCCGTTTCAATAAGTTTTATCTAACCGCCATAACATGGTCTCAAAAAAGTACAGTTTTCAGGAAGCCCTTGCTATTTATATTGCGATTGCGCTTAAAGCTAATTCGTATCCTAAAAAGCAATTGAGGTGGTGAAAACCATAATTAATTATACATCGATATTAAGAATATCAAGAAATTTTCTAATCAAATGAAAATAATCCATATTAGCCACTCTGATATACAGGGTGGCGCAGCCCGGGCTGCCTATCGTATCCACCAAGCTCTACGCCTCCATGGACTAGATTCCACTATGGCGGTGAATGTAGCAACATCCGGTGATTGGACTGTACAGAGTCATAAAACCAAACTCGCCAAGGGATTAGCTCGACTCCGCCCCCAATTGGGGAGCTTACCCCGACAATGGCTGCGAACAGATAACCCCATTCTCCATTCCCCTGCCATTATCCCCTCTACCTGGTCTGATCGCCTGAATTGCACAGATGCAGATGTGTTACACCTGCACTGGGTGAATGGTGAAATGTTGTCAATCCCTGACATTACTAAACTGGGTAAGCCCGTAGTGTGGACTCTCCATGATATGTGGGCTTTCTGTGGAGCAGAACATTACACCGAAGAATTCCGGTGGTGTCAGGGCTACTGGAAAGATAACCGCCCCAGTTATGAAAGTGGGTTTGACCTCAACCGCTGGACATGGAACCGGAAGCGTAAACACTGGCAAAAACCTCTGCAAATCGTTACCCCCAGTCAATGGTTGGCAGATTGTGTGACCAAAAGTGCCTTAATGGCTGATTGGCCAGTTAGGGTAGTGCCAAACACCATTAACACCGATATTTGGCAACCCTTTGAGAAAAACCTAGCGCGAAAACTCTTGCATCTCCCTCTTGATGTTCCCTTGCTGTTATTTGGTGCCTTAAACGGTAGTCGTGACCCCCGTAAGGGATTTGACCTGTTGCAAGCAGCCCTCAACCATCTACGGGGACAAATGCCTGGATTACAATTAGTCGTGTTCGGGCAACTAGCACCAAAGGAACCCATTGATTTAGGTTTTCCCATTCACTACATGGGGCGTTTGCATGATGAACTCAGTCTACGTATTCTTTATAGTGCGGCTGATGTCATGATAATTCCTTCCCGCCAAGATAACTTACCTAATACCGGCTTGGAAGCTCACGCCTGTGGAACCCCAGTGATTGCCTTTAATACCTGTGGGCTACCTGATATTGTAGAACATCTCAAAACTGGATATTTAGCCAAAGCCTTTGATACCACTGATTTGGCTCACGGTATACAGTGGCTTTTATCTGACTTCTCACGACTGATGACCCTTGGACTGGCGGCACGACAACGCGCAGTTGACAAATGGTCTGTAAAGGTGGTGGCTGATGCATATCAAAATGTTTATAATTCTGTTTTAGTTAATAAGTAATATTATTGCCCATACCAGAAACTCATGTAACATCTGAGTTGGAATCAGCATATATTCAGCCAAAAAAAATTGCGATCACCCTGAAAAATATGACTTAACCAAGGGCGATCGCCCTGAAAAACATCCTTTAACCAAGCGCGATCGCCCTGAAAAACATCCTTTAACCAAGCGCGATCGCCCTGAAAAATATGACTTAACTAACAGCTGACGGGGATCGATATATTTATTTAATAACTTTTAATTGAATGCCTAGAAAAATTCGAGAACTAAAGGCAATGTTGTTAAAAGCCGGATTTATCCAACGGACTGGTAAAGGTAGTCACACAATCTGGATTCACGAAAAAATGCCAGATATGCCGATTACAATTGCAGGTAAGGATGGTGACGATGCTAAAATCTATTTAGAGAAACAAGTTAAACAAAGACTCGCAAGACTAGAAGAATTGCAATGAATTCACATTATAGTATGATTATTTTCTGGTCTCAAGAGGATAACTGCTATGTAGTCCACCTCCCTGACTTCCCTTTTCAAGACATCCACACCCACGGGAATACTTATGAGGAAGCAGCCAAACATGGCCAGCAAGTGATTGACAGTTATCTTCAGCTTTACCAAGAAAATAACCAACCTCTACCCCAGGCTAAAAACCCCTGGGAATATATTCAGGTAGCATAACCACTCAGGGGCGATCGCCCTAACAAACATCCTTTAACCAAGAGCGATCGCCCTGACAGACATCCTCTAACTGGGAGCGATCGCCCTGACAGACATCCTCTAACTGGGAGCGATCGCCCTGACAGACATCCTCTAACTGGGAGCGATCGCCCTGACAGACATCCTCTAACTGGGAGCGATCCGCCCTGACAGACATCCTCTAACTGGGAGCGATCGCCCTTATGATAGATATGACCTGATTAATCAACGAATGGCAGTACACTATCTGCAGGATATTGGTCTTTATGCTCCCTAATTAGATGAATTCGCTCTTAGAGAGATTGTAAATGGTAAATATTTTTATTATCAACATGAATATATGAGTAATTTAGAAATTCTAGACCAATGGAAAAACCGCAAAAATAATTATGATAGTCTTAATTCTCAAGACATAAGATTCCTCTCAACCCGCGGAGATTTTCTCAACTTTTTGCTTATTTGGATTCTTTTTACATCTGCAGCACCGTTTACATTTATTTTTGCAGTCCCAAACCACCCTCATAAAATCCTCATCGCTGGTGGACTAGCTTTAACCTCTTTTCTCTTAGTTATCAAGGGTCGAATTATTCTTCCTAACCGAACAATGGTCGGCATCCTCATTGCTCAAGCATTCTTCTTTGTATTTCCCCTTTCTTTCCTCCATGGTGAATTCCATCAAGGGAGTTATATTACAATAAGTATACAGTATATAGCCATACTTTTACTTTACATTTATGTATATAATTTTTATTCAATCCATAAGATGGCGAAGAGTTTCATTTACGTAATAACTCTCATGGCTATTATGGGAACTGCGGCTTTCTTTTTGGGAATAGTAGGGGCAATAGATATATTTTCAACTCATCAAAATCTTGATACAAGAACAGCTTATAATTTTCTCCTGACATTTAGTAACTCAATTAATTATGTGGGAAGAGCAACTATAATAAGAATTGCAGGTTTCTTTGATGAACCAGGAACTTTTGCTTATTACATTACTTTTGCATTGCTGATTAATAAAATATATGGCTTTTCCAAGAAACTAGAGTGGATCCTAATAATAGGAGGAATCTTTACTTTATCCATGGCATTTTATATTACACTTTGCGTATACTTAATTATTTTTTACGGTAATTTAAAACGACTAAAATATTTTTTGTTAGGATCAATTATCATCACATCCCTAGGATTTTATGTAAATACTGCTAAATACGATAGTGAAACTAATTTCACACTATATCGTCTGACCATACAGAGATTTGAACGAGATGAAAGTTCTTCAGAAGGACTAACTGTTGGTGATAACAGATCTGAACTTTTTTCTCTGGCGGCGGAAGCTTTCATGGATTCACCTTTAATTGGACAAGGGCATAGATATCGTGAAGATATAAGTAGTAAGTACTATAATATTTATATTGGGGCTAACCTTTTTGAACCATTGGCAAGATATGGAATAGTGGGTACTTTACTTTCATTTTTAGGTTTCTTATACTGGACATATCTAGTTTTTAGTCAATCAAACACTGTACATCGAAAGCTGTTAATATCATGCTGGTTAATTATTGCATTAAACTTTTTACAGAGACCAAATCCTATAGGATTTTTAAACTATTATGTAATAATATTTCTCGTTGATTCAATAAAGTATCGGCTTAAATATTATTAATATTTAAACTGGCTAGTAAAGATGACATCATAGCAATATTTAATAGTATCGCTGCAACCATTGTTGGCTGTGAAATTAGGGTCAAGTGCCCAATAGCCAAGTAGCAATAAATGGTTTGGGAACACTGTTGATCTATACTTGTTTTGAACAATCTCTTCATGCTCAATTTTATGACCGTGAATTTACTCCGTCTTTGACTCCATAAACTTAGTCCTCAATTCTTACAAATAAATTTCGTTCTTCTATGCAGAAAAATCATAAAATATTAATTATTGGTTGGTTTAAGTTCCCATTTGGAAGTGCTTGTGCATCAAGAATAAGGACTTTAGCTAAGGGATTGAATGAAAATGGTTTTGAAGTGTTTGTTGTAACAACTGCGCGTATACCTTTGCGGAATGAAGACCACACAGATACCGGGGAACTATCTTGGCAAAATATCAAATACGAAACTGAAAACTGTTACGAGAATGATGGTAGAAAATTATCGCTTATCCAACGCATTTGGAACTACTGGCAAGCTATTTACAAAAGCTGGGTCAGGGTTTATAAATTAATACACACTGCCCAAGTTGACAGCATCATGATTTATGGCAGAAGTCTAATATCTTATTTGCCTGTGGTCATGCTGGCACGTTTTTATGGTGTTCCACTATTTTACGATATGGTGGAGTGGTTCCCCCCTAGCCGATTTAAAGGCGGGCTGATTAATCCTATGTTTTATGACGATTGGTTAGGACGTCATTTACCGCTTTTGGGTTCTCAAGGTGTAATTGCCATCACTCATTATATTTCGGAAAAGTACATTCGTCACCAAATTCCTTGCTTGATTCTTCCTAGTATTTTTGATTATTCTCTCAGTCAGCAACTAAAACCCCCAGATACAGAAATTAAAGATAAACATTTTGTTGTACTTTATGCAGGTACTTGTAAACTTGGTGATGGATTTGAAAACTTACTAGATGCAGTCAAAATAGCCTTTTCCAAAGGGTGTCCTATTCGTTTGGACGTTTTGGGCACAGATGGTTTATCTGGACTGGCGGCAAAACAACGCCAGATTTGCGAACAAGATGAAATTTTACGTTTTCGTGTACGTTTCTTGGGGAGAGTAAGTGATGAAAATTACCTTTCTACACTTTGTTCTGCCAATTGCTTAGTGTTACCTCGTCCTGATTGCCAAACTGTTAAGGCTGCATTTCCCACTAGACTACCTGAGTTTCTTTCAACAGGGCGTCCAGTGTTAACTACCAATGTTCCAGATGTTCCCCGATATTTGGATGCCGGAATCCATGCAGAGATTGTATCAGGAGACACATTAAATGCTTTAGCCGATGGAATTATAAGATTATGGCAATATCCGGAGCGTGCATTACAGATTGGGATTGCAGGTCAAAGGCGAGGTCGTGAAGTATTTGATTACCATCACCATATGACCAAATTATCTGAATTTATCACTAAATTCAGATAAAAGTCGAAAGTCTGGGTTTAGATCGGCAAGTCAGTCTACCGGGATTGGTGGGTAACCCCATCCTTTTATCCTATAGATTGCTGGTATTAGCTATTTTAGCGGTGACAAATTATTACAATATGGCTAATAGGCTTGATATCCCACTACTCAATCGTACCCATGTGATTAAACTTACTCTTATCATCACCGGACTTAACACTGGCGGAGCAGAAATGATGCTGCTCAAACTTCTAGAGCGGTTATCACCAGAATTTACCCCTCAAGTCATATCCCTAACTGATATTGGTGCGATCGGTAAACGCATTCAAGCCCTAGGTATTCCCGTCACAGCCTTGGGGATGAGTCGCACAATTCCCAATCCCTTGGCTTTACTCAAGCTAGTCAAGTTATTAAAACACAGTCAACCTGATATAGTTCATACCTGGATGTATCATGCTGACTTACTAGGTGGTTTAGCTGCTTCTATGGCTGGAGTGTCAAAGGTAATTTGGGCTATTCACCATAGTGACCTATCCAAAGAAAAGAATAAAGCCACTACTCGCTTGGTTGCAGGATTATGTGCGCGACTATCCCCAATTATTCCCCATCGCATTCAGTGCTGTTCTGCTATAGCGAAGGATATTCATACATCACTTGGTTATGCTCCAGATAAATTCATAGTCACACCGAACGGTTTTGATCTAGAAAGATTTCAGCCCAACCCAAACTTTCGTGAATCTGTACGACAAGAGTTAGGGATTGCAGCCGATACACCTTTGGTGGGTGTGATTGCTCGCTTTGACCCCCAAAAGAATCATACAGGCTTTTTTGCAGCTGCTGGCTATCTACATCAAAAAAGACCAGATGCCCATTTCTTGCTGGCGGGAAGTGGTATTGATACTGATAATTCTGTACTGATGCAAGCCATGGACAAGGCTCAAGTCAGCCACGTCACCCATTTGTTAGGTCTGCGTCAAGACATTCCCCGGCTCATGGCTTCCCTGGATGTTTTAGTTTCCCCTTCTTCCTATGGCGAAGCCTTTCCCATTGTTTTAGGTGAAGCCATGGGGTGTGGTGTTCCTTGTGTTGTCACCGATGTGGGGGACTCAGGCTATATTGTTGGGGAGACAGGTAAAGTTGTTGCTCGTGATGACATGATCGGTTTAGCTGAGGCTGTTGAATCCTTACTCAGTCTCCCAAGTTCCCAGCGTCTCACCTTGGGAGAACAGGTTCGCCATCGGATTCAGGAAAACTTTGAAATTAATCATGTGGTAAGCCTTTATGAGTCACTGTACCAAGAAGTTTACACTTTACAACTAAAGGTTAGTAAATGAACGATAATGTTTAGGTTATTATTGCTTTGAGCTTAGATATTTAGCGATTCCCCTGACCATTGACCATAGTTGAGATTTTTCCCATCTGAGGGATTGATAGGGGTTTTATTCCTAGGGCAATATAATAGAGGCGATCGCTCCTTTGAGACTGAAAAAGAAGAAGCAGTTAAACACCTCTCTCAATAGGAATCAATTTTAAAGTGCTAAAATCTGACTAGAAGAAAAGCTAAGTTAAATCATCCTCAGCTATGGAAGAACTCCTAGAATTAAAAGGTTTGTTGCTTCAAGGTGACATTTCTGGGGCATTAGCCATTGTTGAAGACTTAGAAGAAATGAGTCGGGATGACAAAATCAACAATATTCGTAGTTACACAGTTATACTGCTATTGCACTTAATTAAGCAACAGGCGGAAAAGCGTACCACGCGATCCTGGGATGTTTCTATTCGCAATAGTGTCAGAGAAATTAGGGAGAAAAATAAGCGGCGCAAAGCAGGGGGACATTATTTAAACCCAGAAGATTTACTTCAAGTCCTAGAGGTTGCTTACCCCATGGCTATTGATCAAGCCTCTCTGGAAGTAGAAGGGGGACGTTACGAAACCGAAGAGTTAGAAAACCTGGTGAATCAACAGGAAATTATCAATCACGCCCTGGCTTTGATTGACCCCACAGCCAACAGCAACACCTGAATAGTTTTCACCAACTACGCTATAGTACCGAAGTATAAACTAATTGAAAGATATACTACAGTAGATAAGCTAGATGACCCTAACCTATGGAAGAACTCTTAGAATTAAAAGGCTTGTTGCTTCAAGGTGACATTTCTGGGGCCCTAGCCATTGTGGAAGACTTGGAAGAAATGAGCAGAGACGACAAAATCAATAATATTTGTAGTCATGGGAAAATTCTGCTCCTGCATCTGATTAAACAACAGGCTGAAAATAGGACTACACGTTCTTGGGATGTTTCTATTCGTAACTCGGTTCTGGAGATTCAAAGGAAAAATAAACGGCGCAAAGCAGGAGGGTATTATCTCCAACCTCCAGAACTGCGCCTGTGTCTGGAAGATAGCTATGAACAAGCCCTCAATGCAGCATCCCTGGAAGTAGCAGAGGGGATTTACGATATAGAAACATTAGAGAAGATGGTTGATCGCCAGGAAATTATTGATCTGGGATTAGCTCTGATTTTAGCTGAAAAGTAATGGTGATTGTGAAACCGTTGCAATGTAAACTAAGTGCCATGATGTAAATACAAATATACTGCGTGTTAAAAATTATTAGTACAAGGAAAGGCGATCGCACAAGTACGTTACTAAGAAATGTCAGAGGGCGATCGCTTACCTGTCAACTAGCTTGAAGATCAGATGAGCATCCATAAATGAGAAGCGATCGCCTTGATTAAGTTCTAATAACCCTGGGTGAAAGTAATAGTCCCATGTTGAACTGGTGGAATAGCAGAATTTATCTCATCTAGTCATCGGTTTTACCTATACTTACCCCCGGTAAGAACTATGAGTATGTGGTTTCCATCACTTAGAAACAATTGATGAGTTGTTACAAAAATTATTTTAGTTAAACATCTAAACCCTAGGATGCCAATAAAAAAATTATGAAAATCTTAGTTACAGGTGCTGCAGGCTTTATTGGCTTCCACCTGAGCGAGCGACTATTAAACCGCGGTGACGAGGTTATAGGACTCGATAACCTGAATAACTACTATGACGTTTCCCTCAAACAAGCTCGCCTAGCTCAACTGCAATCAGAGCAGCTATTCACCTTTACTCAACTGGACTTAGCGGATCAAGAGGGAATCAACAACCTATTTACAACACATCAATTTGATGTAGTTGTCAACCTCGCAGCCCAAGCTGGGGTGAGGTATTCTCTCCAAAATCCCCACGCCTATATTAACAGTAATATTCTCGGATTCACCAACATCTTAGAAGGTTGTCGTCACTCCCAAGTCAAACATTTAGTATTTGCCTCCTCCAGTTCTGTCTATGGAGCCAACACTAAAATACCCTTTTCCGTCCATGATAATGTAGACCACCCGATTAGTTTATATGCTGCCAGTAAAAAAGCCAACGAGCTAATGGCACATACTTACAGCCACCTCTACGGATTACCCACCACCGGACTACGCTTTTTTACCGTTTATGGACGATGGGGAAGGCCGGACATGGCCTACTTTTTATTTACCAAAGCCATTTTATCAGGTCAACCCATTGATGTATTCAATTATGGTAAAATGAAACGTGATTTTACTTACATTGATGATATCATCGAAGGGGTGGTAAGAGTTATCGATACTATTCCCCAAGGTAATCCTCATTGGTCGGGGGATAAACCTGACCCAGGGACTAGTAAAGCACCCTATAAAATATATAACATCGGTAATAACAATCCTGTGGAGTTGTTACATTTCATTCAGGTGATAGAAGACTGCTTGGGGATGAAGGCACAAAAGAATATGTTGCCTTTGCAACCCGGGGATGTGACCATGACCTATGCTGATGTTGATGATTTAATTGCAGATGTGGGCTTTAAACCTGCTACTCCCATTGAGGTGGGTATCAGGCGTTTTATCGATTGGTATAGGGATTATTACCAGGTATAAATTAAATAGAAGTTTGAAAACACCCTCAAAGTTAATAGGTCAAGGCCAAAGATACCCGACTTCTGAACAAAATCTTGTTATCTGATCACAAGTGCTGATAGAAGTCGGGGATCTAAACTCAGAATCAGATGAAGAACTTTGTATATCTGGCTTTTCAGTGCTTCTAAGACCTAACTGAATACTACTTACCAACCTTAATAATGAGAATCTTATATATAATCACCCGCGCTGATACAGTTGGGGGTGTACAAGTTCATGTGCGTGACTTGAGTAAGGCCTTACAAGCTGATGGACATCAAGTCCTAGTTATTACTGGAATGCCGGGACTTTACACGGACGACCTATACACCAACAATATAGACTTTCGTGCTTGTACAACATTTCACAAACAGATTAAGCCCTTTCAAGACTGGCAGACCCTGCGGTTTTTCCTCCAAACTATTAAACAATTCCGCCCCGATATTATTAGCACCCATTCCAGTAAAGCAGGAATTTTGGGGCGTTTAGCCGGGAAAATAACCAAAACTCCTTGCTTGTTCACAGCCCACGGTTGGGCTTTTACTGAAGGTGTTCCTCAACCTACCCGCAAAATTTATCAAATCATTGAGCGATTGGCAGAACCCTTGGCCAATCAAATTATCTGTGTGTCTGACCACGACCGATATATCGGGTTAAAAACCGGTATGAACCCCAAGCGACTTAAAACCATTCACAATGGTATGCCAGATATTTCCCCATCCCTGAGGTCGAACCCCGCTGATAGTGAGCCAGTGAAAATTGTCATGGTAGCCCGGTTTGATAAACAAAAAGATCACTACACCTTGCTCCAAGCCTTTCAAAGAGTATCCGGTGCTCAACTCAACTTGGTGGGAGATGGACCTGGACTAGATAATATCAAAAACCTCGCTGTTAAATTAGGTCTTTCCCAAACAGTAAACTTTCTGGGCTTCCGCCAAGATATTGCTCAAGTCTTAGCTCAAGCCCAAATATTTGCCCTAATCTCCCATTGGGAAGGCTTTCCCCGAACTATTATTGAAGCCATGCGGGCGGGACTACCAGTGATTGCTTCCGATGTTGGTGGAGCAGCAGAAGCTATTGATGAAGGAGTTTCTGGTTTCACCATCCCTCGCGGTGATGTGCACACCTTGGAAAACCGACTCAAGCAATTAATAAAAAATGCGGAATTACGTTACAAAATGGGAACCGCAGCCCGACAAAGATATGAACAGGAATTTACCTTTGATCATATGTTTACTCAAACTTACCAGACCTATGAAAACGTATTACTCAAATCTAAATCTCAGGGATAAATAACTTATCATATATTATGAAAACATTATTAACAGGAGCCACAGGACTCACCGGTGGACTACTCCTACAAAAAATTGCCACCCTTCATCCTGGCTCGGAAATCAGTTGCTTAGTTCGTCCTAGCAGTAACCGCGATTTCATAAACTCCCTAAATCTTAAACTTACCTATTACCAAGGCGACAGCGCTAACCCTAATACATGGGACACAGTTCTATCCCAAGCAACTTTTACAACTATCATTCATTTAGTCCAACTGCGCCAGATTCCTACCCTCCTAGATAGCCTGAATAAATTCCAGCAAACTCCGCGATTAATCATCATTGGTACAACAGGGGTTTACTCTCAATACAACCAATATTCAGCTGAGTATAAACAAGCAGAACAAGTTCTATCCCAGTATGGTGGGTCTTATTGCTTGCTACGCCCAACCATGATTTATGGTTCTCCCAAAGACAAAAACCTACACAAGCTGATCAAGTTTTGCCATCGGTATCAATTCTTTCCTGTCTTCGGTAAGGGCAATAATCTCCTACAACCAGTCCATACTGAGGACTTAGCTCAAGCTCTCCTCGATGTTTGGCAATCCCCACATATCCAGGGAGCCTACGACCTTTCTGGGGAAACCATTATCACCTTTCGAGACCTGCTCAAACTCCTAAGCAAACTCATGGGTAAACCTGTATATCAGCTTTCTCTACCTCTTAGCATGGGTATTACTTTAGCTACTCTCCTGGAGAAAACCCTGGGTAGACGTTCCCCAGTGAGACGGGAACAAATTCTGCGACTCCAAGAAGATAAAGCCTATCCTTACGCAGCAGCTACACGAGACTTTGGTTTTACGCCCCGCTCATTAGAAACAGGTCTGAGAGAAGAAATCGCCCTGATGCGGGCACAAGGGATTATTTAAACTCATTACCTGGTGTTTGGACAACTGGAATTTACAGCATCCCTCCTAGGTAAAAGCCCAACGCCTCTGTAAAAGATCCCCGACTTCTATCAGCACTTGTGATCATGTGATCAGATGAGAAGATTATCAACACAAGTCGGGGATCTGAGTAGTGGCAATTAGAGATTATAGTACCAAATATTAATTAATCATTAATTTTATACAAAGAGTTATAAATTACACCCCATGCATCTACTTGCTTTAACTTAGACATCTAAAATCTAATACCAATTTCATACCAAGTGATTTACCTCATATTCATTCCCCTGAGCTTCCTGCTTAGTTGTCTGTTGGTCTATCTGATCAAAAATCAACTTAGCGCCCATCTCATAGATATTCCCAATGAGCGCAGTTCCCACACTCAACCTACCCCCAGAGGGGGCGGACTGGGTTTTGTAGCCTCCTTTTTCATTGTCAGTTGGTGCTTTTCCTGGCTATTTACCCCCAATACTCTCAGTACAGCCCAGATCAACGTTAGCCATATCTGGTTAGTACTCCTACCTCTGACAGTGGTTGGCTTACTGGATGACCGTTGGCAAATTCCAGCTAGGCTGAGATACTTAGTACAGATAGTTGCAGCTAGTATCGCCATATCTTTCTTTGGGATCTTTCCCCAACCCTGGTTAACCAACCTCGGTCCGGTTGGTATTACAGTCGCTATCCTTCTCACCCTCGTGGGTATGACCGCCCTGATTAACTTCTACAACTTCATGGATGGTTTAGATGGTCTAGTAGGGGGGGTAACCATGATTCAACTGAGTTTGATAGCACTGATGGGAAATCAACCTCTGTGGGTGCTGCTGATCGCTGCTCTAGCGGGATTTTTGTACTGGAACTGGTCACCCGCCAAGATATTTATGGGAGATGTGGGTAGTACTGTCTTAGGGGCTACAGTAGCCATAGCCCTATTCAATTATTCCCATGATGCCTCTGTTGTGCAAGCATGGTCGGCCTTAACCATCACCCTACCCATCGCTGGAGACGCTATTTATACCTTAATTTGCCGGTTAAAGCGCCGGGAAAATATTTTTAAAGCCCATCGCACTCACCTATATCAACGTTTACACCAAGCCGGATGGAATCACTCCCAGGTCGCCATTAGCTATATGATATTTACCAGTGCCATAGGCCTGAACATTTATCTGTTCGGTAGTGTTGGAGCCTGGATAAACTTGCTCATGACAGCAGCAGCGATCGCCTTTCTGGAAATGTATTTAAAGCAACTTACCACATATTCTCGTGAGAAAGTATTGACAAAAGACGTAAAGAATGATAATTAAAGGGCTTGTTTATTCTGCAATTGATATAGGGTGAAATAATAGGCGATCGCCTTTAACACTACCCTGGGGGCGATCGCTGCTCTGAAAAAAGATGAAAACAGATAAGCTATTTTACCGCATATTCCTAACTCAACCAGGTATCCTTGCCGAACTGATACCAGGAATCCCTCCAGACTGTGAGTTTGAATACTCCGACCCTGTGATTAAGGTAGAGGAATTTCGCCACGATGGGGTATTAACTCCCATAGGGGAGGACATCAACCTACCCAGAGTGATGAAAACAGACAAGCTATTTTACCGTATATTCCTAACTCAAAAGAGCCTACTGGCTGAACTGATACCGGGAATTCCTCCAGACTGTGAGTTTGACTACTCAGCCCAGTGATTAAGGCAGAGGAATTTCGCTACGATGGGGTTTTAACTCCCATAGGGGACGACCTCAACCTACCCATAGTATTTGTGGAAGCGCAAATGGAACCAGATAAAGGTTTTTATGGGCGCTACTTTGCCTCAGTCCACTCATACTTGAAAGAATACAACATCAGCAGAGCATGGCAGGGACTAATCATCCTCAAATCCCGTAGTCATGAACTGGGGTCAGAAATACCTTATGGAGATTTAGAGAAAAAAGTACAGAGACTTTACCTGGAAGACTTGCTATCAGAAACAGACCTAAGTCCTAACCTAGGAATATTGCAGTTAATTGTTCTCCCTCAAAACCGGGTAGGTGAAGCAGCCCAAAAACTACTGCAAAATGTAGAGAACAAAACACAATTCACACAAAGACTAGACTTGATAGAGGCTATACTAGTAAGCAAATTCCCCCAAATCAGTCCAGAGGAAATATTGAAGATGTTAGAGTTTGTGAAATTATAGACAAATCTACAAAGTCACTTTACCAGGGGTAAACCTGATTGGAGTTACTCCTAACCCCTCTATCCCGTCTGCAAAAGCGTTCAGGACTGCTTTTCTTAATATGTTGTACGCCCCATTTAAATCAGCGTTTATTAACCTTCCATTAGAAGCTTTATACAACCCACGAGCTACTCTTCTACCACTAAATACACGTTCTGCCCCTTTTTGGTACTCCGGGATATTATCAAGGTCAAGAAAACTAGCCTTAGAGGTATAACTTTCTTCGTTGATAATAACTTTAACGCCAGCTAAGTTAGCTTTATAAACCAACTGCTGGATAAATTTATAGTGCGGTATCTGAACAAAATTTTGATTGTTACGCTTACCAATATTAATATCTTGCTTCCACTGTTTGTTGTTACCAATCACCAAAGTATCAATCTGATTTTGTCGAAGGTAATTAATAATGGTTCTACTAGCTTGGTGTAGATAGGTATCAACTTTACTATCTCTTTTGGTGAGAAGATTGGATATTTTGTTGGAGGTGTATCTATTGGGGTCTTGAGTTTGAAGCTTCGATTGGAGTTGGGCTTTTTGTTTATTAAAGAATTGATTGGTTGACTTTAATGGGCGACCATTAATAATCAACGGCTGAAAGCCTTTTTTGTTTGAAGCTATGGTGGCCAGGTTATTAAGCCCCAAATCGATAGCTGCAATATATTGATTCCTAACTGTGACTACTTCATTCTTTTCATAAACAGCCTCTACTACATGGAATCCACTTCTAGGTACTAATCTAAGTTCTTTAACTTGACTTTGAATAGCAGTTGAAATAGATATATTTGTACCTGAAGGTTGTAATAACCCTTTTTTTAAGCCTTTTTTGCTAATACCCTGTGCCGGGTAAATGACCACACAACGACCTTTTGTTTTATGTTTATATCCAGGTAGTCTAGGCCGACCTTTGAACTTATCAGGGTTGGTCGTAAAAGAACTAATAGCTGCAAAATATGAAAGCCAGCATCTATCAACTAATTTAATGATTTGACAACTTACCTTTGCTGGCAAAGCTTTATAATCAACAGATTCTTTGATTAGGTGATAGGCTCCCGCATAATTAATATGCTTGTTGTTATGGATGTATTCCTGTCTAACTATGAAGTTAACAGCATTGTATAGGTTCTTCGATTTAAAGCAAAGTTCATCTATTTCTTTGTATGCTGGGTGACTTGGTTTAATAACATGACGCTCAATCAGCTTCATTTTGTAACTCCTGAGTGATACGTTCTGTTTTTCTCTTTGCTCTTCTTAACCCATACATCCTTGCACTAAACGAGTATATTATCGATACTAGATCTTGCATTAGTTCATCTCTACCTTCAGTAGCTTGATTAACAATTTCCAACTCTTTACCTAGTTTATTAAGAAGAATCTTTAAATAGTTCAAACCAAACCTTGCTACTCTATCAGGGTGTTCGGCCAGAAGAATATTATACTTATCGTCTTTTAGAAGCTTTGACAACTGTTTGCGGTTGTCATTTAACCCACTGCCGATTTCTTTAACAACTTTATATATTGTGTACCCCCTAGCTGTAGCATATTGGGTTAACCTTTCAGCTTGTCTTTCTAAGTTGTCTTTTGAACCATTATCAGAAACACGGCAGTAGATAGCTACAACTTTGTTAGGGTTTTGGTTAGTTTCAGGTAGATTAATAATTATGGTTCCTGTAGGTTGTTGATAACCTGTGATTACGCCGGATTTGTACCAACGCCACGCAGTTCTATAACTTATCCCTACCTTTTTTGCATAATCAGATAGTTTCATTCATTTAATGATCGTACATTCATAATATTATACTACAAATGTACATAAATGACTATAAATTCATTAAATTATTGTAGACCTGAAAACAGCAGATATTACCCAGACAAGATTCTATCGGGATGTGTTTCAACTAGGAGCTAAAGAGGGTAAACAGGAAGGTGAAGCCCAGCTAATTATCCGTCTGTTGAAGCGTCGCTGTGGGGTATTGTCACCCAACCAAGAAGCTCAAATCCGTTCCCTAGACCTAAATCAACTGGAGTCCCTAGGGGAAGCCCTCCTAGACTTTACTACTATTGTTGACCTAGAAGCCTGGTTAAATGGTACACATCAGGGAAAATAGGAGTGTACTACCAAATATACTAGTGCCGGTGCGATCGCCTACCTATACTGGTGCTAGTGCGATCGCCTTTAACACTACCCTGGGTGCGATATAGAAGTAATTTTACCAAAAATCCAAAGGTTGATCGCCACATTTAACCAGTGGCTAGAATCTCAGGTAAAGGTGAGATAAACGCATATCTGGGGAAAATTCTGTCAGGTGAAAAATTTGCCTCTAACATAGGCATATAGCTGAAATCTCATCCATGGATTATGCTCAAACCTCTGCGCCTATTTACCCTAGCTGGTTGTCTGGGAATGTTCACCATAGCCACCGCTATCCCCTTGCGTCTAGCCATAGCACGTCAACAAAATCCCCACCCCCAAGCCATCTTGATGCTCAGTGGGGAAAACAGCAGAGCCAAATTCACCCGAGAAATGGCTCAAGAATTCCCTGACCTTCCCATCTGGGTCTCCGTGGGCGATCCGGAAATCCGGAGCATCTTAGACGACCTTCACAGCCAAGGGCCACAGGGAGTCGATCGCATCCAGTACGACAACCGCGCCACAGATACAGTTACTAATTTTACCACCATGGTTGCACCTTTGCAACAAAATAATATTCGCCACGTCTATCTCGTCACCTCAGACTACCATATGCCCCGCTCCCAGGCGATCGCCACTATTGTTTTTGGTAGTCAGGGAATCGCCTTTACTCCCGTCCCCGTCCCCTCCCAAAGCTCTCGGCGAGAAGCTCGACCCCGCATCGCTAGGGACATAGGGCGCTCAGTGCTGTGGGCTAGTCACTGGACGCACCGGAGCCAGTTACAATCCCCGCTTGCAATCGGCGAGAGGGAATAGCAGATCATAACTGTGTAAATTTACTAAATATCCCCCAAATATCCCCGAGTCCTGGTAATGTACAATTGTTACGAGAATTCGGGGATTTGATTATTAATACTTAGTTTCTACCAAATTTAATTTCAAAACTGTTTGATCACACTTTCACATACATAACTATGCGAATAACATATTTTCTGCTTAGTGTTTTGAAAAAAACTGTTTTTATCAAAAATATTGTCCATTTTCTCAAGACTTCCTCAAGAACAAAAAAGCATCTGATTCTGTATTTAACTGACTCTCTACTATTTTTATTGGCAATTTATATTGCATTTTCCATAAATTTCCAGAGTTTATTTACTTTGGATATGCTGGTTAAATATCTCCCTTCTATTATTCTGCTGATTCCCGGAAAAATCCTGTTATTTTCCCTACTGGGAATGTACAAAAATGTCCTCAAGTACAGTGAATTTGCCTTTTTATACACAGCATTCAAATCAGTTATTCTGGGACAAGGAGGATTGATCATCCTGGATTTGATTTTCCGGGTCAATTTCCTCCCCATCTCTGTTCAGATATTAGATACTTTAATCACACTAATTTTAATAGTCAAAGTCAGACTCATAGCCCGATGGCTGTTATATGGTCTGAGTTCCCCCCTGAGATTAAAACAGCACTCTCAACCCAATGGTAGTGTAGCAGATAGCAAGCAACTCCTGGAACCAGTAATTATCTATGGAGCCGGACAAGCTGGATTTCAACTATCCCAAGCACTTGCTCAGGATAACAACTTTGAGATTATAGCCTTTGTGGACGACAATTCACAACTATGGAAACATGCGATT
This sequence comes from Anabaenopsis sp. NIES-4685, assembly GCF_059725405.1. Taxonomy (NCBI): domain Bacteria; kingdom Bacillati; phylum Cyanobacteriota; class Cyanophyceae; order Nostocales; family Nodulariaceae; genus Anabaenopsis; species Anabaenopsis sp. NIES-4685. The sequence continues at coordinate 3,113,219 of NZ_AP043602.1, read as the reverse complement.
AATGGCATTCAGGTTTATAGTCCTGAGAAGTTGGAATATCTAATTAACAAGTACCAGGTGCAGCTAGTACTCTTAGCAATTCCATCAGCTACCCCCAAAAGAAAGCAAAAAATTGTTGCGGAACTCAAAGCTCTAGATTTAGAAGTCAAAACAGTACCCACCCTAGCAGAAATCATATCTGGTAAAGTCTCCATAGATCAGGTACGTCAAATTAATATAGGCGATATTTTAGGACGTGAGGAAGTTCTACCAGATCCAAACTTACTGCGAGTCAACATCACAAATAAATCTGTTTTAGTCACGGGTGCAGGTGGTTCTATTGGCTCAGAACTCTGTCGCCAAATTGCTCAACAACAACCCAGCCACCTGGTTCTATATGAATTAAATGAATTTGCACTATATAACATTGAGATAGAGTTACGAGAAACCTACCCTAATTTATGTTGTTCTGCTTGTCTAGGCTCAGTAACTGATGCCGAACGTCTCAAACAGGTAATTACAGAATATGATGTTGATACTTTATATCATGCGGCGGCTTACAAACACGTTCCTTTAGTGGAAATGAACCCAGCCCAAGGAGTGATTAACAACATTTACGGTACACTAGTAGCTACCCGCACGGCCAATGAGTGTAAAGTTGAGACTTTTGTTTTAATTTCTACCGATAAGGCTGTACGTCCCACCAGTGTGATGGGAACAACCAAACGAGTGGCTGAGTTGATTTTGCAAGCTTTATCAAAACAGCCGGACACTTACACTCGTTTGATTATGGTGCGGTTTGGTAATGTGTTAAATAGTACTGGTTCAGTGGTACCCCGATTTCAGCGGCAAATTTTGCAGCGACAACCGATTACTATTACCCATCCCGAAATTACTCGCTATTTTATGTCCATTCCCGAAGCAGCTCGCCTGGTAATTCAAGCGGGCGCTCTGGGGGAGGGGGGGAGGTTTTCCTCTTGGATATGGGGGAACCGGTGAAAATTTACGATCTGGCGGTGCAAATGGTGAAACTCAGTGGTCTAGTTTTAGGGAAGGACATTGAGATTAAGATCACAGGGTTGCGTCCAGGGGAAAAGCTCTATGAAGAGCTGTTGATTCAAGAAGACAATGTTCAAAGAACTATACATCCAAAAATTTATGCCGCCCAGGAAGCAATGATACCTTGGACAAAGCTAGAGCCATATCTGCATCAGCTATTCTTAGCAGCCCAAACAGAAGACAGAGATACTCTCTTATCTCTGCTGAAAGTGCTGGTTCCTGAATATTGCCCTCCACAGTTATCATCGCAACTGATGAGTAAATCTGCGTAGGTTTCTACATGGTTTGATAGGTAAGGGGGCGATAGATTAATTTAATACTGCTGTTGAGGGAGCATCGCCCCTTGGTTCACAAAAAAAATGGAGAGTTAACTGCCGGTTAGCCCTTTCTGGTCTTGTCCTGGTAAGCTAATGGTAACTACTCTTCTCTTTTCTTCTTCGGCTTTAGGCATAGTGAGACATAAAACACCATTTCTAAAATCTGCTTGTACTTGATCGTTCTGAATGCGAGATGGTAGGGGTATTATCCTTTGAAATTTGCCATAGCGAAATTCTGAACGACGCATCCCTGTTTTTTCTTCTTTGATTTCAGATTTACGCTCACCGGTGACGGAAACTGTATCTGCTGCGACTTTAACATCTAAGTCCTGGGGTGAAATCCCGGGAATTTCCATCCGCAGGGTGACTTGCTCCGGGGTTTCGTCAATTTCTGCTGGGGGTACAAATGTTAAGCGATCGCTCAGGATATCCCCAGTTTCACTCGGTCCGGCAATTTGATCAAGGAGACGATTCATCTGGCGTTGCATGGTTTCTATTTCTCTAAAAGGTTCCCAGCGACTTAATACCATAATTTTTAGCTCCAATTAATTACATGAGTGAGTGAGTCACAGCAAAGATTGGGGATGTGAGCACAGGGGAAAAAACGGTTTTCTAAAGACCAGAGGGAAAAGTTTCGGGTGCGTCTCCCATTTCCCAGGTAAGAACGCGGTCTAGAGGTTGAACCCCCTTGGTATCATCAAGCTGTAAATCCCTGTTCTTGAATGAGTCGCTTGGTAATTTCTGCCCGTTGCTGGTAAAATTCATGGGTACAGTAGGAGGCTTCGCCAATTAAGTTCAGCAATGGGTCGTAGTCTTGAGTAGCGCCGGTTAAGGGGTGGGCGTACCCACGCACCCCATCGACTATGTTGGTGATAGTTGCATCAAGCATAGGAATTAATCTTTGAAAATTCTGGCTCACAACCCCAGGGATAGGGTTTTACACCTGGTAGGTTTAGGCTGTAACTAAGTTAAGCTTAAAAGTCTTGACTGCTGATTCCATCTGGCTCAGGGTGGATGATACTAGATATATAGTTCTCTGTGTGGGAGGAGTTATTTAGTTGCTCTGGTGAATAAATGTAAAACCATAAATCAAAGCTTTGAGGAGGCTAAACAAGAAAATAGGTTCAGGGTTTTTGAAGGGTTTCCCCTCAAAAGTGTACATTTTGGGTTAAATAAATCAGAAAATTTGGGGATGACAGATAGCTGAAACTGTTCGGTGTGTCCCCCGTTCCCTGTTCCCTGTTCCCAACCCTATTTAAGAATCAGTTGCAAAATCACACCCATGTCCGATCAAGTTTGGTTATCACATCTGCAAAAACACCGGGCGATCGCCGTTATCCGCGCCTCAGATATGCAATTAGCTGCCAAAATGGCTATGGCGGTCGCCTCTGGGGGAATGCAGTTAATTGAAATTACCTGGAATAGCCATCGCCCCGGGGAATTAATTAGTCAATTACGGGCAGAATTACCAAACTGTGTAATTGGTACCGGTACCCTGTTCAATGTCCAGCAACTGCAAGAGGCGATCGCCTGTGGGGCGCAATTTCTGTTTACTCCCCATGTTGATGTGGCGATGATTCAAGCTGCACTAGCCAAAAATGTCCCCATTATCCCCGGTGCTTTGACCCCTACAGAAATAGTCACAGCTTGGAATCAGGGAGCTAGCTGTGTCAAGGTGTTTCCCGTGCAAGCTGTGGGCGGGGTCAACTACATTAAAAGTTTACAAGGGCCACTGGGTCATATTCCTTTAATTCCCACTGGGGGAGTCACCCCCGACAATGCAGAGGATTTTATCCAAGCCGGGGCGATCGCTGTGGGTTTAAGCGGTCAATTATTCCCATCATCACTGGTAAAATCTGGCAATTGGCAGGCGATCGCCTCCCACGCCCATCAACTCATGGAGCGATTAAATGCCAACATCCCATGATTCTTTAATTCTTTGGTTATAGCATAAAAAAAATCACAAGTCAAATGCCGACTATATATATGATAATAGTTTTTCAAGTACCCGTCCGTTGCTGTATTATTGGTGTGCAATGTCTGAGTTAATTTTGTTTTGGCATCGTCGTGATTTACGTATTTCCGATAATACAGGACTAGCTGCGGCTAGGGAGCGGAGCGCCAAAGTAGTAGGGGTATTTTGCCTTGACCCCCAGATTCTGGAAAGAGACGATATTGCCCCCGCCAGAGTAACATACATGATTGGCTGTTTACAAGCACTGCAACAGAGATATACTCAAGTAGGTAGCCAATTATTAATAATTCATAACAACCCCATCCAGGCCATACCAGCCTTAGCAGTGGATTTAAAAGCCAAAGCTGTATTTTGGAACTCCGACGTAGAGCCTTATTCCCAAACCCGGGATAGGGAGGTGATGTCTGCGCTCAAACAACAAGGTATTGAATGTCAGCAAACTTGGGACCAATTGCTGCACCCACCGGAAGAGATTCGTACAGGTGCGAAAACTCCTTACACTGTTTATACTCCTTTTTGGAGAAATTGGAGCAGCAGACCCAAGGCGCAGCCAGTAGCAACCCTAGAAAATGCCCTAGGATTAACAGAGACTGAGACAGAAACTGCCCAACAAGTAGGGGTAATTGAATTACCCTCAGCCCAAGACCTAGGATATATTTGGGAGCAAGAATTAATTATTCAACCGGGAGAAGCCCCAGCACAGGCACAGTTAGAGCAATTTACTAATTATCATATCACAAAATACCAAGAACAGCGTAACTTGCCTGGAATTGATGGCACATCTAGACTGAGTGCGGCTTTAAAACTTGGAGCTATTGGCATTCGTACAGTGTGGCAAGCCACCTTAGAAGCGGCAGAACATAGCCACAGCGAAGAAGCAGAAAATAGTATCCGCACATGGCAACAGGAATTAGCCTGGCGGGAGTTTTATCAACACGCCATGTATAACTTCCCCGAATTAGCTTTAGGTGCTTACCGCGACACCTTCAAAAACTTTCCCTGGCGGAATAACCAACAACATTTTCAGGCTTGGTGTGAAGGTAAAACCGGCTATCCTATTGTAGATGCGGCCATGCGGCAATTAAATCAAACTGGCTGGATGCATAACCGGTGTCGGATGATTGTCGCCAGTTTTTTAACCAAAGATTTAATTATCAATCCCCAATGGGGAGAAAAATACTTTATGCAGAAACTCATCGACGGTGATTTATCTGCAAATAATGGCGGATGGCAATGGAGCGCCTCTAGTGGTATGGATCCCAAGCCCTTAAGAATTTTTAACCCAGCCAGTCAAGCCCAAAAATTTGATGGGGAAGGAGAATATATTCGCCAATGGGTATCAGAACTCCGGTCGGTAGACTCAGAATATTTAGTCACAGGCAAAATTCCACCTTTAGAATTACAAGCCTGTGGTTATCCCGCCCCAATTGTAGATCATAAAGTACAACAAGCTGTATTTAAGCAGATGTATCAACAGCAAAAGGCTTGATTGACAATCCCCACGCCTAAAATCTCACAAGGGTAGGTATTTTACATTGTCGTGAGGGTAAGACTTGGTGGACAAGGTGGACAAGGTGACAAGGGAGGAAAACAGTAGAAAGTCTGTATTCTTAGTCACAAAAATAGTCCGTCAAAAAACCATTGTCCGTATAAAATCTTTCTTGTCCATCCCTTCGACTACGCTCAGGACAAGCCTTCCTTGTCTTCGGTGGTCTTGGCTTCACAAATCATATTAAAAACCTACCCCTGTGAGACCCCTAACATCGGGGGTTGTGGTAAGAGCTTATACATCAACCCCCAAAAATCATTAATTCTATGAAGAAATGATGAAATTTTGAGCATATAGAGATTTAGGCTACCAATACGCTACACTAAGAAAGTACAAGAATTGTACAAATAAATACAAAATAATATGAATAATCAAGTCTACGAGGTATTTGAAGCTATCGAACTTAAAGCCAAACTACTGGCTCAATGCTGGCATAATTTTCACATAGAAATCTGCCAGCACTTACCAGATACATATCTACCGGAAATAGAAAAACTGTCCCATAACCTGGAAACAGCCTTAAATCAACTGGTGAATGAACTGCGTTATCCCACTCTTACCCTAGCTACCACAGGAACCACCAGCAGCGGTAAAAGCACCTTAGTTAATTTACTCTGCGGAGCGGAAATTGTACCAGTAGCCGTGAGTGAAATGAGTGCTGGTACTGTGACTATTGAATACAATTCCCAAAAGTCTTTAGTCATCTATGAAACCCCAGGCGCATTGTGGGAGTGTGGAGAATGGAAGGGTATTACTGAAGATAAAATTTATCAGCGTCTCTACCAGGCGATGATCACTTATATCGAAAACCGAGAAACACAACCCAACTTAGCTTGTCCACAATCTAAAATTTGTTACCCCATTAGACTTTTAAAGGACTCCCAATGGGAACTACCACAAGGTACCACCGTGAGAATTCTGGATTTACCCGGTTTAGCTTACGTGGGTGATCAGGGTAACGCTAATGTGATTAAACAGTGTCGCGAGGCTCTGTGTATAGTCACCTATAACAGCGCAGAGACAGATTCCCAAAAAGTACATAGTTTACTACAAGAAGTAGTACAGCAGGTCAAAGATTTAGGTGGTTCTCCCGCGAGAATGCTATTTACTTTGAATCGAATCGATGTTTTCCGCACCGATAAAAACTGGCCAGAAACAGAAAATCGCTTTTGTGAAAGCACCATAGCTAATATTAAAAGGGAGTTAACCCAGCAGCTAAGGGAATACTCAGAGGAAATCGAAAATTTAGAAGTAGTCAAATTAAGTACATGGCCGGCGTTGTTATCCCTGCAAATGCAAAGTTTTGATACTATTTACAGCGCTGAAGCGTGTAAAAAGGCGGATAACTATTTTAGTGTATTAATTGAAGATATATTAGAAGATTTGCCCCGGAACACTCAAAAATGGTCTATTCACGACAAAAACAGAGTGGCGCAAGCATTATGGCAAAAATCCTATGGACAGGAATTTCACGATAACTTAAGAAAACATATTAATCAACATTTCCCTCAGTTAGTCATCCCTCAAATCATAGAACGGTTTAATATAGCTGCTGGAAATGCTGTTAGAGAGTGGTCTTTACAAACAACAACCGCTATTGTTAATAGTTCTGAGGAACAATATCAACAAGAGTGCGAAAAGATATCACAAACCAGGTCAGCGCTACAGTCATTACTTGAAGAAAGTGATGCACAGCTTAAAAAACCCTGCGAAGACCTAGAACTAAAAGTTAAACAGGTTTTAGCAGGGGAATCAACAGAAGACCTAGTTAATCACATCAAAAAGGTAATTGGGGAACTGCAAGCACAGGCACCTTATAATCAATTAGGAGAGAAATTATTCCCCATATACGGATGTTTCCCGGAATTGAACAAGGGAATTAACCAAGTATTAGAAGCAGTTGCAAAGTCTTTAGAAACCGGAAAGGTAGATTTAGACACTCCCAACTTGAAACGAGCCAATGTATTAAGCGTGAATTTACTCTCAAAAAATTTACAGCGTTTAATTAACTTGGGTTATACAGGTTCCCTAGCTAAAGAAGGGAAAAAGATGGAAGCGAGGACAGAAGCACAGAAAAAAGAACTCCAACAGATCAATGAGGGACTAAATGAACTAGCTATACATTTAAACGTTATTTTGCAAGATGTATTAAAGCAAGTTTCCCAACAGGTGGTAGAGAGAATTTACAATTCAGTTTCTGAATTATTCCGTTGTCATTTGGCTTATATTGAAGAAAATGCCAATAATCAGGCCCCCCATATAGCCATCAAATTCCCAGAAGGACAACTGATTAAAGTTGACGCTAACCAATTGACATTTAATTTCTGCTTTCAAGCTGGTTTTCCTATTCATCAAGGAACTTGGGAAGAAGAAATCAAGGTAGAAAAAAAAGAAAGACTCTGGTATACTCTATGGATATGGGAAAAAACTTTTTATGAAACTGAATATCAAACCCGTTCTAGTGATAATGCGGCAATACCTAGTGTAGAAGATTTGCTGACCAGTTGGATTATTCAGTCGAAACAGCAAGAAGCAGAAATAGTCAATAAAATCGCCACTTGGTTAATCACACAAATTAATTGTTTAAAAAAAACCGTATCTCAAATTCAGAATGATATTATTGACCGTTATCAAGCCAGACTGGATAAAGCACACCAAGAAACTACTCTAGATTATGAAAAACAAAGAAATATCTGGGTACCTATGCAGGAAAAAGCTCAAAACCTCTCAGAAGATTTTGATAGCTTAGGGCAAAGTTGGAACCTGAAAAGTTGATTTTGCATATAAATTCAAATACAATCATATGCACCCATCAAAATTAAAAGAACTATATCAACAATATCAACAAGTGTATGCTCAGGAGTATGATCATATCAAGGGTCAGAAAGTGGGAGTTCTATATGCGGTAATTTACCGTATCCTTGATTCAGATAAAACACAAGCTGATCAAATTTGTCAAGATTTGGGAATTGAAGGTAACTCTAAGTTGAAAGATGATTTATATATGTTAGGTAATTTGATAAAAAACAACTTATTAAATAGTAGCAAAAATACTTCGCAGAGTCCAAGCGGAGAGCAAATGATTAATGAAGACTTGTACTTCATTATTATTATTATTGCCTTGGGAATTTTATTAGTTTATTTATTTCTAAAAAATAGAGAAAACACACAGTTACCATTAAAATCTCCGATTGCTCCAACCCCTGCTACTCCCCCAAAAAAGAGTGAATCTGCATCTTTATGTCTGGTTGTACCAGCATCAGTAGCGAGAAAATTTACCAACAATAACCCTATTAATCAAGCTGACATCAAGGACTTGATAGGTAATGCTTCCTATTTTCTGTGTACTAATGATCAAAAAGCTGATAGCGTCCAGGAGAACCTAGATTTGACCGACGAGAAGATCACAGATATAAGTGAACAAAGAGAAGTTTACATCAGAATTAACATTGCTGATGGACAAGACATGATCGGGAAGGAAATCCCATACGCTTTAAAAAGTAATCTACCTGCTCATGGTCAAGGGGTGATACGCGAAATAGCTTGTATTAAATATTTATCTGTGTCGGGTTTAGAAGAATTTAACAGGATTTAAAGGATTTGCCAAAATGGATTGGAAAACAGCATCTTCCTACTATGAAACTCGTCTGAGCGATGCTTTAAATATTCAAAGACACGCTTTGAGTTTAGCTAATTTACCCCAAGCACAAGTTCCCAGTAAATTAATGGAAACTCTGATCCAAGAAGCAGAACCCACCCGTCGTCAGTTGGAAAGACTGCAAAAACGGGAGTTCCGGATTGCGGTTGTGGGGTTAGAAAAAGCCGGAAAAAGTACCTTTGTCAATGCTTGGTTAGAATGCGACTTACTCCCAGCAAAGGGAGGAAGATGTACATTTACCACTACACAAATTTACTCCGTTGCAAATGAGTCTGAACAACGACTAGAGGTACAAGCTAAAACCGAAGCTGAATTTACCAACTTACTCACGGAACTAGAAAAAGCCAACGCAAAGGAAGACCTGAAGACTATCCACGCTAATCAAGCAACTTTACAGGAAGTGAGGAGGGAAGGCGATCGCATTTTTCCATTTACCAGACTAGAAGATATTAAAGAACTCTTAAAAAAGTATGTAGCTGATGAAAGATACGCTCATGCTGTGTTAGAAGCTAGACTTTATACTAACAAACTTGCACAAGCTGAAGGAATTGTTTTTTATGATGTTCCCGGTTTAGATTCAGGTTTAGCAAAACACGTTGATGAAGCACAGGAAATGTTATCAGACTGTGACGCTGTGATTTTGGTACAGCGTTTTACTAGTCTGAGAGAGAAGGAATTAGAAATCATCAAATTTACAGAACTAGGGGATAAAAACGTCACCGTTGCTGATAAACTGTTTGTATTTCTTAGTCGCATTGATTCTATAGCTAGTCCTGAAGCACTAGAAACCCATATCCAAGAAGCATCTCAAGACTGGTCAAAACGGGCGAACTTACCTAGTCAACGTCTTGTTTCTGGTTCTGCTGGTGCATATTTGATTTTAAATAATATAGCAGGAGCACAGACTAAATTAGAAATTGGCGACCCCAGTATGATTGCAGCTCATTTACAGCGATTAACTGGGATTACCGATGCAGAAATTCTCAAAACCAATGCTACTGGTATCCCAGCCATTAAAGACAAAATCTTTAATTATATTAATCATGAGCGTGTGAATATTTTAAAGAAACGGTGCGAAGCTTCTCTGAATAAAATCATTAGCACCTCTGAACAAATTTATCATGTAGTTGGTCAGAAGCACCCGGAAAATACTGAGGAAGCAAAATTATTTGCAGAAAATAATCGACGAGTTTTATTTGCAGAATGGTGGAATCAAAAATGGTTAAGCATTAAAGCTGATTTACAACAATATTATGATGAGTATGTATCTAGAAACACATTAGAAAATTTAACTACTGACTCCTTACCCAAAATAGAAAAATTCCGCCAAAGATATCTGCAAGTTGTTAAAACCGAAATGCAGAAACTGCGGGAGGAAACATTGCAAAAGAAAGATACTATTTTTTTGGCTAATTCCAATCCAGAATTTGACCGGATGAAAGCTAACTTTGCTTGGCGTGATGATTTATACATTGATATTAGCAGGCTGTTATCAACAATTGCCCATGAACTTGCTCTAGAATTAAAGAATGAAGCATTAAAGTTAGTGGAATACATGACCACTTTATTATGGGGAAGTGATCAAGTTAAAGCCAGATTAATTGAAAATTCCGAAGCTTATTTTTTATCTAAGTTAGAAAATAGTTTAAGTGTGTTATTTTTACGCTTTGCGCGTCCAGTAGCAGAGGTGTTAATTCGCGGCCCAGTTAACAGTGATACCCGCAATAAAATTGTGAAAAGTTTGGGAGTAGATATTGAAATTGTTGATAACTATTATACTGGATTGGAACCAGGTTATAGTGTTTTGAAAAGATATGTAAAGTATGGTGCTGATTTGCTTTTTAACCCGGAAACTCGCCAACAAGTGTTAGGGGTGACAGAGGTAGCAGAATTAAAAGATGTTATCACAGATTTCATTGTACCACAAGAAGCCGTAACTTTTGAAGTGGAAAGTGATATTAATGCCTTTGAAGAATACTTATGTGCGGCAATTTTTGATGCAGCCAGTTTTGAGTCCTATTGTGTTCAAGAACTCAAGGGATTAGTTGATAGTTTCAGAGATAAACAAGGTACTTGGACAGGGGTGGCTATTAATGAATGGTTACAAGGAAACCCATTACTTTTAGCTGAAATTCCCCAGAGTTTGCAAGGAACAACATCTGATTTAGAGGTTAGTGAAAGATTAAGACAGTTATCTATTGCCTTAAAAAGGAGCAGTTGGGAAGAAGTGCTAAAAGCAAGTTAGCAGTTTTTTTGGTAAAATGTTATACTATTCATTGAATCATGACTGTAAACAATTATATCACAACTCCAGATGAATTCAAAGTTAAATATACAGGAAATGGCGATCGCGATCGCCGCGCAGAAAAACAACCCCACCATTTTAACCCCAGACTTTCTCAAATACAGTGGTATTGTACCCAGTGAGTGGGAATTAGCCAAAGCGCCAATATTGACCAACAGTGCAGCCCAGGTTACCTTTCAAAATGGGATTACAGTCATAGCAGACTTAAATCGGATTATTTTCGCACAACCTTTGTCCGTACAAGCACAAAAGCAAGTAGTACAAATTCCAGCCATTGCTCATAAATATATTCAGACCCTACCACAAGTAAACTACAAAGGCATAAGTATCACCTTTCGGGGTCATGCGCCATTTGATAACCAAGAAAATGGAACGCGGGAATATATATACAGAACCCTGTTAAATTCCGGACCATGGCTAGAATACGGTACAACGCCAGTACAAGCGTCTCTGAAGTTTATGTACAATCAACCAGGGGTACAAATGAATCTAGACATTAACGAAGCACTCCTGCAATTAGCAGAGCAAACCTCACAAAAGGTTGTATTATTTACCGCTAATTGCTTACACCCCATCAACCCAGAAGACGAAAAACAGGGTTTAACAGCTTTAGCTCAAATCATCGATAACTGGGAAACAGACCTGAAGATGTATCAGGAAGTTGTGAATAACAAGTTCTTACAACCGCTGGATAATGTAATTCAGTTTAATCTCTAACTAAAGTCGCGTCATTCCCCAAGGCTTTATAGCCTTGGGGATGCAATGGTGAGCATTTAAACGCAACATCCTTGAAATATTTTTTAGTGACTACATTAATATTTGAGATTCCAGGAATATTTAGCATAGGTACTCAAAAAGTCTTATATTGCGAATAGCTACTTATTTACAAGAAAAATATTGTAGTCACTAATACAATTTGTCAGGTGCAGCATTCATGAAGTTTATGAGAAGATCAGCGTTAATTTTAGCGATCGCTCCCCTAATATTTGCTATTACCGCTTGTAACAACCCAGAAGGAACAACAAACACAGCCAACAATCCCGGAACACAAACAACTCGTAATCGTTGGGATACCATCAAAAGTCGTGGTCAGCTAATTTGTGGTGTCAGTGGACAAATCCCAGGGTTTAGCTTTGTGGAAACTGACGGTAAGTATAGTGGTATCGACGTGGATATCTGCCGAGCGATCGCATCTGCTTTATTTGACAACCCAGATGCAGTAGAATTTCGCAATCTGAGCGCCCAAGAGCGATTTACCGCAGTCCAGACAGGGGAAGTAGACGTTCTCAGCCGTAACACCACCTGGACTCTCAGCCGCGCTACTTCCATCGGTCTAGAATTTGCCCCCGTTGTCTTTTACGATGGTCAAGCCATCATGGTGCGCAAAAATAGTGGAATTAATTCCTTGACAGATATGAAAGACAAAACCATCTGTGTTCAAAATGGAACCACTACGGAGCAAAATTTAGCAGACCAAATGCGGAAACGAAACATCACCTACAAGCCCATCGTCTTTGAAGATATTAATGTGACTTTTGCCACTTATGCTGAAAAGCGTTGTGATGGGATTACAGCTGATCGTCTGCCTTAGTCTCTCGGCGAACCACTCTACCCAATCCAGAAGATAACGTCCTTCTGGATGAAATAATTTCCTCAGAACCCCTAGCACCAGCGGTTGCTAAAGGTGACTCTGTATTAGCTAGTGCAGTGACCTGGGTAGTTTATTCCCTGATTAAAGCCGAAGAGTTGGGGATTAATTCCCAAAATGTGGAACAATTGGCTACTAGTAACGACCCAGATATTAAACGCTTTTTAGGCACAGAAGGCAACCTGGGAGAAGGACTAGGTTTAACAAACGACTTCGCCGCCAGGATAGTCAAACAGGTCGGGAACTATGCCGAAATTTACGATCGCAATCTAGGTCCAAATACTAACCTGAATCTCCCTCGCAGTCAAAATCAACTATGGACAAAGGGCGGATTACTCTATTCGCCGCCGTTTCGGTAAAGGGGAAAATCACTCATGGCTAATCCCAAACCACCTATATGGCGAGATTATCGGTTTTGGAATATTGTAGCACAACTGATGGCTGTATTGTTAGCAGCAGTTATGGTGATGATTCTGTGGGGTAATCTCCACCGCAATTTGCAGCAATTAGGCATTCAGTTAGGATTTGATTTTCTCCAGCAGCAAGCCTCTTTTGGGATTGGTGAAAGCCTACTGAATTACCAACCAACTGATACCTACACTTACGCTTTGTGGGTAGGATTAGTGAACTCATTGCGGGTGGCGATTTTAGGTATTTTCTTCACGACCATTGTAGGGATTAGTGCCGGGATAGCGAGTTTTTCTGATAACTGGCTATTGCGAAAGATTACGAGTATTTACGTAGAGATTTTTCGCAATACACCTTTACTGCTGCAATTATTATTTTGGTACTTTGCTGTATTTTTAGGTTTTCCCACAAGAGAGGAGAAAATTTCCCTCTGGGGATTTTTGGGACTCAGCCAAGATGGACTAGAACTGCCTTGGTTTACTTTATCTCCAGAGTTTTCAGCTTTATTGCTGGGTTTGGTGTTTTTCACTGGTGCGTTTATTGCCGAAATCGTTCGCGGGGGTATTCAATCAGTACCAAAAGGGCAATGGGAAGCAGCGCGATCGCTAGGACTTCCACCATTATTAATTATGCGTCTGGTCATATTTCCCCAAGCCTTGCGGGTAATTCTTCCGCCACTGACCAGTCAGTATTTAAACTTAACTAAAAATTCCAGTTTAGCGATCGCCATCGGCTACCCCGATCTTTATTTTGTGGCCTCTACCACCTTTAACCAAACCGGGAGAGCCGTAGAAGTAATGTTGCTACTGATATTGACATATCTCACCCTAAGTTTAACTATTTCCCTAACAATGAACTTATTCAACCGCCAAGTGCAGATCAAATAAGTAGGGTGCAGGGAGTAGCAAGCAATGACCAATGACCAATGACCAATGACCACTATAGCAGTAACCACAAGTGTTAGGACATTTCCCCATTCCCTGTTCCCCATTCCCTGTTCCCCATTCCCTGTTCCCTGTTCCCTGTTCCCTGTTCCCTGTTCCCTGTTCCCTTAAAACCACAATTATGATGTCCTAACGTGTATGCGTAGTGCTATAACTAATGACTAAATTGACTTGGTTACGTAAAAACCTCTTTAGTAGCTGGTATAACAGCTTATTAACTGTTATCTGCTTATTACTGTTGTTTTGGACCGTATGGGGATTACTGAATTGGGCAATTACTCAAGCACAATGGGCAGTGATTTGGGTGAATTTACGTTTATTTTTAGTTGGTAGATTTCCTCAAGCCTTATACTGGCGAGTTTGGATTGTCCTGGCGATCGCTTCCACCTTCAGTGCGATCACTGTGGGTGTATTCTTTAGTAAACAACAGTTGACAAAGCGCCAAGCTGCATATGCCTTGATTGCGGGATTCTTGTGCCTGATTTTCCCCTGGGATTTGACATCCCGCCTGTGGTTGCTGTTGATTGCAGTTTTGCTGCTTACAGGTTTTTGGTTAGGAGGTAAATTTCATCAACTAATAGCACCTTGGCTTTCTCTAATATGGTTGTTGTCCTTCCCCGTAATTCTGTGGCTAATTGGCGGTGGATTTGGCTTACAACCGGTATCTACCAACCTTTGGAACGGTTTATTACTAACATTACTCATGGCAGTGGTTAGTATAATACTTTCCTTTCCCATTGGTGTTTTACTAGCATTAGGACGCACCAGTTATTTGCCTGTAGTGCGTTGGTTTTGCATCTGCTACATTGAAATTGTGAGAGGACTACCGCTAATTGGAATTTTGTTCTTAGCCCAAGTCATGTTGCCATTATTTCTGCCCACAGATTTGCGTTTAGATCGGTTATTGCGAGGAGTTGCGGGACTAGTATTATTTAGTGCTGCTTACATGGCAGAAAACGTGCGTGGCGGACTGCAAGCGATCCCAATGGGACAAATCGAAGCAGCAAAAGCATTAGGACTGAATACACCTTTAGTAGTAATTTTAATTATTCTCCCCCAAGCTTTACGGGCGGTGATTCCAGCAATAGTTGGTCAGTTTATTGGCTTATTTAAAGACACTTCCCTATTATCTCTGGTGGGATTGGTAGAACTCACGGGTATTTCCCGTTCTATTTTGGCGCAGCCCCAATTTCTGGGACGCTATGCAGAAGTTTATTTATTTATTGGATTAATTTACTGGATATTTTGTTACTTGATGTCCTTAGCCTCTAGACGATTAGAAAGACAATTAAATATTAGTCAATAGAGCAATATTACTAATGATTCCCAATTTAGAGCCTATGTCAGAGTTACAACCAATAATTGTTGCTGAAGATGTTCACAAATGGTACGGTAAATTTCATGCTCTCCAGGGCGTGAGTTTAGATGTCAATCGTGGAGAAGTGGTAGTTTTGATGGGGCCTTCTGGTTCTGGTAAGTCAACCTTTATCCGCACATTTAACGCCTTAGAAACATACCAACAGGGAAAAATCATCATTGACGGTATTACCCTTAGCCATGACTTGCAAAATATTGAAATGATTCGCCGAGAAGTCGGGATGGTCTTTCAGCAGTTTAATTTATTTCCCCATTTAACAGTACTGCAAAATATTTCTTTAGCTCCCATTTGGGTGCGGCGGTTGACAAGGCCAAAAGCTGAAGAATTAGCCATGCAACTCCTAGAAAGAGTTGGTATTTTAGCACAAGCGCAGAAATATCCCGGACAATTATCTGGTGGACAGCAACAACGGGTGGCGATCGCCCGTGCTTTAGCGATGAAACCTAAAATTATGCTCTTTGATGAACCCACTTCTGCATTAGATCCAGAGATGGTCAGAGAAGTATTAGATGTAATGCGAAGCCTGGCTAGGGATGGGATGACGATGGTAGTAGTTACCCACGAAGTCGGATTTGCCCGTGAAGTTGCCGACCGAGTAATTCTCATGGATAGTGGTTCCCTGATTGAGTCAGCTACACCTGATGATTTTTTCACCAACCCCAAGGAAGCCCGGACGCGAAAGTTTTTAGCGCAAATTCTCTAGAATCTCTAGGGTTAGGGGGGGGTTGGGTAACTCGTGGTCTGGGATTTCCGGGTCATGGAGAATAATCCGCGCGTCCAGGGCGATTAACTTCTCAGAAGAAGCTAATAAAGGGTTAATGTCAATTTCTTTGATTCTGGGTTGTTCCACAACCAGGCGACTAAATACCACCATGAGTTTTTCTAGAGCTGCTATGTCAATACTTTTGCGCCCCCGCACCCCTGTAAGTGCTTGATAGATTTGTGTTTGTTCAATCATCCGGCGCGCCAAGGTAGTATTTAAAGGAGGAAGGGCGATCGCGTAATCTTTAAACACCTCAGCTAACTGACCCCCAGTACCAAACAGTAAAACCGGTCCAAACTGAGCATCTACAGTGCTACCAACAATTAACTCATAACCGGTGGTTTTTACCATCGGTTGCACAGTCACCCCTAAAAAGTCTTTCTCTTCTACTTGCTGACGAATTAAATTATAAGCCTGAGTTACAGCTGTGGAGTCCATTAGGTTTAACTGCACACCTCCCACATCAGTTTTATGGGTAATAGTGTGGGAAAATAACTTTAACACCACGGGATAACCAATAGTTTCGGCGCATTTAACCGCTGCTGCTGGACTATAAGCCACCTCTGTGGGCACTATATTAATACCATAGGCTGCTAAAATCTGCTTTGACTCTAACTCTGTTAAAATCTGGCGTTGGGCTGTTGTAGCCGCTGCAATAGTTGCTTCTACAGTTTTATGGTCTGGCGTTCCCGTAGAAGAATCAGAGATTGCAGGAGTTTCATAGATACCACGTAAATTGTAACTCGATTGCCACATATAACAAAACATCCGAGCGGCAGTATCAGGATAGGGGTAAGTAGGAATATGGTGTTTATTTAAAATCATTTGTCCCTCTGCTACCTCTTCTCCCCCCATCCAACTGGCCAGGATGGGAACTGGTTTAGTTTTTGCAGATGTTTCCTGGATCTCCTGGACACAATCCGCCAACATCTGGGCTGTTTGAGTCGGGTCTGTCATTGCTTGGGGGGTGAGGATGACTAATAACCCGTCGCTCTGTGGGGTATTTAAAGCCACTTGTAAGGCTTGGGAGTACCGCTGTGGGTCTGCATCCCCCAGGATATCAATAGGGTTACTCACAGAACTATGGGGCGGTAATATTTTTTGTAACTTTTCTTGAGTCTCCCTGGGTATGGGGGCAATTTCTCCCCCCGCTGCAATTAAAGCATCTGTGGCTAATACCCCCGGACCCCCTGCATTAGTTAAAATTGTCAGCCTTGGTTGACAAGGGCGGGGTTGTTTTGCTAAGAGTTCCGCCATATTAAATAGGTCAGAAATACTATTCACACGCAACACCCCACAACGGCGAAAAGCTGCATCTAGCACCTCATCACTCCCAGCCATAGCACCGGTATGGGAAGCAGCAGCTTGGGCTGCGGCGGCTGTTCGCCCGGACTTAATCACAATAATGGGCTTAGTCAGAGCCACTTTCCGAGCCGCACAGAGGAAGGAAGCTGCATCCCCAATGGACTCCATATAAATAATAATACTTTTAGTCTCCGGGTCATCTCCGAGATAATCTATTAAATCTCCCCAACCTATATCAACCATAGACCCCAGAGATACGAAGGCGCTAAAGCCGACATTTTCCCGGAAACTCCAATCTAAAATGGCAGTACACAGAGCGCCGCTTTGACTAATAAAGCCCACATTTCCCCCACGGGCGATTTTACTAGCAAAGGTAGCATTTAAACCAGTCAGGGGAGCCATGACACCTAGACAGTTAGGGCCAATAATGGGGATTTTACCTTGTGCTTCGGCCTGAATCTGCTGTTCTAAAATGACTCCCTGGGTGCCAATTTCCTTAAAACCGGCGCTGAGGATAATCGCACCTTTAACCCCCGCTGCTAGACATTGCTTGATGATACCGGGAACTGTGGGGGACGGGGTAGCAATTACTGCTAGGTCTATGGGTTCGGGTACATCAAAGACAGTAGGGTAAGCTTTAATCCCCAAAATACTATGATGTTTGGGGTTAACTGGGAAAACCGTACCCCCAAAGGGGTTACTAATCAGGTTCCACAGTAGGGTACGTCCTACACTATGTTTTTTCTCACTCGCGCCAATTACTGCTACTGTCTTGGGTTTAAAAATAGCATCTAGGGGGTTTTGCTTTTCCGTGGGGTGAAGCGTTGAACTGGTTCTGGGTAGTGAATTTTGCATAGGTAAATCAATCGGTACTCTTGGTGGTTGAGGGTGTGAAATTGAGAAGGGTATAAATTTTTGCTAATGCGATCGCACATCCAGCTTGAGCGACAGCTGAGAATTTATGGCCGAAATCAACATTAACTGCAGGAATTTTTACCCACCAAGACCGGGGGGAACAACCATAAACCGCCTGGGTAAAAGTCAGAAGAGCGGGAGGGTTACCGGTGTGTGTGGTGATGATGTGGTCGGAGTTGGGTGTAATTAATTCTAGTTCCACTTGAGTGCTGTGGGTGGTCAAACAAGCATCAATAAAAATTGCTAAATCGACATTAGCTAAAATATCGGCTAGTTCTGGGGTGAGTTGGTGAACCGCTAGAGTTTTTACTTGCTCTAACTCCATTGATTGTAAAGCCTGGGCTACCCATATCCCTACACCGTCATCACTGCGTAACTGGTTACCGTAACCAATAATAACAATCTTTCTTGCTGTCATATAACTAAGACGTTGTTTGATAGGTTTTTAACGGGTAATTTTTATCTTGGGGAACAGGGAACAGACAAAAAAACAATATCTGTTGTTAAACGCAAAGGGGCGCAAAGGTACGCAAAGGTTTATTTTTTATGGCTTTGTAACGCTTCCCTTGGTGGCGATCTGCTTACAGCAGCGCTTCGCTATCGCATTTAACATCGCCTCTCGTATCCCCCCACAGATCCCCGACTTCTGGAGAAATTATACATAACTATACTTAATTATGTCAGAAGTCGGGGATCTTGCAGCTACTTCCCGATGGCCATGAAAGAACAGCTTATTAAAATTCCTGAGTGGTAGGATAAAGTCCGGGCGGCGATCGCTAACCTCGATGCCCAGGAGAAGATATAATTTTATTAACCTTTTCTGTTGTTGGGGCGGACAGTAGTCCTTCCTCTATATTTCCGGTAATAACTTAACAGCCCAAGTCAACCTGTTCAGGGGTCTGATGGGTAGATTAAAGCATGGCATAAGCTCAAAGATTATGTTCCTTTGGATTAGACACACTCAAACAAGTTTTTGGAATGAAATACCCTTGAATTGTGGTTGTCTTGGTTAATATAAGCTGCGTTAATATAAGAAATCTTTTTTGATTAATATATAATTGCTGATACATATACCAATTATATTTGGTGACCATATCCAATGTATTGGTATATTTCCTGATACGATTAAAACATTTATAATCATTTGTATAGCATCATATGTTAAAATAATTGCTAAAGTTAAAGCAAAGCTATTATATTTTACTCTCGGTTGTAAATTAATGCCAATGCTTGCACCTAAAAAAGTAAATATAGTACAGGAAATTGCAAGAGTAAAGTTTTTGTAGATGTGAACCTGTAATTTAAGAAAATTTTTGCGGTCGCCGGCTATACGAATAATAGATAATCTTTGATAAGCTTGAAAAAGATTCAATTCTCTATTGTCAAGACCTTCTTTATCTATATGTAACTGTAAATATAAATTAGGTAGATATAAATACAAGTTTTCAAACTTTGTACTACTATGATAAGATCCATCTGGATTAATTAAAGTTCTAGTTCCATAATCAAAATAGCAGTATCCTTTATTTTGATTGCATTCTGCCATATGAGAATTAATAATTACCTTCAATTTATCCTCACGTCTAATTAATAATATAGGTTTTTCCATTCTGCTATCTTTTATTTTTTCCGTATACAAGAGGTATTTTAAATAATTATTTTCATTTTTGGTTTTTAATTCAAGCTTACCAGGAAAAAATTCTTTATAAAAAGCATCTGATTTTATAAAGTTGCGTCTATCAAAACCCAAGGAAGTTTCTAACAAAATAGCAGCATTATAATTTGCCGGTGGAACAATAATTTGATTAATTACAAAAAGTATAACAGTTAGACATAAACCAATGATTATAGATGGAACGATTAGTCTATATAAGCTTGAACCACAGCTTCGTATTGCAATAATTTCACTGTTATTAGATAGCTTTTGGTATGTAAAAATTGTTGCCATCATACCGGAGATTGGTAAAGCTAAAACAATGAACTCCGGTAATTTAAGAAAGTGAATATAAATAAAAATATCAAAGGGTAAATTATCTTGTATTAAGAATTTAATTTGCTCAAATGAAATACCAATTGATTCGGCAACAATAGTAACTACAACAATACTAAAGAATAGAGGTCGTGTAATTTCTGAAATCAAATAAGTGTCTAGTATTGGTATGTGGAGTAAAAACTTGTTTTTTTTCATAGATTAAGTGTTATCCTAAACTCTACCAGCTAACTTAATATAATATTAGTGTTGAATAAGAAAATACTTTGATGGTGTGACATCAAGCTAATTTAAAAAAACATTAAGTATTATGACCAAATCTTGTATACTTAGAATTACTGATGCAAATTTCCTTAATACCTTAATATAGGTTGTCTTGAAATGAAAAATATTGCGTTTATTCTCTTAGTCATTAGTGTAGCAGGTTTAATTACCTCGTGTGGAGGCAATGTATCCGGATCTTGTAATACTCCCGGTGATAGAGCATCTGATGGCAGTCGCTGCGGTGGTAGAGCGGCTAGTGTACGTTAGGGTGGAAGGTAAAAATCAAATTCTGATATTAAAATCCCTGGGTGGCAAGATAAAGTCCGCGCTGCGATCGCGGAAGTGATAGCTAAAGAGATATAATCTTTTTTTGTTGTTTACAAGCGGAGGGTCAAACAATGGTTAATACACTATTGTTTGACTTTCCAATCGTTCGACTCCGCTCACCGACCACGGTTCGACTCCGCTCACCGACCACGGTTCGACTCCGCTCACCGACCACGGTCAACAGCCAAAAGTACATTTGTTTGACTACTGGGTACGCCAAACCTGGTTGACAATTGTCCCATCTGGTGCTATTATTTGCAGATGTAAGGGCATTTGCCCCACGGCATGGGTTGAGCAACTTAAACAGGGGTCAAAGGCTCTAATTCCTGCCTCTACCCGGTTTAACATACCAGGGGAGATTTGCTCGCCGTTGACAAAGTGGCGCGCAATTTGGGCGACTGTGCGATTCATGGCTAAGTTATTTTGACCTGTAGCAATTAATAGGTTCACTCTTTGGAGTAAACCGTTTTCATCAACTTGATATTCATGAAATAGGGTTCCCCTGGGAGCTTCACTGACTCCTACAGCTGTTAATTGATTCACACCTCCATGGGCGCGCAGTCGGGTTGAAAGTAGGTCGGGGTCATCTAGTAGTTTTTCTATGTGTTCAATTGCTGCTAGGATTTCAATTAAGCGGGCGTAGTGATAGAAAAATGATGAGTTAGGGGTATTTTTAGTTCTGTCTCTAAACTCCCTTAATTCTGCATCGGCTAAGGGTGTACCAATGTGACTACAGATATTTAACCGGGCTAAGAGGTCCGACTCTGTAGATACCACTATTTAAATGACAGTGGTCTGTTTGGTCGGGGTAACCCAAGGGGCGATAGTAGGGAGATTTTAAATAGGAGTCGGGTTGTACTGCTTCCCCAATAAATTGTTGATAGTTGCTGGGGTCTAGTTGGTCGGCGATGATATTCCCCCCACTATCTACAAACCGGATATGTCCGTCGTAGTGTTCCCACAGACCAGCGGAGGTAACTAAACCCATAAATAAGGTGGGGAAGTTGCCAAAGGTTTGGATCTCTTGTTGGTAGTCTGTTAATATTGCTTTGAACCTACCGAGAGCATCTAAAATTGTACTGCGTGCTTCGGGGATGCGGTTTTGAATGTGGGTGCGTCCCTCTGGTCGGAGAGCATCCCGCACACCACCGGGAACGGCCCATGATGGGTGTATTTTCTGTCCTCCTAACTGAGCTATGATTTCTTGTCCAAATTGACGGAGGCGAATTCCCCCCTGGCTAATTCTGGTTCTGCTGCAATTAAACCAAATATATTCCGGTCTGGGCGATCGCCATCCATTCCCAACAACAAATCTGGGGCGCTCAGGTGAAAGAAACTTAGAGCGTGGGACTGGATAATCTGAGCTAGGTTCATTAACCGCCGCAGCTTTTCGGCTGCGGGGGGGATTTTGACTGTTAAGATGTTATCCCCGGCTTTAGCGGAGGCTAATAGGTGACTAACTGGGCAAATTCCACACACACGGGCTGTAATTCCCGGACATTTCCCAAAAGGGGCGACCTTCGCAAAATTTCTCAAATCCGCGAAATTCTGTGACATGAAAGCGAGCGTCGCTGACTTGTCCAGTATCATCTAAGTATATACTAATTTTGGCGTGTCCCTCTATGCGGGTTACGGGGTCGATGATAATTTTCTTAGACATGATTTAGACAGAATTAATATTAGTATATTGAAGGGTGACTTAGGAGGAAGATCCCCGACTTCCACAGTAAAAACTCAGTGTATGGGGGTAAAAGTGAGAAGTCGGGGAGCTTGGAATCACACAGTTTAACCAAACTTAATCATGTCTCGCCCTGATAGTTGTGGTATTTCACCCTTAAGCAGGGGGTCTAATACGGCTTTGATGCGATTAGCGTCAGGGGGACATCCTGGTAAATAAATATCCACAGGGACGACTTGATGTACTGGTACTACCCGGTCTAGTAGGGTGGGGACTATATCAGCATCGGAGGGAATGGCGGGGTAAAGGGGGTTGGCTTCTATGTAACAACGCTGGAGGACTGTTTGGGCGTCTCCCATGGGGTTACGTAAGGCTGTAACGTTACCGGTGACAGCACAATCACCGAAGGATACGAGAATTTGGGAACGCTCTCTGACTTTGTAAATCATTTTGAGGTGTTCTTGGTTAGCGATCGCCCCTTCTACTAAGACAACATCCACACCTAGAGGGTATTCTTTGGTGTCAGCAAAGGGACTGTAAACTAATTCTGCTTGTTTGGTTAGGTCAATTAACCATTCATCTAAATCGAGGAAGGACATATGACAACCAGAGCAACCACCTAACCAAACTGTAGCTAGTTTTAAAAGAGTCATAACTTCTAAGGGGAGGGGTGAATTTTTGAGGAGGGGAATTAACAGTCAACGGTTCGACTCCGCTCACCGACCACGGTTAACGGTTCCATTGTTGTTTTTGTCGAGCGGTGACTAGGAAATCTAACACTTGGCGATCGCTCTTCATTTCCCCCACGCTAGAACCCCGATTAAACAGAGCGCCGGTGGGACAAGCGTTAACACATTTACCGCAGGAGGTACAACTTGAGGAACTCCCCCAGGGTTGGTTTAAGTCGGTAATTACATGGGAATTTGTTCCCCTCCCCGCCATATCCCAAGTATGGGCTCCTTCAATTTCATCACAAACACGGATGCAGCGAGTACATAAAACACATCTGTTGTGGTCAACGCCGAACAGATGATGGGAAACATCCACAGAGCGAGAGGGGAAATGATAGTTTAACCGCACATGATCCATACCCATCTCAATGGCTAAATCTTGTAATTCACAATTACCATTAGCTACACAAACTGAGCAAATGTGATTACCTTCTGCAAACAACATCTCTACAATGGTGCGCCGATAATTTTGTAGGCGCTGGGTGTGGGTTTGAATTTCCATCCCTTCGGCGACCTTCGTGACACAAGCTGGTAAAAGTTTATTGGTACCAGCAATTTCTACTAAACACAGGCGACAAGCTCCCACATCTGTTACCCCTTCTAGGTGACACAGGGTGGGAATATGAATCCCTGCTTCTTGGGCTGCTTGGAGTATGGTCTCTTCTTCACGGGCGCTAATTAATTCTTGATTAATTGTCAAAGTTTTGACAGCCATGGTATTATTGACGGTTGAGGGTTGACGGTTGAGGGTTGACGGTTGAGGGTTGACGGTTGACGGTTGACGGTTGAGGGTTGGCGGTTGACGGTTGAGGGTTGAGGGAAGGGCGATCGCCATGAAGCTGGACAATCGGGAGCCGGGGGTTAGAAACCCCCGTCTAAAAGTTCAAGTCGGATTAATCCGACTGAGTGTTACATACAACATCATAAGTTCCGTTGACAATCATTGCTTAGGGTATCCTATGTAACCTAACAGTGCAATTCTAGTGGACTTTTGCTATGAGACGGGTAATTTATTACTCGTCTGCTCAGTACTGATTTCTCCTGCGCTCTCTAGTCAGGTTTCGCGGACTCTACCCCACCTACTTGATTAATTCCAAATATTCATGACGGAAATAACGTAAGGTGCTAAATACTGGATTGGGTGCAGACTGTCCCAGACCGCACAAGCTGGTATGTTTCACCATGTCGCATAATTCCTCTAGTAGTTCTAAGTCTGTCTGGGTGGCTTTACCTTCACTGATGGCGGTTAATAATTGATACAGCTGTACTGTTCCTACCCGACAGGGAATGCACTTACCGCAGGACTCATCCATACAAAATTCCATAAAGTAGCGGGCTACATCTACCATGTTGGTGGTTTCATCCATGACAATCATCCCCCCTGAACCCATAATTGAACCTAGCTCAATCAGGGATTCATAATCTACAGGGGTATCAAAAGCCGATGCAGGGATACATCCCCCAGAGTCCACCGGTTTGTACAGCTTTGACTACACCCCCTTCTGGTACACCACCCCCCATGACTTCAACAATCTGGCGGATGGTGGTTCCCATGGGTACTTCTATTAAACCTGTGTTACGGATTTTGCCGGTTAGGGCGAAAACTTTTGTACCTTTGCTTTTTGCAGTACCGATGCTGGCAAACCATCCAGCCCCATTACGGATAATTGGTGTAATATTAGCGTAGGTTTCGACGTTATTAATTAAGGTGGGGTAACCCCATAACCCTGATTCCGCTGGATAGGGGGGACGGGAGTGGGGAGTTCCCCGTTTACCTTCAATGGAAGCCATGAGGGCTGTTTCTTCACCGCAGACATAAGCTCCCGCACCAATGCGAATATCAATTTTAAAGTCAAAACTGGAGTCAAAAATCTGACTACCTAGTAAACCTAAGCTTTGGGCTTGACGGATGGCGGTTTGTAGGCGATGAATAGCTATAGGATATTCAGCCCGGATGTAGATGTAACCTTGATTGGCTCCTACAGCATAGGCGGCGATCGCCATTCCTTCTAGTACTCGGTGGGGGTCACTTTCCAGAACACTCCTGTCCATAAACGCGCCGGGGTCACCTTCGTCGGCGTTACAGATGACATACTTTGGTACTCCTGGGGATTTAGCCACTGTTCCCCACTTGACCCCGGTGGGGTAACCAGCGCCTCCCCGTCCCCGTAAACCACTAGCGGTGACGGTATCTACTACCTCCTTGGGGGTCATTTCCCGGAGGACATGGTGGAGGGATTGATAACCTGCTGCGGCGATATAAGATTGAATACGTTCTGGGTCAACCTTACCGCTATTTTCCAAAACAATGGGCATCTGGGATGTAAAAAATGGGTGATTTAAATCACCTTTTTTAATTGTGGTTTCTTCTCCTCCCAGGGTAGCAATAATTGCGGGTGCATCGTCGGGGGTGACTTGTTGGTACAGGGTGTGGTCATCTACCTGCACTAATGGCCCTTGACAGCACAGGCGCATACAGCCAACTCCACGCACATCTACTGTTTCTGTTAAATTCTCTGCTGTGACTGCTTGTTGTAAACGCTGTTTGACAGTTTGTGAATTAGCAGACAGACAACCGGCCGCTACACAGCAGCGGATTTCTATGGGTTTGCTGGCTGTTTGTTCTTTGTGGGCGATCGCTATTAATTCAGTTAGATCCATCTTTTAACCATCCTTTGATGTGATCCAGAACTAATTCGGGGGTTTGATACCCTATCACTGTTTTATCAAACACTACGGCGGGGGCGATTCCACAAGCACCTAGACATCTGGCGGTTTGCAGTGAAACTTGACCATCTGGGGATGTTTCACCGGGGCGAAGATGTATGGATGTTTCTAAACTTGTGAGGATAGCCTGAGCGCCTTTGACATAGCAAGCAGTACCAGTGCAAACTACACAGGTATGGAGGCCACTAGGTGCAAGGGAAAATAGATGATAAAAGGTGGCGACCCCATAAACCCGACTTGGTGGTAATTTCAGTGCGTGGGCGATATAAATTAACACATCGTTTTCTAAATAACCAAAAAGTTCCTGTGCTTGATGCAGGATCTCAATTAGGGCATTTTGTTGATACTGATGGCGTTTAATATGCGCTGACAGAATTTTAAATCGCTTATCCCCTTGAGTAGTGGTTGCGGAGTGAGCTTTTGCTGTGTTGTTAGTTTGAACAGCAGAGGTTGGATTCATAATTGCTCTGGCTCCTCTTGGCCGGGATGACCCTAGTGTAACAATCAATCAGGGTGAGACAAAAACAATAAAAAAAATTGTAAGGAAAGTTAATCGGCACTCGCCAGATTGACGATGTAAACTTGATTTATTTGACTGTTGACTGTTGACTGTTGACTGTTGACTGTTGACGGTTGACGGTTGACGGTTGAGGGTTGGGGGTTGACGGTTGACGGTTGAGGGTTGGGGGTTGACGGTTGGGGGTTGACGGTTGGGGGTTGACGGTTGACGGTTGAGGTTTGACAGAAAATAATATGCCCATGTTCTAGCCCGAATGTGTGATGACCATGAAAAAACGACTTGGTATTCTAACCAGTGGTGGTGACTGTCCCGGACTAAATGCAGTAATTCGAGCAGTAGTGCATCACGCCACCCTGACATATAACTGGGAGGTGGTGGGTATTCCTTATGCAACTAGAGGACTTTTAGACCGTGAAGCTACTCCATTGAGTATACATGGTCTAGACTTGCGTGGTATTGACCCTTTGCTGAATATGGGGGGGACAATTTTGGGTAGTATTAATAAAGGTGATACTCTAGCTCATGTAGAAGAGATTGTTGCTGGATACTATGCTTTAGGATTAGATGCTTTGATTGGCATCGGTGGAGATGGTAGCTTGGCAATTCTCCATCAACTCCAAAGTCAAGGAAACTGGCAATTTATCGGTATTCCTAAAACCATTGATAATGATGTGGGACAAACGGAAAGAGTCGTTGGTTTTGATACGGCGGTAAATACTGTTGTAGATGCGCTCAATCGTTTGACCTTTACCGCTTGTAGTCATGACCGGGTGATGATTGTGGAAGTGATGGGGCGCAATGCGGGTCATTTAGCCCTACAATCGGGTATTGCAGGTGGTGCGGATGTGATTTTAATTCCTGAGATTCCCTATTCTATTGGGGGAGTGTGTGAGCATTTAGAACAGCTACGCCACCGGGGGCGCAGATTCGCTATTATAGTTGTGGCTGAAGGTATTCAAGTGGCTACAGATTCATCTGCTTATACATTCTGTGATAACGCCGTACCGCTGCGACTAGAACGCCCTTCCTGTGGTATGGGTCAATATATTGCTGATGAGATTCGCGCCCTCACCCACGATCTTGATATTCGGGTATCTGTCTTAGGACATATTCAACGCGGTGGTATTCCTTCGGCTTTAGACCGTTTGATAGCTACGGCTTTCGGTAAAGCTGCGGTAGATTTATTAGCTAATGGACAATCTGGGCAGATGGTAGCTTGGCAAAATGGTCAAGTTGTTGCTGTTCCCTTAGAAGCGGTTTTGGCTGAGAGTCCTTGTTTAGTAAATCCTCATAACTTTTTAGTGCAAACAGCGCGATCGCTCGGTACTTACATTGGCCATCACCCATGATTACCACCAATATTACATCTACCCCACCCAGTCAGCCAGGGGGTGACAAATCCAACTACACTATAGTACATCAAATTCCCGGCAGAATCAGATTGCGGACTACCCTAGATTTGGTCTGTGTGCAAGAGTTACTGGAGTCTGATAGTCGAATTGTAGCAGTACGTGTTAATCCTTGGTGCAATTCTGTGGCAGTTCAA
Organism: Anabaenopsis sp. NIES-4685; assembly: GCF_059725405.1. Lineage (NCBI taxonomy): Bacteria > Bacillati > Cyanobacteriota > Cyanophyceae > Nostocales > Nodulariaceae > Anabaenopsis > Anabaenopsis sp. NIES-4685. The sequence continues at coordinate 3,085,233 of NZ_AP043602.1, read as the reverse complement.
TATCAAGTATCTGATTCTCGGAGTAGTGTAATACCAGACTATATAGTAAATTTACTGCATAAAGCCAAGAACTACAAAAGTAAAAATATCCCGAAAAAAGCCGATTATCCTCTGCAATTACCAATCTTAGCCACTGTTTTGGCAGTGTTGCGCTTAGGTTTACCCATTCCCAGTGCGATAATTGCTGCTACATTGGCACTAGCAGCTTTACCCATTGCTGAACGGGCTTATACTAGTATTAGCCGGGAAGGAAAGTTAAATATAGATTGTCTAGATTTAATGGCGATCGCCTTAACTTCTATCCAAGGTAATCTGTTAACACCAGCGTTATTAATTATCTTGCATCAAATTGGCGATATGATGCGCGATCGCACAGCCAGGGTTACGGAAAATCGCGCCGCGGACTTATTAAATTCCCTGGGAAATTACGCCTGGGTAAAACAACCGGATGGGGAAATACAACGCCTGTCAATTACCGAGGTACAACCCCAAGATACAGTGATAGTATATCCTGGTGAACAAATCCCCGTCGATGGCAAAATTCTACAGGGGGAAGCGATTATTGACCAACAAAGGCTGACGGGTGAATCCATGTCCATTTTACGTCAAGTGGGACAAGCAGTTTATGCCTCTACCCTGGTACGGGAAGGAGAAATTTACATCCAAACCCAAGGGGTGGGCGCTGCTACTCGTGCTGGGGCGAGTATAGAATTAGTCAAAAAAGCTCCTGTTCATGATACACGCATGGGTAATTATGCGGCTAACATTGCCGAAAAAGCGGTATTACCAGCCTTGATTTTGGCGGCAATAGTGTTAATTATTACTCGTAACACGTCCAAAGCTGCATCTATCATCACCTTAGATTTTGTCACCGGGATTCGCGTAGCTCTCCCTACAACTTTCTTAGCAGCTCTACACCACGCTACGAGACATGGTGTCTTGATCCGCAGTGGTGGTGCTCTGGAAAAATTAGCGCAGGTTGATACTCTAGTATTTGATAAAACCGGTACTTTAACTAAGGGTGATGTGGAAGTTGTAGCTGTGGAAACCGTAGATAAAAGTATATCTGCTCACCGTCTGTTAACATTAGCTGCATCTGCAGAAGAACATATTACGCACCCAGCAGCTAAGGCCCTAGTGACATACGCCCAAGCACAAGGTGTAGAAATTTTACCACGACAAGAATTTGTTTATGAAGTTGGGTTAGGGGTGCGCTGTCTGGTTGATGGTGAACAGGTTATTGTAGGAAGCGATCGCTTTTTGCGTCAGTGTGGTATTTCTCCCCGGCTTTTAAACTACCATATTTCTGCCCATGATTCTTGTCTGTATGTGGGGATTAATCAGGAGTTTCAAGGAATTATCGCCTATACAGACCCCCTGCGTCCAGAAAGTGCGGAAGTAATTAAGAAACTGCACTCTGAATATGGTATGGAAATACATTTACTTACAGGGGATAATCAGCAAAGGGCTAGAGCTGTAGCTCAACAGTTGCATCTTTACCCCTCCCTAGTTCATGCTGAAGCGTTCCCAGAACAAAAAGCGGAAATTATCCAGAAAATCCACGCATCGGGTAAAACTGTGGCTTTCACCGGGGATGGTTTAAATGATTCTATTGCTTTAGCCTATGCTGATGTGGCGATTTCCTTTGGCGGAGGTTCTGAAGTAGCTAGAGAAACAGCGGATGTGGTGCTGATGGATGATAATCTGACCAGTTTTATAGAAGCAATTGCGATCGCCCGTGAAACCGCAGCGGTTGTTAAACAAAATATTGGTTTAGTGGTATTCCCTAATTTAGCGGCTTTAGGACTAACTATTACCCTAGGGTTGCATCCCTTAGCAGCGACCCTGATTCATAATGGTTCGGCAATTTTAGCTGGATTAAATGGGTTGCGTCCTTTGTGGCACCAAGACCCACCGCGACATGATTGTTGACGGTTGACGGTTGACGGTTGACGGTTGACGGTTGACGGTTGACGGTTGACGGTTGACGGTTGACGGTTGACTGACAAAACGCCAGTGCGATCGCCGGTGAAACCGCAGCAGTTTAGACCACCGGGAGCCAGGGGTTAGAAACCCCTGTCTGATAGCTTAAGTCGGATAAATCCGACTGGGTGTTAACTGTTGACGGTTGACAGTTGACGGTTGACGGTTGACGGGTCAGGGTTTAAAAGCTACAAGCACCGGGAGCCAGGGGTTAGAAACCCCTGTCTGATAGCTTAAGTCGGATAAATCCGACTGGAATAGATGACTAGGCTACCCCCTAATTACTGTGATATTTCTGTTCTGGGGACTCTGGGTGATTTCGGTGGTGGTTCTGTCACTGATGGGGGGTAAATTGGGGCGACGGTCAAATATTACCAACCATCCTGTATTTAGATTGAGTCCTGATAAATACTTATCTAATTGTATCAATCCTTGGGGTAAGGGGTCGGGTTTACCCTGTTTCCATACCTTTAATTCCATCCCTAAGACTACATCGCCATACCTTAAACATATATCCATCCTCCCGGAACCTATAGCGTATTCCCGTTCTAAGCTACCACCACCATTAACAACCCGGTGTAAAAATGCCATTAATACTAAGTGGGGGGCTATTTCTGGGTAAGGGGTACTTTTAAATAATGGTTCCCCGTGTTGTCGCCAAAAGTCTAAGAATAAGTCTAATAATTTTTCTGGCATTAATTCACCACTAGGATTCAACCATTCAGGTTCAATCACCCCTAAGGACATAATGGGGGTATAGGCTAAAACTTTAGGTAAAACTTCTCTATAAATCGGGTTGGCAATTTCTAAACCTCTGATGGGATGATAGCGACACAATCCTAAATCTAGGAGAAAACGAATATCATCATTAGGCACATCTGGTAATTCTTCCCCAGCTAACATGGGTTGAATAATCGCCTTAACCCTATCTTCCCGCAGTCGCTCGGCTAAACTATCTAAGTGGGTGTCTTGCCTTTGAATTAGGATATCCTTAGCTTGATTAATTAAATCTACCGTGATAGGGATATTGGTATCTTCTGCTAGGTATTCCGTAACCTGACGGGCGATCGCATTGATTAACCAAGGTTGACCCTGGGTTAAATAGTAGGCGTGGTGAATGGCTTCAGGGGTAAAGATTTGTCCCGTGGCTTGGGTATGTTGTGCGTATAGACTTTTAACATCTTCTAAGGTGAAATTACTTAAGGTTAAAGATTCTACTTTGATATTAAAGGGGCTAGAGGTATTTAACCTGTTACTACCACCAGAAGCTACTTTATAATCACGTACATCCCGCATCCCAATTAAGGCTACGCATTGGGGGAACCCCAGGGGACGACGGGGATAACCGGAGCGTAATTGGCGCAGTACAGAAATTAAGGTTTCATCACTTAAAGCGTCAATTTCATCTAAGAATACCACCAGGGGGAGGGGAGAGTCAGCCGCCCAAGTGCTTAAAAATGTGGCAATTTGGGAACCAGTACCCACTTCTGGCCATATAGTGGGCTGTAGGTTGGCTGGTAGGTGAAATTTAACCGACTGTTTCCACTCATCTAAAATTGCTCGTTCAGCAGTTCCAGGATCATGGGGAAATACTGCACCCACTTCTAAGGATAGTAAGACGGCGGTGTACTTATCACTGGCTGTCAGTTCCTGTGCTAGGGTGAGCATGGCAGTGGTTTTACCGGTTTGTCTGGGTGCATGGATAACAAAGTAATTGCGCTGTGCAATCAGGCGTTTTAACTCTGGTAACCGTTCGGTGGTGGGTAGGGTATAGTGTATATCCGGTTGACAAGGGCCAGCAGTGTTAAACCATTTAGTCATAAAAGTTTAGGTATAGGTTGATTTGATTATAACTGCCATCATTGTTGACGGTTGACGGTTAACTGACAAAACGCCAGTGCGATCGTCGGTGAAACCGCAGCAGTTTAGAGCATCGGGAGCCAGGGGTTATAAACCCCTGTCTGATAGCTAAAGTCGGATTTATCCGACTGGGTGTTAACTGTTGACGGTTGACGGTGGTCGGTTGACGGTTGACGGGTCAGGGTTTAAAAGCTACAAGCACCGGGAGCCAGGGGTTATAAACCCCTGTCTGATAGCTAAAGTCGGATTTATCCGACTGGGTGTTAACTGTTGACGGTGGTCGGTTGACGGTTGACGGGTCAGGGTTTAAAAGCTACAAGCACCGGGAGCCTGGGGTTAGAGCCTGGGGTTAGAAACCCCTGTCTGATAGCTAAAGTCGGATAAATCCGACTGGGTGTTAACTGTTGACGGTTGACGGTTGACGGTTGACGGGTCAGGGTTTAAAAGCTACCAGCACCGGGAGCCTGGGGTTAGAGCCTGGGGTTAGAAACCCCTGTCTGATAGCTAAAGTCGGATAAATCCGACTGGGTGTTAACTGTTGACGGTGGTCGGTGAGCGGAGTCGATAGCGATAGCGTGGCGTTAGCCATACCGTTGACGGTTGACGGTTGACGGGTCAGGGTTTAAAAGCTACCAGCACCGGGAACGAGAAACCCCTGTCTAATGCGTAGGTGTTGATTCTGACATTAATAATACAAGTAACGGCGATCGACCCTGAACCCATCGGTATTAATTCTCACATCAATAATACAAGTAACGGCGAGGGTTCCTTGATTGGATATATGGTTTATCTTCTCAAATATCTATCTTTAGATAGATGACAAAATTACATCCATATTATCATTGAGTTATTACTATCAAAAATATTTGAAACTTAAATTAATTATTTAAATTAATTATGGTATTTTTTCTACCATAAAGCGTAATTAAGCCAGTCCAAAACATGGATTTTTCAACTATGCTATTATCTACCACCCATCACAGCATTGTCTCCGTGTCTGTTGTATTTATTGATTCCGCTGTATCCGACTATCAAACCCTCGCCACAGGTGTTATACCTGGTATAACTACTGTTATCCTCAATGCTGATGAGGATGGTGTAACCCAAATTACTAGATTTTTAACAGCACATCCCCACTGTGACACTCTCCACATCATTTCTCACGGTGCGCCGGGATGTTTATATTTAGGTAACAGTCAAGTTAATTTAAAGAACCTTAATTCATATCAACCACAGTTACAGCAGTGGTCAACTCCCCATATCTGTCTCTATGGCTGTGAAGTGGCTGCAGGGGATGCGGGGGCGGAATTTATCCAGAAGTTACAGGACTTGACCCAATGTGTGATCAGTGCTTCCACCAGTAAAACCGGTCATCCTACCCTGGGGGGTAATTGGGATTTGGAGGTAAATCATGGCTTGGTGTCAGTACCTTTGACTGGTGCGACATTGAAGAATTATATGGGGGTATTGAATGTTTTTCCCTTCAGTAATTACGACACACCTGGCGAGGCTTTTGATGTACAAGTGGTGGGGAACTACGCCTATGTCGCTGATGGTGAAGCAGGATTGCAAATAATAGATATCAGCAACCCCGAATTCCCCACCCGCACCGGGGGTTACAATACCTCTGGCGAGGCTTTTGATGTACAAGTGGTGGGGAACTACGCCTATGTCGCTGATGGTGAAGCAGGATTGCAAATAATAGATATCAGCAACCCCGAATTCCCCACCCGCACCGGGGGTTACAATACCTCTGGTGAGGCTTATGATGTACAAGTGGTGGGGAACTACGCCTATGTCGCTGATGGTGAAGCAGGATTGCAAATAATAGATATCAGCAACCCCGAATTCCCCACCCGCACCGGGGGTTACAATACCTCTGGTGAGGCTTATGATGTACAAGTGGTGGGGAACTACGCCTATGTCGCTGATGATGAAGCAGGATTGCAAATAATAGATATCAGCAACCCCGAATTCCCCACCCGCACCGGGGGTTACAATACCTCTGGTGAGGCTTATGGTGTACAAGTGGTGGGGAACTACGCCTATGTCGCTGATGATGAAGCAGGATTGCAAATAATAGATATCAGCAACCCCGAATTCCCCACCCGCACCGGGGGTTACAATACCTCTGGTGAGGCTTATGATGTACAAGTGGTGGGGAACTACGCCTATGTCGCTGATGATGAAGCAGGATTGCAAATAATAGATATCAGCAACCCCGAATTCCCCACCCGCACCGGGGGTTACAATACCTCTGGTGAGGCTTATGGTGTACAAGTGGTGGGGAACTACGCCTATGTCGCTGATGGTGAGGGGGGGTTAAAAATTATCGATGTGAGTGAGTTTACTCAAGTCCCAACTGAGCAACCATCTATAGGGATAGTCGCCCCTACTAATGCAACAAGGTTAGAAGGTGACGAAGGTACTACCGCCTTCACCTTCACAGTTACCCGCACAGGGGATACATCCACCACCAGCACTGCTAACTGGGCTGTGACAGGTACAGGTGACAACCCTGCTAACGCCGCAGACTTCGGGGGAAACCTCCCCACGGGTACGGTTGAGTTTGCAGATGGGGAAACATCTCAAGTAATTACAGTCAATGTCAGTGGTGATACGGTAGTTGAACCGGATGAAACCTTTACCGTTACTTTGTCTAACCCCAGTAACGCCACGATTATCACTGCTACTGCTACGGGGACGATTGAAAATGATGATACACCACCAGTAGTGAGCGATCGCCAACAAATTACATCATTAGATAATTTAATGACTCTCCCTGGTGGTAATGTATCTATTCCCCTGTTCTATAATACCTCTACTGGTGAGAATGCCCTTGCGGGTATTAGTCTGCGGTTGCACTACAATTCTAATGAATTGAGCTTCCAAACTGCAGAAAACCTCTTTACTAACGATCTATTCGTTCCACTGGCAGATTTACCTGATAGTGGGGACTTTGACAATGACCCCGAAAGCGATCGCTATATCCAATTTGGGTATACTAGCTTTGCTGCTAATTGGCCTGGTCAAACTCTACCATTAAAGTTAGGAGATTTTAACTTTACCACCACTGGTAACTTTACTGGAACTCAACTTAATCTTAGTTCCGATAATTTAGCCCCTGGTTATGGACTAGAAGCAGACCCGATTTTAGTCAGTAAGCAGGAGTGGAATTTTGATATTGACGGGAATGGAGAAATTAAAGCTCTTTCGGATGGGATTATGATAGTACGCCATCTGTTTGGTTCTACTGCTTTCCCTGGGGAAAAATTAACTGAAGGTGCGATCGCCCCTAACGCTACTCGCAACCTAGCAGAAATTCAAGCCTACTTACAACAAGGGGTAGATAACCAATACCTAGATATTGACGGGAATGGAGAAATTAAAGCTCTTTCGGATGGGATTATGATAGTACGCCATCTGTTTGGTTCTACTGCTTTCCCTGGTGACAAATTAATTGAAGGTGCGATCGCTCCTGATGCTACCAGGGATTTAGGGCAGATACAAGCACATTTAACTCAGTTCAGCACTGTAATATAGATGACGGTTGACTGTTACACAGATCCCCGACTTCTGACTATGTTCTTGTCGGGTAGTGATAAATTTTGCTAGAAGTCGGGGATATTGCCCAGCAGAGTCAACACCCGCAGTCAACACCCACAGCAGCCAGGGGTTAGAAACCCCTGTCTGATAGCGATAGCGTGGCGTTAGCCATAAGCTAAAGTCGTATGAATCCGACTAGGTGTTAAATATAACTTTATAAATAGGGTTAACAATCATTGCCTAGAGTATTAGCTGTTTTGCTGACGGTTGACTATTGGGAAGCAGGAGCTAGGGTTTAAAAGCAGCAGCGCTTCGCTATCGCATTCCATTAAGATAATCAAATACATGATTTTGGAGTTACACAGCTCCCCGACTTCTGGACAAGTTATATGAGATTATGCCAATTATTTAAGAAGTCGGGGAGCTTACCCACCCGCGATCTGCTCAGTGCAGCAGCGCTTCGCGATCTGTTTACAGCAGCGCTATAAGGGAGCCAGGGGTTAGAAACCCCTGTCTGATAGCTAAAGTCGGATAAATCCGACTGGAATAGATGACTAGGCTATCCCGGAATGACTGTGATATTTCTGTTCTGGGGACTCTGGGTGATTTCGGTGGTAGTGCGATCGCTTTTATTAGTTACTCATATCCCCGACTTCTGACTATGATCTTGTCAGGTAGTGATAAATTTTCCGAGAAGTGGGGGATATTGCCCATCTGGTGATGAAAATTACATATCAACATTTATTAAACAAGCTTTGAAAATACAGACCTATTGCTTGACCCCAGCCTCACCCTCCCCTTGTAAGGGGAGGGGACTGGATTTGATTGTCTGTTCCCTGTTCCCTGTTCCCTGTTCCCTGTTCCCTGTTTCCTGTTTCCTAAGGGAAATTGTTAAAAGTTGATTGATTAGAGCTGCTAAGGTATTCTCGATCAGGGATACATGAGGAAATCAGTGAAAGTTTTAGTTGTTGGTAATGGAGGGCGGGAACACGCCCTGGCTTGGAAACTGTTACAATCTGGGCTTGAGCAAGTTGTTTGTGTACCAGGAAACGGGGGAACTGCTACTCTAGAACGTTGTCAGAACCTACCTTTGGCTGTAGATGATTTTGAGGGGATGAGCCGATACGCTCTAGAAAATGGCATTTCTTTGGTGGTAGTGGGGCCAGAAGTACCTCTAGCAATGGGTATTACAGATTACCTGCAAAGTCAAGGACTGATGGTATTTGGTCCAGGGAGAGCTGGGGCGCAAATAGAGGCTAGTAAAGCTTGGGCTAAAGGCTTAATGCAAGAGGCGGGGATTCCCACAGCCAAGGCTGCGGTATTTACTGAAGCGACGGCAGCTAAATTCTATGTAAAATCCCAGGGAATACCTATAGTTATTAAAGCCGATGGTTTAGCGGCCGGTAAAGGGGTAATAGTCGCCACAACTCAAGAACAGGCGGAAAGTGCGATTGAGGCAATTTTTGCGGGACAGTTTGGCAGTGCTGGTAATTTTGTGGTAGTGGAAGAATGCTTGATTGGGGAAGAGGTATCAGTTTTAGCCCTGACTGATGGGTTAACTATTCGCCCTTTGCTCCCCGCTCAAGACCATAAGCGGATTGGAGACGGGGATACAGGGGAAAATACCGGCGGGATGGGAGCTTACGCCCCCGCACCTATTGCTACACCCCAGTTAATGGCGCGGATTCAAGCTGAAGTGTTGGAAAGGGCGATCGCTGGTTTAAAATCTAGAGGTATTGACTATCGGGGGGTGCTGTATGCGGGCTTGATGATTGCCCCCGATGGCGAGTTCAAAGTGTTAGAATTTAACTGTCGCTTTGGTGACCCGGAAACTCAGGTGATTTTGCCACTGTTAGAAACACCCCTAGAGGAATTGATTTTGGCCTGTGTAGAGCAGCGTTTAGGGGAAATGCCGCCTATAGCTTGGAAACCAGGGGCTGCGGCTACTGTGGTCGCTGCTTCAGGGGGTTATCCTGGTAAATACGACACGGGTAAAGTGATTACGGGAATCAAAGAGGCTGAAGCCGCGGGAGTGACGGTATTTCATGCAGGTACAAAATTAAACCAGCAAGGAGAAATAGTTACAGATGGGGGACGGGTGTTAAATGTAACGGGCATCGGTGAAAATTTTCAGCAGGCGATCGCTCAAGCATACACTGGAATCAAATCAATCCAATTTGAGGGGGTATATTACCGCCAAGATATCGGTCATCGAGTCCTCAAGTAGAATTTAGCTTTGGCGCTGCGCTTTGATTCCCAGCACAGGTCATGGCTAATCCTGATATTTCAATTAATATATTGATAACATCAACTATTAATTTTTCACTTGTTAGGGGTCAATCCAGTAATGAAACTAAGATTAATGCGAATGTCAACGGTTCGTTACAAATCGTAATGAAAATCTTCCCTATACTTTGACACACAAAAGGGATAGGGAGTGCTGCCGTGGTACTATTAAAGGTTATGCCTTTATAAAGACAAAACTATTAAGCATTTTTACACTAAGAGATTTTAGTAGGTTTTGTCCAACGGTTAAATAAGGAAAACTACTAACAAGTTGATTTAGAATGCTGGCTCCTTTAAAAACACTCCGGGAAGCAATTGCTAACTGGTGGTCAGAGTTCACCCTCCAGACCAAACTCTTGGCTGTGGCCACCTTGGTGGTGTCCTTGGTCATGAGTGGCCTCACATTCTGGGCTGTGAATACAATTCAGCAAGATGCGCGCATGAATGACACCCGCTTTGGTCGTGATCTAGGACTACTGCTTGCTGCTAACGTTGCTCCCCTGATCGCTGACCACAAATTCACTGAAGCCCAGCAATTTTCCCAACGCTTCTACAGCAGCACCTCTAGTGTGCGTTATATGCTCTACGCTGATGAAACTGGGAAAATATTTTTTGGCATTCCTTTTTTGGAAGAGGTAGAAAACTCCCTCACCATTGAACGACGGATACAACTACCAGAAGATTACACCAATGAGCGGAAAGAGCCCATGGTGCGGCAACATATAACCCCGGATGGAGTAGTCACGGATGTATTTATTCCCCTAATTGTCGATCAAAAACACCAGGGGGTTTTAGCCATAGGTATCAACCCCAACCAAACGGCAGTTATTTCTACTAATTTCACCCGTGATGTGACTATTGCGGTTTTTATCACGATTTGGGTGATGGTGATTTTGGCTGGAGTTATTAATGCTTTGACTATTACCAAGCCTATTAAAGAACTGTTAGTAGGGGTGAAACAAATTGCGGCTGGTAATTTCAAGCAGCGCATTGATTTACCTTTAGGGGGGGAACTAGGAGAGGTAATTCTCAGCTTTAATGAAATGGCTGAACGTCTAGAACGCTATGAGGAGCAAAATATTGAGGAATTAACAGCAGAAAAAGCCAAGCTGGAAACCCTGGTTTCTACCATTGCTGATGGTGCTGTTTTGATTGATAACAGTATGCAGGTGATTTTAGTTAACCCCACGGCCCGACGGATTTTTGGCTGGGAGGGGATAGGAGTTGAAGGGGGTAATGTTTTACATCATTTACCCTCAGCAGTGCAGATGGAAATTACCCGTCCTTTGTATGAAATGGCTGCGGGTGAATGTGACAGCGCCGAGTTCCGTATTCATTTGAATCAAGCCACTAAGCGTACTATCCGCATTCTTTTGACTACTGTACTCAATCTCCAACGGGAGAGCATCAAAGGTATTGCGATCACTGTGCAGGATATTACTCGTGAGGTAGAACTGAATGAGGCAAAAAGCCAATTTATTAGTAATGTTTCTCACGAGTTACGCACGCCTCTATTTAATATCAAATCTTTTATCGAAACTTTGCATGAGTATGGCGAAGAGTTGAGTGTGGAACAAAGACAGGATTTTCTACAAACTGTTAATAATGAAACTGATAGACTTACCCGTTTAGTTAACGATGTTTTGGATTTGTCTAAACTCGAATCTGGACGCAGTTACAATTTTGATGGTGTGGATTTAGCACAAGCTATTGAACAAACCCTGCGTACTTATGAACTCAATGCGAGGGACAAAGCTATTGAATTAATTCAGGAAATAGAGCCTTATTTACCCTTGGTTGTGGGCAACTATGATTTACTGTTACAAGTATTAGCTAATTTAGTAGGTAATTCTTTGAAATTCTCTCAGCCGGGTGGTCAGGTAGCAATTCGCGCCTACCAACTGGATACAAACCCTGACTCACACATTGGGGGTTCTCATGTCCGGGTGGAAGTCTCGGATACTGGTATCGGTATTGCCCCTGAAGACCAACAGGCGATTTTTGACCGTTTCTTCCGTGTGGAAAATCGTGTTCACACTTTAGAAGGTACTGGTTTGGGTTTATCTATTGTTAGGAATATCATAGAACGGCATCATAGTCAAATGCATCTGGTGAGTGAGGTGGGTGTGGGTACTACTTTTTGGTTCGACTTGACTGTATTTGAAGAAGTACCTCAAGATTTGACAGCTTCTAACTGAGTAATAAATGGGGCGATCGCTTCTACAAATTCCCCTGTTGATTCATAGGGTAAAACGTTGCGTCCCGGTATTTTAATACCCGTAGCTTGGGGTAAACAGGCCAGATAATCAGCCAAGCGTTCATCTGGTGTTTCTTGTTTCCCTTCTTTGCTAATACTGGATGCAGTTTCTCCTACAACGATCAGTGTGGGCTGATTGATACAAGCTAAATAACTACTATAATCTGTCGCCAAAATCCAGCTAAAAATGAAAATACTGCATGGCGACTTTCTAGATTTTTTGCCCCTGCGAATAACATATTTAACCATTCTTTATCTACAGCATTCTCGGAGCCAAAAAGTTGCCTAATTGAGAAAGAACGCAAAAATTTTTCTGTCCGTGCATAGCGATAAAAACCTTTGCCAAAAGGGGAATCAAAAATATTCCAAGCTATTTTTTGCTGTAATGGTGATGAGTTTTTAGTAATTACTGGCCAAGATGGAGGCCCAGCTAAAATCATCCCCAGAATTAAAGATTGTTGCTGTACTAGTTCTATGGCTACGGGTAATAATGCGCCTTGTACTACAATTACTACAGGTTTTTTAACTACTGTTAATAAAAAGGTATGTAGTTGCTGCGCCCAATCTTGAGGAGTATAAGCCACATGGGGCATATCACTTTCACCACATCCGAGTAAGTCGGGATTGTAAATAGGATTTTTACGACCTGTTTGATACCATTGGCGGCGAAACCTTTGCCAAAATTGCCGCGATAACCCCACACCAATCGGATGAATTAAAAGTAAAGGTATACCGTCACTGGCGGAATTAGCTGGTTCATGGATTTCATAGGCACAAGAATAATTGTTCCATGTATAAAACTGGGTAGGAGATATTCTAATATTCAATGAATTTACCATATTAATCGGGTTTTTTTCTTAAAAAATAATGTGTGTGTGAGTTAATTTATACCCTGCTTCTTTAATTTTTCGGTTGGATACTTTAGCATTATATGGACGGTTACTTGTAGTAGTATTATCCCATTTTACTTTGGGTAAATCGTGTTTTTTAAACAAGCGACTTAGTAACTCTCGACTAGTTAAATAGGCATCATCTACTAAATTATAAATACCTTCTAAGTAATGTTGGCGGGCAAATTCTATCGCCCCAACAATATCATCTAGGTGAACCCAATTGGTGACATCTTCACCATTACCGGGACGAGTTGTACCAGGAAGTGTACTAAATATTTTGATCAGTTCCCGATTCGGTCCATAAATACCTCCCAACCTGAAGATACAAACACGCAGTTGATCAGTAGATGCTGCTAGCAATACATCCTCAGTGGCTTGGAGAATCTTTCCCCGCTCATGAGTGGGTCTAAGTGGGGTTTGTTCATCTACCCATCCACCGTTATGGTCGCCATAAACTGAATAGCTGCCGGTATATATTATCTGCTTGATTGTAGGAAGATCTGGTAAAAGGTTCACCAGATTTTCAGCAGTTTTGAGGTAAGTTTCTGCGTATAAATTTACCCCTTTTGCCCCAAGACTCAACAGGACAACATCTTGATTTTGCAATACAGATTTTAGTCCTTCTCGGTGATGGCCTTGGATAACTACAACTTTGTGGGCTAGAGTTTGTAATGTGGGGACACGCTCTGGGGTGGTTGTGGTAGCAGTGATCATAAAATTCGTTTTTTGCTGCCACAATTGAGCAACTGCACAACCAACGTAACCGCAACCAATAATGGCGATGTTCATAAATCAAACTGATTGTTAACTATGGATGGCACCATCGGGCATAATTGCACCGGCTAAATTAGCACCAATTAATTTTACCAGTAGGCGATCGCCCGAACGAATCCGCGCCCCTGTCAAGTCGGCTCCGCGCAGGTCAGCGCCACTCAGGTCAGCGCCAATTAAATTAGTAGAGCGTAAGTTAGCTTCTCTGAGGTCGGCTAAAAGTAAATTAGCTCTAAACAAATTGGCTTGAGATAAATTTGCTCCCCGGAGAATGACTTTATGCATAAAAGTATCACTCAGGTCAGCGCCACTCAAGTTAGCATAACTCAAGTTTCGCCCAGATAAATCCTTGTTGCTGAGGTTAGAGCCGCTGAAGTTCTTACCACTCAAATCCGGGTTAGGGCTAGGTGGTTTGTAGGTAGTGTGGGGTGGTTTTTTGGGTGGAGATACCGGAGAATGAGCAACATGGTTATGCTTCTTGCCATTTAAAGCTCGCAATTGATCACGAGCTTCATTAATAGCTTTGAGCTTTTCTTGGGCTTTCTTTTGTAAGCGAAGATTATCTTGAGGAATGCGATCAGGATGCCAAATGAAAACCAAGTCTTTATAAGCCTGGTTGACTTCCTCAAGTGTGGCTCCAGGTTCTATTTCCAAAACTCGATAATACTGCTCCATCTCGCTCATCAGGTATTTTTGTCAACAATCTTAAGTATGAGTGATGCAGCCGCCAGATCAAACCTACTCCAGTGTAGTTTTGATGTGGGAATTAGTCAGAATTCCACCCTAGTCAAGCCCTAGGGCGGGTGATTCTCCACCGGCATCGATTCCACCAGCAGAATAGTTTTTCTCTAACTGAGATTTAAATATTATACAAGCCTGTTTGAGGTAACTCAGTTCATAAATAACCTTTTGATCCTAAATTCCCACATATAGCATTTACCATGCTCGTGAGGTACAATTTTTTTTAGTTTGAGGGAACAGGGAACAGGGAACAGGGAACAGGGAATTGGTGTTTACTTCATGAGCCTGAAAAAGGCTATAGTATATTTAACGTATAGTCTGTTACCTACTTCTCCACCGATGCATGGCTCTCCAATAAGCCATAAGTGGAAACTGATAAATTTCTGCCAAAATCCAGATAATAATTGATAAATGTGACAAAAAAGTGAGTATTGTCCAGATATAGGGTAACCAAGTAATGGGGCTATCAGATATTGGGGGTAAGTAATAAGCAGCTAGGGCAATGATAGTTGTTGGGATAACCACAAAAGCAATTGCTGCTGCACCATAACCCCAACCCAGTTCCACCCCTTCTAGTTGGGGTTCTGTCCAGTTAAAGCCATTCCAGCGCCATATCAGTGGGGGTTGCCGAGAAGGCATTTTGATTTGTTGTTCTTCTAGGTTGACAGTAAAAATCTCATGACAGAAGTCACAGGCCATAGTTTCCATCATTGGCATCTGAGAAATTTTACCGACGCGACAGACAGGACAGGGGTAAATTTCTTGCAGGTTCACAATAATTTAATGAATTTATAGTCATTTATGTACATTTATAGTATAATATTATGAGTGTACGATCATTAAATGAATGAAACTATCTGATTATGCAAAAAAGGTAGGGATAAGTTATGGAACTGCGTGGCGTTGGTACAAATCCGGCGTAATCACAGGTTATCAACAACCTACAGGAACCATAATTATTAATCTACCTGAAACTAACCAAAACCCTAACAAAGTTGTAGCTATCTACTGCCGTGTTTCTGATAATGGGTCAAAAGACAACTTAGAAAGATACCGCACTATAAATTTATCCAGCAGTTGGTTTATAAAGCTAACTTAGCTGGCGTTAAAGTTATTATCAACGAAGAAAGTTATACCTCTAAGGCTAGTTTTCTTGACCTTGATAATATCCCCGAGTACCAAAAAGGGGCAGAAGGTGTATTTAGTGGTAGAAGAGTAGCTCGTGGGTTGTATAAAGCTTCCAATGGAAGGTTAATAAACGCTGATTTAAATGGGGCGTACAACATATTAAGAAAAGCAGTCCTGAACGCTTTTGCAGACGGGATAGAGGGGTTAGGAGTAACTCCAATCAGGTTTACCCCTGGTAAAGTGACTTTGTAGATTTGTCTATAATTTCACAAACTCTAAAGATGTAGTGAATATTTGAGAACGAGGCATAATTAAACTCCGTTCTACTCAAAAGTTTATGGGATGAATAGAAGAAAATTGGATAAAAATCAATTGATTTAAGGGATGTGTTGAGTCTGTTAAGCAGTGAGCAACTACTGTTGATTCCTGCAATTACACTGATTTTATAGCTGTTTAGCTATTTTATGGGTTTCGATCCTGGATACAGTTTTTATGATGACGGCATTACTTAAGACTCCTATTCAAGTATAATTATCTTTTACTGCAAATGTTCACCCATATTCAACAGCAATTACTATTGTTACTGTTCTTAATCAAGTTTTAATTGCCCAAGGCGCAAGTATAGAAAAATTAAGTTATTTTTAACGTTCCCTTCAGACAGAATTAATCTCTAACCAGTATTCTCCGGCTAGCAAAGTAAGCATCTAAATCAATCGAAATATTAGATAAGTATGAAAATTCCAGCCTGATTGTCTGGAAAAAAGTGGTTATGGAGTTCACATAACCTGTCATATCTTTCTAAAGTCGAATGCTTCTGTGCTGAAATTTACCTGTTACTCAGGAATAACACAATGGCAGACTACTTTAATTTTGA
The DNA here is from genome assembly GCF_059725405.1 of Anabaenopsis sp. NIES-4685. Taxonomy (NCBI): domain Bacteria; kingdom Bacillati; phylum Cyanobacteriota; class Cyanophyceae; order Nostocales; family Nodulariaceae; genus Anabaenopsis; species Anabaenopsis sp. NIES-4685. The sequence goes on along the minus strand of NZ_AP043602.1, from coordinate 3,068,894 downwards.
GCGGCTTTTGGGTAATCGCATCAAACGACGTAACTTAATCATTGGGGCGGGAGCATTCACTGGTTTGACCTTAGCCAGTCAATTTTCCCATGACCGAGTTATGGCAAGGGGCAGATTTTCCGATTATCCTTTTAAGCTGGGTGTAGCATCTGGTGAACCTGATGCTACCAGCGTAGTTATTTGGACTCGTCTAGCTCCTGAACCTCTGAATGGGGGAGGAATGCCACTTGCTAACGTCCCAGTTCGCTGGCGAGTAGCCAGAGATCCTGACATGAGACGAGTTGTAGCTAGAGGTACTATCGTAGCAACTCCGGAATTAGCCCATTCTGTTCGAGTTGTAGTTTCAGGTCTGGAACCGGAAAATTGGTACTGGTATCAATTTACTGTCGGCAGAGAAGAAAGCCCCATTGGTCGTACTCGTACCGCTCCTTCACTACAAAGCAACTTGAATCAATTTAAATTTGCTTTTGTCTCTTGCCAGAACTATCAGCAAGGTTACTACACTGCCTATAAATATTTAGCAGAAGATGATCTCAACTTGGTGGTACACACGGGAGACTACATCTATGAAGGGGGAATTTCCAGCACAGCTGTTAGACCACACAATGGTTCAGAAATTTTCACTTTAGAAGACTACCGCAACCGTTACGGACTCTATAAAAGCGACCCCAATTTACAAGCCGCCCATGCAGCTTTTCCTTGGATTGTGACTTGGGATGACCACGAGGTGGAAAACAACTACGCCAATAACATTTCACAAATTGATACTGAACCAGATCAAGACCCAGAAATCTTTCTGCAACGGCGAGCAATTGCTTATCAGGTTTACTATGAGCATATGCCTTTGCGGCCTTTCTCACGACCTATTGGACCGGATATGCAGATGTTCCGTCGGTTGTCCTTCGGCAACTTGGCCACATTCCATGTTTTAGATACTCGCCAATATCGTACGGACCAGCCCTGTGGTGATGGCACAAAAGAACGTTGTGATGAGGTTTTAAACCCAGAAGCTACAATTCTCGGAGAAAGGCAGGAAAGTTGGTTATATGAGGGTTTAGACAGTTCACAGACTAAGTGGAATGTTTTAGCCCAGCAAGTACCCATTGCACAACGGGATTTCCAACCCGGTGAAGGACAAACGTTTAGTATGGACAAGTGGGATGCTTATCTGGCTTCCCGCAATCGCTTGATGAATTTCCTTGCAGAGCGTAAACCTTCTAATCCTGTATCCTTGGCTGGGGATGTACATTCCAACTGGGCAATGGATCTGAAAACTAATTTTGATGACCCCAATTCTGCTACCATTGGCAGTGAATTTGTATGTACTTCTATTAGCTCTGGTGGTAATGGAACAGACATCCCCCCCAACGTGGCAGCTTACTTACCGGATAACCCACATATTAAGTTCTACAATGGTCAGCGGGGATATGTTCGCTGTTTACTGACTCCTACAACTTGGACAACAGATTATTTAGTTATGTCTAATGTGACAACTCCATTTGGTACCATCAGCAAACGAGCAACATATGTAGTTCAAAACGGTGTTCCCGGAGTACAACCAGGCTAATCATTGTTGTCTATGACCAGAATCTCGTACCAAAGTTGAACTTTGGTACGATGTTATTAAACTTTTTCCTGTGCTGGTGGCACAATACCACTGTTTTTTAAACCTTGATCAATTTCTCTGAGTAATTTAAAATCCTCTTCTGGTAAAGGGTAACTATTACTCTCCCCACTGATAGGCGGATGCTTTTCTAGGAAAGAGAATGCTTGACGAAATTTATCAGGGTGTGCTTTGATGGGTGCGTCGAAATGACAAGGAATAATCTGCTGAAAATCCCAACTCCCCACCTTGTCAACCCAGTTCAGGGTTGCTCTGGGTGCGCGGTTGAGAATTAGTGTCTGCAAAATTGGTGCTACAAATAAACGACCTTCACCTCTAAGTAGCTCAAAGGAGCTTTGCCAATCTGAGCGCCATTTAAAGGGAAATAAGCCAAAATAGGCTTTGGGTGAGCGATTAGGGGCTTTAGTTGCCTCACGCCAGACTTGACTCCATCTGAGAATTTCTAGCACACTGGGACGAAAGTACAAAGCAAATAAGGCAATACGTTGCCATCCCTTGCGGCGATTGACGGGATTATCTGCCATAATGTCAGATGCCCTATCTTTGGCATGGAATAGCAAAGGATATGGATCTAATTGGGCGATCGCCGGTGGTTCTGCTGATACAGATACCACAGAATCTGTTAATAATAAGGTGCGCGATCGCTTGTCGAAAAATGCTACCTCAGCAAATCTTCCCGGACCGAGTTCTATAGGGCCGAGAATTGCATAGTCAAATTGGTCAGCAAATGGTGTATTTCTGCTGTGTGCTGGTAATATATGAGTCCGGTTACCAGGTAAGCCCAGCCAGGTAAGGGGAAGATTTAGGGGAAAGCTCCATTGATGGGGGGCGACAAAAACCTGTGTTTTGGGGAAGCATCTAGCAAAAGGACCGACGAACACTTTGTGTTCTACTCCTGAAATTGTTGGCAAAATAATATACTTAACATCCCCATGTTCTACCACTAACTCTTCAACCAACCTCAGACATTCTGGAGTAGGCGCAACGGGAGCATATACTAAAAGACCCCCCTGTTCTAGCTTAACTACGGTCATGCGAATCGGCACAACTACGTAAAAAATCCCCTGTAGTTGGTCAAAGATCCAGATGGTATCTTTAACTACTTCCTTACGGATTGTCTGGCGCTTGCCATAAGGGTAGAGTGGCAATGTCAACCAGAAAGGCCAAAAAAACTCTTGCTCATCATTTTTTGGACTTCCCGTACTTTTATCATCAGCCACCGTGCAACCCCTCCCAACTTGCCAAAGCCCAAATTAATCAGTGAAAAACTTACTTATTATCTTATGATTATTTTAAGATCAACTTATGTGAAAAATAAAAAACTGTAGAGACTTTTGGAATGTTTCTACAGTTGGGTCTAATTAACCAAGAATCCTGTGATGCTTAAGAATCTAAATCTAGAGCTTGCATTCCTTCCCGTTTGGCAAAAGTTAGCATACTTCCCAACTGGAACCAAACCAGTACACAAGTCAAAAGACTAACTGGTAACCCCACCGCCAAAGCCAAGAAAGAAGGAAAGCCAAATATCTCTAGACCGGATGAGAGAAATAGACAAACACCAGCAGTAATTCCTAGAAATGGCACCAATAATTTTTTTAATGCGGAAGGAGATTTAGTATCCTCGGAATTATTCTTTGGCCATTGCTGTACTATTACTTTTAGTGTGCCAGATAAAGCGATACCAGAAGTTAATGCCATCAAAAAGCCAATTAGGAGCAGAAAATATGGTGGGTTTGCTGGGTAATAGTACATGAAAACTCCGAATTTATATGGAAAAGTAATACAGCAGAAAACTTAAACCTGGGATTTTTGAGCCTTGGATTCGACATTACCAAGAGCAGATTTGGGAATGATGGCCGTTACGCCTTCTCTAGATAACTGGGTCAACATACCCATGGCTGCATCTAACAACCGATTCGGTTTGATGTCATCTTTAACAAGATCCCACAGGCGTTGAACTTCTGCGGTATGGAGGCGGTCATCTTCAGTGAGTGCCAATACCAACTTACGGCGGAGAAATCCACCTTCCTCAGACAGTAAATATTGTATTCCCATTTGTGCGGTAGGTAATACATCAAAGCTGCTGTCAGTACGAGCGATTTGGATTAAGTTCTCTAAGCGTTGCCACTGGAAGCGACCATCTTTAAACAACACGTTCAACAGTCGCCGCCTTAATTCTGGAGATTCCCCAGTTAGTAGTCGTCGTGCGATGTAGGGATAACCCACTTCTACAATTTTGAAATTAGGGTTGAGGCTGAGGGCAATACCTTCTTGAGTTACTAGAGAACGAATAATCAAAGCAAACTTGGCGGGAACTCGAAACGGATATTCATACATCAATTCCGAGAATTCATCAGTAATGGTTTTAAAGTTAAATTCATTGACATTCTTGCCAATGGCATTTCCCAAGACTGATTCTAATGCGGGGATAATTGGGCTAATATTTGTATTTGGTGTCAGAAAACCCAAATTGACAAAATCTGTGGCTAAATCGGCGTAGTCTTTGTTCACCAGATGCACTAAGGCATCTACTAAAGTTTCTTTGGTCACTTCCTCGAGCTGGTCCATCATGCCGAAATCAATGTAAGCCATACGTCCATCAGGCATGGCGAACAAATTCCCCGGATGGGGATCAGCATGGAAAAAACCATGTTCTAATAGCTGTTGTAGTCCTGAAGTTACGCCAATTGTGATGATTCCCTCTGGGTCTAAACCGGCTTGTTTGATTCTGGCACTATCAGTGAGTTTGAAGCCATTAATCCATTCGAGAGTTAAAACATGGGTGTTGGTATAACTCCAGTAAATGCTCGGAACTTTGACCCGTGGGTCGTTGCGAAAGTTACTGGCAAATTTTTCCGCGTTACGACCTTCGTTGATGTAGTCAATTTCTTCAAATAATTTGATGCCAAACTCGTCCACAATTAAAGTTAGATCGTGACCGAGATTCAGGGGTAGCCAAGGCGCTAGCCATCCAGCCATCCAACGCATCAAATAAAGGTCTAGGGTGATCACTGGGCGTAAGTTGGGGCGTTGCACTTTCACCGCCACTTCTTCCCCAGTTACTAGACGACCACGATAAACTTGACCTAAACTAGCAGCAGCGACTGGTTTAGGGGATAATTCGCTAAAAACTTCACTAATTGGTCTATCTAACTCGGTTTCAATGATTTGATAAGCGATCGCATTATCAAAAGGTGGTAACTGGTCTTGCAGTTTGATCAGTTCCTCTAAGAAATCCTTGCGGATTAAGTCTGGCCGGGTAGATAGGGCTTGACCGACTTTAATAAATGTCGGGCCAAGTCTAGTAAGTAGTTCTCGTAACTGGGAAGCACGTTTACCTTTGTTTTGCTCAACTTTATCTTGCCATTCGTCCCACTTGAGACTCAAAATAAATCCAGCAAAAGACCAGATAATTTGTAACATTCGCCCCCAACCAAGCCAGGGACGGTAACCATAGTGGCGAGCGATCGCCTCCGCATTGTAGCGTTGTAGCTGACCAGGTTGATACTGACCCACGCCTTTACATACCTCTTCAACTGGGAATTCTATACTTTTGTTTTTTATACCCCTATTTACAAATAGATTGTAAGTTTGGAGTTGTGGTAGTTTTTATTAAAAACTAGGGAATTTAAATTTTCTCTGGGTCATATTCTCGGCGGCCTTTTCAGGTGTAAAACAGCCTACACTCTGCCCAGATGTTTTTATCTTTTCCTTAATTATACTTCATAAAAGTACAAATATTCGAGAATTGGTGATTGGGCAGAATTTTAAGTTTCTCTTCAGCATTCACTTACCTTGCCCTACTATGCGTGCTGTTAGCGGATATGCGCGTTAGCGCGGGTAAATTCGTTGGAGTCTTAGTGAAGCAAGAATCCCCTTCGCGGTAAGACTAGAGGCTTCTTGCTGTTTGAGCTAAGAGGATGTTTGGAAAGTATTAAACAGGTAATTTTTATCTTAGGGAACAGGGAACAGGGAACAGGGAACAGGGAACAGGGAACAGGGAATCGGGAATCGGGAATCGGGAATCGGGAATCGGGAACCCAAACAATCAAATCCAATCCCCTTTCCCTTATAAAGGGAAAGGTGAGGGTGGGGTCAAACAATAGTTGATACACTAATCATGACTTATCAAACATCCTCTAAGACTGATGGGATGACTAATCACTACTGACCTTGAGATTTAGCTTCCAGACCGGACAAGCGACTTTTCAGTTCTTGATTTTCTTGTTTGATTTGGTCTAGTTCCTCACGTATCTGGCGCAGTGCGTTGTCAGTACCGACATTTTTTTGCACCCGGGAAATCTCTTCTTCGGCATAACGGCGCACACGCCCATCTATGGCTTGGTCAGCTAGCGATCGCAAAATTCCCATAGCTTTGGGGGTTTCCATTTGTCCCAAGGCCACCACCACAGCCACTTGAGTTAAAAAGAAGGTTTCTTTGGCTAGTTCCCCTAATCTTGCTAGGATCCGTTCTAAATTCGCCGGACTTTGACCTACAGAAATCTTACCTAAAGCCCGAATTGTGGACAGGCGTAAAGGTTGGGGTACACCAAGTTTGGTGTATTCTAGTAGGAGGTTTAAGGCAGCTTCGGAGGTTTTCAGTTCAGCCAAACCACCCACTGCACCACTCCTGACAACTTCATTCCAACCGGACCTTTCTTCCAAAACGGATTTTAGTAGCTTAATTACCTTTTCTTCCTTGGGTTTTTCTGCCAAATTTAGGGATGCGATGCACCCCACGGCCCGACTAGCTGCTGCTTCTACGTAGTAACTGGGGTCACCATTTTTCAGTAATTTTTTCACAGCTTTGTAACTGTCATAGGTTTTGATGGTGGCCAATGCTTCTACCACCGCCCGGCGCACAAAAGGATTTTCATCTTGTAATCCTGGTAATAAGCCATCAAATGCTTGATCTAACTTAATTTCCCCCAGTTGTTTAGCCGCTTCTACCTGCACACCCCAAAATGAATCATTTCTCAGTGCATTTGACAGTGCCATGGTAGCTTCTAATCCCCCTTTCTTTGCCAAGGCTGCTGCTGCATAGATGCGAGAAATGGGGTTGGGGTCAAATTCTAACTGTGCTTTTAACTCTGGTACTGGATATTCTAAGGTAACAGTTTTCAAGAAATTATTCCCCACATCAAAGCTGACAAATTGGGGTTTTTCTGCTAAGGGAAAGTAAAAGCTTTGTTCGCGTTCATTCACCCGCACTGTAAAAGTATTGAGTTGTGCGGTTTGACCGGGTTGGGTATAACCAAAACCAATGGGAATTTTCAGGTCAAATAAATCTTTACTGTCATTCTTGTCTGCTTGGGTTTGAGTCACCGTCACCTTGGCTAAATTAGCATCGCCATCCCAAGAGTAAGCTATTTTAAAATCGGGGTGACCACCACGATAAACATATTGGTCAAACAAAAAGGCTAAGTTGCGTCCCGTGGCCTTTTCAATGGCTCTGAGTAAGTCTACTGTTTCTACAGTTTTATGGGCATTATCCCGGACAAAGGTTTGAATTGCGCGCCAAAATAATTCTTCTCCTAATTCTGCCCGGATCATGTGATAAACACAAGAGCCTTTTTCGTAGATATGACGGTCATAAAGCTCTATGGCTTCCCGGTAAACATGAGTTACCATGGGACGACGGTAGCGATCGCTATCTTCACTTAAGTAACTTCTAGCTTCCAATAAGCGATAGTATGCCGCTTCTTGGTCACCATATTCATGTTCGGTCCACATGACCTCAGAATAGGAAGCCATACCTTCCTTAATCCAAGCATGAGACCAATGTTTAATTACCAGCAAATCACCAAACCACTGGTGTGCTAATTCGTGGACAACTAAACTTTCTGTGTTGCGATTATCTAAAGCAGCGCGTTCATCTAGTAAACATCTATCTGTTAAGAGGGTTGTGGAAGTGTTTTCCATCCCCCCAAAGATGAAATCATCTACACAAACTTGAGCATATTTAGGAAAAGGATAAGCATAACCGTACTTTTCGCTGAGAAATTCGATCATCCGGGGAGTTTTACCCATGCTGCGTTGAGCATCATCCTTTCTCCTCTGCTCTACGTAGTATGTGACTTGTTTATCTTGCCAATGATCATAAATTTCGGCAAAATCACCGACTGCTAAGGTCATTAAGTAGGTAGGATGAATCTGCTTTTGTGACCAATGGTAGATTTTCTCTTCCCCATGCTCTTGGGTGTCAATGAGTTCGCCGTTAGAAATAGCCATTAAATTTTTGGGAACCCGCACCCGAATTTCTGAGGTAGAAAGTTGTCCGGGATAGTCAAAACAGGGAAACCAGAAACGAGAGTCTTCATCTTCCCCTTGAGTCCAAACTTGGGTGGGCTTGTGGGGATAGTATGGGTCTGGTTGAATAAAGTATATACCGCGTTGGGGTTTTTCTACTGAGTAGGCGATCGCAATCAATAAATGCTGACCAATCTGTGTGGGTTGAGACAGTTGAATAAACAGCTGTTCACCGTTATAGTCAAAAGTTTGTGATATCTGGTCTACATAAACAGACTCAATCTTGAGGTTGACAGCATCCAAAGTCAAGCGGTTAATACCACTGCGAATTGGTGATAGGCGAATGCTGCAAGTACCGTGGTAACTTTGGTGAGGAATATCTAACCACAGATCCAGAAAAATATGCTCTACTTGTCCAGGTCGGTCGGGGTTGTAGTGAGGTTTAGCACCTGGTAATTCAAAGGATTTACGACCGTTGTTTTCTGTATCAAAATAAAACTGCGACATTGATGGTTTGTGACCTTTTAATCTGTGAAGAGTCTGCTTATCTGTATGTAGATGCTATCTGGTTAATATCCCAAGGTCAAAGTCTCCTATCAAGGTTATTAACTGAGTACATTGAAGATAGATCCAGAGAAATTTTCTGTGCGAGCCTGAGCCAATGAGAAAATGTTATCAAGATTTTTTGATTCGTAACTGGGAAATAGGCGATCGCACCAGAGCCGCTTCTGTTGTCAGTTATGTATTATCAGAATACGGTCTGGGTTGGGAACCCCAGGGCGCAGACAAAGATGTGCTGCAAGTTGAGGAATTTTACTTAGTCACAGGAGGTGAGTTCTGGGTAATTGAACACCAAAATCAGCTAGTAGGTACGGGAGCATACTACCCCACCCAACGGGGGAAAAAAGCTGTAGAAATCCGCAAAATGTATCTTTTATCCAGTGTCAGGGGTTTAGGACTGGGAAGATATTTGTTACAAGAGCTAGAAGCAGCGATCGCCTCCCGTGGTTTTGAGCAAATTTGGATTGAGACCGCCAGTATTTTGGTGGAGGCGGTCAAGTTGTATGAAAGCAATGGTTATCAACCCGCGACAGGGGTGGAAACGACGCGCTGCGATCGCGTGTATGTGAAATCCCTGCACGATAGTTATACCATTACCTTATAAAACTGCCCTCTGTGAAAAATGGTTCAATAACCACTAAAACAGAGTGTAAAAGCCATTAATTATACAGTTTTGCACATCAGTGGGAGGGGTAACCCTTTCACTGACTTTAATTAAATTTAACAATTTTTCACTGAGATTAGTACCAATATGTCACAAAACCCTGACACTCCATCATCCTCCTCTACTGTCCAGGCTATTGCTAAAAACTTCCGGTTTACGGGTTGGATTAGCTTCTGGGTGCAATTAGTGCTAGGTGTTGTTTCTGCCATTATTGTCCTGCTGTTTGCCATCTTTAGTCAGCGCCCCAATAGCGCCAATAATAACCCCGGTACAGGATTTGGTGTATTTCTAGCAGTTTGCGGAATTCTGATTTTAGGTGGTGGTATTTATTTGGCTTATCGCTATACCATAATTGGTAATCAATTGCAATCCCCCAACCCCAAAAACCGCCCGCGCAAAAGTGAGACCCTAGAAGTATTACGCTTGGGACTATGGATTAATTTACTGGGAATGCTGGTCACATTGTTAGGCTCCCAAGCCATTGTGGGGACATTGGTAGCCAGATCCATATCCCCCCAAGCTGCAACTACTCAATTATTTGACCCCACGCGAATTATTAGCGGTTTAGATATGCTGGTAGTCCAGGCAAATATTAACACCGTTTCTGCCCACTTCGCCGGGCTAGCAGTATCAATATGGTTACTGAATCGCATTACCCGCAGCTGAGGCTAAAATAACCAGGGGGGATTTTGTCTTGGCAATTCCTGTGCTAGGAAGCCAAAATCAGTATATGCTGATGTTTTGGCAATAAGTCCCTAGGCAACCGAGAAAAATCTGTGCTGGATATTAAGCAAATACGGGAAAATCCCCAATTAATTCAACAACGCTTGAATAGTCGTAGTGGTAAATACGATATCGAACCCATATTACAGTTAGACAAGCAACAGCGAGAACTAGAAGGGAAACGTAGTCAACTTCAGGTTCGTAGTAATGAAATTGGTAAACTGGTAGGGCAAAAAATTAAAGCTGGTGTAAATCCTCAATCTCCAGAAATTCAAGCCTTGCGGGATGAAGGTAACGCCCTCAAAGTTCAATTAGGTGAACTCGAACCCCAGGAGAGGGCTTTAAAACTCGAAATTGACCAACTCCTGCTAGCACTTCCCAACTTACCCAGCGATTCTACGCCCATTGGTAAGAGTGAAGAAGAAAACATTGAAGTGCGGCGCTGGGGTGATGAATATCTACCCCAAAACCCGAATATTCTGCCTCATTGGGAAATCGGCGAAAAATTGGGTATACTCAACTTTGAGCGGGCGGTGAAAGTTGCTCAAAGCCGGTTTGTAACTTTAGTCGGTGCGGGTGCTGCCTTGGAAAGGGCATTAATTCAGTTTATGCTGAAGATGCAAACTGCAGCGGGTTATATAGAAGTTAGTCCACCTTTGTTAGTGAATACTGAGGCTTTAACCGGGACGGGTCAGTTACCAAAGTTTGCTGAAGAAAGCTTTAAATGTGCTGATGATGAATTATGGTTAATACCTACAGCGGAAGTTCCCGTGACTAATCTTTACCGGGGAGAAATTCTAGCAGCGGAAGATTTACCTATTTATCATTGTGCTTATACTCCTTGTTTTCGTCGGGAAGCGGGAAGCTATGGGCGGGATATGCGGGGGTTAATTCGTCTGCATCAATTCAATAAGGTGGAGTTGGTGAAGGTTGTTCATCCTAGTTCTTCTTTTGAGGAATTAGAAAAATTGATTGTGAATGCAGAGGCGATTTTACAGGCTTTGAAATTGCCTTACCGGGTGATTAATCTTTGTACAGGTGATTTGGGTTTTGGTTCTACAAAAACCTATGATTTAGAAGTATGGTTACCATCTTCTGGTAAGTATCGAGAAATTTCTAGTTGCTCTAATTGTGTAGATTTCCAAGCCCGTAGGGCGGATATTCGCTTTAAGGAATCTGGGAAAAAAGGAACTCAGTATGTTCATACTTTGAATGGTTCCGGGTTGGCTGTGGGCAGAACTATGGCGGCAATTTTAGAAAATTACCAGCAGCCGGATGGTACAGTTAAAATACCGGAAGCTTTACAGGTGTATTTGGGTAGGGAAGTTTTGTAATTTGGATAAATTCTACAAATAATACATATTTGGTGGGTATACCCTAGGTGGTGTGATGAATTACTATGTTATACATTAATCCACTTTGGGTAAGTTTAGATCCCCGACTTCTCACATAATTAGAGATAGTCTAGGATAATTTAGCTAGAAGTCGGGGATCTTTGGGTGTCTGTGGGGGGGTAAGATCCCGGACTTCTCACATAATCATAGACACCCCACCATAATTTATCTAGAAGTCGGGGATCTGAGGGTGTCTGTGGGGGCGATCGCCTGTACGGGGTTTAAACGCAAAGGTCGCTAAGTAGGCGCAAAGGTTCGCAAAGGTGTTTTTTGACAATATTTTATTTGGTTGGGTGGGATGTAAGAAACCAGGGGTTATAAACCCCTGTCTGATAGCTGAAGTCAGATGAATCTGACTGGAAGGTTATGTGTTTGTTAGGCGATCGCCTGTACTGGGTTTAAACGCAAAGGTCGCTAAGTAGGCGCAAAGGTTCGCAAAGGTGTTTTTTGGGAAGATGTTTTATTTTGTTGGGTGGGATCTGATTACCTGTTGATTCTGTTTTTCTAGTTTATAAGGAGATGAATAAATATGACTCAAGTTATCTTGAAACGGCTTAATCCCATTGTTATAGAAAAACTCAAACGTCTAATCCAGAGTCATCAACGGACTTTGGAAGAAGAAATCACATCTATCCTGGAAGATGTAGCAGAAAAAGAGGATGTACCAACAGGGGGTGAGGGTTTTTGGGATATGACTTTACAATTTAGAGAAAGGATGCAGCAGGAGAATATTACTTTTGATGATGCAGATTTTGCGGATTTGCGCGATCTCTCTGTCGGTAGGGATGTTGAATTTTGACTATCAAGTATTTATTGGATACAAATATTATTTCAGAAGCCACTCGTCAAACTCCTAATGTTAATGTAGTTAAAAAACTGACTGATCATCAATTTACAAGGGGAGGGTTAGGGTGGGGTAAAGATGTAGTGTTTGTTGACAATATTTTAATTAACTGCTTCGGGTCCAATCACCTGTTGATTCTGGTTTTCTTTGTCTCGTAGCTCTTGGTTTAATTTTAAGAGTTGCTCTAAAATGTCATCTTCAGAGGTAAATTTATAGGCTTCTATGACTAGTTTATCTAGTTGTTCATGGAGTTTAGATAGTTTGCTGCTGGGTTCGTTGTAGAATTTATTATATAATGTGGTGATTCCCCACTGTTTAGAGTCCATTTGTTGAGTCCGATATTCGTGGAGTTCTACGGTTTTGGCTCGGATTTTTTCGACTATCTCCCCTGTTGCTGTCTGGGGAAAGGCAAAGGTTTCAAAGCAGGTGGTATTAGTGTAGCGAGTATCTCCCTTTAAAGTTGAACTTTGGGCTTTTACCCACTGACGATGTATTTTAGATGTGAGAATACCTAATATGTAAAAGTCTTCTGATGCAATTACAATATTTAAGTCACCAGGTAGCCAGTTTAATGGTGCTGGAATAAATATAGCCCATTTGGAAACTCTAGGTACTGTGAAGTAATAAGATAAAGATGAAATAGCTTTTCTCATAGCTGGACGATGGGAAAAAAAATTCCACCAGTAGTCTCTTGCTTTAGAATTTCTGTTATTATCTCTTTCTGGCTTGACATTGATTTTAATATGTTCAAAGGGTAATTGATACTCACTCGCATCTTCAATACTCATATCATTAAAGTCAATAATCCAACGCTCTGGTTTACCATGGGGATTTTGCGCCAGATTTGCACCCATGGAAAATAGTTTTAATACCTCTTGATTTTTCCCATCCGCTTTTATCCATTCCTTTATCTTCTCTTCTGTGATCACAAAACCCATTCCTACAGGAGCAACTCCTTGAAAGCATTTATTCAAGTTAGCTTTTAACCGCACAGCTTGAGTAACATCAATACTAGATTTCAAAGAAGAATTAATTCTGCTAACTACCTCATCATCTAAATAGTATTTACCCGGTTTGGCTTTACACCAGTTGACAATACTTACATGAACTTTCGCTTCCCCTGACCATGGTTGGGTAGATACGGCTTCATGAATATAACCCTGATTTTGAGTAATATAATCTAAAGCTGCGACTCTACTTTTACCCTGACTGACTGAATTGGTCGCTACTAAACCCGCTCTCCCTTGTTCATCAAGGTGTTGGTGCGCTAACCTAAACCAATAGGCGCAAAAGTCTACTGAGTCTTTAACTTGGGGGAATTGTTGAAAAACTTTATCTATATATTCGTCGCCTAAAGCTATTCTCATATGTTTACCCCCCAAAAATGGCGGATTCCCAATAATTGCATTGGCTTTTGGCCATTGACTAAATAAGGCATCCCCACAGATAATATTCCTATCTAAAGAATCCAAGGGTAAGGCTGGCTCGGTTAACTGTAAGTTGTCAATGGCAATTTTCCGCCCAATCATTAATGTTACCCGCGCTAACTCGACGGCAAATAAGTTAGTATCCATCCCATAAAATTGCATGGGGGTGACTAAACCTATCTGCATTTGCTTGGAGGTTAATTTCCGATTTTCCTGGATTTTGTCTAAGAGCAGGGTTTCAATTCTCTTTAATTCCTGATAGGCTATATAGAGAAAGTTGCCAGAACCACAAGCTGGGTCAAGGACTCGATAGCTTTGTAGTTCTAATTGCAGTAGTTCTAATTGTTTGAGGGTGTTAGCTTCCTCTATTCTTTCTTCCCAATAACGGCTAATGGTAGGGCGAACAATTTTCATGATGTCCACTTCTGAGGTGTAGTGAATACCTTTAGCGTGGCGCTCTTGTTGATCTACTGTTCCTTCAAATAAGTTACCAAAAATAGCCGGTCTAACTTTACTCCAATTCTCTTTAGCGGAAACGTCTAAAAATTTTAATTCTTCTGGGGTTAGTTCCACTGGTTCAATGTGGGAAAATAACCCGCCATTAAAATACTCTACGCCTTGATAACGTCCCGCTGGGGTTTTTCCCGGTCGGTTCATTTCGCGGAATAAGTTACCTAAAAGGTCGTAGGAACTTGCGCCATTAATACAGTCTTGAACGCAGGAAATAAACATATCCCTTGGTAATAGTTGTCTGTCTTCAGCAAACATAGCTAAGACGCATTGCAAAATAAACCTTTGTGCGGTTAGTTTCTCAACTGGCCGGTTTTCTAGTTCTAGGAGTAATTGACCCATGGGCCGAGCGGCTCTTTCTGTGACTTCTACCTGGTTGTTATTGAATACGGGAGTTTTATTGCCAATTTCCATAAAGGTAAAGGCTCCCGCCCTTTCTGGTAGCTGCTCTAGGGATATTTGATCTACGGGTGTATCTAGCTGAATGTCAAAGTCAAATATCCAAAATTCATCAAAGTTACATAATATGACGTATTTGGGGCGTTGGGGTACTAATCGTGTCCAGTAATCAAATGCTTGGGAGTAATGTTTACTTAGGTCTTCGCCGCGTTTTTTCATCTCAATTAATACGCGGGGTTTCCACACTAGGTCAGCAAAGCCGGTTTTACCTTTTTTACTCCCTTTTTTGATGGGTTCTTCAAATTTCGCCCCCGCGTCTAAGGCTCCTTGGTGTCCAAAGGCTCTAAAAAATCGGTCTAAGAATGTTTGTGCTTCTTGTTTCTCTTGTCCTTTGATGTGTTGCTGACAAAAGTTGACGAATTTATTTAGGCTTTGGGGGGTTGCTGCTGTCATTTTTGGTGGGTATACCCTAGGTGGTGTGAGTAGTTACTATGTTATGGGTTAATCCACTTTGGGTAAGTTTAGCTCCCGGACTTCTCACATAATTAGAGATAGTCTAGGATGATTTAGCTAGAAGTCGGGGATCTGAGGGTGTCTGTGAGGGGGTAAGATCCCCGACTTCTCTTAACATACTTCCGAAAACTATGTATAATCACTTTTTATGGAAGAGTGATTATACCAAAATTAATGAGTCAAATACTTCGCTTAAGTATTATTCCTTTGATATTGTTGAGTAGCACTGTGTCAGTGGGATTGCCAACAACTCCATCAGTTTTAGGTTTAACCAAGTCAGCAGATATGGCTGGTATGGATTTTGGGCGGCACTTTCAAGAATTAGGGGTTGAGGGTTCAATTATCATCTATGACCTGAAAAATGATCGCACTTTTGAACATAACCCAAAACGTAATTTAACCGCTTTTTTACCTGCATCAACTTTTAAGATTCTCAACTCATTAATTGCCCTAGAAACTGGGGTAATTGTAGATGAAATTGCGGTTTTAACATGGGATGGGATAGAAAGAACTCTTCCTGAGTGGAACCGAGACTTGAATATGAAAGAAGCATTCAAGTTATCTGCTGTTTGGTTTTACCAGGTTCTCGCCCGTCGAATTGGCTATGAGAAAATGCAAAAATGGGTGGCTGAAGCTGGATATGGGAATCAAAAAATTGGTAGTCAAAATGATGTTGATAAATTTTGGTTAGATGGAGAACTGCGAATTACTCCTCAAGAGCAAATTCAATTTATCCGTCGTCTCTACAATAATGACTTACCTTTCTCTGAGCGATCGCTTGCCATTGTCAAAGATATGATGATTAGGGAGCAAACTCCCGATTATACAATTAGAGCTAAAACAGGTTGGCTGGGGTTTGAAGACAAGGTAACACCGAAAATCGGCTGGTATGTGGGTTACGTGGAGCGGGACAAAGATGTTTACTTTTTTGCCACTAATATAGAAATTCGTAATCAGAAAGATCCCTCGGCTCGGCTGGAGTTAACACGCCGTTGTTTTCAAGAGTTGGGTGTGCTATAATCAGAGGTGGTAAATTGTTAGTAAATTTCTCTGTAGATATGCTAGTGGGTGAGGTGGTGCGGGGCACCTCTATGGAAATTCGAGTAGTGCGTTAGTGCTTAGACTCCTTAGCCATTCCTTAACTATTAGAATAAGAATGATATATCCGAATTTTGACTAAGCTCTATGTCAGTTTTAGCAGCGATCGCAGTCTTGGCTGTTTTGATCTTGGTACACGAGTTAGGACACTTTACCGCAGCTCGTTCTCAAGGTATTCTCGTTAACCGCTTTTCTTTAGGATTTGGGCCTGTTCTTTGGAAATACCAAGGTTCTCAAACCGAATATGCTATCCGCGCCTTTCCTTTAGGTGGGTTTGTGGGCTTCCCCGATGATGACCCTGATAGCGATATTCCCCCCAATGACCCGAATTTGCTGCGTAACCGGCCAATTTTAGATCGGGCGATTGTCATTAGCGCGGGAGTGATCGCCAATTTAATCTTTGCCTATTTCTTGTTGGTAAGTCAGGTAGGTCTGGTTGGTATAGGACAAAGTAGCCAACCGGGAGTTTTAATTCAACAACTAGCGCCAGAGGTGAGTTCTGTGGCCGCATCTGCTGGAATTAAACCAGGAGATGTGATTTTAGCGGCTAATTACAGGGAATTTGGCACAGCACTACAGGAAATAGAAGATTTACGGGATATTATCAAAAATAGTCCCGGTCAACCTGTACAGCTAGAAATTGCCCGTGGCGACCAAAGGCTAACTGTCAATGTAGTTCCTGAAGAGAAGCCAGCTGGAGGTAGTATTGGCGTGGGACTTGCTCCCAATGGTGAAGTTATTCGCCGTCCTGTGAAGAATTTGGCACAAGCTTTCAATATTGGTGGTAGTGAATTTCAGCGCCTGGTTACCATGACATTTCAAGGCTTTGGCCAACTAATTACCAACTTTGGCGAAACAGCTAGTCAGGTAGCAGGACCGATTAAAATTGTCCAAATTGGTTCTAGCATTGCCCAAAATGATACAGGTAGTCTGTTCTTTTTTGCTGCTTTAATCAGCATTAACTTGGCAATTATTAATATTTTACCTTTACCCGCTCTAGATGGCGGACAACTGGCATTCTTGCTAATTGAAGGTTTACGAGGTAAGCCAATACCTAACCGCATTCAAGAGGGTGTGATGCAAACTGGTTTAATGTTACTCTTGGGACTAGGAATTTTTCTGATTGTTAAAGAAACTAGTCAGTTAACCTCCCAGTTAGATTGGGTGCAAAAGTTATTCCAGTGAGTGTTACCCGCAAATCCTCATCTCAAAAGCAACGGGCGTTAGAAATTCTCGCCCGGTTGCAGGGTCTTTATCCAGATGCAACTTGCTCTTTGAATTACTCTACCCCAGTACAATTGCTGGTAGCAACCATTCTTTCGGCTCAGTGTACTGATGAGCGAGTGAATAAGGTTACACCAGCTTTGTTTGCCCGGTTTCCGGACGCGGCTAGTTTGGCCAATGCTGACCTAGAAGAGTTAGAAATTTTAGTACGGTCTACGGGTTTTTACAGAAATAAGGCCAAAAATATTCAAGCAGCTTGTCGGATGATTGTCAAGGAGTTTGACTCTGTTGTTCCCCAGGAAATGGAGCAATTATTACAGCTTCCAGGGGTGGCACGAAAAACGGGAAATGTAGTTTTAGCTCACGCTTATGGTATTAATGCGGGGGTGACTGTTGATACTCACGTTAAGCGGTTAAGCCAACGCTTGGGGTTAACGAAATTTTCTGACCCGGTGAGGATTGAGAAAGATTTAATGAAGTTGTTACCCCGTCCGGATTGGGAAAATTGGTCAATTCGTTTGATTTATCACGGTCGTGCTGTTTGTAAGGCTCGTTCTCCCCTCTGCGAAGCTTGCTATCTCCATGATTTATGTCCCACTGGTGAGAAAACATTTATTTCGAGAAATTCTGAAAACACGATAGAATAGAAAATGCTGTCTGTAAACCAGTTAAAGAATTTATGGCAAAAAAGAGTATGATTGAGCGCGAAAAAAAACGCGCCAACTTGGTAGAAAAGTATAGTGAAAAGCGAGAAGCATTATTGGCAGAATTCAAAAGTGCGGAATCTCCCTTGGATAAATTGGAAATTCACCGGAAAATTCAACAGCTACCCCGGAATAGTGCGCCGACTCGTCACCGCAATCGCTGCTGGGTAACTGGTCGTCCCAGGGGTGTGTATCGCGACTTTGGTCTGTCTCGGAATGTGTTCCGGGAATGGGCCGATGAAGGTCTTTTACCGGGTGTGGTTAAGTCTAGCTGGTAGTCACTGCTCATTTTCTCCTGGAAGGAGAAAATGACTAAACTATTCTCCGCAGCAACGGTCTATGCCTAGACTATCTAAGAGTAGATCGCTGACGGCGTTGGCGATCGCAAATTCTCCATAGAAACTTTTAGAAAAATCAAATGCCTGCATCTCTGTAACAATGGCTATAACTAGAGATCCTAAGTCATTCTCTCCTTCCATGCGTTGTCGGACAAAAATTTGTGCCGCCCTGTGGGCAATTTTTTGATTGACTATTTCGGGGAGGAATTCTGTGTCTAACCACTTTAATAATCGGTCTTGCAACCACTGACCTTCAAGATCGGGGTTGTTGGAAGGTGGTAGGGTAATGGGTGGTATTGCTTCGGTCATGTTTTTTTAACGCAGAGGAACGCTAAGGGAAACGCAAAGGTACGCTGAGGGTTTTTTTTGCTTGTTTGCTGAAATTATGGAATACGATATCGCTGCTATTGTTCGGGGTTATGCTCAAGGTTATTTTCTCATGGCTGATGACAACAAAGGCCTGGGATGGTACACCAGTCGCGATCGCACTTTGATTCCCTTAGATGAGCGATTTCGCTACCCTAGGTCTTTGCAGCGTGTTCTCAATCAAGAGCGTTTTACCCTGAGCATTAACTGTGATTTTCCATCCGTGGTGGCTGGGTGTGCTGACCGCGAGACTACTTGGATTTCGCCGGAGTTACAAGAGATTTACTACTTACTTTACCAGAATGGTTACGCTTATAGTTTTGAAACTTGGCAAGGTGACCAACTTGCTGGGGGTATCCTAGGAATTGTTATTGGCGGTGCTTTTATTGGTGAGTCGATGTTTTACCGCATTCCTGAAGGTTCTAAGGTGGCGATGGTTAAGTTGGTGGAAAGATTGCGCCAAAACCAGTTTCTACTGTTTGATGCTCAAATGATGAACCCCCATTTAGCTAGATTTGGCGCTTATGGGATTAAGGATGAGGAGTACCAAAGTTTACTTAAACAAGCGCTACAACGTCGTTGTTCTTTGGTGTGAAGTATAAAATAGGATAAATTCCTAGTCAAAAGCTATACACTAAGTTTCATCTGCTATATAAAGAGTAGGGGTGATCACGCTCCCACTATGTTTTGATAGAATTAAAACGGTAGGAATTTTCACAACTTAGTCATTGATTATCATGCCTTCTGAAATTGCTGTCGAGAAGAAAAAGTTAAAAAATCCCCCCTTAAAACTTCACTATCTGGGCGATCGCGTCCTGCGTCAAGATGCCAAGCGGATTACTAAAGTAGACGATGAAATCCGTAAACTTATCCGGGAAATGCTGCAAACTATGTACAGTAGCGATGGTATTGGTTTAGCCGCACCTCAAGTAGGAATTCATAAACAACTCATTGTGATTGATTGCGAACCAGATAACCCTGCTAACCCCCCACTGGTATTGATTAACCCCACCATTAAACAAGTCAGTAAGGAAGTATGCGTGGCCCAAGAGGGCTGTTTGAGTATTCCCAATGTTTATTTAGAGGTAAAACGTCCCGAATCCGTAGAAGTTGCTTATAAAGATGAATACGGCCGTCCCAAAACCCTCAAAGCCTATGATCTACTCGCACGCTGCATTCAGCACGAAATGGATCACCTCAATGGGGTAGTATTTGTAGACCGGGTGGAAAATTCCTTGAGTTTAGCCCAGGAGTTATCGAAAAATGGCTTCTCCTATCAGTCGGTGAAACCAGTAGCATAGGGGTTCGCTAAAATCTGTTTTGCTGATCTTTCCTTCACTGAATTCATGCTACTATGAACTAAATAATTAAAAATTTGTACTGTGGATAGTTTAGGTACTTCCATGGTCAAGTAAGATAAAAAAGTGAGCAATTGTTAACATTTTCACATAGGAATAATAGTGTATACTCCAAAAAGCGGTTTATTTCTAGGTGGTGCTTGCATCACAGCGATCGCCGCCGTGGGTTCAGTATTTGAACTTACCTCTGGACAACCAGATTTAGGTGTTCAGGTAACTGCCATTATCCTCGGATTGAGCATTCCACTCACGGGATTATTTTTCTTTGCTGCAGTGAAGGACGCACGGGCTAACATTAAATAAGCATCAGGTATATAAAAAGGTAGAGGGATGAAACCAAAGGCAAAATTCATCCTTCACCTTTTATTTTTTTCGCTTCACATTTTTACCCATATTTATTCTTGGTTTATTCTTGGTTTAGTGTCTACAATAATTTAATGAATTTATAGTCATTTATGTACATTTGCAGTATAATATAATTATGAATGTACGATCATTAAATGAATGAAACTATCTGATTATGCAAAAAAGGTAGGGATAAGTTATAGAACTGCGTGGCGTTGGTACAAATCCGGCGTAATCACAGGTTATCAACAACCTACAGGAACCATAATTATTAATCTACGTGAAACTAACCAAAACCCTAACAAAGTTGTAGCTATCTACTGCCGTGTTTCTGATAATGGTTCAAAAGACAACTTAGAAAAACAAGCTGAAAGGTTAACCCAATATGCTTTAGTGCAAGGATTTATGGGTTAAGAAGATCAAAGAGAAAGACAGAACGTATCACTCAGGAGTTACAAAATGAATCTGATTGAGCGTCATGTTATTAAACCAAGTCACCCAGCATACAAAGAAATAGATGAACTTTGCTTTAAATCGAAGAACCTATACAATGCTGTTAACTTCATAGTTAGACAGGAATACATTCATAACAACAAGCATATTAATTATGCGGGAGCCTATCACCTAATCAAAGAATCTGTTGATTATAAAGCTTTGCCAGCAAAGGTAAGTTGTCAAATCATTAAATTAGTTGATAGATGCTGGCTTTCATATTTTGCAGCTATTAGTTCTTTTACGACCAACCCTGATAAGTTCAAAGGTCGGCCTAGACTACCTGGATATAAACATAAAACAAAAGGTCGTTGTGTGGTCATTTACCCGGCACAGGGTATTAGCAAAAAAGGGTTAAAAAAAGGGTTATTACAACCTTCAGGTACAAATATATCTATTTCAACTGCTATTCAAAGTAAAGTTAAAGAACTTAGATTAGTACCTAGAAGTGGATTCTATGTAGTAGAGGCTGTTTATGAAAAGAATGAAGTAGTCACAGTTAGGAATCAATATATTGCAGCTATCGATTTGGGGCTTAATAACCTGGCCACCATAGCTTCAAACAAAAAAGGCTTTCAGCCGTTGATTATTAATGGTCGCCCATTAAAGTCAACCAATCAATTCTTTAATAAACAAAAAGCCCAACTCCAATCGAAGCTTCAAACTCAAGACCCGAATAAATACACCTCCAACAAAATATCCAATCTTCTCACCAAAAGAGATAGTAAATTTGATACCTATCTACACCAAGCTAGTAGAACCATTATTAATTACCTTCGACAAAATCAGATTGATACTTTGGTGATTGGTAACAACAAACAGTGGAAGCAAGATATTAATATTGGTAAGCGTAACAATCAAAATTTTGTTCAGATACCGCACTATAAATTTATCGAGCAGTTGGTTTATAAAGCTAACTTAGCTGGCGTTAAAGTTATTATCAACGAAGAAAGTTATACCTCTAAGGCTAGTTTTCTTGACCTTGATAATATCCCGGAGTACCAAAAAGGGGCAGAACGTGTATTTAGTGGTAGAAGAGTAGCTCGTGGGTTGTATAAAGCTTCTAATGGAGGGTTAATAAACGCTGATTTAAATGGGGCGTACAACATATTAAGAAAAGCAGTCCTGAACGCTTTTGCAGACGGGATAGAGGGGTTAGGAGTAACTCCAATCAGGTTTACCCCTGGTAAAGTGACTTTGTAGATTTGTCTATAATTTCACAAACTCTTCGTGTTTTAATAAAGCCTTTTTCAGTCTCATGAAGTACACACCAATTCCGGTGTTCCCTATTCCCTATTCCCTATTCCCTATTCCCTGTTCCCTGTTCCCTGTTCCCTCAAACTAAAAAAAATTGTACCTCACGAGCATGGGAAATGCTATAAAAGAATGTCGTCAGAAACAACTCCACTATTACACCTATCCCAAGCACATCTCAACTTACTAGAAACTTGTCCGCGTAAATTCCAACAAGTTTACTTAGAAAAACTTCACTCTCCCTCCAGTCCCGAACATCAGGAACATCAAGTTTTGGGTAGTCGCTTTCACCTGCTAATGCAACAGCGAGAAATGGGTTTACCGATTGCTGGGTTCCTCCAAGCAGATACTCGACTGCAAAGCTGGATATCAGGTTTGACCAATGTAGCACCAGAACTTTTAACACCCACCGTACCCCTAAGCTTCCGTGAAGGCGAACATTATCGCACGCTGCAAATTCAAAACTACTTACTCACGGTTATTTATGATCTACTGATCGCAGACGCTGACAAAGCGCACATTATCGACTGGAAAACCCATCCTCAACCACCAAATAAACGCAAGTTAGAACAGAATTGGCAAACACGTCTCTATTTATATGTTTTGGCTGAAACAAGCGCCTATTTACCCCAAAACATTTCTATGACTTACTGGTTTGTCCAGTCGGAAGGTGAACCGCAAAATATTCAATTTAATTACGACAATCTCCAGCATCAGCGCACAGCCCAAAAACTTGCTCAACTGTTAAATAAATTAACCCATTGGCTGGAAGGTTACCAGAGAAACAGGCCATTTCCACAAGTACCGGAAAATAGTAAAACCTGTAATTATTGTCATTTTGCCATACTTTGCCAACGGACACAAGCCGGGGGAGAACATCAACAGAATTTACCAAATCTTGCCAATATTCAAGAAGTAACCCTATGAATTATAGGGAGATTGTAATATGAAAAGTTTTGATGAAACTGATTTGATTTATGTTCGTGAATTAGGTATTGATGATATTTCCCCTGTTTACCACCTGGGAGAACAGTTATTTACTAGCGATTTATATCCTTATTTATATCGCACCTGGGACGAATGGGAGGTAATTGGACTTTACAATACAGACCCAGAATATTGTCTAGTTGCGGAAACAGATGGGGAGTTAGCGGGGTTTATTCTGGGAACTATTATTACTAAAGCTTCCTGGACTTATGGTTATATACTATGGTTAGCTGTGAATCCAAAATTTCAGCGTCGGGGTGTAGCAGATAAGTTAGTTGATCATGTTATTGCCAGGATGATTGAAGATGGGGCGCGTTTCATGCTGGTAGATACAGACCCTACTAATAATCCGGCTGTCAAGTTTTTTAACCGTAAAGGATTTGGCAATATCCGCCAGCATATTTTCTTGTCGATGAATTTAAGCAAGCATGAACATTATGGCAGACTCATTGATTATGAACATCAAAAGGCGGAAAGAGCCGGTTACAGGCGCACTCGTCCTGCAATTCGCGCTGGTAAACCTGATGGACTTGTGAATAAGGTGATCTGCAATCCTCTGGTCAATGAGACTCTGATCAATGATGAATGAAGACTAATGTTATTAATTATCAATTTTTAACTAATTCTATGGAGTGGATTCTTTCAACACCTGAACAACCACCTGACTGGTTTATCCATATGGTGAAACAGTATACACCAAAATCAAGGGGATTGTATGCAGCACAATTATTATGGCAAAGGGGAATTAAGGACGCTGAAAAATTAGCGGCTTTTGCTGACTATAAGAATTATCACCCTGCTAGTCCTTTGGAGTTTGGGGAAGAAATGCACTTAGCTATGGCTAGGCTGCAACAAGCACTAAATAACAATGATAAAATTGCTATCTGGGGAGATTTTGATGCTGATGGCATTACTGCTACTGCTGTTTTATGGGATGGTTTGGGACAGTTCTTTACTAAAAATACCCGCTTAATTTATTACATCCCCAATCGCTTCACGGAATCCCACGGACTTAATTATCAGGGAATCGATAATTTACACCGACAAGGTTGTAAGTTAATTGTAACCTGCGATACTGGTAGTACGAATATAGATGAAATTATTTATGCTCAAAGCTTGGGTATAGACATTATAGTTACAGACCATCACACTTTACCTGAACAGCGCCCACCAGTGACGGCAATTATTAACCCCCGGTATTTACCAAGTCAACATCAGTTATTTCATCTCTCCGGGGTGGCGGTAGCTTTTAAGTTGGTAGAAGCACTATATCAAAGTTTACCTGATGTTCCCAAAGAGCCATTAACAGATTTATGGGATTTGGTTGCTGTAGGATTAATTGCGGATTTGGTGCAGCTGAGTGGAGATTGTCGCTATTTAGCACAATTAGGTATTCAAAGATTACAGGCAGACTTCCAACAACCACCGACAGCACGACGACGGCCAGGTATAGGGCGATTATTAGAATTATGCCAGAAAAATGGCGATCGCCCGACAGATATTTCTTTCGGTCTGGGTCCACGGATTAATGCTGTTAGTCGCATTCAGGGCGATGCTAGTTTGTGCGTAGAGTTATTAACTAGTCGTGATCTTGAATATTGTGATCAATTAGCCGAAGTGGCGGAACTAGCTAATACCCGTCGCAAGTCCTTACAGAAAGATGTACAAGCCCAAGTATTACAAAAACTCTCTGAGATAGACTTATCAACCACCAGTGTGATTGTGTTGGAAGATAGCCAATGGCCAACGGGAGTATTGGGTTTGGTTGCGGGACAAGTAGCCCAAGAAACAGGCCGTCCCACAATTTTATTAAGTACACAGATCCTCGGTGAAGCAACAAAAGGACTCTCATTAGCCCGTGGTTCTGCCCGTTCAGTGAATTCTGTTGATTTATACCAGTTAGTCAAAAAGCAAGCACATTTGTTACAGAGCTTTGGAGGTCATCCCTTTGCTGCTGGGTTGAGTTTATTACCGGAGAATATTCCTTTATTCACGGAGGCAATTAATCAACAGCTGCGACAATCTTTAGGGGGAAAAACTCTTACACCTACTGTGGAAGCGGATTTGATGGTAACTGTGGCTGATTTAGGCAAAGAGTTATTTGGGGAGCTTAAATTACTAGAACCCTGTGGGATGGGAAACCCTGTACCAACACTTTTAATTAAAAATTGCTGGTTTGAAAATGCTTGGCATCGTAATCAGGAGGATTGCAGAGGAAAAAAGGTACAGTACATTAAGACTGATTTTAATATTCGGGATGAGTCCACTAAAACCACGTTTCCTGGTGTTTGGTGGGGACACTATCAAGATGAGTTACCGCCAGATAGGTGTGATTGTATTGCTGAACTCGACTACAACACTTTTAAAAAACGTTATGAAATCAGATTAATTGCTGTGCGTCCAACCGCTACCTCAGTCATGACTAGTGTTAATACTGAGGGGATAATAGATTTACGTAATCAGGAATACTCAATTTTGAATAATCAGGATTCACGACATCTAATTAGAGATTGTCCTTGTCAGTGGGAAGATTTACGTGTATGCTTAAAGCAATCGCTCTCTAATCATCAACAATTAGCGATCGCCTGGTCTAAACCCCTGCATCAACCACCCGAGGAAATTTGGCTAACGTTGGTTGGGATTGCTAAATATCTCAGTCGGACAAATCAACCAGTCACCCACCGCCAACTTTTAGAAAAACTTGGTGTCCATGACCAGACCTTATTATTGGGACTCGAAGCTTTAGAGTATTTGGGGTTCAGAGTGACTACACAAGACAGTCAGCTGCAAATTAGTTGGAATCCCTTCACCCACTCAGAAATTATGAACGACGCATCTGTAGAAAGATTTTTAGCCGCTATCAGGGAAGAACAATTTCAGCAAAGTTATTTTGCGGAGGTTCCTCTGTCTACAATTATGAGGATTTACCGGCGCTAAAGAGCCTGGGTGATTGACACTTGACCCAGAGGGATTTTTGAGGCGGGTATTTTTTGTATAAACTGCTACTATTGTTTAGTTAAGGTCGGTAATCATTGCTTCCTTAAATAATCTCGAAAAAACCTATAATCCCCTGAGGAAAGTGCTATATTCTTAAAGAAGAATATAGAGTGTAAAGGTGAGATCCATAAAAGAATAAAGAGTGAAAAGCGTTTCAAGAGTCTGATTGCTAAAGTGTAAATAAAACAACTATATTCCACTGATATACATGAACCAATCTGCGAAAGGTTACTCACCACTCCAATTAGTCTTGATTGGGGGAGCGATCGCCACAACTACCACTGTTTCAGTATTTGGCTCTGGTTGGACTCGCTGCGTTCTGGCGGCCTTTGAAGATAGTCCGAAAGCGTTAGTTGACCAGGTATGGCAATTGGTAAATCGTGAGTATGTTGATGGCAGTTTTAATCAACAAGATTGGCTAGCGACTAGGCAGAGCTTGTTAAGCAAAGAGTATTCTTCTCATGAACAAGCTTATGTGGCAATTCGCGAAGCTTTACAACAACTGGGTGATCCTTACACACGGTTTATGGATCCCCAACAATATCAATCTCTCGCCAGGCAAACATCAGGGGAAGTCTCTGGGATTGGGATTCGCATGGAAGTGAATCAGCAAACTCGCCGCCTTACGGTTGTAGAGGCGATCGCCAACTCGCCGGCGTTCAAAGCAGGGATCAAAGCAGGGGATGAGATTTTGGCAATTGATGGCCAAACTACTGATAAAATTGGAGTAGAAAAGGCATCTGAGTTAATTCGTGGTCAAGTTGGTGCTCCCATAACCCTGCGATTAGGAAGAATAGGGCGCGGTGCTTTTGATTTACAGCTCAGACGAGCCACAATTGAAGTGCCTACGGTGCATTATACTCTCCAACAAGAAGGTAATCGCCGCATTGGCTATATCCGCCTGCGAGAGTTTGGTGGCCATACATCGGACCAAATGCGTCGAGCCATTCGAGATTTAAACAGTCAAAACGCGGATGCTTTTGTCTTAGATTTGCGCGGAAATCCTGGCGGTCTGTTAAATTCCAGCATTGAAATTGCCCGGATGTGGTTGGATAATGGCGGGATTGTCCGCACAGTCAACCGTGCGGGGGGGAGTGAGCTAACTCACGCCAATCGCACCGCCCTCACTCGGCGACCTTTGGCAATATTAGTAGATGGTAATTCGGCTAGTGCTAGCGAAATCCTGACGGGGGCGCTCAAGGATAATAACCGGGCTGTAGTTATTGGTAGTCAAACTTTTGGCAAAGCAATGGTGCAATCTGTTCATGAACTGGTAGATGGGTCAGGTCTGGCGGTGACCATTGCCCACTATTACACCCCCAAAGGTACAGATATTAATAAAAAGGGAATTGTCCCAGATATTAAGATAAATTTGACAGCAGCACAACAGCGTCAGCTGGCTAGCAATCCGGATTTATTTGGGACTCGCAATGATCCCCAATATGCTGGGGCGATCGCGGCACTTTCGGGCGAGAACTTCGCTCAACCTCCAGCCCCCCAAACTAACCAACCTGTCGGTTCGAGTATGAGAAATTGAAAATTTTAGCCCCGGATTATGTGTATGGGGAGTAGTAGCATCTTACCCAATACCTACCAAATTTCGCTAAATTGGAAAGAGCAAGTCCTAAGTTGACAATTTTATAGACAAAACTATACTTGTATTGACAAAAATCAATATATTTTTAGTAAAAAATCAACTACTTGATATATAATAAGGTGATATCAAGTATTGAATTGAGACTATTGCCGACGCGAAAACCAAGCAATGATGGTGGTAGTATTTTTCAGAAACTTAATTGGAACACAATCGCGTCTGGCTAAGGCGTGAAAGTCTACACCGGGGATAACTGCTCCCATGCTCCCGTTGAAGTAGAAAGTAAAGTCTAGTTTTGTCTAGGTTTTATATAGCAGGTCAACACAGGGAAACTGAAATGTCAGCACAATTGTTACTGGTCGATGATGAACCAGGATTACGGGAAGCTGTGAAAGACTACTTAGAAGAAAGTGGTTTTAGCGTTCAAGTTGCCAGTAACGCCCGTGAAGGGTGGGATTTGATGCAGCATAATATACCTGATTTAGTGATTTCTGATGTGATGATGCCCCTGGTGGATGGCTATCAGTTCCTTAGACAACTGCGGGAAGACCCGCGGTTTCAAACAGTCCCAGTTGTATTTTTAACTGCTAAAGGGATGACAGGCGATCGCATTCAGGGCTACCAAGCGGGTGTTGATGCCTACCTACCCAAGCCCTTCGACCCGGATGAGTTAGTGGCGATAGTCGAGAACTTACTGTCGCGTCGAGCTACTAAGACTACGACCGCCGGTGAAGAGAGGGAAGCCATTGATATTGCTGAACTCGCTCATCAGATTGCTCAAATTAAGGCTTTGTTAACTCAAAGAACTGCCATCTCTCAGTCCCCAGTCCCTTTTAAAATTGATTTAACTCCCAGAGAACAAAGTGTTTTAAATCTGGTAGCTGAAGGGTTGATGAACAAAGAAATAGCTCGACGTTTAGAAACCAGTGTCCGTAATGTTGAAAAATACGTCAGTCGTTTGTTTAGTAAAACTGGTACCAATAGCCGCACTGAGTTAGTTCGCTTTGCATTAGAACACGGTCTGGCTCAATAGAAATTCCACTGGCGATTGGGGATGTAGGCTAGTATTTTGACTTCACACTAGCCCCTAGATTGAGAGTCCCCACATCAATACGCTTTTTGTGATCAAAATCGAAGCACAACCCTGGTTAAAGCACTTGTACTGACAACTCCATTGTTTTCGTAGTGCAAACGGTAATATTTATGATGTTGTAGATGCTATTTTCGGCTTCTCAAAGACTAGAGTAAACTTTAGCTTGTGCCCATGGAATAAAGTTATACAAGCTAAATATCTATGCTCAACCGGTGATTTTGCAATTACTCAATTACAGCCGAAGATTTTTAGCCTTCAGAGTATTGACTATTATCAACCGCATTACGTAACCGCATCAACTGGCGGCGCATTTGTGGTGAGGCCTTGAACTCAGACACTTCCTGCGCTTTAACAGATGCTTGCAGCATCTCCAGAAACTCATCTGAGCCTTCTGTCAATGCATCCAGCAATACCTGTAAGAGTTGCTCGCGATCGCCTAATAGACTTTTTTCTTCAATCAACCGGAACTTGAGATGAATTTCGCACTCATAAACGCCTACTTCGATATTATTTATCTGGCGTGGTAATGCTTTCGAGTTCATAATTTTGAGGATTAGGTTACTGGGTGGTCATGAGGGTGAGGAATTATATCCCCTTCCACAATTCTTTATATTTTTTTTGTATCCATAATGCTGGAGTTAAAAGCCTTTCTCCAATCCACAACCGTTGTATTTTATATTCACTCTCCTGTGTTTTTTCTAGACACACTGCCAGGGATAAGTCGTAATCTTCCTGACCTAAATGTGCTTTTGTTTAAACCATAACTATTATTCAGTTTTTGATCTCTTATACAATAAAGTTTCTGTAAGAACTTATTCAAGCTTTTTCAAACTTTTTACATTAACTTCATTTTTCCTAGAAAAATAGTTGTAGTTTTTACAGTTTTTTTAGTATTTTTACCGAAAATAAATACCGGTTTTATGGGTTTTTCTTAAAGATAGAGCTAGTTGTACTATGATTACCTGGAATTAGTTCATGTACGTTTTATTCACCTGAAAATTCCGGAAAAGATTCAACGAATGACACAGGGTGGGTTAGTTCACACATATTAAGAACATCCATGCAACAACAAGCTATCTTTACCCAGCCATGAATTAGCCGGTATTTCAGCCCAGACATGAGTCTATAATGATGGATAGGAGGGTGGTTGATTAATATCCCCGTTCATGGTCAGTGATATCTGTGAACCTGCCCTACCGCTTAAACCAACAATCCCCCTGTATTTGATGCCGGGGACTTTCAATTCCGTGTAATCAAACCCAACCTTACACCTTGCTATGGACAATCCGATGCTGCTCAAGTCCACAACCCGGCACATCCGAATTTTTGCCGCAGAAATTGACCGGGATGGCGAACTGGTTCCTAGTAATCAGGTCTTGACCTTAGATATTGACCCAGATAACGAATTCAACTGGAACGAAGATACTCTACAAAAGGTTTATCGCCAGTTTGATCAACTGGTGGAAGCTTCCAGCGGTCAAGATTTAACTGATTATAACTTACGTCGCATTGGCTCAGACTTGGAGCATTATCTGCGATCGCTCCTACAAAAAGGTGAAATCAGCTATAATCTTTCTGCTCGCGTCACCAACTACAGCATGGGGCTCCCTCAAGTTGCCACTCAGGAAAATCAGTAGAGATGTTTAACTGCTGCTGGGGGATGGTCATACTACGCCCCCAGAACCTACGCAATCAAAGCATCTCAAAATTTGCGGAAAAATTTTTCCCTCTCAACACATTTGCCAAATGGCGTATTATAATTAAAGTATAAAGCTCATGGGTCCGTAACGGTTTCGACAGGTTGGCGAAAGCTACTCTGTGATTCAGGTCGAGAGTGAGTCTCCTCTCGCAAATCAAAGGCTCAAAACAAAAGTAAATGCGAATAACATCGTTAAATTTGCTCGTAAGCCTGCTACAGTAGCAGTTGCCTAATAACCTCTTACAGGTTCGAGCGTCTCTGGTTTGACTCCGTTAAGGACTAGAGACCAACCCCCAACGGACGCTCTAACAAGTGTTCTCTGGTTGGCTTGTTAGCTAAGACTTAATCAGAGCATCCTACGTTCGGGATAATGAACGATTCCCGCCTTGAGGGTCAGAAAGGCTAAACCTGTGAATGAGCGGGGGGTCAATACCCAATTTGGACAGCAGTTCGACTCTGCTCGGATCCACTAAAAACCAAACACAAGTCCACCAAACCCTCAGATGTTTAGGTGGATTTTGTTTGTGTTTGAGCCAAGCCCCCGACCTTGTAAATCCAAGGAGTGGCGTGGGTTTACTCATATGCGGGTTAATAACTCGACTTTTGACTAAAACAGAGACCTCGTTAGGTCATGGGACTGCAAAAAATGAAGGGATGCCTATAATAACAAGCACCCCTGTAGCCGAAGATAAAAGGAGCACTACCAAATTTCATACAACCACATTTGATTTAGATAATCTGTCCATGCAAAGAAGAAGTATTTAACCATAGTGGTAAATTGAGCTTTTGCAAATAATCGCAACTAGAAAAAAGTTGCTGCGGTTTACCCCAAAGGTGTAAATCAAACCAACCATCCTCTTGCTGATTTCCTGGTAGGGAAGCCCCAATAATATTGACTGTGATTCCATAGCTAGAGACTAAATCAAAGATGATGGCTGTCTGGTAGTAATCTTTGAAGATACAAATTTGCAAGCCCAGCCGATAGGATTGACCGCCGTAAAGTTGGTAAGTATAATTTATTCCAGATGTAGGTATTTCTGCCCTTGGACGCGGAAATGACCGAGAACCTAAATTATGCTGCATACCCTCTGTCATACCTGTATCCATTAAATCTACTCCCAAGTTATGTAAATATAGCAGTCCATCATCAATATGTTGAGATTTACCTTGGAGTTGTAAGTCAAACCAACCGTAGCTGTCTGTAGCTGAGAGCTTCGCCGCCTTGATATTCACCGTGACACCATAGCGAGATACCAAACGAGAAATCAAAGGTTGGCGTTGGTAATGCAGGGGTATACGGATGCGGGTATCAATGGCAGTTATTGGGTGTATTTTTTTACGTGGCATAAGATTAGGGAACTAAGAAAACAGTTAATCACCAATCGCCGACGCTATTTTCATCCCAGATTTCTAGCTCTATATCCCGGAATCAATTGATAGCATCATCTATCTGTGTTGTAAAACCTTGTAAATCCAGTTCAAACCAACCGTCACCCACAGCATTTGCACCCAAAATCGCCGCTGTAATATTAATCGTTAAACCATAGTCCGAGACTAAACGCGAAATAACCGGTTCTTGATGAAAATTTGTGGGAATTCGCAGGCGAATTTGTCTGTGAGTGATTTGATTGTTGGTAACCATATTCAAACTACCTATTTTTCAGAAATACAAAAAGTTAGCTCTAGGGTCGAGCTATATTGGCTTGGATGTCGTCAAAGATTGCACCATCGGCAAAGAATTTCGGACTAACTTGATTCCATCCACCAAAATCCTTGATGGTGAATAAGTTGGAGATTTGGGGATAGGTATCGGCAAATTCCGCGACTACTTCTGGTACAACTGGTCGGAAACCCACTTTGGCAAATTCGCGCTGGGCTGCGGGGGTAAAAAGAAACTGCACAAAAGCTTCTGCTACTTCCCGGTTACCTCGCTTATCAACATAGCTATCGACTACGGCAATCGGGTTATCAATGGAAATATTAACTTCGGGAATTACGTAGGGTAAGTTTTGTCCCTGTTGTTTAGCTAAGATGACTTCGTTTTCATAGTTTATCAGTGCATCTCCCTGTTTTTGTACGAAGAATGCATCAGTAGCTTCCCGTGCATCTCTGGGTAGAACTGGCACGTTTTTGTAGACTTTAGTCACAAAGTCTTTGGCTTGTTCTTCCGTGCCGCCTGTTTTAGTTACCTTTCCCCACAAGGCCATATAGTTCCAACGAGCGCCACCAGAGGTTTTGGGGTTAGCAGTAATAACACTGACATCACTGCGGGCTAAATCATCCCAGTCTTCAATGTTTTTAGGGTTGCCTTCACGAGTAACAATCACACCCACGGAACGATGGACAATACCATCACCGTTGGGTGTCTTTTTCTCCCAACCTGGTTTAATCAATCCGGCATCCTGAAGTTGCAAGGTATCTGCTGATAGAGCTAGGGCGACAATATCTGCCTCTAATCCATCAAGCACTGCACGGGTTTGGGAGCCTGATCCGCCATAGCTCTGGTCAAATTTGACAGTTTGGCCTGTCTTTTCTTGCCACTCTTTGGCGAATAGGGGAATGATTTTTTCGTAGGCGGCGCGGGTGACGGCGTAGCTGACTAGGGTCAGTTCTTTTGTTTGTGAAGTGCTACCACTCTTATCAGGAGAAGGAGAGCAGGCGGCGATCACACCACTTAAACTGATTCCTACTAAAAACAGCGAAATAAAACTTTTTAAAGACCTGGGTTTCCATCGATTCCAAATATATTGCGACATACTGTCCTTGTGCTCCTGAATTTAATCTACGGTTAATCTATCAAGTTATAGTTCTTTCGGGATGATTTTTAGATATTACAGATAATTCCATGAAATAGCAAGATATTCTCCATAATCCCCATCAAGAATGTGGGGATTATAAAACTGTTAAAAGTCCAAGCTTTATGCGGGCGATAAGCCTGATCCGTGGCGCTTTGCTTACCGCTCTAGCTATAATTGTCTAAAATAGCCTCAATTTTTACATCATCTAGATGATTTTTCGGTAGTTCGTGAAACTCATACACAGCATATTGCATCTCTTGTCAGGTAAGCTGGTAGCCGGTAAGATGCCGCACGACAAGAGTTTTATCATGCATATTTGTACTTCATTTACCTGAAATATGCTGTAAGTTGGCTTTCAAGCCTCCCCTGATAGCCCCTAGCGTAGCCATAGCAAAAAGCCAGCAACTTAGTTGCTGTTTCTGGTGGGGTTTTCGGCTTGCATTCTTTAGAGATAATTAATTCGGCTGGTTTTCCCAAGTAGGGACTTCCACAGGCGGAGGAGTTGACCCTTGAGTTTCCATTGGTGGTGTGGGGATATTGATCGTGGGATTGGATGGACTCACGGGGGGGGGTGATGCCATATCTTTACCTATAGTCGGTAAAGTATTATCCTGGGAACCCTTTTGCTGTGAAGCCTCACGATCATCACGGATTTTTCGTAATCTCTCCACTAATGGTGGTGTGGGAGTAGTGCTAGGTGTGACTGATGGCTGAGTAGATATGGGTGGGGGCGCACTTTCGGTGGAAGTGGTGTTACTGGTATTTGGAATTTGCTTCTGAACCAGGGGAACATCATCCTGGACTGTTCTACGAGTTCTCACGGGTACAGAGCGACGCGGTAAGGAAACAGGGGGATTTGCTCTCCTGTTAATCTGTTCTTTTTCCAATGAAGATGGTGCATTACCCAATGGTGTTTTTGGTTCCGGCTCAACTGTGGGCTGTTCAAATAGCTCTGGTGAAGATAACTGTGTGCGAGAATTAGAAAATATCCTAGTAATACCAAAACCTGCTGTGCCTGCAACAAGTGCTACAGTTAGAGCTACCAAGATTCGAGCAGCACCCTGGTTCTCAGAGCTTGATAGCTTTTTTTGCCGTTTGGGGACAACTTTTTGCCGCTGCTGCACAGGTAAGACTACAGTTGGTACTGTCTGAGTTGTCACTGCTCGCTGTGCATTCATGCTGTATACTGGTAATAATTGCAACCATTCTGCAACGGTTGCCGGACGAAATTGAGGTTCTACGGCCATACCACGCATGACGGCTTCATTCACTGCCGCACTCAGGTGCGGTTGCAGTTCGCGAGGAGATGACATTTTTTCGCGATCGCGTAACAATACTGGTAACGGAACCTGTCCTGTCAACAAAGCATACAAAGTTGCGGCTAAACCATAAACATCTGTAGCGGGTGTACGCTGTGCTTGGGTTAAATATTGTTCTAGGGGAGAATAGCCCTCAGAAACCATTCCAGTGTGAGTTTGCCTCACACCATGATTAAATTCCCGAGCAATGCCAAAATCAATCAGCACTACTTCCTGAGTTCCCTCTCGGAGGATAATATTATCTGGCTTGACATCCCGGTGCAGCAAACCATTGTTATGTACCACCTGTAATGCCGAGCCAATTTGACGAATATAATGAATTGCTGTGGCTTCCGGGATGGGTATAGCCGGTAATACAAATGCTTCTCCCAAAGTATAGCCACGAATGTATTCCATCACCATATAAGGTAGTCCAGCTTCCACAAAAAAGTCACTGACGCGGACAATGTGAGGATGGATACAAATAGCCAATCTTCTGGCTTCATCTTGGAATTGGCGCTCAAACTTAGCAAAATCAGGATGTTGACGCAGCCGTTCATTGATAGTTTTGATCACTACCTCCTGACCTAAGTAGTTATGATTAGCCTTAAAGGTAATGCCAAAGCCACCGCGCCCTATTTCCTGAACTAGGGTATATTTACCACCTTGCAAAGTTGTGCCTGCTAACATAGAAAGTGTTGAATCTGAGTGCTGATTAAGCAGATATTGCTGATTCTAGGGTCTTCCGGCAATTCCAAATCGCCAGATGAACACAGATAATTCTGTAACTCATCTCCATGAAAACCGCTATATGTTCAACTGTCGAACTGGAAAACCTCCCGCTTATATTAACACCTTCATCTTTCTCATCATACAGTAGACCTGAGAGGATGCCCTTAAAATCGCTGTCCTATATCTATATGGAGTTTGCCTTCGCCCTGATCATTTATACCATAATCAGCCCGAATTAAGCCCAGAGGTGAGTCAATACGGACTCCAGCGCCATAACCAAAACCATGACCAGGTTTACCCTGCATCCCGCCTGGATCTCCCAATACAGTACTACCAGAGCCTAAGTCGGAGGCAAAATCGGCGAATACTACACCCCCCAATACTGGCACAATGGGGAACCGGTACTCGGCGCTAGCTAATACATAAGTGCGACCACTACCCAAGTCCCCTCGATCATAACCCCGCACCGAATTAGAACCACCCAAGTTAAAACTTTCATATGCTGGTAAAACACCAATTACTGTACCAGCTTGAAAATTCACAGCGAATACTTGTGGCTGTGTAGTATTACTGTTAAAAAACTTGACGGGCATATATTGTGTATAGTTAGCCTTGAAGCGGTTCATGGCAATATTACCTTGACCAAGTGGTAAAGATTGTTCTGTGCTAAGTCTGACTACAGAACCTTGAATAGGATTAAAAACATTATCTCGTTGATCTTGTATGGCCAGAAAGGATACTGTAAACAAATCATCAAGACCAGTACCACTAACGGAGAGGCTATTGCCCCGTGCCTCTGTTGGGGTAATATTACCTTGGCGATCGCGAATACTAGTGCGAGTGTAGTTAAATCCCAAAGTGGTATCCCAATTATCCAGGGGTAGCTGGAAGCTGATACCAGTACCAATCCGGGCTTCCCGCACCCTGTCACCATTGGGTAGTGTCACACCTTTACGAAAAGTTGGGGAAATCTCCCGGCGACGGAAAGCATTAATTTTGTAGCCTAAGCGATTAGGTGCAGTGGCACGATAAGGACTAGTAAACTGAGTATTAAACTGCAAATCATGAAGACTTAGACCCACATTTACACCTAAATTATCATTAATACCGCCAAAATTCCGGTCTTGATAGCTTAAGGTGGCAAATAATCCCACGTCAGAGTTAAAGCTAGCACCTAAATTAATAGTACCGGTGTTAAATTCTTTCAGTTCGTAAACTAAATTAATTGTTTGGCTATCACCTTCGAGGGCAACATTCACAGTTTCAAATAAGCCAGTAAGATATAACCGTTGTATATCTTGGCGCAGAGTATTTCTCGAAAAATTTGCCCAGACTTGAGTTGTAACTGCTGTCTGAGGAAATCTGGGTGGGTACGTCCGACCACGGGTTTACCCTGACTATCAAGGGTTTGACCATCCTTATTAATAAAGCGAAACTTAATCTCACCTACCAACCCTTGAGCAACATTTACTGTCAGGACACCTTTCCCCTTCGGTGCTGGGGAAGCAATTGTAAGTGATGTAGCTGTTGCTTTCAAGGTAATATTGCTAGCTGCCAAACTAGCTAAAGTTAGAATTGCAGCAGAAGAAACTCGCATAATTAATACTCTAGTCTAATGAACTGGGAGTGAGTTGTACTCAAATGAATTCATGAGCATATCTTGCCCAAACCAACAGTTAATTTTAATATTTTGTTTTTGACCGGATTATAGTCGGTAAATTTTCTCTGCCAGCAACAATTTCCCATTACCCGTGTTTTTATGAGTAATATCTCCCAATTATCGCCAGATGCAGCTTCTTGTTTTTCTCCTTTCCAGGTACTTGTTTTAAGTAATGGTCACGGGGAAGATATGATTGCTGTGAGAATTTTACAGGAACTCCAACAACAAGAAAACCCCCCAGATATCTTTGCATTACCTTTAGTCGGTGAAGGGCGTGCTTACCAAGAGCTAGGTATCCCCTGTATTGGTTCAGTACGCACTATGCCATCTGGTGGTTTTATTTACATGGATGGCAAGCAGCTGCTCAAAGATGTACGTGGCGGTTTGGTGCAACTTACCCTCAATCAAATTCATGCTGTTCGTGGTTGGGTGGGTTCTCAAAAAAAATTAGGTAACAACAGTGCTATTTTAGCTGTGGGGGATATTGTTCCGCTGTTATTTGCTTTTTTTAGTGGTGGTAATTATGCTTTCGTTGGTACTGCAAAATCAGAGTATTATGTGCGTGATGAAGTAGGACTATTACCCAGGAAATCAAAAGCTGCACGTTGGGAAAACTTTTCGGGTTCGATTTATCATCCTTGGGAACGTTGGTTGATGAGTTGTGGCCGTTGTCAGGCTGTGTTTCCTAGGGATGCGTTAACTACCCAAATATTACAAAATTGGTCAATTCCTGCAATTGATGTGGGTAATCCCATGATGGATGGTCTAACACCAACCTGTATATCGGCTCCTGATGAGCAAGAAATAGCCAGACCATTAGTGATTACTCTCTTACCGGGTTCCCGTCCTCTTGAAGCCTACGCTAACTGGAAAGTGATTATGAGTGCTGTTTGCGCATTAATGGCTAGTTTCTCACAAGCAGATGGGATTTTACATAGTTATAGTTCTATGGTGTTCTTAGGGGCGATCGCTCCTGGTTTAGATCAAACTATTTTATCCCGTACTATTGAGTCTCAAGCTTGGCAAACCCATGGAGAATCTCCTGTCCCCATTGGTGATCCTGATGCTTTGATATTTCGGCAAGGAAACAGTTATTTGGTGTTGACACAACAAGCTTATAATGATTGCTTATATTGGGGAGATTTTGCGATCGCCATGGCTGGTACAGCAACCGAACAATTTGTAGGTTTAGGCAAACCAGCCATCGCCATTCCCGGTGATGGTCCCCAATATAACGCCGCCTTTGCGGAAGCTCAAAGCCGACTTTTAGGAGCATCTCTGTTTTTAGTCGATCATCCCGCACAAGTTCCTGACATGGTAGAATACCTGTGCCAAAATCCTGATAGGTTACAGATGATTGCCTATAACGGAATACGGCGCATGGGTAAACCAGGCGCTGCACGCCGCATTGCTGATTGCTTAAATCAAAAATGGTGCTAGTATGAGCAACCATTAATGATTAACCGACCAAACCAGAACGCAGAGCACGTACTGCTGCTTGGGTACGGTCATCAGCACAGAGTTTATTGAGGATGTTACGAACATGAGTTTTAACTGTCCCCACTGTGATGTATAGTTGTTCGGCAATTTGCCCATTGCTGCATCCAGCTACAATCAACTCTAAAATTTCTAGTTCCCGTTGAGTCAGAGGATAGGTTTCTAAAACTTGTTCGTATTCCGTTGGCAGTGCTCCAATTTTAACTGTTTTCTGCTTATCCGTGGCTTGGCTTTCTCCAGGAATGCCTTGGCGCATTTTCCGTAGTACCACATTGGCGATCGCTGGATCAATCCAAGAGTTGCCGCCATAAGTTGCTTGTATTGCCTCAGTTAATTTATTGATGCTAGTCTCTTTCATATAATAAGAATCTGCACCGGCGGCAAAAGCTGCTAGTACGGCATCTTCTGTATGGTCCAATTGTTAAAATCAGAATTTTGGTGGCAGTTTGCCCTGTTTCTGCTTGGTAACGTCTAAATTTGCGAGTTAGTTCAATACCATCCATATCAGGTAAGCCAATATCTACCACTGCCACATCTGGTTTAGCGGTTTCTAAAAGTTTCAGTCCTTGAGTGGCATTTGCTGCTTCACCTATTACCCTCAGAGCGCTGTGAGATTGTAATGCAGCTCTGAGTCCCATTCTGGTTAAATCATGATCTTCTATTAAAATAATGCTAATTTCACTCATTGTTATACTCACTGTTGATAATTGGGTCTTCCTAGAAATATGTCCTGATTTTTTTTAGCAGTTTATCTTACTTGATTCCTAACCAAAGGTAGATGAGATTTTTATCTAAAATCATCCTTCGATAGAAATAATAAATTTCCAATTTTTCACCCTATATTCTCTTAAAAATACAGCTAAAGATATAGGTTCATTTTTCCAATCATTATGAAATATTCCTATGATTTATCATCTATCTGATGTCTCCAGTAGTAGAAACTTCCTGAATACTATTTTAAACCCTTAATAAAATTTTCTAGATATTTATAAATGAAAAACACTCTATGCCAACAAGTTTGTTTAACCATGAACATTATAGCAATTTAGCCAAGGAAAGGATAATGACCCAAAAGAAAAGTAGACTAAAGGTAAGGGAGAAAAGGAAATGGGACTGCGGCGAATCAGTACAGCGGAATTTCTCCAAAATCGTTGGTTATACCCTGTGTAGCAGACCTTACCCTAACTGTTGTGTGGGGGTAGCCACAGTTACCCGGTGCTGTAGTCCCAGTATTCATTCCGTCTCAGAGGATGAATTATTACACAAGCAAGGATAATGACTGAAATCACACGATGGGGTATTGAGGTTTTGAGATCCCGGACTTCTTTGAGCAATTCCAAACTTTTGGGTATGTTGACACCAAGTCCGGGATCTGTGGATGCGATGATTGGCGATCGCCGCACTTTTAGCTAGGGTCAGACTCACAGCCACCGCATGAGTGGAAGTGCGTGGGGTGCACAATACACGATTTTGGTACTTAACTCTCACTAATGACTGAGGACGGGCGTTAGCACACTCATTTAGAATTGTTTTGAGGGTTCAGAAAGTATTTTATGTGACTTTATCTCAATTTGGTCTTCCTGAGGGCGAGTCATAGTCAATGGAGAGCAACTACCGTGGTTGTGATGACCTATCAAACCATATCCAGACATAGTGGAGGTTAAAAAACTACAACGTGAAAATTATTGGCTATATTTTCATTCAAGTCTATGAGCTGTAGTTATCAGGAAAAAGTATGGCAGTACTGAACAAAACATAACAACTATACAACATTTATGAGTAAATTACATCCCTCAAGAGAAATATCTGATTCTTGAGAATTCAAGTATGAAAATTATTTAGTGGGATAGTTTGAAAATAGAGATGCTAGACATCAACCTGTATTTGACAGCGAAAATAAAAACCAATGAAAGAAACGCTGAGAATTTTGGTTGTAGACGATGATGAAGTAGATCGCATGAGAGTACGTCAGGCTTTGACTCAGGCTGGGGTCTGTATGGAAATGTCTGAAGTGAGTAATGGAAGTGACGCACTGGCGGCTTTAAGAACGACTACTTATGATTGTGTTTTTCTCGATTATTGTCTACCAGATCAAGACGTTTTGGTACTTATCCAAAGACTACGCTCTTTAGAAATCACAGTTCCTTTAGTAGTATTTACTACTCACACAGATGAAAAAATCGCTATGGAGTTGATGGAATCTGGCGCTACAGACTATCTCTCTAAGTCTAGGCTATGTTCAGAAACTTTAGCACAGGTTTTACGCTATGCCATTCGCATCCACCGCGCCCAAATGCAAGCAGCTTTAGCAAATCAGCGACTCAGAGAAACTAATGAGCGGCTAATTCGTCAAAATCAAGAAGTAGAAAAACAACGACAACAAATTCAGCTGCAAAACTTCAAGCTGTTGGAAGCATCACGGCTTAAATCGCAGTTTTTGGCAACTATATCTCATGAACTGCGAACTCCAATGAATGCTATTCTTGGGTTTTCCCAAATATTATTGCGCCCAAAGTTCGGTAAGCTCACCAATCAACAAACAGATATGGTGGAGCGAATCTTAAACAATGGTAAGAACTTGCTAATGTTGTTGAATGAAGTTCTGGATTTTTCCCAGCTGGAAGTAGGACAATTAGAGTTAGAGCCGGAATTATTTGATTTAACAAAAACTATCAATATTGTTGTCGCCCAAATGCGTTCTGTGGCTGAAGCCAAAAAACTCTCTTTGGGAGTTGATATTGACATGAAAGACTCTCTGGTATTTAATGACTCCGGGCGTATACGGCAGATTTTAATCAATTTATTATCCAATGCTATTAAATTCACAGATTCCGGTGCTATTTCCCTTGAAGTTAAAGAACTCCCCAACAACCAATTAGCGATCGCTGTACGGGATACAGGGATTGGTATAGCTCCCAGAGATTTTCAACATATTTTTGAAGCTTTCCGACAAGTTGATCAAAGTATGACGCGCAAATATCCTGGTACAGGACTGGGTTTAGCAATTATAGATTCCTTGGTGCAAATGATGGGGGGTCACATTACTGTGGAAAGTCAATTGGGGGTTGGTTCTATGTTTAGAATTGAAGTACCACGGCAACTATCGTTACCCAGCAAAATCGATACCCTCCCAGGTTTAAATTTAGATGGTCACGATATTTTTTGCTCTGTTCAAAATCCTAACCATTGTCCGCCCAAATCTCGCAAAGCATCGATGGGTTTTCCCCATCTCAAACTCTAAATTATTGTCATAAACCCTTGATAAACCATGTCTGTTGTGGAAAAGCCTAAAATTGATCGCATTCTCGCTGTTGATGATAGTAAAGATAATCTGATTTTGGTTCAAACCATTCTCGAAAGTGAAGGATATGACATTGACCTAGTTACAGATGGTATTACAGCTTTGCAACGAGTTGAACAATGTCCACCTGATTTGATTTTACTAGATGTAATGATGCCGGGAATAGATGGTTATGAAGTGACTCGGCGAGTTCGCAATCATCCTAACTTGAATGTTAACTATATTCCCATTCTGCTGATCACCGCCTTTCATGAATCCAGTGTAGTGCAAGGCTTAGATGCTGGTGCTGATGATTTCATTCGTAAACCGTTTGATACAGACGAACTTTTGGCTAGAGTGCGATCGCTGCTGCGCCTCAAGCATAGTCTTGACGAACAAAAAAAGATGG
Organism: Anabaenopsis sp. NIES-4685; assembly: GCF_059725405.1. Taxonomy (NCBI): domain Bacteria; kingdom Bacillati; phylum Cyanobacteriota; class Cyanophyceae; order Nostocales; family Nodulariaceae; genus Anabaenopsis; species Anabaenopsis sp. NIES-4685. The sequence continues at coordinate 3,026,763 of NZ_AP043602.1, read as the reverse complement.
CGCGCCAGCGCGAAGATTTTGTTTCACGTCTCACACACGATTTGCGTACTCCTCTAGTAGCTGCAGACCGAATGTTAGATTTATTTCAACAGGAAACCTTCTGCCAAATTTCGCCGGAAATGAAACAGGCGATCGCTGTGATGATTCGCAGCAATCAAAACTTAATGCAGATGGTCAATACCTTATTAGAAGTCTATCGCTTTGAGGCGGGTAAAAAGACTTTAAACGATGTTGAGTGCGATCTTACAGAAATTATTCAAGAAGTCAGTGGGGAACTTACTCCTTTGGCTCTTGAGAAAAACTTGGCTATCAAAATAGATAGGAGTAAGTTAGATCTGCACGAAGAAACGGCGGGTGTAGTCATGGGTGATCCCCTAGAACTGCGACGGGTGTTTAACAACTTAATTGGTAACGCCATCAAGTTTACAGATACAGGAGGTATAGAAGTTTGTATTTGGGAAAAATTAGATAATTCTCAGGGTCAAGATTACGTTGTCGTCGAGGTTACAGATACGGGTTATGGGATTGCGCCCGAAGATCAAGCTACTGTTTTTGAGCGGTTTCGCCAAGGTAAAAACAAAAGGTCTGGTAGTGGGTTAGGTCTCCATCTATCCCGGCGAATTGTAGAAGCACACGGTGGTTCAATTACACTCAAATCTGAACCAGGCCGAGGTAGTATATTCACTGTGACTCTACCAAAACATAGCAGTCACTAGTGATTGGTCATTGAACACTTTTGAGAGTTGAGCCAAAATTGAGTTGACCACGTAGCTGACGGCGAATTATTGCCTCTAGATCCTCGATCATATAAGGTTTACTGATGTAGTCGTCAAAGCCCGCTGACAGCAGCCGTTCTCGGTCTTCCCGAGCTGCTAAAGCTGTAACTGCGATCACTGGAATTCCCTCAGTTAGAGGTTCTTGTTTGAGATCATGCACTACATCAGTTCCACTCAGACCTGGTAATAAGATATCTAACATAATCAGGTCTGGTTGATGTTCTTTGGCTACTAATAGGGTCGCTGAACTGTCATTTTGACAAATGAATCTACAGCCAAGGAACTCTAGGGCGTAGCCAATTAGCAGTAGACTGTCATCATGATCTTCCACTACCAAGATTAAAGGCTGCTGAAAGTTTTGCTTGTTTCCGTCACTCATGAATGAATGTGCCAGATACATCTGTTTTCCAGAAGGTTAAATTGGGATTGACCATAGGGTTGCTGAGATAATAACCGAGACATCCCGCAAAGATGATTCTTATCCACGTGATAAACATGGAGAAAAGGAAGCTTCAAGCTATGGGTTGAGTAAGTACTTCTTGATTATACGCAAAACTACAGAATATTTTTATCTGTACAGATAAAAATTATATATTACTTCTGTTTGAAATTTAAATACGTTTATTTACTTAGATTTTGTCTCCTCCCCACATGAAAGTACAACCCCCCTACCTTGAGGTGGGGGAGTGTAAATTGTGATTCCCCTGTAGGGATATGAGGTTAGGGTGTCGCCAACCTCAGTATTAACCGAAATGTTGAATTATGGCATTGGCAAATTCAGAACACTTTAAGGGTTCCACTGGTGGTTCTAGTAACCGGGCTAAATCGTAGGTAACTTGACTGTTAGCGATCGCTTGTCCTAAACCATGCTTAACCAGGTCTGCGGCTTCTTGCCAACCCATGTATTCTAGCATCATCACACCAGAGAGAATCACAGAACCAGGGTTAATTTTATCCAAGCCGGCGTGTTTGGGTGCAGTACCGTGGGTAGCTTCAAACACAGCACAAGCATCGCCAATATTTGCCCCTGGACCAATACCTAAACCGCCGACAATAGCTGCTGCTGCATCTGACAAATAATCGCCGTTGAGGTTCATGGTCGCCAGAATCGAATACTCATCGGGTCTAGTTTGGATTTGTTGAAAAATACTATCAGCAATCCGGTCATTGACCATGATTTTGTCTTTCCACTGGCCGTTACCGTGGCTATGCCAAATTGAGTTGAGAACCGTTTCAACTTCCTTGACAATTTGCGCTTTCTTCTCTTGAGTTAACGCATCATAGCCGGGGTCAATTTGACGGGCGTTATCTTCTGGGGAAATCTCCGAATTTTTTTCCTTGTTGCTTAAAATCCAAGATTCCCGTTCTGTGACGCATTCTTGACGAAATTCCGTAGTAGCTAATTCGTAACCCCAATCACGAAAAGCGCCCTCAGTGTATTTCATGATATTACCTTTATGCACCAAAGTCACCTGTTGCTTGTGTTTGGGCAGTTGTAATGCGTGTTTAATGGCACGTCTGACTAAGCGCTGAGAACCGCTTTTACTGATGGGTTTGATGCCAATACCAGCATCGAGGGGAATTTGCTTTTTCCCATGTTCTGGGGTGGCGGGTATGAGTTCTTCATTGAGGATTTTAATCAAGCGATCGCCGATTTCACTGCCCTGTTTCCACTCAATTCCCAAATAAATATCTTCCGTATTTTCGCGATAAACAATCACATCCAGTTTTTCAGGATTTTTGTGAGGTGAAGGTGTACCCGCATAATAACGGCAAGGGCGCACACAGGCATATAAATCAAAAATTTGCCTGAGTGCTACATTGAGAGAACGAATCCCACCGCCCACGGGGGTAGTCAAAGGCCCTTTAATTGCCACACCATACTCTTTAATTGCGGTCAGCGTGTCTTGAGGTAAATACTGGTATGTACCGTATAAATCACAGGCTTCATCACCGGCGTAAACCTTAAACCAACTAATTTGACGTTGACCCTTGTATGCTTGAGCTACTGCCGCATCTAGGACTTTTTGGGTAGCAGGCCAGATATCAATACCCGTGCCATCGCCCCGAATAAAAGGGATAATTGGATTATCAGGCACAATCGGCTCACCATTTTTAAAGGTGATTTTTGTTCCGCTTGTGGGGGGGATAATCTTGTCGTACATACTTCAAACACTCCTGAATAGTAGGCCGCAAGTTGAAAACTCTTTCATGGGGTTTCCTTGGGATTTTGCTGTGTCTTTTGTTCACCAAGTCACGAGGAGCAGATTTTCCCCTGATTCCCCTGTTACAGTATTTAGGGTGAAGCTATGGGATTTAGCGATAGCTTGCGTGGCGTAGCCATAGCAATGGCAATTTTGTACAATTGATTGCCTTGGGCACCGCGCACAGCGCAATCAAAAATAGTAAACTACTTTTCGCTATCAGTACTTCACCTTAGAGAACACCCGATAGCCAATCGCCTTTTCACTGAACGCTCACACGATTAATGGCATGACAGACCCAATGATTTTATCAGGCACTGCTGACATCGACTCCCTCCGACAATCGTTAATCGCTGGGTCTCTTCAAATCCAACAACAGATTATCCCACAGTTGGCTAAGTTGGGTAATGAGGGATTAGATGTGTTGATGGAATTTTTACAGAAGCGACGTGACCACCCAGCGAACTGGATCGATGGCAAAGCTTACCAAGTCCTCTATAACTCTGATGCACCTCAAGTGAAAGAATTTCTGCTTTCCTGTTTTCCTGAAGGAATTGTACCTCTAAAATCAGATAGCCAGATTAATTATAATCCTTTGCAACATTTACTTGCTACTCAAGACTTCCAAGCCGCCGATCGCATGACGATACAAAAGTTATGTGAACTCGCAGGACCAATGGCTGTACAAAGAAAATGGTTGTATTTTACCGAAGTGGAAAATGCTCCAATTATTGACTTACAAACCATTAACAACCTTTGGTTAGTCCACTCTGGGGGTAAGTTTGGCTTTTCGGTACAGCGCGAAATCTGGTTAAGTTTAGGGAAAAACTGGGAAAATTTCTGGCCGAAAATCGGCTGGAAAAGCGGTAATACCTGGACGAGATACCCCCACCAGTTTACCTGGGATTTAAGCGCTCCTAGAGGTCATCTACCCCTGTCTAATCAACTGCGGGGAGTGCGGGTCATGGCTTCTTTATTATCTCATCCAGCTTGGTCTAAGAGTAGTAATACATGAATTACGCACATTGTTGAAGCACCCTAAATCCCGGACTTATGTAAACATACCTAAGAGTTGGGAATTGATCACAGAAGTCCTGGATCTGAAAACCTCAATACCCTATCGTGTGACTTCTATTGATGGGAGTTGCAAGTGACTCCCATTCCTTCACAGAAATTCAAAGTTGAAATTTTACATCGAATCATGGCAAAAGTTTATTTACAAGATATTAGGCGTAGATTTAACAACGTCACTGCTATCGAGAACATTACTTTTGAAATCCCTGATGGAGAATTTTGGGTTTTAGTGGGGCCGTCTGGTTGTGGTAAGTCTACAATTTTACGCACCATCGCCGGGTTAGAATCTGCTACATCTGGTAATCTATTTATCGGCGATCGCTTGATGAATAATGTTCCGGCCAGACAGCGTGATATTGCTATGGTGTTCCAAAACTACGCCCTGTATCCCCATATGACTGTGGCGCAAAATATCGCCTTTGGGTTACAAATGCGCAAAGTTGACCCTAAGATTATTCAAGAGCGAGTAGTAAATGTCGCCCAATCTCTGTCTCTGGAACAACTACTAGATCGCAAACCCAAACAACTTTCTGGGGGACAGCAACAACGGGTAGCATTAGGACGGGCGATCGCCCGTGAACCGCAAGTGTTTTTACTAGATGAACCGTTGTCTAATTTAGATGCCCAATTGCGGGATGATACAAGGGCAGAATTAAAGCAGTTACATCAACAATTAGGTATTACTACCATCTACGTCACCCATGATCAAGTTGAGGCCATGACTTTGGCTGATAAAATTGTGGTGCTAGATCGGGGGAGGATTCAACAAATTGGCGATCCTCAAAGTATTTATGCGCTTCCGGCCAACCAAATGGTGGCAACTTTTTTAGGGAATCCCCCCATGAATATTTTGCCTGCTATCTATAAAAATGATGTTTTTGATGTCAGTGGTCAGTTATTACCAGTTCCGTCTGGTGTGAGGGAAAAGGTAGAGTTACGCTCCGGTCAAAGTTTTGATTTGGGGATTCGTCCTGAACATATTTATATTCAGGAACCACAAACACCTGGAGAACTGACACAGGAGCAGTTGGGAGCGTTGTCTGTCCAGGTGAAGGTGGTGGAACCTTTGGGACGGGAAACTTTGATTCGTGCTAGTTTACCTGGTTCCATGACGGTGATTAATATTCAGACATCTGCTGATGTTCGCCCCCGTCCAGGTGACCAGTTATCTTTACAACTCGATTTAAATCACTTGTTTATATTTGATACTGCAACCGGCGATCGCCTTTGGTATTCCCCAAGGCGCAATCCCATCTTACCCGAATAGTTATAAAGGTTTAAATCCGGTGGCTTTGAGGATTTCCCTGTCCCCTTGCTTGACTATGAGGGTGGAAGAGCCTGTCCCATCCTCCGTAATCGGTGAGGAAACAATGTATCTATAATCTCCATTCACCCAACCCATCAGACATTCACCACGGCGACAGTTAACTGTACCACCTCTTAGTTTGATACAATTACCTTGGTCATCACATCCTTGATAGGAGAGATTCCCTGTATTATTTACACCTGACCAAGAGTTGCGACCACCAATAGTGATTGTCCACTTACCATTAGTGAAGGTTTCTAATTCAGTGGATTGGGGTTCACCTGTTGATGTTTCCTGCAAAATTTCCATTTGGGAAATTATTGATTCTTGACGAGTTTTACCGCAGGGTTCAGCACTTTCACAATCATTTAATGATGCGATTTCATAAGAGGCGGCGTACTTTCTGATTTAAATATTTGTCTGCTTGGTCGCAAATCTCAAAGGATGCTCCGACATTATGTTCTTTTCCCTGATCATCTACTATGGTGGCGTAGCAGATAATATCGCCGGTGACTAATTCCTTGACTGTAGCGATTGTTGGCTGATTATTGCCGGAAGCTTTATTACTATTGTCTGTGCTTGTATTATCTCCCCCCGTAGATGATGTATCCGCTGTTATCGTTTGATTTTCCGTTATTTCTGCCCTATTGTTTGTAGTATTTGTACTGTTATTTTCAGTATTACTTGGGGAATTGGTACAACTATTAATCAAAATTGATGAAACAATTATCACCAGGGTAGCAATTAACTTATTCATGATACTTTGAATTCAAGTTTTAATAAAAGAATACAGTTTGAAGAAACACTATCTGAATCTGAAGAGTTAAAAGCTATATAATTTAATATTCGATTTAATATTCGCCCCGGCATAATCAAAAGTTGGTACTCAGAGGATGTTTGATAAGTTTTCAACAGGTAATTTTTATTTTAGGGAACAGGGAACACACCGAACAGGGAATGGGGAATGGGGAATGGGGAACCGAAACAATAAAATCCAGTCCCCTCCCCTTACAAGGCTATCCATTACCCACATCTTTCTTAACATTGCTGGAAGGCAAACACAATAAAGGTTGTAGAGATGTGCATAGTGGGGAGGATTGACAAAAAAGAATAAGTATGGACATTGAGAAAACCCAACAGGTGATTGAGTTTTTGAATACAGGGGCGAGGGGCTACCCCTCCGCCATAGGCGATCGCTAAATATCAAGATGAGATGGGGAATCGGAGTGAAGTAATTGCCAAGTAGCAGCAATATCGTGTAAGCGTCGTAGCCCACGCCAAATGGTTTTCACACCCGGTTCACCATCACCTTTGCGACCCAAAAAACCACCAAGAGTGGCAATCATTCGCACAGCATCATGCAAAGAAGGTGGCTGGTCTGGAGGAATAGGATTTTTGTTGATAGTGGCACATAAGGACTGCCATTCACTGTTTTCCAAAACAACATCACAAGGTAAATCAGGATGAACTCGTGCTTGATAAGTAAGCCATAACAATCGCCAAGCGACAATAGTATAAGTGGCTAGTGCCATGTGAATTCGGTCAGCAGTTTCCAGTTGTAATTTCTCGATGCCACAGCCACTTTTTAATGTGTAATGATAACGTTCTATCAACCAACGGTAAGTGTACCATTGAACACAACATGCAGCATCTTCTAGACTGTTAATTTCTAAGCTAGTAATTAATAACCAACTAATGGGATTTGTTCCTGGAGGTGGATTTTCCTCTTCTGCCAAAATTACTTGTAACCTGACAGGTTTTAGCTGTAAACGTCCAATATGGTGTAATGGTACTTGAATATCAAAACTCGTGAACCTAATTGTCAGTCTCGCCTGTCTGGAACTATGTTCTGGAGACCGTTTGACTTCTACAGTCACTGTTCCAGATGCTTCGATTTGACGAATGGCAAGATGTAGATATTTGCCACAATGGTCTACTTTACGATTATGAGTCCCACGAATTAGTAAGTGTGATTTTTCTCGACGTTGCTGGCTAAAAAGGTCAAATATATCCGCTTCTGAGTCACATATTGTTATTACTTCAATTTCTGAGGGAATCAAATTTTGTGTAGTCTGCAACCCATCCAACCAACGTTGACTTTCTTTTTCTTTTGTCTCTCGTTGACGACGTTTTTTAGCAATACCTAAATTCTCTTGTTCTCTTGCCCATACTTGCTGCTCAATAATTCCTAACGGTACTCCATTACTTGTGGCTGCAAGTGTTGAATGTACTTTTAATCCTGATGATTTTCTGTGGTCAAGATAACCTACTCCTTTTGTGGCTGGGTGCGATGTCAAATCTATGTTTGTTGTATCTTGTATTGCCAATACTATCTCATGTTTTTTGATTCTTTCTATGGTGCTGGCTGTGTGGGCAGCACGAATATCACTTGCTTGAAAATGTGGTGATTTCCAAAAATTATATGCCGCCTTTGTTGCTGCTATATTTCCACAAGCAAGTGGTACACTACTATCTGGTTGTGCTGCTAAATCTTCTACTATCCTGATTAACCGCTTGTTTCGACGTGCATCCCCTAAGTTTACCTGTGCCAATTCTTTCGCTGCCCACTTTTCCATGATGCCATTACCCACTCTCCTCTTTCAAAACTATAGCCATCAAGGCTTTCACTGTGATGTTAAGTCTTTTGTTTAATTGTTAAGAAAAATGTGGGTAATGCATAGCCTTACAAGGGGAGGGTTAGGGAGGGGTCAAACAATAGTTGATACACTAATCATGACTTGACAAAGATCCTCTAATTAATATTTGAAACTTGCCAATTTATCAGGAGGAAATGCGCCATTTTCAGTAATGATGGCTGTAATTAATTCAGCTGGGGTAACATCAAAAGCCGGATTGTAGAAATCAACAGCCCCTGGTGTCAATATAGTATCGCCAACTTGGTATATTTCCCCTGGGTGACGTTCCTCGATGGGAATTTTACTACCATCGGGTAAACTAAAATCCACAGTAGACAAGGGAGCCGCAACAAAGAAAGGTATATGATGAGCCTTAGCAGCGATCGCCACACTATAAGTACCAATTTTATTAGCAGTATCACCATTAGCAGCAATGCGGTCTGCACCCACCACCACAGCATGAATTAAACCCCGTTGCATACAATGGGCAGCCATACTATCAGTAATTACCGTAACTGGAATACCTTCTTGAACACATTCCCAAGCCGTAAGTTTTGCCCCTTGGAGACGGGGGCGAGTTTCGTCAGCAAAGACACGTTCTAATCGTCCCGACTTCCAAGCAGAACGCACAACACCCAATGCAGTACCATAGCCAGCAGTAGCTAACGCCCCCGCATTACAGTGAGTGAGAATTGTCAGCTTTTGTGGGGTTGGGGGTAATGCGGCCAAACCATGGTCACCAATAGCGTGACAGGTTTGTAAATCTTCAGCATGAATAGCTTGGGCTGTTTCCCAGAGCTTTTGTGTAATTTCTGTGACAGTTCCTAGAGTTTCATAAGCAGTTTTCATCATGCGGCTAATAGCCCAAAATAAATTAACTGCTGTGGGGCGTGTAGAACGCAACAAATCGGCGACCTTTTCTAAGCGTTCTAAAAACTCGTGGTGATTTTGGTTCTCAATTTCTCTTACGCCAAGATAGATCCCATAGGCGGCCGCGACACCAATAGCTGGCGCACCGCGAACAATCATAGTTTTAATCGCCTGCGCCATGTCTTCACTGCGGTGAATTTGGACGACAGTATACTCATTAGGGAGGCGAGTTTGGTCAATTAGGGAAACGGAATTATTCTGCCAAATAACGGGGTAAAGCATGGGAGAAGATTAAGAAGATGGTGGGGATGTATAAGCCTGGTGCCTATTGGGGAAAATAAGCGATAATCATGGCTACTTGGGGTTGATTACGAGCGATGACTTCTGGTGCATAACCCAGAAGTGAAAATAGTTGACTTTTTTGCTCAACAGTCCCATTTAACACCAATAGGTCGTTAGTTTTGAGTAATCGAGAGACTTGACGCACAAAATTACCACGCACCTTTTGAATTGGTGTGTCTGGAGGTGCTGGAATATCTGGAGGTTGTACAGTGGTTTCTCGTACTGATTCCACTTGTAATAGTTGTAGCGATGCTTTGAGTTCCGTGGCTAGGGCTTTGGCTAATTGGATATTTGCCCCAAAAGAAGTCGCGTAAGTTTGTTGGGTGGTGAAGGCTAAAAATACTCGCCTTGTATGCTCAATTGGTAATGGAAACCGAGTTACTAGAACTGGTACTGAACTGCGATTAACAATCTTGTCAATGACACCGCCAAATAAATTTTCTTGATAAGTTGAGTAACCCTTCCAACCGCAAATAATCACACTAGCTTGTTGTTCTTCTGCGACACGAGCAATACCTTTATCAATTGATTCATCAATGCGACCAATGGTGGTAACCTTGGTAACAGCAGCATGGGCAATCATTTCGGCAGTGGATAATAATTGATTTTGTCTAGTCTTATCCTCTGGGGAAATGATGGAATTTTTCTCTAGTAAAATATGTAGGGGTAACAAAGTCCCTTTTGCAGATTTTGCGAGAATAATTGCCAACTGGAGCAAATTATCCTCAGTGCTGGGGTTAGCAACTGGGACTAAAACGCGATCGCCTATGTTGAGGTTGTTGGCTTTTTGACTAGTGAGTTCTCCCTGGTGAAGTTTTTGTCCCCACTGTGCTGTAATCCAAGGAGAAGCAACACAGGTAACTAAAATCATGGCGATGGTGCCATTCACAGTTAACTGGTCAACCAAATCGATTTTATAAGCAACGGTAATAGCCGCGAGAGTGGAAGCAGCTTGAGCCACAGACAGCCCAAACATTACCATAATATTGTCAAAATTCATTCCAAATAACTTACCAGCACCCCAAGCCGGAATGAACTTGACAATAATGGCCACAGTCACCATGACAGCTGATACTAGCAGCGATCGCGGCTCTTGAATGAGAATCCGGGGATTTACCAACATCCCCACAGAAATCAGGAAAAATGGCACAAACAGGGTATTACCGATAAATTGAATCCGATTCATTAGGGGGCTGAGGTGAGGTATTAGTTGAGTAATAGCAACCCCTGCTAAAAAAGCCCCAATAATTGGCTCAATTTGGACTAATTCTGCTCCGTAGGAAACCACAAACAAAGTAGCTAAAACAAAGGTAAACTCTGCTCCTTCGTCGTGTCCAAAGCGCTGAAAAAACCAGCGTCCCACACGGGGAAGTCCCCAAAGTGTGAGAAAAGTGTAGGTAATCAGTGAGGGAATTAGGAATAGCCAGAAACCCAGGGTTAAATTACCTTCATGTGCCCTCACCACCACCGCCAATACTAAAAGTGCCAGAATATTGGTGATTAAAGTCCCCCCCAGAGTGGTAGTCATTACCTGCGATCGCATAATACCCAGTTTGCTTGCGATAGGTAATGCTAGAAGAGTATGAGAAGCGAAACATGATGCCACAAGAATACTTGGCAATAAATCGTAGCCGATGGACATCATGGCAGCAGCACCTAAAATCATAGGTACTAGAAAGGTAGCTAATCCAAAGATAACCGCCTTATCAGCGTTGTATTTCATGTCATCCAGGCTAGTTTCCAGACCTGCCATGAACATGAGAAATAATAAACCTACTGTACCCAGTAGTATAATTGTGTTATCTCGTGCCAACAATCCCAGGCCATTGGGACCGACTACAACCCCAGCCAAAATTAACCCCACAATGCCAGGTAGTCGAATTTTCTCAAATAACAGGGGAGCGATGAGCATAATCCCCAAAATCATCAGAAATACCGGTACTGGGTCTTTGATGGGTGTTGATATCAGGGTAGTCATTAATAAATTATTCATATCCTGCCCTAGGGTTGCGATAGCGCGATCGCTGCTGCAAGCAGATCGCATCTGGATTTTACATCACTTACGCAAAATACCCGTCAAACTCTCATTTCTCCGTTTCTTCTGTGCTTGTGGTGGTTTATTCTTCGGTGACTTTTGCGTAAGTTCTATTTTAGAAGGTCAGTAGCTACTATCTGATTGATGTCAGTCCCAATACAGAATCAAGATGCGAAAAAAAGGTGAGTTATCCTCACCTGATTAATTAATCAATGCAGTTAGTTTTGATCATGTCATGTTGATTAACCGGAGATGATATCAGTCCCTATCGCCCTAGATAACATTAGATGCTTGCTTTTGAAAGAAAGCAGCCATAACTCTTTCAGTTATTTGACGACTAGTTAAACCTAATTCGGCCTTAGATTCTTCCGGTGTGGCATGGTCTACTAAAATATCGGGTACACCAATACGCTTGACAGGAACCACAACATCGGAATCTAGTAGTGCTTCGGCCACAGCAGAACCAAAACCACCCATAACACAGCCTTCCTCCAACGTAACAACGCGGCCGATTTGCTTGGCCAGGGGTACAATTAATTCTGTATCCAAGGGCTTGACAAAACGGGCATTGATTACAGTTGCCTCGATGCCATGTTCACTGAGCATTTGGGCTACTTGCATACTAGGATGTACCATGGTGCCGTAGCCGATAATTAAAACATCATCGCCGTGACGAAGGATTTCCCCTTTACCGATATCTAAAGGTTCCCAGCCTTCTTCCATGAGGGGAACACCGTAGCCGTTACCACGGGGATAGCGCATGGCAATTGGTCCACTGGTGTAGTTAATACCAGTTACCATCATGCGTTGTAGTTCCGCTTCGTCCTTAGGTGCCATCATCACCATATTAGGAATACAGCGCAGATAGGCAATATCATACATACCTTGGTGGGTAGGTCGATCGGCACCGACAATTCCCGCCCTGTCTAAACAGAAGAACACAGGCAAGTTTTGAATACAAACATCATGAATGATCTGGTCGTAAGCCCGCTGGAGGAAAGTTGAGTAAATGGCTGCCACAGGGCGCATTCCTTCACTGGCTAAACCGGCGCATAGGGTAACGGCGTGTTGTTCAGCGATACCCACATCGATATATTGATTGGGTAGTTTAGCCTGGAGTTTATCTAAACCCGTTCCCGTAGCCATTGCAGCTGTAACCCCAATAACTTTGGGGTTTTGTTCCGCGAGTTTAACTAATGTGTGGGAAAAGACTTTGGCATAGGAGGGAGGTTTGGGCTTGGTAGAGGGAATAGCTTTCCCTGTGGTCAGGTTAAATGGACTTTGGGCATGGTAGCCTACTTGGTCTTTTTCGGCGATTTCATAGCCTTTGCCTTTAACGGTAATCACATGCACCAAAACCGGCCCTGTCATTTCATGGGCTTGGTGGAAGGTAGCAATTAGTTCCTCTAGGTTGTGGCCATCCACTGGTCCAATATAAGTAAAACCTAGTTCTTCAAAGACTGCGCCTACCTTGGGAACTGCTAAACGCTTCATTCCTTCTTTGATGCGTCCGAGTTCGGGAGATAAAGATTCACCAACAAAGGGAATCTGTTTAAACTGTTCCTCAAAATTATCTGTGATAAACTGCACCGGTGGACTGAGGCGCATTTTATTCAGGTAACGGGGAATTGCTCCGACGTTGGGAGAGATGGACATCTCATTGTCGTTGAGAACAACTAGCAGTTTAGTTTTAGGTAGGTGTCCTGCATGGTTGATGGCTTCTAAAGCCATTCCTCCAGTTAAAGCACCATCACCAATTACGGCTACTGATTTAAATTTTTCTCCTTTCAATTCTGCCGCTAAAGCCATACCCAGTGCGGCGGAAATACTGGTAGAAGCGTGTCCAGCACCAAAGTGATCAAATTTGCTCTCACACCGCTTGAGATAGCCTGCAATGCCATCTTTCTGTCTGAGGGTATGAAAGTTGTTGTATCTTCCGGTAATTAGTTTATGGGGATAAGCTTGATGTCCTACATCCCAAATGACTTTATCCCGATCCAAGTCCAGTGTCTGGTAAAGTCCTAGTGTTAACTCTACAACTCCTAAACCAGGCCCAGATGTTCCCCACTTGTTGCTACGGTTTGTAGGTGCTTGTCTCGGATCTGGCGGGCGATTTGTTGCAATTGCCGGATTGACAAACCATGCAACTGGTTAGGATGGGTGATTTCACTCAGATGCATATTATGGGGTGTTCCTCTCTAAACTCTACTTCTATCATTTTTTAATTTTCCCACGGTGGGGATGTCTCTGGAATGATTTAGTCACAATTATTCCCCATCGTCATTTTTCTGCAGGTGGGATCACGTCGGGTGTGAGTGACATTTCTAGTTGTGGTTGCTGTCTTTGTAAATATTGACTCAATACATACGCCATATCTCCACGGGTCATAGGCCGTAATGGTAAGATGTTATTTTGGTCGTCTGTGTTGATCAATCCTTCGGTAACTACTGTGGCGATCGCTTTCCTAGCCCATACTGGAATTGATTCTGCATCTGGATGCTGATCAAGTATTTCATTTACGATGTCGTCACCAAACTGAAATACACCATAAGCTTGGGCAAAAATCGCTAAGGCCTCTGCCCTGGTCACCCTTTGATTAGGGAAAAATAAATTACCCCGATATCCTTTCATAATATCGGTTTTAAGCACTGTCTGAATGTCCTTAAATGCCCAATGGGAAGGGGGAACATCTGGGACATTTTGAGCCTCTTGTATTTTAACGGTTTCCCTTTGATCTAAGTTAAATACTTTCACTAAAATTGCTGCCAATTCCGCCCGACTGATCATCCTTTCTGGATAAAATTTGCCATCTGGTGAATTGGCCATTAACTTAGCTGCAATCACTTGTTGAATTGCTGGGGATGGCAAGTTATCACTAGGTTCTACCGCTCTAGCTACGCTTAATGTTAAGTTGTGTAGTAGTAATACTAAGGAAAGAGTAGCTAGCAAGTTTCGCTGATTTCTCATGATGTTAATTGGGCTATTCTGCATCTATAAATAGCTGAGAGCATCACCTGGCTGGGTGAGTCTCAAAATGTTCACTGCGGTTGGTTGACGCATTTTCAATTGATTAAGTTGCCATGATTTTCAGTCAATAACTAGTCGGGTGGTTTTAGTCAATCAATCATTTTGTACTAAGGTATATGTACGATTTTGCTAATTACAATTTCATCAAACTTGACCTGGTTTTGATTAATTTAGTCACTAGTCATTACTGCTTGAGGGTGCCTACGCTAGCAGTGGATACTGAGAATTTAACCCTGAATGTCCGAAAGGATAAGTAAGTAACCATTGCAACAAATCACCAAGTAATTGTACTGTGAATTAACTGTGAGACCCAAACCAAATAAATATTATAACCTGTGGTCTATAAATCATGTGGCTTGCGGAAATGATGGGGAATTTTGCCTGAGTGAATTGGGAATTGACTAGGATGTAGTATAGTCGGCCGTGATAGACCATTTAGTCAATATTTCAGGAGTTTTGGGATGAGTGCAACAGCAGACCCCGTGAAGTTGATGAAGCAAGAAGTTGGCAAGGCGGCCGCCGCCCTGGTAAAATCAGGCTCGATTGTCGGTTTGGGTACAGGGTCAACCACAGCTTATACAATTCAGTTTTTAGGCGATCGCCTCAAATCTGGTGAACTTAAAGATATTGTGGGTATTCCTACCTCTTTTCAATCAGAAGTCCTAGCCAAAGAATACGGCGTACCTCTGACCACCTTAGATGCTGTTGACCATATTGATATTGCCATTGATGGGGCTGATGAAGTAGACCCCGACAAAAATTTAATTAAAGGCGGTGGTGCAGCCCATACCCGCGAGAAGGTAGTGGACTACCTGGCAAATCAATTTATCGTTGTAGTAGATGCTGGTAAATTAGTAACCCGCTTGGGTTCTTCTTTCGCCGTACCGGTAGAAGTTATACCGATGGCTATTACCCCTGTTACCAACGCCATTAAAAAACTCGGTGGTAAACCTGAACTCCGCATGGGTGTAAAAAAGGCAGGACCGGTCATTACAGACCAAGGTAATATGGTATTAGATGTCAGGTTTGATTCTATTGATGACCCTGTTGCCTTAGAAAAAACACTGAATAATATTCCTGGTGTCTTGGAAAATGGGATCTTTGTCAACTGTGCAGATGTAGTTTTAGTGGGCGAAGTTAAAGACGGTCAGCCTTTAGTACGACAACTTTAAGGCTAACATGGGGAGTCGGGGAGATAATTACCTCTTCCCCATGTCCTCCGGGTTAATTACTTAATATAAATTACACATTTACTTACGCTTCCTGAGCATAAAGCAACCTGGTAAAATCAGGTAATGACAAAACTGATATCCTCGGTAATTCCTCCTTGCACTTGGAGTCGTCCCATCGGTTTGGGTTGGGAGAAGCCCTATACCGTCCGTTATGCTAGTAATATTGATGATGGACCATGGCACGGTATGCCTTTGGGTGGCTTTGGTGCGGGTTGTATCGGACGATCTTCACGAGGAGACTTTAATCTGTGGCATATTGACGGCGGTGAACATACGTTTCAAAATATCCCCGGTTGTCAATTTAGTGTGTTTGAGTCCGATGGTAAATTTTCTCAAGCTTACGCTTTGGCTACAGAAGCACCAGAAAATTCTAGTCTCCCAGGGTGGAAATGGTATCCAGCATCCACACAGACACAGGAAACAGGAACTTATCACGCCCTATATCCCCGGAGTTGGTTTGTCTACGAAAATGTATTTCAAGCCGAGTTAACCTGTGAGCAGTTTTCCCCAATTTGGGCAGAGAATTATCAAGAAACTAGCTACCCTGTAGCAATTTTTCATTGGAATGCTCATAATCCCACAAATGCACCTATAACTTTAAGTATTATGCTCACGTGGGAAAATATGGTGGGCTGGTTTACTAATGCGCTGAAGTCTCCAGAAGTGAGAATACGGGATGATGGTAGTCCGGTTTATGCATATCAGCCACTTTTAGGTAAGAGTCAAGGTAATTACAATTTTATAGCAGAAAACACAGAATATTTCAGTTGTATTTGTAGCCAAGTAAGTGGTGATGATTCAGTAGGAGAAGGTGATGGGAGTTGGTGTATTGCGACCATTAAACATCCCATGGTAGAAGTATTTTACCATACTCGCTGGGATCCGGCGGGGACGGGGGAAGATGTATGGCAAAGCTTTACTGTAGATGGTTCTTTGCCTAATTATCAAGATACAACTCCTGCATTAGAAAATACACAAATAGGGGTAGCGATCGCAGTGCGGTTTACTCTGCAACCAGGAGAAAGTTTAGCAATTCCCTTTGTTGTGTCTTGGGACTTTCCGGTAACAGAATTTGCAGCGGGGATTAACTATTACCGCAGATATACAGATTTTTTTGGTCGGAGTGGTAATCATGCTGGGGCGATCGCCTCTACAGCCCTGACAGAATATCAAACCTGGTAT
The DNA here is from genome assembly GCF_059725405.1 of Anabaenopsis sp. NIES-4685. Taxonomy (NCBI): domain Bacteria; kingdom Bacillati; phylum Cyanobacteriota; class Cyanophyceae; order Nostocales; family Nodulariaceae; genus Anabaenopsis; species Anabaenopsis sp. NIES-4685. The sequence continues at coordinate 3,010,079 of NZ_AP043602.1, read as the reverse complement.
AAAAAAATTCAAGCCTGGCAACAGCCAATTATTGACCGCCAAGACCTACCAGACTGGTTGAAAATGGCTCTATTTAATGAGCTATATGACCTAACCAGCGGCGGAACTCTGTGGAGTGCAGCTTCAGAACTTGACCCCATGGGTCAGTTTGCGGTGCTGGAGTGCTTAGACTATCGCTGGTATGAAAGTCTAGATGTGCGCTTGTATGGCTCCTTTGGGCTATTAGTCCTGTTTCCTGAACTAGAAAAATCAGTGATGCGAGCATTTGCTAGAGCAATTCCCCATAGTGATACTCATCAGCGGGTGATCGGGTATTATTATACCATTGGAGCAGAGGAAACAACCGCATCTCGCAAAGTGGCCGGGGCAACACCCCATGATTTGGGCGCACCTAATGAACACGTGTGGGAGAAAACTAATTATACCTGTTATCAAGACTGTAATCTGTGGAAGGATTTGGGTAGTGATTTTGTCTTACAAGTATACCGGGATTTTTTGCTCACAGGTGCTGAGGATGTGCAGTTTTTAGTAGATTGTTGGGAGGGAATTGTGCAGACCCTCGACTATCTCAAGGCTTTTGATTTCGATGGTGATGGGATTCCGGAAAATTCTGGCGCACCTGACCAAACTTTTGATGATTGGCGTTTGCAAGGTGTGAGTGCTTATTGTGGGGGTCTGTGGTTGGCGGCTTTGGAGGCGGCGATCGCTATTTGTGATATTTTATTAAACAACCACAGAGGTACAGAGCAAACAGAGGAGCTCAGAGCTAGGTATCAGCTTTGGTTAACCCAGTCCATGTCCTGTATATCAAGAAAAACTTTGGAATGGTAAGTATTTTAGGTTAGATAGTCAGAGCGGTTCGGATGTGGTGATGGCTGACCAGTTGTGTGGACAGTTTTATGCACGTTTATTAGGATTGCCAGACATTGTACCATGCGATCGCGCTTTATCTGCCTTACAAACTGTTTATGAGGCTTGCTTCCTGAAATTCGGTCATGGTGAATTTGGTGCTGCTAATGGTGTTCTTCCTGACGGTTCACCAGAAAACCCCAATGCTACCCATCCCCTGGAAGTTTGGACAGGAATTAACTTTGGTCTGGCGGCTTTTCTCGTCCAAATGGGGATGCAGGATGAAGCTTTGAAGTTAACAGGTGCTGTGGTAAGGCAAATTTACCAGAATGGCTTACAGTTCCGCACCCCTGAAGCTATCACCGCATCTGGTACCTTCCGGGCTAGTACTTATCTGCGGGCTATGGCTATTTGGGCAATTTACCTAGTTATTACTGCCAAAGAACACAGTGATCAATAATACTTATTTGTCAAATATATTAATTAATACCTTGCTATTATTAATAGTATATCATATCAGCCCAACAATTTTACTCCCATGAGTAAAGATTTGTTATTCAATGTGATTAACCGAAGATAGCCTCACAGCCTCAAGTTGTCTTTTCCCGGCTTTACTTAATCGGTAACGAAAAATACATAAAAAAACATACAGATGTTTTACCATCATGGGTTGGATGCTATTCTGTCTCCACCTTAACAAGTCAGTATCTGGAATTTTTGATTTTATTTTCCGGGTATTCCATGAACCAAAAGAACATATAACTAGGGTTAAAAAAGATTTCCCATACTTAGGGATAGCAACTGTTATCTACCAAAATATCAAGAATTAATCAATTTTTAATTCAACCATTTGACACATGGGAATAAATTCCCTATGACCAACTGTTTATCTTCGATCTTGATCTTAGTGCTGAATCCATATCTGTTTATCAAATACCCATGTCAAAAAAATACCAGGAAATCAAATTTACTTAACGACAATGCTCTGAAAACTAGAGCTAAAAAATACATAATTAACTGACCAGGGAAAGCTATTTAAATTAACAGTTATAAGATATAGTCATCCTATTTGACTTGAGAAATTATGAGTGAGGAAAGGGAACATGGAACAGGGAACAGGGAACAGAAATTGTTCATGAATCATTTAGGATTGCTATACAAAAAACTTGAAAACTGTATCTAGTAATATCGGTATTAAGCGATGAACAGACTTTTAGCTTAATGTCAGTTTATCAAAAGCAACATCATGTCAAATGTAGTGGAAATCTCAAGTTAAGGAAGAAGTTTACAGATGGAATCGGTAGATGTTTTTTTAAACTACTATTTAGCTTTTTATAAAATGTCAACTTCTAGAATAAGTAATTTACTTACAGCAACTTTTTATCTTGTTTATGTTCACTGGAAGTGTAAAAACTAAAACTATTATCAATTGCATTACAGTTACCTGTTAACATAACTTTCTTCCCTGAAGTAAATTAAATTAAAATTTGAAATCAAACAAAAAACAATTAATTTAGACTAGTTTCATGAGAGTGGAGTAAAAGCATGAATCAAGATATTTCTGGAATTAGTAAGAACTTCAGTAAACCAATGAATCCTCAACAATTTGATCAAATAGTAGAAGCGATTATTGCTGGTAAGTATTCCTGGGTTTGTGTTTTAATGCTACGTATAGTTGGTTACAATCCTTTACATTACATTCCCTATCGAACCTACAATCGATTACTCAAGGAAAATACCCGTAATCAAAATATAAAAAATGAAAGTTCCAATATTAATCCTTCATCTAGATGTTTAAGTAAAATGAAAGACATTGCTTAACTTGAGGTGCTGCAAAAGCAAACAAGCGAAATTCATGGTAGTGGTTTGGGTAAATACTCACCACTACAAGTTTCATCCTAGGGATGGATACTTGAAATAGAAAAAATAGATCCTGATAAATATATCTTTATCTTGCCGAAGATAGATGCACAGATATAATTTAATTTTTATAATCCGTCCTTGAGTCAAATTTACTTGACACATATTTTAATCTAGAAGTATACAGTATAGATTGAAAAGTCATATTTTATGTCCGCAATTGAATAAATCTGTAAATTTATTCCAGACAAAATTAATTATTAATTTCACTTAAAGATATAATCGATATTGAGTAAAGATTTAACTTTTTTTCTCAAAACCCTTGACTGTATTTAAGAAAATTTCTAAAAGGATAACAGTAGGTTAAGACAAGAGATTGAATAACTGTCACTTTTTTTTATTGGACTTATTTTTCAGATTAATCGAAATCTGCTGATGAGATATTAGCTAATATTAGGCTAGTCTGGGAAGTAGATTTGTATTCACAACCTGACCTTAGCTGCTTCTAGGTTCCATTTTTTTATGGGACAAGTTTACACCACATTTTTGGTAATGGAAAAAAAACCAGTTGAAATGTCTTGAGGTTGATATATCAACCTGTATGGCTAGCATAAAAGCTAACAGTAACATCCTCAAAATAGGAGTTCTAGAAAAACTCCAAATTACTTACCGACGAGCATCAACCAAGATAACTGGTTGAAGTCACTACCAATATCACACCAAGTTATCAGGGTTAGCCAGTGAGTAGTTTACTGGTTTGAGCTATCTTACCAAAAATTGTTGTTTATGAGATGAGACAACAGCTATGCTTGCTTCATATTTTGTCAGGTTTGCTTACTACTACTTAGTAACTATCTATGGTTACGCCACACAAGCTATGGCTCACACCACAAGAGCGCAGCTTTTAACTAAGAATGTGTTGACTGGGAAAAATAGAAAAATTCCGTGATTTATCGGTAGATTTTTGATTAATACTCTGATTTGGAGTCGATGACCATAGTCAAAATTTGTGGGTTTTAACTATTTTTAGAACCCACAATTGGTCACCATAGCATAGTAAAAAACCAAGCATTATACATCAATGAAATAGTTAATTAGCTAGTAATTGCTAATTAATATTGCAGTTATCAAGCCTGATTTATAGAGGTTTGAGTATAGCTGCAAGTGATTAAAATGCCCAACTTTTCAATAAATGATGACTGGTAATAGATATGTCACACTCTGTTAGTCAAAGCGAAACTTGGGAAAACTATAACCTGCAAAACATCCAAGAAGGTAAATTTTTAACTCATTTTCAAAGAAAGGCTTTGCTCAAAAGCTTACAAAGTGATTTACAGTCAGAATATCGGCGGCGCATTGAAATTATGTTGTTAGCAGATGTTGGTAAATCTCAAAGCCAAATCTGTGAAATTATAGGTTGTTCTCAGGAAATGGCGCGCTACTGGATTGGTTTAGCAGAAGCAGGTTTAGCACACAAATGGAATGAGCGACCCATCGGTAGACCTAAAATTGTCAATGCTCAGTATTTGGAGCGCTTGAAAGAATTGGTCATCCATAGCCCTCGTGATTATGGCTATGCATTTACCTATTGGACAGCCCAATGGTTAAGCAAACATTTAGCTAACGAATTTAACATTCAAATTAGCGATCGCCACATTAATCGCTTGCTCAAACAAATGGGACTATCAACCAAACGTAAAACTTCCCACCCACTGGAAACTGAGCAACCCAAGGATGCTGGGATTAAGATTTGCGACTTGCAATGTCACTGGTGAAACTAATTTCCATTGGTCATTAAATCTGATTCAGACCAATAAATAATTCTGTCTTGGAGGTCAGGAAATGACATCAGCGTTTTCCCCAGAATACTTAGCGCAACAACTTATCCAAAGCTTAGGTGAGTCGCTGTCAGAACCAGAAATTGAAAGATGCTTAATTGGCGTAGAAATTGTCCAACCAGCAGTAACCAAGCAATTTTGGCAATCAACAACCGCGCCGAATGGCATATATATCGTCCTTGGGGGTAAGGTCAGACTTTTAGATACCTCGAATAACTTAATTACTACCCTGACAACTGGAGCATCATTTGGCGAACTGACCTTATTTACAGAAGAAGAATTTAGTCCTTATGTGGCTAGAGCTTCTGTGAATTTAAAACTGGCTTATTTTCCCCAAGCCTCATTACAAGAGGCGATTCGCAAACATCCGAGCATTGGCGATCGCCTCAGACAACGTGCCCAACTGTGGGATTTGCTGTTGTTATGTTGCCAAAGCGCCCTAGTTCCTCACAACGGATCTGTAGAAGATATACTCAAAGCCCTAGCTTTATTTGAGCCTCACACTGTAGAAGGGGACTCACTCCCTGTTAAACTCTTCCAAGATACCAAACTTTGGCTATTACATCACGGAGAACTAGAGCATAGTGATGGACGCAGATTAACACCGGGAAATATTTATATACATCCCCAGCAGGAAAATTGGCGCGGGACTCCACCCATCACAATTTACACTCTAAAAAATGCGAGTTGGCAACTAGCATTAGAATTTTGGCCGCAATTGGCTGAGTTATCGCAACAGCGCCAAGAGGTTCTTTTAGAAGCAACTACCCCCAAGAGAACCCCACAATTACCACCAGCAGATCCCACACCGAAAAAAAAGCAAAAACGAGCTTATTTTCCCAGTCCCAGGGTTCAAGTTGGGCATTGGTGGGGACGTTTAAGTAAGCGGTATCCATTCTTTGAACAGCAAAGCGCTGCTGACTGTGGGGCTGCTTGCTTAGTGATGATTAGCCGCTATTGGGGTAAGCGCTTGAGTGTGAATCGACTGCGGGATTTAGCTAACATCAATCGTACCGGTGCTACACTTCGGGGTTTAACAACTGCGGCGGAAAGTATAGGTTTTACTACCCGTCCCGTCAAAGCCAGCTTGGATAAATTAGCACAACAAACCTTACCCGCCATCGCCCATTGGGAAGGCAAACACTATATTGTTGTCTATGAAATCAGCAAAAAGCACGTGATTGTTGGTGACCCCGCCTTTAGTCAACGCACCCTCACCCATGACGAATTTAAGGCTGGTTGGACTGGTTACGCATTGTTATTACAACCTACAGCGCAGCTGAAAGAAACTGAGGAAGACAGTACACAATTCTGGCAGTTGTTTGAATTAGTCAAACCCCATTCTAAAGTGCTGCTAGAAGTCTTTGTAGCTTCGGTATTCATTCAGGTATTTGGACTGGTGACACCGTTATTAACTCAGTTGTTATTGGACCGAGTACTGGTGCAGCGTAGCACTCTGACATTAAACGCAGTGGGGTTTGGGTTGCTGATTTTTGGCTTATTCAGTGTGATGATCAATGGACTGCGGCAATATCTCCTAGATCACACAGCTAACCGCATCAGCGTGGCTTTACTGGTGGGTTTTATTAAACACACCTTCCGCTTACCTTTAGCCTTTTTTGAGTCGCGCTATGTTGGTGATATTATTTCCCGGGTTCAAGAAAACTATAAAATTCAGCGCTTCCTCACCGGAGAGGCTCTGTCTATTACCTTGGATTTGCTGACAGTGTTTATCTACGTGGGGTTGATGTTTTGGTATAGTGCACCCATGGCATTATTGAGTTTAACCATCATTCCACCATTCTTTATTTTGGCACTGGTGGCTACACCTTTCTTTCGCCGCATTAATCGGGAGGCTTTTAATGCTACAGCCAACGAAAATAGTTATCTGATTCAATCTCTTACTGGTATTAGCTCCATTCGCTCAATGGCTATTGAACAAACAGTACGCTGGCATTGGGAAGAGCTATTAAATAATGTGATTAAAAAGACCTTTGCCGGGCAGATAATTAGCAACAAAATGCAGCTTTTTAGCTCTGGGATTGAAACTCTAGTAACTACTGGGTTGCTGTGGTTTGGGGCATGGTTAGTTATTCAAAATGACTTGACAATTGGGCAGTTAGTGGCTTTTAATATGTTATTGGGTAACATCATTCGCCCATTTCAAAGGTTAGTTGTTTTGTGGAATCAGTTCCAGGAAGTTGTTATTTCTAGCGAACGCATTAATGATGTTTTGGAGGCTGCACCGGAAGAGGATTTACAGCATCAACCCCGCCAATTTTTACCGAGGTTACAAGGTCATATTAAGTTTGAAAATGTCACTTTCCGTTATCACCCAGAAAGTGATATTAATGTCCTGGAAAATCTCAGCTTTGAAATCTTACCTGAGCAAACTGTAGCGGTAGTTGGGCGTAGTGGTTCAGGAAAAACAACCCTCACGAAGATGATATTAGGGCTATACCTGCCGACAGATGGCAAAGTATTAATTGATGCCCAAGATGTGACTAGTATTTCTTTACGATCGCTGCGATCGCAAATTGGTGTTGTTGATCAAGATACTTTCTTATTTGGCGGTACAATCCGGGAAAACATCAGTATTGCTCACCCAGAAGCCACCCTAGAGGAAATTATTACAGCCGCAAGTTTAGCCGGAGCGGATGAATTTATCAAACTGCTACCCACTGGTTACGAAACCCAAATTGGTGAAGGTGGGGGGATGCTATCTGGTGGACAACGCCAACGCCTGGCGATCGCCCGGGCTTTACTGGGAAATCCCCGCTTATTACTCTTAGATGAAGCCACAAGCCACCTTGATGCGGAATCTGAGCGAATTATCCAAAATAACCTGAAAACCATCCTCAAAGGGCGCACAAGTCTAATTATTGCCCATCGCCTGTCCACGGTGCGTCATGCTGACCTCATCCTGGTTTTAGATCGTGGCTTACTCGTGGAAAGCGGGACTCACGATGAATTAATTGCTAGAAGAGGTCATTACTTTTATCTCAATGAGCAACAACTGGGAGCAACAGCGCCAACAGCTTAAAAACCTGGGAAACTGCCAATTTAACAGGAGAATTTGTCCACGAAAAATTCTCCTGGACAGTAAACGGTTGAATTACTTATGCCAAACCCATCTCAACATTTATCATCTATACTTGCAAAATCACAGCAAGACTCAGCCCTGAGCTCTAGCTTGGGTGGGGTGAATCACCAGGTTGAAAATTCTAGTGCTGTTGTTGATGATCAGACACAGGTACAAACCCAAGCCAATGATTGGTTTTACGGTACAGAAGAACTGCTGGATGCTTTGCCAAAACTCTGGACACGTTCCCTACTGTACTTTCTGGTGGGATTTACCACTATTATTTTACCTTGGTCGATGCTCACGAAAATTGATGAGACAGGCAGCGCTAGAGGGCGTTTGGAACCCCAAGGAGCGACCTATCAGTTAGGAATTGCAGTTCCGGGAACCGTGAAGGCTGTCAATGTTCACGAAGGCGCTATAGTCAAAGCTGGTCAGGTTTTGCTAGAGTTGGATTCTGAGGTGTTAGAAACAGAATTGCAGCAAAGACAGACACAGTTACAAGGACTGCGCGATCGCCAAGCCCAATTAAAGCTGCTGCAAAACCAATTGATGTTAGCTATTAATATTCAAGAGCAACAAAATCAAGCTCAAGAATTAGAAAAAATGTCTCAAGTCCGTCAGGCGCAGCAAAATCTGGATGCGCGGCGGAGTGTGTATAACTTACAGAAGTTAGAAAGACAGGCTTTAGTTGAGCAGGTTCGCCAAAACATTAATTCTACCCAAACAACTGAAAAGTTAGTTAAGAATCGTTTTGACACAGATTTGACAGAAGTTGCACGCTATCGTCAATTGTTTGACCAGGGTGCAATTCCCCAAATCCAACTTGTGCAACTACAAAAGACAGCAGAAGAAAGCCAACGCTTGCACTTACAAGCACAATCTGATGTTACTTTAGCTCAACTGCGTTTAAAAGAGGAAACCAGCCGCTATCAGGCGACTATGAATCAAGCTGTAGCTGATATTCAGCAAGCAAAACTACGCCTACAAGAACAGCAAGGTAGTTATCAAGGTGTCGTTCAAGCCGGTAAATTAGCACTACTCAGAAGCCAGGAACAACTTAAGGATATGGACGGCCAAATTAGTACCCTGGAAACAGAAATAGCTCAAACCAAGAGCCAAATTCAGTCCTTACAGATTCAACTGCAACAACGAGTAGTGCGATCGCCCATTGATGGTATAGTTTTTCAGTTACCTGTGACTAAACCAGGCCCTGTGGTAGAACCAGGACAAATCATTGCCCATATTGCGCCTCAAGATAGTAAATTGATTCTCAAAGCCCAGATACCCAGCCAACACAGTGGTTTCTTAGAGGAGGGAATGCCAGTGAAAATCAAGTTTGATGCTTATCCCTACCAAGATTATGGCGTGTCCGCAGGGCGTGTGAGTTGGATTGCACCTAACTCCAGGGTTCAGTCTCACAATCAAGGCAATATAGACACTTATGATTTAGATATCACCCTAGATCAACTTTATGTGCAAGCTGCTAACCAGCGCGTTAATTTAACCCCTGGTCAGACCGCCACCGCAGAGGTAGTTATCCGTCAGCGTCGAGTTATTGATTTCATTTTAGATCCGTTTAAAAAATTGCAACAGGGGGGACTAGAACTTTAGTTACAGCAGTTTACAGGTAAATGGGGTACAAATATTGGTGCTAAAACTCTTGTGGGGTGTGCATTCTACCCGCCACTGTGTACGGCGAAAACCAAAAGGGTTTACCCCACACTAACTCTCCCATTATTAAGGGAAGGGGACTAGATTCACCATTTTTACCATGGAATATTACCCCTATTTGTCTAGTCTAAAACCTAGAAAAATAGGGCTTATATCTGTATTATTTAATTTGAATAAAGATGATAAACAATGGTGAATAATTAAAATATTAAAACTACCATCAGATAGAGACAATAAACAATATATTAAGCAAATATGATGAATAAGTTACTGACTAAAAAAGTCAAAATACTCAGGGAAAATTAGTTATTAGTTGGAGGAATTTAGCCATGTCAAATATTTTAGAATTTTCTGCTGAAGACATTATTTACTATATAAAAATGGCTTGCCAAATCCCCGGAATTTTAGAAGCGATCGCTACCCAAAAAATCATTGCTGAAGCCGCCGATAAAGCAGGAATTGAAATTTCTATAGAAGAACTGCAAACAGCAGCAGACGATCTTCGCCTAGCTCACCGACTACTGAAAGCAGAAGACACTTGGGCTTGGTTAAAAAAACATTATCTTTCCCTAGATGACTTGGAAGAAATAGCCAAAATCAACCTTACATCTTCTAAATTAGCCAATCATTTATTTGCAGAGCAAATAGAACCATTTTTTTATGCACACCAATCTAAATATTTTGGCGCAGTAACTTATGAAGTGGTATTAGATGATGAAGATTTAGCCTTAGAACTATTTTATGCACTCAAAGAAGGCGAAATTAGTTTCCAAGAAATTGCTCGTCAATATATCCAAAATCCCGAAACCCGTCGCACTGGTGGTTATCAGGGAATCCGCCGCCGTATTGACTTCAGAGCCGAGATTGCAGCCGCAGTTTTTGCCGCCACTCCCCCCCAAATTCTCAAGCCCATTATTACACCCAAAGGAGTACATATAATCTCAGTTGAAGAAATAATTAAACCAGAGTTAGATGATAACTTGCGGTTGCAAATTATGGGAGAGTTTTTTAGCAATTGGCTACAGCAACAAATAGCCTCGGTGGAAATTGTAGCCAATCTCAAAGAAAATAATCATACTCCAACATCACATCGCCTCCTCAAATCAAGCATACCCAGGTAAGTTGACAGTCAACAAATCCAAACCTACCCCCGAATTACTGTAATATTTCTGCCTTGGGGACTTAGGGTTATTTCGGTGGTGGTTCGGTCACTGATGGGGGGTAAGTCGGGGCGACGGTCAAATATTACTAACCATCCTGTATCTAGATTGAGTCCTGATAAATACTTATCTAGCTGTATCAATCCTTGGGGTAAGGGGTCGGCTTTACCCTGCTTCCATACCTTTAATTCCATCCCTAACACTACATCCCCATAACGCAGACATATATCCATCCTCCCGGAGCCTATGGCGTATTCCCGTTCTAAGCTACCACCACCATTAACTACACGGTGTAAAAATGCCATTAATACTAAGTGGGGCGCAATTTCTGGGTAAGGGGTACTTTTAAATAATGGCTCCCCATGTTGTCGCCAAAAGTCTAAAAAGGTTTCTAACAATATTTGCGGGTTTAATTCCCCTGTGGGTGTTAACCAACTGGGTTGAATCATCGGTAAACTATCTTGAGTTCCCTGGGATAACACCTTGGGGATTACCTCTTGATAAATGGGGTTAGCTACCTTTAACCCACCCTCTTTACTGCGAATCACTAAACCTAAATCTAACAGATAACGGCGATCATCTTCTGGTGTGTTGGGTAATTCTTCCCCAGATAAAATAGGTTCAATAATGGCTTTTACCCTATCCTCTCGCAGTCGTTCTGCTAAACTATCTAGATGGGTGTCTTGCCTTTGAATTAGTATATCTTTAGCTTGATTAATTAAATCTACAGTGATGGGGATATTCACATCTTCTGCTAAATACTCTGTAACTTGACGGGCGATCGCATTGACTAACCAAGGTTGACCCTGGGTTAAATAGTAGGCGTGGTGAATGGCTTCGGGGGTAAAGATTTGCCCTGTGGCTTGGGTATGTTGTTCGTATAAGGTCTTGACATCTATGATTGTTAACGGTTGACTGTTGACAGGTAAGCAGTAGCCGGGGGTTAAAATCCCCAGATAAAAGCTTAAGCAGTCAAGTCAATGGGTAATAGTTAAGAATAGCTTATAATTAGCAAATTAATCATAGTTAATTCAAATCATTAAAACTGCGAAATTTCCCTTTGAGCTTCCCACATATATATATAGGTGACAAAAGAAAACCTCGATTGAGATTTTTGTCTCTTAGCTGTGCTCAGTAACCATATTTATGAGGGAAGTAAAAGCCATGACAGAAAATCCACATAATGATACCTTTGCTAATGCTATTGATACAGGATTTAGCTCTCAAGGAAACAGTTCTCAGAGCTTTAGGGGAGAAATTGGCGATAACTACTTTTTGGCAGATTTAAGAGATGATGTAGATTTTTACAGTTTTGTAGGCGGGGCGGGCGATCGCTTTGCTTGGGAGATAACTGCCGATGGGGTACCTTGGTTTATTGCTAATAATATCTTTGGAACAATTTTATTTGATGAGGATAGCAATATCCTGAAATTCTCAACTCAAGGTAGTGATTCTTTCGCCTTCATATTACCAGATAATGGCACTTATTATCTTGCTGTGTATGGAGGCTCTCCCAATGGAGCAACTTACTTTGATCCTAATCAATTTCCTCGCAACATAACAGCAGTTTCTACGGGTTCTTATACTGCCGAGCTTAGTCTTTTCGATAACTCCCCTAATTTTCCTGTAGCTCAGGCTACGATCCTAGCCATTTATGAACAAAACGGAATACAATCGGAAGGTAACACAGGTAATACCCCATACACCTTCACAGTTACCCGTAGCGGTAATACCACAGGTATCAGCACTGCTAACTGGGCGGTCACCGGTACAGGAACCAACCCCGCCAATGCAGGGGACTTTGGCGCATCCCTCCCCACGGGTACGGTCACCTTTGCAGCCGCGGTAACATCTCAAGTAATTACAGTCAATGTCAGTGGTGACACGGTAGTAGAACCGGATGAAGCCTTTACCGTCACCCTCTCTAACCCCAGTAACGCTACTATTACAACCGCGACAGCTACGGGAACCATTAGGAATGATGATTTAACAAATCCCTCTCAACTAGCGATCGCCCCCACCAACGCCATACAATCAGAAGGGAACACAGGTAATACCCCCTACACCTTCACAGTTACCCGCACAGGGGATACATCCACCACCAGCACTGCTAATTGGGCGGTGACGGGTACGGGAACCAACCCCGCTAATGCAGGGGACTTTGGCGCATCCCTCCCCACGGGTACGGTCACCTTTGCAGCCGGGGTAACATCTCAAGTAATTACAGTCAATGTCAGTGGTGACACGGTAGTAGAACCGGATGAAGCCTTTACCGTCACCCTCTCTAACCCCAGTAACGCTACTATTACAACCGCGACAGCTACGGGAACCATTAGGAATGATGATTTAACAAATCCCTCTCAACTAGCGATCGCCCCCACCAACGCCATACAATCAGAAGGAAACAGCAGTAATACCTCCTTTACCTTCACAGTTACTCGCACAGGGGATACATCCACCACCAGCACTGCTAATTGGGCGGTGACGGGTACGGGAACCAACCCCGCTAATGCAGGGGACTTTGGCGCATCCCTCCCCACGGGTACGGTCACCTTTGCAGCCGGGGTAACATCTCAAGTAATTACAGTTAATGTCAGTGGTGATACGGTATTAGAGCCGGATGAAACCTTTACTGTTACCCTCTCTAACCCCAGTAACGCCACCATTACCACCGCCACAGCTACGGGAACCATTAGGAATGATGATACACCACCGGTGCAGGGCGATCGCCAACAAATTACATCATTAGATAATTTAACTGCTGCTCCTGGTGGTAATGTATCTATTCCCTTATTGTATAAGACCTCCACAGGTGATAATACCCTGACTGGTATTAGTCTGCGGTTGCACTACAATTCTAATGAATTGAGCTTCCAAAATGCAGACAACCTGTTCAATAACAATCTATTCGTTCCAGTAGAAGACCTAGCTGATAGTGGGAACCTAGACAACGACCCCCAAAGCGATCGCTATATCCAATTTGGCTATACTGACTTTGCTGGTAACTGGCCTAACCAAACCCTACCGTTAAAGTTAGCGGATTTCAACTTTACCACCACTGACAACTTTACTGGAACTCAACTTAATCTGACTTCCGATAATTTAGCCCCTGGTTATAGCCTAGAAGCAGACCCGATTTTAGTCAGTAAGCAAGCATGGAATCTGGATATTGACGGGAATGGAGAAATCAAAGCCCTTTCCGATGGCATTATGATAGTACGCCATCTGTTTGGTACTTTCCCCGGTGAGAGATTAACTGAAGGTGCGATCGCTCCTAACGCTACTCGCAACCTAGGAGAAATTCAAGCCTACTTACAACAAGGGGTAGATAACCAATACTTAGATATTGACGGTAATGGAGAAATCAAAGCCCTTTCCGATGGCATTATGATAGTACGCCATCTGTTTGGTACTTTCCCCGGTGAGAGATTAATTGACGGTGCGATCGCCCCTGATGCTACCAGGGATTTAACCCAGATACAAGCACATTTAACTCAGTTTAGCACCGTAATATAGATGACTGTTGACTGTTACTCATATCTCCGACTTCTGACTATGATATTGTCAGGTAGCTATAAATTTTGGTAGAAGTCGGGGATATTGCCCACCAGAGTCAACACCCGCAGTCAACACCCACAGCAAACCTGGGGTGAGAAACCCCTGTCTAATAGCTAAAGTCGGATAAATCCGTCAACGGTCAACAAATCCCAACCTACCCCCGAATTACTGTAATATTTCTGCCTTGGGGACTTAGGGTTATTTCGGTGCTGGTTCGGTCACTGATGGGGGGTAAGTCGGGGCGACGGTCAAATATTACTAACCATCCTGTATTTAGATTCAGTCCTGATAAATACTTATCTAGCTGTATCAATCCTTGGGGTAAGGGGTCGGCTTTACCCTGCTTCCATACCTTTAATTCCATCCCTAAAACTACATCCCCATACCTTAAACATATATCCATCCTCCCGGAGCCTATGGCGTATTCCCGTTCTAAGCTACCACCACCATTAACTACCCGGTGTAAAAATGCCATTAATACTAAATGTGGCGCAATTTCTGGGTAAGGGGTACTTTTAAATAATGGCTCCCCGTGTTGTCGCCAAAACTCTAAGAATAAGTCTAATAATTTTTCTGGGATTAATTCACCACTAGCACTCAACCATTCAGGTTCAATCACCCCTAAAGACATAATGGGGGTATAGGCTAAAACTTTAGGTAAAACTTCTCTATAAATCGGGTTAGCAATTTCTAAACCTCTAATAGGATGATAGCGACACAATCCTAAATCTAGGAGAAAACGAATATCATCATTAGGCACATCTGGTAATTCTTCCCCTGCTAAGATGGGTTCTATGATTGCTTTTACCCTATCTTCCCGCAGTCGCTCTGCTAAACTATCTAAATGGGTGTCTTGCCTTTGAATTAGTATATCTTTGGCTTGATTGATTAAATCTACCGTGATGGGGATATTCACATCTTCTGCTAGGTATTCTGTAACTTCCTTAGCTAAAGCATTGACTAACCAAGGTTGACCCTGGGTTAAATAGTAGGCGTGGTTAATGGCTTCGGGGGTAAAGATTTGTCCTGTGGCTGCGGTGTGTTGTTCATACAGACTTTTTACCTCTTCTAAAGTGAAATTACTTAAAGTCACAGAGCGCACCTTGATATTAAAGGGGCTAGAAGTATTTAACCTATCACTACCGCCAGAAGCTACTTTATAATCACGTACATCCCGCATCCCGATTAACGCCACGCATTGGGGGAAACCTTGGGGGCGATTGGGATAACCGGAGCGTAATTGTCGCAATACAGAAATTAAAGTTTCATCACTTAATGCGTCAATTTCATCTAAGAAAACCACTAGGGGGAGGGGAGAGTCAGCGGTCCAGACACTGAGAACTGTTTGTAAATCTAACTGAGTGATTCCCGTTTCTTCCTTAATCTGATTGATATGTGGTAAGGGTAACTTTAAAAACCGGATTTGATTCTGCCAGTGATTTAAAATACTATTTTGCGCCGCCAGGGGATCATGGGGAAATACTGCGCCCACTTCTAAGGACAGTAACACGGCGGTGTATTTACCACTGGCTGTCAGTTCCTGTGCTAGGGTGAGCATGGCAGTGGTTTTACCGGTTTGTCTGGGTGCATGGATGACAAAGTAATTCTCTTGCTCAATCAGGCGTTTTAACTCTGGTAACCGTTCACTGGTGGGTAGGGTATAGTGGATATTTGGCTTACAAGGGCCAGCAGTGTTAAACCATTTAGTCATAAAAGTTTAGGTATAGGTTGATTTGATTATAACTTCTATGATTGTTGACTGTTGACTGTTAACGGTTGACTTTTGACCGACAAAACGCCAGTGCGATCGCTACGCAGTACCCAAAGCGATCGCTTTTATTCGTTACTCATATCCCCGACTTCTGACTATGATCTTCTGGGGTAGCTATAAATTTTTGTAGAAGTCGGGGATATTATCCAGGTGTTCACAGGTGATGAAATGCGATCGCAATATCCCCGACTTCTGACCACAAATATTGTTGACGGTTAACGGTTGACTGTTGACTGTTACTCATATCTCCGACAGCCTGGGGTGAGAAACCCCTGTCTAATAGCTAAAGTCGGATAAATCCGTCAACAGTCAACAAATCCCAACCTACCCCCGAATTACTGTAATATTTCTGCCTTGGGGACTTAGGGTTATTTCGGTGCTGGTTCGGTCACTGATGGGGGGTAAGTCGGGGCGACGGTCAAATATTACTAACCATCCTGTATTTAGATTCAGTCCTGATAAATACTTATCTAGCTGTATCAATCCTTGGGGTAAGGGGTCGGCTTTACCCTGCTTCCATACCTTTAATTCCATCCCTAAAACTACATCCCCATACCTTAAACATATATCCATCCTCCCGGAACCTATGGCGTATTCCCGTTCTAAGCTACCACCACCATTAACTACCCGGTGTAAAAATGCCATTAATACTAAATGTGGCGCAATTTCTGGGTAAGGGGTACTTTTAAATAATGGCTCCCCGTGTTGTCGCCAAAAGTCTAGAAAAGTTTCTAACAGAATTTGGGGGTTTAATTCCCCTGTGGGTGTTAACCAACTAGGTTGAATCATCGGTAAACTATCTTGAGTTCCCTGGGATAACACCTTGGGGATTACCTCTTGATAAATGGGGTTAGCTACCTTTAACCCACCCTCTTTACTGCGAATCACTAAACCTAAATCTAACAGATAACGGCGATCATCTTCTGGTGTGTTGGGTAATTCTTCCCCAGATAAAATAGGTTCAATAATGGCTTTTACCCTATCTTCCCGCAGTCGCTCTGCTAAACTATCTAGATGGGTGTCTTGCCTTTGAATTAGTATATCTTTAGCTTGATTAATTAAATCTACAGTGATGGGGATATTCACATCTTCTGCTAAATACTCTGTAACTTGACGGGCGATCGCATTGACTAACCAAGGTTGACCTTGGGTTAAATAGTAGGCGTGGTTAATGGCTTCGGGGGTAAATATTTGTCCGGTGGCTTGGGTATGTTGTTCGTATAAGGTCTTGACATCTTCCAAGGTAAAATTACTTAAAGTTATAGATTCTACCTTGATATTAAAAGGGCTAGAGGTATTTAATCTATAGCTACCGCCGGAGGCTACCTTATAATCTCTCACATCCCGCATCCCAATTAACGCCACGCATTGGGGGAAACCTTGGGGTCGATTGGGATAACCATCACGAAGTTGTCGTAATATAGCAATTAAGGTTTCATTAGCTAAAGCATCGATTTCATCAATAAACACCACCAAAGGACGGGATGAAACCTTTACCCATGATTCTAATGCTGCTCCAATCCGTCGCCCTACAGGAGCATCAGGCCATTTAGGGGGTTGTAATTCATCGGGTAGCCTGTAACTAATAGCACCACGCCAAGCGTCTAAAATGGCTAATTCGGCGATATCTGGTTTATCTGGAAAAGCAGCACCCACCTCTACAGATACCATGACGGCGGTGTATTTACCACTGGCTGTCAGTTCCTGTGCTAGGGTGAGCATGGCAGTGGTTTTACCGGTTTGTCTGGGTGCATGGATGACAAAGTAATTCTCTTGCTCAATCAGGCGTTTTAACTCTGGTAACCGTTCACTGGTGGGTAGGGTATAGTGGATATTTGGCTTACAAGGGCCTGCGGTGTTAAACCATTTAGTCATAAAAGTTTAAGTATAGGTTGATTTGATTATAACTTCTATGATTGTTGGCTGTTGACTGTTGACTGTTGACTGACAAAACGCCAGTGCGATCGCTACGCAGTACCCAAAGCGATCGCTTTTATTAGTTACTCATATCCCCGACTTCTGACCACAAATATTGTTGAGGGTTGACGGTTGACTGTTGACTGTTGACTGACAAAACGCCAGTGCGATCGCTACGCAGTACCCAAAGCGATCGCTTTTATTCGTTACTCATATCCCCGACTTCTCACCATGATCTTGTCAGGTAGCTATAAATTTTTGTAGAAGTCGGGGATATTGGCCAGCTAGTGATTAAAATTACATATCAACACTTATTAAACAACCTCCAAGACCCTTGAAAACTAATCGCCCTCGGGTTACATATAAGAAAAATATATTTTACTAATTCTATATTAATGAATTTTCTTTTCAAGAAAATCAAAATTAACGATAATTTGGATAGAGTAAACTCAATTTTAAATTATTGCAATTAATCCCATTTATGCTACCAAATACAACTACAGACATTAGTCAACTGATTGACTTGTTAACAGGTTTTGCGGCTCAGGAATCTCTAGGAGAAAAATTAGCCTCGGTGTTTGGTGTTGAAATCACATCAACCAGGTTTTTAGAGGCTGTGGCAAGTTTACCAGAAATAGAAGTTTACCCCGATACTGAGTTACAGGGGGCTAGTGGTGCATTTTCTGGGCAAACGGGAAAAATTTACCTCTCAGAAAGTATAGTCAATGGGGACTCAGGACGCTTAATTAGGGTTTTGTTGGAAGAGATAGGACATTATTTAGATTTTCTTTTTAATGCGGCGGATACTCCAGGGGATGAAGGAGCAATATTTGCGGCGGTGGTATTAGGTGAAACTTGGGATGATCAGAGTTGGAAAAGGTTAAGGGCGGAAGATGATTCTCAGATTCTGGTGTTAGGTGGTGAGGTGGTTGAAGTTGAGCAAGCAACTTTCACCGGGACAGATGGTAATGATAATATCACTGGCACTGATGAAGCGGATACCATCAACTCAGGACGCGGTATAGATAATATTGATGCAGGAGAAGGCGACGACTTACTGATTATCGACTATTCCAGTAACAACTATAGGGGAACCACATCCTATGCAGCCGGGATTAATAGTAGTATTTATGACTGGTACAGTCCGTGGGGGGGTTATTTATCGGCTTACATAAATAATATTGGTGCATATGACCAAGTAAGCTTCAGTAACATAGAGCGATTACAGATTACAGGTACACCCCAAAATGACACCATTGACAGAGGAGGCTATGAGTCAATCAGTGTAGATGGTGGGGAAGGCATTGACACCATCAACAATGTTAACTTTAGCAGCTTCACCACAGACTTAGTGGTAGACAATAGTGGCGGTGGCACATTCACATCTTCTAACGGAACAGTAGTTAAGAACGTAGAAAGATTTGCTAACCTCACCACCGGTACAGGGAACGACACTATTACCTTTACAGGTCGTTTTAATGAGACCATTAATACGGGGGATGGCAACGACACCATTAATGCAGCATTGGGTATAGATAATATTGATGCAGGAGAAGGCGACGACTTACTGATTATCGACTATTCCAGTAACAACTATGGGGGAAACAGATCCTATGCAGCCGGGATGTTTAATAGTAGTATTTATGTATCCTCTGGTGCGTGGTGGGGTTCTTTATCGGCTTACATAAATAATAGTGGTGCATCTGATGCAGTAAGCTTCAGTAACATAGAGCGATTACAGATTACAGGTACACCCCAAAATGACACCATTGACAGAGGAGGCTATGAGTCAATCAGTGTAGATGGTGGCGAAGGGATTGACACCATCAACAATGTTAACTTTAGCAGCTTCACCATAGACTTAGTGGTAGACAATAGTGGTAGCACATTCACATCTTCTAACGGAACAGTAGTTAAGAACGTAGAAAGATTTGCTAACCTCACCACCGGTACAGGAAACGACACTATTACCTTTACAGGTCGTTTTAATGAGACCATTAATACAGGGGATGGCAACGACACCATTAATGCAGCATTGGGTATAGATAATATTGATGCAGGAGAAGGCGACGACTTACTGATTATCGACTATTCCAGTAACAACTATGGGGGAAACAGATCCTATGCAGCCGGGATGTTTAATAGTAGTATTTATGTATCCTCTGGTGCGTGGTGGGGTTCTTTATCGGCTTACATAAATAATAGTGGTGCATATGATGCAGTAAGCTTCAGTAACATAGAGCGATTACAGATTACAGGTACACCCCAAAATGACACCATTGACAGAGGAGGCTATGAGTCAATCAGTGTAGATGGTGGGGAAGGGATTGACACCATCAACTATGTTGACTTTAGCAGCTTCACCACGGATTTAGTAGTAGACAATAGTGGTAGCACATTCACATCTTCTAACGGAACAGTAGTTAAGAACGTAGAAAGATTTGCTAACCTCACCACCGGTGCAGGTAACGACACTATCACCTTTACAGGTCGTTTTAATGAGACCATCAATACAGGGGATGGCAACGACACCATTAATGCAGCATTAGGTATAGATAATATTGATGGAGGGGAAGGCGACAACTTACTGATTATCGACTATTCCAGTAACAACTATGGGGGAACCACATCCTATGCAGCCGGGATTAATAGTAGTATTTATGATTGGTACGGTGCGTGGCGGGGAAATTTATCGGCTTACATAAATAATATTGGTGCATATGATGCAGTAAGCTTCAGTAACATAGAGCGATTACAGATTACAGGTACACCCCAAAATGACACCATTGACAGAGGAGGCTATGAGTCAATCAGTGTAGATGGTGGGGAAGGGATTGACACCATCAACTATGTTGACTTTAGCAGCTTCACCACGGATTTAGTAGTAGACAATAGTGGTAGCACATTCACATCTTCTAACGGAACAGTAGTTAAGAACGTAGAAAGATTTGCTAACCTTATCACCGGTACAGGAAACGACACTATTACCTTTACAGGTCGTTTTAATGAGACCATTAATACAGGGGATGGCAACGACACCATTAATGCGGCATTGGGTATAGATAATATTGATGGAGGGGAAGGCGACAACTTACTGATTATCGACTATTCCAGTAACAACTATAGGGGAACCACATCCTATGCAGCCGGGATTAATAGTAGTATTTATGTATCCTCTGGTGCGTGGTGGGGTTCTTTATCGGCTTACATAAATAATATTGGTGCATATGATGCAGTAAGCTTCAGTAACATAGAGCGATTACAGATTACAGGTACACCCCAAAATGACACCATTGACAGAGGAGGCTATGAGTCAATCAGTGTAGATGGTGGGGAAGGGATTGACACCATCAACTATGTTGACTTTAGCAGCTTCACCACGGATTTAGTAGTAGACAATAGTGGTAGCACATTCACATCTTCTAACGGAACAGTAGTTAAGAACGTAGAAAGATTTGCTAACCTTATCACCGGTACAGGAAACGACACTATTACCTTTACAGGTCGTTTTAATGAGACCATTAATACAGGGGATGGCAACGACACCATTAATGCAGCATTGGGTATAGATAATATTGATGCAGGAGAAGGCGACGACTTACTGATTATCGACTATTCCAGTAACAACTATAGGGGAACCACATCCTATGCAGCCGGGATTAATAGTAGTATTTATGTATCCTCTGGTGCGTGGTGGGGTTCTTTATCGGCTTACATAAATAATATTGGTGCATATGATGCAGTAAGCTTCAGTAACATAGAGCGATTACAGATTACAGGTACACCCCAAAATGACACCATTGACAGAGGAGGCTATGAGTCCATCAGTGTAGATGGTGGCGAAGGGATTGACACCATCAACAATGTTGACTTTAGCAGCTTCACTACGGATTTAGTAGTAGACAATAGTGGTAGCACATTCACATCTTCTAACGGAACAGTAGTTAAGAACGTAGAAAGATTTGCTAACCTTATCACCGGTACAGGGAACGACAATATTACCTTTACAGGTCGTTTTAATGAGACCATCAATACAGGGGATGGCAACGACACCATTAATGCAGCATTGGGTATAGATAATATTGATGCAGGAGAAGGCGACGACTTACTGATTATCGACTATTCCAGTAACAACTATGGGGGAACCACATCCTATGCAGCCGGGATTAATAGTAGTATTTATGTATCCTCTGGTGCGTGGTGGGGTTCTTTATCGGCTTACATAAATAATAGTGGTGCATATGATGCAGTAAGCTTCAGTAACATAGAGCGATTACAGATTACAGGTACACCCCAAAATGACACCATTGACAAAGGAGGCTATGAGTCCATCAGTGTAGATGGTGGCGAAGGGATTGACACCATCAACAATGTTGACTTTAGCAGCTTCACTACGGATTTAGTAGTAGACAATAGTGGTAGCACATTCACATCTTCTAACGGAACAGTAGTTAAGAACGTAGAAAGATTTGCTAACCTTATCACCGGTACAGGGAACGACAATATTACCTTTACAGGTCGTTTTAATGAGACCATCAATACAGGGGATGGCAACGACACCATTAATGCAGCATTGGGTATAGATAATATTGATGCAGGAGAAGGCGACGACTTACTGATTATCGACTATTCCAGTAACAACTATGGGGGAACCACATCCTATGCAGCCGGGATTAATAGTAGTATTTATGTATCCTCTGGTGCCTGGGCTGGGTATTTAGCGGCTTACATAAATAATAGTGGTGCATATGATGCAGTAAGCTTCAGTAATATAGAGCGATTCCAGATTACAGGTACATCCGCCAGTGATGATATTAAAACGGGGGGAGGGGATGACGTTATTACTGGGGTTAATCCCAATAGTAGCACTCCTGGACTTGGGGAAATTGATATCTTAACAGGTGGAAGCCGGTGCGGATAAGTTCATTCTCGGTGACCTGGATTGGATTGGATACGATGATGGTAACAGTTTAACTAGTGGAGATGCTGATTATGCTTTAATAGTCGATTTTGATCCTACGGAGGGAGATGTTATTCAACTGCGGGGGACAAGCAGTGATTACTTACTAAAAGTTGAGGGTGCAGATACTCAAATTCTCATCGATAAACCCGGAACAGAACCTGATGAAATGATTGCTGTTCTACGAAATATCACTGCTTTATCTTTAAATGATAGCTACTTTAAGTATATCAGTGAAAATGTACCCCTAACCCTCGCGATCGCCCCCACCTCCGCCATACAATCAGAAGGAAACAGCGGTAATACCTCCTTTACCTTCACAGTTACTCGCACAGGGGATACAGGTATCAGTACTGCTAACTGGGCGGTTACCGGTACAGGTGATAACCCTGCTAACGCCGCCGACTTTGGCGGAACCCTCCCCACAGGTACAGTCACCTTTGCTGCTGGGGAAATATCTCAAAGAATTACAGTCAATGTCAGTGGTGATACGGTAGTAGAACCAGAGGAAACCTTTACCGTTAGCCTATCTAACCCCAGTAACGCTACCCTGACGACTGCTACTGCTACCGGGACAATTGTTAATGATGACTTGTTAGCAAATCCCGGTCAACTGGCGATCGCTCCTCAAAGTAGCAAGGTTACACCCGCAGGGGGAGAGATCACCTTAAAATATCGTGTTGATAACTTTAATGATACGCAGATATCCTCTGTAGGATTGTCAATTTACTTTGACAGTTCAGAACTGAATATTAATACAACAGATATTAATGTTTCCAGTTCTGTGGGGACTATAGTCGGGGATAAAATTATCATTGATGACACGGGAAATGGTGATAATGACCCTAACACTGATAAGGAATTGACGTTTATTATCAGCCCTCTTCAATCCACCGACAGTGATAATGTCTTTGTAAATATTCCCTTTACCACCACTGCTGGGTTTGATGGAGAAACTAAAGTTAACTTTGCTGGTAGCAGTAGTAACCCGAATATAGATGTATTAGCAGTACCTTCTGTCACAGTCAGTGGACTTGCTGCGGATATTGATGGTAACGGTAGAGTGACGGGTGCTGATTTATTGTTCATTGACCAATATCTGCTGTTACGCAATAATCCTAACGTTAATGCGATTCTGCAAAGTTCCTTTAATCTGTTTAGCACTGAAACCGTGGGAGCTACAAATACCACAGGTGCAGCTTTGAGGAGTGCGATCGCCAATGGGGTCAACAGATTAGCCTTTGACGTTGATGGTAATGAGCAAGTGACTGGGGGGGATATTTTCTTAATTCGTCAAGGATTGTTACTCAAGAATAATCCTAACGTCAATGCGATTCTGCAAACTACCTTTAATCTGTTTACCAGTGAACTCACAGGACCGAGAAATACAGGAGCCGAAATTAATGCTTTTATCTCTGAGTTGCTGGGGTAAATAAGTAACTGTTGACGGTTCACGGTTGACGGTTGACGGTTGATGGGTCGAGGTCTAAAAGCTACGACCACCGGAAGCCAGGGGTTACAAACCCCTGTCTAATAGCTCAAGTCGGATAAATCCGACTGGGTGTTAAATATAACATAATAAATAGTGTTGACAATCATTGCATACAGTATTATATGTAACCTACCAGTCCACTTTTAGTGGACTTTCGCTATTAGACGCTTAATTTATTCCCCATCTAATGGCTGTTGATGGTAACACCTCTTCCCAGTCAACCGTCAACAGTCAACAGTCAACAGTCAACAAATCCCAACCTACCCCCGAATTACTGTAATATTTCTGCCCTGGGGACTTAGGGTTATTTCGGTGGTGGTTCTGTCGCTGATGGGCGGTAAATCAGGGCGACGGTCAAATATTACTAACCATCCTGTATCTAGATTTAATCCTGATAAATACTTATCTAACTGTGTTAATCCTTGCTGCAATGGGTCGGGTTTACCCTGCTTCCATACCTTTAATTCCATCCCTAAGACTACATCCCCATACCTTAAACATATATCCATCCTCCCGGAACCTATGGCGTATTCCCGTTCTAAGCTACCACCACCATTAACTACACGGTGTAAAAATGCCATTAATACTAAATGTGGCGCAATTTCTGGGTAAGGGGTACTTTTAAATAATGGCTCCCCATGTTGTCGCCAAAAGTCTAAAAAAGTTTCTAACAGAATTTGGGGGTTTAATTCCCCTGTGGGTGTTAACCAACTAGGTTGAATCATCGGTAAACTATCTTGAGTTCCCTGGGATAACACCTTGGGGATTACCTCTTGATAAATGGGGTTAGCTACCTTTAACCCACCCTCTTTACTGCGAATCACTAAACCTAAATCTAACAGATAACGGCGATCATCTTCCGGTGTGTTGGGTAATTCTTCCCCAGATAAAATAGGTTCAATAATTGCTTTTACCCTATCCTCTCGCAGTCGCTCTGCTAAACTATCTAAATGGGTGTCTTGTCTTTGAATTAAGATATCTTTAGCTTGATTGATTAAATCTACTGTGATGGGAATATTTACATCTTCTGCTAAATACTCTGTAACTTGACGGGCGATCGCATTGACTAACCAAGGTTGACCCTGGGTTAAATCATAGGCGTGGTTAATGGCTTCGGGGGTAAATATTTGTCCGGTGGCTTGGGTATGTTGTTCGTATAATGTCTTGACATCTTCCAAGGTAAAATTACTTAAGGTTATAGATTCTACCTTGATATTAAAAGGGCTAGAGGTATTTAATCTATAGCTACCGCCAGAGGCTACCTTATAATCACGTACATCCCGCATCCCGATTAACGCCACGCATTGGGGGAAACCTTGGGGGCGACGGGGATAACCGGAGCGTAATTGGCGCAATACAGAAATTAAAGTTTCATCACTTAAAGCGTCAATTTCATCTAAGAATACCACCAGGGGTAAGGGTGAATCAGTTGCCCAAGTGCTTAAAAATGTGCCAATTTGGGAGCCAGTACCCACTTCTGGCCATGTAGTGGGCTGTAGATTGGCTGGTAGGTGAAATTTAACCGACTGTTTCCACTCATCTAAAATTGCCCTTTCAGCAGTTCCAGGATCATGGGGAAATACTGCGCCCACTTCTAAGGATAGTAAGACGGCGGTATATTTACCACTGGCTGTTAACTCCTGTGCTAAGGTGAGCATGGCAGTGGTTTTACCGGTTTGTCTGGGTGCATGGATGACAAAGTAATTCTCTTGCTCAATCAGGCGTTTTAACTCTGGTAACCGTTCACTGGTGGGTAGGGTATAGTGGATATTTGGCTTACAAGGGCCAGCAGTGTTAAACCATTTAGTCATAAAAGTTTAACTATAGGTTGATTTGATTATAACTTCTATGATTGTTAACGGTTGACCGACAAAACGCCAGTGCGATCGCTACGTAGTACCCAAAGCGATCGCTTTTATTCGTTACTCATATCCCCGACTTCTGACTATGATCTTGTCAGGTAGTTATAAATTTTCGTAGAAGTCCGGGATATTAGAGTATGAGCATATCCCCGACTTCTGACTATGATCTTGTCAAGTAGCCATGAATGTTGATAGAAGTCGGGGATATTCGCCAGTAGCGATCGCTATCTTTTGTCAGTTAATAGCTACCCCCGAATAACTGTGATATTTATACCCTGGCGACTAAAGGCTATTTCCGCTGTTGGGGGTAAATCCCGACCACCGTCAAAAACCTATAAAGTAGTGAAAATATCTTCAGACTTGGGATTAAGATAAGGGCGTTGTAATTCAATTCCCTCCATAGAGAAATGTTGCAAAATAGATTCTAACCTACCTGCTGGTGTATCATTATTTCCTTGCCAAACATCCAGCAATGCATTAGCAATAATTTGGCAGCGATTCATCCCAAAGCTTTCACGTTCTGTAAATTTGTTGTTAGGTTCTTCCGCCAGAGATAAACCAGGAGCTAGTAATTTTGTAAATAACGGCACCGAATCCCCAAAATAAGATTGGTTTTCTCTATACACCCTTTTTAATACAGGGTAGATAGTCTCATAGTTATGTTTGTCAAAGTAAAGCACTGCTGAATCATAACGTCCATAATCTGAAGGATTATATAGCGCTTTAAACGTAAAAGAAACGGGTAGGGCATTGAGTAGGGTAGTCAAAGCATCCATGACCGCCACTGCACCATCTGGGGATAAATTAAAATAGATCCGCACTATTTCTTGATCGCCATGAGCAGCTGCATCACCAACTGCCATATAAAAGCCATTTTGTACAACATTTTTAGGCAATTTGATCGCAACTAGATTACCGACAGTTGCAGCTTTATGTTCTGGTCGTAAGTGAACATCACGGTCAATATGTATGGTTAAACCACCCTTATGCACCGCCACAGCGCCATCTGTTTCTTCTTTCACTATGAGCCAATCCTTACCCCAGTACCTGAACCCCGGTTACTCTCATGTAAGCGGTCATAAAAACCTATATCTACACCCAAAAAACTATTATTTTCTAAGTCTTTATTTGCTGCTAATTTTCTTGAATCTCCATCTGATGTCAGATTCAAGTCCTCTTGTAAGGAGCCGTTGTAGTAGACACCATAGAGGAAACTACGCAACTGCACACCTAAATACTTTTTCTGGAGTTCTAAGGGCAACTTTTGAAAGCGGGAAGCTGCTTGCTCGGTTAATTCTAAACTTTTATAGTTGGGGTGTTTAATACAATGATGGGAAACAATTTCAACTTTATGAATAATGTCTTCTATCGATGTCTGCAATGGCTGAGGAATAGTAGCTAGTTGAGTTTGTAGGGAATCTAATAGTTGCATAGGAGGGCTTCACGTGTGAATAAGAGAGTGTGTTCAAAAACCGGTAAAAAATCGTCATAAATTGGCTGTGTATTTCAGCCAACTTTCCCACCTGATAGGCGTTAGCTTGCGGCTGAATATTTAGCGGGAGTCAGGTCTGAAGCATCCATACCGAAAATGGTGGGTATAGATGGTTGCGGACGACACAATAAACTCTTGGCAACTTGCAGCATACTGATACCTTGATTACCAAAGGTTTTTTCGTGCTGGAGAGTTGCTTGGATAGATTGAATTAAGGCTAAACCGCAAAATTGTACTACTCGCTCTAAGAAATCAGGACGATGCTCTAAGATTTCCGGGAATTCAGCCAAATAAGCCTTAACCAGTGCTGCAAGTGAAGGACGGAGTGATTGTAAAGGTGTTGTAGCTAGGCGTAAAGATTCTTCAATTTCCATCCCTTTACCCACAACTACGCTATATAGCCATAATTGCAAGTAACTGGCGATTATGCACCCCAAATCATGAGCAGGGTCTCCCCAAGAACAGCGTTCCCAGTCAATTAATCGAATCATGCTTTGCTGTGCTAATGATTCATTCACATCTTCCCAATTTAAGGAAATGAGAATGTTATTCAGCTTCATGTCGTTATGAGTCAAACAGTAGGGAGTAACAGAACTACCTAACTGTGCGATCGCCTGACCCAAACTGTCGTAACGTTGATATAGGGCAAAGAATTTTAACCCATCAGATGGAACACTACCGAAAATTTCCGGGGTCAGCCTATCAATGCGATGATTTACTTTTGCCGCGTCTTGACTCGCTGTATCCTGGGAACTGTCAAAGAATTGCCGATACTCTGGATGTTGAATACTTCCGCGATGAATTAATCCCAGAATAGTCCCAACCTTTGCGGCTATTTTTGTCGGAAAAATATTTTCCTTGGTGTAGAAATCTGCTAGATCGCGGTAGTTACTCAGATAATTAAAAATAATGATCGAATTCTCAGCATCAAAATGTACTGCTTCTGAAAGTAAAGGGCGTACATAGCTAAGTTCTAGGTTTTGGTTTAAAAACTCATGAATGCGCCATTCCTGCACAAACTCCCCAGCGGTTTTTCCTTCTCGGTTGTGGCGTTCTTGCTTCACTAGAAGTTGCCTACCCTCTGATAAGCTGAGTAATAAGTTAAAGTTTTTCGCTGGTTTTAGTTCAATATTACTAGATGAACGTTCTTCCTCACTACATATTCCTAAAGGAATTAAGTAGTCAAAAACATTTTGATAGCTTAATAAAAATGGCATGGCGTTAAATACTCCTCAGTAATGCAAAAATTTGTTGTTGGTTAATCAAGAAACTGCAAAACCACAGTATTCCTATCCAGACATTGATGGCATACAACATTTTCTTGGTCATCATGTCGATTCGGATTCAATAATTAGAAAGGGGCAACCTGATCAGGTATAATCTCAAACTCAAATGAATGTACTAGGGACACGATACTATATATAGCAATCCTAAATGATTCATGAACAATTTCTGTTCCCTGTTCCCTGTTCCCTGTTCCCTTTCCTCACTGATAATTTCTCAAGTCAAATAGGATGACTATATGGCAAATGCTGATAACATCAAATCAACTAGACTATAAGTAAAGTTCAGGATTTGATGGAATGCATAGTCAAGTGCATATGCATTACCACGATATACAGGTATATAAGACATATCCGCTACTTCGATCAAAAAGCTATCTGATTTATTGGGGTAAAGTTCACGAATTATAATTTCTGCCATTGAATTTATGCCTAGACAAATTATTGATTAATGAGTGAATACAAGCCATATCGACTAATATTGAGCTTCACTATTAGTCAACTAATGTGCTATCATGACGCGAATTTAACTGTTATTTACTCATAAGCTTTGAGGAGCAATGATTTCAATTTATCTAATTTAGCCGGCTGATTGATTTTGACTTATATCGAAATATTCATCAATCAGTACTACTCATTTGATATATTGTGAGACTAGTTTTAATTAAGTTTCAATTACCTTGTCGATTACAGAATATATTTTTCAAGTTTGGCTGTAATGTTTGCTTTTGCAATCCTACATGATTGATGAAAACTTTATCTTTAATCTCAAGACAGCCATCAACATTACTAGTTAACTACAGAACTAGTACAAAGTATACGGTTTACTATATGACTTGGCTATATAAGTAGCATGACCAATGCCATATGTACCGATAAATGTTCCAGCTAACGCAGTCAATGTAATTATGCCACCGACAAGGTTGTATTGACCCTTAGCGCTAGAATCAATATCGCTCAGTTCATCAAGAAAGCTTTGGGAATCGTGGAACAGTTCAGAGCCAGTAGCGTATAGTTGAGAAAGAGTGATAGTTGCCATGATCTACTCCTGAAAGACTTGTGGTAATTAGAAGGTAAATGACTTAATCTGTCTGGCTCTCAGGGATGATTCCTAAGAGCCATTTATTAGCGGATAATTACACAACTAGACTGAAGGATTTAGCCAAGATAGTTACATGGTCAACAGCATATGTAATTACAAATGCCTCAGCCAACTTAGTTAGTGTAAAAGGATTACTCGCTGCATAAGTCACACCAGCAGCGACAGCTACTTGACCACCAGAGATAGAATCAACATCGTTGAGTTCATTCAAGAAACTTTCAGAATCTTGAAACAATTCAGAACCAGCAGCGTGTAATTCACAAAGAGTAATATTAGCCATGATGTACTCCTAAAAGACTTGTGAAGACTTGTTTGTTGCAGTTAAGATCAAGATCGTGTCTAGCCGGCTCTCAGGGATGATTCCTAAGAGCCATTTATTAGCGGATAATTACACAACTAGACTGAAGGATTTAGCCAAGATAGTTACATGGTCAACAGCATATGTAATTACAAATGCCTCAGCCAACTTAGTTAGTGTAAAAGGATTACTCGCTGCATAAGTTACACCAGCAGCGACACCTACTTGACCACCAGAGATAGAATCAACATCGTTGAGTTCATTCAAGAAACTTTCAGAATCTTGAAACAATTCAGAACCAGCAGCGTGTAATTCACAAAGAGTAATATTAGCCATGATGTACTCCTAAAAGACTTGTGAAGACTTGTTTGTCCCAGTGAAAATCGAGAGCGTTGAATCTAGCCGGCTCTCAGGGATGATTCCTAAGAGCCATTTATTTGCGGATGATTACACAACTAGACTGAAGGATTTAGTCAAGATAGTTACATGGTCAACAGCATATGTAATTACAAATGCCTCAGCCAACTTAGTTAGTGTCGAAGGATTACTCGCTGCATAAGTTACACCAGCAGCGACACCTACTTGACCACCAGAGATAGAATCAACATCGTTGAGTTCATTCAAGAAACTTTCAGAATCTTGAAACAATTCAGAACCAGCAGCGTGTAATTCACAAAGAGTAATATTAGCCATGATGTACTCCTAAAAGACTTGTGAAGACTTGTTTGTTGCAGTTAAGATCAAGATGGTGTCTAGCCGGATCTGAGGAATTATTGGTAATCATATTAATTAGTTCTTACCTTTAATTCCTCAAGAGCCATGAATTTCAGTAGTTACCTGAAGTCATTAGAATTGACTGAATGACTTAGCTAAGGCAGTCACATGGTCAATGGCATATATAGTCACAAAAGCCTCTGCTAACTTCATAAGAGTCATAGGATTACTAGCAGCAGCCTGGACTGGACGTAAGCCAACTTGTCCACCAGAGATGGAGTCTACATCGCTGAATTCATTCAGAAAACTTTCAGAATCTTGAAATAATTCAGAACCAGCAGCGTGTAGTTCAGACAGTGTAATATTTGCCATGATTTGCTCCTAAAAGGCCTGTTGTAATGACACTGAAGATTGCATAGATTAGCTAGAACACAGGGATAATTGGTAATAACACAAGATTATGCCTTTAGTCCCTGAAAAACCATCAAGCTCTGTAGTGATGCAGAATTATTAGATGCCGGCTAAACTGAATGATTTAGCCAAGACAGTCACATGGTCAACGGCATATGTAATCACAAATGCTTCAGCTAACTTAGTTAATGTTAGAAGGTTGCTGGCGCCGTATGTAGCACCTGTAGCGACACCGATTTGTCCACCGGAGATGGAGTCTACATCGCTGAATTCGTTCAAGAAACTTTCGGAATCTTGAAACAATTCAGAACCAGCAGTATTTAGTTCAGAAAGTTTGATATTAGCCATGATTTACTCCTAATAGTCTTGTCCCAATTAAGCAAGCTCACAGAAAATTGTTGCAGCTGCTTGGTTTTTAGGGATTATTAATCATCAGTAAAATTCATGTTGATAACATAGATTACTGATTGGCTTTAACCCCTAAAAAGCCCGATAGCTTAGTAGTTACCTGAAGCCATTAGTATGCTTGACTAAATGACTTAGCTAGTTCGGTAACATGACCAATGGCATAGACCGTAACAAATGCTTCGGCTAGTTTAGTCAGTGTAGAAATACCACTGACTCCTGGGTAGCCGTAGCCATCACCATGACCAGAGGTATCGCCACCGGAAATAGAATCTACATCCTGTAATTCATTGAGAAAACTCTCAGAATCTTGAAATAATTCAGAACCAGTAGCGTTTAGTTCAGACAGTTTGATGTTTGCCATATTAGCTCCTCAAGCACTTGTTCTTGGTAAATGAAATTGGTAGGCAATCAAGCTGTGTTTGCTTAACTGTTACTGCTATTTTTATTGATTAAAAATCAGAAAGTCAAGGGTAAACAGCTTGTTAAAAAGACATATATTCAAGATTTTTGTCTGGAAAATGTATGACATTTAGGAAACTAATTATCGTCTAATTATTTTGGAAAAAATTTCAAGATACCCAATGCATATTTAGTCATGAACTGGATACAGTCATGGCTAGGAGACATGAACAGAAGGTCCATGGGAGGCTTCCACAGAATTGCTCTAAGAGGATGTTTGGAAAGTATTAAACAGGTAATTTTTATCTTAGGGAACACCGGAACAGGGAACACCGAAGGATTGGGTAACACACAAAAAACAATCAAATCCAGTCCCCTACCCTTACAAGGGGAGGGTTAGGGAGGGGTCAAATAATATTCGATACACTAATCATGACTGTCCAAACATCCTCTAAGAAGATGTCAGATGATATTTATTTCTATAAATTAATTTATAGGTTAATTTAGCGATATTGAAGTTAATTTACCTCAAAATCAAGCATTATTTTAAATATTTAATTAGAGAAATTGCTTACAAAGAATTGAATCCTTCATTGAATATAGTTCTAGCACCAACAATCACCACACCCATTTGGGTTCTTAAGCTAAAAAGAAGATTATCTAGATTTTGATCTAGATTATGAGCTAAAGACTGTTCATTGATATCGCTTCCTTGACTTCCCTCCACCCTGTTCATTTCCCCATCTGTGATTTCATTCAGAATCTGTTGAACCCTAAGAGGAGACAAATCCTCAATTGTTATCCTTGCCATGTGATTAACTCCCTAAATACTTCCGGTGAGACTTAGTAGGCTTTTGACAGAACTATACTCAAAATTATAATTTCTTTCTTATATTTGACAATTTCATTGGTAAAAGTCAAGAAACTTTATGAATTTTCTAGACAAAAATCAAGTAGTTACGTCTGAAAAACGGATGTTTTGCCCAGTTAACAGTTTTACATCTTGAGTTGTTTATTAGGGATTAGAGACGCGACGTCTCGCGTCTCCAGCGAACTTTTAATTCTGCGCCTGTGATTGGGACATGAGAATTGTCACGTCTATGGGGGTTACCGTTGCTGCTAGTTGCGTCAATGGCGGTTGAATGGCTGTCTGGTTCCCTACTACCAGAGTTACCATTTTTTCGGGTTTGAGGTATTTTTGTGCTACTCGTTGCACATCAGCTTCAGTTGTGGCGGCTACGGCTTTTTGATACCTAAATAAGAAATCAGCCGGATAGCCGTAATATTCGTATCGCATTAACCGTGATAAGGTTTGAGCAGGGTCTTCAAAGTTGAATACAAAGGAGTTGAGAGTAGACTCTTTAGCATAAGCTAGTTCCTGCGCTGTCACTGGTTGTGCTTGCAGACGCTTGATTTCGGCTTGTACGGATTGGACAAATTGCACAGTAGCATCTGACCGGGTTTGTCCACCTGCAATAAACATTCCTGGGTAATCGAAGCGCGGACTCCAGTAGGCATATACAGAGTAAGCTAAACCTTGGCGCGATCGCACCTCATTTAATAAACGTCCACCAAACCCATTTAATACCCCATTCAATACATCCAGTGCAGCATAATCGGGATTATCTAACTGACCACCCAGATGTCCAATTAGCACACTACTCTGAGTTAGTTGTGGTTGATCCACAAAAAATATCCCACCGGTATTAGCTGGGGTTACCTCGGATAACTGGGGTGGAGTAATTTCGGGATGGGGTTCCCAATCGCCAAACTTAGCTTGAATGAGCGATCGCATTTTCTGCGGTTCAAAATCCCCTACAATCCCTAAAATCATATTATTGGGATGAAAATATTGCTGGTAAAACTGCAGTAAATCCTCACGGGAAATATTATCTAGGGTGGCATACTCCATAGTGCGAGCATAGGGGCTATCATTGCCATAAATTAATTTCTGAAATTCTCGTCTAGCAATACCATCTGGATTATCATTACGGCGAGCAATACCACCCCTAGCCTGGGTTTTAGCTAAATCTAACTGTTTTTGGGCAAATACAGGTTCTCTCAATACCTCCGCAAACAAATCAAACACCGTTTCTAAATCTTCGGCGAGAGACTGAAAACTAGCACTACCTGAAGCTTCACTAATACCAGTTTCCACAGTAGCAGCACGTTGTTCTAAAATCTCATTGAGCTGATCAGCCGAATGCTTCTGAGTTCCCCAGTCCGCATCACCGCACCAGTAAAACCAGCCAACCCGATTTTATCAGCCGGTTCTAGGCGACTTCCAGTCCGGATCAAAGCGGTACCATTTACCAACGGTAAATCATGATCCTCCATTAAATACACAACCAAACCGTTATCCAGCACAAACCGCTCATTTTTCGGTAACTTAATCTCAGGCAATGGTGGCAGAGCTAACTCAGTATAGTGTTTAGCCGCCGCCGTCGCCGCCCAAGAAAAGTTAAAACTGATCAACAAACAGGCAACAACCAGAATCAAACCATAAAATAGACTCCTACTCTTGCCAAACCTAAATTTAACATTGAAAATTCTCAATCCCATTCTTCCTCTCCTGAGCCTGTGTGTGCTTCATTGTGTTAACCTTGTTGTGACAACAACTTACCAATTGTGCGGTTTTGTGATGTAAAACTTGCCTGAGCTACCCGTTGAATATCCGCAGGTGTCACCGCCGAAATTGCATCTAACTGCTCAAACAAATTGCGCCAAGAACCAGTTTTTACCTCCGCTTCTAATAACTGCTGGGCCATACCCATATTGGAATTAAGACTACGTAACAAACTCGCCCGTGCTTGAGTTTTCACCCGTAGCAACTCAGCCGCCGTCACAGGTTGAGCTTTCAATTTGTCAATTTCCTGTCGCAAAGCTAAGGCCACCTCATCCACAGTGTGACCGGGAGCAGTGAGAGCATAAAATAACATTAGATTTGGGTACTTATCACCAGGAA
This sequence comes from Anabaenopsis sp. NIES-4685, assembly GCF_059725405.1. Classification (NCBI taxonomy): domain Bacteria; kingdom Bacillati; phylum Cyanobacteriota; class Cyanophyceae; order Nostocales; family Nodulariaceae; genus Anabaenopsis; species Anabaenopsis sp. NIES-4685. The sequence goes on along the minus strand of NZ_AP043602.1, from coordinate 2,974,984 downwards.
AGCCACTAAAACCCGCAGCATTTAAGGCCAGTTGCTGCTGTTCTACCAAAGATTTATACAAACGAGATGTACGCCCATTACTTAATAAACCTGCGATAATTTCATAAACTGCATCATCGGGATGGCTAACTGATGGTCGGTGATAGCCTTCTAAATACCAAGGTTGGGAGGGTAACTCTAAAGTAAATTCTCGTGTTTGTGTTTGCGGTGGTTCGGGTGGAATCTTTGCTGCTGCTTTTGGTTTGGCTTGATAGCGGCCAAAGTAAATTTTTGCCAGTCTTTTCACTTGGGCCGCATCGACATCTCCGACAATGGCAATGGTTAAATTACTCGGTACATAGTGAGCGTTAAAGAAGTTTTGTACATCTTCGGGTGTCAGATTCCGGATATCCTCTTCATAACCAATCACCGGTGGCCGGTAGGGATGGACTGTGAAAGCAGTATCCATAAAGTTTTCCACCATTGTACCGATAGGCGAATTATCTACCCGCATCCGGCGTTCTTCCAAAATTACATCTTTTTCTTTGTAAAACTCCCGACGTAGTACAGGTTCTAAGAATCGCTCTGATTCGAGTGACATCCACAGTTTCAACTTATTAGAAGGAAAGCTGTAAAAGTATTTAGTAGCTTCGGCAGAAGTAGTAGCATTTAAACCTACACCCCCCGCTTGGTTGACAATTTGACCTAATTCGTTTTGTTTGACTAGCTGGTCTGCTTGGGACTGTATTTGCTTAAATTCAGTTTGCAATTGAGTGATATCATCTTGTTTACCATTGGCTTTTGCGCTTCTAATTTGGGCATCTAACTGTTCTAGGCGGTCTAGTAATAGGTTTTCTGCCTCGTAGTCTTTTGTACCAATACGCCTAGTACCTTTAAATGCTAAATGTTCTAAAAAGTGTGCTACACCAGTTTTACCATCTGGCTCATCCACACCCCCCACATCAGCATAAGTAACAAAAGAAACTACAGGCGCTTGATGTCTTTCTAAGACAATGAATTTCATCCCATTATCCAGGCGAAACTCTGTTAGTTGCTCAATTACCCGATCTAAATAAGGTTGAATTGAACTCTTGTGTGGTGGTTTTTGACGAAGTTGCAGGATTCTTTGCAGAGGATTTGCCGTTTGAGTGTCAGCTAGAGCTGTGTTTGGCAGTAACCCACACCATAAAATTAGGAGTACCATCAAAATGGTCGAGAGCCGACGCAATGACCAAGCCAAAATTGAACGAGGGGGCTGATTCATAAGCGACAATAAAATTAAAGTTCTATTATCTAAGAAATGTGCTAAGTAACAAACAGGGCGTTAACCTTGTATTTAAGTTTCTGTGTTTTTGGTACCTGATATTAGAGAATAATGATACAAACCGCCTTCGGAAGATCACACCATAAGTTATTATGCGAGTTTTTAATTCACCTCCGCCTTCAGAAGCACAAACACGTACCCGCATTTTAGAGTCCGCACAGAAGTTGTTTGCTTCTCAGGGATTTGATGGTACTACCACCCGTGACTTAGCACAAGCAGCTGGGGTTGCTGAGGGTACTCTGTTTCGTCATTTTCCTAATAAAAAATCCATTTTAGTGGAAGTAGCTACTAGTGGGTGGGTGGATATTATAACAGATTTGCTCACAGAATTGAGTGAAATGGGTAGTTATAAGGCTATTGCACAAGTGATGCGCCGCCGGATGTGGAATCTACACAAAAATGTAGATATGATGAGGGTCTGTTTTATGGAAGTCCAGTTTCATCCAGATTTGCGCGATCGCATTCAAGAAGAAGTCATTGATAAAATGACCGGTGTGGCTGAAGCTTTCTTTCAAACTGCCATGGATAAGGGGATTTATCGCCAAACCGATGCTAAACTGGTGGCTAAGGTTTTTTTAGGAATGTTTGCGATCGCCGGTTTCTCTAACAATACTGTTATAGCTCCCGATGCTTCCCCCCAGGAAATGCAGCAAATGGCCGAAGGATTAGCCGACATTTTTCTCAATGGCGTGTTGGCCAAGGAATAATACATCACTCCTGAGAACTCAGCACTATTTTTGCTTGTTGACTCCACTGTTCTACCACATCAATAGCTGGACACAAATCTCGGCGTTGCATTGTTGAGACTTGCAGACGCATAATTTGTTGGTGTAACCTGTAGGTGGGTGTTTGAGCCAGTTGTGCTACAGAACCAATACCGGAATGGAGCAATAAACCGCAATATTGCACTCCTATACCAGGAATACGCGCTAAATCCGCTAAAGCCATCCATTTATTTACATATTGAAGATTAACCTGTAGTTTATTTGCCAAATCCACCCTACTTTGGGCAGTTTTTCCTTGTTTAATTAGGTCTTCAATAATTTAATGAATTTATAGTCATTTATGTACATTTGTAGTATAATATTATGAATGTACGATCATTAAATGAATGAAACTATCTGATTATGCAAAAAAGGTAGGGATAAGTTATAGAACTGCGTGGCGTTGGTACAAATCCGGCGTAATCACAGGTTATCAACAACCTACAGGAACCATAATTATTAATCTACCTGAAACTAACCAAAACCCTAAGAGGGTGTTTGAAAAGTCCCTCATGGTGTATCAAATATTTTTAGATCCCCCTAAATCCCCCTTGAGAAGGGGGACTTTGACTCTAGTTCCCCCCTTGAGAAGGGGATAAAAAATATTTAGCGATCGCGCTATTTCCAAGATTGGGGACTTTGACTCTAGTTCCCCCCTTGAGAAGGGGGGTTAGGGGGGATCAAGAAGTGTCTAAAATCACCTTATAAAACTTATCAAACATCCTCTAACAAAGTTGTAGCTATCTACTGCCGTGTTTCTGATAATGGTTCAAAAGACAACTTAGAAAGACAAGCTGAAAGGTTAACCCAATATGCTACAGCTAGGGGGTACACAATATATAAAGTTGTTAAAGAAATCGGCAGTGGGTTAAATGACAACCGCAAACAGTTGTCAAAGCTTCTAAAAGACGATAAGTATAATATTCTTCTGGCCGAACACCCTGATAGAGTAGCAAGGTTTGGTTTGAACTATTTAAAGATTCTTCTTAATAAACTAGGTAAAGAGTTGGAAATTGTGGTTCTTCAGTACCTAATATGCTAAATTGTTTTGATAAAATCCGAAAAGGCTTACCGTATAAGGGAAATAATGTTGGTTATTGAAGAAAATGCCTGAATATTCCTTCTTAATCTCTGTTCGGTGTGTTCCCTGTTCCCTGTTCCGGTGTTCCCTCGAACCAGTTGTTAAATTAGCATAACAAGTACGGTAGAGCCGAAATTGTTAATCAAGCTACTGAAGGTAGAGATGAACTAATGCAAGATATAGTATCGATAATATACTCGTTTAGTGCAAGGATGTATGGGTTAAGAAGAGCAAAGAGAAAAACAGAACGTATCACTCAGGAGTTACAAAATGAATCTGATTGAGCGTCATGTTATTAAACCAAGTCACCCAGCATACAAAGAAATAGATGAACTTTGCTTTAAATCGAAGAACCTATACAATGCTGTTAACTTCATAGTTAGACAGGAATACATCCATAACAACAAGCATATTAATTATGCGGGAGCCTATCACCTAATCAAAGAATCTGTTGATTATAAAGCTTTGCCAGCAAAGGTAAGTTGTCAAATCATTAAATTAGTTGATAGATGCTGGCTTTCATATTTTGCAGCTATTAGTTCTTTTACGACCAACCCTGATAAGTTCAAAGGTCGGCCTAGACTACCTGGATATAAACATAAAACAAAAGGTCGTTGTGTGGTCATTTACCCCGCACAGGGTATTAGCAAAAGAGGTTTTAAAAAAGGGTTATTACAACCTTCAGGTACAAATATATCTATTTCAACTGCTATTCAAAATAAAGTTAAAGAACTTAGATTAGTACCTAGAAGTGGATTCCATGTAGTAGAGGCTGTTTATGAAAAGAATGAAGTAGTCACAGTTAGGAATCAATATATTGCAGCTATCGATTTGGGGCTTAATAACCTGGCCACCATAGCTTCAAACAAAAAAGGCTTTCAGCCGTTGATTATTAATGGTCGCCCATTAAAGTCAACCAATCAATTCTTTAATAAACAAAAAGCCCAACTCCAATCGAAGCTTCAAACTCAAGACCCCAATAGATACACCTCCAACAAAATATCCAATCTTCTCACCAAAAGAGATAGTAAAGTTGATACCTATCTACACCAAGCTAGTAGAACCATTATTAATTACCTTCGACAAAATCAGATTGATACTTTGGTGATTGGTAACAACAAACAGTGGAAGCAAGATATTAATATTGGTAAGCGTAACAATCAAAATTTTGTTCAGATACCGCACTATAAATTTATCCAGCAGTTGGTTTATAAAGCTAACTTAGCTGGCGTTAAAGTTATTATCAACGAAGAAAGTTATACCTCTAAAGCTAGTTTTCTTGACCTTGATAATATCCCCGAGTACCAAAAAGGGGCAGAACGTGTATTTAGTGGTAGAAGAGTAGCTCGTGGGTTGTATAAAGCTTCCAATGGAAGGTTAATAAACGCTGATTTAAATGGGGCGTACAACATATTAAGAAAAGCAGTCCTGAACGCTTTTGCAGACGGGATAGAGGGGTTAGGAGTAACTCCAATCAGGTTTACCCCTGGTAAAGTGACTTTGTAGATTTGTCTATAATTTCACAAACTCTTTTGTGGTTGTAATTCCACAATTTTGCAATTGGGCTTGGTCTTCCTGACTTAATCCAGGTAATTTTTGAATCGGCCAGTCACAACTTCTCATCTGATTTGTATCATTTGGCTGTTTAAAGGACATTTGCAAGGTGGAGTGTGGCTCTGTCTGGAAGTTAATCTGAGGGTTTTTTATGTAGGGGTAGGCGGACTTTTTTAAGTAATTAATTCCCCCCGCATGACAGTTACTGCTTGTCCTGAAAGCAACACGCGATCGCCCCCTGAATAACTCACCTTAACCACTCCACCACGATGGGAGGCTTGAAAAGCCAAAAACTCATTTTTACCCAAGCGATCGCGCCAGAATGGAGCCAGACAGCAATGGGCAGCCCCAGTCACAGGGTCTTCATCTATACCTAAACCCGGTGCAAAAAACCGAGAGATAAAGTCATATTCAGAACCAGGAACACTGCGGCTAGTCACAATCACATTAGCCATAGGTAAAGTTTTTAACTCCTGAAAATTCGGCTGCATTTGTCGTACCAACTCCTCCGACTCCAGCTCTACCAAATAGCCCAGAGAATTTTGCAGCACTAACTTACAAGGTACACCCAAAGCCGCAGTTAATGCGGGAGGTGCAACTGTAACTTGAGAAATATTCACCGGAAAATCTAAACAAATCCACTCACCCAACCGTTGAGCAATCAAAACACCGCTTTTAGTATAAAAACGAGCAACTGCATCAGGGGATAAATACCCATCAGACCATAACACATGAGCGCTGGCCAAAGTTGCGTGACCACACAGAGGGACTTCCACAGTAGGCGTAAACCAACGCAACCTAAAACCATCATCCTGTTGCAGTAAAAAAGCCGTCTCAGATAAATTCATTTCCTGAGCCACATTTTGCATCCAGCCATCATCCTGAGACTCAGACAAAACACAAACCGCCGCCGGATTACCAGCAAAACATATATTAGTAAAAGCATCAACCTGAGTAACTAACTGCCCCATAACACCAACCTCAAATTAAAATTTCAAATTAATATTAACCAACACTTCAGCGCACCTTTGGGCTTAATCATATAACAGTATTGTCATTGTTCATGGGGAAGTTTTGCACAATCAGCAGTATCACCATCCACTGAAACCAGGTGATTTAATTCTGGCTGATGTGGGTGCACAAACCCAACTAGGTTGGGCTGCTGATATTACCCGTACGTGGAATGTCTCTGGGAAGTTCTCCTCTACCCAAAGAGATATTTATGATGTGGTGGTGGCGGCTCATGATGCTTGTATTACTAAAATATACCCAGGTGTCTTGTGTATCAGAAGCTTTTACAGTTTGATAAGGTTTTGATAGACACGTGGTATGCGGTACAGAGTTTCATGCTTGATCATGAGTAAATTTTGAAAGCACTTTTGGTAAAATTTAGGTATCATCGTTTGATGGGTATTGTTAAGAATACCTGACCGATATTTTTTGACTTAAAACCGGTTACACTGTTAATTTCCTTAGCTTGACTCAATTGGTTAGCTTCTGATGCAGCAAATACTAAGAAAATATGGACTGTAGTTACTGCTGCATCTGAACTTGCGAATAAATCTGAAGGTGGGAAGATCACAGGGATATTTTTTACTGTCGCAAAAAATCTCTGTAAATGACTATGTATAAGTGTTTTTAGGGGCCCTTGATGAGCAACTTACAAAGCAGCCCGATTCCCATAGCCGACCCCGGTCGCAGCTTTCAGGAATGGAGAAATGAGCGTGCCTTCGCTGCCATCACTACTGATGGTAGGGTCGTCACCTGGGGCGACCCTGAGTCTGGCGGTAACAGCACAGCCGTGACTGGCCAGCTCACCAACGTCACCCAGATATTCTCTACTGAGCGTGCCTTCGCTGCCATCACTACTGATGGTAGGGTCGTCACCTGGGGCGATCCTGAGTATGGCGGTAACAGCAGAGCCGTGACTGGCCAGCTCACCAATGTCACCCAGATATTCTCTACTAGGTATGCCTTCGCGGCACTGAGGGCAGATGGCTCGGTGGTCACCTGGGGACTATTGGACAAAGGCGGTGACAGCAGAGCCGTGACTGGCCAGCTCACCAATGTCACCCAGATATTCTCTACTGAGGAGGCCTTCGCGGCAGTCAGGGAAAACCAACCCGTCGTCAGCTGGGGCAATAGTAACAGGGGCGGCAAACAGAGAGATCTGGCAGACCCGCTCACCAATGTCAAAATATTTTCTACCAGGTATGCCTTCGCGGGACTGAGGGAAGATGGCTCGGTGGTCACCTGGGGCGATAGTGACAAGGGCGGTGACAGCCTTGACGTGGCTGGACAGCTGACCACGGTCACTCAGATATTCTCTACTGAGAGGGCTTTCGCAGCACTGAGGAGAAACGGCTCGGTGGTCACCTGGGGCGATATTAACTATGGCGCTAACAGCAGACCCGTGGCTAGCCGGCTGACCAATGTCACCCAGATATTCTCTACTAGGTATGCCTTCGCGGCGGTGAGGGAGGATGGCTCGGTGGTCACCTGGGGCGATATTAACTATGGCGGTAACAGCAGACCCGTGGCTAGCCGGCTGACCAATGTCACCCAGATATTCTCTACTGACCGGGCTTTCGCGGCACTGAGGGCAGATGGCTCGGTGGTCACCTGGGGCGATATTAACTATGGCGGTAACAGCAGTGACGTGGCTAGCCAGCTGACCGATGTCCGGGAGATATTCTCCACTGGGTCTGCCTTCGCGGCTCTGAGGGCAGATGGCTCGGTGGTCACCTGGGGCGATATTAATTATGGCGGTAACAGCAGTGAGGTGAGCGACCTGCTGACCGATGTCTGGGAGATATTCTCCACTGGGTTTGCCTTCGCGGCCGTGAGGGAAGATGGCTCGGTGGTCACCTGGGGCGATATTAACTATGGCGGTAACAGCAGTGAGGTGAGCGACCTGCTCCAATTGGGTGTGGTGGCGATCGCCACTCCCTTCAGCGACGATCTCCTGGTAGATACCATACCACCCACAGTCACAATTATCAGTATCGGTGGTACAGATAGCAGAGTCAGTGGTGAGGCTGGGAACAACACAGTAGTAGGTACAGCAGAACCAGGTAGTAGCAATGTCACCATCAGTTTCGGCAGTACAGAACTTGGTACAGCCCCGGTGGATGGAAATGGCAACTTCACCTACAGCCTGACACCAGCCAACATCACCACCATTGGACAGGGAACAGATAAAAACATCACCGCCACCCAAACAGATGCCGCCGGCAATATCGGTACATCCCCTGCCTTTACCTTTGGGGTAGATACCATAGCACCCACGGTTACCATTACCAGCATTGGTGGAGGAGATAACAGAGTCAGTGGTGTACCTGGGGACAACACAGTAGTAGGTACAGCAGAACCAGGTAGTAGCAATGTCACCATCAGTTTCGGCAGTACAGGACTTGGTACAGCCCCGGTGGATGGAAATGGCAACTTCACCTACAGCCTGACACCAGCCAACATCACCACCATTGGACAGGGAACAGGTAAAACCATCACCGCCACCCAAACAGATGCCGCCGGCAATATCGGTACATCCCCTGCCTTTACCTTGTCCGTAGATACCATACCACCCACGGTTACCATTACCAGCATTGGTGGAGGAGATAACAGAGTCAGTGGTGTAGCTGGGGACAACACCGTAGTAGGTACGGCAGAATCAGGTAGTAACAATGTCACCATCAGTTTCGGCGGTACAGGACTTGGTACAGCCCCGGTGGATGGAAATGGCAACTTCACCTACAGCCTGACACCAGCCAACATCACCACCATTGGACAGGGAACAGGTAAAACCATCACCGCCACCCAAACAGATGCCGCCGGCAATATCGGTACATCCCCTGCCTTTACCTTGTCCGTAGATACCATACCACCCACGGTTACCATTACCAGCATTGGTGGAGGAGATAGCAGAGTCAGTGGTGTAGCTGGGGACAACACAGTAGTAGGTACGGCAGAATCAGGTAGTAACAATGTCACCATCAGTTTCGGCGGTACAGGACTTGGTACAGCCCCGGTGGATGGAAATGGCAACTTCACCTACAGCCTGACACCAGCCAACATCACCACCATTGGACAGGGAACAGGTAAAACCCTCACCGCCAGCCAAACCGACCCCGCAGGTAATATCGGTACATCCCCTGCCTTTACCTTGTCCGTAGATACCATAGCACCCGCGGTTACCATTACCAGCATTGGTGGAGGAGATAACAGAGTCAGTGGTGTAGCTGGGGACAACACAGTAGTAGGTACGGCAGAATCAGGTAGTAACAATGTCACCATCAGTTTCGGCGGTACAGGACTTGGTACAGCCCCGGTGGATGGAAATGGCAACTTCACCTACAGCCTGACACCAGCCAACATCACCACCATTGGACAGGGAACAGATAAAAACATCACCGCCACCCAAACAGATGCCGCCGGCAATATCGGTACATCCCCTGCCTTTACCTTTGGGGTAGATACCATAGCACCCACGGTTACCATTACCAGCATTGGTGGAGGAGATAACAGAGTCAGTGGTGTACCTGGGGACAACACAGTAGTAGGTACAGCAGAACCAGGTAGTAGCAATGTCACCATCAGTTTCGGCAGTACAGGACTTGGTACAGCCCCGGTGGATGGAAATGGCAACTTCACCTACAGCCTGACACCAGCCAACATCACCACCATTGGACAGGGAACAGGTAAAACCCTCACCGCCAGCCAAACAGATGCCGCCGGCAATATCGGTACATCCCCTGCCTTTACCTTGTCCGTAGATACCATAGCACCCGCGGTTACCATTACCAGGGTTGGTGAAGAAAATGATATCCCTGTAGTAGGTACAGTTGTAGTAGGTACAGCAGAACCAGGTAGTGGTGATGTCACCATCAAGTACGGCATTGAAGAAGATAGTGAAGTTCTTGCTACAGCCCAGGTGGATGAAAATGGCAACTTCACCTACAGCCTGACAGAAAAGGACATCACCATCATTGGAAACAGAGATAAAAGCATCATAGCCACCCAAACAGATGCAGCCGGCAATATCGGTACATTCACCTTTCCCTTAAAGGGAGATCCCAGCGCCGACGTATTTACACAGACTAGCAGCGGATTTGTCTTGACATTCGATGCTGACCTAAATCTCAGTGTCCTTAACCTTTACAGGGGATTAGATGTAGCCGATTCACCAGACATCACCCTCAGAGATGGTGCCGGAAATATCATCAATGGCTCACTGATTTGGGATGAAACTGCTAAGACCCTCACCTTTGTTAAGACTGGTGATATCCTAGAACCGGGTAGTTACACCCTGACCCTGGAGAGCCGCCCAGATGGCTTGGTCTATACTAACGGTGAGTTAATCGATGTAGATGGTGATGGTACCCCCGGTGGTCAATTTCAATTGGAATTTACGGTGGAGAGTCAGACAGCACCAGTCCTGAGCTTACCTGACTTTAGCCGCGCACCGGGTCAAGGTGTAGATGTTCCCGCGGGGGATAACCTCATTGGTCTACCCATCCGGATAAGTAACCCCAACGGTGTTGATAATATTAGCTTCACCTTGGAATATGATCCGGGTATCCTGAATATTACGGAAGCAAATGTAGCTCCATCATCGGGTTGGAATTTCACCTCTAATACCATTGATCCTTTAACAGGACAAGCTGTGTTTACCCTGGATTGGACCTGCTTTGAGCAATAACACCGATTTAATTTTCCTCACAGCTGAGGTCCCTGAGAGTGCGACCTACGGTAATTCTGGTTTATTAGAAATCATTCCAGGTGCTGGATTGGTGGGAGATAGTGCAGTCCAACTAGTAGCAAAGTTCGGAGATACCACAGGAAATCAAGAGTACAGCGCTCTTGATGCCTCCTTGATTGCACGGGTGAGTGTAGGGTTGGATACAGGATTTAGAGCCTTCCCAGTCACTGATCCGCTTATTCTGGGAGACATTACAGGTAACGGAGAATTGTCTGCATTGGATGCTGCTCGTGTAGCCCAACGATCGGTAGGTCTTTCTGTTCCCGAAATTCCTGTATAGAAGCATATTGAAAGGAGAGTATTATAGGATTTGAGTGTGGGGGTTTTTACCGCTACATCCCTAAACCTTTTAAATACTTGAGTCTGAATATAGCATTTACCATGCTCGTGAGGTACAAATTTTTTTAGTTTTAGGGAACAGGGAACAGGGAACAGGGAACAGGGAATAGGGAATTGGTGTGTACTTCATGAGCCTGAAAAAGGCTTTAAACAGATTCACTAGATAGGGTAGTCAAATTGTTTTGCTAATGTTGCTGTACCAGGTCTTGATGCTTTTTAGATTTAGTTACAGCACAAATTATTCAGCAGCAAGTGGGTACTTTAACCGATGGAGTGCTAACCATTCAAGATCCCGCCAGCCTAGCGATCGCTCCCACTAATGGCACACAGTTAGAAGGCAATACTAGTGAATTGTTCAAGTCGGGATAAAAACTACTAAGCTGTAAATAGCACGCGACAACTTGACCGTAAATTCTCAATCGCCCCAGAAGGTTTTAACCGGGGTGATTTGGGCTTACCCATTGGCGAATTACCTGTAATTACATTATGTTTGATGCTTTATCTGAACGTTTAGAAAGTGCCTGGAAGAAGCTACGGGGACAGGACAAAATATCTCCATCCAATATTCAAGATGCTTTGCGGGAAGTACGCCGCGCCTTGTTGGAAGCAGATGTCAATCTCCAGGTAGTTAAAGATTTTATTGGCGAAGTCGAAACCAAAGCACAGGGAGCCGAAGTGCTGACTGGTGTGCGACCTGACCAGCAATTTATCAAAATTGTTCACGATGAATTGGTGCGGGTCATGGGGGAGGAAAATGTTCCCTGGCCGAGACTCAGCAGAAGCCAACAATTGTGTTAATGGCTGGGTTACAAGGTACTGGTAAAACCACAGCTACTGCTAAGTTAGCCTTACATTTACGGAAATTAGAGCGTACCTGTTTATTGGTAGCCACAGATGTATACCGCCCAGCCGCTATTGACCAGCTACTGACCTTGGGTAAGCAAATTAACGTCCCAGTGTTTGAGATGGGAAGTGATGCAGACCCGGTAGAAATAGCCCGCCAAGGTGTGGAACGTGCCAAGGCGGAGGGTGTGAACACAGTAATTATTGATACCGCTGGCCGTCTGCAAATTGATGAGGAGATGATGGGGGAACTAGCCCGCATCAAAGCTACTGTTCAACCTCATGAAACCTTGCTAGTTGTAGACGCTATGACTGGTCAAGAGGCAGCAAATCTCACCCGCACCTTTCACGAACAAATCGGCATTACAGGGGCGATTCTGACCAAATTAGATGGTGATAGCCGTGGTGGTGCGGCGCTGTCAGTCCGACAGATTTCAGGAGCGCCCATTAAGTTCGTGGGTGTAGGTGAGAAGGTGGAGGCGCTACAACCCTTTTATCCTGACCGCATGGCTTCTCGGATTCTGGGTATGGGTGATGTTCTTTCTCTGGTAGAAAAAGCTCAGGAAGAATTTGACCTGGCCGATGCTGAAAAAATGCAGGATAAAATCCTTTCAGCAAAGTTTGACTTTAATGACTTCCTCAAGCAGTTGCGTTTGTTGAAAAATATGGGTTCATTAGGCGGGATTATGAAGATGATTCCCGGTATGAACAAGATTTCCGATGACAAACTGAAGGAGGGAGAAACCCAGCTCAAGCGCTGCGAGTCCATGATTAACTCCATGACCCGCCAAGAACGCCAAGACCCGGATTTATTGGCGAGTTCTCCGAGTCGGCGGCGGCGCATCGCTCAGGGATCTGGTTATAGAGAGCCCGATGTGAGTAAATTAGTGGCTGATTTCCAAAAAATGCGCGGTCTGATGCAGCAAATGGGTCAAGGTCGAATGCCGGCAGGAATGCCAGGAATGTTTGGCGGCGGCGGTATGGGCAATCTTTTTGCCGGTGGTGCTAATCCTCCCTCGGCTCCTGGATGGCGGGGTTATAATAGCGGTGCTACCACGAAGAAGAAAAAGAACAAAGATAAAAAGAAGAAGGGCTTCGGCAATCTTTAGAATTTTTCCACCGTTCATGATTCCTAGCAGCTAATGCTAGGCAAGTGCTAAAATTGTCATTTTAGTACCAACCAATACGATTAGGAGAATTGTTCCTCAACCATGATTAAATTGCGCTTGAAGCGATACGGCAAAAAGCGGGAAGCAAGTTACCGCATTATCGCCATTAACAGCCTTGCTCGCCGTGATGGCCGTCCCCTGGAAGAACTGGGATTCTACAACCCCAGAACTGATGAAGTGCGACTAGATGTTCCCGGTATCGTCAAGCGACTCCAACAAGGCGCCCAACCCACTGATACCGTCCGTAGCATTTTAGTAAAAGCCAATGTTTTTGAACAGGTCAGTGCCACAACCGCATCTTAACTCCGGAATTAAATCTCTCAATGCTAGTCCCAATTATGTTGGGTTAGTTAGGTTTTTGATGCAGCCATTTTTAGAATCTCCAGAAAGTTTAAGTATTGATTGTGAGACTGCTCACGGGCTTAAACGGGTTTGGATTCGCATTGCCTTTGATAGCAAAGATAAGGGTAAAGTGTTTGGTCGAGGAGGACGCAATATTCAGGCAATGAGAACGGTGATTGCGGCTGCGGCGGAAGTTGCTGGACAATCAGTCTACCTGGATATGTACGGCAGCAATGGTTTAGGTCGAGATGGAATGTCTTCTGAGGACGACCAGCAAGAGCGATCGCCTTCGGCAGCGCGCGGACAGCAATCGTCAGAACCTAAAACACGAGACACAAATGTAAATATACCCAGACCAGTTGTCAAACCAAGACTCACTAGTTAACTAAGAGAAAGTCTGAGCGTTGGTTTAATCCCGCTCAGATATTCCGTTTTTTTGTCAAAAGTTCTCAATTTAAAATTAATTTAGTTGTCAAAAAACGAATTGCATAAATTAAGCAATACATACTTATGGCAGATGCCTTAATCATTCAGCTGCCTAATATTCCCAGTGCGATCGCTCTTGGCGGTGATAGAGAGGAAAATCTCAAACTATTATCCCGGCAAACAGGGGCTAATTTGGTGTTGCGTGGGCAAGAACTACATATTGGTGGTACGGAGGCGCAAGTTCATCTGGCGGCTCAATTGGTGCGATCGCTTGAAGAAATCTGGATTAAGGGCAACACTATCTCTAGTGCCGATATTTTAACAGCTCGTCAAGCCCTAGATAATCATCGCCAAGGAGAACTGCAAGAATTACAGCGAGATGTTTTAGCTAAAACTCGTCGCGGTGAAGAAATTCGTGCCAAAACCTTTCGCCAACGCGAATACATTCAAGATATCCGTAAGCATGACTTAACATTCTGCATTGGCCCGGCGGGAACAGGTAAAACTTATCTGGCTGTTGTCGTTGCTGTGCAAGCACTCCTGAATAACCAGGTGGAAAAGTTAATTTTAACCCGTCCGGCTGTGGAAGCAGGGGAAAAACTGGGCTTTCTACCGGGAGATTTGCAGCAAAAAGTTAATCCCTATCTTCGCCCCCTTTACGATGCTATCTATGAATTTATTGATCAAGAAAAAGTCCCCAGTTTAATGGAACGTGGTGTCATTGAAGTTGCTCCCCTTGCTTATATGCGAGGACGCACCCTCAACCATGCTTTTGTAATTGTCGATGAAGCCCAAAATACTACACCCGCCCAAATGAAAATGGTATTGACTCGTTTGGGTTTCCGCTCTCGGATGGTAATTACAGGTGACACTACACAAACAGATTTACCCCTGAACCAAAAATCCGGACTAGCTGTAGCCTTACAAGTTCTCAAAAATGTTGAAGGTATTGGCTTTTGTGAATTCACTCAAAAAGATGTTGTCCGCCATCCCTTGGTTCAACGCATTGTCGCTGCTTATGAAAAATACGAAAGCTAAGGAACAATAATGATGAATTATGCAATTCGATTTTTAGACGTGTAGCTAATTGTAACTTAGTTGCTTAAAACGAGGAAATATTACTAAATCACCCTAGACTAAAAGTAGTTGATTTAATGAAGTTTTGATGCAGCATGTCACTCCCAAGGAAAACGACAACTTGAACACTTACGCACAAGATATCCAGAGGCGGACTCAATTTTCAACGGAAAAAATTCCTCGCCATTCTGGAACGAATCATCGACGGCGATATCCAACGTGTTGTCGTTACCCACCCTGACCGACTTGTCCGATTCGGATTTGAATTGGTTAGGTGGTTATGCACAAAATTTGAGTGCGAACTCGTGGTTCTCAATGACCGCCAGCTCAGTCCAGAACAGGAACTCGTACAAGATATGTTGTCAATCATCCACTGTTTCTCTAGCAGGTTATACGGGCTTAGAAAATACAAGTCAATCATCAAAGAAGACTTACAAAAAGAAGTCGCGTCACAAGAAATCGACAAAGCAGTTACCGAACAGTGTATTGAAAATCAGGCTATTTCCTAGTAAAGAATTACATCGAGTTTGGAAGCGTTGGCTTGCCGCTTATCGTTATTACTTCAATCAGTGTATTAGTTATCTTCACAATAATTATGATACTCAAGTCAGACTAATTATTGATAAGAAAACTAGCACAGAAAAAGAAGTTAAGATATCTGCTGAGGAGTTAGATAAAATAGCTCAAAAAATGGATGTACCGTCATGGGTGAAAACCTTACCAGGACATCAACGTCAAGAAGCTTGTTTTGAGGCATTTGATGCCTTTAAACAGGCTCGCACTCAAGGTGGTAGCGCGAAATTTAAAAGCTGTAAAGCCACGAGCCAAGCTATTCAATTCAAGGTAGGCAATTTCAAGAATGGTACTTGGTATCCGCGCACAACCAAAGGTTTAGGTTTTACTACAATTGGTCAAACTGTTCCTGAGCAATGCGAGTATGGTACAGAGCTTGTTTACCTTCGTGGTAAATGGTTTGGCTGCTTTCCTCAACATAAAGAAACCGTACCTACTGGTAGTGATAGGGTAATAGCATTAGACCCTGGTAATCGCACTTTCTTAACTGGTTTTGATGGCGAGAATGTCTTAGAGATTGGAACGGGAGACATCGGACGCATACAAAGATTGTGTCAGCACCTTGATAATCTCATAAGTCGTTCTGCCAAAACAAGATGCCGTCAACGTAGAAAGATGCGTATTGCTGCTAATCGTGTCAGAGAAAGAATTCAGAATTTAATTAAGGATTTGCATAACAAAGCTGTTAACTTGCTTGTTAATTCCTACAAAGTAATTTACTTACCAACCTTTGATTCTAGTCAAATGGTGATTAAAGGACGTAGCGGGAAGAAACGCAAAATCAACAGTAAGTCTGTACGGCAAATGCTGACTCTTTCCCATTACAAATTTGAGCGACATCTTAAGCAAGCGGCACAAAGAAAAGGTGTAATAGTCGTGCTTTGTAACGAATCATATACATCAAAAACCTGTGGTAACTGCGGTCATGTTCACTATAAATTAGGTGGAAACAAAATTTTTAAATGCCCACATTGCGGAATACAGATTTCTCGTGATGTAAATGGCGCACGCAATATTTTATTGCGTGCTTTGCAAGCAACTGCCTTCACCGTGACCCATGATGAAATCATGCTTTCTGAGGAGTCAGAATTGACGGATGCCGTAGTTAATCTAGTTTAATCGCTTTGATTAGCTTAAAAGTTGCACAAGCAGGAAGTTGCTTTAAGTTTATTTTTGCAATGGGGTAAACCCGGAGAATATGAACCTGGACTTGAAGCTTGGCAAAGTTTACAGCAACAGTATGGGGAAGTTTGGCAACCTCTACCGATGTAAATGCTAAACTACAAAAACATCTGTGTACCCTATAGCCATAGCCGCTAAGGTGTCTAGATCCGTGGTTAATTCATTCTGATTTATACAGCAATCAAAATATCACGACGTTCAAAATCCCATAAAATTCATGCTGAGTCTCAGGGCGATTTGCACTTTTAGCTTAGTTATTTTCTGCCTACTCGGATGCAATGGTACGGCAGCAGCAGGAGAATTGTCTCAACGCCTGGCAAATTTTCCCCAGTGGGAACAGATAACATCTGTGGAAACTGCTCAAGGAGATTTGGTTTATCCTGATTGGATGGCTGGTTCATGGAAGGTGACAAGTACATTAGTAGATTTGGTTGCACCTTTAGCACCGGATATAGTCACCCCGGGATTTGAATCTAATCGCGAACAACTAAATCAACCTGTGAGTTTTTTCGTGCGTTTTATTAGACAAAAACCCCCTAGCAGTGGGTTAAAATTGATTCCGAAAATTGCCGAGCAATCATCAGTTGTAGTAGCAGATAGAAAATTTAATAGTTTAAATTTGGCCAAGGCTTATTTAGGTGAAGAAGCTGTTTTATCAGTGAAAATAGACCCACATTCACCTAATCGCCAAATTACCCGGTTACGTGGGGAATGCTTGACGGCTAAAGTTTGCGATCGCCAATTAGTTTCTATCATTAGCGCCCGCGCTACAGAAACCACCTCTGATAGTAATTTTATCACATCGGAAGTTTTTCAACAACTATTTAAAGGTGATTCGCGTCCATATTTCAATACCGTAGAATCAACTACAGCTTACAATAAATTGGCTACATTATATCCTACCGTCCTCGCAGATCAAGTAACTGCTGTTTATCTTTCACCCCAAGACCCAAATTACTTTAGAGCGGCTTCTCATCCAGTGGCCCTCTATCGGTATCGCTTAGAATTTTCAGCCACAAACTGAGGACAAATATCAGAAGGGGCTAGAGGCTAGCCCCTAGCAGCTTATTTCACAAATTGGGGCATAATTTCAGCTGCGGTGAAAATCCCATAAATACCGCGATCGTGTAATTGTTTACCAGCTTTAAGATAACCGAAGGCCGGACCACAAACATTCGCCGCCATACTGGTTTCATCTCCTAAGGTAAAGGTATGGGTGGAAATCTTACCTTCAAAGGTACGTCCTGTAACTTTAACGTTGGTGCTCAGAGGTTTTTTAGGATTGCGAGTGTCAACTATACCACCAACTGTAACGCGATCGCGCGAACAAATGCCGGCAAATTCTAACATCACATCATCAGCGTGTTCCATATTCTCTAAAGTCAACACGCCATTGGTTTTATCTAGTAGGGCTTCTACTTGTGCGTCAGTCATTGCCCTAGCCTTTTCTACAGTATAACCAGGCATATGGCCAATGTCCTCCCGAACTGTAGCCCGGTAAGCTTCCCAGTTAGCAATACCGACACCAAAGGTAATTTCTACCTTGTGAATTTCGGCGTAGCTTTGGGCTGCTAAAGCCGCAGCCGCTGTTAATAATCCAGGTGTAGCACCACATCCAGACATATAAGTGATTCCGGCTGCTTGTAGTTCTGCTTTCATTGACAAAAGTTGTTCTACTGCGCTGGTACGCTTAATAGCATCCACTAACACACCCCGCCAACCCGATTTGATAAACTCTTGGGCTACTGAGGGGATAAAATCGTTAGGGAGGTTTGGTAAGGCCAGAAAGTAACCATCTACAGGCTGACCTGTCGCAATTAAATCTTGAATGCTGCTATTACTTAATGTCCCAAATGGTTCTAAATAACCCACAGAACCTTGAGATTGGTAGGTTTGAATACATTGTTGAGTATTTAAACCTTCTGTAGAGTAAGCGTAGCCTTTTTGGTCGCCTGCTGCGACTAAGATCATTTCCCCTTTGCTGGAGAGGAGTTTTGCGGCTGCTTGTCCCAGTCCACCAAAACCCAGAACTCCGACGCGGATAGGTAGGTTGGTTAGTTGTGTATTCATAGTGAATTTACCGTGTTAGCTGATGGCTATAAAGGTTAATTATGCTCCATTATCCTGGTTTGGTTAGCTGAATAATGCTTTTTTTAAGAGAATATTTTGCTGATTTGACCTTGGATACCAACACAGGGATGTTTATTATTTAACTTACCTCTGTGCCAAAATATTTAATAGGTATTTCTTATTATTAGCTTTGCTAAAAAGCAGTAACTAGATCGTCTAATACATATGTACTATTAGATGATCGCATTGTATCCCAGAGCGCAGATATTAAATAATGCCACTGGGTAAAAGCACACACATTGAAGTTATCTATGGACAGAATAATATATATTCAATGGTAATGATAAACTTTTTCAATAAAAAGTATATTTTTGTGAAGCATAAAAGGGGATAAACTACTGCTATAGCTTGATTTCAGGGTTTTTATTCCCCATTTTCTCACAGCAATCTTGAGCTTGACTAATTAGTGAGGTTAAGAGAAACTAACTAATAAGTGATGTATGTGCTTATAATAATAATAAATTTTGTAAAGATTCTGAGATATATATTTTGAGAGATGGAACATTAGTTAGCAAATGCCAAGTTTGTATCTAAAACAATGTTCCCAGGGCTATATTTTTAGCCGGCTGCTCAGGCGGTCAAGTTCAAAAGTCGTATCATGGTTGGCCAAAAGTATGGAGACATTAGAGTTCATCATCTATCCAGACGGTCGGGTACAAGAAAAAGTCACTGGCATTATGGGCAATTCATGCGCTGAGGTCACAGCAGCAATAGAAGCACAGCTAGGACAAGTACTTAGTCATGAGCCAACCTCAGAATTTTTTGCTACTCAGTTGCAACAATCCTCCGTGGCTAATACCCAAGCCACATACAGCGATTGGTAAGTTTTTCCTCACAGTTTAGTCTCATTTATTAATCACTGCCATGTCACATTTTAGCCAAATTAAGACTCAAATCCGTAACCTGGACTCTTTAAAAGATGCACTCACTGAATTGGGCATAGACTGGAAACCCGGACCACGGGAAGTCCGTGGCTATCGCGGTCAAACCCATCCTGCGGAAGTCACTATTGAGCAGGAAAATGGCTATGACATCGGCTTTAGATGGAATGGCAAAGAATATGAATTGGTGGCTGACTTGCAATATTGGCAACAAGGCTTATCTGTGGATGGGTTCTTGCGCCAAGTAACCCAACGCTATGCTTACCAAACAGTGGTGAAAGAAACAGCTCGTGTAGGCTTTGAAGTGGCAGAACAACAAAAAAATCCAGATGGCTCAATTCGCTTAGTAGTACAACGCTGGAGTGCGTAATGGCTGATTTTCTGCCGTCGCCGTCAGAAGAAGAAAACAACCGTTCCGGTGCAGAACCAGAGTTAGGCGGTTTCTTACGGGATGAGCCAGAACGCTCTGGTTTAGAGCCGGAATTGGGTGGTGTTCAGCGTCAAAAGGGTGTTTACGTAGACGAAATCACCTGCATTGGCTGCTTACACTGCGCTCATGTGGCCCGTAACACCTTCTATATTGAAGCGGACTATGGGCGATCGCGCGTGATTCGTCAAGATGCTGATTCAGAGGAAGTCATTCAGGAAGCAATTGATACTTGTCCAGTTGATTGCATCCATTGGGTTGATTACACTGAACTGAAAAAGTTAGAAGAAGAGCGGAAATATCAGGTAATACCTATTGCCGGGTATCCAGTGGAACAGGCTGTATCTACTAGTCAACGGCGGCGTAAAAAACAAAAATTAAAACCTCCAAAAAACTCTTAATAACTTGTCATCAGAAAACCTCTATCAGATAGCCGAGTTCTTCCATAACTCGGCTATCTGCTTATTTATTATTCATTTTCTGCAAATGTTTGAACTTTGCCATCAGGGCTGAGAAGGACTCGAATTCTGATAATTTCTCCCTTTTTATTGGCAGAAACAAAGGGTTTACCAATTTCAGGCATCCCCGCATCCTCAATGAATATTCTCGCAGCCTGATTGATGGGATAAATCCTGTCAATGCTACCATTATCATTAACCATTAAACTGTACTCTAGTGTTTGTGTAAATCCACTAGGTGGCTGCCAGCGCTTTGTAAATATTTCTCGAGCTTCTGCTACTTGAGGGATATCAAATAACTGACTACCGGCGGCCAAAGTTTCCGATTTGGGAGTTACCGGTTGACTCGTTGACCTACCAACTAATGAATTATTATTATTTGATGGAGTAGCAATATTTGCAGAGCCATTGATTGTGTTTTCCCTTTGCTGTAGATTGACTGCTGAAGATGGCGAAGAACTCTGATTTGGCTGGGGATTAGTGGAAACAGACAAGGGAACTGATGAGATACTGGGTAATGTATATCCAGAAGAGAGGCTACGCTGCGCGAACGGCTGAGATAGAAACACTGGATCCGGCCCAGATGGTAGGGATGAAGAGGGATTAGTCAGGATGCTAGAATTAGATGGCTTTAGGGGCGGTTCTGGGAATGTGCCAGTGGTAACTTGAGAGTTCGAGGCTAAGGTTTGTGGAGAGGTTAAATTACCCGCGGGCGTAACTTCGGGTTGCTGTGTGGGAACATCCACAGACGGTTTTACAGCAGTTTTCGCTATCTGTGTTTGATTTTGCCTATTATTGACAAAGTTCCAAGTCAGTGGTATAAGTCCTACACCTAAAACCATGACTGCGGCAATGGGAGACCAAGCTGGTAATCGCAAAAGTTTATTATTGTTATTTAAATTTGGTAAGGCCATAACATCAGCAGAATACTCATCTAAAGCAGTTGCTAAATCGAAAAGTTGCAGCAAACTCAATATAATTACAGAGCCAGATGTTGGGTTAGAAAGAGAACCAAGAAATAGATTATGAGTTATATCATTGTCTGCTTCTAAGTAGATTTTGCTCTGAGATGTTTGGGAGGTAAAAGATTTCGAGGGTTTAGCGCTCGGTAGTGGAGTCTGGTCAAAATCTGTGAACTCTGAATCATGAGATACTTTCGTGGAATCATGAGGTTCACAAAGACTCAGCCAAAAGTTATTTGGGGGTTGCTGTAGAAATTTTTGTACATAGTTGGTGACAACATCACACAAAATTTCTAGTTGATCGCGATCGCCCCTAATGACGATTTTACCTGCTTCTAGTCTTTGGGCATCCTCAAAATATAGCTCAAAGGTTAGCTGCTTGATCACAGTTTTTCCCATTAAATGGGACAACGGCGAACTTTGCGCCCATATTTCTAGGGTACAGTTAGGGCGTGCGTAGCGTCTAATGACAGAATTAAATGGTGGCATAGCAGAAACGACCAAGAAGACGATTATCTAAAATTGGAACTCTCTATTAGTGCTAACCAGAGACGGCGGTGTCCACCAGGCGCACTATAAAAAAGTAAATCCACAAGCAGTTTTAGCGCTAAGTTTGTGAGTAGATCCGTGGTTATTTGGTCGTCTTCTTCCATCCGTTCTTGGTAGGTATTACAGAAAGCATCGATATAATCTCCAAGTAAAGCAGCCTGATGATAGCGAAGCGGGGCGAGCCGCTGCTCCCGATTCTTTTGCGCCATTTTTTCCAGTAGACCAACAGCACGGCGAATTAATTCCTGGTGCTGTTTGGCGAGGTAGCAGGTAATGAGAACAATTGCTCGAGCTTCTTCTACATCTAGCTTTTTTCGTCCACCTTGTCCCCTGCGTAGGGGATTAGACTGACGCAATCGCCATAAAGCTACCCGGTCTGGCACTCTTGACTCTAAATTCAGGTTAATTGCCGCAGACAACATAGCTTCGGAACCAATACCAGTGAAAGTTTCTAGCGCTAACAGCACCAAGTCTAACTGGGTCTTGATATTCTCCCACTGAACTGTGTTTGAGACTGGAAGCTTAATTAAATCGTCCCACTGAGGATTTGGTGTGGCTGAATCGGCGGCCGAGTGCATAACGTTTAGCATAGGTGATCAGTCTGTAGGGTCTGTTGCTGTTACCCATTTTGAAACCAGACCCTTAAATATTAAGGTTGGTTTCCCATCGCTTTGCTCATTTAGTCAACAGCAATAGTCTTTGTCTTACTTTACTAGAGGAAAATCAATTTTCCACCAATTTACTTGACAAAACACATGAAGTTATTGATAAATTAAATGCTTCCTTATTCATGTATAAATAAACATTGCTGAATTTAGTTAATATCTAATTGCTAATTGCTAATTTATATAAAAGCAACTAATAACTAGATATTAAAAATTTACTTGCCCGCACCCATGATATTTATTGCCTATCAGAATATAGTGGGAGCGTGAGAACCCCTACGCTTTCGCGAGGGGATGAAACGTGACTCAACAGGATTTATCCTGTCGTATCCTTAACAAAAAGGTTTTGACAGGTATTTACAAAGCATTTCTGTTCACTTAAAATAAGAAAACATCAGCAAATATGGTGAAAAACCCAAAAGATGCCAACTTAAGTAGCCACACAGCTAAGTATGACCTTAGCCAAGGTGGGTAGGGGAGCTTTGACAGTCCCAAAACGACGTAATTTACCTAATCTATTAAATTAAGTAAATCACGTTGTAAACGTTGCGTAGCATGGCTTAGGCCTGCGTAGCAACATCAGTTTAGAATCCCCTGTGTTTCAACCAGGGGAGATGTCAATTATTTAATATGAGCAATGGTGACACCACTACCACCATCTACTTGTTCTGCTGGTTGGTGGTGGCTAACTCTGGAGTGCTGATGCAAAAAGGCGTGAACTCCTTGCCGTAACTTACCCGTACCATGTCCGTGAATAATCCAGATTGGCCCTGTAGCTTCAGAAATTGCCTGATCTAAGATAATTTCCGCATCTGCTACCCGTTTACCACGCAAATCCACTGTATTTCGAGACGTGCGAATAGCTGGGGCGGGTTTTTCCGGCTGAGGAACTACCGCGGGCTTCTGTTTAACTACTGGTTCAGCTTTTTGACCATCCAAAGATTCGATGTCTTCGAGCTTAACCGTCATCTTCATCATCCCAAAGCGAACGCTGAACTCACCATCCTCATCGGGAGCAGTTAAAACTTCCGCTGTTTGTCCAAACTGGGAAATCCGCACGCGATCGCCCACTTTGGGTTTAAACCCAACTTTGGGTTTTGCTGGTGCTTTTGGTTGATATTTTTGGGCAATTTGATTTAATGCATCCGTTGCTTGTTGAGCATCTTGGGCTTTAGGTGTACCTTTTTGCAACCGGCGAATCACTTGGGCAATTTCACCTTTAGCCTGAGCGATGGCTTGTTGTACTGCTACTTCCTGATCAATCCGCAAAGCTTTTTCCCGTTCCTGCAAAGCTTGAGATTTTGCCGACACTTCCTTATATAAACGTTCCGCTTGCTGCAACAAACTTTGAGCTTCCGCAGCTTTAGTTTCTTGGCTGCGGCGTTGCGCTTCTAACCCAGCAATCACCTGATTAATTTCGTCCGTAGCTCCTCCCACTTGAGTTTTTGCCTGTTCTACCACCTCTGGTTTTAAACCTAAACGCAGAGCAATTGCTAAGGCGTTAGAACGTCCAGGAATCCCCCATAATAAACGGTAGGTAGGCGAAAGTGTGCTTTCATCAAATTCTACAGACGCATTTTCAAATCGCTGATCATCATATTTGAGCGCTTTTAATTCACCAAAGTGAGTTGTGGCCATTGTTAGCCGGGCATGATTAGCTAGATATTGTAGTAGAGCGATCGCTAAAGCACTACCTTCTGCTGGATCAGTTCCCGCTCCCACTTCATCCAGAAGGACGAGGGATTGGGTATGGATATCTGCCTGTTCCCCAAGACTCAAAGCATTCAAAATCCGACTAATCCGGCGAATATGTCCAGAAAATGTTGATAAACTTTGCTGTAATGATTGTTCGTCCCCAATATCAGCTAATACCTGGTCAAACCAAGGTATTTCTACTGGTTCGCGGGCGGGAACAAATAACCCTACCTTCGCCATTAATGCTGCTAAGGCCAGGGTTTTTAAAGTGACTGTTTTACCACCGGTATTTGGTCCAGTAATCGTTACTACCCGAATATGGGGACTAATTAATAAATCCACTGGAACCACCCCTTGACCATGTTCATGCTGCTGTTGCCACACCAACAGAGGATGGCGTAATTGCCTTAGGGTAATGACTTCATTTTCCCCACGGTTAATAAATCTGGGAGGATTAGCTCCTAACCAAAAACTGTACCTAGCCCTGGCGGTTGCTAAATCCAATGTGGTCACAATTGCTAACAACCGTTCCAAATCTACTTTGACTGCTGCGACTTGCTGTGTCAGCATCCGACGAATGGCTTCTTCTTCAACTTCCTCTCTTCTGAGAGTCTGTCGCAGTTGGTTACCCAAAGGCACTATAGAATTAGGTTCTATATAAAGAGTAGCTCCACTGGTAGAAGTATCATGTACAATACCCGGTATCGCATCCTTTTGGGGTGCTTTTACTGGGATAACAAAGCGATCGCCTCTTTGGGTAATAATTTGTTCTTGAACTGCGCTCGATTTTGCATGTAATATATTTTGCAATTTTTGAGTAATTTGAGCGCGTAATTTACGTACTTCTGTACGAATTTCCCCCAGTTTTTGGCTAGCACGGTCGGTTACTTGGCCTCGTTCATCAATACATCGGTGTATTTCCTGCTCTAGTTCGGGATAAGTCCGTAAATCAGCAACTAACTGTGTGAGTACGGTCAAATCTTCTTGATTATCAATGACGCGGCGTAAATTTCTCGCCCCTGCCAAGGTCGTAGCGATCGCTAGCAGTTCATCCCCTGCTAAAATACCGCTAAGTTCTGCCCGTTCTAAAGAATCGCCAATATCTTGAACACCCTCAAATGACAATCCCGTTGTCATTCGATTCTCCAGTTGGTAAACTTCTTTAGTCTGGGCAAGTAATTGCTCACTTTCTGCTTGAGATGCAGGTATTTTCAGATGCAGTGATGCGATCGCCCCTAGTTTAGTAGCCGCAAATGTGGAAAGATGCTGACAGAGGCGATGCCATTCGAGTAGTTCTAAGGTTTCAGACTGGATCAAGGCTTCAATATCTAATCTAAAAGAATTGTAACAATTCTGGCTGCTATAGGACTCACTCTTCAAGGAGGAAAATTACTCAGTCCTCAGACCACGGTATTATTCCCTGTTGACTATTAGACAAATATATCCGGTATTTCCTCACTTCTAGCCTGAATCCGCGTCATCTTAGCATAATCACGCCTTGAATAAAACAGTGTTTGAAATCTGCCAAACAAACTAAATATTATTCCTGCAAATAATTTTAAAATTAGTTAAATATTTCACCTTCAATTATACAAAATTTTAAAAAATATATTCTTGTGTGCAAAGAAAAAAATAACCAAAATCATAGTCTAATTCCGAAATATTAGAAAGTTTTACCTATGACCCAGATAAGTTTTTTGATGCCCAAGGTGTGCGTTTAAGAACTGAAAATATTCAGCGTTGCATTGAACAAAAACGGGAAGTTGAGTTAACAACGCAAGTAGCAATTGAGCAAAAAGAACTGGATGCGGAAAAGCGATCGCTACAAATTGCCAGGAAAAAGAAAGCGCTTGTTAGTAGTGAGGTCATCAAACGATATATTGAAGACCCGCATCACGCCAAAAACTAAAAAGACCAAGGTGGTTAAAACCACCAATTCGCTTAACTCTCAGGGCTAAAGCCGCTGAGTTTCCCACTTACCGCGATATTTTTATGAGTAAAAACAGAAAATTCAAATTTCCGCTGACACTGGGGTAAATCCTCATATTCATTACTGGCAAAAAAAACTGCTGCAAATACCCTCACAATTTGATACCCTAGCTTAAACAGATTTGAGAAAAGTTAAAGCGTGGAAATTCAACTTGGGCGCGGGAAAAAAGCTCGTAGAGCTTATGGAATTGATGAAATTGCTCTAGTTCCTGGTAACAGAACACTAGATCCAAGTCTGGCAGATACTAAGTGGACTATCGGCAATATTGAACGAGAAATCCCGATAATTGCCAGTGCCATGGATGGGGTAGTGGATGTGAAGATGGCTGTACGCTTGTCACAGTTAGGAGCATTAGGAGTCATCAATTTAGAAGGTATCCAAACTCGCTATGCCGACCCAGATCCGATTTTAGATCGGATTGCCTCTGTAGGGAAAAGTGAATTTGTTTCCCTTATGCAAGAACTCTATGCCGAACCGATCAAGCCGGAATTAATTGAAAAACGTATTCAGGAAATTAAACAGCAAGGTGGTATAGCCGCGGTGAGTGCAACCCCAGCCGCAGCCAGTAAATATGGTCAGGTAGTGGCAAAAGCCGGAGCAGATTTATTTTTTGTCCAGGCTACAGTAGTCTCTACAGCGCATTTATCCCCAGATTCGATAGTTACCCTTGATTTGGCAGAATTTTGCCGTTCTATGCCCATTCCGGTGGCCTTGGGCAATTGCGTCACCTATGAAGTCACCTTGAATTTACTGAAAGCCGGAGCGGCTGCGGTATTAGTAGGAATTGGACCGGGTGCGGCTTGTACCTCTCGCGGCGTTTTGGGCGTAGGTGTACCACAAGCAACGGCGATCGCTGATTGTGCCGCAGCCAGAGATGACTATTATCGGGAAACTGGTAACTATATCCCCATCATTGCCGATGGCGGTCTAATCACCGGTGGCGACATTTGTAAGTGCATCGCCTGCGGTGCTGATGGTGTGATGATTGGTTCTCCCTTTGCGAGAGCCGCGGAAGCCCCTGGCCGTGGCTATCATTGGGGAATGGCAACTCCTAGCCCAGTATTGCCCCGTGGTACGCGCATTAACGTTGGTACTACTGGCAGTCTAGAACAAATACTCATTGGTCCTGTCCGGACTAGATGATGGTACTCATAATCTTTTGGGAGCCTTGAAAACTAGCATGGGTACATTAGGAGCCAAAAACATCAAAGAAATGCAGCAAGTAGAAGTGGTAATCGCTCCTTCCCTACTAACCGAGGGAAAAGTGTACCAAAAAGCCCAACAATTAGGCATGGGTAAATAAAAAATCCCCCATAGGCACTAGAGAATCACTAATAAGAAATAAATTATTTAGTTTCTACCATGCCCTATACCCCATACCCAAACTCAAAGTTGGCAGAAATTTTTTTCCAGACTCTTAAAAAAATCCTGGAAAAATCCAATCTGTAGCCTACAATAGAGATAGCGGAGACGCATGTTTCCGTTCACTCCTCACACCACACTCCGCCCGGACTACTGTTCGGGCGGTTCCTTATGTTTATCCATAATTTCTTTAACTTCGTTGCAAATGTACATTCTTCACCTCTAAGCTGCTGCTTTTGCTATGGTAGAATTTTCACCAAACTCAAAAATATAATTGGCAAAGGTTTTTAGGCATGTCAGCAGCCGCACAAGTTACAGATTCTAGTTTTGATCAAGAAGTACTCCTGAGTGATGTACCCGTTTTAGTTGACTTCTGGGCCCTGGTGCAGGTCCTTGCCGCATGGTAGCTCCTGTAGTGGAGGAAATAGCCAATCAGTTTGAAGGTAAAATAAAAGTTGCGAAAGTCAATACTGACGAGAATCCTAACGTTGCTAGTAAGTACGGTATCCGCAGTATCCCCACGTTAATGATTTTTAAAGGTGGGGAGAAAGTTGATATGGTAGTTGGCGCAGTACCTAAAACTACATTAGTTAACACTTTGGAAAAATATCTTTGAAACTCAATTGGGATCAACATCCTTTTGATCCTGCCATTTGCTCTAGATTTAGATCAATATGCGAGGCGCGAAAACTCGCGTCTCCAAAAATTTTCTGTTGTGGTAAAGAGTTTGAGATGACCACTGCTAAAATAACAGGCCTTTTCTAAAAATTTACTTTCATAAATCTTTACCAACCACTAATTATCAAACACGACTGCCCAAGGCAGTTGTCTATTGCATTGCAAAATTAGGTAAAATGTAATGCCATTGTGACGAAAGTTCTCATGACCTCATCTGCGTCGTTTGAAACATTAGAGAGTCTCCAGGCGGACATCGCTGAACTATTTGACCGGTTACCAACGTTAAAAAATCGGCAACTGATTCAGCAGGCACTGGCTACTATAGTGCGTTTAGCTGACAGTGAAATTGAACGTCTGGACTGGAAAATCTTATCGGCCGCTTTAGCAGATATGGAGCGAGGTTTCCAGTTATTTTATGACTATCGACACGTCCGCAAAATAACTATCTTTGGTTCTGCTCGTCTATCCCCAGAAACACAGGAGTATCAGATAGCCCTGGAATTTGCTAGCGCTGTTTGTCAGTTAGGATTTATGGTAATGACAGGCGGTGGCGGCGGCATCATGCAGGCAGGTAACGAAGGCGCAGGGCGAAATAATTCCTTTGGCTTAAATATTCAGTTACCATTTGAGCAACAGGCTAACCCATTTATTGAGGGTGATCCTAAGCTAATCCATTTTAAGTATTTCTTCACCCGCAAACTGTTTCTCCTCAAAGAAAGTGATGCCGTGGCTTTATTTCCTGGAGGTTTTGGTACTCAAGATGAAGCTTTTGAGTGTATGACCCTCAGCCAGACGGGTAAATTTGGTCCGGTTCCTGTAGTTTTAATTGATCATCCAGGTGGAGATTATTGGCGCTCCTGGAGCGAATATATTGATAAACAACTTGTGCAGAAAGGTCTTGTCAGTCCTGAAGACCCCAGCCTTTACACAGTCACAGATAACCTGGAAGTAGCTTGTCATGCTATCACCAATTTTTATCAAGTTTACCACTCTAGCCGTTACGTAGGTGAACAGTTGGTCATTCGTCTATCAACAGATTTATCTGATGCTGCGGTGGAAAAATTAAATGCTAACTTTAGCGACATTCTGGTAAAAGGAAAAATTATCAAAAGTCAGGCTTTACCCCCAGAAAACCAAGATGAGACCGAGGAATTACCCCGTCTGGTGTTGTATTTTAACCAACGTGATTTGGGTCGCCTGTATCAAATGATTGCGGTAATTAACCAGATGGGTACACCTTCTGTGGCAGAAAAACCTCATCCAGAAAGAAAGTAGGGGCGGTTTGACAGATATTATTCCTGGTCAATACTGATCATGAGCAAAAAACTTGTATATTAGCTCAGGAAACATATAGGGGGATCAAGATGCTGGAATTATTAGGTTCGGGTTTAATTTCTCTTTGGCTGGAAATGGCTGGGGTACAAATTAAGCCCACAGAAGCTTTGGAAACTTTGGCTTTACACAATAGCCGTGGTTTAGTTCTAGCTCCTGATCCTAATCCAGCAGGGTCTACCACAGTTCAGCAATATTTACAGGAACTAATTACCACGAAATTAGTACCGGAAAATTTGACCGAGAGTCAGGGTATTTGGTTACAGTCCGGACCTATTTTGATGGCTAATCATCAAGGTACAACACCTCTACCAGCTGCTTCTTTAACTAAGATTGCTACTTCACTTGTGGCTTTGAAAACTTGGGGGCCAGACCACCAATTTGAAACTTTGGTCAGCTCTACAGGTCCAATAGTTAACGGTGTATTGCAAGGTGATTTGGTGATTACTGGTGGTGGTGATCCCATGTTTGTTTGGGAAGAAGCCTTCGCCCTGGGTAATAGTCTCAATCAAATGGGTATTAAGCAGGTAACGGGAAATTTGGTGATCAGGGGGAATTTTGCCATGAATTTTGAACCAAATCCTATATTAGCTGCTCAGATGCTCAAGCAAGCCCTAAATCATTTAAGTTGGACTCGTCAGGCAAATTACATATATTCAACCATGCCCAAGGGCACAGCTAAACCTCAAGTTGTGATTGCGGGTATTGTAAAATCAGCATCCCAACCAAACCCCCAAGAAACCCTATTGATGCGTCGCGGTTCTTTACCTTTACACCAACTTATCAAGGAAATGAATGTTTTTAGTAACAATGTCATGGCTGAGATGTTGGCTCAATCCCTAGGAGGTACAGCGAAAATGCGATCGCAGGCTGCCAAATTTGCCGGAGTCCCGGAGGCAGAAATTCAATTAATTAATGGTTCAGGTCTGGGAGTAGACAATCGTATTTCTCCGAGGGCTGCCTGTGCTATGTTAATGGCAATTCAACGGGAAGCTACCACCCACAATATTAATGTAGCTGACTTGTTTCCTACCTCTGGATTTGACCGTCGAGGAACAATGCAAGCTAGAAATATGCCTTATGCTACTGTGATGAAAACTGGTACTTTGCGCGAGGTTAGTGCTTTGGCTGGAGTCTTCCCTACACGCGATCGCGGTTTGGTTTGGTTTGCTATTATTAACCGTGGTTGACAAATTCCAGCCTTCCGAGCTAGTCAAGATCGGTTTTTACAAGCTCTTGTCCAACGCTTGCAAGTATCTCCCAATATTCCCTCTACTATTACTCCCAACTCTCCTAAATATTCTTTACCTGAATTGGGCACCCCTAGTCGTAACGCAATTTTGTTCCCTGCTAATAATCCTTGATTGGGTAGATACACTGAAACAATCAAGGATTATTAGACCCTCCTGTGGGGGTGTCAACTATTCTCAGAGGATGTTTGTCAAGTCATGATTAGTGTATCGAATATTATTTGAACCCACCCTAACCGGAGGGTTAGGGTGGGGTGTGTTGGGTGTATTGGGTGTGTTCCCTGTTCCCTGTTCCCTGTTCCCTGTTCCCTGTTCCCTGTTCCCTGTTCCCTGTTCCCTGTTCCCTGTTCCCTAATTACTAGTACCAACATCTTGAGGAATAATTTCTGTTACTACCCTGCCACCCGATTTCCCACTTTTAACTACAATGTCCTCTGTTTGTAGGTTACCAATGGCTGTTCCACCTGTAAAATTTATTGGTGGGTCAATCTGAGTATAAAAAACATTTCCCTGAGCTTCTAATAATTTCTTGTCGAGATACCAACTTAATTGATTAGATTTGAGAGTCTGACCACGTTGCCCTATAGCGTTGACATTTCCTGTTAAATTCACAATTTTATTCGCTATTTTCATTTCGCCTCTGTTGGCGGTTACAGTCACATTCTCAGCAGTCTGGACAACACTCAGAGTCGAATTAGTCTTCACTGTTTCTGCTTTCATATCCCAGGTCATAGACTTACTAGCTATTTGCGTCGGTGGGTCTAATAAATTTAACTGGGCGTTTTTTTTGATCGTGGCAATTTGGCTTTTTAAGTTTATTTCCGCAGCATCTCCCTTTCCACGGTCAGTAATTTGATTGTTGTTGTAACGGTCAATTTCTATGGTGCTTTCACTAATTAATATTTCTTCTGGAATCTGCCAAATTAAATTTTCCGTTCGCATTTGCATTTGGGGATCAACGGAGCTAGCTACTACGCTACCAGAAAATTCTATACGTTGTTCGCGAGTTTTAACTCGTGCTTCTTGCGCAGATGCTTTTAGTCGTTTATGAGTTCCATTGATTTGCTTACGGACAATTAATAAATCTTCTTGAGGTAACCATTCTAATTCATTACCTTTCAATACAATACCGTTCTTAGGATCCGTAGCCACTATCTTTCCCTTGAGAAATAGCCGCTGACCATCCTGTTCAATATCTGCTCTTTCTGCTTGTATTTCGTAAACCGGTTTGCCATCTTGGTATAGTTGACCAATGGGATTTTCTGCCTCACCAAGTTTGTCTTGAGTGTATCTCGCTTTTTTAGCTCGCACTTTCCATAGCGGTTTTCCGACCTCGTCCGCTTGCTCTAAGGTGACATCGAAAAATGTCAAATTACTTTCTTGGGGAGATGAATCAGAATCTTTAGCTTGTTCAGCTATTGGGTATCTACCACCACAAGCAACTAAACCAAGTAACAATAAAAAAGTTAAAGGCAGGTAAAAAAGGTGAGCTTTTATTTCGACCCCCTTCAGATTTTGTAATAAAATCAATATAGGTAAATTTTGATTATTTTGCCTTGTTTTAGGACAATTTACCCTCTTTTCTGGCCTGCCTTTTCGATAATTCATTAATCTTGGATTTCTAAGTGTTGATCACTTTCCCTGATATCTTCCAAAAACCCCATGCTGGATAGAGGTCGATATGGATAGCTTTGTCGCGGGTTTTTTTGAATATCCTCTTTGATGGCTTCTAAATCAATATAGCGATCGCTGACGTTGATTAAGCTATCACTGGTCATTGAGCGCAAGCTGACGACCTCTACACGCACACCACGATAGCTAACTGAGTTCACCGCGTATGCCAAGTCACCATCGCCGCTGACTAATACCGCGGTATCATAAGAATCTACTAAAGCCATCATATCTACGGCAATTTCTACATCCAGGTTAGCTTTTTTTGATCCGTCCGGCAACTGCACCAAATCTTTGGCAATCACTCGATAGCCATTCCGACGCATCCACAACAAGAACCCTTGTTGCTTTTCGTTGGTTCTGTCTACACCTGTATAAAAGAAAGCACGCAATAGTCTAGATCCCCCAGTTAATCTGCATAGTAGCTTCGTGTAGTCAATTTCAATTCCCAGTTGTAAAGCAGCATAAAATAGATTAGAACCATCAATAAAGATAGCGACACGACCTCGATTTTCTAAGACTTGTTCCGGTGTAAATATTGAGTCACTTTCTAGATTATTCAACATTGTTCTCATACCTCATTATTATTCTTGTTATATTTGATACGCTTTAGCAAGGTGATATGCTAGAACAGCTTATGATAAGGTTTCGGAGCTAATAAATTAAGCCCCGATAAGTTTTTTGACAAAATTAAGAACTTGAACAAAACCGAAAAATAAACAGGACTAATGGTTTTTTGAAGTTTCTATGCGCTTGAACACGGGATGGGGTTTACCCAAGGATTGTGTACTGGTTAGTACACCCCATTTTGCATGGGTGGCAAAACCGGCAAGCATTGAAGTTTTTATTTGATCATTAAAGTCGATTCCAAAGCCCAGCTGCTGATAAATGGCGCTACTGATATTCGGAATAATTGGGGACAGGAGATAAGCTGCTAGTCTAACAGATTCTAGAACTGCGTACAGTACCGTTTCCACTTCCTGCTGCTTTCCTAGTTTATATAGTGACCAAGGGGCTTGTTCATCAATAAACTTGTTACTGGTACGAACCAGCATCAGGATAGCTTCACAGGTTTGGTTGAAAGCTAGCGCCTCATAGGCTTGTTTTACCTGTTCTCCTAGACTTAAACCAATCGCTTTCAAAGGATTTTCGTCATTAATGGCTTCATTTGCAATTGGCACTCCATCGCCAGTACAGTATTTCTTCACCATGTTTAACGTCCGATTCAGCAAATTACCTAAGTCATTAGCCAAATCTGCATTCAAAACATTAATGAATCTAACTTCATTAAAATCGCCATCTTTGCCAAATTCGATTTCCTTAAGGAAGTAATAACGAACCGCATCACTACCATAGCTTTCCACTAGCCTTACAGGATCAAGTGTATTACCCTGAGACTTACCCATTTTTTGGCCATCTTTAGTTAAAAAACCATGCCCAAACACCTTATCGGGTAAGGGTAAACCGGCTGACATCAGCATAGCTGGCCAATACACTGCATGAAATCGGAGGATATCTTTACCAATTAAGTGCAAATTGATTGGCCACCAAGTTTCTAAGGCATTAGCTAAAGTTGGTTCTGAATTTGCTTCTAGTAGTGCGGTGACATAAGCTAGCAACGCGTCAAACCAAACATAAAGGGTATGCTTGGGATCAACTGGTACAGGAATACCCCATTCCAGATTGACCCGTGAAATAGAAAAGTCTTGTAAACCCTGGCTAACAAAGCTCAAGACTTCATTACGACGACTCCCTGGTTGAATAAAATCTGGTCGAGACTGGTAAAATTCCTCTAGCTGCGTTTGATACTTAGATAGGCGGAAAAAGTAATTTTGCTCGTCCCGCCACTCCACTTCCTTGTTAGTATGAATAGGGCAGCGGTGTCCTTCTAATAGTTCCCGTTCTTCCTTAAATTCTTCACAAGATACACAGTACCAACCTTTCTGTTGTCCTTGGTAGATATCACCTTTTTCCCAGACTCGGTGGAAAAACTCTTTAACTATGGCTTCATGGCGAGAATCTGTAGTCCGACTAAAGCGATCATATTGAATATCTAATAACTGCCATAAGCTGATAAAGCTAGGCACAATTTGATCGCAAAATTCTTGTGGGGCTTTTCCTAAACTTTCTGCTGAACGCTCAATTTTCTGTCCGTGTTCATCTGTACCTGTAATTAGCAGCACCCTATCCCCCAGGAGCCTGTGAAATCGGGCTACTGCGTCCGCTGCTATTGTTGTATAGGCACTTCCCACGTGAGGAACATCATTCACATAATATAGGGGCGTAGTCAATGCAAATGTTTTTTCTGTTTTATCCACTAAATTCATACAGAATAAAAAAAAGAAATTATTAACCTTTTCTATCTTACTTTTACTGGCCAATATCCGCAATCATATAATATTACTACTTGTTTGACAAATGGTAAATTACTATTAGCGAATTCAGAATTGTAACAATTATTTATTAATGTGTATAAATCCATTACCTTGAGTCCTAAAAGATTATTTAGCTAGTAGTAATATTTTCTATCTTTTACTATCAGATTGATTGTCACCGTCACTACATAAATCTAAACTCCAAAAACCTAACTACCTTGATGCATAAAATTTATATACCTAAAGACTACCTTCATATCAAGAATGAAATGTAAAGATTAAGTCAAGCTCATATGCCATATTTTGTAAAAATCATATTAATTATTGATGATTCCCAGCAATCGCCTGGATGTTTCTGGCTATTACCTAGCGGTATCGACGCTATCCAGAGCTAGCATAGCTTTTTTGAGCAGTCAAAGCAGATGGCGGGTGTTTTTCCTCAAGGAACTCAGCCAATGGTGACATTCTCCGCCTCAAGGAGGTAGGTGAATTTCACAGA
Organism: Anabaenopsis sp. NIES-4685; assembly: GCF_059725405.1. Lineage (NCBI taxonomy): Bacteria > Bacillati > Cyanobacteriota > Cyanophyceae > Nostocales > Nodulariaceae > Anabaenopsis > Anabaenopsis sp. NIES-4685. The sequence goes on along the minus strand of NZ_AP043602.1, from coordinate 2,939,649 downwards.
GGATTTGCTCATTTAGGACTGTGGTCTACTTTATTTGGGAATTTTACCAATTGCGATCGCCCAAGCGCTGACCTGTCAGTCCGCTTCCCTAACAGAAGTAAATACTCATGGTTTACCTCTGGGACTGCAAAGTTTTTTGATCCGTCAGGACTTTTATTTAATTAATCAACCCGGTTTACATCCCTTGGTTATCTATCATAGGGTGGCTGTGTTGATTGGCCGCCCTTATTCGGTGACACCACAACATTAACGAAAATATCATGGCAAACAAGCCAAAAATGTTGTGAATGAACTAACTAAGCATTGCCACAATTAAATTACTATTTTACTAGTTTAAGCTTTTCATTAAAGATTAGATAGGGGGTATTTTTGACAAACCCAGGAAACTAGGCTTAAGCAATTGACGCTGCACAATTAACAAGTTAAAACTTAACACTGTTTACAATGGTCATTTCAACTCTCAAACACAATATAGAAATCCGGTTTGGTTTCTGAATTGATTTGTCTAGGTAGGGAACAGGGAACAGGGAACAGGGAACAGGTAAGAAGAATTGCCGTGTGTACTTGAGTCTTGTTCAAAAATAAAATAGGAGTCCTATATATGCTGATATACACAGGAGTGAAACTCTTTCTTTCCTGTTAATTTCACTTGTCTATCTGTAAATAAACCACCAATTCAATAGTTTTTGATAAATTGATTTTATCTTAACTGTGTCATTTATATTCAATGTGGTCTTACTATCCACGCTATCATTTTATCATAATTTCAAGTGCATGATTGTGCTTCACACTCTTAGTGTGATCACATCTGGAACAAATCGGATATTTACCCGGGTAATTCCATAACAACAAAAAGTTGAATTTAAATTTTACAATGCCAAAAGTTGAGCTAAAGCCGTGTTTTCTCACTCCTAACCGAGTCCAACTAGAGTATCCGTTATTTGTGTATTTACCAGGACTGGATGGAACTGGTGAACTATTGCGATCGCAAACGGTCGGCTTAGAAGTTGGCTTTGATGTGCGGTGTTTAGCGATCCCCAGACAAGACCTCACCACCTGGGATGAGTTAAGCAACAACGTCTTGGACTTAATTAATACCGAATTACAAAAAAGCTCACAAAGACCAGTTTACCTGTGTGGCGAGTCCTTTGGGGGTTGTTTGGCCATGAAAGTAGCAACCCAAGCACCACAATTATTTAAGCGGATTATCTTAATTAACCCAGCATCAGCCTTTCAGCTGCGCCCTTGGTTAACTTGGACATCCCAACTAACTTACTTAGTTCCAGAATCCTTTTATGATGTTGGCACACTAGGGTTATTGCCATTTTTAGCATCCTTACCACGCATTCCCCGCCATTTGCGCCACGAACTGCTCAAAACCATGCGGTCTGTACCCCCAGCCACAGTTACTTGGCGATTGTCTTTACTCAAGGAATTTAACGTCACTCAAGCTGAGTTACGCCAACTAACTCAAGCAGTTTTGCTGATTGCTGGTGCTGGCGATCGCCTTTTGCCATCTGTACAGGAAGCCGAACGCTTAGTAAATATTTTACCTAACACCAAGTTAGCTGTATTACCTGACAGTGGACACGCCTGTTTACTAGAATACAATGTTAATCTCTATAAAATCTTGCGGGATCAGAATTTTGTAGAACACCACATTCAAGCCTCTCAGGAAATACAAAATCAATTACCCACACCCCATTAACCGCTGCGAGGTACCCCTCAATTCTATTTCAATTCTATTTAATCAACTGCTAAGGCTTTAAATACTGCATCTACTGGGTCAGTGTAGAAAGAGGTTTGAAATTTAGCAAACAATTCAGGGGGAACACTAGCAATATCTACAGCACTACCCATTGGTAAAAGAATACGTTTAGCACCGGCATCAAATGCTACTTGTAGGCTACCAGCTAAGTTAGTGACTGGAGTTATTGTACCACCCAGGGTCATCTCCCCAAAGATAGCTAATTGTATTTGTACACTGCGTTTCAGGGTAGCAGAACACAGAGATATGAATAGTGCAAGTCCGCTTTCTTGGGGGATACCAGTACCTTGTAAATCTAATAACTGGAGTAAAAAATCCCAATTACCTGGGTGAATGCTGCTGCTAACCCGTTGAGCATTAGCTTTAAAGTAATTCATAGCAATGTGCAAACTGTCTTTGATTTTAGTAGCATTGGCTACGCCTGTCCGGGTCAGCTTGCCATTACCTGGTACTGCTTGCAGTTCGAGTTTGAAAACGCCGATAATACTACTATCTCCAGTGCTGATCAAGTGCAAATGACCAGGGGTAAGAATATCTTGGCTAATGAGGGTAGATCCTCCCTGTTCTGGTACGGAAACAAAATGCTCATCCATTGTTTCCAGGTCAATGTAACTGAAATGGACATCATAAAATTCCATACCGCCAATTTTCTTTAACTGTTCCTTGACCCGTCGGCGCACTCGCAGTGCATATACTAGAGCATCATGGACATCTTGTTTACTAAATGAACCATCGGGGAAAAGTAATTTTAGTAATCCTGATACAGTTTTACGTACTGCTTGCACGTCCCGTTGTTTGAGGTTATTACCCAAGCGAAAATAGCGGTCAATAGCATCGGCAAAACTGCGTTTACGCATTTCCCGCAACCACTCTGCTAAATAATCAACAATAAAACCATATTGATTGGTAAAATTCTCTGGGCTGAATTTGGGAATTTCCCAACCGGGAATGTAGGCGTGAAAGCGGTCAAAAAAGGCAGTATCAATCATGGCTTCAGGAAATGGCGCCAATAAATGAGAGGTTTTTACCAAAGATTCTACGCTTTGATCAATATTACCCACAAAAACCATAGAAGCATTAGCGGTAATTTCTGCTTTACCCCGTGCAAAGGAACCTGAAGCCATGTAGTCTTTCATGATTTGTACACCATCATTGTCATGAAAGCTGATACCAGCGACCTCATCAAAAGCAACTACATCAAATAAACCGACCAATCCCACGCGCCGGGTGGACATATTATAAAAAAGATTGGCTACTGTGGTTTTACCGCCAGAAACAAGGATGCTGTTGGGAGAAACTTCTTTATAAACGTGGGATTTACCTGTGGAACGGGGCCAAGTTCACAGCAGTTATAATTATTCTCGCAAAGAGGTATTAAACGCGCGAGTAGATGCCATTTTACCTCGTCGCTCACAATAGTTGGTTCTAGTCCGGTTGACCTGATTAACAGGTCAATCCATTCATTGCGGGTAAAAGCTGGACGACCTGTAAACAGTTCATCCATATCTACATGAGGCATTTGAATGGGTTTGAGACTGGCGACAATAAAAGGACTAGGTTTTGTCCCTCCTTCGTACTCCATTTGTAAAATACACCAAATTCCACTGCCTAGGAGTTTAGAATTTAGTTTCACAGTTTCTGGGTCAATTACTACACCTTTAATACCGAGATTGGTTAAGGTACCTTGGTAAATATCATCTTTTTCGTTGAGTGTGACGTTTACTTGGTCAATGATTGTAAAACGTCCTAATTCTCTAATTTTGGATTTGACTAGCTCCGCTTCATCAGGACGAACATAATTTTGAGCTAGGATATTTTTGACACGAGTAACGCCTTCTGCAATAGTAGTTTCTTCATCTGTGGCACAGTACATACCCAATAGATACTCCAGCACATAGACGGGTACATTTGCACCTTCTTTGATGCGCTTTGTCAGGTCTTTCCGTACTACCTTACCAGGATAAATGTTGTTTAGTTTTTGGTTGAGGTCGTCCATGGGGAGAAGGGGGAGCTTACAAGGGTAGGTTTTTTACATTGTCGTGAGGGCAAGACTTGGAAGACAAGGAAGGAAAGTAGACAAGGAAGTTATGCCAAGGCGTGAAAAAATACCCCTTTAAGAGCTATTAAAAGCAATTGATTGAGTATTATTCTTCAACATTGTTCTACATTCCCCATTGAGAACAATACTTAATTGTTACCCATTAACCAACTTTCTGGATGATTAATCATTTTTACTAATCCGCTTAAAACTTGATTGTATGTACTATATAAATCTCTTCCTTCCTCTACGGAAATATATTGACATTTCACTGCAAATTTTAGCCACACTTGGGTTTCTGCTGCTTCCGATTCACAATCATTTAATTTAGCTATAAATGATGCTTGATACCTTCTTTTTCTCCATGCCTCTGCATAATTCGCACATACTGAACGAGAAGAACGACGTATTTGGTCAGTCAGAGAATATCTTTCTTCCGCAGGAAACTGTTTTGATAACTCAAAAATTATCATCGCTGCATTAAACGCTTTTTGATATATTACTAAATCTTCATGGGTTTTAATTCTTCTTTGTTCTTCTTCTTTGTCCATCCTTCCTTGTCTACCTTGTCTTTCTCCATTATAAATCTCTATGTAAAAAACCTACCCCTGTGAGGAAGGGGAGAAGGGTTTGCGATCGCCATAGCTTAGATATTCAGCTATCAAAAATCACCAAAGTCATTGGCAATACCTAAACTAATTATCCATGTTTCTCGCAGCAATTCGCTCTGGTCATCTGCATCTTTGACAATTAAATCAGCCTTAGTGGGAGGACTAGCGGTATTTACAGTCAATCTTAAGTCAATTCCTCGATCGCCTGGATGACGACTTGTAATGTTTAAATCCACTTTGGCTACATCTGTAATCGGGGTGTCGGTTTGAGGGTCATAGAAAGCCACGGTAATTTGACGCGATCGCCATCTGCCCTCTACAGCTTCAGTTTGTACTAATATTAATTTAAATCGATTATTTGTCACCCTGCGCACCGTAGCACTCACCTGTACCCCCACCTTTCTGGGTTGTCCCTCATTTTTTTTAACTGCTCGTTGGTGATGGTAAGTAATTACAGGTACACAAACTTCTTGTAGAGATGCACCACCATGTACAAATTGTGACCCTGCACCTTGAACAGCAAAGCGTAATGACCCACGGGGGACTATGGCAAAAAGATTTTCTGTTGTGTAGGGTAACTTGAAATGCAGTAGGGTACTATCACTTACCGGTTTGGTTGCTAATAAGTAGCGACGTTTACTTGCTAAGAGAGCTTCATCACTGGGGATGGGTCGTTTATCTGCTTCTTGAATGGGACGACGTTGATATAAAAAGCCGTGGTCAGCAGTGATAATCACATTTGTACCATTAAGGGAGTTACAAATTTTTTTGACTAATCTCAATAAATCGTCTATTGCTGTTTGACAATCAGAAAATACTTTGTGTTCACTAGATGCTTGATCTCCAATGGCATCAATGATATTATGATAGATGTAGATTAGGCGATAAGGTTGCACTGCTGCCCTTCCCGCCTCAGTATTCATAGGTAGCAAGTCTTTAGCATTGAGTACTGTTACTGCTACACCGCCATTTTGGCTGAGTACCTTTTCTCTGGCTGCTGTGCCTTTGGTACTCATACCATCCCGCAATACATCATCATTATCTGGTGTTAATTCTAACTTTGAACCTGGTAAAAGTGCTGCCATCCCCCAGCGGGTAACACTGGGTAAAATACCTAAAACCGGTTCTAGGCTGGTTTCGCCCCGGACTTTTGTTTTAATGACTGTTGCTAGTTCTCCGGCGACTTCGTAGCGCAAAGCATCGGAAATAATTACAAAGGCTTTTTCTCTGTCGCTCCGGGCTAAAATTGGTGATACATATCTACGAAAGAATCCCCGCTGTGGCGGAATATCTGTTAGTTCCCAACTGTCACCCAGAGCATCTGACCAGGCTGAACCTAGTTTATCTAAAAACCATTGGGTGTAAAAGTTTTCTATATCTTCAATTAATGCTTTGAGAATATCCCCTTGAGCTTGATCGCTAGCAAAGATAAAATGGCGATATGCTTGGTCAAATTGGTGTAAATCACTGGCGTAAGCTTTGAATAAAGCTGGCGCAGGTTGGCGAAATCCACCTAAATACTGCTGTCGTAACTCCCAAAGTGCGATCGCAGCTTCCAAAGCTTGATAAATTTTCTCATACCGAGGAAACCAAATCAAAGTATAACGGGCTTTTAACCAGTCTTTCCAAGGGGTTACTTCCACTGTTGGTGTTTCTGTTCCGGGAGTGGAGATTTGAGTAAAACCAGTTTGCAGGGTTTTCACACAAGCGCGAATTAACACCAGATCTACAGCTTCAAAACTAGATGCTTCATATAAAATTGCTGGTGATTCATTTTCAATCACATCAAAAATATGCAACTGGTCTGCTATTTCACCACTTAATTTTTGCCATCCAGGGGAATCTTGTTGATCTCGCATCCACTGGTCAATAAAAGCATAAGCTCTTTGTCCTGGGGTGATAACTTTGTTTGCTAACTGTCCAGGAAGCTCACCATGTAAAGATTTAGCGAAATGGGTAATCAGTAAATGTATACATAATTTGTTTAAGCTGGGGTTGGGGGAAGCAAAACCTGTGTGTTCTTGAACAATATCCCAGAAGGCTTGTGGGGAAACAAGTTCTACAATCTCAGACCATAGGGGATTATCAGTTTCTAATAATCCTTGCAATAGTACCTGGCGAATTAAACCACTAGGATCAGGGACTTTTAAATTTGCGAGAACCGATAACATGGCTAAAAATAATCCCCGTTCATCGCTATCAGGAGAAATAGCCATTGCTTGCAGGTCTTCAGCCCGGTTTTTACGGCTGAAGAATTTTAAGTGTTGACGAATGGTTTTTTCTAAACGTCGCTGATGTAGTCCTAAATCAGCATAAATTAAAGCTGCTGAGTCAGCGGAAAAGGTGAAACCGCTTTTTTGGATATCTAACAGCCAATTTTCTTGGGGTTCTGGTTCAGGGAAGGGAGCATACAGCAGAAAGTTTTGATTGGGGTATTCAATCAGTAAGCGATATTTGACGGTGAAGGGAGTATCAGCAAGTTGGAGTTTTTCCACTTCTTCTATTTGCAGTTCGTTGAAGATGCTGGTAAATTGCTGATCGGGGTCGTACCAAAACACTATCCGCCTTTGTGAGTGAGACCAACGGGCGGAATCTTGGAAGATGTTTTCTAGTTGGCTTTGGATACGAGTGGTGTTCATTTAAATAATTGAAGCAGTAGTAAAATATTTCAAATGTAAATTATTTCAAAATTTTCTGTTACTCAACTTCCTCTTCTTCAATTTCTTCTTCATTATCTTCTTCTTGTTCTACTACAGGCAAATTTGTCGGTGCAGGTTTAGATTCTTTTGACTTTAATTGATCCAATATCTTTTTAATTTCTTCTGGTATATCACTAGGCTCAATACAATTTAGAATATCGTTTTTCGATAAATTTAATTTTAAATCTTTACTTACCCATGACATTAAACCTGTCAAAGCTTCTTTCCCCATTCCAAAAATTATTAATTTATCAAATGTTTTATATGTTTCGTAATTTTCTCGCTTCTCCTTGGATTCACTTTTGGCAACTTGAGGATTACGGTACTCATCTAATTTTAACAACAAAGCTGTTTTGTAGATACTATCTTCTAAGTTGTCATCATAACTATATTTACTCATGGATATAGTTTCCTTAAGTAACTCTATTATTTTAATTCTAATTTCCTCCTCACTAGGTATCTTTTTTTGTGGATTAGGATTAGGGTGTTTATTCATCAAAGCCTTAAATATTAACCCAGGAGAAAGTAAATAGCTTTCTATTTCATACCTTTCTAGCTGATGTAGAATTACATTATTTTTATTGGCATATTCAACCAGCTTTTCCCGCCAATTTGAAGGAAGCCCATCGCCATCTCTAATGAAATGAATTTCAACATCACGACCAACAAATTTATTAAGTACTTTATTTATTTGAAAAGGAACTTTATCATCTTTGCCTTTACCCTTTAATAGAGGTACTGTGTTTGCTCCTGAAAAACATCTAGTATCTAAGACTTTATCAAATGTTTCAAGAATAGATGTATTAGAATCTTCAATAAAAACTAATTTGCCACTAACTACTGATTTGCCCAAATCATAGTTACCAACTAGAGTTAATATTTTGTCTTCGACATCAAAGGCATTGGTCAAAGGTTTATTTACTTGTTGTTGTGAAGTAACAGGAATTACTTCTGATGGATCAGCTGCTCTAATAATTGATGGAGAATGAGTAGAAATTATTATTTGAATCCCAAGCTCCTTTTGTATGTCACGTAATGTATTAGCCAAAGAGGTTTGTAAATTGGGGTGTAAATGAGCATCAGGTTCATCAAGCAATACAACTGTAGCTTTATCAGGACAGAAGCGATAAATCGGTGCAAGTATTTGTAAAACCTGCATGAAGCCGCTACCTGAAGAATTAAAATCAAGTGAAATTCTCTGTTCGGCACATAAGTCGCTATAGTATGCAGATATGTTTAAGTCTCTATTTTGATCAAAGGAAATAAGATCTAAATAAAAATTGAAATCTCTTTGTAATCTACGCTTTAAACTATTAAATTTACCTGGGGACTGTTCCATCGTGTCCAGTAATAAATTCCTAATAATTGCACTTACCTGTCCAGAACGGAGCCTATCTTGTATTGCTACTGGAAAAGCTCGTTCTTCTGATGATAGCAGCCCAACAAATCCTGAAATAAATAATGGTGCTTTTAAATGTAATTCTGGATTATTGTTTAAGTCGTGTTCTTGAGAAATACATTTAACATTAAACCCTCCATATAAAGACCTAATTTGTAGTTTGTAAATATTTTTTTTGTTGTCAAAAATATCTATGTTAGTTCCACCAGTCCCTCTTGTTCTCCCTCCTGCAAATTTTTTCGCGTAATATACCTCTTTATAGTCAGATATATTTAGTCCTGGTAGCAATGATAAGCCTACGCCTCTATCTCTTATTTTTAGGTTGTTACTTGTATCTAAGTAAACGAATTGATGTTTATATAAACTGATTAGAGCTAAATTAATTGCTTGCAATACTGTTGTTTTACCTGAACTATTTTCACCCATTAAAACTGTAAAAGGACATAAAAATATTTCGGAATCCTGAAATTTTTTGAACCGTTGAATATGAATTTTGTCTAACATTGTAGAGTCCTATATTAAAGTAAAATAATAAATTTTCAATTATTTATTGTGTTTTAAAAGATCCGTTTTCCATTTTGATGCTTTTTCTAAATCTGCCATTTTTAAATCTGTACCTTCATAAACTAACCCCTTAAACAGGGTGTAATTATATGCTACTCCATCATCGAGGTCAATTTTAATGCGTGTATCTGCTAGGTGTTGGAGTTTGGCTTGGTAGTCCCTTAGTTCTAATTGTTGGTCTTGTAGTTCTTTAAGGCGTTTACTGGCTGCTTTCTTGGTGGTGGTGCTGGCCATGGCGCTGTCTAATTGTTGTTGCGCTCTGGACATTTCCCCATCTAGCTTTACTTGTAATTCTAATACGTAATCCATCCGCAGACGGGCGAGGGTGTCTTGGTTGTAGCGGTGGAGGTAGACTAATGCGCCAAAGGCTCGCTTTTTACCACTGGTGAATAACCAGTAAATGGGGCGTTTTTTGTAGGTTTGGATGTGGTCAGAGATGAACTCTTGGAGGAAGTAGCGCCGGATGCGGTCTATTGGGGTTTCATTATTTCTCTGGGTGAGGGCGTTGGCGATAAAGTTGAGGTTTTCCATGAGGGTGTCGGGACTGTATGCAGCTCGCATAAATTCCACAAACTGGGTAACAATATCTTTATCAAAGTATGCTTGGTCTGTGATGGGTATGATGGCATTACTGCTGGGGGTAAATGTTTGGTGTAGTCCGGGGTCAAAGGGTTGACCAGCGTGGATGAGTCCGGGGCGATCTAGGCTATAGCGTCCCATCATACAGCCGACGGCGTAGGAAATGAGAGAACGGATATCTTTGTTTAGGTCGGCTCTGCGGATGGTAATTTGGTCGTCGGGTACTTCTGGGGTGAGTTCTTCTTGCAGTCCGTAGGCTTCTATCCAGTAGCGGTTATTTTCTTCTTCTAAGTGTTGCAGTTCTCGGAATGCGGTTTCTGCTTGGTTTTGCCAAATGTCAAAGGCTTCGCTGAGGTGTTTGGTGTTGTGGCGTAATAATGGGTGGGTTTGGAAGTCCCAGGAGGTCTCGAAGTTGTCCCAGTCTTGTTTTGATATGTTTTCCATTTGAATAACAGTAGATGTTATTTCAGATTGGCTATATCCATTTGTATAAGGCAAGTTTCTTATATCTCTTACTTGAAAATTAAGTGTAGAATTAAAAATTTCTAATAACTTAAGAGCAACTTTTGAATTTAATAAACCAAGCGTAGGTCTTATTTGATCATTGTTTTTAAAAAAAACTGATGAACCACCAACATCAAATGTTGCATATGTGGGTAGTATTCTAAAACTAGGAATTGATGAAGTGATTAAACCCCAAGTGATACCTTCCCTATACCATAAATACTCAGGTATAACTCTACAAACATGATCTTTACGATAATGAAATATAGCCTCTTTTGACCAATTAACTACTGATTCTAAATTACCAAACCATCTTCTAAAACCACCGCCTTTTGCATAAAATCGCCATTTAACATCTCTGCCGATGTTCTCTGAAAACAACTCCCAATGGTATCGCAAAAACCTATCATTAGATCCAGTTTTATTCTGTCCATCAGAAACAGTTATATCCCTGATTTTTTCATATTTATTAAATAAACAAACCATTTTTTCAGATAACCAATAAGCGATCGCACTTCCCGGAATCTTTGCAAAATCAGCAGGTTTAGTATAATAATTGCTGTTATTGAAAAATCTTTGCTCTAATTCTTCATTACTAGCTACACTTCCCTGTTTATCGAATAATTTTTTAAATACACCTAATCCATCGTAATAAATTTTGTTGCGAATAACAAATGAACAGCTACCAAAATCTGAACCGAAAACACCACGACCATTATGAACTAAACTTTCTAAAAATGTTGTTTCTAAAATTAATTTACGTAATTCTGCAAAACTTGATAAAAACATCCAATTAGGTATTGTTAGCATTGCAATTGAACCATACTCAAGGCAAAAATCAATATTTCTAATAATGTAACAAGCATATAAATCTCCTTTACCATATTGATAGTTTTTATTAACAAACTTTTTAACTACATCATTAAAAGAACCACTACCCATATAAGGTGGATTAGCCACCACAACCCAATACTTATTCCTCAACAACTCAGCTTGAGAAATCAAATTATATAACGGAATAACACTTTCCTGAAAAATAGGATTACTCCCCTGGAGATCATCTAATTGCTTACGCAACTTATCAGCATCAAAATCTGGTGGCGTTATCAAACTACCTAAACTATCCGCATCCTCAAAAGCATTTAGTAAAGGTTCCCAATCTTCAGGATTTAATTCAGCTACTGGAGGTAAAACCTGACTACGAGTAGAGCGCACAGTCATAATATTTAAAGCCGGAGGTTTCCGCAAAATCCGCGAATTAACCGCCCGTGCTTTCATCAAAACTGCAAAACTAGCCAACTGCACCGCCCGCTCATCAATATCTAAACCATATAAGTTATGAGTTAAAATCAGTACGGGAATATCTCTTTCTAAATAACCCTGTTCCTTATAAATTTCTAACAACAAGTCAAAGGCATATACTAAAATATGTCCACTACCACAAGCAGGGTCAATTACCGTTAATTCCTGGGGAGTCTGGGGAAGAATAGGGGAGGTATTGGGAGAGTGCAAAGGTAAAGAGGTTTTTTCAGCTTGATCAAGAAGTTCAAGTAAAGGTTCTTTTTTTGTTTCCCTTGCTGTCTCCACAGAATTAATCACCGATGACTCACCAGCAACATCGCCCAATTTCCCACCCTCTAAAAAATAGGGCATTTTCTCCCGTAAATTTGACTCTGGGTGAGACTCTAACCACAACCGCCCTAGGCTATTCTCTACCATGTACTGGACAATCCACCGGGGGGTAAATAATTGGGTGGCGGCGGGGATGTCTTTAGCCTCAATTTTAGATTTTGCCCCAATTATTTCATCTTTACGATCAGAAATATAAAACTGATATAGCCAACCTACTATTTCAATATCTTGCCAATCTTCCTCAGCAATATCCTTAACAAGTCGCCGTATAATTGAATCTTGATTAAGCAGATTTATAGGTAAACATAAAGCTTGATAATTTTTCTCTTTGTCAAATAACGTGGGAACACTAGCTGATAAAGCTTCACACTGAGCTAACAACATCCGACGATAAATATACCCATCGGGGTTAGGTTCTCGACTAGCAAACTTACGCCACTGGGTGAGTGTTGCTAAATTTAACCCTGGTAACTCTTCCATTTCCGCAATAGAGTAAGCATCCCGCAAAATATCAGGGTCTACTAAATTCGGGTCGCTACTACTCAACACCCGCCCAATGTACCTGTTTACCTCCATAAACCGCAATGCTGCGAAACGGTTAAACCAGGTGTAAGCAATTTCATCAATTAATGATTCCACAGCTTTAGCTAATTTCTCCCCTGGAGTTTTGGCGTTGTCCTGCTGTTGTAGTAATTCATCTAAACGTAATCTTAACTGTTGATATTGGTTAGCTTCTGTAGCGTTAAGGATTTGTCCAGCTACCAATAAACCGCCAGAAACAGGTTGCGGTTCTATGATTTTTTTCTGAGTGATACCGAATTGAGCAGCACGCACTGTTATTTGTTGCTTTAAGTAACCACGCGCCCAATTTGCAAAGTTTTTAACAGTAGTGCGATTCATGACAGTTAAAGTTTTGGCTGAGATAATGCTGAGATAATGCTGAGATAATTTAAAAACCTGTGTTTTTAGTTACTAAGAGGATGTTGTATAAGATTTTAACAGATAATTTTTATTCTGAACTGTCAAGAATCACCGACCTTTTCGCCGGGGGTGGTTTCGACTACGCTCAACCACCGCAACCCTGAGCGACTTTTCAAGTACCCTCTTAGCCTTGCAAGTAACAAATACTTAAATTATTCTAGTCTCACCTTGTGATTCTGCTGAATTTGATGTAATAACTCCTGGCGCAAAGCTTCTACATAATTATTAACATCTTCTGGGGTCTCTAATACTAATTTAGTAGTAACTTTTACCACCTGTACCGCCACAATGGGTTTAGTTTTAACTACTGGTGTGGAGTTATCACCTGGACTTTGTAACTGAGTTTGAATAATTTGCTCTGCTTGCTGGTCTACTTGAGTCAGCAATGATGGTAACATTTCTTGTAACTCTGCTTCATGGGCGATCGCAGAATCAATACTCGTTACCTGAGAACTCGAACTAACAACCTGCTCAATTTGTTGTGTAATACTGCTGAAATCTAACTTCTCAGCAACTTCTGGATGTGCAGAGGTGATATACTCATTTACCTTTTCCCGCAATTCTTTACTCTTAGTCTCCACTTGATAAATTCGTTTACTCAAAACTCCCTGTACTTTGTCTTTCACAGGTTTAAGCAACATCGCCAACTCAGGAATCTTGTCCGTAGGGTCAGGCATTGCTAAAATCTGTTTAACAGACTCTACCCGCTTGAGTAATTCCGGGTCTGTAACATGGCGCAGTTCTGGTTCTAAATCCTGCAAATCCTGTCGCACTTGTTGAAATAATTTAATCTGTCCAGTAAAGAAATATTGCAGCTTCTCCACATCCTCAATATATTCTTCTATTTCATCCCGTTTAGTACGAATACTGCGGAACAAATCCGCCGCACCATCCTTAGTTAATAGCTCTCCCAACAAATCTAAATTTGTCTGCAATAATTGCATAAAAGGTAAACCATGCTTCTGCACCTGAACTAACCATTCTTCCAGTTGTTTACTTCGTGCTGATAAAGCTTTTTTGTAACTTTCAAATAATAGTTGAGGGTCACTGGGTATATTCCCATTTAGTAAGTCACTAGCCAAATCTTTGGTTACTTTTAAACTTGTTGGGTCAATGACATCAGCTAGTCGCACTGTATATGTATCTAAACCTTGACGAGAACGTAATATTTTAACTAAACCTTTTTCTCGCAGATTGACATTACCTTGTGCGTGTCGCAGTTGTACTACACCTTGATTAACCAACTCCGCCATCACTCCTAGGGTATCCAGTTGTGACCACCCGTAAGGACGAACAGCAAATTTATTGATTAATCCTTTAATTGTAACTTGGCGATAGGCGCGAGATTCGTCCTGTAACCAAGTACGCATTTCACTATGAGCAGCTGCATTAACTGGTTGTTCAGCAATGTTTTTTTCTTCGCTATCACGAGTCAACGCATTAGTAACTTGTTCCTCGGTTTCAAACCCACTAGCAACATAATCTAATTTTTGATAAACGTTCTTGACTAAATAGGTTAGTCCTTCTATTAACAAGTTTTTTGCATCCCGGTTACGAATTTCTACTTTAGTTCCATAAGCAAATACATCTGCACCCGCAATTAAATCTTCTAAGGTATTTTTGATATTTTCGCGCCGCTGATGATTTTGATCCCGCCGCGCCATTAAAATTCTTTGGATGTTGGGAGTCAAACTACTACTATTTTTCAGACGCAAATATTCATCTGTTTTCACTAAGGTATTCAGGTCATCAAGCAAGCATTGGTCATCTTGTAATCTGACTAATACCTCAAAACCTCCTCCCGTAATTCCTAGACAAAAATCATCCTCTTGCATAGCGGCGTACTTTTCTGCATAGGGGGTGACAATATGCAAAGTCAAGTCATTTGTTTGCTGTCCAGAGGTCTGTTCATCTAGCTGGCGACTAAATGGATATCTATGACGACCATATTTTAATTCTTTGTCAGTAAAAATTGAGTCCCAAACCAATGTTTGCATCTCTTTGCTCACTTTACCAGCATCAGCTTGGATATTTTTAATTTCTCTACCAATGTCTTGTTCTTCATGGGTGAGGAAAATATATTCATCACCATTGCGCTGAATTAAAGTCTGTCTTTCTAAACGTCCTAATGCAGCTTCTACTTGCTGTCTGAGTAATATTTTATCCTCGTCAATGTGACCTAAACTTAAAGTGGTCAAGTTATCCAAGTTTGCCCTGATTTCTTTGATATACTTGACCATGAATAATGTTTTTAACAGGTCAATATCAAAAGTCTGTAATTGTGGGTTACGTGTAGCCTGATTAATAACTTGGCTGATAGCAGTATCTAAAAATCCTTCAATTGCCATATAAAAGGTGTAGAAGGGAACTAGTACACCTAGAGGCTTTCCTGCTACTGCTTGGGAAGCGACCTGAAAAGCATCAAGTAAAGAACGTTCTCCCGATGCTAAATGTTTACCCGCAGAACCCATGAGGCGAATTTGGGTAAATACTTTCTGCAATAAGGTAAACTGGTAGGGAACAAAGGGATAAGCCGCAGTAAAATCTTTTATACTGCTATATCCTGGCATATCAGCACTATCTTGAGTAAAAGTAATTTGGTTTCTCAGGATGGCGACTTTTTGGTTATATAAAGCCTCTAGTCCTGTTTGTGCTGCATCAGTTTTACCCAGTAACCGCAATTTAATTACTTCGTCTGTGTTCGCAGAGGATAAACTCAGAGGACGGTAAAAACGCCCGATAATTTTAGAAAAATCCTCACCTTTAATCTTGTTTTTAGTAATCTCATCCATTGCTTCTTGGGATGTTACCACTACCCAAGCTTTACCCTGACAGTGTGTACCCAAATCTTCTACTACCGTCTGAAGATTTAACATCAGTTTACTGTCTTCACCAATATATTGTCCCACCTCATCCACCATAAAAATTAACCGGTGTTGGGGACTTTTACCATCTAAATATTGCCTAACTATTTGGGCGAATTTCTCCGGGCTTAAACTATAATTTTGTTCATTGAAATCTAATAGGCGGTTAGCTGCATCTGCACTCATCCCCGTACTCACTTGTAAAGCAGTGGCGATCGCATCCTGATAAAACCCCCAAGCATCGCGATTTTCTGACCATACCAAGCCACTTTCAGCTTGAAAAGCATCTTTAAAAACTTGATATTTACCTTGTTTATCTAACTGGCGTTCAAATTCAGCAATTGCAGGTATTGTACCAAAATAACCCAAATGCTCGTCAAAGACTTTTTGAAAAACTTTAGTAATGCTTTCTTTATCGTGTTTATTATTAGCATCTGCTTTAGAATCAATATTGAAAAGAATTACATCACAAGAACTTTGTGCAGCTTGGGTAATTTTTGCCAGTAATAAGGGGTCAGGAATACGTTCAGCGTTGAAATAGTCTAAAGCCCAACTACTACCCAAATTACGATTTTCTAACAGGTAAGAAAGAATCTTCAAAAAGTGCGATTTACCAGACCCAAAAAAACCAGAAATCCACACCCCCATTTTATCGGTAGGATTACCCAAAGCATCAGTAAAGCGGTCAAAAAAAGTTCGGAAGTGTTTATCTAATTCACGAGTAACAACATACTCCTCTAACTCCTGACGGATATTCTCGTCATCCTGCTGTCCTACTTTGATGACACCATTAATGTTACGGTTAATATCTTTTTGAAATAGTTCACTAATATTCATAAACGTAATTGTGAGGAATTAAAGGAAAAGCACGATAGTAATTGTCATCTTTAAAAGTGTTAAACAGGCGTAGCTCATGGCCATCATAGGAACCAGGAAAAAACATCACCAGGGGGATTTTATCCAGGATAGGATGTAGGTTATTCAGAATCGTATGTGACCTCACAAGGGGCCAACTTGCACCAACTCCCGTCATTAACACCAACTGTTCATCACCCTGTAACTGTTTCTGGATATGGGTAATAACTTGCTCAGGTCTAACAAGTGGTGCAATAGTTTTAGCTAAAGCTGCATTCCCCTTATTCACCTCCAACTCAAAAGCCCTTCCAAGCAACTTTCTTTCTTGCAATATTCCCAGAATAGTCTGGTAGAGATTAACTTCCAGGAAAATAACCCCACTGGGTGGATTGATCAATTGCGACTTTAAACGCTCAATATACTCCTGTACCAGTGGTTCATATTCAGCATTGTAATCAAAGATATAAAAACCAATCTCGTTACCAATACCACGGTTACCTAGAAGGCGCGTGTCTTGTAACTTCGGTAATAGTGCATCAAGGCGTTGGTGGATTGTCAAGGTAGGCATGAGTTTAACCAATACAGCCAGCAAGCATCTGAGATATTATTAAGAAATATCACAACTACTTGACAGTTAGCTTCACTACTTTGATTTAGTGAGTTATTGACAGTTTTATACAGTCTGCCATAAATAAATTATACATTATACATACAATATAAAAACCTCAGTAGTTACTGCTTTTAGACATCAATTAGACGTGAATCTTGGATAAAACACTGTTTGGTATTTTCTACCCAAGGGAAAATAGAATTTTAGGTAATACTGGTACAAGCAGGAAAACCTAGATAAAATCAGAAAATGAAAATTCAACCTAGTGACAAGGCTTTGCTAGATTGGGCAGGGGATAGTTTGGCAATTGGACTATTTGAAGATGCAGTTACGTTGACTGGTGACCTGGCAAAATTAGATCAGCAGTTTGCGGGGGTTTTAAAAGAACTAATTGCCGAAGAAGAATTTACCGCCAAAGCCTACAGCACCATTTCCACCCGTGTTAGTGCTGGTGGCTCTATCCGTAAAGTAATTTTAGTGGGTTTGGGGAAACCAGAAGCCCTGAAATTAGAAACCCTGCGACGTGCGGCTGCTGCTGTGGCCAGGGTGGCGAAAAAGCAAAAAAGCAAAGTTCTCGGCTTGAGTTTTCCTGTGTGGAATAATCAGCCAGCAGCGACTGCTCAAGCTATAACTGAAGGTACGCAACTAGCCCTTTATCAGGACATTCGCTTTAAGTCTGAGCCAGAAGATAAAGGAGCAAAAATTGAGACAGTAGATTTACTGGGACTGAGTGGACAAGAAGCAGCCATTACCCTAGCTAATCATATCGTCTCCGGGGTAATCTTAGCTAGGGAATTGGTAGCAGCACCAGCCAATGAGGTAACACCCATTACCCTAGCAGAAACAGCCCGTGCGATCGCGACTGAACACGGCATAGAGGTAACAATTCTGGAACGGGAAGACTGCGAAAAGTTAGGTATGGGTGCGTTTTTAGGAGTTGCCCAAGCTTCAGACTTGCCACCAAAATTCATTCACCTGACCTACAAACCCGAAGGCACACCGAAACGCAAACTAGCAATTATTGGTAAAGGATTAACCTTTGATTCCGGGGGACTAAATATTAAAGGTGCTGGTAGCGGCATCGAAACTATGAAAATTGATATGGGCGGTGCTGGTGCGACCTTGGGTGCTGCCAAAGCGATCGCCCAAATCAAGCCAGATGTAGAAGTTCACTTCATTTCAGCCGCCACAGAAAACATGATTAGCGGTCACGCCATGCACCCAGGGGACATCCTCAGAGCATCCAACGGCAAAACCATAGAAGTGAATAACACCGACGCTGAAGGGCGTTTGACCTTAGCCGATGCCTTGGTGTATACAGATAAATTGGGAGTAGATGCCATGGTTGATTTAGCCACCCTCACCGGTGCTTGTGTGATTGCCTTGGGTGATGACATTGCCGGCTTATATACGAACGATGATGCTGTAGCTTCCCAACTGCAACAAGCCGCAGAAACCGCAGGGGAAAAACTGTGGCGGATGCCAATGGAAGAAAAATATTTTGAAGGGTTGAAATCCGGGATTGCGGACATGAAAAATACCGGACCGCGTCCTGGGGGTTCCATTACTGCGGCTCTTTTCCTCAAACAGTTCATTAAAGATACCCCTTGGGCCCATTTAGACATTGCTGGCCCAGTGTGGACAGATAAGGAAAACGGTTACAACAGTTCAGGGGCTACAGGCTATGGCGTCCGCACCCTAGTTAATTGGGTATTAGCTCAGTAGGGAGCCACAAGCAGGGTAGAGGCTTTCAGGGGAAGTATTTTGAGTCCTTAATCAGTGCGCCCCAATCCCTGAAAATTTGCCACGTAGCTACTAAAATATGTTGCAATACTAACAGGAAGAATATGGCAGTGAGAAACTCCCGGTTTTTCAGCAAAGCCATCTGGTAAAATTTGTAAGGTTTCTAGTAGCTCTAAGCAATGGGATTGACTGGCGTACGGATAGCAATTGACGCAATGGGGGGGGATCATGCACCCGGAGAAATCGTCACTGGCGCACTGCGGGCAAGTGACGAATTGGGTGTAAAAGTACTATTAGTTGGTGATCCCCAACAAATAGGAGCCGCCCTGCCCCCAAACACTAATTTGGAGCGGGTAGAGATCGTTCCTGCACAGGAAGCGATCGCAATGGATGAGGAGCCTTTGAATGCAGTTAGACGCAAACGCAAAGCTTCTATTAATGTGGCTATGGATTTAGTCAAGCAGCAGCAGGCAGATGCCGTGTTTTCTGCGGGACACTCCGGCGCAGCTATGGCAGCAGCTTTGCTCCGCCTGGGACGATTGCCAGGAATTGACCGCCCAGCCATTGGTACGGTTTTCCCCACAATCAAAGCCGGTAAACCAGTACTCATACTTGATGTTGGCGCCAATGTAGACTGCCGCCCTAAGTTTTTAGAGCAGTTTGCTGTCATGGGGTCAACTTATAGTCAGTATGTCTTAGGTATTACCAATCCCCATGTAGGTTTGTTGAATATCGGCGAAGAAGACACTAAGGGTAATGAGGTCGCCCTGCGCGCCCATGAATTATTACGGGAAAATTCCCAAATTAATTTTATTGGTAATGCTGAAGGGCGTGATGTACTTTCGGGTAACTTCGATGTGATTGTCTGCGATGGCTTTGTGGGTAATGTGTTGTTGAAATTTGCCGAAGCCGTGGGGGAAGTGATTCTGCAAATCTTGCGCGAAGAATTACCCCAAGGATTACATGGTCAAATTGGGACGGCAATTTTAAAACCTAACCTGAAGCGAGTTAAACAGCGCATGGATCATGCAGAACATGGCGGTGCTTTGCTGTTAGGCGTAGCCGGAGTCTGTTTTATTGGCCACGGTAGCTCTCAAGCTCCTTCTATTTTTAACGCCATTCGCATGGCCAAAGAAGCTGTAGATAATCAGGTGCTGCAAAGACTTCAGTCCCAATATGAAATCCTACAGCAGGAAACCTAGAAATTAGTCACAAAACTAGCGAGCAATAGCTGGGAAAAAAATACAAATTTTCATGACTAAAATTCTTATAGCTTGGGAGACTAGGAGTGGAAAAGTTAGGCATAGCAATTACAGGTAGCGGCTCGGCAGTACCAAAAAATCACCTCAGTAACCAGGATCTGACTGAACTGGTGGAGACTTCAGACGAGTGGATTACCACAAGAACCGGAATTCGTCAACGGTGTTTAGCATTGCCATCTGAATCGGTGAGCACCCTCGCGGCTGATGCCGGTAGTCAAGCGATCGCAGCGGCTGGGATAAAGGCAACAGACCTAGATTTGATTCTGCTGGCCACATCCACCCCAGATGATTTATTTGGCAGTGCTTGTCAAATTCAGGCGGCATTAGGAGCAACCAAAGCAGTAGCCTTTGACTTAACGGCTGCTTGCTCTGGGTTTGTCTTTGGGCTAGTCACAGCAGCCCAATATATCAGAACAGGCGTTTATCAAAACGTACTCCTAATTGGGGCTGATATCCTCTCTCGCTGGGTGGATTGGCAAGACCGCAGGACTTGTGTACTGTTCGGTGATGGTGCGGGAGCGGTGGTACTGCAAGCCAATAACAGCGATCGCCTATTAGGATTTTCCCTGAAAAGCGATGGGACCCAAAACCGCTACCTCAATCTTGCTTATACCCCCTCCGCCCAAGAACTCCTGCCCAATGTAAATATCACTCAAGGTACTTACCAGCCGATCACCATGAACGGCAAAGAAGTATACCGCTTTGCTGTGCAAAAAGTCCCTGAAATTATTGATAAAGCTTTATTTCAGGCTCATCTCACTATTGAGCAAATAGACTGGCTGATCTTGCATCAAGCCAATCAACGCATTCTTAATGCCGTTGCCCAACGCCTAAATATTCCAGAAAACAAGGTAATTAGCAATCTGGCTAATTATGGTAATACCTCTGCCGCCTCTATCCCCCTAGCCCTAGATGAAGCAGTGCGCCAAGGCAAAATCAAACCCCACGACATCATTGCCACATCTGGCTTTGGTGCCGGACTCACTTGGGGCGCAGCAATTTTTCAATGGGGAAGATAGTTAAAACTCAAGAGTAAAAAACTACACTTACCCCAATCACCAATGAGCAATGACTAACGACTAATGACTAAAACTGCATGGGTGTTTCCCGGACAAGGTTCTCAAGCCCTGGGAATGGGAATGGATTTATTAGATATACCTACCGCTAAAGATAAATTTGCCGAAGCCGAAGCAATTTTGGGCTGGTCTCTCACACAATTATGTCAGAACGAAGAAGAAAAGTTATCACGGACTCTCTACACACAACCCAGTCTTTATGTAGTAGAAAGTATCCTGGCTGATATCCTTCGAGAACGGGGACATCAACCAGATGTAGTTGCTGGTCACAGTTTAGGCGAATATATCGCCCTTTACATTGCCGGTGTGTTTGAGTGGTCTGCTGGCTTACACCTGGTCAAGCGTCGTGCTGAACTCATGGATAGTGCCGCTGGTGGAATGATGGCTGCTCTGATGAACTTTGACCGTGAACAGTTAGAATTAGTCCTCGCTCAGACACCAGATGCAGTTTTGGCTAATGATAACAGTCCGGCTCAGGTAGTGATATCTGGGAATCCAGAGGCTGTCAAAACAGTAATTTCCCAAGTTAAAGCCAAACGTGCTATACCCTTAAAAACCTCCGGAGCATTTCACTCACCCTTGATGGCTGCTGCGTCCGCCGAGTTCCAAGATATTCTAGAATTAGTAGAATTTCAGCCGGCTGTTATACCCGTACTGTCTAACGTAGATCCGCTTCCATCCACTGATGCCAAAATAATCAAGCAGCGCCTCAGCCAACAAATGACCGGTTCAGTACGCTGGCGAGAAATTTCTTTGGAATTAGCAATACAGGGTATTGAGGAAGTGGTGGAAATTGGACCGGGTAATGTGCTAACTAATTTGATTAAACGCACTACACCGGATTTAATCTTAAAAAATGTTCGTAATGCAGCAGAGTTGCCAGAATAGGGGATAGTAAAGCAGACGTAGATTGCAGAGTCTAGGCTGCTGGGCAAAATTGAGATTTTCTATACCCTATCCCCATTCCCCATTCCCCAATACCCTATATCCCATTTCTCTATGTCTCGAACCCGCGAACCTTTGATCAGTTTGGCACTTTACCACGCTTTTAAGTGGTCTATTGTCAGCCCTATGCTTCATGCTTACTTTCGGGGGAGAATTTATGGGGTGGAAAATGTCCCTAAGTCAGGGCCACTGGTGGTAGTCAGTAATCATGCTAGTTACTTTGATCCCCCCATTGTCTCTAATTGTGTACGTCGTCCAGTGGCTTACATGGCTAAGGAAGAGTTGTTTCAAGTCCCTGTTTTAGCACAAGCAATTAAATTGTATGGTGCTTACCCGGTGAGTCGCGGTACCGCTGACCGCAATTCTATTCGTTCAGCCCTAGAGTACCTTGATAATGGCTGGGCTGTAGGTGTTTTTTTACAAGGTACTCGCACTCCCGATGGGAAGATCACAGATCCTAAACGAGGGGCGGCTCTCTTGGCGGCCAAGGCTAAAGCACCATTTTTACCGGTGAGTTTATGGGGTTCTGAGAAGATATTACAAACAGGCTCCATACCTCTTCCAGTTCCCTTAACTATTAGGATTGGCAAATTAATTGATGCACCCAGTTCTACCAATAAAGACGAATTACAAGCTGTGACAGATAAGTGTGCTACAGCAATTAATCAGTTGCATGATTTAGGACGCTGAGAAATATGCTGCAAAGAGTCAAGTCCAGAAAATCTTAGGGCAAAAATTAGGCTAAAATCGGCCAGAAAAATATCTAAATGGGGAATTATGTCCGATTTAAGAACACAATTAACAGACAATCAGGATGAGGCTGAGTGGGATTGGCTAATTCCTCATGTACAAAGGGATGCGGTGATTTTAGTCACGCCAGGTTTAGACTTGCTGGATGTGGGAGTGGCGATCGCTAGCGATCAGGTTTCATCAGTGCAAGCATGGATTGACGGACAATTAATAGCTAAACCTTCCAATACACAAATGGGGAATTGGAATAGCGATCGCACTAAAAGATTTAAGACTCTGATTATTCAGCCCTATGTTCTAATACAAGAAATCTCAGCATAATTGGACTGGGAAACAAGTTTTGGCAAGATTTAGCTCAAATCTGAATCTCCATCCCTCACCTGTGATTCATTGCTTTCTCATATGTTCTGCACCCGTGTAACCAGTAACCAACCAAACTAAAGCCCTCACCCCATCACGGATAGATTTATCCAAGGGTTCATGGACATTTTTTGAAGGTACTGCTACAGGTTTAAATTGAATACCGCGACTTCCCAAAACTATCTCGCCAACCACACGGGCGCGGCGCATATGAAATTCCGAAGTAACTAAATAAACACTCTTAATACCTTTAGCCTGCAACTCATCTACTAGTGTAGTAAAATTTGTTACAGTATCTACAGCTTCATAGTCCAAGTGCAATCGTTTGGGATCAACTCCAGCCTTGGCAAACACATTCTGAGTTGATCTAGGTGGACTACCACCAGAAATCCAAATGGGTAAACTTGGATGCTCGCGGACAAAATTAGCTGTAAACCGTTCTCGTTCTAAATGTGAGGTAGAACCACCTAAAACTAATACTGCTTGGGGTGGTAAATTCTTAGTTTGCGATTCCTGGTATCCCAACCACATTAATAGAGGTAGGGCGAAAACCATAAACCGAAATGAATGACCTGTAAATAATAAATGATTCTTCAAGGCTCTATACTTTAGTCTGTTGAGTCCAGGATTTTATCTAAAAAAAGACAAATAAGTATGTAGGGTAATTTAAGAAAATCTACCCAAATATCAACTGATGTTTTGGCGTTGCGGAATTCACCTATGAAATTCCCAAGACTGAGTTTTGAACACTCTTACTTTTGCTTCTAAAGCAATTCCTGCAAGAGCCGCAGGAACTCTATGGGTATAAGCTGGGTCGGTACGAGAAACACCATTCATACTTCGATTATGCAATGCCGATTTTTTTACATAATACACAGACAAAGCTGCATTAACAGGACATATCGCAGTTGATACCAGATAATCAAGTGAGTCGGAAAATTAAATACCATTTCCGACTTTCTTCTTATTAAATCATTTACTGAGGACGGGACTGGCCAGGCTCGAACCGGCGACCTAGCGCTTAGGAGGCGCTCGCTCTATCCATCTGAGCTACAGCCCCAACTACAAAGCATATGCAAGCAGATACTATGATAGCAGGATTTTTAGGTAGACTGCCAAGAATTATCCCAAGAACCGCCGCCTATTTCTAAACCGCATAGAGAACTCTGTGCTTTGAGGATTGTTTGAGATTTGCTAGGAGTTAATTTTCGTAACTCCAAACTTAATTTTCCCTGCATGGTATCCCGACAACAGAATAATAAACCATTTGCTGTCGGCGCGCGCAGGGGTGTACCAGGTAAAGGCGTGGTTCCGGTCAATTCAATTTCATAATGTAAGTTTTTGGCGCGCATTTGCCATCTACCCCAGGGCTGAATATCCCATTCTACTTTTGCATTCCAGGGAACGAATTCATAAAACTGGCCATGATGGTGCAAGCCAATCATGGCCACAGATTCCATCCACCACAATACACCACGCTTGCCACCGCCAGCCGTCAAAGCCAAATCGGGTTCGCCATCAAAGTGATTACAATTCAACCAAAACCATTTTTGGGGAAAAGCGCCGCCCCAGTTTTTCTCTGCGTAAGCTGGCGCATTTGTAAATTCATAGATTTTACCGTTCCAATCAATCCTACCACTTGCTAACCCGTGAGCCATCAAGATTTGCCATCCAGGTTCAAAAATCTGTAAAGATGACAGCCAACCGGCGGTTGATTGCTGAAGACTATTTTTATTCCCCCAGTAGTATATCGGCTCAATGTCGTATAGCCAACGGCAATAATTACCAGTAATCGGATCGTAAATCTCTCCTTGATTTAAGGTAGCTGTAGCTTGATAGCCTTCTTGGATATGATGTTTAAACTCGGTGGGGGTGAGATATAAAGGTAGGTTGTTGAGGTGGGTTTTACCCCAATGACCTAATGCGAGAACATCTTGACTACCCCAAAATCCTTTGACATCAGGAAAAGTACGACATATATACTCATCATTGGGTCCGAGCACTTGAGCAGCACCACCACTATAGGGTTGGCCTCCAATGGGGTCTTCTATGGAGTACATGAACGCGAAGGTTTGACCACAATCAGGTAAAGTTAGGCGATAATACCAACCTTCAAAAAAGCGGCGACTACTACCGTCCCAATGGTATCCACTATGAGGGGTTTGGTTTGAGTGCAAAAAATTTAGGGGAATAGTTAACATATATCTATATAAAAGTTGCCTGTTTCTTTCAGTATGAGCGATTACCTCGATATTAATCATGCTTATGAAGTTTTAGGACTAACCCCCGGTGCGTCTCAGGAACAGGTGAAGCAAGCTTACCGTCAGTTGGTGAAGATTTGGCATCCTGATCGCTTTCTTAACCCTGAGGAAAAACAAGGAGCAGAGTCAAAAATCAAACAAATCAATCTAGCTTACAAGCAACTCAAGTCTCAACAGCTAAACACTACCAGTTTACCTTCTGCTTCGCCTCCAAATCTTTCAATTCATCAGGTAAATATATCTGTTCAGCGCTGGGATGCTGAAACTTTTTATAACTGGGGAGTGGAAAATGCCAGTAGAGGAAAATATGAAGAAGCGATCGCAAATTTTACCCAAGCTA
Source organism: Anabaenopsis sp. NIES-4685 (assembly GCF_059725405.1). Classification (NCBI taxonomy): domain Bacteria; kingdom Bacillati; phylum Cyanobacteriota; class Cyanophyceae; order Nostocales; family Nodulariaceae; genus Anabaenopsis; species Anabaenopsis sp. NIES-4685. The sequence goes on along the minus strand of NZ_AP043602.1, from coordinate 2,913,808 downwards.
TTAGCCTCAATCCCACCTACATTGAAGCATACAAGTATCGGGGGTTTGTTTGTTCTCAACTGGGGTTTGAATATAGAGCTACTGCAGATTTAAATAAAGCTGCATCCTTAGAACGGAATGTCAGCGGATACTCTGACTCCACATACTCAAGGTCATCCAGACTGATATTCCAGCGTCAACCCCTGTTATCAAGATGCTGTCAGCAAATCAAAAAACTACTGAGGGTAAACAGGCGTTGGCGATGATTTCAGCCCATAGTCAGGGAAATATTAAGATAATTTACAAAATTATGACAGAAAGTTAATGCTGTTCAAGTTTGGTAAATATCTTACACAAATTGAATAGAGGATGCTAAATTACAAATAAGGTACAAAGGAATTAAAAGTTAACTAAAAAACCTATAAATTGGAGCCTGTACCTCCTGCTCTAATGAACTCGCAATCAGAAATCATTTGTTGCATCCTGTCGTCAAAGTTTTCCACCTTGAGTTAATTGATGTTTTTTGGAGGTTTCGGAAGTTACACCTACAGATGCCTGTTGATAGTAATTAAGGATGATCAATTGTCAGATCAATGGTTGCGAAAATCGTCCACTTTATTTGAGTTAATTCACCCTGTTTTTGAAATTTTATCTAAACACTAGATATCTAATAAGCCGCCATTGGTTACTGATACTTTTCCATCGTAACTTGTGGCGGTTTATGATTAACTAATCAATAACTAGGGACTGATTAAGGTAATTACAGTGACTTCAGGTGGACAAAATAAACGTCCTGGACTATAAGTTCCTAAGCCACGGCTGACATATAATTGATTGTCCAACACTTGATGAAAACCTTTTCCCACTCCCAATATCGGACTACTCTTGAGCAGTTTGCTAGGAACATTGGTTCCCATTGGCGCACTTTTTGAGGAAGTTGTTTTAGGAGCTTTTGATAATGGAAAATCACAGGGCCAATTCCTGGTAGGACAATATGACCTCCGTGGGTATGTCCAGATAGTTGTAAATCTACTCGCCACTGTGACAAAATTTTAGCAGTATCCGGGTTATGGGATAAAACAATCCGGGGTGTACTAGGGTTGAGTTGGTTCATAACTAGTGCAGGGTTAAATTCCCGTGACCAATAATCAGCTAGTCCTACAATTGGTAACTCTTGTCCTAAAGGATAGGCGATTTCATTCCACAGGACATTAACCCCTATGTTATTCAGGGCAGATGTTATTTCTGTTTTTGAGTGCTGGTAATGTATATCATGATTACCGAGGACGGCATAAATACCAGAGCGACTTTGTAAATCTTTAAGTCGTAAGGCTAGTTGGTGAATGGGTGTAGGATCGTCGGTTACATAGTCACCAGTTAATAAAATTATATCGGGTTCAGCCTCGTTACTAGCGGCGATCGCTTGTGCTAACAGTTTTTCAGAAATTCTCACACCATCATAGTGAAAATCTGTCAACTGTACCATTTTTATACCATGTAAAGATTTTGGCAAATCCGCAATCTTAACCGTTACTTCATCTACTCTTAAACGTCCCGTAAACAACCAGTTCATAGTACAACAGAGACTCCTCGTACCAGTGCTTACAGCTTATCAAAGATCACAATATATCTGGGTCTATGGCGCTGACAATTCCCGACCATTGAATTTTTTTCTGTTTCTCCCGACGATAAGAAAAGAAGTATTCTGGAGTTTGGTAAGTACAGTAAGGAGCGATCGCTATTTGTTCGGCGCTCATACCCAAGCTTTCCAGTTGTAAAACATTAACTCGCCGCACATCCAACTTCACCTTTCCAGGGTCGGGGTCTACCAATAACGGTGAATTTGGTAACTCATGCAAAGCATCTATAATTTGCTGTTGCTCTGCATAGGGTGTAATAGTAGCACCAAGTTGGGCAGCCACATGCAGAGAAACTTGATAAACCTCACCGGCGATCGCAGGTCCGATTGCAATGCGTAAATCATCCAGTTTGCTACCTTGCTCTTGCAATCGGGTGATAGCAACGGGAACAATCTTCGCTGCTGTTCCCCGCCAACCCGCGTGTAGTGCAGCTACTTGTCGAGTTTTGACATCAGCAATCAATACAGGTGTACAATCGGCACTAGCTACCCAAACAGCTTGTAGTGGCTGTTGGCTGATCACACCATCTCCTAAAACTAGACCGCCATCCTCGCCCCCCGTCTTCCCCTCAATGTCTTCTGGGGTGAGAACAATATTGCCATGTACCTGTTGGAGGCGATAGGTCATGCTTCTGGGTGCAGTACTTTTGTCAAATCTTCAGGCGATCGCGGCCAAAACTGCTGAGTAAAAAAGCCGTGATGCCAATCTTTAAGAAGACTACAAGTAAGATAGGGTAGTCCTTGCCAATTGTGCCAATGCCAAGTGTGCATCTTGAGCCAAACCTAAACAAAAATCAACATCAGTCAATTAATGCTAACTTGAAGAACGTGATTTGGGTTAACTGCTGTGGGATTTGATAGCTCGCGTGGCGAAGTCATTCGGCAACTCTTAGAAAGTCAGATGGAATCGGAACTCAGGTATACTTATCTACCATCTTCCCTGCATATTTTTGAAAGTGTTCCTTCAACTAATCAGACCCTGTGGCGCTTGCTGAAGGATGGGGCTGATAAAAAATCTGTAGTAATTGCAACTCAGCAAACTTCTGGCAGGGGACAATGGGGTCGTGAGTGGATTTCTCCCACCGGCGGACTATATCTTTCGGTGGGTGTTGTTCCTAAACTAGAAGCTGCCGATAGTTATCGGCTTACCTTAGCCAGTGCTTGGGGGATTGCTGCCCAGTTGCGTCAGTGCGGCATCAGTGTGGGCATTAAATGGCCCAATGACCTAGTCTTGGAGGGTCGAAAGCTCGGCGGCATTTTGACAGAAACAAAAGTCAATAACGGACAGATCACACAAGCAGTAATTGGCGTGGGTATTAACTGGGCTAACCCAGTACCCGAAACTGGGATCAATCTCCAATCCTGGCAGGACTCCCAGCCTCATCAGGCTATCTCTGGTCTAGAAATGCTCACGAAAACAGTTTTGGTAGGAATACAATCCGGTATAGACTGTCTCAGTCAAGAAGGAATAAGTGTACTCTTGTCTAAATATTTAGATTTATTAACAAATATTGGTGAGCAAGTATACATAGATAATCTTTTAGGCACTGTAGTGGGCGTAACGACCCAGGGAAATCTCCACATATCTTTTGACATAAAAGAGCTAAATGACATAAAAATGCCAGAAATTTATCTCGAACCCGGTACAATCAGTTTGGGTTACCGTAAATCTTCTGTTTTGTTTTAGGTTTGTTGAAAATCTCGCTCTTTAGGCTATAAAAAGCACTCAAATCATCTCTTTAGGCTAATTTATAACAACAGAGAGAAGCAATGACGCAGCGCCATAAATCTGCCCAACACCATTCACAGAACTCATTAAGATGCTATCCTTACGCGAAGCTGCTCCACATATGTGCATCTACGCTACCAGCACAAGGCTTTTTTCTGCTAACTAGTGTCAGCCTCTTAGGTGGGGGTTTGGCAATTGCCCAAACAGAAACAAGTATAGATAATATTGTTCCCACGATTGAAAGTTACTCGGTTCGAGCAGTAGTAATACCAAATACTCTCGAAAAAGAGACTGTTTCTTCCGCACCATCCCAACCGGAATCTTCAGTTCCACAAGAACAAGCTGACCTTATACAGAAACTACGTACTAGACAACAGGTTTCTACTCCCAGAGCAAATGTTACCTGGGAGGAACCCAAAGCTGAGGTTTCTACTCCCAGAGCAAATGTGACCTGGGAGGAACCCAAAACTGAGGTTTCTACTCCCAGAGCAAATGTGACCTGGGAGGAACCCAAAACTGAAGTTCCAACCTACAACACCCCAGGGTTTACCTGAAAAACTCCCAGAACTTGCCCAGCCGTCAAATAACTCGGACAGACCAACAGGTGCAACAGCAGGGAAAACAACCGATTATAATAACGCCTATATTGACCCTACCAGTTACACTACCAAGACAACGGCTACTTATCAAGCACCTAACTCCGTGGTCTTAACAGAACGGTCTAGTGGTTGTCAAACTGTTTTACCCTCTGGGCAAAGTATATCAGGGAGTAGTTGCGCTGCACCAAACCGGGAAGCTGCACGCCATCAGAAAACAGCACCAAGCTGGGTGAAAACCAGCCAAAATATTGATTTAGCGCAGGTTCGGGTCCTAAATAATCACAGCAGCAATAGATGGGTTCCATCTCATAGTGCTAATAGTGCTAATAGTGCTAATAGTGCTAACAAAACCGCTTCTCCCTCTCATCGGTTTAGCCCTAACCCTATTACATCGGTGTTAGGCTCTGCCATTGTACCCAGTGGTGAGACTTTACCCCCACCAATGGCCGCAGGGAATATTGCACCCCGCCCTAGTACAGTAGCTTATGAGTTCCCCCTAGCATCAGTATTGCCACAAATTCCCTTTACAGGTTCCGTCGCCTATGGTCATGGGGGTATGATATTTCCCCTTTCTATACCTGCTCGCATTAGTTCGGTATTTGGTTGGAGAAATCATCCCATTACAGGCGATATCCGCTTCCACTCCGGCACAGATTTGGCTGCTCCTATGGGTACACCAGTAGTAGCAGCCGCGGCCGGTACGGTGGAAACTGCCAACTGGTTGGGTGGTTATGGTTTAAGCGTAATTATTAACCATGCTTCTGCTCAACAAACCCTTTATGCTCATATGTCAGAACTATTTGTCCAACCCGGTCAAACTGTGGAACAGGGAACCGTCATTGGCCGAGTTGGTAGCACTGGTAATTCTACAGGGAATCACCTACACTTTGAAGTCCGCCACCTCAAACCACAAGGTTGGGTTGCTGTTGACTCCGGTGTACAATTAGAGATTGCCTTTAATCAGTTGGTACAAGCTTTACAAACAGCTCGGGTTCCTGAAGAATAGGGCACCCCTCTGGGGGAAGTCAAAAGTCAAATTTCTTGACTTTCCCTACTCACAAATAGCCATGTTCTGCTAAAAACTCAGGTGTTATATGGTTTTTGCCGTGGTTTTTGCTAGGAGAAACAAATTTTTCCACGTATTTGCCGAGAATATCCCCTTCTAAATTTACCCAACTACCAGGGACAAGATAGCGGAGATTTGTCTCCTCATAGGTCAGGGGAATGACTGCCACTGTGAACTGATATAATTCGGGATCATATACAGCTACTGTGAGGCTGATACCATTCACAGCAATGCTACCCTTGGGGACAATATACCGCGCGATCGCTTCGGGTGCAGTAAAGGTCATTTCCCAAGAACTGACGGTTTGCTTGGCCTCTACTAATTGACCTATACCATCTACATGACCCATAACAAAGTGACCGCCGACTTTACCACCCACCCGGAGGGAGGCTTCTAAGTTGACATATTTCTGTTGTGTTTGCTCATCTCCCAGGGTGGTGCGGCTGAGAGTCTCCGGCGAAGCAGTGGCGATAAAGCCATTGTGGAAAATTTTTTCCACTGTTAAACACACGCCATCTACAGCAACGCTGTCGCCATAAGCCAAATCCTGCATAATCACAACAGAAGATTGACTTACAAAGGTAATTTGCCAAGAATCCCCCCCTATGGGTTTCATCGTTCCTAAGGCTTGGATTAATCCTGTAAACACGGCTTTTTTCTCAAACTAATTGTATTTATTGCCTAATTTTGCCCAAAATTAACTGTAATTCTGACATGAATGAGGAACACATTAAGTATAATTTCAGACTGTTTTTATTATAAATTTATTAACACATTTGCATCATTCACAAGGCATACTTGGTTAAGAAGGTTATTGTCTAGTTAGATGACTTTGACTTACTCTGGTGTTCACAACAAGTTCGGAGTTTAATAGAAGCAATTATAGAGAACAATGCTTATGTTTATTCCCCAACCCAACTTACCCCAGTCAATGGTATTATTTATTACGGAGCGCCCAATCATTCACAGGATTGTAGAGGCTTAGGCAATGATTGAAATGAGAGTCGCTGGCATAGCATTAGATGCCATAACCCGCAGTCCGATCGTACTTTTGAAAGATTCCTCAGATCGCCGTGCTTTGCCAATTTATATTGGACAGGAACAAGCTAGGGCAATTATGGGGGCGCTTGAAAATCAAAAGCCTCCCAGGCCTTTGACCCACGACTTAATTGTGAATCTTTTACAGTCATGTTCGATGATTCTGGAAAAGGTGATTATTCACTCGTTACAAAAGGACACATTTTATGCAGCCTTAATTGTCCAGCAAGGCGAAATCAAAAAAGAAATTGATGCGCGTCCTAGTGATGCGATCGCCATTGCTCTGCGTACTAATTCCCCAATCTGGGTAATGGAAGAAGTAGTTTCCGATGCTTCTATCCCTGTTGACCGGGATGCAGATGAAGCAGAACAGCAAGCCTTCCGGGAATTTATCTCCAATCTTCGTCCCGAAGATTTGATCAAGCGCTTTGGTAATGGAAACAGCTAAATGAGTAGAGACGTGATTAGTCGCGTCTGTGCTCACTCCGTTACCCACCCCCCTTTCCGCTAACTTTCTTTTCATGCAATACCGACGCTTTGGCAAAACAAACCTACACCTCTCAGTCTTTTCTTTGGGAACAATGCGCTACCTGGCTAATGTCACAAATGCACAGCAGACAATTGTTGCAGCCTTAGCCCAGGGAGTCAATCATATTGAAACAGCTAGAGGTTATGGCAAAAGTGAGGAATATCTTGGTGCAGCTATCAAAGGGGGATTAACAGTACCCCGTTCCCAGGTTTACATCACCACCAAAATACCGCCTACAGTTGATGCTGATAGTATGCGTCGGTATATCAATGAATCACTAGAAAGATTAAATCTAGATTATCTAGATTGCCTAGGAATTCATGGCTTAAATACTTGGGAGCATCTCCAGTGGGTGCTGGCCAACAATGGCTGCATGAAAGGCGTTCAGGAAGCTGTTGATGATGGTCGAGTGCACCATGTTGGTTTTTCCACCCACGGTTCATTAGATATAATTCTGGCAGCCATCAATACAGATTTGTTTGAATTTGTCAATCTACATTATTACTATTTTTTCCAGCGTAATGCACCAGCAATTCAGCTCGCATCTGACAAGGACATGGGGATTTTTATCATTTCTCCAGCTGATAAGGGCGGTCGTCTCTACACGCCACCCCAAACATTAATAGACCTGTGTCAGCCTTATTCACCTTTAGAATTAAACTATCGATTTCTACTCAGTGATCATCGTATTACTACCTTGAGTTTTGGTCGGCCACTTCTGATGAATTAATCAAACCCTTACAGGAGTCCGATAATGTTCAACCGTTAACATTCTCAGAAACTTTAGCTTTCCAACGGTTAGAAGAACACCAGAAAGCTGCTTTGAAAACTGATAAATGTAGCCAGTGTTATGCTTGTTTACCTTGTCCAGAAAATATCAATATTCCGGAAGTTTTACGATTACGCAATCTCGCTGTAGCTTATGATATGAATGACTATGGAAAATATCGTTACGGTATGTTTGAAAATGCTGGTCACTGGTTCCCTGGAATGAAAGCTAACCGTTGTACCGAATGCGGTGAGTGTTTACCGCGCTGTCCAGAAAACCTCAATATTCCTGCTTTATTAGAAGATACTCACGAGAGATTAAGCGGCAAATCTGGGAGAAGATTATGGTGAATGGTCAGGGTATGTTGACTAACAGGGGACGGAGTGGACAAAACAAGCTTTGGCTAAACGGCGGTGATTTCGCCGCGTTGATAGGGGTTAGTAGCTAGTTACTGTTTTATTAACTAATAGTCACAAACACTCACAGTTGCTCAAAATTTCCTCTCATCTTTTCGCTTTGTGACGGAATTACAGTAAAATCACTGTATGCTACTAGGATTCAAAACCCAACTCAAAGTCAACAAGCAACAAGGACTACTACTAGGACAACACGCAGGAGTGGCCAGACAGGTTTGTCAGGACTTCCAGGGTGGCGACTATATCTGTTGTTAAACGCAAAGGGGCGCAAAGTTTGGCGCAAAGGTACGCAAAGGTTTATTGGCGGTCTAGAGTATGATCACATACATGATTTTTTAGTCAGATTTATCTGACTTTAGCTATTAGACGGGGGTTTCTAACCCCCGGTTACTCTGGGTGGCGATCGCCTGTCTCCCTAGTTATCAGACATCTGATTAACTATATTCATGGTTTCCATGCTGACTCTACACACCCGCATTAATAAATCTATGACCTGTTCTTTGTAGTCTGCAAACCGGTAAGTGTTGAATTTTTCCGCAATAGTCGGGTCTTTGGGTTTCTTCTCTTTATATTGATCTAAAATCCATTCCAAGGCGCAACGATTGCCTAACATATATTCCCATGCTATACTGGGTATACCTTGTAATGTGGTTACATCATCTAAGATAATACTCCCCTGGGTTTTATCAGCTTTTAACTTTGGCTTGGGTGTGGTTTGGTTACCTTTTAAGGGAATATCAACCCGACTGAGTTTGTAGGGTGTGACGGTTTCATAATTAATATGTAAATCCATCAGTTGTTTACCCCAGTCCACCCATTGGGGAAAGTTATCATATAAAGGTAAGCGGGGAAAGTCTCGTTTTAGGTTGAGTTCGTATTTTTGGCGGTACTCTGGGTTATGTAGCACCCCATAGGTGTAGTGGAAGATATCTATTTTAGTAATTGTTGTGTCTTGGTAATGGGTGTGAATTTGTTCTAGTCCCCAGTCGGTGATGTTATCTGTGCGGTTTCCTTCTTGGTCGTATCTGTACAGGGGGATACATTGAGTTTGTTCTAAAAAGTGGTAATCACAAGGTTTCTGAGATGCAATTAATTGAAAAGGTTTTGAGAGTGGAGTACCAGAAAAATAAATTATAAGATTCCCGTTTTCAAATGTTTGACCAAATAAAGTAGAATGATTACTAGTTAAAACATCATTTATAATAAAATCATAATAAAAATATTTTTGAGTAAATGGTCTATAAAAAGATAATTTAATTAGGTTTTGTTGAAAATTAACATTTTTATATGATATTAGTTTTTTCTTTAAATCTCTACTCCATTTAATTGTGTAGTCAACAAAGTTATCTATATTTTCTATATTATTGCTTTCCTTGTATTTTTTAACTTCAGAGTTGTAAAAATCAAGGAAAAAGTGAATTTTTTGTGCTAAAGTATTTTGCGCGAAATCGTAAACCCAATCATCTCTGTTACTTTTAATTCCATTTGTATAAAATTCACATATCGAATTTCTCCCTAAATTACTTTTTGTGTTTTTAACACCCTTATCAACCACAGGTAAAAGACTATCAAAATCATTATCAGTTTGATTTATCCAGTTATGCTTTTTATCCGGTGTAATATGTTCAAAGGGAATTTGATTAAACTTGGTATTAGATAAAAATCCTAACTTCTCACCTGCTGTTTCCAACTCAGGACGACGAATATAAAATATTTGACATCTATTAAAATCAGTATCCGTTTTTTTTACCATCAACATAATAGCTACACCAGTTTGAATCCCAAAAACATTATGTGTAGTTCCTGAAAGTTTGGGATTTTTCCTGACATCCCCATGTAAATCTATAACGTAAATGTAATTAAAATCATCACTGACCGACTTTCTAAACCCATCAAATGCACGTCCATCTAGAAAAGAGGAATTAGTGATAAAAGCAATAATCCCATTATTACCCAACCTATCAGAAGCCCATCTAATAAACCGGGTATACATATCATAGGCTTTTGTCTTCTGAGCAGTGCTGTGTTTAACGTAACTCGCCTGAATTAACTTATCTATTGCTGGATAATCTCTATTTTTATTGTTATCATTTTCATTTTGTTGATTAGCATTATAAGGAGGATTGCCAATAATCACCGAAATAGTTCTATCATTCTGTCTTTTAATCCTCGCTGTATTCTCAACAGTCATCGCAAACAAATCCATCTGCTTACCCACAAACAGGGTATTATCTAAAGTATCCACAAAACAGATATTTTCAAACTCCTCATATACCCCCATCTTCTGCTTATAGGTGTACTCAATATTCAAATTCGCAATATAATAAGGTAAAATCGCCACCTCATTACAGTGGATCTCATGCTTATACTTGTACTCTAAGCAATGAGCAGGTAAATAATCAATCAACTCAGTCACAAAGGTTCCCGTACCCGTCGCTGGGTCTAAAATCTCCACATCCCGATCAGCTAACAACTTTCCAAAATGTTTATGTACTAAAAAGTCTGTGCTTTCAATCATAAACCGGACAATTTCGTTAGGAGTATAGACAATTCCTAACCTATCCGCTGCTTTGGGGTTATAAGCTTTATAAAAGTTCTCATACAAAGACTTTAGAAACCTTTGTTTTTCCTGATGATTAGCAATATTAGCCGCTGTGCGCCGAATTACGGCATAATACCTTTCAATACTCCCTAAAGCGTTACGTTTCACACTTCCAGTAAAGAAGGTAGCAATTACCCCTTGTAACTCCCGCGCGACATTGTTTTCTGTGTGAAACTGAGATTCGTTAAAAATATTAATAAAAATATCCTCTGTGAGGATGTGCTGAATCATCATTTCGCGAATATCAATTAAACTGATTTCTGGGTTAATGGACTCCTGACAGATTGACCAAAACTTATTCCTTGCTGTTTCAAATTTACTGTTAGTTTCCCCTTGACTATCAATCAAATCTCTGAGATAATCTAAGATAGTGGGTAAATCTTGCCTAAAACTATCTATAGCTGACCGAAAATCTCTAACTTCCGGTCTGACATAATTAATAAAGTTGGTAATGAGTGTGTCTAGAGCTTCAGCATCTTTCATCGATACCCGCTGGGTTTCTGTAGCGTTTTGAATTAAAACCGCAGTTTGGGAATCTTCAAAGAGGATGTTACTACTAGGATAACCTTTATTTAACTTTTTGTCTATTTCTTCGTCTAAGTTATCATATTGGTCTTTACTTTCCCAGTAACCCCAATCTAATCGCAAAGCATCTTTAACCGTACCATCGGGATAAACTAGTTTACCATTAGGTAATTTAAAATCCAATTCGGGAATTAGTAAAAAGTCTCTGGGTTGGCAATATTCATTTAAGAGGTTTTGAAAAGCCACGCGAATAGAAGTTTCTTTGCGGGAACCGCCAAACTGAATAATTTTGGCTACTTCTGCTTGGTACTGGCTAATCAAAAGTCTGGACATGGGGAAACTAGGGGATATACAAGGGCAGAAATTTAAATATAGAGGATAGCAGACAGTAATTTAGCAGACAGTTTATTAAAATTTATACAAGTGTAAATAACTTTAAGTTAGAATAACTGTAAGTTTGTCATCTACCCTAGGGTAGAGATAAAACCCCCCATGTGATCTATCATCTATTCGTTTATATCCACTATCTGTTGTTAAACGCAAAGAAGTGGGGGATCTTAACCACCTCACAGATCCCGGACTTCTAGTTAAATTATCTTAGATTATGTGTGATGATGTGAGAAGTGGGGGATCTTAACCAAAGTTATCTTAGATTATGTGTGATGATGTGAGAAGTGGGGGATCTTACGCCCCGTCACAGATCCCGGAATAGCGATCGCCTTTAACAGCAGCGCTTCGCTATCGCATCTTGTCAAGATCATCAAATACATGATCTTCGGTGTCAGATTTATCTGACTTTAGCTTTGAGACGGGGGTTTCTAACCCCCGGTTCCGCGTGTAGCATCAAACGGGAATTTTCAACCATTCTGGGTATCGATTCGCTTTCTCATGTGTATTACCAAACCAAAAGCGCCCATCCGGTGGGTCAATATAGCCCAGAAGCAGCAGAGAAAGCCGCCAGAGAGTGGATAAGAAAAGGTAATTGAAGCAGCAAAGTCAAGCGTTCTCGGCTAGTGCTTCTAAATGAAAAGCCAAATTACTCAGGGCCATTTCAATCTCGGAACTGTAAGCAATGCGCCGCCATTTTGGTGTTGTGGCATTGTCCATGGCTGTTGTTTCTATGTATTGAGCAACAACCATGAGTTTTTCCGGATCTGTTGAGGCTGCTGCCAAATTGTTTAAAAATTCTTGAGGTGTCATGGATCTCCAACTAATGTGTGACAGTATGGCAGTTTTATAGCTGCTATCAGAATAACTATTCCACCTCAATCATTCTGTTCATCATACTCATCTTTGCCAGAACCATAATTTCTTGCCAATTAATAGCTACTGGTGGGTTGACGATATCATTGATCATTAACTGGGATATTGGTAACCTCGTCTGGGAACTGATTTTACCCTTGTTTGATTTTGGCAAACAAAGATTCATATTCCTGAATTGCTGATGGAGGTAAGGAACTCAGAAATTCGCTGTTCTCGAAAACTTGACGATTACTCTGTAGTAGGCTTCTAAATGGTTCTTGCAGGTTTGATAGGTCAACATGAGGAGAAATTGGGGAATTACTTCTAGTGATCACAGAAATTTGTTTTGCGATGTCTGGTTGCCAACAAAAATCAATCCACTGTGATAAAAAAGTCTCTTTTTTCACTTTTGTAGGGCATACCCATAAGTCAGCCCAAATTGCTGTTCCTGATTTGGGTATAACTGCGGCAAATTGAGGATAACGTGACAAAACCGGTATTATGTCGCTAGACCAACCAACGGCTAGCCAAGTATCTCCAATAATGAGCGGTTCTAGATAGTTTTGGGAACTGTATAATTTTACCTGTTTATTTAATGCTCTGAGTTCATTTTCTAAGTCTGGTATGGTCTGAATATTTTCTGTGTTGTAGGATTTTCCTAGCTTTTTTAAAACCAGACCGATCACTTCTCTAGATTGATTGAGTAAAGAAATCCGCTGCTGTAGTCCATCTCGCCACAAATCACTCCAATCCTGCGGAGTCCAACCCAAACTTTGCAACTTTTCACGATGATAAATAATTACTGTGCTTCCCCAACGGTACGGAGCCGCCCACACGTTTCCTTGAGGATCTAAGTTACCTTGATCATCGCGTATTACCAATTGCTGCCACTTTTGATCTAAAGCGGACCAATGTTTTAACTGTTTGACTTCTTCTAGTGGTTGAATGAGTTTCTGTTCAATAGCTGCTTTGAGCCAGTAATCTCCCAATGTTACTAAGTCAGATGCAACTGCTGGTTGCGATCGCGAAGCGCTGCTGCTACCAGATCGCATAAATGGTATAAACCGATTCCAAAATCCCTTGCTAGTGGGTTTTGAGGTATCCTCCCAAGCTTGCAATTGTTTGAATAAATCTTCTATTTGTTCAACTGGGGCAAAATTCAACTGTACCTGTTGCTGTAAACTTCGGCGAAACTGAGGAATTATCTGACCGGGGATGGAACCTTTTAATAACTGGATATGCAGTTGTGTTTGATTGCTTGTATCACAACCGACCAGAATCTGGGACAGCGCCACTGCACCCGCAGCCAATAAAAAAGAACGTCGATCTATCGATTGTGGATTTGGAATTTTGGATTCTTGATTACACATATATTAAATAAATATATAGAATATACTCCAAGTGCTGATTTAGAGGTATTGTCGGAATAATATTAGTAAGCTTGAGGCATTAAGTAACTTTAAAGTATTTTTCTCAAAAAAAAAACTGCCCGTAAGTTTATTATCCTCAAAATTATACTTTTAAGAAACTTTAAGTTCTATTGAGGATTAAATACTTACTGATTATACCCTGATCCCTTGTGGAAAAAATTAAATAATTCAAAAGTATAGTTAATATCACCTACAAATTGAATAACATAAGGAAAATATACGGAATAGGATATTAAATGGAGACATTGCAAACGCAAATTATAAATTTGAGTCATAAGCTTGATTCCCTCTACCAGGTGATTGAAGCACTTGATAGTAAAATTGCTCAAGCTTTCTCGGAATGTTCTTTAGCAAACACACAAGCTGGGAAGAATTCTCTAGGGAAGAGTGATGTAGTTCGCTCCCAGTTAAAAGAAGATATGAACTTACATCCAGAGCTTGAGCATAAGGATGTATTGACAGATGGTATGTCTTTAGACCTGAATCGGCAAAGTGCAGATAAGATATTAACACCGGAAATTCAAATACAACGACTAACAGCACAGTTAACGGCAGCATACAATCGCATTGCTGCTTTAGAAGAACAATTAATGAAAATTAGAATTCATTGACTTACGGTGTTGCACCACATAACTCTCGATAAGAGCGTGTGGATAGGCATTCCTACCCATTGCAGGAGAACGAGTCTCAGATAATTTCATCATTGTACAATCGACATTTTTGAAGTGAATTAGCAATTAGAGGTATATTGGTCTAGTTGAGCTTCAATGGCAGTTAAAAGTTGATTTTGCTGCCAATTTTGCCTGAGATGAGCAGCAATACAAGCACCTCCAGCACCTATCCCTTCTTTGACAAAGCCCTGCTCATAAGCTTGGAGTTGCGGATAACGAGAGTTAGCAAAATTTAACTGAGTAGCAAGTAGAGGGGGGATATTTTTGCCTAAGCTCAGGGCTAAGTCAACGGTTTTACCAGTGGGATCTTCTGCTACCCAACGGGTTGTACCTACAACTACTTCTGCTGGTTGCCAGGACAAGTCATAAGCATCAGCGATCGCACTTATTAAAGCATAAACTGCCAGCATTTGTGTACCACCTGCCAGAAGAACGCCACAATGGCGACTAGCTGCGATAGTCATTCCAGCTACCACCACCTGCATGGGATCACCCACTGCGGCCACAAGTTGTAAAGGATCTATGAGGTCAGAGGGGGGAGATGATTCTTTTTGCGCGGGGAGCCTCATCCTTTCCAGTCCGGCTTGTACTACTGCCCACTTTTGTGTATGATTACAAACAGGATGGCTACTGTTGACTTTTTCAGCAGCGTCTATGCCCAAGCCAGTTAAAACTGCTAGAGCGGTTGTAGTACCTCCGACAACACACTCACCTAAAATCACATATCCTTGTTGAACATTAGTAGCCAGGCGTTCTCCCCAGAGTAGCCCTTGCTGGAGCAAATGGTGTACCGTTGTAATTTTCATAGCAGCACCTTTACTTAAACAGTTAGCCGGGTAGCCACCCAGATCAATAACTGGTACTGCGGGAGGCTGAGGTAAGCCAGCATTAAACAAATAAATTGGAATATTGAGCGCCTCAACAACAGCACGAGAAATGATTACAGGTGAAGCGCCTGCGGTCAGCGGTGGTAGGGGATAGAGAGGTTTTCGTCCTGGTCCGTAATATAAAAACTCAGCATCAGCACAAGCTGTATACTTTCGAGCTTCTGGAGTACTACCAGCCGCTGAAATACCCGGAATGAGGCCAGTGTCAGTAAAACCTAAAACACAGGCAAACAGGGGTAAACCACCCCTATACTTAGTAATCCATTTTTGACCCTGTTGGATTTGGGTATAAATACGAATCAATTACTTAACCTTCATAATCCATAATCACCTGCACCCATTGTGGCGGACGCGGAATCGGATTTCCAATAGCGCCCAATAATAGCCATGCTGCCAGGTGTACCATAAACAGGTAAATAAAATTATTGAAGACAATCAAAGCGACTGCTCCCACTTGCACCACAAACAAACTAGGGCTAGCTAATAATTGTAGCCTCAAAAATACCCACTCTATCAGTTCTGTTACCTGGTTAATCACATAAACCCACAGGTCATCACCCGATAACACAGACAGCAACCACAACCGAAAAAACACCCCTAATGTACCCAAAAGAGTACCCAAGGTAATAGACACAATCCAGGGAACACGACGATACCATGTTGCCCCTAAAAGCACACCCATAAAGGCAAAGGGCATAACAAATAATAGACTACGAACAGGCCCCATGAGAACTGATAGCAGCAAACCAGAAGTAACAGCAGCCATCCAGGCGGCTCTTTTGCCCCAACGCAGGTAAACTAGAGCGATGGGTACAGGAAAGAATATCCGTAATACCGGGCCCAAAGGAAAGTAGAAATTAATCAACCAAATCAAACTAGCAGCACTGGCTAAAAATGCTGTTTCTACCATTCGTAAAGGCGCGTCAACTTTTAGTCTAGGTCGCCTCAAATGCTCTGGTTCTAATTGTTTGTTAATGGAGTCGGGAAATTCCGGGGCTGGGTTTTCATCTGGTAGAGAATTTGAAATACTCATGGTGAAAAAAGTTTGAACGACTTTGACCTCAGTGTTCCGCTATAGTCAATACTGCGTATTTAGACGCTGGTTCCTCAGTCCATGAGCAAAAAATATCATGCGCTGACAGTTCTTGTTTATTGGTATGGGAAGGAAACAAGGGATAGATATTCCAGCCTATTTAAAAATCGGATAGGACTCCTATAGGTTAGAATTACAGGACTTACGTAACTGGCATAATACCGATCTGTTAAACCTACCCAAATTTACCTGAATCCAGAGTTAGCCGGACAAAAGACGACCAAGGACATTTGATGATGATAAATCCTTCTTTTAGACTAGTATATTTTAGTAGGTTTTGTCAAACGGTTACCACCTGGTGAAATGTGGTAATTCTCATGTAAGTAACAATTCTAGCCAAGGTAATTGAAAGTGACTTCCCGCGCAGATGAAATCCAAAAATTAATTGCAGACATTGACAACTTAATTAACAGCCGTGTTCAGCCTGACTTAACGCTTCTACCTGATCAAGGATCGGAAACCAGAGAGGTTTTAGAAAAACTTCGTACCTTCCTTGTCCAGGAAAAAGAACGTGAGACTTTAAATAATCATAACCAAAACCAGTTGAGGGTGGCGGAGGAAAAGTCACGTTTGTCAGAGAAATTTCTCACTCAGGTTGATGGTAATCAGTCTAGCCAAAGGACAGAGCCAAACCAAGCTGACCGGGAACAAGGTAATTTGCTATTAAATCAATTAAAGGGCGAATTATCAACATTAATACAGCCATTACAAGCGGAATTAGCTGCAATGATGCAAGAGCGGAAAATTCTGGCACAAGAAATTAGACAGCTCGAGCAAAGGAAACTGCACAACTACTCTTTAAGCCAGCAGTATGCTCAACAGGAGCAGATGATTTCCGAATTTTTGCAGTTACTTATGAGCCGAATTGTATCTAATTTAATACCAAATATCCTAGAAAATTACAGTAAGGAGTCCAGTTCAAATAGTACTAATAATGACAAAAACACACCCGCATTCTCTAGGAGTCAACCTTTATTACAAACATCAGAACAGACCCAACGGTTAACACACCTGACCAGGGAACTGGATCAACGTCTATTATCCCTTGATGCGACTGTAAATTTCGTCTTTGAGGCGCTACAACGCAATATCAACACTTATCACCAGTCTTTAAATCAAGGGTTGGGGAGAATGCACAGTACAGGTGTGCAGGGCGAGCAGTTGATGACCAACTTTGTGAAAAACTTAACGCAGCAATTGCAGCAACAAGCCGCAATGAATCTGTTATCTGTCCCAGAGTTACAAAAAAATCAATCCGTATCTCCAGCACCATCATTATCAACTCAGGTAAATAATATTGCGCCAGCAGCAGTAGAAGATGATCATCTATCATCTAGTAACCTTGTAGATAGCTTAGAATCACCTGGTGATCAAGTCGATGAACTTTATGCCAGTTTATGGGGTAATGATAATTTAACTATATCGAGGGGTGATGTAGAAGATTTACCACCGTCGAATATTGCACAAAATATACCTGAATATCAAAGTAATCCCTTAGAAGCAGATGGGAGAGGGACTACTCTTGAATCTCCAATGGAACCAGTGCAAAAGTTATTAGATTCTTCCTTGCAAGAAGCAGATGCAGAATTAGAGTTATGGCAAGAACCGTCTTTTGAGGAAGATACCAACCCAGAACAACCTACTGATTTATCTGGCTTGTGGCCAACAGAAGAGGGATTCACTAGTACTGTTTCGATACAGCCAAGCAGTGCTGATACTAGCCCAGTGAGTGAATTATTGACTAATTTAGATGGTGAACAAGATGAGTTAGAAGTTTCTTCTGGCTTGGAAACAGCAGAGGTTGAGGATGATAGTCAGCAGTCTTCACTAGTGCTGCATGAGCAGGAACAGGAACATTTAGATCACGATATTTCCACAGCGCCCACAGACAACTTATCCATGGTTACGCCACGCCAGCTATCACCCGGGGAAAACCAGTCTGTTAATCCGGATCAGATGAGTCTGAGTCAAGATCTGACCCAAGAATTTGATCAGGATTTAGCCGACCTGAGTGAAATGCTAGAGCCAGATTTCAACTTGAGTCTAATTTTCGCAGCTTTGGAAGATAGTATAAACCAGCCGCCAAACAATTTTGCAACTGCAACTGAGGCTGACTCTGATGTGGATGTATTCCAGATTAATCCCATCTCTTCGCCGCAAACCGAAGCTGAGTTCGATTTTAGCCCCACAACAGAAACACAAGAGCAAGTCAGTACTGAGCACAGAGCCTCTTTAATTGGCAGTCCTAAGTTTGTGAAGAATAAAGATGTGGCGCTAAATATACAGGAATCGATTTGGTATCTAGGTATTGATCTGGGTACTACTGGAATTTCTGCGGCTTTGTTGAATCTTTCCACTGCTGTGGTTTATCCTATCTGCTGGTCAGCAGACAAGCAACGGGGGGTTAGTTCTTTTCAAGAGTCGTTTCGTTTACCAGCAGAGGTTTATCTACCCACAGGTTCTGTACCTCCAGCGGAAACGCAAAGCCCAGAGGTTCAAAATTTTTTGGCGCAAGCTAATCAAGAGCAGAAGCATAATTTTTATTCAGTACAGTTGAAGCCATATTTGCAGGTAGCTATCCCATATCAGAATGAACAAGAAACATGGGAACCTATATTGCAGTTCAACAAGTTTTCTGCGGGTCCTTTAATTTGGGTTGTGCGATCGCTCTCCAAGTTACTGTTAACCTTAAAATCAGATGGCCATAGTACCACTCAAGGTTTAACCGCTAGTGCTGTGGGTTTAAATCAGGAAACATTCCATGAGATTATTAATAAAATTGCTGGTGTCATTTGCACCTGTCCATCTAGCTGCTCAGAAACATATCGGTTTAATGTGCGGGAAGCTGTACTCTCTAGTAAATTAGTCCCACATCCACAGCAAGTATTTTTTCTGGAGGAAGCCATTGCTAGTCTACTGGGTAGACTAGATGGCGCTCATGGTGAAACAGTGCTTACTGATTACCAGGGGTTAAATCCAGCCAGACCTGATGATCATCCTATGGTTGGTTACACCTTGGTGATTAATATTGGCGCGACTACAACCGAAATGGCCCTGGTTAATTTACCAGAGAACCTAGAGCAATTAGTACACGGTGATTTCATGCTCCATAGTTTTGCTTATGCTAGCAATGCCATTGAGCAAGATATTATCTGTCAGTTACTGCTTCCCCCCAGATATCGAAAAACACGCCAGAATTATGAGGAAGACAGTACAACAACCGCTAACAACTTTTGGCAATGGCAACCTACCTTTGCTGACAAGGTAAGTTTTACTAGCAGTTTGGGACTAGCAGAATTAGATTTACCACAAGTGGGGAAACCGGATATTAAGGCTCGGATTCGTCTCCAGCAGAAGTTACAAAGTTCTTTGTTAGGACAGGCGGTACTAGATGCAGCCTTGGCTTTAAAGCTAATTTTACAACAGCAGGATTCTTTTGCGCTGGAATTAGCAGATCAACGGTGGGTATTACAGCGAAGCGACTTAGAAAATCATGTGTTGATTCCCTTTGTGCGACGTTTAAACCAAGAGTTGAAAAAGTTGTTAGCAGTTAGCGGTCTACCGGCGACAGCAATTAATCAGGCTATTTTAACTGGGGGGATGGCTTCTTTAGAAATTGTGAATACGTGGCTACAGCAAGAACTACCTGACGCTAAGATTATTCAAGATTTATATCTGGGTAAAAACGGCACTCCCAATTGTAGTCGGGTAGCCTATGGTTTAGCGATGTTACCTTTGCATCCCCAGGTTTTAGAACAATCCCGGCAAGTATACAGTGACTATTTCCTGTTCACGAAGTTACTGCAATATTGTTCTCATAGAATTTTATCTTTTGACGAAATTCTCCAGCTATTTGAGGGTGATGGTATTAATACGACTATTTGCCAGGAACGCTTATTGGCTTTCTTGGAAGGTGAGTTACCTCCGGGTTTAATACCTGCAACTCCAGATTCTGCCTGGATAAGTGAAAGTACTGGAAATAATTCTCTCTACCAGTCTATTGCAGCGGCACCACTGTTTAAAAAACGCGTAAATATCACTTATCGTGTGAATTTGCCACAGTTGCAAGTTTTACAACCCTATCTAGATGCTATCAAAGCCAGTAATCAGCAAACAATGGAGGAGCATTACACCGTCAATTTCAGTTTAAAGCTGATATGAACCTGCCCGTACTAGTAAGTAATGGTAGCTCTGACTGGCTATAAAATCAGAGGATTTTTACCCTTTGACACCAGTGCTAGTTTCTGTTGGTACGATGTAGCGCTGTAAAAATGAAAATAATAGCAGTATGGGCGCAACGGATATGATGGAACCAGCAGCTACTAAGCGCCAGTCTAAAGAAAATGTCCCGGCTAATTTGGCGACTCCCAAGGGAAGGGTATATAAGCCTTCATCTTGAATGACTATTAGTGGCCAAAGAAAGTCACTCCAAGAGCCGATAAATACAAAAATCGACAGGGTAACTAATGCTGGGCGAATTGCTGGTAACATTATATGCCACCATAAGCCTACCTCAGAACTACCATCCATGCGGGCAGCTTCTTCTAGTTCTTTGGGCACACCCATAAAGGCTTGTCGCAGTAAAAAAATGCCAAAAGCTGAGGCTAAACTGGGAAAAATGATGCCTAAGTAAGTGTTTCTTAAACCCAGTTGCACTGTCAATATGTATAGGGGAATCATGACGATTTGAAAGGGAATCATGATTGTAGAGACGATAGCAATAAAAATAGAGTTTCGCCCCACAAATGATAGTCTAGCTAAGGGGTAAGCGGCTAGGGAACAAAACAGTAGATTCAAGGCTACTGTGAGCAGTGCTACTAAGGTGCTATTATAGAGGTATTGTGCAAAAGGTAGCGATCGCCACACAGTCAAGAAGTTATTGATTGTGGGTTGACTGGGTAACAACTGGGGGGGAGACTGTAAAATATTTTCTGTGGGAGACTTTAAGGCTGTGCTGATCAGCCACAGCAGGGGAAACAGAGTTACTAGTGCCATGGCTCCTAATAACCCGTAGATTAAAATCAGTTTTAGTCGTGAGTTGGGGATGTTCAAAATCGTCAATTGATAATTCTTGATGGAGAGCACATTTTTAGGGGACGAAATTGGTTTAACTGCAATGGTTTTCACTAATCACAGCTTGTAATGGTTTATCCCAAATCTCCACAGGTAATTGAGGTAAATAGGCAAAATCAAAGACAATACCGATAGTAGACTTACTTACCCATGCTGGAGAACTGAGTAAACGATCATAATAACCCCCACCATAACCTAAGCGATATCCTTGATAGTCGCAAGCCACACTAGGGACAAGTATCAAATCAACGGCTTCAGGGTCTACAATTGGCGCTTGGGGATGGGGTTCTGTAATCCCATAAGCGCCAATATTAACAGCATCGAGGGGCGTGCAAAAATGCCAGGTGAGGGACTTACCAACACACCGGGGAAATCCCCAACGATACTGAGAATCGGCAAATAATGGACTGAGGTCAGGTTCTTGACGAACACTGAAATAAGCTAGTATTGTTTTAGCTTGAGTAAATAGAGCAGACTTTTGTAGTTGCCTACAGATGCGATCGCTTTTTTCTCTCCATTCTTCCACAGACATGGACTGGCGTTTTTGAAGTAAAACACGGCGTAACTCAGCTTTATCTAACAAAACTCAAATAACTCACCTCAGCACCATAGTTATACAGCATTTTGCCGATACCACTCAATGGTATTTTGTAGCCCTTGTCTAAAGCTCACCTGAGCAGTAAAGTTAAAAGCCTCCTGAGCGCGTTGAGTATCCAAACAGCGCCGGGGTTGACCATTAGGTTTATCTGTTTCCCACACTATTTCACCATCAAACTGCATCAACTCACAGATCAGAGTAATTAAATCGTAGATAGAGATTTCCGCACCCGTTCCTAGATTAACTGGCTCAGAGTCATTATAAAACTGAGTCCCCATGACAATACCCCGCGCCGCATCTTCCGAATAGAGAAACTCACGGGTAGGGCTACCATCACCCCAAACGGGGAGTTGTGTTTCCCCCTTGATTTGGGCTTCATGGACTTTGCGAATTAAAGCCGGAATCACGTGGGAACTACTGGGGTCAAAATTATCTTCAGGTCCATATAAATTTACTGGTAACAAGTAAATCCCATTAAAACCGTACTGCTGGCGGTAAGATTGCAATTGCACTAACAGTGCTTTCTTAGCAATTCCATAGGGGGCGTTAGTTTCTTCTGGGTAGCCATTCCATAGGTCATCTTCTCGGAATGGCACTGGTGTAAATTTAGGATAAGCGCAAATAGTACCCACACAAACAAATTTTTTCACTCCAGCTGCATAAGCACTGTGAATCAGCTGAGTCCCCATGATTAAGTTGTCGTAAAATAACTCCGCGGGTTTTTCGCGGTTCAGACCAATACCACCCACATGAGCGGCTAAATGGATGACAATATCTTGTTGGTCAACTGCACGTTGGCAATTTTCCAGCAGACGTAAATCATGGTCACGCGATCGCGGTATGCTAATTTTAGCAATGTCAGCCCCTGCTTGACATAACTGATTAACTACTTGACGGCCAAGGAAGCCTGCGCCACCAGTTACGAGAATCCGTTGATTTTTCAGTTCTAATGCAGTCATAATTTATACTTTTACTTGGGATAGATTAGAAATGGAGAGCGCCCAGTTCTTGACGAATAGTAGCAATATCATCGGCAATATTCGCACCATTACCATTTGGCGAAGTCAAACCCAATGCTTGTAAATCTGCTTCCACCATCAGAGCGACTAGTTCTGTAAAAGTTACCGAAGGCTCCCAACCAAGCTTTTGTTTAGCCTTCGTGGGGTCACCAATTAACAAGTCTACTTCTGCGGGACGAAGATAGCGTTGGTCAAACTCGACATAATCTTCCCAGTTCAGGTTCACATAACTAAAAGCCTCCTGCAAAAATTGCCGTACAGAGTAAGTCTCCCCAGTAGCAATTACGTAATCATCGGGTTGATCATGCTGCAACATCATCCACATCGCCCGTACGTAATCCTTCGCATATCCCCAATCTCGTTTGGAGTCAAGATTACCCATATAAATCTTTTTCTGTTTACCTGCGACAATTTTAGCCACCGCTCTGGTAATTTTGCGAGTCACAAAGGTTTCGCCCCGACGGGGTGATTCATGGTTAAAAAGTATGCCATTGCAGGCAAATAAATTATAGGACTCGCGGTAATTTACAGTTTGCCAGTGGGCGTAAACTTTAGCACAAGCATAAGGACTGCGTGGGTAAAAAGGAGTGGTTTCGCTTTGGGGTACTGCTTGCACTAAACCAAACATTTCTGAGGAACCAGCTTGATAGAAACGCACCTGAATTCCTGTACGTTGCTGGTAGTCCCGGATGGCTTCTAATAATCGCAGTGTTCCCATTCCTACCGCATCAACAGTATATTCCGGTGAGTCAAAGCTGACTCGGACATGGGATTGAGCGCCCAAGTTATAAATTTCTATCGGTTGGACTTGTTCTATAATCCGGCGTAGGGTTGTACCATCGGTTAAGTCGCCGTAGTGGAGAAACAACCGTACTCCTGGTTTATGTGGATCTTCGTAAATATGATCAATGCGGTCTGTATTAAAGGTAGAAGTCCGGCGAATAATACCATGGACTTCATAACCTTGATCAAGCAGAAACTCACTCAGATATGAACCATCTTGACCAGTAATACCAGTAATTAAAGCCCGTTTGGTTTGTGTCATGCTCTTTTGTCCCTATTGAAATGGTTAAACGCGGATTCAGAAAATCCAGTTGTGGCTAGATAATCTCAGGGTAAAACTATTGATGTTAACAATATGTCTAAGGCTTGCTTTGCATAGCTTACGCAAGCGGTAGCTATCGTTGTTGATATGTCAGTCATTTCACAAGTCACCCCGAATTAGTTTAACTCAAAAGTAACCTAATTATTTTGTGTACATTATTTATGCTTGGCAAAGAATTAGTATCACTTTAATCAATGGGATATCTTACACCATCTTACCCAGACTAACCTATGGTGTACATACTAGTTATGCAATTACCGGTAAATACTGAAAAACCTCACCCAGAGAAATACGGAAATTTCTCTGTTTCATAAGGATGATTAAGGTTGTCTTACCCAACACCTAAGGGAGGTTTTGATGGTTTCCTAGGAGAAACTACCCCAGGAATTTCCCGATACAGTGGGAGTGATTCTATGGCTTACGCAAGCGGTAGCTGTCAGTATGCGCCTTTATTTTTAGGTAAAATAACCACATCAATTGTTTTAAATATTATCCATAAATCTAGCCAGAAA
The DNA here is from genome assembly GCF_059725405.1 of Anabaenopsis sp. NIES-4685. Lineage (NCBI taxonomy): Bacteria > Bacillati > Cyanobacteriota > Cyanophyceae > Nostocales > Nodulariaceae > Anabaenopsis > Anabaenopsis sp. NIES-4685. The sequence continues at coordinate 2,889,287 of NZ_AP043602.1, read as the reverse complement.
TTTCTAAATTTGACATAATGCAGGTCTATTTGGACTCTTCGCGGGTAAGGAATGTCATTACGCCCAGAAACTTGCCACAATCCCGTAATTCCGGGGCGGATTGTTAAAATATGATCAATGTGACAACCATATTTAGCAAGTTCGGAGCCTACTAAGGGACGAGGACCGACAACACTCATGTCTCCCTTGAGAACGTTCCAAAACTGAGGTAATTCGTCCAAGCTGGTGATTCGTAAAAATTGACCAATTTTGGTAATTCGGGGGTCTTTTTTCAGCTTAAAATTGCTCTGGAATTCTTCTCGCAAGTGAGGTGATGTTGCCATGATTTCCGTGAGCATTTCGTCTGCATTGCTGACCATCGTCCGAAATTTAATACAATTGAAGGTCTTGTAGTTTTTGCCTACCCGTTTCTGGATATAAAAAATCGGGCCTTCTGAGCTAACAGCAATCAGCAGGGACAAAATTAAATAAAGTGGGAAGAACAAAATCAATACCAACAGTGAAAACACTATATCAAACAATCTTTTAGCGAACTCTCCGTTTAAACCCTGTAAAGACAAACTTCTGGGTTTGAGTTTAGGCGTCTTGGTTTTTTGTCCCCGGTCCATAAAAGTACGCATAGACGTACTAGTGCTTTGCTGTTGGGCTTTACCATTCCTGAAGCCTAGATATCGCTTACCGGAGAGGAGTGAGCTCTGGCCAGTCATCATACTCCTTAATAATCCACACCACACATAGTCTCAATCTTACAGCTAAAATGAAACATTTCTGGGCATCAAGTGCCAATAAGCACTACCAAGCCAGAAATTAACTTTGGCTGTTCACTTATGGATTAGGCCATGCTACGCTATTGGAATGTTTTTTTCTTGGTGACATTGCTCTATAAATTTGAGATAGCGCTGGGCAAAAACTTGTGATGAAAATTGGGCAGCGTGCGATCGCATATACTCAAGATTGAATGAAGTTTGATAAATTTCAAATTTTTCTACTGCCTCCATTAAGGCTGCTGTTGTTTGTGTGCTGAAAAATATGCCCGTTGCTGTATCGGTACAAGCGCGCAGATCGCGCACCGTTTCTAAAGCACCTCCAGCACCGTAAGCAATGACTGGAGTACCACAAGCTTGTGCTTCTACTAAGGCAATGCCAAAATCTTCACAAGCTGCATACACAAATGCCTTAGCTTTAGCCATATATTTTTTTACCACATCATCGGGTTGCCATCCAAGTATTTGGATGTTGGAACTGGCTATTTCGCGAATTTTTGGTATTTCCGATCCTGTCCCAATAATTACCAATGGGAGTTGTAATTGATTAAAAGCTTTGACGATTAAGGATACCTGCTTGTAACTGACTAACCGGGAAACTGTGAGATAAAAATCTTCTTTTTGGGTCACCAATGGGAATTTATCAATATTTACCGGTGGATAAATAACCGTTGCTGCTCGCCGATAGCAGCGCCAAATGCGACGAGCTGTATGGTGGGAATTGGCGATAAAGTAATCTACGCGATTGGCACTCAAGACATCCCACTGGCGTAAACTATGTAGTAAATATCGAGTTACCCATCCAGGTAAACCCTGTCCCAACTTGCTGTGGTGCAGATAATCAAATGTCAAATCCCAAGCATAGCGCATGGGAGTATGACAGTAACAGATATGCAACTGATCGGGAGTTGTGAGAACTCCTTTCGCCACTGCGTGGGATGAGGAAAGAATAACATCATAATCCCGTAAATCCAGTTGTTCAATTGCCAACGGTAAGAAAGGTAAGTACTTTTGCACACCATTTTGAGCATAAGGCCATTGCTGGAGAAAGCTTGTGCCAATCTGCCGTTTGTATAAATAACTGTGAGGATTGGTTGACTCAAAATCAATCAGAGCATATACATCAGCGTCTATATGTTTGAGAATTTCCTGGACTACTATTTCTGAACCCCCAGTGGCTTTAGGTGTGAGCCACTCATGAACTAAAGCATATTTTAAAGACACGGACTAACTCTCACAGGTAAAAAACAGACAAAAATAGTTGTCAGATATAGGTAATGGTTTTTTCTTTATAGGTTCCACAGGGATACGGCCACCTGATAACCTCAAGTTAGGGACTAGGTAATAGTGACTTCAGCCTCTTGACAACAAGTATTTTTTTTCAGGTGGGATTTTATGCGAATTTTAATCATGGGTGGTACTAGGTTCATTGGTGTTTATCTGACTCAACTGTTGGTAGAACAAGGGCATGAGGTGGTACTGTTTAATCGTGGGAATCGTCCTTTACCTTCTTTACCGGGAGTAGGACAAATTATAGGCGATCGCACTGACCCCAACCAACTAAAAGAAAAATTATCATCGGAGGAATTCGATGTGATTTTTGATAATAACGGTCGGGAACTTACGGATACTCAACCTTTAGCAGAAATCTATCAAGGACGGGTACAACACTTTGTATATATGAGTTCTGCGGGGGTATATCTCAAATCTGACCAATTACCGCACATAGAAGGGGATGCAGTAGATCCGAAAAGTCGCCACCGGGGTAAGCATGAAACAGAATCTTACCTAACTCAACAAAATTTACCTTTTACTGCGATTCGCCCAACTTATATTTACGGACCGGGTAACTATAATCCTTTAGAAAGCTGGTTTTTTGATAGAATTTTACGCGATCGCCCCCTTCCCATTCCTGGTAATGGCTTGCATATTACCCAGTTAGGTCATGTCAAAGATTTAGCTCAGTCCATGTTACAGGTCATGGGTAATCAACAAGCCATAAAACAAATTTATAATATTTCCGGCGATCGCTTTGTGACCTTTGATGGTTTAGCCCGTGCTTGTGCTGTAGCAGCGGGTAAATCACCTGATGCCATTAAAATAGTACATTATGACCCGAAAAAATTCGATTTTGGCAAGCGCAAAGCTTTCCCCATGCGAGTACAGCATTTCTTTGCATCAGTGAATAAAGCTATGAGAGAATTAGCTTGGCAACCTGAATATGATTTAATTTCTGGGTTAGCTGATTCTCTAGAAAAGGATTATCTCAAATCTAGACAAGATCAAGCTGAAATTGATTTCTCCTTAGATGAAGAAATTTTGCAGGCTGTCTAGGGTTTAGCCGGGACTATAGCAATTCTATTTCAAAATTTCTCCAGGTCGTTAGTCGTTTAGGTATCTAAGGGAAGAGGGAAGTTTATAAATGATTTAGGACTGCTATAGTTTAGGTGGTGGTTAAGATAAGTTTTAACCACTACGGGGCGAATAAAAGATTAATAAATCAACTATTTGAGAAGATATGCAAACTGTATTGGTGACCGGCGGAGCGGGTTTTATTGGTGCTAATTTCGTGTTAGAAGCGACGAGATTAGGATGGGCTAAAGTCATTAATTTAGATAAATTAACCTACGCAAGTAATTTAGGAACTTTAGCAGCAATACAAGATGATCCCAACTATCTTTTTGTGCGCGGAGATATTAGTAATTGTGAATTAGTTAGTTTTTTATTAGAAAAATATCAGCCAGAAGCGATTATTAATTTTGCGGCTGAAAGTCATGTTGACCGTTCTATTTTAAGTCCAGAGTCTTTTATTCAAACTAATGTAGTTGGTACATTTCAGCTATTAGAAACAAGTCGGATATATTGGGATAAATTGTCACCACTAAGACAGCAACAGTTTCGCTTTTTGCACATATCTACAGATGAGGTTTACGGCTCACTAAGTCCCCAAGAACCAGCTTTTAAAGAAGATACCCCCTATGCGCCTAATAGTCCTTATGCAGCATCGAAAGCAGCATCTGACCATTTTGTGAGGGCTTATTATCATACCTATGGATTACCAACTTTAACCACAAATTGCTCTAATAATTATGGTCCGCGTCAGTTTCCTGAAAAGCTGATTCCTTTGACTATCCTGAATGGGATGGAAGGTCAACCATTACCTATATATGGGGATGGTCAAAATATTCGAGATTGGCTTTATGTTATCGACCATTGTCAAGCCATTAAACTGGTTCTAGAACAGGGAAAACTTGGTGAAACTTATAATGTTGGTGGAATGAACGAACAAACAAACTTACAAGTTGTGGCGAAAATTTGTGCAATTCTAGATGAATTAGCCCCTAAATCTGATTTTTCCCACTCTGATTTAATTACTTTTGTCAAAGACCGTCCGGGACATGACAGGAGATATGCAATTAATTGTAGTAAAATTATTGATGAATTAGGTTGGCAACCTCAAGAGAACTTTGATAGTGGTTTATTGAAAACTGTCAAATGGTATCTGAATAACACCGATTGGATTAATCAGGTACGCTCAGGAGAATATCAATCCTGGATAAAACAAAACTATGAAAAGAGGACAGCCTAACTAAGAATCATATCAAATCTAAAACCACCAGACAACCAACGATGTTCTTTCTGATAAAATTTAGAGCCTTTCTCATATCACTAATGGGATGCTATCTTACAAACTGTTTTGATTCCTAGATGGAATCAGATAAATGACCCCAGATATTAAAGTCAAAACTACAGAAACCCAAAAAGCAATCAAACAAGGAGTTTTCCAAGCTGTGGATAAAGGTGCAATTAACAGTGATATAGCAATTATTTGACTGACGGTTTTAAGTTTACCCCAAATATTCGCCCCTGTGATTGTAGTTTGATTGACCCGCCAACCAGCGATCGCCAATTCCCGTGCTAAAATCACAAACACCCCCCAAGCGGGAATAGTTTCTAATTCCACTAAGACTAACAAGGGCGCAAGTACGAGTAATTTATCCACTAAAGGGTCGAGAAATTTACCTAAATCAGTAATTTGGTTGAGTTTGCGCGCCAAATAGCCATCCAACCAATCAGTTAACGCTGCGACCAAGAATATGGTCAAACAGACCCATCTAGCTTGGGGTGTAGGATTATATAAGCCGTAAAGTAAAAACGGTATTCCCAAAAGTCGAGAAAAGGTAATTAAGTTGGGTAAATTCATATAGCACCAAATTAGGTTTTTAGTGTATTTGCATGGCATGATCTGTATTTTGACATGATCCACAGAACACTATGACTGAAAATAAAGATTTTCGCATTGAACGCGATTCCATGGGCGATCGCCAAATTGCAAGTAGCGCTTATTACGGTATTCAAACACTCCGAGCAGTAGAAAACTTCGATATTAGCAGCATTAGACCCTTATCTACTTATGTAGATGCTTGTTTAATTATCAAAAAAGCTACCGCTATCGTCAACGGAGAATTGGGTTGTATTCCCTCAGATATCAGTCAAGCAATTGTCCAAGCTGCTGATGAAATATTGGACGGGAAGTTACGAGATCAGTTTGTAGTAGATGTTTATCAAGCTGGTGCGGGGACTTCTCACCACATGAATGTCAATGAAGTTTTAGCAAATCGAGCTTTAGAAATTCTTGGGGAAGAAAAGGGCAATTATCAGCGGGTGAGTCCCAATGACCATGTAAACTATGGACAGTCTACCAATGATGTGATTCCTACGGCAATTCGGATTGGGGGACTATTAGCCCTCACCCACACATTACACCCCGCTCTATCAAAAGCGATCGCCGCATTAGAAACCAAAGCTGTAGAATTTCAAGATATCGTCAAATCAGGGAGAACCCACTTACAAGATGCAGTCCCTGTGCGTTTGGGTGATAATTTCGGCGGTTGGGCGCAGATATTATCAGACCACCAGAACCGCATCTATATAGCTTCTGGGGATTTAATGGTCTTGGGTTTGGGTGGTAGTGCTGCTGGTACTGGAATGAATACTCATCCCCAGTATCGCACCCGTGTGGTAGAAGTGATTTCCCAGTTGATGGAATCACCATTGGAACCAGCACCCCATTTAATGGCCGCAATGCAGAGTATGGCACCTTTTGTGAATGTTTCCGGTGCTTTACGCAATTTAGCCCAGGATTTAGTCAAAATCTCCCATGATTTGCGGTTAATGGACTCAGGCCCCAAAACTGGTTTTAAAGAAATTCAATTACCCCCAGTACAACCGGGTTCCTCAATTATGCCGGGTAAATATAACCCAGTTATGGCAGAGATGACATCTATGGTATGTTTTCAGGTAATGGGTTACGATCATGCGATCGCCTTAGCTGCTCAAGCAGGACAATTAGAATTGAATGTAATGATGCCCCTCATCGCCTATAATCTGATTCACAGTATCGAAATTCTCGGTAATACCATCGCCGCTCTCACCCAACGCTGCATTGAGGGAATTACTGCCAACAGGGAACGTTGTTTAACTTATGCTGAAGGTAGTTTAGCATTAGTCACCGCACTAAATAGCCACATTGGTTATTTAAATGCGGCTGCTGTAGCCAAAGAATCTTTAGAAACCGGTAAATCTCTCAGGCAAATTGTTTTAGAAAGAGGGTTAATGAGTGAAGGGGAATTAGCAAAAGTGTTAGATTTGGAACAAATGAGCGCCATTGTGCCTCTAACATAAAATTCAAACACCTTACCTCACTTTTGACTCGCTTCCAGGTCTCCCCTCTCCTTACCAAGAAGAGGGGTATATAATTGTACTTATATCAATCCTATATATTATCCATGCAGACTCAAAAACCATCCGTTAGTTTGATTCAGGCTACTTCCTATGAACAAGAGGCTTTACGGGCATCTTTAGCTACCCTGCTGCAACCTTTGGGGGGGATGTCTGCCTTTGTGAAACCAGGGGATAGAGTGTTACTCAAACCGAATCTTCTCACACGGGCCCGTCCCCATAAAGAGTGTACAACCCGCCGGGAACTGGTTTATGAAGTTGCCCAGATGGTCATAGACGCTGGTGGTCAGCCCTTTTTAGGGGACAGTCCGGCTTTTGGAAGCGCCAAAGGAGTAGCACAAGCCAATGGCTATCTCCCGCTTTTAGAAGAACTGAATATTCCTATTATTGAGTTTCACGGTAAGCGTTACCAAACTGTCAGTGAAGATTTTAATCATCTGCGGCTATGTAAAGAGGCTATGGAAGCAGATGTAGTCATTAACTTACCCAAAGTCAAATCACATATGCAGTTGACTTTAACTATGGGGGTAAAAAATCTGTTTGGTTGTGTTCCGGGTAAAATGAAAGCTTGGTGGCACATGGAAGCGGGGAAAGATACTCACCGATTTGGTGAAATGTTAGTAGAGACAGCCAGGGCAATTAATCCCAACCTAACCATTTTAGATGGTATCATCGGTCATGAAGGTAATGGACCTAGTGGGGGAGAACCCCGTGATTTGGGTATTTTAGCAGCAGCATCAGATGTATTTGCTTTAGATCGGTCAATGGTGGAAATTCTCAAGGTATCACCGGAACAAGTACCTACGGTTGCAGCTTCTCAAAGATTGGGCGTTTGTCCTGAACTTACCGAAATTGATTTTCCCCATTTACATCCAGATTTACTGACAATAACAGATTGGCAACTACCAGATCAGTTAATGCCAATTGATTTTGCCATGCCTCGGGTGATTAAGTCTACGTTTAAACATTTTTATATTAAGTTCCTCAAGGAGCCGATGAGTATTTATGGTAAAGGTTAGATTCTTAATTCTTGTTGTATGTTTAGGTGAAAACATGAAATTAGCTTGACATCTCCCCGGAAACACAGGGGATTCTAAACTGATGTTGCTACCCAGGCCAAAGCCATGCTACGCAACGTTTACGATATGATTTACTTAATCCCTTAGAGGATGTTTGATAAGTTTTCAACAGGTAATTTTTATCTTAGGGAACAGGGAACACACCGAACAGGGAACACACAAAAAACAATCAAATCCAGTCCCCTCCCCTTACAAGGGGAGGGTTAGGGATGGGTCAAATAATTTCGATACACTAATCATGACTTGACAAACATCCTCTTAGGGGTTCTCACGCTCCCACTATGTTTTGATAGGGGCGATCGCCATCGCTCAACCCGAGAAAGTATGTATAAGTGAAATATTGTCACATACTGCTTACCCTAGCAACTCTCAGATTGCGGGTATGAACTACCTCTAGTTGCAGCATAGCCAGACTGACACCCTGTTTATAGTTCTGTATTAAAAAGTACCGCTACATTGGCAAAACTTTAAACCCATTTTTCATTTTTTTGGTGATCAAACTCTACCTAGTTAGCAGAGTTTAACATTTACTAACTCAGATAGGGTTTTTGGGGTGATGTTCAGAGTAATTAAGATTTATTCAAGTATTTCTCATAATACTTGGGTGATACTATAATTAGGACATGGGGTTAAGGCCGTTGATTGGTAGAGCGTAAAATCCTATCCTCTTGTGGGTGGAGATGTCAGCGGTCGCCAGATATTCTGGTGCAATAAGAACACCTATCAACAGGGACGAAATTGCTCAAACACCATCCCCAAAATCCGCGATTCCTCAGCACTGGGAGTCACATAAACTTATGATCTCTATTGTCGTTAAGATAGAGATACAGTTTTTTTGTGAATTTACCAGTATGGGAAAGATCCTTGTGATTGGGTTGCAAACCGCAGCGCCTTTACTGTATAGCGAACTTCTGCAAGTAGCTTATGCCAAAGTTAACTATTAGTTGCATTTATATATTTATATTACTGGCGATACTTAGCCGCATATCATCTCCGGTAAATAAAACTGAATAAAAAATGTTTGCTCATAGTCACAACTGTCAAACTGCATAAGTTGATCAATATGCATAAGTTTCTGACATCTGTCGTCCCACCGTCTCACTAAGTCCAATCTTTTGGACACAGCAATACATCAAGGCTAGAGATAGAGCAATGACGAATAATCGGCAAGAACCTGGTGAATACGATGCTGTACTTGGTGGACAACATCCAGCGCCACAGTTCGCAGCAGTTTTAGGTGGTATGGAAGGGGTGATATTACGCTTTAGTAATCCTAATCCCCAGGTGAGAATCCTAGGAATTGCACAAGCTTTCAATTATGGCGAACTGGGTTTAGATTTCTTAATTCAGGCTTTAAATGATGAGTCACCAAAGGTACAATATGCAGCTTATTCGTTGTTGCAGTCTCGCACAGAAGCCAAGGCCAAAGAGGCGTTAAGAATATTTGAGGACGGAATAGAGTTATACTCAGTTGTAGGGGCAGACTATACTCACCTGCGTGACTTACTCGCAAAACAGAAGTGGAAAGCAGCTGATGAGGAAACAAAGCGGGTAATGTTAGCTGTTGCAGAACGGGAAGAGGAAGGCTGGTTAAATATTCAAAGTATTGATGACTTTCCCTGTGGAGACCTTGGTACCATTGACCAGTTGTGGTTAAAGTACAGCGATGGGCTGTTTGGTTTTTCTGTTCAAAAGCAGATTTATGAAAGTTTGGGGGGAACTCAAGAGTGGGACTATGAAGTTTGGAAAGCTTTCGGGGACAGGGTAGGATGGAGGAAGAGTAACCACTGCCTGCAATGCACTGAGATTAATTGTGATAGGAGAAATCAAACTGTACAAATGCCTAATTTTTTAGCTCTTTGGTGTTGTGTGGAGTCTTGTTTTGTAGGTGGTCGAGACTTGTTTATTTCTCTGATTTCTAAACTGTCCGATTGTAGCATATGAGGGTGACACAAAAATGTAAACTTTCATTGTGAATTGGCGGTCATGCTCTGTCTGACTGTACTAGCTATACCGAAAATTAGCAATTGCCATCCGCTCAAGGTTTAGCTATGATATAGCTTGCGATCGCCCTATGGCTGCGCCACGCCAGCTATCGCGCAGATCCCAAGGTAATCGCTCAACAAGAGCCGCCATAAACGCTCTAGGAAAGGTCAAAAATCAGAAATTTATTCTCACTTCGCCATATAGGAACTGGGGATAAATAGACTGGGCGTTTATTATCCAGCGGGAGTATGATATTTTTAATACAGCAATAAGTAAACCCAGTGTTGAGGAATGATGAATAATCCACAGGAACCGGAAGAACATGATACTGTGCTTAATATTCCAAGTCAAGCGCCGGAGTTACCAGCCCTTTTAAATGCTATTCCCAGCCTGAGATGTCGCTATTCTTATCCTCACCCACAAGGCTTGAATCATCGAGGCGAAAATCTAGCCAATGGTGTTTGACCATTAGCTAACTTTATAAAGCTTTTTGTCGGGTAGTTATTAGGATAGGAATCGAAATAAATAGCTGAACCATAAAGATCGGTGGTGGTTTAGCGACAGGATAGCCCAACTTATAACTGCTCATATCTCCTAGACAAATTTCATACATTAATAATTCATTTGCCATTTATACTAATGAGTAACAATGCTGTGAGCACCGCAAGTCCCCATGAAAAACTAGTCCAGCAATTAGACTTAATGCTTCGCGCCCGCTATCCACTACTTTATATAGTCGGAGCCGAAGAAGAACCCATAGAAGAAGTACTACAACAAGTCACGCAACTATCCCAGTCACAGCGTCAGTTATTATTCTGGGACATAGTTACCGGTTGGAATGACAACGGAAACGATAAAGGATCCGTCATGAGTGCATTAGCCAGAATAGCCAAAGCACCAGAAAACACAACTACTATATTTGTATTGCGTGATATACATTTTATCCTCAAAAGCCCGGAGATGGAAAGACATGCTCCCGTGATTCGCGCGCTCAAAAATCTGACTCGACAACTCAACCGCACCCGTCAGACCCTCATCCTCACCAGTCATACATTAACCATTCCTCCAGAATTACAAGAAGAAATCACAGTTATTGATTTTCCTTTACCAAAGATTGCAGAGATTGATTACTTGATTCACCAACTAGTGGTTCCTGAGAAACTCAATTTAAGCGGACTAGGAAAAGAGCAACTCATCAAAGCCTGTGAAGGATTAAGTCGCGCTAGAATTCGGCGAGTTTTAGCAGCAGCTTTAGCCGCCAAAGGACAAGTAAACGAATCAGATATTGACGGAGTTTTAGAAGCCAAGAAACAAGCAGTTCGCCAAACAGGAATATTAGAATTTTACACAGCCCATGAATCATTAAAGAATGTTGGGGGATTGGAAAATCTTAAACAGTGGGTGCGGATGCGTCAAGATGCGTTTACCGAAGAAGCTCGACGGTATGGAATACCTAACCCCAAAGGAATTTTACTTGTAGGAATACAAGGAACTGGTAAATCATTATCAGCCAAAACCATCGCCCATGAATGGCGTTTACCTCTCTTACGCTTAGATGTAGGTAGACTATTTGGGGGAATAGTGGGAGAAAGTGAGAATCGCATTCGCAAAATGATTCAATTAGCAGAAGCTATTTCTCCGTGTGTATTATGGATGGATGAAATAGATAAAGCATTTGGTAATATCAATAGTAGTGCTGATGGTGATTCTGGCACCTCTCGCCGGGTATTTGGGACATTAATTACTTGGATGCAAGAAAAAACAAGTCCAGTCTTTATGGTAGCTACGGCCAATAATGTGCAAATTCTCCCAGCTGAGTTATTAAGGAAAGGGCGCTTTGATGAAATATTCTTTTTAAATTTACCTACAGAACAAGAACGTCATGATATTTTCAAAGTCCACCTGCAAAAAATTCGTCCCTCCCAACTGCGAGACTTTGATTTACCCAAACTTGCTGAACATACAGAAAACTTTAGCGGTGCTGAAATTCAGCAAGTGATTATTGATGGAATGCATCGAGCTTTTGGTAATCTGGTAAATGGTAATCGGCGTGATTTTAACACAGATGATATTTTAGCCGCTATATCAGAAACCGTACCTTTAGCAGCCATAGCCAAAGAACAAATCGCTAGTTTAAAACGCTGGGCTGCGGAAGCAGGAGCCAGAACAGCTTCTATAGATACCCAATTAGTTGAGGAGTTAAAAAACTATTCTCAGCAACAAGGCTTAACTCCCCTAGAAGTAGATTAAAAGAAAGGGGAATAGGTGAATATTCTCTCCTGCGAAAATATCATAATCATAACATGACTATTCCGCTAGAAGCAATTACATTGAGGAGTTTTATATGTCTCATTTTACGACTATCCAAATCCAAATCAAAGAGGGGGAAATTCTGCATCAAGTACTACGAGAGTTAGGTTATACGGTAGAAAAAAACACCAATGTACGGGGTTACATGGGTGATAGCACAGCAGCCAAATATGTCATCCCCCAAGAAAATGGTTATGATTTAGGCTTTCGTCCACAGGGAGAAAATTATGAATTAGTTGCAGATTTTTGGGGTGCAGAAATTGATGAACAGGAGTTTGTCAATCATATTAGTCAAAAATATGCCCACAAAATCTTGATGAAGACAATTGAAACTGAGGGATTTAATATAGAAACAGAAGAAATATTAGAAGATGGTACGATCAGGGTTGTAGTAGGTAGATGGGTTTAAGGGTGAACATCTATGTTTTCCCTGTGTATATTACATCCCCCTGGTGAAGGAGGGAAATAAAATTTATACTCGCCCTTTCTCCTATTCATCAAGAGAGGGTTGGGTTGAGGTTTTATCAGCGTTATCAAAAAATGAACTGCTCCCAGTTTAAAAGTATTATTGCTTATAATGAGGATAAAGGAAGAAGCATCATGGCAGAATATCAAAAAGTTGAATATCACATTGGTAAAGATGGTAAGATTGTCGAAAAGGTTTTAAATGCAACCGGATCTAGTTGTGTAGAAACGACACGAGGTTTAGAAAAATCCTTGGGAGCAATAGAATCTCAGGAACTTTTACCTGAATATTACGAACCAGATGGGTTAATCAATATATGTGAAAATCAATCCTTGCAGCAGTGGTGATAACATCATATCATTCCTATCGAAATCGCAGCAGCACACAAATATCTTGGAAATAAGATTTACCTTTTCATGCATAAGAAAAGTGAGTTAGACAGTATGATTTTACCTTTTAAACGATTTTTATTTCAAATATATGTCAATAAATAATATGCTAGAACAAATAAATCATCTTGCTTTTGGTATACTTATGGTAGTGGCGATTTATCTGGTTTTGTCGTCACTATTTTTAGAAAAATATCAAGCTCTACCTATTATCAATCAACCTGTAATTTCTCCAGACACAGAGAGAAAAATCCAAGATTTAGAAATTCAATGTCAACGACTCAGAGAAGAGTTAAAACAACAAGCTCAACAATTACAAAGTGATTTTCAGTGTGAGACTTTTACCCAACTGCAAACCTTACTCAGCAACTATCCTACAGTCAAGAAAATGGCTCTAGCACAACCTGAATTACCTGCTAAAAACATACTGTCCCTATTCACATCTTTAGAGCAACTTATTTCTAGTTGGGGTTATACCCCCATTGGTGAAACTTGGGAACAGGTAAACTATCATCCCCAATTACATCAAGCTGATAGTGATGAGATCCTAGAAGGAGAATTAGTATATATTCGTTTTATTGGTTATCAAAAAGGTGATAATATTCTCTATCCAGCTAAGGTTAGTCGCACTCTTCCAGGTAGATATAATAAATGTTAAAATCTTTCATATCGTAGGCTGGGGTTACTAACTTAAAACTTCAGCAATCACAGATAAATCTATACTTAAATATCCCGGTATACTACGGCATTTTTAAAACTGCCGTATTAGATAATTATTGTCAAATAATACCACCTTTTCAGGTGCAATTTTACCATTGCTAGAAGCAAAAATGAAAAATTTCATAACCTCATGGTTTTGTTGATTTACGTTGAAACCAAAGCTACTTTCAATCTTGAATTATGACAACTGTTGCAATTGATTTTGGTACAAGTAATACTGTGGTCAGTATTTTAGAACCTGATACTCAATTACCTAAAAGTTTACGTTTTCCTAATCTATCCCGTTTATTTATTGGTGCTTCTGCTCACGGTGAAAGATTAGAAATTCCAGTTATTCCCAGCGTACTCTTTATTAAATCACATAACCAGGTGATCTTAGGTGAAGGGTCCGCAGTCAAAGACTAGGACTTTCTCAAAGTTACCCTCCTGAGCGATTATTTAAAAAATTTAAACGTGATTTAGCTGGAGATTATCAATCACCCCCGATACATATCGAGGGAAGAGATTATGATTCTAGATCAATATGTGAGTTATTTATTCAAAGTATTTGGAGAGAAATTAAAAAACAAAATATTAAACCAAATCATTTAGTTTTTACTGTTCCTGTTGGTGCTTTTGAACGTTATTTAGATTGGTTTCGAGACTTGGGAGCAAAGTTAAATGTTCCTGAGGTTTCAATTATAGATGAATCTACGGCTGCTGGTTTGGGATATGCTATCAAACATCCTGGTGTGTTGATGTTAGTGGTGGACTTTGGCGGAGGAACTCTAGATTTAAGTTTACTCAAAACAGTTCCTCATTCTAGTCCCAATGGTAATTTACGCGCTGAGGTTTTAGCTAAATCTGAAGCTTATGTAGGTGGAGAAGATATTGATATTTGGATAGTAGAAGATTATTTACGTTCTCAGAATTTAAGACGGGAACAATTAGGCAAAATTGCTTATCAAAATTTGTTAGAAATTGCCGAAAAGCTAAAAATTCAATTATCCAAAAATCAATCTGTTAGTGAAACATGGTTTGATGATGAATCTTTTATGTCTTATGAATTGAGAATGAATCGTGAAAAATTAGAGGAGATTTTAGAAAATAGACAATTTTTACAACAGTTGCGGGAAGCTTTAGATGATGTGTTAGGAATTGCTTTCAAAAAAGGTATTCATAAAAATGATATTGATGAAGTCTTATTAGTAGGAGGAAGTTGTTTAATTCCGGCAGTCAGACAACTAATTATATCTTATTTCGGTAAGAATAAGGTAAAACTTAATAAGCCCTTTGATGCTGTGTGTCATGGTGCTTTAACTGTGAGTAAATTTACACAGGTTGATGATTTCTTGCATCATAGTTACGCTATTCGTTTATGGGATGCTTACAGTAGAACATATACTTATCATCGCTTATTTACACAAGGTACAAAATATCCTTGTGAATCTAAAGCATGGTTAAATTTACAAGTTGCAAATAATGGACAAATGGAGGTGCATTTGGATATTGGTGAATTAGGCGATATGACGCAAACAGAAATCGCTTTTGATGCGTCAGGAAGAATGACAAGCAGTATTGTCCAACACCAAGAAACTTATCGTTCTTTAGATAGTCAGCATCAAAAGGTTTGTGTAGCTAAACTTAACCCCCCCGGAGAAGCAGGTTTTGATAGGATATCTGTGTTATTTTACGTAGATTCTCATCGGACTTTATTAGCTACTGTGAAGGATTTATTGACCGGTGAGATATTGGTTGATAGGGGAGAAGTATATAAGTTGAGGTAATGTCATGATCATTAGTAGTAACTGCTAAATATCCTCTAAAATCGCTATGGCGCAAGCAGATGGCTGCTTATCCATTTCATTTGATTGATCACTAATTGGCTTAACCTACTCTTAACATAAAAGCCAACATTACAGTCAGCGGCGCTACTAAAGTCAGGAATACAACACTTGTGTAGAAAATTGTATCAAAAATACCAGCTAATAAAGCACTAATATGAAAGTTGCCAAACTGTCAAAATTTTTCCCTGCTACATAATTGACCTGAAAAAAATAGTTAGAATAACATCAATACTCTCTTTTAGAGGGTTAACCTACCACAAAAGTGACAAATTTCAATTTGTATGAATGCAACTAGCCAGTCTGCCAGCCCTACCGATACATATTCCCATCGTTTGGCAGACATTGTGGGAACTGCGATCGCTCTAGTGACTCTAACACTACCTGTGTTTGTCATTGCCCACTATTCAACTGATGCTTCAAATAACCAGCAACCCCCAACCTATACACCACCAAGAAGTGGAAATTAAAAAATACTTACAACAAAGGGATCACAGCCAGTTAGCTCGAGAAAGGAGAAAACAGATTGTGAGCTAAGATTTTAAATGTGTAGACAGAGCAGCCTGATGGAGTTGGCGACGGCGGGAATCGCTCTTTCTGTGAGCAGATATCTTGATGTTTTCCTAGAGATGTATACATAGTTTGACATCCTTCCTCTGGCCGCAGCGTTTCCTGTATGCGTCGGATGACTCCCGCTCACAAAGTTTTAGCGGTAAGATGAATTGTACCGCAGAGACTTTGGTAGCATACTAATAGGGGCAATTCACCAATTGCCCCCATTAAAGCTGGGTAGTTGTGACAATCAAGCAAAATTACTGGGTTAAGTCAGAAGACAGAACATTACAGTACTGTGAAACACACAGGAATTCAAGCTTGTGGCAGCGACGTGAAATACCAGGTGTTACTTGTACCAAAAAGCGGTTTTCTGTGTAGGCGCAGCCTTCCCGCAGGGTAGCAAGAATCTCCCCTTCTGAGGTTAGTGGGGGAGTGTCAAATACATCGCATCAGTTGTGGATACTTGACAAATGTGTACAAGCAGCCAAACTGAATGCTAATTTAATTTACCGTTATCAGAGGAGTTTTTTTTGTGGACTTATCCCGTATTCCTGCTCAACCAAAACCGGGTATACTCAATGTTTTAATTGAAATCCCCGGCGGGAGTAAAAATAAATACGAGTTTGACAAAGATTTACAAGCCTTTGCCCTGGACAGAGTGCTTTATTCTTCCGTACGATATCCTTATGACTACGGTTTTGTACCTAACACCTTAGCTGATGACGGCGATCCTCTCGATGGTATGGTGATTATGGATGAACCTACCTTTCCAGGCTGTGTGATTGCCGCACGACCAATTGGGATGTTAGAAATGATCGACGGCGGCGATCGCGATGAGAAAATTCTTTGTGTTCCTGACAAAGATCCGCGCTACGCTCATGTAAAATCTCTCAAAGACCTAGCACCACACCGATTAGAAGAAATTGCCGAATTTTTCCGCAGTTATAAAAATTTGGAAAAGAAGGTTACAGAAATTCTCGGTTGGCAAGATGTTGACAAAGTTGCACCCTTAGTAGAGAAATTTATTAGGGCTCCTAAAGCATAATACAAAAGCTCACAGTTATCAGTTATGAGTTATGAGTTATGAGTTTTGGTTTTTAACTCCTAACTCTAACTGTCCATTACCTTTGTCAAGACACAAACAGCCTTGGCCAGTTGTGAACGGCAAAAAATGCTCTAAAAATCTGAAAAAAATGCAGCGTACTCTCCTTTTGGCAAAAATTCATAACTGTACCCTCACAGGGGCAAATATCAACTACGTGGGTAGTATCAGCATCGACCAAGTATTGTTGGACAAAGCTGGAATTTTACCCTATGAGCAAGTGCAAGTAGTGAATAATGCTAATGGTGAGCGTTTTATTACTTATACAATACCAGCCCCAGCTAATTCCGGCGTGATTGAACTCAATGGCGCTGCGGCACGTCTAGGAATTTCAGGCGATCGCGTGATTATTATGGCTTATGGCCAGTTTACCCCAGAAGAGTTACAAAATTACGCTCCTAAGGTAGTCCTGGTGGACGAAAACAACCGACCATTAGAAGTGAGACAGTATGTCTAGTCCTGGGTAAGTACTTATAGAAAACAATTAACGCTCTCCTGTGCATCCATCAGGAGAGCTAGGAGGTTAGTTTTGTGCCATCAGCTTTTCTTTATCCCGGCGGCGTTTTTTAGCGTAAAGCTGAATTGTCACCGCCATCAAGATGATCAAGCCAAAAACCACCCAAACTGTAATATCTGTTGGTAGATTATTTTTAAACACAGCCAATAAGACAATCACCAGTAACATCACGGTCGGTGCTTCATTTAAAGCCCGCAACTGCTGACCACTCCAGCGACACTCATCGGCGGCCAACTGTTTCATTAGACGACTACAGTAATAATGATAACCAATTAGAAGACAAACAAATAGTAGCTTAATGTGCAACCAACCCTGTTTTAAAACTTCGGGTTCAGTGCTTAATAAACCTATAGCCATTGCTACGGTTACCAACATTCCCGGAGTGGTAATGATATTGTAGAGCCGTTTTTCCATAATCTCATACTGAGTTTTCAGTATGGTTTTTGCTGGTTCTGGTTCTTGGTTGGCTTCTACATGGTAGATAAATAGACGTACTAGATAGAATAATCCCGCAAACCAAACTACAATGCCAATCAAATGAAATGCTTTAAACCACGAGTAAGCCATGAACTCAAATCTCCATCAATTTTATTGTTAATAAAAATTGGATAAATGCAGTCTTAAATAATATTATCAAAAGCGAGAAAATCATTGTTCACTAGCCTTGACCATACTTAAACTTAGACAAAAAAAATGATTTTTGATTGAATTACACAGGAGCTACTAAATAAACACAGAGCCACATATCAAACGCCTAAAATATGTTTTTGGAGACATTTCGACTGACTCTTGTAATTTATTCTCTATAGTTATTCCCATAACTTACCCAATCACTGAAACAGATAAGTTGAGATTTTGAATTGTTGAAGTATTTTCCTTTATCTATAATATCGATTTTTCCCAGATTTAGCTATTTTCTGACTAGGTATTTATCCGCCGGACAAAAGGTAAAAGGTCTTCTAAAATCTCTTTGTGGTAGTGTTCTTGAGGGTAATGTCCGACATTGTTAATTTTTATTAATTCGGCATGAGGTACAGAATGAGCAAATTTTTCTGCTACATCTATGGATAGCCAAGGGTCGATCATTCCCCACTGAATCAGAATGGGTTGTTCCCATTGCTGAAAGCCAGATTCTATTTCCGACATTGCTTTGTCTAGTTGTAAGTTGCGAATAGTGGCCAGCAGACTTCTCCCCGCAGTGGAAGCTTTTAAAAATGGTTTGCGATAAATATCTAAATCTTGATCTTCGATGCGGTAACGACTACCGCCTTCTAGTGTGCGATCAACCAACAGAGGGTCTTGGGTCAGCATTTCACCAGCCAATGGTAAACCCAGTTGTTTGATTTTCCAAGGTAATTTGGCAGTGGTGGAAATTGGTGTGTTTAAAACAGCTATGTTAGCAATTTGTTCTGGATGGCGCAAGGCATATTGTAACCCTACAGAGCCTAAAAATCCCTGAACAACTAAAGAAAAACGTTCCAATTGTAAGGCTTTGATGAATCCTTCTAAGGCGGTGATAAATTTATCAGGTGTGTAGGCAAAATCCCATTTTTCTGGCTGGGCGGAAAAGCCATAACCAATCCAATCAGGGGCGATCGCTCTGGTTCCTTGACTGGCTAAAGCCGGCATAATGTTCCGCCAACTGTAACTCTGTGATACTAAACCGTGTAGTAACACCACAGGCAGTAAATCTGTTTTGCCAATGGGTTCAGATTCCCGATAAAACCATTGTAGAGAATCTACGGTAATTTTATGTTCTTTTAAAGACACGTTATGTTCCTAAGAAAATCTCAAAACTATTTTTTATTTTCAATAGAAATAATCATCTCACGAATTGCGTCAGCTGTGGCCGGTGCTAGTAAAACCCCATTGCGGTAGTGTCCAGTAGCTAAGAGGACGTTACTAAAGCCTAGTAGTTTGTCAATCACTGGTGCGGGACGATTTTCAGGACGGGGACGTAAACCCGACCAGGTGCGAATAATTTCGGCTGTGGCTAAATCTGGGCAAAAGGCGATCGCTTGCTGCCAAACTTGATCTAACAATTCTTGATTAGGTGGGATTTGCTCATCATGACTAGGAAACTCTACCGTCGCACCCACCCAATAATTACCGTTCCCCACAGGGACAATATGTACATCATTCCCAGTCACAACCGGCTGAAACTCAGGATTATTGCCTAATGGTCGTTCTAGACGTACTTGTAACGCTTGTCCTAGTACCGGACGAATATTTACCCTCTGGTTTAGTTGTGCTGTGAGTGATGTAGAACCTAGTCCCGCTGCTACGACTATGCAATCAGCATTAATTTTACCCTCTGTAGTGGCAAGTGCATGACAGTTATTACCTTGTTCAATACCCAAAACATCCACACCAAATTTAAACCCTACCCCATTGTATTGGGAAGCCTCAACCAAAGCTAAGGTCAAAGCCCTGGGATTTAGTTGACGGTCTTGGGGAGAATACACCGCAGCGGTAACTTGAGGGTGATTCACTTGAGGACAAAAAGTTTTGAGTTTGGCTGTGTCCCAAATTTCTAACTTCCAGCCTTGAGAGTGGCGGATTTCCGCCAGTTTTTCCCACTCTGGTAAATTTTCTTCTGCCCCTAAAAGCTTGATCATCCCTTGGCGGTTAAAAGGAATTTTACGACCTGTTAGAGCTTCTAATTCGGGAATTAAGGTTTCGTAGCGTTGGATGCTTGTTTGTCGCCTTTGCCAAGCTTGACCTTTGATTTTATGGCTAATCACACCCATTAAAACCCCTAGTGCCGCACCTGTGGAAGCTTGGGCGGGTGGTTGACGGTCAATGACTGTAATGTTAAGACTCTTAATTAGGCTGAGTTCATAGGCGATCGCCGCTCCCACAATACCACAACCGATAATCACTATATCCATGTTTTTAGAGGAATTTATCTTGGTATTTCTTGTTTCTATTGTGCGATCGCCTCTGGTGCTGCGCTGGGCGCAATCGCCTGAGCAATAATCTGTGGTGATGATCTTTTGATTAATTATACAAGAGTGGGGAAGTCTGGCTATTTAGCGGAAAAATTCGCGCTTTTCAAAGCCAAACATATTCGCTACCAAGGAGTTAGGAAAACTTTGGACTTTTTGATTATAAGCTTGTACAGCTTGATTATAACGCCTGCGTTCCACAGCCAGGCGTAGTAGCGCGAGGCTAACTCCAGCACATCTGGGGCAATTTCTTCGGGAATTCTCTTTTCTGGATTGTTCATCATAGTATCTACCAACTACCACCAGCGCCACCGCCACCGCTACTACCGCCGCCAAAACCATCACCACCCCCACTACTACCGTCCCCGCTACTACCGTCGCCAAAACTATTACCACCGCCGCCGCTACTGCCGGAGGTAAGATAAATCACATATCCGAACAATAAAAATATTCCCACCAGTCCGAAGCTACGTAACATCACCCATATGAAAGGAGGTTCATTCTCAGTCACCCCTGCTCTAGGTACAATGCCCACTGTATCAGGTTCAGAGGCTAAAACGACTACCAGCGCCTTTGTTCCCGCTAGGATACCACCTTCAAAATCCCCTTGTTTAAATTTGGGGATAATCTCGGTATCAATAATATTTCCCACTCTAGCATCGGGTAAAATCTCCTCTACACCGTAGCCAGTTTCAATTTCTACCCGGCGATCGCCTACTGAGATTAAGAATAATACACCATTATCTTCTCCTGCTTTGCCAATTCGCCAGTAGTTAAATAATTCGGTGGCAAAGTCTTTAGGAGAAGCTGCTGATAAAGTGCTTGGTACTGTGACTACAGCCATTTCTGTACCCCTGTTCACCTCTAAATCAGAAATCATCTGATTAATTTGGGCTTGTGTATCCTCACTGAGGATAACCGCCATATCAGTTACCCAATCACTAGATTCCTGGCGGGGATTGGGGACTTCTTGAACTGTCACTGCTAGGCTAGGTAGAGGCGCAAAAATTACAGATAAACCCACAGATAAATTAAATATTATCACGCAAATATAATGGGGTTTATTCTCGTTAAAATTAAATTGCATTGGTTTGGCCTCGATATGGCAAAGGTCTAGAGATTATCTAGTTCACATCAGTGAATATCCCAAGACCGGACAGCAGGTAGAGAGAAAAACAACAAACGGATTACCCTCTACCCATTGTATTCTAGCTAGTGCCTAATGTACTTATGATTTCCCACTGGTATCAGGAAGCAGTTGCAGGAATTGGTCAATATCTCCCAAAGCTGCTTGGTAGTTATTCAAAGCCGGCTGTGTATTACCCTGTCCAGCAGCTTCATCAATTTTAACTAAGTGGTTCAGCAAATCTCGGTTTTTTTCCCGTGCTGTGGGTTGGGACGAAGGCAGGAGATTGGGAATAATATAAGTCATGCTCAACCTAGCTTCTGTCATCGGACCATGTATAAAATTACCTACATTAATCCAATCCTTTTTTTCAATCAGGGTTTTTAGTTCTGCAGCGCGATCGCGCACAGCCTGAATTTTGGGAACATATTCCTGAATTCTCTCTAGTTGAGTTGCTGAGTAGGTTGGAGGTGCAACTGTGCCACTAAGACCACCACAGCTAATAAGTAATGTGGCTAATAATACTAAAATCAGCGAAAAAATCGAGCGTTGACGCGCCATAAACTGAATTGAATTTGTTTTGTATGTGCCGACTAACAGTGTAATTTTAGATCGTTGGGGTGATTTATCGTTCTACTTCACAAGGTATTTTCCTGAAAAATCTAGTTATGGGGGTTGGTATTTTGGCTTTATTCCATAATTACTGAGTACTTTCAGGAAAATTAAGTATAATTACTCAAGATAACCCTGAGCAGTCTCCCAAGACTTAATCAGCAGTTGTTAATCTCCAGAATTGTCAAGAAAGGGAAATTTTAAATTTGCTAAGTATCAAAGGTACTGATAAGCTCCAAACACTAATATAATCAGCCTTCTGGCGGTTTTTCTGTCCTAACATTCCCCATAGTTCCGTAAAATATAGGAGTGTTTTTTCGTGAACGCATCTGAACAAGCAACAAACCTTGAACTCGCCAGCAAGATTGCTACCGTAGTGAATTTGTTTAAATTGGAGTTTCCTGATGCTAAATCAGATCTCAAACCTTGGAAGAATGACCCAGATACCAGGGAGTTGGTAGATCCAGATTCTATAGACATCGGTTTTCACTTTCCGGGAATCAGCAAATCTTGGCGCAGTCGCAGTATCTTAATTCAAATCCGCTTTTACCAAGATCCCATAAGTGACTCACGGCGTGCCATTGGTTTAGAAGTTGCAGGTTTTGACCACCGTGGTGAGGCGTGGCGACTGTCTACAGTAGAAAACTGGAGTTTTGTCGGTATGTGTGAACCTGCTCCAGAAGTCGGTGACAAACTCAAGCAGATTTGTCGGCACATTTTAGAGGTGTTTAATAAACCTAGTGATTAAGACTCATTAATCAGGGGTCTTGGTGTTTTACACTTACCATCGACACAATAGGCTGATTGATAGGTACTCTCACGCTTGCCAAAAAGAGTATAACGGTGGTCGCGGATTTGTTCATAAAAGCGATCGCCCACCCACTTCATCCCAGGTAAACCCCGGTAAGCATCTACAAATACTCTTCCCATAGGTAATAACCTCCCAATCTCTTCAGCAGCGTCACTACCTTGCCAACGTCTTTGCGGTGTATCGCCATCAATTAAAATTAAAATCATCCCCAGTTGACAATCTTGGGGGGTAATTCCCCACGGTGCTAGTGTTTGTTCATCTTGCATGGGAACGTAGCGAAACAGCCTTCCTTGGTCTAGGGTTTCTAGTAATTGCACTAGGGTAACACAGAGATTACAGTTTCCATCGTAGATAACGTAGTAATTCATAAAATTGACTTCTTTGGATGGAGGTAGATAGGTAGTGAGGAAAATAAGTACAAAGACTGAGGCAAAAGTGTTACTTTTTAAGTGGAAATAAAACCAACATCTCCCCATTCCTCAATTAGGTACACTAGAATTTAATTCTAAATCATCTAGGAATACCAAAGAGAATGTCTAAAAAGCGTAATTCACCATTACCCAGTAATCTCTTTCCCTCCCAAACTCCCTATCAGTCAGAGAACTGGGAGGAGAGAGTCGCCCAGGTAGGGTATCGCTTTAACCGACAGTATCAAAAGCAAGACTTGGAATTACCAGCAGAAATACAGGAAATGCCCATATATCAAGAATGGGTAGCGGGGATTTTGTCAGGGAGAATTGTTTCTCCTTTTTGGGAAATTGCTCAACCGAAAAAAAACCAGCAATGTTTAGATATTGGCTGTGGTGTCAGCTTCTTAATCTATCCTTGGCGGGATTGGTCAGCATATTTTTATGGTCAAGAAATCAGCACTGTGGCGCGGGATACCCTCAATTCCCGTGTCTCCCCAATTGAATTCTAAGCTGTTCAAAGGTGTAGAGTTGGGGCCAGCCCATCAATTAAACTACTCGCCCAACCAATTTGATTTGGCGATCGCTACAGGTTTTAGCTGCTACTTTCCCCTAAAATATTGGGATGCTGTGTTACTAGCAGTCAAGGGGGTGTTAAAACCAGAGGGACATTTTGTATTTGACATCCTCAACCCAGAACACCCTTTAGCAGAAGATTGGGCAGTTTTGGAAACATATTTGGGGGCTGAAGTATTTCTAGAACCGATAGCCGATTGGGAAAAAATCATCAAAGCTACTGGTGCCAAAATAGTGAAGCAGCAATCAGGAGAATTATTTGATTTATATAAAGTCAAGTTTTGATACTTTTCTAACTTTCAGAACTCCATACTGTATAACCTTAGGCTGAGGACTTAAGTATTGATCTTGAGAAGAATGAGGTCAGGTAGTAATCCACTGTGGATTATGCAGATGAACTCAATACAGGAGTTTTTTTTTATGGCTGATGCAATCCAAAACGTTGACCTAGATAGCACCATCTCCGCATTGCAAACAGACCTGACATCTATCCCTACAGACCAAGCCATGGCTATCATCAATACTTGGCAGCAACAACTCTCAGGAACTGACCTAGCTGAAGACTTGGGTGAACTGAAAGAGGCGCTCCTCAGTGGCGATGCGGCATCCATTGCGGATATTCTGGTTGACTTAGGTGAAGATACTCAAAGCGCAGCAGCTAACGCTACCGGTAACATAGCCGATAAAGTGCAGCGACTCGGAGAAATGCTTTGTCAAGCTGGTAATTCTTTGGGCTAGTTGTAAATCTTTTCCATTTCATCTAGGATAGCAGACATAATGGGCATGAGCAACTGTGTCTCTACCCACAGTACCCACTGTATACAAGCAAACAACCTAATAAGTTGTATCCCTGAGTACATTGTGAACTGGCAAGTCTTAACTGATAATTGTTAAGGAACCTCACCCCCCTTTGATTTCCGGTCAAAGTCTCCCCTGGGGTGGGGTTCTTTTTCAGGTTCATACAACAGTAAATATATGGGCTACAACGGCAAAACCCTGGCGGAACTTTATCAAAATACACTCCTCAATGACGTACTGCCATTTTGGGAAACATATTCCCTGGACTGGGAGCATGGCGGCTATTTCACCTGTTTAGACCGCAGTGGTCAGGTTTATGACACAGATAAATTTATCTGGTTACAAAATCGTCAGGTGTGGACTTTCTCCATGCTATGCAACCAGCTAGAAAAACGGGAAACCTGGTTAGCAATTGCCAAAAATGGGGCGGATTTTCTGGCTCAACATGGCAGAGATACTGATGGTAATTGGTACTTTGCCCTTACCCGTGCAGGTCAGCCACTGATAGAACCCTATAATATATTTTCTGATTGCTTTGCCGCCATGGCATTTAGTCAATACGCCTTAGCTTCTGGCGCAGACTGGGCTAAAGATGTGGCGCTGCAAGCCTATAACAATGTTTTGCGCCGTCAGGATAATCCTAAAGGCAAATATAACAAGACCCATCCGGGTACACGCCCCATGAAGTCCTTGGCTGTACCCATGATTTTAGCTAATCTCACTTTAGAAATGGCATGGCTGCTACCCAGTGAAACCCTTGAGAATGTCCTAGCTACCACTGTTAAAGAAGTGATGACGGGTTTTCTTGACCAGGAACGGGGACTGATGTATGAGAATGTCACCCCTAACGGTTCTCACATTGATTCCTTTGAGGGGCGGTTAATTAATCCCGGTCATGGCATTGAGGCTATGTGGTTTATTATGGATATCGCTAGCCGGAAAAATGATACTGATACTATTAATCAAGCTGTTGATGTGGTGCTAAATATCCTCAATTTTGCCTGGGATAATGAACACGGCGGATTATATTACTTTATGGATGCAGAGGGTCATCCCCCCCAGCAATTGGAATGGGATCAAAAACTATGGTGGGTGCATTTAGAATCTTTAGTTGCATTAGCCATGGGCTATCGCTTGACGGGGCGTGAGTCTTGTTGGCAATGGTACCAGAAAATGCATGATTATACTTGGTCACACTTTGCTGATCCTGAAGGTGGGGAGTGGTTCGGTTATCTCAATCGTCGTGGGGAAGTGTTGTTAAATCTCAAGGGCGGTAAGTGGAAGGGGTGTTTCCATGTACCCCGTGCATTGTATCTTTGTTGGCAACAGTTTGCAGCGCTCAGTTAACTGGGATTTTTCCCAGTATAGCCTCTGTGCAAGGTCTGTGGGGAGTGGTACAGGTAAAAGAAGATGACAAAAGAGATTAATTTAATTGCTGTTGCGGATAAATTCACACATCAAGGTCAGGTTGTAGCCATTCAGTCTTTGGGGAATGGTAATATTAATGAAACTTTTCTGGTAACTCTCAATTGTGCCAAGCTACAGCATTTTGTGTTGCAACGCATTAATACCCAGGTGTTTCGGCAGCCGGAATTGGTAATGCAGAATATGCGTATTGTCACAGATCATGTTGGCGATCGCCTTAAAGATAGCCCAGTTAATCGCCCCTGGAAGTTTCCCCGGGTTTTATCAACTGAAGATAGTCAAGACCTGTGGTTAGATGAGAATGGCCGCTGTTGGCGAGCTATTAGCTTTGTGGAAAATGCCCAATGCTTCGACACCCTGGAAGATAGTTACCGCGCCTCAGAAGTCGGCTATGCTTTGGGGATGTTCCATCATCTCATCAGTGACCTACCGCCAACAACACTAGCGGATACTTTACCAGGGTTTCATATTACACCACTTTATCTACAACAGTATGAGGAGATCCTGGCAAAAACTCACCCACACCTATCACCAGAAGTCAATTATTGTTTACAATTCGTTAGCGATCGCACCAGTTTTACAGATATTTTAGAAACTGCCATCAGCAAGGGTAAACTACCATTACGCCTGATCCACGGCGACCCTAAAATCAATAATGTGTTGTTTGATCGAGCGACTCACAAAGCAGTCAGCCTGATAGACCTGGATACCGTCAAACCGGGATTAATACATTATGATATTGGTGACTGCGTGCGATCGGGTTGCAATCCCCTGGGAGAAGAAACCCAGTATTGGGAACAAGTTTATTTTAATACAGAACTATGTCAGTTAATTCTACAGGGTTATCTGGCCGTGGCTCAAGATTTTCTCACAGAGAATGACTACACCTACATTTATGATGCCATTAGGTTGATTACCTTTGAGTTGGGATTGAGGTTTTTTACTGACTATTTAGCTGGGAATATTTATTTTAAAGTCAAATATCCAGAACACAATTTGGCTAGGGCTTTAGTTCAATTTAAGCTGACTGAAAGCATCGAATCTCAACAAACCACAATTAGCCAAATTATCCGAGATTTGAGATGAGAAATCAGACATTTTCCTTACTACCCTTTCCCTCACAGCAATTCTTACCCAATATACAGATTATAGGTAATATCCACCGATATGCAAATCAACTTACCCTGAATTACCAAGTTATCGGTGACTTACAACAGCTTGTGATTCCTCCGTTATCAGATACACCAACCCGTCACCATGAACTATGGAAAAATACTTGTTTTGAGTTTTTCTTGGGTATTAAAGGTAATCCACAGTATTGGGAGTTCAACCTTTCCCCTACTGGACATTGGAACATTTATCACTTTGATGGATACCGTCAAGGGATGAGAGAGGAAACAGCTTTTGATCTTCTTCCCTTTACTACCCAGTACCAAGGAGATAGTTTAACCCTGGTTGTGGATCTTGATTTGGGTCAAATCATCGTCATAGAACAGGAAATAGAAGCAGCAATTACTACTGTGATAGAAGATAAAAATAGTAATATTACTTACTGGGGATTAACTCATAGTGGGGTAGAGCCTGACTTTCATCGGCGAGATAGCTTTATGATTGATTTGTAACTATTCATCACCAACGGGGAAAACTAACTCAAACTTAGTTCCTTGTAGCTGTGGGTAAGGGTATGTAGTCACATAATTTGTGATGATTTTTTGTAAAATTTCTGCATAACTTAAAGCTGCTGCTAGCTGTTCCCAGCTAGGAGTTCGAGAAAATTTAATTCCCCGTTCTTTAGCTGCTTGGCACACCCATTATAGGAGCCATACTGTTGTAGAAGTTGATCTTTATCTAGTAAATTGGGTGCAAAAGGTAAAGCAGCTATGGGGGGTTCATTGCTCTGGTAAACTTCCTGGTCTAGTTCATTTATGGCCACTTGCGCAACTGTGTAAATGGCGGCGGAATTGTGCAAGTCTCGTTGGTAATTGTCCTTGAGAACCTCTAACAGTTGATTGAGGCGTTTTTTACCCATGATTTTTATGACTCATTATCTAAAAGAGATTTTCCGATTGAACGGGGGTCTTGAGACATTTGTGGTTTGTCGTCCGGTTCCTCAGTGATAAAAGGAGAGAAGGATACAGCAGATGGTAATTTTACTGTTTCCTGGGTCTTTTCTTCCCGCCACCATAGTACAATTGATTTAATTGCTTGCACCAATTTGAAGAACCTGCTGGGAAAAGATAAATAACTCCAGTGTGCTTGTTCTGGATTCTCAATATCTGAGACAGAATCAAAGGCTGTAGAAAGTTGGTCTACAATAATTTAATGAATTTATAGTCATTTATGTACATTTGTAGTATAATATTATTATGAATGTACGATCATTAAATGAATGAAACTATCTGATTATGCAAAAAAGGTAGGGATAAGTTATAGAACTGCGTGGCGTTGGTACAAATCCGGCGTAATCACAGGTTATCAACAACCTACAGGAACCATAATTATTAATCTACCTGAAACTAACCAAAACCCTAACAAAGTTGTAGCTATCTACTGCCGTGTTTCTGATAATGGTTCAAAAGACAACTTAGAAAGACAAGCTGAAAGGTTAACCCAATATGCTACAGCTAGGGGGTACACAATATATAAAGTTGTTAAAGAAATCGGCAGTGGGTTAAATGACAACCGCAAACAGTTGTCAAAGCTTCTAAAAGACGATAAGTATAATATTCTTCTGGCCGAACACCCTGATAGAGTAGCAAGGTTTGGTTTGAACTATTTAAGAGGATGTTTGGAAAGTATTAAACAGGTAATTTTTATCTTAGGGAACAGGGAACAGGGAACAGGGAATGGGGAATGGGGAATGGGGAATGGGGAATGGGGAATGAGGAATGGGGAATGGGGAACCGAAACAATCAAATCCAATCCCCTCCCCTTACAAGGGGAGGGTTAGGGTGGGGTCAAACAATAGTTGATACACTAATCATACCTTTTAAAACATCCTCTAAAGATTCTTCTTAATAAACTAGGTAAAGACTTGGAAATTGTTAATCAAGCTACTGAAGGTAGAGATGAACTAATGCAAGATATAGTATCGATAATATACTCGTTTAGTGCAAGGATGTATGGGTTAAGAAGAGCAAAGAGAAAGACAGAACGTATCACTCAGGAGTTACAAAATGAATCTGATTGAGCGTCATGTTATTAAACCAAGTCACCCAGCATACAAAGAAATAGATGAACTTTGCTTTAAATCGAAGAACCTATACAATGCTGTTAACTTCATAGTTAGACAGGAATACATTCATAACAACAAGCATATTAATTATGCGGGAGCCTATCACCTAATCAAAGAATCTGTTGATTATAAAGCTTTGCCAGCAAAGGTAAGTTGTCAAATCATTAAATTAGTTGATAGATGCTGGCTTTCATATTTTGCAGCTATTAGTTCTTTTACGACCAACCCTGATAAGTTCAAAGGTCGGCCTAGACTACCTGGATATAAACATAAAACAAAAGGTCGTTGTGTGGTCATTTACCCGGCACAGGGTATTAGCAAAAAAGGGTTAAAAAAAGGGTTATTACAACCTTCAGGTACAAATATATCTATTTCAACTGCTATTCAAAGTAAAGTTAAAGAACTTAGATTAGTACCTAGAAGTGGATTCTATGTAGTAGAGGCTGTTTATGAAAAGAATGAAGTAGTCACAGTTAGGAATCAATATATTGCAGCTATCGATTTGGGGCTTAATAACCTGGCCACCATAGCTGCAAACAAAAAAGGCTTTCAGCCGTTGATTATTAATGGTCGCCCATTAAAGTCAACCAATCAATTCTTTAATAAACAAAAAGCCCAACTCCAATCGAAGCTTCAAACTCAAGACCCCAATAGATACACCTCCAACAAAATATCCAATCTTCTCACCAAAAGAGATAGTAAAGTTGATACCTATCTACACCAAGCTAGTAGAACCATTATTAATTACCTTCGACAAAATCAGATTGATACTTTGGTGATTGGTAACAACAAACAGTGGAAGCAAGATATTAATATTGGTAAGCGTAACAATCAAAATTTTGTTCAGATACCGCACTATAAATTTATCCAGCAGTTGGTTTATAAAGCTAACTTAGCTGGCGTTAAAGTTATTATCAACGAAGAAAGTTATACCTCTAAGGCTAGTTTTCTTGACCTTGATAATATCCCCGAATACCAAAAAGGGGCAGAACGTGTATTTAGTGGTAGAAGAGTAGCTCGTGGGTTGTATAAAGCTTCTAATGGAAGGTTAATAAACGCTGATTTAAATGGGGCGTACAACATATTAAGAAAAGCAGTCCTGAACGCTTTTGCAGACGGGATAGAGGGGTTAGGAGTAACTCCAATCAGGTTTACCCCTGGTAAAGTGACTTTGTAGATTTGTCTATAATTTCACAAACTCTAAATATCGGCTCATGGAGCCAATTTCATTTTCCATTTCTACCACAGTCTGGCGGTAAACTTCGGCAACTTCTGTTTTTTCCTGTTTCAGTTGGTTAATTAGAACTTGCATCCGTTGTTTATGTTCTTTATTTCTGCGGAGCAACTGGGAACGACTACGATTTGTGAAAACTAGACAAGCTCGCATTTCTTGATACAAGATATCAACTTCATTGTTGTTAAGTCCCTCAATGGTTTTGGGAAACTCTGTGGCGGAACGAAACCGTGCAGATGATTGATTCTTTTTTTGCTGCATAGGATTATTTAATGTTTGCTTTTACCTACTTGGGGTTAAAAGCATGAGCAGATATGGGAACTTCCACTTGATTCGTTGAAAGTAAATTTACATAAGTATATCAATATAACTGTTAAATTATATATCACAATATGACTGTATTCTGAACCCCAATGTTTTGATTTATCAATGCTTACCCTAATATCTATCTGAAGATAGATGACATAGATCACATATCAGTATTATTATTTTTTGCCTTTAGCGATGGATGGAATGCTCACCCCGCTGTTGCTCAGTGAAATAGGGAAATGAATTGCTCTACTAACATAGAACAACAAGTGATTGCACAAAGGGTTAATTATGCTCGAACATGATGTGATTATAGTCGGTGGTGGATTAGCCGGATGTCGTGCTGCGGTGGAAATTGCCCGTACTGACCCTAGTTTAAATGTGGCTCTGGTGGCTAAAACTCACCCGATACGTTCCCACTCGGTAGCAGCTCAAGGGGGAATGGCGGCCTCACTCAAAAATGTTGATTCAGGAGATAGTTGGGAAGCACACGCTTTTGATACTGTCAAGGGGTCTGACTATTTAGCAGACCAGGACGCGGTAGCAATTCTCGCCCAAGAAGCGCCAGATGTGGTGATTGACTTGGAACACATGGGTGTTTTATTCTCGCGGTTACCTGATGGTCGGATTGCTCAACGGGCTTTTGGCGGACATTCCCATAATCGCACTTGTTACGCTGCGGATAAAACTGGTCACGCGATTCTCCATGAGTTGGTGAACAATTTGCGGCGTTATGGTGTGCAAGTTTATCAAGAGTGGTATGTGATGCGCCTGATTTTAGAATCAGGTGAGGTGAAGGGTGTGGTGATGTTTCACTTGCTAGATGGACATATAGAAGTATTACGAGCTAAGGCGGTAATGTTTGCGACTGGTGGTTATGGTCGCGTTTATAATACCACTTCTAATGATTATGCTTCTACGGGTGACGGTTTGGCTATGACTGCTTTGGCTGGGTTACCTTTGGAAGATATGGAATTTGTGCAATTTCATCCCACTGGTTTGTATCCGGTCGGGGTACTGATTTCTGAAGCTGTGCGGGGAGAAGGGGCTTATTTGATTAATAGTGATGGCGATCGCTTTATGAAAAATTACGCACCTAGCCGCATGGAACTCGCCCCCCGTGATATTACCTCACGGGCGATCGCCTATGAAATTCGCGCTGGTCGTGGTATTCATCCTGATGGTAGTGCTGGTGGTCCGTTTGTTTATCTTGACCTGCGACACATGGGTAAAGAAAAAATTATGAGTCGTGTCCCCTTCTGTTGGGAAGAAGCACACCGTTTAGTAGGTGTGGATGCTGTAACTCAACCTATACCCATTCGTCCCACTAATCACTATTGTATGGGTGGTATCCCTGTGAATACAGATGGTCAAGTCCGCAGCAGTGGTGATCATTTAGTAGAAGGATTTTTTGCTGCTGGTGAAACCGCTTGTGTATCTGTCCATGGTGCTAACCGTCTGGGTAGTAACTCGCTGCTAGAATGTGTAGTTTATGGTAAGCGTACCGGGGCGCGATCGCTGAATATGTCCAGAAACGGCGGTTACCCAATGTAGATGAGCAAAGTTACATTCAACAAGCTCACGCAGAAATACAAACCTTAATAGAACAACCAGGAAAATATCGAATTAACCAAGTGCGTCAGGCTTTCCAGGATTGCATGACTGAGCATTGTGGTGTGTTTCGCACCGCCGAATTAATGGGCGCAGGTTGGGATAAAATAACACAATTGCAACAGCAATATTCTGAGATTTATTTAGATGATCAGGGTACTTGCTGGAATACAGAACTAGTAGAAGCCTTAGAACTAAAAAGTTTAATAGTAGTAGGAAAAACAATTTTAGCCTCAGCTATAAATCGCCAAGAAAGTCGCGGTGCACATTTCCGCGAAGACTATCCCCAGCGGGATGATGTCAACTTTCTGCAACACACCATGGCTTATTATTCTCCATCGGGTATTGATATTCAATATCGCCCAGTGGTGATTAATATGTTTGAACCAAAGGAGCGCAAATATTAGGAAGTTTTCGCACTCGAAACCTCATTACTAATTTGACAACACCTGGTAAAAGACCTTTTGAGGTTAAGCTTCCCCGGTTCAGAAAACCGGGGAGTGTGAATACTAAATTGTAGTAATATTAAGAAATCAATATTTATTTTAATATTAATAGTTTATTCTTCTATAATTCCCGTTGATATGGGAATATTCACCCTGATAACCTCAAACTAATGGGAAGCATACACCGCTATCATATTCACTCTTAAACCGCTCACAAGAGGGAGTATTCACAGTTTACAGTCCCGTCAAGATCCAAACAAAATTTATTTATGGCAACAAAATTTCTTCCCTATGCACTAGCATCAATTGTTGGTGCTGCACTTGCTAGTATAACGGTTTTACAAATCACTCCTCTCCAAGCCCAAACTCAATGTCCCGAGGTAACTAGACCAGAAATTGCCGAACTGTTTGACCGATGGAACGGGTCTTTACAGACAGGTGACCCAAATAAAGTCACTCTCAACTATGCGAGAAATGCTATTTTGTTGCCTACAGTTTCTAACAAAGTGCGACGAAATCATGAAGAAATTCAGGACTATTTTGTAACTTTCTTACAAAAGCAGCCCGTAGGGCGTATTAATTACAGCAGTATTCGCCTGTATTGTGGTGTAGCTATTGATTCAGGAACATATACATTTAAACTTACCAGTAATGGTCAGACTCAGGAAGTTCCAGCCAGATACACCTTTGTTTATAATAAAGTTGGCGATCAATGGCTCATAGCAGAACATCACTCTTCAGCTATGCCAGAAACAGTTAGCAGTGCTCAATAGTAGGCACAGCTTCTAAAAACATCCAGTGGAGTTAAGCAAGAATAAATATTGCTTGACTCCTACCATGAATAGGTGTATAATTAAGTCTATAGAGAAGGGGAGTAGCTTTAAAATAAAGTCACTTTATTTTAAACATCTGAGTCAACACACTGGTGATGAACCTGGTTCAGATGACAAATGATAATATGATAAATATTTGATTTGGCAGCGAGACCTTCACTGAGTTTACACAAAAAATTGTGTGTAGCTCTCAGTGAAGTTTTGCCACTCTCATTGAAGCTCCACACAGGTAAAAAATCCTTCAGGAGTTAAAGAGAGTGTTAACAGCATTTACAGCAGGTTTGTTACTAATTACAGTTTCCGAGTTAGGGGATAAAACATTTTTTATAGGCGTAATTTTAGCGATGAAATACTCGCGTAAGCTGGTATTAATCGGTGTAGCCGGCGCACTAGCCGCCATGACAATTTTGTCTGTCATATTCGGGAGGTTTGTATCTTTCTTACCAGAAATTTACCTCAAGTATGCGGAAATAGCATTATTTCTAGGATTCGGGATCAAACTGCTCTATGAAGCTAGTAAAATGCCTGAGTCAGGCTCCGAGATAGAAGTAATCAATGAGGCCAAAGAGGCAGTATATAAGGCAGATTTACAAAGAAAGTCAAAAAGCCCCTTAGCAATTTTCATAGAAGCCTTCACCCTGACATTTATAGCAGAATGGGGCGATCGCACCCAAATAGCCACAATTGCCCTAGCAGCCAGATATAACCCTGTGGGAGTAGCTGCGGGTGCAGTGTTAGGGCATATAATTTGCACTGCGATCGCCGTGATTGGAGGTAAACTGATTGCCGGACGTATTTCGGAACGTCAACTCACTTTTACTGGCGGATGTCTATTTCTGATTTTTGGCATCCTGGCTGCTATCAGAGTGTAATTTATCACTGTAAATCTAGTTACTCTCCTGGTTTTGTGGGCGATGGAGTAGGCGCAGAAGTGGGGGGAGCCATAGCCCTATTAACTTGATCTTTGTACTGAGCAGGTGCTAAAGCCAGGGCGTTATCAAATAAAGGTTGAGCTTCATCTGGTTTACCCTGTTCTCTGAGGAGCAATGCTTTTGCTAAAACGGGACGAAAATCTTGAGGATCATTCTTAATTGCTTGCTCATAGATAGAGGTAGCTTCCCCATAGCGTTTCTGGGAAACGTGAACAGTACCTAATAGAACCTGTACAGCTCCCCTATCCAAACTTCCCGTTTGGGTTGTCTTTCCAGAAAGAGTGTCTTCGAGCAAACTCACAGCCTCATCAGGACGTTGCTGTTTGAGCAACAGAGCCACCAAACCCCGTAAAGCGTTCAACTCACCGGGGTTAGTGGTTAAAACTGAGCGGTAAGCTTGGGCTGATCCTTCCTGGTCGCCTATTTGCTGCTTGGCTTCGGCTAATAGCACCCCATATTGAGACCGTTCTGGATTAAGTTGAGTGAGTTTTTCTAGAGGTTCAATGACTGCTTTAATATCACCTTGATTTAAAGCCAGAAGTTGTAGCCTCACCTGCAATAAACCATTGAGCGCAGTTTGATTTTCTGGCTCCCGTTGTAAAACCAACTCATAACTTTTTGCTTGGTCTTGCAACTGTGATAATTGCTCAGATGAGGCTGTGCTGACAGGGGTATTTTCAGTTGAGGGCGGGGGATTTTTCAAGGATCCAATAATCGGAATTAGGGAAGCACCTAGAAAGGAAATAGTTCCCAAGGCTAAAACAATCTTAATTTTCCAAGTATTGCGCGGTTGAGACACAGTTTAGTTTTACTCCAAGATTCAAACGACATGATCATTTACATAAATCACAAGGCGAAAAATTTCCAAAAGCTTGCGGAATACCGCCAATGGCCTGTGAATTTTATAACAATTAACTATTCACATTGCTAAAAAAAGTGATGACTTTAGGAGGATCCGTCAGAAATTTACTTATGATATGCTTCCCAAACCAGTGTAAAGGCTCCCAGTTATATTTGTGTTAATACATTAATGTAGCTTCCTTCCCATTGTATGGCTCGCCCTGGTGTAGGTTTGTGAACAGCTAATATATTTTCATTAACCGCACAAACCCTGTTTTTAGTTGCCTTCGTTAAATCCCATAATTGGGATGTGTCTCCGCCGCAAGGAGTTTTTATGAATTCCCACCTGATGTCCCTCACCTGAATCTTCTAACTTTTCTACCAACCATCAAGCTGCTAATGGTCATACAGTAGCAGTCCAGGCCTCTGACCTGGAAAATTCCCATTTTCAACCTAGTGACACCAGCTCAAATGAAACTGAGCTTCATCGGGTGCAACCAATCCCACCACCCAGTGAAACAATGCAATACCGAGCCATCGGGTTAGTCCGGGGTCGTTACCTTGCTAGCAGCGAACAATTTACTCAAGGTACCCTGATAACCACAGATGGCGTGCAACTCAACGCTGTTCTCCTGGGACGGATTATGAGCTTAGTCAAAAATCACCTAGATTTAGAGAAAGATCATTTGTGGGTAGTTTACCCACGCACCCGCCAAGAAAACGACACCTTACACCTGCAAATTGTGGGGGTTTGGGATCCAGAAAATTTGGCTAAACAGCCCACAGAACAGGACAAGCAAGATTCCGTCATCCAAGATTTACACAAAACCGATGATGAGCTACCCAAAAACCAAGAAGAATCTACAAGTGAAGTGCTATCTTCCTCCGAAATGGCTGATGGTACTTTTTCCGTGCGTGGTGAGGTAGTTTACCAGTCTTTTGACGCTAAAAGTTTAGTGGTCAAAATTAAGCAAGCTCCCCGGAAAACTGGTGATAAACCCAAATATTTTAAGTTGAAACTGCGGGGTGTGTTGACCACCAAAGCCGTGAGCAAGTTCTGGGACTTTCAAGCCAAGCGGGAAGGTGACGTATTGGTAGTAGAAAAAGCTAAGGCGATCGCGGATCTACCCAAAAAACGCAAACCGCCCTTTAAAGGTAGTCCCCGTGCTGGTGGTGGTGCGAGAAAGCCATTTCCCCGCAGACGTAATGGGGAAACCCCAAAACCAATCAAGAAAACAGCCGGCGAACCATTGGCGGTATCTAAACCGATACCGAAAGCGCCTGCTCCTAAGCCCATTAAACGGGCGAAACCAGTTCAGGAGTGATATTCTAGGATTTTCATGTCAAGTAAATTTGGCAATTTGCTGATATCTCCTGGTTAAAAACTCTTGCTCATAAGTATCACGAGTCGTAAAGACGGGGAAAGGGGGGAAGATGAACACTTCCCCATTCCCCATGCTAAAAATCTGTCCAGCGATCTTGGGGTAAAAATGATCTGTCCATGGGAATTTGAGCCACTGGTTCTGTGAGGGTAAAAGTACCTGCACCAATCCATGCTTTTAATTCCGTGGCGATCGCCCTAGAAAATAATATACTAGCTAGGGGAGCAACCCTGACATTTTTACCGTCAATGGTGATCCGCCCTGACTTGAGTTGGGCGTAACTCACCAGTCCAAAGGTAGGACGAACTCGCCGAGGAATGGAAAAATCCACGATGGGCGCTACTAAGTCTTTATCCTGGACGGCACAATATTTAACTACTTCTTCATTTAATACCGGGAGGGGAACACCTACACCCAACATTAATGAAGGACCATAGCTTTTAAAGTAACAACCCCGCACCCAATGGGGATTCATTTGTTTAGCATCGCCGATCAAGGCTACAGTGGCAGCCGGTCCAATGGGTGTATGATTGGGTAGGCGTTTTTGTAAGGGGAAGTGTTGAGTTCCTTCCCATGCAACATAGCCAATACCACCACCTAAGAATATCCTGGTACCAATGCCAACTAGTTGTAAATCAGGGTCGTTGAGTAAGGGGGAAATTGCACCGGGGTTAGAGTAAACCGCATTTCCTAAACTCGGTTGTAAAGGACCTAGATAAGTAAATAGTGGGCGATCGCCCCCATTAACGCCGACAATAAAATTTTGGTAGAGATTGCGCGGATTGAATAAATAGAACTGATTGATGGTGTCACGGGTAATGGTAGTTTCAAAGCTGTCCCTGGGTAACAATCTGTTACTTGTCCCAAAGCTCTGATCTGTACAGGTTTCCCTGCGATCAAATTTTCCATCACATGGCCACCGCCATGCTCTCGGACTTCTTCCCCATCCATGGTATCTACGGGACAACTTGCACCCAAGTATAAATCTACTGCCCCAAACCCTGCGTAGGCTGGTACGCCATCTATCCAACAGCGGCGAATTTTAATCGGGGGGTCAGTTTGTCCCAGGTTAATAATCGCACCACTGGACTCCATCGGCTCAAATGTACCCGTGGTAATGACATCAACTTCTTTGGCTACTTGAGTAATACCAACTTCAGCAACTCGTGCTTTTAGTTCTTCTACAGTCAATACTACTGCACTTTGGTGGCTGATTTTGTCGTTAATTTCGGCTATTGTTCGCATTTTTGAGCCAATTATACCCTAAGATTGATAAAGTAACTCGGCTTGTTCTAAAACTGTGATGGTGGCTTTTGCTTGTTTGTCTGGTGGATAGCCATACTTTTTGAGTGATATTTTAATCTTTACTCGTAAATTAGCCTGCACATTTTCCTTAACTGTCCAATCAATGGTTAAATTAGCACGAATGGCTGTAACTAATTCCCGGGCGATCGCTTTGAGGGTATGATCTCCTAAAATCATCACCGCACTGTCATTAACTTCCAAAGCATCATAAAAAGCTATTTCATCCTCAGTTAATCCTAAGTCTTGACCCTGTTTTTGTGCCTCCTTCATGGCTTTTGCTAGTAAAATCAGTTCATTGATGACTTGGGCGGTTTCAATGGCACGATTTTGATATTTTTTGATGGTATTTTGTAACATTTCTCGGAAAGAACGAGATTTAATCAGATTTTTACGAGAACTGATTTTAATTTGCTCATTAATTAATTTTTGTAAAGTTTCTACCGCCAGGTTTTTGTGGGGTAAACCCCGCACTTCTTCGAGAAATTCATCAGAGAAAATGCTGATATTTACCTGATTTAATCCAGTAGATGTAAAAATATCTATTACCTGGTCACTGGCGATCGCTTTGGAGACAATTTGACGCACCGCCGCATCTATATCTTCTGGACTTTTACCCTTAACTGTGGTATACTTGACCATAGCTGCTTTGATAGCTTGGCAAAATCCCACCTCATCCCGAATTGCGATCGCCTCATCCGTACTGCTCACCAAGGCAAAGGCTTTAGATAACTCACTCACAGCCTTAATGTAACCTTGTTTACCCTCTTCTAACCCCAGAATATGATTCAGGGCGGCGGGAATCATCGATACTCGTTCTGTGGGTTTACCTGTAAAGAACTTCTGGTAATCAAAACCCTCATACATGGCTTTGACAATTGCCCATTTTTCCTGCATCACAGCCAAGGCGATACTGGTATCGATTGCTGTTTCCCCTCTATCCCTTTCGGTGTAATCTCTGAGCGCGTCTTTGAGTTGTTCCGCAATACCCAGGTAATCAACTACTAACCCCCCTGGTTTATCTTCAAAGACACGATTTACCCTGGCTATAGCCTGCATTAAATTGTGTCCCTGCATGGGTTTATCTACATAAAGAGTATGCAAACAAGGTGCATCAAAACCAGTTAACCACATATCCCGGACAATCACTAATTTAAAAGCATCATCGGCTTTTTTGAAGCGTTTAGCTAAGTCTTTGCGGGCTTTTTTAGTGCGGATGTGGGGCTGCATTTTCTGGTCATCCGCAGCAGAACCAGTCATAATAACTTTTAACACCCCTTGGCGATCATCTTCACTGTGCCATTCTGGTTTTAGTTGGATCATAGCGTTGTACAAGTCTACACAAATACGGCGACTCATACAAACAATCATCCCCTTACCCTCTCTAAGTTCTGGTGCTGCGGTGCGATTCTCAAAATGTGTGATGATATCTTGAGCAATTTGATTAATACGTTTTTCAGCACCCACTAAAGCCTCTAATCTCGCCCATTTACTTTTGAGTTTTTCTTTAGTGATGAGTTCTTCATCTTCTGTAACTTCCTCAAAATCTGAGTCGATTTTGGGGCGTTCTAAAGGGTCTAAATCTAATTTGGCTAATCGTCCCTCATAATAAATTTTGACTGTGGCCTCATCTTCCACAGCCCGTTGAATGTCGTAAATATCTATATAATTACCAAATAAAGCAGTGGTATTTTTATCAGTTTGGGCAATGGGTGTACCCGTAAAACCTACAAAAGCCGCGTTAGGTATAGCATCTCTTAAATATTTGGCATAACCGTATTTAATATAATTCTCATCATCCCTTTGCACAACTTTAGCT
This sequence comes from Anabaenopsis sp. NIES-4685, assembly GCF_059725405.1. Lineage (NCBI taxonomy): Bacteria > Bacillati > Cyanobacteriota > Cyanophyceae > Nostocales > Nodulariaceae > Anabaenopsis > Anabaenopsis sp. NIES-4685. Next base: position 2,849,188 of record NZ_AP043602.1, on the reverse strand, counting down.
TTTAAGCCGTATTGGCTTCTATGGGCTTCATCAGCAATTAAAACAATATTGCGCCGGGGGGAAAGTTCCGGGTACTCATTACCTGTTTCTGGGGCAAACTTTTGGATAGTAGTAAATATAATTCCCCCCGCTGCTACTTTTAATAGTTCTGTTAAACTTTCTCTATTTGCTGCTTGTTTGGGTGTTTGGCGCAGTAAATCAATGCAGGATGAGAAAGTAGTAAATAATTGGTCATCTAAATCATTTCTATCAGTTAAAATAACTAAGGTGGGATTTTCCATTTCTGGTTGTTGAATCAACTTCCCACTATAAAAAGCCATGGTGAGACTTTTACCGCTCCCTTGGGTATGCCAAACTACCCCCACTTTTCTATCTCCATCTGGGCGAGTGGCGGCGATAGTCGCAGTAATAGCTTTATTCACAGCGTGGTATTGGTGATACCCAGCCATTTTTTTAATAATCTTGTCTTCGTTGACTTCAAAAACAATAAAGTATTGGATAATATCTAAAATAGTAGTATGATGAAAAATACCTTTAATAATAGTTTCTAATTCTGCTTCTTGTTTTGTGACAATATTTTCCCCATCTAGGGAACGCCAAGGCATAAACCGCTCCCAATTTGCGGTTAATGTTCCCACTTTAGCGTAAGTACCATCGGATATTACCAGAATTTCGTTATAGGGAAATAAACAGGGGATATCATGTTTATAGGTTTGCAGTTGGTTAAATGCACCTCTTAAAGTAGCGTTTTCATCGGCGGGGTTTTTGAGTTCCATCACGGCGATGGGTAAACCGTTGATAAAAATTACCACATCGGGGGTACGCGCCGTTTTACCTGTTTCTTGAACCCGAAATTGATTAACTACTAACCAATCATTCTGATTAGTTTGTTCAAAATCAATGATTTTAACTTTTTTGTGTTGAGTCCGTCCCCCTTGTTGATATTCAACATCTACCCCATCTGTGAGATATCGATGAAACCGGCGGTTATTTTCATTAAGTATTGCTGTTTCGCACCGGGTAATTTTTTTGATTGCGTCTTGGATAGCGTCAAAGGGAATATGGGGGTTTATGGTTTGTAATGCATTTTGTAAGCGGTTAATCAGGACAACATCATCATATTCTTGGCGATCGCTCTGGGTTGCGCCAGTGGCGATTTCCGCACCGTTTAAGTAGGTGTAGCCAAGTTCTGATAACCAGTCAATGGTGGCTTGTTCAACAATAGATTCTCTTAAGTTATTCATTTTGTCTTAGAATAGAAAAATTGCGAATTTTTTTTAAAACAATTCTTTATATTTTTTACATTTTCTATGATTTCACGAGAAATTTTAATCTTTTGTGGAATATATGTAGGGAATTTTAATCTAGGAGAAACTTTGAGGGATAAACCTATTTCTTTTCCTTTACTAGCATTAGTTATTGCTATCAACGATTCACAAAAATTATAACTAATACCTTTGTTTATGAAAGTTTTTAATTGATTAATTTCTATAGTAGATATATCCTCTGTCATCCCCATGGTATTTAGTAGATTTAATGCTGCGAACATCTTTTGTAAGACCTCTCTGCCAAAAGGAAGAGGAGAAATTAAATTAAACTCTCTGCCAAAAGGAAGAGGAGAAATTAAATTAATTATATAACTATCTTTGTATGTTTGTTCTACAGAGATATTTTCAATATGAATATTTTCAATATATTGGATTGCTTGTTTAGATTTCTTCGCTTGAAAAATTGGTTTTGGTTCAATTGTAGATAAAGCTGTATATAATAGTAAATCTTTAGTATATTTTAAAATCTTAATTGCTTCGTTAATAGGCATACCAACATCAAGTATATTATAATTATATACTCTTATTTGAATTATATCCCAATCTTCATTATTTGAATCAAGATTCATGTCTAAATCATCAAATGTAGATTGATTGCTAAGATTTTGCTCTGTAATTTTATTATATAGAACATCGGGATCTAAATCAGCTTCATTAGGCCATTGAATAGTCCCTAAATCTGGGTTAACTATAACCTGAGAAAAATAATCATATTCTTCAAGAGGCTCAAAAATTCCAGTAAATTTAATAATTTTTTTTAGTTCAATTTCTCCTTGTACTCCATCTTCAAAACTAAGATAAAGCCTATAGCCAGGTAATGCCCGAACTTCTATAATATCTTGAAGCATATATTAATTCTATCCTATTTTATTCAGAGGTTGATTAATTCGAGCTAGTTCCCAATTCTTTCTAAGTTCGTCCTGATGTAATTTTGCCCAATCTATTACTAGCATTTCTGTATATCTTGAAAGCTCTCCTTTCCAAATTCTGGGACAATCTATAGTAATTATTGCTTTTTGTCCTGAATCACGAACATGAAAATGTGGTGGGGGATGATCATTGTAATACATTGTAATAATTACACCTGATAAACGACTAATTTCTGGCATTAGGATACCCCATGAAGTATCTTTTCTGCTTCTTTGACCCGGATTTCTCCTGACATCAATTTGGGTAATAGGGTGTCTCGGATAGTGGCGAGTGTATGAGATTCCTTAGCATTAGAATAAATCTGATCAGCAAAACTCAAAGTGTATCTTTCAAAAAAATCTAATATATTAGTTGGTGGTATCAGGATGTTACTCATATATGCCATATGGCGGTTTAAACCAGGAACAGCAGAATCACCATCTAAAGATGCTAAATCCAAAAAGGATAAATAATGAAAGAAATATTGCATACTCATAACTGTTGCTTTTGGTATTATGTAAAATGTAGTGTCAATTGGATAAAAACTTGTATGTGAATATTTTACGATTCCTGGATTTCCTTTACGTCCCACAATAACACCAGGACTGTTGACAAGTGCTTCATCATGCCAGCCAATTTGTCCATTAGAACCATATACAGGAATATTACCATTTTTTCTACTTTCTTTTTTTAAGGTTTTACCATAAGCAAATTCACAAACATCTCCTAATGTCCCAACCCTCCACCCCTTGGGAATTAAACCCAAAGAAGACTCTTCAAACTCATCAGGGAATAAATCCGCTGTTGCTGCGTCCATACCTGGGGGTTGTTTCCCTTCCATCTTGGCGCGTACTGGGTCAAAGTCCACAAACCATGACTTAAAAATTGCCCTAGCTATGGCTTCTAGGGTTTCGTTCATCTGTTTATTCAGTTCGATTTTATCATCTAGTGTACCCAGAATATGTGCGATCGCTTTTTGTTCTGGTAGGGGGGGGAGAACTAAATTAATTTTGCGTAGTTCACTCTGTTTAATGCCTAATACAGTCGTTCCTGTAGCTCTTTCATGAAGTTGATTTTGAACAATAGATGATTGCATTAAAAATTTTAAATAATTATTGTTCAAAATTTTTGGATTACCACGAAGAGTTATTAATCTTTGAGCAAGAGCAACTTTTCTATTATCTAATTGTGCGATTTCTCCAAGCGGTGCTTCAGTTGTCATCACAATATCACCTGGTTGGGGAAGTCCGCGACGCATCCAAGAATCATAATCTTTTATTGCAATATATTCTTGTATGTTATTAATTCGTCCATCTTTGACAATTTTTGCCGTAATTAATGGTATGCCAAAAGATGTCTTTTCAGGTGTTTTACCTCTATAATCAATGATTGCTTCCATGCAATCTTCTAACTTCTTTTGTTGCCAATTGCTAGGAAGATTTTTACTCATACCCCACTCCCCATAAATTACGTCTAATCTCCCTCTCCAAATATACCAACTTATTAAACCGTGCCATAATTTACATCATCACTCATCCTCAAATTCCACATTTACCACTTCTAAGTCAGCTTCCAAATGTTCACTAGTCGGTAAATGAGATTTAACAAGCTGTGCAAATTCTTCTAAAGAACTAACACTAATCGCTGATACAAATATTTGTTCTAAAAAAGATGTATCATCAACTTTATTAATGCTTGCAACCAGATTCTCTGGAATGTCACCAAACCGCACTTGTACCAGTTTGATAATATCTTGTTTCCGAGTTTTTTCTATAGTCCGTTTTTCAATGTTGGTTAACAATGGCATTTTTAGGTTCTCCTGATAATTAGTTAATTTTTCCTTAAAACTTAATTGCAAATCTCCAGATAAAGCCATCATTAAATCAATGACCTTATGTAAACTATATTATCAATTGTTGGGTTACGCTGTCGCTTAACCCAACCTACATCTATTAATCTGCTGCTGGTAAATGAGAGTTAACAAGCTGTGCAAATTCTTCTAAAGAACTAACACTAATTGTTGATATGAGAAGTTGTTTCAAAATATTTATATCCTGAATTTTGCCAATATCTTCTATTACATCTTCGGGTAAATTACCAAAACGGCTAATCAGTAAATCAGAAATATTTTGTTTCCGAGTTTTTTCTATAGCGCGTTGTTCAATGTTGGTTAACAATGGCATTTTTAGGTTCTCCTGATAATTAGTTAATTTTTCCTCAAAACTTAATTGCAAATCTCCAGATAAAGCCATCATTATATCAATGACCTTATGTAAACTATATTATCAATTGTTGGGTTACGCCCTCGCTTAACCCAACCTACATCTATTAATCTGCTGCTGGTAAATGAGAGTTAACAAGCTGTGCAAATTCTTCTAAAGAACTAACACTAATTGTTGATATGAGAAGTTGTTTCAAAATATTTATATCCTGAATTTTGCCAATATCTTCTATTACATCTTCGGGTAAATTACCAAAACGGCTAATCAGTAAATCAGAAATATCTTGTTTCCGAGTTTTTTCTATACTCCGTTGTTCAATGTTCGTTAACAATGGCATTTTTAGTTTCTCCTGATAATTAGTTAATTTTTCCTCAAAACTTAATTGCAAATCTTGAGATAAAGCCATCATTAAATCAATGACCTTATACAAATCAACAATCTCTTTACGGTTATAACCTCTTTCATAGAGTAATCTAGCTAACTTCCATTTCCACTCTTCCCTAGCTGACAGATTGCTATTAGTGGCTTTAGTCTTTAAATGTGCCATTACCACTATAGCAAAAATATTATTACTTCGCTCTAACTCCTCCCATTGATAATTTAGCAGCTTAACACTAGAAAAATTAAAGATTAGTTGACTACTCCCTAAACCATATCGGTAAGAATTAGGTTGCCAATTTTTCGTTTCATCCCCTAGTATAGCTAAACTAATCACTGGTTTTTGATATAAATCAAAAACCCGATAGTTATAGATAAACATTCGTTGCGAAAATTCTTTATCATATTGACTTTGTACTTCTACATGAATTAATACCCAAACTTCTTGATTATCTAACAACCACACCTGAAATAATTTATCAGCATGGCGGGTTTTACTCTCCGCATATGCGCTAATCTGCTCCAATTCTTTATCAAGAGAAACGGGGGTTTTAGTCCAATCTATTTCTTGATTTATTTCTGGATAAAAGAAGGCGAGAAAGGAATCAAAATAATCTCCTATTACTTCTTTCCAGGTTTCATCATAGTTAGCTGTAATTTCGGTCATATTGATGACAATATTCTCAATAATCTTCTCATAAGAATTTTCTCATACTTTGTGTAAGTACCCTGGGAAAATTTTCACAGGTGGGTAATTGTACAAAAACCTCATCATATACTTGTATATCCTAACCCCCGGAGATTCTCCCGAATTATCGCCTCTAACTTCCCACTTTCGGCAAATTGTTGATCTAATTTGGCGGTTAAACGTGACATTGTTTCTGTGAACGGTTCATCATCATCTTCTACTTCCTCAGCGCCTACATAGCGCCCCGGTGTTAACACATAACCATGTTCCTTAATTTCCTCAAAACTCGCACTTTTACAAAAACCAGGAATATCTACATATTCTTCTTTACCGCTAAAGCGCCAATTATGATATGATATGTTTGGGCAATGCGTTGGATTTCTTGTTCTGTTAAATCTCGATGTACCCGGTCAATTAAAACCCCCAACTTCCGCGCATCAATAAATAAAGTCTCCCCTGTGCGATTGCGGAACTTACCCCCGGATTTCTTGCGAGTCAAAAACCATAAACAAGCGGGAATTTGAGTATTATAAAATAATTGCCCCGGCAGTGCCACCATACAATCAATTAAATCAGCTGCAATTAAAGCCTCTCTAATCTCCCCTTCCCCCGATTGATGAGAACTCATCGATCCATTAGCTAATACAAACCCCGCACAACCATCAGGCGCTAAATGACTAATAATATGTTGAATCCAAGCATAGTTAGCATTACCAACCGAGGGAGTACCATAAATCCAGCGTCCATCTTCTTGTAAATTTTCCCCACCCCAATCACTCATATTAAAAGGAGGATTTGCTAGAATATAATCTGCTCTTAAATTCTTGTGTAAATCATTGCGGAAAGTATCAGCATTTTCTGAGCCAATATTCCCCTCAATCCCCCGGATAGCTAAATTCATTTTGCACAGCTTCCAGGTAGTGGGGTTAGACTCTTGGCCATAAATAGAAATATCCCCAACTTTACCCCCGTGAGACTCGACAAACTTCTCAGATTGAACAAACATTCCCCCGGAACCACAGCAAGGATCATAAACTCGTCCTTTATAGGGTTCGAGCATTTCTACTAATAACTGCACCACACATCGTGGGGTGTAGAACTGTCCCCCATTCTTCTTTTCCGCACTAGCAAACTGTCCTAAGAAATACTCGTAAACTCTCCCTAAAATATCCTGAGAGCGACTTTCCGCATCGCCTAACCCAATGGTGCTAACTAAATCTATTAATTCCCCCAGTAATCGTTTATCTAGGGAGGGTTTACCATATTCTTTCGGTAATACACCTTTGAGAGAGGGATTTTCCTTTTCTATGGCTTCCATCCCTTGATCAATTAATTGCCCAATCAGTGGGTTTTTAGCGTTACCCTGGAAATGTAACCATCGTGCAGGTATGGGAACATAAAATACATTTTCCGCCTTGTATTCGTCCCGAGCTTCGGGGTCGGCGTATTCATCCTGTGCTAATTTATCGTAGAGTTCATTAAAAGCATCAGAGATGTACTTAAGAAAAATCAAGCCCAAGACAACGTGTTTATACTCAGCAGCATCTAAGTGACCCCGCAATTTATCCGCAGCTTGCCATAATTTCTCTTCAAAGCCCAAGTTAGTGCTACCAGCTTTAGATTTAGTTTGTTTCTTGACCACTTAGTCCCTCACCCTTCACCTGCTGTTGTCCTGGTTCTGATTGATTAAATCATACCATCAACTTAGTCAGTGATTTTACGTTGATTTTAGTAATACTTATGATTGTAAATCATTCAAGTAGTCAACTCAGGGGGAGTGTCAACAAAAATCCTTGCTCAAGTCGCCATAAAACTGGGACGCTCTCACCCCAAATTTTCGGTAGGATGATTCAAGATGCAAAAGAGGCTAGGTAAAAACTAGATATTAGTATTCTCCCTCTTTGGTAGAGACACCTTAATTCCGTCTCTACAGCACTCGACAATATTTCAACAAGTAAGCACACTCCATGCGTATTTCTCTAAATTGGCTGCGGGAACTGGTAGAAATTAAACTGAGTCCAGAAGAATTAGCACAAACCCTAACAATGGCTGGGTTTGAAGTCGAAGAGATAGAAGATCGCCAAACTTGGGCTAATGGCGTGGTTGTGGGTAAAGTGCTTGAGCGTCAACCCCACCCCAACGCTGATAAATTAAGTGTTTGTCAAGTGGATATCGGCGCATCTGAGACTTTAAATATTGTCTGTGGTGCGCCTAATGTCAAGGCGGGTATTTACGTACCAGTGGCTACTACTGGTACTTATTTACCAAATATCGATTTAAAAATTAAGCCGGCAAAGTTGCGCGGTGTCCCTTCTCAAGGTATGATTTGTTCTTTAAAAGAACTGGGCTTACCTAGTGATGTGGATGGAATCCATATTTTCCCCCAGGAAAATCTACCTTTGGGTAGTGATGTGCGTCCGTTATTAGGTCTAGATGATGTAATTTTAGACGTTACTGCTACTGCTAACCGTGCTGATGCTCTGTGTATGGTAGGGATAGCCAGGGAAGTGGCGGCTTTGACTGGCGGTAAGTTAAGTATACCTCAACCTGAGACTACATCAGTATCCAGGGGTGCTAGTAATTTAAAATTAAAAGTTGCTGATACCCAGGCTTGCCCTGCTTATATTGGTACTGTAGTTGCACAACTGAAAATTGCCCCTTCTCCTGATTGGTTGCAACAGCGTTTACGGGCGGCTGGGGTAAGACCTATAAATAATGTTGTGGATATTACTAACTATGTTTTATGGGAATGGGGACAACCACTACACGCCTTTGACAAAGACCGTTTACAATCTGTTGGGGGCGGTGAGGGTCTGACTGTTGGTGTTCGCTTTGCTACTGCTGGGGAATCTTTGAAAACCCTGGATGGGGTAACGCGCAAATTGTCAAGCCAAAATTTGTTAATTACTGTTAACAATACACCGGTTGCGCTGGCGGGTGTGATGGGTGGAGAGGAAACAGAAGTCTATGACGGTACTCACAGTATTGTTTTAGAAGCTGCTTTGTTTGATTCTGTGGTTATTCGTCGTTCTGCTCGGAGTGTGGGGTTAAGAAGTGAGGCTTCGGGAAGATATGAACGGGGTGTTAATAGGGCTGAGTTAGAAATAGCTTGTAACCGTGCTTTATCTCTGATGAGTGAATTAGCTGGTGGGGTGATTGTCCAACAGGAAATTGCTGACACTGACCCAGACCCATCTACTTGGAGTCGTTCTATATCTCTACGTCTTGACCGAGTTAATCAGGTGCTCGGTCCTGTGGATTTGGGAGAGGATACCGGAGAAATTACCGCCGCTGATGTGGAACGCATTCTGTCTGCTTTGGGATGTAACCTAACTTCTACGGGTGAACAAACTTGGAGGGTGACAGTACCGCCCTATCGTTACCGTGATTTAGAACGGGAAATTGATTTGATTGAGGAGTTAGCCCGTCTCTATGGCTATGACAATTTTTGTGATACTCTGCCAGAAAAGTCGGAGGCTGGTTATTTACCCGTAGATCAAGAGTTAATCCGGAAGTTACGCGCTATTCTCAGGGCGGAAGGATTAACTGAAGTGATGCATTATTCTTTGGTCAAACCAGGGGATGATAGACAAATTGTTTTAAGTAATCCCTTGTTTGGGGAATATTCGGCACTGCGAACTGATTTGATATCGGGTTTGATTGATGCTTTTCAATACAATTTAGAGCAAGGAAATGGTTCTCTGAATGGTTTTGACATGGGGCGCATTTTCTGGGAAGAAGAAGATGGTTTGGAAGAAACCGATGCGATCGCTGGTATTATGGGAGGGGACAGGTTTTTGGGTAAGTGGTCAAAAGGCGGTCGTGAACAACCTATGACCTGGTTTGATGCCAAAGGTATTTTGGAAAGTGTTTTTAATGCACTCAATTTAAAGGTAGAGTATCAACCAGATTGTCGCGATCAGCGTTTACACCCAGGACGCACTGCTTCTTTGTGGGTGGGTGGTAACAGACTGGGTATATTTGGGCAACTTCATCCCCAATTACGACAAGACCGGGGTTTACCTGATTCTGTCTATGTGTTCCAGCTAGATGTTAATGTGTTGTTGGATGCCATTGATCAAGATGAAATTCTCATTCCCACTTTTGTGGCTTATTCTACCTATCCAGCGAGCGATCGCGATATTGCATTCTACGCACCTGTAAACGTCTCGGTGGCAGAAATTGAAAAATCCATTCACAAAGCCGCAAAGGGACTACTGGAATCTGTAGAATTGTTTGATGAATATCGTGGTGAGAATGTCCCCCCAGGACAACGCAGTTTAGCTTTTCGTCTAGTATATCGAGGGAGCGATCGCACTCTTACTGATACTGAAGTTGAGCCTGTACATAATAAGGTTCGTGAAGCTTTAGTGGAGAAATTTGGCGTTAGTCTCAGAAGTTAATTAACAGTGATTGGAGGTTTTGACCATCAAAATCTCCAATCTTGAAATTCAAGAATTGCCCATCTTAACTGTCTCAGATATATAGTAGAATCTTGGGAAAGAAGTATATTTTCAAGATAAAAAAACAGTAATTATGCCGAAATACATCATGTGGGGAACTTACTGCGAAAACGTTTTGGAAAAACGGGACCCCTATCGTCAAGACCACTTAGATGGGTTAGCAAAACAAAAAGCATCAGGTTTACTGATTACTCTCGGTCCGACCAAGGATACTACTAAAGTGTTTGGAATTTACGAAGCTGAAGACGAAGCAACTGTGCGCCAATTAGTGGAAAATGACCCCTACTGGAAAAATGGCATCTGGACTGAATATTTTGTGAAAGAGTGGATTCAAGCCTTTTGAATAATTATAGGGTGCGTTGACGAACGCGTAACGCACCGAGAAATTTTCTGTTACGGCTAGTCTAATTCACTCACTCTAACTCTCACAGCTTCGGATACCTATTGAACATTTACCTCAACTGGACTGGCTTGATTAGTGAGTTTATTAGCCTTTTAAAGCTTTTCTAAAATTGTGCCGATATGACTTGTTGGCAATAAATAAAGCTGGCCATAACAATGATAAACTCAGGCGATTAGATAAAGTTTGACTGAAATTAGTTCGTTCAAACCCATTCCATAACTTCCAAACACCACCCACATAAACCACTATTAAGCCAAAAATAATTAACTTGATCATTGTCATCGACTCCGTTATTGACACTTAGATTATGTAATTTATGATACTTACATGACGTAACTTCATATTTTACAGCTAGTTAACATTGATCAAAATGAAGTACCTAATGCCACCATAAAACATAGAGACAAAAAAAAACAACCGAAAGTCAAAACATCCCAAATTTTCCTTGTCCCTTTTGATTTGATGGCTTCCTGATGAAGAGATCATAAATATGCCTATTTCTCACTAGATGCATCTTAGGTCAGTTACTTAAATGCCAATATCCATAGGAGACTAAAGAAAGAACATACAATCAATATACTCTCACGGGTGTGTAAGCAGCAAAAACTGCAAATAGCTAAGGAGAATTTATGCGTGCAGTACTGATGGCAGGCGGTTCGGGTACTCGGCTTCGCCCGTTAACTTGTGATCTGCCTAAACCAATGGTGCCTATTCTGAATCGGCCCATTGCCGAACATATCATCAATCTACTAAAGCGACATCAAATCACAGAAGTTATTGCTACATTGCATTATCTACCAGATGTCTTGCGAGACTACTTTCAAGATGGCAGCGATTTTGGCGTGCAGATGACCTATGCTGTGGAAGAAGACCAACCCCTAGGAACCGCAGGCTGTGTCAAGAATATTGCCGAACTGCTGGATGAAACATTTTTAGTGATTAGCGGTGATAGTATCACAGATTTTGACTTAACAGCGGCGATCGCATTCCACAAGCAAAAACAATCAAAAGCCACCTTAGTTTTAACCCGAGTTCCCAACCCCGCAGAATTTGGAGTGGTAATTACGGACGAGGAAAGTAAAATTAGGCGCTTTTTAGAAAAACCTTCTAGCAGTGAGATTTTTTCTGATACGGTCAACACAGGTATTTACATTCTGGAACCAGAAGTATTAGATTATCTACCATCTCATACAGAATGCGACTTTTCCAAAGACTTATTTCCCTTAATGCTGGAAAAAAGTCAAGCCCTGTATGGTTACATTGCTAAAGGTTACTGGTGCGACGTTGGTCATTTAGATGCCTATCGTCAAGCTCAATATGACGCCTTAGATCGTAAAGTAAAACTTGACTTTGCTTATCCAGAAATTTTACCAAACTTGTGGGTAGGGCAAAATACCTTTATCCCCTCCACAGCCATAATTGAAACTCCCGCCCTAATTGGTGATAATTGCCGCATTGGGGCCAGAGTGCAAATTGAAGCAGGAACCATCATCGGAGATAATGTCACCATTGGCGCTGATGCCAATCTGAAACGACCGATTTTATGGAATGGGTCAATTATCGGAGATGAAGCACATCTGAGCGCTTGCGTGATTTCTCGCGGTACCCGTGTTGATCGGCGCGCTCATGTCTTAGAAGCGGCTGTAGTGGGTTCCCTGTCTACTATAGGGGAAGAAGCACAAATCAGCCCTAATGTCAGGGTTTGGCCCAGCAAAAAGATTGAATCAGGTGCAGTGCTCAATATTAACTTGATTTGGGGTAACACTGCTCAAAGAAACTTATTTGGGCAGCGTGGTGTACAAGGATTAGCTAATATTGACATCACCCCAGAATTTGCTGTGAAGTTGGGATCTGCTTACGGTTCTACCCTGAAACCCGGTTCTAAGGTGACAGTTTCCCGTGATCAACGCAACATTTCTCGCATGGTTACCCGGTCATTAATTGCTGGTTTGATGTCTGTAGGTATTGATATTCAAAATCTCGATGCTACAGCTATTCCCATAGCACGGACAGTTATACCCACAATGTCCGTCGCCGGTGGGGTTCATGTACGGGTACACCCAGATCGCCCTGATTATATCCTGATTGAATTTATGGATGCTAAGGGGATTAATATTACCAAAGCTCTGGAGAAGAAAGTTGAAGGAGCTTATTTTAAGGAAGATATGCGGCGATCGCAAATTCATGAAGTTGGCGATGTAGCCTATACCAGTCAAGTAATTGAACGCTATTGCACAGCCTTTGAGAAGCTGTTAAACGTTGATACCCTGCGCAACAGTCGAGCAAAAGTAGTAATTGACTATGTTTATGCTGTATCTGGGGCGGTTTTACCACTCATGTTAGATAAATTTGGCGCTGATGCAGTGGTACTGAATGCGAGTGTGAATAAATCGGCCATGTCAGTTACCGACCGCGAAACACTGCTGACTCAGCTGGGTCATGTAGTGGAGGCGCTCAAAGCCAACTTTGGTGTGCAAGTCTCAGCTAATGGGGAACAGTTGATTTTAGTTGATGAATCAGGCTTTCCCATTCGGGGGGAAATTTTAACAGCACTGATGGTAGACATGATATTAACATCTAACCCCAGAGGCACGGTAGTTGTACCTGTTCATGCTTCTAGTGCTGTGGAACAAGTCGCCCGTCGTCACGATGGCAGGGTAATTCGCACTAAGGCTAATCCTACAGCTTTGATGGAGGCTTGTCAAAAAAATTCTAATGTCGTCTTAGGCGGTAGTGGCGAAACTGGTTTTATTTTCCCCCATTTACATCCGGGTTTTGATTCCATGTTCTGCATCGCTAAGTTAATTGAGATGCTGACTATTCAAGAGCGATCGCTGGCTACGGCGCGTTCAGAATTACCCCGTGTGGTTCATAAAGCTTATACAGTCCGTTGTCCTTGGAGTGCTAAAGGAGCGCTGATGCGTTATTTAGTGGAAACACACCCAGCCCAAAACCTAGAGTTAATTGATGGGGTGAAAATTTGCCAACCCTACGATGATAGTTGGCTATTAGTTTTACCAGACGCCAGCGAGCCTTTAGTACATTTGTATGCCAACAGTAATGATCGCGATTGGGTAGATGAAACACTCAGAAACTACCGCACCCGTGTTCAGACCTTCGTGGAAAGACAACAAGAATACCAACCAGCAGAGGTGTAAATATTGATAGGATAGCGTGGCGATAGCCATACAATAGTGGTTATTTAGAAGTCATTCTTAGACCACTGGGAAGCTCGGAAGTTAAGTGTAGACTTGGTTAGTTTTGAGTAGGTTTAACAAAGCGGATTAGCCGGGGTAACCTATCGCTAACTCAGTTTGAGGATCAAAAAAGTGCAGTTTTTCTGGATTTAACGAGAACCATAATTCCTCACCAACCTTGACTAACCTATCCGGTGGAACTCGCACCTGTAGATAGTTGTCTGTATACTCAATTTGAGATTCAGGTGGGGAAATTCTCACAGACACAAAAGAATCATTGCCCAGATTTTCTACCAAGTCTACTTTGACGGGTAAATTTTTGGTCGCTGGTACACTCAAAATTAAGTGTTCCGGGCGAATACCTAAAATGATGGTTTGCTGATCATATTTCCGCAGGGGTGTCGCCCAAACGTCTGGGAGAGTGAGGCGAAAATGGTTATGGGTAATTAATAACGGAGCATGGAACCTCACCGGAATAAAATTCATGGGCGGGGAACCAATGAATTCAGCCACAAAGCGGTTAGCAGGATGGTTATAAAGTTCTAATGGGGATGCGACTTGCTGAATTTGACCTTGATTCATAATGGCAATGCGATCGCCCATAGTCATAGCCTCGGTTTGGTCATGGGTGACGTAAATGGTGGTGGTTCCTAGTTGGCGTTGCAATTTGACAATTTGGGCGCGGGTTTGGGCCCGCAATTTAGCATCCAAGTTAGAAAGGGGTTCATCCATTAAAAACACTTGGGGGTCACGGGCGATGGCTCTTCCTAAAGCTACCCGTTGTCTTTGACCCCCCGATAGCTGTTTGGGTAAACGATTCAGCAAGGTTTCCATTTGTAATAATTGGGCAACATTTAGCACCTGGTGATCTACCTGCCTTTCTTGAGCAGAAATGTAACGTAGTCCTTTAGGTAACTTTCTGGTGATTCCCACAAGGAGATTTGTCGCCCATGTTGGGAGTGAGGAGTTTTGACTTTCCCCATTTCCTAATGGGCGGCGACGGAGTCCAAAAGCAATGTTGTCATAGACAGTCATGTGGGGGTAGAGGGCGTAATTTTGAAACACCATGGCAATGTCTCTTTCTTTGGGTGGTAGGTGATTAATTAAGCGATCGCCCACCCAAATATTCCCTGCTGTCATCGCTTCTAGTCCGGCAATTAACCGGAGTAGAGTGCTTTTACCACAACCTGAAGGACCCACCAGCACCATAAATTCACCATCGGCGATGGTCAAATTAATTCGCCGTAAGACATTGATAACTTCTGCCGGTTCTGGGGTAGCATTTTTTTTATTCCTATGACTAGGAAAGGTTTGGGATGCTACACTTTCCCCTTTCCGCTGGGGAAACGTTTTATAAATATTTTCTAAAACAACTTGCGCCACGAGTATCTGAAGTAACGGTAATTATATGGCTGACTCCGCACAGGGGAAGATATGGCTTACCCCACGCTACGCTATCAGCACCCATGATATATGTTACCTGTGACTAGGAAAAGTAAAAAAACTGTAACCAACAAAGCAGACTACCCTAGATTTATGAGAGTATTTTTTGCCCATGAAGTGGTATGATTGTACTACTCATGCAGAATTTAATGCTCGTTCTAGTCAGGCGAAGGTAGGGAATGGTATCGCAAGTACTATTCAAAGCGATCGCTTGGCTTTTATGCTAGAAAAGACTCAAAGCTCAAAGTGTATGTCAGGAATTCATTTAGGCAAATTAAATATAGTTAGCTAATTAAAATCTTATTGCTTGATCAAAAACTTGTCCAATTAGGAGGATTAAATGAATAGCTGCGTTTTAATGGCGGAAATCATTCAAGAACCACAATTACGCTATACAGCCGATAACTTAGCAATCACGGAAATGCTGGTACAGTTCCCCAATTCTCAGCGTGCGGAAGACGAGTTAGTTACCCTAAAGGTAGTGGGCTGGGGGAATATGGCTACAGAAATTCAGCAAAAGTACCACCAAGGCGATCGGGTGATTTTAGCAGGACGCTTAGGGATGCACACTGTTGAGCGTCAAGAAGGGTTTAAAGAAAAACGGGCTGAATTAACAGTACAACAGATTCAACCTCTAGGAAGTAATTTTACATCATCCACAACGCTAAATTCGTCCGTCACCTCAACACCCCTACAAACAGCATCCCCTGTTGTTTCACCTTCACGCAACGAAGTTGAATTACCTCCAGTCAGCGCCCCGACTCCCGTTGGCGCTGCACCTCAGCGGAACAACTTCCCATCCACACAGCCAGTCCAAAATTTTGAACGCACTGCTTATACCCCTGTGAACGAGCAAGAACAAGATCCCGATGACATTCCTTTCTAAGTCGGGGATGGGAACTGGGTCAAAAGAACCGTTGAGTAATGAGCAAGGGGAAACATGAAGTGCGATCACTGATTATTGATAACTACGACTCCTATACATTTAATCTCTATCAGATGCTCGCTCAGGTGAATGGAGAACTTCCCCTGGTAATTCGCAATGATCAGATTGATTGGAAGGATGTAATCAAACTCACATTTGACAATGTTGTGATTTCCCCAGGTCCGGGTCGTCCAGAAAATGTCTCGGACTTTGGTAGCTGCGGCCAAGTGATTCAAAATCTCCAAAATCTTGATGTACCCCTGCTGGGTGTTTGTCTTGGTCACCAGGGACTAGCTCATGTATACGGCGGTACTGTAACTCATGCACCGGAGGTTATGCATGGGCAATCTAGTAAAATATATCACAATAGTTCTGCTCTATTTGAGGGAATTCCCCAGGGCTTCTCTGTGGTACGCTACCATTCCTTAATGGTTGCCCAAGACTTACCCAACTGTTTAGAAAGAGTCGCTTGGACAGAAGCCGGATTGATCATGGGGCTGCGTCATCGGTATTTACCATTTTGGGGTGTGCAATTTCATCCCGAATCAATCTGCACTGAATACGGCTGGAAGATTTTAGAAAACTTCCGTAATTTTACTAAGAACTTCTCCCCGAACCGAGAGAGAGAAACTAAGTATCAAGACAGTGCCAAAAAATTGACTCGACAAAATCCTATTATTCCTTGCCAGTACCAAGTTTATAGTCAAAAACTGGATATCTATCCAGATCCAGAACAGGTGTTTGTACATCTGTATGGCCAAGCCACACAAGCGATCGGTAAAGATACTCACGCCTTTTGGCTTGATAGTAGCTTAGTTGAGCCTGGTCTTTCTCGCTTCTCTTTTATGGGAGGAAGTGGCGGTTTAAATAGCTTGTTGGTTGAATACCGCACGGAAACTAGAGAATTAACTATTACCCAATCTGGTCAAAAGACACAGATAAATGTCAGTATTTTTGACTATCTTCAAAGTCAAATTAATGAGCGTAGTTATCAGTCTGATGAGCTACCCTTTGACTTCAATTGTGGGTTTGTGGGCTACTTTGGTTATGAAATCAAGGCAGAATGTGGTTCTGAGTTAGTTCATTGTGGACCCCTTCCCGATGCTATGTTTCTGTTAGCTGATCAAATCATTGTGTTTGACCACCAAGAACAAACTACCTATCTGGTATGTCTGGCCAAACAGCATCAAACTACAGCAGCAAAGGAGTGGTTAGAGTCAACAGAAAAACAACTGCGCACACTCCCAGACCTTCCACCTATTGTACCGCCCCTTAGTCATACCCCCATCAATTTCCGTCTGAGTCGTTCTCACCAGACCTACATAAATGATATTTACCAATGTCTGCACAAAATTAAGGACGGGGAAAGCTATCAAATTTGTTTGACTAATAAACTTTACACAGATGCTGCTCCCGATCCATTATGCTTTTATCGTACCTTACGCCGAGTTAATCCGGCTCCTTACTCGGCATTTATGCGCTTTGGCGAAGTCGCTATTGCTTGTTCATCTCCAGAACGATTTTTACGTATTGACCGCGCTAGGTGGGTAGAAACTAAGCCGATTAAAGGAACTTTAGGCCGTGGTCAGACTCCAGAGGAAGATAAAATACTGCGGGAAAAACTGCTCAATAGTGAAAAAGACCGCGCCGAAAACTTAATGATTGTGGATTTGTTACGCAATGATTTAGGTTTGGTATGTGAAGTGGGTAGTATCCAGGTGACAAAGTTGATGGATGTGGAAACTTACGCCACAGTACATCAACTTGTGAGTACGATTCGGGGTTATTTACGCGCGGATATGACTGCTACTGATTGTATTAGAATGGCGTTTCCCGGTGGTTCGATGACGGGTGCGCCGAAAATTAGAACTATGAAGATTATCGATGAGTTAGAATCTGAAGCGCGTGGAGTTTATTCCGGTGCTATTGGGTTTTTAGCTCTCAATGGTGCAGCAGATTTAAATATTGTCATTCGTACCGCAGTGTTGACTCCTAGAGGGACTTCTATTGGGATTGGCGGTGGTATTGTGGCTTTATCTGAACCGGAAGCTGAGTTTGAGGAGGCTGTTCTCAAAGGTAAGGCGTTAATTCAGGCTTTATCGTAATTAGGACTTACGCATTGATGTCCCCAGCGAGTGGGGACTCCTCCATTCTAAACACATACCCTGTAAGAAGTCTAGAGGCACTTTCCAATAGCGATAGCGTGGCGTTAGCCAGGTTCAATAAACTTAACCTCCCAAATGGACTTAAGCATACTAACAAAACTCCTGAAACCCTTATATAGCAAGCGACTGAGGTTAATCGGCACTCGCTAGATTGACGATGTCAATACATCAGAATCACTATTTCAGCTTTTTTGATTGAACTTCGGTAATAGTTAACTAGTGCATTACAACAGCATTTAGGCGATCGCGCTACTGTAAGCCATTCCATATACTCCCATCCCTTTGTAAGGGGAGGGGTTGGGGGTGGGGTCAAACCTCATCAAACTATTTGCAAAGGGCGAAGCGCTACTGTAAGGCGATCGCCATTTCATAGTTGGTTTAGTAGCCTTCAGCCCGGATGTTAAAACCTTAGCTTCTTCTGAGAGGAGGGATACAACCATCAAACTGTGGGATGTAGCAACCCGGCGGTCAATTGCCACTTTCACGGGACATTCAGATTGGGCACTTCCATGGGGTTCGTTCAATAGCATTCAGCCCAGATGGTAAAACCATGCTCTCTGGAAGTAAAGACGGTACTATCAAGATTTGGCAAAGGCGTAATTAATTCACAGCTGAGTAAGTCGGTGGGGAAATTTGTAAGAGCAAAAATTGTTAAATATAACACATTCTATACTATAGTTTCTTCTTTCTTTGTTACGGGGAAACTAGATCCTCAGTTTAGTTAGTGTCACAGTAAAAGCATCTGTTGTAAGCAGATTGTGCAATATACAGGAAACTTACCCAGCTATCATAAACATTGAACACAGTACCACGCAAATAATTTTGTATTCTGAAAAATCCATCTTTAGGCAGATGACAAAATTACGTCAATGTACATCTGGGATCCAGGTATAAATAAAATATTTATTTACATATGCTGTAAAAGCAAATGTGATATTATCAGTCTAATTTGATTCAATATATACTTTGTGAGCTTTCTCACAACAGCCTCGTACTTTTAAAACATCCTCTAACAGGGAGATCACAAACTATCTGGTAGTTGCTGTTCTATTGAGTACGGTTGCGGGAAAACTTAGCTATAGAGTCACCCTATGGAAGACACAATTTATGTCGTTTACCCTTAATATTGATAACGCTGCGACACCAAGAGCTAGCCAAATTACTAGAATTATTCAAAAGCGTCGCCCACTATCTCAAAAAATTGAAACTGTAGAGACTAATCTCAAGACTCTTTCTACTACCTTACGCCAACTTGAAAGGCAACGTGACCAGTTGCTCGGTAGAGTTGGTGATATTGGTACAGTTGGAAGCCTTAGAAAAATTGATTTTTCTGCGATTCAAAAAAGTATTGATATCGAGCTAACGACTCTCAACAGTCTTAAATCTCGATTTTCGCGTAATACTCTCAACATAGGAGTTGTAGGACGAGCCAGACAGGGTAAGAGCCGTCTTCTCCAAAGTTTGACAGGGCTATCAACGGCTGAAATACCAGACGGTGATGATCAACACTGTACAGGAGTTCGTAGTAACGTCCATCATAATTCAGAGATCAAAGAAACTTATGCCCAAGTTTGGTTTCACACTGAGCGTTCTTTCTTAGATGAAGTGATTGCTCCTTATTATGAACAACTTCACTTAGGTTCTAGACCACGTTCAATTCAAGATTTTGCTGATATTCCTTTACCAGAGCTTCCTAAAGAATTGGCGGAAAAAAGACAGGCTGCGGCTAAGTATGACCATCTTTGTAGGTATCATCAAAACATTGACAAATATCGTAATGCTTTATCAGAATCTTCTCCGCGTCGCATTTCACGGCATGAAATTAGGGAATATGTTGCTCAAGACACGCTAGAAAGAAAACGAATTTACTTTAATTACCTTGCAGTTAGGGAGGTTAAAATTGTTTGTTCTTTTCCCAATGTAGATGTTGGTCAAATCGCTTTAATTGATATGCCGGGGTTAGGAGACACTGGGATTGGTGATGAAGAGCGTATGATCAAAACATTAGGACAAGATATTGATTTAGTTCTGTTTGTCCGTATGCCTAAATCCACTGGAGATTTTTGGTCTAAAGAGGATGTTGAACTCTATGACATGGCTAATAGTGCTTTGATTGACCTTCCTATCAAAGAATGGTCTTTCATGGTACTTAACCACATTGGAGGAAGTGCTGACAATCGAAGAAATTGTGAAAGCCTAGCTGCTACAATTACGGAAAAGCACATTGATGTTCAAGATATTATAATTGCAGACTGTGCTAATTCTGAAGAAGCGCAAATTGAAATTTTAGATCGAGTTTTGCATTATCTAGGGCAAAAAATAGAGATATTAGATCGGCAATATGCTTCTGCTTGTCAGGACAGACTAATTCAGCTTCAGAAAACTGTTGTTATCGAACTGGACAAAGCTAAGGATGCTTGGAGGTAAGCATCAAAAGATGACTGGTTTCCTAAATTTCTCGAACTTTTTGGCAAGTTTTGGAACGATTTGACAAGAGAACTTGAACGTTTGAGTTCATCCATGATCTCCGAACGAGATAGTGATGATAAAAATTTTCAATCAGCTGTCGATGCTGCTATTGCTGCTTGTCGTTCTGAGCCAGGTATTCCCACATCTAACGAAATTGAACAAAAATGCTATGCTGCTGGGGCATATATGACTGCCTATGCTGAATCTTTGCATGAAGTCCGTACTCATCTTTCAAAACAATTCTTGTCTCTAGATATCGCGTTAAAGGAATCTCTGGAGGAAGCAAAATTTCGTGTAGTGGAAGTTTTAGTCAATCACGGTAGATTAGGGAAAATAGCAGAGGGACGCGGAAGCGACTTTTTAAAGCAATTAGCCGAAAAAATTCCCGAAAATTTAACTGGATTAAAGCTTGGTTTTCAAACACTTGCAACATTTGACCTCCAGTATCGCGGACTCGTTCAACATAGAATTAGAAGGCATTTAGATGTCTTAACTCCTAATAGAACTACCTACAGGCTGGACGGAGGTTTTTGGGATAAATGGATGGATGTAAAAACAGGACGAGTGAACTCAACTCCTCCCGCAGAAAAAATTGTATATAATCTGTGTAAGGCTCAAGCTGAAGCAGTTAACAATTGTGAGAAAGAACTTAAAAGCCTTTTAAAAGAGCCAAGCCAAGCAGGTTTCGCCATTGTTGAAGAATTTATTGACCGAGTATTGCGTGCTGAAAACGTTCGTACTGAATGGCAAATTTTTTTACAGGAAGTCGCTGCTGATGTTTGGATCGATGAGTTTGGTACAACATTGGAGCGCACTCAACTCAGACGAGATTGGATACAGAAAATAGGAGAGGTCGAAAACGCAAAACAGCTAGATGCCTTAAACTTTTTGCGATAGGCTATTGCGTTGTTTATATGAACAAGCAAGAAGCATCTGACTATCTGGGTGTAAGTGTCCGGGCGCTGGAGCGTTATGTGCAGCAGGGACGAATCAGCGTTAAATACGAGAAGGGTAAGACTTGTCCCACAGCTAACTTTGAACAAGCTGAACTGGAAGCTTTTCGAGAGGAGTTAAACCAGCCCACTGTTAAGCCAGCTTTTGAATCTCGCCAAACTGCGACAGACCAACAGCAGGAAACAGGTATTGCAGTCCAATTATCCTGTTTTGGGATTATCCGAAAATAGGTTTATTGTACTGACATACATATAGTGCTAAAGCCAAAGCCCTATGAAATCTATCTCCAGCCATGAGTATGAAATATTCCGGCGCTGTATGATTGCAGCACGCAAGGAAGCACAACTTACTCAGGAATCTCTCGCTAAATCTCTTGAAAAACCCCAATCTTTTGTTGCTAAATATGAGAATGGGGAGCGGCGCTTGGATGTCGTTGAGTTTATCATAGTTACTCGGGTAATTGGCGTGGATCCTTGTGCCATTCTGAGGAAGGTTGAACAACAAATATCTAAAGCATCTTGTGAAGAAAAATGATGAACACACAAGATGTAATCAAACTTGCTGCTGAGTATTTAGCTAATTTATCGGGGCATACATTTGATGTTTTAAACATATCTAAACCTATGACAGTTAATGCAGCAGTCAATTTAGCTAAAGTGATCTCGAAGCTTTCACCATTACTGGGAAATCTAATCGAATTTAACACTGTTGAGTTTTTAAATAAGCAGGATGATTTTGCTGAATTTGGAACATGGCAGAGGCAAGATCCGGGATTCCCTGATGCTATCTTTGTGGGAAACATTCAACCAATACCAGGATTAGAGATTAAAGCATGGTTTCCATTGGCAACAGAGATAACAGCGCGATTCAAAGATAGCCAGAATCACTTTCAATTTGATCAAACTCACGTTGCGATATTGGCATGGCTACCTGAGAAGATTATTTACGGAAAACCTCGTATTTTAGATGTGTGTGTTGTATCTGGCTTGTCAGTAGCTCTAGCTAGAGACACTCATTACCATAATCCGCCAGACTATCTTGTTTTGGAGCCAGAGGATACAACCCAAAGGACGGCAAATTTACAGCAAACGAACACTAATGGCTATAAATTTCAAGGTTCTGACAGTGAATTTTTAGAGGCTCAGAAAATAGTTGACTCATGGGGATATGAAGCCAAAATTTACAAGCCGACTAAGGAATATCAGCACCTTCTACGGGAATTACTAATACGATATAAATACAGGCTAGACACTAACTTTGCTAAAATAGACAGAATTATGCACCCCGGCATTGAGGAATTCAAGAAACGTGTTTACAGGGTTGAAGTTTGTGGTATGCCAGTTAAACAATGGAACAGGATTTTATCAAGCCACCAAGAAGTCACTATAAAAAAATCATTGCAGGAGTATCTAGGGATTAAAGAAGAGAGCATTGATGAACTTCTGGATTAAATCGCTCGACTCCATAATAGAAATAATCTGGATCAATTTCACACGAGTAGGCTTTGCGCCTGAGTTTCCGGGCTGCTAAAGACGCACTAAACAGTCCCCCGAAGGGTTCCCAGACTACATCATATTCATCACTTGATGATTCAATAATCATGGTCATCAAATCGAGAGGCTTTTGGTTAAGATGCAATGCCTTTCCAGATGTTGTTTTAACTCTTTCATCACCTCGTAGGGGTTGGCGTTCCCATACATTGGTAAAACCATGAGGACATCTAAACTTTGATCGCATTTTACTCCATTGTGCTCCTGTCAATGGTTGATTACCATCTAGAGAAAAATAAGGTTTTCCTTCAGAGCTACCATGCTCATTCGCATAATTTACTAGCCTTTCAAACATCTCTGGAGGGGGAAAGTACCATAAATGTCCTTGATCAAAATATTTCCTAGTGGCTGCATCTACCACACCACAAGCATCGTTTGCTCTTCGTAAAGGCAATCTAGACCGTTTCCATTCTTTCAGTAACCAGGCTTTTAAGGTAAGTTCGTTAATTCTAACTTCTCTTACATATTGAACACAAACTTCTGTAACCACCGGAAATCTGCGAATTTTTTCTGTGTTAACATTCCCTGCAATGTGACCTTTGCCTTTATTCCAAATATTGCAGTTAATATAGCGCCAACCATACTTTTCTAAAATTGGATGTACCACAGCCCAGCCAATTTCTGAGTTCCAAAACCAAAGTGTTGTGTATGGCATCGCTGCTTTTGACCACTCCTCAATATGAGGCTCATACCAATTGGGCAAATCAATATGATCGGATGTGTCTCCTTCAAAACCAAGAATACCATAAGCCCCATCTGAAACGATTACACTAGGCTGCTCCCAATCTTGATAATGTTCAAAGCTATTACCTAGAAATAAAGCAACGTACTCATCTCTCCATTCCGAAAAGTTAAGTTTGGTGTTTGGGCTAACGACCTTTCCGCGGCCAACTGTACTGGTGGCTTTACTTTTCAAGGTAACTGTAGAACTAGCTTCTGGATTAGATCGGCTCATTGATTCTTTCGGCTCTTCAAATCATGATATATGTAAATATATCCTATTTTAGGATAATAATCTAGTGAGAGACACTAAAATAAACGCCAACCGCACTTTATTCTCAATCGAGCAATTTCATATATATTTCTACTCAATACTTACGTTTAGCTGAATAGGTTGATTAGATTTCTTGAACACAAATACTTTTGATGCCTGGGATTTTTCTTAGAGGATGTTTGATAAGTCATGATTAGTGTATCAAACATTGTTTGACCCCACCCTAACCCTCCCCTTGTCAGGCTATCCATTACCCACATCTTTCTTAACATTGCTGGAAGGCAAACACAATAAAGGTTGTAGAGATGTGCATAGTGGGGAGGATTGACAAAAAAGAATAAGTATGGACATTGAGAAAACCCAACAGGTGATTGAGTTTTTGAATACAGGGGCGAGGGGCTACCCCTCCGCCATAGGCGATCGCTAAATATCAAGATGAGATGGGGAATCGGAGTGAAGTAATTGCCAAGTAGCAGCAATATCGTGTAAGCGTCGTAGCCCACGCCAAATGGTTTTCACACCCGGTTCACCATCACCTTTGCGACCCAAAAAACCACCAAGAGTGGCAATCATTCGCACAGCATCATGCAAAGAAGGTGGCTGGTCTGGAGGAATAGGATTTTTGTTGATAGTGGCACATAAGGACTGCCATTCACTGTTTTCCAAAACAACATCACAAGGTAAATCAGGATGAACTCGTGCTTGATAAGTAAGCCATAACAATCGCCAAGCGACAATAGTATAAGTGGCTAGTGCCATGTGAATTCGGTCAGCAGTTTCCAGTTGTAATTTCTCGATGCCACAGCCACTTTTTAATGTGTAATGATAACGTTCTATCAACCAACGGTAAGTGTACCATTGAACACAACATGCAGCATCTTCTAGACTGTTAATTTCTAAGCTAGTAATTAATAACCAACTAATGGGATTTGTTCCTGGAGGTGGATTTTCCTCTTCTGCCAAAATTACTTGTAACCTGACAGGTTTTAGCTGTAAACGTCCAATATGGTGTAATGGTACTTGAATATCAAAACTCGTGAACCTAATTGTCAGTCTCGCCTGTCTGGAACTATGTTCTGGAGACCGTTTGACTTCTACAGTCACTGTTCCAGATGCTTCGATTTGACGAATGGCAAGATGTAGATATTTGCCACAATGGTCTACTTTACGATTATGAGTCCCACGAATTAGTAAGTGTGATTTTTCTCGACGTTGCTGGCTAAAAAGGTCAAATATATCCGCTTCTGAGTCACATATTGTTATTACTTCAATTTCTGAGGGAATCAAATTTTGTGTAGTCTGCAACCCATCCAACCAACGTTGACTTTCTTTTTCTTTTGTCTCTCGTTGACGACGTTTTTTAGCAATACCTAAATTCTCTTGTTCTCTTGCCCATACTTGCTGCTCAATAATTCCTAACGGTACTCCATTACTTGTGGCTGCAAGTGTTGAATGTACTTTTAATCCTGATGATTTTCTGTGGTCAAGATAACCTACTCCTTTTGTGGCTGGGTGCGATGTCAAATCTATGTTTGTTGTATCTTGTATTGCCAATACTATCTCATGTTTTTTGATTCTTTCTATGGTGCTGGATGTGTGGACAGCACGAATATCACTTGCTTGAAAATGTGGTGATTTCCAAAAATTATATGCCGCCTTTGTTGCTGCTATATTTCCACAAGCAAGTGGTACACTACTATCTGGTTGTGCTGCTAAATCTTCTACTATCCTGATTAACCGCTTGTTTCGACGTGCATCCCCTAAGTTTACCTGTGCCAATTCTTTCGCTGCCCACTTTTCCATGATGCCATTACCCACTCTCCTCTTTCAAAACTATAGCCATCAAGGCTTTCACTGTGATGTTAAGTCTTTTGTTTAATTGTTAAGAAAAATGTGGGTAATGCATAGCCTTGTCAGGGGAGGGGACTGGATTTTATTGTTTTTTGTGTGTTCCCCAATCCTTCCCATTCCCCAATCCTTCGGTGTTCGGTGTTCCCTGTTCCCTAATATAAAAATTACCTGTTTAATACTTTCCAAACAACCTCTTAGGGTAATAAGACTTACGCAAGATTGGACTAAAAACCTAGTTCTGATGTACGGGTGATTCATGAATTACCCCTAGTTTCGTTCTGTTTTGCGTAAGTTCTGGGTAAGTCTAGATAAATCTTACCCTAGAGATCGCCTTGGGGACTAATCAAAATTGCCAGTGTTAAGGGAAACTATTAGGATTCAAGCGACGGCGGTTTGCAGGTGCTGACTCAGGGTTCTGGGTAGTGCTACTGGTCAAAGTTCCACCATCTTCACGGGTGAGGAAAGGTTTTAAATTAATACCGCTTCTAGATGCAGTCATGGGATTGTTACCACGACCTAGAACTGTGCGCGCTAAGTTGTCTAATCCATTTACTCTTCTACCATTGGTAATATAAGTATTCACGGGTACTGTCTGTCTTCCACTATCAGCGGTAATCAAGTTTTGGAAAACGTCATTGAGTACTACAAATGGGTCTTTATCACGGGGTACAGTCAACACAATCCGACACAAAGGATTAGCCCGTGTAGTCACACAAACTATGTTTTCATTATTTTGTACAGATGTTTGCAGTTCTTCCAGACCATCTGGGCGATATAATTCTAAGCGACTGGCAATAGCTTCACAGCGTCTTTGGGGACTCCAACCACCACCTAAAGTCCTAGGTGCAGCCCAGGGGAAGAATTCTCCTGGTATACTTTGTGGTTGGTACATGACAGTGTACTGTCCATTATAAAATTGACAAGTAAACCGAGTGCCACTAGTTACCGTTGGTGTGTTTATGGGTGGAGTGGTTGGCGTTGATGTATCACCTGAGGGTATGGTGGGTACAACCACCTCACCGGAACTAGAATCATTAAATTGAGCTAGTGCTGCAGAATTACTCATTAACAATGATAAGCCAAGACTGCCCAAACATCCA
Source organism: Anabaenopsis sp. NIES-4685 (assembly GCF_059725405.1). Taxonomy (NCBI): domain Bacteria; kingdom Bacillati; phylum Cyanobacteriota; class Cyanophyceae; order Nostocales; family Nodulariaceae; genus Anabaenopsis; species Anabaenopsis sp. NIES-4685. The sequence continues at coordinate 2,822,149 of NZ_AP043602.1, read as the reverse complement.
AACTTGAAAAGTTGTGCAAACATAAATGATTTCCCACTCTCAACGTAGTTAGGTGTTGATAACTTCAGTGACGAATAATTGGGGATTTTTGATTCATCAAAGATGCTGCTTTGTTTGTAGAAGTAGCGACCTCAAGATTACATGGAAATAGCTTGTTCTGGGTTATAGTTTCTACCCTGACAAAACTCATCTATCCAATTCGCCAGACTACGACTATGGGTACTAGGTGATGGGGTGAGTTGAGGGCGAACATTTTTCGGTTTTGGCGATATTTCCCCCTGATTCCGGGAAACTGGGCGTTTGAGGTAGTCAAGTAGGAATAAAACCCCAGTTAAATAGTTTTTTTGTAGTAAAAGAGTCCAAAACTTCATAGGTAGATGATCAAACCGAGGATCTCGGACTTTTGCACAAGGTCGAGTTTTGGCTTTGTGAATTACCTCCATTGTCATTGCTAGGGGCGATCGCCTTTCCCCTACTGTCAGAGGTAATCGCACTGGTTGATATTGACGTAGTAAATTGGCAGGTAGTTTAGTAGAATATGCTATTTTAGCACCCGGTGCAGAAGTAACCTTAGTCGCCATTGCAACCGTGGGAATAATTTCATGATTTTTTGTATACGGTGCAACAGATTCAGGCAAGCGCGGCAGATTAACATTCGCAGTGGCAGGACTAGCAATCTTAATAGTAGGTGCAACTAAAGCCACATCTTTGGTTTGAGTATAATTTTCTGGCAAAGATTCCCTTTCCCACTCACTTGTAGAATCCTCAGAGTTAATTACATCTAATTCTTGGTCAGGATTAAAGTTAAGACCTAAAGCTGTAACTATCTGATCGGGATTACTATTTAAATCCACCATAAAAGAAAGATAATCCTGAAATTGCGGCTCTAAAACCGACAAAGTGGCCAAAATAAACCCAGATGAAGGACGACGCAGACCATTGTAAGTACCCCAAACCCTGATTTTTGCCAGCCAAGAGCGATTTTGCTGGTAGTAACTCAGCCACTTAATTTTCACGGACTGGCGCAGCTGCTGAATATTCATGGATTTTCCCCTTGGTCAGAAATTGAGTAGTATTTTATATTTTGGATTTACTTAATATTAGCGATGAAAGCGACGATATAACATTTTTTTGACACTTTCACCACCTAACAAATGTTGTTTTACCAGTAGAGGTACTTCATCGGGTTTAACGCCGCTATACCAAACCATATCGGGTAAAACTAGCACCATTGGCCCATTACCACACTGTCCTAAGCAGCCACTGGCTATTATCGTTACATTGGCAACTGGTAAACTTGTAAAAGCGGCTAATACCTTTGCTGCACCTTGCTTTTTACAAGTACGATTTTGGCACACCCGCACACATCTAGCCGCAGACTTTGGGTCTGTCTTTGGGAAGTTGGATGGTTGACTTATATTTGACATTGCTCTATCAAGTGGTAGATACACAGCAAAAATATTGACTGATAAGCTCCCTCTCCTTATCTAGGAGAGGGTGGGGCTAAGGTTTAATCAGGTGAGATATTCCTAGCGCCATAACCAACTACTAATCACTAATGACTAATCCTTTTGAGGCTAGCCATTGGTGATTGAATATGCGTGACTGATACCGGGAACCACTATCACATAATATGGTAGCAATAGTATGTCCTGGTCCCATCTGCTTTGCTAAAGCTACAGCCGCGCCAACATTAATCCCCGTGGAACCGCCCATTAATAGCCCATCTTTTCGCAGCAGTTGATATACCACCCGTAAAGCCTCTGTGTCATCTATCTGGATGGCGTCGTCAATGGGTGCGCCTTCCATATTGGCAGTGATGCGGCTATTACCGATGCCTTCTGTAATAGAACTACCTTCAATCTTGATTTCACCGGTTTTGATGTAGCTATACAGTCCACTACCTAGGGGGTCGGCAACTACACATTTAACAGATGGATTTTGTGATTTTAGGTACATTGATACACCAGCAAAAGTACCACCAGTACCAGTTGCAGCAGTCCAAGCGTCAATTTTCCCCTTTGTCTGTGCCCAAATTTCTGGGGCCGTGGTTTCGTAGTGGGCAGGCGGTTGGCTAAGTTATCAAACTGATTAGCCCAAATAGCATTATCTAATTCGGCGGCGATTCTGCCAGATAGTTTAACGTAGTTATTGGGGTCTTTGTAGGGAACTGCGGGAACGGTGCGCACTTGTGCCCCCAGGGTCGTGAGTGCATCTATTTTCTCTTGGGATTGGGTATTGGGAATAATAATTAGGCATTTATAGCCTTTAGCGTTGCAAATATGCGCTAGTCCAATACCAGTATTACCGGCGGTTCCTTCAACCACAGTACCACCGGGCTTGAGTAGGCCTTTTTTTTCCGCATCTTCAATAATATAAAGTGCAGCGCGGTCTTTGACGGAACCCCCAGGATTCAGAAATTCTGCCTTACCAAGGATTTCGCAACCCGTTTCTTCACTAAAGCTGTTTAGGCGAATTAGTGGTGTGTTACCAACGGTGCCAACAAATCCATTTTTGATATCCATTTTGATTTTACCTGAGTTCTTGTCTATAAAAATTTTGCCTGATGGCAGTGTTCAGATGTACAGATTCTGCCATGAATATCTCTTGCTTTGGGTCGGTCTCAAGACCAGCTATTGAGCGATCGCTTTTGTTGTGTTATTAAAGGATTTGCACCCTTGGCCACTGTGACAAGAAGACGGTTTAATCTAGATTGATAGGCAAAAACGCCAAGGTATCGTCTGGTCTTGGCGCTGGGTTTAATATTGTAAGTGGACTAAGGAGCAGTTTTACTTGTTAGGCTGAGGGGTCATTCTCAGATAAGGCTTAATTTCTTGGTAGCCTTTGGGGAATTTCTCTTTGAGAACTTCTGGATCTTTGAGTGAGGGGACTATGACACAATCATCCCCATCTTTCCAGTCAGCAGGTGTAGCTACGCTGTAATTATCGGTCAGTTGTAGAGAGTCAATTACCCGTAAAAGTTCATCAAAGTTGCGGCCAGTGCTGGGGGGATAGGTAAAGCTCAGGCGCAGTTTCTTATTAGGGTCGATGATGAAGACAGAACGCACGGTGATGTTAGCAGCTGCGTTGGGGTGAATCATATCATAAAGGTCAGAAACCTTTTTGTCTGCATCGGCGAGAATTGGGTAATTGAGGCCGGTTCCTTGAGTTTCTTCGATATCTCCTACCCAGCCATTATGGGAGTCAACATCATCAACGCTCAGGGCGATGGGTTTGACGTTACGTTTGTCAAATTCCGGTTTGAGTTTGGCCACTGTGCCTAGTTCAGTGGTACAAACGGGGGTGAAATCAGCCGGATGAGAAAACAGCACTACCCAGCTGTCACCTGCCCATTCATAAAAGTTGATATCGCCGTGTGTGGATGCTTGTGTAAAGTTAGGTACTGTATCACCAAGACGGAGAGTCATGCAAGATTCCCTGTAATTTAGAAATGCATATGTATTCTACTTTGCCATCATGACACAATACACGGTTTTCCTAGAGGCTTTTAGCACTTTTTAACAAAATTTCATTTTCCCGTCAAGACTGGAAAATCAACTTATGAAAATTTAACAGTTTTAAACTGCTAGGTGCTGCCGGACTTGAGATACTAATTCATCTGTCCAGTGGTTAGCCAATTCATCATTAACAGCTTCTACCATGACTCTGATTACCGGTTCTGTACCGGAAGCCCGGACTAATATTCTCCCCGCATCACCCATTGCAGCTTCGGCTTGGGCGATCGCTTGTTGCAAGGGTTGGCAATCTTGCCAATTTAATCGCCGCTCACGATCTGTAACTCGCACATTCCGCAATAATTGGGGGTAAGTTTGAAAACTTTCATCTACCATTTGACTGAGGGGAACACCCGCGGCTCTCACCAACCCGGCTAGATGTAATGCTGTTAACAACCCATCACCGGTAATGGCATAATGGCGGCAGAGAATATGACCAGATTGTTCACCACCTAACATCCCCCCTGTGCGCATCATTTCTGCTTGCACATATTGATCACCTACGGCGGTGCGAATTAACTTCCCACCCTGTTTTTGCCAAGCTCTTTCAAAGCCTAAGTTAGCCATGACTGTGGAAACAATCAGGTTATCTGGTAGTTGTTGCTGTTGTTGTAGGTGTCTACCCCATAGGTAAAGGATGTAATCGCCATCTACTGGTCTGCCAGTATGATCTACAGCTAAAATGCGATCGGCATCGCCATCAAAGGCAAAGCCCAAGTCTGCGTTATGTTCTTTGACTGCGGCTTGCAGAATTCCTAGGTGAGTCGATCCACAGTTAACATTAATGCGATCGCCATCAGGTTCATTATGTAGGCTGATCACCTCCGCCCCCATTGAGGTAAATACTTTTGGTGCTAACCCCACCGCTGCACCCCAGGCTAGGTCTAAAACAATTTTCAGTCCTTGCAGATTGACCTTTTCCGGCAAGGATTGCTTTAAGATGTCCCCATACTGGTCTACTAGTTCCCGGCGAGAATAATGCCGTCCACAATTAGTAACTTTACCTGCAACTCCATCACCCCTTACTCCCGCCTCGATTTCCGCCTGCAAGGCTGGAGATAATTTAGTACCATTACCATTAAAAATCTTAATCCCGTTGTCTTCTGGTGGGTTATGACTAGCAGAAATCATCACTCCACCTATGGCCTCACTCATACTGGTGAGGTAAGCCACGGTAGGAGTGGGACATAACCCCAAATACCAAACCTCCACCCCAGACGCTGTTAACCCCGCACTCAACGCCATTGCCAGCATATCACTAGAGTTTCTGGAATCTTGCCCCAGGATAACTGGCCCTGTCTGACCACCATGTTTTTGCAAAATCACACCCGTCCAGAAACCCACTTCCAAAGCTAAGGGAGCATTTAGTAATTCTCCTACTTGCCCACGAATACCGTCTGTACCAAATAAGGGGGTATTGGCTACTGAACTTAGGTTTAACCTCCAATTGTGAGATTCAGATGGATAACTACCTTGAACGTTACTTTGGTTTGTGTTGATAGATGTCACCATAAGTTCAATATCCCACGTAATTACAGGTTGACTCAGCAGTTATACTTGAGTTAAGTTTCTCTGTGTAAGTAATATATGCGCTTTTTTTGGCGAAAATCATTTGAATCACACATTATTATGTGACAATACTGTATTATCCTTTCTCAATTGTCAATATTTAATATTTACCGAGTTTTATCTTATTTAATGGTTTTCAATTCAATTATTCCTTTCTACACTTGTTAGCTGCTATTTAGCAATTTGAACACAGGCTGAATAACCAGGATTGATACCAGGATGGTAAAAATCAGATGTTTTAGTTTTGACTTCACCCTGGTGGTAGTGGTCTATAGACCCTTGGAGCAACCCACAAATTCAAGATACTTAAAAAAAATTAATATAAATTCTCATCAAATAGTTCTAATCTAACATCTTAATGGCTTTTTTAGTCATTCATAAATCCTAAATTCGGCAATTAACCTTTTAACTTGAGAGATTTAGTATGAGCAGCAATTTAGCAAGCAAATTACGTGTAGGCACTAAAAAAGCCCATACAATGGCAGAAAATGTGGGTTTTGTCAAGTGCTTTTTAAAGGGAGTTGTAGAGAAAAACTCCTACCGAAAACTAGTTGCTAACTTTTACTTCATCTACTCGGCCATGGAAGAAGAGATGGAAAAACACCGTCAGCATCCCATTGTCGGCAAAATTAACTTTCCCCAACTCAACCGTAAGCAAACTTTAGAGCAAGACCTAAGTTACTATTTTGGTCCTAACTGGCGGGGAGAAATTCAACTATCGCCAGCAGGTGAGGCTTATGTGCAACGCATCCGCGAAATTTCCCAAACAGAACCAGAATTATTAATCGCCCATTCCTATACCCGCTATTTAGGTGACCTATCAGGGGGTCAAATCCTCAAAAACATTGCAGTCACAGCCATGAACTTGTCCGAAGGTCAAGGTACTGCTTTCTATGAGTTTGCAGACATTACCGACGAGAAGGGATTCAAAACCCAATACCGTCAAACTCTCGATGAATTACCTATTGATGATGCTACAGGCGATCGCATTGTCGATGAAGCTAACGCCGCCTTTGGAATGAATATGAAGATGTTCCAGGAATTGGAAGGTAATTTGATCAAGTCCATCGGTGTGATGTTGTTTAATAGTCTCACCCGTCGTCGTCAACGTGGTAACACCGAACTGGTTACTGAGTCGTAATTTTTTTGAGTTGGGGTGACTATATATGGGGGTAATAGCCCTGTGATTGTTTTGTGTATATGAAGACAACCAGAGGGAAATTACCCCCAAAATCTTATCTTTACCATCTATCTTTTTCTGTTACGAGTTAGTAAGTGAAGGACGTAAACTATCAGTCCTATAAATCCTAACTCCTGTCTTAAAAACTGCCTAAGTTGTTTATGATTACGAACCTTGCCAAAATCTTGTAAATAGTTCTCCAAATATTGGATCTGGCTTATTTCCCCTTGTAACAATGACAATTGATGGTTTGAATTCCTCAACTCCACACGGGCATTATCTACCTGTTGCAGTAGATTTCTAATTTCGTCTAAACCTTCTATACCCTCTATTTTACTCTTAATAGACTCAAGTTGTATTAAAATACTATTGGCATTGTCAATATTTTCATTATATCTGTCAATAGCAGCATATATTGCCTGATTTTCTTGCTGAATTTTTTGAGATTCTGCTCTAATATTATTTACGTCCTGCAAAATTAATCTTGCTTGTTCCACAAGACTGGTAACACTAATTTCCTCCAGTTCTCTTTTGGCTTGCGTTAATTCATGTAGAATATTGCCACAACTTTCTACAGCTTCTAAATTCCGGGATACTTGAGCGTCAAGTTGTCGAATATTTGTTTCAAGAGTCTGTAAATATTCTAATCTCTGGGATAGTTGCTCTCCAATTTCTCCGGCTTCCCTTTGAGATTCTATAAGTTGATCACGGCTAGTGTGAATTTCAGAAATTAAAATTCTTATTTCCTCAACTTCTTCGGCTTGTTTAAGAATTGCGTTGGCTCTGTCTAGAGAATTATCAATTACCTTGGTGAGTTTTTCAAGGTCTTTAGCAACTGCTAAATCTGTCCGGTTTTGATCATTAGTCATTGGTTTCTCCTTGAGAAATTTGGTTTATAGCAGCTTGGCACAGGACAGATACAATGGAACCATGTTGATGGGCAATTATCTCTCGGAATGGATAATCTTGAGGAATATCTTCACCAATCCTCATTCTCACTCTAGCCGCTTCATATATCAGTCCTTGTTGCTCAAGTTCATTTGCAATGCGCTCTACTACAGACCGATATTCTTCCGGGTTGCTTTCCTGTAATTGGGATATTTCTTCTACTGCATCCCAGTATCTACCTAAAGCCCTTAATAATAGGCATTTCAGGGGAACGATATCAAGGGGACTCCAAAAACTACTAGGTTGCTGTTGTTCTAATTCTCTTAATTCTGTTAATTCTTGCAGAATACTATCATGAGTTTGAGATGCTCTTAAAAATTCTATAGCTTTCTGCTCAATTTCTAATACTGTTTGATTGTCAAGCCTGGCTGCTCTCAAAGCTGCATAGGTATCCCAGTAAATTCTCAAAGGCTGACTGCGTAAACGTTCATAAATCAGGTTAGATATTCTATCTGGATCTTGAAATACCTGTTCTCCATTAGCAAACTCTGTAATCCATGCTAATGGTTGATCAGCATTAGAAAAATTGAAAAACTGACATTGATTAAAATGGTTTCTACCAATGCGCTTAATTTCATCAGTTGTGGTAATGATTAGTAATCTATAACGAGGTCTAGTAAAAATCGTATATAGATGACTTGCTTCTTCCATTGATAGTGTTCCTTGTCCCTGGAATACGGAAAAAGCCACACAAGCGTCAAACTCCCTCCCTTTAGCTTCCGTAACCTTCAGGTAATCTATTCCCGGTTTCTGATCTTCTGGAGCAATATCTTGATGGATTAACTTGACACGGCTAGAAAGCTCTTGCAGAACAGAGCGATTATCTCGATCATCTTGATTTGATGTGTATCTTACCCTATTACTCAGTCCAGAGAGAACTTGTGATAATTCTTCTGGTGAGTTGCACTCTAAAATCCTTACGGGTTCACCCTCTTCAAAACAGTTTTTAGGATCACTGGGATCAGGTAACCATCTTCCTTGATTTTGTAAGTTAGCTGCTTGTGCAAAAGAGTGAAAAATATTCGCAAATTCTAAAATACGCTGGGTATTGCGATAATTATATGTCAGAGAATGTGTTGTATTCAGTTCTAATTGTCCCCAATCAAACCCAGTGGGTTTAATCCTTTGATTCATATCTCCTAACAGCCAGAGGACATGAGAATGGTTATGTTGATGCCATCTTAACAACATTTGTTTGATAGCTTCAATTTCAGCAATCAAATAATCTTGAGCTTCATCAAATATCAACAGCGTTTTAATCCCTTCTGGTGGAGGAATAGTTTCTGTAATTTGTTGTAAGCCCTCTAGCCAAGTTGTTTGATCTCCTAGTCTTTGTTTCCAGTGGGTTATATTAACTTCTCCTACCCTGGCGATCGCATTTTGATTTTCTATGTAAGTTCTATTATTGTTTAAGTTACCTAAATTATCTTCGTTGATCACAAATGCTCTAAATAACACTAAATCCCGATATGGGATTTCGTCAGGGGGATCAATTAGATGAAGTCTTCGGAGTTCTTGTTGTAAAGCAGTTAACTCTTCTCCATCCGTAGCAATCTGAGCATATATGTTTGGTTCCGCTTGCTGTAACCACTCTTTAAAAGTACCTAGGAAAAAATTTGGCCTTTGCTCCTGTGAATTTAACTCATGTTCGATTTCGTCACAGTGACCATTTAGGAGTTCTTGTAAAGCAGTTAACTCCTTTTCATCCTTAGCAATCTGAGCATATATGTCTCGTCCTTTCCCTTGCTGCAACGAATCTAAATTTAACTCTTGGTCTTGTGAATTTAACTCTTGGTCTTGTGAATTTAACTCTTGGTCTTGTGAATTTAACTCTTGGTCTTGTGAATTTAACTCTTGGTCTTGTAAAATTGATTTTATCTCGGTAAAGTTTTCCAGATCAGAGCGTAAAGCTTCGGGAACAATTAAGGCAACATTCCAACCTGCTGTTTTGAATAATTCACAAGCTATTAAAGCAGCACATACTGTTTTACCTGTACCTGGTGCGCTCTGTAATAAAAAACTATTAATTTCAATATGATTTGGTGGTGCAGAGGTTATTAATTGCTTAGAAATTGCTTGTTGCTCAGGAGTAAGAAGAGGTGAATACAAGTAACCACCATAAACAAATTCATACCAGGAAGTAACTCGTTTATGATCAAATTGGTAAGTGGGGAGATGCTTTAAACGTGTTTCTTCAATTCCCATTAACTCCGCTAGTGTGATCGCACCTTCTGGATTTACATTCACCGGAATTGTATCATAAACATCATTCCTTCCCCGTAACTCAGCTAGTGTGATCGCACCTTCTGGATTTACATTCACCGGAATTGTATCATAAACATCATCCCTTCCCAGTAACTCAGCTAGTGTGATCGCACCTTCTGGATTTATGTTCACCGGAATTGTATCATAAACATCATCCCTTAACCCCGCCGCAATTACTAAAATTTCATAATTATTTCGAGTCCAAATAACTCTAATCCTACCTCTTCTAGTGCGCCATAAATCTCGGTATCCTTGTAATCTTCTTGTATCTCCCCACCTTCCCTGACTCAGGTCTGTCAAGACTTGTACTATATCCTCGAAATAATTATGTAACTTGAGGATATGCCGAAAAACAGCCCTGGTAATTTTGATAGTATAATTACACATGAAATACTCGAAGTAATGTCAACTATGTAAAAATTTAGTCTAAGTTCCAGTTTATCATGAGTATATAATTTTTGTCGCGTAGGGAGTAAAGGTAGTATATAATGTCCGGTAAAATACCAGTAACAGTGATTACAGGTTTTTTAGGCAGTGGTAAGACTAGCCTAATTCGCCACCTACTACAAAACAACCAAGGTCGCCGTATTGCGGTGTTAGTCAATGAGTTTGGGGAACTGGGTATTGATGGTGAGTTGTTAAAATCCTGTGAGATTTGCCCTGAAGATGGGGAACAGGGGAGTAATATCTTTGAGTTAACTAACGGCTGCTTATGCTGTACTGTGCAAGAAGAGTTTTATCCCACGATGCAGCAGTTAATTAAGCGACGAGATAGCATTGACTGTATTTTGATTGAAACTTCTGGTTTAGCTTTACCCAAACCTTTAGTTAAAGCCTTTCGCTGGCAAGAAATTCGCGCCGCTGCTACAGTGGATGCAGTAATTACCGTGGTAGACTGTGCGGCGGTAGCATCAGGTACATTTGCTAGCGACCCGGAGGCTATAGCTGCTCAACGCCAAGCAGATGATAGCCTAGAACATGAAACACCCTTACAAGAACTGTTTGAGGACCAATTGGCCTGTGCAGATTTGGTGGTGTTGAATAAAACTGATTTAGTGGATCTGGAGACAAAGCTGGAAGTTGAGGAACTAATTAAGCAAGAGTTACCCAGAGTGGTGAAGATTGTGGAAAGCGATCGCGGTCAAGTGGATGCTTCCATCTTACTGGGATTTCAAGCCGCAGTTGAAGATAATTTAGATAGTCGTCCCAGTCATCACGACACGGAGGAAGACCACGAACACGACGAAGAAATTACCTCAACTCACGTAGTATTAGACCGGAGCTTTGACCCAGAAAAGCTACAACAGCAACTGCAACAACTAGCACATCAACAAGAAATCTATCGGATTAAAGGCTTTGTCTCCGTACCGAATAAATCTATGCGCTTAGTAATGCAAGGTGTAGGAACCCGGTTTGACAAATTCTACGATCGCCCCTGGAAAGTCCAAGAACCTAAACAAACCAGTTTAGTTTTCATTGGTCGTGATTTGAAACCTGCGGAAATAGCATCCCAATTAGTAGCTTTATAATCACCCCTAATTGTATGAATATCTCTCAACTATTTGACATTGCCAATATTTTCGTTTTACCCTTTTGGGCGTTAATGATTTTCTTACCTAACTGGAAATTCACCCGGTGGGTAATGGCATCATATCTACCTTTTGTAGTTTTAGCTAGTGCATATTTGTACCTGTTTGTCAATAGTATTACGCCAGAAAATGCTGCCGCTTTATCTAATCCCCAGTTAGCAGATATTGCGCGATTTTTTACTGATGAAACAGCAGCTGCAACAGGATGGATTCATTTCCTGGTCATGGATTTATTTGTAGGTCGTTGGATATATTTAGAGGGTCAGAAAACAGGTATCTGGACAATTCATTCTCTGGCTTTATGTTTGTTTGCTGGACCTCTAGGTTTATTATCTCATATAGTCACCTACTGGATCACTAGGGCATTTTTCCCCAATTCACAGACTAAGGATATGGGAGAACCAGCGGTTTCTTCCAGTAATTAGAGTTAGTGAGCAGAGGTGCAAAGTTGAGGATGTCGATAATTGGGATCAACCCAACAAAGCGGTAGGCTTTCACCAGAGGGAAATACAAGATTCTGTTTTTGATAGGTTTCAGGTTCTTGTTCTTCTTGACCTAATTGGTCTTGGGCGCGGATGATCTGACTATTAGGATCAATTAATTCCTGAAAATCAAGGACTTTAATAAGATCACCTGAATCTTTGAGTTGTAAAAACATATTCATCACCTCAATAAATTTGAAGGTAGAATGGAAAATACCCCTAATCCTTTTGTTGGGGAAGATATACCGCCTCACCTCAACTGAGCAGAACTTAAATCTGGCGTTGATATTTCTCTAAAATATCTACCAAGTTGACTTGACATTGTAGTGGGAGGAGATCATTTAAAGGTAATTCTTTCCTCCCACCGCCAATTTTGACCGGGATAGATGTTAATATCGCTATAACTCTGTCTTCATTGACAGTCTGGGAAGTAATTAAGGGATACATTTGTTCAGCAACTACAGTATGTAGTTTGGCATCAGATAAATAAAGATGCCATTTAGCAATATCTATATATACCGCTTCGCCAATTTCAGCAGCTAGGGCTTCCAGTATTTCAGCGGTGTTGGTTGTAGCCATAAAAATCACCTTATATCAACAAAGAGCGTTAAATGTCAGGGTTTCTCGCATGATCGCACAATTATGTATTGGGATCTACCACCACAGGTTACAATCCCCCTAGCCGCAATAATCAATCTTCAGGTAGATTTGGGTGGAGTTTCGCTATAGTTGGCGATCGCACTAATATAAATCAGATGCACCAACAACAGTAATATCCAACCTGCGGTTAACCAGGGTAGCCATTCCCAGGTGGACGATTTTAAGTTGTGGACAAACCATAAACCGGAATTAACAGCCGTAGTCAATGCTACATGGACAGCAAAATTCATCCGGTCATCTAACTTGCGGAAATCTGGGTCTTTGCGGTCGGGTTTGCGAGGCCAACGAGGAGGCATAAGGATTTATTTGAGACTTGAGCCATGTACTTACTCAACTTTAGCAGACACATTCACCATCTGTGCTTACCCCTCATGATTCAGGTGTGTTAGTTCGGCAGAATTAAATAAAAAATGGCCTTGCATTATTTTCATAGTAGTGTTAAGATTATTTTGTTGTAAGGGTGTGTAGCTCAGCGGACTAGAGCACGTGGCTACGAGACCACGGTGTCGGGGGTTCGAATCCCTCCTCGCCCGTTAAGAAAGGCAGAAATGATTTTTAAAAGTAAAAATCATTTTTGCCTTTTCCTATACTTGGAATTATCTATCTAAGGCGTAACTATCTTCACCACGCCCCAAGGCAAAGCGGAGAGAATTATTCAGGTTATGACTGGACTGGGTGAGAAATATAATCATGGCTAGAAAAGTCAAAGCAGCACCATAACCAAACATCTGGCGGTAACCTACTTGTTCAGCAATGACACCCAGAACCGGACCCGCGACCCCAATACCAACATCTAATCCTACTAAAGAGACGCCAAATATCCGCCCGCGTTCGTGGGGTTGGGCGCGGTCTGTCATCATCGCCGCCATCATGGGAATTACAGTTCCCGAAGCAGCACCTTGGACAAATGCTGAGAGTAAGAAAATAGGGGCGCTGTTAGCTCGCCATATACCCACCATGGCTAAGGTGAAGGCAATTAAGCTCAGGGTGATAAATAAACCCCGTCCATATTTATCAGAAGCGCGGCCAATAAATAGCCTGACATTAAAACTGGCGATCGCCGCTACTGTGTAAAATAGTCCTGGGTTCAAATCTACATTAGTGGATTTGATAAATAATGGCACAAAAGTATGTAAAGTTCCTAAAACCATACCAATCAACAGCATGACTATTGCCGGAACACGCACACGAGGAGCCCATAATAATCGCCAGAATAGATTATTTTCAGGGTTATTGTCCAGCTGGTGAGCAACAGATGGATTCACCAGGGGGACAATACATAACATTCCCGCAAAACCCAAAGCCGCGGACAACAGAAATAAGGGAGTATAACCAGCAGCAGCTTGTAAATATCCCCCCATAGCTGGCCCAATAGCCACACCAAGGGGATTGACTAAACTCATGTAGCCAATCACCTCACCGCGATTGTGAGGAGGGGCTAAATCTCCCACCAATGCTACATAAGCAGTACCAAAAGCGGCAATACTGATACCGTGAAAGGCGCGTAACACCATTAATGGGATAATTGACTTTGCTAACACATAACCCAGAGGTGCAATAGCCACTGCTGACATCCCAATGAGCAACACAATCTTACGACCCCGACGGTCTGCTAAACTACTACACCAAGGGCGAAATAGTAGCATCCCGATGGCAAAACTGCCCATAACAATGCCAATCTCTTGACTGGTAGCGCCAATATCTTCGATATATAGGGGCAGAGTGGGTAATAATGAGGCAATGCTAGACCAGAATAATAAACCTGCGGTAAACAAAATCAGCAGGTTACGTCTAAGTTGGCTGTCTAAGGTCTGAATAGCTTTCAAAATAAATGTCAGTTTAGTTCCAGAGTGTTTCTCATATTGTTACGTTACTTAACATTTTTGGCTACTACTTCCCGCACCCGATAGATGGGACGACCTTGGGATTCATGGTAAGTACGCATCAATAACTCAGCCAACAGACCAAAGCAAAACAACTGCATCCCAGTGACTAACAGCAGCACCGCCAAAATTAACAAAGGGCGACTACCAATTGACTCCCCTAAAGCCAATTTAATAAAACTCAAGTAAATACCCAGCAGCATACCTGTAACTATCGATCCCAATCCCAGCAACCCGAAAACGTGCATGGGACGGGTGAGAAACTTCTTCATGAAGTAAATAGTTAACAAATCCATCATGACGCGAAAGGTGCGCCAAATGCCATACTTACTGCGGCCAAAACGCCGCGCATGATGACGTACGGGAATTTCAGTAATTCGCGCCCCCTCAATGTAAGCCAAAGCCGGTAAAAATCGGTGCAGTTCCCCGTAGAGATTCATATCAGCTACAAGCTCCGACCGATAAGCCTTGAGGGAACAACCATAATCATGTAACTTGACTTCCGTCACCTTACCAATTAGCCAATTAGCAACTTGAGAAGGAATTAAGCGGGAAAGTAAAGCATCTTGGCGTTGATGTCGCCAACCACTCACTAAATCATAGCCTTCTGCCAACTTAGCTAATAATAAGGGGATATCCGCCGGATCATTTTGCAAATCAGCATCCAATGTGACAATCACTTTACCGATCGCATAATTAAACCCAGCGGCCATTGCCGCAGTTTGTCCGTAATTTCGCCGTAATAGCACCGCTTTTAAATCACTACGGATGTGGGCTTGTGACTTGAGAAATTCCGCCGATCCGTCTGTAGAACCATCATCCACGCAAATGATTTCATAACTGAAATTACTGGCGCTGACACTAGTAGCGATCGCTGCGAGCAAAAGTGGTAAACTTTCCACCTCATCCCGCACTGGTACTACCACCGAAACATCGGGGACAACTACCCCACTTGAACCATTTTCCTGATTTAAACCCTGGGAAATTAAGCCACTCCTCATATTAACGTCCTTAGTTTCTGTGTGGTTGATAACTCTGAATCACCCGACCTGCACCCCGCAGCTGGTGATAATATGACTGACTTACCCTATCCCCCTGTTCCGAGAGAATATCAATGCCAATACCATTGCGTCCCTGGTCTTTTCCCGAACTATGAATGTAAGAATTATCGCCTAAATATAGCCCTACATGAGTTGCTTTTTTTACAGTTCCAAAAAAAACTAAATCCCCTGGTTGTAATTCATTTATATGAATTTTCTGGGTAAAAGCTTCCTGTTGATAAGCATCTCTGGGTAACCAAACGCCTACCGACAAAAACGCCGCCTGCATTAACCCGGAACAGTCGTAATTCGGACCGACTGTACCACCCCACAGATAATAATTAGACTGTTCCATGGATTTTTGGGTAAAATTAATCACATCAGGGAGTAATTTTGTGATCTCAGACTGGGAAAATGATTTGGCCTGATAAAGTGTGGTAGCAGGTTGTAATATATCCAAGTCGGCACAAGATACCCACCCTGGATAGTCATCTTCACATAAATACACCTCAAATGCTGAGAACTGATGATTTAATGTGACCCGCAAATGTCGCCCTGTAGCTGCTTGAGTGCTCAGGCTTATACATTCAGGAGAATCATATAAATTCAAATTAGCAATACACTGGTATTCTTGAGCCGATGTCTTGAGGATTGGGGATTCTGAATTAGAGAGCATTCTGCAATGATTTTCTTTAGAAAAGACGAACAACTCGAAAATCTTGGTAATGATATTTTAGAGGCAACTTGGGCAACATTTCCCAGTTTAGCCCGTAACCAAGTGGCTATAACTTGGATTGTTTATGATCCTCCAGTACCTGTAAATACTGGTGGTGCTTTGACTCCTGATGCTTTTTGGAGCCATATACTCCGTGGTTTTACTTATAGGGGGGTGGAGCGAATTTATCCCGCTAGCGTGGTCAAATTGTTTTATTTAGTCGCTGTCCACGAATGGCTGGAAAAAGGTATGACCCCACCCTGTCAGGAGTTGGAACGCGCCTTAACTGATATGATTGTGGACTCTAGCAATGATGCTACTAGCTTAATTGTAGATGTCCTGAGTGGCACTACTTCCGGTCCAGAGTTACCAAGCGCACCCTTTGAAACTTGGAAATATCAACGTCATATTATTAACCGCTATTACCAGTCTTTGGGTTGGGAAGAGTTGGAGACAATTAATATTTGTCAAAAAACTTGGGGTGATGGTCCCTATGGTAGGGAACGAGCATTTTATGGGGAAATGCTTGATAATCGCAATATGGTGACCACTAATGCCACGGCTAAGTTAATTCATACTATTGTAGGTGGGGTGGCAGTGTCTAGTAAGCGATCGCAAGCCATGATGAATTTGCTCAAACGTAGTCTTAACCCCAATGATTTACCCACCGATGTAGAAGAGGATCAGGTAACAGGTTTTTTGGGGGGTGGACTTCCCCAAAATACTCAAATCTGGTCAAAAGCCGGTTGGACAAGTCAAGTTCGTCATGACGCAGCTTATATTGAGTTATCAGAACAGCTTCCCTACATCTTAGTTGTATTTACTGAAGGTAAAGCTAACGCCAAACGCCGGGATATCTTACCTTTTATTTCTGGGCTATTTGCCAAGGGGATGAGTAATTTATAATTTGTAATTCGTAAGAAC
This sequence comes from Anabaenopsis sp. NIES-4685, assembly GCF_059725405.1. NCBI lineage: Bacteria > Bacillati > Cyanobacteriota > Cyanophyceae > Nostocales > Nodulariaceae > Anabaenopsis > Anabaenopsis sp. NIES-4685. Next base: position 2,805,379 of record NZ_AP043602.1, on the reverse strand, counting down.
ACAGATACAAGGGAATATTACTAATATTCGGTTGTATTAATCTGTTTTTCTGAGGATTTATCAACCCTCAGCCCCACCCTCTCCTGAACTAGGGGAGGGCTTAATAATCTTGTTAATTATTGAACCTGGGATAGATTTAGAGATAATTGATTCAGGATTATATTAAAATATATGACACAAAATTTTTAAGTAAGTATGATCCTAAATGAATGGTTATGATGGCAAAATATCGAATCATGACTTACTATTGAGTTATTTATATTTAGTTAGCCATGACATTGCCTGAGCCGCCAAATAATTTTGGAGATAATCATTCGCCAAAGTCATATCAGCCACGGTTGCCAGAAAGAAGATGGCAGAGATTATTGTTAGCTTCTATACTAATTATTGCAGGTGGTAGCGCTATATTTTGGCGTGTTTTGACTCCTACACATCAAGCAGTACCTACTAATATTAAAACTCCCGGCGTCAGGGTCAAGGTGTTAACAGTACGCTCTGGTATAGTCGATGAAAGTTCAAATTTTGTTGCTAGCTTAAAGTCTGGGCGTTCGGTAGAGATCAAGTCGAAAATTCCCGGACAAGTTACCCAAATATTTCTCAAACCAGGGGATCAAGTTACAGCCAGAACGGCAATTATCCAAGTAGATTCTAGACCAGCAACAATTGAGCTTAATGCTACTTATCAAACTGCTGTGTTACAACGGGAAAATGCCCGTGCTAAACTTGAGTCTCTGGAAGCAGCACGCCAATCTCAAGTTGCTGATTTACAATTGCACGAAGAGGATTATCAAAAGTATGCTTACCTAGCAACCCAGGGAGCTATCTCTCGACGTGCGCGAAATCAGTATGCTAATCGGGTGGCTACAACTAAGGCTGATCTTGGGGCGATTAATGCTCAGATTCAAGGAGAGCAACTGACTATCTCACAAGCTGAAAAAACCTTGCAACAAACCCAGTCCGAGATTCGCAACCAACGACTCCACCCCCAGAGTTATACAATTACAGCACCTTTTAGCGGTACAGTTGGTAATATTTCTGTGAGAGTAGGTGATTTAGTCAATACTTCTACACCACTAGTTACTGTTTCTCAAAATCAACCCTTAGAACTGCATATTTTTGTCCCGGTGGAACAAAGCACCCAATTACGTCAGGGAATGGCCGTGGAAGTGTTGAATCCACAAGCTGAGGTGATAAGTAGTAGTAAAATATCTGCAATTACTCCTGATGCTAAAAATGAGCGGCGAGAAGTTTTGGTTAAAGCACTGTTTAATAATTCCGAAGGTCAGTTACGACCTGATCAATTAGTACAGGCGAGAGTGATTTGGAATCAGCGTTCTGGGGTATTAATCCCTACCAAATCAGTGTTTCGCGTAGGTGGGGAAACTTTTGTCTATGTGATGACAACAGAGGAATCACCACAAGGGATATCTCAACTTATAGCTCGCCAAAGACGGGTGCAATTAGGTAATATTAGAGATGATCATTACCAAGTTTTGGCAGGATTACAATCAGAAGATCAAATTGTTACTTCAGGCGTTTTGAATCTAAAAGATGGTATGCCAATAGTGCCTGAATAGTTTTATAATTATAGATTGATTCTTGTTTAAAAAATATCGGCTGGATCTGCTGACTTTAATTTACCCATGGCGATCGCACCGGAGATTAAACACATGATCACTGTTAATAACAGTACAAAAATGAGTCTCTCAGGGGTGAGAAATAATGGTAATTTAGTAATATTACGGGTAAAATTATACATAAAAAACGATACTAAACCACCGGGAATAAAACCGCATATAGCTAATATTAATGTTTCCTGAAGAACAACAAACATTAAATATATATTGCGATAACCCATAGCCTTAAGTGTGGCATATTCCGGCAAGTGATCCATAACATCACTATAAATAATTTGATAAACAATAATCACACCCACTAAAAAGCCAATGGTAACACCCAGGGAAAAAATAAAACCAATCGCCCCATTTTCTCGCCAATATTGCTTTTCAAAATCAATAAATTCTTCATGGGTGAAAACTCGGACATCATCACTCAGGTAGGACTCTAAAGCTTTGGCGACTACCTCAGCATTGCTACCAGGTTTGAGGTTAATTAAACCTAAGTTAACTTGACCAGGTTTTTGTCCGGAAAAAATCTGTAAATAGTTCTGGTCACTAGTGATGACACTACCATTGGCCACAAAAGAAGCGCCCACCTCGTACAAACCCTGAATTTGCACCCTACGCCCTTGTAATTCTGTGATGACAGGTTGACCTTGAGATATTTGGGCGATCGCTTGTTCATATTTTCCGCTAGAATTGCGATCAAATAATAGAGTATGAGGATATTTAATCGTGGCCAATTGTTGATTGACTTCCGGTAAATTAAAAGCTGGTTTTTCCGGATTAAAACCAATCACTAAAATTGACTCATCTAACTTAGTTTGGGGACTCTTCCAAACACCTAAACGAACATAGACAGGATTAACCGACTCAACCTCCGACAAATTAGCAGCTTGAAACAAACGGCGACGAGGAAAACTACTCAGAAGCCCTAAGTTTTGCCCTTGGCGACTAACCAAGACTAAATCCGCTTGTAAAACTTCATGAAATCTGGTATTACTATCATATAAAGCCGACTGAAAGCCCAACTGCATCAACATCAAAAAATCAGCGAAAGTAATACCACAAATAGCGACTAAAAACCGCCCCTTTTGCTTCATTAATTGTCGCCAAGCCAAAGGGATTCTCCGTTTAAACATAAATATTTAAGATTTAAGGAAAAAAAAGGATAAAAAAACTAGAGCAACACCCAGTATGTTTATGACTTTTACCTAATTAACTTACTCACATCTTGACTGGTAAGTATTTCTACATTCACTTGGAGATTAGTCAAATTAGCTACCTGCTGACTAGATGCTGCATCTAAACGAATTTTAGCCTCAATTACCCTAGCATCCGTAGCTGTGGTGGGGTCACTGTCTAACACATCTTTCTTCGCCACTTGAAAGCCAATACTATCGACTGTTCCCCTTAATTCACCCTCAAACGCATTACTAGGACTAGTAATAGTCGCAATTTGACCAGAGCGAATGTTACTGATATCACTTTCATAGATTTCTGCGATCGCATACATTTGATTAGTTCGACCAAGTTCCACAATTCCCCCCTCACCGATGGTTTCACCCGGATGAGCTTGAACCTGGAGAATTTGACCCGCTTGTGGGGCGCGAATATATGCTGAATCTAGTTCTACTTGCATTTTTTCCACAGTGGCGATCGCCCGATCTACTTCTGCTTGTGCTATAGCCACATCTGTAGGACGTATCTCTGCTGTTTGGGCTAAAATAGCCTTAGCTTCCTGAATTTGGGCGGTGAGGGTGCGTTGTGTTCTGGCTAAATTAGCTTGCGCACCATTCAATTCTTCCCGGGCGGATTTTAAAGTTAATCTGCGAGTATCAAGAGTGGAAATAGCGATCGCACCTTCTTGATAAAGATTTTCATAACGGCGCAATTCTATCTGTGCATTTTGTAACTCAGCTTCTAAGCGAGCGATGGTAGCTTGCTGGGTTGGGATTTCACCATCTAACTGTGCTTGCAGATTGCTCACAGTTGCTTTTCTGGCGGAAATTTCACTTGGTTGTGCGCCAGCTTTTACCTGAGCTAACCGTGATTTCATCACTCGCACTTGTTGCTGTGCTTCCTTAAGATTAGCTTGTAAGCGATCGCGATTGTCCAAAATAGCAATCACATCTCCAGCGCCTACTTCCTGACCTTCAGTCACCAAAAGTTGCGCCACACGACTAGCACCACTAACATCAGTAGGAGCCGAAATTCTCATGACTTCACCAGCTGGTTGCAATCTTCCGAGCGCATTCACTTTTGAAATCACTGGTTGACTAACTTGGGTAGTCACCGCTGGGGTTTGAGTATTGAGCGGACGAGTTATAGACAGGATCCCCACCCCCATAGCTGTGAGCGAGGTCATACCCAGAGCCAATAACCAGCGAAAATTGGGGGGGAGTAGAGAGGAATTTTCAGAATTTCGCAACATTCTCTATTTCCTTACATAGCACCGACGGGGTGTTCATACTTGAAGAAACCAGGATTCAGAATCCCACAGGGGTCGTATTTCCTTTTGATTTCATTGACGGTCAACCAGTAATCACCAAATTGCGATCGCCATTTTGGTAAATCAAATTCCGCCCAAGTCGCCATATATCTTTTACCCCCCATTTGGAAGCCCAAATCAGTCAGTAAATTTAACTGCTGTAACACAACTTCCACCTGAGTTTGGGGAATACTCGGATACATTCCCAAACCGATAATTAACTCATCATCCGGTAAAGGAAACATGGGTAATTTATGATGGCGAGAATTGAGACAAAAAGAACCTATAGGTAAAGTGCGGAAATCCAAGAAATTAGGTATACGCTCCAGAGCAATCTTAATAAATTCCTGAGCACTAGAACCAGGTAAAAGTAAATCTATCCAAGTATTAGCAGTATTGACAGGATAAGGAACTTGACCTAATGGTTGAATGAACTGCTCAAAAGTCAAGTCTTCAGTGTGGATATGGCGATAAAAATTTAAACCAGCCAGTAATTCTGCATCATTTACCTGATTGACAGCATCAAATTCTACAGTAATTTGCATCCTGTAAAACCATTGAATTAATGGTTTGATCTGATTTTCTTTTCTGCTCATTCCTTGCAAGCAGGGTGAAAACAAAGATACTAAACCATCTATCCGACCTTCTGTGACTAACCCACGTGCATCATGTAAAAGTTTATCTAAATCGTCATAGCAAAGAAAATAACTGCGAGTGTAAGGGCGATATTTCCTCAGACGATTTTTAACTTTAGTAATAATACCAAATTGACCATAGCCACACAGAACATGATAGAAAAGTTCGCTGTTGTCTTCCGGTGTACACCAAATAATATCCCCAGTCCCCGTCACAACTTCCAAAGCCAAACAGTTATCAGCTTGAGAACCATAACGAAAAGAACTCAAACCTAAACCAGCAGCGCAGAGAGTTCCCCCAAAGTCACTTCAAAGTTATTGGTCAGGACTGGGGGAATTACACCATCAGGTATAGCAGTATCAATAACTTGCTTCCAAGTCACACCAGGGTCAGCTTGGAACCAGAGTTCATCGGGGCGGAAATCATCAATTTGATTGAGATTCCTCATATCTAAGAGGATTCCCCCTTGATTCAAAGATTGACCACTCAAAGAACGTCCCGCACCCCGTGAGGAAATTGTTAAACCCTGTTGAGCAGCATATTTAATTGCTTGAGCAACATCACTAGAATCTTGCGGACGAATCACAATTTGGGGCTGTTTTTTAATAATGTTGCCAAAATCTTGAGAAACTGCTTCTAAGTCTGATTCTTTGTTACTAACTTCTCCGGCAATAATCTGTTTTAAGTCTGTAAGTATACCACTCATAACTTTAGTTTAAATTATAGTTTTTTCTTAAGAATCTTGTGTTTTATGTCCCAGCAACTGTTTAATTAATCACAAATTATTTATAATTAATGGGAATTGATACTAGTGAAAAAAACGAATTTTCAGCATTTTACAACCGATTCTACACAAACTAGGAATTAATAAGATCAGAGACATTACCGGACGAAAAGTATTTTTATCCTCTGTGTTCATCACCGGTAAATTATTTGTACTTCTCTCATACTTGAATACACAAACACAGTCACCCTCTGCTTGTTTACTCAAAATTGCCGCCTTGATTCCCGGAAAAGCTCTTCTGGTAGCTTCTTGTTCCATTTCGCAGAAGACACGACAGGGACTATCAAAACCGTACTCTTTCGCCAAGGATAAAACTGGGCAAACTCTTTGTATTTCTAATGCTGCATCTGTACCATTTTGCGAAATATCTACCACATCCATCACAAAACCCATTAATCCCAGCAAGGGTGCAGCTTGGGTGAAACCTTTCGCTAAGGTGTTATGCTCGATAAAAGTACCCATCAGCGCCTTTTGTTGTTCAGGATATTTTGCCATCATTTCTTCAAAAGCGGCTGCATCTCCTTTTTCTGCAACCAGATTTTTGTATCTTTGTAATCTCTTGCGAAACAAATTCATGGCTTTAGATTCATCTAGATTGATGATATCTTCCATGCGGAGATTACCTGTGACTAGTTCCTTTTCCATGGTCATTTCTGATTGAATAAATTATTTATATACTGGAATACAGGCAAAGTAGAATTATCCACACTAGTACATATTTGCAAGCATTCAGACATGATAATGCCATATCTATTTCTATGTCACTGCTCAAAGATGTATCTTTTCTGGTTTTGTTAAAAGTAAAGTCTTTCTTCATTACCTGTAGTCGCTATATGTTGGTTTGATATTAAATTTTGATGTTAAATTGTGTTCCATCATCTGGGGAGCCATCAAAACCGATTTACAACCACTCCCGAGGATTTTTTAAGACTTCTTTTAACATAGCTTCTTTGCTACCGGGAATAGGTTGATCATCATATTCCCAACTAGCAGCGGGAGGCATACAGTTAAAAACACTTTGTTGGTTAACCATACCACTAGCTAAACCAAAACGCACACCGCGATCGCATGATAAGATAAACTCTACATAGCGCCCACGTACCAGATGTTGCCAATACTTATTTAGCTTTGTAAAAGACATATCTTTACGCCTTTCCAAAATTGGCATATAAGCAGGGATAAAAGCATCAGCGCAATCAGTCACAAAATCAAGTAGTTTTTGCGGATCTTGATTATTTAAATGGTCAAAGAAAATTCCCCCAATACCGCGGTGTTCACCGCGATGTTGTATGTGGAAATATTCATCACAGGAGCGTTTAAACCGGGGATAATAAGAAGGATCATACTGATCACAAACCTGTTTATGCACCTGATGAAAATGAACTGCATCTTCCTCAAACAGATATGCTGGTGTTAAATCAGCACCACCACCGAGCCACCAATAAACCGGTTGGTCACCATGACAAATCTCGAAATAGCGGTAGTTAGCATGAGCAGTGGGAGCCATGGGGTTATGGGGATGGATGACAAAACTAGAACCTGTAGCGAAATAGCGGTTAGCCTTACTGCGCGTGATTTTATCAGCTACATCCGTAGCTAGAGCGCCCGATTGCTGAAAAGACATCCCCGGAGGTAACTCACCTTCTATGGCTACATAATTCACCCCTACCTTTTCCAACACATTACCATTGTGCAGAACCCGGTCAATATAGATAGCATCTTGACTACTTTCACCCACCCTCCAGACTCCCTCCTGGTCACGATTCCAGGACTGTTCACACAGATGCTTACCATCCAACGCCTCCAGAACCTGACAAGTATTATCAAACATCCGCCTGAAAAACTTATCAATAACTCCACGCATTCCTAGTTCCTCAGTGATTTTTTCCAGTACATGGTTCATACTTATCTCCCCAGTATTAGTCAAATACTTATATCAACCTGCGTGTATTTATCTACCAAAACTCATTATTGCTACAAAACTCAACCCCATATAAACTCAGCACCCAAAATAAAACCTTCTGATCTGGGGTTCCCTATCTTTTAGTTTTTATCCTGACTCAATCCATCAAAGTCAGTCTGAAAGCTTTGCAAAAACCGCCGAAAAGTAATATCTAAAGCATCAGCGGCTACATGAACTTCCTCTGATATTTTTGGTATTGGTTGAGAATTTAAACTTGAAACCACTACTGTATCTTCTTGTGCTAATTTGTGGTCAAGCTTTCTAAAAAATCCATCAAGCCAAGGAAATGGTAAAACATTGCGATATAACACCCGTTTAACACGAGTCGTATGATCATCAATAGGTAGGTGAGCCACTAAAACGCCAAACTTGACATCAAACCTACTACCGCGACCCACACTAATTTCTGCCAGAGTAACATTAGGTAGATATAAGGTCAATTTTGTTTTCAGTTCTGGTCGTCCACCCAGTAAAAAGTTTAAGAAACTTTTGGAGTTACCTAAAGATTCATAGTTAACCTTAGCCACAGCACCCCAATCATATTTATCAACTTGATAGTTAATAGTTGTATTTATGGGTATTCTCTGCCCAAAAGATTTTTTATGGACGGCGATTACATGGGTAAAATCAAGATTAGCTTCCATGAGCCGAGCATAGTTGGCATTATCTATACTATCGTCATATACAGGGCGCATAGTCGATACCATGTACTCTGGAAAAGTCGGTAAAGGAGGGCGTTCTGTTGCTGGTAAATCACCATAAAATAGCCAGACAAAACCATATTTTTCCTGGGTTGGATAGTGAGGAACACGAGCTTTTTTAGGTACAGGGGCACCAGGTGGATTAGAGGGAATTTCAATACATTCGCCATCAGCTTGAAATTTCCAGCCATGATAGGGACACCGGAGACAATCCTTTTCAATCCAACCCAGAGAAAAAGCAGCCCCGCGATGGGGACATTGGTCATTTAAAGCTACTATTTCTCCTTGAGAGTTGCGATAAAGAACAAATCTCTGATTTAACATCAAAACTTGCTTTGGCTTATTGGTAATTGTAGAACTAAATTCACAAGCATACCAAAAGTTTTTCAACATCAGCGCCTTTACTTCCTTTTTCGTTGTGTAATTGGCGTAACGGGGAATTACTTTTTCATAATTATTAGCCTCACAAGTGAAAATAAATCAAATCTATTTTGTCAATGACCGTTCTCGTTGATTTTGATGATAATTCAAACCCCATCCCATAGCTAAATATTTTTGTCGTATCTGGCGATAAGCCAGGTTCATAGCATCAGCAGCTACATGAACTTCAGTTGTTAAATTATCTGGGATTAATTGGGGAATTTGTGACTCTGTGACTATTTTATCTTCTAAACCAACTTGATGATGAAACTTGATAAATAATCTATCTGCCCAAGCATAGGTAAAGAAATTACGCAGTTGAATTCGTTTACTAATGGTTCTCTGGTCATTAACGGGAACATGAATAGCATAGTTGATAATTTTACCACGACCAAAGTCACTTTCAATTTTAGTTATATTGGGTAGGTAAAAGCTAATTTTGGCATTTAATTGTGTCTTTTTTGGACGGAAAAAAGATTTAAAGATGCCATTTTTGGGCTGGGTATAATTCCTGTAGATAATTTTGGTACTTATGCCCCAATCTTCATCTTTAATGACATATTCATCTACTGTGGTATCCTCTGCCAAGCCCGCACCAAAGGAATTACCATGAACTGCATAAAGATGGGCGGGGTCAAGTGCATTTTCTATGACACGGGTATAGTGAGTTTGCATCTCATATTCTAAATAAATTGGATGCATTTTGGGGTCTTGATATTCTGGGAACGGAGGAATGGGTGGACGTGATTCTGCTGGTAAATCTCCGTAGAATATCCAGACAAAACCATATTTTTCTTGTACTGGGTAGCTCTTGACATTAGCTCTGGGTGGAATTGGTGTTCCCATTTCATTAGCAGGGATTTCTACACATTTCCCATCGGCTTGAAATTTCCATCCATGATAGGGACAACGGATACAGTTGTCTTCTCGCCAACCTAAAGATAATGCTGCACCTCTATGGGAACACTGGTCTTTTAATACAACTACTTCGCCTTGAGAATTGCGATAGAGAACAAATCTCTGATTTAACATCAAAACTTGTTTAGGCTTGTTAGTAACGGCTGAGGTAAATTCACAAGCGTACCAGAAATTTTTTAGCATTTCTCAGCTTTGAAATAAATAATTGATTGGAGTTTTGTGATCCTAAATTTTTGGCTAAAAATCGGTTTTTATGAAGCTATTGCTGATTTTTGTGGCTTTTAGTCTGTAGTTTGGCGATGAAACATTTTTTGACAGATTTTTTCTGCTGTCTTTTGCTTACAGGTATTTATTGCAGCTAATTTAAGCAAATTGAGATCAATTTGCTTGCTATTGCGCCTGTGATATTCATTTGCTGGTGCTGACACTTTCTGGATGCTATAGCCTTTGTTATGTGTCATCTTTCGGATAGATTTACTTCTCTTTCCTGGGGTACAGGTGATACTATACCAATTAACTGATGCATTAGTCAACTAGTTAATATTTTTCCCTGATGAACCATTACACGAATAAACTGGTTAATAAGTTTATTACTTGGAGTATAGTGTGGCACAAGGAGAAGCTTCGATTCGGGTTTACCTTCCCCCTGAAATTAAAGACAGGTTTAAAACAATTTGCTTTTTTAAAGGATTGAATATGTCTGATGTTTCGGCTGAACTTATTGAAGATTGGTTAGCTAAAAATGAGATGGAACTACCAAATTCCGCGAAAATTTCACCATCGCCCACAGGTCAAAATGGTAATAGGTCAGCATGATTCCAAAAAGTTGATTAAATAAGCTGCAACTGTAATTGTAGTTCTGCTCTGGGTGTGTAGTTACACCGGGGTAGTTAGTTGTTAAAGCTTGGTATGCTATTATGCCAACCTGGAATAACTGCTGATGGATTTGGTGATAATTGGGTAACAACTATGGTTGAAACCCTGATGTAGCAATATTTTCATGGATTATATTGCATAAATTTGACCGCAATACCAGCGCCGACCAGAACCGTCTGGTTTTAGACATGGGGGTAAGGCGCTGGCGAGTTTATTCGCAGTCACGTTGACACTGACAAAAAAAGTATCAAGACTGGGTATGGGTGCAAAATTCCTCCCTATTCCCTAGTTATATCCATCCCCGGCTATAGGAAAAGTGTAATCTGAGAACAAAGGTAGATCCGGATTGTCGCGGCGGGTTTCTTCATCCAGAACATGGACGACTTTGTTATAAATGTCTTCTGCTTGTTGTGGGGAATCGCCAATACTGGTTAATCCCAATTTACCAAACTGGGAAAGACAACCCATAAGATGAAAAACCGTCCCTGTTTCGGTACCGCTATCAAAGTGCAGCCGGTGATGGGCGATAATGTCCATCAAATCGTTGGGTAGTAATCCCCGATATGGGTCTTTTTGCAGGTTGTCGGTGGCTATATAGTATTTAGGCCGCCCTTGTTGACTGTAAAATAACCCTGTGGCTAGGTCGTAACGTCCGTTGGTTAATAATTTCAGGGTCATAAAGGGGTGAGTTGTACCACCCTTACGTAAGTTAATTTCAATGGCTTGAATGTCCCATTGGCCATTTCCTTGGTCAACGGTGATGAAATCTACGCCAAATCTTTCTAATGCGCCTTTTTCGGCGAGTTTTTTACCGATTTTTAAACCAAATTCCTGCAATTGTAACCGATAGCTAGAATCAGCGGGAAATTTACAACCTAGATAAATCTGTCCGTCTGGACCGCCTAGAATTTGGTCATGGGTGGAGAGAATTTCTACTTCTCCACTAGGTGTGATGCGTCCTTGGACACTGGGCGATCGCTTATTTTCTCCTTCTATAAATGCTTCTGCGATCGCCCCTAGTTCCCTAATCCGTGCGCGAAAATTCCCCCAACTTTCTTTTGCGGACTGAAAGCGCATAGTGGAGAAGCGATCGCCGATTGTGGCTATTGTTTGGCTGCGAGGAACTTTCCCTGGTGCTACATCCATGATGGGGCGCAAATCTAATAGGGCGTTTCCTTCTCCAGAAATTCCTTCATTGAGTTTGATTACTATTCTTTGTAGTGTTGGTTGGCGTTCCCATAAATCACTAGCAACTTCTGCCAAATTTTGGTGATTCCATACCTTTTCGCTACCGTCTGGTAATGGTACTCCACTTTCTGCAAATATTTGGCGACTACCGCTTTTTGTCCCCCAGGTCTGTAGGTTTGGGGCGACTGCATATAATGGTACATTTAATTGTAAAGATAATTCCGCCTCTAAAAATGTGGAGTTGTAGCAGGTCATAAAGGATTTTTCTAGCCTTAATGCTTGGCGAATCCGCTCTAGCAACCGGGGACGTTCTAGAATTTTGGCGGTTAGAGGTCTGAGGGAAGCATCATAAGTGGAAAGTAGTAACAGGCGATTGCGGGCATGGGAAAATGGGATTCCTGGTAATAATTGTAAATAGTAATCAATAATACTAGGATGCAAGGGCATGGAAGTGACATAAATTAGTCTAGTGCGGGGATTTCGCAACCGCATCAAACAAAATAGTAATCTTTCTTCATAATGCTCACAGCCTTCTACTTTATGCAGTTCATGCTGGTCGATGCTCAGGGAGGGAATAATTAAAATATCCGCCTCACTATTGTCAAATAGTTCAATAGTCGGCCAGCGATCGCATAAACTTAACTGAAGATGCCGAAACTTATCAATTTTGTCGGAATCTGAAATATTCAGCGTCACCATAATCCCTAGTCCGTCTTGATTCCCAAAACTGCTTTACCTCTCTGGTATATACTAAAAAGCATCACATACCCCGAATGTGCAACACTTCTTTGAGTACTCAGTTAAGCACTAAAAACACCTAATTAACTCAACTTAAAAAAACTTAATAAGCAGATTCAATAGTTATCAAACAGGTGTTGGATGTATTGATGTTTAACTATATTGACCTACTTAATTATAAGTAAACGCGAATAAATTAAATGTATAGAGATGTTACGCAGGATGTTTGAGTTGAGTTAATGGGTCAATTACCTTCTAAAATGTAAAAATTAACTAAAAACGTTTATTACTGTACTTGTTGTTCATGTCCGGAGGGGAATCATGGGACGTCCAATAATTTTGGGAATTGTCGGTGACAGCGCCGCAGGTAAAACAACACTGACCAGAGGAATTGCTCAGGTACTAGGACCTGAAAATGTCACCGTCATCTGTACCGATGATTATCACCGTTATGATCGTCAACAACGTGCAGAAATTGGCATCACGGCGCTGCATCCTGACTGCAATCACCTCGATATTATGCAGCAGCACTTATCCCTCTTACGCACCGGACAGCCCATTCTCAAACCGGTTTACAGCCACAAAACAGGTACATTTGAGCCGCCACAATACATCCGACCTACGAAGTTTGTGATTATTGAAGGGTTGCTCGGTTATTCTACTCGGGTAGCTCGTGAAGCCTACGACGTGAAGGTATATTTAGCGCCCCCGGAACCCCTACGCGCCCAATGGAAAGTTAAACGCGATACCCAAAAGCGGGGGTACACTCCTGAAGAAGTTTTGGCAGAACTAGAAAAGCGTGAACCAGATTCAGAAAGTTTTATTCGTCCCCAACGACAATGGTCTGATATAGTGGTGAGTTTTTATTCCCCTAGTGATGATGTTGATGATGGCAATGGACATTTAAATGTGCGGTTAGTGTTACGACCGACAATCCCCCATCCTGATTTTACCTCAATTCTGAACTTAACTGATGGTAATTCTGATTCGGCAATCCGTTTAGGGTTAGACCGGGATATGAGTAAACCTGTGGATGTGCTGGAAGTTGATGGTCACGCGACTTTAGAACAGGTAAGTAAATTAGAGCATATTTTATGTTCCGATATGCCTTACTTACTCAACGTGTGCGATCGCGAAGTTAATCCCGAACTAGGAAAAGTTGCGGGAACTACTGGGGAAACTTTGCAAAGTTATCCTCTGGCGCTCACACAGTTGATTATTACCTACCATATGCTCAAAGCTACCCAGATGTATCAGTAAATTGGGACTTAACTGTACTCAATACAATAGGGGGTTTTTGTGAGTTTTGTTGCCCATAATATAGCAATTACCAAGCTAATTCAGCCAAAGCCACAGCCCCCCAAAGGGGTGCATCATCACCCAAAGCGGCCGGAACAATTGTCAAATCAATTTCTGGTAAAGCTGTTTTTCGCGCCGCTTTGCGGACTACATCCCACCAATTATCCCCTGATTTAATTACACTTCCACCTAAAATAAACAAGTGGGGGTTAATCAAATTCGCCACGTTACCAATACCCACACCCAAAGCCCAAGCACCTTTGAATAGAATCTCCTGGGCTAATTCATCACCTTGGGATGCAGCAGCACTTACTACCTTTCCCGTAATTAAATTTAAATTATTACCTACCAACCTGCGTAATATTTCGCCTCTGTGGGGTTGATTTTGCAAAGTTTCCCGCATATTCTGCGCCATATAAGGGCCAGAAGCTAACCGTTCCACACATCCGCGCTTTCCACACAAACACACAGGACCAGCAGGATCTATAACCATGTGTCCAATTTCACCCGCCATTCCCCCCATACCCCGCCAAGGCTGGCCGTTGATTATCCAACCACCACCTACACCAGTGCTAATGGTGATATAAAACAAGCTGTTGTTTCCTATACCAGCACCAAAGCGATATTCTCCTAAAGCGGCGACGTTAGCATCATTATCTACACTCACCGGAACAGTAAATTTATCTTGTAGTAAATCTTGAAGGGGAATATTTTCCCAACCTGCAACATGATGAGACAGTCGCACAGTTCCAGTGGTGGCGTCTACGGGTCCGCCAAAACTAACACCAATTGCATCAGGTTTTTGTGATTTTAGTAAAGAGTCAATCAGCGAGTACATGATTTCTAGGTCGGTGGTAGCATTACCATCATCTGGAGATAAACAACTTTCATGGCGTAACCATTCCCTAGAACCAATATTTACCAGTGCTGCGGCCAACTTCGTACCGCCAAAATCTAGGGCCAAGATTAGTGTCATAATGTCTCAACAAGAAAAAATATTTTTGTGGAATTTACAGCTTGAAAACTCGTTCTCATTACTGGCAATTATTACCTTATCTGAAACCCCATTGGCAAAATATTACTAAGGGATTTGTGGGGATTATCGGTTATGTACTGGCGACTTTAACCTTAATTAATCTTGCGGGTAGATTGGCTGAACCCTTTGGTAAGGGTGATATAGTAGCGATCGCTCAATTAGCCGGAATGCTGCTTTTAGTCTTTTTGGTGCGGGGCTTTTTTCAGTCTGTGCAGGATATGTACATGGCTAAGGTGGCTTTAAGGGTAGCTTTTGACCTCCGCAAGCGGGTTTACTCCCATCTGCAAAAACTGGATTTGAGCTATTTTGAAACGGCAAAAGCGGGTGATTTATCTTACCGCCTCACTGAAGATGTTGACCGGGTGGGGGAAGTTGTGAATAAGGTCTTTCACGATTTTATCCCCTGTATTTTGCAGCTGGTGGCTATACCCGTCTACATGATCTACCTGAATTGGCAACTAACATTAGCTACAGTGATTGTAGCGCCACTGATGGGAGTTTTAATTGGCTGGTTTGGTGAACGTTTACGCAAGTACTCTGTTAAAAGTCAAAATCGTGTTTCTGGGTTATCGGCAATTCTCACGGAGGTATTTAGCGGTATCCGTTTAGTCCAAGCTTTTGCGGCAGAAAATTATGAAATTGATCGGTTTGGAAATGAAGCAGAACGCAGTTTTCAAGCTAAATACTCCGCCGAACGCCTCAAAGCAGTTCAAATACCTATAGTGGGGTTTCTAGAGGCTGTCAGTGCCATATTTTTATTAATAGTGGGTGCATGGCAAATTGCCCAAAATAACTTGACGGTGGGAGAGTTTTTTAGTTATTTAACTGCGGCGGCGTTGTTAATTGACCCTATTGGTCATACTACTCATAACTACAACGAATTTAAGCAAGGTGAAGCATCCGTTGACCGGGTTTTTGAGTTGATGGCTATTCAACCGACGATATTAGAAAAGTCTGAGGCGATCGCTTTACCGCCGGTGAAAGGGCAAGTAGAATATTGTCATGTGTCTTTTACCTATAAACCAGGGGAACCTGTATTAAAAGATATCAATTTGTTGGCATTACCGGGTGAGTCCATCGCTTTAGTGGGTGCTTCCGGTGCTGGTAAAACTACCTTTGTTAATCTCCTACCTCGGTTTTATGACCCCCAAGCAGGTAAGATTTTAGTTGATGGTGTAGATATTCGCGATGTTAAGCTTTATAGTCTGCGGCGACAAATTGGTATTGTTCCCCAAGAAACTGTGATGTTTTCCGGAACTATTGCCCAAAATATTGCTTTCGGTCAAGATAATTTTGAGATGGAAGCAGTCACCGCATCTGCTAAAATTGCCAACGCTCACCAGTTTATTAGTCAGTTACCAGAGGGTTACTATACTTGGGTGGGTGAGCGGGGGGTAAATTTATCCGGTGGACAACGCCAAAGAATCGCGATCGCCAGGGCGGTATTTCTCAACCCGCAAATTTTGATTTTAGATGAGGTTACATCTGCTTTAGATTCTGAGTCGGAAGCATTAGTACAAGAAGCATTAGAAAGACTGATGGCGAATCGCACGGTGTTTATTATAGCTCACCGCTTAAGCACTGTCCGCCGATGCGATCGCATTTTAGTGATGGAAAAAGGGAAAATTGTTGAATCAGGAACCCACACAGAATTATTAGCACTTAACCAACGCTACGCCCGATTTTATCTCAGACAGCAACAAGGTCATCTACCCACAGAGAGTTCAAAAGAATGTTGAAAAAAATTCTGGTTTTTATGGTTCTTTGTGGTGCGGTAGTAGGATGTCAATTCTTCCCTGGGAATACCAATCATACCACCACTAGGGTCTTGAGAATTATAGACGGCGACACTATTGAGGTGAAAAGGGATGAACAAACAGTTACTGTACGTTTAGCTTGTATCGACGCACCGGAGCGAAAACAGAAGCCCTGGGGGAGTAGATCAACTGCAACATTAAAACAATTACTGCCTATTGGACAAGATGTCAGCCTCAAACCCCTATATACTGATGAATATAATCGCTTAGTATCTGAGGTGTTTGTGGGCGATCGCAATCTTAGCCTAAGTATGGTCGAAGAGGGGCAAGCTGTAGTTTATCACTATTTCCTGCGCAATTGTCCAGAGTTGAGAAATAGTTTATTGCAGGCCGAGAAATCTGCAAAGAGTCAGAAATTAGGTTTTTGGAATCAACGCCGCCCTCAAATGCCTTGGGATTTTCGGCGTTTCAACAAATAGTTTAAACAAATAATACAATACGGCGGATTTGATCTAATTGAGGTAGACCAGGGCGGTCAGGATGCGTACCTCACTATAGTTTGACAATTAATATCTGTATTTTATACTGTCAAATATTCACCCAAACAAAAAACGCCCCCCATTTCTGAGAGGCGGTTTCGATTCAGCTAAACTTTATGATTAACCGTTGATTGCAGGAGCAGTCAAAGCAACAGGAGCAACTTCACCAGCAGCCAAGTCTAAGGGGAAGTTGTGAGCGTTACGCTCGTGCATTACTTCCATACCCAGGTTAGCGCGGTTGATGACATCAGCCCAGGTAGCGATGACGCGACCTTGAGAATCAATTACTGATTGGTTGAAGTTGAATCCGTTCAAGTTGAACGCCATGGTGCTTACACCCAGAGCAGTAAACCAGATACCGATTACAGGCCAAGCAGCTAAGAAGAAGTGTAGTGAACGGCTGTTGTTGAAGGAAGCGTATTGGAAGATTAAGCGACCGAAGTAACCGTGAGCAGCTACGATGTTGTAGGTTTCTTCTTCTTGACCGAACTTGTAACCGTAGTTTTGAGATTCGGTTTCGGTTGTTTCACGTACTAAGGAGGAAGTTACCAAGGAACCGTGCATTGCAGAGAACAAGGAACCACCGAATACACCAGCTACACCCAACATATGGAAGGGGTGCATCAGGATGTTGTGTTCTGCTTGGAACACGATCATGAAGTTGAAGGTTCCAGAGATACCTAAAGGCATACCATCAGAGAATGAACCTTGACCGATGGGGTAGATGAGGAATACTGCGGTAGCTGCTGCTACGGGTGCTGAGAAGGCTACACAGATCCAAGGACGCATTCCCAAGCGGTAGGATAGTTCCCACTCACGTCCTAAGTAGCAAGCTACGCCAATCAGGAAGTGGAAAATTACCAACTGGTAAGGACACCGTTGTACAACCACTCATCTAAGGATGCTGCTTCCCAAATGGGGTAGAAGTGCAAGCCGATGGCGTTGGAGGAAGGAACAACAGCACCAGAGATGATGTTGTTTCCGTAGATTAAGGAGCCAGCTACTGGTTCGCGGATCCCATCGATGTCTACTGGAGGAGCAGCGATGAAGGCGATAATAAAGCAGGTGGTAGCAGCTAGGAGGGTGGGGATCATGAGGACTCCGAACCAACCGATGTAAATCCGGTTTTCGGTGCTGGTGATCCACTCGCAGAAGCGATCCCATACGTTGGCGCTTTGGCGCTGTTGTAAGGTTGTGGTCATTTGTTTATGATTGCGGTTATGTATGTATGAATGAGACAGGTTTGTTTTCTGTCTATGACACTACTTTACAATTGTTTACAAATGTTTGGCAAGGGGTATTTTTTTAATAAAAATTATGCTTGATGTAAGTTTTACTTATCATTAGCTCAATTCTGGAGGAGTTTCTCAAAGAGGCGATCGCATCTGGGGAATTAAAAGCCAAGTTAATAGGTAGAACCTGGCGCATTAAGCGTAATGACCTGGATGAATATGTTGACAAACTTTTTTGAATCTCGCCAAATAGGGACAAGTAGAAACTCGCCAATAGCATAGAGTCAGTAAAACAGTGGCGGGGTTTGACGATATTCTCTAGCGAGTGGGTGGTAGCCATATATAGAAACCGCCTGTAATGACTTTTACTCGTTTCCATTAATTCCACTTCCGGTGAGGGAAGCGGTCTTATATTTATAACAATGGAAGAGTCTAGATTAGACCGTTTCCATTAATTCCACTTCCGGTGAGGGAAGCGGTCTTCCTGAATTAATGCTACAGGAGTTTAAGCCTCTACTCTCCTTGGCGCAAGTCAGGGTGAGCAAGTTTTGATTGTGAATGTAGAATCTCCCTGGGTTTAGCACTAAGACTGTCAATACCTCATAGATAAATAATGGTTTTCATAGAAAGAAATTATAAATTGACTAATACAGCCAATTTTCGGGATAGATATAAGGTTTTGCTTATATGAGCTATATAATATTTTTTTAATAATTCCTGTCTTTGGATTAATTTTTTCCATCTAAAGGCGGTATGCTATTTGTAATCAAACAGTTGCTCCCCAGTTGCAACTGCAAAAATAAAACTGGGTAGATAGTTCTGTATGATTGTGTTTCAAGGTAACTAGGATTTATCCTGAACTAGAACCTTAATTCACAATTAATGTAAATTATCCAACATAATCACAAATCAGCAATATATTTTATAATTGCTGTTTTTTGTACTTAGAAAACAGTTAAGCACTGCTTGAGGAGCATTGACAAATGTATTTTGAGAAAAATGTTTTAATCACACTAAAATGCTAAGAGCCAATCTTTAGCTCAAGATTAATATATTCATCTGACCAACATAAATCTGCAAAAGCTGTTAATCAATGAGATTTATTTGTAATTTTAACAGCTCCAAGTTTTCGGCTTGTATCAGCAAAAAGCCAATACCAAATATTTTCGCATACAAATAAGCTGGGTATCTAAATTTTGAATTGGTACCCAAGATTATTAATGCCAAATTAACATGGTTGCATTATTGTTGGCCAAGTAAATTTATTGACAGATGAAGACAGGTATTGTGCTTAGATTTAATGGGTGAAGTGCCTCACTCCTACCTTACGTAACTCTTTAAAGTTCATTTAGTTCATCCACAAAAATGCTCCTCGTTAGAGGAGTTACAAGGAGGTATTCATGGATTTTTTGTCCTTATTTTTCACTGACTTTATTAAGCAGTTGCAGTCCCCAACACTCGCCTTTTTGATTGGTGGGATGATCATTGCCGCCCTTGGTAGCGAATTGGTAATTCCAGACGCGGTTTGTTCGATCATCGTCTTCATGCTGCTGACCAAAATCGGTCTGACTGGTGGAATTGCGATCCGCAACTCCAATCTGACGGAAGTATTGTTACCGGCATTGTTTTCTGTAATCACAGGGATTGTGATTGTATTCATCGCCCGCTTTACATTGGCCAAGCTGCCTAAGGTCAAAACAGTAGATGCGATCGCTACTGGTGGGTTGTTTGGTGCGGTGAGTGGCTCTACTATGGCTGCTGCCCTGACACTACTGGAAGAACAAAAAATCCCATTTGAAGCATGGGCTGGCGCACTCTATCCCTTCATGGACATCCCGGCGCTAGTAACTGCGATTGTGATAGCCAATATTTACATCAACAAGAAGAAGCGTAAAGAAGCATCCGACTCTGCCATGCAGGAGTCTTTCAGCAAACAGCCCGTTGCGGCTGGTGATTATCCCAGCACTCGGCAAGAGTATCTCAGCCAACAGAAAAATCCCGGTGATAATAAAGTCAAAATATGGCCAATCATCGAGGAAAGCCTCCGGGGTCCTGCCTTATCAGCAATGTTGTTAGGTCTCGCTCTTGGCCTGTTCGCCAGACCAGAAAGCGTCTATAAAAGCTTCTATGATCCTGCTTTTCGTGGCTTGCTCTCCATCTTGATGCTGGTAATGGGTATGGAGGCTTGGTCAAGGGTTGGCGAACTGCGTAAGGTAGCTCAATGGTACGTTGTGTATAGTGCGATTGCACCATTTATACATGGTTTAATCGCCTTCGGTTTAGGTATGATTGCCCACTACGCAACAGGATTTAGCATGGGCGGTGTCGTCGTCCTGGCTATTATCGCTGCCTCTAGTTCAGACATCTCAGGTCCTCCTACATTGCGAGCCGGTATTCCTTCCGCTAATCCATCAGCTTATATAGGCGCGTCCACAGCAGTCGGTACGCCAATTGCGATCGGCTTTTGTATCCCTTTCTTTATCGGTCTTGCCCAAGCAATAGGTGGCTAATCCCAGAAGGGTCTTTGTCTGTTGGCGCTCCCTTGACCCGGCAGACTAAGCAACTCAGTATATAATATCAATTTACGTAAGTAAGGAGGTAAGCAATATGTCCAAGCGTGCCAACAAGCTCGTCATCGTCACGGAAAAGGTTCTGATGAAAAAGGTCGCCAAGATCATTGAAGAATGCGGAGCGACTGGTTATACAGTGGTGGATACTGGTGGTAAAGGTAGTCGCAACGTCCGCTCTACAGGTAAACCCAACACTGCTGACACTGATTCTAATGTGAAGTTCGAGGTACTCACCGAAACACGGGAGATGGCGGAGAATATCGCAGATAAGGTCGCAATTACATTTTTTACCGATTATGCGGGCATGATCTATATCTGTGAAGCAGAGGTACTGTACGGAAGACATTTCTGTGGACCAGACGGCTGTTGAGTCGAAATGAAACGACGCAGACCTAAAAGGCCGGGACATGACCCCGGTTTTTTGATGGACGTTACTCAAAACGTTTAAGAACTATAGAGATTCTTGTTTATTCCAAAAATGTTAAATTAATTTTGCTCACGTACTTAGTATCATCAGTCTTGACAATGAGACGAGAAGGCTAAACAAGTTTTAAAATACCCAGAAATACAGAAAAAGTTGTAACTTTTGCCCAAAAATGACTGTAGTTATTACCGGTATTATCAGTTCTTTCACAGCAAAAGACCCAGAAAACGGTTTGGCTATGGCTTTTACCGTAGTCATGTTAGCAGGGTTATTTCAAATCATCTTTGGTGTTTTCAAGTTAGGGAGATATATCACCCTCATGCCCTACAGTGTAATTTCTGGCTTTATGTCAGGAATTGGGGTGATTTTAATTATTTTGCAAACAGCACCTTTCCTGGGACAGCCAACTCCTAAAGGTGGAGTTTTAGGAATAGTCAAAAACCTACCTGATCTCTTAGCGAATATCAACCCCATTGCTTTGATTTTGGGTGTGATGACGGTAGCAATTATTTATTTAACGCCGTCATGGGTGTAACAGCTGTTTCCATTAATTCCACTTCCGGTGAGGGAAGCGGTCTATGTATACATAAACAATTAGATTTCAAGGAAAAAACTGTTTCCATTAATTCCACTTCCGGTGAGGGAAGCGGTCGAACTACGCCATGAGCGAGAGAGGTAGCGGCAGATAGTTTCCATTAATTCCACTTCCGGTGAGGGAAGCGGTCTTCTGCCACTTCTCAGTGGTATGAAAAGAGGCAGTTTGTTTCCATTAATTCCACTTCCGGTGAGGGAAGCGGTCCCCTCCATTTTAAACACAGTCCCAGTAAGAAGTCTAGAGGCACTTTCCGATAGCGATAGCGTGGCGTTAGCCAGGTTCAATAAACTTAACGGCTGAAATGGACTTTAGCATACTAACAAAACTCCTGAAACCTTTACCCAGCAAGCGACCGAGGTTAATCGGCACTCGCTAGATTGAGGATGTCAATACATGAGAATCACTATTTCAGCTATTTTGATTGAACTTCCGTAATAGTTGACTGGTGCATTACAACAGGATTTAGGCGAAGCGCTGCTGTAAGCCATATACCCCAACCCTTTGTAAGGTGAGGGGTCAATACTACTCTAAAATTTTTATATTCTCAAAAATCTATCTAAAGATAGATGACAAGATTACCTAAATAGTATTACCGAGATTGACTAAACAGTCAAGGTCGGTCTAATCGCGCTTTAGCTGAAACTCACTTTAGTCGCGGTTTTGCTTACTCTCTTGGTAAACAGTTACATTACCAAAACCAAAAGCGCCCATCCGGTAGGAAGGGCGCTTTGATCAAGCAGAGACAGTATTATTTAAGTTTCTTAACCTGAATCTCTTAGCCGTTGATTGCAGGAGCAGTCAAAGCAACAGGAGCAACTTCACCAGCAACCAAGTCTAAGGGGAAGTTGTGAGCGTTACGCTCGTGCATTACTTCCATACCCAGGTTAGCGCGGTTGATGACATCAGCCCAGGTAGCGATGACGCGACCTTGAGAATCAATTACTGATTGGTTGAAGTTGAATCCGTTCAAGTTGAACGCCATGGTGCTTACACCCAGAGCGGTGAACCAGATACCGATTACAGGCCAAGCAGCTAGGAAGAAGTGTAGTGAACGGCTGTTGTTGAAGGAAGCGTATTGGAAGATTAAGCGACCGAAGTAACCGTGAGCAGCTACGATGTTGTAGGTTTCTTCTTCTTGACCGAACTTGTAACCGTAGTTTTGAGATTCGGTTTCGGTTGTTTCACGTACCAAGGAGGAAGTTACCAAGGAACCGTGCATTGCAGAGAACAAAGAACCACCAAATACACCAGCTACACCCAACATATGGAAGGGGTGCATCAGGATGTTGTGTTCTGCTTGGAACACGATCATGAAGTTGAAGGTTCCAGAGATACCTAAAGGCATACCATCAGAGAATGAACCTTGACCGATGGGGTAGATGAGGAATACTGCGGTAGCTGCTGCTACGGGTGCTGAGAAGGCTACACAGATCCAAGGACGCATTCCCAAGCGGTAGGATAGTTCCCACTCACGTCCTAAGTAGCAAGCTACGCCAATCAGGAAGTGGAAAATTACCAACTGGTAAGGGACACCGTTGTACAACCACTCATCTAAGGATGCTGCTTCCCAAATGGGGTAGAAGTGTAAGCCGATGGCGTTGGAGGAGGGAACAACAGCACCAGAGATGATGTTGTTTCCGTAGATTAAGGAGCCAGCTACTGGTTCGCGGATCCCATCGATGTCTACTGGAGGAGCAGCGATGAAGGCGATAATAAAGCAGGTGGTAGCAGCTAGGAGGGTGGGGATCATGAGGACTCCGAACCAACCGATATAAATCCGGTTTTCGGTGCTGGTGATCCACTCGCAGAAGCGATCCCATACGTTGGCGCTTTGGCGCTGTTGTAAGGTTGTGGTCATTTGTTTATGATTGCGGTTATGTATGTATGAATCAGGTAGGTGTTTGTACCTGTTGTTTACATACTAAATCAATTGTTTCGATTTGTAAAGTATTTTGACAAATATTTTTACAAAAAACTTAACATAAGTCTTAAACCCTTACTCTGTAAGGATTTAACCCTTTTGCGGTGTAACACTAGAGTGTAAACATAAATCTAGTCCCCTCCCCTGATTAAGGGGAGGGTTAGGGTGGGGTAAAAACTTTGGGATATATATATAGATATATAGTGTTTTATGCCAGTTTCTGATTCTGCCATTGTTACCTATAGTCCCGCTTATACTATTGTTCCGACTTACGAATGCTTCAACCGCTGTACATACTGCAACTTTCGCAGCGAACCGGGTCAAAGTCCCTGGATGACCTTATCGGAAGCGGAAAAGATTTTGCTACAACTTCAAAGCCAGAAAGTATGTGAAATCCTCATTCTCAGTGGTGAAGTCCATCCCCGTTCACCCCTGCGTCAGCAATGGTTTGAGAGGATTTATGATTTATGTGAGTTAGCTTTGTCTCTGGGATTTTTACCACATACTAATGTGGGAATCCTCAGTTTTAGCGAGATGGAACGGCTAAAAAATGTTAATGTTTCCCTGGGTTTGATGCTGGAACAGTTAACCCCAGCACTGTTACATACAGTTCATCGCCACGCACCCAGTAAGTTACCAGAAACTAGATTACAACAGTTAATCTGGGCCGGAGAGTTGCAGATTCCTTTTACTACGGGGTTACTTTTAGGGATTGGGGAAACTCAAGATGATTGGTGGGAAACCTTAAACGCCATATCTGATTTACATCAACGTTATGATCACATTCAAGAGGTAATCTTACAACCCCACAGCCCAGGAAATCAGCAAAGCTTTGACTGGGGAGCTTTTGACCCCCACCAACTACCGGGGGTGATTACTAAAGCACGTGACATTTTACCGCCAGATGTCACTATTCAAATTCCCCCAAATTTAGTTACAGATCCCCAATGGTTACTAGCTTGTATAGCAGCTGGTGCGAGAGATTTAGGGGGGATTGGTCCAAGGATGAAGTAAACCCTGATTATCCCCATGGGGAGGAACAGGGTTTAAAAGCGATTTTACAATCTGCGGGGTGGGAGTTAGTACCACGTTTACCTATATATCCCCAGTTTGATCATTGGTTGACTGGTGATTTACAAGTAGCTGTAGAACAATGGCGCGGTTAACCTATTTGACCCTCGATAATTTGAATCTCTTCTGCTGTTAAGTTGTAAAGTTGATAAACCACTTGGTCTATTTCTGCTTCTAATGGGGTTGTGTTTGCTTGGGGGTCTGCTTGTTTGATGGTGAGAATTTGCTCAACTAGTTGTTTTAATAATTTCTGCTGTTTTTTTGTAGCTGTGGGTATGGGTATTTGAGAAACATACATCGGCTTAAATTCTATAAATCCTCCTTGCCTTGTTGCTGCAATTTGTTTAATGGCAAATTGTGTGATTTTGGAATTTAAAATCGCCAATATGTATTCATTTTCGGTTGAAATTACTAAATTGGCAGGTGCAGAAAGATAAAAGCCTTGTTTGGCAATAGCAAATTGTGGTTTTGTCGCCAAATTTCCCCATATAATCTTAGGTTGCTCAAATTCTTTCCAGTAAATACAAGAGCGTAATTCCCAAAAGAATTTACCCTGGTCGCATCGCTTAATTAATGATTCCCTAAATTGCTCAAAATGTTGATAAATTGCCGGATATGTTTTAGCAAAAATTTTCTCTGCTTCCTTTTGGGATTTATCAGACCATGGATGTTTTTTATTTTCTGAAGATTCTATTTTAATGAGATACAAATCAGCAAAATTAACACACCAACGCTTAACATCCCGACCGCGTAAAAAAGGCTTTAACACCTCACCAGAGGAAGGATGGTCATCAATCAATTTATCACGGGTAGGTCGATCTACCACAAAAGCCTGATTCAATCCTGTAACAATCCCACGGTAAAACCTACCCTTGACATATTCCCCTAAAGGTTGACCAATATTGCGTAGTTTCCCCAGTAATTCCAACACCTGAGAAGATTCTACCCTCCACCCATCAGGTTTTAAACTCTCCTGGGGAATTATCAAACCTTGTTCATCCAACACCCTGGGAAACTGCGCTATATTTTCTTCTATAGCTCTATCCCAGGATAAAGCACGTACCTGATTACCCTGAGATTGTAACTTACCTAAAGCAATAATACTCGGATAGGCGATCGCCTCCTCAAACACCGGAAAATCACCAAAATCGATTAAATTATAAATTGTAGTTTTCTGTGTTAACAGTCCCCGCAACCTTTCCCCATAACCAGCGCGAAAATACTTATTAGAAGAAATATAAGTTAAATGACCCAGTGGTTTTAACAACCTGAAACCCAGTTCATAAAAATAGACAAATAAATCAGCAGTACCCACATAACACTCATAATTTTGTTCTAAATTACCCTTTAGCTCCTTAATTTCCTCCTGTCTAATATAAGGAGGATTACCAATCACCACATCAAACCCCAGAAACACACCATGGTCATCCAACACCTCCGGAAACTCAAAGCGCCATTCTAGGGAATTTTCGTAAATCCTACCGCTTTCTATCTCCTCAATTTCCCCCCTTAACTGGGAAATCTCATTATTTAACTTGACAATTTTTTTCTCCCGCGTCTTCTTCTCCCCCTTCGTCTCCTCAAACAACAAAACCTGATTTTCTAAATTATAAAGCTCAACCTCCAACCCTCTTAACTTCTGTTTATTCGGGTCTATTCCTTGTAGTGTATTCTTTAAATTCCCCTTAATATCATCAATCAACCTTTCCATCTCCCGCTTCTGCTGCTTATTTTCCGCATGGCGATAAGTTTGGACAGCATGGCGATAACCATCTATAGTGTATTTCTTCTTCAAAGCTGGTTTTAAATCACCATCCAACCTAAAACGACTAATCAAAGAATTACCACACTTAATATTAATATCAATATTCGGTAAAGTTTCCAACTGACTGGAATTACTATCACCTTGATAATAAGCATTTTTTAACAACTCAATCCACAACCGCAAGCGACATATTTTCACCGAGTTAGGATTAATATCTACACCAAACAAACACCCCTCAATAATCCTCTGTTTTTCATGAAACAGCGCTTCCTGTACCCGTTGACTTTCCTGGCTTTGGGGATTATACTCAAACAATAAACCATCATCATCAGTCACAACTAACTCATCATTCACCACCTCAACTTGATAATCTCTTAAGGTTTTCCCCTGTCTATCCAACAGGATTTTTAACTCACTCTTCACCGCAATCACTTCATTCAGAGCCGAAACTAAAAAATGTCCTGAACCCACAGCAGGGTCACAAATCTTTAAACTATTAATAATTTGATTAGCTTCTTGTTTATCCCTAATTTCCTCATATAATTGGTCAATATCTTGACAATTCCACCCCTTTACCTGATTAAACTTCTGTACCACAGCGCGGCGAATTGTTTCCCGACACATATACATAGTAATGAAACCGGGAGTAAAGAAGGAACCATCTTGATATCCGTTAATTTTCTCAAAAATCAAACCCAGTACAGCAGCATTAATTAATCTTTTATTCTCTTCCTGGATATCTTCGGAACCTTCACTACTAAAGTCATACGCATTAAGAAATTCTAGCAAATACTCTAAAGTCCTGAGTGACCCTGTGCGTTTTTTCCCGTTGCTGTCTTTTAAGACCGTACCATCAAAAATAATTAGATGCTCATCTGTGAGGTTGCTAATAAAAATAGTTACCTGTTCAATATCTGTAGGTTCAAACAGGGAACTATTTAAATAGGGAACATGGGTAAATATCTTTTGTAAATTCGGGTTTCTTTCCTCTGGTTGACGCGCTAGCACACTAAAGAACAGACTATTTAAATCGTCATAATTCTTAACTTTATCTAAATTCAGGAAGCCAAAGGATGTATCATACTTATGGTAGCGAATTAATTGGGCTTCTAAGAGTTTGAGAAACAGTATGCGATTAATCCAAGTAATTGCTAGTTCTAAAGCAACATTAAATAGTTTATCTTGCTCAGTTAGTCCAAATTGCTCTGGTTTTTCTATGCGGGATATTTTATCTAAACTGTCAAGTTGGGAAATTGCATTTTCAATCAGTGAACCGGGATTTCTGCTACCTGCTTTTTGACGCTGGATGACTTTTTTACCACCTTCCTTAGTTTCTGTTAACCCGATGATATGTAATAATTCGCTATAAAAACCTTGATCCAGGGTGTTGCTGTCGTTTTGATTTCTGTAGGGTTTAAGTTTGAGGAAGGCTTTATTTAATGCTTGTCTGGGGATAATTTTAGTCATTTGTAGCTCAGGTTACTATAAAGACTGATTGTAAAACTTGTGTAGCTTGGGTGGGGTGCAGATGTTAGGTTTTGCTCAGAGGATGTTTGAAAACTGATGATTAATGTATCAAATATTATTTAACCCCACCCTAACCCTCCCCTTGTAAGGGGAGGGAACTGGATTTGTTTGTTTCCGTTCTTGGTAAGGGGGTAAAAATGTGATGAAAATGACGGATGAAAACTTATCAAATAAGCTTTAAACAGCAAAGTTTTTACGGTACAGTCAATTTAATTGAGCCTCGATAATTTGAATCTCTTCTGCTGTTAAGTTGTAAAGCTGATAAACCACTTTGTCTATTTTTGCTTCTAAGGGGGTTGTGTCTGCTTGGGGGTCTGCTTGTTTGGCGATGAGAATTTGCTCAACTAGTTGTTTTAATAATTTCTGCTGTGTTTTTGTAGCTGTGGGTATGGGTATTTGAGAAACATACATCGGCTTAAATTCTATAAATCCTCCTTGCCTTGTTGCTGCAATTTGTTTAATGTAAAATTGTGTGATTTTGGAATTTAAAATCGCCAATATGTATTCATTTTCGGCTGAAATTACTAAATTGGCAGGTGCAGAAAGATAAAAGCCTTGTTTGGCAATAGCAAATTGTGGTTTTGTCGCCAAATTTCCCCATATAATCTTAGGTTGCTCAAATTCTTCCCAGTAGCTGGCTGCACATCTTTGTAAGGCGTACCACTCATATCTAATACCAGTCTCAGCTTTGTTTCTTCCAGATAGCTGAGTTTTAAATTGAAGTAAGTGCTTGTAAATAGCAGGATACTGTTTTTTAAATTCTGTTTCTGCTGTTTGAGATGCACCTGTAATAGATAAGTCGTGATGTAGCGGGAAGTGCCAAGGAATAAACAACAAATACAAATCAGCAAAATTAACACACCAACGCTTAACATCCCGACCGCGTAAAAAAGGCTTTAACACCTCACCAGAGGAAGGATGGTCATCAATCAATTTATCACGGGTAACGCGATCTACCACAAAAGCCTGATTCAATCCTGTAACAATCCCACGGTAAAACCTACCCTTGACATATTCCCCTAAAGGTTGACCAATATTGCGTATTTTACCCAGTAATTCCAACACCTGAGAAGATTCTACCCTCCACCCATCAGGTTTTAAACTCTCCTGGGGAATTATCAAACCTTGTTCATCCAACACCCTGGGAAACTGCGCTATATTTTCTTCTATAGCTCTATCCCAGGATAAAGCACGTACCTGATTACCCTGAGATTGTAACTTACCTAAAGCAATAATACTCGGATAGGCGATCGCCTCCTCAAACACCGGAAAATCACCAAAATCGATTAAATTATAAATTGTAGTTTTCTGTGTTAACAGTCCCCGCAACCTTTCCCCATAACCAGCGCGAAAATACTTATTAGAAGAAATATAAGTTAAATGACCCAGTGGTTTTAACAACCTGAAACCCAGTTCATAAAAATAGACAAATAAATCAGCAGTACCCACATAACACTCATAATTTTGTTCTAAATTCCCCTTTAGCTCCTTAATTTCCTCCTGTCTAATATAAGGAGGATTACCAATCACCACATCAAACCCCAGAAACACACCCTGGTCATCCAACACCTCCGGAAACTCAAAGCGCCATTCTAGGGAATTTTCGTAAATCTTACCGCTTTCTATCTCCTCAATTTCCCCCCTTAACTGGGAAATCTCATTATTTAACTTGACAATTTTTTTCTCCCGCGTCTTCTTCTCCCCCTTCGTCTCCTCAAACAACAAAACCTGATTTTCTAAATTATAAAGCTCAACCTCCAACCCTCTTAACTTCTGTTTATTCGGGTCTATTCCTTGTAGTGTATTCTTTAAATTCCCCTTAATATCATCAATCAACCTTTCCATCTCCCGCTTCTGCTGCTTATTTTCCGCATGGCGATAAGTTTGGACAGCATGGCGATAACCATCTATAGTGTATTTCTTCTTCAAAGCTGGTTTTAAATCACCATCCAACCTAAAACGACTAATCAAAGAATTACCACACTTAATATTAATATCAATATTCGGTAAAGTTTCCAACTGACTGGAATTACTATCACCTTGATAATAAGCATTTTTTAACAACTCAATCCACAACCGCAAGCGACATATTTTCACCGAGTTAGGATTAATATCTACACCAAACAAACACCCCTCAATAATCCTCTGTTTTTCATGAAACAGCGCTTCCTGTACCCGTTGACTTTCCTGGCTTTGGGGATTATACTCAAACAATAAACCATCATCATCAGTCACAACTAACTCATCATTCACCACCTCAACTTGATAATCTCTTAAGGTTTTCCCCTGTCTATCCAACAGGATTTTTAACTCACTCTTCACCGCAATTACTTCATTCAGAGCCGAAACTAAAAAATGTCCTGAACCCACAGCAGGGTCACAAATCTTTAAACTATTAATAATTTGATTAGCTTCTTGTTTATCCCTAATTTCCTCATATAATTGGTCAATATCTTGACAATTCCACCCCTTTACCTGATTAAACTTCTGTACCACAGCGCGGCGAATTGTTTCCCGACACATATACATAGTAATGAAACCGGGAGTAAAGAAGGAACCATCTTGATATCCGTTAATTTTCTCAAAAATCAAACCCAGTACAGCAGCATTAATTAATCTTTTATTCTCTTCCTGGATATCTTCGGAACCTTCACTACTAAAGTCATACGCATTGAGAAATGCTAGCAAATACTCTAAAGTCCTGAGTGACCCTGTGCGTTTCTTCCCGTTGCTGTCTTTTAAGACCGTACCATCAAAAATAATTAGATGCTCATCTGTGAGGTTGCTAATAAAAATAGTTACCTGTTCAATATCTGTAGGTTCAAACAGGGAACTATTTAAATAGGGAACATGGGTAAATATCTTTTGTAAATTCGGGTTTCTTTCCTCTGGTTGACGCGCTAGCACACTAAAGAACAGACTATTTAAATCGTCATAATTCTTAACTTTATCTAAATTCAGGAAGCCAAAGGATGTATCATACTTATGGTAGCGAATTAATTGGGCTTCTAAGAGTTTGAGAAACAGTATGCGATTAATCCAAGTAATTGCTAGTTCTAAAGCAATATTAAATAGTTTATCTTGCTCAGTTAGTCCAAATTGCTCTGGCTTTTCTATGCGGGATATTTTATCTAAACTGTCAAGTTGGGAAATTGCATTTTCAATCAGTGAACCGGGATTTCTGCTACCTGATTTTTGACGCTGGATGACTTTTTTACCACCTTCCTTAGTTTCTGTTAACCCGATGATATGTAATAATTCGCTATAAAAACCTTGATCCAGGGTGTTGTTGTCGTTAGCGAAGGGAAGTTTTAATAAGTGTTCTGGGGAAAGTAATTTAAATAGTGCAATTAGTCGATGGTCGTCTGTTTGTTCCTGGTTTTTGAGGATTTCTGCATATTCGCGCAGGTCAAAGTGGGTAAAGACTAGGGAAGTTTGAAGATTAGCAATAGCTGGTTGAGCGATTTCTTTATAGAAGAATTCTGTTTTTTTACTGGTTAATCTTCCCGCTTCAAAATCCTGAAATTGCTGGATAAATTGGGAATTTTCTACAAAACTTTTTTCAAAGACAGTAGCATCAAAAATAAACCATTCATAGATATTGGTAGCAATTAAATATTTAATTTCCAGGTTTTTACTGGTTAACCTTTCCCGCAGGAAATATAATACTAGTTCTTGTAATGCTTTAGTGTTTAAATTCTCCACTGTCAACATTTCGCCTTTGTTGGTGGGCTTTTTGGTTTCTAAAATTACTCCTACAGTGCTGTGAGCATCTTTACCATTATGAATAACTAGGTCATTGCGTCCTTTGGTATTAATAAAATGATGGGAACCATAATAAGTATTTTTTAAGAAATCAGCGATGAGATTTTTATGAAATTCTTCGCTTTCCCCTTGGTTAATTTGTTGGATGAGGGTGGTTAGATGAGTTTTAAATAGTTCAATTTGGCTTCTGTAGGGTTTAACTTTGAGGAAGGCTTTATTTAATGCTTGTCTGGGGAGAATTTTATTCATCTGTGGTTGAGGTTACTATGAAGACTGATTGTAAAACTTGTATAGCTTGGGTGGGGTGCAGATGTTAGGTTTTACTCAGCCTCAAGCTAAACTAGTTTAATATTTAGGTTAATTATATACTGTAATTTAAATTATTAGTAGCAATATTACTTAGGGGAAGAAAAATCTTCCCCTGTGTTGAGTGGTAATTTACTGGGAGGGAACGCGACAGAATTTACGATCCTTATCATGTTCAGGATACAGCCAAGAATAGGCGAAATGGCTGACTCCTGGTAATTGGGGAGCAAATTGGCGCAGTGCTTCCATTTGTACTTCTAGGGATGGGCGATTACTCATTGAGCTTCCCCAAGTTCCAGCTAAAGCCGGAATCACCTTTGTTCCTGGTTGTGCAGCATCCAAAACTCGCTGCACTTGCTGGACAATGCAGCTAGCAGTACCACAGGTAGCATAGGACATAGGATGCCATTCTAAAGAGTTGGGAAACCTATCCCAAGGTTGCAAGCGGGAATCATAGCCTTGTCCTACGGTTTGATTACCATCCGGAAAAAATACCACCCCAGCAGGTATTCTTTGTTGCTGGGCTGGGTAAGCAGCTAAGGAGACAAAATCTAATATACCTTGCATGGCGTGAGCAACTGCTAGTTGCCATAGTTGCCATTGTAACAGTGGTTGTCTCTGGCTAGCTGAGGGGATTGATTCTGTTTCTACTGGTTGGGGAATGCGACCTTGCCACATAGGCTCAGTTTCATCAGGATGGAGTTGATCGACTTCGTTAATATCCCCGGCTGTGATTTGTCCCTTAGCCATAAAACGGCGAATTAACTCTAATCCTTTGTTATTCTGCGCCCGACGCAATAAAGCAGCTTGAGTCGCCGGACTAAATAGCCATAAATCAGAGAGTCTGGTAGCTACCGAATCAGGTCCTGCTTGTCGGGGATAGCGGACGTAATCAAATAACACCCCATCGGGTTGGCGGCGTACTACTTCCTGTACCATTTGGTAGAAGTCCTGTTTGGCCTGTAAGTTGTAAGGATCAACAAATACTTGAGAATTATTATCTGTGACTTCTAAACTGGTTTGACCTTTACCATTACGGGCGATCGCATCTTGTCTGTCTGGACGCAGGGCGTAAGTATAGCCGAAATTCTTGGTAAACATCCAAGCGTAAACTTTTAAACCACGTTGTCGCCCCATTTGAATGGCGGTAGCCATGAGATCGACATTTTCCGCCCCTGGGGTGCGAATTGCGGAAGGCCAAACGGTGGGATTATTTGCCGCTGGTAATAATACCTGCCCGTCATAGAAGACTTCGAGATAAACTTGATTGTAGCCACGGTTAACAATGCGATCCATGACCTGCTCAATTGCTCCAGGCTGAATATCACAGGAATATAAACGTAACCACACCGCCTGTACCTGCGGCCAAGTGCGATCGCGACAATTTTGTAACTCCTGTGCATGTTGTTTCACCAATTGTTGGTAGCGGTTTTTGGCATCTTGATTGCCTTTGAGTGCTGCTAAACGTAAGTCTTCTTTGGCTTGTGCTGCTGCTGGTGATAATTGGCAATACTGTTTTAATTGCGCCTTTGCAGGTTGGTTACTTAGGGGAGAAATTAACAGAGTACCTGTAAAAATGGTCGCTAACAGACAGCGCCAAAATAAAATCGTTTTTCCGAAGGTGAAAGCAGAATTAGACATATGTGAAGGTACAACCACAAATGAGTCATGAAGCCTAATAGAAACAATTCTTAGAAAAAGGTATATAAAATGAGACCTTTTCAGAAAAATTTGGCAGTTTACCTATTTCAGACTGCCAAAGTCGTATTGATGTTGCCAAATTTTTAATAATTAATAATTTTGCACTGTAGCCCATTAATTGTAGGTGTAAGGGCAGTTAATTAATCACAGCTTATTTTATCAAATCTCAGTATATAGCATTTCCCATGCTCGTGAGGTACAATTTTTTTTAGTTTGAGGGAACATGGAACACCGGAACAGGGAATTGGTGTGTACTTCATGAGCCTGAAAAAGGCTTTAAAAGAGTTACCCCTATCTGTGACGGCAAAAACTGATAATATTTGAAGATATTTTACCCACTGCTATTCTTGATACATAAGTCAAGAGTCAAAAACTGAGAACAAAAATTAGGACTCTGGACTTTTGACTCTTAACAATCCCACAGGTAATGCTTAAGCACCACGCTTGACTGCTGACTCCACCCGTTGTAACTCTTCCTCTAAGCGATTTTTGAGCTTCTGGGGTACGGGGCGATTGGGATAAGAACTATAATGTCCAGCTAGGGAATTAAGAGCTGTTCGCATAGTTGTAAAGGAACTCAGACCAGAAACAGACTTAACCCTTTGATAGCGAGCCGAAAAATCGTTGATTTTTTGGCGCGCTTCAGCTTCAATAGCTGCTTTGTTGGGGGAATCCTCTGTTACTTCCAGGGCTTGTTTCATAATATTGACTACCGCCAAGGTATCTTGAGGATAATCCCCAGTTAAACTGTCTGGACTGCTAGAACAGCCCATGAGACCGATGGTGACAACTAAAACCAAGGCTAGTAGACGCGACCAATAGCGCTTCATATCTTTGTTAATTCAATAATACATAAATCAACATCTATCCTATCCTGGATTGGTATCCAGGGGATCATTCACAGGGATAAGCAATGACTAATAACTTTTTTATACATGGTATCTCGTTGTTGGTGGGGTCTCCCTAGGGATGCGATCGCACTTTGGAGGGTTTCCACTGCCATACAAGTACCACCCAAGGCTCCAGCCATTGTGGTAATATGTTCTTCCATTAATGTCCCACCAATATCGTTACAACCCCACTGTAAAGCTGCTGTAGCACCACTCAGCCCTAGTTTTACCCAACTTGGTTGATGGTTGGGTATGTAATTTCCCAAATAAATCCGCGCCACTGCTGTGAGTAATAAAGCATCATTGAGAACGGGTTGATCCCGTCCTACACGACGGCGTAAAGATTTGGGTGCTTCTTGTCCGACAAATGGTAAAATAATAAACTCAGTTATTTTACCTGAGTAACCTTGATCAAGGGCGGTTTTTTGCAGCGATCGCAATTTTTCTAAATGTGTAATTTGTTGTTCTGGGGTTTCAATATGCCCAGATAATATGGTGCTAGTGGTGGGTAAACCTAACTTGTGCGCCGTACCCACAATTTCCAGCCAAGTTGCTGTATCAATCTTTTCGGGACACAATACCCGCCTCACTTGATCATCTAACACTTCCGCAGCTGTTCCTGGCATAGACCCTACACCAGCATCTCTGAGAGCACCAATCACATCAGCATATTCAATCCCATCAATTCTAGCGATAAATTGCACCTCTTGGGGAGAGAAAGCGTGTAAATGTATCTGGGGAAATTCCTCCTTAATGGTCTCTACTAACTTCAGGTAATAAGCCAAAGAATAACCGTTAATTTGCGCTTGTGGGTTTAATCCCCCTGCATACAGATTTCCGTTGCGCCTCTTTCCACCGCATCTGTGGCTTTTGCCAAAATTTGCCCCCAGTCTAACCAGTAAGCACCAGCATCACCATCATCCCGACGGAAAGCACAAAAACTACAGTGTTGCTCACAGATGTTAGTAAAGTTAATATTACGATTAATTACATAGGTAACTATGTCCCCGGCTTGGATGTATCGTAATTGATCAGCGGTGTTACGAATAGCAGCGATCGCTTCTGGGTCAGTTTGTTTTAATAAAAAAACCCCATCGGCGGGAGATAAATCATCACCCAAGAGAGCGCCATCTAGAATAGCATCAATAGTTTTATCTTTCACAGCTTACAAAAACAAACTGCCACACTTTAGTTTCATCGTAGCAATTATTTGGCTAGTTTTATCCGCCAAAGAGCGAAATTCAAAGGCTGAAGTTGATAATTCCTCTCGATGGTATTTTTTAACTCCACAGAAGGCGCAAATAATAAGATGTCAAATCCATCAGGAACTTTAAAAATATCCTTATTTAATACAGACGGAGGTAACTCCCTACAGGTATAACAGTTAGGTTGAAGTTGTAACTGAACTTCTGGCTTGAGCAGATGACTTAAAGCCAATATTCTGCCCATACTACCATCACTGATTAACAGTGGACGTTCAACCTGATTAATTAATTTAGCATCCTGAAAATTTAGATCACTATGGCTTTTAGTCCACCAGTGATGAGATTGGGATATCAAGACACCAGAAAAGATAGAGCCAGAAAACAGAAAGCACATAATAATTTTCCCAAATTTCTGTTGAGGTGAAATTGAGGTAATTTTACTTGCTAGTAGGTAAGCTATAGATATTTGTATACTCAAATAACCCGGAGTAAGATACCGGGGAATAATTGACCTTGTACCGCCATATATCACATCTTTTAACATAATTGGCAGGCAAGTCACTAAAATTAAGCTTAAAATAAATAACCAGGTTTTTTGAGATGAGTAACGACACAGATAATATATAGAATAGCCTGCTAAGAATACTATCACCGCTACTAAACTTATCTGGATGAGATGTGTCAGTTGATTTTCCACCCCAAAATTGATCACAGCCCTTTCGTGATTACTATCTATGAACATACGGCTGAGATTAAAAGCCCAGGTTTTCATCATCGATAAAGTAGGCATATTACCTTGGCCACCAACTATACTGGTGAGGTGCTTTAAATTGGCAACAATTACCAATAGCCAAGGCAAAAAAGCCAGAAAACCAGCCAGAGAAGCCAATAAATAGGCAATTACTTTTTTAGTTAATCTCAAACCTTCTATAGTAATTAAATAAACTCCATGTGCTGCTGCAATAGTTACAGACGCAGGAAAAGTGTACAGACTCATAGCTAAAGTGACAGCATAGATTCCCCAGTCTATTTTTTTATTTGTGCGCAATGCTTGCAGCAAGGCAGCACTAGATAGTAAAATTGTTACTATCCATAAACTATATTCTCTTGCTTCTTGAGCATATAGTATTTGAAATGGTGATATTCCTAAAAGTGCTACAGCCATCCATGCTGTCCACGCACTACCGAATAGCTCCATACATAACCAGTAGACACTAGGTAAAGCCAGTAAGCTAATAACAGCAGCTAAAGCTCTAGTAGATACCATAGAGTTACCGAATAACTGCATCGACCACCTAGCCATTACATAATATAGGGGCGGGTGTTGAGCTTCTTCTAAAGCTAGGGAGGTAATAGTATCATTGAGGTTTTTGTCAGGGTTGGTAGTTTGATATTGTGCTAAATATCTGACAGGAATTCTCTCAACTTCAGATACATTTTTAACTACTTCATACTCTGTGTAGCCAGAAACCCGTAATCCAGTAAAAGCTTCATCATCCCAGTATGGTTTCTGGTCAAGATTAATAAATCTAAAGGTAACACTTAATGCCAATATTATGACAAATAAAATTTTCCAGTAGCTTAAATAGTCTTGTCCGGAAATAAAGAATATTTTTTTCATGTGATAATCATCTGCGTTTTGAAGAAACAAAAAACTTGTAAACATTTGCTCGGTTAACCGCTATTAATTATTAATACAAATAATTTCTTATGGCAATATGTGAAATAAATTTATCCGGTATTTTAATTCTGCTGAGATTTTATAAAAATTTATGAAGATACCTGGGTTTTATCAATATATATCAACATGGAATCATCAGAAACACTGTTAACAGTTCCCACAGGGACTCTACAGATTAACGATTTACCTGGTACCAGTAAGGTCTATCTTTCTTTGGTAATTCCAACTTATCAAGAAAAGGATAATATCCAGAAAGTTATCCAGATATTAACTCAGACACTGGATGAATCTATACCAGGTAACTATGAGTTGATTGTTGTAGATGATGACAGTCCCGACTTGACTTGGAAAGTAGCACAATCTCTAATAGAGGAATATCCACAGCTGCGGGTGATGCGACGACAGCAAGAGCGGGGACTTTCTTCAGCGGTAATTCGTGGCTGGCAAGTTGCAAAGGGTGATATCTTAGGGGTAATTGATGGAGATTTGCAACATCCGCCGGAAGTATTGACGCAATTGCTCACTAAAATTGCACAGGGAGCAGATTTAGCAGTAGCTAGTCGTCATGTAGATGGCGGTGGGGTGAGTAGTTGGAGTGTGGTTAGGCGTTTCTTATCTCGTGGCGCTCAAGTCTTAGGTTTGATTCTATTACCAGGGGTACTCAGTAGAGTTTCTGACCCCATGAGCGGTTATTTTATGGTACGCCGCCATAGTATCCTAGGTGTAACACTTCATCCTGTGGGTTACAAAATTCTTCTAGAAGTAATTGCTAGGGGTAATATTCAGAATATTAGTGAGGTGGGTTATGTATTCTGTGAACGTAAAGAAGGTGAAAGTAAAGTTACTTGGAAACAATATTTAGAATACCTACACCACTTAATTCGGTTGCGCTTATCTACGGGTCTTTTGGGGGGTTTGAGTCAGGGTTTAGACTTCCCCATTGGTCGGTTCCTCCGCTTTGGCGTAGTGGGACTCAGTGGGGTGTTTGTGGATATGGCTATACTGTATTTACTCAGTGACCCGACTACTTTGGCTTTACCCCTCACCCGGAGTAAAATTATTGCTGGAGAAATCGCCATTTTCAATAATTTCTTGTGGAATGATGCTTGGACATTTGCTGATGTCAGTGAGAACCAACAGCAGTGGAGTCAACGCATCAAGCGCTTTTTGAAATTTAATGTTATTTGCTTGGCTGGGTTAGTGTTGAATATCTTGGTGTTGAACTTGGTGTTTAATTTCTTGATTCCTAACCGTTATATTGCTAACCTGATAGCGATCGCAGTTGCTACTATTTGGAATTTCTGGGTAAACTTGAAACTCAGTTGGCGCGTCACCGACGTGAAATAGCTAGTAACCTCATGGCTTTAACTGTTGACTCCTTGGCGATCGCTATAATTCATTATGCCCAATCATGTTAGATAATTTACTTTGTACAAGGATTGTTTGTGGAACTTAATACAAGTGGAAATATTTTGAGAATTATCTTGTGCAATCAAATTATTTTCTGCTATAGTTGCTTATGTCTGTTGTATATGCTAGTATACAAAAACAGAGTAAATATATTGTAATATTTTCTAGTTGCGCGGGCGTAGTTTAGTGGTAAAACTATAGCCTTCCAAGCTATTAATGCGGGTTCGATTCCCGCCGCCCGCTTAAATCAGAGACCCCATAAAACTAGTTTTATGGGGTTTTTTATATCTGACTGTTGACCAGGTATTTAGCTGGCTAACGCTCTAGTTTAAACAATTAGTCAATGGCTTTGTCCTGAAAAAACATAACCCCTCTCCGCTAGGGGAAAGGGGATAAAGTGAGTTGGTCGGAAATTCTCACTGCTGAAACTCAGCACTAGTTAATAAGCATCTTGCAACTCGTAGAAATCAGGTGAGATGTAATCCTTACGTAAAGGCCAACCCACCCAATCTTCCGGCATTAAAAGCCGCTTAAGATTGGGGTGACCTTCGTAGACAATACCGAACATATCGTAAGTTTCGCGCTCTTGCCAGTCTGCGGTTTTCCAGATCCAGTAAACAGAAGGAACCCTGGGATTTTCACGGGGTAAGAACACCTTGACTCGGATTTCTTCAGGTTGCACAGCATGATCACCGACTTTAATCAAGTGATATACACTGACCAGATCTTGTCCTGGTCCGAGGTCAATACCAGATTGAAACTGGAGGTAATTAAACCCGTAAGCATAAAGGGCTGTAGAAATAGGGAGCAGGAAATCTGACTCCACCTTAATTATTTCTACCCCCTTCTTGTCAGGTTCCAACCACTCATGCTCAAAACCATTTTCCGTTAACCATTGGGAAATGGGACTGCCTTAACCAGAGACTCTTCTGCTGCTGGTACGGGTTTAGAATCTTCTTCAGCCACGGTTTTGCTCCTTTTGTTGCGTCTTTGCTGTCAGTAGTGCGGGTGGAACTGGTAGACCGATAGCTTCTGTCAATTCCTTGGGTGGTGTGTAGCGAGTTTCTGACTGCAAATATTTACCGGTTAAAATTTGCTCAGTGGGCTTGAGATTATGAGTTGTGCTGTAGAAACGGTGGGTTTGCTTAATTTGACCCCGTTCCTGCATGGAATCATTCGCTATTTTTTTGCGCAATTTAATAATTGCGTCAATAATCGCTTCTGGACGGGGAGGACAACCCGGTAAGTAAACATCTACAGGAATCAGTTTGTCAACTCCGCGGACAGCTGTAGGAGAATCGATACTGAACATCCCGCCGGTAATTGTACACGCGCCCATAGCAATTACATACTTGGGCTCAGGCATTTGTTCATAAAGACGCACTAATTGGGGTGCCATCTTCATGGTAATTGTCCCAGCAGTAATGATTAAATCGGCTTGACGGGGGCTAGAACGGGGAATGAGACCAAAACGGTCAAAGTCAAACCGAGAGCCGATTAAAGCTGCAAATTCGATGAAGCAGCAAGCTGTACCAAACAGCAAGGGCCACAGACTCGAAAGCCTAGCCCAGTTGTAAAGGTCATCAACTGTAGTGAGAATGACATTTTCTGACAAATCCTGAGTGATGGTGGGGCGTTCAATCGGGTTGAGGATTTGCTCTTTGTTTGGGCTAGTTAAATTTGAATTCAAGACCATTCCAACGCTCCTTTACGCCATGCGTAGACTAGGGCAATTACAAGAATTGCAATGAAAATTAAGGCTTCGATGAATGTCCAACAGTCCCAGACGGTGGAAAGCAACCGCCCAAGGATATAAGAATACAGTCTCCACATCAAAGACGACGAAGACGAGGGCAAACATGTAGTAGCGAATATTGAACTGAATCCAGGCTCCCCCAATGGGTTCCATACCAGATTCGTACGTGGTGCGCCGTTCCAGGCTGTTACCACTGGGGCGCAGGAGCTTGGAGGCTGAAAGTGCAAGGGCGGGAACTAGGCTACAGATGATGAAGAAGCCTAGAAGGTACTCGTAACCGCTGAGGACAAACACAATGAATATCTACCGCTTATGGTGTAAATAAGGCTGTTAATTTCTTTTACATTATATCTGTTTGGCTTTTCTGAACTCTGGGCAACAGAGTCATTTGAGGTATTTGTCGTTTTGACAGATGATGGAAAAGCTTCACAGTTATGTCATAATTTTTAACGGATATTTAATATTTCTCCTCTGTGAGGTTTTAGCCATGAGCGAACAAAATAGCGAACAAGCTGTTGAAACTCCGGCATTAGACCGTTTTGAATGCCGTGCCTGTGGTTATGTTTACGAACCTGAAAAGGGAGACGATAGCCATAATATTGAACCGGGAACCGCCTTTGCTGAATTGCCGATTACGTGGCGTTGTCCAGTATGTACGGCTAAAAGGACCGCTTTCGCCAATATTGGCCCGGCTGGTACTGCATCTGGGTTTAAAGAAAATTTCGGCTATGGTTTGGGTGTTAATACCCTCACGCCAACGCAAAAAAATCTCCTGATTTTCGGAGCTCTGGCTCTAGGTTTCTTGTTTTTTATCAGTCTCTACGGCTTACAATAAGAC
This sequence comes from Anabaenopsis sp. NIES-4685, assembly GCF_059725405.1. NCBI lineage: Bacteria > Bacillati > Cyanobacteriota > Cyanophyceae > Nostocales > Nodulariaceae > Anabaenopsis > Anabaenopsis sp. NIES-4685. The sequence continues at coordinate 2,763,757 of NZ_AP043602.1, read as the reverse complement.
CCGTTATCTTTTTTAGCACGTTTAGAGGGCTGCCATTGCCATTAAGGTGAAAATTTAGAAAAAAATGAGTATTATGAAAAACTGGCAAAAAATATTTGCCTTGTTGATGGTGGTTTTCTTGTGTATAGGTTGTAGCAATGTCCCCTCTACCAGCTATAACCCTTGGGCGGTTATTTCTGTGCCAACAGGGTCTAAGCTGCTAGATATTGCCTTTACTGATAACCCTCAGCATGGTTTTCTCGTAGGTAGCAATGCTACTATTCTGGAAACACATGATGGTGGTGATACTTGGGAACCCCTAAGATTGTCACTAGATGATGCTAGGACTCGCTTTGACTCAGTCAGTTTTGCTGGACAAGAAGGCTGGATTTTGGGTGAACCTTCACTACTGTTGCATACCACTGATGAAGGTGGTTCTTGGTCGAGTATTACTCTGAGTTCAAAATTACCCGGTAGTCCCATTGCTATCTATGCTCTGGGAGAGAATACGGCGGAAATGGCTACGGATTTGGGCGCTATATACAAAACTGAGGACGGGGGTAAAAACTGGAAGGCTCAGGTAGAAGGTGCTGTTGGCGTGGTGCGTAATATGCAGCGTTCATCTGACGGTAAGTATGTTGCTGTTTCTGCTAAGGGTAGTTTCTACTCAACTTGGAAGTCGGGACAAACTACTTGGACACCCCATAACCGCAATAACTCTCGACGGTTAGAAAATATGGGTTTTGCTGAGAATGGACAGTTGTGGTTGCTAGCGCGGGGTGGTCAGGTACAGTTTAGCGACCCGGAAAATCCTGAAAGTTGGCAAGACCCACAAAATCCTGAGTTGGCTACCAGCTGGGGTTTACTCGATTTGGCTTATCGCACTGCTAATGATATTTGGATCGGCGGTGGTAGTGGTAATTTACTCCACAGTGCTGATGGTGGTCAAACCTGGGAAAAAGACCGGGATGTGGAAGGGGTCGCTGCTAATTTGTATAAGATTGTTTTCTTCGGTCCTGAGCAAGGTTTTGTCATAGGCGATCGCGGCATTTTGCTCAAATACCAACCCAATATCAGTGAAAGTTTTTCACAAGCGGCCGCTTAGTGGCATCATGGGCTTAAGTATGTCTTGATTTGTGAGAAGGTCGTTGCAAGTTGTAACTCTTTCTAAACTTTGTAGGATAATAGACAATAACAATCTTTGTAAAGGTAAGGATCTAAATGTCAGGTACCACTGGAGAACGTCCGTTTTCGGACATTATTACCAGCATTCGTTACTGGGTGATTCACAGTATCACTATTCCAGCATTGTTTATTGCCGGATGGCTATTTGTCAGCACTGGACTGGCTTATGATGCTTTCGGTACACCCCGTCCTAACGAATACTACACACAAACACGGCAAGAATTGCCTATTGTCAAGGATCGTTTTGGCGCTAAACAGCAAGTTGAACAGTTTATTGGAAAGTAGTTTCGGATCATGACTAGCGGAAATAACATCAATCAACCAGTTTCTTATCCCATTTTTACGGTCAGATGGCTAGCAGTACACACTTTAGGTGTACCCAGTGTGTTCTTCTTGGGCGCGATCGCCGCTATGCAGTTTATTCAACGCTAGGAGCTAATCATGGAAAGAACGCCCAATCCTAATAATCAACCGGTAGAGTTAAACCGGACTTCACTATACCTGGGACTACTTCTTGTTTTTGTTCTAGGAATTCTGTTCTCCAGTTACTTCTTTAACTAACTGAAACAGTTGTTGTAAATTTTTGTTTATTCAATCAATGTTGATTTCTTGTTAAGGGAGGAGAAAAGCTGTGTCTGCTGGAAGTGGAAGAATTCCCCTGTGGATTGTCGCTACAATCGCGGGTTTAGGTGTAATTACAGTTTTAGGCATTTTCTTTTATGGAGCCTACGCTGGAGTCGGTTCTTCATTGTAAAAAAAGCTTGAGCCGGAAAAAAATTACTCAGTATTTCCTGGCAATTGTTTAATAATTAATGTTTAACAAGCCGGTTGTTTTTGGTCTTTTTCAGCAAAAACAACCGGTTTTGTTATGTAAGATTCCCACGCCTTGAAGACGTGGAAAATTCACCCAACTAATTAGCCGATATCTTCGCGTTCAATGTATAACATCAAAAACGCCATTGTCACTGCTGGAAAAACTAACCCAGTCAGGGGAACCAAGATAGAGGGCAAAAATGAAGCTGCCATAGTTAACTTTCCTCTTGAATAATTAGACAATCCTCGAAAACGAGCTTACTGTAAATTTCACCTGATTTTTTAAATTCTCAAAATTTTTAACACAATTCTTGGTAACTGGTTGACTGTTTTGATATTCTCTATCTTCTCAGGACTGGGTGTATTTAGGGTTTCTCCAGTATTTCCTGAGACTGGTATCTGGTCGATATAGCTTTGAGATCCTAAGTGTAATTGTGAGTTAAATTCCCCCCTTTGAGGATCCGCTATTTTTGGAGAGCTAAAACCCCAGGGCTTAATTGAGGGATGGGATATCCTTGGCTTTCTATCCACTTTCTAATCAGAGGAGATGAATAGTGACTCGGGTGTGCATTTCCCGTCCAATCTTGTGGGATTACTATTTGCAACTCTTCACGAGCACGGAGTAATTCCGGTGTCTTTTGATTTTCAGATACAGTTCTATCCATCTGCTGGAAGTCCTCAGCAGCTACATCTGTTTTATCTGGTAAAACTTCCAGGCGTTTTAAGTAGGGAAAAGTGCTGTTGAGAAGCACACCATGATCTTTTATCCCCAGTTGCTTGCAGTTGATGGGGTCTCTAGTCTTGTTTTGCTGCGCAAGCTCCTCATCTATAGGGTGATTCAATAAATTTTGCTGGGGAAATGTAGCTAGCACTTCTGTAATATCTGCCGTAATTTTAAAAGACTGATTAGCTAATAGTACGACCTCGCCCAATTTTGTGAGTGCGCCATACAAATGGATGTCTGCCAAAATCAGCTGGGATTGACAATCCACGGGAATACAAATTGCAGAGCTAATTTTAATTGGTAAAGTGCTGTCTGGTAAAGGCTGCCAAACCTGGGTGAAAATATCTGAGCCTGTAGGCGATCGCAGCTCAATTAGTAATTCCAAAGCATAAAGACGTTCTGGAGCTTTTTCACCTTCCCAATTTATCTGGTCTTGTAGCTCCACTCGCCCCCGAATCACTGCTGTTTCTCCCCAAGGAGCAATGTATGTTTCTCGATCTAAGCTCAACGATAGCGGTAGCGATGGTTTTATAGATAAAGTATCCTCAACCCTATGATCATCTGACACAGTTTCAGTGCTGTTTAAACCTACAGCCATGAAATTTTCTACCCTCTGTTGGGCTGTTTCACCTTGCAATAAGGCTGGACTAACAGGCTGACTTATAACTGCGTTGTCCATTGCTATTGGAATTCCTAAATCACTTAGGCTGATAATACTGGTTGTAGTAGGGTGAAATGGTGGTAAATTTGATCCCCGATTTTCGTCCGTGGGGGATGGACTCCATACCCCAGTAGATTGTTGAAACAATACTTCTATATATATGGAGTATTGCCAGGATTTACCGAGCAAATCTGACATCAAATCCGCCGAGCATTGGAATTGCCAAGTTCCTGGTTTGAGGTAGGTAAAAGGAATTACCGAGATTAAACCTTGTGCATCAGTCCGCCGCGATTGCTTGTGAATTAACCGCTTTGAGGGTATCTGTTGAGTTGATGAGTGTGTTACCCGTATTTCTACCTCGGTATTACCCAGGTGAGAACGAGCCAAAACTCTGTAGATACCTTCCGAAATTTCTAAGTTTGGGAATTGGAGGTTATACCAAGAGCGATCGCCCTGTTTCTGTATGAGAAATTGCCAGTTTTCCATTATCAGTTATGACAAAACCGAAGAGCAGCCGAGTAAGATTGTGGATGATATTGCTTGCAAGTTTACCTCAGTAACTAGCAATTTCCTCACCTAATGTTAGCATTTGTCTACAAATACCCTAATATTGAGAATCTGCTTCACAAGAAAATCGCAAAAAAGGCACTTCCTCCACTTGGCTTTAGACAGTGGAGGAAGTGCCAACGGCGAATTGATTCGCCGTGATGATATAATCAAGGTGCGAGTAAGAATAACCATCTGCACGAAGAAGTATTTTGAGCAGGAGAAACCCCTGATTTATCTCGTCTCGGCTTTGACCGTAGCCTGGGTAAACAAGCAAAGGCAAAATACAGAGTGTATACCGCCAAAATTCGATGGACTCAGAAAGCCAAAAAAATATAAAATTTTGCGCAATTGCAACACTTATCCGTAGGTAGTTGTTTTGAGCGTGTAGGGGGATAATTGACTATTCCTTTTAAGCAAGTCTTAAAGAATCTGCGTGTCTTCAGACCGCAGAGTGTCAAAATAACTTAAACTACTTTACGGTTCGCTCTTCACCCAACCGGGTAAAACGGATTTCAATGCGGCGGCGGTTCTGATCTGGTGCACGTACTACGGGAGCAAATTCCCCACTAGGTAATATTAACTGAGCCGCCGAATAAGCACGGAAGGACAATCCCGGAAGTTTTTTTTCTTTAACCTGAATATTACGCAGCTGTTGGACTACCGCTAAAGCACGCATTAACCCCAAATCAGCATTAGAACCCGCTTGTAGTTTCTCTAATTCCAATCCACCACGGGCGACATTTTCTAAATTCAAGTCTAGGTTACTGGGCATATTACCATTAGGCTGACCGTCAGTATGTCCGATCACCTCTATAATATCGATATTATACTGTTTACTTGCCCTTTCAATTTCCGGTAAGATTTTTGTCGCAATGTAATTATAAAACCTGGGGTTAATTCTTGCACTTCCAGATTCAAATCTATGCTTAGGGTCATCTGGAATCAGAATAATTGGGGGTGTCTCTAGTTGCCTATCTACTAACTCCGGTTTTTGATTAACAAATGACCTAATGATAAAAAGTAACAAAAACAACAGCAGGATCATAAAGGCATTAGACATTAAATCTGTAAAAGCTGTGGAAATATTTAATTCTTCATGATAATCATTACGTTGCCAACGTCTAGCCATATTTTCCTATTTAAATGTCAAATTTATTTATTATGAGTAAAATTATCTATGATTTGATCTTCAGGGTTCAATGTTGAGCTTTTTACTTCCGTTCGTAACCGATAAATTTCATGTTTAGCATCATTGAGATGGTGAATACAATCTTGCAAATTCCCATTGATATCTTGATTTACTGCTGTTTGTTTGTTCACACCTTCCAGCAATAGGTTACCTATATTCTGATACTCTGTAACCAGAGTAGAATTACTACTATTCATTAACCGTGATATGTTTTCAGAATTCCTATCTATTTGCTGAGATATATTACCCAGAGATGTATTAACTGTTCCAGCGTGTTTATTGATAATTTCTACGAAGCCTTGCATATCTAAAGTAATTTGCTGCAAACCTTTAGCCTTATCCATCAGGTTATTTTCTAATTGTTCAATTCTAGTTACAGCTTTAGCAAAGCCATTGACCATTTCCTGAGAAATATTACCAGCTTGATTATTTATTGTCTGGATAAAATCTCGTAAATCCCCGGAAATCGCCTCTAAACTTCCAGCCTCATTCATCAGGTTACTTTCTAATTGCTCAAGTCTGGTTACTGCGATCGCAAAACTATCAGCACCTTCCTTAAGTTGAGGTATAATCTCACCCAGAGACTTTTGATTAATACGATTTAAATCTAATATTAGGGATGATATTTGATTGACGCTCTTAATTTCCTCTCCCAGTGCTTGCAGTTGAACTACCAATGAATTAAATGATGTTGTTGTATTAGCTAAACTTCCAGCAGAGTTAGAAAATCTCTCCTCTATCTGGGTTAAATTATTAGTCGCTGCTAATAACTTCTCAGGAAATTGACTATTAGCAAAGATGTTCGCCGCATCTTTAAATATCTGAGATTTACCATTGAGTTGATGTATGGCAATGTCAAACTCATGAGCAGCAGCAGATATAGTACCTGCTGACTCTGTAAACTTTTCATAAACTTGTCTGGCCAAATCTGTCGCTTGCTGATTCCCTGCGATTATTTGTTCTGCGACCTTAGCCATAGAACTTTCCACCGCATCTCGCACAGTCACACCAAATTTAGTTAAAAACTCATCCTGCTGTTCTACCATCCTATTGACTATTTTATCAAGGCGAGTATCACCTTGAACTTCAGGCAGGTAAATATTATCTAGATAGTCTTCTAAGGAACTGATAACGTGATACTTAAGAGCGCTAGTATTAAATTTCCAGTTAACTATTGTTAGCGCCGCACTAAAGAATAATCCCGTCAAACTAGTGACAAAGGCAATACTCATCCCAGATAATGATTGTTGTATTTGACCTACTAAATCATTAATATTAGAAGCAGCAGTATTATTGAGGGTTTCACTCAGGGCAGATAAATTAATTGTGATGCCAAAAAAAGTACCCAGTAACCCAAAAGCTAAGAGCAAATTGGGGATAATGCGGCACAAATATTCTATTTGTTCAATAGAAAAACCTTTAAACTTTTCTTGACTATAAACTTGTTCGATTAATGCTGCTGTATTAACTTGATCTAACTGGCTGCTAGCTTTTTCAAATCTGCTTTCTAGTGTGGTGATTATTTTAGGTTGTACCCCTCGTGGAGCATGATTAATTAGTCTTTGTACTTTCTCCGCTACATCTTGCAAATACTTATACAAACTCCAACGCAGCCAGATAGTAAGTATGGATGGTATAACAATGACCACGAGGGTAGCCAAAATTAATTCCCCTGGTATTGATGTCATGATACTTCCCTGATTATCAAATGTGTGAGAGGATGCTTAGTAAACGAAATTAATTTAAGAATTGGTCTAAGATTCTTTGTTTTTGACGCTCGTAATCTTCTTGAGTAATCAGGCCATCCCCTAAAAGGTCTTGTAAATTCTTTAAGTCTAACCGCATTTGTGCCCCAGTATCGGTATATTGCACCGATTCACCATCTACTATCTCGCCCACAAGAGATCTTCTGCTATCTAAGCTTTGCGGTAAACTATTTTCTGGAGTTGGGGAATTAAATTTATCATTCATTTTTCTGCGGAACCTGAGAATAATTCCTTCTTTAGTTCCTTTTTGATTGTTAATTAATGCATTCCTGTAAGGATAGTTAGGATGTTCCTGTGGTAACTTGTCAACTTCATTGACAAAGCTGTTGAATTTGGGTAAATATTCACTTTTCCACAGTTCAGGTTGTCTTTCCATAACAGAAATTTCCTGATCTAAAATACCTTGCAAAGCTAATTTCATATCCTGACGGTTCGCCAGTTCCTCTGAAAGTCTGTCCCCATTCTGAACTGAGAGCAGCTGTGGAGTAACAGTCGCGCAAACCATCATAATATGTAAACTCTAACTGCTGATTTTGCGGGTTGGTCTGCAATAGTTGTAGACCTAGACAGGGATAGAAAACATTTTCTAATTGTTCTATTGTCACTGCATCTGGTGGAATAATATCTGGGAAAACCACACGGTAATCATTATGTAGAGAAGCGCTCCGGGAATTCTGTTCCCTGAGGTAATAGTTACGCATTCTTTCCAGACTATTAATTAATCTCAGAGGAAACCCACCATACTCATTGACAAATAAAATCTCATCCTCAGTTTGCAAGGATTTTAAGACTGTTGGCGAAATCCCTAAATCTGTAGTCAGCAAAGATTTAAACTGTCTGACTTCTAATTCATCGGTATCTTTAAAGCCCACTAATTGACTAGTTTTACCAGGATCATCCCAAAAATAGGGATCACTCAAACTCAGTGGTAATAGGGGTTTAGCTTCTTCCATAATTTGTGCTAAACGGGTTGAACGTGCTGTTGAGTAGTTTTGCATGAAGCGCTTAATTACGGATTTGACAATATTAGTACCCCGTGAAGCAAACATACTGTCAATTCTCAAATTCATCTCTGTTTGCAGCAGTTCTTGGGTGGTGCGTTCCTTCTCTAAGAAACTGGTCAAAGACTTTCCTCTACCACTTGGTTCTGTAATTTCTGAACTGATCAGGGCTAACTGGGAACGTAAGTCATCTACAGGTAACATAGTTTGGTGACAGCGTTCGATGTCTTCATCATCAAATATGGCTTCACCGCTCATTTCATCGAAATTCAAATCCCGTAACTCTCTATCTTGTCTTTCGTAAATGTTTTTTAAGTCATTTAATAGGCTGTCAAAAGCACTAGTCTGACTAATTTTCTCCTGTACGTATGTTTGCAGTCTCTTGACAACTCGTAGTGCTTCCTGTCGTACAGTTAAGTCAAAGTTATGTTTGATAATTTTCTGAACTTGTTGCAAAGCTGTTTTAATTTCTGTTTGAAATTGTTGATTTTTATTATTAAATTTGGGGATGACAAATTTAGCCTCGATATCTGTAAGAACCTGGTCAGTTTCAGCCCAGACTCTATCTACGTCTTCAGGTGTTCTCATGTTCGCAAAATCATTGAGAGACGCTTGTATATCCCGTTGGTAATCGTTTAACTCATGTTGCAGTGCATCTAACCAATCACGGCTACTTTTGAGGGAAAAATTAGACTTATTGGGTGTAAGTAGCTGAGTGAGATAATCATGAATATCACCCTGGAGTTGTTTGGTTAAGTTAGGAGTTAATTCCATTAACTTGGTTAACCATTGTCCTCTAGTACTTTCAGTTTCTCCTGGTTGTACTTTACGGAATTGATCACGGAATTCTTTAGGTACTCTTTGACGTAAATTATTTCTGTCGTCCTTATGTTCACACTCATTGATTAACTTATTGATTTTATTTTTCCATGTGATAATGCTGTTGTTAAATGTGCTATTGTATTCTTCCACTCCCTCTGCTAGTTTAGTAATTAAACCATCCCTAGTAACCAGGTCATTATGCCAATGGCACTCTAGGAGAAATTGCTGTAGTAAATCCCGCGGATCTGGGCTTTGACTTTTACCATTCAACCAAAAATTCACCAGTTCTAACCCAACTTTGTTTAAGGAAATTTCGACTACGGCATCACGGCGAAAATAAATGGCGGATAATCCAAATGTGAGGTAACGCTGGGGATTAGGACGGGGGTGTTTATCCCAATCAATAATGTGTTGTAAAAAGTTATCTCTGTTACCTTTAATGATTGGTGCTAATTCACTACTAAAATCAAGGGAAATTTTATGAGCAATAACGTTGCATAATTTACCTTGGTTGAGGATTGTATATTCGCCGCTGGTTTGATGGGAAACTAAATAAGTATAATCAAAGGGTGAACGTTTTTCGCTCACATACACAGGATTTTGGATGTCATAACAAGCTTCAAATTTTGTCCCTGGACGGTTATAGTAGTCTAGTTCTTTGAGAGCAGCATAGGTATTAGCATTCATGCTGGGAGCATTGCCATACAGTTCCGGACTAATCACTAAATAACCGCAAAATCTAGCATGATCACCATAAAAATGTCTGAGACTGTAAGCGATATCCAAAAACATCCCGCTACCTGTACCACCGCACAGGGAACCCACTACAAAAATACTTAATCCTGGCTCTACTTTCAGACCGGATCTGAGTAAATAAGCCTCGTGTCCTCTGGTACGTTCTTCAGCGTTCTTGATAGCTAATTGTATTTTCTGGTGGTTGTGGAAAAAAGCCAATCTTCCTACTGGTCTAATCCCTTTAGCACCGTCTTCTACTGCTTTAATATTACGTAATAATTGGGGTGGGAACCATCTACCAATGTGGTCATAGGGTCCATAATCGTTGTATTCTGAACGCCTTTCTAACCCTTCAACAAAGGTAGTCACTTCTCTGGATGACATGGTAGCGGTGACTTTTTCTGATTGCTGAAAACTTAGATCAACACCATGATAAATACTCCCGGTGCGAATACCACTGACTTGAGTGGCAGCTTTATCGGTGTCAATGTGGACAAAACTGACAATGGGGAGCTTTTTTAAATCCCCATATTTGTCTACTATTAAGCGCCGAATTCGCATTAAAACATCCCTACCAGTTCCACCTAATCCTATACAAACTGTGCGGTTAATTCCTTGATATTGTTGTTCATTGTTCGCTGCGTTCATAGAAATACTCCTCTATAGACTATTTTTTGATTTGGATATTCATTTCATAATCGCGTTGGCGATTATCTGGACAATTGAGCTTAAATTTAGACCCAGAGATGGCGGTACGGGAGGTAATTTCCCGTCCGTTATAATGAATCGGCGGTAAGCGTGAACTTAATGGCACTAAGTAGAGTTTCTCTCCCTGTCGTTCTAAGTAGGCTCGGATCTCTCCACCCGGACAGGGGATAGAGTCTGGATAAGTTCCGTCGTCTTCACCAATGGCGATTTTTTGCTTATTCTTTAACCGACATATTTGTTCTTCTTGTTCTGGAATTTCTATAGATAATTGCCAATTTTTCTGTGAGCGGTGTAGTTTATATCCCCAAGCGCATAAACTAGCGATGATTGAAAGTAAAATTAAACCTGGGAGCCATAACTGTTGCCTTAAATAGGGATTAACTAAACAAGTTTCTCGATTACCTGGTGCTGGTGTGCAAAATTCTTGAACTGTGGGATCAATATCAACAACAGTTAATGTATATGGTTGATTTTCCCCTGTGGTGATGGAGAGCGATCGCTTGTTCATGGGTAATATTTCCATCCAAGCTTGTCGCTCTTGACTTTCTGGAGAATTAGCAATTCTTAATGGACTATCAGCAGGGGTTTCTATCCATATGTCTGAGGTAATTCCCGGTTCTGTAAATAAGGGTGCATCAGTTAACCAAATAACAGATTGTGGCTTAATTACTTGTCTTCTTTGCAAGCGATGATGATTAATTTGAGCAATACCTTGATAAACCCTTAACTCAGCGCGCTGAATATCTGTACCGTAATACTTGCTATCAGATGTTAAGGGAATTTTTTCCAATAGTTGTGCAATATTTTCCTCACTTCTATCAATATACTTAATCGGTTCTCCCAAAGGATTAAGACTAGGTGTAGATTCTTCTAACACCACATCCCTAGCAAAAGGAACAATGTAGATATAGTCTCCCGGTTGAATGCTGTCTTGAACGATTTGACGCAACCGAATCCGAGCTTGATCATTTAAGCCAACGCTTTCTGTTAAATCAATAGCCAAGATTACATCTCGTCCACCACTGAGCCGAGAGACTAAATTTAATCCGAGTTGTTGTGTAGGAGTGAGTTTTTCTCCGGGGGAAATTCTTGTTAAAGTCACTGAGACAGCCACACCAATATAATGTAAGAATTATTGCACATCATGCAGGAAATCACGTCATCTTGAGACTGGCAGTAATTCTGCTATGTGTATTATAGTATATGCGTATATTTAGTTTTGCTCACGAGTAATCTTAAATTAACACTTTACCAGCCCTAAATAATTTATGAAATCTCACTTATGGAGTATTGACTTTTGTATTATAAAAGTGGTATATGGGTTAGATTTATTATTTCAAGAATCAAAAGTACAAAAAAAGACCCTGATTAGGGTCACTTCAAATCAGAGAAAATGGGGAAGTAAATTTTTACGATCAAATATCATAGCGGTTGCGATAGTAGGCCAAGATTTCCTCTAGGCGTTGCTGACTTTCTGAAGCTAAATGGGATGTCATAGAAATCTCTAAACCCAGCAATTTGACTTTGCTTGTAATCGAATTCGGAAGATGATTGGGGAATTAAACCCACTTGTACGCCTTCAATTTGACGCAAATGAGCCGCGATTTCTCGATAAACCGCTAGAGGTAAACCAGCAAATTCAATTTTTTTTTGAGTTTCCATCTTTAACAAGGTTCGACCGGAGTATGTGAGGATGCTGAATTAACAGGTTCTTTACCTACCATTCTCGGAACTTCAATACCATATTGTTCCAGATTAACGATGGGATTGGAACTTTCATGGATTTGAATATGATGAGCAAACCAGCCGAGAAAAAACCCATTTGCTTTCACATCAAGGGAAACAAATGGGTAAAGTCTTATAATTGAGTCAATAATTACGAATCATTCCGGGTAATTTAGGCGCGATTTGGTTCAACCCGTGCGTAAAATAGACCGCGAATCTTGACTTCTTTAGGTTCACCAGCACCTAAATCAGTATCAGATGGCTGTTCGCTCTCGAAAGTCCCAGCAATTTCACCAGTAATGTTATCTACTTTAGCTACCTGTAGGGAAATTGTGCCATCAAGAGTTTCAATCCGTTTGACATTAGCGCGGGTGAGTTCTTCATCATCAGCTTGGGCAGGAAGAGCCACGGCGTTATCATAGCCAGTGACGATACCACGACCTTTAGGATCTAGGAAAGAAGAACCACGGTAGGAAGGAACCTTGAAAGTACCTTCAAAGTCAGTAGAGGTATTGATACTGGTCAAACCAGCTTGTGTTTGAGCAACTAAATTTTTGATGGTAAACAGGAAAGGTACTGATTCACCACCGGGGAGTTTTACAGTGATGGCTTGAAAGTCCAAACCATCAGCTTCTACAAAGGTCAGGCTATTATCTGGGTTGACTTTTAGGTCACCTTGTACCTGGTCAATAGTAGAGGTGTATCTGGTCAACAATTTACCGGGTACATACTCTGCTACTTGCCGTTTATTAGCAGGTTCTTCTTTGACAAAGAAAGTTGTTGGTTCCAAACAAAGTTCTTTGATGATATAAGACTGGCTTGATTGAATGGGAATGGAACCACGGCTAGTTTCTGCTAGTTGGGGGCATTTATTAGCTAAACCAGTGCCACGAATTTGTTCGTAAGTTAGTAAATCCCTACTATTAGAAGCAGTGGGAGCATCACTGCAAGCGGTTAATAGCCCCAGGCATACAGCCAAGAATGCAACAATTAAAGCGCGATACCTCATGGTCAACCTCAATTTCAAAAATTAATATCTAAGTTGTAAAACTAATGCCTATGGCATTTTCGGTGTTGCCCAAATGGTTGTGTATTATAAAGTAGGAGTATACTACATAATATACAGCCCATTGCTTTATAGGGAAATTAGCCAGATCATACGATTTTTTTTAACTCAAGATCAAAGCTCTCTCATCTGATCAAAAAATACGCGATTGCATTTAGCGGACTGGGAGGCAGAGCTAGAGTTGATGACCGTCTTTTATAATAAACTATGGTGGACTGTAATCTGGAAAACTGGAGGCTCTATAAATTCCTCTGCCCCTGACCCCCATGTGTTAAGCCAAGCGGCGCTCCTCATCGCTGATTATCCTTTGCTCAGGAATGAAAGCTAAAAATCTTCGGTAAATTTGAGTAGGCCTCATTTAGACGGAGATAGTTCCATGAGTAACCACGAACGTTTTGAATCTAGGAAGTTATCTGAGAAATTGCAAGCGATCACCACAGCAGTGCTTGATGTAGCTAGCGTTTCTCAAGGAGATGCCATCGCTCTTTTGGGCTTGTTGCGTCATTTAGAACAGTTACATCGAGATATCCGGGATGGTGCTTTTCAACAGAGTTTGCCTGATAATCGCCAGAAGCTCTACTCTTTACTCAAAGACATTGAATCTGAAGGAGGCTGGCCTTACATTGAGCGCATGAGGCTGAAAACCTTTTTAGCCACTTTGCCCGGGGCTGCCATGGAGAATGATCGTGAACCGGAAAATAACGATGATTTGTTGGAGAGCGATCGCTCCTTGAGTTCGTGATCTGCAAAAGAGTAATCAGTTTTTTCAGATTTTAAAAAACTTCATTACTCTTCATAACTCTTAACTCATAGATATACTAAATACTATCAGAATCAGGCAGGTGGTCAAAATGTCAAGCTCCTTTGGTCATCACTAGCGGATGTTAGTGTTTGACCCCAAGGGAGAATGCACAGAGTTAAAACTAGGCAGGAGAAGTGCTAAAGGCGAAAATTTATCGGTATTTGCTGGGGGATTCCAAGCTTTGACTTTTCTGTGCCACAATCATTACCCATTGAAATTGAAAGTAACAGTATTGACGCTAAGGCTGTATCCCTTTATAAGTGTTATTAACAATCTCAAAATAATAACTGGTGATCGGAAATTGAAGGATCTGCGCTCCCCTAGCAACATATGTTCATATTCGAGAATATTTAGCCAGCAATGTACTAGGCATGATTAATTGACAAGCGGCTCCCAGATTTCATATCTGGCACAATATTGTGCATTAGTTTCATTTGTGGTGTTTGTACTACATAGATAATCATAGCTATCAAGGGCTACAGAGGTTGAAGCTTAATACTGGCTTGAATATTGGTGTAGCGGATGTAAATGCAAAAATGGAGGCAAAAGATTCATAGATACTCACGGGTTAATTAAGGAAAAGAAACGATCTGATCGCAAGCACGAATTTTTACCGCAAATATAAAGGGGAAGGAATGCCAGGCACAGTATCAGGTTCCCGAAATGATTTATCCGAGCGCCGTCACCAAATACGTCGGCAGCATCGGGTAAAAATAATTCAGGCGATTTGGCGCACTGTAGTCATTAGTGGTTTAGCAGGTGGTTTGTTTTGGGTAGCAGTCCAACCCATATGGGTAGTCAAGGCTCAAGAGCAAATTATCGTGAAATCAGGTGAGCAATTACTCTCCCCAGAGGCAATTGAGTCATTACTAGAGATATCCTATCCTCAGTCTTTATGGCGAATTAAACCCCAAGCGATCGCCAACTCTTTGCAGGAAAAACCGACTATTGCACAAGCAACTGTGCGACGCCGTCTTTTTCCACCGGGACTGAATATCGAAATACAGCCAAGAGTACCCGTAGCGATCGCACTCCAACCGGTGGACAAGGTCACATCTCAAAGTCCAAGGGAAAACTCCCCTGCGGGCTTATTAGATGGTAATGGGGTTTTGATGCCCTTAGAAAAATACAAGTTATTCCATCCCCAGATCAAACTTCCGAGTCTCAAAGTTATTGGTTCCCCAGAACAGTATGGCTCCTATTGGAGTCAAGTTTATCCACTATTAACTCAAAGTCCCGTGAAAATAATGGAGGTTGATTGGCAAGATCCCAACAATATAATTTTGAAAACCCAGCTACTAGGAGATGTACACATTGGTGCTTTCAGTCCTGAGTTAACCAGAAAAGTCAAAATACTCGCCCAAATGCGATATTTATCTGCAAAAATGGATTTTAGTCAAATCAAGTACATTGATTTGAGAAATCCCGCATCTCCATTAGTACATATGAACCAAATCGATCCCAAAGATCACCCCCAAAATCCCTAGAAATATTTCCTAATCTCAAGTATGAACCAGAAAAAGTAGAGGTGATTATGCCCTAAATCAGCAATATAACCGTAAAGATAATAAATATTCACTAGAAGTTATACAGAGAAATTTTCAGGAAATTTGGGTATAGTTCTCTAGAATTAGCTGTCCTATATGTCCTATAGCCTTAGCCAATGGGTCATTAGCCTCTTCCCAGAGCCAGAGAAGGCAATTACAATTTTGTTAATGTTGGGAATCGCCATCACAATCAAGAACAGCGCCATATATTTTGGCAGTGTCAACCGATAGGTGACTCTTAGGTGAGAAATATTATTTTTCTAGCCAAGGGCTACCTAGACACGAAGGTTTTGAGGAAAAATACCTGAAAAAGTTGTTTATCTACCACTCTGAATTCAATGCTTGATAATAACCAATATCTGATATATAAAAAAGCCCAATCTTTGGGACAGCCGGGATTTCCCCTAGCAGTTAATTCCAACAAACCTTTTAATAACTCTGGGCTGAACTTTGGGCAAAACTATGATGGTAAAAAGATGTCTATGGAAGAAAGCCGCATTGGGGAGATTGTTCCGGGTCGGGTGGCCAATATCAAAGTGATTGGTGTTGGTGGTGGTGGTGGAAATGCGGTTAACCGCATGATTGAATCTGATGTCGCAGGAGTAGAGTTTTGGTCAATCAATACTGACGCCCAGGCTTTGACCTTGGCGGGTGCGCCCAGTCGATTGCAAATTGGGCAAAAGCTCACACGAGGTTTAGGCGCCGGTGGTAATCCTGCTATTGGTCAAAAAGCAGCTGAAGAATCAAGAGACGAGATTGCTACAGCGTTAGAAGGTGCTGACCTAGTATTTATCACTGCTGGTATGGGAGGGGGTACGGGTACAGGTGCAGCCCCAATTGTGGCGGAGGTAGCCAAAGAAATGGGGGCTTTAACCGTGGGGGTGGTCACACGTCCATTTGTTTTTGAAGGTCGTCGCCGCACCAGCCAAGCTGAACAAGGCATTGAAGGGCTAAAAAGTAGAGTAGATACTTTGATTATTATCCCCAATAATAAGTTGCTCGAAGTCATACCAGAACAAACGCCAGTACAAGAAGCATTTCGCTATGCGGATGATGTCCTGCGTCAAGGGGTACAGGGGATTTCCGATATTATTACCATCCCCGGCTTGGTAAACGTTGACTTTGCCGATGTTAGAGCCGTCATGGCAGACGCGGGATCCGCATTGATGGGGATAGGTGTGAGTTCTGGTAAATCAAGAGCCAGAGAAGCAGCAGTCGCGGCTATTTCTTCGCCTTTATTAGAATGTTCTATTGAAGGAGCTAGAGGGGTTGTATTTAATATTACAGGTGGCAGTGATCTCACCTTACATGAGGTGAATGCGGCCGCCGAAGCAATATATGAAGTAGTTGATCCCAATGCCAATATTATTTTTGGCGCGGTGATTGATGACAGGCTCCAGGGGGAGGTGAGAATTACTGTAATTGCTACTGGGTTTACCGGTGAAGTACAAGCTGCACAAAGCCAAAACGTGGTTAATGCCAGAGTAACAGCTACTCCAAAACGTCCCACACCGCAGCAACCTGCAGTTAATCCCCCCACACCGAACCATAAAGAAAAACCCCCCGAACTGAATATTCCCGACTTTCTCCGCAATCGGCGTAAACCACCAGGAAGTTAGGCAAGGGGCGAGAAAGACCAGGAAAAAAGTAAAGTATTTTTGGCTCAGGCAATGGCTTGTGTCTAAACAATATTTTTACACAGTAGTAGTGTTACCCAGATAACACATTAAGTGCAGCAACACTTAAAAGTCATATTTATCCTATAGCAGGAGTTAATAGAACTGCTTTCAAAAACTTATGCAATTAGCTGGCAGCAACTGAAAATTTATGGTTGGCGAGGTCTTGGGGGATGGGGCTAAACCCCTACCTACAAGGTAGGGGTGTTAACTTTTGGCTACAATCTACCTGAATAGAGGAACAACATCCTGATTGTCCACATCGGGAAGTAAAGCCTTGGCTAGGGGATTACTGATGTGGTTTTTCAGTTTTGAGCGCCTCCTCAACCCATGAAATCACCTGCTCACCCAAGCTAGTGTCATCTAGTCGGTCAATTTCACGAATTCCGGTAGGACTGGTGACATTAACTTCAGTTAAATAACCACCGATGACATCAATACCCACAAAAGTTAAGCCATCTTGACGTAAGGTGGCGGCTATTTCCCTACAGATTTCATGCTCTCTGGCGGTGATTGTAGTTGGAGCAACAGTACCACCAGCTGCCATATTATTACGAAAATCACTACCGCTAGAAAGGCGATTGAGGGCACCAATTGGTTCTCCATTCAGCAGGATAATTCGCTTATCCCCTTCCTTAGCTTTTGGTAAATAAGTTTGCACCATCACTGGTAATCGACCACGCAGTGTACTGAGTTCAACAATGGAATTGAAATTGCGATCGCCTGATTGTAAAAATAAAATTCCTTCCCCGGCTTTATTACCCAGTGGTTTAATAATTGCTGCGCCCTTAGCCTCAACAAATTTCCGGATCAACTCTTTGTCAGCACTGACAATAGTTTCTGGAATAGCGTTAGTAAATTGGAGAGCATACATTTTTTCATTCGCCCCGCGGATACCACTAGGACGATTAATCACCAAAGTTTTGTCTTGGTCGATATAGTCCAGAACATAAGTAGCGTAGAGGTAGGAATCATTCACAGGTGGGTCTGTCCGCATGAACACAGCATCCATTCTATCTAGGGAGGTAAAACAGCTATCGCTCAACCTGTACCAAGGATTTACCGCCCTCCAGCTTCCCTCCACTAACTGGATTGGAACCAGTTCCACCTGCTGTAACATCGCCCAAGCTGTGCTATCTACCACACTCAGTAGATTCGCCTGAGTTACCCAAATTTCATGTCCTAATATTTGTGCTGCTTCCATCAGAGCAATGCTGGTATCATGACAGGGGTCAAGCTGATGGATGGGGTCAATAATAAAAGCCAGTTTCAATTCTTTGCCTCAATCACCGGGACTTATTATGAACTACCGCTCTGTTAAACCTAACCAAGGCTACCTAAATCTAGACTTAACTGGACGTTGGTAGTTTTGGTGTTAACTTCCTGCTTCATCGCGGTCTTAGAATGACTTCTAAGAGGTTTACCCACTCCACAGGTAATCTCGGTAGTAGCTGCTATATAAAACCTAGACAAAACTAGACTTGACTTTCTACTTCAATGGGAGCATGGGAGCAGTTATCCCTGGTGTAGACTTTCACGCCTTAACCCAGACGCGATAAATTAATTGCAGCGTTCAGATCCCTATCTATCTCAAAACTGCAGTTCTCGCAATGATAAATTCTTTCGGACAAAGAAAGAATTTCTTTTTTATGTCCACAGTGAGAACAAGTTTTACTTGATGGATAAAATCTATCAGCAACTATAATTTCACATCCAAATTTTTTAGCTTTATACTCTAGCTGACGCTTCAACTCATAAAACCCACAATCAGCTATTGCTTGGGCTAATTTATGATTAGACAACATTCCTGAAACATTTAAATCTTCTCTTACTATCTTCGCGTGGTTTTTGCATAAGTAAGTAGTAAGTTTATGAAGAGTATCTTTTCTCAGGTTTGCTATTCTTGTATGATGTCTAGCTAGTTGAATTTTAGCTTTATGCTTATTATTTGAACCTTGAGCTTTTCTGCAATAAACCTTAGATAATCTTTGCAGTTTAGCTAAGTTATGCTTGTAGTGCTTAGGATGAGGAAATATAACACCAGTGCTTAGTGTAGCTAATTCCTTGACTCCTAAATCAACACCAACAATGGCATGATCTTTAATAGTTGGCAAGTATTCTTTTTCATAAGAAAATGCTATATACCAACTATCAGCAGTCCTAGAAATAGTAATACTTTTGCAGGTGGTATGAGGTAATCCTTCATGATTTTTTACCCATCCAATTGTCGGTAGTTTTATTGATGTGCCACCCACAGGAATTGGTTTAGCACCTGCATCAATTGTAAAACTATCATTTTGACCTTTCTTTTTGAAGTTAGGATATTGAGACTGTCCTTGAAAAAATCTCTGGAAAGCTTCTCCTAAGCTATCAAAAGCATATTGAGTGATTTTTTGACAAATACCTTTTTCTTTAATCCATGTCAACTCAGGTTTTACGTGATTATTAAAAAATTTCTTGAGGATATATTTGTTTGGCTTTAATCCATCTTTGTACAAATCTTGCCAAGTTGCTAAACCCCAATTAAAGGTAAACCTTGCTATACCAGCGTGTTTAGCCATTAATATTTCTTGGGTTTTATTTAACTTGAGTTTTGTTTTGATGGATAAAAGCATTGCTCGACATCAACACTGTATTTCTTTGCTGTCTAAGTCTGACATATCTTGTAGGGGTGTGTCGATAGCATTCTTAAGGCTATCCTTGATTTCTTTGGAGTAATTCCTCAACCCGTATAACCGGTAAGAAAAGCAGTGAATAATTGCCATTAAATCCTCTACTAATTCTTGCTGAGGCGATAAAGATTCCTGGTTTGCAACTATGATTTGACATCCCACAGAACTTGCTAATTCCATAATAAAGTCTTTTTCAGGCTCATGAAGTACACACCAATTCCCTATTCCCTGTTCCCTGTTCCCTGTTCCCTATCTCTTGGAAATCTGGTAACCAGTTCTGTTGTTCAAAATAAGATACCGATTTACTAAACCTTTTATAAGAAGTAATTCGATTAGATACTGCGCCGTTATAGAGGTCCTTATGTAGCTTTCGGTGATAGTGCACCAATTGCACTCACTTTCTTTGTAGGATATAGGTTGAAAGTTGCCCTACCTAACGCCATCAGTGATCACCTCCTTTCCAGTTGCCTAACTCATATTATACTAACATTGCAAGATTCAGTCAAAACTTGATATTGCCAAAAATTTAACTGTTCTCAAAACTCTTTCACCTGTGGTAAAAAAACGCTTTAAGGAAGTTTCGTTTTTGCCTCCCTTGCATCCCCAGGCTATACAGCCGCGGAGAATTACGCGAATCTGGTTAAAAATCCTGGTCATCAACAAAAAACTCGGCATCATCATCAAGGGACTGACTCCGCCGAGAATTTGCCATACTCCAAAGTGGCTGTAGTAATGCCATTCCCAATAAACCTGTACCAGCAGTGAATGCCATTAATAAACCTAATGGGATTTGAATCGATTGAAATGTTAAGAATTTTAAAGATACAGGTGTGGCATTTTGGACTGAGATAATAGCGATCGCCGCTACCCAAATAGCCACTATTAAAGATATCAAAATCGGAATTAAATTTTTCATAAGAATATCGCGGTAAGCGAGAAACTAAGTGGCTTTAGCCCTGAGAGGTAAGCGAATCGGTGGTTAAAACCACCTTGGTATTTTTAGTTTTTGGCGTGATGCGGGTCTTTAATATATCGTTTGATGACCTCACTACTAACATTACCAGCAGTGCTAACAAAATAACTGTTAGTCCACAAGGTAGGTAGTTTTTTCAATTCAGGGAATTCTTTTCTTAAATAGTTGCTACTACGACCTTTAAAAGCTTTAACGATTATTTGATTATGCAAGAGTTAAAGAATTTACAATTCTGCCTAAAAATGGGGCATTTTACCTGGAATTATCTTATGAAATGGAGAGGAATAAACAGGATTTAGATATTAATCAAGCTTTATCGATTTACCTTGGTACTGCTAACAATCTAGCAGCGTGTGTTGATACTTTAGGAAATTCCTTATTGATTGATGCTCGCTCAATGAAGGCAGTGAATCAGTTGTGGAATCAGAATTAGTTTAATTGTCACTGAAGAATCTTACACGTCAAAACCCAGCTACTTAGATGGAGACTCCCTAGCCAAATACTAAAGAAACTTACCAAGGTAAGTTTCTTTAGGGGGTCAGGTGTTAAACAGCTACTGGTTCTAATTTAGCGATGGCACTTTCCATCTGTTGAGCGACCTTGGTAAGTTTCTCAGAGGAGTTGGTTTCCAGATAAACACGTACCAGAGGTTCTGTACCGGAGGGTCGCAACAACACCCAACTACCTTCTTCTAAGTACAGCTTAATCCCGTCTTTGCGTCCAACTTCTTTAACTTTAATTCCCGCCACCTCACAAGGGGGATTTTGAGTAAAGGAGTCAATCACAGCGGTTTTGTGTGCCTCCGTCAGGTGTAAGTCAAGACGGTCATTGTAAAGCGGTCCATCAGCCTCTGCGATCGCTTCTTTAACCAACTGACTCAGGGGTTTACCTTCATAGGCGATGGCTTCGGCAACTAGCATATCAGCTAAAATACCGTCTTTTTCGGGAATATGCCCCAGTATACTTAAGCCACCTGATTCTTCACCTCCAATCAGTACGGTAGTTTCCCGCATTTTTTCACCAATGTATTTAAAGCCTACAGCTGTTTCATAAATTGGCAGCCCATATTTAGCGGCAAAATTGTCTAGGAGGTGAGTCGTGGCTACAGTCCTGACGATCGCACCAGTTTTACCTTTATTTTTGATTAAATGACGTGCTAGTAATAACAGCACAGTATTGGGGGTGAGAACATTTCCTTGTTCATCGACAATACCAAAGCGATCGCTGTCACCATCTGTAGCCAGTCCCAAATCAGCTTGATCGGCACGTACGGACTCCACCAACCCGACTAGTTGTTCACCTTTGGGCTCTGGCATTCCGCCGCCAAATAGGACATCACGATTAGTGTGGAAGCTTTCTAACTGACAGTGACACTGTTGCAAAACTTCATCCAAATAGCCGCGAGAAGTAGAATAAAGCGCATCGTACTTCACCTTTAAATTCGCACTTTTAATCCGTTCTATATCCAGTAAAGTGTAGATAAACTTGAGATACTCGGGTTTGGGGTCAAAAATGGAAATTTTACCCACAGGACTACTGCCAGGCAGGGCATCAGATGCGCTGTCAATATTAGCCACAATTGTATCAGTAATTTCTGGTGTGGCTGGTCCTGCATAATCAGGGATATATTTAATTCCACAGTAAGGCGCTGGATTATGGCTAGCAGTAAACATCAGAGCACCCGCCGAATTCAAAAGCCGCGCGTTGTAGGCAATTACTGGTGTGGGGCAGTCCCGATCAGTAATTTTCACCGTCCAACCCAAGTCTGCCAAAACCTCAGCAGATGTTTGGGCGAACTGGTCAGCCAAAAATCTAGTATCGTAGGCAATTAGAACCGGTCTATCTTTTGAGTAAGCTGTTTCGAGGTAACTTGCGATCGCCCTGGTGACTTTCCGCACATTTGGGAAAGTAAAATCATCAGCGATGATTCCTCTCCAACCGTCAGTACCAAATTTTATTTGACTGGAATTGCTACTAGCGCTCATTTTTACCACTTTCTCCCTGATAACTTTAATCCTATAGGAAGCTTCCCGCAAAGCGTGCCTAGCCGCAAGTGTCCCCCAATGTATTTTTTCTCACTGATCATTGAGCAACGTCATTTTCTAATCGACCTTTTGCCAGTTATCACCTTTAGTCTTGATTTGCCCGATCAACAGGACAAGAACCTTGGTACTACCAGATGAGAAGGGGGTTGATTAAAGCACGCCAACATAAAGCACAAATCAAAACGCTGTTAGTCTCCGAAATCAAGTCAGATTAATTTCGGACTGTTGCGTCTTAGGGATTCCAATGTATTTTACAAACTAAGCAAAGGATTTATCATGACTGCGATTAAAATCCCTAGCGACCTACATCCCCAGGTTGAGAAAACCCACCGAACCCTGGTTGCGTTTATGGCTAACGCCACGCGATCGCGATCTGTAAAGCTACTGCACCGCAGCGAATTGGTATCCCCGCCGAAAAAAGCGTTGATGAATTCCATCATAATTGACATTTGTTGACCAGATCCAACGGTGTCGAACAAGCTGCACAACTCTTAAACTTAAGCAACTCCACTCAACCATTACAACAAGATAGCGCCAGCGCGGCGGCCAGCAGATCGCCTGCGACAAGTTACACAAAAATATCACGATAGTCCATTACTTTTAGATCACCAATCACCAATGGCTAATCGCTAAATGGCGGTAATTCTTTAACAATTGTAAAGCGAATGTGATTAATGGCCAAGTCGCCTATGGGAATGTCTTCTTTGGTCAGCCGAACACCTTGACTACTCAAGGTTTCAAAGGGTATACCTTTGCCAATTTCAATGTGATACCAGGATAAACCCATAAAAAAGCGTGTCGGGTAGGGGCCATTGTTACCTAAATCATCAGGATTAGATTCCATTGGTAACCAACCACAACCGGGGATGTAGAATTCTAACCAAACATGGTTAAAGTCCGGTTGTAAAGGAACTCCTTGGTGTTCGCTGTGGGGCGGACATTTATATCTACCGACTGTGCGACAGGGGATACCATTCAAACGGCACAAAGCCAGTAAAACACCTACATACTCGCCACAGGAACCAACACCCCGTTCTAAGACTAAATCAGGGGTGTCAATATAAGGTTTAATGCCGTAGGACAACTGATCGTATACGTAGTTACGGATATTATACATTTTCCGCAGAAGATTAGTTTCCGATCCAATAGCTTCACGGGCAGCACGTCTGACAATGGGTGTATCCATTGCCAAATCATCATCATCCACTAAGTAGCTTTTTTCATCTTCTGGTGATCCTATGCCTAACGCCACGCTATCGCTATGGGGAATATCTTCTACATCGCTGGGGGTGATGCGATATTTAATACTTCGTACTTCCAACAATGCTTTCCAACCGAATATATGCCTTTCCCCTGGTGTCAGGGCATCAAATTTAAATACTGCTACACGTTGGCCATCTATTATTTCCTCCGTAAAAGGGATACCAATAGGTTCAACGTATTGCAACTTTTGACGTTCAGTGTTTGAGGGTAGGGCAATACGCCATTCTACATCGGGCAAATATACCTCTTCTAAGGGAGCAATTTCCTCGGCGTAGGACATTTCAATCAGATAGCCATTGGAAAGAGCGTAGTGTTTATCTGCCTGGTGATGGTAATGTAAGGGGTGAATAAAAGTGCGATCGCGGTATGTGAGTTCATGACAAGGATCAGCATTAGGGTTATCCCGGATATAAGGTTCTTCTGAGGCATAGGCCACAAAAAGAGTTTCTTTACCTGTCTGTTGATGAGTATGAATGGCAATACCCGTGGGAGATTCAAATGGTGTTAACACGCTGAATTGAACTTCTCCAGTGGCTCTGTCCATAGCATAGACTGTTTGCTCCGTGCGATCGCAAACCCAAAGAGTATCAGAGTTGACTGCTAAATTTTCCACCCCCACACCCGGTGCATAAAACCGAGTAATTTCCTTGCGCGTATTGCGGTCAAAAATCAGAATAGATCCGAGTTTTTGGCAACTAACGTAAACTGTTGATTCCCAAACAGCAACGCCATCAGCAGCATAAGGTAGGGTGACAAAATGCTCTAGACCCAAAGACGAGAGTTTGGACAGATAAACACTGTTTTCCCGCGTTACCCACAGGGAGTCTGACCATACTGCTAGTCCTGCAACATCACGAAATTCCCTGATTTGGTGGGGATTGCGGATTTTGCTGTTATCAGAGGTGGGGTCAATCTCCAGTAGATGCCCTTTAATAGTATCAATGGCGAGCAGTGTATCTTGGATGAAAGCAATGCCACAAAGAGTTGCGGCTGTTAGCGGTCGAATTGTTCTGTGACCAAACATTGGGCTGGTAATCAAACTAGGAAGTGCAAAACTCATATTAAGCCAAAATTAAATTAACCGTTTAGCACACCCAGAATTAATTTTGGCATATTTTTGATCACCAAAATTCTGGCTTTTAGAGAGAATTCACGAGAGTTAAATGTTATTAATAATGCATTTTTAGTGTATAAATACATACCTGATGATTCCAAATAAACTAGTAACCTGTGTTTGAGTTTCAGATCCCGGACTTCTTTCATAAACTCCAGACTCTTGAGCATCTACACCAGAAGTCCGGGATATGCACCGAATTACATCTATAGCAACGGACAGGGCGGTTAGAACAGGACAAAATTACCAAACCATGTCCTTATACATCTGTTTAATCGTTTAGCGCTAGAGCAGGGGACTAGGTACGTATCCCCTGGTAGGTCTTTAACTCTTACCTATAACGTAGTACCTTTTGGGTACTGAGTCTGGTCAGATTAGGGATCTTTAAAGCCCCGCCCTAAATGGCTGGGGTTTATGAACTTTAGTTGATGCTATAAAGGTCATCTTTAAATTATGATCTAACTTTGTAACCATTTCGCTGTGACATACACAATGTCTGGTAAATCTGAGTCTCAAGGTCTTGGTGTTTGGCATAGTTGGGAAGTTGATCAAGCCATCAACCTGCTTAATAGTAACGCAGACAGTGGCTTAAAAGCCGAGGAAGTGCCACAACGTCAGCAAAAATACGGTGAGAACGAACTAAAAGAAAATAATGGTCGCAGTTCCTGGGAGATACTGCTAGATCAGTTCAAAAATATTATGTTATTGATGCTGATTGCCGTAGCCGTAATTTCCGCATTTTTAGACTTCATGGCTTGGCAAGTCGGAGAAATTGCTCCCGGTGAAGTGCCATTCAAAGATCCCATCGCGATTATGGCAATTGTAGTTCTCAATGGCATACTTGGCTATGTCCAAGAAACCCGCGCAGAAAAAGCCCTAGCTGCCTTGAAAAAACTCACTTCTCCCAGCGTGCGAGTTATCCGTAGTGGCAAATACATAGAGATATCCGCCAAGCAACTAGTCCCAGGGGATGTGATGCTGTTAGAAGCCGGAATGCAGATAGCCGCTGATGGACGCTTAATCGAACAGTCTAATTTACAAGTGCGGGAATCAGCGCTTACAGGTGAAGCAGAGGCGGTGAGTAAGCAAGCTAATTTAATATTACCGGAAGAAACATCATTAGGCGATCGCATCAACTTAGTCTTTCAAGGAACTGAAGTCGTCCAAGGACGGGGCAAAGTCCTGGTAACTAACACAGGGATGGAAACCGAACTGGGTAAAATTGCCGCCATGTTGCAGTCCGTCGATAATGAACCGACACCTCTACAGCAACGCATGACCCAGCTAGGTAACGTCCTAGTTACAAGTTCCCTCGTTCTCGTCGGCATAGTAGTACTAGGCGGTATTATTCAAGCCAGAGGATTGGCAAACATTCGAGAACTCTTAGAAATTTCCTTGAGTATGGCAGTCGCCGTAGTTCCAGAAGGTTTACCCGCCGTCATCACCGTCACCTTAGCCTTGGGAACACAGCGTATGGTACGCCATCATGCCTTGATTCGCAAGCTACCAGCCGTAGAAACATTGGGTTCTGTAACTACAATATGTTCCGATAAAACTGGCACATTGACCCAAAATAAAATGGTAGTCCAGTCAATTTATGCCAATGAAAATATATTTCGGGTCACAGGAGAAGGCTATACACCCATAGGGGAATTTCAGTTAGATAATCAAACTATTGTTGTCGAAGATTATCCCGAAATTTCCGATCTAATGGTCGCTTGTGCTATTTGTAATGATGCTGTGCTGCAAAAAGAAAAAGGTGAATGGGCAATTTTAGGAGACCCCACGGAAGGAGCATTAGTAACAGTAGCCGGAAAAGCTGGTATTGAGAAAGACCAGTGGTACAGGAAATTACCCCGCGTCAGTGAGTTTCCTTTTGACTCAGAACGCAAGCGCATGAGTGTAATTTGTCAGGTTGAAGTAGAGACATCCCCCCCTGTAGAGACCTCCCAGCAGAACGTCTCTACTATTGACGGGGTAATTACCAACTTAATAGCGTCTCAACCTTACTTAATGTTTACCAAAGGTTCACCGGAGTTAACCTTAACACGTTGTACTGAGATTATTTTGGGTAACAATTGTCTGCCATTGACAGATAATCAACGCGCTGAAATATTGGCAGAAAATGACCGGATGGCAAGCCAAGGTTTACGAGTCCTAGGTTTCGCTTACAAACCCCTGCTACAAGTCCCAGAAGGGGAAGGGGAAAAATGTGAGGTAAACTTGGTTTGGTTAGGCTTAGTCGGGATGCTAGATGCCCCACGTCCAGAAGTTAGAGCAGCAGTGCAAGAGTGTCGCCATGCTGGAATTCGTCCCATGATGATTACAGGAGACCACCAACTCACAGCACGGGCGATCGCCATTGATTTGGGAATAGCTCAAATAGGTGATACAGTGCTGACAGGTCAACAATTGCAACACATGACCGACCAGGAGTTAGAGCAACAAGTTGACATAGTAAACATCTACGCCAGGGTCGCCCCAGAACACAAACTGCGAATAGTGCAAGCTCTTCAACGTCGGGGTAAATTTGTCGCCATGACGGGCGATGGTGTCAACGATGCCCCCGCCCTCAAACAAGCTGATATTGGCATAGCCATGGGCATTACTGGTACTGACGTCAGTAAAGAAGCCAGTGACATGGTACTACTAGATGACAACTTTACCACCATTGTTGCAGCCACCAAGGAAGGAAGAGTAGTTTACACCAATATCCGCCGTTTTATTAAGTATATTCTTGGTAGTAACGTGGGGGAAGTTCTCACCATTGCCTCAGCCCCACTGCTAGGGCTAGGCGGCGTTCCCCTGACACCATTACAAATTCTCTGGATGAATTTGGTTACAGACGGTTTACCAGCATTAGCGTTAGCTGTAGAACCCGCAGAAGCAGATGTGATGAAACGTCCGCCTTTTAGTCCCCGGGAAAGTATTTTTGCTAGGGGGTTAGGTTCTTATATCATTCGGACGGGAATTATTTTTGCTGTGATTACCATTATTTTGATGCTATGGGCATACAATCACTGCCAAACACAGGTTCAGGGGCTTGACCCAGAACGATGGCAGACAATGGTATTTACTTCCTTGTGTATAGCACAGATGGGTCATGCGATCGCCATTCGTTCTCATAACAAATTAACCATAGAGATGAACCCCTTCTCTAATATGTTTGTCCTGGGGGCTGTAGTTTTGACAACCATATTACAGATCATACTCATTTACTTCCCACCCCTGCGCGCTTTCTTTGGTACTCATTGGCTACCCCCCACAGAGTTGGCTATTTGTTTCGGTTTCAGTGCTTTGATGTTTGTCTGGATTGAACTAGAAAAGCTTTTCTTGCGCCTGACGGGTAGAAGCAGTTTTGACCGGTGACCAAATTCATGGGGTCTTTTATCCGGGATCCTAGCCAAGCGCGTGAATGACCAATCACCAATCACCAATGACTAATGACCATGATTTATGTACCTCAAAAACCTACACCTGAGACAATTTCGTAATTACCAAGACCAGAAAGTTGAGTTCACTGCTGCTAAAACCATTTTGGTCGGTAATAATGCTCAGGGAAAATCTAACTTGTTAGAAGCGGTGGAATTACTGGCGACATTGCGATCGCATCGCATGGGGCGGGTGACGGATTTCATTCAAGCAGGAAAGGAAATAGCTCAAATTAATGCCACCCTAGAGGGAGAAAATAGTACCAGTGATTTGGCGTTGACTCTGCGCAGGAATGGTCGCCGCAGCGTTGCGATTAATGGTGAGTCTGTACGCCGACAAATGGATTTTTTGGGTGTACTTAATGCTGTGCAGTTTTCTAGCTTGGATTTAGACTTGGTACGGGGTGCTCCTGATGGTCGTCGAAACTGGCTAGATACACTGTTAATTCAACTCGAACCGGTCTATGCTGACATTTTGCAGCAATACAACCAAGTATTACGCCAACGCAACGCCTTTCTAAAAACAGTAGAGACGTCCCGGCGGAACGTCTCTATCAACTCAGCAGCGCCTAATAAAGATGGGATTAATCCCCTCTCTACATTAGCTATATGGGATGCTCAGTTAGTTACCACTGGAACCAAGGTAATTAGAAGACGCCATCGTGCTATTCAAAGACTAGCTCCCATTGCTGCTGCTTGGCACGCTAGTATTAGTAGTAGTACAGAAATTCTGCAAATTAATTATGTGCCTAGTGTACCCTTTGACTCCACCCATCCAGAAGATATCAGTCCAGCCTTTTTAACCAAAATTCAACAACGAACTGCTGCGGAACTGTACCGAGGTACCACCCTTGTCGGACCTCATCGCGACGAAGTAGAATTAATGATTAATCAAACACCAGCCCGTCTGTACGGTTCCCAAGGGCAACAACGAACTTTAGTACTAGCTCTCAAATTAGCAGAATTACAATTGATTTCAGAAGTAGTCCAAGCACCGCCCCTGCTATTACTGGATGATGTTCTGGCTGAATTAGACCCATTTCGCCAAGATCAATTACTCAATGCCATTCAAGACCGGTTTCAAACTCTAATTACTACCACTCACCTCAGTTCTTTCGATGCTCAGTGGTTGAATTCCTCCCAAATTCTGCTTGTGAAGTCGGGAGCGATTGAAGAACGATATAGCAGCAATGACTAACGACCAATGAGTAATAATAAATTGAGTGGATAAACTCTACTGGCTGGATCAAATTCAACTGCAAGACCGCCGTCAGGTAGGAGACAAAGCATTCTACCTGAGCAAGATTATGCAGCGTGGTTACCCGGTGATACCTGGTTTTGTAGTTTCAGCAGAAGTTTTGCGAGAATTTCTGGCAACTCTCAATAGTAAGTCGGCTTTAGTAGCAGATTTACCTTATTCCTCTTTGCACCTAGATGTAGCTAATTGGCGACAACTTCAGGTGTTAGCTGGTCGCTTGCGTCGGGAAATTCTCACCGGAACCGTACCACCACAGTGGGTAAACCAAATTTACCAGCAGTCCAGAGAATGGGATACCAGTTATGTGATTTTGCGTCCCAGCTTGGCTCTATCGGGTATGATGCCAGAGATGGGAAATCCCTCTGGGTTGTTGGATGCAGTTTTTTGCCGGTGTGATGAGGAAAAGATAGCTTCGGCATTGAAACGTACCTGGAGCCAGTTATTTCGGGCTAGGAGTCTACTGTATTGGCGGCGAATGGGGGTTAACCTGCAAAAAATTAATTTAGCGGTGTTGGTGCAACCAGTAGAAAATGCTATTGCTAGTGGTCTTCTGTATGCCCATTCTACTACCACGCCACTGAAGGTATCAGAGTGGACAATAGAAGCGACTAAGGGATTAGGAATAGCAATTTGTCAAGGCGATGTACTACCGGATGTCTACTATGTCCAACTGGAAACAGGGCTGGTACTAGAGAGACATCTAGGCCATAAAATAGTGGCTTATGGCTTCCCCCATGAGCTATGGCTACGCCACGCTAGCTATCAGCCAAGTGGTTTTGATGATACTAGTACTCTGGATTCATCCCAGTTAGTCCTCACGGCAGATCATAGTCATATAGTGACTTATATACTTAGTCAGCAGGAACAAAAGCAATTCGCTTTATCAGAAGAACATCTGCAACAAGTGATGACTCTGGGACATCAACTTGTGAGTGAAATAGGAAACAACTTTAGCATTAAATGGACTATCTCAGCAGACACGGCAAAACCTAATCTCTACTTGACTCAAGTTAGTTACCCTACTAAGTCTACAGTTCCATGGCTAACCCCACGCGATCGCTATCAGATAGGAATGGCTACGCCACGCCAGCTCATAAAACCAACCGCCACGCAATCGCTATCCCAAAGAATCCTTACCTCTTTGAAAGCCAACCAACCCACGCCGGCTATGATTACAGGTATCCCAGCATCAGGGGGACGTGTGAAAGCAACTGCTGTTGTAATTACCGATGCTGACAATAAACCAAGACACATAGATAAAGGAGTAATTTTAGTAGTACCAACGATTACGCCTGAGTGGTTGCCTTTATTACAAAATATTTCCGGTCTGATCACTGAGAAAGGGGGATTAACTAGTCATGGGGCAATTCTGGCGCGAGAACTGCGTATCCCCGCCGTAGTTAATGCGGTGGATGCCACAGTTTTGATTAAACACGGTGAGGGGCTGCTTGTGGATGGTGATCAGGGCGAAATTTATCCCCATGGCTACGCGACGCAAGGTATCAGAGGCGATAAAACACCAGCACAAGAGAGTCAAGAACTAAATCCCGCCACCATCCCGCCATCTCCCCAGTTTCAGATCCCGGAGTTGTTTCATAAACTCCAGACTCTTGATCATCTACAGAGAAGTCCGGGTTCTCCCCTTCCTCCTAGTGTTCCTGATTGTCCAATGATTTCTACCCAGTTGTTACTTAACTTGAGTCAGCCGATATTAATTCAGTCTGCTCAAAGTTTACCGGTGGATGGGGTGGGATTGTTACGTTCAGAATTAATGTTACTCAATATACTAGAAGGTGAACATCCTCAGAGTTGGCTGGTCAGTGGTCGTGAAGCAGAATTACTGGAAAAATGGACAGAGCAGATTATCCGCTTTGCTGCTGCTTTTGCGCCGCGACCAGTTTTTTATCGTTCTTTGGACTGGCCATATGCTACAGGTAACCCACCTGATCTGGAGTCCCCCAGCAATAGCGACAGCGTAACGTTAGCCATAGGCGCTCCCCCCAATACCACTGGACATCGCGGTACATTTGGTTATTTATGCCATCCCGCAGTGTTTGAGTTGGAACTCACAGCTTTGGCAACTGTGCAAAAAGCTGGATACACTAATATTAATCTATTGTTGCCTTTTGTTCGCAGTGTAGCGGAGTTTTCTTTTTGTCGGGAGAAGGTTGAAAAAGCAGGTTTAACCCAAGTACCCCAGTTTCAACTGTGGATAATGGCAGAAGTTCCCAGTGTGCTGTTTTTGCTGCCAGAATACGTTAAAGCAGGTGTAGCTGGTATTTCCATTGGTACAAATGACCTCACTCAATTACTCTTAGGAGTAGATCGAGAACAAGGAGATATGAATAGAGTATTAAATGAACTTCATCCGGCGGTCATGGGCGCGATCGCTCAATTGATCCAAATGGCACAAACTGCGGGGATACCCTGTTCCATCTGCGGTCAAGCACCCGCGATTTATCCAGAAATTATCGACCAGTTAATACAATGGGGTATTACTTCTATTTCTGTAGAACCAGAAGCAGTAGACAGGACATATAGAGCGATCGCACGTGCTGAACAACGCCTCATTTTAGCCGCTGCGAGAAACCAACTTCAAGATTAGTAACCTGTTCAAGTCTCTAATTAAGTCCATAAAAAACTATCATACATTATGTGGTTAGTTTTATCGTGTACAAATGTCCCTCCCAGAATTCCGCGCTCAAATTGCAAAACTAGTCACCACAGCAGAAAATATGCTGCTTTCTCGCCGTGCTGGTAAAGCGGAGGAGAATACAAAAGATAATTTGATTGCACCTTTTCTAGATGCACTGGGTTATACAAGGGAATATCGCACCCATGAAGGTTCAATTCGCAGTTTAATTGGAACTACGATCTGGGTTGATTATTTGCTTCGTCCTCAAGTAAACCAGCATCCCAAACTCATGTTTGAAGCCAAAAGTTTATGGGATAAGAATATATGGAATACAAATGAACAGCAAGTTTTAGATTATCTGAGAAATTACAGTCTAGATGTTGGCACACAAGAACCTGTTCTGTGGATTATCCTCTCAAATTTTCGGGAATGGCACATTTTAAGGTTACAGGATAAAAAACCTTTTTGGTCATTTACAATGGAGGAAATGCGAGATGATACTGAGCTTGTCAGCAGACTATATACTTGCCTCAGACGTGATAGTTCACGCAGTGATCGTCTAGAAGCATTTTACAGCGAAAAAACCAGAGAAGGATTAGGCACAAAATTTCTGGCTGATTTAAAAATTTGGCGTGTTATCCTTGCCAATGGTATCAAAAAATCACAACCTAATTTAAGTTTAGAAAAAGTCCGCGAAGCTTCTCAAGTTATTTTAAATCGTTTTTTGTTAATTCGACTTTTAGAGACATTCAGCCGAGAAATGCCCTTCAACTATCTGGGCAGAGTTTATTATCACTGGCAGCAAACTTTCCCAGATTTACCATTCATTGAAGACCTCAGACGAGCTTTTCATCATACCTGGATAGGCTATAATACTGAACTATTTCAGCCTTCTTGGATTGATAAACTCATGATTGATGTTCAATACATTCAATCAATTATTGTCATAAATGCAGTGCCACCAGCAGGTATACTTGATACAATCACAGGAAATTTAACCAACTATCGCTCAATTTATAACTATGATTTTACCACTCTAACACCGGATATTTTAGGTACTGCTTATGAACAGTTTCTAGCCCATCAATTAACTCTGGTGGGCGATGTTGTGAAAATTTTAGAAAATCAACAAACCCGCAAGCGCGAAGGAATTTTCTATACTCCTGACTATATTGTTAATCGTATTGTATATCAAACTCTACAACCTTCAATTAAGCCTAAAATTGATGCGGCCATTGGTTTTTTGGAAGTAGGAGACTTTCATCAAGCTTATGCATTTGCAAGTTCAGTCTTAGACATGACAATAATTGACCCTGCTTGTGGTTCTGGTTCATTTCTTTTAGGTGCATTCGATTATATACTGGGTGAAATTAAACGTTATAATCAAGCTTGTGCAACAGCTAAGATACCTGACAACTTTGATTTATTTAGTCATGTATCAGTACAACCAATTATTAATCCTGAAGAACAGATCATCGTCAGAATGCTCCATGGGGTAGATAGAGACCCCCAAGCTGTGTTATTAGCAAAACTGTCACTCTGGACAAAATTATTGCGATCGCGTCCTGATGAATATGGTAGACGCGGTGGGTCTATATATTCTCATCTTCCTGCACTAACTTTAAATATTCGAGTTGGAGATAGTTTAATATATTCCCCCGCAAATTTAGCACCATTTCAGGATTCACTAGGAAGAGCCGCAGATTTAGCCAGAAATGCTAGAGATACTAATCAAACTGAAATACAAAGAAATCAAGCAGTTACTAACTTTGAAACTAGCATTACATCAATCAATCAGCAGATTAATCCTGTTTTAACTGCCTTTTTCGCTAGTGATGAAAGTATACAATCAGTAGTGCATTTGATCAAACATAGAGAAGCTAATATCAAAGAATTAGGACTAATTCGCTCTTTTTTAACAGACGCTATCAATCCTGAAAACTTAGATGAATGGACTGAAAAAAATTTAGAAGATTGGACAACTGCCGAATTAGCCAGAGTTAAATCTGAACTAATGACATTAGAAAGTGCCTTAGAAGAAGTTGTTATTAAACGCCCATTTAACTGGTATGTTGAATTTCCTCATATATTTGATCCACAATTACCAGCAGCAGAACAAGGGTTTTTTGCTGCAATTGGTAATCCTCCCTATTTTAACGTTGATGCCATCTTTGGTAGAAATGCCCTAGAATTAAAATGGCTCAGGTATGCATACCCTGATATTTATACTGATAAAACAGATATATTGTTCTATTTTATTAAATGGGGATTTGAATTGTTACGTGATCAAGGACGGCTGACTTACATTGTTTCACGTTCTTTCATCCAAGGTGATAAATCCTCGAAGTTGAGAGATTTTCTCAGCCGCAAAACCAAAATTGAAAGTATAATCGACTTTTTAGGTCATAAAGTATTTAGGGCTGGAATTGCTACTTGTATAATTTCTTTAATTAATAAGGATATATCAAGCAATGAACTAAAATTTTATGTCGAAAATGTGATCAATTTTGCCGATGTCAAATCTGTATTAGGTTCAGATAATCCTCTGAACAAGTTTCCTGAAAATTCTGTTAACACAGTAGAACTTCTACAACAAACCTTAAATTCATCTCGTTGGAGTATATCGCCATATAATGAAATTTTCGCCATAATTGATTCTCAAGGAGTCAAACTCAGAGATTTACCTGAATGTGACTTAGTTGAACAGGGTATTCAAACAGGAGAAAACAGTGTTTTTGCACCTACTCATGGCTTTAGTTTTGAATTTTCTGAAGATATACTAGATATACTCACCCCAATTGTGAAAAATTCTGGAATTTTTGCTTATGGATTTGTTCCCGATAATTCTTATTTGTTATATGTTGAAAACAGTAACAGCTTTGAAGATTTACCAGAACCAATTC
The DNA here is from genome assembly GCF_059725405.1 of Anabaenopsis sp. NIES-4685. Classification (NCBI taxonomy): domain Bacteria; kingdom Bacillati; phylum Cyanobacteriota; class Cyanophyceae; order Nostocales; family Nodulariaceae; genus Anabaenopsis; species Anabaenopsis sp. NIES-4685. The sequence goes on along the minus strand of NZ_AP043602.1, from coordinate 2,728,515 downwards.
AAAAGTATTTGCTCGAAAATAGAGGTAAGTTGGAAAAAAGAGCAGCATATAAACAAGGAAGTTGTCAGTGGTATGCTTTACAAAGATCAAGGCGTAAAGACCAACATTTTCATTTCCGCCCTAAAATTCTATGTCCATATCGTGCGAGTAATAATAGGTTTAGCATTGATTTAGAAGGTAATTTGGCAGGTTTAACAGATACTACTGCTATATTTTTAAGAGATATATATGATTACGATTCAGATAATCCAATAATTACTAGACTATATTTTCTGACAGCTTTACTTAATTCTAAAGTTCTTGAGTTCCGTTACACAGCATTAGGTGGTTTAGGAAAACTCACCAGTACAAGGATGTTTGAATACTTTGAAAATCAAGTTGGTGATTTGCCAATTCCCCAGTTGAAGGAACCTGAAAGTAATAGTGATTACCAAACTTTAGTACAGTTAAGTCGTGAAGCTCATCAGATTTGGCAAAATCGTTACCAAATTGTTACCACCTACCAATCTAAAGCTTCAGGAGTTACTTATCAAGAAGTATCGTTAAACGAATATCACAGATTGACTGGAGATTATGCTACTGACATTGAGTGGGAAAGTTCTCATCCTCATCGAGAAGGACATCTATTAAAATTGCAAATACAGGCGAGTGTCGATGGATATGTTATTTGGGGCGAAGTGACAGATGATGAAGATTGGCAAGAGGGAAATCGTGAATGGATAGAAATAGCTCGTGTGAGTATTCGCACACCACACTTGCGCCGATATCTTTTAGCAAGGCTGATTTATCTCACTGAGTTTGATTCATCTTTTCGTAATAAACGAAAGTTGTCTCGTGAAGCCGGAAATTTGGTCAATGCAGCCTTTGATGTTTTGAAAGTTAATCGTTATGATATCGATAGGTTTAGTAATCTTCGGGCTTTAGAAGTTATTGAGCAAAGAGTTAGGCAAGAACTTGGTATATCAGAATTGGAAACAGTTTTATTAAGACAACTTGAAATCAGAAATCAAATTGATACAATTGCCTATCGTCTTTATGGAGTAGAGGAGTATATCGATATTATTGAACAAGCCTTGAAGGTTGTATTGTAGTCTCAAGCACCACAACTTTCACTGGTATACCTCAACTGAAATAGGAAATTTAAAAGTTGAGAATCAAGTCAAAAAAAATTACCAAACATGGGTGTTTTTTGATTTTATTTAAGAAAGTCAAAAAACACCACAAAAATATCAATAACGGAAAATAGCTGCTACTGCTGTACTATTAGGCATTTGTTCTGAGTCGAGAGTGTATACTTTACCACCATTTATCAACGTCTGAATAGATGCCAAATCTAACATATCTTGATCATCTGGCTCTGGTTCTGAGTGTAAATCTACATTCATGGTATCTGGATTAAATTTGCCCCAAATTTGCATATCCATCGGCACTAATATAGAATCAACCCTTTGGCAATAAGTCGCACAGACAACTTCTTTAATATCACTAGAAGTTGTACCAGTACCAGCTAGTTGTTGATAAAGTGCCACAACTGACTCCTGATTTTGCCGAAACAAAGGTTCAACAATAGGCCAAGCCTGTTGATGCAATTCTTCCGGTTTCATAAGTTCCGGGTTACCAGTAATACTTTCTGCGAGGAAGTAAGGATAAGTATTTGCCTGTTGATAAATGGGAAACAAATATTCAACCCCCATCAATAATAACGGAGAATTGTCCCCCCGGATTGTCTCGTGTACTGCCCGATCTACAATGTGACAAAATTGCAAGATACTTTGTTGATGTTGATCTCGGTCAGGACTTCCCTGTCCATGAACATCGCCAGGTTGTAGAAAAGAACTAGCGGTTCCCCTGGTGGGTGTACCAATACGATGTTGTACCCCTCTTTGAATATTCTCCTCTAGGAGAGCTACATCTATACTCTCTGGCATATTTGGTACTTCCACCTCCTCAAGACTGTAGCCAGTTCCCTCAAATAGTCTGATATCTTTTTGACTCAGAGCTAGAAGATAAAACTTACCATCATTGTTGATTAAATGCAGTAATGGCTTAAGATGGAAACGCTCGCCAACAACTACCAATTCTTGAAACTCCATTGGTAGACGATAATAGCGGAACATCTGGGGAGAGATAAAAATTGCTAGTCCCTTGTCTTGGTTTTCCCAAAAATCCGTTGTATCAAGTTCCCTTGCTGGTTGGAGGAAATCAATGGCTTGAGTATGACGAATACCGATGGCACATAAACGTTCCTCAGCTTCACGGATTAAATTTTTAAACCGAATGGGATTCTGTCGAATTTCTGGGCCTGCTTTTTGCATAGGCATATACAAAGAAACACAGGGACTTTGGGGATTATCGACTAAAATTTTGAGTTCATCATGGGATAATATTGGCACTGTTGTTGAACTCCTAGTCAAGAGAAACTAATCAAGCTGATTTCATGTCACAACAGGTTTGATTAATTTTCATCTTGCTTTTGACTTAAGTATGATACAGACTTTTTTTGAGATAGATAAACGGTTAGTTTGAAAGATTACTAATTTTTCCTAGGAGACGATAAAATTACAGCCGCGACGTAGCGATGCAAAGGAGACATTACGATATGTATATTTACTTAAACAGTTGGCAGTACTTATTTAATTCTGCTGCTAAAGCATCTGATTTTTTCCCTGCAGTTTCAGCGGCTAATGTCAAAGATTTATCAATTTCTGTTCTCGCTTTTTGGATTTGTTCCCTACTTGCTGGCGATGCTGCGGCATTTTTAGTTGTACCAAGAGCCTGAGATGCTTTGGCGATCGCTTGACTAAGATTATCAAATATCTGGGCAAAGCTGCTTTGAAACTCCTTCAGATTCGGGTCTGATAAATTTAGTCGTTTTAAAGACTTAGTAATCACTTGCAAATCCCTTGAGAGTTGCAAGCTGGTTACTACCTGCTCTCCTTTATTTGGCTCAATTAAAGAGTTCCCAACATTCACCACCTGAATTAGTCGCTGACATTGGGTAAATTGATCCTCACAACTACTCAGCAGTGGAGTAAAAATCAGACTAACGGTTGCAATCACAATCAACTTACGCCACACAGAAAATACCCCACCGTTATTTGTCAATCATACAGCAGATTGCAGGTAAATAGGTACTATATGAATAGTAAAACCTCACTTATTAATAGGTATGGAACCCCGCCACGCTGCGCTATAGCGTGGCGGATCGCTAGCGTATCACCAATCAACTGGTAAACCCAACTGGGTTAAAGTCTCTCCGTCTTCTAACAACCCTTGAATCTTAGTATCTAATTGAATACTTCCACCAGACAAGACTAAAGCACGTTGAGTCACTTTCCCCAACCAATGTAACTCATGGGAGGCAATTAACATCACCTGCACAGGCAAGTTCAACAATACTTGTGCTAAGTGCCGTCGCCATGCGGGATCAAGTCCGTTAGTTGGTTCATCTAAAATCAGAATTTGTGGCTCTAGGGCTAAAATCGCAGCTATTGCAGCCAGTCGTCTTTGTCCTCCCGAAAGTTCGTGACAGGAACGGTGAGCGTAGGCTTCTAAACCAAAATTTGCTAATAATTCCCTGGTTCGGTCAATAGCTAGAGACGGGGGAATACCGTAATTACGCGGTCCAAAGGTAATATCCTCTAAGATAGTGGGCATAAATAGTTGGTCATTGGCATCTTGAAAGCCAAAACCGATATTACGCCTTAGCTGGGGAAGGGTTTTTGGTTCTAAGGGAATACCATTAATTAAGATTTTCCCCCCATGGGGTTGTTTTAAGCCGATCAGGTTTTCTAATAATGTGCTTTTACCCGAACCAGTAGCACCCATTAACCCTACGCGATCGCCTGCATTCAAAGAAAAAGAAACATTTTCTAAGACTGGCTTCTGGTTACCGTATGCATATACCAGATTCTCCACCTCAATGACAGTGGGGCGGGGGTGATGTCTGGAAAGTTGGGAATCAAATGTCAAAGATTTCAAAATACCCGCACTAAATTGTAAGAACTTATGGTCAAGCCAGATGCTAGGGTAAAAGCGAACAACACCAAAAAACGCTGTTTTGGTTTGAATATCGCCTCTACAGGTAACTGTCCATTGTAACCACGAATGACCATGGCAGCATAAACTCGCTCTGCTCTGTCTAAACTCCTAAGATATAAGGCTCCAATCATCGCAGCATTAGTATAGCGTAACCATGCTGGCTTACCATTTAAACCCCGCAGTTGAGCGCTACGCTGCATCCGTGTGACTTCATCCAGTACAATTTCCAGGTACTGCCCAGTTAATAATAAATTAGCCTTAATTGGTGCAGGTACGGGTAGGCTTTTGAGGGCAATGGCAAAACTATGGGGGGGTAAGGTTAATAAAAAACTATTCATGGTAACCAGACAAATAAGGGAACGTAGCAATAAAAAACTGGCTCTTTCCCACCCCATGGGTAAGGCCATGAATGAGAGGAAAATTAATTCAATACCGAGTATTCCTGCTAGTTGGGGAATGGGTACGCGCAAAAATACCACCCAAACAAGAGCGATCGCCCCATATATTCCCAAGCACAGCCAAGCATTGTACTGTAGTAAGGCTGTCCCCACAACAATTACTAAGGACAAATGCAAACGCAAAGGCAAAGCAAGTTTAAGCATTTTTGGGTTTTACCACTTTAGCAATGCCAAAAGCCGCACCAAAGCTGACTATAGCCCCCAGAAGTCCGGCAATACTAGTACCAATCAATCCTAAAGATTCATGTTCGTAGTCAGCAAAAGGCGTTGATACTTGTACTCGCACTTCGTCGGCTAAACCGATAAAGTCTAAATCCTCAGCCACTTTTTCCAAACCATCAGGCCAGCCTGAAGCTACCAAAGATAAGACTCCAGCAATCAAGAAAATAGTAACCACAGGGACTAACCAAGCTTGAAACTGTTGCTGCTCTCCTGGTAGTAAGTCTGGTCTGGCTTTAGCTAGGTAAACCAAGACACCGCCTGTAATCAGACCTTCACCAATCCCAATCAGAATATGTACACCTGTCATCGCTGGTAGGACTATGTTAATGGGTGCGGTTCCGGAAACAGCTAACTGTAGGGCGCAAACTATGGCTACTACTACGATACTGATAGCCGCCGCAATACCAGCTGCTAGGGGTAAGCGTCCCTTGGAGCCTCCCAGGAGTCTTTGTATAGTTTGGGTTAATACCCAGCCGACCCAAACACTAATGATTGCCGCATTGAAAATATTAGCTCCCAGTGCGGTGATGCCACCATCGGCAAATAGTACAGCTTGAATGATGAAAACTGTGGACATGGATAACATTGCAGCCCAAGGACTACCTAAAACTATGGCTGCTAGGGTTCCCCCCAATAAGTGACCACTTGTACCCCCAGCTACGGGAAAATTGACCATCTGGGCGGCGAAAATAAAAGCTGTGGTTAAGCCGAGTATAGGGGCGCTACGCATCCCTAGCTCTTCTTGCGATCGCTTACAGGCAATCACCAGTGCTACTGCACTTACTAAACTAGTAGCCCCAGCTACGGGAATTGAAATAAATCCATCAGGAATATGCATTATCTACTCTGTATGAATGTATTGAATGTGTATAATTACACAGCAAAATAATGTAATTACAGGATCACATTAACAGAAAACATAATTTCTCTGGCTTTTACAATGCCCTCTTGGGGGATTTTAACCTGTTATTCAGGTAATTGTGATCATAATTTTTTAGTTCAAAAATATACTTATTTATCGGAATGTTAAATTTTATTTCTCACCCTGTTGAAACTGGCTGTGTAGCTTTGGGGGGTGATATGCTGAAATATGATATCTGCAATTAGTTTGGTTAATCCTGACCTTGGTGATCTGAGTTGCGCCAGGTTTGTTTCGTGGGTGCTGGGCTTTTGTCAGTTTGCTAGTGAGCTAGTCCTAAGCTGACTATTTTATGGACAAAACTATACTTGTGTTTACAAGCATTGACATAAGTGAGTTAAGAAAATCGCCCACTTGATATATAATCCTACGATATCAAGTATTGAATTAAGACTATTGCCAACGCGAAAACCAAGCAATGATAGCGGTAGTCTTTCTTGTAAATCTTAAGAGAATAGGACTTACGCATTGACAAAAAACATGATCTATGATGGCTAGATCATGCGATCGCTATTAAGATTAGCAAAAATTTAATCACTCTATATTACAGTGATATTCATGGTAATTCAGTGCCAATAAATTATAGAATATAGGACTTACGCATTGACAGAATAACAAAATAGTGCATTGATAAATAAGGGTCGTCTAGTAATGGGTATGGGAGAATGAGAGAAATTACTAAACCCTCGACAGCACAATGCAATCTAGACATCTACACCTTATTTTTACTGTCAGAGCCAAAGTATGGAGGGTGCAGTAGGTTAGCGGAGATATTGGGAGATGTTTCACATGATAGTGTAAACCGCTTTTTATTGAGAGAGAGATACGAACCCAAAGATTTATTCAGCATAATAGAGAAAATTATCAACCTGGAAGGAGGGATATTAAGCGTAGACGATACAGTCATAGAAAAGATTTACAGCGTTCCTAAAAATGCGGAATTAATCAGTTATTTTTGGTCAGGGAAAGCCCATAAAACAATTATTGGCTTAAATTTAATCACTCTATATTACAGTGATATTCATGGTAATTCAGTGCCAATAAATTATAGAATATATGATAAAAAGGAGGGAAAAACAAAAAACGATTATTTTAGAGAAATGGTAAATGAAATAATAAGCTGGGGAGTCAAACCCAGAATGGTAACAGGAGATAGTTGGTATTCTGGAGTAGAAAACTTGAAATTTCTAAAAAACCAGAAATTGGGTTTCCTATTCGGAATTGAAAAAAATAGAACTGTTTCAAATGAGCCACACAAGTATTGTCAAGTAAGCACTCTGGCTATTCCCGAAGAAGGATTAAGGACACATCTGAAAGAATTTGGATTTATAAAATTGTTTAGGAAAGACTTTAAAAAGCAAGACTCTAGACATTATATTTTATATCTGCCAGATGAGGAGAAAATCAAAGACATAACCAGAAGTACCTTCATCACAATTCATGATAGCCATTGGGGTATTGAAACATTTCATCGAGCCATAAAACAAGTATGTGGAATTTGTCGGTTCATGGTTAGAGATACCTGTGCAATCAAAACTCACATATTTTGTTCACTTCAAGCATTTGTGAAATTGGAGTTTATGCGCTCTGAAAATATAATTAGCAATTGGTATGAAGTACAGAGGAATCTATTTACTTCTGTTGTCCGTGAGCATATTTTTCATAGCCGAAACCTTTATTTTTCTTTGATATTTTTAGTTTCGGCATTTTTTTGTCACTTTTTACCGATTCTCAATTAATCGTAGTGATGTCTCACTGTGCGCGATCGCTCCCATGATGCCGCTTGAGCAAATTCTTACACAGCAAGCTTTTTGTCCCTTCCTCTCCGTCGAACTCACGTTAACTCCGAGTTCCGAAACAGACTGAAATATTCGTTGGGGTTGCAGTATCCCTTTACTAAATATTCCAGCTTATCGGGGATATCATCAATTCCTAGTGCCGCACTGAGTCCGGTTAATTGCAGGGTTTCATAAGCTCTCTTTCGCCCACCTGTAATCTCGCCTAGTACAAAGAAATTCTCTTTACCAATACTTTGGGTAAACTCACGAATGACCGAAATTTTTCGCTCTCCATAATAAAGCTAAACTAAAATAATTAATAATTGCTGTATAAACATCACAGTTATTAAACTATTGTGATATAATACCTTGTTGTCCTATATGGCTCAGATAAGGTATTATTCACTTCATGATATCCTTAGTTGGGTGTTAACCCGCGAAATTTTGGTAATTCCGATTCAAATAAGTTCAACAACAGATCAACATTTTCCACTGTGCTGTTATAGCCCATCAGACCAATCCGCCAAACTGAACCGTCCAAGACACCGAGTCCGCCTCCAACTTGGACACCAAAAGTTTTCAGTAGATGTTTTGTAAATGTCTTACCATGCACCCCTTCAGGAATACAAACTGTTGTTAGCGTTGTCAATCGTAATTCTTCAGGTACAAGTAAGCGTAAACCAAGTTGCTCCAGTCCTGACCACAATCGCTTTGCATTCTGAAAATGGCGCTCCCAAGATTTTTCTAAACCTTCAACAGCTAAAAGACGCAGACCCTCATATAAACCTAAATTCATATTTACTGGTGCAGTGTGATGATACTCGTGATCACCAGTCCAATAACGTTCTAGCAAAGCAATATCAAGATACCAATTGGCAACCGGGGTTTTGCGCTGTGCGATCTTGGCTAAAGCTCGATCATTGAAGGTGACAGGAGCAATCCCTGGTAAGCAGCTTAAACCCTTTTGACTACAACTGTAGGAAATATCAATTGCCCAGTCATCTAAAAATACAGGGATACAGCCCAGGGAGGTTACTGTATCCAGAATTGACAGGCAATTGTACTTACGGCAAAGCTCGCCAATGCCTTCCATTGGCTGCTGCACTCCGGTGGAGGTTTCCGCGTGAACAATCGCAAATATATCAGGGCGATGGCTGTCGAGTGCTTGTTCAATCGTCGCTAAACTAAACGCTTCACCCCAGGGGCAGTTAATGGTAACTACTTCAGCCCCATAGCGCCTTGCCATTTGTACTAATCGCTCACTAAAATACCCTTTCACAGCCACTAAAACTTTATCTCCCGGCTCAATTGTATTTGCCAGGGTTGCTTCCATAGCTGCTGTCCCTGTACCACTTACTGTTAGGGTCAGCCGATTATCAGTTTGCCAGGTATAGCGTAGCAAATCCTGGAGTTCACTCATTGCTATAAGATAAACTGAATCCATGTGACCTATAGGCGGGCGACCTACAACCTCTAACACCGCTGGATGTGCATTGGATGGAACTCTGACCAAGTAAACGGCGTAGGGGTGGGACAAGTGGATCGCAGATCAGTTTGTGGCGATCGCTTACAGTTGGGTAGGATAACATTGGCATCTTGACTAATTAATCTGTAAATGGTACTTCTATTTTTGTTTTGCGCTACTAGATCAAATCCCAGCATCACTGGTACTTTTTAAGTCGGATCTAGTCTTTTTCCCGAATTTTCCACCATGTCTGCCATAGCGGCTGACTCTGGATCACCCTTAGCCCGCAGTCCGGCAATCACACCCTGGCGATCGGCTTCATTACGATTTTGGCTGACTTTCCATTTACCAATAATCCGATCAATCAGGATTTCAATCCCCACAATACCCTGGGTCATTTGGTCAATGTATTCCTGGGGCGCATCATTCACGTGCCAAGGCTTGGGTTGATTTGCCTCGTGAGCATCCGTCACGGTATGAATATGTTGATGTAACCAGTCCATATCTGTCCATACAGTTGGCTTTCCGTAGACGTGTACCACTGCATAATTCCAGGTAGGAACAACTTTGCCATGTTGTTGCTTACTAGCATACCAAGAAGGGGTTATATAAGCATTTGCACCTTGAAAAATAATTAGAGATGAATCAACAGTATCATGAGTAAGCTGCCACACCGAGTTAGCCTTAGAGACATGGGTGATCAATGAGCCGTAAGTTCCTCGTGAGGGATAAAGCATAAATGGCAGGTGATGCGCCGTGATTCGGTTATCCTGACACACTGTCCATGTCCCTAAAGGATGTGCTGTGATGAGGTTATGTAAAACCTCTAAATTGTTTTCTTCGTGATATTTTGGGATATACATAATAGGATAGTTCAACTTAATTTAGCAAGTAAGTTTTGTATATTAAACTCAATACTTTGCAAGGTCATAATTTGAGTTTTTCGTTCGTGTACTGATGGTGCATTACGAAGCAAGCTCACCTACAGACCAGAGATTTTACCACTGTAAAAATGCAGCGTTGCTGAATTGGGGTGGGGTATAACTTTCGTTTCGCGCATCAGCGAAAAGAAGCACTTACGTTAGCCGCAAATTTTTCCTGATTTCAGCAGCAACACCAAAAATGCAAGTTATGACCTTCTAAAGTAGAAACTCAGTTACATAATGTAGCACTCCTAAATATTTTGAGCGTGTTAACCACAGACAATTGACGTTGAATTTGATAGGAAGATCCAGCTTGATAATAGGTTTCATGAATAATACGATTAATCATATCCTCAGCTAGATCAAATTTCTGTAATGCCCGTTTAGCTATATCAATATCTGAGTCTAGATAGGCATCAGTAAACTTTGGCCATAAATCAGCAATAATTTCTCGGGTAGTATTTGACCAGGTAGAACAAACATGGTGCAGTAGCCAGGTGAAATACAGAGAATGTTGTACCTCATCCTTATAGTGCAAATGAAAGAAATGGCGAATTTCATCTGGTAAGGACGAATCACGCCAATCATCGCGTAATGATTTAGTAATCAGTGTTTCCGAAACCACAACTGCACAAAACAACAAAAGTTCAGTAGACAAGAGATATGAACCATCCGTTACTTCAGCCACAAACTGTAAAAAAGGACTTAAGGTATGATCTGGGTTTACACAACTGGTTTGACGAACTTTCGTGGCTAATCGCCGAGCTTGGAGTGCATGAAAAGCCTCATCACACTGAATTTTGAGACCATCAACTTTAATCTCATCGGACAAGTTAGGAAGCAAAGTTCCGGATGTTAATTGCGAGCAAACCTGGGAGATTAATTTTTGCTCTAAGTCATAGGTAAAGTCTAAACTACCAATGAGCAAATAGGCCGATAAGGGTCGCTTAATAGCATCTGGAATCGCAGGATGGCTTAAAATATTATCTGCCGAGATAGGCATCCAATAACCAGAATAGTTTGACCATTCATCATTTGTATTCACAAATGATCGAACTGCGGCTTGACGATCCCAAGATATAAATGGTGAAGTATAAGTTTCATGGGTTCGGTCGGTTTTTTGATCTGCTTGATTGCACAAAATAGTAGACTTCATTTTTTTTTGGATATGTCTAATTAATGAGATTTTTGTTCAAGTCTGAAAAACTATAAGTAGGGGTTATTAAAAAAGTCCTTTCATTGAGGCTAAGGAGTTCAAGGAGTGAGGAGTTCGAGGAGTTTTTTGTATTGCAAAATTTTGATTTCTCCAACTTAAAAGCCTTCAATGGGTAACAATCAGGACTTACGCAACTGGCACAAATAGGGAGCGGAGGGAGCCGCGCCACGGGACAATTTCAATTAAACCAAGCACATAGGAATACTTGGGCGTTTGAGTTGCTGTATTAAATAATTAGACAGCAAATTATGCTTGATTTGATAAACAGTTTGGCCAGTTTGATAGGCTAAATTCTTTAATCTAATCCAAACCAACATTGCACAAGCAATATGATTTCTTTGAAGCCTAGCTTTACGACATTGACAAGATTCAATCCCTGTTAGTTGTTTAATCTCTCTGTGAAACTCCTCAATTTTCCAACGAATTTTACACACTTCTTGTACAACATTCGTGGAACTTTGAGATAAATCGTTGGTAGCGACATAATCCGTTCTGTTGTTAGAAACAGCAACCCGGAATAATTTCACTTTTTTCTGGGCGGGAAATCCTTTAATTTTTATGATTTTACCACATTCTGATTCTTCTTCGCTCCATTCTAATAATTCAATTCGTTTATATTTTTCTTTACCCAATGTATCATCAACTAACCGATTATTTTTTAAAGGGCAATAATAAACTTTCTCTAGACTATCAATATAAAGCATTAAACTGTTTACCGCATACCACGTGTCCATCAACACCGTATCAAACGGTAAAAGCTTTTGATACACCAGGTTTGACAGCATATCCTTCACATGGTCTATCTTGGTTTTACCATCCACATCAGGATTAAAAATTCGATAATCTACTACCCAAAATCTTTTAAATTGAGGGTTCACATATACACAACTAACCACACCAATTCCTTTGACTACACCATGTTCATTCCCACTATATTGTCTCCTCACCATCTCTATTTCTTGAGAATATCTTTTGTCTAAAACGCTATCATCAAATATTATGTAACCATTGGCATCTTCCTCAATTATGTCTTTCACATTTTCCCATAGTAACCTAGGTGTTAGCTTTTCTCTCTTCAAATAATAATTAATTGCATCATGGCTAATCTGCTCTAAATGCTCTGCTAAATTGGTAATCGTGTAATTAATTTGACTGCTTAATAAGTATTGGCAGTAATTAAGCTTTGTAAATCTCATGCTCATCACCAACATTATCTCTTACACCCTCTACCTATTTTCTCATGAATCGCTATCTGAATCTGGTTTTATTCATACTTTTTTACTATCAACTGCACTAGGCATCCCCCCGTGCCATTGACATCACTTATATAATACCAATGTGCTTTCATTTAGCAATTGCTACACACTGATGCAAGCTCTGCGTAGCGATCGCCTGTGCCAGTTGCGTAAGTCCTAACAATAAATGGCTTGAAACTTACAGTAGTTGGATCTGATCAAAGTGTTCTACCCAGGGAAACCCTTGTGGATTGGTAGTTGCATTTCCAGGTCGCCGGGAAAAACAAGTTTGTAGCCCGGCAGTCTGGGCAGCCTGCAACTCCTCCACCACATCAGAAACAAACAAAACTTGACTAGGAGTCTCCCCTAATTCAGCTACAATAGTTTGATAACTTTTTGTAACTCGCTTTGCACCTACCTGAGTGTCAAAATAGCCGTGAATCCAAGGAGTTAAATCTCCCTCTTGACTGTGGCGAAAAATCAGAACTTGCGCCTGTACACTGCCAGAAGAAAAAATAAATACCCGCTTACCACCTTGATGCCAAACCTCTAGGGCGTGAGGAACATCGGCAAAAACCTGGGATTGCAGACTACCCGATTGATAGCCCTGATCCCAAATCTTACCCTGGAGGGACTTGAGACCTGTGGATTTGCGATCGCAGTCCATAAGTGCCAAAAGATAGGGGATTGCACTCCTGGGATCTGACGGCGACCAGGGATCTAGCCCCAGGGACTGCTCTTGTGCAAATTCTTGAGATAACTTATATAGATCCGCTTGTACATCTGGATCTAGACCATGAGTAGCTAGGAAGGTTTCTAGGTGCTGTCGGGCAAAGGGAAATAGAACTCCAAACACATAGGAAACTGGTGTTGTTGTTCCCTCAATGTCCAGCAGGATACTCGTAATATTTCTAAAGGTAACCGTCATAAACGACCTATTGGAGTGGAGTTTTCCAGTCCTGTCTTGACCACTGCTTCAGACAGACCCCAACAAAGAGGCTGGTATTGGTTATCCACTCCACTATTAGTATAGTGGGGTGTCCAACCTTGGGGGTCTTGAAACAGACGAATGGCACGAATCTGACGATCACCGCAGAGATTGAACCAATGCAAAGTTCCCCGAGGAATCATCAATAAATCCCCCTCTGCTACCTCCACTACCACAACGGGTCCATTTTGGGGATGAATGTAAAACAAGCCATGACCTGACAAGGTAAACCTTACCTCATCTTCATCATGCCAATGTTCTTGTCTAAACCTCTCCAGCATTGTCTCTAGGTTGGGAGTGTCAGGCTGAATTTGGATCACATCTGCGGTTACATAGCCTCCTTGTGATTTGAGGGTCTGAATTTGTGGGTCATAGGCCTCTAAAATCTCTGCTGCTGTGGAATCAGGAGAGACGGACTGGGCGGGTTGCCACCGTTCATAACCAATTGCGATCGCGGCTAAATAAGTCTGAATCGCCTCTGGTTGATCAATGCGTTGATTTTCCGTGGGAATGGTGAGTATTGCCATGTTAGTAGTAAATGATCAAGAAAAATCAGGAACAACAGGTAACGGTAAAAATACTAAAGAAGGATGTTTACAGGGGGGGTAAGGTGAGTTTGCGATAGGTAAGTTCCAACAAAAACTCTAAAATTTCTAGGTGACGACGAGCCTCAAAGAGGGTCTTGCCCCATGTGTACAATCCATGCCCCGCTAGGAGAATGCCATAGGTGTCAGGTTTCTCTTCCAAGATCGCGCCCACCATTTGACTGAGGGCAACTATATCCTGAGAATTGGCTAAAATGGGCAGAGCGATCGCACCTTGATGGGTTTGAATCCCCTCCAATCCCTTCAGCATTTCATACCCGATCAGAGTCACACTTTGCTTAGGCTGATAGTAATCTGACAGTAAGGTATTAAATATAGAGTGGGTGTGGAGGACTGCACCAGCAGTTACTGTCTTGACTATTTGCAAGTGTAATTGGGTTTCTGCCGATGTCCGTCCTTGACCAACCACAACCTTTCCCTGATTATCCACCTCAATCAAATCGGCGGGCTGAACCGAACCCTTATCCACTCCACTGGGGCCATTAGTAATCGCAAGGGTTCTCTCTGGGAAACAACACTAAAATTTCCTCCAGTTCCCGTTGCCCAACCTTGGGCATGGATAACTTGGATAGTTTTGCTTAAGTCTTGGCGCAGATCCGTCATTATTCATGTTTCCCTCTGGTAAAGTCCCACACCCATTCCTTCTGTAGTTGGAATTTCTCTAAAGAATTGATAGTTTTTTTGCACAAGTTCCAAAAATGGTTTTAATTCTTTACGGTTACGCTCCACTACTGCGTTAAGAACTTCGCTACCTGTTTGATCATTGAGCAAAATGTTGTGACAAACTAGGAGAGAGTGATCGGCAAGATGGGGAAGAACTGATTTTAAAAGGGCGTAGTATAGACCCTTGCCGCGTAAGCTTTCGTCGGGATAGTCCGATGGCAATTCAGCATCTAAAACGACAAAATCAAAGGCACCATAGCGATCGCAATCATAGTTTGCTAAATACTCTTGACCTGTTAATGCAACTACTTCAATAGCCACATTTGGATAAAGATTTTTCAAGTTAGATCGTGCCAATTCACAGCAATCTTCATTGGGATCGAGCAGAACCGCCGTCCCCCCTACAGATTGTAATGCTGGCATTGCCCAGGCAGCCCAGTAACCGTAATAACTCCCTAGAAAAATCGCCCGTTTTGCCTGAAATGTTTGCGCCAAGGTCAGCATCAAATAGCCTTCTTCTGGATAGATATAAGTTGCAGCACCTTGATGTTCAAAAGATTCTATAATTGTTTGCTCTACAGACTGACAAGTGCTTTGCCAATCTTCTGGTAATAAAAACCTGTCTTTAAACTTTGGATCTTGATAGGTTGTACTAATAAATGAACTAATCGAACCAGGATAGCGTTTAGCAAAGTCCACGTCAGCAGATGGAATGTTTGCACTAACTAACAGATGACGATGCTGATCTAGAAAATCAATCCATTCATCTCGTGATAACTTACCCTCAAAAAAAGCTTGGGCATGAGATTCGGAATGAATTACACGGTAAACGTTCTCAAATAGAGTCCCGGATACCTTACCAACCGTAGCTGGATTGAATGATAGAGAATTGGAAGTTTTACTCATCAGAAATCAGATTACCTGGTAGGTCTTAAGCTGCTATATAAAACCTAGATAAAACTAGACTTTACTTTCTACTTCAACAGGGGGTATGGGAGCAGCTATCCCTCTGTAGACTTACACGCATTAGCCACACGCGACAGATTAACTCTTTGGAGTAAGGATTTGCTAGGTGGTATTTTGCAAGCTCACGGCTAAAGGCTTGGACTTTCTGACGAATTTATCACCTAATTTAAGTTAGTTTACAACATTTTGAGGTTGACCTCCAAGTAAGGCAGCAATATTGTCAGCAACTTGAGCAATCAAACGTTGGCGACTTTGGCGGCTTGCCCAGGAAAGGTGTGGGGTGACAATACAATTGGGAGCAGTGAGTAACGGATGATCAGGTGGTGGAGGTTCTTGGCTTAAAACATCTAAACCTACACCGGCTAATCCGCCGTTGTGAAGTACATGGGCGAGCGATATTTCATCAATCAGACCACCACGAGCGGTATTAATTAAATAAGCGGTTTGTTTCATTTGTGCAAGTCGGTCTGCATTGATCAAGCCACGGGTGTCTGGGTTGAGAGGACAGTGCAAACTAACAACATCACTTTGAGCCAGTAAGGTGTCGAGGTTAACGCAATCTGGTGTTGGCTGTCGTTGGGTGATAAGTAAATTCATGTCAAAGGCTTGACCTATCCTTGCCACTGCTCGACCAATCCGACCAAAGCCTACAATACCCAGGGTGAGACCGGCAAGATCAATCAGGTTACCATCCCAAAAACAGAAGTCGGAAGAGGCAGACCACCTTCCTGAGCGTACGGCTGAAGCGTGATGTCCTGTGCTATTGGTTAGTTCTAAGAGCAGGGCGAAAACGCCTTGGGCAACCGCAGCCGTGCTATAGGAGGGAACATTACAAACTGGAATATTGCGTAATCGAGCCGCAACGGTATCCACCGCATTAAAACCAGTTGATAGTACCATTACACCCCGCAAAGCTGGTGCGATCGCAAAAAATTCGGAGTTTAACTTTGTGCTGTTGGTGATGACAATATCAGCATTTTTAGTCCGTTCAATCACTTGAGATGGCTCAGTGGTGTCATACACCGTCAGATCACCGTACTGAGCGATCCGGTCCCACAGTAAATCCCCAGGATTTGTTGTGCGACCATCTAAAATTACGATATGTGGAGAATCAGATGGATTGATCATGGTAAACAAGGCAAAAACCTAAAAGTTCTCAAAAAACCAATTCTGGTTAATCGGCTTTTATGTTCCACAACAATGATTTGTCATCTTGAACTAATCATGAATTGTATCCTGATAGTTCCAGCTAAAGTCGCTTTAGTAGCGATAGTCTGGCTGTTCCCGATCTAGCTTACGTTTGAGTGCTTGCCAAGGTAGCCACCCCTTTGTGGCATCTGTACTATATTGCGCTCGTGTCCGGGCAACCACCTCTGGCGGCGGTATAAATAATGCTGCACCTGAAGCTTGGGCTGCCAATTGAATTCGACAAGCTTGATTGAGATACCACATCCAGTAAAACGCCTCGGCCACAGTTCGTCCAACTGTTAGGAGTCCGTGATTACAAAGGATCATACAGGGCTTGTCACCCAAATCACGCACCAGCCGATCCCGTTCTGAGAGGTTGTCATCTGCGGCAATCCCTTCAAAGAGGTGTCGGGCAACACGCCCATCTAGCTCCATCATAGATTGATGTAGGGGTAGTAAACCCTCTTGTTGCGTGGCAATTGCCATTCCTTCTAGGGTGTGTGTGTGCATCACACATTGCACATCCGAACGACCTATATGAATTGCTGAGTGGATGACAAATCCTGCTGGATTTACTGGCCAGGTAGTTTCTTGCAAGGGTTCACCAGCCGCATCAACGATAACTAGACTACTAGCTGTAACCTCTTCAAATAACAAGCCATAAGGATTTACTAAAAAACGATGTCCTTCACCAGGTAAACGGACGGAAAGATGGGTTAATACCAAATCAGTCATACCGTACATTGCCATGAGTCGGTAAGCTGCGGCAAGGTCTTCACGTAGTTCCTGTTCTGAAGGTATTCGGTTGGGATCAGGGCAACGGGGTGGATTGGGTAAAGTCATGGTAGATTGGTGATCTAAATAAAATATTCGCAATTCGCAAGATTTCCTCAATTTTTATGATTGGTTTTTTCTTCTACCTTTCCTGATCCAATGCTTAATTTAGCTATATATATACCCATTAAAACAAGTAAAAAAGCGAAAAAATTAAGAATACTTAACTTTTCTGCAAAAATTAAAAAGGCAAATAAAGCTGTGAGCAAAGGTTCTAGAAGCATTAATAAAGTGACAAAACCCGAAGAAAATTGTTTAAGATTATGAGTGAGTAATCCTTGTCCGATAATTTGACACAGAACTGCTAAACAAATTACTGCCAACCAGGTTTCCCAGGAATTTGGAAATAATTGTGTTTTACTAGTTAATGCAATGAGGAAAGTAAAACATCCACTTAATGGGCAAGTCAGCAATAATATAGTGGATGCTGAAAATTTGGAGCGTAATTTTTCCCTGGCTAAATAATTTAAAGCATAAAAAACGGCAGATAGGAGAGCTAAAGAGTCACCATAAAGAGAGTTAAATCCAGTTTGAAAATCTCCACCACTGATGATAGCTATCCCAACAATTGCTAACGCCATCCCTAATAAAAACTTATAGTCAAAACTTTGACCTAAGAACAACCAACCTCCTAATACTGCAAAGATAGGAGTGACATTATGAAGCAAATTAGAATTGGCAACGCTAGTTTGAGTTAATGACAAAGCCCAAAGAAAAATAGCAGATGTCCCTAACATTGATGATAAAACAACAATTCCCCAGTCTTGTAACTCAATGACTGGATTAGGTACAGATGAATTGTTGATTTTAGATCGAATTACCTGCCAAACAAATAAAACTATTGTAGCTATATAATAGCGATTGAAAATAGTTGCTGACGGACTCAGTTCATTTTCTGCCAGCCGAGTGAAAATTGCCGCAAAAGATAAAATGAAAACTCCCAATAATAATGATAAGAAAGCCAATGGTAATGTGTTGTTTTGACTGGGTTTCAATGCTGGACTAGATTCTGATACCATAAATTTTGCTGCTAGATACTTTTTTATGTCAAAGATTATAGGTTAATTAAGTAGTTGTGTAAAATAAATTTTATGTTTAGGAGAGGAAATAGAGAGTAGTTAGCAGAGGGAGCATCCCAATTTTGCAAAGAGATAGGGAGAGGGCAGAAATATTCGCGAGTTTGCATCGCGAATAAAGAGGGGGACTGTACATCAACACAAAAATTCGCGACAATTGATTTGTGTTCCATCCCTAGTAGAAAGGCCAATGACCCCAGAAGAAAAAAAAGAATTAGGCTCTGACAGCAAAAATAAGGTGTAGATGTCTAGATTGCATTGTGCTGTCGAGGGTTTAGTAATTTCTCTCATTCTCCCATACCCATTACTAGACGACCCTTATTTATCAATGCACTATTTTGTTATTCTGTCAATGCGTAAGTCCTAGAGAAATATCGCGTCTGGCTAAGGCGTGCAAGTCTACTAAGGGATAACCGCTCCCATGTCCCCGTTGAAGTAGAAAGTAAAGTCTAGCTTTGTCTAGGTTTTATATAGCAGACAGCTAAACGTCGAAAAAATATCACCACGCTCTAAGATTAAACGCGGTGAATCTGGAAACCTGTGTAAACAGGATATTATATCTGAGACTGTCAAACTTCTGAGTTGTTCTCGGTTAAACGTTGTTGTTTAAGGTTTTGTAATTGCTCTAACAAAGAATCTACTTCTGCTTGGAGGTGTTGAAGTTTCGCGTGTTGGTCTTCTTGATAATAAGACTTGGTGACATCGCTAACCCAGAGAGTCTGGGAGGGACGTTCGGAAACACTAGATGAACAAGTAGGCATTGTTAAATAAATTTCCTAAATTGACTCACACCATCTATATAAACATCATAATAACGTTAAGTTAAGATTAGTTAAACACTTGTATATATTTAATCATATAAACTCATACTTGGCTAGTGTATTTATAAGTGAAGGTAATGTTATCCCCTGAGTTACACACAGAATTCATGGCTGGGAAGGCAGAGTACTGTGATCACAAAGGAGGATTTCACATAAAATAAAAATCATCAGTGAGACGTTGGCACTCAATGTGGATAATATTCTTATAGAATGAAAAATCTAGAAAATAGCACCTCAAAAGGAGAAATTAAGTTTTTCCCTTGCCAATGGAGGGCTTACCCATCCCCAATCCTTAGTTAAAAACTTTTAAAACCTGTGACTGTGAGTTTGTCTGTTGTTAAATCTACTCGCCAACCTTGGCCCGGACTGATAGAAGCCTATCGCGAATATTTACCTGTAAGCGAGAAAACGCCGGTTGTTACCTTACTAGAGGGTAATACTCCCTTGATTCCAGTACCGGCCATCGCCGAACGCATTGGCAGACAGGTAAAAGTATTTGTCAAATACGATGGTCTTAACCCCACTGGTAGCTTCAAAGATCGGGGGATGACTATGGCAATCAGCAAGGCTAAGGAAGCTGGGGCTAAGGCAGTAATTTGTGCTAGTACAGGGAACACCTCAGCGGCGGCGGCAGCTTATGCTAAACGTGGCGGGATGAAGCCTTTTGTGTTGATACCCGATGGCTATGTAGCCTTGGGTAAGTTAGCACAGGCTTTGTTATACGGTGCGGAAGTTTTAGCAATTAAAGGGAATTTTGACCGCGCCCTGGAAATTGTGCGGGAAATGTCGGAAAGCTATCCCATTACTTTAGTTAATTCGGTGAATCCCTACCGTTTGGAAGGACAAAAAACCGGAGCATTTGAAGTGGTAGATGCTTTGGGTAATGCTCCAGACTGGTTGTGTATCCCAGTGGGTAATGCGGGAAATATCACAGCATATTGGATGGGTTTTTGTCAATATCACCAAGGCGGAAAATGCGATCGCCTACCGCGGATGATGGGATTCCAAGCCGCAGGGGCTGCTCCCCTGGTGAATGGGCATCCTGTCACCCATCCCGAAACCATCGCCACAGCTATACGTATTGGTAACCCTGCTAGTTGGGATAAAGCCATGGCTGCCCAATCTGCTAGTCAAGGTAGTTTTAAAGCCGTTAGCGATGAGGAAATTCTCGATGCTTATAGACTTTTAGCATCATCAGAAGGTATTTTCTGTGAACCCGCCAGCGCTGCATCTGTAGCCGGTTTGTTGCAGGTTAAAGACCAAGTTCCCACAGGGGCGACAGTGGTTTGTGTCCTCACCGGGAATGGTTTAAAAGACCCAGATACAGCTATTAAACACAGTCACAGCCAATTTAAACAAGGCATTGATGCTGAAGTAGGGGCAGTAGCCCAAGCAATGGGATTTTAATTATTTGGTATCAGCTGACTGTCAGTGGGGGCTACACCAACTTTTTCTTGGACAGGTAGCCCCTAAATTCATGTATGGCGGATTTTGGTTATGTGGTGAAGATTTTCTGTTAAAGTTTTTTACCTAGTTAGAATTTTATGAACCAAAAGAGGGATAAATAAGAATAGTCTTATCTAAGTGATTCCTCCCCTTAGTTCTTCTATGACTTATTGCCTCAGAATTGCCGATATTCCCACTAATGAGCGTCCACGCGAGCGTTTAATGAGCCACGGTGCTAAAACTTTGGCTACAGCTGAGTTAATTGCAATTCTTTTAGGTACTGGTCAGGGACCGGGAAAACTTTCGGCTGTAGGATTAGGACAATATATATTACAAGAACTAAGTAAACATCAACGTGACCCCCTAGCAGTTCTGCGAGAGATTAACCCAGCGGAATTAATGCAAATTCCTGGTATTGGCCCAGCCAAAGCCACCACTATCTTAGCGGCAATTGAATTGGGGAAACGTACCTTTCAATTTCGCCCATCAGACAGTACACCCATTGATAACCCCGTTGTGGCTGCGGCTGCACTTAGTCAAGATTTAATGTGGCAAACACAAGAACGTTTTGCAGTGTTGCTGTTAGATGTGAAAAATCGGTTATTGGGAACCCAAGTAATTACTATTGGTACCGCCACGGAAACCTTAGCATCCCCGCGAGAAATTTTCCGAGAAGTCATTCGTCAAGGTGCAACCCGGGCAATTATTGCTCATAATCATCCTTCAGGTAATGTGGAACCTAGCCCAGAAGATATAGAATTAACCCGTCAATTATTAGCAGGGGCGCGGCTTTTAGGCATTCCATTATTAGATCACTTGATTTTAGGTAATGGTAATCACCAAAGTTTACGTGAAATTACGACACTGTGGAATGAATACCCCCAAGGTGATTAATAGAAAATGGGAGTGACTGTTATTGCCACTCCTAGAGCCACGGATCAAGAAACTTGAAGATATTACTTACTGTTCCCCTTGCTACCATTCCCATTCCGCATTAGCACACGTTCAGCAAGTTTATCTGGTACTTCCTGGAAATGGTCATGTTCCCAGTGGAAAAACCCAACACCCAGGGTGAGCGATCGCAACTCTATAATAAAGTTTTGCATCTCAGCTTGGGGCAAGTATGCAGATACATGATCCCAGTTTTGCCAATCATCTTTGCCCTCATATCCTAAAATCTGCCCTCTTCTACCACTCAATAATTGCAGTACCTTAGAGGTAAATTCGCTCGGTGTTGTCACTCGCACCCGCAGAATCGGTTCTAGCAGAGTCGGTTTAGCCTGGGGTACTCCCGTTTGCATTGCCAATCGTGCAGCCTGTTTAAAAGCTTGTTCAGAACTATCAACGCTGTGATAAGAACCATTAGTGAGAGTGACAGCCACATCTACCATGGGAAACCCCAAAGGCCCATGTGTTAAAAACTCCCGCACACCCATTTCTACACCAGGAATATACTGTTTAGGAACTACACCCCCAACTATAGTTTCATCGAAGTTAAAACCTTTTCCCCGTGCTAGGGGTTTGATATCCAGGAAAACATCACCAAATTGGCCGTGACCACCACTTTGATGCTTGTAGCGTCCATGAACCGCAGCCACAGTTTTACTGATGGTTTCTTTATATGGTACTTGCGGCTGATGAGTTGTCATCGGTAAGTGATATTTGCGCCGCAGTCTGTCTAGGGCGACTTGTAAATGAATTTCACCTTGACCCCAGAGAATGACCTCATGAGTGTCCCCGTGTTGCTCCCAAGCCAAGGAAGGATCTTCTTCTAACAACTTGCTTAGGGAACTGCTGAGTTTTACTTCATCATTGTGTCTTTCCGGTGTAATCGCCAAAGCATAGACTGGCCTTAACTGTTCGGCTTTGGGTAATTCCTTCGCCGGGGTTTGTGTAGAAATTGTCTCTCCTGTGTTGATACCCTCTAAACGGCTCAAAGCGACAATTTCACCTGCACCGACTTGATTAACTAAATGCTGTTGTTGTCCCATGAGGCGGTAAATTCCCCCAGTCCGAACACCATTTAGGACAATACCATCAGTTAATTCACCTCGCCACACACGCACTAAGGAAAGTTTGCCACCTTGGGGGGTATAGTAAGTTTTTAATATCTGGGCTAAGGGGTGATTCCCTTTGATATTTCTTAAACGACGTTCTGCTGTGGTTTCTGATTCCGGCGCTTCTCGTTGTAGTGCTTCTAACAGAGGTCTGACACCATAATCTTTTTCTGCTATACCAAAGAACACCGGAACTACCAAATCCGCCCCTAATTCTAGTTTTAAGTCTTGAATAATTTCTTCTTCGGGTGGTTCAATGTCTTCTAAAAGTTCTTCGAGTAGGTGGTCGTCAAAATTCGCCAAAGCTTCGAGCATTTCCGACCGGGCGATTTGTTCTTCTGCTTTTAAATTTTCAGGAAAAGGAATCAAATCAGCAGGTGCGCCTGGGTGATATTGATACGCTTGTTCACTCACCATGTCGATAAATCCGGTGAGTTGCTCCCCTTGCATGATTGGGTATTGGTGAGCTACCAGAGGACGACTAGAAACTGCTTTGAGTGCGTGTAATGTTTCTAAAACGTGAATATTTGCCCTATCCATTTTATTCACAAACACCAGATGGGGAATTTCCCAATCATCCAGGAATTTAAATAAGGGCGCTAGGGTCAGAACCCGTTCGCTGATGGGTTCACAAACGACAATTGCCGCGTCAACTCCTATTAAAGTATTGTAGGTTTCTTGGGCAAATTCTACCGAACCCGGACAATCAATAAAGGTAAAACGAGTGTCTTTAAACTCTGTACTGGCGGCGGTGACTTCCACACTCATATGGCGATCGCGCGATTCTGGCGCACTATCCCCCACCGTGTTACCATCCTTCACATTACCCGGGCGCGAAATTGCCCCACTGACAAATAATAAGCTTTCTAGTAGTGTGGTTTTTCCACTTAAATAAGGTCCAACAATTGCAACGTTCCGCGAACCCGATTTTACTTTTTCGTTCATAAAACCCCTCTTGCGGTAAGTCAGTCTTACCTGCATGATTCTTGTTCAGGAGTATCAAATACTTTTCTGCCAGAAAAATAATTCCTTCCTTAACTTGTCATTATCCTGCCTTTAACCACAATTGCCAGAAATTGTATTTTATCGTAAGGTTGACCTTGATTTTTTTTAAGATAAAAATAACTTTAATATACAATATTAAAGATTTGTAAATATTTGATAATTACCGACCCTTTTTATAGCATTTGTTAGGCTGTTATACTACTTGTATGCACCAAGATACAAATGATTTTCTATTATTATTCACAGTATTTACCCAGGGTAGGCAGGAGTTATACTGAGCATGTGGATAGCTTGCGTCGCCTAGCCATAGTATGCCCAACCGAGAAGATTTGTGACATTAAAATGTGACTTGATTTATTTGAAAAGTGGTGTATACATACAGCTAAAATTGGGGTGTGAACCTCTTTGAGACGTATCTTTTTGTACCCTTATAGATAGATGAATCATTCCTTGAGCATGAGTAAAAATCAAATAGTCACCTCAAGGAGAATCAATCTATGACTACAGGTAACGGTCAATCTCAACAACCCATTAGCAACCTAGAGTATGACTTCCTCACCGTGCTGCATAATAAAGCTGAAGCAGTCAAGGCTTATGACTGCTACATCAAAGATGCACAGGAAATGAACTCTCAGCCCTGTGTAGAATTATTTCAAAAGTTGCGACAGTTGGAAATAGAACAAACCCAAGAAGTTCGCCACCATTTGCAACAAGTGATGCAGCACGGCAAGATGTAATAACAGATGTAATAAAGCCTTTTTCCGGCTCATGAAGTACACACCAATTCCCTATTCCCTATTCCCTATTCCCTGTTCCCTGTTCCCTCAAACTAAAAAAAATTGTACCTCACGAGCATGGGAAATGCTATAACATTGCAAATACAAAACTCTATTGACAATCCCCGCTCTAAAGAAACGGGGATTGTTGATCTGTGAATAATTTCCTACTACTTAGCATCTTAGTAAAAAAAAGCGGGTACTCGACCCGCCAGCAGAGAAATATAAAATTCAACTATCAATCGGTACTTAGAGGGAAATTTCTGGCGCGCGCAAAGAAATCTCTGATGCTTCTTTCTCCTGTGCTAAAGTCGGTACAGAATGACGTAATCTTGTCGTTAACTGTACTGTTGTCGCATCATACATCTGGGTCAGTAACTTAGGATAAAACCCAATACCAATAATTGGCACTAACAAACAAGCAATGATAAACACTTCCCTGGGTTCAGCATCTATTAGAGCTTGGTGGGAAACTAACTCTTCGTTTTCTTGACCATAGAAAATTTCCCGTAACATAGACAGCAAATAAATTGGAGTTAAAATTACCCCCACAGCCATCAGGAACACCACGATAACTTTAAAAGTGGAGCTATAAGCATCACTGGTGGCAAAACCCACAAACACCATTAATTCAGCCACGAAACCGCTCATTCCTGGTAATGCTAAAGAAGCCATGGAACAAGTGGTAAACATAGCAAAAATCTTTTTCATCCTCTTACCCACACCACCCATTTCATCTAACATCAGGGTGTGTGTCCGGTCATAAGTTGCGCCCACAAGGAAGAACAAACTCGCCCCAATTAACCCGTGGGAAACCATTTGTAAAACCGCCCCACTCAGTCCCAAATCGGTAAAGGAAGCAATACCAATGAGGACAAAACCCATGTGAGAAATTGAAGAGTAGGCAATTTTCCGCTTCAGGTTGCGCTGGGCGAAAGATGTTAGGGCGGCGTAGATGATATTAACCACCCCCAAAACCACCAACACAGGGGCAAAATAAGCGTGAGCATCGGGGAGCATTTGGGCATTCATGCGAATTAAGGCATAACCGCCCATTTTCAGCAGAATACCTGCTAATAACATATGTACCGGCGCTGTAGCTTCACCGTGGGCATCTGG
Organism: Anabaenopsis sp. NIES-4685; assembly: GCF_059725405.1. Taxonomy (NCBI): domain Bacteria; kingdom Bacillati; phylum Cyanobacteriota; class Cyanophyceae; order Nostocales; family Nodulariaceae; genus Anabaenopsis; species Anabaenopsis sp. NIES-4685. Next base: position 2,702,714 of record NZ_AP043602.1, on the reverse strand, counting down.
TAGCCAAGTATGTAAGGGAATAATTGGCAACTTGACAGCGTAGGCAATGAGAAACCCAGCATAAAGTAAAAGCTGGAAATTAAGAGCGAAATCCTTCAAATCCAGCGATCGCATATCGAAGGTGACGGTATCGCCGTAAAATCCCATTGTCAGGGCAGACAGCAAAATAAACAACGATCCACCAGCGGTGTATAAAATAAACTTAGTCGCTGCATATTGTCGCTTTTTGCCTCCCCAAATGGACAGCAGAAAGTAGATAGGTACGAGTTCCAGTTCCCACACCAAGAAAAATAACAGCATATCCTGAACAGCGAACACGGCGATTTGTCCGCCATACATCGCCAGAATCAAGAAATAAAAGAGCCTGGGCTTGAGGGTCACAGGCCAAGCTGCTAAAATTGCCAATGTAGTAATAAACCCAGTCAAAATAATCAGAGGCATAGACAAGCCATCTGCCCCTACTGACCAATTCAAATCAAGTTGAGGTAACCAGGGGTAACTCTCCACCATTTGCAAATCTGGATTCGAGAAGTCGTAACCAGTATAAAAAGCGTAAACAATTAGTGCAAAATCAATTAGTCCCACAATCAGGGAATACCAGCGCACTGTTTTGCCGTCTTTATCTGGGATGATGGGAATCAGTAGCGACGCGGCTATAGGTAACAAAATAATTGTCGTCAGCCACGGAAAATTAACTGTATTCATCGCAATTAATCTGCAAACAGAATCATGTTGGGCAAAAAGTCACTAGCTATTAACTAACAGCTTTTTGGCAGTTTTCCTTTCATTGTTAGGTTGATTTAATCAAATTGACAATCCCCCACCCTCCCGGATGACCTAAACCACATCTACAAAGCAGCCCTAACCGCCAGTCTGTATATTACAGGTAAACTCCCCGCCAATTGCCTCATAATGAGCAATTAAGGCATCTGTTGTCCATTAAATGACAAATTTAATGAAAATATTAAAATCACGTATTTTTAGATGATTATTGAGGTGTTAGTCAAATATTTGGACAAACCTCTTGATAAATAGTCACAATACCAAGCTAAAAATATAGTCAAATATTTTTAGTAACTATATGACTTGTAGTCAAAAATCTTGTCATCTTTTGCAATGCAACTCTCTGCGCCTAGTGCGCCTGGTGCGTGAAACAAAAAATCATGTAGGGGCGGACAGCAGTCCACCCCTGTAACAACTAGGTGATACCAAAGAAAATCACTAAACCCAAAACTGCCCCAAAGATAATTAAGGCGTAGAATTGAGCGCGACCATTTTCCAGGTACTTCAGACCTTCACCACTAACGAGGGTGAAAAAGCCGGTAAGATTAACAGCACCATCAACAACGCGGAAGTCAACTTCCATCACTTGTCGAGCTAGACGACGTAGTCCCAGAACAAAGACACGATGGTAAATGTCATCAAAGTACCACTTATTCAGGGATAGCTCATAAAGAGATTTGATTTGAGAAGCGATCGCAGCCGGGTCAATTTTACCCCACAAATACATTAGCGAAGCCAAGGTAATGCCGATTAAAGAAATACCTACAGAAGCCCCCGCCATGATGTAAAACTCCGTCGGGTTAAACTCAGCGGCTTTTTCCAGAACTTCGGTGATGGTTTCGCTAGGGGGAAAAATAAACTCCTCAAAGTAGTTAGCGTAGGGTGTCCCCACCAGACCTATCAGAATCGAAGGTATAGCCAACACAGCCAGAGGTAAAGTCATCGTCCACGGTGATTCATGAGGAGTACTGCTGTGATGTCCGTGGGAGTCATGGGCTGCCAATTCTCCTTGTTTCATCGCCCCTGGTCCAAAATTAGGCGCTAGTGCAGCCGAATCTAATTCCTGGACTATGGGGGTGGCAGCTTTTTTCAGCTTATCCTTAATTTTCTGGTCGTTACCGCGGAATTTGCCTTCAAATGTCATGAAGTACATTCTAAACATATAGAAGGCGGTAATACCGGCAGTTAACCAGCCAATTAACCACAGAAGTGGACTAGCTTCAAAGGCGTTACCGAGAATTTCATCTTTTGACCAGAAACCAGCAAAAGGTGGAACCCCAGAAATTGCCAAGCAACCAATCAAGAAGGTAATACCTGTGACGGGCATATACTTTCGCATTCCTCCCATCAAGCGCATATCCTGGGCTAAGGCTGGGTCATGACCGACAACCCCTTCCATACCGTGAATCACCGAACCAGAACCTAGGAATAACATCGCCTTAAAGTAGGCGTGGGTCATGAGGTGGAACAAACCCGCACTGTATGAGCCTAATCCCATAGCCATCACCATGTAGCCTAATTGGGAGATGGTGGAATAAGCCAGACCCTTTTTGATGTCATTTTGAGTTATGGCAATACTGGCACCCAAAAACGCCGTAAATGCCCCGGTAAAGGCAATGACGTTCATGGCCGCTGGGACATGCTCAAATACTGGGTACATCCGGGCAATCAGGAACACACCGGCTGCTACCATGGTGGCAGCGTGGATGAGCGCTGAAATGGGGGTTCGTCCTTCCATGGCATCTGGGAGCCAGACGTGGAGGGGAAATTGGGCGGACTTTGCCACGGCCGTAAGAAGACTAAGATCGCCAACAGGATGGCGAGAAAATTGCTTACAGAACCGGTTTCTACGAGTTGGCCTAGGCGATCGCCCATGACCCCAAAATCAAAGCTTCCCGTAGCCCAGAATAGTCCGAGAATGCCCAATAGTAAGCCAAAGTCTCCCACGCGGTTAGTCACAAATGCTTTTTGACAAGCATCTGCTGCTGCTTTGCGATCGTACCAAAAGCCTACCAGCAGGTAAGAACACATCCCCACTAGTTCCCAGAAGATATAAATCTGCACCAGGTTGGGACTAACTACTAGACCCAACATAGAGGAACCGAACAGGCTGAGATAGGCGTAAAACCTTACGTATCCAGGGTCATGAGCCATATAGCCATCGGTGTAAACCATGACTAATAAAGCTACTGTGGTGACAATCACCAGCATCAGGGCTGTTAGGTGGTCGATAGTGTAGCCCATACTCAAGTGAAAATTACCGGCTGCTGCCCATTCTAGGGTACGCAGGTAAGGCGCGTGTCCTTGAATTTGGCTCCACAGCAAGGCCAAGGAGAACGCCATTGCTGCTCCCATGAGGGAGATGATGACTACAGCGTTGATTTGCCGCAGGCGGTTTGTCACTTGATTTAAAGAAATTAACCCTAAACCAACCAGCATTGCTCCTAAAAGCGGAAATACTGGAATCAGCCAGGCATATTCATAGATTACTTCCATCACTGATGCTTACTTTTAGAATTCTAATTTGGGGGAACTGTTAATAATTGTGACACACACCCTTGAGGATAAAATACCCCACCCGAAGCTAATTGGGCCGGGTAATTAAGCATGGTTTTATATTTTATAAATTGGGTAGTAAGGAACAGAAAATATTTAGTGGTATTACACATAACCAGTAACTAATCATGAAAACCTGATCAGGTTAGGCCATAGGGACAAAACTCCTGAGTATGTGGCTGACTCAGGAACCCACATACGTCTTTAAGGTAGGAGATGTAGTGCCAACTGTCTGTTGAATAAACGGTTATGGTCAATCATTGTAGCTGTAATCACTTGGTCTCCATCCAATTATCACCCGTACTCACATCAACCACTAAGGGGACACTTAAATGTACAGCATCTTCCATGAGTGACTTGATTTGTGGTTGCAATTCTTCCCACTCTGGAGGAGGAACTTCAAATACTAATTCATCGTGAACTTGTAATAACAACCGCGCTTGATACTTCTGCAAAACTTTATGCAGTCGCACCATGGCAATTTTGATAATATCAGCGCTAGAACCTTGAATTGGGGCATTAGCAGCAGAACGTAATAATCCCGCATCGGAAGCAGCTAATTTTTTTAATTTACTCAAGTCAATGTTATCTGGGTTGCTACCTTTTAAGTGGCGTAAACTATTATTGGTAAACTCAAAATACCGGCGTCTACCTAGAATAGTTTCTACATAACCTTGAGCGATCGCTTGTTTTTTTAACCCTTCCAAATAAGCAAATACACATGGATAACGTTCATTAAATCGCTGGATAAACTCATTAGCAATAGTTTTATCTATCCCCGTAGAACGGGAAAATTTCAGTGAACCCATACCATATATAACACCAAAATTAATAGTTTTCGCAATCCGGCGTTCTTCTGATGTAATATGTTCTTTGTCAAATACCAAACGTGCGGTTACTGTGTGAATATCTTCATTTTGCTGATATGCTTGTAATAGTATCGGCTCCTGACTTAAATGAGCTAAGATGCGTAATTCAATTTGAGAGTAATCCGCAGCCACCATTAACCAATCTGATTTCGGTAAAAAAGCCTTACGAATTTGGCGACTAAAGGCTGTACGAATGGGGATATTTTGTAAGTTGGGATTAGAGGAAGATAACCGACCTGTGGAAGTTGCAGTTTGATTAAAATCAGTATGTATCCGTTGGGTATCTGGACGGACTAAAGCCGGTAAAGCATCTACATAGGTAGACTTTAATTTCGATAAAGTACGATATTCAATAATGGCATTAACAAAGCCAGTTGTATCAACTTCCTGGAGTTTTTCTAAAGTCCCTGCATCAGTAGAGTAACCGGTTTGAATTTTCCGGGAGTATTTGGTACTTAAGCCCAATTTTTCAAATAAGATTTGACTTAATTGTTTAGGAGAACCCAAATTAAATTTTTCTCCAGCTACGGTAATTGCTGTGTCCTGTAATTTAGCTAAAGTTATCTCTAATTCCTGGGATAGTTCTTGCAAGTAAACAGAATTAATCGAAATACCCGTATATTCCATCTCCGCTAAAACTGCTTCTAGGGGTTGTTCCACTTGTAGCAATAACTTATGTAAAGCTGGAGTTTTTTCTAATTCCTCACGGAGCTTAGGCACAAGTTGCCATGTGGCGTAAACTTGTAAACAGCAATAATTAGCTACAGCAGTGATATCTAGATCCCCAATATTTTTACCTTTGGGAACTAAATCATTATAGTTAGTTAAGATTAATCCCAAATGACGCAACGCTAAATCAGTGAGGTTATGGCTAGTATCTGGATTTAAAACATAACTAGCTAACATGGGATCAAATACTACTCCCGCCAAGTTAATTCCTTGGTTGCGAAAAACTAAGCGGTCAAATTTAGTATTTTGGAAGGTCTTGGGATATTCTGCACTTGATAATATCGGATTTAGTGCGGTGAGTGCAATATCTTTAGGTAAATTCTCCCCTTCTCTATGACCCAGGGGAATATAAGCTGACTCATCAGGAGCAATTCCCCAACAGCAACCAATACCCACTAGTTGAGCATCTCTTGGTTCTAATCCAGTGGTTTCAGTGTCCCAAGCAACAGGATGTTTGGGGTCAGTAAATTTTTGTAATAAGTTGACTAACTCAGTCAGTTGGGATGAGGTCTTAATTATCCGTGGTTGAATGGGTGAGTTAATTTTTGGTGACATTGCTGCTGTGTCCACAGCACTAAAAAACCACACATCATCATCTTCATCGGGTGTGGTGGCTGAGTTCTGGGTAATTTCCCCACCAAAACGTTGCTGGAGTTCGTTAAATTTACCTAAAAAGCTTTTGAATTCTAATTTCTCTAAAATGGGAGTGAGAATACTGGTATCAAATCCCGTTAATTTGCAATCTTCTAAATTAATTTCTAGAGGAACATCTAAAACAATTTTGGCTAAGTATTGCGACTTTTGCGCGTCTTCTCTACCTGTTAATAGTTTTGTCTGTGTTGCGCCTTTAATTTCATCTAGTGCTGCATAAATCTGATCTAGAGAACCGTAAGTACTAAGTAGCTGTACTGCGGTTTTTTCGCCTATTCCCTTGACACCGGGAATATTATCTGATTTATCACCACAGAGGGCTTTAAAATCGACAATTTGTGCAGGTAATACACCTAATTTGGCTTGAACTTCTGCTGTACTAAATTCAGTGATGCTGTTTGTAGAACGTTTGAGAGCATCAGGGCTAAAATTTAAAACGGTGATTTCTTTGGCTGGGTCGATGAGTTGAAATAAATCGCGATCGCCTGTTAAGATTTTCACTCCATACCCAGCAGCAGTAGCTTTTTGTGCTATGGTTCCCAAAACATCATCCGCTTCATAACCAGGTGCGGTGAAAATTGGCAGATTTAACCCTGCTAGCAATTCGTGCAGATTTTGTAAATCAGGAACAAAATCTTCTGGTGTTCCTGGACGGTCAGCTTTATAAGTATCATCAGCTTCATGGCGAAAAGTTGGTAAACCCAAATCAAAAGCCACAGCTATGGCTTCTGGTTGTTGTGTCGCCATAACTTCTAATAGACATTTGAGAAACCCAAAACATACACTAGTAGGAATTCCTGTTTTAGTCCGCAGTCCGCCATCTTTTCCTTTGGCGAAGGCGAAATAAGAACGAAAAGCTAGGGAATGTCCATCTACGAGGATGAAGGTGGGACGACCTGTGGTGTTTGCAGTTTGAGACATAGCTATATTATTTTACCTCCCCATGAAGTGCTAGAGCCTGCTAACCTCATACTGGGAGTTTTAACCTGAATGGGGAATTTATGCACAAAGCACCTACCTCTGATTTAACATCCGCTGGTAATCAGGCTCTGGCTACACAAGACATTAAGTTACTGGTTTTAGATATAGATGGTACGATCTCTGGAGAGTCTAACACCTTAAGTGTACCCGTAAAGCAAGCGATCGCAGCGGTACAAGCCAAAGGAATTCACGTAGCCATCGCCACTGGTCGGATGTATTGTTCAGCTTTACGCTTCCACCAAGAAATTAACTGTCTTCTACCATTGATGGCTTATCAAGGCGCTTGGATTCAAGACCCAGCTAGTCAGAAAATTCATCGCCATTGGTCTGTTTCCAGAGAAATCGCACACCAACTACTAGATTATTTTGAACAACCACAACTGCGATCGCATTTATCTATCCATTTCTATATTAATGACCAGCTGTACGTGCGAGACTTGAGCCAAGAAACTCAAACCTATGCAAAACGTTCTGGTATTACGCCAATTCCCGTAGGCGACCTACGCCGAGTTCTGAGCGATGAACCCACAAAAATACTAGCCTTGTGTGAGGACACACAGGTAATTAATCAGTTACTAGGTGATTTACGCCGTCAATACACACCTGCTGAACTTTACCTCACAACTTCGATTGCTACGTTCTTTGAAGCAACTAACCCCTTAGTTAATAAGGGAACTGCTGTGCGTTACCTAGCAGAAGAATTACTAGGCTTACAAAGCAAAAACGTCATGACTATTGGTGATAACTTTAATGATTTGGAAATGCTGCAATATGCTGGTATCGGTGTAGCTATGGGTAACGCTCCACCAGGTGTAAAAGCTGTCGCCCAATGGGTAGCCCCTACTGTAGAGGAAGATGGGGTAGTAAGTGCGATCGAGAAATTTTTACTCTCTTAAAACTGCTTAACATCAGAAAAGACACCGACGACTGGCCGTGTTTCGTCTCGGTGCCTTTACTGGTTCGCTCCTCACACACCTGTAAATATAACCGAGGCGACTACATCAGTCAATAGTTTCCAGAAAACTTGCGATTTTTCCCGGTAATTATAAAGATTTGGTAAAGAATTTTTTCATCGCAAATAATCATAACTCCAGAGGAGCAAAAACTCCCAGTTTATCTACAAGTAAACACCTCAACACAGACTGAGTAGCCATGATCAGTCCCACCCTGGCTTGGGCTAATTCTAGTGAAGTAATTTTCACCTCCCCCAAAATCCGACACCTGCACCAGAAAGCCTCAAAAGCTCGACTTAAATCCAAGGCAACTTTTTCCCAGTTCACTGTACCACTACACTCTAAGTTATCTACAGCCTCTACTAACTCAGTAATCAGACGACCCTCTGCTGGGTGAGTGAAGCGGAGTTTTTGCTCATCGTTGAGCCAAGGTATGTTCTCTACCGATACCAAACTAGTCAGGTTAGCCTGATGTACTTCCTTGAGTTTAATCAATCCTTCATGGTGAGCTAGACCGCACCAATGAGCAGCAACGTGCATGAGCATATTGAATCATAAACAAGCTAGAGGGATTTAACATGGTAATTTTGGCTTTTTCCCTCTCCCCATCTTCACCCACACTCTTAACTACAAGGTTTTGCAACCAAGCAGCTAAAAAAGCATGAGTTAACTCTAAATGAATCCAACCAGGGGGAACTACTTCCACCTGAAAAACACCGTCACCCATTGCTGATAAGTGAGAGACAATTCCATTGGCGATGTCCATCGTTTTGTCATGATCAGATTTTGCCAACTGGAGCGCCAAACCTGAAATATATAAAACTCGACTATCATCTGTACCCTTATAGAGAGGAAACTTTCTACTTGCTATGGGGACAAATTCACCACTAAAATTACAAAAACTGAGTACATATAATATGTAACGATATATTAACCCTTTAATTGCTATTTCTCGGCTCACTAGTAAATTTGAACTATATACACTTGTACTCACAGGGTATCCATAACATATTTGTATATTTTCGTCATCTACCTTAAGATATAAATCTGAACTTGATGCAAAAAAATGAGAGTAGCATAAAATTTGATGAATTTTCGATGAACTGTCAGTAAACTTTACTACAATCATTGTACAGTAGGAAGTATAACAAAAGAGTAGAGGGCAAACTAACTGCTTTTCTGCTCTTTGTATGGCTGACGCTGTTAGGCGTTAAGCCTACTCTGCCGACACAAAGACACTCCTTGCACCTTTTTATTACGTCTTTGTATTCAGCCAAACGCTCTTTGTTACCTATGCAATCTCCATCTTCTTTTTCTGAGGCATCACGGCCCTTTTTAACTTGGCAACGGATTCTTGACTGGGCTCAAGAACACTACCGCTGCCGCACCTTTAGCAAGGATGAACGTATTCCAGCCCGACCTGGATTATTGTACTTAGTGCAAAGGGGCGCAATTCGCATGGTGGGAACAGCACAAGTTAGTACCACCGCCAGTCAGCTCACTTCTCGACGCATTAATAGAACTCCAGAAGAAGCCTTCTTGGGTTTTATCGGCGCGGGACAACCGTTTGAAATTGTGGCTCAGTCACCATTCACCCTCCAAGCATACGCCCATGTTGACCAAACAGCTGTGCTGTGGATGTACTGGCACGATTTAGACAACTGGCCTCACTTCCGCCGTGAAGTCATGGATGCCTTTAGGTATCAGCACCAACGTAAATTACTGTGGCTGAGTGCCTTGGGACAACGCCGCACCATTGACCGACTCTTAGGATTCCTGACACTATTGATTGAGGAATACGGAGAACCGGCTATGAGTGAGACTGACCCCGATGTGATTCGTGGCTATTGTCTGCCCTTCCCCCTCACCCATGCCCAAATTGGTAGCGCCATCGGTTCCACTCGTGTAACTGTGACTCGCTTGATGGGTAAGTTGCGTCAACGCGGCTTAATCCTCACCCAGGGAGATAATCTCATTTGCTTACCAGCAGAGTCGATTAATCGAGCCAACTGAAACGCATTTCACAGCTGATGAACAAAAGCCACAGCAAGTTAGAGTCGGCAATATCTACTTCCTGGGTTTGAGCAATCTGTTTGACAACCACAAACAGATTGTGATCAATTGCGTAATGTGAAAATCAATGTTCTTGGTAATGAGCAATCTATTGCCCTTGCTTCCCAATAGCAAGGGTCAATAGCACAAATGTATTCTATATTACCTAGGATGTTCAGTTAATTCAGACTGGGCTTGGGTGGTCGTGGCTGTACAAACCACATTAAGACCACTCAACTCGCCTGGGGAAGAATTTATGCCGTGGAAAACGTTTTCCCCATCTTCTCTGATGGTTCACCGTACCGGTTCAAAGTCATAGCCAGTCCGGGAACGGTTACCGGTAACTACTTTTACTAGTTGCACAGGCGCAGAGCGATCGCCTGAAGGTAAAAATCGAATCGCACCAGAAGCCCCAGTAGGAGAAAAATCAGAAGCGGTGAGTGCTTGTTGTATCCCCGAACGTGTAGGATTTCTTTCTAATGCGGCAATCAGGGCTACAGTGGCATCATAAGCCAAGGCAGTTCGCCAACTAACATCAGCACCCCACAAATCCCTCGACTTTTGGGGAAAATCTGACTGGCGATCGCCTAAAATATGCCAGGGAACTGCTACCACCATCCCCAAGGCTGCCTCTCCCACCACTTCTAATGTTTTAATATTATAAACATCATCTCCTCCCAGTACATTTAACCGTTTCTGGTTCAGTTGAACCACTTGCAGTGCTTTATCTAAATTTTCAGTGTCAGTTGCTAACATCAAAACTTCTGCACCCTCCCCAATAGCCTGTTGTAGGCTTTTAGCCGCACTAAAATTTCCCTGGGACAGGTCAAACTCACCTGATACTCGTCCACCCTCCAACAACACAGATGATACAAACTCCGACTTTAAAGACTGGCTGTAATTACTCCGGGAATTAAAGAAAACCGCCGCTTGTCTTTTCTGCAAGTTTTTGACCATATAATTAGCCAAGCTCCTAGCTGCGATAAAATCACTAGGTACTGTGCGGAAAATATAGGGGCTAAAGTTAGAAATTTTCACCGAAGTGCTAATAGGAGTAATGGCTACCAGTTTCCCAGCATCATAAATAGTACCTGCCGCTAAGGTAGTGTCACTGCTATAAGGACCAACTACCCCCAATACATCGGGATTTTTAACTAGGCTAGCAGCAATTTGTTGAGCAATCTCAGGATTATTATCATCATTGGCTATCCCTACCTTTAAAGGTACGCCTTTAATACCCCCGGAGGTATTCACCTCATTTTGGGCTTGAGCGATACCGCGTAGAATCTCCAGGGAAACATTAGGATTATTACCTATAGGTACTGAGGCGACAACACTATAGCTTTTAGCAGCACCAATGCGGGCATTATTTAAATATATCAGTGCCTGGGGGTCATTACGCTTGAGTTTTAAAGATGTTTCTAAACTAGCAATAGCTTGGGTATAATTTTTCTCACTTATTGCTTGTACTCCCGCTTTTTTGTCAGGAGTCACTTCGCCAGTGTTCAAAATTCTTTCTCCAAAACTAATCCGCTCTGCACCGGGTTGATTTTGGGGAAATCTGATTATGTCAAAAAACCACAAAATACCACCTAATAAGCCCAATGTGATCAGCAGGGAAAAAACAAGTAGGGTAGTTTCATTTTTCTGGGACATAATTAAGAATTGGGGTTGATTTATAAATTTATTTATGCGTCGCGGTCAGTAATGCTGAAAGAAACTGGATGTGTAGGTGTTTTAATTCTTGTTAAATATTAAAGATAATATTTGATAAACAATTCGATATATGGATGTAACTGCAATAGTTGCTAAACCACCAGCAACCGCTAGCAAAATTATTTGTGAAATGGCAATTCCCCCTTGTAAAAAGGGAACAAAAATAATCACTGCTAAGGTAATTACCGGAATCAATAATAAATCAAACTTTTCAATCCACCGTCTAGTTTGGGCGAATATTATTATACCTAATATCAAAGCACAAATCACCCCAGTGATTACAGCACTGCCCAAGAAACTATTCAGAGCGATCGCTATTAATGCACCCTCAAACCCGCTAAAAGCTGCTCCACCCAATAATTCCCACGTAGAAAAACTGGGCTGAGGTTTTGTTTTGGCTGGTTGAGATTTGGGTGTAACAATTGGGGTAATTGATGGTTGAGAAAGAGCTATAATTACTTCATTAGCCGAATGAAAGCGTTGATTAGCAGCAGGTAAGAGCATTTTATCTAAAATATCAGCCAGGCGAGGACTGACCTTAACTAAAGAGCGCCATTGCCACTGATTAGTATAGGTATCAAACAGTTGATTTGCTGCTTTACCTGTCAGCAAGTTCAGGATAGTGACCGCCAAAGCGTATAAGTCTGTAGACGGGAAGACCTGGTTACCGGCCATTTGCTCTGGTGGTGCAAATCCCATGGAATAAATACCAGTGGAAGCATTAGAGCCTCCCGTAGCATTTGTTACCTGCTTCACAGCCCCAAAATCCAGCAGAAAGAGTTTACCATCACGACGACGCATGATATTAGAAGGTTTAATATCTCTGTGAATGATACTTCTATCATGTACGAACTGTAAAACCTTGAGAATTTCTTGCAGTATTTCTAAAACTTCTGGTTCAGAAAATTTACCCTTCTGATCCAATTCTTCTGCTAAATTTTGTCCATCAATGTATTCTTGTACCAAGTAAAAAAACTGCTCTTGGTGTCCTCCTTGCAAACTATTAACTATTACCGGGAAAAAAGCAAATAAACCAGGTATTTGCTCGTGTCCACTACCTATTTGGGCTAGAACTTCTGCTTCTCTCTCAAATAACTTTTGTGCTTTTTGCAATTGAGTAGGTGATAAACTTCCCGCGGGCTGAAACTGCTTGACTACGCATTGACGCATTCCTGGTATGCGGCGATCTATTGCTAAAAATGCTGTACCAAATCCCCCTCTTCCCAGTAACTTAACTGGCACATATCGACCATCTAGGAGTAAGGGCATACCGCAGGTAGTACAATATTTTTGTTGCGTTGTTTTCAGGGTGTTAATATCGTCCAAATCCGCAAAATAGTTTTGTGGGCGAGGGTAAGTCGGACGAGTACAGTAAACTTTCATTTTTATCATTGTCATGCCATCAATAAAATCGATTTACTTACTCTCAACCATAAATTATATAGCATTTCCCATGCTCGTGAGGTACAATTTTTTTTAGTTTGAGGGAACAGGGAACAGGGAATTGGTGTGTACTTCATGAGCCTGAAAAAGGCTATAATTTCCCCACCAATAAATTAAGGAAATTACATCTCCAACTTAAAAATACTGATGACAAGAGACTAATAACTAGATTTTAAACTGGTTCAGAATCAGAGTTAATATTGACTCCATCCAGTGTATTTACCCCTAACTTAGGTTGTGATATTTTCAACATATCTTTATTCCATTCTGGAGTAGCAAACTGAGGTAAAATTTCTTGACTAAAGGCTTCTGCAGCCTTAGAACGATAGCGATTAGGATTAAAAATCAACCAGAGGTTTCGCTTGACGACGACACCTTCAATGCAGGTAGATTTTAATACACCCATTTGTAATTCTTTGGCGATGGCTGAGGTGGAGACAAAGGCAGCACCCAAGCCTGATTGCACGGCATTTTTGATGGCTTCTATGGAATTTAGTTCCATTTCAAACTTAAACCGTCTGGTATCAATATCACACCTTACCAGTACCTGATCAATCACTTTGCGAATAGTTGATTGGGAGTCTAGAGCAATGAATTGTAGTTTATATAGGTCTTCTTTTTGAATTTTTTCCTGTTTAGCAAAGGGATGAAATATTGGTAAAATCAGTGCTAGTTCATCCTCAGCGTAGGGCATAATTACCAAAGATTCTGCTAACTCAGCCGGAACTTCACCACCAATAATCGCTAGATCAATTTGTCCATTAGCGACACTCCAGGCGGTGCGCCGGGTAGAGTGGACATGTAATTGCACTGATACATCTGGATATTTTTGGCGGAACATACCGATCATTTTTGGTAAAAGATAAGTTCCGGTGGTTTGAGAAGCGCCAACAATTAAAGTACCGCCTTGGAGGTTTTGTAAATCTTCCACAGCGCGGCAGGTTTCTTGACACAAACTCAGGATTTTCTCACCATAGCTCAAGAGTAGATGTCCAGCTTCGGTTAATTGTGCGCGACGACCTCCACGGTCAAATAAAGGGACATCCAGCTGTCGTTCTAAGTTTTGGACTTGTAAACTCACCGCAGGTTGCGAGACGTAAAGACTATCAGCAGCACGCTTAAAGCTCCCTTCTGCGGCGATCGCTTTCAGGATACGTAACTGATCTAAAGTGAAAGGAAGGTCAGACATAAGGCTCAACCCACAATTTTAAAAGGAGCAGCTTGGTGAACAAAGCAAACTGCTACGTAGTTTTTCTGCCCACTAGGGGCGTGATCTGTAGCAGAAATAAATAATTGGTGACAATTGACTAGTGAATCAAGTTTTCCAGCTTGTCACCCTCCCTTGTTTTGTTACATCTTCAAGAAGGCTTGACTCGAAAAAGACAGTACCACAACACCCTGAGTAAAGTCTCCTGTGGAAAATTTTGTGGTATTGGTTGTACTGAGTTAACTTTTTGTTAAATTACTTTACCTATGTATACAATGCTCAATTCTTGGCTTACTCCCAGTCATTTGGTCATGTTGGGATTACAATTAGCTTTCGCGATCGCTCACAGTGGGGGAGCGGCCCTCCGTCCTTGGGCAGAAAAACACATCGGACCGAGGCTTTATCGCATTTGTTTTGCATTAATTAGTTTACCCTTAGCTGTAATCTTAATTATTTACTTTTTCAATCATCGGTATGACGGTTTGCAACTGTGGCTAGTACAGGCAGTACCGGGAGTAAGGCTAGGAGTTTGGGTATTATCAGCGATTTCCTTTTTCTTTTTGTATCCTGCTACCTTCAATTTACTAGAAATCGCCGCCATTCAAAAGCCCCAAGTTCACCTTTACGAGACAGGAATTATTCGTATTACCCGCCATCCCCAGATGGTAGGGCAAATTATCTGGTGTTTAGCCCATACCCTCTGGCTAGGAACTAGCTTTACCTTGGTTACTTCCCTGGGCTTAATCTTGCATCACTTGTTTGGTGTTTGGCATGGCGATCGCCGGCTGGCGGCACGCTATGGTGAAGCCTTTGAAGTCGTCAAACAACGGACATCAATTATTCCTTTCCGAGCAATTATTGATGGTCGTCAATCTATCAAATGGCAGGAGTTTCTCCGCCCTGCCTACTTAGGAGTAGCAATTTTTATAGCTCTGCTCTCTTGGGCTCACCCCCTGTTACTGGTAGCAACTAGTCGGATAGAATGGTAGTTAGAGACGATCCCCACTATCAAAATAAAATACCAGTCAATGGCAATTTCCGCCGATCAACCGCTGCCAAATCAATGTAGTATGAATTTTAATAGCTTTCAGCAGGGGGATCGCTTCGTCAGTTTGATATTTTCTCTAGGTCTTTGACAACTTAAATGCTTGTACTAGGGAAGTAATAACACAGCAGTCCAATTTCCTGGAAACAGGAAAGATGGGCAGTGGATAAGTGAAAACAGCGACAGTATCTCTGCCCTGGCTGGTGGTTACAGTGTATGTTTTTCCTAAATCCGCTTGAGGAAATAACTGCGTTGGCAATTCTTGCTCCTGATAGCTAGTTTAATATCAAAACCTTATAATTTTAGAGGCGTCATGGTGTTGTCGGTTAGTGAGCGGACATTTACACAAGAAGTTTTACAATCTCCCATTCCTGTTTTAGTGAATTTTGAAGCACCGTGGTGCAGCTTGTGTCGCCTGATTCACCCTCTGTTGTTGCAATTTAATGCTCAATGTGGTGAGCAAATCAAGTTAGTAGGGGTTAACGCCGATAATAATTTTAAACTGGCTAATACTTATAGACTCAGGACACTGCCAACTTTGCTGTTAGTGGAAAATGGCATAATTCGGCATCGTCTAGAAGGTTTTAGTAGTAAAGAGGATTTACGTCTGGCTTTAGAAGAAATTAAGCTCACTTATAATAACCGTTCTAGAACATACCATGCCGTGACCACAGCAGACATGGAATGTCGCTCGGCTTGACGCTCTACCCGGCTAGAAGCCGGGATATTCACCACCAGGTACTCTAGTGCCATTGTTGTTATCTTGGAACAACAGATCCAACTGAGTTTCCAAGTTCCCAGGCCACCACGTTTGCTCTCATGAGCGTGGTGTTGTCTGCTCACAAACCCTGTTGATTCAGGGTTCGGCGTTTGAAACAGTAATAGCGCCTAGGTTTCCGCTGGGGAGAATTTCAGTCATCTGTGGCTCAAAATCCTAAAATTAAGAAAAATGGTAATTAGCTAAATTCAACAAATTTTTAGATAAACAAGGTAGACGATAAATAGATCAGTAATCCAAAGACTCTATGATTGTCGAATAATTTGATAAACAAGGACATTCCCTCGTTAATTGGGACTTTTAGGGCAAATATACCCTTTAGGTTACCTCGAATGTCAAAAATCTGTGGATTGTCTGCATTTACGTAGTTTCAGCCAGGCTAATTATCTGCTAACTGCGTAAGTGTTCCTAAAGTTGAGGAAAATAATATTACAATTTATCATGTTTTAGATGAGAATATTTACTGTTTGTCAGCTTGATCAGAAGGAGTTGACAGACAAAACACTGTTGTAAAATAGACATAAGTAATGATTTGGGGGGCCATTTACTGGTCAGGAACGCCTATAGAAACTATTTTTGGAAATCTTCAAGGTCTTAAATCCAGTCAGCTGAAGCAACTACAGCGACTTTACCACCAGCGCATCCCAGGCGATCGCATTACTACGCCTGAATTTTCCCAGCGTCTGGCTGCTATCAGCACAGAAATCAATCAGCCTGTATGTGCTTACCTCAACCGTCGGGGACAAGTGATGCGTGTAGGGGTAGGTACACCCCGTCAAACGCAAATCCCACCGTTAGAATTACCCCGTTACGGTGCAGAGCGTCTGAGCGGTATTCGTTGTATCGCCACCCATCTCAAGGCAGAACCCCCGAATGAGTCGGCTTTGACGGCTATGGCACTGCAACGCTTAGATGCTCTTGTAGTGCTAAATATTACTAGTACAGGATTTACAAAGCGCGGAGGCGGCTCCACGGGGTACGTCAAGGAAAGTTATTTAGCTCATTTAGTATCCAATACTAAACAGCTAGTCTCAACTCAGCTGGGGACAAAGGTAAATTTAGTGGCTCCCGACTCGGGACTTTACTCTAGCGTATCCCCACCTATGAGTTTAGATATGCTGTCAGAGCAGGATTTTATCGACTTAGTGGACAGTGTGGAAGCCGAATTCCAACGGGAATTTGTGGCCACGGAAGTAGCTGCTGACCATGATCGCGTCGTCATAGTTGGTATTATTACTGACACTGAAAGTAGTCAAAGATTCCAAGATACCATAATGGAATTAGCCAGGTTAGTACATACAGCAGGGGGAGAAGTATTACAGACACTACAACAAAAGCGATCGCGGATTCATCCACAAACAGTAGTGGGTGAGGGGAAAGTAGAAGAAATCGCCCTGACTACCCAAACCCTGGGAGCTAATTTGATTGTTTTTGACCGTGATCTCTCACCCGCCCAAGTGCGTAACTTGGAAAGGAAAATTGGTGTCCGGGTAGTTGACCGCACAGAAGTAATTTTAGATATCTTTGCCCAACGGGCCCAGTCCCGTGCTGGTAAACTACAAGTCGAACTCGCACAGTTAGGGTATATGATGCCTAGACTCAGTGGTAGAGGTCTGGCTATGTCGCGGTTAGGTGGTGGGATTGGCACCGTTGGACCGGGTGAAACTAAACTGGAAACAGAACGGCGCGCTATTCAAAAACGGATTTCTCGACTGCAACAGGAAGTCAACCAGTTACAAGCCCATCGCTCCCGGTTACGCCTAAGACGGCAAAATCAGGAAGTTCCCTCTGTGGCTTTAGTGGGCTATACCAACGCCGGTAAATCCACTTTGCTCAATGCTCTCACCAACGCGGAAGTTTACACCGCTGACCAGTTGTTTGCTACTCTTGACCCCACCACCCGCCGCCTAGTAATTGCCGATGGTGACCGTGGTGGAACTCAAGAAATTCTACTCACAGATACAGTAGGTTTTATACACGAACTCCCAGCCTCTCTAATGGATGCCTTTCGTGCCACCTTAGAGGAAGTCACAGAAGCCGATGCTCTACTGCATTTGGTTGATTTATCTCATCCTGCTTGGTTGAGTCATATTCGCTCAGTTAGGGAAATTTTGGCACAAATGCCAGTTACTCCAGGCCCTGCACTGGTTGTTTTTAACAAAATTGACCAAGCAGATAGCGCCACCTTGGCTTTAGCTCGAGAGGAGTTTCCCCTGGCTGTGTTTATTTCCGCCAGTCAGCGATTAGGTTTAGAAACCCTGCGTCAACGTCTGACCCAACTGGTCAAATATGTTGTTGACACTCGGTGACTTGAATCGCCGTGATGGCTGTAAGAACCCCCCGGATAGAAGCGGGGGGATTAAAGGCATTAAAAAGGCATTAAAATTAAGAAGTATTAAATTTAATTGAGGATTTTATGGCTGCCAAAGTTGAAATTTACACTTGGAGCACCTGCCCATTTTGCATCCGTGCTAAGAGTTTGTTGACTAAAAAAGGTGTTGATTTTGCTGAATATTGCATTGATGGAGATGAAGAAGCACGGTCTCAAATGTCAGTAAGATCTCAGGGGAGACGCTCAGTACCACAAATTTTTATTAATGATTCCCATGTTGGTGGTTGTGATGATATTCACGCTTTAGAACGTCAAGGTAAGCTGGATGAATTATTAGCTTCTGATGTCTAGATTAACCCAATATTGAGATTAAGATTAGACATATCTAACAAATCACCTAGAGACGTGAGGTCTCACGTCTCTGGAGGTCTGGGAGAAAAAAGTATATTTACCGGCTTAGTTTGCTCAATAATTTAACTCTAAATGCGGACAAAAACTGGAAAAATCCCTTTCATGGTTAACTATCACGGCGAATCAAGCCGTTGGCACTTCCTCCACTGTCTAAAGCCGATTGGCTTCCGTGCCTTTCGGGGATTTTCTTGTGAATCATGTCAGATATTGCACATTTTTTGATATCAGGCATACTATACATGGCCAGTTGTTCCAAATCTGGTATATTTAACCAAACCTGCCACTGACATAATTTCGGGTATCTTCTTGTTGGGGGTCATTGAAGATGGCTTCTGTAGAACTATATTCTACTAGATAACCACTGCGACCACCTTCCACAACCTGAACGTTGAAAAAAGCTGTCTGATCAGACACCCGTGCTGCCTGTTGCATATTATGGGTGACGATGACAATGGTATATTTTTCTTTGAGTTGGTGAATTAGTTCTTCCACCCGCAATGTAGAAACTGGGTCTAAGGCAGAACAGGGTTCATCCATGAGAATAATTTCCGGTTGCACTGCGATCGCTCTAGCGATACACAAGCGTTGCTGTTGTCCGCCGGATAAAGATGTGCCACTTTGTCGTAGTTTATCTTTGACCTCATCCCACAAAGCAGCTTGTCTGAGACTGCGTTCGACTAATTCATCCATATTCCCTTGATAGCCATTGATTTTGGCTCCAAAAGTAATATTCTCATAAATTGATTTAGGAAAGGGATTTGGTCGTTGAAATACCATCCCAATTCGGCGGCGCACCTGTACAGGGTCGATGTTGGGTGCATACAAATTGTGATCGTAAAAATAAACTTTGCCTTCTGCTCGAAAGGAATCGATGACGTCATTGAGACGGTTATAGCATCGCAGCAATGTACTTTTACCGCAGCCAGACGGACCAATAAAAGCTGTCACCTGATTTTTCGGGATGTCCAGCCAAATATTTCGCAAAGCCAAAAAATTACCGTAGTACACATTCAGATTCTCTGTGCGTAAAACAGTTTCAGTGTCATTCACTGTAGTAGTGTTAGTAGGCATAATAATAGTGTATTGTGGATTTTTGCCCCAGAGAATCTTTCTCTGGTGGTTCCTTAGCCAAAACGACCACTCACATAATCGCGAGTACGCTGATCCTGGGGACTGGAAAAAATTCTCTCGGTGGTATCTACCTCTACCAGATACCCGACGCGATTTCCCCCTTCCAGGGCTTCGGCATTAAAGAAAGCAGTATAATCTGCAACCCTAGAAGCCTGCTGCATGTTATGGGTGACAATGACAATAGTGTAATGCTGTTTGAGATCAAGCATTAACTCCTCAATCCGCATCGTCGATATAGGATCAAGAGCCGAGCAAGGTTCATCCATCAAAATCACATCCGGCTGAACCGCAATAGCGCGAGCAATACACAAACGCTGCTGTTGTCCCCCTGAAAGAGAAGTCCCCAACTTGTGGAGATTGTCTTTAACCTCATCCCAGAGGGCTGCACGGCGGAGGGAATTTTCAACAATCTCATCCATATTTCCCTTAATGCCATTCACCCGCAAACCATAGGCTACATTGTCATAAATCGTCTTCGGGAAAGGATTAGGCTGCTGAAATACCATACCCACCCTGCGGCGGACTACCACCGGGTCAACTGTAGCACCGTAGAGATTTTGTCCTCGGTAAGTAAGGTATCCCTTCACCTTCGCACCCGGAATCAAGGCGTTAGTCCGATTGAAACAACGCAGGAGAGTACTTTTACCACAGCCCGAAGGACCAATTAAAGCGGTAATTTTGCCCTCCAGAATATCCATTGTCACATACTGAAGGGCGATCGCACCCCCATAGTAAACCGATAAATCCTTGACCTCAAAAATGCGCCTACTATCAACGGGACTGCTATTACTAATTTTCTTTTCCATAGTATTCTCAATGTAGAGTGTATAGAAATTGGCTGAGTTTGCAGCCAAAAGAATTGAATTCCCTGATCTTATAACTTCTTCTGCCGACTCAAGTACCGAGCCAAAATACTAAACAACAGCACAATTGACAATAACATCAAGGCGGCGGCCCAAGCCAAACTCTGGGAAGCCTTATAGGGAATAATCGAGAAAAAGTAAATTAACACTGGTAAGGTTGCCACAGGTTCCCAAACATTAGTGGCCCAGAAATTATTGTTAAAAGAGGTGAACAGCAAGGGAGCCGCTTCTCCGGCAGCCCGGGCAACAGATAAAACTATACCAGTAATAATTGAAGTCAGAGCTGCTGGTAAGACAATCTGGACAATGGTTTCAAATTTTGTCGCCCCAATACCCATTGCAGCCAAACGCAACTCATTAGGCACTAATAACAAAGCCTCTTCTGTAGACCGAATAATAATAGGCAGCATTAACACCGCCAAAGCCACCCCACCGGAAAAAGCCGAAAATGACCCTAATGGCATCACCACAATTGCATAGGCGAATAAGCCACACAAAATAGCGGGGACACCGGTGAGTACATTACAGGAAAACTTCACCAAGTAGGCCAACCGAGTTCCCCGACCAAACTCAGCTAAGTAAATAGCCGCAATCACACCAAAAGGAACTGAAATCAATGTACCAATACCCAGAGTCATTAAAGTTCCAATAATGGCATGACCAAAGCCACCCTCAGATAAACCAGGAGGCGGGGGGAGCTTAGTAAAAATATCTGGAAATATTATGGAATTAATCCCCTTTTGAAACACACTCGCCAGCACCCAAATTAGAGGGATAATTACCGCCGCGGCAAACACCATAGTTAAAATGGTCAACACCCGCCCCATGATCCGGCGATGGGGTGCCATGGTTTTCTCACTGATATCAAAACCACTGTCCGTGGCCGATGCCACGCTATCGCTATCATACCCAAAGGAATACTGATTATCTGGAGTACCCATAATTTAATTGATATTTCGTAAACTTAATCTTGCATACACTCGTACTCAAAACTGGGGAAAAGGCGTGATATTTTACTCAATATTTTGGAATCGACGAATAATCATCTCAGCTAAAATATTCACTACTAAAGATAAAAGCATTAGCACTACGCCAGCGTACATTAAAGCCGCAACTTGAGTGCGTCCCGCTTCTCCAAATTGGGAAGCAATCAAACCTGTGATCGTCGATCCGGGTTGCAGCCATGATATGTTAATGCGGTTGGCGTTACCAACGAGCATAGCCGCCACCATGGTTTCCCCCATGGCTCGACCCATAGCCAACATCACAGAACTGATAATGCCAGATAACCCTGCGGGAATCAGCACTCTGAGAATTGTTTCCCAACGGGTTGCTCCCAAAGCTAAGGAACCATTGCGGAGATTACTGGGTAGGACTTCAAAGGTGCTCCGGGTAATAGAGATGATAATGGGCACAATCATAATTGCCAGTACCAAGCCCACAATCAGCAGACTATTGCCAAAAACAGAATCGCCACCGAAAAAAGGAATCCAGCCGAAGTACGTGTTAAGGAAGGTAAAAATAGGTCTGATAGCAGGAATGAGGACAAAAATACCCCAAATTCCCAACACCACGCTGGGAATAGCGACGATCAGTTCAATGGCAAAAGCAATGGGAGTTGTTACCCATTTAGGCGCAAATCCTTCTGTTAAAAAGATGGCTACTCCGATGCCCAAGGGGATAGCAATTGACAGGGCAATCAAGGCAGTGACTAAAGTTCCATATATCTGAGGTAGTACCCCATAAACGTTGGTGACAGGGTTCCAGGTTGTACCGACTAAAAAACCCAGACCAAATTTTTCAATGGCTGGTGTAGCTGCTATAGCGGTCTGTATGATTACCCATAGTAAAACTGCTCCGGCACTGATGGCTAGTATCAGGGTTAGTCCCCAAAATCCCACATCTAGAACCCTAGCGGGACTGATTTGCTTTTCCAGGCTATTCCCGGTTAATTGAGTTGATTTATCTGCCGACATCATGACTTGATTTTTGCTCTATAAGTGGTTATTGTGACATGGTGATGTCCCAACTCAGGTGTCGGGATGAATTTTGGGAGTGTTAGATGTCAAAGACACTCCCAATCATCTCGGATTATTACTTGGCGTTCACCGTGTCAAATACTGCTTTAATTCTCTGCACTAGAGGGTCAGGAATGGGGACATAAAGAAGTTCCTCCGAAAGTGCCTTGCCTTCGGGTCCCAAAGACCATTCCAAGACATTACGCATGGCTTGCCATTTAGCATCGTCCTCATACTGTCGATAGATCATCACCCAAGCTAGACCGACTATAGGGTAGGAATCAACACCCGAAGGGTCTGGAACTAGGAGCGCGAAATCATCGGGTACCGGCTCATCTAGTAGAGCTTTGGCTGCTGCTTCTGGAGATGGGGCTATAAAGTTTCCAGCTTTGTTTTCAATTAAGGCGGAATTGATTTTGTTTAGGGCAGCATAGGCGTAGGATAAGTAACCAATGGCTCCCTCATTCTGCTGAATGGCAGCGGCTACGCCTTCGTTACCTTGTCCGCCAATTCCCACAGGCCAGTCTACTGAAGTTCCTGCCCCAGCTGTCCAGTCTGGGCAGACAGTTTTAATGTGGTTGGTAAATACGAAGGTAGTACCACTCCCATCAGACCGGTGCGCAAAGGTAATGGGTAGGTCGGGAATCTTTAAACCAGGGTTATCTGCGGCGATGGCTGGATCAGTCCATCGAGTAATTTTTCCGGTTACGATATCACAATAACTTTTGCGGGAGAGTCTCAGTTCGAGATCTTTAACTCCTGGTAAGTTATAGGAGAAGGATAAAAAGCCTCCGGTCATGGGAACTTGGATCGGATCGTAATTATGAGCTTCTTTGAAGGACTTGAGCCGACTTGCAGAGTCGGTGATGGGTGCTTCGCTCGCCCCAAAGTCTACGGTTTTATTGATGTACTGCTCCAAACCCGCCCCACTTCCTACGGACTGATAGCTCACCTGGACATTGGGGTTGACTTGGCGATTATAGGCATCAAACCACCTCTGAAAAAGAGGTGCGGGGAATGTTGCCCCGGCTCCGGTAATAGCTATTTTCTGCCCACCACCACCATCCGCTCCTGGGCTACAGGCTGTTGCTACCAACATGATTGGTAGTGAAGCGATGGCTAACACAACTTTGCGATTAAGAACCATGAAAAATACGTCCAGTTTGCGAAAGTACTACGGAGTTATATCAAAAAGACCTTGCTTCATTGGTCATGACAACATCACCGGCATCACAGTCTAGGGTTATGGCGGTAGCAATGGGATTATCTGAGTCTTGCCCCGCGCCACAAGCCCCTAAGCTAAATTACATATCTAACAGCGATGTTTTAGCTGCTAGGCGACTCTTGTTGATTACATGTAGACCTGTGAATTTTTAGTTAATTTATCCAGATGAGCGATATTAGAATACCTCTAAAAGATACGTCTGAAGGTAAACAAAAGGTTAACAAAGGCAAAATAATATATTTTTCTGATCTATTTGCTACATTGAAAATAAAAAAAATGCTACGTAATTTCTTAAATTTTATGGTATAAATTATAAATTTTCAGGAAAAACCAAACTATCCAGTATTATTTTCAGGTTCAAACATGATTTTTCCGCAATTTTTTAGCGATCGCCATTTATTCAGAAGCTAATCACCCAAAGCCTCAAACCACAGAATTCCCTTAAGAATGTCCCGCTCACCTAACGGCATAGCGGGTTAATATCAAAAATATTACTTATTAGCATATGAGATCGCGTATAAATTTTATCCCTAAATAATATTTGGGGATATTTTTCATTGAGAATTTTCTAATTATTAAGTTCGACTTTGAAACACCCAACTTGATGTTCCTTACGCCAAGCATGAGGTGGTAAACCATGATGTTGACGAAACTGGCGGGAGAAATGGGAAACATCTTGATAACCCAATGCTCTGGCAATTTGCTCAACTGTTTGGTAATCATTTTGCAGTAAAAAACGCGCTCCTTGCATCCGGCGTTTAACAATCCAGCTATTGACAGTTTCTCCTGTCTGCTTTCCCACCTGGTTAGTCAAGTAAGCAGGTGAGTAACCAACTGCTTCAGCTACATCACACAGTGTAATTCCTTCGTGATAATGGGCTTCAATAAATTCAAAAACTTTTTTTAATTGGGGAACACAGGGAAATATTGATTGAGGTGAGTTCAAAGCTGTGGTCTGATCTGCGGATCCTGATTTTTGAGCTTCCTGGAATTTAGCAGCACACCAAGTTTTGAGCACAGCTTGTCTTTGCAACTGGGTATTAATTGCTCTGAGTAATTCGTCTAGTGAAAAGGGTTTAGTAACATAGTCATCTGCACCTAACTCCATACCTTTGCGAATAGCCTCTCTAGTACAGCTACCCGTGATAAAAATAAAGGGAATAATTGCTGTAACAGGATCTTGACGTAGCATGGTGAGGACAGTGTAACCATCTATATCCGGCATTGTCAGATCACAAAGTACTAAATCAGGTACATACTCCTGTGCTTGTTGGATACCAGCTAAACCATTTTGAGCGTTTATAATATCAAACCCTTTAGCTTCAAGACCCTGTACATAAAGATGGCGGGTAACATGATCATCTTCAATTACCAGAATTTTTTTGACCGATTCGTACTTCATTTTATAGCAACCAAAATTATAATATTAAATGGAACATGGGGATTTTTAAATTGACAAATCTTAAATACTTAAATCAATTAACACTTATAGTAATCAAAACATTCTAATTCTCATAGAAAAGAGGCTTCTTTAACTAGTGGTAACATCACAGTAATGGTAGTACCTTTATCTACTTCGCTTTCCAGATTCACTTGACCACCATGTAAATCTACTAGCGTTTTAATAATCGATAATCCTAGTCCATTACCGGGTATATTCCCAATATTACTTCCCCTGTAGAATGCTTCAAATAATCTTTCTTTGTCTCTGGTTGGAATGCCAATTCCTTGGTCTTTTACCTGAAAAAAAATAGATTTTTCTTGGTAAGTCATAATCAAATCAATAATGCTATTCTTAGGAGAATACTTAATGGCATTTTCTAGGAGATTCTTCAATATATAATCTAATAATTTTGCATCAAAAAAAGCATTGATCACTTCCAAATTAGTCAGAAAATTTATTCTTTTTTCCATGGAAATAATGTGCATTTCCGCCACTAAATTATGACAAAATTTCACTAAATCCAGTGGTTTAGGGTCAAAATTTATTTTGCCTGATTCTGCTTGAGCAAACAACAAAGTATCATCTAACATCTGGCTGATTTGTGCGATGGCTTTTTCTATATTTTCCAGTAATGATTCTATTTTTTGCTTGGTATGCTTGTCTATTTCTTCTGCAACTAAGCTATTACAAAATGAAATAATATTTAGTGGAGTACGAAGTTGATGACAGACCATAGAAAGAAACTGCGCTCTCAGTTCGCTTATTTGTTTAGCTTGTTGTAAAGCGTTATTAAAACTTGACTCTAAATTTTTGTAATCTGTAATATCAATAGCTATGATTAATTCTTCTGGTTTTACAGGTAACTTGAAAATTCCATCAAGCTTAGTTACCACGCCAATTAGCAAGCGTTCCGTACCATCTGATGTGAGGATATTTATCTCCTGGTATTCAAAGTCAGGTAATTCTTTTTGCAAGCATAAATTTATAGGTTTTTTCCTCTTAATTATTCCGTTAAAATCAAAATTATTTAGTAGTTCCTCTTTACTATATCCAGTAAATTTTTGTACGGCAGAATTTACATAAAATATTCTGTTTCCCTGAATCAGAAAAATGTTGGCTTCTATTGTTTCTGGTAAGGTGAATAATATATTGATATTCACCGGTTTTATGCTCAAATCTATGGCTTCATCCCTCTGAGGTCGAACAACAGCACAGGCAAAAGTTTGACCTGTTTTTTTCAGGTATATAATAGAAGTTTCAACTGTAAATATGCGCTGTTGCTTATTACGATAGCGAGATTTAAACGTAAAATAATCTTCTGATTTTATTTTTGATAATCTATGGATATCAAAATCTATATCTAGATGATAAAGCCTCATTGAAAGTAATTCTTCACGGGAATAGCCAGTCATTTTGCAAATTGCATCATTGACAAAAATCAACTGGTAATTTTCTCCTAAGCATAAAGCTGGTTCTACAGCTTGATCTATCAGGAAATAAGCAAATTTTAAATCTATTTCTGTCTGTATATTTCTGGTAAGATTTGCAAAAAATAACCTATCTTCGCTATAATCCATAAACTTAATATCTCCCTTTCATAAGTCAGAACCATAGGCATTCAAAAATCAAGATAATAGCTCTTAAAAAGACATATATTTATTGGTCATTGGTAATAATTTTAAATTATTTCATAAAATGTGCTATTTATTTGAATTTTACTAATAACATAAAAAAATTATAAAAATAAACTTACAAGTTATGGAATTTATAAAATATGAAATCTTATAACTCCACCTTAATCGATACTTTTAAACTGAATTTAGGATAATTTTTGATTTCCATGACTCAATATCAAATACAAAATTATCTGCACTATAACTTGACAAACCACTGCTTTTATAAAAATATCAATGAGGTTATACGTGACTTTAATGTAAATGTGCTAAATTGACAAGTGACATTGAACTATTCAGCCAATAACTAATAGTTAACATCTAATTTTCACAGAATATGCAATCTAAAAGATAACGTATATATTGATATTAGGGTTTGAATGTGTATTTACAAATATGGGCATAGAGAGTTAAGTTAATTCATAAAAACTCTGATATATGATTTACATTATTAAAGATTTAACTATATTTAAGATTATTTATTCATCTACCATGAGGAACATATCTGACGAGCAAACAATAGCCTAATATGAATTGATTTGTGATAGTCGAGACTATTTTTGCTCTAATAGACTGGAAATTTATACGTTCATCTATCTAAAGAAGTAAGAAATGATAATATATGTTTTAATTAAGCTGATAAGAATTAGTGATATTTTATATTGATCTTGTCAACCTGGACTATTAGCCGCTGTTTGCTGTTGTTGTTCACTTTCTCCCGATAATTCAATTCTGGGGCTGAGAATTTTCAGCTAAAACAAAAATAACCTCCGTGCTCACTTCCGGGTTAGTCTGTGGAGTAACTCACAAAAATACACATCTAATACTTTTTTCTGATACCTTGACTAAGGAAATCAGGAGGATAATGTTTGTCATAATAAAACATAACGACTAAGCCAGTATAAATCTGTATAATTCAATACCATGACTAATAGTTTAATACATAAATAACTGATAAAAACATTGTTTGAGTATTTGTGCAAATAAAATGGCTGGAAGTGTAGAAAATGTGGGAACTATTCAATTACTATGGTCTATGGTTGGTTTGCTCCTCACCATGGGCGGTACTTTCCTAGAAGCCTATAGTATTGCCTTACCTTGGACTGGGAATAATCAAGGAACTGAGATTTTTTCTTTGGGTGTTACCTGTCAAGTTGGTGCGGTACTGTTAGTAGGTTGTTTAGGAGGTAAAAATGCTGGCGCACTATCGCAAATCGCCTATTTAGTCATGGGTTTAACCTTGCTACCTGTATTTGCCGATGGTGGCGGTATTGGATATGTTAAACTATCTCAGTTCGGTTATCTGTTAGGTTTTATCCCTGGAGCGTGGATTTGTGGATCTTTGGCATTTCAAGCTAGACCTAAGCTGGAAACCCTGGCTTTCAGTTGTTTGAGTGGCTTGTTAACTGTCCACTTCTGCGGTATTACTTATTTAATCATCAGTTATATTTTTCAGTGGAAAGGTACGGAAAATTTGCCTCTAATGCAAGCAATCCTTAAATATTCTTGGTTTGCACTGCCCGGTCAACTAGCTGTAGTGTGTGCTGTTACCGTAATAGCATATGTATTACGTCATTTAATGTTTTATTAGTTATGGCAGAGCTAGTACGACAGTCAAGTAAAAATCGAAAAATCCATTTATAGGCTTTTGACCAATTTGAAATGATTGGGACTAATTGTACATTTTCTCGGTAATTATATGTACTTTTATAGACAAAGAGGAGATGGTGATTTTGATATCCATTTAGTAAATACTATTTTTATTGACATTAACCTCTACTATCTCTCACGCCCTAGTTGCTAGTTTCATGCGTTTAAAAAATCATCTCTTTTGGATTACTGCCTTCATTGCTTTTTTCTTAGATCAACTAACAAAATATTGGATAGTGCAGACCTTTAGCCTGGAACAGACATTACCAATTATACCAGATGTATTCCATTTCACTTATGTTACTAATACTGGGGCAGCTTTTAGTCTGTTCAGCGGGAAAGTAGAGTGGTTAAGATGGCTATCGTTGGTCGTGAGTTTGTTATTGATAGCACTAGCATGGTTTGGCCAGAATTTAAGTCGTTGGAATCAGTTAGGCTATGGTTTGATTTTAGGCGGAGCTATGGGGAATGGTATTGATCGGTTCGCTTTGGGGTATGTGGTTGATTTCCTGGATTTTCGCTTGATTAATTTTGCCGTATTTAATATGGCAGATTCATTTATTACTATTGGTATTATTTGTCTATTAATTGCTTCTTGGGAAAAAGCACCCAGTCATAGTGACAGTTAAAGCTAATCTGAACACTTGATAAATGAAAATCAAAGTATCCCCTCAACTTCCCATGTCAGAGAGAATTTTAATGTCAATTAATCCTTAAAGATATTACCCTAATATTTTCAAAAATTATAGATGTTAAGGGAGTATGGACTCACAATCTTGTACGGTTGGCAAGAGTAATGAACCCGACTTGGTAGGTTTGATGAGTCGATATTTTCTTGGTGTAAGATTGAATTAGTAAAAACTACCTATAGCTAATTTCTGCTGTGACTGATGTGTACAATGGTGGAATATCTGTATCGAGATTGTCAAATCGCCCGAATGTTTGCCAATAATTCTGATGTAAATAGCCTATGAGTTCCCCCAACCTCCTCATAAGCCACAAACTGTACTTGGTCAACTGACTCAAGCAGTACAGACACTTCAAGCGAGGGTTGACTTTTCCAAGTTGGCGCTGAAGCCTAATGCCAAAGTACCAGAGATATGGGTGCAGGATACAGGGGCAGAACGTGAGGTATATCCGTTGTTAGGCGATCGCTATATAGTAGGTCGTAGTTCCAAATCCTGTGATATAGTCATTCGCAATCCAGTTGTCAGCCAAATTCACCTATCACTCTCACGGGATTCAACTCAACGCACCCCTGTTTTTGTCATCAAAGATGAAAACTCCACTAATGGTATTTATCTGGGGAAACGCCGAATTAATCGATTAGAACTGCGTCACGGTGACATTTTTACTTTGGGACCGCCAGAACTCGCAGCTTCAGTGCGGCTACAATACTTTGACCCAGCACCCTTGCATATAAAAGCAGCAACTTGGGCGGCCTATAGTATGGCAGGTGTGAGCGCCTTAGTGGGGTTAGTCATAGGGGTGGAATGGCTAAAATTTTCCGTCAGACCCTTACCCACTGCTAGCAGCGCCCCTATAGTGATTTATGCCCGCGATGGCTCGACACCCTTGCGCGAGCCTCGGAGTACCTCTCATGTAGACCTCAAGAGTTTAGAGGACTTTGGCTATTTACCCGCGGCTATAGTGGCCTCAGAAGATAGTCGTTACTATTGGCACTTTGGCGTTGACCCTTTAGGGATTTTGCGAGCTGTGTTAGTCAATACGCGCAGTGGAGATGTACAGCAGGGGGCTAGCACCATTACCCAGCAAGTGTCCCGAAGTTTGTTCCGGGACTATGTAGGCGCTCAAGACTCCTTGGGACGCAAACTGCGGGAAGCTATTGTTTCCTTGAAGCTAGAAACTTTTTACAGTAAAGATCAAATATTACTCATTTACTTAAATCGAGTATTTTTGGGGGTGGATACATCCGGTTTTGAGGATGCAGCTCGTTATTACTTTGATAAGTCAGCTAGAGAATTAACTCTCTCAGAAGCTGCAACATTAGTGGGAATTTTACCTGCTCCCAACGCTTTTAATTTTTGTGGAAATAACCCCAATAGGCTACAACTAGTTGACTATCGTAATCGCGTCATTAGGCGAATGTTGGACATGGGGAAAATTTCCGCAGAACAGGCCAATCGAGCTAGGCGCTCCCCAGTCCAGATTAACCCCAAAGTTTGCGAACGGCAATCCAGTACCATTGCTCCTTACTTTTACCAGTATGTATTTCAGGAATTGGAATCAATCTTGGGGGTAGGAGTTGCCAGAGAAGGAAATTTTATCATTGAAACCCAGCTCGATCCCAGAATGCAAGCAGAGGCGGAAACAGCTTTGCGTAATCAAATCAATAAAGCTGGTTCTACCTTGGGCTTTTCTCAAGGAGCGATCGTTACCCTAGACACTAGAACTGGTAGTATTTTGTCGATGGTAGGCGGGACTGATTTTGGAAAAAGCCAGTTTAACCGTGCTGTTCAAGCCCAAAGACAACCGGGTTCTACCTTCAAGGTTTTCGCTTTTGCAGCCGCCCTAGAGAGGGGAATACCAGCCTCTAAAACTTATTCTTGCGCGGCTCTACCCTGGCAAGGCTTTACCTATAGGCCTTGTAGAACCGGTGCCCAGAATTCCTTAGATATGACGACTGGCTTCGCCCTGTCAGAAAATCCCATTGCTCTGCGAATTGCCAGGGAGGTGGGGCTAGATAGAGTCGTATCCACCGCCAGACGTTTAGGAGTCAAGTCATCACTCGAAGCAGTTCCCGGCTTAGTACTGGGTCAAAGTGTAGTCAATGTTTTAGAAATGACTGGTGCTTTTGGCGCCATTAGCAATCGTGGTGTTTGGAATCCACCCCACGCAATTAGCAGGATTATAGACAGTAGTGATTGTCAAAATAGTCAGGATTTAAAAACTTGTCGTGTTGTCTATTCCTTTGACGAAAATCCGGACGCTAACCAGCGAGTTTTACCCACAGGTGTAGCCGATGAAATCAACCAGATGATGCGCCAAGCAGTAACTAGCGGTACTGGACGCGCCGCGGCTATCGGACTGGGGGAAGGTGGGAAAACCGGCACCACTGATAAAAACGTTGATCTCTGGTTTATTGGTTCAATCCCCAGTCGCCGGTTTGTAACTGGCATTTGGTTGGGTAATGACAATAATTCTCCCACATCCGGCAGCAGCGGGCAAGCAGCCCAACTTTGGGGCAATTATATGAGACAAATTACCAGATAAGGTGGGGGTGAATAGTCACTGATATCCCCGCCAAGGGCTAACTTGCAGAATACCATCTCTGGTAAAAACTACTTTAAATTGGGCTATTGGTTCATTTGTGAGAGAACCATTAGCGGGAGTTTGCAGCAATTTGGGTAAAGGAGTTGATTCTATGCCCTCATTTGCTCCTTGATTTACCGCTTTATAACCAATGATCGCACCATCAGGATTTACACCTACTCGATAGACTAAATCTTCTCTTAATTCTGAGCGACTAGTCCAACCTAGATCAATTTGTTTATAAATTTTTCCATTCAGAAGACGTAGTTGGGATGAATTAGTAATTTCTGTAGCTGAATTTAAGAGTGCTTCTAAATTTCTGATTTTGAGTGCTGTATCCACGATTGGAGTGGCTACATTCAGGTCAGTTGCTGGGGAACTCTCTGGAGTTTGTATATTTGGGGGTGTTATGTTCTCTGATGCAGCCGAATTGGGGGTGGGTGCTATGGATACAGTCTCTTCTTGCTCCTGGGTTGCTGGTGGGCGCGTCTCAGGGGCAGGAATTAGGCTCAAAGCGATGGCGGCAACTGCTACAGTTGAAATTCCTATACTTGCCGCTACTCCTTGCTTGAGTAGAAATTCATTAGGACTACCGTAACTTCTAGGCACGGGCTGTAATTCTAATGACAACTCTGGTAGGGTTTGGCTGTCAGCAAAAAATTGATCCACAGCTTCAACCAGGTCAAATAACTGCACTGTATTCAAATCCATTTGAATGGGCGGTTGATTATAGTTAGGCTGAGACTGAAAAACATCTACAGCTATTTCAGAATGCACAATTAACCGGTGCCGATTAGTGTAAATTTTTTGTAACTCCACTAATTCTGAGTCTTGATTATGTGCTTGGGGGTTTGACACATTACTCAAAAATTCTTGAGCATAGCCACTCACAGCCCGGACTAGACTCTCAAAAAATTCTCGTCCGCCTACTAGGGGCTGACTATAGCCAGATATATAGCATTCTGCATTGACCAATATGGATAATTCTGGACGCATACCTTGATAGTATGCTGCTTTGGCTACATCACTGAAACCCTCTAACAGCAGTGTACAATTAGGTAGACTGTACTTACGTTGAATATTCATTCTACTTCACCGTCAAAAAGACTAATCCAAAATCGCTGCATTCCAGCTGTACCAGTACAAAATAGTAATTGTCCCAACAAATTGATTGCTAGTTCATCTAATTTATCGTCAGAATCTAATGCCATTACGGTAGAACGTCGGGGATTCATTCTACTTCTGAAATGTACTCGAAATCGCTCTAGGTAATTCGATAGGCGTAAATTCTGTACCAAAGGTATCTGCTTTTCACTCATTTGCTGATATGTCATCAACATTTGGCGAATGACAACGGTTAAACGCCGCGCGATGTAGCTGGCAATAACTACTAAAGCTTTTGCTTCCATGATAGTCAAGGGACGGCGAATATGAGATCTTCGCAGTGGGTTAGAGCTCCGCATTCGCCATAGATTTACTCGGTTTTTAATAATTCCTTTCAGTTCTAACTCATCAGCAAAAGCCAGAATAGCTTCGGAGCTACCAAGTTCTAAAGCTTCAATTGCCAGTAAAATTAGATCAACTTGCAGTCGGGTTCTAGCCGGACAACCCTGTGCTGCCTTGGCGAAGCTTACCATAGGCATCGCAGGGTCTGGTAAAGTATCCAGAATCATCGGCAAGGAGGGGGGGGGTGGACTATTCAATGGCGTTAAGCTGGCTGAGACATTCATTCTATAAATTACCTTGTGCAGAGCTAATAGGCAGAATAAAACTAGTACAACTAATTTAAAGGAGCTAGAACAGGCTTGAACCTGTTTCAAACTTGTTTGTAGTGCTTAAGCATTGATTACTTTTTCTGCTGTCCAAAGTTCGGTAAAAATTAGGTAAATAAATCTCTTCTTGTCAGTCAGAAACTGATTTACCGATTTTTTTGTCGGAGGTAGTTCTCTTGGAGACCGTGGCTTTGTAGAAGTCTTTATGTAAGTGGGAGTGGTATTACAGTTGCAGTATCTACCTGCTTTGTGCGGTACAGATGCCAAGTTGCTCTAAGTAACGCCATCAAAAATCACCTCCGATTTAGTTGTTTTGAGTATAGTAAAAGAATATATCAAAAATCAGGAAACCCCCAAAGGCTAATATATTATTGTCCCTTACCTTCCCTGGCTGTATTACCGTGTAAAATTAGCTAATCTGGCTAAATTAGAGCGTCAATGATCAGGGTATGAGATTATAGTGTAGGATTTTTCAGGGACTAGTCATGAGTCATTGGTCATTAATCCCCCTCCTACCCCCTCATAACTGAATTTTATGGATTTAAAGTCTCTAATTCGCGATATCCCAGATTTTCCTAAACCCGGAATTTTATTTCGCGATATCACTACTTTACTGCGCGACCCAGAGGGATTGCGCTACACTATTGACTTTTTTACGGAAAAATGCATTGGTTTAGGCTTAAGAGCTGATTATGTTGTGGGTATGGAGTCCCGTGGGTTTATTTTTGGACCTCCTCTAGCTTACAAATTAGGAGCGGGTTTTATTCCGGTACGGAAGCCGGGAAAGTTACCAGGAGCAGTTCACTCAATTGAATATGAATTAGAATATGGTACAGACTGCCTGGAAATGCATCAAGACGCTTTGCATCCAAATAGTCGCGTTTTAATTGTAGATGACTTGATTGCCACAGGTGGTACGGCTAGTGCAACCGCTAAGTTGGTGCAGAAGATTGGCTGCGAATTGGTAGGGTTTGGCTTTATCATCGAGCTACAGGATTTACAAGGACGTCAACATTTACCAGATGTGCCGATTGTCTCCCTAATTGAATACTAATCATTGTTAATCTCTCCTATATCCTGAGAAATTGACTAATAAAAAATGACTAAATTGCTATGACTTCTCAGAAAATTTCCTGGAAGACCTGTCACGAGGGCTTTATAGGGCTAGTCACGAACGAAACATTTGTTTATGTGGTGAAACGGATATTGCAAGCACTGTTCACTTTGTTATTGGCAACGGCGCTGTCGTTTGTGATCATGAAACTATCCCCGGGGGATTATGTGGATACGTTGCGCCAAAATCCGACAATTTCGCCAGAACGCATTGAGGAATTAAGGCAACAGTTTGGTTTAAATAAATCTTGGCCAGAACAGTTTGGACTATGGTTATGGCGAATTTTTACCCAAGGAGATTTTGGTACCAGTTTTGTTTACCAACGCTCAGTAGCTTCTCTGTTGTGGGAAAGGATACCAGCAACTTTACTTTTAGCGATCGCTTCTTTATTTTGTACCTGGGCGATCGCAATTCCCTTTGGTATTCTCGCAGCTGTGAAACAAAATCAAGCGACTGATCGCATTTTACAACTGATTAGCTACACAGGACAAGGGTTTCCTAGTTTCATCACTGCTTTGTTTCTGCTCATATTTGCTCAAATCACCTCACCTTTATTTCCCGTGGGTGGTATGACTAGCATCAATCATGCTGATTTGTCTTGGTTTGGCAAAATCATTGATATTGGCTGGCACATGATTTTACCCACCATTGCCTTAAGTATCACTAGTTTTGCCGGGTTGCAAAGAATCACTCGCGGAGAATTGTTGGATGTTCTACGTCAAGATTATATCCAAACGGCTCGCGCCAAGGGACTACCAGAAAATCGGGTGATTTATGTTCACGCTCTTCGCAATGCCATAAATCCTTTAATTACTTTGTTAGGCTTTGAATTGGCTGGTTTATTAGGTGGTGCATTTATTGCCGAACAATTCTTTAACTGGCCCGGTTTAGGGAGATTGACTTTACAGGCAGTAATGGCAAAAGACCAGTATTTAGTCATGGCTAGCCTCGTCATGAGTGCCGTATTACTGAATATAGGCAATTTAATGGCGGATTTGCTATTAAAGGTAGCCGACCCCCGGATTCGTTTGGAATCTTAATTGAGTATGTTTTCTGAAATTTATTATATATTGCGTTCCTCGACTGATGGTCGTTATCTCGTAGCCCATCCCGATGCTGAAAGTTCCGGCTATTTATTACTGTTTAGGGAAAACTTTGATGCTTTAAGCTATCTCAATACCCATGCTGGTCAATTAGCTAACCGCTTTGCCGTAGAATCTGTTCTTGCTACACAGTTGGGTAATTTGCTCAAACGTTGGGGTTTTAGCGGCGTGGGAATTGTCATAGATCCGTTATTGCCGAAAGTAGATTTTATGCAGCATCGTTAAATATAGTAGTTCGCAGGTAGATAAGTACTATATGAATGATAAAACTCTTGTGGAGTGGGCAGTATGCCCACTAAGGGTGTAACGCAGTATAATGAGATACCCTATGAATAATCCACAGAGGCACAGAGAAAAAGGAGAAAGAAATAGAGAATTTCACTTCAGGGGTGGACATTTTGCCCGCCCCATTATTTAAACCACGACTTTTTCTAACATCAATTTAGAACGTTTGACTTGCTCAGGAATAGCTACGGGATAATCTCCAGTAAAGCAAGCTGAACAGAAACTATTAGTATCTTCCTGGGTTGCTTCCAGCATTCCCTCCCAACTCAGATAAGCCAGGCTATCTACTCCCAACTGCTCGGCAATTTCTGACACTGACTTGGTAGCAGCAATCAACTGATCCTGACTATCAGTATCAATACCGTAAAAACATGGATGTGTGACTGGTGGGGAAGAAATGCGCATATGTACCTCGCTAGCACCTGCTTCACGTAATGCTTTAACCAGTTTCCGGCTGGTTGTACCCCGAACAATGGAATCATCCACAATAATTACTCGTTTACCCACCAATACATCTTTGAGTGGGTTAAGTTTCATGCGAATCCCGGACTCGCGCATAGATTGTGTGGGCTGAATAAAAGTTCGACCCACATAGCGATTTTTAATCAGTCCTTCGGCGTAGGGGACACCAGAGGCTTGGGAAAATCCAATGGCCGCAGGTATTCCTGAATCAGGAACACCAAAGACAATATCAGCATCTACAGCGGATTCAGCCGCTATTTGTCGCCCTAACCTCATGCGATAGGTGTACAAACTTTCGTTGTGCATGATGCTATCAGGACGGGCAAAGTAAATCATCTCAAAGATACATAACTTACGAGCAGGTTTTTGACTCCAATGGTAGGAAGCTAAACCTGCTTCAGTAATCCAAACTAATTCCCCCGGTTCCACATCTCGTAAGTATTCGGCTCCAATGATATCTAAACCACAAGTTTCCGAAGCCAAGACATAACGGACTGGTAACCCGGGTAAAGTTCCAATTACTAAGGGGCGGATACCATTGGGATCCCGCGCACCCATGACACCAACGGGAGTCCCAATCACCAAACTAAAAGCGCCTTGGCAACGGTGAAATGCCCTACTTGCTCCTTCTACCCAATCTGCACCAGCGTTGACGGCTTGAGCGATCGCCAAAGCGATCATTTCCGAGTCTGTTGTTGTGACTAAACTCACTTGGGTCTTGACTAACTCTGACCGCAGCTGCACAGTGTTGACTAAATTACCATTATGTGCTAAAGCTAATGAACCTAGTCGGGTTTCCACCACAGCCGGCTGGACATTATCCTTGCGGCTAGAACCAGTAGTGGAATAACGAGTGTGACCAATAGCGAGGTTTCCGGGTAACTGATCCAAAATGGACTCATTAAAGACCTGAGAAACTAAGCCCATGTCTTTGTGTAGGTGTACTTTTGCATCTTCAAACGTTGCAATCCCAGCTGATTCTTGACCCCTATGTTGCAGAGCGTATAATCCAAAGTAGGTCATTTTGGCAACATCTTCTTCTGGAGCGTAAATGCCAAAAACACCACAAGCTTCTTCTGGTTTGTCAGGTCGATGCTCTTGACTATTGATTGGGTCTATTTCCTGATTGTGGTATTCATCCGATAGCTTGTGCGGTGTAGCCATAGTGACGGAATGGATGGGAATCATTAGCTATTGCTCCTGGTTTGGGTGTCAAGTCGGAATAATCGGTAATTGATAATTTTTAATTCGCAATTACTACCCCACCAATAAATGGAGTGAGTTATGCTGGATTTTGTTCTGGAATTAATTACGAATTGCAAACTACGAATTAGTAATTATTTAGTCCCTGGGATTATGTCGCTGGATAGTTGCCAAATCCTTAACGAATCTTTAACCATCTATTAAAACAGTACCGTAATTCTGCTCACAGAGGTTAATTATCCCCATATAGGGGATAGAAAAATTAATTGGGAGTATTACCTAGGCGAGCAAGACGGTTAGAGATCGCCCGGAAATAGGGATCTTTCATCTGTTCCATAGTAAGTTTGATTAAGATTTGGTTATCATTGGTTAAAATCCTCAAACCTAGTTCAGAATCACCCAAATTACCTACTGTACCAAGTTTTTGCCAATTAGCCCCCAAATGTTCACCTAAGTAATATTCCCATTTTTCTTGCTGTGATTGTGTTACAGAAACTACTATTCTTGCGCCACCTTCACCAAACAGCACTTCATCCAGACGTTTTAACTGATGTTCAGGAATTTCTATCTGGATTTGGGCACCTAAGTTACCAGAAAGGCAACATTCAGCCAAAGCAACAGCCACACCCCCCTCAGATGAATCATGGGCAGAACATATCCAACCAGCACGAATACCTAAGCGGCAAACTTGCTGTACACGACGTTCCAAATCAAAATCTATCCTTGGCGGATGGCCAGCAACAGTATTGTGAATAGTAGCTAAATACTCAGATGCACCCAAACTAACAGAGGATGTCAGAGGTAATCCCAAAAGATAAATTAAATCACCATTACCTTGCCAACCTTGACCACAAATCCTTGTTAAGTCAGGAATTAACCCCACCATACCCACCACAGGAGTAGGATAAATGGGTTGGGGATTACCTTGAGAATCAAAGGTTTCATTGTACAGAGAGACATTCCCGCCTGTAACTGGTGTTGCCAATTCTAGACAACCTTCAGACAAACCGCGACAAGCCTGGGATAATTGCCAGTAACCAACGGGTTTTTCTGGACTACCAAAATTGAGATTATCTGTCACCGCCAGAGGTTCGGCACCCACACAGCTGAGATTACGAGCTGCTTCTGCCACCACGGCCTTAGCTCCCTCATAGGGATCAAGATAAACATAACGAGGATTACAGTCTACAGTTGCCGCCACACCTGATGTCAAACTTTCAGGTTCTAATTCTTCATTTTTCCTTGTTTCTAGGGGACGTAAGCGCACCACAGCAGCATCAGCACCACCAGGCAGAATCACAGTATTATTCTGGACTTGATGGTCATACTGACGATAAACCCAATTTTTAGAAGCGATGGTTGGCGTACCGAGCAAAGTTAACAGAATATTATCCCAGGATTGGAGTTTACCTTCAATGTCAATCCCCGCAATTGTACAAGCTGGTAAGGAATCAGGTGACCATTTCCAAGCTTCCAGAACATACTCTGGTGGTTCTGCTAACAATTCCCGTTCATAAAGAGGGGTATTTTCCGCCAGCGCCTCAGCCGGAATTTCTGCTGCGACTGTACCCTGAAAGAAAATCCGCACAATGGGGTCAGCAATCACAGTACCCGCAACCACAGCATGAAGTCCCCAACGGTGGAAAATATCAATTAGCTCTTGTTCTCGACCCTTGTGGGCTACAAATAGCATTCTTTCTTGAGATTCAGACAGCAGGTATTCATAGGGAACCATCCCCAACTCCCGCACAGGAATTTTATCTAAATCAAATTCAATACCCACACCACCTTTAGCCGCCATCTCTGAAGTAGAACAGGTAATACCCGCAGCACCCATATCTTGGGCGGCGACAACAGCACCAGTTTTAAATGCTTCCAGACAAGCTTCAATTAAAGACTTTTCTATAAAGGGGTCACCTACTTGTACGGCGGGACGGTTATCCATTGATTCATCTGTTAATTCCGCACTAGCAAAACTGGCACCCCCCATACCGTCTCTTCCCGTGGTAGAACCGACATATAACACAGGATTACCAATACCAGCAGCACCGGATTTAACGATTTCTGGTGTTTCCATTAATCCCAGTGCCATGACGTTAACTAAGGGATTACCCGAATAAGCCGGGTCAAAATATACTTCACCCCCAACAGTCGGCACTCCAACGGAATTACCATAATGTGAAATACCCGCTACAACACCTGTAAATAACCTTTGGGTTTTGGGATCATCTAGAGAACCGAAACGTAAAGAGTTTAATAAGGCAATGGGACGCGCCCCCATTGTAAATATATCTCTTAATATACCGCCTACACCTGTGGCGGCACCTTGGAAGGGTTCGACGGCTGATGGGTGGTTATGAGATTCAATTTTAAATGCTAATTGCAGTCCAGCGCCTAAGTCTACAACTCCGGCATTTTCACCAGGTCCAACCAGGATGCGCGCTCCTGTGGTGGGAAACTGCTTAAGTAAAGGACGGGAATTTTTATAACAGCAATGCTCAGACCACATAACTCCAAACATTCCCAGTTCAGCTTTGTTGGGATGTCGTCCTAAGCGTCTGACAATTTCTGCATATTCTTCTGGTTTTAATCCTTCGGCGGCGATTTCTTGAGGGGAAAAGGGAGTAGAGGAAGTGGCGGTCATGGAAATAATGCACCAAGAGTACAGAGAATTATTGTATCGATTTAGTTACCCTATATGCACTTTGCAACCACTAATTAAGACTTTTTTGCATATTTACCCTTCAAATAGTGGCGACTATCTGCTAAAATTTCCCCACATCTGGTTAATAACTTGACAGATTTTTTGCCACAGCCATGACCAAATGTGAGGACGTTATGATCAAATGAGAAATCTTATGGGTCTAATACCTTAACATTCACAATCCTAGAACCAACACCAGTTTGATCAAGACATCGCTTGAATGATGTAATCAAAGTAGGGTGCTGCTTCGGTCGCATCTTCCACACTTAGTAAGTCAAGAGAGGCAGTTTTCAAGGCGCTAATAGCTTCTACCATGCCTGGTACAGGAACACCTAAAGAATTGTACATTTCTCGCACGCCGATTAAACCAATTTTTTCGATTGGTTCTTTGTCGCCTGCAAGTACGCCATAGGTAATAAGGCGCAAATACCAACCAAAGTCACGGATACATAGGGAACGCTGACGTTCGCCGTAAGCATTACCGCCGGGGGCGATAAAGTCAGGGCGCTTTTTCCACAGATTTTTGGTTGCTTCCTGAACAATCTTTTTTTCGTTCTCCGCTAAGGTCGCAGCAATGCGTGTCCTTTGTTCTCCGGTTTGGAGAAATTCTTTGATGCTTTTGAGTTCGCCACTGCTCGGATAACGCAGTTGGTCGTCGGCTTGGAGAATAACTTGGCTAATTACGGTCATAATTATACGCTCTTGTGTGCGAAATATTATTTGCTAGTTTAGCGAGTCTGAGGTACACAAAGAAAGGAAAATTAGGAAGATGATGGGAGTGAGCACAAGGATTGTGATTTTCTCATGACCAATGACCCATGACTAATAACTAATGACTAAACACCAGGGTGAGTTAATTGAAATTGTGATCGCCGACTTGAGTAGTACAGGTGATGGTGTGGGACGTTTTGAGGAAATTGTGGTTTTTGTCCCCGATACTGTTCCAGGCGATCGCGCTATAGTTCGCTTAGTACAAGTTAAACCTCAATACGCTCATGCTCAACTTCATCACCTCTTGCAAGCATCTCCTCATCGGGTCAGAGCAAGTTGTATTGTGGCTGACAAGTGTGGTGGTTGTCAGTGGCAACATATTGATTATGAATATCAGCTAGTAGCGAAGCATGATCAAGTTATCCAAGCTTTACAGCGTATTGGTGGTTTTGTCAATCCACCAGTCGATCCGGTGTTAACCACAGATGCACCTTTGGGCTATCGCAATAAGGCCACTTATCCTCTAGGAGTTTCCGCCACAGGTCAGGTACAAGCTGGTTACTACCAAAAAGGTAGCCATCGATTAGTGAATTTAAATCAATGTCCTGTTCAAGATGCGAGATTAAATCCTTTACTGGTACAAGTAAAGCAGGACATCCAACAACACGGTTGGCAAATTTACGATGAACGAAAACACCAAGGACAAATCCGCCATTTGGGTTTACGTATTGGACGGCGAACTGGCGAAATGTTATTGACTTTGGTAGTGAAGGAGTGGAATTTACCAGGAATTGAACAGCAGGCCCAGGAATGGTTAAAGCGCTATCCCCAACTGGTGGGTGTGTCTTTAAATCGCAATCACCATCGCACAAATGCCATTTTTGGCGCTGAAACTCGTTGCGTTGCTGGTGTTTCTCACCTGCGAGAAGTCTTTGCTGATTTAGAATTTCAAGTCCGTCCAGATACGTTTTTCCAGGTTTATACAGAAACCGCAGAAGCACTGTTGCAGATAATTCAGTCAGAACTCAATCTTCAAGGACAGGAGTTGCTAATTGATGCTTATTGTGGTATTGGTACTTTAACTTTACCTTTAGCCAAACAAGTTCGGGAAGCTATAGGATTAGAATTACAACCAGAAGCTGTAGAGCAAGCTATTGTCAATGCCCAGCACAATGGAATTAATAATGTTACATTCCAAGTAGGCGCAGTAGAGAATTTGCTGCCGGAAATGGGCATAATACCAGATGTGGTGTTACTTGATCCGCCGCGCAAAGGGTGCGATCGCGCCGTGATTAATTCTTTATTAGAACTGAAACCTCCACGCATAGTTTACGTCAGTTGTAAAGTAGCTACTCTGGCTCGCGATCTAAAATTGTTATGCCAAGATGGGCTATATCACATGACACGCATACAACCTGCTGATTTCTTCCCCCAAACAGCTCATGTAGAAGCGGTTGCTTTTATGGTGTTATCACATTAGTATCAGTAATACTGAGTGTGGAAGAAAAACTTACATTTCAAATTTGTAGTCTAATGCATACTAAAAATGCTAAAATCTAATTAAGCTAAAAAAAACGATTTTGTTACAGAGATTAAATTCCCATCCACCCCAAGCAACATGAATAAGCTTTGGTAAAGCAACAATCGGCAATACCAAGATTATCCTCATACTCTTGAATATTACCAATAATTTTCTTTGCTAACTGCACGAGCAGTTGTCTTTATAGGCGTTATATGTATCAACAATCTCATCTCATAAACAGAGTCAATTCTCCCTAGGATTTCCCAAATTTAGTGTTTAAAGACGCAAGTTTGAAGGCAGCGTGACCACCTCACTTTTGTATCAGGGTGCCTGTAATCAATAGCAAACTAATGTCTAGCTAACTGAAAGCTGCGGGGTTTCTCTTGTGATGACCATTTCCCTTCGTCCAGTTGGACGTTATTGGGGCACAATTAGTTTTGCCTCAACTCTTTATCTATGCCCAATTTTAGATTTACTCCTAGCTGAAATTCCAGGAAAACTGCAAGCAGA
This sequence comes from Anabaenopsis sp. NIES-4685, assembly GCF_059725405.1. Classification (NCBI taxonomy): domain Bacteria; kingdom Bacillati; phylum Cyanobacteriota; class Cyanophyceae; order Nostocales; family Nodulariaceae; genus Anabaenopsis; species Anabaenopsis sp. NIES-4685. The sequence goes on along the minus strand of NZ_AP043602.1, from coordinate 2,659,545 downwards.
ATTGCGCCTAGGACTCCAAGAAGCCCTAGTAAATGCCGCAAAACATGGTAATAATCTTGATCCTAGTAAAACAGTTGTAGTCCGTTTTTCCCTAATCAACAATCAATATTGGTGGGTAATCTCAGACCAGGGTCAAGGCTTTGTTCCTGTATCGGCTGATGATGAAAACCCCACAGATTATTTACCACCAGATGAATCAGAAAATGGTCGTGGTTTATGTCTTCTGCATCAAATTTTTGATCAAGTAGAGTGGAATCGTAAAGGTACAGAATTGAGACTGTGTAAAGAAATGGAAAATAGCCCCCGTTTGTCTTTGAGACGGTAGGGGAGCGGTCATTAGTCATTGGTATTGGGAAAACAACTACTTTATCCCTGATTTCCATGGCTGGGACAGGGAGGTGCAGAAATTGATCGGTCTAACCAACCAACAGCTTGTTGTAATCTCACTATGGCTTCTTCGGGCTGATTTTGGACAAGGTACAAAAGGGCGGCCGCGGCTTGTTCACTAGCGCGAGAATTGCGGTTAGACTTGAGGCGATGCCAATCCTTAGGCGAGATACTTAGCCTTTCCATTAAGGCTTGGGCTAGTTCTAGAGTGCTAAGTTCATTCAATGGATTGGTTTGAGAAAGCTGAGTAGGTTGAGACATGATTCTAAGTGCTAAGTGATGCGTAAAGAGAAGATAAATTACTTATATAAAATAGTGCTGATTCAGAAGTTAAAATTTTGGGGATTGACCAGCATTTAATCATAGTTTACTACCTGAAAATGAAACCGCGTCAAGAATCACCATCGCCAGGGGAAAGTCAAGAAACGGATTTGGATCAAGAACTGGAAAATATAGAGCGATGGCTCTACTCCTTGAAGAAACGTTACAATCAGGTACAAAGCCATCGACAAAAACAGGCACAATGGCAACAGCATCAACACGAATTAGCACAAGATAAACACCAGACAGCAGAAATATCAGCTGCCCAGTAAATTAAACAGCAGTTAAAACTACTAGAAATCAACTGAGAACGCCAGTTATTTTCTGGGACTAGTTTGACAAAACCTTTCTGTCCAGCCGTCCGCTTGAGTGGAATGGTATTTATTGTAGGCTGGATATTGTGGTGGGTAATCCCGATTTTGGCTTGGGGAGCAACTTAAATGTTAATATTGTTTAATATCTGTCTTAGTTGACAAAATAGAAGTTATATAGTATGTCAAATCGAAGAATTGCAGAAGTATTACGCACTGGTCAACCTGATGATTCTCTCGTGGTTCAAGGCTGGGTGAGAACAAAACGGGAGTTAAAAGGATTTGCGTTTATAGAAGTCAATGACGGATCCTCACTAGCTAATTTGCAAGTGGTCATCAATCAGGATTTACCAGACTACGAAGCCATTATTAAAAAGCTGAATACAGGTGCTTCGGTGGAGGTGAGTGGGCTACTAGTGGCTTCTCAAGGGAAGGGACAGCGCATTGAATTAACAGCCGCGGCTGTGAAAGTTTATGGAGAAGCTGATCCCGAAACCTACCCTCTGCAAAAGAAACGCCACTCCTTTGAATTTTTACGCACCATAGGACACTTGCGATCGCGGACTAACTCTTTTGGTGCAGTTTTCCGGGTGAGAAACGCCTGTTCTACAGCCATTCACCAATTTTTCCAAGAGAGGGGCTTTTTATGGGTACATACACCTGTAATTACGGCTAACGACTGCGAAGGCGCGGGTGAACTATTCAGCGTCACCAGCTTCGACCTCAAAAACATACCCCGCACACAAACTCAAACAGTAGATTACACCCAGGACTTTTTTAGTAAACCCACCTATTTAACAGTTAGCGGTCAGTTAGAAGCCGAGGTCATGGCCATGGCCTTTACTAACGTCTACACATTTGGCCCCACATTCCGGGCGGAAAATTCCAATACCTCGCGCCACCTCGCCGAATTTTGGATGGTGGAACCAGAAATGGCCTTCTGCGACCTAGATGGTAATATGGATTTAGCCGAAGCATTTCTCAAACAGGTTTTTGGATATGTGTTAGAGAAATGTCCAGAAGACATGGAATTTTTCAATCAACGCATTGATAATACTGTTTTAGCCACAGCCGACAATATTATTAATAATCAATTTGAGCGATTAACTTATACAGAAGCAGTCAAATTATTAGAAAAAGCCAATGTCAAATTTGAATATCCAGTGAGTTGGGGCTTAGATTTACAATCAGAACATGAAAGATATTTAGCAGAAGAGCTGTTTAAAAAGCCTGTAATTGTCACAGATTATCCAGCCCAAATTAAAGCATTTTATATGCGTTTGAATGAGGATGAAAAAACCGTTCGCGCCATGGACATTCTTGCACCTAAAATTGGGGAAATTATCGGCGGTTCTCAAAGAGAAGAAAGGTTAGATGTATTGGAACGCCGTATTTTAGCCCAGGGAATGCAACCGGAAGATTTATGGTGGTACATGGATTTACGCCGTTATGGTACTGTTCCCCATGCTGGTTTCGGCTTAGGCTTTGAAAGACTGGTGCAATTTATCACAGGTATGGGAAACATCCGGGATGTGATTCCCTTCCCTCGCACACCACAAAGCGCCGATTTCTAGTATAAGCCATCATATAAATCTCTTGCAGCCTTAACCCACACTAAAAGACCACAAAAAACTTAGGGTGGGTGAGGTACACAGGGTCATATTGTAGCGATAAATATTTGTAATTTTGAGACGTAACTCACTCTATGGTTATTTCCAGTTGGGAAGACGGGGAATTTAGGTGGAGTGATGTATTGATAATTTTAGGTGATATCCGGGTTGGAACATGGCAGTTGAGGACTGTATTATGAATTATGAATTATGAAGTTTGAATTAAAAAAACCCAAATTTAGCTTCACAATTCATAATTTGTTAGCCGTCAAACTAAAGTCAGGATGTCAAAACAAGCTTGAGTTTTGAGCTATTCTGTGTAACTCAAAACTCAGAACTTGGGAAATCAGCACAGAGATTAAGCCATTTGATTTTCAATCGCCCAACGCGCTAGTTCAGTACGGTTGTGGAGATTAGTTTTGCCCAACATATTGGACACATGGCTTTCAACTGTACGCTGACTCACATTTAGTTCTTCAGCAATTTCCCGATTAGCTAAACCCCTAGCGACAAACTGTACCACTTTCAGTTCAGTTGGGGTTAACTGTACATCAAAGGGAACCTGAATTCGGGAACCGTTTTCTCCTCCTTTAGCTTGGTGTTCTTTCCAACGAGTAGTTTGCTTCAGCGAAGATTCTACTTGTGCTACGAGTTCTTCTGGTTCAAAGGGCTTGACCATATAAACATCAGCCCCTTTGTTCAGACCTTTAACTCGCTCTGCACTTTGGCCCTTCGCTGATAGGAAAAGCACGGGAATCCAGGCGGTGCGTTCATTTTGTCGGAGTTGTTCTACAAAAGTATATCCGTCCATCTCCGGCATGATGACGTCACAGATGATCATATCTGGAATATCTTGTTGAAGAATTCCCAGGGCTTCTCGTCCATTTTCGGAAGTGTTAACTTCATAGCCTCTAAATTCCAGGTAGTCCTTCACCAGCAAGATGAGGTTAGGGTCATCGTCAATCAGTAGCAGTCTTTTGTGATCTTTCATGCTGGGCTCTTTCATAGCATTGGCACTTTTCGCGCTTCGGTCCATCAAGGTGTTGAGTGGTTATCCTTTATGGTGGATCATTGAGGTGTTGTCCTTTTTCTACTTAACTTGCCTTTGCCTTCTGGAAGTCTTAAAAGTGGTGATTACTTTTGATAAGACGACGGGATCATGGGCAACTTTCAGTAAGGATACGTAGAGCAGTAGTATTTATAATGCGTTATTATATATCGCTTTGAAAGTGGCGGGTGAAAAAAACACTGATTAAATAATCATGCTTCTAATTCACGAGGTACATATTGGCTGAAGATGACCCTAACTTAAAAAAAACCGCCCTTTCAGAGGCTTACTGCTTTACTATATCCTGGTGATGTTCAGCCTTGACAAATGTTCGCAAGCAAGTAGAGGAGTTATCGGCAGAAGATGGGTCAAAATGCATATTCTTGCACCACCATTATGCCTATCGAGTGTTTTGGGATGACTGGCTCAATAACTTCTGGTTTTGCTCGGCAATACCAGGAACCATATGGGTAGACCACCATTATCGGTCTACAGCAACAAACCCGCAAGAGATAGGCTGTAGTCTTATAGGATGTAAGTGGGAGACTTGCTGTTTAATTCACCCTTGGGCTTTAGTCAGTGTTCCCAATATCCAAGACTAACTTGTTTTGCACAGAAGTGAGTAACTGTCTGGTCAGCACAGATAAAATTCTCTGGCTGAATTTCTGCCATTGCTCAGATTTTTAGACAATTACTTAGGGCTTTGTCATCAAGAAACTGAGTAATTTTGGCGAGTTAACGGCGTCACCCTACCAGTGTAGTCTTACTCATCGATCGGCACCCTGATTACAGTTTTATAACAATTTCCCGGTTTTGCACATAAATTTATCTATATAAAAATATTCGTAACTTACCCAGCAAAACCCGATATATCCAAATGATGCAGTATTTATACTTAAGTACTGCTGCCATATGCTGGTGCGGGAACCCGTACTCAATTAATTATTGCCATTTTATGCTGCTTTTAGGTAGATTAGCACTCAGGAGTTGAGAGTGCTAACTCTGGAGAAAAAATATTTATGGCAGCTGTAACTTTAAGCGTTTCTACAGTTAAACCCCTAGGCGATCGCGTTTTCGTAAAAGTGAGCGCCCCGGAAGAAAAAACCGCAGGTGGACTGTTTTTACCCGACAACGCCCAGGAAAAACCCCAAGTAGGCGAAGTAGTAGCCCTTGGACCTGGCAAGCGTAACGATGACGGTAGCCGTCAGACATTAGACATTAAAGTCGGCGATAAAGTGCTGTACTCCAAGTATGCTGGCACTGATATCAAGCTCGGCACAGAAGAATACGTACTGCTTTCTGAAAAAGATATCTTAGCAGTCGTCAACTAATGGGGAATGGGTACAGACGCGAGGGGGCGAACCCCACGCCCAAAGCCCAACCCCTAAAGTCCAATTAAAAATCTTGACTTACTCCCTGAATAGAGATACCTATGGCAAAGCGCATTATCTATAACGAAAACGCCCGTCGCGCCCTCGAGCGAGGCATTGACATCTTGGCTGAGGCTGTAGCTGTCACCCTAGGCCCTAAAGGTCGTAACGTAGTCCTCGAAAAGAAATTTGGTGCACCCCAAATCGTTAATGACGGTGTAACCATCGCCAAAGAAATCGAATTAGAAGACCACATTGAAAATACAGGCGTGGCGTTGATTCGTCAAGCTGCTTCTAAAACCAACGACGCGGCTGGGGATGGTACCACCACTGCCACCGTTTTAGCCCACGCCATGGTCAAAGAAGGCTTACGCAACGTTGCAGCTGGTGCTAATGCAATTTCCCTGAAGCGTGGTATTGATAAGGCCGCAGGCTTTTTAGTAGATAAGATTGCTCAACACGCCCGTCCAGTAGAAGATTCTAAATCCATTGCCCAAGTTGCTTCGATTTCAGCTGGTAACGATGAAGAAGTCGGCCAGATGATTGCCCAAGCAATGGACAAAGTAGGCAAGGAAGGCGTAATTTCTCTCGAAGAAGGGAAATCTATGACCACCGAGCTAGAAATTACCGAAGGGATGCGCTTTGACAAGGGCTATATCTCTCCCTACTTTGCCACCGATGCTGAACGCATGGAAACGGTTTTTGATGAGCCTTTCCTGCTGCTCACCGATAAAAAAATCGCTTTGGTACAAGATTTGGTACCAGTTCTCGAGCAAGTAGCTCGTGCTGGTCGTCCTTTAGTGATTATCGCTGAGGATATTGAAAAAGAAGCTTTAGCTACCTTGGTGGTTAACCGTCTGCGTGGTGTGCTGAATGTTGCGGCTGTAAAAGCTCCTGGCTTTGGCGATCGCCGTAAAGCTATGCTCGAAGATATCGCCGTTCTCACTGGTGGTCAATTAATTACCGAAGACGCTGGTTTGAAGCTAGAAAACACCAAGCTAGAAAGCCTGGGTAAAGCTCGCCGTGTGACCATTACCAAAGACAACACCACCATTGTTGCTGAAGGTAATGAAGTTGCTGTTAAGGCTCGTTGTGAACAAATCCGTCGTCAGATGGAAGAAACCGAATCTTCCTACGACAAAGAGAAGTTACAAGAACGTCTTGCTAAACTCTCTGGTGGTGTAGCTGTGGTCAAAGTGGGTGCTGCCACCGAAACCGAAATGAAAGATAAGAAGCTACGCTTGGAAGATGCTATCAACGCTACCAAAGCGGCTGTAGAAGAGGGTATTGTTCCCGGCGGTGGTACAACTCTAGCTCATCTGGCTCCTAGCCTGGAAGAGTGGGCTAACAGCAGCCTCACCGGTGAAGAATTAACAGGTGCTTTGATTGTAGTTCGGGCTTTACCTGCGCCTCTGAAGCGGATTGCTGAAAACGCCGGTCAGAATGGTGCTGTCATTGCTGAACGGGTCAAAGAGAAAGAATTCAACGTTGGTTACAATGCTGCTACCAATGAATTTGTTGATTTGTTAGCCGCTGGTATTGTTGACCCTGCGAAAGTAACTCGTTCTGCTCTGCAAAATGCTGCTTCGATCGCTGGTATGGTGTTGACAACCGAATGTATCATCGTTGACAAGCCAGAACCTAAAGACGCAGCTCCTGCTGGTGGCGCTGGTATGGGTGGCGGTGACTTCGATTACTAATACTCTCTAAGTCACATAAATTAAAAAAGCTCCATTCCCTTGTGGGTGGGGCTTTTTTTGTGATTAATGGTTAAATTTTAGGAAAAAATACAGACTTAGTAATATACTTATCAAGCTTAAATTTTAAGTTTGCCAAGTATGGAAGATTACCAAGCCGCTTTTATGCAGCGTCAACTTGATACCGAAATACTATCTAGAAAGGATTCAGAAAGACGAGTAGCTGCTATGCACTTTGGAGGTGTAACCATTGAATGTTTATTAAAAGCAATGATTTTTGCGACTTTACCAAAAGGCGTAACTCAGGAATGGAAGACAGATTCTACTGATCCTGGTCATACTATTACGAATCCTGGACATAGCTACATAGAAGCATTAAAACGGCTTAACCGACTTAAATCGAGAATTGATAATTTTCCTGAAGTGCGAGAATGGATCAATGAAGTAGAAAATCCAAACAGCAAAAATTTTATAGATATGCGTTATTCTGGCCTTGAGCCTGATGATCAAAGTTATAAACGCTGGTTAAAAGCCTATCTCAGCCTCAAGGGCTGGTTACAGAAGCAAGCTACTCAACTTTAACGAGGTGGTAAAATGCAGGACAATTGGCAGTCTTTACTCAAGCAGCATATTAACAGCCAATATGTGCAGAATCCTCAAAATGAGTGGGTTGATGTAAACATTTCTACATCAGGATTGCTAAATCTGACTATAGTTAGCAATCAGTTTATTAATTTATCTATCCCTCAGCGTAAAGAACAAATATCAAGCTTACTTAAATCTAAGGTTCCTCCTGAGGTTGCTGATTTATCTCCTGGATTTCTTTCCTTATATACGCTTCAAGAAGCGAAGTCACTAAATCTTTCACCGCCACAAGTTTCTAATACAGCTTTAGTTCATACTTGGCAAGATTTAGCTATCCAAGCAGCAAATCCTCAAAATCAATCACCCCCACCCCATCGCGAACTTACTTTACCCAGGACAGTGACATTCTATTCCTTTAAAGGAGGAGTAGGACGCACTACGGCATTAACTCATGTTGCTTGGATTTTAGCAATGCGGGGACATAAAGTTGTAGCTGTAGATTTAGATTTAGAAGCACCGGGTTTAAGTACAGCATTTAACCTCGAACCACAACCAAAATACGGAATTGTTGATTATTTTTATGAGCGTTCCTACTTACCAGAGGGAATAGATCCTAAGATTTCAATTACTCAGATATTTGGTGAAGTGAATATATCTAACGCCACAGGCAGATTATTTATTGTTCCTGCTGGTTATCTTACTCTTGATTATGTTTCTAAAGTTGATGACCTCCGAGCTACTACTTTTATTGATGGAAATCAAAGTCTTTGGGATGTTTTCAAGGGTGAAATTTACGAACATTTAAAACCGGATATTATCTTAATTGATTCCAGAACTGGAATTAATCAATGGGGAGCTTTATCATTAATTCAAGCTGCTGACGAAGCGATTATTTTTCTTTTCCCTAATGAACAAAACAAACAGGGGATAGAATTACTTTTATCATCCCTTCAAAACATCAAGAAATTAGCAATTAAGTTTGTTTTTTCTCCGGTATTGGATAATACTCACAAGGAAGTTTCGTCAAAAATAACCTATATTTTTAAGTCATTGCTGAATAGTATAAATATAGCAATAAATCAAAATCATGAAAAAGATGAAGATGAATCGGATTTAGATAATTATCAAGATACAATAATAGAGAAACCTTTAGTAATTCCCTACTTTACACCAATTGCTATAGCTGATAATTATCCTGTACAAGCTTTTATAAATCACTATAATAAAATTGCCAACTGGATTGATGAAGAAACTGATGAACTTCGACGCATAAATATTTTAAGTAATTCAGAACAACGTTGGAAAATTATTGAAAGCTTGCAATTTCCTGAAGCAAATGCTGCTGATACAAACAATTTGAGTTTACTATTTCAGCGTACCACTGATTTTGAAAAATTTTTAGATGATACTACCTGTTTGATCAGAGGAAGAAAAGGAACAGGTAAAACTGCTTTGTATTCGCTTTTTCTTAAACACGAAAGTGTTGCTCGAAAATTAGCTCACGGACGTTTGGATAATAGTGTATTTTTTTCAGCTCATGGTCGCTTTAAAGAAAGCCGTCCCTCTCGTGATGAATTCCAAAGCATCCATACAAGTTTGAAACATAATGATGGTTCATGGGAAGCTTTTTGGAGGGCTTATTTACTGCTTAGGTGTCATCAAGAATATTTATTTATATTCCCTATAAGTGAAAAGTTTACCGGATTGGAAGAAATTATTAAAAAGTTGCCTAAAAAAGGATGGCACTATGAAACTACCCAAGCATTACTAAAATTATCTACTGATTCTGATCTGCGACTTATCGTCAAAGATGTCATAGATATCATTAATCAAACAGCGACAAATAACTCTCAAAAACTGTGGTTTCTCTATGATGATTTAGATGAAGACATTTTTGAAGCAGGAGAATTAAGACAGCAAGCACTCACTGGCTTATTTCAATTAATCCAGTCTTGTGATGCCAACAGATTAACGGCAATTAGGTTTAAAATTTTCTTGAGAGAAGATATATGGAATCGCTTAATTTTTGACAACAGAAGTCATTTCAACGGACGTGATATTCTTTTACAGTGGACCAGGGTTGATTTTTTACGATTAGCACTCCGCCAAGTAATACAATCTAAAGATTTCAAAAACTTGGTTGATAAGTTCTCTCCTGTTGCTGTGGAAAGTATTGATCAAGCTAGTGAAGAAGTAATTGATAAAGCCTTAGAATTACTTTGGGGAAGTCGTCGCAGAACAGGAGACAAAGCTAAATATGTATCCAGATGGGTTTATGAAAGATTAACAGATTCAAGTGGTACCACTTTTCCTCGAAGTCTCAGTATATTATTAGAAGGAGCAAAAGACCAAGAATTAAGCTATAAAGGAAAATCATCGATTCAACCACCAAGTGACCGTTTACTGCGAAGTAAATCTTTAGAAATTGGTTTGAAGAAAGCATCGGAAAAACGCTGTCATGAAGTAAAAGAAGAATATCCTGATTTGGCTAAATTTTTTGACTCTCTCAAACAGAAATCAGCCTTTTTAACCCAAGAAGAATTACATACTATATGGCAAGAATCAGCGCATGATATAGCAGAATTTGAAGAGTTCACTTCTTTTTTAAGTGAAATTGGTATTATTGAATGGCGAGAAAAAAAGAAAACCTATAAAGTTGCTGATATATATGTGTATGGTTTTCAAATGATTCGTCAAGGCGCAGTATAACAAAAAAATTTGTATTTCTATCCAGTTTGGTTCGACAATTTTTAAGGGAGTATATTATAAAACAGTCTGTAATTTAAGAATTTTTAGAGGCGTTACCTAGAACCTCTCTAAATATTTCATAATCTTTATATCTTGAATGATAAAGTTAAAATGAGACAGACTTTATCAATTTATAAATGATTGTTAAAAATCCAACAGATAAAGGTTGGCATGGCAAACTTAATCTAGTATATGCCGATCGCCTGAATAATACCGAGTTAATTCACAGTCACCAGCAAGCACCCCTGAAGGTACAACGGCCTTTTTATCCAGAGGGGGCAAAAATTTGTCATAGTGTGATATTACACACTGCGGGGGGTGTCGTAGGGGGCGATCGCCTATCCTATAACCTCCACCTCCAACCCCAAGCAAAAGCATTAATTACCACAGCAGCAGCCAGTAAAATATACAGAAGTAACGGACTACAAGCCAGGCAAAATATAAACATCCAAATTGATGCAGGTGCTTGTTTAGAATGGCTCCCCCAAGAAACAATAATATTTAACGGAGCAATTTATCGCCAAGATTTACGGGTAGAATTAGCACCGGGAGCCAGTTGGTTAGGTTGGGAAATTACCCGATTTGGTCGGACAGCCAGAGGTGAAAAATTTTTCCAAGGAGAATGGCGATCGCACACAGAAATTTGGACAGGAGGCCTTCCCCTGTGGATTGATCGCCAATGGTTACCCGGTAGCGAAGAGGTTTTTCACAGTCCTCATGGTTTAGCGGGACAACCAATAGTAGGTAGTCTGGTTTGGGTAGGAAACCCTATTTCTGGGGAAACCTTGGCAAAAATGCGGAATTTATGGGTGGGTACTGGGGATATCGGTATGACACAGTTACAAAATGGATTTTTGTGTCGATATCGTGGTACTTCCACATCAGAAGTGAGAAACTGGTTTACAGCTATTTGGCAATTACTACGAGTATCCGTTTTAAATCGTAGTAGCTGCGTACCCAGAGTATGGCAGGTTTGAACAAAGCATAGAGGATAAGAGAATGCAACTGACACCCCAGGAAAAAGATAAACTGCTGATTTTCACCGCCGCCTTATTAGCAGAGAGACGTAAAAATAGGGGTTTAAAATTAAACTATCCAGAAGCAGTCGCCTATATTTCCGCTGCTATTTTAGAAGGAGCAAGAGATGGGCAAACTGTAGCAGAACTAATGACTTATGGGACAACCGTATTAACAAAAGATGATGTTATGCCAGGTATACCCGAAATGGTACAAGAAGTCCAGATAGAAGCAACCTTTCCCGATGGTACTAAGTTAGTAACTGTACATAATCCCATTAGATAATTATTAGGTAAAAGTAAAACCATGATTCCAGGGGAAATTATTACACCAGATGGCGACATAGAATTAAATGCAGGTCGTCCTACCATTAAACTACAAGTTGCAAATACAGGCGATCGACCGATTCAAGTAGGTTCCCATTTTCACTTTTATGAAGTGAATTCAGCCTTAGATTTTCACCGGGAACAAGCGCGGGGAATGCGACTTGATATTCCCGCAGGAACAGCAATAAGATTTGAACCGGGAGACCAAAAACAAGTTACCCTAATACCCTTAGTGGGGAGTCGTCAAGTTTACGGGTTTAATAGCAAAGTTAATGGAAGTCTTTAAACGCAAAGGGGCGCAAAGGTAGACGCAAAGGGACGCAAAGGTATGGATCAGAATGATTTGAGTCGAATAATTATTGGTTGTGCAATGCGGGTGCATACTGTCCTAGGTCTAGGTTTATTAGAGTCGGCCTATGAGGAATGTTTGGATTATGAATTGAGGAAACAGGGATTAAATGTGAGTAAGCAAGTTCCACTACACCTGATGTATGAAAGTGTCAAATTGGATTGTGTCTATAGATTAGATTTAATGGTAGAAAATAAGGTAATTATTGAAGTCAAAACCGTAGAATCATTTAAACCAATTCACGCAGTACAACTTTTAACTTACCTAAAACTGGCTAACTGTAAACTTGGTCTCCTCATCAACTTTAATGTCACCCTCCTCAAAGAAGGAATCAAACGTGTAGTTCACCAACTCTAACTTTGCGTACCTTTGCGCTTTCCTTTGCGTACCTTTGCGTTTAAATATAATTAGGAGCAATTTACTATGCCTTATAGAATTTCTCGTCAAGCCTACGCCGAAACCTATGGCCCTACAGTAGGCGATCGCATTAGACTAGCTGACACAGAATTATTTATTGAAGTAGAACAAGATTTTACCACCTATGGCGATGAAGTGAAATTTGGTGGCGGTAAAGTTATTAGAGACGGAATGGGACAATCCCCCATTTCTAACGCCGATGGCGCGGTAGATTTAGTGATTACAAACGCCTTAATTCTCGACTGGTGGGGTGTGGTCAAGGCAGATATTGGCATTAAAGACGGTAAAATTTTCAAAATCGGTAAGGCCGGAAATCCTTATATTCAAGACAATATAGATATTATTATTGGCCCGGGTACGGAAGCTTTAGCTGGGGAGGGAATGATCATCACTGCTGGGGGTATTGATAGTCATATTCATTTTATTTGTCCTCAGCAAATTGAGGTGGCGATCGCTTCTGGGATTACTACTATGTTGGGTGGTGGTACTGGACCTGCTACAGGAACAAACGCTACCACCTGCACCCCTGGACCTTGGAATATGCACCGGATGTTACAAGCTGCTGATGCGTTCCCCATGAATTTAGGCTTTTTGGGTAAAGGTAACACCAGTCAACCCCAAGGAATAGTAGAACAAATTTTAGCAGGTGCGATGGGGTTAAAACTCCATGAAGACTGGGGAACTACCCCAGCCACTATTGATACTTGTTTGGGTGTAGCTGATGAATATGATGTGCAAGTAGCAATTCACACAGACACTCTCAACGAAGCCGGATTTGTAGAAGATACCATCGCCGCTTTTAAACATCGTGCTATCCATACTTACCATACTGAAGGTGCAGGGGGTGGACACGCTCCAGATATTATTAAGGTTTGCGGACAAGCCAATGTTTTACCATCTTCTACCAACCCCACACGCCCTTACACTGTCAACACCCTAGAGGAACATCTAGATATGTTGATGGTATGTCATCACCTGGACCCTAGCATTCCTGAAGATGTGGCTTTTGCTGAGTCCCGTATCCGTCGAGAAACCATCGCCGCTGAGGATATTTTACATGACTTAGGCGCGTTTAGTATGATTGCCTCCGATTCTCAAGCTATGGGTAGGGTAGGAGAAGTAATAATTCGTACCTGGCAAACCGCCCATAAAATGAAGGTACAACGGGGAAGCCTTGCAGGGGATGGACTGGCGGATAATAATCGCGCCAAGAGATATATTGCAAAATATACGATTAATCCCGCAATTACTCATGGTATTTCCCAGTATGTCGGTTCTGTCGAACCAGGGAAACTAGCAGACTTGTGCTTGTGGCGACCGGCGTTTTTTGGTGTGAAACCAGAAATTGTCATTAAAGGTGGGATGATTGCGTGGTCACAGATGGGTGATGCTAATGCTAGTATTCCCACACCCCAACCAGTACATATGCGCCCTATGTTTGCTAGTTTTGCGGGTGCGCGTCACGCTACATCTTTAACTTTTGTTTCCCAAGCTGCAGTACAAAGGGAAATTAACAGCCAATTGGGTTTACAAAAGTCCATAGTTGCTGTTTCGGGGACACGTCAAATCAGTAAAGGAGATATGAGGCTAAATGATGCGCTCCCACGCATTGAAGTTGACCCAGAAACCTATGAGGTGAGAGCTGATGGTGAATTGTTGACTTGTGAACCCGCCAAGGTTTTACCCATGGCGCAAAGATATTTTCTGTTTTAGATCATTTAACTACTGGAGAATAAATTTAAATGCCTGGACAAATAGTTACAAATATGTTATATGACAATTTACTCAATATTCCTGAGATGCTCTATAATCAACGGGAATTTTTTCAAACTGGTAAAACAAAAGATATTACTTTTCGCCTGGAACAACTGAAAATTCTTAAACAAGCAGTACTTGACAATGAACAAGCAATAATTCAAGCACTAAAAGCAGACTTACATAAACCGGAATTTGAAACTTATGCTATAGAAATTGGTGTAGTCACTGAAATAGATTACGCTATCAAACACCTCAAGAGTTGGACTAAACCGAAACAAGCACCAGTTCCCTGGAAGTTTTTCACCTACTCGGCTAAAATATATCCAGAACCTCTAGGGGTTGTTTTAATTATCGGTCCTTGGAACTATCCTTTACAGCTAATTATTTCTCCTTTAGTAGGTGCGATCGCAGCGGGTAATTGTGCTATTATCAAGCCTTCAGAAATTGCGCCCCATACTTCTAATTTATTAGCTGAAATCATTGGTAAGTATTTTCCGTCAGAGTATATCGCCGTAGTAGAAGGAGGTATAGAAACCAGTGAAAAACTCCTAGCAGAAAAGTTTGATCATATCTTTTTCACTGGTGGGACAAAAGTTGGCAAAATTATCATGGCCGCCGCAGCTAAACATCTGACACCAGTTACTTTAGAATTAGGCGGTAAAAGTCCCTGTATTGTAGATACTGATATTAATCTTGAACATACGGTTAAACGCATAACTTGGGGAAAATTTATCAATGCAGGACAAACTTGTATCGCACCTGATTATCTGTTAGTTCATCAAAAAATAAAACAAGATTTAGTAGATGGCCTGAAAAAATGCCTCAAAGAATTTTATGGAGATAATCCGGCAAATAGTCCAGATTATGCCAGGATAATCAGTAAAAAGCAATTTGACAGATTGGTTAATCTGATTGAAGATGGGCAAATTATCATAGGGGGAGAAACCAAAGCTGAGGAACTTTATATCGCTCCTACGTTACTTGATCATGTTTCTTTAGCAGATCCAGTGATGGAAGAAGAAATATTTGGCCCTATCCTGCCTATAATTGAATATACAGATATTACAGAAGCGATCGCCTTAATTAACTCCCGTCCCAAACCCTTAGCTTTATATATATTTACTCAGAATCAGACCCTGCAAAAACAAGTTTTACAGGCAACCTCATCGGGTGGAGTGTGTATAAACGACACAGTAATGCAAGTAGGTGTGTCATCTTTACCATTTGGTGGTGTAGGTGACAGTGGGATTGGTAGCTATCATGGAAAAGCAAGTTTTGACACCTTTTCTCATGACAAAAGTGTGTTAAAAAATTCTTTTTGGTTGGATTTAGACTGGCGATACGCTCCCTACCAAGGCAAATTATCTGCCTTAAAACGAATTCTGGGCTAGAACTTCTATTGAAGACCACCAGTAATGGGTAACGGGGTTTCCCAATTACTCATTACCGTAACCTATAAATCTAAAGCCTAGCTTGTCCAGAAAATTATGATTCTGCTTCGTCTTCTTCAGCGGTGGGATAGACAAAGGTAGAACGTCCAGACAAAATTGACTTACCCAGAGAAAGAGCCTTTTGGGCTTCGACAGCAGCTTTATGTCTCCAGGTGGCTCGACGCTTATCTCGTTTTGATTTGGATGTTTTCTTCTTAGGGACAGCCATAGTAGCGGATCTCGCAATTTTTGACAACCTCCCTATTCTAAGCTATAAACTCGACTTTTATAGGGGCGGTTTCAAATGGCAAAATTCCGATTTGCGCGATCGATTTGGGAATATTTACAAATCAATTGCCGTTTACAGTCAAATAATTCAGGGAAATATCCGGATCTTTTTGCCAATTTGGCCAATAAATAAATGTAAACAGGATGATCAATGATCTTGGTTGAGCAATATTCTTGACTGTAGCCTGATCGACCTCAGTGATCACTGGTAATATGATATTTAATAAATATGATAATTTAATCATGATACTATAAAAAATGCTTATATTTCAGTTACTGGATCAGATTCTGCAAACAGTATAAAACATAGGTTAGCTTTGTTTTTTCAGCAAAGCCGAGCGCAATTTTAGGCAATACAAGAATCAATAACCTACAAAGAGCGGGATGGCAAATTACTGGGCGATCACAATTGGCATCAATCAATATCAGTTCTTTCAACCCTTACGTTGCGCTCAAGCAGATGCCGAGGTGTTAAATAGTTTTTTGGTTGAAGAGGGAGGGTTACTACAGCAGCGCTGTTTATTGATGACAGAGTCCTCGCCTCCCATTGGGGATATATCCACCTATCCCACTAAGCAGAATATTCTGCTGTTGTTGGAGGATTTGACCGCGGGTTGTTGGCAACCACAAGATCATCTGTGGTTATTCTTTAGCGGTTATGGGGTGAGTTACAAGGGCAAAGATTACTTAATGCCAGTGGAAGGAAATCCGGAATTGGTGGAAGAAACTGGCATAGAATTGCGATCGCTGATGCAAAGTCTGCAATTGGCTGAAGTTAATACAGTGCTGCTGCTGGACATCAATCGTGCTTTTGGCACCAAGCAAATAGCCCCGTGGGAGCAGAAACCATAGAACTGGCTAAAGAACTACAAATTGCGGCCATTCTTTCTTGTCAATGTGATGAATTCTCCCATGAAAGTAGCGAACTGGGTCATGGGTTCTTCACAGCCGCATTATTAGAAGCTTTGCGTTCTGGTAATGCCACTCACTTAGCCGATCTAGACAGCTATTTAAGTGTTCTTACCCCAGAATTATGTCAACACTATTGGCGACCTGTCCAAACCCCGGTAACGATATTTCCATCTCACCCAGAAGCGATATTACCGCAGTTTGAGATGCAAAGCCACAAGGAACCAGTTAAAGCCGAACCAGTTATTTTTCCGGAGGAAAGCTTTGCCGTGTCCGTCACAGCGCCTGCTCTGGGTGCAACAACCCCCCCCAATTTACCCAAGACGCAAAACGTGACTATGTGGGGAGAATATCTAGGTGTGGAAACTACCCTGGGTAGTCAATCACCCTCTGTGAATTTGCCGAACTTTATACCAGATATTGGCAAATTATCGGAATCACAAGTCCCAGGCTCACAGCAGGGGCAGTATCTCAACCAAGAGAACACCCCAACTACTACAGGGGAGAGCTTCATTCCTCATGTACCTCAAGCCGATGACTCGCCATTACCCGATAATCAGACAGATCCCCCGCTATGGAAACAGTTTTTATTTTGGGGAGGCGGTACTATGCTGGTAGTCGCTTTGATTTCTATAGTTATTCTCCGCAATCAAGTAAGATATTTGCAAGTCAAACAAACTACAGAAATATCACCTTCATCACCTCCCACCGGAACAGTTGAACAAAATCATTCTTCTGCCTCTCAAACACCACCATTAACTCCGAGACAACAAACCCCATCTAATGCCCAAGTCTCCTCTAATTCTGAGTCTAAAAAGCGCAGTCAAGCAGTTTCAGAATTATCAAGAATGTCTCTGAGCGCAACCCAAGCCAGTGATCTGAGCAAAGCGATCGCCAATGCTAAGGCAATTCAACCAGGTGACCCACTCTACAAACAAGCTCAGGAGAATATTCAAGTTTGGAGTCGCATGATCCTAGAGTTAGCAGAGGGTCGTGCCGAAAAAAAAGAATATACAAGTGCCATTGCTGCAGCCCAATTAATTACTCTTGACCAAGACCTTTATTCTCAAGCACAACTGGCAATTACCCAATGGCAGTTAGAAGCTAAACAATATTTAAGTAATAATATTGTTATAGATGCAGCTGAGGCGTTAATTAGACCGGGACAAGCATCATCATATAATCGTGCCATTGAAGTCGCTAAAAGAGTACCACCAGGTCAACCAGGATTTGATCGCGCCCAAAAATCCATCAATGAATGGAGTACACAAATTTTGGCACTGGCGAAGACTCGAGCAGAGCAAGGTAATATCGAAGCAGCAATTGAAACCGCTACTTTAGTCCCAGAGATGACAGGAACTTACGAAGATGCTCAAGAAGCCATCCAAAAATGGCGGACTACCCAGAAGAATTAAAAAGAGTTAGGAATTAAGGATTAACCCCCAACTCTTAACTTTTCACTGAAGAACAAAGCATTGAGTATTAGCAGTATTGCGACACATCCTCGCCACATTCGTCAGCAAGGTAGCACAGAGCGCGGAAACGTAAACCCACGAGTTCCTCGTATAAAGGATTGAGTTTACACATGGGCGGAATGTGAAACAGGGTTTTACCAAATAATTTGATATCGCGCTCAAAGGGACATTGAGCCGGAATCAGTTTACACAACAGATGAGATCGTTGGCGATTATTAACTGGAATGCTATCTACCCAATGGCGCAGGGGTTGGAGGAGATCACGGTTAGACTGGGAAGTTGAATCTTGTAACTGACTTATAGGAGCTTTGTTAGTATCGCCTTGATTAAAAGATACCCAGCTTGTTAACAAAAACTTCTTTGTGGTATTATCAAATACCTTCATGGTTAATCCTCTATATTAATGAGGTTATTCACCTTACTGATGAATATATACAACGTAGCAATGATTTTTGCCGGAGGAATTATTCTCTGACTAAGTCACAATCGGGCGTTACACTAGCCACTTAGGCCATAATCCAACTTATGACTACGTCAAGTTAATCGTAATTGTCGCTATATCGGTAGTGTGATCATGCAATCTTATTCATAACTTGACATACTTTAAATTTTAATAAAGCCATCTGTCATTAGACAGGGTTTAGTGTAACTTTTATAAAACTTAACATAAAAAAGGCTGGGAATATCTTTGGTAAACCAAAATAGTACTTTTGTCCGATCTGCTCCATAGAATGACTTACGTGATAACTATGAACGGAAGTCCACAGGCTAACACGGTCAATCTGACCGCTTCTTGTTTTAAATTCATCGCCGCGTTTAAATGTCTCAGGACTTACGCAAAACAGAACGAAAGTAGGGGTAATTCATGAATCACCCCTACATCAGAACCAGGTTTTTAGTCCAATCTTGCGTAAGTCCTATTATTATCATTAGTTAAGAAGAACCAAAAAACCCCCGACTCGTCAAAGTCAGGGGTTCTCAAATCTTCAACCCCGGTGCGGCGCGATGATTAGGATGCTACCTGGGCTGTGGGGCGAGTCCGCCGTCTTCTACCATCAGCAACCTTGACAGGTGGTTCTTCGGGAATTTGCATCAACAAAGTTACTGTTGGTTGACATTGTAGTTCTCGACGGATAGAGCGTTGCAACTCTCGCTCTAGCATCCCTTGCAATCCACCCCAGTCTACTTCGGGTCTTTCCCCTTCACGAACTTGGGCAAATTCTGACCAGCGCACACTGAGCATTTCTTCAATGCGCTGTTGTACCCATTTTTGCACAAGCGATCGCTCTACATTAGTTACTACACCCCGCAGATGAGTTTCTGGTTTAGCCAGGAGCTGGCCGTTCCAATCAATGGCGGTGGCGATGGTGACAATACCTTCTTCTGACATACGTTGTCGTTCTTGGAGAACTTGAGCGCTCACCATTCCAGAACTAGTAGTATCCACAAGTTCTATACCACATCTGACTGTACCCGCCACACGGATAGAATCTTGTGTTAATTCCACAATGTTGCCATTTTGGATAATTACCATGTTGTCGGCAGGAATACCCATACTCTGAGCGGTTTCCGAGTGCTTAACCAGCATTCTATGTTCACCGTGAAATGGTACAAAGAACTTGGGACGAGTTAAGGCAATCATCAGTTTTTGTTCTTCTTGACAGGCGTGACCAGAAACGTGAATACCCTTGTCCCGTCCATATACCACGTTTGCCCCTTGAATCATCAATTTATCGATGGTGTTGACCACCGCGATCGTATTGCCAGGAATGGGGTTAGCAGAGAATATTACTGTGTCCCCTGGGCGGATTTTGATTTGGGAGTGTTCTTTGTTGGCAATGCGCGTCATGGCTGCCATGGTTTCACCCTGTGAGCCAGTTGTCAAAATCAAGACTTTTTCATCGGGCAAATTGCGAACTGCATGCAATGGCTGGAACAGACTATCATCACACTTGATGTAACCCAGATTGCGAGCATGAGCAATCAAATTCAGCATGGAGCGACCAACAACTGATACCACCCGCTTATGCTTCTGCGCCAACTGTAAAATTATGTTGATCCGATGCACACTGGAAGCAAAGGTAGTGACAAATAAGCGCCCGGTAGCTTTACCAAATTCCCGGTCAAGGTTGGGATAAACAGAGCGTTCTGAAGGGGTATATCCTGGTACTTCTGCGTTAGTTGAATCACTCAGTAAGCAAAGTACACCCTGTTCACCGTGTTCTGCTAGCCTTTGCAAGTCAAAGTTTTCGCCGTCTACAGGTGTATGGTCGATTTTAAAGTCTCCCGTGTGGATGACCACACCTAAAGGGGTATGAATAGCCACTGTAAAGCTGTCGGCAATGGAGTGGGTATTGCGAATATATTCCACAAAGAAATGTTGACCAATGCGCACCACATCCCGGGGTCTAACTGATCTTAAATCGGTGCGATCGCGTACCCCTGCTTCTTCTAGTTTACCCTCTAGCATTGCCATTGCTAGTCTAGGACCATAGATTACCGGGATATCAAATTGCTTGAGGTGGAAGGCAATACCGCCTATATGGTCTTCATGACCGTGGGTGACGATCATACCTTTAATTTTCTGGCGATTCTCCCGTAGATAGGTTGTATCTGGTAGGACAATATTTACCCCTAGCATTCCTTTGGTCGGAAAGGCTAATCCCGCATCTAAAAGAATAATTTCGTCCTCATACTCAAAAACGCAAGTATTTTTGCCAATCTCATGTAATCCGCCCAATGGAATAATTTTGAGGGCAGATTTAGTTTCGTTGTTTACCATTATTTTCCTTGGATTGTTGTTGTTTTTCTTCAGAGTTAATAAATTCAAATTCAGCAATCTTGTTATGAAATCAAATACCAGCTTCCTATCTGAAAGCAGCTATATTTTGCGTGAGATTGTTCATTTATTCCTGTTATAAAAAAAAAAGCATTTTACATATATAACTTTTATCTAATCTCTCTACTGTGCGGTGGGCTTCTACACTTTTACATCTACAAAATCAGATATCTATGACAGTCTTAGCGGAGTAATTTCTCTGGTAAACCAGTTAAAATTACTCTCACTCAAGTTAGTAAGCATTCAATAAGTTACTATCTAGTTAAATTAAGTTCTTCCAGCACTGCTCTTAACTTATCAGTAACATCTGAGTCAGCTTCCCATAGGGGTAGACGAGTTGAACCGACATCCCAACCTTGAAGTTTCAATGCTTGTTTAATTGGAATGGGATTTGTAGTTAAAAATAAAGCTTTAAACAATGGAAATAGTTGTAGATGAGTTTCATTAGCACTGGCGATTTTTCCCACACTAAAAGCTTGGATCATCTCTTGTAGTTGATTGCCTACCAGATGAGAAGCTACACTCACAACGCCTGTAGCTCCAATTGCTAACAAGGGCAGGGTTAGGGAATCATCTCCAGAGTAAATGTCAAATTCTTTTGGTGTCAACCGGCGGATTTCACTCGCCTGGTCTAAATTGCCACTAGCTTCTTTGATACCAACAATATTATCAATTTCCGCTAACTTAGCAACTGTATCTGGACTCAGATTTTGACCAGTACGCCCAGGAACATTATATAACAGTATTGGCAGTTCTGGACAAGCTTGGGCGATGGCTTGAAAGTGCTGGTAGAGACCCGATTGTGGTGGTTTGTTGTAATAAGGTACAACCTGTAATGAACCATGCACCCCTATTGTAGCAGCTTTTTGGGTGGCGGCGATCGCTTCTTTTGTGGAATTAGAACCACATCCTGCTATCACCTTGGCTTTTCCACTCACCGCTTGCAATACTTCCACAAACAACTGGTATTCCTCTTCCCAGCTTAGGGTAGGGGATTCACCCGTTGTGCCACATACTATTAATGTATCTGTACCGTTGTTAGCTAGATGTGCTGCTAGTTTTGAGGCTACATCATAGTTGACACTGCCGTCTGCCTTGAACGGCGTAATCATAGCGGTTAAAACTCTGCCAAATTCTCCCACCCTGTTTCACTCCTAATTAGCCTTTTAGTTTTTTATCTCTTGGTGGTTCTCTATTTTAATAACCTATTGCTGAACTTGTTTCAAGGGTAATTCACTCATCTTGATTTTTCTACCCAAAAATAACTGAAATTCCATATTAAACTAAGCCGGTCAGTCACCTGACCGACTCGTCTTCAGAACCGTACGTGAGATTTTCACCTCATACGGCTCCTCAGCAATATGGTTCTTGTCATGAATACCTACAAGACTTCCATCACTGGCTGTCTTCTTGTCATGGCAATGTCTGTGTAATAATTGTAGGTTCTTATGTTCATCTTTTCCACCTTTGGAGATGGGTAAGATGTGGTCTACTTCCATTACATCACCGTCCCTAAAGTAATGCCCACATTCTGGACATTTACCCTTTTGCTTTTTAAGTAGGGTCGCTACCCTTTTATTGGCTTCGGGATGGTTTGTCATTCTTGAACTCCAATATACCCAATCACCGTCAAATGGCGAGGCGTTACCTTTAACCTTAATATGACGTACTATGGGAGTCTCTGGGTGTCTAAACAGTTTGATGAACTTATCATCCATCTTTACTGCAAATTCCCAGTTATTACCTCCGATTGTATGCCAATACTTATTGGTTATCCATTTCCCAGATTTATTGGGGTGTCGGCGCTTTGCCCACCTATAAAGACGTTGGTAAACCTGTTTAGA
Source organism: Anabaenopsis sp. NIES-4685 (assembly GCF_059725405.1). Classification (NCBI taxonomy): domain Bacteria; kingdom Bacillati; phylum Cyanobacteriota; class Cyanophyceae; order Nostocales; family Nodulariaceae; genus Anabaenopsis; species Anabaenopsis sp. NIES-4685. The sequence goes on along the minus strand of NZ_AP043602.1, from coordinate 2,636,816 downwards.
GATATTGTTGAAAATTTCTTTACTTACTACCGATGAGTAGTAATTACACCATCCCTTGATTATAGGGTTAAGTTTACTTATCAATCCCAATTGTGGTGTTGGTAAGTTTCTTTTAATGGTGTCCGAAACCTTTTTGTAATGATTCTTAACAGATTTCTTTGATGGGGTGATGATGGTTTTAAACCCTAGTATTTCCTTGTGGGTGTTCAATCCTGAGTTGTATTTACCAACCGGGGATTGTCTTACGTTGAATCCCAGAAAATCAAATCCTGGTTTCTCTGATTGGTGTTCATACAAGGTATGAGCCAATCTGGTCTTACTAGGTTTTAATTCCAATCCCATTTCATTTAGCCATTTAACTAAGATTTCCCTGCATTGTTCAATAACTGTCAGATTCTCATGCAAGATGACAAAATCATCTGCATATCGAATGATTGATATTGCATTAGCCTTATCCCTTTTAGAGCCTTTACCTGGTAATTTCGAGGCATACTCTTTAATAATTTCCTCCATACCGTGTAAGGCTACATTTGCCAGTAGAGGGGATATTACACCGCCTTGGGGTGTGCCTTCTTCTGTAGGAAATAGGACTTTGCTATCGACCACACCTGCTTTTAACCACTCTTTGATTTGACGGCGTAGTTTAGGGTAGGTGTTCAGTTTCTTTAACAATGCTTGATGATTAATCTTGTCAAAACATTTAGCAATATCGGCATCCAAAACAAACTTAGATTTGACATTTATAGAATTGAATATTGCTTGTATGGCATCATGACATGAGCGCCCTGGTCTAAATCCGTATGAATTGGGTTCAAACTTTGCTTCCCATTCTGGCTCTAATGCCAGTTTGACAAGCGCCTGTAGTACCCTATCATACATTGTGGGTATTCCTAGTGGTCTTTTCTCATCCCTTCCAGGTTTGTCTATCCAAACTCTTCTGGTTGGTCTGGGTTTAGACCCTAGTTTTAACTCTTCTACCAATTCCAGTCTTTCATTAGGTGATAAAGCTTTCACCCCATCAACCCCGGCGGTTTTCTTTCCTTGGTTATCTTGAGTTACCCTACGTGTTGCCAAAGCTTTGGCTGACCAGGATTTCATCAGCACCTTTTGGAGTCCACGAACAACCTTGACATCACCACGGGTTCAGGCTTGATAAATTCGTTTTTGGATTTTGTAAACACGACGTTCTAACTGTTTCCAGTTAATCGTGTTCCATTCTACCGTAGTCTTTACACTCGTTTTAGACATAATTCCTACTTGAGACTTTATCATCCATATCACCGTGAATCTGTCAGCATATCTTAGGCATTACCCTAAGCGTTCGCTTCTGACTCAATCTTCCCCGCTTGCAGCATCCGGTTAGCACCTACTTTTAGATTCGACCTTCTAAAAGGGCTAACAAGGGGTTACTTCGTTCCATGTGTCCATTCTGTGTACCTTTAGAGTGATGCTATATGCCGGGTTTATCGGGAGTGCATAACGGTCTGATAGCAAGCAGCCGTTTCCTTATCCTTTACCTTTTGGTTCCAGCCTGTCAGCCTGATTTGGCTGGTTAAAATTCACGACACTTCAAACGCATCTTAGGAAATCTTACTCATGGGTACTTTGCTCAACGTATACCAGGTTAGGCTCCCAGTAAGAACGCCTTTTCCTCCTGCTTTACGGATTGATGGCTAGTCGCTACCGTAAGGAGGATGCTGTCACCCTTGCACCTAGGGGGTGGGATTCTCACCCACATGAACACACAGTTACAAGAGTCTGGCTTTACCCAGTCTTGCCTCTCATCCCTGAGCATATATGCTCCCGATCGAGAGAACGAGTCGCACTGCTATTATTCAGTATAAACCTATCTTTTTGCAGATTTTAGTAGATTTTTTTCTACTAATAATTCGGCAATTTGGACTGCATTTAACGCCGCCCCTTTACGGATTTGGTCACCAGAAAGCCAAAGTTCCAAGCCGCAAGGGTGAGAAATATCCTGACGAATTCTCCCCACTAGAACATCGTCCTGAGATGTGGCTTCCATGGGCATGGGAAAGTAATTCTTTTCCCAATCTTCGATTAATTTTACGCCAGGAGAGTGACTTAAAATTTCCCTGGCTGTATCTGGACTAAATGGATTTTCAAATTCTAAATTAATTGCTTCGGAATGGGCGCGTAGTACAGGAACCCGAATACAAGTAGCAGTAATTCTAATTTGTTGGTCGTTAAAAATCTTGCGGGTTTCGTTGACCATTTTCATTTCTTCCTCACAGTAACCCAAATTGTTTAAAGCTGAGTTATGTGGAAATAAGTTAAACGCCAATGGGTAAGGCAAAACTTCCGTCACCGGTTGCTGTCCTTGTAGTATAGCGCTAGCTTGGGTTTTGACTTCTGCCATGGCCTTGGCACCTGCACCGCTGGCTGATTGATAGGTTGAGACTACAATCCGTTTAATAGGGTTAATTTGATGCAGAGGCCAAATTGCCACTGTCATCAAAATTGTTGTGCAGTTGGGGTTGGCGATAATACCTTTGTGGTTAGCGGCCGCTAGGGGATTCACCTCTGGTACTACCAAGGGAATTTCCGGGTTCATCCGAAAGGCGCTGGAATTATCTATTACTACCGCACCTTTTTCCACAGCCACTGCTGCCCAAGTTTTCGATGTAGAACCCCCAGCACTGGCTAGAACTAAGTCCAGATTTTCCAAGGTGCGATCGCTCACTAATTCTACCGGTAAATCCTCACCTTTAAACCGCAGCGATCTCCCTACACTGCGCTCTGATGCCAATAGCTTCAACTCCCCCACTGGAAAGTTCCGGCTTTCTAGTAATTCCAGCAACTCTGTGCCCACAGCACCAGTTGCTCCCAAAATACCTACACTATATGATTTTGACAAATCGGCTTTCTCCTTTCCCAGATTCTCTGTATTGTTTTTCAAACAGATGATATTTTATACTTAAATTTCTAAATAGTGATGGTCTATTTTGAATATTTTTTTTAATTCTATGGGATTTTTCGGCAAAAAGTGCATTGATTTTATAGGTGACATGAAGTTAAAGTCATTTAATTTAACTACTATTGCTGCTCAATTCCTCCACTTATCCCGAAAATTATATAATAATATTATACAACAACCTCATGTCCAGTACAAGAAAAGGAGTGTCTACACTTGAGCATGGTGTAATGCTGACAGTTTTTAACCGAACAACTATCGAGATTGTCAAGTGGGTTGCGAATCACGATGGGTGTACTATGATTCAGATTGACTGCAACCAGCACAGTTAAAAATGTAGCTTCCTGTTTAGGTAACAGTCACTTTCAGCCCCACAAGGTACACAGAACCAACAGTAGAACCATTCCTAGCATAAGATACAACTTGAGAAACAAGATATCACAGTATTTGAAAAAACAAGAACTGCTAAAGTTCTTGCATAACTGCGAGTTTCCATAGTTAAACTTATGGCAATAAATTGTCAAGTCCTTTGCCATGAGCAGTAAACTGGATATCTACTGAAAAGACTCATCCATATAATAATATGGGATTTTGAGTAACTTGTGGGTTCCCCCCATTCCCAGGGCAAGAGCAATCAAGCCACAGAAGCGGTAAATCGCATCAAGTGCCAACTGGGAGACAAAAAAATCAGAAATAAATACAGAGACGAAGCATGAAAGTTACCCAGGAAAAACTTCCAGCCAGCCAAATCGGCTTGGAAATCGAGATTACGCCAGAAATTACTAAGCAAACTTATGAACAGGTAATTAAAAACTTAGCCAGTAGTACAAGTATTCCTGGGTTTCGTAAAGGTAAAGTACCGCGGCCAATATTGCTACAACGGCTGGGTATAACTCGTATTAAAGCAGCAGCCCTCGAAGAAATACTTCAAGATGGCGTGGAAAAGGCACTCAAACAGGAAGAAATACCCGCAATTGGACAACCACAACTGCGGACTTCTTTTGAGGAATTGATTAGTAATTATGAACCAGGAAAACCCCTAACCTTTTTAGCGGCTGTAGATGTAGAACCAGAGGTTAATCTGCTACAGTATACCGGTTTAACAGCTAAAGCGGAGGAAATCAAATACCAATCCAGTCGAGTTGATGAAGTCATAGAAAAGGAAAGGGAACAGTTGGCGACGCTGATCCCTGTGGAAGGACGTGGATCTCAAATTGGTGATGTGGCTGTGGTTGATTTTAAAGGTGTGCTGGCCAAAGGTGAAGGCGAAGAGGAAACAACCGAACCGACAGCAATTCCGGGAGCCGAGGCCACAGATTTTCAACTGGAATTGCAAGAAGATAAATTTATCCCCGGCTTTGTATCAGGGATGGTGGGGATGAATCCGGGAGAAACCAGAGAAATTGCTGCTCAGTTCCCAGATCCTTACGCTAACCAAGATTTAGCCGGAAAAGCAGCAATTTTCACAGTTACACTTAAAGAACTGAAGGAAAAAGAACTACCAGAATTAAACGATGACTTCGCTCAGGAAGTTAGTGAATTTGAGAGCTTGGATGAACTGCGTGCTTCTTTAGAAGCACGATATCAAAAAGAGGCTGAGGAAAAAACTAAATCCAACCAGCAGCAAGCTTTGTTGGCAGAAATGTTGAAGTACGTGGAGGTTGACCTACCACAAACCTTGATTGATAAGGAAATAGACGCGATGCTAACACAAACTGCAATGCGGCTTTCTCAGCAAGGATTAGATGTGAGACAGCTGTTTACCCAAGAAATCATACCCCAATTACGGGAGCGATCGCGCGATGAAGCCATTCAACGCCTGAAACAGTCTTTGGGATTACTGGAAGTAGGTAAACGCGAATCTATCGAGGTCACGCCTGAAGAAGTGGAAACCAGAGTGGCTGAAGTGATGGAACAGTACGCAGACCAAGAAGTTGACGCCCAAAGAATGCGGTCAGTGGTGGAAAACGAACTGTTAACTGAAAAAATAGTCGATTGGCTTCTACAACACTCATCAGTGGAACTTGTTCCTGAAGGATCTCTGAGTTCAGCAGCAGAAATTTCCGGCGAGTTAGAGACACCTGTAGATCAGGGCGAGGAACAAAGCACCTCTGCTAGTACAGAATCAATATAATTGGTGTACAGACGCGAATTATCGTGTCTGTACAAGAAAGTGCTGAGTAACAATCTTTCCTACTCGGTACTTCCTTGTCGCAGAGTGATTAATCACCTCTGTGAGGGAAATATTGCCTGAAAATTAGCGTGGGTGGGGTGTTTACCCACAGCTATATATATGAGGCATAATGGTTAACAAATAGCTCAAATAAAACTGCATCAGTTCACAAGGCGGCAATAACTGCCAGCAAACCCCTCCTAACTTAATTCTCAATTGTTCTTATATGCTTCTATCCCAGTCGGGAAATCATCCCATCCATAGTTTAAGCACAATCAAAATTAGCTCTCACTTGAGCCGACCCAGCAACATTGTACCGATGGTGGTAGAACAGTCTGGCATGGGAGAACGTGCTTTTGACATTTACTCCCGCTTGCTGCGAGAGCGGATTATATTCTTGGGTACTCCCATAGATGATGCTGTTGCTAATTCCATTGTTGCTCAATTGCTGTTCTTAGACGCGGAAGATTCGGAGAAAGATATTCAGTTGTATATCAATTCCCCCGGGGGTTCTGTCTACGCGGGGATGGCAATTTATGATACAATACAACAAATACGCCCGGATGTTGTTACTATATGTTTTGGATTAGCCGCAAGTATGGGGGCTTTCCTGTTGTCCGCCGGTTCTGCTGGTAAACGGATGTCTTTACCTGACTCTCGCATCATGATTCACCAACCACTGGGTGGGGCTCAAGGTCAAGCCATTGATATTGAGATTCAAGCGCGAGAAATTCTTTATGTGAAGGCTAAGTTGAATCAGTTACTCGGTCATCATACTGGTCAGCCTCTAGAAAGACTTGAGGCAGATACCGAACGCGACTTTTTTATGTCGGCAGAAGAAGCAAAAAACTACGGTTTGATTGATCAAGTCATCTCCAGACAAAATATTCCCACCGCCGGGGAAAACGTCACCATTCTGAAATAAGAGGCTGGTATGTCTAAGTACGACTCCCATTTAAAATGTTCGTTTTGTGGCAAGTCTCAAGAGCAGGTTCGTAAATTAATCGCAGGTCCGGGAGTCTACATCTGCGATGAATGCGTTGACTTGTGTAATGAAATCCTAGACGAAGAGCTACTGGACACGAATACGGCTGCGTCACAACCAGCACAAAGGTCAGAAACACCTCCAAAACGTCGTGCCCGCTCTTCTAATCTCTCATTTAACCAAATTCCCAAGCCTAGAGAAATTAAAAATTATCTAGACGAACACGTTATCGGTCAAGACGAGGCCAAAAAAGTTTTGTCTGTGGCAGTTTATAACCACTACAAACGGCTGGCAGTCATTCAATCGAAAGGTAAAAATGGCGCAGACGATGCTGTAGAACTGCAAAAGTCTAATATTTTGTTAATTGGTCCAACTGGTTGTGGCAAAACCCTCTTAGCCCAAACCTTAGCCACAATCTTGGATGTACCCTTTGCTGTGGCTGATGCCACGACACTCACTGAAGCAGGTTATGTTGGTGAGGATGTAGAAAATATTCTGCTGCGACTGTTACAAGTAGCAGATTTGGATGTGGAGGAAGCCCAGCGAGGAATTATCTACATTGACGAGATAGATAAAGTAGCTCGCAAGAGTGAAAATCCTTCCATTACCCGCGATGTTTCCGGTGAAGGCGTTCAGCAAGCTTTGCTGAAAATGTTAGAGGGAACAATCGCCAATGTGCCGCCTCAAGGAGGTCGTAAGCATCCTTATCAAGATTGTATCCAGATTGATACGAGCAATATTCTCTTTGTGTGTGGCGGTGCCTTTGTGGGTTTAGAGAAGGTAGTAGAGCAGAGAGTGGGTAAAAAGTCAATGGGTTTTGTACAACCGGGGGACAGTCAGTCCAAAGAAAAGCGGGTTGCTGATACTCTGCGCCATCTCGAACCCGATGACTTAGTTAAGTTTGGTATGATTCCCGAATTTATTGGACGAGTACCAATGGTAGCTGTAGTAGATCCTTTGGATGAAGAAGCGCTGATGGCAATTCTCACCCAACCACGCAGTGCTCTGGTCAAACAGTACCAAAAGCTGCTCAACATGGATAACGTTCAATTAGATTTTAAACAGGATGCTTTGCGGGCGATCGCTCAAGAAGCCTACCGCAGGAAAACGGGCGCTAGAGCCTTGCGGGGTATTGTGGAAGAACTAATGCTTGATGTCATGTACGAATTACCATCCCGCGAGGATGTCACTCGGTGCATGATTACTAAGGAAATGGTAGAGAAGCGCTCAACAGCTGAATTAATAGTACATCCTTCTTCCCTACCTAAGCCAGAATCAGCGTAGGTATCATTAGTCACTGGTCACTGGTCATTGACTTTTGACTTTTGACTTTTGATTTTTGACTTTTGACTTTTGACTTTTGATTTTCGACTCTGGAAAAATGCCTTATATTTGTGTTCGTCGTGTTGAGCATTACTATGAGTGGGTGAAAAAACCATCTGGTTCTTCGGTAAAGCCAGTAATGGTTTTTATTCATGGTTGGGGGGGGTCAGCGAGGTACTGGAAAAGTACGGCTGATGCTTTAGCAGACCAATTTGATTGTTTACTCTACGATCTGCGGGGTTTTGGTCGTTCTCGCGGAAAACCTAATATAGTCGAATCCGGTGCATCTGTTGTAACGTCCCAGTCAAACCCAGACAAATCAGTAGCAATCAAAGAGTTAAGCTATGAATTAGAAGAGTATGCTGAGGATTTAGCAACTTTACTAGATGAGTTGCAACTCCAACGCGTTTATATTAACTCTCATTCCATGGGTGCATCTATTGCAACATTGTTTATTAACCGCTATCCCCAACGAGTAGAACGAGCTATTTTAACCTGTAGTGGTATTTTTCAGTACGACGAAAAAGCCTTTACGGCTTTTCATAAATTTGGTGGTTATGTAGTCAAATTTCGTCCTAAGTGGCTAAGTAAAATACCATTAGTTGACCGAATATTTATGGCTAGATTCTTGCATAGCCCAATTGCTAGTTCTGAACGTCAGGCTTTTTTGCAAGATTTTCTGCAAGCAGACTATGATACAGCTTTAGGTACAATTTATACCTCAGTTAGTAAAGCGCAAGCGGAGATAATGCCCCAAGAGTTTGCCAAGGTGCAAGTACCAGTTTTGCTGGTGGCTGGTGAGTATGACCAAATTATTCCGGCGCAAATGGGTCGTCAGGCCGCATCAGGGAGCGAAAATATTAAGTTTACCATTATTCCTAATACATCCCATTTTCCTATGTTAGAAGATGCTTCAACTTACTTACAAGTATTAGACGAGTTTTTACAGGTGAGTCAGGTATACCAATAGCTGGCGTGGCGTAGCCATAAAGTTAAACCACAGATAAACACAGATAAATTTCATATTGGGAAAGGCTATGTGGCTAAAGTCCCAGTTCACGTTTTAACAAATTAATCGATGTAGCCCCAATATAATTTTCCACTTTAATTAGTTTGGGTGGACGAATAATCTCTTCTAGTGATGCTTGTAGTGCGGCCTGTACTGTTGGGAAACTGGCTTGATCGCTGATAATTACTTCCGCCCGCTTGACAATGGCTCTGATTTGATAAGCATCTTTTGGCTGGGAAGTCATGATTAATAGTTCATCGCCTCGTAAACCATGAAGAATTGCTTGTGCAGCACGAACAATCCCGGAACTCAGACTCACTATACCTACACAATTCTCCTTCGGTAAGCTTTTGAGTAGTTCCAGTTCTTTGCTGTAGTCGTAGATATCCAGGGGAATCACACGTACGCCTTTTGGGGCGGCGATCGCCTCTACATCGCTGATAAAATAACGATTTGTGACCACTGTAGCCGAAGTAGTTTTATCTAACAAGGCCGTTAATTCTTCTATCGCTACCAACTGTACAGGTATCTTTAGAGATATTTTTAATTCATATACCATCAATTCCCCGACACCTATATCATGGGAGGGAACTGCAACCAATACTTGGGCGCTACAACTTAAGCGCCAATCAATTTCACCTAAAAATATCTCCCGCGCTTGATGCAGTGAATAGCCTTGAGATAACATCTCATCCAGTGCTTTTTGCACTAGTTTATACCCATCTTCAGTTTCTTTTCTGATGAATGGGTATTGCAGCTTGCTACCGTATTCATGACCTTGACTCCGCACATAAATTCCCGAACCAGCTATACTTTCTACAAAACCGTCCTCTTCCAACTGCCGGTAAACTTTGCTAATGGTATTACGGTGTAACCCAGTTTGCATTGCTAACGCTCTTGTGCTCGGCAATTTATATCCAGGTGGATATTGTCGGGAGGCGATGACAAACTGAATTTGATTAAATAGCTGACTGGAAGCGGGTATTTCACTGTCTGGCTGAATACGGAATTTAATCATGACCAAACCTATTGATATTAGTAAAGGCAACTAACCGAGTGTATCGATTAGTATTAAAGATGTTATGTACACATTTATTTTTTCGAGGGAAAATTTTTTCCCGCAATTTTTGCTAATTGATAATTTTCTTGGGAAATAGCTACATTTACTGGCATATTGATATCAAATCATTAAATACTTAATTACACAACACAGGTAGAAATTTTTATGGAAGAAAAAATTATACAGACAGCAAAGTTGAAGATTTCGCAAGATAATCTACAAATATCCGCTTATTTAGCACAGCCACAAGCACCTGGTTCTTATTCTGGTGTTGTGGTATTACAAGAGATTTTTGGTGTCAATGTTCACATTCGGGAAGTTACAGAACGAATTGCTCAACAAGGATATGTGGCGATCGCCCCGGCACTTTTTCAACGTCAAGCCCCTGATTTTGAAACAGGCTACACCGCAGAGGATATTGAAATTGGCAGAAAATATGCTTGGAAACAGACTCAAGCATCAGAGTTATTGCGTGATATTCAATCAGCCATTGACTATCTCAAGACCCTGCCCCACCTGAAACCCGATAGCTTTGGCTGTATTGGCTTTTGTTTTGGTGGTCATGTGGCTTATCTTGCTGCTACCCTACCAGATATTAAAGCTACTGCTTCCTTCTATGGTGCTGGTATTACTACTCGCACCCCTGGCGGTGGCGCTCCTACCATCACCCGTACCCCGGATATCCGAGGCACAATATATACTTTTTTTGGCTTGGAAGATGTCAGCATCCCCGCAGCAGAGGTCGATGAAATTGCCGCAGAATTAGAAAAATATAAAATTTCTCATCGAGTGTTTCGCTACGATGGATCTGAACACGGATTTTTCTGTAACCATCGCGCCAGCTATAATCCTAAAGCCGCAGGTGATGCTTGGGAGCAGGTGAAACAACTTTTTGGCAGTGTGTTAGGAGCCTAGAGACAAAAGCAGGGGAAAGTCCCTGGATTGGGGACTATTCAAGCTATTTTAGGTTGTTTTCCCTACCAAATAATCATGCCATAATTACCTAACACTCCTACTAGCTCGGAACTTGTTAGGGGTTTAGTACAAATCCAGTGGCATCACATCAAATAATAATTTATCTTTAATCGTCATGAACTCCGAATCGAAACTTTCTCAACTAGCCAATTCGTCTTTTACTATGGACGATTTTGCCAAAGCACTAGAAGTACACGACTACCAGTTTCAAAAGGGACAAGTTGTCAGCGGGAAAGTATTTCAACTTGACCCTAATGGAGCCTATGTAGATATTGGTGGCAAATCATCCGCTTTTCTCCCCCGTGATGAGGCTTCTTTGAGAGCAGTGACCGATTTATCGGAGGTGCTGCCATTGCATGAGGAACTAGAGTTTTTGATTATCCGAGATCAGGATGCAGAAGGTCAAGTCACCCTTTCCCGAAAACAGTTGGAAATTCGGCAAATCTGGGAACGACTCGCCGAAATGCAAGAAGGCGGTCAAACGGTGCAAGTCAGGGTCACCGGTGTGAATAAAGGTGGTGTTACTGTTGACCTGCTTTCCTTGCGAGGGTTTATTCCGCGATCGCACTTAGCCGAACGTGATAATCTAGAAGCGCTAAAAGGCCAAAGTTTGACCGTGAGTTTTTTAGAAATTAATCCTGACACTAAAAAACTTATACTTTCCCAACGTTTGGCTACTCGTTCTAGCAACTTCAGCTTATTAGAACTAAATGAGCTAGTAGAAGGTAAAGTTACTGGTATTAAACCTTTTGGAGTATTTGTAGATTTAGATGGTCTGAGTGGTTTGCTACATATTAAGCAAGTCAGCCAAAAATTCATTGACTCTCTAGAAAAGGTCTTTCAAATTGGTCAAACAATTAAGGCTGTAGTTATTGACTTAGATGAAGGTAAAGGTCGTGTGGCTCTTTCTACAAGAATTTTAGAAAATTTCCCTGGTGAAATCTTGGAGAATTTTGATGAAGTAATGGCTTCAGCCGAAGCGCGTGCTAATCGAGCTAGTAAGAAATCTGCGGAATAGGGGCATAGTTTCACGGCAATTATTTGCGCTTTTGCGTCTTGGCTTAAGCTTACCCGGTTTATAAAACCGGGTAATTAATATATTTGCAAACGGAGAGGGGGAGATTCGAACTCCCGGAGGTTTTAGCCTCATCCGATTTCAAGTCGGACGCAATCGACCACTCTGCCACCTCTCCAATAAAACTGTCGAACTTATAATAAACATACGACAATATAGGATTATAGCGCCTTTGCCAAATATTAACAAGCCGACATATCATAATATATCTGATCATCTACACAGATGGCACTACTAAAGAAAAATATCTTTGGCATCCTGGGCTATCGCCTATAGAGAATTTCCTCTACAGTCACCTGGAAATCATAGCCTACCCAGACTAAGGAGACTTGGGAGACCTCACCGGCTTCTAGGGAGACAATGGAAAAATTGCGCAGCCTTTGCCCCTGATTTTCCAAAATCCTGGGTACATTTGCTGCGTTTAGGTAAATGATTCCCTCTGGACTTTTAAATACAGCTTTGCGCTGGACTGTTTTTGTATGTCTGAGGGTGCGGTGCATATGACCAAACGTCACCAGAGGAATTTTTTTACCGGACGTGAGAGCCTGAGAAATCGCCGCGCCCAGGTCTGGGTCGCCAAAGTCACCACCGATGGGATGCCAGTCCTTACCGCAGGGGTCTTCGGGTCGATCGCCTAAACCACTAGGTCCATTGTGTCCCAGAAAAATAATCGTGTCATGAGCGGCGCTGTTTGCGGCTTTGACAATCAGGTCAGTGGATTCCTCCATACTCGTCACACCATACCGTTGTTGCAGGATGTCCGCAAATTTCCACTCTGGTTCACCCCAGGTAAAAGGACGACCTCCCACCACAGTTAAATTCCAGGTGGGAAAATCCAGCCGACTGTAACCTACGTGGGACGCCTCTAATAAATCGAGTTGTTCTTGTACCCAATCTGACTTAGAACGGTCATATGGACATTTCCGCCGTCCCCATTCCGTGGCAGTATACCAGGCATCGTGGTTTCCCATCACTGCTGCTTTGGGAATATCCAGGGAGGCTATCGCTTTGACCACATCCACCGATTCATTGCCAAAATCGCCCACAAACAGCACCAAGTCAACACCTAGGTACTTGAGTGCAATGCCATCTTCTACTTCCCACTGGTCGTGAACATCTCCAACTACAGCAATTTTTAGGGTTATTGATTTGGTTTTCTGACTGGTCATGCCACTTTCCTTGCCGTCTATATCCAGCATATGAAACTCCGCCGGATTTGCACAGAACAGACGGGATATCGACCCCCTACTATTTTTGGTAAAAACTACTATAATTGAATCCACAGAACAAAAACGTGGAACTTAAGGCAACTCCTAACTGTGTTTACCACCGCACTACCTCAAAAAAACAAAACCCAAACTGGTGAACTACCACTAGATTTATTTACTGCCATTGAGAGTCTAAAAAAGGAACTCAATGCAGTGATCCTGGCTCATTACTATCAAGATCCGGATATTCAGGATATCGCCGACTTTATTGGGGATTCCTTGCAATTAGCCAAAGCTGCAGCCCAGACAAATGCAGATGTGATTGTCTTTGCTGGTGTTCACTTTATGGCGGAGACAGCAAAGATACTTAACCCTGATAAGTTAGTGCTTTTACCAGATTTAAATGCTGGTTGTTCTTTAGCAGATAGTTGTCCACCAGAAGCTTTTGCAGCTTTTAAAGCAGCACATCCAGATCATCTAGTGGTTTCATACATCAACTGCTCTGCCGACATTAAGGCCATGAGTGACATTATCTGCACCAGTTCCAATGCTGTCAAGATTGTGCAACAAATACCACCGACACAGCCGATTATTTTTGCTCCGGATCGGAATTTGGGACGGTATGTGATGGAACAAACCGGACGAGATTTGTTGCTATGGGACGGGAGCTGTATTGTTCATGAAACATTTTCTGAAAAGAAGATTGTGGAGTTGAAAATTACACACCCACAAGCTGAGGCGATCGCTCACCCAGAATGTGAAACTAGCGTATTGCGCCACGCAAGTTTCATCGGCTCAACAGCCGCCTTACTCACATATTGTCAAAACAGCCCTACAAAAGAATTTATAGTGGCTACAGAGCCGGGTATTATTCACCAAATGCAGAAACTTTCCCCGGAAAAGCACTTTATTCCTGCCCCGCCATTGAACAACTGTGCTTGTAACGAATGTCCATTTATGCGGTTAAATACTTTGGAAAAATTATATTTAGCGATGAAAAATTGTATTCCGGAAATCACAATGTCAGAGGATATCCGCCAGGCTGCGCTGCGACCAATACAACGGATGCTGGAGATGAGCAGTTAATCTGTATAAACAAAACACCCCTTGGGGGGGTGTTTTGTCGTATAATATTAAACCTGGCATCGAGCTATTTTTGCGGAGGGCTACCCCTCAACTATCGTGGCCGCTGCAGCGTTTCACCTCTGAGTTCGGGAAGGTATCAGTGTGGTTCCACCGCGCCATAGACACCAGGAAAGAGTGGTGGGTCAGATACCCTGAAGACTGCAAGTAACGCGAAAACCAGAGTGATGAGGTCAAGCCCTCGGTCTGTTAGGACTCCTCAGCTACGTACATTACTGTACTTCCACTTAGAGCCTATAAACGGGTGTTCTGCCCGTGACCTTACCTACTTTAGTAGTGAGAGCACTCATCTTGAGGTGGGCTTCCCACTTAGATGCTTTCAGCGGTTATCCGCTCCGCACTTAGCTACCCAGCGTCTACTCCTGGTGGAATAACTGGTACACCAGCGGTGCGTCCTTCCCGGTCCTCTCGTACTAAGGAAGGCTCCTCTCAATGCTCTTACGCCTGCACCGGATATGGACCGAACTGTCTCACGACGTTCTGAACCCAGCTCACGTACCGCTTTAATGGGCGAACAGCCCAACCCTTGGGACGTACTTCCGCCCCAGGTTGCGATGAGCCGACATCGAGGTGCCAAACCTCCCCGTCGATGTGGACTCTTGGGGGAGATCAGCCTGTTATCCCTAGAGTAACTTTTATCCGTTGAGCGACGGCCATTCCATGCTGTGCCGTCGGATCACTAAGGCCGACTTTCGTCCCTGCTTGAGTTGTAACTCTTGCAGTCAAGCTCTCTTTCTGCCTTTACACTCGCCGCACGGTTTCCAAGCGTGCTGAGAGAACCTTTGCGCGCCTCCGTTACCTTTTAGGAGGCGACCGCCCCAGTCAAACTGCCCACCTGAAACTGTTCCTACACCCGCTCAGGGTGTCAGGTTAGAATTCTAGCTTCGCCAGAGTGGTATCTCACCGTTAGCTCCATACCCCCCACAAGGGGTACTTCTTCGCTTCCCACCTATCCTGCGCAAGCCAAGCCCGAACACAATTCCAGGCTACAGTAAAGCTTCATAGGGTCTTTCTGTCCAGGTGCAGGCAGTCCGTATCTTCACAGACATTCCTATTTCGCCGAGTCTCTCTCTGAGACACCATCCAGATCGTTACGCCTTTCGTGCGGGTCGGAACTTACCCGACAAGGAATTTCGCTACCTTAGGACCGTTATAGTTACGGCCGCCGTTCACCGGGGCTTCGGTCGTCAGCTTCAGGGCGAACCCCTGACCAACTTCCTTAACCTTCCGGCACTGGGCAGGCGTCAGCCCCCATACGTCCTCTTTCGAGTTAGCGGAGACCTGTGTTTTTGGTAAACAGTCGCCTGGATCTCTTCACTGCGACCCACTTTCGTGGGCACCCCTTCTTCCGAAGTTACGGGGCCATTTTGCCGAGTTCCTTAGAGAGAGTTATCTCGCGCCCCTTGGTATTCTCAACCTCCCTACCTGTGTCGGTTTCGGGTACGGGTATGATGCTTTCATCACATAACGAGCTTTTCTTGACACTATCCTTCACCATGCGGAGTTCGTAAACCCCTCCCAAACCAATTAGGGTATGGTTATCTTTCATGCGTCCCTCGCCATGCTCCCACATCTTAGTCAGGGATTATTCACCCTGTGTCCATCGACTACGCCTTTCGACCTCGCCTTAGGTCCCGACTAACCCTCCGTGGACGAACCTGCCGGAGGAACCCTTAGGGTTTCGGGACATTGGATTCTCACCAATGTTTTCGCTACTCAAGCCGACATTCTCACTTCCGTCTCGTCCACAGCTGCTTACCGCTACTGCTTCTTCCTACTACGGAACGCTCCCCTACCGATTAATTTCTTAATCCCACAGCTTCGGTACATCACTTAGCCCCGTTCATTTTCGGCGCAAGATCGCTTGACTAGTGAGCTATTACGCACTCTTTCAAGGGTGGCTGCTTCTAGGCAAACCTCCTAGTTGTCTATGCAATCTCACCTCCTTTCTCACTTAGTGATGATTTGGGGGACCTTAGCTGGTGGTCTGGGCTGTTTCCCTCTTGACAATGAAGCTTATCCCCCACTGTCTCACTGGCAATGTGTGCCCTGGGTATTCTTAGTTTGTCTCGATTTGGTACCGGTCTCCCAGCCCGCACCGAAACAGTGCTTTACCCCCCAGGTATATTCATTACCGCTGCGCCTAAACACATTTCGGGGAGAACCAGCTAGCTCCTGGTTCGATTGGCATTTCACCCCTAACCACAACTCATCCGCTGATTTTTCAACATCAGTCGGTTCGGACCTCCACTTGGTGTTACCCAAGCTTCATCCTGGCCATGGTTAGATCACCAGGGTTCGGGTCTATAAACACTGATTTTTCGCCCTCTTCAGACTCGGTTTCCCTTGGGCTCCAGCATTCTCGCCTTAACCTACCAGTGCCTATAAGTCGCCGGCTCATTCTTCAACAGGCACGCGGTCATCCGTTTAATCGGACTTCCACTGCTTGTAGGCTAACGGTTTCATGTTCTATTTCACTCCCCTTCCGGGGTTCTTTTCACCTTTCCCTCGCGGTACTGGTTCACTATCGGTCACACAGTAGTATTTAGCCTTACGAGATGGTCCTCGCTGATTCACATGGGATTCCTCGTGCCCCATGCTACTCGGGATTCAGCTACTATCCTTTAGTTTTCGACTACAGGACTTTCACCTTCTTTGGTGCAGTATTTAGCTGCTTCGTCTAACCTCTAGATTCGATATTGCTGTCCCACTACCCCAAAAGATTAATCCTTTGGTTTAGGCTTTTCCCCTTTCGCTCACCACTACTTAGGGAATCTCTTTTGATTTCTTTTCCTCCAGCTACTAAGATGTTTCAGTTCGCTGGGTTAGCTCTTTCCTGCCTATATATTCAGCAGGTAGTCTTTAGGGTTGCCCCATTCGGAAATCTCCGGCTCATAGTTTGCTTCCAACTCCCCGGAGCATATCGTCGGTAACCACGTCCTTCTTCGCCTCTGTGTGCCTAGGTATCCACCGTTAGCCCTTATTAGCTTGACCACTTTACATTGGTTTTTTCCACCGCAAACACTTTCATTTGATTGTCTGTGTCTGCCTGCTTTTTTCGCGTTACTATGCAGTTTTCAAGGTTCTGGCTGAGTTTTACCCAGCAGTCTGGCTTGATGCCATGTTGCTGACTTTTTCTCTGTTATTAAAATGAACCAAAAATACTTTGAAAGTTTTTACCAACCTCGACCGACCTAGGAATGACCATCTCAGCATCTATTTACTTGCTGTTTTCGATATCTGAGTGGATTAGGTCTCCCTAAAAGGAGGTGATCCAGCCACACCTTCCGGTACGGCTACCTTGTTACGACTTCACCCCAGTCACCAGTCCTACCTTCGGCATCCCCCTCTCCTAAGAGTTGGGGTAACGACTTCGGGCGTGACCAGCTTCCATGGTGTGACGGGCGGTGTGTACAAGGCCCGGGAACGAATTCACTGCAGTATGCTGACCTGCAATTACTAGCGATTCCTACTTCACGCAGGCGAGTTGCAGCCTGCGATCTGAACTGAGCTACGGTTTACGAGATTTGCTTCACATCGCTGTGTCGCCGCCCTTTGTCCGTAGCATTGTAGTACGTGTGTAGCCCAAGACGTAAGGGGCATGCTGACTTGACGTCATCCCCACCTTCCTCCGGTTTGTCACCGGCAGTCTCTCTAGAGTGCCCATCTTCATGCTGGCAACTAAAAACGAGGGTTGCGCTCGTTGCGGGACTTAACCCAACATCTCACGACACGAGCTGACGACAGCCATGCACCACCTGTGTTCGCGCTCCCGAAGGCACTCCCACCTTTCGGCAGGATTCGCGACATGTCAAGTCTTGGTAAGGTTCTTCGCGTTGCATCGAATTAAACCACATACTCCACCGCTTGTGCGGGCCCCCGTCAATTCCTTTGAGTTTCACACTTGCGTGCGTACTCCCCAGGCGGGATACTTAACGCGTTAGCTCCGGCACGGCTCGGGTCGATACAAGCCACGCCTAGTATCCATCGTTTACGGCTAGGACTACTGGGGTATCTAATCCCATTCGCTCCCCTAGCTTTCGTCCCTCAGTGTCAGTTATGGTCTAGTAGAGCGCTTTCGCCACTGGTGTTCTTCCTGATATCTACGCATTTCACCGCTACACCAGGAATTCCCTCTACCCCGACCGCACTCTAGCTTTGTAGTTTCCACCGCTCTGATGAGGTTAAGCCTCATTCTTTAACAGCAGACTTACATGGCCACCTGCGGACCCTTTACGCCCAATCATTCCGGATAACGCTTGCATCCTCCGTATTACCGCGGCTGCTGGCACGGAGTTAGCCGATGCTTATTCCTCAGGTACCGTCATTTTTTTCTTCCCTGAGAAAAGAGGTTTACAACCCAAGAGCCTTCCTCCCTCACGCGGTATTGCTCCGTCAGGCTTTCGCCCATTGCGGAAAATTCCCCACTGCTGCCTCCCGTAGGAGTCTGGGCCGTGTCTCAGTCCCAGTGTGGCTGATCATCCTCTCAGACCAGCTACTGATCGTCGCCTAGGTGCGCCTTTACCACACCTACTAGCTAATCAGACGCGAGCTCATCTTCAGGCAGCTAGCCTTTCACCTCTCGGCATATCCGGTATTAGCCACCGTTTCCAGTGGTTGTCCCCGACCTGAAGCCAGATTCTCACGCGTTACTCACCCGTCCGCCACTATCTCCGAAAAGACCGTTCGACTTGCATGTGTTAAGCATACCGCCAGCGTTCATCCTGAGCCAGGATCAAACTCTCCGTTTTGTTTTCCTTAGAGTTTGGTCTCCGAATAACTTCTTATTGCGGATTCCTGTTATAATTTTTGATTAACCTTGGGTTTCTCTACCCAAACTAAATCTTCTTGACGAGGATTGGTTATTCTTTTACTTTCAAAGTATTTTGTTTTCTCGGTTCAGGTGTCTTCGGCTCTCGCCTTGCCACTTATTTAATATATCTATTCTATCTGGTTTCGTCAAGGGGTTTGACAAACTTTTTTTTAGCTCACATCCTCCGGCTTCTTTCCCTTGATCCGAGAGACTTCTGCAGGATCTGAGTTTTTCAATGTTGCTCTATCTGAATGTGAAACGTCAAAATGACCTGTTTTTTTTCTCGGATGTTCCTGTAGAGGAGCATTTCATACCAATTCGCTAACCCCAATCATCCCGATTTTACTCAGCAACGCTAGTTATTCCATATATATCAGCGGTTAATCCATGAACCCAACTATATATATTCTTCCTATTTCCTTTAGACCCTTTTGCTGATCATCTGTCAGGGGACCTGCCTAATGGTTCCCCAAGAATAGGGGAACCCAACACTAAACAGACGGACTTTTACAGCGATCGCCCTTGGGCTGACTTGTCAGTTCGCACCAACTGAGCAGCATAACTCTAAATCCAAATATAATCTTATTTGTCAAGTATGGTTGACAAATTGTAATAATATTGTTAAATTAGGTTACATAAAGTAACAAACACAAAAAACTATGTACACAACTATTAATGAAAAAGGTATTCTCAATAACTATGCCAAAGAACCCCAAATATACTGCGCCACCTACCCCAGCCAAGAGCAGCAACGTCAATATACTGTCCAAGCTGCATTTGCTACATTAATTGTCGCTACCTTAATTTTGGTTTCCTTGGGCGTTAGCTAAGATTTTTTGATTTTCGTATCGGTATCTCTCATCGTCAATTCGACTTCTCCTTCTCACCCTGGTTAGTTTCACCAGGGTTTTTTGTTGTGCAAAAATAATTCATCAGCCCCCAGAGAGTCTCAACATATCTCACCTTGAGGATTCGGGTGGAGGTGTGTCTAACATGATAATTTAGGTATCTACAATAAAAAAAAATATCAAAACCAGATATAGTCAGGAAAATTAATGATTAGACCGCGTAAGTCCTTTGCCCAACATTGGCTCAAAAGTGAAAAGGCTCTGGATGCAATTATTAAAGCAGCAGAATGTCGTCAGAGCGATCGCATCTTAGAAATAGGCCGGGTACCGGTATTCTCACTCGTCGTTTACTACCCCACGTGCAATCTCTCATAGCAGTAGAAATAGACTTTGACCTGTGCAAACAGCTAGCCAAGCAACTGGGGAAAAAGGACAACTTTTTACTATTGCAAGGGGACTTTCTGATCTTAGACCTACCATCCCATTTAGCATCATTCACCAATTTTCACAACCCTAATAAAGTAGTAGCCAATATTCCCTACAACATCACAGGGCCAATCATCGAGAAGTTGCTAGGTACTATAGCCCACCCCAACCCAGAACCTTATGATTCCATAGTGCTACTCGTACAAAAGGAAGTAGCAGAAAGATTGTATGCTAAACCTGGTTCTAGAACCTTTGGAGCCTTAAGTGTGCGGGTGCAGTATTTAGCTGATTGTGAATTCATTTGTACCGTTCCCGCGGGTGCATTTTACCCACCACCAAAAGTAGACTCAGCAGTAGTGCGGTTGAGTCCCAGACAGATAGAAACCCCAGCAATTGACCCCCACAAATTAGAAACTCTAGTAAAACTCGGATTTGGTGCCAAACGCAAAATGTTAAGAAATAATTTGCAATCCATTGTAGAACGCGATCGCCTGAGCCACTTACTGGAACAATTAGAAATAAATCCCCAAGTTCGAGCCGAAGACCTGAGTGTTCAGCAGTGGGTAACTTTAGCCAACTTATTGACAAATGCTACCAGTTCTGTGTAAGCAAAGACAGAGAACATCAAGGACACAAACAAACAAGTTCAGCGTGGCTCGTCACAAAGATATGGTATTGAATAACTAAAATTGAGCAGTCAAAATGCGTTCATACACTCTAATTGCTCCCGCCAAAATCAACTTGTATCTGGAAATCATCAGCGACCGGACTGACGGCTATCATGAGTTAGCGATGATACTCCAAAGTATCGGGCTTGCAGACGAAATAAATGTACAGGCCCTTAGCAATCAAATGATTAGAGTCAATTGCAACGACCCACAAGTACCTACAGATCAAAGTAACCTAGCATACCGAGCAGCCGAACTCATGGCGACGCAATTTCCTCAAGCCTTAGCTGAATACGGGGGCGTAGAAATTACGATTAACAAGCATATTCCCGTAGCTGCTGGATTGGCCGGAGGTTCCACAAATGCTGCAGCCGTGTTAGTGGGGATAGATTTACTGTGGAACCTGGGACTAACAAAATCAGAATTAGAAGAACTGGGTGCTACTCTTGGTTCAGATGTCCCGTTTTGCGTTGCGGGGGGAACAGTGATCGCCACAGGTAGAGGCGAGCAACTTTCTCCCTTACCAAACTTGGATACTATATATATAGTATTAGCCAAATATCGCAGCTTAGAAGTTTCTACAGCCTGGGCATACAAAACCTATCGCCAAGAATTTGGTAGTTCTTATCTCAGAGACACTGAAAATTTAGCAGCACGGGCGGCTGCAGTGCATTCGGCACCAATAGTTAAAGGTATCCTGAATAAAGATATAGGAGAAATTGCCCAAAAACTACACAATGACTTAGAACGTGTAGTTTTACCAGCTTATCCTCAAGTGTCACAACTGCGAGAACTATTTTCCGCGCAACAAGGCGTTTTAGCAACCATGATGTCTGGTTCTGGCCCCACAGTTTTTGCCCTAGTGGAGTCTGAAGAACAAGCACAAGCAGTTAAGCTACAGATAAGGGCTGCAGTTCCCGATGAGGACTTAGAATTATTTGTGACTCAGACTGTGATACATGGCATTCAGGTGACATCATCAATGGGTTGAGTGAAGTAGAAATTTACCACCAAGATAGTAAGACACGAAGAACATATGAGTGACCCAAAAGTAACACAAGCAGAAGCTGAAAATCAGGTTCCACCAACTCCTTTACGTTGCATCACAGGAGCGGTGTTTTCTGGAGGACTCGGATATGCTATGTATTCGCTAATGATATCCATAGCGACAACTTTCGCCACTAAACCTATCCATTCGGATAACCCCATGGTGGTAAATATTGGCTCTGCTGTCCGTACTTTAGTCGTCGGTGTAGTTGCCTTGGGATCTGGGATATTTGCCATAGTTGCAATTGGTTTGCTGGCGTTGGCAATGCAATTATTGTTACAGCAGTTGACAAAACCCAAAAACAGTTAACCTAGACCTAAAGCTGCATATTTTTGGTAATCAGGGTCAATACCAAGCATTTTATCACTACTAGGAATTTGAGAAACCTGGTTCTGATTTCTCCAATTTTTGGGCGATACACCATGATGCTGGCGAAATTGCCGGGAGAAATGACAAGCATTTTGGTAGCCTAGTGCTGTAGCAATCTGCTCTATTGTCTGATCAGTATCCGTCAATAAAGGACGGGCCGCGGCCATGCGGCGTTTGACAATCCAGCCATTAACAGTTTCACCTGTTCTTTTCGCCACTGTAGTGGTTAAGTATGCTGCTGAGTAACCAACGGCATCAGCTACGTTAGATAAGGTAATCCCTCGATGATAGTTAGCTTCAATATAGTCGAAAACTTCTTTGAGATGGGGAACGGCTGGAAAAATTGAGTTAGATTTGACAGTTCGGTTTGTATTATCGCCTACCGATTCTGGCATTTGCTGAGATTCAGTTGCATACCAGCAACGCAAAAGAGATTGCTTTTCTAATCTGATAGCGATCGCTTTGTGTAATTCTTCCAAAGTAGAAGGTTTAGTAATATAGTCATCAGCTCCCAACTCCATACCCTTACGAACATCTGTCTTATTGTCGCTACCAGTCAGAAAAATAAACGGAATAATCGCAGTCACAGGATCTTGACGCATGGTATAAAGAACGCTATAACCATCCATACCCGGCATCACAATATCGCAAACCACCAAATCAGGAAAATGGGTTTGTGTTTTTTCAATACCAACCAAACCATTTTCAGCACCTATAGTATTAAAACCGATCGCCTCAAGACCCATTAAATAAAGATTACGGGTAGTAGCATCATCTTCAATTATGAGAATTGTTTTCGTAGATTCCTGTGTCATTTCTCTATTAATAGGATTTGTAGCAAGGAACAATCAGCAAACTGTCTACTAAACTCATAACTGGGATGTTACTACTGGTAACATGATCTTAAATGTTGTACTGACATCAACTTCACTTTCCACAACAATATTACCCCTGTGTAAGTCCACAAGGGTTTTGACAATGGATAATCCTAGCCCAGTACCTGGCAAATGATGACTATTGCTACCGCGATAAAATGGCTCAAATAATCGCTGTCTATCTGCAAGTGGAATGCCAATACCCCTATCTTTCACCTCGAAGACTACGTTCCCATGCTGACAGAATAGTTTAAGTTCAACCACGCTATCACTAGGAGAATATTTCATAGCATTATCCAGCAAGTTCATGATCATCGGCTCGATCAGTTTTTTATCTATACAGGCTGTTAAATAACCTCCTTGGGGTAGTAAATTTATGCGTTTATGGCTACCACTTGTCTGCATTTGCGCAATTAACTGATTACAGAAATCAACTAAATTCAATGGTTTGGTATCATAGTTAAGTTTAGCTGTTTGTACCTTCGCCAATAACAAGACATCATCTAAAATATTGGTAATCTGTTCTACACCTGTTTGAACATGATCAAGTAATGGTTGTATTTTCTCTTCATTCCAGTCGCTCATATACCTTTTGAGCAAGCTATTAGAGAATAAAACAATATTTAAGGGAGTGCGGAATTGATGGCATAACCTAGAGATGAAATCCCCTTGCAGTTGAGTTAGTTGTTTTATTTGTTCTAAAGTCTGGCTCAGGTCTGATTCTGTATTTAACCGCGGGAATTCTGGTTTCCGCTGCGATTCCGTCACATCCCAAATGCTCCATACTCTACCAATAATTTCACCATCCACCCACTGAGGCTGAGAATATTGAGCAAAAACCCTGCCATCTTTTAACTCCAAGATACCGTAGGTTTCTAGGTCATATTGACTGCATACCTGACGTATAATCTGGTAATAGGCTTCTGGGTCTTTCAATTGGTTCTCAAAAAAAGCTTGATACTGAACATATTTCTGGGACTTGATCAGAGAGTTGGGTATTTGCCACATTTCCACAAATTTCTGATTAAAGCTGACAATCTCTCCTTTGAGACTGACTGCAACAATACCATGAGCAGTCGATTCTAGAGTAGAACGCAGTAGAAGAAGGGATTGTTGCAGGTGCTCCTCCTTTTTCTTGAGTTCAGTGACTTCTTTTCCTAAATTCTCCTGAGTTTTGTTTAATTTGTCAGTCGAGTTGTACATACTCCCCCTACTACCTTATCAGTTCTCTGAATAGCCAAAGCTGCAATTAAACTTCCAAGTTTGATGCTCATCTATGTAGTTGACATACCCCCCAATTTAGAACCAAGGGAATTATGGGGTCAAAAATCTCGTAATTTCCAGGGAGAAAATTGGATTAATTTAGCTAGATTACGACATTTGCACAGAAAATAAACTTGTGATTTGAATGTAGACATATCAGGTTCGTCCATAGTGCTTTCCATATCTATTCATCATGTTTGTATTTGCTATTTTTTCTCAATTGCTAATCAAACTATTAACACCTTGATCAGATAATTTTTTCAAAGCTCATGATTAACCTTGGGTGTAAGGCAATTCGATACAAGGATATTTATCATTATATTTTACATTGCTAAAATATAAAAAATATATTTATTACTTATAGAGTATAGAAATAAAAGTTTATTAAAGTTTATTTTTGTCACCCATTTATTCTTCATAAGTAATTCTTGACATAAAAAATGTATTTGAGTAATTTATCAGAATCAATTACTTTTATGATCAAGCTGTCATGGGTAAAATATATCTATCTCTCCTATATGTTTTGCAATAGATGGTTAAGCTATTTATAAATTGAATTTTCGTTATTTTCCGGGTGGATATATCTAACCATAGAAATATTGAAATATAAAATAATCTTCTCATTCATCTGTCATCAGATACACTTCAATTTTACATTTATGGGGGTCTTCTCAGAATATCTATCCAAGGTTATAAAAATTGTAAATATTTTATGTTTAGATAATCACGAAAGATTTTTTTACATAAATGTTGAGTAACAAATAATTCTCTTACTAAAGTTGTTAATCATGAAAAGCAAAATAAATTCAACTTTCCCAAGAGTGAATGTATTGACGGACAGCAACATATGATACTTGATGTTATGCCATAAGATAACATATGATTATAAAGTTTAAAATCATATCATAAAATACCAAAATAAACAACTATAATATTATCTTATTCTTTGAGTAAAACCCAGGGCATAGAATTTGTGAGCTTGGGATATCATTTCAATGCTAAGGAGAATAATTAAGCAGACCAATCAATCACAAAAGCGAAAGAAGAGATAAGTCTATCTAAAAATTGTTCATATATCTATGGCTAGAAATTGAGTACGCTTAATACAGAAGCTGCTTCTGCAACACGGTTTATCTGTAGGGGATAGTTTAACTAGATAACTATGAGACATATAAAAATGCTCACTAGTTAAATCCACCCCTATTTTTCAACCCTTAAAGTTAATGCTTTTGACATATCATCCTTGTGTGATATCAACCTTTTTATAGAGATAGGAAAAATTGCTCTAACTTCAAGAGATTAGCTCAAACTACCATGAATGCTCTCAGTACTTCAGTGCCGCGATTTTAGATTTCACTTGACATCATCAATCAAATGTGGGTCTAGATGATAGGAATCCAAATTAACAAAGAGGGAAAGGTATGCATCAAATAAATAATACTTGTCACACCCAAACCGCCAAGAAAATTAACACAGAACAAATTGAACAAATTATCAAAGCAATTATTGCGGGAAAGTATTCATGGGCCTGTGTATTAATTTTGCGTTTTTCCGGTTACAATCCTATAGACTACATCCCTTACCGCACCTACATTCGACTACTAAAAAATAATTGTCTAGCTGAGAAATGTAACTCGAAAGACACTGAGAAAAAAGAGGTTTTCGACATTAAGTCAAACTTGATTCGACTTTGAAAACAGTAGGAAGTAGATTTCCAACTTGATATTTTCTGAGTCACCCTATCTCCAGATACATAGTAGCTAATGATTTACCCAGTGACTACTGTTAATAGCCGTCTGCAACCGATTCTCAGAGAGATTGTGTGGCATAAAAAGCAAGAAGTAGCGCAAATGCACCAACAGATGTCGTTGGCTTCTTTGCAACGCCAGTTAACGGCTGCGCCAACGGTGCGAGATTTCTTGACTGCTTTACAACAAAATCTTCACAAACCTGGACTAATTGCAGAAATCCAGAAAGCATCACCATTGTATGGTAATATTCGCACAGATTTTGATCCCATAGCGATCGCCAAAGCTTATGAGCGAGGTGGTGCAGCTTGTATATCAGTGTTAACTGAAACTGCATTCTTTCGTGGTAGTTGGGAAAATTTGCGTGCTATCCGCCAGAGGGTAGCATTACCTTTGTTGTGCAAAGATTTTATGATTGACCCGTGCCAAATTTATCTAGCACGAGCGGCAGGAGCAGACGCTGTACTCCTAATAGCAGCTATTCTCACAGATCGGGAATTGCAAGACTTTCTCAGAGTAATTCACTATTTAGGGATGAATGCTTTAGTAGAAGTTCATAACTTGAATGAACTAGACCGAGTACTAAAACTGGATGACATCCGTCTAGTTGTAATTAACAACCAAAGCCTAGAAGATTTTACCATTGATTTGAGTATTACGCAACAATTGCTAGCAGCTAGGCGATCGCAGTTACAAAACTTAGGTGTAATAGTTGTCAGCGAGTCTGGACTATATACAAAGGCTGATTTATGTTTGATGGCTGAGGCTGGTACACATGCGGTTATAGTAGGAGAACCATTAATTAAACAAGAAAATATAGAGCAGGCCGTGCGTTGTCTGGTTAAAGGTGATTAATCAACACCTAAGCCCAGCATGGTATCCCTATCAAAATAACCCGCCCTGATCACCCCTACCTTTTAACGAGAGGATGAAACGCGAGACGACGGGTTTTAAACCGGGGTGTTTCTTATTTTCCCCCCTGACTTTCAATATAGTTTTTAACTACCTCCGTACTGACTTGACCTATTGACGCTACAAAATAGGTCGGTGTCTACAAAGGAGGTAGTTTTTTCAGTTCCGGTAATTCTCTGCTTAAATAAATTATATCCTAAACTTTGCGAGCTAGGATTTTATCCGGCGTAGCAACATCAGTTTAGAATCCCCTAGGTTTCAACCGGGCGAGAAGTCAAATTTGTATAGGTGACTAATATTCGCAATTAAGTAAAACATTTGCAACAAAAGCCTCAAAAATAATATCTACATTATTAGTAATACATCCGAATATTTTGACAGCCAGCCATGAATAAGCAAGTACATGATGAAGATTCTCCGTTAAATATCATTTCAGCCGAACAAACTCATACCAAGTACCAAAATCAAGTGCCCTGGAAAAAGGTAGTTACTTCTTTATCATTGGTGCTACTGGGATCAGGGATGACATTCGCCGGTGGTTATGTAGCTGGAAACCCTCAGCAAATATCTCAGACGACATCAAACCTAGCAGTAAGTCGAGTCAATGCTGCCATCCCATCACCAACTGCGGCGGGTTCCAACTTCATTACCCAGGTAGTGCAGAAGGTAGGGCCTGCTGTAGTGAGAATTGAAGCATCTCGAACAGTCACCAACCGCTTACCTGCCGCATTTAACGATCCATTTTTCCGCCAATTCTTCGGTTCTCAACTACCAGAACAACAAAACCGCGTAGAGCGAGGTACTGGTTCCGGTTTTCTCATCAGTAAAGATGGTAGTATTCTCACCAATGCTCATGTAGTAGCTGGTGCGGATACCGTGAGAGTTATACTTAAGGATGGGCGGAGGTTTGAAGGTAAAGTTTTGGGAAGAGACGAACTAACAGATGTGGCTGTTGTCAAAATTCAGTCTAACAATCTGCCGACTGTAGAACTGGGAAACTCAGAGCAACTGCAACCGGGCGAATGGGCGATCGCCATTGGTAATCCCTTAGGATTAGATAATACCGTCACCACAGGCATCATTAGCGCCACCGGTCGCAGCAGTAATCAAATTGGCGCACCTGATAAGCGAGTAGAATTTATTCAAACCGATGCAGCCATTAATCCTGGTAACTCCGGTCAACCGTTGTTAAATGCCCGTGGTCAGGTAATTGGGATGAACACAGCCATTATCCAAAGAGCTCAAGGACTAGGTTTTGCCATTCCCATTAACACAGCCCAAAGGATTGCAAAGCAACTAATTAGCGCAGGTAAGGTAGAGCATCCTTATCTAGGAATTCAGATGGTAGACTTAACACCTCAAATCAAAGAACGCCTAAACTCAGACCCCAATAGCGGTGTGATGGTAAATGAAGATAAAGGTGTATTAATTATGCGCGTCATGCCTAACTCACCCGCTGCTAAAGCCGGCTTACGTGCAGGGGATGTCATCCAACAACTCAACGGTAAATCAGTCACAGAAGCCAGCAGTATCCAGAAAGCAGTGGAAAATGTTCAAGTTGGGGGAGATGTGCGCTTAGGATTGCGGCGCAATGGGCAAAATATCAACTTAGCCGTCCGAACTGGTGCTTTCCCCACTCAAGGAGCGCAATAAATAGCTGCTTTAGCGCAGCGGAGTATTGCTCATTCCTGAGTCAGTTTCAAACCCTACTGGTTACAGCAATAAAAGCACCAAAGCCCACCAGCAACAGCCTGAAAATCCCAGAAATTTTCAGTCTGTTGCCTCCTTAAGGGGCGGGATGAATGGGTGGCGACTTTAGCCGCCGTCTTAGACCTCTAACCAGTTCGCGTAAAATTTCTGTTTGAGTTCTACCTTCTTGCTCGCAATATTCTTTAAGCAATTCCTTTTCCTCTTGCGTTAAACGAAAAGTTATAAAAATTTCAGGTTTAGGCATAATTAAGATACTGGCTTTTGTGGTATTTTAATTATAGTGGTGAGGGTATTCAACCACTTAAAAAACCCAGAGCCGAGAGGCATAGCACCTTGAAAAATCAAGATATTGGGTTCTACACGCATCATGCTTGTGTAGGTAAAATCTCCCAGCACCAAGTACCAGAAAACCAAAGTTTTATTGCTTGAAACAGTACGGCAGGACACAGGGTATCTGGGTTCACAGAAGGAGCAAAAAGCTTGCGGACAAAACCACCTCTGGTATGGAGGGGTAACCAACTATGGTAAGTGGACTGGATGAAACAAGAATCCCATCGGTTTTAGCTGTGGGAGTGTCAATGACTATTCATGATTGCTAAGTTCCCACTAAATATCTGATAGCAAGGAGTAGTAAAAAAATCCCATATAACTTCTTGATGATCTCACCGCTAATAAATGGCTGATTAGCAAATAATGCTCCAAATAAATTACCAACTATGAGTCCAATGGCGACAATTGCAGCATATTTAAGATTCATGTTGCCGTTGCGATAGTACACTATTGCCCCTAAAATGCCAATGGGCAAAATTTGAGCAGCAATAGAAGTACCAGTGGCAAATTTCTGATCTAGACCAACCAATAACACCATAGCTGGTACCATAATTGCACCACCCCCCAGACCGAACATACCACCAGTTAAACCGGCAACTAAACCAATGGTCAACATTTGAACAACTATATTAGACATATTGATGAATTTTTATTTTTTTTGACATACTCACCGACCTTGAAGGTCCGTGAGTATTGACAGTTCACAGTAACTCGCTGGCGAAACAGTCTTACAGTCACTCCCTGTCTGTTTTAGGTCGTGCCAATGCCCCATGCCGACCATTTCTATGTTCTTAGAGGATGTTTGATAAGTCATGATTATAAAACTTTTTCTCCATCGCTCATTGTAGCAAAAGTATTAAACTCAGTGGGGATGTCACCATCCCTCACTGGTCTCCAAAACCGTACGTGAAAGTTTCCCTTCATACGGCTCCTCAGTGTATGACTACCACCATTGGTTTGTGGCATCAATCTTTACTCCGGTGAAGGTAGTCATGGCAGTGTAAGTGAACAGCCAATAGGTTCTTATCAGCGTTCTTGCCCCCCTTTGACTTCATTTCAAGATGATGCTTCTCGATTAGGTCTTCGGGTTTAAAGTTTAGTCCGCAGTGGGCGCACTTTCCTTTCTGCCTCTTGAGCAGTCGGGATTTTTGAGGGTCAATAGTTTGATATCTATCCCCCATGCGCTTACTCCAATAGACCTCATCCCCATCAAAAGGACTTCTAGTTCCCGCTACTTTTACCCATTTCACACTGGCTGGAAAGCTAGAGTGGCAGAGTAATTCTAGGGGGTTATCTCCATCCCTAGACACGAATGACCATTGTTGACTTCCTCCGAAGTATTTTCTGGCTATCCAGTGTCTATTTTTCTTTGGGTGACGACGTTTTGCCCATCTCCATAATCTAGACCACATTAGGTTTTTGACCATGGAGAATGTTTCCTTTGAGTGCCAGGGAGACTGATAGTTACACCATCCCCTGATAATCGGATTTAAGTGTTTGATTAACGCTGCTGCGTCAACAGCTTGCATCCTGTTAATTCTGAGGTTTAGTGCTTCGTAATGTCTCTTGATACTCTCTTTACTTGGTCTAATGATGGTTTTGAATCCTAGTTTCTTCTTGGAGGTAGTTTTCCGGAGTGATGTTTTCCTACTTCAAATTGTCGGATTTCAAAACCGAGGAATTTGAATCCTGGTTCTTCATCCTCTAGTTGATGCAGGGTGTGTGCCACTCGCGTTTTGCTATCCTTCAATTCCAGACCAGTCTCTTTTAACCATTTCTCTATTAATCTTTTACATTCTGTTACCGGCTCTAATTCCTCACAGAGGACAACAAAATCATCCGCGTAATGAATCAATCTAGGTGACTGAAACATCCTCTTGTAGTTTTTCCAAGATTCAGTCCATCTTCCCTTTTCATCACTTGGGAAATTGTTCTCTATGAGTTCTTCTAATCCATGTAACGCGATGTTGGCTAATAAAGGCGATAAAACCCCACCTTGCGGTGTTCCCGATTTCGTGGGATTGTATCCTTTTGCTTCACTTAATCCACTGAGGTCAACCACTCCCGATTTTAACCAGGCTTTGATTTGTCGATGGAATTTTGGGATGGTGTTCAGTTTCTTTAGTAAGGCTTTATGGTCAATTTCATCAAAGCATTTGCTGATATCAGCATCTAGCACATATTTGGGCTTTTTGTTGATACAGGCAAATATTGCTGAGATGGCATCGTGACAGGATCTTCCGGGGCGAAAGCCGTAAGAGTTCGGTTCAAATTTGGCTTCCCATTCTGGCTCTAATGCCATTTTGAGTAATGCTTGTTTGGCTCTTTCAGTTATAGTGGGTATCCCTAATGGTCTCTTCTCCTTCTTTCCAGGTTTGGGTATCCATACCCTTCTAGTAGGTCTTGATTTACCATCTAGAGTAAGATTGTCAACAAGTTCTAATCTCTCATTAGGTTTGAGGGATTTAATTCCGTCAGTTCCTGCTGTTGATTTTCCTTTGTTGTCCTGTGTTACCCTTCTGACTGCCAATAGCTTACTGTAGTATGAGCTAACCATCATCTTTTGGAGTTTACGGACTAGCTTGACTTCACCTTGTAAAGAAGCTCGGTAAATTCTTTTGGCTAACTTAAATACTTGGTGTTCAACGACTTTCCAGTCAATTGTTTCCCAGGTATTCCATCTCGACTTTGACGTTATCTCCATAATGAGCATTTTCATTGCTACTTAGAATGTACTTCTCATACAGCAGGTGAGCTTTCAGCGTATCCTCATCCATTACAGATGGGCTTTGGCTTCTTCTCACATCTCTGGGACTGGGGTGTTTCTTTGCGGGTAACTACTCTAGCTTCGACCTGACTAGAGAACCTTCCCAATTCTTGAATCGTTCCTGTTTTCCGTTGGTTCTGACTTTAGAACTATCCAATCCACCGGATAAATTAGACGACATCTAGGTGGAACTAAAGATTTCCATCTAATCATTATTCTCATGCTCCTGTTTCGAGCGTTGGGTATCAGCCTTATTGCCCAACTTCGTTGTAACGATGGTTTTACGGATATTCACTTCCGTTGTTCATGGTCAGTTGCTTGCGGTTGCACCAATTTAGGCTATTAGTTTCACCGCTTTTAGTACCGCTTCAGAGTTAAGGTTTACCATTCCCTTACAAACTGGATACTATGCTTTCAACCTGATGTCGAGGCGGAAGGACTTTCACCTTCACAGAAAACAAGTTTTCTCGGTCTCGGTATTGTTTACCTTCCCTATTAACCAGGGGTTTCCTGGTGAGGAGAACTTCAGGAGTTGCCTCCTTGGTCTCTCCAACGACCCGCACCTTCAGACCCAAATCAATACCTATGCTTTGGTTTTTGGCAACAGTAATATTGGGTTCAACTTCTACAACGAAGCTAAGAAAATAGCGGTTAGTGCAATCTTGTGAAAATGTATGGACTCTGGATGTCTGGCTGATGATATGGATGGGCAAGTGGCAAAAAAAGTTATATAATCTCAGTGATTGTACTAAATTTACTTATGGATCAATCCCTGAAAGCATAGTAAAGATTTTCTGGTGATTCAGCCGGATTTCCCAAGCATTCTATTACCATAAAAAAGTCTTGAGTGAGGAACAGCAAACAAATGGATGTGAAGCTGATTTTAGTGGGATTGACAGTTATATTCACTTTTGCGTGCCTCTTCTTTGGCACTAAGAATGGATTTTATGATTCGGACAACTATCATGGTAATGGCTCTGCACATTAAGAATAATCTCTAAAGGCAAAATGAGCGGGTCAGTTGGGCTACCCTTCCTCTATGGATAAACCATGCAGGCTAGGGGTCAGGGGAGTGGCAAACCCAAATATGAGGTCAGAGGGCAGGAAACCATGAGGGATAATCTGTGGGCATCCTCTCGCGTTGATGCTCAGGAGAAGGCTAACGATTTAGACTGTTTGCCCTATAGTGTCCAGCATCATGATGAGGGTGTTTGTTTATTAGTACGAATGGGTCCACACCGGATTCTACTAGATTGTGGATTAGAGGACACTTCATCGTTACTCACCTCTTCAGCTAAGTCGGCAATCCCAGCGGATTTAGTGTTGGTCAGTCATGCCCACCCAGACCACGCCCGAGGATTGCTAGACTTACATCAAACTTTTCCTCTGTTACCTATCTATGCTAGTGAGGTAACAACCAAGTTACTACCGTTAAATTGGCTAGACCAAGATACCAAGACAATTCCTCAGTTCTGTCATGCCTTACCGTTGCGATCGCCTGTGGAAATCCAAGAAGGTCTGGTAGTGGAATTATTTCCTGCCGGACACTTACCGGGAGCAGTAGTAATTTTGCTCACATACACAACAAAGGATCGCTCTTATAAACTACTGTATACAGGGGATTATTTCTTATCAAACTCACGCCTGGTGGAAGGTTTGCGTTTAGAAGAGTTACGGGGATTAGACTTAAATGTATTGATTATTGAAGGCACTTATGGCACATCCCGTCACCCCCACCGTCGCCACCAGGAAAATCAATTGGCGGAGCGGATTAATCGGGCGATCGCCGATGGTCATTCTGTGCTTCTTCCCACACCGGCTTTAGGTTTAGGCCAAGAATTGTTGATGCTATTACGTTCTCATCATCACTTCACCGGACGAAATATAGATATTTGGGTGGATGGTGCTGTGGCTACTGGTTGCGATGCTTACCTGGAAATACTGCCCCACTTACCTCCATCAGTGCAGAACTTTGCTCGCCATCAACCCTTGTTCTGGGATGAGCGAGTGCGCCCCCGAGTCCGGCGGTTGCAGCCAGAACATCGGGCTACTGTGGGTAAGTCTCCCTGTATTGTCCTGACTGACTCTACAGCTAATTTAAACCAATACTGCCAAAGGGAAACAGTCCCTTGGATGATTCTGTTACCAGAAAAGATTGATATAAAACTTAATACAAAATATTCAGCACCCACCAAGGACGAAACTTATCTTCTGGCCCAGCATAGTGACGGGTCTGGGACTACTCAACTAATTCATAATTTGCGTCCCCAGCACGTTGTTTTTGTCCATGGTTCGCCGACATACTTGGCAGATTTGACTGGCTTGGAAGAACTACAAAACCGTTATCATGTCCATTCTCCATCTGCTGGCACTTTTGTAGAACTGCCAATTGGAGACACATTTTTACAACCAGCACCCCCAGAAACCAATTATGAAGGGGAACTTACAGAATTAGGAACAGTCATTACTGTCACCTTACCCGATGCGATTACAGATGATCCCCGTTGGCAACAGTTTGCCGATACTGGTTTAATAGAAGCTCGTTGGCAGGGTGAAGAACTAGTATTGCGAGGATTGTCTGCTAGAGAAGTACTGCACCAAAACAGCGATCGCCAGGCTTGGTGTGATATAGATTGTTGTGGCACTTGCCGACACCAAAGAGGACAAAGGTGTTGGAATCCCGCATCAGTGTTACATAACTTCAAAGTCACCCTTGAGGGATATTGCCCTGCTTTTGAACCCTTGGCTAAAACTTCCTAAAATCTACCAGTGTAGAAACGCCTAATAGTTCTTGTCTTTATCAAGGTAAAACCTTTAATGGTGCTGCGGCTGCACTCACTATCCATTCTACTGTATTATAAGATTCTGTAGATTAATGATTGTCCTCCAACTGCAAGTCAGTTTTTGTCACACGGACTACCCTTTTTGTTTTTCATAGCAATTTACTCCAATCCTATGGACTAACATTAGCAGCTTCCAAGAGTATTTAGCATGATTTATGAGGTTTATCTTTTACAGTGACCAACCCTTATCTCCCGCGCAGACCAACCAACTTAGATGATGATTGCTCAATCATCTTTGACACTTTCCCATTGAGTTACGCTCTATACTATAGGACTAGAGCCAACAGAAGACAAACTTTAGCTTGTATCCCCCGTTGGGAAAACGGGGGGTTTACGCATCACGTTTGGTAACATTGAAGAATCATTGCGTCTCTACTCAGGATTAGATTCGGGAGAATGTTTATGGATACGCTCTGATTCGGGACAATCTTCTGTCATCAGAAACTCTATATTACCGCGTGGTACCGAGGCTAACTTTTGGCTTACAGAGCCAATGCTTTCTAAACGAACCATCTCCTCCCAGGCGCAAACCTCGTCTTCCTCGTCTGTTTCATACCGTAGAGTCACTAAGTCCCCCTCTATATCGAGGATGCGGGCGCGTTCAATCCAGCGTTGCTGGTCCCGCAAGAATACACATACCTCGCGCCCGTCGCAACACAGTTGATAGATCTTGCGGTGTAGCATGTACTGCTTCTACCTTTTTAAACAACGTAGTTAAACCTGTGAAATTTGGGTTTTACCGTCTGACAGAACCTACTACAATCTACCGATGTAAAAATGCGTAATAGTTCTTATCTTGATAAAGGTATAACCTTTAATGGTGCAACGGCTGCACTCCTTATCCCTTTGGCCGCATCGGCATTAGGGGAGAATTTTCTGACAATTCGCCAGCAACTATTGAGATCTCCATAGCAATTTTCTCCAATACCTAAATTCTCCTAACCAAGCTAATATTTTCTCGTGAGTATCTCTTGATTTATGTAAGAAAAAATACTCCAAATTAAGCGTTGAACGCGGTTGTTTGATTTGCTTACTTGTAGTAGTTGGCATTGGTGGGAAATCCAGGAACTTTGCTTTATATTTATCCCTATGTATTTGATCTTAACTCATTATCTTGTCCACCTTAATGCTTTTCTACAACAATTGGCAAACAGTTTTAATTTGAGGCTGTGAAAAGTTCCATGTGGGTGTGCATCATACCCGATATTTGCTCTAACAATAATGGACGGAAATACTATAAAAACTGACGAAAGTCCTCATCCTGGCGGCTTAATTGCACCCAGTCTAGATTTAAGGAGAGAAATCGTTGCACTAAGCGATCGCACGCCGGGCGTTCAGTAGCATAATGTCCCGCATCAATGAGAATGAGATTGCGATCGCGACTTTCCTGGAACTGATGGAACTTACAATCAGCAGTCAGATAAACTTGAGCATGAGTTTTCACTACAGCCGAAATAAAACTAGCCCCCGAACCTCCTAATACTGCGACTCGGTAAATAGTTTGTTGTAAGTCAGCAGTGGGCGAGAAAATCAAATGAGGAGGAGCGAGTCGAGTTTGAATAGTAGCGAGTAACTCCTGTAAAGTCAGATATGGACGGAGTAACCCAACACGTCCGTAGCCTAATCCTGGTTGTGTCGCTACTATAGGAGTGGCTTCGTGCAAATCTAGAATTTGAGCTAAAACATCGGCAGTTCCATCTTGTACTTGATCAAAATTTGTATGCGCACTGTAAACACCAATATTGTACCTAAAAGCTAATCTTGCTATTTCCGCTATGGCCTCACCACTACATAAAGACTTGGGAGGACTAAAAATCAGAGGATGATGAGCAAAAATCAAATTAGCATTCAAAGCGATCGCTTCTTGCATTACAGCCAAAGTCGGTGTCAAACAAACCAACACACGGGCTTTTTGATCTAACACCCCCGGCTCAATTTGCCAACCGCAATTATCCCAACTTTCACACCAAGTCGGATTTGCCCATGCTTCAAACCAAGTAATTAAATCAGCAATGTTCACAAAAATACAATCCTGGGAAACTAATTATGTTAAATTCAGTTCTTTAATATTAGTGATTTTATGAAGTTTATGACAGATTCTGGAGTTTTCAGCCACAATGGTAATACTAAACCATACCAGTAACTGGGGAACTCTGAATTGGTAGACAAAGACTAATTTATAGGGGAACACATTGATGCTTTCGACAAACGGCGAATATCAATCTTGGGATATAAAAGAAACAGTTCTGCCAGTAGCGTCAAGTTTAACAGAATCTGAGGATAAACTTACACAAACCACTGTCGGGACATTTACTAAGTTTTTCGGTCATTATAGCGACTCAATGGAAATGAATAGCCCAGCCCATAAAGTTGCCGAGTATCTGCAAGCTCATGGTGCATGGTTTTCCCGCTGTGCTGAACCAATGAAAGTAGAACCGTTGAGTGAAAATGCTTATGCTTTAATTATTGGTCGCTTTGGCTCCTTTGGTTATCACGTAGAGCCAAAAGTTGGCTTAGAACTGTTACCTCCAGACCAGGGAATATACAGGATTCGCACAATTCCTGTTCCTGACTACCATCCCCCTGGCTATGATGTAGACTATCAGGCATCGCTACAGTTGGTAGAAAGTACTGATAATGACTCACATAATGGTTTTAGTGAGATTACACGAGTGGAATGGGAATTAGATTTGATGGTTAATCTTCACTTTCCCAAATTTATTCAACGCCTACCCCAGTCTTTAGTCAAATCTACAGGCGATCGCCTACTTAACCAAATTGTCCGTCAAGTCTCCCGGCGCTTAACTCGCAGAGTCCAGGAAGACTTTCATCAATCCCTAGGAATTCCCTTTCCTAGTAATTCTCATCGCAGCCAATAACTTCAAACTCATTAGCCAATAGTCATACTATTGGCTAACGGCTAAAGACTAAGCATTACTAAGAATTCTCTGGACAATTTGCACGCCAGTAATGGCCTGCCATGTAAAAAGCCCTAAAAGCCCGAAATTGAGGGTAATGTGAGTTATACGCGCCCAATTGGCTCCTTTTTGCATGAAAGGAGATAAAGCAGCTGATAACGCAATTAGACCTGTCATTCCCAGTCCGGCTAATAAATGCGGCCCTACGAATAACTTACCGTTATTGATGTAGGTAACGGCCATGCCACCAATAGCACCTGTTACCATTAAAGCTAACAGTACAGACCCTACTTGGTAGTGTTTGATGTTGTATTTACCTTTAATCAGTTCTTTCTTTACATCTCCTTGAGCGCTTCTGGTACGCTGTACTTGTAGCCCCAGATAAGCAGCATACAGGGATAGTGCTAATAACCCCCACATGGTTAGCGGGTGGAAAAAGTTTAGCCAATATTTCACTTCCGGCGACAGTTCCAAATTCATGGTGTTCTCCCCCAATCCTTAAATCTTCATAAAAGTTAGCATAACTCTATTTTCTGTACTTCAAGTTGCCAGGGGTGAAATATATTGCCTTGTTTTTCAGTTTGCCTCTTGCCAAAGTGCTTAAACAATTTCAGACTAAATTGGGGCACTAGATTCACAAAAACTGCCGGGGTGCGTGATATTGATTATGGAAAATAAGGATGTATTGCTGCTAAAGTCGGCTAAAAGTGGCGATATTAGGCATCTGTGCCAGCTGTTAGCTACCGGTGCTCAGGTTGACGTTAGCGATGACCATGGTACTACACCATTAATGTTTGCTGCCAATTCAGGTTACACCGAAATTGTGCGATCGCTATTAGATGCTGGAGCAAGTATTAACCTACGCAGAAAACGCTATGGTTTGACGGCTTTGATGTTCGCTGCTAGTAGTCATCAACTGGACATTGTGCAGCTTTTGCTCTCTAGAGGTGCTGATGTCAATGCGATTAATGAAGATGGTAGTACAGCTTTAATGGCAGCTACAGTTAAGGGTGATGTTAATATCATGCAGGTCTTATTAGCTGCTGGCGCTGAGGTAAATATCACAGACCAAGATCATGATACTGCTTTAAAATTAGCTGTTAGATCCTCTAACACAGCCGCAACAAGACTATTAACACAAAATGGTGCAGATGTCAATATCCAAGACCCAGAAGGTGAGACACTTTTGATGATGGCCGCTGACTTAGGAAATTTGGAAGTT
The DNA here is from genome assembly GCF_059725405.1 of Anabaenopsis sp. NIES-4685. Classification (NCBI taxonomy): domain Bacteria; kingdom Bacillati; phylum Cyanobacteriota; class Cyanophyceae; order Nostocales; family Nodulariaceae; genus Anabaenopsis; species Anabaenopsis sp. NIES-4685. The sequence continues at coordinate 2,598,170 of NZ_AP043602.1, read as the reverse complement.
GTGCAAGCATTGCTAGCAGCTGGAGCTGATGTGAATCAGGAAAATGAACATGGTGGTACTGCGTTATCAGCAGCAGTAGCAGCAGGACACACTGCGATCGCCTCTGCTTTACTAGATCAAGGTGCCGAAATTAATCTTCAAGATCAAGACGGTGAAACTCCCCTACACTTAGCCGTTGTAGAAGGTTACATTGATGTGGTGCAACTGTTACTAAACCGAGGTGCAGACCCCCAAATCAGAAATCATCTGGGTGATACACCAATACTTGTAGCCGCATTCCAAGGACATAGCCAAATCCTTGACGTATTATTGTGTTCTAGTCAAAAAATCAATAGTACAAGTCTAGGTATACCTTTGATATTAGCAATATCCCAAGGAGATATGGAAACAGTAAAACTGTTACTAGACCACGGTGCTGATGCTAATAGTCTAGGAAATGATAGCAAAACAGCCTTAATTAAGGCAGCAGAACATAACTACACAGGAATAATGCAGTTGTTGCTGGGTCTAAAGGTGCAAATGTAAATTTTCAGGACTTAGCAGGAGCAACAGCATTGATGTGGGCTGTTGCTCGGGAATATGGAGAGGCTGTACAGATACTACTGCAAGCTGGGGCAGATATAAATCTGAAAAACCGGGGCGGTTATACAGCTTTAATGATTGCGGAATTTAATGGGTATCAGAATATAGCCCAGAGTCTCGAAAAATCCGGCGCACAAGAATAGAGTTTTGTTTAAATCACCGGTAACAGATGCAGTATAGAGGTAATGTAGCAACTGCATCTATTCTCCTAGGAAGTATTAATAATTAACAAAACTGACTTTGTTAATAATTAACAAAGTCAGAAATACTTGGAACACTAAAGTATAACAGGCAAAATGTTTCTACTTTCGCGTTTCCTACTGTGCTAGATAAGCTAAATATATAAGATTTAATCCTGAATAACAGTATTATAAAGATCCGTTTCGTGGTATAATCCAGTCTGCCAATTTTATAGTTGATCCCCGTGGATATTTTACAGACATCCTCCACTGTGAAGATAGACCCAATAATTGGCACAATTATTCAACAGCAACATTTCCCCAATTTATGGGTAGGAATTGGTTGTCAGAAGGGTAGTTCGTCGCGTTTGATAGCAACAGCAATAAAACAAGTATTTGCAGAAAATCAACTCCGGGAAAATACCATTGCTGGTCTTGCTACCATCGATACTAAAGCCTCAGAAGTTGGTTTAATAGAACTGTGTCATCTTTGCAATTTTCCCTTAAAAGTCTTTCCGGCCAATATTTTGTCTACTGTATCTGTCCCTCACCCTAGCAAAATCGCCGCCAAAACAGTGGGAACTTCGAGCGTAGCTGAGGCTGCAGCTATTCTCGCAGCCTCTTATATTACCCCACCTTTGACTAGAAAAGAAGAGTTAGAAATTAGATTATTAGTTCCTAAACAAGTTTTTCGGTTAGAGTCCGAACCAGGGTCGGTAACGCTAGCTGTGGCGACTAATGATCGTTGACCGGAAATAATGGGATACAGAACAACGTCCTTCTAGGAGGGCTTTTCTTGATTCTTAATATACTCTTTTAAAAGTTTTAGCAGCACACCTCCCAGAGAAATAGCAAAATAACTAGGCTCCATAAAGCTTCTTTATGGGGTTTCTTATAGCCAGCTTGGCCGTATCGACGAATGGAAACCCCTTTGAAAATAGGAGACACTACAAAATTACCCTGAGAAAATAGCTAATTAAGCTAGAAACAATAGTTAAGACAATCGAACCGACTAAAGCAGGCCAGAAACCTTGAATTTCAAAACCATAACCGGGGGTGAGGTTACTTGCTAGCCAAAAAGTTAAGGCATTAATCACAAAGGTAAACAAACCAAAGGTGAGTAAGGTAATAGGAAACGCCAAAATGTTTAAAACTGGTCGAATAAAAGCATTGACTAATCCGATTACCGCTACAGCCACCAGGGATGCGACAAAATCCCTGACGAATAACCCCGGGACAATATTAGCGGTGATCAGCAAAGCCACCGCAGTAACCAGCCAAGTTAGCAAAAAATGTCTCATTGCTTTTTCCTAGAATTTAACTATCTTCGCAATAGTGCTTCCCAGGTAGCACCACCTACCACACCGTCAGCCTCCAGACCATAGTGTTGTTGTGCAGATTTTACTGCTGCTGCCGTCATTATGCCAAAATCTCCATCCACATCGCCAGCGAAAAAACCTAGCTGTTTGAGTTGTTTTTGCAACTGTCTCACTGCTGAATTACGCATTCCTGGACGTAAAATTGGCAATCCTTGGGAGGTATATTGAACACCAGGTATTCCGCCTGGGGGTGGTGAGGCTGGTATGGGCTGACTAGAATTAATAACTATGCTGGTGGGTAGAATCTGGTTGGTAATGGGAAAATTTGGCCTCAAGTTGGATGACGGCTGATTTCCCGGGATTGTTGGTATAACTACTGGCTCCAGGGGGAATAGTCGTTGCCAAGTAATAGAGTCAACAATGCCATCTGGAATCAATTCAACTGCTCGTTTGAATTGAGAAACGGCTGCGGCTGTCCCCTCTGTGTAAATACCATCCACTGCACCTGAGTAGAAGCCTAAAAGTTTTAGAGCCGCCTGTAGTTCTGTAACTTGTTCTCCTTGACTACCAAGTTTGAGGGTAGGACGGCTAATTACAACTCTATTTGTTGCTTGAGCAATTTTTGTGGTAACCACAACTGCGCTGACTGTATCCGAGGTGAACAGTAACAAGGTAGATGAACACAGCAGTAAATAATAAAACTTATTTTTGTTCAAGCCACGAAATGCTTTTAGTGACTCAAAGTAGTTCCAGATACTTGTTGTCAGCCTCACTTGCATGGACTATATTCCCAGAAACTTATGACGGTAATATTATACTTCCTTCTGTTCAAAAAACAGGTGACACAAAAGCAATTGTACCACTTAATACTCCGCACGGGGAAATACAGTTTTAATTGCAGTCTCTTGACCAACTACAGATATATAAGGTTGCTGTAAATATTTACATGCAGAAGCGATCGCATCCTGAACAGTCACAGATAGAATTAATTCTTGAAACTGTTGATCAAAATCCAGACCTAAACCCAGTGTTTCATACCAGCCATAGATTTGGGCAATTTGTCCGTTAGTTTGTTTACCCAAAGCGTACTGCCCCAGAATTTTGTTTTTAGCTGCTTGCAGGTCACTTTCTGATATTTCTGTTTTACAGAGTAAATCTACTTCTGTACGTAGTCCTTCCAGAGCAATGCTGGTATTTTCTGCGGCTGTACCCATATAGACTACAAATGAGCCTGGATACAACCTTGTGGGATAAAATGCCGACACTTCGTAGGCTAAACCCCTTTTTTCCCGTAATTCCACAAACAAGCGACTAGAAAGCCCATTACCTAGGTAAGTAGACAGCAATTTTAATGGGGGGTAGTCTGGACAACTTACCGATGATCCCAAGTAACCCAACATAACTATGGATTGCTGTGTTTCTAAAGGCTGTACTCGATGCTGGGGTTCTGGGTTAATTTCCGGTAAGTTAAGTAATGGGATGTCCTGTGCAGGAACTTCCCAATCGCCAAATACTTGTTCTACTAGTGTTAGAGCATCTGCTAAGGTGACTCGCCCTGCAATACTAATAACTAGATTATCGGGACGGAAATATGTTTGGTGATAGTCTACTAAGTCAGCACGTGATAAGCCGCTCATTGTGGTTTCATCTCCTAGGACTGACATAGCATAGGGATGATTTTGGTAGACTACCTGGCGCATTTGGCTAAAGGCAATGGTAAATGGCTGTTCTTTTTGAGAGCGAATATTTTGCAGTGCTAAACGCTTTTCTAGTTCTACTTGGGATTCGGGAAATGTAGGCGATCGCAACATTCGCCCAGCCAATGCTAAGATATCAGAGAAATCTGATGTTACGGTCTTCAAAGACAACAAAAAATAATCTGTGGCCGCATCAGCACTCAAGCTTGCTCCCACAGACTCTACTTTTTCAGCAACTTCCCAGGTTGAAAGTCCGTCACATCCCTTTGTCATCACTGCTGAAACCAAATAGGCTAATCCCGCTTGCTCTGGCTTTTCGCAACAACTACCAGCACGGACAAACATCCGCGCCGCTACAATATCCGCAGCAGGATTTTCTGTCACTATGACTACAATACCGTTATTCAATACAGTGCGGTGAACAGGAGAGGCAGATAGGCAAGGTTTCACAATTATTAGGTATTAATTATTGGTAGGTGGTTAGTTGTTTGCGAGTGGGGATGCTAATCAGCAACCGGTTTAAGTATAGTAACTGCATAATTATCAGGTGAAAGCAACTGTTTAGCTAATTTTTGCAATTCTTGAGTATTAAATGATTGAATATGCTGAGGATATGCTAGTGCCAATTCAGCTTGGGCAATAGTGTTGTAGTATCCATAAAGACCTGTCAACTGATTTGGTGTTTCCGTAGAAAAAGCGTATTCATTACAAACCAGCCTACGTATGCGGGCGAGTTCCCGCTCGCTAATTCCCATGGTTTGCAAATCATTTAAATGACGAAGAATCAGATTTTCCACCTCATATAGGTTTTCCACTTTCAAAAAAGCAGTAATGGTAAATAAACTCGATTCTCTTTGTAAGCAGAAATTACAATAAATTTCCTGGACTAATTGCAATTCTTCTCGTAAATGATGCACCAGTCGGGAAGTGCGGCCTTCTGAGAGTAACACTGCCAATAAATCTAAACCATAGACTGTGTGCAGTTCCTTGACTCCCGGCACAACCCACGCCATAATTAGGCGGGCTTGTTCTAGACGTGGTAAACAAATTTCTTGGCGCTGAATTCCCGTGATTACTGGTTCTACTATTTCTTCAGCTTGTGGACAGTCCAATGGTGGGGCAAATTCAGCAAATGATTTATTTACGAGTTCCCAGGCTGGCTGTTGAGAAATTCCCCCCACAACTACTACTGTCATGTTTTGCGGTTGGTAGTGTGCGCGATGAAAACAACGCATGGCTGCTGGTGAGTGTTGCATTAGTTCTAACTCACTACCTAGGACTGAACGCCCGTAAGGATGGTTTTGGTAGATGCTTTGATTGAGGGCTTGGAATCCTATCGAATCGGGATCATCATTGCAGGAGCGAATTTCTTCGAGCACCACATCCCGTTCCCGGATAAATTCATCATCTGGGATCGCGGCATTAATTAGCAGTTCTCCCAAGTGCGGCAGAGTATCTTCTACGTAAGAAGCGGCTGTGGTTAGGGTGTAGTGAGCATAATCATAACTTGTGGCGGCATTACTCACACCACCCCTGGTTTCAATGTGGTGATCAAAAATTCCTGGGGCTAGTCTCGCAGTCCCTTTAAAAATCATGTGTTCTAAAAAATGAGCCATACCGTACCACGGTTTCGGCTCCACTATTGCTCCGGCTCGCACCCAAACGTCAGCCACAACTACAGGGGTAGTAGTAAGTTCCTGATGGATCAGTGTTAGACCATTATCTAGTCGGAGAACCGAGGCTGGAAAAACGTTATGCTTTAGTTCTTGTAACAAGTTTTTGTAGGTTTAATCACAATTTAAGATAATTTTTACTATTCTAACTCTGAATGATAACGAAATCAGAATTAAATTATACAGATTTATAAAATTAAAGCCCCTAAGTTTTTGCTAACTTGAGGAGCTAATAATTTTAAGTTCACCGCGACGCCGTTTTACCTAAGTTTATGACCTGGTTTAACCAGGTGGGTGCCGACGTTCTTCGTTTTAAGTTTCCAGGTACATGCCCGGTTTACTGCCACGAGACTTGTTAGCTTCCCTTTTCTTTAAAGACATAGATCAAAAAACTTGATGGCAGTCACCAACGTCGTAGTGCAACTAGATTATTATAGCCTTCTCAAACAGGTTGTGTGTTGAGTATGAAAATTTTCTCGTGAATTTGACTGGGAGCCTGAGTAGTTGGATGGACAAATATATCTTTCACCAGCTCTGTCAGTTTTTACCGCTGCTGGGGGAACTACAGACTGGTCAGTGTGAGATTTGTCCATATTTGTGATATCTAAACTAAATACCAGATAGATTCTATAGTTTGGGCTATATTAATAATGGTATCTCGGTTTTTATCATCTAATAACACGGTGACGTGTCCGAGTTTGCGCCCAAGACGTGATTCTGTTTTCCCGTACCAGTGAACAAAAGCTTGGGGAATCTCGGCTAACTTTTGGCGCTGGGTTTGGTAGTCGCTTCTGGAAATTTCATACCCCAGCAGGTTTACCATGACGGCACTAGCACAATGTAAATCAGGATTGCCCAAAGGTAAACCACAAACTGCTCTCAAGTGCTGTTCAAACTGAGATGTTTCACAAGCGTCTAAAGAGAAATGCCCAGAATTATGGGTACGAGGGGCAATTTCATTGACCAAGACTTTACCGCTGGGGGTGAGAAATAGTTCAATCCCAAAAACTCCCACTACTTCCAAGTTATTTAAGAGAGTATGGGCGATCGCTTCTATTTCTGCTGCTTGGTTGGGTGTAATATCAGCTGGTGCAATCACTCGCCGACATACCTGTTGCTCTTGTTGGGTTTCTACCACTGGGTAAGTCACAACCTCACCTTCTGTGGAACGAGCCGCAATTATTGCTAATTCTCGTTCAAAGGGGACAAATTCTTCTATTAAAAATAGATGTTGACTTAAATCTTTAGTTGTGATGTGAGAATTTAGCTTTTGCTCCAAAGATGCTAAATCATTAATAATGAAAGTCCCTTGACCATCATAACCATGCCGTCGGGATTTTAAAACAAGAGGAAAACCCAGGTGTGCTGTTTGAGACGAGAGATTGTCTAGTTGTTCGAGAGCGAAAAATCGGGGGACAGGTAATTCCAAATCTTGTAAGTAGCAGCGTTGATCATATTTATCTAAAAGAGGCCTTAAGGCTTCTAACCTCGGGCGAAAACAAACACCTTGGTTTTGGATTAAAGATAAGGAATCCAAATCAACAAATTCATTTTCAAATGTGATGACATCAGTCTTTTGTGCTAACAGATCTGTGGAAATAGCATCATCAACTGATGCCAAAACAACATCCTCAGCCGTGGAAACCGCAGGATCATTAAGACTCGGAGTTTGCACTACCAATTCTAATCCTAATTTTTTGGACGCACCCCCCATCATCCAGGCCAGTTGTCCACCACCAATTATACCAACACGCTTCATCGACATCCCAGAGAATAACTAGTTTCTACGCCAGTTTTAGAGTTTACACCACTGGCTTTGTGACACAGTTCTTTAATTTGCGCTCTATCCAAAATTGCATCTGTGAAATCCGCACTATTGATATTCACATCAGTAAAGGTGGAGCGTAACAAAAGAGCTTCTGTAAAAATGGCATCGCTTAAATCAGCCCCTGTTAAGTTTACCTGATCCACCATAGCATTAGTTAAATCGGCTCCGTGAAGATTGGCTTGAGTCATCACCGAAGCACTCATCACGGCTCCTCGTAAGTCAGCACCTTCAAAGTTAGCTAATTCCATATTGGCGTTAGAGAACTGATCGCTTGTAAAGTTTGTCCTGAAAAATCACGTCTGGCTAATTCTGCATTACTAAATGACATGGGATGAGTCCAATCTGCCCTGGCTGGTGGGGAAGCTTGGCAAAATAGTATAATGCCTAGAATCAATGCTAATCCTTGCTTCCAAAATATATTGGGTAACTGTTTTGGGGCCCTAACTAATATTGAAAAGTCTTTAATCATCTTTGACCTTACCCGATAGAATTTTTTGTAATAATCTGCTAAGGGATAAAAAATACTGTTATTACCTGCCATAAGCATATAGGCGATCGCACTCCCCCAGCCTATTGTTCAGCAATTTAATACCAATGGATAGCAGCACAACTCGCAAAATTGTCAGCCATTTTAATTTTATTACCATATTTTTCGGCTATATTTTGCACCACACATAATCAAGTTTGTGAGGATTATTAGCCATCCAACACCATATTCATAGGATAACCTACATAGTTGGATAAGTTAACAAGCGATCGACCCAGTACTGACCTGTGAGTTAGCTGAGTTATTTACAATTCTTGATATTAGCTTATATAAGTAAAGTTTATTGTATTTTGAGTGCCACAGGTAGGAGAGACTGTTAATCTTTTAATTATATGAGTAGTTAAGCAATTCTTGTTTGTCCCAAATAGCTAGACCGCTTTACATCTGGGGTTCTATATGTGGGGTATTTCCTCTGAGTTCATAATCATTGGTTAACTATTCAGCAAATCTGTCAGCAACTTATATTTACCAACTACACAAATTCTACAAGTCTTAATTACCCACAAGATTATGATTATGACTCATTACTCTGTTGAGTGGATTGAAGCATGGTGCGAAGAAAATGGCTGGACAGAATTATTTGTCGAGCGGCGCAACAGCTATTGGGCTTTTCCGCCTGGCGGGGTAATGTCAGAACCCATTCCCAATCATGTACTTAACTTGATCAAAGCTGAAAGGGGCTTAACTGTTGAGGAAAAAGTATGGTCAGCATCGGCAGTAATTGGTACAATTGTAGCCATATTTTCCACATTTATATTTAAGTGTCCTATGCCCTTAGTTTTGGCGTTCGCTTTTAACGCCGTCACTGTAGCTCAGTTGGAAATTGAATATGACTAAATATCCAGGCTTTGCATATTAAGTGCTATGTTGGGTAGCATTGCGAATAGTAGTTTGCTTAGAGTGATGAACTGCGCATTATTGCTACCCTGACTGAAAACCCTTTGTTGATTTCTTTGGTCTCTTAACTTTGGGTTGAGATTTGTTAACTTCTGCTAGGGCTTCTTGAAATAAATTGTGCAAATGTATAGGCACACTGGCGACTTCTGGCAAATCTGGCTCTATAGGTTTATCAAATTCCTGTAAAAGTGAATCCAATTCGTTTAGCAGGTTAAAATCTGGACGTTGGAGAAAACCTTGCAATACCTCCTCTAGTTGATTTGGATACTTTTGGCATAAACGATACCAGATAAAAGCATTAATACTTTTATCTTCCAAATAGTAGCGAATTAGTGTGTGATTACCTTCAATATCTTGCCCATCTTCATGATGTGAGAGAATTGCTTGCATTCTCGTATATGTTGGTAAAAACATTTGTCCCCAGCGCGGATGGGAAAGAACAGTAACCTGTTCTGCTTTCCTCAGTTCGGCAGGTAAATTAACCCTGGGCATAACCATTTTAGTATTGCCGCAGGCATTCTTACCTTTAAATATCTGACAAAATACATTAGAGTCTGCACCAACTTCTTTTGCAGCGGTTTGTATTTCCTCTTCGCTAATACCCGCTTCTGCTGCCATTTCCGCTAGAGATTTGGAAGCATCAATTCCTGCTACAGCCAAATGTTTCTGAGTAATTAATTCTTGAAATTCGGCAATTTTTTTATTCAGTTGATATCCCGGCAATGTAATTTCATCACCACCAAAAAAGTCTACAAACTGCTGATGATATTGTACTACTGACTGCCAAGCTTCTTCTAGTAAGTCAGGAGCATCGCTATAAAGATGATTTTTATAGTTTTCTTTGAAATTACCAATTGCTACAGCGAGTTTTGGGTTACCCAATTTTCCCATAAGTATATAGGGGCTAGAAAAGTTCAGCAAGTATTGTTAACGGGAAAAATACGAGTTAGTAATATTTCTCCCGGTTTCAACCGAGATAACCCTTGTATGGTTTGAGTATCGCTTGGGTTGACAATGTAGTGCTTATCTGTAAGCCAATTCCTGAACTCAAAGCCATCTGGTAAAAGATTAGTGACGGCAAATAAGCCAATAAAACTATGATACCAGTTCTGGATTAAACTGCGCAGACTTAAGCCCTCGGAGATATAGCCGTCTGATAAATCCTGACGGTTTTCAATAAACAAATCTAATGGTGACTTATCGGCAATTTTTCCTTCTACAAGAAAGCTATCAATGATGAATTGTTGCTGAATAGTATCTCCAGTACCTCGGCGCAAATGCGCGGTCGCATAAGTTTCTAATGCTTGTGCTAGTTGTCCTTCTGCACCCAAGACAAAATCAACTAAGGCTTGTTTTAATTTATGGGTTTGTTCTAATATGGCATCCACAACTGTATTTTTTTTTAGCTGCAACAACTGTATTTTAGGTTCTTTCATATAGTTGTAGCATCTAGCGATCGCTAGATTGTATTATCAGGTACTCTCCCTCAAGAAATAAGCCAAGAGAAAAAAAACAAAAGCCCCTTCAATAGTAGAAGAGGCTTTTGTTTATGGTGTTAGAAATATAAACCTGGCATCGAGCTATTTTTGCGGAGGGCTACCCCTCAACTATCGTGGCCGCTTGCAGCGTTTCACCTCTGAGTTCGGGAAGGGATCAGTGTGGTTCCACCGCGCCATAGACACCAGGAAAGAGTAGTGGGTCACAGGACCCCGAAGACTGCAAGTAACGCGAAAACCAGAGTGATGAGGTCAAGCCCTCGGTCTATTAGTACTCCTCAGCTACATACATTACTGTACTTCCACTTAGAGCCTATAAACGGGTGTTCTGCCCGTGACCTTACCTACTTTAGTAGTGAGAGCACTCATCTTGAGGTGGGCTTCCCACTTAGATGCTTTCAGCGGTTATCCGCTCCGCACTTAGCTACCCAGCGTCTACTCCTGGTGGAATAACTGGTACACCAGCGGTGCGTCCTTCCCGGTCCTCTCGTACTAAGGAAGGCTCCTCTCAATGCTCTTACGCCTGCACCGGATATGGACCGAACTGTCTCACGACGTTCTGAACCCAGCTCACGTACCGCTTTAATGGGCGAACAGCCCAACCCTTGGGACGTACTTCCGCCCCAGGTTGCGATGAGCCGACATCGAGGTGCCAAACCTCCCCGTCGATGTGGACTCTTGGGGGAGATCAGCCTGTTATCCCTAGAGTAACTTTTATCCGTTGAGCGACGGCCATTCCATGCTGTGCCGTCGGATCACTAAGGCCGACTTTCGTCCCTGCTTGAGTTGTAACTCTTGCAGTCAAGCTCTCTTTCTGCCTTTACACTCGCCGCACGGTTTCCAAGCGTGCTGAGAGAACCTTTGCGCGCCTCCGTTACCTTTTAGGAGGCGACCGCCCCAGTCAAACTGCCCACCTGAAACTGTTCCTACACCCGCTCAGGGTGTCAGGTTAGAATTCTAGCTTCGCCAGAGTGGTATCTCACCGTTAGCTCCATACCCCCCACAAGGGGTACTTCTTCGCTTCCCACCTATCCTGCGCAAGCCAAGCCCGAACACAATTCCAGGCTACAGTAAAGCTTCATAGGGTCTTTCTGTCCAGGTGCAGGCAGTCCGTATCTTCACAGACATTCCTATTTCGCCGAGTCTCTCTCTGAGACACCATCCAGATCGTTACGCCTTTCGTGCGGGTCGGAACTTACCCGACAAGGAATTTCGCTACCTTAGGACCGTTATAGTTACGGCCGCCGTTCACCGGGGCTTCGGTCGTCAGCTTCAGGGCGAACCCCTGACCAACTTCCTTAACCTTCCGGCACTGGGCAGGCGTCAGCCCCCATACGTCCTCTTTCGAGTTAGCGGAGACCTGTGTTTTTGGTAAACAGTCGCCTGGATCTCTTCACTGCGACCCACTTTCGTGGGCACCCCTTCTTCCGAAGTTACGGGGCCATTTTGCCGAGTTCCTTAGAGAGAGTTATCTCGCGCCCCTTGGTATTCTCAACCTCCCTACCTGTGTCGGTTTCGGGTACGGGTATGATGCTTTCATCACATAACGAGCTTTTCTTGACACTATCCTTCACCATGCGGAGTTCGTAAACCCCTCCCAAACCAATTAGGGTATGGTTATCTTTCATGCGTCCCTCGCCATGCTCCCACATCTTAGTCAGGGATTATTCACCCTGTGTCCATCGACTACGCCTTTCGACCTCGCCTTAGGTCCCGACTAACCCTCCGTGGACGAACCTGCCGGAGGAACCCTTAGGGTTTCGGGGCATTGGATTCTCACCAATGTTTTCGCTACTCAAGCCGACATTCTCACTTCCGTCTCGTCCACAGCTGCTTACCGCTACTGCTTCTTCCTACTACGGAACGCTCCCCTACCGATTAATTTCTTAATCCCACAGCTTCGGTACATCACTTAGCCCCGTTCATTTTCGGCGCAAGATCGCTTGACTAGTGAGCTATTACGCACTCTTTCAAGGGTGGCTGCTTCTAGGCAAACCTCCTAGTTGTCTATGCAATCTCACCTCCTTTCTCACTTAGTGATGATTTGGGGGACCTTAGCTGGTGGTCTGGGCTGTTTCCCTCTTGACAATGAAGCTTATCCCCCACTGTCTCACTGGCAATGTGTGCCCTGGGTATTCTTAGTTTGTCTCGATTTGGTACCGGTCTCCCAGCCCGCACCGAAACAGTGCTTTACCCCCCAGGTATATTCATTACCGCTGCGCCTAAACACATTTCGGGGAGAACCAGCTAGCTCCTGGTTCGATTGGCATTTCACCCCTAACCACAACTCATCCGCTGATTTTTCAACATCAGTCGGTTCGGACCTCCACTTGGTGTTACCCAAGCTTCATCCTGGCCATGGTTAGATCACCAGGGTTCGGGTCTATAAACACTGATTTTTCGCCCTCTTCAGACTCGGTTTCCCTTGGGCTCCAGCATTCTCGCCTTAACCTACCAGTGCCTATAAGTCGCCGGCTCATTCTTCAACAGGTACGCGGTCATCCGTTTAATCGGACTCCCACTGCTTGTAGGCTAACGGTTTCATGTTCTATTTCACTCCCCTTCCGGGGTTCTTTTCACCTTTCCCTCGCGGTACTGGTTCACTATCGGTCACACAGTAGTATTTAGCCTTACGAGATGGTCCTCGCTGATTCACATGGGATTCCTCGTGCCCCATGCTACTCGGGATTCAGCTACTATCCTTTAGTTTTCGACTACAGGACTTTCACCTTCTTTGGTGCAGTATTTAGCTGCTTCGTCTAACCTCCAGATTCGATATCGCTGTCCCACTACCCCAAAGGATTAATCCTTTGGTTTAGGCTTTTCCCCTTTCGCTCACCACTACTTAGGGAATCTCTTTTGATTTCTTTTCCTCCAGCTACTAAGATGTTTCAGTTCGCTGGGTTAGCTCTTTCCTGCCTATATATTCAGCAGGTAGTCTTTAGGGTTGCCCCATTCGGAAATCTCCGGCTCTTAGTTTGCTTCCAACTCCCCGGAGCATATCGTCGGTAACCACGTCCTTCTTCGCCTCTGTGTGCCTAGGTATCCACCGTTAGCCCTTATTAGCTTGACCACTTTACATTGGTTTTTTCCACTGCAAACACTTTCATTTGATTGTCTGTGTCTGCCTGCTTTTTTTCGCGTTACTATGCAGTTTTCAAGGTTCTGGCTGAGTTTTACCCAGCAGTTCGATTGTTGGCGCAATCAATTGCTGAATCTTTCTCGATCTATCATTTTATCATACTGTGTACATAACCACAATGCTTATATCTTTTTTTGTCTTCTCTGACAGTTCAGATATTTCTGGCTTGTGATTTTTACACAAGGTGGAGATTAGCGGACTCGAACCGCTGACATCCTGCTTGCAAAGCAGGCGCTCTACCAACTGAGCTAAACCCCCATCTAATAACTCGTAATTTCCATTTCGTAATTCGCAATTTACTACTACTTACGCTCTGTTCATTACTTATTATTTTCAGGTGGGCCATCCTGGACTCGAACCAGGGACCTCACCCTTATCAGGGGTGCGCTCTAACCACCTGAGCTAATAGCCCATTATCCGAACCCAACCTATAGTTTGAAAGCTTCAGCAAATCCTCGCGACCGACCTAGGAATGACCATCTCAGCATCTATTTACTTGATGTTTTCGATATCTGAGTGGATTAGGTCTCCCTAAAAGGAGGTGATCCAGCCACACCTTCCGGTACGGCTACCTTGTTACGACTTCACCCCAGTCACCAGTCCTACCTTCGGCATCCCCCTCTCCTAAAAGTTGGGGTAACGACTTCGGGCGTGACCAGCTTCCATGGTGTGACGGGCGGTGTGTACAAGGCCCGGGAACGAATTCACTGCAGTATGCTGACCTGCAATTACTAGCGATTCCTACTTCACGCAGGCGAGTTGCAGCCTGCGATCTGAACTGAGCTACGGTTTACGAGATTTGCTTCACATCGCTGTGTCGCTGCCCTTTGTCCGTAGCATTGTAGTACGTGTGTAGCCCAAGACGTAAGGGGCATGCTGACTTGACGTCATCCCCACCTTCCTCCGGTTTGTCACCGGCAGTCTCTCTAGAGTGCCCATCTTCATGCTGGCAACTAAAAACGAGGGTTGCGCTCGTTGCGGGACTTAACCCAACATCTCACGACACGAGCTGACGACAGCCATGCACCACCTGTGTTCGCGCTCCCGAAGGCACTCCCACCTTTCGGCAGGATTCGCGACATGTCAAGTCTTGGTAAGGTTCTTCGCGTTGCATCGAATTAAACCACATACTCCACCGCTTGTGCGGGCCCCCGTCAATTCCTTTGAGTTTCACACTTGCGTGCGTACTCCCCAGGCGGGATACTTAACGCGTTAGCTCCGGCACGGCTCGGGTCGATACAAGCCACGCCTAGTATCCATCGTTTACGGCTAGGACTACTGGGGTATCTAATCCCATTCGCTCCCCTAGCTTTCGTCCCTCAGTGTCAGTTATGGTCTAGTAGAGCGCTTTCGCCACTGGTGTTCTTCCTGATATCTACGCATTTCACCGCTACACCAGGAATTCCCTCTACCCCGACCGCACTCTAGCTGTGTAGTTTCCACCGCTCTGATGAGGTTAAGCCTCATTCTTTAACAGCAGACTTACATGGCCACCTGCGGACCCTTTACGCCCAATCATTCCGGATAACGCTTGCATCCTCCGTATTACCGCGGCTGCTGGCACGGAGTTAGCCGATGCTTATTCCTCAGGTACCGTCATTTTTTTCTTCCCTGAGAAAAGAGGTTTACAACCCAAGAGCCTTCCTCCCTCACGCGGTATTGCTCCGTCAGGCTTTCGCCCATTGCGGAAAATTCCCCACTGCTGCCTCCCGTAGGAGTCTGGGCCGTGTCTCAGTCCCAGTGTGGCTGATCATCCTCTCAGACCAGCTACTGATCGTCGCCTAGGTGCGCCTTTACCACACCTACTAGCTAATCAGACGCGAGCTCATCTTCAGGCAGCTAGCCTTTCACCTCTCGGCATATCCGGTATTAGCCACCGTTTCCAGTGGTTGTCCCCGACCTGAAGCCAGATTCTCACGCGTTACTCACCCGTCCGCCACTATCTCCGAAAAGACCGTTCGACTTGCATGTGTTAAGCATACCGCCAGCGTTCATCCTGAGCCAGGATCAAACTCTCCGTTTTGAATTGTTTGTTTTAGCTCTTTTGACTGCTCTTTTTTAACTTCAGTCTAGTTAATTTATTGACTTGACGCGCAATATTTGCTGTATAATTGCTTTCAAACTATAATATTTTCATGGTTCGGTGTTCCCTCGGACTGCGCTTTGCGGCGCTTGTCTCTCAGGCACTTATCCAATATAGCTACTGTCTCTACCTTTGTCAACTCTTTTTTTCTAAAATTTCCAGATTTTTTTTTCATGTCTCTGAAACTCGCCACAGTGCTAGGTTGTAGGCAACAATAGTGTATGCCAGTTGCTGACTAAGGGAGGATAGAGCGTGAATTTTCAGTCTGTGATTAGTTTATTGCATCAGTTTTGGGGTGACCGTGGTTGCTTAATTGCTCAACCATATGACATTGAGAAGGGGGCGGGTACTAAAAACCCCCATACATTTTTAAGGGCTTTGGGACCGGAGCCTTGGTCAGTGGCTTATGTTGAACCATGCCGTCGTCCTACTGATGGGCGCTATGGTGAAAACCCCAATCGCTTTCAACACTATTATCAGTATCAAGTTCTGATTAAGCCGTCGCCAGATAATATTCAAGAAATTTACCTTGATTCCTTGTCTGCTCTGGGGATTCGTCCAGAAGACCACGATATTCGGTTTGTGGAAGATAACTGGGAAGATGCGACGGTGGGTGCTTGGGGAACTGGTTGGGAAGTTTGGTTAGATGGGATGGAAATTACTCAATTTACCTATTTCCAACAGTGTGGCGGAATTGATTGTCGTCCCGTGTCGATTGAAATCACCTATGGGTTAGAGCGGTTGGTGATGTACCTCCAGCAAGTGGAAGCCATTACTAAGATTGCTTGGACTGACAACATAACTTATGGTGATGTTTTCCTACAAAGTGAGATTGAGCAGTGTACTTATAACTTTGAAGGGTCTAATCCTGAGTTGCTGTTAACACTGTTTAATTTATATGAGCAGGAGGCTGGCCAATTAACTGAGCGTGGTTTGGTGGTACCCAGCCTCGATTATGTTATGAAGTGTTCACATACGTTTAACTTACTGGATGCTAGAGGCGTAATTTCGGTGACGGAGAGAACTCGTTACATTGGCAGGATTCGTCATTTGGCTCGGAAGGTGGCTCATCTATATGTTGAGCAACGGGAAAAGTTGGGTTTTCCTTTACTCAAGGGGATAAAGGTTTGTAGCTCTTGAATGTAAAACAATAACAGGACTGAGGCACGGGTCAGGTGAGAATAAATCACAGATTGGACTGACTAATGAGAGTTTGAGTGGACACTCAACCTGAAAAAGTAAGGTTTTTTTGCCTCAGTCCTAACTAAGAGAGCAAATCAGCAAGTTTGGGAGCCTAAAGAGTTATTATGTTTGCTTTACTTTTGACGAGTGACTTATGATTCCGACGAGTGGTGTGGTTATCTGTCTTGGTTTTATTTTAGGGTTGTTGTTTACCTCGGTGGCTTGGGGTGGGTTTTGGGTTTTAGGTTTAGGGATGGTGGGGGCGCTTCTGTTTAGAAAACGCAGATTAGGGAAGGCTACACAATACCCAAATGATGGCAATACAAATCAGGGATTAAGAAATATCTGGTCAAATATTCCTCATTCTAGAATATGGTTAGTTGCCGGTTTAGTGGGGTTATTAGCAAGTGTATATTTTCAATGGCGATCGCCCCAACCCGGAGCGCAAGATATTAGTACATTGCTGGTATCGGAAAATAATGGTAATCAGCAACAACTGGTGATGGTTCGTGGCCAAGTGATAAGTAACCCCCGTTTAACTCGCAACCAACGAGGACAATTTGTATTAGCAGCTACTCAGGTTGATCAAGTTAAGAATGAAACCGGCCCGCTAGATGCGGCTAAAGGTGTGACGGGAAAATTATATGTAACGGTACCCTTGCTCCAGGCTACTGGGTTATATCCTGGTCAACAAATTTCTGTGACGGGAGTTTTATACAAGCCAAGAACAGCATACAACCCAGGTGGTTTCGATTTTCAGAAGTTTCTCAATTACCAAGGAATATTTGCGGGTTTGAGTGGAAGACAGATTACTTTCCTGGATGAGTATGATCAACGTCCGTGGGGATGGTGGCAAGTTCGGCAGCGAATTGTGCGATCGCACACTCAAAGCCTGGGTGTTCCACATGGTCCATTGGTAAGTGCAATGGTGTTAGGTAGCAAAGCAGTTGATTTACCTCACGATATCCGTGATTTGTTTATCAAAGCTGGATTGGCTCACACGTTAGCAGCTTCAGGATTTCACGTTTCTTTGGTGTTAGGTTTGGTAATGCAGTTGACAAGCCGTGCATCTGAGAGAACACGGTTTACTTTTGGCTGTTTAGCCTTAATTATTTTCCTGAGTTTAACAGGGTTCCAACCTTCAGTACTCAGGGCGGTAATTATGGGTTTTGCGGCTTTAGTGGGTTTATTATTACAAAGAAAAGTTAAAAAATTTGGCTCTCTGTTATTAGCAGCAACTTTATTATTGTTAATTAATCCCCTATGGATTTGGGATTTAGGCTTTCAATTGAGTTTTTTAGCCACACTAGGGTTAGTGGTCACAGTTCCCGCATTGGTAAAACGCTTAGATTGGTTACCACCGGTCATCGCTTCCTTAATTGCCGTTCCCCTGGCTGCGACAATTTGGACTTTACCTGTGCAACTTTTTGTATTTGGGGTGATGCCGGCTTACGGTGTAATACTAAATATGATTAGCACACCTTTGATTGCAACCATTAGTATAGGTGGGATTATTAGCGGCATAGCAGCATTACTTTGGCCTACAGGTGGCAGCACCTTAGCAGGACTATTATATTATCCTACTGACTGGTTATTTAAATTAGTAGAACTATTTAATAAATTTCCCGGTAATTCTCTGAATTTGGGTAGTATATCTACGTGGCAATTGCTAGCAATATATGCACTGGTGATTTTGGTTTGGCTAGTACCTTGGTGGCAAAAACGCTGGTTATTTGCCAGTTTCATGGCCATCGGTTTTGTACTCATCCCCTTTTGGCATTCTGCCAATACATTATTTAGGGTCACAGTCCTAGCAGCAGGTAAAGAACCAGTTGTAGTCATTCAGGATCGGGGAAAGGTGACACTAATTAATAGTGGAAAGCAGGGGACTGGACGCTTCACAATTTTACCATTTTTACAACAGCAGGGCATTAATCACATAGATTCGGCGATCGCCTTCGGCACTGATCGCAGCGGAATCAGCAGTAATTTAAAATACCAGGAAACTAGCGCTTGGTTGGAAGTACTACAAGCTATAAGAATAGATAAGTTTTATGAATATTCAGCCAACCTCACAAACAACATTACTAATCAGGCAATTCAACAGCAAGTGCAAAAGCAACAAGGAATACACCAACCTTTAGCACCTGGTCAAATAGTCAATACTGGTTCAGTAACTGCTCAGTTAATTAATGACCAGTTACCTGTCTTACAACTGCAAATTCAAGGACAGAATTGGCTATTGGTGGGGGATGTCAAGGCTCAGGAGGTAGAACAGCTAGTCAAAGCAGGTAGCCTAGTGCGTCCACAAGTACTGTGGTGTAGACCTGAGTTATTGTCAGATTTGTTACAAACGCTTCAACCACAGGTGGCCATAACCTCTTATACTAATTTAGACTCAAAAACCTTATCTAATCTGAGTAAAAACCAGACACAGCTATTTTCTACTAGAGATGACGGCGCTATCCAATGGACCCCCAATAATCAATTTGAGGCCTTTATTCAACAAACTGAAAGTAAATCTACGTTTTTTTGATCAAATTCCTCAATTGGTAAATCTAGGTATAGAAACGTTCCTGGGAACGTTTCTACAGGGGTTTCACCGAAAAACACCCGATTGCAGCCAACCTAAACACACTAAAGGCTAAACGTTAACTGGACGCCTATCTACTGATGGTTGGTAATGAGTACTCCCATCAACTTCTACTTTTAGAGAAACCTGCTGACCTGTAATCAACCTAGCTCCACGATTACGGGTAATATAGTTCCATACCCACTGAATGGTTACTACCAACTTATTATCAAACTCAATTAAAAAGTAGATGTGAATCAATAGCCAAAACAGCCATGCAAAGAAACCTTTTAACTTGATGAAACCCAAATCTACCACAGCGGAGTTTTGCCCAATCATTGCCAAGCTACCGTGGTCGGTGTAATTGAAGGATGGCAAAGTTTGACCTTGAAGCCGTTTTTGAATCAGTGACGCAACATATTCTCCTTCCTGTTTAGCAACAGGTGCAACCCCTGGTAAAGGTTTCCCATTGTGATGGGAGAAATGAGCCAAATCACCAACTACAAAAATATTATCATACCCCTTAATACTCAAGTCAGATTCTACAATCACACGCCCGGCGCGATCGCACTGCGCACCTGTGCGTTCAGCTAAGACTTTTCCCATGGGTGAAGCTTTGACACCTGCAGCCCACAAAATAGTTTTAGACGGGATTTGTCTGACCTCCTCACCTTGTTTGAGGGTAACAACATCATTTTCAATCTTGGTTACCAAGGCTTTGGTCTCCACAACCACACCCAACTCCTTGAGAGATGCTGCTGCAGCTTCGGATAAATCTGGCGCAAAAGGTGGAAGGATGCGATCCATTCCTTCTAACAGTAAAATTTGCGTTTCTGAAGTGTCAATATTGCGGAAATCTTCCTTGAGAGTTTGGTATGCCAATTCCGCGATCGCCCCTGCCAATTCTACACCAGTCGGGCCACCACCCACAATCACAAAGGTCAGTAGAGCTAGGCGTTTTTCAGGGTCTGTTTCTTGTTCTGCGGCTTCAAATGCCGAAAATATGCGCCGACGCATTTCTATAGCATCTTCTACGGTTTTCAAACCTGGGGCGAATTCTTCCCATTCATCCTGACCAAAATAGGAATGCTTCGCACCTGTAGCTACAATTAACGTATCATAGGTTACTCTTTTTTTACCTATAATTACTTCCCGTGCCTCTGGATTAAGATCATCTACTTCCCCCAGCAACACCTGAGTATTTTTGCTCTTACTCAGCACCGAGCGTAATGGCGAGGAAATATCAGCAGGTGATAGGGTACCCGTAGCAACTTGATATAACAGCGGCTGAAATAGGTGAAAATTACGTTTATCGATCAGGGTAACATTTACCTTCGCCTTAGCAAGTGCCTTGGCCGCATACAGTCCACCAAAGCCTCCACCAACAATCACCACTTGATGTGGTGGGGTATTCTCAAGTGAATTTACCATAAATAATATTTCCTTCCGTTACGGTATTGTAACTATTCTTAACAAATTTGTATTAAAATTATCATATTTTTTCTGCTGGTTTTGAACATCTAAAAAAATAATTTAAGTAATCTCAGTTACTAAAAATCTGCTTTGCTGTAACTGATGACAATGCTTAATGTTTTAAAGCAGATGCAAAAACCCATTATATTTTGGGATGTGGATTTACAGGACTGGCGAGGTAAGTCAGCGGGAGAAATGATGAATATATTTGAAAAAAGCTTTCACAATGGGAGCATCATACTTTTACATGACTCCGATGGTGTCGCGAAAGGGGGAGTATATGCTAGTCGGCATAATACTGTAGAAGTGGTGGAAAGAATTTTGAGTGCTTACACTCCCCAGGGATATGAATTTGTGACCATATCCGAGTTATTGAAGAGAGGAACTATGGTTAAATCAGTAAATATCTGCCTACAGAATTAACCCTTTTACGACTTGGATAAATCCTAAAAATACCCATCATGAGATATTGGCATCTGTGTATTATAACTCTATTTACTCTGTTCTTCCGCTTACCCTTTTTCTTCCGTTCTACATTCAATTGGGATGAAAGTACATTTATTTTAATGGGTCAGTCCATTTTAAATGGTAACTTACCATATGTAGAAATATGGGATTTAAAGCCACCACTTGCATTCTTTAGCTATGCTTTACCTATTTTAGCTTTTGGTAAATCTATCATATCTATTCGCCTATTTGGGACAATATGCGTAATCATATCAGCCATTCTGACTTACTATATTTGTCGCTGTGTGTGGGGACGAAAATTGAGTTTATTAGCTGCTATTATCTTTGTTATTTTAACTGGTCCGTTGATGGATGGTAAATCTACGATGACCGAGCATATAGCTATTGTACCTTTACTCGGTTCATTAGCCCTGCTCTTGAAAGAGCTTAAATTAAGTAATCTAAAATTTTTCATTGTTGGTTTGCTGATGGGAACCGCTTGTATGATTCGCCTAAATTTAGCTTATGTAGCATTAATTTTAGGTTTATATATTGCAGCTAGAAGCATTAATAATTTTAATTTACATTATAAAAGTTTATTATCCATATTTGCCTATGGAATTGGTTGTTTAATTCCATTCATAGTTTTGTTTTTACCATACATAGCGACAAACAATTTTGCCCTATTTAAGGCTGCGGTAATTGATGCTTCGTTAGCTTACTCACATTCTCAAATACCATTCTGGCAAATTATATTTAAGCAAATTTATGATATTTGGGGGATTATATTTTTAATAGGTTGTTATCAGATTATTTTAATTATTAAACAACAGAAAAAATATTCACAGCAACGAAATAAATTTATATACTTATTGATATACTTTTTTGGTACTGAATGGTCGATTTTAAATAGTGGTGCGGCACATAGTCATTATATGATTCAACTGGCTCCTTTTTTGGCTCTGGTATTAGCATCTTGGTTGATGAAAATCTTGGATTTAAACTTAAAACCAGGTTATTTCATACTCATAGTCACCTTGATGCTCACGGTTACACCCAGTTTGAATGAATACAAAACTATAGGGGTGCGTCTGGTGACACAACAATCAATCTTATACGGGAAAGAATATGATTTAGCTAAATATTTAGCTGAACAGGGAGGAAGTGATATTACAGCATATATGATGGATCATCATCTGGTTTATTGGCTCCTGAACCTGAAACCGCCTACAAAAATAGTCACCCATCCATCAAATATATCCAAAGAATATTTACTACGTGTTCTCCAAGGTCCAACTGCTAATACTAATCAAGCATTACTGGAAGTGTTGGCACAAAAACCTGAGTTTATTGTCAAAAAGGAAAATGTTTGGTATTTACAAAGTCATCCAGAAGCGATCGCCTTACTGGAAAGAACACTCAAAACAGATTATACACTCTTAAGGAACATGGAAACCACACAAATTTATCGTAAAATATCCGAGGTCAAACAATAGATAAATTCATTAGATATTAGTACATCATTTTTTTAATTTCAGCCAGCCAAAATTCTACAAGTATATGTATTTCAATAAAGATTGGCGCTCTACCGTTTCCGCTCCCTGGTTTCATCCTTTACTGTTGCTGATATGGTTCATAATAGGTGTGGCTTTACGGTTCACCAACTTAACAGCTAAACCACCTTGGATTGATGAAATTGCTACTTTGGTGTTTAGCTTGGGAAATAGTTTTTTACCAATACCCTTAGATCAAGCGATCGCCTCTGATATATTATTACAGCCATTACAAATAAATCCCGCCGCTGGTGTGGGGGATGTAATTCATCATCTCCTCACAGAAGATAGCCATCCACCTATATATTTTGTAATGGTTCATCTGTGGATGAAACTATTTCCCCATCAAGAAGGTATAGTATCATTGTTTGCTGCGCGCTCATTTCCCGCTTTACTGGGTGCAGTTTCTATTCCCTGTGCTTATGTTTTGGGTAAGTTAGCTTTTCGTTCTGCATTAGTGGGACAATTATCGGCGGCCATGATCGCAGTTTCACCATACGGTATTTATTTAGCACAGGAAGCACGTCATTATAGTTTGGCTATCCTCTGGGTGATGGGTTCCTTAGCTTGCTTAGTGATTGCTATCAATCACTTGCAAAACCAAACCTTATTACCCATGTGGTTAATTGTTGCTTGGGTAAGTATTAACGCCTTGGGTATTGCTACTCATTACTTTTTTGTTCTCACTCTGAGCGCCATTGCTTTAGTGTTGATTTTTGTAGCGGGGAAACAACAAACACAGGCAAAAAATTGGGTGTTATTCTCTCCCAGTTGGCGGCGACTATATTTGATTGCAGCTGGTACTGCTGTAGCTGGGTTAGTTTGGTTACCTACCTGGTTGCAAAATCGTCATATTGGTGCTTTAACAGAGTGGATTCAAGGTGAACGGGTGGGACTAAGTTGGATTAGCCCTATTTTCCAAGCTTTAGCCACCTGGATTACCATGATTTCCCTCCTCCCGGTGGAAGCACCACAGTTAACGGTGATCATTCTCTCCGGGTTGGTAATGTTAATTTTCTTTATTTGGGCAATACCTATTTTAATTGCTGGTCTTAAAGTACAACTACAAAACCCTGAAACTAGTTTCATCACTCAGGTGTTTGCTGGGGTGATATTAGGAGCGATCGCTTTATTTTTCTGCTTTACTTACTTCCTGGGTATAGATATCACACGGGGCGCTCGTTATAGTTTTGTTTACTTTCCCGCTGTGATGATCCTCCTGGGTGCGACTCTAGCAAGTTGTTATCAAAATCCCAACATTGGTCAATGGGGTATCACCGGTAAACAAGCTGTCATCCTGATTTGGGTGATGGGATTACTTAGCGCCATTACAGTTACCTTTAATCTGGGTTATCGCAAATATTACCGCCCTGATTTATTGGTTCCCGTGATTGAAGAAAATTCTTCACAACCAGTGTTGATAGCCACAACCCATAAAACTTTAGTACAAACCGGAGAGATGATCAGTATAGCCAGGGAATTAAAATTCTCAGGTTCACAGACTAATACCCAATTTCTCCTAGCCCATCAAGACCAGGACCCTAATACCTCTACTATAGCCTTAGGCACAACTGTTAAACAATTACCCCGCCCCTTTGATTTATGGTTAGTTAATTTTCATGCTCCTATAGGGGAGACAGTACAACAACAATGTTCACTTGATTTTCAGAACTTACCGGGAGTGACCGGATATGAATATCAGGTCTATCACTGTGATAAATTACCGATCGCCCGTAAATTTTGACAAGGAATTAATTCATTAAAATCTAAACTACCATTTTTTTTCATACCAGCGATCGCCTCAATGGCAGATAATAAATGCTCCGCTGCTTGAGTTTCTGAGTAACCCCGACGTTGAGCGATCGCTATAGCTGCTAAATCGGCGTTTAACTCTAATTCCGAAGATTTGTTACCCCGCCAAATCCGCAGCAGCGCCATGGCGCTTAATCCCGTAGCAACTCCCACACCCAGTGCGATCATCGATCTGGTAGGGTGCTTTATTGAACGCACCTTTTTGATTTGCAGCCTAACCAAAGCTTAAATTCCTGGCTGAAAAAAGGCTGAAACCTTTCCCAGGATTACTTGTGTGTACACCCTAGGGTCTAAACACGGGGATTCTTGGGTTCAACGAGACCATTTAAACTAGACTCCTTGCGTTATCTAACTCTTATAAAAACTCAACTTGGTTGATCATGTCTGGTGGTTCAAGTACTTCCCACATGAGAATTAAAGTCTGCAAAATTTGACCGATTGAGCGGCGTTTTTGGTCACAATAAGCAATTCCCGCATGATTGATTCCACTATGGTGAAGATTAACAAAGTCATCATCATGAGTAACCAATATTCTATTCTCAGACGCAGCAAAGATAAGTTGTTCTTGGTCTGATACGCTGATTAATCCGACTTCTGAAGTTGTTGTGACATCTATTTTTCGACGACGCAAACCCAATGCAATAGCATTACTCACGCTTTCATCTAAATGAAATTTAATCTCGTTGACCATTATTCAGTTTGCAGTTTTTGCTTGAGAATCGAGGGTGTTTGTACTGATACTCCCTTAATAAACGTTTCTGATTCTCTCATTTGTTGACGAATTTCATCTCGATGATCATGATAATAGGCTAAAGCCGCATAAACATCAGATAAGCTGATACCAGGGTGATGGTCTAGAATTTCATCTACTGACATCCCCATTTGTTCGTGTTTGATCACAATATCCTGAACTCGAATCCGATGTCCAGCAATTCGGGGTTTACCACCACAAATTCCCGGTGTTATTTCAATATGGTTTTTGATGGTATCAAGAGACATAAAAATAAATCATTTTTTTACTTACCTCAAGCTTATCAATTTTTCCCCTGCTTCTCTACCAGTTCATCGCCTGTCAGATGCTTTTTGGTATACCCACAGGTGATAAATTGCCGATCGCCCGTAAATTTTGACAACGAATTAATTCATTAAAATCTAAACTACCATTTTTTTGGATACCAGCGATCGCCTCAATGGCAGATAATAAATGCTCCGCTGCTTGAGTTTCTGAGTAACCCCGACGTTGAGCGATCGCTATAGCTGCTAAATCGGCGTTTAACTCTAATTCCGAAGATTTGTTACCCCGCCAAATCCGCAGCAGCGCCATGGCGCTTAATCCCGTAGCAACTCCCACACCCAGAACATCCCCCTGTGCTGACTCCATCACTCCCGCTACCAAACCAGCGATCGCCACACCTTGATAAATCTGGGGTTGAAACCACTTCACCTGTGTTAACCAGCTTACCTTCTGCAATATTAATAAATCCCGTTGGGGTTCCGGTAAGGAAGACCAGAAATTAAAATTGATAGATATGACTCGCTCCCGTGTCCAAGGTAGAGGAAAAGTAGCATCAATTACCTTGGGCTGCTTGGGCTTGCTGACAATTTTTACCGTCATCCGACTAGAAGCAGGTATGACATTTAGTAACCGGCGAATCTCAGCCTTTGACTCCATAACAATAATTGTTGATGACATAATTACAGTTGTTCACAGTCTCTGCTCTGGTTACCAAAATACTCTATTAGGTGACTGAGGTGATATTAGTGTATTCTATGATTATGACTGTTGTACTTAAAGAATAGTTAACCAGCTTAACCTTCTGAATTACCAACTACCAATTAAATGGATGCTTTTGCTCCCATCGCCCCTGAATGGACAAATCAAGCGGTTCATGCTCACCAGTTCTGCTGTCCTAGTTGTCACGCTAGTAACCTCGAAGCGGTAAAAGTTTGGATTAATAGGCGATCGCCTGTCATCACACCAGACCACCGTCGCAAATGGCAAGAATTTTACCATTGTCAGTGTAGTTATGTGTGGTGGGGTTGGAGTAGCGATCGACCTCCTGCGGATATACAGCACTATTCAAGTAAATAAAGTACACATCTTAATATCATAAATCTTGTGGGGTGGGCATCGGTGCCCTCCCTTGTCTACCTCACCCAGATAAAATGCGCCCTATAAGCGAAAACCAAAAAACCCGCACCAAGGCGGGCTTTTTAATTAACTGTTCACGACAGCTTTAGAATCTGAAGGTGGTACGCAGTGTACCTACATAGATAGTTTCGTTATTATCGTTGTTTTCAGGGTTGAGAATAACCAATACGCCGGGAGTGACGGTAATGTTGTCGCTGAAGCGCATTTTGTAGAGACCTTCTAAATGATAGGAGGTGTCGGACTCCTCTAGAGAAGTACCTGTTGCTGAAGAACCACCTGTAATCTTGGGGGGTTGACCAAAGATCAGACCCAATACGTTACCTTCTCTACCAAAGTCTTTAACAGCTAAACTGCTAGTCCAGTAGAACATATCCGCGTCAGCATTGCTAACTTCAGATTTAGCATTGCTGAAACCAGCCCAACCGCCTAGGGTCAGTGACGAGCTAGGTTTTAAACTAGCTTGGAAACCATAGTGGTCAGCAGAAGTTGCAACATCACCAAATGGGTTGTTAGCTATCCTACTTCCTGTACTACCAAAAAGGTTTACACCAGACTCACTATTTTGATAAGCACGTGCGTAGCTAAAACCAACATTTAAAGCATTGCTGGGTCTGAAAGCCACTTGACCGAAGATTGTACTACCACCATCGAAAATACCATTTTTCTCGTTAGGGTTGTTAGCATTGGATGCTACATAAGCGGCGCTTAAAGTTAAAGGACCACTGGGATTCAAGTTGACAGTTAAAGCACTACCACCACCTGTGCGGTAAATGGGGCTGAAACGACCGTAACGAGAAATAGCACCGCCACCAGAACTAGCAAAGTCAGGATGGAAGTTAGGGACGTTATCATCTAAGTCAGCACCCACCGCATCGATTTTGACTCGTACGGAGTCACTCAGGTTGAAGGTGTAGTTAACTTTATCGATGTTAAGATCATCACTAGCCTCAAAACCAAGACGGGTCATGTTAGTCCCTGTGGTGGGTCTTACAAAGTTCCCGTAATTCAACCGAGTTTGCAACCTATCCTTACCAGTAAAGCTAGTATTGAGAGTTAAGCGTACTCTGTTAGCAAAAGCGGTATTGCTTTGTAGATCGGGATTGTTATCAGGGTTTGTGTCCCTATCCGCTTGCTTCTCACCAAAAGCCTGATACAAGCCAAAAATAGCTTCCCCAGATAACTTGGTGGTGGTAGAAAACTGATTAGCTTCTAACTCAGCAGTGCGAGCTTCCAGAGCATCTACACGACCGCGCAGGGTTGCCAATTCAGCAGAAAATTCTTCTTGTAACCGCTGTAATGAAGCTAAATCTTGTCTTGTAATGACATCAGCGGTTGCAGTGGCGATTAGTTCGTTAACTCTGTCTAAACAAGCGTTTAAAGCCGCTGCAAATTCAAAACGAGTTAAGGTGCGGTTACCGCGGAAAGTATTGTCGGGAAAACCGGAGATACAACCGTAGCGCTCTACTAAAGATTGTAATGCGCGGTATGCCCAGTCTGTGGGGCGGACATCAGAAAATTGAGAAACAGATGTTACCTGACCGATGCTGTTAGCCTCTTGGGACAATTGAGCAACGGTTGTTTTTTGATTTAGTTCACCAGCCAGGGCTGTATTAGCAAAGAATAGAGCCGCAATTGCTGGGCTAACTTTGAGGGCGTTCCAAAGTAGTTTTGTCATGTTCTTAAGTTTCACTCACACCAAATAAGTTGAGATAACAGCAAAGCTTTAGGCTTTTTCTGCTGATCTTTTCATAGCTTCAGTTTTGAATATACCAAAATTTTTATAATTAACACAAGCCCATGATCATTTTTTTTGATACTCTATTTTTTATCTGATTATTTTGTGATAGAAGAATAATTCGCCGCTTGTAGCGTAGGAGTAGTTCTTGTTCCTCAAATTCCTGTAGAGTCCGGGTTATAGTCACACGAGTAGTATTTAAGACTTCTGATATTTCCTGGTGGGTAATATTTAGGTCAATTAATCTCCCCTGTTCTACATCGCGCCCAAATTTTTGACTTAACCACAGTAGGAACCTTCCCAAACGTAAGGACATCGGTTTGAGATGTACAATACTTAATATTTCCTCTGAATCTTGAATGTGTGATAGGAAAGCACCAGTATACTGGTGCCAAAGCTCCGGGGGTACAATACTAACTTCTACGCTTGTTAAACATTCAATTTGGTAGGGTTGGATTTTAGTTAAACAATGTCCCACCAGATCACCAGTTCCCCAATAACCCAGAGCAATAAATATGCCATCTTCGTTCCAGGTTAAGGTACGAACTGCGCCGCGATCAATACGCCACAGAACATCCTTGTCAGGGGGAATTAATTCGCGGCGAGTAAATAATCTTTGTGGTAATTTTCCACCGGGGATAGAGTCATGAGATACATCAGATAACTTTGGGGTCAGACTGGTGGGATACATGATGTAAGTACTTAATATTGGGGCAACTAGAGTTAGCCTAATTAAGTAAGTTTAAGAAAAGGTAATATTTTGGTAAATTGTATGTTACTTAACAAAAGTTAAGGGTATTGTGGGTATCGTGGTTTCGACTTCGCTCAACCACCCAAATCAATATGTTCCCGTAAGCGCAGTCGAAGGGAACAATCACCCCCTAACAACTTTGTCCCGTAACAATGTATGCTACCCGGCGACCAATGTTAGTAGCATGGTCTGCCATCCGTTCTAAACAACGAATTGCCAGCGCCAGGAGTACAATCGGCTCCACTACCCCCGGTACATCTCTTTGCTGGGCTAAAGTTTGATAAACTCGATCATAAGCATGATCTACAGTATCATCTAAGCGCTTTAAATCTCGTCCCCCAACTTCATCCAAATCAGCTAAGGCTTTTAAGCTACTTGCTAGCATGGCTTGTGCGTGGTGAGACATCTCCTCAATCTCTGGCAAAGAGCTATGTGGTGGGTAAGGAAAAATTTTTACGGCAATGTTAGCTAAATCCTCGGCATAATCCCCAATACGTTCTAAGTCTCGCACTAACTGCATAAAGGCACTTAAACAGCGTAAGTTTTGATCTGTAGGTGCTTGGAGTGTGATAATTGTCGTACAATCTGATTCTATTTGTCTATAAAAGCGATCAATTTTTTTATCTAATCGGGGGAGTTCCCGAGATGCTGTTAAATCTCGGGAAAATAGGGCTTGGTGGCTGAGGCGGAAGGATTGTTCTACCAAAGCTCCCATGCGTAATATATCCCGTTCCAAGCGCCTGATGGCACGTGCTAATTGGGGATTTTGCGGTTGAGAGTTGCGATCATACAAGGCAGCTTGCACACTGATTAATCTCAAAGGTGAAGATATTCTTAACTATAGTCTTGGCTTGGGTAGTTTGCCATAACTTCAGGAAGTTGAAGTTTTAACCAAGCTCCACCGGTTTCTGGATGATTCATCGCTTTAATAGAACCGCCATGGGCGACAATAATTTGTCGCACAATAGCTAAACCTAAACCATTACCCACAATTGCACCCAGAGAATTATTTTCTGGTAGTGAGGAATGAGTCCGAGCTTTATCTCCCCGGTAAAATCGCTCAAATATATGTGGTAAATCTGCTTCGGAAAAACCCAGTCCGGAATCAATGAGATTTATTTCCAAAATAGGAACTAGGCGACTGTCAGTGTCTGGTATTGATAGGATTTGGGCTTGAATTTGAATAGTGCTACCAGGAAGACTATATTTAATGCTGTTGTCCAGCAAGTTGAGAAAAACCTGATAAATACGCCCAGGGTCGGCTTTGATCCACAGATTTTCTGGGCCGCAGTAGGATATAGACAGGTGTTGCTTTTGGGTTAATGGTTCTAAGCTTTCCCACACAGATATGATCAGCGATCGCAATTCCACAACTTCCAAATGCAATTGCATAGCGGGGTTGGCTTCCATTTGAGTCAGTTCTAACCAGCTTTGCACTAAGTTAATCAGCCGATCTACCTCTTGCATTAGCCGATCAACCCAACGATTCAAGGGAGGGTCTAAGCGGTTTTGTAAAGTTTCCACCACCAAACGAATGGAAGTCAAGGGGGTTCTGAGTTCGTGAGCTAGGTCAGAAAAAGAGCGATCGCGTTCCTGATTCATATCTAGTACAGGTTGGCGATTTTCCAGAAATACCCCCACCTGTCCATTGGGTAGTGGTAAACTGGAAGCGCGCAACGCCAGGGGTTTTATCCTCGATACCCCTGATACCCCATTACTTTTAGTACCGCTAGTACCGCGAAAAGCGCAATCAGAAGAGGGGTGAAATATCCACTCTTTTACCTGTAATGCTTGGCGATCGCGAGTTTTTTCCACTAAATGGTCAAGTTCATAAGACCGCACCAACTCTAGTAACAGCCGCACCTGTCCAGGTTGCCATGTTTGTAGATATAATATTTGTCGCGCTTGCTGATTGCACCACAGCAATTGATTTTCTTCATCTACCTGCAAATATCCTATGGGAGCAAAATCCAGCAAGTCTTGGTAGGTTTTTAGGGACTGCTGCAAATTTTGCTGCTGCTGCTTGATGGTGGTTATTTTGCGATGCAAAGGAGGTATTAGTCCCAGCACCACCTGAGAATGAGCAGAGCTTGAGGGTTCTATTAGTCCCCTTAAGTAGCGTTTTAGTTGAACCTGTTGCCAAATCCACAACCCAGTACCTACCGCTAAACCCAGAAAAAATCCCAATAAGAGCATGAGACTATAAGTTGTTAGTTACTTGATCATTAATAAAAACTAACAACTATCTCCACAGATATCAGAAAAATGCTCAAAACCCTAAATTAACAAGTACTTGCATCTTCGGTAGGAGTTTTCAACCAAAACGGTAGCCAAAGCCTCTGACAGTCACAATGTATTCTGGATGACTAGGGTCATCTTCTAGTTTTTCCCGCAACCAGCGGATATGAACATCCACAGTTTTACTGTCACCCACAAATTCAGGACCCCAAATCTGATCTAGCAATTGCTCACGAGACCAGACACGGCGAGGATAATTCATAAACAGTTCCAGCAAGCGAAACTCTTTAGGAGATAAATTCACCTCTTGACCACGGACAAGCACACGACATTCTTGGGGATTTAAACTCACAGTCTTGTGTGTTAATACTTGTATTTGTGGCGAGGTAATTAAGCGTTGGCGACGGAGTAAAGCCCGACAGCGAGCCACTAATTCCCTCATACTAAAGGGTTTAGTCAGGTAATCATCCGCTCCTACTTCTAAGCCCAAAACCCGGTCAGTTTCGCTACCTTTAGCACTGAGAATCAAGATTGGTACTGGGTTTCCTTGATGACGCAGCAACCGACATATATCTAGACCATTAACATAAGGAAGCATGACATCAAGAATTATTAAGTCAAAAGCGGGTTCCCCTGACTTGGCTTCACAACTTTGGAAATACTCTACAGCTGATTGCCCATCCGCAGCACTTATGACGCTAAAACCTTCTTCTTCCAAGGCTAAAGCTAGCATCTCTTGGATTAACTCCTCATCTTCTACTACTAAAATACGGCTGGTTGAGCCAATTTTGCCTCTGGTAGAAGACTGGATGGATTCACTGGTATACATTGATAGCAGGAAAATCTATTTTTTTGTATGAATTAACATTTTGCAATTAACCACCGTGGTTTGATTTCTCTACAGCAGTAATTTTTTTTGCAAAAAGTAATACAAATCACAATACATCATCAATAACTGTAATTGCAAGCTACCATCAGTATTTTTAGCAATTGACTTGATGAAATTATTTTCTTAATTATGATGATTTATTGACAATCCACCAAACAAAACAATAAACCTTGAAAATATAATCATGCCTCTCTCACTGCCTCTAAGGTAGATACTTTTGTACTACAATCCAACCGGTCAAGGACACCCAAATAAAACCACCAAAGAGAATAATATTCACACCAATATGTAAAGGTCTAGCCCAAGAACGCCTAGTGTTAATTTGTGTGGCGCTCCAAGCAGACAGCAAAACTAATATTACTACTATTAACCCAGCCATCAAGTGTGATGAGTGTCCCAATGAGCCAAAGTGTCCTATAGTGCCAATAATGCCAATGGCTAGCAGTAGTAACACTAGACTAACCATAGTGATACCAATTGTATAATGCAGCGATCGCACTTCTCTACGTCCCCCAGGAACCAGCGGAACCTGGGGAAATGCGCCAAAGTTCTTTCCCGAAACATCCAAATACCCGTAACTGCTAGGAGCAGATACCCTACCAGCGATAACCCCATCGACCAAGCGGCTATTTTCCACAACCAAATAAAAGAAGGTAAATTCATGACATTGATTGTAAATGGAAATGGAGCCAGATGGGGACCCGGAGAGTCAATCAAAAAGGTTGCTGAATTTGGCAACCCCGAAATTGGATAAAATTGTTTTTTTAATCCAGACTCAGCCAGCAATTGTTAAAGGTTTTGTTGTATTTTCAAGTTGGTTATTAATTGACTGCACCGTTGGTTGTGTCTTCATGGTGTCCATATCTATTGAGTCTGTATGAAACTCATTACTAGTAGGCTCACTCATAGCCAAGCGATCGCACGCAATTGTATCAGATAAAATTGCACTGGCCATCATTCCCGTATGAATTTCCATTTGAGCTTCTAATGGAGCTTCAAACACAAGGCGCTGTCCTGGAAAAACAACTCTTTCAAAGTACCAA
The DNA here is from genome assembly GCF_059725405.1 of Anabaenopsis sp. NIES-4685. NCBI lineage: Bacteria > Bacillati > Cyanobacteriota > Cyanophyceae > Nostocales > Nodulariaceae > Anabaenopsis > Anabaenopsis sp. NIES-4685. Next base: position 2,564,880 of record NZ_AP043602.1, on the reverse strand, counting down.
TTAGAAATATTGCAGATGCGAGCCACCTGGATTTTGTTTGTAGCATTAACGTAGCAACAAAGGATATGCTCAGATTGCTCAGGTGGTAGAGGATCTAATATTTGAGGCATAACTGCGGAGGAGCTTTACGCTACAATTTTACATTACACTATTTAAACTAACATTGCCTGATCCCAAGATGCTGTAACTCCGACTACCAACCGAAATTTTCTACGCTATTTCTATCTAAATATATGTTCAAGTTATGAAACCTTAATCAACTATCATAACTTTAGTAAAAAAAATATACTCCCCCAGAGTGATTTTAAATTTTACTGGACTCGGATCACTGATTCTGACTCCCACAGGGCGGTTTGCTCCCTGAATAGCCAAACTCAATGTTATGGTAAAGATATATAACAATCTTGCTCATCAAATATATTCATGTATTTATGTCCTTTGACTCCGAGCAAATCCAACTATTCCCACAATTGTCCGCACTGTTCATCGCAGTAGCAATTGTCAACTACAAAGCCAACTAAAATAAACAAACAGTTTTCAACTGCATATCTGTCTATCGTTTTCATAAACAACTGCAAGGTGAAAGCCCAAAAACCCATGATGGAAAATCGCATCCTCTACGTTCGCCTTCCCTGTAACCCCATATTTCCCATTGGGGTAGTATATCTTTCAGATCACATTCACAAACTATTCCCCAACATTGAACAACGGATCTTTGATTTGGGAACAGTACCACCTTTAGATTACGCATCCAGCCTAGATACCTGTATCGATGAATTTAAACCCACACTCCTAGTATTTTCTTGGCGTGATATTCAAATTTATGCTCCAGTGGGTGGACGTGGGGGTAACCCACTACAAAACGCCTTTGAGTTTTATTATGCTCAGAATCCCCTGATCAAATTACGTGGAGCTTTAGGCGGTTTGCGAATCTTTATCGCTTACTATGTGGAGTTGTGGCGCAACCAAGGATTAATCAAACGTGGTTTAACACGCGCCCAAAAATATCACCCTGATGCTCGTGCTATTGTCGGCGGTGGTGCAGTCAGTGTATTTTATGAACAATTGGGTAAAACCTTACCCCCAGGGACAATTATTTCCGTAGGTGAAGGTGAAACACTCATCGCAAAACTTTTAAGCGGTAGAGAAATTCAAGATGAACGTTGCTATGTAGTGGGAGAAACTCAACCACGACCACGCCTAATTCATGAACAACCCACCCCCTTAGAAAAAACCGCCTGTAACTACGACTATATAGAAAGTATCTGGCCAGAATTTAACTATTACCTGCAAGAACAAGACTTTTATATTGGCGTACAAACCAAGCGCGGTTGTCCCCACAATTGTTGTTACTGCGTTTACACCGTCGTAGAAGGTAAACAAGTCCGCATCAACCCAGCAGCAGAAGTAGTTACCGAGATTCGCCAATTATATAATCGCGGTATTCGCAACTTCTGGTTTACTGATGCTCAATTTATCCCGGCACGTAAATTTATTGATGATGCTGTAGAACTATTACAGAAAATTGTCGATTCTGGTATGACAGATATCCACTGGGCAGCATACATCAGAGCCGACAACTTAACACCCCAGTTGTGTGACTTGATGGTCAAAACCGGGATGAACTACTTTGAAATTGGGATTACCAGTGGTTCTCAGGAACTAGTTCGCAAAATGCGTATGGGTTACAATTTACGCACCGTCTTACAAAACTGTCGCGACTTAAAAGCAGCTGGCTTTAACGAATTAGTTTCCGTCAACTATTCCTTTAACGTCATTGACGAACGTCCCGAAACCATCCGCCAAACCATCGCCTACCACCGGGAACTAGAACGAATTTTTGGCGCTGATAAAGTTGAACCAGCTATCTTTTTTATTGGACTCCAACCCCATACCCATTTAGAAGAATATGCCTTAAAAGAAGGTATCCTTAAACCAGGATATAACCCCATGAGCTTGATGCCATGGACAGCTAAAAAACTCCTCTGGAATCCTGAGCCCCTTGGTTCTTTCTTTGGGGAAGTCTGCTTACAAGCTTGGAAACAAAACCCTAATGACTTCGGGCGCGAAGTTATGAACATCCTAGAGGAAAAATTGGGTTGTGCCAATTTGGAAGAAGCACTTTCTGCACCTATAGACAAGAAAGAAAAACAGCCTCTAAGTGTATCATAGATATTTGACATCCTCTCGCCGCCGTAGTCACAATATCACAACGTCCCTAGGGGGGTTCTATAGAACCACTCTAATATGGTAACTTGTATTTAGATGATTTCCTCAGCGGGCAGGATGTCTACCCTACAAGAGTTTTAAGATTTATTATATATTACCCATCAAGCTGCAATCTGCTGTAAATTCATAGTTTAATTCAGCAACGCCCAATTCAAAATTCCGATCAAAATTCAGAATTACCTACCAATTATGACAGCCTATGTTAGAAGGTTCCATACTACAAAAGCTGGAAAAAGCACACCGCAATACTACTAGACCGCTTGCACTTGGGGTCTACTACAAAAATACGTTAGTTTCTCTGTGCCATGCTTTAGAAGACCACATCTTAAGTGAAGATAGTTCACCTTTAGTTATTACAGCCTTTCAACAAGGTAAATGGTATCTCCAAGAAGCCGAAAGATACGCAGATATGGCTCAGTGTAGCCAGCAAATTGTGATTATGGCGACACCGGATACAGGCTTTGTAGAACATCCCACTAGCCAACTTAGTAATGTGGATTTAGTGCCATTAAATCCACTTGACCCAGTAGCCCAGGAGTGGCACTTAATTATCCTGTCACCAGAATACACAGCGATGGTACTTTGTCAAGAGCTATCAGAGTCTGATTATGGTGTCGATGGTAGACCAGCCTCTGATATAGAGCGGAAATTCTACGGCTTATGGACATTTGAACCAGAATTAGTGCAAGAAACAGCCAACTTGGCGATCGCCCACATTCAAGAATACAATCCAGAACTAGCAGAAAAACTAATCAACCGTCAAAAAAATATACATTATAGTCCAGTTACGCCAAAACATTTAAGTGCAGTTGTCTCCCGCGTAGTAGATTATCTCGAGACAGGACAGAACCCACAACCACTTAGCACCGCTCCCAGTCAACAGGCCTTAGACCGTAACCTAGTTTCTAATGAAATCCAGGCATTTTTACGGATGGCGCAATTAATCGATATGGCAGATGTCCAAAATCCCATGGCCTGCGCCGAAGTCGTAGCACTTGCTGAAATCATGGGGCAGCTTTTAGAACTACCAGCATGGCAGATTAAACGATTGCGACTAGCAGGTTTTTTACACCGTATAGACCCACTACAAAAAGCGGAAAGCCTTCTCACTCCCGGTACATCTACCCGCTACCAAGAACAAGCGCCCCATTGTCCCTTAACTTGTCCCCTAGTACCAGGAGCCCAGGTATTGCGAACCATGTCCAGACTCCAGGCCATTGCCCAAATTATCACCCACCAAAGCGAATGGTGGAACGGTACAGGGGAACCAGCAAATTTAGCCGGAGATGAAATTCCCTTAGAATCGAGAATTTTAGCCCTAGTCTCCGATTTCCAGTGCCGCGTCAACAACATCAAATCATCCCCAAACACTCCCCAAGAAATATTTACCCAAGCCTTAGAGGCATGCAGACAACAACAATCAACCCGCTTTGACCCTAAACTTGTAGATGCTCTAGCTTTATTAGTTATGGGTTTACAGCAGGGTCTAGACTTACCCGTGATATCACTGAAAGTCAGCACCGGCCTATGGCTCCTTGACTCCCAATGGGATAAGTATCAACAAACCAGTACAGTACAACCTCACTGATAAAACCTCTGAGCTTCCTAATTACCAGTCATCCCCATGAATATTGAAGCCATTAAATCAGGAAAACTCAAACAACTTCCAGGAGCTAACTTAGAAGACGAGGAACTCTCCCAACTCGATTTGAGCCGGATCAATCTCGCAGGCGCTAACTTAGTCGGTACTAATTTCATCGGTTCCAAACTTGAAGGCGGACATTTCCAGGGAGCCAACTTGATGGGCGCAAACCTGCAAAAAACTGACCTGCGAGCGAACCTAATGGGAGCGAACTTAATGCAAGCCGACTTAACCAGTGCCGACTTGCGTGGTACTAATTTACGCGGAGCCAACTTAATGGGGGCCACACTGGCTGATGTCTCCCTGGCTGGTGCTTTCTTGAGTGGTGCTAATTTAATGAATGTCAACCTACAGGGTGTTGACTTACGCAGTGCTGACTTACGGGGTACAAACCTCACCGGCGCTAATCTCAAAGGTGCTGACTTAAGTCGTGCTGATTTGCAAGGAAGTTTATTAAGTGGAGCCGACTTAGAAGAAGCTGACCTACGTGGCGCAAATTTAGCCGGGGCGAACCTCACCGGCGCCAATCTCCTCTGTGCTGAGTTGGAAGGGGCAAATTTGACCGGGGTCAAGTTAGATCAGACTTGCTTACTGGGGACAGTCATCGCCACAGGTTGTTAAAAAAGTATTAAGCTAGGACTCGCCAACGCATCCACACCGCCAGTATTCCCATGAACACCACCCCCATCACTCCTTGTAGAGGATTATTATTTACACCCGTCACCCAATCAGGAACTTGACCAGTATATTCAATTAAATTGCCCACATTAATTATGTAATAGCCCCAAACTAAACCACCATGTAAACCAATCGCTAAACCCAATTTTCCCCCACGCCAGCGTTTAGCCCATACCTGCGTTAACCCCAGCAATACCAAAGCTGGAAATTGGGGTAATGTTTGAATAATTGCCTCCCACGGTTTAATAAAGTGCAATGCAGCAAAGGTGACAGCATTGACCCAAAGTGCCACACCTAAGCTATAGTCCCGTTCTAGTTCATCCAGTAACCAACCTCGAAATAATAACTCTTCCGCAAACCCCAAACCCAAAGAGGCAATTAAACCCTCTAGAATTATTCTCGGCCAGAAAACCTGCGGTTGTTGCCATACCAGCCAACCTAAAAAACCTTGTAGCCCAAACACTACCAGAATGCCAACTATACCAGTAGCTAAACCATTCAGCAAATCCACTGCATTAGTCCGGGTGATTTCCCCACCATATTGTCTGAATATCTGGGGTTGGTGATAGACATTTTTACCCCATAGCCGCAACAGCAAAATAAATTGAGCATATAACAGCACGATTGTCAATATACTTACTAAGTTAGGATCACTAACTAACAAGTAAATCGGGATGGCGAAGGGTCCCCATAGGACTAATAAGGCTGCAACAAAATAACCCAGCCTGATGGTAACAGGACTGTGGGCTAACCGAATTAGGTTGATTTTCATGGGATTTTGAGGAATAAGTGCAATATATTGTCTTATTCGTCCGGTTCAATGGTGCTACTTAAACCATGACTTTTTAATGTTTCGCAATAAAATTCCGCGTGTTCCTGAGCGCACGTAATGACTAAAGCCAAACCGTTAGTATGGGCTTCCATCATAATGCTTACTGCTTGGGGTTGGGTCAAGCTCGGTACTGTAGTTAATAGTGTCTGTACTACATACTCCATGGAGTTGTAGTCGTCATTATGGAGCAAAACCCGGTACCGAGGAAGCTTGCGGGATGTGGAACGCTTCTCAATGGTTTCTACAGACACGGCTGTTTGCTTTTAATTTCGATGATTGACAACAAAGTAGATGTTAAGTCAGTCGATAGCATTGACTTAATACTTATTTACTTATGCTATAACATCCCGATACAAACCTCAAAGATTAACCTCCCACCCTTTTTTTGAAGCTGAACGCTTTCCACTCTGCCCAGAAATTTCTGATAATCTGAAATTAAGGTATGTTCAATATCTTGGTTTGAGATAGCCCATTCTCGCTTTTACAATCAAATAAGCCGCCACTTCGTCAACTTAACGAATATGAGCCTAGAGTTTCAACCAGGACAAATTGTATCTTTAGACCATAGTGAAAAGAATCTACTTGCAGAAGTTATCCAAGTCGTGGTTGCTCGTCAGCTGTGCTGGTTACGTCCCCTGCTGTTAGCTAACTGTGCACCAGAACCACCAATTATTACTGATCTGCGAGATGGTTCACATTTGCTTTGTCCTCTTAATTTGGTGCGACCAGCCCTAGATACGGAGGTCATTACCTTTTTGAGCCAGATTTTAGCTAAAGAACCCAAAAGCCAACTAGACTCAGGTGCTCAACAGCAATATTATCAATTTATTCAGCAGATATACCGAGGAATTGAGGACTAGGGGAAGGAATTTACCGTCCTCATGCCTATTCGCCGCCCGAAATTAAGCGTAACGAATACCAGCATCTCTCATGCGTTGAATGGCTTCATACATCCGTTCATCGGGAATGGTCAGGGCTATTCTGAAAAAGCCCTCGCCGATGACACCATAACCATTTCCTGGAGCTACCATAATGCCACATCTGTCAAGCAATAAAGATACAAATTCTTGGGAAGAATATCCTAGAGGTACAGGTACCCAGATATAAAGTGTAGCTTCAGGAGGTTCAATCGGCCAGCCTAAAGACTGTAATCCTTGCACAATAATGTCACGACGCTTTTGGTAACCTGACATTAACGCCCAGAGTTCTGCATCACTAGTGCAGAAGGCTGCGATCGCGGCTCTTTGAATTGCCTTAAATACTCCAGAATCAACATTACTTTTTACCTGTCTCAGTCCTTGAATACCAGTGGCATTCCCAACCACAAAACCAATACGCCAGCCCATCATATTATAGGATTTAGACAGACTGTGAAATTCAATGGCGACATCTTTCGCACCCGGAACTTGCAGGACACTCGGCGGTTTATAGCCATCGTAAGCCATTTCTGAGTAAGCATGGTCATGACATAGCAAAATATTATACTGCCTGCAAAAATCAACCAATTCTCCCAAAAATTCCAGGCTGGCTATGGCTCCTGTGGGATTATTGGGATAATTAATCCACAATAATTTGGCCTTACGGGCAATTTCTTCAGGAATTATATTTAGGTCAGGTAAAAAATTGTTTTCTACCTTCAACGGCATACTATATGGTTCACCACCAGCAAAAACTGAGGCAGTCTTATACACAGGATAACCAGGATCCGGTATCAGGGCATAGTCTCCCGCCTCTACAAAAGCTAAGAAGGTGTTATGTATTGCTTCTTTGGAACCAATCGAAGAGATAATTTCTGTATGTGGATTTAACCCTGTCACCCCAAACCTTCGTTCCATCCAATTAACCGCCGCCTCCCTAAATTCTTGTGTTCCCTGATAGGGGGGGTAGTTGTGGGTGGAGGGGTCATCAATTGCTTGATGCATGGTCTGAAGAATCTGAGTAGGAGTTGGTTTATCTGGGTCGCCCAGTGCCAGATTAATGATATCAACTCCCTGAAGCCCAAGTTGTTCCCGTTTGCTGTTAAGTTCAGCAAACAAATAAGGAGGAATTTTTTCTAAACGTTTAGCGGGCTGCATGGTGGTTTATGACTAATGCAAGTTATGGATGCTCATTAGCACAGTTTACGCCACACAGGTGAAATAAATACTAAATTTCCGCGAAAAACACTAGCCATGACCCGGGATTTCCCTTGTCAGCAAGCAGTACTTAACCCCAACTGGGTACTAACTTCACCCTACCCGCATCCATTTCTGCCATTAATAACTCTAGAGCTTCATAATCTACATCAGAAATGTAACCCATTTGAGTTAGTTCTGAATTGATTTCATTTTCGATTTCGGGGGTTAATTTTTGAATATCAAGGGCTTTTTCAACCAGTTGACGGATAATGTATTTAGTTCTCATCAGTAATATACCAAGACTATATGTGATAATTCCTGTCCAAGATACTGTTAGGTATACAATGTGATTGAATTTTTCATGCTGGTGTGAACTATATCATTAGAGGATGGAATAAATAATCTGTCTTTAACCTTGGTATGCAACCCTGTCCAGCATGACAATAAATCAAGTCTTTGCATCTAAACCTGAGAGTGAGTTAATTAGTTTGAGTTACTAACCCCGTAAGCTTTGTCAGAAAAGTTACGCTGATTTTATCTCCTCTATGGCGGTCTATGTAGATTGTTTTGCAGATGGATGGGAAAAAAAGTATACAGATACACATTTTATCCTGTATTTACGACAATTTTATCAAACATCTTAAGTTTGATAAAAATTCGGCAAAGTTACCGGAATAGGTGGGAAAACATCAGAAGCAAAAGTTGGCGCTGTACAGTTAAAGTATCAATTAGTCCCCCTACGCTTGCCCGACCCTCACCCACACCGGGATAGATAAGTTAGTAAACGGTGTTGAATATGTAACAGTATAAATGTACCAAATAAATCTACCAACAACTGCAATTTATAATTGTAGATTGTGATTCAGCAACGGAAAAAGGTGTATTTTTACAAAAATCTGGCCATGAGGATTGAATAACTGTACCGCACAGGCTACATTAATGCTAAATTATAGTAGATTAGCTGTAATTAAGGTAGCTAAGAAGATAGCATAGTGGTTGTTGCAGTTGAGAAATTAATCACAGCGGATATATTAAAGCCAGCGCGTTACTTGGGTAATGAGCGATTGGCAGTACATAAACCCTGGCATAAGGCCACAATACGCTGGGCTTTAACCTACCCAGAGGTGTATGAAGTCGGCTCGTCTAACTTAGGGCATATTATTCTATATAATATCCTCAATGCCCAGCCCCAACAATTATGCGATCGCTCTTATTTACCAGGATCTGACCTGGCAGCAAAACTGAGGGCAACCAATACACCCTTGTTTGCCGTAGAATCAAAGCGACGCTTAGAAGAATTTGACATTTTAGGTTTTAGTCTCAGTTATGAACTGGGAGCAACTAATATCCTGGAAATGTTAGACCTAGCGGGAATCCCCCTCACATGGCAAGAAAGAGCCGAGGGTAACTACCCGTTAATTTTTGCCGGGGACAGCACGGCCACATCAAACCCCGAACCATACGCCGACTTCTTCGAGTTTTTCGCCCTCGGCGATGGGGAAGAATTACTACCAGAAATTGGGTTAGTGTTGGCAGAAGGGAAACAAAGCAAACTAAGTCGGGAAAATCTACTCCTAGACTTGGCTCAGATACCAGGGGTCTATGTCCCTCAATTTTACGATATGGCAACGGATGGCTCAGTACATCCTCGCCGAAAGGATGTGCCAAAACGAATTATCCGCAGGGTAGCAACCCCAATCCCAGCATATTCCATTGGTTTAGTTCCTTACATGGAAACCGTCCATGACCGTCTCACACTGGAAATTCGGCGAGGATGTACACGTGGTTGTCGCTTTTGTCAACCAGGAATGCTGACTCGTCCAGCCAGGGATGTGGAACCAGAACAGGTAGTAGCAACCATTGAAAAAGGAATGCGGGCTACTGGATACAATGAGTTTTCCTTGCTATCCCTGAGTTGTTCCGATTATTTGTCCTTACCAGCAGTAGGGATGGAAATCAAAAACCGGTTAAAAACGGAGAATATTTCCCTGACACTGCCTAGTCAACGGGTAGATAGATTTGATGAAAATATTGCCAAGATTCTGGGTGGAACCAGGCAAGGTGGACTAACTTTTGCGCCAGAAGCCGGCACACAAAGAATGCGGGATATTGTAAATAAGGGTTTAACTAATGAAGAATTATTAAGAGGCGTAAAGACAGCTTGGGAACAAGGTTGGGATAAAATTAAGTTATATTTCATGATTGGGTTGCCGGGGGAAACAGATGCCGATGTGGTAGGCATTGCGGAAACAGTCAGTTGGCTACAACGAGAATGTCGCGGTAGAGGCAGAAAACCACTAAACTTTAACCTGACAATTTCTAACTTTACACCCAAGCCCCATACGCCTTTTCAATGGCACTCAGTTTCTACTACAGAGTTCAAACGGAAACAAAACTTGCTCAGACAAGAATTCCGTCGCATTAGGGGTGTTAAGGTGAATTTCACCGATGTCCGAATTTCGGCAATGGAAGACTTTGTGGGCAGAGGCGATCGCACACTAGGGAAAGTAGTCCGTCGCGCCTGGGAATTAGGAGCCGGTATGGATTCCTGGTATGAAAATTTAGATGCAGCCTTTGGTGCTTGGGAAACAGCCATAGCCGAAGCTGGTTTAGATTGGAAATATAGGCGGGTAGAAAAGGGCGAGTGGAATCTGTTTGATAGCCAGGAAGACAAAGTTGAGGGGAGAAGGGGAAGGGGCGTAAATTCGGTTTTCACTCCCCCACTACCTTCGCCAGACTCCCTAAATATGCCCTTACCTTGGGATCATATAGACACAGGCATCGATAAAAAATGGCTGCAGGAAGACTTAAAACGGGCTTTAGCAGCGGCAGTAGTCCCGGATTGTTCTTTTGCAGCTTGCTCACACTGCGGTGTCTGCGGCACAGACTTCGGACATAACATTGTGATTTCACCGCCACCAATACCAGAATTTCCCGGCAATTTTGTTCCCAATACAAATAAAACCCAAAGACTACGCGTCTGGTTTGGTAAGCAAGAGTCCATGGCTTTAGTGAGCCACCTGGATTTAATACGCCTGTTTGATCGGGTCATCCGCAGATCAGGTATACCCATTGCCTTTACCGGTGGATTTCATCCGGGTCCCCGGATTGCGATCGCCAGCGCTTTAGCTCTTGGGGCCACCAGCAGTGGAGAAATTGTAGATTTTGAGTTAACCCAGCCAGTGGAAGTTGAGAATTTCCGACAGCAACTAGTTCAGGAACTGCCCGGGGACATCCCCATATATAAAGTTGCTAGTATAGACTTGAAAGCCACCGCAGCTAACCAAGTCATTGAGGCTGCGGCTTATGTAATTAAGCTAGCAACCTCCAGATCAGTAACAGCAACACAATGGCAAGAATGGATTGATGCCATCAAAGCCAAAAATGATCTATGGTGGGAGAAAACTAGCAAATCAGGGAAGAAGGAATTAGTAAATCTGCGCTCCCGCTTGTTTGAACTGGAATTAGTAGAAACTGAAACCAGTACAGCAGAGTCTACAGCTGTTATGCATTATCTAGGAAGTTGTCGCCATGATGGTGTGGTCTTGCGTCCCGAACAAATACTGTCTATGCTGGAAATAGTATCGCTCGAAGAATTTCAATTGCTGCACATCCACCGCAACCAGCTAGTTTTAGGTGTATAATCCCTAATAAGCAATGGTTTATTTAGAGCCTCCCTCAAGGACTTAAAACCTAGGGCATAGCTGCGCTGATGGCGGAGCGTGACCCTAGCCAAGTCTGACATAGGACATAATGGCAATTAATTCCCTCGGTTGCGTTAGAATCAGAGCAAGAGAATTTTCACTGCGTGGCCATTCAATGGACTAGTTCACTCCCCTAGTAAGCAGGGAGGAAAAGCTATCTATAGCTATGCCAGGCAAAGCTATGGGAGCGTGTACTTAGCTAAAACTTGCGTTCAGGCTTCTGTGTAAGCATATAAGATTGTGACTTCTAGAATTGTATCCAAAGACTTGGTAATGAAGACAGCTTGCCGCTCTTCCTAGGACATAAGCGAATGGCTACGCCACACAAGCTATCAGCCGAATGCTGCTGGAGCTGCTGTAGAAGTAGTTGTGAGACTTGTCTTGTAGAAGCCACTATCCCTAGAGCTAACTTGTGAACTAGTAACTTAAAAAATGGGCTGCCGTGGCCAACTCTTCCTCTATATTTTCTAAACAAGTGCTAAATGCCTAATCTCTAGCTACCAGTGGTATAGCATCAAAAATCACCCATAGAGGGTTGCCCTGATTTTTCAATGTTAACTTTGGTTAAATAATATGCAGCCGTTGGAAAATAATCACCGCGTGTAAACGCAACTCTTTAGTCCGATGCTCCCTTTAATTTTGAGCAAAGAAGTCACAATTTTGATGATCAGCAGCGCCTTTTGGAGCTGGCAGGGGCGAAAGGCACGCGTGTTCCTCTAAGCTTCTCGTTGGCGCTGCCAATTTTTGAGGAAATTGAATGCCAAAGCAAATTATCATAGCAGAACAGCATCAAATTGCTGCTGTCTTTTCTGAAGATCAAATACAAGAACTCGTAGTCGCCACTGGTCATCACCAAATTGGTGATATCTACTTAGGTGTAGTAGAAAATGTTTTACCAGGAATAGATGCGGCTTTTGTCAATATCGGAGATCCAGAGCGTAACGGATTTATTCATGTGACCGACTTGGGTCCATTGAAGCTAAAGCGTACGGCAGCAGCAATTACAGAACTATTAGCACCACAACAAAAAGTTTTGGTACAAGTGATGAAGGAGCCAACAGGGACGAAAGGTCCCAGGCTCACAGGTAACATCACATCACCGGGACGCTATGTAGTTCTCATGCCCTACGGTCGGGGGGTAAACTTATCTCGACGCATTAAAAGTGAAAGTGAGCGCAACCGCTTGCGTGCGCTAGCAATTTTGATTAAACCGGCGGGAATGGGTTTACTGGTGCGTACAGAAGCAGAAGGCAAACCAGAAGAGGCTATTATTGAGGATTTGGAACTGTTGCAAAAGCAATGGGAAGCCATTCAGCAAGAAGCACATTCTACCCGCGCCCCGGCGCTACTGAATCGGGATGATGACTTTATCCAGCGGGTACTCAGAGATATGTACGGTGCCGATGTGAATCGGATTGTGGTGGATTCCAGCACCGGATTGAAAAGAGTAAAACAGTATTTGCAGAATTGGAGTGGAGGTCAAACACCCCAGGGCGTATTGTTCGACCATCACCGCGATCGCTCGCCAATTTTAGAATATTTCCGCATTAGTGCCGCAATTAGAGAAGCCCTCAAACCGAGAGTAGACTTACCCTCTGGCGGCTATATTATCATTGAACCAACAGAAGCATTAACAGTAGTAGATGTTAACTCTGGTTCCTTCACGAGATCCGCAACGGCGAGGGAAACAGTGTTGTGGACCAACTGTGAAGCTGCTACGGAAATCGCTCGTCAGTTACGGCTGCGAAATATTGCCGGGGTAATTGTGGTTGACTTCATTGATATGGAATCGCGGCGCGACCAATTACAAGTTTTAGAACACTTTAATAAAGCACTCAAGGCAGACAAAGCTCGTCCTCAGATTGCCCAACTCACGGAGTTAGGACTAGTAGAACTGACCCGTAAACGCCAAGGTCAAAATATTTATGAATTATTTGGTCATACTTGCCCCACTTGTGGCGGGTTGGGGCATACTGTGCGTTTGCCAGGAGATACAGAAACCCGACTGCCAACCACTGCTGAAATACCAGAGCGTTCGGATTTCGGATCCACTCAGTCTAAGGTCTCTTTTCCTAATAACGATAGCGTGGGGAGAGTTCAAACACCAAGGATACAGGCAGTAAAGGCGCGAGGTTATGAGTCTTTTGACGAGGGGTTTGGGGATATTATTGATACCCCCATTAATCATCCTAGCTATCAAGAACCACGGGACGTAAAGCGTCGTGTTCGTAAGAGCAGCCATGGTAGATTTGGTCTTAATGGAGTTAATACTAAGGATGATATACGTAGCCTAGACTCTCTGTCGAGTCGAGGTGGAGACATCAGTGGGGTGATTCCTGGTGAGGTAGGTTTTGACAATGATTTAGATATAGACTTAGACATTGATACCCAAAGGTCTACTCCAGAAATTCCCTCTCCCTCCTTAACTAAATCCGGTTGGCAAGAGAGAACTGGGCGGGCTACCAGGGAGAAGCTCGATCCAATTAAACCAGTGGTAGAACCACCGGAATTTAAAACTGTGGAAATGAGTCCCCAAGAACAAGATGTGTTCGCTTTGATGGGGGTTTCTCCTTTATTGAAGTTGGATGAGGAATCTCAGGGTAAAAGTCCCAAGTCAGTAATTATTAATATTATTGCACCAGGACAATTAGACACTAATGTCACAAAAAATCACAATTTGATTTTTGAGTCACAGGATGAACCCAATAATCAGTTGTCGCTACCAGAAGATAAAACCCCTAATGTCCTGGATAGGGAGTATGGTTTTGAACCCCAAGAAGAAACCATAATCATAGAGAGCGTAGTTGAAACTCCAGAAGCTACTACTCATAGCTTTCCTATGGATTTGGAAGTGACACCTGCCGTTACGCCGGTCGACAAAATCTCTACTGGTAACCGTCGCCGCCGCCGTCGTTCTTCTGCCCTAGAGTCTAACTCTTCTACGGGTGAGGACAATTAATTCTGTTATGGAGACAGAAGAAACAATTTCACATCCCGGATTCTTGAATTCGGGTGAGGCGGGTCTCCCTTTTTCACCTTCCCATTTACCTTTCTCTTGTGACTTGGTGGCGGGTATAGATGAGGTGGGGCGAGGTGCTTTGTTTGGTCCTGTGGTGGCAGCAGCTGTGATTTTGCCTGGTTGTGCCTTGCCAAAACTCATGGCTGCTGGTATTAAGGATAGTAAAAAACTTTCCAGTTCTCGGAGAATTACACTAGCAGGGCAAATTTGTGAATTGGCGACGGACTGGACTATTGGGGTTGCTTCCAGTACTGAGATTGATGAACTAAATATTTTGCAGGCAACTCTGTTAGCTATGAAGCGGGCTGTGCTGAAACTGAATGTACAGCCTCAACTATGTTTAGTTGATGGTAACCAGCTGATTAAAGATTTGTTGGTGCCTCAACAAACTATCGTTAAGGGTGACGAAACTCATGTGAGTATTGCAGCTGCTAGTATTGTCGCTAAGGTTTGGCGTGACTCGCTGCTCATCCGTTTGGCATCAAAGTATCCTTTATATAATTTGGAGAAGAATAAGGGCTATGGTAGCCAAAAGCATTTGCTGGCTCTCCAACAGTATGGTCCATCACGACTGCATCGCAAATCTTTTCGTGGTTGTCAAGTGAGCGATCACTTAACTGAAGCTCAAGGCGTTGGACTTTAACCATACAAGCTACGGCTAGCTTGCTAGTTCTTAAATAATCCCCTTGGTCTAGGTTGAGATAGGTTTTATATAAGGGAGTGAGTTAATCTGGGTTGAAAATAGGGATTTCGCCAGGACTGCAATTGCCTTTGGCACTGCGCTGATTGCAATCAGCGCTAGTGTTGTCAATTAGGAGAGGTTCCATACCCTGTGATGTTGCCCAGTGGTGGTAATCGGCTAGGAGTTGATGCTGTAGGCGTTGTTTTATGGTCATCAGTATACTTTTGAGTAAACCATTACCTGTGGCTTCTAGGATGGGCTGAGGTGTGAAGCAAAATGGGGCAGGGATATCTACTTCTACTTTTAGGTCGGCTTTTCCTTGGAGGCTGGTGATGTTGTTGTTTTCTTGGGGTGATAAATACCCTTGTAAATTTAATGACCAACGCTGGTTGATGTACTCAAAGCCCAGAATTTGACTATTTACCGATCGCACCTGAATGGTTCCATGTGATTCTGCCCAAACTTTCAGGTCTACAGTGGGTTGAATACTCAGTGACATGAAGGTTAATGGACGCATTTTTAAGCGAAATATTTCTTCTGAAAGTTGCTGTATGCGACTATTATCTGTGAGTGCGTTGACTAGACGTTGGGGCTGACGCAGGTAATGTTGGATAGGGATGGGTTGTGGTGGTACATTAATTCTTACTGTTTGGCAGGCGGTAAACTGGGTAGCCATGAATTAAAAGCAATAATTGTTGAATACTTCTGTTTTTAATTAAATTATAATTTTATTTTTTTCTATTCGTTGAAACATTATAGGAGCCGATTCCAATTGACTGGGAGAAAACTTGAGAAAATTGGATTGAACTCTATTTAAAAGCTGTTCACAAAAGACTATTTTTACCTATCATACAGTCATAACCTCGGCTCAACCATGCTCCATGATGGAGTCCTATTACAATAGGCCTCTAGTTTAGATAAATAATTTAGGACTAAAGTCTGTGACTATATCTATTGCTCATTTAGGCACCTCCTGGCACTTACGCAGAACAAGTAACTGCTTTTTATGCTAACTGGCTGGCAAAAAAAACAGGTAATCAAGCTATGTTGTGTCCATATTCGAGCATTTCCCAATCACTCAACGCTGTTGCGTCTGGAGAAACTCTGTTAGCTGTTGTACCGGTAGAAAATTCTATTGAAGGCAGTGTAACTATGACAATGGATACACTATGGCAGTTGGATAGTTTACGAGTTCAGTTGGCTTTGGTGATGCCGATTGCTCATGCTTTAATTTCTTGTGCCGGTAGTTTAGATACTATTCAAACTGTTTATTCTCACCCACAAGCTTTAGCACAATGTCAAGGATGGTTAGGGCAGTTTCTCCCAACTGTGCAGTTAATAGCGAGTAATTCGACTACCGAATCCCTACAGCGACTGGATGGAGATTTAACCGCGGCTGCGATCGCATCCAGTAGAGCCGCCGAACTCTATAAATTGCCTATATTGGCTAGTAATATTAATGACTACCCCGACAACTGCACTCGCTTTTGGGTGGTGAGTCAATGGGTGGAAGATTTAGTGGCTATATCAGGAAGTGCTCATTACACTTCCTTGGCTTTCACTGTCCCAGCGAATTTGCCGGGAACGCTACTTAAACCACTACAGGTATTTGCTGGGTTAGGGATTAATCTTAGTCGTATTGAATCGCGACCAACGAAGCGATCGCTAGGAGAATATTTGTTTTTTATTGATTTAGAAGCAGATGTGCACGAAGAGCAAATGCGATGCGCTTTAGCGCAGTTAACTGAGCATACAGAAATCTTGAAGATTTTTGGCAGCTATAATATTCTACCTATAAAAACTGGGTTGTAATTCGTAATTCAAAAAATACGAATTACGAATTACCTATGGCTACGCCACGCAAGTTATCACATAGCCTTCCCCTGGGAAAAAGGAAATATAGCCTTTTTCAGGCTCATGAAGTACACACCAATTCCCTATTCCCTATTCCCTATTCCCTGTTCCCTGTTCCCTGTTCCCTCAAACTAAAAAAATTTGTACCTCACGAGCATGGGAAATGCTATATTACGAATTATTGAAAGTATCTTTGAGGACGGCGCGGGCTGCTAAATGATTCCGAGTAGAAGTCAAAATTTCTGCTTCTCTTTCCAAGCGAAGTAAGGTATCTTGTGTTTCTAACAATGCTTGTTGCTCTGATGGCACACCATAGAGATTACTTGCTACCCAGTAAGAAAGTTCTGTAGGTAGGTCGGGTAATTCCTCTGGTAGTTCCATATTTTGCTCAGTTAACTTGGCTGAGAGACGAACTACATCTCGTAAGAGTTGTTCGACATCTGCGGCTAAGGGGCGTAAATCTTGAGTTGGCGGCTGATCTTCTAACCATTCTACTAACCCAACACGGTACGGCTTTTCGCGGACGTATTCTAAAACACGGAACCTTTGCTGTCCCAAAGTTAACATTTTCATGCGGTCATCTGGCAGCCGTTGGTAATGAATGATTTCTGCACAGCAACCAATATTAGCGATTGTACCGTCAACTGGATCGACCATTAACACACCGAATCGGCGATCGCTCTCCAAAATCGTATTCATCATGATTCGGTAGCGGAATTCAAAGATGTGTAGGGGTAATGGTCTAGTAGGGAATAGAACTACTTCGGGTAACGGGAACAGAGGTAGTTCGCGAACTGCAATTTTAGAAGAGGATGTCATTGTTACCTTTGTATAAAATTAATTGTGAAATTTATTCTTCTCTGCTTTCCCCGTACTTTTCTGATATTCTATCATTTGTTTCCCAGCTGATAAAAAGCCCTGAGATAAATTTCTTCAGGGCTGGGTAAATATTACAGCATTAACCTTATAGTTTTACTTCAATGTCCACACCAGAAGGTAAATCTAGCTTCATCAGGGCATCAATAGTTTTGGAAGAAGGTTGATAAATGTCAATAATCCGGCGATGGGTGCGGGTTTCAAAGTGTTCCCGGGCATCTTTATCTACGTGAGGCGATCGCAGCACACAGTAGATTTTACGTTTTGTTGGTAAAGGAATTGGGCCTATAGCTGTAGCGTTAGTTCTGTTAGCCGTGTCTACAATCTTCTCGCAAGATGTGTCCAATAAGCGACGGTCAAAAGCCTGTAAACGAATTCTAATTTTCTGCTGCTGTAGAGTTGCCATCTTTAATTTTCTAGGTTCTGATGAATGATGATGATTTTTCTGAGAATTATCGGGGATAGTGACTTTTTATGCCCACCGTGGCCAAGGCTTTGGGGTGAGACTGTCACAATTCCCCTTCTGCTGAGATTAGCCGCAGCATAGGTGATTACTTGAACAAGCAATCAAAGAAGGAAGATAAAGGAGCACCGATAGATTATCTACCAGCGCTCCTTGCTTATAGAACAAAAAGGTGTTACTTCAGAATTTTGGAGACGACACCGGCACCAATAGTGCGTCCACCTTCACGAATTGCGAAGCGCATTCCTTGCTCAATAGCAATGGGGTTTATCAATTCCACTGTCATTTTAATGCGATCGCCGGGCATCACCATTTCTGCCTCGCTACCATCATCAGAAGTAAAGGATTTGATGGTGCCGGTTACATCAGTTGTCCGTACGTAAAACTGAGGACGATAGCCGGAGAAAAATGGGGTTTTCCGTCCGCCTTCTTTCTCTGTCAAGACGTATACTTCACCTTCAAATTGAGTGTGTGGAGTAATAGAACCTGGTTTGGCAATTACCATACCGCGCTCGATGTCAGTTTTTTGGATACCGCGCAGGAGCACACCGGCGTTATCACCAGCCATACCTTCTTCGAGACTCTTCTTAAACATCTCGATCCCAGTCACCGTGGTGTTGCGAGTGTCTCTAATGCCGACTAGTTCAACCACATCACCGACTTTAACCTTACCACGCTCAATCCGACCAGTGGCCACAGTACCACGACCTGTGATCGAGAATACGTCTTCCACTGCCATCAGGAAGGGTTTATCTACAGCACGGTCGGGAGTAGGAATGTAGGAATCTACTGCTTCCATGAGGGCGTAGATTTTGTCCACCCACTCATCTTCACCCCGTTGAGTTTTGGGGTTAGCAGTCATTTTTTCCAATGCTTTGAGACCGGATCCCGATATAATGGGGATGTCGTCACCGGGGAAATCGTAGCTAGATAATAGCTCACGGACTTCTAATTCTACCAACTCTAATAGTTCTGGGTCATCTACCATGTCTTCCTTGTTCAGGAACACAACCAGACTGGGCACACCTACCTGCTTTGCGAGTAGGATGTGTTCACGGGTTTGGGGCATGGGGCGATCTGCGGCGGAAACTACGAGAATACCACCATCCATTTGAGCCGCACCAGTGATCATGTTTTTCACATAATCAGCGTGTCCTGGGCAATCTACGTGAGCATAGTGCCGATCGCCGGTTTCATACTCAACGTGAGCCGTATTGATGGTAATCCCCCGTGCCTTTTCTTCTGGGACATTATCAATTTGATCGTAGCCTTTACCTGTAGCTTGACCCAGCGCCGCCAGAGTCATAGTAATGGCTGCTGTTAAAGTAGTTTTACCATGATCAACGTGACCAACTGTACCGATATTAACGTGGGGTTTAGTCCTTTCAAACTTTGCGCGTGCCATGAATGCTCGTTTCCTTTTTTAATTAAGCGTTCCCTTTGCTTTTCGCTATGATTGCTTCAGCCACGTTGCGAGGTACTTCTTCGTAGTGGCTAAATTCCATCGAGAAGATACCCCGACCTTGGGTCTTCGAGCGGATATCAGTAGCGTAGCCAAACATTTCTGCCAATGGGACTTTAGCAGTTACCTTGGCTAAACCATCATCAGATCCCATACCTTCAATTTGTCCACGACGAGAGTTAAGGTCGCCCATCACATCCCCAAGGAAGTTTTCGGGTACTTCAACCTCAACTTTCATCATAGGTTCTAATAGTACAGGAGAAGCCTTCAATACTGCCTCTTTCATTGCCATTGAGCCAGCAATTTTGAAAGCCATTTCTGAAGAGTCTACATCGTGGTATGACCCATCCACCAGAGTTGCTTTCACATCAATTAGTGGATATCCTGCTAATACACCGGATTCGCAGCTTTCTTTCATTCCTTGTTCTGCTGGTCCGACGTATTCTTTTGGTACGACACCACCCACAATTTTAGAAACAAATTCAAAGCCCGTACCCGGTTCGCCTGGTTCCAAATCGATCACAACGTGACCATATTGACCTTTACCACCACTTTGGCGAATGAATTTCCCTTCAATTTTGGAGACTGATTTCCGAATCGTTTCGCGGTAAGCTACCTGCGGCGCGCCGACATTCGCTTCTACTTTGAATTCACGTAACATCCTGTCCACCAGAATTTCCAGGTGTAGTTCTCCCATTCCCGCGATTACGGTTTGGTTGGTTTCTGGATCTACACTGACACGGAAAGTGGGGTCTTCTTCAGACAGAGATTGCAGAGCTTTAGAGAGCTTGTCCATGTCGTTCTTGGTTTTGGGTTCAACCGCTACCGAGATTACCGGCTCAGGAATGAATAGAGATTCCAGAATTACTGGTGATCCCTCATCAGTTATGGTATCACCCGTCAAGGTCTCTTTTAATCCCAATGCGGCTCCCAAATCCCCAGCCCGCATTTCATCCACATCTAGGCGTTCATCTGCTTTGAGAATCACCAGACGGGAAATCCGCTCTTTCTTGTTCTTGGTAGCGTTGAGAACATAACTACCTTTCTTCAGAACACCAGAATAAACCCGAACAAAGGTGAGACGACCGTAGGGATCAGCCATAATCTTAAAGGCCAGAGCTGATAGAGGTTCTTGGTCATCAGCTCTACGCTCAACCACCTCACCTGTAGGTAATGTACCTTGGATAGCTGGTACTTCCGTTGGTGCTGGTAGATAATCTACCACTGCATCCAGCATCAACTGCACACCTTTGTTTTTAAATGCCGAGCCGCACAGTACTGGCACAATCGTACCCGCAATTGTCCCTTGACGCAGCGCACAGCGAATTTCATCTTCTGTAAGTTCTTCTCCCTCGAAGTACTTACTCATCAGAGTGTCATTGGTTTCGGCTACAGCTTCTACAAGCTTGGTGCGGTACTCTTCTACCTGGTCTTGCATTTCGGCGGGGATATCTGTTTCTTCGATATCTGTTCCCTCGTCGTTGTTGTAAATATAGGCACGCTGGCGTACCAGATCAACGATTCCTCTCAAGTCATTTTCACTACCAATTGGTAGTTGAATGGCAATGGCATTAGTCCGCAGGCGATCGCGCATTTGTTCGTGAACTCTGTAAAAGTTCGCCCCTGTGCGATCCATTTTGTTTATGAAAGCTATGCGGGGGACTTTGTAGCGGTCTGCTTGTCGCCAAACTGTTTCCGACTGCGGTTGCACGCCGCCCACAGAACAAAACACCGCGATTACACCATCCAACACCCGCATAGAACGTTCTACTTCGATTGTGAAGTCAACGTGTCCGGGAGTATCGATAATGTTAATTTGATGATCTTTCCAACTGGTACTGATAGCAGCAGCAGTGATGGTAATTCCCCGTTCACGCTCCTGCGCCATCCAGTCTGTCACGGCTGTTCCTTCATGAACCTCGCCAATTTTATGAATTATGCCAGAGTAAAACAATATTCTTTCGGTTGTCGTTGTCTTGCCCGCATCTATATGCGCCGCAATACCGATATTGCGTACTCTCTCTAGCGGGATCGTACGTGCCACAGTAGCCTCCTATTATAGTTTTTGTCTCATGATATCTTGTATATTACTCTTTGTTAAGGTTCTATACTTCTACGGAAAACCGTATTTTTTTTGTGCGTAGGCGATATACCGCTGTTATATCCACGATATACCCCTACTTTTCTTAGTAACGATAGTGTGCAAAAGCCTTGTTAGCTTCTGCCATCCGGTGTGTTTCTTCCCGTTTGCGAATTGCATTCCCGGTCTCGTTGGCAGCATCCATTAACTCATTAGCTAATTTACTTGCCATTGTGCGTCCGGGTCTAGACCTGGAAAATTTAACTAGCCAGCGCAAAGCTAGGGTTGTACCCCTGTCTGAACGTACTTCCATCGGTACTTGATAGGTGGCTCCGCCTACTCGACGCGCTTTTACTTCTACCAAAGGCGTGGCGTTGCGGACTGCTCTTTCAAAAGTTTCCAGTGGCGGAGCGCCGGTGCGATCTTCAATAGTTTTCATGGCATCATAAACCAGCCTAGCAGCCAGTGATTTCTTTCCATGACGCATCACCCGCCGGATTATCATGCTGACCAGGCGACTGTTATATACGGAATCAGGCGGAACTGGACGCCTTTGAATAACACCACGACGAGACATACTTCACCTTTACTTCGGATTTGGCAACGAAATTATATGCTATCAGACACTAGGTATATGGGCGGGTAAAGCCGCCGTTTTAACTTTGTCTTTTTTTTCTCCACGCCAGATTAGGCGACGACATCATAAACTTTAATATTTTAGATGCAACCGCTGCAATTGCCTACGGCACTGGCGATAGGGTAGCGCGGCTTAGGGTATAGCCAATCGCTTGGCAGGATAATGGTTTAAATTACCTAATTTTCACTGCTTAATACAGGGTTTAGCAAGACTTTGTGGCAACATAAATCACCACTATTTAGCTATCGCACCCTTTCAACCTATAGGATGATGATTCATCCTCGACGATTAATTGCCTATTTCCTATTTCTTCGTTCCTTTCGGGAGCTTGGTTCCGTACTTGGAACGCCCTTGCTTACGGTCTTTAACTCCAGCTGTATCTAATGTTCCACGGATAATGTGGTATCTCACACCTGGTAAGTCTTTCACACGACCGCCACGAATCATTACTACTGAATGTTCTTGCAAGTTATGACCGATACCTGGAATATAGGCTGTGACCTCAAATCCCGATGTCAATCTTACCCTTGCTACTTTACGTAGAGCAGAGTTGGGCTTTTTCGGTGTAGTTGTATATACCCTTGTACAAACACCCCGACGTTGTGGGCATTGCTTTAGAGCTGGAGACTTAGTTTTCTGACGCGCTTTTTCGCGTTCGGTACGTATGAGTTGCTGTATTGTTGGCATGAGTTACAGCGCGTAAAGCTGCTTAGAGGTCTAACTTTTAACAAATCCTGATTATATCTTTTTTTGGGGTTCTATGTCAAACTGATATTTTTTTATTTAAACAGATATGGGCGTAATCATGGAGAAGGACATACCACAGCCACAGGTGGCTATGGACTGAGGATTGTGGAAGCGAAAACCACCACCCATTAAATCTTCTGAATAATCTAATGCCAACCCATTTAAATAATTCAGGCTTTCATGATCTATGACAACCTGAATACCGCTCACCTCAAAAACGCCATCGTTCATCGTGACATTGTGGTCAAAAGACATATCATAAAACCAACCTGAACAGCCCCCTACCTTAATTGCTAATCTGAATAAAGAATTTGGCTGCTGTTTTAACTGTAATCGCCCAATTTCACTGATTGCGGCTGGACTCAGATGAATCATGGAATTAGTTATGGCTTCCGCCAGGCTAAGTTATCGACAATAAAAAACCCCATTTTAAAATATTACAGACAGTTGAAGTCTAAAAGTCACGATTACAAAAAATTTGGTTTTGATTTTTTACTGGGCTAAAATCAGCATATAGGTGACTGGGCAGTGCTACTGGTGTATGTCTTCTTAATTCGTGAATTAATATTAACATCCTGTGTGTATCACTGAAAAGATTAGTCCCCGCCAAACGGGGACTAATCTCAGTCTAATCGGTACTGAGGTATGAGAAAAATACTGAGTATACTATACCTACAGCTTTTGCAGTTGTGGCAGTTTTAACCATCATTACGAGCATAGTCGTCTTGATAGCGAATAATATCATCCTCGCCTAAATATTCACCATTTTGGACTTCAATTAACACCAAAGGAATCACTCCCGGATTTTCCAGACGGTGGGATGTACATTGGGGTACATAGGTTGACTCATTGTTCCTCAGTAGCACCTCCTTATCTCCACAAAGAACCCTAGCAGTACCAGAAACAACAATCCAGTGCTCACTGCGGTGATGGTGCATTTGCAGACTGAGACGGTGTCCCGGTTT
Source organism: Anabaenopsis sp. NIES-4685 (assembly GCF_059725405.1). Taxonomy (NCBI): domain Bacteria; kingdom Bacillati; phylum Cyanobacteriota; class Cyanophyceae; order Nostocales; family Nodulariaceae; genus Anabaenopsis; species Anabaenopsis sp. NIES-4685. The sequence continues at coordinate 2,540,893 of NZ_AP043602.1, read as the reverse complement.
GACCTCTATGCGTTTAATTTTATATCCCCGCCCTTCCTCCAACACTGTAAAAGAACCCCAAGGGCGCAGCTCGGTTGCAGCAATCCCTTTATTAGAGATGGACACGGGTAGAGATAGATTATTAGTTTGTGTGGTTTCTGGAAATTGCGCCATAGTTACCTCAGTTGGTCTACAAACAAACCGTTATTAATCGTTGGATGAAGGGTAAAACTGATCCTTGAGATTTGCACCTTGCTAAACATAACAAAATTAAAACAGGAGGGTGCAAAAATAAGTCCTTCAACCAAAACTTCTATACCAACTCTTCACACCACAAGAGTGACGATGACCTGAGCTTAAAAAACATGAGTCCGACTGCATTAATCATTGCAAACCTAGAATCCTCACCCCTTACCTTCCTACTCCCTACTCTTGTTCTAAGAAAACCCCAATACCGTTGTGGACACGTGCCGCAGTATTACTCGAACGGTCGAGTAGTTGTCCTCCCAGATAAAGACCAGTAGAACTCCCACCGTCTAAATTCAGAGCGTTCACACAACCAATATTCTTCATTAATTGGGCGTGTTCCGCTAGGGTGGGGCCTAGTCCACCAGCACGATTGTGTACAGCAGCAATGATTACTGATCCGCTTGCTGTGGTGCAAATACCACTACGAGCAGCTTTTTGTCTAATAAAGGCTGGACTGAACTTTTCCCTAGCAGCATCCAGGACAATTTGATTATTTTGTACTAATAGGGGACCGGCTCCCATAATGTGGGGATAGCGGTTAAAGTTGGGGGAATTTGTTGTGCTGGTAATGCTAACTGGTGTACCAATAGTTAATTGTGATGCCCCTAAATACGATGATTTACCACTAGTAGCATTGGCACGTAAGGTTAGTAGGTAGCCGTCTTGGGGAATGGTAAATGTTGTTTCACCAGCCTTACCACCTGGTAGCTGATTTGTGACTCGGTTTTGTTGGACAATAACAATGATTTCGTTATCCGTTAGGGGGGTGTAGCTAGTTCCCCATGTGTTGGTGTAACGAGCAATACCACTCTGCACATAACCACTATTTAAAAATAGAATCGGCAACTTTTGATTATTGTCAATGATTAACGTTTCTTCTAAAGTGAGACGACCGAAGTAAAACTCCCCGGAGTCATTCCAGGCGATCGCCCCCCGATTAAGAATTGGGCCTGATAGCCACTGACCACCCCGACGAATTGCCCCCAAAGGTAATCGATTATTGCGGTTAAAATAACCAGCATTAATTGCGGCCACAGCTGAAGACTGCTCTGCCATTTGGATGAGTGGTGCTGTACCGGTTTGACTGCTGGTGTTAGTCCCAATGGGTTGTAAACGTAAGCCAGTTTGACGGGGATTAATATCTAACCAAACCACGGGAAAGCGTTCTGTACCTAAACTGACAAATTGCTGTCGCCAGCGCAATCCTGTAGCCCAGTTAATATCTCGTTGTACCAGGAACATCGGGACGAAGATCAATGACCAGGCGGTTGGGGTTTGCTAAGGTCATGATCTGGGGAGCCATACCAAAGGGTACACTCAGACTAATAATTGTGCGATTGTTAACTACCTCTAATTTTCTCACTATTGATCTGTCCACCTTACCCCCATGAGGATTTGCCGGGGTTGGTGATGTTGATAGAGCATAGCGTTGGCTTAAAGCAGCATCGGCGATCGCATCTAGAGCCACTACCCACTCTCTATTGGGTGGTGCTGCAGATTCTGCTTCTGTTTCAGTGCTTATAGTTCCCCCTGGCGAGACTTGCCAAGGTGATGGACGATCTAAATCTAAGACAATGCGAGCTGAATGAAAGGGAGGAAGACTAACCCCTGAGAGCTTGCGTGGCGTAGCGATAGATTGTTGACTTTGACGAATATTTTTTATTTGAGCTTTTGGCGTGGCGATCGCCATAACATTACCATTAGCTTGTAATACCCAACCTACTGTTTGAGTAAAATCAGTAATATCCATATAGCGATAGCCTTGCAGCAGCCTGGTAGCTAAAACCGATGGTTCCTGGTTTGATGAGAACCATTCTATTGGTTGACTAGCAACACTGTTGCTGCTCAAAAAATCAACTCCAACGATCTGCCTTAGAGCACCGTCACTCAAAAAAGTTTTCACTCGCCCATCTGTTCCTCTCTCCTGTAACCAAGCCCCTGGTAAGGTACGACCATTGAGGATAATTTGGTTACCAGACGCTAACACCCCACCGGTGGATGTGCAGCAAGGTGTGTTTTGCGTCACCGGGCTGGTATTGATCCAGGATTCCTCAGCTCTACTAGACCATTTAGTACATAAGCAGAATATAATAATCACTACTGCTGTTGGTGCTATAGACCGCAACATGCCCGAAGGCAACCGATAGCCGGCGTGGACTAGCCGTAGCCACCTTTGATTACTGCTCTTGGTGAGAGCACAATAATGTTTTTTAGTATGATGTGACATTTTTACCTCAATATTATTGATAGCTTAGGTGGCTTAGGCATAGACTACTTGCAGCACAGTAAGTTTCACAGGAATCTTAAGAAATAGTGATTGAATTTTTGCATAAATGTGATAATATATAAATTGGCTATCTATCTCTTGTCAACTGAAAAAGTCATCACACCATTAAAAACACTATTACTGAGTGTTTTAACCATCACTCTATTCAGTCAAGCTGTATAAAAAACTAGTTTGGCTGCTGCAAAGCCAGTGAAAATATCTAATATTCACGGATGGTTGCTATTTGAGTGAGGTCTGTCTTCTAGCAAGATGGATCAAATCATCATCAAACAATGAAATATATACAACAAAAGATATTTGGAGTAATTGTCAAATGTGTATGTTGTATAATACGCTGATTTTGGGGATGAATCAGGATTATTCCGCACTTGAAAACTAAGTTCTGTTACGGGTAAGCCAAAAAAGTTTTACTTGAACTCTATTTTTTTTCATCTGGGAATAGAAACTTGAACCAAAAAATAGCTTGAGAATATCAACCAAAAGTATAAAAAAAACCGCAGGTATTTGCAAAAGGTTAAACAAGAAAAAACCGAAGTGAAAAATTTTCTCTAAATTTCGGTGATTTATATATTTTCCAGGTAAAACGATTTTTCCCACAGTCTAAGCTGGATTCTGCTAGGTCGGGACTACGTCAAAGACTAGGGTAATTGCTTACGCTACGCTAGCGTAGCGTAAGGCATATTCTTCTCACAAATATTGGCAACATTTGTGACTAACCATCTCAAGAGCAGTCTATGAAAGATAAAGCGATGCATCAATCACAAACACAGAAAATTTCAGATATTCAAATCAAACCATTAGATGGAACCAAGGTGGTTAGTAGAAGAACGAGATGCTTGTGGTGTAGGTTTTATTGCTCATCGCCGCAATTATGCCAGTCACGAAATTGTGACAAAAGCTTTAGATGCTTTAACCTGTTTAGAACACCGCGGTGGTTGTAGCGCTGACCAAGATTCTGGTGATGGTGCAGGAATATTGACAGCAATCCCCTGGGAGTTATTTGAAAAAGACTATTCCCGGGAAAATGTGGGGGTAGGAATGTTATTTCTACCACAAAGTAGCGAAATAGCGGCAAAAATTAGAGGTATAGTCGAGGAAATAGCGACAGCAGAAAAATTAACCGTACTGGGTTGGCGAGTAGTACCAGTGCAACCTAATTTACTGGGGATACAAGCAAGAGAAAATCAACCCCAGATAGAACAGGTTTTTCTAGGATCAGCAGATAAAAGTGGGGATGAACTAGAAAGAGAACTATATATTACCCGCCGGCGAATTTTCAAAGCTACTCAGCATATTTCCGCAGAATTCTATATTTGCTCGTTGTCCAATCGGACAATAGTCTATAAAGGCATGGTGCGCTCTGCTATCTTGGGAGAATTTTATCTCGATTTAAAGAATCCAGCCTACAAAAGCGCCTTTGCCGTTTACCATCGCCGCTTTAGCACTAATACCATGCCCAAGTGGCCTCTGGCTCAACCCATGCGTTTATTGGGTCACAACGGGGAAATTAACACCTTATTGGGTAATATTAACTGGATGATGGCACGGGAATCTAGCCTGAATCATCCAGTATGGGGCGATCGCTCCGAGGAATTTAAGCCCCTAGTTCATATCGACAACAGCGACTCAGCCACCCTAGATAACGTTCTGGAATTAATGGTACGTTCAGGACGTAGCCCCTTGGAAGCCTTAATGATTATGGTGCCAGAGGCATACCAAAATCAACCTTCTTTGCGTCAATATCCCGAAATTATCGATTTTTACGAATATTACAGCGGACTGCAAGAAGCATGGGACGGGCCAGCACTGTTAGTATTTAGTGATGGTGAAAAAGTTGGCGCAACACTAGACCGTAACGGATTAAGACCCGCTCGTTATCTAATTACCAAAGATGATTACATCCTTGTCGCTTCCGAAGCTGGAGTAGTAGAAATTCCCGAAGCGAATATTCTGGAAAAAGGTAGACTCGGACCAGGACAAATGATTGCTGTGGATCTGGTCAACCATGAAATCCTCAAAAATTGGGAAATTAAACAATACATCGCCCAGCAGCATCCCTATGGAGAATGGTTAAAACAATATCGCCAAGAACTCAAACACCTAGTAAATCAAACTCCCAGCAATGGGAATAGTCATTCCAGCACGCACCAAAATATCAGTGGGGTAGCCATAGGAAGCGATGAACAAACCCTACTGCGTCATCAATTGGCCTTTGGCTATACCACAGAAGATGTAGAAATGGTAATTCAACCCATGGCCGCTGAGGGTAAAGAACCGACTTTCTGCATGGGGGATGATATTCCTTTAGCGGTGCTGTCAGAAAAACCCCACCTACTGTATGACTACTTCAAGCAGCGTTTTGCTCAAGTGACAAATCCAGCCATTGACCCCCTCCGGGAGAGGTTGGTCATGTCCTTAAATGTGGAACTCGGAGAACGGGGAAACTTATTAGAAGTTAAGCCAGAACACGCCCGCAAACTGAAATTAGAATCCCCTGTGTTGATGGAGACAGAACTAGAGGCGATTCGGTTATCAGGGTTTGCAACAGCGGAATTATCCACCTTATTTGCGATCGCCCAAGGACCAGAAGGATTAAAAGATGCTGTACAGTCTTTAAAAGCACAAGCTGCGGCATCTGTCAAGGCTGGAGCAAAGATTTTGATCCTCAGCGATTGCCCAGAAGGGGATAATGGCATTAGTGCTGAATATACTTACATTCCTCCCTTACTAGCAGTAGGAGCAGTACATCATCACCTAATACAGCAAGGTCTACGAACTAAAACATCCTTGATTGTGAAAACAGCCCAGTGCTGGAGTACACATCACTTCGCCTGTTTGATTGGCTATGGAGTTGATGCGGTTTGTCCTTACACAGCTTTGGATACTGTCCGCGACTGGTGGTGGAAACCCAAAACCCAAAACTTTATGGAACGGGGTAAAATAACCAAGCTTACCCTAGAAGAAGCTTTAGGGAATTATCGCCAAGCGGTAAACTCCGGTTTACTAAAAATTCTCTCAAAAATGGGAATATCCTTACTGTCCAGTTATCAAGCGGCGCAAATTTTTGAAGCCATTGGTATCGGTGGGGATTTATTAGCATTGGGATTCTGTGGTACAACTTCCCGCATCGGTGGGTTAAGCGTCAAGGAATTAGCAGAAGAAGTGCTTTGTTTCCATCGCAAAGCCTTCCCGGAACTGACCGCTAAGAAGTTAGAAAATTTGGGTTTTGTTCAGTATTTCCCTAAGGGAGAATACCATATGAATAACCCAGAAATGGCCAAGGCGCTCCATAAAGCCGTGGATGGTAAACAATATGACCACTACGAAGTTTACAAGCAGCACCTACAAGGACGACCAGTAACAGCTTTGCGTGATTTGTTGGACTTCCAAAGCGATCGCGCACCCATCCCTTTAGAAGAAGTAGAATCAGTCAGTGAGATTGTCAAACGCTTCTGTACTGGTGGGATGTCTTTAGGTGCCTTATCAAGAGAAGCCCATGAGACTTTGGCTATAGCCATGAACCGCATTGGTGGCAAATCTAACTCTGGGGAGGGTGGGGAAGATCCAGTACGGTATAAAGTGCTAAATGACGTAGACCCATCCGGTAAATCATCGACTTTACCTCATTTGCATGGCTTGCGCAATGGTGACACAGCTTCTAGTGCTATTAAGCAAGTAGCATCCGGACGCTTTGGGGTCACACCAGGATATTTAAGCAGCGCCCAACAAATTGAAATCAAAATCGCCCAAGGAGCAAAACCCGGGGAAGGTGGACAACTACCAGGAGCAAAAGTTAGTCCTTACATTGCTATGTTAAGGCGCTCTAAGCCCGGTGTAACCTTGATTTCACCCCCTCCCCACCATGATATTTATTCCATTGAAGATTTAGCACAGCTGATTTTTGACCTGCACCAAATTAACCCCACAGCACAGGTATCTGTAAAGCTGGTGGCGGAAATTGGTATTGGGACTATTGCGGCGGGTGTAGCTAAAGCTAACGCCGATATTATTCAGATATCTGGTCATGACGGTGGTACCGGAGCCTCACCACTGAGTTCTATTAAACACGCAGGGTCACCCTGGGAACTAGGGTTAACTGAGGTACATCGTGTATTGATGCAAAATGGCCTGCGCGATCGCGTGATTTTGCGTGTAGACGGTGGGCTAAAATCTGGTTGGGATGTGGTCATGGGCGCTTTGATGGGCGGTGAAGAATTTGGTTTTGGTTCCATCGCCATGATTGCCGAAGGTTGTATTATGGCGCGCATCTGCCACACTAATAACTGTCCTGTGGGTGTTGCTTCTCAAAAAGAAGAACTTCGCAAGCGGTTTACAGGAATGCCAGAACATGTAGTCAATTTCTTCTATTTTATCGCAGAAGAAGTGCGCCATTTACTAGCAAGACTCGGCTACCGCTCTTTATTAGAAATTGTCGGACGGGCTGATTTGTTAACCACACGAGAGGGGGCAAAAGTTAGCAAAACCCAAGCACTCAACCTTGACTGTTTACTACACCTCCCAGATGGTAAAAATAACCGTACCTGGTTACTACATGAAGAAGTCCACAGTAACGGTGTGGTGCTAGATGACCAATTGCTGGCTGACCCAGATATTCAAAGGGCGATCGCCCAAAATACCACTGCTACAAAAACCCTGGCGGTAGTTAACACTGATAGAACAGTGGGAGCACGGTTAGCCGGTGCGATCGCTTCTCGCTATGGTGACAGTGGTTTTGAAGGACAAATTAACCTCAATTTCCAAGGTAGTGTGGGGCAAAGCTTTGGTGCTTTTAACCTCCCTGGCATGATTTTGACCTTGACAGGAGAAGCTAACGACTATGTGGGTAAGGGGATGCACGGTGGTGAAATCATCATCAAACCCCCTTCTGATGCTACCTACGCAGCATCACAAAATGTCATAGTTGGTAACACCTGCCTTTATGGTGCCACGGGTGGGGTATTATTCGCCAACGGTTTAGCCGGTGAACGCTTCGCTGTACGCAACTCCAAAGGTATGGCAGTTATTGAAGGTGCAGGAGACCACTGCTGTGAGTACATGACCGGTGGTGTGATTGTTGTCTTGGGGAAAGTAGGACGTAACGTGGGCGCTGGGATGACTGGCGGACTAGCATACTTCCTAGATGAAGACAATTCTTTCCCGGAGTTAGTCAATCCAGAAATTGTCAAAGTCCAGCGAGTGCTGACAGAAGCGGGCGCAAAACAATTGCAAGAATTAATCAGAAATCATGGCGATCGCACTGGTTCACCAAAAGCAAAAATGATTCTGCAAAATTGGTCAGAATACTTGCCTAAATTCTGGCAACTAGTACCACCTTCTGAAGCCCAGAGTCCAGAAGCAAATCCCCAAGCTATTGTGGAAAAACAGTTGAGTTCAGTTTAGGTTCTCACCACAAGGTACCCAACTTTTCTCAACAGTTAAAAAACTGTAGAGACGTTAATAACTAACGTCTCTACAACTCATACAGCACCTTGCAATAGCCATAAGCATTATTTTTTGTTTGCGAGCAAAGTTTGATTTTTGTCTTCCATCACTAAAAGTTCTGGAATAGTCACAAAACTATAACCTTGCTGTCGAAACTTACTAATAATTTCCGGTAAAGCTTGCACAGTTTGGGAACGATTTCCACCCCCATCATGCAACAACACAATACCGCCAGGTTGTGCGTTCCGAAAAACATTATTGACCAAGTTCGGGACACTGGGTAGGGAATAGTCTAATGAATCCGACGACCACAGAACAATGGCATACTGATTATTTCTAGCATAAGCAGCTAGTCCATTGTGCATAATTCCCCCCGGCGGTCTAAACAAATTTGTTTTGACACCGGTAACTTGATAAATTATCTCCGTTGTATGCTTAACTTCATAGGCTGCTGCATTGGGATTCATATAATGATACCAATGATGCCAAGTATGATTACCAATGGCGTGACCTTCAGCAATCACCCTCTGCACTAGAGTGGGATAATTCTTAACATTCTGTCCAACAACAAAAAATGTAGCTTTAATATTATTTTGTTTAAGAATATCCAGCACTTGTGAAGTGGTTTCCCTCCAAGGGCCATCATCAAAAGTCAGAGCAATCACTTTTTGATCTTGATTCAATTTCCCCGCCTTAATAGTTGCTCCTTGAAAGCGTGCTGGTGCACCAGAGGTAACACCCTTAGTGTTTGCTTCTTGCTCCCAACTGGTCAGCATCGCCGCCTTTAACTGCTCAATGCGCTGCTGAGTACTGACCTTGGGGGCAGGTAAATTATTTATATTTATACTTCGTCTGCCCTGAGCAATGGCTACGCCACGCGAGCTATCAGATGCATTGGGCTTGATGAATAACATTAAGCTAATGCTCAAACTAGCACTCAAGAAAAGCAATGCAATTAGTATTCCTTGCGGCCACAGAAAAGTCTTACTTTTTGCCACTTCATAGCTCCTTCAAGGGTAGAACTATCAGTTATAGTTGTGACGGTGTTTTCATAACAGAATTGGTTATAAATACTAAATACCCATATTTCTATTGCTATCCATAATTTTTAGCTAGAGATACATAGGAATTACAAAAATATCAGACCATAGCTTTTAAAGCTGCAAACATAACCTAAAAAATCTGGTTTTAGATAAAAACAGCCCCATGACATTGGTCAATCCCTCACAATAACACCTAAGTTGTGCAATCAATTATTTTTCCAGTGTTGTTATAGCAATTTACACAATTTTCTGTGACATTTAAGTAAATCTTATCCCCTCTTCAATCACCTGATATTTTGCTCCTGATAGCCTAGCCTAGCGTCAGCGATTTGTCATTAGTATCTCTGGAATAAAAAGTTAAATTTTCAAGTCAATAACTATGGATTCCTTTCTAAGAGGATGTTTGTCAAGTCATGATTACTGTATCAACTATTGTTTGACCCCTCCCTAACCCTCCCCTTGCAAGGAGAGGGGACTTTATGTTATCTTTGCCCATTACCCATTACCCATTACCTATTACCTATTAACCATTAACCATTACCCATTACCCATTACCTATTACCCATTACCCATTACCTATTACCTATTACCTATTACCTATTACCCATTACCCATTCCCTGTTCCCTGTTCCCTGTTCCCTGTTCCCTGTTCCCTAAGATAAAAATTACCTGTTGAAAACTTATAAAACATCCTCTAAGACAATTTGTAACCTTGAACAATTAACATTCCTTGTCAAGTTGCACATTGATTGCACCCTTCCCTGTCAATAAATTTAGTTACACTCAGCACAGCAACCAAGAGCAGGATAAACTAAAAAAATATTGTCTTGTAATTTTCAAATATGCGCCGATCTGCAGAGAAAAAATGGCTAATAACCTTACTTCTGGGATCTCTGATTCTTTGGCTAATATTTTTGGGAAACTCACCCTTACGAGATTGGGATGAAGGTACTGTAGCACAAGTTGCTCGTGAAATTTGCCGCGCCCCATTTGCTTCCATGACTTGGCTTTACCCAGTTTTGGCAGATCAACCATATCATAATAAACCGCCTCTCATCCATATACTGATTGCTTGGACTTACTCCCTGGGAGGGGTGAATGAGTTGACAACACGTTTACCTAGTGCAGTATTAACTGCCTTGGGAGTACCTATACTCTATCTAGTAGGAGGTTTGGTTTTTCAGCAAAATTTACCAGCTTTGTTTTCAGCCTTAGTTTACCTGACAATGTTGCCTGTAGTACGTCATGGGCGACTCGCAATGCTAGATGGCGCCAGTATTACTTTTTTCTTATTATTGTTATTTTTTCTACTAAAATCGCGTCAAAATCAGCAATATGCACTAGGTGCTGGTTTATGTCTGGGGTTAATTACTCTAACAAAAGGGATGCTTGTTTTATTATTGGGGTTAATCGCTTGTTTATTTTTGATTACTGAGAAACAATTAACTTTGTCGAAAAATCCCTACTTCTGGGCAGGAATTTTTTTCGGAACAGCAGCACCTTTAACTTGGTATTTTGCCCAATGGCAATATTATGGGGATAATTTCTTGCAAATAAATTTACACCTACAAACCTTTAACCGTGTTGTTAAATCTGTAGAAGGTAATAGCGGTCCGCCTTGGTACTATTTAATCGAGTTAATTAAATATGGTTTTCCCTGGCTCATATTTTTACCTGGTGGTTTATATCTAGCTATCAAAAAACATCATACCTCTTGGGCCCGTTTAGTTCTCATTGGGATAATTGTTTACTTTTTTAGTATTTCTGTGATGAGAACCAAACTACCTTGGTATATTATGCCGGTTTATCCTTTCCTAGCTTTGGCAATTGGGGCAAAACTCAGCCAAGTTTGGCAGTTTAAGCATTTAATTAACAAATCTTGGTCAATATATTTGACTATTATTGCTTTAGCAGGTGTGGGAGGATGTATTTACTTTATTGTTGCTGAACCTCAGCCTGTATTAATAGCCATGAGTCTAGTTTTGGCAATCAGCATAAGTTTAGCAGCATGGTTGATTCAACAACGCGATCGCCGTTTTATTCCTGTCCTCTTTTCCGGGATGTATCTAGTTTTATTACTATTAATGACTTCCAAATCCTGGATTTGGGAGTTAAACGAAGCTTTTCCTGTTAAACCAGTAGCTGCATTAATTCGCTCCCATGTTGCACCAGGAACTAAAATTTACACTTCTTTTGCTTATGGTCGTCCTAGTTTAGATTTTTACTGTGATTGTCAAGTCATTCCCGCAGATATTAGAGTTTTAAAACAAATGTGGTCAGAAAAATATTATTTACTATTAGATAATGGTAGTTTAGATCATCTTAATGTACCTATGAGTCAAGTTATAGGCAAGGTTGAAGAATTGACATTAATCGCACCACTAATTAATTAGGTTTTTACTAAATAAGTAAACATCTTGATCCTGAAAATCTAATTTAAATTGGGGATTAGAAGTTATTTGCTTCACCAGAGAATTGGCAAACTCTTCATTACTTCCCCAACCGGGATGACGAACATTTAATAAAATATAGTCAAAAATCTTGAAGTCCTGGGGAAAATTACCATCTGTAAACTTAATTATTTGTCGATGGCTTAAATGTGGGGAAATTTGTGAGGTTGTGTAAACGCCTCCTTTGGTCTTTATTTGGGATACTGCTTCATGGGTAGCTTGCAAATTGTCTACAGAACTTAAATATCTACCACCAAAGTAAGTAAATTTTGCCAAGCAAAGAAATCCTATCAATGACCAGATAATCATCCCACGTCTATTTTGGATCCATCCCTTACCCCAAGACAAACTAGTAATTACAGCCAATATTAGAAAAGGTAAAGCTGGTAATGAATATTGGTGAACCAAGTCTTTTTGTAAGGGATAGTCTGCTAGTAGATTGATAAAAATACAAGGAATAGCTGGTATTAATGATTTGAAACTAGCAGCAGACAGACCCCAAATAATTGGCGAAAATAATAAAACTAAATACACTAAATTGTCTAGGGAGAAAAGTGTTCCTAAGATTAGCCATGGTTGGAAAAATAAGTTTTGAGCAATTTCTAGAACCGAATTACCTAAATAACTGTAACGTCCAACTGCTCCTGCTTCTGACCCGCTAAAGGAGGGAATCACTAACTGTGTCGCTATTAAAAACCAAGCTGTTCCTAAAAAAAGAGCGATCGCCCCAGCAAAACGTCGTTTCTCAAAAAACAGTAACCATAGTCCCATCCCAGCAACAGTCAAAGATAACACTGCTTTACAGCTTAAAATTAAGACCACACAAACACAAAACCAAGTTATTTTTCCCAGACGCGCCGCCAACACTGCACTCAACAGTAAAGGTACAGCAATAACTTCCGGGTGGAAATCAAATAAGTTAGCATTAAATATCAGTGGATATAACAAATACACACCAGCCATACCAATTGCTTGGCTCTCTTTTAGTCCTGCTATCATACCTAAATGATATGTAGGTAAAGCACCTGAAGATAAAGCTAGCGCTTGGACAACAAATAACCAATAAACGCTGGGGTAGACCTTATATAACAAAGCTAAAGGATAAAAAATTCCAGCAGCATGATCCCCAATAATATGAAACCCTAAAAAGGAAGATATAGGGTTTTCACCTTGACTAATTAAGTAAATAGCCTGGTCGAAAATACCTAAATCAAAGCCATCTGATTGAAATAAAAAGTGTCTTAAACTGCTAGCTGCAAATAAAACTAAAGTCCCCACCCCAATCATCCAACCAATAGCACCAGGTCGAATTAGGCTTTGTTTCCCTAGTCCCAACCAACTATTTTTATTCATAATTAACTACCTGTTTTTCCGCTAATTAATACTTAAGACTACTTAAGCTATAGTCCCCAGTATTATCTCAAAATTTGGGTTGAAATCTCTTAGGTATAAACGATAAAAATTAAAATTCCCAACAATCTGGTACGGGAGAGTGTCAAACTAGAAGTTGTCTGTAAATTCTTAAGCAATTATGAAGGCTATTACCCTTCTGGGTTCTACCGGCTCCATCGGTACTCAAACTTTAGATATCGTCACTCAGTATCCAGACCAATTTCGGATCGTGGGATTGATTGCTGGAAATAATGTAGAGATGTTAGTGGCTCAAATTCGCCAGTTTCGACCCAGTATAGCGGCGATTTCTGCCCAGGAGAAATTACCAGAACTGCAAGCAGCCATTAAAGACCTTGATCCCCAACCTATTTTACTCGCTGGTACTTCTGGAGTCATCGAAGTTGCCCGTTATGGTGATGCGGAAACCGTAGTGACGGGTATTGTGGGTTGTGCTGGTTTATTACCGACTATCGCTGCTATTGAAGCTGGTAAAGATATTGCTTTAGCAAATAAAGAAACTTTAATCGCAGGCGGTCCGGTGGTTTTACCTCTGGTAGAAAAACACGGTGTCAAACTCTTACCCGCTGATTCTGAGCATTCCGCAATCTTTCAGTGTCTCCAGGGTGTCCCCAAGAATGGCTTGCGGCGAATTTTACTCACTGCTTCCGGTGGGGCTTTCCGTGATTGGGATGTAGCCAAGTTAGCAGATGTGACGGTTGCTGATGCTCTGAAGCATCCTAACTGGTCTATGGGGCGGAAAATTACCGTAGACTCGGCTACTTTAATGAATAAGGGATTAGAGGTAATTGAGGCTCATTTCCTTTTTGGCTTAGATTATCAAGATATTGATATTGTCATTCATCCCCAAAGTATTATTCACTCACTTATTGAGTTACAAGATACATCGGTTTTGGCTCAACTGGGTTGGCCGGATATGCGGTTACCGTTACTTTATGCTTTGTCTTGGCCTGAGCGCATCTACACGGACTGGGAAAGGCTAGATTTGGTTAAGGCTGGTAATTTGACTTTCCGTGAACCGGACCATCAGAAGTATCCTTGTATGCAGTTGGCTTATGCTGCTGGTAAGGCCGGCGGTTCCATGCCCGCTGTATTAAATGCTGCCAATGAGCAGGTTGTGGCTTTATTTTTAGATGAGAAAATTCAATTTTTAGATATTACCCGATGTATCGAATTAGTCTGCGATCGCCATCAAAATCATAACTGTAGCAGTCCATCTTTAAATGACATTTTGGCAGCAGATAAATGGGCTAGGCAAGAAGTTGTAACATTAGCTCACCAGTTAAAATCTCCTACCAAGGTAATTCCCCTGTCCCCTACAAGTCGATAGTATCAAAATACTTAGTGAGGTCGGTTATTTAGGCTAACCCTCCTCACTGGCTTTATAAATCATTGTGGCTGAGTCATAAAATTTAGATATACTTAAGCGTCAATTCTTAAAAATTACTAATATTGATTCAAATATCACGGATTGATCACAAGCATATGGAAGATATAGGGTAGAGTCCCCAGATAAGAATTAGTGTGAAAATATACGACCAAGAATATTATTAAGCTGCGTGCAACTTCTACAAGACTATTTTCTATCAGCTTTCAGTGAGTCACCAATCCTGCAACCAAAATATAGCCAGTATTTTCAGTCTTACTGTTTTGTGCATCTTTCAAGGAAAATAATATTAAACACATACATCAATATTCACTCTCACCATTAAAAATAGGACATATTCAGGAATTAACATTTATGATTCCCATCCTCATTCTTGCTTGGATAGTCTTTGTTATCTTGTTAAAAGTTCTCAAAACTACTTTTAAGAACGCATTAACAATTGCAGCTATAGTAATTTTATTAAATGTCGGCTTTGGAATCACACCTGAAGATATTTGGCAACAGATTATGCAAATTGCTCAAACAATTGCGCCACCGCAGTAGATTATATCACCTATTAGCAACCTATCTGTATTGCGGATCATTTTTCTAACCTAGGAAGCTTCTCTAACGCATCCTTAATACTTGCAGGTAGCTGACGCATGATCTTACCTCTTTCGCGATCCAATCCTACTAATGTTACCTTAGCTGTGGTGTATAACTGCTGTCCATCTGTGGAAACAATTCCATAATCCCAGTTCATGCGGACACCGCTTACTTCAGCAATACGCGTTTTGACAATTACAGCCATTCCTAACTGAATTGCACGGTGATAACGTACTGAAAGTTCTACCACCGGTAAATCACAGCCTAATAACACTAAATCAGCAAAATCAATACCGATGGAGCGCAAACATTCCACCCTTGCTTCTTCCATCCAAGTTAAATAAGTACCATGCCAAACCATACCTCCATAATCAGTATGATGAGGTTGTACTCTTACCGGATATTCAAACCAACTCTCAAATTTGCCGTTTGATGGTACATCAATGGCACTATTTGCTGGTAATTCCCCTGGAATAGCTTCTTTTTCAGACATTTTTCAGTTTGTTAACAGTTATCAATGTTCCACATCTCACAGAATTGTCTACCGGGACTCACTGCTATGTAAACACCAATGTTTCCAAGTGCGTTAGGATCATAGTCCATAACGCACCCTAGCAAATGAAAATAAATGTGTATCAGGTTTTTTCACTTGTGTTTACACTGTCAACCCGCAATCAGAACAAACATCTTAGTTAATGCCCATGGTCAAGCCTATCACTTTTTAGCCAGAGTTTTGTTGCCGGAACCATTTGGCGTAGATTGTTTTACAAGATTAGCCAGTTCTTGTAACTGATTAATGGCTTCTGCACCCTCTAACTTCATTAATTCACGATCATCTCGCATTTCAGTCCAAGTAATCCCATAATCGGATACTAAGAATCGAATCAAGTGATTGTCGCCTAAGCTTACCATAAATGAAGCACTATTCATCTGGTCGCCACAGGTATAACATGACGCAGGGTAACCGCGTCGTTCTAGTACAATTGCCAAGGCTTGTAGATTCATTACCAAGTCTTGAACGAATTGTTGGTGTTGATGCGCTAGTCTCAGAAACACTTTTTTCCTCCAGACACCACAGTGATTTCAGTCGTCTTTATATTTTCTTTAGCTTTTTGCATCCACTGGTATTGTAGACTAAACATTACCTTTACCAAAGTCCTGTAAGATTATTAATTAATTACCTTGTTTAGGGTAGTAAATAAATTTACAGCTTGCGGTATCAAACTATTCAATTTCAGGGATTGACTGCTCGGACGTATTTCATAAACTTCACCTCGTTAGTTATGTATGTCCGACTAAATGCCTAACTGAAACAATTCCGTTTTCAGGGTAACCCAAATTTGGTATGAGTCAACAGTATAAAATTTCCAGTGGTCATTTTGCCGGACATACAGCAATTTCTACTTGGTTGAGGTACAGTTAGATGGTCAGGATGACCAAATATTTTTAACCTTCATATAGTACCTATCTATCACCTAATCTGCTGTATACTGCCAAAATTGTCTGAGAACAACAATTGAAACTACTGGCGTATTTTTCGTAGACAATCCTCTAGGGCATTCCACTTGAATCTAATACTCATCTAAACTATTTTCCCATGGGACGAAGCAGCAATCGGTATATGTGGGAGTAGTGCTGAATCTGTGTTTTATTATTGTCAACACTTCTGACCAAATACCTAACATACGTATCCATGGCTTATGACTGAGAATAACTGAATACAGGATAGTTATGGTGCCATTTTGTCAGTATTTTCTAATTCTTGAGGTATTACCGCCCACACTAAGTAAAATTAGAATTTAGGAATCACCCTAATATCCCAACTGCCGCTATACCTGATAAGTTAAGTATAGCGGTGGATATTTTAATCGACTACTTGCCACCAACCGAAAGCCGGACCGATAAAACGGATAGTTATCCAAGCTACTACCATAACACCAATACAGAACCAGGTTCCGCGAGTAGTCCAGTTCATAAACTGTTCAGACTGAGTTTTGGTGATGGGAACCCAAGGTAAGATTCGAGATTCTTGACCGTAGTTCTCTGCGAGTGTAGTTTTACGACGCTTTGCTTCACCCATAATCAACAATTCTTGAATGAGGTTTTAATATGCTTGCACCAAAGTTGATAATAGCGCTTGCTATGAGGCGATCGCATGGTAATTGATAAAAGTCAATACTCACCTAGCCAGAACTCTCTTCATCAGGATGAGAAAACAGACTGGGATCAAGATAGTTAATACGTGCTAGAGGACTGAGGACAGCCAGTACTTGTGCGCCATAACTGCGGTTAACTACACGACTGTCGAGTAAAGCTACAATACCTTGACTTTCTCGGACTGGTGCGATCGCTCGTTGTAATTCATTCAAAGCCGCTGGTAATAAGAATAAACGAAACCAATCCTGATGCGATCGCTTATAGTAAGCAACCCTACCAGCTACAAGGGGGCTTTCTAAAGATGGTAACGGTAAAGTAGCAATAATTAACAGATGGGGCGCTGGTAAAACCGACTGATGCGATCGCCAAAATTCCCACCCACTAATTAAAATCCCATTATCATCCAAGCAAGTCCTTTCCACCTGAACCCGTGAACCAAATTCCGAGGCCAGAATAGCACCCACTCGACCCTTTAGTGGCACATCTCCCACCAATACAACCGTCAAACCAGGGCCGTAGCGCTCAGACAAACCAGTGTCCGCACTTTGTGAATAAATGCTCCTTGAAACTCTGGGGTATTGGGTAGAGGCAATTTATGGGGTATATACAATTGAATTGCTGCGCCTTGAGTCTCATTAGAGAACTTCAAGCAAGTTATCTCATTTAAACCCAAACGCTCACGGAACAAAGGCGCTTCAGTTTCCGGTTCCAAAGCGCTACCTACTAAGACCACTGGTTGTCTGAGCCAAATAGGCGCGATACTTTTTCCTAATTCCATGGGAGCAGAGTGTAAATAAAACACCCCTTGGCGACGCTCAAGTGTTGCCCATAATAGAGAACATCCGCCCATATTTTCTTTACTATTAACCAATTGCACACCAAAATTTTCCCATGGCTTTGTTAGTGTTTTTACATACCTTATTTGCTCATATAAATCACATAATATTTTTTGTTCTAAGGGAGAAATAAGATAGCACTCATAGGGATTAACTGGGTGCTGGAACAGAACGCGAGTTAGTTGCGCCCGTGCCGAGCGAATCACGTCCGCCTTGTCAGGACAAGCTAACATCAGTTGATCCCAATCATGGGGTGTAATATCTTGGGTCAGGTGATCCCGTACCCAATCTTCTAAATCATCCACCCCATCAATAATTGTAGGAATCCCGGCAGGAAAAACATCAGCAGATGCAAACTGCCCCTTTAACCAAGCCTGGGGAGATATCAGCAGTACTCCAGGAAAATCAGATCCCGGCCAAACTTCACCTGTCCTAATCGGTTTATTGGCTGGTAGCCACTGCTGTAGACGGGGAATTTCCACCTGTAGTAACCGCTGCTGTACTGCTTCGGGGGCGACAATAATTACCGGACCATACCACATCAAAGCCGATGCCACAAAACTAGTGCGATACCGACCTTGATAGCCAGAAACGGCCCCAACTTGAATTAAGGCGCTACGTCCTAGGCGCAAGGCACGCGCTACCAACCTTGCCATCGTTAAATGATGGGCCGAGGAAGGAAACCCCGACTGCGATCGCAGGAAGTTATGTAGTGACAAATGAACTTCAGCCTCAATCACAAGCTTTTAATCCCATACAAAGTGATTTCTAATTTCCGTCGCCCCATTTCCATTATCTTGTAATTAGTCCTTAGCGACTACTCAAGACCCATCACCCATCATCCATTACCCTCAATTATGCCAACTTACACAGGAATATCCAGCGAAGCCTTCAGACATCCACTTGATCGCCAAGCCGAGAAAGCTTTACGAAATTTGCCAGGATTTGATTTAATCGCTCGTAAATTTGTAGAATTGTTCTACGAACGCCCCCAATTAGTCTATCTGATGGGTAACACCATCCAAGTAAGCACGCGTCAATACCCCACTATTTACCATATGTTCCGGGAATGTGTCCGCGATTTGGACGTTTACCCAGAACCTGCGTTGTTTGTCGTACAGAATCCCCAAGCTAATAGCTATGCCCTGGGGCAGGAAAATCCCTACGTAGTCATCAACACAGGAACCTTAGACTTACTTGATCCCTCCGAGATTAGGGCAGTCTTAGCCCATGAACTAGGTCATATTAAATGTGGTCATACTATTCTAATTCAAATGGCCATGTGGGCTATGAGTGCCGCTTCTGCCCTAGGGGAATTAACCTTCGGTGTTGGCAATTTCGTCTCTCAAGCTTTGATTTATGCCTTTTTTGAATGGCGACGTAAAGCCGAGTTAACCGCAGACCGGGCTGCTTTGTTAGTCATAGATGACTTAAACACTGTTATGTCATCCATGATGAAAGTTTCCGGCGGTAGTATTAAATATGCTCATGAATGTAGCTTAGAAGAATTTGTTAAACAGTCAGAAAATTATCATTTACTAGATGAAAATAGACTGAATCAGGTTTATAAGTTCTTGCTGTATAATGGCTTTCAAGGCACGATGTTGAGCCATCCTTTCCCAGTCGAACGATTACGGTATTTGCAAGAGTGGTCTGTATCTGAACAATATCAACAAATTCGCGCAGGAAATTATCAGCGATCGCCTGCATCAGGGGAAGTAGATGTTACCTCCGAAACTTCCTCACAGGAAGCCGAAATTTTGCGACAACAAATTGAAGAATTGCAACAACAAATTAACAAAATGAAAAAATATGACTAGCCAAATCATGACTAATTTTTAGCAAAATTCAACCACTCAGACTTGAAAATTCCTTAAATCTTCAGAATGAAGTTGATACCTACCCCATAACTTAGTCTCATAGCCATTAGATATTGATTTGTTTAACTTTGGCAATGCATCTAAATAAGAATTTTTTTAATATGGCAGTTCAGCTGATCAAACGACTATCAATACTCGCCACTATTTGCGCCTTTGTAATCTTAATTCCGGGAATTGCCTTGGCCCAACCCATCCCAAACAAGTCTATCCCTAGTATCATTATTGCCCAAATCACTAAAAATACAGATTCTAGCTTATTTTGGGATACTAACATCTCTCCCACACACTCCATGAACACACCACAGCAGCAACAACAAGTCCAGGCTGTACGTCAGAGAAGAAATAAAGACATAGTGGCAATATTAAATACCTCCCAGCGAGCAAAACTGGCTGAAAATATGCGCTCTGGTGACGACATCAATCAGGGTTTAAAAAAACTGAATTTACCACCAGAACAAAAAGACCTGATAAATACGATCCTAGAGTTGGCTGACCTGAAGATGCAGGCCATTTCCTCTCGGTATTCACTATAAATATAGCATTTCCCATGCTCGTGAGGTACAAAGTTGTTTAGTTTCAGCGAACAGGGAACAGGGAATAGGCAATTTATGTGTACTTCATTAGCCTGAAAAAGGCTTTATCTATGACTGTCAACTTTTCCAGCATCTATAATATATGTTGCCCTATTTAGTCCCTTACCATGTCCGAAGAAGATATCCGTGCCGCCAGGCTGGAAAAAGTCAACCAACTCAAGCAGCTAGGAGCTAACCCCTACGCCTATCGTTGGGAGTCCACCCATCACACAGCAGAATTACAAGAAAAATTTGCCGACTTACCCAATGGTGAAGAAGTTCATTTAGATGTTGCCGTTGCTGGCCGTATTATGGCGCGTCGGGTTTTCGGTAAACTGGCTTTCTTCACCCTACAAGATGAAACTGGCGCTATTCAACTTTATCTCGAAAAAAATCGTATCCAAGAATGGATGGCAGATGTTGATGGCGAAGCTTTCACCCATCTCAAACAACTCATAGATGCAGGTGACATTCTGGGAGCCAGAGGTACTATTAAACGGACTGAAAAGGGCGAATTATCTGTCTACGTCAAAGAATACAGCATCCTCACCAAATCCCTGTTACCCCTACCGGACAAGTGGCATGGTTTAACCGATGTTGCTAAACGCTACCGTCAACGCTATGTAGATTTAATTGTTAACCCCGAAGTGCGGCAAACTTTCCGCCGTCGCGCCCAAATTACTGCCGGAATTCGCCGCTACCTAGAAGAACGGGATTTTCTGGAAATTGAAACTCCGGTTTTACAAAGTGAGGCTGGCGGTGCTGATGCGCGTCCCTTTATCACTTACCACAACACCTTAGAAATGGAGTTGTATCTGCGAATTGCTACCGAACTTCATTTAAAGCGGTTGATTGTCGGTGGTTTTGAAAAGGTATTTGAATTAGGGCGCATTTTCCGGAATGAGGGAGTATCGACTCGCCATAATCCCGAATTTACCTCTGTTGAAGTTTACCAAGCCTACGCGGATTACCATGATATGATGGCCCTCACAGAGGGAATTATTACCACCGTAGCCCAAGAAGTTCTCGGAACATTACACATTAGTTACCAAGGGACACAGATAGATTTATCACCACCTTGGCGACGGGTGACAATGCATGATTTAGTTAGAGAACATACAGGCTTAGATTTCAATTCTTTTTCTACATTGGAAGAAGCGAAAGCTGCAAGTAAAAATGCTGCGCTTCAAGGTATAGAAGATGCACCAACAATCGGCAAACTTTTAAACGAAGCCTTTGAACAAAAAATAGAAGAAAAATTAATTCAGCCTACCTTTGTCATAGATTATCCAGTGGAAATTTCACCCCTAGCTAAACCCCATCGTTCTCAGCCGGGTTTGGTAGAACGGTTTGAATTATTTATCGTCGGGCGTGAAACTGCTAACAGCTTCTCAGAACTCACAGACCCAATAGACCAAAGAGAACGTTTAGAAGCTCAAGCAGCGTTAAAAGCTGCTGGTAACTTAGAAGCTCAAGGTATAGATGAAGACTTTATCACTGCTTTAGAATATGGAATGCCTCCGACTGGTGGTTTAGGTATTGGTATTGATAGGTTAGTGATGTTGCTGACTGACTGTGCCAGTATACGCGATGCGATCGCCTTTCCCCTACTTAAGCCAGAATCAGCTAAATCAGGAACGGACTAGAACAACTGGTAATATCTCCACCCATGTAGGCATCTTTTTGATCTGTGTTCATCTGTGTTCATCTGTGGATAATTAATTTAGTTCAAGTGGCTTACGCCAGGCTACGCTATCGATGATCAACCACAGAGCCACAGAGAACACAGAGAAAATGATGTTTTGCCTAATTCCTGATTAATTTGCTACTTCCGCTATTTCAATAACCCGCCCCTCATAGTCCTTTACCAAAAAATTCAGGGGCTTTTGGTTGCGAATCTTCAACTTTAAACCGCGCATTTCCACCCGCAATAGAATCATATCCAAGCAATCCCGGTCAAAACAAACATGACGCTGCTGATTCTTACTACCCAAACTAGCCCCCCTAATGACATGTAACTGAGTATTTTTCTTCATCTGATACCACAGCCCCTCATTAGCATTGTTCATAGCCTTGTTAGACCAGCTGGGAGTAGTAGACATATACAATGGGTCAATACCAGTTGTACCGAGAGTTTGTTCGTAGTTGTAGTAATAGTGTAAAGGTACTTCCGCGGCGGGCAAATCTAGCAGACCTTCATAAAACTGTCGAGCAATTTCCAAGTCAGACACCATAATTGTGTGTACTTTTGGCGCACTAGTGAGAAACATCCACATAGCGCCCGCATAAGCAGCCAGTAACATCACCATAATGCCTTGGGTGGAAAATAAGCTATCCAAAGGCAGAGAAGACAAAAAAGAGCCTAAAGTCAGAGGGGTGAACAAGAAAGGCATCACGTTAGCTACTATAACCATGAATAAACCAAAGATTATATAAGGGAGCGGCTTGTATTATTCTCGCTGAGAACTAAATTTAAGTCTTAGTTTCTAGTTTATCAGCTGCTATCATAGACGCAAAACTCCATATTGTTAACTGGCGGGCAGAGCTTTAATATGGTGAGATTTGCCACATTTGACCAAAAAAGCCCAGCATCCCTGAATCAGTGGTTTAGTTCAACATTTTAGTTCAACATTACAGCACCGTCGTCTTGAATCCGCACTGTATTCTTATCCTCTCCTAGATCAGTGGTTTCATTAAATGTCAGCTGCATTACGCCTTCTTTCCTAGAGGGTTCAGGTGTTACTTCTAGCAGTCCCCCATCCTCGCGAAAAAATGTCACAGTCACTGGCGCAGCCAAATCTTGTAATGTTACCTCTGATTGACCTTCAAGCGATCGCGGTGGAGTATCACCAATTACTTCATAAGTGATATTAGCCCCCGTATTATTCACCAATGTGATCTCAACCATACCATTAGCCAGACTAATCTCGGCGCTCGGTGGTTGTTGTTCTTCTGATGGAGGTGGTTCAATAGCGATCATTGGTGGACGCGCTAGTACAGCTGACTCTGGCGGAATACCCTGTACTAAAAGTTGTTGCGTGATAGCATTTGGCGGACATCCCGGAGGTACAACATTTCTAGTATTATATGGTTCTTCATAATAAATACCGGGGCAAGGATTCAGTGCTAAAGTATCCGAATCCGGTGCTTCTCCCCCAACACCTAGAGGACATTTCACTGGGTGGAAGAGTTGGAGGACCGACGGGAAGCCGCCCTTCGGCTTGTAGTTTCCGCGTGAAGGCATTGGGAGGACATCCCTGTGGTACTACAACCCGGTTGTTGTGTGGTTCTTCGTAGTAAATACTGGGACAAGGGTTAACCTGAGAGGTCGGTTGCTGTGCTACTACCCTGGTAGAAATCAGCGGCGCACCAATGAGTAATCCGCTGCAAATAACCCCGAAAAGTCCAGTATACTTGCGAGTTGGTTGCTGATTTTTATTCATGATTAACTCCTAAAAAATCCGCACTTTTTGCTATAAGATATTATTGGGTAATTTAGGTAAACTTTGCCTGATGGCTTGCGTGGGGTAGCTATACCCAAAATAATATTTTTAAAATCACCAAAAAAATATATCAATGGCAATTCATCAATGATTCCAATTTAACAATTAACTTTAGTTACTTAATCTAACTAGAGGATAGAAATAAAAATCAGATCACACCATCATTTAAACCTTAAGGATGATGTAATTAAATAATTAATAATTGAGGTTCTAAGGTTTACGTTTCTCAGACAAAATACATTGACTATTCATAAGTCATGAGTCATAAGACTGATTGGTAAAGTGACAGTAAAAATTGTACCTTTACCAATATTGCTTTCCACCTGTAGATGACCTTGATGATGTTCCACAATCGCTGCTGCGATCGCTAATCCCAATCCTGAACCGGTAGAAGTTTGTGTATTTGTCTTTGCTGTCTTATGGGTACGTGCTGGATCTACCCGATAAAAACGGTCAAATAAACGGGGTAGGGCTTCGGACGGAATACCAATTCCCGTATCAGTAACTTTGATTTGTAATACCGCTGTTCCATGACAAAGTTTAGAACCGCGATTGCTTCCCTCTAGACGCGACAACTGTACAGATACCTGTCCATTAGATGGGGTGTATTGCAAAGCATTACTAATCAAATTTGTAAATAACCGTACGAGTTGATCCCATTGGCCTGGAAATGTAAACCAATTTTCCAGTAATTCCAGGGAGATTTCCGCACTGGGGGGATCAACCAAATCCAACGTTAAAGTAATTTTTTTTTCCCTAGCTAATAATTGTTGTTCTTCCACCACCTCCATTAGCAAAGCATCCAAAGGACAAGAGGAAAAAACATTTTTGCTGATTCCACTGTCTTGTCTGGTCAGGAACAATAAGTCATTGACTAGCTTACCCAAGCGCTGGGTAAGTCGTTCCACTACTTTTAAGTGGTGGCGATAGTTGACAATAGTCGTATTTTGTGAGTCTGCCAGTTCTAAATCAGCTAGGGCAACTTGGACATTAGTTTGAATCAAAGTAATGGGACTTCTGAGTTCGTGAGAAGCATCAGCAGTGAATTGTTTGAGGCGTTGGTAGGATTCCCCCACCGGTTCCATCGCTTTACCTGAAAGAAACCAGCCACTTGCTGCTACAGACAAAACCATCAACCAAGTACCTAAAGCCAAATCAATAATTAACTGGCGACTAGGTTTAGTGACTTCAAACCAGGGGTGACTAACACGCAGATATCCTAATACTTGCCTTCCTCTTTCTACACGCTGGGTAACTTGTCGCAGTAAGACGACAGAGTTATGAGTTTCCCCATCTCCCCAGATATCCTGTTTAATTACCCGGACGGTTTCACCAAGATGGTTACCATGAATGGGAATGTTTAGGGGTGATGATAGGGTTGACCAGATTAATTGACCGGTGGGACTAAACCACTCTAGGTCAATGTGGTCATCTTCCACCGTCATAGCATTATCGCGAAAACTTGCTTCTACATTAATCTGAAATTGTCCAGCTTCCCCATTCACCGTTGAAATCACAAGCGATCGCTCGACAATTTCCACCACGTGATTGAGGGTATCATCAATGCGCTCAATTAATGTATTGCGGAAATATAAATATACACCACTGGCAAATAGTAACAATAATACCGCAGTGACGGCAGTGTACCAGAGTGCCAGACGGCGGCGAGTAGCTTGAAACATTTGGCAAAGCAAAGAAAGTCTGTAGTTCTCCTATTTGAATCTTAAATTATTCCTAACTAGATAGTTTCACTTATGCCCTAATTAATCTAATATATTTATTGTCCCTAGATGTAGAGCTTAATCTACCTAAACTGAGATCGTTATGCCGAAATCAAAAAAGAGCGCTCATCCCATTGATTTAAACGATCCACAATATTACATTAACCGTGAGTTAAGCTGGTTAGAATTTAACAGTCGTGTACTGCACGAAGCCTGTGACCCCCGGACACTGCTTCTAGAACGATTAAAATTTTTGGCCATCTTCAGCGCCAACTTAGATGAATTCTTCATGGTGCGGGTTGCAGCTTTAAAGCAACAGGTAGAAGCAAAAGTTTCTCAGTTAACTCCCGATGGTCGCACACCGCAACAACAACTAGACGATATTCGCTCAACTCTCACTCCCGAGGTGACAAGACAGCACCAACAATTTCAACAGGTTCTACAACCTTTGCTAGCTAGTCACGGTATTCACATACTAGACTACATCAACTTAAATCAAAAACAACGGACTTACTTAGATAACTACTTTGAAGAACAAATCTTTCCGGTTCTCACTCCCTTAGCTGTTGACCCTAGCCATCCTTTCCCTTTTATTTCTAATCTCAGCCTAAATTTAGCGGTTGTAGTCCAAAATCCGGACAGTGAGGAAGAATTTTTTGCCCGGGTAAAAGTCCCCAGTGTCTTACCGCGATTTTTGCCAATACCACCAGAGTTAGGGATTTCTGAAACTGGAGAAACTGCTCACTGGACTGGTGTACCCCTAGAACAGGCGATCGCCCATAACCTGGAATTTCTATTTCCAGGCATGAATATACAAGAATACCACCCCTTCCGTATTACCCGCGATGCTGATTTGGCTTTAGAAGAGGATGAAGCCGATGACCTACTATTAGCCATTGAACAGGAACTACGCAAACGGCGCATGGGGGGGACGACTGTCAGACTAGAAATTAAATCCCACACTCCCGATCCAATACGTTCTCGGTTGCTGCAAGATTTGGAGTTAACCGAAAATGATCTTTATGAGGTTGATGGTCTTTTAGGACTCCGGGATTTAATGTATTTTATGGCTTTACCATTAGCCGAACTTAAAGAACCCCCACGTCAGTCTGTAGTACCTTCACGCCTCCAAAGGTTAAAAGAACCCAGTTTAAACTCAGAGGCCTTGGAACTAGAAGAAGGTCAAGACTTTTTTGCGGTGATTCGGGAAAAAGACTTGTTGGTACACCATCCATATCAATCCTTTTCCTCAACAGTAGTTAACTTTATTACCCATGCAGCCTATGACCCGAATGTCCTAGCAATCAAGATGACCCTTTACCGCACTTCTGGCGACTCCCCCATAGTAAAAGCCTTAATTGCAGCTGCAGAAAATGGCAAGCAAGTATCTGTACTAGTGGAATTAAAAGCGCGGTTTGATGAGGAAAATAATATCTACTGGGCCAGGAGTTTAGAAAGAGTCGGTGTACATGTTGTCTACGGTTTAGTAGGGCTAAAAACCCATTGCAAAACCGTGATGGTCGTACGACGAGAAAAAGACCGGATGCGCCGCTATATACATATAGGTACAGGTAACTATAATCCTAAAACAGCCCGCTTGTATACCGATTTGGGATTATTTAGCTGTCGGGAAGAATTAGGCGCGGATATCACAGACTTATTTAACTTTTTAACAGGCTATTCTCGGCAAAAATCTTACCGGGAAGTACTAGTCGCTCCTGTGAATATGCGCGATCGCTTTTTAGGCTTAATTCATCGGGAAATAGAAAATGTTCAAAATGGTTTTTCCGGGCGCATTGTCGCCAAAATGAACTCCCTTGTAGATCCGCAGATTATCGCTACTTTATACGCGGCTTCTGGAGCTGGAGTGGAAATTGATCTGATTATTCGGGGTATTTGCTGTTTGCGCCCAGGACTAAAAAACATCAGCGAAAATATTCGCGTGATTAGCATTATCGGCCGCTTCTTAGAACATTCTCGCATTTATTATTTTCATAACAATGGACAGGAGGAAATTTACATTGGGAGTGCTGATTGGATGCGTCGCAACTTAGATCGACGAGTTGAAGTAATTACTCCAATTAAAGATCCAGATATTGCTAAAGATTTGCAAGAAATTCTGGGAATTATGTTAGCAGATAATCGTCAAGCCTGGGAATTACAATCTGATGGTACTTATATCCAACGCCGTCCTGGTGATGACTGTCCAGCCACCAGTTCCCAAACAACTTTGCTAAATATGGCATTAAGTTCAAGTAGTATAGCGTCAAACCTGATTGATTCCAAAAAAAGTTACTATTACACAGACAAATAGTCAACTTTATTTCCTAAGTATGAAACTTAAGTGAATAAATAGACTCATGAATTACTATCGACAACAAATCTTCTTCAACCATAAGATAGAGTGATTTCTCTTGCGTCTTACCATAAACTATAAGGAATGTTGCAAGTGTTTTTCATTACCTTAAATGTTAACTTTTTTTTGTGAATCTGTGACATTGCGTGTTCTGATTGTTGATGATCACGAACTTACACGGTTAAGTTTAAAATTGGCTTTTTCTAATCAGGAAAATTTCCAGGTAGTGGGGTTAGCCTGCAATGGTCAAGAAGCTATAGAAATGCTGAAAAGCTGCCAACCTGATGTAATTATTCTAGATTTACAAATGCCAGTTATGGATGGTTGGCGTGCTTCTAGTCATATTAAAGCAATATCTCCTAAAACTCAGATACTCGCTTATTCTTCAGTGGAAGATGCAAGTTTGTTCAACCCTAAGACCACAGCCAATTTTGACTATGTTTCTCCCAAAGATATTCCTACTACTAAACTTATTGCTCTGGTTGCGCAGTTAGGAGAACATACCAGCAATCGATAAGTTAGAAGCAATCATCTTATGAAGTTGTTTGCAAACTAACTGGCCCTTAGTAAAATATATATCTAGAATACAGCAAGAAGATTGTGATTATAGGCAAACAGCGCCAGTTTATCCGTTAAATCACGGTTTAACTAACGCTGGTCTATGTTTTGATCTAGTCAGTTTAGCCTAATTATTATCGGTTTCCGGAAAAGTCCGCTTAAATTCATCAATTAAATCATCCATTTCTTCCAAAGCCTGGTTAACATCAATTCTCAGAGTTCCTAAGTTTGGCTGCTCCAAAAGGCTTAGGAGGTACTCGCGTTTGTTAGTAACCACGGCAATTCGTTCTTTTATCGTCTGTAAGTCCATAATTTTTTCTGATGTTTCAATACCCTCAGATTTAAACTTAACCCAAAATGGAGTAGACAGGTGATTAGTCCCGCATTTAGAAGATCATCAGCAATAGCGGAGGGTTAGACGCAAAAGATATCAGTGATGATTGTCAAGACCTCAACTTAGTGGGCGGTAGTTCACTTGTGACCAATAACCGATGATAATAAAACAGAGATGT
Organism: Anabaenopsis sp. NIES-4685; assembly: GCF_059725405.1. NCBI lineage: Bacteria > Bacillati > Cyanobacteriota > Cyanophyceae > Nostocales > Nodulariaceae > Anabaenopsis > Anabaenopsis sp. NIES-4685. Next base: position 2,511,966 of record NZ_AP043602.1, on the reverse strand, counting down.
TAAAAATCTATAATATCCTAAGCTCATGTTACGTAAAATTTCTTTGGGGACTATCGGTTTAAGCGTTGGTGGTATATTAATCATTGTTGGTTTCGTAGCCTACGCTGCTGACAATGCCACACTTAATCTTGTCGGTTTTTTCTATGGGTTTCCTCTTTTCTTGGGAGGATTGGCACTCAAAGCCAATGAGATTCTGCCTATACCCTTTAGCCAAGATACAACGCCAGATGTATTACGCTTACGGGAGCAGCAAGCAACTATTACTCAAAATAAAATTCGGAAGGACATCACTCGATACTGTTATGGTCAAGAGGCCCATTTAGATGAGGCTCTCTCTTATCTAGGTCTGAGTCCTACAGATGAAGACCGTCCCGTGGTCACAGGTTTACGAGAAACGGAAATTAATGGGGCTTATGCCTTGATTTTAGAATTTTATTCCCCCTTTATTTCATTTGATGTTTGGCAGGAAAAACAGGAAAAAATGACCCGTTATTTTGGACCTGGAGTAGATATTAAAATTACACAAGTAGGTGAAGATATGATTGAATTAACAATTTTCAGTATCCTTGATAAATAATATCTCTACCTATAATCCGGTCATACCCGCGGAGAGTGTCAATGTAAAGCTACTTCTCTAATCGTATTGCATACCACTGTAAATATTTTCCCGGGACAACATCTAATTCACAACTTGTATCAATTAAATATTGAGCTTGAGCACTGACGGAATCAAACCTTTGTAAGTCTGTGGGTAATTCCTCTCCAGTCATTGTTTGTAACACAAGCTCAAGCTTTTCTAATAATTCCTCTGCTGTGAGAAATTGTTCCGGTTGGTCTGTTTCTAAAACCACAAAGTGGTCTTGCTGATACATTAATGAGTCTGGCATTGAAAAATCTGACTAACTAATAAATTGTGGTTTTTAGCCCCAATGATTAAATTAAGTTTTATCGCTATTTTTGGTAAAAGGCCGGGGTTATTCGTCATCCATGATAACTCTTGCCCAGTCACCAGTGGCTAACTAAGATGGGTATACTGGTAATGTAAAATGGAACCAAGCGCCGCCATTGGGGGCAGAATCCACCCAAATTTGTCCATAATGGGACTGTATGATGCGTTGACATAAACACAGACCAATGCCGTAGCCATCAATAGCTTGATCACGTTGTAATCGATAGTGATGTTCAAAAATGCGTGTGCGGTTTTCTAGGGGAATTCCCGGTCCGGTATCACCAATAGTGATTTGAACTTTTTGGGTGGTACGGTGTAATCCTGCAATAGTAATTTTACCACCTTCTGGTGTGTATTTGATAGCATTATCTAACAAATTAATTAGCACTTGGCGCACACGTTCTGGATCTGCATATATTTTTGGTAAGTCCTGGGGAATATCAGTTTCTATTTGTTGGGATTTGGCAATGTAGCGATCGCGCAATTCTGCCAACACATCGAAACATATCTCGCCAATTTCCATTTTTTGTGGTATGATAGGTATGCTTGTATCGTAACTACGCCCTACCTGCAACAGATCAGCAATCATTCTGTCAATAGTCTTAGTTTGATTCCGAGCTTGTTTTAATAAATGTGCTGCCATAGCTGGTTTAAGCCGCTTATTAAATGCACCAATATCTACGTTGTAATTAGATTGTAGAGTTTCTATGGCGATAGCCGCAGCAGTGAGAGGATTGCGGATGTCGTGAGCCAGCATAGCTATGACTCTATCTTTAAATAATAGCTGCTCTTGCAGTTTCTCTTTTTCCTGTTTTAACCGAAAAACTTCGTCTGAAAGTTTAATGAGTTCTGCAGAAAAAGCCACAGAATGAATTGTTGATTGCGGTGATGATACCCCACTATTATCATCTATTTGTTCTGGTAAGTCTTGTTGTACTTTTAAGTAAGTATCGGCGGACACCTGCCAGCGAGGCCACCAGTCCTTCAATTGGGCGATTATATTACTTCCAGCTATAACTTGTCGCGGTTCTGGCTGAATTTTTACCAGAGCGGGTGTAGCAACTAATTTAAAATGTTCTGCTAAATAGGGTTGTTCCCCAACATCTATGATTTGAAGTTCAAAATTATACTCTTTTCGTAATTCTTTTAAGTAAGCACGGATACGCTGCACTTGTTGTCGAGACTTTGGTCGTCCATCGACAAATAGTAACAGTTGGAGTGGAGCCTCAGAATAAATAGGCTGATCCTGGGAAACTTGCATGTAATCGTGTTTCAGCACTGGTAACAACCCGGCGATGCTTCGCTTAACAGAAATGAGAATGGATTGACGGTTGTCGATAATCGTTGATTGTTTTCTTAATATCTATCTTAGGTTTTTCATACTCCTATCTAGTGTCAGATACATTTGATTGCTCCTCTTGAGTAAGAACTTACAAGACTAATAGTCGAGTGCCAATATCAAAATGAGATGATAAACGGTTAACGACCTTAAGTGAAAATCTCCTCAAACAAACTTACCAAAACTTACTTAAACTTTAGCAGAAATATGGCTAAAAAATACCTTAACAAGGGCAATTCATTGATTTACAATAGATCCTAGGCAACAACCACGCCTATAACCCTCATGGTTTCAAGCTAGCTCACAGAATGTCTCTGTCCAATCCTGTAGATACTTTCCATGGAATTTCTCTACATTTTAAATAAGCGTGGTTTCTTTTAAACTGAAGCAGTAAGGCAATTCCAGATTTTTAGGTGAGTCTGAGGAACTTTAGTAGAGATACAATTAACAATTCAAGTAAAGACCCTAAAAAGTTATCCCAATCTTCATGAAAAATAATCTCAAAACTCTGTGTAATTTCCAGATAGATTGACAGATAAACCCCGGTATCTTACCTGACTAATGGACTGTAGCCGTAAATCAAATTTATGGCTATTTATGCCCTTCTAGTCAGGAATCATTCAAACCGTTCCCAGTGCGAGACTCTAATCTACACTGATGCGTATTAGGACTGGTACATGATCCATAGCTGGGAACGACTTACCTGACTGTACAAGAGAAGCAAATTTATGCGCTGACATTTAAGCAACAGTAACGAAAGTTTTTCGGCTCCATTCCGGATAGATTACAATCTAAGACTGGGTGTTATCCTTTCCCCTGCTTGAGGGATGCTAAGAATAAATTTAACCTTAGTTTAGCACTTCAGTTGGTGCAAGAATATTTTCAATCCTCGGAGTCATTTTCCCTCCTAGTCGTGACAGTCTGCGCTAGTGTAGGAATTGAAACCCCATTTGTAGTTTCCCGTGTTTTTGTCTAAACCTCCAGCTGTATTATTGAGCTTGGCTATTCTATTCACTTCTTTAACAGCTTGTGCTAACAGTCCCACCGCCAAAACCCTAGAACAGTCTTTGGCTGCTGATCCTAGATTAAAAGATCACCCCGGAATATTTGGTGAATCTCAGATAAATCAGGCGAAAGCCAGGCGAGAACCAAAAGCAACCCAAGGTTGACTTACCATCTGATTTTCCCCCAGATATCCCTTTGTATCCTAATGCTAAATTAGAGTCAGTCACACCCGCTAGATCTGAAAAAAACAGCATAGTCACTCGCTGGATAAGTTCTGACCCCAGCAATTTTATTGCTAGCTTTTATAGTGACCAGTTTCAGAAAAACAACTGGCAGATTTTACAACAGCCCACAGATAATTTAGAAGATACCTTTGAAGCACACCGTCAAGGTGTCCAGGTTAAGGTATCTATTCAGCCACAATCAGTTACTCAACCCAAACCTGATCAACCACAAACAGCTACAGCATTAGTTATTGAGTACATAGTTAATAAAGGTATAGAAACTGCAAAGACTGACGATCTGCAAGCTAATAATTCTACTTTTATTAGTCCGGCGGTATCTGATAATCTATCCACGCAGCCGGGTAAGACATCTGTTAGCCAAATGGCTACAGCAAGCTCTCAGCAATTCCATGATCTCAACCAAGCACCGGTAGAACTACGTCAATTCATTCAAGACTTAGCATCTTTGGGAGTTTTGTCTTTACAGTCTCAAGAAGTCAACACTCGCTCTAATGATGTCATCAGTAAATCATTTGAACCCAGTAAACATATTACTCGCCGAGAATATGCCCGCTGGCTAGTTGCTGCCAACAATACTGTGTATTTTAATAATCCTGCTAAACAGATTCGCTTGGCATCCCAAAACACTCAATCCACTTTTACTGATATAGCGCCCACTGATCCTGATTTTCCAGTCGTTCAAGGGTTAGCTGAAACCGGTTTAATCCCTAGTCCCTTGTCTGGTAATTCCAGTGCTGTTTTGTTTCGTCCTGATGCACCACTAACACGAGAACAGTTGATTTTGTGGAAAATCCCCCTAGATATTCGTCAAGCCTTACCGGACGCTAGTTTAGAAGCAGTGAATCAAACGTGGGGTTTTCAAGATGCGGGAAAAATTGACCCCAAGGCTTTACGCGCCGTACTGGCTGATTTCCAAAATGGCGAAAAATCGAATATTCGTCGGGTGTTTGGCTATACAACCTTGTTCCAACCTCAAAAACCAGTGTCTCGGGCTGAAGCTGCCGCAGCTTTGGCATATTTTGGCAATCTGTCCGAGGGGATATCTGCTGCAGAGGCTCTCAGTGCCAAGCAAGTTGCTAACTGAGCTTGATATAGCTAAGGAGTGTAAAGTATTGTTAATTAACGTGAGCCAAGCCGATGACGGGATTTGAACCCGTGGCCTGCTGATTACGAATCAGCTGCTCTACCACTGAGCCACATCGGCGTATACAGTGTAGTATTATAGCATTATTTACTCATGATCAAACCAAATCCTCAAAATCCCATCAACCCAGAGCAATATGCCCGTCTCAAAGCTGAAATGGCAGCCCCCTATAGGGGTTTACGCCAATTTCTGTATCTAGGTTTTGCTGCATCTGCTTTAATTGGCGCGTTTATATTCTTTTTTCAAGTCCTTGCCGGCAGGAATATTGACACAGCAGCACCTAATTTAGCCCTGCAGATGGGAATTTTTGCCCTCATGATCCTCCTTTGGCGCTGGGAGCAACGTCGGCGAAGGGGTTATTAGGTAAATTAATGTTAAATTAATGTGATTTTTGGACTAGTGTTGTGGCAAAAATCTGCAAATTATTCACTTTTAGTTAGTCTGGCCCTTTGAATTTGCTGGCTAAAAGCTGAACTAGTCCTGGAGGATCCCCCACCACAGCTTCATCTGGGCAGCAAGGATAATCTGGGGATCAAAAATACATCCATTTTGCGTAAGCCACTTTCGGCAAGAGCGCCATCAAATTGGCAAATCACCTTCAGAATGTTTGATCCGACCTGTAGAAAATTTCCTTGATTTTTAATAAGCTAAGGTTTCTAAAGTTTCTCGTAAATATCTCCTTACTTGTTTTTCGAGATGAAGTCCCTGCAATTGGGGATAGTGTTCTAGTCGCCAGCTTTTAAAACCTGAACTAGTGGAGATCGCACATTTTAGGCTATACCAAATTTCCGCCTCAGCAGAAAATTGACCATTCCCTTGGACATTGCGCGGATCGCCATCGCGTTCGCCAAGTGCTTGCTTTGCAATCAGCCCACCGTAGGAATCCCTACTAGATAATGGAATTTGAGCCATAGTTCTTCATTCCTCAGTTTTAACTTCAATATGGCAGTATTCAGTTTCACTAATTACGACATTGCCCACATCAGAAACTACATAATTCCTTTAACACTTATCAGGTTTTACTTTAGGGTTGATGGTCGGTTTATGTTAATTTCTACTTTTGGGATTTAAATCGCCACGGTGGAATTTGATTGACCGGCACACCTTACATACTCCCATAGGTGGGCCAGCATACAGTCTAAGCCTCCCATTATCACTACCCGGTTTGTTGTTCATTCCACTCTCGACTTCGCCTGATTTATGGGGGTTCTGCCGGAAACAGCTAAATTTCTTCTTAAGAATATAGTACTCAATACCAAAAATTCTGTCTTATTAGTCACTAAAATACGTGATAGACTCACTGGCAGTGTGGAAATTAATGTTAAACCTTTCTATAACACCTATCTAAACCTACCTAAGCAGATTGATTGTTTACTTCTTGCTTCACCTATTTCCAGTGCATAACTGGTATATGAGCAATACTTGACACTCTGCGGTCTGAAGACACGCAGATTCTTTAAGACTTGCTTAAAAGGAATAGTCAATTATCCCCCTACACGCTCAAAACAACTACCTACGGATAAGTGTTGCAATTGCGCAAAATTTTATATTTTTTTGGCTTTCTGAGTCCATCGAATTTTGGCGGTATACACTCTGTATTTTGCCTTTGCTTGTTTACCCAGGCTACGGTCAAAGCCGAGACGAGATAAATCAGGGGTTTCTCCTGCTCAAAATACTTCTTCGTGCAGATGGTTATTCTTACTCGCACCTTGATTATATCATCACGGCGAATCAATTCGCCGTTGGCACTTCCTCCACTGTCTAAAGCCAAGTGGCTTCCGTGCCTTTTTTGCGATTTTCTTGTGACATCATTCTAAACTGATTGCAAGCAATAGAGTATAGGCTTCTCATCTAATCCACCTATTGCCATGCCTACCCATCCTAGGCTATCGGAGGCGATGAGCTTTGCTTTAAGTCTACTCAATGCTCTACCGCCGATATAAATTTCTTACCTTCCTGAGGAAACTACAAAATACCGAGACAATTCATCAAGGGAGCAGACGGCATTGATGAGTTTTGAACTGTGAGTTATGCACTCATTTGATCTCAAAACTCATCATTTTCACTCACAACCCAGAAATGAGCAACCAGCACTATTTCGTCAATGTGAGTGTACGACGCTTAGTTACCATTTGGAAGGCTTCAATCAAGTCACCTTCTACCCAGTCATGGAACTTATCAATGTTGATACCGCATTCATAACCGGAGTTAACTTCCCGCGCATCTTCCTTCATCCGTTTGAGGGAGTCAAGGACACCTTCATAAATGACCTTACCTGCACGACGCACTCGCACCTTGCAGTTGCGAACCAATTTGCCAGACTGTACATAACAACCAGCCACGGCTCCACGCCCCACAGGGAAGACGGCACGGACTTCGGTTTGGCCAAGGGGTTCTTCCACCAACTCTGGTTCCAGCAGACCTTCTAAAGCTCCTTGGATATCTTCCAAAAGTTTGTAGATGATATTGTATTCCCTCACATCCACCCCGGCTTCATCGGCGGCTTGTCTAGCGCCACTAGCATAGGTAGTATTGAAACCAATGATCACAGCGCCACTAGCTGCGGCTAGGTCAATATCGGTTTCAGTTATTTCCCCAGCGGTTGCCAATAGCATACGAATTTGAACTTCGTTTTGGGGGATTTGTCTGAGAGATCCAACAATAGCTTCCACAGAACCTTGTACGTCTGCCTTTAAGATTAAGTTGAGTTCTTTCAACTCTCCCTCTTGTGCTTGGGCCGAGAGGGTGGTCAAAGTGACACGCCCTTGTAACAGACGGGATAGACGTTGTTTGTCAGCGCGATCGCTAGCCAGGGTTCTGGCTTCTTTTTCGTTAGCGAAGACCTGGAATTCATCGCCCGCGGCTGGGACATCACTTAAACCGAGTACTTCCACAGCAAAAGAAGGACTAGCAAGCTCTACTCGTTTGCCTCGGTCATCTACCATTGCCCGAACTTTACCAAACGCCGAGCCGGCCACTAACATATCTCCCACATGGAGGGTACCATTCTGAATCAGCAGGGTAGCAACTGCGCCTTTTGCCTTATCCAGATGTGCTTCAATCACTGTGCCCTTAGCAGACCTGTCTGGATTGGCACAGAGTTCTCCCACTTCTGCTACTAGCAAAATCATATCCAGAAGCGTATCGAGGTTTTCGCCCTTGATAGCACTTACAGGAACCATGATTGTTTCACCGCCCCACTCTTCAGGTGTGAGACCATACTGAGTGAGTTCTTGTTTAACTCGGTCTGGTTGTGCGCCTTCCTTATCAATTTTGTTAATGGCAACAACAATTGGTACTCCGGCAGCTTGGGCGTGACTAATAGCCTCTACCGTTTGGGGACGAACACCGTCATCAGCAGCCACTACTAAAATCGCAATATCAGTTACCCTTGCCCCCCGCGCCCGCATAGCCGTAAATGCCTCATGTCCGGGAGTATCAAGAAAAACTATCTGCTGTTCTTTTCCCTCATGTTGCACATCCACATGGTATGCACCAATGTGTTGGGTAATACCACCAGCTTCCCCAGCAGCAACCTTAGTTTTCCGAATGGAGTCAAGCAGAGTTGTCTTCCCATGGTCTACGTGACCCATAATTGTCACCACAGGGGGACGCCGCTGGAGTAGCTCCATATCTGCCACATCAAGCATTTCCGTGACTTTACGGGCTTCTGCTTCTGGTTGAGCAGTTTCCACTTCTATCTCCAGATCTTTTCCTATTAAGGTAATGGTGGGGATATCCAAATTCTGGGTGATACTTACAGCCATACCTTTGAGGAAAAGGATTTTCACAATCTCTGTATCGGCGATCGCAAAAACATCAGCCAGTTCTTGGACTGTCATTGGCCCTGTGATCACTACCTTTTCAGGACGTTCACGCTTTGTCTCCAATTCTTGGCGACGGTTTTGGTCGCGACGAGAGAAGGATTTTTTCTTTCTAGCAGTTGGGGCGCTAATAACTGCTGCTGCAGGTGACTGTGTACCTCGAGCAGCTTTTGGTTTAGGAGGACGGGCGATGGAAAGACTAACCTGGACTGTAGCTGGTGAGTCTTGATCCTCATCATCGAGTAAATCCTCTTCTTCAAAGTCATCTTCAACGATTGGTTTAACCCGCTTGCCTTTAGGTCCTACTTTACCGGACTTTTCCTTGATTTCGTCAATAATTTCTTCCTCTTGCCACCTTTTACCACCTTTAGCCAGACGCGGTGGTGTGGGGCGTTTCAAATCAAGTAGTTCCGGTGCGATCACATCAGTATCCAGGTCGGGTTTTACCTGTCCCCCTGACATGGGTTTTGGCGGAGTAGCAATTGGCATTGCGGCTACAACTTCTGACGGACGTACTGGACGACTAGGTCTTGTCCCATCTGCCAGTGGTGCACTTCGTAACCGCTGCTCCGGGTGACCTTGTCCGGGCGGCCGATTGCCTTTTTGTTCTGCTTTGACTGGATTTGTGGGAGTAGCACGATGCTGTTTTGCCGCTGGGGCTTGTGGGCTGTCACTGCTAGTGCCTCGTTGCGGCTTCTGCTTGACTTGATCGCGCTTGAGTACTGGTTTTTCTGTGGAACTCTGGCCGATTCCTACACGGGAATTTCCAGCCACCGGTCTGGCTGGCGGCTCCGCCAGATGGGGTTTTTGCGGTTTTTCCGCTTTTGGTTTAGGGGAAACCCCACTTCGGCTGCGTTCAGTTCCAGCTTTTTCAGGTTTTGCGGCTGCTCTTGTTTCTAGCGCCTGTGTATTAGAAACTGGATCTACTGGTTTGATTGCAGGTTCTGGTGAGGTCTCAGATTGATTCCGGGGTACAGGTCGAATTGGTGCCGTCGGCTTCATGGGTGAGACTGGTGTATCGATTGGCTCTGATTGTGAAGAAGAATGAACTTCTGAGGAAGCAAGTTGGCTATCATTAGCCACTGAAGCTTGGGGGGCGTTTCGGGTATTATTTCTCAATATTTTGGGTTTGCGAATTTCCAAAATTTGTGGTTTGTGAGGTGGTGTAGGTCGATTGCGATTGCCTCCGGCACTGCGCTTTGCGCCATCGCCAGGTTGTGATGTATTTAGTTTACTAGATGTATTGTTGCCTTTCAAATTATTAGCCGTCAGTTTTTCGGCAGCCGTGCGTATACGTTCTGCCTCAGATTCGGAAATAGTGCTGCTATGGCTTTTAACCGCGATTTCGAGCTGATCGCAAATAGCTAATAGCTCTTTGTTATCCAAATTCAATTCCTTTGATAATTCGTAGATTCTAACTTTGCCGTTGTTCATCCACTCTTCCCCTTTAATTTACAGTTTTTTAGCGGATGGTTGCCTGGTTTCGGACATCTCCATCCTTCGATTACTGTTTTAGGTTGCCCTTGGTGATTTTGCCGGTGCCTCCAGTCAGGAAAGAGAGATATTTCGGTTTAACTCTGACATCTCCACCAATAATCATGATGGTTGATGCCCAGCTGCCCTGATCGCTACCAGGTTGCCATTCTTTAGTTTTTTGTTTTGCTGATTCTGAGTCTTCCACAACACAATCGAGTAAAACTTTTTGGGGGTATTGCCCTGCCACTCGTCTTGTAAAAAAGCCGCTGGTTACTACACCCATTTACTATTTTGGCATTCACCCCATTAATTGCAGAGTCGGCTTTATGCACAAAGACTCTGGGGATTACCGCCTCCAGGTTTTTCCACCCGTTGTTAATTTTGATTTTGGGCATGGGTTTGGCCTAGACGTTGCCACAATGTTTGATACAGTGTTTCAGGCACTGATGCATGTAGCGATCGCCCCAGTCTATTTTTTTTCTGAGCCGCTTGTAGGCAACTCATTTGGGGGCATATATAGGCAGAACGCCCCATCCCCTGATCTAATTGTACCTTTCCGGATGGAAAAACGCGGACAACCCGCCAAAAGTCTTCTTTCAAGCCGACTTGACGGCAACTAATACAACGTCGATAATTCGGTTTCATTGGTCTTATTTGACTACAGGGGAGCAATCTGGTTGTGAAAATAAAGTTGGCTTTACCAATCTTTACTTAATAGTGGCATGATTGATTCTGTGGTAATCATTAAGACTAGTAATCTTGTCAATAGTATAATAACTGCATCAGAGTCATAAGTTAATCTTGATCACTGATCTCAAAAATTTCTTCCTCCTGTTCTAGTTCCTCTTGGTTTTCATAATCTAGCTCCTCCAATTCCAGATCATCTGCCTCTGGTTTATATTGGGCTCGTGCAGCCGCGAACTTAGTATCCTCTCCCGTATAATCGTACTTAGCTTTGTCTTTGATGTCGATTTTCCAACCAGTGAGACGGGCTGCTAAACGAACATTTTGTCCTTCCTTACCAATAGCTAAACTCAGTTGATCTTCAGCTACAAGTACGTGAGTTTGGCGGGTTTCAGGATCCATGAGACGGACTTCATCCACCCGGGCTGGACTCAAAGCGTTAGCAATATATGTAGATGGATCTGGAGACCAACGAATCACATCTATTTTTTCCCCACGTAATTCGTTGACTACTACTTGAATGCGTGACCCCCGTGCACCAATACAAGCGCCAACTGGGTCTACATCCCGCTCAAGGGTATCTACTGCAATTTTAGTCCGAGGACCAACATAACGGGAAGGCGGATTAGCTTCTCGTGCTACGGCAACAATTCTGACTACCTCATCTTCAATTTCTGGGACTTCGTTAGCAAACAGATAAACAACCAAACCAGCATCAGCACGGGATACTAGCAACTGAGGACCCCGTTGTTGCCCTTGGGAAACCTTTTTGAGATACACCTTAAAAGTAGCATTAGCCCGATAATTATCATTGGGGAGTTGTTCTCGCTTTGGTAATTCAGCTTCCACTTCCGGCTGACCAAAGCCACTGGCCACTGCCAAAATCACCGATTGTCTTTCAAACCGTAAAACTCTAGCTTGTAGGACAGTTCCTTCTAAGTCTTGGAATTCTTCTTGCACCATTTGGCGTTGCTGATCCCGGAGTTTCTGAGCCAGCACTTGCTTGGTTTGCATGGCTGCCATGCGACCAAATTCTCGCTGATCTGGGGTGACATCCAGCACTACAGAGTCTCCCAATTGTGCTTCAGGAGCGACCTGTTGCACTTCATCGAGGGATATCTGATGGTCGGAGTTCTCCACTGATTGCACAATGCTTTTCGTAGAAAGAACGCGAAATCCTTCTCCTTCGATGTCAAGTTCTACCTCGAAATTCTCAAAATACTCTTCATCAAATTGTCTTCGTTCTAAGTTTTGGGCGCGACGATAACGTTCGTAGCCTTTAAGCAATGCTTCTCTAATAGCTGACTGAACTGCTAGACGTGGCAAATTGCGCTCACGACTGATACTTTCAATTAATTCTTTTAATCCTGGTAAACTAACCATTGACATAAGTAATCTCCTTTAAAATCGAGTCTAAAAAAAATAGGGATAAGGAAAATTAGAGGCGCAATTAATCAACCCGCGCCCTGTCAACTTTCCCAAGTTAGAGATAATTCATCAATTACCCCTAATAAACTCTCCTCTATACAAAGGGGTGGAGAGTGAGAAACTACAAATTAGAGGCTTGGGATTAGAGAAAAGTTTGACTCTACTCCCTAGCCTTTTACTTCCAGTTACTGTTGTCTAGCTCTGAGTTCCTCACCTATGGGTGCTCATCTAGTTGCACCCTAGTAATCAGAGTCCGGGGAATTTCGATCACACGACCTTTTTGGTTTAAGTAAACAGTGACTTCATCCCGGCGAATCAACTGACCAATCCACTCTTGTTGTCCATCGTAGGGTTGGGAAGTGGAGATAATCACAGGAAATCCCTTAAAGGAAATAAATTCCCTGTCTGTAATTAATTGTCGTGAAATTCCAGGACTGGACACTTCCAAGACATAAGCATCTGGAATGATCTCCGCCGCATCTAAGGAAGCTTCTAAAGCGCGACTCATAAGCTCACAATCATTCAGTCCAGTGTCTTTTTGAGGGTTGCGGATATCTACCCTTAATACTGGAGGACGCTGGTTAGTCTGAAAAACTATGCCAACGAGTTCCAAGCCCAGTTCTGCTGCTACTGGTATTGCCAAATCGATAATTTGTGAAACTAAAGGATGAGTCATGCGAAATTTCAATAAAAAAAGTGGGCATCGACCCACTTCCTGCGATAGGGATATCTTCCAAGAAGTCTTGTGACGAATCAATAATGGTTCGTCTCTCTTCCGAGTTTAGCGCATTTCTTTAAGAGTCTATAGTAAATAGTCATTGGTCACTGGTTATTAGTCAATCTCTTGTGCCCTTATCCTCCTTATTCCACTGATATCCATCATTTTGAGCTAATTTTGGTTCTTAACCGGGAGAATGTTATTGTTATCTACTGATGCTTGTATTTTTAGCTGTCTGGTTTGTTCCATAATCTGGTCTATGTCTTCTTGGGATAACCGCTGGACATAGTTGAGCTTAAGTTCTTCGAGGTAGTCAGACATTAAGCTTTGAATTTCCGCAATTACGTGTTTTTGCTGTACTTCTTCGGAGAATATTTTGCTAAAGCTTTGCGCTAGTTGAATAGAAAGTTTGCCTCCTACAGGGTCTTTCATAGCTGTAGTGACCGCGCTGTAAAGGTTTCTGGTAAGTTGAGTTGCTAGTTGCTCACTGAGTTGGGCTTGTATATTACCTAATCCCCAAGGTACAAGGTGGCGATAAAGAGGGACTTGATTAATGGTGGTGGCAATATTGTGACGTAAAATGGCAATGATTTCTGGTTGAACTTTCGGCAGTACTTGATAGACTACAGTTTGCACTAAAATATTCGTGATCGCTTCTATTTCATTGATGTTGTTAATATTTATATAGGGACTCGCATTTTGTTTTTGCGTCAGCCATCTGCTGAAATCGCCGCTGCGAATTGAACCTTGAAGCTGGTTAATGACTCTGACTACCACTATTTCTGTGAGGTCTTCGGCAAAATTCGCTAATATTGATTGGTTTATTTGCTGCTGCAAGGGCTGAAGATTTAATAACCTGGCTTGGTGTAGGCGCACTGTTACCGGTATTATACGTAACCAACGCCAAAAAGGCAATACTAAGAACAAGTCATACCAGCGCCACAATATAGCATTTACCCAGGTAAAATTGGGATGACGACTGCGCAAATAAAAGGAGCGCCCCAATAATTCTATGCCAAATAGCAAGATAAAGGGTAAATCAATCTGCCAAAAGTTATCAAGCAATTCCCCATTTTCCCCGATGCGGCGGAAATAGTTGCTGGCTATTAAAGGTCGGATTTGTCTGTTAAAAAAGTTAATCTCTTGGTTCCATCCTTGTCTCGATAAATACTCTCGACTCCAGAAGGTATTAAAAGACTGTTTTGCAGATTCTTGACCGATGCGATCGCGCATCCGATTTTTAGCTTTTTCAAAATTACCACCTTTATTCACTGCTGCAAAGGGGTTACCGTCCACCATCTCATTACTGAGACGACCAAGTTCTTCTAACTTAATTTTGGCTTCTGGGGAAGTTAGCCCCGTTTGACTCACCTGGTCTTGGAGTGCGTCTACTTTATTTAAATAATTTCTCGTTTCTCTATGGTCTTCAATACCCTTAACAGGGTCATAAACTCGGGTAATTTGGGGTAAATTCCGTAAATAGAAATCCCGCCACGGTATGTAAGTTAAGTTAAAAAATACTAAACATAAATTAACCGTGGCCATGATTGCCATGACCCTTTCAAAAAGCAGGTTTGATGATTTTAAAGGCTTTTGTTTACTCATTGACTGTGATTATTTGCTCACTGGTTGGGCTTGTGCGGATATAATACGGATATATATACAGCACCTCTCCAGTCAATGAACTACACAGATATTAATATAGTAAATCTCATGGGACGGGCAGGCAAGCCCGTCTTCTAAGCAGATGAGATATGCTGTATATTTAGGGTGCTGGTTTCGGGAAAAACTTGTCAATGAGTCACCCCTACTGTGAGGTGTATTCCTCCTCCTCCAGTTCTAAATCGCTGTCCTCTAGGGTTTGGTGGGGAATGGCGGCAATAATTGCATCTATCACTTTAGATACTGCTAATATCTCGATGTTAAAATCGGGGTATTTTTGCCCTTTAGGAACGATTGCTCGTTTAAATCCCAGTTTAGCAGCTTCTTTTAATCGTAGTTCCATTTGAGACACAGATCGCACTTGTCCCCCTAATCCCACTTCACCAATTAATATTGTACCCGGCTCAACTATGCGATCGCGGAAACTGGCAACAATAGCGACGGCTATTCCTAAATCCACCGCTGGTTCCTCCACATTTAAACCACCCGCTGAGGCCACGTAAGAATCTAATTTTGACATGGGAATCCCGACCCGCTTCTCTAAAACAGCCAGAATCTGCACCAGACGGTTATAGTCTATCCCTGTACCTACGCCGGGGAGAAGGGTAACTAGTAGGACTGACCAAAGCCTGTAATTCTACTACAATGGGGCGAGTACCCTCACAAGCTACCACAAGAGCTGTTCCCGGTGCTGGGTCATCACGGTTACCTAAAAATAACTCTGAAGGATTAGGCACTTCTCGCAGTCCGTTCTGCACCATTTCAAAAATACCAATTTCGTGAGTGGCACCGAAACGATTCTTGACAGTTCTTAATAACCTGTGGGAGGCAAAGCGATCGCCCTCAAAATATAATACTGTATCTACTAAATGTTCTAAAACCTTCGGTCCGGCGATGGCTCCTTCCTTAGTGACGTGTCCGACAATTAACATCGTAATATCTTCATGTTTTGCCACCTTCATCAAAGCTGCTGTACACTCCCTCACCTGGGCCACAGAACCGGGTGCTGAGGTCAGCGCCGGAAAAAATATTGTTTGAATACTGTCAATTACCGCCAGATTCGGCCTTAGTGAGTCCATCTCCTTTAATATTTCTTCTAAGTCTGTTTCTGGTAATACATATAAATCAGCATTTATACCCTCTTCTCCTACCTCGTTTGCTGTGGCTTCTGATTGCTCACTGGTGAGATGCTGGGTTTTTGCTACTCCCAAGCGAGAGGCTCGCAATTTTACCTGTTGTCCTGATTCTTCTCCTGTGACGTAGAGAATGCGGTATTTTTGCGCTAACTGGTTTGATACTTGTAGTAGTAAAGTAGATTTACCAATTCCCGGATCACCACCAATTAGCACCATGGAACCAGGGACAACACCACCACCTAGCACCCGATCAAGTTCACCATACCCAGATTCCCAACGGGCGATTTGGCGATCGCTAATTTGATCAAATGTCAGGGAAGCTCTAGGTTTTGCTGGTTTAACCGTAGATTTACCAGGATTGTGACTTCCTTGCCAACCAGTTATCCCACCCCTAGTCAGCACATCTACTGATGATTGAATCGTAATTTGCTCTTCTAAAGAATTATATGTACCACAAGCTGGACACTTACCAAACCACTGGGGAGATTCTGCTCCACACTCGTTACAAATGTAAAAGGTTTTAGGCTTTGCCATTATTTAAAGTTGTTCAAAAATCTTAATGTTTTCTTAATTGTTGGTCAAAACTAAAATCAAATAAGAATAAGAGTTAGAGCTTTTTCCCAATCAATTGATGGAATGATATCTTAATATTATGGTATTAAAAATTAATCATGTTAAATTTTAGTTAAGGAGCATAGAGAAACTTGGAAAGCCATAAAGAAAAAATCTTGGTGGTAGACGACGAAGCCAGTATTCGCCGGATTTTGGAAACGCGCCTTTCCATGATTGGCTACGATGTGGTCACTGCGGGAGATGGAGAAGAAGCTTTAGAAACCTTTCGCAAATCAGAACCTGACCTAGTAGTGCTAGATGTGATGATGCCAAAGCTGGATGGCTACGGCGTATGTCAAGAATTGCGTAAAGAATCCGATGTTCCCATTATCATGCTAACAGCCTTGGGGGACGTTGCCGATCGCATCACCGGTCTAGAATTAGGTGCTGATGACTATGTTGTCAAACCATTTTCCCCCAAAGAGCTAGAAGCTCGCATTCGCTCAGTACTCAGACGAGTAGACAAAACAGGGGCTTCTGGTATTCCTAGCTCCGGGGTGATTCATGTTGGTAACATTAGAATAGACACCAACAAACGCCAAGTCTACAAAGGGGATGAGCGCATTCGGTTGACAGGTATGGAATTTAGTCTCCTAGAGCTACTAGTTAGCCGTTCGGGAGAAGCATTTTCTCGCTCAGAAATCTTACAGGAAGTATGGGGTTACACACCAGAACGCCATGTAGATACCCGTGTCGTAGACGTACATATTTCCCGTTTGCGGGCTAAATTAGAAGATGATCCTAGTAATCCAGAATTAATTCTCACAGCTAGAGGTACTGGTTATTTGTTTCAGAGGATAATTGAACCAGGCGAGGAATAAGCACAGTTGTAAAAAGTCAATAGTTGTATTCTCGCAACTAATGACTAATCACTAATGACTAACCACTAATGGCCAAATCTGACCCCAATAAAATTTTACGCCGTTTACCCCTAGCTGTGGGTGGGTTAGGCGCTGTACTTTTGCTAATTAACCGGTTGCTGACTCCAGAACTAACAGAGTCCCAAGCACGTGGGGATGTAGTGGGCGTAATTTTGAGTGCAGTTTTGATTCTCACAGGTTTAATATGGCAGCAAGTACAGCCGCGATCGCCTGATTCTGTAGAATTAATTGGAGAAGAAGGTTTTGTACTTGCACCAGACTTACCAGAGACCGTCAAAACCGAACTAGCCTGGGCATCTCGTTTATTATTAACTAATACAGTCACCCGCTCACTGGTAGTAGTCTATAAAAACCAGGTTCTGCTGCGTCGTGGTATTCTGGGTGCTAAATCAAAAGTAATACCAGGTCCCATCCTCAAACGAGTATTGGAAACACAAAAGCCAATTTATCTCGTAGCTTTGAAAGTATACCCCGGGAGAATTGAATTTGATTACTTACCAGAAAACACACAAGGTGTAATTTGTCAACCAATTGGTCAGGAAGGAGTGATGATTTTAGGAGCCATGCACCCCGCAGCTACACCAAACAAGATGAACAATGGATTGCGGGAATTGCTGATAAATTAGCAGTAACTTTGCATTCCTCCTTGCTAGCTAATATGGAGATTTAAAACTTTATGCTTACTTATTGGCTACTAATTACCCTCATGGTAGTGGGGGTAATTGGTTCGGTGGTTCCCGGTATACCCGGAAGCAGTTTAATTCTAACTTCTATGATTATTTGGGGTATACTGGGTAGTTCCTTTGCAGCCATCAAAATCCCACTGATTGTCACAATTGTAGTTTTAATTCTCAGCATCGCCGTAGATTTTCTAGCTGAGTTACTTAGGAGCAAAAAAAGCCGGTGCTAGTAAGTGGGGACAAATCGGCGCTATCCTAGGATTGATATTAGGCTTTTTTGGCTTACTACCAACCTTACCCTTCGGCGGACCTCTGTTAGGAATTTTATTAGGTCCGCTACTAGGCGCAATTATTGCTGAGTTTATTTACCGACGCGAACTATGGCCAGCAGTTAAGGCTGGTGTAGGCATTATAGTGGGTTCGGTAATTGGAAACTTAATTCAAGGAGTTTTAGCGATCGCCGCAGTTGTAGTTTTTATAGTCACAACTTGGCCTCAAGTATATGGAAGTTGAGAGAATCAAGCCAAATTTAAAGATTTTTTAGCTTCATTAGCTACCGCTTCCACTTCGTCATCAGTAAGAGTTTCTAAAAGCAAGTGAGCATCAGTACCACCTAAACGACTCAAAGCTTGAACAACCCTATAACGGATTTGCCAGTCGGAGCTAGTAATAAAGGGAGCTAAAAGGGGAACTGCTTCCATATCTCCCAACTCACCCAACGAACTAATCGCAGCTGTTTGGACTAATTCATTTTTTGATGATAGTGCTTCTTTGAGTAGTTCAAAGCCCCGTGGATCACCCAACTCTCCCAATGTCGCAATAACACTAAACTGCACCAGCCATTCAGGGCTTGTATTGTAAAGTTGCTGTAAATCTTCAAAAGCATCTTCGAGTTTTAACGCCCCCAAACAATCAGCCGCAGCAGCTTGTACATCAGGTTCAGGGTCATTGAGCATACCGCGCAATACATCCAAAGACAACTCTAAATTTTGCCTTCCCAGAGTATCCATCTGACTTACTGCTGAGTATCTTACTCGCGAATTACGGTCACCCATAGCAACTTGAATCAGTTCAAAAGCCGTTGCTGGTTCCAGTTCACGAACTTGATTAACACCACGCAATCGATCGCCCAGATTTTCCGAACTCAGCAACTGCCGGACAGACTCAGAAGTAATATTAGTAATATTCATTTATTTGTCCTAAATTTTGTAAATTTTTTTAAAAAGCCTTGAATATTAACTACTTGCCATAGCCCGAACAATATCACCACGGGTAAGGATACCAACCACCTGACTCTCGCCGTCAATCACTGGTAGGCGGTGAACATTCCGTTCATGCATCAATTGTGCTGCTGCTTTGACAGTTTTATCCGGTGAAATACTTACAGCATTGGGACTCATTACCTCCCCAACAGTTTGTCCCAATACCTTGTGTAGTTCCCTTTCATAAGTAGCGGGGTTTTGTAAATAGATGACGCTGTCTAGAAACATGATGTAAGCCGGAGGAGTCACACCAGTTTCTTGCCACATCAAGTCTGTTTCTGAAATAATACCCACCAGCTTACCAGCGTTATCCACCACTGGTAAACCACTAATGCGGTTTTCTGCCATAATTTGAATGGCCTCCTGAAGTGGAGTTTCCTTTCCCACAACAATTGGGTCACAGGTCATAACATCACTAACGGTCTTAGGCATTTGCTTACTGATACCCATGCAGTTAATGAAATATTATATCATCCCCCCGGCAACAGGATCACTACTTAGATAATGCAACAGGCTCCAGTACACCAAAAAGTCTTTTATTCAAAAATAATATCAATTTCTAACTTCCCGCCTTAACGCTGCGATAATTTGACTATTAGCCTCGGGAAAGGTAAATTTTTCCAGATCATCCAAATCCACCCAGCAAATTTCATCGCACCCTATGGTTTGAGGAATACCCATAATTAGACGACAATGATACACCATCAGAGTAACCCGCAAATGAGTATAAGTATGATCAATAGTAATTAAATGCTCTCCCACTGCGATTTCTATGGCTAGTTCTTCTTTAATTTCTCGTTTAATACATTCTTCGATGGTTTCACCAGGCTCAATTTTGCCTCCGGGAAACTCCCATAAACCACCCATCACACCTTGGGGAAGACGACGATCAATTAAAATTTGCTGATGCTGGTTCCAAATTACCGCCACACCGATAATTTTGTGAGGTTGGCAAGAAGAACTAGTTGTACTCATATATTATCGGGGGGTGGAGACTCCGCTAAAGTAAAAAAGTTAAGGGGATTCTTGGTGAGTCCGTCCTCCCCGGAGACTAAATGCCCTGCACGCACACCCATTGCCTTAAGGCGTTTGATGTAAGATTTAGGTAACAGTATTGACTTTTTTAGGGAAAATTAGAAATCATGAGTCAACTGCGTGATGATTCTCTTCGGTTCCTTGTAAAACAGTTTCAAAATGCATTCTCTGTTCAGCGTTCCGGAGAAAATAACCGCTAATCATTGCCGAAGCCAGTAGCTGACCAAGACTTTCCCGACTGGTGGTGATTGTAATGTCGAAGTGTTCTGAAGGTAGGTTGCCTAATAATCCAATGATATTACGCTCCATTACCTGAATAACTTCAGAGGAAGTTGGCTTTGATAGTTGGGTAACTGTGTCCGGAGTCAGAGATTTAACGTATTGCCACAGTAAGTTAGTAGTTTCTGAATCACCGTTAAAAAATTCTGAGACCTTCTTGGATTGGTTACTCATCTTGTACCTCCTGTACTCACACTACTAACTGTAGTGTGGTGTTTGCAACTTGAATAATAATTTAGTTATTTGAACAGCCGATAAACTGTTCCTATCAATCTAATTTAACAGTCTAAGTCCATGCTTAAAGTCGATGTAACCGTACCTCCAGTAGCGTACTTTCTCATCTTAACCTAAACTCTGCTCACAAGTATTCCTGAGAAAGACGCGATCACTCGCGTCTGTACTCAACTTGCTAAATATTCGTTCATGTTAGCTTTAGATTTACGAAGTTTACTTAAGGCTTCTCGTTCGATTTGCCGGACTCGTTCACGACTAATCTGGAGAAGATCACCTATTTTCGCTAAAGTTAGAGCCTGTCCATCTAGTAAGCCAAAGCGCAATTTAATTACCTCCTTTTGTTGCGGGGTAAGTTCATCCATGAGGCGCTCTAAGTCAGAAGATAGAGAAGACTGCATGACAAACTCTTCTGGAGAAGCTCCGGGATCTTCTAACATTTCCCCCAGTTCGGTGTCGTAGTTATCACCCAACCGCAAATCTAAAGATAAAGGTAACCGCGCCTTTTCCAGATACTCCCGTACCTGTTTGGGTGTTAAATCTAACTCTAGAGCCAGTTCAGCAGCTGACGGTGCGCGTCCCAGTTGTTGCGATAATTGCCGTTGTGCCTTTTTGATTTTATTGAGTTTTTCAGTAATGTGAATTGGTAATCGGATAGTCCGAGCCTTTTCAGCGATCGCCCTGGTGATGGCTTGACGTATCCACCAATAAGCATAGGTAGAAAATCTGTACCCCTTGGTGGGGTCAAACTTTTCTACACCCCGCTGCATCCCAATACTACCTTCTTGAATCAAATCTAATAGATCAACGTTACGCTTAATGTACTTTTTGGCAACTGATACTACCAGACGCAAATTGGCTTCTACCATCTTGCGTTTAGCGATTTCACCCTGGGCGATCGCATCTTCCAACTCTGTTACTTCTAGATTTGCAGCTTTCGCCCACTCTTCTAGACTAGGTTGACGACCCTTCTGGTTAACCAGAGAATCCCTGACATCGTGCAAAATACGAGAAAATTGCACCTGTTTACCGTAGAAAATTTCCTCCTCGTGGGTTAAGAGTGGCACACGGCCAATCTCACGCAGGTAAGTCCGCACGAGGTCTGTGGCTGTCTGAGCGGTCTTCATGGCGCTACTCTTTGGTAATTAATGATGGATGTAACGGTAGGGTAATTAACTGATCTTTGTTGTTGTGGGATATAACCCACTGAGAATAATAACTGTTGCTCAGGTTACTACTTTATACATTCCGATGTGATCATCGGCTACTTTGTTCCCTGGCTTAGGGCTTGGCGGCTAGACTCTATAATTTATGTCTCATTTTCCACATCTGTCTTAGGTTAGATAAAACTTAATAAATCAAACATTTCTTGTATCTATATTAAAAACTGTAACATTTATGATAAAAGATGCCAATACCTGTAGACGCTGATTTTTGTGACATTTGCTAATGGATATCATTATCTTTAGCAATGGTTAGAAACACTACCAGTGGACATAATTGGCGAAATCCACAGGTTTAATCACCATAAGTGTTCTATTTTGCCCTTTTCCTCCTGTTTTAATCTATGCGTCTTGCCAGAGCCACAATTTATAGAGTTCGATCACATTTGTATCCTCTTGATTACGAATGACATTAACCCCGCACCATAGCTGTGCTAAGAGCGTATCCAGACTTATCCCATTACGAAATACTAATCGTATTCGCTCATATTTCTTAACATATCTCAATATAAATAATAATTATGGTTCTATAATAATTACTTAATTTTTCCTGTAAATACTGCTGAGTGGACATTACCCAAAAAAGCAAAGTGGTCAACTTTGCCTGACCACTTTGTTCGTATAAGCCCGAAATTCTCAGGTGCTAGCCCCTAATTCACCCACCTTGCAGTAATCTTGGATCACCTTGACATCTAAAGTAGTATTTTGCAGCGAACGAATAGCTGCCACAGTAGCTCTAGCGCCAGCAATAGTAGTCACAATGGGGATTTTGTAGGCTAAGGCTGTACGCCGGATTAACCTAGCATCAGTTTGGGCTTCTTCCCCAGAAGGTGTATTAATAATCAATTGAATTTTCTGATTTTTAATTGCATCCAGCACGTGGGGACGACCTTCATGGAGTTTCAGGACTAACTCAACATCTAGCCCGTGTTCCTGGAGGACACGGCGTGTACCTAATGTAGCCATGACCGTAAAGCCCAATTGCATCAGTTCCTTCACCACATTCGCCGCGTCAGATTTATCGCGATCGCTCATGGAGACAAACACAGTACCCTTAAGGGGTAAAAACTCGCCAGCAGCTAATTCTCCCTTAGCAAAAGCCCGCCCAAAGTCGGTGTCAATCCCCATTACCTCACCAGTCGAGCGCATTTCTGGACCTAATATAGTGTCAGTTCCCGGAAATTTATTAAACGGTAATACTGCTTCCTTCACAGCGATATGAGATGGAATCACTTCCTGAGTTAAGTTGAGTTCTGCTAAAGTTTTCCCCGACATAATTAAAGATGCCAGTTTTGCTAAAGGTACACCCGTAGCTTTAGATACAAATGGCACAGTACGCGAAGCCCGGGGGTTAGCCTCTAGAATATAAACTTGGGGAGAATACCCTTGCGCGCCCACAACAGCAAACTGAATATTCATCAATCCCACGACAGACAATGCTTGAGCTAATTGCACCGTCCAAGTGCGGATTTGTTGCAGAACTGCTGGAGACAGGGAAATGGATGGTAGAGAACAGGCAGAATCCCCTGAGTGAATACCCGCCTGCTCAATGTGTTCCATAATGCCACCAATCACCACATTCCCCGTGTGGTCAGCGATGGCATCCACATCGACTTCAATGGCATTTTCGAGAAACTTATCAATTAAAATAGGATGATCTGGTTCTACCTGAACGGCAAAGGTCATGTAACGTTCTAATTCTGTATCAGAATAGACAATTTCCATGGCTCGTCCTCCCAAGACGTAACTAGGGCGCACTACCACTGGATAACCAATGCGTTGAGCGACAATCAGCGCATCTTCGTAACTGCGAGCAATACCATTAGGGGGTTGAGAAATATTCAACTGATTAAGAATCTTCTCGAAACGTTCTCGATCTTCCGCCATGTCAATGGAATCCGGCGATGTTCCCCAAATTTTCGTGGGGAGATCGGTGTTCTGGTTAAGAAATTCCTGTAAAGGAACCGCCAATTTTAGGGGTGTTTGTCCCCCAAACTGAATAATTATACCTACGGGATTTTCAGCTTCGATAATGTTGATCACATCTTCTTTGGTTAACGGCTCAAAGTACAGGCGATCGCTCGTGTCATAATCTGTAGAAACCGTTTCAGGATTAGAATTAACCATAATTGTCTCAAATCCCGCTTTCTTCAAAGCATAGGCCGCGTGACAACAACAATAGTCAAACTCAATTCCCTGGCCGATGCGGTTAGGACCACCGCCCAAAATCATCACTTTCGGCTTAGTGGTGGGTAAAACCTCGGTTTCTGCTTCGTAGGTAGAGTAATAGTAAGGAGTGAAAGCTTCAAACTCAGCCGCACAGGTATCTACAGTTTTATAAACCGGAATTACTCCCAATTGTTTACGGTAATTGCGGACTTCATCCTCACTCGTCTTAGTCGCAAAGGCAATCTGGCGATCGCTAAAGCCATCCCGTTTAATTGCATATAACTGCTCTTTTGTCAACTGGTGTAAAGGTGTGCGCTTCAGGAACTTTTCCACATCCAGCAGTTGCTGCATTTTATCCAAGAACCACGGATCAATGGCCGTAAGTTCGTAGATTTCCTCGCTACTTAACCCCAATTGTAAAGCATGGCGCACCGCAAAAATGCGATCGGGATGAGGGGTTCGCAATTGAGCGCGAATTTGTTCACCACTAGGCAACTTTTCCGATTGGTCACAACCCCAGCCAGCCCGTCCAGTTTCTAGAGAACGGAAAGCCTTTTGGAAAGACTCATTAAATGTCCGCCCAATCGCCATGGCTTCACCCACTGACTTCATTTGAGTTGTCAGCACAGGGTCAGAACCAGGAAACTTTTCAAAAGCGAAGCGGGGAATTTTAGTAACTACATAGTCAATAGTCGGTTCAAAGGATGCGGGGGTTTGCTTAGTGATATCATTTTTAATTTCATCCAGGGTGTATCCCACAGCTAGCTTGGCCGCAATTTTGGCAATGGGGAACCCCGTAGCTTTGGAAGCTAGGGCGGAACTGCGGGAAACACGAGGGTTCATTTCAATTACCACCACATCACCAGTCACGGGATTAACCGCAAATTGGATATTAGAGCCGCCGGTTTCTACGCCAATCTCCCGGATAATTTTAATTGCCATATCCCGGAGCCTCTGATATTCCTTATCAGTCAGCGTTTGGGCAGGGGCAACAGTAATGGAATCACCCGTGTGAATCCCCATCGGGTCTAGGTTTTCAATCGAACAGATAATCACTACATTATCTGCCAAATCCCGCATGACTTCCAACTCGTATTCTTTCCAACCGAGTAGGGATTGGTCTATGAGAATTTGCGACACTGGGCTAGCATCTATACCTACCTGTGCCATTTCTTCAAATTCTTCTTGATTGTAGGCAATACCGCCACCAGTCCCCCCCATTGTAAAGGCAGGACGTATAATTAGGGGATAACTGCCAATGCGATCGGCGATTTCTTTGGCCGCTGATAAAGATGAAGCCGTACCACTAGGACAAACAGCCACCCCGATTTTTTCCATAGCTTCATTAAACAGTTTGCGGTCTTCCGCTTTCTCGATGGCTGGTAATTTAGCGCCGATTAGTTCAACGTTATACTTATCCAATGCGCCATTTTTCGCTAGGGCTACGGCAAGATTGAGTGCTGTTTGTCCTCCCATGGTAGGTAGGAGGGCATCAGGGCGTTCTTTGGCGATAACCTTTTCGACCATATCCGGTGTTAGTGGCTCAATATAGGTGCGATCCGCTGTTTCTGGATCAGTCATAATTGTTGCCGGGTTAGAATTAACTAAGACTACTTCATAGCCTTCTTCTCGCAGTGCTTTACAGGCTTGAGTACCGGAGTAGTCGAATTCACAGGTTTCACCGATGACGATAGGACCAGAGCCTAACAGTAGTATTTTCCGGATGTCTTGACGGCGGGGCATAGTTGTTGCGTTGGAGTAAGAGAATACAAATCCTGATTATTTTAAAGGTCTTTCGCCTTTGTCAGATTATTTATTATTAAGTTTTCCAGGTTGGATAGCGCATAGGGACTGGGGGGCGCTTACCTAATACGCCAGCCATTGTATCAAGGAAACTACTATAGCCTACCTTTTTGTGGATGTACTGTCCTTGTGCAGTATGGCTGATTACAAAATATATGAATCCTCCATAAGTTCCACTGCTTTTCCCACCATCAAGCAATTTTTGAGGTAAAGGTCTAATTTTCTTCCCATGTCCCGTCACATTTTTATTAAGATATGTAAGTTTTCTAGTAATAGAATAAATTATCAATAACAGAAATTGGACTATTAGTAAATATCTTCAATTGCAACTAATACTTTTTAGAATATATCTGAGAACTTTATCTAATTTGAGTGATTGTAAATCATATCTACTACGACAAAAGCCACGAACCCGGGCTTAAAAGCCTTGGTATAGTAGCGAATTATTTTCGCCAAAAACTTTTCATATATCCTCCAAGTTTCATGGTCAGTTTATGTTCTAACTAGCTTGAACATTATTGCTATACATTAAAAAAGCAGGTGTTTCAACCCTTGGGAGTTAAAACACCTGGCTTTTGTATATCTTCTTAATGTTTAAGTCTGTCAACTACTATCTGAGAGCAGACTTGACGCGAATCCAATTATCAAACTCTAATTTTCAGCAGTTTGGACAAATCCTAAAGTTAAGCTATCTTTACCCAGGAAATGAGCTAAATGGTAAGCCCTTTCCTCAGTTTTTAACAGAATTTGTTCATAGAGATAGCGGGTACCACGGTCGCCTAAACTCTCTGCCTGAGAAGCTTGACGACGAATAACCTTAATAATGGCTTGTTCTGCTGCTAAATCATTTTCTATCATTTGGCGGCAAGAATATACACCGTCGGGTTCTGGCTCAAAACAGGTAAGTTCCGCTAACTTACTAAAACTAGCCGCTGGTACACCACCCAGCCCGTTTAGGCGCTCGCCAATTTCATGGACATGACCTTGTACTTGTTCGTAGTTGTCGCTAAAGAACTCATGCAGTGAGTAAAATTCTGAACCTTCTACTACAAAATGATGCTTTTGATATTGTAAATATAGTGCTTGGAAGCTAGCTAATACAACGTTGAAACCTTCTGTTACCGGAGCAGTAACACTATGATCTAGCAGTACAGGATTGTCATAAACCTGACCAAAATTTTGTACTAAAGTTTGTGTATCAGACATTGTTCTCCTCGCTTTTTCACAGTTATGGCTTTTAACTGCTTATCTTTTATATATTAACATTTTTAGAAGAAATCAACAGCGATTAATAACAAAAAAATTAGATTTTTATTTCTGTAAATATGGTTTTTTATGAGAACTGGAATGATGCCAGGGATCTCATCACAGTTATGATTAATCAACTAATAACAGTATCTAGCAATTATTTTCTAAACATAACCAATCTCATCCCTTCTAACTTTCAGGTTTTTCATCAGCAAAGGAGATAATCTTTACCTTTCCACCTGCCAAACAACCCAGGTAATTAGGGGAATTAGTAAAATTTTAACCTTCTAGGGGATTAAGTTTAACAATTTCAGTCATTTTCCCACTCAAACATGGGAGATTTTCAGTCATTGGTCGCAATGAGTCACAACTCAATCGCCTATTCCTCCCACACTCACCACTACCCACTTCCTAATTCATAACCGGAAAGTATGAGAAATTTGTGATCTTTTTTTTGATTCTATTGAGAAATCTTTTCATTTAAGGTATGCTGATATTAAAGAGGCATTATTCCCCAAGATTTTTCAGTTCAGGGGCTTAAAGCACTAATGGGTTGCAAGTTGAGGGCTAGTCTGTTGAAACGGTTACGTTCACAAATCGAGAAAAATTTTATTGTAGGCGTAGAGGTGGACTGGGCAGACCGATGGCAAGTGTATAAACGCTTACAGGAGTTAGATATCCCCTGTTCCTGTGAGACTAACCAACCATTGAGGGTTGAGACTAACACCCCTTTAGCAATGGTTCAACTCTGGTCTGTAATACAGCAGTTAACAGCATCTCGGCAGGATTTGATTTGGAGTCTGGAATGCTGCTGGAAAAGTCGTTACCGAAATTTCTGAAGTTTTGACACACAACACCTATTTAGGCTGAGTTAGTTAAGGAGAGATTAAGCAAAATGAGTGCATCTTACAGTAGAGAAATATCGGAATTTCGCCTAGAAGGAAAATTCATAGATTTTGTCATTAAAGATGGCTACAACCTCAAGGGCTTGTTATTACACACTGCTGAGGGTGAATGCTATGTTAAACTTGCTAAACATTTACGCGCGGCTTTTGACTTGCGTTTAGCGCCTGGTAGTTGGCTGCAAGTTGTTGGTTCTCAAAAGCATGATATAAAAAAAGATAAAGTTATATTGAAGGCGGAGCGTGTGATGGCAGTACGTTCTCATATCGAGACGGTTGCAACGGTTACCTCAGTCATAGAACCCCCAGCCATCAAAAACACGCAGGAAAAAATAAGTAAAAATAAAGACACTATTTTGGTGTGTCACAAGTCTGATTGTATGAAGCGTGGCGGTAAAGCAGTTTGTCAAGCGTTGGAGGCTGCTTTAAGTCATCGTGGGTTGGAAGATCAAGTGAGTATTAAAGGTACTGGCTGTATGAAAAAATGCAAGGCTGGACCTAATATAGTGATGCCAGACAAAACCCGTTATAGTCGTATTCCATATACACAAGTTCCGGCAATTATGGATAAGCATTTTGCTCATTGCAAGAAGCAACAGCAGTCACATAATTGCCCACAGGGGGTCATACATCATCGGGAAATTGGTTGAAACCGCTGGTAAGGTTGTGATCCTTCCATGAAACATTCTTTGTCTTGCCTGTTGTTTGGCAATGGGTATTGGCAATTATTATTAATAATAATTTTCGGCTGAAGTTGAAGGCGAGCGCCCTAGCATTGACTGTACAATCTAGGCGAGCGCCTAATATTTTCCTGTGGCAAAAATAGGCTAAACAACCGCAATACAATCGATTTCTACCAAAACATTCTTTGGTAGACGAGAAACCTGGACACAAGCACGGGCTGGGGCTGTAGCTTCAGGAAAATATTGAGCATAAACCGCATTGACTACGGCAAAATCATTCATATCAGCTAAAAATACTGTAGTTTTGACCACACTTTCAAATGTGGCACCAGAGGCTGTCAGAATAGCTTCTAGATTAGCCATAACTTGCTCAGTTTGCTTTTTAACATCATCTGTGTAGATGACATCACCCAGTCGGGGGTCAATGGCAATTTGTCCAGCCACAAAGATCATTTGACCGTTAGCGGCGATGGCTTGATTATAAGGTCCCACCGGAGCCGGTGCTTTATCAGTACGAATTACTTGACGATTCATAGATATCATGTTTTCTAATAATGTTTCCCCTGTGCCAATTTCTCCCTCACAGGTGTTTGGCTGTCGGTAAACTTCCCCATCTGGCATTATCGCACCAGTCAGGTCAGCATTTTCAAAGCTAGCACCATAAATATTGGCTCCGGTTAAAATCGCCCCCTGCAAGTTTGCACCATCGAAATTTGCTAGCATTAAATTTGCATCTGTCAGACAGACTCTTTCCAAATTAGCCCCTTGCAAACAGGCCCCCTTGAGGTTTGCTTGTTCTAGAGAAGCCCCAACTAAATTCGCCTGAGCTAAATTCACCCCTGACAAATTAGATTTATCTAACCGGACTCCCCGAAGTTGGGCTTTGTGCAGATTGCAGTTTTCCCATAATGCTTTCATCAGATTAGTATGCATTAGGTTAGCTTGGGTGAAATTTGCGCCAGAAAGATTCGCCTCTTCCAAATTTGCAAAACTTAAATCAACACCAGTCAGGTCAGCCCAACTTAAATTAAGCCGATAGCCCCTAATTTGAGTCAAATTTGTAGATTTTAAAGCAGCCCTAGACAGATTTGCTTCCCAGAGATTAGCTTTTTTTAATTTAGCTTCACTTAAATCTACTCCACTTAAATCTGTTTTGTGTAAATCTATATCATTTAACTGTGCCCCTCTCAAGTCTACACCGCTAAAATTGGCGTTTTGAAATTGCCGTTCTCCTGCGGCATATCGCTCTAACAATTCCTCAACATTCATAATGCACCCTCAAGTACTACCAACACATTATAGAGTAATAATTTATTCATTTTATTCTATGTACATCTGTGGTTAATTAATCAAAACCCAACTGGGGACGTAGCCCATAATGGCGATAATGCCAATAATCCCGGAGAATGCGATCATGGTCAAAACATAAATTACTCGGTACACGCCAAGACTCAAAAATGCCTATATTTTTGGCATCATCACCCGCCATTGGTTCCCCCGTGGACGTTGCTAAAAACACAATGCTGATGGTATGTTGGCGTTGATCGCGGCTAGGATCAGAATATACCAAGAATTGTGTAATTAACTCGACTTTCAAACCCGTTTCTTCCTCAGCTTCCCGTCGCAGCCGCCACCTCTACAGGTTCACCATAATCAACAAAACCACCGGGAATAGCCCAACCAAAAGGTAAATTCTGTCGCTCAATTAATACTATTGGTCGATGTGGACGGTCTACCAATTCAATAATGATGTCAACGGTGGGTGCGGGGTTTCTGTAAGTCATGATAGATTTGATGGGATAACTTCTTGTTATATTTGAACTTAAATATGCCTTTTCCTAGATCCAGTGGTATTTTATTGCATCCTACATCCTTCCCCAGCCGATTTGGTATTGGAGATTTAGGCTTAGAAGCCTATAAATTTATTGATTTCCTCAGAGAGAGTTACCAGCAATATTGGCAAGTTTTACCTTTAGGACCAACGGGATACGGTAATTCTCCTTATGCTGCATATTCAGCCATGGCGGGAAACCCTATGCTCATCAGTCCAGAACAGCTGCAAGAGCAAGGTTTACTAACTGAAGAGGACTTTGCTAATTTACCAGTATTTAACGACTCTCAGATAGACTATGAGGGAGTCAAGTCTCTCAAGACTGCTTTGCTACAAAAAGCTTGTAATCATTTTCAAGTTAAGGCTACACCTTTACAACAAAAGGAATTTGCTGGTTTTTGTGACAGCAAAGCCTATTGGTTAGATGATTACGCCTTATTTATGGCGCTCAAAGACACTCATAATAATACCAGTTGGCATACTTGGGAGGCGGAACTGGTCAAGCGTGAACCAGCAGCAATAGATAAAGCTAGGGAAAAATTAAAATCGGAAATCTTCTATTATAAGTTTCTCCAATTTGAATTTTTCCGCCAATGGTCTGAACTTAAATCTTATGCCAATATGAGCGGCATTTACATTATTGGCGATATTCCCATTTATGTAGCCCAAGATAGTGCTGATGTGTGGGCTCACCCCGAGATATTTTGTCTTGATGAAGAAACGAGAGAACCGGCTTTAATGGCGGGAGTTCCACCGGATTACTTTAGTGAAACTGGTCAATTATGGGGTAATCCTGTTTATAACTGGGAAGAATTAAAAAAACAAGATTTTAAATGGTGGGTGGGTCGCTTTGAAGCGATGCTCGATTATATAGATGTGATTCGCATTGACCATTTCCGCGGATTTGAAGCCTACTGGGCTGTGGAAAGGGGAGAAGAGACAGCCATGAATGGAGAGTGGTTGAAAGCTCCAGGAGATGACTTATTTGATGCGATTAAAGCGAAACTAGGTACACTACCAGTTTTAGCGGAAGATTTGGGGGTAATTACCCCAGAAGTAGAAGCATTACGGGACAAGTATGAATTTCCTGGGATGAAAGTTTTGCAGTTTGCTTTTGGTTCTGATCCCGGTAATCCTTTTTTACCTTTTAACCATACACGTAATGCTGTAGTTTATACGGGTACTCACGATAATGACACAACTGTAGGCTGGTTTAATCAAGCTAACGATTGGGAAAAGCGCAATTTATTACTTTATTTAGGTTGTATTAGTCCAGAAGGTGTCCACTGGGATGTAATTCGACTGGCTTTGAGTTCCATCGCTAATCAAGCAATTATTCCTTTGCAGGATATCTTAGGTTTAGCAAGCGAGGCGCGAATGAACTTTCCTAGCACTGCTGAGGGTAACTGGGGTTGGCGTTACCAGTCCTCATTGTTAACAAGAGAACTAGGAGAGCGTCTGAAAAATCTGACTCAACTTTATGGACGCGCACCCCAGGAGAAGTGAGGAATAAACAGCTGTTTATTCCTCAGGACTTTGGTCTAGCAGCAATCTTGATTTCTCTCTCTTTCCCCGGTTCTCCCATTTGTTTAGCTTCTTGCTGATTGACACTGATTAATACGCTACCCGCATTATTGGTTTTCACCGTTAGTTGCTGTTGGGCTTTCCAACTGCGCTGACTTCCTTCTGGGAGAACGCCTTCAAACTCAATTTTGCCATCAGCTATAATACGAATCCATGATGATGCTTTTAATGTCACACCAATATGCAGTGAGTCACTGTTATTGATGCGATTCAATCTACCGCTAACACTTTGGAACTGGTTTGATGCTTGGGAATTTACTTGATTGTGCTGTGGTTTTAACACAGTTTCTTGTTTTGGCTGTTGATTGCTATCGCTCAGAGTAGTATTATTTAGCAGGCGAGATAAGCTACTTACAGAGCATACAATGACAAGTATGTAAAGTAAGTAAAGATGAACAGGACGTAGTAGACCACTTAAATGAACTTTCCCAGTAGGTGCTAAACTCACGGGTGGAAAACCCAGAGGAAAAGTATTGGACAATTCTACTCCATTTAAGCCTAATGCTTCGGCAAATTGTCTGATTAAAGCTCTAATATAAACTGGTTCTGGCAGATCATCTAATTTACCTTGTTCAATGGAATCTAAGAGTTTCTGGGGAATTTTGGTTAAAATTACTATGTCTTCTTGTGATAAACTTCTTTCTTGACGGACAGCCAACAGGTAAGCTCCCAGTTCTGCCAATTTTTCCGATTGTTGTTGTTTTAATGAAACTCTAATTTCGGGTTTATCTTTACTTTTGAGCCACTTCATGCTTTCGTTCCATTCCTGATCTCATCTCAATCTTTAACGGGTAGATGCTTAATTTGTTTTTGCAAAAAGCGAACTTCAGCATCATTAAGTGAACGATATTTACCCTCATGTAATAAGGGCAAATTTGGCCTTTTTAATTGAATCGGACCTATGGCAGTACGATGTAGCTTAATTACTGGATATCCCAACTGTTCAGCTACACGGCGAATCTGTCGGTTTCTCCCCTCTTTTAAAACTATTTCTAAATGGCTATTTTTGGCAATAGTTCCTATAAAATTTACTGTAGCAGGAAGTGTTTTTTTTCCCCCCAAGACAACCCCTTCACGCCACATTTCTAGCACCGCTTCCGGGGGATGTCCCTTTACTAGTACCCGATAAGTCTTAGGAATCCTGTGACGTGGATGGGTGAGTCCAAATGTGAGATTTCCATCATTTGTCAGGATTAATGCTCCTGTTGATTGTGCATCTAAACGACCAACTGGGTGCAAACCTGAACCCTGGCGTAACTCGGGTGCGAGTAAATCCAAAACTGTTTTTCTTCCTTGGGGGTCGTCACAAGTAGAAACTACTCCCGCAGGTTTGTGTAGTAATAAATATATCAAGGGTGGACGCCGTTGGGCAGAAACTGGCTGACCATCTACGGCAATTTTATCTTTTTCTGGATCAAGTTTTTGACCTAAATGTGCTGTGACACCATTGATCCGCACTCGCGATCGCCGAATCATTTCTTCAGCTTCACGACGTGAGGCAATCCCCCACTGAGCTAGAATCTTTTGTACCCGTTCCTCCATAATGAAATTACTGTGTATAGTCTTTTCGATTTAAATAATCATATGATTTAAATTTTGTGCAGAATAGAGATAAATGTTACATTTAAGGCTAATTTCGCCTCAGTTAGTTATTGAGCGAGTACCCATCAACCTAGTTGTTCAATGTCCGAGAAAAATTCCCTAAGCAAAAATCCACCTAAAATCCGGATCATCACACATACACTGACAACAGCCCTCAAACTGTGGTTAAAATCACAGGTCAGCCAAGTATCGCAGTTAGATGTAGAAATTAAAGCGAGCGATCGCCAAATTCTCTCTGGTTGTGTTCCTTGGGTATCTATTTTTGCGACTAATGCAGTGTATCAAGGTATTCATCTCACACAAATTCAACTGTTAGCAGAAAATATTCAGGTAAACATCGCCTCAATACTCAAGGGACAGGCACTAAGACTATTAAAAATAGTACCAGTTTCTGTTCAATTAATGGTAGACGAGAAAGACCTGAATAGTTCTCTCTCATCTGAATTATTCTCTACTGGTTTAAATGATCTATTGTTGAAAATATTACCAGAAATTGGTTTGAGAGCCAAGCCAATTTCTTGGCAAAGAATAATACTTGATAATAATAAAATTCTCCTCAAGTGCATTATATCATATGCAAGTGAAGCCACGCATCTGGAAATTAATTTCAATTGCTCCTTAATTGGCGGTCATGAGTTGAAGCTAGACAATATCCAAGTCATGCAAAACGAAGCATCTCTGTTAAAGGATGAGCACAGTTACAATCTGAATCTTGGCTCAGATGTCGATATTCAAGAAATCAGTGTGATCCCTGGTCAGATGATTTGCCAAGGAATGATTAAGATTAATCCTTGAGGAGAGATGAAACCTGGATCCGGGGTAAATGGTTTAGCCTACAGTCCCCATTCTCCACAGGTCAGAGATTTGCAATCAATGGTAATAAAAGCGTCACAAAATAGTAAACCAACGGGGCTGTAAAAATATAACTATCAGTGCGGTCTAAAATACCACCATGACCGGGGATCAACTGGCCTGAATCCTTCACGCCAGCGTCACGCTTGAGCATAGACTCAGTGAGGTCACCTAACAGACTAGCAATACCAATCAGTAAACCCAATCCTACACCAGTGAAGAGGAATTTTGGCAAGTGCAGATAATAGGCTCCTACCAAGGCTACGGCGACGCTGGCTATAATTCCAAATACCGCCCCTTCAACGGTTTTTTTAGGACTGATATCAGACAAACGGGTTTTGCCGAAGAATTTGCCAATCACATACGCACCAATGTCAGCAGCCCAAATACAAAAGAAAGTCAACACTGTTAAAGTTAAGCCTGGTGATAAGGATGCCAAACTTTCTTCCTGGAACTTACCAATGTTAGACCAGTAACCACTGATAGCTTGCGTGGCGTAGCCATAGGAGATATTGCCGTAGGCTAAACTATCAAGATTGCGCAATCTTACCCAGTAACTTGATAAGTAGCCAACATAAAATAGTCCCATAATCGAGGCGGAAATATCGGCGATTGTAGCCATTTTTGGTTGAAACAATAAATAAAAACAAATTAATGTCCCTGCTATTGGCATCACAGCATCAGCCAAACTTTCATTAAAGTTACAAATCACTAGTAAAGCTAGGCTGACAAACATGGTAGTTTTAGCAGCGGGCAAAATACCTCTAGCTCGCACCAAATTAAAATATTCTTCTTGACCTAAAAGAACCACCACCGCAATGGCGATAGTAAAGTACCAACCACCCAAAAGGGTAGCCCCCAGAGCCAGGGCGATCGCCACAATTCCACTAATAATCCGAGACCAAGGCATAGAAATCAGTATGAAGTATAAAGGATGAAGTCTGAGGTATGAAGTGTCATTTATCCTTGATACCCCAGTTTTCATCCCCCTAAACTAGTCTAGTTTCTCACCACTCAGGATAAAAATGGGATCAACAGCCACAAAGGTTTGAGAAAATCCCCGCGTCTCCAGGCGGTTGACAGCAGACTGGACAACTTCAACATTTCGAGCTAGTAACAGGGAGAAGCTTTGGGAAATAGCATATAGTCCTTCTAGATTAGCAGCTGTGGCCACAACCCTACCTGATGGGGGCAAATAATGCCATACGGCTGGTAAAATATCCTCTATGGGTTTTCCACCCTCAATACAAACGCGATCAGGGACTAACTTGATCTCCTGCAAACAGTCTGGGGCGCTACCTTCAATTATTTGCACATTCTTGACTTCAAAGCGATCGCAGTTGCGCTTAATTAAGTTAGCTACATCTTCATCCCGTTCTACTGCTATAATGTGTCCATTAGGACATAGTAGTCCAGCTTCTACAGGAATTGTCCCTGTTCCCGCGCCAATATCCCATAATACTGAATCAGATTTGAGCCGCAGTTGGGAAATTAATAATAGTCTGAGTTCTCGCTGACTGAAGGGAATACCCGGTAAATGCTCAAATAATTCATCGGGAATACCAGGAGTAGTATAAGGCCAAAGTTGGGAAGGCATAGAAAAACACAATTATACTAAATGTATCAGCTTGCCCAATTTGACAAGCCATAAGCCAAAAAAGCTTGAAAACTTAGCGTTATTAGCAATCATAATGATCAGCGAAGTCTTAGGCGATCGCTACGAAGTCCAGCAGCTATTAGGAAAGAAATCAGGGCGACGGACGTTCTTAACCAGGGATAAAACCACAGGGGAGTTAGTAGTCGTCAAGTTACTTTCTTTTAGCAGTGACTTTGAATGGGATGATCTCAAGCTATTTGAGCGCGAAGCCAAAATTTTAAAATCTTTGTCCCATCCCGCTATCCCCAGTTATCTAGACTATTTTGAAGTAAATTTACCCAAGCTTAAAGGATTTGCTCTAGTACAGAGCTATATTTCAGGTCAAACTTTAGAACAATACATCAAAGTTGGACGGACTTTTACAGAATCTGAAATCAAACAGGTAGCCACAGAGCTTTTAGAAATTCTCATCTACCTACATGGGATGCATCCACCTGTGATTCACCGTGATATTAAGCCTAGCAATATTTTATTGGGTGAGCGCTCCGCTCATCATGTCGGTCAAGTTTACCTAGTAGATTTCGGTTCTGTGCAAAATGTACAAGGTACAGAAGCCGGGACTAGAACTGTAGTCGGAACATATGGCTATATGCCTCCAGAGCAATTTGGGGGGCGTACTGTTCCAACTTCTGACCTTTATAGTTTAGGCGCAACATTAATTTATTTGGTCAGTGGTAATCATCCAGCCGATTTACCCCAAAAAGATTTTCGCATTCAGTTTGAACAAGTAACTCACCTGAGTCCAGGGTTGATTCGCTGGTTAAGGTGGATGACTGAACCAACCCTAGAACGGCGACCAAGTTCGGCTTTAGAAGCCCTGAAAGCTTTGAATGAGTCCCAGTTGAAAAGCCCCCTCCCTTTAAATATGGTTAAACCTGTGGGGAGTCAAATTCAACTTTCCCAGAATTGGGATCATCTAGAAATTCTCATCCCGGGTGGTTGGCGGTTTTCAGGGTTATTCAGTGGTTTATTTGGATTTGGTGTTTTATTTGGTATGTTTTTGTTCTTTGTTGGCTTCGTGGCGACAATTGGGGGGCTATTTAACATCAATTTTCTCGGTGTCTTAGGGGGATTGATTATGTGTAGTTGCGGTTATTCCATATTGCATGTCTGTGGATCTGTAAGTACCCGCCTGCGTTTCGATGAGCAGCAAATGACCTGTACTCATGAATTATTCCGCTTTAAATGGCATGGTTTCCCCCCAGCGCCTCGGGAAAGTATTACTAAGATTGCTTGTATTCCTCAATACGTCGAAGATGCTATGGGTGATATTCTCCACCCAGCAAAGTTAGAAATTTGGGTGGGAGTGAGAAAATACCCTCTGAGTGTTAATGATGTTGCTATTATTCAATCTGAAGCGGAACTGGAATGGCTAGCTCATGAATTAAGTGATTGGTTAAATATCCCCATGGAGAAAGCATAGACTCACCAAACCAAAAACAATTTAAAATTCAGCCCAATTGTAAGTTGAAAAATAGTTGTCTTGAGCCTCTAGGTTGTCTTGCTTTCCCAGCACTGTTAAAGGTTGGTTTGTAGGCCCTGTCTTTAAACCTGGTGAGTCTCAAATTCAAAGTAAAACTGAGAAAAGATTCTAAAATTTTTACTGCCTTGGTCTCACCTGGGAGATACTCTAAAAGAAACCCAAATATTGCTCATCTATTTAGATAAACTTGGCACTAGAGAATTTTATGATCTAAAGTTCTGTCTTTAATTATACTTGAATAAAGGATAACCGTAATGTTTGGACTAGGATGGCCGGAAGTAGTCATAATTGCCATTGTAGCTATCGTAATTTTTGGACCTAAAAAAATTCCTGAATTGGGAAATGCATTGGGTAAAACCTTACGGGGGTTCAAGGAAGAATTGAACTCTCAGGATGATGACGCCCAGGGTGATAGGTAAGGATGGGTAGCCATAGGAGAACAGCAATATTTAGAAGTAGAGACGCCATAGATTCGTCTCTACAACCCCAACTAAGGTAAAGTCTTGATCACAGAAGACGTCATCCCATTTTGAGTATCTACGATTGTGGTGGAGGTATTTTGTGGCTGTACCTCCTCTGTTACTAAACCCCGCAGCTTGATTAACTTGATGGCTCGACTCACACTTTCTGGTAAAATTACTACTAGACTGTTATCGGGAGCCATATCTAAGGCTTGATTAATTGCCGTAGTTTCATCCAAAACTGACTCATAACGACAATTTGGATTAACTTGCGTAATACCGTTAGTAATCAAATCCGCCGCTGACCCACGTAATCGCCCCCTGGTGTCATCATCTTCTTTGACAATAATATAGTCAAAAATTTCTGCCGACAATTTCCCCAAAGTGACAAAATCTTCATCACGTCGATCGCCTGGACCACCCACAACGCCAATGCGCTCTCCCGTAGTCCAATTTCGCACAAAAGAACCCAAAGCCTCATAACTGGCGGGATTGTGAGCGTAATCTACCAAAGCATGATACTTACCCAAATTAAATAAATTCATTCTTCCGGGGGTTTGACTCACCGAGGCCCGGAAAGTCTTCAACCCGGCGCGAATCTGTTCTATGGTCACATCCTGGACAAAAGCCGCCAAACTAGCCGCCAAAGCATTAGCAATCATAAAACCGGCTCGTCCGCCCATGGTCAAGGGAATATTTTCGGCTCTTTCTATGCGGTGTGTCCAATCGCCCTTAACAATAGACAGATAGCCATTTTCATAAACTGCCGCGACACCCCCCTGCTGTACATGCTGACGCACCAACTCAGCATCAGGATTCATAGTAAAATACGCAACATTAGCTTTAGTTTTCTGCGCCATAGCTGCTACCCGATGGTCATCGGCATTTAGCACAGCGTAACCGTCAGTAAATACGGCTTCTGCTACCACACTCTTTAAATTAGCCAACTGCTCAATGGTATCTATATCACCTATACCCAAATGGTCAGCAGATACATTCAATACTACACCGACATTAGCCATATCAAAACCTAGACCAGAGCGTAGGATCCCACCGCGAGCAGTTTCCAGCACTGCCACATCCACAGTGGGATCTTCCAAAATCACATGGGCGCTTTGCGTCGAGTATTATCTCCTGACTCTACTAAGTATTCACCGATGTATGTTCCATCTGTAGTCGTATATCCTACTACTTTACCTGTCTGCTTATAAATATGTGCCAACAGTCGAGTAGTGGTAGTTTTACCATTGGTGCCTGTGACACTCAAAATGGGAATCCGGCCTGACTGTTCATGGGGAAACAGCATATCCATCACCGCTCCAGCAACATTCCGGGGTATACCTTGACTGGGAGCTACATGCATCCGGAATCCTGGCGCTGCATTCACCTCCACAATTACC
Source organism: Anabaenopsis sp. NIES-4685 (assembly GCF_059725405.1). Classification (NCBI taxonomy): domain Bacteria; kingdom Bacillati; phylum Cyanobacteriota; class Cyanophyceae; order Nostocales; family Nodulariaceae; genus Anabaenopsis; species Anabaenopsis sp. NIES-4685. The sequence goes on along the minus strand of NZ_AP043602.1, from coordinate 2,472,478 downwards.
CCATCTACCTCGCGCAAAGGACGGCTAATATCTGTAGTGACAATATCTAAGCCGGCTATATCCAAACCAATAATTTTCACCACCCTTTGAGCCAACCAGACATTTTCCGGGTGGATTTCATCCGTGCGGTCTATAGCACTTCCCCCAGTACTCAAATTAGCTGTTGCCCGTAAATAACAAATTGTCCCTTTAGGTGGTACACTCTTAAGGGTTAAGCCTTGCCTTTCTAATAATTGGTAGCTGCTACGGTCTAATTCAATCTTGGTGAGTATATTATCATGCCCCTCACCACGATTAGGGTCTTGGTTGGTTTCCTCGATCAGTTGAGCAATGGTAGACCGACCATCGCCGACAACATGAGCCGGAACCCGTTCCGCTACGGCTACCACTTTGCCATTTACAACCAGCACCCGATGGTCTCGCCCGGCGTAATAGCGCTCAACAATAATAGAGCGAGAAATTAATCGGGCTGCTTCATAAGCCGCTTCGGCTTCATCCCACTCTCTAATATCAATGGTAATTCCACGCCCGTGGTTACCATCAGATGGTTTGATGACAATAGGATAGCCACCCACATATTCAATGGCTTCTTCCAAATCATCAAAAAAGTTGATCACTGTACCTTTGGGTACTGGGGCTCCAGATGCTGCCAGAATGCGTTTGGTAGCTTCCTTATCGCAAGCTAATTCGACTCCCAAAATTCCGGTATTACCAGTCATAGTTGCTTGCATCCGCTTCTGATTCACGCCGTAACCCAATTGAATCAAAAACCGGACACTCAACTGTGTCCAGGGAATACCTCTTCTTTCAGCTTCTTTGACAATTGCTTCAGTCGAAGGACCTAAAGAGGATTCACGCCATAAATCTTGTAGGTCTAAAATATCTTGATCGAGTTCTGCTTTTGGATAACGACCTCTATCAACGATACTTTGGCAAAGCCGCACAGCTGCTCTCGCCGAGTAGCGTCCTGCTTCCTCATTCAGATACTCGATCACCACCTGGAAAATCCCAGGTGTGGCAGTTTCGCGGGTGCGCCCAAAGCCGACATGCATTCCGGCTAATTCCTGCAGTTCTAAGGCTACGTGTTCCACGATGTGGCCCATCATAGTGCCTTCCTTAACCCGCATCAGAAAACCGCCGCGACAGCCAGGGGAGCAGTAATGACCTTCCAGACTTGGCAGAGCCTCTACTAATCCTTCGTAAAAGCCAGGGATTTGATTCGAGGGCGTCTCGGCAAGGTTCTCTAAATCGAGTCGCATAACGATTAGCTTGTGGCGTCGAATGCTCCAGTAATTTGGGCCACGTAAGGTCTGGATCTTGAGGATTCTCATGGGAATAGGTAGATGGAGATTCGGAACCAAAATTCTAGTTTCTTACTGAAATTGACCGCTAAACTGTTTATGGTGAACAGTTTTTGTGTTAGTGTTAGCGGGGCTAGCAACAAAACAGGGTACTTGGTCATTGGGGGAGTCTAGTTTTTTGGGAATTTGATAGGGTAGCGTGGCGTAAGCCATATTTTTCCTCCCCCTTGTTTTAGCGGTCGATCCGGTGTACAGCAGGTAATACAGTCCGCTGATATAGGTGAAAGCGATCGCCATAGCTGAGGATGTGCAATCGTAAATTATGCACTGTGAGAGGTTCATTAGCGCCCACATGAGGCTCGTTGGTGTGGCTCACTTCTGTGGGATCGACAATAGTGACACTTCCTTTACCGACAACTTGTAGCCAACCATCACGTTCAAATACAGCACAAGTATCTTCATCAATTCCAATCCCTAGGCGGTCGGGATGAGCGGCGATCGCACTAATCAACCGACCCATGCGATTACGATTGTGAAAATGCTGGTCAACAATCACCTCCGGAATAAAACCCAAACCCGTTGCCATATCGACCAGGGAACGATTTGGAGTTTCACCACTACCACCACCAGCAATCATATGATGCCCCATCACTGCGGCTCCGGCACTAGTACCGGCCAGTGTCAGTTGTCCGTCCCGTACCCGTTGGCGGATAATTTCCATAGCTGGCGTATCTGAGAGTACGCCACAAAGACGCAATTGGTCGCCTCCAGTGAGAAATACACCACTACAGGATTCCAAGGACTCTTTGACAAGGCTGGTTTCGCACTGTTCGCGTTCGCGTATGTCTAAAATCTCGACTTTGTCTGCACCCATTTCTTCAAATAGGCGAATATATCTACCCCCGATGATAGCTGGTTCGCGAGAAGCCGATGGAATAATTGTAATATAGGCCTTACTAGCACCAGCACGGCCAAAAAAAGTTCTGAGGATATCGCGTCCATGAACTTTATCTTCTGCGCCTCCGATAACCAGAACGGCGGTTTTAGTTGCTTGGGGTGTCCTCATTTCCAGCGATTTAGCTTTTAATTGCGGCATTGTGTTTCTCCTGTCAACAACTTCAGGTGAATAGAACAAGGTATGGCTATGGACACTCAGGGGAATGGCTAACACCAAGGAAGCGATTGCACTTCGCTTTTTGGGGGAGAAACTTGTCCTAAACTTAGCATCGGGGTAACTTGCCGATTTAACTTCTGGACTGATCCACATGTTCCCGTAGCGTCTCCGTTAGGATAAGCCTTAATATTCATGTGTTGTTTACTGTTCCTCAAAGCCGGTGCCTTGTTGTTCACCTGTACACTTTTTCCAGACTGGCAAAATAATGCTGGGGAGACTGGAGATGACACTTGTGTTCGGTGGGTTTCCCCCCTTTGACGAAATGTCCTTTTCCCCTCTGGTATTGCGGTCTATCAGGTTTTAACACGCTTTTCTTGAGGCTGGGCCTATGCAGCCACTGAAGTTGTTAACTTGCTCAGATTATTAATTTAAATGTACTTGTGACAATATTTAAACACAAATTAAGTAATTAGAAAAACTTTTGATCCTACTAAAATCAAGAGATTTTCTGAGATCGTTCAGAAAATCCTCTTGATTAAACTTGTCTGTAGTTCTATCCTACATTGAGCGATTGTGTTTGCTAGACATTCAAATTTAAGATTAGTGTTCTCCAATACGAATTACTGTGCGCTTTGATATAGTTACACTTTTTCCTGACTGTTTTACCTCACTTTTAAGTTCCGGTCTGCTAGCCAAAGCCTTAGCTAAACGGATTGCTCAAGTAAATCTGCTTAACCCCAGGGATTTTACCACCGATAAGCACCATAAGGCTGACGATGAACCCTATGGCGGTGGCGTAGGGATGCTGATGAAGCCAGAACCAATCTTTGCTGCTGTGGAATCGTTGCCAACTCTACCACGCAGAGAGATTATTTTTATGAGCCCCCAGGGTCAAACCATGAATCAACCCCTATTGAAGGAATTGGCTACGAATTATGACCAGCTAGTAGTCATCTGCGGCCATTACGAAGGAGTAGATGAGAGGGTACTCCGTTTAGTCAATCGGGAGGTATCTTTAGGAGATTTTATTCTCACCGGGGGAGAAATTCCAGCTATGGCATTGCTCAATGGTGTAGTCAGGCTTCTACCAGGTACTGTAGGTAAAGTCGAGTCCCTGAAGTCAGAAAGTTTTGAGGAGGGATTGCTAGATTACCCCCAGTACACTCGCCCGGCTGATTTTCGCGGCTGGAAAGTTCCCGATGTCTTACTATCTGGAAATCATGCGGAAATAGCTCGATGGCGATATCAGCAACAACTCAAAAGAACGGCTGATCGCCGTCCCGATTTGCTGCAAAAATGGCAACAGGAGAAGCAGCAATTGGGGGAAAAGACATTCCCCAATGACCCATCACGACAAAACAATCAATCATAACCATGAATATTCGCATTGGCAACGGCTACGATATCCACAAATTAGTCAGCGATCGCCCTTTAATTCTGGGAGGAATCCCAATTCCTCACGAATTTGGTTTATTAGGGCATAGTGACGCTGATGTCCTCATTCACGCCATCATGGATGCTATGTTAGGGGCCTTATCCTTGGGGGATATTGGTCATTATTTTCCTCCCACTGATCCCCAATGGGCTGGGGCTGATAGTGTAGTTCTATTAACTCAAGTACATCAACTCATCAAGGAACAAGGTTGGCAAATAGGTAATATTGACTCGGTAGTAGTAGCAGAACGTCCCAAATTAAAGCCGCATATTGAAAAAATGCGTGCTAATTTAGCCTCTGTTTTAGAGTTAGTACCCAATCAAATCGGCATCAAAGCCACGACTAATGAAAAATTAGGCCCCGTTGGTCGCGAAGAAGGTATATGTGCTTATGCAATAGTTTTATTATCAGCTAAAAACTGATTAGTCAATTTATTTAATAAAACTAAACGATAAATTATGATATTCAGTAACAAAATATCTAAACCAATAAAAGGTTTTTGGTTATTCATATGTTTAGTGGCTTTTACAGCTATGACAATTATAGCCTGTAACCCATCTAAATTCCCAACTAAATCCGCAGAATTACCGCAATTAATCAACAGCATTCTCAGTGATCCGAAAACCTTTAATTATGCGCTGAGTTCCGAATCTCCTAATATTTTCGGTTTAACTTACGAGGGATTAACTACCCAGAATCCCATCACAGGGGAAATTGAGCCAGTGTTAGCAGAATCATGGTCAGTTACCGATGATAAATTAGGGTTTATTTTTACCCTCAGAGAGGGTTTAAAATGGTCAGATGGGCAACCACTAACAGTAGACGATGTTGTTTTCACTTATAACGACATCTACCTCAACGAAGAAATTCCCACAGATACTAGAGATATTCTCAGAGTAGGTGACAGCCGCGCATTACCTAAAGTAGAAAAAATTGATGCCCGGCGGGTTAAATTTACTACTCCAGAACCATTTGCGCCCTTTTTGGGAACATTAGGAATCCCAATTTTACCCGCCCATGTCTTGGAAAAATCCATCACAACAAAAGACCGAGAAGGTAAGCCTATATTTCTCTCCAAGTGGGGCGTTGATACTCCTGTCGATGAAATCATCGTCAATGGCCCATACAAATTAGAGCGTTATGATACAAGTCAGCGTGTAATTTTCCAGCGTAACCCCTATTATTGGCGTAAAGGCCCACAAGGAAAATCTCAACCTTATATTGAACGGATAGTATGGCCAATTGTCGAATCTACAGATACTTCAATGCTGCAATTTCGTTCTGGTGGTTTAGATGCTGTGGGAGTGACACCAGATTACTTTTCTTTGCTCAAAAAGCAAGAAAAACAGGGTAATTTCACCATCTATAACGGCGGTCCAGCGACTGGAACCTCCTTTGTTGTGTTTAATCTCAACAAAGGTAGAAGAGATGGTAAACCTCTGGTAGACCCGATAAAGTCTCGTTGGTTTAATACAGTTGAATTTCGGCAAGCAGTAGCTTATGCTATTGACCGCCAAACCATGATTAATAATACTTTCCGCGGCTTGGGTCAAACTCAAGACTCACCCATTACCATCCAGAGTCCTTTTTATATGTCTCCGGAACAGGGACTAAAAACCTACGATTACAATCCTGAAAAAGCCAAAGAATTGCTCAAAAAGGCTGGTTTTAAATATAATACCCAAGGTCAACTATTAGATTACCAAGGTAATCGGGTTCGTTTCACCTTACTAACAAATGCAGGAAACAGAATCCGCGAAGCAATGGGGGCACAAATTAGACAAGATTTAGGCAAAATTGGGATCCAGGTTGATTTCACACCCTTGGCATGGAATACTTACACAGATAAGCTAGCTAATACTCTAGATTGGGATGCTTCTTTACTAGGGTTGACTGGTGGGCTAGAACCCAATAATGGCGCTAATGTCTGGTCACCTGAAGGGGGATTACATATGTTTAATCAAAAACCCCAGGCGGGACAAAAGCCAATAGAAGGCTGGGAGGTGTCTCCTTGGGAGGCGAGAATTGCTGAACTTTACATTCAAGCGGCCAGGGAATTAGACGAGGCCAAACGTAAAGAAATTTATGCGGAAACTCAGAAGATTAGCCAAGAATATTTACCGTTTATTTATTTGGTTAATCCTTACTCATTGTCAGCAGTGCGAAATAAATTTGAAAATATTCAGTATTCAGCTTTAGGTGGCGCATTCTGGAATATTTATGAAATCAAAATGACCTCCTAATTTTCCTATTCCCTCATTGAAAATTACCGTGAATCAACCCGAAAGTTTGCGATCGCTCTTAGAAGCGGTTGCTAATGGTCAAGTTACCCCAGATATAGCGTTAGACTCTCTAAAAAGTTGGTCGTATGAATCTGTGGGTGAGTTTGCCAAAATTGATCATCATCGCCAACTGAGAACTGGTTTCCCTGAAGTCATTTGGGGACCTGGTAAGACTCCAGAGCAGATTGTACAAATTATGCAGGTGATGCGCGACCGTAACCCGGTAGTGATGGCAACCCGCATTGAACCAGAAGTTTATACCGCACTGCAACCCAAGATTAGGGATTTACGATATTACGAATTGGCGAGAATTTGCGCCATTAGTCCCCCCATCATTGACCCAAAGATTGGCGGTTTAATTAGTATTCTTTCGGCCGGGACTGCTGACTTACCGGTGGCTGAAGAGGCGGCTGTAACAGCAGAACTTTCTGGTTTGCGTGTACAGCGTCTTTGGGATGTGGGTGTGGCGGGAATTCACCGTTTACTTAGTAATCGCCATTTGATTCAAGCCTCATCAGTTCTCATTGTTGTGGCGGGAATGGAGGGCGCTTTGCCTAGTGTTGTGGCAGGTTTAGCAGATTGTCCAGTGATTGCTGTTCCTACTAGCATTGGTTATGGTGCCAGTTTTGGCGGTTTAGCCCCCCTATTGACAATGCTCAACTCCTGTGCAGCAGGTGTGGGTGTGGTGAATATTGATAATGGTTTTGGTGCTGCTGTGCTGACCGGGCAAATTTTGCGAACAGCTGAGAAAATCAATTCAAAATAAAAGATTATCTATGACGAAAGAACAAACGTGGAGTCAACGATTTGAATCCGCATTACATCCAGCCATCGCTCGTTTTAATGCCAGTATAGGTTTCGATATCGAATTAATCGAATATGACCTGACTGGTTCTCAAGCTCATGCTAAAATGCTGGCTCATACGGGTATTATTTCCTCTGTAGAGGGGGATCAACTCGTGGCTGGTTTAGAACAGATTCGCCAAGAATACCGCCAAGGAAAATTTCAGCCGGGTATTGATGCAGAGGATGTGCATTTTGCTGTGGAACGCAGACTAACGGAAATTGTCGGCGATATAGGTAAAAAGCTGCACACGGCGCGATCGCGTAATGATCAAGTTGGTACCGACACTAGACTTTATCTGCGGGAGCAGATTCAAGCAATCCGCAGCCAACTAAGAGAATTTCAACGTGTATTACTAGATATAGCCGAAGACCACGTTGAAACTTTGATTCCTGGATATACGCACCTTCAACGTGCCCAACCCGTGAGTTTAGCTCATCACCTCCTGGCGTATTTCCAAATGGCACAACGCGACTGGGAACGCCTAGGAGATGTTGCTCGCCGGGTGAATATTTCCCCCCTCGGCTGTGGTGCATTGGCGGGGACGACTTTCCCTATTGACAGACATTACACAGCTAAACTATTGCATTTTGACACAATTTATGATAATAGCTTGGACGGAGTTAGCGATCGCGACTTTGTGATTGAATTTCTCTGTGCGGCCAGCTTAATCATGGTTCACCTCAGCCGTCTTTCTGAGGAAATTATCCTCTGGTCATCGCAAGAATTTGGTTTTGTCACCCTCAAAGATAGCTGTGCTACTGGTTCTAGCATTATGCCCCAAAAGAAAAACCCCGATGTACCCGAATTGGTGCGCGGAAAAACTGGCAGGGTATTTGGTCATCTCCAAGCAATGCTAGTAATTATGAAAGGCCTACCCCTGGCATATAATAAAGACCTGCAAGAAGATAAAGAAGGTTTATTTGACAGCGTTAACACCATCAAAGCGTCTCTAGAAGCCATGACAATATTGTTGCAAGCTGGGTTGGAATTTTGTCCACAGCGTTTAGCAGCAGCCGTTAGCGAAGACTTCTCTAACGCTACAGATGTGGCAGATTATCTGGCGGCTAGGGGTGTTCCTTTCCGAGAAGCCTATAACCTTGTTGGTCAGGTGGTGAAAACCACTATTGCCGCCGGTAAACTCTTAAAAGATTTAACATTAGAAGAGTGGCAACAACTCCATCCAGCATTTGCCACAGATATTTATCAAGCAATCTCCCCCCGTCAAGTCGTAGCAGCACGCAATAGCCACGGTGGCACAGGTTTTACACAAGTAAATCAGGCAATTACTACAGCCCGCACTCAAATTGGTGAATAACAGAAGTATAGCGTGGGCAATGGGCAGATATTTCTAGTCTAGCTTATTCCCAATGCGCAATGCCAATTAACAAATCAGGGGGTACATATAATATGTACCCCCTGAAAATCCAAAAACTCAAATAATTAAAAGATGTCAACAGAATTAGGACTCAGCGTCAGTTGCGGCTGCGCCCTCTTCTTCCTCACTCTTAGGAGGTCTTTGTTGGAACCTTCTCTGCATTCTTCCTGTAGTAGTCCGTTTACGAAACTTTCTGGCATACGCCTGGTTACGTAGCGCCTTTTCTTTTTTCGGGTTACGGCGCTTGGCCATGTTCACCTCATTTAATAAACAACAAAAAATCCCAACTAGGCATTACATAAGGAACATCAGCTACTTATGTCATTGATATATCTTTGGCCTAGATTAGTCATTATATAGTTTTAACAGCATACTAGTCTATCGTATTTCATTTATTTATGTCAATACTACCGAGAACTGCTTCTCCAGTGCCAAGGTGTTGATTATTGTGGATCAAGTTGTATTTAAGCCATAGCTAACCCAAAAAGTCAATCACTTCCGTGTGTAATGTATAAATACACACTAATATGTTTTTTTGGCAATCAATAAGAACATTGATATACTGTACAAAGTCTTGAGAAAAAACTGATTTCTGCCATTCAAACTCAATAAATAACTTAAGATTGAATGTTATTGCTTTTTTTTGCAACATTTGCCCAGTCGAGAAGTAATTTATGGCGCTTAGTACAAACGGTACTAGGTCTGATTTTCCGTCATCCTATTACTGGTGCTAGTATCATCCCAATATTGCCAGATGGTCGAATTGTCCTGATTAAAAGGCGCGATGACGGCTGCTGGGCGTTACCAGGGGGTATGGTGGATTGGGGAGAGGATATTCCTCAAACAGTCAAACGAGAATTGAGAGAAGAAACCGGACTGGAGTTGGTAAAAATTACCCGTTTAGTAGGAGTTTACTCAGCACCTGACCGTGATCCTCGCATTCATTCAATTTGTATTCTGGTTGAAGCTGAAGTTCAAGGAGAAATGGAGATTCAAGATACTTTGGAAGCTTTGGAAATCGAGGCTTTTCAACCTGATTCTTTACCTCTAGGAAAAATGTCTCATGACCACACGCGCCAGTTAGAAGATTATTTGAACGGCTTGACAACACTAGCATAAACGGTATTGTTGATTAGAGATTTAACCTTAGATTAAAGTGCATACACTATTCCGTAACTCCCGGAGACAACTCACTCAAGGGCTTTTGTTTTGGCGTGAAGCTGGTGAAGGGACTCCTGTAATTTTCTTACATGGTGCTTGGAACAATAGCAGTCAATGGGTATCAGTAGTTGAGTCACTATCTGATAATTTTCATTGCTTTGCACCAGATTTATTGGGGTTTGGTGAGTCAGAAAACCCTAATGTTCATTACTCGATTGATTTAGAGGTAGAGTGTATTGCCGAATTTGTTCAAGCTCTGAGATTGGAAAAAGTATACTTGATAGGGTATTCTCTTGGCGGTTGGATTGCTGCTAGCTATGCTTTGAAGTATCCAGAGCAAGTATATGGTTTAGTATTGCTAGCACCAGAAGGTGTAGCTGTGCAAGGACAGGAAAGATATTCTCGGAAAATGCGAAAATTTATCAAAAGTACACCAATCTTCTTGAAGATATTAAAATTCTGTCGGGGATTAAATAAAATTCCGGGGTGGAAAGAAAAAATTGACAAAAATTTTAGTTGGCGTCGGACTTTGTTAGAATATCCTGCAGCGTGTCAGATGTTGTTCCAGAGGCGAGATTCAGAAATTGAAGCAGAATTACTTGATAAAAGATTGCACTTGATGAAAGTTCCAGTGCTAATTTTACAAGGTGGTCAAGATTCACTAGATGCAGTAGTTAAAACTCAAACTTACACTCGCCTGCTGCCTCAAGTAGATTTGAAAATAATTGCTCACGCCGGAAATGATTTGCCTGGTTCTTGTAGCGGAATTGTCATTCGATATATTCAGAACTTTATCGAGACTAATTCCAACAATTCCAACTTTTACTACTAATTCGGTAAAGCCTAATTAAAAGAATCTGACTATTTCTCTCATTCCCCAAAAAATTAAATTTGGTTCCACAATTAAACGCGCTGCAATATCTGGAAATTTAAATTGCAGATATTTTAATAATAAAAGTCTATCGCCTCCTTTGATGACTATTTTAGCATCAGGAAATAGCCGCCACCAGGACATGCAAAAATCTTGAATCCCAGCTAGTAAAGTGTAAATAATCCCACTTTGAATCGCCTCTGGTGTATTTAAGGCAAACCTTGGAGGTAAATAGATAATTTCTATTTCTAGATCTGGTAATTGTGCGGTTTTTCGCCTTAAAGTAGTAAACTGTAAAGCCAGTCCTGGTAGAATTGCGCCTCCTAGCAAAGACTCATTAGCATCCGCACCCGTAAAAGTTAGTGCGGTTCCAGCGTCAATTACTAGTATGGGAAAACCAAATTTTTTTCCTGCCCCCCACAAGGCCAGCGCCCGGTCAATTCCCAAAGTGGGATACATATTTAAAAGAGGAATTTGCTCTAACGTGATCACACGCACATGAGGGTGATTTTGCCAAATTGCGGTTTGATCGGGGACGACAGAAGCTAAGAATATAGGAGGATGGGGAGTTTTCTCAGGGGCTATTTGCCTATTCCTGACATGGCCAGGCAAAATTTCTGGTGGGACATCATCGAGTGTTTGACATTGAGCTAGTTTTTGTATTATGGACTCCGAAATATGTTCAGTGTCCCAGGTGTGGGTCAGAGTTTCACCTGTGAACAGTCCCCAGTGTAGGCGGGAATTGCCAATTTCCAAAGCTAACCAAAGATTCTGTGGTTTCACACTTTTAATTTTTTTAACTCTGTCATAGTTTTTTCAATCAAGCTGAACAATCAAGGCGTGTCACAATACAAATAGGGGAAAAATACTCATTGCGTCAAGGAGGACAATTATGGTATCCACAACTCAAAAACGTCTCACTATAGAAACTGTGGCAATTGCTCAAGAAACCATAGCAATCCGCTCTTTAGACTGGGACCGCGATCGCTTCGATATTGAGTTTGGTCTGCAAAACGGTACCACTTATAACTCGTTTCTCATCCGAGGTGAGCAGACTGCCTTGGTTGACACTTCTCACCAAAAGTTTCGCCAGTTATATTTTGATATACTCACGGGATTAATCAATCCCACAGAAATTAATTATCTAATTGTCAGCCACACGGAACCAGATCATAGCGGCTTAGTGAAAGATTTGTTGCAAATGGCTCCAGAAATTACCGTTGTGGCTTCTAAGGTAGCAATCCAGTTTCTAGAAAACTTAGTACATCAACCATTTAAACGCCAAATTGTCAAAAATGGCGATCGCTTAGATTTAGGCAATGGTCATGAATTAGAATTTGTCATTGCCCCCAACTTACACTGGCCGGATACCATATTCAGCTTCGATCACAAAACCAAAGTTCTCTACACCTGTGATGCTTTTGGGCTGCATTATTGCTCAGATAGCACCTTTGACGACAACTTAGCAGCCATTGAGGCAGATTTTAAATATTACTACGAATGCTTAATGGGACCTAATGCGCGCTCAGTGCTATCTGCCCTCAAACGCATGGCGGAACTAAAAACCATTGATATGATTGCCACTGGTCACGGGCCGTTATTATCTCACAATGTGGACGAACTCATAGGGCGCTACCGTACTTGGAGCCAAAACCAAAGCAAAGCGGAAACAGCGGTGGGGATATTTTACGTTTCTGAATATGGTTACGGCGATCGCCTTGTCCAAGCCATTACCAAGGGTATTAGTAAAACCGATGTGGCGGTGGAAGTCGTAGATTTGGGGTCAGGGGTAGATTTACAGGAACTGAGGGAATTAGTCGGTCGGTGTACAGGAATAGTAGTGGGTACACCAAACGCGGGAAGCAATGCCAATATCCAAGCAGCACTCAGTACCATTTTAGGCTCTGCGAAAGAAAAACAAGCCATAGGCATATTTGAAACCGGCGGCGGAGACGATGAACCTGTAGATCCTTTACTAAATAAATTCCGTAACTTGGGATTAACAACAGTTTTCCCGCCAATTCGCATTAAGGATACCCCCACCGAAAACACTTACCAACTGTGTGAAGAGGCGGGTACAGACTTGGGACAGTGGGTAACACGCGATCGCAGCATCAAAGCTATGAAATCCCTGGATACAGACCTAGATAAAGCACTAGGTAGAATCAGTGGCGGACTATATATAATTACTGCCAAAAAAGGCAACATATCCAGCGCCATGTTAGCTTCCTGGGTTGCGCAAGCCAGTTTCAAACCCCTGGGATTATCCATTGCAGTCGCTAAAGACCGGGCGATTGAATCACTTATGCAAGTAGGCGATCGCTTTGTCCTCAATGTCTTAGAGGAAGGTAATTACCAAAAACTCATGAGGCACTTCTTAAAACGGTTCGCCCCAGGTGCTGACCGCTTTGCAGGTGTGAGAACTCAGCCTGCCAAAACGGCGCACCCATCCTCGCCGACGCTTTAGCCTACATGGAGTGTGAAGTTGTGAGTAGGATGGACTGCGGTGACCACTGGGCGGTATATAGCCACATCTACGAAGGAAGAGTATCCAAACCAGAAGCATTAACGGCTGTCCATCATCGGAAAGTCGGTAACCATTACTAAAAAGATGATTGATGACTGGTGATCCGTTAAAAATGAGTTTTAAAGCTATGACTTTCTCTGTAGACAAACCCCGTGACGTTCAAGCCCTTCCCATTGGGACAGATACTACAATACTGCGATCGCGCAGTTGGTCAAGACTGAGATTTGAAATTGAATATGCTCTTGCTAAAGGAACAACTGCCAATTCTTATATAATTCAGGGGCAAAAAATTGCTGTGATTGACCCTCCAGGGGAAACATTTACGCAAATTTACTTAGAAGATTTACGGCGAAGGGTTGATTTAAAAACTATTGATTATGTCATACTCGGTCATATCAATCCTAACCGCGCTTCTACTCTCAAGGCATTATGGGAAGTTGCACCCCAGATCACCTTTGTCTGTTCTAATCCTGGGGCTAAAAATTTACGCAGTACTTTAGACAATCAAGATTTACCAATTAAAGTTATGCGGGGGGATGAAACCCTCAACTTGGGTAAAGGTCATGATTTACAATTCATTCCCACTCCTAACCCACGTTATGCAGATCAGCTTTGCACCTACGACCCACAAACAGAAATCCTATACTCAGATAAGCTATTTGGGGCGCATATTTGTGGCGATCAGGTATTTGATGAGGGGTGGGAAGCAATCAACGAAGACCGACGCTATTACTTTGATTGTCTGATGGCTCCTCACCCTCGGCAAGTAGAAACAGCATTAGATAAACTTGCTGATGTACCCATCAGAATGTATGCTCCTGGACATGGCCCCATAGTGCGTTATGGCTTAATCGAACTGACTAAAGCCTATCGCCAATGGATTCAACAACAAGCCTCATCCGACTTGACAGTGGCACTGATTTATGCATCAGCCTATGGTAATACCGCCACCTTGGCCCAGGCGATCGCTCGTGGTATTACTAAGGCTGGCGTGGGGGTAGAATCCATTAACTGTGAATTTACAGAACCAGAAGAAATTCGGCTGGCGGTGGAAAAGTCTGCTGGTTTTGTCATCGGTTCACCTACCCTTGGCGGTCATGCACCTACTCCGGTGCAAACAGCTTTAGGAATTGTCCTTTCTACGGCTACTAATGATAAACTATCCGGGGTTTTTGGTTCCTTTGGCTGGAGTGGTGAAGCGGTTGATTTAATTGAAAATAAACTCAAAGACGCTGGATTTCGGTTTGGTTTTGATACTATCCGGGTGAAGTTTAAACCCGATGATACTACATTACAATTATGCGAACAGGCCGGTACTGACTTTGCTCAAGGACTGAAAAAGGCTAAAAAGGTGCGTGTTCCCACCCAACCAGCCACAAATGTAGAACAAGCAGTTGGCAGGATTGTGGGTTCTCTTTGTATTGTGACAGCCAAGGAAGGCGATATATCCAGCGCCATGTTAGCCTCCTGGGTTTCTCAAGCTAGTTTTAATCCTCCTGGTTTAACCGTCGCCGTGGCTAAAGACCGAGCGTTAGAAACGTTGATGCACTCAGGTAATAAATTTGTCCTTAATATCCTCCCGGAGGGTAAGCATATAGGTTTGATGAAACACTTTCTCAAACCTTTTGCTCCCGGACAGAACCGATTTGCTGGTGTTCCATCTGACGAGTCTGAAAGTGGTTCTCCCATTCTCACTGAATCCTTAGCATATTTGGAATGCTCCGTACAAAGTCGATTGGAATCAGGTGACCATTGGCTGGTTTATGCCACGGTAGATAATGGCAAGGTCTTAAATAAAGATGGTGTCACCGCTGTGCATCAACGCAAAACCGGAAGTCATTATTAGCTATGGCTACGCCACGCTATCACTATCAAAGGGTGACTTTGTGATTCTTTGCCATAGACAGGCCAGATGTATGGCTTACTCTATGATCCCCACTTACCATCCTAGAGTAAACCGTCCATTCTCTTTTCCAAATATTGACCAATCATCAATTCCTCTCCAGCACGGGAAATGATTGTCTGTCTGGTGCGGTATTTACTACCCACTAGTTTTAACTCCTCTTCAAACACTGACCCGTTGTACTCAGTTCTCAAACTGAGTGTTTTCGGGTTGGAGAAGTAATATTGAGCTGTGATTGGTTTGACTGTAGCAAAACCGCGATTGCGATACAAGGTATTTCCCAAAACTCCAAATAATGTGGAACCTTGAGATTCTTTTTCGGATCTGAGGACATCTGTAGTTTCCCAGGTAACTTGAGCGCCACAAATTAAACTCACCGAACCCGCTAAATTGTGGATATGACCCAGGTTTTGTAATTCATCACATCCTGATTCTAAAAACCGGATGGTGATTAAACTTTGTATTTCCTTGGTTTTACCTTCCGGTAAGGTATAGTAGCGTCTTTCAGAGCGCCACTGACCAACTGATTCTCGAAAAAACTCTGCAATCTGGTACTCGTCAGCGGTTTGTGCAAGTTTGAGGGGTGATGTCACTGTTAATTATCCTCGCCTATGGCTACGCGACGCAAGCTATCGCAAAAACTTATGTCATTTATATTATAAGAGTACAAAAGGCAATATTTCGTTGAGAAAATTAATATAAATTCAGAAATATTAGTTAATTTGCTAAAAAATGTATGTTTGTGTAAAATAAGTTTCATAGTTTTCTAGGTTAGAATCACCACTAAAAATTCCTAAAAGTCCTAATAGGAGAGGTGAATCTCAGCTATAATTGGCGATTTGAGATGGAAAAACCCGGAAAGAATCATCAGTAATGCAGTAACACTCTATACTGTAAATATCAGATTACCAAGTACAAAAAAATATTTACGCTTGTACTGGCAAGATAATGGTAAATACTTTATTAACTGCGATAGCGCAGTGTGGCGTAAGCCATAAGTAAAAAATAAAACTAAACAAGCTGTCAGAGTCGCCGTATAGATTCGTGCAAATATGCATGAGTCAGTAGAAATATACAGTCCCTTTCCACAAAAAACTGTCTTTATTGAGCAAATATCATGATTTTGGCGGTAAAAATCTGTTTTAAACCCACCTATAACGCCTCCTTAAACCAATTAATTGATCCCCAATTGTCAAAACCTTCTCTTCCTGCTCCCTTCTGGTTTGCATTACTACTAGGTGTGGGATTATTAACGGCTAGTTGTGGGGAGGTACCCAAAGAATCTGCTCACGCTCAATCTCAGCAACGTCGTGAAAGACAAAGCAGTAACAATCCTACACCTGTAGATGTAGCGATCGCCCGTACTGATTCATTAAGGGTTCAACCAACTTACACAGGGAATACCACACCATTTCAGACAATATCATTGCGATCGCAAGTAGAAGGAAGACTATTGGCTTTGAACTTAGACGTAGGCGATCGAGTAGAAAAAGGCGCTAAGGTCGGACTCTTAGATGATACCTTGCTCTTAATAGCGTTAAGACAAGCAGAAGCGGAACTAGCAGCCCTGAAATCAGAAGTAACCAAGGCAGAAACTCAAGTAAGTAATGTCCGAGCAGAAGTTGAAAGAATGCGGTTAGAATTATCACAAGCTGAGGCTGACTCCCAACGACAACAGGAACTCTTTCAAGCGGGGGCGATCTCCGAACAAACTGCGGAACAATCACGCACCAGATCTCTCACCGCTGCCCAGTTATTAAGAGCATCGGAAGAGCGGGTACGTACAGAACAGCAAGCCGTCACCACAGCCCAAGGTAGAGTAACTGCGCAACAAGCCGTAGTCGCTCAATTTCAGGAACGTAGATCCTACTCGCGCTTAATCTCCCCCATCACCGGTGTGATTACACAAAGAGTCACAGAACCAGGTAATCTTCTCCAACCAGGTAATGAAGTTGTACAGATAGCTGACTTTAGCCGCTTAAAAATCATAGTCCAAGTTTCCGAATTAGAACTATTTCAAATTGAAGTAGGACAGTCAGCACAAGTCAGTTTAGATGCTTTCCCCAATACCACCCTAATAGGTAGAGTCACACGGATCTCTCCAGCGGCTGATACAACAGCTCGCTTGATACCAGTAGAGGTAGTGATTCCGAATAAGGACAACAAAATTGGTAGTGGACTCTTAGCAAGAGTCAAATTTGAACCCCAGTCATCACAGCGAGTAGTGGTGTCTCAATCAGCTATTCAAGAAAACTCAGACGAGAGCAACAGTCAAGTATTTATAATTACAGAAATAGAAGGTAAAACCAAGGTAACAGCCCGTGCGGTTACTTTGGGTAACAAAGCCGATGGTAAAGTAGAAATTCTCTCTGGCTTGCAACCAGGTGATGCCTATGTTGTTCGATCTGCTCGGCCTTTAAAAGATGGTCAAGCTGTAGTTCTTTCAGTTTTGTCAGAAACAGCTAAGTAAAATTGTGACACAAAATTAAGCAATAATAAATACACAGATATAATCGGAAATTTTGGACTAGGAATTGATGAAGCTTCTTTTATCGGAGATGAGCAATAGATGCAAGAAATACAGAAAGGCGGATTTAGTATCAGTATTATTTCTATCAGGCGACACATTGCCACACTGATGTTAGCTCTAGCTGTGTTCGTATTAGGAGTATTCTTTATTATAAAATTACCCGTAGATTTACTACCATCAATTACCTATCCCCGAATTGGTGTGAGAATAGAAGCACCGGGAATCTCTCCAGAGGTAGCAATTGATGAAATTACAAGACCGTTAGAATCAGCCTTGTCGGCGACGGAAGGTGTATTCCAGATTTTTTCTCAAACTCGGGAAGGAAGGGTAAGTTTAGACCTGTATTTTCAACCAGGGGGCAATATTGATCAAGCCCTAAACGATGCTACAGCCTCCTTAAATAGAGCTAGAGGGAGATTACCAGAGAGCATTGAAACACCTCGTTTATTCAAATTCGATCCTTCCCAGTTACCAGTTTATGAATTTGCATTAACCTCACCCTCTCTACAAAGCCTAGATTTGCGGGTTTTTGCCGAGGAAGAACTAGCGCGTGAACTCGGTGTTGTCCCCGGAGTCGCAGGGGTAGAGGTATCGGGAGGGGTGAAAGAAGAAGTCAGAGTCAATCTTGATTTAGACCGTTTACAAGCTTTGGGCGTGGGTTTGACAGATGTCCTGGATGAACTGAGAAACCGCAATCAAGATGTTGCTGGGGGTCGCCTTTTAGGGTCCAATTCTGAGCCATTGACTCGGACTGTGGGGCGGTTTGAAAATGCTGATGAAATTAGAAATTTGTCTTTTGAAGTCCGTTGGGTACCAGATGATAATAGTCAGACGATCTTATCTGATCGTCGCGTTTATTTGCGAGATTTTGCTCAAGTTATTGATGGTTCTGAACAGCAGCGAATCTACGTTTTACTGAATGGGGAACCAGCTGTTAAACTTAGTATTCAAAAACAACCGGATGCTAATACTGTTAATGTTGTTGATGCTGTCACAAAACGTTTAGAACAACTGGAAGCATCGGGTGTATTTCCTGAAGGGACAATACTCACATCTACCTTGGATGAGTCAAAGTTTATCCGCAATTCCATTTCTAATGTCGTTACGGCCGGGTTGATGGGTACAGCGCTAGCTGCTGTCGCAGTTTTGCTATTTTTGGGTTCCCTGCGACAAACTTTTATTATTGTCATTGCTATTCCTTTAGCTAGTTTAGCCGCCATTATCTTAATGGGAATATTTGGGTTATCCCTCAACGTTTTTAGTTTGGGTGGTTTAGCTTTGGGGGTGGGAATTGTGGTGGATAACTCCATTGTCATGTTGGAGAATATTGCTCAGGGTGCAGGTATGACTCCCGGTAAGGATAGTAAAACCCGCCTGAATTCCCATGAACTTATTCAACAAGCTCAACACAGCAGTCAGGAAGTAGAGTCGGCTTTAATTGCTTCTACCAGTACAAACTTAGTGGCGGTGATGCCGTTTTTGCTCATTGGCGGCTTTATATCACTACTATTCAATGAGTTAATTCTCACTATCAGCTTTTCTGTGGCGGTTTCCATTTTGATTGCGGTAACTATTATACCTATGCTCACGTCACGGACTTTGGCATGGCGATTTTCTAGTGGGTTGAGTAAGTTTTGGTTACTACAAGCATTTAACCGCCGCTTTTATGCAGCGACAAATGCATATAGGCGATTTTTGTCTGAAGTATTGCGCTGGCGATTTTTAACAGTTGCGATCGCTATTGTAGTTTTTGGGGGTGCTAGTTTGTGGATGGCTCCGCAAATTCCCCAAGAAATCCTCCCGCGCATTAGTACAGGACAAGTCAGATTAAATGCTCAGTTTCCATCTGGTACGACTCTAGAAACCAACCGCAAGGTTATGGCTATGGTGGATGAAATTCTCCTCCAGCAACCGGAAACTGAATATGTCTTCTCTACCGCTGGTGGTGCGCTTTTCGGCACAAATGTCAATGCTAATCCCCTCAGAGGTACTAGCACTATTACCCTCAAAGCGGGTAGTAATGCTGAAGCCTACATAGAAAGAGTTACCCAAAAAATTAACCAGCTCAACTTAGTAGGAATTCGCCTCCGCCTTTCCCCTGGTCAGGTGCGGGGCTTAATTCTCAGTAATTCTCCAGCACGTGGTGCTGATATTGATGTTATTCTTCAGGGTAACGATACACAGAAACTCGAACAAGCTGGTGGAGAGGTACTAGCTGCTCTAGAACAGCAAGCTACTTTAGTGAGATTTCGTCCCGAAATCGATGACCGTCAACCAGAACTGCAAATTCTTCCTGACTGGGAAAGAGTTGCAAACTTGGGCTTAACCACTATCAAGATTGGCGATACAATTCAGACGGCTATTTCCGGTAGTGTTCCTACCCGACTCCAACGCGGTAACCGTTTAGTGGATGTGAGGGTACAGTTAAATGAAGCATCCATCCAAGAGGTGTCTCAATTGGAAAGATTACCTTTGTTCGTGAATAATAACCGTCAGGTGCGACTGATGGATATAGCTACAATTACTAAAGCCGAAGCTCCTGCGGAGATTCAGAGAATTAATCAGCGTCAGGTAGTGATAATTGCCGGTAATTTGACTGAGGGCGCTAATCTCAGTGATGCTTTTACCCAGGTAGATAGCATATTGGGTGATATAAGTTTACCTGACGGTGTGAGCATTTTACCCAGTTCTGCGGCTGCATCTAATCAGGAACTACAGAACTCACTGCAACTATTAGGTGGATTAGCTAGTTTTCTCGTTTTTGTCGTCATGGCAGTGCAATACAATTCACTCATTGACCCCCTGGTAATTATGTTAACAATTCCTCTGGCTTTGGCTGGAGGCATTTTTGGTCTTTACATTACCAATACAGCCATTGGTGCCACTGTCATAGTCGGGGCGGTATTATTGGTGGGTATTGTTGTTAACAATGCCATCATCATGGTAGAACTAGCGAACCAAATTCGCCAAAGAGATCAAGTTGGTAGGAAAACAGCAATTTTACAAGCTGCTCCTCAACGCTTACGTCCAATATTAATGACTACTATTACTACGGTTTTAGGGATGTTTCCCTTGGCGCTGGGAATCGGTGAAGGTTCAGAATTTCTTCAACCATTGGGTGTGGTTGTGTTTTCTGGTCTGTCTTTGGCTACATTACTCACTCTGCTGATAATTCCTTGTTTTTACAGTATTGCCGAAGATTTATGCAATTGGCGGCACGGAAAGCCAATTTTTATCCATATGGGCGGACGGAAGAAAAAGTTCTGATGTTGAATTAATCAAGATTTTGCTCTAAATAAGTAGACTGAAAGAGGATGATCGCTTTATGATTAGTGATTGTGAGTTTTTAAAGCAGAAACACTATGAACGCTCAAGAAATTATCCGCTCCATTGAGGCGGAACAACTGAAGTCGGATTTGCCCATCATCTATGTGGGCGATACTGTAAAAGTCGGTGTAAAGATTCAGGAAGGACAAAAGTTTCGCGTACAACCCTACGAAGGCGTGGTGATTGCTAAACGTAATGGTGGTATTAACGAAACTATTACAGTCCGCCGCGTGTTTCAAGGTATTGGTGTAGAGCGGGTATTTTTGTTACATTCTCCCCGCATCGACAACATTAAAATCATCCGTCGAGGTAAAGTCCGCCGTGCTAAACTTTATTATTTACGTCAACGTGTAGGCAAAGCTACCAGAATCAAACAACGGTTTGACCGTGCCTTGTAGATTTCGGCTAAAGTATGGCAGAAAATTCGACAATCAAGCGGCATTCGCCGCTAATTTTCCCCGACAAAAAAAAGGTGACATAATGGAGAAAATGCGCTATACTAAAAAAGGTTCAGCGCAATGACTGAATCCAAGCCACTTTGTGCGCTCTTAGTTCAGTTGGTAGAACGCAGGTCTCCAAAACCTGATGTCGGGGGTTCAAGTCCTCCAGGGCGCGCTTGAAAGGAAAAAAACACACCCCGGAAAAACAGCATTCCTGCTAAAATGGCAGATGGATCTAGTTATTTCGGGTGTAATTATTTTTTATTTACAGCTTTTTTGCTTCCAGTAAGATGGAATGAAAATGAGCAGGGTGTACCTTATATTGACAAAACGGGGGTAAAACGACAGTGGCCAAAAAAAATGAGGCAGAAATGCCAGGAAACACCAATGGCTTCAGTTTAGCCAACTTCTTTCAGGGTACGAAGGAAGAACTGGAAAAAGTGGTTTGGCCAAGTCGAAAGCAACTAGTGAGCGAATCAGCAGGTGTACTCTTAATGGTCACACTATCTGCATCTTTGATATACTTGGTCGATGGATTGTTCGGTTGGGTCGCACAACAGGTATTCTGATGACTTCTGCAACAGACGAACCATATAACTCAGCTTTACATTCTGAGGAAACAGCAGAAACGGCGCTTAATGAAGCACGTTGGTATGCAGTACAAGTAGCCTCAGGCTGTGAAAAACGCGTCAAGACAAATTTGGAGCAACGTATCCACACTTTTGATGTATCTGACAAAATTATCCAAGTGGAAATTCCCCACACGCCAGCGGTAAAAATCCGCAAGGATGGTAGTCGTCAGCAAACAGAGGAAAAGGTTTTTCCTGGTTATGTGCTAGTGCGAATGGTAATGGAAGATGACACTTGGCAGGTGGTACGAAATACCTCTCATGTAATTAATTTCGTGGGAGCAGAACAAAAGCGTGGCGGTAGCAGAAGCCGCGGTCACGTGAAACCAGTACCTTTAGGTGCATCAGAAGTAGAAAGGATCTTCAAACAAACTAGTGAACAGGAGCCGATTGTTAAAATTGACATGGTCACTGGTGATAAGATAGTCGTGCTTTCAGGTCCTTTTAAAGACTTTGAAGGTGAGGTGATTGAAGTCAGTCCGGAGCGTAGCAAATTAAAAGCCCTGCTCTCGATTTTTGGGCGAGATACACCAGTAGAATTGGAATTTAATCAGGTAGAAAAACAGAGCTAAACACAAATGGCGAAGAAAGTAGTAGCGGTCATTAAACTGGCCCTGAATGCTGGAAAAGCCAACCCAGCACCACCAGTGGGTCCCGCATTGGGTCAACACGGTGTGAACATTATGATGTTCTGCAAGGAGTACAATGCCAAAACAGCAGACCAAGCTGGAATGGTAATTCCTGTAGAAATTTCGGTGTTTGAAGACCGGAGTTTTACATTTGTACTCAAAACACCACCAGCATCAGTACTGATTCGCAAGGCAGCGAAAATTGAAAGAGGCTCTAATGAACCCAACAAAAAGAAAGTTGGGTCAATTACAAAAGCTCAACTGCAAGAAATTGCTCAAACGAAATTGCCTGATCTCAACGCCAATGATATAGAAGCGGCGATGAAGATTGTGGCAGGTACTGCGAAGAATATGGGCGTGACCATCGCCGAGTAAATAAAAAAAACTTATCGGGGGAGAGATTTAATCTCGCAAATTACCCCAGGAGATAAAAATGGGAAAAAAAATATCGCGCCGTTTGCAGGCGCTGCTAGAAAAAGTAGAAGATAGGGAGTATGCGCCATTAGAAGCTTTGAGTCTGCTCAAAGAAACGGCAACAGCTAAGTTTCCTGAAGCAGCAGAAGCGCATATCCGCCTGGGCATTGACCCCAAGTATACAGACCAACAACTGCGGACAACGGTAACACTGCCCAAAGGTACTGGACAAACTGTGCGGGTGGCGGTAATTACTCGAGGTGAAAAAGTTGCAGAAGCTAGCAATGCTGGTGCGGATCTAGTCGGCTCTGATGAGCTGATTAACGAAATTCAACAAGGTATGATGGATTTCGATAAACTAATCGCTACTCCAGATGTGATGCCACAGGTGGCAAAACTGGGTAAGTTACTTGGTCCGCGGGGTTTGATGCCATCTCCTAAGGGGGGAACGGTAACATTTGACTTAGCAAGTGCGATCGCGGAATTCAAAGCGGGTAAATTAGAATTCCGAGCTGATCGGACTGGTATCGTCCATGTTATGTTTGGTAAGGTGTCTTTCTCGCCTGAAGATTTGTTGGTAAACTTAAAGGCATTACAAGAGACCATTGACCGTAACCGTCCTTCAGGAGCTAAAGGTCGTTATTGGCGGACAATTTATGTAGCTTCGACTATGGGTCCATCAATTAAAGTCGATATCAATGCTCTACGGGATTTAAAAGTCGCCGAAGTAGCTTAATGGGTACTAGAGGCTAGAAAGGGGAAAGGATGGTTGCCATCATCCATTTTTCGATCTGAGTCAGCACTGTACTCCCCCCAAAACTAAATAAGCCAAACCGGAGACAGCAGGAGCCATTGGCTCAAATATCCTGCCGAGGTTAAAGCTCTAATTGCCACGAATTACTACCCATTAAGGTGTAAATACTCAGGTATGAAGAGTTTTCCTGTCAAACCCCGGCTAGTATAGCTGGGGTTAATTGTTTTGACTGGCTGATAGTAAAACCAAAAAATACCCAGCTAGGAAGAAACAAAGAAATTGGGCGCACAAAGAAATGGTATTAACATTTTTGAATTGGCTGCTCTCGAATTCACACCTGTGAACAAAAACCCGCAGGAGGTAAAACCGACTTGAATCTCAATAAGTAGATTTAAACAAGTTTTACTTAGTCGAAAATTAAGATTTTGCCCTTGGAGGTAAAACTAAGCATGGGTAGAACGCTAGAAAATAAAAAAGAGATAGTAGCTGATCTCAAAGAAACTTTGAGTGAGTCAACTTTGGCACTGGTAATTGATTACCAGGGGTTAACAGTTGCTCAGATTACCGACCTACGGAGGCGCTTACGTCCGAGTGGCGCTGTTTGCAAGGTAACAAAAAATACCTTTATGGGCATTGCCATTGAGGGTGACGAGAATTGGCAACCACTTTCGGGATTGCTTCAAGGTTCTTCTGCCTTTTTGTTGGTTAAAGAAGACTTTTCATCCGCAATTAAGGCTTATCAAGACTTTCAGAAAGCCACCAAGAAGACAGAACTTCGTGGTGGGGTTATGGAAGGTCGCCTGCTCAAGGAAGCTGATGTCAAGGCTTTAGGAGACTTGCCATCCAAGGAGCAACTCATGGCACAAATTGCCGGAGCTATCAACGGATTGGCTACCAAACTGGCTGTGGGTATTAACGAAGTTCCCAGTTCTTTGGCTCGTGCGTTGCAAGCTGTGGCTGACAAAGACCAAGGTGACAGCGCTGAAAGTGCGGCTGAATAAAATTCGTCGATAGCGGAGCGTGGCGTAAGCTACATTACACCAAATTTTGCCTTCATTCACTAGGCAAAAACACAATTTAGATTACAGGAGTTATATCAATGTCTGCTACAACTGATCAAATTCTCGAACAATTGAAAACTCTAACTCTGCTGGAAGCATCTGAGTTAGTTAAGCAAATTGAAGAAGCCTTCGGCGTGAGTGCTGCTGCACCTGCTGGCGGGATGATGATGATGGCTCCTGGTGCTGCTGTTGCTGCTGAACCAGTGGAAGAAAAAACCGAGTTTGATGTGGTACTAGATTCCGTTCCTGCTGACAAGAAGATTGCTGTACTGAAGATTGTCCGCGAATTGACTGGTTTAGGTCTCAAAGAAGCAAAAGATCTGGTGGAATCAGCACCCAAAGCCGTCAAAGAAGGCATTGCTAAGGATGCGGCTGAAGATGCTAAGAAGCGCATCGAAGAAGCTGGCGGTAAGGTAACTGTTAAGTAATCAAGACTGTCTTCTCAAACTTGTAGTTTAGGGACTCTCAGAAAAAGCCTGCTTGTGCAGGCTTTTTTTTTAATGCAAATCAGCATCCCAAACACCAATATAAATCCTATCCTGCTGGTTGCGTTCAATTACACCTTTTAATTCTCCAACATTAAAAGAATATCGCTGAGTTTGTCGATCGCGTACTTTTTGCAGTCCTTGCTTGATATCACTATTGGCATTACCATTGAGCATTCCCTGTAATGTTTTTTGCATTACTTCTGAGTTGATAGATTGGGGAAAAGTTGCTTCAGTTTGGCGCAAGACTCCGGTTTTCTGGTCAAATAAATAACCAAGATCAACATTATCTTCTAACCGATAAAGAAAAGCTCGAGTATTCCATAACCCTCTGGAATTTGTACTGGGCTGACCTAAAACTGCTTTAACAGTCTGTTGAGAAGTTCCTGTAGGAAATGCTGGTACTCTGGAAATTTTGCTGTTGCTAGGAGCCCCATCTTGGTTTTGCTGTGGGGGTGGTGGTGGGGTTTCTGGCTGTGGGGGTGGTGGTGGGGTTTCTGGCTGTGGGGGTGGTGGTGGGGTTTCTGTCTGTGGCTGTGGGGGTGGGGTTTCTGGCTGTGGGGGTGGTGGTGGGGTTTCTGGCTGTGGGGGTGGTGGTGGGGTTTCTGTCTGTGGCTGTGGGGGTGGGGTTTCTGGCTGTGGGGGTGGGGTTTCTGTCTGTGGGGGTGGTGGTGGGGTTTCTGGAGTGAGTTTAAATCTGGCAGTTACTTGGGGCTGTGATTGTACAGGTACTACCGGCTCTACAGGAGGTTGCAGAGTAGATGCTGTGTCAGCAGGTTCCTTAGGTAAGGAGTTTGGTAAAGAAGTCGGATTGATGTCAGTTGATTCGGAAAATGGTCTGGGTGGTGATGATGTCGTCAGAGATACTTCAGGTTGTTGTTCACGGGTAAGGCTAGAAATTGCCACCCCACCTATGACGCTACCCAACAATAAACTAGCAATAATTAAAACAGGTTTTTGCCAGATGCTGGTAGGAATAGTTGGCAAAGAAGATATTGCCTGGGTTTGGTGAGTTGATAATATTTTTTTAGGACTAATATGTACTGTGGCGGTAGTCATAGAAGACTGTTGGGCGGTATCACGAGCAGATTTTAAAGCATAGAGCATTTTACTAGCGGTGCTATAGCGATCGCTCACATGGGGCTGAATTGACTGATTAATTACCTGTGCTAAATGTGGCGAGACGTTGGGGGCTAAATCCACCCAGAGAATTTCCCCAGTTTGCGGGTGTGTTGCTAATTCTGATGGGTGTTTCCCAGTCAATAAATAAACCGCGGTCAAGCCTAGGCTGTAGATATCACTGGCGTAAACAGGTCGTCCTATAGCTTGTTCAGTGGGCATATATCCAGGGGTACCAATTACCATGGAACGACTCCCTGGATGGGGAGAACTGGCCACAGAACGGACGGTTTCTTTAACTGCTCCAAAATCAATTAAAACTGGCTTGTTATCCCTCGAACGCAGGATAATATTATCTGGCTTGATATCCCGGTGAATAATACCTTGACTGTGAACATAAATTAGTATCGATAGCAAACTCAAAAGAATTTCCCGCACATTGCTTTCAGTTTGACAACCCTGAGTTTCCACAATGTCAATCAAAGTTTGTCCCTGAATCCATTCTTGCACCAAGTAAAATTCTCCATGCTCACTAAAGTAAGCATATAGTTCCGGTATTTGGTCGCTACCCCTCCCTAGGACTTCTAAAGTTGCTGCTTCCCTCTCAAACCTTTGTGTAATCATTTTATGATTGTAGGGATTATTGACTATGGGTTTGAGTTGCTTAATTACACAGCGACGACGAGAAGGCATATGGGTATCTTCAGCTAAGGAAGTTTCTCCAAATCCACCAGCACCCAAAACTTGAATAACTTGATAGCGATTATTGAGTAGCGCTATTGTCATAAATATTTACAAAATATCTTTCCTTCCCAATGTATATCAGATAGGATAGAAATCTGGCTATGAAACCACCCATTTCCTGTTTTACCCCCTTAATCTCCCCAGATCAAGGGGGAAAACAGAAAGTCTAGTTACCTCTTAAATACAGGTAACCGGGTGGTCTAAAGAAATCTTTGATGCAGGATCATCTTTTTTCAAATATCCGATAAGAGGATGTTTGATAAGTGTTCAACAGGTAATTTTTATCTTAGGGAACAGGGAACACCGGATCAGGGAATGGCGAATGGGGAATGGGGAACACACCGAACACACAATAAACAATAAAATCCAGTCCCCTCCCCTTACAAGGGGAGGGTTAGGGTGGGGTCAAACAATATTTGATACACTAATCATGACTTGACAAATATCGGCTAAGGCCATCAACTTACTTTAAATCTAATAATCCTTGCTCTTTCAATTTGGGATTAAACCGTAATTGTTCTTGTAAACCGCGGTTTTTCAATACTAGTAAAATTTCTGCTTCTACTCGCCGGGCTATATTTTTCAGTACTTTGATTTGCGCCAATTCATCATTAGCTGGGTGATGATATTTTTCTTCTTCCTGAGGTGTCATTAATTGCAGCACATTAATAGCCTGTGTCCAGCTTTCCCGATCATCTGCATTACCTAAAGGAATAGTAGTATTTTCCTCTATCCAAGCATTTTGAATACTTTCTAAAATTGCACGTTTAGGACTTGCAATTGTTTGCACTTTGACCCAATAACATTGTTCTGGTTTACGGACTAAATGTTGCTTAAGACTCAAGTAAACATCCCGAGAATAGCCGACAAATTGTAGTTGTTTAGCCTGGTCAAAAATAGCGTATACGCCTATTTTGCCAGAAAATACTTGAGGCAATTCTCCGTTTATATCAATATAAGGTACGTATTCTATTGCGGATAAACTGGAAAAGTTGGTTTCAATGGTCATTTGTTAAATACCCAATTCTATCACTGATAGTATACTTTGGGGACTATGTAACGCCAGCTAATAAAGGCGGACGGCTAATTTCTGTAATTCGTATTTGTTAATACTTCGCTCATAAAAAATCCTTGGAGCATTGAGAGGAATTAATCTCCCAATTGTATCATTAACAGTCCACCAGTCCATTTAATCAGTTAGTGGGGGGATTGGGGATTAATTATTGGCTAAAATTCCCATCTATTCCTCTGATAAGTGATATAGTCTTTTTCAGGCTGATGAAGTACACACCAATTCCCTATTCCCTGTTCCCTCAAACTAAAAAAAAATGTACCTCACGAGCATGGGAAATGCTATAGTTTAACCAAAAAAACTCAGAAATAATCTCCAATACGTATAAGTCAAAAGCTTCTGTATTTATACGTATTATGTTAAATAATCTATCAACTGTCACAGGTAAGACCCATGTACTGAATAGGACTAACTAGCGGTGTAGCCTTAACAACACTGACATTTACCCTCAGTGCTACCCAGACTTGGAGTCAAACTAAAACTAATCAAAACAGCTTTACTTGTCTCTCAACTCGCTACCCCGGTTGTGTGGAGAAAATTCCCACACCCTTGGGGTTAACACCTGAACCAGGAGGAAAATACCAGAGAATCATTACTTGGAAATCTGACTCTTTACCCCCAACTGTGCAGATATCCCATAGCTATACAGTGACTTATATCGCTCGCAGTAATGTTTACCGTAAGCAGCAGAAATGGGATTTAGCACTGGTCGATTACAACAAAGCTATTGCGATTGATCCTAATGATGCTTATGCTTACTTGTATCGCGGTGCTGTTTATGTTTATCTCAGAGACATCAACAAAGCCAGGGAAAACCTACAACGAGCAGGGCAATTATACCTCACTCAAGATGATCCCGATGGTTATCAACGAACAATTACGCTTTTAAACTCTCTGTAGCTGCAAGATCCCCGACTTCTCACATTATCAGAGATAATCTAGGCTAATTTAGCTAGAAGTCCGGGCTCTGTGTGACACCGAAGATCATGTATTTGATGATCTTGACAAGATGGGATAGCGCCATTCTATATACCCCCCTTACGTTGCAAGGGGAGGGGTTGGGGGTGGGGTCAAACCTAATCAGAAGGGCGAAGCTATAGGCGATCGCACCTCCATGAGTAATATCCCCGACTTCTTACATAATTGGGATAATCTAATATAATTTGTCCAGAAGTCGGGGATCTGTGTGACACCGAAGATCATGTATTTGATGATCTTGACAAGATGGGATAGCGCCATTCTATATACCCCCCCTTACGTTGCAAGGGGAGGAGTTGGGGGATGGGTAACCCCCGGATACTAGAGCTGAGAGTGCAAGGTTTTAAAAATCCTCATCCTCATCCATATCATCTTCATATTCATCATCGTCAGCCACCAAGTCGTTGACTATGTCATCCGCAATTAATTCATCCTCCTCATCTAATATTGACCTTTCAGAGCGACGAGTACCAAAAGTACCCTCCCCTAAACCAGAAACATCCAGGTTATAACTGCGCGCTGTGCGGTCATCTAACACCATATCCAGCGCGTCATCCACCTCATCTAAAACACCGCTACCCTCTAGTGTCCCATATTCATCTAAAGCCCCCGGCTCCTCGTAAGTGTTATAACCAGTCCCCGCCGGAATCAAGCGCCCAATAATCACATTCTCCTTCAACCCCCGCAGCCAATCAGATTTCCCCTCAATAGCTGCCTCAGTTAATACCCTAGTAGTTTCTTGGAACGAAGCTGCAGAAATAAAACTATCCGTATTTAAAGAGGCTTTAGTAATCCCTAACAGCACGGGCGTATATTGTGCCTTCGCCCCCCCTGTAATCGACATCGCCTCGTTCACCTGCTCTACTTGTCGCAGTTCCACTAACTCCCCAGGAAGCATCGTAGTATCTCCACCATCATCAATTCTGACCTTGTTAGTCATCTGGCGGACAATTACCTCAATGTGCTTGTCAGCAATATCAATCCCCTGGGACTGATACACCATCTGCACTTCATTGACTAAAAAAGTCTGTACCTTTTGCAAAGCATGACTAGCACAAGCATAAACACCCTCCTCTGAACCTAGACTAAAGAAAACCTCTAGTATTTCATGGGGATTAGAAGGGCCATCGCTCAGTGGTTCTCCAGCTGTAACAGCCCCTCCATCTGGAATCATTAAATTTTGTCCTGGTCCTAGGGGATACTCAGTCACCACCCCATTCGCCTCAACTACCCTCCCGGCGATCGCCTCATCCCCATCACCATAAACCACCTGCAACTCCCCAGAGCGCCGAGCTAAAATACAAGCCTCCTTAGGTTTACGAGCCTCCAGTAACTCCTCAATCCGGGGCAAACCTTGGATAATATCCCCAGTTTTCGCCCGTTCAAACACCAGCAAAACCAAATTATCCCCCCGTTGCACCAAATCCCCATCTTCCACCTGCAAAACAGCCCCCGGACTCACACGGTAAGGGCGACCCACCCGGATGTAAACAGCATATTCCTGCCCAGCCAGAGCCGAATCCTCACCAGTCGCAGCAGTTGTCTTCCTCTGAACCACAGACCAAACCTGCCCCGACTCCTGCGCAAACACCCCCGGAGCTAGCTCCGCCCCTTCTACCAACAAGTCACCCATCTTAACCTTGGGTTGGCTCGCAGCTACTCACCACCACCTTATCAACATCACGCAAAACCAAACAGCGCCGCACGGTTTCCAGGTCTTCTCTCACGCCCCGGACAATTCCGCCATCTTTAGCAAGAATCTTAGTACGCGCAACCACAGACCCAGGCGCTATGCAGTCCCCATCCTCAACCTCCAAACTAGTTTCCGTACTCCCTTGAGTAGCATCCGCCGCTATATCCCGCCGCACCACCAAAGACTCCAGAATCACCAGCTGCAAACGCTGCACGGCTGGATTTTCCGCATCTTGTACTAACTCAATGTCCGCAGCCAAAGGAGAACCACCATGGTCTTGTTCCCCATCTTGCTCAATCTCCAAAACTAACTGAGTTCGTAAAAGTTCCACCCCATCCACAGACTTAACACGTTCAGAATCCTTATAAGGCAAGCGCTGCACTGCCCGCATTTGTATAGAGCGCCCAGTTTGTTGATTAATAGATGTTGTTGAAGGAACATCTGGATGATTAGGTACTGGAAACTCTATCACCGGACGGCTTAATAAAGCCGGACCTTCTGGAGTTTCCACATACTGAACGTAGCGTAACTCAGTCGCCACTGCACCGCGAAACTCCTGACCGGGTTGGACAAAAGTATTATCCACGCCCATAATTTCTTCCAAATCCCCCGCGTCAGCAGTAGTAAGTCCCGCATCCATCAGCAGCAACTCACCGGGTTTAATCACCACCTCCCGGAGGATATCGTTTTTCTGGGTGATTTCTATCACTCCACCGGTTTGACAGAAAATATCTTTAACAACTTCAGTACCAGCTTCCACAAATTGCCCATCTTCCACTAAAAGTAGGGAGATATCTTTGTTCACCTCATGAGTTTCTTCAGGAATCCACAAAAGTGTACCCCCTTGAACCACCTCATAACCTAGTTTCGCTTTACCTTTCTTCTGAACCTCTACACCCGCGAACTTAAGAAAACCACCCGTATTTGTACGATACCGGTCATCAATTAGTTCAGCTACTACTTGACTATTTTGGACTTTTGTACCTGGGGTCGCCCGTAAGTTAAAAACTTGGTTATTACTAGTTGTAATTAAATAGTGGTTACGACCTTGGGAACTTTCTACGGTGACTGTAGCTTGGTCTAAGACTACAGAAGCTGTGATGATTTCAATTTCCCTAGCATTCTTTCCGGGGAGATTTTCCGGTAACCGTACTACTCCCCCATGTTGTGTGGTTAACTTGGTTTCTGCTAAAACGCCGTTTTCTGAAATTCGGTCACCATTTTTTACCACCAATTCCGCCCCCGGTGGTAAATTGTAAACCTCTCCAGATAATACCCAAATTAATCCACCCCGGGCAGCCGTCGTAGTTGTGTTTCCTTGGCGGTCTGTCTTTTGCTCAGGTACAACTTCTGCAAATAACACTTCACCCGCCAAATCTGAAGCTACATCTTTTACCGCTTTTTCCGTATTCAAGCGGGTTGTCCGTCCACCTAGAGCCACTTCCGCCAGTAATTGACCGATTTTTACCTGCTGACCATTCTGGACGTATAAAGTAGAGCCTTGGGTAACGTTGATTTCTTGGGCGACTTGGCTTTCATGGTCTGAGTGTAAATGAATGACTCCATTAGCTTCAACATATAAAGCATCTTCACCATGTCGCGTGCGATAAGTACGGGTGCGGAGTTTCCGTGGGAACCGGATAGTACCGTCACTCTTAGAACGAACCTGCTGCGCCACTTCACCGGTGAACACACCCCCGGTGTGGAAAGTACGCATTGTTAACTGTGTCCCTGGTTCTCCAATACTTTGGGCAGCAATAATGCCTACAGCTTCCCCTAAATCTACCATTTTGGCGTGGGCTAAACTCCAGCCATAACAATGTTGACACACAGAACGCGCCGCTTCACAGGTTAAGGGCGATCGCACTACCACCTCAGTCACCCCAGCCTCATGGATTTTATCCGCCAACTCATCCGACACCGGAGTATTCCGGGGCGCAATTACTTTTCTTGTTTCAGGATGCACCACATCCTCAGCAATTACCCGCCCTAGCAACCGTTGAGACAGAGGAATCAAAATCTTACCCCCCTCCGTCATGGCACGTAAAGGAATACCCCTGGTAGTACCGCAGTCAATTTCCCGAATAATTACATCCTGGGAAACATCTACCAACCGCCGGGTCAGATAACCAGAATCCGCCGTCCGTAAAGCTGTATCTACCAATCCCTTACGCGCACCGTAAGAAGAAATAATATACTCAGTTACCGTCAGACCTTCCCGGAAATTGGTCTTAATCGGTAAATCAATAATTTCCCCCTGCGGGTCAGCCATCAAACCCCGCATACCCACCAACTGGCGCACCTGGGAAATATTCCCCCGCGCTCCAGAGAAAGCCATCATATATACAGAATTGAGAGGGTCAGTGCTTTTAAAGTGCACTACTACCTCATCCTTGAGGGCCTCACTAGTTCCGTTCCAAGTATCAATTACTTTTTGGAACCTTTCCACTTCGGTGATTTCGCCCCGTTGATAGCGGTTCTCCGTGGACCGGATTTCTTCCTCCGCTACCTCCAACAGCGATCGCTTAGTCGGGGGAATCATCAAATCATCCACACTAATAGACACCCCCGCCTTAGTCGCATAGCGGAACCCCAAATCCTTCAACTTATCTGCCATCACCGCAGTCCGCGCCGTCCCATAATGGGTAAACGCCCAAGAAATTAACTTTCTCAATTGACCCTTATCAACCACCCGATTCCGAAAAACAGCCTGTTCTTTAGTCATTATTAGTAATTCCCTATCTTGTAAAAAAGATGGTTGACAGTCAACAGCCAACAGTCAACAGTCAACAGTCAACACCCAACAGTCAAGAGTTTATACAGCCAAAGCCTCTTGAATCGCCTTGTTATAAATCACCCGACCCGGAGTAGTGCGGACATATTGAGACATTAAATTACCTTGGGCATCCTCCCTGACTCGGCGATACTTATACATCACAGTCCGTGTACCATCACCATTTTCCGTCACTTCCAGGGGTTCTACATCTGGTTTCTCTGTTTCCACATCCCCATCAAAGCGGACATAAATATAACTGTGTAGATCAACCTGCCCTTGATGGAAAGCCATAATCACATCATCCAGAGAAGCGTAGTACCTACCCGCCCCCTTAGTCGCCCTAGGATTTTCCGCTGTTAAATAATACGCTCCCAACACCATATCCTGACTAGGGGTAATAATCGGTCTCCCCGTAGCCGGAGATAAAATATTATTAGAAGCCAACATCAACAGTCGCGCCTCAGACTGACTTTCTAAAGACAGGGGCACATGCACCGCCATCTGGTCACCATCAAAATCAGCATTAAAAGCCGGACAAACTAAAGGATGTAACTGAATCGCCCTACCCTCGACCAACACAGGCTCAAAAGCCTGAATACCTAAACGGTGGAGGGTAGGCGCTCGGTTTAACATCACGGGGTGTCCCTCAATTACCTCCTCTAGCACATCCCACACACTAGGGTCATTACGAGAAATCAACTTTTTCGCAGCCTTAATATTG
This sequence comes from Anabaenopsis sp. NIES-4685, assembly GCF_059725405.1. Classification (NCBI taxonomy): domain Bacteria; kingdom Bacillati; phylum Cyanobacteriota; class Cyanophyceae; order Nostocales; family Nodulariaceae; genus Anabaenopsis; species Anabaenopsis sp. NIES-4685. The sequence continues at coordinate 2,438,290 of NZ_AP043602.1, read as the reverse complement.
TTCACCATCCCACTGCGGATTAACCGATTAATCACAAAAGGCTGAAATAGTTCTATAGCCATCTCCCTAGGTAAACCGCACTGGTGGATATTCAACTTCGGACCCACCACAATTACCGAACGTCCCGAATAATCTACCCGCTTCCCTAACAAATTTTGGCGGAAACGCCCTTGTTTACCCTCAATAATGTCAGACAGCGACTTCAGAGGGCGATTATTTGCCCCCACCACAGTCCGACCCCGCCGACCATTGTCAATTAAAGCATCCACTGCTTCTTGCAGCATCCGCTTTTCATTCCTCACAATAATCTCCGGGGCTAAAATCTCTTGCAATCGCGCCAGCCGATTATTCCGATTGATCACCCGGCGATACAGATCATTGAGGTCACTAGTAGCAAACCTCCCACCATCTAACTGCACCATGGGGCGTAAATCTGGGGGAATCACAGGAATCACAGACATAACCATCCACTCAGGTTTAGAACCAGTGGCAATAAAATTATCAATGACTCGCAGTCGTTTAATTAACTTGGCTCGTTTCTGACCCTTAGCCCCGGCGATTTCCTCCCGCAGGTTTTCGGCTTCTTGTTCTAAGTTAATATCAGCTAATAAACGCAGCAAGGCTTCTGCTCCAATACCTACTTCTACCCCTTGCAGCGTCGAATCTTCGCTGTAAATTTGGTCCTCAATTTCTAACCACTGGTCTTCACTGAGCAACTGCTTATAACTTAAAGTTTCCGCATTACCAGGACTAAGCACCACATAGGAATTGAAATACACAATCTGCTCCACATCCCGTAAAGGCATATCCAGCAGAATCGAAATATAACTCGGAATACCCTTGAGATACCAAACATGAGCCACAGGCGCAGCCAGCTTTATATATCCCATGCGGTGACGACGCACTCGCGACTCCGTTACCTCCACGCCGCAGCGTTCGCAGACAATACCACGGTGACGGACTCGTTTGTATTTGCCACAGTGACATTCCCAATCCTTAGCCGGTCCGAAAATCCGCTCACAGAATAGGCCATCCATCTCCGGCTTGAGAGTACGGTAATTAATAGTCTCAGGTTTAGTGACTTCCCCCACCAACTGACCATTAGGTAGGGTTCGCTCACCCCACTGGCGAATGCGTTCTGGTGATGCTAAACCGATTTTGACATAATCAAACTGATTTGACTGTATTGTTCTCATATTTCCTTAGTCATGAGTAAATCCTTAAATGCGTTCACTGTTGACAGTTCAGTGTTAACTGAAAAATACCGTCAACAGTCAACCGTCAACCGTCATCTGTACAGGTTTTTTAGTCTTCCTCTAAGGAATCACGAGTCAGAGATTCATAGGTAGGACGAGGAGGTGTACGTCGGACAGATTGATCCGCCATTAAATCTACCTCCACATCCAAGGAACTACCGTCAGATTGGGTCTCAACCTTATGGACAGCAATATCTAAACCTAGAGACTGCAACTCTCTCATTAAAACCTTGAATGATTCCGGCGTTCCAGGTCGAGGAATTGACTTACCCTTCACGATCGCATTCAAGGCCTCATTCCGTCCCTGCATATCATCAGACTTGACTGTCAGCAACTCCTGCAACGTATAAGCCGCCCCAAAAGCCTCCAATGCCCAAACCTCCATCTCTCCAAATCTTTGCCCACCCTGTTGAGCCTTACCCCCCAAAGGTTGCTGAGTTACCAAGGAATATGGACCTGTAGAGCGCGCATGAATTTTATCATCAACCAAATGTACAAGCTTCAGGATATAAGCCACCCCCACTGTAATCGGTCGGTCAAAAGCTTCGCCAGTCCGACCATCAAATACCATAATTTTACCGGGGTTATCAGGGTTATACACCCAGTCCTTCTCCGTCTCATCCCTTGCCTCCTGTAACTTCCCATGTACCAATGTCCGGGAGGTCTCCTCACCATACATCTCATCAAAAGGTGTAATTTTAAACCTCACTCCCAATGTGTGAGCAGCCCAGCCCAACATACACTCAAAGACTTGACCTACATTCATCCGGCTAGGTACACCTAAAGGATTAAGCACAATATCCACGGTGGAACCATCAGCCAAATAAGGCATATCCTCGACTGGTAAAATCCGGGAAATAATCCCTTTGTTCCCATGGCGACCGGCCATTTTATCCCCGACCTGGATTTTACGTTTCTGGGCTACATATACGCGCACCACCATATTAGCACCTGGCGGTAATTCGTCACCTTGTTCCCTTGTGAATAAACGGACATCAACTACTCGTCCTTTTTCTCCATTGGGAACCCGTAGGGAATTATCCCGCACGTCTCGCGCTTTCTCGCCAAAAATAGCCCGTAAAAGCTTCTCCTCGGGGGGTTGGTCAGACTCTCCCTTTGGTGTAACCTTTCCAACTAGTATATCTCCGGATTCGACCCAAGCACCAACCCGAATAATTCCCTGCTCATCTAGTTGGCGTAGAGCATCTTCCCCCACGTTGGGAATTTCTCTAGTGATTTCTTCGGGTCCTAGTTTAGTTTGTCTGGCCTCAATTTCATATTTCTCAATATGAATCGAAGTATAAACATCATCCTGCACTAATCGCTCCGAAATCAAAATCGCATCCTCGTAGTTATAACCCTCCCAGGGCATATAAGCGACAATGATATTTTGACCCAACGCTAACTCCCCACCTTCGGTAGAAGAGCCATCCGCAAGCACTTGACCGGCGATCACCCGCTCGCCAATCCTAACCAGAGGTTTTTGATTTAAACAAGTATCCTGATTAGACCTTTGGTATTTAGACAGGCGATACTTAATTTCTGGAGAGTCATTGAAAGGCTTAACCCGAATTTCCGTAGCATCCACATAGGTAACTTCTCCATCCGTGCGGGAAACAATCACCATCCCCGAATCCCTTGCACCTTGAGCTTCTAAACCAGTACCCACCAAAGGACGCTCCGGCTTTAACAGCGGTACAGCTTGGCGTTGCATATTGGAACCCATAAGAGCGCGGTTAGCGTCATCATGTTCCAAAAATGGAATCATACTTGTAGCTACTGAAACAATTTGCACGGGCGAAACTGCTACATAGTCCACCTGTTCAGGGGTAGTGGTTGCCCAGTCTTGGCGGTAGCGCACAGGTACAGACGGTCCTTTAATGTAGCCATTGTCGTCTAATGGTATATCACCCGTGGCTGTACGTAAATCGTCTTCCTCATCCGCAGTCATATAAACTGGCGGTAGGTCAAAGCGTACCCGCCCATTTTCCACAGGTCTAAATGGCGTTTCCAAAAATCCATATTGGTTAACACGCGCATGGGTAGCCAAAGACCCAATTAACCCTGCGTTGGGTCCTTCTGGTGTTTCAATGGGGCAAATTCTGCCATAGTGGGAAGGGTGAATGTCTCGCACTGCAAACCCAGCCCGTTCACGTGTTAAACCACCTGGACCGAGTGCGCTAAGGCGGCGTTTGTGGGTCAGTTCTGCTAAGGGATTTGTTTGATCCATGAACTGACTTAGTTGACTAGAGCCAAAGAATTCTTTGATTGCTGCTACCAATGGTTTAGGGTTAACTAGGGAAGCTGGGGTTAGAACTTCGGCATCAGATACTGTCATCCGTTCCCGAATAATCCGCTCTAGGCGGTTCAAGCCGACTCTTACTTGGTTTTGTAGCAGTTCGCCGACGCTTCTGACGCGACGATTACCTAGGTGGTCAATATCGTCGATATTGCCAATGTCATATTCTAGGTTAATCAGATAGTCTACTGCGGCTAAAATATCTACGGGAGTTAATACGCGGGTGGTGTCAGGAACAGAAAGTCTTAATTTTTTATTGAGTTTATAGCGACCCACTCGACCGAGATCATAACGTTTAGGGTCGAAGAAGCGGGAATCTAACAGCTGTTGTCCGCCTAGTACTGTGGGTGGTTCACCGGGGCGTAATTTCCGGTACAATTCCATCAGGGCTTCTTCTTCGGAAAATTGACCTTCTTTTTCAATGGTCTTTTGGAAATATTCGGGGTGGCGCAGGGCGTCAAATATTTCGTTGTCGGATAAGCCTAGGGCTTTTAATAGCACTTGGGCTGAGAGTTTGCGGGTTTTGTCGATGCGTACCCAGACTAAATCATTACGGTCTGTTTCAAATTTCAGCCAAGCCCCCCGATTAGGGATTAAGCTAGCTGAATAGGTACGTCGTCCGTTTTTGTCTATTTCTGATTTGTAGTAAACTCCGGGCGATCGCACTATTTGATTAACGATTACCCGTTCGGCTCCATTGATAATAAATGTCCCACGGTCTGTCATTAAAGGCAGGTCGCCAATAAATACCTCTTGCTCTTTAATATCTCCTGTTTCCTTGTTCAGCAGACGTGTAGGTACATACATCTGTACCGCGTAGGTACTGTCACGCCGTTTTGACTCCTCAACGCTGTATTTGGGCTCTTTGAGTTTATAGTTATGTCCTAAAAAGTGTAGTTCTAGTTTGCCTGTGTAGTCTGTAATTGGACTAAAGGAATTTAGTTCTTCTATCAGCCCCTCTTCTAAAAACCAGCGAAAACTCGAGCGCTGGATTTCAATCAAGTCGGGTAATAAAAAGGCGGATTCCATATATTTATCTGTAGTCATGCCCTTACCTTCGTCAACCTGGTTAAATTTGTTTATTGGACGCTGCTAGTGTCTGGTTTTTGCGTGTTCCCCAATTAGGCGTATATGTCTATCACTCTTAGGAACACCTGTTTCTTTATCCCATCTATTTCTACACTTAGACAAACCCTGCCATTTAAGCTAGAAAGAGAGTTTTTGACAAGGGGCTAATCGCCCTTATTTTCTCTGGTGGCTGCGCTAAAATCCAGATATTAATTTGCTCCCATGGCTTACGCCACGCTACGCCACGCTACGCCACGCTACGCTATCATGAATATGCCTAGACTTCTCTAAGCTCTCTTGGTGCGATCAATGCACGGTTTATAGTTACAGTTGTCTGTTTATACACAGGTAAACAGCATAGTACTTGGTTAAGTTTGATTTGTCACCTCGTTGCTCTATTTTGCTCGTTTTTCCATGGACTAGGCCACGCTACGCGACCTGCTTTAGCAGCAGCGCTGGCGCTATCGCACGCGACATGATTTACTTTTAACAATTTTCTATAGGTTGAGTATGGCTCCATGCGCTGTTTTGAGCAAAGTCACCGGTGAGAGTCGAACTGCTAAACCAGTCATAAAATCAGAACATCCGCTTGTAGAGAGGAGAAGGATGATCAAGTTGATAACATTACAAAATCAAGCTTAAGAGTTTGTAATTCCTTCCTTTTTTTTGATTATGGCTTATTCAAGTTTTGGAGGGATTCATCTTAGCATAACTTTGTCCTGCCGGAGTTAGACCTTGATCAGAGCCGCCTCCCACACAAAAAGGGAGGAATTTCACCAGGGGCGGCTTTAGTAATATCCCCATTTATGGTAGGTGATATCTATGTTTCACATCTGGGAACCCGGTCACCCCCACTAATCCAAATAATTTACAAGCATTTTCAGTAGTTTGAGTAGCAATGGCTTCTAAAGTCTCCCCACGCAAATCGGCTACCTTTTCCGCCACATAACGGACATAGGCTGGCTCATTCCGCTTTTCACCCCGTTTAGGGACAGGGGACAAAAATGGGCAGTCTGTTTCCACTAGTAGGCGATCGCCTCTGACCATCGCGGCGGAAGCCTGTATGGCTTTGGCATTTTTGAATGTTACCGTCCCGCTAAAGCTAATATAGAAACCTAAGTCCACAAACCATTGAGTTTCTTCTGGTGTTCCACCCCAACAATGCATGACACCTCTGGGGATTTCTCCCCTATTTTCCCGCCACTGTAGCAATATTTCCCTCACTTCCGGCGCGGCATTACGACAATGGATAATCACCGGTAAATTGAGTTGGCTGGCGATCGCCAATTGTGCTTCAAACACTATGCGCTGTGCTGCATAGTTATCTGCCTTATAGAGATCCATACCCATCTCCCCAATGGCTACCACCTTCGCTTCAGAACTAGCCAAAGATTTGATTTGCGCGGCTGTATCGCTCCCCCACTTGTCAACATCCAAAGGATGTAAACCAACGGAGAAGCTGAGTTCCGGGAACTGGTGCGCTAAGGATTTGATCCCCGAAAATTCTGACGGTTCGACGCACGAATGTACTAGACGCACTACACCTGCTTCTTGCCATCGCGATCGCACTGTTTCTAAATCCCCCTTGAATGTATCAAAATTCAGATGGACGTGAGTATCAATCAAAATTAGACCACCCGTGGGCGGGAGGCTTGCATTGTCCTTTTTGCTCATGAGTTCTTATGTCGCAACGCCAAGCGCTACCCTGATGCTAGATCGGTTTTTATGATTCCCTGACCAGTAATCAGTCAGAGTAACTGATTACTGATAGAGTAGCGTGGCGTAAGCCATACACTTGAACTACTCAGCAGATGCTGGGGTGAGTGGCTTGAGTTTCCGAGCCAGTCTTGATTTTTTTCTAGCGCCATTGTTCGGATGTAGAACACCGCGCTTGACCGCTTTGTCAATTTTGCTGACAGCCGCGGACAGCCGCACCTGTACCTCTTTCTCTAAATCTGAGTTAGGATTAGCTGCATAGACATCTACAGCGCTAAAGTATTTTTTCATCAGCGTTTTTACTGCTGATTTGTAAGCTTTGTTCCGCAGACGATTGCGTTCTGCGATTTGGGCGCGTTTAAGAGCAGATTTTGTATTCGCCACGGTCAATTCCAGAAATACTATTAATATGTACACACACTACTAGACTTACTAATATAGCACTCATACTGCCAATGTCAGAATTTATCAAAAAAAACTTTTTCTATGGCTAACGCCACGCTATCGCTATGGGCAGTAGAGAGTGGCAAGTAGGATTACGACTATGGAACAGACAGGGGTAGTGTGGTCTGCGGCGTTACTCCACAAAGCCTGATGATCAATTAAAGTATCCTTGACAACTTTACCGTTGGCGTGTACTCATTGGCTAAAATGCGTTAAGATAAGGTACTAATAAAAATATCGCGGTAAGCGGGAAACTCAGCGGCTTTAGCCCTGAGAGGGAAGCGACTTAGTGGTTAAAACCACCGTGGTCTTTTCAGGTGAAAAGTAGCCAGTAAGCTAGGCTTAGACTTTAAGTGAAAACTACTGTTGGTAGCCTTGGAAGTATTAAAAAAAATCCAGGTTAAGCTATAGAAGAGAGTTAGGACGATCTCGATAACCTGATGGTTGAAGAGTTAAGACTAATTCTCAGGCGGGAATATCCTAAATTTTGGCATTATCCTTACTCCATGCTGCGAATCATTACTCAGCAGGCAGATGTTGTATCAGAACTGCAACGTATCTGCAACCGTACTCACGATGAACACGTGCTTCACAAAGAAGCAACTGTGCGCGAAGTACTGCAAGCAGTGAAGCGCCAAGGCGACAAAGCTGTTTTGCATTATACAGCTGAATTCGATAACCAAACCCTGAAACCAGAGGAGTTGCGTGTTACTGGCTCGGAAATGGATGCAGCCTACCAACAAGTATCGCGGGAGCTACTCCAGGCGATTCAGTTGGCTAGCTGCAAGATTGAAGCATTTCACCGGCAGCGTGTGCCGAAAAGTTGGGTACACTTTGGTGATGATGATGTCGTGCTGGGCAAACGCTATATCCCGGTAGATTGTGCTGGTTTATACGTTCCTGGCGGTCGCGCAGCTTATCCGAGTACTGTGCTTATGAATGCTATTCCAGCTAAAGTGGCTGGTGTACCGCGTGTAGTAATGGTAACACCACAGGGGAACAGAAAAGCAATTAACCCGGCTGTTTTGGTGGCCGCACAAGAAGCGGGGATAAGAGAAATTTATCGTGTGGGAGGGGCACAAGCGATCGCGGCTTTAGCCTATGGTACAGATACGATTCCGAAAGTGAACGTAATTACCGGTCCGGGCAATATATATGTCACCTTAGCGAAAAAACTAGTTTACGGCACTGTCGGCATTGATTCCCTAGCCGGTCCGAGTGAAGTTTTAATTATTGCCGATGAAACAGCAAATCCTGTAAATGTGGCGGTGGACTTGTTAGCCCAAGCAGAACATGACCCAATGGCGGCGGCGATTTTGTTGACCACAGATACAGCTTTAGCCAAAAACGTACAAGTAGCGGTGGAAAGACAGTTAGTAGATCATCCACGACGGATAGACACGGAGAAGGCGATCGCCCACTATGGTTTAATTGTAGTTGTAGAATCGTTATCGGCAGCAGCAGCATTTTCTAATGAATTTGCCCCAGAACACTTAGGATTACAAGTTCAAGATCCCTGGGGATTACTTGCGGATATTCGCCACGCTGGGGCAATATTCTTAGGGGACTCAACACCAGAAGCCCTAGGAGACTATTTGGCGGGCCTAACCATATCTTGCCGACTTCCGGTGCTGCTCGTTATGCTTCACCTTTAGGAGTAGAAACCTTTCTGAAACATTCCAGTATTATTCAATACTCACAGAGAGCACTGGAAAAGGTAGCTGGGGCAATTGACGCTTTAGCAACAATGGAAGGACTACCATCTCATAGAGATTCAGTGCGACGGAGAATTCAGCAGCAAGAGTAATTATCAATGTTGATTTTTTGGATAATCTATTGTAAAAACTTACTCAGTGGAGGCACAATAAAAGATTGTCACTCAGTAGCCACAATAGAGCAGGGTTATAAGTGACAATAACTTGTATCAGGGAATTATATTAAAGGGTTATACCTTTGAGGAGATCAGTGGTGCTAAAAAATGTTTTGGTAGCTCTTGACGGATCGGAAATTGCAGAACGAGTCATTGACAGTTTAAATGACTTGGTGTTTTCCGGTGATACCAAGGTCATTCTGTGTCATGTATTTCCCACGCCAGAGTCAAAGATGCAACTATCCACAGATAGCGATCATCGAGAATCTTCCAACCTGCCTGATTTCCATATTGAAAAACTACTGTTAAATTATAAGGAAAAATTAACATTTAAGAGTGAATTAGAATTGGTAACAGGAGATCCTGCCGAAGAAATTATTCGTCTTGCTAACATTTACAAGGCGGATCTAATTATCATTGGTAGTCGCGGGTTAACTGGGATGAAGCGAATTGTTTTGGGTTCTGTGAGCACTCAAGTAGTGGAGGAGGCTAATTGTTCGGTGTTCGTGGTGAAACCAACCTGACAAGCAGTTAAGGAACATGGGGTAAAATTTAAGGATCAGTTTTTCCTGGAGGCGATTAATCACGGGCTTTTGTGTAAAAGCGATTAAAGGCCTCTTTCGCATTAATTAATTGACTAAAAACTGCCGCAAACTTAACAAACTTAGGGTATGACCTAGATTTAAAGGAAGAATTGAAACCCCTTCCAAGCGGGACTGAACCCAACCTTCTCCCCAGTACCATTCATGAAAGCCATCAATACCTCCACTAAGTAGCAACCGCAAACAATTAGGTTTCGCCACATCTACTTGATGATGAATTGCAATTGGGCCAGTCCAGGTTGTAAACTGAAAGCCAGTGTGCAGTTCTTCTGGCATTCCTGGGGTAAAAGTTTGTCCTACCAGCCATTGGGCTAGTTTATCGGGGTGTTGCAAACTATTACGAATTGCACTGGCGGAGGCTGTGATTTCTATTCTTAGTTGACTTTTTTGAAAATTACCAAGCATTTCTTAATAATTATTTAAGGTTTAAGTCCGAATTTCGGTGCATTGTAGTTCTAGTATTGCAAATACAATCATATTCTGCATGGGACAGGGCGTAATCAGAGAGTCGTTTTCTACTTAAAATAGAGAATGTAGGCTTATTAAGAAACGTAAGGTTTTTCATGGCTGATCAATTAATTCGTGCCACAGCTGCCGATGGTGGTATTCGTGCTGTAGGTGTTATTACTAATCGTTTAACAGAAGAAGCACGGCAACGTCATGGGCTGTCCTATGTGGCAACAGCAGCACTAGGGCGGACTATGGCGGGTGGCTTGTTGATGGCTTCTAGTATGAAGCGACCTGGTTCTAGAGTGAATGTCCGCATCAAGAGCGATGGTCCTCTGGGTGGTATCCTTGTAGATGCTGGTTTAGATGGAACAGTACGGGGCTATGTGGCCAACCCATCTGTAGAATTGCCTCCTAATGAAAAAGGTAAGTTGGATGTTGGTGGTGCAGTGGGTAAGGGCTATCTCTATGTAGTGCGAGATATTGGTTATGGCTACCCTTACTCTAGTACCGTAGAGCTGGTATCGGGGGAAATAGGGGATGATGTGGCGCATTACTTAGTTAATTCTGAACAAACACCTTCAGCCTTAGTTTTAGGGGTGTTTGTAGGAGCAAGTGGTGTAACTGCTGCTGGGGGATTGCTAGTACAAGTTTTACCGAAGGCTGCTAGAGATGAAGCCATAGTAGAAACATTGGAGTCTCGTGTATCTAGTTTATCCGGATTTACCCCATTATTACAAGCTGGTAAGACTTTACCAGAAATTTTTGATGACTTACTCGGAGACATGGGTCTGTCAATATTTCCGGAACGTCAAATGTTGCGCTTCCACTGTGGTTGTTCTTTTGACCGCGTACTAGGAGCATTAAAAATGCTGGGAGCCGAGGAATTGCAAGATATGATAATTAAAGATAATGGTGCAGAAGCAACTTGTGAGTTTTGCGGCGAGGTTTATCAAGCAAGTAGCAATCAGCTAGCTAAATTAATTGTTGATTTGGAAACAGAATCTTCGGTTTCTGGTTCAAGTGTATAATAATACAAAAAGATGATAATTTTCATGGTATCTGTGGTCGGAGAATATTGAATCAGGTACCTTTGGAATTATCAACGAGTTACTATGACGGCATCGGAATTATCAGCATAGAACAGTTAACTATTCAACTACTTTGGTGTGAGAGATGACACAGCGGGATATTCCAGAAAATTGGCCTCCATCTAAAGCAGGAGAGCCAGATGATATGATAAGGTTATCCCCAACGCCACAATTCGCTGAAACTCAAGCATTTGGTGTGCAGGCTAATGGTTCAACCTCTAAGTCAGTGAATCGACAACAACAAGACAGTTACGAATTACCTTTACATCAGCAGTCAGCCGCAACTAGTGTACCCGGTCAAAAGTCTGGGAAATCCCCCGGCTGGATGAAAAACTGGTTTTTGTGGGGATTAATATTAACATTGATACCTGGCAGTATCGGGTTCGTAGCAATGACAGTGTTGCTGAAACTACCAAGTAGTCCCACTTGTACTGCAATTTCTCGACCTTTTGTCAGCGCTTCAGTGAGGTTATACTGCGCTCAGAAGTTAGCTGCTGGGCAAAATGTGGATGATTTACTGCGAGCGATCGCTTTGGTGAGTAAAATATCAGAGGATCACCCATTGGCGGGAGAAGTTAACCGTTTTGTTGCCGAATGGTCGAAAGACATTTTACGGATTGCAGACGAGAGTTTTCAGTCAGGTAATTTAGAGGATGCCATAGCTACTGTCCGTCAGATACCTAAACATTTGGCAGCTTATAAATTAGTAGATGAACAAGTTAGTAAATGGGAGTTAATTTGGTCTCAGGCGGAAGACATATATAAGCAGACTGAAGAGGAACTAAAAAAACAGCGTTGGCAATCAGCATCTATGCTAGCCGCTCAATTAATGGGTGTAGATAATGAGTACTGGTCTGGCGTTAAGTATAATCAATTAGATAAATTAATTACATCAACAAGGGAAGATGCTGATAAGTTAGCAAATGCGGAACGTTTAGCAAATACCAGAGTTTCAGATAACTTATTAAAAGCGATTGAACTTTCTGAGTCCCTCAGTCCGGAAAGCTACCTTTATCAACAAGCACAAGAGTTGATTCCTGAAATTGGGCGAAAAATGCTGGATTTGGCACAAGCAAGCCTGGATAGGAGGGATGCGGGAAAAGCTATAGATATTGCCAGACAAATCCCAGATAATGCCCAATTGCAGGTAGAAGTGAAAGACTTTATTACTTTAACTGAGGCCAAAAGGAATGCATGGATTGGTACTGTGTCTGGTTTAGAAACAGCAATCTTTGAGGCGCAACAAGTTGATGCTTCCAGAGCAATTTATGGTGAAGCACAGGCGTTAATTGCTAGTTGGCAAGTGGAAATTGAAGATCTGGCACGTTTGGAAAGAGCCAGGACACTTGCTAGTCCAGGGACAATCGAAGACTTGACAGCCGCTATTGCTGAAGCGCAGTTAGTTTCAGGTAATAGTCCCCGGGCTGCGGAAGCGAGGACGGAGATTAACCGTTGGCGTGACCAAGTTCAGACTATTGAAGATAGACCGATTTTAGAACGGGCTCAACAATTAGCATGGCCTTCAAATGATATTAATGCTTTGCAAGCCGCAATATCTCAAGCTAGACAAATCCGTGAGGGTCGGGCCTTGTATTCTGAGGCACAGAGCAGAATTAGGCAGTGGACAGATACCATTGAGCGCACACAAGATCAGCCATATTTAGATAGAGCCAGAATGTTAGCCCAAGGTGGTAATTTTACTGCTGCTATTAATACAATACAACCGATTGCATCATCGGGGCGATCGCTTTCTAGGGAAGCTAGGAACAATATACGTAATTGGCAAGGACAAATCCGTGCTAGAGAAAACTGGGCTAGGGCGCAACAGGTAGCAGCTGGGGGTACGCCAGAAGCTTTATCTCAAGCGATCGCCATAGCGAATCGTGTTCCCAGAAGTAGCACTTTACGCATGGATGTGAATTTTGCCGTTAACCAATGGAGTCAGCAGTTATTAAGCATTGCTAATTCTCAGAGTAATTCTAATCTTGCCAGGGCGATTGAGACGGCGAAGTTAATTCCCCGAGGTAGTTCTGCTTATAATACAGCGCAACAGCAAATTAAGAATTGGGAGCAGTTACTTAATCCTGAGCCTCCACCATTTGAGCCTATAGTTCCGATTGTTGAAAGTAGTTTTTAATCTGGATATCTGATTTTCTTAGGTTTTTTGCAACCTTCTGGTCACGGATTGTAGGTGATTGTAACATAAACCCACCCCAGCCCTCCCCTTGTGATGGGAGGGGACAAGTTTCAATCCCTGATAGGGATTATAGGTAATTGTAACATAGAAAACTTCCTATAAAGTATCCGATCGCCTGAGATAATTGGTTAATGTTAGAGGTTGTTTGATAATTTTTCAGCCGTAATTTTCATCACATCTTCACCCCATTTAATTGATTAAATCCAGTCCCCTCTCCTTACAAGGGGAGGGTTAGCGTGGGGTAAAACAATATTTGATAGTAGGAGCAAAACCGAAATCAATATGTTCCCTGAGCGAAGTCGAAGGGAACAATATAAGGGGGAGGAAGTCGAGGTTAAGAGAACCGCAAGATATTTTAGAGACTATTGAGGGGAGCGTGGTTTCGACTTCGCTCAACCACCGAAATCAATCAATAGCGATGAGGACAATAGGCGTATTGGTTCAAGGCCGCAATCTGGATATATTCACTATTATTCATAATTTTTGGTGATTTTTGATTGATATGTTCGCCGCATCATCCCCATACCCATTGGTGTTTTCCGTCCTACCCCTGCATATAAGGCAAAATCAGCTAAGGCGTTAATTTTTTTAATTTCTATAGGTTCGATTTCTCCTAAGATTTGATAGCTCACTTCTCCCGCAAATCCAATAAATTTACTACGAGAGTCTGCGACAATTTCTGTATGAATGTTGAAGAATGAGGGGAATATTGACTCTAGAGAAATTTGATTAATTTCGATTTCACTATATTTATTCCACCGAGAAAGTAGGGAATTAAAGATACATTCTCTGGTGGGGAGGGTGCTGTCATATTTTCCTTGACGGAAAGCGGTGGGTGTGGAGAAAGTAAAGTGAATATTGCGATAGCGATCGCTGGCTTGCTGATATAATTGACTATAGGGTATGGTATTAGCCCAAGGTTGGTTAGATTGGGGTGTACCTTGAATGCTGGTAATATACAAGTCAGCGGGGCCTAGATGCCAAGGGTGATTAGGGTTAAGATTGAGCCAGAGTTGGGTAAGTTGACTAAAGAGTGTGTCATCTAACAGGGAGATGCGCCACCAGCAAGGCTTTCCTGGGGGGATCGCTTCTTGATGTGTATGTTGTAGTTTAGACATTCCTCTAGTTCCCTGAAGGAAATTAGTTTGTAGGGGTGAGAGGGTAAAGGCTTTATCAGCACTAGGATTATGTAGGCGATCGCCTAATGTAGGATCTACGGAACTGACAAGGGTTAAAAATAGTGCGTGCAGATGTCTTCCTGTGAGAAACTGGGGAGGGATAGGCGACAGGGGAAGGAGGTTAAGAATTAAGCTATGAGGCATATTTAATAGTTAGGAATATTTTGTGTTTGCTGGGGAGGGGTGAGGTAAAGGTAATTTGTAATTGGGAGATATAGCCAAAGTCAATAAAAACTCAACAATTTACTTTGCTGTTTTATTGGGGCGTTTTACTTGCGTTTTTTTGTGCTAGACTTGGGGGCTCTTGATTCAATGGTAAAATCTGGTATTTCTGCTAGTTCAGATTGACTTAAACTATACTGTTCACAAACCAAGCTCAACCGACTTCCTGGGGTTTGCACTGCGTTAACGGAGTGAGTCAAATCACCTTGAAAGTAAAGTAAAGTGTTCACCTGGGGTTTAATTTGTCCCAGTTGGCGTTTATGAGACTTGAGTACTAGTTCTCCCCCTACCATATCTTCAGGTAAGCGTACATATAGAACACTGACACACATAGGTGGTTCTATGGTTTTGCAGTAAGAACGCAAGGAACGGTCAATGTGGGGGTCTACACGGGAACCTTGTTGAAGCTGTAAGGGATTGAGGTAAAAAGCATTACAACTAGGTTGGAGAGCTAAATCTAAGTAGGGCTTGAAGTAGGGGAATTTTTGTTCTACAGTGGAGATGTGCGATCGCCTAAACACTAGAGAAAATCCCTTAGTGGCGACAAAATCGCGGTTAAGGTTATTGATCGCAAAGTAAGAACAAACCTGAATTTCTCCCCATAGGTTATTGAGATACTCCATTGGGAAAGCGTTATGCTGTTGTTGAAAGTATTTCACCGTGAGTTTAAAAAGCGATAGAAAGTAAAATTAGGAACCACATTAGATAAATCATCTGTGTTTATTTGTATATATCTGTGGTTCCATATTGCTAAAACCGACCTTGATTAACTCCCAAAACGGTATTCCATGCGAGCGGGAAGCTTTAACCCTGGGATATCATCAAAGTAATAGTATAAACCTCGCATTTGCACATTTTGAATCAGACTAACAGGAGGCATATTTACTACATCATAGCTAATAACTTGATTAGTAAACATGACATCTAAAGGGTTTAAAGGATATTTACAAGTAAATAAACCCTCAGTAGTGTGAGAGTTATGTAACTCCGTAACTGTCACCTCAGCCTTACTCATCCACTTACCCAAGCGGATCCATTTTGGTAATTTAATTGGTTTTTCAGCAATTAGGAAAAATTCAAATTGACTTTCTGGTGCAATTTCTTTAGTTCTACCAAAACTGGGGATATTCTTTTGGGTTTTCTCCATCTCGACATGATAGTTATTATTAGCATACTTCCAGGTGTTGAGAATGGCGGAATGATGCAAAACCCTAGCGGGAGTAATGTAAATTTTCTGCTGGTTGAGTGGTATTAAATGCTCCTCATATTTTGGTACTTGTTCCTGGCTAAAGTAGCGATAGGAGTGTTCATCAGCTACGGTAGTAGAGTGGATTTCACTATCAACTAAACCCAGTGCGTAACAGAGGGCGTAATTGTGAATTATTGGCTCTGTTTCGTAAAGTCGCCCAATTTCACGGGTGGCAAAATACAGGCTATCATGTAGTTCCAATTGACATTGATAGATAATGGTCATAGAGGTTACTTAGCCTTAGCACTTGTTTTCTTTTTGCTAATGTGCTTTTTAGCATAATCCTTGGCTTCCCCATCAGCTTTCTCTAAAATTGCTTTAATTCCTGTTTCTGTACCTGTAAGGGTCTTAACTTCCTGTAGCAGAGGTGAAAAAGCATCACCAATAAAATCAGTATGTACAATAAATTCATCAGCCATTAAAGCCTCAATTGCACTTTTAGCAGCAGTAATTACATCATCCTCATCCAAAGGTTCAGGAGGATGAATGGTATTTTGGGCTTTCATTTGGTCATATATTGCTTGAGTCCAACGGAGATTACTGGTAATTTCTCCATCTGCAAATACAACACCAATCAACTCATTGCGCAGGCGACCTGTACGGGTGGTTTGCGCTCCATAGTGGCGGGTTCTGAGAATATTATTAAAAACGTAAAGGAAACTCGCCTCTGTAGGGTCTTTGAGGGTGACAATACTAGGGAAGAAAACCTGCGGTCTAATATGGTCTTGCTGATTAATACGACTGGTAACTTCACCGGGTTTAGAACCATTTTCCCCCTTGGATGCCATTGTACCATTTTCAAAGGGGGCGTTGAGGGTAAAAGTTTCGTGGGATTCATCAAAAGGGGTAATTGAAAATGCTGTATCTACAATTACCTTAGATTTTTCCGAACCAGAGTCACCAATGGCAAAACCGTAAATAATACAATCAGGATTATCCATAGCGAAATTAACGTTATATTCGCATTCCTCCGCAGTCATCAAGCCGTAGTTACGCAGTAATTCCCGACCAACTAAACGTTCTGGGGTAGATTGTTTGCGCTTAAACATTGATAAACGGCTGATTGTGGCTTTATCTCTCACTCCAGCTCTCACCCTGGCTTTATTTAATTCTCCATCTGTTTGAAAAAGTGGATAAGATTCTGTAATGCGGACAGTGAGAAAATGGGCATATTTTCCCATGGGTTTGTAGGGAATTGCAGCTTGGAATAGTTTTGAAGGAACTGTTTTCAACAATGACATGATTAATCTCTCCAGAGAATTGAATGTGTTTGATATTGGGTTAGAAATTGGGTTAATGGAAATATCTAATTACTCAGTTACATCATCTTTTTCGGGATATTTTTCGGCGTTTTCTTTGTCATCTGCAAGGCGGTAAAGGAACTCACAAGTATCTCGAATTAAATTGATTTGACGACCTGCTAAACGAGCGCGATCGCCTGCAAATGATTTCTCAAATACCTCCTGAACAAAATATCTGGAAAAATCTACAACAGCTTGGCGTTCTTGTTCACGGTTACTAGTTACCCAACGTCCTTCAGCAGTAGAAGCATGAACACGGTCCATGAGTTTAAACACTTCCGCCGCTACCGCCATTACTAATGTTTCTCCCTGAAAAACACTAGACTCAGCTTTAAGAATAGTTTCAGATGCCATATCTATGGGTTTCAACACAGCATTAGATTTAGGGTTATAACGCTTATTAGCGCGGTAAAATTTCCGGTACAAATCTGTTAATTTTTGCGGATGATTTAAGCTTGATTGTTCTCCCACAATTAACTGCTCCATATTTTGATCAAATTTCACATGAGGGTCAAAACAAGGGTAAAAATGATAGGTATAAAGCCTAAGTTTTTCGATTCGGGCTGTTTCTACTCCTTGGTTACGCACCCATCGATTGAGATAAGCAAAAACATACAAAGGACTGGTTTCAAAATCCTTAGATAGTTCTGCAAATTTACCCCAATTCGCATCGTAACCAGTTTTACCTTGTTTAGCGTTGACATCTAAATGAATAGCATAAGCCGCCGTTAACACATTTAATGGTGCTGGGTATTCAATACTGTTTTCTTCCCAACCTTCTAAAATGTAATCAAGACGGAATCTATCCCTTTTGACTAAGGCACGGAAAGCATGGGGCGCACTATCTAAGAAAACGCTTTCCTCAAATTCAGCACCATCATTAAAAGGTGGAATTGGCGACTCAGAAACCACTGTTTTTACATCTAGAATCATGGGAAAAGCAAAAGCTAGCCAACTCGGCATTATCCAAGATTCAGTGTCGGTGCTATCCTTTCCTGGGGGGAGTGCCATAAAATAAAATGTTAAGGGTTGATCTTCAGGATAAGAAAGCTTAAATGTGCGGTTTTTTCCAGCCTGGATATGTTCATCAATGATGAAGCTATCTACCTTTTGATAATTTGCTTTTTCTAAGTTTGCCTGTAAATCCTTGCTGATGAAATGATTACGTATGGTAGTATCAAAGCGAGTTTGAGCAATACCATTGTATGCTTTCTGTAAAAACTTATTAGTTTCTGGGGTGAAATAATAAGTTGGGTAAAAATAGAGATAGCGGTATTTTCCCTCTTCAAATCGTTTACCAACTGCTTGAGTTTGATTCATCAAAATTTGCCTGAGCATCATTTCCACACCCGCAATACTGGAAATGTTCCGCTTGGCGTTGGAACCCCCCAACATTTGTTTATTTGTATAAACTTGGGGTGTAAATAAAACTGCTGATTCCATTTGCTCAGTCACGGTGTAAGCTGAATGAGAAATTGAGCAAATAAGTTGCTTTCCTCTTCCTGATTTTTTAGCAGCATTGTAACTATTTAATTCGTCTAAAAATGTCTGACTTTCAGCTACAGGTGATACTTGTTGCTTGCTATTTGGCAACATGACGACGCGATTTACCCACAGTCTTAAATCCTCCCAACCATCGGGTAATTCATACTCAGAAATCAGCGGGGAAATCAAGGTTGATAAGTAATCGATAATTTGCTGACAAATTTCGCGGATGTTTTCAATCCCCGGATGAGATTCTAAATATTTAGCCGCTAAATAATACCATTCATAAGGTACTCCCCCAGTATTTCCTTTTAACTTATTTTCCTTCAGACTTTCGTTAATGCGTTGAATTTCCCGAACTGCGGGTAAATATGCTGTTAAATTCCACAACTCCGCGACTTTGTGGGTTAAGTCTAAATCTGGTAATACTGGTAGTCTTTTATCTTTCTTTCTCGCAGCATCAATGCGCTTAACGGTCTCTTCCCAAATCTTACGGGTGACTAAATCACCAAATTCCGCTATTTGGTCGATGCGGATATCATCTTTAAATGTGAGGTCATGGTCAGCAGATAAAACATTTTGTTGCTGAAATTTAATCAGATTTTCACTGCGACTTTGAGCAACAGAAGATTTATTAGAGTTTAATATCCTTAATGTAGCATCTAAAGCTACTTGCATTAAACCTAAATGCTCAAAGAATAAATTGTAATATTCCGCATATTTCATCCCTTTACCATCTCGACTAAATCCTGTTTGTCGCAGACGCAGTTGACCTGCACACAGTGACTTAATACTATTAACTACACGGTCTGATAAATTTTCTTTAGTAATGGGCGGTGCATTACGCAATGCTAGATAAATTACACCTGTGGGTAAATACAGTAAAGGTTGATAGTAAATGTTTTCATAAGTGTTCACACTGGTATGATCGTCAATTAAAGCATTATTAACTACGTTAGTTAAAACACCTCTATTTTCAGCAATACTGTGATAGGTAAATTTTAGTTTTCCATCACTTAATTTATGCAGAATCTCTTTGAGTCGGTTATGTTCCGCATCTTGGGGATGTTTGACAATTGAGGCCAGGGAATCAGCCAAACAAGTTAAATGACACAAACTTTTAATAGTGCGATCTTCGAGAACGGGATTTAAGCCAAATTCCGAAAAATTCCAGTTAGTATCCCAGCGTCGTTGTGCATTATAAGCTATGCACAATAAATCATCTAAATATTGCTGATAGGCTTCCCAGTTATCTGGGTTAATAAACTTATCAAGTCCTAACTGGTGAATTTTTTGATCAATAATTTGGCGCTGTTCTTTTACGGGTAACTGGCGACAGTCTGCTGGGACATCGGGAAATTTTTCAAAGTCATGTAAAATAAAGCCTGCAATTACTAATCGGCGTTCTTTTTCTTTCACCAGTCTTCGGACTGTAGTATCAAGTTGTTGTAAACGCTTTTCAATTAAGTTAGCCGGAAATAAACCATTGAGTAAATGTGTATTCAATGATTGGTCAGCAGCATTATCTCGCCGAACTTTAGTTTTACCTGCTACTGCTCGCTCGTGGTCAATTTCATCAAAGAATTTACCGCCTTTGGCTGTAACACCAATGGCTATATTTAGGAGGTTGGGTAAAACATACTCAGCGAAATCAGCCATTACTGGGTCATGAGGATTTTCCGCCTGAATTGCTTCTCGCAATAGTTTAAGTGTGAGTAATTCACCCTGAGTTTCAATGGTACGGTCTGAAGAATCACCATCAAAACCAAAGTCTTGATTAAACAAATCATCGTCTAATTCTTCTAGTTCTTGATTTTGATTGTCAAATAAATCTAGTTGCTGATTGTCTGCAATGGCTTGAGTTTTTTTATTCATGATCTACAAATAATCAAATTGACTAATTATTGGTTGCAGGTAAGGAAGATATTACTGATTGGGTTTTATAGTTTGTGAAGAGGAAAGCTGGAGTAAAACTTACTGTCTTAAGATGTGGCTTTTTAAGTGACTTATTCAAGCATCAGCCAAGCTGTTGGGGATTAAGATTGCTTACGCCTGAGCTTAATACCGCAAGCTGGTGCTTTCCTCTTGTAGAGAAATTATCGGATAGTCTATGACATTGGTTACTCGGTTAATAACCTATATTCAAATTGGTTATGAGCAACTTGTTTTTTTTCAATTAGGTAGCCTTTTCTACGAGCTTCAAATATGGTGTGTCCAAATCGGAAACTCACATTTGCTGCTAGCTCATCGCTAGAATGCCATTTACCATCCTTAAGAATTGCAATTAATTTCTCAAGGTTTTTTAATTTGACGGACATATCATACTCCTTAACACCTATGGTCATGGCAGCCCAAATACTGGCCATATTTACGCATCAGCATTTGTATAGTTTTGAACCTACATAAAACGAAACCTGTTGTCAAGGAATTTTTCTGATTTTAATAAGCTTAGACTTATTCAACACTAAAAGCTCTTGACATATTCAACCTGACTATGAAATACTTCCATCAGATAAAGCTTTACGAGCACGTAACCACTTAATTAATCCCTATTAGGGATTGAAAAGAATAAGTCTGTGCTTAAAACCGTAAGCTTTTTTTCTCAACAATCCCTATCAGGGATAGAAACCTTAAACAATCCATATTTCATCTCCTTTGCTTTTCAAGTTATGGGCGTATAGGTGAGGGTATCTAGCAACAGTGCTGACTGACCAAAAGCGATCGCATAAGGTGCAGTAGCATCATGAACGCTGTACTGGTCGCAAATGGGGTAAATCTGAAAGTGCATTGGTAGTCGTAACCGCATCCGCACTTCCGATACAGGGCCACGAATGATGTAAGCAACTAAACCCTGTGTTTTCAGGCGTTTGTTAATTGCACTGATCCATTTATTGTCGGGTTGGGAAATTTCCACCCCAGTTAAAACCTGAACTTTCCCAGTCTCCGCTATTGGTTGTAAGTCTCCTGGATAGGTAAATTTCCAGTTCAGTCGTTCCTCACGGTAGGAACGCAACTTAATAAATGCGAGACAATGAGCAAATCTACCTTTGGCTATGGGTTGTTCTGTGTGTTGTGCGGTTTCTGCGAGTGTCCGCATAAATCCTGCCTCTGTCCACATTTCAATGTCTAAATTGCTCAAAATACCTGGTAAATCGTAGGTTTTAAACCTGTCTGCTGGGTTTTCTTCCGTTAAGTCATACAACCCACATTGCAAGGGACTAGAACCCCGAAAACTAACAGCTTCTTCAGCAATGGGATTACCTGGTTTACCTGAGATTGCTTTCCAGTCTCCCGCCCATTGCTGAATATCTTCACCTATGGATTTGAGGCTGTTATTAAATACTTGCTCACAGGCTGTTTGAAATTGTTGTCGGCTTTGGGCATACTGTTGTTTAATTGTGCGATCGCTCAATTGGTAACATAGCCAAAATGATTGTACAGTACCCCAGCGGCGATAATAACCATTAAAATCATTGATTTTTCTATAGTTATCATTAATTATGCTGTGAAAAAATGGGCGCTCATACGTACCATCTACCTGTAAGGGTGGTGAATCTCCCTGAAATAAACGTTCTCCTAAAAAGTTAGGCACAAGAGCAAAAGCTGTAAAGTGGTTAAACTTAATCATTTGACCATCTTTCTCATAGCCATCATGTCTACCTAACCGCCCCAACCGTTGAATAAAATTACCTGCATCTGATGATTCAAACATCAGAAAATTGATTTTAAAATCAACCCCTACATCAATTGTGCTGGTACCGATAACTAAATCAGCCATGAGACTGCGTTCTTTTATTTCCTTTCCAGAAAGCCCTGTATTTTCTCCTACTGTTAGATCATAAGGTTGCAAAAATTCCTGAAAAAATGCCGTTAACCGCTTGACTGCTGCAATGGAGTTGAGAATAATTGCTCCTTTACTACCAGGAGAATTTTTAAACTCAGATAAAATTAAATCACTATTTTCTTTGAGCCAATTTTCCGAAGCTTTAGAACTAGATTCTAAAGGAATAAAGTTGAGGGTTATTGTTCTGGCTACCTGTCGCCAACCTTGTGTTTGTAGTTGCTTTTGTTCGTATTGTGTGGCAGGAAATTGATATTTATTTTCGGCAATGGGATTGATCACCTGACAGCGAAATCCTGCCTGTTGCAGTCTGCTAATTAAGTTTGGATCTGGTGTAGCTGACAGAAAAAGAAACCGTTTACGCCGATTTGTACAGCGAATTAACAACATTGTATTAATTACGCTGGCAATTTGGGTGGCTGTAAAAACATGAAATTCATCAAAAATAAATAAGCCAAAATCTTTATCAATCCTACCCCATAATTTATCTGGGCTATCAACGGGACTTATATAAGCACCTCTATGCAAATAGTGAAAGATATCAGGATTAGTCAGTAATACTTCTCTTTGATTTGCGAGAGTTGCAATAGCGGCCGCTTTTTTTAGTCCTTCATTTTCAGCATAGATTTCTAAGTCAGCCCCGCTTAATTTGGCTACACGCGGCTCATTTTCTGGTTGAAGTTGGGCAATATATCCTCTAATTTGTGTTTCTTGGTCTCGTGCAAGTTCGTTAGTTGGGTAAAGTCCAATGGCGGAAGATTGACCTTGAATCACTTCTAAATAAGCCGCTAAACTTTTACCGTCACCTGTCATGGCTGTGTTGAACACTACGTCAATATTTGAATCCCGTAGTGCTTCTAAGGTAGCTAATTGATGCCAAGAAAGTGACCAATTTTCAGGTAATTTCACGCCGTCAGGTGTGGGGACGGTTTGAGAATAAACAGGTTTGAGAGTAATTTTCCAATCTGCCGACATTCACTTAAATAGTGTCCGTAAACTGTTGTTATTTCTGATCATGCCATGCAAAATAGATGTTAGCAAGATATATCTGGATAAAAGTGTCCGTACAAATATGAGTCGGAAAGGTCAGTCTATAACTCTGTCTTTAAAGGAGCGGGATAAAGCAGAACTGGAAGCCATAGCTCTGCAATTTGGTATGATGTGGGGAAATCGCCCGAACATATCCAAGCTCATAGAAGCCATAGCCCAACGTAAGTTACGCATTGGTAACAATAACAATTGGACAGAAGACAGGATTCGAGCATTACATCGGTGTATAGGTGCATTAACCGACATTGGACAAGTAGAACAAGCCCAAATTATTGCTAACTTGCTTCTAGAACGCAGCGAACTGTCAGTACCATTGCGGACGGAAATACAAGCTTTTTTAGAAAATCTCCCCCCACCTTGGCGGTTACAAATAGATAACTACATCCTGCGACAGCAACCATTTCAGCTTTCCTACCAAGATGCAGCAGGGCGCGTACTGAATTTTACGGTGCGCCATGCTCGGATTACCCCCCAGGAAAAGCGCCAATATCTTAACTGCTGGTGTGAGGAAACAGAAGGAAACTCTGATATCCCTGAGCTGATTCATAACTGGACTTTACGCTTAGATAGAATTACAGATGCGGCTGTAACTTCCATCCCTGGTAATTGGCATTCTCAGTTAGATACAATAGAGGTGGAAATACATATATTTGGCGGCTTGGCTTTTGGTTATCAAGCAAAACCGGAAGATCACATCAATGAATGGTTAGCAGATCAACCAGGGGTTCGCCGAGTTGTGAGGACGGTATCAAATACCTTTTGGTTTAGCCGGGAGGTGATGCAATACGGTCCAGACTGTGTAGTAATTCTACCTGAGAATGTGCGCGATCGCCTCAAGGAAAAAGTTCGCAACCTCTGCAAGTTATACGATATTGAAACCACAAGTTAAATCCCACTCCCATAACATCATCCCCACCTTCAGCGGTCTTCGACTCTCCAGTGAAATTTATCCTAAAATCTGCGCAATCATCCGATTGGCTTGAGAACCATAACCACCGCCAAATAAATTGAAGTGATTGAGAATGTGATAGAGGTTATAGAGGGTTTTTCTTTGCTGATAACCTGGCTGTAAAGGAAACACTTGGTTATAACCTTGGTAAAACCCAGGGGAAACCCACCAAATAATTCTGTCATGGCAATGTCAACTTCTCGATCGCCAAAATAAGTAGCTGGGTCAAATATCACAGGTTCTCCTAACACAGTAAAACCAGCATTCCCACCCCATAAATCACCATGTACTAAGGATGGTTCTACTTGATGACCGGCTAATAAATCAGGAATAGCCGCCAGTAGTCTATCTTGTTGAGGAAAACTACCCCCCCGTCGCCTAGCTAATTGAAATTGATAATTTAAACGATATTTGGTATAAAATTCTGCCCAGTCTCCTGTCCAGGTGTTGACTTGAGGTGTGGAACCAATAGTATTATTAATTTTCCATCCAAAACCTTTACTACTAATGGCTTTGTGCATCGCGGCTAGTTTGCGCCCCATTTCTTCCCATTTACCGTTATCGCCTCCCATTTCCAGCCATTCCAAGACGATGTAGCTATAATTACCAGCAGTACCCCAACAAATGGGTTGAGGTACAAGAATGGTATTTGTAACCAGTATTTCCTGTAAGCCCAGGGCCTCAGCTTCAAACATCCCCACTTGAGATGCTTGATTGAGCTTCACAAAGTAAGTTAAATCTCTATCAGAAATAGCATAACCTTGATTAATACAGCCACCACTAACACCGCGCTGGCGCTGAGTTTGAAATTTTTTGCCGGTGACTTGGCTAATATGGGTATCAATTTCAGTCCACATTTTCTTAGTAGGGTTTTAAGATCACTACCCCATAAGCATCGGGAGAAAGATACTGTTTTGCCGATCGCATTAAGTCAGTGGTATCTTGCGATTGAATATGATAGGGATAATTAAAAGCAGGTTCTAACTTTCCTATCATAGATTGATAGTAACCATATAAACCAGCGCGATCGATTGGGGTTTCGTTACCAAATATATACCTATTGGCTACCCGCCGCCGCACCCGAGCAATTTCTGCTTCTGAAACTAACTCTGTATGTAGTATACGGATATGTTGGGCGATCGCCTCCTCCACAGCTTGTAAATTTTCCACAGCACATTTAGCGGTAATATAGAATGTCCCTTGTAACTGATTAGTCATATTACTAACACTAATAGAACTTACCAGTCCCCGTTCTTCCCGCAAATCTCGCACCAGTCTGGATGTGCGTCCATGTCCCAAAATACCCGCCAAAACATCCAACCCATAAATATCATCTAGCTGTCCCAACCCTGGAACCCGCCACACCATGACTAAACGTGCTTGCTGAAGACTCTCATCGACAAATTCCCGACGCACAATTTCTGTAAACGCAGGTTCAGGATTAACTCTTAACTCTTGAGTATTAATTGTTCTGTGTTCACTATGACTAAATCCCTCAGCTACAGTTGCAATTAATTCTTCTACGGGTAAATTACCCACAGCCACAGCGGTAATCGACTGGGGTTGATACCAAGTTGCGTGAAAGTCGCGCATTTGTTGGGCTTGCAGTTGAGAAATTACCCCTTCTGGTCCCAATACTGGACGGCGATAAGGTAAATGCTCAAAAGCCGTCTCCATTGCTCTTCTGAATGTCCGTCGCTGGGGATTATCTTCAGAACGGCGAATTTCTTCTAAAACCACTAAACGCTCCCGTTCAAAGGCATCGTCAGGAATACTGGCATTAAGGACTACATCTATTTGTAATGGCGCTAGCTCTACAAAGTCTTTGGGAGCAGTGGTTATGTAGTAATGAGTGTAATCTTGGCTAGTGGCTGCATTAGTCACAGCACCCCGTTCTTCAATTCGACGTTCAAACTCACCGCTTGCTAATCGCTCGGTGCCTTTAAAAACCATATGCTCTAAAAAGTGAGCCATGCCATTAATCCTATGAGATTCTACCGCCGAGCCTACTTTGATCCACAAGCTGAGATTTACAGCTTCTACTGGCATTTGCTCTGCGACTATGGTTAAACCATTGGGTAATTGGTGGAGTGTGGGGGCGTTTATCCGAGGGAATTTTGCCAGAGTTGAGGTCATGGGTGGTAGGAGAGTCACGGCTTTTTACTCTTTCATCTTATCCACTAATTTTCATCTGTATCTTGAGGAAACTGTTTAGGTGGTGAATTTCACGCGGCTTTTTTTTTCGCAGATGAAGTAAAATTATAAGTAGTAATATTAAGAATTATAAAGATAAATATCAATGACCAATATTTCTAGTCACAAAACTAAATCTCGCGTTGCTGTTATTGGTGCAGGTATAGGCGGACTGACTGCGGCGGCTTTATTGGCCCATAGGGGTTACAGTGTTTTAGTTCTCGACCAAGCCCTAGTTCCGGGGGGTTGTGCTTCTACATTTAAACGTCAAGGATTTACCTTCGATGTGGGGGCGACTCAGGTTGCTGGGTTAGAACCGGGGGGAATTCATCACCGCATATTCTCGGAATTAGCTATAGACTTACCAGATGCGACACCCTGTGATCCTGCTTGTGCTGTGTATTTACCCGGAGAAAGTACACCGATTAATGTTTGGCGTGACCCCCAGAAATGGCAAGAGGAACGCCAAAGACAGTTTCCTGGTAGCGAACCTTTTTGGCAGATGATGACGGTGTTATTTGAGGCTAGTTGGCAATTTCAAGGGCGTGACCCAGTATTACCACCGCGTAATTTGTGGGATTTATGGCAACTAGCTCAAGCGGTGCGTCCTAGTACATTCATTACAGTACCCTATACATTATTTACTGTGGGTGATGCTTTAAGGTTTTATGGACTGGGTAAGGACCAGCGTCTGAGGACGTTTTTAGATTTGCAATTAAAACTGTATTCCCAGGTGAGTGCGGAGGAGACAGCTTTACTCTATGCTGCAACGGCGTTGAGTGTCTCTCAATTACCCCAAGGATTATTCCATCTCCAGGGTAGTATGCAGGTACTCAGCGATCGCCTGGTGGCATCCTTAGAACGAGATGGTGGTAAGTTATTAATGCGCCATACCGTGGAAAAAATTCAGGTAGAAAATGATCAAACCAATGCTGTAGTCATTAGAAACCAGAAAACAGGTGAAGTCTGGACCGAAGTAGTAGATCATGTAGTTGCTAACGTCACCGTGCAGAATTTAGTGCAACTATTGGGAGAAAAAGCCCCAGCTGGTTATCAAAACCGTGTGGAAAAGTTACCCCCAGCTTCGGGAGCCTTTGTGGTTTATTTAGGGGTAGATATAAGTGCTATTCCCCCCGGTTGTCCCCCCCATTTACAATTTTTGTATGATGTTAACGGCCCGATTGGTGAAAATAATTCTTTGTTTGTTTCCGTGAGTCATCCCGGAGATGGACGCGCTCCCGAAGGTAAAGCCACAATTATCGCTTCATCATTTGTCGATCCTACGCCCTGGTGGCAAGGTGAGAATTATCAACAGTTAAAGCAACAGTATACTGAAGATGCGATCGCTCGTCTTAGCCAATACTTCTACCTCAAACCAGAAACCATTATTCATGTAGAAGCTGCTACCCCCTGCACCTTTGCTCATTACACAGGGCGCGATCGGGGTATAGTTGGTGGTATTGGTCAAAGAATACCCACCTTTGGACCTTTTGGATTTGCCAATCGTACACCCATCCAGAATTTATGGTTAGTAGGTGACTCAACTCATCCAGGAGAAGGTACAGCTGGGGTCAGTTACTCAGCGCTGACAGTAGTTAGACAAATTCAGGCGTAATTTTAGAATTAACAGATTTCTAGTTAGAAGTTAATTACTAGAAATCAAGTATCTGTGTTCATCTGTGGTTGAATTGCAAAAACCAACATATCTAATTCCAGTCCGCTCTGTTAAACTTACCCAAAACTACCCACTGGCAGTTTTAGCGTTAACTTCTTGTTTCATCGCGGTCTGAGAATGACTTCGACTAGGTTTGTCCGCTCCGCAAGCAATCCCGGTAAAGCTTACCGTTTCTGACCGTTCAGGAATAAAAATCTTCTCAAACCACCGGTCAATATTTTTGGCGGCGTTTAAATCTCTGTCTTCAGTGTGTCCACATTCAGGACAGACATAAACACGGTTTTTCAGTGGCATTTTATGCCTATGATTACCACAGTTAGAGCAAATCTGAGAACTAGGAAACATCCTATCAACAATGATTAGTTGACTGGAGAATTTCTCCGTTTTATACTCTAACTGCCGTCGAAATTCATACATACCACAGTCAGCAATTGCGCCTGCTAACTTATGGTTTTTGAGAAATGCTTTGACGTGTAAATCCTCTATCTTAATAACGCTGTGGTTCTTAGCTAGATAGTGAGTCAATTTATGGATTGAATCTTTACGGATATTTACAACTTTAGCGTGCAGTTTAGCCAGCTTCTTAACAGCTTTAGTGCGATTTTTAGAACCTTTTACTTTCTTGCTCACTCGACGCTGTAAACGCTTTAAGCGCTTACTCATCCGGCGATAAGCTTTAGGGTTAGAAAACACCTGACCTGTACTAGTTACAGCTAATTCCTTAATACCGATATCAACCCCAACACTAGGGCGTTTAGCGTTAACGATAGGTTTTTCTATCTCATATTTGATAGCAAGAAACCAGCGGTTAGCTTGACGACTAATAACACAATTATGAATTGCTGTAACTGGTAACGGTTCTGCTAATCGTACCCATCCAATACTAGGAAGCTTGACCCGCTTACCATCATTTTTCATCCCTGGTTTGGCTTTAGTCCCAGACTCTAAATAAAAAGAATCGCGCTGACCTTTTTTCTTAAATCTGGGTTGTTTAGATGTTTTTTTGAAACATCTATCCCATGCTTGGCGTAAATCGGCTAAAGCTTTTTGTGGGACATTCTTGTTAACTTCGTAATACCAATCATGCTGGGATTTTACCTGTGCAACTAATCGTTTGTGTAAATCAATTGCAGATGGAATCTTGACAGATTTATCAGTTTCCCGCAGTTTCAAAACCTGTAGGATTGCAGCATTTGCCCAGTTATAGGCGTGTCGTGCAGTACCAGAAGCTTTACGGAAAGCTGACACATGTTTGTTGTTTGGTATCAGTGCTGTTTGAAAACTGAGTAACATTGTTCGACCGCCAATGTTTTCTTAATTTTAAAATTATATACCCATAAGACCTACATCACCTTTCATAATGCGAAAGTCTAACCGTTTTTACTGACACGCCTAGCTCTTTAGCAGTGTCGCTAATCGAAATAGTCATTTGATTGTTGTCCATAATAGAGTTACCTCGCTGTACCCACTCTATTATGTGTACATCATGGTAGTAATGTCTATATGTGGGTATAAGTTAACGTGCAGTTTAGTCCCCTGATCATAGTCTTGTCATTTTTAGGTATTTCGCATCCAACTTTTCCATTACAAGTGTTAGGTTTAAGCTGTTTAAGATGCTGGACTTAATTGGTCGCTTTTCATCCCAAAAAATCAGAGATGAATAAAACTTGATTACTGATGGAGAACTCAACATCTCAAAGGTCTTGTGTGCAGTCTCCTCATTATCAAAACTCAGGAAGTAAACAGTATCATCAAAAACGACAGGCTTACTAACTATATGGCTAATTAACCGAAATTCTAACCTCTTATAAAGACCACAAATTGCAATTTTCCAAGGTTCAAAAGTATACGCACCAACACCAAAGATAGAAAACTTTGGATTACTTTTGTATATTTTACTCTTGCGGTTATCTAAATAACTTGCATGAGACTCTAAATAACTCCAGGTTTTAGGAGCTAAATGTTTTATAGACTCAGTTGATTCACCAACAAATTTCTGAGTCACTAGGAGATATCGATCAGTATTTTTTATACGATTTTGAGCCACATCCGAACCTTTAATTAAAGGAAAAACATAACTTTCTTCAATATCAACAGTTTCTCCTAGTCCATTTATAAAACTATTATTAATTTTACGCAACTCCATGACATTCGAGCAATCATGTTTAATCCCAGAACGCCATTTCTTTTGACGATTCACATCATATAGTTGACTGAATTTTTCAAAAGAAACTATATCTCTTATGAGGAGATTATGGCGATAACCTATTGTATAATATTCTGAGCTTCTCAAACTACTAAATACATTACAGCAGTGGTTTTTAGAGGTTGAATCAAATTTACAGAAGAATAAACAGGCGTCCACAGATGCATCAAAATACTTTTTTGTATCTATGCTATAACTTGCACAGTCAGCCAAATTAAGATTATTAGAATAAAGGTAGCCTAATAACTTTCTGGAAACGGAAGTTTTGCAAAGCATTGCTAGGTAAGCATTACGCCCTTGTAGCCATTGTATAGACTGAATTAGCATCCATTCGGAAATATCAAAGTTACTCTTACCAGTTATAGCGTCTAAGCCTCTGTGATTTTGAAAATTACTTTTTTTGGGTAGGTTTGTGCCACCAATTCCTCCCTGTTGCGAACTAGTCACCCAGGGAAAATTACCAAGCACGAGAATTTGTCCATGCAATTGATTTACATATGATAACCAATTAAACTCAAAGAAGTTGGCATTTTTAAGCTCAATCCTGTTATCTTCTAAAAATAGTTTTTCCGTGTGTGCATTCTGTAAATAATCTGAGTTTATCTCTACTCCAATAATCTTTTTAGTTGATGGAAATAAACGTGCAGCAGTCTTAATAAAATTACCAACTCCGCAAGTGGGCTCAATAATCACATCTGGATTAACACCAATTTCTATCAACTGCTGACATACTTCTTGAGCGAGTTCCACCGGGGTTTGGAAATCTCCATATTCTATTTTTGTCTGATCACCAGTCTGAATCATTGGTTAGCCCTGTAAACAGCAACTATGCCTTTTTCTTGTCCAGCACGCTCAATAACTCTTCCATATTGTAGTCGCCATTGCAAAGCATTAGAAATAGTTAAAAATCCTTGCAAGGGAGGGTTAAGCAGGATTTCGTCTGCGATGTTAGATGCTTCAATTTCATCAACAGGCAAATTTCTATCATACATAAAAGCAATCAAGTCATCTTTGTTACCTTGATTTTCCAAGATGCTCCGAATTCCACGAGTCATCTGAAAATCTGCCGTTCTTTCTGTACTGACGTAAATTGTGTGCTGAATATTTAAATTTGCAGTCTGATTTGTACTGTTGTCTGTGTTCTCATAAACAAAGATGATTAGTCCATATCCCAGTCCAAAAATCTTTTGTCTTGCAGATTTATAAGGACACGATGACTGTGGTTGTTTAATGTTTGTGACTTTAATATCAACTAATAACTGGGGAAAGTCAATACCACTAGCTGAATTACCCTGAACAAAATCATACTTCTGTTTGAGATAGAGCTTAAATTTCTGCTCTAGATATGTTCCAATTGCTTTCCCATCAGTAACACCGTAAAGTAATGGTTCTGGGTGTCTAGATTCAGCGACTGAAAACACTGCAGCTTCAGTACATAGGGTTTCTATGGTCAAAATTTTCATGGTTGAAGC
This sequence comes from Anabaenopsis sp. NIES-4685, assembly GCF_059725405.1. Classification (NCBI taxonomy): domain Bacteria; kingdom Bacillati; phylum Cyanobacteriota; class Cyanophyceae; order Nostocales; family Nodulariaceae; genus Anabaenopsis; species Anabaenopsis sp. NIES-4685. The sequence continues at coordinate 2,406,479 of NZ_AP043602.1, read as the reverse complement.
AAAAAACAATATTAATTACGGCATTTCTGGTCGATCCAGTAAATATCCTAATATCATAAATCTTGTGGTGTGGCTATCCTGACAACCCCGCCTACCTACTTTGACTGTTGTGCTACTGCAAAAACAATATAAGTGATAAACTTTACCTATCAAATATAGGTTTGTCTTAGGGAAGACCAGGAATCATAGCTACTTTAATCACCTCACGGGCTTTCATCTGGTAAAACACCTGTTCTAGGTCTTGTAGCGATCGCTCTTGACTGATTAACAATTCAAAAGGTATTTTACCACTAGCTATGAGTGAAAGGGCTGTCCGCACATATTGCGGTGTATTATGAAATACCCCTTTTAAAGTCAGTTCACTGTAATGTAACTTTTCTGTGTCAACTGTAATAGTTGTGTCTCGCGGACAACCACCGAATAAATTCACAGTTGCACCAGGACGGGCGCAAGTGATGGCGGTTTCCCAGACAGTAGGCACACCTGTAGCTTCAATTACCACGTCAGCACCCCATCCCTGAGTAAGTTCTTTCACTACACCGGGAATATCGGGGATGTGATGATAATTAAATGTGTGTGTTGCTCCCAGTTGTTGACCTATTTTCAGCCTGTGGTCATTACCTCCCCACAGGATCACTTCTGATGTCTGAGCTAATACAGCCACAAACATCAACCCAATCGCCCCATCTCCCAACACAACCACCCGGTCATGGGGTTTGACATCAGAACGAGCCACACCATGCAAGACACAGGCTAAAGGTTCGGTCATAGATGCTAAGGATAAAGGCAACTCATCGGGAACCCTTAACATATTAAGTTGTACTATTGCCGCAGGGATTTTCAGATATTCCGCAAAAGTGCCATTATTCCAGGTGATCTTAGGACATAAAGAATACTCCTGTCGTTGACAAAAGAAGCATTTCATGCATGGTGCGGAATTATTAGCGACAATGCGATCGCCAACTTGCCAATCTCTCACACCAGCACCCACAGCCACAATTTCCCCTGCAGCCTCATGACCAAACAAGGTGGGGAGTTGCAGCATTTTGGCATGGCCACCACGCCGCCAAACCTTTAAATCTGTACCGCAGGTGGTTGCTACACCCACTTTCATCACCACTTCACCACTGGTGGGGGTGGGTTCAGCCACCTGTTCTAAGCGTAAATCTTCTTGACCGTAGAGTAATGCTGCTAACACAGCTTGGAACCTAATTAGTTATTTACACTTGATTTTATCAGATTGTGGCAGACACTGAGAAATTCTCCCTAGTCTCTGAGTGTAGTTTGAGGTACAGCCTCATGGTGAGTTTCACCGGTCGTACGAACCACACGAGCTACAGTTAACATAGGTATCTCTTGGCGACAGGATTGGCAAAACCAATACAATTCATTATGACGGATATGACGCAGGAGGGAACCACCGCAACACGGACAGATGTTAGACATCATATTCATAGGATCCTCCTCAAGTAAAGTTGTTTAAAAGTTGGAAAAAAATTTTTAGTTAAAATCTGACCTGATCTGTATCTAAATAACTATTTTCAAAGGCCAACCAGTTTGTTTAGCAATGGCGATCACCTGTTTAAGACCCTTTTCCAACACAAAAGCGGCCTAAAAACGCTAGATAATAGGATTTTTATGGTTGGACTATGAAGGGATAATCCTGAGCTTCTATACCGTTATAAGTAGCGACATAGTTAAGTTTAATTGGCTGCTGGGCTTTGCTAATACTGACATAAGGTTGCTGGCGATAGTAGGTAAATACTTTTTGAGTATCTCGGATAATAAGGATTGTGCAAGATGTGGGCGGTGGGAGTTGATACCAAGGCGGAACTCTTTCCCTTCGGGGAACGAGTTGAGCGATCTTCATCAGTTGTTTCGGTTTACGTGGTGAAGAATTACTCAGAATAAGTATTTACATCAGCTTCTCAAAACAGAAAATTCGTACTTACTTTTTCTGATATAAATTGACCGCATTAACCTTTGGGAAGCCGATGTTAGTTAAGGGTATAATTAACCATTACCAAGAGAGTTTCCCAGATCAACAATGGCTAATTAGCAGCCATGTCTTTAGAATATACCTGAATTGAGACTGGTTGCATCTACCTTGGGGATCATGCCATAGTTAGTATTTTTTGTATTGGCAGTTACAGAATAATATTTGGTGTAGCTATTCATACTAAAAATCTCAGATATTTGTAATTTTTATTAACCATAAGTTAACCAAAATAGATTAACTAGAGTCATGTAAAATAATTCCTGCCAAAACTAATCAAAAATTAATATTTTTTTCCATAAGAAAATGAAAATTGCCACTTGGAATGTAAACTCAATTCGCACTCGCCTGGAACAGGTGATATTTTGGTTAAGGGAAAATCCCATTGATGTCCTGTGTTTACAGGAAACAAAAGTTGTAGATGCGGACTTTCCGCGATCGCCTTTAGAAGAATTGGGCTATCATACTTATTTTTCGGGACAAAAAGCTTATAATGGTGTAGCGATGATTAGTCGTCAACCACTTAGCAATATTAGCGCCGGTTTCACGCCAATTCTACCCAATATTGACCCACTATGGGATGTGCAGAAGCGCGTGATTACAGGAGTAATTGATGGTATTCGCATTGTAAATGTCTATGTCCCCAATGGTTCGGCCGTGGGCAGCGAAAAATACGAGTTTAAGCTGCGCTGGCTGACGGTACTAAGGGAGTATTTACACACCCTTTTACTTTCACAACCTGCACTCTGTATGTGTGGTGACTTCAACATTGCCTTAGCTGCCGAAGACATTCATGAAAAAGCTAGTACAGACAATCATATCATGGCATCCGAATCAGAGCGCCAGTCTTTACGAGATATCTTAGATTTGGGGTTTGCTGATGCCTTTCGTAAGTTTACCACCCAAGGGGGACACTATAGTTGGTGGGACTATCGCGCCGCAGCTTTTAGGCGCAATATGGGTTGGCGAATTGACCATCATTATCTCACCCCAATACTCTATGAACGTGCTAAAAGCTGCATCATTGACCCTACTCCCAGAAAATTGCCCCAACCTAGCGACCACACTCCTGTAATTGTCGAATTTTAGATTAGGGTGTAAATGGAATTCATCACCCAAAATCCTTATGTTTCTGGTAACTGGAGCAACGGGAGGAATTGGTCGCCGAGTAGTGCGACTCCTACGCTTACAAGAAAAGTCAGTGAGAGCATTTGTCCGCCTCACTTCCCGTTATAACGAGTTAGAACACCGAGGAGCAGAAATCTTCATCGGTGATTTGCGACAAGACCAGGATATTGCAAAAGCTTGTCGCGGTGTGGAGTACATTATCAGCGCCCACGGTTCTGATAGTGACTCCCTCTATTTGGATTATCGCGCCAACATTGAACTCATTGATCAGGCAAAAGCTAATGAAGTTAAGCACTTTGTCTTTATCTCAGTATTAGGAGCCGAACGAGGCTATGAAGATGCTCCCGTGTTCAAAGCTAAAAGAGCAGTAGAAAAATATTTAGAAGCTAGTGGCTTGAATTACACAATTTTACGCCCCTCTGGATTAGCATCGAATTTACTACCATTGGCAGAACAGTTTCGCGAAACAGGTTTTTATCTGCTCGTTGGTGATCCTAAAAACCGTAGTTCGGTTGTTAGTACCGATGATTTAGCCAGAATAGTAGTGGATTCAGTCAGAGTTGAGGGCGCATGCAACCAAATATTACCAGTGGGAGGTCCGGAGATTTTATTGCGTGAGGATATTCCCACCATTTTTAGTCGCGTCTTCAATAAGGAACCTTTAGTCATTAATTCTCCCCTATTCGTTGTTGACGGGTTACGGTCTACCTTGGGTTTATTTAATACCCAGGCACAACAAGCTCTAGGAACTTATCGCACATTGCTGGCCAATGAATTTTTCTGTCGAAAAGATGAAATAGCTAACTTAGAGAGGATTTTCAATTTTCACTTAGAAACTTTAGAAAATTTTCTGCGCCGCTATCTTGCAGTTTGAATTAGTGGGTCAGTGGAGATCAGGAAGTAGGGAAGAATAAACTTCCCATTCCCCATTCCCCATTCCCCATTCCCCATTCCCCATTCCCCATTCCCCCATAATCTAAAATTTTATGAAATATTCCTTACTCGCAAATGCTGCTCAAGCGCGTCAAACAAAACAACAATTTGCTAAACCAGAAGACCAACTATCTTATGAAGTGGGTAAGGCTGTACAGGAATTGCCCCCACTATATACCAGGGTTTTGGCAGGAACACTGAGCTTGGTGGTATTTGGAGCGATCGCCTGGGCGAATTTCTCTCAAATAGATGAAGTGGCGATCGCACCCGGGGAATTAATCGCCTCTACACAGGTGCGACCAGTAACATCTTTAACCGGCGGCTCTATTGTCAAAGTCAAGGTACAAGAGGGCGATCACGTTATTAAAGATCAAGTTTTGATTCAACGTGACCCAGAATTGAAGCAAACAGATGTTAATCGCCTCACCCAATCAGCAAAATTAATCTCCCAAGACTTACAGCGTTTAGAAGCCGAACGCATTGGTACTACAGATACTGGGACAAAACTACAAGATGAACTTTTAGCATCCCGCCTTGCAGATTACCAAGCACGTCAAGCTGTCACCCAAGCAGAAGCCAATCGCCAACAAGCAATTATTGCACAGATACAAGAACGCTCTCTTCGCTTACAAGAAAATCTAGTCAACGCTCAAAGCAGCTTTGAAAATGCCCAAACTAATTTACTTAACGCGCAAAATGTCGTTATTTCAATAGAAAAAAATGTGGCGATCGCTGAAGAAAGAGAAGAAAATCTCCGGACTCTGATTGCTCCGGGTGCATTACCAAGAATTGACTACTTAGAGGCGCAAGAAAGATTAAATCGCGCCAATACAGACATGACCAGAGCGAAGGATGAAGTAATTAATGCCCAGAATAGATTAACTGAGATTAAAGACAGAATAGCATCCTTAAAAAGAGAGATTGCTGCCCAATCCCAAGAAATGCGTCAAGCAGAACAAGCCTATCAAGGAGTTCGCCAACAGTCCCAGCGTTTAGCCTCTGAGCGCCAAAGTGAAATTCTAACCCAAATCAAACAGCGCCAAGAAGAACTCAGCAATATCAACGGTCAACTTGAACAAGCAACAAAACAGCAAGCAGGGGAAACTATCAAAGCCCCAGTTACAGGTACAATCTACAAAGTTAAAGCCACCCCCGGCCCAGTACAGGCCGGTGAAGAGCTACTGTCAATCTTACCTACAGGGGAAGAAATATTATTAGAAGTTAAAGTTCGTAACCGTGATATTGGCTTTATTCGTCCAGGTATGACCGCAAAAGTGAAAATGGCAACTTTTCCCTTTCAGGAATTTGGCACCATTGATGGTACAGTTGTCCAAGTTAGTCCTAATGCAATTATAGATGAGGAACTGGGTTTAGTTTTCCCCACCAGAATACAGCTAACTCAATATTCTATATATGTCCAGGGCGAAAAGGTGGCTTTTACTCCTGGAATGGTTGCTAATGGTGAAATTGTCACTCGTCAAAAATCAGTTTTAACTTTTATTATTGAGCCTGTAACTCGGAGATTTAGTCAAGCATTCTCAGTCAGGTAAGCTCATCCGACGCCTAACACAAGTTTTTCTTTCCAGTCACACCCTACCATGTACACACAAGTCGAAGTAAATTATAAAGGAGCTGGGGTGTACACCCCAGTGCAAAAACCTTTGATTTGGCTAGGGTGTGTTATCAACCTTAGTCCCAAGGCTACTAAAATTCACTATGATGCGTTGTATTCAGCGACAACACACCCTAGACAAAAGCATTTCCAGTATTTAATTTGTGTGTACACCTAGCCCTGCTCCTGTCTGAATTGGCAATATCTGTGTGTACACCACCCTAATAGTCACACCCAGACCACTACCGTTGAGTTTCCATATCCGTATCCGTAGCGATAATCCCACACGGTTCAGCAATTACCTTAATTCTGTGAAAGACATATATCTGAATCTAGATTATTATTACAATTACTTAGAAATAAAAAACTTTTGATGTAAAGTGTAAAATCAGGAATACGGAGAGTAAGCGATATTCTTCCATGTTAGACCAAGTTAGACCAAAGTTTAGTCATTGTATCAACAAAGGAGCAGTGATTTATGCCACAGATTCAGAAAAAAGTATACTTAATTACACAGGAACAGCGTGATGCCTTACTCAACTATCTCTTAAATCGTCCATATCGTGAGGTAGCAACTGGAGTTGAGTTTCTCAATAATGCACCAACTACTATGGTGAATCTGGAAGTTACTAATGAGCAATTAGAAAGTATGACTGGCGCAACACAACCGGAATCTGAAACCAAGGCACAAGACGAAAAAGAAGTACAAATTGCTAACGCTACTACATAAAAATTAGGTGTTTTTAATGCAGTTTAATTAACTCTTGATTCACTAGTGATGATCAAGTAGTTCCACTTAAACAAGTTGCCTAAATAAAATCAGCATTAAGAACACATTGACGGAGAAAGTCTAGAAAGAGGTTCGGATCTCTTTCTATAGGTAACTTGTTTAAGTTTAATTAAATTTATTCAGATCAATTGGGGTATTCACCAAAAACAATGTTTTTGGTGACAATTCGGTATATTTCCGATGATAATTCCCCATATCAAATACTAATACAAATCACAATCATCAACTTAATTACTATTTTATTATGGATATCATCCAACCTACCACTAATCCATTTAATACAGAATATCCATTATCTCAGAGTCAAGATCCTTTCCATCCTGCCATCAGAGAAATTGCCTTTGTTGATTCGCAGTTATATGATTATCAAACAGTAATTGAGAATTTGGATGCAAATATCCATGCGATCGCTTTAGATAGCAATTACAGTGGGATTACCCAAATTACCGAGAAATTACGAAACTACAGTAATTTAGATGCCATCCATATTTTCAGTCATGGTCAAGCCGGTGGTGTACAGCTAGGTAGTGCCTTTTTGTCTCACGATAACTTATGGAATTATAAAGATGCCCTAAGTGGCTGGGGAGAAGCCCTACTGCCACAAGGTGACTTATTATTTTATGGATGTAATGTAGCGGCCGGCGAATTAGGCGAATCTTTCGTACAAAATATTAGTCAAATTACAGGGTTAGATGTAGCAGCATCAGATAACCTAACGGGAAATACAAGTTTAGGTGGTGATTGGCTGCTAGAATTTCAAACTGGAGAAGTGGCTTCCATATTTAATACAGAAACACTTAGCAGTTACTCAGGGCTTTTACTACCGCAACCATCATACAATAATGATTCCACTAACACCATAATTACTCTCACAAATTCAGCAGACAAACTTAAATTAACAACAGATGATACCGGTAAATTAACCTTAATTGATATAGGAACAACACCAACCTTTACAAGTATTAGCTTTAACAAACCATCCCAGTCATTAACCATAGATACTCTAGATGGCGAAGATGAAATTATCATTGACTCCAGCATAGAATTAGGTAGCGCTCACCTCATTGTGCGAGGTGAGAAAATTTCCCTCAACACCGGTGGGCAAATTACCACCACAGGAAACATCACCTTTAGCGCCGTCGCCAACATAGCAGCAGGAATAACCACAGCACAAATCAACCTAGCTGGGGGAATTACCGCCGGAAGTTTCATTGGGATAACGCAAACGGAAGGAACATTAATTTCTGAGAGTATTGACACCAGCGAACAAGCAATTATTCAGCTAGATAACGCCACACTAAATCTCAGTAATCTGGATTTACAGGTAATTAGAGCAAGTAAATATGAGTCATCGGCAAGCCTAGCAACAAATACTATCAATGGTGTTGCCACAGTCAACATTGGCAATAGCAACATTATTGCCACCAGCAATATCAATATTTTAGCTCAAGAAAATACAACCCTCACAGCAGAAAATCAAGGTATATCTATTAATAACAGTTTCCAGGGACAAGTGGAAATTGGGATTAGTAATAGTAGCATTCAATCAGCCGCGCTGACAGTTAAAGCTCAAAGTGATGCTAACATCAAAGCACAAGCATCACAGGTAGTTAATCAAATTGCCGGAAATATTCAAGCCTATATAACTGATAGTAATAATATAGAAATTGGTAATGGGGGATTATCCCTGATAGCACAGGATAATACCAAAGCGACTGCCATTTCTCCAGGCATTAGCATTGACATAAACACAGGTTTAGGGCAATTAGGATTTACTGGGTCAGCAACAGTAAATACCTTAAACCGTACAACACAAGCGTATATTCAAAAATCTGGCATCAGAGTTATTGATGGCGATATTAACCTCAAAGCTGAGAAAAATCAGCAAGCCATAGCCAATACTGCCGCGACACAAATCACTGATAATAGCTCACAAAGTCCCCTTATTTCTGTCAATATTCAACTTGATGGAACATATTCAGCCAACTCCATATTAGGTGACACCAGGGCATACATTGAAGACAGTACCTTAGAAACAGTGAACACTGGGGATATTGTCATCCAAGCACAAGACACCTCAATCATTGATGCTACAGCTCAAATCAGTGCCTTTGCAGAATCTCAATCACTAGTACCCGTAGATGGAGTTGGACTAGGAAGATCCATAGCCTTTAACGCCATTGGTTGGCTTAGTGATTGGTTTAACAAGACACTAAATGACTTAATAGGAAGCAGTGCGGGGATAACAGAGGAATCAGCAGATGTTCAGGCATACTTGAAAAATGTGACAATTACTGTTGCTGATGATTTATCTATTTTAGCCACATCAGCAGCGCAAATCAACGCCACAGTCAGCAACACTTCGGAATCTACTGCCTCATCCCTGTTTGGAGCTAGTAGTATGGCAAGCAGTGGCATCCTAGCCAGCAACAGAGTCAGCACAACAGTAGCAGCTTACATAGATAGCCCAGTAGGTAGCGCAGTCATTGGCGGGACAACAGAAATCACAGCCCAAGACAACATAGGCATATACAGCAACAGCAAAATAGTATCCTCTAGCATTACCACCAACGACGGCGGCGCCGCCTTATTACAAGGGGGAATCAACAACCTCATCAAAGCCGACTATAACAGCAACGAAGGGCAAAGAACCATCAACTTTGGGGAAAGAGTCAGAGAAGCAGCCACAGGGAAAGTATACGAATATCTAGGATTAAATAACACGAGCATAGACCTGAGTACAGCGGACTACAGCGACTATGGGTACTGGAAACCAGTCACAGGAACCCAAATAATTCCCCAAGGGAACAACATCAGTAACTCAGATTCCGTGGCCGCAGGGGGATTAGTGGTGACAAACCAAGTCAGTGGCAAAGTAGAAAGCTACATCAAAAACAGCACCCTGACAACCAAAGAACTGAGCATCCAAGCCGTAGAAAACGCCACAATTAAAGCCAACATAGACAGCACAGTCTCAGCATCAGGAGGTAGCGCCTACGGTAGTGGCATCACCCTAGCAGTGAACTCAGCCATCACCACCAACCAAATCCTCAGTAGCGCCCAAGCCTACATAACCAACAGCAACATCACCAGCCACACCGGAAATATCAGCATAGATGCCAGCAACACATCGACAATAGAAGCTCAAACCCTGAGCGTCACCAGCAGCGGGAATGAGGCACTGGGAGTCACAGTCGCCTTCAATACGATAGGGTGGAAGCCACAAAACATATTTGCTGGCACACTGGATGCCCTATTAGGAAGCGCCATCCTGGGCACAGCCCAACCAGCCCAAGTCAAAGCCTACATCGAAAAATCCACCATCAACGCTGCCGGGAATCTCACCCTCACAGCCACATCCCAACAGCAAATCACAGCCAAAGTCAGCAACGAAGCCACATCCGCCGCATCAGCCCTGATTAACGCCACCGGCATAGCCACCGGTGGCATATTAGCCAGCAACCTCATCAACAGTAATGCCCAAGCCTACATAGACAACACACAAAACACAGGGAAAATCCAAATAACAGGCAGCATAGACATAGATTCCCTGGATGAAAGCCACATCAACGCCGACACCAAAGTCATAGCCTCCTCCAACACCACCAACGACGGGGGAGTAGGCATCATCAACAACCTAGGGAAACAGTTACTAGAAGAATATAAATACACCAGCAACTCCGGCAGCAAACAGCTAAAATTTGGCGACCGAGTCAGACTAGCCAGCGATTACGCCGAAGAAAAAGGCATAGCCGGGACAGTGTACCAATACATGGGCACAGAAAGCACCATAGACCTAGGCACACAAGACTATACCAACTATGCCCTGTGGAAAGCACTAAATAACATCAACATCCTCCCCACCGGGTTAAACATCAGCGACTCAGACGCCATGGGATCTGGGGGATTAGTAGTACGTAACGACGTACGCAGTCAAGTCAGCAGCTACATCCAGAATGGAGATGTTAAAGGTAGTAGCCTGAGCATCAGTGCCCAAGACAGCAGCCAGATCACAGCCCTAGCAGAAACCACAGCATCAGCATCGGGGGGTAGTTCCTACGGTAGTGGCACAGTCATAGCCGTAGCCGGCACCATAGCCACCAACACCGTACTTAGCGAAACCACAGCCTACCTCAGTAACAGCAAAATAGAAACCAGCAGCGGGGATATTACACTAGAGGGGATATCAGACGGTCAGATAAATGCCACCATCTTGACCAACGCCACATCAGGAGACAAAGCCCTCGGAGTCACCCTCGCCTTCAACACCATAGGATGGCAACCACAAAACCTGTTGAGCAACACCCTAGATGCCTTATTAGGGGATTCAGCGTTAGGGACAGCCAAGCCATTCACAGTTAAAGCCTACATCCAAAACAGCAGCATCACCACACCAGGAAATCTGACATTACTAGCAGACTCCACAGCCCAGATCACAGCCAAAGTCAGCAACCAAGCCGAATCAGCCGCATCAGCCCTCTATGGAGCCTCCGGTAAGGCCATAGGAGCAGCCCTAATTAGTAACCTAGTTAACAGCCAAGCCCAAGCCTACATAGACTACAGCACCGCCACACCAGGAGTAGTCATAGTAGGTGGGGACATTAGCATCACAGCCAAAGACACAGCGGGAATAGAAGCCACCAGTACCATAGTCAGTAAATCCGTAACCACCAACGATGGCGGCTTAGGAATTATTCAAAACTACCTGAATTATTTAGACGACTACGAATACACCACAGCATCAGGAACAAAATTACTCATACCCTTAATTCATAAAGTCAGGCTAGCAGCGGATTATAGCGGCGGGGGAGATGGTGGTAGTGTATACAGATTCTTGGGTACAGATTTAGACTTGATAATTGACTTAGGCACAGAAGACTATACAAATACCAGCCGCTGGCAGAAAATCACCCAATCAACAGCCGACTATGTACCCAATCTCGGTAATATCAGTAATTCAGATGCTAAAGCCGTAGGAGCAATGGTAGTACGTAACGACGTACGTAGTCAGGTAGGAAGTTGGATAAATAAAGCCCAAATTACGGCCACCAACATTAGCATCAAAGCCGAAGAGTCAGCAATTATTACAGCTAATACAGAGAGTGAAATTACTGCTTCAGGAGGTAGTTTCTATGGCAGTGGTACAGTAGTAGCAGCAGGGGGTATAGTAGTTACTAACTTAGTATTGAGTGAAGCAGATGCACATATCAGCAATAGTAATATTCTTACCACAGGTAATGTAGACATTACTGCTGATAATAAATCTATCATTGATGCCACCTTATCAAGTTCACTAGATACAGGTGATACAGCCCTGGGTGTAGCCCTAGCATTCAACACATTAGGGTGGCAATCAAAAGATATATTTAGAAACGCATTTAGTGCCCTATTCAACACAAACATCCTAGGAAAAGAGCAACCAGCCGCAGTTAAAGCATATATTATTAACTCCCAAATCAACATTAGTGGAGACTTAAACCTAGCAGCCACATCAACCGCGCAAATCAACGCCACAGTCAGCAACGCTGCCAATTCAGTAGCATCAGCCCTATATGGAGCCAGTGGCATGAGCGTGGGAGGCATCCTCGCCAGCAACAGAGTCAGCACAACAGTAGGAGCCTACATAGAGAATGGCATAGGCAGCGGTGTGATTGGCGGGAAAACAGACATCACAGCCCAAGACAACATAGGCATATACAGCAACAGCAAAATAGTATCCTCTAGCATTACCACCAACGACGGCGGCGCCGCCTTATTACAAGGGGGAATCAACAACCTCATCCCCGCCGACTATAACAGCAACGAAGGGGAGAGAACCCTGAAATTTGGGGAAAGAGTCAGAGAAGCAGCCACAGGGAAAGTATACGAATATCTAGGATTAAATAACACGAGCATAGACCTGAGTACAGCGGACTACAGCGACTATGGGTACTGGAAACCAGTCACAGGAACCCAAATAATTCCCCAAGGGAACAACATCAGTAACTCAGATTCCGTGGCCGCAGGGGGATTAGTGGTGACAAACCAAGTCAGTGGCAAAGTAGAAAGCTACATCAAAAACAGCACCCTGACAACCAAAGAACTGAGCATCCAAGCCGTAGAAAACGCCACAATTAAAGCCAACATAGACAGCACAGTCTCAGCATCAGGAGGTAGCGCCTACGGTAGTGGCATCACCCTAGCAGTGAACTCAGCCATCACCACCAACCAAATCCTCAGTAGCGCCCAAGCCTACATCACCAACAGCAACATCACCAGCAACACCGGAAATATCAGCATAGATGCCAGCAACACATCGACAATAGAAGCTCAAACCCTGAGCGTCACCAGCAGCGGGAATGAGGCACTGGGAGTCACAGTCGCCTTCAATACGATAGGATGGAAGCCACAAAACATATTTGCTGGCACACTGGATGCCCTATTAGGAAGCGCCATCCTGGGCATAGCCCAACCAGCCCAAGTCAAAGCCTACATCGAAAAATCCACCATCAACGCTGCCGGGAATCTCACCCTCACAGCCACATCCCAACAGCAAATCACAGCCAAAGTAAGTAACGAAGCCACATCCGCCGCATCAGCCCTGATTAACGCCACCGGCATAGCCACCGGTGGCATATTAGCCAGCAACCTCATCAACAGTAATGCCCAAGCCTACATAGACAACACACAAAACACAGGGAAAATCCAAATAACAGGCAGCATAGACATAGATTCCCTGGATGAAAGCCACATCAACGCCGACACCAAAGTCATAGCCTCCTCCAACACCACCAACGACGGGGGAGTAGGCATCATCAACAACCTAGGGAAACAGTTACTAGAAGAATATAAATATACCAGCAACTCCGGCAGTAAACAGCTAAAATTCGGAGACCAAGTTAGACTAGCCAGCGATTACGCCGAAGAAAAAGGCATAGCCGGGCAAGTGTACCAATACATGGGTACTGCCGCCACCATAGACCTAGGCACACAAGACTATACCAACTATGCCCTATGGAAAGCACTAAATAACATCAACATCCTCCCCACCGGGTTAAACATCAGCGACTCAGACGCCATGGGATCTGGGGGATTAGTAGTACGTAACGACGTACGCAGTCAAGTCAGTAGCTACATCCAGAATGGAGATGTTAAAGGTAGTAGCCTGAGCATCAGTGCCCAAGACAGCAGCCAGATCACAGCCCTAGCAGAAACCACAGCATCAGCATCGGGGGGTAGTTCCTACGGTAGTGGCACAGTCATAGCCGTAGCCGGCACCATAGCCACCAACACCGTACTTAGCGAAACCACAGCCTACCTCAGTAACAGCAAAATAGAAACCAGCAGCGGGGATATTACACTAGAGGGGATATCAGACGGTCAGATAAATGCCACCATCTTGACCAACGCCACATCAGGAGACAAAGCCCTCGGAGTCACCCTCGCCTTCAACACCATAGGATGGCAACCACAAAACCTGTTGAGCAACACCCTAGATGCCTTATTAGGGGATTCAGCGTTAGGGACAGCCAAGCCATTCACAGTTAAAGCCTACATCCAAAACAGCAGCATCACCACACCAGGAAATCTGACATTACTAGCAGACTCCACAGCCCAGATCACAGCCAAAGTCAGCAACCAAGCCGAATCAGCCGCATCAGCCCTCTATGGAGCCTCCGGTAAGGCCATAGGAGCAGCCCTAATTAGTAACCTAGTTAACAGCCAAGCCCAAGCCTACATAGACTACAGCACCGCCACACCAGGAGTAGTCATAGTAGGTGGGGACATTAGCATCACAGCCAAAGACACAGCGGGAATAGAAGCCACCAGTACCATAGTCAGTAAATCCGTAACCACCAACGATGGCGGCTTAGGAATTATTCAAAACTACCTGAATTATTTAGACGACTACGAATACACCACAGCATCAGGAACACAAGTACTCATACCCTTGATTCATAAAGTCAGGCTAGCAGCGGATTATAGCGGCGGGGGAGATGGTGGTAGTGTATACAGATTCTTGGGTACAGATTTAGACTTGATAATTGACTTAGGCACAGAAGACTATACAAATACCAGTCGCTGGCAGAAAATCACCCAATCAACAGCCGATTATGTACCAAATCCCGGTAATACCACTGATTCAGATGCTAAAGCCGTAGGAGCAATGGTAGTACGTAACGACGTACGCAGTCAGGTAGGAAGTTGGATAAATAAAGCCCAAATCACCGCCGATAGTATTAGTATCAAAGCCGAAGAATCAGCAATTATTACAGCTAACACAGAGAGTGAGATTACAGCATCAGGAGGTAGTTTTTATGGCAGTGGTACAGTAGTAGCAGGAGGGGGCATAGTAGTTACTAACCTAGTGCTAAGTCAAGCGGATGCGTATATAAGTAACAGTACTATTAATAGTACTGAGAATGTAAATATTACTGCTGATAATAAATCTATCATTGATGCCACCTTATCAAGTTCACTAGATACAGGTGATACAGCCCTGGGTGTAGCCCTAGCATTCAACACATTAGGGTGGCAATCAAAAGATATATTTAGAAACGCATTTAGTGCCCTATTCAACACAAACATCCTAGGAAAAGAGCAACCAGCCGCAGTTAAAGCATATATTATTAACTCCCAAATCAACATTAGTGGAGACTTAAACCTAGCAGCCACATCAACCGCGCAAATCAACGCCACAGTCAGCAACGCTGCCAATTCAGTAGCATCAGCCCTATATGGAGCCAGTGGCATGAGCGTGGGAGGCATCCTCGCCAGCAACAGAGTCAGCACAACAGTAGGAGCCTACATAGAGAATGGCATAGGCAGCGGTGTGATTGGCGGGAAAACAGACATCACAGCCCAAGACAACATAGGCATATACAGCAACAGCAAAATAGTATCCTCTAGCATTACCACCAACGACGGCGGCGCCGCCTTATTACAAGGGGGAATCAACAACCTCATCCCCGCCGACTATAACAGCAACGAAGGGGAGAGAACCCTGAAATTTGGGGAAAGAGTCAGAGAAGCAGCCACAGGGAAAGTATACGAATATCTAGGATTAAATAACACGAGCATAGACCTGAGTACAGCGGACTACAGCGACTATGGGTACTGGAAACCAGTCACAGGAACCCAAATAATTCCCCAAGGGAACAACATCAGTAACTCAGATTCCGTGGCCGCAGGGGGATTAGTGGTGACAAACCAAGTCAGTGGCAAAGTAGAAAGCTACATCAAAAACAGCACCCTGACAACCAAAGAACTGAGCATCCAAGCCGTAGAAAACGCCACAATTAAAGCCAACATAGACAGCACAGTCTCAGCATCAGGAGGTAGCGCCTACGGTAGTGGCATCACCCTAGCAGTGAACTCAGCCATCACCACCAACCAAATCCTCAGTAGCGCCCAAGCCTACATCACCAACAGCAACATCACCAGCAACACCGGAAATATCAGCATAGATGCCAGCAACACATCGACAATAGAAGCTCAAACCCTGAGCGTCACCAGCAGCGGGAATGAGGCACTGGGAGTCACAGTCGCCTTCAATACGATAGGATGGAAGCCACAAAACATATTTGCTGGCACACTGGATGCCCTATTAGGAAGCGCCATCCTGGGCATAGCCCAACCAGCCCAAGTCAAAGCCTACATCGAAAAATCCACCATCAACGCTGCCGGGAATCTCACCCTCACAGCCACATCCCAACAGCAAATCACAGCCAAAGTAAGTAACGAAGCCACATCCGCCGCATCAGCCCTGATTAACGCCACCGGCATAGCCACCGGTGGCATATTAGCCAGCAACCTCATCAACAGTAATGCCCAAGCCTACATAGACAACACACAAAACACAGGGAAAATCCAAATAACAGGCAGCATAGACATAGATTCCCTGGATGAAAGCCACATCAACGCCGACACCAAAGTCATAGCCTCCTCCAACACCACCAACGACGGGGGAGTAGGCATCATCAACAACCTAGGGAAACAGTTACTAGAAGAATATAAATATACCAGCAACTCCGGCAGTAAACAGCTAAAATTCGGAGACCAAGTTAGACTAGCCAGCGATTACGCCGAAGAAAAAGGCATAGCCGGGCAAGTGTACCAATACATGGGTACTGCCGCCACCATAGACCTAGGCACACAAGACTATACCAACTATGCCCTATGGAAAGCACTAAATAACATCAACATCCTCCCCACCGGGTTAAACATCAGCGACTCAGACGCCATGGGATCTGGGGGATTAGTAGTACGTAACGACGTACGCAGTCAAGTCAGTAGCTACATCCAGAATGGAGATGTTAAAGGTAGTAGCCTGAGCATCAGTGCCCAAGACAGCAGCCAGATCACAGCCCTAGCAGAAACCACAGCATCAGCATCGGGGGGTAGTTCCTACGGTAGTGGCACAGTCATAGCCGTAGCCGGCACCATAGCCACCAACACCGTACTTAGCGAAACCACAGCCTACCTCAGTAACAGCAAAATAGAAACCAGCAGCGGGGATATTACACTAGAGGGGATATCAGACGGTCAGATAAATGCCACCATCTTGACCAACGCCACATCAGGAGACAAAGCCCTCGGAGTCACCCTCGCCTTCAACACCATAGGATGGCAACCACAAAACATATTATCGAACACCCTAGATGCCTTATTAGGGGATTCAGCGTTAGGCACAGCCAAGCCATTCACAGTCAAAGCCTACATCCAAAACAGCAGCATCACCACACCAGGAAATCTGACATTACTAGCAGAGTCCACAGCCCAGATCACAGCCAAAGTCAGCAACCAAGCCGAATCAGCCGCATCAGCCCTATATGGAGCATCCGGTAAGGCCATAGGAGCAGCCCTAATTAGTAACCTAGTTAACAGCCAAGCCCAAGCCTACATAGACTACAGCACCACCACACCAGGAGTAGTCATAGTAGGTGGGGATATTAGCATCACAGCCAAAGACACAGCGGGGATAGAAGCCACCAGTACCATAGTCAGTAAATCCGTGACCACCAACGATGGCGGCTTAGGAATTATTCAAAACTACCTGAATTATTTAGACGACTACGAATACACCACAGCATCAGGAACAAAATTACTCATACCCTTGATTCATAAAGTCAGGCTAGCAGCGGATTATAGCGGCGGGGGAGATGGTGGTAGTGTATACAGATTCTTGGGTACAGATTTAGACTTGATAATTGACTTAGGCACAGAAGACTATACAAATACCAGTCGCTGGCAGAAAATCACCCAATCAACAGCCGACTATGTACCAAATCCCGGTAATATCAGTAATTCAGATGCTAAAGCCGTAGGAGCAATGGTAGTACGTAACGACGTACGTAGTCAGGTAGGAAGTTGGATAAATAAAGCCCAAATTACCGCCACCAACATTAGCATCAAAGCCGAAGAGTCAGCAATTATTACAGCTAATACAGAGAGTGAAATTACTGCTTCAGGAGGTAGTTTTTATGGTAGTGGTACAGTAGTAGCCACAGGCGGCATAGCAGTTACTAACTTAGTATTGAGTCAGGCAGAGGCCTACATCAGCAATAGTAATATTGCTAGTAGAACCGATGTAAATGTAATTGCTAATAATACATCAATTATTGATGCTACTCTCCTAAGTTCCCTGTCTACGGGGGATACAGGTAGGTCTGGTGTGTTAGCTTTTAACTCCATTGGCTGGAAACCGCAAAATGTTTTTGCTAATGCTCTGGATACGTTAATTGGCGCTCCCCTGATTTCTGGGGCTTCATCAGGGGAGCAGCCTGCTAGCGTAAAAGCTTATATCAGAAATACTGAGGTTAATGTCGGCGGTAATTTATCTGTTTCTGCCATCTCTGAAGTAAAAATCAACGCTACTGTTAGTAATGCTGCGGATTCTACAGCTTCAGCTTTATATGGTGCGAGTGGCAAGAGCGCCGGGTTAATTTTAGCAAGTAATAAACTTAGTAGTACCGCAGAAGCATATATTGATTATGATGGTGTTTACAGAGGTGCCCGCATAGTCAATGTCGCTGGGGAACTGACGATCGCAGCCCAAGACAATGCTGGTATTTATGCCAATAGTAAAATCGTTTCTTCTTCTACCACGACCAATGATGGTGGTGCTGCCCTTCTCCAAGAGGGAATCAACGATCTCTTAAATGTTGATTTTACCAGTTTAGAGGGGGAAAGAACGGTCAAATTTGGCGACAGAGTTAGTCTCACTGATGATTATGACTCAGGATTGGGCAAACCTGGCAGTGTATATGAATATATGGGTACTACTGCCACATTAGACCTCAGCAGTGAAAACTATAGTGATAAAGGTTATTGGAAAGAGGTAACGGAAACCCAATTAGTACCCCAAGGGTTAAATCTTGCCGTTGGGGGAGGTTCTGATGCTGCGGGTGTTGGCGGGCTGGTAGTCTTGAATGACGTGAAAAGTAATGTAGTTGCCTACATCAACAGGGGAGAAGTCACCGCAGGGGAAATAACTTTAAAGTCTCTGGAAACCGCAGAAATCAGCGCAACCGCAGATATTACTGCCTCAGCTTCCGGCGGTACTGTCATGGGTAAAGGCAATGTAGTTGCTCGCAGTGGAGTTATTGCCACCAACCTAATCCTCAGTGATTCCCAAGCTTATATTACGGCAAGTAATATCACTACAGGTGATTTGGTTCTGGATGCTCAAAATACTTCCCACATTAACGCACAGACATTAAATACTATCAGCAGTGGCGATACAGGACAGGGAGTGACAATGGCATTTAACACCATTGGCTGGAAGTCACAAAAATTCTTCATGTTCCAGGCTCTCGATACCTTACTGGGTGATCCGGTCATGGCCAATGCCTTTAATAGCCAGCAACCTGCTAAAGTACACGCCTTCTTATTTGATACCACAGTTAAAGCCACGGGAGATATTTCCCTTACAGCTACTAATGATGCCCAAATCAATGCCACTATTAGTAATACTTCCACATCAGTAGCCACAGCCTTTGCAGATGCCAGCAGTAAGAGTATGGGCTTTGTGGTAGCCAATAATATGGTTAACACGGATGCTAAGGCATATATTGACTATAATAATCGCAGAAATTTGCAGTTGAATACCGTGAATGCCACTGGCGGGATAAATATATCTGCAGTAGATGATGCTCATATTGTAGCTAATAGTACTTTGCAAGCCCTCTCATCCACCACTAATAACCCCGGTTTGGTAATCACTACTCTATTTGATAATATTCTTTCGGGTTCTTATCAATACACGACTAAATCAGGGCAGCGCGATGTTAAAAACTCCGAAATTGTTCGAGTAGACGATGAATATACTAACGGTGGAGATGCGGGTGGTTTTTATCAGTTTGTTGGTACCGATGCAGAGGGAGAAAATCTTGACTTAGGAACTGTAAACTATAGCAGTGGTAAATGGGAGAAAATTCCTTTAGATAGTGCGGTAGATGATGCCTTAGCTTGGGGAAATAAGTATGTAGGCATTAGTATAACCGGCTCTGATTCTCAGGGCATTGGCGGTTTGATTGTCCGTAATGATGTCAGGGGTAACGTTGAGAGCTATGTCAATAGGGCGACTACCATATCTGCTGATATCAAATTGGTTGCCTTAGAAAATGCCACTATCACTGCCGTGGATGAAAGTACAGTGGAAGCCATCGGCGGTAGTGTAATCGCCAAGAGTAATTCCCTGGCTGTCAATGGCATCATCGCCACTAACCTAGTATTGAGTAAAGCCAATAGTTATATTAGCGGCAGTAACATCACCACCAACACAGGCGGTGTGAGTATCGATGCTAAAAACACTTCTATTATTGATGCCGAGATTACTAGTAATACCACATCTAAAGGCGTTTCTGTAGGCATTACCTTAGCATTCAATACCATAGGCTGGCAACCACAGAACTTCTTATTTAACACCATTGATACCTTATTTGGTACTAGCATTGGTACGGCAGATTTAGCAGAAGTTGAAGCATACATTCTCAACTCTAGTATTCAGTCTGCTGGCGGTTTAGCTGTAACTGCCACTTCCCAGGCTGATATATCTGCAAATATTGGCACATCATCCACAGCCATTGTGGGCACCTTACAAACTGAGTCTAGTAACACATCCGTCAGTGTCGGTGCAGTAGTAGCCCTCAACAAAGTGGGTACCCTGAGCCGGGCGTACTTAGAAAATACCCCTACTGTCAGAGCCAATAACGGTAGTGTGCGAGTAGAGGTAAGTAATACATCTACCATTGATGCCAATGTAGAAGCCCCATCCCTGGCGGTGGGAGTGGGGGCAGCATCAACCAATACAGTATCTGTGGGCTTCAGTGCCGCCCGGAATGAAATTCTCAACAACACAGAAGCTTATATCAAGAATGGCTCCGTTACAGCTACTAATGGCAGTGTTACCGTTAGCGCCCAACAGAATGCAGCTATTGACGCTAGCTCTATTGCTTCTTCCATTGCCGTTGCAGTCAGTTTGAACTCTGGTGAAAAAGCCATTGGCTTCAGTGGTGGAGGGGCGTTAGCCTTCAATTTAATTAGGGGTAAAGCTAATGCTTATTTAGATAACGCCCCTGTGGTAGCAACAGGTACAGGGGAAAATGAAGGGATAGTCACCATCAGTGCTATCAATGGCGGTAGCATCACCGCAAAGGTAACATCCCTATCCGTTGCGGTAGCTGCTAGTCAAGGTTTTACCCCCGGTGCTTCCATTGGGGTTTCTGTAGCCCGTAACTTAATCGGTTGGAATGAGTATAGTCAAACTACTCCCAATCCTTTTGAGGTACAAGCCTATGCTCTGAATAGTGCCATTACTGCGGCTAAGGGCATTAGCTTAACTGCAACATCAAATACTGTTATTGATGCTACGGTGGCTGTTACCTCTGTTGCGGTTGGTTTGTCTTCTCAAGGCAATGCTTTGGGGTTAAGTGCTGCAGGGCTAGAGGCTACTAATAAAATAGCAACCCGGATTAATGCTTACATTGATGGTGCTGGGACTACAGCAATTACGGCTCAAGGTGGGGATCTGACTGTGAAGGCGGCGGACACTTCCCGCATTACCGGTGATGTCCAGTCCATATCGGTGGGGGCTTCATTGTCAGGGGGTAAAGTTAGCGGCTCTCTTTCTTTAGGTTTGTCTTTGGCAAGTAACTATATTGATAATCACGTCAATGCCTACATTAAAGATGTCCATGGCACTATTACAGGCTCGGTCATTCTCCAAGCAAATACCCTGGAAGACCAGAGTAAGTTTAATCACCGCTATAATACCTCCCAGACAGTGGCTTTGATGATTGGGGATAGGGTGAAAACTGCTGATGATAAAGTTTATCGGTTCTTAGGGGAAGCTTATAATTACACCACTGAATCTACAACCTCAGATGATTTGGTAAATATAGCAACCGCCAAGGAGGTTAGGACGCAAAAAGTAAGACATCCTCAATGGCATCTCGTAAAGAATCAAACTGCTCAAGTTTTTTGCGGATTCGACTTTTTAACCAAGACCAACATTTTTCAATCTGATTCAGGTCTGGAGAATAAGGTGGTAGGTACAACACTTCACACCCTGCGTACTCAATCAGTTGTTGAATGCGCCCACCTTTATGAAATGTAGCATTATCCATCACCACAACCTGTCCCGGTTTGAGTGTGGGAAGCAAACAAGCTTCAAGCCAAGTCTCAAATACTATTCGATTACACGCACCCTCAACAGTGAAAGGAGCTATCAGCTGATGGTTACACAGCGCGGCAATTATGTTCACCCGACCTTGACGACGACCTGATTTAAGTGCATGGAAGCGCTGTCCTTTTGAGTTCCAACCGTAATCATACTGGTCTCGGTTGTCCATTCCTGACTCATCGAGGTATACAATCTTCTCCACAGGTAACTTAGACAACTGCGTTACGAAAGCCTGTCGTTTAACCTCATCGCGCTCACGGTAGCCATAAGTCTTTTTTTTCGCGTAAAACCAATTTTTTTCAAAGCTCTTGAGATTGTGCGCTCGCTAATTTCTTCAGGCCAAAGTGAGGCCATCTCTACTTGGGTTTTATCGCCATGCACGGAAGCGAACTCACGAAATTTTTCCCAATCGGTAATTTTGTGACCATTCCCAGGACGCTTACTAGGCAAGGCTTGGAAGTCCCCCGTTTCGGTTTTTCGCTTCAACCATAGGGTGATGGTGTTGCGACTAATATTAAACATTTGACTGGCTTCAGTTTTCTTCAAGCCATCGAGTTCAATCGCTTGGATTACTTTTTGACGAAGGTCGTAACTGTACGGCTTGGGCATATACCTGTAGCAAGCGATCGCTTCACATGAAAAGGGACTACTTATAGTTTATGCTTAAATTACCTTGGCGGTTGCTATATTACAGCCGGGAACATTGTCAAGTTAGCTAATGATTATGCCGGCGGTGGTACTGGCGGTGCGTTTTATAGAAGCTCGGTTAATATTGATGGTATTGATTTGAGTGTTGAAGATTATAGTGATACTAGTCGTTGGCAATTAGTAACCCACAATCTCGCTGCTGAGAATTACAATGATGGCAAGCGGTGGAGGCAAGAAACAGCCATTTCTGCTACTTCCATCGCCGCTTCCGTAGCAGCAGCAGTTGCTGGTAAGGCAGGTTTTGCGGTTAGTGGGGCTGGTGCTGCCGCTGATAATATCATTCTGTCTAAAAATAATGCCTACATTGATAATAGTCGAATTATTAACGCGGTCAATGTAGAACTGACATCACAAAATAGCGCCTCTGTGGATGCTATGATTTCGGCGGCTTCCGGTGCTCTAGCTTTTGGTGGTAAGTTAGGGGCTGCTGCTTCCGTGGGTGTAGGTGTTGCGAACAATACTATCACCCAAGAAATCCAGTCTTATCTTAATAATGCCAATGTCACAGCCACTGGTAACCTACATCAGACTGCGATCGCCGATGGTGTGATTTTAGCCACTGTAGCCGCTGGTTCCTTTGCGGTTGCTGGTGGTGGCAAAGTGGGCGTAGGCTTGGGCGGAGCCGGGGTGAGTGCTGAAAACAAGATTAATACTAAGGTGAATGCCTACATTGCCAGCACCACTACCCCTATTACCATCACTGCCAAGGAAGTAAAATTAATCGCTGATGATACCTCCACCATTGAATCCTTCACCGGTGCGGCATCCCTAGCTGCAACACTCGCCGGTACGGCCGGTGTTTCCCTATCTATTGGCGTGTCTTTAGCCCGGAATACCATTACTAGTGAAGTGACAGCCTACACCAGCAATGCTAACGTCACTACTAACACAGGCGCAATAATCGCATTAGTGAAAGAAGCTGCTTCTATTCAAGCTAGTTCTATCGCCGCTTCCCTCGCCGCTGGGTTAGGGGGTACGGCGGGTATAGCAGTCAGTGGTGCTGGCGCAAGGGCAGATAATATTATTACCTATAAAAATAATGCCTATATTAATAGAGGCACGATTACCAGTGCTGGTGATATAATTCTGACATCAGAAAATACATCTAATATTGATGCCCTGATTGTGGCGGCATCTGGGGCTGTGGGTGGTAGTGGAACTGCTGGTGTGGGTGTATCCATTGGGGCAGCAGCGGCTGAAAATCAAATCACTGGAGAAGTCCAAGCCTACATTAATAATGCTAATGCCACAGCCACTGGTAACTTACATCAAAGTGCGATCGCCGATACAGATATTTCTGCTACTGTCGCGGCTGGTTCCTTTGCGGTTGCGGCTGCGGGTACGGCTGGCGTTGGTTTGGGCGGAGCCGGGGTAAGTTCAGAGAATAAGATTAATACTAAGGTGAATGCCTACATTGCCAGCACCACCACTACCCCCATTACTGTCAGAGCTAAGGAAGTAAAATTAATCGCTGATGATACCTCCACCATTGAATCCTTCACCGGTGCGGCATCCCTAGCTGCAACACTCGCCGGTACGGCCGGTGTTTCCCTATCTATTGGCGTGTCTTTAGCTGAGAACACTATTAGTAGTGAAATTACTGCCTATACTAACAATGCTAACATCACCACCAACTTGGGTGGTATCAGTGCAGAGGTGGGAACAGCCTCTACTATCACAGCCAGTTCTATCGCCGCTTCCCTCGCCGCCGGTTTAGCGGGTACAGCAGGTATAGCAGTCAGCGGGGCTGGGGCAAAAGCAGATAATATTATTACTTATAAAAACAATGCCTATATTAACAGAGGCACTATTAACAGTGCCGGTGACATAACTCTCACATCAGAAAACACATCTAATATTGATGCCCTGATTGCAGCAGCCTCTGGGGCTGTGGGTGGTGGCGGTACTGCCGGGGTCGGTGTATCCATTGGGGCAGCCGTAGCTGAAAATCAAATTACCGGAGAAATTCAAGCCTACATTAATAATGCCAATGTCACCGCCACCGGTAACTTACATCAAAGCGCGATCGCCCATACTAATATTGCCGCTAACGTAGCCGCTGGTTCCTTTGCGGTTGCGGCAGCGGGTACTGCTGGTGCTGGTTTAGGGGGAGCCGGTGTAAGTGCTGAAAACAAGATTAATACTAAAGTTAATGCCTACATTGCCAGCAGCACCACTACCCCCATTACCATCACTGGCAAGGAAGTAAAATTAATCGCTGAGGATACCTCTACCATTGAATCCTTCACCGGTGCGGCATCCCTCGCAGCCTCCTTTGCCGGAGCGGCAGCGGTCTCTATATCTATTGGCGTATCTTTAGCCCGGAATACCATTACTAGTGAAGTGACAGCCTACACTAAAACTGCCAACATTACAACTAACACAGGTGCTCTAATCGCATCAGTGAAAGAAGCTGCTTCTATTAAAGCTAGTTCTATCGCCGCTTCCCTCGCCGCTGGGTTAGGGGGTACAGCGGGTATAGCAGTCAGTGGTGCTGGTGCCAAAGCAGACAATATTATCACCCATAAAAATAATGCCTATATTGATAGAGGCACGATTACCAGTGCTGGTGATGTAACTCTGACAGCGGAAAATACATCTAACATTAATGCCCTGATTGCAGCAGCATCTGGGGCTGCAGGTGGTGGCGGCGCTGCGGGGGTCGGGGTATCCATTGGGGCAGCAGCGGCTGAGAATCACATCACTGGAGAAGTTCAAGCCTACATTAATAATGCCAATGTCACAGCCACTGGTAACTTACATCAAAGTGCGATCGCCCATACCAACATTTCAGCCACAGTAGCCGCTGGTTCCTTTGCGGTAGCAGCAGCAGGTACAGCTGGTGTAGGCTTAGGCGGAGCCGGTGTCAGTGCAGAAAACAAGATTAATAGTAAAGTTAACGCCTACATTGTCAGCACCACCACAACCCCCATTACCATCACCGCCAAAGAAGTCAAATTAATTGCGGATGATAGCTCCACCATCGAATCCTTCACTGGTGCTGCTTCCTTAGCGGCTTCCTTTGCTGGGGCGGCAGCAGTATCTGTATCTATTGGGGTATCTTTAGCCCGGAACACCATTAAAAATGAAGTCTTGGCTTACATCCAGAATGTGAATTTAAAAACCACTAACGGAGAAGTTGCCCTTTCAGCCAAAGAAACCGCTCAAATTAAAACTACCTCCGTAGCGGCTGCATTAGCTGCGGGTGTTTCTTCCATAGGAATCGCCCTGAGTGGGGCAGGGGCTGAGGGTACAAACATTGTTACTAACCAGGTTGGGGCTTACATCAGTAACAGCACCATAGAAACCGCAGGAGGGGATGGGGACGTGGTTGTGGTGGCAGACAGTAACTTAAACCTGTCAGCCGTAGTAGGTGCGGCTGCGGGGTCTGTGAGTGGAGGATTAGTAGCAGCGGCGGCGGCGATGGGTGTGAGCCTGGCAAGAAACCTGATTGGCTTTGATAGTGTGGGAGATACCACTGGCTATAGGAATCAGGTTCTGGCTTATATTCAAGGGTCAACAGTGAAGGCTACTGGTGATGTGCGGGTTGTGGCTACTGGGGTTGAGTCTGTGGGGTCAATCGCATTTGCGGGGGCTGTGGCTGTAGCCGCTGGTATTGGTGGTGCGGCGGCTGGTAGTGGGGCATCTGTGACTAATAAGATGGGGTCTAGGGTCCATGCTTATTTGCAAAACACGGGGGTAAGTAGTTTAGGTGAAGTGGAGGTTAAGGCTAGTTCCCGCAGTGAGGTAACTAAGGCTTCAGCGATGGGTGTGGCAGTGGCTGCTAGTTTGGCGGGGTTGTCTGTGGGTGTGTCTCGGGTGGTAAATGAGTTGAGTAATGATATCCAAGCCTACATCCACAGCACCGGGGCCAGAACTATTGAAAGTTTAAAAAATATTACTGTTGATGCTAGTGCAGCACAGGCACATATTAATGATGTTGATGCGGTGAGTGCTTCCGTGGCGGCGGGTGCTTTGGCTGTGAGTGGTGGTGGTATTGATATTAGTAATACTATAGGGAATACTGTTACAGCTAAGGTTACGGGTTTAATCACCCTGATGAGTGGGGAAGATGTGAGTATTCTGGCTCATGAAGATGCTCAACTAACCGCACAGGCTAAAGGAGCGACTGCTGCGGGTGGGGCGATCGCACTAGCTCTGGGTGTGGCTGTGGTCAAAAATGAGCTTAAGAGTACCGTTGAAGCCGTTGTGGATAACGACCCTCTTAAGGTTTGGGCTGTACGTGCTATTCCTTTGAGTATTACTGCCAATAACATTAGGATTAATGCTGATGCTGTGAGCTATATTCCCCAGACTCTATCTATAGGCATTGCAGCCGCCGCTGGGATTGGGGCTGGGGTTACAGCTAATATGGCTACGGGTAATATTACTACTGTGGTGAGAGCGGTTACCGAAGGTGTGAGTTTAAATGCCTTGGGTGATGTAGAAATTAAAGCGACCGGGGATAATCAGGTCAGGGCTGATGCTAAAGGAGGCGCTTTAGGAGCTTTAGCAGCAGGGGCGATGATTGCGGATATTACTCTGGGTAGAGGTAATAATATAAACGAAGTAACCGCTACTTTGGGTAATGGTTCTGTGGTTAATGGGCGGTTGTTAACTATAGAAGCTAGTGGTGTTTCTGACCTGCTACCAGAAAGCGTCGCAGCGGGTGCGGGGGTAATTGCTGGTTTGGGTTCTTCCTCCACAGTCACTAATGATTACTCTACCTTGGCGCGCATTGGGGACAGTACCACAATCAACCTCAAAAGTCTTCTTGTTACCTCTAATCTCAGCCAAAAGGTAGATGCGGGGGCGGATAGTTACGCTGTAGCCTTAGCCGCGGGTACTGGGGCTGTGGTAGATAATACTATTACTAGTAAAACTAATGTTGATATCGGGGCTAACAGCAATATTACAGCTGATAACTTGGTTGTCGCAGCGGTAAATCGCCTGGTTAAAGAGGAATACACCGGAGAGGATGAGGCGAATTTAAAAACCGGTTCCGCTGGTGCGGGGGTGGTGTCAGTGCTGCAAAGCACTACAGATATTGGCACTCTAGCAATCCTTTAGAAGCAGTAGTTAATATTGGGAAAAACACCAATATTACCGTTAAAGGAACTAACGCCAATCGCGGGGTATTCAGAATTGAAACTTTAACTGATGTCAGCGCCATTGACAAAGTAGAAGTTGATACATTAAGCGGCTTTAGCGTCGCCGTGGGTTTATCGGAAATCAACGCCCAAACTAAGACAGGAATTAACATAGATACTGCTACCCTAGAAAATAAATCTGGGGATATGTACTTAACCGCCAGGTCTAATAGTGATACCTTTGTCAGTACAGATATTTTCTCCGCTTCTGCTTTTAGCGGGGTTGCAGCTGCTAACGCCAAAGCTGACGTAGACAGCACCCAACAGATTACAGTTAAAGATGCTGTGCTTAAAGGTAGCGACGTTTATCTGTTTACTGGTAGAGACAGTTTTGCAGTTCCTAATTTATTGGGAAGTTCCGCTAATGGACAAGTTACCACTATTTCTTTTGGTCCGAGTTTCAGCATCCCCGATGTAGAAGCGAAAATTAACGAAGTTAATCAGATTGATATTTCCGGGAAGACGATTATTAGAGCTTTAGAAGATGTGACCCTGGTAGCTAACGAAGGCATTGGCGGAGGACAGCGCGCCCGGACTGATGGTAGTGTAGTTAGTATTTCCTTGGTCCCCTTTGGCTTTGATGTTCCCGACGGTGCGGATGTAGACAGCACTAACCAGGTAAATATCGGTAATGATGTCTTAATAGAAGCTGGGATTAATAATAAAACCACCGTACAAATCAAGCCCGTAACAGTGGGGGGTGTACAGCAACTCAGTCCAACGCGGTTGAGTGAAACTGTTAACAGACAAGGGATACCTAACAATCAGTTGACAAATGCAGAAAAAGCTGATCTGGGCTTGGATGCGGAAACTAAGTATGAGTATAAAGCGTTAAACCTAGATTCCCTAAGTTTATCTATATATACAGGAACCTTGGTTAGAGTTATTAGGGGAGCTAATGCGGGGGGAAGACTGGGACATTATTACAGATATAAACCCATAACTAATGTTGGGCCTGACTCTGTGATGTTGGAGAAGGAGAATTATACAGATACCCAGCGGTGGGAATATGTGGGAGCTAGTCCAGATTTAACCGATAAAACCGTTTATGATAGCGATGCCACTGTTAAGTTTAAGAACAGTCTCCAGAATAAATTCTATGTGGTGAAGCCCACGGAAGTGGATGACGTGACTTTAACCTATGCTAGTTTAGGGAACCTGTTGATAGAACAGAGAAACCAAGTATTAGACTGGATGGGAAGCCATGCGACAGACCCAGAAGCTATCGCTAGGTATGAGGTACAGTTAGCTGCTATTGACCAGGCGATCGCCGATTCTGGTTTAATCGACCCAGAAACTGGCTTTGTGAGGGAGCAACTAGATTTACTGTTTGTCAACCTTCCCAATATCTACGCTGCTCCTGGTTCCATCTTTATCGAAGCGGACGGGAGTGATAGTAAATATCAGGCCTTAATTAACAGCAAGAAATTAATTGCTAGATCTGGGGCGGAAATTAGGGTAACTAACCAGTCTCCCTTCACCCTTAACGTCAATGATGCCATCATCAGGGACAACAAACGCATTAAAATCATTGATGGTGAGTATACAGTTTTAGGTCCTGGTAACGTTTACTTTAACAACAGTCCATTGACTAAGGTAAACGACACCAGTCCTAAAAATATCTCCATAGTCCAAGATGCCTTCCCTAACAGTCAATACGGCTTGGTGGGAATCACCATCCCCGCCGCTGACCAGGATATATACTTACTAGGGGATGTCATCAACGAAGCTGGTGACTTATATATTGACAACAGAGAAGGTAGCATCCACGTTTCTGGGGAACTCAGAGCCGCTACAATCACAATTAATGCTGCGCGGAATTTTAACTTAAATACAGATGGTTGGTTCCACACCAACCGCGACCCGCGACAATATTTAAATCTGGACATTACCAGAGCGGTAGTTTTTGATGAATGGGGGGAACCCGGATCTAAGATTTACACTGATGCGGGGGACATTGAGGGACAAGATTTAAGGTCAGCCATTAATGAGAATCGTTCCCGCATCCTGGCTCAGGGTTTAATTAGTATTACCGCTCGATATTTGAATATTAACGGGATTATCCAGAGTGGGGTAACGACTATTGAGTTAGATGTTGCTCCCAACTTCAACCCCGGTAATAACATTACTAATTTTACCGATGATAACGGTCAAACTATCGCGGGGATTAGCTTCGGTGAAGATAAAGTACCTGTGGATGGTTACTTTGACCCCAACCAACAGGCGATTATTTTAGATGATATTATCCCCAAAGGTGGACAAATTACCATCGCCGGGCAAATCTTCAGCACTGGTAACGGACAATTAAGGGTAGCAAATGGTTACACTAATCTAGACATTAATAACGCCAGTCCTTACAAGCTCATTCTCAACAACATCGACACCACCACTAACCGTAAGGGCAAAATTACGATTATTGACACAGAAACCCTGAAGAAGACAGAATATACCTTAGACGCTGAGGGTATCCAAACCGCTAATTATCAAGGGGTTCACAATACAGTTAGTAACGCCATAGACTACAGCTTAGTTAACCAGGCGACTAATGGTGTTAATGATGAGATTAAATATCAACCCGTCCGAGACAGGTTCTATATGTCGGACCGAAGGACAGGAGAAAACGGCGGTTTATGTCTTTAAATATGAGAAAAAGGTTTTAGACCTGTCCTTAAACCTGGGTAAGTTGTTTAAAGCTTTTGGCTTAGATTTCGACTTTAGCTGGGATTTAGAGGTAGATGAACTGGTAGAGGATGATTCCTACGAATGGCGGGAAGTAGAATTTACAGATGAGAAACCCTTACTAGAGTCGGAAGCGTTAGTTACAGATAATCAATTAGCTCAATGGGGCGCTATTCTCAGCGAGTTACTTGGGGAAACAGTAGAAGTAGTTTACCGGGTTGAGTATGAGCAGACTGAAGATAATAGTGTTGATTTAATCCAGAATGTTTCCTTAGTCAGGGATATTAACAATAAGAAGATTTATCGCTACATAGGAGAAAATGCGGACTTAGAACTGTCCCTCCAGGACTTTAGTGATAGTAGTAAGTGGGAAGATACTGGTAACACCAGCAATGCTAAGGATTATAATGACCCTCCCCTAAACCGTTATGATAGTGATTTCCGTAACGTTTCCACTAAGGAAAAAACCTGGACTAGTGGGGGTGGTTTTTTACAAAAGAAAACTTACCACTTTCAATTAACTGTTATTCAGGGGTTAAAGGATTACTATACTCACGCTCTCAAAGCTGATTACCCGATTGATATTCAGTTCCTCCAGGACCTAGCAGCAGTGAAGCGAGTATCAGCATTAACAGCGTGGGTGGGTTAGAGCTTTATGGTGATATTGAATCCCCCAGCAGTAATTTGCAACTTAGTGGCGCTTATATTCAGAGCGTGGGTTCTAGTGTAATTTACGCCAATACTAAGGAAAGTAGCGAAGTAGGGAATTTAGATTCTCTTTCTTTAAAAGCAGAGTCCGGTAATATTGAAGTAGCAATTCAAGGCGGTTTACAACCTCTCAATGCGATCGCCCAACAAGATATTAATTTACTGATAGTTTCCCCAGACAATAAGAGCAGTTACCTGATAGTTAATAACATTACCGCCGGGGGTGACATTGGCATCCGCGCCGCCGATGGTATTAGTATGTCTAACAATAATGCTCTCATCACCGGTGATGACATTATCCTCAACACCAGCAAGGGCGGTATTGGGAATGCACAACAGTGGGTAAATGTCAGTACCAACGATTCCGGTGGAGTAGGAGGAAGCGCCAAAGGTGATGTTTACCTCCGTCAAACCACAGGGGATTTACATCTACTGGGAATGGAGACCGAGGGAGATATTTATTTAGATGCGACTGATGGGTCAATTCTGGATAATTTAGGGGAAATTTCCGCTCTAGCAAGTAGAGAGCTAAGTGATAAAGCTTTAGCTGCATTCGCGGAGGATTCTTTAAGGTATCCTTTGTCAGTTCCTCTTTACAGCTTCCTTTATCCCCTGAGTAAACCCACAGGGGTAAATACTCCCCCAGAAAAAGCAGAGGAGTATAATATAGTTGCTCGTCACCTCACTGTCACCACTGGTGGTAATTTGGGTAAGGTTGGGGACAAGGTTGTAATTAACCTGGAAAACGGTTATACAGACCTGAGTACTGAGGAGAAGAAGTTACTTTCTAGTGCCACTGTTAGCGATATTATTGGGGTGACTTACGGCACTTACAGGTATTTGGGGGATGGAGCAAGTAACGTTAATTTGGCTCAATCTGATTTTACAGATACTGCTGCATGGCAACTAGTTAACCCAGATATTGTCACCGGTGTGAGTCGGTTAATTGTGGATAACCGCAATGTGAATCAGGGGGATATAGTTTTAGTCCAGTATGATGCGGCGGAATATGGATTATATAAGTATTTGGGAGAGCCTGCTAGTTTAGACTTAACTCGCCAACTTTACCTTGACCCCACCCAGTGGGAGAGATTAACCGCTTCCCATGGAACAGACGCTGTGGGTAATGTCACCCTAGAAACAGGTCAACTGGTTTTAGACAAGTCTGTAATTAAAACCTTGACTTTACAGGTGATTAATGATGTTGATGTCCTCACCGATGAATTAACTAATATAGATGCTGGGGGTGCGATCGCCCTCCAAGACGGAAGTAATTTGACGGTTGACAAAATTACCGCAGGTGGGAACGTCAGACTACAGTCTACAGGTAATCTCATTGATAACCACACCACAGACACCCCCGCCATTACCACCTCTGGTAACAACATCCTGTTAATTTCCGGTGGTGTCATAGCTTCCCACACTCCTGATATCCCCTTCCGCATCAACATGACAGGGGAAGTAAGACAACTGAGCGCCGAATCCACAGGTGATGCTTACATCCGTTACTTAGGGGAAGAAGCATTAACAATCAATAAGGTCAACGGTAGTTCTAATATTAAAATAGAAGTCACTAATACTGACGTACTCCTGAATACCATCACAGCCGGGGGAACGGTAGACTTAGATGTTAAAGGCTTCATTATTGACAACAACAAAGACGCACTCAATATCAGCAGTTCCGCCATTAACATAGAGTCCGACACCAGCTTTATTGGGGAACATACCAATTACTTAGATGTAGATGTCCTTAACGACGGAGTAATTAACGTTAAATCCACAGGGGAAGAACAAGGAGCGATTTATCTTAACTCTCTTTACCGTAACTTCCGGGTGGGTAAGATTGAAAGTAACTTTGATGTGGGTTTACGCACTACCCAATCAATCATCGACACCCAGGAAAATACTCCCGATGTGGTAGGTAGGAATATTACCTTAGATGCTCTGGGTAACATCGCTACAGCTGATAACTTCCTGGAAATTAACACCAATTCCCTCACGGAGGGTAAATTAATCGTCGCTAGTAATAGTAACGCCTATTTGCGGGAAGTCTCTGATGACTTGTATTTGGAGCGAGCTAATGTCATCGGAAACGCTGATATTAGAGTCTTAACCGGTGATATGCGGGTAAATGAGGTGACTGCAGGAACGCTCACCTTAGAATCTAGTCACGGGATATTTATTCCTGGTTCAGTCACTACCCAAAGAGATATTAAACTAATCTCCCAGACTTCGCGCCTATCTAATTATGATGATTACCTGGAAGTAGGTTTACCAGATGACTTGTACCTCAAAGACTTACAACCCGACCCATTCTCACTCTTCCTCACTGGTACTATTACCAGTCTGGCTGACAACGCCACCCTTAACCTAGGGTTTAGTGATGATGTCATCCTCAGAGGTAACATCAACGTCAGCGGCGAAAACTCTAATTTAAATATTGCTACCACCGGTTGGGTTTATGTAGAAGGTTTCCTCACCTCCGAAAGTCAAATCAATATTTTGACCACAGACAGATCTAACAGCAGGGGTTCTAGTGTTTACGTTCATGGGACTTCTAGGGTTAGAACTACAAAAGCAGGTAGTGCGATTACCATTACAGGCGCTAAAGATGTAGATATTCTCGGCGCAGTAGTTGCAGGAGGAGAAATTGGCGCTAATGGTGTCACCTTTGCGGGTAATGACTCCACTGTGGTTGTTACATCTGGTGAGCAACTTTTCCTAGATACAGGTTTATTAGCTTCCAAGTCTGTAACCATGAATGGGGGGATAGGTGGAAGTGATGACAATGGCTTAGGATTATTAATCACCCCCGCTGGTGGTGCTGCAGCTTATGGGTTGAGCTCTGATAGCAGTGGGGGAGTGATTACCATTAACAATCAAGGGAACATGGAGGTTATGGGAACCTTGGTAGCTGGTGGTAAACTGTTCCAAACCTTTGATGATAATGGTAACCTGGAAAGTCAAACCATAGACTGGTCTGGTAACTATGGCGCAATTAAGATTAACTCCCTCGGTCAAGCTTTTGTCGGTGGTAACACCGTCAACAAAGCAGGGGAACCTATCCAAACCGGTGCTTACCTATTCGCCCATGATTTAATAGAAATCAACGGAGGCGCTCACCCCTCTGGTACGGGAACCTTTATTCAAGCTGCGAGTGAACTAGTTACCCATACCCCCGATAGTCACATAGAAATCAACGCGACTCAAGATGCTGATATCCAGGGGTTATTAGTCCCAGGGGGTGAGGTAACTACAGTTAGAGACGCTACTGGTTCTTACATGGGGCGTTATGTAACTCACTTCAATGGGGAATCTACCCTAAAAGTGACCGCAGACCACCAAATTAGAATCGGTCAAACTCTCCAAGCTGGTAAACAGATAGATTTAATTGGTGGGGTTGACCCTGTGGAACCAGACCCGGAGGACGGTAGCACTAATTATAGTGGTCGGGGGATGGTGGTTTATGGTTCTACCCAAATATCTACTTGGAAACCAGACAGTAATATCAACCTCAATGCTGCGGGTAGAGTTGATATTTTAGCCCCTGCTCATAGTCATGAAATTGCTGCTACTGGATTCTATGAGTTAGCAACGGGGGTAATTAGCCAAGATGTCACCCTCAAGCTACAAATAGATAAGGTGGGTTTTGTCATTGCAGCCAATGTAATTCTACCAAAGTCAGAGACTGAGAATAACGAGGAAGTAGCGGATTTAGTCGCAGATTTAAACA
Organism: Anabaenopsis sp. NIES-4685; assembly: GCF_059725405.1. Classification (NCBI taxonomy): domain Bacteria; kingdom Bacillati; phylum Cyanobacteriota; class Cyanophyceae; order Nostocales; family Nodulariaceae; genus Anabaenopsis; species Anabaenopsis sp. NIES-4685. The sequence continues at coordinate 2,371,378 of NZ_AP043602.1, read as the reverse complement.
CGGCGCTGGTAAGTGCTACCTGGACTGTTGTTAGTACTCAAAATCAAGATACACCAGCAGTAGATAGTACTTACACAGACTTTGACCAGTATGATATGTTGGTGAAAATTCGGGAAGGGCGGTTAGTCTTAACCAGTTCCTATGAATTTGAGCTAATAAATCAAGGGACGATTAACGCAGACTTGCTAGGCTTTACCCCACTAACCGCAGATATCACCTCCATACTCCCTTATAATATTCAAGCTGGGGAAGTGGGTTCTCAAGTTACTATCGGTTCACCGGAGAGACCCAATAGTAAGCTTTATATTGCGGGTAAGGTCTTAGCATATGAAGCTATTCACCTCAACAGTGGAACATCCCCCGATGGTGTTGATGTTGATTTAGATTGGACTGGGTTACTGGAAACTGTAGACGGTGACATTAACCTAAATATTGGTGTCTATGGCGTGGTTAAAGGTGATGTGGTCGCTGGGGGTGAGAACAATAATATTAATGTCACTGCTAGTAAGACTTTAGAACTCCATGGAAGTCTCACTGCAGGGAATGAGATTAATTTAAGTGCGGGTGAAGAAGTAGTAGAGAATGAAACTAGTATTCATACCTTTGGGACTAGCCGCGTTGATAGTAAAGTCTTGAATATTCAAGGTTTGAATGATGTCGTCATTGATAGCTTCATTGGTGACCTTGATTACATGAAGGTTATTAATCTTCAGGCGATCGCCGGTAACCTCATCATCGCCCCCACCTCAGGCCGCATTATTAGCTATGGACAACTAACCATGGGAGGTCAGAACATCATCAACCAAGGTGTTGTCCGCTCCCTAGGTGTAGATGGTGATGCGAATACGGTGGAAACCTTACTCACCACCCCTGGTAGTATCGACCTTGACAGCGACATTCTCAGCTTGGGAACCTTTAAAGTAGTCGCTGGGGAGAATATTAATGGGTACAATAGCCAGATAATTATTCAAACCCCAGGGGAAAACCTGCAACTTATCCAAACCAACCCCACGGGAGCCATTAACCTCGGTCGAACTGTAGAAAATAACGGTATCTACCAGCAACAGGGGATTGATTTAGTCGCTCCGGGTGAAATTATCTTACAAGCTGCGGGTGATATTAATATTAACTCCGCCGCCCGGATTCTCACTAGTGGCGATAACAGCCGCATTGAAATTACCGGTAATACGATTAATGTCGTAGGCGCAATCTTAGCGGGTAGTTCCCTCACAGCGGAAGGTAATCAAACGACATGGACGGGTAAAGGAGCGCTTAACCTCAACGCTACAGAACTAGTTAATTTTGGCGGTATGGGAGTGACAGAGGGAACCCTCACCCCCCGTGGTGGTTCCGCTCAAGCTACAGGAGATATAAACATCACCATCGCCGGTGGAGACAATGACTTAGACTTGACTATGAATAGTTTAAGCTTGATTCAAACCGACGCTACGGCTAGATTTAGTAGTACGGGAAGTGCTGTATTAAACGACTCCACCCCTACAACAATTAACATTCAAGGACAAAACCAGCTAGAAACTAACGGAACCATCCAAGCTTTCCACAACGACTCTGATATTACCATCAACACCGCCGGACTCCTGTTAGTTGACGGTTATTTAGTCGCTGACGACATCCTGACTTTAGATGGAGGAACTACACCCAGTGGTTATGGGTTAATAGTCAATCCCATTATCTTTAAAGACAACCAAAACCGGTTAGTTAACAGTTCCAATTTCTTCATTAACCACAAAGGCGAATATGTAGACGCAAATGGTAACCTTATCCCCCTTGGTGATGCTCCTGTAGAATATAACGGTGAACTGTCTCAACTTACCCGCATTGGTGGGGGTATTCTGGATACTGCACCTGGTGGGACAATTAACATCACTGGTGAGTCTAGTATTGTGTTCCGGGGTCAGGTCGCTCCTGAGATTAATTCATCTATTTGGGGACTACCAATTAACTCAGATGTTAACCCTGAGAAATTATTCATTACTAGTAAAAATAATGCTGGTGATATCTTTGTTGATAACCAAGTGCGATCGCGCAGCTTAATTCACATCCAGGGAAATAACATTCAACTAGTTGACTACCAAGAAATCAACCCCAAAGACGCTATCCGTCCTAACAACGCCCTGATTACCACCAGTGGAACAGGAGATTTAACCCTCACTGAACCAGCAGTCCAAATTCACGGTACAGGTGAAGTATTAATCGCTCGCAGCAAATCACCCCTAGAGCGCGCCCTAGTCACCTCCCACGACACCATAGAAATCATCGCCGACACCCTGTTAATTCAAGGTTTTGTCAGAAACCACGAATCTACAGCAGACATCAATATTAATGTAGTCACCTCAGCAGAAATCAACGGTATAGGAACTAACGGGATAGTCACCGCTGGTAATAACCTAAATATTAAGGCCGGAATTGACCCGGTATGGAACTTAGACACCATCCGGGGTAACATTACCAAATCCCAGTTAAACGGTGGTCAAGTCCTGGTTTATGGTACTGGTTCCCTTAACGCTCCCCAAGGTGTCGTTAATATTTTATCCGGGGGGACGGTAACAGTAGCAGCAGACGCTAGTTTAGCCACAAATCAAAAACTCATAGGTATTCCCGTATTAACCCAAGTCCCAGTCACGAAAACTATTAACGCTGGGACAAAAAAGGTATTAGCCACCGACGACCCCAACACCCCTCAAGATGAAAGTAAGATTGAGATAGAAGTAGTCAACTGGATTACCACCACAGTTACAGAGCAAGTAGGCGTTGACCAGGTACGCGTCGGTAGTGAGTTCTTTACTATGGACGTAGTTCTCAATCAAGATAGTTACTGGAACCCAGAAACAGATACAGAAAGAGAGTATTTTGTCAACCAAGTTGATTACTTTGTGGATGAGATTATCTGGGGAGTAGCAGGTAAACCTAAATCCGACGCTGGATTTAACGAATTAACCACAGACCAGCAGGATGTAGTTTTAGAAGCACTAGGTTACTACAGACTGTTTGACTTTAGTTTCAGTAACGCCAAGGTAGACAGAAACATCAACGGTAACCCCACCCGCAATGATGTTTACTGGAACCTCAGCGAAACCAACGAATCCTTTGAGATGGAAACCGCCCAAGGGGTAACATACCGTAAAGAGATTATTGGTGGTAGCGACTATAAACAGAGCGCCCAAGCAGGGTTTTATAATTCCTATGATGTAGCGACAAATCCCCAAAACATTGCTACCACCATCATTAATATAGATATTGACGGTTGGAGTGATATCTATTTACGTGTACCTGTGGGTATTAGTGCTGATTTAGAAGCAATCCTGAGAACAGTATCTCAAAATCAGTCTAAATTACTAAATGCTACCAACCCCAACACTTTTGATGGAACTAACCCCAGTGCTTACACCCCTAGCTATCAATGGATAAATCAAGGAGCAGGGGTCACAGCTACAGGGGAATACGTCGGTTACTTCTGGAACGAAGCCGACGCTAGTTATACTCAAGAAACCTCCGACTACTTCTTTGATAATGATGGCTATCCAGCGGCCTATAGTGACCAATGGGATGAATGGGTTCCCTTGGGTGGTTACTGGATGGACAATGATGATGGTAGCAGCATGAGCTATGGTGAGGAAGAAGATATACCCACATGGAATTGGCGATTACTCACCCCTGAAGATATGGCTGTTCTAGATGATGCCTTTGGGGATGGCCATGACATTGAGTATTATGTGGATAAAAATGACTTTGTTGAGTATCCCCATGATCAATACCTGAGTACCTCTAACCTGAGTATGTGGTTAGCCAACTACGACGAGGTAGAGTCAACCATCATCTATACAACAGTCTGGGGGAGCGGCGATGATGTCGGTGCTTTTGTCCGGGGACGGAAGAAGAAGCAAGGGGTTAATCCCACCGAAGATGGAGAAGCCCACTGGTCAGTAGATTATGTTGCAGACACTGGTAATCGTTACTTTAATCTTGACCTGCGGGAAACAGTCAACTTTAGTGTTGACCCTGACTGGAGTGTGGGAGACCAAACGGAGCCAATACAGCCAGCACCCTATAAGCTGACTAGATACACTGACCTAGTTTCTGCTAATGATAACTACATCGATGCCATTAAGTACGATACTTTAACCTTTACACAGAAATCCACCACCACTAAAGCTGGACAATTCGGTTTTGACTTTGATTACCCCGGTGAATGGGTTCCCCTAGGTGGCTACTGGGTGGATAATGATGATGGTAGCGAAATGAGCTACGATGATGAGGAAGATATACCCACATGGGATTGGCGGGAGTTGACAGCTGCTGATATTGGTGTCCTAGATGATGCTTTTGGGGATGGCCATGATAAAGAAAGCTATTCAGGACACGCTTTTGTTAGTTATCCTGATGTCAACCTCAGCGCTGCTACCCTCGCTAACTGGCAAACTCAGTACAGTGAAGTACAATCTACCATTGTTTGGACATTTCAGTTTAGTGATGGTTACGACCCTGATGATGGGACTGGTGATGATGTCGGTGCTTTTGTCCGGGGGCGTAATGTTGAACCAGTCAGCATTAAAGAAGATTGGCAAGATTATCAATATCATTGGAAATCTAAATATAAACCTGTTTTTGACGGCCGCTTACAAACTTCCTGGAAATGGGTAAGCGCAGAGCAAAACATTTATGATGGTCGTCCCCGGTATGAGACTTGGGAAACCCAGGTTAAGGATGTCAGCATTAAATACGAGAATAAGTACATCAATGTACCCATTACCACAGAAGAAATTATCTGGCTCACAGTCAGAACTACTCCCGAAACTCCGAAGGATTATGGGGTATTTTACAACTCCATAGCCGCTGCTGGTGGTATTAATATTGAGGCTGTGGGTGATGTAAATATTGCTGGTAAACTCTCTACCGTTAACCTTGACAGCAACATTAGTATTACTAGTGACGCAAATGTCAAGATTAAGGGAGAATTACCCGCCAACAGAACATCTGAGACAACCATCGCCGCGCCTTCTATTATCACTGCGTCTAATCAAGTATCCATTACATCTGTCAACCTTGATGTTACTGATGTTAGTGAACTGCGGGCGACTAAGGACACCGGTAAGGTTATCCTTTCCACGACAAATAACATCAGCTTTGCTGGGGTAGCCTCTGCTGGTACGTTAGGTAATGTTGGTGGTAGTGTGACGTTAAATGCAGGTAATGATATTGGTATCTTTGGTAAAATCACCGCCAATGACAGCATCAGCGCCGAAGCTGGGGGTAATATTACAGGAAACATCGCCGCTGACATCAAAACAGCTAGCACTGGTACAGTTAGTTTAACTACGGGCACCACTAGGAGTATAAACTTACCTTCTGCTTGGATAGAAACAGGTACTTTTAACGCCACTGCTGGCTCAATTAACAACTACTTAATTGATGGCGAAATCACCCTAAATGGTGAAACTTACGATTATATTCAACATGGTTTAATCGCTGCTGACGCTATCAACATCAACACCCAAACCGGAATTACAGCTAGTCTTCAAGTTGACAATCTTAACATTAATAATAATGGCGGTAAAATTGACCTCACCCTTGATGACAACCACCAAGATACTCTCTCAGAAGTAGCAGTTACTCTCACCACTAGTGACACGGAAACTGAGATTAAATCAGCCGCTCTACTGCGTTTAACTGACATTAATACCACCGGCGCTGGTAATATTAACGTTAGCGGTGTGGAGAATATCACAGTTGAAAAACTGCAAATAGCCAACCAAATCACCATTGAAACAGTTAAAGATATCATCCTCCAACACCAAACAGGTGATTTATCTGGGACTACAATAAAACTAATTTCAGAGGATTTCCTACCAGAAAATACTAACCGCATACAGGCTAATACATTACAGGTAACAACCGCCCAAAATGATATTAATCTCTATACCCAAGTTAGTAACTTGAGCATTCAAGCCGGTGGCGTAGGTGATGTTAATGTCACTAATGTTGGTGGTAGTTTAAACCTACAAAACATTACCCTGAACCAAGGTGATTTCACCCTTACCACCAGTGGGGCATTAATTGCCACTTTAGTAGAAATAATTAACACTGCTTACGCCCCCACTTTTACCCTCACCAGCAACGGTGACATGACTATCGGTAGAATTAATGCCGGTAACTATAGCGAATATGATAGTAATGGTAACTTAACTCGCTACAGTCAAATCAACCTCACCACTAACAATGGTGGTGACATCCTGGCGCAAAACTCCCAAGACAATCAACCAGAATTAATCGCCGTCAAAGCTAACCTCATAGCATCGTCAACAGGTAGCAACATAGGATTATTAGAGGTAGACCTAGCAGAAGTCACCGCCACAGCCCACGGGGACATTAAAATTAAGGGTATAGGGAAGGTGGGAACCGGTAACCAGCAGGAAAACCGCAACTTGAGTATACCAACTATGACATCTAGTAACGGTAATATTCAAGTTTCTAACCTTGGTTCCCTAATTACATCAACCGCAATCAGCGTACCCCTGGCGACCGGAACTATTGACTTACGCAGTGTCCAAGATGATTTAGTAATTAATGTCTCTAATGGTAATACAGTCCTCGATGCTCACACCTTAATTCTCCAAGCTACCCAATCTATAGACATAGATAAAACCATTATCCTGGACGCTAAGAAAATTACTTTATCTAAGGGTGACTCGGCGATCGCTCAAGGGGGAGTAACCTTACCCAACGTCAAAACAGATGAGCTAGTCTTAGCCCTAGACTCAGATAATATTATTATTTCTCCCGAATCTTTTGACAACTTCACCAAAAAGACACCCGGTACCGAAAAAATCATCAACCTAGAAGCCAGAGGTAACCTGCAAACCACAGGGGACTACGCCGGTTATTACAAATATCGCGACACCAGAACCAACACAGAATACTACCTAGATAAACCTGAATTAGCCCAAAGCAACGCTTACCGGTTGAATAACCAGCAACTGGAACTCTTGACAGAAGAAGAAAAAGCAGAACTAAGTTTAGCCCCCATATTAAACACTGTTTACTATCAAGAAAGAGAGACCCAAACAGGTAAGTACGCCTATTACCATGACGCTAACAATAATAATATTCAAGACAGCAACGAACGGGTTTACCATCTAGACGTAGTGCCCCAGGGTCAAGAGCAAGTATACAACAGCGTCAACGACATCTTAGACACCCTCACAGTCTGGACACGTCAAAACTCCTCCGGCCTGTATATGTATACAGTCACCGAAAACCTAGAAGGACAAGTCCCAGAGAACAAAATCATCTACGTTTCCGAACCCGACTATAGGGAAGTTGCCAAAAATCCCAACTACAGCGACGTTTACATCTACATGACCCAAGCATCCAAGACTGGGTTAAACCTCAAACCTGTACTACAGTCAGAACTGGCCGGAGCAATTAAATTAACCAAAGCCTCCGGCGAACTACAAAACAATCGCATCACCTTTACAGTCCAAGCCGATGAATTAATCCTCAAAGCTCAAAAAGACCTGCCTAATATAGACTTTGAGGAAATGCTTACCATAGCCAATCATGTGGAGATTAGCACCGGTGATAATTTAGTTTTAACTGGAGTCCCCGTTACTAATAACCTAGTCTTAGGTTCCACTGGTTATTACAACGGCTCCACCCTGGTGGGTGGTAGCGTCACCACAGCCAATGGGGTAAGGCTTAACTCCCAAAACATCGATATTACCGCACTCAAAAATATTAATATTGGTGTTTCTGGTAATAATAGCAACTTAAACGCCGAGGTTGTGGGTAATGGAACCATTACAGTTAACTCCACCAGTTCCTTAAACCTTAACAACATCATCGCCAACGACGGGGATGTTAACATTACCGCCAACAGTGGCATAACAGTAACAAACTTAAATATTGACACCGGGGACGTTAACCTATCTAGCGGTGGTACCATGACCGTACACAACCTAGAGGCTAACTCCGACCTAACCTTAACAGCCAATAACATCTACAGTGGTACACAAGACACCGACATTACCGGGGACTCTCTGAGGTTAAACATCACAGGGAATATTGGTAGCAGTAATAATGTATTGCAAACTGCTGTGGATAGCCTGAGAATTACCCCAACCAACAATATAAATAACATCTACCTGGAAAACAGCGGCGCACTCACCCTAGTAGATGCGATTAACGCCAGTGGTAACGTAGTATTTTCTACCCGCAGTCCCATGACGGTAACGGAGAACATCACAGGCTTATCAGTTAATTTAACAGCAGGAGACTCCGCGGAAGCTGGTGATGACTTGGTAATTAAGGCTGGTGTTACCTTAACCGCCACAAATGGAAATATTACCTTAAGTGCTGGGGATAACTTCACCCTAGAAGCCAATTCTCACCTTGTGGCCACAGGGAATGTTGATATACAGACAGATTTACAAAATCAAGACCCCGGCACAGGTAGTATAGTTACCCTTTTAGGTAGAATCCAGTCTAGCAGACTGACTATGACCACAGGGGAAGATGACGACACCTTCAACCTTGACAACACCCTGCGAACTACCGTTACTAACCCAGTCAGCATTGACGGTGGTGGTGGCATAAATACCTTAAATGTCAACAACCAAGAGGATACGGTAGGGCGGAATGTAAATATTACTCAAACAGCCATTACTGGTTTAGCCGTTCCCATAAATTACCAGAGACTGCAATACATTAACTTGTATTTAGGCTCTGGTAATGATTCCTTCATAGCGGATAAAACAGTTACCGCCGCTGTCTTCGTCGATGGTGGCGGAGGTAATAACAGCTTTACTCAAGACTTCTCAGACAGTACAGATGACCTAAATCTAGTTATTGACCTCCAAAACCCCTCTCCCCAAGATTCCGGTTCTCTGATCTACAATATGCAAGGAATTAACCTGATGTTGGGTTCTGGTAACAATGTCGTGACTTTGGTTAATCCTACCCTAGTTAACGGTGCTAACTTCTCAATTGACGGTAGCAGAGGGCAAAGCGATCGCCTTAATCTTGACTTTTCTTCTGACACCCTAGGCTTTACAGACTCGGTAACAGTTAATAATACTCACATAGTAGGTTTGGGGTTAAGTAACCTGCAATACCTAGGGATGGACACCATGGCTATCATACTCGGTTCCGGTGCCGATAGAATCAACCTCACCAACAACTTCAGCGGCGCTTTGGAACTAGACGCCCGTGGTGGTGATAACACCATCAGCACAGGAGATGGGAACCATACCATCAAGGCGGGAGATGGCAACAACAGAATTATCACAAAACACGGCAATAATCAGATTACCCTAGGTGACGGTCGGAACACCATCACCACAGGTAACGGCGATATGGAGATTATCTCTGGCAGTGGAAACAATAGCATCAGCACTGGGAATGGAGATAGCCAGATTACCACCGGTGATGGTAATAACAGCATCAGCACCAGGAATGGAAATCAAACTATCACCACTGGTCGTGGTCATAACCGCATCATTACCGCCAATGGTAATCAGATAATTGCGGCTGGTAATGGTGATAATACCATCACCCTAGGAACTGGTAACAGCAAGATTACAACCGGTGATGGCCGGAATAGTATTACTACAGGGGATCAAGATTCCGAGATTATCTCCGGCAGTGGAAATAACACTATTAGAACCGGTAACGGCAATAATCGCATTACCACCGGTGATGGTAATAACAGCATCAGCACCAGGAATGGAAATCAAACTATCACCACTGGTCGTGGTCATAACCGCATCACTACCGCCAATGGTAATCAGATAATTGCGGCTGGTAATGGTGATAATACCATCATCGTAGGAACTGGTAACAGCAAGATTACCGCTGGTGATGGTCGCAATACTATTACTACAGGCGATCAAGATTCAGAGATTATCGCTGGCAGCGGAAACAACATCATTAGCGTTGGTAACGGCAATAACCGCATTACAACCGGTGATGGCAATAACCAGATTAGCACTAGAAATGGCAATCAAACTATAACCAGTGGCAATGGTTCTAACCGCATCACTACCGCCAATGGCAATCAAACCATTAACACCGGTAACGGTAATGACACCATTACCACAGGAATTGGTCATAGTCGGATTACAACTAGTGGCGGTGATAACACCATCAGGACTGGTAATGGAAATCAAGTTATTACCACCGGCGCAGGCAACGACCGCATCACTACAGCAACTGGCAACAGTCGGATTACCAGCAGTGGAGGTAATAACACCATCAGAACTGCACATGGAAATCAAATTATTATCACCGGTGCTGGTAATGACACCATCAATACAGGAAATGGCGATGATATTATCACCACCCAGGGAAGCAATAAAACCATCAGGACTGGTCGGGGCAATAAGACCGTAATTTATAACTAAGTACTAAGTACTAAGTTGCAAGTAACTGTCTTGCCTCAGCGATCCTGACAATTAGCTCTACCAACCTCCATCAATGAATTGGGTTACTCACTGGCCGTTGAAAAATCTGTGAATTTCAGTGTTGGAAATCCCAGAAGCCTTGATATATAGCAGGGGCAGGGGGCACTGGAGCAGGGGGAAGCCTTGAAACGCTTGAATTTCAATGGTTTTATCTTCTGTTTATGTCCTAACCACCTTGGCGGTTGCTATACTTTTTGTAGTTTTTTTAGTTGAATAGGACTTACGCAAGATTGGACTAAAACCTAGTTCTGATGTACGGGTGATTCAGGAATTACCCCTATTTTCGTGTTTTGTGTAAGTCCTGGTGTATAATGGTGTATAATCAGGAATATGGGGAGTAAGCGATATTCTTCCATGTTAGACCAAGTTAAACAAAACTTTAGTCATTGTATCAACAAAGGAGGAGTGATTTATGCCACAGGTTCAAAAAAGAGTATACTTAATTACACAAGAACAGCGTGATGCCTTACTCAACTATCTCTTAAATCGTCCATATCGTGAGGTAGCAACTGGAGTTGAGTTTCTCAATAATGCACCAACTACTATGGTGAATCTGGAAGTTACTAATGAGCAGTTAGAAAGTATGACTGGCGCAACACAACCGGAATCTGAAACCAAGGCACAAGAGGAAAAAGAAGTACAAATTGCTAACGCTCCTACAGAAAAATTAGGTGCTTTTAATGCAGTTTAATTAACCCTTGATTCACTAGTGATCATCAAGTAGTTCCACATAGAAAAAAGTTACCTAAATAAAATCAGCATTAAAAACATGTTGACGGAGAAAGTCTAGAAAGATGGTCGGCTCTCTTTATGTAGGTAACTTGTTTAATTTTAATTAAATTTATTCAGATCAATTGGGGTATTTACCAAAAACAATGTTTTTGGTGACAATTCGGTATATTTCCGATGATAATTCCCCATATCAAATACTAATACAAATCACAATCATCAACTTAATTACTATTTTCTTATGGATATCATCCAACCTACCAGTAATCCATTTAATACAGAATATCCATCCGATGGTATTCTACCATCTCAGAGTCGAGATCCTTTCCATCCTGCCATCAGAGAAATTGCCTTTGTTGATTCGCAGTTATATGATTATCAATCAGTAATTGAGAAATTGGATGCAAATATCCAGGCGATCGCTTTAGATAGCAATTACAGTGGCATTACCCAAATTACCGAGAAATTACGAAACTACAGTAATTTAGATGCCATCCATATTTTCAGTCATGGTCAAGCCGGTGGTGTACAGCTAGGTAGTGCCTTTTTGTCTCAGGATAACTTATGGAATTATAAAGATGCCCTAAGTGGCTGGGGAGAAGCCCTACTGCCACAAGGTGACTTATTATTTTATGGATGCAATGTAGCGGCCGGTGAATTAGGCGAATCTTTCGTACAAAATATTAGTGAAATTACAGGGTTAGATGTAGCAGCATCAGATAACCTAACGGGAAATACAAGTTTAGGTGGTGATTGGCTGCTAGAATTTCAAACGGGAGAAGTGGTTTCTATATTTGATACAGAAACACTCAGCAGTTACTCAGGGCTTTTACTACCGCAACCATCATACAATAATGATTCTACCAACACCATAATTACTCTCACAAATTCAGCAGACAAACTTAAATTAACAACAGATGATACCGGTAAATTAACCTTAATTGATATAGGAACAACACCAACCTTTACAAGTATTAGCTTTAACAAACCATCCCAGTCATTAACCATAGATACTCTAGATGGCGAAGATGAAATTATCATTGACTCCAGCATAGAATTAGGTAGCGCTCACCTCATTGTGCGAGGTGAGAAAATTTCCCTCAACACCGGTGGGCAAATTACCACCACAGGAAACATCACCTTTAGCGCCGTCGCCAACATAGCAGCAGGAATAACCACAGCACAAATCAACCTAGCTGGGAGAATTACCGCCGGAAATTTCATTGGGATAGCGCAAACGGAAGGAACATTAATTTCTGAGAGTATTGACACCAGCGAACAAGCAATTATTCAGCTAGATAACGCCACACTAAATCTCAGTAATCTGGATTTACAGCTAATTAGAGCAAGTAAATATGAGTCATCGGCAAGCCTAGGAACAAATACTATCAATGGTGTTGCCACAGTCAACATTGGCAATAGCAACATTATTGCCACCAACAATATCAATATTTTAGCTCAAGAAAATACAACCATCACCGCAGAAAATCAAGGTATATCTATTAATAACAGTTTCCAGGGACAAGTGGAAATTGGGATTAGTAATAGTAGCATTCAATCAGCCGCGCTGACAGTTAAAGCTCAAAGTGATGCTAACATCAAAGGACAAGCATCACAGGTAGTTAATGAAATTGCCGGAAATATTCAAGCCTATATAACTGATAGTAATAATATAGAAATTGGTAATGGGGGATTATCCCTGATAGCACAGGATAATACCAAAGCGACTGCCATTTCTCCAGGCATTAGCATTGACATAAACACAGGTTTAGGGCAATTAGGATTTACTGGGTCAGCAACAGTAAATACCTTAAACCGTACAACACAAGCGTATATTCAAAAATCTGGCATCAGAGTTATTGATGGCGATATTAACCTCAAAGCTGAGAAAAATCAGCAAGCCATAGCCAATACTCCCGCGACACAAATCACTGATAGTAGCTCACAAACTCCCCTTATTTCTGTCAATATTCAACTTGATGGAACATATTCAGCCAACTCCATATTAGGTGACACCAGGGCATACATTGAAGACAGTACCTTAGAAACAGTGAACACTGGGGATATTGTCATCCAAGCACAAGACACCTCAATCATTGATGCTACAGCTCAAATCAGTGCCTTTGCAGAATCTCAATCACTAGTACCCGTAGATGGAGTTGGACTAGGAAGATCCATAGCCTTTAACGCCATTGGTTGGCTTAGTAATTGGTTTAACAAGACACTAAATGACTTAATAGGAACCAGTGCGGGGATAACAGAGGAATCAGCAGATGTCCAAGCATACTTGAAAAATGTGACAATTAGTGTTGCTGATGATTTATCTATTTTAGCCACATCAGCAGCGCAAATCAACGCCACAGTCAGCAACGCAGCCGAGTCTACTGCCTCATCTCTGTATGGAGCTAGTAGTATGGCAAGCAGTGGTATCCTCGCCAGCAACAGAGTCAGCACAACAGTAGGAGCCTACATAGAGAATGGCATAGGCAGCGGTGTGATTGGCGGGAAAACAGACATCACAGCCCAAGACAACATAGGCATATACAGCAACAGCAAAATAGTATCCTCTAGCATTACCACCAACGACGGCGGCGCCGCCTTATTACAAGGGGGAATCAACAACCTCATCCCCGCCGACTATAACAGCAACGAAGGGGAGAGAACCCTGAAATTTGGGGAAAGAGTCAGAGAAGCAGCCACAGGGAAAGTATACGAATATCTAGGATTAAATAACACTGCCATAGACCTGAGTACAGCGGACTACAGCGACTATGGGTACTGGAAACCAGTCACAGGAACCCAAATAATTCCCCAAGGGAACAACATCAGTGACTCAAACGCCATGGGAGTAGGGGGGATAGTAGTCACCAACAAAGTCAGCGGTCAAGTAGAAAGCTACATCAAAAACAGCAGCATCAACACAGAAACACTCACAGTCAGAGCCATAGAAAATGCCAGCATCACAGCCAAAATAGACAGTAGCATCACAGCATCAGGAGGTAGCGCCTATGGAACAGGCACAGTCATAGCAGTTAACGGCTCCCTAGCAGTCAACGAAATCCTCAGTCAAGCACAAGCGTACATTAGCAACAGTAATATCAACAGCAGTGGGGATATCACAGTAGCGGCCAGCAACACATCCCAAATAGAAGCAGAAAACAAGAGCGCCTCCACATCAGGAGACACAGCCGTAGGGGTAACAGTAGCATTCAATACCATAGGATGGGAACCACAAAACATATTCGCTGGCACACTGGATGCCCTATTAGGCAGTGACATAGTAGGCACAGCCCAACCAGCCCAAGTCAAAGCCTACATAGAAAAAACCACAGTCAACGCACTGAATAATCTAACAATCACAGCCCAATCCCAACAGCAAATCACAGCCAAAGTCAGTAACGAAGCCACATCAGCCGCATCAGCCCTGTATGGAGCCACCGGCATGGCCACCAGTGGCATATTAGCCAGCAACCTCATCAACAGTCATGCCCAAGCCTCCATAGACAACACAGAACATACAGGGAAAATCCAAATAACAGGCAGCATAGACATAGATTCCCTGGATGAAAGCCACATCAACGCCGACACCAAAGTCATAGCCTCCTCCAACACCAGCAACGACGGGGGAGTAGGCATCCTCAATAACCTAGGGAAACAGTTACTAGAAGAATATAAATATACCAGCAACTCCGGCAGCAAACAGCTAAAATTCGGAGACCAAGTTAGACTAGCCAGCGATTACGCCGAAGAAAAAGGCATAGCAGGGCAAGTGTACCAGTACATGGGTACTGCCGCCACCATAGACCTAGGGACACAAGACTATACCAACTATGCCCTATGGAAAGCACTAAATAACATCAACATCCTCCCCACCGGCTTAAACATCAGCGACTCAGACGCCATGGGAGTAGGGGGATTAGTAGTACGTAACGACGTGCGCAGTCAAGTCAGTAGCTACATCCACAATGGAGATGTCAAAGGTAGTAGCCTGAGCATCAGTGCCCAAGACAGCAGCCAAATCACAGCCCTAGCAGAAACCACAGCATCAGCATCAGGAGGTAGTGCCTACGGTAGTGGCACAGTCATAGCCGTAGCCGGCACCATAGCCACCAACACCGTAGTCAGTGAAACCACAGCCTACATCAGTAACAGTCAAATAGAAACCAGCACCGGAGATATTACACTAGAGGGGATATCAGACGGTCAGATAAATGCCACCATCTTCACCAACGCCACATCAGGAGATACAGCCGCCGGAGTCACCCTCGCCTTCAACAGCATAGGATGGCAACCACAAAACCTGTTGAGCAACACCCTAGATGCCTTATTAGGGGATTCAGTGTTAGGCACTGCTAAACCATTCACAGTTAAAGCCTACATCCAAGACAGCAGCATCACCACACCAGGGAATCTCACCTTACTAGCAGACTCCACCGCCCAGATCACAGCCAAAGTCAGCAACCAAGCCGAATCAGCCGCATCAGCCCTCTATGGAGCCTCCGGTATGGCCATAGGAGCAGCCCTAATTAGTAACCTAGTTAACAGCCAAGCCCAAGCCTACATAGACTACAGCACCGCCACACCGGGAGTAGTCATAGTAGGTGGGACGATGAGCATCACAGCCAAAGACACAGCGGGGATAGAAGCCACCAGTACCATAGTCAGTAAATCCGTAACCACCAACGATGGCGGCTTAGGCATTATTCAAAACTACCTGAATTATTTAGATGACTACGAATACACCACCGCATCAGGAACAAAAGTAGTAGACCAGGGGGAAAAAGTCAGAATAGCAGCAGATTACACTCAAGGTGGAGATGGTGGCAGCGTCTATAGATTTAAAGGCAGTGATAACACCAGCATAGACTTAGGTAATGAAAACTATACAAATAGTAGTCTCTGGGAAAAAGTCACCCAAGAAACAGCAGATTATGTACCAAATATAGGTAACGTTAGTGATTCAGATGCTAAAGCCGTAGGAGCAATGGTAGTACGTAACGACGTACGCAGTCAGGTAGGAAGTTGGATAAATAAAGCTCAAATCACCGCCGATAGTATTAGCATCAAAGCCGAAGAGTCAGCAATTATTACAGCTAATACAGAGAGTACTATCACAGCATCTGGAGGTAGTTTATATGGCAGTGGTACAGTAGTAGCAGGAGGGGGGATAGCAGTTACTAACCTGGTACTGAGTCAGGCAGAAGCGTACATCAGCAATAGTAATATTGCTACCACAGGTAATGTATATATTACTGCTGATAACAAGTCCATAATTGATGCTACCTTATCAAGCTCACTAGATACAGGTGATACAGCCCTGGGTGTAGCCTTAGCATTCAACACATTGGGGTGGCAATCACAAGATATACTTAGAAACGCATTTAGTGCCCTATTCAACACAGACATCCTGGGAGAAGAGCAACCAGCCGCAGTTAAAGCATATATTATTAACTCCCAAATCAACATTATTAGTGGAGACTTAAACCTAGCAGCCACATCAGCAGCGCAAATCAACGCCACAGTAAGTAATGCAGCCAATTCAGTAGCATCAGCCCTATATGGAGCCAGCGGCATGAGCGTGGGAGCATCCTCGCCAGCAACAGAGTCAGCACAACAGTAGCAGCTTACATAGATAGCCCAGTAGGTAGCGCAGTCATTGGTGGGACAACAGACATCACAGCCCAAGACAACATAGGCATATACAGCAACAGCAAAATAGTATCCTCTAGCATTACCACCAACGACGGCGGAGCCGCCTTATTACAAGGGGGAATCAACAACCTCATCCCCGCCGACCATAACAGCAACGAAGGGGAGAGAACCCTGAAATTTGGGGAAAGAGTCAGAGAAGCAACCACAGGGAAAGTATACGAATACCTAGGATTAGATAACACTGCCATAGACCTGAGTACAGCGGACTACAGCGACTATGGATATTGGAAACCAGTCACAGGAACCCAAATAATTCCCCAAGGGAACAACATCAGTGACTCAAACGCCATGGGAGTAGGGGGGATAGTAGTCACCAACAAAGTCAGCGGTCAAGTAGAAAGCTACATCAAAAACAGCAGCATCAACACAGAAACACTCACAGTCAGAGCCATAGAAAATGCCAGCATCACAGCCAAAATAGACAGTAGCATCACAGCATCAGGAGGTAGCGCCTATGGAACAGGCACAGTCATAGCAGTTAACGGCTCCCTAGCAGTCAACGAAATCCTCAGTCAAGCACAAGCGTACATTAGCAACAGTAATATCAACAGCAGTGGGGATATCACAGTAGCGGCCAGCAACACATCCCAAATAGAAGCAGAAAACAAGAGCGCCTCCACATCAGGAGACACAGCCGTAGGGGTAACAGTAGCATTCAATACCATAGGATGGGAACCACAAAACATATTCGCTGGCACACTGGATGCCCTATTAGGCAGTGACATAGTAGGCACAGCCCAACCAGCCCAAGTCAAAGCCTACATAGAAAAAACCACAGTCAACGCACTGAATCTAACAATCACAGCCCAATCCCAACAGCAAATCACAGCCAAAGTCAGTAACGAAGCCACATCAGCCGCATCAGCCCTGTATGGAGCCACCGGCATGGCCACCAGTGGCATATTAGCTAGTAACCTCATCAACAGTCATGCCCAAGCCTCCATAGACAACACAGAACATACAGGGAAAATCCAAATAACAGGCAGCATAGACATAGATTCCCTGGATGAAAGCCACATCAACGCCGACACCAAAGTCATAGCCTCCTCCAACACCAGCAACGACGGGGGAGTAGGCATCCTCAATAACCTAGGGAAACAGTTACTAGAAGAATATAAATATACCAGCAACTCCGGCAGCAAACAGCTAAAATTCGGAGACCAAGTTAGACTAGCCAGCGATTACGCCGAAGAAAAAGGCATAGCAGGGCAAGTGTACCAGTACATGGGTACTGCCGCCACCATAGACCTAGGGACACAAGACTATACCAACTATGCCCTATGGAAAGCACTAAATAACATCAACATCCTCCCCACCGGCTTAAACATCAGCGACTCAGACGCCATGGGAGTAGGGGGATTAGTAGTACGTAACGACGTGCGCAGTCAAGTCAGTAGCTACATCCACAATGGAGATGTCAAAGGTAGTAGCCTGAGCATCAGTGCCCAAGACAGCAGCCAAATCACAGCCCTAGCAGAAACCACAGCATCAGCATCAGGAGGTAGTGCCTACGGTAGTGGCACAGTCATAGCCGTAGCCGGCACCATAGCCACCAACACCGTAGTCAGTGAAACCACAGCCTACATCAGTAACAGTCAAATAGAAACCAGCACCGGAGATATTACACTAGAGGGGATATCAGACGGTCAGATAAATGCCACCATCTTCACCAACGCCACATCAGGAGATACAGCCGCCGGAGTCACCCTCGCCTTCAACAGCATAGGATGGCAACCACAAAACCTGTTGAGCAACACCCTAGATGCCTTATTAGGGGATTCAGTGTTAGGCACTGCTAAACCATTCACAGTTAAAGCCTACATCCAAGACAGCAGCATCACCACACCAGGGAATCTCACCTTACTAGCAGACTCCACCGCCCAGATCACAGCCAAAGTCAGCAACCAAGCCGAATCAGCCGCATCAGCCCTCTATGGAGCCTCCGGTATGGCCATAGGAGCAGCCCTAATTAGTAACCTAGTTAACAGCCAAGCCCAAGCCTACATAGACTACAGCACCGCCACACCGGGAGTAGTCATAGTAGGTGGGACGATGAGCATCACAGCCAAAGACACAGCGGGGATAGAAGCCACCAGTACCATAGTCAGTAAATCCGTAACCACCAACGATGGCGGCTTAGGCATTATTCAAAACTACCTGAATTATTTAGATGACTACGAATACACCACCGCATCAGGAACAAAAGTAGTAGACCAGGGGGAAAAAGTCAGAATAGCAGCAGATTACACTCAAGGTGGAGATGGTGGCAGCGTCTATAGATTTAAAGGCAGTGATAACACCAGCATAGACTTAGGTAATGAAAACTATACAAATAGTAGTCTCTGGGAAAAAGTCACCCAAGAAACAGCAGATTATGTACCAAATATAGGTAACGTTAGTGATTCAGATGCTAAAGCCGTAGGAGCAATGGTAGTACGTAACGACGTACGCAGTCAGGTAGGAAGTTGGATAAATAAAGCTCAAATCACCGCCGATAGTATTAGCATCAAAGCCGAAGAGTCAGCAATTATTACAGCTAATACAGAGAGTACTATCACAGCATCTGGAGGTAGTTTATATGGCAGTGGTACAGTAGTAGCAGGAGGGGGGATAGCAGTTACTAACCTGGTACTGAGTCAGGCAGAAGCGTACATCAGCAATAGTAATATTGCTACCACAGGTAATGTATATATTACTGCTGATAACAAGTCCATAATTGATGCTACCTTATCAAGCTCACTAGATACAGGTGATACAGCCCTGGGTGTAGCCTTAGCATTCAACACATTGGGGTGGCAATCACAAGATATACTTAGAAACGCATTTAGTGCCCTATTCAACACAGACATCCTGGGAGAAGAGCAACCAGCCGCAGTTAAAGCATATATTATTAACTCCCAAATCAACATTATTAGTGGAGACTTAAACCTAGCAGCCACATCAGCAGCGCAAATCAACGCCACAGTAAGTAATGCAGCCAATTCAGTAGCATCAGCCCTATATGGAGCCAGCGGCATGAGCGTGGGAGGCATCCTCGCCAGCAACAGAGTCAGCACAACAGTAGCAGCTTACATAGATAGCCCAGTAGGTAGCGCAGTCATTGGTGGGACAACAGACATCACAGCCCAAGACAACATAGGCATATACAGCAACAGCAAAATAGTATCCTCTAGCATTACCACCAACGACGGCGGAGCCGCCTTATTACAAGGGGGAATCAACAACCTCATCCCCGCCGACCATAACAGCAACGAAGGGGAGAAGAACCCTGAAATTTGGGGAAAGAGTCAGAGAAGCAACCACAGGGAAAGTATACGAATACCTAGGATTAGATAACACTGCCATAGACCTGAGTACAGCGGACTACAGCGACTATGGATATTGGAAACCAGTCACAGGAACCCAAATAATTCCCCAAGGGAACAACATCAGTGACTCAAACGCCATGGGAGTAGGGGGGATAGTAGTCACCAACAAAGTCAGCGGTCAAGTAGAAAGCTACATCAAAAACAGCAGCATCAACACAGAAACACTCACAGTCAGAGCCATAGAAAATGCCAGCATCACAGCCAAAATAGACAGTAGCATCACAGCATCAGGAGGTAGCGCCTATGGAACAGGCACAGTCATAGCAGTTAACGGCTCCCTAGCAGTCAACGAAATCCTCAGTCAAGCACAAGCGTACATTAGCAACAGTAATATCAACAGCAGTGGGGATATCACAGTAGCGGCCAGCAACACATCCCAAATAGAAGCAGAAAACAAGAGCGCCTCCACATCAGGAGACACAGCCGTAGGGGTAACAGTAGCATTCAATACCATAGGATGGGAACCACAAAACATATTCGCTGGCACACTGGATGCCCTATTAGGCAGTGACATAGTAGGCACAGCCCAACCAGCCCAAGTCAAAGCCTACATAGAAAAAACCACAGTCAACGCACTGAATCTAACAATCACAGCCCAATCCCAACAGCAAATCACAGCCAAAGTCAGTAACGAAGCCACATCAGCCGCATCAGCCCTGTATGGAGCCACCGGCATGGCCACCAGTGGCATATTAGCTAGTAACCTCATCAACAGTCATGCCCAAGCCTCCATAGACAACACAGAACATACAGGGAAAATCCAAATAACAGGCAGCATAGACATAGATTCCCTGGATGAAAGCCACATCAACGCCGACACCAAAGTCATAGCCTCCTCCAACACCAGCAACGACGGGGGAGTAGGCATCCTCAATAACCTAGGGAAACAGTTACTAGAAGAATATAAATATACCAGCAACTCCGGCAGCAAACAGCTAAAATTCGGAGACCAAGTTAGACTAGCCAGCGATTACGCCGAAGAAAAAGGCATAGCAGGGCAAGTGTACCAGTACATGGGTACTGCCGCCACCATAGACCTAGGGACACAAGACTATACCAACTATGCCCTATGGAAAGCACTAAATAACATCAACATCCTCCCCACCGGCTTAAACATCAGCGACTCAGACGCCATGGGAGTAGGGGGATTAGTAGTACGTAACGACGTGCGCAGTCAAGTCAGTAGCTACATCCACAATGGAGATGTCAAAGGTAGTAGCCTGAGCATCAGTGCCCAAGACAGCAGCCAAATCACAGCCCTAGCAGAAACCACAGCATCAGCATCAGGAGGTAGTGCCTACGGTAGTGGCACAGTCATAGCCGTAGCCGGCACCATAGCCACCAACACCGTAGTCAGTGAAACCACAGCCTACATCAGTAACAGTCAAATAGAAACCAGCACCGGAGATATTACACTAGAGGGGATATCAGACGGTCAGATAAATGCCACCATCTTCACCAACGCCACATCAGGAGATACAGCCGCCGGAGTCACCCTCGCCTTCAACAGCATAGGATGGCAACCACAAAACCTGTTGAGCAACACCCTAGATGCCTTATTAGGGGATTCAGTGTTAGGCACTGCTAAACCATTCACAGTTAAAGCCTACATCCAAGACAGCAGCATCACCACACCAGGGAATCTCACCTTACTAGCAGACTCCACCGCCCAGATCACAGCCAAAGTCAGCAACCAAGCCGAATCAGCCGCATCAGCCCTCTATGGAGCCTCCGGTATGGCCATAGGAGCAGCCCTAATTAGTAACCTAGTTAACAGCCAAGCCCAAGCCTACATAGACTACAGCACCGCCACACCGGGAGTAGTCATAGTAGGTGGGACGATGAGCATCACAGCCAAAGACACAGCGGGGATAGAAGCCACCAGTACCATAGTCAGTAAATCCGTAACCACCAACGATGGCGGCTTAGGCATTATTCAAAACTACCTGAATTATTTAGATGACTACGAATACACCACCGCATCAGGAACAAAAGTAGTAGACCAGGGGGAAAAAGTCAGAATAGCAGCAGATTACACTCAAGGTGGAGATGGTGGCAGCGTCTATAGATTTAAAGGCAGTGATAACACCAGCATAGACTTAGGTAATGAAAACTATACAAATAGTAGTCTCTGGGAAAAAGTCACCCAAGAAACAGCAGATTATGTACCAAATATAGGTAACGTTAGTGATTCAGATGCTAAAGCCGTAGGAGCAATGGTAGTACGTAACGACGTACGCAGTCAGGTAGGAAGTTGGATAAATAAAGCTCAAATCACCGCCGATAGTATTAGCATCAAAGCCGAAGAGTCAGCAATTATTACAGCTAATACAGAGAGTACTATCACAGCATCTGGAGGTAGTTTATATGGCAGTGGTACAGTAGTAGCAGGAGGGGGGATAGCAGTTACTAACCTGGTACTGAGTCAGGCAGAAGCGTACATCAGCAATAGTAATATTGCTACCACAGGTAATGTATATATTACTGCTGATAACAAGTCCATAATTGATGCTACCTTATCAAGCTCACTAGATACAGGTGATACAGCCCTGGGTGTAGCCTTAGCATTCAACACATTGGGGTGGCAATCACAAGATATACTTAGAAACGCATTTAGTGCCCTATTCAACACAGACATCCTGGGAGAAGAGCAACCAGCCGCAGTTAAAGCATATATTATTAACTCCCAAATCAACATTATTAGTGGAGACTTAAACCTAGCAGCCACATCAGCAGCGCAAATCAACGCCACAGTAAGTAATGCAGCCAATTCAGTAGCATCAGCCCTATATGGAGCCAGCGGCATGAGCGTGGGAGGCATCCTCGCCAGCAACAGAGTCAGCACAACAGTAGCAGCTTACATAGATAGCCCAGTAGGTAGCGCAGTCATTGGTGGGACAACAGACATCACAGCCCAAGACAACATAGGCATATACAGCAACAGCAAAATAGTATCCTCTAGCATTACCACCAACGACGGCGGAGCCGCCTTATTACAAGGGGGAATCAACAACCTCATCCCCGCCGACCATAACAGCAACGAAGGGGAGAGAACCCTGAAATTTGGGGAAAGAGTCAGAGAAGCAACCACAGGGAAAGTATACGAATACCTAGGATTAGATAACACTGCCATAGACCTGAGTACAGCGGACTACAGCGACTATGGATATTGGAAACCAGTCACAGGAACCCAAATAATTCCCCAAGGGAACAACATCAGTGACTCAAACGCCATGGGAGTAGGGGGGATAGTAGTCACCAACAAAGTCAGCGGTCAAGTAGAAAGCTACATCAAAAACAGCAGCATCAACACAGAAACACTCACAGTCAGAGCCATAGAAAATGCCAGCATCACAGCCAAAATAGACAGTAGCATCACAGCATCAGGAGGTAGCGCCTATGGAACAGGCACAGTCATAGCAGTTAACGGCTCCCTAGCAGTCAACGAAATCCTCAGTCAAGCACAAGCGTACATTAGCAACAGTAATATCAACAGCAGTGGGGATATCACAGTAGCGGCCAGCAACACATCCCAAATAGAAGCAGAAAACAAGAGCGCCTCCACATCAGGAGACACAGCCGTAGGGGTAACAGTAGCATTCAATACCATAGGATGGGAACCACAAAACATATTCGCTGGCACACTGGATGCCCTATTAGGCAGTGACATAGTAGGCACAGCCCAACCAGCCCAAGTCAAAGCCTACATAGAAAAAACCACAGTCAACGCACTGAATCTAACAATCACAGCCCAATCCCAACAGCAAATCACAGCCAAAGTCAGTAACGAAGCCACATCAGCCGCATCAGCCCTGTATGGAGCCACCGGCATGGCCACCAGTGGCATATTAGCTAGTAACCTCATCAACAGTCATGCCCAAGCCTCCATAGACAACACAGAACATACAGGGAAAATCCAAATAACAGGCAGCATAGACATAGATTCCCTGGATGAAAGCCACATCAACGCCGACACCAAAGTCATAGCCTCCTCCAACACCAGCAACGACGGGGGAGTAGGCATCCTCAATAACCTAGGGAAACAGTTACTAGAAGAATATAAATATACCAGCAACTCCGGCAGCAAACAGCTAAAATTCGGAGACCAAGTTAGACTAGCCAGCGATTACGCCGAAGAAAAAGGCATAGCAGGGCAAGTGTACCAGTACATGGGTACTGCCGCCACCATAGACCTAGGGACACAAGACTATACCAACTATGCCCTATGGAAAGCACTAAATAACATCAACATCCTCCCCACCGGCTTAAACATCAGCGACTCAGACGCCATGGGAGTAGGGGGATTAGTAGTACGTAACGACGTGCGCAGTCAAGTCAGTAGCTACATCCACAATGGAGATGTCAAAGGTAGTAGCCTGAGCATCAGTGCCCAAGACAGCAGCCAAATCACAGCCCTAGCAGAAACCACAGCATCAGCATCAGGAGGTAGTGCCTACGGTAGTGGCACAGTCATAGCCGTAGCCGGCACCATAGCCACCAACACCGTAGTCAGTGAAACCACAGCCTACATCAGTAACAGTCAAATAGAAACCAGCACCGGAGATATTACACTAGAGGGGATATCAGACGGTCAGATAAATGCCACCATCTTCACCAACGCCACATCAGGAGATACAGCCGCCGGAGTCACCCTCGCCTTCAACAGCATAGGATGGCAACCACAAAACCTGTTGAGCAACACCCTAGATGCCTTATTAGGGGATTCAGTGTTAGGCACTGCTAAACCATTCACAGTTAAAGCCTACATCCAAGACAGCAGCATCACCACACCAGGGAATCTCACCTTACTAGCAGACTCCACCGCCCAGATCACAGCCAAAGTCAGCAACCAAGCCGAATCAGCCGCATCAGCCCTCTATGGAGCCTCCGGTATGGCCATAGGAGCAGCCCTAATTAGTAACCTAGTTAACAGCCAAGCCCAAGCCTACATAGACTACAGCACCGCCACACCGGGAGTAGTCATAGTAGGTGGGACGATGAGCATCACAGCCAAAGACACAGCGGGGATAGAAGCCACCAGTACCATAGTCAGTAAATCCGTAACCACCAACGATGGCGGCTTAGGCATTATTCAAAACTACCTGAATTATTTAGATGACTACGAATACACCACCGCATCAGGAACAAAAGTAGTAGACCAGGGGGAAAAAGTCAGAATAGCAGCAGATTACACTCAAGGTGGAGATGGTGGCAGCGTCTATAGATTTAAAGGCAGTGATAACACCAGCATAGACTTAGGTAATGAAAACTATACAAATAGTAGTCTCTGGGAAAAAGTCACCCAAGAAACAGCAGATTATGTACCAAATATAGGTAACGTTAGTGATTCAGATGCTAAAGCCGTAGGAGCAATGGTAGTACGTAACGACGTACGCAGTCAGGTAGGAAGTTGGATAAATAAAGCTCAAATCACCGCCGATAGTATTAGCATCAAAGCCGAAGAGTCAGCAATTATTACAGCTAATACAGAGAGTACTATCACAGCATCTGGAGGTAGTTTATATGGCAGTGGTACAGTAGTAGCAGGAGGGGGGATAGCAGTTACTAACCTGGTACTGAGTCAGGCAGAAGCGTACATCAGCAATAGTAATATTGCTACCACAGGTAATGTATATATTACTGCTGATAACAAGTCCATAATTGATGCTACCTTATCAAGCTCACTAGATACAGGTGATACAGCCCTGGGTGTAGCCTTAGCATTCAACACATTGGGGTGGCAATCACAAGATATACTTAGAAACGCATTTAGTGCCCTATTCAACACAGACATCCTGGGAGAAGAGCAACCAGCCGCAGTTAAAGCATATATTATTAACTCCCAAATCAACATTATTAGTGGAGACTTAAACCTAGCAGCCACATCAGCAGCGCAAATCAACGCCACAGTAAGTAATGCAGCCAATTCAGTAGCATCAGCCCTATATGGAGCCAGCGGCATGAGCGTGGGAGGCATCCTCGCCAGCAACAGAGTCAGCACAACAGTAGCAGCTTACATAGATAGCCCAGTAGGTAGCGCAGTCATTGGTGGGACAACAGACATCACAGCCCAAGACAACATAGGCATATACAGCAACAGCAAAATAGTATCCTCTAGCATTACCACCAACGACGGCGGAGCCGCCTTATTACAAGGGGGAATCAACAACCTCATCCCCGCCGACCATAACAGCAACGAAGGGGAGAGAACCCTGAAATTTGGGGAAAGAGTCAGAGAAGCAACCACAGGGAAAGTATACGAATACCTAGGATTAGATAACACTGCCATAGACCTGAGTACAGCGGACTACAGCGACTATGGATATTGGAAACCAGTCACAGGAACCCAAATAATTCCCCAAGGGAACAACATCAGTGACTCAAACGCCATGGGAGTAGGGGGGATAGTAGTCACCAACAAAGTCAGCGGTCAAGTAGAAAGCTACATCAAAAACAGCAGCATCAACACAGAAACACTCACAGTCAGAGCCATAGAAAATGCCAGCATCACAGCCAAAATAGACAGTAGCATCACAGCATCAGGAGGTAGCGCCTATGGAACAGGCACAGTCATAGCAGTTAACGGCTCCCTAGCAGTCAACGAAATCCTCAGTCAAGCACAAGCGTACATTAGCAACAGTAATATCAACAGCAGTGGGGATATCACAGTAGCGGCCAGCAACACATCCCAAATAGAAGCAGAAAACAAGAGCGCCTCCACATCAGGAGACACAGCCGTAGGGGTAACAGTAGCATTCAATACCATAGGATGGGAACCACAAAACATATTCGCTGGCACACTGGATGCCCTATTAGGCAGTGACATAGTAGGCACAGCCCAACCAGCCCAAGTCAAAGCCTACATAGAAAAAACCACAGTCAACGCACTGAATCTAACAATCACAGCCCAATCCCAACAGCAAATCACAGCCAAAGTCAGTAACGAAGCCACATCAGCCGCATCAGCCCTGTATGGAGCCACCGGCATGGCCACCAGTGGCATATTAGCTAGTAACCTCATCAACAGTCATGCCCAAGCCTCCATAGACAACACAGAACATACAGGGAAAATCCAAATAACAGGCAGCATAGACATAGATTCCCTGGATGAAAGCCACATCAACGCCGACACCAAAGTCATAGCCTCCTCCAACACCAGCAACGACGGGGGAGTAGGCATCCTCAATAACCTAGGGAAACAGTTACTAGAAGAATATAAATATACCAGCAACTCCGGCAGCAAACAGCTAAAATTCGGAGACCAAGTTAGACTAGCCAGCGATTACGCCGAAGAAAAAGGCATAGCAGGGCAAGTGTACCAGTACATGGGTACTGCCGCCACCATAGACCTAGGGACACAAGACTATACCAACTATGCCCTATGGAAAGCACTAAATAACATCAACATCCTCCCCACCGGCTTAAACATCAGCGACTCAGACGCCATGGGAGTAGGGGGATTAGTAGTACGTAACGACGTGCGCAGTCAAGTCAGTAGCTACATCCACAATGGAGATGTCAAAGGTAGTAGCCTGAGCATCAGTGCCCAAGACAGCAGCCAAATCACAGCCCTAGCAGAAACCACAGCATCAGCATCAGGAGGTAGTGCCTACGGTAGTGGCACAGTCATAGCCGTAGCCGGCACCATAGCCACCAACACCGTAGTCAGTGAAACCACAGCCTACATCAGTAACAGTCAAATAGAAACCAGCACCGGAGATATTACACTAGAGGGGATATCAGACGGTCAGATAAATGCCACCATCTTCACCAACGCCACATCAGGAGATACAGCCGCCGGAGTCACCCTCGCCTTCAACAGCATAGGATGGCAACCACAAAACCTGTTGAGCAACACCCTAGATGCCTTATTAGGGGATTCAGTGTTAGGCACTGCTAAACCATTCACAGTTAAAGCCTACATCCAAGACAGCAGCATCACCACACCAGGGAATCTCACCTTACTAGCAGACTCCACCGCCCAGATCACAGCCAAAGTCAGCAACCAAGCCGAATCAGCCGCATCAGCCCTCTATGGAGCCTCCGGTATGGCCATAGGAGCAGCCCTAATTAGTAACCTAGTTAACAGCCAAGCCCAAGCCTACATAGACTACAGCACCGCCACACCGGGAGTAGTCATAGTAGGTGGGACGATGAGCATCACAGCCAAAGACACAGCGGGGATAGAAGCCACCAGTACCATAGTCAGTAAATCCGTAACCACCAACGATGGCGGCTTAGGCATTATTCAAAACTACCTGAATTATTTAGATGACTACGAATACACCACCGCATCAGGAACAAAAGTAGTAGACCAGGGGGAAAAAGTCAGAATAGCAGCAGATTACACTCAAGGTGGAGATGGTGGCAGCGTCTATAGATTTAAAGGCAGTGATAACACCAGCATAGACTTAGGTAATGAAAACTATACAAATAGTAGTCTCTGGGAAAAAGTCACCCAAGAAACAGCAGATTATGTACCAAATATAGGTAACGTTAGTGATTCAGATGCTAAAGCCGTAGGAGCAATGGTAGTACGTAACGACGTACGCAGTCAGGTAGGAAGTTGGATAAATAAAGCTCAAATCACCGCCGATAGTATTAGCATCAAAGCCGAAGAGTCAGCAATTATTACAGCTAATACAGAGAGTACTATCACAGCATCTGGAGGTAGTTTATATGGCAGTGGTACAGTAG
This sequence comes from Anabaenopsis sp. NIES-4685, assembly GCF_059725405.1. NCBI lineage: Bacteria > Bacillati > Cyanobacteriota > Cyanophyceae > Nostocales > Nodulariaceae > Anabaenopsis > Anabaenopsis sp. NIES-4685. Next base: position 2,342,394 of record NZ_AP043602.1, on the reverse strand, counting down.
TAGCAGGAGGGGGGATAGCAGTTACTAACCTGGTACTGAGTCAGGCAGAAGCGTACATCAGCAATAGTAATATTGCTACCACAGGTAATGTATATATTACTGCTGATAACAAGTCCATAATTGATGCTACCTTATCAAGCTCACTAGATACAGGTGATACAGCCCTGGGTGTAGCCTTAGCATTCAACACATTGGGGTGGCAATCACAAGATATACTTAGAAACGCATTTAGTGCCCTATTCAACACAGACATCCTGGGAGAAGAGCAACCAGCCGCAGTTAAAGCATATATTATTAACTCCCAAATCAACATTATTAGTGGAGACTTAAACCTAGCAGCCACATCAGCAGCGCAAATCAACGCCACAGTAAGTAATGCAGCCAATTCAGTAGCATCAGCCCTATATGGAGCCAGCGGCATGAGCGTGGGAGGCATCCTCGCCAGCAACAGAGTCAGCACAACAGTAGCAGCTTACATAGATAGCCCAGTAGGTAGCGCAGTCATTGGTGGGACAACAGACATCACAGCCCAAGACAACATAGGCATATACAGCAACAGCAAAATAGTATCCTCTAGCATTACCACCAACGACGGCGGAGCCGCCTTATTACAAGGGGGAATCAACAACCTCATCCCCGCCGACCATAACAGCAACGAAGGGGAGAGAACCCTGAAATTTGGGGAAAGAGTCAGAGAAGCAACCACAGGGAAAGTATACGAATACCTAGGATTAGATAACACTGCCATAGACCTGAGTACAGCGGACTACAGCGACTATGGATATTGGAAACCAGTCACAGGAACCCAAATAATTCCCCAAGGGAACAACATCAGTGACTCAAACGCCATGGGAGTAGGGGGGATAGTAGTCACCAACAAAGTCAGCGGTCAAGTAGAAAGCTACATCAAAAACAGCAGCATCAACACAGAAACACTCACAGTCAGAGCCATAGAAAATGCCAGCATCACAGCCAAAATAGACAGTAGCATCACAGCATCAGGAGGTAGCGCCTATGGAACAGGCACAGTCATAGCAGTTAACGGCTCCCTAGCAGTCAACGAAATCCTCAGTCAAGCACAAGCGTACATTAGCAACAGTAATATCAACAGCAGTGGGGATATCACAGTAGCGGCCAGCAACACATCCCAAATAGAAGCAGAAAACAAGAGCGCCTCCACATCAGGAGACACAGCCGTAGGGGTAACAGTAGCATTCAATACCATAGGATGGGAACCACAAAACATATTCGCTGGCACACTGGATGCCCTATTAGGCAGTGACATAGTAGGCACAGCCCAACCAGCCCAAGTCAAAGCCTACATAGAAAAAACCACAGTCAACGCACTGAATCTAACAATCACAGCCCAATCCCAACAGCAAATCACAGCCAAAGTCAGTAACGAAGCCACATCAGCCGCATCAGCCCTGTATGGAGCCACCGGCATGGCCACCAGTGGCATATTAGCTAGTAACCTCATCAACAGTCATGCCCAAGCCTCCATAGACAACACAGAACATACAGGGAAAATCCAAATAACAGGCAGCATAGACATAGATTCCCTGGATGAAAGCCACATCAACGCCGACACCAAAGTCATAGCCTCCTCCAACACCAGCAACGACGGGGGAGTAGGCATCCTCAATAACCTAGGGAAACAGTTACTAGAAGAATATAAATATACCAGCAACTCCGGCAGCAAACAGCTAAAATTCGGAGACCAAGTTAGACTAGCCAGCGATTACGCCGAAGAAAAAGGCATAGCAGGGCAAGTGTACCAGTACATGGGTACTGCCGCCACCATAGACCTAGGGACACAAGACTATACCAACTATGCCCTATGGAAAGCACTAAATAACATCAACATCCTCCCCACCGGCTTAAACATCAGCGACTCAGACGCCATGGGAGTAGGGGGATTAGTAGTACGTAACGACGTGCGCAGTCAAGTCAGTAGCTACATCCACAATGGAGATGTCAAAGGTAGTAGCCTGAGCATCAGTGCCCAAGACAGCAGCCAAATCACAGCCCTAGCAGAAACCACAGCATCAGCATCAGGAGGTAGTGCCTACGGTAGTGGCACAGTCATAGCCGTAGCCGGCACCATAGCCACCAACACCGTAGTCAGTGAAACCACAGCCTACATCAGTAACAGTCAAATAGAAACCAGCACCGGAGATATTACACTAGAGGGGATATCAGACGGTCAGATAAATGCCACCATCTTCACCAACGCCACATCAGGAGATACAGCCGCCGGAGTCACCCTCGCCTTCAACAGCATAGGATGGCAACCACAAAACCTGTTGAGCAACACCCTAGATGCCTTATTAGGGGATTCAGTGTTAGGCACTGCTAAACCATTCACAGTTAAAGCCTACATCCAAGACAGCAGCATCACCACACCAGGGAATCTCACCTTACTAGCAGACTCCACCGCCCAGATCACAGCCAAAGTCAGCAACCAAGCCGAATCAGCCGCATCAGCCCTCTATGGAGCCTCCGGTATGGCCATAGGAGCAGCCCTAATTAGTAACCTAGTTAACAGCCAAGCCCAAGCCTACATAGACTACAGCACCGCCACACCGGGAGTAGTCATAGTAGGTGGGACGATGAGCATCACAGCCAAAGACACAGCGGGGATAGAAGCCACCAGTACCATAGTCAGTAAATCCGTAACCACCAACGATGGCGGCTTAGGCATTATTCAAAACTACCTGAATTATTTAGATGACTACGAATACACCACCGCATCAGGAACAAAAGTAGTAGACCAGGGGGAAAAAGTCAGAATAGCAGCAGATTACACTCAAGGTGGAGATGGTGGCAGCGTCTATAGATTTAAAGGCAGTGATAACACCAGCATAGACTTAGGTAATGAAAACTATACAAATAGTAGTCTCTGGGAAAAAGTCACCCAAGAAACAGCAGATTATGTACCAAATATAGGTAACGTTAGTGATTCAGATGCTAAAGCCGTAGGAGCAATGGTAGTACGTAACGACGTACGCAGTCAGGTAGGAAGTTGGATAAATAAAGCTCAAATCACCGCCGATAGTATTAGCATCAAAGCCGAAGAGTCAGCAATTATTACAGCTAATACAGAGAGTACTATCACAGCATCTGGAGGTAGTTTATATGGCAGTGGTACAGTAGTAGCAGGAGGGGGGATAGCAGTTACTAACCTGGTACTGAGTCAGGCAGAAGCGTACATCAGCAATAGTAATATTGCTACCACAGGTAATGTATATATTACTGCTGATAACAAGTCCATAATTGATGCTACCTTATCAAGCTCACTAGATACAGGTGATACAGCCCTGGGTGTAGCCTTAGCATTCAACACATTGGGGTGGCAATCACAAGATATACTTAGAAACGCATTTAGTGCCCTATTCAACACAGACATCCTGGGAGAAGAGCAACCAGCCGCAGTTAAAGCATATATTATTAACTCCCAAATCAACATTATTAGTGGAGACTTAAACCTAGCAGCCACATCAGCAGCGCAAATCAACGCCACAGTAAGTAATGCAGCCAATTCAGTAGCATCAGCCCTATATGGAGCCAGCGGCATGAGCGTGGGAGGCATCCTCGCCAGCAACAGAGTCAGCACAACAGTAGCAGCTTACATAGATAGCCCAGTAGGTAGCGCAGTCATTGGTGGGACAACAGACATCACAGCCCAAGACAACATAGGCATATACAGCAACAGCAAAATAGTATCCTCTAGCATTACCACCAACGACGGCGGAGCCGCCTTATTACAAGGGGGAATCAACAACCTCATCCCCGCCGACCATAACAGCAACGAAGGGGAGAGAACCCTGAAATTTGGGGAAAGAGTCAGAGAAGCAACCACAGGGAAAGTATACGAATACCTAGGATTAGATAACACTGCCATAGACCTGAGTACAGCGGACTACAGCGACTATGGATATTGGAAACCAGTCACAGGAACCCAAATAATTCCCCAAGGGAACAACATCAGTGACTCAAACGCCATGGGAGTAGGGGGGATAGTAGTCACCAACAAAGTCAGCGGTCAAGTAGAAAGCTACATCAAAAACAGCAGCATCAACACAGAAACACTCACAGTCAGAGCCATAGAAAATGCCAGCATCACAGCCAAAATAGACAGTAGCATCACAGCATCAGGAGGTAGCGCCTATGGAACAGGCACAGTCATAGCAGTTAACGGCTCCCTAGCAGTCAACGAAATCCTCAGTCAAGCACAAGCGTACATTAGCAACAGTAATATCAACAGCAGTGGGGATATCACAGTAGCGGCCAGCAACACATCCCAAATAGAAGCAGAAAACAAGAGCGCCTCCACATCAGGAGACACAGCCGTAGGGGTAACAGTAGCATTCAATACCATAGGATGGGAACCACAAAACATATTCGCTGGCACACTGGATGCCCTATTAGGCAGTGACATAGTAGGCACAGCCCAACCAGCCCAAGTCAAAGCCTACATAGAAAAAACCACAGTCAACGCACTGAATCTAACAATCACAGCCCAATCCCAACAGCAAATCACAGCCAAAGTCAGTAACGAAGCCACATCAGCCGCATCAGCCCTGTATGGAGCCACCGGCATGGCCACCAGTGGCATATTAGCTAGTAACCTCATCAACAGTCATGCCCAAGCCTCCATAGACAACACAGAACATACAGGGAAAATCCAAATAACAGGCAGCATAGACATAGATTCCCTGGATGAAAGCCACATCAACGCCGACACCAAAGTCATAGCCTCCTCCAACACCAGCAACGACGGGGGAGTAGGCATCCTCAATAACCTAGGGAAACAGTTACTAGAAGAATATAAATATACCAGCAACTCCGGCAGCAAACAGCTAAAATTCGGAGACCAAGTTAGACTAGCCAGCGATTACGCCGAAGAAAAAGGCATAGCAGGGCAAGTGTACCAGTACATGGGTACTGCCGCCACCATAGACCTAGGGACACAAGACTATACCAACTATGCCCTATGGAAAGCACTAAATAACATCAACATCCTCCCCACCGGCTTAAACATCAGCGACTCAGACGCCATGGGAGTAGGGGGATTAGTAGTACGTAACGACGTGCGCAGTCAAGTCAGTAGCTACATCCACAATGGAGATGTCAAAGGTAGTAGCCTGAGCATCAGTGCCCAAGACAGCAGCCAAATCACAGCCCTAGCAGAAACCACAGCATCAGCATCAGGAGGTAGTGCCTACGGTAGTGGCACAGTCATAGCCGTAGCCGGCACCATAGCCACCAACACCGTAGTCAGTGAAACCACAGCCTACATCAGTAACAGTCAAATAGAAACCAGCACCGGAGATATTACACTAGAGGGGATATCAGACGGTCAGATAAATGCCACCATCTTCACCAACGCCACATCAGGAGATACAGCCGCCGGAGTCACCCTCGCCTTCAACAGCATAGGATGGCAACCACAAAACCTGTTGAGCAACACCCTAGATGCCTTATTAGGGGATTCAGTGTTAGGCACTGCTAAACCATTCACAGTTAAAGCCTACATCCAAGACAGCAGCATCACCACACCAGGGAATCTCACCTTACTAGCAGACTCCACCGCCCAGATCACAGCCAAAGTCAGCAACCAAGCCGAATCAGCCGCATCAGCCCTCTATGGAGCCTCCGGTATGGCCATAGGAGCAGCCCTAATTAGTAACCTAGTTAACAGCCAAGCCCAAGCCTACATAGACTACAGCACCGCCACACCGGGAGTAGTCATAGTAGGTGGGACGATGAGCATCACAGCCAAAGACACAGCGGGGATAGAAGCCACCAGTACCATAGTCAGTAAATCCGTAACCACCAACGATGGCGGCTTAGGCATTATTCAAAACTACCTGAATTATTTAGATGACTACGAATACACCACCGCATCAGGAACAAAAGTAGTAGACCAGGGGGAAAAAGTCAGAATAGCAGCAGATTACACTCAAGGTGGAGATGGTGGCAGCGTCTATAGATTTAAAGGCAGTGATAACACCAGCATAGACTTAGGTAATGAAAACTATACAAATAGTAGTCTCTGGGAAAAAGTCACCCAAGAAACAGCAGATTATGTACCAAATATAGGTAACGTTAGTGATTCAGATGCTAAAGCCGTAGGAGCAATGGTAGTACGTAACGACGTACGCAGTCAGGTAGGAAGTTGGATAAATAAAGCTCAAATCACCGCCGATAGTATTAGCATCAAAGCCGAAGAGTCAGCAATTATTACAGCTAATACAGAGAGTACTATCACAGCATCTGGAGGTAGTTTATATGGCAGTGGTACAGTAGTAGCAGGAGGGGGGATAGCAGTTACTAACCTGGTACTGAGTCAGGCAGAAGCGTACATCAGCAATAGTAATATTGCTACCACAGGTAATGTATATATTACTGCTGATAACAAGTCCATAATTGATGCTACCTTATCAAGCTCACTAGATACAGGTGATACAGCCCTGGGTGTAGCCTTAGCATTCAACACATTGGGGTGGCAATCACAAGATATACTTAGAAACGCATTTAGTGCCCTATTCAACACAGACATCCTGGGAGAAGAGCAACCAGCCGCAGTTAAAGCATATATTATTAACTCCCAAATCAACATTATTAGTGGAGACTTAAACCTAGCAGCCACATCAGCAGCGCAAATCAACGCCACAGTAAGTAATGCAGCCAATTCAGTAGCATCAGCCCTATATGGAGCCAGCGGCATGAGCGTGGGAGGCATCCTCGCCAGCAACAGAGTCAGCACAACAGTAGCAGCTTACATAGATAGCCCAGTAGGTAGCGCAGTCATTGGTGGGACAACAGACATCACAGCCCAAGACAACATAGGCATATACAGCAACAGCAAAATAGTATCCTCTAGCATTACCACCAACGACGGCGGAGCCGCCTTATTACAAGGGGGAATCAACAACCTCATCCCCGCCGACCATAACAGCAACGAAGGGGAGAGAACCCTGAAATTTGGGGAAAGAGTCAGAGAAGCAACCACAGGGAAAGTATACGAATACCTAGGATTAGATAACACTGCCATAGACCTGAGTACAGCGGACTACAGCGACTATGGATATTGGAAACCAGTCACAGGAACCCAAATAATTCCCCAAGGGAACAACATCAGTGACTCAAACGCCATGGGAGTAGGGGGGATAGTAGTCACCAACAAAGTCAGCGGTCAAGTAGAAAGCTACATCAAAAACAGCAGCATCAACACAGAAACACTCACAGTCAGAGCCATAGAAAATGCCAGCATCACAGCCAAAATAGACAGTAGCATCACAGCATCAGGAGGTAGCGCCTATGGAACAGGCACAGTCATAGCAGTTAACGGCTCCCTAGCAGTCAACGAAATCCTCAGTCAAGCACAAGCGTACATTAGCAACAGTAATATCAACAGCAGTGGGGATATCACAGTAGCGGCCAGCAACACATCCCAAATAGAAGCAGAAAACAAGAGCGCCTCCACATCAGGAGACACAGCCGTAGGGGTAACAGTAGCATTCAATACCATAGGATGGGAACCACAAAACATATTCGCTGGCACACTGGATGCCCTATTAGGCAGTGACATAGTAGGCACAGCCCAACCAGCCCAAGTCAAAGCCTACATAGAAAAAACCACAGTCAACGCACTGAATCTAACAATCACAGCCCAATCCCAACAGCAAATCACAGCCAAAGTCAGTAACGAAGCCACATCAGCCGCATCAGCCCTGTATGGAGCCACCGGCATGGCCACCAGTGGCATATTAGCTAGTAACCTCATCAACAGTCATGCCCAAGCCTCCATAGACAACACAGAACATACAGGGAAAATCCAAATAACAGGCAGCATAGACATAGATTCCCTGGATGAAAGCCACATCAACGCCGACACCAAAGTCATAGCCTCCTCCAACACCAGCAACGACGGGGGAGTAGGCATCCTCAATAACCTAGGGAAACAGTTACTAGAAGAATATAAATATACCAGCAACTCCGGCAGCAAACAGCTAAAATTCGGAGACCAAGTTAGACTAGCCAGCGATTACGCCGAAGAAAAAGGCATAGCAGGGCAAGTGTACCAGTACATGGGTACTGCCGCCACCATAGACCTAGGGACACAAGACTATACCAACTATGCCCTATGGAAAGCACTAAATAACATCAACATCCTCCCCACCGGCTTAAACATCAGCGACTCAGACGCCATGGGAGTAGGGGGATTAGTAGTACGTAACGACGTGCGCAGTCAAGTCAGTAGCTACATCCACAATGGAGATGTCAAAGGTAGTAGCCTGAGCATCAGTGCCCAAGACAGCAGCCAAATCACAGCCCTAGCAGAAACCACAGCATCAGCATCAGGAGGTAGTGCCTACGGTAGTGGCACAGTCATAGCCGTAGCCGGCACCATAGCCACCAACACCGTAGTCAGTGAAACCACAGCCTACATCAGTAACAGTCAAATAGAAACCAGCACCGGAGATATTACACTAGAGGGGATATCAGACGGTCAGATAAATGCCACCATCTTCACCAACGCCACATCAGGAGATACAGCCGCCGGAGTCACCCTCGCCTTCAACAGCATAGGATGGCAACCACAAAACCTGTTGAGCAACACCCTAGATGCCTTATTAGGGGATTCAGTGTTAGGCACTGCTAAACCATTCACAGTTAAAGCCTACATCCAAGACAGCAGCATCACCACACCAGGGAATCTCACCTTACTAGCAGACTCCACCGCCCAGATCACAGCCAAAGTCAGCAACCAAGCCGAATCAGCCGCATCAGCCCTCTATGGAGCCTCCGGTATGGCCATAGGAGCAGCCCTAATTAGTAACCTAGTTAACAGCCAAGCCCAAGCCTACATAGACTACAGCACCGCCACACCGGGAGTAGTCATAGTAGGTGGGACGATGAGCATCACAGCCAAAGACACAGCGGGGATAGAAGCCACCAGTACCATAGTCAGTAAATCCGTAACCACCAACGATGGCGGCTTAGGCATTATTCAAAACTACCTGAATTATTTAGATGACTACGAATACACCACCGCATCAGGAACAAAAGTAGTAGACCAGGGGGAAAAAGTCAGAATAGCAGCAGATTACACTCAAGGTGGAGATGGTGGCAGCGTCTATAGATTTAAAGGCAGTGATAACACCAGCATAGACTTAGGTAATGAAAACTATACAAATAGTAGTCTCTGGGAAAAAGTCACCCAAGAAACAGCAGATTATGTACCAAATATAGGTAACGTTAGTGATTCAGATGCTAAAGCCGTAGGAGCAATGGTAGTACGTAACGACGTACGCAGTCAGGTAGGAAGTTGGATAAATAAAGCTCAAATCACCGCCGATAGTATTAGCATCAAAGCCGAAGAGTCAGCAATTATTACAGCTAATACAGAGAGTACTATCACAGCATCTGGAGGTAGTTTATATGGCAGTGGTACAGTAGTAGCAGGAGGGGGGATAGCAGTTACTAACCTGGTACTGAGTCAGGCAGAAGCGTACATCAGCAATAGTAATATTGCTACCACAGGTAATGTATATATTACTGCTGATAACAAGTCCATAATTGATGCTACCTTATCAAGCTCACTAGATACAGGTGATACAGCCCTGGGTGTAGCCTTAGCATTCAACACATTGGGGTGGCAATCACAAGATATACTTAGAAACGCATTTAGTGCCCTATTCAACACAGACATCCTGGGAGAAGAGCAACCAGCCGCAGTTAAAGCATATATTATTAACTCCCAAATCAACATTATTAGTGGAGACTTAAACCTAGCAGCCACATCAGCAGCGCAAATCAACGCCACAGTAAGTAATGCAGCCAATTCAGTAGCATCAGCCCTATATGGAGCCAGCGGCATGAGCGTGGGAGGCATCCTCGCCAGCAACAGAGTCAGCACAACAGTAGCAGCTTACATAGATAGCCCAGTAGGTAGCGCAGTCATTGGTGGGACAACAGACATCACAGCCCAAGACAACATAGGCATATACAGCAACAGCAAAATAGTATCCTCTAGCATTACCACCAACGACGGCGGAGCCGCCTTATTACAAGGGGGAATCAACAACCTCATCCCCGCCGACCATAACAGCAACGAAGGGGAGAGAACCCTGAAATTTGGGGAAAGAGTCAGAGAAGCAACCACAGGGAAAGTATACGAATACCTAGGATTAGATAACACTGCCATAGACCTGAGTACAGCGGACTACAGCGACTATGGATATTGGAAACCAGTCACAGGAACCCAAATAATTCCCCAAGGGAACAACATCAGTGACTCAAACGCCATGGGAGTAGGGGGGATAGTAGTCACCAACAAAGTCAGCGGTCAAGTAGAAAGCTACATCAAAAACAGCAGCATCAACACAGAAACACTCACAGTCAGAGCCATAGAAAATGCCAGCATCACAGCCAAAATAGACAGTAGCATCACAGCATCAGGAGGTAGCGCCTATGGAACAGGCACAGTCATAGCAGTTAACGGCTCCCTAGCAGTCAACGAAATCCTCAGTCAAGCACAAGCGTACATTAGCAACAGTAATATCAACAGCAGTGGGGATATCACAGTAGCGGCCAGCAACACATCCCAAATAGAAGCAGAAAACAAGAGCGCCTCCACATCAGGAGACACAGCCGTAGGGGTAACAGTAGCATTCAATACCATAGGATGGGAACCACAAAACATATTCGCTGGCACACTGGATGCCCTATTAGGCAGTGACATAGTAGGCACAGCCCAACCAGCCCAAGTCAAAGCCTACATAGAAAAAACCACAGTCAACGCACTGAATCTAACAATCACAGCCCAATCCCAACAGCAAATCACAGCCAAAGTCAGTAACGAAGCCACATCAGCCGCATCAGCCCTGTATGGAGCCACCGGCATGGCCACCAGTGGCATATTAGCTAGTAACCTCATCAACAGTCATGCCCAAGCCTCCATAGACAACACAGAACATACAGGGAAAATCCAAATAACAGGCAGCATAGACATAGATTCCCTGGATGAAAGCCACATCAACGCCGACACCAAAGTCATAGCCTCCTCCAACACCAGCAACGACGGGGGAGTAGGCATCCTCAATAACCTAGGGAAACAGTTACTAGAAGAATATAAATATACCAGCAACTCCGGCAGCAAACAGCTAAAATTCGGAGACCAAGTTAGACTAGCCAGCGATTACGCCGAAGAAAAAGGCATAGCAGGGCAAGTGTACCAGTACATGGGTACTGCCGCCACCATAGACCTAGGGACACAAGACTATACCAACTATGCCCTATGGAAAGCACTAAATAACATCAACATCCTCCCCACCGGCTTAAACATCAGCGACTCAGACGCCATGGGAGTAGGGGGATTAGTAGTACGTAACGACGTGCGCAGTCAAGTCAGTAGCTACATCCACAATGGAGATGTCAAAGGTAGTAGCCTGAGCATCAGTGCCCAAGACAGCAGCCAAATCACAGCCCTAGCAGAAACCACAGCATCAGCATCAGGAGGTAGTGCCTACGGTAGTGGCACAGTCATAGCCGTAGCCGGCACCATAGCCACCAACACCGTAGTCAGTGAAACCACAGCCTACATCAGTAACAGTCAAATAGAAACCAGCACCGGAGATATTACACTAGAGGGGATATCAGACGGTCAGATAAATGCCACCATCTTCACCAACGCCACATCAGGAGATACAGCCGCCGGAGTCACCCTCGCCTTCAACAGCATAGGATGGCAACCACAAAACCTGTTGAGCAACACCCTAGATGCCTTATTAGGGGATTCAGTGTTAGGCACTGCTAAACCATTCACAGTTAAAGCCTACATCCAAGACAGCAGCATCACCACACCAGGGAATCTCACCTTACTAGCAGACTCCACCGCCCAGATCACAGCCAAAGTCAGCAACCAAGCCGAATCAGCCGCATCAGCCCTCTATGGAGCCTCCGGTATGGCCATAGGAGCAGCCCTAATTAGTAACCTAGTTAACAGCCAAGCCCAAGCCTACATAGACTACAGCACCGCCACACCGGGAGTAGTCATAGTAGGTGGGACGATGAGCATCACAGCCAAAGACACAGCGGGGATAGAAGCCACCAGTACCATAGTCAGTAAATCCGTAACCACCAACGATGGCGGCTTAGGCATTATTCAAAACTACCTGAATTATTTAGATGACTACGAATACACCACCGCATCAGGAACAAAAGTAGTAGACCAGGGGGAAAAAGTCAGAATAGCAGCAGATTACACTCAAGGTGGAGATGGTGGCAGCGTCTATAGATTTAAAGGCAGTGATAACACCAGCATAGACTTAGGTAATGAAAACTATACAAATAGTAGTCTCTGGGAAAAAGTCACCCAAGAAACAGCAGATTATGTACCAAATATAGGTAACGTTAGTGATTCAGATGCTAAAGCCGTAGGAGCAATGGTAGTACGTAACGACGTACGCAGTCAGGTAGGAAGTTGGATAAATAAAGCTCAAATCACCGCCGATAGTATTAGCATCAAAGCCGAAGAGTCAGCAATTATTACAGCTAATACAGAGAGTACTATCACAGCATCTGGAGGTAGTTTATATGGCAGTGGTACAGTAGTAGCAGGAGGGGGGATAGCAGTTACTAACCTGGTACTGAGTCAGGCAGAAGCGTACATCAGCAATAGTAATATTGCTACCACAGGTAATGTATATATTACTGCTGATAACAAGTCCATAATTGATGCTACCTTATCAAGCTCACTAGATACAGGTGATACAGCCCTGGGTGTAGCCTTAGCATTCAACACATTGGGGTGGCAATCACAAGATATACTTAGAAACGCATTTAGTGCCCTATTCAACACAGACATCCTGGGAGAAGAGCAACCAGCCGCAGTTAAAGCATATATTATTAACTCCCAAATCAACATTATTAGTGGAGACTTAAACCTAGCAGCCACATCAGCAGCGCAAATCAACGCCACAGTAAGTAATGCAGCCAATTCAGTAGCATCAGCCCTATATGGAGCCAGCGGCATGAGCGTGGGAGGCATCCTCGCCAGCAACAGAGTCAGCACAACAGTAGCAGCTTACATAGATAGCCCAGTAGGTAGCGCAGTCATTGGTGGGACAACAGACATCACAGCCCAAGACAACATAGGCATATACAGCAACAGCAAAATAGTATCCTCTAGCATTACCACCAACGACGGCGGAGCCGCCTTATTACAAGGGGGAATCAACAACCTCATCCCCGCCGACCATAACAGCAACGAAGGGGAGAGAACCCTGAAATTTGGGGAAAGAGTCAGAGAAGCAACCACAGGGAAAGTATACGAATACCTAGGATTAGATAACACTGCCATAGACCTGAGTACAGCGGACTACAGCGACTATGGATATTGGAAACCAGTCACAGGAACCCAAATAATTCCCCAAGGGAACAACATCAGTGACTCAAACGCCATGGGAGTAGGGGGGATAGTAGTCACCAACAAAGTCAGCGGTCAAGTAGAAAGCTACATCAAAAACAGCAGCATCAACACAGAAACACTCACAGTCAGAGCCATAGAAAATGCCAGCATCACAGCCAAAATAGACAGTAGCATCACAGCATCAGGAGGTAGCGCCTATGGAACAGGCACAGTCATAGCAGTTAACGGCTCCCTAGCAGTCAACGAAATCCTCAGTCAAGCACAAGCGTACATTAGCAACAGTAATATCAACAGCAGTGGGGATATCACAGTAGCGGCCAGCAACACATCCCAAATAGAAGCAGAAAACAAGAGCGCCTCCACATCAGGAGACACAGCCGTAGGGGTAACAGTAGCATTCAATACCATAGGATGGGAACCACAAAACATATTCGCTGGCACACTGGATGCCCTATTAGGCAGTGACATAGTAGGCACAGCCCAACCAGCCCAAGTCAAAGCCTACATAGAAAAAACCACAGTCAACGCACTGAATCTAACAATCACAGCCCAATCCCAACAGCAAATCACAGCCAAAGTCAGTAACGAAGCCACATCAGCCGCATCAGCCCTGTATGGAGCCACCGGCATGGCCACCAGTGGCATATTAGCTAGTAACCTCATCAACAGTCATGCCCAAGCCTCCATAGACAACACAGAACATACAGGGAAAATCCAAATAACAGGCAGCATAGACATAGATTCCCTGGATGAAAGCCACATCAACGCCGACACCAAAGTCATAGCCTCCTCCAACACCAGCAACGACGGGGGAGTAGGCATCCTCAATAACCTAGGGAAACAGTTACTAGAAGAATATAAATATACCAGCAACTCCGGCAGCAAACAGCTAAAATTCGGAGACCAAGTTAGACTAGCCAGCGATTACGCCGAAGAAAAAGGCATAGCAGGGCAAGTGTACCAGTACATGGGTACTGCCGCCACCATAGACCTAGGGACACAAGACTATACCAACTATGCCCTATGGAAAGCACTAAATAACATCAACATCCTCCCCACCGGCTTAAACATCAGCGACTCAGACGCCATGGGAGTAGGGGGATTAGTAGTACGTAACGACGTGCGCAGTCAAGTCAGTAGCTACATCCACAATGGAGATGTCAAAGGTAGTAGCCTGAGCATCAGTGCCCAAGACAGCAGCCAAATCACAGCCCTAGCAGAAACCACAGCATCAGCATCAGGAGGTAGTGCCTACGGTAGTGGCACAGTCATAGCCGTAGCCGGCACCATAGCCACCAACACCGTAGTCAGTGAAACCACAGCCTACATCAGTAACAGTCAAATAGAAACCAGCACCGGAGATATTACACTAGAGGGGATATCAGACGGTCAGATAAATGCCACCATCTTCACCAACGCCACATCAGGAGATACAGCCGCCGGAGTCACCCTCGCCTTCAACAGCATAGGATGGCAACCACAAAACCTGTTGAGCAACACCCTAGATGCCTTATTAGGGGATTCAGTGTTAGGCACTGCTAAACCATTCACAGTTAAAGCCTACATCCAAGACAGCAGCATCACCACACCAGGGAATCTCACCTTACTAGCAGACTCCACCGCCCAGATCACAGCCAAAGTCAGCAACCAAGCCGAATCAGCCGCATCAGCCCTCTATGGAGCCTCCGGTATGGCCATAGGAGCAGCCCTAATTAGTAACCTAGTTAACAGCCAAGCCCAAGCCTACATAGACTACAGCACCGCCACACCGGGAGTAGTCATAGTAGGTGGGACGATGAGCATCACAGCCAAAGACACAGCGGGGATAGAAGCCACCAGTACCATAGTCAGTAAATCCGTAACCACCAACGATGGCGGCTTAGGCATTATTCAAAACTACCTGAATTATTTAGATGACTACGAATACACCACCGCATCAGGAACAAAAGTAGTAGACCAGGGGGAAAAAGTCAGAATAGCAGCAGATTACACTCAAGGTGGAGATGGTGGCAGCGTCTATAGATTTAAAGGCAGTGATAACACCAGCATAGACTTAGGTAATGAAAACTATACAAATAGTAGTCTCTGGGAAAAAGTCACCCAAGAAACAGCAGATTATGTACCAAATATAGGTAACGTTAGTGATTCAGATGCTAAAGCCGTAGGAGCAATGGTAGTACGTAACGACGTACGCAGTCAGGTAGGAAGTTGGATAAATAAAGCTCAAATCACCGCCGATAGTATTAGCATCAAAGCCGAAGAGTCAGCAATTATTACAGCTAATACAGAGAGTACTATCACAGCATCTGGAGGTAGTTTATATGGCAGTGGTACAGTAGTAGCAGGAGGGGGGATAGCAGTTACTAACCTGGTACTGAGTCAGGCAGAAGCATACATCAGCAATAGTAATATTGTCACCACAAGTAATGTAGACATTACTGCTGATAACAAGTCCATAATTGATGCTACTCTCCTAAGTTCCCTGTCTACGGGGGATACGGGTGGATCTGGTATGTTAGCTTTTAACTCGATTGGCTGGAAACCGCAAAATGTTTTTGCTAATGCTCTGGATACGTTAATTGGCGCTCCCCTGATTTCAGGGGCTTCATCAGGTGAGCAGCCTGCTAGCGTAAAAGCCTATATCAGAAATACTGAGGTTAATGTCGGCGGTAATTTATCTGTTTCTGCCATTTCTGAAGTAAAAATCAACGCTACTGTTAGTAATGCTGCGGATTCTACAGCTTCAGCTTTATATGGTGCGAGTGGCAAGAGCGCCGGGTTAATTTTAGCCAGTAATAAACTTAGTAGTAACGTCGAAGCATATATTGATTATGATAGTGTTTACAGAGGTGGCCGCATAGTCAATGTCGCTGGGGAATTGACGATCGCAGCCCAAGACAATGCTGGTATTTATGCCAATAGTAAAATCGTTTCTTCTTCTACCACGACCAATGATGGTGGTGCTGCCCTTCGCCAAGAGGGAATCAACGATCGCTTAAAGGTTGATTTTACCAGTTTAGAGGGGGAAAGAACGGTCAAATTTGGCGACAGAGTTCGTCTCACTGATGATTATGACTCAGGATTGGGCAAACCTGGCAGTGTATATGAATATATGGGTACTACTGCCACATTAGACCTCAGCAGTGAAAACTATAGTGATAAAGGTTACTGGAAAGAGGTAACGGAAACCCAATTAGTACCCCAAGGGTTAAATCTTCCCTTTGGCGGAGGTTCTGATGCCGCGGGTGTTGGCGGGCTGGTAGTATTGAATGACGTGAAAAGTAATGTAGTTGCCTACATCAACAGGGGAGAAGTCACCGCAGGGGAAATAACTTTAAAGTCTCTGGAAACCGCAGAAATCAGCGCAACCGCAGATATTACTGCCTCAGCTTCCGGCGGTACTGTCATGGGTAAAGGCAATGTACTTGCTGCGAGTGGAGTCATTGCTACTAACCTGATTTTAAGTGATTCCCAAGCTTACATTAGCGAAAGTAACGTCAACACTGGCAACCTGACCTTAGATGCTCAAAACACCTCCCACATTAATGCCAAGACATTAAATACCATCAGTAGTGGCGATACAGGGGTGGGAGTGACAATGGCATTTAACACCATTGGCTGGAAGTCACAAAACTTCTTCTTTTTCCAAGCCATAGATACCTTACTGGGTGATCCCGTCATTGCCGATGCCTTTAATAGCCAGCAACCAGCTAAGGTGCACGCCTTCTTATTCAATACCACAGTTAACGCCACGGGTGATATTTCCCTTACAGCTACTAATGATGCCCAAATCAATGCCACTATTAGTAATAATTCCACATCAGTAGCCACAGCCTTTGCAGATGCTAGCAGTAATAGTATGGGCTTTGTGGTAGCCAATAACATGGTTAACACCGATGCTAAGGCATATATTGACTATAATCGCAGCAATTTGCAGTTGAATACGGTCAATGCCACAGGCAGCATGACTATATCTGCGGTAGATGATGCTCATATTGTAGCTGATAGTACTTTGCAGGCTCTCTCATCGACCACTAATAACCCCGGTTTGGTGATCACTACTCTATTTGATAATATTCTTTCGGGTTCTTATCAATACACGACTAAATCAGGGCAGCGCGATGTTAAAAACTCCGAAATTGTCCGAGTAGACGATGAATATACTAACGGTGGAGATGCGGGTGGTTTTTATCAGTTTGTTGGTACTGATGCAGAGGGAGAAAATCTTGACTTAGGAACTGTAAACTATAGCAGTGGTAAATGGGAGAAAATTCCTTTAGATAGTGCGGTAGATGATGTTTTAGCCTGGGGTAACAAATATGTAGGACTGAGTATAACAGGCTCTGATTCTATGGGTATTGGTGGGTTGATTGTCCGTAATGATGTCAGAGGCGGGGTGGAAAGCTTTATCAAGCAAGCTACCATTACCGCAGCCGATGTTAATGTATCTGCCTTAGAAAATGCCACCATTAAAGCTACCGACATAAGTACAGTGGAGGCTATAGGTGGTAGTATCATTGCCAGTAGTTCATCCATCGCTGTCAATGCTATCATTGCTAATAACTTGGTATTAAGTAATAGCAATGCATACATTACAAACAGTAACATCACAACGAACACAGGCGGTGTGAGTATCGATGCTAAAAACACTTCTGTTATTGATGCCGAGATTACTAGTAATACCACATCTAAAGGCGTTTCTGTAGGCGTTACCTTAGCATTCAATACCATAGGCTGGCAACCACAGAACTTCTTATTTAACACCATTGATACCTTATTTGGTACTAGCATTGGTACGGCAGATTTAGCAGCAGTCCAAGCATACATTCTCAACTCTAGTATTCAGTCTGCGGCTGGTTTAACTGTAACTGCCACTTCCCAGGCTGATATATCTGCAAATATTGGCACATCATCCACAGCCATTGTGGGCACCTTACAAACTGAGTCTAGTAACACATCTGTGAGTGTCGGTGCAGTAGTAGCCCTCAACAAAGTGGGTACCCTGAGCCGGGCGTACTTAGAAAATACCCCTACTGTCAGAGCCAATAACGGTACTGTGCGAGTAGAGGTAAGTAATACATCTACCATTGATGCCAATGTAGAAGCCCCATCCCTGGCGGTGGGAGTGGGGGCAGCATCAACCAATACAGTATCTGTGGGCTTCAGTGCCGCCCGGAATGAAATTCTCAACAACACAGAAGCTTATATCAAGAATGGCTCCGTTACAGCTACTAATGGCAGTGTTACCGTTAGCGCCCAACAGAATGCAGCTATTGACGCTAGCTCTATTGCTTCTTCCATTGCCGTTGCAGTCAGTTTGAACTCTGGTGAAAAAGCCATTGGCTTCAGTGGTGGAGGGGCGTTAGCCTTCAATTTAATTAGGGGTAAAGCTAATGCTTATTTAGATAACGCCCCTGTGGTAGCAACAGGTACAGGGGAAAATGAAGGGATAGTCACCATCAGTGCTATCAATGGCGGTAGCATCACCGCAAAGGTAACATCCCTATCCGTTGCGGTAGCTGCTAGTCAAGGTTTTACCCCCGGTGCTTCCATTGGGGTTTCTGTAGCCCGTAACTTAATCGGTTGGAATGAGTATAGTCAAACTACTCCCAATCCTTTTGAGGTACAAGCCTATGCTCTGAATAGTGCCATTACTGCGGCTAAGGGCATTAGCTTAACTGCAACATCAAATACTGTTATTGATGCTACGGTGGCTGTTACCTCTGTTGCGGTTGGTTTGTCTTCTCAAGGCAATGCTTTGGGGTTAAGTGCTGCAGGGCTAGAGGCTACTAATAAAATAGCAACCCGGATTAATGCTTACATTGATGGTGCTGGGACTACAGCAATTACGGCTCAAGGTGGGGATCTGACTGTGAAGGCGGCGGACACTTCCCGCATTACCGGTGATGTCCAGTCCATATCGGTGGGGGCTTCATTGTCAGGGGGTAAAGTTAGCGGCTCTCTTTCTTTAGGTTTGTCTTTGGCAAGTAACTATATTGATAATCACGTCAATGCCTACATTAAAGATGTCCATGGCACTATTACAGGCTCGGTCATTCTCCAAGCAAATACCCTGGAAGACCAGAGTAAGTTTAATCACCGCTATAATACCTCCCAGACAGTGGCTTTGATGATTGGGGATAGGGTGAAAACTGCTGATGATAAAGTTTATCGGTTCTTAGGGGAAGCTTATAATTACACCACTGAATCTACAACCTCAGATGATTTGGTAAATATTACAGCCGGGAACATTGTCAAGTTAGCTAATGATTATGCCGGCGGTGGTACTGGCGGTGCGTTTTATAGAAGCTCGGTTAATATTGATGGTATTGATTTGAGTGTTGAAGATTATAGTGATACTAGTCGTTGGCAATTAGTAACCCACAATCTCGCTGCTGAGAATTACAATGATGGCAAGCGGTGGAGGCAAGAAACAGCCATTTCTGCTACTTCCATCGCCGCTTCCGTAGCAGCAGCAGTTGCTGGTAAGGCAGGTTTTGCGGTTAGTGGGGCTGGTGCTGCCGCTGATAATATCATTCTGTCTAAAAATAATGCCTACATTGATAATAGTCGAATTATTAACGCGGTCAATGTAGAACTGACATCACAAAATAGCGCCTCTGTGGATGCTATGATTTCGGCGGCTTCCGGTGCTCTAGCTTTTGGTGGTAAGTTAGGGGCTGCTGCTTCCGTGGGTGTAGGTGTTGCGAACAATACTATCACCCAAGAAATCCAGTCTTATCTTAATAATGCCAATGTCACAGCCACTGGTAACCTACATCAGACTGCGATCGCCGATGGTGTGATTTTAGCCACTGTAGCCGCTGGTTCCTTTGCGGTTGCTGGTGGTGGCAAAGTGGGCGTAGGCTTGGGCGGAGCCGGCGTAAGTTCAGAAAACAAAATAGGCACTCTAGTTAAGGCATTTATTGACGGTGACGGAGCTAATGGCATTCAAGCGAGCAATATCATCCTCACAGCGCAAGACTCATCAACCATCAAAGCTGATGCTGGGGCGGCATCCATAGCTGCATCCTTCGCAGGTACGGCGGGTGTCTCCCTATCAATTGGTGTTTCTCTAGCCAGTAACTTAATTACCAACGAAGTTGAGGCATTCATTAAAAATGCCGACAATGGTGTGAGAACCACCAGCGGTAATCTATCCCTCACAGCCACCACCACTGCTAACATTCAAGCCCTATCAATTGCAGCCTCCCTAGCAGCCGGCATTGCAGGTACTGCGGGGATAGCAGTCAGTGGAGCGGGTGCTGCTGCTACTAACACCATCCTGACTAAGACTAATGCCTACATTGATAACAGCGTCATCAACAGCGCCGGGGCTGTTAATTTAACAGCCAATAATCAAGCCGCCCTTGATGCCACCATAGTGGGAGTTTCCGTATCCGTTGGTGGTGGTGGCACTGCAGGGGTAGGGGTATCCATCGGTGCGGCAGTAGCTTACAACTACATTGGTTACAGTGGTGATACTCGTATCCCAGCGGAAGTACAAGCCTACATTAGAAATTCCAGTGTCACCGCCGGTGGGGAATTGAAATTAGAAGCCCTAGCCAATGGGACGATTAACGCCAAGGTGGGTGCAGGTTCAGCCGCAGTAGGAGCCGCGGGAACCGCAGGGGTGGCTGCTAGTGGTTCTGGTGTGAGTTCAGAGAACAAAATAGGCACTTTAGTTAAGGCATTTATTGATGGTGACGGAGCTAATGGCATTCAAGCGAGCAATATCACCCTCACAGCCAGAGACTCATCAACCATCAAAGCTGATGCTGGTGCTGCCTCCTTAGCCGCATCCTTCGCAGGTACAGCGGGTGTCTCCCTATCAATTGGTGTTTCTCTAGCCAGTAACTTAATTACCAACGAAGTTGAGGCATTCATTAAAAATGCCGACAATGGTGTGAGAACCACCAGCGGCAATCTATCCCTCACAGCCACCACCACTGCTAACATTCAAGCCCTATCAATTGCAGCTTCCTTAGCCGCTGGCTTTGCAGGTACTGCGGGGATAGCAGTCAGTGGGGCTGGTGCATCTGCTACTAACACCATCCTGACTAAGACTAATGCCTATATTGATAACAGTAAAATCAGCAGTATAGCTGATGTCAATCTTACAGCCCAAAACAGCGCCTCCATAGCCGCCACCATTGTGGCAGCCTCTGGGGCTGTGGGTGGTGGAGGTAGCGCGGGGGTAGGTGCATCTTTGGGCGCTGCTGTGGCTATTAACCAAATTGGTGTCGGCTCACCGGCTGAAGTTCAGGCTTATATTAACAATTCCAGTGTCACAGCCAATAACCTACAACAAACCGCCACATCTAATGCCACTATTTCTGCCACAGTGATTGCCGGTTCCTTTGCAGTCACTGGGGGTGGTGCCGCTGGTATAGGTCTAAGTGGTGCGGGGGTCAGTGCGGAAAACCAGGTAAGCACTAACGTCAGAGCCTTTATTAGTGGTAATAGTAATGGCGACATTACTGTTAAGGCAGTCAATTTAAGTGCTAATGACACATCAACCATTGAAGCCATCACCGGGGCTGCGTCCTTGGCAGCATCCTTTGCCGGTACGGCAGCAGTTTCCATCTCTATCGGTGTATCCTTAGCTCGTAATACTATCAATAACCAAGTAGCTACCTACATTGAAAATGCCACAGTAGAAGCCACTGAGGGCAATATTTCCCTGATAACTAGAGATAATGCCCAAATTAGCGTCCTTTCTGTGGCGGCTTCCTTTGCTGCCAGCTTCGCTAAAGTGGGGATATCTTTGAGTGGTGCCGGTGCCGAAGGTACAAATGTCATTGCTAATCAAGTCAAGGCATATATCGCTAACAGTACTGTCAAAGCCACGGGAACAGAGGCAGATATTATCCTTGACTCACAGGCGACATCATCAATCTCCGGTTTAGTGGGTGCTGCCGCCGGTGCTGTCAGTGGTGGTTTGGGAGCAGCAGCGGGAGCCATTGGGGTATCTATCACCAAAAACTTGATTAACAACC
Organism: Anabaenopsis sp. NIES-4685; assembly: GCF_059725405.1. NCBI lineage: Bacteria > Bacillati > Cyanobacteriota > Cyanophyceae > Nostocales > Nodulariaceae > Anabaenopsis > Anabaenopsis sp. NIES-4685. The sequence continues at coordinate 2,319,954 of NZ_AP043602.1, read as the reverse complement.
AAGTGACTGCCTATGTTGACAACTCTAATCTCACCGCAGGTGGGGATATTAAGGTAAAAGCTAAATCAGCAGAAACCATCAGCGCCGTTGGTTTTTCCGGTTCAGTAGCCATTGCCGTTGGTATTGGCGGCTCCTTGGCAGCCAGTGGGGTGGAAACCACCAGTATTATAACCAGTCAGATATCAGCCTACCTGAACAATACCAATGCCCTGGCTTTAGGTAACATTGATGTCTTAGCAGAGTCAGACAGTCAAGTAACTCGAGCCGAAGGCATTGGCGTGGCTGTTTCTGCCAGTATGGCAGGGCTAGCAGTGGGTGTTTCTAAAGTGGTGAACACTATCCAAAATAATGTTCAGGCATACATTAATAGCAATACAGCCAAAAACATTTGGGCACAGGGAGATATCACAGTATCCGCCGATGTATCTCGTGCCAACATTAGTGGTGTCAAAGCCGTGACAGCATCCATTGCCGCCGGTGGCATTGCCATCAGTGGTGGTGGTATTGATATTCAAGGAACGATTAATAATCAGGTCACAGCTAAAGTTACTGGTAATGTGAATGTAGTCGGTGGAGATGTGAAGATACTGGCTGATGAAAATGCCTACATAGCAGGGGAGGCTACTGGTGTAACTATATCCGTAGGTGCTGGATTTGCCGCCTCTTTAGGGATCGCATTAGTCACCAACCAGATTACTAGTACAATCCAAGCCTTTGTAGATAATGATCCTAGTCAAACCTGGCAATCTGGTCATAGTCGTGGGGTAAGCATATCCTCTGAAAATACCACCATTCATGCCAATTCCATAGCCAACATCAGCCAAACTAGGGCGCTGGGTATTTCTGCATCTCTATCATTCAGTGTAAGTGCTGGCATCACCGCTAACCGCGCCGATGCCGATATTATGACGGTGGTTAAGGCCTACGCCGAAGGCGCAACCCTTGCATCTACCGAAGATATAGATATTCGAGCCACCAGCAATAACCTGGCTAGGGCAACAGCAGATGGTGGGGCTTTGGGTACCCTAGCCATAGGGGCAATGATTGCAGATATTACCCTGGGTAGGGGTAATGGTATTGATGAACTAGAAGCCACCCTAGGTAATGGCACAGTGGTAACAGCCAGAGGCTTAAGAATAGATGCCAACAGTAATGATGACTTGCTCGCCCAAAGTTTTGCGGCTGGTGCGGGTGTAATATCTGGTTTCGGTTCCGCATCCTACGTTACCAGTGACTATGCCACCTTGACAAAAATTGGTGATTATGCACAAGTTGATGTCATTACCCTATCAATGACATCAACCCACATCCAAGATATTGATTCGTCCGCCAAAAACTTCTCTGTCAGCATTGCTGGGGCTACGGGTGCGGATGCTCGCAATAATATCACTAGTAAGGCTAATGTCCAGATTGGTTCTGGAACTGTTGGCGATTCCGGTATTAGAGTAACAGCGGATACCATATTTATTAATGCCATCAACACCCTAACCAAAGAAGAATTTAAAAATGATAGTAACCTGCGGACTGGGAGTGCTAGCGGTTTAGGTGTTTCTGTCTTGAAGAGTGAAACTAATATTGGGACTGGTAGTAATCCCTTTGAGGCGGTGGTAAATATCAAACCCGGTAGCCAGTTGGTGGTAGAAGGTACTAACAGGAGTCGGGGAATGTTCCAGGTGAATGCCTTTAATGGCATCACCGCCTATGATGTGGTGAGGCTAGAAACCATTTCTGGGGCTGGTATTGGTATAGGTTTATCAGAGATTAAGACTAATACCAATGCCAATATTAATGTAGATGGTGCTACCCTGCATAATAAAACCGGTGATCTCTATCTCACAACTAAAACAGATACTAATAATCGGACTAATACCAATTTACTAGTTGTGGGTGGATTTACGGGGGCTGGTTCTGAGGCTAAAGCCGAGACTAATGCCAACAATAATATCAATGTCAATGACTCTCTGCTCAAAGGTAGTGATATTTACCTCTATGCAGGACGCAGCAGCTTTGAAGTCAGTAACCTGTTAGATAGCTTCGCCAACGTCAACGCCACTACATTCGCCCTGGTAGGTATTACTACACCAGTGGTGCGTGCCACCATTAATGAAAGGAATATTGTTAACCTTTCGGGTAATACCAATCTGCAAGCCCTGGAGGATGTCACCCTACTGGCTAAAGAGGGTTTAGGCGGTGGTGACAGGGCGAAAACCGATGGGCTAGTATTGAATATTTCCTTAATTCCTTATGGGTTTGATGTCCCGAATGGAGCTAGCGTTGGTAGTACCAATCAGGTAAATATAGGTAGTGATGTTAATCTTAAAGCCGGGATTAATAATAAAAACGTCATTCAAATTAAGCCCATTACCGTCAATGGTGTGCAACAATTCAATCCAGCGCGGTTAGATACAGAGTTAAGTTTGGAGGAAAAGGCAGCCTTAGATTTAGATGCAGAAACGAGATATGAATATGCCCGGTTAGATTTAACTAGTATTAGTTTTGGGGTGTCTACTGGAACGGTGGTCAGGGTAGTAGCGGGGGCGAATCAAGGTGGTACGGTAGGTAATTACTATCGATACAGACCTCTGACTGATAATGGCTCTGATGGACTAATTTTGAATCAGGAGAACTATGCTGATGCTCAAAGATGGGAAAATCTAGGCTCTAATCCCACATTAGAGGACGCGGTAGTTTATGACAGCAATATCACTGTTAACCTCAGTAATAGTCTGCAAGATAAGTTTTACGTAGTTAAGCCCAAGGATTTGGGTGATGTCACACTATCCTACGCTAGTTTAGGTAATGTCCTCATCGACCAAAGAAACAAAATTCTGGGCTGGATGGCTAGTCACTCCAAAGATGCGGAAGCTGTAGCCCGTTATCAAGTACAACTAGATGCCATCAACCAAGCCATAGCGGATGCGGGACTGATGAGTGAAAATGGACTGATACAGCAAGAAATAGACTTGTTATTTGTCAACATACCGAGTATCTATGCTGCTCCTGGTTCCATCTTTATCGAGTCCAGCAACCTGAGTGCTAATAGTGTCTCATCCTTAATTAATAATAAACAACTGATTGCCAAGGCTGGGGCTGCCATTAATATCACTAACCAGTCGCCCTTTGCGATGAATGTCAATGATGCGGTTATCCGTGATAACAAACGCATTAAAATCATTAATGGGCAGTACACAGTCCTCAAACCAGGGAATGTTTACCTGAATAATGCACCCCTGACTAACGTTGATAATACCGAAGAGAAGAAAATCACCATTGTCCAGGATTCCTTCCCCACTAGTGTCTATGATACCGGTGGTTTTGAGATTCCTGCTTATGACCAAGATATGTACATCTTGGGTGATGTGATTAACGAAAATGGTAATTTATTAATTGACAACAGAGAGGGTAGTATCAACGTCTCCGGGGAAATCAGAGCCGCTGAAGTCACTATTAATGCTGCCAAGAATTTTACCCTGAATACGGATGACTGGTATCACAGTAATAAAGACCCCCGCCAGTATTTGAACTATGATGCTGTCCGAGCTACTGTATATAACCAGTCTGGTTATCCTAACAGCCGCACTTATAATGATGCCACCAATGTCAATGGACAGAATTTACAAGCTGCTATTAACCGTAATCAGTCGAGGGTGTTGGCTCAGGGTGCTATTGCCATTACGGCTCGTTACCTGAATGTCAATGGTATGATTCAAAGTGGAATCAGCACCATCGAAATGGATATCGCGGCAGATTTTGATCCTGGTTGGAGAAATCGTAATCTGGTTGATGATAACGGCAATACCCTCCAGGGTATCAGTTTCGGTACGGAAGGAGTTCCTGTAGATGGTTACTTTGATTTTCTTCAGCAAGCAATTATTCTAGATGACATTGTACCCAAGGGCGGACAGATTACCATTGCGGGGCAGATATTCAGCACGGGTAACGGTCAGTTAAAGGTTGCCAATGGTTACACTAATGTTGATATCAATAACCAAAGTGGTTATAAGTTGGTTCTGAACAGGATTGATACCACCACTAACCGCCAAGGTAAGATTACTATCATCGATACGGAAACCTTGAAGAAGGTAGAGTATAAGTTAGATGCTAATGGCATTCAAACATCTAATTACAATGGTGCTCTCAATAGTAACAGCACTGTTGAATACACTCTAGTTGGCACTAGCTCTAACAGCATTTCTGATGACATTAAATATCAGCCTCAACTAGGGCGGCAATATGTCTGGACGGAGGGACAGGAAAAAACCGAGGTAGACGTTAGAAAATATGAGGATAAGAGTTTCAACCTCTTAGGCTTTGATTGGGATGGTTTAGTACCAGATGATAGTTATACCTGGAGGGATGTACAATTCCGGGATGAGAAACCCTTGCTAGAATCGGAATCAGTACAGTCTACTGGGGGGACTGTTCCGGTTTATAGCGTTGCCTATATGCAGACGGAAGATAATAGTGTAGACCTGATTCCCAATGTTTCACTGGTGAGAGATATCAGACCACCGTTATCAAGTCCTGATTATGGTAAGGTCTACCGCTATGTAGGTCCGGTGGCTGATTTAGAGTTGGATGTGCAAGACTTTACTGATCCTAATAAATGGCAATACACGGGAAATAGAGTTTTCGGTCAATTTACCAGTGTGTCCCAGAATAAGTTTGATAGCAACTATAAAAATGTCTCTGTTAAAGTAGACCAATGGCAAACTGGTGGCGGTTGGTTAAGGAAGAAAACTTTACACACTAAAATTACGACCATTAGGGGACTAAAGGACTTTTACACCCACACCCTCAAGGGTGACTACCCCATTGATGTGGAGTTTATCCAAGGACCAAGTGCCAATAACGCTAACATATCTGTGACCAGTGTGGGAGGGCTAGAACTCCAAGGTGACATTGAATCTCCCGGAACTCGCGTACAGTTGGCAGGGGGTTATATTAGTAATGGCGGCTCCAGTGTAATTTATGCCAATACTAAGAATGCGGCAGAAGTACAGCCAGGGGCACAACTGAACTTTACATCTTTTAATGGGAATATAGATTTAATAGTAGAAGGTGGTTTACAACCGGTTAACGTTTCCGGAGCGGGTCATGTCAACTTAACCATCATTTCCCAAGATAACCAGAGCAGTAGTTTAGTTGCTGGTAATATTAAATCTAATAACGGTGATGTCACCATCAAAGCACCCCAGGGCATCACCATGGAGAATAATAGTGCGGTGATTGCGGGGCGCACTATTACCCTGGAAACTCAAGAGGGTTTAGGAACTGAATCTCAGTGGTTACGCGTCAATAGTGGTAATAGCATTGGTTATAGCTTTGCAGGTATTGACAGGGGTGGTGTCAAAGCCGAAGCCCAGGATAATATCTACATTCGTCAGGTAGTAGGGGATATGAATGTGATCTCCATTACTACCCCAGAGAATGTGTATCTAGATTCCGCCGGGGGGATTTTTGACGGGTTGAAAGAAAATCCCAGACTGAGTGACAAGATGGAAAATGCAACCATAGATCCCCGACTATTAGAACTGGGTGTTGATGAGGAATCCCTCAAATATCCCCTATCCTTCACCCTGTATAACTACCTGTACCCCGGTGCGGAATCCATAGATACTGGTTCAGCTATCAGAAGCTCAGAAGACTACAACATCACCGCTCGCAATATCACCATCAGCGCTGGGGGACAAATAGGTCAGATCGGGGATATGGTAGCCATAGATTTATCTAATGGCTTTAGAGCCTTGTCTACCCAAGACAAGAAAACCCTTTCCAATGCGGCGGTGAGTGATGTGGCGGGGGTCATCTATGCCACTTATAGATATATTGGTGGTGGTCTCAGTGATCTGAATCTCAGTGAGACAGATTTCAATGACACCAATGTATGGGAAAAAATCACCCCACACTTTATTACTGGCACAAATAAAGTCCTTGAGCAGAAGGTAAACATCACCACCGGTCAAAGAGTCTTAGCAGAATACAACCCCACAGAATACGGACTTTATGAATACTTGGGGGACAGTGGAGAAATTGACTTAAGCCAGCAAATCTACATAGATACGAGGGTATGGCGGAAAATCACCCCCGACTATGGCACAGATGCACCAAATGCTGTCAATCTAGAGAACGGGCAATTAGTAGCAGATAAGACCATTGTTGAATATGTAGGGTTACAATTAACCGATGACCTAGATTTAGATGTCCCTGATGCTTCACCCACCATTGACGCTGGGGGAGGGGTGGCGCTGCAATCTTCTGGCACATTGAAAATTAACCGCATCACCGCCGGGGGCGATGTGCGGCTACAATCTCCTGGAGATATCATTGATAACTACATCCCGGACACCAGCGCGGGTATTAGCACCACTGGTAATGTGCTGTTAGTGTCCCAAGGTAATATTCAAGGAAATACCCCTGAGAATCCCTTCCGGGTCAACTTGTTTGGGGACATCAAGATTAATAGAGGACTGAGTACGGAATCAGCCGGAGACACTTACATTCGCCACATTGGGGATAAATCCCTATTTATTAATCAGGTGAATGTGGGCGGTGATGTGAAAATTGAAGTACCAGCAGCCAATGTCTACCTGAATAACATCACTACACCCAATAACGTAGATTTACAGGTACGTGGTTACATCAGTGATGCTAATCCTGATGAAATGAATATTGAGGCTACATCTATTAATATTGAGTCGGAAGCCGGGTTTATTGGTGAATATGCCAACTACCTAGATATTGACTTGCTGAACAATGGGGTGATTAATGCGACATCCACAGGGACAGACCAAGGGGCGATTTACCTCAACTCTCCAGAACGAGATTTACGAATTGGTGTGATTAACACTAAATTTGATGTGGGTTTACGCACACCAGAAGGGATTGTAGATACCATAGATGGAGTAGTCACTGGTAGAAACGTCACCCTAGAATCGGGTAAGGATATTGGTAGTAGTGATAAGTTCTTCCACATTGACACCAATTCTGTAACTGATGGTGATTTGATAGTAGTTACTGATGGTAACGCCTACATCCGGGAAGTATCTGATGACTTAATCATTGAGCGGGTGAATGTCATCGGTGATGCAGATATTAGAGTGGGTACGGGTGACATGATAGTGGGAGAAGTCACCGCAGATACCCTATATCTGGAAACTAGTCACGGAATGTTTATCCCCGGTGCGGTGACTACCGAAAGTACTATGACATTGGTGGCTAATACTTCCCGCTTACCGAAATATGATGATTACCTGAGTGTAGCTCTGCCAGATGAGTTATATCTCAAAGATATTCAAGACAGAGAAGCAGATCCTTTCTCCCTGTTCTTAACGGGAACTCTGACCACTGGTGCAGATGACACCGACCTGAATTTAGAATTTACGGATGATGTGATTATCCGGGGTAATATCAATGTCAATGGCAATAATTCCCAGTTGAATCTGGCTTCTGATGGTTGGTTGTATATTGAAGGTTGGTTGAATGTCTCCGACACTATTAACATCAACGCCAAAGGCGATAATATTGATGGTTCCAGTGTCTACATCCACACTACAGCCAGGGTGAATAGTAATTTAGCTGGTAGTGCCATTAATATTGAAGGTACGAAGGATATAGATATCTTGGGGGCGGTAGTTGCTGGGGGTACAATTGGGGAAAATGGGGTTACCTTTACTGGTCCTGACTCTACTGTTACCATTACCGCGGGTGAGCAAATCTTCTTAGATACAGGGTTATTAGCTTCTAAATCCGCTATGCTCAATGGTGGGATAGCTGGGGATGATGATAACGGTGTGGGGTTAATCATTACCACTGCGGGTGGTGTCACTGCTGAGGGTTTAACCTCTGATGGTAGTGGGGCGTTAATTTCCATGAATAACCGAGGTAACATGGAAATGATGGGAACCTTAGTAGCTGGTGGTAAGCTCCTCCAAACCTTTGATACTCAAGGTAATCTGTTATCTCAAACTGTTAACTGGTCTGGGAACTCCGGTAAAATTGATATTACTTCCCAAGGTCAAGCCTTTATTGGTGGGAGAACGGTTAATCAGGGTGGGGAAGCTATAGAAACTGGTGGTTACTTGTTCGCCCATGATAATATCACTATTAATGGTGGTAGTAATGAATCTGGTATTGGTACATATATCCAAGCAGCTAGTGAGTTGGTAACCCATGCTCTGGATAGTGTGATTGAAATTAACGCTGCTGAGGATGTGGATATTCAAGGGTTATTATTACCCGGTGGTACGGTAGAAGTGGTACGGGATGCCACAGGTCAATACATGGGTCGATATGTGCATTATAATTTGAATGCAGACTCTAGTATTAAGGTGAATGCTGATAACCAAATCAGAATTGGGCAAACCTTAAAGGCTGGTAAGTTAATTGATTTAGTGGGTGGTAGTGATGAGTCTGGTAAGGGGATGGTCATCTATGGTTCTACTCAGATTGCTACGTGGGGAGAAGATAGTACCATTAACCTCAATGCTCCTGGTAGAGTTGATATACTAGCCCCAGCACACACCAATGAAATAGAGGCGAGTGGTTTCTATGAATTAGCTACAGGGGTGACTAGTCAAGATATTACCCTGAAATTACAGATTGATAAGCTAGGGTTTGTAATTGAGGCGTTAGTAACTCTACCCAAGTCTGAAACTAGTGATAATACTCAGGTGGGTAACCTGACAGAAGATTTAAATAACGCCATTAAAGCCGCGACCTGGACTGTGATTAGCACAGATGATAGTAATGTTCAGTCTGTGGGGAGTATTTATACAGGGATTGATAATAATGACCTAGAGGTGAAAGTGCGGGAGGGACGGTTGATGTTAACTAGTTCCTACGCGATTAAACTGGTCAAGGACGGTTCTATTAATCCTGAGTTATTAGGATTTACTAATCTGGTTACAGAGTTAACCTCTAGTCTGCCCTACAATATCAAAGCAGATCAAGTGGGTTCAGTGGTGAATATTGGCGCACCCGCAGGACCTAATGGTAAGTTGTATATTGCGGGTAAGGTGTTGGGTTATGAAAGAATTAACCTCTACAGTGGAACATCCCCCGATGGTGTTGATGCTGTCAGTGAGCAAAGTCCAACTGTTGATTTAGATAGTACCGGGTTACTGGAAACTGTGGATGGTGACATTAACCTAAATATTGCTGTCTATGGCGTGGTTAAAGGTAATGTTGTCGCTGGGGGAGTGGACAAAGATATTAAGATTACAGCGAATCAGGTTCTAGACCTCTATGGTAGTCTCACTGCTCAGGATGAGGTCAGGTTAACTGCGGGGGTAGAGGAGTCACCAGTACCAGGGGAAATGAGTATTCATACCTTTGGTACGAGTAAGATTAATGGTCGTGCTGTTAGTATTATTGGTGTGAATGATGTCTTGATTGATAGCACTATTGGTGATAGTAGTGTACCAATGCAGACTCTTGAAATTGGTTCTTTATCAGGAGGTTTCCGGTTAGGTCAAGATTCTGGCAGAATCATCACTAATGCTAATGTTAAGATGACAGCCACAGATATTAACATTGACAGTGTGCTGACTCATAGCCAAGGTGATGGTAATCCAGATACTCCAGAACTATGGATTGATGCGACAAATAATGTCACCTTAATGACTGATATCATCAGCCAAGGTTCTGTGAAGATTACAGCGGCTAATGAAATTAGGGCTTATAATGGTCAGGCTTTGGTGACGGGGGCGGGAGAAGGTTTGACCCTAGCTGGTGGTACGATTAACTTAGGTCGCACTATTACGGTTGATGGCAACTATCAACAGCAAGGTTTTGATTTAGCTGGTGTTGCTCATGTCAATATCAACGGTACGGGCGCTGTGAATATTGGTTCTGGGGTGCGGATTCTCAGCAGTGGTGATGACAGTAATATTAACGTGAGTGCTTCCCAAGTGAATGTGGTGGGTTCTCTACTCGCGGGGGCGCAATTACTGGATAATAACGTTACTTGGACTGGTAAGGGAGCCGACCTGAATATCAATGCTGATAACATTACCTTTGGTGGTGCGGGTGCTGATGGTAGTGCAGATATGGTCACCCGTGGTGGTTCGGCTCAGGTGACGGGAAGTGTTAATATTAGTGGTGCCCAGTTCTCCATGAATAGTCTGAGTAACATCAAGGGTGATGCTACTGGTGGATTTGGAGAAATAGGCAGTTTAGAGGATACTAGGGATAGTCAGATTAATATTACTGTTGATGAGATTACCATTGATGGTTTAATACAAACCTATGATGATGGTGCTGATATCAATGTTGATAGTACGGGGTTATTATTCATCAATGGGTATTTGAAAGCAGCTCACACCTTGAATGTAGATGGTGGTACGGGAACTGATGGTTATGGCTTGATGCTGACACCGTTAATTTATCGGGATGGTGAAGGTAGGTTAGTTAATAGTTCTGGTTTCTACATTAATGTTGCTGGTGAGTATGTTGATGCGGATGGGGTGAAATTGGCTGTGGATGCAGCACCGGTGTTGAGTGATGCTGCTCCTGAGAGTTTAAGTCGTGTGAGTGGGGGTACTTTAGAAACTGCGGCTCACGGTGCGATTAATATTAGTGCTGAGGGTGGTATAGTTCTGAGTGGACAGGTAGCACCAGTGAGCGGCGCACCGGATAATGCAACGGTGAACCCGGATAAAATCACGATTGTGAGTGAGGGGAATACAGGGGATATCTTCATTGATAATGCCATTGGGGCTAAGAGTCAGGTGATTATACAGGGTAGGAACCTGTATTTAGTGGATTATAGAGAAGATGAACCGAAGGATTCACAGTTACCGAATAATGCTCTGATTCAAACCTATGGTGGTGGGAATTTGAGTTTAAGTGACCCATCTATTCAAATTCATGGGACTGATGAGGTGGTAATTGCTAGGAGTAAGGCTCCTTTAACTAGGGCGTTGGTGGATTCTGTCGCTGATGTGGAAGTTAGGGGTAATAGTCTGTGGTTACAGGGCTATATCTTCAGTGGGAATGGTGAAGATATCAGCTTGAATGCAGTGGGTGATATCAATATTAGTGGTTTGGCTAAGGCTCATGGTAATCTAAATATCCGGGCGGGTATTGGTGCTGATTGGTCATTAGATACTCTCAGAGGTTCTATTACCAGGGAGCAACTGATTGGCGGTAATGTCATAGTTGATGGTGCGGGAACTTTAGAGGCGACTGTGGGGACTATTAATGTCCTGGCTGGTGGTACAGTGAGGGTAGATGCTGACTCTAGCTTGGGAGCGGGAACAAAGGCTGTATCGATTCCGGTGATTAGTCAACGGGCGATTACAGTACCGGTGGTAACGGGTACTAAGGTGGTGGCTGATGGTACGGTTGAGGTGGAGGTGGTGAATTGGGTTCCCACTATGGTGACGGAGCAGGTGGGTACTGACAGGGTGCGGGTGGGTAGTAAGTTCTACACTATGGATGTGACCTTAACTCAAGATAGTTACTGGAATCCGACGACGAATACGGAGCGGGAATACTTTGTTAATCAGGTGGATTATTCTGTAGATAATGTATCTTGGGGTAGTGCGGGTAGACCGACTGCGGATCATGTGTTTGAGAATTTGTCCCCTGACCAGCAGTTGGCGGTTTTGGGTTACTTGGGATATCATAAGCTGTATGATTTGAGCTACACCAATGCCAAGATTAATCAGGTGATTAATGGTAATCCGACTCAGATGGGTTGGAGTCCTGATTGGGCGAATAATACGAATAAGACGATTATTAATGTACCGGTGGCGGGTTGGAGTAATACGGCTGATCCCAGACAGAATAAGTATATTCGGGTTCCCCAGGGTTCTAATATTCAGGATGTGTTGCGGGTGGTGTCTCAGGGGACTGAGACCAGGTGGCAGGAATTAGTGGGTAGAAACCGTGATCATGCTGTGGTTAATTACGTCCAAGACCGTTCTCGCTATACAGGAGTAGGTGACTTTGACAATTCTCCCGGACGTTGGCAAGTTACTTATGACAGAAACGGTCAACGGGAATACACGATCTATAATGACAGTGTGAATGTAATTGAGCGTAACAATATATATCATTCCCGGACTCCTGACTGGCATTATACTTCAGGTTTGATCCAAAGTAACGATGTTACTCAACGTAATAGCTATGCAGTAGGTGACTACTTCCTGGAAAGTGCTTCTTTAACCAATCAATACCTGGAAAACATTCGTTATAATCAGCATGTGGGATTGGCACCGAATCCTAACTTTACTTTTGATTTTCGTGCTCTGATGAATTGGGCGGGAGGAGCATCAGACACTGATTATGACCTGAGTGTTTATGATAGCAAATATAACGAGACCATTTCTTATACAAATAGGAACGGCACAGAACTTCAATTAAAGGAAGATATTATAGGAACCGCCAACGGTCAAGAAAGAATCGAGGGCAGTAATATGACTGGTACTCGTACCTTGGGAGTGGTGGCTAAATTATTTAATGGATCGTCGGGGTCTGTAATGACACAAGTCACTATTGCCTACAAAAATAATGAAGGATACTTAACACTTAAAGACCCAAATAATAATTTACAGCAAATAGGTGTGGGTGAAAGTTACAGTTATAATTTTTCCGGCGCATCAGACAACCCTTACAATTTCTCTGAGCTAACTGGTTATCGTAATATTTACGAGGACTACGACGACTATGAGTATAACTGGACTTCGATTTGGCACGATATCCGTGACCAACGACACACCCTACAATATCAATGGGTGAGCAACCCCGAAGACATTTACGACAACCGCCCCCGGTACGAAACCAGGGAAATCCTCCTCCAGAGCGTCTCCACCCAAACCAACACCAGATACCGCACCGAAAACATCACCGAAGACCAAACCATCTGGGTAACAGAACGCACCACAGACCCCAACCAAAAAGCCTACGGGGAATTTGCCGGAGACACCATGACCGCAGGTAATGGTATTAATATAGATGCCACAGGCAACATCAACATCATCGGCAAATTAATCACCACTAACCCCAACAGCACCCTGAACATCAACAGTTTGGGAATTGTCAACATTGAAGGCAAACTACCAGATAATAATGATGGTGACACCTTAGCCGCACCCTCCCATCTGGAAGCCAACAGCATCAGCATCACCGCTGATACCATCAACATCAGGGATAATAGCCAATTACTAGCAGACACCGGCGCTGTTACCCTCACCAGCACAGCGGACATTCACTATGATGGCGTAACCACCACCCAAATCCAATTCAACGCTGGTCAAGATTTGCACATCCTGACCAGACTCAATGCTAACAGCATTACAGCCCTAGCTGCTCGTCACATCACGGGTAACAAATACACAGATATCCAAACCAGTGGTAACCTCACCCTCACAGCTAATACTGGTAATATCGACCTCCCCTCTAGTTGGATAGTCGCTGATGCGGTCACCCTTAATGCAACCCAGGGAACCATTAATAATTACTTAGTGAATGATAATGGCAACCTGGAACATGGTTTAATCACTGCCAACACCATCAACCTCAACGGTCAATCTGGCATTAATGCCAACCTCAAAGGCACTAATGTTAATATCATTAACACCAACCTTGGTAATATTGACCTGATTTTAGATGAAAAAGACAGTAACGGTATTAACAGCGTTGTCACTACAGCCGATGGCAACATTACCATTAACGCCCTGGGTGATATTAACTTACAAAATATCCAAGCCCTAGGAAATGGCAATGATATCACCATTATCAGTGATAAAGCAGTTACAGTTAACAAGGTAAAAGCTGATGATAAATTAAGGATCAAGACAGCAGGGGAATTAATCCTTAATTTAGCCGCGAATGGTGATTTATCCGCCGGTGGTGAAATTAACCTCAACAGTAACAGTATTAGTAATACCAACAATAGCACCCTCACCACAGGAACCTTAAACCTTACCTTTGGTGGTGGGGTGAATCTGAAGACAGCAGTCAACAAGCTGAGTATACAAACCGGTGCAATTGGTGATGTCAGTATTAATAATACCTCTGGGGACTTGATAGTTACTGCTGCTCAGATTGGGGATGGTGACTTTAACCTGACCACATCGGGAACCCTGACAGCACAACTGGTGACACTGGTTAATAATGCTGTAGCGCGCACCTTTAACCTGACCTCTGGTGGTAACATGACCATTGGGGAAATTAACCTAGGTCATTACGGTGATTATGATGCTGATGGTAATTTGGTCAGCTACACCCAAATTAACCTGACAGCCAATGGTGATATACTTGCCCTCAATCCCGATGATGACGAACCAGAATTAATTGCTCTCAAAGCCAACCTCACCGCTACTGGTAATATAGGGTCAACAGTCAACAGTCAACTATTAGAAGTTGACTTAGGAGAACTCACCGCCACCGCTGATGGTAATATTAAAATCAAGGGTGTTACTAAACGTGCATTGAATATGCCTGTGATGACTTCTACCACAGGTAATATTGAGGTTGTCAATCAAGGTAGTTTGGTGACATCGGCTCAATTAACTGTTCCCAACACGGGAACCATTGATTTAAGAAGTGTCACAGGTGATGTGGTAATTAATGTCCTCAATAGTGATCTGATTCTGAACGCTGATACCTTAATTCTGGATGCTAACCAAACCTTAGATATAGACTCAGAGATCACCCTAGATGCTAATCAAGTTACCCTGGGTAGAGGTAAGTCTGGTGTTGTCGAAGGTGGAATAATACTACCAAAGACCACGACAGGTGAAATTGTGTTCGCGGTGGGTTCTGATAACATCGTTCTGTCTCCCGAATCCTTGGCGAATTTGACGACTCAGACACCAGGTACTGAAAAAGTTCTCAACCTGGTAGCTAGAGGTAATCTGCAAACTACAGGACAGTACGCAGGTTACTATAAGTATAAAGATACGATAAGTGACAAGGAGTATTATTTAGATAAGGCTCTAGATGAAGCTGAGATCAGTGACATCAAGGTTTATGATGCTCAACTGCAACTATTGACGGATGAAGACAAGGCTGGATTAAATCTAGTACCTATTTTAAATACGGTTTCTTACCATGAAAGGGAAAGTCAAACAGGTAGATATGTCTACTATAATGACACGAATAATAATGGTGTCTTAGACTCGGCTGAAGGTATTTACTACAAAGATAATCCCAATAGCACTACAGTTTACAGTCGTCAAGATGGCTCGGGTAAATATGCTTATGTGGTCTTAGAGGACACAGGTTCTGGTATTCCTGAGAATAAAACCATATATGTTAACGAGGCTGACCGGACTAAAGTTGCCGAGAACCCCCATTATAAACGTGTAGAATTGTACATGACTGCGGTTAGTGACACCAGTGGTTTAAACCTCAAGGCTAAAATGCGCTCAGAGTTAGCAGGGGGAATTAAGTTAGCCGAAGCTGCGGGTGAGTTAGAAACTAATCGCACTGGTTTTGATGTAGCAGCAGATAAATTGATTCTCAAATCTCAAAGGGACTTGGGTAATATCAACTTAATGGAAATGCTGAACACAGCAGATGATGTGGAAATTAGTGTTGGTGGTGACCTAGTATTGGATGCAGCGCCCACTACAAGTAATTTAACAGTCAGTTCCATGGGTTACTATGATGCCAATGGTAATTTGGTGGGTGGTAGTGTGAGAACCACTAATGGTGCTGCGCTGACTTCTGAAAATATCACCCTGAATGCGTTGAAGGATATTGATGTAACAATTAGTAGTGAAAATGCAACTTTAAATGCAGGGGTTGCTAATGGTGGTAGGATTGATGTCAGTGCTGCCAATTCCAACTTGACTAATGTCACAGCTAAGGGTGATACAATCTCTTTGACTGCAAAGAGTCTCAGCACCGGTTCAACTGGCATGATTACGGCCGACTCTTTATCTGTGAATACCACTGGTGATATTGGTAGCAATGGGAATGTAGTGCAAACTGCGGTGAGTCAACTGAATCTAAGTAACACTGTTGGTAATGCTTATATTCGTAATCAGGGCGAAATGAGGGCAAATAGCATTAACCTTAATGGCTCACTCAACCTGGAAAATGATGGATCTTTAACTATGGGTGCTGTGAATACCACTGGTAGTGTTAACATCACTGCTCGTAGTCCCGTTACGCAAACAGCTGATATCATCTCCAGTGGAGATATCAGTATAGTCGCCACGGAATCTGCCGGAAATGATGATTACATAATTATCCGTCAGGGTGTCACTCTCAGGACTACAGGTGGCAATATTACCTTGCAAGCTGGTGACGATGTTACCCTGGAGAATAATTCCACTTTAAATGCTTCGGGCAATATTGTTATAGAAGCAGATTTAGGTACTACTGATGTGGGTACTGGGGTTACTGTCAGTTTAAATGGCAGTATTACAGGCAGTAGTTTAACTATTACCACTGGAGATGATGACGATACCCTGAATTTGAATGGTACTATCAATGCCAGTAATAGTGTGAACATTTCCACCGGTGATGGTGTCAATAACCTGAGTTTGACTAGTATCACTGCTAATAGTTTAGCTATTACCACCGGAGATGATGACGATACCCTGAATTTGAATGGTAGTATCAATGCCACTAGTAGTGTGAACATCAACACCGGTGATGGTGTCGATAACCTGACTTTAAATGGTACTATTACTGGGACTAGTAATATAACCATGACGACAGATGACACCAGCACGACTGGTGATGGTGGTGATACCCTGACTGTGACTGGTAGTATTACAGGCAATAGTCTAGCTATTACCACTGGAGATGGTGCAGATCAGGTGAGTTTGAGTAGTATCACTGCTAATAGTCTCACGATTAGCACTGGTGATGGTGGTGATACTCTGAGTGTGAGTGGTAGTATTACAGGCAATAATAGTACCGTAACCATCAATACTGGAGATGGTGTCAATAACCTGAGTTTGAGTAGTATCACTGCTAATAGTTTAGCTATTACCACCGGAGATGGTGACGATACCCTGAATTTGAATGGTAGTATCAATGCCACTAGTAGTGTGAACATCAACACCGGTGATGGTGTCGATAACCTGACTTTGAATGCTAGCATCACAGGCAGTAGTAATATAACCATGACGACAGATGACACCAGCACGACTGGTGATGGTGGCGATACCCTGACTGTGACTGGTAGTATTACAGCCAATAGTCTAGCTATTACCACTGGAGATGGTGCAGATCAGGTGAGTTTGAGTAGTATCACTGCTAATACTCTCACCATTAGCACTGGTGATGGTGGTGATACTCTGAGTGTGAGTGGTAGTATTACAGGCAATAATAGTACCGTAAACATCAATACTGGAGATGGTGTCAATAACCTGAGTTTGAGTAGTATCACTGCTAATAGTTTAGCTATTACCACCGGAGATGGTGACGATACCCTGAATTTGAATGGTACTATCAATGCCACTAGTAGTGTGAACATCAACACCGGTGATGGTGTCGATAACCTGACTTTGAATGCTAGCATCACAGGCAGTAGTAATATAACCATGACGACAGATGACACCAGCACGACTGGTGATGGTGGCGATACCCTGACTGTGACTGGTAGTATTACAGGCAATAGTCTAGCTATTACCACTGGAGATGGTGCAGATCAGGTGAGTTTGAGTAGTATCACTGCCAATAGTCTAGCTATTACCACTGGAAATGACGCTGATACAATTAATCTGAATCAAGCGGCTCAAGTCACCACGATCAATACCGATGGTGGTGATGATGTGATTAATTTTGGTAATAGCAATAATACTCCCGATGATTTCACTGCTGCTGTCACTGTGAATGGTGGTGATGGGACAAACACTTTAAATATCAATAATCAAGGGGATACTGTTGGGCGAACTGTAAATATTACTCCAAGCATCATTACTGGGTTAGGGGCTGGAATTGCCTATAACAGTCTGCAAAATATTAATCTGCATCTGGGTTCTGGTAATGACAACATCTTAGCAGGTGAAAGTGTGACGGCTTCTGTGTTCGTCAATGCTGGAGGGGGTACGGATACATTTGGTCAAGATTTCTCACTACGCACTGATGACTTGAATCTAACTATTGATCTGCAAAACGCTCCACCTAACACGATTGATTACGAGAATGTGGAAATAATCGGCTTGGTTTTGGGTTCTGGTAACGATACTGTGACACTAGTCAATCCTAGTATCAGTCTTGCATCCACCTTCTCAATCATAGGGAATGAAGGGAGCGATCGCCTTAACCTTGACTTCTCCTCTTATACCCTAGGCTTTACAGACTCGGTAACAGTTAATAATACTCACATAGTAGGCTTGGCGTTAAATAACCTGCAATACATAGGTATGGAAGCCCTGGCTATCATACTTGGTTCCGGTGCCGATAGAATCAACCTCACTAACAACTTCAGCGGCGCTTTGGAACTAGACGCCCGTGGTGGTGATAACACCATCAGCACAGGAGATGGGAACCATACCATCAAGGCGGGAGATGGCAACAACAGAATTATCACAAAACACGGCAATAATCAGATTACCCTAGGTGACGGTCGGAACACCATCACCACAGGTAACGGCGATATGGAGATTATCTCTGGCAGTGGAAACAATAGCATCAGCACTGGGAATGGAGATAGCCAGATTACCACCGGTGATGGTAATAACAGCATCAGCACCAGGAATGGAAATCAAACTATCACCACTGGTCGCGGTAATAACCGCATCATTACCGCCAATGGTAATCAGATAATTGCGGCTGGTAATGGTGATAATACCATCACCCTAGGAACTGGTAACAGCAAGATTACAACCGGTGATGGTCGGAATAGTATTACTACAGGGGATCAAGATTCCGAGATTATCTCCGGCAGTGGAAATAACACTATCAGAACCGGTAACGGCAATAATCGCATTACCACCGGTGATGGTAATAACAGCATCAGCACCAGGAATGGAAATCAAACTATCACCACTGGTCGTGGTCATAACCGCATCACTACCGCCAATGGTAATCAGACAGTTAATGCTGGTAATGGTGATAATACCATCATCGTAGGAACTGGTAACAGCAAGATTACCGCTGGTGATGGTCGCAATACTATTACTACAGGCGATCAAGATTCCGAGATTATCTCCGGTAGGGGAAATAACACTATCAGAACCGGTAACGGTAATAATCGCATTACCACTGGTGATGGTAATAATCAGATCACGACTAGAAATGGAAATCAAACTATCACCACTGGTAATGGTCATAACCGCATCACCACAGCCAATGGACATCAAGTTATTGCCACTGGTAGCGGTAATGACAGCATCACCACAGGCATTGGTAATAGTCAGATTACAAGTAGTGGAGGTAATAACACTATCACCACCCGTAATGGGAATCAAGTTATTACCACCGGTGCTGGCAATGACCGCATTAACACAGGTAATGGCGATGATACCATTAACGCTGGTGCAGGTAATAACACCATCAGGACTGGCAGGGGTAATAAGAGGATAATTTAGTGATAACCTGATGAAGGATATAATTTTTGTGGGGTGGGTATCTTACCCGCCCCTGTGTCCCTGACTGTAATGTGCTGTAATTCCTGTTATCGGCGAATAATGGGGAGAAATCTGCGTAAAATATCTATGCCTAGCTGCAATTGACTGAAAAGTTTCCGGATTTTGGTAAAATCTACCCTATTTTGATCAATATCATCGGCATTGAAGATATTATCATTTATGCCATCATTTATGCCGCTAAGTCCTGCGATCGCCCTATGGTAATACCCTAATTCCGCTAGTTTCCCAGGATTCATAGGGCTGATAAAGAAAGAAATGGGAGGGGGGTTAGAAGTTGGTGCATTTTCACTGATAAAATCTGTTACTTTTATTTCCAGATTTATAGCAGTAGCTAATATAATATTGCCGCCATCTCTGCCATAGTCCGGTGAAACTACAGGGGTGATGTTCCACCTGTTAGCATCTGGTATTGGTGTACTATTTCCAGCGGTTTCTATAATGATTTCTCGGATTTCGCCATTAGTTAAGTTAGGATTAGCACTGAGCATTAAGGCAACTACACCAGCAACGTGAGGAGCGGCCATGGATGTACCACTATATGTACCATACTCATTACCAGGGAGGGAGGAATAAATACCCACTCCTGGAGCCGTCACATAGGGAAAAGAATTCAGCCCAGCCCTGTTAGAGAAGTTAGCCATCTGACTGTTCCTGTCAACTGCTCCCACAGCCAATCCGCAGTTGTTGGCATAGCGAGCGGGATAGCCGGGAAATGGGTAACTATTATTACCCGCTGCCATGACAACCACAACACCTTGACTACTGGCATATTGAATTGCAGTTTCCAATGTGCTGTTAGGGAAATTACTACCGAGACTGAGATTAATTATATCAGCACCATTATTCACAGCATAGTAAATACCATCAGCAACGGTATTACTGCTGCCTGATCCCTGTTCATTGAGAACTTTAATCGACATGATTTTAGCATCATAGGCAATACCAGTTACCCCAAAGCCATTATTTGCTCCAGCAATGGTTCCAGCCACATGAGTACCATGACCATTAACATCGATGGTACTGTTGGTATTGTCAACAAAATTCCAACCTTGGGCATCATCAATATAGCCATTATTATCGTCATCGATGCCATTACCAGGAATTTCATTGGGATTAGTCCAAATCTTATCCTTTAAATCTGGGTGATTATAGTCAACGCCGGTATCTAACACAGCAACAACTACACCATTACCTGTGTAGCCCTGGGCCAGGCCGCCGGTGCTCTGACTAAATCTGCTCCCCAATTATTACCACCCACAGGAGGAACATCAGCAAAAGTATTTTCACCAGCAGCTCTTGCTACTGCGGCTGCGGCATTAATCAAGCCATAGCCAGAATTAAAATTATAGTTAGTGGTCTGGAGGGAAGTTGTATTAATATTATCAGGATTATCGGGTGAATTAAAACTACTCCGACCCCTGAGGCTCAAGCTATAATCATTGTGGATTTGAAAAGTGTCTACGGAGGAGAGATGGGTGGAATTTAGCCCGTGATGAGGAAACAAAGTCTGACTAATATCGTCAATGGGCATATATATTTTCTCCTCAATGAAACAGAATATTTTTTGACAGCACTTGTTAAAACCTGTTTCCCAGGTTTTAAAAGGTGAGTTTACCTCCCTTAATCACAATTAATATGAAATGAAATTGCAAAATGACTCTTTTTTGACCAAAAAGTATAATTGAAAGTATAGTTTTTCCCGTCGTTTAGGGTGGTGTGAGCTATGGAGTTTTATCTGGTGCAAAAACCCAAGCCTTAATACAGCGATGGTTTCTGGGATGAGGAAGGAAAATCACAAAGGAGCAAAGTGATGGAAAGTGGACATCTGGATCACAATGATTGACAGCGCCCTTCATCTGAGTTAGGTAAAAAAGGGCGGGCTTTCCTGCCCACCCCAGAAGATTTATGATTGTCATGGCGAGGGGTTCCCTGTGACCGCATCACCCAAGACACAAATAAGATTAAATATTTGCTTGCTGACGTTGGTATAGTGACCAGTACAAACCTTTTTGTTGTAGCAAATCTAAGTGAGTACCTCGTTCTGCAATTACGCCTTTTTCCAAGACTAAAATCAAATCGGCACGTTTTAGGGGTGCGAAACGGTGAGCAATGAGGAATACAGTGCGGTTACTAGAAACTTTTTGTAAGTTTTGCAAAACTTGCTGTTCAGTTTCACTGTCTAAAGCGCTGGTGGCTTCATCTAAAACTAAAATTGGTGCTGAGGAGAGAAAGAGTCTGGCTAGGGCTATGCGTTGTCTTTGTCCCCCAGATAAAGCCGTCCCTCTTTCTCCCACGTTGGTTTCATAGCCGTAAGGTAATTGACTAATAAAATCATGGGCGACAGCTAACCTTGCAGCTTCTACTACTTCCTCGGCGGTAATATCGGGGTTACCAAGAGTAATATTTTCTAAGATGGAGCCATTAAATAAAAAGTCTTCTTGGAGAACTACGCTAATTTGTTGGCGTAGTGAGGCTAAATCAGCACTCTTAACATCAAATCCATCAATTAAAATCCGTCCCGATTCAATTTGATAGAGGCGTTGTAATAGCTTAGAAAGGGTACTCTTACCCGAACCACTGCGGCCGACAATTCCCACAAATTGCCCTGGTTCTACGTTGAAGGAGATACCTTTGAGGACAGGTTCAATGTGTGGTTGGTAACGGAAAAATATTTGCTCGAAGGTAACTTGACCTTTGATGGGTGGTAAAACTAACCCTGTTCCTGATTCTGCTTCTGGGGCGATGTTGAGAATATCACCAATGCGGTCTACAGAGAGTAGCACTTGTTGGAGATTTTGCCATAGTTGCACTAGACGTAATAGTGGCCCGGTGACTCTTCCTGAGAGCATTTGAAAGGCGACAAGTTGCCCAATAGTGAGATTTTGCTCAATGACTAGTTTGGCACCAAACCAGAGAATGAGTAAAGATGAAAAATTGGTGAGAAAGTTACCGATATTACTGCTAATATTGGAGGTAGTAGAGGCTTTAAATCCTGTACGCACGAACCGTGCAAATAATCCTTCCCAGCGATCGCGTGCTGCTGGTTCGGCTGCATGGGCTTTGACAGAGTGAATCCCTGTAACTGTCTCAACTAAAAATGATTGACTGTCGGCATTGCGATTAAAAGTTTCATTGAGCCAATTGCGCAGAATTGGTGTAGAGATAATTGTCAAAGCTGCAAATAAAGGCAATACCGCCAAGGCTACAAAGGTCAGCTGGATATTGTAATAAAACATCAAAACTAGATAAACTACAGCAAAGAAACTGTCTAAAATCACAGTTAATGCTGTACCTGTGAGAAATTGGCGGATTTGTTCTAGTTCCTGAACCCTGGCTATGGTATCTCCCACGCGCCGTGACTCAAAATAAGCTAAAGGCAAACGCATGAGATGGCGGAATAGTTGAGCCGATAGGCTTAAATCTAAACGGCGGGCGGTATGAGTAAAGATAAATAGCCGCAGAATACCCAGTATAGATTCAAAGGTCGCGATTAACAACAGTGCGATCGCCATGACATCAAGAGTGGGCAAACTTTGCTGCACCATTACTTTGTCAATGACAACTTGGGTAATCAGTGGAGTTCCCAACCCTAGCAGCTGCAAAGTAAAAGATGCTACTAATACTTCCGCGAGGAGTTTCCGGTACTTCCAAACTGCTGGGGTAAACCAACCCAAATTAAATTTTTCTTGAGTAGATATAAGTTCAACTTGCCAGAGTCTACCATCCCATGCAGACTCAACCACCGACTGGGGTAAACTTTCACAAGCATAATCCTGATTGAGGGGATTAGCAATAATCAGGTTAGATCCTTTCATGCCATAGGTTACTACCCAAGAAGCTGGCCGGGATGAATCCACTTGCCATTGTAGCATGGCTGGAAATGATAACTGCCGCAAGTCAGCCCAGGTAACTTGTAACCTTCGCAGCATTAACCCCAACTTCTCACCCCCCTCCACCACATTCTTGGGGCGCTGTCCCCTGAGTTGGCGTTGCACCCATTCTAATTTCACCGGATGTTCTAAGTATTGCGCCACCATTGTTAAGCAAGCAGCAGCCGTGTTCGCACTATTTACAAAGGGATAAGCAGAGGTGACAACCGTTGGGGATGGGTTGAGTTCCGGTGTCAGGTCTGGTACTCCTAAGTTCCTCTGGTGAATATCACCTGTGTCCTTCCCACCAGTTCGCCAAAAATCTTCAATTTCAGGACTAGAAAACTCTGTCCACAGTGCTGTACTCCAACATACTACTACTACTTCTTTGCTAGCAGCTACAGCTTTGCAGTCTACAGACATCTGATACAAACTACCAAACCAATCACCAGCTTGTAGAGAGGCTAAAGGCTTACCTTCTTCTTGTTCTCGTAAACGGACTTTACCAGTCAAAATCAAAAACTGATCACTACCTGCTGCGGTTGACCAGATTTTTTCTCCCAAACGATATTGACGGATTTGGGCTTGATTTTGCAGTTGGGATTGTTGTTCAGAACTCAACCAGCGCAGGGGTGGTTGATACCAAGGTATAGAAGCTAGGGCGTTGACTTTTAAACGTTGATTATCCAGAGATTTTAGCTCATTTGTAGTTTGACCGTCAGCTTTTGAATTTTCTCCACTAGCCATTTCTCAAATAGTTCATTTTGTAGTGATTGTTGAAGTTGGATATCTTCTAAAGACGCTGGCAAAAATTGTTCCACTCGAAATAAGCCGTAACGTCCTTCGATTTCTATAGGTCCGACAACTTGTCCAGGAGTAGCTATATCAAAAACCGCTCTTAATTGATCCGGTATTGTTCCTCGGCTTACTGGTCCCATCATTCCGTTAACCATGCGGTCTTCTGCGAGGGAATATTCTTTCGCTAGTTGCTCAAAACTACCTCCTTCTGCAATTTGGCTTTGTAGTTCTTCAGCTATTTCTAGATCCTCGACAATAATTCGGGAAACTATCACCCGATCCAGAAAAATTTTGCGTTCGATAAAATATTCGGAAATTTTCGGTTCTGTAATTAAAACTTTCAGCTTTTCTAATTTAAATTTCAGTGCTATTGATTCGTAAAAGGTAGCGTAGTCTGTGGCATTGTCTTTTAGCCATTCCTGAAATACTTTAGGGTCATTGAGTTGATTCTTGAGGCGGAAATCAATAATGGTCTGTTCTGTGGAAGCGGGACTAATGTGTATATCATCTCGCGATTGTATTTCTTGTTCAATAACATATTGGCGGAGAATGTCGCCAATAAAATGGGCTAACTTTCCAGAGGCTTGCAGATATTTTACCGCCTGATTTATAAAAATTGGCTGGTCATTAACTATCAAAAACGGTGAAGATTCCATGAAATAATCCCATAAAGAACAGATGAAGAAAGTAAATGAGCCAAAATATAAACTAAATCTATCTATCTCAGCCACCTGAAAACCGATGATTATAAAATAATGGTAAAATTAACGCATAATAGAATCAACTATGCGCCAATAATTGCGTGTTTTTTAAAGAATCAGGCGAAAAAATCAGGAAATAGTAATTTTCCAAATCAAGGCGAGTATGATAGCTGCGATCGCCCCAATTAATGTGTTAATAATATTTACTACTTCGTTGGTGAGCCAGTCATATTTAGATTGCAATGTTGCACCAATCACACTTTCTAAATTTGTAGCGATAAATGCAGCCAATATACACCAACACACTCCTAATAAATCCACTAAACCCACAGCCCAACCTACAGAGGCGATCGCAATAGAAGCCACCACACCGGCTATTGTTCCCTCTAAACTCACTGCTCCTTCTGTACCACGAGATACTGGTTGTAGTGTAGTAATCAAAAAAGTTCTCTTACCGTAGGCTTTACCAACTTCGCTAGCAGTGGTATCAGCAAGCTTAGTACTCAAACTAGCGACATAACCCAGTAATAGTAGAAACTCAAGGTTACTGACCATGAGTAATCCGGAATTGAGAATTCCCACCCCCAACGCACACACAGCAGCAGTCAGAGCCGAACCCCAAACATTTTCCGAACCTCTAGCTCCAGAACGTTTCTCAGCTATTCCTTCTGCTTCTTTTTGTGCCATGCCAATACGTGTTACACTAGAACCAACCAAAAAATAGAACATTACCACGAGATATCCTTGCCAACCAAGAGTTACCCAAATGAGTACTCCCAGTAACCAAGCGTGAAATAATCCGGCTGGGGTAAGTAGCTTTTTAGGCAAAATCGAGGCTAAAGCTAACAGCACCGTGTTTAATCCTATGGCTACTAACCAAGGATTTGCAAAGTCAAGAAAAGATAACATCAGCAATCAATCATGAGTACTTTGGCCAGAATACCAACAGGATAACCAACTTTAGAACTGGGATGTTGAGTTTCTGCCACTGTTTCACGCCAAAAATGCCGATATTCTTTTCCTATTACAGGTTAAGTAACCCCCACCGACTTGTAAAGATGTGTTAATCGCTTTTCCACCCCACTTCAGTCCAACATCTTCACTAAGATATAAGCTGAAATTATCTTAAACTGTATGTTTGACCACAAATCAGGTTTTAGGGGACTAAACGGCTTCACTTTGTATACAGTATTAACGATTTATTATATATAGGACTCCTATTTGATTTCTGTTCCCTGTTCCCTGTTCCCTGTTCCCTGTTCCCTGTTCCCTGTTCCCTGTTCCCTGTTCCCTTTCCTCACTGATAATTTCTCAACTCAAATAGGATGACTATATTTAAAATAGCTATGCAGCGTACCTTATTTCATCTGGCTTTTCCCGTAACTGACATTGCCCAAACCAAAGCATATTATGTTGATGGACTTGGCTGCATGGCCGGTCGTGAAAATTCCCAAGCGCTAATTCTCAACCTCTACGGACATCAATTAGTAGCTCATGTCACTAAGGAAAGTCTGTTACCCCAACGGACTATCTACCCTAGACACTTCGGACTCATTTTTGTTCAGGAACATGACTGGGAAGAGTTGCTAGAAAAAGCACAGAAACAACAGCTTATTTTTCGGGAATCACCTAAACGTCGCTTTGTGGGTTCACCCTTGGATCATCGCACTTTCTTTTTAGAAGATCCCTTTTACAACTTGATGGAATTTAAATATTACCGCCACCCAGAGGCGATTTTTGGCAGTTCTGAATATCCCGAAATTGGTGACCGGGGTTAATTGGTTCTGCCAAGGCAGATACTACGGCTGCCAAACTGTTGGGATCTGTTAACATTGAGGGATGTAGTAGAACTTTGACTACTATTTGTTTTCCCACGGGCATTTGTGAACTATTTGCCGGAACGATCATTAAATCATAAGGTGTCCATATCGATGTAAAATTTATCTGATCTAATATCTGAGCATCAGCATTTAAATCTTGGATGAATCGACTATTAGAGCGCATTTGCAAGCAGCCTGGACGCTGGGAAGCATAGGCCATCAAAGTTCCGTTGTGAGGAGAGGAAATAGTAATTAACCTGTGTACGCGGTTGATTCCTCCTAGCCTTTGAACATAGTAACGGCTGATAATTCCTCCCATACTGAAGCCTACTAAATCAATTGGTTCGTGTGGGCCAAAGGTATTAAGAATATAATCTCTTACCTGCTGTGCCAAAATATCAAGACCAACGGCAGCATTGTTGGGAACCAGATCCAGGGTATACACAGGCCAACCCTGCTGTCTGAGATAACTGGCCATGGTATTGAAAACTGCTCCAGTGTCTTCAATACCATGTATTAATAACACGGAGTTACGCTGTAGGTTGTTGCTATTCATAGGAATATATGGGATGTCCTTAATTGAATGCCTTAATAGTGTCAATGTCTACTAGTAATCTATGCCACTTTTACCACGGGTCTGCCAACAGGAAAATATTAATTTTAATTAAGCATCATTTCTAAATCTTGCACTTAGCTACGGTAAAATTGAATAATTAACTCTTAATGTCTACCAGTGGGAAGTGCTTCCACTACAGAAATAAAACTATTTACAGATATATAAACACGGGGGAAATTCTCATGTTCGGTTTTATCAAAAAGTTAATCGCGGGTATTTTGGGTTTTATTACTGGGTTGTTACCTGGTAAAAAAGGCAGTGGCTACTACTTAGAGTTAGATGAATCCGCAGATGATACAGCACCAGCAGCTACAGCTAAAGATCAACAAGTATCCCCATCACCTGCTAATGGTACGGCTGCGGTGGTTTCAGCCGCAGTAGATGCACCCGCTGCTTCAAAAACCAGTAAAGTAGAGCCGACAAAAAATACCGGAGCTAATCAAGCCACACCCACCACAGTATCAGCCTCTAATGGGACAAAAACACCAGCCACTGAAACTACTTTTGCCCCAAAATATCTTGTTCCTACTGGGTCTGGCTCTAGTCGCCGCCGTCCAGGGGCAAATATGAATTCTTACCTGGATATGGCACGACAAATGAAAACTTCTAACTAAGTTGGTTGACACTCCCCTGACTGCGGTAATGGGGATTTTTTGCTAACTAGTGAAATGCTGCGGAAATTAAGGTTATTGCTACTGTTGGCGCTGTAACTGCTCGCAAGATGCGGCGGCCAAGAGATACTGGTTGAAAGCCAGAGGCGATCGCTAGGCTGATTTCCGCTTCAGTCCATCCCCCTTCCGGGCCTGTGGCAATGGTAATTGTAGATGTGTCAGATTCAATCAGGTTATTTAAATGGGGATAATCACCACGTCCCTCACAAATATAACGGTGACTTCCCAGATTAGCGCTAATACTAGTAGTAAAAGGTACGGGTTCCAAGATTGTGGGGATAAAACAGCGTTCTGACTGTTCCGCCGCTTCTGTAGCAATCCGTCGCCAACGTTCCAGTTTTTGCGGGCTGGGATTGAGTAAGGTGCGATCGCTCAATACCGGAGCAATACAACTTACACCTAATTCTGTACAATACCTGACGATTTCATCAAATCCATTCCCCTTGGGCAAGGCTACCATGAGGGTAACGGTTACAGGTAATTCATTTTCTGGGCTTAATTGTTCTAATATCTGGGCTTGTTCTCCTTCTAATTGAGCTAACCACCATTTTCCTCGACCATCCATGGCAATGAAGCGATCGCCCCCACGTAAGCGTAACACTCTGCCTAAATAATGCTGTTGCTCTTTACCTAGGGTAATCACATTTGCTTGAATTTGAGAGGGAGCGATCGCCATTCTTTGTAGTTGAGCCATGCTAATTTAATTACCTACAGTCATCAAGCATAAAAAAACCTACTCTGTCATTATTACGGAGAGAAGGTTCAAAATATTTATTGAATTGATTTACACCAGATTCTCAAAGTAAGCTTCTAAGGCTTCATTCACCAACTCAGTCATTGGCCTGTCTTGACTATTGGCTGCTGCTTTCAGCTTATTATATACCTCATCGCGGATACTAACTCGATGGCGGGATTTACCGCTACTAGTAGCTTCAGGTTTGTAAGTATCCGTAAACTCACGTAGAGCAGCAAAACCGAGACGATGGCAAAAATCGCCAAAGCTTTCGCCGTATTCCCGAAAATTCTTAAAGTAAACGAAAATCGGCTCCAAAAAGCTTTCTATATCATTATGATGTAGCTTGTCTACATAAGGCTGCGCTAATCTTGTCTGATTTGGGGAACCTCCCAGCCACACTTGGTAAGATTCAGGAGCGCTCCCCACAAAACCTAATTCTGCCATGTAGGGACGGGCGCAGCCGTTGGGGCAGCCTGTCATCCTTACCACAAAATGCTCTTTTTGTAAACCTAGTTTATCCAATAACTGGCGAATCCGTTCTAAAATGCCTGGTATTGCCCGTTCAGATTCCGTAATAGCCAAACCGCAGGTAGGCAAAGCCGGACAAGCCATAGCATAACGTACTAGGGGTTCAATAGTGTTGGGATCATCAACGATGCCGCAACGGTGTAGAAGCTCCTGAATGGCTGACTTATTTTCTGGCTCAATATCGTAAAAAATGATGTTGTGGTGGGGTGTCAAACGCATGGGTAAGTTAAATTGATCCACAACTTGCCGCAAAGCAGTTTTGAGTTGAAAAGAACCCTCATCTTTAACTCGACCATTCTCTACGGAAATGCCTAAAAATAGCTTGCCATCACCTTGTTCATTCCAACCGAGGAAATCGTAATATTTAAACTCTGGTAACGGTTGGAAGGCGGGGAGTGATTTACCGAAATACTCCTCAACTTGGGTACGGAAGTTATCTACACCCCACTCATGAATTAAGTACTTTAATCGCGCATGACGGCGCTCCGTGCGATCGCCATAATCCCTTTGAGTGGCAACAATCGCCTTAACTAAATCGTAAACATCATTTTTTTCCACATAGCAGATTTCATCTGCTACCCTGGCAAAGGTTTCTTCCTTATTGTGTGTCCTCCCAAAACCCCCACCAGCAAACACATTAAAACCTTCCAGTTCTCCCTGGTCATTAGTGATTACCACTAAGGTCAGGTCTTGGGAATATAAATCTACGGAATTATCACCAGGTACAGTCACCCCAACTTTGAATTTGCGGGGCATATAGTGAGTGCCATAGATCGGCTCTTCGCTACCATGAATAATAGTACCATTGCCATTGCGTTGTCGTGCGGCTTTAACTTCTTCGGTTTCTTCCCCACTAATGATTTTTTCGCCATCTAACCAAATTTCGTAGTATGCCCCCGTTTGGGGTGTCAACAAATCAGCGATATTATTGGCGTATTCCCAGGCATACTGGTACTCGGCGCGATTCTTGAAGGGTGCGGGTGGAGCCATGACGTTACGGTTAAGGTCGCCGCAAGCCCCCAGGGTCGAACCCATATTTTTTACTATACTAGCGATCGCTGCCTTGAGATTCTTTTTTAAAATCCCATGTAACTGAAAGCCTTGACGTGTGGTTACTCGTAATGTGTGGTTCCCGTATTGATCAGATAAATTATCTAAAGCCAGATACAACTGCGGTGGTATAAACCCACCGGGATTTCTAGTCCGCAGCATAAACTGATAATCTTTCTCCTGTCCCTTGACCCGGTTATCGCGGTTATCCTGCTGATAGGAGCCATGGAACTTGAGCAGCTGTACTGCTTCTTCGGTAAAATGAGTTGTATCTTCAAGGATTTGTGTAGCTACGGGTTCGCGTAAAAAATTACTTCTTTCCTTGATACCTTCTACTTTGGAAGGCTGATCACGCTTGGCAATTGGGGCAGGAGCAGATTTAACCATCAGAGTTGTTCTATTATTCTCAATAAGGCATCGGTGGACGCCGAACCATGTTTTCGGCTGAGTGATTCCCGGTAATCCGGTCGGCAATAGGAGGAATAATTTAATTTTAACACAGTAGGGTCTCTTCAAAATCTCTATCAAAATGGCGATCGCGGTTCACTTATTTAATCTCCTGCGTACTAAAAACTAATGTTCCCTTAAGCTTAATTTCTCGTGCCTTGTGACATGGCGAATTACATCCTTATCCGCAGAAACCTTAGAGGATGTTTGATAAGTTTTCAACCCTAATTTTCATCACATCTTTACCGTAAGGATTCAGGTGGTGGGGTATTGACAAGTGTGGTAAGGGAAGCAGAATATAGCAATTATGGAGAAAAACCTGCCACCAAAACTAGACAGTGAAACCTTGAAACAGTTGGCGACTTTTCAACTGGTAGGGATCATCATGGAGCAGGGGAAAACAATAGAGAAGCTAACAAGCAGAGTTGTAGAACTAGAACAAAAAATAGAGAAACTCAAAGTCAGTAGAGACTTAGACAGCACAACATCATCAAAACCACCATCGGGAGACATCCTCAAAAAAACCGAAAAAAAGCTCGAAGAGCCAGTAGAAGAGAGCCAGATAGCAAAACGGAAACCAGGAGGACAACCAGGACATCCGGGAAAAACCAGAATCGGATTTTTATTGGGACTCTAACTTAGATCGAGTGCGGGGATATTTGGGGGTATTCTCTCGACTGTGTTTTTTAAAAGTGGTTTAAACCTTACCAGATCTAATCAATGCAGAAATTAGGATACCACAAAAGCCATCACATTAAAATATTCACCTGATGAAACTTGAGGGGGATTTTATAAACTAGATTCGCCAATTCTGCCCTAGATAAGTTAAAGATTGAAATAGCTGGTGATTCATCGCCAGCATTTCCCCAACCCATCCTCTAGGAAGAACCGCGCCATTAGCTTGGTGTATTTTCATCTGGTGAGGACTAACGTGTGATAGCTTGCGTGGCGTAGCCATAGATTAAATCACAGCCCTAAGCGTGACGTTTTATCTTGACATTTCACCGATAGCTTGCATGGCGTAGCCATAATCACATCAATTTGACTGTTTAGCTAGCATAGCTACTCTTTTTCTTGAAATTTCCATGTCAACTCTCGTCATCGTCGAATCTCCGACCAAAGCTCGTACCATTCGCAACTACCTGCCAAAAAACTATCGGGTAGAAGCGTCTATGGGTCATGTCCGTGACTTACCCCAATCTGCCACGGAAATTCCCGCCGCTGTGAAGGCGGAGCCGTGGCCCAGCTGGGGGTAAATGTAGAAGCCGACTTTGAACCGGTGTATGTAGTCCCCAAAGACAAAAAGAAAGTTGTCACCCAGCTTAAAGAAGCCCTCAAAGAAGCAGATGAACTGATTCTGGCAACAGACGAAGACCGGGAAGGCGAAAGCATCAGTTGGCATTTATACCAACTCCTCAAGCCAAAAGTTCCGACTAAGCGAATGGTCTTTCACGAAATTACCCAAGAAGCTATTAAAAAAGCTTTGAAAAACTGCCGCAATATTGATGAGGAGTTAGTTCGAGCCCAAGAAACACGGCGGATTTTGGATCGATTAGTGGGTTATACCCTGTCTCCCCTGCTGTGGAAAAAAATCGCCTGGGGATTATCCGCTGGAAGAGTACAGTCAGTAGCTGTAAGACTTTTAGTCACCAAGGAGCGCCAACGGCGAGCCTTCCATGAAGGTACATATTGGGATTTAAAAGCTAACTTAGTGCAAGAAAAAACCGCCTTTGGCGCTGTGTTAGTGACACTGGGAGGAACAAAAGTAGCCACTGGTAGTGATTTTGACGCAGCCACAGGACAAATTGCCGCCGGGCGCAATGTCTTGTTACTCAACGAAGCCCAAGCGATCGCCCTCAAACAAAGGCTGACGGGCAAAACCTGGAATGTCAACAACATCGATGAACGGGCTGTAACACGTAAACCAGCGCCACCCTTTACCACTTCGACACTCCAACAAGAATCAAACCGTAAACTGCGTCTCTCAGCCAGAGACACCATGCGGATTGCCCAGAATTTGTATGAGCAAGGGTATATTACCTATATGCGGACAGATTCAGTACATTTGTCTGATCAGGACAATCACCGCCGCTCGTACCTGTGTAGAACAACTTTACGGTAAAAACTACCTCAGTCCCCAACCCCGGCAATACACCACCAAATCTAAAGGCGCACAAGAAGCCCACGAAGCTATTCGCCCCGCTGGGAGCACTTTCCGTACTCCCCAAGAAACTGGTTTAAGCGGTCGGGAACTGGCTGTTTATGACTTGATTTGGAAGCGTACCGTCGCTAGTCAAATGGCTGACTGTCGCCAAACCCAAATTACTGTACAGTTGCAAGTTGAAGATGCTGGCTTTCGTTCTGCTGGTAAGCGGATTGATTTTCCAGGATTCCTGCGTGCTTATGTAGAAGGTTCGGATGATCCAGATGCAGCCTTGGAAGATCAAGAAGTAATTTTGCCTAGTTTGAAAGTGGGGGATCATCCCAATTGTACCGACTTAGAAGCCGTGGGTCACGAAACCCAACCACCAGCTAGATATACCGAAGCCACCCTGGTGAAAACTCTAGAAAGTGAAGGTATTGGCCGCCCTAGTACTTACGCGAGTATTATCGGTACAATCATCGATAAGGGTTATGCCCAATTAGTAAGTAATGCCTTGATTCCTACTTTCACGGCCTTCGCCGTCACAAATCTTCTAGAAAAGTATTTCCCGGATATTGTAGACCCCAGTTTCACCTCCAAGATGGAACAAACTCTAGATGACATTGCCACAGGGGAGGCTAATTGGTTACCTTATTTACGACAATTTTATCTCGGAGACAAAGGTTTAGACACTCTAGTTAAAGAACAAGAACATCAAATTGATGCCACTCTTGCCAGAACGATAGTATTAGAAAATTTAGAGGCTAAAATCCGTATAGGAAAATATGGCCCCTACATCGAAATGGAGAATGATGGTACTGTGGTTACTGCTTCCATTCCCAAAGACCTCACACCATCTGACCTTGACCCCAAACAGGTAGAAATACTGCTGCGACAAAAAACCGCAGGGCCTGACCAGGTGGGTCGCCATCCTGAAACTGGTGAACCCATTTATCTCAAAATTGGTGCTTATGGTCCCTATGTGCAGTTGGGTGATAAAACAGAGGAAAATCCCAAACCCAAACAAGTTTCTTTACCCAAAGGTGTCACACCGGAAAATGTCTCTTTAGAGATGGCTGTGGGTCTGTTGTCTCTACCCCGGACATTGGGAGTTCATCCAGTCACAGGTGGTAAAATTAAAGCCAGTTTGGGGCGCTTTGGTCCTTATGTTGTTCACGACCAGGGTAAGGAGGGAAAAGATTATCGCTCCCTCAAAGTTGGTGATGATGTGCTGACAGTTTCCCTGGAAAGAGCATTGACGCTATTATCTGAACCGAAAAAGGGGCGCGGAACCAGCCGTAACAACTCCAAAACAGCTTTACGGGAATTGGGTATGCACCCTGATGAAGGTACGCCAGTAAATATTTATGATGGCCCTATGGTCCTTATATTAAGCATGGCAAAATTAATGCCAGCATCCCAGAAGGTCATTCGGTAGAGGATATCACCCTATCTACAGCCCTAGAATTATTAGCAGTCAAAGCCTCTACCAAGAAATCTACTCGCAAGACGACTAAATCTACCACATCTCGCACCAAGTCAACTGCTAAATCATCCCAGACTCGCACTAAAAAAAATGATCCAGAAGCTTAGAGGTTAGTCAATAGCTGATTATTTGCTAACAATAGATTATATATGCTCACAAATGCTCAGATAGCGGTATGGCTCATGTACCACTACGAGAAGCAGTCAAACAACTGGGAATGCACCCAAACACTTTAAGGAAGTACGCAGACAATGGCAAGATTGAAAGCATTAAAAACGAAGCAGGACAAAGACTTTTTCATGTCGAATCCTACCTCCGTGGTGCAACTAGAACCTCCTTTGTCTGCTACTGCCGAGTTAGTTCAACCAAGCAACGAGACGACCTTGGTAGACAAATCGCCTATATGCAATCACTCTACCCAGATGCCGAAATCATCAAAGATATCGGCAGTGGAATCAACTTTAAAAGAAAAGGACTGCAAACCTTACTGGACAGACTTATGCTCGGAGATCAGCTCACGCTTGTTGTTACCTGTCGTGACCGACTCGCAAGGCTTGGATTCGAGCTTATTGAGTACATGGTCGAGCAAAACGGTGGACAGGTCGTGGTTCTCAACAACACTGTACATTGTCCAGAGTCAGAACTTACCTCGGATCTTCTCTCCATCCTCCACGTCTTCTCTTGTCGGATGCACGGACTCAGGAAGTACAGTAAAAAAATCAAGGAAGATCCGGATCTTTCTCACAACCGAGCAGAAACAGATCGTTAAACAGTGGTTTGGTGTATCCAGGTTTGTTTACAACACCACCGTCAAACTGCTGCAAGACTCTAGCATTAAGGCTAACTGGAAAGCGATTAAGACTGACATAATGAACGGACTACCAGAATGGAGTAAATCAGTCCCTTATCTTAAATCAATCGCCATCAAAGATGCTTGTAAGTCTGTCAGCAATGCCAAGAAAAAGTTTAAAAACGGTGGTGGTGTTAGCAAGATTAGATTTAGGTCAAGAAAAGACACTGTACAATCTTGCTACATTCCCAAATCTGCCGTAAAAGACTTGGGGATTTACCACACTGTATTAGGTAAGGTAACCTTCAAAGAAGCCTTACCACAAAGCTTTGGCGACTGTCGTTTAGTATTTGCCTACCGTGATTACTATTTGACAGTTCCAGAGGATGTGCTGCAACAGAAGTCTGATAACCAAGGACGTGTTGTAGCACTTGACCCCGGTATCAGAACGTTTATCACCTTCTTTTCTGAATGTAGTTTTGGGGAAATTGGCACATCTGCTAATTTACAAATCCAGAAGCTGTGTTTTCGCTTGGATAAGTTAATTTCTAAATTCACTCAAGCCAAGTGCAAACAAAGAAGAAGAATGAAACTTGCTGCTAGTAGACTGCGAGGTAAAATCAAAAACCTTGTAGACGAATTGCACAAGAAAACTACTCGATTTTTGGTTGATAACTTTGACATGATTTTACTGCCCACCTTTGAAACATCCCAAATGTCTCAGAAGGCAAAGCGACGAATTAGGTCAAAGTCAGTGCGCCAAATGTTAACACTCTCTCACTACCGATTTAAGCAGTTCCTTAAGCACAAAGCTTTTGAGACTAATAAAGTAGTGATGGATGTGAACGAAGCGTACACATCAAAAACAGTCAGTTGGACTGGTGAAATCATCCCCAACCTTGGTGGTGCTAAATTCGTTAAGTCTCCATCTGATGGGCGGGTAATGAGCCGGGACATAAATGGTGCGCGAGGGATTTTCCTACGTGCATTGGTTGATACGCCCTCTCTTAAAGAGTGTATTTGTTAGTGAATGTTAGCAAAAAAGTATCGGATGTTTAGTCAGTCATGATTAGTGTATCAACTATTGTTTGACCCCTCCCTCACCTTTCCCTTTATCAGGGAAAGGGGACTGGATTTTATTGTTTTTTGTGTGGTCTGTGAGCGAAGTCCATAGCGATAGCGTGGCGTTAGCCATACCGTGTTGGGTGTGTTCCCCAATCCCTCGGTGTTCCGGTGTTCCATGTTCCCTGTGACTTTGTAGCCGGAGGTGTCAAAGGTCGTAATGTGATACTCTAAAAGGTAGGGTTGATGACAAAAGCCAATTTTAGAAGTAGTTCACTTCCAGGAAGGCTCGGTTGCTGTCAGCCTGTTCTCAATCAAGAGGTGCGAAAATACGCGAGTTACGCGTAGCCGTTAGTCACAATATTGAGGTAGTATCTCAGGAGCAGTCAGTTCAATGGACTATATAAATAAAGTGCTAGAAAAGCTGAAAGCGTTGGCACGCAAGCTCATTGAAGCTTTATTAAGCCCAGAGCCAGAGCCAGAACCGGAACTAATTCCGATTCCTGTCAATGAGCGATCGCGTCGTCGTTAATACCTGAAAAAATTGAACTCGTATTCGCCAATTATTAGTATTTTAGTACTGCACGGGCCCAATCTAAATTTACTAGGACAGCGAGAACCAGGAATTTATGGTTCCTTGACTCTAGCTGATATTAACCGCTTGTTAGAAGCAGAAGCTTTGAAGTTACAAGCGCAAGTAATTCCTGTGCAGTCAAATCATGAAGGGGCTTTGGTAGATCAGATTCATGGGGCTTTAGGAAAACATCAGGGAATTTTGATTAATGCGGGGGCTTATACCCATACAAGTG
Organism: Anabaenopsis sp. NIES-4685; assembly: GCF_059725405.1. Classification (NCBI taxonomy): domain Bacteria; kingdom Bacillati; phylum Cyanobacteriota; class Cyanophyceae; order Nostocales; family Nodulariaceae; genus Anabaenopsis; species Anabaenopsis sp. NIES-4685. Next base: position 2,282,866 of record NZ_AP043602.1, on the reverse strand, counting down.
TGGCTTTGCGGGATGCGATCGCTGGTGTGAATATACCCACAGTGGAAGTACATTTAAGTAATATTTATCGCCGGGAAGATTTTCGCCACCATTCTTTCATTGCGCCGGTGTCTATCGGACAAATCAGTGGTTTTGGTGTGCAAAGTTATTTGCTGGGTTTACAAGCCCTCGTGGATCACTTAAGAAATCAAGTTAAAAAACATTAATTTTCCTAAAAAATTGTCATATTTTGCGGTAGGTAAAACTGTCTAGACCTAACCAGGCTTAAGATTGATTTGATAGGTATGAGGTAGCCCTAGTGTCGGCATGATTTAACCCGAAGATATGAAATAATTTTGAGGAGTAGCCCATGATTACTACTGCCATTTTCCCATCCCGATATGTTCAAGGTAGCAATGCTATCAAGTTGCTCGGTGAAGAATTAAGTCGTTTAGGTCGAAAAGCCCTTGTAATCATCGATCCCGTGATTTTTGGGCAATTCCAACCCTTGATTGAAGAGTTCACCGCGGGAAAAGTCGAAGTATATCTCCAAGGTTTTGGGGGTGAATGCTGCGATGGCGAAATTGATAAACATATATCAACAGCTACAAGTTATCAAGTAGATTTAATTGTCGGTGTGGGAGGGGGAAAAACCATCGACACAGCCAAAGCCACCGCCCATCAATTAAAACTTCCCGTCGCCATTGTCCCCACTATTGCCTCAACCGATGCCCCATGTAGCGCCCTATCAGTGATTTACACCCCCGAAGGCCTATGGGAACGCTATCTGGTCTTACCCCGCAACCCAGACTTAGTTTTAGTAGATACAAGTATTATCGCCCAAGCCCCTGTGCGCTTTCTGGTATCAGGTATGGGAGATGCCCTCGCTACCTGGTTTGAAGCAGAAGACTGTCAGATTAAACGCGCTAAAAATATGACCGGGCGCATGGGTCCGATAACTGCCTTTAGTCTCGCCCATCTGTGCTATGAAACCTTGCTGGAATATGGGGTTCACGCAAAAACCGCTTGTGAACAAAACGTAGTTACTCCGGCTTTGGAACGGGTGGTGGAAGCGAACACGTTACTGAGTGGACTCGGCTTTGAAAGTGGCGGACTGGCTGCAGCCCATGCCATTCATAATGGGTTTACAATGCTCGCAGAAACTAAAAAGTTTTGGCATGGTGAAAAGGTGGCATTTGGGGTACTGACAATGCTGATTTTAACCGATCGCCCAAGTGCGGTGATTGATCGCGTCTTTAGCTTCTGTGAAGCGGTGGGACTACCGACTACCCTAGCGGATTTAGGACTGGAGGGAGTTAGTCGCGATCGCTTATTTTTAGCGGCGCAACAAGCTTGTAGTGCCGGCGAAACGATTTATAATGAACCATGTGAAATTACCCCTGAAAGTGTCCTAGCGGCCTTATGTACTGCTGATGCGGAGGGAAAGCGACGGCGGCAATTGTAATTTTTTTTTATTATGCGCTACCCACTGATTAATCGGTTTAAAGGTACTTTATTAGGAGCATTACTAGGTCAGGTTTTAGCACAGGATGCCCAGAATTATCTTAGCTGTGATGTGAGCGAAATACTCCTTCTGGGTACTAAAAACTTAATAGAGCTAGGTAAATTAGATTTAGATAACTGGCCAGATCAGCATCCTACAGAACCTCCTGATTTAAACTGCACTGATAGCCTTCTGCTCAGAGCTATAATTGCCACATTACCAGTGGCACTTTTTTTTCATGATCACAGCACCCACCTACGACAAAACTTGCTGGAGATGTTGCCAATATGGGGCGGTGAACCAGTTGTCAGGGATGGCACACTAGCAGTAGGATACACCATAGCCAAATCTCTCACCGAAAAACTTGCTCCTCAAACCCTCATACCCGAAATCATCAGTTTTATTGGCGACACATCCACGCTGTTACCAGATAAATTAATAAAACTGAATAATTTATCAGAGCAAGCAGTTGGGTTAGAAACAGTACAAGCCGAATTTAGTAGAGAAGACGATGCGATTCATGCTATTGTTATGGCGTTTTACTGCTTTCTCAGCACCTTGGAAGACCTGCAGTTGGCAGTTTTGCGAGCTACTCACAAGGATAATACTAGGGAGGGAGAAACTGGAAATTTACATTTGCAAACCATCAGTATAATTACTGGTGCATTATCAGGGGCTTACAATAGTACCCTGGGTATTCCTGTAAAATGGCATGGTTTGTTATCCCCTGATAATTCCAGGAGTCCAGTGGTAGAATTAGCTGATGTACTGGTTGCTGTATGGTCAGGAGTGTATGATCCCGCTCTACATTTCAATGAGTATCCAGGGGAGGGATGTGTGAGACATGAAGAACAGACTGCGCTTTGCGTCTTTGCATCTCCTCGCGTTATTCAGTCCCGTTAAGATAATGGTCGCCGTTCCGTTTGTAAGCGCCAAATACCAGTTAATAAGTAGAAAATTTAGTATTTTTGTCCTCTCTAAAAATAACCTGATGTAGGTGGCTATGCTGTGTAACTGGCTTCAAGCAGATAGCATTACCAATCTTCTCATGAGCTTTGCCAATGGGCAAAGCGCGATCGCATCCACAAAACCTAGGGACTCTTTGAGGATTGTCTTGTTTTGAGTTATCAAAGTAAGCAACCGGAGATTATGAACAAGCAGAGATTTTCTCAATATTTTGACAACAGCGAACACCAAAAACCAGAAATAGCACTCAGAACAATGGCAAAAACGGTCAGAACTCGACGGGGTATTGACGCACTATATCCAAGCTGGTTGCATTCTCAGCGTTCCTCCGTGGTTCTGGCCGTCGCTGTCCTATCTCTGACTGGGGTTATGGGGCATAAACTATACAATCAACCGCAACTGACAGTAGGTACTCCAGCACCGGAAACCATCAAAGCACCCTATACTGCTAACATTGAGGATAAAGGACAAACACAAGCCAAACGCCAAGCCGCCAGTAAGGGTTCCATCCCAGTGTTGATGGTCGATGTCCACAAGACTGAAATAATCAACAATAATTTACACAAACTTCTGGAACAAGGCCAGAAAATTCGCACAGTAGCTGGAGTTTTTCCCTTTTTTGATACAACAGTTGTGTCTATTCCTACCCAGCATTATCTTCGTTCCTGTTCTATTGCAGAATGGAAAACCCTACTGGCAAGTTTAGGAAATAATAGCCCAAACCAATCAAGCTTGTCAGTTAACCCAAACAAAAGTAACCCCGAAAATACACACAGAAGCACCATAGCAGAAAAACTGCCCTTATTCCCATCATCTACTGGTTCACCGCTCCTCAGTTCCGGTAATCTACCCCTGTTTGTGTCTCCTGGTAATCAAAAACCCCTTAATCTTGCCCAGAACAGGGAGTTGGCTCAAGCAGTAGCAGAACTCAAAGCTTATCGTGCTACAACTTCAGCTAAAAATTTGGATTCACTCATATTGCAAACCTCCCAAGTGCGGCAAAAATATAGCCAAGCCAGAATCCAACTGTTACAGCAACAGTTAGCCAGTCCCCCGCAAGTTTACACTGAAACCACCCTGCTGCAATTATCAGATGACGAGTGGCAGCAAGCACAGGCAGGAATTCGCCAGAGCGCTGACAGAATTCTGGCTCAAGGGATTTCCCCAGGATTACCTTCAAGTATTCTAGAAAATGCGGTGAAGCTCAACATCCAGGAAGTTGTCCCAAAAAATGCCGAACCCTTGGTAACTAACTTCTTATTAGCCGTGCTGCAACCAAATCTCAAGACTGATGAGGAACAAACCAAACAACAAATACAGCAAGCATCAGATAGAGTATTACCTGTAATAGTGAAGGTAGAGCAAGGAGATCTGATTGTTACCAAAGGAGAAGATATTACTCAATGGCACTTTGATGTTCTGGAGCATTATCAATTAATTCGCCGGGAGAATAACTGGCGAGAATTGATGAAATTAGCCAGTATGATCACAGTAGCAATTGGCATTTTTGTTGTGGTAGGGAAAAAAATCAAGTATAAATTGCGGCAGCGCGATTACCTGTTAGTACTGCTACTTACCCTCACTACCCCTGCAGTAATCGCCCTTGGCTTACCATATACCACGTGGAGCGGCGTGGGTTTACTGTTGGGTAGCTTTTATGCACCTATTTTAGGTGCTACTGTTGTGGTACTGCTGTTGTTAATTCTACCAATGACAGTGGAAATCAGCATAATTTCGCTGTTAGCTGGTGGAGCGGCCGGAATATTGGGCAGTACCATGGCGCAAAAATTGCGATCGCGCGAAGAATTGGCATTATTGGGTGTAGCGATCGCCCTGACTCAAGGGGGTATGTACCTGATCATGAAGCTGCTCATCGGTGCGGTATTTGGCGCAGGTTGGTATGGCGTACTTCAGGGAGCAGGATTATTTGCATTATCTGGTTTAGCCTGGAGTATTGTGGCCTTGGGCTTAAGTCCTTATCTAGAAAAAGTATTTGATTTAGTTACCCCCATTCGATTAGCTGAACTAGCTAATCCCAATCGCCCCTTATTAAAACGACTGGCTACTGAAACCCCAGGAACCTTTCAGCATACCCTATTGGTAGCTACTCTGGCTGAAGCTGCTGCCAAAAAGCTCGGATGCAATGTAGAACTAGTAAGGGCTGGAACTCTGTATCACGATATCGGTAAAATGCACGATCCTCTGGGGTTTATTGAAAATCAAATGGGGGGGCCTAATAAACATGAAGAGATTCAAGATCCTTGGAAGAGTGCAGCAATTATCAAAAAGCACGTGAGTGAGGGGTTGGTGATGGCCCAAAGACACCTTTTACCCACGGCGATTCAAGCTTTCATCCCTGAGCATCAAGGAACAATATTGATTGCCTATTTTTATCACCAAGCACTAGAAATGTCCCGGGAAGACCCCAGCTTAATAGTAGATGAGGCAGATTTTCGCTATGACGGACCGATTCCCCAATCACGGGAAACTGGAATAGTCATGTTAGCCGACTCTTGTGAAGCGGCCCTGCGATCGCTCAAAGATGCAACTCCAGAACAAGCCTTAACCATGCTGAATAATGTTCTGCGTGCCAAATGGCAAGACAATCAAATGGTAGATTCAGGACTGACAAGGCAAGAAATGTCAGAAATCAGCCGTATATTTGTAGATGTTTGGCAGCAATTTCACCACAAGCGCATTGCTTATCCTAAGTTAAAGGTTAGTAACAATGGGTGAATCCTTAGTTAATCATGGCGAGAACAACTAACCCTGGGTCAAGATTAAAAATCCTACTTGCAATAAACCAATCAGAAAACCCAAAACACCACCTAAAGTTACAATTGCCTGTAGTTCATTTTTGACGATTCCCTCAATTGCAGCTTCTAAATCAGCAGGTGAAGTTGCTTTCACACGGTCAATGATTACTTTATCTATCGATAATATTGGAATTACCTGCGCTACAATTTTTTCTAAATCTTTTTCCAAATATCTTTCTAAAATTTTTGCCAACTCTTGACTGACAACTTCTAAAGAAGAACCGACTACCTGTGAATTGCTCAGACGATTAAGTAGTAATTTGGCTATCTTCTCCCAGTTAACAGAATCAGTCAATCCTTGAAGTAAATCGCTACCACTCGACTGGATATAATGACGCACACTTTCCCTTGTAGTCTTTCGGAGTTGGCGCACTGTCCCTATGGGTAAGTTTTGTAATGATAAATCTTGCAAGACTTTTTTCAGGCGATCGCGCATTTGCAAAACTTGAATCAATTCCTCTAAACGAGCATTAGTAGCATCTTTTTCATCTAAGCAAAAAGTTCTCAGTCTCGTGAGAGTATTACGTAAACCAAATAAATTTGCTACTACCCAATAAGTACCACTGGTCTTTTCTCGAAAGCTTTCATCAATAGTTTGAATAGTGCGGTCAGTCAAAAAATCAATAATTACCTGTCGCAATACATCTGGAGGTAAAACTACCTGTAGTAACCAATCAGCTAGCCTTGTTGATTGTTCTTCACTCAGTTGTAATTCCAGCAATACTTGGTCAAAGATTTGATTAATCTGTACCTCTAAAAAATCTTCTCGCCTTGCCAAAACTTTGAGTAACCGAGGTAATGATTCTCCTAACAAATCACGCAAAATTCCTGCGACTATTGTGGCACTTTTTTCGTTTTTTTCCTCTTTAATTTGTGTAATTGCCAACTGCAATAACCACAAAATGGCTGACTGTACGCGTTCTGTTTGTAACAACCGGCGCGCCAGATTTTGCAATTCTGTTGGAGTCAGCAATGACCCCATAATTGTATTAGAAATTTTTTGAGCCAGACGTTCCTGATTGCTGGGAATCAATCCGGGAGTAAATGGTAATTTGCGCCCCGCTATGTAAATGGCCGGTAGGGGCGAAACAACATTTTTATGGCTAGATCGTTAGTGAAATAGCCAATAGTGCCACCCAGGAACGGGGGTAATAAATAAAACCAAAGGTGAGACCAATCCAAGGTAAAAATTAAGAGAATTAGGCTTGATAAACCACAAGTGGTAAATCATTTACTGACTACCAATACTCCCATCATATCGTTGGCAATGGGATAGTGTGTAACCGCAGTAAAACCAACTTGACGGGCTAACTCGACTTGCTCCTCCCCAGTGGGGAAACGATCTAAGCTGGGACTGATATAAGCATATTCTTGTTTTAAACCCATTTTTTCAGCCATGGGTACAACTATACTACTTAAATACCATTGCTGAAAAGCTCGCATCTGCTGATTTCTGGGACGGTGAAAGTCTAAAATTGCCCCTACTGCGCCAGGTTTGAGAACGCGGTGTAATTCTTGAAGACTGCGATTAATATCTGTAACATTTCTTAAACCATAGCCCATAGTGGCGGCATCGAATTGGCCATCCTCGAAAGGTAAACTGAGTGCATCAGCTTCTATCCAAGAAATATTGGGTTGGGGGTGCAGGCTTTGGGCGCGTTTTTGAGCAGCTGCTAGTAGATTGGCTGAGAAATCCACACCATACACCTGTCCCTGGTTTCCGACATATCTGGCTAAACCGAAGGCTAAATCACCACTACCGCAACATATATCTAGACAAGTATCTCCTGGTTTAGCTCCACTCCATTTGATGGTCATTTCCTTCCAGATCCGATGTTGTCCCAGACTCAACCAATTATTTAACTGGTCATAAACTGGAGCAATACGGTCAAAAATATCGCGGATTTCTCGATTCATTATGGGTCATCTGTGAATGGTCAAGAGTGAAGAATATTTTGACACTAGTATAGTATGTGTAAGACAGAAACGATAAACTGGGGGGTGGAATTTCAGATATCCTGGTTGGCGTTGCTCAGTCACATTTAAACAAACTTTCCTATTTTAGGCTCCCACTCCCGAATTATGACTAATTTACCTTCTAATGCTCAAAATCCTGAAAATGCTGTGAATGAAGATGTAGTAAAAGATTTGCTACGAAAGCTCAGACAAAAACAAGGTAACTGGGTAGAGTGGGGAGCGGCGATCGCCTCCTTGCAAAAAGCCGGTTACAATCCTCAGCAGATTTTTGAGGAAACTGGATTTGAGCCAATTCAACAAAACCAGGTGGTTGTTGGTTCCCAAGTTTATCATTCTTTAGAAAAAGGTGGTGCTTCGGAAGCTACGCGATCGCACTACGGTACACGTGGTAGCGATATTTTATACGAATTACGCTCCCTGACCCACGAAGAACGAGCCGCTGCGGCTGAACTGACATTTACCCACAAACTCGATATGGATGAAGCGCGGGAAGTTGCAAAAGCAATTAAGGACTTTTCCCGGTTGCGGACTTTACCAACGGGTTTTTCCGCCCATCCTGGTGATGCTGTTGCCTATCAAGCTTGGAAGTTAGCACGGCAGTATACAGATTTGCAAGAGCGATCGCGTCTAATTGCCAAGGGTTTAAAATTTGCCCACACCCCCACAGCTAGGAACAAAATCGAACAGTTATTAGTTGATTTTACTGTAGTTTCCCAGCGTCCCGCCCCCATTTTACCCTTTTATCGCTTTGAGTCAGAAGACGAATTACCCCGCATCGTGCCGGTAGTGGGGGAGTTGCCATTAACACCAGAAGATTTACAAGCTGTACCCCTAGTAGAAAGCCTGGAACCATTTGGGTTAGTTAAATTTTCTGGGGAACAGGCTTGGGTACCATTACCTGGTTGGCAAGTATTATTAAGTGCGGAAGATCCTGTAGTGATTTTATGTAATAGCGATCGCCTACCTAACCAGGAAAACAATTTACCAAAACCCGTGCTGGTGGTTGTAGACCGCGCCGCGCGTCAATGGGATGATTCCAGCTATTTCGTGGTTGAACACAATGGTGAATTAGATTTTCAGTGGTTTGACACCGAGCCACAAATTTCTCTACTGGGGCGAGTGATTGTGATTGTCCGTCCTAAGAAAATTTTTGATGATGTGATCAGCAAAGATTCCTGGCAAATTGACGAGTAATGTCAAATGACAAATTTAACAGGTGTTCTTAGGGGTTGATTTGGTAGGCTCTTGGGTGAATTTGACCGGTACAGATTCTGATACTTCAGAAATTAATGTATCATATGTATCATTATTTTCATAATCTTCCCTAGTGGGTTTTTGCAGAAAAGCGATCGACCTCTGACAAGAGTATGCGATCGCTTTTCTTACATACTTTTAGTAAAGTCTGGAAACAGCAATTATTACCAGATTTGTCAAAAGTCATGTCCTAACCAATACTTAGCCGATACTAAATATGAAAATTTATTAAATTTTTATACCCAGACTAAAGTAATTATGGGTTACTTGGTAGGATGTGTCTGATTGTAATTTCTGATAGTTTTTTGTACGCAAGGCGATTGGTCCCTTGTTTAATCTGTCTGGTATGAGTGTGACAAAAAACTCCCAGCATTTTGCAGCATGATCTGATTCTACTTCGTATATAGATTGAGCCTGTATCAAAGCTGTGCTGGTGGTAACGCTACCACTTGAGTTGGTCTAGTACAAGTTTGAAAAAATTAACCCATAAAACTAAAAGGAACCCTATAACCTATGAGAACCATTCAAACCGCTCCTGAAGATGGTGGACTAGCAGTTACTGTAGATGAACTTGGTCGTTTTGGTAGTTCTGGTGTTGGCGGACAGGCTGGTGTTTATGATCCTGTTGGGAGTATAGAACCTGCTAGTACAACTTATTTATCCTTCATTGCCCTAGGAATTATTGCGGGGGATGGTACAACTGGTCAACGTATTGAGTTAGCTCTATCTCAGACTAACGATGAGGCATTTACTAGTTCTACAGACACCACTGCAAATAGTGCCTTTACTATTAACGGACTCCAGTTTCAACTAGAGCAAATTGTTCAAGATAGCTTTAATAGAGAGGGTGAAGTTAGGACAGGTGCAAGATTAGATCAAGTCTATAGTATTACGAACATCACTGATCAACCCATCAGATTTGATTTAGTACGTTACGTAGATGGAGATTTAAACTTTGATGGGAGTTTGATTGACGGGGGCGGTAGAATCATTCAGCGGGGTGTAGAAATTATATTTGAAACTGATGCTGGGGGAACTGGAGAGACAGATACAACTTTTTTTGGGATTACTGGTACAGGTGGGACTATTCCCACCACAAATCGTTGGGAAATAGATGGATACAGTAGTTTAAGGTCTAATGTTCTAGGGGGAAGTAACTTACAAAATATCATCGTGCAGGGTGACAGTAACTCCGATGGCTTTGTTGATAGAGGTTCAGAGTATGACTTAGCCCTAGCTTTAAGAAACGTTTTTGAATTAGCTCCAGGAGCATCTACCACCTACATCACAACTACTCGTTTTGGCTCCGGTGAACCTGAACAATTAGATATCACTCCCCCATCGGGTGGCGTTAGTGCTTTACCTCCAAGAACTGTAGGCAATAGTATCAATGTCACATGGGGAGCAACGGATCGCAGTGGTATTAGAAGCTATGATCTATTTGTATCCGTTGATGGCGGTGAGTTTACTCCATGGTTAACCAATGTAACTATAAATAACGCCATTTATACTGGTGAAACAGGTAAGACCTACACTTTTTATAGTTTAGCCACTGATAACCTAGGCAATAGACAGGTTGCTGCTACTGCCCTAAGAACTTCCACTCAAATTATTAACCCCATACCAGGTACTTTAAGTTTCAGCGCCCCTCAATTTACTGTTAATGAAGATGGAACACCGGTTACTACCGTCACTGTGACTCGCACAGGGGGAAGTGATGGGGTGGTAAGTGCCACTATTAACTTCAAAGATGGCACGGCTAAAGCGCCCAATGATTATAACAACACTACCATTACCGTTAATTTTGCTGATGGGCAAACCATTAAAACTGTTAATATTCCCATTGTCAATGACAATATCTCAGAACTTGACGAGACAATCCAGTTAAGCCTCACTACCCCCACCGGCGGCGCAACTATTGGCAAGCAAAACACCGCTACCCTCACTATTATTGATGATGATGGTCTTGCCATATCAGGATTTCCCCGTGGGGCTATAGGTAGTAATCAAGGGCAAACTACCATTATCATAGTAGGTCAAAAGTTCTCCCCCACCGATAAAGTCAGCCTAGTGGCTACCGATGGCAGTGAAAAAGAAGCTACTAAAGTTTATTGGGTGAATGATAATGAAACCTGGGCAACCTTTGATTTACAGGGCTTAACCCCTGGCAGATATAATGTGGAAATTAGCGATGGTGTGAAAACAGCCGCCGCTAATAGTGCTTTCACCGTTACTAATAATCTACCCGGTAATGTTCGGGTGCAGTTGAGTTATCCATCCTCTGGTGTGGCTATTGTCACCTATACCAATGTGGGACAAACAGATGTTATTGCACCCCTGCTAAGAATAGTACCCACTAATGCCCAAGTTAATTACCCAGAAGACAATACTGTTAGTGCTACCCTACGCCAACTCCTGAATTTAAGTTTAGCCACTGGTGGCAATGGACCGGTAGGAATTTTAACCCCAGGACAAACAGAACAATTTTCCTTTACCTATACTCCCAGTGGTAACGGTTTGATTTCCTTCACAGTGGAACAAGTACAGCCTGATGAAATCATTAATTGGGCTAGTATTAAGGCAGAATCCCGCGCTGATTATAGTTTTATTAATGATGCCGCTTGGGATGCCATTTGGAGTAATTTAACCGCTGTTTTTGGTACAACTGCGGGACAGTTTCAAGCTGTAATGGCAGAAAATGCTAATTATTTAAGTCAACTTGGACAACCCACTAATAATTTAAACCGGTTATTTGCCTTTGAGTGGATACAAGCAGTCAACACTCTCACTAACGTGAGTTTAATCAGTAGCACCGATGTAGTAGATGCTGCCCCTGGACTATCTTTAACCTTTAATCGTACCTTCTATCAATCCATTGCTGAACGCTACAATTTAGGAGCTTTAGGACGGGGTTGGGCGAGTGAGTGGGATTTACGCGCTACAACTGACAATCAAGGTAATGTGGTTATCCGCAGTGTGGGAGACTTACAGCGGGCTTTTGACCAACAAACAGACAGTAGTTATACAGAAGCCGGTGGCGCTGTGGTAACTATTGTTAATGGTGAATATCGGTTAAGGGAAGTTAATGGTATTGTTTCGCTGTTTAATAGGGATGGTCAACTTAGTTATGTGGAAGACCCTAACGGTAATCGCATCACCCTGGAATATGCTGATAATCGCCTGACTCAATTAGTTCATACCAATGGGGGTACATTGACTTTAGATTACAATCCCCAAGGACGTATTAGCCAGATTACCGATTCCACTGGGCAAGTTACCAATTACACTTATGATACCACTGGGGAAGCCCTGCTATCTGTCACCAGTGATCAGGGAACCATCGCCTATACTTACGATACCAGCGATGTAGCGGGGAAAAAGTATTCTCTGTTGTCAGTCACATCCGAACTGGGCTATCAGCGTAACTTTGAATACGATAACCAAGGTCGTTTAATTAGAGAATACACCAATGAAGAGGGGCTAAGTCTGACTTACAGCTATGATAGTGTTGGTGGTGTCACCATTACTGATAGTACAGGCACATCCCAAACTATCCTTTTAGATGACCGAGGTAATGGCGCACAAATTCGGGGGGTTAATAATCAAAATCTCCTATTTCGCTATGATGCCGATGGTAATTTGATTAGTGCTACTCTGCCTAATGGTGGTCAGTCTAGTTATAGTTACGACAGTATAGGCAATTTAAGCAGACAGACAAATTTACTCAATCAAAACGTTAATTTTACCTACGATAGCACCTTTAATCAACTCACAGGGTTTACAGACCCCAGAGGTAACAGTGTTAATTATACCTACGATGACAGGGGGAATCTGACTCTAATCACATACCCTGATGGCAGTAGGGAACAGTTTATTATTGACGATTTGGGTAATCTTACCAGTTTTGTCAACCGTCGAGGTGATGGGATTCAATATACCTATAATCAAGACGGGCTACTGACGGCAAAACAATACCCTGATGGTTCTGGGGTTAGCTATATCTATGATACCAGGGGTAATCTTACAACTGTCACCGATGCCACAGGTAGCATTACCATGGAGTATGATGGTGCTGACCAAGTTACAAAAGTTACATACCCCACAGGACGGACATTAAGCTACACCTACAATGCCGATGGTCAAAGGACTAGATTAGTTTCCCAGGATGGGTATACGGTAAATTATGGCTATGACAACCTGGGACGGTTAAAAACTTTAACCGATGTTACGGGACAAGGCATTATTAGCTATGACTATGATATTCTGGGGCGTTTAATTAAAGAAACTAACGGCAATGGCACCTATACCACCTATGAGTATAACCAAGAAAGTCAATTAAGCCGTTTAATCAACTACAAAGCTGATGATACGGTAAATTCTAGGTTTGAGTATAGCTATGATAATCTAGGGCGGCGTACCACCATGACCACCCTAGAGGGAATTTTCCAGTATGGTTATGATGCCGTTGGACAGTTAACCTCTGTGGTGACACCGGATAATCGTACTATCAACTATACCTATGATGGGGCAGGTAATCGGATTGCGGTAACAGATAGTGGGATAACCACAGGTTACAGCAGTAATAATCTCAATCAGTATACTCGTGTTGGTAATGCTGTCTACACCTATGATCGGGATGGAAATTTAATTCAAAAGAATGAAGGGGGACAGACTACCACCTACACCTATGATGTGGAAAATCGGTTAGTGGAGGTGGAGACGGCTGATGGTAGTAGGTGGGAATATGAATATGATGGTTTAGGAAACCGGGTTGCTACTATTATCAATGGTCAACGTACCGAATATTTACTCGACCCGGCGGGGTTAGGGGATATTGTGGGGGAATATGATGGTAATGGTAATTTGGTTGCTGTTTATCATCATGGCATCGGTTTAGTGAGTCGGGTGAGTGATAGTAATAGTTACTATTATGATGCCGATGCTTTGGGTTCAACCATAGGGTTAACGACTAATGATGGGAGTTATGTTAACCGTTACAGTTATTTACCTTTTGGGGAAGATTTAACCAAAGTTGAAGGCGTTGCTAACCCCTTTGAATATGTTGGTCAATGGGGTGTCATGGATGAGGGTAATGGTCTCGATTTCATGCGAGCAAGGTTTTATGATAGCGGGTTGGGAAGGTTTACAGCGGTTGATCCTTTAGATATAAATGCTGGGGATGTAAATTTTTATAGATATGTTTTCAATAATCCAGTAGAAAACAATGATCCATCAGGGCAAATAGCACCATTTATCGTTGCTGCCGCATTAGGAGTAGGTATAGGAGGAATATCTGAGATTGCTATACAGGCAGGATCACAATACTTTTCAGGCCAAAAAATTGATATTAATTGGACAGATGTAGGTGTTTCTGCTGCTTTGGGTGCATTTGGAGCTGGTTTAGGAGCTAGATTAAAAAATACAACTAAAGTCTCTGGTCAAGTATTTTCTCATTGGTTGCCAGACCGATGGGCAAAATATTTGCCTAGTAATAGTATCAGAAATGTCTTTAACAAAGACCATTGGTTAGGCAGATTAAATGGTCAATATGTGTCTAAAGAATTTCACTATTTGACTGATTACTACGCGGTTATAGGTAACGGTCGTAAGGAGGCATTTAAAGGGCAAAGATTTTTAGAAGGGGTTAGAAAAGTTCCTAAAAAAGGAGATGTTGATAAGTATCCATTTTTAAACTTCAACTTAATTCCCCGTACTCCTTTGTGGTTCGCCAACAGTTTATTATTTCCTTTGTTGCCTGGATTGAGCGGCGGCACATGGGGAGACCCCCACATACAAACCCTGGACGGCTTAGGCTACGACTTCCAAGCAGTGGGAGAATTTACCCTGGTTAAATCCACCACCGACGACTTGGAAATCCAAACCCGCCAACAACCGTGGGGAAACAGTACCAGCGTTTCTACCAACACCGCCATTGCGATCAAACTCGGCGACCAACGCATCGCCATTTACGCCAACCAAGCAGAACCCCTCCTAATTAACGGTACCATCGTCACCCTTCCCAATAATAGCGCAGTTTACGCAGTCGGTCAAAACCTCATTACTAGAGAAGGGAATCAATACAGAATTATCACCGCCAATAACGACCTCATCCAGGTAAAACATAATAGCAGCTTCCTAAATATTAACCTTGGTTTAGCAGATAACCGCCAAGGTAAAGTGGTAGGACTCCTGGGTAACTTTAACAATAACCGCAATGATGAATTTAACCTCCGGGATGGTACGGTCATTGGCGGAAGTATCTCTAATGAACAACTTTACGGCGACTATGGCAACAGTTGGCGCATTGTTCAAGGCGAATCCCTCTTTGACTACGCCCCAGGACAAGATACTAATACCTTCACAGACCTAACCTACCCCCGGAATATTGTCACAGCAGCTACCCTCACCCCCGAACAACGGGCCGCCGCTGAACAAATTGCCCGCGATGCCGGAATTACAGATCCAGATATCCTAGAAGATGTCATCCTAGATATTTTTATCACCAATGGCGACCTGCAATTTATCCAAGGTGCTGTTACAGAACAACGACTGACTACGGTCAGCGCTCCCAATACCCTGGTGAATCCCGACGGTTTCGGTACTGAACATTATTTAACCGCCGGAGCAATTATTCCCTATACTATCCGCTTCAGTAATAACGCTGAAGCTGAAACCACACCTGTTGCCCAAGTTACCATCAGCCAACAACTAGACACAGACCTAGACTTTAATACCTTCACCTTAAATAACCTTGGCTTTGGAGATATTACCCTAGTTACCAACGGCGTACAAAATTATAATCAACGCCTCGACCTGCGGGACACTCGCGGTGTGTTTGTCGATGTCAATGCTGGGTTAGATGTAGCCACTGGTATTGTAACTTGGACATTCACCGCCATTGACCCCTTAACTGGCAACCCTGTAGATAATACTACCCAAGGCTTTTTACCTCCTAACGACTCTAACGGAGCCGGACGGGGATTTGTCAGTTACAGCATCCAACCCCTAAGCAATATTACGAATAATACCCGCATCGATGCCCAAGGGAGCATCACCTTTAACAATCAAACTCCCCTCCTCACTAATCCAGTCTTTAACACCTTAGATAGTGACATCCCCGTCAGCCAAGTTAACCCTTTACCAGCCAACAGTAATGAGCCTAACTTTACTGTATCTTGGACGGGTACAGATAACGGTAGTGGCATTGCCTCCTATGATATCTATGTAGCTATAGATAATGGTGACTTTACTATCTGGCAACAGGGCATTACTCAAACATCTGCTATCTATAACGGTGAAGTGGGTCGTACATATGCTTTCTATAGTCTGGCTCAGGATAATTTAGGTTTAACTGAAGTCATCCCCACTCAAGCTGATACCAGCATAACTGTTGATAGGATGGAAGCTTTGCAAGTCAATAACTTTCAGACTAATTCCAGTGGCTTTGTCTTGACATTCAATGATGACGTCAATCTCAGTGTTCTCAACCTTTACACAGGATTAGACTTAGCCAACCCACTCGCTCCAGTTACAGACCTACCAGACCTCACCCTCACCGATAGTGAAGGCAATATTATCAATGGTTCACTCATTTGGGATGAGACTGACAACGCCCTGACTTTCGTTAAAACAGGTGACATTCTAGCACCTGGTAATTACACCCTGACCCTGGAGAGCCGTAGTGATGGTTTCGTCAGCACGAACGGACGCTTACTTGATGGTAATGAAGATGGTTTCCCAGGTGGTAACTTTGTTCGGGAATTTACCGTCAATAGCCCCACAGTACCAGTCCTCACCTTACCTGACTTTAGCCGCGCCCCTGGTCAAGAAGTAAACATACGTGGGGGTGGTCAATTCAATCCTTTACCCATCCGCATCACCAATCCCGGTGGTGTAGACAACATTAGCTTTACCTTGCAATATGACCCAGACCTGCTGGCTATTACAGGAGCAAATGTAGTCGCATCGGGTTGGAATTTAAATTCTGACTTCAATACACCAGGACAAGCTCAGTTTACCCTCAGCGAGGCTGCCCTCAATGCTAGTACCGACTTAATCACCTTGAATGCTCAAGTTCAGCAGACAGCAACCTACGGTGCTAAAGGTGTACTGCAAATACTTCCCGGTGCGGGCTTAGTAGGAGACAGTGCAGTACAGCTGGTAGCATTAGTGGGAGATACGACCAAAACAGAAGGCTATCTTTCTACAGATGCGGCCTTAATTTCTCGGGTAAATGTGGGACTTGATTCAGGATTTAGAGCTTTCCCTGTGACTGATCCCCTGATTATAGGAGACGCTACCAACAACGGAATTATAGATGCGGCCGATGCAACCTCTGTGCGCCGAGCATCCGTGGGTCTACTTAGCCCATTCCTCCCACAATTGGTGGTTTAATCATACCACGAGTATTCAAAGATGCAGATGGGGCAGTGATCGCCGCCCCTGTAACTTGTCTAATTTTCTGACAGCGGTAAAGTTGATAGGGAATACCTATCCGATGGTGTTCTGCACTGTCTATATTACAAATACTATCCCCAAACAGCCCCAACTGCTGGGGATAACTCTCCCTGATCATTCCAGGGCCAACTATCCATAAATTTATCTGAGATATTCCCAGTGTTGGCATTTGATCAAGTTTCTCCCACAAGGGAGGTGAATGGGGAGATTTGTCTAAAAAACCAACAGTATCAAATTGATTGAAACTGTTGGTATTATTCCTAAGTTTTTCTAATGCTAAAGCAAAACCTAATCCCAATGCCACATCCTGATAATTGCTATATCCTACCACGAGCATGATGGGCGCAGATGGTTCTAAATTCATGTTTTGGGCAACTTGTTCAGGTAGGAAAGGCTTTTGAAAGACTAAATTAGAAACTACAAACACACAACTGATAACCCCCACCAACAAAATTATCAATTTTGACTGGTGATTTTTGCCAATACTAGCTGCCAACAAAGCGCAAAAACTGGGATAATAAACAAAGTTATAGCGGGGAATAACAGTTATATCTTTACCAAATAAGTAGGCTATAGCAAAAAACTGGATTAACACCACAATCATAAAAGTGGCAAGGGTTAAGATTGATAAATGGGTTGTCTTTTGTAAATAGACAGTTTTTAAACCCTTCCATACTTGCAAACCTACCCAAATGGCAAAAGTTACCATGAAAAAGCCACAGATAACTATAATTAGTAAAGGCTGATTTTCCACAGGTAGAGCAATTACCATTAAAATCCAACTAATTAAGGTGTTATATACCGGGGAAATGTGCATGGTAGCAGGTAACCAGTTGGTGGCGGAACTCTGAAAATGATTCAACATTACCCGCATCCAGGGAATAAAACTAATTACCACCCCAATAGTTGCTATAATTAAGCTGTTTTTGAATATCGAAGTTTTACACCAATACATTAATAAGAGTAGTGTGATAATTTCAGCAATGAACGCCAAAATAAAAAAGTAGTGAGTATAAAGACCAATAATATTCACAATTGACCATAAGAGCACAACCCACCATCTCAGGCGTTCCTGTTCTAAAATATCCCGCTGAATTTCCATTAGTCCCCATAATGCTAAAGTGATGAGGAACATGGGCATGGTATAATGACGTGCTTCTTGGGAAAGGTAAACAGCAAAGGGAGAAACAGCCATGATTAATGCGGCGATGATTCCCGATGTTGGAGAAAAAGCAGTGCGGTTGACAAAATAAATCCCGACAATGGTACCCACGCCAAATAAGGCCGGTAGCGATCGCAATTTTGTTACCCACTCTGAACCCAAGGGAGTCATCGACCCTAACCAGCTGTACATTCCACAAAAAAATAATGGAGGATGGGTAGACTGATGGGCTAGATTTGCAGCAATTTGGTCACAAGTAACTCCAGACTGGTAAGTGAAAATTTCTGGGACTCTTTGCAGTGGGAATAAGATATCTAAGGGCAATTGATGATAATTTTTCCCTAAACTGAAAATAGCTGTAATTACCTCGTCCATCCACAGAGGTTTTAAGTCTAAATTCTGAAAGCGTAAGACAGTACTCAGGGCGATGATTGCAGCTAATCCTAGATAATAATTTAGATATGGTTGCCTATTTGTCAAACCTTGATGCAGTTTTTGCAGTTGGGAGATGATCTGATACATAAAACTACTGTGCTTTTTAAATCTCAATTTTTATGTTAAATTCTGATCTTAGTCCTAATTTCTCTGGAGAATTTATTCAGTCTCAGTTACAAGAAAAGATTTGGGTAGTCCGTAACACTCTGCGGCCAGGACAACAGCAAATGGCTGATTGGACTTCAGGACTCCTGGCTGTTTCGGCGGTTCCTGGGGCTGGTAAATCTACTGGTATGGCCGCAGCAGCAGCGATCGCGATCGCTCGTCAGTACCAAGTTTATGCTCAGTCTGGTGTGTTTGACCGTCGTCAGGTTGTAGTTGTGACTTTTACTCGTTCGGCTGCTGCCAATATTAAAACAAAAATTTGCCAATACTTAAAAGATTTATCTCTACCTCAGTCGGGCTTTGCTGTTTATACTTTACATGGTCTAGCTTTGAATATTGCTAGCCGTTACCCTGATTTGTCTGGTTTAGATTTAGATAATGTCACCTTAATTACTCCTAATCAAAGCCACCGGTTTGTACGTAAAGCAGTAGAGCAATGGATTAATAATCATCCGGAACTTTATGTCCGGTTGCTAGAGGGTAATCAATTTGACGGGGAAGAGACAGAAAAATTACGTCGTCAGTCAGTTTTGCGCACGGAAGTTTTACCAGACTTAGCCACCACCGTCATTCATGAGGCTAAAAGTTCTGGAATCAAACCAGACCAACTCAGAGGTTGGAGTGAAAAAATAACAGATAAATACGTAACTTTACGTATAGCTGCGGGATTGTATGAAGAATATGAGAATCTCATGCGATCGCATGATTTCATTGACTACGATGATATGATACTGGCGGCGCTTCGTGTTCTAGAAAACCATAGCGCCCGTACCATCGAACAAAACCAACTTTTAGGTGTATTTGAGGATGAAGCCCAAGATTCTAGTCCTTTACAGACGAAGCTGTTAGAGATTTTAGCCGGTGTTGAGGGAGATAATTATTCACCGACTAATCCCTACTCTCCAGGTAACTTAGTGCGTGTTGGTGATCCGAATCAGGCGATTAACTCGACTTTTACCCCAGCAGATCCGATATATTTCCGGGATTTTTGCCAATTTTGCCATGGCTTGGGCAAACTAGCAAATATGGATCAAGCTGGACGCAGTAACAGAATCATCATTGCTGCTGCCAACTATGCTCTAGAATGGGTAAACGGGTTTTATCAGCGCAAAAATCGGCAACTGCCCTTTAGTGAGCAAAAAATCCGCCCTGTTAATACCGGCGACCCCCAAAAAAATGCCAATCCGGTACCCACAGGAAGAGGATTAGAGCTTTATAAACCGCGAGATATTAATCATACAGTCGAATTACTGTCTCAAAGAGTGGTGGAGTTGTTTGCTGAAAATCCTCACAATATGAGTGCAGCAATTCTGGTGCGAGAAAATCGCCAAGGACGCTGGTTAACACAGAGGCTGGAACCTGTGTGTCAGGATCATAAAATTAAACTTTATGATGTAGGTGAAAGCGATCGCCGTTCTCATGTTCCCAAGGAAGTTTTGGCATTATTGCAATTTTGCCATCGCCCCCATTCTTCTGACTATCTCAAGGCTGCTTTGGAGGTGTTGGTACAACGTCAATTGATTCCTACCCAAGACCTCAACGCTCTGGCCAGTCTACCAGAAGAATTTTTATATCCCGGTCCGTTAGCAGCACCCCGGACACAGACAGTACAAAAAGCGGCGCATCTGTGTCGTAGTTTACTTCGCGCTCCTTTGGAATTGCCCTTGTATGATCTGATTTCCTTTGTGGCTTTAACTTTAAACTATGAACAAGCGGAATTGGCAACTGCTGATAAACTCGCAGAACGGGTAAATCAGCAAGTAACTGACCATAATTCTATGGAAGCAATGCTGGCGGCTTTAAGTGAAATTGTCAATTCTGAACGGTTTGAACCAGTGGAAACCGATGATTTAGAAGGCCGTTATACTCGTCCGGGTCAATTGACCATTATCACTATGCACAAAGCTAAGGGGTTAGATTGGGACTATGTATTTATTCCGTTTCTATATGCAAAGTCAATTCCTGGTAAGTTTTGGGTTGCTCCCAAAAGCCAGTTTTTAGGTAAGTTTACTTTATCGGAAGTTGCCCGCGCCCAAATTCGCACGGCGCTACATGGCAAATCTCATATACCTAATGTGTACCAGGCGTGGGAAGAAGCAGAACATTTAAAAATGTCTGAGGAATACCGTTTACTATATGTGGCTATGACACGAGCCAAGCGCTTGTTATGGATGTCTGCATCACAACAAGCGCCTTTTTCCTGGAGTAACCCAGAAAATTTACAAGCAGAACCGCCTTGTCCTGTTTTTGTGGCATTACAACGCCAGTTTCCTGAATGTGTAGTTGATTTGCCAGAAGATTTCAGGAAATAGTATATAATTATGGATTGTGTCGAATTAACGTTAGACCATGCCTAAACTCAAGACTCGTAAAGCAGCGGCGAAGCGATTCCGTGCCACTGGTAGCGGTAAAATTGTCCGTCGCAAAGCTTTTAAAAGCCACCTTTTAGAACACAAATCTTCTAACAAAAAGCGTAACCTGTCCAAAACTGCACTGGTACACGAACGGGATGAAGAGAATGTGCGGTTGATGCTTCCTTATTTGTAAATTGTTCAGGAAATAAATTATGACAAGGGTAAAACGCGGTAATGTAGCTCGTAAACGCCGCAATAAAATTCTCAAACTAGCTAAGGGGTTTCGTGGTTCTCACTCAACTTTGTTTAGAACCGCTAATCAACAGGTGATGAAGGCGCTACGGAGTGCTTATCGCGATCGCAAAAAGAAAAAGCGCGATTTTCGCCGTCTGTGGATTACCCGCATCAATGCCGCTGCTAGGCAACATGGTTTGAGTTACAGTCAGTTAATGGGCAATCTCAAAAAAGCTGATATTCAACTCAATCGCAAAATGTTGGCACAATTGGCAGTCCTAGATCCTGCTGCATTTGGTAAAGTAGCTGAGTTAGCACTACAGGCTAAAGGATAAGGGTGGTAACGGATGAATAACCGATGTAACAGATGGCTAAAAATTAATCAGTTACATCTGGTATTATCCGCTACTATTGTTTGTATTGTCTGTTTTTACTGGGGATTTATGGCAAATGGGTCTCAAATGCCAGAAATCCAGCGTCGAGGTTATTTAAGTATTGCCGTTAAAGATAACTTACGCCCTTTGGGATTTAGAGATGTTGACGGTAATTTACAAGGGTTAGAAATTGACTTGGCAAAGCGTCTGGGGTTTGATTTGTTAGGTAAACCAGATGCTGTCAGGTTACAACCGGTAGCCAACAGCGATCGCTTGTCTGTAGTCTTAAACAAGAAAGTAGATTTAGCCATCGCTAGGGTAACAGCAACGGAATCGCGATCGCGTGTAGTCAGTCTCAGTGTTCCTTACTATTATGACGGCACTTTTGTAGTAACAAAAGATATATCTGTGAGTAAGTTGGGTGATTTAGCCAACCGCAAAGTGGCGGTAATCAATAACTCTAGTACAATTGCTGACATACGTTACTATGTGCCGAAGGCGGAGTTAGTGGGAGTTAGTTCATATGAGTCGGCGCGGAGTCTGACAGAAAATAATACAGTGGTAGCCTTTGCTGCGGATGCTAGTGTTCTGAGCGGTTGGGTACAAGAATATCCCGAATACAGACTGTTACCGACCAAGCTATCTACAGAACCTTTATCTGTAGTGATGCCCAAGGGATTGCAGTATGATCAGTTAAGAAGACAAGTTAATCAAGCGATCGCCCAATATACAGCAGATGGTTGGCTCAAAGAACGTGTGAACTATTGGGGCTTACCGTAAGTAAAGAAATATTTACCTCATCTTCCCAGTGTCCCATAATAGATACAGAAGTGTGAAATTTTAATATTTGTATTTCCAGACAATGGATCAAAATTTAGTCATTATTTATCTGTCAATTTTCGTCGGTCTGCTTTCATTCGCCGTTGTGAATGTTTTCCGCCAAATTTTCAAAACTCGCAGGCGTGAAAGTGCCTTATCCAGATTACGCAAAAAATTAGAGAACCAAAAGGGTACGGCTCAAGAATATTATGAGTTAGCTAGTATCTATTCGGAAAAAAAGTTATTTTCTCAGGCGGTGGTACTGTTTCAAAAAGCTCTGAAAGCTGCTGAGGAGGAAGAAGAAGATATTACCGCCCCTATTTACAACGGCTTAGGCTATGTTTATTTCAGCCAAGAGCAATATGACTTAGCAATTCGTCAGTATAAAGAAGCTCTCAAACATCAACAAGACTATGTAACAGCACTGAATAACCTCGGACACGCCTACGAACGCAAAAAATTAACTGCTCAAGCCCTGGAAATGTATGAGCAAGCATTAAAAATTGCTCCCAATAATACCATTGCCAAGCGCCGGGCTGAATCTTTGCGACGCTTGGTGTCTGTTTGATTAAATAGGGGGTGACAATAATTACTATGTTGATATTCACCCAACGTCAACCGCCTAATCCTGATGCATCTGTCAGTTTCACCCTCCCACTGACTGCGGAAGAACGCACCCGCGGTCGCCATCGTTGGGAAACCGAAGATGGTCAAGTTATATTTACGCGTTTACCCAGAGGGATAATACTGCAAGATGGTGATATTTTGCAAAGCGAAACCCACAAGGAAAAAGTCAGAATTACTGCTAAAGCAGAAACAGTGTTAACTGTTTTGGCACCAACGCCACTTTTATTAATGCGCGCAGTATACCATTTGGGAAATCGCCATGTACCTGTAGAAATTACTTCTAGCTATTTACGCTTATTACCCGATTCAGTTTTACGCACAATGCTAGAACAACTGGGACTAGAAGTTATAGAGGAAACCCTACCATTTCAGCCGGAATTAGGCGCTTATGGACACCATTACTCTCACTGATGCCAATTTCCTATCTATATTACAGTTAGCAAGTCCAGGGTTACCTGTGGGAGCATATGGCTATTCTGAAGGCTTAGAAAGGCTGGTGGAAAATGGCACTGTTTCCAGTCCAACCACCCTGAAACATTGGTTGGAGGGGGAACTGCGTTATGGTGCAATTCGGTTAGATGCTGCGGTGATGCTACGTGCTCAGGAATCCGCTAGTATTGGGGATGTATCGGCTTTATGTCGTTGGAATGTGTGGTTATCTGCTGCTAGAGAAACCGCGGAATTGCGCGCTTCTAGTTGGCAAATGGGGCGATCGCTAACTCAGTTGTTGGGTAAACTAGAACCGGATATCACGCCTTTAGTGAGTGCTGTGGGTAATCCTGTCAATTATGCGATCGCCTTTGGGATTGCTGTGGCTCATTGGGAGATCAACCATCAAGCTGCTTTACTGGCATATTTACATAGTTGGGCTAGTAATTTAATTACAGGGGGAGTGAAACTCATTCCCCTGGGTCAAACTGCGGGACAAGAATTATTGTTAGAGTTACAACCATTAATCAGCGCCGCTGTGAGGGAAATATTGGCCTTAGAGGATGACGACCTCAGTTGTTGTAGCTGGGGTTTATCCTTAGCTAGTATGCAGCACGAAACCCAGTATACAAGGTTGTTTAGGAGTTAGATACAAAAATAATGAGTGCATTGCGTGTAGGAGTAGCAGGCCCGGTGGGTTCGGGTAAAACCGCCTTAGTCGATGCTTTGTGTAAGACTTTGCGTGAGCAGTATCAGCTGGCGGTAGTCACGAATGATATTTATACCCAAGAAGATGCTCAATTTTTAGTACGTTCTCAGGCCTTGACTAGCGATCGCATCTTAGGGGTAGAAACTGGAGGTTGTCCCCATACAGCAATTCGGGAAGATGCTTCTATGAATTTGGCTGCTATTGAACAATTAGAAAACCAATTTACTAATTTAGATTTAGTATTTTTAGAAAGTGGCGGTGATAACTTAGCAGCTACCTTTAGTCCAGAACTAGTAGATTTAACAATCTATGTCATCGATGTGGCTGCTGGTGATAAAATTCCCCGCAAGGGTGAGACCTGGTATTACTAAATCTGACTTGTTAGTGATTAATAAAATTGACCTTGCGCCCTATGTCGGAGCAGATTTAGATATCATGAAACGAGACACTCAGAAAATGCGCGGTGATAAACCTTTTATTTTCAGCAACCTGAAGACTCAACAAGGGTTAGGAGATGTAATTAAATTTGTAGCTTTACATATCACATAGCATTATGAATCAAAATCAGGTCTCCACGAGATGACCTGTACACAAGCTATTTACAGCCTATTCTAGATAATTTATAAACTTGCAATCTCCAGAGAGGATTGCTATTGTCCTACTGAAGGGGGGAAAGATACTTTTACATCTAAAGTAAACTTTTGAATTTTTTTCACATATTTATTCAGGTTTAAATTCAAAGATGAAAGATACTGAGGAAACTCTATTTTTGCTCCCAGACTTAACACTGTTGTCACCTGACTAAACAAATCTAGTCGGAAGTTTTCTTCTGTTATTGGGTTAGTAAATTCGCTATACCTTCTCAAAGCTAATTTACGAGCATTAATCAAGTTGCTAATATCTTCATCCTCTTGTAACAATTCACCTTCAACGTACCTTTCAGCCTCCTCGATGTTTGGTAAACTTCCCGCCATTTTCCTTGTTCTTGAGCGATAATATTCAATTATTTCCTGAGCGGAAGAATCCCCACTAGTTTTTATGGGAAAATTCCCAAGAAGATTTAATCCTAAGCGGTTTGCTGAACTACTGTGCTTTTGATCAATGATATTTATAGAAACTTTTTTCGCCCCCAGAAGAGTACAGACATGAAGATAGCAGTTATACTTTCTGTCTATTGAATGCTCACGAAGTGCTTCTGCTTGCAAATAATATGGACGCTGAAACCTTTGATGAAGTCTGTTTGAAAGCTCCTTATATTTCTTATTTGGATACTGATACCCATACTTAGTTTGAAGCAGAATATTCCCGACTCTCAAAAGACCCTGCTCCTTCAAAACTTTTAAGAATTCTTGACTATTTTGATCATAAAATTCAATATCATCTCGGACAAAACAAACTCCTCCCATATTCTCAAATGTTTTATTTCCAGGTTCAGGATACTCAAGCCTTTCTCTGTCAAAATTAGATACAACTATGATTATCTCGCGCTCGTCTGGGTTATCAACAGGAACCCTCTCAATACGGTCTTGAATAATCTTTTTTGACATTAAACTTTATCCTGTATTAAGAGAATTAGAAAAATATTATTAATACCAATAATACCACTTAAGAATAAACTGCTTTTAACATCGATAAATGGGGAAATTCCTAATAATAAACCTACTAAAATGGGTATAAAAGAACCCAGAGCAAGCTTTACTATGAGCATAACCTGAGCTTTAATTTTATGTTGATAGTAAATAGACTTTAGCCCTGAGCGTATGATGCGTAACTGTTCTTGTTTAACTGAGCGGTCAACTTCAATTGAAAACTCCTTAACTCTGTCAAAAATATCAAAAACCCAGTCTTCAAAACTATATTCCCAAGATAAACTAGGTTTCCTACCGTAAATACCGATTTTTGCAGGACGACCAGATACATCTAACTGTTCAGTGATTAATTCAACATAAAATTCCGCATTTTTTTTATGTATTATACGTACATTTGATTCATTAACTAACTCGGAACCATGGAGAGCGAGATCATCTATTTTCCGAATTATATCCTGACCTTCTCCCTCAAAAGCTTCAATTCTTCTTGAGTTTTTAAAGATGACAGTTGGAATATCTTTATTAAAATTTTGAACATAAAATGCTAAACAAGCCATTTTAATATCCTATATTAGCTCATTAAAAATACTTAGTACCAATTGGTTACCGAGATTATTGGCAGCCAGACTTCCAACTACGAATCGCACATCATAGAATAGTTTTGTACCTATGATTTCTGATATGATTGTCTTGAATTCTCTAGAATAATCTTCTTTGATTGATTCATCTAAGAAATTAGGAACAAAAAAATCTTCAGTAGCTCTTTCATCAGATACAGGGATGAGTATGTTCCGATCTGCGCTCTGGGCGAAATGATTGCCAACAATAATCAACTGTTTTTTACTTTTAAACAGAAAATCATCTTTAGCCCATTCTTGAAAATTACTGAAATCTTGCTTTAAGCAATTTTTAACAGACAACCTAGCCCGATTCATGTCTTCTGTAAAGGCTATGTTGTGATTGCGAGCCAAGACTAGATCGCTTCTGAGAAGATAGATAATATAATCCTGTTTCTGAAATACTTCTTTTCGCGTATACGGTCTCGCCTTGTCGCCAGGAGTATCAATAATTACCTTGATTAATATTGATTTCTGAACACATTTATACTCAAAATTGATCTTCAGCGTTTTCCTCTGTTCTGGTTTGTCAGTAGACCCAGGACTTGGTTCTATTGTCTGGCTCTGAATTAGTTGGAAAAGCACTGACTTACCACCATTATCATGGCCCAAAATTCCAATTTTTTTACCTAAAAAAGGAAGAAAAAGATCATCAAGAATATTCTTGTCTGTGTCCCATCCCCATTCCATGTTAGAGGTTCTCAAACTAGACTACAATGATTATTCTTAAAATAATAAAATTTTATGAATTTCTTCAACCATAAGCATTTTACCTCTATACCTACCTAAAGCAAAATAAGCCAAGAAAAAAAACAAAAGCCCCTTCAATTGGAGAAGAGGCTCTTATCTATGGTATTCGTAGAAAAATAAACCTGGCATCGAGCTATTTTTGCGGAGGGCTACCCCTCAACTATCGTGGCCGCTGCAGCGTTTCACCTCTGAGTTCGGGAAGGGATCAGTGTGGTTCCACCGCGCCATAGACACCAGGAAAGAGTGGTGGGTCCCAGACCCTGAAGACTGCAAGTAACGCGAAAACCAGAGTGATGAGGTCAAGCCCTCGGTCTGTTAGTACTCCTCAGCTACGTACATTACTGTACTTCCACTTAGAGCCTATAAACGGGTGTTCTGCCCGTGACCTTACCTACTTTAGTAGTGAGAGCACTCATCTTGAGGTGGGCTTCCCACTTAGATGCTTTCAGCGGTTATCCGCTCCGCACTTAGCTACCCAGCGTCTACTCCTGGTGGAATAACTGGTACACCAGCGGTGCGTCCTTCCCGGTCCTCTCGTACTAAGGAAGGCTCCTCTCAATGCTCTTACGCCTGCACCGGATATGGACCGAACTGTCTCACGACGTTCTGAACCCAGCTCACGTACCGCTTTAATGGGCGAACAGCCCAACCCTTGGGACGTACTTCCGCCCCAGGTTGCGATGAGCCGACATCGAGGTGCCAAACCTCCCCGTCGATGTGGACTCTTGGGGGAGATCAGCCTGTTATCCCTAGAGTAACTTTTATCCGTTGAGCGACGGCCATTCCATGCTGTGCCGTCGGATCACTAAGGCCGACTTTCGTCCCTGCTTGAGTTGTAACTCTTGCAGTCAAGCTCTCTTTTTGCCTTTACACTCGCCGCACGGTTTCCAAGCGTGCTGAGAGAACCTTTGCGCGCCTCCGTTACCTTTTAGGAGGCGACCGCCCCAGTCAAACTGCCCACCTGAAACTGTTCCTACACCCGCTGAGGGTGTGAGGTTAGAATTCTAGCTTCGCCAGAGTGGTATCTCACCGTTAGCTCCATATCCCCCACAAGGGATACTTCTTCGCTTCCCACCTATCCTGCGCAAGCCAAGCCCGAACACAATTCCAGGCTACAGTAAAGCTTCATAGGGTCTTTCTGTCCAGGTGCAGGCAGTCCGTATCTTCACAGACATTCCTATTTCGCCGAGTCTCTCTCTGAGACACCATCCAGATCGTTACGCCTTTCGTGCGGGTCGGAACTTACCCGACAAGGAATTTCGCTACCTTAGGACCGTTATAGTTACGGCCGCCGTTCACCGGGGCTTCGGTCGTCAGCTTCAGGGCGAACCCCTGACCAACTTCCTTAACCTTCCGGCACTGGGCAGGCGTCAGCCCCCATACGTCCTCTTTCGAGTTAGCGGAGACCTGTGTTTTTGGTAAACAGTCGCCTGGATCTCTTCACTGCGACCCACTTTCGTGGGCACCCCTTCTTCCGAAGTTACGGGGCATTTTGCCGAGTTCCTTAGAGAGAGTTATCTCGCGCCCCTTGGTATTCTCAACCTCCCTACCTGTGTCGGTTTCGGGTACGGGTATGATGCTTTCATCACATAACGAGCTTTTCTTGACACTATCCTTCACCATGCGGAGTTCGTAAACCCCTCCCAAACCAATTAGGGTATGGTTATCTTTCATGCGTCCCTCGCCATGCTCCCACATCTTAGTCAGGGATTATTCACCCTGTGTCCATCGACTACGCCTTTCGACCTCGCCTTAGGTCCCGACTAACCCTCCGTGGACGAACCTGCCGGAGGAACCCTTAGGGTTTCGGGACATCGGATTCTCACCAATGTTTTCGCTACTCAAGCCGACATTCTCACTTCCGTCTCGTCCACAGCTGCTTACCGCTACTGCTTCTTCCTACTACGGAACGCTCCCCTACCGATTAATTTCTTAATCCCACAGCTTCGGTACATCACTTAGCCCCGTTCATTTTCGGCGCAAGATCGCTTGACTAGTGAGCTATTACGCACTCTTTCAAGGGTGGCTGCTTCTAGGCAAACCTCCTAGTTGTCTATGCAATCTCACCTCCTTTCTCACTTAGTGATGATTTGGGGGACCTTAGCTGGTGGTCTGGGCTGTTTCCCTCTTGACAATGAAGCTTATCCCCCACTGTCTCACTGGCAATGTGTGCCCTGGGTATTCTTAGTTTGTCTCGATTTGGTACCGGTCTCCCAGCCCGCACCGAAACAGTGCTTTACCCCCCAGGTATATTCATTACCGCTGCGCCTAAACACATTTCGGGGAGAACCAGCTAGCTCCTGGTTCGATTGGCATTTCACCCCTAACCACAACTCATCCGCTGATTTTTCAACATCAGTCGGTTCGGACCTCCACTTGGTGTTACCCAAGCTTCATCCTGGCCATGGTTAGATCACCAGGGTTCGGGTCTATAAACACTGATTTTTCGCCCTCTTCAGACTCGGTTTCCCTTGGGCTCCAGCATTCTCGCCTTAACCTACCAGTGCCTATAAGTCGCCGGCTCATTCTTCAACAGGCACGCGGTCATCCGTTTAATCGGACTCCCACTGCTTGTAGGCTAACGGTTTCATGTTCTATTTCACTCCCCTTCCGGGGTTCTTTTCACCTTTCCCTCGCGGTACTGGTTCACTATCGGTCACACAGTAGTATTTAGCCTTACGAGATGGTCCTCGCTGATTCACATGGGATTCCTCGTGCCCCATGCTACTCGGGATTCAGCTACTATCCTTTAGTTTTCGACTACAGGACTTTCACCTTCTTTGGTGCAGTATTTAGCTGCTTCGTCTAACCTCCAGATTCGATATCGCTGTCCCACTACCCCAAAGGATTAATCCTTTGGTTTAGGCTTTTCCCCTTTCGCTCACCACTACTTAGGGAATCTCTTTTGATTTCTTTTCCTCCAGCTACTAAGATGTTTCAGTTCGCTGGGTTAGCTCTTTCCTGCCTATATATTCAGCAGGTAGTCTTTAGGGTTGCCCCATTCGGAAATCTCCGGCTCTTAGTTTGCTTCCAACTCCCCGGAGCATATCGTCGGTAACCACGTCCTTCTTCGCCTCTGTGTGCCTAGGTATCCACCGTTAGCCCTTATTAGCTTGACCACTTTACATTGGTTTTTTCCACTGCAAACACTTTCATTTGATTGTCTGTGTCTGCCTGCTTTTTTTCGCGTTACTATGCAGTTTTCAAGGTTCTGGCTGAGTTTTACCCAGCAGTTCGATTGTTGGCGCAATCAATTGCTGAATCTTTCTCGATCTATCATTTTATCATACTGTGTACATAACCACAATGCTTATATCTTTTTTTGTCTTCTCTGACAGTTCAGATATTTCTGGCTTGTGATTTTTACACAAGGTGGAGATTAGCGGACTCGAACCGCTGACATCCTGCTTGCAAAGCAGGCGCTCTACCAACTGAGCTAAACCCCCATCTAATAACTCGTAATTTCCATTTCGTAATTCGCAATTTACTACTACTTACGCTCTGTTCATTACTTATTATTTTCAGGTGGGCCATCCTGGACTCGAACCAGGGACCTCACCCTTATCAGGGGTGCGCTCTAACCACCTGAGCTAATAGCCCATTATCCGAACCCAACCTATAGTTTGAAAGCTTCAGCAAATCCTCGCGACCGACCTAGGAATGACCATCTCAGCATCTATTTACTTGATGTTTTCGATATCTGAGTGGATTAGGTCTCCCTAAAAGGAGGTGATCCAGCCACACCTTCCGGTACGGCTACCTTGTTACGACTTCACCCCAGTCACCAGTCCTACCTTCGGCATCCCCCTCTCCTAAGAGTTGGGGTAACGACTTCGGGCGTGACCAGCTTCCATGGTGTGACGGGCGGTGTGTACAAGGCCCGGGAACGAATTCACTGCAGTATGCTGACCTGCAATTACTAGCGATTCCTACTTCACGCAGGCGAGTTGCAGCCTGCGATCTGAACTGAGCTACGGTTTACGAGATTTGCTTCACATCGCTGTGTCGCCGCCCTTTGTCCGTAGCATTGTAGTACGTGTGTAGCCCAAGACGTAAGGGGCATGCTGACTTGACGTCATCCCCACCTTCCTCCGGTTTGTCACCGGCAGTGTCTCTAGAGTGCCCATCTTCATGCTGGCAACTAAAAACGAGGGTTGCGCTCGTTGCGGGACTTAACCCAACATCTCACGACACGAGCTGACGACAGCCATGCACCACCTGTGTTCGCGCTCCCGAAGGCACTCCCACCTTTCGGCAGGATTCGCGACATGTCAAGTCTTGGTAAGGTTCTTCGCGTTGCATCGAATTAAACCACATACTCCACCGCTTGTGCGGGCCCCCGTCAATTCCTTTGAGTTTCACACTTGCGTGCGTACTCCCCAGGCGGGATACTTAACGCGTTAGCTCCGGCACGGCTCGGGTCGATACAAGCCACGCCTAGTATCCATCGTTTACGGCTAGGACTACTGGGGTATCTAATCCCATTCGCTCCCCTAGCTTTCGTCCCTCAGTGTCAGTTATGGTCTAGTAGAGCGCTTTCGCCACTGGTGTTCTTCCTGATATCTACGCATTTCACCGCTACACCAGGAATTCCCTCTACCCCGACCGCACTCTAGCTTTGTAGTTTCCACCGCTCTGATGAGGTTAAGCCTCATTCTTTAACAGCAGACTTACATGGCCACCTGCGGACCTTTACGCCCAATCATTCCGGATAACGCTTGCATCCTCCGTATTACCGCGGCTGCTGGCACGGAGTTAGCCGATGCTTATTCCTCAGGTACCGTCATTTTTTTCTTCCCTGAGAAAAGAGGTTTACAACCCAAGAGCCTTCCTCCCTCACGCGGTATTGCTCCGTCAGGCTTTCGCCCATTGCGGAAAATTCCCCACTGCTGCCTCCCGTAGGAGTCTGGGCCGTGTCTCAGTCCCAGTGTGGCTGATCATCCTCTCAGACCAGCTACTGATCGTCGCCTAGGTGCGCCTTTACCACACCTACTAGCTAATCAGACGCGAGCTCATCTTCAGGCAGCTAGCCTTTCACCTCTCGGCATATCCGGTATTAGCCACCGTTTCCAGTGGTTGTCCCCGACCTGAAGCTAGATTCTCACGCGTTACTCACCCGTCCGCCACTATCTCCGAAAAGACCGTTCGACTTGCATGTGTTAAGCATACCGCCAGCGTTCATCCTGAGCCAGGATCAAACTCTCCGTTTTGAATTGTTTGTTTTAGCTCTTTTGACTGCTCTTTTTTAACTTCAGTCTAGTTATTTGATTGACTTGACGCGCAATATTTGCTGTATAATTGCTTTCAAACTATAATATTTTCATGGTTCGGTGTTCCCTCGGACTCCGCTTTGCAGCGCTTGTCTCTCAGGCACTTATCCAATATAGCTACTGTCTCTAGCTTTGTCAACTCTTTTTTCCCTAAATTTTCAGATTTTTTTTCATGTCTCTGAAAGTCTTATATAGCAAGCCTTTTGAGGTATAATTGGTCTGTAAATCAAAATAAAAGTAACTAAGTTGTGAGTAAATTCGGTGTTTTACCGCCAAGGGTAGTTCTAGATCCTTTACTGCGTGGCTGGTTGGTAGAAGATATTGGTCGGGGCGATCGCACTACTCAATCTCTGTTATGCCAAAATGCAACTACAGGAGAAGCTCAATGGGTCGCTAAAGCATCGGGGATAATTGCGGGGTTACCAGTAGCAGCCAGAGTATTTGAACTTTTAAATCAAAAAGTAAATTTTGTGGCTCTTGTCCCTGATGGTGAAAAGTGTGAACCAGGACAAGTCATAGCAGAAATTGATGGTTCCCTAGATGCGCTGCTCATGGGTGAACGGGTGGCGCTGAACTTGGCCATGGGGTTGAGTGGAATTGCTACTCTCACACATATATATGTAGAGCAAATAGCGGATTTACCCGCTCAGTTTGTGGACACCCGCAAAACTACACCAGGGCTGAGATTATTAGAAAAGTACGCATCTGCGGTAGGTGGAGCGGTAAATCACCGCATGGGCTTAGATGATGCTGTCATGATTAAAGATAATCATATTGTGGCAGCTGGCGGAATTGGTGAAGCCATTACCCGCATTCGTTCCCAGATACCCTATCCTCTGACTATTGAAGTAGAGACGGAAACCCTAGAACAAGTGACAGCCGCATTAGAACATCAGGCGGACATTATTATGTTGGATAATATGCCTGTGCAGATGATGGGTCAGGCGGTGCAGTTAATCCGTCAGCAGAATACTAGGGTGAAAATTGAAGCTTCGGGAAATGTGACCCTAGAGACTATTCGCACTATTGCCGAGACTGGGGTTGACTATATATCTAGTAGTGCGCCCATTACTCAATCCAGGTGGTTAGATTTAAGTATGAAAATTTCAGGTAAATCAATCGACCGATAGCGTACCGTGGATTAAGCCGTACTAGTTAGAGCTAAAATAGTCAAGTTTTACAGAAAGTCTCACCATATAGGGAGCGAATAGCCTCCCATAAACAGATAACATTAATATATGAACGCTACACAAGAACAACTAAAACTGAAACTTCAGCAGGCTTTAGTGGCTGCTTTTGGCGCTGAGTACGCGGGAGTAGACCCGATTTTAGTGACTGCGAGTAATCCTAAATTTGGTGACTATCAAGCAAATGTGGCCTTGTCGCTGAGTAAAAAATTAGGACAGCAACCAAGGGCGATCGCCTCTGCTATTGTGGAGAAACTAGATGTATCCGAGTTTTGCGAAACACCAGAAATAGCAGGGCCTGGTTTTATCAATCTCAAGCTGAAAATTTCCTACCTAGAAACACAACTCAACGCCATTCAAGCAGATTCTAGGTTAGGAATACCAAAAGCGGAAAATCCAAAACGAGAAGTTGTGGATTTTTCTAGCCCGAATATTGCCAAAGAAATGCACGTAGGACACTTGCGCTCTACCATTATCGGTGATTGTATCGCCCGGATTTTGGAATTTCAGGGACATGATGTTTTGCGGTTAAACCACGTCGGCGATTGGGGTACACAGTTTGGGATGTTAATTACCTACCTGCGGGAAGTTTACCCAGAAGCCCTAACCACTGCTAATGCTTTAAATATTGGTGATTTAGTCAGTTTTTACCGCCAAGCTAAACAGCGCTTTGATGAAGATGAAGCTTTTCAAGACAAAGCGCGACAGGAAGTAGTGAGATTACAAGCAGGTGCAGAAGATACCCTTCATGCTTGGAAACTACTGTGCGAACAATCACGGCGAGAATTTCAGGTAATTTATGACCTGCTGGATGTGCAATTAAATGAACGGGGAGAATCTTTCTATAATCCCTTACTTCCCAACCTAGTGGAAGATTTAGCCACATCCGGTTTACTAGTAGAGAATCAAGGCGCTAAGGTAGTTTTCTTAGAAGGTTTTACCAACCGAGAAGGTGAACCTCTACCTCTGATAGTGCAAAAATCCGATGGTGGTTATAACTATGCCACAACAGATTTAGCAGCTTTGCGTTACCGAATTCAAGAAGATCAAGCCCAACGCATAATTTATGTGACAGATTCTGGACAAAGTAACCACTTTGCCCAATTCTTCCAAGTTGCTTGTAAGGCGGGATGGGTTCCTGATCATGTAGAACTGGTTCATGTTCCCTTTGGTTTGGTCTTAGGAGAAGATGGGAAAAAATTTAAAACTCGTGCAGGTGATACCGTCAGATTACGGGATTTATTAGATGAAGCTGTGATTCGCGCCCGTACAGATTTAGAAGGTAGATTAAAAGAAGAAGAACGCCCAGAACCTGAAGAATTTATTAGTGAAGTTGCTAAGGTAGTTGGTATCAGTGCCGTAAAATATGCTGATTTAAGCCAAAACCGTACCAGTGATTATATTTTCAGCTACGACAAGATGTTGGATCTTAAGGGTAATACTGCACCCTATATGTTGTACGCTTATGCACGGATTCAGGGGATTAGCCGCAAGGGTGGAATTAATTTTAGCGAGTTAGGAGACAATGTTCAGGTGTTGTTACAGCATCAAACTGAGTTAGCTTTAGCTAAGTATTTATTACAGTTAGATGAGGTGATTACTACTGTTGAGCAAGAATTACTACCTAATCGATTATGTGAATATTTGTATGAGTTAAGTAAAAAGTTTAATCAGTTTTATGATCGTAACCAGGGGGTAAGGGTACTGGAGGCTGAGGAACCACTGCGGACATCCCGGTTAATCTTGTGTGATTTGACAGCTAGAACTTTAAAGTTGGGATTAGATTTGCTGGGGATTCCAGTTTTAGAGAGGATGTAAGAGTAACTCCCCAGGCGGTTACGATGCCGATCCCACAACATTTATGTGATGTGATCAATTGTGTATTTCATTTCCATCAAGGGAGGTTAACAATCACTACAGATGGACACAGATCCACACAGATGAATAGATTGTTGAGTTAAACTATTCTCCTGAATGTCTGCTGCGCTAAAATAAGGGAGTTGGGGTCAAAATCTCTGCTGTTAATTTTCAGAAATAACCAATTTTTACCCAATTTCAGTCACAATGTCTCAAGAGTATAACCAACCCAGCCAGATTCAGCAGATAGCTAGTCTGAAACCCAAACATTTTGCTGATTTAATTAGAGCCGCCCAGTTAATTTTTGACCCTGCGGCGGGGCTAACAGGTAGACATGTACAAGTTAACTGGCAGGATTTTGGCATTCCCCATGATGTTGAGCAAAATTTAAAGGATCTGGGACTGCAATATCAGTATGCTTCTCCCCACATTCCTGGTGATATTATTTGGAGTCAATTAAGTCCGGAAACTAGAATCTGGTTTCTCAACAATAAAGATGATTTGTGGCGGTTTGAGGAAGCTTTCCCCGCACTCGATGAGGACTAGGGTTTGGCGCATTTTCCTTGTAATTATGAGGTTAGGCAAAACCCCCATATTACAATATTTACCTTTCAGATCCCGGACTTCTGTAAGCAGACCCAAGAGTTGGGAATTTATGAAAGAAGTCCGGGATCTAAATGGATCTAAATGCACTAAATGAACCTAATCATGCCAATGCTAAATTTTAGCATCGCTGACTAGACTGTGCAGTTTAATTCCCCGGCTTTTTGGCTAAATCGATGATTTTCTCGGTAGTCTACGGGACAATCAATGACAGCCGGTACCTCTTGAGCAAGGGCTTCTTTGAGTACAGGGATTAAATCAGTAGCAGATTCAACCCTGTAACCTTTTAAACCCATGCTTTCCGCTAGTTTGACAAAATCAGGATTACCAAAATGTACAAAAGATGAGTTACCTTTGCCAAATTGATTTTCTTGTTTCCATTCAATTAACCCATAGCCACCATCATTAAAAATTAAGGTGACAAAGGGAGTACCGACTCGTAAGGCTGTTTCTAATTCCTGACAATTCATCATAAAGCCACCGTCTCCAGTAGCAGCTACAACTTTGCGGTTAGGATAAACCAGTTTTGCTGCTAAAGCGCCAGGAATAGCAATTCCCATGGCGGCAAAACCATTAGAAATCAAGCAAGTATTGGGACTATGACAGTGATAATGTCTAGCAATCCACATTTTATGTGCGCCCACATCAGAAATGACGATATCATCGGGCCCCATAACTTGGCGTAAGTCATAAATTAATTTTTGGGGTTTAATGGGAAAACCATCATCATGAGCGTACTGTTCGTAATCAGCACGAATATTTGCCCTTAAGCCGATCGCATAGGGATTAGGTTTACTCTGTCTATCTGCCAATTTTAAAATTTCATTGAGGGAATCGGAAATATCTCCGATTACTTCCACCCTGGGAATATAACTGCTGTCAATTTCGGCTGGGCTGGCTGCAATATGAATAATGGGAATATCACCTTGAGGATTCCATTTTTTGGGGGAGAATTCGATTAAATCATAGCCAATGGCAATTACCAAATCTGTATGATCAAAGCCACAAGTAATGAAATCTCTTTGCTGTAATCCCACTGACCACAATGTCAATGGATGAGTATAAGGCATTACGCCCTTACCCATAAAAGTATTAGCAACAGGTATATTCATTTGGCTGGCAAATTGGGTAACTGCATCACTGGCATGAGCGCGAATTGCTCCATTACCTACTAGAATAATGGGGTTAACTGCTTGGGAAATGGCCGCCGCTGCTGCCCGAATACAAGCAAAGGAAGCATAGGTTTTTTCGATATTATCCTTTTGTAAGGGTTTGCCTTCTGCAGGCATAGCTGCAATATTTTCTGGTAAATCAATGTGAACTGCGCCGGGTTTTTCAGTTTGCGATCGCTTAAATGCTTTACGTACCACCTCCGGTGTAATACTGGGGCGCACAATCTGTTTATTCCACTTAGTTACTGGGGCAAACATCGCTACCAAGTCCAAATATTGATGGGATTCGATGTGCATTCTATCGGTTCCCACCTGACCAGTAATTGCGACTAAAGGCGCACCATCGAGGTTAGCATCTGCTACCCCAGTCATTAAATTTGTAGCACCAGGCCCCAGGGTAGAAAGGCAAACTCCAGCTTTACCTGTCAAGCGTCCGTAGACATCAGCCATGAATGCTGCACCCTGTTCATGGCGAGTGGTAATGAATTGAATGGAAGAATGTTTCAGTGCTTCTAAAACGTGCAGGTTCTCTTCACCAGGAAGACCAAAAACATATTGTACCCCTTCGTTTTCTAGACACCGCACCAATAATTCAGCTGTATTCATTTGATTTCCTCGCTGGTTATAAATAAGTCTGGGGACTGAGTATTGGAAGAGTTAAATATCTGCCAATACCCCACAATTAATGACTAAATTAGTTCACCCACACGGTTTTTACATTGACGAACTCATGTATACCTTGAATACTTAACTCTCTGCCGTATCCAGACCGCTTAATCCCACCAAAAGGTAAGCGGGGGTCAGATTTAACCATGCTATTGATAAATACGGCACCTGCTGCGATTTCGGAGATTAGGCGATCGCATTCTTGATGATTATTAGTCCAAGCACTAGCACCTAAGCCGAAAGGTGTAGCATTAGCTAGTCGAATGGCGGCATTAATATCTGGTACACGGAATAACAGGGCAACTGGCCCAAAAAATTCTTCCTGGGCGATCGCACTATCTGGGGGGATATCTGTAATGATAGTGGGCGGGTAAAAGTTACCCGCCAGATGTGATAAAGGATGTCCACCGGTAAGGAGTTTACCGCCAGTTTTAATGGCAGTTTGCACCTGTTGATGTAAGTCTTGGAGAATACCAGGGGTTGCTAATGGCCCTATATCCGTATCCGGCTGCATGGGGTCGCCTACTTTGAGCGCCTCAAATTTATCTAGAAGTAAATTTTCAAACTCAGGCGCGATGGACTCCACAATAATAAAGCGTTTTGCTGCTATGCAAGATTGCCCATTATTCAACATCCGGGCTGTAGTCGCCATGGTAACGGCGGTTTCTAAATCAGCACTTTCTAAAACAATAAATGGGTCACTACCCCCCAATTCTAAAACAGTTTTTTTGATTTGTTGACCCGCCGCGGCTGCCAGGGATGCTCCCGCTGGTTCACTTCCAGTTAAAGTGGCAGCTTTCACCCGGTGATCAGCTATGATATCGGCAACTTTGGCCGCACCGATTAACAGTGCTTGAAAAGCGCCTGGAGGAAAACCAGCCCGGCGGATAATATCTTCAATTAGCAAGGCACACTGGGGGACATTAGAAGCGTGTTTCAGTAAGCCGACATTTCCCGCCATCAGGGTGGGGGCGGCAAAACGAAACACTTGCCAAAAGGGGAAATTCCACGGCATTACAGCCAGAATTACACCCAAAGGATCATAGCGCACAAAACTATGACTAGCATCGGTGGGGATGGGAACATCAGCCAGAAAACTCGGTGCTTGTTCAGCGTAGTATTGACAAACCAGGGCGCATTTTTCTACTTCTGCGATCGCCGCTTGATAAGGTTTACCCATTTCCAGGGTGATTATTTGAGCAAAATCAGCTTTTTCTTGCTGTAAAATGGTGGCAGCTTTTTCTAGCCATTGCGATCGCTCAGAAAAAGTTGTGTGGCGGTACTGTGCAAAAGTCTGACCAGCCAAATCCAGTTTAGAGGCAATTTCTGCATCCTTGAGAGGCTCAAAGACTTTGATTGTCTCCCCGGTGGCGGGATTAATGGTGGCGATAGCCATTACCTGACCTCCCGTTAAATTTCATATCCATATTTCCAGAAGAAATATAGATCGAGGTAGCTTCCTAGTCTTACACATAATCTATTGTGCAAGCCATAACCAAATTTTATGATTTTTCTCAGGTTCGATTATTGAATACGGAATAACCGCAATTATTTTTATAATTAAATATACTTGTATTAACCATAAATTTTGTTAAATCAGATACAATCTGAAATATACAAACCCCATCTCCTCTCCTTACCTTGGTAAGGAGAGAAAAGATTGGGAGAGGCTTAAATTAGTTTAACAGCACGCAAACCGAACAGCAGACCTACGGCTACGCCCATGAATAAAGCTAAAAAGCCAATATAAGCTATGACTCCAAACATTGATTTTTCTCCAGAATAAAGCACTATCTCTATTGAATCATGGGGAATGGGGAATGGAAAATTTGACATCTCCCCTGGTTAAAACACAGGGGATTCTAAACTGATGTTGCTACGCAGGGCCAAGCTATGCTACGCAACGTTTACAACGTGATTTACTTAATCTATTAGATTAAGTAAATAATATTGTTTTGGGAGTGTCAAAGCTCCCCTACCCACCTTGGCTAAGGTTATACTTAGCTGTGTGGCTACTTAAGTTGACATCTTTTGGGTTTTTCACCATATTTGTAGATGCCTTTTTTTTCATTTTAACTGAATTTGATAGTATTCTTTAATTTCCTTCATATTTATGGCGCCATAGCTCCCGTGTTTGCTCAATGTCCATCTCAAATATCCCATCCAAATTACGATAGAATACACCGCACGCTCGCTTATTTGACTTTGGGTAATGACCTCTGTAATTAACGTAAATCTACCGCAGCAATCTTACGAGATTGCCATAGCTCCATCAAGCTTAGATGAATTAGGTCAGAAAATGTCCACACTGAACCTAGGTAAAAAAGTCTTAGTTGTTTCTAATCCCAGCATTTTTAAACATTACGGTGAGAAAACAGTAAAATCTCTCACATTAGCTGGTTATGAAGTAGCCAGTTACAACCTCCCACCAGGTGAACGTTACAAAACCCTCAACTCCATTGAAAAACTTTATGATGTTGCCTTAGAAAACCGCCTAGAACGGTCTTCAACCATGGTAGCCCTAGGTGGGGGGGTGATTGGAGATATGACAGGGTTTGCTGCCGCCACATGGCTGCGAGGTATTAATGTAATACAAGTACCCACCACCCTGCTAGCAATGGTAGACTCAGCTATTGGTGGTAAAACCGGTGTAAATCATCCCCATGGCAAAAACTTAATTGGGGCTTTTCATCAACCGCGATTAGTATTAATTAGTCCAGAAACCCTCAAAACTCTTCCCATGAGGGAATTTCGCGCTGGGATGGCGGAAGTAATTAAATACGGTGTCATTTGGGATGCAGAATTATTTACCCAGATGGAAGGGACTAAACACCTGAATCAACTCCGCTATATGAAGCCGGAATTTATAGAATACATATTAACTCGTTCTTGTCAAGCAAAAGCTGATGTTGTCGCCAAGGATGAAAAAGAAGGGGGACTCAGAGCAATTCTCAACTATGGACATACCATTGGTCATGCGGTGGAAAGCCTGACAAACTATCGTTTACTCAAACATGGTGAAGCTGTGGCTATTGGTATGGTAGCAGCTGGACAGATTGCCCTAGAACTAGGAATGTGGACACCTGAAGATAGTAAACGGCAAAATGCACTAATTGAAAAAGCCGGTTTACCAACTCGACTACCACCGGGTTTAGACATTGAGGCAATGATTGATACACTACAACTAGATAAGAAGGTCAGGGACGGTAAAGTTAGGTTTGTCTTACCCACCCAAATGGGTGTGGTGACAGTTACCGATGAAGTACCCACAGAAACTATCCGGAGGGTGTTGCAAAGTATGTAGGGTTACCCACCTTTAAGGCGCTGCTCCATACCAATATTGCCTTGCAAGCCCCCTGTGTGCAAG
The DNA here is from genome assembly GCF_059725405.1 of Anabaenopsis sp. NIES-4685. Taxonomy (NCBI): domain Bacteria; kingdom Bacillati; phylum Cyanobacteriota; class Cyanophyceae; order Nostocales; family Nodulariaceae; genus Anabaenopsis; species Anabaenopsis sp. NIES-4685. The sequence continues at coordinate 2,241,527 of NZ_AP043602.1, read as the reverse complement.
AGTAAGATGCGATCGCCCCTTGGAAACACTCCCTCTTGGAGTAAATTCATCACACCATAGAACATTTTTGCAGTATATACGTAATCAAGTTGGATGTGGTGTGAGTTTTGAAATTCCTGACTAAACATGAGGAGATGATCATTAACCTTTGCATAACCACCAAAGTGATAATCATAGATTAATTCCCAACCTGTGGGGGAGTAACTTGGTGCGGGTAGTCCAGAGTCGAGATACTTCTGGATCAGGTTATGGATTTCCTGAGCGAGAAATTCTGCATTTTTGAGCACGGGAAAACCAATTACGCGTTGTTCTGGATTCAGGGAAAGTACAATACCCGCTAGGGTTGTACCTGTCCCACAAGCCAAGCAGATAGTATCAAATGCGTCTGCATAACCCACTATCTCCATACAACCGCGTACCCCGTTCAAATTGCTACCACCCTCAGGAATAATAAATATGTCACCAAAAGCTTGTTTTAACTCCCCGTGTAATTCTATGCTGTGCTTGTTTCGGTAACTCTCACGATTCAGGTACACTAGCTGCATACCTTGCTGTACAGCAAAACTCAAAGTAGGGTTGAGTGGTAAACTTTCATGTCCGCGAATCACCCCGATAGTACGGAAGCCAAAGAGATTACCAGCGGCGGATGTAGCAAATATATGGTTAGAATAAGCACCACCAAATGTGAGAATAGTTGAGTAATTTTGTTGATGGGCTTCCCGGAGGTTATATTTTAATTTAAACCATTTGTTACCGTTAACCAATTGGTGCATAGAATCCAGACGTAGTACAGATAAATCTACGCCAGCACTTCGGGTAATCTCATTTTCTATTTTCTGAGTTAAAGGGGGAAAAAAAGGTAAGGACATGGATAAAATTTGACTCAAAGACGCAAAAAGCAAAAAATCACCCAGACATTGATTTCTGGTTGTATAAAACTATTAAATTAAGGTTAATAAATTCATGCATAATTCAACTAAGCTACCACAAAAGTTAATGCTCCTGGGTGCAGGAGAATTGGGAAAAGAATTTGTAATTGCAGCGCAAAGGTTAGGTAATTATGTAATTGCTGTTGACCGTTATCTTAATGCCCCAGCCATGCAGGTAGCTGACTGCTATGAAGTCATTTCTATGCTGAGTGCTGATGAATTAGAAACTGTTGTACAAAAGCATAAACCTGATTTTATTGTACCAGAAATTGAGGCAATTAGAACAGAGAAATTAGTCGAGTTTGAAAAACGCGGAATTACAGTTATACCCACAGCAGCGGCAACTAACTATACCATGAACCGAGATAGGATTAGGGAACTAGCACATCAAGAGTTAGGAATTAGAACTGCTAAATATGGCTATGGTTCTACCTTAGAAGAATTGATTGGTGTTGCTGATCAAATTGGGTTTCCCAATGTTGTTAAACCTGTAATGTCCTCTTCCGGTAAAGGTCAATCTGTTGTCAAGAATCAGGAGGAAGTTGCAGCAGCTTGGAATTATGCGATCGCCAATTCTAGGGGAGATAGTCAAAAGGTAATTGTAGAGGAATTTATCAACTTTGAAATAGAGATCACCCTACTTACTATTAAACAGTGGAATGCACCGACAATTTTTTGTGCTCCCATTGGTCATCGTCAAGAAAGAGGGGATTATCAAGAATCTTGGCAACCTGCAGGTATTTCTGAAGACCAGATATTAGCAGCTCAAGCAATAGCCAAGAAGGTTACCGACGCTTTAGGGGGAGCAGGAATATTTGGCGTAGAATTTTTCATTACCCAAGAAGAGGTCATTTTTTCGGAACTTTCACCCCGTCCCCATGACACAGGAATGGTAACTTTAATCTCCCAAAATTTGAACGAATTTGAATTACATTTACGAGCTATTTTAGGCTTACCAATTCCCCATATAGAACAGTTGGGATCTGCGGCTAGTGCGGTGATTTTAGCTGATAAACACTCAGATACAGTCGCCTTTACCGGTGTAGCTGAAGCTTTGTCAGTACCCAATGTAGATATTAGACTATTTGGTAAACCTAACGCCCATCCTTATCGACGTATGGGGGTGGCTTTGGCTCAGGGTAATAACATTGTAGAGGCGCGGGAGAAGGCTAAAAAAGCAGCTAGTCAGGTGAAAATTATTTAATTTTATGAGTGGATACCCACCCAGAAGATCACTGTAAAGCCTTGAATAGTCTCAAATACCAAGTATATATCCCATGGACACACCCCCGCTAATTGTCTTTGTAACTACCATGATTACCTGTGGTCTAATCTCCTGCGTGTCGCCAAAAACCGACACTACTAATAGTGTAAGTTCTCCAGAGTTGCAAACGGATAACTCATCTGTGATTACTAACAACAGTAAACCCAATTCAGAAACCATCCTGAATGAAGTTATTAACCGTCAGAAAAGTTTACAGGTTTGCAATTTTGAGTTTAAACCAGAAACAGCACGGGAATTCTCAGAAGTCTATATTGGGGAAAATCATCAGCACTTAGTACAGCTACTTTGTTATATGGCTGCTTATCAAGGTGCATTTGCTTTCGTGAAAGTAGATACATCCGGGACAGAAATCAAAATTCAGCCACTGGGGTTAGAAATAGCCGGATTTCCCACCTATGATCCTAAAACTAAGATTCTCTCCAATAGTTATAAGTACATTGGCGCTGGTACTTGTACTCAAGAAACTCAATATTATTGGAATGGGGAAGAACTCAGATTAATTAGTTCACAGAACATAGACCAAATTCCTAACGGTTGTCAGGACTTGGGAGTATTGACCCCTTCAGAAAGTCAGGTAATTACTAACAAGAATATTGGGGTTGCTAAATTGGGTATGACATTAGGGGAACTCAAGGAGATTTTAGGTGAGGGTGCAACATTTGAACCAGTTTCTCTGGGAGTTGATCAAGGGGAAGGAATTAAAGTCAGTCAAGATGCTAGGGTACAGTATCTGTTAGGTTTTGCTGATGGTAACTTGAAAACAGCTAACTCTCGAATTACCATGATTACGGTTGAAAACCCTAATTACAGAACAAAGGAAGGAGTAGGGCCGGGTACTCCACTCAAAGCAGCAGTTGCAGCCTACGGACCGGTGACCCTATCCTACAACTTGAATAATGAAGCACGAGAGTATATTAAATTTGCGCGGGGACTGGGTGCAGATGCGGGGGTAGTCATCAGGTCAAATCAGTGGACAATTACAGAATACGCTGGTATGTATACTGATACTCAAGCTGAATTCAACCAAACCCAAAACTACCATGACCATGCAGCTATTGGTTCAATTACCATTAGATAAACCTAAGTCTACAGCTATGCGATGAGCGCAAGCAAAACCAGAAAAGGCCACGGCGTTTAACCCTTGACCGGGAAAGGTACTGTCACCGACACAATAAAGTCCGGGAATGGCTGTACGATTAAATGGCATATTTAATAGTCCCGGTAATTTCCGCCGGGGAATTGGCCCATAAGTTCCATCCTCACGCCCTAAAAAGCGTTGATAGGTGCGGGGTGTACCTACTTCTAGATAATCTAAGCCAGCATCTAATCCAGGGAAAATCTTTTCTAGTCGGTCGATGATTTGCCAAGCTGCAGCTTCTTTTTTGGCCTCATACTCACTTGCAGACATTTCTCGCCAATCATCAATCGATTGGGGTGTGAAGGCATGGATAATATGATAGCCCTCTGGTGCCAATTTTGGATCTAGTAATGTGGGGATAGAAACGAAAAGTGTCCCTGCTGGTGCTGTCATTTTCTCCCAGTCTTCCAGAATTATATGATGGCATTCTGTGCTATGAGACAATACTGCTGCGGCTACTCCTATATGTAAACTCAAAAAGCTGGGGGATTTTTTATAGGTTTGTTGCCATTTTTTTTCATTAGCCGGTATTTTCCCTACAGGTAGTAATTTAGTAAAAGTATCCCAACGTGTGGCATTAGAAACTATCCGTCGAGCATGATAAACTTGACCACTAGCCAATTGCACACCAACGGCTTTTCCTTGTTCTAGGAGAATTTTTGTAACTCTGGCTTGGTAATTAATCTGACCTCCGGCTTTTTCTAAACCTTCTACCAATTTTTGGGCAATTTGTCCTACCCCACCTTGGGGATAGTTAACCCCTCCATAGTGTCTATCAGCAAATACCATCGCCGCATTTATCATCGGGGTCATGTCAGCTTTGACTACAGACCAGCAATAACACTCTATGTCAATAAATTGCAATAATTGCGGATCTTTAATATGGCGTCGCGCCACATCTCCTACATTTTGAGGGAGATATTTAACTAAACTAAGACAGGCCAAAGGATGCTGCAAAAATGTCCGCAGCAAATACCGAGGTTCTTCTAATGACAGCAAATCTATGGTATTGAGACAGTTAAATACTTTCCAGCACTCGTCATAAAAGCGACGAATACCTATTTCTTCATGGGGAAAATAAGCAATAAGATGTTGCAAAAAATTATCATAAGTTCGCTCGACTTTGATGTCTAAGCTGGGTAAGTGATAGTGAATCTGTACAGGATCAGTGATTGTTTCTTGACTGACGTTCACAGCGTCTAAAGCGCGGGTGAGTAAGTTGGTAGTACCTTTTTCGCCAAATCCGAAAATCATTGACGCCCCAACGTCAAATCGATAACCCTGGCGATCAAAGTAACCCGAACTACCCCCTGGAATCAAATAACTTTCTAGTACCAGCACTTGAGCGCCTTTGGCTGCTAACTGGGTTGCGGTTACTAAACCACCAATTCCAGAGCCAATGATGATCACATCCAATGTCGGATTTAGGGATGGAGACATAGGGGCAGATATGCAATAAAATTAACTAATTATTTAGTATTTTATATCACTTTTGATTCTTCGGGTATGGAAATAAAAAGAGGGACAGGCCCGCTACCGCTGGCTAATCCCGTCTGCCGATCCTTAAAGAGAGGAGAACACTAATTAGTAATATAACTTTGATTGAGAATATCTGTCAAGTATTATTGAAAATTACTTTCAATAAATTCGGCAGTGTTGATTTTAGCTGTCAGTGGGATACTTGAGGGAGTATGATGGTGTTTCAGATCAAGAAGAAAATTGCCCTATTCCGGCTATGACGGTACAACTGCGCGTTTATGTCCCCCCCATCCTCTGATTAAGCATTGGTTGGCGGTTGCTCGAGATGCTTCCACTCCTTCGGTGTTGTTTCGTAGTGCTATAGTTGAGTTGGGGAGATGGTTAACTTACGAAGCGGCTAGAGAGTGGTTACCGACCCTGGAAACTGTGGTGCACAGTCCTTTAGATTCGTCTCCAGCTACTTTGATTAACCCAGAAGTCCCCGTGGCGGTTGTGCCGATTCTCCGGGCGGGTCTAGGTTTACTTGAAGGTGCTCAATCTCTGTTACCTTTGGCTTCGGTTTATCATTTAGGTTTGGTTCGTAATGAGGAAACTCTCGAACCGGTCTGTTATTTGAATAAGTTACCTGAAAAATTTCACCCGGAAACTAGGGTATTAATCACAGACCCAATGTTGGCGACGGGTGGGTCAATTATGTTTGCTATGTCGGAATTAGTACAACGTGGGGTTGACCCAAGTTTGACTAGAATCGTTTCTGTAGTAGCCGCACCGCCAGCTTTACAAAAGCTTAGTGCTGAATATCCTGGTTTAAATATTTATACTGCCACCATTGATGAGATAGTCAATGACCGGGGGTATATTGTACCGGGGTTAGGGGATGCAGGCGATCGCATCTTTGGCACATAAGCTAGTATGCAGCTAGGGAAGTTCTTGAAGGCGGTAATATATGAGTCAACGTGATGGTTTTGGTAGTGGTTTTGTAGCAGGGACAATTTTTGGTAGTATAGTTGGTGGTATTATTGGGGCTGTGATTGTTTCCCGACAAACTGAGGAATTGACAGCAGAATCAGCAGAACTGACTAATGGCCAACTCAAAACTAAAAAAGTATCGCCAAAACAACGCCAAATGTTCGTCTCAGATGATGAAGCTATGGAAATGGAAACAGCCAGGCGATCGCTAGAAGATAAAATTGCCCAGCTAAATGCCACAATTGACGAGGTAAGACAGCAGTTAGGAAATGTCAATGGCGGTTCCACCCAGTCAGTCAATGACCGCTCCCTCACCCCAGATTCTTAAAGTGATTGATATTTGGCTATAGTAGTTAATGCGGCAAACCGCACACTTCATGACATGGACTCAAGTAAAATCAATAATAAGACGGTTTTTGACACTTAGCAGGAAAATAACTTATCCATGAACTTACTTTTTACTACTTTGGCAACCTTTGTCAGCTTCTATAGCTACTTGCTAATTATCCGAGTGCTTTTAACTTGGTTCCCCACAATCAACTGGTACAATCAGCCTTTTGCGGCTTTAGCCCAAATCAGCGATCCTTACCTGAATCTTTTCCGCTCAATTATTCCTCCATTGGGCGGTATGGATTTCTCCCCTATCTTAGCCTTCTTAGCACTGAGTTTTATTGGTGGCTTACTAAGAAACCTAACCGCCCTTTCATTTGCACAGCCTTTTTAGCAAAAATACCAACTAAATATAGCAATCCTAAATGATTCATGAACAATTTCTGTTCCCTGTTCCCTGTTCCCTGTTCCCTTTCCTCACTCATAATTTCTCAAGTCAAATAGGATGACTATATAACCCTTTGTAGAGACGCTCCTTTCCAATCGTCTCTACATTGCTTTTTGGGCGATTATTATTAATTCTTAATAATTATTGCCGAACTTGTCTGCTAAATCCAGAGGCTTTAAACTGTCTGAGCTGCAAGGGTTCCGGTTGATTCGCGGCTACAGAAATCCTGATGGCAAAATCACTAATACCCGGCGGAACTTCGGGGATAGAACCCAGACGAGTGCGGTTCTGCATGACTGGGTTATTGTTGGCATCATAAATGCGTCCAAATATATCTGCATCATATACTGTTTTATAAGTAGCGTTTTCTGCCTTACCAGTGACAATAAAGCAATTAGCTGCCGCACTACCACTGCTGATTACCGATCCTGCTGCCAATTCTGCCGGACAGTCTTGATAAGATATATCAAATAGTTTCACCTGTGTTAGAGCTATAGCTGGAGGTGTAAATACCCACAATTGCAAGAGAGTCAGGAAAGATATAACAATGACATTAATTCGTGTTCTCATATTTAAGTTTGGTGTCATCGAACTTAACTAAAATTTGTACCGCAGCCGGCAATTTTGTCTAGATTAACTTAGCTGAACTTAATGAGTTGGAGACAGAAAAGGTAATAATTGGGTAAATAAACCCACAGTTGCTATCAACTTATGACTCCAGATGAGATTGAAACAGCCTTGCAAGCAGCTTTTAACAGTTGTGATACAGCTGGTTGTCCTCTCACTGATATGCAGAAGCAGATATTACTGCGAGTGGTGGAGGAAATTCCGGGAGACCCTAACTTGAAGATATCAGATATGGGTAACCCCTTAGATGAACTTTCTACAGAAGAATTGACAGCTTTTTTACGGTTTGTTAAGAACCAAGAACAGGAAAACTGTAGTTGGAAGGTACAATTACTCAATGATTGGCTAAATGATCATAATTCGGGAAATGTCCAATTTATTCGCCAACGCTACGGTTTAGGTTGGCTCAATCGTGTCCAATCATATCATTTTAATAAGTATTCTGAGGCTGGGGATACACTCAAGTTGAGAGTAGGCGATCGCATTGAAATTGCCAATGGATTATGGGAATGGGTCAAGGACGATGGTCCGTGTCAGCGTCAATGGTTTTCCTGTATTGTCCTCCAAATCGATGAAATTGATGATTCTGAGGGTTCATCTATTACTTGTGTAGTTCGCCTCTACAATGGTGCTGAGTACCAAATTCCAGGTATATATACATGGAATCGCCATAATTGGCGCTGGCCAGAAAAATAACTCTATCTAACGAGGTAATTTTGCACTGCTTGGCGCATCACATCCACAGGTACAGTATCCCGCTGTAACCAGATTTTTAATGCTGCTACGCCTTGTTGGACAAGCATTTCTAAACCATCAATGACAATTGCGCCCTGTTTTTGCGCTTGTTGTAGAAATTGTGTAGGCTGAGGAATATATATTAAATCGTAAGCGATCGCACCCGGTGATAAATTTTGCAGATCTTCTTGACTCACAGGTGACTGATTCACGTGGGGATACATACCCACAGGGGTAGTATTTACTAGCAAATTAGCTTCAGGAATTAGCTTTCCTAGGTCTTCCCAGAGATGAATTTGCAATTTTGCTGCTAGGGGTGAATTTCCCCAACTTTTGCCGAACTCAGCTAATTTGTGCATATTCCGCCCCACCACATGAATTTGCGCCAACCCTAGCTGCTGACAACCAGCTACAACCGCCCTAGCTGCTCCACCATGGCCTAAAATGACCGCTGTTTTCTGGCTCCAGTCTTGCTGATAGGTTGTCTGTAAAGGAGCAATAAAACCTTCTATGTCCGTGTTTGTACCTACCCACCCCTGATTTTGACGGCTAACGGTATTGACTGCGCCTATAACTTGGGCAATGGGGGAAATTTCTGATAATAAAGGCATAATTGCCTGTTTGTGAGGGATGGTAACGCTAAAACCCACAACATCCATAGCAGCCAAACCCGCTATGGCTAACTCTAAATTTTCTGGTTTCATTGGTAAAGGCAGATAAATATAATCTAGTCCTAATTCAGCGATCGCCGCATTATGCAGCACTGGTGATAAGGAATGTTCTACCGGATACCCAATTACCCCTAGAAGTTGAGTTTTACCTGTAATTACTACTTTATTCATTGGTCATTAGTCACCAGACTGGTGGGGAATACAATTAAATTATTAACAGCTACTTAATATTTCCTTATATCATGCAACTAACCACAGCTTCCTCTACAAATCCCATTCCTGGTCAATATTGGCAGTGGCGGGGTCATAATATATACTACGTCCACAGGGGAGAAAAACAACCCCAACGTCCACCCTTGCTGTTAGTCCATGGTTTTGGCGCATCCACAGATCACTGGCGCAAGAATATCACAGGACTGTATCTAGATTTTGAAGTATTTGCCATTGATCTGTTAGGGTTTGGGCGTTCAGCAAAACCGAAACTCCAGTACAGCGGTGATTTATGGCGCGACCAACTGGCTGATTTTATCAGTGAAGTTATTGGTCAGAAGACCATACTAGCAGGTAACTCCCTGGGGGGGTATGCTTGTTTGTGTGTAGCAGCACAATGTCCTGATCTTGCGGCCGGTTTAGTCTTACTCAACAGTGCTGGACCGTTTAGCGAAAACCCTTCTATTTCTGAACCTGAAGCATTACAATCACAAATTCAACCCCCTAAACAACCTTCTGGGTTACAAAAACTCTTAGGTGATTCCGTGAAGTGGACTTTTAAACAACGTTTCGCCCAGTTGCTGTTATTTGAATATGTACGACAACGTTGGGTAATTCGCCGCACCTTAAAAAAAGTTTATCTTGACCACAGTGCAGTCACAGACCAATTAGTAACAGAAATTGCCCGACCTGCTTATGATCCCGGTGCTTTAGATGTATTTGTTTCCGTTTTTAGCACCCCCCAAGGGGAAAAAGTTGATGTGCTGTTAAAACAGTTAACTTGTTCCCTGTTATTATTGTGGGGAGAAGCTGACCCCTGGATGAATGCCAGAGAACGTTCCCAGAAGTTTCGTCAATACTATCCCCAACTAACAGAACATTTTCTGAATGCAGGTCATTGTCCCCATGACGAAGTACCAGAACAGGTCAACCAGCTTTTACGGGATTGGGTGGAATTGAAAAAAGATTAGAACAACGAAAAGCGGTTAAAAATCTAATCCTTAGATTTTTAACCGGTATTTCTGGGTTTACAGGTTTCCAATTCTTGAAGTTAATTATTTGAGAGGTAAAAATAAGGTTTACAGAGCATCTAGCAATATCAGCAATATGATCTAGCTACAAGAGCAACATCATGTTTATCGGCACTTGCTTTTGATTTGCTGATATTCACTTGGGTCTATGACGGGGGGACACACAGTCATTTACCCTGGTTTCTTGTTTATATTGCGTCCTCATGTTGAAAATACCACTAACTTGATGATATTCAAACCTAAATTTACGAAACTTGATATTTTGTTCTGGTTAATCATCAATCATCCTCACTCCCACAACTGAGATGAGGTTTACACAGAGATCACAAATTTAAAATCCACACACACAACCGACTCACGCCAGTGTTACCAACCTGAAATTATCATGTTTGAATGTGCTGCTCTAAAGTTTCAATTAAGGTAGGTTTTAGTACCGCACCCACAACTATATCAACTTGTCTTCCCCCCTTAAATACCATTAGCGTGGGAATAGTACGAATACCGTAATGACTAGCAACGGTGGGATTTTGATCAGTGTTTAACTTCGCCACTTTTATCAGTCCCGCGTATTCCCCAGCAATCGCATCTACAACCGGAGACACCATCCGACAAGGACCACACCAAGGAGCCCAAAAGTCCACTAAGACTGGAATTTCACTTTCCAGTACTTCTTTTTTAAATGTGGCTTCTGTGACATTGATAATGGATGACATAATTGCCTCCTGATTAATTCATTGATTTGATTTTGTCGAATAAAGAAAATATAGGGCATTTAAAAAAATGATGCAATTACAAAAATATTATAAATAACTCAAGATGTTAAAATATAGTATTACCAGTGCTCGTGAGGTACAAAGTTTTTCACTTTTAGGGAATAGGGAATAGGGAATTGGTGTGTACTTCATGAGCCTGAAAAAGGCTATATGGCTATTTTATCAATGGGCGATAGTGCCACCACAGAATTAGGAAAATCTTGTTAGCCATCGTAAGAATTGTTTTGATGTTGGTGTCAATAATGTACGGCGATAAGTATCTGCCGCTTTTTTAATAGCCTCTGCTTGAGTTGGGTAGGGATGAATTACATTAGACAGACCATTTAAACCAATTTTATTGACCATGGCTGTGGTTACTTCACTGATGGTTTCTCCAGCATGACGAGAAACAATTGTTGCTCCTAAAATTCTATCAGAACCCCTCTGGTGATGAATTTTAACAAAACCATCCTCTTCACCATCTGCGATCGCCCGGTCTACACTACTAAAAGGAATCTTAATAGTATTAATCTTCATACCTTGTTCTTGAGCCTCCTGTTCATACATTCCCACATGAGCAATTTCTGGGTCAGTATAAGTTACCCAAGGGATGACTAAATTACTAAGTTTGTATCTTCCTAAACCAAAAGGTGAAAACAAAGTATTTTTAATCACAATTCGAGCCGCCGCATCAGCTGCGTGAGTAAACTTCCACTTCATACAGATATCACCAGCAGCATAAATTTTGGGGTTAGTGGTTTGTAAATAGTCATTAACCTTCACTCCCTGGCGGTGATTGTATTCCACTCCCACTGCTTCTAAATTTAAACCTTCAACATTAGGAACGCGTCCTGTAGCAACTAAAATCTCATCCACTGTGATTGACATCGGCGAGCCGTTGCTGAGAAAATATATCACTTTTCCCTCAATACTCTTCTCAATATGATCTATTTGGCTATTTAAAAGCAAGTGTATTTTTTCTTGGATAAAACAGTTTTGCAGAATTTCTGCCGCTTCGGGATCTTCCCTGTTTAAGATGTGGGAACCCTGATGAAATAAGCTCACTTGAGATCCTAGACGCTGGAAAGCCTGAGCCAATTCACAACCAATCGGTCCACCGCCAATCACAGCCAAGCGTTTGGGGAGTTCAGTTAGTGAAAATACCGTTTCATTAGTGAGAAAACCAGCCGCTTCCAGTCCCTTAATTGGGGGTCGCATAGCTCTAGCACCTGTAGCAATCACAGCTTTTTTAAAGCGGATTTTTTGGCTATCAACCTCAATAATATTATCACTGGCAAAACGACCGGTTCCCAAGAAAACATCAACCCCAAGGTTGCGAAAGCGAGTCGCAGAATCATGATGACTGATACCTGCTCTCACCTTTCGCATCCTTTCCATAACTTGAGGAAAATCAACTTTGATGTCTTCAGGGGTATTAATACCAAAACCTTGCGCCCCGGAAATTTCACCAATTACACGAGAAGACCGGATCATACATTTTGAGGGAATACAACCAAAATTTAAACAGTCTCCCCCCATCAAATGCTTTTCAATTAAAGCGACTTTTAATCCCAAGTCTAGACCTACAGATCCTGCTGCTACAACTAATCCAGCCGTACCAGCACCAATTACAACCAAGTCGTAACAATCAACAGGTTGAGGATTGACCCAATGGGGCGGATGAACGTAAGAAACTAGTTTCTGATTATGCTCATCCGTGGGTAGGATAGTTACTTTTGGCAATGGTAAATTTGACATTATTTACTCCTCGCTTACCACATCAAGACTGTTAATGTAAAACTTCATTTTCTAAAGCCTTGCGAGCAACTTTAGTAATATATACTGTCACAGTAACCGTGGCTATGAAGCCAAGAATCCGAATTAACCACTGTAAACCGGGGTTATCAGGTTGAGATGCGGTACCAATCGCGGCCAGATTACCAGCCAAGGAACCGACGTAAACATACATAATTGTTCCGGGAATCATACCCATAGATCCGAGAATGTAATCTTTGAGGGTAACTCCGGTAACACCATAGGCGTAGTTCAGAAGATTGAAGGGGAATACAGGAGAGAGTCGGGTCAACAAAACAATTTTCAATCCTTCTCTACCAACAGCCTCGTCAACAGCCCGGAATTTTTGATTACCTGCTATTTTTTTAGCCACCCAACCCCTGGCTGAATAACGTCCAACTAAAAAAGCGGCTGTGGCTCCTATAGTTGCACCAATGAAGACGTAGATCGAACCCATAACCAGACCAAACACAACACCAGCACCAAGAGTCAGGATTGACCCTGGCAAGAAGGCGACCGTGGCAATAATATAAAGTAGGATAAATGCTAATGCTCCCACAGCACCAATACCATCTATCCACTGTAAAGCATTTCGCAAGAACATTTGGGGATCGAAGCCAGCAGCATTTTGGGCAGATTCCTCCCCCCAAGCGGGTTCAGCCACAAGTACGGCAGTAAGGCCAAATAATATGAGTATCAAAAAAACAATACTATAAGGCTTTTCCAAGTTTTTATTGATCATTTTCAAAACCCAGTCGTTTGACTTCAGCCCAACGGTACTAAAGACACGATTTCTGCTTGCTTGAGCCGCAGCAATATCGGGATTTGTTGTGTATCCACATTCATGAGTAGAATGTATTGCCTAAATGAACAGGCGCGGCAGGACTCGAACCTGCGACAGTCCGCTTAGAAGGCGGATACTCTATCCAACTGAGTTACGCGCCCAAGCTAGCATAGTAGCTTCTTAAGAAATCACTTTCGTGATTGTATCATCATCTAGTACCAAAAAGCAAATGAAAATTGTGGATGCCAAAAAAAACGCTTTGATCTCGCCAGAAACCCCAAGCATGCGGTGGAGAAGGGTTGACAATCACAGATGTGGAAATTTTCTTTGGTTCAGCAGATCAAATACAGTGGGCTTATAGCCACAGACAGAGCAAGCCCTACTGACTCCTACTTCATTGGTGAAAAGATTTTTGAAGTCTTGGCTTACTTGGGTGTCAGTGTTTTATGCTGGAAGGATTGGCGTCGCCTGCAAATACTCACTCAATATTGGGGATCCACTTGCCACTAGTATATTTTCTTATTTCTTGGGAGGGCTAATTTTCCGTTACACAGAAATAATTATAGACCAAAAACCAGATGTGTCGATTATTGATGTGTTGTTTTATCCTGACTTATATTTCCCTTGACGTAAGGATGATTTTAGGTTGGGCTTCCCAAGGTATAAATTTAGAAAAATTGCAGTTGCTCATTGTCTTAGCCATTGCAAGGTTTGCTACCTTGTTAGTAGTATGGTGGATTTCTATGGAACAGACAGCACCCTTAAAGCCTCTAGTTGGTAGCTTCAATTGGTTTGAGGTACTCGACGATGTGGTTTTATTAATTATTATTGCCCCAGGGAAGGCTAATGGCCTTTTTGACCGGAAAATCCGCCAAATATTGGAGAATGGTTGCACAGGACGCTTTTTGGATCTACATTGCAGATATATGGTTTAAGTATGCTCAAGGGTCAAACTATCAAAGTGGAGAGATACTAGAAATGTTTTGGATATTTAGTGGAGTGTTATGTCCTATGGGCTTTGTCCTACAAGATAACCCATCCTTTAGCCGAACTCCGCAGGAGCGCGGTCGCAAACGAGCTTAGAAAATTTGGTGTCTACCGTGAGAAAATTAACAGAGCCTGACAAACGAGAAATTCTCAAGTTATATCGAGAAAGTGCCGAAACAACATCAACTTTGGCGGAACGTTATGGTGTAAGTAACTCGACAATTAGTCGCCTACTCAAAAGCACCTTACCCGAAGATGAATATGAATATCTGGTTTCTCTCAAACGTGCAACCAGGACTCCTGAAGGTCGGGCGCAGGTAAGTTACACCCAGTTACCTTTCTTAACTCAACCAGAGCCGGAGCCAGATCTGCCCAGCCAGGAAAAAGCCATCCCTCGCTTGAGATTACCAGATATCTCCCCGCAAAAACCGGTGATCGAAGAACACCAACCGCAGGAAGAGGAGGATCTCAGCCCCTCTATAAGACGAGTCCGTCGGCGTTCTTCGGCAGAAGAGAAACCAAAGTTACGTACAGCAAAGCGATTAGAAATAGTCGAACCCCAGCCCGCTGAACTGGCCGGTATTCCTGCTCCCCTCTTAAAGGAAGAACATCCTCAAGCAAGTGTTATTTCCCACATGCTAGTCGAGGATTTGCTAGATGAGTCAGAGGATTTGTCAGATTTAGAGGATGATTTAGACGAGGACGACTACGAGGACGACTACGAGGAGGAGGAGGAATATCTAGAGGATTCAATGCCTTTAGTTACAAGACGAAGGGTGAATGAGCTAGCGGTGCAAGTCTTGCCATTTTCCGCAGCACAGTTGCCGAAAAGTTGTTATTTGGTAATTGATAGATGCTCGGAGTTAATTACCCGACCACTGAAGGATTTCGGCGACTTGGGACAAATTCCTAACTTAGAAACCTTGCAAAGAACTTTGCCAGTATTTGATAACCATCGAGTCGCAAAGCGCTTCTCTACCAAGCGCGATCGCGTAATTAAAGTTCCCGATAGTAAAGTACTACATAAGGCTAGTACTCATCTTCAAGCCAAGGGGATTACGCGACTGTTGATTGATGGTCAGGTGTACTCTCTGTCTATGGTCTAAAATTTATGGAGATACCTGCTCATTATGGTGTAGTACTGGTGACAACTGCCAACAAGCAGGAGGCAGAAACAATTGCTAATGCCCTTGTAGAAGCTCAACTGGCTGCCTGTGTCAGTCTGTTGCCAATCCATTCTATTTACTCTTGGGAAGGAGAAATATACAAAGAGTACGAGTGGCAGTTGCTGATTAAAACTGATTTGGCCCTATTTTCCAGTTTGGAAGCCAAAATTCGGGAACTCCACTCTTACGAAGTCTCAGAAATCATAGCTTTACCTATTGTTGCCGGTTCGCAAGCCTACTTGCAATGGATTTCTCAACAGCTTAAATCCTACTAGCAGCTCACCCGTAAATTGCCCAAAAGTACCGCGGCAACTTGGCTTTAGGCGTGGAGAGTGTGAACGTAATACTGCTGTAAATATCCACCATAAAACTAGCGGTGATGCTAGGAATTAATCTTAGCCGAATCAGTGGAGGTTGTTTAAGTCAGCCTGAGAAAGTTCGTTTATGGACTCTTCGGAAATCCCCGGTTTATAAAACCGGGGTTGAAAAATACAAAAAATCTAAATCTGAGTATCGATAGCTTTGGCAAAGCGCTCTGCCAAGTTAATAATGTCCTGTTTGCGGGCGATTTTATTGATCCATTCCTGGGGAATATTTTCCAGTCCGTAGTATATCCCTGCTAACCCCCCAGTCACAGCGGCAGTAGTGTCTGTATCTTTACCCAAGTTGACAGCTGTCAGTACGGCTTCGGCGTAAGAGGAGGTATTTAGCAAACACCACAGGGATGATTCCAGGGTGTCAATTACGTAGCCTCCAGAATTAATCTCTTCAACTGGTATCTGGGCTATTTCACCACTGAATATTCTGCGAAAATGAGGTTTCTCTAAAATGTATTCACGGTCGGAATACAGTGATTGGATTTTTGCTAATCCTTGTAAATAAGCTGTTTCCGGTTTAGCCCCTTCTAGTAACGCTACGGCAATACTAACATAAATACCGCAGGACATTTGCGATCGCAGATGACCATGGGTAATGGCAGAGACATCATGGACTCTAGCAATCAATTCGGGGAAAGTTAGGTGACGATAACAATAAGCCATGGGTAAAATTCTCATCAAAGAACCATTACCATTGCTATGTTCTAGCCTCCCTCCTGCTTGGTGAGGTACAACACCCTGCTTCAGGCGCATAATTGCTTCATGGGTAGTCATACCAATATCAAACAATTCACCGCGAGCAGTCCAATAAGCTTGTTTATACCAGCGCCAAAAGGAATTAGCTATAGTATCTAAGGAATAACCCCGACACAGGCTTTCTGCCAAGCAAAATGTTAAAGAACTATCATCTGACCAGGTTCCGGGTGGTTGCTCCCATGTACCATAGCCTAACATCGTTGTCACTGGAGATTTAATTCTTTCGGCACGGCTAGTAAACTCCACAGGTACACCCAACGCATCACCGACACATAAACCCATCAAACCAGACAACGTTTTTGCAGCGGTTAGCATGATTCACTCTCCATGAAAACTATCAAAACTTAACTTTTTGACACTCCCCGCTAACTGCAAAGTGGTGTAGCGGGAGATTCCTGCTTCATCCCCACTTAACTAGATGAGTGTTACCACTAACCCGCGTCAGTAGGAGTCAGCAAGCATTTTCTCACACCCTCTGCCCAACGGCATTAACACCACCATTTATGACTACCAAAGGAAGCAGCAACATCTCGATTTGTTGTGTACTCACGCTCAGGACAAGAATATATTCTCACATTTCCTTTTTATTTTCCGTCTGTGCACCACAATTAAGGCATATGGTGCGATTCGTTCTCTCGATCAGGAGCATTTATGCTCAGGGATGAGAGGGATGTACATGGCGAGGATTACCGGGTGATTTCCACCTTGGCAAACAGTTACATTACCAAACCAAAAGCGCCCATCCGGTAGGAAGAGCGCTTTAATCAAGCAGAGACAGTATTATTTAAATTTCTGAACCTGAATCTCTTAGCCGTTGATTGCAGGAGCAGTCAAAGCAACAGGAGCAACTTCACCAGCAGCCAAGTCTAAGGGGAAGTTGTGAGCGTTACGCTCGTGCATTACTTCCATACCCAGGTTAGCGCGGTTGATCACATCAGCCCAGGTAGCGATGACGCGACCTTGAGAGTCAATTACTGATTGGTTGAAGTTGAAACCGTTCAAGTTGAACGCCATGGTGCTTACACCCAAAGCGGTGAACCAGATACCGATTACAGGCCAAGCAGCTAAGAAGAAGTGTAGTGAACGGCTGTTGTTGAAGGAAGCGTATTGGAAGATTAAGCGACCGAAGTAACCGTGAGCAGCTACGATGTTGTAGGTTTCTTCTTCTTGACCGAACTTGTAACCGTAGTTTTGAGATTCGGTTTCGGTTGTTTCACGTACTAAGGAGGAGGTTACCAAGGAACCGTGCATTGCAGAGAACAAGGAACCACCGAATACACCAGCTACACCCAACATATGGAAGGGGTGCATCAAGATGTTGTGTTCTGCTTGGAACACGATCATGAAGTTGAAGGTTCCTGAGATACCTAAAGGCATACCATCAGAGAATGAACCTTGACCGATGGGGTAGATGAGGAATACTGCGGTAGCTGCTGCTACGGGTGCTGAGAAGGCTACACAGATCCAAGGACGCATTCCCAAGCGGTAGGATAGTTCCCACTCACGTCCTAAGTAGCAAGCTACGCCAATCAGGAAGTGGAAAATTACCAATTGGTAAGGACCACCGTTGTACAACCACTCATCTAAGGATGCTGCTTCCCAAATGGGGTAGAAGTGTAAGCCGATGGCGTTGGAGGAGGGAACAACAGCACCAGAGATGATGTTGTTTCCGTAGATTAAGGAGCCAGCTACTGGTTCGCGGATCCCATCGATGTCTACAGGAGGAGCAGCGATGAAGGCGATAATAAAGCAGGTGGTAGCAGCTAGGAGGGTGGGGATCATGAGGACTCCGAACCAACCGATGTAAATGCGGTTTTCGGTGCTGGTGATCCATTCGCAGAAGCGATCCCATACGTTGGCGCTTTGGCGCTGTTGTAAGGTTGTGGTCATTTGTTTATGATTGCGGTTATGTATGTATGAATGAGACAGGTTTGTTTTCTGTCTATGACACTACTTTACAATTGTTTACAAATGTTTGGCAAGGGGTATTTTTTTAATAAAAATTATGCTTGATGTAAGTTTTACTTATCATTAGCTCAATTCTGGAGGAGTTTCTCAAAGAGGCGATCGCGGTTCACTTATTTAATCTCCTGCCTACTAAAAACTAATGTTCCCTTCAGCTTAATTTCTTGTGCTTTGTGGCATTGGCGAATTACATCCTTATCCGCAGAAACTTTAGAGGAGAATTGTATTATTGCAGAATCACTACCCTCCGTAGCCTAGGGTAGAAAACCCTGCTTAATCCAGTGGAAGATTAAACCACAAAATAAATTCGTTATACTTGCAGTATCTTAGAAGATTGCTGCTATATTGTTTATAATCACAAAATGTGTCATTTATAGCATTTCCAATGCTCGTGAGGTACAATTTTTTTTAGTTTGAGGGAACACCGGAACAGGGAATTGGTGTGTACTTCATGAGCCTGAAAAAGGCTATATAGTTTAGATAGATTTTAAAATTTGGAGATAAATAAATGAAAGCATATAATTGTTACAACAGATACATATTTACTTTTGGATATGGCAACCGTAAAAATTACGATGAAATTTTAAAATACATAGAAGATTGTAATGTTGAATATGTAGTTGATATCAGAAGAGTCCCACGAGCTTGGAGTCGTCGCTGGTACGGATAAAAACTTAGTACCTTGTGTGAGTCAAGCAATATTAAATATATATATCTAAAACAAATTTGGGTAACACATCAGGTGATAAAAATTGGATACCTGAGAGGATGTTTGATAAGTTTTATAAGGTGATTTTAGACACTTCTTGATCCCCCCTAACCCCCCTTCTCAAGGGGGGAACTAGAGTCAAAGTCCCCCTTCTCAAGGGGGATTTAGGGGGATCTAAAAATATTTGATACACTAATCATGACTTGACAAACAACCTCTGAGAATTTAGAAGCGGCAGAAAAATAATTAAATGAAGTTGCAGAAATTGTAAAAGAGGCAAATGTTTTATTATTATGCGCTGAAAAAGATTCAAGCCGTTGTCATAGAACGGAAGTAGCTAATTATCTGAACAAGTTAACAGCTATTCCCGTTAAACATTTAGATTAAGCTTCTCCAGTTTAGAAAACCGGGGATTTCCGAAGAGTCCATAAACGAACTTTCTTAGGCTGACTTAATGACTTAAACAGCCTTTACTGATTCCGCTAAGATCAATTCCTAGCATCATCGATACTTTTCTTAAAATATTAGCAGCAATTCTCATATGTTTACCTCTAGTTTCGGAACTCGCCGGTTTTCTAGTTCTAATAGATTTGTGTTTTTGTCCGGGGTTTAAACGCAAAGGTCGCTAAGTACGCGCAAAGGTTCGCAAAGGTGTTTGTTGACAATATTTTAAAGCGCAACTATTATCAACAAGGTCTAAGAGCTATGAACCTTAACTTGTGTCACTGGTAAACGATACAAGCGATACAACCTTACCCAATAGTCTAACATTCGTAGTGGTAGGGGTGGTGTGGATTCTAAGGTTTGAAATTCTAAATGTAAAATCCTGCCTTGCAGTTCTAAAAAGGTGACATAATCGGCGCGGATGGGTTCTATGCTTAATTCGGTTTTGAGAATTGTGACATCCCCTTGCGGTGTCCCTAATACCCAACTGGCGAACCTTTGGGGGTGTTTTTAGAGATTGTCAAAGGACATCGGTAATATATGGCTATTTGATTAACCATGAGAATACATCAGCGATGATACCCCAAAATACGGGTTATTCTGGGGTTGAGTTTCTACTTATTACCTAACCAGGACTGCAAATCTAACAAACTGGTAAAGTCTAATAAAGCCTCACCCAGATTTTCTAATTCTGCCAATGATAAATTTGCTAATTGTGCGCCTATATCTGGGGGTAATTCTCCCACCCTGCGTGTAAGTTGACGTATAAGTAAACGTCGTTCTCGTTGTTCCCCTATTTGTTTCCCTCGTTGTTCGCCTTCTTCGAGAATTTCTTGGTAAATTACTGACTCCCGCATCATACCCTCCCGAAATAGTCTTCTAATTAAATCCTTCTTAAATTTTAACCCGGCTAAAATTTGGGTGTAAGCCGAAATTTCAGGACGCTGAGTTGTCTCCAGTGCGTTAATCCGGGAGACAATTTCCGTCAGCAAGGTTTGGGGTTGGTTGGTCGCTGTTAATGGTGCTAGTGGTAACAATGCAGGGTCTTGGAGAAAGATTTCTGGGTTTTGTTCCCACATCCGAATTAGACGATATTCATGACGGGTAGTTTCCACGTTAAAGGCTGTAGTGATTTCGCCCTCATCCAGGGGAGGAAGCAGTAATACTACTACTTGTGTCACTGGTAAACGATACAAGCGATACAACCTTACCCAATAGTCTAACATTCGTAGTGGTAGGGGTGGTGTGGATTCTAAGGTTTGAAATTCTAAATGTAGAATCCTGCCTTGCAGTTGTAAAAAGGTGACATAATCGGCGCGGATGGGTTCTATGCTTAATTCGGTTTTGAGAATTGTGACATCCCCTTGCGGTGTACCTAATACCCAACTGGCGAACCTTTGGGGGTGTTTTTATGATAGTAGCTTGCAGAGATTGTCAAAGGACATCGGTAATATATGGCTGTTTGATTAACCATGAGGATACATCAGCGATGATACCCCAAAATACCGGTTATTCTGGGGTTGAGTTTCTACTTATGGGCTAACCAGGACTGCAAAAATTTAACGACTCAGACATTAGTTCTCCTTTCCTTGGATAAGTGTCTCACTACTTAGGGATTATTCAAGCAGCTTGTATTTTTAGTCTAAAGTCCAGTTATTCGGTAGGTGTAATATGTATAGTAGGGGAATAAATTCGATATCTTCTCTACTCAAAACGCTATGGGATTCTTTTTGGGATTGAATGGGATGTTGTAACAATTTGTTACCTTCGGCATACTTGCCAACAATGGATGACACGGGAAGAATTTTTGAGAAAACCTTACAGAAATATCGAAAATATCCAGCCGTAACAATAGAATAAACTCAGATGCTTCCTTAATGTCTAATCGTCAAAACCTATATATCTCATGGATTTTTCTAATCTGACATCCCAGTTAAATGCTGGAACGATTTTGCCAGAGGGGATTGTAATTGTCACCCTCTTAGGGGTTTTGATTGTTGATTTGATTTTGGGACGTAGCTCCTCACGCTGGATTGGATATGTGGCGATCGCCGGTTTAGTGGTTGCGGTTGGCGCTCTCTATCTTCAATGGGATGCTACTAATCCCATTTCCTTTACCGGGAGCTTTATTGGTGATGACCTGAGTATTGTTTTTCGCGGTATTATTGCTTTGTCTGCTGCGGTAACTATATTGATGTCAATTCGCTACATTGAGCAAAGTGGTACTGCTTTAGCAGAATTCATCGCTATTTTGCTCACTGCTACCGTGGGAGGGATGTTTTTATCCGGTGCTAGTGAGTTGGTGATGATTTTCATCTCACTGGAAACCCTCAGTATTTCTTCATACTTACTCACAGGTTATACCAAGCGTGATCCCCGCTCTAACGAAGCTGCGCTGAAATACCTGTTGATTGGAGCCTCCAGTACGGCAATATTTTTATACGGTGTTTCCCTGCTGTATGGTCTATCAGGTGGACAAACAGAATTAGGGGCGATTTCTAATGGTATTGCTGCTGCTAATGGTGGTCAGTCTTTAGGTTTGGTAATTGCCCTGATTTTCGTGATTGCCGGTATCGGCTTTAAGATCTCCGCCGCACCCTTTCACCAGTGGACCCCAGACGTTTACGAAGGCGCTCCCACCCCGGTGATTGCTTTTTTATCGGTGGGTTCCAAAGCCGCTGGGTTTGCCCTGGCCATTCGCTTGCTGACAACAGTCTTCCCCCTAGTTGCGGAGGAATGGAGATTTATTTTCACTGCCCTTGCAGTCCTAAGTATGGTATTGGGTAACATAGTCGCCCTGGCCCAAACTAGCATGAAGCGGATGTTAGCTTATTCATCCATTGCTCAAGCTGGATTTGTGATGATTGGCATGATTGCGGGAACTGAAGCGGGATACGCCAGCATGGTATTTTACCTCATGGTGTATTTGTTCATGAACCTGTGCGGTTTTACCTGCGTGATTCTCTTCTCCCTACGCACAGGAACAGACCAAATTGCCGAATACTCTGGATTGTATCAAAAAGACCCACTGCTTACACTCGGTTTGAGTATATCTCTACTTTCCTTGGGTGGGATTCCGCCATTAGCAGGGTTTTTTGGCAAGATTTACCTGTTCTGGGCTGGTTGGCAAGCTGGACTTTACTGGTTAGTTTTACTGGGCTTAGTTACTAGTGTTGTCTCCATCTATTACTACATTCGCGTGGTAAAAATGATGGTAGTCAAGGAACCCCAGGAAATGTCAGAGGTAGTCAAAAATTATCCAGCAGTACAGTGGAACTTGCCAGGGTTTAGACCTTTGCAAGTGGGACTAATAGTAACTTTAATTGCGACTTCCATCGCGGGTATTTTGTCCAATCCACTATTTACACTGGCTAACAATTCTATCTCTAATACTGCAATGCTACAAGCAACAGCGGTGGAGAAAAACCAGGTAAGTATAATCTCAACACCAGAACTAGAAGAGTTGTAGATTGGATGTTGCAACTTTAGGGGGTGCCAGAAACTAGCACCCCTGCTGAATTATGTTAAATTTGTGTCAAAGCCATCATTAGGGCCACAGTACTTTTGGATATTGCTTAAATGTCTATGACTACGCCACAACCAGCACCCCAACCCCTCCCCACCGGGAGCCTAACTATGCCTAGCTGGTTACGCCGCTCTATTGGCAGGGCTAGTGAGCTTTCTACTGTACAACGGATTATTAAGCAACGCCAAATTCATACAATTTGTGAAGAGGGACGATGCCCCAACCGAGGAGAATGCTATGTTCAAAAAACTGCCACTTTCTTACTATTAGGCCCAGTTTGTACACGCTCTTGTGCTTTTTGTCAAGTAGATAAGGGTCATGCCCCTATGCCTATTGACTTAGAGGAACCGCAAAAAGTAGCTGAAGCTGTGCAACTGTTGGGATTACGTTATGTGGTTCTGACTTCTGTAGCCCGTGATGATTTACCAGACCAGGGGGCGGGGCATTTTGTCAAGACAATAGATAATATTCGCCTGTTAAATCCAGAAACTCAAATCGAAGTGCTAACACCAGATTTTTGGGGCGGCGCTGGTGCGGGAGAATCAGGACAACGAGCAAGAATAGCCACAATTGTCACCGCTAAACCCGCTTGTTTTAATCACAATGTGGAGACGGTACGGCGGTTAACAGGTCCGGTGCGTCGGGGTGCTAAGTACGATCGCTCCCTGAATGTGTTGGCTATGGTGAAAGAAATTGATCCTACTATCCCCACTAAGTCCGGTTTAATGGTGGGACACGGTGAAACCAGGGAAGAAGTTATAGAAACTATGGCGGATTTAAGGGCGGTGGGATGCGATCGCCTCACCATCGGCCAATATATGCGCCCTTCCTTAGAACATTTGCCAGTGCAAAAATACTGGACACCAGAAGAATTTGATACACTATCAGGGGTAGCACGGCAAATGGGATTTAACCACGTCCGTTGTGGTCCTTTGGTGCGTAGCTCTTACCATGCTGGTGAGGAAGGTTGACACAAATATTTTTAAAGGATTTTGGTTTTTTGGTACGACTGTTTGGTATTTCTGAATAAAGTCAAAAAAGAAGGAGAACGACTGATGGCTAAAGTTCAAAATTCCCCCGTTCCAGCAACGGGCGCTAAACCCCCCTACACCTTCCGTGCTGCCTGGGCATTGCTGTTATTAGCTGTTAACTTCTTAGTTGCAGCTTATTATTTCCACATCATTGAATAATTAGAAGTGGACGGTGCTGCTTAAATCGTACCTTTAAATAAACCTTTGGGGCGAATGAGCAGCACCAAAATCATCATTAACAGTGCTATACCTTGTTTATACTGTGAACCGATCCACAAGCTACTCACTTCTTGAGCGATACCAATAATAAACGCGGCGGCGATCGCACCGTAGGGGTTACCAATACCGCCTAAAATTACGGAAGCGAATAAGGGCAAAATCAAAAACCAGCCCATATTGGGACGTACTGCTGTAATCAATCCGTACATACTGCCACCCAAAGAGGTGAATATCCCCGCAATAATCCAAGTCCACAGGATGACCTGCTCGACATTAATCCCAGAAACCCTAGCTAAGTCTAAATCATCAGCAACTGCACGCATGGCTTTACCAATTTTGGTATTTTGCAGCAGGTAGTGCAAGGCCAAAATTGCCACCACTGCTAACCCCAATACCAGCAATTGATTTTGGGGTATCCTGATGCCAAAAACATTCAAAGCAGTGGTAACGGGTAAATTGTAATTTTGGTTTTGACCGCCCCAGAAAAAGATAATACCATTGCGCAGGAATAAAGCCAGCCCAATGGAAATAATAATTAAGGTTGTGGAGGTAGCACGAATAGAGCGCATTCTTGCCCATAACAACTTTTCAGACAGTAGCATTGCTGCTACTGTTCCCGCGCTCGCCAGAATCATGGATAGCCAAATATTGATACCACTGGTATTGAGTAACAGGGTCAAATAGGCAGAGAGAGTGAGAAAATCACCGTGAGCAAAATTAGATAACCGTAAAATACCGTAGGTCAGGGTCAATCCCACTGCGGCCAGGGCGATAATGCTACCTACAGCTATACCATTAACAATTAGTTGAGCAATTTGTATATCCATAAGTTTGATGTTTTCGGTGGGTGTTCAACCCATATACACATCCGCTAGAATAGAATTAATTGGGTGCTATAGGGTTGAGAGTAGATTTCAAAATCATGTTGACAGAAAAGTTTGACCAGTTAAAAGTTTTATTTGGCGAAATGCAACAGGCTTTGATTGCCTACTCCGGAGGAATTGATAGCACTTTGGTGGCCAAGATTGCTTATGATGTATTGGGCGATCGCGCTTTGGCTGTCACAGCTGTTTCTCCTTCCCTGTTACCAGAAGAACTAGAAGATGCGAAAATTCAAGCCGCAACTATAGGGATTCCCCATAGAATAGTCCAAACTCATGAAATGGACAATCCCAATTACACTTCTAACCCTGTCAACCGTTGTTATTTTTGCAAAAGTGAATTGCATGATACCCTCAAACCCTTAGCTATGCAGTTAGGTTATCCCTATGTAGTAGATGGGGTGAATGCTGATGACTTACAGGACTATCGCCCAGGAATTCAAGCAGCAAAAGAAAGAGGTGCGCGATCGCCTTTAGCAGAGGTCGGTGTCAGCAAAGCCGAAGTCCGTCAACTTTCACAACAACTCGGTTTACCCTGGTGGGATAAACCCGCTCAACCTTGTCTAAGTTCTCGCTTTCCCTACGGTGAAGAGATTACCATAGCCAAGTTACAAAGAGTAGGTAGAGCAGAAATTTATCTGCGAAAACTGGGTTGGGAGAATTTGCGCGTGCGTTCTGAAGGTGATACCGCCAGAATTGAATTATTACCAGCAAATATCAAAGATTTTATCTTGACTACCAATTTACAGTCCCTAGTTGCTGCATTTCAGGAGTTGGGATTTATCTATGTCACTCTAGATTTAGAAGGTTATCGCAGTGGTAAGTTAAATCAAGGTCTCGCTCTTCAATCACTAAACCGATAACGACTCCCCATCACATAATCCTGATTAATTTCACAAGAAATCCATCGGCGTTCCCAACTTTCAGCCACAAACCCAGTGGTATTGGAACCTGCAAAGGGGTCTAACACCATATCACCCTCATCAGTTAAAAACTTGATGAAAAATTCAGCGAACTTGACAGGAAACCGCGCGGGGTGGGGTTTAATCCCTTCTGCTTTACAACGCCGTAAATAAGCGCTATTGGATTCAGTATTGGCAATTTCTAGCAAATTTGGCGGAATTGCGCCCTGATTATCCTTCTGAAACTTATCAGAAATATCATGACCACTGGGGCGCATTTTAGCTTTATAGCCATTTTTCAGTAGTTGTTTCATACTCTGACTATATGGCTTTAAAACTTTTCTGTTATCAGCCTTAGGATTTGGTGTTTTTGACAACCACCAAACTACATTTACCGAATCTTTCACACGAACTCGCCTGATTGTCACCCACTCCGCAGGGGTAGGTAATCGTGCAGGATTATAGTGATAGAATTCTTGGGCTAAAAAAAAGCCAACCTCTTTACACAGTCTCACCAGAAGTTCATATTGGTAGATACTGCGCACCGGATGACCACGCAGGTAAGCGCCCCCCAAATCTAAAATCAATGAGCCATCATTAGTTAGAACCCTTTTAAACTCCTGAGCGAAAGGTAAAAACCATTCAATATATTTTTCTGGGCTTTCGTTACCATATGCTTTTTGACGTGCGAGAGCAAATGGTGGTGAAGTGAGGATCAGATTAATACTATTCGGCTCCATGGATTTTACCAGATGGAGACTATCACCCAAATATGCTTTTCCCAACCTTTGGGAGTAATAAGGACTTAAACATATATCTTGTGGTGATTTGATTATTTCTTCTGACAAGAGCTTTCACAAGTTAAAAATTTATTTATATAGGTATTTTACTTGGTATCTACCATAAAGTTATCTGTACACCGCTAAGACCTCTAGATTTGTGTTCATCTGTGGACAAATTTTCTCAAGAACTAAAACATCCTCACCAAAATGCGTAGTGTTATAGAAGCGGTGGAAGATTGTCGGCATTTATTTATATTGTTCTAAATTATACATTAATTAAACTAAAGATTATTTGCCAAAATGCCGGAATTTAATTAATTTTCGAGATTATCCTGTTATATATTCCTAGAACCAGAAGTTAGATTATAGGTCTAGCAATTACACATATCAAGCAACTGTCCATGTTTAGACAACCTGCTTTTGGTATCGCTTTAAGTACGCTTGTCCTTGCGAGTGGATTAATGAATACCTCCATAACGTCTCACAGGTCTACAGAGTCAACTAATCGTAGTCAACCTTTGTTAATTCCTCCAAGTCAGGCTGCAATGTTAACTACTACTACTACTATTAAAACCAATGCACTAGAGAAATCAGTTTTTGAGAAAATTAACCAATATCGAGTCTCTCAGAATCTGCCAAAGTTGAGACTAAATACAGATATTAGCCAACAGGCGAGGATTCATAGCCAAAACATGGCTAATGGTAAAGTCCCGTTTAGCCATGAGGGATTTGAACAGCGTGTCACAGCCATTCCCCTAAAGTATAATAACGCCTCAGAGAATCTAGCCTTAAATAAAGGATATAGTAATCCAGTCGGCGAAGCCATTACCGGGTGGTTGAAAAGTCCGCGACACTTGCAGAATATTCATGGCGACTACGACCTCACGGGGATTGGTGTTGCTACCAACAAGGAAGGAGAAGTTTACCTAACTCAAATTTTTATTCGCAGTAGATAGATTGATTTACACCGATTTTGGCATCATAATTAATGTAGTGTCTGATAGTTTTTTTCTCAAAGACACTACATTTATATTTAGGTAGTTCATGACATTACAAGATTTTCAAATCAGTGATAGCCTACGTGGCGCGGCCATAGGTGACTTGACTGAGGCTGCTTTGGCTGAGTATTTAAAATCCGAGGCGATCGCTGTGGATACTGAAACCATGGGACTATTACCACAGCGCGATCGCCTCTGTCTAGTTCAGCTATGTAATCTTCAGGGACAAGTCACGGTAATTGGGATCACCAAAGGCCAAACCGAAGCCCCAAATTTAAAGACACTTTTGGAAGCGGTCAACGTGGTGAAAGTTTTCCACTTCGCCCGCTTTGATATTGCTGCTTTGCGTTATCATCTGGGGATTCGAGTTCAACCTGTGTTTTGTACCAAAATTGCCAGTAAGCTAGCTCGTACCTACACCAATCGTCATGGACTCAAAGATGTAGTTCAGGAATTAGAACAAATAGAATTAGATAAAAGCTCTCAGAGTTCCGATTGGGGTAACGCTGCCAATTTATCAGAGGCTCAACTCAACTATGCTGCTAATGATGTCCGCTACCTATTGAGTGTACAGCAAAAACTTACAGCGATGCTCAAACGGGAAGAACGTTGGGAAATTGCTCAAGAATGCTTTCAAGTTTTACCGACCCTTGTCACCTTAGATTTATTGCAATTTAAAGATTTATTTGAACATTGATTTACTTAATACTTGCTGCAATATTAAAGATTTTTTTCCAGATTTACAGGGTAATTTTGGCAGGGAGACACCATATTTAAACTATCTACACACTTAGCTCCCGGAATTTCTCAAAGAAATTCCGGGTATCTGGGTTTTGATTCAATGACTTATTTATCTGTGGAAATAATATGTAAGTCTATATTTCTATTTCTAGTTAAATCTATCATTTGTTGAGTAAAAGACTTTTGAAACCATCTTTGCCAACGCGGTTGTTTAGTTTCACCAATAATAATTTGTGTAATATGATAATTTGTTGCTAGTTGAGAAATTTCTTGAGCAACATTTTGGCTTTTAATATGTAAAAATTCCCCGCCGAAATCCCGGCATAAATGCTCACAGGTATCTATGTGTAAACTTTCTTCTTTAGTCAAGAATCGTTCAGGATTGGCCACAAACACAGCATACAGTCGAGCATTCATATAGTGGGCAATACGTGCGCCTCGGCGTAATAATTGCACAGAACCAGGATAAGTAGATACACATACTAAAACCCGTTCTTGAATGTTGTAATTAGGCTGTAAAAAGTTGGCAGTATTTGCTTCTTCTTCCACGGTATCTGCTACTTCTCTTAATGCTAGTTCCCGTAAAGCAATCAGATTACGACGGCGAAAAAAGTTTTTCAAAGATGGCTCAATTTTTTCAGCAGCGTAAATTTTACCTTCTTGTAAGCGCTCTTCTAAAGTTTGTGGGGTCACATCAATCACCACAACAGCATCAGCTTCATCTAACACATAATCAGGAATGCGCTCTCGCACCACAACACCTGTAATTCTGGCGACTAAATCATTCAAACTTTCCAAATGTTGAATATTAACAGTAGAATAAACATCAATTCCCGCTGCTAAAATAACTTCTACATCCTGATAGCGTTTTTTCCTTGGGGAACCAGGGGCGTTAGTATGAGCGAGTTCATCCACTAAAACGAGTTGAGGGGAACGTTGCACAATTGCATCTGTATCTAATTCCTGTAGAGTAACGTTCTGGTGGATAAAAGCTTTTTGGGGAATTACCTCTATTCCCGCAGCTTTCATGGCGGTTTCCTTGCGTCCATGAGTTTCTAAGATTCCGATCACTACATCAATTCCATCTTGTTTGAGTTGATGTGCTTCCTCAAGCATTTTGTAAGTTTTGCCGACACCGGGAGCCATACCAATAAAAATTTTATGTTTCCCACGTCGGAGGGGGAGAAGATGAATATGATCAGAGGAATCAAACATAAGTAAAATAGTTAAAACTTCTCTGGTTGAAAAATGACGACAAACAAATAAATACTGACGGCAAAAGTTGCTAGTCCTAAAAGGGTAATGGCGTAGGATGCAGAGCGTGATATTGCTTCAGGGGTGGCGGCGTAGAGGATTTGTGCTAGGAATAAATTAAGGAAGAGGGTAAGACACAGAGTAAGAGATAGATTTTTCATAATTAAAACCCAAAGGCTGTGGGATTATGCCAGTCCTATGATTGTGATCAAAAGGTCTATGATTTTGATGGCAATGAAGGGTGTGATCACGCCGCCCAGTCCGTAGATGAATATGTTCCGTTGTAGAAGTTGGTCGGCGGTGAGTGGTCGGAATTTAACGCCAGTTAGTGCTAGGGGGATGAGTGCGGGAATGATTAAGGCATTGTAAATTAAGGCCGAGAGAATGGCAGATTGGGTACTGGTTAAAGCCATAATATTGAGAGGGCCAACACCAATACCAGCGAAGATAGCCGGGAGGATAGCGAAGTATTTGGCGATATCGTTGGCAATGGAAAAGGTGGTGAGTGCACCACGGGTAATCAGCAATTGTTTACCAATAGTGACAATATCAATTAACTTGGTGGGGTCAGAATCTAGGTCTACCATGTTAGCGGCTTCTTTGGCTGCTTGAGTACCCGTATTCATTGCTACACCTACATTGGCTTGAGCTAAGGCGGGAGCATCGTTGGTGCCATCTCCGGTCATGGCTACCAGTTTTCCTTGGGCTTGTTCACTCTGAATGACTGTAATTTTGTCTTCCGGGGTGGCTTCGGCGATGAAGTCATCAACTCCGGCTTCTTGGGCAATTACAGATGCCGTCATGTGGTTATCACCTGTGAGCATGATGGTTTTAATGCCCATGCGTCGCATCTGGTCAAATCGTTCCCGAATCCCCGGCTTGATTATATCCTTGAGATAAATTACACCATATATCTCATTGTTTTTACATAGGGCTAGGGGAGTGCCACCTAGTTGGGAGACTCTTTCAAAGGCGGTGTCAAGCTCAGATGTTAAATCTCCATTGCGAGACCTGACAAATCCTTTAATAGCATTGACTGCGCCTTTGCGAATTTCTACGCCGTTAGATAAGTTAGTGCCACTCATGCGAGTTCTGGCGGAAAATTCCATACTTTCGGCTTGTTGAGGGTCAAAATCTAATTTTGCGCCTAATTTCTCTGCCAGTGTGAC
This sequence comes from Anabaenopsis sp. NIES-4685, assembly GCF_059725405.1. NCBI lineage: Bacteria > Bacillati > Cyanobacteriota > Cyanophyceae > Nostocales > Nodulariaceae > Anabaenopsis > Anabaenopsis sp. NIES-4685. The sequence goes on along the minus strand of NZ_AP043602.1, from coordinate 2,210,438 downwards.
AATTGACTTACCTTCTGGTGTTTGATCAAAGATACTGGATGCTAGGGCAACTTGGGCTACCTCTACCATAGAATGACCATTGACGGGAATAAATTCTTCTGCTAGGCGGTTTCCCAAAGTAATCGTACCGGTTTTGTCTAAGATCAGGGTGTTAATATCCCCGCAAGCTTCAACTGCACGCCCGGAAGTGGCAATCACATTAAATTGAGCTACTCTATCCATTCCCGCAATGCCGATCGCACTTAATAAGCCGCCGATGGTAGTAGGAATTAGAGCCACAAGTAAGGCTATGAGTACCGCAATACTTAGGGGTGAGTTGAGGTAAAATGACACCGTAGGTAATGTGGCAATTACCACTAAAAATACTTGGGTGAGCACTGCCAGCAAAACTGTCAAAGCAATTTCGTTAGGTGTTTTGCTGCGGGAAGCGCCTTCTACTAAACTAATCATGCGGTCAATAAAGCCTTGTCCGGGGTCGGTGGTGACTCGAATGATCAGCTCGTCGGAGACTATACGGGTTCCTCCGGTTACAGAACTGGCAATGTCTGAACCCGGTTCTTTTAATACCGGTGCTGATTCTCCTGTAATAGCTGATTCATCAACGGAGGCTACACCGCTAATCACTTCACCATCGGCGGGTATGACATCACCAGCGGTGACTTTGATTGTATCCCCTCGCCGTAAGGCTGTAGAATTCACCTCTTGAATAGAACCATCGGGGAGAATTTTTTGGGCTTTGGCTTCCGATTTTGCAGAGCGCAAAGCATCCGCTTGGGCTTTACCTCGTCCTTCGGCTACGGCTTCGGCAAAGTTAGCAAAGACAACGGTGGAGAATAAAATTAAGGTGATTAGTGCGTTGAATAGTCGGGGATTTTCCCCTGTAGTTGAGCCAAATATATTCGGTGCAATTGTCATCACTGCTGTGATGATAGTACCTAACCAGACTAGGAACATGACTGGATTCTTGATCATGTTACGTGGGTGCAGTTTGACAAATGCTTGCCGGAATGCTTGGGGGTATAGTTGAGATGGTGGGACTTGGGGTTTATGTCTGCGTTTTTTTCGCCGTCTTGTAGTTGTTGCCATTTTTAGGTGAATGGGTGGAATTTTTGGTTAGTTTCCTGCTACTAGTTGAAATGCTTCTGCTACCGGACCTAGGACTAGGGCGGGGAGGAAGGTGAGAGCGCCCAAGATTAAAATTACCCCCGCTGTAACTGCTGTGAATAGTTTGGTGTCGGTTCTCAGGGTTCCGGTGGTGGTAGGTACTGGTTTTTTACCAGACATACTATCTGCTAAAAGTAACAGTGCCATGATAGGGATATAACGCCCAGCTAAGATACTGATACTTGTACTCAGGTTCCACCATAGGGTATGATCATTTAATCCTTCTAAACCAGAACCGTTGTTAGCTGCCGCAGAAGCGTATTCGTAAATTACCTGGGAAACTCCATGAAATCCAGGGTTACTAATACCAGAGAGGCTATTAGGAAAGGCAAAGACAATCGCCCAAGGAATGAGAATGGCGAAGGGGTGAACTAATAAGATGATGCTGGCTAAAACAATTTCTTTTTTTTCAATTTTTCTGCCTAAAAATTCTGGTGTTCTCCCTACCATTAAGCCTGTGAGAAATACTGTTAAAATTAAGTAGATGAATAGGTACGCTGTACCGGTTCCCTGTCCTCCCCAAATTATTTGTAAGAACATATTAAAGAGGGTGACAAAACCCCCAGGAGGCATTAAGGAATCGTGCATTCCGTTGACAGCACCGCACATTGTGGCTGTGGTCATGACCGCCCAGAGTGCGGTTTGCGCCCAACCAAATCTTACTTCTTTTCCTTCTAAGTTGGGTTGCTCTGCTCCTAAGAGGGAATTAACTAAGGGATTTCCTTCAAATTCGCCTACTGCTGTGATTCCTACTAAGAAGAGGAAAATTATCAATACCATCCAAAATACTAACCATGCTTGCTTACGGTTATTCATAAATATACCGTAGGTGTAAATTAGTGATGTGGGTATGGCCATCATCGCCCACTGTTCTAATAAGTTGGAGAAGCCATTAGGATTTTCAAAGGGATGTGCTGAGTTGACACCAAAGAAGCCACCACCGTTTTCTCCGAGTTCTTTAATAATTTCGTAGTGGGCCACTCGGACCACGGGCTATTACTTGGGTGGCACCTTCTAAGGTTGTGACTGTTGCTGGTCCTGCTAAGGTTTCTGGTACACCAGCCAATAGCAATAATAAGCCGCCAATTATTGATATGGGCAATAATATCTGGGTAATTGACCTGATGAGGTCACTGTAAAAGTTGCCTAACTGTCTGCCAGTTAAACCACGAATAAAGGCTATACTAACTGTTATACCGGTACCGGCTGAGGTAAACATTAAAAAACCTAAAGCGAAGGTTTGACTGGCATAGCTCCAGGTGGTTTCACCAGTATAATGCTGTTGGTTGGTGTTGGTAACAAAGGAAATGGTAGTATGTAATGCTAAATCCCAATTAGGCGCGCTTAATCCTGTGGGATTTAGGGGTAACCATTCTTGGAACATGAGGATTAAATAAACTAAAATCCCCATGACTAAATTGCTATGGAGCAAGGCTTGGGTATATTGCCATCCTGTCATATTTTCCTGGTGACGCACCCCACTTAAGGCATAAATTATTCTTTCTAAGGGATTAATTATGGGTTCGAGTAGTGTTTGTTCTCCCATGAAAACTTGTGCTATATACCTTCCTAATAATGGAGTTGTGCCGATGACTATGACTAGGGTAAAGGCGATTTGTATCCATCCTTGTAACATGATTAAATAGGCTCCCAGTACATAATTTTCTCGGAAATATTGAACTTTTAATAAAAGTTAACATATTCAGATACAATTGTCCTATGAGGTGCTTAAATCTCAACATAACATAATATCTTCTATCCGGTGAACATAACTGATTTCCCCAAAGAAGCAGAAAAAATAATTAATAACAAACTCTAATGACCATGACCGAAATTACAGCTAACTATGATGAGACATGGAAAGAAGTAATAGGAGATTATTTTGATTCCTTTCTCGCCTTCTTTTAGCCAGAAATAAATCAAGAAATAGATTGGAATAAAACCCCCGTTTCTCTCGATAAAGAATTGGAGCAGATTAGCGCATCTGCGGAGAGTAAAACACGCCATGCTGATAAATTATTTCAGGTGTGGTTGTTAGATAATCAAGAAGTTTGGGTATTAATTCATGTAGAAGTACAAAGTCAATATGATAAAGAATTTTCGCAACGAATGTTTATCTATAACTATCGGGCTTTTGATTTATATCAAAAACCGGTGATTAGTTTAGCTATACTAGGGGATGAAACGAAAAATTGGCAACCTAATTCTTACCGATATGGTTTAGGGAGTAGTCAACTAATCTTTAATTTTTCTAGTGTTAAGCTTCTAAATTATCAATGGGAGGAGTTAGAGCAAAGTAATAATATTTTTGCTATATAGCAATCCTAAATGATTCATGAACAATTTCTGTTCCCTGTTCCCTGTTCCCTGTTCCCTTTCCTCACTCATAATTTCTCAAGTCAAATAGGATGACTATAGTGGTGATGGCACATTTAAAGACTAAAGCCACTAATAGCAATCTGTCAGTTAGGGAACAGTGGAAGTGGAAGTTAGCTAGATTACTCTATGAAAGAGGTTATAACCGTAAAGAGATTGTGGATTTGTATAAGGTCATTGATTTAATGATGGCTTTATCTCGAGATTTGCAATTAAGTTTTGAGGAAAAATTAACTAATTATCAGGAGAAACTAAAAATGCCATTGTTAACGAACATTGAACAACGGACTATAGAAAAAACCACCAAGCAAACTCTGAAACAAAATATTATCAAACTGCTACAAGTGCGGTTTGGTGACATTCCAGAGAATCTGGTTGCAAGGATTAATAAAATTGATGATACATCTTTTTTAGAACAAATATTTGTATCAGCAATTAATGTTAGTTCTTTAGAAGAATTTGCACAGTTGGTTAACTCTCATTTACAAAAATAAAACAAGGGCGGGTAGGATACCCACCCCACAAGATGTAGGTTGGGTTAAGCGCAGGGCGTAACCCAACAATTGATAATATAGTTTACATAAGGTCATTGATTTAATGATGGCTTTATCTCGAGATTTGCAATTAAGTTTTGAGGAAAAATTAACTAATTTACTCCTTACGCAACTGGTAAAGGATATCTGCTCAGTGCAGCAGCGCTTCGCGATCGCATGTTTTAAATATATGAGCTTCGAGTCACACAGATCCCCGACTTCTACACAAGTTATTTTAGATTCTCCCAATTATGTAAGAAGTCGCGGATCTTAGTCTTAGGGAACACTTCAGCGATAATCTTGGCGTTGAACGTCACCCAGACGGGCCGCATCACGAATACCGTAGTCAGGACGGGTAAAGCGGTTTAACTGCGCCTCGAAAAAGTCTCGATTAGCTTGTAAATGCTCAGGGTCGGGGTCATCTAAAGGATAATGAAGGGCCGTGCGTAAGGCTTGAATCACCGCAGAGGTAACATTGTACATTGACCGTTGAAAAGTAACTCCCAACTGAATTAACATATCATCCTCACCTCGAGAATGTTGTTTGTATTCTTCCACTAAATATGGTGGTAAGAAGTGCAACATATCTTGCATTAACAGTGTTGGGGGAATACCTGCTGTACCGACGGGGAACACATCAGCATAAAGAATACCATAGTGAAAATCTGCTTGGTTATCTGGTATTTGGCGCGCCTGAGCATTATAAGATTTTGTCCCTCTAAAAGGTGCAGTACGATAAAAAACAGCTTCTACATAAGGTAACGCCGCTTCATAAAGCCAGACAAAGCCTTGAGATTTGGGGATAATTTCGTAACATTCACCCCGGATATAAACATGATGGTAAATGGGACGATTGGCGACTGCAAAAATGCCATTGACCAGAAAATTCATGGCCTCGGGGACTGTGGTAATTTTGCCTTCGTCATATAAATCTGACATTTCAAAAAACACAGGGGCCATGACTTCCCAGAATAGCCCCAAATTGGCGTAGTAAGACATTTGGCGACATTGTTCTATAAACATATCTGGGAAGAGTTTATAAAGCCCTAACATGAATGGGTTACCTTGAAAATAGGCTTTGATGGCTCTATCGGCGTTGGCTTTATACTCCGGTGTGTCTAAGTAAGGGTCAAATTTACCACCCATTCCTCTATGCCAAAACATAGCCCGCATACAGGCTTCGGCAAACTCCATATTAATGCGGTCATGGAATAGGTGATGTAATAATTTGGGCATTTTTATAGTTTCACCCTTGTCGATAAATGCCAAAAGTTCAGGGTGTGCGGTGGCCGGGCCGCGCCAGACTCTCAGTTCTGCATCGTCGCCGGCATAATGATTATGGAGTTCTAAGTATTCTTGAGGTAAGAAGTATTTAAAGAAGGGTAGGGGATTTAAAAATACTCGTTCGGCAATATACAGCAAGTTACGCCAGTAAAAATCCATCGGTACAGCATAGGCTTTATAAATGCCGATGATTTGTTTTAAATTTTCTGGTGTATCGGGTAACATAGAACCACCAGCTTCAAGGCGATGAATCACATCAGCAAATTCATGTCGGGAAGGAGGTAGTTTATTTGTGGGTTTCTCTGGAGTTTGTACCATGATTATGGCCTCGCAATGATGATGGTCAAGGGTTGGTCAAAGATCAGAAGTGCTAATTGTGCGGAATTTGAGCAACTATGGTTTTTTCTATGGGGGTAATTGCGGCTACCATGGCTGTAGTTGTAGTCTCGCTCCAACGGACTAACCAGGTGGGTTGTACACCCAAGAAGATAATGAGAGCTGCTAATACTAAGGCGGGAACTTTTTCTGACCACAAAACTTTGGGATAGTAAGCCAAATTATTATCCAGCTTGCCAAAACAGGTACGGTTGAGGAGTATGACGAAATACACCGCTGTTAAACCGCTGGATACTATACATAGTAGTGTGGGTATGGGAAAGACTGAGAAACTACCTTGAAATACAATAAATTCGGCTATAAATCCTGTTAAACCGGGAATACCCGCGCTGGCCATACCACTGAGAACTAGTAGGGCGCTAATAAAGGGTAAACCGCGGATAGGACTCATTAAACCGTTGAGTTTTTCTAATTCCCTTGTACCAACTTTGACTTCTACTACCCCGACTAGGTGAAAAAGAATTGCCAGAATTAAACCATGGCTGAACATTTGAGCCACTGCACCCACTAGGGCTAAAGCTGTGCTAGAGGCGCTAGCTAGTAAGATATAACCCATGTGACCGATGGAGCTATACGCTACCATGCGCTTGATATCTTTTTGGGCGATCGCAATTACAGCAGCATAAATTGCGCTAATAGCCCCCCAAAAAGCCAAGGTTGGTGCTACTGCATTCCAAGCTTGGGGAAACATTCCCATCCCAAACCGCAACAGTCCATAGGTTCCCAACTTAGCTAAAACGCCGCCTAATAAAATAGCAATGGGTGCAGAAGCTTCTACATAAGCATCAGGTAACCAAGTATGGAAGGGAACTAGAGGAATTTTAATTCCGAAACCTAAGATAATTCCTGCTAAGAGGATAAATTGCAAAGCTGGGGCGATATTTTGAATAGATAAACTATCCCAAGCAAAGCTCGTACCTCCACTGAGAAATACCATTCCTAGGAAGCTGGCTAAAATCAAAGCACCGGAAACAGCAGTATAAATTAAGAATTTTATCCCCGCATAAGTGCGTTTTTCTCCTCCCCAAATGGAAATTAACAGGTAAAAGGGGATTAATTCTAGTTCGTAGAATAGGAAGAATAACAGCAGGTTTTCTGCTAAGAATGCACCAGCCACACCCCCACTCACGAATAAAATTAGGGGGTAAAATAGTCGAGGGCGTTCAGTTTCTTTGTTGCTGCTGTAAATGGCTATCCAGGTGAGTAAACTATTGAGTACCAACATTAAAATTGATAAGCCATCAACTCCCAGTTGATAACTCAAACCCAAAGTTTCATTCCAGGGGAGATATTCTTGAAATTGCATTCCAGAGTTGCTGGGGTCGAATTTCACTAAAATCAACAAGTTCCAGCCTAAGACTATGGCGGCTATGGTTAAAGATACTAGGCGAATGCGACTAGGGGATAGGAGTTTATGAGGTAAAAAACCAATAATTACGGCGCTGATAATTGGTATCCAAATCAGAAAACTCAACATATGATATGGTCCCGATGTTTTCCTTGGTGTTGATTTACGGTTGAGGCGTTAAAACATCAAACTTAAAAACTGTACTTTCCAGAAAGGCCAGGTTATCCATACACAGAAAATGCTGACTCCTAACAGTACAGTGAAGTTATAAAACTGGGTCTGTCCAGTGGTGCTGTATTTCAATCCTTCGCCGCCTAACAGGGAAAATAACCCGACGAAATTGACGATACCATCAACTATGAAGCGGTCAATCATATCAGCGAATTTAGAAAGTTGGTCAACGCTGAAAATGATAGTCATACGATAAATTTTGGGTGTGTAAAAGTCGTAAGCTAATAAGTCTTGTAAAGGTTGCCAAGGTAGGCGAATTGGTTTGGGAATGTTGCCTAAATAAATGACGGCGCTAATGCTACAACCAAAAATACTAGACCAAATCAGTAATAGTACTAAATCTTTATTTAGGGTTGCCCAACTAGGTAATATTGATAAGCTTTGCAAAACTAAAGGCAAATGCAGGACTACGCCAAATAATATCACCATGGGCATGATCATCGGCCAATGAACTTCGGGCGATCGCTCACTCATTGGTTTAGCTTGACCACCAAAAATTAAGCTAAATTCTCTCGTTAAACTGATGGCTGTTAAGGTGTTGACTATCAGAATAATTCCCACTAACCAGGGGTAATTTTCCCACAGTCCATCAGCTAATTTCACTAAAGCCCAAAAGCCACCTAGGGGGGGAAAAGCAATTAATCCCAAAGTACCGACGATAAAAGCTAACCCGGAAATAGGGCGACGTGTCCACAGGCCACCTAGTTGAGTAACATCTTGGGTGATACTATTCCAGACAATACCCCCGGTGCTCATGACCAATAATGCAGATGCTAAAGCATGGGCAAGTACCAGTAATAATGCTGTTTCATCTTGTTGCGTGCCTACAGCAATAAACACTAAGCCCATGTAAGCACTAACAGAATAAGATAAGCAGCGTTTAACGTCAACTTGAGCGATCGCAATTAAGGATGCACCTACAGCAGTAACTACACCGATGGCGACAATAAACCATGAAACCACAGGGGATAAACTTAATACAGGTTGGAGTTTAATTAATACCCATGCACCGCTAGCAACTACTACGGAGTTACGTAAAATTGTACTAGGAATAGGTCCTTCCATGGCTTCATCTAACCATAAATGCAGGGGAAATTGAGCGCATTTACCCATAGGTCCAGCAACTAATGCTAAACCTACTAATGTGATCACCGTGGGATTTACTTCAGCATTACTCGCCCATGCTGCTAACTCTGTATAGTCCCATGTCCCTGATAAAGTCCATAAACCCAAGACTCCCATGAGTAAGAATAAGTCTCCTACCCGCTTGGTGAGGAAAGCATCTCTAGCACCAGTGACTACCAAGGGTTGACTAAACCATAACCCTACTAACAGATAGGTTCCTAGTGTGAGAATTTCCAAAATTACATAGCTGAAAAACAGATCATTGCACAAAGTTAGGGCAGATAATCCCGCTTCAAACAATCCCAATAAAGAATAGAAGCGCCCCCAACCCCAATCCATTTCCATGTAACCAACTGCAAAAATTTGTGCTAAGAAATTTAATCCAGTGATTACCACCATTGCACCTACACTAACTGCAGAAATTTCTAAGGTAATGGTGAGGTTTAAACCTGCGGTGGATAGCCAAGGAATAAATATTTCTTGGGGGGGTTGATTCCAGATGAATATAAAAGCAAAGACACTATGAAGTAATGACAAAAATGTCATGAATAAATTGACATAACCTGCTGGTCTTGAGCCGGTTTTCTTAATGACTCCCGGTGACCAAGGGATGGCTAAAAGTCCACCGATAAAGGCATAACAAGGGACTAGCCACACAGTCCCTATGAGAAACTGAATCATGAAATTCACCTCTTTATTGATGGTATAAATTAGCTAGGCACTAGAGATAATTTCCTCTGGCTTCCAGTTAGCTACTTATTTGGCGAATGATAAATTTATTTTTCTTTAATTTTTCTAGCTTACCTTTTTTCTGGCCAAAAAGGAATTACATAATTAGACTAATCTATAATGTTTACTCTAATTAATTCTTATACAATCAATTGTTTATGACTAAACCATAGAGTATAATCTATGGTTTACGGTTGATAACTAATTCCGCCGCTAACTCTATAGCTGCTTTCATACTGGTAGCATCAGCAATTCCCCGTCCTGCAATGTCAAATGCTGTACCATGATCTGGAGAAGTGCGGACAAAAGGTAACCCAATGGAAGTGTTAACGGCGCGGTCAAAAGCCATCAACTTAACGGGAATTAAGCCCTGGTCGTGGTAAAGCGCCAAATAAGCATCGGCGGGATTATGCACCGAAGTATGACCATACCAAGCAAGACCCGGCTTAACCCACATGGTATCAGGTGGTATCGGCCCTTCTAACTGCCAATGGGGGCGATTTTGTCGTTCTTGTTCTAACCAGGGAATTAACCAGTCTTGTTCTTCGGTTCCTAGTTGTCCTTCTTCCCCACTGTGGGGGTTTAAACCGGCGATCGCTATTCTGCCACTTTTTAAGCCAAAATCCTGTTCTAAACACTTCACTAGTAAATCTAATTTTTCTGTCAATAATTTTGGTGTGAGTGTATGGGCTACTTGACTTAAGGGAATGTGTGTGGTAGCTAGTAAAGTGCGGAGTGTCCAAGCAGTGTGAGGAGAGCGGGCGACAAATAACATCCCGAAGCGGTCAACCCCAGCTTTTGCGGCTAGAAGTTCGGTTTGTCCGGGATAATTGTAACCTGCCAACTTCCAAGCAGATTTAGCAATCGGTCCGGTGACAATAGCATCAAAATTACCCGACAATGTGCTGGCGATCGCATCTTCCATATAGGCAAAACTAGCCGCACCACTAGCAGCATTACCCTGACCCACAATAATATTGTCTGTAATTTCCCTATCTAATGGCACATCCAGCACTTGTAACTGGTCTGGATGAGCTAAATCAATTGTATTGAGTCGTTCATAGACCCCTAACAATAAATCTCTATTACCCACAACTGTCAGGTCATATTTTTGACGAATAGCTCTATCAGCCAAAGCCTTTAAAATTACCTCTGGTCCGATTCCAGCCGGGTCTCCCAGTGTTAACGCCAAACGCGGGGGATTTATATTTGAGAATTTCACTGTTTTGATTTGATTCATTTAATACAAAGATATATTGAATAAAACTGCCATCTAGGAACTTGTCAAAGGGAAAATTAGGGATTGAGCATCAAACTGGTTTAGAATTATTTACACAGGTCTCATGAAAAAGAAGCCTTGATAGCGCTTCTAGTAGAGCTAGTTTAACCGAATATGCCTCAGGGCTATGCCTTGGTGGTGTCAACTGGTGGACTAGCATAGTGGCGATACTTCTGAGTAAAAGCCAAAAAAATGTGAACAATTGTGAGCATTTTGTCATGGAACTGGTGAAAATTAGATTGGAGTCATGACTCAATCTAGTGAAAGCAGCCCAGTTAAGAGGAAATCTTAAGGTTTTCCTGTAGCAAAACTGAACATCAACCATTCGTAAAGGAGAATCACACTCATGAGCGGCGAACTTCTGAATGCAGCGCTGTTGTCTTTCGGTTTAATCTTCGTGGGTTGGGCCTTAGGTGCTTTATTACTGAAAATTCAGGGCGCAGAGGAATAATCCTCGCAGGGTGGGGGCTGGGAACCGAGACCGAGACATAGAATTAACTTCTCTTGCTTCCCGCTTCCCAGACCTGCCAAGATTCAAGAGATTAATGAAAATAATGTAAACTTTTGTTTAGACAGCTAATTCTGTTAAGATTCATTTCATAAAAGTTAAAAATTTATTACTAACCTCATGACTTTATTAATTGTCGGTGCCACTGGCACATTAGGAAGACAAGTGGCTCGTCGTGCGATCGATGAGGGGCATAAAGTACGCTGTCTGGTGCGGAGTCCCAAAAGAGCTGCATTTCTCAAAGAATGGGGTGCTGAATTAGTCAAAGGGGATTTGTGTAAGCCCCAAAGCCTGACAGGAGCGATGGAGGGTGTAACAGCGGTCATTGATGCGGCGACATCTCGTGCTACAGATTCACTGACTATTAAACAAGTGGATTGGGATGGTAAGGTCGCATTAATTCAAGCCGCAAAAACTGCGGGTGTAGAACGTTTTATATTCTTTTCTATTCTTGATGCAGACCAGTATCCAGAAGTACCACTGATGGAAATTAAGCGGTGTACAGAACTATTTTTAGCTGAGTCTGGTATAAACTACACAATTTTGCGGCTAGCTGGCTTTATGCAAGGCCTAATCGGTCAATATGGTATCCCCATTTTGGAAAATCAACCAGTTTGGGTAACTGGTAATTCTTCCCCAGTGGCTTATATGGATACTCAAGACATCGCTAAATTTGCTATTCGCAGTTTGAGTGTGCCAGAAACGCACAAACAAGCTTTCCCTGTGGTGGGTACTCGCCCTTGGAGCGCTGAGGAAATTATTAACCTGTGTGAGCGTTTATCTGGGAAAGAAGCCAGAATCACCAAAATGCCAATTAACCTACTGCGTACAGTGCGCCGAGTTATCCGCTTCTTTCAGTGGGGGTGGAACGTTGCAGACAGGCTGGAATTTACAGAAGTCCTAGCCAGTGGTAAACCGTTAAATGCTCCCATGGATGATGTTTACCAACTCTTGGGATTAGACAAAGAACAAACCACAACTCTGGAAAGCTACCTACAAGATTATTTCAGTCGCATTATGAAGAAGCTCAAAGAGCTAGACTACGAGAAAAATAAATCGAAACAAAAAAAAGAGAAATCTAAAAAGACTCCGTTTAAGCAGTCTTCCAAAGTTAATAGTCAATAAAATGATTAGTTCCTGGTCATTGGTGATTCATGGGGATTTTTTCAGAGACTAATGACTACAGTGTCCAAAATATGTCAGGATGACAGAAGTAAAAAGCATCGCCAAAACTTGGATATTTGAGTGTGCCGAAAGCAGGCATTATTTACAATAACGTTAAACCGATAGCGAGTCGCATCGCTATGGAACTGCAAGACAAACTTACCACCGCTGGCTGGGATGTAATTACCACTACAAGTATGGGTGGTATATTGGGCTACTCTAGTCCAGAGAGTCCTGTGTGCCACACCCCCATTGATGGACTAACTCCCCCCGGTTTCGACTCGGAAATGAGTTTCGCTGTGGTACTAGGGGGAGATGGCACTGTTTTAGCAGCTTCCCGTCAGGTCGCCCCTACTGGTATTCCCCTGTTAACGGTGAATACCGGTCATATGGGATTTTTGACGGAAACTTATGTTAATCAACTCCCTCAAGCTATAGAGCAAGCGATGGCGGGTGATTTTGACATCGAAGAACAAGCCATGCTCACTGTGAGGGTGTTTCGCGGTGAGTCCGTGCTGTGGGAAGCCCTCTGCTTAAATGAAATGGTTTTGCATCGAGAACCCTTAACCTCTATGTGCCATTTTGAAATTGCTGTGGGGCGACACGCACCAGTGGATATTGCGGCGGATGGTATCATAGTTTCTACCCCCACGGGTTCCACTGCTTATTCATTAAGTGCCGGGGGTCCGGTCATCACTCCTGGTGTACCTGTCTTGCAGTTAGTACCCATTTGCCCTCACTCCCTGGCTTCTAGGGCGTTGGTATTTCCAGATACAGAAACAGTCAACATCTACCCAGTCAATATTCCCCGACTGGTGATGGTAGTTGATGGTAATGGGGGATGTTATATCTTCCCAGAAGATCGGGTATGTTTAGTGCGATCGCGCTATAGTGTCCGATTCATTCGTCTGCAACCGCCGGAATTTTTCCGCATCTTGCGAGAAAAGCTCGGTTGGGGTCTACCACATATCGCCAAACCGACATCGGTAGAGCTCCCTTAGTAACCATAAATTACTAGGAATCATCTGCTACCGGCAATCAGGGATAAAAATTGCATCTATCTTGATTACCGGCGCATACCTGCTATATAAAACCTAGACAAAGCTAGACTTTACTTTCTACTTCAACGGGAGCATGGGAGCGGTTATCCCTTAGTAGACTTGCACGCCTTAGCCAGACGCGATATTTCTCTTAAGATTTACAAGAAAGACTACCGCTATCATTGCTTGGTTTTCGCGTTGGCAATAGTCTTAATTCAATACTTGATATCGTAGGATTATATATCAAGTGGGCGATTTTCTTAACTCACTTATGTCAATTCTTGTCAACATAAGTATAGTTTTGTTTATAAAATAGTCAGCTTAGGACTAGCTCACTCTTAGTCTGTATACCCCTGTGATAATTATTTTCTTGATTCAGTCTGTGTCCCAATCTCTGAGAAATCTCAAATCTCCCATCCAAGATTCCTACTAACTAATGATGACAATTGCTCACAATCCCTGTGTTCTGGTGATTGAAACCGATGAGAGTCTGGCAAATCAGTTAGGCTTTGATTTGCGAGAAGCCGGCTATGAAGCGATTTTAGCCCATGATGCGGCTAGCGGTTTACAATACTGCCGCGATGCATCTAGTGGGCAAAGCCATCGGCCACCTGCTTTAATTGTTGTAGACCGGATGCTCTCAGGAGAATCAGGACTCTTGTTGTGTAAAAAACTCAGAAATGCCGGGATGTGCGCCCCTGTATTGATGCTCATGGCCAGGGATACAGTAGATGACCGGGTGGCTTGTTTAGAAGCTGGGGCTGATGATTATGTCCTCAAGCCTTACCGCCCGGAAGACTTTTTAAACTTAATTCGCCTGTATTTAAAGCCTGATGTTGAAACCACAGAACAGTTACGTTTTGGGGATTTGGTTTTAGATGTCGCCACCCGTCGCGCTATGCATAACGGACGGTCAATTGACTTGACAATGAAAGAATTTGAACTATTAAAATTTTTAATGGAACACCCCCGCGAGGTATTAACCCGCGAACAAATTTTAGAAAATGTTTGGGGTTACAATTTTATGGGTGAGTCCAATGTGATAGAGGTGTACATTCGCTACTTACGCCTGAAAATTGAATGTGACACTCATAAACGTCTGATTCAAACAGTGCGCGGCGTGGGATATGTATTACGGGAGTCTTAATCTGAAAATTACTACAAAAATTAAAAATTGACTATGACACAGGCAAAAAACGTACTAGGAACCAACCTGGAGAGTTGCTGTACATCTCCCATGACTGGCTATTACCGCGATGGCTTTTGTAATACAGGTGGTCAGGATTTCGGGATGCATGTTGTTTGCGCCCAAGTTACACCAGAATTTCTCGAGTTTACTAAATCCCAGGGGAATGACTTGAGTACAGCCGTTCCCCAATTTAATTTTCCTGGACTACGACCAGGCGATCGCTGGTGTTTATGTGCGGCCCGTGGCAAGAAGCTTTAGATGCTGGTGTCGCCCCCCCTGTTGTGCTTGGCGCTACCCATTCTAGAGCTTTGGAAGTCTGCTCACTAGAGGATTTGCAAAAACACGCCCTTATGTAGCTAAAGACCTAGAATCGCCAAAATTAAATTAATAATATAGCATTTCCCATGCTCGTGAGGTACAAAGTTCTTTAGTTTCAGGGAACACCGGAACAGGGAACACCGGAACAGGGAATAGGCAATTGATGTGTACTTCATTAGCCTGAAAAAGGCTTTATACTCCCAGGGGCAATTAATCAATTGCCCCTATTTATTGCTCACAGACATATATAAAGTGTTTATTAATACTAAATACTTAGACCAGAAATAACATAATCAGTGAATCCCTGACTTCTCACAACAGGCCGAGGGCATATTTTCTCATGATTTTATGTTTTAAAATTATGTTTCAAGATAGATGTTTTTGTATCTATTCTTTTCTAATGTAGATTGTGTAATCCCAAAAATATGCCTATAGATAGATAAAAAATATCTCAACAGTATATAGCCTAACTAGAAATTTTCTAGTTATATAGGTGAGGTTTTATTTCTTTAAACAAAGTACAGTGACTACGGTAGACAGTTGGGTGGTAAAACTTCAATGTTAAATTTTAACCGCTTGCAACTGCCAAGCTTACATAGCTTACGAGTGGTACAAGTTGCAAGCATAATCACAATATTAGTCGGTGTTCTGGTGCTGTTTGGCTGGTTGTTTGACATTGAATTGATTAAAACCTGCGGTAACACCAGTCTCGTGACAATGAAGCCTAATACAGCTTTATGCTTTGTGCTATCTGGTATATCTTTGTGGATGTCGCAGAGCAAACTCAGCAGAAAAAGTCATTCTACTATCCCTTACTTATCCTGCTCGCGAATTTGTGCAGCATCTGTTACCTTGATTGGGTTACTCACCCTCGCTCAGTATTTATTCGGCTGGAATTTTGGTATTGATGAATTACTCTTCCAGGAGCAAGCAACTGCAGTATTAACATCCCCTCCAGGGCGAATGGGGTTTGAGAGTGCCTTAAACTTTATATTTCTGGGTATAGCTCTAGAAATTTCCGCCCATATGGCTAACAGCACCCTATCGCCATCGCCAAATCAGCTTAGTTTTTGGTACATTCAACTTTTTACCCTGATAGTACTAGTGATTTCTGCACAGGTACTCATCGGTTATATGTATCAAGTAGGATTGTTTCCCAGCACACCATCATATACAACATCAATGGGATTACATACAGGCGTAAAGTTCATTGTACTTTGTATAGGCATTCTCTGGGCAAGTCCAGAGCAGGCATTTATGGCAGTAGTAATGAGTGATACCTATGGCGGGTTGATGGCGCGTCGTTTGTTACCGGCAGCTATAGCTTTACCATTAGTGATAGGCTGGTTGATCCTCCATGGTCAATTAGCAGGGAAATACGGTGCTGCTTTTGCGATATCGTTATTTGCCATCATCTTAATAGTGATTTTTGCGATTTTGATTTGGCAAACTTCAGCAGTAATATCACGTATTGAACGTCAACGCGACGAGACGCAAGAACAACTCAGAGCACAGGAAGAAAAGCTGAGAAGTTTTGTAGATGCTAACATCATTGGTATTAAGTTTGGTGATGTCTATGGTGGTATTCACCAAGCCAATGATGCATTTCTACAGATGATTGGCTACAGCCGTGAGGATTTATTCACAGGTAAATTAAATTGGCGGAATATCACACCACCAGAGTATTTGCATTTAGATATTCAAGGTATCGCCGAAGCCCAGGAAAATCCCAGAGGTGCTTGTACCCCCTATGAAAAAGAATACATTCACAAAGATGGTCGGCGGATTCGGGTTTTAGTAGGTTACGTGTTGCTCGCACAGAACCGACAAGAATCAGTGGCGTTTATTCTGGACTTAAGCGATCGCCAGGAAGCAAGAGAACAAATAGTACAACTTAATAAAGATTTACAACGTCGGATCAGCGAATTACAAACTTTATTTCAGGTTATCCCTATTGGTATCGGTATTGCTGAAGATGCAGAGTGCAAAACTATGAGAATTAACCCCTGTCTTGCTCAACAATTAGGGATATCACCAGGTAAATATGGTGCTATGAGTATCCCCAGTCAAGAACAGCCGGCAGAATTTCAAGTTTACCGCGACGGTAAAAAACTATCACCAGAAGAGTTACCTATGCAATATTCTGCTGCTCATGGTGTGACAGTTTTAGACTCTGAAACTGATATTATACATAAAGATGGCAAAGTTGTCAAGTTGTTGCAGTACGTCGCCCCGTTGTTTGATGAACAGGGTAACAGTAGAGGTAGTGTTGGGGCATTTTTGGATATTACAGAGCGTAAGCAGATAGAGGAAGCAGTTCACAATCAGCAAAAATGGCTCGAAGAAGTCTTAAATCTGATGCCTCTACCATTACTGTTTATTGAACCTGAAACGGGGCGGGTAACCTTTGCTAATCAAGCCGCTGATGAATTAGCAGGGGGTGAGTTTCCCAAAGGTGTACCAGTAGAAGAGTATGACACTACATACTATTGCACAGATGCGGCAGGAAATCGCATCCCTAAGGAGCAAATACCCGGGGCGCGGGTAGCCCGGGGAGAACGTTTAGATGGATTAGAAATAAACTGGCACACTGGCGACCTTGTGCGCTCTGTACTGATATTTGGTGATACTATACCAGCAATGCACGGTCATTCAGCTACCTGTGTAGCAGGCTTTCAAGATATTACTAATCTTAAGGAAATTGAAAAGGCCCAAGCATTAAGTTACAAAAGGTTACAGTTGCTGTTTAACACAGCCAATGATTTGTTATCTAGTCAGGAACCAGTAGCATTAATTAACAGCTTCTACCAAAAACTGGCGGAGCAGATTGGTTTGGATGTTTACTTTAACTATTTAGTTGAGGAGAACCATCAGGTGATTCGCCTTGCATCTTTTACAGGCTGTTCTGAGGAGGTGGCTAAAAAATATGAGTGGTTACCGTTGGGTCAATCGGTGTGCGGTACTGTCGCCCAAGAACGCCGTCCTATTTATGTAGAAAATGTTCAGGAATCCACTGACCCAAACACAGAATTAATTCGGAATTTAGGGGTGAAGGCTTGTTATAGTTACCCGTTAATAGCATCAGAACGGGTTTTGGGTACTCTTTGTTTTGGTAGCCGCAGTTGCTGTTCTTTTAGTGAAAATCAAAGGGCGATGATGCAAGCAGTTTGTGACCAAATAGCGGTGGCCATGGAACGGGCAAGGTTAATTGCTTCTCTGCAACTGCAAACAGAGCAACTGCAACAAGCCAACCGCATGAAGGATGAATTTCTGGGTATATTATCCCATGAATTGCGATCGCCCCTGAATGCTATTCTCGGTTGGGTGCAACTGCTGCGAGCTCGCAAACTGAGTGACACTCAAATGGCTAAGGCCATGGAAACTATTGAGCGCAATGCTAGGACACAAGCCCAGGTTATAGAAGATTTGCTAGATATTTCCAGCATGATTAGGGGACAGTTGTATCTCAATGTTTGTAGTTACGATTTGGTTCCCCTAATTGAGTCGGCGATGACAACGGTCCAGTTAGCCGCCCAAGCTAAGGAAATTGATTTGAGATTTTCCGTGATTCCTCCCCAGGGAATACAGCACAATCATTCTAGATTTTTAGTTGCCGGTGATACGGATCGTTTACAACAGATGATCTGGAATTTACTATCTAATGCTATCAAGTTTACTCCTACAGGGGGTAGGGTAGAAGTTGAACTTTCCCATAGTATTGATGATCACAAAAATTTACCCCGAAACATTACTAGTTATGCTCAAATTCAAGTCCGGGATACGGGTATTGGGATTAAGCCAGAGTTTCTTCCTTATGTTTTTGACCGCTTCCTCCAGGCGGATAGTTCTAGTACTCGCTCCTATGGGGGCTTAGGTTTAGGCCTAGCAATCGTACGTCATTTAGTAGAATTGCATGGTGGTACTGTCCATGCAGAGAGTGGGGGGGAAGGACAAGGAGCAACTTTTACAGTGAAAATCCCACTGTTATCAGCTGCATTTGCCTAAAGCGATCGCAGCCCAAGATTTAGCTACACTGGCTAGTCTGGTAAATCGAAATTAAATGGTATATTGCAGTACTATCAGCTTCTGCTTGGAGACTTATATGTCCTTTGTACCATTACATATTCACAGCGACTATAGTTTGCTCGATGGAGCCAGTCAGCTACCGGAGTTGGTCGATCAAGCCATCGCTCTGGGGATGAAAGCGATCGCCCTGACTGATCATGGTGTCATGTATGGTGCTGTAGAATTGATTAAAATTTGCCGCAGTAAAAACATTAAGCCAATTATTGGCAACGAAATGTATATCATCAACGGCGATATTACCAAACAAGAACGCCGCCCCAAATATCATCAAGTTGTTTTAGCCAAAAATACTCAAGGTTACAAAAACTTAGTTAAAATTACCACAATTTCCCACCTGGAAGGGGTACAAGGTAAGGGAATTTTTTCTCGTCCTTGTATTAATAAAGATCTACTCAAACAATATCGTGAAGGTTTAATCGTCACTAGTGCTTGTTTAGGTGGAGAAATACCCCAAGCAATTCTCAGTGGTAGACCAGAGATAGCCCGGAAAATTGCCAAGTGGTATCAAGAATTATTTGGGGATGATTACTATTTAGAAATTCAAGACCACGGCTCTCAAGAAGACCGCATTGTAAATGTAGAAATTGTTAAAATTGCGCGGGAATTAGGAATTAAATTTATTGCCACTAACGATTCTCATTTTATATCTTGTTTTGATGTGGAAGCACATGACGCTTTACTATGTATTCAAACTGGACAGCTAATTAGTGAAGATAAACGGATGCGTTATAGCGGTACAGAATACCTGAAATCCGCAGCAGAAATGAAACTGTTATTCCGTGACCATTTACCAGATGATGTCATTGCTGAAGCTATCAGCACCACTACAGAAATTGCCGATAAAGTGGCAGTTTATAATATTATGGGTGAACCTCAGATTCCCACACCATACATACCTTCAGGTCATACTCCCGACACTTACGCTGAAGAAGTAGCTTGGCAAGGATTATTAGAAAGGTTAAACCGCAAATCCCGCAATGAAGTTGAGCCAGTATATAGAGAAAGATTAGAATATGAATTAAAAATGCTCCAGTCCATGGGGTTTTCTACATACTTTTTAGTAGTTTGGGATTACATCAAATTTGCCAGAGATAATAACATTCCTGTAGGTCCTGGTCGTGGTTCTGCTGCTGGTTCTTTGGTGGCTTATGCTATGCGAATTACTAATATAGACCCGGTACACCATGGTTTATTATTTGAGCGATTCTTGAACCCAGAACGTAAATCAATGCCTGATATTGATACAGATTTTTGCATTGAAAAACGTGACAAAGTTATTGAATATGTAACTGAAAAATATGGTAAAGATAGAGTTGCTCAAATTATTACTTTCAACCGCCTCACCTCTAAATCAGTTTTAAAAGATGTCGCTAGAGTATTGAATATTCCCTATGGGGAATCAGACAAAATGGCGAAATTAATTCCCGTAGTCCGGGGTAAACCCACTAAACTCAAAGTGATGAT
The DNA here is from genome assembly GCF_059725405.1 of Anabaenopsis sp. NIES-4685. Classification (NCBI taxonomy): domain Bacteria; kingdom Bacillati; phylum Cyanobacteriota; class Cyanophyceae; order Nostocales; family Nodulariaceae; genus Anabaenopsis; species Anabaenopsis sp. NIES-4685. Next base: position 2,190,204 of record NZ_AP043602.1, on the reverse strand, counting down.
TTCCGACCAAACCCCAGCACCAGAGTTTAAGGAAAAATACGATAATGATCCGCAAGTCCGCCATTGGGTTGATATGGCCATGCGAATTGAAGGAACTAATAAAACTTTTGGTGTCCACGCTGCTGGGGTGGTGATTTCTGCTGACCCCTTAGATGAAATTGTCCCACTGCAAAGGAATAATGATGGTGCGGTGATTACCCAATATTTTATGGAAGACTTGGAATCACTGGGGTTGTTAAAAATGGATTTTCTCGGGTTACGTAACTTAACCCTGATTCAAAAAACAATTGATTTAATTGAACAAAGCAGAGGTTATCGCATTGACCCAGATGAAATTACACGTCAGGAAAGAAAATCTCAAAAAATATTAGCTAAGGGTGAACATACAACTTTACCCAAAGATGTGAAAAAATCCTATGAACTTTTAGAAGCTGGGGATTTAGAAGGAATATTTCAACTAGAATCTTCAGGGATGCGTCAGATAGTCAGAGATTTAAAGCCTTCCAATATTGAAGATATTTCTTCTATTTTGGCACTCTATCGACCCGGACCCCTAGATGCGGGACTCATTCCTAAGTTTATTAACCGTAAACATGGGCGCGAGGTGATTGATTACCAAAATTCTCTTCTAGAACCCATACTGAATGAAACCTATGGAATTATGGTTTATCAAGAGCAAATTATGAAAATTGCTCAAGATATGGCTGGATATTCCCTAGGACAAGCTGACTTATTGCGTCGCGCTATGGGTAAAAAGAAGGTTGCAGAAATGCAAAAGCAGCGGGAAAAGTTTGTTGATGGTGCGGCGAAGAATGGAGTTAAAAAACAAGTAGCTGAGGAATTGTTTGAGCAAATGTTAAAGTTTGCCGAATATTGTTTGAGCTATGATACGCAGGTTTTAACGGTGGAATATGGGTTGATTCCCATTGGGGAAATTGTCCACAAGTGTCTGGAATGTCATGTTTATAGTGTTGATCAAAATGGCAATGTTTATACCCAACCTATTCTACAGTGGCATGATCGGGGAAAACAAGAACTATTTGAATATTCTTTAGCAGATGGTTCAATTATCCGGGCGACAAAAGACCATAAGTTTATGACCACTGATGGGCAAATGTTACCCATTGATGAAATTTTTAACCGGGAATTAGATTTGCTTCAAGTTCCAGGTTTACCAGTGTAAAGATAAAAGTTATGTTGTGGTTTTAACATAACTTTTGAGAGTTAAAATTTTGACTTAATTTACTGGTAAAGTTTTTATAGGGTGTCCATCTGGGTTACTTTTGTTCTTTGAGTGATTTAGTTGGGACTTCGATCGCTTGAATATCAATTGTACCTTCTGGTGTGAAGCGCTGAAAATGTCCTTGTTTTACTGACAATTGCTCTCCACAATTAGGACACTGCACCTGAGTGTTATTTAAACCTGAAAATTCATAATTACAGACGGGACATTGGTCAGTTACTAAATTGCGTTGTAGCCACCAGCGCAAGCCGAAGAAGGCGACAACGGGTGTAAATAACAGCAAACCAAAGATAATTAACAACGAATTTACCAGACCAGCCTAAGCCTAGTGATGCTAGCAACCAGAAAACTGCTAACATGGTCAGCCAAGGTCGCAGTTTTTCCAGACTCAATTCCAAAGATTTAAGGCTCATTTTTGCAATTATTTTCTTGCTCTCCCTCTAGGATAGCGATTTTAATGCCGGGTCAAAAGCCCACGGTCAACCACCAAAGGTCAAGAAATATTAATTGAGTTTTGCGCTATGGGCTTATACCCGATTCCAGGGTAAAAATATCTAGTTTTCTCTGGCGTATTTGAGTATTAATAAACAATTTTTACCATCAGCACTGCGTTCGTAGACAACATGGTCAGCCAATCTTCTGAGCAGAAACCATCCATATCCGCCTACTTGGAGTGTACCCGGCTGTGGCTCTGCGATCGCATCAGGATTGAAAGGTTTTCCTTGATCCCAAATTCTCACTTCCAGTCTGTCAATCCATAGACTCACTTCAATTTCGATGGTAGTTTCTGGTGGTAAAGCACTATGGGCGTGACGAACCGCATTGGTAAAACCCTCTGCTAATGCTAAGTTGAGGCGATAAAGTTGGCTTTGTGACCAGCCCAATTGAGACAAATATGTGAGACAAAATTGCTCAAACCATTGTTGTACGTAGTTTAGGAGCTTGAGTTCGCTCTTTACCGCCAGATGGTCGTGCTGCACTATGCTAAGCATTGACCTTGACTTAAATATAATTTCATGGAGGCACTCCCCCGCATAAATCACGGGGGATTGATTCTGGGTTCAAGCAGCGATCGCAGTCCTAGTTACTTTGATATCGCCTCGCCCATCAGCTGTTTGGCGCGTAATTTTACGTTGACACCTGTAAGTTTCAAAATCACATCCGCCAGAATTACCAGCATCTGTCAAATCAAATTTGAGCGGTTCAGCAGTTCTGAATATCAAATGCTAATTTTGGAGGATGATCTTCAAACTACAGGTGTCAAAGAAGTTTTGCTACTTAGTTTAGAACAATCCCAATGTCAAAGATTTGTCTAATGGTAAAGCAGCACCAATACCTAACCATACAGTTACTAATGTACCAAAGAGGAACACTGTAGTTGCAACTGGACGACGGAAAGGATTTTGGAATTTATTCACGTTCTCAATAAAGGGAACGAGGATTAAGCCCAGGGGTACAGCAGCCATTGCTAACACTCCTAAAAGTTTGTTAGGAAGCGATCGCAAAATCTGGAATACAGGATACAAATACCACTCTGGTAGAATTTCCAGGGGGGTGGCGAAAGGATTAGCTGGTTCACCTGTCATTGCTGGGTCTAGCACAGCTAGAGCCACAATACAAGCAAATGAACCCATAATCACAATGGGAAATACATACAGTAGGTCATTAGGCCAAGCGGGTTCACCATAGTAGTTGTGGCCCATGCCTTTGGCGAGTTTAGCTCTTAACTGAGGATCACTCAGATCGGGTTTTTTCTGCGTTGACATATTTAAATACGCTCTCCTGCTCAAATTCAGTTAAAGCATTTGTAAAAGCCATGAGCTATGAGGCTTACCCTAAGGGGGGGTATCTATAGCTTTGAGCTTCAAATACAAATCTTTGTTTTTATTGTCGCTTATGAGCGATGAATTGCTGATTTCTCATAAGTTTAAAACAAACATTTGCATCTGGGAACTCAAAGCCGTCGCCTTTTCCCATTGTGGCTTTAAGGGATTACAAAGACGGAAATACCTTGCTTGCGGATCATCAAGAAGTGGAACAGCATGAACACCGCAATTAACCAAGGCAGTATAAAGGTGTGAGCGCTATAGTAGCGAGTCAGGGTTGCTTGACCCACACTAGAACCACCGCGTAACATATCAGAAATAAAAACGCCAACTACCGGAATTGCTTCTGGTACGCCGCTGACGATTTTTACCGCCCAGTAACCAACTTGGTCCCAAGGTAGGGAGTAGCCTGTCACACCAAAAGAAACAGTGATGACTGCTAGAATCACACCGCTGACCCAAGTTAATTCCCGGGGCTTTTTGAAACCACCGGTGAGGTATACCCGGAAGACGTGCAAAATCATCATTAACACCATCATGCTGGCAGACCAGCGATGGATGGAGCGAATCAGCCAACCGAAATTGACCTCATTCATAATGTACTGTACCGAGGCATAAGCTTCAGTTACAGTGGGCTTGTAGTAGAACGTCATCGCAAATCCAGTGGCGAACTGAATTAGAAAGCAAACCAGGGTAATTCCGCCCAAGCAATAAAAGATATTGACATGGGGAGGGACATACTTGCTAGTCACGTCATCAGCGAGGGCCTGAAGTTCTAGGCGTTCCTCAAACCAGTCATAAACGTTGGCCATACAATCTCAAGTTCCTAAAAATCGGTTGCGGTTGATTAATCTCCCAATTAACTATTTTGGGATTTTCACAAAGAGGAGTTACTTTCGCTTTGAGCAGAGTGATCAGAATTTTTGGAAAACTTAACACTCTGTAAATATGGAATATATTGCGTTCTCTTGGCAAGCTAACACCACAAATGCTCGCCACCAAGTCGATCTTATCGTTTCCTGGGTGAAATGCAGCCCCTCAGTCATAGCAAGAGCTTGATGAGAGGAATGCACCACTTCTATAAAAAAAGTAACATAGTTGAGAGATAGATTTCATCAACGATGAGGTAAATAGGCATTTTTCCTCAGTATTGTTGGGCAAATTTGGGAGCAAGTGGATTTTGAAAATGCGGTTCATGCAAAAACAGGTTTTTCGGCTGGGATTTTCATTGCTAGTGGCTCTTTGGTTGGTGGTGGGGGCTTTTGTCCCACCAGCCGCGGCTTTGACGGATGAGCAGAAATTAGTTTCAGAAGTTTGGCGAATTGTCAATCGCAATTACCTGGATGAGACATTTAATCATCAAAATTGGTCTGCGGTGCGGCAAAAGATTCTGGAGAAGCCAATAAAAAACCCAGAAGCTGCTTATGCAGCGATTCGGAAAATGCTCCAGACTCTGGGGGATCCGTTTACAAGGTTTTTAGACCCCGAGCAGTACCGCAGTTTGCAGGTGAATACTTCTGGTGAACTGACTGGGGTAGGGTTGCAAATTGCTATCAATCCCGAAACCGGTAAGCTGGAAGTGGTGACTCCTATCATGAACTCGCCAGCAGATTTAGCAGGGATTAAACCCCGCGATCGCATTGTGAAAATCGAAGGGCTTTCTACAGATAATTTAACTCTTGACGAGGCAGCTGCCAAAATGCGCGGTCCGATTGGTAGTTCTGTGACACTTTTGATTTCACGGGATGATAGCGCAGAACAAGAGGTGAAAATAGTACGCGATCGCATTGAGCTGAATCCTGTAGTCGCAGACCTACGCTTTTCTCCCCAAGGTACCCCCATTGGCTATCTGCGTCTAACTCAATTCAACGCTAATGCCTCTATGGAATTAGCCCATGCTATTTCTAGTCTAGAGAAAAAAGGCGCGGCTGCCTATATTTTAGATTTGCGGAATAATCCTGGGGGGTTATTACAATCAGGAATTGAAATTGCCCGTCTGTGGTTGAACTCCGGTACTATAGTTTACACCGTCAATCGCCAGGGCATTCAGGGCAGTTTTGAATCCTTTGGCCCGGCTTTGACAGATGACCCCCTGGTGATTTTGGTAAATCAAGGTACCGCTAGTGCTAGTGAGATTCTCGCCGGCGCGCTGCAAGATAACCATCGTGCTACCTTGGTGGGGGAAACTACTTTTGGTAAGGGTCTAATTCAGTCTCTGTTTGAATTATCCGACGGTTCTGGCTTGGCAGTGACCATTGCTAAGTACGAAACACCATCACATCGGGATATTAATAAATTAGGAATTACCCCAGATCAGGTGATTTCCCAAGAATCCATTACCCGCACACAAATTGCTACCCCAGACGATTTGCAATATCAAGGGGCGCTGGAATTATTGAAAACAACTTCTGTATTTGCTGGGGTCGATACTGGGGTTAATTAACACAAACTCCCAGATAGCTCCCCGATTTCTTGCACAAGTCGGGGAGCTGATTGATTAATTAACACGTGAATTATCAGTTACTTGAGATAGGGGCGGCACTCATGGTAACACAGGTATTAACAAGGCGTTGGTAAGCATTATCTATTACATATTTTCCTCTGAGGAAACCTGTGTTAGCACCGGGACAAATGTACTGGAGTGTTTCGGCTGTGAACCTTTCTCGGAGTAATTGCCAACTTTTAATTTGTCTAGACCAATGAAAGGTTTTAGCTGTGCGAAAAGCTACTGGCTCCCCTGTGGGGTCAGGTACTAAATGACGACCGGAAAATAACACCCCCCCCAAATCACTGTAGTACAAACAAGATGAACCGGGAGAATGTCCAGATGTCCAAATCACTTCAGCTGTGGAATTAAGTCTAAATTCCTGGGTAAAGGTGGTCAAGGTTAATCCAGGTAGTAAATAGGCTTCTTGCTCTTGAATCAGAACTTCACAACCAAAGGTTTTCTGAATTTGTGCTGTTTTACCAATAGCACCTCGATGAGTCAGAAATAACCAACGCACGCCACCATGCGATCGCAAAAAATCTTGATTTATGGGGTCATTAGCCGGAGAATCTATGAGAATATTGCCCTCATTTCCTACAATAAGATAAGAGGTTCCCCCTAATGTGTCCCGATTGGGCGGGAAGGCAAAGATCCTATCTAGCACCGGACGTGGTGGTTTCGCTGTCTGATTTGGCTGTTGAGGTAAGGCGCACATGAGTAAAAACCGAAAGTGTGGAAAATTAGGTGACAGAATTGAACTTATTTTTCAATTAATTAAGTTCTGTTAACTGTTATGGAATCGGGTTCAAAGTCAACCGGGTGTGTTTCCTCAGCAGGTTCTCCCCAGGAGAAGGCTATGGTGACAACACGGGAGTAAGACATTTCTGCCAAATTACTGAAAATCACATGACATTTTGGTTCCTTCTCCTACTGGGAATAGCTACTTATCTGATAGTGCAGCGCAGCGTCGCTCAGATCACCCAGACTCCAGTCTGGTTGCTGTGGTTGGTGTTAATGAGTCCAGCTTTGATATTGAGCGGATGGACTCTGATTTATGGAACCGAACAACCGCCGCCATCATCACTGATTATTTGGCCATCAATTATCTGCGTTCTGTTATACTGGGTGTTGTTGGAATGGGGTCGGAGAAAGCCCAGAAATACACCCACTCAACCCCAAGATATTAGATCACAATCGGCAATCCATCCTACCGCAGAACCAGTACCAGTGCGACCCATTGAACCAACCGAAGAAATTCAATTGAGAAATTGTTTTCCCTGGTCTGTATACTACATCCACAACATTGAGTACAAACCCCAGGCGATTATCTGTCGGGCCAGATCAGAACTACACCTACTCAAGCTTATCAGCAGATTAAGGCCAATATAGAAGCGGAATTTGGCGATCGCTTTCTGCTGATTTTCCAAGAAGGTTTCAATGGTAAACCTTTCTTTATCCTTGTACCTAACACTCAAACCGCTAGAAATCCTAGTCAGCCACAGAAGATCACACGCCCAGGATTCGCTTTATTTTTGCTAGTAGCCACTTTAATTACTACTACTCTAGTGGGGGCTAGCATCGCCGGCTCTGACCCACAACAATTAGTATCTGACCCCAGGATATTCTGGCAAGCATTACCCTATTCCCTAGGTCTGATGACTATTTTGGGCATCCACGAACTGGGTCATTATTTGACGGCGCGGTACTACCAAATTCGGGCAACTCTGCCTTATTTTATACCCCTCCCCTTCTTTTTGGGCACCTTTGGCGCATTTATTCAAATGCGTAGTCCTGTTCCTCACCGCAAAGCTTTATTTGATGTCAGCATTGCGGGGCCATTGGCAGGTTTTGTCATCACTGTACCTATACTATTATGGGGTTTGGTGAATTCGGAATTGGTTCCTCTGACTGACCAAGCAGGACTGTTCAACCCGGAAGCTCTCAACCCCAAATCTTCTATTTTATTAGCATTGCTATCTAAGTTAGCATTAGGGAGCCAGTTAACCTCAACATCAGCAATTAACCTTCATCCCCTGGCCATAGCCGGTTTTCTGGGGCTAATCGTCACAGCCTTGAATTTGATGCCCGTGGGACAATTAGATGGGGGTCACATTGTCCATGCGATGTTTGGGCAAAGAACCGCCATGGTCATCGGTCAAATTTCTCGCTTATTACTGCTAATACTTTCTTTGGTGCAGTCAGGATTTTTGCTGTGGGCAATTATCTTATTCTTGATCCCCTTGATTGATGAACCGGCTTTGAATGATGTCACCGAACTGGATAATAAACGTGACATTTTAGGATTGATGGCCATGGGATTGTTAGTAATTATTGTCCTACCACTACCCCAGATGCTGTCAAACTTATTACAAATGTGACATCCTCCTCAAAATACCTCACCGCTAAACCCTGTCCTTCGAGGCTATCTATTACTTTTTGTCAAGAGTGTTGCATTTTTCAAATCTCGAAATCCTTATTTGATAAGCTTTTCAAGAATGTTTTGCAAGATGTAAGTAAGGTATAACCTCGAAGGAGAAACGAGTAAGAGAACTAACTAGAGGCGGAATTGGCTGTTTCTGATGCTTTTGCAGCCGATGCACCCATACGGATTTCCGATGTAAAGGAAGCCATACTAAAGCCGCCAAAACGCTTAAGGACACTCACCCGCATCCGTAAATTCGGACTAGCGAACCATAAACGTTCTTCACTAGACATGGTTTCATACTCTGTTAAGAGAGTTAAAGCCCCATCGCTACCCATTTTATAGGTTCCAGCGACGGGGGCTTTCTCGGCATAACCCATTTCTCGCAGTAATTTACCTTCATGGGGATTATTCTCATCCGGTACGGTAACTAACACAGTAGAGCCGATGTGTTTTTCTTCGTCCCATTCCATGGTACCATTCCAGGTGACTCTGGCACCACAGGAGGCTTTACTAGGGGCAATTTCGTATTGTTCACACAGTTTGATCACCTCGGGATGATCGGCGGCTAGACTCTCAATTAAGATGTCTGATTTGCCATCTTCAGATTGTTTAAAGGCTAAATGGTGACTAGTACGGTGAGAAAACCATTTACCAGCACTCAATTCAAAAAATTCTTCAATATTCATAAATTAAATTACCCTGCAACAATAAGGTCACACATCCCAGGGTTGGGATTAAGCTTTTAAGGTTTGTTTTTCCAGCTTTTCCAGGGAAATCCTCGACGCTTGTGCAACGTTGGGATGCCGATCTTTTTCTAAGTATTTTAAAGCAGAAATACTCTTATTAGTAGGAAGATTTCCTAAGGCTTCCGCCAGGCCTTGGCGCACTAACCAATCATCTGACTGAGCAAAGCGCAGAATACTATCTACAGAATCAATATCTTGTATTTCCCCTAGTGCGGAAATTGCGGCTTCTTGTAATACGGTTTCGCTGCTATTTAAGGCTTGAATTAAAACATCATCGGCCCGTGGATCTTTGATATTTCCCAAGGATACAGCAGCACTAAAGCGCACGAGCCAGTCAGTATCTTCATAAAAAGTCCTTGCTAGTACCTCAAAGGCTCTAGGATCACCCAAATATCCTAAAGCACCCGCTGCATCGGCACGTATACCATAATCTGGGTCATTTTCCAGAATTTTTACTAAAATTTCATAACATTCGGCTGTGGGTTTCACTCCTAGGGCAAATATTGCCATAGAGCGCAGTTGCAGCGATTCGTCATTCAATACTTTTTTAATTAGGGGTACTGCGTCTTCCGGGGATATATGACGCAAGCTAGCTAGGGCTACCATGCGATCGCGTAAATTGGCACTTTCTAGTTGAGTAGAGATTTCCTCTAAGGGTATAGCAACCATTTATTTTAAAGGGCTTTGTTTATTTATCTTTACTTTAACTGATTTCCGATCCAAAAAAGCTAACTAATGCTAACAAAAGTCGGCTTTTTCTTCTGTGTTTCACCCTAGCAGTGTCGGCACTATCTAGTCCACAGGCTAACACGATCAATCTGACCGCTTCTTTTTTTAAATTAATCGCCGCGTTTAAATCTCTGTCACTCTCAAAGCCACAACTATCACATTTAAACACTCTTTGAGATAATGACAGTGATGATTTCTTTTCTCCACAACTTGAGCAAGTCTTACTACTGGGATAAAATCTATCCACAATTACTAACTTACTGCCATACAGTTGTGTTTTATATTCCAACTGCCTTCTAAATTCATAAAAGCCCATATCGGCAATAGCTTTTGATAATTTCCCATTCGCTAACATCCCAGATACATTTAAATCTTCTATCCCTATCACCGCGTGGTTTTGGCTGATATAGGTGGTGATTTTATGTAATGTATATTTTCTGATATTAGCTATTTTTTGGTGTAATCTCGCTATTTGGATTTGGGCTTTTCTATAATTATTTGAACCTCTGAGTTTATGTCGGTTCAAATATTGCATTCTTGCTAATTTAGATTCATACTTTTTATAGCTTTTTACTCCATCATAGATTTCTCCTGTTGATAACGTTGCTAGATGATTTATGCCCAAGTCAACTCCTACAAAGTCTTGTTTTTTAGGTGTTTCATTGGTTATCACCTCCAGTTTCCACGAGATAAACCACTTATCAGCTTGTTTACTGATGGTGACAGATTTCGGTTTATATCCAGTCGGGAGAATTTCATAAGTTTTTAGCCAACCAATTACGGGTACTTTGATTTTTCTATAATCAATTTTTATTGCCCCATCTAAGGTAAAAGAATCATGTCTCCCTTTTTTCTTAAACTTAGGAAAGCCTTTACTTTTTTTGAATAAGGATTTAAAGGCATCTGACAGATATCTTAATGCGTATTGAGGGGCGCATTTAGAAACTTCATAATACCAAGGAAGGGTAGATTTAATGGCTGCTACTAACCATTTATGTAAATCTATAGCTGTGGGAAATTTGATTTTGTCTTGAGGATTAAGTTTGTTATGTAATAATACCTGTTGACAAAGTGCTAAACCTTGATTCCAAGCGTGTCTGGCTACTCCTGCGTGTTGCGCCAGTAGTAGTCGTTGTTGCTTGTTAACTTTGAGTTGAGTTTTGAATCCTAGTAGCATTTTGTCACAAAGCGAAAAGATGACAGGAAGTTTTGAGTAAATGTGAGTATTTCTTAGTATTAGTTAAGAAAACAGGAACTAGCTACTAAACCTTTTGATGTTGTCACCATGGCCACTTAGGAATTTGCTACTATTGCGGGTCAATGATAGCGGAGGAACAGCCCCCAGATTGATTCAGGGGGCAAAAAAGCAATATCCCACAGGTTTTTTATTGAATTTACTCAGCTAAAGCCCTGCTGGTAACTGCTCGTTGTAACTGAGCCAAGGCGCGATTGTAATCTAAAATAGCTGTAATTCGATTACCTTCAGCTCTTGTTAAGTCGTTTTCGGAGTTAATCACATCAGTTTGAGTACCTACACCGGTTTGGAATCGCAACCGAGCCAAACGCAGAGCCTCTCTAGCCTGTTCTAAAGCAGCATTAGCAGTTTGGACATTTTCTAAACTAGCGCGCTGGGTAGAAAAAGCTTGTTCAACCTGGAAGCGGATTTGGTTGCGCTGTTCACTAAATTGAGTTTCCGCGATCGCCACATTAGTTTTTGCTTGAGCAGCGCTAGCTTTGGCGGCTCCACCATCGTACAAATTCAAACTAGCCCTAACTCCCACAGAGTAACCATCAGTAAGGCTAACACCATCATCGAATTGATCTAGCAGGTTATAACTAGCAATGAAGCGCACTTGAGGACCTAGGGATGCAAGTGCTTCTCGCTGCTGTTGTTCACTGATGTTACGTTGTGCCAATTGCTGTTGAAGTTCTGGGCGATTTTGAAACGCTAACACAATGCTAGTTTCTAAGTCTCGGTTCCACAGACCAGCCAATTGCACAGGATCAGCCGCACTCAGATTTATCGATTGTGGCACACTCAGGCGAGTCGCGAGAATCCGACGAGCAATTTCTTGCTGGGAGCGAGCATTAGTCAGTTCTTGCTGGGAGTTAGCCAGGTTAACTTGGGATTGCAAAACATCAAATCGTGTACCCACCCCAGCCCTTTCTAAAGCTTGTGCATCTCGTAAACTGGCCTGGGAATTTTCCACAGCAGATTGGGCGATGCGTACTCGTTCATCTGCTTGTTGCAAATTGTAGTATTCCGTAGCCACATTCAAGCGAATTTCTTCCGATTGGCGTTCTACAGCCAACTCACTGAACTTTAACCGCTCTTCGGCCTGTTTAATGGTAGCTTGCCGTCTCCCAGAGGTAAACAGGTCATAGCTCAGTTGGGCTTCTCCTCTAAAAGAGGATATAGTTTCCGCTCCTGGCTGAGGTATACCTGTTTGTTGCTCTGCTTGATTGATCGCCCGCTGTTGGTCAGCAGACCGGCCGCGATTGACATCAGCACTAAGACCCAGATTGGGCAACAAAGCAGCTTGCTCCTGGCGTAGGGCGGCTTGAGCCCGTTCTAGCTCCAGTAGAGACACCTGTAAATCTCGATTGTTGCGCCTTGCTAGTTCTAAGGCCTGTGCCAAGGTAATGGGCTGATTAGTTTCCAGTCTTACTTCCTCTGGTTTAGTCGGAAATTGCAGAGGGTTGGGACTAGGAGTTAGGTAATCAGGAATTTCCACGCTATTCGTAGGGGTAAATTCCACATTTTCCACTGGAGTGATATTTTCCCCCGTGGTTACAGGTGCAACATATTCAGTTCCTGGTGAGGGAAAAGTTAATATACCCCCAGTATTGACCAATCCTGAGTTGGTTTTGCTAGCAGATGAATAACTCCCAGCAATCAAGTTCTTAGTTCTGGATGGAGGGAGACAGCCACTAATAGCTGAACAACCATGTACCCCCAGTAATTTTGTTGCTCTTGCGCCGGTGACCGCAGTCGGTAGAATTGTCGATAAATGAGTTTGCTGTTGTTTACCGGTCGCTGTTGGTTGCTGTAAAGCCGACAGGGTAAAACTGACTGGCTGGGTAGAAGTTCTGGGTGAGACCACAGTCGCCACAACAGTTTGATTTAATTTATTCCCTGAAGTACCGACTTGAGTTGGTTGTTGATGGTTTTGAAAATGGGCAAAATTCTGCCCATGTGTGACACCGACTTTACCTTCATCTTTTTGAGAGGGCTGATGTTCTACAGGTGTCCCAGTCTTTTTGCTCAAGCTGGCTGGATTATTCTTACTACTTGAAGACTGTAATTGCAGTCTAGTTAACTCAGATTCTGGTACTACATCTGGAAAAACATCCGCATTAGTATCACGCATTTGGGTATTAATATTGTCTCCCAGCCAGGTTTGACTGTCAGGAAAGGTCAAGACCCCTGCAGAAGAGACAATTGGTGTACCGCTCACTGTCGTCGCCAAAGCAGTTTGGGTTGTTAATACTGCTGCTGTGACGCCAGGTAAGAAACTATAAAATAAATATTGTCCTTTCACCGCATCCCCTCACACGAAAATCAATACTAGGGGCAGAAAACCCGTCTTATGAGCCGAATATAGCACGATCCTTAATTTCAGTATGGATTACCACGACTCTAAATTGGGGAGTCGGAACTCGGTTTGTTGTCAAAACGTTGCACTATGCGAGATAGTTCCGCCTTTTCATCGATACTAACCCGGGTAGGCGCACCACTAATAATTCGTTCGTAGTTACGGAAAGAATCTTTAATTTCCGGACCATCAGCAGTAATATTGTACTCACGGATACCTTTATCGTGCCAGGAACCCCGCATTTTAAACACATTAATCGCCCGTGACATTTCACCCCGAATCTCTACGTACTGCAACATCAAAATCGTATCAGTAATTGTGGAAATATGGGAGTCTGTGATGGAATGTGATCCCAGAAATTGGTCAGTTGTGTTGGTAAAAAAACCGGTGATTTCTTCTTGTTTCGCATAACCAGTCACACCAATGACAAACTGGCGAAAGGCATTATTGCTGACTCCTCTGGCTAATGCTGACAGGGAGTCAATGGCAATGCGAGATGGCTTAAACATAGCAATTTCTGATTTAATAATTTGCAAGTGGTCTTCTAAACCAGTTGATTCAGGATAAGTACAAATTATTTTCAGTAAACCTTGACGTTCTAAGTCTTCAAAGTCAATTCCCCAAGAGTAAGCATTACGAGACAGTTGGGCGCGCGATTCTTCATAAGCAAATAATATTGCCTGCTCACCATTGATGCAGCCATCTTGCAAAAATTTACTCACCAATAAAGTTTTACCAGTTCCGGTGGCTCCCGTTGCCAAAATAATAGAATCTTTAAAGAAACCACCCCCACACATTTTATCTAGGGTTTCGACTCCCGAGGATACTCTGATATTAGAGGAGCGCTGGGTTAAGCGCATGGCTCCCAAGGGAAAAATATTAATTCCTCCATTGGTAATTGTAAAGGGATATTCCCCTTTCATATGAGTTGTACCACGCAATTTGAGAATTTCAATTGTGCGGCGCCGCCCGTTCTCCTTCTAAAACGTTACGCACAATTACTACATTGTCGGAAACAAATTCTTCTACTCCAAATGAAGCAACAGAACCGTATTCTTCACTACGTTCAGTAGTAATTATAGTTGTGACGTGTAGTTGCTTGAGACGGGCCACAAGACGGAAAATCTCTCGCCGCACTACTCCCATGGCTTCATACTGCTGAAATACGGCTGTGATGGAGTCAATTGATACTCTTTGGGCTTTGTATTTGCGAATTGCATATTGCAAACGCTCAATCAGGGCTGAAAGGTCAAAGTTACCTACAATATCTTGACCTTCGGGATCCGGTGAAGCATCCAGAATAAATAACTTACCTTCGTCAATTAGCTGTTGTAAATTCCAACCGAAAATTTCCGCATTTTTAATAATGTCACCGGGGGATTCTTCAAAGGTTACAAATACACCCCCTTGATCAAATCGGGTAATACCGTTATAGAGAAATTGCAGTGATAATAAGGTTTTACCTGTGCCAGATGTACCACTAACTAAAGTAGTTCTACCAACGGGTAAACCTCCGTGGCTAATGTCATCAAAGCCCTCTATCATCGTGCGAATCTTTTCTACCCCAACCAAGGGGTTGTTGTTTGGCGTTGCTTGGTCTTTTTCGCTCATTGCTTACTAGGATATGGGTTTTATACCCGCTTTTTATATTAGTAAAATTGGTGATTTGTTAGAAAATTTGTATGATGAACCCTTGTTTATTATTCCCAATATTCTTCGCCCAGTTCTTCATAAAGTAAGTCTAATCCAATCAATACCCTTTCTCTGTCTGATAAGTCACCAATGATTTTGCGCACCGGTGGAGGTAAAATTTTAGATAATGTTGGGGTGGCTAAGATTTTATCTTCTTCGGCTAGCTGGGGGTTCTTTAGGACATCAATTACTTTTAAGGCATATACACCTTGAAATTCTTGCTCTAAAATGTTTTTAAGGATTTTTAAGGCTCGAACTGAGTTGGGTGTGTTTCCAGCTACATAAAGCTTGAGAACATAGGTTTTTTTGGATTGATTCATCTGACAAATTTACTCTCTTTAGAGATTGAACATCTATAATGTTCACACAGGTGAGCGAGGATATCTATTAGTGCTAGGCGATAATCAAGTAATATTTCGTCGCTCCTTCCTTCTAGCTTTAGTTGTGTGGAAAAGTCTTCAATTAATTCCATATGAAATTCAAGGATTTGTGGCACAGGAATATTAGCACAAAATACTGCATTGATAAATTTATCGATTTGTTCTTTCAGAGTTTTGTCTGGGGTGAAGTAATTGAGAAGAATATGGCGGTAATCTGATTTTAGTTGTTGTAACAATACCTGCCGATCAACTTGAGTCATCTGCTGAAAGAAGTGCTGTGGTTTGTGCTTCTGACATGGAAATACATCAAAATGTTTATTAGTAAAATTTTTATTAAGATATTCTCACCATCACCTCAGTAGGTAGTAGATTTTAACAGTGGTAGTAGTTCTACTCTGGGGGCGAAGTAGTTAGTCTGTGGTGTCATAGTTCCAAGGCCTAATCTGTCCTGCTCAACTCGACTTGAATGGGTAGTTGAGCCGGATGATCTAATTTTTGGCAGTGGAAAAATCAATATGAGTAGTAATATCATCTATATACTGATATATCCGTATACTGATATATAATCTTGGGAATATCTATGTTAGATGTGAATCACACCTCTAAACTTCTAAGTTGATGTCTAGTTGTGTATTCAAGTGGCGATTTCTCTTTGAGAGAAGGACTCATATCAACATCATATCAACCTCAGGTTGTTGCACCAGATACACTGTAGTCAGTGCTGGGGCTTCATAGTTTATTGATGAAGCCTAGTAGTTTTTCCATCAAGATACATGAATTAGTTGAGCATAGACTTATGTATATTTCCTCATGTATGGATACAGTAGTTTTACTATAATCTCCGTGTCGTGGTTGCCGGCAAATTTATGAACAAAGACCAGAATCTGGCGGTCGTGGGCGGACATATTGGGGAAATTGATTCCCTTTTACCCTTTGGCGGTGAGACAAGTAGTACTGATGCATTTCCATGTATGCTTGTAACTCCTGTTACTCCGGTAATGTTAGTGACCAAAACGGTTTAAGATGACTAACTATGCAAACTAGACTTCCTCAACCCCTGTAAGGATGTTTAAGAGTTTGCATAAGGGGAGCAGAGAAATGGCGGGAGCATTACAAGGTATGTCTTGAAAACTGTCCCTGAAAGCCAGTCAATAAAGACTAAATCCCTGGTGAGATGAGGCATTTATCTATCTCCCCGCCTTGGAGGTGGGGGTTCTGACTCCCTGTAATAGATACTTAAATTAACTCAAAGTATCTTCACATTCTAAATCATTATAATTCCTCAAGGTTTATTAGCGAATCTTTGGCCTGATAATTGTTTTAGTTGTCACTATTGCAGAGGAGTTTGAACACCAGTAGGAAACTGACAAGGATATTCACCGAAAACTAAGATTGGCCAGGACAACGAGTCAATCCCATAAGTCTTGTCTTTTAACAACCTCGTCGTGAGTACAGGCGAACGGCTTTCCCCCTTGTCTCAATGGCATTGAAGCTGTAAAAAGAATCCGTGAAATGATTCTTCTGAATATTATTGCTTTGCCGCTCTAATACTTTTTGCCGAAGTGCCGATGGTGAAGCGGCAAGCTTACACAAAGAAGAATGACCCCTAAGGTTCCTTATGTCAATGTTACAGTACCCGCTTTATGACTTTCTCGCAACCGTACCCAGCTGCTTAGAAACAAGTACTCTGGCTATGGTGCTGGAGATTTTTGAGCAAGAGCAGTGCGATCGCTTGGTAGTAGTAAATCAGCAACAATACCCCTTAGGATTGGTGCAGTCTGCCCGCTTAACACAAAAATTATTGGCAGTATGGGGTGGAAATCAAGTTTTGGACTTGCAGCAGCCATTGTCAAGGTGGGATCAAGCCATAATCGAGCCTCTCAAGACATTACCAGCAACTTATTGTGTAGAGCAATTAGATCTGCTTTGGCGTTACCAAAGGAGCCGAAACAACAATAACTTAGATTGGGCACTGATTGATAAAGAAGGCAAATTTCTAGGGCTGCTGAATAGCTCACGAGTGTTAAGAGCATTAACTCAAGAAAAATTGGCTTTTGATTCTAGTAGCAACCACTGCTCACCTTCGGGGAAGAGAACGCCTAAAAACAGTTCCCCAGATAATGCTAACACCTCCAACAAGATCAGCAAAACTCACTGGCGAACTGATAAGTCACCACGGGGGCGAACTACTGGGAGAATCGCTGAATGCCAAGCTGGGCTGCCGCGATTGCTACCAGCACTGCGGGATTGCTTACGTGGAGAAGCCATAGCCAGATCGCGGCTGAGAAATCAATATCAACCGGCACAAAAATCACTAGTGCAGCTATTAGAAATACTGCCTTGGCCGTTAATGCTGCAAACTGGAACAGGTGAAATAGTAGCGCAAAATCCGGCTTGGTGGGAGCAATTAGGAGTATTGAAAGATCCCGAAGGGATTCGCGAACAAGTCGAAGCAATACTAGCCTCCCAGGAGAGGAAAACGGCTTCAGAATACGCTAAAGCTAGCAGATTTTATTCTCAAGGGAATAATCATCCTAGGGAATCTCATTCAACAGAACAGACCTTGATGTCAGCGAATGAACCTCTGCCACAGGGGGGATATTCCCCACCACCCAGACATAGCCTACACGATAGCGTTCGCGGAGCATCTGCTAGAGAAGAAGATAAAAGTAAGCAGTCAACCCCCAAAAAGAGTAAATCCAATCACTGTTTTTTGGATAGTCAGATGGGTACTTGCACCTGTGTTGTGGAAGTGCACAATGGTAGCGAGCGAATTTGGCAGTTTGCCAAAATTACCTTAGATAGTCACAAATCAGAACTTCTCTCCCAAGAACTGAATCTGCCAGAATTGAACTGTAGGCAAACTGAGGCTACTCCCAAGACTCAAGGAAGTAATGACCTATGTTTAGTATTAGCTACTGATGTCACCGAACAGCAGCAGATATATAAAGAACTAGCAGCCAAAAATGCTGACCTGATTCAATTAAATCGATTAAAAGATGAGTTTTTAGCTTGTATTAGTCATGAACTGAAGACTCCCCTAACTGCGGTTTTGGGACTATCAAGGTTACTGGTAGATCAGCAGTTGGGTGAACTCAACGAGCGCCAAGCCCGTTATGCAGGACTGATTCATCAAAGTGGACGACATTTGATGAGTGTAGTTAATGACATTTTAGATTTGACCCGCATGGAAACCGGACAGATGGATTTAGCCCTTGTCCCGGTGAAAATTCGTGCAGTGTGCGATCGCGCCATCACAGAAGCAAAAGCGATTCACACTCAAACCACCAAAGCTACCGCCACCCCAACAGCCAATTCCATACCTGAATTAGCCATCTCGATTGAACCAGATTTAGATGAGATAGTAGCGGATGAATTGCGCTTGCGGCAGATGTTAGTACACCTACTTTCCAACGCCTTTAAGTTCACAGAAAACTCCGGGGAAATTGGTTTGCGCGTCAGTCGTTGGGAAGGCTGGATTGCCTTTACTATCTGGGATACAGGTATTGGCATTCCCGAACATCAGCAACATTTAATCTTCCAAAAATTCCAACAACTAGAAAATCCCCTGACGCGCCAATTTGAAGGTACTGGTCTGGGGCTGGTTTTAACCAGGGCTTTAGCTCGTCTTCACGGAGGTGACGTGAGCTTCTTATCTCGTGAAGGCAAAGGTAGCCAATTTACACTACTACTCCCACCTAGTCCGCCCACAACAGGCTTGAGTGAAGCAGAGACAGGAATCAAAGAACATAGCCAGATCAAAACTCCTGAAACACAAGGATTGAGCAGCTTGGGAGTGAGGGGTCACGCCGTTTCCCCAGGGTCGCGCAGAGAAATCTCAGCACGCCAGCGCGTGGCGACAACTACCCAACATCCACCCGCCAGCTCACAACGGTTAGTGCTAGTAGTGGAAGCAGTAGCTCGATATATCGAAGATTTGACCGATAAGCTGAAAGTTTTAGGTTATCGTGTCGTCATCGCTCGCTCAGGAACAGAAGCAGTAGAAAAAGCCCGCCGCTTGCAACCGAAAGCGATCTTCTTAAACCCCTTATTACCCTTACTGTCAGGTTGGGATGTTCTGACTCTATTGAAATCTGATGCTGCAATTAGGGATATTCCCGTAATAGTCACAGCCACTGGCGCGGAAAAAGAGCAAGTATTTGCCCATGGGGCGGATGGTTTCCTCAACTTACCAGTTCAGCATGAGGCCTTAGTACCACTGTTAGAAAACTTGTGTACTCAACCAGCAATGAGAAATTCACAGTTAAATAATCATCCAATCACCCCGATCACAAGTCCACTGAGAATTCTCAGGTTGGTAGAACAGAATTTAGAATCAATTAACCCCCACCCTTCACTGCGAGAACATCGGGTGATAGAAGTAGATGATTTAGATCAAGCTGAACTCTTGGCACAGGTTTGGCAGTTTGATGTCATTTTACTGGATGTCGAAGGTGCCTTGGCACAAACTTACCTACAAGAGTTAGCTCAACATCCCATACTGGCTAATATTCCACTGGTGACTTGTGATGTGGCGACTACCCTAGCTGCTTCCCAGATACCTGGTTTGTCGGTGTTTCCTTACTTGAGATCATTGTCCCAAGAAAAAGAAAACGGTGATTATACCACAGATCCCTTGTTATCTGTGTTACAAATTGCATCTGGTATCTGCTGCCCACCCAGTATCCTGGTGGTAGATTTAACCATGCTGGACTATGGCCTGAGGGTTCAGCCAGACGCTGATCAGGGTGATCAAACAGTCGCAAAACATTCACCCAATAACCAGGGTAACCATAGCTTGCATGGTTTAGCTATACGGGGATCTGAGTGGTTTCAAGCTTTAATCCAGTACTTACAAACGGCTGGTTTAAAAGCCTCAATGGGGCGTTACTGGGCAGAAGTCATACAACAAATTCGCCACCAAAGCGTTGACTTACTGCTGATTTGCTTAGGAGATTCTTCTGTTCATCAAGAGGTGCTAAAAGAGTTAAAAGCATTAGCCGACTTACCTTTCAAGCCGCCAATTTTGATCATTGACCAGCGATTCAGTCACACGCCTACTGATTCTCTAACTGAAAAAACTTGCAAGAGCTTGGTTACAGCCGAAAACTTCACGAGTGAATTAGCTCAGTTTGTGGTTCGCATAGTGTCTGGAAAAGAAGACATCGCCCCGGAGATTTTGCCTCGTTCCATATCAATGGAAGACTTATTGGCTGAAATTAATCAAGCCTTGGGTTTAAAAGCAGACCATTAATAATAATCACAAACAAACAGCGAAAAACCAGACACAAGACAGTATGCAACAAAACTAAAAAATGACAATACCTTATCAAATTATACTAGATACCAACGTACTTCTAGCTGGTTTACGCTCTAGTCGTGGCGCATCCTACAAGCTGTTAAGCATACTCAACGATACTCGCTGGCGATTAAATATTTCTACCACATTAATCTTCGAGTACGAAGAAATACTTAAAAGACAAAAAGACCAGTTAACCCTAAACAATCAAGATATTGATAATATTATAGAAGCCCTTTGTGCCATATCTAACCAATGTAATATTTTTTATCTATGGCGACCAATTGCACGCGACCCAGACGATGATTTTTTAATAGACTTAGCGATGGAATGCCAAGCCGAGTTTATTATCACTTACAATCAAAAAGATTTACAAGCAGCAGAGAAATTTGGCATTAGAGTATTAACTCCTAAAGAATTCTTACAACAAGTAGGAGAAATATCATGAGTAACTTAAACATACAAATCCCCGAATTCTTATATAAGCAAATTGAAACCTTAGCAGCCAAAGAAAATATGCCTTTAGAACAACTGGTAGCCATTGCACTATCAGCACAAGTTTCTGCATGGATGACCAAAGACTATGTAGAAGAAAAAGCCAAACGCGGTAGTTGGGATAAATTCCAGGAAGTTTTAGCTAAAGTCCCTGACATAGAACCAGAAGACTACGACAAACTATAATACCCAATTCCCAATACCCAATTCCCAATACCCAATTCCCAATACCCAATTCCCAATACCCAATTCCCAATCCCCAATTCCCACAAGTGTTGAATGTTAAGAAAGAGGTGATAAAAATAGCCCAAAATATGGTAAATTTTGGGCTAAGGATTAAAATAAATTAATTGATAATGATTATAAATTCATTTCCCAAGATTGTCAAAGACATCCTCAGACCGTTGCCAAAAAATGATTATCCAGTTTTGAACAGCCGTCTTTATGTTGAGTGTTGGTTGGCTTATGTCTTGGATAATAGCTTAACAAGTATGCGGGACTTATTTAAAAGATTAAATAATACGGGAATTGACGTAAGTATTTCAACATTTTTCTCTGACATCAGTTTCATCCCCTAACTTTGGTGCCTCAGCATAGCGTCTGAGAAATTCATCATTCCACCAATAAATAAGAGGCTTTTCTTTGATAAGATTAAAGCGATCGCTCCAAAATTCAAACCGTCCAACCTGTGCCAAAGAAGTAACGCTCTTTCGTGATGTTCCCCCTACTTCTGCTGGACGCAAGTCCAGTAAAAGCAAGGAACGTCAGTAATGCACCGAATCCCGCGCCTAAAGGCGTGGGGAGTGTCAAAAAGAAACTCGAATTAACTGATACCTTTGTCTAGTGCCTAAAATATCGTAAGTACCGGGTTGCAAGTCCATTTTTTCAAGGTCTTGATCTGAGGCGATCACAAGCATTGAAGGCTGTTTTGCTGGCTGAGAAGTTCGATTTTGAATATACTCTACAGCATCTTTTGGCTGATAAATATAATTTACCGGTTTTTGGGTGTAAAATACTACGCTTGGTTTTTTGAAGCCCACCATAACTAATTCCTCATCTGATAGAGGGATATGTTTCTGTGCCACCACAAGGGCAGATAGGTCCCTCAAAGGTTGCTGACGCTGTTGATCCATCAAGAATAAAGCTGGCATTAAGACAATGATCAAGGTGGCTGTAAAAATAAGTAAATTTGCATTAATAATACTGTGCCAACGGCGACCGATAATTAAAGCGCCAATCAGGAGCGCCCCCAAAAACCAAATTATTCCCCCTAGTGTTGGTAAACCTGCCTTTTGAATCATTAGGAGGAAGCCGGGCGCAACTGAATTATGATCCATTAAATGAGTAATCTGAAATAGTGCCACTGCCAATACTGTGGCTAAAATCACATTAGTCCAAGCACTGATTTTGACAACAGAAGAGGCGCTGGGGATATCTGACTTGTTTTCGGGGAGAAAATCACTCCATAATAATGCTATTAAAATAGCTACGGCGGGCATTAAAGGCAATACATAACTGGGAAGTTTAGTGACAGCAATATTAAAAAACCCAAAGATAGCAATAAACCAGATACAGGCAAATAAACCCAATTGTTGAGAGCGTTCTTGGCAATTCCTCCAGTGCGATCGCTGCCAAAATCTGGTTCTAGCCATTGCTGCGGGTAAATACACTGAGTAGGGCGCAAATCCGAGTAATACTACTAAGAAGTAGAAATACCAAGGAGCGGAGTGACCATTAACTACCTCTGTAAAACGTTCTACATTGTGATAGCCAAAAAAGGAATTGATGTAATCCCAACCATTACGCCAGCTGACCAAGAGATACCAGGGGGCTGATAAACCGAAAATAATTAGCATCCCCGTGAAGATACGCATTTCTTTTAAGACTTTGCGGGTGTTGCCAACATAGATAATAAATGCGCCGATAATGAGTATGGGTAAAACAATTCCTACGGGGGACCTTTACTCAAAATCGCCCCAGCAATTAAGACGTAACAAGCCAAATACCACGAGTTGGGGAATAGAGATAAAGGGAATTGTGCCTGTTGTTGTTGCTGACTAGCATACCCTAGAAAAAAACATAATAATGCTGATGCCATGCACCCAGTCAGCATCATATCTGAGACACCGGTTCTTCCCCAGACAATCATCTCAGGACTGAGTGCTAGCATGGCGGCTGCAAGCATTGCTGTGAAGTTGCGCCGAGTCGGCTGTGAAACCTGCTCTAATTGGTCTTTTTGGGATAAATACCAGTGTACAGTGTAAAAAGTTAAACTGATGACTCCTACGGCCGCCATGGCTGAAGGTAGCCGCACTGACCACTCATTTACCCCGATAATTATATAGGCGATCGCTTGACACCAGTAAATTAAAGCTGGTTTATCAAAACGAGTTTCGCCGTTAAAAATGGGGGTAATCCAATCACCTGTAACCAACATTTGACGGGAAGCTTCAGCAAACAGTGGCTCTGTTTCATCAATCAAGCCCACACTCCCCAAATTCCACCCATAAACCAGCCCAGCAATCAAAATTAGTATAGTCACAGCCAAAACTGGACTTTTGAGTATATTTTTGTACCAGTTGTTCACATTATTCGGAATAGTCAGTTTTATCCTCATTATTTATTCGTCAATACTCAACAGTTAAAATAAGTACTTATATTTTGTTCTGGGTCAGACCCTGGGGAATAGGAAATTAACTGCCCTCAAGGAGTCAGTACCAATAACCATTCTCGATTTTCGGTGTTCCATTGCGGCCAAGAGGTTTCCCCAACTACATATGGTCCCCAGTAACGCCGAGAACCGTCTTGTGCAAAGGCAACTATAACATCTCCGTTTTCCAACTTGAGATTCCCATTAGGTAAGGACAGAATCAACCCCTGTTCACTACCTTCTTGGGGATCAAAATCCCAATGAGCTGGAACAACGGAGGTGGTCACCTGTGGCTGTCGCGCCAGTAAAGCCAGGCGCACAGGCTGATTTGTTTGATTGCTCATGCGTAAACTGCCTTGATGGTTGGTATTAGCAGTTAAGCCTTGATCATCTGCCAAGATGTGAGTATTGTTGAGTCCGATTTTATTGGCTTGGGTAGTTTCTGAACCGATGGTAGTAGAAGTGACTGTTTGATTTAGGACGGGTGGGACTGAAATTACATCCGGCTCTAGGATGTCAGAAGCAGGTAGATTCATATGGTCAGTTGACTCAAAGGACACACTGATTTCCCAGCATCCCACCATGAATCCCAGCAGACCCAGGGTACAAATTGTAATAGCAGCGTTACGATATGCTGTCAATTTCATGTTGATAATGGTTAGTAATAATATTTTGTTTAGACTTTACCAAATACTAGCCTATTCTCTGAGGCGGTAAAATGTAACTATTTGGCACCCACTACCCTGGTTATTAATGCAAAACACGCGTTTAACTAATTTATTCGATACCATTGCTGGCCGTTTGGGGCAATGGTTCTTAAATCCTTGGCGACGTTTATCCTTACTATTGATTAACTTCTTTTTTGGTTTTTTCCTGGGAACAGCAATTTCTACCATAGCTGGACAAAGAGGTACGTTAGATATTGTCATGGCCAGTATTCTTGTGGTACTCACAGAGGTGACTAGCAGAATATTTTATAGTCGCAGGTTTTTGGCAAAACCTTCGCTCTTGGTAGAATCGCTTAACGTTCTCAAGGTCGGTTTTACATATAGTATGTTTGTCGAGTCCTTTAAACTGGGTTCCTAATTATGAATTTTTGGGAAGCTGAAGTAAATCCCACAAAAGCAAGTTTACTCAACTGTGTGCTACCAACTTTTCACCAATTCTGCCAAACCCACCTGAATCAGCCACCAGAAACAATGTTAGCCCTGTTGTGGGACTTATGGCTACCATTAAGTATGAAATTAGCTTCCCATCGCCAAGCCTTGGGAAGACCCCTAATTCAGGGAATTTTAGGGGGACAAGGTACCGGTAAAACCACAATGTGTCAGGTACTGTGTAAGCTTCTCCAGGAGTTGGGATATCGGACTGTGAGTTTATCGTTAGATGACTTGTATAAAACTTACGGCGATCGCCTGATTTTAACTCAGCAAGACCCCCGGTTGATTTGGCGCGGAGCACCGGGAACCCATGATCTAGATTTAGGTTTAAAAGTCCTAGATCAAATTCGTCAGGGCGCAAGTCCGGTGAGTATTCCCCGCTTTGATAAATCGGCATACAATGGTGCTGGCGATCGCACTACCCCAGAAATCGTGAAAGATATTGATATTGTTCTGTTTGAAGGTTGGTTTGTGGGGGTGCGGCCAATTGATACAGATGTATTTAATCATGCACCGCCACCAATTGTCACAGAGGAAGATAGGGTATTTGCTCGTGACATGAATCGGCTTCTGAGTGATTATCTACCACTGTGGGAACGATTGGACAGTTTAATTATACTATATCCCACTGATTACCGTTATTCCCTGACCTGGCGACAACAAGCAGAACAACAAATGATCGCTACTGGCAGAGGGGGAATGTCAGATGCACAGATTGAGGAATTTGTCAAATATTTTTGGCGATCGCTGCACCCGGAATTATTCATCAGGCCGTTGGTGGAATCGCCTACAGGGGTTGATTTAGTCATTACCATTAATTCTGATCACAGCCTAGGGGGAGTCTATCCCAAGTAGATGGAATAAAGGTACACTCTTCCTAGTTGAGTGGTGTTAATTGACTAAGAGGATGTTTGTCAAGTCATGATTAGTGTATCGAATATTATTTGACCCCACCCCCTTCCTTACAAGGGTAGGTTTTTAATATGATCTGTGAAGGCAAGACTACCGAAGACAAGGAAGGAAAGTGGACAAGGAAGATTTTATACGGAGAATGGTCTTTTAATGGGCTATTTTTCTTACTAAGAATACAGACTTTGTACTGTTTTTCTCCGGTGGTCACCTTGTCCACCTTGTCCACCTTGTCTTGTCCTTGTCAGGGGAGGGGACTGGATTTGATTGTTTTTTGTGTGTTCCCTGTTCCCTAAGATAAAAATTACCTGCGGAAAACTTACCAAACAACCTCTAACCTTTTGATTGGATTTTTTGCACCAAATCATTAAACGGGTGCCAATTATTCTCTTGGGCGATCGGTTCCCAAACTGATTCAATCACTGGTCTTAATAAAGCCGTCTGGGGATTATGATTAACTAGGGTTTGGGCAATTATAGGCATCTGCTCTACATCCAAAGAATTGAGAATTTGATGATATAGTAAGCACCAGTTCTCAAATATCTGTGATGCACCTGATGTCGGGATAATATCCGCACCATTCATGACCATATGGGGATCATCTCGCCATTTAGCGGTAAAAGTACGCGCCATTTCATAGAAAAATTGGTGATAACCAACTTGGCTATCTTGTAAGAATTGAATTGTTAAATTTAATAGTTCATTTGCTGCAGGTAAATCTAACTGATTAAACCCCAACTTTTTCAACATTAACGAGCGGTATTCATTTTGATAATACTTATTGAACTTTCCTAATGCTGAATCCATTTCTGTTTTGTCAATGATTGCTTGTAATGGTTCCTGAAGCAGTTCTAAATTCAATTGACAAATACTGGGTTGATGACTATAACAGTAACGTCTATAGTAGTCGAAATAAGCGGCTGTAAAGTAGGGGTCATAAGTAGGAATGAAAGCATAAGGGCCATAGTCAAAGCTTTCTCCGGTAATTGACATATTGTCAGTATTGAGGACTGCATGGCAAAAGCCAACCGCCATCCACTGGGCTACTAGTTGGGCTACCCGTTGGACTAGTTCGGCATAAAATAAAACATATTTGTTGGGTTCGGGCTGGAGATGAGGGTAATAATACTCAATTACATGGTCTAAAAGTTTTTGAGTTAAATCAGGTCGTTGGAAATAATGCAAACGTTCAAAAGTACCAAACCGGATATGGGAACTGTTTACCCTGACCATGACAGATGACCGTGTAGGTGAAGGTTCATCACCCCTCCAGAGAGATAAACCAGTTTCAATCATGGTCAAACAGCGAGATGTACGTACCCCTAATTGGTGTAATGCTTCTGCTGCTAAAACTTCTCGGACTCCGCCCTTAAGTGTCAGCATTCCATCACCGCCACGAGAGTAGGGTGTTTTACCGGAACCTTTAGTACCAAAGTCGTATAACTGGCCATCAGTTCCGCGGACTTGTCCATAGAGAAAGCCTCTACCATCACCCAAATCAGGGTTATATGTGCCAAATTGATAACCGTGGTAACGTAATGCTAATAATGGTCGGCGTTCCTGGAATTTACCAAAGGCGCTAATAAAATTTTCGTCTGTAACGGCGTGGGGGTCTAGCCCCAAAAGCGGTAAGAGTGAATCATTGCGCCAGCGTAAAATATGTTGGGGAAAATCTGCTGCTATTACCTCGTCGTAGTAGTCATCACCCAAAGATTCTAATGCTGGTTCGTAGTTGAGGGTGAGAAAAGGATTATGAGAATTTTCCTTATTGGGGGTTTCAGCTAGATTCATCGGGAGAAATGCTAATTGATTCTACCTTTTATCCTACCGCAGTGAATGTGAACTGTATTACCACCAACATCGCTACCCAGAAACATCAAAAAATAGCTGACTGTGAATTTAACCTTTACGCCTTTGCGTAAAACTCAATTCATATTTTCACTGAGCAAAGCCCAGAAAAAGTAGTATAAATTAAGTGTTAACTTCCTATCGCTCAAAGAATCTTTGCCAATGGATCCCACTAAAACAGTTACTGTGCCTACTCGCGTGATAGGCTTAATTAGCGGTACTTCCGTCGATGGTATAGATGCTGCTTTGGTGGAGATTTCTGGTAGTGATTTAGATTTGCAGGTTAGTTTAATCGCTGGTCAAACATATCCCTATCCGGCTGAATTAAGAGAAAAAATATTAGCAGTGGGCGCTGGTGTGGCCATTTCCATGGCAGAATTAGCAGAAATAGACGATGCGATCGCCTGTGCTTTTGCCAAGCTGCTCAAGATATCCAAATCGGTCACCAATCAGCTACTTTAATTGGTTCCCATGGTCAAACTGTTTACCATCGACCCGCACACACAGACGCATTTAACACTACATTAGGTTACAGTCTGCAATTAGGCCGAGGTGCTTTAATTGCCCATCTCACAGGAATCACCACTGTGAGTAACTTTCGGATCGCGGATATTAATATTGGTGGTCATGGTGCGCCCCTTGTACCGAGAGTTGATGCTTTTTTACTCGGTGATTCAGTGGGGGGACGTTGCATTCAAAATATTGGTGGAATTGGTAATGTCACTTACCTTCCTCCTCGTGGTGATCATTGGCTTTCCCAAATTCGCGCCTGGGATACTGGCCCGGGAAATAGTTTGTTGGATTTGGCAGTAGAATATTTAACTGATGGTGGTCAGTCCTATGATGAAAATGGCAATTGGGCTGCTAGTGGTGTTCCTTGCTACTCATTGGTAGAACAATGGTTAGAGCAAGATTACTTTCATCTACCCCCACCCAAGTCTACGGGGCGCGAGTTGTTTGGTGTAGCTTACTTACACCAATGTTTGCAAGATGCTGAACCCTACCAACTCAATCCAGCTGATTTACTGGCGACACTCACAGAACTTACTGTTGGGTCTATTGCTCACAGTTATCGGAGTTTTTTACCCCAAATGCCCCGGCAGGTATTATTATGTGGTGGGGGTAGTCGCAATCTGTATTTAAAACACAGGTTACAGTTATTACTGCCATCCCTGTCGGTTTTGACTACGGATGAGGTGGGCTTAAATGCTGATTTTAAAGAGGCGATCGCTTTTGCTGTTTTAGCCTACTGGCGACAGTTGGGACTTCCTGGTAACTTACCATCAGCGACCGGTGTTCCCGGCGAAATACTTTTGGGAGAAATTCATTTAAGAGCATGTGGGAAAGAAAACTTATCAAACAACCTCTTAGACAATGGGTGTGGTTAAGATCCCCGACTTCTTTCGGTATGGGGGATAGTCTAATATAGTTAGTCTAGAAGTCGGGGATCTGAAAACAATTCTCCCTGTAGGGTGTCTGGTCGGCTTTGAGCTGCTAGGCGACAAATTTCCCCCCAGGAAATTACCAGACTGTTATAAGCAGTGGCCTCCTGTCTCCAGCCTTTTTTGTCGCAAATGTTATATAACCGATAGGTTAAATCTCGTAAGATTTCCCACTCACCCTTATATTCAGATAATACCGCCGCAGCGCCCGTTTCTCCTTTTTTATCCAAAGTGTAGATCAGGTGTTGGGTAATCAGCCAATTACACCCCATGGGGTTGCAATTCTCTGGTAACTCTCCCCGGCGCAATAGTCGCACCTTTCCACCTTCAGCAAACAGAATACCCCCATTCACCAACCCTTGAACACTGATATTTTTAGCTTTAGATAAAGTTTCCGCCTCCCCATAGATTCCCTCATTAAATTGATGTTGTTCAAACCAGATCAAAGCCCAACTGGTCTCTAGGTCAAATTCTCCCTCCTGTTCCGTCAGGTATTCATCCAACATTTGATTAATGAATTGTAGGGCCGTACGTACCGCCATAGCAGAACCGTCAGCGTCTAGGATTTTAGTGTAACGGGAGAAAATACCCATACCCGGACCAATGCTAGCTTGGGCTAAATCCACCGGTGCGATATTATCTTGTTGCAGTTTTTCCAGTGCTGCGGGGAGTTCCCGCTTGAGTTGTTGCAGAAATTGGCGACGGGTGACGGAGGGGGCGGTTTCTGGACGGGGACGACAGACAAGGACAATGGAAGAGGCCAGGGCGTTGGTTCCAATACCTACGCTGCGGTTACTTAATTCTGTTCGCATTGGCCAAGTACTCACAATAGTAAAACCAGCTTGGATTAAACCCTCTAGCATGGTTTCCCAACCGGTGGAGGCGGTGACATTTTGGTTATTTTGACTGGTTTCTGTTTCTGACTGTTTAAAGGCGTAATAAATAGTAACTGGATATTCAGAATTTGCGGTTTCTCGCATTCTCCTAAAAGCTGCACCTAAACCAGTTTCAAAAAATTCTTTAGCTTGTTGTTTATCACCGCCAAACCTGTAGGGGGTGGCGACTAGTTCTTCTATTTTGGGTACTAGTATGGTGCTGCAAATTTGTGGGTAAAGTTTGCCAATGGAACGGCGCAGCCAGATATAAAAGAAGTCTGCTAAGTCTGCATAGCCAATGTTATCGTAGTATGGGGGGTCTGTGGAGATGACCGGAGAGTTTAAATGTAATTTTTGGGCTGCATTATGTTGTTTAACTAAGCCAGGGGTGTCAGTATTTCTTAATTCTATGACTGCTGATATCCAGTCAACAGCACCGCCAAAGTTACCTGTAGAATCACTTAAGGGGTTAGCTTCTACAAAGTCCCAGGTCATGGGAATTGCTTGACGGGCGAATGTATTTCGGATCGTATCACGCCCTGAATGCCAACTACATATACTAGAACAATAATCCGTTGATTTATCAACTGCAAACCCTAAATAAGTGGCGACAGCATCGGCGTAAGCCGTCGCACCCATACCCCCTTGGGAAAGTGGTAAGTTATCATCTGGGATACCCGCAGCTAGAGCATCAAGTTTGACTTGTTCCCTGGCGACCCTGACTAAATCGCTGAAGGTGGTTAAGGCGACAAGCTGACGGGGGGTAAATAAATCAGCGTGTTGGGTCATTCCATATAATTGCACACGAAAACCAAGGACTGTTCTGGTAAGTTACTGTCTGGTTTCCATTGTGGGTGTGCAGACAAAGCCACTTTGATCTGCTCCTCATTGGGGGGAATATACAGGCGTTGCTTTTGACCCTCCGTTACAATAGCCATTAACTGAGGGTTCATTCTTCCTGCTTTCCCTTCCTGGCGGATGTGGTCAAAGGGTACTGGACTGTCACAACAAATACACATCGCCCCTCTGCGGTTAACGGTTCCCTCCCGTGGTGTTCCTTCCCCGGTTTTGACTGTAAAACTCACCCTGGGGGGTTGGTGACTGCTATCAATTACAGGTTCTACCCAAGCTTGTTTACCCTTTTTGGTGGATAATTTAAAGGAATTTACTAAAGGCATTTGCGCCCCACAACCGGGGTTAGGACATTTGACAGTCCGCGCCCACAACCAAGCAATTACGGTTGCTTCCCCACCGCCATGCTCCAGGGGTAAACTCACCTTGGGGTATAAATGGCCAATAGTTTTAAAAGCTTGGTTTCGCATCCATTCGCCATAATAGCCCACGTCGGCTGCTAACCCCTGCGCGCCGTACCATTGGGGGGCTTTTAACTTTGTTTGCGCTTCTGGGTTGACGGGGGGTTGATTCTGAAATTTGGGGGGAATTTCAATTAAGCCTTTAGTAATTAGTACGGCGACAGGGTTAATATCACTACCATGGGCGACTAAACCTAGGCGTTGTCCTTCTAGGGGTATGGAACCACCACCACAAAAGGGGTCATAAACAGGAGGTGCATAGTTTTGTAAATATGTACGTACTTCTGCGGTGTCTGTGGGTGGTGTTTCGTTGCGACTCCAGGCTAAACAACGGGCGATTTCTTTTTGGGCGGTTTCGATAATTTCCCGGTTATTGATACTATCCCAAGAGACTAAACCCTTAACTACCTGCTCCGGTTTCCCTTTTTTGTCAACGGTAACAATTTTACCAATGATATCAAATAACCGTTGTCTTTCTTGTGCTTGATCTGCTTCTGTGGGGAATTTATCGGGGTGACTAGATGGGTCATCTACTAAGGAAGCAAATAATACCGCCCTACAAGTGGCTGTGGGTTTTCTTGACCACCATAAATGTAGTGTAGAAGGATGTCCGTGTCTAATGGATTTTTCCCTGGTTGATTCTTGGTTGATGGCTTCCAAGGGTAGGGCGACTTCTATTAATTTTTTTTTCATTATGATGGCACAGACAAGAATTTACCCAGGGAGTTATGAATATTGTTAGTTATTTTAACTTGAGTGGGGATGTTGTTTACATTTAAAGGTCTTTAGGTAAAAGAATCAAGAGAGGTTTATTTAGGTCTAAGTCTGGGAAAATATATTCAGCAGACTTGAATGGTTCCCTAAATATATTAAGAAAGGTAGCTGGGGACTCTATCTTTGATGGAAACTCAGGGGAGTGTCAACAATGTAAAACTTTGTTAAGAAGAATCTATATTTAGTTGTCAGGTTGATTCATAAAATATAGAATTGGGATGAGTGACATTAGGAGGAACTGGTTTAATAACCAAATCAAAAGCTAATGAAAGCCAGGGCATGAATCCTCTTAGAAGCAGCGCACCGCGAAGTGTGAAACTTTTAAAACTCAAGAATGCCTTAATTAACTTGGCTGTTGTCCAGCATAGGTTGCAAAGCCCACCAAAAACAGCAACGTAGTTGAGTGTTTTGTGGTTTATGTGTGGGGATGAGAACCAATTAGAGGGCTTGAGCCAGTAGTGAGATGGTATTGTGGGAAAACAAAAAAACAGGAAGGGTAATCAACCTGTGTAAGAACGGCGATCTGCACCTTGACAATTGAAGAGGGGTTATATTCCATAGTTGTAGTTGTTTGGCACCGAATAGGTAAAATCTACCCTTCGGTAACCTGCTATGAGGCTACATGGAAGCTAGAGGAATCATAATTTAAATCAAACCAATTCTTGGAGCTAGTCCTAAGCTGACTATTTTATAGACAAAACTATGCTTATTATGTTGACAAGCATTGACATAAGTGAGTTAAGAAAATCGCCCACTTGATATATAATCCTAGGATATCAAGTAAGGTACTTTGTTTAAGTTGACGCCCCATCATCCCCAGCTCCTTTCCTTCCTGGAACTGAGCAAGAGAAGGAGGTCGTCCACTGGGACACAAACATTAACTACTCTATGCCATAGTGGAACCTGAATCTAAGCCCCACTGATGCTTGAGCAACTCTTGGTAAGTTGCTTCCCTGACCATCATCTGCTCATAAAGCTTAACCAAAAAGTCTTTTGCTTGGTCAGGACTCATGTTGTGTACCTGGGTAGCAAAAGAGCGGATGCTGAATTGCTGTTCCAAAGATAGTTGAATGGGTTGGTTCATATTAAACTCCGAGAAAGAGAACGGGTAAAATTGATCTCAATTACAGAATTAGCAAATGTATAATTAAAATTCAGTAGTGATTACACATTTGTACCTGTATATTAAGAAAGATAACAATTGTTTGCAGAATTGCCCACATCCTTATGGGTAGGGTTGGTATTTTGATATCTTGCATTTATTTAGGCTAGGGGATGTATAACCTAGGTATACCCAAGGCAACTGGGGCAGATAATGGCTTTTGAGGTAGCATCGGCCATACATTGGTTGACAGTCTACTCATTGTCGCATATCCTGTGGGGATTTGCTGACAGAGGAGTAGGAAACCTTAAGTTATTAACTGTGAATTATATTCGCCATATATGATTATGTGCAACAAGTAAATTAACCTGGTTTAATAACAACCCCCAAGAGGTAGATTTGGAGGTTAAAAATATTTTTATCAATTTGTCAAGCATAAAAATGCTCAGACTGAACAAATTTCTGGAAAAGTAGTGAAAAACCTGGAAAAATAGTAATACAGTTGCTCTTGTTGAGCGTACTCTAAAATCTGTGTTGAGAAGCCGGAACAGCAATTGAGGATTTTCAGTCATTTGGGGTGAGGAAAATCCAAAATTGCCAATCTTAACTATTCTACAGACACCATGACTACCGTGATGTTATCATGTCCACCCTGGTGTTTGGCGGCTGTAATTAGCCCATGAGAAGCTGTTTTTAGTTCGGGAGAGTGGCGGAGGTGATCCGCAATTTGCTGATTATTCAGTTCTTCGGTGAGTCCATCGCTACATATTAACAGGCGATCGCCCAATTGAACATCTAGGGGTTGGATATCAACTTGATGTAAGTCTATTCTGCCCAAACAACGAGATAATACATGGCGGTAGGGGTGACTTCGAGCTTCCTCTTCAGTAATGTCACCGAACTTAATAGCCCGAGACACCCATGTATGGTCTTCAGTCACCTGTTGTAATTGGGACTCTCGAAACCGGTATAACCTGGAATCACCAACGTGAGCGCACCAAGGGGAATTTGAGGGGCGAAAAATCACCACCACAGCAGTAGTACCCATATCAGAGCGTTCAGGATGCTGTTGCTGATCCTCTAAAATGGCTTTATTTGCTTGCCATAGGGCATTTTCTAACAATTTGGGAGTGGGTTGATCGCTATTCCATTGGGAGATTAAAAACCCTGTTATTTCGTCGGTGGCGATGCGACTGGCTTCCTCACCCCCTGCGTGTCCCCCCATACCATCAGCAACAATAAAAAATCGCCCATCAGGGTCGACATAGAAAGCATCTTGGTTACTAGAACGAACAAGTCCCGGATCGCTAGAACCGGTGAAGTTAAGTTTCATAATTTTTGAGCACAATTAATATGTCCGGTCATAACGGTCGAGGCGTGAAAGCAAGCGAATCATTATAACTGAGACTGCGGCTGCAATCAAACCAGCTAGCACCGCCGGCCATACATAACGATTAACTAATAAAATTGTAGCCGAAAGAGTGAATCCACTGATAATTAGGGCGTAGGTTGTGCCTAGTTGAATATTACTCTGTCTTCGGAGTAAACGTTCGGTTTCTATAGAACGCACACGCACGCGCATATCTCCGCGTTCTAATTTTTCCAATGTATCTTCTAATCTCCGGGGTAACCCCAATGCAGTGCTACTAACTTGCACTGCTTGCCGACTTAACTCATTGATAAAGCTGTTATTATCAGAACCATTCATATTTGTTATTAGTTGCATGGCATATGGTTGGGCAACTTCCATAAAGTTAAAATCTGGATCTAAGCCTTTACCTACCCCCTCCAGAGTAGAAAAGGCTCGCATGACAAAAGTGAAGGTGGCGGGAAATCTAAATGGCTGATTATAGGCTATTTCATACAGGTCGTCACTGATGGCCGACACTGATTGATTTTCAAAGGGTTGGTCCATGAAATTGTCCAACATATATTGGACAGAACGCCGTACTGGCCCCATGTCATCTGTAGGTGCGATCGCTCCTAGATTTATCAGAGATTGAACCACGCGATCGCCATCTTTTTGAGCGATTCCAAACAGCGTTTCCATCAGTCCTTCACGCACATTAGACTTAATTTGTCCCATCATGCCGAAGTCGTAGAAAATTAAATCGCCATTAGGACTCACCGCAATATTTCCGGGGTGAGGATCAGCATGGAAAAAGCCATTATTAAGCAATTGTAACAAGTAAGCTTGAGCGCCCTGACGTGCTAGCACCTTGCGATCTAAACCCGCAGCTTCTAAAGCCTCATATTGGCTAATTTTAATTCCGGGGACATATTCTAAAGTCAACACTCTAGGTGAAGCATAACGCCAATACACTCTAGGTACTTTTACCCATTCATAGCCGCGAAAGTTGCGACGAAAAGTATCAGCATTGCGACCCTCATTGAGATAATCAATTTCTTCCCAAAGAATACGACAACACTCATCGTAAATCCCTAGCCAGTCTCGCCCCCGTCCCCATTTGGGGTGGTTTTGAAAGTAGCGGGTAATACCCTTGAGAATTTGTAAATCGATTTCAAACAGCTTCTTGAGTCCAGGGCGCTGTACTTTCACCACCACCACCTCCCCGGTGTGCAATACAGCTTTGTGTACTTGGCCCAAACTAGCAGCCGCCAGGGGAATAGGTTCAAAATCCAGGAATAATTCCGGAATTTTCTTACCTAATTCTTGCTCAATACTGGTTTCTACTTGCTCATAACTAAATGCTGGTACTTTGTCCTGTAACTTAGCCAACTCTTCTACATATTCGCCGGGGAATATATCAGCACGGGTAGAAAATAACTGCCCGACTTTAATAAAAGTTGGCCCTAAGTCCAACAGGGTATTACGAATCCAGACTGCTTGGGCTTTGCGTCTAGCAGCTTGCTTTTCCTCAGTTATACCGCCGGGGTAACTCCAGGATTTGTTGTACCGCCAGAGTTTGAACATTAAGGTCAAGACAAAAGACCAGATGTCTACAAAGCGCCGTCTACTAGAGTAATTTTCCCGATTCCAACGGTATGCCTGATCTGAATAACCTGTTTCCATATTTTTTGTGTACCGTTGGTTGTTAACCAAATCACCTGAATGAAAAGACACACTGAATCCTGAAATATTGACCAGCCACTGTCATGTAATCATGACTAATCAGGAAGTTTATACAGAACTACTGCGATAACGCTGTAATTCATTACGCAAGAGGGCAATTTCTGCCCTGAGTTCGTCAATGGTGGCTTGGACATCCACAGCATCAGCACCAGAAGACCCAGAACCTGGGGTGCTGTGACCAGCGGCTTCAGCTGCCCGATTTGCCCGTTCTAAGACCTCTTCTGTGAACTGGCGCATTTGCTCTCTGGCTTCGGCCTCTAATTTGCCCAAATCGCTCAAAGCGTCGGTTATAGCCACTTCTAGGCGCTCATTAATTACTTCTGCTACAGCTCTGCCTACAAAAAAGGCTTGTACAAGAGGGTTATTCATAAATTTTTGTTACGTTGCTCCGCAAGAAAATTATAACTTGCCTCTTTGCTTTAGTGCTTCTGTTAAATAGTGAGAAATTTGAAAATCAAGACGTGTAACTAATTGTAACATATCTGCTTAAAACGAGGAAATATTACTAACTCACCATTTATTGAGTAGTAGCCTAGTTGACAATTAAATAGACAAACCTATACACTTATCTACAAACCTATAAGTGTATTTATGTTTAAACCTCATGAGTTTGCAAAGAAAATTGGGGTGTCAGTCAAGACATTACACAGTGTTGAGGTCGAGCAATGCTTTTATCCATTAAAACAAAGTTGAAACTGAGTAAAACCCAAGAAATAATAATGAATAAACACGCAGGTATTGCCAGGTTTACTTATAACAGGGGTTTAGCGACTTGGAATAATCTTTATAAAGATGGATTAAAGCCCAACAAATATATTCTGAAGAAATTTTTTAATAATCATGTTAAACCTGAGTTTGAGTGGATTAAAGAAAAGGGTATTTGTCAGAAAATAACTCAATATGCTTTCGACCATCTAGGCGATTCTTTCTCTAGATTCTTTAGCGGTAAAGGTGGATATCCTAAGTTTAAAAACAAAGGACATCGCGATGCGTTTACCATTGATGCTGGAGGTAAGCCAATTCCAGTAGGCGGCAAATCAATAAAGCTACCGACGATTGGATGGGTAAAAACTTATGAAGGCTTGCCACATACAACCTGTAAATCAATCACAATATCAAAAACTGCTAATAGCTGGTTTATTGCTTTCGCTTACGAGCAAGAACACAAAGCAATAGATAAGCAGCACGAGATTGTAGGGGTGGATTTAGACATACAGTTATAAGAATCTGGTTTTTACCCAGTCTTACCTCTCATCCCTGAGCATAAATGCTCCCGATCAAGAGAACAAATCGCACTTACCGATATTCAGTCTAACGTTCCTGCTGGGCGGCTGTGAGTAGCCTTTGCAACACAACCAAGTCTTTCATCAGTCCGCTCCAGCAGAGTTGTTATGCGGCTTACGCTGTGACCATTGTAGATTTGATGTCAGGTGATGCTGGCTCGAAATGCAACACCATAATTTGCTCCGAACGCAACCCGACAGATTCATAAGTGCGTCCAGCCCGATCGCTAAATTCGACCTCAAATGCTGTACCATCAGCTAACAGTTCAACCACTGTCCCAACTTGCCCGCGCCATAAATTATATTCAGGAAGGTCAACGGTCAAAGCTATAACATCTAGCAATTTGGCTGTATTTTTTGGCATCTCTGATCACCTCCAAGCACTACAGTGGGTAGCAGGTTGTTAACCTCGGAATTTCCGAACCATGCTCAATGATCCAGCCACTCCGAAGGGTCGCACTTCTATTTTGCCATTCAATCGTAAAATCTAGTGTATAGCGTTGCCCAAACTCATCTTGTCTGCCGAGTCGCACTTCTTGAGTTTGAATCACTTCAAGCAAAATTTGGCGTAATTCTTCAGCGTTATCAGCAGTCATCCCAAGGCACGATAAAAACAGTCGCGCTTTGTGCTTGCCATCGTTATGTTCTGGATTGAGGCAGTAGTCGCGAAGTTTACGAATATCGACAATTGCGTTCTCTGCATTCGGAAGGAGCATGAAAAAGCTGACATGGATAAGCATTCCTCAGTTTATCTCAAAGTTTGTAGTGTAGGCTGACTTTTCGGGGGCTGGGCTTTCGGTTCTAGCTGAATTTGAAACCATCCGCCTAAAAAGGCTCCTGCTACCAAGGCAATGAGCCACGATGCGAAAGATACGGTTCGCCTTATGGTCTACAATAATTTAATGAATTTATAGTCATTTATGTACATTTGTAGTATAATATAATTATGAATGTACGATCATTAAATGAATGAAACTATCTGATTATGCAAAAAAGGTAGGGATAAGTTATAGAACTGCGTGGCGTTGGTACAAATCCGGCGTAATCACAGGTTATCAACAACCTACAGGAACCATAATTATTAATCTACCTGAAACCAACCAAAACCCTAACAAAGTTGTAGCTATCTACTGCCGTGTTTCTGATAATGGTTCAAAAGACAACTTAGAAAGACAAGCTGAAAGGTTAACCCAATATGCTACAGCTAGGGGGTACACAATATATAAAGTTGTTAAAGAAATCGGCAGTGGGTTAAATGACAACCGCAAACAGTTGTCAAAGCTTCTAAAAGACGATAAGTATAATATTCTTCTGGCCGAACACCCTGATAGAGTAGCAAGGTTTGGTTTGAACTATTTAAAGATTCTTCTTAATAAACTAGGTAAAGAGTTGGAAATTGTTAATCAAGCTACTGAAGGTAGAGATGAACTAATGCAAGATCTAGTATCGATAATATACTCGTTTAGTGCGAGGATGTATGGGTTAAGAAGAGCAAAGACAAAAACAGAACGTATCACTCAGGAGTTACAAAATGAAGCTGATTGAGCGTCATGTTATTAAACCAAGTCACCCAGCATACAAAGAAATAGATGAACTTTGCTTTAAATCGAAGAACCTATACAATGCTGTTAACTTCATAGTTAGACAGGAATACATTCATAACAACAAGCATATTAATTATGCGGGAGCCTATCACCTAATCAAAGAATCTGTTGATTATAAAGCTTTGCCAGCAAAGGTAAGTTGTCAAATCATTAAATTAGTTGATAGATGCTGGCTTTCATATTTTGCAGCTATTAGTTCTTTTACGACCAACCCTGATAAGTTCAAAGGTCGGCCTAGACTACCTGGATATAAACATAAAACAAAAGGTCGTTGTGTGGTCATTTACCCGGCACAGGGTATTAGCAAAAAAGGGTTAAAAAAAGGGTTATTACAACCTTCAGGTACAAATATATCTATTTCAACTGCTATTCAAAATAAAGTTAAAGAACTTAGATTAGTACCTAGAAGTGGATTCCATGTTGTAGAGGCTGTTTATGAAAAGAATGAAGTAGTCACAGTTAGGAATCAATATATTGCAGCTATCGATTTGGGGCTTAATAACCTGGCCACCATAGCTTCAAACAAAAAAGGCTTTCAGCCGTTGATTATTAATGGTCGCCCATTAAAGTCAACCAATCAATTCTTTAATAAACAAAAAGCCCAACTCCAATCGAAGCTTCAAACTCAAGACCCCAATAGATACACCTCCAACAAAATATCCAATCTTCTCACCAAAAGAGATAGTAAAGTTGATACCTATCTACACCAAGCTAGTAGAACCATTATTAATTACCTTCGACAAAATCAGATTGATACTTTGGTGATTGGTAACAACAAACAGTGGAAGCAAGATATTAATATTGGTAAGCGTAACAATCAAAATTTTGTTCAGATACCGCACTATAAATTTATCGAGCAGTTGGTTTATAAAGCTAACTTAGCTGGCGTTAAAGTTATTATCAACGAAGAAAGTTATACCTCTAAGGCTAGTTTTCTTGACCTTGATAATATCCCGGAGTACCAAAAAGGGGCAGAACGTGTATTTAGTGGTAGAAGAGTAGCTCGTGGGTTGTATAAAGCTTCCAATGGAAGGTTAATAAACGCTGATTTAAATGGGGCGTACAACATATTAAGAAAAGCAGTCCTGAACGCTTTTGCAGACGGGATAGAGGGGTTAGGAGTAACTCCAATCAGGTTTACCCCTGGTAAAGTGACTTTGTAGATTTGTCTATA
Source organism: Anabaenopsis sp. NIES-4685 (assembly GCF_059725405.1). NCBI lineage: Bacteria > Bacillati > Cyanobacteriota > Cyanophyceae > Nostocales > Nodulariaceae > Anabaenopsis > Anabaenopsis sp. NIES-4685. Next base: position 2,150,057 of record NZ_AP043602.1, on the reverse strand, counting down.
ATTTCACAAACTCTTACCCTTTTCATTTTGAGCATTCAGTCAGCGTAACGCACGAATTTTGAACATTAGATAAGGTGCGTTACATTTCATTAACGCACCCTACAAGATCGGCGATCGCATCTTAGAAAAAATACTCTTCACCAAATCACTACTTTCTTATGCAAAAACCACGCAAAAATAGTAGTAGAAGATTTAAATGTTTCTGGGATGATTTCAAATCACTTAGCTCAAGTAATCGCTGATTGTGGTTTTTATGAATTTAAGCGCCAGTTAGAGTACAAAGCTAAAAAGTTTGGTGGTGAAATTATAATTGCTGATAGATTTTACCCTTCAAGCAAAACCTGTTCAAATTGTGGGCATATCCAAGATATGCCACTAAAAGAAAGAATTTACAACTGTGGAAGTTGTGGTCATTCAATGGACAGGGATTTAAACGCAGCAATTAACTTATCGAGGTTGGCTAAACCTTGAAAGCTTACTGAGGGAGTGTGATTCGTTCTTCCTAAATGAGTAGAAATGCTCAGGGACGGAAGGTAAGACTGGGTAAAAACCAGACTCTTATAACCGTTCGTGTTCATGGTGCGACTCGTTCTCTCGATCGGGAGCATTTATGCTCAGGGATGAGAGGTAAGACTGGTAAAAACCAGATTCTTATAACCGTTCGTGTTCATGTGGGTGAAAATCCCACCCCCTAGGTGCAAGGGTGACAGCATCTCCCTTACGGTAGCGACTAGCCATCAATCCGTAAAGCACCGGAGAAAAGGCGTTCCTACTGAGAGCCTAACTTGGTACACGTCAAGCAAAGTACCCATGAGTAAGATTTCCTAAGATGTGTCTGAAGCGTCGTTACACAGAACCAGCCAAATAAGGCTGACAGGCTGGAACCAAAAGGTAAAGGATAAGGAGACGGCTGTCGTGGACAGACCGTTAAGCACTTCCGAGAAACCCGGCGTAAAGCATCACTCTAAAGGTACACAGAATGGACACACGGAACGAAGTAACCCCTTGTTAGCTCTTTTAGAAGGTCGAATCTAAAAGTAGGTGCTAACCGGATGCTGCAAGTGGGTCAGATTGAGTCAGAAGCGAACGCTTAGGGTAATGCCTAAGATATGCTGACAGATTCACGGTGATATGGAAGATAAAGTCTCAAGTAGGAATTATGTCTAAAACGAGTGTAAAGACTACGGTAGAATGGAACACGATTAACTGGAAACAGTTAGAACGTCGCGTTTACAAAATCCAAAAACGAATTTATCAAGCCTCAGCCCGTGGTGATGTCAAGGTGGTTCGTGGACTCCAAAAGGTGCTGATGAAGTCTTGGTCAGCCAAAGCTTTGGCTACACGTAGGGTAACTCAAGACAACCAAGGAAAGAAAACCGCCGGAGTTGATGGGGTGAAAGCTTTATCACCCAGCAAAAGACTGGAATTGGTAGAAGAGTTAAAACTAGGGTCTAAACCCAGACCAACCAGAAGAGTTTGGATAGACAAACCTGGAAGGGATGAGAAAAGACCACTAGGAATACCTACAATCTATGATAGGGCTTTACAGTCGCTTGTCAAACTAGCCTTAGAGCCAGAATGGGAAGCCAAGTTTGAGCCTAACTCATATGGATTCAGACCAGGGCGCTCATGTCATGATGCCATGGCAGCAATATTTAATGCTATCAGATACAAACCCAAATTTGTATTAGATGCTGATATCGCTAATTGTTTTGACAAGATTAACCATCAAGCATTGTTAAAGAAACTGAACACCTACCCTAAACTACGTCGTCAAATCAAAGCGTGGTTAAAAGCAGGTGTGGTTGATAGCAAAGTCCTATTTTCTACAGAAGAAGGTACACCGCAAGGAGGTGTCATATCCCCTCTGTTAGCAAATATAGCCTTACACGGTATGGAAGAAATTCTTAAAGAATTTGTTTCAGAATTATCAGGTAAAGGCTCTAGAGAGAAGAAGGCTAAAGCAATATCAATCATTAGATATGCGGATGATTTTGTAATCCTGCATGAAAATCTAACAGTTATTGAACAATGCAGGGAAATCCTAGTCAAATGGCTAAATGAAATGGGACTGGAATTAAAACCTAGTAAGACCAGATTGGCTCATACTTTAGTATGAACACCAATCAGAAAAACCTGGATTTGATTTTCTGGGATTCAACGTAAGGCAATCCCCGGTTGGTAAATACAACTCAGGATTGAACACAAAGAAGGAAATATTAGGATTTAAAACCATCATCACCCCATCCAAGAAATCTGTTAAGAATCATTATGAAAAGATTTCTAGCACCATTAAAAGACATTTACCAGTACCACAATTGGGACTGATAAGGAGTCTTAACCCTATTATTAGGGGATGGTGTAATTACTACTCATCGGTAGTAAGTAAAGAAATCTTCAATAGTATCTCTAATCAGGTTCACCGAGGACTCTACAGATGGGCAAAGCACCGACACCCCAATAAATCCGGGAAATGGATAGCCAATAAATACTGGCATACAATCGGAGGCAATAACTGGGAATTTGCAGTAAAGATGGATGATAAGTTCATTAAACTGTATAGACACCCAGAGACTCCCATTGTGCGTCATGTTAAGGTTAAAGGTAACGCTTCGCCATTTGATGGTGATTGGGTATACTGGAGTTCAAGAATGACAAACCATCCCGAAGCCAATAAAAGAGTAGCGACCCTACTTAAGAGGCAAAAGGGTAAATGTCCAGAATGTGGGCATTACTTTAGGGACGGTGATGTAATGGAAGTAGACCACATCTTACCCCTCTCCAAAGGTGGAAAAGATGAATATAAGAATCTACAACTATTACACAGACATTGCCACGATAGAAAGACAGCCAATGATGGAAGTCTTGTAGGTATTCATGACAAGAACCATATCATTGAGGAGCCGTATGAAGCGAAAGTTTCACGTACGGTTTTGTAGACGAGTCGGTTGGGTGACTGACCGGCTTAGTTTAATTGGGTGAGAATCCCACCCCCTAGGTGCAAGGGTGACAGCATCCTCCTTACGGTAGCGACTAGCCATCAATCCGTAAAGCACCGAGGAAAAGGCGTTCTTACTGGGAGCCTAACCTGGTACACGCCGAGCAAAGTACCCATGAGTAAAACGAAAGTTGAAGATGTGTTTAAAGCGTCGTTACAAGCAACCAGCCAAATCAGGCTGACAGGTTGGAACCAAAAGGTAAGGGATAAGGAAACGGCTATTTTCCTCTAGACCGTTCAGCACTTCCGATAAACCCGGCGTAAAGCATCACTCTAAAGGTACACAGAATGGACACACGGAACGAAGTAACCCCTTGTTAGCTCTTTTAGAAGGTCGAATCTAAAAGTAGGTGCTAACCGGATGCTACAAGCGGGGAAGATTGAGTCAGAAGCGAACGCTTAGGGTAATGCCTAAGATATGCTGACAGATTCACGGTGATATGGATGATAAAGTCTCAAGTAGGAATTATGTCTAAAACGAGTGTAAAGACTACGGTAGAATGGAACACGATTAACTGGAAACAGTTAGAACGTCGTGTATACAAAATCCAAAAACGAATTTATCAAGCCTCAGCCCGTGGTGATGTCAAGGTAGTTCGCGGACTCCAAAAGGTGCTGATGAAGTCTTGGACAGCCAAATCTTTGGCAACACGTAGGGTAACTCAGGATAACCAAGGAAAGAAAACCGCCGGGATTGATGGAGTGAAAGCTTTATCTCCTAGCGAAAGATTGGAATTGGTAGAAGAGTTAAAACTAGGGTCTAAACCCAAACCAACCAGAAGAGTTTGGATTGACAAACCGGGAAGGGATGAGAAAAGACCACTCGGAATACCTACAATGTATGATAGGGCATTACAAGCGCTTGTCAAACTAGCTTTAGAGCCAGAATGGGAAGCAAAGTTTGAACCTAATTCATACGGATTTAGACCAGGACGCTCATGTCATGATGCCATACAAGCAATATTCAAGTCTATTAAACAAAAATCCAAATTTGTATTAGATGCTGATATCGCTAAATGTTTTGACAAGATTAATCATCAAGCATTGTTAAAGAAACTGAACACCTACTCTAAACTACGCCGTCAAATTAAGGCATGGTTGAAAGCAGGTGTGGTTGATAGCAAAGTCCTGTTTTCTACAGAAGAAGGTACACCACAAGGTGGTGTCATATCCCCTATCCTGGCAAATATAGCCTTACACGGTATGGAGGAAATTCTCAAAGAATATGTCTCAAATATACCAGGTAAAGGCTCTAGAGAGAAAAAGGCTAAAGCAATATCAATCATTAGATATGCGGATGATTTTGTCATCCTGCATGAAAAACTAACAGTTATTAAGCAATGCAGGGAAATCTTAGTCAAATGGCTGAATGAAATGGGATTGGAATTAAAACCTAGCAAGACCAGAGTGGCTCATACCTTGTATGAACATCAATCAGAAAAACCAGGATTTGATTTTCTTGGGTTCAATGTTAGACAACACCCAGTTGGTAAATACAACTCAGGATTAAATACTAACGGCTCTACCGTACTTGTTATGCTAATTTAACAACTGGTTCGAGGGAACAGGGAACAGGGAACAGGGAACAGAGATTAAGAAGGAATATTCAGGCATTTTCTTCAATAACCAACATTATTTCCTTTATACGGTAAGCCTTTTCGGATTTTATCAAAACAATTTAGCATATTAGGTACTGAAGAACCATACTAACAAAGAAACACTAGGCTTTAAAACCATCATCACCCCATCAAAGAAATCTGTTAAGAATCATTACGAAAAGGTTTCGGACACCATTAAAAGAAACTTACCAACACCACAATTGGGATTGATAAGTAAACTCAACCCTATAATCAAGGGATGGTGTAATTACTACTCATCAGTAGTAAGTAAAGAAATTTTCAGTAAAATTGAAACTCAGATTTACCAGCGACTACACAGATGGGCAAAGCGCCGACACGCCAATAAAACTGATAAATGGATAGCCAAAAAATACTGGCATACAATCGGAGAGAATAATTGGGAGTTTGCAGCAAAGATGGATGATAAATTCATCAAACTGCATAGACACTCAGAGACTCCTATTGTACGCCACGTCAAGGTTATAGGCAACGCCTCACCATTTGATGGTGATTGGGTGTACTGGAGTTCAAGAATGACAAACCATCCCGAAGCCGACAAAAGAGTAGCAACTCTACTCAAAAGGCAAAAGGGTAAATGTCCAGAATGTGGGCATTACTTTAGGGAAGGTGATGTAATGGAAGTAGACCACATCTTACCCCTCTCCAAAGGTGGAAAAGATGAACATAAGAACCTACAATTATTACACAGACATTGCCATGACAAGAAGACATCCACTGATGGAAGTCTTGTAGGTATTCATGACAAGAACCATATCACTGAGGAGCCGTATGAAGCGAAAGTTTCACGTACGGTTTTGTAGACGAGCCGGTTGGGTGACCGACCGGCTTAGTTTAATTAAGCGCTCCCATGCTCCCATCGAAGTAAGAAATGAATGTTTAGAGTTTGTGAAATTATAGACAAATCTACAAAGTCACTTTACCAGGGGTAAACCTGATTGGAGTTACTCCTAACCCCTCTATCCCGTCTGCAAAAGCGTTCAGGACTGCTTTTCTTAATATGTTGTACGCCCCATTTAAATCAGCGTTTATTAACCTTCCATTGGAAGCTTTATACAACCCACGAGCTACTCTTCTACCACTAAATACAAGTTCTGCCCCTTTTTGGTACTCCGGGATATTATCAAGGTCAAGAAAACTAGCCTTAGAGGTATAACTTTCTTCGTTGATAATAACTTTAACGCCAGCTAAGTTAGCTTTATAAACCAACTGCTGGATAAATTTATAGTGCGGTATCTGAACAAAATTTTTATTGTTACGCTTACCAATATTAATATCCTGCTTCCACTGCTTGTTGTTACCAATCACCAAAGTATCAATCTGATTTTGTAGAAGGTAATTAATAATGGTTCTACTAGCTTGGTGTAGATAGGTATCAACTTTACTATCTCTTTTGGTGAGAAGATTGGATATTTTGTTGGAGGTGTATCTATTGGGGTCTTGAGTTTGAAGCTTCGATTGGAGTTGGGCTTTTTGTTTATTAAAGAATTGATTGGTTGACTTTAATGGGCGACCATTAATAATCAACGGCTGAAAGCCTTTTTTGTTTGAAGCTATGGTGGCCAGGTTATTAAGCCCCAAATCGATAGCTGCAATATATTGATTCCTAACTGTGACTACTTCATTCTTTTCATAAACAGCCTCTACTACATAGAATCCACTTTTAGGTACTAATCTAAGTTCTTTAACTTTATTTTGAATAGCAGTTGAAATAGATATATTTGTACCTGAAGGTTGTAATAACCCTTTTTTTAACCCTTTTTTGCTAATACCCTGTGCCGGGTAAATGACCACACAACGACCTTTTGTTTTATGTTTATATCCAGGTAGTCTAGGCCGACCTTTGAACTTATCAGGGTTGGTCGTAAAAGAACTAATAGCTGCAAAATATGAAAGCCAGCATCTATCAACTAATTTAATGATTTGACAACTTACCTTTGCTGGCAAAGCTTTATAATCAACAGATTCTTTGATTAGGTGATAGGCTCCCGCATAATTAATATGCTTGTTGTTATGAATGTATTCCTGTCTAACTATGAAGTTAACAGCATTGTATAGGTTCTTCGATTTAAAGCAAAGTTCATCTATTTCTTTGTATGCTGGGTGACTTGGTTTAATAACATGACGCTCAATCAGATTCATTTTGTAACTCCTGAGTGATACGTTCTGTCCTTCTCTTTGCTCTTCTTAACCCATACATCCTTGCACTAAACGAGTATATTATCGATACTATATCTTGCATTAGTTCATCTCTACCTTCAGTAGCTTGATTAACAATTTCCAACTCTTTACCTAGTTTATTAAGAAGAATCTTTAGAGGATGTTTTAAAAGGTATGATTAGTGTATCAACTATTGTTTGACCCCACCCTAACCCTCCCCTTGTAAGGCTATCCATTACCCGGATCTTTCTTAACATTCGTGAGAGCGATCGCTCACAAACCCCCAAACCTTAATCCTCCGTTGATGATTCTCAATAAAATAAGGGTTTTATCAAGAAGAATAAGGTACATTTTGTCAAGAGTAGGGAAATTTTCAATCGTTGAAACCGTTGCCACATAAATGTTTCAAGATTGTTAAGAAAAATGTGGGTAATGAATAGCCTTGTAAGGGGAGGGGATTGGATTTGATTGTTTCGGTTCCCCATTCCCCATTCCTCATTCCCCATTCCCCATTCCCCATTCCCCATTCCCCATTCCCTGTTCCCTGTTCCCTGTTCCCTGTTCCCTAAGATAAAAATTACCTGTTTAATACTTTCCAAACATCCTCTTAAATAGTTCAAACCAAACCTTGCTACTCTATCAGGGTGTTCGGCCAGAAGAATATTATACTTATCGTCTTTTAGAAGCTTTGACAACTGTTTGCGGTTGTCATTTAACCCACTGCCGATTTCTTTAACAACTTTATATATTGTGTACCCCCTAGCTGTAGCATATTGGGTTAACCTTTCAGCTTGTCTTTCTAAGTTGTCTTTTGAACCATTATCAGAAACACGGCAGTAGATAGCTACAACTTTGTTAGAGGATGTTTGATAAGTTTTATAAGGTGATTTTAGACACTTCTTGATCCCCCCTAACCCCCCTTCTCAAGGGGGGAACTAGAGTCAAAGTCCCCAATCTTGGAAATAGCGCGATCGCTAAATATTTTTTATCCCCTTCTCAAGGGGGGAACTAGAGTCAAAGTCCCCCTTCTCAAGGGGGATTTAGGGGGATCTAAAAATATTTGATACACCATGAGGGACTTTTCAAACACCCTCTTAGGGTTTTGGTTAGTTTCAGGTAGATTAATAATTATGGTTCCTGTAGGTTGTTGATAACCTGTGATTACGCCGGATTTGTACCAACGCCACGCAGTTCTATAACTTATCCCTACCTTTTTTGCATAATCAGATAGTTTCATTCATTTAATGATCGTACATTCATAATTATATTATACTACAAATGTACATAAATGACTATAAATTCATTAAATTATTGAAGACTTGTCTAGGATTTATATAGCAGGATAGTGCTGGGCTAAAAAATTTTCTGCATCGGCTGTGTCTTTAATCACTCCATCCACAGTAGCAGCAAGTAAATCATCTAATATTTGCCGATATTGCGGCCCGGGTTTGTAGCCTAATTTCTTTAAATCATTACCATTGAGTAGAGGCTGCACGTTCACTAAAACTTGCAAATAACCCCATATCTGCCGTCTGAGGGTTCGGTCTGTTTGCAAAGCGGTTAAAATCAGCATGGGTAAATCATACTGTCGCAGTAACTGCACTATTTGACTGGGACGCTGACAAGTTGGCAATAATTCCATCACCTGTGTTTGGGCTGTAGCTAAGTTTTGCAAGCGTTGAATACCATCTTCTGGTAGGTGCAGATTTGTGGCTACCTTGACTCGATATTGTGGTTCTAAATGGGCGATTAGGGCTTCTAGGCGCATCTCCCAGGGGATGAGGTGGTTTTGCGGGTCAAATCGTCTTAAACAGGCTTCTAACAATCGCAATTGCTGCACAAGTGATTTATCTAATTTCAGGGTAGGATGGATACATTGCAACGCCCCTAATTCATTGAGTAGTTGTAAGGCTGATTTACCATAGGGGGCTTGGAGAATATATTTTAACTCGGCTTTGAGTCGAGTCTGTAGGGCTGGGGTTTTGATGTTGGTTTGGGCTGTGCGATCGTAAACCCCACTGTTAATGGCATACTTGATAAAGTCTTTTGTTTGGGCTTCTATTTCAAATCCAAAGCGGACAGCAAACCGTACACCGCGATAAATGCGCGTAGGGTCTTCAATAAAGCTGTTGGGGTGTAATACCCGAATTTGCTTGGCTTGTAAATCTATCAAACCACCGCAGAAATCCAGTAATTCCCCAGGACGAGGGGAGGTCAGCCGCACAACCAGGGCGTTAATGGTAAAGTCACGGCGATACAAGTCTTGACGAATGGAACTAGCTTCAACTTCCGGATTTGCAGCTGGGTAAGGATAAAATTCTGTTCTAGCTGTGGCGATGTCCATCCACAATGAGTTTAGTTCTGGGTCTTTGTGCCACAATAAGGCCGCGGTCTGAAAAGCACCATGAATTTCTAGCCGCGCCCCTGAGTAAATTTTCTGTAGTGCTTTGGCTAGTTCTACACCAGCGCCAACATCTGCTGCTTGGTGAAAGCCATCAACTACAAGGTCTATATCTGTAATCATTAATGTCCCTGCGGCTGATTCTGCTAACAGTAAGTCTCGCACCGCACCACCTACTAAGTAAAGATGCCAACCGCGTTTTTCCGCTGCTTGGGATGCTACGCTGAGTAATTCCCACAGCTGCGGCGCTAGGCGATTTTGTAATTCTGTATTCAAGTTAGTTTTGAAGGAATTGGTGATGGGGAATTTATTTTCCGCTTCGGCTTGATGTAATTCCCTCAGTACGTTGGTACGGGTGACAATTCCCACTAATTGCCCGTTTTCTAATACTGGTAAGCGTCCAATATCATAGGTTACCATTTGGGCTTGAATTTCTGGCAGGATGGTGTCTGGTGTGATGCTTTTAACTTTAGTTGTCATGTAGGCTTTGACTGGTGCATGACTAAATCCGTGGTGTAGGGCAATATCTATATCCCGTCGTGAGATAATTCCCACGAGTTTTCCTTGGGTATCAACTACAGATAAACCAGAATGTCCATAACGTAATAAAATTCTTTGTGCTTGGGAAATTGTGGTTTCCGGTCTAATTGTCCGGACTGGGGAAGACATTAAGTCTCTGGCTGTGGGAGGATGGGGAATTGAGGTTTTGATGCCTTCTAGGAGTTGTTGTAATATTTCTTGTGTATTTCCTTGGCGCAGACTTAGGGATGCGGCTTGAGAATGTCCACCACCGCCGAATATGTGAAATAGGAGATTGAGATTTACGCCGGGAATTTGCGACCTACCAATGATTGTTAAACGCAAGTCGCCTTCTTTGTGGGTATATTCGTTTGCCAGTAGTAAGGCATCTATTTGGGTTAATTCTACAAGCTCTGAAGCTAAACTTGATAGTCCTGGTACAAAATTATCTGTTTTTATGGTCACCCAGGCGATTTTATATCCTAGTAAATCAAAATACTCTAAGTTTTCCAGGGCTTCAGTTAATAGCTGTTGTAGTTGAGGCGATAACCCAGGGTCAAGATAAGTTGAAATTACTGATGCTCTGGCTCCTTGTTGCATTAACCAAGCTAAAGCTAAAGCATCTCTGGGTGTGGCACTTTCAAATGTTAATGAGCCAGTATCTACATGAATACCTAAAGCCATGACTGTGGCTTGGACTGGTGTAAGGGCAATTTCTTGTTTTTGCAACTCTTCCACAATTAAGGTCGTACAGGCTCCCACTGGTTCAATGTGGGATTGTGTGGCCGGAATAGTTAGCTGTTGACTGAGGTGATGATCATAAACTATGATTTCTTCTATGTTGGATAATTCTAACCATTCGGCGGCTTTACCCAGGCGATCGCGATGTTGTGTGTCAACGACTCTCAAAGAACGAATTTCTTCGGGAATGACTGAACGTCTCTCCATGATGGGATACTCGTCCCGGTGCAATGCTAAAAAATCTCTCACGGGGGGATGTGCGCCACCGCTAAGTACAATCTTGCTCCCAGGCAATAAACAGCTCAAACCTACCGCAGCTGCCAAGGCATCGAAATCAGCCGTGGTGTGACAAAGAATTAAGTCCATAGTCCTGTGTGGGAAATATTCATTGGCGGTGAGGGATTGCTCACGACCAACTAGAATTTAGTTCCTAATGAGTATGGTGACGCAATTTCTGCTAGCTTAACATATGAGTAAAAACTGTTGGGTCACCCTTTAGGATATTGTATCTTTAGTATTCCGCTGTTTTGGGAGAAGCAAAAATGACTATAATATTTCAATTCGCTCTGATATCTTTAGTTCTCACATCTTTTGTGTTAGTAATTGGGGTTCCTGTGGCCTATGCTACTCCGCAAAGTTGGGTAGAATCAAAAAAACTGCTCTGGGTTGGTTCCGGAGTCTGGTTTGCTTTGGTGATTTTAGTGGGTATATTAAACTTTTTTGTAGTTTAAGCGATCGCTGAGGTCTATTTCGCCAAAATAGCATAGCGCCGGAGCAGAAGAGCCAAGAACAAGATTTTCCTGTTATCTTGTTCTATTTACATAACTGTGCTCTCCTGCTCTTGAGCATTGAAAGAAGAAATGTATATTGGCCAGAGTATAGTTGATTAAGAGGCAGTCATGGCAGTTTTTGAGGGAACTTTTGCTCCACCAGCCGAACCGTTACATTTAGCAGTGGTTGTGGCTCGATTCAACGACCTTGTTACCGGGAAGCTGTTAGAGGGTTGTCAAGATTGCTTGAAACGCCACGGTGTAGACCCGGACCCCTATGGTAGTCAGGTAGACTATGTTTGGGTTCCGGGAAGTTTTGAAGTACCTCTAGTAGCACGCCAGCTCGCTCTTTCCCATCGTTATGATGCGGTAATTTGTCTAGGTGCTGTGATTAGGGGACAAACGCCTCATTTTGATTATGTATCTGCTGAAGTTTCTAAGGGGATTGCAGCCGCTAGCTTCCAAACTGGTGTGCCGGTAATTTTTGGCATTTTGACGGTGGATACCATGCAGCAAGCTTTAGAGCGGGCGGGTATTAAAGGCAATCATGGTTGGGATTATGCCATGAACGCTCTGGAAATGGCTAACCTGATGCGACAATTGCGGTCTAGTCTCACAGAGTTATCCCCCCAGAATGGCCAGTCTTTACCAGGATCTTTTTCTAGTCCAAGTTTGGGCAGTTTAGCCGCAGAGTCAAAAGAAGTAGGCTGAGACTGGTTCTGAGTGGCTCCGCTCCTCTCCTTGTCCAGGAGAGGGAAAACTGGCAAAATTGGGGGTTGACAAATAAAAATATATCTGAGAATATAGATAAAAGATGGAGATTGCGGGTATAGCTCAGTGGTAGAGCGTCACCTTGCCAAGGTGAATGTCGCGCGTTCGAATCGCGTTACCCGCTTGTAAAAAGTAAAAACTCTAAGTTAATATATATACTAAGAGCATTTACATTGAGTTAGAGAGTTTGGGGTGTAGTCAACTTGTATTTTATGGGTGTACTACACATGATATAGTCTCGCTATTGGAATGGCAGCATGATCTACCATCTGCTGGGCATTTATATAGGGGAACCAAACCCCAAACTATTTAGGGAAGGTATTCTCTTCACAACAAGAAACACACGCTCAAGTTATTAGAACGCTTGTGCCATCTCAAAAACCCGAAAAAATTGACTTGAATGGGGAATATATCTGTCCGTGCCGTCGCAAAGGACAGTTAGTTCCAATTACACTTACAGAAGCATTTGGTTGCGATCGCTGTCAACAAATCTTTGTAGTGCAAGATAATGGACATATCCTAGAACAACTTCCAACTAGCTATCCCTACCAGCGAGCCTGGTACTGGACGGGAAATAGTTGGCGTGTTGTGCCTACTCAGATGAGACAAAGCTATCTACCTATAGCATTAGGGATTATTTTCGTGCTAGTGATTATATGGTTACCATTAGCACTGCAATTGGCAAATAGTTCTAGAATTATTGCTTGGGCAATAGTAGCTGTACTGTTGGCTATTCTGCCAGCACTGATGGTCTGGCTTACTTACAGACGTTAATTCAATGACTGTTGAAGTTTTGGATGATTACCCTGAACCTATTAATAGCGCTAAACGCGCTTATCAAGCTTCCCTTAACTTAGGGTATACCAAGGGATTAGACCGCAGTCGGGCTGTGTTGGCAATGGCTCAGGCGCTAGCAAATTCCTTTGACGACATTTTAGAAGCCAACACTTTGGATTTAGAAGCCAGCAAAGAAATGGCTGTACCAGAGTTGATTTTAGATTGGCTAAAGCTGACTCCCACTAGGTTAGAAGCAGCAGTAGAAATTATGCAAAGGTTAGGAGAAATTTCCGACCCCTTACGGCGAGTCAGAACTGCTAACTATCAACTAGAAGATTCTCAAAGTTACACTCAGTTAATGCCTTTGGGAGTGATTGGATTTATTTATGAGGCTTTTCCTGATTTAGGGGCGATCGCCGCCGGTTTATGTATCAAAACTGGTAATAGTATTATACTCAAAGGCAGTACAGAGGCGAGTCATTCCAACCAGGCCATAGCCAATGTCTTGCAAAGCGCCATTGAGGAAGTTGGTTTACCCTCTGGTTGTGTGGAACTGATTAAGGCAGAACACGGTGCTTCCATGCGAGATTTAGTCACCCAAGACAAATATGTGAACTTAGTCATACCCTACGGACGTTTTAGCTTAGTCCAGCAGGTAATGCGGCAGTCAACTTGTCCAGTGTTAAAGTCAGCAATGGGTAACTGTTACCTTTACTGGTCTGTGAATAGCAGCTTAGAGATGGTACGCTGGATGATTATAGATAGCCACGAAAGCGAACCAGACCCAGTAAACGCCATAGAAAAAGTATTAATTCATCGCCAGGCTTTGCCATCATCTTTAGCAGTTCTGTGGAACAGCTTGCAAGAAAAAGGCTTTCAAATTAAAGGAGATGAAGAACTGGTAGCAGAGTTTCCCCACCTACAACCGGTCAAAGCAGGTGAATGGGGGAGCGCTTATTTAACAAAAACCGTATCATTTAAACTGGTAGACACTTTAGAAGATGCGATCGCTTGGATTAATCAATATAGTAGCGGACACGCTGACTGTATTGCCACGGAATCCTATCAAGAAAGTCGCCAGTTTGCCTTGGGGGTGAATAGCGCCTCCACCTACATCAACACTTCCCCCCGGTTTTCTCGTAACCCTTCCCGTGGAGATTCAGTATTTCTGGGTATGTCTAACCAAAAAGGACACCGCAGGGGGTTTGTTAGCCTAGAAACTTTAACTACTGCTAAACATATTATTCAGGGTAATGGGCGGTTTTAGAAGTGAACAGAGAAGTCAAGCTGTATTTTACCCCAGTTGTGGAGTTCCCTTAGTCACATTGAGAAACTGGTATCCACCAGTTAAACCCTGAGGTGGTGGGGGATTTGCGAAAACCTATTTAGCGGTAGATATTCATAAGCGGGGGCAGATAACCTTGGACTCACCACAAACGGCTTTCGACCGTTCCCTACCACGAATTGTTAGCTAGCTGTTGCTTCTACAAACTACATAGCCAACGAGAAATAGATGCAACTTGGTTCTCCTCATTTAAGTTGGCAGCATTACTGAGCGTCTGGCTTTCTAATTGCTTCCAAATTTCGGTAGCCATCCTTCTCTCAATCGCTGCCCCTACAAAAAATGTAAGTGGTAATAAATGACCAGCATCCGCGAATGATTGTCGTATACGATTGAGTGCCGCTTGTGCTGTTTTCCAATGCTCGTCAGCACCGGCTGGATCAATTCCACCCTTGAGTTCGCCCAATGCGATTGTGTAAGGCTCAAGTTGAACACGTTTAATTTTAATATTGTGAGATTTATTAGCGGGTAGTGCTTCTGGAGCAAGGTCGAACAAACAGATATCTACATTACTTTTAACCAAGGGAATATTTAGGTTATAGATAAGTGTACGCCTACCCAGATCACTCTCCCAACTGAGTCCGCGTAAAGATAATTCAATTTCTGCGTCATCGTTTGTCATCCCTATCCACTTTTTTGTTCTTGAATGCTGCCAGTGATATCTTTGACCTGCAATTGTAAGAGTTGAAAGAATAGTACGAGTTAGTTTTCTTTGTGCCAAAGCTCCACCAACATTACGCATCGAGCCTCCAAGCGTATCGCCACGAGTCAAGAGAAATCTAAACACTAATTCTTCTACAAAGTTTGCACCTGCTGGCTCCAGAAAGTTTTTGACTAAACCATTAATCGCATCAATTTTATCTTCTGGTGTCAAATAAGCAAGAGACTTATCAGACAATCCTGCCGCGGTCAATAATCCCATGTCGATACCATGAATGTGTAATAAGTCAGCAGGACTTTTAGCCAGATTTGCTGCTTCTTGAAGTGCCCTTGCTTCTGCAACATACGGGCTAGCCCGTCGATTCTTCTCAAGGGTAAGTGCTACAAAGCCCGCACGAGTTGCTTCATAGGTTGTGACAAGATCGTCACTAGACTGAAGATGATTATGATAAGCATTCATAGGAGCGGCTTACTGTTTTTTCCATACGTAAACACACTTTCTCAAGGGAGCACGCCCATGGTTTCCCATTTGCTGGCTACTGTTACCTTTATCGCTGGGTAAAACGAGAATATTTTCAACTATAAAACCTAGTTTCTCTGCAAAGTCAGATAGGATCATATCTACTGAAATACTTATACCAGAATAACGCACATTGTCATTGACCATAAACAATACTGCTCCGGGTTTGAGTACGCGAGAACATTCTTGTATGACGCAAGCCATTTCATCAAAGTAACCTCTAACCATCCTGGGTATCCCATTATTATTTAATACACCTTGAAGTTTCTGATTATCTAAATAGCCCAGAATAGCTTGCAATAGAGGTTGTGAATTTGCAGTCTCTAAAGCCAATCTCCAATTTGGATTCATAGCCAATAAATCTTTTGAGCGATTTTCGACTGTACAGCTTAACATTTCCTGTCGGAGATCAATTAGTCCCTTTTCAGAAATATCTAATAATGCAAGCTCCAATGCATAAGTACGAGTGTAGTCATATCGGTTGCAATAGGGTGGAGACGTAATAACAGCATCATAAATTGCATCAGGTAAAGTCGGTAGCAATTTCAGACAAGACCCTTTGTAAAGCTGGATTTTACCAGGCGATCTCTTAAACGAAAAAAGTTCTGTCTGATGTGTATGAGGTTTTAGGTCATTAATAATTTCTGCGATTTTATTAGCGATCGCATTATCAAAATCTAAGATTTCACCTTTATTGAAAGGCTTTTTACCTTGTCCACGACCGGAACGATAATCCCAACGAAGATACTGTCCATCTTTGCGAGTGTAGCTTATGGATTCTAAAACACAAAGCAAAGAAAAGAGCAAAACTTTTCGGACTCTTGGATTCTCCTGATAAAAAGCTCCGAGGTATTGCCCAATTGCTCTTTTGTTTTCTGTAGAATAAGCTCCTTTTGTAATCCTAAATTCTGGTAAACAGGACTCTTTATCATTCTGTTTCCATATTTGGGAACTTAACCAAGTTTTGAGACGTATAAGATCATCGGATATAAATTCGCTATCGAGAACCTTCTTGGTTTCAATAATCTGTTGACCAATGGGTAACAATTCAATCCCATCGGCATCCAGTCCCAAATCACTAACAGCAAACAAAGCGGTACCGCTACCTGCAAAAGGATCTAATATCTTGCCCTGATTAAGCCTGTATTTTTCCAGTAAAAGCTCAACAAGAGAAGCAGAGAACGCTTCTTTATACTTATACCATCGGTAAATAGGTCTTGTTTTATTAGCTTGAAAACTTACTAAAAGTCTAGTAAGTGCAGGCTGAACTAAAAACTTAGTTTGAAAATGATGCTGCAATTGTTTGTCAAGGTTATCAATTTTTCTAAGAGCACTATTTTGGACTTCAGGGGTGATGTCGGAGATGCTTGACAGACTTGTCACAAGTATTGTCCCCATAAAACACGCATATGGTTATTATATCAGTGTCTTTATATAGTCTGCTGACTCTGGGCTACATCCCATTTGCCCTAACAGATGTGTGGAGGACAATTGGCTACAAGATTTAAGAGGATGTTTTAAAAGGGGGGAGGGTTGGGAAAAAAGCTCACAAGGTATAAGCTGAGATTTGTAGATATCAGCACCTTGTGAGTAAACGAATAAAGTATATCCTAGCAACCTAACATGGGAACAGTATCGCCATGATTCCCATCATACTCAGACGACTGGCTTGATTATTGACTAACTTTGATTTTTAAAACATCTTCTTAAGTTTTGTCAACATTGTATGAACTTAGTCTAGATGAGGTGCAGTTCCCATGAGTTTTAACCAGCGATAATTAGAAGCCAATGCGGCAGTAAAATTTGGGCAAACATTGTATTTAACGCCAAAATCTTCACAAACATCAGCTAATATTTTAGATATTTGAGGATAATGAATATGGCAAATATTCGGAAATAAATGATGAACAACTTGATAGTTAAGACCACCAAGATACCAGGTTAAAAATTGATTATTGGGAGCGAAATCAACGGTAGTTCTTGTTTGAAATATTGCCCATTCATCCTCAATCTTTAAATCACCACTGGACTCAATAAAGTCTGCTGCTTCCATAACATGAGCCAGCATGAAAATTGTAATACTCACCAAGCCATAGGTCATATAAGTAATACAAAATCCTATAAGCGCCTGAATAGGTGTATATCCGATAGTAATTGGTATTCCCAAGAATAGCCCTAGCCAAATAAATTTCCCACTCACAAAAATCAACAGGTCTATTGGTTTAAGCTTAGGAATATCATAGGTGTGATATTTCCGGTTAACCGTAATGAAACCAATATCATGTATAGACCAATAAAAGGGTATGATAGTATATATCAACCAGATGAATATATGTTGAAACGAGTGATACCATTTATGCTCAACATAGACAGTCATCCTCACTAATCCACCACCATGTATTTCTACATCATGCCCTAATAAATTAGTGTATTTATGGTGGAGAAAATTATGTCTAAACTTCCACAAATAACTAGATAGACCAATGATATCATAAGTGATACCCAAGATATTATTGACAATTTTTTTGCGAGAGTAAGCACCGTGATTTGCATCATGTCCTACATTAAAAGCAACACCAGCAATTCCCAATCCTAAGAAAATACAGCTGATGACTTTTATCCATATTTGTGGTGGTCCGAAGAGAGTAAATACCCAAGCAGAGATTACCCAGGAAAAAAGGACTGCTGTTTTAATGTACATTGCAGGATTATCTCTAGTAGAAATATTCTGCGACTGAAAATAAGCATCAACCCGGCGATTGAGTTCTTTTCTAAAACCGTAGTTTTTGGTAAAAGTTACTTTTGGTTGTGTTTCTGTCATATATGTTCTTGCACTGGATTGTATTGTGGGAGAACTTGATTCTCCTGAGCTTCTCTTATCCACCGGGTGTGTGAGATCAAAAAAGCCCGCCAAAGCGGACTTTCTTGGTATGGTTGTGGATGATATTAGCCTAGTTTTGACTCTTAGAAGTATAGTAAACCTTGCTACCTGTATCCGGTACAAATTTACAGCTAACAGCAGAACGCCATAGAGACTTCCAAATAGGTTCCTCTGACTTGCGGAAATATTCACCCATCACTGGTTTAATCGCCTCAGTCGCCTTCAACAAATTGTAATGGGGAATGTTAAGGAATATGTGGTGAGCAACATGAGTACCAATATCATGATGAATGTGATTTACCCAACCGTAATCACGGTCAATACTAGAAATTGCGCCTTTGAGAAAAGTCCAATTTTCCCCACGGTACCAAGGAATATCTGGCTCAGTATGATGTAGAAATGTTACCAAATCTAACCAAATCACAAACACAATGTAGGGCATAGCGTAGTATTTTAGCAGCCACATCCAACCCCATTGATAGGTGAAGAAACCTAGTAAACCTACCATAGCAATCCACAGTATAGTACTAGTCAACACATCCGATTTTTCCGATGGCTTAAACAGGGGGCTGCTAGGTGAAAAGTGAGAACCTTCCTTACCTGGAGAACGCTTAAATAAATACACCGGATAAGCCAAAAGAAAGACATAATATCGCCCTATCTTTTGCAATAGTGGCATTTCCTTGTACTGGGATTCAGTCACAGGATACCAGCTTTCATCATTATCGATACTGCCAGTATTTTTGTGGTGAGTTCTGTGGCTAATTCTCCAACCATGATAAGGGACTAGTATTGGTGTGTGGGATAAGTGTCCAATCAAATCATTGAGCCATTTTTGCTTAGAAAAAGATTGGTGTCCGCAGTCATGTCCAACTACAAACAAAGCCCAAAACATTGTTCCTTGCATGAACCAGAAAACTGGCCAAAAATACCAAGAATCTAGATAATAAGCCACTGCATAAAGTAGGCTAATAATCAAGATGTCACGAAAAAAGTAAAATAGGGATTTAGTTACATTTGGCTGAAAGCATTCAGCCGGTATAGCAGCTTTCAAATCCTGAAGAGTAAAGGGAAGTTGGGTTTTTTCCTCAGACAATTTACAGTCATCAGAATTATTGAAAGCGATAGTATTTGATGGCACTTGATTCTTTTGTGGGATAGAAATCAGACTTTTTTGACATATTTTTGGGATTAGCTTTCACTAATACCCTATAAGGTAATCTCTGGTAATTCAACTCAGCTTAAAAGTAGATTAAGAATTACCAGAGCCTATTTAATTTACAGGATAATCAGCACTGTTGCAAGTATTGAGAATGCAATTTATGCCGGGTGGTATTTATTGTTGTTTTCCTGCGTAATACTCATTGAAGGTCTGATAGCCAATATCAGTTTGATACAGTTGACATTGGTCTGTGATTTGCTTCATTAAAGACCAAGAAAACTGACATTCATCATGTAGATAAGGCTGCCAATTTTTCTTAATGCTGCTATAGGCTAGACGCAAATTATAAGCAGGGATAGCAGTAGAAATGTGATGGGGAACGTGGACATTGATATCATGGCAGAGGATTTCTACCCAGCGGGGATAATCACAATGAATGGTACCAAATAGTTGTGCTAAAGCCTCATTCCACTTGTTAGCTGTTTCAAAAGAAACATCTGGGGCGGTGTGATGAACAATTGTGAAGGTACTCATCCAAAAATGGTAAACCATCCAGGGTAGTAGCCAAAATTTGACAAATCCCCAAATACCAGTTGTAGCAATCAAAAGAGGAAAAACGATGGCGGCAAACACAACTACTACAGCCACAGAAAGCTTAACACTTGATTGGTCTTTGGTTTTGAATTTCCGCCAATCAAAATGTACCACTGCCCAATGTCCAATGGAACCTACCCACCACAGACGCTGACGCATAAACCTTTCAAAGGCAAATTGCTTTAAGGGTGACCAATTGGTAAACACATGTGTTCTAATGGGATGCCAAGCATTATCCTCATCCAACTTGTTGGTATGAGCATGGTGATGATTATGCTTAATTCGCCAGCTGTGGAAGGGGTAAATTAACGGCATCATAAATAAATGCCCCACTAAATCATTTACCCACATACTTTTAGCAAAAGACCTGTGACCACAATCATGGCCGATGACAAAAAAACCTGTTAAAGCAGTACCGGTAAAAATCCAAGCTAGGGGTAAGAGAAACCAAGGACTGATGGTGAGCAGATAGTAGCCCAAGGCTACCATAGAAACACTGATGAGAACTTGTGTCCAAGCTTTGCGACTGTTTTTCTCAAAACATTCCCTGGGTAAGCTTTTGATAATATCTTGTAGCTTCAGCTTGGGTTCGCCAAGGTCGTCACCTAGTTTTTGGCTGTTGATTATTGATGTAGTCATGAATACCTGGAAAACAACAGACTTCCCTACCAATTCACCAAAAAGGTGGATGGATGTAAAGTTTCTTAACATTAGCGTCTTGGATTATAGCAATCTCAGCTACACAAGCGCACTATTTTTATTAGCTATAGGAGATAATTTTCCCGGTGGTGAATGGTTATTAGTTTTTCAGGGAAATTAGCTTTGACCCACTATTAACCAATCACCTGTAAATTACTGCCTTTTACCTGCCAACTTGACATTTGTAGCTAGACCGAGTAATTGCAGTAATTGAATAGTCATCCAAGTTAAATCGATTTCCCACCATTCCAGGCCGTGACGAGCAGAGTATTGATAGGCATGGTGGTTATTATGCCAGCCTTCACCGAATACTAGCACCGCCACCCACCAGCAGTTAGTGGAGCGATCGCCAGAATCATGACTACGATAACCAAATTTGTGAGTAGCGCTGTTCACCAACCAGGTGCAATGGTACACCCAGACAATGCGAACAAAGATACCCCAGACCACAAAAGGCCAGCCACCCAGATACATGAGTAATAAACCCAGTGCCACCTGAATCAAAATAAAATATTTCTGTAAAAACTGATAAACTGAGTCTTCGGCAATATCTTTGGTGAACCGAGGAACGTCAGCATGAGCAGGAGAGTGATAAATTAACCAACCCATATGACTCCACCAGAAGCCTTTATTGGAATCATGGGGGTCTGTTTCGGTATCAGAATGTAAATGATGAATGCGATGTGTACCTACCCATTCAATTGGACCTCCTTGACAGGCCAATGTCCCACAAAACACCAAGAAATATTCCAGCCATTTGGGAGTTTGAAAACTGCGGTGAGTTACCAGACGGTGAAAACCTAGAGTAATACCCAATCCACCGGTTATCCAGTAAAGTAATAAAGCGACACCAACGGCATTCCAGCTAAAGTTACTAGGAACCAAAGCAAATAAAGCGCCGATGTGCAGAGCAATGAAAAACAGGGTATTCACCCAGTTAATTTGAGGTTTAGTTGAAGTAGCAATTGTCATGCAATAACCCGAGTAGAAATTGTCTAGCCTAATCTGCGTGATTGGAAAATCCGCATATCTAACTAATTTTTTGTGAAAGAGGAACTAATGAACAGCGTGGAACAGCTGCGGCAAGCAGAACAGGCACTGTTAGAGATTTTTTCTGGAATTGACGCTCAGGTCAAGCATAATCTGAAAAGAGTCCTGGATGCCTTTGGTCATCACCGTGTTGGGGCACACCATTTTGCTGGTGTCAGTGGTTATGGCCACGATGATTTAGGAAGACAGACGTTAGATCAAGTGTTTGCCGAAGTCATGGGTGCTGAAGCGGCGGCGGTGCGAGTGCAGTTTGTTTCTGGTACTCATGCGATCGCCTGCGCCTTATTTGGTGTGCTCCGTCCTGGAGATGAGATGTTAGCAGTAGCTGGTTCTCCCTACGATACGCTTGAAGAAGTCATTGGTTTACGAGGTAAAGGCCAAGGTTCCCTTCTTGAGTTTGGCATAAATTACCGCCAATTGGAGCTAACCCTCCAAGGAACTATAGATTGGCAAACCCTAAGTAGTAGCATTAGTGAGAACACCCGGTTAGTGTTGATTCAGCGTTCTTGCGGGTATTCCTGGCGGCCGAGTTTATCAATTAGCGACATAGAAAAAATCGTTTACCTAGTGAAACAGCAAAACCCCAACACCGTTTGTTTTGTAGATAACTGTTACGGGGAATTTATTGAAACCAGAGAACCCACAGATGTTGGTGCCGATTTAATCGCCGGGTCATTGATTAAAAATCCTGGGGGGACAATCGTCACAGCAGGGGGTTATATTGCTGGTCGTGCTGACCTAGTAGAAGCGGCCGCCTGTCGTCTCACAGCTCCTGGGATTGGTAGTTATGGTGGTGCTACCTTCGACCAAAATCGCCTGTTATTCCAGGGCTTATTTTTAGCTCCCCAGATGGTAGGGGAAGCCATGAAAGGAACTCACCTAACTGGTTATGTATTCCATAAGTTAGGTTATCCAGTCAATCCTGCACCCCTAGCACCCCGTGGGGATGTCATTCAAGCCATTAAACTCGGCTGTGCTGCCAAACTAATTGCCTTCTGTAAAGCCATACAACAGCATTCACCCGTAGGTTCCTATCTCGACCCCATTCCCGATGATATGCCGGGCTACGAGAGCCAAGTAGTCATGGCTGGGGGGACGTTTATTGAGGGAAGCACTTTAGAATTTTCCGCTGATGGTCCTTTGCGTGAGCCTTATGTGGTTTATTGCCAGGGGGGGACTCACTGGACCCATGTGGCGATCGCATTAGAGGCGGCGATAGAAGCGGTGGGAATGGCTACATAGGTCGCGGGAGATTTACTCTGGTAACTTATACTGTCCTACAATCTTCTTAGCAAACTCCGGCACATGAGCCGCTAATTTCTCTGGATAATTGCGCCTTACATACAAATAATTCCGCGTAAAATGGGAATCAATAGAAAAACGCGCATACTCTAAACCCTTGGGTCCGATTTTTTCTATTACCACACCCATGAGTTTTGCCGCCCACATGGGTAGTGTTACCCCTTTGTCGTAGGCGGGAATACTTTGTTGTACTGCTTCTTTGCGGTTCCCTTGGGATGTGACTGGCTGGGTGTTTAATTGGTCTTGCACTAAGTCAAGCATTTGTTTACCTGTATCATTTCTAACGACAATCCACTGCCAGCCAAAGGGTGCGCCCATGTAACCTACCACTAGGTCTGCTAGGGAGTTAACGTAGTCAAAGCAGGTCATGCAGGAGGGGACAAGACATCTTTGAGTTGATTGGTTTTTAAGCCAAAAAATGGTACTTTCTCGATGGATCCGTCTTCATGTTTGAAGTGAATGCGGAAGTCTTGCATGAATTCATAATGTACCACTGTCTCTGGTGAACGGCTGGTAGTTTCTAGGAATTTTTGTAGTCCGGCGCGGGTAACGTTATCTACACAGGGTGTACCTAAAACATACAGTTTTTCTAACCCTAGTTGTTTTTCTACGGCTCTGAGGGCTTGAATTTGGCAACCTACACCAATTACTAATAACTTTTTCAGCCCCGATTTTTCTATTTGTTCTAAAACCGAAAGGTTGGGGGATAATGTGGGTTTATTTACCCTGGCTGCCAGTATTTCTTCTGGTGTACGGGCGATGATGGGCATGGGTTGAAAGCGGTCTTCTTTGGTGTTTTGCACACAGATAACGCCTTCTACTAAGCCGCGATTGAGCATTTCAATGGCAATGCTACTGACAATACCCGTCCATTGTGCGCCTTCTATGGGCTGCTGTTTTTGCGCTGCGATCATGTCTTGATGAACGCCAAAGTAGAGTTCGGTTTCGTTATCTAGGTCGCGCGATCGCTTATGGGTTTGTTCTTCGAGTCCCTCTATCTGTTGATTAATAAAAGCGCAGGCTTCCTTGACATAATGAATATAATATGTATCACATAGTCCGCACTCGCTACACAATTCTTTGGCGGGGCGGCGGTTGGTCGGTTTCAGGGCTTTGGCCTTTTTATGGGGAGAAACTGAGGTCATATAAATTTTTTTTGTTTTATCCAGGAATCGCTTTTATTACCATACCTGCTATATAAAACCTAGACCAAGCTAGAGTTTACTTTCTACTTCAACGGGAGCATGGGAGCGGTTATCCCTTAGTAGACTTGCACGCCTTAGCCAGACGCGATATTTCTCTTAAGATTTACAAGAAAGACTACCGCTATCATTGCTTGGTTTTCGCCTTGGCAATAGTCTTAATTCAATACTTGATATCGTAGGATTATATATCAAGTGGGCGATTTTCTTAACTCACTTATGTCAACCCTTGTTAATATAAGTATAGTTTTGTCTATAAAATACTCAGCTTAGGACTAGCTCTACCAGCTAGAAACTTGTAGATGTCTGTGGAAGAGGAAGCCAAACAGAGAACTGGTATTGTTTGACTATTGTTTGACCCCACCCTCACCCTCCCCTTGTCAGGGGAGGGGACTGGATTTGATTGTTTTTTGTGTATTCGGTGTTCCTTCCCATTCCCTGTTCCCTGTTCCCTGTTCCCTAAGATAAAAATTACCTGTTTAATACTTTCCAAACATCCTCTTAGACGTTACTCGCAAAATTTCCCTATATTATTGGTAATTTAGGTAAAATATACACATCCTTAGAAGTATTGACATCTAAAGTTGTTTAACTTTTATATTGCATATTCTGAAAAAACATTATAAATTATGAGGTTGTAGGGGAATAATCTAATTTACTGCCTCAAAGCCCAATCTTGATTAAGTAAATATACCGTAAATAGTTGAAAGCAACTTGGAATAGTAGCGAAAATTCTTTGTTGTTTGGTAAACCCAGGTTGGAGATTGACACACAGAACACAGAACAACCTGGGACTATGTATTTTATGGCGATTCTTAGGATTTATGACGTTGCTTGAGGTAAAAAATACCTGGCTGCGCTTCACCTAAAAGATAATGAAAGAAAAGCTAATTGTGGCTTAATTTCTAGCTCAATTAGTAGCTTAAGTGACGATTTCTAACTTATTTGCTCAAAGCAGGTTGCTATTCAAAATATGGTTTTTGTTATGCTAAAGATAATAGCATAAATAATCCATCACGGTGCATCTAGTAAACAATTACCCCCTCAATGGAGTTAGTCTAGTGATGCCAATAAATGAATTAGTAACAGATGAAAATATAGAAGAACAAGCATGGTCAGCGCTAGAGAAGTCAATTCTCTATTATCAAGGTCGTCCTGTGGGAACTGTAGCGGCCTATGATGCTTCTGTGGAAGCACTTAATTATGATCAGTGTTTTATCCGCGATTTTGTCTCTTCGGCGTTAATTTTTTTGATTAAAGGTAGAACAGATATTGTTCGTAATTTCCTGGAAGAAACATTAAAGTTACAGCCTAAAGAAAGAGAACTAGATGCTTATAAGCCTGGGCGCGGTTTAATTCCAGCTAGCTTTAAAGTTGTATGCGACAATGGAGAGGAATATTTAGAAGCTGATTTTGGTGAACACGCGATCGCTAGAGTCACTCCAGTAGATTCTTGTCTATGGTGGATTATTTTATTGCGTGCTTATGTAGTGGCTACAAAGGATTATTCCATCGCCTATCAACCTGATTTCCAAAATGGTATTAGGTTAATTATGGAAATCTGCTTGGCCAATCGCTTTGATATGTACCCCACGCTGTTAGTTCCCGATGGTGCTTGTATGATTGACCGTCGCATGGGGATTTATGGTCATCCTCTGGAAATTCAGGTGTTATTTTATGGGGCTTTACGTGGAGCTCGTGAGCTGTTGATTTGTCAGGGTAATCAAGATATAATCTCAGCAATTGATAACCGCCTCCCACTGTTGTGCGCTCATATTCGCCAGCATTATTGGATAGATATTAATCGCCTCAATGCAATTTATCGTTTTAAGAGTGAAGAGTATGGCAAAGGGGCTGTGAATCTATTTAATATCTATGTAGACTCTCTTCCCTATTACGAATTAGACAAGTGGTTACCCCGTAAAGGTGGTTATTTAGCTGGTAATGTCGGTCCATCTCAGTTAGATACCCGTTTTTTTGCCCTGGGTAACTTGATGGCGATTATTTCTGACTTAGCTACAGAAGAACAGTCACAAGCTATTATGAGTTTGATTGAGGAAAGATGGGATGATTTAGTAGGAGATATGCCTATGAAAATCTGTTTCCCGGCCTTAGAGCATGAAGAATACAGAATTGTCACCGGGTGTGATCCGAAAAATATCCCTTGGTCATATCATAATGCTGGTAGTTGGCCGGTATTAATGTGGATGTTTGCCGCAGCAGCTGTCAAAACCAACAAAACTGGTTTAGCTAGAAAGACTATTGAAATTGCCAAAACCAGGTTGATTGAAGATGAATGGCCAGAATATTATGATGGTAAAAAAGGACGACTCATTGGTAAGCAAGCTAGGAAATATCAAACTTGGAGTATTGCAGGTTTTTTATTGGCAAAAGAACTGATGGATAATCCCAATTATTTACCATTGGTGAGTTTTGATGAATTACCGCCTGAAGCTGTTTCTCGGGCTTGTGAGTTTGAAATTGGGAGTGTAGAACCTTATATGCCTGGATAGTCAATCTCACGAGGTTAATTAGTTGTATTGGTCTAAGATGAAAATAAGGTTTAAAGCCCGATGTAACTACAAAGTAGTTACATTTTGCTTTTGCTATTCTCTAAATTGCTCTGAGTGATCATTTGGGAAATTGCGGCTATGGGACAATAAATTAAATCAGAAACCTTGGTGATCTTGGTTTAGGCTTGAATATCGCCCTAGATATCTTGTGGATCGACAAAAACCAGTTGTCTATATATTCATCACTCAATTAACAAGTATTGTAACTATAGCAGAGAATAAGCAGATTTTATCTGGTGCTAAAATACCATCTAAATGGAGTATTTCTCGGAATGGAAACAGAGAAATTAGTAATAGTTGATGATTTAGAAAAACAGGCCTGGGAAATTTTAGATAAGTCGATTATTTACTACCAAGGTCGTCCTGTGGGTACTCGGACAAGCTGTGAGCAGATAAAACAAGGTTTAGAGCATGACCATTGTTTTATTAGGGATTTCGTCCCCTCCGCTTTACTTTTTTTAATTAAAGGTAAATATGATATTGTTCGTAATTTCTTGGAAGAAACTTTAAAGTTACAGCCTAAAAAGAACCAATTGGATGCTTATATACCCGGACAAGGTTTGATACCAGCAAGCTTTAAGGTTGTATCAGACAATGGTCAAGAATATTTGGAAGCGGATTTTGGGGAACATGCGATCGCTAGAGTTACACCTGTTGATTCTTGTCTGTGGTGGATAGTTATATTACACGCCTATGTCAAGGCTACCAAAGATATTAGTTTCGCCTTGCAGCCTCAATTCCAGCAAGGAATTATGCTGATTATGGAAATTTGCTTGGCGACCAGATTTGATATGTACCCCACCCTGTTGGTTCCCGATGGCGCTTGTATGATTTACCGGCGTATGGGTATCTACGGTTATCCTTTGGAAATTCAAGCCCTATTTTATGCAGCCTTACGGTGTGCGCGGAAGTTGCTGATTTGTGCTGGAGATAATAAAATTGTCATCGGTATTGATAATCGCTTACCTCTATTAAGAGATCATATTCGTCGTCACTATTGGATTGATATAAAGCGATTAAATGCGATTTACCGCTTTAAGGGTGAAGAATACGGACAGTCAGCAGTGAATCAATTTAATATTTATCCTGATTCTATTCGCTATGCTAATTTGGCTATTTGGTTACCAAAACATGGTGGTTACTTAGCGGGTAATGTCGGATGTCTCAATTAGATACGCGATTTTTTGCACTGGGAAACATGATGGCGATTCTTGCTTCTCTTACCAGTGAACAGCAATCTCAAGCAATTATGAATCTGATTGAGGAACAGTGGGATGATTTAGTCGGAGAAATGCCGATGAAAATCTGTTTCCCAGCAGTGGAAAAGGAGGAATACAGAATTTTTACCGGGTGTGACCCCAGAAATATACCCTGGTCATATCATAATGGTGGTAGTTGGCCTGTGTTATTGTGGTTTTTGATTGCTGCGGCTCAAAAAACAGGTAGGACTGATGTGAGTCAACGGGATTGGGACATTGCTCAAGAACGTCTGAGTCAAAATCAATGGCCAGAATATTATGATGGTATTCGGGGGGTTTTAGTGGGCAAGAAGGCCAGAAGATATCAAATTTGGACAATTTCTGGTTTCCTCTTGGCTAAGGAGTTGATACGCAACCCGTCCCATTTAGCTTTAATCAGTTTTGCACAGTTGGATTTAGAGAATGCTTCCCAGTCTTGCGAGTTATGAGTTTTGCTTGGGCGTTGGTTGTGGTGCCGCAGTACAATAAAATAATTGTCAGAATATACTTAATTACCTCGAATTTCCATGACTCGGCGGGGTAGACAAATTATACAGTTAAAATTAGTTCATGATAAATGCCCGCCAAATAGCTTTTAATGCCTTGCGAGATGTTCATAAGGGGGCTTATGCTGATGTAGCTTTAAATAGGGTGCTGCAAAAGGTGAGCTTGCCTAGTCACGATCGCGGTTTGCTGACGGAATTAGTCTATGGTAGTGTGAGGAGGCAACGGACTCTTGATACCCTCATTGACCAACTGGCTACTAAAAAATCTCATCAACAACCCCAAGACCTGCGCACTATCATACATCTGGGTTTATACCAATTGCGTTATCAAGAGCGTATCCCGGCTTCGGCGGCTGTGAATACTACTGTACAGTTGGCTAAGGAAAATGGTTTTTCTGGTCTGACGGGTTTTGTGAATGGTCTGTTGCGCCAGTATATTCGTCTAGGGGAGAGGTTACCGGAGCCTTTGAAGTTACCTGAAAATCCTGTGGAACGTTTGGGTATTTTATACAGCTTTCCCGATTGGATTATTCAGGTTTGGTTAGATGAATTGGGTTTGGCGCAAACAGAACAACTTTGTGACTGGATGAACCAAACACCGACAATTGATTTACGGGTTAATCCCCTGCGGGCTGCTATTGAGGAAGTTGAGGGGGCTTTGGCTTCAGTTGGGATTTTAACTCGCAGGGTGCGGGATTTACCGCAGGCTTTACGATTAGTTGGGAGTACTGGCGCTATCCAAAATCTGCCAGGTTTTAGTGAGGGTTGGTGGTCTGTGCAAGATGCTAGCGCTCAACTTGTGGGTTATGTCCTCAACCCTCAAGCAGGTGAGGTGGTGATTGATGCTTGTGCAGCACCGGGGGGGAAAACAACCCATATTGCTGAATTAATGGGGGATGATGGGGAAGTTTGGGGGTGCGATCGCACTGCTTCCCGTCTGCGTAAACTCAGGGAAAATGCCCAACGGTTACATCTAAAATCTATCCGTATTTGTACTGGTGATAGTCGTCATTTACCCCAGTTTAATTCTCGGGGCGATCGCGTCTTACTAGATGCACCCTGTTCTGGGTTGGGAACCCTACACCGCCACGCCGATGCACGTTGGCGACAAACACCTGAATCTGTCCAGGAACTATCGAGGTTGCAAACAGAACTCATAGCACAGACATCTCAATTTGTCAAGCCTGGGGGTGTACTAGTTTATGCCACTTGTACACTGCATCCGGCGGAAAATGAAGGGGTGATTTCTAGGTTTTTAACTGACCATCCCGATTGGGAAATTCAGCCCCCCGGGGTTGACTCGTATGAGGCTAGGTATTCCACACCCCAAGGTTGGTCTGAAGGTTTCGGCCTCACCGACAAAACATGGATGGCTTTTTCATGGTGCGATTAAGAAAAACCAACAATTACCAATGAATACAGTTTGGGATTGTACTATTTTCTTGAAAGCTACCAACCTAGCGGAGGAAGCAGCAATGGTTACTGATTCCCATGTCAAAAAGTTAGTGAAAATCCTAATTGCTGCGGCTTGGATTGATGGTAAAATAGAACCCGAAGAACGGCAATATCTGCGCGAGATAGCTCAAGTAAAAGGGTTAGCAGGTGATCCGGAAATTAAACCTTGGCTGTATAAGTTAGTTCCTGTGCAACCGCAAGAATATTCTAGCTGGTTACGAGAATATTTAGGCGATCGCCCTAGCCCAAAAGGTTACCAAAATCTGATTTCGGCTATTAGTGAATTAATTTATAGTGATGATGAAGTAGGTGTAGAAGAAGTATGGCTGCTGACAAAAAACGAGTCAATGAAGCTGAATCAATGCAGTGAAGCAGACTATAGAGAGTTGCTCAAACAAATTCAAAAGCTTTATCGTCGCTGGGTGGAGGTGCAGAACTAAAGCTTTGAGTTGAGCAGACGCGATTCTTCGCGTCTAGCCATCCCCATGCAGAAGTAATACTTAAGACTTCGTTTTACCCGAACCTGGAGTTTCTTCTGGTTCTACTTTAGGTACAAAGTCGGGGCGATCTTTGCTTTCCCAACCGGGGGGACGTTTGGAGTTATACCAAGCTATAGAACCAATAGTGACAGCAGCAATAAAACCAACCACATACACTAAGGTAAAGGCTAAGGGAAAATGAGACCCCCCGGCTACTGCTTCCGCAGCCGTTTGCATGAATAAATTCATATAAATACCTGATATAGGTAAACTCAGTCACCAAAGGCGCTGAGAGGAAACTAATTATTGAAAGCATTTTAACATCAAAGGCACCTCAAGGTACACTCACCTTTGCTTAAAATAAAATCAACAGTCAATATAGTATCAAGATGCCGCACTACCAAAAACTACTCAGAATTTCTACCACAGGGAAAAACTTTCAGAACATCACCGCCAAAATTGCGGCTATAGTTACAGAATCAGGGGTGGAAACTGGACTTTGTACCTTGTTTTTGCGTCACACTTCCGCTAGTTTAGTGATACAAGAAAATGCCGACCCGGATGTTTTGGTAGATTTAGCCAACTTTATGGCTAAACTCGTGCCTGAGTCGGGTAAGTATATTCACGATGCTGAAGGTGCGGACGATATGCCAGCACATATCCGCACGGCACTGACCCATACTTGTGAACAGATTCCCATCAATCGCGGTCATTTAGTCCTGGGAACTTGGCAAGGTATTTATATTTGGGAGCATCGTCAGCGTAGTCATACCAGAGAATTAGTCGTCCATATTTCCAGCTAGGAACTGGATCTAGTAACTCTGTCCCCATCTCCCCTGATGTCTTTATGAACCATGACCTGAAGGGAAATCACCCTTTTCAATGCCTAGATGAGATTTTAGCCCAACAGTGTGTTAATCCATTAACTCTCAACCCCGACAAAACCTTAATCACTAGTTTTGTAGAACTGGGAAACTTAATTACTACCATGACCACAGATGAGGAATTTATTCTAGCCCTGGGGGATACCTTAAAATTGATAGTTTATGCTCAGTTGCAAAACTTCCCAGAAAATATCTTCTGGGATTTTGATTTTATGGTTAGTAGTATGGTCAGACAGGCTTTAGTAGCCGATGGGGGTTTTATGTCTTTTTTAGAATCCTTTGGTGATAAAATGGTCTTGCTCATTGAGCTATTCGGCATCAATAAAGAAATTCGCTTCCGCTACGTTCACGATTTTATTTATGGGTTTGATTGGGCAAGATGGGTACAAAGAGAACCACAAACGCGCTCAAATTCTGAGCCTTTTAGTTTGGTTTTTTTAGAGGAGTTATTGAGCAAGGGTGAAAAACTAATCAAACACATTAACTATGGTCAGTTGACATCTTATAATCTTTCTCATACAGGATACCGTAACCCCTTCGATTTTTCCCGGGAGCCGGAAGATGAGCACCTGCTACTAACTTCTTTAGCTAAAGCAAACCTCATCCCTGTGGCTACATGGGATTGGGATACCTGTCCTGTATGGGATAAACCCTTTCAAGAAATGCGCCAGCAGTTAGCATTAAAGTTAAATATTCAACCCCAGAAACACTGATGAAAGCATTTGTAGCCGGAGCAACAGGCGAAACAGGTCGCCGCATTGTCCAAGAACTCATAGCGCGCAATATTCCTGTGCGGGTTTTGGTGAGGGATATAGAGAAAGCTAGAGCTATTTTACCCAGTGAGGCACAGTTAGTTGAGGGTGATGTGTTACAACCACAAAGCCTGAATGCTGCTTTAGGAGATAGTACGGTTTTGCTGTGCGCTACGGGTGCTAAACCCAGTTTTGACCCCACTGGCCCCTATAGAGTGGATTTTGAGGGTACTAAAAATCTGGTCGCTGCGGCTAAGTCTCAGGGAATTGAGCATTTTGTTTTAGTGTCTTCTTTGTGTGTTTCTCAGTTGTTTCATCCTTTAAATTTGTTCTGGCTGATTTTGGTATGGAAAAAACAGGCTGAGGAGTATATTCAAAAAAGTGGTTTGACTTATACTATTGTCCGCCCTGGTGGTTTGAAAAATGAAGATAATTCTGATGGTGTGGTAATGCAAGGTGCTGATACGTTGTTTGATGGTAGTATTCCCCGTCAGAAGGTGGCGCGGGTGGCGGTTGAGGCTTTGTTTGAGCCTGCTTCCCGGAATAAAATTGTTGAGGTGGTGGCTAAATCAGAGGCTCCCCAAAAAAGTTGGGGGGAGTTATTTGCTAATGTTTAGTTAATTTCACTAAGTTTCTAGGATTGTGACACTCAAAGGTTTTAAACTCAAGGGCGTTGAGCATCTGATTGGCCCCATGGCGGCACTGCTGGGGTTTGTATATTTGTTACAGTGGTATATACATGGCTCGGTGCGATCGCCAAGGGATCTGGTATTTATGGTACCACAGCCACCTTTAGTCATGAGTGGGGGTGATCCTTACATCCGTGCTTTGATGCGCACCATCTCCGCTAGTGAAGCTAGTGGTAACCGTCCCTATTCTCTGTTATATGGTGGTCAGCAGGTCAATGACCTCAGTCGCCATCCAGAAATATGCGTTAGAATCGTCAGCGGACCGAATAAAAATAACTGCTCTACTGCGGCGGGTAGGTATCAAATTATTAATAAGACTTGGTTTGAAATCGCCCCTCGCTATCATCCCCAACCTCCCGGAGCCATGTTTTGGTCTACTTATAGTCTTGCACCGGAGTATCAAGATATAGTGGTTTACCGTTGGTTGAAGGATACCAGAGTTTGGAGAACTGATATTGCTCAACTGTTACGACAAGGAAAAATTCACGATGTTTTGCGGCGACTATCTCCCACCTGGACAAGTTTGGGATACGGTATAGAAACTAATTCAATTAGTAGGTCTTTGCCCCAAATTTATGAGAAAATGTTACAGGAAGAATTAAGAGCTGTGAATCAAGGAGCATTTATCACCATCAGTCCCCAGCGGTGATTTTGTCTGAGGATTTTATAGGTTTAATTATATAGGACTCCTATTTGATTTCTGAACAATTTCTGTTCCCTGTTCCCTGTTCCCTGTTCCCTGTTCCCTTTCCTCACTGATAATTTCTCAACTCAAATAGGATGACTATATAAAGTTGCGGATACTTTTGACAAATTCTCTAGTATTTTCTAAGTGAGTATTATGGCCAGCATCAGCAATAACTCTTACCTGGGTCAACATTTTTGCGCCATTTGTGTATGAATATCTCTAAATTTATGGTCATATTCCCCGGTTAATAACAGTAAAGGTATGGTGTTTTCTGGGAGTTTATGCCATAATGAGGGTTGCTTTCCAGTTCCCATAAATTGCAATGACTTGGCTAGTTCCACTGGGTGATTTTGCAACCGACTTTCTACCATGGTGGTAAATTGTGGATGGTCTTTGAGTCTTCCAAAGATGGGTTGACTATACCAATGGAGTAAGAAGTTAGTAAAGTCTTGTTTGGTAGTAGTTCTAACTAACTTTCTGGCGATTTGACCATCGGTTTTAACTCTGGTTAATTGTTCTGTTGCTGTTGCTAACCCAGGGGATGCAGATTCTAAGATGACTTTAGTAAAACGGTGGGGAAAATGTAGCGTTAGATATAAGGCTAATCTTCCACCCATGGAGTAACCGACTAAGTAGCACTGTTGAATGTTTAACTGGTCTAGTAAGTTAATCACCCCCTGGGCGACATTTTCCATTGTATAGTATTCATCCCCTCCCCATACTTGAGTTTTGCCATGTCCAGGTAAGTCAAGTGTTAAATAGGAAAATTCCTCACCCAGTAATGTAATCACTGGATCAAATTCATGAAGATTGCCAATAAAGCCATGCAAAAATAGCATAACTGGTGTGTGGGGGTGATTAATTAAATGATAGTGAATATTGTATTTTGGCAGAGTCATAAACCTATCAAAACATACTGGGAGCGTTGTTACCTTGAGTAAGATGCAAATCTCAAATATGCCAAATCAATGATGTAAACGTTCAGTTAAAAATATCTTAGTCCGGTGCGTTTTTGATATCGCAGAATCATGTCTACATTATGTTGTTGTATAGGTGTAAGCAAACGGGATGGAAATTGATTAGGCTGGTAACGTGGCTTATACCAAGGTTGACTATTGAAGTAATTTTGTAAAGTGGGATTCACAAATCGGCGACCATGAACAGCAAAAATCGCATTACGCAATAAATCCAGAGACAATGCACTGTAACCTTCTAAATCTGCTTCTTTTTTGATTTTCTTTTGAGAAAGCCAGCTATAGTCATGGAAATAGCCGGGGTAATCATAAGTAATTATGCCATTTTCATCAACTCGTGGCTCGACAGCTTTTGGTTGTCTGGCTAAGGCTGTCATCGAGGTTGGTATAATTGATAAATAGACAATATAACAAGATAAATAATTGGAATTTACCCAACCTGTTAAACCATTAACCCCAGGGTTGGGAACTTGCATAACCTGAACATAAACCCAAGGACTATGATGGTCTTTCAACAACTTAACAACATTCCCATTATTCAAACCAGCACGGGCTTCACCACCAGGTGTAAAACGCAAAGCAAGTTGTCCTGTTTTAATGTTGATTACATCACAAAACACCTGTGGAGTTTGGGCTATTAGAGTATTTTTGATGCTAAGAGATGGATTAGTAGCAACGGAGAGATGTGGGACAGTTGCTAGTATTGGCATCGGACTAAAGATAGTTAATCCAACTATGCACTTCAACAGAGATATCTTTTTAAAGATATTTATTCTTATGATACTCATTATTCTAGTTCAACTATAAATAATCGTGGTTTGATCAACTTGTTTACCTGTTTTCTGGAAAGTCATCTTTTCAACTTGATAATTTTTTAAGTTGGGATTTACAACCTCCTCATTTAGTCGGTAAGGGTCGATGGTTTCATACTACCGTGCCCATCTTTCCAGTGGGGTAGTGCCTGGGGTAAGTTTAAGAGGGTGTTTGAAAAGTTTTAGATGGTGACTTTATACACTTGCAGATCCCCCCTAACCCCCCTTAATAAGGGGGGAACTAGAATCAAAGTCCCCCTTTTCAAGGGGGATTTAGGGGGATCTAAAATTTTTGATACATCATGAGGGACTTTTAAAACATCCTCTAAAAGGTTAAATAAATCATATCGTAAACGTTGCGTAGCATGGCTTGGGCCTGCGTAGCAACATCAGTTTAAAATCCCCTGTGATTCCATCCAGGGGAGAAGTCAAGTAAATCCCTTGTAATTCAGGGTTGAGGTTAATAACAATAAAGGATTCTACTCAGAAATTCCAGCACGCAACCAATGGCGAATTGTTTGAATTTCCGTGGTGGTGGAGCTTAAATACTGTTGCTGTAATTCTGGAGATAAATTAGGGTGGTTGAGTAAGTATTCTATACGGCTTTGCACATTAGAAATCAAGGTATCTAAGTTGTCGTAAGGAATGATGTTTTGTTTGCTGTTGCTGTGGTCAGATGGGGGTACAGGTACTTGTGTATAATTAGTTTGGGTTTGGTGGGTGAGATATTGGGCTTTTTCTGCTTCTAGTTGGGATACTGTTTGTTGCAGTGTTTCTATGACTCCATGCATCTCTAGGGGGTCAAATATGCGTAACAAGCTGGTTTGAGTAACTATACCTAACTTTGCGCCCCAATCCCAGGATACTACTAATCGCTGTACTCGCCGGCGTTGCATTTGTTGATGGGCAGACCACAGGGAATCTTCGGGACTGAGTAAGAATAAGGGTGTACTCATGACTGTTTGTGCGGAAATTTTCGCCAAATTTAATCCTAATGCTTGAAATTGCACAATATCCCTTTCTGTGACAATACCCACTGGTTGAAAGGTGTAGAGAATATCATTCCAGGAATCGGTTTTGGTGATGACAATGCAACTAACTTGATGTTGTGCCATCATCTGTGCTAGGGTAAGTACCGAGGTTGCAGGTGGTGCATGAATCACTCTAGTGGTCATGACTTCTGATACCCGCCG
The DNA here is from genome assembly GCF_059725405.1 of Anabaenopsis sp. NIES-4685. Lineage (NCBI taxonomy): Bacteria > Bacillati > Cyanobacteriota > Cyanophyceae > Nostocales > Nodulariaceae > Anabaenopsis > Anabaenopsis sp. NIES-4685. The sequence continues at coordinate 2,113,628 of NZ_AP043602.1, read as the reverse complement.
CATTTTCAGCAAGTTGGTGGGACGTAAGACCTGTCTGAGACTTTCTGGGGAAACGATTCCTACTAGTTGTTGGTTTTCATCTACGATGACTAAGTGACGAATCCGATACCGCCGAAATAAAAATAGGGCGGCAAATATATCCTGGAATGCAGTATGAGAAAGGGTAATTACCGGATGTACCATGACTTGGGATATTTTTACCTTAGCAAAGTCCTCACCTGCTGCGGTGAGTCTGACAATATCTCGCTCTGTAAAAATACCTAATAACTGCGCCCCATCCATGACTAAAACACTACTGGAACGAACCCCAAGCATTGAATAATAACCAATTGCTGAATCATATTCAGGCAATGAGCAGGTATTACCTCGGGTTCGACTCATTAAATTAATCACGTCAGTTAGAGATGTATCCGGTGTGACAACTAGTGGCTGCCGATCTATGGCATCTTCTACACTGGGAACGCCAATCAATGGGTCATCAAGCATACTTTAGAGTTGATGTTAATTTATGAATTTTTGTAAAGATATTCGTCAGACATATATTACACATGGGACAATTGAGATACAATCCGAGGGATGTAAAGGTTAAAGTTGCTCAAGGCATTAGATGCTAAGGCTTTGAGTTATGAAGAGGTAAATATAATGTCTTAAAATAAGGTGAGTGAAAAAGGGGTTAATGGAGGGAATCTTGCCATTAGGTTGCGTCCATACCGGAAATTCTGGGAGTTTTACCATAAAGCCTGTCTAAAACCCTTTTGACTGACACAGGTCGCCACTGACTTCCTCGCTTGGTTGTATATCCTTGCTGGTTTAACCAGGTAGCAATTTGTGGAAGGGATTTTCCTGACTTGTGATGGCGGCGAATTAAGTCAATAATCTGTTGTTCGGCGGGATTGTCTACTAATTCGCCATGTACTGATTGTTGACCAAAAGCGGGAGAACCATAGCCAGCATAGCCACCGCGAGTAGCTTTCGCTTTCCGCGCCTGTTCTAGCTTGTGCCATAGGTAATAGTCTTTTGATTGTTCAGCAGTCATTGGTTTTACAAATGAAATCACCTCTGATGACATAGTATCTCAAGTTATGACAGATGCTAATCAATCAGTGGGATTTTTGAGGTAATTCTTTACCAATCAGTGAGCGGTTGGAAATGGGAAGATTGCAACAACAGGGTTAGTTAGGTGGTTGTCCTGAAGTTATTTAGAGGTAAACAGAGTTGTTTGTGAATTAGGTGGGATTTTTGACTATAAATCCCAAATTCCCAGGGGGACAGGAATCTACACCTTAAATTATGTTCATACCAAGGAAAAGGTAGGGTATTGTATGCGTAATCCTCGAAAAATCAAATTACTAAAACTTATATGGCACAAGGGCTGTAGTAATTTTGAAACCTTGACATCAAGGGAAAACTTCGCTCATTATGATTCTATCATATCCTTTACCATTGCCCGCACAAATACTGAGCGTTGATGGTACTTGGGGGGAGAATCAAGTATTAGCAATAACAAAGAGGTTCACGTGACAACTACAGTTGAATATATTCAAGAAACAGAATTTGATACCTGTTTAAGCAATAACCCATTGGTGGTGTTAGATTGCACTGCGACTTGGTGCGGTCCGTGTAAGATGGTGAGCCATTTTATGGATAAACTGGCCCAGGAATACCAAGACAGAGCCAAGATAGTGAAATTAGATGTAGGGGATAACCCCGGTATGGCTGAAAAACTGGGTATCCGTAGTCTACCGACAGTGATATTTTTTAAGGATGGTCAGCCATCAGAAACTATTGTCGGGGTAGTGGGCTATGAAAAATTTACCGCAGCTGTAGAAAAGATACTTTAAACATTTTTGAGGGATTTATCCATGCACATCAGTGTAAATATGGGGATGTCCTAGGTAAAGCATAAATTCATACTCATTGATGGGGGAAATTTAGCGATGATGAAAGCAGAAGAAATCATGACCACGGAAGTGGTAACAATTAGTGGTTCTGCAACTGTTGCAGAAGCAGTAAAACTGATGAAGGATCGTAAACTACGCTCTTTGGTGGTGGAACCGCGGACGGAAAATGACCCCTATGGGATGGTGACTGAAACGGATATTGTCTATAAAGTGGGTGCTTACGGTAATGATCCTAAACAGGTGCGAGTTTATGAGATTATGACTAAGCCCTGTGTTGTGGTTAATCCTGAGCTAGGGGTGGAATATGTGGCTCGGTTGTTTGCTAATACGCGGGTTCGTCGCGCTCCGGTAATTAAGGGTAAGTTGTTGGGAATTATCTCTATTACTGATATTCTCAGAAAAAGTGACTTTGTGGAAAATCCCAAAAGCAATTTTGCTATGTACTGCGAAGAATTTCCCAATGCTCCTGAGGCGAGAATCTACGAAGATTAATCAAGATTGTTCAACCTAAATATTAACAGGGAGTTGTCAACATATGATGAAAGCTGAAGACATCATGACCACGGATGTGGTGACAATTAGTGGTTCTGCTACTGTTGCTGATGCAGTGGATTTGATGAAGTATAAAGGGTTACGTGCTTTGATTGTGGAACCGCGCACGGAAAATGACCCCTATGGGATGGTGACTGAAACTGATATTATTTATAAAGTTGCGGCTTACGGTCAAGACCCGAAACAGATCCGGGTTTATCAGATTATGACTAAGCCTTGTATTGTGGTCAATCCTGAGCTAGGGGTGGAATATGTGGCTCGGTTGTTTGCTAATACGCGGATTCGTCGCGCTCCGGTAATTAAGGGTAAGTTGTTGGGAATTATCTCAATTACTGATATTCTCAGAAAGAGTGATTTATTTGATAATCCCAAACCGATTTTTATTGAAGATGAAATAGAAGTTGCACGGGAAGAAGCTAGACGCATTTGTGCAAGTAAGGGCGATTCTTCGCGAGAATGTGCCGCAGCTTGGGATGTTGTGGAGGAACTACTCGCATCAGCTTCTCACCTGCGATCGCAAAAGCAACAGATGGAAACACAAGAACCGGTTGATTGAGGATATCGCCAAAACAAGAACTTGATTAAGTTTCCCGTGGGGAAACTTAATCACTCAAATATTCATCCCAATCAGTTGAAAGGCCTGTTGAATATCTGCAGCTAATGAATGTTGCTGCTGTTGTGTATAGAGTTGAACAGCTTGACGATAAGCTGACAACATTTCCCGGAAGTGTTCTACTTGATTATCTTGGGCGCGAATGTTGAGTAAGACCCAGCCTAGGTTATGATGAGCTTGGGGATAATCAGGTTTAATTTGAATTGCTTGTTGTAGATAAAGGCGGGCTTTGTTCCATTCATTTAGTTTACCATGTAATGTACCTAACCGGAATAAAACAAAGGCATCACCAGGGAACTTGTGCTGGTGAGTTTCGTAAATTCGGATAGCATCGGCGCAATTATGCAGATTTTCCTGGGTAATGGCGTAATTAATTAACACCCAACTGGGGACTTGTGATTTACTGCTAGCTGGTGTAAAATTAGATAGGGCTGGAGACCATAACCCCTGTAGGGCTTGTTTCCAACCTTGAAACCCTAGGGCGAAAGCACTATCAGGGACTTGAGTAATAAATTCTTGTATCCGTCGTTCTACATCCCTGGCTTGCTGGGTAACAGTGGCGTGGTCTAGGGAGATAATCAAATAAGGATATACCCACTGTTGTAATAGTTGACTATCACTAGATGGGGTGCTGTGAGACTGTAAGTTAGACTGTAAATTAGATTTAAAAATTGCTTGGGTAGCAGCCTTTACTCCTGTTTTCCATTGCTGTTGATTAACTGCAATCCAAGCTTGGAGTCCTAAAGCAAAAGTAGAGTCAGGGGCTAACTGTAACGCTCTATTCACGGCTATTTCTGCTTGAGACCAATCACCAGACTTACCTAAGCACCAACCTAGATTAGCCTGTATCCACGCTTCCTGGGGGCTGAGTTTGGCTGCTTGTTGTAAATATTTAATGGCTTCTGACCATTTAGACTGACGACAATTCACCAGACCTAAAACCCCATAACCTCTACCATCTTGTGGTTGTAATTGTATGGCTTTTTCGGCGGCAATTTTGGCTTGATTGTCGTTGAGATACATCTGTACTAATGCGAGTTCAACTGCTGATTCACCATGGTTGGGTTCTGTTTTCAGATATTTTTCATATGCTTGTACAGCTGCTGTTAATTCCCCCTTTGCTAGTAATTCCCGGGCGCGTTTTTGGCTAGGTGAAACAAACCTCCCATTTAAAGCGTCGATTAATTCATCTGCTGTTTGAAACCGGTCTTCAACTCTAAATTGCATCCCGGTTAAAATGACTTTTTCGATTAAGGGACTCAGATGGGGGGAAAGTTGACGGGGGGGGATGAGTGTATCTGCGCTAGCTCTTTCGGGAGCGGGTGCGGGTAATTGAGCAGTTAATAACTCATACATGGACGCACACAAGGCGTAGAAATCTGTGGCTGGCCAACGTTGACTGCGGTAGCTATACTGTTCTAGGGGAGCATAACCCTGGGATAGGGTGACGCTCATTTCCCGGGTTTGTCCGGCGATAAATTCTTTAGTAGCGCCAAAGTCAATTAAGACGGCTCTGTTTTGCTGGTCAATGAGGATATTATCTGGTTTAATATCTCTATGTAATAGTTGGTTTTGATGTACTACTTTGAGGGCTTCGGCTATTTGAATAAAATAATCTGTGATTTGATTTTCTGGTAGTTTACCTTGTTGTTGGAACATTTGATATAGTGTTTTACCAGCGACAAATTCCATCACTAGGTAAACTGTATTGTTCTCCTGAAACCATTCATAGATTTTGACAATGTTTCTATGAGAGCATCGTGATAAATAACTGGCTTCGGTTTGAAAGCTGTCTAGTTGTTTTTGGCGTTCTGCTGGGGTGATGGAATGGGGCGAGCAGACTGTATTACCTGTTCTGGCGGCTTTTTCTGGCCAGAGTTCTTTAATGGCTACTTTGGCGGAGTTTTGCAGGTAAACCCCTTGATAGGTAATCCCAAAACCACCTTCTCCTAAGAGTTTTTCAATTTGATATTTTCCCTGTCCTAGGATGGTACCACTAGGTAGGTGGTATGTTGATGATGTTTGGGTGGGAGTGAGGGCAAAACCACAAGCAATGCAGATTGTAGCATTGTCTGGGTTTTCTGTCAAGCAGGTAGGACACTGAATAGTCATTGGGGTGGTAAGTCAAGGTTAGTAGACAGCGGTTTGAGTACCAGTGGTTTAACCACTGGCTACGTTTTTTTGGATGGTACACTTTAAAGCCAGGAGGGTGGCGTTATCTGATGCGCCTTTTTGTAATACTTGTGTAATGGTTTTGTCAACAGCTAGTTGTAAATCTAAGTCCGGGTGATGAGAATTATTAAAGATATCTGCAAGGTCTGAGGGGGGGACTAAATCCCATACTCCGTCGGAGCAGAGGATGATAATATCTGCATCCTCTAGGGTGAGGGATAATTCCGGGGTGGTGCGTCGGAGGTCTTGGACGTAACCATCACTTAATCTGGATTTGGAACCTATGGATTTAATTAAAACGTTGCGATCGGGATGGTCTATACTTTCTTCTAGTGTGATTTGACCACTAGCTACTAACATGGCAACTAGTGAATGGTCTTCACTTAATTGGCGAATTTCCCCTTGGCGTAACAGATAAATCCGACTGTCTCCCACATGGGCGATGATTAATTGTTGGGCGATCGCCAAAATCATGCTCAGAGTGGTTCCACCATCCTTAACTTGGTCATTAATAGCTTCATTAGCTGTGTGGAACAGTGAAGTTAACCATTGCTGATATTGTTCTAGGGTTTTACAGTCGGGAGGGATGGCGGTTTGTAGGGGAATTTCCACAGCTATTTTACTAGCTAATTCTCCGTGAGACATTCCCCCCATACCATCAGCCACAACTGCTAAAATCATGGTTTGAGAATTGCTGAGTTGTTCTTGTCTGACTCCATAGTTATCTTCATTGTGTAGCCTATGGGGAGAAAGTCCCACAGTGGAACCACTGGCAATCTGCCATTGAGTTTTAATTGTGCTATATGATTTACGAGTTTCTACTAATACGTTGAGGAGTTGAGATAGGTTAAATCTTTGCTCTGCAAGGGGAGACAGAGAAATTTTGAGGATTTGGTAAATTTGGGGTATGGGTTTGATTTGGAACTCAAGGGATAGTTCTTGAGGCAAAGGGTGTTGATGGATGATATGATATAGTAATGCCCCCACAGTATAGGTACTCATAGATTCCTGAATGGGATTCTGACTATAACCCAGTTCCGGGGCTAAATAATCTCCTAATAATCCTGATGGGAGGGTTACACCCAGGGGGTAAGCTGTGGTTAAATCAAAGAATTTGATAGGGATTCCCATTTGCACCCATGGGGGGAGAAGGGAAATCAAACACCAGTCTCTTTGATGTATATAGCGGAAAAATTGACAGACTTGGGTAGTGAGAAACAAAGACTCTTCTAGGGTATGTTCTGCTGTTAACCAAGTTTCTATGGTTTGACTCTGGTCGGGGAAATCCGTGAGGAGCAGAATTTTCTCGGTAGATGAGGTAATTTCTACTTCGGGGTAATATTCTTCTTCTAAATAATTAGATGAGGTAGTTTCTGCTGGTGACTCCCCTTCTAGTTCTTGAGTATCTGTGATCAGACTCCCCTCATCAACAGTGTCTGTTTCCTGGGGAGGGGGGGGAGTTGTCTCTAGGTTAATAGTTACAGATGCAGCTTGACTGTGGGCGAGTAACTGTGCAATTAGTTTATAGTCCCCTAGGATTTCTCTAAGTTGCAATTCTCGGTTCAGTCCACTGTCTAAAGACCCCACCCGCAGTAAACCTAATTTCATAGGTTCAGATGGGGTGGTACTATCATCTGGGGGGAAGATATTGACCTGGAAGTAATAAACATCGGCAGTTTGACCCAAGTATGATATAATTTCCACTGGGATATCACCAATGGTCAATTTACTATGGGTCTGAATGACTAAACTATTGCTGGTATCAATGGTGGGTGAAGACATGGTAAGTAAGCATGGTAATTAAACTAATTAAAGACTTTGAAACACAAGCCGAACCTTACCAAAAGCAATTTCATCACCGGGGTTGAGGGTTTCTGGGGTGGTGATTCTAGCGCCAAAGCGAGTTTGTCCCACGGGTTTGATAAATATACCGTTGGTAGACCCTAGGTCTTTGATCAACCAAGTACCGTTACTTTGGTATATTTCCCCATGGTTGCGAGAAACCGTTTCACCACCCATAAAGGCTTCTAGGTCAATATCTACTGGTCCCATATCGGGGTCAAAGACTCCCACGATCGCATTACCATCTAAGGTAAATTCTGGAACCGGGGAACCGCTTTGTTTAGGAATTAATTTGGCGATCGCACTGGGGAAGGTTTGGGGGAAGGGTGCGGGTGTAGGTATGGGTGTAGGTGGGGGTGGGGTTTGGGGTTGAATGAGGGTAGGTGATAAGGGTGTGGGTGTGGGTGTGGGTGTGGGTATGAATGGTTCTGGTATGGGTTTTAATAATTCTTGTCTAATGCGATCTAAATCGTTCATAGCTTGGGTTGCGGGTTGCAGTTCAGAACCACAAACAACGCAAAATTCAGAGTTAGGTGGGTTCTGGTCGTGTCCACAAGCGGCGCAGGTAATCATAATTTTGTGTGTCCTTGGGGTAGTTGTGTAGTGATTTTGTAGTTACAGCAGTTTTCAAGTAAATAAAGCACACACCCTAATATCATAAATCTTGTGGGGTGGGCATCTTGCCCGCCCTTTTTTAACTCAGATAACAGGGGCTTTATCTAGTTAAATTAAGGGTTTAGGTTCCAGTAATTTGACGTATTTTGTCCTGTGATATCTGCTCGTTAATGTCGTCACCCATTTTCACAGTTTTACCTTTAGCTCCTGTTTTTATGGTTTTGCGGGTTCCGGCGGATATCTTCTGAGTTTTGCGTAATTCTTCTTGAGCGCCGTTGATAGAGTCGGTTATAGCTTGGTTACCAATCTTGACTGTTATTCTGCGCGCGTTTTCTAGGAGTTGTTCAGCTTTTCCGGGGTCTTTATCGGCGATTCTTGTGGCTTCCCCAATCATTTGGGAAATATTACACTGTTGTAAGTAACCCATCACTTCTTGGTCAACTTGTGCTGCGCCCCCTTGACCAGAGACAAATTGTACCACCACGTTTTGGGGGGGTAGTTCACTGCGGATTTTTTGACCGGGGACTTCGTAGGTTAAGCCAATTTGAGCAAGGCGCGCCCGGGAAGGGGGGCGACTATCCATGCTAAATTCTAAAATAAAAATGGTTTCGTCGTTGGCGGCGGCGTTTCCTATGGGGTGGGGGTCTTGATGTAGGGGAAATTCCGCCTGGGTGGGATAGGCGCGAATAATACGACACAGTTCTACGCCTTTAAGAGTTTTCACTGTTAAGGCCAGGTTGGTGATCACTTCCTGCTGGGCAAGTGTGTATTGTTCTATGATTTGGTTGGGTAGGTCTAAGATGGAAACTTGCGTACCAATGGCGTTACCGGGAACCACATAAAATAAGCTCCCCCCGGTGGAGTCGCTCAGGTGGGTAAGTAGGTCTTCGTTAAATTCTTCTCCCACACCCAGAGCAGTGATGGGGATGTTATGGGTGGCAAAATCTGAGGCTATGTTACGACATTGGTCATCGTCAAAGGTTTGACCGTCGGTAAATACTAGGGCGCGCCGTACGGACATTTCTTGATCTTTCAAGATATCTAGGGCGCGACGTAACCCTAAACCCATGCGTGTCCCACCGGAAAAGGTGCGCAGTTTGCTGATGGCGGTTTCTAAGTTGCTGATTTCGGTGGCGCTGGTTAAGCCGATGATTTGAGAGGCTGAGTCATCAAATTGTACTATACTAATGCGATCGCTCGCCCCCAATCTACCAGAATTGACTAGGGCTGACAAGGATTCGATGACAATATCTATTTTTGTTTTCCCCCCTGTGACCTGTGTATATTCTTTGCCATCCATGACATAGCTTTTACCTGTGGGTCTGGTCTCCCCAGCGACAATTTCATACATTGAGCCACTGGTATCAATCACGAAAGTAAAAGCTGTGGGGGGACGGGTTGCAGCTACTTCTTTTGTGGGTCGCAGTTTCAGCATCACAAATAGTTTTTGTCCTGCTTGTTCTGCTGGTAGAAATTCCCGATGGGGGGTAATAGTAATGTTGAGTAGATTTGACATGGTTTTTTATCTAAAGGGAACAGGGAACAGGGAACGGGGAACGGGGAACAGGGAGAGGGTGGGGTAAAACAATATTTGATACACTAATCATAAGTTTTTAAACATCCTCTAAGCAAACACTAGGGGGGGTAGCATTCCCAGTAGTGGTTCTATCCCCGATAGGTCCGGGGTCACTAGGGCGGGAATTTCTTGATTACCTGGTTCAGATAGTTGTTCTAAATTGGCTTGACTGAGTAAGGGTAAGTTAAGTGTGATGTTACTGGCCCGGAAACCTTCTTTAATATCTTCTGACCAAGTTTTAATTATTTGCTGGAGGTGATGATCTTTGATGGCGCATAGGCTTTGATTTTGCAAGGAGGCGCGGATGTCTTCTTGGCGTTGGGGGGTAAATGCTTTTTCCGGTGTGTTTTCTTCATGGGGTTGTAGGTCTAGTTCATATCTGTATTCTTCTGGTGAACCTTTGACTTGTAGGTAAAAGAGGTATTTAATCATGGGTGACGGTTGACTGTTGACTGTTGACGGTTGACGGTTGACTGTTGACTGTTGACGGTTGACGGTTGACGGTTGACTGTACTAGAGAGCGATCGCTATGAATACTGGAAGGGAAGTAAAAGAATATTTGATACACTAATCATGACTTTTCAAACATCCTCTTAGGATAGTTGTCTCATTTCCTCTTGTACGTTCACCCCTATTTGTAAGGCTTGATCTAATATTTGACTATATTCACTCGCAGTCGCACTTACTTGTAATGCTTGTAAACCTGTGAGGTCAACAGCAAAGGATTCTGGGTTAAATCCGGGATTCTCTCTTAATATTTTGTCGGTTTGTATGGCTAGTAGTAAATCTTTTTTGGTGATTTTGATGGCTTCAATCACTTTTTCTCTGTTGCTTAAATCAATGGCGTTACCTACTGATTTCAATTGATCTAGGGTGTCAATATTTTTAATTATTTGGTTATGTCTATCTACCTCTTCTAGTAATTTGCAAAGTAGCAGCATGGGGGAATTTTTCCCAGAAAGCTGCATATATTTTTCCAAAGTTTTATAAACCGGAACTGCGGTACTGACTGACACCAGTAGGGCAAAGCCTCCTATAATATAGTCGAAAAAGCCTTTATATTCTTTGAAAATAAATAATATGGAAAAGTAAGCAGAGATGGCAAAAGCAAATCCTAGTCCACCCATATCTTGTTTGATAAATACAAAACTTAACATCTTGATTGGGTCCTCACAACAGAGAGTTTCGGAACTTTGTTGATATCTAATCCGGTTAAGTCATTTAACTCTGTACGGCTGATTTCTAGGTCTTGTAAATCAGTTTGCATAATAGTTACCCGGTAGTTGGTGCTGGATTTGACTCAACCATTTTGGCATAATTTTGACATGAATTTAACATAAATTAACATATGGGTCTAATTTTCTATGGGGGATGACATGATTTCTAGGGTGATGTTTCCTAGTTTACGGGTGTCTCCTGGTTGTAGTTGTTGAAGAGGTTTTTTCATGTTTTTTCGTTCTGCATATTCGGGGTGAAATTCCATGAGAATGTTTTCTCCTTGTTTGTAGAATTTCGCAGTGATGGGGGTGAAACCTTCCGAGGCGTTCAGGGGTATTTGTGCATCTACGGAACTACCTATAATAATCGGTTTTGCACCTAATAAGTAGGTTGTTTTTTCCGTGGGGGTCCAACGGACTAAAAGATAGGGTTCTTGACTCAGTTGTTTTTGTTCAATCCACGCAATCATTAAACCAATACAAAAACCTAGAATCACCGCACCTGATAACCGACCGGAAACATCTCCCAGGGCGATCGCAGTAATTAAAAAGGCTATGGCTCCCATGGCTCCCCCTAAAGTACCACCTAATAAGGCGTTTTTTAGCTTCAGGTTAGGTACAAAAAAGTGGGTTCCTCCTCCTAGTAAGGTTCCGAGTATTACCCAAGCAATGATTCTGCTCCCAGTTTGTAGTATGGTAATTTCTGGGAGGGAGAAAAATAAAAATTGACTCACCCCACCTGCAATCATACCCGCGCTGAGACTTCCTAGGGTGCTGATGGTTCCTTTTTTGGCTGTCAATAGGGGACGGTGCATATATTGGTTTTGTCCTATAATTAAAGATAGGCAAATACCCATGGCCAAAAATGCAGTCCAACCACCTATGCGCAGCATGGAATATTCTAAGCTCAGGTAACCTGTGGGTGCAGATTCTACTAACTCTTTACCGATGATGGCTTCGGCTTCGCGAAAGGCTTGATCAATGTCCCCTGAGTCGGCGTAGAATACTAGGGAGCGATCGCCTGTGAGTTGGGTCAGGTAGTGAATATCAGCGTCACCAGTACCTACAGCAATCAGGTTAACGTTATTATTTCTCACATCTTGGGCGGTTTTTAGAGCTTCTTCTGCACTGTCCGGTTGTCCGTCGGTAAATAAGAGGATGTTCGGCGTAAGGTTGCTATATCTTAATTGGTCGTAGGCTTTTCTTATCCCATCGGCCATGTTAGTACTACCGTCAATGTTACCCAGTTCCTGGATGGCTGTTTGTAGTTTATCCTTTTCTGTGGGGTTGGTGAGTCCAATGATGGGGGAAGCGTCACTATCAAATTTGACGATGGCCAGGCGATCGTTTCCTCCCAGTTTGGTAGTATTTACCAGTTTTAACAGGGATTCAATGACGACATCTATTTTAGATTTACCCCCGGTGACTATTCTATATTGTTTCCCATCTACGGTTTGAGTGTCTCCTGTGGGGGTAACATCCCCTGAGACTATTTCCCCCATGGAACCGCTGGTATCTATTAACAGAACTACTGCTTTTCCCGTTGCTGTGGGTGCGATTCTGGTTAGGGCTAAAAATGGTTCCCCTAGTATTATGGCTGCTATCAGGCAACCGATCGCGGCATATATGCCAAATAGTAGGGGTTTATTTCTTCTTAGGTTTCTCAATATATTTGGCATTTTATTTTGCATAATTTTAATATCTGTCTACTAAAGCCCAAACTCTGGTCTGATTGAAATCTGAACTTTCATCTACAAAAGCTGTAATATCACGAATAATTAACTTTTCACCTACTTTCAAAGGTTTATCAACTTTCTTCCCTAATTTATAATTAGGTGCTTGTGGTGGATTTTCTCTAATATTTGTTGCAGTTGTAATAGTTACAACTGTACCGGGAGATGGTACAACATAAGGATAAATTGTGACTGGTTGACGTTTTGACGGAAATAGTCTTTCTCCTTCATAAAAATCACCTGATGTATTCTCAACTAAACCTAGCCAAATCCACCCACTTGATTTATTAGAAGTATTAGAAATAGGTATAGTTTTTGGGGATGGTGTTAAGGGTGGAGGAACAACAACAGCGGGGGGTTGTTGCGGTGTTGCTGGTTGAGGGACGGGGGCAGGTGTATAAATTATTGTATGTGTGGTATTCGAGGGAGGATTGACACCAATAGGTTCATTACTTACCGGTTGAGGAGTGGTTAAGGACATTGATAGGTTAAATGTTCTTGTACCCTGGGGTGCGGAAACTTCCAAAACATATTTTCCGCTGGTGGTTAATTCCCCACTGTCAATAATTTGATTATCTGGGGTATAAACCACAATACAAACATCATCATTAGTGCTGTAGTTAAGTGTCTGACCCGATTCTGCATCAAATCTATAACCCACAGATTTAGTAGCAGTCACACGACCAGATTTAATTAATGATTGATCTAGGTCAATGTCTTCTACCGTTTGCTGGTCTAGCTTGAGTGTGGGTTTCTCTGGACAACCAGCGGGTGAGTCCACAGGTGCGATCGATGAGGAAGAATTTAATATTGGTTGACTACAGCCGTAAGTTATTAATAATATTAGTCCTAAAATGAGTTTATTCATAGTTTTTTGTAGGTAGGATCTCAACGCAGATAAAATAAGGTTAATTTATTCAAGTTAATACAGAGTATTTTTTTTAATTTTCCAAAGAAGTTTAGTATTATTAGCCATTAATTTACCTTGTTATAGTCATAGATTTTCCAGACACCGTTTTCTTGTGCAAAGACGTAAGTAAATGTACTTCTATAAGAACCTGAGTTTTTTCTATCAATACCTTGTTCTCCCTCAAGATATAACTCTTCAAAAACTCTCACTTTTATATATGGTCGTGTACCAGAGTTAGAAAATTCTTCAACATCTGTAATTTCAGATGTCGTATATGTATAGTAAAAGTTGTTATCGCGTAACCAAGCAACTGAACCATCATCTTTTGTGGTGTTATAATAAAGATTCCCTGTTGCTAATTGGTCTACTAAGTCTAAATCGTAAGGTGGCCCAAAAATTTGCGGTTTCGCCTCATACCAACTTTGAACTATTTGTAATGCTTCATCTTCAGAAATATTATTAGGACTTACGCAACTGGCACAGGCGATCGCTACGCAGAGCTTGCATCAGTGTGTAGCAATTGCTAAATGAAAGCACATTGGTATTATATAAGTGATGTCAATGGCACGGGGGGATGCCTAGTGCAGTTGATAGTAAAAAAGTATGAATAAAACCAGATTCAGATAGCGATTCATGAGAAAATAGGTAGAGGGTGTAAGAGATAATGTTGGTGATGAGCATGAGATTTACAAAGCTTAATTACTGCCAATACTTATTAAGCAGTCAAATTAATTACACGATTACCAATTTAGCAGAGCATTTAGAGCAGATTAGCCATGATGCAATTAATTATTATTTGAAGAGAGAAAAGCTAACACCTAGGTTACTATGGGAAAATGTGAAAGACATAATTGAGGAAGATGCCAATGGTTACATAATATTTGATGATAGCGTTTTAGACAAAAGATATTCTCAAGAAATAGAGATGGTGAGGAGACAATATAGTGGGAATGAACATGGTGTAGTCAAAGGAATTGGTGTGGTTAGTTGTGTATATGTGAACCCTCAATTTAAAAGATTTTGGGTAGTAGATTATCGAATTTTTAATCCTGATGTGGATGGTAAAACCAAGATAGACCATGTGAAGGATATGCTGTCAAACCTGGTGTATCAAAAGCTTTTACCGTTTGATACGGTGTTGATGGACACGTGGTATGCGGTAAACAGTTTAATGCTTTATATTGATAGTCTAGAGAAAGTTTATTATTGCCCTTTAAAAAATAATCGGTTAGTTGATGATACATTGGGTAAAGAAAAATATAAACGAATTGAATTATTAGAATGGAGCGAAGAAGAATCAGAATGTGGTAAAATCATAAAAATTAAAGGATTTCCCGCCCAGAAAAAAGTGAAATTATTCCGGGTTGCTGTTTCTAACAACAGAACGGATTATGTCGCTACCAACGATTTATCTCAAAGTTCCACGAATGTTGTACAAGAAGTGTGTAAAATTCGTTGGAAAATTGAGGAGTTTCACAGAGAGATTAAACAACTAACAGGGATTGAATCTTGTCAATGTCGTAAAGCTAGGCTTCAAAGAAATCATATTGCTTGTGCAATGTTGGTTTGGATTAGATTAAAGAATTTAGCCTATCAAACTGGCCAAACTGTTTATCAAATCAAGCATAATTTGCTGTCTAATTATTTAATACAGCAACTCAAACGCCCAAGTATTCCTATGTGCTTGGTTTAATTGAAATTGTCCCGTGGCGCGGCTCCCTCCGCTCCCTATTTGTGCCAGTTGCGTAAGTCCTGATTATGTACTGGTTGACTTACCCTCCGGGGTGAAACCCTGGGGGGTTGGGGTGTTGGTTGTTGAGTTTGTACAGGGGTAGGTGTGGGAGTCGGGGGAGGATTGACAGGGGTAGGTGTGGGAGTCGGGGGAGGATTGACAGCAATAGGTTCCTCATTTACTGGTTCAGGATTGGTTAAGGACATTGATAGGTTAAATGCTCTTATCCCCTGGGGTGCGGAAACTTCCAAAACATATTTTCCGCTGGTGGTTAATTCCCCACTGTCAATAATTTGATTATCTGGGGTATAAATCACAATACACACATCATCATTAGTGCTGTAGCTGAGTGTTTGACCCGATTCTGCACTAAATCTATAACCCACAGATTTAGTAGCAGTCACACGACCCGATTTAACTAATGATTGATCTAAGCTAATCTCTTCTACGTTTTGCTGGTCTAGATTGAGTGTGGGTTTCTCTGGACAACCAGCGGGTGAGTCCACAGGTGCGATCGCAGATCCAGAATTTAATATTGGTTGACTACAGCCGTAGGTTAGTAATAATGTTAAGCCCAAGGTAAGTTTATTCATGGTGTTGGATGACTAAATACTGATTGAAAGATGGTTTTGATAATTAGGGAGATGATTTACGGACAAATAACCAACTGTTAGCCTCATCACTCCACATCAGAGAAATTCTGGTTTTCTTATCTTCCGCAACTCTACCATTATTCATTTCATACCATAGTTGAGCATCAACTACAGCGCGATCGCTATTTTGACTAATTAGCTCCACATTACCAATTCTGATTTCTGCTACACTATCCCACCACTCTTGATAATTAGAAAAATCTCCCGATATACCTTTAAACTGGGGAGATAACCTAGTCCATGTTTGATCATATTGACGGTTATTCAGTGCTGTATAGTGGTTTCTGACAAAATCATCAGCTGGTGGCCGTGAAATAGATGGTTCTGGGGAACTAACCGACTGAGATACTAAAGCGGGGTTTGAAGGTACTGGGATAGGTATAGACTTACGTGTTTGAGTGCTTGGGGTATCGTTGACAGTAGTTTGGTCGTGGTTGGGGAACTACTAGCAGTGTCTACAGTTGTCGGTTCTGGTGTTTCAGCGCTGGGAGTATCGTTGACAGTAGTTTGGTCCGTGGTTGGGGAACTACTAGCAGTGTCTACAGTTGTAGGTTCTGGTGTTTCAGCGCTGGGAGTATCGTTGACAGTAGTTTGCTCCGTGGTTGAACTACTAGCAGTTTTTACAGGTCTAGGTCTTCGTGTTTTAGTCCTCCTGGGAGTATTTTTGACGGTAGTTTGGTTAGTGGTTGGGGGTGTCGCAGCAGTGTTTACAGTTGTCGGTTCTGGTGTGGGAGTCTCTGGAATATCTTCCACAACAGGACTGGTTAAAGACATTCCTAAACCAAATGCTCTATCATTTTGGGGTGAGGAAACCTGAACAATATATTTTCCCCTGGTCGGTAATTCCCCACTGGTAATGATTTGATTATCTGGGGTATAAACCACAATACAAATATCATCATCAGTATTGTAGGTGAGTGTTTGACCTGGTTGTGCATCAAACCTATAACCCACAGCTTCCGTAGCAGTCACACGACCAGATTTAACTAACATCTGTTCATCTAGTACAACTTCGGTGATATTTTGTTGATTGAGGTTAACTTTAGATGTCTGTGAACAATCGGAGGGTGAGGTAACAGGTGCGATAGCGAAGCGCTGCTGAAAGATCGCAGAGCGAGAATTGAATAGGGGTTGACTACAGCCGTAACTCATTAATAATATCAGGCTTAAGGTGAGTTTATTCATGTCTCTAAAGCCTGCTCTTTTAAATACTTACCCCAAAAGTAAAATGGTACCACACCAGCCAAACCAATCCCCCCCAATGTCAGTATAAATATAGTTAGGCGCACTACTCCAGGGAGCGATCGCCCAAATACAGTGATTCTGTAATCTTTAGTATCAGACTCTGCTGGTTTTTTACTTCCGGGGACATTCACCACCACTTGGACTTGATGCTTTTTCCCCCGTTCTGCATTTGGTTGGGTGTAGGTAATTTCATATTCACCTAATAAAGCATTGAGAAATAGTTGTAAGTTTTCAGCGATACTTGTAGCGTTTCCCGAAAATTCCGCAACTCCCCCCGTTAAATCAGCAATTTCCTTTAACCGTTGTTGGTCTACAAACTCATCTTCTGGAACCTTACCCGCACCAGTCCCAATATCAGCACGGGTCGCAGCTCTACCCAGCTGATATTTTTTTCCCAACTCTGCGGGAGTCAAACCATAACCCAAAGTATGTACATTAATATGACTATAGCGGTTAAATAAACTCTTTAAACTCTCAAAGTCTCGTTTTTCATTCCCCTGGTTGTGAAACCCATCCGATAACAGAATAATTGATAATCTCGGTTGTGGTTGACTGGACTTTTGCGAAATCTCAAAACGCGGGTCTTTCTCATTTCCCAAAAACTTCACCGCTTCCTTAATCGGTTCATAAAGGTTAGTAGCAGCGCAGGGTTTGACCGTTCCTAAATAGTCTAGATAGTTTTTTAGTTGAATATGACTTGCTGGGTAAAACTTATCCAAGGTTGTAGGATTCACCGGTAAATCTTGACACTTACTCCCACCCACCCCAAAGGGAACAATAGATATTTGTGTATTACCCCCCCGTTGACTAGACCTATCCACGAACTGACCCACAGCACTGATTGCACCAGCAAACCTAGTTTTACCAGTACTGTCTAACCGGTTCATACTCCCACTGTAGTCTAACAGCACAATTACCCAAGCTGGCGGGGGTGAACTTTCTTCTGGACTTTTCCAGTCTCTGGGGAGAAATTTAAATTCTTTGTTGTCTACAAGTAACTTAAAATTATTTTCTTGTAGACCCATAATTGGCCGCCTATTTTCTGCGTTAGTTACCTGAACGCGAACAGTAACCCGGTCATCGTTAACTTGAGGATTACCAACAATTTCCGCTTGATTTTGCTCTCCCCAACTGGGAGCAGCTAAGGAAGCTACTACCAACACCGACAAACTAAGCTTGTGGGTCAAGGAACCGATTATAGTAGACAAAACGATAAAATTTTTCTTCATGTTCGCCATCGGTTTTGACTGTGTGAAAAGTCAAAACGTAATTATGCTTTAAGGGTATTTGCTTTGAGGAATTTAACCGGGAACCGTTAATTTCTATTTTTTTGTAATGCTCCCTCTGAGGAACTAAGACCACCTCACGCTGTTTCACTATTAAGTCTGCCATGTGTGGAGCTACTCCAGGCAGATAAATATGTGCTCTATCTACCCCAGAGCCAATGGTTACCTTACCATTGCTGGGTAGTTGAATTGATAAACCTTCTTCAATATTCTCAACTTCACCATCACTGACAAATCTTAATAGAGATTTATCTATATATGCTGATGTTTTTTGCGAATTTTCTAATACTAGTTCACCATCCTCATCATGACTATACTCATCTTTTTTAAACCCCGTATACTCAAAACCTGTACCAGCCCTTAAAGCCGCCATATAGCTCGGAGAATTAGTAATACTAAAAACTGTCCCCAGCACTAACCCTAGAACCGCAAAACCCAAAGGGTCTTCAACACTTCTAAATTCCGCCGTTACCGTTCCCGAAGCAGCACGGATGACCTCAAAAAGCGCCGCCGCCAATAAACTGGCCGCCATCGCCCCAACACAGCTAGTATTTAAGCGTTTGCGGAACCGTTTCGGGTCCCCCGCTTCCATACTGTGCCAACGCCAGCTTAAACCCTCAGCAATACCCACCGCAGCACCAATTACCAACCATCCCAAAGTTCTCACAAATGCACTGGGAACCCCCAGCACCGGTAAAAAGAGAACCTGGGAAATTACACCACCAATCAACCCGGCTAAACCACCCAAACCCAGAGCAATTAATAAAGGTCTTTTGACAATGCGCAAGTTGAGTTTATACCTGGTGGGGTTGCTGATAAATATTTCATTCATCACCATACCCGCAGCTAAAGATATAGCTACACAGGGAAATAACACGATTTCGGGAAACTGTCTTAATATCCCCAAGTCGGTGAGGAAAAATTGACCCAAATTCCAGCCGATTAAGGCTGATGTGAGTCCAGCCAAAATGTACAGGTAGATTCTCACTTTATCTTACACTCCCATAGGGGTAAATTTTTATGTGTACGGACACTTTCTGAATAAGTACTAAACACAGGGAACAGGGAACAGGGAACAGGGAACACAGGGAACACCAAAATCAAGTTCCCTCCCCTGACAAGGACAAGACAAGGTGGACAAGGTGGACAAGAGGGGACTGGATTTTATTGTTTTTTGTGTGTTACCCAATCCTTCCGTGTGTTCCGTGTGTTCCCTAATATAAAAATTACCTGTTGAACACTTTCCAAACATCCTCTCAAAAGATTCGCTTAATTGAGTTGTTTAATACTTTCCGAACATCCTCTAAGTTATAATTAAAAAACATCCTGTGTTCTCGTCTTAACCAACCAAGTGTAATAAATGCTAATAATACCAAAACAGGTAATAAAATTTCATTCTTGCTCTTAAACTTTACTAATCTTATAATTGTCTCTACTGGGCTAATTTTTCTTTTAAAAGTCAAACCTAAAATAGTGGGTGAATATGATTCATTACTACGGTTAGGACAAGCCCCTAAAAATACCTTTTTAGAAACTATAGCATCACTTACCTGATAGAAGTAGGCAGATAAATCATATTCTTGTAGTAACTCGAATAATTGCGCCAAAGGCTTGTAGTAAGATAACTTGTAGGAATCATAAATAACAAATTCCCGACACATAATTAACTCTTGCCAAATCTTTTGAGGGAAATTCAAATTATCAAATTGTTTGGCATCAGTATCTGATTGTTGATGAATTAATTCCAAATCATAGCGCACATCATTAATGAAACGATGACGAAAAACAGCCCAAGCACCACCTTTAAGCAGTAACCAATTTATAGACTCCGGGGAAATGTGCTTTTGGAGTAACTTAGGTAAAAGTAATTTAATTCCCTTGGCTAGTTGCTCTTGGGGAAAATAATCACCGATCGCACCTTGAAACTGTAAAGAAGTATTGTGATATTCACTGGGTTGTTTACCAGGCTGAATATTTAACCATTTGAGAAACTCTGGTAAAGTCTCAGGGATGACCATGGCGCGCAGGGTGATGAGTCGCACCGAGGAAGAGCTATGGATTTTTTCACTCATGGCGGTGGTTGCACCCTCGGCATCAAATAAGCTGTACCATTCTTCTGTATTCAGTTGTTGATTTTCTAAGGTGTCAATAATTGTCTCTACAGCTGGGGGTTCAACTTGTGATATATTGATTAAGCTTTGAATGGCGGCTTTAATGGCTTTTTTAGTCGATGCTGTTTCAATAATCTGTCTTGCCAAAATCTCACAGGCTTCTAGGGAAGCGGGTTGGATGATCTGAAAACTGTGGGGTTTTACCAGTGCTTCTACATTAAACGCCCAGGAAATGGGCTGAGTTTGATCCAGATTATGTTTCCCAATGGCTAGGGTATTAACATTTGTTAAGTTATACTGCTGTGGGTGCAATAATGTGGGCTTTGTAGTTACTAGTTCTAGATCATTGGGTGTGGGGTCATAGTCAGATGAACCAGCCAAAGCTGGGTCAAAATAGGCATATTCTCCTACATATTTACTATCAAAGGGGTTAAATGTGGGTTTACCCTGACTTTCCCACCAAGCTATGAGACAGCCCAGGTTACTGGCTCCGGGGGTGAAAAAATAACGATAGAAAGAGAACTTGTAGCCGCCTTCATCCCTTGCTTGTGTGACCACAGCCATCACAGACCAAGTCTCTTCCCCAGTCCCCACCACTCGGCCAATAATGGCGGGTTGCTCGTCGGAAGCTCCTCCTATGGTCGCAAATTCTTGGTTAGCAATGGAACGCTCTACAACCGGGGGAATGGGGTCTAGGGTGGCGTTGATATATTTACCGGTAAATCCTAGAGATACCCAACCACCGTTAGGGTTTTTTTCTAGCTCAATACCTTTGCTAAATTCATATACTGGAATCATGGTTACTATGTATAGTCATCCTATTTGAGTTGAGAAATTGTCAGTGAGGAAAGGGAACAGGGAACGGGGAACAGAAATTGTTCAGAAATCAAATATGAGTTTTATATTTGTATTCACACCACCGGTCAAGTAAATAAAGTACACACATTAAGATTATAAATCTTGTGGGGTGAGCATATTGCCCGCCCTTTTCTAAATTGCTTTTCGAGTCACTCCAGATCCCCAGAATTTCTTAAAGAAGTCCAGGATCTAAATTGGTTAGGCGACTGTGTTAACTTGACTGGGTGCTATGTTATGTAGATCTTGGTACATTGCTCCAAGAAGCAAATCGCTCTGGGTTGAAAAATTCCCTTTGACGCTACACCACCGAACCGGGGGTTAGAAACCCCCGTCTCAAAGCTAAAGTCAGATAAATCTGACTAGAAAATCATCTATTTGATTATCTGGAGCTAGAAGTCGGGGTGCTGTGGGAGGGGTGCAAGATCCCCACTTCTCACATCATTAGAGGTAATCTAGGATAATTTATCTAGAAGTCGGGGAGCTGTGGGGCGATAGCGAAGCGCTGCTGCAAGCAGATCACCACCGAACCGGGGGTTAGAAACCCCCGTCTCAAAGCTAAAGTCAGATAAATCTGACTAGAAAATCATCTATTTGATTATCTGGAGCTAGAAGTCGGGGTGCTGTGGGAGGGGTGCAAGATCCCCACTTCTCACATCATTAGAGGTAATCTAGGATAATTTATCTAGAAGTCGGGGAGCTGTGGGGCGATAGCGAAGCGCTGCTGCAAGCAGATCACCACCGAACCGGGGGTTAGAAACCCCCGTCTCAAAGCTAAAGTCAGATAAATCTGACTAGAAAATCATCTTACGCAAAACATCAAGCATTCCTCGGCTTTTGAGTTCTTTGGTAAGGCTATCTATAATAATTTTCTGGACATCACTAGGGCTAGTATTAGCTAGGTATTCCCATTGTTTAGGTTGGGTGGTTTGAATAAAGTTGATGATTTGGGTGGGAAAAAAGGCGGTTTCTCGGTCGTAGTCTTTCGGGTTCCCCTGGTGGTATCCACTGATGTCTAGGAGTTCTCTTTCTATGATTTGTTCAAAGTCTTTTTCTTTGTACATTACTTTTGTTGTTCTAAGAGGATGTTTTAAAAGTCTCTCATGATGTATCAAATATTTTCATATCCCCCTAAATCACCCTTTTGTTAAAAATTTATCCCCCCTTTTTAAGGGGGGTTGGGGGGATCAATCAGTGTCATTGATGACAATAAAAAACTTTTGAAACAACCTCTAACCAGTTAGTTAAATCTGCTAGAGATTGGAGGTCAAAAATTACATCTGCTAGGTTTTCTAATTGTGCTGAAGATAAGCTATTAATTTGGCTTTCCAATGTGGGAGTAATATTGTTAAATCGCCGTTTTACTTGTCTTCTAATAATTTTTTGTTCTCCTTGTTTAATTCCCTTCTCAATTCCCTTTTCCATCCAACTGGTAACAATTTACATAATTTGTTCCTCTTCAACTAAGTTGGCTTGTTTTAACTCGGTGTTTAATTCTTCTTCTTCCGCTGTGTTTAACCTGAAAGGATGTTTAGTAAGTGATGATTAGTGTACCAAATATTCTTTTACCCCTCCCCCTTCCTTACAAAGGTAGGTTTTTAATATAATCTGTGAACGCAAGACCACCGAAGACAAGGAAGGAAAGTGGACAAGGAAGATTTTATCCGGAAAATGGTCTTTTAATGGGCTATTTTTCTTACTAAGAATACAGACTTTGTGCTGTTTTTCTCCGGTGGTCACCTTGTCCACCTTGTCCACCAAGTCTTGTCCTTGTCAGGAGAGGGGACTGGATTTAATGAATTAAATGGAGTAAAGATGTGATAAAAATTATCAAATAACCGCCATACTTTACTTTTGTTGTTCTAACCAGTTAGTTAAATCTGCTAGAGATTGGAGGTCAAAAATTACATCTGCTAGGTTTTCTAATTGTGCTGAAGATAAGCTATTAATTTGGCTTTCCAATGTGGGTGTAATATTGTTAAATCGCCGTTTTACTTGTCTTCTAATAATTTTTTGTTCTCCTTGTTCAATACCTTGTTTAATTCCCTTCTCAATTCCCTTTTCCATCCAACTGGTAACAATTTCCATAATTTGTTCCTCTTCAACTAAGTTGGCTTGTTTTAACTCGGTGTTTAATTCTTGTTCTTCCGCTGTGTTTAACCTGAGATAGGTGTCAATAAAACCTGAAATTAGTTCTATTTTAGCAGGATTTAATTGTAATGTGACTAACATTCTCAAGCATTCTAGTTTAACTCTCACCCTTTCTTGTGGCTGAAAGTCCATTTTGGTCATTAATGCAGCTGCTACGGGGTTGGGTTGGTTTAAAAAGTTGCGCCATTTGAGGTTATTTAGCTGAATGGTAAAGTAGTTAAATTCCAGTATTTTTCGGTTGGGAAAGTTAACGGTATATTGGCTTTTTTCTGGGCGTTTTGGTTCGTCGTATGAGAAGATAACTATAGGAAATATGGGAAGTAAATATTTAGCATCTAACCGAGCGAAGTAATGGAACATTCGCCGTTCAAATTCTTTTTGATTATAGGCTTGATTTTCTAGGTGAATGAGGAAATAACTGTTTTGTTTTTCCCATTTTACTTGTGCTAATTTTGTTCTTCTAGGGGGGGAATGGGAATAGATAAACTGGCATATTTTTCAGCACTAATATTTTGGATTGTTGCTTGTATAAAAATACTATTAACCCAATCCCAATAAGATTTTGACTGTAAAAATTTATAAATAAAATTGCTATCATTTCGCTGAGATATGCGCGCACGAATTAAGTAACCAGCATAAGCACATTTGCCCCAATATTTACGGTAAAAAAAAGTTTTCCCTACTGTCGCGCCACTCCTAGCTAGTAAAATATCACTTTCTTCTAAAAGGTAATCTTTTGCAATATTTTCAGGTATAGAGCGAAAAGTATCTTCTTTTAAAAAACCATCATCTTTTACATCCGTAATTCTGATATATCGAGGTAAACTAGGATCATTTACTTGTGCTGGTTCATTTGCACCGTATTTTAAAGGGTGAGACAGTAAAAATTTAAATTTTATTACTTCCCAATGCTCAGGAATATTCCCCAACCACTGAACCCCAGAATCTTTGATCGGGACGGTTGGATCTAGTCCTTTAGTGACGGCGTTGGTTATTAAAGCGGTGCGTTTTTCGTTGAGTTTGGTAATGAGGGTTTCTTGCTTACTGATGAGGTCGTCTATTTGCTTGGTTTTATAGTCGAGAAAACGGGCGATCGCCTTTTGTTCTTCTAGTGGGGGAAGGGGAATTTTTAATCTGCTGATTTGTTCAACAGATAAGCCAGGTTGTGCTCCAGAAGTTGAATATTGATTCAAATCCATTGTTTTTAATAGTTCTCCCAACCAAACCACATTAAAATTAGTTAAAGGATTAACAACAACAGCGTGTTCTGATGCCCAAAATTGGCCATTAGCATAATTAATATTTCCACATAATGCACCTTGTCTACCAATTAGAATATAGTGACCACTATGTGTATATAAATTAAAATAACCTCTTAATCCATTTCCTCCAAAAACAGGATATAAACCTTTATTTTCTATTTGTGATGATGTGATATTTTCACCACTTTTTAAACGCGCAATATATTGGATTTTTATTACCTCCCAATGCTGAGGAATATTCCCCAACCACTGAACCCCAGAATCTTTATACTGTTCATAACCCTGATACTTACCCATCACAGCACCTCCCCGAATATCGCCATAATATCTGAAGTTAAAGACCTAATAAGCTATTGTGCAGCTAGATTATATAATAAAGAATTAAGTAACTAAGCGATCGCTTCTGAAGTATGCCAGCAAGAAACCATCTGTCTCAAGAGCAAAGAGAAAAGCTATTAAAACACCTAAAAGAGGAAGATAATCCTTATGTAAGAGAAAAAATACTAATATTATTGTTGATGAATGATGGGAAAACTTACCAAGAAATAAGTGATTTTTTAGACATAGCATATACAACAGTAGCATATTGGGCAGTGCATGGTGATCCAGATAAAATAGAAAGTTTTTTAGATGGAAGAAGAGAAGGTAACTTCCGTAAAGTAACAAAAGAATATGAGAATTTATTGTTGGAAGTAATTGAGAAAAACCCTGATGAATGTGGATATGAATTTGGCAGATGGACATCAGCCAGACTAGCGACATATCTAGAAATAGAGACAGGAATAAAGTTAAGTAGTTCGCAAGTAAGGAGAATTTTAGAGAGAAAAAAGTACGTTTACCTTTGGGCAAAGTACAGCCTAGAGGATAAACAAAATCCAGAGAAGCGTAAGTTATTTAAAGAAAAATTAGCCGAATATTTAAAAATAACGAAATCAACCCCTGAGCTTTTACAGGTATGGTTTTGGGATGAGAGTGGATTTAGTTTAAGAGTGATAAGAAGAAAAACATGGGGAAAGAAAGGTAAGAGAAAAGAGGTGACAGGACAAAGGAGAAGGGGAAGAGTGAACATTATGGGAGGGTTGCGTTATCATGACAAAAAAAGAATAAACTTTGTGATTAAACAGGGAAATGCAGATGTGTTTTATGAGCAGTTGAAATCTCTGAATCATTTTTTAAGACAGGAATGGATAGAAGCAGGAAATAAGCCGGAAAATTTTCCTGATAATTCGGCTAAAATAGTTATTATTCTTGACAATGCTAGTTAAAAAAAAGAAAAGATATTTTAGCTCGGATTGAAGCCGAAATGCCAAATATTATTCTAGAATTTTTACCACCTTATAGTCCAGATTATAATTTAATTGAACTGGTATGGCATTCGGCGAAAGAATATATAGCTCACAGATTATTTGAATCGGTAGAACAGTTAGAAGAATTATTAACTAAATTGCTAAACGAAGGAGGTCTTATTATTAAATGGGAGCGCAAAGTTAAAAATAAAGGTAATGCTGTTTATTCGATTTAGCTGCACAACAGCTTACCCGTTGTCTCATACCCCCCGACATTTGTAGGGGTTTTTTCTCCATCGCGTCAGCTAGTCCCACCATGGCCAAATGTTCCCGCACAATTGCCCTTTTCTCTGGTTCTGACTTATCGGGATAAACGGCGTTGACAGCTAGGTAGATGTTTTCAAATGCAGTCCGCCAAGGGAGCAAGGCATAGTTTTGAAACACCACCATTCTATCAGGCCCTGGTTTGGTGATTGGTTGACCTTCGAGTAAAACTTCCCCAGAGGTAGGAAAGTTAAAACCAGATACCATATTTAGCAGTGTGGATTTACCGCATCCAGAGTGACCGATGACGCAAATAAATTCACCCTGTTCAACATTTAAGTTAACGCCATCCAGGACAGTGAAAGGGCCTTTCTTAGTGGGATAGACTTTGGTAACGTCTTTAATTTCTAAAAAAGGTCTGCTGCTCTTAATAGCACTTGCTGATGGTGTACTTTCGTGAAAACGCAATCTGGGGTTTTGCATGGTGGTGACCGTAATATTCAGGTTGAAGTAAATATCTAGACAAATTCGCCAATATTTTTGATTTAAGCCACTTTCCTGCGGGGTAAGTCAAGGACGACCTCTGCAATGGCGAAATCACGTTTAATCTGCAAGCTGTTGAGATATCCTATGGGGTCGTCGGAGTTAAAGGGAGTACCATCAAAAAGCTGGATCGGCTGACGAGTATAGCTGATGTCCATACCTAATTCCCTGGCGGCGGTGCTGAAGACCCGTACACGGCAGACCCTTTCTACAACTTCTACCCAGTTTCTGGGGAACGGCGTGTCACCCCAACGGGCTAACTGACTCATAATCCAGATTTGTTCGGTACGACTGGGGCGGTTGATGGCTGACTGAGCAAAAAATTGGTGGTGGGCGTATTCCCTTAATGGGCGATCAGAGGTTAGCTGAATGTATTCTAAATCAGTGCTGACATAATTTCTACCGGCCACAATTGATCTGACTTCTGCAGCATTTTCTGGACTAGAACAATATTGGCAAGCTTCCAGCAAAGCTTTAGTTAAGGCGATATGGGTGTTAGGATAGCTCTCAGCCCAATCTTCCCGCACACCGAGAACTTTACCGGGGTGTCCTAACCACACTTCCAAATCCGTAGCAATGGTAAAGCCTACACCTTCCACCGCCGCGCGGTAGTTCCAAGGTTCACCGACACAATAACCGTCTATACTTTTGTTTTGCAAGTCGGCTACCATCTGGGCGGGGGGAATGGTCTGCATATCCACATCTATATCAGGGTCAATACCACCACCGCTAACCAGTAACGCAGTAACAAGTTGTGCATGGATGCGGGATGAACTACCCCCATTGTGTGGCGTTGCTCGCCGGTACGCAGCAGGTATGTTTTGAAGTCTGATAAGGTGCGAACACCTTGATCATAAAAGTGTTTTGCTAAGGTGATGGCGTTACCGTTACGGGTCATGGTCAGGGGGGTGACTACAGGTAGGGGTCGGTTGTTATTTCCCCCCAATGTTAACCACATGGGCATTCCTGAGGGCATTTGGGCTGCATCCAGATAACCGCCACTGATACCATCAACGATACCCCGCCAGCTACTTTCTCGCACCAGGTTGACTTCATCTAAACCATGCTTAGTGAAAAACCCTTTTTCTTGAGCAACTGCTAAGGGGGCGCAGGCTGTCAAGGGTAAGAAACCTATTTCTAAGTTAACTTTTTCTAACCCATGACGAGAAACATCTGCGGTTTTGCGGGCGCGAATTTTTTTGATGCGTTTTTGCTGGTTGAGGAAGTAAATCATTTCACTGCGCAAGCTGTAGTAGCTGGGATGTTCTACTACTTCCATGCGTTTGCGGGGTCTGGAAATATCAACTTCCAGGATGTCACCAATTTTGGATTCTGGACAGTTGGTGAGCATGACAATTTTGTCCGATAACAGCACTGCTTCATCTACATCATGAGTCACCATGACGGCGGTAACTTGATTTTCTTCGCAGATTTGCATTAACTGTTCTTGTAAGTTACCTCTGGTCAGAGCATCGAGTGCGCCGAAGGGTTCATCTTGCTCGTTAATGTAATTACTGTTGAATCAATTGGACAAATTGCATATTTGTCATGTAATTTTTTCTGAACTTTTTTCTGGACTAATTGATTCAATTGATGATAAATCTTTCGGAATATTTCTCGGTTTCTATGTGTGTTAGCCTTGGAAAATGTTGAAATACTTACGTCAATTCCCGTATTATTTAATCTTTTAAATAAGTCCCGCATACTTGTTAAGCTATTATCCAAGGCATAAGCCAACCAACACTCAACATAAAGACGGCTGTTCAAAACTGGATAATCATTTTTTGGCAACGGTCTGAGGATGTCTTTGACAATCTTGGGAAATGAATTTATAATCATTATCAATTAATTTATTTTAATCCTTCGCCCAAAATTTACCATATTTTGGGCTATTTTTATGACCTCTTTCTTAACATTCAACACTTGTGGTGGGCAACAGGTAATTATTAAATAAATATTAGATAGGTCATATAAGTAAAATTATATGTTGCCAACTCACACTAACAATAGATAGACCATTACTGATGATAACTATTTATTGAGAAAATACTTCCGGCAACTTATCCATATATAGTAATGTTCATAACGGCAATGTCATGTAATTTATGTAAACCATTTATAAACCCCTATACAGAATATTTTTGTATTCCGGTGTTCCCTGGTACAGAATGGTTACAAAAATTGCTGTACATAGTCATTTTGGAAATAGACCTGTCGCCTGGATTCGGAATTATTGTGGTAATGACCCCGGAAAGCAAGTAGAATAGATGAATATATAGCAGTAACCGACCAAAAAGATTTGCTGTGGTAAATAGAAATTGGGCTGGGAGGATTGTAATAACATCTTCCATCTTGATATGTGGGTTAATAGCGTCTCCACAATTGCCCTCCTTAGCGGATAATAGTAGACGGACTGATAACTCCAGCAACACGCAACTGATTACCGCCAGTAAAGCAGAGTTTGGAGTACTCAGAGTTGACCCCCAAGGACAAAATAAATTTACCCCAACCACCAGAGTATTACTATACCAAGGTGGTAAATACGGTTGGAGGATTCAACTAAAGAATTACCGAGGTCAGGTCACATGGAGGGAAGTACTAAGATTGCCAAAAGCTCCGGAAACCTGGGCTACAGAGGATGGTGAAAGCTTGTCCTTATCAGCTGATAGTATGCAAGCTGTAACAACCCGGACAGTGTATACTACTGACGGTACTATTGATAACTTTTGGACAATGGTTCCTGGAGATCCTGGTGGTCAGCATCAAATACAGGTTTACATTGATAACCGCCTAATTGGTGCCTTTGATTTTGAAGTAATCTCCCTGAAAAAATAACCTTTGCGTAACTTTGCGTACCTTTGCGCCCCTCTGCGTTAAAAACCATTGCAGACTATCCTAGAAATAGAGATTTCACACAAGAAACTCATGGATGCTAACGAACTAATCAGACTTTATAACGCAGGCCAGAGGTATTTCCCCGCTACCCACTTAAGTAGAGTCAAGCTCATAGCCGCCTACCTACCGGGAATTAACTTGTGGGGAGCAGATCTGAGTCAAGCCAACCTAGCCCAAGCGAAACTGTGGGGAGCAGACCTGAGTCAAGCCAATTTAGCGCGAGCCAACTTAACCAGGGCTAACTTATCTGGAGTGAAACTGACCCAGGCGAATCTCCGGGGAGCGAAATTGAATTTAACCAAGTTGTATGGAGCTGATTTAACTGGGGCTTGCTATGATGACAGCACGCGGTTTTCTAGGGGCTTTGACCCCAAGAGTCACAATATGCAGAAATTTTAACGATTATAACCTTTCGGCTTCGGGTAAGGGGAAAATTGCACCAGCGAGGTAAGCCTGAAAGTGTTTTTGGAAGTATAGCCACGAGGTCATATCCTCAGCATCTAAAACAGCCTTTGGGGCTTCCTTGTACAGAGGAACACGGGTATTAATTTCATCCTGAAGTAAGCCGGGTAAGTGTGTAAAATCAGTGACCTTACAGCCAGCAGCACTGTAAATGAGATAACCAGGGCGATCGCCCATTTTCATCCAGGGTAACCATTGACCGATTCTATCCCAACTCAGTCGCAGATGGGAGACTGAATCTAGTTGCGAGTTAAATAAATCTACGGTGGGTACAGCCAACTTAAATAGTTCCGAAGCCTGATAAATGGGATATGGGCTATATTCAGCAAACTTGGGATTTGCGCCCAAGGGATTAGGATAGGTAGGAAAAATATCAAAAACAAAAGTTGTAGTATCTCCCTCAACTTGCGCGGGAAATTTACCTTGAAATTTTCCCTGTACCGGATTATTTGCTACATGCATAACAGGTACTGTTTCACCTGTCCAGGGATTTTCCCAGAGGCGCAGAATCTCCCCCGTTTGGGGACTTAAATAGTAAGTAAGTTCCCTAGAAGTAAAATCCCAGTTATCTTGTGCTGTGGGAAGGCACCTACTGACACTGACTCCCGATATTTTAAATAGCAGTTTTCTGTTCTCACCGGGGATAAAACTGTAAATTTTACCTGTCCAGGTCAGGAATGTAGATTTTCCTGGGTCAAGGGATGAACGAGTTTTGACCCATTGGTGAGCATCTAATTCTTGGTGATTAGTCATGGCAACATTGGGTGA
Source organism: Anabaenopsis sp. NIES-4685 (assembly GCF_059725405.1). NCBI lineage: Bacteria > Bacillati > Cyanobacteriota > Cyanophyceae > Nostocales > Nodulariaceae > Anabaenopsis > Anabaenopsis sp. NIES-4685. Next base: position 2,082,984 of record NZ_AP043602.1, on the reverse strand, counting down.
TTAAACTGACTCAGAAAGTTGGGTATCAAGACGGCGAAACAAAAAGATCCACAGGGGTAGGGAACTATTAATAGCAATCAGTCGGATTAAATGGCCAGTGGTGACAATTTCGACATCATGATTTAATGTCAGGGATACCAGGATCATTTCTGGCGCTCCTCCTGGTGCGGTAACCAGTAGACAAGTTAACCAGTCCCAAGAAGTTAACTGCATGGCCAGCATAGCAGCGATCGCACCAGCAGCTAGAGTCATAGCCACAGACATAAAACCGTAACTAATGGCTCTTGTGCCAATATTAGGTTTCTTTCCCCAATATTCACCAATGGTAATTCCCAGAAGCATTTGGCCTAATAATTTTATCAAACCGGGGGGATTAAAAGCCACATCACCCCAAACAGGTATGCACTGGAGCAAAGAATTAAACCCCAGACCAACTAATAATGCACCAAAAAACTCAGCGGCGGGGAGTTTAAATAAACCAGCCAGATAAACTACCAACGCCGTAATTAGCAGCGCCAAGCAGAGTAAGCCCAATTGAGACGGGTCAAAATTTACTACTGTATTTGTCACAGGTAAAGTTTCAGCCTGGAGAACATCAGCAACAGATGACCGTGCAATGAATGGAATCAGTAATACAACCGATGTAACACGAATAGCCTGAACCAAAGCTACAAGGGTGACATTACGATTATAATCCGCAGCAATAGATGACATAACTCCCACACCACCGGGAACCGTCGCCAACATAGAGGTTAATAAATTGGTTTGACTCAAGCGAGAGTAGATGTAGCCAATGCAGATACCACAAACTATTAAGAACAAAGTCAGAAAAATAAATACAGGAATCCCAGAAGCCAAACCCGTTAAATCGCTACCACTACTTGAAGCACCCACAGTTAAGCCCACAAGTGCCATTCCCACCTTGCGGGCCCGGCGATTAGGACTGGGATTATACTGATATACAATCCGACATATTTGTAAAACCATAGCACCCGAGGCTAGTCCCCCAAATATCCAAGCAATTCCGCCCACGTGTAATTTGACTAAGACTAAACCCAGGGGTATTGCTAGTAGCAGTTCTAGAGTAAAGATAATCAATGGCTTCACAGATAACTGTAGTGGGGAAAAACTGTGATTTTTATGAGTGGGGAACTCTTGGGTGGAAGTTAAATTAAGGTTTTGATTCATCGACCGGGGCTATTTAAATTAAATTAACTATGTACTTAAATTAACGCGCTCGACTGTGAACTCACATCTAAATAAATTTGAGTGAAATTTCCATGCAGTGTTACTACCTCAGAGGCTGATTTGAAATTACCAACCTGCTGTAGTCGCTTCTTCACCTCCTAACTGTGGCACAATAGAGAACGGTAATAAGAAAAATATTGTTAAGGTAATTTAGTGACTCCAACTGCTCAATCCACGGCCAGTGCGCGTCGCGTGGTATTCCCATTTACAGCAATTGTGGGCCAGGAAGAAATGAAACTGGCGCTGCTGTTGAACGTGATTGATCCCAAAATCGGTGGTGTAATGATTATGGGCGATCGCGGCACCGGTAAATCCACGACTATCCGGGCCCTGGCGGATTTATTGCCAGAAATCCCAGTTGTGGCCAATGACCCCTTCAATAGTGACCCCAAAGACCCCGACGTGATGAGCGATGAAGTTCGCCAGATGGTGGAACAGGGGGCGGAAATACCCGTGACTCATAAAAAAGTTCAAATGGTAGACCTACCATTGGGAGCTACAGAAGACCGAGTTTGTGGTACCATCGACATTGAGAAAGCTTTATCTGAAGGTGTGAAAGCCTTTGAACCGGGATTGCTAGCCAAGGCTAACCGAGGTATTCTCTATGTGGATGAAGTCAATTTGCTAGATGACCACCTAGTAGACGTGTTACTCGACTCTGCTGCTAGTGGGTGGAACACTGTAGAACGGGAAGGAATTTCTATTCGCCACCCAGCCCGGTTTGTGCTGGTAGGTTCTGGGAACCCCGAGGAAGGTGAATTACGCCCCCAGCTGTTAGACCGCTTTGGAATGCACGCAGAAATTCACACCGTCAAAGAACCTGCTTTACGGGTGCAGATTGTGGAACAAAGGGCGGAATTTGACCAAAATCCGCCTGAATTTCTGCAAAAATATCAATCTGAACAGGAAGCATTACAAGAAAAAATTGTCAATGCTCAGAATTTGTTACCCCAAGTCACACTTGACTACGAGCAGCGGGTGAAAATTTCCGAAATTTGTTCAGAACTAGATGTTGATGGTTTGCGTGGTGATATTGTTACCAACCGCGCCGCCAAAGCATTAACCGCTTTTGAAGGTCGGACAGAAGTCACTCTTGATGATATCAAACGTGTAATTACTTTATGTCTGCGTCATAGACTCCGCAAAGACCCCTTAGAGTCCATTGATTCTGGCTACAAAGTAGAAAAGGCTTTTGGGCGTGTCTTTGGTGTGGAATTACCCGCAGACGACCCAGCACAAAAAAATGGTGTCGGTCAAAAGTTAGGGGCGAGAAATTAACAAATTCCCCTGTTGAGTTTTGAACTGGTTGTTCAAAACTCAACACCTTATAGTAATATTTAAAACTCAACTAAACCCCTCAATCACAGTTGACATAAGCAGATTAATATAAGTATAATTATGGATTGTCTGTCTTATTCCTGCTCGGATCAGGTAGACATACACAAAAGCTAGCAACAGCGAGCGATCGCCTTTAAAGCCAGCTACCTGTACGGCAACTTCAAGGACAATTTCATGACCTACGCAATTATTGAAACTGGCGGCAAGCAACTAAAAGTTGAACCTGGTCGCTTTTACGATATTGAACTGCTCCATATCGAAGCCGACGAAAAAGTTACAATAGATTCAGTATTACTAGTGCAGCATGACGGCGAAGTCACCATAGGACAGCCGTTAGTAACAGGGGCGACGGTAGAAGGAACAATTCTCAGGAATCTGAGAGGCCGCAAAGTCATAGTTTATAAAATGAAGCCGAAAAAGAAAACCCGCAAAAAACGCGGACATCGGCAAGAAATTACTAGACTGATGATTGATTCCATCACCCTGAATGGCGCGGTATTTACTGCTCCAGAAGAGGTATCAGACGATACGAATACCGATAATTCCCCTGTAGAAGCTGTAGCTGAATAATAAAGAAAGAAAACACAAGAGGTAATTATGGCTCATAAGAAAGGAACAGGTAGTACTCGTAACGGACGCGACTCTAATGCTCAACGCTTGGGAGTCAAGCGCTACGGTGGTCAAACCGTACTAGCGGGAAACATTCTCGTACGTCAACGGGGAACCAAATTTCACCCCGGTAACAATGTTGGTATTGGTAGCGATGACACCTTGTTTGCCTTAATTGATGGTTTAGTAGCCTTTGAGAGAAAAGGTAAAGCCCGCAAAAAAGTTAGTGTTTATCCAGTTGCAACCCCAGGGGAGACAGCTACCGTTTAGATCTGCGTGGGTGGGTAATCCCCACCCTCTCCAACCACTACACATACCCTGAAGATACGAAGTGTAGTAAGTGACCGCAACCTAACCCCCCTAATGAAAAGAGCCAGATAATTAAAAAAGCTTGTAATTGTGTGAGACCAGCAGTTTGACAGTCAATTCTCGCCAAGATACCCGCACAAATAATCAGCAACATATCCAGAAATATACCGAACCAAGCTAGCATCAGAAAAAACAAGAAAGCGCCAAGAGTGGCAACAGTAAAAGACCTGAGATTTGAGCTAACTAATAGACTAGAATATTTTGAGATTACCGACACAGAAACAGTTAAGCTCGCCACTAAAACTAAAATAGCTAATATAAGTAATATCCACAGATAAAGAGGGGCATTATTATCTGATAATACCCAACCCAATGTACTGTAACTCAGTGAGACGAGTACTAAAGAAATCCAAGGTAGTGTTTTCAAACTAACATTCAATCTAAGACGGGTTGGCCTAGCCATTATAGAATCATTAATTCGGTGATTAAATCCATACAAACATCCTTGAATTTGCGCGTTCCAGTCGTGATGTTCTCCAGTGCGATATCCGCAAACATAGCAACCGCCAAGGTAATTTAAGCATAAACTATAAGTAGTCCCTTTTCATGTGAAGCGCTCGCTTGCTACAGGTATATGCCCAAGCCGTACAGTTACGACCTTCGTCAAAAAGTAATCCAAGGGATTGAACTCAATGGCTTGAAGAAAACTCAAGCCAGTCAAATGTTTAATATTAGTCGCAACACCATCACCCTATGGTTGAAGCGAAAAACCGATGGGAAAAATTTCGTGAGTTTGCTTCGGTACATAGCGATAAAACCCAAGTAGAGATGGCCTGACTCTGGCCTGAAGAAATTAGCGATCGCACAATCTCAAGAGCTTTGAAAAAAATTGGTTTTACGCGAAAAAAAAGACTTATGGCTACCGTGAGCGCGATGAGGTCAAACGACAGGCTTTCGTAACGCAGTTGTCTAAGTTACCTGTGGAGAAGATTGTATACCTCGATGAGTCAGGAATGGACAACCCAGAGCAGTATGATTACGGTTGGAACTCAAAAGGACAGCGCTTCCATGCACTTAAATCAGGTCGTCGTGAAGGTCGGGTGAACATAATTGCCGCGCTGTGTAACCATCAGCTGATAGCTCCTTTCACTGTTGAGGGTGCGTGTAATCGAATAGTATTTGAGACTTGGCTTGAAACTTGTTTGCTTCCCACACTCAAACCGGGACTGGTTGTGGTGATGGATAATGCCACATTTCATAAAGGTGGGCGCATTCAAGAACTGATTGAGGATGCAGGGTGTGACGTGTTCTACCACCTTATTCTCCAGACCTGAATCAGATTGAAAAATGTTGGTCTTGGTTAAAAAGTCGAATCCGCACGAGATGCCCTTTTTGCGTCCTAACCTCCTTGGCGGTTGCTATATTTTCCCAGTGATGCAAGATATAGCGGTTCCCAGTCTAATGAGGTACACTGATTAAGATAAGGCTGTCCATCTACTTAATGGTAAAAATGAAAGCATATTCTCTCGACTTTCGCCAAAAAATATTTGATACATACTTGGAAAGTGGAATATCACAACGTCAATTAGCAAAAAGATTCTGTGTAAGTTTAAGTTTTGTGGAGAAATTACTAAAGCAATATAGAGAAACACAAAGTATTGCTCCTAAACGGAGGACAAAACAAACTCCTACAAAGCTAAATTCTCAACAACTTAATATTCTCCAAGAAATAGTTGAAGCCAAGAATGATGCCACCTTGGGAGAAATTCGCTTAATTCTTCAAGAAAGAACAGGAATAACAATTGGTATATCTACAGTAGACCGGATGTTACAGAAGATGGAAATTAGCCTAAAAAAAAACATTGCACGCCTCGGAAAAAGAGACCCAAAGAGTTCAATCATTAAGAGTAGAATTCTGGCATCAGCTTCAGGGCATACCTGCTGAAAACCTTATATTTCTTGATGAATCGGGAGCTAATCTGTCTTTAATATAGAATTTCCCATGCTCGTGAGGTACAATTTTTTTTAGTTTGAGGGAATAGGGAACAGGGAATTGGTGTGTACTCCATGAACCTGAAAAAGGCTATAGAGGATATTTATAATTGGTTTACCCATTGTTGTTACTGTACCTCACTAGACTGACAAAGGCTATAAGATAAAAACAGATTTTTATTCAGAAGATCATGCAAGCATACAAACTCAAAGTAAAAATTGATTCATCTAATTGAGGAATTAACCAACTCTCCTTGACTGACTTAAACAACTAAGGGGTTTGAGATTGAAAATCAATCTTTGCTTTGTATTGCTTGATCTGTTCGTGAATCGCGTGTTGGTCGTCACCAGTGAGCAAAACAATCATCCTCTCACCCGCCATGATTGCCGTAATTGGCTGCTAACAGTATAAGTTCAATAGGTTATGATGCACTTACTCAGAAAAATTAACAACTTCCAGGGGAATAATGGTACAAACTAGTTAAATATTTGCGTAAATATTTGTAAACTATTAACAGCCCAGCAGCCACACGTCACATCTTGTTAAGGACTGATCATGAAACAACTTGTAATCGCGGAGCGCGTAGGCCTAATTGGCCACATCGTGTCAATGGTCTTTGGATTGGTAGGCATACTAATAGTAGTGCCGAATGCCGAAGTAATTTTCCATTTCTCTGAAATTGGACAAACTGCCATGCAGTGGAGTATGGCGGGAGGTGGTGTGGTCTATATGATCTTGGGAACCGCAGCTGTATTTTTGTATGGTTTGCGCACCTTGGGGTTAGGGAGAATTTTGGCATTTATGCTGCCAGCAATATTGATTTCCCTGACCAGTGAACTACTGGGAACCAGTACAGGATTTCCTTTCGGTCACTATAGCTATTTGAGCGGCTTGGGCTATAAAATTTCTGGTTTAGTGCCCTTCACAATTCCCCTATCATGGTTTTATTTGGGATGCGTTTCATACCTACTAGCCCGTGCTGGGTTAGAAGTGGACACAAAACCCAGTTGGTGGCGACATATTGTTGCTATTGCTTTAGGTTCCTTGCTGTTGACTTCCTGGGATTTTGTGCTTGATCCTGCCATGAGCCAAACTTCTCTACCCTTCTGGTATTGGCATCAACCGGGGGCTTTCTTTGGAATGCCTTATCAAAACTTTGCGGGTTGGTGGGGTACTGGTGCGGTGTTTATGACCGTCTCCGCCTTACTATGGAAAAACAACCCCATCAAATTTGAGCGATCGCAGCTGAATCTACCCTTAGTAGTATATTTAGCCAACTTTGGCTTTGCTACAGTCATGAGTTTAGCGGCGGGATTCTCCATCCCGGTAGTATTGGGGTGTTTCCTAGGAGTAGCCCCTGCACTAGCACTGTGGTTAAAAGGGTCAGCAGTATCTAACCAAACTGATACCCAATCAACCACCAACCAAATTTCAGTGGCAAACATCAAAGTTGCCTTGAAATAAAATTAGGGGACAGGAAGACTACCGAAGACAACCAAAAACTCATGTCTCCTGCCCAATTTTTTGTGTAATCACCATTTTCATTGCTAGATATTTTTATTGTGGAAAACGCTTTAACAGTAGAAAGCGTCATAACTTTTCTATTGCTACTTATTCAAATACCAGCAACGGCGATTTTACTTTCCCGTCTGTTGAAGGGGCCAAGAAGGTATCCCCCCATATCACCCCAACAGCCAACACCGGAACTTCTCGGTAGTGTGAGCGTTGTAGTTCCCACCCTTAACGAAGCCCTGCGTATTAGTCCGCTGTTATCTGGCTTAAGCCGCCAAAGTTACGAAGTGCGGGAAATTATTGTTGTAGACAGTAATTCCCAAGATGGAACCCCGGACTTAGTGAAAACTGCACAGCAGCAAGATCCGCGCTTTCGGTTAATCACAGATGACCCCTTACCGCCTAATTGGGTAGGTCGTCCCTGGGCTTTACATAACGGATTTTTGTATAGTTCCGAAGCAAGTAAGTGGTTTCTGGGGATGGATGCTGACACCCAACCACATCCGGGACTAGTTGCTAGTTTGGTGAAAACCGCAGAGGCCCAGGGATATGATTTAATTTCCCTCTCACCCCAGTTCATTCTCAAGTATCCCGGTGAATGCTGGCTGCAACCGGCATTATTAATGACTTTGCTTTATCGCTTCGACCCGGCGGGAATTACCACGACCCAGCCGGAAAGGGTGATGGCTAATGGTCAATGCTTTTTGTGTCGCCGTTCTGTTTTGGCTGCCGTCAGTGGTTATACTAGTGCTAGTAGTTCTTTTTGTGATGATGTCACCTTGGCGCGACATATTGCACAGCAAGGGTTTAAAGTCGGCTTCCTGGATGGCTCCCGGGTGCTGAAAGTGCGGATGTATGAGGGAGCAAGGGAAACTTGGAAGGAATGGGGTCGCAGTCTGGATTTAAAAGACGCATCTTTACCTGGTCAAGTGTGGGGCGATTTATGGTTACTCTGTGCAGTGCAAGGTTTACCTGTATTCCTAGTCCCTACTTGCTTGTTAGTTTCCTCCCCACGCCTATTATTGGGGTTAAATGTATTTCTGTTGGTTATTCGTTTTGCCCTGGTTTTTGCGATCGCACCTTCTTACGATCGCAAAACTGCTCAAGGTGGTTGGTTATTTTGGCTTTCTCCCTTAGCTGACCCCCTAGCTGTATTCCGAATCTTCCTTTCAGCATTGCGCACCCCCAGGGAATGGCGAGGGAGGAAGTATAACTGATTGCTTAGTTATATTTCATTTTCCGTTTCTAGGCGATCGCCTCGTTCTAGCTCCCAGAGAATTTGATTTCCTTCTCGTCTTACCCGTGACACAATCCAGTTGCGCCAGCGCCACTCGTCTCCTCGACTAGTGACGGCGCTGGCGTGGACATCCATCAAGTCTGCTAGTTCCGAACTGGTAATTAAATAGCCTTTTTCGGCAATTTCGTCAGCTATACGCAGAGTCTCGACCAAGTTTCTCAGTTGTTTGACCCTTGTTGTCGATAGTTGTTCTTCATTTGTGGCCGCATCTGTTACTGTGGATGGTTCCATGGCATTCATATCTGACATAAAAGTACTGTGTTCTTGTGTACTTTTGTGAACTATTCTAGATTTAGATTCATAACAGGCTACCTTTTCCCTGTCGCCTTCACCTAAAGAATGTAAAGATTTATAGGAATCAGTAGGAGATAGTTCTTGTAGAGATGGGATTTGACCGCTGGCAAATGAGCGAGCAATCACATCACAGCGCTCGTTACCTATGTTACCAGAATGCCCGCGCACGTGCTGCCAATTTATTTGTGGAGTATTCAGTTGATCGAGAATTTCTAATAGGTCTTGGTTCTGGACGGGTTTACCATCAGCCTTTTTCCAGCCTTTTTTTTCCATCCTGGTAACCACTTGGTGACACACTTAATCAGATATTCACTATCGGTATACAGGGTAATGGGTTCACCTTGTCGATATTCATGGAAGAATTTTAAAGCTGAGATCGCCGCTGTCATCTCCATCTTATTATTAGTCGTATAATTGACAGCATCACCCATTTCATGAACTGCGCCATCGGTAAAATAAGCTACTACACCCCAACCCCCAGGACCAGGGTTACCAGTGCAAGCGCCATCGGTGTATATAGTTTGAATTTTGCGTTGGTTGGACATAGTGCGGATTTGATAAAATATACAACCTTACTCCCAACCCCTCTCCTGAGCAAGGAGAAGGGAGAATTTGATACAGGTCAGAAGCGAGGTGAGGTGAGAAACCTTTTGTTGTATGTTACTTAATTTCCAGTCCCAGTACCTGAGATGAGGACAATTCCCCAAGTGATCTAAGATTGTTGGGTATTCTCTATTTTATTTTCTTCTTGCCAGCAGAACGATGATTGAAGTCGAACATCTGTGTAAAACTTACGGTTCTACCCCAGCTATTGATGATGTTACCTTTAGGGTTGAACCAGGGGAAATTTTAGGATTTTGGGCCCCAATGGTGCGGGTAAAACTACAACCATGCGGATTTTAGCGGGTTATTTACCAGCTACCAAGGGTAAAGCCGCAATTGCTGGCTTTGATGTTCATGAAAATTCCCTCGCAGTTCGTCAACGCATTGGTTATTTACCGGAAACACCACCGTTATATCCAGAAATGACCGTGGAGGGATTCTTAGATTTTGTCGCCAGAATTAAAGGTGTTCCCCGGGCGATCGCCCCCAGAAGGTGACAGCAGCGATTAAACGCTGTAACTTAGAAGATAAGCGCCAAGTAATTATCCGCAAACTATCTAAAGGATACCGCCAAAGAGTCGGCATTGCTCAAGCGATCGTCCACGACCCACCAGTAATTATTTTAGATGAACCCACTGTGGGACTTGACCCCCGACAAATTATTGAAGTCCGCAATTTAATTAAAAGTCTCGCTGGTACTCACACCATTATTCTGTCTACCCACATTTTGCCGGAGGTGAGTATGACTTGTAGCCGTGTCGCCATTATCAATGGGGGTAAAATTGTCGCCACCAACACACCAGAAAACCTGATGACCCAGTTATCAGGTGGGTCAGCATATGAAATAGAAATTGAGGGAGATGGTGATTTAGCAACACAAACTTTGCAAAATATCCCCGGTGTAAGTCTGGTAGAATCTGTTTCTAGTAATCATCCATGTGATGACAACCGCACCCACCTGCGGGTAATTTCCCAACCAGGAATGGAAGCGGGAAAAGATATTGCTGCAACATTGGTCACTGCGGGTTGGCGATTACATGAAATGCGACGTGTCAGCGCTACCCTAGAAGATGTATTTTTGCAATTGACTACAGCAGAAAAAAATCTAGATTCAGATTCACCAAACTAAGGAGCTTTAATGGGTATAGTGCTGAGTAATATTATTGCTATTTATCGCCGAGAGTTACAGAGTTATTTTATCTCTCCCTTTGCCTATGCGATCGCCAGTGTATTTTGGTTGATAGCTGGGTTATTCTTTGTGACAATTTTAGTAGGGCCTGATGGGATTTTACCAACTGTTGCCCAAATCGACCTCCAAGGACAACAGCTAAATATACCAATCCCACCTATAGATGTTCCCTATGAATTTATCCGTGCATTCCTGGATAGATTGGGGTGGCTACTGTTATTTATATTACCTATGTTTTCCATGGGATTGTATGGGTCAGAACGGAAGCTGGGTACTTTGGAACTGTTAGCCACCTCACCAGTGACTAACTGGGCGGTAGCAGTGGGTAAATTATTAGGTGTAGTCACATTTTTTACTACTCTGATTGTACCCTTATTCATCTTGCAGGCGATCGCCATCAGTGCATCTAACCCACCTATGTCGCCCACAATTACCTTACTAGGGAATTTGGGCTTAATTTTACTAGCTGCGGCAATATTATCATTAGGAATGTTTATTTCCTCCCTGACCGACAGCACTATTTTATCTGCTGTCCTCACCTTCGCGGTAATTTTATTATTATTGTTTGTTGATGTGATTGCTAAGGGGATGGGTGGAACTATGGGAGAAATAATAGGTCATTTCTCATTATTAAAACATTACAATACTCTGATTCAAGGTATTTTCGATAGCAGCGCCGTGATTTTATTCAGTAGTTATATATTCTTGGGTATATTTCTCACGGCCCAGTCAATTGATGCACTGCGTTTTGGGCGGCGGTAATTAGGGAACCAATGACTAATCAGTAATTACAAATGAAAATTATCAAAAAAAACCAACCGGTAAAATACTTATTTTTTTTAGGATTATTTTTACTTGCTGTCGGGTTAACATCTGGAATAGTGGCGGAAACCTGGGGAATCATCCCCCTGATATTCCTGATTGCAGGAACTATTACCCTTAGTTTGTGGATAGTATTGCAAAGTCAGCAATATCAATGGTGGAATAGTCGTTCCACCCAAGCAGGTGCTAATGCTGTGATTGTCATTGTAGCTGTATTCGCAATTGTGGGGTTACTTAACTTTTTGGGCACTCGTTATTACCTGCGTCAAGACTTAACAGAAACCCAATTATTTAGCCTAGCACCTCAATCTCAAGAATTAGTCAGGAGGTTAGAAAAACCAGTTAAAGTATGGGTATTTGATGTTAACAGAAATCCCCTAGACAAGGAACTACTAGAAAACTATGGGCGAGAAAGTTCCAAGTTTGAATTTGAGTATGTAGACCCCCAAGCTAGACCAACTCTAGCAAACAAATTTGGTGTTCAAGATTATGGGGAAGTGTACCTAGAATCGGGAGATAACCGCCAATTAGTCCAAAAACTAAATATCAATGAACGGTTGTCAGAAATTAGATTAACAAATCGTCTGCAACAAGTTAACAGTACAAGCACAACTCCAGTTTACTTTGTGCAAGGTCATGGCGAACATTCCTTAACATCAGGTCAAGGGGGAATTTCACAAGCCATTCAGGGATTAAGCAATATAAATTATAGTGGTTCACCACTGAATTTAGGAGAAAAATCTCAAGTTCCAAAAGATGTATCTGTTGTAGTCGTAGCTGGTGCTAAACGAGAATTATTTGATAGCGAGGTCAAGGCCTTACAAGATTATCTGAATGGTGGTGGAAATGTCCTATTAATGATTGACCCCAATACTAAGACTAATCTTGAGGGTTTACTTAAAGAATGGGGTGTTATTTTAGACAATCGTTTAGCTGTGGATGTTTCTGGATCTGCTGTAGGACTAGGCCCAGCTGTTCCGATTGTCACTGATTATGGACAACATCCTATTACGCAAGAGTTTGGTAATGGTATTTCCTTTTATCGATTAGCAAGACCTTTAGAAATTAACCCTGTAGCTGGAATTAAATCAACTATTTTACTACAAACTAAACCCTATCCTGACAGTTGGGCTGAAAGCGACCAGGAAAGCGAAAAATTAGAGTTTAACCCCGAAACAGATATCCCCGGACCTCTGACTTTAGGTGTGGCTTTGACTAAAACAATACCAACCACACCCACTGAAGGGGAAGAAAAACCCCCAGCACCGACGATGGAATCCCGGTTAGTAGTGATTGGAGATTCGGAATTTGCTACTGATGGCTTATTTGAACAGCAACTAAATGGAGATGTGTTTCTTAACTCGGTGACTTGGTTAAGTCAACAAGACCAACAACCCCTTTCTATTCGTCCCAAGGAACCCAGAAACCGCCGCATTAACTTGAGTGTCCTCCAAACCACTATGTTAGCACTTTCATCTTTATTACTATTACCATTATTGGGGTTGGTAACGGCGGTTATTATTTGGTGGAAGCGGAGATAATCAAGACATATGAAATTACCACGCACAACTTTAGTTTTAATGTTTCTGGCTCTGGGTTTGGGTGGTTTTGTCTATTTCTATGAAATCCAAGGTAGAACCCAGGGAGAACAATTACAGGCGCAAAAGCAGCAAATTTTTACCTTTACAGAAGATGATATAGAATCTTTGACCATTCAGAAACAAGATGTCACCGTCAGCTTAGAACGCCACACCCCATCAACACAACCGCAATGGTTGTTAACATCTCCCTCTACAGAACCAGCTAATGATGCGATCGTTGCTTACTTAACGAATTTATTAGTTAATGGTGAAAGCGATCGCACATTAGAAGTTACACCTAATGAATTAGAGGAATTTGGTTTTAGTCAACCCTTGGCCAGGATTAATATTAAGTTGAAAAACCAGAAGACACACCAACTAATTTTAGGTAACCCTGACTTTAACAGTCGTTTTTTATATGCTCAAACTGAGGAGAATCAAGAAGAAAATGGTAAGATAAATGTCATACTTGTGTCCACAGATTTTCAAAATGCTGTAAATCGGGAAGTTTCAGAATGGCAAGAACCAAAATATAATAGTGAGGGTCAAACAAACTCAGAAGATGAACTTATTAAAAATTAGGCGATCGCCACATTAAAACATAAAAAGCAGCGACAGAAAAATTAAACATCAACCTAGTACATGACCCAACCCACCGCCACTTTACTTATTTCCTGTCCTGACCAGAGAGGACTAGTTGCCAAATTTGCCAACTTTATCTATGCTAATGGTGGTAATATTATCCATGCAGACCAACATACGGACTTTTCGGCTGGATTATTTCTGACCCGGATAGAATGGCAGTTAGAGGGATTTAATTTACCACGAGAACTGATTGGCCCTGCATTTAATGCGATCGCTCAACCTTTAAATGCTAAATGGCAATTACATTTTTCTGATACTATACCACGTATTGCTATATGGGTGAGTCGGCAAGACCATTGTTTATTTGATTTAATTTGGCGACAAAGAGCTAAGGAGTTCGCTGCTGAGATTCCCTTAATTATTAGTAACCATGGTCAACTTAAGGAAGTAGCAGAGCAATTTGGTATTGATTTTTATCATATTCCTATTACTAAAGATAATAAGGCGGAACAGGAAGCCCAACAGCTAGAACTACTACAGAAATATAAGATTGATTTGGTAGTTTTAGCTAAATATATGCAGATTGTTAGTGCTGATTTTGTGGCTGGGTTTCCCCAAATTATCAATATTCATCATTCATTTTTACCGGTTTTTGTGGGTGCAAATCCCTATCACCGAGCTTTTGAACGTGGGGTAAAAATTATTGGTGCTACTGCTCACTATGCTACACCTGATTTAGATGCGGGTCCGATTATTGAGCAGGATGTGGTGCGAGTTAGTCACCGGGATGAGGTTGAGGATTTAATTAGGAAGGGTAAAGATTTAGAAAGGGTGGTTTTAGCTAGAGCGGTACGGTTACATCTGCAAAATCGGGTATTGGTCTATTCTAATAGGACGGTGGTATTTGAGTGATGATTATTGGTTGAGGGTTGAGGGTTGACTGGGATAGATTACCCAGCTATCCGCGAATTACTGTAATATTTATGCATTGAGGACTCTGGGTTATTTCGCTGGTGGTGCGATCGCTGGTGAAACCGCAGCAGTCTAGAGCACCGGGAGCCTGGGGTTAGAAACCCCTGTCTAATAGCTAAAGTCGGATAAATCCGACTGGGTATTAATTATCACATTAATAATAAAAGTAAGGGCGATCGCCCCTCAAACCATAGGTATTAATCCTCACATTAATAACCACAACTAACGGCGATCGACTTGATTGGATATTAAGATGATTTATCTTGTCAAATATCTGCCCTAGGATAGATGACAAAATTACCTCAATAGTATCATTGATATTTAAATATAGCATTTCCCATGCTCGTGAGGTACATTTTTTTTAGTTTGAGGGAACACCGGAACACCGGAATTGGGAATTGGGAATTGGGAATTGGGAATTGGTGTGTACTTCATGAGACTGAAAAAGGCTTTATAAAAAATTAATTACATTATTTAAAATTAAATTAATTATGGTATTTTTTGTACTATGAAGCGTAATTAAGCCAGTTCAAAACCTGAATTTTTACACCCCCGCCATTCCCCATGCTATCTACTACCCATAACACCCTTACCCCCGTGGCTATTGTATTTATTGATTCCACTGTATCCGACTATCAAACCCTCGCTGCGGGTGTTATACCAGGTATAACCACTGTTATCCTCAATCCTGATGAGGATGGTATAACTCAAATTACAAGATTTTTAGCACAGCATCCCCACTGTGACACTCTCCACATCATTTCTCACGGTGCGCCGGGATGTCTATATTTAGGTAATAGTCAAGTTAACTTAAAGAATCTTAACGTATACCAACCACAGTTAGGGCAGTGGTCAAGTCGCCATATCTGTCTCTATGGGTGTGAAGTGGCTGCGGGGGATGCAGGGGCGGAATTTATCCAGAAGTTACAGCAGCTAACCCAAAGTGTTATTAGTGCTTCCACTAGTAAAACCGGTCATCCTACCCTGGGGGGTAATTGGGATTTGGAGCTAGGTGATGGATTGGTGTCAGTACCTTTGAGTGTTGCGACATTGAAGAATTATATGGGGGTATTGGCTCCTACCTTAGTAGGGAAATGGGATTGGTTGAGCTATGCCCGTGCTGTTACAGTGGTAGGTGACTATGCTTACGCAGTGGGAGATACTTTAGAAATCATCGATATCAGTGACCCAGCCAGCCCCACCCGCAGGGGCGGTTACAATACGTCTGGCGATGCTTGGGGTGTAGAAGTAGTGGGGGACTACGCCTATGTGGCTGATTTGGATGCAGGATTGCAAATCATCGATATCAGGAACCCAGCCAGCCCCACCCTCACTAGCGTTTACAATACCTCTGGCTTGGCTTATGGTGTAGAAGTAGTGGGGGACTACGCCTATGTGGCTGATGGTAGTGCAGGATTGCAAATCATCAATATCAGTAACCCAGCTAACCCCACCCCCACCGGCGTTTACAATACCTCTGGCTTGGCTAGATCTGTACAAGTAGTGGGGGACTACGCCTATGTGGCTGATTTGGATGCAGGATTGCAAATCATCGATATCAGTGACCCCGCTAACCCCACCCTCACCGGCGGTTACAATACCTCTGGCTTTGCTAGAGCTGTACAAGTAGTGGGGGACTACGCCTATGTGGCTGATGGTAGTGCAGGATTGCAAATCATCGATATCAGCTTCCCCGCAGTCCCCACCCGCACGGGCGTTTACGATACCTCTGGCTTGGCTTATGGTGTAGAAGTAGTGGGGGACTACGCCTATGTGGCTGATGGTAGTGCAGGATTGCAAATCATCGATATCAGGAACTCCGCTAACCCCACCCGCACGGGGGTTTACGATACCTCTGGCTTGGCTTTGGGTGTACAAGTAGTGGGGGACTACGCCTATGTGGCTGATGAGGGTACAGGATTGCAAATCATCAATATCAGCAACCCCGAATTCTCCACCCTCACTCGCGTTTACGATACCTCTGGCTTGGCTTATGGTGTAGAAGTAGTGGGGATATACGCCTATTTGGCTGATTTGGATGCAGGATTGCAAATCATCGATATCAGTGACCCAGCCAACCCCACCCGCACGGGGGTTTACGATACCTCTGGCTCTGCTTTGGGTGTACAAGTAGTGGGGAACTATGCCTATGTGGCTGATGGTAGTACAGGATTGCAAATCATCGATATCAGCAACCCCGCTAACCCCACCCGCACGGGGGTTTACGATACCTCTGGCTCTGCTTTGGGTGTACAAGTAGTGGGGGACTACGCCTATGTGGCTGATGGTAGTACAGGATTGCAAATCATCGATATCAGTGACCCAGCTAACCCCACCCGCACGGGGGTTTACGATACCTCTGGCTCTGCTTTGGGTGTACAAGTAGTGGGGGACTACGCCTATGTGGCTGATGGTAGTACAGGATTGCAAATCATCGATATCAGGAACCCAGCTAACCCCACCCGCACGGGGGTTTACGATACCTCTGGCTCTGCTTTGGGTGTACAAGTAGTGGGGGACTACGCCTATGTGGCTGATGAGGGTGCAGGATTGCAAATCATCGATATCAGGAACCCAGCTAACCCCACCCTCACGGGGGTTTACAATACCTCTGGCTCTGCTTTGGGTGTAGAAGTAGTGGGGGACTACGCCTATGTGGCTGATGGTAGTGCAGGATTGCAAATCATCGATATCAGGAACCCAGCTAACCCCACCCGCACGGGGGTTTACAATACCTCTGGCTCTGCTTTGGGTGTACAAGTAGTGGGGAACTATGCTTATGTGGCTGATGGTAGTGCAGGATTGCAAATCATCGATGTGAGTGAGTTTACTACTGAACCATCTATAGGGATAATAGCGCCCACCAACGCCATACAATCAGAAGGTAACGAAGGTACTACCCCCTTCAGCTTCACAGTTACTCGCACAGGGGACACCACACGTACAAGCACAGCTAACTGGGCGGTTACAGGTACAGGAACCAACCCCGCTAACGCCGCTGACTTTGCAGGTGGAGTATTCCCCTTAGGTACAGTCACTTTTGCAGCAACGGAAACATCCCAAGTAATTACAGTGAATGTACAAGGTGATACGGTGGTAGAACCGGATGAAACGTTTGCCGTTACCTTATCTAACCCCAGTAACGCCACTATTACCACTGCTGCTGCTACCGCGACAATTCAAAATGATGACTTAATAAATCCCCCTCAACTGGCGATCGCTCCTGAAAGTAGCAATGTTACACCAGGAGGGGGAGAGATCACGTTAAACTATCGTGTGGATAACTTTAACGATTCTCAGATATCCTTTGCAGGATTTTCAATTTACTTTGATAGTTCTGAACTGAATATTAACACTGGGGATGTTAATTTGTCCAGTTCGGCAGGGACTGTAGTCGGCAAAATTATTCTTGATGACGCAACAGATGCTGATAATGACCCCAACAGTGATAAAGAATTGATTCTAACTATCAGCTCGCTTCAATCCACTGACAGTGATAACCTGTTTCTGAATATTCCTTTTACCACCACAGCGGGGTTTGATGGAGAAAGTACAGTTAACTTTGCTGCTAGCAGTGGTAACCCCAATGTGGATGTATTGGGAGTACCTTCTGTCATAGTCAGTGGACTGTCCGCCGATATTGATGGTAACGGTAGGGTGACTGGTGCTGATTTATTCTTTATTAGCCAATATCTGCTGTTACGGAATAATCCTAATGTGGATGCGATTCTGCAAAGCTCTTTTAATCTCTTTAGCAGTGAAACCGTGGGAGCTACAAACACTACAGGTGCTGCTTTGAAGAGTGCGATTACTAATGGGGTCAACAGGTTAGCCTTTGACGTTGATAATAATGGTCAAGTGACTGGGGGGGATATTTTCTTAATGACCCAAGGTTTATTACTGAGGAATAACCCTAACGTCAATGCGATTTTACAAAGTTCCTTTAATCTGTTTACCACTGAACTCACAGGACCGAGAAACACAGGAGCGGAAATTAATGCTTTTATTTCCGGGGTACTGGGGTAAATAAGTAACTGTTGAGGGTTGACTGTTGAGGGTTGACTGTTGAGGGTTGAGGGTTGAGGGTTGAGGGTTTTAATCTGGGGAAGGGGATTGATTAATTTGAAAGCATTGTTTGAGAGTATTGTTACTATTTATACTATTTGTTTTAATCTGGGGAAGGCGATGATTAGTTTGATAGTATAAATATTTACAGTAAATAACGCGGGTTTGAACAGGTTTTAATGGTGGGAATTGGTGTGAAAATGAGGGGAAAATATATCACGGTGAAGGTGAAAATGGGGAATTTTAATTTTGCGAGGGGGATGATTAATTTGAAGGCAGAATGTTAAGTAGGCGCATACTTGCACTGTTTTTGTTTTAATTCGGCGAAGGGGATGATTATTTTAAAGGTATAAATATTTACTGAAAATAAGTCCGGTTTGAACAGGTTTTAATCGCGGAAATTAGTGTGAAAATAAAGTGAAAATATATCAGAATGAAGGTGAAAAGGAAGAATTTTAACTCATTTTAATTCTCTGAAGGGGGTTGATTAATTTGACAGCTATATTTACAAATATTAATGTTAAGATTTGTTAAGTTTGAATGCGGCGAAGGGGATTGATTAATTTAAAAATTATGTTTACAAATATTAATATATTGATTAATTTGACAGTTATATTTACAAAAATTAATGTTAAGATTTGTTAAGTTTGAATGCGGCGGATTTATTGTAAATGTACAAAATAACATTAAGTTTCAATCCTGAATTTAGCTGATGAAATTAAACAGGAGTATCAAAAAATCTGGGAAAAATTATCAGCACCCCGGCGGGTTTTTTGAATTTCTCTAGCTAGAAAAGGTATTTCCTCTATATTCAAGATTTTGTTGACGGTTGACGGGTCAGGCTTTTTAAGAGCTACGACAACCGGGAGTCGGGGGTTAGAAACCCCTGTCTGATAGCTAAAGTCGGATAAATCCGACTGGGTGTTAAATTATTTCGCCGGTACTAGGTTCAATATTTATGATATCTGGGTAAATTTCCTGTGTGTTACGCGATCTGTTTGCAGCCGCGCTTGGCGAACTGCTTGCTGCAGCGCTTGGGTTATCGCATTTGGTCAAGATAATCAAATACATGATTTTCGAGTCGCACAGATCCCCGACTTGTGGACAGGTTATATGAGATTATGGGAATTATCTAAGAAGTTGGGGAGCTTACTACGCTAGTTAACCGGTTTTTAATTTCTTGTGCTAAGTTATCTAGGGTGACTTCGACTTGTTCGCCGGATTTTAAATCTTTGAGAGATGACTTTTGGGCTTTAGCTTCCTCGGAGCCAATGATTACACAAAATTGAATTCTTTGTTTATCAGCAAGTTGGAATTGTTTACCTAAAGGGCGCTGCTCAAAATTAGTTACTACATTAATTCCTGCGCGGCGCAGGTTTTGAGATACATTTAAATAAGTAGGCATTAAGTCTGCTTGCATATTTACGACCATCACTTGGGCTGGTGTGGGAGATAAAGTATTGAGAATACCAGCTTTAAGTAAGCGACTAATTAAACGAGTTAAGCCGATAGAAATACCCACACCGGGCATTTTTTCGCCTAAAAAAGTTCCCACTAATTCCTCATATCTACCGCCTGAGCAAATACTACCTAAAGCTTCATGACCTAACAAAGTTGTTTCGTAAACGGTTCCGGTATAATAATCAAGACCACGTGCAATAGATAAGTCAATACAAAACCGATTTTCTGAGACTCCTAAATTACGCACACCTGCAATGACAGTTGCTAACTCCGTCACTCCCAAATTAAATACCTGGGCTTCTGGGAGATTTTCGGCCAGATGCTTGAGCTTATCTAAAACCTGATCAACGGAACCATGAATATTAATAAAATCAATAATTTTTTGTGTATGTTCGGTATTAATGCCTTCTGCTGCCAAAGCTTGCTTAACTTTAGGTTGACCAATTTTTTCTAGATTGTCAATTATACTAATACAGGATTTAATTTTATTTTCAGGAATACCCACAGATTGAAAAAAGCCTGTAAGCACCTTGCGATTATTGATGCGAATCAGAAAATCACCAATATTAATTTTTTCAAAGATTTCGCTAATAATTGCGGGCATTTGAGCATCATAGAGTAAGCTGAGTTCACGACGAGCCACTACATCAATATCACACTGGCGGAACTGACGAAAGCGCCCATCTTTGGCGCGTTCACCCCGAAAGACTACATCCATTTGGTAACGTGCAAAAGGAAAAGTTAATTCATTGAGGTGACGCGCAATGTAAGCAGCTAGGGGTACAGTTTGGTCAAATTTTAAAGCTCTAGCTTCTGAACCTGTTTCCCCGGATTTTTCCTTTTGAGCTTGCAGATTTGGTGGTAATATAGGGTCAATGCCATAGATAATATTATCTCCTTGATTGCCCTTGGCTTGTAAAACTTCTAAACGTTCGACTGCGGGGGTTTCAATGGGAGTAAAGCCATAACTTTCAAATACGCGGCGAATGTGGTCTAACAAATATAATTCCAAGCGTTTTTCGCTGGGAAGAAATTCGGGGAATCCGCTGGGGGTAGAAAAGTTAATTTTGTCACTTTTGGCCATATTTACACCTTGTTAAATATCAGATTGGGAAATTAAGAAATTAAATTATAACGCTTCTGAGATCAATAAAATGCAGAGCCATTGTGGATTAGTGTAAATCGCCCAAACTGTGATCAAACCACCAAGGGTCGGGACTGGAGTTAGTTTTGATCAAAAATGCTTTTTTTCTGAGGAAGCGTTGAATTAACCCTCGTCCCAGGGGTGAACCTCCCAGACCGGAGAATTTAAAAGAATTTTTTTCTCCCTCAGACACAATAGCAGTCAAAGCAGCATCATTAATACTAATAGCACCAGCATCAAGTCTCCCCACGGCTAAAGCTTCCTCCTGGGAGAGTGCAAACACGGCTGCGCTTTGTCCATATATAGAATCATTTGCTAAGTATACCGCTTCCTCAAGGGTGGTAAATGGCATTACTGGCATAATGGGGCCAAAAGTTGGATCTGTCATGAGCTTCATAGAATGGTTGACTTGAGTAATCACGGTGGGACGACACCACCAACCCCCGCCTAATTGTTCTACCTTACCGCCACAATGTATTAATGCTCCCTTTTCTATTGCATCTATTAGATGGTGGTTGATAATTGCGGCTTGTTTTTCGGTGATGATAGGGCCAATTTCTCCACTGTCAAGGTGGGGATAGGCTAAGTGTAAAGTAATAGCTTTTGCTATGAGTTGATGATAAAACTTTTCAAATATTGATTGGGCTACATAAATTCTTTGAATGGAAACAAATGACTGTCCAGCGTTGAATACTGAACCCCACAAAATAGCACGGGTGGCTAATTCCAGATTGGCTGATTCTAAAACAATGGCTGGGTCTTTTCCCCCTAATTCTAAATAGGCGGGAATGAGGCGTTGAGCTGCGGCCTGAGCTACTTTTCTCCCTGTGGTTAGACTCCCGGAAAAGCAAACTAAATCTACGTTGTCTATGAGGTTAGCGCCTGTTTCTCCTCCTCCTTCGACAAAACTTAACACATCACGCAAGTCTGGTACAGTCTTGAGAGCTGTAATCAGGGGGGCGACGAAGCGGGGTGAAATCTCGCTAGGTTTGACAATGACGGCACAACCTGCTATTAATGCGGGAATGGTGTTGATTGTAGATAGCAATAGGGGTAGGTTCCAGGTGCTAATTACCCCCACTAAGGGGTAAGGTACTGATGTTTGTTCTAGGGCGATAAATGGGATGGTTGTATTTTTAGCCCAGTCTCGTAGTAGTTCTGGGCTTAACTCACACCAACGGTCAATATTATCTAGGAAAGTGTTTATTTCTAATATTGAGGTGGACAGTCTCCCGGTATCAGTTACTAAAGCCTGTGTCAGCTGTTCCTGACCAGAGACTATTGCTTGTTTCCATGTCTGTAAGGCCTCAATTCTGGCTTCTAAACCGATGTGATACCAGCGAGTTTGCGCTCTGCGAGCGCGCTGGCACTGGTGTGATAATAATCTAGGAGATGGGGGGAGAATTACATAGTCATATTTGCCATTTCGAGGGTTACGGACTTCGATGGGTTTATTCATTAGTATAATTTTTAAGTTTAAATTAAGTAGCGATCGCCAAGGTTACCTCTCATATGTGTTACTTAGAGGATGTTTGATAAGTTTTCAACAGGTAATTTTTATCTTAGGGAACAGGGAACAGGGAACAGGGAATAGGAAGGATTGGGGAACACACAAAAAACAATAAAATCCAGTCCCCTCCCCTGACAAGGGGAGGGTTAGGGTGGGGTTAAACAATAGTTGATACACTAATCATGACTTGACAAACATCCACTTAGAAAAAAATATGTTAAAAATGGAATTAATTAAGTTGAAATGGTGTGTATTTACCTCCCAATGCTTCTACAATGGTGCGAGTATTAGCTACCATCATTTTGATATAGGAATCGGTATCACTGCCTTTTGCACCAATGGAATCAGAGTATAATTTACCTGGTGCTAATTTTACACCGGCTTCTTGAGCAACGGTAGTAATTAAGGCTTTGTTGATTGTAGTCTCAGCAAAGATGGCGGGTACACCGGTGTTTTTGATAGACTCTACTAAACGCCCAACTGTTTGGGCGCTGGGTTGTTCTTCTGTACTCACACCGATTAATGTCCCGGCGATCGCCAAGCCATAGGCTTGAGTATAATATTGAAAAGCGTCATGGGTGGTGACCAGTTGGCGGTTATTTGGGGGGATAGTTTGAATTTGTTGATTAATCCAGTTATGTAATTGCTGTAATTCATTGGTTAACTCAGATGCTCTTTGAGTAAATTCTGGTGCATCTGGGGGGGATAATTTAATCAACTCATCCCGAATTATATTGACCATGGCGATGGCATTTTCTGCACTTCCCCACACATGGGGGTCTGGTATAATTTTACCATCACCTTGATCTAATTTCAAGGCTGAGACGATTTCACCCACTGCTACCTTCTGGGCTTTTTGACCCACCGCATTCATTAACTTAATTAGTCCGGGTTCCAAATCATAGCCATTATACAAGATTAAATCAGCCGTTTCTAAAACCCGGCCATCTGCTGGTGTCGGTTCATAAACATGGGGGTCTACACCTGCTTGGAGAATACTAATTAACTCAATGTCCTCTCCGCCGACTACCTCAGCCAAATCAGCAATAATAGTATTAGTTGCAACTACTCGCGGTTGTGCATCAATCTCCCCGGAGACGCGGTTACTATCTATTTGGTTACATCCGCCTATGGCCAACCCTAACAATACTCCTACCACACCTGGGCAAAATAATCTAGCTGTTGATTTCATTGAGTTACACTTGTTCTCATCTTCTTCTCATATTTAAGGTACACTATTCTCATATTCTTTTCATTTTTTCACCAAAGGGAACAGGGAATAGGGAATAGGGAACAGAGAACTATGAGTATTAATATTACCCATGTTGGGGTGCATTACCACACAGCAGCAGCTTTAACAGATGTTAACTGTATCATTAAACCAGGGAGAATCACGGGGATTTTTGGTCCTAATGGTGCTGGTAAAAGTACGTTAATGAAAGCCATGCTGGGGTTAGTCCCCTGAGTAGTGGCAGAGTTTTGTATAAAGAGAAACTATTAACCCAGCAACTAGAAAAAGTTGCATATATCCCCCAGCGGAATCAAATAGATTGGAGTTACCCTGCTACAGTGTGGGATGTGGCGATGATGGGAAGGGTAAAAAAGACGGGTTGGTTACGTAGCTTTTCCCCGGTTAGTCGTCAGGAAACTAAAAACGCCCTCCAACGGGTAGGAATGTTAGCATATTGCGATCGCCCCATAGGAGAATTATCTGGGGGACAACAACAAAGAGTATTTTTAGCCCGTGCTTTGGCACAGCAAGCAGATATATACTGCTGTGATGAACCACTAGCGGGGATTGACCAAAAAACCCAAGCTGTGATTTTTACTGTCTTTCGGGAATTAGCCGCTGCTGGTAAAATTGTTTTAGTGGTTAACCACGATTTAGGCGAATCAATTACTCACTTTGATGATTTAATTTTACTCAATCGGGAATTAATCGCTACAGGTGTACGAGAGCAAGTTCTGACAGCAGAAAACCTGAATCGCGCCTATGGTGGTCAAGTTATGTACTTTAATGACGCTGCTTAAATTATCCCTATTTCTGGTTTGGTATAAATAGGACTGGCTGAATAAATCTAAAACCTATATAAATCAAAGGTTTGAGATTGCTAAAAAACAAAATCGGTGCAGGGTTTTTCCTGGTTTTACCATCAAAAGTGGACATTTTAGGTTAAATAAATTAAATCGGAAAATTTAGGGGTGACGGATAGCTCAAACTGTTCGGTGTGTTCCCTGTTCCCTGTTCCCTGTTCCCTATCCCCACGAAAAGAATTTCTGTTGCAAACCCTAAATACCTATGATTGAAGCATTAATTGAGCCACTACAATATACCTTCATGCAGCGATCGCTCCTGGTCGCCATTATAGTCGGTTTGCTGTGTGCCGTGGTGGGTAGTTACTTAATGGTGCAAAGATTAGCATTACTGGGTGATGCTATCAGTCATTCAGTCTTGCCAGGACTGGCGATCGCCTTTATACTAGGAGCAAACATTTATTTAGGGGCATTTATAGCCGGGGTAATCAGTACAATCGCCATCACCTGGATAAAAAGCCACTCCCCCATCAAAGAAGATGCGGCCATGGGTATAGTCCTGTCAGCATTTTTCGCCACGGGGATCACTTTAATTACAGTGATTCAAAAGACCCAAAAAATCGACCTGAGTCACTTTCTGTTTGGTAATATTCTGGGGGTAACATCCCAGGAGGTGCGGGACACGGCCATGATTGCGGCTATAGTTTTAATAGTTGTGTTGTTATTATATAAAGAACTATTATTTTACACCTTTGACCCGCTGGGGGCACAAGCTGCGGGTTTACCAGTAAATCGGTTAAACTTTGGCTTAATGGTGCTGATTGCTCTGACAATTGTGGCTAGTATGAAAACTGTAGGCGTTATCCTAGTCTTAGCACTGTTAATTACACCGGGAGCGACTGCTTACCTGTTGGTGAACCGGTTACATCAAGTTATGATTTTAGGCGCATTCGCTGGGTGTATTTCCAGTATTAGCGGAATGTACCTCAGCTACTTTTTTAATTTACCCTCTGGTCCGGCGATAGTTTTAGTAGCGTCAGGCTTATTTTTGTTAGCATTACTGTTTAGTCCTAAAAACGGGATTTTTACGTCAAGAATGAGTCGTAAAAATACATAAATGATTAAATACTGACAAAAATTACAGCTTAGTTGAAAATTCTTCGTTAATCTAACAAAAGCAGTTTATTTTCCAGCAAAATGACCGGAAGCAGTCCCACAATTTTAGCCTTAGACTTTGATGGAGTAATTTGCGATGGACTAATAGAGTATTTTGAAGTCGCATGGCGAACCTATTGTAAAATTTGGTCTCCAGTAGATAACACGCCCCCAGATGATTTACCATTAAGATTCTATCGCCTCAGACCAGTGATTGAAACGGGTTGGGAAATGCCAGTTTTAATCAAAGCCTTAATAGATGGAATTCCCGAAACCTCAATTTTGCAGGAATGGGGGAAAATCACCCCCCAGATTTTATTAGAGCATAGTCTGCAATCCCAAACAATTGCCCTGCAACTTGACAATTTGCGGGATGAATGGATCAAAACTGATTTAGAAGGTTGGCTAAACCTGCATAGATTTTACCCCGGCGTAGTGGAAAGAATGAAAATCACCCTAGCCGGTGAAACAAAAATATACATTGTCACTACCAAAGAAGGACGCTTTGTTGAGCGGTTATTAGCAAGGGAAGGGGTGAACCTACCACCGGGGGTAATTTTCGGTAAGGAAGTTAAACGACCCAAATATGAAACTTTGAGAGAATTAATTGGTAAGGCTGCAGAGAAACCGGTTAAACTGTGGTTTGTAGAAGATAGGCTGAAAACATTGCAATTGGTGCAACAGCAAACGGACTTGAAAGATGTTGAACTTTTTCTGGCAGACTGGGGATATAACACCCAAACAGAAAGGAAAGCAGCCCAAATTCATCCGACAATCGGACTACTAAGCCTGTCCCAGTTTACTAAAAACTTTGCTGCCTGGCAATAAGGCCTCAAACCCTAGGCGCATGATCATCTGTGTTCATCTGTGGTGATTTTTTCCACTCACAGATGATTGAGTAAATCTAAAAATTGTGCGATAAATTTATAGCAATATAGAATAACGGTGGTTAACACAACCAACCAGACCTAGGTTATTTTATAGCCTTTTTCAGGCTCATGAAGTACACACCTATTCCCTATTCCCTGTTCCCTATTCCCTGTTCCCTGTTCCCTGTTCCCTCAAACTAAAAAAAATTGTACCTCACGAGCATGGGAAATGCTATATGCTAGATATTACAAAATTAGCGCGACAAATGCAGGGTTTAAGTCAACATCTGAGTTTAGAAGCTGCTGCAAGTCGCCAGAGGTTAGAATTAGCTCAAGAATATTTACAAAAAGCTTATGAGTCCCAGCAAGAGTTGATAGAGCTTCAGCAACGATGGCGCGATCGCATTCTGTTTGCGAATGCTACACCCATGGAACCCCTGGAAACCCGCATTAATATTCTAGTCCCCCCCAAAGTGCATACGGTTATCGCTACTGACGGGTCTCAAATTGCGCCCAACCATCATGAAATTGCTTACTGTTACTTGTTGAACATTGGTAGAGTAGTGTTACACTATGGGCAAAACCGCCAACCACTGCTAGATAGTTTACCAGAAGTATTTTATCGCCCGGAGGATTTATATATATCTCGGCAATGGGGAATTAAAACTGAGGAGTGGATGGGATATCGCCGCACTGCTTCGGAAACTACAGTTTTAGCGGAATTAGCTTGTGTAGCTAAAGGAGAAGCTCCGGCCTTAGCAATGGTGGATGGTTCTTTAATTTACTGGTTTTTAGAGCAGTTACCTTTAGATGCACGCGATCGCATTTTACCACCAATCCTGGAAGCATGGCAACAGTTGCATCTGGCTAAAATTCCCCTGTTAGGATATCTGAGCGCTTCTCGCCACATTGATTCTACCAACTTTTTCAGATTATTGACTTGTCCCCATCAGGTTCCCGACTGTAAAAGTTATTGTCCAGACCCTGCGGAAAAATCTCCTTGTCAAGTTTTTGACACTTTGAGAGATACTACTTTATGGGGAACGACATTACAACCAGGACAACGTGGTCCGATATGGCGTAGTAATAACCGGGTTTTAGAACTTTATGAGCAGCAAATAATTTACTTTTGCCACGTCCATGTAGGCAGTGAAATTGCCCGGATAGAATTCCCTGCATGGGTAGCTGAAGATACAAGTATGCTGAACCAAGCGCTGGCGCTGATGCTGTCCCAGGTGCAGAAAGGCCAAGGCTACCCTGTAGCGATCGCAGAAGCCCATAATCAAGCAGTAGTCAGGGGAGGAGATAGAACCCGTTTTTTTGCTCTTTTAGAGAGACAAATGATTAAAGCCGGTTTGAGAAATGTGGGAACTTCCTACAAAGAAGCTAGAAAACGAGGCAGTATTGCGTGATACCAGACCTATTTGCCCCAGTGTTAGGACAATCCCAAGCCATTGAACTACTTACTCAAGGGGTTAAACAAGACCGAGTCCCCCGGCTTATTTATTTGTGGGCATAGATGGTGTGGGTAAAAGCTTGGCTGCTAGGTGCTTTGTGGAACTACTTTTTTACGTAGAAACACTTAACTTGATTACGTTACAAAATCGGTTGCGTCAAGGTAATCATCCTGACTTGTGGTGGGTAGAACCAACTTACCAATACCAAGGGCAAAGATTCACGGCCGCAGAAGCAGCGGAGAAAAAACTTAAGCGCAAAGCTCCCCCGGTAATCAGACTAGAGCAGATCCGGGAAATTGGGGAATTTCTCAGCCGTCCTCCCTGGGACGCACCCAGAAACGTGGTGGTTATTGAGTCAGCCCAGACAATGGCGGAAGCTGCTGCTAATGCGTTGCTGAAAACTTTGGAGGAACCGGGAAAAGCGACAATAATTTTAATTGCACCATCCCCTGAGTCTATTTTGCCCACATTGGTGTCACGCTGTCAACGTATCCCCTTTTATCCGTTGGATACACAGTCCTTAACTCAAGTCTTGACCCAAACAGGACATGGGGCAATTTTGGCAAATCAGGCGCTATTAAATATGGCTGCTGGTAGTCCGGGTAGTGCGATCGCATCTTATGAGCAATTACAAGCAATTCCGGAAACCTTACTCCAAGATGTGAGCAAAAGACCATCATCTTACCGCCAAGCTTTAGAATTAGCCAAGAAAATCGCCCAAGAGTTAGACACAGAAGCACAACTATGGTTAGTGGATTATCTGCAACAATCCTACTGGCAACAGTGGCATCAACCACAAATCATGCACCAACTAGAACAAACTCGTAAATTCTTACTGTGTTACGCCCAACCGCGGTTAGTTTGGGAATGCACATTTATAGCCATGCTTCCCCGAAGAATGGAATGACCGCCCATTTTTGTGGATGCATCCAAGATCGGGACTTCTCCCCCTGAGAAAAGTTCTTTTTGCATACCTAATTCACACCTGTAATTATTCCATACTTTAGCTGATCAGATGCCCCCCAAATATCAACGGGTAAATAACTTGATGTGAAACTGTTCGTAGAGTAGGTTACATAACTTTACAGATGGGTGAAATCCCGGATAAATTTCACTCTATCACTGATGCGGAAGCACTCTCATTGGATTGAGGTAAGCTGGGTAACTCTAAACAATATCCTGCCCCATACACTGTTTTAATATAGCGGGGGTGACGAGGATCTGGTTCTAGTTTAGTTCTCAAGTGGCGGATATGCACCCGAATAGTTTCAATATCATCATCTGGGTCATAACCCCAAACCTCCCGCAAGATTTCGCTGGGGGAAACTGTCTGACCGTGGCGTTGCAGCAAACAGTGCAGGAGTTCAAATTCCAGATGAGTGAGTTTCACTGTTTGATTAAACCATATGGCCTCAAATCTTTCTGGAACCAGAGTTAAATTCCCATAGTTGAGAATTTCGCTATGTTTTGCTGCTTGGGGGATGCGGTCAGTACGTCGCAATAACGCCCGCACCCGTGCTAACATCTCCTCAACTTCAAAGGGCTTAGTGAGGTAATCATCCGCCCCCGCATTGAAGCCTTCCACTTTGTCATGAGTTTGACTTAAAGCCGTCAGCATCAAGACGGGAATTTCCGCCGTGCGGTCATCCCGCCGTAGGCGTTGGCAAACTGTAAACCCGTCTACTCTGGGTAACATCAGGTCAAGCATGATTAAGTCAGGTTGTAGCTGTAGCGCCAGCGCTTGACCTTTGATACCATCTTCCGCCTGGCTGACATCGTAGCCAGCCATCTCTAAATTGACGGCCACTAGTTCTGAAATGGCTGCGTCATCGTCTATGACAAGAATCCTCGGCATTATTTAATAACTTATGACTACTTCATTAAGGATAAATAAGAACCTTTGACAGATACAAAGATTTTTATCTTGATTATAAGAAACACTTAAATCTAACATAAATGTCAAATTACAAGATGGTGGCATCAGAAATAAAGTACTCTAAATCCTATATATGTTGTGTTCTTCTGCCTACAATTCGCCTCGATTCCTGGAAAATGCTGTGTAGGGAAAACGTTGTGGGGGGGGGTTCAACCCTGTTCCCTGATATAACCGCAAATTAAACTAGTTATTATTCCACCTTAATGTTCCTCGAATAAGTTCTGATAGTGCGATAGAGAAGCGCTGCTGCGTACAGGGCGATCGCGTATTTAGGTAAAGAGAAGAACAACACAATGCAAGTCTCAAGACGTAAATTTTTAACCTTAGCTGGCACAAGTGCAGCTACCGTGACAATGCTGTCACCATTGGAAGCATTTTATGCCCGGGTTGCCCGTGGTGAAATGCCCAACAGCACCGGTTATGGAAAACTGGAGGACAAGCTACCTTTAAACACAGCTGAACTGCCTGATAACTTTAAGAACATACCGATTTTAAAACTCCCTCGGACATTCAACTACACGGCCTTCCATTTTACTGGTGAGCCAATGGGCGACGGGTTCACAGTACCATCGAATCATGACGGGATGGCTGCATACTCTGGGGCTAACGGCTCAACAATTCTAGTTTGTAACCATGAACTGGGTACTTCCGCTAACCACCCTGTGAGTGGTGATAATCGCTACTCCACGGGCGCTCAGGGGGAACCAGTACGATTGTAGTGGGAGCAAACCGCAGACCCATCACAAACTTTAACTCCTTAGCAGGTACTGTTCGTAACTGTGCAGGTGGACCGACACCCTGGCGGACATGGGTTACTTGTGAAGAAACCTTTTCTACAAGCACTAACACCACTGGTACTGCTGGGACCGAAACCGCCAGACACGGTTACAACTTTGAGGTTGTAGCTGACCCGAATAGCGGTTTAGTCACCCCAGTTCCCTTGATAGACATGGGACGCTTTAACCATGAGGTTATAGCTGTGGACCCCAGAACTGGCTATGTGTACGAAACTGAAGACCGTGGTGATAGCTGCTTCTATCGGTTTGTACCTAATGTTAGACCTACCAAGGCTGGGGACTTGGCTCAAGGTGGTAGTTTGTATGCTTTAAAAGTTAGAGGTGCGGAAAACTTTGCCCTCAATACTATCAATAATCCTAATTTTGGTGGTGAACCTGGAAAGGTTAAGGTTGGTCAAAAATTGCCTGTAGAATGGGTGCAAATTGATAATCCCGACCCAGATGCTGAGAATGCTGATGCTGGGGTTGGTGTGCGTTACGAAGCTCAAAGCAAGGGTGCTGCCATTTTCTTCCGGGGTGAGGGCGCTTGGTATGGTAATCAAATGGTTTACTTTGTTGCTTCTCAAGGTGTCCACCTGTATCTGATGCTGCTAACGCCAGAGGTAATGGTCAAGTTTGGGCTTATGACCCGGCGAGAGAAGAGTTAACTTTAGTAGTTGAAGCTTCTCCGAGTGGTCAATTTTTACAAGCTCCGGATAATATCACTGTTGCTCCTTGGGGTGACCTGTTCTTATGTGAGGATGGTAGTGGTACTGATTATATTGTGGGTGTTAACGGCAAAGGTGAAGTTTATCAATTTGCCATGAATAATCTCGGTAGCAGTGAGTTTGCTGGCGCTTGCTTCTCTGCTGACGGTAGAACGATGTTTGTCAACATTCAGTCTCCGGGTATTACACTGGCTATTTTTGGTCCATGGAATCGTCGCAGATAAGTATTAAGTAGTGTTTAAATGAGAGAAAAAACTGGGAAAACCCAGTTTTTTTTGCATAAATACACAGGTTAAAAACCTAACTTCACACCCCGAATGGCATAATCTAGTAACTCCATGGGGTGCATGACTGAAATGGTTTTACCCTGTAATTGTAAATGCTTGGTAATTTGCAAGGTACAACCGGGATTAGCAGAAGCAATTAACTGTGCACCTGTATTTAACAAATTCTGTACCTTTTGCTGACCTAACTCCTCAGCTACCTCTGGTTGCAGCATATTATAAACGCCGGCACTACCACAACACAAAGCTGCGTCTATAGGTTCGGTTAGTTTCACGCCGGGAATTTGTTGTAATAATTGACGTGGTTGCACACTAATCTTTTGTCCATGGAGTAAATGACAGGCATCTTGATAAACTAAATTTAAAGGCTGATCACTTAAGGGGGATAATTTAGCTGTCAATCCTACTTTGACTAAAAATTCTTGAGCATCTTTGACTTTAGCAGCAAAAGCCTGCGCCTGGTCTCGATATTCTGGGTCATCTTGGAGGATGTGACCGTATTCTTTTAAAGTATGACCACAACCTGCAGCATTGATAATGATAAAATCTACATGGGTATTGGCAAAACTGTCAATCATTTGTTTTGCTAAACTTTGGGCTTGTTGGGTTTGTCCTTGATGTTCTGGAAGCGCCGCACAACAACCTTGAGATTTAGGAATTACGACTTCGCAACCATTCGCGGTTAATACTCGCACGGTGGCCTCATTAATGGGGGAGAAGAATAACCGTTGTACACATCCCAAAATTACCCCTACCCGGTAACGCTTTTCTCCTTGGGGGGGAATAATATCTGGTAGGTTATCTTGAAAGGATTGCAGGGTAATTTTTGGTAAAATTGATTCCATGGCTGCTAAACGGGGAGATAGTTTTTTGAGTAACCCTGTAGTTTTTACTAATTTTGGTAATCCCAACTTTTGATAAACTAGCAGGGGAAATAAAAACAGCCGTAATAAATCAGGATTAGGAAATAAGGAAAATATCAGTTTACGAATCAAGGTATCTGGTAAATTGCGCTTATAATTGCGTTCTACTTGGTGACGAGTGGCGGATATTAATTTATCGTACTGCACGCCGGAAGGACAAGTACTTACACAAGCTAAACAACCTAAACAAGAATCAAAATGTTGTACTGTGGCTGTATTTAGAGCTATTTCACCCTCGTTAATTGCATCCATTAAGTAGATGCGTCCCCTGGGTGAGTCCATCTCTTTACCAATCACCCGATAACTTGGACAAGTGGACAGACAAAAACCACAATGTACACAACTATCAATCAATTTGGGATCGGGTGGCTGATTGATATCAAAACTTTTTAAATTCTTAATCCTAGTAGTATGATTCGCGGAATTGTCAGAAACTTGCATATTTAAATTCTTTCCCTCTCTATCTGGTGTGTTTTGGTAGCTGTGTGGTTGTTTGCTTAAATCCCACCCACAAACCGACCCGGACTGAAAATATTTTTACTATCAAACTGTTTTTTAATTTGGCGCATCATATGCAAGGAATTACCAGTATATCCCCAAATATCTATGGCTTGTTTAACTGTGTTTGGTGCTGTTAAGATGCTCAAGAATCCCTTGTGAGACTGACAGCGATCGCGCATTTTTAAAACCTGATTTTTATCTTCCAATTGCCACAGACCCAAACCACTAGACAGATGAATCAAACCCATACCTGTTTGACTCAAAACCTCCACAGATGCACTAGGTAATACTCCTATTTTGCAGGTAATTGCCGAATCTGTGACGGGTTTATCCATTATTTCTCGTAATCTTTGCCATAGATGAGCGTCATGTTCATCCATATAAATTGTCCCTTTTAAACCCAATTGTTCGCCTAGTGCTAACAGTCTACGTGACTGTTCTTGGACACTTTGACTAATGCTTTGGAAGCGCGCGATTAGTCCCATACCCTGATTCTCACCTAGGGTAGAAACTAGTTGTGTGGAGAGCAAATCAGCTTGAGTTGGTGTTAAAGCACTATTACGCAGGGTGGTTGCAGCTTGGGATATGGCTTCTGGTTTACCTGTTAGCATCACTGTAGCGGATGCTGCGGGTAATGGATATACCCTTAAAGTTACTTGACTAATAACACCTAATGTGCTGTAGGAACCGGTAAATAATTTCATTAAATCGTATCCGGCAACATTTTTCACTACTCGCCCCCCTGCTTTGGCAATTTCCCCATCAGCACGGACAAAGGTAATACCTAGTAACTGGTCGCGGACACTCCCATAACGTTGTCTGAGGGAGTTGGTATCAGCTGTGGCGATTATACCGCCTATGGTTGCTAATTGCGGTTGACTGGGGTCAAGGGCAATAAATTGGCGGGATTTGGCTAAAATTTCTTGGAGATGGCAAAATTGCATCCCTGCTTCTACGGTGACGGTTAAATCACCGACTGCGTGGGCAATTAGTTGGTTGATGCTTGCTGTACTAACTATGATGTCAATATCTGTGGCTAAACCACCCCAGTTGATTTTACTAGTTTTTCCTACCGGCAGGACGCGCCAGTTTTGATGGTGGGCTTCGGCGATGACTGCTGCTAGTTCTCCTTGGGTGCGGGGATAGACGATACAATTGGGGGGTTTTGCGGATGAGATCGCCTGTTGGATGTGTTTTTGCTGTTTGGGTGGGAGGTTTTCCCAAGGATGGATGGCGGTTTGTTCGATGATAGATGCAAGACAAGAGGCGATCGCGTTCATCAGTTTTTTTTGTTTTTAGTCTCCGTATCTTAATATCTATCAAAGTTTCGACTTCGCTCAACTACCGAAATCTATAAGTTTTCGTAAGCGAACTCGCAGGGAACAATATCAGGGGGTATTGGGGGGTGTGTGGTTTCGACTTCGCTCAACTACCGACATCTATAAGTTCCCTACTTGATACACTAATCATAACTTTTAAAGATAAAAATTACCTGTTCAAAACTTATTAAATATCCTCTGATACTTAAGCAGTAATTGCTTGTGTGACTTTTTATTACGATCTTTGTCATACTCCACCAATGGTTGTTTTTTGTGTCATAGTGGGGGGAAGAGAATTGATTCGGTGATCAGATTTTGTTTTTATTATTGACGGGCTATTTCCTTTTGGTATTTACAGGCTTTTCTCCGAAACCGAAATCTCTACACTCTTACGATTTTGGAGAAATTTTATGTCAGTTTATGTAGGTAATCTATCTTATGAGGTTACACAAGATGCACTTAATGCAGTATTTGCCGAATATGGTTCTGTAAAGCGGGTACAACTGCCTACTAACCGCGAAACAGGACAACCGCGGGGTTTTGGGTTTGTAGAAATGGGTACAGATGAGGAAGAAAGCGTTGCGATCGAAGCTCTTGATGGTGCTGAATGGATGGGACGCTCCCTGAAGGTAAATAAAGCCAAACCCAGAGAAGATAAGGGTTCTTTTGGTGGTAACCGTGGTGGCGGTAATTTCCGTAGCCGTTACTAGATCAAATAGATTATACCTTTTTAACTGCTAAACACCGGCAGTAAAAAAAAGGTCATGGTTTCGTACACATGAAAATGGACTCAAACCGAGTCCGTTTTGATGTGAAAACATTAACCTAAGTGGGAAATTCATGACTGGAGTTTGAGTTTAAGCGCGTAATAGCGCTTTCTCCGCAGCTTGGATCAGATGTTCTTGGGAAAGCTGTTGTAATTTGTACATATGCTCAAACAAACTCCAGCAGTATTCTTCTGGTAATCCACAGGTAACAGCACCCCGCAAGACAACAGTAGAATACCAGTCGTTGGGTGCGAGTTCTTCTGGGAGCTTGTTCACCACTATATAAGTGCGCGTATTTTTGTAGACATTATTTTGGGAATGAATCTCTACTGTTTCCCGACGGTATAAACTTTGGGAAACACCTTCGCGTTTATCTAAGTTTACACTCAAGCGCCAGGGTAGTTGATAAAGGACACCTTTGACATGAGCTTGGTCGTCTGGTAAGACATCTAAAACCCCACACTTGCGGGTGGGAGAATAGGAATAGAACCCTAGGCGGTAACCTTTCAACACCGCTGGGCCGATAATATAATCATGGGTATTTTCACCCAGCGATCGCTTTAAGTCTACCGGACACATACAAGAACCATAGGCAAAATAGTAAAACATTGGCTCTTTTTGTGCCTGTTGTTGCAGTTTCAACTGAGGCTGGGGCAGATCATGGGATTGTACCCAACGATGGTGTGAGCGATCGCTTTGATGACTCATCTATCTTCAGAAGTATTTAATAAATATTTTATCATCAATTTCCTCAAGATACAACTTTATTCCGATAGAAAAACCGTAGTTTAAAATTATGGGTAGATAAACCCAGTAATTAATATGAGAATTAGGCTGAAATTTAAGTGCAATCCTGGGTAATTTTCCCGGCTTCTTGATTGAGCCTGACGGACGAACCCGTGCTATTAGTGTGATAAACTAAGGTTTGGTCAACAGCATCGACAGTTACTCGCCACCCTGGGACTAAAGCCTGAGTGCAGAATTCATCAGGACCAGCTAGGTTTAAACAGCCATCATTCCATGTTTGTGGTTGAGCTTGAATAATCTTGAGTTGAGAAATTGGTAAGTCTAAATTTTCAGAGACCGCTTGTAAAACTGCATTTTTGACAGACTCTGGTAGATTCATCACCTGGTTATCTGTGGGAGTATCAGTAGCTGCTAAAAGTAAAGAACCCGGGTAGCTGTGTGGGTGAGGAGCAACGGTCGCAGCAGTAACGCGGTTAATGATTGTCAACCCGCTACCCAGAGAAAAAATGCCGGTTAAAATCACCACAGTGATAATTCGGGCTTTATTGGTAATATAATTATTCTTGTGCGTCATTGTGCTGATCAAACCCCAATATTTATTATTAGTCTATTATGGCAAGCGATGGCAGCACCAGCCCTAAAGTTCCCAAAGCAGATATGACAAATATCTGCACGCAATATACAGCTATTCTCACCAGGTAAAAATCATGCAACTTATTTGCATATGGACTGGTCATAAATGATGATTCAGGCTGTGGATAGCGAATATGAATAAAAAACTCAAACTTTTTCCGCCTCAAAAGCAAGCCTCACTGGCGGTGATACTTGCCTTGAGTATAATCATCACTGTAATTATATCACTACCTCTCTATGGTCAAACCATACCAAAGGTAGAATTAAGAGGCGTGTGGCTGACAAATATTGATAGTAACGTACTATTTCAACGCCAGCGCCTGGAAAAGGCCTTGCAACGGCTGCATGAATTTAACTTTAATACAGTTTACCCGGTGGTGTGGAATTGGGGATATACATTATATCCTAGTCAAGTTGCGGCTAAAGTCATTGGGCGATCGCTAGATCCCGAACCGGGACTACAAGCAAGAGATATACTCAAAGAAATTGTGAGCGAGGGACATAAAAACAGGTTAAAAGTGATTCCCTGGGTTGAATTTGGCTTCATGGCTCCAGCTGATTCGCTCCTAGCAAAAAATCGTCCCCAATGGCTCACCAGTCGTCAGGATGGTAGTAAAATCGTCAAAGAAGGCATACATAATCGCGTTTGGTTAAATCCCTTTCACCCAGAAGTACAGGAATTTATCCAAAATCTCATAGTTGAAATCGTCAAAAACTACGACATAGACGGCATTCAATTTGACGATCATTTTGGCTTACCATCGGAATTAGGTTACGACCCCTATACAGTGACATTATATAAACAAGAACATAATGGTCAAGCTCCCCCACCAGACCCCAAAAATCCCCAATGGTTGAGATGGAGAGCGGATAAAATTACCGACTTGATGGAGCGGGTATTTACAGCCATCAAAGCCAATCAAAAAGACTGTATTGTTTCGGTTGCACCCAATCCCCAGCGTTTCTCCTACGAATATTATCTGGCAGATTGGCAGAGATGGGAAAGAATGGGACTGATAGAAGACCTAGTATTGCAGATATATCGGGATGATTTAAATGTATTTATCCAAGAACTAGAATATCCGGAGGTGAAAGCCGCCCGTAGTCATATTCCCGTAAGTATAGGTATTTTATCTGGGTTGAAAAATAGAACCGTCCCCATAGAACAAATTCAAACACAAGTAGAGAAAGTACGCGATCGCAAGTTTGCCGGAGTATCCTTTTTCTTTTATGAAACCCTGTGGAATCTCAGCCAACAACAGCCACGCAAGCGTCAAACAGGCTTGAAAAAGATATTCCCCACGCCAAGCAGCTATCCTACAGCGCATTTTATCTGAGTGAGGTATTGAGGGGCGGGCAGGATGCCCACCCCACAAGATTTATGATGTTAAGGTGTGTATTTTATTTACTTGAAAACTGCTGTAATTTACTCACAGGTTGGCAACCGTAGACAAGGGAGTGGTTAAGATCCCCGACTTTTTAGATCATTAGAGGTAGTCTGGGATAATTTAGTTTCAGAAGTCGGATCTGGGATGGGGTGCAAGATACCGGATTTCTTAGATTATTAGAGTTTGTCTGGGATAATTTAGTTTCAGAAGTCGGGGATATGTTGCGTACCTTTGCGCCCCTTTGCGTTTAACAACAGATATAATAAATACACCGTCATCCCCTCAACTTACACCCCCGCACCCATGAAACGTCACCTCGCCATTATTAGCTGTATATTACTGCTACCCCTTCCTGTCCTTGGGGAAATCACCCACAGCAAAACCTCAAAACCCCCCATAGCAGATGAATGTCAACTTATACCAGAAGACCCAGATACGGGAGCATATTCCGAAAGACAACTACAACAGCTTGTGAGACAAATCACAGTTAAAGTCAGGGGAGAGCGTGACGTAGCATCGGGGACAATTTTAGCCAAAGCTAAAACAGGTAGCTCTTACTTAGTAATGACCAACGCCCATGTAGTCAGGAGAATTAACCCCAAAAGCCTGAATATTCAAACACTAGACGGTAAAACTCATCCAGTCAAATTGCTTCCTGATGCAAACCTTGGTCAATTAGACCTAGCTATATTAGAATTTAACTCAAATCAGCAATATTGCTTACCACCAGAAGTTGCTAACTTTGATATTGATATAGATACCCCAGTCATGGCGGGGGGATACCCCAGTACAGAAAATAATATAGTATTTAGATCGGGAAGAGTTAGAAAAATTGTTTCCCAACCGAGTTTAAAAGAGGGTTATGAAATTGGCTACGACAGCGACATTGAGCAGGGGATGAGCGGCGGTGCGATTCTCAGTGTCTACGGGTATTTACTGGGAGTTAATGGTATGAGCCAATACCCTATATTAAATTTAGGTTATGTCCGTGCTGATGGACAAGAACCCACAGCAGCAGAAATTGAGGAATGGCGTGGGTATAGTTGGGGAATCCCTGTAAGTAGGGTGTTAGATGCGGTGAAACCAGAGGTGTTAACTGCTTATGGTTTACCCCAACGCCAACTCCCACCCCTACCCCAGACGGAGATCCCTGGTTATCAAGTCCCGGAAGTACCATTAACAGGGTGGTTAGGGGAATTGGAGGAAAAAGCTAAACAAATTACTGTCAGGATTGATAGTAGTAGTCAAAATAATGGTTCAGGTGTAATTATTAATCAGGAAGGAAATAGTTACATAGTCCTGACTGCAGCTCATGTGGTGTGTGAGAAGAAAGGGGGAATGGGGGAATGTCACCCCTATACTTACACTATTGTCACCGCTGATGGTCAAACACATCGAGTGGAACCTGGTAGTATTCAATATAATGAAGGGGTGGATTTAGCAGTAGTTAAGTTTAGGAGTAACCGGAGTTATGCAGTTGCTACCTTAGCTAAATATCCGACCCGAGATAATCAATATATGTTAACAGGGGGGTATCCGAGACTGGGGACAAGTTCACCCTGGCGGTTGACATTAGGACAAACTTGGAGTAGGGAAAGGGGGTTAATCCAAACTACTCTGTCAAGTTCCCAAACTAACAAGGATCCGGGAGCGCAATTATTACAAGCTGTGGGTCAAGCTGCGGGAGCTGTAGACGGGGGATATGAGTTAGTTTACAGCAGTATTACCCTGGGTGGGATGAGTGGGGGTCGGTGTTGGATACTCAGGGACGAGTAATTGGGATTCATGGAAAAGCGGAGGGGGTGAGGAATATTGCTTGGGGTGACATACACATAGGTAATAGTTTAGGGATTCCCATTAGTACCTTTTTAGCTTTAGCACCGAGATGGAATACCCGACCGCAAGGGGTGGAAGATACAGGACCACGGGAGTTAAGTCTGGAGGATGTGGAATCTATTCAAAATACTATTCTCTCAATTCCAGTTCCCCAGGGGGATGCTGATGCTAGATTGTGGATTGAACGGGGGAATCAATTGTGGCGGTTACGTCGCTATGATGAGGCGGTACAGGCTTTTGAGCGGGCGATCGCCCAAAAACCAGAGTTTTTTATTGATTTGGCTTATTATGGTCAGGGTTTGGCTTTAGGCGGGAGTAAACAATTCAAAGCAGCAGCAGCAGCGTTAGAATTGGCGGTAAAGGCTAACCCTAAATTTGTCCCCGCTTGGGATTATCTGAGTATAGTTTATAGGCAATTACAGGAGCTGGAGTCATCTTTGAGTGCTATCAATGAGGCGATTAGGCTGGAGCCTGGTAATCCTAATTTGTATAATCAGAAGTATTGGGTGTTGTTGAATTTACAGAGGTATGCAGAGGCTGAGTTGGCGATAAATCAGGCGATTGAACTCAGTCCCCGTGCTGCTTTTTACAACAATCGCGGTCGTGTTTACCTTGACCAGCAAAAATGGGATTTAGCTTTGGCTGATTTTAACCAAGCTATTGGGATTAATCCTAATTATGCTGATGCTTACATCATTCGCGGTACTGTTTACCTTAACCTGAAAAAATGGGATTTAGCTGTGGCTGATTATAGCAAAGCTATTGAACTTAATCCTGATAATTCTCTGACTTACACAGGTCGCGGTCTTGTTTACTATAACCTGAAAAAATGGGATTTAGCTTTGGCTGATTATAACAAAGTCATTGAACTTAGTCCTAATGATGCTCAAGGTTACACTGGTCGCGCTTTTGTTTACCTTGACCTGAAAAAATGGGATTTAGCTGTGGCGGATTATAGCAAAGCTATTGAACTTAATCCTAATGATGCTCAAGGTTACATCAATCGCGGTAATGTTTACTATAACCTGAAAAAATTGGATTTAGCTGTGGCTGATTATAACAAAGCTATTGCGATTAATCCTAATTTAGCTCAAGGTTACATCAATCGCGGTACTGTTTACTTTGACCTGAAAAAATGGGATTTAGCTCTGGCTGATTTCAACCAAGGCATTGAACTTAATCCTAATGATGTTCAAGGTTACATCATTCGCGGTCTTTTTTACCGTGAGTTGAAAGAATGGGATTTAGCTATAGCTGATTTTACCCAAGCCATTGAACTTGCTCCTGATTTTCTTTTAGCTAACTTTCGTATTTTGGCTTACACGTTACGCAGTCATATTTACCGTGAGTTGAAAGAATGGGATTTAGCTGTGGCTGATTACACCCAAGTTATTGAATTTAATCCTAATTTAGCTCAAGGTTATATTTGGCGGGGTGTTGTTTACGTTAACCAGAAAAATTGGGATTTAGCATTGGCTGATTTTAACCAAGCTATTGGGATTAATCCTAATTTAGCTCAAGCTTACTACAATCGCGGTGTTGTTTACCACTCACAACAAAACTATACAGCAGCGCTAGCTGAGTACAATCAAGCTCTGAGCAAAGATAAAAACAACTTACCAGCTATTAATAACATAGGTTTGATTAAATATGAACAGGGTGATAAAACCACTGCTATTAAACAATGGGAAGAAGCTATAAAAGTTAACAATAAAGTGGCAGAACCTATACTAGCCTTAGCTGTGGCTTTATATACCCAAGGACAACAAGAAAAAGCCTATGAGTTAGCTACAACAGTTTTAAACCTAGACAAAACCTTTGCTGATGTGGAGGTTTTGAGAAGGAATCTTTGGGGGGATAAAATTATCAGTGATGCTCAGAAGTTGTTATCTACCCCCACAATCAAAACTCTGTTATCCCAAATCAAGGAATAGTCTACGGAAAATGTTCACTTTCAGATATCTTGATAGTCTTGCTGTTTGTCAACTTGAGGTGATGTAGTGCCAGTAAATGTTGATAAACCCCACTTGTGGAAACAAGATGCGGATGACAACAGCACCACCCATCGCTCGTGACCGTCTGATGGGACTAGCCGGGGTGTCACCCAATCTTGTCAAAAACATGGAAGAAAAGCAACGCATCCCACCAAAAATGGATACCACAATACAAAAGCAAGTTGGTTTCTGTAGAGACGCTCCGCTTAACAGCCAAATGGACAAAGATTGGATTTACCCCAAATAATACTCAGTCTAATTTAAAGCAACTTCAGTTAAAAGATTTATTTACTATTAAACGTGGTTTAGCAACAGGGGCTAACAATTTCTTTGTGCTTACAAAAGAACAGGTAATAGCATATCAACTGCCGATTGAATTCTTAAAACCTATTCTGCCCAGTCCCCGTTATTTATTAGTTGATGAAATTGAAGCTGATATAAAAGGTAATCCCATTTTGACACAGCAGCTATTTTTGCTGGACTGTGCATTGCCTATATCTGAGGTGCAAGCCAACTATCCAATGCTGTGGCAATATTTGCAGATGGGAGTAGACAATGGAATTAGCGATCGCTATTTGTGCAGACATCGTTCTCCCTGGTATTCGCAGGAGAATCGTCCACCCTCCCCATTCCTCTGTACCTATATGGGTCGTCAAGATACCAAAAGAGGTAGACCCTTCCGCTTTATTCTCAATCACTCCCAAGCAACAGCTACTAACGTTTACTTGATGTTGTATCCCCTCCCTGTTTTGGCTCAAGCATTTTCACAAAATTCCGAATTACTTAAGCAGGTATGGCAGGCTTTAAATGGGATTTCTGATCAAATGCTCATGGGTGAAGGTCGGGTGTATGGAGGTGGACTATATAAGCTGGAACCAAAAGAATTGGGTAATGCTATTGTTTCAATTCCAATATTGTTTTAAGGTGAAACAAAACCAGAAAAATTGCTGCTTTGGAAGCTATTGCAACAGATTCTTAGACAGTTCCACCCTAGGTTTTAGCCCCTACCGCTGCAAGCAGATCAACTCGGGGATAACGTCCACCTAAATCAATGCTCCTATAATACACAACCGCATTAATAACTGGAGCGGTTTCGACTTCCCTCAACCACCAACATCAAGGGCGATCGCCGTTCCCATCACCGTAGTCGAAGGGAACATCAAGGGGCGATCGCCGTTCCCATCAGCGTAGTCGAAGGGAACATCAAGGACAATCGCCGTTCCCATCAGCGTAGTCGAAGGGAACATCAAGGACGATCGTGGTTTCGACTTCGCTCAACCACCGAGATCAGTTCCCACCAGCGTAGTCGAAGGGAACATCAAGGGGCGATCGCCGTTCCCTAAGCGTAGTCGAAGGGAACATCAAGGGGGCGATCGCCGTTCCCATCAGCGTAGTCGAAGGGAACATCAAGGACGATCGCGGTTTCGACCTCCCTCAACCACCAACATCAATACGTTCCCTGAGCGTAGTCGAAGGAAACATCAGGGGGAGGAAGTGAGGTTGACAAAAGTGAATTAGTAGATTTTATAATGGCTGTCTGGGTCAAATGGCAACAAGATGAAAATATAGGAATCCTAAACGATTCATGAACAATTTCTGTTCCCTGTTCCCTTTCCTCACTGATAATTTCTCAAGTCAAATAGGATGACTATATAGATTTACTAATTGATGAATTTACGCCAAGGCGAAAATCTAAATCAGATTGAGCATTGCTGAATACTGAGATGAAGTCTACCGAAAATGTTCACTTTCAGATATCTTGATAGTCTTGCTGTTTGTCAACTTGAGGTAATGTAGTGCCAGTAAATGCCGATAAACCCCACTTGTGGAAACAAGATATTGCCCAGTCCGTAGACTTTTACAACAGTTGGTTTATGGAATTTGCTCCTAGGGCTTACCTTGAAACTCGCATTGTCACAACTCAACAAGTTGAATCAGCATTGACTTGGACAGCCAATCTAACCAACATCACCCCCACAGTCCTGCGCCAACATCCATCCGTACTACCAATACTGCGGATGACAACAGCACCACCCATCGCTCGTGACCGTCTGATGGGACTAGCCGGGGTGTCACCCAATCTTGTCAAAAACATGGAAGACAAGCAACGCATCCCACCAAAAATGGATACCACAATGCTGGATGCCGAACTGGCAAAAATCGCTCAGGTGATAGCACGGCTAATTGATAAAGACATCTTCCCTTGGCTAGAAACAAAGCTAGATCCCACAGAGACACAAATCCACCGATCAGCAACCATTGTTGCCGACCGTCTTTGTGGAGCC
Source organism: Anabaenopsis sp. NIES-4685 (assembly GCF_059725405.1). Classification (NCBI taxonomy): domain Bacteria; kingdom Bacillati; phylum Cyanobacteriota; class Cyanophyceae; order Nostocales; family Nodulariaceae; genus Anabaenopsis; species Anabaenopsis sp. NIES-4685. The sequence continues at coordinate 2,038,821 of NZ_AP043602.1, read as the reverse complement.
TTGGCTGACCCTATTATTCGTAACACCCAAGAACAAAGACAACTGGCCACAATTAGGCAGTGGTTAGAAGAACGAGGTTACTCTTACATCAAGGGAGGTAGTGGACTAAGATTTGAAACCATGCAACCAGGAACCTTCGTGTTTCGGCTCAACATTCCCGTCAGTTTGCAGTCTGGCAACAAACAAGTCAACATCCCCATTGATGCCGTGATCATGCCCAGACAGTCTGCTCCTGGCGATTTACCTCTCCTCATTGAAGCTAAATCAGCTGGAGATTTTACCAACCCCAACAAGCGACGCAAAGAAGAAGCCATTAAAGTTGCTCAACTCAGGAGCAACTACGGTAATACAGTCCGTTTTGTTCTATTTCTTTGTGGTTATTTTGACAGCGGCTATTTAGGCTATGAAGCAGCCGAAGGAATTGACTGGTTATGGGAACATCGCATTGATGACCTAGCATTATTTGGCGTTTGACTTTCCCTCTGGCTGAAGCTGTATCGCTTCAAACATCCTCTGACGTGAAACGAGTTTTTTATGAATGTAACTACAACTACTGAGCAAGCACGGGTGTTCCGTCAATTACAACTAGATGCAGTCAAAACCCAAGCCGAACGCAATAAATTGGGACAATTTGCCACACCCACAGATTTGGCATTCGACATTGTGCAATATGCAAAAGAGTTATTAACACCACATTCCCAAATCCGGTTTCTTGACCCCGCTTTTGGTACAGGTGCTTTTTATTCCGCATTATTACAGCTATTTTCACCCATACAAGTAAAAGAAGCTGTAGGTTATGAAATTGATTCACACTACGGCTTGGAGGCAATTTCATTTTGGCGCGACACACCACTACAATTACATTTAGCTGACTTTACCCAAGCTATACCACCTAGCTGTGATGATAAAAAAGCTAACTTACTCATTTGTAATCCTCCTTATGTACGACATCATCATTTAAGCCGAATTGAAAAGCAGCGATTACAAAATCAAACTTTTCAGATCACAGGAATAAAACTCAGTCAGTTAGCTAGTCTTTACTGCTATTTCTTGTGCATGGCTGATGCTTGGATGGCGGATAATTGTATTGCTGGGTGGCTCATTCCTAGTGGATTTATGGACGTAAATTATGGACAACAAATTAGGGAGTATCTGTTAAGCAGTGTTACCTTGTTGCGTGTTCATTTGTTTCATCCAAATAATGTCCAGTTTGCAGATGCTTTAGTTACCAGTGCAGTTGTTTGGTTCAAGAAGACTGTACCACCAGCAAACCATCATATTCAATTTAGCTATGGTAAAAGTTTAGCAACACCCAACAAAAGCAAGTTGGTTTCTGTAGAGACGCTCCGCTTAACAGCCAAATGGACAAAGATTGGATTTACCCCAAATAATACTCAGTCTAATTTAAAGCAACTTCAGTTAAAAGATTTATTTACTATTAAACGTGGTTTAGCAACAGGGGCTAACAATTTCTTTGTGCTTACAAAAGAACAGGTAATAGCATATCAACTGCCGATTGAATTCTTAAAACCTATTCTGCCCAGTCCCCGTTATTTATTAGTTGATGAAATTGAAGCTGATATAAAAGGTAATCCCATTTTGACACAGCAGCTATTTTTGCTGGACTGTGCATTGCCTATATCTGAGGTGCAAGCCAACTATCCAATGCTGTGGCAATATTTGCAGATGGGAGTAGACAATGGAATTAGCGATCGCTATTTGTGCAGACATCGTTTTCCCTGGTATTCGCAGGAGAATCGTCCACCCTCCCCATTCCTCTGTACCTATATGGGTCGTCAAGATACCAAAAGAGGTAGACCCTTCCGCTTTATTCTCAATCACTCCCAAGCAACAGCTACTAACGTTTACTTGATGTTGTATCCCCTCCCTGATTTGGCTCAAGCATTTTCACAAAATTCCGAATTACTTAAGCAGGTATGGCAGGCTTTAAATGGGATTTCTGATCAAATGCTCATGGGTGAAGGTCGGGTGTATGGAGGTGGACTATATAAGCTGGAACCAAAAGAATTGGGTAATGCTATTGTTTCAATTCCAATATTGTTTTAAGGTGAAACAAAACCAGAAAAATTGCTACTTTGGAAGCTATTGCAACAGATTCTTAGACAGTTCCACCCTAGGGTTTAGCCTCTACTGTGTACATTGCGATCGCGAAGATGCTACACGGGAACCGGGGGTTAGAAACCCCCGTCTCAAAGCTAAAGTCAGATAAATCTGACTAGAAGATTATGTATTTAATCGTCCTGACTGAATGCGATCGCTGTAAGCAGATCGACCAGGGATAAGGTCTACCTAAATCAATGTTTCTATTGCACAACGGCATTAATAACTTGACCAGGATGTAAATATACAGTCCATTGTATCTGAGTGGAAGGGCGGGCAAGATGCCCAACCCACAAGATTTATGATATTAAGGTGTGGTGCTTTGCTATCTGCTTACAGCAGCGCTTCGCTATCTGCTTACAGCAGCGCTTCGCTATCTGCTTACAGCAGCGCTTCGCTATCTGCTTACAGCAGCGCTTCGCTATCTGCTTACAGCAGCGCTTCGCTATCTGCTTACAGCAGCGCTTCGCTATCGCATTGGGGTTGATTTTACCCAGTCCTTTGGAAAGCAACGGATTATGAGTATATTTTTTGTATTATTTGTATTTTTTGTATATAGCATTTCCCATGCTCGTGAGGTACATTTTTTTTTAGTTTGAGGGAATAGGGAATAGGGAATAGGTGTGTATTTCATGAGCCTGAAAAAGGCTTTAAGGGTTTTATCAAGAAGAATTAAGCATGAGAGTTTTCTTTATAAAAATGACTTAATTTATTGCTAAATTAATAATGATATCGGCAAGAAATAATAGTTACATAGACATCATCAACAGCATAAACTAAACGATTTGTATCATCAATTCGCCGTGACCAAAATCCGGCTAAATTTTCCTTGAGAGGCTCTGGCTTACCGATACCCTCAAAAGGCATCCGCATTGTCTCCTCAATCAACTTATTGATTCTTATGAGAGTCTTTTTATCTTGCCCTTGCCAGTAAAGATAATTACCCCAAGCCTCATCAGTCCAGGCTAACATTCTATTCATTTAACAAATCTCGCTGCAGCACTTTCCCCTGTTTAAATTGAGTAATGGAACGTTCTAAATGGGCTGCATTTGCCGGAGACTTCAATAAATACACAGTCTCCATGAGACTATTAAAAAACTCCAGGGACATCACCACCGCATCATCAGCATCCCGTCTGGTGATAATTGTATAGTCAGCATCTTCTGTCACCTGGTCTAAAACCGTTTTTAGACTATTTCTGGCCTCGCTAAAAGAGATAATTTTCATTTGGGGAGAACCTGTACTGTTTATTGTACAAGTATAGCGGGGTTGGGCAAATTGTACAATCCCCAGACTAACCGCTGAGATATAGCAGGGGGAAGCCTTGAAACGCTTGAATTTCAATGGTTTTATCTTCTGTTTATGTCCTAACCACCTTGGCGGTTGCTATATGTATTAGTTTATCGTGGTGAAAAACTTGCAGTTATTGAAGCTAAAAAACGCGATTTTCCCAACTTTCATGACAGCGATCGCCCTTTGCTCCCACTTATCTGATGATGTGAAAAGTCCGGTATCTTGCAGCTACAGTGAGTTGAAAAACTCAGACAGCTATTGTAATCCCAAACCCTGGCAAGATTGGCGAGATTGGCACAGTTAACAAACTGGCCTCCATCAATCTGGGTTAATCAGGTAAAACTGATATTGTATACCTTGTAAAGTTAAAAAAAATAGAAAAATGGTTGACCTAATAACAACAGACCTAATAACAACAGTTGGAGCAGAACTTGGCAAGTATTTAATACAGCAGATATTACACTATTTGTTAACCTCCACCTAAATCAATCAGAATGTAAATATACAGCCCATTTTATCTGAGTGGAAGGACGGGCAAGATGCCCACCCCACAAGATTTATGATATTAAGGTTAAGGTGTGGTGCTGGGCGATCGCCGTTCCCATCAGCGTAGTCGAAGGGAACAATACAAGGGGCGATCGCGGTTTCGACTTCGCTCAACCACCGAGATCAGTTCCCTGAGCGTAGTCGAAGGGAACATCAGGGGCGATCGCGGTTTCGACTTCGCTCAACCACCGAGTTGAGGACAGTCCTAAATCCTTAGCATCAACTGGTTCACAGCAGGTATTGTAACCAAGTTTGTCAAATAAATCTGAGATAGATTCGGGGGTTTTAATATTTTCTAAATCTTGCCAGCTAAGAGTTTGCATTCAATTATTAACCTCCTTTAATATGTTTTTAAATTCATAAATTGGAATCATTGGCCGTAGGGTGGATTTTTCCTTAATTGTTCTTGTATTTCCGGTTTTAATCGGTTATATATTGCGCCCCCATTATCTATAATGCCATCGGGTTTTATTCTTTCAATTGGTTGTTGATACTTATATATAGCTTCGACTAATTGAATTTTAGTTGCTATTCTTTTGTTATCATCTTGAGAGGTTATATCTGAGAAATTCCAATCTGAGGGTAAGTCAAGAGCCTGTTGTAATACCCGGCTTTTTTGCTGATTGTCAGATATTTTTAGTTCTTTCATAAGATTATCTAACGCCTTCTTAGTTCTATTATTAAAGTTTGCATCTTTAAGCGCTTCTTCTTTAATATTTTGTGGTAGAGTATTAATATTATTTGACTCGTCAGGTGTTGGTGGTGTTGTGTTAGCAACTGGGTTAGTTTTTTGTTCTGTAGTAACCGGGTTATTTGTTTGTGTTGTAGGATTACTATTATTTAACTTAGCATCTGTTGTTTTTTGTGTATTATTGTTCTGAGGTTGTAAAAATGTCATTTTTGCAAAAGGATAGAATCTATATAATGTAAAACCCAACAGGATCAAGATGAAAAAACAAAATATCAAAAGTGGAAGAGGATCGCTTATCAAACCATTTATCTTAGTAGCTGAATCTACTGATTTTTCAAGAATATTTTTTTTCTTATCAATTTTTATCCCCAATAAACTTATTTTTTTATCGGGATGGTTTTTCTTAACTTCTGAAAAGACGTTAACAGGAACCTGACCGACACTTACCTGATAAAAGTAGGCAGATAATTCATATTCTCTCAGTAGCTCAAATAATTTTGCCAGAGGTTTGTAAGTAGGTACTATGTAGTAAGAGTCTGAATTAGAATGTAAAGAACTAATTAACTCTTGCCACATCTCCTGGGGAAAATTTAAACCCTGACATTTTGATTGCTCAAAATTTGATTTTTGCCTAATTAATTCTAAATCATTGACAACATCATGAAGAAACTGACTACGACAAATATCCCATACCCTATCTTTAATAAATAACCACTGTATGGACTCTGGGGAAATTTCCTCTTTGAGTAACTGCGGAATAAGTAATTTAATTCCCGCTGTTAATTTGTCTTTGGGGAAATACTGACGGATAGCACCTTGAAACTGTAAAGAGGTACTTTCAGCCTCACTGGGTTGTTTACCTGATTTGATATTTAACCATTTGAGAAACTCTGGTAAAGTCTCTGGGATGACTATGGCGCGCAGGGTGATGAGTCGGACTAAGGGAGGGCTATAAATTTTTTGAGTGATGGCGGTGGTTGCACCTTGAGCATCAAATAAGCTGTACCATTCTTCTAAAGTCAGTTGGTGATTTTCTAAGGTGTCAATAATCGTCTCTACAGATGGGGGTTTGACTTGTGAGAAATTGATTAAGCTTTGTAGTGCGGCTTTAATGGCTTTTTTAGTCGATGCTTTATCAAGAGTCTTTTTTGGTGCTATGTCATCAGCGCTTGGGTCTGTAGGTGACGGGGGTAGTTTACTAATCTCCCTTTTTAAATTCTCATAAGCTCTTAAAAAAGCGGGTTGGATAATCTGAAAGCTGTGGGGTTTGTTTAGTGCTTCTACGTTAAAAGCCCAGGAAATGGGCTGGGTTTTATCTAGATTATGTTTCTTAATGGCTAGGGTATTAACAGTTGTTAAGTTATACTGCTGTGGTTGTAATAATGTGGGTTTTGTAGGTACTAATTCTATATAGTTGGCTGTGGGGTCATAGTCAGATGAAGGAGCCGAGGCTGGGTCAAAATAGGCACATTCTCCTATATTTTTACCATCAAAGGGGTTAAATGTGGGTTTTCCCTGACTTTCCCACCAAGCTAGGACATGGCGCAGGTTATTGGCTCCGGGGGTGAAGAAGTAACGATATACATATAAACTGCACCCTTTTTCATCCTTAGCTCGTGTAACTACAGCCATCACCGCCCAGGAGTCCTCCCTGTCCCCACTACCCGCCCAATGATGGCGGGTTGGTCTGTAGAAGCTCCTTCGGTGAGGGTAAATAATTCTAGGTTAGCAATGGAACGCACGATAACCAGGGGGATGGGGTCTAGGGTGCGGTTCATATGTTTAGCGGTAAATCCTAGGGATACCCAACCACCGTTAGGGGTTCTTTCTACTTTAATACCGGTGCTAAATTCGTGAATTGGAATCATGGTTATTATGTATTTGTATTTCCAACATTTTTAAAGTAAATAAAGTACACACATTAAGATTATAAATCTTGTGGGGTGGGCATCCTGCCTGCTCTTTTCTAAGTGGAATAATATTAAGATTATAAATCTTGTGGGGTGGGCATCCTGCCTGCTCTTTTCTAAGTGGAATAATATTAAGATTATAAATCTTGTGGGGTGGGCATCTTGCCTGCCCTTTTTTAAGTGGAATAATATTAAGATTATAAATCTTGTGGGGTGGGCATCTTGCCTGCCCTTTTTTAAGTGGAATAATATTAAGATTATAAATCTTGTGGGGTGGGCATCTTGCCTGCCCTTTTTTAAGTGGAATAATATTAAGATTATAAATCTTGTGGGGTGGGCATCTTGCCTGCTCTTTTCTAAATTGCTTTTCGAGTCACTCCAGATCCCAGAATTTCTTAAAGAAGTCCAGGATATAAATTGGTTAGGCGATCGCTGCAAGAAGCAGATCAACCAGGGATTAAAAATTCCGTTTGATGCTACACGGGGAACCGGGGGTTAGAAACCCCCGTCTCAAAGCTAAAGTCAGATAAATCTGACTAGAAGATTATGTATTTGATCGTCCTGACCGAATGCGATCGCTGCAAGAAGCAGATCAACCAGGGATTAAAAATTCCGTTTGATGCTACACGGGGAACCGGGGGTTAGAAACCCCCGTCTCAAAGCTAAAGTCAGATAAATCTGACTAGAAGATTATGTATTTGATCGTCCTGACCGAATGCGATCGCTGCAAGAAGCAGATCAACCAGGGATTAAAAATTCCGTTTGATGCTACACGGGGAACCGGGGGTTAGAAACCCCCGTCTCAAAGCTAAAGTCAGATAAATCTGACTAGAAGATTATGTATTTGATCGTCCTGACCGAATGCGATCGCTGCAAGAAGCAGATCAACCAGGGATTAAAAATTCCGTTTGATGCTACACGGGGAACCGGGGGTTAGAAACCCCCGTCTCAAAGCTAAAGTCAGATAAATCTGACTAGAAGATTATGTATTTGATCGTCCTGACCGAATGCGATCGCTGCAAGAAGCAGATCAACCAGGGATTAAAAATTCCGTTTGATGCTACACGGGAACCGGGGGTTAGAAACCCCCGTCTCAAAGCTAAAGTCAGATAAATCTGACTAGAAGATTATGTATTTGATCGTCCTGACCGAATGCGATCGCTGCAAGAAGCAGATCAACCAGGGATTAAAAATTCCGTTTGATGCTACACGGGGAACCGGGGGTTAGAAACCCCCGTCTCAAAGCTAAAGTCAGATAAATCTGACTAGAAGATTATGTATTTGATCGTCCTGACCGAATGCGATCGCTGCAAGAAGCAGATCAACCAGGGATTAAAAATTCCGTTTGATGCTACACGGGGAACCGGGGGTTAGAAACCCCCGTCTCAAAGCTAAAGTCAGATAAATCTGACTAGAAGATTATGTATTTGATCGTCCTGACCGAATGCGATCGCTGCAAGAAGCAGATCAACCAGGGATAACGTCCACCTAAATCAATGCTCCTATAATACACAACCGCATTAATAACTTGACCAGAATGTAAATATACAGCCCATTTTATCTGAGTGGAAGGGCGGGCAAGATGCCCACCCCACAAGATTTATGATATTAAGGTTAAGGTGTGGTGCTGGGCGATCTCCGTTCCCATCAGCGTAGTCGAAGGGAACATCAGGGGGAGGATCGCGGTTTCGACTTCGCTCAACCACCAACATCAATCCGTTCCCATCAGCGTAGTCGAAGGGAACAGTACAAGGGATACCCAACCACCGTTAGGGGTTCTTTCTACTTTAATACCGGTGCTAAATTCGTGAATTGGAATCATTGGCCGCTGGGTGGATTTTTCCTTAATTGTTCTTGTATTTCCGGTTTTAATCCGTTATATGTTGGTTGCCCATCATCTATAATGCCATCGGCTGTTAGTTTTTGACTTGTTTGATACTTATATATAGCTTCGACTAATTGGGTTTTAGTTGCGTTTATTTTGTTATCATCTTGAGAGGTTATATCTGAGAAATTCCAATCTTTGGGTAACTTAAGAGCCTCCTGTAATACCTGGCTTTTTTCCTGATCGTCAGATATGTTTAGTTCTTTCATAAGATTATCTAACGCCTCCTTAGTTCTCTTATTAAAGTTGGCATCTTTAAGCGCTTCTTCTTTAATATCTGATGGTAGAGTATTACTATTATTTGACTCGTCAGGTGTTGGTGGTGTTGTGTTAGCAACCGGGTTAGTTTTTTCTTCTGTAGTAACCGGGTTATTTGCTTGTGTTGTAGGATTACTATTATTTAACTTAGCATCTGTTGTTTTTTGTGTATTATTGTTCTGAGGTTGTAAAAATGTCATTTTTGCAAAAGGATAGAATCTATATAATGTAAAACCCAACAGGATCAAGATTAAAAAACAAAATATCAAAAGTGGAAGAGGATCGCTTATCAAACCATTTATCTTAGTAGCTGAATCTACTGATTTTTCAAGAATATTTTTTTTCTTATCAATTTTTATCCCCAATAAACTTATTTTTTTATCGGGATGGTTTTTCTTAACTTCTGAAAAGACGTTAACAGGAACCTGACCGACACTTACCTGATAAAAGTAGGCAGATAATTCATATTCTCTCAGTAACTCAAATAATTTTGCCAGAGGTTTGTAAGTAGGTACTATGTAGTAAGAGTCTGAATCAGAATGTAAAGAACTAATTAACTCTTGCCACATCTCCTGGGGAAAATTTAAACCCTCAGATTCTGATTCATCAAAATTTGATTTTTGCCTAATTAATTGTAAATCATTGACAACATCATGAAGAAACTGACTACGACAAATAGCCCACGCCCTATCTTTAATAAATAACCACTGTATGGACTCTGGGGAAATTTCCTCTTTAAGTAACTTCGGAATGAGTAATTTAATTCCCGCGCCTAATTTCTCCTTGGGGAAATACTCACGGATAGCACCTTGAAACTGCAAAGAAATACTTTCAGCCTCACTGGGTTGTTTACCCGACTTGATATTTAACCACTGTAAAAACTCTGGTAAAGTCTCTGGGATGACTATGGCGCGCAGGGTGATGAGTCGGACGAAAAGAGGGCTGTAAATTTTTTGAGCAATGGCGGTGTTTGCGCCTTGAGTATCAAATAAAGCCTTCCAATATTGAGGGGTAATTTGTTTATTATCAAGTTCTTTGACAATAACTTGCACAGCATCGGCTTTAACTTGGTTCATTAAAACTCCAATGGCTGACTTGAGCGCCGCTTCATCTATAAATACTGCTGGTAATGATCGGGGTGGTTTACTAATCTCTCTTTCTAAGGTCTCATAGGCCTTGAGGGAAGCGGGTTGGATCATCTGAAAGCTGCGGGGTTTTTCCACTGCTTCTACGTTAAAAGCCCAGGAAATGGGTTGGGTGGAATCCAGATTATGTTTCTTAATAGCTAGGGTGTGGATGGTTGTTAAGTTATACTGCTGTGGTTCTAGTAATGTGGGTTTTGTAGGTACTAGTTCTATATGGTTGGCTGTGGGGTCATGGTCGGGTGAAGGAGCCGAAGCTGGGTCAAAATAGGCACATTGCCCTATATTTTTACTATCCAAGGGGTTAAATGTCGGTCTTCCCTGACCTTCCCACCAAGCTAAGAGATAGCGCAGGTTATTGGCTCCGGGAGTCAAAAAATAACGATATACAGATAAACTGCGCCGTTTTTCATCCCTAGCTCGTGTAACTACAGCTATCACCGCCCAGGAGTCCTCCCCAGTCCCCACTACTCGCCCAATAATGGCGGGTTGGTCTGTAGAAGCTCCTTCGGTGAGGGCAAATTCTTGGTTAGCAATGGAACGCTCTACAGGGTAGGGGATGGGTTCTAGGGTGGAGTTGATATATTTACCCAGAAATCCTAGGGATACCCAACCACCGTTAGGGGTTCTTTCTACTTTAATTCCGGTGCTAAATTCGTGAATTGGAATCATGATTTTACCCTTTATCTAATTCTTGATGTCTGTCACCTGTACACAACCAATAAATGGGAGCCACTAAACCAAAGGGTCGCCACAGTTTGGGATTTTTAATGACTGCGGTTACCCCATCCCGACCACGTTTTAAAACTTGTACATTAGGTTCGGGGTATTTACTCCCCAACATCCCAAAGGCGGAAGCGGTGAAGTAGTCTACTTTACCCCCTCCTATTTGTTGCCAGGCTGTTAATTTGCGGCAGGTTTGGGGAAACCGGGCTTGGGCTAAAAATCCTGGTTTATGGCGGTTTACCCACAGTTCCGACTGTTCACACTTGTTTAAAACTAGGGCTATTCTGCGGGTAGTTGCGTTGATATCTGTGCGGTCTAGGCAGGTTAAAAATTTATCTAAGCCGTTGGCGTATTCACTATCTTTAGCCCGGCTATTACCATCGACTAAAAAGATAATCCCCGTAGCTTGGGAACAGTCTTCTAAATACTGTGCTAGTAGGGGGTCACCGCTGCGCTGAAGCAGGTCACTAAAAAACTCTCCCGAATAGTCTTTACAACTGATGTTGAGAGTTACTAGGTTAGAACCGCTAATTGGGGGGTTACGGCGGGAAAATTGCTTTTTGAGGGTAATACTTAGGGTGTAGTCTAGTAGCTCTGTTGCATCAGCTTTTAAATCCGTAGCTTCTAGTTCTAACCCCTGTTCGAGTATGTTCTGCGCTTGATTGATCAGTTCTTCCCCTGACTCCCCAATGGCGGTGACGACTTGTACGGGACTGCTGGGGTCTGCATTAGGCCATCTTGCTAATGATGCCATATAGCCGGTTTTACCGGAACCGCGATCGCCTATCACCCGAATCACGGCGTTACTTTGTTGGGGTTCTGAGTTAGCTTTAGCAAACCAATTACGCATCATTTCCTAATTTCCTCCCTGTACTTAACCAATAGAGAGGGGACGACTAGATTATAAGGTCGCCATTTTTCAGCATCTCTTAAAACAGCCAGTTTACCCTCGGTTCCCCATTCTAGGGTGCGATTGGGTCGGGGGTCTTTGCGTCCTAGTACTCCAAAGGTAGATATGGCATAAAAGCCGAGATTCTGGGCGGGGATATTCTGTTGTAATATGTGCGTGGTTCTGGGTAAATGCACCTTAAATAAATCAGTTTCGGGGTCAAGACGACCGGGCCATAATTCCCCCCGTTCACATTTACTCATGGCTACTGCTAACCGTAAATTACTAGTCCGTTCGTGTTTATCCATTAATTCCAGAAACCGTTGTATGATGCGACTGTAAGAACTATCGGTTCCCGATTGCCAATGGGTGAGTAAGATTAAACAACCGTTGACATCGGGGGTCAAACATTCCTCAATAAATTCTTGATGTAAAGGGTTGGATGAGCCAAACTCTAAATCCTCAAATATTTCTCCGGGGTAGTCCCTGGCGACTAAATTTATCTGTTCTTGTTGTTTCTGAAACCGGCGTTTAATTTCTATATTAAAGGAGTAGGAAGGTAAATCATAGATAGTGTTGACTTGAGAACTTGTAGGCTCAACGGATGCGCCTTGACTAATGATATTTTCGGCTTTATCTGCTAAGTTTCTGGTGTCGTCATTGACCGCTTGCACTTTCAAGTTTTGATATTCTTTGCTGAACTTAAATGGTTGGTAAGCTAAGGCGGCTAAATAAGTGGTTTTTCCTGACCCTCTAGGGCCAATTACCCGAATGTTTCCCATATTAATATTTGTGCTATAGGACTCGTATTTAATTTGTGAACAAAACCAAGAAATAATACCATAAATGATTCATGAACAATTTCTGTTCCCTGTTCCGGTGTTCCCTGTTCCGGTGTTCCCTGTTCCGGTGTTCCCCGTTCCGGTGTTCCCTGTTCCCTTTCCTCACTATGATTTAGCTAAAAAACTACCTATATAAATCCACGGTAGTTCTAAGACTGACCGATTATGGATGGAGGTAATAAAGCAACGGACTGATACCCGGTTTAAACTTTGATTAATCTGCTGGAGTTGGGTTTGAATAGGTCGGAAATAGCGCTGGACAACGTGCATATGGCGTTGTTGCCAATTCATTTGTGTTCCATTGGGGCTGTATTTGAGTTGTTTAGCCTCCTGTGGCAAATTACAAAACAGGTCAGCCTTATTTAAGCAAATCACTAAATGTCTGAGTTTAGGACATTCATAGCGAAAAAAGTCTACCCAGCGGTCAAAGCGGTTACACCACTGCTCTTGAGTCATAAATTCATCTGGATTTACTCCCATGTTGAAGGTCATCCCCCGATGTGGTGGCAGAATCAGGAAAATTCCCTCACTTTCACTGATTGTGTCTAAAATTTTCTGCCATTCCATTTGATTATCACATTGCCAGCTTTTTCGCCATACCTCTCCAGGCGTATCTATCCAGTCTACTGATACTGATTTATTACCAGTAGGTAACCTGACTTCCACATCTAAGGGGCGGTTGTATATGGTTTGCTGTAGGTCTGTGGGTCTGGTTCCTCCTTGTTCATCCATTAACATCCCTTGCAAAGTTTGATAGTCCTGACTGGTGACTTTGACATATTCAGTTTTGGGGTTAGATAACTCCAAAGCTAAATGTGTTTTACCCGCAGCGCGATCGCCTATATATACTACTCCCACATTTATGGCCTTATACTGATGAAAATAAGTGTATACTATCTGGTAATAGTTGCGATCGCCCCAGTGCTGCTACAAGCAGATCCCTGGGAATGTCTTCATTGTTTGTTTGCGGTTATGGGTTTTACCCTTCCTCACCCTCCCCTGAGGAAGGCTACAGGACTGGGACACAATATTACTTTCTTCCTCACAACCGTACTTTTGTGTAAACAAAACCTTTGCATAGACTGTTAAGGTGATTGGGGGATGTATAAGTAATTTACTTATCAGGAAACCAAACTATGGATAAGAAAGAAAATTCAATTTTACTATTTCTCCTCATCAACGGTATAGTAGTTACGGGGATAGCCTACGGGTGGAAGCAAATCACGTCCCTGCCTAGCTGGTATACTCACGGCAGTGGTGAGTCGGTTAATCTGAATCGGGATGACCAGAATGTGCTGGAAGTGAAACTGACTCAATGGGAAGGGGAAAATAACCGGGTGGATATTCCCTTGAATGAAACAGAATTAACTGTGTTAATGAGTCAAAAACTAGCCAAAAACCCCAAAACATCGCAAGTATTACAGGCTACAAAAGGTCTTAAAGCCAGTATTCAAGAAAATCAGGTGACAGGAGGGGTGGTAGTTCAACCATCCCAGTTACCAGATCGGGCGCGGCGGATGGTGCAGCAGGTATTACCCATGGCGGGCGATCGCCCTTTGTATATAGGTGTTACTAGTAGTCCAATAGTCCAAGATGGACGGATATATTTAAGTGATAATACGCAATTAAGTTTGGGAAGTGTGAGCCTGTCTTTGGCAGATATTACTAAGGTAACAGGGCTGAGTAAGTCAGAAATTAATCAGCAACTCAACTTAGCTATGTCTGATGTGGGGTTGAATGTGGACAGTATTGAGTTTGTGAATGGTGATCTGGTGCTGCGAGGAACCAAGACGGAATTAACCACCCAAGATATTAATAAGCAGGTTGATAGATAGATAGTTAAATAAGATTAAATCCCTTTTAAATCTCTTAAATCCCGTGACTTTTGCCAATTACCCAACTACGCCGGAAAAACCGAGCTAAAGCAGGTTCATCTAAAGATAAATAAATGGGGTCACCGTGGGGACAGGTGCGGGGGTTACGGGTTTGTTGCCATTGGTCTAGTAATGCTTGCATTTGTTCTAAACTCATGGGTGTACCATTGCGAATCGCAGTACGACAGGCGATCGCTACTTGGGCTGTTTTCAGGTCACCGCCCCAACTTAATTCTAAAATTGCTTCTGCACAGTCTTGACGCTGTTGTAACAGTGCGGGTATGCTGCGAATTGCCCAAAGTTGTTCACCAAAGGGGTCTATATCTAAACCAATGGTTTGCAGTTGTGATACTTGAGCGGGGGAAAGTTGATACATAATGATGGCGGGTTCAATGGGAACTAGTTCCCAGCGATCGCAAATTTGCTCATACAATACTCGCTCATGGGCAATGTGTTGTTCTACTAACCACATACCTTGGGGATGTTCTACCACAATATAAGTATTGTTAAGTTGGGCGATCGCTTTTAAAGGTATTGGTGTACAATGGTGTAAATGGGTAGTTTGGGGGTTAGTTTTATAACCCCCTTTACTTTCCGCTGCTTTGACTAATTGACTGACCCGTGTATGATGAAAAGACTCTGGCATCTGGGCGGAACTGATGCGCAGGGCTTGGTTAATTCCCTGGGTAATTTGTTGTTGCCAATAACCCATTTCATGCAAGTATATTTGATGTTTAGCAGGGTGACGATTCCAGTTAACTTGCTCTGGGGGAACAGTAAGATTTAATAAACAAACAGGATAGCGATCGCGTGGTAATGTCCTGTGAAATGCGGATAAAATGCTTTGCTCTAACTCTGGAGATTTGACCATACGCCCGTTAATTCCCACCCGCACCCAATCAGGACGACGGCGGTGACATCTGTCTGGTAAACCTACGACTAAAGCTAATGTACAGTTGGGGGGGTTGGGTAATTGTAGGTTAAATTCTTGGAGGTCACTATATTGCAGCTGGGGGACAATTTGCGGTAATAGTTGTCCTGTAGTGGCGGCTGCAGAAATAGTAAACCATTGGCGGTCATTTTGCCAAACTTGCCAAGTGACACGGGGATGACACAGGGCGATTTGTTGAATTGCTAGTTGTACCCCTCTGGTTTGCTGGGCGGATGTGGGTAAACCCTGGCGGCGCAGGGTACAATTACCGAACAGGTCAGACACTGTGACTACTGTACCAGGGGCGATGGCCGTGGCGGCAAATTCCACAGGTTGGCCACCATGACCATAAACAACCCGGCCAGCCGACATTTGCTCCTGGTGGACGGCTGAGAATTTCTAAATCTGCTAGGGTGGTTAAACTGTGTAAGGCTTCACCCCTAAACCCTAAACTGTTGATTTTCCATAAATCGTCAGCAGAGCGAATTTTACTGGTACTGTGTGCTAGGGCGGCTTGTTGCAAATTATCTGCGTCCATTCCGCAACCGTTATCTGCCACCTGTACCCGCCACTGTTGTGGCCATAGGGAAATTATAATCCTTGTTGCCCCTGCGTCTAGGGAATTTTCGACTAATTCCCGCACTACGGCGGCCAGGGAGTCGATCACTTCTCCGGCGGTAATGAGAGATACAATTTCTGTGGATAGGGTTTGAATAGTAGATGCCATGAGTTACAGTTTAGGGCAAGAGGCGACCACTGTATAGAGTAGGCATTTTTATTGACATTTCTACAGAATTTTTGATTCTTTGTAAAGAAACTCAGGTTTTCTCAATATTCCTGATAGATTGCTGGTGAGACAAGACAGCGAGAAATGCTTATGAACAGTGACTTAACGAGTGAGGTTCATGATCTGAAGTTTCGTTTGCAATGGGGACAACCAGGGTTTACCATCATAGATGTGCGCGATCGCCACAGTTACAATCAAAGTCGCATCACCGGTGCGATCGCCATTCCCCTAAACGATCTGGTAGAACGAGCTACATCTACACTTCACAAAGATCGCCATATTTATATCTATGGCAATGAAGATACCCAGGCTGGCTATGCAGTACAATTATTGCGCGCAGCTGGGTTTACTAATGTGATTCATATTCATGGCGGTTTGTCAGCTTGGAGAACCGTAGGGGGCGCTACAGAGGGGATAGCTGCTTAAGATTGAGTATTTTGATATTTGTCTAAGTCTCTGCGTATTTCCTCGTTTCTCTGTTAGTTTAAACCTTGGCTAGCGGTTTTAAGACTTTATCCAGTAGCAATGTAGGCGGATGATTGTAAGGCCAAGCAAAAGCATGGCGAAAAGCGGTATTTTGACAGGCTTGCAATTGCTTAAAGTTGATTATATCATATGTTAGCAAGTTTTCATACTCAAAGGGTAAGCGCATATTATGTAACCCGGCGTTATCGGTACAGATGGCGATATCTACCCCCGCTGCAAAACAACGGTCAAAAACTAATTTGAGTTGACGTATATCTTCTAATGTGCCGGTTTTGAGGTAAGTTGTGGGACATACTTCTAAACACTGTCCCCGTTGAGCTATATCCTTTAATAGTTCGGGAAATAATAGGGGAATTTGGATACCGTGACCTATGCGCATGAGGTAGGGTAGTAGTTCGGGGTGACAACCGTCTCTAGTTTCATAGAGGTGTCCGGTGGTGTTTAAGCCCTGCGATCGCCCATAATCATATAAGCTTACCCATTCTGCCATGCGTTCATGATAGTAGCGATCGCCCCCAGCGACATCGATAGCACAAACATATTGTTTATTTTGCACTGCTAGGTCAACAATTGCCTGATTGACCTCATAGGGTAAGCGGGTGTGCATACAGAGGATTTGGCTAGTGACAATGGGATACTCTGGTAAATGGCTGGCTTTTCCTACCACTTCCACAATTTCCGCCATTTTATCAATTCTGGCGGTTTGGCTGAGGTGTTCTGGTGTACGTAAATATGGGGTATAGCGCAGTTCTAAATAAGCTAAATTCTCAAAGATATAAGCCCCCCGCAGTAGGCGATAAATAAAGTAGGGTAAGGTTTCTACTGTTTGCACGCTTTCTACTAAGGTGTGTAATTCTAGATATTCATCTAAGGTGTTCCGGGGACGGGTGTAAAATTCTTCAAATTCCCCATATTCAGCAAACTGAGCAATAGAATCTTGACTATGGCGCTCAAAGTACCGCCATAAGACACGGGGAACAACCGAACCGCCCAGGTGTCTGTGTAATTCAGCGTATAAGGCCATAAGAGGTTTTTTGTAAATATGAATTTTACTAATTGTAACAAAAGCTCCAAAAAAAGAAAGCCTAACTCCCAGAATTAGTACCTGTGAGGGCGATCGCCCTAATTAGTCAGCTTTGGGGCGATCGCATAAACTCAAAAGTGGGTTAGTAGCTAGTTACTGTTGTCTTAACTAAGAATTACAAACCCTCACAGTTGCTCAAAATTTCCTGTCATCTTTTCGCTTTGTGGCAGAATTATAGTAAAATCACTGTATGCTACTAAGATTCAAAACCCAAAGGGATTTAGTCTAAGTGGACTCGTTGAATCAAGAATCTCCGTATCTTTAGAGCGGGGAGTGTGAATAGAGTAGCTTTGGTAGATTGAAAACTTTGTGATTGCTATTTATCCTGGCAGCTTTGATCCCATCACTTTAGGTCACCTTGATATCATTCAGCGTGGTAGTCGGCTGTTTGACCTGGTGATTGTTGCTGTACTACGGAATCCGAATAAAGTACCATTGTTTACAGTAGAGGAAAGATTAAATCAAATTCGGCGCACTACTCAACATCTGACTAATGTGGAAGTGGATGGTTTTGACGGTTTGACTGTTAAGTATGCCCAACAAAGACACGCACAGGTTTTACTACGAGGCTTACGGGCAATTTCCGACTTTGAAGTGGAGCTGCAAATGGCTCATACTAATAAAACTATTTCCACTCAAATAGAAACAGTTTTTCTGGCAACATCTAATGAGTATAGTTTTTTGAGTAGTAGTGTGGTAAAAGAGATTGCAAGGTTTGGCGGATCTGTTGATCATCTTGTTCCCCAAGAAATTGCCCTGGATATATATAAATGCTACAATCACACCTATCCCACGACCAATTGAATGACAACGGTAGTTATCCCCCCCCGGAGGAGTATATTAACGGAACGGAAAGCGTCAATATTATCGAGGAACTTAATCGTTTAGAGGATTTAATTCTCTATGGTTTTTGTATTCCTTTCACGGGACGCACTATAGTTGATGAAGATAAGCTGATTGAGCAAATCGATTTTATTCGCCTGTCTTTACCAGGGATTTTTCAGGAAGCTACTTTTGTGCTGCAACAAAAGGAAGAGGTTCTGCTGGAAGCTCAAGAGTATGGACGAAAAATTATAGAAGCGGCTCAAGCTAAACGAGGGCAAATTTTAGCTGAAAGTGATATCCTCAGGGAAGCCGAACAAAAAGCCCAGGAGTTGCGCAGACAAGTTGAGCAGGAATGCGAGGCGATGATGCAAGCTACTCTGGCGGAAATTGACCAAAAGCGCCGCAGTTGTGAGGAGGAGTTGGAGCAGTTGCGACGAACTGCTATAGCTCAAGCTCAAGAAATCGAAAATGGCGCGGATGAATACGCTGATACTGTCCTGGAAAATATGGAGAAGGATTTGCAGGAGATGTTAGGTATTATTGTCAATGGTCGCCAGCAGTTGCGCTGTAATACACCTCCTACGAATAGTAGAATTTAGTGACCTGTAACACCCAAGCTCATGTATCTGATTATCTTGACTTGATGCGATCGCCCAGGGGATAAAGCATCACCTGGATAAGATCCCCCACTTCTATAAAAATTGATGGTGAGAACTCGGGGATATGAGTAACGAATAAAAGCGATCGCACTGGCGTTTTGTCAGTCAACAGTCAACCGTGATCACAGTTATAATCAAATCAACCTATACGTAAACTTTTATGACTAAATGGTTTAACACAGCAGGCCCTTGTAAGCCAAATATCCACTATACCCTACCCACCAGTGAACGGTTACCCCAATTAAAACGCCTGATTGAGCAAGAGAATTACTTTGTTATCCATGCACCCAGACAAACTGGTAAAACCACTGCCATGCTCACCCTAGCACAGGAATTAACAGCCAGTGGTAAATATACCGCCGTCATGGTATCCGCAGAAGTAGGTTCGCCCTTTCCCGATCAGCCAGAAGTAGCAGAACAGGCAATTTTAGGTGCTTGGCAAGATGCTATTGACTTTTGGCTACCAACAGAATTACAACCACCTTTTTTAACTAATGGTAATCCACCTCAACGTATCGGCTCTTTCCTCAAATCCTGGGAGAAACTTCTAAGCGCCCCCTAGTGGTGTTTATTGATGAAATTGACTCTTTGCAAAATCAAACTTTAATTACTGTCTTAAGGCAATTAAGGGACGGTTTCCCCCGTCGTCCCCAAGGTTTCCCCCAATGTGTAGCCTTGATTGGGATGCGGGATGTACGTGATTATAAGGTAGCCTCTGGTGGTAGTGATAGGTTAAATACCTCTAGCCCCTTTAATATCAAAGTAGAATCTTTAACCTTAAGTAATTTCACCTTAGAAGATGTTAAAAGCTTATACGAACAACACACCCAAGCCACAGGGCAAATCTTTACCCCCCAAGCTATTAACCACGCCTACTATTTAACTCAAGGTCAACCTTGGTTAGTCAATGCGATCGCCCGTCAAGTTACAGAATACCTAGCAGAAGATGTGAATATTCCCATCACGGTAGATTTAATCAATCAAGCCAAAGATATACTAATTCAAAGACAAGACACCCATTTAGATAGTTTAGCAGAGCGACTGCGAGAGGATAGAGTAAAAGCAATTATTCAACCCATGTTAGCCGGGGAAGAATTACCAGATGTACCTAATGATGATATTCGTTTTCTCCTAGATTTAGGATTGTGTCGCTATCATCCCATCAAAGGTTTAGAAATTGCCAACCCCATATATAGAGAGGTTTTACCTAAAGTTTTAGCTTATACCCCCATTATGTCCCTAGGGGTGATTGAACCTGAATGGTTGAGTCCTAGTGGTGAATTAATCCCAGAAAAATTATTAGACTTATTCTTAGACTTTTGGCGACAACACGGGGAACCATTATTTAAAAGTACCCCCTACCCAGAAATTGCGCCCCACTTAGTATTAATGGCATTTTTACACCGCGTGGTTAATGGTGGTGGTAGCTTAGAACGGGAATACGCTATAGGCTCCGGGAGGATGGATATATGTCTGCGTTATGGGGATGTGGTCTTAGGGATGGAATTAAAAGTATGGAAACAGGGAAAACCCGACCCCTTGCAGCAAGGATTGATACAGTTAGATAAGTATTTATCAGGACTCAATCTAAATACAGGATGGTTAATCATATTTGACCGTCGTCCTGATTTACCCCCCATCAGCGATCGCACTACCACGGAAATAACCCAGAGTCCTCAAGGGAGAAATATTACAGTAATTCGGGGGTAGCCTAGTCATCTATCCCAGTCAACCGTCAACAAAACAGCGATCGCACTAGCTAACTTCATAAAGTTGGATATTACGGAACTGACTATCAGCATTAGGATTTACTACATCGTGGTCATTCACTACAGTGAGGTAGTTAAAGTTACCTGTGAAGTAATTTCCTACGCTAATTTGGTAAGCTTTCCAATCTTGCTCCATGCTGTAGTTGTTATAGTTTTGTAATCCCCAATTTTGAGTACCACTGAGTTTGAATGTTGTTTGTGGACTAATTACATTATCTGTGTCAAAGCCAATGGCATGAATTTCTCCAGCGCTAGTGCTTCGGAATTCAAATTTTAGGATGGTGTTGGCAGTAATGTTGTAGTTGCCAATGTCCAGTTTTTTCCAGGTATTACCGAATAAGTCTAATTGAGTTTGATCATCGGAAATAGTGTGGTGACCATTCAAATCTTGTTGAGGGTCGTAAGAAGAAATCAGGTGGTCGTTGGTTTGACCGTTGATGTCAACCTTAATGTTGGGAACCTTGTCATAGATTTTTAGATTCCGGAACTGACTATCAGCATTAGGATTTACTACATCGTGGTCATTCACTACAGTGAGGTAGTTAAAATCTCCCGTGAAGTAATCTCCTACGCTAATTTGGTAAGCTTTCCAACCTTCACTTATGCTGTAGTTGTTATAGTTTTGTAATCCCCAATTTTGAGTACCACTGAGTTTGAATGTTGTTTGTGGACTAATTACATTATCTGTGTCAAAGCCAATGGCATGAATTTCTCCAGCGCTAGTGCTTCGGAATTCAAATTCTAGGATGGTGTTGGCAGTAATGTTGTAGTTGCCAATGTCCAGTTTTTTCCAGGTATTACCGAATAGGTCTAATTGAGTTTGATCATCGGAAATAGTGTGGTGACCATTCAAATCTTGTTGAGGGTCGTAAGAAGAAATCAGGTGGTCGTTGGTTTGACCGTTGATGTCAACCTTAATGTTGGGAACCTTGTCATAGATTTTTAGATTCCGGAACTGACTATCAGCATTAGGATTTACTACATCGTGGTCATTCACTACAGTGAGGTAGTTAAAATCTCCCGTGAAGTAATCTCCTACGCTAATTTGGTAAGCTTTCCAACCTTCACTTATGCTGTAGTTGTTATAGTTTTGTAATCCCCAATTTTGAGTACCACTGAGTTTGAATGTTGTTTGTGGACTAATTACATTATCTGTGTCAAAGCCAATGGCATGAATTTCTCCAGCGCTAGTGCTTCGGAATTCAAATTCTAGGATGGTGTTGGCAGTAATGTTGTAGTTGCCAATGTCCAGTTTTTTCCAGGTATTACCGAATAGGTCTAATTGAGTTTGATCATCGGAAATAGTGTGGTGACCATTCAAATCTTGTTGAGGGTCGTAAGAAGAAATCAGGTGGTCGTTGGTTTGACCGTTGATGTCAACCTTAATGTTGGGAACCTTGTCATAGATTTTTAGATTCCGGAACTGACTATCAGCATTAGGATTTACTACATCGTGGTCATTCACTACAGTGAGGTAGTTAAAATCTCCCGTGAAGTAATCTCCTACGCTAATTTGGTAAGCTTTCCAACCTTCACTTATGCTGTAGTTGTTATAATTTTGTAATCCCCAATTTTGAGTACCACTGAGTTTGAATGTTGTTTGTGGACTAATTACATTATCTGTGTCAAAGCCAATGGCATGAATTTCTCCAGCGCTAGTGCTTCGGAATTCAAATTCTAGGATGGTGTTGGCAGTAATGTTGTAGTTGCCAATGTCCAGTTTTTTCCAGGTATTACCGAATAGGTCTAATTGAGTTTGATCATCGGAAATAGTGTGGTGACCATTCAAATCTTGTTGAGGGTCGTAGGCGGAAACGAAATAGTTACCGACAACATCTTGGATGTCTACAATAACGGTGGGATCATCATTTTCAATTGTCCCCGTAGCAGCAGCGGTGGTAATAGTTGCGTCACTAGGGTTGGATAGGGTGACTGTAAAGCTTTCATCTAGTTCTACTACCCTGTCACCACTGACATTGACTGTAATTTCCTTAGTGGTTTCGTTCTGGAGAAACTCAACTGTACCTGATGGAAATACTCCACCTGTAAAGTCATCAGCAGTAGCAGGGTTGTCACCTGTACCTGTAACCGCCCAGTCAACACTACTTGTACTTGTGGTGTTCCCCGTGCGGGTAACTGTGAAGGTGAAGGGGGTAGTATCTGCGTCACCTTCAGCCTGTGTAGCATTAGTAGGGGCGATCTCTAAGGTAGCATCATCATTTTCAATTGTCCCCGTAGCAGCAGCGGTGGTAATAGTTGCGTCACTAGGGTTGGATAGGGTGACTGTAAAGCTTTCATCTAGTTCTACTACCCTGTCACCACTGACATTGACTGTAATTTCCTTAGTGGTTTCGTTCTGGAGAAACTCAACTGTACCTGATGGAAATACTCCACCTGTAAAGTCATCAGCAGTAGCAGGGTTGTCACCTGTACCTGTAACCGCCCAGTTAGCTGTGCTTGTACTTGTGGTGTTCCCCGTGCGGGTAACTGTGAAGGTGAAGGGGGTAGTATCTGCGTCACCTTCAGCCTGTGTAGCATTAGTAGGGGCGATCTCTAAGGTAGCATCATCATTTTCAATTGTCCCCGTAGCAGCAGCGGTGGTAATAGTTGCGTCACTAGGGTTGGATAGGGTGACTGTAAAGCTTTCATCTAGTTCTACTACCCTGTCACCACTGACATTGACTGTAATTTCCTTAGTGGTTTCGTTCTGGAGAAACTCAACTGTACCTGATGGAAATACTCCACCTGTAAAGTCATCAGCAGTAGCAGGGTTGTCACCTGTACCTGTAACCGCCCAGTTAGCTGTGCTTGTACTTGTGGTGTTCCCCGTGCGGGTAACTGTGAAGGTGAAGGGGGTAGTATCTGCGTCACCTTCAGCCTGTGTAGCATTAGTAGGGGCGATCTCTAAGGTAGCATCATCATTTTCAATTGTCCCCGTAGCAGCAGCGGTGGTAATAGTTGCGTCACTAGGGTTGGATAGGGTGACTGTAAAGCTTTCATCTAGTTCTACTACCCTGTCACCACTGACATTGACTGTAATTTCCTTAGTGGTTTCGTTCTGGAGAAACTCAACTGTACCTGATGGAAATACTCCACCTGTAAAGTCATCAGCAGTAGCAGGGTTGTCACCTGTACCTGTAACCGCCCAGTTAGCTGTGCTTGTACTTGTGGTGTTCCCCGTGCGGGTAACTGTGAAGGTGAAGGGGGTAGTATCTTCGTTACCTTCAGCCTGTGTAGCATTAGTAGGGGCGATCGCTATAAACTGATCATTAAAGATGATTTGCAATCCTGCATCCCTATCAGCTACATAGGCGTAGTTCCCCACCACTTGTACACCATGAGCCAAGCCAGGGGTATCGTAAACGCCGGTGCGGGTGGGGTTGGCGGGGTTGCTGATATTGATGATTTGCAATCCTACATAATCATCAGCGACATAGGCGTAGTTCCCCACCACTTGTACACCATGAGCCAAGCCAGGGGTATCGTAAACGCCGGTGCGGGTGGGGTTGGCGGGGTTGCTGATATTGATGATTTGCAATCCTGCATTATAATCAGCGACATAGGCGTAGTTCCCCACTACTTGTACATCATAAGCAGCGCCCAGGGTATTGTAACTGCCGGTGAGGGTGGGGTTGGCGGGGTTGCTGATATTGATGATTTGCAATCCTGCATAATCATCAGCGACATAGGCGTAGTTCCCCACTACTTGTACACCCAAAGCAGAGCCAGAGGTATCGTAAACGCCGGTGCGGGTGGGGTTGGCGGGGTTGCTGATATTGATGATTTGCAATCCTGCATCCCTATCAGCTACATAGGCGTAGTTCCCCACTACCTGTACACCATTAGCAACGCCACTGGTATCGTAACTGCCGGTGCGGGTGGGGTTGGCGGGGTTGCTGATATTGATGATTTCCAATGCACGCTCATCAGCGACATAGGCGTAGTTCCCCACTACTTGTACATCATAAGCCCGTCCAGAGGTATCGTAAACGCCGGTGCGGGTGGGGTTGGCGGGGTTGCTGATATTGATGATTTGCAATCCTGCAATATCATCAGCGACATAGGCGTAGTTCCCCACTACTTGTACACCCAAAGCAGAGCCAGGGGTATTGTAATTGCCGATGATATTCAGTACCCCCATATAATTCTTCAATGTCGCACCACTCAAAGGTACTGACACCAATCCATCACCTAGCTCCAAATCCCAATTACCCCCCAGGGTAGGATGACCGGTTTTACTAGTGGAAGCACTAATAACACTTTGGGTTAGCTGCTGTAACTTCTGGATAAATTCCGCCCCTGCATCCCCCGCAGCCACTTCACACCCATAGAGACAGATATGGCGACTTGACCACTGCTGTAACTGTGGTTGGTATAAATTAAGATTTCTTAAGTTAACTTGACTATTACCTAAATATAAACATCCCGGCGCACCGTGAGAAATGATGTGGAGAGTGTCACAGTGGGGATGCTGTGCTAAAAATCTTGTAATTTGAGTTATACCATCCTCATCAGGATTGAGGATAACAGTGGTTATACCTGGTATAACACCCGCAGCGAGGGTTTGATAGTCGGATACAGTGGAATCAATAAATACAATAGCCATAGGAGTAAAGGTGTTATGGGTGGTACATAGCATAGGGAATGGCGTTTGCAACTTGCTTAATTACGCTTCATACAAAAAAAATATAAACCACAATAAATTTAAAGTGAAGTAAAATTTATTAAAAAAATAGAAAAATTACATTCAGGACTTAGAGTTCGCAAATCAGCTTCTGGGTGATTCTCTGCTAACTGCTTAAATGAAATTGCGATCGCTCTGGGGTCAACATCTTGGTTATGGTATAAGTCCAGGGTGTCAAATATTCGCTTAATAATAATTGTTAACCCTATTTATAAAGTTATATTTAACACCCAGTCGGATTTATCCGACTTTAGCTATTAGACAGGGGTTTCTAACCCCTGGCTCCCGGTGCTTGTAGCTTTTAAACCCTGACCCGTCAACTGTCAACCGTCAACGGTATGGCTAACGCCACGCTATCGCTATCGACTCCGCTCACCGTCAACGGTATGGCTAACGCCACGCTATCGCTATCGACTCCGCTCACCGACCACCGTCAACAGTTAACACCTAGTCGGATTTATCCGACTTTAGCTATTAGACAGGGGTTTCTAACCCCTGGCTCCCAATGCTCTAAACTGCTGCGGTTTCACAGGCGATCGCACTGGCGTTTTGTCAGTCAACCGTCAACCGTGATCACAGTTATAATCAAATCAACCTATACCTAAACTTTTATGACTAAATGGTTTAACACCGCAGGCCCTTGTAAGCCAAATATCCACTATACCCTACCCACCAGTGAACGGTTACCCCAATTAAAACGCCTGATTGAGCAAGAGAATTACTTTGTTATCCATGCACCCAGACAAACAGGTAAAACCACTGCCATGCTTACCCTAGCACAGGAATTAACAGCCAGTGGTAAATATACCGCCGTCATGGTATCCGCAGAAGTAGGTTCGCCCTTTCCCGATCAGCCAGAAATAGCAGAACAGGCAATTTTAGGTGCTTGGCGAGAGGCGGCAAGATTTTGGCTACCCAAGGAGCTAGAACCACCGGTGTGGCCAAATGCACTACCAGGACAAAGGATAAATGCTGCTTTAACTGCCTGGGCGAGGCTTCTGTGCGCCCCCTGGTGGTGTTTATTGATGAAATTGACTCTCTGCAAAATCAAACTTTAATTACTGTCTTAAGGCAATTAAGGGATGGTTTCCCCCGTCGTCCCCAAGGTTTCCCCCAATGTGTAGCCTTGATTGGGATGCGGGATGTACGTGATTATAAGGTAGCCTCTGGTGGTAGCGATAGGTTAAATACCTCTAGCCCTTTTAATATCAAGGTGCGCTCTCTGACTTTAAGTAATTTCACTCTAGAAGATGTAAGTAATCTATACGCACAACACACCGCAGCCACTGGGCAAATATTTACCCCCCAAGCTATTAACCACGCCTATGATTTAACTCAAGGTCAACCTTGGTTAGTCAATGCTTTAGCTAAGGAAGTTACAGAATATTTAGCAGAAGATACCAATATCCCCATCACGGTAGATTTAATCAATCAAGCCAAAGATGTACTAATTCAAAGGCAAGACACCCATTTAGATAGTTTAGCAGAACGATTGCGAGAAGATAGAGTTAAAGCCATTATAGAACCTATTTTATCTGGGGAAGAACTACCCAACACCCCAGAAGACGATCGCCGTTATCTGTTAGATTTAGGTTTAGTGATTCGCAGTAAAGAAGGTGGGTTAAAGGTAGCTAACCCCATCTATCAAGAGGTCATCCCCAAGGTGTTAGCTCAGGGTACTCAAGATAGTTTACCGATGATTCAACCCAGTTGGTTAACACCCACAGGGGAATTAAACCCGCAAGTTCTATTAGAAACCTTTCTAGACTTTTGGCGACAACACGGAGAACCATTATTTAAAAGTACCCCGTACCCAGAAATTGCGCCTCACTTAGTATTAATGGCATTTTTACACCGTGTCGTTAATGGTGGTGGTAGCTTAGAACGGGAATACGCTATAGGCTCCGGGAGGATGGATATATGTCTGCGTTATGGGGATGTAGTCTTAGGGATGGAATTAAAGGTATGGAAACAGGGTAAACCGGACTCTTTACAGCAAGGATTGATACAGTTAGATAAGTATTTATCAGGACTCAATCTAAATACAGGATGGTTAATCATATTTGACCGTCGCCCTGATTTACCCCCCATCAGCGATCGCACCACCACGGAAATAACCCAGAGTCCTCAAGGGAGAAATATCACAATCATTCGCGGATAGCTGGGTAATCTATCCCAGTCAACCGTCAACAAAACAGCGATCGCACTAAGCAGCCGGGTAATAAATTACCCGTCTGATAGCGAAAGTCCACTAGAAGTGGACTATTAGGTTAAATAGGGTACTCTAGGCAATGGTTATTAATGGCATTTATAATGTTATATTTAACACTCAGTCGGATTAATCCGACTTCAGCTTTTAGACGGGGGTTTCTAACCCCCGGTTCCCTCCCAATTGTCGAGCTTCATGGCGATAGCGAAGCGCTGCTGCAAGCAGATCGCCTATGCATAAGCGATCGCCCTTCCGTCACCCGTGGTCGGTGAGCGGAGTCGATAGCGATAGCGTGGCGTTAGCCATACCGTCAACCGTCACCCGTGGTCGGTGAGCGGAGTCGATAGCGATAGCGTGGCGTTAGCCATACCGTCACCCGTCACCCGTGGTCGGTGAGCGGAGTCGATAGCGATAGCGTGGCGTTAGCCATACCGTCAACCGTCACCCGTGGTCGGTGAGCGGAGTCGATAGCGATAGCGTGGCGTTAGCCATACCGTCAACAGTTTTTCTATAACGTGTAGGTGAAGTCATTTACCAACATTCCGGGAACTAGACTACCTCCTAATTGACGACTCTCATAAGTTCCCACATCGGGGATGAACTCTTGAAAGTTGGTGAACTCTACAAGATTATCTCCCCAGAAACGATAGAGACTTTCATCAAAGCGTAAATTTTCAATGGGGGCGATGATTTCCCCCTGTTCTACCCAAAAACAAGCATAACGAGTCATCCCGGTAATTCTCCCCGTGGGGCGATCGCTCCAGTTGAGGTAATGTAGATTAGATATATATAGTCCTGTATCTAAACTCCTAAGAATATCGTCAAAGCCTAAATTACCCGGACTGATGTGGGGCGATCGCAAAGTTTCGGAGCTATTAGCACCGTTGGCGGTTTTACCGTATTCCTTAGCGGTGCGAGAATTAACTAGAGTATTAACTAAAACCCCCTGTGTAATTATGGGTAACTCAGGAGCTACCATTTCTCCTAATTGATTAAATCGCGGTACAAACCCCTGTTGAAAGTTTTCTGTTAAACTAAACTTAGGGGATAGTTGTTTTTCTTGGCGTGATAGCATAGCCAAAGCACTGTTTCCCTGTTGTAAATCAGCCTCACTCACCGCTGACCAGGAAAGCATATCTAATAAATCTGCTACTGCAGCGGGAGCAAAATAAGTTTTATACCGTCCCGGTGTCAATTGTTTAGCTGGACGGGAAAGTAATTTTAGTTGGGTTTTAGCTGCGCTCATCTTGGCGATGTAAGCGCTGTCATCCCAATGACTACCAGCAAGGATGACTTTAACTGCTTGTCCACAGGTATCAAATAGGGAATAATCTAAGGTAAAGGTATCAGTGGTAAACCAGTGTTTTTGACCTTGAGAATCAGCATAGGCTTTAATCACTAACCCTCCGGCATAAAGACCAGTAAAGTCTAAATCTCCCACCTGGGCTAATATAGTTGTAACTACGGATTCTTGTGGTAATAATTGCCCAGAATTGACTTCGCGACTAATATTATTGCCTGATGGTAACACTAAATAGGGGTCAAGGGGTAAAACTGGCAATTCTTGGCGGAGTTCGAGTAATGCTGTGTGTGCTGCGAGGGAGTCTATTTCCCTGTTTCCTGTCAAGGGAAAACAGCGAAAGCTGCGGCGCTGATTTTCCATTAAAGTTAATTCTATGGAACCGTCAGCAACTACACCTGTTTGTCTCACCTTCCCATGGTTAAAACGAGTAAATTGGCTGTGTTCACTGCTGAGTCTGAGGGTAAATTCTTCCGTGACTGTTTTTTCTATCAGTAGTGTTTCTATAAGTTGATTGAAACTGTTTTCTAAAGTCATGGGGTGTTTTTGAGGGGGAATTTCTGGGGATAGTTAGGGATGAGGGGGGTTTGATATAGCAAAAGTTGCAGGATACTTGTGGGTGGGGTAAGCAGTTGTTTAACCACCGCCAAAAACCTCCACATTAGCAAACACACACAGGGGTGAACCATGTCCTACCCAAATGGCTTGATTAGGTTCACCTTTACCACACATGGCGGTACCATACATTTCCCAGGTGTCAGCATTGCCTATGTGGGTGAGACTGTGCCAAAATTCCGGGGTAGTGGCTCTATAGTTGGGGTTGCGTAGGGTTTTGGTGAGTTGACCGTTTTCAATTAATTTGGCATATTCACAACCAAATTGGAATTTATAACGGCGATCGTCTATTGACCAGGAGCGATTGGATTCCATGTAAATTCCGTGTTCTATACCGCTGATGATTTCTGCTGTGGTTTGGTTCCCTGGTTCTAGGTTTAAGTTAGCCATGCGGTCTATGGGGGGACGGTTCCAGGAACAAGCACGAGCGCAAGCTACACCGGGTATATTGGCTCTAGCTTGGCTTTCTAAGCTACCTAGTCCCCTTTGTAGTACGCCTTGTTTAATTACATATTCTTTTGTGGCTACTGCGCCTGTATCATCAAATCCGTAGCTAGCAAATTCCCCGGGTACGGTGGGGTCAAAGGTGATGTTCATTAGGGGTGAACCGTATTCTAGGTTACCAAAGTCACTGGGTTTGACGAAGCTACCCCCGGCGTAGTTGCGTTCGTCTCCTAAAATGCGGTCAATTTCTAGGGGATGTCCGACGCTTTCGTGAATTTGCAGCATCATTTGGTCAGGTGCTAAAAGTAGGTTGGTGCGGGTGTTGGGACATTCTGTGGCGGTTAGCAGTTCTACTGCTTGCTCGCCAATTTGCTGCACTCGCTGCCATAATTGCTCTTGTTTTAATAGCTCCCATCCGCCTTGATAGCAGTGTGCTTGCCAACCATTATTACTGCGTTGTTGGACTATTTTACCATCTTGGGCGATCGCCCCATAATGGGTTCCTAGGGAGACAATTTTTTGATATACTTGGGAAGCGTTACTGCTGACAAACCAAGTTTCTCTTTCCGTAGTGGTGGCGCTGGCTGAGGTTTGAACAATTTTGTCATTAACTTTTAACCCCTGACATATACGCACCAAGAAATTATTGATTTCTCCAGGACACAAACTATTTAAGGGTTCCAGGTAGGGTGAGTTATATTCCCCCACTACTTTAGGGCGTTGATTGGCGTTAAAGGGATATATCCACCATTTGCTTGCTGCTAGTGCTTGTTGATATGCTGTATGGGCTGCTGATTGTAGTGATGGTAATTCTAGAGAGGTTGTGGCTGCATAACCTAGACAGCCATTAACTAAAACTTCTAGCATAGCTCCCATGGTGGAAGTTTTACCGTTGATTTGGGGTAACCCATCCCGCACATGACGGGTGGATGCGTTTGTCTTGACGACTCTAATTCCAATCCAATCAGCTGCAATGTTGAGATTAGCGATCGCTTGTGTAAGTTTAGACCACATATTGATAGGAAATTATGAATAGGTTAATTAGTAATTAATTCTTTATACTATAAAATTAAAATGGCTAAACCCCAAACTCCCGCACCAAACTATACAGCTGCGGGAATAGGTTGATTTTTAATGGCCATTTTGGCTGTCATCGGCAACAAATGCAGTGCTGACTTTGCCAGTGGTATCAAATATATAAGAAGGTCTCCACAAGTTGGGTAGTCTGCGTAGCTCTGGAAATTCCCGCCGCAGAATTCTACAAGAACGACCTTGAAAGGCTTTTACTACTTGAGCAATAGAGTGATGGTGGTCATACTCCACTTGTAAATAAACTTGATCTGGCGCGATTTCTAGAGCTTTAATCATCCATTTTTTATCATCAGCAACAGTCTGAAATACTTTGATACACTGTTGCTTAAGAAGTGCGCTCTCGGCAAATATTCTTTCATGTCCGTAGGTCATCCAGATCAAGTGAACACTGACTAAACCAATGGCATCACTGTAATGATTGTATAGAGGTTGCATTGAGATGTCTATTCTTTTTCGGCAAGGAAAATGGTATCATATTTACACTATGCCTAAGGTATAACTTAACAAAAACCTCACATTGTCTATAGCATTTCCCATGCTCGTGAGGTACAATTTTTTTTTAGTTTGAGGGAACAGGGAACAGGGAACAGGGAACAGGGAATAGGGAATAGGGAATAGGGAATAGGGAATAGGGAATAGGGAATAGGGAACAGGGAACAGGGAACAGGGAACAGGGAATAGGGAATAGGGAATAGGGAATAGGGAATAGGGAACAGGGAATAGGGAATAGGGAATAGGGAATTGGTCTGTACTTCATGAGCCTGAAAAAGGCTATATATCAAGGTGAAATCTAAAATTTCCATTAACTTTCCGCCGTGGGAGAGACAGCATCGGATGTAATACTTGTCTGTGAATTTGATTGATTATCTGAAGTTACAGATAAGTTGCAAACAGCAGATTTTTCTTCACTTAATAACTTCGGCTGTAAATAAAGATTCTCTACCAGTACACCTACACCCGCTACCCAAGGGGGGACAATTACAGCGCCAATAATTCCTAAAACTTGCGTTCCTCCCAGTACAGCTAAAAGTTGATATAAAGGACCCACTCGCACAGAAGAACCCACTAGCAGGGGGTCAAGAACATAAGTTTCTACGTTTTGAATAATCACAAATAACAGCAATACCCACAGAAAAGTTAAACCACTTTGGGGAATGGCGACAATTAAAGCCGGAATTGCTCCTAAGACTGAACCGACAAAGGGAATTAAGTTAGTAAAACCCGCAATTACACCGAGAGCTAAGGCAAATTCTGATAGTCCTAAAATCCTCAATCCCACGGTAATCACAACACCGAGAATGGCAGAAACTAAGACTCTTCCTTGAATATATCCTCCCATGCGGCGAGCAATCGGGATAACTTGCGCCCTTAGACGTTCGTCCCAAGGTTGGGGAAACAGACTCACCAGACCTTTAATTAAGTTTTTACTTCCAGCTACCATATAAGCAGATATGACCAGGGACAAAATTAGATTTACTACTCCCCCAATAAAGCCACGAGTAAAGCCAAAGGAACGTACAAGTAGCTGTTGACTCGAACGCAGTAACCAGTTAGCTACTGACTGGAGGTCAAAAAATTCTTCCACTGACTCTATTTGAGTAATTCCCAGTCGCAGGGCGAGATTTTCCGCAGCATTCCACAAATTATCTAAATACATCGGTAGTTTACTAGCTAGTCGCTGAATCTGTTCCGAAACCGATGGCCCAATGATTAAGCCTGCGCCAATTAATCCAGAAATTAAGCTAACATAGACGATAATTACCCCTAGCCAACGGGGAAGACGTATTTTTTCCGCGGCGTTGACTAAGGGGGCGATCGCAGAGGCTAAGACTACGGAAATCATTAAAATTACTAATAAGCTCCGTAATTGCCACAGGAGGACGACGACGAAAAAGGTGGCAACAATGAGGAAAAGGTCAGATAAGGAAATAGACTTACGCTGTTCAGACATATTTGATTATGTAGTCATTAGTGATGAGAAAATTCCATAGATGGCGGTGGAATTTTGTGATCATCATCGGTAATAATGGGGTAAAACAGCTGCCATGACTGTTGTGTATTCCCATGCTAGTACGTCAGGGGAGAAATCTACCATTTTTTCCTACCTAGGCACTTCTGAGGAATTAACATGATTTTTTGATATTTGATTACATCTCTATGGAAACATTAGTTACTGCCGAATTGACAAAAATGGATGCACCAAAGCAAGGAATACCAGTGACAATTATTACTGGTTTTCTTGGTAGTGGCAAGACGACTTTATTAAATCATATTCTCGGTAATCAACAGGGTTTAAAAACTGCGGTTTTAGTCAATGAATTTGGGGAAATCGCTATTGATAATGAGTTGATTGTCTCTACGGAAGAGAATATGATTGCCCTGAGCAATGGTTGTATTTGCTGTACTATTAATAATGATTTGGTAGATGCGGTTTACCAAGTTTTAGAACGCCAAGATAATTTAGATTATTTGGTGGTGGAAACCACGGGACTAGCTGACCCGTTACCAGTTGCTTTAACTTTTCTGGGTACGGAGTTACGAGATTTAACCCGTCTGGACTCAATTATTACGGTGGTAGATGCAGCTAACTACAGCTTGGATTTATTTAACGCTGAGGCGGCATATAGTCAAATTGCCTATGGTGATATCATTATCCTGAATAAAGCCGATTTAGTTGATGAGGCGGCTTTGAGGGATTTGGAACGGAAAATCAATGATGTTAAAGAAGGTGCGAGAATTATCCGCACGGTGCGATCGCAAGTTCCCTGGGTTTAATTCTCAGTGTGGGTTTGTTTACCTCTGACAAGTATTTTCAGGAAGTGGATGACCATGACCACTCAAAGTGTGACCACGACCATGATCACCATCACCATTCCCACCATTTAGAAAATGACGGTTTCAGTTCTGTTTCTTTCCAAGCTGACCAGGCTTTTAGTATTAGAAAATTTCAGTATTTCCTAGATAACCAATTACCGACAAATATTTTCCGAGCTAAAGGAATTATCTGGTTTGAAGAAAGTCCTAACCGTCATATTTTCCACCTTTGTGGTAAACGCTTTACTTTAAATGATGATGAATGGAAAGGTACACCGAAAACCCAGTTAGTACTAATTGGTCAAAATTTGGATGGGGAAGCTTTGATTTCTCAGTTAGAAAACTGCATTTCTGAACAGGAGAAATAAGAAGCAGATCACAGGGGTGGGTTTTCGGTGCTTTTTTACCTTGGTCTTCCTATGGTGGTGACATATATCACCGCTTCATCTGCGGGAATGCCTAAAATCTCATTAACTTGGTCGTCAAAGAAGCCACCGATACCACTAACGCCTACACTCAAATGGGTAGCGGCTAAATTTAGTCTTTGTCCTAAATGTCCAGCATCCATGTGTAAATAACGGTAAACGCGATCGCCATATTGAGCGATCGCGGATTTAAGATCAGCCGTATGGAACAGGACTACCGCAGCATCGCGGCCTAAATCTTGTCCCAAGCAGAGAAAGTGTAACTCTCGGCGAAAGTTTTTGAAGCGAATTTGTCGTAATTCTTGGGCTTTGGGGGCGTAATAATAACAACCAGACTCTAAACCATTCACCCCACTAACGGCAATAAATGTTTCAATCAGGTTGGTATCAAAGTAATCCGGAGAACTATCTAAACCTTGGTGGAGGTAATTTTGGGGTTGATAGGTGAAATCAAGTAAACTTTTGAGTTCATCCAAGGTTAAATCATCACCACTGTAGGCCCGGGTAGAACGTCGCTTATACATGGTTGTTTCTAAACCTGACAGCTTTGCTCCCCAATTAATGGGAGTAGTAGCGGTGGGAACTTTCAGACAGAAAGGAAAATTGTATTTATCTTCTAAAAGATTCTCTGACTTAGGGGAGGGTAAATAAGTCTGATGAGTTGCATCTGGGGTAATTTGGGTGCGAGAGTGAAAATATTTGAGTAATTCACCATCGGGGATGGGGGGATAATTGGTTTCACTGGTGGAGGGTAAAGCTGTACATCCTGGTGGTAAATTTTCCTCAATATCTAATAAATCTGCCAAGGCTAGAATAGCTAAGGCTCCCTCTTGTTCCGAGTCAATATACAATAGGTCATTGACCGCTTCATCCACAAAGCCACCAATTAAGTGGGGGCGATAGTCATTCATGGCTGCTGCTAGCTCAATATTGCCCAGCAAGTGTCCTGTATCTAAAAAAATGCGGCGGTAGGCTCTATCCTCATATCGCCAGGTTCAACGATAAAAAACCCCGGTGATGATTATTGCTAATTGGGTATTTTGCATAGCTGGATGGTCAAAACAAGCTGACTGCAAAGCTGTCCAGACATCACTTTCCCAATAATGCATCAGAGAGTGATCCCGACATTGGTAGTTATATAATCCCGGTGGTAATAACCCCGTCCCACGGGAAACTAGATAAACTTCCGCCGGATATAACCCCCCCGCACTGGGAGCGGCTCGTAAGTATACTGCACTACCCATGGAAGGCATTCTGGCTGTGAGTCCATAACTGCGAAACAGTAACCGCGAAAGTCTCCGCCACCACTGAGCATCGGGGTTATCAGCCAATGTCTGTGCTGTTTCTTGAATATAGGGCTTGAGGTCGAAGGTGGTACCAATTTTGTATTCTTTAAAGGGTACTGGTTGTTTAGCCCAGTCTAACCCTTGAGATTTAGAGGCTAGGGTTTCAGGATCGTATTTAGTCCGTTCGTGGTAGTGTTGAGCAATGGATTCGCGTAGTTCTGGCATATTAATTTCAATACTCTTGGCTGGTTTATTTTGATCTTGGCATTCATCAGCCCGATTGTTTCGTGTTAATTCGTACAAAGTTTAAACTTACCTCAGGTTAAAACCTGCCTAGCTGCCATATAATAAAACTAATGTCTTTACAGTTTATTTCTCTTCCCCGTTCCACACCTCAACCACCCACAGGTTTAATTGTCTGTTTACATGGTTGGGGTGCTAATGCTGAAGATATTGCATCTTTAGCACCATTTTTTAAGTTACCTGATTACCAGTTTGTTTTTCCTAATGCACCGTTTCCTTTTCCCAACTCTTCTACTGGGAGGGCTTGGTATGACCTGAGAATGGAAAATATGTATGCAGGTTTACCCGAAAGTCGGGAATTATTAATGGGTTGGTTGCAATCTTTGGAGAGTATTACTGGTGTACCTTTGTCCCAGACTATTTTGTGTGGTTTTTCTCAGGGTGGGGCTATGACTTTGGATCTGGGGTTAAAATTGCCCTTAGGGGGGTTAGTGGTGATGAGTGGATATTTACATCCTGATTTGGTAACCACGACTAAAGCTGATTTGACCCCATGTTTAATTATGCATGGTAGGTATGATCAGGTTGTGCCACTGGCGGCCGCTGTCAAAGCACGGGAGTTTATGGAGTCCCTGGGGGTGGGGGTGCAGTACCATGAGTTTGATGTGGGTCATGAAATTCAGCCCCAGATGTTAGATGTGCTACGCAATTTTGTGGTTAATGTGATTGGGTAGTCTGGGGTACAATTTTTTTCCGCACTATGGTAAAAAAATTGGAATTTTTTCGGAAATATGGCCTCTCTAATGAGTAAGATAGATTGGGTGGCAGCGTCACAGCTAAAACTCAAGTCATGCTGGGTCTCCACGTTACGGAGGTTGTGGTAAGAATTCTGCATAAGGGAGGGGCAAGCATTGTGAAAACTTTAACCATTTCTCAGAAAAACATTTCTGCTATGACTACTACAGATGTGCAAGAGTTGGCTAATCGTCTGGAAGTAGATAATTACGGCAATGCCTTTGAGGGTTTAAATGATTGGCATCTGTTGCGTGCGATCGCCTTTCAGCGTCCTGAGTTGGTTGAACCCTATATCTACCTCTTGGATTTAGAAGCCTACGACGAAGCATAATGGTTTCATAATTAGGAGTTATGTAATAACTCCTAATTTTTGACCATGCTCTATCTCCAGTCCCAAACTCGAAACCGCAAAAAAAGGGTCATCATTGCTGTAGGTGGTGGGATCGCCGCCTACAAGGTCTGTGAATTGGTTTCCAGCTTGTTTAAAACTGGGGTGGAAGTCCGGGTAATTCTTACCCAAGCTGCACAACAATTTATCACCCCTTTAACTTTGGCTACCCTCTCTCGCCATTGTGCATACACAGATGATGATTTTTGGCAAGCAAATCACTCCCGACCTTTGCATATTGATTTGGGAGAATGGGCAGATTTGTTGGTAATTGCCCCTCTGACGGCTCATACTTTGGCTAAGTTGGCTTGTGGTCTGGCTGACAATTTACTCACAAATACTGTGCTGGCTTCTAGTTGTCCGGTGTTGTTAGCACCAGCCATGAATACCGATATGTGGGCCCAGGTGGCGGTGCTGCGCAATTGGCAACGGTTATTGACAGATACCAGGTATCATGGTATGTTTGTCGGTTCGGGTCTGTTGGCTTGCGATCGCATTGGATCCGGGAGAATGGCAGAACCGCAGGAAATTTTAACTCATATCCAATCTCTGTTATACAGTGGTGGTAAGCGAGATTTACAAGGGCAGAATGTCTTAATTAGTGCCGGGGGAACTAGAGAATATCTTGACCCGGTGCGGTTTATTGGTAACCCCTCTACGGGTAAAATGGGGCTAGCTTTAGCACAAGCAGCTATGCACCGAGGCGCAAAGGTAACCTTGGTACATGGACCTGCTAGTTGGGAAGTACCCTTAGGGGTGGAAGCTATACCCGTGGTAAGTGCAGAGTCTATGGGTGCGGCGATGAAATCTCACCTACAGGATGCTAATATAATTATTATGTCCGCAGCGGTGGCAGATGTCAAGCCTAAAGATTATAGTACACAGAAGTTACCTAAGCGATCGCTCCCCAGTTCTTTACCCTTAGAACCAGTACCAGATATAATTGCCCAGTTAGCCCAACTTAAACAACCATCACAGCTATTAGTCGGGTTTGCAGCACAGACCGGGGATATAATCACCCCAGCGCGGGCGAAGTTGCAGTATAAAAATTTAGATGTGATTGTTGCTAACCCCATTGATCAACCTGAGAGCGGTTTTGCTAGTGACGATAATCAGGCGGTTTTTTTAGATCAACAAGGAAATCAGGTAGAAATTCCCCTAGTTTCTAAGTTACAAATGGCTCATTGTTTGTTTGATTTTTTGGGGTTATTTCACCCAGAGGCGCTGAAGCGCAAACAATGAGAGTCAGATTAGGAAAAGTTGTTATTTTTCGGTCTCTTCGGCATTTTCCTTATAATGTCTGTAACACCTGACTAGTTCAGGCTAATTTTTTTTACAGTGAAGGGTTTGCAAATGTTTACTGTGTCAGAGATTCCCATTGTGGGGATAATTTTATTAATTGCTGTGGGTATTTTAGGTTGGGGCTTTTATCGCGCTAGACCCTTTGGGAAACTGGGAATCTTAGCCTGGTTACAGTCCGTCGTGTTGATGGTTCCCTGGTTACTGTTTTTTGGTTTGTTTGCCGCGGGCATTGATATTAATATAGCTGGTATATTGATTTTAGTAGTCAGCTCTGCGGCGTTATATATCTTTTTAGGTAGACAGTTACGCGCTGCTGGACAAGATGCAATCATTAAACAACAGGCCACCGAAAGGTTAGCTGGGGATTCTGCACCTACAGGAGAAAATACCCCCCAAGTGGTATTAGCAGAACTGAAAATTGAAGCTGTACCAATTCCGGAGGAAGATTTAAGCGCTATTCGCTCTATTTTTGGTATTGATACCTTTTTTACCACAGAAACCATCTCTTATCAAGAAGGGGCAATATTTAAAGGTAATCTGCGCGGAGAACCGGAAGCAGTTCACAAAGCCCTAACCGCCAGTTTACAAGCCAAATTAGGGGATAAATATCGGCTGTTTTTAGTGGATGGTACAGAGGGTAAACCGGTAGTAATTATTTTACCTAGCCGTAATGATCCCCGTCCGATGTCATTACAACAAAAGTTCTTTGCAGTCATTCTCTTGGTCGCAACTATCGCCACCAGCTTGGAAGCAGCGGGGTTGTTGCTGAATTTTGACTTTTTTACCAATCCCGGACGCTTTACAGAGGCTTTACCCATTGCTGCGGGGATATTTGCAATTTTAGCAACTCATGAAATCGGTCATTGGTTAGTAGCTCGTCGTCACCAAGTCCGCTTGAGCTGGCCTTTCTTTTTACCAGCTGTGCAAATAGGTTCCTTTGGTGCAATTACTCGCTTTGAGTCTCTGTTACCTAGTCGTAAGGTACTATTTGATATTGCTTTGGCTGGTCCTGCTGCTGGTGGTATTCTCTCCTTATTAATGTTAATTAGTGGTTTGCTACTTTCCCACCCTGGTAGTTTATTTCAATTACCTAATCAGTTTTTCCAGGGTTCTATTTTGGTGGGTGGTTTGGCGCGGGTGGTTCTGGGTTCGGCTTTACAATCATCTACGGTTAGTGTCCATCCCCTGGTAGTGATTGGTTGGCTAGGATTAGTAGTTACAGCTTTGAATTTAATGCCAGCTGGACAATTAGACGGTGGGCGGATTGTCCAAGCAATTTATGGCCGCAAAACCGCAGGACGCGCAACTACAGCCACTTTAATTCTACTGGGTCTGATTTCTTTAGGCAATCCCCTGGCTATTTACTGGGCGGTAGTGATTTTCTTGTTACAAAGAGATTTGGAACGCCCGACTTTAAATGAAATCACCGA
The DNA here is from genome assembly GCF_059725405.1 of Anabaenopsis sp. NIES-4685. Taxonomy (NCBI): domain Bacteria; kingdom Bacillati; phylum Cyanobacteriota; class Cyanophyceae; order Nostocales; family Nodulariaceae; genus Anabaenopsis; species Anabaenopsis sp. NIES-4685. The sequence goes on along the minus strand of NZ_AP043602.1, from coordinate 1,999,075 downwards.
ACCAGATGATACCAGAGCCGCTTTAGGTTTATTAGCACTGTTTTTAATGATTACTACTCTGTTACCTTTGACTCCCGGTGTGGCCGGAAGATTAGGGATTGGCGGTTAATTAAGGGGAGGGGACTTGATTTTATTGTTTCCCCCCTGACAAGGGGGGATTAAGGGGGGGTAAAAATGTCATGATTAGTGTATCAAATATTGTTTGACCCCATCCAGTTCCCATCCCCTCACCTCAGCAACCACAATTACACAAATCACCATGACAGCAACAAGCTAATTTTTTTTAGGTTTATTTCACGTAAACAAACCCAACACAGGCGGGATTTTATCCCCTGGTGCTATTGAACCCAACCTGTAATTTCATGAAATCAAATATGATAACCGCCAATGATAGACCACGATAGACTATTTAAAGAATTAATCCAAACCTTCTTTTGGGAATTTATCGAACTGTTTTTACCAGAAGTATTAGAGTATGTAGAAACAGACACCCTCACATTCTTACCAGAAGAAATATTTACCGATGTCACCTCTGGAGACAAAAGAAAAATAGATTTATTAGCACAAGTAAAATGGGAAAAACAAGACAGTTACTTTCTCATTCACCTAGAAAATCAAGCCTATAATCAAAAAGAATTTGAACGGCGAATGTTCCATTACTTCGCCCGGTTAGATGCTAAATATTTACTTCCCATATTTCCTATAGTTATCTTCTCATACGACGAACCAAAACGCCCAGAAAAAAGCCAATATACCGTTAACTTTCCCAACCGAAAAATACTGGAATTTAACTACTTTACCATTCAACTAAATAACCTCAAATGGCGCAACTTTTTAAACCAACCCAACCCCGTAGCAGCTGCATTAATGACCAAAATGGACTTTCAGCCACAAGAAAGGGTGAGAGTTAAACTAGAATGCTTGAGAATGTTAGTCACATTACAATTAAATCCTGCTAAAATAGAACTAATTTCTGGTTTTATTGACACCTATCTCAGGTTAAACACAGCGGAAGAAGAAGAATTAAACACCGAGTTAAAACAAGCCAACTTAGTTGAAGAGGAACAAATTATGGAAATTGTTACCAGTTGGATGGAAAAAGGTATTGAACAGGGAGAACAAAAAATTATTAGAAGACAACTAAACCGGCGATTTAACAATATTACACCCACATTGGAAAGCCAAATTAATAGCTTATCTTCAGAACAATTAGAAAACCTAGCAGATGTAATTTTTGACCTGCAATCTCTAGCAGATTTAACTAACTGGTTAGAACAACAAAAGTAAAGTATGGCGGTTATTTGATAATTTTCATCTTAGGGAACACACCGAACACACCGAACACACCGAACACACCGAACACACCGAACACACCGAACACACCGACCACACAAAAAACAATAAAATCCAGTTCCCTCCCCTGACAAGGGGAGGGTTAGGGTGGGGTGAAAGAATATTTGGTACACTAATCATCACTTACTAAACATCCTCTCATGATAGACCACGATAGACTATTTACACGATAGACTATTTAAAGAATTAATCCAAACCTTCTTTTGGGAATTTATCGAACTGTTTTTACCAGAAGTATTAGAGTATGTAGAAACAGACACCCTCACATTCTTACCAGAAGAAATATTTACCGATGTCACCTCTGGAGACAAAAGAAAAATAGATTTATTAGCACAAGTAAAATGGGAAAAACAAGACAGTTACTTTCTCATTCACCTAGAAAATCAAGCCTATAATCAGAAAGAATTTGAACGGCGAATGTTCCATTACTTCGCTCGGTTAGATGCTAAATACTTACTCCCCATATTTCCTATAGTTATCTTCTCATACGACGAACCAAAACGCCCAGAAAAAAGCCAATATACCGTTAACTTTCCCAACCGAAAAATACTGGAATTTAACTACTTTACCATTCAACTAAATAACCTCAAATGGCGCAACTTTTTAAACCAACCCAACCCCGTAGCAGCTGCATTAATGACCAAAATGGACTTTCAGCCACAAGAAAGGGTGAGAGTTAAACTAGAATGCTTGAGAATGTTAGTCACATTACAATTAAATCCTGGTAAAATAGAACTAATTTCTGGTTTTATTGACACCTATCTCAGGTTAAACACAGCGGAAGAAGAAGAATTAAACACCGAGTTAAAACAAACCAACTTAGTTGAAGAGGAACAAATTATGGAAATTGTTACCAGTTGGATGGAAAAGGGAATTGAGAAGGGAATTAAACAAGGTATTGAACAAGGAATTGAACAAGGAATTGAACAAGGAATTGAACAAGGAGAACAGAAAATTATTAAAAGACAAGTAAAACGGCGATTTAACAATATTACTCCCACATTGGAAAGTCAAATTAATAGCTTATCTTCAGCACAATTAGAAAACCTAGCAGATGTAATTTTTGACCTGCAATCTCTAGCAGATTTAACCAACTGGTTAGAACAACAAAAGTAAACTATAGCGGTTATTTGATAATTTTCATCTTAGGGAACACACCGAACAGACAATAAAATCCAGTTCCCTCCCCTTGTCAGGGGAGGGTTAGGGTGGGGTGAAAGAATATTTGGTACACTAATCATCACTTACTAAACATCCTCTCATGATAGACCACGATAGACTATTTAAAGAATTAATCCAAACCTTCTTTTGGGAATTTATCGAACTGTTTTTACCAGAAGTATTAGAGTATGTAGAAACAGACACCCTCACATTCTTACCAGAAGAAATATTTACCGATGTCACCTCTGGAGACAAAAGAAAAATAGATTTATTAGCACAAGTAAAATGGGAAAAACAAGACAGTTACTTTCTCATTCACCTAGAAAATCAAGCCTATAATCAGAAAGAATTTGAACGGCGAATGTTCCATTACTTCGCTCGGTTAGATGCTAAATATTTACTTCCCATATTTCCTATAGTTATCTTCTCATACGACGAACCAAAACGCCCAGAAAAAAGCCAATATACCGTTAACTTTCCCAACCGAAAAATACTGGAATTTAACTACTTTACCATTCAGCTAAATAACCTCAAATGGCGCAACTTTTTAAACCAACCCAACCCCGTAGCAGCTGCATTAATGACCAAAATGGACTTTCAGCCACAAGAAAGGGTGAGAGTTAAACTAGAATGCTTGAGAATGTTAGTCACATTACAATTAAATCCTGCTAAAATAGAACTAATTTCTGGTTTTATTGACACCTATCTCAGGTTAAACACAGCGGAAGAAGAAGAATTAAACACCGAGTTAAAACAAGCCAACTTAGTTGAAGAGGAACAAATTATGGAAATTGTTACCAGTTGGATGGAAAAGGGAATTGAGAAGGGAATTAAACAAGGAATTAAACAAGGAATTGAACAAGGAATTGAACAAGGAGAACAAAAAATTATTAGAAGACAAGTAAAACGGCGATTTAACAATATTACACCCACACTGGAAAGCCAAATTAATAGCTTATCTTCAGAACAATTAGAAAACCTAGCAGATGTAATTTTTGACCTGCAATCTCTAGCAGATTTAACTAACTGGTTAGAACAACAAAAGTAAAGTATGGCGGTTATTTGATAATTTTCATCTTAGGGAACACACCGAACAGACAATAAAATCCAGTCCCCTCCCCTGACAAGGGGAGGGTTAGGGTGGGGTGAAAGAATATTTGGTACACTAATCATCACTTACTAAACATCCTCTCATGATAGACCACGATAGACTATTTACACGATAGACTATTTAAAGAATTAATCCAAACCTTCTTTTGGGAATTTATCGAACTGTTTTTACCAGAAGTATTAGAGTATGTAGAAACAGACACCCTCACATTCTTACCAGAAGAAATATTTACCGATGTCACCTCTGGAGACAAAAGAAAAATAGATTTATTAGCACAAGTAAAATGGGAAAAACAAGACAGTTACTTTCTCATTCACCTAGAAAATCAAGCCTATAATCAAAAAGAATTTGAACGGCGAATGTTCCATTACTTCGCTCGGTTAGATGCTAAATATTTACTTCCCATATTTCCTATAGTTATCTTCTCATACGACGAACCAAAACGCCCAGAAAAAAGCCAATATACCGTTAACTTTCCCAACCGAAAAATACTGGAATTTAACTACTTTACCATTCAGCTAAATAACCTCAAATGGCGCAACTTTTTAAACCAACCCAACCCCGTAGCAGCTGCATTAATGACCAAAATGGACTTTCAGCCACAAGAAAGGGTGAGAGTTAAACTAGAATGCTTGAGAATGTTAGTCACATTACAATTAAATCCTGCTAAAATAGAACTAATTTCTGGTTTTATTGACACCTATCTCAGATTAAACACAGCGGAAGAACAAGAATTAAACACCGAATTAAAACAAGCCAACTTAGTTGAAGAGGAACAAATTATGGAAATTGTTACCAGTTGGATGGAAAAGGGAATTGAGAAGGGAATTAAACAAGGAATTGAACAAGGAATTGAACAAGGAGAACAAAAAATTATTAGAAGACAAGTAAAACGGCGATTTAACAATATTACTCCCACATTGGAAAGCCAAATTAATAGCTTATCTTCAGAACAATTAGAAAACCTAGCAGATGTAATTTTTGACCTGCAATCTCTAGCAGATTTAACTAACTGGTTAGAACAACAAAAGTAAAGTATGGCGGTTATTTGATAATTTTTATCTTAGGGAACACACCGAACACACAAAAAACAATAAAATCCAGTCCCCTCCCCTGACAAGGACAAGACAAGGTGGACAAGGTGGACAAGGTGACCACCGGAGAAAAACAGTACAAAGTCTGTATTCTTAGTAAGAAAAATAGCCCCTTAAAAGACCATTTTCCGGATAAAATCTTCCTTGTCCACTTTCCTTCCTTGTCTTCGGTGGTCTTGCGTTCACAGATCATATTAAAAACCTACCCTTGTAAGCAAGGGGGAGGGGTCAAACAATATTTGGTACACTAATCATAACTTGACAAACATCCGCCAATGATAGACCACGATAGACTATTTAAAGAATTGATCCAAACCTTCTTTTGGGAATTTATCGAACTGTTTTTACCAGAAGTATTAGAGTATGTAGAAACAGACACCCTCACCTTTTTAAGCTGTTGTGCAGCTAAATCGAATAAACAGCATTACCTTTATTTTTAACTTTGCGCTCCCATTTAATAATAAGACCTCCTTCGTTTAGCAATTTAGTTAATAATTCTTCTAACTGTTCTACCGATTCAAATAATCTGTGAGCTATATATTCTTTCGCCGAATGCCATACCAGTTCAATTAAATTATAATCTGGACTATAAGGTGGTAAAAATTCTAGAATAATATTTGGCATTTCGGCTTCAATCCGAGCTAAAATATCTTTTCTTTTTTTTAACTAGCATTGTCAAGAATAATAACTATTTTAGCCGAATTATCAGGAAAATTTTCCGGCTTATTTCCTGCTTCTATCCATTCCTGTCTTAAAAAATGATTCAGAGATTTCAACTGCTCATAAAACACATCTGCATTTCCCTGTTTAATCACAAAGTTTATTCTTTTTTTGTCATGATAACGCAACCCTCCCATAATGTTCACTCTTCCCCTTCTCCTTTGTCCTGTCACCTCTTTTCTCTTACCTTTCTTTCCCCATGTTTTTCTTCTTATCACTCTTAAACTAAATCCACTCTCATCCCAAAACCATACCTGTAAAAGCTCAGGGGTTGATTTCGTTATTTTTAAATATTCGGCTAATTTTTCTTTAAATAACTTACGCTTCTCTGGATTTTGTTTATCCTCTAGGCTGTACTTTGCCCAAAGGTAAACGTACTTTTTTCTCTCTAAAATTCTCCTTACTTGCGAACTACTTAACTTTATTCCTGTCTCTATTTCTAGATATGTCGCTAGTCTGGCTGATGTCCATCTGCCAAATTCATATCCACATTCATCAGGGTTTTTCTCAATTACTTCCAACAATAAATTCTCATATTCTTTTGTTACTTTACGGAAGTTACCTTCTCTTCTTCCATCTAAAAAACTTTCTATTTTATCCGGATCACCATGCACTGCCCAATATGCTACTGTTGTATATGCTATGTCTAAAAAATCACTTATTTCTTGGTAAGTTTTCCCATCATTCATCAACAATAATATTAGTATTTTTTCTCTTACATAAGGATTATCTTCCTCTTTTAGGTGTTTTAATAGCTTTTCTCTTTGCTCTTGAGACAGATGGTTTCTTGCTGGCATACTTCAGAAGCGATCGCTTAGTTACTTAATTCTTTATTATATAATCTAGCTGCACAATAGCTTACTATAAACTGCGTAACTATGCCCTAGATTTTCTCTTTAACAGATTTGCTCACGATGATGTGGGTTAATTTTGTTCAAAGTTGTGTTTCTGATTGTTGCACCTGTTCACCAGGACTAGGGAAGGAAACTGGATCAAGGGATGGACTAGGGGAATTTAACTGCGGTTGTTGCGATGACGCTTCCATATTGCTATCACTGAAGTAGGAGCCAACAATCTTGTCATAGTTAGAAGCAACTGCTAAAAATACGCCACCTAAAATATAAATGGGTAGGGGAAGGTTGAATTTTTTTAACCAGTCAAACAGTTCTGCTACAGCAAATAACAATAAAAAACAAGCCAGCCAAACCCTCATTTTTCTCTCCCCTGTGTGCAACTGTATTTTTAGGGTGAGGGCAAATACTCACCCTGATTTATTGGTTAAATATATCACGTTGTTTTTAAGCCGGTTTATGAGCAATAAAATACTTGCTCATGAAGTGTACCTGGGTGGAAATATTCTCAAAACCAGCTTGCTCTAAACGTGCTACTAGGTCATCATGTGTATAATCCCGATAGTAAGGTTCATGAAACAGTAGGGGGAAAGATTCCATGTTTACAGCAAATTCAGGTGAGTCACTGATTTGAATGGAATCACAAATGACAAACACTCCCCCGGGTTTTGTGACTCGGAAACATTGTTCAATCACTGTTTGACGCACTTTTGCTGGTAACTCATGGAAGAGGAAGACGGAAGTTACCCCATGGAAGTAGTTGTTTAAGTAGGGTAACTCTTCAGCGTTAGCTTGTAAGAGTTGGGGTAACTCTCCAGGAATTTCCGAGAGTTGTTGATTGGTTTTGCGTAAATATGCTGGTGATAAGTCCACACCATACAAGGATGCTTGAGGTAGAGACCCCCGGAGCATCCTTAATGTTCTTCCAGTCCCACAAGCTACGTCTAAAACACGTATTTGTTTTGCTGGTAGGGAATTAAAGGCTTTTAACCCCTGCTTTAAAGGGGACAGTATCCGCCGTCGCATGGGGTCAGCTGTGCCACTAAACAGGATTTCTACCTGTAAATCATATAGGTTGGCGGAATTGTCGCTTAAATAGCCGTTGGTTTGGTTATGGAAGTTCTGCACATAGTAGCTGGGATAACCATCTGTTTCTATTTCTGGGGAAAATTCTTGATGTTTTTTTTGTGCAGACCGCTCCCAGATTTGCGGTAGCTCTAGGCATACCATGGGATAGTAACGGAAAAAATCCGACCATGGTTGGTCAAATAGCAGGCTTTCGGGATATACTCCTTTTTCTGTATCTTGCCAATCTGTTTCTAGTAACTGATTTATTCTTTGCTGTAGTTTGAATAAAACCTCCTCAGTCATGGGTTTCCCCCTTTGTCCTAGGGTGGGATGAATCAGATTCATCAGCCTTGAACTTAAAGTTTTGTGAATTACACCAAAATAAGTTTTACCTTGTTGAAAGGCTTGATAACTCAGCTTAGTTAAAGTCTCAGACATGAAAATACTCGGGTATTGAAGGGGATTTATTACTTTTCTCAATTATATGTAAAAAATTGTAACGAACAAAACTCTCTGTGTGAGATCATGGCTAACTGGACAAAATATAAATTTTTGTAAATAAAATCCTATTCTGTAACCAAAGTTACAGAATTATTGTTAATATAGTGGAGTAGTAAATGACCATTGATTACGAGAACCATAAGGGGGACTGTGTTATGTCTATTCAAGATAGAAGTCGGATGTTGGCTATGCGTCAATATCAACAAGTGAAAAACCGTCAGCAGTCGATGCTAATGCGTGCTGCACAAGAACTCGGTCTTCCTGAAGAATTATCGGAGTACTGGAGCCCCATTCAAGGGAAAATTGACCCCACCGTGCGCCTGATTTATGAGAGTAGCCATGCTGCTATGAGCTAGTTGTGAATATGATTAAAGTTGCTGTCTACCAAATTTTTGACTGTGATTAGTAAAAAAAAGCCACCCCAGCAGGGTGGCTAAATGTTCACTGCTAAATTAAGTTAGCAGTCGTAATAGAGGTAAAACTCATAGGGGTGAGGACGTAGCTGCATCTGCTTAACGTCATTAGCTAGTTTGTAGTCAATCCAGTTTTGGATGAAGTCTTCTGAGAAAACGCCTGTTTCTGTCAAGAAAGCATGATCATTTTCTAATGCTTCCAATGCTAATTCTAGGGAACCCGGAGTTGAAGGAACTTTCGCCAGTTCTTCTGGAGAGAGTTCATAGATGTTTTTATCTAAGGGTTCACCGGGATGAATTTTGTTTTTGATACCATCTATACCAGCGCAGAGCATGGCTGCAAATGCTAGGTAGGGGTTAGAAGTAGCATCAGGACAACGGAATTCTAAGCGCTTGGCTTTGGGGTTGTCGCCAGCTAAAGGAATCCGTACGGAGGCTGAACGGTTACCTTGAGAGTAAGCTAGGTTAACTGGTGCTTCATAACCAGGTACTAGGCGCTTGTAAGAATTAGTTGTGGGGTTGGTGATGGCTAAAAGTGCGGGTGCGTGCTTGAGAATACCACCAATGTAGTACAGTCCCATTTCACTCAAACCAGCATACTTGTCACCAGCAAATAGGGGTTTGCCATCTTTCCAAATGGACTGGTGACAGTGCATACCAGAACCATTATCGCCAAAAATTGGCTTGGGCATAAAGGTTATGGTTTTGCCGTATTTCTTGGCAACATTCTTGATGACGTATTTATAAGTCATCAACCAGTCAGCTGCTTGTATTAGTGTACCAAAGCGGAAACCTAGTTCGCACTGACCACCGGTGGCGACTTCGTGGTGTTGTTTCTCAATGGGTACGCCACAATCTCTCATGGTCAGTAGCATTTCGGTACGGATGTCTTGGAAGCTATCCGCGGGTGATACTGGGAAGTAACCTTCTTTGAAGCGTGTTTTGTAACCCAAGTTGGGGCTTTCTTTTCTCCCAGTATTCCAAGCACCTTCTACTGAGTCTACATGGTAGTAGCCTTCATGGGCGTTTTGGTCAAAACGGACATCATCAAAGATAAAGAATTCTGCTTCAGGCCCAAAGAATGCTGTATCACCAAGTCCGGTAGAAACTAAGTAGTCGATCGCCTTTTGAGCAATCACACGGGGACAACGGTTGTACCATTCCCCTGTCCGCGGTTCTTTAATACTACAAACTATACTTAATGTTGGCTCTGTCATGAAGGGGTCGATCCAAGCTGTGTTGGAGTCGAGTACCATCATCATGTCTGATTCGTTGATGCTTTTCCAACCCCGAATGCTGGAACCGTCAAAGGGTACGCCATCTGAGAAGGAACTTTCATCGATTTGGTCATGGTACATAGTTAAATGTTGCCAAGTACCTAGTGTATCGATGAATTTCAGATCAATCATCTGAATTTTTTGGTCTTGAATCATCTTCAAGACTTCTTGTGGGGTTGTCATTTTTACTCCTTCTCTACCAATTTCCTAAAGTAAAACTAGAATCTTCCAAAGCATCCTCACCCAGATGATCTGAATTAAGTTGTTGATGACACACTTGGAATATCATAAATCCTGGACATTAAAGAATTTTGTATTTTTTGTTACAGCTTCTCTGGATTACAGGTTATATTAACCTTTTCCGGAACATCTGCACAAAACTTAAACTTCATCTCATCAGGGGTCAACTTTGGCATAAAATCCTTAATTAGCGGGTAATCTGTTTTTGTGCGGCATTTTATTTTAATTAGAATGGCACAAAAATTTACCGGTGCATGACTGCAACCAAATTAATATCAAAAGATAGCATTTATTGGGAGAAGAAAGAATGCGTGATGCAGTAACAACCTTGATTAAGAATTATGACGTTGCTGGAAGGTATTTTGACCGGAATGCGATCGACAGTTTAAAATCTTACTTTGAAAGTGGTACGGCACGGGTACAAGCTGCTGCTGCGATTAACTCTAATGCGGCGGCCTTGGTTAAACAAGCTGGTTCTAAGTTGTTTGAAGAACAACCAGAGTTGATTCGTCCCGGCGGAAATGCTTATACAACCCGTCGTTATGCGGCTTGTCTGCGGGATATGGATTATTATCTGCGCTATGCTACTTATGCCCTGGTTGCAGGTAACATGAATGTTTTAGATGAGCGGGTACTCCAAGGACTACGGGAAACTTATAATTCTTTGGGTGTACCTATTAGCCCTACGGTTTTTGGTATCCAGATTCTCAAGGGTTTGGTTAAGGAACAAGTTGCAGCTGCTGGTATTGCTGATACTAGCTTTGTTGATGAACCTTTTGATTATATGACTCGTGAGTTGAGCGAGCAGGATGTTTAGAAATTAATTTTTGAATCAGGGATAATATAACCACCGCACTTTGGCTTTTTTGACAAGGTGCGTTTATTGTTTTTAATGTGACACGAGAATCCAAATTTACAATGATTTAGGAGAGTTAATTTAATTGGTAAAGCAGCGACTTGATACGCTATTAGTAGAGTTAAATTTATGTAGTTCCCGCGCTTTAGCACAGCGCTTAATTCAAGCAGGGGAAGTAACGGTTAATCAGCAGATGGTAGATAAACCAGGGACGGAGGTTGATACTACTGCGGAAATTAAGGTAAAACAGCGATCGCGTTTTGTGTCTCGCGGTGGGGAAAAACTGGCTAAAGCTTTAGAATTATTTACAATCCCCGTGGAGGGTCGCATCTGTTTAGATGGGGGTATTTCTACCGGTGGTTTTACTGATTGTTTACTCCAAGCTGGGGCGAAAAAAGTTTACGGTATAGATGTGGGTTATGGTCAAGTTGACTGGGGTTTAAGAAATGACCCGCGGGTGATATTAAAAGAACGTACTAATTTACGTCATCTTACACCCGCAGAGTTATATACTGATGAGCAAATACCTGATCTGGCGGTGGTGGATGTATCGTTTATCTCCCTAACCAAGGTTTTACCAGCTTTGTGGAAATTAACCCAATGTCCCCGGGATGTAGTATTACTAGTTAAGCCACAGTTCGAGGTGGGAAAATCCCGTGTAGGTAAAAAGGGTGTTGTCAGGAACCCTGATGACCAAGCTGATGCTGTTTTCCAGGTGTTACAAGTGGGTTCTCAATTGGGATGGAAGTATCAGGGCTTAACTTGGTCGCCTATTACCGGCCCAGCTGGTAATATTGAGTATCTTCTCTGGTTAGGAATGGATGGGGAAACACCACCGCCTGATTTAGATATAATTCAGCAAATGACAAAATCAGCCATGGTAGATTTTCGGAGAGTTTAAACGTCGTAAATAAGACACTCTAGTGCGTCTGGATGTTTTTCACAGTAGGTTTCTAGAGCAGTTTTGCGGTGTCGTTGAGCTTGTTGCTGATGGGCTTTTTCTGCTTGTAGTTCTTCGACGATATCCCACGCTACAGCACAGCTGGCGGAATTGTCTCCTTGAGTTTCGCAGGTTTGACGAGCTTCCACAATAGATTCTAGGATAGCTTCATCTAGGGTTTTATTGCCGGAGTTAACAGCAGATTGAACAGCTTCTAGGGATGTTGTCATGATATTTTCACCTTGATTGATGAATATTGACTGTTAGCTTTATAGGACTTCAAAAGCTTATATTTCTAGTGTAGATAAGCTGATGAAAATGGTTTGGTAGTGAATCCCCGTCTGGAGGTAAAAAGCCAAAAATATCAAAAGAAATTTTGACGATGGCTCTAGTTTTTTTGCCTTCGTTTTTATTTCTGTTGTTTCCTCAATTTTGCACCCAAAATTCTCAAGTCAAGAATCACCGATAGCGTAGGGTGGCGTAAGCCATACTTTTAGGTGGGTGAGTATGTCAATATTTTGTTGCTAGTTCTTGTTGTAGGCGGTAGAGAATTGTATTGTGGTCAACCTGAGATAGAATTTCTTCAATTACTGTGCTAGCTCCTAATTCTCCCCAAGTACAACCTTTTTCTAAGTAGACTTGAGCGGCTTTACCTACTGTGTATGCACCATAACCCGCAATACCAGATTGAGCGATCGCAGTTCCAGCATAAGCTGTAATATTGAGGGGATTTTCACCACTAGCGATCGCCGCTGTGGTTTTACCTAAACCCACCATCATACTACTGGCGATTTCTCCTAACAGCAACCCACCGGAACTTAAGAAAATGGTCTTTAAGATTTTGCTGGCTTCGTAGCTAGTCATGGGTAAGCCATACAACCTTGCTAGAGAACGAATTAAAACTAAATCAGCGATCGCACCACAGATAACATCCAAAACTGGTACAGGATTTAATCCTACTGCCAAAGCCTTATATTTAGTGAATTTCCAAATAATATCTTCAGCTTCTTGGTTGCGGAATTCCATAGTTTTTTCAGCCATGGTTGCTGATGCATCCCGAGCTTGAATCAGTGCATTTAGAGCTAGAAGCGATCGCCCTTCCCGATTGAGAATAGATAAAATTGTCTGTTGTAGTTCCTCCACCAGGGGGGGTGGTGTTTCCCACTCATAGGTCACCCGACCATCTGGCCATTCTACCCGCACTTCTAGGGGTGCTGGTTCCGCGGCCACCATAACAATTTCATCTGGTAGTAAAGGCGGTGCTTGGGGGTATCCTGCGCCTAGCTGTTGCAAATTGTGATAGATTGCTGTGCGGTCTGTTTCTGGATATAAATCTATTTTATTAAATACTAAAATCAGGGGTTTTTGTGCTTGTCTTAGCTCTAACAATGCGCGATACTCAAGGCGCGTAATATCACCTGAAACCACAAACAAAATTAAATCAGCTTGTTTGCTTACTTCTCGCGCCATTGTTTCCCGTGCTTCCCCCGCAATTTCATTGATTCCAGGCGTATCAATTAACTCAACTAATACCTTACCTCCCGGTTGCCAACGCACAGAACGCGGCCACTGAGTTACACCGTTGATCGGTCCTGTTTGCAGGATTTTCGCCCCCAGTAAAGCGTTTAATACTGCTGACTTACCCCGACTCACCAAACCAAAGGCTGCAATTCTAATCACATTCGAGTCTAGTTTGCTCAGGGTAGAGTTTAAGGTTTCTAATTCTGGTTTGAGCAACCCCAGTAATTCTGGGTGGGAGCTAAACTTTCCCGACTGGCGATAGCTTCCGTGGCGTAGCCCTAGATGTCCATACCAAGATAGTGCTTGTCTAAGACTAGCACGGGCGCGGTTTAAGTGAGTTTCTTGGAGATTACGCACAAGGTAAGCTTAGGTATGGGAAATGGGGGCAAAAAGCTAGATTCTATCTACCATTTTACCATTGAAAATAGGGAGAGATTGAAAATAGGTTAATGATATTTTTATTGTAAATTTTAACAACACCATGATATGGTGAGAGCAAATAAATCAAAGTCCTTTCCATTGTTCAGTAGTCAGCAGGTCGGAGTAATCTCCCAGCTCCAATCTCTACAGCTACGCCACGCAAGCTATCGGTAGCCTTAAATATCTGGCATTGTCCACCCTAAAATTTAGCTTTAGCCTTTGGGTAATTAGAAGTATTTCAAGCTAGTTACAGCAGAAAACCAAAGTAACTGTAATTCCTTTTGGATGTAGGACTCAATGAATTAAGCCTGGAGATTTGGCTTTTTGTGAGTTGATCTGAGCTATTTACCAGGTCAGGATTCCCCCACAGAGGTAGATTAGTGGGAGTGCGCCAAAATACTGGTAATTTTTTGATATGAATAACAACCCTAGGAGGAAATTTGAAGGTATCAATTTTGCGGCGAGAGTGGTTTTCTAACACTCGGCAGGATATCATGGCGGGAGCCGTTGTAGGACTAGCTTTGATTCCACAAGCGATCGCTGTTTCCATTATCGCCGGGGTTGATCCTAAAGTGGGGCTTTACACCTCATTTATTATTGCCGTGATCACCGCCTTTTTAGGAGGTAGACCGGGGTCAATTTCCGCGGCCACAGGTGCAATGGCGCTATTAATGATTGATTTAGTCAAAGATCATGGCTTACAGTATTTATTCGCCGCCACCCTCTTAACCGGGGTGTTTCAAGTTGTGTTTGGCGTGCTCAAACTGGGTCGCCAAATGAAATTTGTACCCAGAGCGGTAATGATTGGCTATATTAACGCCTTAGCGGTGTTAATTTTCCTGGCCCAGTTACCCCAACTCACCAACGTTCCCCCCACAGTATATATATTAACCCTCCTGTCTTTGGTAATTATTTACATTTTACCCCGCTTTACCAAAGCAGTACCCTCCCCCTTAGTAGCTTTAGCAGTGATGACGATCGCCGCCATGGCGCTAAAACTAGAAGTTCCCACAGTGGGGGATATGGGAGAACTACCCAAGAGTTTACCCTTGTTTGCTTTACCCCAAGTCCCCTGGAACCTGGAAACCTTAAAGATTATTTTGCCCTATTCCCTCACCTTAGCGATCGTGGGTTTATTAGCTTCCTTCCTGACTGCTGCTTTAGTGGATGAACTCACAGATACACCCAGCGATAAAAACCAAGAAGCTAAAGGACAAGGTATTGCTAATATCGTCACTGCCTTCTTTGGCGGCATGGCAGGATGTGGGATGATTGGACAATCGGTAATTAATGTCCAGTCTGGTGGTAGGGGGAGACTCTCCACCCTTGCGGCCGGAGTTTTCCTATTAATTGCTATTTTATTTTTACAGGATTGGGTCAGACAAATGCCCATGGCTGCATTGGTAGCCGTAATGATTATGGTGTCTATTGGTACGTTTCGCTGGTCATCCTTTCAGAATATTCGCCGCATCCCCACCACGGAAACTGCGGTCATGTTAACCACAATGTTTGTGACTATTTTTACCCGAAACTTTGCCCTGGGGGTAGTTACCGGTATCGTCATGAGTACTTTATTCTTCTCTAACAAAATTGCTCAGTTAGTGTTTGTGGATAAAGTGCTGAGTGAGGACGGTTCCCATTGCACATATAAGGTAGCTGGTCAAATTTTCTTTTTATCACGAGATGAATTTCTCGCTGCTTTTGATTTTACCGAACTAGTGGAGCGGGTGACTATTGATCTGACTCATGCTCACCTGTGGGACCAAGGAGCAGTGGAGGTACTTGATAGAGCAGTGCTGAAATTTCGCCGTAATGGTGCAGATGTGGAAGTCCTAGGACTAAATGAAGCTAGTGCAACCTTGCTGAATAAATTGGCTATGTATCCTAAAGCCGATGGTTTGAACAAACAATAGTATTTTAACAGCATCATGAAAAATATTTTACTTTGTACCGATGGCTCGTTTTTTGCAGAAAATGTTTATAAATATGGTGCTTGGTTTGCTCTCAAGTTTGGTTGTCACATTAATGTTTTATTTGTGACTGATATCCGTAGCCAACAAGTAGCTTCTACTGGTAACCTCAGTGGTACTATTGGACTAGGGAGCGCTGAAAACTTATTGCATGAGCTGGTCAATTTAGAACATCAAAAAGCCAAGCTGAATAATCAACGCGCTAGATTGATTTTACAAAATGCTGCGGCAATTCTCAAAGCTGAAGGTGTCACAGATGTCCAGTTAACCAATAAAACGGGGTTTTTGGTAGATTGTTTTGATGAGTTTGAGAAAGATGCAGATTTGATTGTTTTGGGGAAACGGGGAGAAGGTGCAGAATTTGCTTCGGGTCATTTAGGGGCTAATATAGATCGCATTGTGCGCAGTAGTACTAAACCATGCTTAGTTACACCGCAGGAATTTAAACCAATTTCCCGCCTGTTAGTGGCTTATGATGGTAGTGTTACGGGTAACAATATTCTCCAATTTTTAGCCGCTTATCCTGTATTGAAAGATTTAGAAATTCATTTGCTGACTGTGGCTAAAACTGGGAAGCTGGAAACGGCAACTCAAACACAACATCAAGGTAAGCTATATTTGCAAACCGTTGGATATGAGCCAGTTTGTAGTGTTTTAGAGGGTGACCCAGAAACGGTTATCACTAATTATATTCACCAAGCAGATATTAGTTTTTTGCTCATGGGCGCTTACGGTCACAGTCGCATTCGCCATTTAGTCATTGGGAGTACCACCGCTCAACTGCTCAGAAGTACCAAGATTCCTCTATTGTTATTCCGTTAGCTGACTGCGCTGTATTCCCACGCTTCTAAGCGTGGGTTGTTTGACTATCTCAAAAAAAGCTTTAATTTCAGGCTTTCTCGGTTGTGGGAGGGAGCGCAATGGGACTTAATTCTAGTTCTGGGTGGTCTCCCTTAACTTGGTCTAGGTTCCACTGGTTTTTAAACAACAGTACGGGACGCTCCCAACGGTCTTTCACCACAAAGGTGTTAAATAAACGCCCGACTTTATCCAAAATATCCCAACCTCCAGTTACCCAACGCGCTACTGAATAAGGTAAAGCTTCTAAGTAGGTCTCCACTCCGTACTCATTGACTAGACGAAACTGCACTACTTCAAACTGCAGTTGACCAACGGCTGCTAAAATGGGGTTACGTTTGCTTTCATCTGTGGAGTGTAAAATTTGTACGGCTCCCTCTTCTTGTAGTTCTGTTACTCCTTTATTAAAATTCTTATATTTCGTTGGGTCGGCATTCCTCAAGTAAGCAAATAGTTCTGGGGAGAAGGAGGGTATACTGGGATAAATCAACTTTTCGCCCATGTAAACAGTGTCTCCAATGGCAAATGTCCCCGGGTTATTTAAACCTACTACGTCCCCTGGATATGCTACCTCTACTGTGTCTCTTTCTTGGGCGAATAACTTCTGAGGGTGGGAAAGGCGCACTGTTTTACCTGTGCGCGCATGGTTAACTACCATATCTTTTTCAAATTTACCAGAACACACCCTTAAAAAGGCAATGCGATCGCGGTGTTTGGGGTCCATGTTAGCTTGTAATTTGAAGACAAACCCAGAAAACTCTGGATATGTCGGGTCAATTTTACCTTTGTTACTTTCATGGGGGGTGGGTTTGAGTCCATATTCTAAAAAGGACTTGAGAAACAATTCTACCCCAAAGTTATTCATTGCACTGCCAAAAAACACCGGGGTCATTTGACCTCGATGCACTGCTTCTAGGTCTAGGGTTGGTCCCAAACTATCCAAAATCTCTAATTCTTCTTGCAGTTGGTGATACAAATTTTCACCTACAAGGGACTCAATTCTGGGGTCATTGGCGGCGATAATAGTATCTGTGGCTTTTTTTGTACCATGGTCGCCACTCTTTTGAAACAGATGTACTTGCTGGTGTTGACGGTCAAAAATCCCTTGAAATTGGTCTCCTGTGCCAATTGGCCAATTAATTACATAGGTTGACAGTCCCAATTCCCGCTCAATTTCATCAATGAGTTCTAAAGGCGACATACTGGGACGGTCTAGTTTATTAATAAATGTAAAGATAGGTAGGGAACGCAGTCGGCAAACTTCAAATAATTTGCGGGTTTGGGTTTCTAGCCCCTTGGCTGCATCAATGAGCATGACTGCATTATCCGCAGCTGCCAAGGTTCTGTAAGTATCTTCACTGAAATCTTGGTGTCCTGGTGTGTCTAAAAGATTGAGAAGAGAATTTTGATACTCAAATTGTAATACTGTGGAGGTGATGGAAATCCCTCTTTGTTGCTCCATGGCCATCCAGTCTGAGGTGGCGTGGCGTTGGGAACGACGAGCTTTGACGGAGCCAGCTTGTTGAATTGCTCCCCCGTAGAGTAGGAGTTTCTCGGTGAGTGTGGTTTTACCCGCGTCTGGGTGAGAGATAATCGCAAAGTTGCGCCGGCGTTCTATTTCTTGCGGGGC
This sequence comes from Anabaenopsis sp. NIES-4685, assembly GCF_059725405.1. Taxonomy (NCBI): domain Bacteria; kingdom Bacillati; phylum Cyanobacteriota; class Cyanophyceae; order Nostocales; family Nodulariaceae; genus Anabaenopsis; species Anabaenopsis sp. NIES-4685. The sequence continues at coordinate 1,981,091 of NZ_AP043602.1, read as the reverse complement.
GATCGCATCCCGTAATTCTGTTTGCATAAGTTGAAAATTTTCACCCACTGCTCTATTGTCAAACCGATGTAGTCTATCTTCAGACAAGCTGTATGATCATGCAAGACAAGCAATCATTAGAGCAGTCCTATGGTGGCCACTGATCACCAATTTTGATGCTAAATAACCTAATTTTTTTCAAGCTACAAAGCTGCACGGCTGAAAGACAAAAAGTTTTTACATTTTCCTTTTCTGATTATACAACTAAATCCACTGTTTTCACTTCCCCAGTCCCAGGAAGAAACTACCACCAAATGCGATCGCCATGTTCATCTAGCCTTGCTGCGCGAATCACATCAGAAATTTCTTCTGCGTCTTTGACATGGTGGAGTGCTTTCTTTGTGCCATCAGGATACTCCACCACAAAGTACGTCGGGACTGTAATCTGGTCGCCTGTGATATCTGGCACATTCACGGCTATCTGTTGGGCTTTTTCCTCTAGGGTTTTAGACTCGTCTATGACATCCCCTGGGTTGGCGGTTAAGTTTCTTTCTTTGACTGTTGCTGCTGCGTCTTGATCGTCGTCACTGACTGGCTGATCTAGATTGTTGAGTTTCTTAGTCATGATGTTTTGCCTTGGGGAAAATTTATACATCTACTAAGAACAATCTAAAAAATTATCCCTGTGATGAGTTCCTTCTCTAGAGGGAGAAAAACACAAAAAACAGGTTATTCGGCGCAGTTGACAATTAAGTGTGTGAGGGCATCAATCAGGCGATCGCCTTCCATGGGTATAATGTCTTTACCATGCATAATTTCTTGAGTAGTCACGAAGTGGACTAAGGAGCCAATGAGAATTCTGGCTGTGGCTTCGGGGTCAGGTATTTTTAATTCCGGGTGAGCTGCTAAATATTTACTGATGGTCTCTATGGCTGGTTTGGCGATGCTGTAAATAAAAACCTGGGCTAACTCGGGAAACCGCGCCGACTCCCCCATTAACAGCCGTTCAAATGACTGATATTCTTTATCTTTGACCATCTGCTCTAAGGCGGTCACTGCTAACCGCCGTAGGACAACATAGGGTTCTCCATGTAAGGGTTGTGACCCCAATATGGAGTAAAACCTTTTTCTGGCTAATTTCTCAATTAATGCTTTAAATAATCCTTTTTTATCTTGAAAGTAACTGTATACTGTTGCTTTAGAAACTCCTGCTGCTTCTGCTACCCTATCCATACTCGCTGCTGCATACCCACGAGCTAAAAATTCTTGCATCGCCCCTTGCAAAATTTTTTCCATTTTCTCTACTGAGTTTGAGCGGTCAGTTTCTCCACCTTTTGGGCGTATCATGTGCCAATAGTCCTTAACATTATCAATATTTTCACACTTTTGTTAGTAATCCCTTGACTAAACTACTCGGTTTAGTATAATTCTATTATAGAACTAAACCGTTTAGTTTTGTATTTTGGAGTTCATTCTGGGGATTATGTAACCATAGCAGCGATTCCTAGTCTACAGAGGAAAAATGTAGGTAATGACCACAAAGAAACTATCTATCTCTCGTGTACAGACTAATACCTCAGTGAAAATTTTGAGTTAGTGGAGTGGAAAGCCATGATTATGTCCAAAATTCACCGGACAGTATCACATCTATTTTCTCTGGTGAGTGATAAAAGAGAGTTAGGCGGGACATTTACCAAAATAGGATTTTTTCTGATTTGAATCAGCGTATTTGGAATTGCTTAAAAGGTATGCTATTGTGCAAAACTCAAAGCTAGATCGAGCCATATCCTCCCCATCGATTTTACGTCCGCCCCTTGTTATAGCCATTATTGTATCTTTAACTGTAATCGGTACTAGTGTTTATACGGTATTTAAATTCCAGGATAAATTAAATCAAAATGAGTCCAGCCCAGCAGCAATAATCCCTGAGTTAACAACCGTAACAGCACTAGGACGCATCGAACCAAAAGGACAAGTGATTAAAATTTCTGCTACCATGTTGCCGGAAGGAAGTCGGGTAGAAGAACTTTTAGTCACAGAGGGCGACAGGGTAAAAGCAGGGCAGGTGATAGCGATTTTAGACAGCCGCGATCGCCTGTTGGCGGCCTTGCAAGAGGCTGAGGAACAAGTGAAAGTAGAACAGGCGAACTTAAAGCGCATCAAAGCAGGTGCTAGACGTGGAGAAATTTTAGCACAACAAGCGATAATTGCCGGCTTAGAGGCAGAACGCCAAGGTGATATTGCAGCCCAAGAAACCACTGTAGCCCGATGGCTGGCGGAAGTGGGGAATGCGGCGATAGAAAACCAAAGATATGAAGAACTGTATAAACAAGGGGCAATATCAGCCTCCCAAAGAGACAGCAAGAGCTTAAAACTGGAAACAGCCCAGAAAAATTTACAAGCAGCACAAACACAGTTAACTCGCACTCAGTTAACTAGCCAGGAAAAAATTAACGCAGCTAGAGCAACACTTAATAGCATAACTGAAGTGCCACAGGTGGATATCGAAGCAGCTCAAGCCGAAGTGAATCGGGCTATAGCAGTTATGAAGCGGGCCCAAATCAATCTCCAGCAGGCTTATGTGCGATCGCCTCAAGATGCACAAATATTAGAGATCCATTCCCGTCCGGGAGAATTAATTTCAAGTAATGGTATTGCTGACATTGGGCAAACCAGCCAGATGTATGTAGTTGCGGAGGTTTACGAAAGCGATATCAATAAAGTTCATCCAGGGCAGAAAGTAGAGGTATTTGGTAATTTTGTACCTATTGAACTGCAAGGGGTAGTAGATCGGATTGGCTTACAAGTGCGGCGGCAAAATCTCATTAATACAGACCCCACAAGTAATATTGATAACAGAGTCCTTGAGGTTTATATCCGACTTGATGAAACTTCCAGTCAGAAGGCTGCCAAGTTAACAAATATGCAAGTTAAGGCAGTGATTCAACTGACTAATTCGTAATTACTTACACCAATCAGCAATGGACAGGGGGCTTAACTATGTCAATTTTCCGATTAACCCTACTCAGCACGACCTATGATGGGACTAATCCAACAACTGCGACGACGCACGCCCCTAGGATGGCTGCAACTGAGTCACGAAAAAAGCCGCCTGCTGGTAGCACTCTCAGGGATTGCTTTTGCGGATGTTTTGATGTTCATGCAGATGGGCTTTCAGACGGCGCTATATGACAGTAACACTAGACTACATCGTAGTTTACAGGCAGATATTCTTTTAACCAGTCCCCAAGCCCGTAGTATGCAAAATATGCCGACATTTTCTCGGCGGCGGCTTTATCAGGTTATGGATATACCGGGGGTGAACTCAGCAGAAGCAATGTATGTGAATAACATCATTTGGAAGAATCCCCAAACCCACCGCCAGACATCGGTACAAGTCATTGGTTTTAATCCAGATCAGCCAGTTTTTGATTTACCGGAAGTGAATCGGCAGTTACAGTCTATCAAACTACCTGATACTGTGTTATTTGACCGCAATGCTCGGGGTGATTACCAACAGGCGATCGCCAAAATTAATCAAGGTGAAAAAGTCACTACTGAAATAGAGGGGCGGACTATTACCATTAGTGGTTTATACACCGTCGGGGCTTCCTTTGGTTCTGATGGTAGCTTAATCACCAGTGATCAAAACTTTTTACGGTTGTTTTCTAGACGCCCAGCCAGCAATATCAGTTTAGGTTTGCTCAAGGTCAAACCCGGTTATGACCCGAAAAAGGTAGCAAAGGCTTTACAAGCCTACCTCAAAGATGATGTTAGGGTGATGACCCACCCAGAGTTTATTGAATTTGAAAACAATTTCTGGCGCACCAACTCCCCCATTGGCTTTATTTTTAGTTTGGGTGTATCCATGGGGTTTGCTGTGGGGGTGATTCTGGTTTATCAAGTTCTTTCTACTGATGTCAATGCCCATGTCAGGGAATATGCGACTTTTAAGGCTTTGGGATATCGCAATTACTACTTTTTAAGTGTAGTGTTTGAACAAGCTTTGATTTTAGGAGCATTGGGGTTTATTCCAGGGGTAGCAGTGTCTTTGGGACTTTACCAAATGACTCGCACCGCTACAAATCTACCTATGTATATGACCGCGGCCCGGGCTTTACAGGTGCTGGTTTTAACTATCATTATGTGTTCAATTTCTGGGGCGATCGCCACTCGTAAACTACGCTCTGCTGACCCGGCGGATATGTTTTAGATGGAACTATATAGCATTTACCCGGCTCTTAGGGAACACCGGAACACCGGAACACCGGAACACCGGAACACCGGAACACCGGAACACCGGAACAGGGGATAGGGAGCAGGGGATAGGGAATAGGGAATAGGGGATAGGGATATAGGGAATAGGGGATAGGGGATAAGGGAACTTGGTGTGTACTTCATAAGCATGAAAAAGGCTTGAAAAGGTAAAATTTAAAACTGCTATGCTTCCAGTCATTTCCATCCGCAATCTCGATCACTACTTTGGACAAGGTTCATTGCGTAAGCAAGTTTTATTTAATATTCATCTAGAGATTCGACGTGGTGAAATTATTATTTTGACTGGCCCCTCTGGTTCGGGTAAAACTACCCTCCTGACTTTAGTGGGTGGGTTGCGTTCTCCCCAGTTTGGTAGTTTGCAGGTGTTAAACAGGGAACTTTGCGGTGCTAGTGGGGCAGAATTAGTGCGATCGCGACAGCATAACGGTTATATTTTTCAAGGGCACAATCTGCACCGTAGTTTGACAGCACTGCAAAATGTCAGAATGGGTTTGGAACTGCACAAGCATATTGGACTTGGACAGATGCAAAGCCGTTCGGTTCTGATGTTGGAGCAGGTAGGTTTAGGAAATCACCTGAATTATTATCCTGACCAATTATCGGGAGGACAGAAACAACGAGTAGCCATCGCCCGGGCTTTGGTCAGCCATCCCCCTCTAGTTTTAGCGGATGAACCGACTCGAGACTCTTGACAGTCAGTCTGGTCGGGATGTGGTCAACCTGATGCACAAACTGGCCAAGGAACAGGCTTGTACAATCCTCATGGTGACCCACGACAATCGCATTCTGGATATTGCTGATCGTATTGTGCAGATGGAAGATGGTAAACTAGTTGATACCTCTGCTGTGAAGGTAAAAATTTAACCAGATTCGCGTAATTCCCCCCTTATTTCCTGAGTGTGAGCGAATATGTATCGGTTGTCCTATTTGAGTCTTAAAAGGTGGAAACCCAACCGCCACATCATCTTGATTGGCATCTTTACATCTGCTTTAGTTGTCATCTTGGCTTTACCTCTACTTGCTTTGCAAGTACAACAGGTAACTCCCAGCAATCCTCAGCTGGGTGATACTTTATCTGTGGTAATTAACGTCACTAATCCAGAGATTGTTAGTAATCCCACTGTGTTATTAGGTAATAATTCTTATCCAGCTTTTCCCATCGACTCTGATAAATATCGGGCTTTAATTCCTACAACTCCGCTAGATCAAGCCGGCAGGATAACACTCAAGGTTACCGGGGATGGTCAAGAGCGAAACTTGGCAGTAAATTTGCGTCATCGCACCTTCCCTACACAACGGATTAATTTACCACCGGGAAGGGCCGGGGTCAAGGCCACAGAACATGAACTAGAGCGGGTAGCAGCTTTCAAAGCACTACAAACCCCTCAAAAGCATTGGAATGGCCCCTGGTGAAACCCAATGCCGGTAGGATTACTACCATTTATGGTGTCCGGCGTTACTATAATGGTGAATTTGCCGCAGATTACTACCATCGTGGGATAGACTACGCTAGTCCTACGGGTTCGCCAGTAGTGGCGCCGGCGGATGGAACAGTTGCTTTGGTAGGTACGGTATCGGCAGGGTTCCGAGTTCATGGCAACACCGTTGGTATTGACCATGGACAGGGAGTAACTAGTATTTTACTACACCTCAATAGTATTAAGGTTAAAGAGGGTGATTTTGTGACCGCTGGTCAAGTAGTTGGGACAGTGGGGTCTACCGGCGCTTCCACCGGTCCACATTTGCACTGGGGTTTATATGTCAACGGCAAATCTGTTGATCCTGTCCCTTGGCGATTTGGTGCTATTAATTAAGATAGGTAAAAAGTCAAGGCACCACGGAAACAAGGGTGCCGACTGTTAGTTTATTATATAATGAACGAACATCCTCATTACGCATTCTTAAGCAGCCATGAGAGATCGCAAGTCCCAATAAGTGTATATCTGGGGTGCCATGAAAACCAATTTCATTGCGTCCATCTGACCAAAAACCAATCCATCGGTCTCCCAAAGGACTATCGGGACCTGATGGAAATATTTTATCAGTGATGGGGTGCTGCCAAATCGGATATTTTTGCATATCCCTCACCCGGAAGGAACCTGTAGGGGTCTCCCAACCCTCTTTACCTATGGCAATGGGGTAACTGGCTATGACTTCACCTGTATGGTAAACATAGGTACGGCGATCGCTTAATTTCACCACTACTTCTATATCAGATGATTTGAGTGTAGATAACCCCTGAGAATTGGGGCTTTCTCCAGGAAGCACTGATGGTCTTTTCAGGAATGACTCATTATTTTGGGTGGTATTGCTGAGTGTATCTGATATCTCACTCACCCCGCTATTCTCGACCACCGGTTGCTGAGTGGATTTATTCCCCAGCGCCAATTCCGTCAGTATAGTGTCATTCATAATACTTCCATAGGCAGGTTCCATGGGGCTGTGAATTTTTGTTAGCCGCCAATGGACAGCCAGTGATAAAATGGCAGTGCCAAAACACATAAACATAACTATACGCGCCACAGATTCATTTCTTACCATTGCCATCGCTTATTGTTTATCTTGAACATCTTCAGGGGAATAAATGGTTTTTGAGTATGTCTCAAATTATCAATAATTTATCAGCACTTATCTGTTCTGTTTTGACATACTTATTATGTTTGTCAAGGTTTTGATAGCATTTCCCATGCTCGTTCAGTAAACATCCCAAAAATTGTGCTAAAAAGTCAGGTTTTTCGTACATTTGACCATATTAACAGAACTGAGCTTCAATATATTTTTCAATATATTTACACAAAGCCTCAAAATTTTGGCTAAAAACAGACCTTGACTTGATCTGTTGATGTCCTAGTTTGAGATACTACCATGTACCAGTTAGAGATCCGTCACTGTTTCCCGGAACATTGCGCCCATTAGCTTGTCTAATAGGTAGGGATGATTTAAAGTTCAGTACGATCTATGAGCCAATCGATTAGTGTATCCTGGTCAACTGTGGATGCCAGATACCCGGAAGCATCGGTGCTTGACAAACTCTCTAATCACGATCTAATTTTACGCTGTCAAACTGGACTGCGTCCAGATCGGGCTGCATTTGCAGAGCTATTGAAGCGCTATCAAAGTCAAGTTGAGCGAACTTTATACCACCTGGCTCCAGATTGGACTGACAGGGCTGATTTGGCTCAAGAAGTGTGGATTCGAGTCTATCGAAATATTAGCCGATTACAAGACCCCGTGAAGTTTCGGGGCTGGTTAAGTCGGATTGCTACGAACTTGTTTTATGACGAGTTGCGTAAACGGAAGCGGGTAACTACTCCGTTGTCATTGGATGCTCCCCGTATACTGGACGATGGCCAGATGGATTGGGAAATTCCAGGTGATACCCCAGGACCTGAGGAAGTCCTGACAACTAGGGAGTTTTACGAGCAACTGCGAGAGGCGATCGCGGATTTACCAGAGGTATTTCGGACGACTATTATTCTCAGAGAAATCGAAGGGATGACCTATGAAGAAATTGCCGAAATCACCGGTGTTTCTTTGGGCACTGTTAAATCCAGAATCGCTAGAGCTAGATCCAGATTACAAACTCAGTTGCAAAATTATCTAGATGCTTAATTTACAAAACATCCTCTTAGGGACTTGTCAATAAATGTGTTTCTCGGCTAATGGCAAAGTTTCAACATTCCCCCTCACATAAGGCCTAATTTGATGAATTAATTCAGATTTTTTATGCTTTTGCCCGCATATGAATGGGTCATAATGCTACAATGGAAAGTAATTCTTCATTTGATAACCGTGACCTGTGGCTCCATCTTCAAGATGTGTCAGATGGTACAGGTCACCGTACTAACGAATCAACGGGTGCTATGGATATGGTGGAGCGCGATCGCTTCGAGTTATTAAGTGCTTACCTCGATGGAGAGGTAACAGCTGCCGAAAGTAGGCAAGTGGAAGAATGGCTGGAAAACGATGCCTCTGTCCAATGCCTGTATACCCGGTTACTAAATCTCCGGCAAGGTCTGCGGAGTATACCAGTACCAGCAGTTCAGCAATCATCAGAAGTCACAGCCCACCAAGTGTTAAAGCGTGTGCAGCACCGGCGTTTGCGTCTAATTCTGGGGATGGGAGGAACTGCTGTGGCGGCTTGTATACTCTCTGCTGTATCAACCTTGCTACCCGGTGGTAAACTGAACACACCACAACTGGTGCAAAAACTACCAGCAGGGTCTACACAAGACACTATGGAGTCTCTGGTGGCTATTTCCCCCCTGATGGTGGCGTTAAATAACCCAGTCATCGAAATTCCCAAAGCTGTAATGGCTTCCCCAGAAAACTCTCTGAATTTCGAGCCTCCTCTGGGGCAAAAATAACCACACATTAATTCATCCAACTGCGTTATCAACTATAATGGCTAAATGAGAGCCAAAATTGAAAATACAATCCTCTTGATTCACCACAATTTTAAATGGGGCGTACAACATATTAAGAAAAGCAGTCCTGAACGCTTTTGCAGACGGGATAGAGGGGTTAGGAGTAACTCCAATCAGGTTTACCCCTGGTAAAGTGACTTTGTAGATTTGTCTATAATTTCACAAACTCTTTACGTTCAATTGCGGGTCGAGCTTCCCGTGATCGTGACTGGGAATATGAACCAGAAGTATGGTTAGCTCTGTGCCGAATGCTGTTATCTTTTGCTGAGTCTGGATATTTGGGTTACAAGGAAACTTTGTTAGAGTTTCCCCTATCCCAGGGTGAAATTCCGGCTGTATTAAAAGATGCGGCTACTTGGGATTGACTACTGTGGTCGGTACTAACAGGCTATCTTCTAGTTTCCCTATACCGAGAAAGCAGGTGTCTTGATTGTACACTCTGGCTATGCCGGCAAAGTCCCCATTTAGGGTGATTTTTTGCCCCTGACACCATCTTACAGCCGGTATATTGGGTAATGTCACTGATGGCAAATGTTCTAAAGGTACATCTGGGGAGATGGGTTGAAATGTCCCTGTTTGTAGTTGTGTTTCTAGGTCACTGAAACTGAGGCTATGTGGCAGGTTAAAACCACTACTGGCAGTACGGAGTAAAGCGGCGAGAGTCCCACCAGTTCCTAGGATAGCGCCTAAGTCACGAGCAATGGCTCTAATATATGTACCACTACCACAGGCGATCGCTACATCCAATTCGGGAAAATCTCCCCATCGCCAATCTAAAATTTCTGTGTGAAAAATTTCTACTGTCCGTTTAGGTACTTCCACGGTTTTACCTTGGCGCGCTAAGTCATAAAGGCGTTTACCATCAACTTGGATGGCGCTATAAATTGGCGGAATTTGCTCAATTTTACCTTGAAATTGTGCCAATGCCGTGGTAACTTGAGTCAATGTCAACCCTGGACAAGGTTCACAGCTAATGATTTCACCCTGTAAATCATCCGTTGTGGTCTGCACACCTAAGCGAATGGTCGCTGTGTAGGCTTTATTTTCTGGGAGATATTGTAATAATCTGGTAGCTTTACCCAGAGCGATAGGTAAAACACCCGTCGCAGCTGGGTCTAATGTCCCCGCGTGTCCCACACGTTTGAGTCGCAGAAGTTTGCGTACCCGCGCTACGCAGTCGTGAGATGTCCAGTCATAGGGTTTATTTAAATTCAGAAACCCCTCTAGGGGCAAATTTTGTAAGCTCATATATTATAATCAATCCTTAATCTAATTGCCTTTGCCTAGGGCGATCGCCACTGAACCAGTTACAACTAACAGTGCGCCTAATATCCCAATTACAGTTAAATGTTCTGTGGGCATCAGAGTAGGGTAAACTGTTGATAGGGTGGCAACGGCAATTAAGGTAATAATCGGGGCAATAGCTAACAGTGCACTAACTCTTGATGCTGGCCAATGTTGTAATGATTCCGCAAAAGCACCATAGGCGATGAGGGTATTTAAACCACAAAACAGTAAAACTAATAATTGGGAACTGCTCAAGGTGACAATTTTTCCGGGTTGAGCAAAGGGGGTGAATAGTACAGCACATCCCCCATATATAATCACCATGATTTGAGCAGAGGACAGGGAGTTTAATAGTTGTTTTTGGCATAGGGCGTAAATAGCCCATGCTGCAGATCCTAGAACTATTAAACCACTACCAAGGATATATGTTCCCTGGACTGTAATTAAACTCAGTTGCTCATGGAAAAATATCATATATCCAGCAGTGAGGATACTCACCCCTATCCATTGATGCACTGTATAACGCTCTCGGAAAATTACCAAACCACCTAAACTTAATAATAGTGGCGCTAATTGAATCAAAACCTTAGCGTTACCCGCAGAGGTGAAGGCTAACCCTTGCATAAATAACAGGTAGTTAAATCCTAAAAATAGGGTGACGATCGCTAATAATACCCCTGAACTAGAGCGCAATTTTTGCCAATCGGGTAATTTACCCCCCAATCCTAACAGTACAGCTAGGACTACAAAGGACAACAAAAAGCGAAACCATATAATAGTATAGAGTTTGTGAAATTATAGACAAATCTACAAAGTCACTTTACCAGGGGTAAACCTGATTGGAGTTACTCCTAACCCCTCTATCCCGTCTGCAAAAGCGTTCAGGACTGCTTTTAATGATCGTACATTCATAATATTATACTACAAATGTACATAAATGACTATAAATTCATTAAATTATTGTAGACATCCAGAACTCGTAAACTTATAGTCAGGGCGATCGGTAAGATTCCCCATAACCAGACTGTTAATAAGGATAATCCTAAACCTAAACGCCAACGACCGGAACTTTGATGCATAAGTTAACTGCTGGGGAGTGTCAAGTTTGTAATATCTCTAACAACTGGGATTCAGTCAACTGAGGAATTCCTAAAGCTTCTGCTTTTGCTAACTTAGAACCCGCATCTTCACCCACCAGCAGATAATCAGTTTTTTTGCTGACTGAATTAGTTATCTTACCCCCGGCTGCTTGAATTAACTCTTTAGCCTTATCTCGTGTTAAAGTTGGTAATGTCCCCGTAATTACTAAGATTTTACCAGCTAATTGGGAACTAACCTGAGTCACTGTTTTTGTTTCTTCCCTGGTAGCTAGTTGTAGTCCTGCGGATTGCAACCGGGTAATTAACAATTGATTAGCATCAATCCTGAACCATTGATATACAGATTGGGCAATTTCCGCACCAATACCATAAATACCAGCAATCTCCGATTGTTTAGCTGTGGCTAACTTTTCTACGGTGGGGTACTTCTGAGTTAATAATTGGGCATTGACATTACCCACGTGACGGATACCTAAACCATATAGTACCCTAGACCATGGTTGATTTTTTGATTGGGCGATCGCCTTGATTAATTTCTCTGCTGATTTTTTCCCCATTCTTTCTAATTTACATACATCACTTTCTGTCAAGTCATATAAATCAGCGACAGAACCCACCAAACCCCTATCCACAAGTTGATAAACTGACTTTTCCCCCAGACCTTTAATATCCAAAGCATCCCGACTTACCCAATGTTCAATTTCCCCTTTAAGAATAGCGGGACAGGAAGCATTAACACAGCGGGTCACAGCTTCACCCAATTCTCTAACCACCGGTTGACCACAAACTGGGCAATGGGTGGGCATAATAAAAGGTTGAGCATTATCTGGACGCAGTTCTGGGAGTACCCGCACCACCTCCGGGATGATTTCCCCAGCTTTACGCACAATCACAGTATCTCCAATGCGGATATCTAACTGCATAATGCGATCGCTATTATGTAAAGTAGCACGGGAAACCGTAGTCCCAGCTAATTCTACAGGGCGCATTTCAGCCAAAGGCGTTAACGCCCCCGTGCGTCCCACATTCACAGAAATATTTTCTACCCTAGTCGGCGCTTCTTCTGCTGGATATTTTAAAGCGATCGCCCATCGGGGGAACTTCTGGGTAAAACCTAGGTGTTCTTGTAACTTAAAAGAATTTAACTTGACTACTACCCCATCAGTCATGTAAGGTAAAGATAGGCGTTCTGTGTCCCAATATTGGTAATACTCCCCTACCTCAGCCATAGAACCACAGAGTTTATGATTGGGATTCACAGGAAAACCCATAGTTGCCAATAACTCTAAAGCTTCCCATTGGGTATTAGCAATACTTGCATCATCCATCCCGGAAATGTGCAAGGTATAAGCAAAAAAATCTAACCGTCGCTGGGCGACAATGCGGGAGTCTAATTGTCTGAGTGTACCAGATGCAGCGTTGCGGGGGTTAGCAAATAAACTCTCTCCTGATTTTTCCCTCTCGGCGTTAATTTGTTTAAATACGTCCAAGGGTAAAAACGCCTCCCCCCGGACTTCCACCCGGTTGAAACTTTTGGAACCAGCAAAATGTAACTTTAAGGGAATTGAACGAATTGTCCGCACGTTTTGCGTAATGTCTTCACCCACTACCCCATCACCACGAGTTACACCCCTAACTAAAACCCCATTTTCATAGGTTAAAGCCAAAGCTGAACCATCAATTTTTAATTCTGTAACGTATTCTACCCCATCTATTATATGAGGTGCTTGTCGTCGCCAGCGTTTATCCCATCTTTGCAATTCCTCAAGATTAAAAGCATTCTCTAAACTGTAGAGAGGAATGTGATGACGTACAGAAGTAAAATGTGTCGCTGGTTTCTCACCCACGCGCTGGGTGGGACTGTCTGGGGTCAGTAATTCAGGATAGTTAGTTTCTAGTTCATACAATTCTCTATATAGTTGGTCATAGACAGCATCCTCCATCATGGGCGCATCTAGGACATAATAAGCATAACTAGCCTGTTGCAACAACTGGCGTAGTTCTTCTATATGTTTTAGTTCCGAGTTAATCTCTGTCATGGGACTGTAGAAATATCCACTATATAGGATGATTAGGGTATTCTTCCAGGTGACTCGGGTTGCTCAGGTTTAATAGTCGCTGTCAGCTACACATATACCTTTACATTTTATGCCATTGGTGGCAGTCCGATGACAGTGAACACAGAGAACTTTTTCTTGATTGGTGTTGGTATCCGTGCTTGGCTGTAATTTATCTTCTTGGCTGGGTGATTTTACAGTCATAAACCATGAAATAATTTTAGGACTGTTTACATTTTATCAATATTTGTGCTTCAGGATTTTTGTGTACCGTCAGCGCAGTGATTAGAATAAGATAGCCTAGCAATGCTTGAAGAAGGGGTATAATGAGTCAGTCAGCAATCATTACCGCATCGCCAGATGTGATGAGTGGTACGCCAGTATTCACAGGGACTCGCGTTCCTATGCAAACCCTACTGGATTATTTAAAGGCGGGAGAGTCTATTGATGATTTTTTAGAGGGATTTCCCACAGTGAAGCGAGAACAGGTCAACCATTCTTTTCTTGTTGCTTTGTAGCCAGAAGATTCATCAAAATATTGGCAGCCTGAGAACAATCGTAAGGCGACCATACCGGATATTCTTGATTTGCGACAAAGAAGTTTGCATCTTCTTCTTTTACCAGTTCTGTGGCTAGAAACTGCATCAGCCTAAGCTTATCAATTCTGGGCAGTGTCTGGATTTGTGACATGAGTTCAGCCAATGGCATTGAGAATCTCCGCGTCTGAGGGTTTTTGAAAGGATGTGATCGCTATCTGCTAGTCTGGTGGGGTAATGATTTTAATTGTACAATTTGCCCAACCCCGCTACACTTGTACGATAAACAGTACAGGTTCTCCCCAATGGAAATGTAAAAACTAATTGAGAAAGCACATTTGGATTTACCACCACTCCCAGAACAAGAAAAAATCGCTTCTATCCTCTCAACAGCAGATGCAGATATGACACTCAACGAAATCTTACCCACAGTCAACAAACTATCACATCAAGATAAACTCAGACTTATCCATTTTCTCCTATTAGCAGTAGCCAAAGAAGAAGGATGTAACTTAGAAACCAGTGACACAGAAAATACACTCCTCAGCCAACTCGCTTCAACCAGTGCCACGGTTTGGTCGCCCCAAGCAGATAATAAATCATTACAAGCATTATCAGACCTATTAGCAACAGCAAAGGAAAACTCTCATGCTTAAAGGTCAACGGTTTCCCTTCATAGAGAAAACCGATAGCTTTGGTGAAATCAGCACCATGCCCTATTTGCCATTGACCCTTACTAAGGGTAACAAATCCTTAGAAGTAATGGCATTATTAGACACAGGAGCAAGCGTTAATGTTCTGCCATATCAAATTGGGTTAGAACTAGGAGCAGTGTGGCAACAACAAACCCTAGAATTGACATTAAGCGGCAATCTAGGTAACAATCAAGCACGGGGGTTAGTTTTATCCGGTCAAATTGCTAACTTTACACCCATACTGCTGGCATTCGCTTGGACTCAATCCCCCAATGCACCTGTCATCCTTGGACACCTTAACTTTTTTGCAGAATTCAATGTGTGTTTTTATCGCCATGAATTAGCTTTTGAAATTTATCCCAAACCAAAAGTACAAATTTGATACTTGTTTGAATCTGGCATCAACAGCGATAACTGCACTCACACAAGTAATTGCTATTATCTTCTAAAAGACAATACCATCTTGTACAGCGAACTGCTTACAGCAGCGCTTCGCTATCGCACTGCGTCTTAATGCTATCGATCCGGTGTTCCCTCTCTTATAAATCTAACTCCGTTTGACTTACCTTAATTTCCTTCTGCTTCTCCGCACTTCTAAGCACTTCATAACTTAAGGGGATATTTAACCTTTCTTTTTTCTCCAGAATATCCGCCACAGTTACAATCTGGATTTTATCACAGCTATGGCTCATGTATTTATTTTGGTAAAATCCCGCCTCTTTTGCAGTCTTGAGCATCGGATCAGTGGGATTTTCCAGGGTGATAAATATGGCAATACTAGCATTTTGTAGGGTCATTGTTCCCAGTAAATCTCGGATATCTCCTGATTTGACTTTCCCTGATTTGACTTGAAAAATCATTGTCTCACGTTTATCATTACCTCGGAAATAAACAATCCCGTCTACACCTCCATCGCTACCTTTTTTATTGTTAATTACTGCTCTGTTGTTACTGTAAGTTAAGATTGCCCATTTCTCAAACTCTTTGCGGGTGCGATCGTCTTTTTTGTTAGCTAATGCGATCGCGCTTTCTCTATCTTTGGGTATACCATGGAGATTTATGGTGTCTAATACTCCCTTCCCAAAACTATCTTCTAATCTTTTTAAGATTAAGCTAATACTTTGATAGGTGATATCAATCCCTATCCATTGGCGTTCTAGTCTTTGGCTGACTGCTATTGTTGTACCACATCCACAATAGGCATCTAGTATGATATCATTCTCGTTAGAACTCGCTTTGATGATTCTTTCTAGTAGTGCTTCTGGTTTTTGCGTAGGATAACCTAAACGTTCTTTACTAGAAGGCATTATCGGCTGAATTTCAAACCAGTCTTCAGGATGCTTTCCTTGATCATTTTGTTGATAATTATCGTATACTTTATCACCTCTAAAAGCTCTAGCTTTATATTTTAACCTTTCTTCACTATCTCCAGAATAAGGAATACGAATATTATCAACATTGAAACAATAATGTTTGCCTTTAGAATACCTAAAAATAATATCATGTTTTCGAGCAAAATCTTTTTTAGGAACACCTCCACCTCGATAACACCAAATAATCTCATTTCTAAAATCCCCACCCTGAGAACAAAAAACAGCATCTAATACTAACTTTAAATAATGACTCGCATTAGGATCGCAGTGTAGGTAAAAGCTCCCAGTAGGTTTTAAAACCCGGTGAATCTCCGTGATTCTTAAAGTCATACTCACTAAATAAGCAAGTAAACTACCCTTCCCTAAAACATTTTCTAACCCGATAATTAAATCAATACATTGCTGAGTAAATAAACCATGGTAATTAGTAAAAATTTCCTCTATTCCATGTATGGCGTGGTCATCCCATTCCCATGTATCTATAAATGCTTGAGCTTGGGCTTTATCTTCTGACCCAATATTATTATAAATTTGATTGTAATTGCGTTTAGAATTAAAAGGCGGGTCAATATAACATAAATCAACAGACTCATCTTTTATATAGCGTCTTAAAACCTCTAAATTATCCCCATAATAAAGTTGATTAACCATGATGTTTCTCCAATTATCCTGCTTGGTTTAACCCTGATTAACCCTTTTTATACTTAAATCGTTTTTTGCTGTAGTAGAAAATACCTGATATTATCTGACGTTATATTAAAAAATATTAACTAAATACCTGAAAAAACCTGATTATCTCCTGGGGAATTAAGTTATAATTCCTACAGGTGCTACTGAATCTAGGTTTTATGAATGTTACCGAAATTTTACAATTTGTAGATAATTTAGTCTTTACTGAAACAGAGCAGCATTTAGATGATTTACAAAAAAAGATTATTGAAGAGGTGTTTAAAGGGAGAACTTATAAGCAAATTGCAGAAACTTATAATTATGATGAGGGTTATATTGGTGATGAAAGTCGCAAGTTATTTAAAATCTTATCTCAACACTTGGGAGAAAATATTAATAAGTCTAATTTCTGTTGGACTTTAGAACGAGTTAGAGATTTTTCTAAGATTCTTAATTACGGAAATAATAATATTACTTGGTATTCTAATTATGAAAAACCCCATCATTCCCAAAATCAACCACCGGATCAAGCTGATAACACTGAAAAATCTATAAAAACTTATTATGATTTAAAGCTAGCGCCAAAAGTTACCCAGTTCTACGGAAGAGAACGAGAGCTAAAATTATTACAGGACTGGACATTAAATGATCATACTCCCTTAATAGCCATATTGGGACAAAGGGGAACTGGGAAAACTACCTTAGTTAAAAGGTTTATTGATATCAACTTACAGAAATTTGAATTAATTATCTGGAGAAATCTCAAAATATATCCATCTTCTGTGAATGAGTTATCACATCAAGTCATTACAGAATATTCGGGAACTATCACGCCTAATTTACCAGATAAATCTCTGATCTACCAATTTTCCCAGTTATGTCGCGAACAAAAGTGCTTAATTGTCTTTGATGATGTCCAAACCCTATTTACTCCCGGTGAATTTGCGGGGAAATATCAACCTCAATATCAAGATTATCAAGGGTTATTTCAGATGTTCACAGAATTAGAGCATCAAAGTAACATAATTCTAATTAGTCAAGAACAACCTCCAGATATTCGTTGTAGAAATCAGGAATTATTCCCCAGTTCATCTGTAAGTAAGTGTTGGGAATTGTCGGGTTTATATAATATAGACTTTCTCCAAAGTATGGGTTTAACATCCCATTCGGAACAGGAATTAATACAACTAATCAAACTCTATAATGGTAATTTTATTTATCTGGGCGATATTGCTGGTTTAATCAGCAATTTATTTGCTGGTAGTGTGAGGGAGTTTTTAGGGGAAAATAACCTAGTAATTACTCAAGATATGAATATTTATTTAACTGAGTTATTCCAGAGATTATCACCTATAGAACAGAAAATAGTCTTAGGAATGAGTAAATCTCAACAACCTGTATCTAGGGAATATTTACGGAAAAATTTATCACTGTCATCTACAGAGTTAATCAATGGCTTACAATCATTATCTCAGCGTTATCTGATTAAAAACATAGCAGCGGATAAAGTCATGTTTAGTTTAGATTCAGTGTTTCTGGGTTATTTACAGCAATATATCTTAGATCCCCGACTTCTTCCAGAGGTCGGGGATATGACTACTAAAATAAGTAAAGTTACTTAAGCTGCGCCACTGTTTTTATTAAATAAAATGGCGATGGTTTTGAGAATTAAGTTAAAATCATATAGTAAGCTCCAATTTTTTTGATACTGCAAATCTAGGCGAATCACATCCTCAAAACTGCGTACCTTAGACCTTCCATTAACTTGCCATTCTCCCGTCATACCGGGTCGGACATCTAAACGCTGCCATTCTGGCACTTCGTAGCGTTCTACTTCGTCGGGTGTGGGTGGTCTAGTACCTACTAAGCTCATATCTCCCCGGAGGACATTCCAAAATTGCGGTAGTTCATCTAGGCTGGTACGCCGTAAGAACTTACCTACTTTTGTAATTCTGGGGTCGTTCTCGTTCTTAAAAAATGCTCCCTCAACTTCGTTCTTAACTTGGGATTTTTTCGCCTCTGCATCTACGCACATGGAGCGAAATTTCCAAATTTTAAACTGTTTTCCCATCCAACCGCAGCGGACTTGACTAAAGAAGATGGGTCCGGGGTCATCGAGTTTAATTGCTAGGACTATGGGTATAAATAAAATTCCTGTAATTACTAAACCCACTGTTGCGCCGATAATATCTATAAATCTTTTCATCCAAGATGCTATTGAGGGATGAGTCTGTGGTAATTGTTCCAGGCGCTGGTTAGGTGTGAGGTTTTCAGCTTCTGTAATTTCCCTGCTAGACTCTATGGGAAAGACTTGATCTAGCCCTGTGAGGTTGAGTACGGCCATTACCTGGGGGGTAATATTCCGCAAGGTTAAACTAATCCCTTTTACACGGGTCTGTTTGAAGTTACTGACTAAGGCTCCTAAGCCACTACTATCCATAAAAGTAGTTTGCTCAAAATCAATAATAATCTCTTTGGGAGGGGTGTCTCCTTGAATTAAATCCTCACAGGTCTGTTTAAAGCTAACCGCCTCAAGTACGCTTAACCGGGCTGGTATCTGCACTATTACAGTTTCCTGGAAGGAAGTTACTAAAAAGTCTTCCTGTGTGAGTTGGGTAGTCATGAGGCTCCGCACTTTCGTTTCTATCTAAATTTCGGCCGGGGAAAATTGTTTTGTCCTAGCAGGTTACCTAACTTTGTCTGATATCTGTGGACTGAAGGATTCAGAAGTTAGTTGATGAAGATTAGAGCCGATATTGCCCGCGACGATTCACAATAGAACAAGAAGTAAAGAAAACATACCCGCTTTTGTGCCGACGCAGCGCGATCGCGTTACTCATATCCCATGACTGCTAAAACTACGGTAAAATCTACAGCACGCCTGATGGAGGTCTTTTCTGCTATTCAAGGGGAAGGATTTCATGTTGGGACCCGTCAACTTTTTATTCGCTTTGCTTTATGTGACTTGCGCTGTCACTTCTGCGATAGCGTTCATACTTGGAATGCACCGGTTAATTGTCGCATAGAGCGATCGCCTGGATTGCGCGACTTTGAATTTCACTCTAACCCTGTCCCTCTCACCACTTTAATGGCATGGGTGGAACGGCAAAATTTACCTTTTCTCCACGATAGCATTAGCCTCACTGGCGGCGAACCCCTGCTTCATGCAGCCTTTTTAAAGGAATTTTTGCCCCCGGTGCGATCTCTTACCCAATTGCCTATATATTTGGAGTCTGGAGGACATCGCCCAGAACAGCTGGCTATGATTTTGCCCTATCTGGACTCTGTGGGTATGGATTTAAAACTGCCTAGTGTCAGCGGTGAAACCTATTGGCTAGAACATACAAACTTTTTACAATTATGCTTTGATGCACAAGTTGAGGTTTTTGTCAAGATAATTATTTCTGAGAATACAGACCCGGCGGAGTTGCAACGTTCCGCAGAATTGGTGGCGGGTGTGAGTCCAGATATTCCCATATTTTTACAACCGGTGACACCTTTGGGGGGTGTCTTAGCACCTACTCCCCAACAGGTTTTATTATGGCAAGCTATGATTAAACCTTTGGTACCCCAGGTTAGGGTTGTACCTCAAACCCACAAGATGTTAAATCAATTGTAAGTTACACGTCTATTTTTTGGTAATTTTTCGGGGGAGTTTGCCGCCCCCCTGTTTTTACGGTCAGCCTTCGTCGCTGCTTCTAGATTTGGCTTTGACTTTATTTGCACTGCGTTTGAGGGCAGATAGTCGGTTTTCGTAGCGAGTCCGTTGGCGTTTACTAGGTGTTGTGTCAATCATGGTTTTTAAGGCGCTTCCTAGGCTCTTGTAGGCGTTGGGTAAGCTATAACCAAAACGGGTCGCTAGGGCGATCGCTTTTTCGTCCGCAGCAATTAATTCTCTGATTTGCTTTTCGCCATTATTTTTTTGATATAATCGCCACCCGGAAACTCCACATAGGGCTAGGGCTAATACTAGCAATAATCCATCCTGTACCCACAATTCACCCACGGCACCGCCTAACCCAATGGCTAATGCTGCCATTTCCCAACCATCTTTAGGAATTGTATCATTTTGAATCCGCGCTACTTCGTGCCAAAACAATAGATTGCGCTGATCCATTGCTAGAGCATCCCATTTCACCAAGTCAATTTGAATTTCTACTTGGTCTTTACTAATTTCTTCACAGCGGATTAGGGGTGGGTTAACTTCGGTTGTTCCTTCAACTGTCACCCAGCTTTGTAATTCCGGCGGTAGTAAGCCTTTTAAGCGCCGCAGTTCGCCCATTTCTGCTCTAGCAAAGGAGGTTGCGTAGGATGTCATAAAATCCAGCCCTAGAAAAATTCAGTATACTTTGGAGTATAGCTATTTCAGTGATGATTGGCCTGATCACTGGTTAGCTCTGTTAATGTGCATTTTAAACCAGAAACCCCGTTTTTTTGTTAGGATGCAAAAAAACCAACACATCACACTTGCCAGGCAGTTTGTTGGCAAGTAGGTCGGTGATTGGGTAGAATTGTAACACAATGGACAAAACACCTGAGGTTTAATGTCTGATTATTTCCAAGGAAATTTACCATTACAGTCCGTTTCCCAGATCAAAAGTGCAATCCGGGGACTTAAGGCTGAAACCAAAGAGGTGAGTGAAGATTTGGCGGCGACTATCGCCGCTGCTGCTGAGGAACGTAAGGCGGGTGATATCTTAGTTCTTAGGGTGGCAGATGTCTCTTATCTGGCTGATTACTTTGTGATCATGACCGGTTATTCTCGCGTACAGGTCAGGGCGATCGCCAATGCTATTGAGGCTCAGGTAAAAGCTGATTGGCATAGGTTACCTCTCCACAGTGAGGGTAAGGTTGATGCTAGTTGGGTGCTGCTCGATTACGGTGAGGTGATTGTTCATGTCATGATGCCTACAGAGAGGGAATTTTATAATTTAGAAGCATTCTGGGGTCATGCAGAACACGTTTCTCTGACAAGTTCTCAACAGGGTGGGGGTTAGCTAACATGATTAGGCCTTCGGTTTCTTATTGTCCAGTTCCTATCGAGCAACAACCGCTCAATGAATACGAACAGTTAAAAACATCTTGGCTATTTTGTGATTGTATCTTGAATAGGCGCGATTATATCACAAGGCTGGTGGGGATTTGGAGTTTGTCTTGGTTGGTGGCAGGTCCCAGTGGCTGCGGCTAGTTTCCCGCCACATAAACATCTGGCCCATTTTCTCCTCTGTGGTTCCGCAGGTGCTAGTGTGGGGGTGATTTTGGTGCTGGTTCGGTTGTTCTTGGGCTGGCTTTATATTCGCGATCGCCTCTATAATCCCACTGTGTTTTATGAAGAGTCGGGGTGGTATGATGGCCAAACTTGGACTAAGCCCCAAGAGGTAATTATGCGCGATCGCTTAATTGTCTCCTACGAAATTAAGCCTATTCTCCAGCGGTTAACATTTACTGCCGCTGTCTTGGCGGGAATGTTTGCTATTGGTACTATAGTTTGGCAATTCTCATAAATCCTCATCTGGTCATTGGTAAGTTACCAATGACTAACAATTAAATCATCTAAATCATCACAAAAGGTAATAAATTTTCACCCATGACAATGGGAAAACGCACTCAAGCCATACCTCTGGAAGTCCGTCTCCTACGGGAAGGAATTGTCGAATCTCGCCATATAGTCCAGGCTGTTGTCTGCGATGACCGGGGACGGGTGCTGTCTGTGGCTGGTAACTCTGAAACTACCGCCTTTGTCCGCTCCGCACTCAAACCTTTTCAAGCACTGGCAGTTACTACTACAGGCACCCTAGAACGCTATAATCTCAGCGATCGGGATTTGGCTATAATTACCAGTTCCCACAAGGGTACCATCCAACAGGTCAGACAAGTCTTTAATGTTCTCTGGCGCGCTGACCTTGACCCCCAATCTCTCCAATGTCCCCAACCTAAAGGTAAAAATAGCCCCCTAGAATATAACTGCTCCGGTAAACACGCCGGGATGTTAGCTGTTTGTCAACAACGCCATTGGCCTTTACACAACTACTTAGAACGTAAGCACCCTGTACAGCAGCTGGTTTTAACCAAAGTCGCCGAACTGCTACGTATGCCGGCCGAGGAGTTCCTCAGCGCCCATGATGACTGCGGCGCTCCCACCTATTTAATGCAAATCAGTCAAATGGCCTCCTTATATGCTCTGTTGGCTTCTAGTAGTAATGTCGATATGGAGCGCATTGTCAGGGCTATGACTCATCACCCCACCATGGTAGCCGGTCCTGGGGAATTTGACACCGAACTCATGGGTTTAGCCCCCGGCGAACTCATCAGTAAGTCAGGTGCCGAAGGGGTGCAATGTATTGGGAGGCTGGGGGAAGGTATGGGGCTAACTATTAAAGTCATGGATGGGGCAAAACGCGCTAAATATGCCGTGGCTATTCACCTACTGCAACAAATGGGTTGGATTAGTCCCAGCGCCGCCCAAAGTCTGAGTGAGCAGTTTATGATTTTGGGTAAATACAAGCGTTTGGAAGTCATTGGAGAATTATCATTTTTATAGTTGACAAACTTCTGGCTTTATGGTTATACTATAAAGGTCAAGAAGCGACGCGGGATAGAGCAGCCTGGTAGCTCGTCGGGCTCATAACCCGAAGGTCAGTGGTTCAAATCCACTTCCCGCCACCACATCAAAGATAAATAAGACCCTGGTAACTATATTGTTCCCAGGGTTTTGTTTTTGTCGCGCCCATTCCCCAGCCGAAGTTGGATAAATCCCACCGATATTTTACACAGATACCCCCTAGTTTGGCATAGGGGGGTGTGTTAGCGTAGCCTAACCCACCCATCTACTGAAGGAGTAAAACAACCCTGCTTGGGAACAGGGATGTTTATCAATTTACCAGCTAGTGCTTACTACACAAAGCGAATGTTATCTGGTGCAAGTCCACTATTTGGCCCGATGTTACCAATGATTACACTATCACTAAAGTTTCCATCACCATCATAGTATATATCACCTGTATCAGTGGCGATACCAAGGCGGACACTGCTTTGATTGTAAGTTGCAATGTTAACTGCTGTATTGTAGAAGATAGTGTTTGCAGTAGTACTAGTACTATTTGGATCAGTCTCAATGTTAGCAGTTCCACTGCCTCCAAAGGTTCCAGTATCAAAGCGTAGAATGTCGCCACCTCCCCCAGTCATAAAATCAGTGATGATATTTCTATTGGCGTTATCTGTAATTCCATCAAAAGCAAAAGTATTAACACCAACACCACCAGTTAAGGTGTCAACGCCATTTCCACCAATTAAGGTGTCATCTCCATCTCCACCAATGATGGTGTCATTCGCCTCTCCACCATCAATATAAATCCCATTAGTGGTATATCCAGAAGCATTGATGGTGTCATCTCCTGTACCACCAATGACGGTGAGGATACCTGCTGTTTGAGCGGTGGTTCCTAGGGTGATGTTATTATCACCATTGGCTGTGGTTAATATTTCCACGTTGCTGACATTGGTAAAGTTTGCATCCCCTAGGGTTTGACCATTATTGGTGAGTTGAATGGTGTCTGTATTCGCACCACCAGCTATGGTAACAGCAGCGACTAACTGGACGGTGTCGGTAAATATGAATCGGTTATCTCCATCTCCACCCATTAAGCTATCAGCACCACCACCACCGATGATGCTGTCATCTCCATCTCCACCAATGATGGTGTCAGCACCTGTACCACCAGTTAAGGTGTCATTCCCACTTCCACCATCAATATAAATCGCATTGCTGTAAGCAGCAGCATTGATGCTGTCATTACCTGTACCACCAATGACGGTGCGGATAAGTGCTGTATTTTCGGCGTTGCTTCCTAGGGTGATGTTGTTATCACCATTGGCTGTTATTAATATTTCAACGCTGCTGACATTAGCAAAGTTTGTATCTACAAGGGTTTGACCCGCAGTGGTGAGTTCAATGGTGTCTGTATCCCCACCACCAGCTATGGTAGCAGCAGCGACTAACTCGGCGGTGTTGGTAAATATGAATAGGTTATTTCCATCTCCACCAACTAAGCTATCAGTACCACCACCACCGGTAATGGTGTCGTTTCCAGTTCCACCGTCAATGGTGTCAGCACCTGTACCACCGATGATGGCGTCATTCCCAATCCCACCGGTGATGCTGTTATTTCCATTTCCACCGATGATGCTGTCATCTCCAATTCCACCGTCAATGGTGTCAGCACCTGTACCACCAGTTAAGGTGTCATTCCCACTTCCACCATCAATATAAATCGCATTGCTGTAAGCAGCAGCATTGATGCTGTCATTACCTGTACCACCAATGACGGTGCGGATAAGTGCTGTATTTTCGGCGTTGCTTCCTAGGGTGATGTTGTTATCACCATTGGTTGTGGTTAATATTTCAACGCTGCTGACATTAGCAAAGTTTGTATCTACAAGGGTTTGACCCGCAGTGGTGAGTTCAATGGTGTCTGTATCCCCACCACCAGCTATGGTAGCAGCAGCGACTAACTCGGCGGTGTTGGTAAATATGAATAGGTTATTTCCATCTCCACCAACTAAGCTATCAGTACCACCACCACCGGTAATGGTGTCGTTTCCAGTTCCACCGTCAATGGTGTCAGCACCTGTACCACCGATGATGGCGTCATTCCCAATCCCACCGGTGATGCTGTTATTTCCATTTCCACCGATGATGCTGTCATCTCCAATTCCACCGTCAATGGTGTCAGCACCTGTACCACCAGTTAAGGTGTCATTCCCACTTCCACCATCAATATAAATCGCATTGCTGTAAGCAGCAGCATTGATGCTGTCATTACCTGTACCACCAATGACGGTGCGGATAAGTGCTGTATTTTCGGCGTTGCTTCCTAGGGTGATGTTGTTATCACCATTGGCTGTTATTAATATTTCAACGCTGCTGACATTAGCAAAGTTTGTATCTACAAGGGTTTGACCCGCAGTGGTGAGTTCAATGGTGTCTGTATCCCCACCACCAGCTATGGTAGCAGCAGCGACTAACTCGGCGGTGTTGGTAAATATGAATCGGTCATCTCCACCTCCACCAACTAAGCTATCAGTACCACCACCACCGGTAATGGTGTCGTTTCCAGTTCCACCGTCAATGGTGTCAGCACCTGTACCACCGATGATGGCGTCATTCCCAATCCCACCGGTGATGCTGTTATTTCCATTTCCACCGATGATGCTGTCATCTCCAATTCCACCGTCAATGGTGTCAGCACCTGTACCACCAGTTAAGGTGTCATTCCCACTTCCACCATCAATATAAATCGCATTGCTGTAAGCAGCAGCATTGATGCTGTCATTACCTGTACCACCAATGACGGTGCGGATAAGTGCTGTATTTTCGGCGTTGCTTCCTAGGGTGATGTTGTTATCACCATTGGCTGTGGTTAATATTTCAACGCTGCTGACATTAGCAAAGTTTGTATCTACAAGGGTTTGACCCGCAGTGGTGAGTTCAATGGTGTCTGTATCCCCACCACCAGCTATGGTAGCAGCAGCGACTAACTCGGCGGTGTTGGTAAATATGAATAGGTTATTTCCATCTCCACCAACTAAGCTATCAGTACCACCACCACCGGTAATGGTGTCGTTTCCAGTTCCACCGTCAATGGTGTCAGCACCTGTACCACCGATGATGGCGTCATTCCCAATCCCACCGGTGATGCTGTTATTTCCATTTCCACCGATGATGCTGTCATCTCCAATTCCACCGTCAATGGTGTCAGCACCTGTACCACCAGTTAAGGTGTCAGCACCATCTCCACCTTCAATATAAATAGCAGTGGTGTAAGTAGCAGCATTGATGGTGTCATTACCTGTACCACCAATGACGGTGAGGATACCTGCACCTTCGGCTTCTGTTCCTAGGGTGATGTTACTACCAGTACCGTTAGCTATGGTTAATATTTCAACGTTGCTGACATTGGTAAAGTCTGCATCTACAAGGGTTTGAGCATCAGCGGTGAGTTCAATGGTGTCTGTATTCGCACCACCATCTACGGTGTCAGCAGTGGTGAGAAGTCCACTACCAAATTGGAATAGGTCATCTTGGTTTCCACCGGATAAGTTATCGTCTCCACTACCAGCGATGATGGTGTCAGCACCATCTCCACCGGTGATGCTGTTATTTCCATTTCCACCGATGATGCTGTCATCTCCAATTCCACCAATGATGGTGTCAGCACCTGTACCACCAGTTAAGGTGTCAGCACCATCTCCACCTTCAATATAAATAGCAGTGGTGTAAGTAGCAGCATTGATGGTGTCATTACCTGTACCACCAATGACGGTGAGGATACCTGCACCTTCGGCTTCTGTTCCTAGGGTGATGTTACTACCAGTACCGTTAGCTATGGTTAATATTTCAACGTTGCTGACATTGGTAAAGTCTGCATCTACAAGGGTTTGAGCATCAGCGGTGAGTTCAATGGTGTCTGTATTCGCACCACCATCTACGGTGTCAGCAGTGGTGAGAAGTCCACTACCAAATTGGAATAGGTCATCTTGGTTTCCACCGGATAAGTTATCGTCTCCACTACCAGCGATGATGGTGTCAGCACCATCTCCACCGGTGATGCTGTTATTTCCATTTCCACCGATGATGCTGTCATCTCCAATTCCACCAATGATGGTGTCAGCACCTGTACCACCAGTTAAGGTGTCAGCACCATCTCCACCTTCAATATAAATAGCAGTGGTGTAAGTAGCAGCATTGATGGTGTCATTACCTGTACCACCAATGACGGTGCGGATAAGTGCTGTATTTTCGGCGTTGCTTCCTAGGGTGATGTTGTTATCACCATTGGCTGTTATTAATATTTCAACGCTGCTGACATTAGCAAAGTTTGTATCTACAAGGGTTTGACCCGCAGTGGTGAGTTCAATGGTGTCTGTATCCCCACCACCAGCTATGGTAGCAGCAGCGACTAACTCGGCGGTGTTGGTAAATATGAATCGGTCATCTCCACCACCACCAACTAAGCTATCAGTACCACCACCACCGGTAATGGTGTCGTTTCCAGTTCCACCGTCAATGGTGTCAGCACCTGTACCACCGATGATGGCGTCATTCCCAATCCCACCGGTGATGCTGTTATTTCCATTTCCACCGATGATGCTGTCATCTCCAATTCCACCGTCAATGGTGTCAGCACCTGTACCACCAGTTAAGGTGTCATTCCCACTTCCACCATCAATATAAATCGCATTGCTGTAAGCAGCAGCATTGATGCTGTCATTACCTGTACCACCAATGACGGTGCGGATAAGTGCTGTATTTTCGGCGTTTCCTGCTAGGGTGATGTTGTTATCACCATTGGCTGTGGTTAATATTTCAACGCTGCTGACATTAGCAAAGTTTGTATCTACAAGGGTTTGACCCGCAGTGGTGAGTTCAATGGTGTCTGTATCCCCACCACCAGCTATGGTAGCAGCAGCGACTAACTCGGCGGTGTTGGTAAATATGAATAGGTTATTTCCATCTCCACCAACTAAGCTATCAGTACCACCACCACCGGTAATGGTGTCGTTTCCAGTTCCACCGTCAATGGTGTCAGCACCTGTACCACCGATGATGGCGTCATTCCCAATCCCACCGGTGATGCTGTTATTTCCATTTCCACCGATGATGCTGTCATCTCCAATTCCACCGTCAATGGTGTCAGCACCTGTACCACCAGTTAAGGTGTCATTCCCACTTCCACCATCAATATAAATCGCATTGCTGTAAGCAGCAGCATTGATGCTGTCATTACCTGTACCACCAATGACGGTGCGGATAAGTGCTGTATTTTCGGCGTTGCTTCCTAGGGTGATGTTGTTATCACCATTGGCTGTTATTAATATTTCAACGCTGCTGACATTAGCAAAGTTTGTATCTACAAGGGTTTGACCCGCAGTGGTGAGTTCAATGGTGTCTGTATCCCCACCACCAGCTATGGTAGCAGCAGCGACTAACTCGGCGGTGTTGGTAAATATGAATAGGTTATTTCCATCTCCACCAACTAAGCTATCAGTACCACCACCACCGGTAATGGTGTCGTTTCCAGTTCCACCGTCAATGGTGTCAGCACCTGTACCACCGATGATGGCGTCATTCCCAATCCCACCGGTGATGCTGTTATTTCCATTTCCACCGATGATGCTGTCATCTCCAATTCCACCGTCAATGGTGTCAGCACCTGTACCACCAGTTAAGGTGTCATTCCCACTTCCACCATCAATATAAATCGCATTGCTGTAAGCAGCAGCATTGATGCTGTCATTACCTGTACCACCAATGACGGTGCGGATAAGTGCTGTATTTTCGGCGTTTCCTGCTAGGGTGATGTTGTTATCACCATTGGCTGTGGTTAATATTTCAACGCTGCTGACATTAGCAAAGTTTGTATCTACAAGGGTTTGACCCGCAGTGGTGAGTTCAATGGTGTCTGTATCCCCACCACCAGCTATGGTAGCAGCAGCGACTAACTCGGCGGTGTTGGTAAATATGAATAGGTTATTTCCATCTCCACCAACTAAGCTATCAGTACCACCACCACCGGTAATGGTGTCGTTTCCAGTTCCACCGTCAATGGTGTCAGCACCTGTACCACCGATGATGGCGTCATTCCCAATCCCACCGGTGATGCTGTTATTTCCATTTCCACCGATGATGCTGTCATCTCCAATTCCACCGTCAATGGTGTCAGCACCTGTACCACCAGTTAAGGTGTCATTCCCACTTCCACCATCAATATAAATCGCATTGCTGTAAGCAGCAGCATTGATGCTGTCATTACCTGTACCACCAATGACGGTGCGGATAAGTGCTGTATTTTCGGCGTTGCTTCCTAGGGTGATGTTGTTATCACCATTGGCTGTTATTAATATTTCAACGCTGCTGACATTAGCAAAGTTTGTATCTACAAGGGTTTGACCCGCAGTGGTGAGTTCAATGGTGTCTGTATCCCCACCACCAGCTATGGTAGCAGCAGCGACTAACTCGGCGGTGTTGGTAAATATGAATCGGTCATCTCCACCACCACCAACTAAGCTATCAGCACCACCACCACCGGTAATGGTGTCGTTTCCAGTTCCACCGTCAATGGTGTCAGCACCTGTACCACCGATGATGGCGTCATTCCCAATCCCACCGGTGATGCTGTTATTTCCATTTCCACCGATGATGCTGTCATCTCCAATTCCACCGTCAATGGTGTCAGCACCTGTACCACCAGTTAAGGTGTCATTCCCACTTCCACCATCAATATAAATCGCATTGCTGTAAGCAGCAGCATTGATGCTGTCATTACCTGTACCACCAATGACGGTGCGGATAAGTGCTGTATTTTCGGCGTTTCCTGCTAGGGTGATGTTGTTATCACCATTGGCTGTGGTTAATATTTCAACGCTGCTGACATTAGCAAAGTTTGTATCTACAAGGGTTTGACCCGCAGTGGTGAGTTCAATGGTGTCTGTATCCCCACCACCAGCTATGGTAGCAGCAGCGACTAACTCGGCGGTGTTGGTAAATATGAATAGGTTATTTCCATCTCCACCAACTAAGCTATCAGTACCACCACCACCGGTAATGGTGTCGTTTCCAGTTCCACCGTCAATGGTGTCAGCACCTGTACCACCGATGATGGCGTCATTCCCAATCCCACCGGTGATGCTGTTATTTCCATTTCCACCGATGATGCTGTCATCTCCAATTCCACCGTCAATGGTGTCAGCACCTGTACCACCAGTTAAGGTGTCATTCCCACTTCCACCATCAATATAAATCGCATTGCTGTAAGCAGCAGCATTGATGCTGTCATTACCTGTACCACCAATGACGGTGCGGATAAGTGCTGTATTTTCGGCGTTGCTTCCTAGGGTGATGTTGTTATCACCATTGGCTGTTATTAATATTTCAACGCTGCTGACATTAGCAAAGTTTGTATCTACAAGGGTTTGACCCGCAGTGGTGAGTTCAATGGTGTCTGTATCCCCACCACCAGCTATGGTAGCAGCAGCGACTAACTCGGCGGTGTTGGTAAATATGAATAGGTTATTTCCATCTCCACCAACTAAGCTATCAGTACCACCACCACCGGTAATGGTGTCGTTTCCAGTTCCACCGTCAATGGTGTCAGCACCTGTACCACCGATGATGGCGTCATTCCCAATC
Organism: Anabaenopsis sp. NIES-4685; assembly: GCF_059725405.1. NCBI lineage: Bacteria > Bacillati > Cyanobacteriota > Cyanophyceae > Nostocales > Nodulariaceae > Anabaenopsis > Anabaenopsis sp. NIES-4685. The sequence continues at coordinate 1,950,502 of NZ_AP043602.1, read as the reverse complement.
CCACCGGTGATGCTGTTATTTCCATTTCCACCGATGATGCTGTCATCTCCAATTCCACCGTCAATGGTGTCAGCACCTGTACCACCAGTTAAGGTGTCATTCCCACTTCCACCATCAATATAAATCGCATTGCTGTAAGCAGCAGCATTGATGCTGTCATTACCTGTACCACCAATGACGGTGCGGATAAGTGCTGTATTTTCGGCGTTGCTTCCTAGGGTGATGTTGTTATCACCATTGGCTGTTATTAATATTTCAACGCTGCTGACATTAGCAAAGTTTGTATCTACAAGGGTTTGACCCGCAGTGGTGAGTTCAATGGTGTCTGTATCCCCACCACCAGCTATGGTAGCAGCAGCGACTAACTCGGCGGTGTTGGTAAATATGAATCGGTCATCTCCACCACCACCAACTAAGCTATCAGCACCACCACCACCGGTAATGGTGTCGTTTCCAGTTCCACCGTCAATGGTGTCAGCACCTGTACCACCGATGATGGCGTCATTCCCAATCCCACCGGTGATGCTGTTATTTCCATTTCCACCGATGATGCTGTCATCTCCAATTCCACCGTCAATGGTGTCAGCACCTGTACCACCAGTTAAGGTGTCATTCCCACTTCCACCATCAATATAAATCGCATTGCTGTAAGCAGCAGCATTGATGCTGTCATTACCTGTACCACCAATGACGGTGCGGATAAGTGCTGTATTTTCGGCGTTGCTTCCTAGGGTGATGTTGTTATCACCATTGGCTGTTATTAATATTTCAACGCTGCTGACATTAGCAAAGTTTGTATCTACAAGGGTTTGACCCGCAGTGGTGAGTTCAATGGTGTCTGTATCCCCACCACCAGCTATGGTAGCAGCAGCGACTAACTCGGCGGTGTTGGTAAATATGAATCGGTCATCTCCACCACCACCAACTAAGCTATCAGCACCACCACCACCGGTAATGGTGTCGTTTCCAGTTCCACCGTCAATGGTGTCAGCACCTGTACCACCGATGATGGCGTCATTCCCAATCCCACCGGTGATGCTGTTATTTCCATTTCCACCGATGATGCTGTCATCTCCAATTCCACCGTCAATGGTGTCAGCACCTGTACCACCAGTTAAGGTGTCAGCACCATCTCCACCTTCAATATAAATAGCAGTGGTGTAAGTAGCAGCATTGATGGTGTCATTACCTGTACCACCAATGACGGTGAGGATACCTGCACCTTCGGCTTCTGTTCCTAGGGTGATGTTACTACCAGTACCGTTAGCTATGGTTAATATTTCAACGTTGCTGACATTGGTAAAGTCTGCATCTACAAGGGTTTGAGCATCAGCGGTGAGTTCAATGGTGTCTGTATTCGCACCACCATCTACGGTGTCAGCAGTGGTGAGAAGTCCACTACCAAATTGGAATAGGTCATCTTGGTTTCCACCGGATAAGTTATCGTCTCCACTACCAGCGATGATGGTGTCAGCACCATCTCCACCGGTGATGCTGTTATTTCCATTTCCACCGATGATGCTGTCATCTCCAATTCCACCAATGATGGTGTCAGCACCTGTACCACCAGTTAAGGTGTCAGCACCATCTCCACCTTCAATATAAATAGCAGTGGTGTAAGTAGCAGCATTGATGGTGTCATTACCTGTACCACCAATGACGGTGAGGATACCTGCACCTTCGGCTTCTGTTCCTAGGGTGATGTTACTACCAGTACCGTTAGCTATGGTTAATATTTCAACGTTGCTGACATTGGTAAAGTCTGCATCTACAAGGGTTTGAGCATCAGCGGTGAGTTCAATGGTGTCTGTATTCGCACCACCATCTACGGTGTCAGCAGTGGTGAGAAGTCCACTACCAAATTGGAATAGGTCATCTTGGTTTCCACCGGATAAGTTATCGTCTCCACTACCAGCGATGATGGTGTCAGCACCATCTCCACCGGTGATGCTGTTATTTCCATTTCCACCGATGATGCTGTCATCTCCAATTCCACCAATGATGGTGTCAGCACCTGTACCACCAGTTAAGGTGTCAGCACCATCTCCACCTTCAATATAAATAGCAGTGGTGTAAGTAGCAGCATTGATGGTGTCATTACCTGTACCACCAATGACGGTGAGGATACCTGCACCTTCGGCTTCTGTTCCTAGGGTGATGTTACTACCAGTACCGTTAGCTATGGTTAATATTTCAACGTTGCTGACATTGGTAAAGTCTGCATCTACAAGGGTTTGAGCATCAGCGGTGAGTTCAATGGTGTCTGTATTCGCACCACCATCTACGGTGTCAGCAGTGGTGAGAAGTCCACTACCAAATTGGAATAGGTCATCTTGGTTTCCACCGGATAAGTTATCGTCTCCACTACCAGCGATGATGGTGTCAGCACCATCTCCACCGGTGATGCTGTTATTTCCATTTCCACCGATGATGCTGTCATCTCCAATTCCACCAATGATGGTGTCAGCACCTGTACCACCAGTTAAGGTGTCAGCACCATCTCCACCTTCAATATAAATAGCAGTGGTGTAAGTAGCAGCATTGATGGTGTCATTACCTGTACCACCAATGACGGTGAGGATACCTGCACCTTCGGCTTCTGTTCCTAGGGTGATGTTACTACCAGTACCGTTAGCTATGGTTAATATTTCAACGTTGCTGACATTGGTAAAGTCTGCATCTACAAGGGTTTGAGCATCAGCGGTGAGTTCAATGGTGTCTGTATTCGCACCACCATCTACGGTGTCAGCAGTGGTGAGAAGTCCACTACCAAATTGGAATAGGTCATCTTGGTTTCCACCGGATAAGTTATCGTCTCCACTACCAGCGATGATGGTGTCAGCACCATCTCCACCGGTGATGCTGTTATTTCCATTTCCACCGATGATGCTGTCATCTCCAATTCCACCAATGATGGTGTCAGCACCTGTACCACCAGTTAAGGTGTCAGCACCATCTCCACCTTCAATATAAATAGCAGTGGTGTAAGTAGCAGCATTGATGGTGTCATTACCTGTACCACCAATGACGGTGAGGATACCTGCACCTTCGGCTTCTGTTCCTAGGGTGATGTTACTACCAGTACCGTTAGCTATGGTTAATATTTCAACGTTGCTGACATTGGTAAAGTCTGCATCTACAAGGGTTTGAGCATCAGCGGTGAGTTCAATGGTGTCTGTATTCGCACCACCATCTACGGTGTCAGCAGTGGTGAGAAGTCCACTACCAAATTGGAATAGGTCATCTTGGTTTCCACCGGATAAGTTATCGTCTCCACTACCAGCGATGATGGTGTCAGCACCATCTCCACCGGTGATGCTGTTATTTCCATTTCCACCGATGATGCTGTCATCTCCAATTCCACCAATGATGGTGTCAGCACCTGTACCACCAGTTAAGGTGTCAGCACCATCTCCACCTTCAATATAAATAGCAGTGGTGTAAGTAGCAGCATTGATGGTGTCATTACCTGTACCACCAATGACGGTGAGGATACCTGCACCTTCGGCTTCTGTTCCTAGGGTGATGTTACTACCAGTACCGTTAGCTATGGTTAATATTTCAACGTTGCTGACATTGGTAAAGTCTGCATCTACAAGGGTTTGAGCATCAGCGGTGAGTTCAATGGTGTCTGTATTCGCACCACCATCTACGGTGTCAGCAGTGGTGAGAAGTCCACTACCAAATTGGAATAGGTCATCTTGGTTTCCACCGGATAAGTTATCGTCTCCACTACCAGCGATGATGGTGTCAGCACCATCTCCACCGGTGATGCTGTTATTTCCATTTCCACCGATGATGCTGTCATCTCCAATTCCACCAATGATGGTGTCAGCACCTGTACCACCAGTTAAGGTGTCAGCACCATCTCCACCTTCAATATAAATAGCAGTGGTGTAAGTAGCAGCATTGATGGTGTCATTACCTGTACCACCAATGACGGTGAGGATACCTGCACCTTCGGCTTCTGTTCCTAGGGTGATGTTACTACCAGTACCGTTAGCTATGGTTAATATTTCAACGTTGCTGACATTGGTAAAGTCTGCATCTACAAGGGTTTGAGCATCAGCGGTGAGTTCAATGGTGTCTGTATTCGCACCACCATCTACGGTGTCAGCAGTGGTGAGAAGTCCACTACCAAATTGGAATAGGTCATCTTGGTTTCCACCGGATAAGTTATCGTCTCCACTACCAGCGATGATGGTGTCAGCACCATCTCCACCGGTGATGCTGTTATTTCCATTTCCACCGATGATGCTGTCATCTCCAATTCCACCAATGATGGTGTCAGCACCTGTACCACCAGTTAAGGTGTCAGCACCATCTCCACCTTCAATATAAATAGCAGTGGTGTAAGTAGCAGCATTGATGGTGTCATTACCTGTACCACCAATGACGGTGAGGATACCTGCACCTTCGGCTTCTGTTCCTAGGGTGATGTTACTACCAGTACCGTTAGCTATGGTTAATATTTCAACGTTGCTGACATTGGTAAAGTCTGCATCTACAAGGGTTTGAGCATCAGCGGTGAGTTCAATGGTGTCTGTATTCGCACCACCATCTACGGTGTCAGCAGTGGTGAGAAGTCCACTACCAAATTGGAATAGGTCATCTTGGTTTCCACCGGATAAGTTATCGTCTCCACTACCAGCGATGATGGTGTCAGCACCATCTCCACCGGTGATGCTGTTATTTCCATTTCCACCGATGATGCTGTCATCTCCAATTCCACCGTCAATGGTGTCAGCACCTGTACCACCAGTTAAGGTGTCATTCCCACTTCCACCATCAATATAAATCGCATTGCTGTAAGCAGCAGCATTGATGCTGTCATTACCTGTACCACCAATGACGGTGCGGATAAGTGCTGTATTTTCGGCGTTTCCTGCTAGGGTGATGTTGTTATCACCATTGGCTGTGGTTAATATTTCAACGCTGCTGACATTAGCAAAGTTTGTATCTACAAGGGTTTGACCCGCAGTGGTGAGTTCAATGGTGTCTGTATCCCCACCACCAGCTATGGTAGCAGCAGCGACTAACTCGGCGGTGTTGGTAAATATGAATAGGTTATTTCCATCTCCACCAACTAAGCTATCAGTACCACCACCACCGGTAATGGTGTCGTTTCCAGTTCCACCGTCAATGGTGTCAGCACCTGTACCACCGATGATGGCGTCATTCCCAATCCCACCGGTGATGCTGTTATTTCCATTTCCACCGATGATGCTGTCATCTCCAATTCCACCGTCAATGGTGTCAGCACCTGTACCACCAGTTAAGGTGTCATTCCCACTTCCACCATCAATATAAATCGCATTGCTGTAAGCAGCAGCATTGATGCTGTCATTACCTGTACCACCAATGACGGTGCGGATAAGTGCTGTATTTTCGGCGTTGCTTCCTAGGGTGATGTTGTTATCACCATTGGCTGTTATTAATATTTCAACGCTGCTGACATTAGCAAAGTTTGTATCTACAAGGGTTTGACCCGCAGTGGTGAGTTCAATGGTGTCTGTATCCCCACCACCAGCTATGGTAGCAGCAGCGACTAACTCGGCGGTGTTGGTAAATATGAATCGGTCATCTCCACCACCACCAACTAAGCTATCAGCACCACCACCACCGGTAATGGTGTCATTTCCAGTTCCACCGTCAATGGTGTCAGCACCTGTACCACCTAGTAGGTTATCAGCACCATCTCCACCTTCAATATAAATGTTATTGCTGTAAGTAGAAGCATTGATGGTGTCATCTCCTGTACCACCGTTGACGGTGCGGATACCTGCTGTTTCGGCGTTGGTTCCTAGGGTGATGTTACTACCAGCACCGTCAACTATGGTTAATATTTCAACGCTGCTGACATGATCAAAGTCTGCATCATCAAGAGTGTGAGCACCATCAATGAGTTCAATGGTGTCTGTACCACCACCACCAGCTACGGTGTCATTACCGGTGAGGCGACTGTCAGTACCATCCAAGCCAAATCGGAATATGTCATTTCCATCTCCACCAGATAAGTTATCGTCTCCACTACCAGCGATGATGGTGTCATTACCTGCATTAGCATTAATGGTAATTCCAGTGTTATATCCAGAAGCGTCAATGCTGTCATTCCCTGTACCAGCGTTGACGGTGAGAATACCTGCTTCTTGGGCTTCTGTTCCTAGGGTGAGGTTATTAGTACCATTGGCTGTGGTTAATATTTCAACGTTGCTGACATTGGTAAAGTTTGCATCTACAAGGATTTGAGCATCACTGGTGAGTTGAATGGTGTCTGTTGTACCATCTCCACCATCTACGGTGTCATCACTGGTGAGGCGACCACTTTCAAATCGGAAGATGTCATTACCTTCACCACCGGATAAGTTATCGTTTCCACTACCAGCGATGATGGTGTCATTACCTGCATTAGCATTAATGGTAATTCCAGTGTTATATCCAGAAGCGTCAATGCTGTCATTACCTCCACCACCGTTGACGGTGCGGATACCTGCTGTTTGGGCGAGGTTAGCTAGGGTGAGGTTATTATTACCATCTGCTGTGGTTAATATTTCAACGTTGGTTTTATTAGCAAAGGCTTCATCCCCTAGGGTTTGACCATTAGCTGTGAGTTGAATGGTGTCTGTTGTACCATCTCCACCATCTACGGTGTCAGCACTGGTGAGGCGATTACTACCAAATTGGAATAGGTCATCTCCTGTACCACCGGATAAGTTATCGTTTCCACTACCAGCGATGATGGTGTCATTACCTGCATTAGCATTAATGGTAATTCCAGTGTTATATCCAGAAGCGTCAATGCTGTCATTACCTCCACCACCGTTGACGGTGCGGATACCTGCTGTTTGGGCGAGGTTAGCTAGGGTGAGGTTATTATTACCATCTGCTGTGGTTAATATTTCAACGTTGGTTTTATTAGCAAAGGCTTCATCCCCTAGGGTTTGACCATTAGCGGTGAGTTGAATGGTGTCTGTTGTACCATCTCCACCATCTACGGTGTCAGCACTGGTGAGGCGATTACTACCAAATTGGAATAGGTCATCTCCTGTACCACCGGATAAGTTATCGTTTCCACTACCAGCGATGATGGTGTCATTACCTGCATTAGCATTAATGGTAATTCCAGTGTTATATCCAGAAGCGTCAATGCTGTCATTACCTCCACCACCGTTGACGGTGCGGATACCTGCTGTTTGGGCGAGGTTAGCTAGGGTGAGGTTATTATTACCATCTGCTGTGGTTAATATTTCTACGCTGGTTTTATTAGCAAAGGCTGCATCTACAAGGGTTTGAGTATTATCTGTGAGTTGAATGGTGTCTGTATTCGCACCACCAGCTATGGTAACAGCAGCGACTAACTGGGTGGTGTCGGTAAATATGAATCGGTCATCTCCACCACCACCAACTAAGCTATCAGCACCACCACCACCGGTAATGGTGTCGTTTCCAGTTCCACCGTCAATGGTGTCATCACCTGTACCACCGATGATGGTGTCATTCCCACTACCACCAGTGATGCTGTTATTTCCAGTTCCACCTTCAATATAAATCGCAGTGGTGTAAGCAGAAGCATTGATGATGTCATTACCTGTACCACCAATGACGGTGCGGATACCTGCTGTTTGGGCGAGGTTAGCTAGGGTGAGGTTATTATTACCATCTGCTGTGGTTAATATTTCAACGGTGGTTTTATTAGCAAAGACTTCATCTGCAAGGGTTTGAGTATCAGCGGTGAGTTGAATGGTGTCTGTATTCGCACCACCATCTACGGTGTCAGCAGTGGTGAGAAGTCCATCTCCAAATTGGAATATGTCATCTCCATCTCCACCAGATAAGTTATCGCTTCCACCACCAGCGGTGATGGTGTCATTACCTCCACCACCATTAATGGTAATTCCAGTGGTGTAATCAGCAGCATTGATGCTGTCAGCACCATTTCCACCGTTGACGATGCGGATACCTGCTGTTTGGGCGAGGTTAGCTAGGGTGATGTTATTAGTACCATTGGCTGTGGTTAATATTTCAACGGTGGTTTTATTAGCAAAGACTTCATCTGCAAGGGTTTGACTATCATCGGTGAGTTGAATGGTGTCTGTATTCGCACCACCAGCTACGGTGTCATCACTGGTGAGGCGGTTTGCTCCAAATTGGAATAGGTCATCTCCATCTCCACCTACTAAGCTATCAGCACCACCACCACCGATAATGGTGTCATTACCTCCACCACCATTAATGGTAATTCCATTGGTATATCCAAAAGCGTCAATGCTGTCATTACCTGTACCACCAAAGACGGTGAGGATACCTGCTGCTTCGGCAAGGTTAGCTAGGGTGAGGTTATTATTACCATTGGCTGTTCTTAATATTTGAACATCTGTGACATGGGTAAAGGCATCATCTGCAAGGTCTTGACCATGAGCGGAGAGTTGAATGGTGTTTGTACCAGTACCACCCTCTACAGTATCTCCGCTGGTTAAGCGGCTGGTTCTGCCAGAAAATGCGCTAAATTGGAAGGTGTCATTTCCTGTAAGGCCCAATATGCTATCATTGCCACTACCAGCGGTGATGATGTTATTGCCATGATTGCCTATGAGGGTGATACCGTAAGTAATAAGACTGGCGTTGATGTTTAAGTTGGTTGTATTCTTAGTTGTATCAGATAGAGGCGCCTCTATCTGGGCATTATTGGCGGTAATAAACCTATCCCGGGTGACTTCGTAGGTCTCAACTTTTTCGATGTTACGGACAGACCGGGAAAGGGTGAGGGTGTCGTTGGGAGTGTTGCTAACAAAGACAATTATGTTATTACCAGCTTCACCGTCAATAATTTCTGAGCTGGTGTGGTCAACACCATATTGAACTAGGAAGGTATCATTACCATCACCACCGTATAGCCGGTCTGTGAATCCTCCCCCGACTATGGTGTCGTCGCCGTGTCCACCATAAATCGTATTGGTCATAGCGATGCGGGTACGATTATTATAAAGATCGTTACCACCAAAAAATACGTCGTCGGCAAACAGCTGATCATCGCCATCCAAGCCGTAAATGGTAGTTCGACTATCGTTACCAATAATAATGTTATTGCTAGCGTTACCCCTACCAACTAGGGTACGTGTGGAGATTAAGGTTAAATTCTCTAGGTCATCTCTCAGGGTATAGGAATAATAGGTATAAACGGTGTCGATTCCTTCCCCGCCGCTGATGGTGTCGCGGACGTTTTGTGAAACAAGTATGTCATTGCCTTCGCCGCCTACTAGGCTGTTTATACCACCATTACCTATGAGGATGTCGTCACCACCTGCACCGTCAATGGTGTTGTTGGAATTGTTGCCAATAATGATGTTATTGCCACCGTTACCAGTAGCCCTGATGCGGCCTGAACCGGTAAGGATGAGGGTGGCATCACCGGCACCGCCATCTATGGTGTAGTCAATAGATGTGTATAGGGGATTCGTCATAATTAAACCTTTGATATTTTGTATATGTTTATATAGATTAAATAGGGAGATGTGAAAGTGTTAACGGGGAACGACGGTGAGAATGGTGGCGAAACCGTACTGACCGGCGGGGATTCGACTTCCTTCTACCATAATGTTGAAGCCAAGGCCAAAGAGGGCATCATAATAAGGGACACCAGTAGAAGTAGTATAGGCGGCATTTTCTCCTAGAATGACTACGGCGTCACTGGTCTGAACTGTTTGATCTCCCACTACGCCAATGATGGTTCGAGCATCGATAAATTCATCATTGATTTGGCTTAAGGGCGTTAGGAGAATATCAGCCGCGTCGATTCCACTTGGTGGATCAGTAATTGTAATTGAACCTCCACCAGGAATAGGGATTGTTGTTGTTGTAATTGCCACTGGGGCATACATACGAGTGGTGGCGGTGAGTATGGGTAATGGCCGGCCGCTAATTTGTACAGGTGAGGTGATGGTGGCGATGGTGTCTGCACCAGGGGTGCAGGATAGGCCGACATAGGCTAACTGACCGAATCCATTAGTGGGATTACCCGGACCAGTAGTAGCAGGTTGAGATAATAGCACACCGCGGGTGAATGCGTTGCTGGGAATGTCGCCGCCATCGCCGGAAACGCTCTCAACGAGTCGCCCGACGGTTTGACCGAGAATGTCGCAGGCGGGGATGACATCAGCCACCGCTTCCATTTGAATCTGGTTACCGGCTTGGGTAGGTGTTACCCATAGTGCGGCGGTGGTAAGGAGGGAAATTCCTGTGAGGATAGAGAATATACGGATAAAATTGTGATACATGACAGCAAAACTAATGAAGGTTGCTTGAAGTCAGGTGGAAAAGGTGTGCTGTCAGTTTTGGTGTAAATTCATATTTACAGCATTTTACCCCGGCTCCAGTAGAGTCGGGGTAGTCGTCGTAAGTGAGCATACTTCTATTCATGGCGGCTAGGTTTATTTGGTTGGCTTAGACAAGGGGCGGGAGGCCCGACCCATAGTCAAGGTTTTTGTCAGGGTTTTTAGGGAAGGTTTAAGTTTTGGGGTTGGGTACTGTGATGGTTAAGCTGAAGGGAAAGGTGAGGTTATTCTTTTCCCGTTCGGTTTCTAGAGAACCTTTAAATTCGTAAGTACCTGGTTTAAGATTTTGCAGGACGGGATTATTTTCGATGTAAACATCTCTTTCGGAAACTGCGACTATGGAGGTGGGTGTTTCTCTACCTTCCAGGGGTTCTTGGCCGCTACCGGATATGGTCCAATTCAGCCAAGCGCGGGTGGAGCCTAAGCCGGTATTTTTAACTCTGATGGCGACTCGCTTTTTATCGGGGTCGTAGGTAGCTTTGAGGATGTTTAATTCGGGTGCTACATTGCCACTTCTAGCATAGATGGGCATACCAATGCGGCTGCTGATGGCGGCTTGGGCTATGGAGTCGGGGCTGGTTAATGCTACTTCCCGGAGGTCTTGGACATAGAGGACGGCGCGGAGTTCTTTGTTTTGAATTTCCCGGGGGACTCTAGCTACTAGGCGCACGTTCCTTTCTGTTCTGGGTTGGAGTTCTATTTCCCTAGGTGAAAAGACTAGATAGGGTGTGAGATCCATGTCACTGCTTTTGAGGGACTCTAAGCCATTGGAAGTATAAGTAAAGGGTTCAGCGTAGACCCGTGCGCGGTAGGGGTTGTTTGTACGATTGCGAACGGTGATTAGTTGTTGTGCTTGCCCGTTTTGCATATCCATGACTACCATCAAGGGGGACATACTGACTTGAGCTTGGGTGGGTAGGGAAAATAAGACGATTAATAATGCACAACCCAAACTCAGGGCTAAAAAACTTAGGTATTTAAATTGTCGCCACATATCGGTTATTTATGGTAAGAATTACTTCGGAACCATGGTACTAGATTAACAATAATTGTGACATGGTAAAAAGTAATTTTGTTTCCAGATTTTTACCCCCCTTAATCCCCCCTTGTCAGGGGGGAAACCGTCAACAGTCAACGGTTCGACTCCGCTCACCGACCACCGTCAACGGTTCGACTCCGCTCACCGACCACCGTCAACGGTTCGACTCCGCTCACCGACCACCGTCAACAGTCAACAAAATCTGAGTGCTTATCTAGGAACTACGGTTAACATGGTGGCGAAGCCATATTGACCGGCGGGAATGCGCTCAAGGTCTGTGCTAATGTCAAAGGCAAATCCAAATACAGCGTTTTGCTGTCCGTTGTAGGCGGAACCTACTCCCAAAATTAAACTAGCGTTGCTGGTTTTAACGTCCTGACTGCCGACAACGGAGGCTACAGTATTAGAGTCTTCAAATTCGCCGTTTAAGAATTGCAGATCTTCGGTAATTACTAAGCCTGCTGGAACACGGTCTATAGCAGCATGCATCCGAGTTGCGGCTGTAAGCACCGGTAATTGAGGTGATCCGGAAATTTGGTAAGGAGAGCTGACGCTCGCCATGGTGCTGTTACCACTGAGGTTACAAGACAAGCCTACATAAGCTAACTGACCACGACCGGGGCGAAATCCGTCGTCGTTACCTGCACCACTAATGGTCTGGAGAAGACATCAGACGACCACGGGTGAATTCTTGACCCTCAATATCTCCACCATCCCCATCTATGGACTCTACGAGTCTACCTACGGTTTGACCGAGAATGTCGCAGGCGGGGATGACATCTGCAATGGCTTCAATTTGAATTCTGTTACCTGCTTGGGCGGGAGTCGCCCACACCATGGTCAGAGAAACTAGAATAATGCTCGGTACTGGTATTTTCCGCAGTAAAGCCCAATTCAACATAGTGATTTCCTCAAGACGGCTGGGTGATTTCCTAGTCACACTGGAATAGTTTAGGCAAGTTTCAACCCGCATGACATCGATACAATTAGCTATCTAGGAAGTAACAATGATGGGAGTGGTGCTATATTGATTGAAGGAAGTTAATTAAGTATCAATATAATTGCGATACTTTACCTATGTGCCAGTGGTAGCTATTTTTAATTAAAAATTAAGTGGTTTTGCTGTTGACATTGGCTCACAGTTGCCAACAGCAGACAAACCAAGGGTTTAAGCCTTGGGGTTAAAAAAACCGGAGTGCAGCCATAGGTAAAACTAACATATGAACGCACCCCTTGTACACTTACCTGCAGGTTTGGTTGTGGAAGTAGAGATTAGCGTGGAACTACGGTTAAGGTGCTGGCGATACCATATTGACCAGCAGGAATCCGGGCACCGTTAACTTCAATTTGGAAGCCGAATCCAAATGTGCCGTCAGTTACAGTGGTACCATATGCTGAGTTTTGTCCTAAGATAACTGCAGCGTCACTGGTAGCAACTGCTCCGTCTGGACCGCTACTTACAGCAACGACGGGGTTAGCGTTGGCAAAGCTGGTGTTTAAGTCATCTAAGTCTTGGAGGACAACGTTGGCGGCTGGAACAACCGCACCAGTAGCAGCGTACATCCGAGTGGTGGCGACGTTGATATCTAAATCAGTACCACTGATTTGCACAGGGGAGGTAACGGTAGCAATGGTGCTGTCACCAGCGGTGCAGGATAAGCCCACATAAGCTAATTGACCTGCTGCGTTTGCGAATCCGTCAAGGCTTTCTGGAGCAGAAACTAGACGACCGCGGGTGAAAGCGGCATCACCATCACCAGGAACGGACTCAACAAGTCTACCAACGGTTTGACCGAGAATGTCGCAAGCGGGGATGACATCAGCTACCGCTTCCATTTGGATTTCGTTACCAGCGTAGCTAGGAGCTGCAGCCAACATCATAGAACCGGATGCAATTACCATACCGGTGAGCATGGAAGCCTTGCGTAATAAGTTAGACATAGCTAATTCCTTCAAATTGAATGAATGTTATTGTTTTGATCGAGTGATGTTTTTATGATCACGTGACTAACACTTTAATTATTTAAGTCTGAAAATCACATCGATCCTAGACTCCTAAATTTAGTCACAGATAATTAGTACTAAAATTAGGCGGTATCAGTACCTATTGATAGAGATTTTTTGAGGAGTTAGATAAAATGGCGTTGCTGATTGAAAATATGAATCAGGCGATCGCTACAATCTGATGAGTGGGAGAGGTCTTGAGCGGCACTAAGCCATACTTAAGATAATGTATTACCAGTCGAATGGAGATTTTAAGCATTTCTTCTGATTTAGAATAACAAAAAGTTTTACGATGTAGTCGAGCTAAATAATGTCTAAAACGACTGTTTTCTCCTTCTACTCGCGTCATATAAGTTTTACTAACAATATGATCTTCATTGCTAATAAAACAAGGATAAACTGGGTAACCGTCTGTAACATAAAAGAAAGAATGCCAACATCCGATAATCTGCCATAATAGCTTAAAAGTTGCCGAACTACGGTCACCTAAAACCCAAGCTATAACTCCTGGAATATGCTTATTAACTGCCGTCCACAACCAAATCTTGTTTTTTTTTACTGATAAATGTTTCTAACTCATCAATTTGGGTTATTTCTGGGATTTCATCATATTCTGGTGTATCTGGCAAGGTGTTACCTACCTCTTTTACCCAGTTGATGACTGTCGTATGATGTACTTTTTTAACCCGTTCTATTGCTCGAAAACCAGATCCATTAACATACATTTCTAAACATTCACGTTTGATTTCTTCTGAGTAACCCTTCGATTCATAAGAATTAATAAACTGACGACCACATTTAACACATATGTGATTTTGCTTACCTCTCTGTTTACCATTCTTGCGAATATGAGTTGATGCACATCTTGGACATTTCATAGCGATCGCACTAATTCATATTTCTATTCTGCAACGCCGATAAAATAGATAAAAACGGACTAGCTAACTTTGCCGCGTCAATGCGACTAGAGACATTTAAGCAACTTAAAATCCGGGTGACATGATTTTTGACTGTTCTTTCGGAAATAAAAAGTTTTTCGGCAATTTGGCGATTAGTGTAGCCGATAATTATTAAACACAGAACTTCGCGCTCTCGTTTGCTTAACTTGTTGAGTTCTGGTGTTAACTGTATGTTTGCATTGGTTGGTAAATCTAGTTTGGATAGTTTGGATAATTGTGTAATATTTTGAAACCTAAATGTTGACGGTTGTAACACTCCAGGGCTAAACTCGGTGTAGCCCTTAATAACTAGACGAATGGAGTTAACTAAGTCTTCCAGGGAAATATTCTTGAGTAGGTAGGCACTGGCGTTGTACTTGATGGCTTGATGCACATAATACTGATCGTCAAAGCTAGACAAGATAATGACTTTAGTTCGGGTAAATCTTTGGGTGATGATTTGAGTGGCTGATATTCCATCCATTTCAGGCATATTAATATCCATGATGACGATATCAGGATTTAGTATTTCCACTTGTTCAATGGCTTGGATACCGTTTTCGGCTTCACCAACAACCTGTAAATCTGCATCGCTTTGCAGCAAAACCTTTAAGCCTTGGCGAATGAGATGCTCATCTTCAACTAGAAGTATAGTAATCATAATTAAAAGTTATGGAGTGTAAGTTTAAGTTAGGGGTTAATTATCCAGTTTTGTAACTCAAAGGAGAACAAAAATCAGAAGAAAATGGTTGCCATAGCCTTTAAGTCATTTGCTTGTAAAATTTTAAATTATTTTGTCAACAAATGTATAGCTGGGACAGCTTAAAGGGCAATTGACGAGGTTAATGGAAATTAGATCTTAATATTGTGGTAGTCAAACAACCATCATTGAGTATATATATTTCTGTAAAGAACCTACTGGTAAGTAATAGAGGTTCTGGTGGGAATATATATAAAAAGATAAAGGTGTGTACTCAAATTATCCCCTCCTGAACAGGGTGTAAATGCCGTACCTGGTACTAGTACCAAGTATACCTATTTTAGGATGTTTAAGAACTATTTTTGAGGAAATAAATAGGAAATAAAATCTATGGGATGGCTGATCCAAATTATGTCATGATGATTGTAAAAATTGTCCGCAAATGTTAGAGTTGTCTTACCTAGGTAAATTTAAGTAAAATTTAGTTATTCTTTCTTGATAATACACTTAGTAAATTATGAGTAATTACCCTGTAATTAAAGCTGTACTCATTGCCGTAATTTGGATCACCATTTTGATCCGGGGTACTTTAGTTATGGCACAGCACACTACAGATTTTTTCAATGTGGCTCAAATTGCTGCAGCCTGTACTTTTGATGCAGGACCGATAGCAGGACAGCTGGTAGAAAGTTACAGTGGTGGAGATACTACATCTTTAGTTGCTGGAATTTTCGATAATGGTACTGTAAAAGGTGTACCAGGCCAAGCACGGATCGACTGTAACAGCCCAACGGGAACCTATGCAATTATTACTTCTCCTCAATTTGTTCCGGGGTCTTCTACCAGTGACATAACTAGTATTGTTACAACTGGAATTACCACCCTATACCGGAGTGAATCGACCGGAAATTTTAGCATCGGTGACCCTTTTGTTCCGATGTTAAGTGTAGTGGGTGATGGTAAAACAGAAAGTAGAAGTACCCCGATTTTGTTAACAGATAATAATAACGCCATAAATTTTAATGATCCTACTTGGTTTTTAATCGGTATGGAAATTCTGCTCAACAGACAAGGTGCGCCATCTGGAGAATTTACTTTTCAATCTTCTTTAACTCTCATACCTAATTAGGCTTGATTTTAAGCGGTTATCGATTGGGTATCCTTAGCGAACTACAAGAAGTTAGTCATGAATTAAATTTTTTAGTTAATGTTTTACTGAGAAGATAGTTTATTCTTCTCATCCCTTGTTCCAAAATTGATTGAGATGTTCTCATCATGTGATTTCCAGGTTGTAACTACTTCAGAAAATCCACCTACTCAGGATGTATTACTTGCTGAGTTTGAGTCAGCAGAATTTATCCCCTCGTTAGGGAACTGTTCTGAGGATGTTCCAAGGGTAACTATTCCAAAAAGTATAGATTTTGATTATGTATTCCCGGAACAGCACCGGGATTTGGCGCGTTTTGATTTGTGGTTAGAATCTATACCCCCATTAACCACTTCTTCAGAGGATGTTCCACGGGTTACTATCTGGGAAAACCTACTTACTCAGGAGTTATTAGGGACTAAGGTTAAGTCAGTAAAATCTAGTTCTTTGATAGCGCGGTCTGGTGAGGAGTTTCCACGGGTTACTATCTCAGAAAATTTAGATTTTAATTATGTACTCCCCTCCAGTGGTTCTAACTCATCTTTGATAGCGCGGTCTGGTGAGGAGTTTCCACAGGTTAGTAATTTAGAAGCTTTAGATTTTGACTATTTATTCCCTGGTGTTAATTCTAATTCATCTAGTTATTTGTTAACGGGGTCTGGTGAGGAGTTTCCACAGGTTAGTAATTTAGAAGCTTTAGATTTTGACTATTTATTCCCTGGTGTTAATTCTGAATCTTCTTTGTTAGCGCGGTCTGGGGATGTGACTGGTTTCACTATCTCAGAGAATACTATTGCTGAGAGTGTTTTCCCTGGTGTTAATTCTGAATCTTCTTTGTTAGCGCGGTCTGGGGATGTGACTGGTTTCACTATCTCAGAGAATACTATTGCTGAGAGTGTTTTCCCTGGTGTTAATTCTGAATCTTCTTTGTTAGCGCGGTCTGGGGATGTGACTGGTTTCACTATCTCAGAAAATACGATTGCTGAGAGTGTTTTCCCTGGTGTTAATTCTGAATCTTCTTTGTTAGCGCGGTCTGGGGATGTGACTGGTTTCACTATCTCAGAGAATACTATTGCTGAGAGTGTTTTCCCTGGTGTTAATTCTGAATCTTCTTTGTTAGCGCGGTCTGGGGATGTGACTGGTTTCACTATCTCAGAAAATACTATTGCTGAGAGTGTTTTCCCGTCTGTTAATTCTGAATCTTCTTTGTTAGCGCGGTCTGGGGATGTGACTGGTTTCACTATCTCAGAGAATACTATTGCTGAGAGTGTTTTCCCTGGTGTTAATTCTGAATCTTCTTTGTTAGCGCGGTCTGGGGATGTGACTGGTTTCACTATCTCAGAAAATACGATTGCTGAGAGTGTTTTCCCGTCTGTTAATTCTGAATCTTCTTTGTTAGCGCGGTCTGGGGATGTGACTGGTTTCACTATCTCAGAGAATACTATTGCTGAGAGTGTTTTCCCTGGTGTTAATTCTGAATCTTCTTTGTTAGCGCGGTCTGGGGATGTGACTGGTTTCACTATCTCAGAAAATACGATTGCTGAGAGTGTTTTCCCGTCTGTTAATTCTGAATCTTCTTTGTTAGCGCGGTCTGGGGATGTGACTGGTTTCACTATCTCAGAGAATACTATTGCTGAGAGTGTTTTCCCGTCTGTTAATTCTGAATCTTCTTTGTTAGCGCGGTCTGGGGATGTGACTGGTTTCACTATCTCAGAAAATACTATTGCTGAGAGTGTTTTCCCTGGTGTTAATTCTGAATCTTCTTTGTTAGCGCGGTCTGGGGATGTGACTGGTTTCACTATCTCAGAAAATACGATCGCTGAGAGTGTTTTCCCTGGTGTTAATTCTGAATCTTCTTTGTTAGCGCGGTCTGGGGATGTGACTGGTTTCACTATCTCAGAAAATGCGATCGCTGAGAGTGTTTTCCCTGGTGTTAATTCTGAATCTTCTTTGTTAGCGCGGTCTGGGGATGTGACTGGTTTCACTATCTCAGAAAATGCGATCGCTGAGAGTGTTTTCCCTGGTGTTAATTCTGAATCTTCTTTGTTAGCGCGGTCTGGGGATGTTTCTGGTTTCACTATCTCAGAAAATACGATTGCTGAGAGTGTTTTCCCTGGTGTTAATTCTGAATCTTCTTTGTTAGCGCGGTCTGGGGATGTGACTGGTTTCACTATCTCAGAAAATACGATCGCTGAGAGTGTTTTCCCTGGTGTTAATTCTGAATCTTCTTTGTTAGCGCGGTCTGGGGATGTGACTGGTTTCACTATCTCAGAAAATGCGATCGCTGAGAGTGTTTTCCCTGGTGTTAATTCTGAATCTTCTTTGTTAGCGCGGTCTGGGGATGTTTCTGGTTTCACTATCTCAGAAAATACGATTGCTGAGAGTGTTTTCCCTGGTGTTAATTCTGAATCTTCTTTGTTAGCGCGGTCTGGGGATGTGACCCCGGTTACTAAGCCAGAGAATATACCTGGTAATCAAGTATTAACCCCTAATGTTAATTCTGAGGTAGGGCGGTCTGGGGATGTGACCCCGGTTACTAAGCCAGAGAATATACCTGGTAATCAAGTATTAACCCCTAATGTTAATTCTGAGGTAGGGCGGTCTGGGGATGTACCCCAGGTTACTAAGCCACAAAATATACCCAGTAGTCAAGTATTAACCCCTAATGGTAATTCTGAGGTAGGGCGTTCTGGGGATGTGACCCCGGTTACTAAGCCAGAGAATATACCTGGTAAAGATGCACCAGCACCAACAAGTCAGGAGTTGGCTAGACGTGAGATATTGGGATTAACTACCCCCAGTAATGTAAGTACTCCTAAGGATATTCTACCAGTGGGAATTAAATTTGGTAAACAAGATGTTTTATCTGGTGTGTTGGTGAAGGGGAATGAAGATGGTAGTGAAGCTGTGAACTTTGAGGAATGGCTGATACCCTATGAATCTTTTCTTAAGGCTTTTGGCTTTACAGTCACTCCTTTACCTAATGGTAATGTTCAATTGCGATCGCCTGGGTTAGTCAAGGAATTTGACCCTAAGTTATTGATTGCAGACAGCGAGATTGGCGAGGCCTTGACTATCGCAGAGATACGTCGTCAGTTTATGGTAGAAATTAAATTTGACATTGATAGCTATGCGATTGTATTTGAAGGGTCTTGGTTATTTGCAAAAGGTCGAGAGGAGAAAGAAGTTAGACCCGTAGTTTTAGAGGGTTTACCCCGTGTGACTCCTCCTGAGTACGCCTTGTCCGCTGTGAGTCAAAATGTAAATTCTTCTCTACGTACTAACACTTTCAACAATAGTGGGTCAACCACCATCGGCGGAAAATTGGGAGACTTTACATTTAGTACCAGGGTTGCTCAACCAAACCTAGAAAATTTTAACCAAGCTTACCTACAAGACTGGAGAATACAAAATTTAGGCAAAAATAGGGATCATATTTTTGGAAGCCAAAGCTTATTTTATCCAGGCTCCTCAAATTTTGGCGAATTTTGGGGTTATAGTTATATTAGTCGCTTTGGTTATGAAGCAGGTCGCGGGGGGTCAGACGCTAATCTAAATTCCCGACTGAGTAACCGGGATTTTGTCCGCACCGTTGAAGGTAATGCTGCACAGGGGAGTTTAGTGCAAATTTGGGGCGGTAATGTTTTATTAGGTGAGGTATTGGTAAACGAGACGCAAAGATATAGTTTCCCTAATGTTCAAGGTAATAGATTTACAATTCTATCTTATCCGGAGGGTAATCTGGCGGCTACCCCGGAAAGAGAAATCAAAGTTATTGATCCTCAGTATGACCAACTTCCTGCTGGTACTAGCGCCGTTTATACCTCTGTGGGTACATGGCGTCAGCGTGAACAACATCAAAGCCTAGGTTCTGTTAGTGGTTTAGTCACGGGTGCGGGTTATCGTTACGGAATCTCCAATGATTTAACTGTGGGATTTGGTGGTGTTTATGATAGTGTAAATTTCCGCTCCTTTGGAGAGGTGATTTATGGTCATTCTAAATTCCCCTTGACTTTAGGGTTGCGTAGTCTTTCCGCTACCGCCAACCAGTCTAGCAGTTTAACTTTTTCCGGTAGTTTCAGACTTAATCCAAGTTCGAGTATTTTTTGGAGTATAGGGGAACAGGTATCTTGGCGACTGAATAGCAGTTTTGAACCCATCAAAAATGTGAGATTACAGACGGACTTAAGTAATACCGGGTTTAATGTCAGGAGCTTTCACAATTTATCATTGCTTGGGGTATCGGCGAACTTAAGTTTAGGATATGAACAAAAAGACAACTCTTTGCGAACCTTTGCGGAAACATCAACCCGTTGGCGCTGGGGAAATCTCTCTCATAATTTAGATGGTCGTTTTGAGGGGGATGGTGGTTGGCGATTACGCAATAGTTTGCAGTGGAAAAACTGGCAATTAGATTTAACAAACTCTTATAAACAGGTAGTTTTCAGTCGTTTTAACGCCCAAGAGTCAGAGATTTGGAATAACCTGAGTTTTCCGATTATTGGTAGCAATTCCTACCAAGAGATTTATTTAGTTAATAATTTGAATCGCCACAAGGATAATTCGATTAAAGACCAAATATATGGGCGTTATCTGAAGTCGGATAATGCTAGCCTAGCTGTAGCAGCTTGGCGACATAATGGCAACCCCACATCAGGGAGGGAACAGTTAGATAGAACTAATTGGAGTTGGGAGTTAGGTTATGGTTTTGGTTCCCAATCATCAGGGCCTGTAGTATCTGTGACCTCCCCGAGTTTATTTGCTGGTTTAAGTTTAAAAGCGGGGTATTCAGGTGCATCGGCGCAAGGAGTGAGTTCTGGATTCTCTTTGGGGTTGGTGATGAATTTAAATTTAAATCTGCAAGATGGTATCAGTACAGATAAAAGAAATGCTAGTCAGTTTCAAGGGAATGGAGCAATTTTAGTACAACCGTTTTATGATGAGAATAATAATGGGGTGCGCGAGAGAAATGAGCCTCTGATTACTTCAAGTGATAATTCTTTATTTATGCTGAATAATCTCTCTTTAAAACAGAATAAAAGTTTGTCATTAATTGGTAATGGAACTGTGATTCCTACTCCCATAGGGGAGCATAGATTAGATTTAGATCCAGCGGGGTATCCTATCGGGTGGGAACCTCAGGAAAGAGCCTTTGCTGTGGAAGTAGCCCCGGGAGCTTATACAATTGTGAAAGTTCCATTTGTGAAAACTGCGACTGTAGAAGGAAGGCTGAGAAATCAATTGGGTCAACCGATAAATGGAGCTAGGGTAGAGGCTATTAGTGTTACCAACCAGAAAAGATACTTTTCTATTACCAGTCCCTCTGGGGCGTTTTATTTAGATAATCTGCCACTGGGAGAATATACTTTGAATGTGGGGGGGTTAGATATTACTCCCCGAACTCTGCAACTAAGTAAATCGGAATTTGTGCAGGAGACTTTAGAGTTACAGGTTTTTATTCCCCGTGACGGACAAACAGCAGACCGAGCAGCAGTTCCCACTTATACGGTTAGTGGATATCTCAAGGATAAAGCAGCAGAAAATCTCAAGGGAATTAAAGTGACTGCTATTCATAGTGAATCGGGGAAAATTTTTACTTCCATTACTGATATTCAAGGTTTCTTTAAGTTTCAAGATTTAATTCAAGGTGAGTATCAAATCAAGATGGGTGATTTTGTTGTTGAACCGGGGAAATTTATCATAGATAGTTCTTCCCCATGGGAGAATAATATGACATTGCAAGTTAACGCATTTAAACAAGAAATTTACGCTGATGCAGCTAATTATGTTGTACGGGGTGTTTTAACCGACGATGGTGGGGCAAGATTATCTCAGGTTGAGGTAATATTAACTGAGGTGGAAACTAACCAGAAATCTTTATCAGAAACTAATGCTTTAGGTGCGTTTATTGTGGAAAATCTGCCTATAGGTAAATATAAGATAGAAATTAAAAAAGGAGCAGAGGAATTAGAAGCCAGTCCCAAGTATTTGGAAATTAACGAGGAATCTTTTTTACAGTCTACTGTGAATATTGAAGTCAACTTAAAGTAGAAATATTAATTGATTCCGGTGGTTGAGGGAAGTCGAAACCACGATCGCCCCCATGATATTGTTCCCTTCGACTGCGCTCAGGGAACATGGCGTTCCGGTGGTTGAGGGAAGTCGAAACCACGATCGCCCCTGATATTGTTCCCTTCGACTCCGCTCAGGGAACATGGTGTTCCTTATTCGCCATGTGTTGTTAGCAGAGACTTTTGATCTATGCTGAAAAAAGAAACTTGACAAAAAGCGGAGAAATGGTTGTGAAGTTGCAGCGACCGATTTTAGTGGGAGGATTGGGACTATCCTTTTGCTTATGGATGTTACAAAGCTGGGATGATTATATCTTACAGCTGAGTGAGGTGGGTTTGTTTGGCGCTCTGGCTGTGGGGGGCGGTTTGTGGTTATTCCAGAAAAATCAACCGCAACACAAAGCAGAGCAGTTGGATGGTATGATCAAAGGGCGGTCGGCTGTGGAAACTGCGATCGCCCAAGGGGAAGCGATAATTAGGCAATTAGAACAGGAAGCTGTCAACCACCCGGCCTTAGAGACGCTCCAAGGAAGACTGGGGCAGTTGCAGATAGAATTAGATAGGGAAGAAATTACCATAGCTGTCACCGGTGGTAAATCTGTAGGGAAAAGTAGTTTAGTTACACTGCTGGAGTCTAGGGGATGGGGGGGAACACAGAACAAAGTAACTCTATGGGAAACGACCCCTTTATTTACCCAGACAGGTGAGCAATCAGATATACCTATATTAGCAGCAGTTAAACAGTGTGATTTTGTCTTATTCCTGACCAATGGTGATTTGACAGATTGGGAATTTCAGAGCTTACAGCAGTTAAAAGCAGCCAATCAACCGGTGCGGTTAATTTTTAACAAACAAGACCAGTATTTACCAGAGGAACGGGAGAGTATTTTGCTGTCATTAAAACAGCGAATGTCAGAGAATGTAGTGGGAACGGTAACGTCTCCTGTGGCGCGCAAAGTACGCAAGCATGAAAGTAATGGTAATATCCAAGAGTGGATGGAACAACCGGAACCGGATATTGAGGGGTTAATTGAGGATCTGAATAAAATTGTCTCACAGCAAAGACAACAACTAATCTGGACAACTACCTGGAGAAAAGCCAAGTTGTTGAAAGCGGCGGGGAAAAACTGGCTGAATGAAACCAGGGGCGATCGCAGTATCCCCATTATTGAACAATATCAATGGATCAGCGCGGCTGCTGCCTTTGCTAACCCAGTACCAGCCCTAGACATTTTAGCCACAGCAGCGATTAACGCCCAGATGGTGATAGACTTAGGTAATATATACCAGCAAAAATTTTCCCTAGAACAGGCCCAAACCCTAGGGGTAACCATGGGGGGGTTAATGCTAAAACTAGGCTTAGTGGAACTGTCCACCAAAGCTGTGAGCATGGTCTTAAAAAGTAATGCGATCACCTTTGTGGCTGGTGGTATAGTCCAAGGGGTGAGTGCAGCCTACCTAACCAGAGTAGCAGGTTTAAGTTTAGTGGCATACTTTGCCCAACAGGAAGAGGCCATAGATTCGGGAAATGTCTTGAATTTAGAGAAATTACGCCAGACTGTGCAAAAAGTCTTTGAGAGTAACCAGCAGATGAACTTGTTATCCAGGTTAGTTCAGGAAAGTATCAAACGCTTATCACCACAGACTGAAACTGTGAAATAATTGCACAAATAACCGTCAAGGACAAGTAATAACCTTGTGCCTTGGCGTAACCGTTAATTTTGATATATTAACATAGTGACTTAGTAAAAAAATATTAACTTTTCATTCACAGGCAAAACACAAGATGGCAGCAGACTATATTGATATTGCGCCATTTATCGATCATTCTCTGCTGAACCCAACAGCTACCCCAGAGCAGGTCGAGCAATGGTGTGAAGAAGCGTACAGATTTAATTTTGCGGCGGTTTGTGTTCACCCTAGTTATGTGAAGCAAGCAGCAGAACTGCTCCATGGTAAAAATCCCCACATTTGTACAGTAATTGGCTTTCCTACGGGGGCGACCACCTCAGGGGTGAAACTGTATGAAGCTCAAGAGGCGGTGGAAAATGGGGCTACGGAACTAGATGTGGTGATGAATTTAGGTTGGTTGAAAGCTGGTATAATTGAGGCGGTACACCGGGAGATTGCCCAAATTTGCGAAGCAACCGGACAACTGGTGAAGGTGATTTTGGAAACCAACCTGCTAACTGATCGGGAGAAAAAACTGGCGGCGGAAATATCCATGGAGGCCGGGGCGGGATTCTTGAAAACTAGCACAGGTTGGCACGGGGGTGCAACGGTGGGGGATGTCAGACTGTTAAAAGAAATGGCAAAAGACCGGTTGGGAATTAAGGCATCTGGGGGAATTCGCACCTACAATGAAGCTATAGACCTGATCTTAGCCGGTGCTACCAGACTGGGAACATCTCGGTCGATGGATTTGCTGCGCCAAAGCCAAGACCAACGAAAAAGCTGAGTAGTCACGGGTGGTTGGTGGGCAAAAATTGACTAATGACTAATGAGTAAAACTTATAAAGTTACGGGAATTAATCTCAAATCCCAAATTCTGGGAGAATCAGACAGGGTAGTGACAATTTTAACCCGAGAGTTGGGTTTAATTCGCGCAGTAGCGACGGGGGCGAGGAAGCCAAACTCTAGCCTAGGTGCTAGGAGCGGCGTGTTTATGGTCAATGACTTACTCATAGCACCAGGGCGATCGCTCGATAGAATTATACAAGCGGATACCGTAAAAACCTATCCTGGTCTGGCTGTGGATGTGGGGAAATTTGCCGCGGGGCAATATTTAGCGGAAATAGTGCTGTGTCAGGCCTTGAGTGAGCAACCCCAAGAGGAAATTTATCAGTTACTCCATAAATATCTTCGTAAATTAGAGGTATTAGATATAACAGATAGATATAGATATAATATTTATGCTTATTTAGCTCATGCAGTGTTTCACTTTTATGCTTTAGAAGGTTTATGCCCTCAAGTACAAGCGTGCTGTTTAACTAACTATACCATCAGGCCAAATTTCGCAGATCCTAACTGGCGGGTGGGCTTTAGTGTGACAGCAGGTGGTACAGTCTGTTTACAGGCGTGGGAAAATTTGCGCCAAGAAAAACAGCAACCCTCAGCCCTTGAGTCTAACTTAAATTACCAAAGGGTTGTGCATAGGGAAGATATACCGGTAATTTGTGCTCGGTTGGATGCTACAGAATTAGCTATGCTCCAATATCTCTCAGAAACAGAGATAATAGCAACAGATACTAACCAAAATTATCGCTGGTTATCTATTGAGCAAATTTTGCGCCAATATGCTCAATATCATTTAGGTCGCCCTATTCGCTCTGCTACCTTGATTGACTCTTACTTTGCTGCTAACCATGATGCAACCGTCTGATGTAGATAGAAAAATCTCATCTTTATCACCAAACACCAAAAAACACAATAGGGTATCGGATCCTATCGTCACAAATCACTTAAGTGCTGTTCCGCACAGCCCAGAACAGTGTCAATTAGATGTGGCTGGGGAAATAGCAAAAGCTGATCTTACCAGGGAATCCCTAGGCCTGAGCAATGGTCAGAAAGAAGGTTTATCAGTAGTGACTTCCCCAACTAAACCGCCCCAATTAGAGGGGACTGGTAAGCCGGAAAATAGACCAGAGCAGGGGTTTTTACCGGTGTTAAAAAATCCTAATTTTCTGGCGCTGTGGGGGGGTCAGGTTTTTTGCCAGATAGCAGACAAAGTATACTTAGTATTAATGATTGCTTTAATTAATACGCAATTTCAGGGAAGTGACCAGAGCATTAGCGGTTGGGTATCAGCTTTGATGATGGCTTTTACCATTCCAGCGGTACTGTTTGGTTCTGTGGCGGGTGTATTTGTAGACCGCTGGCGGAAAAAGACTGTACTGGTAAGCACCAATGTTTGCCGGGGGGTGTTAGTGTTATCCATACCCTTGTTGCTGTGGTTAACACATGATTGGCGGCCGGTGGGGATGTTACCAGTGGGTTTTATAATTATATTGGGGGTGACTTTTTTAGTCTCCACACTGACACAGTTTTTTGCGCCCGCAGAACAAACAACAATCCCCTTGGTGGTGGAGGAACAGCATTTACTCTCGGCTAATTCTCTATATACGACTACCATGATGGCTTCAGTGATTGTGGGGTTTGCAGTGGGTGAACCACTGTTGGCGATCGCCGATAGAGTATGGTTAGAAATAGGTGGTAGTGATGGACTAGGTAAAGAGCTCTTGGTAGGTGGGAGTTATGCGATCGCGGCGTTAATTTTGTTATTATTAGTGACCAAAGAAAAACCCCACCATCCGGACACAGAATTTCCTCACGTCTTAGCTGACTTAAGAGATGGGTTGAAATACCTCAAAGCTAACTCTATACTGCGCAATGCTTTAGTAAAACTGACGATTCTATTTTCTGTATTTGCAGCTTTAACGGTGCTAGCGGTGCGGATGGCGGAAATAATTCCCAACTTAAAAGCATCTCAATTTGGCTTTTTACTAGCATTTGGTGGGATTGGTATGGCTGCGGGGGCGACAATGCTGGGTCAATTTGGTCAACGCTTCTCCTACTGCGAATTGAGTCTGTGGGGTTGCTTAGGGATGTCAGGAACTTTAATTGGGTTATCGGTATTTACAACCCAGTTAGGGATAATTTTACTGTTAGTAGCTTTGTTGGGTGTATTTGGGTCTATGGTAGGTATCCCCATGCAAACTGCGATCCAAACGGAAACGCCGGCGGAGATGCGGGGTAAAGTCTTTGGGCTACAAAATAATGTGATTAATATTGCCTTGACCTTACCTTTAGCCTTAGCTGGGGTAGGTGAAACCTTAATAGGACTACCAGCAGTTTTTGTGATTTTAGCTATTACTGTATTTTGTGGTGGTATATTAACTTGGTATAGTTCCCGCCAATAGTCAACAGTCCAGATGATCTTGGTTTCGTGGTAAACTCAGGGAAAGTTGCACAATACCAGAGGCTTTGAGCTGTGAGTAACTCAAAGGTTGATCAATTGAAACCGCTTTTCAAAATAGCTAATAAAGAATGCGTATAGCCTGGATTGGAAAGAAATCACCATTTTGCGGTAATGTCACCTACAGTAGAGAAGTAACAAATGCTTTACTAGACAGGGGACACCAAGTTAGTTTTCTCCACTTTGCTCAAGAAGAATCAGAAACAGAAAATTGTCCGAATTTCCAGGAAGTTTCCCTACCGTTTATTTACAAATCCCAGGTTTACACAATTCCCACGTTAAAAGCAACCAAGGTATTAACGGAGTCTCTGCGGGAAATCAAGCCGGATGTAGTCCATGCTTCTTTGAGTTTATCGCCTCTGGACTTTATGTTACCGGAAATCTGCGAGCAACTGAATTTACCTTTGATTGCGACGTTTCATACAGCTTTTGCGGGGAAGGGGGCAAAATTTCTCTCGGGAACCCAGCTGTTAGCTTATCAGTTGTATGCGCCTTGTTTGGCGAACTATGATCGGGTGATTGTATTTTCCCAAATTCAGCGGGAGTTATTAGCCCGTATGGGTGTAAAGGACAGAAAAATCGCTGTGATTCCCAATGGAGTTGATGCGGTGAAGTATTCCCCCGGACCTTCAGGGGTGAAAGCACAATTCCAAGGGGAGCGGTTGTTTGTCTATCAAGGTCGTATAGCACCAGAAAAAAACGTTGAACCTCTGTTACGAGCTTGGAAGCAGTCACAGATGGGAACTGGGAGCAAGTTACTGATGGTGGGTGATGGGGTTTTGAAGTCTTCTTTGGAACCATTTTATGGCTCGGACGCAGGGATTATCTGGTTAGGATTTGTGGCGGAAGAAAGGCGGCGAATCGAAATTTTACGGGGTGCTGATGTGTTTATTTTACCCTCTCTGGTTGAGGGTTTATCTCTGTCTCTGTTGGAAGCAATGGCTTGTGGAATAGCTTGTTTGGCTACAGATGTGGGAGCAGATGGGGAGGTATTAGAGGCGGGGGCGGGTGTAGTCCTGAATACTAAGACAGTGCGATCGCAGTTAAGAACCCTTTTACCCCTACTCCAGGACCATCCTGAGTTAACCACCCTCCTGGGAAACAAAGCCAGACAGCGGGTGTTAGAGCGCTATACCCTGAGTAAAAATATCAGTCAGTTAGAGGAATTATATCGGGAAGTTTTAGCAGATAGGTCTGTACCTCTGAGTCCGAGAGGTTAAGCTATCAATTCTACAAATATTCAGGTTGAGCTAGGGGATTGATGGCGATCGCCTAGATTTTTGGTGTTTTTTTGACTGGTAATACTGTATCAGAGGTGACTTTTATGCCATTTTGTCAAGAGTTACTCAAATAAGTTTACAAAAGTTAAGATTTAGTTTACAATCTGTTACATAGAGTGCAAACGTCTAATTATTTTGTGAATATGGCTTTAACTATCCAGTCGGCTCAGAATATCTTTTCTAATACTCAAGTTCCCAGTCAGATTCCCGCGACCATCGCCCTGTTCGACCAACTGAGTGTTGACGACCAGCTAGCATATTTGTGGTTTGCGTATACGGAAATGGGGAAAACAATTACTCCCGCAGCGCCTGGGGCCGCCAGATTGCAACTAGCAGAAAGTTTGCTCAACCAAATTAAGCAAATGTCAGCGGAAGAGCAAACAAGAGTGATGCGCGATATTGCGAGTCGTGCTGACTCACCCATCAGTCGTTCCTATGGGTTTTTCAGTGTGAATACTAAGCTGGCTTTTTGGTACGAGTTGGGAGAGTTGATGAAACAGGGTGTGGTGGCTCCCATCCCCACTGGTTATCAAATGAGTCCGGGTGTGCAATTGGTACTAGAGATCACCAAGAAACTTGATCCGGGTCAGCAAATTACAGTGCTGCGGAACACCGTAGTTAACATGGGATTTGATACCTCTGATTTAGGGCCAAGTAGCTACCCCAAAGCTGTAGAGGAACCAGCATTTACTCGTACCGCGCCACCTGTGTCCTCAGTAAAAATTGACGGGATTACAGAACCGGCGGTTCTGGGCTACATTGAAGCGATGAACGCTGATAACTTTGATCAAGCTATTAGTCTGTTTACTCCCGACGGTGCGCTACAACCACCATTCCAAAAACCCATTGTCGGACATGAGGCGATCGCCAAATATATGCGCGAAGAAGCCCAAGGATTAAACATGATGCCACAAAAAGGTATCTGTGAGAACCTTTCCGATGGGTCTAAGCAGCTAAAAATTACAGGTGTTGTACAAACTCCCTGGTTTGGTGTGACTGTGGGAATGAATATTGCTTGGCGATTTTTAATTAATCCCGAAGGCAAAATTTTCTTTGTCGCCATTGATATGCTTGCATCTCCTGAAGAATTACTAAATCTGCGTCGGGTTTAGATTTCTGGGGTAGTTTGGGGTGTTGCTGGGGCTTAAATTTCTGGTTCAGCAACGCCTAATTAATTACCTAGGTGAGTTGGTTGTTGATAAACCCGTTTGAGGGTGTTCACATCTCTGGGTGAAATAGGCGGGGGATTGCTAACTTGGGAAAAGTATAAAGCATCGGTGGGTAAATCGCTATGACCCCAAATTCCCAAGGCGTGGCCGAGTTCGTGACGGGATGCGGCTTGAAGATATACC
The DNA here is from genome assembly GCF_059725405.1 of Anabaenopsis sp. NIES-4685. Taxonomy (NCBI): domain Bacteria; kingdom Bacillati; phylum Cyanobacteriota; class Cyanophyceae; order Nostocales; family Nodulariaceae; genus Anabaenopsis; species Anabaenopsis sp. NIES-4685. The sequence goes on along the minus strand of NZ_AP043602.1, from coordinate 1,920,665 downwards.
CCTGTTTGACTAGGACTCAATAAGATGGTAAACTTGTGATCTAGTATTCTATTATTTTCGTATACTTTATAAGTGGTTTGGGCGGAACGGGCCGCGGGGGATGACCACGGGTAAATTGTAGAGGTGGGACTTGGCGGATAATTGTAATATCAGCTATTTCCGGTTTGTCTACTACCACCAAGGGTAAATAAACATTCCACTCTTGTACTGTCTCTATAACAGTGTTGACCCATGCTTGAGCTTGTGTATGATTAGCTGTTGTGGGGGGTTGTATATAAACTTGAATCGGAAATTTTGACCAGATTAAATAACCCACCCCGGTTTTTGCTACTTGGTCAAAGTAATCACCACTATTTGTGTGGTCTTGCCATTGCGCCAGGGATGGGGGTAGTGGATGGGTAGTATAGGATGTATTTACTACTGTAGCAATAGATGGCAGATTTGTCAAGACAACTAGCAGCCCGGTACTGATGAATAAAGACAGAACTGCTAGTAATTTGGGGATATGGAAATTTTCACGGCGTGGGAATTTAGAGGTTTTTATCTGACATCCCATTATCCTATACCGGATTTTTACTTAGGTAACCACCCAGCACTCAACAGCAATGTTAAACCCATAAATATAACTGTCAGCGCCCAGGTAACTCGGTTTAAAGTATCTTCGGCGCTTTTGGTGCTGCTAAATAATTGTGCTTGTCCGCCAATGGCTCCAATTCCATCGCCTTTAGGGCTATGTAGTAACACTAAAATAATTAACCCTAAAGCAGAAAGAGCCCAAATAATTTGCACAATAGTAGTAATATTAACTGTCATGGTCAGGCTGTCCGTAATAATTTATGGTTATTTATGGTTATTTATGTTTTCCCAATCATAGGGATTATATCACATTCTGGTCAGGTTGTTTGAGCGGTAGTGCCCTGGCTTTGGGGAAGCAGTGAGGAGTCAGAAGGTCTTCACTGCTGGGTTGGTTTATATACCAGCTTTGACCGGGGTACGTGTGGGTTGCACTTGATACCCGGACGGGATCAATAGGGAGCGTCCGGTCATTTCTGAGGGTTGGGGTAACTGGAGAATTTCCAGAATTGTGGGTGCTATATCCGCTAGTTTACCATCCCTGCACAGTTCTACATTTGTACCATGTCCGGGGATTTTAATCGTCTCTCCTTCTACTAAAATGAAGGGGACTGGGTTAGTGGTATGTGCTGTCCAGGGGTTACCCTGCTCATCCAGCATATACTCGGCGTTACCATGGTCAGCAGTAATAATTGCCGTTCCGCCCACTTGGGTAATACTACTCAGTAAGCGACCCAAACAATGGTCTACTGTTTGAATAGCGCTCATGGTGGCTGCCATTTTCCCAGTATGCCCTACCATGTCCGGGTTAGCATAGTTAATCACCACTAAAGAGTATATTCTTTTGTGAATGGCGGCGATCGCCACATCTGTAACTGCGTCCGCTGACATTCCTGGGGCTTTGTCGTAAGTTGCTACCATGGGACTACTGACCAGTTCTCGGTCTTCCCCAGGGAAAGGTTCCTCTAGTCCGCCATTAAAGAAATAGGTGACGTGGGCGTATTTTTCGGTTTCGGCGGTGCGAAACTGCTGTAAACCATGATTGGCGATGACTTCACCCAAAATATTCCTCAAATTTTGCGGCTCAAAGGCTACCTTCACTGGTAGTTCTGGGTCGTATTGAGTAAAGGTAGCAAAGGACAACCGCTGAATTTTTGCTCTAGTAAAGCCGGTGAATTTGGGGCTGACAAAAGCTTGAGTCAGCTGTCTAGCGCGGTCTGGGCGGAAGTTGAAGAAGATCACACCGTCCCCTGGTGCTATAGCCCCAGGAGCAATGCGGACTGGGTTAATGAATTCATCCGTCACATCTTCGGCATAAGATGCAGCCAAAACTTCTACAGCTGGACGTTGATCAATGTTAGCATCTTGTGTCATCACATCGTAGGCGCGTTGAATGCGCTCCCAACGATTATCTCTATCCATAGCATAGTAGCGACCACTGAGGGTAACTATACGCCCTATGCCTTTTTGGTCTATTTGTGCTTGCAATAACTGGATGGCTTTAATCCCATCCTTGGGGAGAGTATCACGACCGTCGGTGATGGCGTGGATACAAACTTCTGAAATTTCCTGTTGTTTGGCTAGGTCTAGTAGTCCAAACAGATGGCTGATATGAGAGTGTACCCCCCCATCAGAACACAGCCCCACTATATGCAATTTACCATTCTCACTGCGGACTTCCTGGCAAATCTTCACAAGTGCTGGGTTACTGAGAATAGAACCATCTTCGACTGCATCCGAGATGCGGACTAATTCTTGGGGTACTACTCGCCCAGCGCCAATGTTCAAATGACCAACTTCCGAGTTGCCCATTTGACCTTCTGGCAACCCTACGGCTTTTCCTGATGTGCTGATGAGGGTGTGGGGGTAAGCTGCCCATAAGCTTTCCATAATGGGGGTTTCAGCGGCGGTAATTGCGTTTCCTCGCTGCTGTTCGCGGTAGCCCCACCCGTCTAAAATGACTAGCACCACAGGAGCAACAGGTGCTTTGGTCATGGTCTTGCCCTTTACTTTCTGTAATATCCGAATAATACCACTGCTAATCTACAGTGCAAGTGAATTTTTACTTATTTCCTTTTTCCCGCAGATTTTGCCGCTTTTTTTGCCGCTTTTTCCGCAGCGATTGCTGCTAGTCTGGCTTGTTCTTTTTCTTCGGCAATTTTATCGAGGTAATAATGATAGTCTCCTAGGTAAACACGAAATTCCCCATCCCGGATTTCTACGATTTTGTTGGCTACTTGGGAAATAAAATACCTGTCGTGGGACACTACTATGGCTGTACCATCATAGTTTTGTAGCGCCTCTTCTAACATTTCTTTGGCGGGAATGTCTAAGTGGTTAGTCGGCTCATCTAAAATTAGGAGGTTGGCTGGACGTAATAGCATTTTTGCTAAGGCTAACCGCGCTTTTTCTCCACCACTTAAAGCCGCTACTAGTTTAAATACCATGTCCCCACTAAAGAGAAATCTCCCTAAGTGTGTGCGCACTTCTTCGTTTGTCCACTGGGGTACTTGATCATGGATGGTTTCCATGACTGTTTTCTCTAGGTCTAAGGCTTCCGCTTGGTTCTGCTCGAAGTATCCCGGGATAACGTTATGGTCCCCTAGTTTTACCGTTCCTTCTGTTGCTGGTTCTGTCCCCATTATTACCCTTAATAGGGTGGATTTACCCGCTCCGTTGGGACCGAGAAAGGCTACGCGATCGCCTCTTTCAATTAGTAAACTAGTTGCTAAGAATAATATCTTATCATCATAGACATGAGTTAGGTCTTTAATGATCACTACCTCCCTCCCACTGCGCGGAGACGGGGGAAAGCGAAAATGTAAGGTTTTTACATTGGCTGTGGGTGCTTCGATGCGCTCGATTTTTTCTAGTTGTTTTTCCCGGCTCTTGGCTTGGGTACTCCGGGTCGCACTGGCGCGGAATCTGTCTACAAATGCTTGCTGTTTCTCTAGTTCTTTTTGTTGGCGATCGTAGGCGCTTAACTGGGCGAGTTGATTTTCCGCTTTTTGTTGGAGGTATGCTGAATAGTTACCTAGGTAAGTAGTAGAAACACCCCTCTCTGTTTCTACAATCTGGGTACACAGTCTATCTAAAAATTCCCGATCATGGGAAACTATTACCATGGGGGTGGTTAGTCCTCTGAGGTAATTTTCTAACCATTCTATGGTTTCTAAGTCTAAGTGGTTCGTCGGTTCGTCCAGTAGCAATAAGTCGGGCTTTTGTAGGAGAATTTTACCTAAACTCATCCTCATCTGCCAACCACCAGAAAAGGCACTGACTAGGCGATCGCTGTCTTCGCTATCAAAGCCCATTTCTGGTAAAATCTTCCCAATCCTTGCATCTAGGTTATACCCGTCTAAGGCTTCAAACTCTCGCTGTAGTCTATCTAGTTTGTTAATCAGTTTATCTAGTTCTTCTAAACTGGCGGTCTCCATCTCCCTCTGTACTTCCCCTAGGGAAATTTGTACTTGATTTGCTTGCGCAAAGACTCGCCAAAATTCTTCTCTGACTGTGCGACTCGGATCTACTTCAAATTCTTGGTTCAGGTAAGCTATGTGTAAGCTGGATGGGCGAATTATTTCCCCCGCTGTGGGTTCTATTTCCCCTGTGATGATTTTTAGCTGGGTTGATTTTCCCGCTCCGTTGACTCCTACTAAACCTTATGCGATCTCCTGGTTTGACTTCCCAGTTAATATCTTTGAGAACTTCACCTGTGGGATATATTTTACTGATATGTTCGAGTCGCAGCATCAAGTTTCTCTGGGGTAGGGGATGGTTGTGAAGGTTAACACTCTTCCTGATTTTAACAAAATTTAACTTAAGTTTATGTTTTTTATTTAGTTTTTTATTTAGAGGAGTCAGGGGTTATAAACCCCGTTTGATGCTACCCAGGGAGTCAGGGGTTATAAACCCCTGTCTGATAGCTGACGTCAGATGAATCTGACTACCATAATTTAGCTAGCAGTCTACTAGATCCCGGAATTCTCACATAATTAGCGATACTCTACCATAATTTAGCTAGAAGTCGGGTATCTTTGGGGCGATCGCCTGTACGGTTTTTAAACGCAAAGGTCGCTAAGTACGCGCAAAGGTTCGCAAAGGTGTTTTTTGACAATATTTTATTTGGTTGGGTGGGTGGGGTCGGATTACTAGATCCCGGAATTCTCACATAATTAGCGATACTCTACCATAATTTAGCTAGAAGTCGGGTATCTTTGGGGCGATCGCCTGTACGGTTTTTAAACGCAAAGGTCGCTAAGTACGCGCAAAGGTTCGCAAAGGTGTTTTTTGACAATATTTTAATTAGTTGGGTGGGGTCCAATTACTTTTTGATTCTGGTTTTCTTTGTCTCGTAGCTCTTGGTTTAATTTTAAGAGTTGCTCTAAAATGTCATCTTCAGAGGTAAATTTATAGGCTTCTATGACTAGTTTATCTAGTTGTTCATGGAGTTTAGATAGTTTGCTGCTGGGTTCGTTGTAGAATTTATTATATAATGTGGTGATTCCCCACTGTTTAGAGTCCATTTGTTGAGTCCGATATTCGTGGAGTTCTACGGTTTTGGCTCGGATTTTTTCGACTATCTCCCCTGTTGCTGTCTGGGGAAAGGGAAAGGTTTCAAAGCAGGTGGTATTAGTGTAGCGAGTATCTCCCTTTAAAGTTGAACTTTGGGCTTTTACCCACTGACGATGTATTTTAGATGTGAGAATACCTAATATGTAAAAGTCTTCTGATGCAATTACAATATTTAAGTCACCAGGTAGCCAGTTTAATGGTGCTGGAATAAATATAGCCCATTTGGAAACTCTAGGTACTGTGAAGTAATAAGATAAAGATGAAATGGCTTTTCTCATATAAGTTGCATTACTTCCTAATTTCCACCAATTAATTTTTCTCTTTTTCATTCTGTTATTATCTCTTTCTGGCTTGACATTGATTTTAATATGCTCAAAGGGTAATTGATACTCACTTGCATCTTCAATACTCATATCATTAAAGTCAATAATCCAACGCTCTGGTTTACCATGGGGATTTTGCGCCAGATTTGCACCCATGGAAAATAGTTTTAATACCTCTTGATTTTTCCCATCCGCTTTTATCCATTCCTTTATCTTCTCTTCTGTGATCACAAAACCCATTCCTACAGGAGCAACTCCTTGAAAGCATTTATTCAAGTTAGCTTTTAACCGCACAGCTTGAGAAACATCAATACTAGATTTCAAAGAAGAATTAATTCTGCTAACTACTTCATCATCTAAATAGTATTTACCCGGTTTGGCTTTACACCAGTTGACAATACTTACATGAACTTTCGCTTCCCCTGACCATGGTTGGGTAGATACGGCTTCATGAATATAACCCTGATTTTGAGTAATATAATCTAAAGCTGCGACTCTGCTTTTACCCTGACTGACTGAATTGGTCGCTACTAAACCTGCTCTCCCTTGTTCATCAAGGTGTTGGTGCGCTAACCTAAACCAATAGGCGCAAAAGTCTACTGAGTCTTTAACTTGGGGGAATTGTTGAAAAACTTTATCTATATATTCGTCGCCTAAAGCTATTCTCATATGTTTACCCCCCAAAAATGGCGGATTCCCAATAATTGCATTGGCTTTTGGCCATTGACTAAATAAGGCATCCCCACAGATAATATTCCTATCTAAAGAATCCAAGGGTAAGGCTGGCTCGGTTAACTGTAAGTTGTCAATGGCAATTTTCCGCCCAATCATTAATGTTACCCGCGCTAACTCGACGGCAAATAAGTTAGTATCCATCCCATAAAATTGCATGGGGGTGACTAAACCTATCTGCATTTGCTTGGAGGTTAATTTCCGATTTTCCTGGATTTTCTCTAAGAGCAGGGTTTCAATTCTCTTTAATTCCTGATAGGCTATATACAGAAAGTTGCCAGAACCACAAGCTGGGTCAAGGACTCGATAGCTTTGTAGTTCTAATTGCAATAGTTCTAATTCCTTAAGGGTGTTAGCTTCCTCTATTCTTTCTTCCCAATAACGGCTAATGGTAGGGCGAACAATTTTCATGATGTCCACTTCTGAGGTGTAGTGAATACCTTTAGCGTGGCGCTCTTGTTGATCTACTGTTCCTTCAAATAAGTTACCAAAAATAGCCGGTCTAACTTTACTCCAATTCTCTTTAGCGGAAACGTCTAAAAATTTTAATTCTTCTGGGGTTAGTTCCACTGGTTCAATGTGGGAAAATAACCCGCCATTAAAATACTCTACGCCTTGATAACGTCCCGCTGGGGTTTTTCCCGGTCGGTTCATTTCGCGGAATAAGTTACCTAAAAGGTCGTAGGAACTTGCGCCATTAATACAGTCTTGAACGCAGGAAATAAACATATCCCTTGGTAATAGTTGTCTGTCTTCAGCAAACATAGCTAAGACGCATTGCAAAATAAACCTTTGTGCGGTTAGTTTCTCAACTGGCCGGTTTTCTAGTTCTAGGAGTAATTGACCCATGGGCCGAGCGGCTCTTTCTGTGACTTCTACCTGGTTGTTATTGAATACGGGAGTTTTATTGCCAATTTCCATAAAGGTAAAGGCTCCCGCCCTTTCTGGTAGCTGCTCTAGGGATATTTGATCTACGGGTGTATCTAGCTGAATGTCAAAGTCAAATATCCAAAATTCATCAAAGTTACATAATATGACGTATTTGGGGCGTTGGGGTACTAATCGTGTCCAGTAATCAAATGCTTGGGAGTAATGTTTACTTAGGTCTTCGCCGCGTTTTTTCATTTCAATTAATACGCGGGGTTTCCACACTAGGTCAGCAAAGCCGGTTTTACCTTTTTTACTCCCTTTTTTGATGGGTTCTTCAAATTTCGCCCCCGCGTCTAAGGCTCCTTGGTGTCCAAAGGCTCTAAAAAATCGGTCTAAGAATGTTTGCGCTTCTTGTTTTTCTTGTCCTTTGATGTGTTGCTGACAAAAGTTGACGAATTTATTTAGGCTTTGGGGGGTTGCTGCTGTCATTTTTGGTGGAGATACCCTAGGTGGTGTGAGTAGTTACTATGTTATGGGTTATTCCACCGTGGGGCGAGTTTAGCTCCCGGACTTTTCACATAATTAGAGATACCCCACCATAATTTAGCTAGAAGTCGGGGATATTTGGGGCGATCGCCTGTACGGTGTTTAAACGCAAAGGTCGCTAAGTACGCGCAAAGGTCGCAAAGGTTTTCCCTCCCCTGACAAGGGGAGGGTTAGGGTGGGGTAAAACAATATTTTATACATTATTCATAAGTTTTCCAACATCCTCTTAAACCCAAAGGTTCCTAAGGTGTTTGGGTTTTAGGGATTATCCCCAGCTTCTGCTGCTGCTGCTAGTCTTTCCATGACGGTTCTACCAATGATGGCTACTTCATTTAATGGCATGGTTTTAATCTGCTTTACCATCTGGTTTACATCTGTTGATTGTGGCATGGGCTTGACACCAATATAATGGAGCAGTTCTTCCATGGTGTAGCCGGCTTTGTTGGCAATGTTGGCTAAGTTTTCTGTGTCTGGGATTGATTCTCCTTTTTCCCACAGTTGCACTGCAGTGGCAGAAACACCGAGGAGTTTACCGAAACCCCTCTGACTCATGGGCCACGAGCCATTTTTACTACTTCTATGAGTTTTTGTCTAGCTGCTAAGTCCACTACTATAATATTTCTCTGACTACATTTACCAGTTTACATATTTTATCGATTTAGGTATTTACAATTTAACTGAGCAATGATAATCTTAATTTATAATTGTTATTTTTAAGTCTAACTGTAAGATAAATATATAACCTTATTAAATCAGGTAGAAGGGGTGCATATGTTCCGCAATCTACGCCGAGTTAAAAAGTATCGCCGCCCGGGTTGTAATCTCATAGCAGCTAAGAATATCAAACCCAGTCAATGGAAGATTTCAGATGCGGAAGTTAAGGAAGCGCTGAAACACAAGGGCTGTGAGGTGAAGGAGGTCAAGAAAATCCGTTATCTTAAGCATCAGGTGTGTATTTCCTTCTGGGATGCTAAGGGGAATGTGTGCAGTAGCTTTTTCAGCTATCGGATTTTTACCCGTTGGCAAACAACTGTGGAGAGGTTAATTGAGTGCTGTGATAGCCTCCTGGAGTGGCGGAGGTTAAATCAGACTATGCGCTACGAATTTGTGTATTACGAGTATCTGGCGGAAATGGAAAAGGCACTCCGAACTGCCTTAGAAAACCGCTTGTATGCATTAAAAGCTACATTAGAAATAGCGGTTTTCCATGAGAGTTAACGGCTAAAAGTTAGTTTGAGGTAGCATTTGCTAACTCTGCCAGGCGTTCTTGCTGGTCTTGAGAGATACAAGATTGAATGAGTATCTCTAACTCACCTTCCAAGACGGGATTAAGTGAGTAGTTCTGTCCTAGGCGGTGGTCGGTAACACGGTTATCTTTATAGTTGTAAGTACGGATTTTCTCGGAGCGTGAGCCTGTACCAACTTGCGATCGACGCATGGAAGTTACGGCTTCTTGTTGCTCGCGTAACTTGATTTCGTACAGTTTAGCCCGGAGGATTTGCATCGCCCGTTCTTTGTTTTGCAATTGACTACGTTCTTCTGTGCAGAAAATACGGATACCAGTGGGTTTGTGGTACAAGTCTGCTGCGGTTTCTACCTTGTTAACGTTTTGTCCCCCAGCACCACCAGAACGAGCGGTGGTGAGTTCGATATCTTTGGGATCAATGTGAATTTCCACATCATCGACTTCTGGCATAATGGCGACGGTGGCTGTGGAGGTGTGAACCCGTCCTCCAGCTTCTGTAGCTGGTACACGCTGTACACGATGGACTCCCGCTTCAAATTTGAGTTGACTGTAAACGCTATCGCCCTGAATTTCCAGGATCACTTCTTTGAAGCCGCCCATTTCCCCCAGGGATTCGCTGACGAGTTTGACTCTCCAGCCTTGGAGGTCGGCATAGCGGGAGTACATGCGCAGTAAATCACCCGCCCAGATACTGGCTTCATCGCCGCCGGTACCGGCGCGAATTTCTAACATGATATTTTTATCATCGTTAGGGTCGCGGGGTAAGAGTAAAACCTTGAGGCGATTTTCTAGGTGTTCTAGTTTTGCTTCTAGTTCCTTAACTTCCAGGGATGCCATTTCTTGCAACTCTGGGTCACTGTTGGACTCTTTGAGGACTTGACGCGCCCCTGCTAGGTCTGTGGTAGCAGTTTTCCAAGTTTCGTAGGTATTGACTGTTTCTTCTAGGGAAGAACGAGACTTGGCAATTTTTTGATACTCATCAGGGTTTTTGGCGGTATCGGGGTCACCCAGACGACGGGTTAATTCATGAAATGTTTGTTCAACAGATTTGAGTTTTTCTAACAGGTATGTTTCAGCCATGACGAATGCGATCGCTCCTTACAGATAACTAGGCTCGGCAAAAAATGACAAGCGACCCAGCAGTTACCGGGTCGTCGTTAACAGCCACAGCCAAGGCGCTACTTTTCTTGGGAATCGCTCTGAGTGGATTTAGTGGTGCTCATGCCGTATTTACGCAAGAAGCGCTCAACGCGACCCTCGGTATCAATCAGCTTCTGAGTACCGGTGTAAAAGGGGTGATTTCCTGACCAAACATCTACGTGTAATTCTGGCTTAGTAGAGCCGACGGTCATCACTACTTGACCGTTACAGTAAACTTTAGCCTCTGGATACCATTGGGGATGAATATCAGATTTAGCCATGTTTTTGTCGTTAACCTATATTAATTATAACTTTTAGTGGAGAATTGATCCGGGGGAATTGGGGCAGATTGTGTGCTATTCCCAATGACCAATTCCCATTGATGTGTTTAACGTTTGGAGTACTGAGGTGCTTTCCGGGCTTTGTGTAAACCATATTTTTTCCGTTCCTTTGCCCGGGGGTCGCGGGTCAAGTAGCCCTCGATTTTCAAAGGTGGGCGGTTATCTGGGTCGAGTTGACACAGGGCGCGAGCTACACCTAAACGAATAGAATCAGCTTGTCCTGTGAGGCCGCCGCCTTCAGCTTTGACTAAAATGTCATATTCGTTTTCCAGTCCCAGGGTTTCTAGAGGATTTCTAATGACTCCTAGGTAATTGGCGTTGAATTGAAAGTACAATTCTCCATCCTTACCGTTGACGGTCAATTTCCCTTCACCGGGAACCAATCTCACCCGTGCTACTGCGGACTTGCGACGACCGGTACCCCAGTACACGGCGCGACCGCTATTACTTTGTGCTACTGTCATTAATTTTCTCCGGGAATTGTATTAATTGTGAGTTCTTTGGGTTTTTGGGCGCTATGGGGATGAGTCGGACCTGCGTAAACCTTGAGTTTAGTGAACAACTGCTTACCCAGGCTATTTTTAGGTAGCATACCTTTAACCGCGTGTTCTACAATGCGTTCTGGTAGGCGCTGTTGCAGTTTGGCAAAGGTTTCTGTTTTCATCCCCCCGGGGCGGCCGGAATGGCGACGGTAAAGTTTTTGGCTGCGCTTTTTCCCTGTGACTGCTACTTTTTCAGCATTAACGACAATAACAAAGTCACCGGTGTCCATGTGGGGGGTGAATTGGGGTTTGTTTTTGCCTCTGAGAATCATGGCGATTTCGCTAGCCAGGCGGCCGAGGCGTTTATCGGTGGCATCTACTACGTACCACTCACGCTCAAGGGATGCTTGAGGAGGAAGGTATGTTTTTGTGGTCATGATAGTTTTGTTTTATGAGAGTGGTGTGGAATTGAGATCAAGGTGATCTGCTAGGGGATATTCTAGGGGAATATTTGTGGGAAAGACCAATTTGGGCTGGGTTTCATACCAAATTTCTGGGGGAAAGGGGAACTCTGGGTAGCCAACTCTTAATAAACACAAACCCTGGGGAGGGGCGGCGTGTTTGACTTTTTCCCGGCGCTCTGTTTTCCACAGTTCGGTAAAGCTAGCCAGTGTCAGCTTGCTGGAACCTACTTGTGCTAGCATCCCTACTAACAGCCGTACCATGCCATACAAAAATCCATTGGCCTGAATTTCAATATGAATAAATGGCCCACTGCGATGACATTCTGCGGCTTGCACTTCTACCCAAGAGTGCTCGCGCTTGGAACCGGCTCGGTGAAATGCGGCTAAATGATGTTTCCCTATCAGCGGTGCGAGGGCTGCTTGGATTAAGGATTCATCCAGGGGTGCATAATAATAATGCCAACTGAAGGGTCTAACGAACAAGTTGGGCCGAGGTTCAGTATATATCGTATAGCGATACCGCCGATATGCGGCACTAAATCGGGCGTGCCAATGATGATCTACACTCGCTGCAGCCCTAATGAGTATATCTTGGGGCAGGTAGCTGTTGAGGATTGATGCCCACTTCTGGGGTGGGATGAATCCTGTGGCTTCAAAATGGGCTACTTGGGCAGCTGCATGGACTCCCGCATCGGTGCGCCCGGCACCATGGAGGGTGACATGAAACCCTTGTACCTGAGCGATCGCTGTTTCGATTTCTTCTTGAACTGTACGATGTTGCTTTTGTCTTTGCCAGCCGTGAAAATGAGTGCCTAAGTATTGAATTACTAAGGCGACTCGATGGGTTGGCCTAGGAACCGGTTGGCTTTCTAACATACAGGTTTTGTCTGTTGGTCTGGTGTCTGACCCATGACCAATGACTAATGAACTAGACTAGCTCGATGATTGCCATTTGCGCATGATCTCCCCGGCGGTTAACGGTATGCAGGATGCGGGTATAACCCCCGTTGCGATTACCGTACCGAGTTGGGGCTTGCTCAAATAAGGCATGAACTAGTTGCTTGTCGTAGATGTAGCCCAGGGCTTGTCCGACGTGCTGCTAAGGAGCCGTCTTTGGCTAGGGTAATCATTTTATCTACTTCGCTGCGAACAACTTTAGCGCGGATTAAAGTTGTGGTGATGCGACCATGACGGATGAGCTCTGTGGATAGCGATCGCAACAGGGCGCGCCGCTGGTCGGCTGGTTTACTGAGTTTTTTGACTCGACAACGATGACGCATAATAAATGAGTAAAAATTGGGGTTTAACTAACTGTGTTTAGAGCCTCTTTCTGGGGACAGGGTAATGCCTAAACGGCGCTGTAAAGCTTCCACTACTTCTTCTGCTGATTTTTGACCGAAGTTTTTAATTTCTAACAGGTCTTCTTGGGTGAAATCCAACAGGTCTGCCACGGAGTTGACTTGTGCGCGTTTGAGACAGTTATAAGCCCGTACAGAAAGTTGCAGTTCTTCAATGGGAATTTGGGCGGTGGGATCTTCTGGGACTTCAGCGCCTGTTTCTGTAGGCTCTAGTGAGATATCTTTCAATGGATTGAATAGCTCTACTAGAATACCAGCTGCTGAGGATAGTGCTTCTTGGGGCGAGATACTGCCATTTGTCCAAACTTCTAACAGCAAGCGGTCTTTGGTAATTGAGCTCTCCCCACGAGCTTCTTCTACACTATAGTTAACTTTCCGCACTGGCATAAATACCGAGTCAATTTGCAGAAAGTCTAAGGAGGTGGCTTCTTCGCGTCCTCGCTCTACTGTGCGATAACCTTTTCCTTTCTCAATGCGAAATTCCATTTCCAGTTTGCCACCCTCTGCTAGGGTAGCGACGTACTGGGTGGGGTCTATGACTTCTACTTCGCTGGGCAAATCAAAATGTGCCACAGTGACTGTTGCAGGACCATTCACAAGTAATCTGCCAATCTGGGGTTGAGATGAGTAGCTTCTGAGGATTACTTCCTTCATTTTCATGAGGATTTCCAGCACGTCTTCCCGCACACCGGGAACTGTGGCAAACTCGTGGGTTACACCGGCAATTCTCACTGCTGTAACTGCTGTCCCCTCTAGATTCGACAGTAAAACCCGCCGCAGCGCGTTGCCAACTGTTGTTCCTTGACCACGCTCTAGAGGTTCCAGCACAAATTTACTATAATGGCTCCGACTTTCCTCTGTATTAGACTCTACACATTCAATTTGAAACTGCGCCACGGATTAGCCTCCCTTCTTTAAGGTGCTGCTAGCAGGCAAATCAATTGCCTCGTTGAATTTAGTTTTCGTTCCCTAGCTTTGTGGAGCCAGGTAGATTTAACTGCCTTTGAAAAGTGGCAGTATGGTATCCTCGCCCTATCTACGGGGAGATGATTATTTATTTTGGGTGCTCTGAACTTTAGCAGCCCCCCCGTCAGGAAGAGCTGACTTGCTTCACACTGGACTCCTCCCTGGCACCGCTGCGGTTGGGGGTGGGGTTTGAGAAACAGTTTGGACACTAAATTTTATTTAAACTCGGCGGCGCTTGGGCGGGCGGCAACCATTGTGAGGAATGGGGGTGATGTCCCGAATCAGGGTAATTTCTAGTCCGGCTCCTTGGATGGCGCGAATGGCGGTTTCTCTCCCTGCTCCAGGTCCACTAACCATGACTTCAATTTGCCGCATTCCTTGGTCTATAGCCCTACGGGCTGCACTTTCTGCTGCTGTTTGTGCTGCAAAGGGGGTGCCTTTTTGGCTCCCTTAAAACCGCTCGAACCGGCACTAGCCCAGGAAATCACGTCCCCATTTTGATCGGTAATGGTGACAATGCTATTGTTGAAAGTAGACTGGATGTAGGCCATGCCATTGGGTACGTTGCGCTTTTGCTTTTTGCTGCCGCCTTTTTTTGTTGGTTGTCTTGCCATATTTTTTTAGTTAATCCTAGGTACAACTTGCTTTGATCTGCCGGGTTTAAAGGTTTATTTGCCTGGAGCCTTCTTCTTCCGGCCACTGTCTGCCTTCTCCCCCTGCGGGTTCTGGCATTAGTGCGAGTTCTTTGACCTCTGACTGGTAAGCCCATGCGGTGGCGACGACCGCGGTAGCAACCAATATCAATCAAGCGCTTGATGTTCATGGCTTCTAAGCGCCGCAAGTCACCTTCTACTTGATAGTTGCTTTCTATTTCGCCGCGCAGGGCTGCCACTTCAGCATCACTTAGGTCTTTAACACGGGTATCTGGATTTACACCTGTAGCGGCTAAAATTTCCAGAGACCTTGTTAACCCAATGCCGTAAATATAAGTCAGACCAACTTCAACGCGCTTATCACGTGGAAGGTCTACCCCGGAAATACGTGCCACAATTATTTTCTCCCTATGGTTATCGCAGTTGCTATGACAAAGACTTAATTAATTAACTTTGTCGTTTTTTATGGTGATTAATCTGTATTTTCACTCCTTGATGTGTGAGAGTGTTAGCCTTGGCGTTGTTTGTGCTTGGGATTGACGCAAATCACCATAACGCGACCGCGACGGCGGATCACGTTGCATTTTTCACACATTTTCTTGACTGAGGCTCGAACTTTCATGCCTTTTGTAATTGACTCCAAATAGTAAATTATAGCATTTTTAGGGAATTTAATTCAGTTAATTAATGGGGGAGAACCCAAAAAGATGGTTTTATGGTAAGATTTTGGAGGTATAGCTATTTCTTCCGCAGTCTATAGGTGATTCTGCCTTTTGAAAGGTCGTAGGGAGTTAACTCAACTTTGACGCGATCGCCAGGTAAAATCTTGATGTAATTACGGCGAATCTTACCGGAAATGTGTGCCAAGACATTGAACCCATTATCCAAGTCAACGCGAAACATCGCATTGGGGAGGGATTCAGTGACAGTGCCTTCCATTTCAATCAAATCTTGCTTAGACAATTTGTTTTTTCCTCAATTCAACAATCTCCTATTGATACAGTTGCAGCACTGGCTCTGCAAAAGAACATATTTTGAGAAATATATCAATAGTTTATTAATATATCTTAGCTAAAATTGTCCAGCATCTTAGCCATAGGGGCGAGAGACGCGATGAATCGCGTCCTGGCGGGGTAGTGAGTGGTGATTTCCCCCCACTGATCAGGCTATGAAGTAACGATGAGGCGCAATTGCTCAGTGACTTCTTCTTGGGACTGATGGCCATTGACCGTGACTAATTTCTGGCGATCGCGATAATAGTCAATCAATGGTGCTGTTTGAGAGCGGTAAACATCTAAACGGTGACGAATTACCTCCTCGGTATCATCTTTTCGTCCCCGAGCGAGTAAACGTGCTACCACCACATCATCTGGAGCATCGAGATTAACAACCCGCTGGTCACCCTGATGAGTTTGTGCGAGCAACTGCTCGAGAAAAACCGCTTGTGTGACCTTGCGGGGAAACCCATCAAGAATCCAACCGGATGTGACATCCGGTTGGACAAAGCGCTCCTGCACCAAGTCCTGAACCAACTGGTCCGGTACTAAATCGCCCTGATTGACATAACCTTGAGCCTTAATTCCCAAAGGAGTTTGCTCTTGCATAGCCTGCCTTAATATATCCCCAGTAGAAATGTGGGGAATATTCAAGTCTGCCGCCAAAACTTGAGCTTGAGTGCCCTTACCAGAGCCAGGTCGTCCCAAGAAAATTAATCGCGTCACTATTGTTTCACCATTCCTTCATAACGCTGAGATATCACGTAAGTTTGGACTTGTTTAGCCGTATCAATTGCCACACCTACCAGTATGAGCAAAGAGGTAGCACCCAAACCTCGAAAAGTAGGGACACCTAGAGCACTTTCCACAGCCGTGGGAATAATAGCGACAAATCCCAAAAATATCGCCCCTAAAAAAGTCAGTCGATTCATCACACGCTCAAGATACTCACTGGTAGCCTTACCGGGACGAATACCGGGAATACTAGATCCCATTTTCTTCAAATTCTGAGCCACATCAACTGGATTAACAATCAAAGAAGAGTAGAAATAACTGAAGAAAATAATTGACACCAAGTAGACCAGAGCATAAACCCAAGCCCCGGAACCCCCAGGATTGAGATAAGTGTTGACAATGTTAGCTATGTCAGGATTTCTGGTGAAATTAGCGATTAAAAGTGGCAGACTGAGAATTGCGGCTGCAAAAATAATCGGCATGACCCCCCCGGAATTGAGCCGCAGGGGTAAATAACTACGCTGCTCTGCCAAGACACGGCGACCGACTTGACGACGAGCGGAAATAATGGGGATGCGGCGGATACCTTCCTGAACGAAAACAATCCCGACAATAGTAGCCAGGAATACCAGTACGAGGACAATAACGCGACCGACAGTTTCTCTACCGCCAACTTGTACCAAGTCAATGGTATCGCCTAAAGCCTTTGGTAACGAAGCGACAATATTGACAAAAATCAACAATGATGCACCATTACCAAGTCCGCGTTCTGTAATCAGTTCTGATGCCCACATAACAAACATAGAACCAGCCGTGAGAGCGATGGCTGTTTCAGCGACAAACAAAATGCCGGGATTCAAAGCAAATTGCTGGAGGAACAACGACGAAAAAGCGACACTCTGAATAGTTGCCCAAACTACCGTGACATAGCGTGTAATTTGGGAAATTTTCCGGCGGCCCTGCTCACCTTCGTTTTTCTGTAAATTTTCTAAAGATGGAATTGCCGCGGTGAGTAATTGGATAATAATGGAGGCATTGATAAAAGGTAAGATTCCGAGGGCAAAGATGCCCAAAGTGGAAAGTCCCCGCCCAGAAAAGATATCCAATAAACCGAATACGGCATTGTTACTAGATATAGCTGCGGCGAACCTAGCCCTATCAAGACCAGGTACCGGCAAAAATATACCCAGGCGAACCAAAATTAAAATACCGACGGTGACAAGCAGCCTACCTCTGAGTCCGGCTGCTTGGGCCATCTGCATAAAAGTTTCTTGAGCCGTTGGGGCTTTTTCTCGACTGATCATAGAATGCTACCTCTATAGTGAACCGGGGGCTGGCAGGTATCTAGAGATGGCAAGTAGGGAATCATGTATTTCCTGATACCACTTCACAGCTACCACCAGCCGCCTCAATTTTGCTACGAGCTTGTCCTGTAAAAGCTGCTGCTTGTACCTTGAGGGATACATTCAATTCACCGTTGCCCAAGATTTTCAATGGGCCTTTAGCAGCAGTGATGATTCCCGCATCTTTGAGAGAAGTCAAAGTTACTTCTGTACCAGCAGGAAGAGAAGCGAGCTTATCTACATTAATCGTAGTGTAAATTTTCCGATTCACAATCGGAAAGCCCTTAAGCTTAGGTAAGCGGCGGTACAATGGTTGCTGACCACCTTCAAAACCTGGTCTGGTACTGCTACCGGAACGAGATTTTTGACCTCTCATACCCAAACCAGCGCTAGCGCCTTGACCAGCGGAAATACCTCTAGCTACACGACGGCGGCGTTTTTTTGAACCTTTTTGGGGCTTAACATCGTTGAGTCTCATGATGTAATTAGTTATTTTTTAGAGCTTCACTATTGACCGATCAATGTTGAGGGCTTGCTTAAACCGTCAGCAAGCCATTAACCGTTAACCATTCTAAATGTAGAGTTTTTCAATAGGAATACCGCGATCTTCGGCTACTTCAGAAAAAGTACGGAGTGTAGATAAGGCATTCACTGCGGCTCTAGCATTGTTGAGGGGGTTATTGGAACCAAGTTGCTTGGCCAAGATGTTACGAACTCCTGCCAATTCCAGTACAGTCCGCACAGCACCACCAGCAATTACCCCGGTACCGGGTGCTGCGGGGCGCATCATCACCTTAGCACCGCCACCCACACCATCAATAGGATGGGGGATGGAGTTAGATTTAGTCATAGGAATGTCAATCAGGTGTTTTTTGCCATCGGCCACGCCTTTTTTGACAGCGCCAATGACATCTGAAGCTTTGCCGACTCCGACACCGACTTGGCCACGTTCATTACCGACGACGACGATGGCGCGGAAGCTGAGTTTTTTACCTCCCTTAACGACCTTGCTCACCCGGCGGATTTGGATGACGCGCTCTTGTCCAGTTAGTTTCTTCTTTTTTTGTGCGGTTAGCCTTACGACGACCAGTTGCCATAATCAAATGCTCTCTATTAGTCAGTTGTCATTAGAAATCTAAACCAGCTTCGCGTGCTGCATCAGCTAGGGCTTTGACACGACCATGATATAAGTTGCCACCGCGATCAAAGACTACTTTGGTGATTCCTTTTTCCAACAATCGCACTGCTACCAATTTGCCGACTTGGGCTGATGCCTCACAAGTAGCACCTGTAGCCAAATTCGATTTCAACTCTGGTTCGACGGTGGAGGCTGCTACTAAGGTGTGATGCTTGGTGTCGTCAATTACTTGAGCGTAAATATGTTCATTGGAACGGAACACGGCTAAACGTGGACGTTCTTGGGTGCCGTGAACTTTACCACGAACGCGGCGATGACGACGCTGTTTTGATTCTCTACGAGTAAGTTTCATTGTTATTTCTTACCACTCTTACCAGTCTTACCAGCTTTGCGTCTGACGGCTTCACCGGCATAACGAATCCCTTTACCTTTGTAGGGTTCTGGGGGGCGAACAGCACGAATTTTTGCGGCTGTGTTACCTACTATTTCCTTATCGTAACCACTGACGATGACGTTAGTGTTATTTTCTACAGCAAACTGAACTCCTTCAGGGGGGTCAATCTGCACTTGATGGCTGTAGCCAATATTCAGGACTAGGTTACGTCCTTGAACTTGTGCCCGGTAACCCACACCTTGAATTTCCAGACGACGCTGAAAACCTTGGGAGACTCCCTCCACCATGTTAGCCACTAGGGTACGGCTTAAACCGTGCATTTGCCGGGACGTACGTGTGTCATCGCGACGGGTGACATTTAATGTTTGTCCTTCTTGGGAGACAACGACATGAGTAGGCAATGTCCGCGAAAGTTCGCTTTGGGTCCTTTCACTAAAACTTGGCTACCATCAATTGTCACTTCCACTTTGGCGGGAATATTAATTGGACGTTTACCAATACGAGACATGATTCTTGGTCCTTTATCTTCAGTCCTGACCCTGGGGGTAATGACTACCAAACATAGCAAAGTACTTCGCCACCCAGGCTCTGACGACGGGCTTCGCGGTCAGTCATAATGCCACTGGATGTAGAAATAATGGCAATGCCGATGCCACCTAGTACCCGGGGTAATTCTTTTCTATTGGAGTAAACGCGCAAACCCGGTTTACTGACTCGTTTCAAAGCGGTAATTAAAGGCTGACGGTTTTTACCCTTGTATTTGAGTGAAATCACCAAATTGCGTTTAATCCCTTCTCCTGCTTCTACAACTTCAGCAACAAAGCCTTCCTCTTGTAGTACCTTGGCAATACTACGAGTCATTTTTGTGGCTGGCACTTGTGTAGTCTGATGCCTTGCCAGGTTGGCATTGCGGATGCGCGTGAGCATATCTGCAACTGTATCGTTAGCTGCCATCGTTCCCTCTTTAGATGAACTTATTGATCGCGAAAGGGCATTCCCATTTCTTTAAGTAAGGCGCGACCCTCTTCGTCGTTTTTCGCCGTTGTGATGATGGAAATATCCATCCCACGGATTTGATCGATACTGTCGTACTCGACTTCTGGAAAAATTAGCTGTTCTCTAACACCCATAGTGTAGTTACCGCGACCATCGAAGCTTTTAGGACTGATGCCGCGAAAGTCTCTAATTCTGGGTAGTGATAAGCTAACTAATCGGTCAAGAAAAGCGTACATCCGTTCGCTTCTGAGGGTTACCATAATGCCAACAGGCATACCCTGACGAATTTTAAAGCCGGCGATCGCCTTTTTCGCCCGAGTCACCACTGGTTTTTGACCGGTAATCAGGGCAATTTCATTTAAAGACGCTTCTAGCGCCTTGGCATTTTGAGCCGCTTCCCCCAAACCGCGGTTAACAGTAATTTTCACTAACTTCGGTACTTGATGAACGTTAGTGTACTGAAACTGATTCATCAGTTTAGGGACGATGGTTTCTTGATATAAACCTTTGAGTCTTGGTGTTGCCATAGTTATTTATCTGTATCCCTGGGCTTTGTCAGGGAGGCCTTGTGAATTACTGAGGAGTCCCTTCTGGTAGAAAAACAGCAGTTATTCCCTTTATTTATCGAGAATTTCGCCTGTTTTTTTGAGCATTCTCACCTTTTTACCTTCTGCTGTAAAGGTGTAGCAAACACGACTTGTAACGTTTTGCTTAGTAGAATAGAGCATCACATTGGAACTATGGATAGGAAATTCCTGAGTGACGATGCGGCCCGATTCTCCTTCTTGCTGGGGTTTGACGTGCTTAGTCTTGATATTGACACCTTTAATCAGGACTTTACTCAGTTGGGGTAGTGCTTTGACCACTTCACCAACTTTGCCTTTGTCCTTACCGGCAATTACTTGCACAGTGTCGCCAGTTTTGACGTGCATTTTATGAAATACTTTGGCTTTTTCCTTGGGGTTTGCCATTACAGCACCTCCGGAGCCAGAGAAACGATTTTGGTGAAGCTTTTATCGCGTAATTCCCGAGCCACCGGTCCAAAGACCCGTGTACCTCTGGGATTACCATCCTTATTGATGATCACCGCGGCGTTATCATCAAAGCGAATAGTCATACCACTATCCCGGCGGATGTTGTGACGGGTACGGACAATCACTGCTTGTATGACATCGGATTTTTTCACAGCCATGTTGGGGATGGCATCTTTAACAACGGCGATAATCTTGTCGCCGATGAAACCATAACGCCTGTTGCCTGCACCTAATACACGGATGCACATAATTTTTTTGGCACCGCTATTATCTGCGACAGTGAGGTAGGTCTGGGGTTGAATCACAATTAATCTCCCTTTTGGAGTTTAGATTACTGTAACAAGTATTACACTGTAGTCTTAGTATTCAAGATATCTTTGACTTGCCAGCGTTTGGTCTTACTCAAAGGTCTAGTTTCTTGAATCCGGACGCGATCGCCCACCTTGCACTGACTATTTTCGTCGTGAACCTTATAGCGGCGGGTTTGCACGACAATTTTGCCATACTTAGGGTGGGGAGAGCGGTTTTCCACAGCGACTACCACAGTTTTTTGCATTTTGTCGCTGACTACCACGCCGACTCGTTCTTTGATTGCCATAATCTCCTAGTTTTTATTCTGTAGTCGATTGACTTGTAGCCTGTTGGCGCTGAGTTTCCACAGTGAGCAACTGGGCGAGGCGGTGGCGGGCGTGTCGGAACTCATGAGGCTTTTCTAATTGTCTTGTAGCTTTTTGCAACCGTAACTGAAACAGTTGTTTTTTAACAGAGACAATTTCCGAGACCAGTTGTTCATCACTTAATTCTCTAGCTTCCGAAATCTTGGGAAGAGGCATAACCTACTCCTGCTCCTGTGGTTGAGAACGCACAATAAATTTAGTTTTAATTGGCAGCTTATTGGCAGCCAAACGCATAGCTTCGCGGGCGATTTCCTCGGAAACTCCAGCGATTTCAAACATAATGCGTCCTGGCTTAACTACCGCCACCCAAAACTCTGGAGAACCTTTTCCTGAACCCATCCGGGTTTCTGCCGGACGCATAGTGATAGGTTTATCCGGAAAAATCCGGATCCAGATTTTACCACCCCGACGGATATAACGAGTCATTGCCCGACGGGAGGCCTCAATTTGGCGGGAGGTAATCCAAGATGGCTCTTGAGCTTGGAGGCCAAAATCACCGAAGTTAAGGTTACAACCGCGGCTAGCTAGGCCTTGCATCCGTCCGCGCTGTTGTTTGCGGAATTTAGTTCTTCTAGGACTTAACATGCTTCATCCTTCATTAGATCGGTCTTCAAATTGCTGACGACGGCGTTGTTGTTGACGACGACGTGGTTCGCGATCGCGTGGGGTGGATGGAGCGGTGGTTTCTTCCTGTCCTGGGATAATTTCTCCCTTAAACACCCATACTTTAATCCCCAGAATCCCGTAAATTGTTTTAGCTGTGCAGTAAGAGTAGTGAATATCAGCCCGGAGGGTATGTAAAGGCACTCTTCCCTCACGAGTCCACTCTGTCCGAGCAATTTCTGCACCGTTGAGGCGACCGCTGACTTGAATTTTAATGCCTTGAACACCAGCACGTTGGGCGCGCTGAATAGCTTGGCGTACCACCCGCCGAAAAGAAACCCGCCGTTCCAGCTGTTGAGCAATGTATTCCGCAATCAAAGCCGCGTCTGCATCAACTTTTTGGACTTCGACCACATTAATCCGAATTTGACGATTACTGCCGCAGCATTTCTTGTAGTCCCACCCGCAGTGATTCAATACCTTGTCCACCGCGGCCGACAACTACACCTGGTCTAGCCGTGTGTACTTCCAAATCAATTTGGTCGGCTTTGCGCTCAATCCGCACCTCGGAAATTCCGGCATTGTTTTGAGCCAATCTACCCAGCTTTTGTTCTATGTATTTCCGAAGTTTGTGGTCTTCTTGTAAAAGTTCTGGATAGCGTTCAGGAACTGCAAACCAACGGGATTGATGCTCTTGTGTAATACCCAGGCGAAAACCAACTGGATGAATTTTCTGTCCCACAAATGCTTCCTCTAAGAATTTCTTACTTTACGCAGTTTTTCGTGTCTAGACCCCATCGGTGAAAGAAGGGGTATTTCATTTAGCAGTAGCATCAGCGGCCACAGCCACAGTGATATGACACGTTGGCTTGCGAATTTGGTAAGCTCGCCCCTGAGCTCTTGGTTGAAACCGTTTTAGCACTGGACCTTGATTAGCATAGGCTTGAGTAATTACCAGTTGCGTCCGGTCTAAACCAGCATTATGCTCGGCATTAGCCGCTGCACTTCTGAGAAGTTTCAATACTGGTTCACAGGCTCGATAGGGCATGAATTCCAATACAATTAGTGCTTCTCGGTAGGAGCGCCCCCGAATTTGGTCAAGTACACGGCGCACCTTGTAGGGAGACATGCGGATATAACGAGCGATCGCCTTTACTTCAGTAGTATCAATAGCCATAATTTTCTCCTTAAGTCATTAGTCACAATGACTAATAACTATCTCCCTGCTTTTTTATCACTCTTCCCATGACCTCTGTAGGTACGTGTGGGGGCGAACTCTCCCAACTTGTGTCCTACCATTTGCTCATTCACAAAAACCGGAACGTGTTGACGTCCGTTATGAACAGCGATGGTATGACCTATCATCAACGGCAAAATTGTCGAAGCTCTCGACCAAGTTTTAATAACTTGTTTTTCGTTTTTAGCGTTGAGCTTTTCCAGCTTACTCAGCAAGTGATCCGCTACAAAAGGACCTTTTTTTAGAGAACGACCCATAATTTCGACTTTGGATGTTTGACTTGAGATTATGACTGACGGCCACCACGTCCACGTTTAGAAGATTTCCGACGACGACGCACGATCAATTTGCTGCTAGCTTTCTTAGGCTTGCGAGTTTTTGCCCCTAAAGTAGGTTTACCCCAAGGTGTTACAGGACCTGGTCTACCAATAGGAGCTCTACCCTCACCACCACCATGTGGGTGGTCTACCGGGTTCATCACACTACCTCTAACCTTAGGACGGCGACCCTTCCACCGATTCCGTCCCGCCTTACCGGCGCTGAGATTTCGCGCATCGGTGTTACCTACCTGTCCAATAGTGGCGTAGCATTCTTTACGAATCATCCGCACTTCCCCGGAAGGTAGCTTGAGAGTGACATAGTTACCTTCTTTAGCCACCACTTGGGCATCAGCACCAGCCGCACGGACAATTTGCCCGCCTTTCCCCGGTGTCAGTTCCACATTATGGACACTAGTACCCAGGGGGATATTAGACAGTGGTAAAGCGTTACCATCCTCAAAGGGAGAGTCAGGACCGGCGATAATTTTCGCACCCACTGATAACTTATTGGGGTGAAGAATATAACGCTTTTCCCCGTCTTCATATAAAACCAGAGCGATGCGAGCATTCCGATTGGGGTCGTATTCAATGGCTATAACTTCGGCGACAATATTACGTTTATCCCTTTTAAAGTCGATAATCCGGTAAAGTTGCTTGTGTCCGCCACCCCGACGACGGCTAGTGATCCGCCCTTGATTATTACGACCCTTAGGGCGATGTACGTATTCTGTTAATGATTTTTCCGGCTTTGACTTAGTAATTTCCGCAAAGTCGGATACAGTAACTTGGCGCGTACTAGGGGTATAAGGGCGATAAGAACGAGTACCCATTTTATTTTATACCTCTGGGAATAGAACTTGTCTAACTTTCTCTTCGTCCCCAGGGGCTACAGTGACGATAGCTCGCTTATATTGGGGCTTGTAACCAATAAATTTACCAACACGACGCTGTTTACGTGGTGGCATCATGGTATTAATTTTGACTATCTTTACCTGAAATAGGTCTTCAATCGCCGCCTTAATTTGTGGTTTGCTAGCCTTGGGAGCTACTTCAAAAGTATATTTATTTTGCTCCATGAGGATAGTCGCCTTTTCAGTCACAATGGGGCGACGCACTAAGTCGGGAAGATTGCGGGGGTCAAACTTAGGCACTATAGACCTCCTGAATTTTGGCTAAAGCTGATGCAGTGACGACAATTTTATCAGCGTGCAGCAAGTCGTAAACATTAAGTTGGTCTGCTGCAATTACCTTTAAATTTTCGATATTCCGGGCTGATAAATAAACATTATCCGCCTTTTGAATCTCCGGCAAAATTAACAATGCCTTACTTTCAGGTGCTGCTCCCCAACGAGCTAGTGCTGAGACTAACTCCTTAGTTTTGGGGCGGGATAACTCGTTGTTAAAATCTTCAACCACAATCAAATCGTCCCCACGACCTACAAAAGCGGTTCGCAGTGCTAAACGCCGTTCTTTGCGGTTTAATTTCAGGTTAAAATCTCTGGGTTTCGGTCCAAAGATCACACCACCACCACGCCACAGTGGAGAACGAATTGACCCAGCACGGGCGCGACCTGTTCCCTTTTGTCGCCAAGGTTTACGACCGCCGCCTCTAACTTCGGAACGAGTTTTTGTACTCGCAGTCCCTTGGCGAGAGTTAGTCATTTGTCTTACCAAGGCTCGATGCACAATATGAGAGGCCGTTGATTCTTGAGCAACCCGTAACTCAAAGGTAGTCTGTCCGACCTGTTCTCCTTGCCAATTTTTAACTATGCTTTCCACCATTTTTATGTCCTTTTGTGTTTTTTGCCTTTTTTCTTTAGTTCATGAGTAATGACTACTTACCAACTTTCTTTGTAGGCAGAATATTCACTAAGGACCCCGGCTTACCAGGAATGGCTCCTTTAATTAATAGTAAGTTGCGTTCCGGGTCTACTCGCACCACGGTCAACTTGCGAATTGTCACCCGACTACCACCCAAACGTCCTGCCATCCGTTTACCGGGATAAACACGACCAGGGGTTGTACCAGCGCCAATGGAACCTGGCGCTCTATGGTTTTTAGAACCGTGTGACATCGGTCCGCGGCCAAAGTTGTTACGCTTTTGGTTACCCGCAAAACCGCGACCGATACTGGTACCGACTACATCGACAATTTGACCTTCAGTAAAAATATCCGCCTTAAGTTCTTGACCTAAAGTATAATCACTAGCGCTATCTGTGAGATATTCGTTTAAATGACGTAAAGCTGGAGCAGATGATTTTGCCAAGTGACCCAGCAGAGGTCTATTCAACGCCTTGGGTTTGACTTCACCATAACCAACTTGGATGGCGCTGTAACCGTCGGTCTGTTTTGTTTTAACTTGTGTAACAGTGCATGGCCCCGCTTGAACGACGGTGACTGGAATTGATACTCCATCTTCGTCGAAAACTTGGGTCATGCCCAGTTTGGTGCCGAGAATACCTACAGACACAGTAACTGGTTCTCCTTATATACTTGCTGGTGTTGGAATCGGACTGTTGATCGCACTTTTACACTTGTATCAGTGCCGATTGAGGTTGGACGACCCTCGGAAATTTCGGGTAGGTAGTACTACACCATACCTTTAAGGACACAACTAGCTGTGTCTTTACTGTTTGGTGAATCCGTTTACTTTCACTCACCTGGTCACCAGAACAGCCACAAGCTTTTTTTTCTGGGCGAAAAAAACAACTCTTGGAATTTCAGAGCAATGCTTTTAAGCTTTGCACTTTGTGCAGTAATGCTTTCGTCCAAGCAATTACTTAGGCACTTTCTGGAGGCAGTGCTGTTAGTGGTCTTTGCCCTATCATTTGCTACTGCCGTGCTGTGGTGGGACTTAAGCGGTTTTCTCCCGCTCAGTATCCGTTAACTAAGTTCGATGCAATGTTATGAAACTAACATTACCCCTCAGTTTTTGCTTCACTCAACACTTTAATCTTAAACTACAGCTTAAGATTTTCCCTGGGTTTTCAGGGATATAGGAGTGAATGTAGTACAGAGTCGTTTATGGGCTGGGTTTATTTAGCCTCTAACTCTTTGTTAACCTGCGAGTTTTTCTAGTGTACCAGTCTCTGACAACTTTAAGATAAGTTTATTATTGCCCGGAGATGGTAAACATCTAAGATCCCACAGAAAATTGAGCAGTCAGTTTTTACGCTCGGAGGTCACAATCTAATATCATAAATCATCTATTGATTTTTGTCGAGAAATCTTTAAAATAGTTTTTGATTACAGGTGATGTCCTGAATACTTGAACCTAATCCTGCTTCAGGGTCAATAATAGAGATATCTGAGTGGGATAAGACGAAAGAAAATTTATGGCACTGATTACCACTGGCAACGCTTTCATTCGCGATCTGGAAAAATTTGGTTCCCTTGGTGTTTACGTACCTTTGGAAGGAGGTTTTGAAGGTCGATATCGCCGCCGACTGAGGGCTACTGGCTATGTCGATCTTCATATTACCGCCAGGGGGTTGGGCGACGTAGCTGCCTATCTCACAGGAGTTCATGGAGTCAGACCACCTCACCTGGGTAAAAAAAGCTCTAGTAGTGGTGCTGCGGTAGGTTATGTATATTATATTCCACCGATTGTTACCTACAATCTAGAACAGCTACCACCAAATTCAAAGGGGCTGGTGTTGTGGATCATTGAAGGCAATATTCTCGCAGATCAGGAAGTTGAGTTTTTAGCCACCTTACCTAGCTTAGAACCCAGAGTAAAAGTAGTAGTAGAGAGAGGGGGGCGCGTCCTTCCGTTGGCAACCTCTCAAAGACACATACTCTGCTAGTTATCAAGCTGTCTAATCAAGGGAACCATATCGTCGCTGGAAACTTGCTAAATTTCCAGTGGCGATGTCCCTCCGCCCTGTGCCCAAGGCGATCGCAAAACAGAACTACAATTAAGAATCGTCATACTGTCAAAGGGAGGCCAGTTGAGCTAACTCCCTACTTTCTCAGTGCTGAAGGTAATCAGAGCGAAAATGAGACGTAAATCTACTGGTAGACCAGCTAATACTTCTAAATCCTCGGCTTTACAATCCCCCTTGTTCAACATCTCTACTATCGCCATTTTGGCGGGGGTGCTGGTGTTGGGTATTGGAATTGGTATTGCCTTTAGTTCCACAACCACTTTAACCCCGGCAAATGTCGCTTCTCGTGAATTCATAGATACTAAAGCGCCTAACCCTGAGATTTGTGTGCAGTTTGGGGCTAGTGCAATGGTCATGGACGCGAGACTGTTTGTTACTCTCAACCCGTTTAATGTCTATGTTGCTCAACCAAGTATGCGTCCTGGGTGCGTTCTGCGCCAAAATAACTGGGCAATTTTAGAGCAACGTAACCTTGTATCATCAAGCCAAGTCAGAGAATGTAGGAGTCGTTTAAATACCTTTGGCTTTACAGGCAACTTGGACAGTGAAAACCCTGACATTAGATGTATTTACCAAAACCAAGCTGCTCAAAACTTTTTCACCTCTCAGCCCGGAGCAGTGACACAACCGCAAGAAACAGAGAGATTTTAGCGCCCTTGGAAATTGAGTCTAAATTTACACCCCCTCATGGGGGTTAATTTTTCCATTGGCCTTCTGATTGTAGGCTGCTAGTGCTTCCCAGTTCATCACGTCTGCTAACAAAGTTTGATAACCGAGGGTATTGGGGTGAAGACCATCTACACCTAAGCGCTGTAAACGCCACGATTCATCACGGGCCATCCATTGATCGAAAATATCTAAGTAAGGAATTTGCCGTTGCTGACAAGCAAGTTTAGTAACTTCTTTATAACGGTACTGGTCGCTGTGATTATAATAAAAGCAATCTAAAAAAGGCATTTTGCTTTCATCCACAGGAACCATCCCCACAAACAACACAGGGCAAAGTTTTTGTGCTTGTGCGAGCAGAGCAGCAATTTCGGTTTTAAATACAGCAAAATCTGTATAATTACGACCATGGCTACTTTTTAATCGGGCGGAATCATTCACACCGACGGAGAGAATCATCAGGTCGGGAAGCCGATTTCTTAATTCACCTCGATGGCGAAATTCTACTTCTAGCCTTTGTGCTACTTGCTGGGTGCGATCGCCTCTCACCCCCAAATTATATAATATATGACCAGAACTATCGGGCAACATCCACCAGCGCCGCAGTTGTTCAACCCAACCCCCTGTTTCTGGGTCCCCAAAGCCATAAACTAAGCTATCTCCTAGTGCAATAATTCTCAAAGACTGAAATGGCTTTGGTTGTACTACCAGCTGAGAGGAAGAAAGCTCGAGTGTTTGCATTTTTAGAACTATATTTTATATCTTTACAAGATTCTATACATTTCTACATCATTAAAGAATATATTTCTGTTGTTTGATTACACTAGACTTATGTATTTGCTTGGGATGCGTTGATTACGTAAGGGGTTGGTGCATTCTGGCGCGGCCAATTCCGGGATAAAAACCGAATTAACCCAGGCAAAGATATTAACATCAACAAAACTCCTACCCACCAACCAGAACGCAATTGTTCTAAGTTATCCAGCGATGAGGTAGTTTGTGGCTGATTAGAGAAAAACCCTGCTGTTAGTGCTAGTAAATTATTTAACCCATGACAGGCTATAGGCACAATTAATGTTCGGGTCTTGATATATAGCACACCCATGACAAAACCAAACATAGATAATCCCAGGAAATTTGGGTGTAAAATTCCAAACAGGACAGAGGAGACAATCAAAGCTGTACGGATACCCCACTTGGTAGCCCATCGTTGCAGTATAACCCCCCGGAAAATAAATTCTTCCGCGATGGGAGCCACGACTATAATTGCGATCGCACTCAGTAAATTGTCTAGTAAAGGTGCTGAACTGTGAGCAGAAGCATTGCTGGCTACTTGGCGCAGGAGTTCCTCTATAAAAGAAGGAGCGAACCACGACAACAGGGAAAATGAGACTAGATAGGCACTAAGTGAAAACACGATTACCATAAGAACTAAGCCCACCGTCGGTAACCATTTATAGTTCTTCGGCAGAATACCCACAACATACCGCAGATTAATTCCTAAACGATTGAAGTCTGCGAATATCCACAGGCAAAGCAATCCAAATATTAAAATATACAGCACCAGGACAACAACTTGATTATTAAGTGTGAGTCCGTTAATTCCTTGCACATAACCTAAACAAATACCGGACAGCAAGGATACCAGTAGACCCTTGGCGAACAGATAACGAACCCTGACCCGGGAAAATGGATTATGTATCATAAGTGCGAATTATTGCTGTAATGTCCTCAGTGTCTATATCAGTAACTTGAAGTTTTCCTGGATTATAGACTAATTTGCCTTTACATAAATAAAGTGTAGTATAGTTTATTCGCAATTGCGATAATTTTGCAAATCTACTGTAGAAATATGATTAGCAGGAACTAGTTTATAATGTTTTTCTTGAACGATTTTTACTTCACTTTCCTCTATTGCTAGTTCAAACATGGCAATTAAATTGCTATCCATAAATTGTGCTGATATGGAACGACTTAGCTGAGGAAATTTTTGATTACAATAGCCAATATCTTGTTTTGTTTGAACAACACCAAGCTGATCATTACCTGCTTTAGATTCTTGCAGTATAATAATATACTCTAAATTTATCACACCTTTGAGAGCGATCGCACCAATTATGGAGGGAAAAATGAGTAAAATTAGCATCAATCTTCAGAATAGATTTCCCTATGCAATTTATATTGCTGGAGGAATATTTATTTTATTTTTGGCAATAATTATGCGTCCTTTTGCGGTTATTAATGCGGGTGAAAGGGGTGTATTGATGCAGTTTGGCAAGGTACAGGATAGAGTTTTAGATGAAGGGCTACACCCGATTATACCCATAGTCATATCAGTTAAAAGAATTAATGTCCGGGTGCAAAAAAATACTTTCCAATCCGATGCAGCTTCTAAAGACTTGCAAACAATTACCACAGAACTTGCAGTTAACTGGCGCATTGACCCACTGAAGGTAAATCGCATTTATCAACAAGTGGGAGATGAAACATTAATTATTGATGGTATTATTACCCCAGCAGTATCGGAAGTTCTCAAAGCGGCTACGGCTAAAAAAACAGCCGAGGAAGTAATTACCAAAAGAACAGAATTAAAACAAGAAATTGATAGTAATCTAAAAAAACGTGTAGAGTCTTACGGTATTATTATAGATGACGTTTCCTTGGTAAACTTCTCCTTTTCTCCAGAGTTTAGTAGAGCAATTGAATCTAAACAAATAGCAGAACAGGAGGCTAAACAAGCAGAATTTATTGCTCAAAAAGCTACTCAAGAAGCCCAAGCTGAAATTAACCGGGCTAAAGGTCAAGCAGAAGCGCAAAGATTACAAAGGCAAACTTTAACACCTGAGTTACTGCAAAAGCAAGCTATAGAAAAATGGGATGGTCGTTTTCCTACAGTCATCACTGGTGATGGTACTTTACCTTTAATTAACCTTAATGCAGGTAGTTTATCTAGTGGAAATAAGCAGTAATAATTTTTAGCGATCGCTTCTGTGACTTGAACTATTAGTATGCGATCGCTATATTAAAAAAAAGGTAACAATAGGAATAAAAACTTTTTTATTTATCTCAAATTCAGAAATACAATAGTTTATAAAATATGTATAAGTGCTTAGGTTTTTCCTGGGATTTATCTAATGTCATAATTTTGATAGATTTTGTTAAAAGCTTTTTCATTATAGTAGGTGGAGCAATTGCTTTAGCTAGTTATAGAGGTCAAAATCGACAGAGAGCAATAGATAACAGCTTAAACTCTCTCAAAATGTTTGAAAAAACTATACAACACAAAGATATAGAGATTTGGAAAAACGTATATAGCAGGACTTATGAAGGTACCGGAGCAGATCCATATCATTTTATTGTGTTTTGTGAAGATAATAAAACAAAGCAAATACCAGTTTGCGACCTTTTTATCTCTGAGGGTAAGGGATTATGCCTTGCTCAATCAAAATTAAATGAAGATGAAGAAATTTGCGACCTTGAACTAGGTTCTATACGGCTTATAGCAGAGCAGCTAAATCTAATAGGTTACGAAGTTTTGTATGGAAATGTAGAATTAAGAATAATTTATTATGAATTAGGACAAATAATTGACATTATATATAAATGGATTAATGAAATACAAGACAAAGAAGTAAAAGCATCTGTACAGTTTATGTTCCCTTATTTCATGAAAATGTGCCGCAAATATAAACGAACTATAAATTCTATTCCTAGCAAAAGTTATGTTAATTTTTGCTAGGCAAATATAACTTTTGTGGGACTATTAGTTTTTATCTTAGTATTCGCTTATTTTTCTCCGCTCTATTATCTGGGAATCAACACCGTAATATTTAGCTGCTGCTGTCATATCTAAATTTAGTAACCTCTCATCTCCTAAATGTTTGATAATTTTGGGTTTATCTAACTTTAAATCTAAACATTTAATAATTTCTAACCCTACAGCTTTAGCCAATAAAGGAGGAACAGAATTACCCACTTGTCTAAATCCGTGCCATTTTGTCACATGAAACCTAAACCAATCGGGATAGGAATGTAACCGCGCTGCTTCCCGCACAGTAATACATCTGGGTATAAACGGATGTATAGGTCTAGGGGAGGTAAAAGCTCCGCGATTACTAGGTGTACCTGCTCTGAGAGTATTACAAATTCCTTGGGGGTCAAGTTTATAGAAGCGGCTAATTTTTTCGGTTGTACCAGGAAGTGTAGCTGCAAATCTGGTCATAGACTCTAAACTATGCTTTGTTCTTAAACTGGAGGTCAAGATGGTAGAGTCATAGTGACGTTGATATCCATAGTCATTATTTGCCGAATTTAAACCACGCAGTAATAGACCGTAATCACTCGGCTTTCCCAACTCTGCAACTACCCAATCACGTTGATACAATTCATCATATTTTTCAATCTCCGGTAAATCTTGCAATGCTTCCCAAACTGTGGGACTTAAGTTTAATTGATGAGAGAATCCTGATTTCTTTTGTTTAGCTGGTTGAGTAATGGTGTCTGGATAATTTGGTAGTTCTAAATCATGACGACAACCGAGAATAAATAACCGTTCGCGATTTTGGGGAACTCCAAAATAGGCAGAATTTAAAACCTGATATTTTTGTTTAACTTGATAACCATTAATCTCAAATTCATGAATAATTTGTGCAATGAATTCTTGATGTTTTCCCACCGTCATTCCTTTGACATTTTCCATGACAAAAAACTTGGGCTGGAGTGCTAATACTAATCTAATGTAATGAAATACTAAGGAATTTCTAGGGTCTTGAAAAGAACGTTTACCTATTAATGAGAATCCCTGACAGGGCGGACCACCAAAGATGACATCAATTTCTTGATTACCAATAGCCGAATTTTGTCTAATATGTTGACTGGTAGTTTCTTCAACAGGCTGACATAAAACAGTCCAAAAAGGAAAATTAAACTTGTGGGTTGCACAGTGGATAGGGTCAATTTCTACAGATGCTAATACATCAAAGCCAGCTTGTTCAAAACCGAGGGTCATCCCCCCAGCACCAGCAAATAAATCCACAGCGATAGGGCGGTTTTGTTTCATCTGCTTCTAGTTATTATTTCCTACTTTCCAAGACCTGGTAACATTTGCAAAATCTCTGCAGCAGCGCGATCGCATACACCTACCTCCCCCAACAGCTGACGCATTTGGGTATAATCTGCGAAAGTTTGCTGTCGGCGCTCAGGATTTAAGAGTAATTCCATAGATGCTTGGAGAATATTTTCCGGTGTCGCTTGTTCTTGTAGGAATTCTGGTACAATGGGCTTCATCACCACCAAATTAACTGGTGAAGCAAAAGGTATAGAACCTTTAAGAATGTTGCGAGCAATCCAAACAGTCAAGGGGTTGAGGCGATAAACCACAACTTGGGGCACATTTAATAAAGCCAGTTCGAGGTTAACCGTACCAGATTTAGTGATAGCCAGATCAGCGGCGGCAAATAGTTCTTTTTGTTGCTCGCACAGAATTGTCGCCCGTAAACCATAACGTTGAATAGCTGCTTCTATGGGTTGTCTGTAAGCTTCCAGAGATAGGGGAATCCAAAAATGGACGAATGGTAATTGAGCTTGAATACTTTGAGCAGCTTGAAAAATTACTGGTAAGAGGTATTTTAACTCTTGATGACGAGAAGCTGGGAGGAGTGCGATCGCCTTTTGTGCGGGTGGAATTTGCAATTTAGCCCGAGCTACTGAGCGACTGGGTGCATCTTGCATTCTGTCAACTAGGGGGTGACCAACCCACTGCACTTGTGCGCCATTCTCGCGAAAATAACGGGCTTCTTCTGGGAAGATAGCCAAGAGTTTATCTGTAAAGCTGACAATACGGGATGTATTACGTAAACCAATAGACCAAACCCACTCTTGGGGAGCGATGTAATAAACTACTGGTACCTGTGGTAAATGCTTTTGCATATAAGTACCAATGCCCAGATTAGGTCCCATATAATCAATTAGTATGACTAAATCAGGGGGGTATTGTTGCAAAAAAGCGATCGCCTGACGTTGTACCCTAATAGTAGGGAAAATATAAGGCAAAGATTCCACCAAACCCATAGAACCAATACCACTAGTTTTCCCCAAAATAGTAGCGCCCTGGGCTGCCATTTTTTCCCCACCCAGAGCCACAATTTCTAATTTTAAACCAGCGGATTGACGCTTAATTGCCTGAATCAGCAATGAGCCTTGCAAATCCCCAGATACTTCCCCTGTGCTGATAAATATACGCATTTGATAATTAATAAAAATTCATATTTAACAACGGATAAATAAGTAGTTACACTATACTGATAAAATACAGTATATTTAACGAATATAGGCACTACAGTGAATGATAAAACTATTCCGGGGTGGGAATGATGCCCGTTCTTGTCCATCTCACCCCAATAAAAGCTGTATAACTTCAAGAGTCATCATGGGGGCTGGTTTTTTTCCTTCCCGGAATTAACCCACGTCTTCCAGACATTTGAGAAAGTAGGAGAAAACGACGCAGGGATTGCAGTTGTTCACTGTCTCCGAGTTGTTCGAGTGCTTCTAAAGCCTCCTTAAAACTTAAACCAGAGCGATAGAGAAGCCGAAAAGCCTTTTTCAAAACTTGTAAATCCTCAGAACTCATCCCAGAACGTTTTAACCCTACTAGATTCAGAGTTCTCACCCGTGCAGGATTTCCCTCCACCAACATATAAGGAGGGACATCGCGGTCAATACGTGCCATCCCTCCGACCATTGCGTGTTGACCAATATGTACAAATTGATGCACCCCTAAAACTCCGCCCAACCTGGCGCGTGACTCTATATGGACGTGACCCGCCAATGCCACGGAGTTAGGAATAATCACGTGGTCTTCAATTATGCAGTTGTGAGCTACGTGTACATAAGCCATTAACAGGTTATTATTGCCAATCACCGTAGCCTCACCCGCCCCAGTAGCACGGTTAATAGTGACATATTCACGAATTAAGTTATTGTCACCAATTTTCACCCAAGTTGGTTCGCCAACAAACTTGAGATCCTGGGGTTCCATACCAATAGCAGCACCGGGAAAAATCTGATTTCGCGCTCCAATCTCACAAGGACCTTCTAGCACGACATGAGGGCCAATAATTGTTTCCATGTCCGACTTTGACATTAGCTCCAATCACAGCATAGGCACCGACTTGCACTGTTGGGTGAAGTTCCGATTGAGGATGAATTACAGCAGTGGGATGAATAAGCGTTTTCAAGGGTGAATCTCCAGAACTTTTTTAAGTGTAGAAACGCGATTAATGGCGTTTATACAATCAGTGGCCAAAAGTGTCGAGCAAAGCAAGTTGTGTGTAAGAGCAACGAAAATCTAGACTGGATGATGTTTTGTTATTTATGGAAGTCGAGCTTAAGAGTCAACCACGGCTTTACCCACTCGACAGCTTATTAGTTAATTCGAGAAAACATTAATTCGCCTTCAGTAGCAAGTTGACCGTCAACCTCTGCACGGGCTTGTACTTTAGCGAAACGACGTTGTTTTATCCACAATAGTTCTACTGTCATCACTAGCTGATCTCCCGGAACTACCTGGCGGCGGAATCGCACTTTATCGATACCAGCAAACACAAATAGTCCCTCCTCAAACCCTGGTAATTGCTTAAGAATAATACCCCCAACCTGTGCCATTGCTTCAACAATCAGCACTCCAGGCATCAGGGGACGTTCTGGGAAATGTCCCTGGAACTGTGGTTCATTGACAGTGACATTTTTAACGCCTACAGCCAGTTTTTCGGGAACATAGTCAATGATTTTATCTACCAATAGGAATGGGTAACGGTGGGGTAGCAATTTCTGAATTTCTTCAGATGAAAATGTGGTTTTAATTTCAGTACTTTTTTCTGGGGTAGATGTAGGTGTAGTAGTATCGGGACTATTCACTGGGGTGACAATTGCCATTAGCGCTGTGTTGAATTTGTAATTAATGAATTAAGTAGTCATGGGTGAAAACCTGAGATTTTAGATTTTACCCGATTCCTGTTCTAAAATTTTCCGAGCCAGTTGAATGTGTAAATTGTGGCTGGCTTTATATGCTAAGAAATGAGCTTGAGGAAAATTTCCCAATAAACTCAAATCTCCTACTAAATCTAATATTTTATGACGAACTGGTTCATTTTCAAACCTGAGTGGTGGATTTACCCAACCTTCTGACCCACAAACAAGGGCGTTATCCAAGCTACCACCCTTAATTAACCCGGTTTTCTGTAAGTATTCAATTTGGTGTAGTAACCCAAAAGTACGAACCGGAGCAATTTCCGCCACAAAGTTGTCACTCAATGACCAACTGTACCATTGGTTGCCAATAGCCGACAGTTCAAAATCAATCTCGTAACTAAAACGGGTTATTGATGCTGGAAGGGCGCAAGCAAAAGCATCATTTTCATAAATCCAGATGGGCTGTTTCACCACCAAGGGAACTGGTTTACTAGTTGGTTGCGACACTAAGCCAACTTGAGTAATACTGTCAGTCCAAACCTGTGCTGAACCGTCTAATAGTGGTACTTCTGGTCCATCAATTTCAATGCGGGCGTTATCGACACCCATACCGGCCAGGGCTGCTAATAAGTGCTCCACTGTGCGCACGCCAGCTTCACCTTGGCCCAATTGAGTAGAGAGCAGAGTTTGACTGACGGCGGTAACTTGAGCCGGAATGATTGGGAAATCTGGCAAATCCACCCGCACAAAGTACCGCCCACTCCCAGATGAAGCTGGGAATATGCGCACATGGGTACTCACACCACTATGCAGTCCCACTCCAGTTTGAGTGATTTCTCCTGCTATGGTGTGTTGTTCCATGAGCTAAAAGTTAATATGTGATTCATTTGCAGTTTCGGTGATGACCCCTTATCGGAATAGTATTGAGGCAAATGCCAAAATTAGCAAGTGCCGTTAAAACCTTTCACCAATACCAAAATTGATGCGACTATCGCCGTCATCGTTAATGCCGTAGTCAATCCGAATGGGGCCTAGTGGCGATTGTACACGCACACCCAAACCGTAACCGTAGCCACTACCGTTTTTGTTGAGGACGTTAGCCGCCTGAGTTGTGGTTCCTAAGTCACTACCGACATCAACAAACAGTGCGCCGTTAACCACTGAGAATACAGGGAAGCGATACTCAACAGAGGCTTGGACATAACTGCGTCCACTGGTTAAGGCTCCTTCTTCGTAACCCCGCACAGAGTTGCTACCGCCTAGGGTAAAAGCTTCATAGGGCGGTAAGTCACCCAGAATGGTTCCGCCTTGCACGTTAAAGGCTAGGGTTTGCGCCCCCGGTGCGAAGTTGGTCAACCTCACAGGTAAGTATTGACTATAGTTACCCCGGAGTCTGGTTAGAAAAATGCTACCTAGTCCCACTGGTACGGACTGATCCACACCAAAGCGTAGCAAAGAACCTGCTGTTGGTTGCAATTGGTTATTACGCAGGTCGCGCTGTGCGCCTAGTTGTAATAACACTAAGTCATCTTCACCTCCCCCTGAGAGGCTTAGAGGAACTGTTTCTGTGGGCACTCCATCCTCGAATACTGCGGCTCCTTCCGGTCTGATATTACCATCAGCATCACGGGTGGAAATTCGTTGATACTGCAATCCGGCTGAAGCACTCCATTCTGATCTTTCATAGGGATTGGGAGATAATGGACGGTTGAAATTAACACCACCACCTAATCGGAGAACACGAGGGCGATCGCCGTCGGTTTCACCTGGTTGAAATGTCCTTATATTCTCATCTTTGCCGTCAAAAATTAATGAAACTGAACTGCGGCGAAAAATATTTGTTGTATAAGAAGTTCTATAGGGGTCACCGGCAATCCAGGGGTCTGTAAACCGCAGATCAAAAAGCAGCTCCCGTTGTCCGATCTGTACTTCGGCTCCTAGGTTTTGGTTTCTTCCTCCTAGGTTTTGCTGCTGATAGCTTACAGTCCCAAATAATCCACTGGCAGAACTAAACCCGGCTCCAGCTGCAATAGACCCACTAGTACGTTCGGCTACGTTCACTACTACTTTTACCTGACTAGGGTCAGTACCAGGGTCAAGAGATATGTTGACATCTTCAAATAGCCCCAGTCCAAATACTCTCTGGAGGTCTGTTTGTACTATGTCCCGGTTAAATACTTCTCCTGGACTTAACTTCATTTCTCGGGTAATTATATATTCTTGGGTTCGTCCCTGAATTGGTTCTCCGTTTTCATCTACCTCCCGACCTTCGCGATCCTGGAAGCGGACCTGAATATTTTCTACCACCCCTTCGGCTATTTGTAGGGTGACAAGGCCGGTTTCCGAAATTTGTGGTGAGCCAATGAGGTTGGCTAATACGTAACCTTGTTCTTGGTACTTTTTAGTTAACTGCTGGATACCTGCTTGGAATTGTCTCAGGTTGAGGACTTGACCATATTGCTCACCAAAGACTGCATCCACAGTACCGGGAGCTAGTACCGAGGGAACATCAGTTCCCGGATTAGCTTGCACTTGTACTTTGGTGAGGACGGGGTTAAGTTGGACAATAAAGCTTACCCGTACGCCCACAGGTGTATCTTCTGGCACTGCTTCAACGTTGGCAAAGAACCCAGTGGCAAAGATGGCATTAATATCTTCTTGCAGTTCAGATCTGGTTGTTGTGCGACCTGGTTGAGTACGAATGACGCTGTAAACTTGCCTTTCTAGTTCCGGTGTTAGTTGTCCCTTTTCTGATCTGACAACTACTTCTGATACCAGTACTCGAGGTTCTGAGCTTGGAGTACTGGAATTTTCTCCACCGGGAGTAGTTTGAGCCGTGAGCACTGGGGGGGCAATTTCCGGAACCGAATCAACTTTCAGGCTTGTTAAGGTGGGGACAATTACTTCTGCTGTTGTCTTCTGGGATGATTTCACGGGGGTAACCGTGAACAAAGACTGATTTTTGGTTTCAATTGCTGACTGCTGATTGAACCCAGGACTAAAAACTTCTGTTGTCTGTTCTGAATTATTAATACTTTGGGCATTTGCACTCCCACAGATGCCTAGTGGCGCTGCAACTGCTACAAATGCCATCCATACCGGAGATAAACGCATGTTCTTTCAATTCCTCTATGGCTACGCCACGCAAGCTATCACATCCACACACCATTACTCTTATGCACAAGACCCCAGGTGCAAATCAAGTTGCTTCCTATTGCCTATTTACTGATGGTTCACAAAGCATCAGTCAAAAACTATTGATTCTGACTTTTTGCTTTTGACCATTTCAAGTTTTAGTTTCTACTGCTTTTAGCACTCTTTCTAATACCTCCTGGTAAGCATTTTCTACATTTCCCAAATCCCGACGGAAACGGTCTTTATCCATCACCCTCAAGTTAGGATCTGCTTCGCCTGTGTTCCATAAACGGCAGGTATCCGGGCTGATTTCATCTGCCAAGAGTATCTGCTGTTTTGAGTCCAAACCAAATTCTAGTTTGAAGTCTACTAGGGTAATGCCGCACTGCTGCCAAAAGCCCCGGAGAAATTCGTTGACTTGCAATGCTAGATTGTGAATTGTCTCTACTTGTTCCGGTGTTGCTAGTTTTAAGAGGAATAGGCGATCGCGTGTTAACAGTGGATCTCCCAACTGGTCATTTTTGTAATAAAATTCCACTAAAGGTTGTTTGAGCACTGTACCTATTGGTAATCCTGTTTGCTGACACAGACTTCCTGCGGCAATATTTCTCACCACTACTTCTAGTGGCACAATCTTCACAGCCTTGACTCGCATTTGATGCGGTTGAGGACTGTCAATATAGTGTGTTTTTATACCTTGTGTTTCTAATTGCTGAAATAGCCGGCTAGAAATGCTACAGTTAATTTTTCCCTTGTTGATAATACTGCCACGTTTCTGGGCATTAAAAGCCGTGGCATCATCTTTGAAATCAGCTAACAGGACTTCTGGCTCGTCCGTTGCATAGAGAATTTTAGCTTTGCCTTCGTATAACTGGGGATAAACAGACATGATATGAGATAAATTTGTACGCTGTGGGTAGTTTTCGACCTTTTAGGCTTAACTATTTTATCTTTTGTGCTTCAATATCCGCCATTGGTGCTGAGTTAGCTATAGTTGGTTAGCTGATATCAAGCACATACACCTGAAAAAAGGTGATCAAGGATAAAATATGTAATCAATTGACAAAATCTAGTTTATCATTTAATGATAATTTAATGAAATAAGTTCTCAACAATCAGACTATAAAACTATCATATTTTGCCAATTAAGTAAATACAGCAGATTACAGGTAAATGAGGTGCGAGTATTAATCTTAAAACTCCCGTAGGGTAGGAATCATGTCGCCCTACTGTATCTCACTTACACAAAATGTTCTGTAAATTGTTTATACAGCTTTTTGTCAAAGGTTTGAGGTTTGACTTAATGTTTGAAATTCCCAATCATAATTAACCATTTCTTGTCTCACCCCGGTATGATTAAAGTCTTAATGTAAACTAATTGGGTCTGAGAAAAAAAATTGAGGGTAGTTAATTATTTAGTTATATTAAAAACTTTCAAGTACAAAAAAACCCATGATTTTAGACAAAGAAGACAAGAATAAAAAAAGTTGCGTGGGATACAGTTCGAGAATTTATTGATGGAAAATAAACACAACAAAAATGGAGAAAAAAATAATGAACAAAGATGATTTTCTCTATCCTCGTGGACGCTACTATGGTCATGTCAAGCCGGAAAATTTGGTTTTTAATGCAAATTTGCAGGAATTTGCTCAACGTATCAGTTATATCTGTAATTTAGAGACTGGTGGAAAGCTCACCCCAGAAGAAGCTTACGAACAAATCAAAGCTTTATGGAAACAACTGAAAAAAACGAAAAAACAACTGCAAATTGGCAAAAGTCCCTTTCAAAATGATGATGGGGAAACTACAAGCTGAAGGAGTACAAATAGCAGGTTTATATAGCAAAACTCAAAAGTCCTATCCCATAGTCTCTAAGAGGATGTTTGATAAGTTTTCAACAGGTAATTTTTATCTTAGGGAACAGGGAACACATCGAACAGGGAATAGGAAGGATTGGGAAGGATTGGGAAGGATTGGGGAACACACAAAAAACAATAAAATCCAGTCCCCTCCCCTTACAAGGCTATCCATTACCCACATCTTTCTTAACATTGCTGGAAGGCAAACACAATAAAGGTTGTAGAGATGTGCATAGTGGGGAGGATTGACAAAAAAGAATAAGTATGGACATTGAGAAAACCCAACAGGTGATTGAGTTTTTGAATACAGGGGCGAGGGGCTACCCCTCCGCCATAGGCGATCGCTAAATATCAAGATGAGATGGGGAATCGGAGTGAAGTAATTGCCAAGTAGCAGCAATATCGTGTAAGCGTCGTAGCCCACGCCAAATGGTTTTCACACCCGGTTCACCATCACCTTTGCGACCCAAAAAACCACCAAGAGTGGCAATCATTCGCACAGCATCATGCAAAGAAGGTGGCTGGTCTGGAGGAATAGGATTTTTGTTGATAGTGGCACATAAGGACTGCCATTCACTGTTTTCCAAAACAACATCACAAGGTAAATCAGGATGAACTCGTGCTTGATAAGTAAGCCATAACAATCGCCAAGCGACAATAGTATAAGTGGCTAGTGCCATGTGAATTCGGTCAGCAGTTTCCAGTTGTAATTTCTCGATGCCACAGCCACTTTTTAATGTGTAATGATAACGTTCTATCAACCAACGGTAAGTGTACCATTGAACACAACATGCAGCATCTTCTAGACTGTTAATTTCTAAGCTAGTAATTAATAACCAACTAATGGGATTTGTTCCTGGAGGTGGATTTTCCTCTTCTGCCAAAATTACTTGTAACCTGACAGGTTTTAGCTGTAAACGTCCAATATGGTGTAATGGTACTTGAATATCAAAACTCGTGAACCTAATTGTCAGTCTCGCCTGTCTGGAACTATGTTCTGGAGACCGTTTGACTTCTACAGTCACTGTTCCAGATGCTTCGATTTGACGAATGGCAAGATGTAGATATTTGCCACAATGGTCTACTTTACGATTATGAGTCCCACGAATTAGTAAGTGTGATTTTTCTCGACGTTGCTGGCTAAAAAGGTCAAATATATCCGCTTCTGAGTCACATATTGTTATTACTTCAATTTCTGAGGGAATCAAATTTTGTGTAGTCTGCAACCCATCCAACCAACGTTGACTTTCTTTTTCTTTTGTCTCTCGTTGACGACGTTTTTTAGCAATACCTAAATTCTCTTGTTCTCTTGCCCATACTTGCTGCTCAATAATTCCTAACGGTACTCCATTACTTGTGGCTGCAAGTGTTGAATGTACTTTTAATCCTGATGATTTTCTGTGGTCAAGATAACCTACTCCTTTTGTGGCTGGGTGCGATGTCAAATCTATGTTTGTTGTATCTTGTATTGCCAATACTATCTCATGTTTTTTGATTCTTTCTATGGTGCTGGATGTGTGGGCAGCACCAATATCACTTGCTTGAAAATGTGGTGATTTCCAAAAATTATATGCCGCCTTTGTTGCTGCTATATTTCCACAAGCAAGTGGTACACTACTATCTGGTTGTGCTGCTAAATCTTCTACTATCCTGATTAACCGCTTGTTTCGACGTGCATCCCCTAAGTTTACCTGTGCCAATTCTTTCGCTGCCCACTTTTCCATGATGCCATTACCCACTCTCCTCTTTCAAAACTATAGCCATCAAGGCTTTCACTGTGATGTTAAGTCTTTTGTTTAATTGTTAAGAAAAATGTGGGTAATGCATAGCCTTACAAGGGGAGGGTTAGGGAGGGGTCAAATAATATTCGATACACTAATCATGACTTGACAAACATCCTCTAAGTCTCTAAAGAGGACAGATGAAATAACAATCCCCGTCACCAAGGGTGCGGGGAGTCTCAAAGCAGTTTTCATGGAGGGGGTTATACAAATGTCTATTTAGGCTACTTTTGTCATTTTTTCCGAGAAAAGCACCTTTTGATAGTAATCTTGTAGCTGACCTGTGGCAGCTGACCAGCCCCATTTTTCTGCCTCTCTACGGGCGTTGTGACGGATGACATCTCGTTCTTGCTTGTGTTGTAGGAGGCGGACAGTGGCATTAATGGCATCTTCAACATCTGCTGTGGGGTCAAAAAGATAGCCATTGAGGCCATCTGTAACAATATCAGGAATTCCCCCAGAACGGGCTGCTACTACCGGACAACCAGCGGCCATTGCTTCTAGTAGCACCAGACCTAGTGTTTCTGTGCGAGAGGGAAAAATAAAGGCATCAGCGCTAGCAAAGGCAGAACCTAATTCTGGCCCCATGAGATATCCCACAAAATGGGTGGGAGTGTCGGCAAAATGTTTTTCTAATTCTTGACGGTGGGGACCATCACCTACCAATGCCAATCGAGCATCGGGAATTGCTGCTAATATGGGCTTGATGCGCTCAATTTCCTTTTCGGCGGAAAGACGACCGACATAGAGTAGCAAGGGACTGTCTGGGTGATTTTCAGACAGACGCGATCGCATGACCCCAGTAGCTAAATTAGGATGAAATAATTCTGTATCTACACCTCTTTGCCAGATATTGACCCGTTCGATACCATGTCCTGTGAGTTCTGTCATCATCGCCGTAGAGGTACAAAGATTCAAAGCGGCTTGATTATGAGCACCTTTGAGCAATTCCCACAGCAGCCCTTCTAGCATTCCCAATCCGTAATGCTGGAGGTATTGAGGTAAATGGGTATGGTAGGAGGCTACTAATGGTATTTTGAGGATCTTGCTATAAAAAATTCCCGCCAGTCCTAAGACAGCTGGATTAACCACATGAATAATATCTGGCTGAAATTCTTCTAAAGCAGAACCAATGGCGGGACGGGGTAAGGCCATTTTTAGCTCTGGATACAATGGCAGCGGAAAACCACTCACGCCGTAAACTTGAGCTCCTTTGTGTTCGGTGATGCCGCCATCAGGGGCAAACACTAGTACTTGGTCACCACGGCGCTGGAGATGGTCTACAGTATGGCGCAGGCGCGTGACTATGCCGTCAATTTTCGGGAGAAAGGTTTCAGTAAATAGGGCGATTCTCATAAAAACTAAATAAGCAGATAATCCCAGATGCTTTTGGATGGCAATCAATTACCCGGACACTCGGTCTGGTGGGTATAGATACAAATCGTGCATATGCAGGCTTTATGGTCAGTCCGCCCTGCTAGGTAGAAGTGGGCAAGATGCCCACCCTACAAACTATATAGTTGATGCTCAGTCAAAAAGGATGTTTCGCTACAGGCTGAGAATTAATTTCTGTGCCAAGA
This sequence comes from Anabaenopsis sp. NIES-4685, assembly GCF_059725405.1. Classification (NCBI taxonomy): domain Bacteria; kingdom Bacillati; phylum Cyanobacteriota; class Cyanophyceae; order Nostocales; family Nodulariaceae; genus Anabaenopsis; species Anabaenopsis sp. NIES-4685. The sequence goes on along the minus strand of NZ_AP043602.1, from coordinate 1,876,048 downwards.
GACCTTGGGCAGAATTTGCTGGTGATCAACTCGTTTTTGATACTTGACGGCAAAGTTTAATAGAGAATCTAGTAAGGAGTCAGACAGATAGTGCGGCTGTAAACCTAGGTCTAGCAGTTTGGTATTTTTAGCGTTGAAGTAGTGTTCTTCTTTTTCCACTCTGGGGTTATCCAGGTGATTGATGTCTACATTCAGTCCTATGGCATTGCCAGCTTTTTTCACCATTAATGCCAGGTCACCAATGCTGAATAGTTCAGTAAATTGGTTAAATACCCGGAATTCCCCTGGCGCTGCAGGGTTAGCGATCGCTAGTTCAATACATCGTACTGTATCCCGAATATCTAAGAAGCCACGAGTTTGTCCACCTTTACCGTAGACGGTGAGGGGGTGGGCAATGGCAGCTTGGATACAGAAACGATTTAGTGCTGTTCCAAACACTCCATCATAATCAAGACGATTAATTAACATTTCGTCCATTCCCGTTTCTTCGGTGAGAACGCCATAAACTATCCCTTGATTTAGGTCTGTAGCTCTTAATCCCCAGATACGGCAAGCAAAGTTGATATTATGACTATCATGAACTTTGCTCAGGTGGTACATGGAGCCGGGTTGCTTAGGATACGGTAGGGTATCTTTGCGCCCGTTGTGTTCAATTGTGATGTACCCCTCTTCGATGTCGATATTGGGTGTACCATATTCGCCCATTGTTCCCAGTTTTACCATGTGGCAATCTGGGAAATCTTCTCGCATGGCGTAGAGCAGGTTTAATGTGCCGACTACGTTATTGACCTGGGTGAGAACTGCGTGTTCTCGGTCAATCATGGAAAAGGGCGCTGATCGTTGTTCACCAAAATGCACTAGAGCCTGGGGCTCAAATTGGTGTAGAACTTTCTTGAGAAATTCGTAGTTAGTAATATCGCCAATGAATAGGTCGATAGATTTACCTGTCAAATCTTGCCAGCGCTGGAGGCGTTGCTGAATTGGTGCGATGGGAGTTAGAGTTTCCAGACCCAATTCATTATCCCAGTGCCGCCGCACCAAACTATCTAAAATTCCAACTTCATAACCTCGGTTGGAAAGGTAAAGTGCAGTTGCCCAACCGCAATATCCATCACCACCAATAACCAGGACTTTCATCTTCACCAGTTTTTACTCGCTGATAGCTAAATCTATCAGGTTTCTGTACCTTATTCACGATCATTCTTGTAAAAATAGCTGGTTCTGGGTTGGAAATTCATGAGGATGACGGGGATGAGGAGCATTAAGCAATTGAAAATTCACCCTTGAAGTCTTTGACCTCCGGGGATTCCCGCGCCAGAATCCTTCACGTCCAGGCAATGTTGTCGAACAAATGATCATTCTTGACTCATCTATTGTAAATAAACGTAACAAAAATAGCGTTAAAACGCTTTAACGTCTTGACAACTGATAAACCAACCGATAAGGTGATATACATACCCGGGTAAGGCCGTCAAAGAGTTATATGCAAGCTAAGCAAAAGGTTACTTTGTATTTGTCGCCAGAAGTTCACAAAAAACTGAAGATTCGTTCAGCTATTGATTCCGAACCGATGTCTGAACTTGCCGAACGCGCCCTAGTCTTCTACCTAGCTAACTCAGAATTAGTGGAGGAAATTGAAGCTTCTGTGTATGGACGAACACACCGAATTTATTCCTGCCCAGATTGTGACAGTTCATTAGTCTTACGTGATGGAGAACTGATTGCTATGGGTAATCAACCGGGAATAATGAGGGAGCATCTATCTATTGATGAAATGGAAAAAGATGAAACTCATCCCAAGGGTGAGGAAGAATTGGTTCCTTGCTAGGTAAGAATGATGAATGAACAATTCATAATTCTGCTGTTGCCACAACCAAAAAACGATGTCTTTACTGTATAAGGTCTCAAGCAGGTCGATTGTATGAAAGAAGAGCTCAGTATTCTAATTCAAGCTCAATATCCTCTAATCTACCTTGTGACCTCCGAGGAAGAGCGGGCGGAACAGGCAATTTCCACAATCGCCCAAATATTAAAGCCCCAACGCCGCGTATACGTCTGGACAGTAACTCACGGCATCGTGGAATGTGGGCAACCCCGGAACGTCACTCAACACAACACTGTTTCCCCAGAGGCTGCAATTGAGTGGATAATCCGACAGAAAGAACCTGGTATATTTATTCTTAAAGATTTACATCCGTTTATTGATGCGCCGGCCACAACAAGGTCGTTAAGAGATGCGATCGCCAGCTTCAAGGGAATGCAGAAGAACATCATTTTGATGTCACCCATGCAGCAAGTTCCCATTGAACTAGAGAAAGAAGTTGTGGTGATTGACTTCCAATTGCCAGACATGGCGGAGTTAAACAAAGTCTTAACTTACCATTTAGAGCAAAATCGGGGGCGACGACTGACAACCGAGGCGCGAGAAAAGCTTCTCAGAGCCGCTTTAGGTTTAACTAAAGACGAATCTGAGAAAGTATACCGTAAGGCACAAGTAACTACAGGTCGCCTAACGGAAGAGGAAGTAGATATAGTTCTATCAGAGAAAAAGCAACTAATTCGGCGCAATGGTATTTTAGAATACATCGAAGAAGATGCAACCATTGATGCTGTAGGGGGCTTAGAAGAACTAAAAAGGTGGCTCAAACAGCGATCGAATGCCTTCACAGAAAGGGCAAGAGAGTATGGTTTACCTCAACCCAAAGGGATGTTAATTCTTGGTGTTCCTGGTTGCGGTAAGTCGCTAATTGCCAAAACTACCTCCCGACTATGGGGTTTACCATTACTACGCCTAGATATGGGGCGGGTATATGACGGCTCAATGGTGGGAAGAAGTGAAGCAAATTTACGTAATGCCCTAAAAACAGCAGAATCTATCTCTCCAGCGATTCTGTTCATAGACGAGTTAGATAAATCCTTTGCGGGTAGCTCAGGTTCATCTGATTCAGATGGGGGTACATCAAGTAGAATCTTTGGTTCTTTCCTAACATGGATGCAAGATAAAAAATCTCCAGTCTTCGTCATGGCCACTGCTAACCGAGTGGAACGCTTACCAGGAGAATTTTTACGGAAAGGACGTTTTGACGAAATTTTCTTTGTGGATCTGCCCACAACCGAAGAACGCCAGGATATTTACAAAATCCACCTCACCAAGCGTCGTGAAGAAATTTCGCGATTCGATCTTGAGCAATTAGCCAAGATGTCTGACGGCTTCTCGGGGGCAGAAATTGAACAAGCACTTGTGGCGGCAATGTATGAAGCCTTTGCCCAAGACCGCGAGTTCACACAATTAGATATTATTGCTGCACTAAAAGCGACTCTGCCGTTGTCTCGGACGATGCAAGAACAAGTAACAGCCCTGAGAGATTGGGCTAGACAGCGCGCACGACCCGCCGCAGCCTCCGTTGCTGAATATCAGCGCCTGGAGTTTTAAAAGCTTTCCCCTGCTCACCCCGGGGGCAAAGGCTAGCCCAAAAGCTAGCAGCAAAGAGAAAAAGCCGCATTTCCATCAGCGCGGCTTACCGAAAAAAAACCGTTGTCTTTTTTCTCACTCTTCTCACTGGAGGAAACCCAAATGTCTCATTTTAGCACTCTGCGTACCAAAATCACCGATGCTGAAATCCTCAAGTCTTCTTTACGCGACTTAGGTATCAGCGTAAAGACTGAAGCTGATGTTCGTGGTTACAATGGCCAGCGCGTTCGTTCGGACATCGTGGCTGTTTTGGAAGGTGAATATGATCTAGGTTGGTCTCGTAATAGCGATGGTTCCTTTGACCTCATCGCTGACCTGTGGGGCGTTGCTAAGAAGCACAACCAAACCGAGTTAATCAACTCCATCAACCAAAAGTACGCTGTTAACAAAACCTTGTCTGAAGTCAAACAGCGCGGTCTGCAAAACGCCAATGTCAAGTTGGTATTGCAATAAATATTTCTCAGCGCGTTCCCAAAGCTGAACGGGTTAACCACATCATTAGCGGTTAGCCCGCTTTTTTATTCTGGTATTATACTGGTAAATTTGTCCATGACTCTAACAGTATCAGAATTTATGAAAATGTTCACGATTGGACACTCCAATCATTCAATTGAAAATTTTATTGCACTTTTGCAGCAACATGGAATTACTGCTGTAGCAGATGTCCGATCTAGCCCTTATAGCCGCATATTTCCACATTTCAATCAAGCTGCTTTGAAAAAATCCCTCGCAGCTGTAGATATTGCCTATGTCAGGCTGGGTGATAATTTAGGCGCTCGTCCTGATGATCGGATCTGCTATGTAGATGGTATGGCTCGTTATGATTTAATTAGTGCAACAAAAGGTTTTGCAACTGGGTTAAATCGTCTCATCCAAGGTGCTAAACAATATCAAATTACTTTAATGTGTGCTGAAAAAGACCCTATTGTTTGCCATAGAGCTATTTTGGTTTGTCCACATTTGAAAAAGACTAATTTAGAAATCAACCATATTCATAAAAATGGTGATTTAGAATCACATGACTGTTTAGAAGATAGATTATTAAAACAGCATAATTTATCTAATTTTTTGCCTAAAAATAAAAATTATGTTAAACAACTTTCTCTATTTGATACGCAAGCCACAGATACTATAGAAAAACCTTTTACTCGCGAGGAATTAATTCAACGAGCATACCAGCTACAAGCTGAGAAAATAGCCTATGTAGAACACAAATATATGGATACAGAAGATTCTCATGAGCAAGCAAGTTAATCTATTTACTATTGGTTTTACCCAGAAAAAAGCGGAACAATTCTTTGAAACACTTATCAAAGCTGGGGTGAAACGAGTTATTGATACTCGACTGAATAATGTTTCCCAATTGGCTGGCTTTACAAAAAAGAATGACTTGGAGTACTTTCTGGGTAAAATAGCAGAAATTGAATATATTCATATTCTTGATTTAGCTCCAACTAAAGATATTCTGGAGGAATATAAAAAAAACGAAATTAACTGGACAACATATGAAAAAAGGTTCAATGAACTGCTGACACAGAGACAGATTGAGAACAAGGTTAATTTAGACCTTATAGATGAAGCTTGTCTATTGTGTAGTGAAGCAAAACCTCATAATTGCCATCGCAGGTTAGTTGCTGAGTACTTGCAAAGTAAGTTAGACACAGAGATCAAAATTCATCACCTGTAAAAGTAAGCTTGACAGGGTGCAAATCAGGGGGTAAAAATGGCTATTTTTGAAATTATCTGCCTGGCGAAATCTACTAAACATGGTGGAATTTGTATTGCTGGTTTAAAAACTGATGGTTCAGGTTGGCTGCGTCCAGTCTCTAATAAAAGAGATGGTACTTTATATCCAGAACATTACACTCTAAAGGATGGCAGAGAACCTGAACTTTTTGACATTATCAAAATCCCATGTACTAAACCAGAGCCAAAATATCACCAACCCGAAAATTGGATTATTGACCAAAATAAATTATGGTCTATTGGAGGAAGTTGCAACTTATCTCAAGCTCAACAGCTTTTAAATCCAGAGATTAAAAAACACTCTTGTGCTTCTGAACTCTTAGGTAATTCAGGATGTCAGATTGAGTATGAAGACTTGAGAAAATCTAGGGCTGAGTATTCCTTAGCTTTAATTAAGCCCTGTGAAATTCGATGGAAAATTACTAGTTATGAAGGTCGTAAAAAAAGTAGAGCTATTTTTAAACTAAGTAGCAATGAGTATAATTTACCAATTACAGATCCAGTATGGAACTCCCTACTCTTTTCTCTTAAAGAGGGAACATATGACTGTGAGGAAGTGATCGAAGAACTAAGTCTTCAAGACTTTGAACCTAACAAATTTATATTAACTATCAGCTTAGGTGAGCCTTTTGAGGGACGTTGTTACAAGTTGGTTGCAGCAGTTATAAATGCAACAGACGCGAAAAAACGTTTAGGTTCGATGTAATTCAAGGTTGATAGGCTTGTTTAATATCTCACAGCAGCATGATATCTGATTTGACGTAATTATATCTGCTCTATCTGCTCCTAGTCCCATAAACTAAAGTGTTTATTTTACCCGGTAGAGCATCTGAAACTTTTCGCTCCTGATGTTCTCCGCCCCAATATCACTAAATTTGTAACAACTCAGGGAAAACGTACTTTTAGTTAGTTTTCACAGAAGTTTCATTAGCATACGATAAAACCCGAACTTTTAGTACGTTTTAAATTTGATGAAGAGGAACAATTATGAGAAAGCTAAGCAGCTTTTTGGTGAAAGAGTTAAAGCACTTCGTAAAGAAAGAGAAATTACACAGGAGCAGCTTGCAGAGCACATTAATAAGTCTATTGAGCATATTAGCTATATAGAACGTGGCGAACGCGCTCCCTCCTTTGAAACAATTTTAGACATTGCTGAAGCTTTTATAGTATCAGTACCGTACTTAATGAATATCACACACCAGACGGTGGTTAGCACTAACTTTCTTACTCAATTACAAGCCCCAGTCATCATTCCTTCTTCTGTCGAGCCTGTTGAAGAACCAATTATAGCAACCGCCAAGGTAATTTAAGCATAAACTATAAGTAGTCCCTTTTCATGTGAAGCGATCGCTTGCTACAGGTATATGCCCAAGCCGTACAGTTACGACCTTCGTCAAAAAGTAATCCAAGCGATTGAACTCGATGGCTTGAAGAAAACTGAAGCCAGTCAAATGTTTAATATTAGTCGCAACACCATCACCCTATGGTTGAAGCGAAAAACCGAAACGGGGGACTTCCAAGCCTTGCCTAGTAAGCGTCCTGGGAATGGTCACAAAATTACCGATTGGGAAAAATTTCGTGAGTTCGCTTCCGTGCATGGCGATAAAACCCAAGTAGAGATGGCCTCACTTTCGGCCTGAAGAAATTAGCGAGCGCACAATCTCAAGAGCTTTGAAAAAAATTGGTTTTACGCGAAAAAAAAGACTTATGGCTACCGTGAGCGCGATGAGGTTAAACGACAGGCTTTCGTAACGCAGTTGTCTAAGTTACCTGTGGAGAAGATTGTATACCTCGATGAGTCAGGAATGGACAACCGAGACCAGTATGATTACGGTTGGAACTCAAAAGGACAGCGCTTCCATGCACTTAAATCAGGTCGTCGTCAAGGTCGGGTGAACATAATTGCCGCGCTGTGTAACCATCAGCTGATAGCTCCTTTCACTGTTGAGGGTGCGTGTAATCGAATAGTATTTGAGACTTGGCTTGAAGCTTGTTTGCTTCCCACACTCAAACCGGGACAGGTTGTGGTGATGGATAATGCTACATTTCATAAAGGTGGGCGCATTCAACAACTGATTGAGTACGCAGGGTGTGAAGTGTTGTACCTACCACCTTATTCTCCAGACCTGAATCAGATTGAAAAATGTTGGTCTTGGTTAAAAAGTCGAATCCGCAAAAAACTTGAGCAGTTTGATTCTTTACGAGATGCCATTGAGGATGTCTTACTTTTTGCGTCCTAACCTCCTTGGCGGTTGCTATAACACAAATAAAGAACGTCGTTCGGATCTAGAACGACTGCAAACAGCACTTGAAGCTATACAAGAATTGCAAAACCTTGCAAATGAGTATGGTATTAATGATGTTTTTCAAGACAATGGTGGTAAGGTTCTTCAAGTACTTATTTTGCTTGGCTTACGAATATCGCCTGGACGCGAAGGAAACGATGCAATTGATGAGAAAGAAAATGAGTATGAGTTGAAAACAATCAATAGGCTTCTTAGTAGAAGTGTCACTACACATCACCATCTAAATTTGGATATTCTTGCCAAATATCGATCTGTGAAAGCTTGGTATATTGCTGTTTATGAAGGGATAGAATTAAAAGCCATCTACAAGGTTCATCCAAGTTCACTCGAACCTAAGTTCAGCTATTGGGAATCAAGAATACTTGGGGGACTAGAATCTATCAATAACCCTAAAATCCCTCTAGGATTGATTGAGAAAGAAGGTGAACTGGTATATCCCAAAGATAATGATTAACTATCTCAAGGAAAACCTGACACTCTAAACTAAGAATTACAACTCCATAGCTAATTGCTTTGGATTAGTGAGATACATCGGCTCTTGCTGGCGTACAAGATTTTCGTAAAGAGCAAGAGCATTACTTGGATTTTGAACTTTGCTTAAAAAGCGGAATGCTGAAGCAGCAAGATATCCTGAATCTTGTTCAAAAGCTATCCATTTTCTTCCTAGTTCTTCGGCTACAAATCCCGTAGTGTTTGAACCTGCAAATATATCCAAAACTTTATCTCCAGGATCAGTCAAGAATTTAATGAAGAACATTGGCAACTTTTGTGGAAATCTTGCAGGGTGAGGAGATATTGAAATAGATTTACATATTTTAATGTAGTTAGAATTGCTCTCAGTGTTGGGAATTTCTAATAAATTGGAAGGAATTGCACCCCCATTATTAGTAGCAAATTTATTACCAATATCATGACCTGAAGGTCTCCCTTTCGGTGTGTAATACTTTTCAGGATTTGCTTGTAATTTCTTCATACGAGCGGAGTAAGGGACTAAAACATTACTTACATTGGCTTTAGGATGATCAGTTTTTGATAACCACCACACTGTATTTACAGCATCTTTAGCTCGAATCTTTTGCTTGTTAACCCACTCAATTGGTGAGGGTAATTTTGCTGGATTAAACCAGAAAAATTCCTCAGCAAGCCTGAATTCCAGATCATCGCACAGTCTGAGTAGAATTCGATAGTTATGTAGAGATCTAATAGGACGTTTGCTTTGATAAGCTCCACCTAAGTCAATTACAAAGCTTCCAGTTGGAGAGACGACTCTATGAACTTTCTGGCAAAACTCAAACAGCCAATCCACGTATTCTTCTTGCTCAACGTTACCGTAGGTTTTTTTGCGTTGAAGAGCAAATGGTGGTGAAGTTAACACTAAGTCAACTGAATCAGTTTCAAGCTGATCAAGTAGTAAAAGTGAATTGCCGACATATGCTGCGCCATAGTCTGTAAAGTAGAGCGGATTTTGAAGACTCATTATAAACGCACTTAGAGTTAGTTATATACTATAATGCTAAAATGCTCAAATTTAGACATACTCCTTGAAGCTTCAAACCGTTCAGATTCAAGATACTGCAAAAGGCCAAAATAGAAATTATAAAAACAAGTATCTATAACTTTAGACAGACAGCCTCTGAAGCTGACAAAATTCATAAAATTGATCGTCGGTCATGGTAATTGCAGTGGGCAGTTGCAATACTACTGGTATAATTTCTCTGATTATAGGTAAATTAGTGATCATATTACATCAATAACATGTGGGCTGGTTATATTAGCATATAAAAAAATTCAGGGCGGCTATAACACCACCCTATTTCCCCTCATATTTAAAATTTACTGGCAACACCCTTGGTGGGTACGATATTTACTCTGAGATATTAACTAAAGTATCAACTTCAGATGAAGCTAGGGTTGGGGCAGTGAAGAGACGTGAGCACAGACTTACCGGTTGCTGACGAGCGAAAACCGGCAGAACTTGACGCGCATGGGCTGCTACTTCCACTGTTTTGACATCATAAGTCTGGGTAGCCAATTTAGGATATAGACCAATACCGATGATGGGAACCATCAAACAGGCGGTAATAAATAGTTCCCGGGGTTTGATATCAGGGATAACAGCATCTAGATGTAATTCTTCACTTTGCTGGCCGTAGAAAACTTGGCGCAGCATGGATAGTAAATAAATTGGAGTTAAAATTACGCCAACGGCTGATAACAGGATAACTACAATTTTGAAGCTGGAACTGTAAACGTCGCTGGAAGTAATACCCAGGAACACCATCAATTCACCCACAAAGCCACTCATACCGGGTAAAGCCAGAGAAGCCATAGCCCCAATGGTAAACACTGCGAAGGTTCTAGGCATAACCTTAGCTATACCGCCCATTTTGTCCATCATTAAGGTGTGGGTACGTTCGTAAGTGACACCGGATAAGAAGAACAAGCTAGCGGCTATCAATCCGTGAGAAACCATTTGCAGCACAGCACCGCTAATACCAATTTCTGTGTAAGAGGCTATCCCAATTAATACAAATCCCATGTGGGCAATGGAAGAGTAAGCCAAGCGGCGTTTGAGATTTGTTTGGGCAAAGGCACAGCAAGCACCGTACACAATATTTACTACACCTAATATTGCTAAAACTGGGGCAAAATAAACATGGGCATTAGGTAACATTTCCACATTGAAGCGGATGAGTGCATAACCGCCCATTTTTAATAACACACCAGCTAAAATCATAGAACCAGGTGCAGAGGCTTCACCGTGGGCATCAGGTAGCCAAGTATGTAGGGGGAAAATTGGCATCTTGACACCAAAGGCAATGAGGAAACCTGCATAGGTTAACAGTTCTAGAGCTTTAGGGTATTGCTTCATTCCCAGTGTGGCGATGTCGAAGGTGACGGTATCACCTGAGAATGCCATGGCAAAACCGGCGACTAAGATAAATATTGATGCGGCGGCTGTGTAAATAATAAACTTGGTGGCTGCATAACGACGCTTGGGACCTCCCCAGATGGCAATTAGCAGGTACACAGGTACTAACTCTATTTCCCACATGAGGAAGAATAACAGCAAGTCTTGGGCGACAAATACCCCTAGTTGGGCGCTGTACATTACTAACATCAAAGCATAAAACAAGCGCGGCTTGTTTGTGACTTTCCAGGCCGCGAAGATTGCCAGAGTGTTAATTAAGCCTGTTAACAACACCAGGGGCATGGATAGACCATCAACCCCCACTGACCAATTTAAACCTAACTGTGGTATCCAAGAATATTTTTCTACCAGTTGTAGTGTGGGGTTTTGAAAGTCGTAGCTGTACCAAAAGGCATAAATCATTAGGGCAAAGTCGGCTAGGGCAACTCCCAAACCATACCAGCGTACTGTTTTGCCTTCTTTATCTGGGATTAAGGGTATGGCTAAGGCAGCCACCAAGGGCAATAAAATTATGGCTGACAGCCACGGAAATTCAATAGCATTCATCACTTCCGACAATCAATTTACCTTTTTGCTTTTGATTTAATTATATTAAGGAATTTGTAGTTTTGTAAATGTTATTGATCCCTAATACTGGCACTTTCAGCAAGTTATAGGAATAAATACTTACTGAATATTTGCCAAAACAATTCTAGTTGTAAATTTTTGTAACGTCAACACAACATTTAATAAAAAAGGCGGCTGAAGCCACCTTTTTAAGTTAGAATATGATTGTTAAATGGAAACAAGCGACTTTACACAATCCGATTGACAATTGTCCAGACTTCCCCATCTGAGCGGACATGGGGAACTGAGATAGTCTTAAAACCAGTAATAAAAGGCTTGTAGTACACCTGCCAATACAAAGGACTTAAGTAATCAGTGCAAGATTTCAGCTGACGGATTTCTGTGGCTAATTCCCCAGCTAGCTGATTAATGCGTTCAGCATGAACCTGAGCTACCTTTCTAGCTGCTTCTAACTCCTGCTGTGGGGTAAGTTGTTGAGATTTATTTCGGCAACGTTGTAACTCAGCTTGTTTGTATTCTAGCTGTAATTCCAGGGCGGCGATCGCATCATCTATACCCTTGAGTTCCACAGATAATTGGGGATTTTCTCGTGCTTGGCGGCGACAAGCTTCCACCATAGCTGAGGGTGAATCACTCTTGCTAGATAATACATTATTAATAGTCAAGGTAGCCCGTTCTTGCTGGAGCGCTTGAATTTGTGAATTCAGAGTGGTGATTTCTGTATGAATTTGGTCAATCATTGGAGTTTATCCTTGGTAGCTTGCGCCTTGAGTATCTAGAGAAAGCGATCGCACAACTGCTATAATTCCTACCGACTGCCAAGCTGATAACATTGCCGCTTCTACAGACTGGGAATGTAACCTATCTACCAAAGCCAACAATGTCGGCCCAGCACCACTAATCACCATCCCATAAGCACCAGCAGCCAAAGCCGCACCCTTAACAGCATCGTAACCGGGAATCAAAGCTTGACGATAAGGCTGATGTAATCTATCTTGTAAAGCTGCTCTTAACCATTCTCCCTGACCAGTTTGCAAACCGCGCAATAATAACCCTAAATGGGCAGTATTAAAAATTGCATCTGCACGGCTAAATTCAGTCGGTAGAACTTGACGGGCTTCACTAGTAGAAAGCTCAAAATCAGGAATCGCCACCACTGGTATAATATCACTATGCCAAGGAATATCGCAAATTTCCCAACCATCGGCACTGGTAGCCGCCAGACGACATCCCCCCAACAGAGCCGGGACGACATTATCAGGATGTCCCTCCATAGCGATCGCTAATTTCATTACTTCTAACTGACTCAAAGGCGCACCCGCCAACTGATTAGCACCCACTAAACCCCCGACAATGGCTGTCGCTGAACTACCCAAACCCCTAGCCAAAGGTACACCTAGCTCAATTGCCATTTTTACTGGTGGCGGTGTTTGTCCTATATATTCATAGCACTTAACAAAGGCCTGATACAGTAGATTATTGGTATCGGTTTGTACCCGTTCAGCTTCTGCACCTGTAACAGCAATGATGAATTCACCCCCTTCTAGAGGAGTAAAAGTGAACTTGTTGTATAGGGTTAAGGCTGCACCAATACAGTCAAAACCGGGGCCTAAATTGGCAGTTGTAGCGGGAACCTTAACAGTGATAGTAGAAATAACAGACATTTGCAAATACTCACCCAATCAATCCACTAGCATCTCATGTAAAGGGTTGATTTGTTCAAGAGTCTTGCTAATTGGGCAAAAGTATGCTTTACAAGACTTAATATATTACCAAAGATTCACCAGGGAACTAAAATTATCGCAGTTAGTGATCACTTTGAGAAAATCTGGATCATTTACAGTCATGGTTAGCAGCCCTGAGGGGTTAAGATGTAAAAAACTCAGCGATCGCCCTTAAGCAGTCTGTGATCATGGCGCTCATGTAGGAATATCTTTTATGCGCCGAGATTCCATATTTTACCAACTATTTCAACAATTCCCAAGTTTACTATTTGAACTATTGACAAATCCGCCAGTCAATGCGGAAAAATATCGCTTTGATTCGGTAGCTGTCAAAGAACCTAAATTTGAAATTGACGGGGTATTTTTACCACCAGACAATGAAAATCCGGGTGTAGTGTATTTCTGTGAGGTACAATTTCAAAAAGACGAGAAACTCTATGAGAGAGTATTTGCAGAATCCTTATTATATTTCTACCGTAACCGGGAGAGATTTAGGGATTGGCAAGCAGTGATAATTTACCCTTCACGCAGTATTGAACAAAGTAATATTTATCCCCATCGTGGGTTGCTCAATAGTCACCAAGTGCATCGAGTATATTTAGAGGAATTGGGGAATATTCGCCAATTACCCCTATGGGTAGCATTGATGGTACTAACAACTATAGAGCCAGAACAAGCACCATCTGAAGCTAGGTATTTACTAGAGCGTTCCACTTATGAGCAGTCAGAAACCGCCAGTCGTACCATAATTGAATTAGTAACTACAATTATGGTGTACAGGTTTGAAAAATTAAGCCGAAGGGAGGTTGAAACCATGCTAGGAATCACACTCAAAGAAACGCAAGTTTACCGAGAAATTAAGGAAGAAGGTCGAGAAGAGGGAATACAAAGGGAAAGATCCCTAGTCCTGCGACTATTAACTCGCAAGGTGGGGGAATTACCCGAAGATGTGCGCCAGAGTGTGGAAACTTTACCTTTAGAAGAATTAGAGAATCTGGGGGAAGCATTGCTTGATTTTAGCAGCATAGCTGATTTACAGAGGTGGTTAGACTAGGCAGAGCCTAGTCGATGATGGTTAGAAGTTCTCGAACTTAGCGATCGCATTCTTCATTTTATCCACCACCTCATCCACAGGTATAGCCCCCAACTCCCCAGAAGCGCGGGTACGGATACTCAAGCTATGAGATTCAACTTCTTTAGCTCCCACTACAGCCATTACTGGTACTTTGGCTTTCTCAGCATTGCGGATTAACTTACCCAGGCGATCGCCACTGGTATCGACTTCAACCCGGATACCCGCCGCCAGCATTTTCGCCGCCACTTCTTTGCTAAAATCAAGTTGTGCCTCACCCACTGGTAACAATCGAGCTTGTACAGGAGCTAACCACAAGGGGAAATCCCCAGCGTACTCTTCAATTAAAATCCCAATCAAGCGTTCCAGGGAACCAAAAGGCGCACGGTGAATCATCACAGGACGTTTACGGGAACCATCTTCAGCCACATATTCTAAATCAAAGCGTTCTGGTAAATTGTAATCTACCTGAACAGTGCCTAATTGCCATTCTCGTTCCAAGGCATCACTAAAGATAAAATCTAACTTAGGACCATAAAACGCTGCTTCGCCGATTCCCTCAAAGTATTCCATACCCAACTTTTCCACAGCGCGGCGAATTGCCCCTTCGGCTTGCTCCCAAACCTCATTAGAGCCGATATACTTATCACTAGCTGGGTCACGAAAACTAAGTCTAGCCTTAAAATTCTTCAGTTGTAGACTCTTAAACACTGACAGAATCAAATCTACCACATTGAGGAATTCACTATCTAACTGTTCAGGGGTGACAAACAGGTGTGAATCATCCACAGTAAAACCGCGCACCCTTGTTAAACCGCCCAATTCTCCTGATTGTTCATAGCGGTAAACCGTGCCAAACTCTGCTAACCTTATCGGTAATTCCCGGTATGAACGTAATTCACTTTTGTATATTTGGATATGAAAGGGACAATTCATAGGCTTGAGGACGAAGCCTTGTTCTAGTGCTGCTGCTGACTCATCATCAGACATCAGGGGAAACATATCTTCCTTATACTTTTGCCAATGTCCCGAAGTCTTAAATAAATCTACCCTAGCAATATGGGGTGTAACCACAGGTAAATAACCCCGTTTGAGCTGTTCTTGCTTGAGGAAATCTTCTAATGTACTGCGTAACAAAGTACCTTTAGGTGTCCACAAAGGTAAACCCGGCCCTACCTGTTCGGAAAATATAAATAATCCCAGTTCCTTACCTAGTTTACGATGGTCTCGCCGGAGTGCTTCTTCCTTGCGCCGCTTATACTCAGCTAATTGTTCGGGGGTTTCCCACGCAGTAGCATAGATGCGTTGTAACTGTGCCTTGGTTTCATCTCCACGCCAATAAGCCCCGGCCACACTTTCCAATTCTATAGCTTTGGGGTTTAATTCGCCAGTATTTTCCACATGAGGACCAGCGCACAAATCCCACCATTCATCACCCAGATGATAAATTGTAATGGGTTCTTCTTTAATATCTGCCAGGATTTCTAGTTTGTAAGGTTCTTGGATTTGCTCTATTCGTTCTTTAGCTTGTTCGCGACTGACTTGTTCGCGAATTACAGGTAATTTGCGGTTAATAATTTTCACCATCTCTTTTTTGATGGCTTTTAAATCATTTTCGCTAAATGGTTCTGGACTATCGAAGTCGTAGTAAAAACCGTTTTCAATCCACGGTCCAATTGTCACTTGTGCTTTAGGAAACAGCTTTTGTACCGCCATGGCCATGACATGGGAAGCGGTGTGGCGAATCTTCTTTAATTTTTCTGATTCACTGGTCCGGGGTAAATAAATTTTTTCAGGTTGTTCTGACGGAGTGAGAGATGATTTTAGCGACATCGGTTGCTGAACCATGAGCGACGTGATTGTAAAAATATAATTTTAGATAATTAATCAGTATTCCAGAAGCATACAGCACTAGAAAGTGCTGCTTCAAATATAAAGACTTTAATTACCTGTTCTCAGCAACTACAGTTGATGAGGTTTAGGAGTCTGCAGCACCAAGGGGCTGGCGGCCATTGTAATTATAGTTCACAGAACTGATGATTACAGATTTTTTCCATGATCTATCTGAGAATATCATTTCAGGAAATGTTAATTTTTGTAAAAAATGTTAATATTATGAGAGAAGTTAGAAATATACTTTTTATCTATGGGAGACTCGAATTTACCACAGGCGGATCTGCTGAAAACGATATTAGAGCCTTTACTTGAGGACTTTAACTATTGGTTCGCGCGATCGCACGAATTGCTAGAAACCGAGCAATTGACATTTATGAGTCACGAAGAGCAATCTAATTTACTCTTGCGAGTCAAGCAAGCGCAAGATGAACTAAACGTAGCCAGGATGCTATTTACAGCCACAGAAGGGCAAGTCGGTATTGAGATGAAAACCTTAATGCCTTGGCATCAACTGCTCGGTGAATGCTGGAATGTATCAATGCGGTGGCGTCAGACACCAAAAATCTGAACCTGGCAAGACAGTATAACTATACAAGTCGCATAGAAGATACAAAATCCTTAATATTATTTTCATTAACAAAAAATGTATCCCATGCTACTCTAGGTTAAATAGAGATTAACAATTTTTTTCATAAAAGTATAAGCGCACCAAACCTGCGTGACATATTTGTATTCGCTCGGATAGAGAATACAGGCGAAGTAAAGCACTACCGAATAAAGTTTTAAAATTTGCTGCTCTTGGAGGAAAACCCAATGTTACACTTACTTTACATTCTGGCTTTTACAATTCTAGCTGTCATAGCCGTTGCGAACTTAATCCGCAACTTAATTATGTTTAGTTTTGATCGAGAGCGAGTTGATGCAGCTAAATATTCCCCAATGGATAATCCAGGATACCTATCTTCGAGAAAACAATTTGTTCCCCATCCAGAACTCTTAGATAACGCCGGTAACCTAATTAAAGAACCCTTGTTAGTCATGCGTTCAGTCAACGTTGAGGATGCGCGTCAACAGTTAGATGCGATTTATGAATCTTCTCCTGGGCAAAAAATTGATCGTCAAGAAGAAAGTTAATTTTCTGGGGGTAGTAGTGGGGGTTGAGCATGGCTCAACCCCTAAAAATTTGTAAGTTATTTCCTAGTTAGGCTTCAATAACCACCCGGAGATTACCGCGTTTTTTGACAACGCGACAAGCGGTAGTAGTACCAGAGCGCTCAAATTCTAAATCAAGGATAGTAGCACCAACGCGCAAGTTATGGAATGACAGAGAATTAATAGATTCTGGTAAAGTGGGGTGAATAATGCGCAAGCAGTTATTTTGAGCATCAGGGACTAGATTAACTACCATTTGCAGCAGTTGAAAAATAGAACCAGTCGCCCATGCTTGTGGTGTACAAGCGACAGGATACTGTACAGGAGCATGGTCACCATTACGTTCGTAACCGCAGAATAGTTCTGGGGGGCGTTGATATGCTTGGTGGTTAGTCATATCAAACAAACCTTGGAAAACTTCTAAAGCTTGGTCAATTAAACCGAGCGATCGCAATCCCATAGCAATGAGAGAATTATCATGAGGGCCAAACCGAGCCGATGTGATAACCCATAGGATTATAAGCGGGGGACAAACTGCTGAGAGTGCGAATACCCCAACCATTAAACATATCTGGAGCGCGCAATCGTTCCGCCACACTGTAGGCCTTATCCGGGGTAAAAATACCCAATTTTAGACAGTGTCCGGGGTTAGATGTGATACTTTGAACCTGGTTTCCCTCCCCATCCAGAGCCAGGGCGCAGAAATCCTGGTCTTTGAGCCAAAAATCTTGATTAAAACGGGCTTTTAGGTGTCTAGCCTCATCCAACCAGCGTTCTGCTAAGTCTGGTCGCTTCATGATCTGAGCAATTTCTGCCAGATTAATTTTAGCTGCATAAACATAAGCCTGGACCTCACTTAAAGCAATTGGTCCGGGAGCGAGTTCACCCTTATGGTCTACGATACAGTCGCCAGAATCTTTCCAACCTTGGTTAGTTAGACCCCGTGGAGATTTACGGTAGTAGGTCAAATAGCCAGTTTCCTGGAGATGGTGATCAATCCAATCCATAGCTAAAAGAGCATGGGGCCAAAGTTTGTCAAGTGTTTCTTGATCATGAGTCCAGGTATAGTATTCAGCATACAACATCAACCACAGAGGGGTAGCATCAACCGTACCGTAATAGGGTGTATGGGGGATTTCTTGACAGCGAGCCATTTCCCCAAACCTCAACTCATGTAAAATTTTGCCTGGTTCTTCTTCCCGCCAGTCATCCTGAGTTTTACCTTGATATGATGCCAGTATCATCAAAGTTTCCCGAGCAATTTGGGGGTTTAACATCAAGGTTTGGGAAGCTGTAATCAAGGAATCTCGCCCAAACAAAGCGGAGAACCAGGGGACACCGGCGGAAACAGTCTTATAGTTACCAAAAGATTGGCGTAACAGATACATATCTTGTTCTGCCCGCTCAATGATACGATTAAAGATGGTTTTATCCGATCTAATTTTGGTAATTTCCTGTATCCATTGTTGCTCTTCCATCAACTCAGCGGCCTTAGCTTGGACTAAAGTCAAAGCAGCACTGACTGTAGAACTGGGCTGATTATCGGTGAACATATTCACCCGGTAACCTAACTTTTGGGTTTCATGGGAGGCTAAATCTAACCGCCAGATAGCAGTATAACCCTGGAAATCATCCGGCTGACGATACTGGAATTGGATGCGGGATTCCATTAATAAGCCATCCACACCTTGATAGGCTAAAGTCAAAGATTTTTCTTTTGGTGGATGTACAGAGGAAAGGCCATGACTGGTAAGAGGTGCAGCGTCTGGGGATGTTGATTGTATTAAGTGTAATATCTTACCCCGTTTTTCTCTTTCGGCGCCCCGAACTTCAAATAGATCCACAAAATCTGCATCAAAGCTGATACTTAATTCAAAGCTGACATTTGTGGTACTGTAATTAGATATTTCAATTTCCTCAAATAACGCCCCATTTAACACAAGTTCCCGGCGAATCCCTACGGTTTCAGCTTTCAGGTGTTGGTCAATATTGGGGTTAGTACACAGTACAGAGACAGAAAACCCTTTTTCGGCACTACTACCCAGGAGGATAGGCGATCGCCCTTGAATTTGCAACTCCAGACGACTGAGAAACCGGGTATCCGAGCAAAATAGTCCCACATTAGGGTTACCATCGCTGAGGGAACAGCCAGAAATATTACCGATGGTATCCGTCACCAGAAATAGATCATCATCTTTAACCGTGAGAGTAGGTTGTGGTCTTTCACTGACAACACAAGGCCATTCCGGTAGAGGTAATTGTTCTGCGGGAGCAAAAGTTTTGCCATCCAGAGAAATTTGTGCCGCGGTGGTGAGTATATCCGGTGTCATGAGGCAAAGTTCCTTGAGCTAGGGTCAATTCAAGGCCAGACAAAACAGAAATCTTTACCAGAGTATATTTTTCATATATAAAGTCAAGGAGGAAAAGCGGGAATTTTCAGCCATTTAGCACCGCGTCAAACCCCATGGTGACCTAATAGCAGGATATACTTAGCTAAGATAGTCAAGTTACCACTGGCGAAGGATGTATTGGGGATCTCAGCCCAAAATCATCTACAATAGTGGGTAGTTTTTTAGCTGAAAATTTGTTTTGATGGGGAATTTTAGCTAAATAAACAGCGGCTCCAGCCGATAGCAGATCTGTGTGTTGAATGTATATTGGGCGTAATACCCGATAATTTTCGACTTCAAGATTCTTTACAGATTCTAACGGTGAGCAGCATTTGAGAATCCGTTGTAATTTGTACAATGCAGCTATGAAGTGAATCTTTTTTTGTGATTGGGCTTTTCCTTAACGATATTCATGAGCATTTCGTCATCTGTGCTGAGTGAGCTGCTACAGTCAATACCCCACCTGCGACCCCAGCTATATTTCAAGGCTTCATTAACAGCGCTTTCTCACGCGATGGAAGATCAGGTGTTAGCGGGGAATTTAGAGCAACCATTGGTAATTGCTAGCTTCCAACGTGAGCGATACTATCGCCAAGAAGCTCATCGCTATCAGCGTTTAGCTATGGGTAGTAATCAAATATATGTTTTATCCGCACGGGAAACGGAATTTACCAATAGTTCCCAATCTTATGAGCAGGTAGTATTTGAAGCCGAAGATGCCTTAAGTCAAGAATGGCACTTGGTGGTAATTGCTGATAACTATGCTACTTGTTTAGTGTGCAGGGAGAGCCTGGGTTCCATTGCCAAAAACCAGCAAACACCGGAATTTAGCTCTAATCTAGATATGGATACGGCGCGCCGGTTTGAGGGAATCTGGACATCAGAACGGGGGGTGAGCCTGAAAGCAGCGGAATTGCTATTAGACAGGATTATAGTTTATAGACCAGACCTGGAAGAAAAAATTCAACAAGCCCGCCAGAGGTTTGGGATTGGGTCACAGAAAAATTATTCCCTCTTACAA
Source organism: Anabaenopsis sp. NIES-4685 (assembly GCF_059725405.1). NCBI lineage: Bacteria > Bacillati > Cyanobacteriota > Cyanophyceae > Nostocales > Nodulariaceae > Anabaenopsis > Anabaenopsis sp. NIES-4685. Next base: position 1,855,770 of record NZ_AP043602.1, on the reverse strand, counting down.
ACAGCTGAATATGCTTGTGACATAGATACTGACCCCTTTGTCCAGCGGTTGGTGACTTATCTACAAGCTAGTCAGTACAAATTACACAAAGCCTATCGTTCCATTACTGCCCAATCACGAAAAGAACGTTTAGTCAACTCCATTAGTACAGCGATTAGGCGATCGCTCGATCCCCACGAAGTGCTACAAGTAGCGGCACAGGAACTAGGGGAACAATTAGTGGCTAGTAGGTGCTTAATTTATCGTGCACAAGCTACAGATGCACAGGCGGATATTAAACATGAGTTTTTAATTCCGGGAATTTTACCTGTAGTTGGGGAAATTTGGCAGTTAAGGGAGAATCCTTTATTTCAAGAAGTAGTAGAAAAGGGCGAGGGAGTGTGTGTACATAATACCCTGAGTGATAGTCGGGTGATTAATTCGCATAAACTGCGTGAAATTGCCGAAAAATTCGCCATTCGTTCTTGGTTAATGGAACCAGTATTATTTCAGGGGAGGTTGTTAGGGATTGTAGAATTACACTATTGTGGCTTACCACCACACCAGTGGCAATCGGGAGAGCAAGACTTAGTAAAAGCCGTCGCCACCCAAATGGGAGCAGCATTAATCCAAGCCGAAGCCTACGCCAATCTTGAAGAGCTAAACCAGCAGCTAGAAGCCCTAGACCGCACCCGCAGCAACTTAATAGCGATTACCGGACACGAACTGCGCACGCCCCTATCCACAATTCAGGTATGCTTAGAAAGTCTGGCTAGTGAGCCGGATATGCCTTTAGAGTTGCAGCAAGTGATGCTCAATACTGCGCTGTCGGACTCAGAAAGAATGCGAAAACTAGTGCAAGATTTCCTCACCCTTTCCAACCTAGAAAGCGGGCGGGTAGAATGGCATCCAGAAGCCCTGACCTTACAGGAATGTGTAGATTTAGCTCTCAGCCGACTACGCAGCCGTTCCGCCACAGAACCGCCGCCCAAAATCCAAACTCAAATAGACCCAAATCTGCCCTTAGTCAGAGCTGACGGTGATTGGCTGGTGGAGGTGATAGCTAAACTAATCGATAACGCTTGTAAATTTACTCTATCTCCAGGAACGATTACGATTACAGCCACTCAGAAAAGCAATGATCTAGTTGAGGTGACAGTGGCTGACACTGGGCGGGGTATTGAACCCAATCGTCTAGAAATCGTTTTTGACCGGTTTTATCAAGAAGAAGGTGCTATGCGACGTACTGCGGGGGGTACTGGTTTGGGACTAGCAATTAGCCGCCAAATTGTCAATGGCTGGGGCGGGGAAATTTGGGCAAAATCCAATGGTAAAGACCAGGGTAGTCAGTTTCATTTCACTGTTCCCATTGCCCACATCAGTCAAGAACAACAGCGCAGGAAAGCCAAGAGTAATTTATAAGACTAAAAACTGTTACAGTCTATGACGCGATCGCAATATGATCGGGTCAGCGGTGTTACGATTCCCTAAAAACCGTTGAGAGAGATATTTTTTATGGCAGAAAAACTTTCTGGACAAACCCCCCTATTTGGTGGTAGCACTGGTGGCTTACTCCAAAAAGCAGTAGAGGAAGAAAAGTACGCTATCACTTGGACTAGCCCTAAAGAGCAAGTTTTTGAAATGCCTACCGGTGGCGCTGCTACTATGCGCAAAGGCGAAAACCTGCTATATATAGCTCGTAAAGAACATGGCATTGCCTTGGGCGGTCAACTCCGGAAATTCAAAATCACAGACTACAAAATTTACCGGATTTTACCAAATGGGGAAACCACCTTCATTCACCCAGCTGATGGTGTGTTCCCAGAAAAAGTTAACGCCGGGCGCGAAAAGGTGCGTCATGTACCACGCAGCATTGGGGAAAATCCCAGTCCCGCTAAACTTAAGTTCAGTGGTAAAGCTACCCACGATGTCTAGAAGCTAGGTATTGGGGATGAGGGGAGTAATGGAATTGTTTCTCCCCATCCCCTCTCCTCCTGTGCTCACCACTCTCTAAATCCATTTATGATGTTCCCTGATTTCTCTGATTTTTCTGAACTAGCTTTACAAGGTAATTTTGTCCCAGTGTATCAAGAATGGGTAGCAGACCTCGATACCCCAGTATCTGCTTGGTATAAAGTCTGCGCCGGTCAGCCTTATAGCTTTTTGTTGGAATCAGTAGAAGGGGGCGAAAACATCGGCCGTTATAGTTTACTCGGTTGTAATCCCCTGTGGATTTTGTCCGCCCGGGGTGACACGACTACTCAAACACATCGGGATGGTTCCCAAGTTGTGTTTACAGGAGACCCGTTTGCAGCTTTGGCTCAATGTTTGGCACCTATAAACCAGTGACTTTACCCCAACTCCCCCCAGGAATTGGCGGACTGTTTGGCTTTTGGGGTTATGAGTTGATTCGGTGGATAGAACCACGTGTACCTATTCATCCACAAGATGAGCGTAATATACCTGATGGATTGTGGATGCAGGTAGACCACTTGTTAATTTTTGACCAGGTGAAACGGAAAGTTTGGGCGATCGCCTATGCTGATTTACGTGATCAAAATGTGAATTTATGGCAGGCTTATGAACAAGCGTGCGATCGCGTCACACAGATGCTCTCTCAGTTATCCCGCCCTGTGTCGCCCCAAGAAACAATGTTAGAATGGACACCGCCGGGCAGCAAGGATGGGGGAGGGATAGAAGAATATACTAGCAACTTGACACAGGAGGAATTCTGTGATAGTGTAGAAAAAGCGAAGGAATACATAAAGGCAGGAGACATATTTCAAGTCGTCATATCCCAGAGGTTATCGACAAAATATAAAGGTGATCCCTTTGCCCTTTATCGCTCCCTGCGCCAAATTAATCCTTCCCCCTACATGGCTTTCTTTAATTTCCAAGACTGGCAAATTATCGGTTCCAGTCCGGAGGTGATGGTAAAAGCCCAAGCCGATGGAGCGGGTGGGGTAGTAGCTACAGTCAGACCCATAGCTGGGACGCGTCCGAGAGGTAAAACCCCACAGGAAGATGCAGCTTTAGCTACAGATTTACTGCAAGATCCCAAGGAAACAGCGGAACACGTGATGTTGGTTGACCTAGGTCGTAACGACTTAGGGCGTGTGTGTGAAAGTGGAAGCGTGAGAGTTGATGAGTTAATGGTGGTAGAGCGTTATTCCCACGTGATGCACATTGTGAGTAATGTGGTGGGTAAGTTATCACCAGATAAAAGCGCCTGGGACTTACTCAAGGCCTGTTTCCCAGCGGGTACTGTCAGCGGTGCGCCGAAAATCCGAGCCATGGAAATTATCCACGAGTTAGAACCATGTCGTCGGGGTGTTTATTCTGGGGTCTATGGTTATTACGATTTTGAGGGACAATTGAATACTGCGATCGCGATTCGCACGATGGTATTGCATAATCATACTGTAACCGTCCAGGCGGGTGCGGGTCTAGTGGCTGATTCTGACCCACAGAAGGAATATCAGGAGACCTTGAATAAAGCTCGAGGTTTGTTAGTAGCTATTAGTTGTTTACAATGATGTAGTATTTAATCAATTTTTTTGCGCGAGGATCAGGTTTAATACATTCAGTTCCCGGGAGTGGAGTAGATATTTTTCTGTGAACAGTTTTTGTCTCATTTCTGCTAAGGCATAACTTCTAAAGACTAAAAAGGGAAATTCTTGATAATTATGACCTATAGGTAAGATGTTAGTGACCGGGTATAACGAACGAAGGTATGTAAATAGAATATCACGGAAACGCAGGTCTTCTGGTTCTTCTGGTTCCTCAGCAAAATATTGACTCATCACTTCTCCACTAATAAATGCAAGTAAGGGTAAGACATAATATTGGTCACTATATTCACTGGTTTGTGTGAAGTTTTGTGTCTTGGGTGGCGCTTTTTTTAATTTCTCGACTAGTTCAATTGCGTCTTGAGTTGCAAATCTTAAGTTTTCCGGATAAATGGGATTTTTACTAATTAGTTTGAGATTATCCCATAATTCTCCATGAGCATACTTTTCTATATCCAGGAATTTCATTTGATAAGATTCTTGGATGTTATTAGTAGGTACTATGAGCAAACCACCGTTAATATAACCTAACTCTAAAGGAGGAACATCTAGTAGTTGATCAAAACTATTAGCTAATTGCAAAAATTGCTCCTTAAAAGACTTCTGTAATTTTAAATAACTTTCTTCCGTAGTTTTTTCAACCACAAAATCCCCATCTCCCATGAGTTTCTCTAGACTGGTATAGACTTGTTTTAATAACTCATGACTCCGATGAATCTGGTATTCTTTCTTAAGTTGGTTGATCAGATTAACTATCTGACTAGAAAATGTTTCCCCAGCAGCTAAAACCGACTTACCACCGATAGGAATCAGTATATATTTCTTTCTGCCAATTTTACCATAACCATATATGCGAGTCATCATAGAAGCCTTAAGAATTAACAGCAGGTTTAATAAACTGAGGACACTTTCTTGTAAAGACAATTGAGGGTTATCTTGGTAATAAACAGAACGTTCAGCTAAATAGAAGGACAAGTATTTATCTTGGTTATCTATATGATCATTTCCCCGACCGCGGTAAATCACCTGAATGATTTCCATCAGGTTTTTTTCAATCTCAAACTTAGGGATTTCTACCAAAATGTGCTTGGCTTTGGGGAAAGATAAACCACGACTTCCCGAAGCAGTCATGAACACTACCTTGACATTTTCCTGATACTGTTGAATTTGTTGTTTCTCTAATTCCGAGATATTGGCGTGTATTTCTATATAATGAGTATTTTTCTGGAACTTCTCCCTACCCAAGGTTTCCTGAAGCTTGTCAATAATTTGTGTTAGTTTGGGTTTATTTTGGATGTATACTATAAATTGTTGCACCTGAGAATCTTGTAATAAATTCTGGATATCGGCGAAAATGACATCTAAGAGCTTTTGCTCTAAATTAGATTTATCCTTTAACTGGGCGCGATCGATAAATTTACAAGACTCAATAAAAATTTGATAGCTAATAGTTAAGCTTTTAGCTGGGTAGGAATTAGCGTTAATCATGGTCGCAGGTAATTTTTTAAACTGCAAATTGACCACTGACAGGGGTTGAATATTTTCCAGAGCTTGACGAAAGTAGATTTTATTGGGTTCGGGGGTAGTATTTTCTAGATGTTGACAAATGACATTTTGATCAACGATGGAAGCATCTGCAATAATTACCTTAGTGTTAAAACCATTTTCAGGTTGATTTAACTGATATTTATTGATGAGTTTATGAATACCATGGAGAAACTCCACCCCTCCCTCATCCCCGGTAATTTCGTCTATCATGATAAATAGATGTTTGATGCGACGGGAGATATTTTGCATCTTTTGGGGAAAGACCTTATTTTCCCTAGTGTTGTATGCGTCGCTGAATATTTTATCCAGGTGTTTGAGGGTATCTCCAGTCTGAGTTTTCTTTAAAGACTGGGTGGAAGTAGTAGCAATAACGTTGTCAGATAATTTGTGAGTAATGGTAGTATATAGTCCTTCACAAAGACTCTTTAAAACACCTGCGGTTTTTTCTCCCCGGTCTATAATAGTATCATCGGTGATGTGTTCGAGTCGGTTACTGCGTCTCACCCCTCTTTCCACCTTTTGACTCTTAAGAAAATTAACTTTTCCTCGAATAAAATCCTCTTGATATAGGTTCGAGGTATATTCAACAGAGCATTTACCAGAGTTATCCTGAATCAGGTGAGTATGAGTATTGATCGCCAAGATTCTGTCATCTACTAAATTACCGGTTGCTTTATCCTTGAATTTTTCGATGATGTCGAGATTTACCTGTTTGCGGGGACTGACATAGAAAAATAGAAACCCTTCATCTAGATGATGTTTGAGAAAATTGACGATCGCAGTGGTTTTACCAATACCTGGGTTTCCGGTGAGGAATATATAGGTATTCTCAGAAAGCAAAGATTTCTGAATCAGTTGACTATGTGTTTCACGAAAGTTGTAGCTTCCCGTCAAACCTAAGTCGGAAATTAACTCTGGAGGAACTGGGGCGACAGAGTTAAAAAAGTCGCTAATTTTCTCGGTGTGAGGTGGTATGATATTGATGCGATCGCGGGTGATGTTTACAAGAGAGTTGACAAACTCCCTACCTTGGTCAAAGCTACTCCCAGCGTTACGCTTAATTTTATCTAAAACTCGACGACGTGCGTCGGTGATTTGTTCTTCTTTGTCATGTGATTTATAGATTTGATGACAAGTCTCAAAAATCTTGAGTTGATCTGGTGTAATAGATATAGTATTGAATGAGCGATCGCTATAACCAATAGCATTAAACACAATTGACGATCTATCTGATATCATCCCGGTTTCTTGGAGAAATTGGTCAAAGCTATAAATATAAGCAGCTGCTTGAATTAACTTAGCGGTTTCCTTATCCTTAGCTTTAAAAGCCGTGAAATAGTCTGTTAAACTGGGGGAGAAGTCTAAATCTAAAGAATTAGTATCAACACTCAAGCTAGAAAACACACTTTTAGAACGGACATAGTTAACATCCCGCATCAACAAGTTGCGAATAACTTCCACATAATCAATATTTTGGATATCTTCATCAGTGTGAACAGAAAATACTGATAAATCAAGACATAAAACCCGATATTTACGCCGACACTTGAGCAAAAATAAAGTATCTGCATTCAGAAAACCACCTTTTTCCTGATATCTAGGAATATAGTCAGCAGTATTTTCTAACTGATCAAACTGGGAAAGAACATCTTTAAACCACTGGGTCTGGTCGGTTTCATAAGTTCCAATACTGTTATCACCATGAAAACAGCATTGATAATAGAGAATTTCCAGGTGTGGGTAATTCCCTGATTCTTCATACCCCAAAGATGTCAAATATTCTCTAAAGAAATTTAACCCCGATAAAAATCCCTTTTGAACAAAGAATTGACACCAGGTTTCAGCTATATCTCGTTCTAAGGTACTTAATACCCTATCAACTATTCTTTGTCGAATTTTAGAGAACTTGAGGTTTTCTAATTGATGACGATATAAATTACCAAATTTCTGCTTAATTTGTTTTTGCTGAATATAGCAGAGAACACCAATATTAAAACCCACCTCAAATAATCTTCCTAAATCCTCAGCTATGTTCGCAGTCATATTGATTTATTTCCTTTTCTTATATAACTAAAAACCATACATACCCATTAAGAGGATGTTTAGAAAGTCATGATTAGTGTATCAACTATTGTTTAACCCCACCCTAACCCTCCCCTTGTAAGGGGAGGGGACTGGATTTTATTGTTTTGGTGTGTTCGGTGTGTTACCCATTCCCCATTCCTCAATCCTTCCTGTTCCCTGTTCCCTGTTCCCTGTTCCCTAAGATAAAAATTACTTGTTGAAAAATTATCAAACATCTACTAAGAGCTTGATTTGGGTCTTGCGAGTATATCCCTAACATAAGTTAAAAAAGCTAGAGAGTTAAACTCTACCTTACCGCGACTATATTTTAATAAAGCTAGTTGACCAATAGACTCATCTCCGATCAGGTTTTGATAAGGGTCTAACTTGATTTGAAGTTTACCCGATTTTTCGTGCTTTTGATAACGGGAGAAATGAAACAAAGTCAAGCATTGCAAAATCTCCCTTTTTAAGTGACTGTCCTGATAAATTAGTCCGGTTCTAATATCCTTGTCATCCAGTACACCCTGATAAATATTCAGCAAAGTTGCGTAAGACATCACACCATTATAGTTGGTATCTTTAGCAACTGCGATACCGTTAAACAAATTGAAAAATACAATTGACTTCTTGCTAGTATCTTCTACTAACTGTGTCAGTTCTACAGTATCTTGAATATATAATGATGTTGACTTGATTTTGTTTTCAACTTTGACCGCGTAGTATTTATCAAAGAACATGGGATAAATTTTAATATCACTCCTTTCTCGTGTCAAAGCCCTAATGACATTTTCCGACATAAAAAATAGTTCGTCGCTTTTAGTTTGAGTGATGTGTAATGTGCTGCTGTAGGGAACTTTGGCTATGTAAATAAAGTGTCTGTAGCCTTTTTTATAAAGTTTATCTACATTCTCAACTATCACGCTAGGATATGAAAACATATCTTCATGATTATCATAGTTTTCGGAAAATGTTTTCAATAATCTTAATGTCACAGTTTGCGGTTGAATTCGGAAATCAATAATTTCCCCCATCAGGTTAGATTTTTTTGCTTCCATTCCCCATCTACTATCACTACCGCGACTAGAAACTATAATCATTGCTAGTTTATCTAGTTCCCGAAATTGAAATTCCTCTCCAGGGGGGAAAGTGAATTTTTTCGGTAATACAGAATATAAAGCGCTTAAAGTATTAGGAATTTTAAATTTACCCTTGGTCGAGAAATCACTAATATCTATTCCCTGGGAATTACTCCGATATTGTTCATTAAATAAATGGGATAATACACCGGTCAAGGAAACTATAAATTTTTCTATGGGTGCATCATCTTTCTTGTTGTTGAGGTGTATCCTTAAAATGGGAATAAATAACTTTGATTTTTTTTCTAATAAGACATACAAGCAGATGTAAGCTAGTAAGCTGTAGGTAATTTTGTAAATAAATTCTTGATGGGACTCTAGTTTCTGGGTTTGAGGTTTCCCAGTTTCTGGTTTTTTAGGATCTGGACGATAGGGAAATATTACCAAGTTACGGTTTGATAGGTTTTTTTGACAAAAATTGAAGCACTCGGTATCACTAGCTGGTACAAATACTACCGGTAAAACACCAATACCCTGACCTGTTATATTTATGTCATATTCCATCTGAAAAGTTTCTCTGTCATCAGTCTCAAAAAAGTAGATTTCGCTGATAGTCATTTTGGCTGGGAGACTGACGAGAAAACTGTTATCTGTGGTTGCTTCCCCCAAATTGATATATTTAAGACAGTCTTTAGGATTCTCCCGTAACAAAGATTTAAAAAATGTATCTCTATCAACAATAGTGTTAATATCTGCTTCTAAAATACTATTCTTGACAGAAATATGTAGGGGATATTCTCTGGTAGGGAAGGAAGTTTTCCGCTTGATCAGCTTTGTTAAAACTCCCTTGAGAGTTTTGATTTTTTCTCTAACTTCCAACTTGTCAAACCCATTAATAATGCTTCTAAATAGTCGTTTTTTAGCTTCTTCATCACTACCTTGCAATATTGGTAATACAGATTGTTCCCATTTAGTAATGGGGTTATATTCTAAATCATTCTGGGGATTATTAGGATATTGACGAGATGCAAATAAAAAGTAATATAAAAATGCTATCTTTAATACCTTATATACAAATGACGTTTTTCTAGATTCATCTTGGATTTGTTCTTGATGTTCTTGACTATCTGGGTGTAAAATGTCAAGATTACGCTCAAAAACTGTTTTACCCCCATAGGTTTGGACTTTACCATCAAATTTCAACTTTAACCCAAAAATAAATTCTACTTTCTCGCGGTTTTCCTGTTCTGTTTCTCCTAGGTAACCCTCAATCAAGGGGATAATGGGAAGCATATCAAATGCTTCACCCCGAGAAAACATATTTTGGTAATTAACCTCTACTCCCTGATAGTTAACTATATATTCCCCGTCTGCTTTGTTGGTATTATTAATATAGTCATCTAATAATTTTAATCTTCTGATTAAGTCCTGTAAATATATTTTACCTTGCAAGTTGTTCTCACTAGCATTGTCATCAATATTTTCATAGAGAAATTCTAAATATTTGATTTTGGCTAATTTCTTTAATTTACCTAATGTTTGCTGGTTCACCAGATTTTCTAAGCGGTGAATATCTGATTGATCATTTTTCTCTAAGTTATCTAAAATATATTCTAGGTCATCCTTTTCCTCCGATGTAGGCTCAAGTTGAATATCTATAAAGTTATTAATTCCCTCTAATAAGTGGGCGGTAAAATTACTGGGTTTGTCCACTGAGATTTTAACTTTATGCGCTTTGAGTAGTTGTGCGTGTTGTCCGTCGTTATTTCTAACTGTTAATCGCTGTTGTTGTAATTGGTTAGATGGTGGGAAATTATAGGCGAGGTCAAATTTAGTTGGTTGTTGGCGAAATGTCTGCAAATCTGCAATCAGTTGTGTGACAAATGTCAATCTATCTAAAGATAGATTTTTGCTCAAGTAGGATGTTAAATTGGATATAACTAATTCAGTGATGTTACTTATTTGCTCTGAAAATCTATCTTGAGAACCAGGGCTAAAATTGAGAGTAGCAGCACGTACTCCCTTAGCATTTCCTAAAGGACTATTCACTTGTGAAGTGGCGATTTCAGCGGCTATTTGATTAATATCCACCACTAACCATTGATGATTGTTATCGGTTCTGAATATTTGGTTTTTCTCTAAGCTTTGGCAGATTTTCGTTAGTAAGTCAGTATAATCGACATTTGCTAAATCAGGATTGATTGTAATTTTATTCACGTAAAGACCTCAGTATGTAAATATCTGCAATTGATATCTATGGATATAATAAGCACAATTATAATTATACCCCATAGTTGCCAGTGAAACAGTAGAAACTTAACCAAAAACAGCCATAAAAAAAGTCCAGTAATCAGGACTAAAAAAATAAGATGAAGATTGGGGAGGTCAATTCCTGAGAGTAATTCACAGCACAGGAAGAAAATTAAGCCCAGGCGGCGATTTTCCCTAATAGGCCTTGAAATAGGCGCAAACCATCAGTATATCCCAGGGAAGCATCTGATGCTCTTTCTGGGTGAGGCATCATGCCTAAAACATTGCCTTGTCGATTGCAAATCCCGGCGATATTATTGAGTGAGCCGTTGGGATTGTCTCCTGCATAGCGAAAAACCACTTGACTATGATCTTCAAGGGCTGCTAAAGTAGACTTATCAGCATAAAATCGCCCTTCGCCGTGGGCAATAGGCAGAGTGATAGTTTCATTGGTAGTGTAGGCTTGAGTCCAAGGAATATCGTTACGCTCAACGGTCAGCGGAGCGCGATCGCAGATAAAATGTAAATCCTGATTCCTCGTCAAAGCACCGGGTAACAGACCAGCTTCAGTTAATACCTGGAAACCGTTACAGATACCGAGAACAAATTTACCTGCTTGGGCGTGGTCAAGGACTTGCTGCATCACAGGGGAGAAGCGGGCGATCGCACCACAACGCAGATAATCACCGTAACTGAAGCCTCCGGGGATGATAACTACATCCAAATCAGTGATATCAGTTTCTTGATGCCAAACCATGCGAGTAGGCAGCCCCAGCAAATCTCTGGTAACATAAGCAACATCGCGATCACAATTAGAACCCGGAAAAACCAAAACCCCAAATTTCATGATTTAGTGATTAATTCCTCTTAATTAGTCTTAATTAGTGTAGTGGGAGTGAGAAATGGGGACAGAGAAATTAATATGCTTCCCTGTTTCCCCATCCTGGATGCTAAATAACTCCTGTTTGTGTTTCCACCTCAATCAAATCAAAGCGATAATTTTCAATCACTGGATTTGCTAACATTTGGTCACAGATACGTTCAAGGTCTCGACGGGCCTTGATCTCCTCAGTAGAAGTGATGGTGAGTTCGATGTACTTCCCAATCCGCACCTGTTCCACGTTGTCGTATCCCAGTTGCTTCAGACCAGATTGTACGGCCACACCAGCAGGGTCTAACACTGAAGGGCGAAGGGTCACGAAAATTTTGGCTAGATACTTCCTTTGCACAGGCTTTTTGCTAAATGCTGCGATCGCTATACTATAACTTTCTGTCCCAACTGAGTCAAAATAAAATCAACAAGCAGTTACAGTTAAGGAATAACCTTGCCAATTTAACAGCTGTCACTACAGTAGTAAATTTAAATAATTGTCTATGAGAGCCATACGCACCCGCAGTCAAGAGCGGATTCTCAGCCTACTCAAGAGCATCGAAAAAGGAATTTCCGCCCAAGATATTTACGTAGAATTACGTAATCGCAACCAAACCATGGGTTTAGCAACAGTTTACCGCGCACTGGAAGCCTTAAAACTAGAAGGGATGGTACAGGTGAGGAATTTAGCCAACGGTGAAGCCCTGTATAACCTAGCCCAACAAGACAAACACCACCTGACCTGTTTGCAGTGTGGCCTATCAATTCCCATTAATCAATGTCCTGTTCATCCCTTAGAAGACCAGTTAGAATCCCAGCATAAATTTAAAGTCTTTTACCACACACTAGAATTTTTTGGTTTGTGTAGTCAATGCCAAATGAATCAAGCTAACGTTGCTCATTCTTGAGACCACCAAAAGAAGGATGACTAGCATCAGCAACAATAGAACGCATCCCCTCCAAAGTAGCAGGGATAGTGCGGGGGTCCATAAACATCACCTTACTACTGTCGCTGCTACCAATCCTCGTCCCCATGTCCAAATAACTTTGAGCTAGTAAAAACTGTAAAGCTTCTTGTGCTCCTGGTTGACCATTGAGAGCATTAGTGATTACTTGGAGAGCTTCAGCGGTTGCTTGGGCTTTGAGGACTTGTTGCTGACGTTCAGCTTCAGCTTGTAAGATAATAGATTTTTGTTGCGCTTCCGCTTGGAGAATCGTAGATTTTTGACGAGCTTCAGCGTCTAAAATTTGCGCCTCAGCCTTCCCCCTAGCGGTATTCACCGCCGATTCCCGTTCCCCCTCGGAAGTGAGAATTGCTGCCCGTCGCCGCCGTTCCGCCGCCATTTGGAGCTCCATTGATTCTCGCACCGTCTGGGAGGGAACAATATCGCGCAATTCTACCCGGGTAATCTTCACACCCCAAGGGTCAGTAGCAATATCCAACTCACGCAATAATATTTCATTAATTTGAGACCGGGCGGTAAAAGTTTTATCTAACTCCAGTTGTCCCATTTCCGAGCGAATTTGAGTTAGTACTAAATTTGTCATGGCTGCTTGCAGGTTTTCCACCTTATACCATGCCTTTTCCATGTCTACAATCTGCCAGTAAACCACCGCATCCACTTCAATCCCCACATTGTCGCGGGTAATACATTTTTGGGGAGGAATATCTAAAACTTTTTCGCGGATAGTTTGTTGATAAACGATTTTATCCAAAAAAGGCATCACAAAATTCAGCCCAGGGCCAAGCTTTTTATTATAGCTCCCTAATCGTTCTACTAATACCTCATTACCCTGATTCACGACTCTTACAGATCCTGCAACTGCAGAACCACCAAGAGCCAGAAATACTAGCAAGAAAAATTCATTCATATTTTACATTCTCCTAACTTCTCATGCCATGTCTGTGTGAACAACTGTACAAGCGCCCACTCAACGCAATAGGTAATCAGGCATTACAATCAAAGTAGTGCCTTCTCTTCTGACTACATAAACTCTTTGATGGGGTGCTATGTACAGTTGCTCGTCGTCACATTGTGCGCGCCAAGAATTCCCCTCATACAGCACCCGTCCGGTTTCCCCAGGGGGAATTTCCGTTAAGGTTTGAGCTACAACTGTATCCACCATTTTTGATTTGCGTCCTCGCGGTTGCAAAAAGCGACGAGAAAGCACAATCAAAACTGTGGACAGTAATAACCAAGCTGCAACTTGCAACCCTAAACTACCCACACCCACTAGAGACAGTAGCGCCACCATTAAGGCACTAATTCCCATTATGAATTCCACAAAAGCCGATGGTAAGAACAGTTCCATTAAACACAGAACAACTCCCGCCAACAGCCAGATTAAGGTATAACTTGGCATAGGCATAGCACCATTCTAGACTCTAAATTCACCTAAATTGATTGCTTGGATCAAATCCACTTACACTTTAACTGTATCCTTAACCCACTAAATCTTAATTAATATTGATTAATTTTATTAGGTGTGTCCTGCAAAATTAGGGAATAGGTTTTTCCATTCTGCTGCTGGGCTTGGTTCCCCCACTATCGGTAACAACATACCCCGCTAGTTAAAGATATATTTTCAGTTGAGAAAACTAGTGACCATTTATTGTAGAATAACATTTGTATTTAAAGCGCACAGCAACAGTAAAACGGATTTTTAATGATCTGAATGTCCCTCACTAATCACTATTAAAGCCTGCATGGGCAGGCTTTGTTTGTATATTAGTGAATATTACAAACAGTTTTTTTAGCAGTTTCAGTAAGGAGTGACTGTGGAGATGCTTATGGAACAGCAAAAACCAAGTGGAGATGTGGTTATCAAAGTAGGCGATCGCATCCGTGTTAAAGAGTCAGTAGTAGTTTATCATCATCCTGAAAATCGGGGTGAGGCTTTTGATCTCAAAGATACAGAAGGCGAAGTCGTGAATATTGCTACTGAATGGAAAGGTAGACCTGTCAGCGCTAACTTACCGATTCTAGTGCAGTTTAGTAAAAAATTTAAAGCTCACCTGCGTGAAAATGAGTTAGAAGTAATTTAAATTACTCACGAGCGGCGAAACCATTGAAAAATATTCAATTCGCCGCGCATTTTCTCTAACTCTTGACGATGCTGTGCTGCTGTTTGGTAATACCAAGCGCAATAACTCTCAAACTCTGAACGAGTCTCAACTTCTGCGTAGAATTGGTAAGTTGTGTGATAGTGCGAAAAGTCCGCATCAACTTCACACTGAGGCGATGGCACAATATAAGGTAAATTTTCAGACATCATGATAATAGCACCAACTCCCTAAACATTCTAACTGGTTACAACCAACCACGCCAGCCATAGACCCAACTGCCAATATATTCTTTGAGGGCACTAGTAAATAACCGTAAGTTACCCACATCAGGCAATAAGTTCAGGATAGCAGCTTTGGGGGTTCTAGTCATGGCTGCCATTTCATTGTCACTCACCTCAAAATCAGTCGGTGCGGGAATCACATCGATACCTTGACGTTGGAAAATTTGCACAGATCGCGGCATATGCATTGCAGAAGTAACCAACAATACCTTACTAATACCACGTGCTGTTAAAATCTGCTGAACATTCACGGCATTCTCATATGTATTGAGAGCCTCCGGTTCTTGAATAATCGCCTCCGATGGGATCCCAATTGATGTCAGCACATCCGCCATATCTACAGATTCAGGGGAACTGTTACCACTCCAGTCAATGCGACCCCCAGTGACAATAATGATCGGGGCTTTGTTTTGGCGGTATAATTGGGCTGCATAAATAATGCGATCGCCCGCCTCATTCAAATCAACAGTTACCCTGGGAGGGTCAGGGGAGCTAGTCGCACCACCTAAAACTACAATTGCTTGAGCGGTGGGTACTGGACTTGTAGGGAGATATTGCCATTCTAGCGATCGCACCACAGACTTAGCCACCCAAGCATTACTAGAAACCAGCAATATAATTAAAGCCAAACTAATCGCCATGGCCGCCAGGGTGGGACGTTTCCATACTGTCACCAATGCCACCATTAAACCAATAGTAACCAGTCCCAGGGGATAAAAAAACAGTGGTAGTAACTTAGACAGATACAGCACGTTTCAAATAAATAAAATACACAGCTTAAGATCATAAATCTTGTGGGGTGGGTATCCTACCCGCCCTCTCTAAAAAGATATTCCCTCATTTTTCCCAAAACCGGAAATTGAAACTTCCAGAAGTCCGACGATAACGACGGGGGACTTTTCTAGTTTGCTGTTTAGTAATTCTCTCCCTAGGGCCTTCATTCACATCAACATCTAAAACCTCCATAGGTAGCTGAGTATTCATAGGCTCCTTACAACCCCACCAAGCAGTCATCCAACCCCCACCCAGGGCCGCCATTGCACCTAGGAAGATCCCAGCGGGTGCAGAATACCCCAACAACACAAACCCCACCAAGAAAAACAACCAATATTTTAGTCCCGCGTCAATACCATCAGAGGAGGGTATAGCAGGTTCCCGGGGGCTATTTTTAGTAGAACTTGTGAACCAACCCAAAACAAAACCAGCAATAATCCCCAAAAAGATACTCAGGGGTAGTGAAAAGCCCGCCATGAGCAATATGAAGATTAAAAATCCCCCAAATATCAGTTGAGAAAAGAATTCCGGTGAGATAGGCGGTAAACCTTTAGTTGCCATAGACTTACAAACACTGTAAACTACTGATTTTAATTATGCCTGTGGTGATGCAGTGGTATCCCAAATCTGCACATAGGGCATTTCCTCCCTGGTAAATGCTTCCGCCTGCTCTACCTGCGATGTTAATAAATCTACAGTAGCATCAGCAATATCCCCAGTACGTTGAGCCAGACGCTCTTGCACAACTGCTAAAGGTGCAGTGCAGTATATAATCTCCAGGGGAATTTGGTATTTTTCCGCTTCCCCGATGGCATTTTGTCGGAGGTTTTGTTTATCATATTTAGCATCTAGAATTACATTAAACCCTTGGCGAGCCAGGATAATTCCCAGATCCAGCAACCGGCCATAGGTTTTTTGAGTCATTTCTGGGGTATATAAATCATCCCCACCACGCTCCCAAACAGAAATCCCCCCTAAATGTTTACGTACCGCATCTGAGCGAATGTGAATCGCCTGGAATTTACGCGCCAAATATTTAGCCGTTGTAGACTTCCCAGAACCGGACAACCCAGACATTAAAATCAGTTTTCCTGATTTTGATTTAGTATACTCCCAAGCTTGGCGATAATATGCTGCTGCCGTTTTTGCCGCCTCTGCCTTCACTGTTTCTGGTATATTGGGGTCATCTAACAAAAATGAAGTCACCTTAGCCCGAACATAAGCCTGACGACTTAAATACAAAGGTAATAACTGCAATCCTTCCCAATCACCAGTTTGCTCCACATAGGTGTTTAAAAAGACATTAGCTAAATTAGGGCTGTTTCGCGCCTCCAAATCCATCACCGTAAACGCCACATCATACATGACATCCACAAAGCGAAACGGTTCGTTAAATTCAATGCAGTCAAACAGAACCATCTGATCATGCCATAAAGCAATATTTCTCAGGTGTAAATCACCGTGACATTCACGAATGTAGTTATTTTCAATTCTACTGGTAAATAATTCTGGATGTTCTAAGAAAAAATTATCTGTATATTTTTTGGTTTCCTGAAACTGTTGCTGTGTCTGGGGTCCACCAATATACTTTTCTGTTTGTTGATAATTCTCATCAATTGCCGCCCGCACTTGCGGCACTTCGCCAAAACTGCGAATATAATCGTTAGTTGTTGTAGATTTAGCGTGGTATTGCGCCACTACTTTACCTAGATTCTCTAAGTCAGCCTCTGTTAACTTACCTTGATCAAATAGTGTACTCAAGAGTAAATCCTGGGGAAACTGGCGCATTTTTAGGGCGTACTCTACAGGCTTTCCTGCTCCTTCTAAGTGATATTGCCCATCAACTACAGTTATATGTAATACTTCTAAATACAATTCAGCCGCGCCCCGTTGATTCAAACGCAACTCTTCTTGACAAAAATGCTTGCGTTTTTCTAGAGTAGAAAAATCCAAAAAGCCAAAATTTACTGCTTTTTTCAACTTATAGGCATAATCTCCCGTAAGCAGTACATAGGAAATATGAGTTTGAATCAGTTCTATAGGTTCTGTGACTGGGTGGGGATAAAATCCCGGTTGTAACATCTGCTGAATTAAAACTGGAAGATTTGCTGGTGTCATAAAAAAACCGTGGGTTGGAGAGTTACAAAAATTGCACATCAACCCCCTGGGGGGATTGTACAAGGTCAAAGACCAACTCATAAACCCATATTCTCACACTTTCAATAAAAAACCAGGGTTGAACCCTGGTATCATCAGCAATCATGAGATTTTTTAGTGGTGTTTTTTACAACTTACACCACAGCATTAACTTTGAGCAGATGCAAAAAAGCTCAGATGGTAAATAAAACCCTTAGCAGGATGGGATTGCACTTCTCGTAATACAGTTGTACCAGTCCACTCCAGTTCAGGGATATTTAGTTCAATTTCTGTTTTATTTACACCAGCTTGTTTGAGCAGACGCTCCACAGTTTTAGCTTCCACTACTAAAGAAATTGATTCTGCACCTTTGTGACCGTACAAATTAGCAGGTATCAGACCAGAACGACGTAAAGCATTAGGTTTGCTCCCTTCTGGTCGCTTTTGAGATTCGACTTTAATCGCCATAGAAGTTGTCAGTTATTAGTTATCAGTTGTTGACATTTGCACTTGATCATATAAACAAGCGCCTCCCCATCTGTCTTACACTCCCTACTTAATTAAGCAGCGGGTGTACCGTCACCGTACAATAAAGCACGTTTAGGTCCGTGTATGGGATCTTCCACAATAATGGTTTGATCGCGACTAGCTCCCAAGGAGACGATCGCGATGGGAACTTCCATCAATTCCGCTAAGAATTTCAGGTAGTCTAGGGCTTGGGGTGGTAAGTCTTCCAGTGTACGACATTCCTTAGTGGATACTTGCCATCCTGGTAGGGTTTTATAGATGGGGCGACATTGCGCAAATCGACGGGAACTGGTGGGAAAGTTTTCACAGCGATCGCCATCTATTTCATAGGTCACACAGACTTGAATTTCTTCTAGTTCATCCAGAACATCCAGCTTGGTAATGGCCATACAATCCATACCATTAATTCGTACCGCATAGCGACCAATCACCGCATCAAACCACCCACAGCGCCGCTTGCGTCCCGTTGTTGTCCCAAATTCCGCTCCGCGATCGCACAACAATTCCCCGATTTTTCCATCTAACTCCGTGGGAAAAGGCCCTTCTCCTACCCTAGTCGTGTAGGCTTTAGACACACCAATTACCCTGTCTATCATTGTCGGCCCTACCCCCGCTCCTACGCAAGCCCCACCTGCTACCGGGTTAGAGGAAGTCACATAGGGATAAGTCCCGTGATCTAAATCTAGCAGGGTTCCTTGTGCCCCTTCAAACAGGATATTGCGGCGACGCAAAATTGAATCATATATTTTTAGGGATGTATCCACCACATAAGGCCGTAAGCGATCGGCATAACCCATATATTCCTCAATTACTGCTTGGGGGTCTAGGGGTGGTAGATTGTAAAGTTTTTCTAAAATAACGTTTTTATAATTAATCGTCCATTCCAACTTCTCCCGTAGGGCTTCCGGGTTCATCAAGTCTAACATCCTAATCCCTGTACGCTCGGATTTATCCGCATAGGTCGGGCCAATCCCTCTCCCCGTCGTGCCGATTTTATAACTTCCTCGCCGCTCCTCTGATGCCTGGTCAATTACCCGATGATAGGGCATTGTTACATGGGCTGTTTCTGATATTAACAGATTGGCAGCAGAAATATTTAATTTTTCCAGTTTATCCAATTCTGCTATCAACACCTGTGGATCTATCACCGTTCCACAGCCAATAATACATTCCGTATTGGGATACAAAATACCAGAGGGGATTAAGTGCAGCTTAAATGTCTGACCTTCCACCACTATTGTGTGTCCAGCATTCACTCCCCCTTGGTAACGTACTACCACATCTGCGGAGCGGCTGAGTAAGTCTGTGATTTTACCTTTTCCTTCGTCGCCCCATTGGGCACCTATGACAATTACGTTAGCCAAGAGATTATATTATCAGATTATAGTTTGCACAAATTATAATTAATAACAAATTGGGTGAATTTTGTCAATCTTCAGAGGAATCATCATTCACCCACCCCCTGACCCTGCTCATCCTACCAAGAAGGGTCAGGTTTTGACCATGACAGAAGTCATTGGTTGCCTTGTGTATCTACCTGTTGTATAATTTTTGTGATCGTGAAATACCCACAGGGTGGTAACCTTCACGTCACAGGCATTGAGTTGTTTAATATTTTCTAAACAGCCTCTAAGGGGTAGAATCTACGAAAATTCCCAGGGTAATAATTTTTCATTCATTAATGTTAACAGGTGCATACTATGTCACAACAAATAATTTCATCGCTCGATGAACCAAATGCTCTACCAGGTTCTAATTTTACCTTGCCCCTGAGCTATAATACCTCAACAGGTGATAATACTCTGACTGGTATTAGTCTGCGGTTGCACTATAATTCTAGTGAACTGAGGTTCCAAAATGTCCAAAACTTCTTTAACACCAGTGTATTCTCTCCGGTAGCCGACCAAGCTGATAATAACGACTTTGACAACGACCCCCAAAGCGATCGGTATATCGAATTTGCCTATTTTGAAATTTCGGGTAACTGGCCTAACCAAGCTCTACCGTTAAAATTAGGGGACTTCAACTTTACTACTACTGAGAACTTTGATGGCACTCAAATCAAGGTGACTTCAACAGAGACAGCCACTGGTTATACACTCGAAGCGCCACCAATTATAATTCAGCAGACCACTGGTCTGGGAATTGCTGCTAAAAGTGCGAGCAAAATTGAAGGCGACGAGAATACTACCCCCTTTACCTTCACCATTAGCCGTTCTGGTAATTCCACGACCACAAATAGTGTTAACTGGAATGTAGTAATAATACCAGGTAGTGACAATGCAGATGGGTTGGACTTTGGGAACATCTTACCATCAGGCACTGTTACCTTCAATCCGGGAGAACTCTCGAAAGATATTACCATTAACGTCACTGGTGACAATATCTTTGAGGGAGATGAAACCTTCAGCGTCATTTTATCCAACCCCACCAATAATGCTGTTATTACAACGGGTAGTGCGAGGGGAACTATTTTAGAAGATGATCGCTTTCAACAAATCTCTTCAGCGGAAAACCTGGCGGCATCCTCTGGTAATACTGTTAGTATCCCCCTATTTTACAGTACTTCCACAGGTGACAATACCTTAACTGGTATTGGTTTACGTTTACATTACAACTCTAGTCACCTAAGTTACACCGGCGTCAATAACCTCTGGGATACTGACTTATTTGGTGATATCGTTACCTCTCTCGATAACAACGACTTGGATAATAACCCCAATACAGACACTTACCTAGAAATACCTTACTCTAGTATTCAAGGTAACTGGCCTAACGAACCCCTACCGTTGAAATTAGGAGACTTCAATTTTACCGCCGGAGCCAACTTTGAAGGTACACAATTGCAGGTTACAGCTAGTTCTTTAGCGGCTAATTATCGGCTAGCTACTAGCCCCATTATGGTAGACAAGCGGCAATGGAATCTTGATATTGACGGTAACGGTCAAATCAATGCCCTATCTGACGGGATTATGGTGGTACGTTTTCTCTTTGGTACAGCCTTTTCTGGGGATAAATTGACAGATGGAGCCATAGCCGCTAATGCTACCCGTAATCTCACGGAAATTCGAGAATATTTACAGGAAGCGGTAGACAATAAGTACTTAGATATTGACGGTAACGGTCAAATCAATGCCCTATCCGACGGGATTATGGTGGTACGTTTTCTCTTTGGTACAGCCTTTTCTGGAGATAGATTGACAGATGGAGCCATAGCCGCTAATGCTACCCGTGGTCTCACGGAAATTCAAGAATATTTATCCCAGTTGACTACCCTTAATGTAGTCACAGATCGAACTTTAACCGGTACTGCTGGTAATGATACCCTCAACGGTGGGGCGGGTAATGATATCCTCAACGGTGGGGCGGGTAATGATATCCTCAACGGTGGGGCGGGTAATGATACCCTCACCGGTGAAACTGGTAATGATATCCTCAACGGTGGGGCGGGTAATGATATCCTCAACGGTGGGGCGGGTAATGATACCCTCACCGGTGGGGCGGGTAGTGATACCCTCACCGGTGGGGCGGGTAGTGATGTATTCCTATATAACTCCCCCAATGAATCTAATAGAACCAACTTATCTGTAGCGAGTTTTGATACTATCACCGACTTCACCCAGGGAGTAGATAGAATTAGCTTTGCTGCATTGGCTACCGCCGGCCAGTACGCCAGTCAGACTGTGGTACAGACAGCAGCCAATAATTCTGGGCAAACCACCATCAATTCTACCCTTCTCAATGCTACCGCCGCCGCTATCGGTCAAGATAGATTTGGCGCTTTTGTTTTGGGAGGTAACACTTATATTCAGGGTACTAATCAAACGACTACCTTTGAGGATGATTTACTGCTGAGAATCAATGGTACCTTTACTTTAACTACTGCTGACTTTATCCTTCAAACTGTAGATGTAGTCACAGATCAAACTTTAACCGGTACTGCTGGTAATGATATTCTCAACGGTGGTGCGGGTAATGATATCCTCAACGGTGGGGCGGGTAATGATACCCTCACCGGTGGGGCGGGTAGTGATACCCTCACCGGTGGGGCGGGTAGTGATGTATTCCTATATAACTCCCCCAATGAATCTAATAGAACCAACTTATCTGTAGCGAGTTTTGATACTATCACCGACTTCACCCAGGGAGTAGATAGAATTAGCTTTGCTGCATTGGCTACCGCCGGCCAGTACGCCAGTCAGACTGTGGTACAGACAGCAGCCAATAATTCTGGGCAAACCACCATCAATTCTACCCTTCTCAATGCTACCGCCGCCGCTATCGGTCAAGATAGATTTGGCGCTTTTGTTTTGGGAGGTAACACTTATATTCAGGGTACTAATCAAACGACTACCTTTGAGGATGATTTACTCCTGAAAATCAATGGTACCTTTACTTTAACTACTGCTGACTTTATCCTTCAAACTGTAGATGTAGTCACAGATCAAACTTTAACCGGTACTGCTGGTAATGATACCCTCAACGGTGGGGCGGGTAATGATATCCTCAACGGTGGGGCGGGTAATGATATCCTCAACGGTGGGGCGGGTAATGATATCCTCACCGGTGGGGCGGGTAGTGATACCCTCACCGGTGGGGCGGGTAGTGATGTATTCCTATATAACTCCCCCAATGAATCTAATAGAACCAACTTATCTGTAGCGAGTTTTGATACTATCACCGACTTCACCCAGGGAGTCGATAGAATTAACTTTGCTGCATTGGCTACCGCCGGCCAGTACGCCAGTCAGATTGTGGTACAGACAGCAGCCAATAATTCTGGGCAAACCACCATCAATTCTACCCTTCTCAATGCTACCGCCGCCGCTATCGGTCAAGATAGATTTGGCGCTTTTGTTTTGGGAGGTAACACTTATATTCAGGGTACTAATCAAACGACTACCTTTGAGGATGATTTACTGCTGAGAATCAATGGTACCTTTACTTTAACTACTGCTGACTTTATCCTTTAAATCATAACCTATGCGATCGCTCTTAGCTGACTAATTAGGGCGATCGCCCTCACAGATGGTAATTCTAGGGGTAACCTATGCGATCGCTCTTAGTTGATTAATTAGGGCGATCGCCCTCACAGATGGTAATTCTGGTGGTGCGGTGGTGGGATATGGGTTTACAGCATTTTTCAAGCTAGCCGGGGAATCAATTCCCTGTCTGATAGCTGAATGGTGGGTTACCTAAGCTGCTTTGGGTTTAGGAAAGTGACGTAGGTTTTGTTACAATTAGTAAAGTTTATATTTACAAAAAAGCCTTATGGAGTTATGGGCTGAGTTACATAATTTTGTGGTTTAGCTTCAGCAATCATGATTCCCCAAACCAAACTAAAATGAAATTTAGTTGTACGCTCTATATTAAACTGTGCTGAAGTTAGTAAACTATGAAACTGTTTTTGGGTGTAACACCCCTTGTAAGCAGGGTCAACAAACTTCAATATAAAATCACATATTTGACAGGATAAATAATCTTTACACCAATCTAAAATAAGTAGTTTACCTTCTGGTTTTAAAACCCGTCTTATTTCCAATAATGCCCCATGAGGATCATCAAAATAATGAAATGCACTGGCGGATATGATTACATCAAAACTGTTATTTAGGAATGGTAAATTTGACACACTTGCATTCTGAAATGAAACATGAGAATAAGTACGACATTTCTGTTTAGCGACTAGGAGCATTGCTGGGGAAATGTCTACTGCAGTAATTATTTGCTGTGGATTTTCGGTTAGTAATAATTGCTCAAACTCTCCGGTTCCACAGCCCACATCAAGGACTGTTGCTTCTGGTGCAATGTCTGCCCAATTTTTTAAAACAGATAATGTCTTGGTAATGTAAGTATTCCAACGCCGGTCATATAAATCTGCTATCTGGTCATATTGTTGGCGAATTAGTGTTTCACTCATAGGTATTTTTTGTGAGATGGTGAATATCAATATTGTTGGTACAAGTTCAGGTTGATTTATTCAACAACATTTGAGTAAATTGGTGGACTGGACTATTAAAAGATAAGCTACTGCCCCAGATCACAAATAATTCCTTTACAATCAGCTTTTTGATTTTGGAGTTTACTGCAGTACTAGCCCCTAAGACAATTAACTGCCCCCTGTGGCTTTTCACCTTGCAGGGCTTGCAGAATATTTTGGGCGGCTTCTAGGGCGATGTCCCGCCGTAGCTCGTCAACCGCAGATCCAATATGGGGAGTGAGAAAAGTTTGATTGGTGTTTTCTAATAATGACTGGGGTATGCTGTGGGGTCGATCGCTACGATGCCAGTCTTCCATTTCAAACACATCGGCAGCATAGCCCCCTAAGTGTCCAGATTCCAAAGCTTGACACACGGCCTGCTCATCCACTACGGAACCACGACCGGGGTTAATTAAAAAGCTCCCTGGCTTCATTTTAGCTAAGGTGTTGGCGTTGATTAAATGAAAGGTTCCTGGTTGCAGAGGTACTACTAACATAACAAAATCACTTACCTCCATTAAAGTATCAAAAGATACTCTTACTAAATTCGCCATTTCCTCTTGTTCCGGTGTTAAAGCCACCGGATCGCTGTACAGTAACCGCATCTCAAAACCTGCTAGACGTTGAGCGATGGCTTTGCCTAATGCACCCATACCGACAATTCCCAAGGTACGATTTGCTAGACCTAGGCTGTAAAGTTGGGGTCGCCAACCAGCAAATTTACCCCTGCGCATGAGGCGATCGCCTACTAGCATCTGTCGTGATAAGCCAATTAATAACCCAATAGCAATTTCCGCAGTAGGTGCCGACAACAAAGAAGGCACAATTGCAAACCATACACCACAACGGGTACAGGCATCAACATCAAAATTATCGTAGCCTTTCAGAGCTGCTGCAATTACTTTTAGCTGGGGACACTCCCGCAAAAAAGCTTCATCAATGCTGTCCGGCATAAATACCATCAATCCGTCGGCATTTTTAGCCCTTTGGAGAATTTCCTCACGAGATAAAGATTCTCGATGGGGATTAGCAATCACCTCACAATGAGGTTCAAGAAGTTCAATCACTTCTGGATGTACCCAGTTTGTAATCACAACCTTTGGTTTCATAGCATTTCCTCAAGCTAAACGTCTGCGCAAATAGCCACTGAAACTATCTACCAATATCACCATCATCAAAATGACGAGTAGGATTGCTGATACTTCTGTATACCTAAGTATACGTAAAGAACCAATTAATTCAAACCCTATACCCCCAGCACCCACTGCACCCATAATAGTAGAAGCGCGAAAGTTATATTCCCAACGATATAAGGTTACATCCAGGATTTGCGGCAAAACTTGGGGTAAAATGCTGTGATATATTACCTGGATCTTGTTTGCACCAGCCGCCTGTGCTGCTTCGATTGGTGCTGAGTTTACGTGTTCGATGTACTCAGCAAAAAACTTACCCACCATCCCAATTGAATGAAACCCAACTGCTAATGCTCCTGGTAATGCACCAAACCCCACCGCAGCTACCAAAATAATCCCCATAATCAGTTCTGGTATAGCCCGTAAACCATTGAGAATCAGACGCGCCACCTGAAACACAAATGGATGGGGTGTAGTATTACCAGCTGCTAATAGTGATAATGGTAGAGAAAAAGCAACTGCGATCGCAGTTCCCGCAACACTCATCGCCAAGGTATCAAACAGGGGCTTAATCCAGTTGATAGCCAAACTAAAATCTGGCGGTAGCATTTGGCTAACTAAATTTATCCCACTGGGCACACCTTCAGCCAATCTTTCCCAATCAAAAAGACCAACTAATAAGCAAGATATGATCACAATCACTACAACAACAGCTACTTGCAGTAAATGCTTATATCTGTGTTGTCTTTGTTGTTTTAACAGAGGTTCAAATTTTTGATAACTATTGGTTGCCATAAAACTCCGTCAAATGGTTAGCAGTAACCCCGCAAAAGCAAGATATTATTTGACAGTCATATTTTTCCACCCAGAAATTTATAATCTGGTTTAAAATAAGTCCCTATTAATTTAACTTTTGAAAATCTAGATTCAAGGTTTTACCTAAATTTCTAACTACATCATACTCTTGATCTGTAATTGCACCAAAACCATCTGCTTTAAAAGCTTTGAGAATTTCTTCATCCTTGAGTTCAATAAATGCTGCACTAATTTGTGTCTTTAGCTCTGGCTTCAAATCTGAGCGAATTGTCCAAGGATATTGAGGAAATGGTTCTGATTCTGCCAAGACTTTGACTTTGTTAGTATCGATAACTTTTCGCTCGATTAAAGATTCAAAAATAGGTTTACTCAATCCCCCTATTTGAGCATTGTTATTTTGAACTGCGACAGCAACTGCATCATGAGAACCAACAAAGACTTCTTCATAATCTTTTTTCGGTTGTAACCCCTTGTCAAGCATCATTGATTTGGGAATTAAATGACTAGAAGTAGAAGCTTGATCACCATAGGCTACTGTTTTTCCTGACGCTTGATCAAGAGAATTTACACCACTTTTTACACTAGCAATAATCACTGATTTATAGGTAGTTTCACCATCCTTCTTTAAAGCTGCAAAGGGTTCAATATTACTTTTAGTTTTAGCTAAAACATAGGAAAGTGGTCCAAAGTAAGCTAGTTCTAAACGTCGATTACTTGCGGCTTCAATCATTGAAGAATAGTCAGTTGTTACAACCAATTCAATATCTTTCCCTAACTTTTCTTCTAAATATTTTTCTAAACCCTGATTATTTTTGATGACAGTTGAAGCATTTTCATCTGGTAAAAGAGCTACCCTTAAAGTATCGGGATCAGATACACTAGGGTCAACCTCAGTATTCGTAGCAGTGTTGTTAGGTGCTTGACAGCCAACCAAGGACAACACGACTACAGCAACAGATGTGAGTATTTTTTTTTGAATGGCGATCATGGTAGAAGTTCTCCTGATATATCAAATGGTATTAGTGTGTAAACTCTTGTGGGATTGAGGTCGGGAAATAATATGTTATCCTTTGCTTTGTGTATGAGGGGCTTTGCCAAATTGCTCCTCGATATCTAGGTGAATATTTTCGGTTTTGCCATAAATACGATTAAGTTCGTACTCCTCAATGTCTGCGGCATTACCATCAAAAACTATATGACCTTGAGATATTCCAATTATCCTGTCTGCATAGGTTTTAGCTAAATCTACTTGGTGTAAACTCATAATCGCCGTGATGCCGTCTTCTTGACAAATTTGACATAGAAAAGAAATCACCTTGTGAGAACTAGCAGGGTCAAGGCTCGCCACCGGCTCATCTGCCAGAATTAACCTTGGTTGTTGCGCCAACGCACGCGCAATACCTACCCGTTGCTGTTGACCACCACTGAGATTATCTACCCGTGCTAAAGCTTTATTTAACAGTCCTACCCTCTCTAAACACTCCAAGGCTATATATTTGTCAGCTTTGGGTAATGGGAAAAAGCTCCTGAGAGTTGAGTGATAGGCTAAACGACCGGTCAGCACATTTTGTAGTGCAGTTTGTCTACCAATTAATTGGTGCTGCTGAAAAATCATCCCTGTGCGCTGGCGATGCTGATGCAGCACCTTGGGTTCATTGAGTTTCCCCCAACCTTCTACTGTGATAGACCCTGCTGTTGGTTTGATTAGTCCATTTAAACACCTTAACAAGGTTGATTTACCCGAACCTGAAGCTCCCAAGATGACTGTAAATTCCCCAGGGTTAAAGTTTAAAGAAACTGACTGGAGGGCTGGAACTCCCCCAGGATAAGTTAAACTCAAGCGATCGAGCTGAATTATCATCCTAGGAAAATTCCCCTATCCTACAGAATCCACAAGCACTTGATTTCAAAATTTAATCAAAACTCCACTTCAATAACCACAGGTTATTGCTTTTATTTAAAGTTTGGGTTAATAATTGATTTCTTTTAGGTTAAAAAAAAATATTGGCTATCTTCCGCGAGCAAGAGGATTCACCTTATATTAGTTTTCGCAGTGACGGAAGTTAACAGATAATAGATAATAGACTGTGGGTTTTGCCTAAACTTACTCTGTCAGCAGAATCTCAGTGTCTTTAGACCTGAGAGTGTCAATGGAATCTCTATGAAGCAAGAATCCCCCCGCTTATAGCCCTGGGGAGTGTCAAGCATCACGACTCGTAATTTACATGGGACTGGATATTTACACTTTGCCTTTAGCATTTGAATTTACTTCTCCTGGCCCGGTTATCCTGGACATTGGGCCTATCAGTATCCGCTGGTATGGATTGTTAATTGCCATAGCAGTCATCATCGGTGTGAGCCTTTCCCAGTATCTAGCAAAGCGCCGTCATGTTAATCCAGAATTGATTGCTGATTTATCAATTTGGTTAGTGATTGGGGCGATTCCCGCAGCGCGGCTTTATTATGTTTTGTTTCAATGGTCAGAATATCAGCAGCATCCAGAGAGAATTATTGCTATTTGGCAAGGAGGTATTGCGATTCACGGAGCGATTATTGGTGGTACTTTAGCAGCTTTAATCTTTGCTAAACTCAATAGAGTTTCTTTTTGGCAATTAGCTGATTTAGTCGCCCCTTCGCTAATTTTAGGACAAGCAATTGGACGTTGGGGGAACTTCTTTAACTCCGAAGCCTTTGGTCGTCCTACTAATTTACCTTGGAAGCTATATATTCCCCCACAAAACCGTCCTTTAGCTTTAGTTAATTTTGAATATTTTCATCCCACATTTCTCTACGAATCCCTGTGGAATTTAATAGTATTCGCTTTGCTGATTACTTTATTTTTCCGGGGTTTATCTGGGAAATCACCCTGGCGCTTAGGGACAATATTTTTATTTTATGTGGTGGGCTACAGTTTAGGACGCTTCTGGATTGAAGGGGTTCGCATTGATAGTTTAATGCTGGGTTCCCTTCGTATTGCACAAGTTGTCAGTTTAATTGCTATTGTGCTGGGACTAGCTGGATTAGCTTGGCTCTACTTATTTAAACGCCCTTTACCTGATTTAATTCCGCCTCCCCATCGGGATGAAGGAATCAGGGATATATAGGGAAAAGGAAAAAATGCCCCAGAGTAAACTCTAGGGCCTAACCAGGGTGCATCTACCATTCATCTCTACTAATAATTAGGGAGCAATCCGGAACTTTAGGGCAAAAATCCCAAAAAAAGGATTTTCGCATTTAGATATCGCGTCAATTACAGAAAATAAGTCATTATTATTTGTATGAAAAATAATCTAGATATGACCCGGCCAGCAGTTTATATTGTGGGAACAGGTCCAGGAGATCCCGATTTATTAACAGTCAAGGCCCAGAAACTCTTGTCCCTTGCAGATGTAATTTTATTTGCTGATTCTTTAATACCGGAAGAAATTGTAAATTTATGTCGAGAAGATGCGGAAATTATTCCCACTGCAAATAAGACCTTAGAGGAAATTCTAGCACTGATGATTGCAGCAGTGCGATCGCATAAATCTGTAGTCCGTCTCCATTCGGGAGATCCCAGCCTTTACAGTGCTATCTATGAGCAAATGCAACTCTTAGGGGAGGCTAATATCCCCTTTGAGATCATCCCTGGTATTAGCGCCTTTCAAGCTGCAGCGGCGAAGCTCAAAATAGAATTAACGGTACCCGGTTTAGTTCAAACCATTATTCTCACCCGCTCCAGTGGACGTACCCACGTCCCCCCATCGGAGGAATTAGCCGCCCTAGCAGCACATCAAGCTAGTCTGTGTTTATATCTAAGTGCGCGTCACATAGAAACCGCCCAAGCCAAACTTTTAGCACATTATCCCCAGGACACCCCAGTAGCAATTTGCTTTCGCATTGGTTGGCCTGATGAGAAAATCATGGTTGTCCCTTTGGGGGAAATGGCAAACTGTACCCATGAAGAAAAGCTAATTCGTACGACACTTTACATCATTAGTCCCGCACTTTCACCCGCACAACGTCCATGGGGTACGCCCCTAGTTCGGAGATCCCGTTTATACCATCCCGAACATAGTCATATATTTCGCTCATCTGATGATTAAACATCTGTGACCTATATCTATTTCACCCGGAGTCCGATAAAGTTAAATATATGCACAATATGCACAAAAACTGTAATCTTAACTCAATACCATGCCTTTAATCAAAGTCCAAACTTCTGTATCTATGCCTCACAAAGCAGATGTTGAAAGCATGCTGAAAAGCTTATCTAGCAAGTTAGCACAACATTTAGGTAAACCTGAATCTTACGTGATGACCTCCTTTGAGTCCGGTATTCCTATGACCTTTGCAGGGACTACAGACCCGGCTTGCTATATTGAAATTAAAAGCATAGGCACTATGAAACATCAGCAAACTCAAGCCATGACCCATGAGTTTTGCCAAAAGATTCACCATTATTTAGGTGTCCCGGAAAATCGGATTTATATAGAATTTGTGGATGTTAAGGCTACAATGTGGGGTTGGAACAACTCAACTTTTGGTTAGTTAAGATGCTACCCTGCGAGTTTTGCTTCAGCAGGGTGTACCCACCAGACTAGTTGATATTTTCAACCTGATGTAGGATTGCAGCGAATTTCTAGCATAAACCCGTCGGGATCATAAAAGTATACACCTTTACCTGTAGGACGAGTCACAGGGCCATGGGCGATCGCAATGTGATTTTCTCTGAGGACTGTGACAGCTGACTCAAATAATCGCGGATCTATTTGACACTCCCCACGTCTAAAGCCGGGGGATTCTTGAAGAGTCCACAAACTGACCTTCAATGGTGCTGGCAAAAACACCCTACACGCTCAAAACAACTACCAGGACAAAAGGTATTGCAATTGCGCTTACTTTTTTTTTGCTTTGGTGAGTCCATCGCAATGCCAGTTAGGTACGCTCAACATCCTGCCATTATTTGCCCTTTAACTATTCCAAATCAAGTTGGATATGTCCGTTGCCGGGATTTCTCCGCACTAGGATGTTTCTTCACGTAGATGGTTGTTCTTACTCCCTTTTACCATTATACGACTGTGGCTAAAGCCAGTCAATCGTTCTAATGCGACTAAAGTCGCTATCGACTTATCCCCATGTCTAAAAGCCATTGGCTCAGGTCTCGTTTTATGGTCAAAGGCGAGATGGTATGCTCTGGTAAAGGTTTTTTCTGGATTGGGATCTGGTGGTGATAATTCCGGTGTCCAGAATAAATCTAAAATTGTCCCATCGGGGGTGACAAAGTTAGCGACTTTCCCTGTGTTCACCAGTTCTACTAAGGTGGCTGGTACTTCCTCCCCTGTGAGTTCATGTAAACCTAAGATAGTACCGTAAAAGTACCGAGAAGCTTGCATATCCTTGACATTGAGGGCAATATGATGGATAGAACGGAGATTCCCGCCTATAAGGCTGGGTTTGGCGGTAGTGCTAGGCTGCATACTAGAAACTGCTCCTGTTGGTTATAGTTATCGCCGATACTCGTCGCCGCAGTCGCCAATTAATTGATATAAATCCCGTGACTGGCTGCAAATAGAATTAATGCGATCGCTTTCCTGTGTATCTAGGGTAAAACTAAATATTTTTCCATTGTCTTCTATGTGTTCAGATATACCTAATCTTGCGCCAATGATCACACCTCCTACAGATGGCTGATCTAAAATATAACGTGTGGCTACGTTAGAAATACTGACATTATGAGCCTGAGCAATTTGCTTGAGTGTAGATAGCAGCTCTTGAAATAACTGCCAATTACCCCAAGCATCTACCATATTTTTATACTTTCTTAAGCTAACTGTAGCTAATTCACTTCCTCGCGGTTCTGATTTACCCAAATATTTCTCTGATAACAAACCACCGCACAGAGAACCGTAAGTAAAGAGTTTGATATCATGGTCTTGACAAAAGTTAACCATATGCACTAAGGGGCGGCGGTCAACTAGAGAAAATTGTACTTGATTAGAAACTATTTTAATCCCTGCATCGACAATAATTTTCAGGTGTTCGGTATCAAAGTTAGTTAAGGCTAAATGCTTAATCTTACCCTCTGTTTGCAGTTCTGCCATATACTTAAGGGCATCTAGATAATTTGTATCTCGATATTCCCACCAATGAAACTGCATTAGGTCTAAAGATCCTACATCCATCCTTTTGAGGGAGATGTTGATATTTTCCTCTACGAGCTTTTTGGTCATTTTTCCCGGACGGGGTACCCATTTAGTGAAGGCTTGGATCTGAGCTAAAGCCTGTTCACCACGGGTTTTAATGACTTGACGGCGAAACTCACCAATAAAATCTTCCGCCGGGCCATAATGGTCTGCTAAGTCCCAAGTGGTAAAACCTGCATCCACGTATTGAAACATGGTGTCTA
Organism: Anabaenopsis sp. NIES-4685; assembly: GCF_059725405.1. Taxonomy (NCBI): domain Bacteria; kingdom Bacillati; phylum Cyanobacteriota; class Cyanophyceae; order Nostocales; family Nodulariaceae; genus Anabaenopsis; species Anabaenopsis sp. NIES-4685. The sequence continues at coordinate 1,823,307 of NZ_AP043602.1, read as the reverse complement.
TTGCGGTTTTGGGGTGAATGCGTCCGTGTCCGCCGGAAACTTGCCACATCCCATTTAAAATGCGACAAATATTTAGGTCGGGGGTGAATTGCAGTCGGCTTTGTGGTGGTAATAGCATATTTTTAATCTTTGATTTTTATACAAACTTGAGATATCAGTTGTGGGTGTTTAACGCCAACCGGTTTCGGCTTGTTGGAGTACATAGTACCCTACTGCTTGTATTTCCTCTGGGGTGAGACGGTCTTGGTAGGCTGACATATTATTTTTGCCGTTGGTGACTATAGATGTGACTGCTTCTATGGTGTTCATACCATATTTTTCTAGGGCGGGCTTTTTCAAGTTTTTTCCCCGTCGGATAATGTTACCGCCGTTGATATGACATCCGGCACAATGAATACTAAAAATTTCTGCACCATGATTGATGTCTGCTGCCATGGCTGGCAGGGTAAAATTATTTATTAACAGGAATATTGTGGTTATTGACAATATCAATAGTCTGTTCACGAAGTTACTCATAATACTGATGTGGCTATCAATATCATAATCATAGGGGAGCAGGTAAGATACCCGATCACAAAAGGTTTTGCTTGATTTAACGTGTAATCCTGTTGAGTTACCTTTCATCCCTACGCTTTAGCGTAGGGGTTCTGAGGCTCCCACTATGTTTGGATACAGATAAAACCATTACTCATGGTCACACAATGAAAAGATAACTACCAACCTTTATCTGCTTGTTCTAGGACATAAGCAGATACATCAGAAATCTGTTCTGGTTTTAAACGAGCCTTAAAAGCTGGCATAGCACCTTTGCCATTTGTAACTTGACTAATAATCGCCTCTTGGGAGTACATACCGTATTTTTCTAAATCACCCTTTTTCAAACTTTTATTAGCTTGAACCAAATTTCTCCCACCAGCATGACAAGCAGCACAATTAGCACCGAATATTTTAGCTCCACTAATAGTATCTGCTGCTAAAGCTGGACTACTAAAGGCAAAGGTGAAGATAGTTATGCTTAGAAGTATCAGAGAAATAATTTTTTTCATCTTGTGTTCTCCTGAAAAAAGAGTAATTGCGGACAAGACCTTTCACAATTATTGTGAGTTCAATCAATTGCCCGCGTCAAAAGACAATCTGTCAAACTTGATTGTGAAGAAAATCTATGAAAGAGATTTTAATTCCTACCTTCAACCTCGATGGGCTAACTTTTGCATCCCATCTTCTGTGACCCGACAAATGCGCCAATCATCCAAAATAGCCGCCCCCATACTGCGGTAGAATGCTTGCGCCGACTCATTCCAATCCAGTACACTCCATTCCAAGCGTCCACAATTGCGCTCTACAGCTATTTGCGCTACTTTAGACAAAAGAGCCTTACCAACACCTTGACGGCGGTATTCTGGTAAAACAAACAAATCTTCTAAGTAAATTCCCGGCTTAGTCAAGAAGGTAGAATAATTGTGAAGGAAGAGCGCGAAACCAACTGCTTGCCCTGCATATTCGGCTAAGATTGCCTCAATATACCTGGGAGAGCCAAATAGATGCTCCTCAAGAGCCAAAGCATTACCAGTTACAGCGTGGGATAATTTTTCATACTCAGCTAGCCCCTGAATTAAATTAAACAGTACTTTGCTATCAGAGGGTTCAGCAAAACGCAAAATCAAATTATCAGAACCAGTCATTAATTAATCATGTATAGTTTATAGTCCATAGTCTACAGCGAATTTTTGGATTAGTTGGGATGAGGATGTGCCTAAATATATGAGCAACTCCTAAGGAAGCAAATTAGGAACAGACAGAAAGCCTAGCTTAACCAGAATGCCAGATTTAATTTTCAGGTATCTTAAACATCCTGTCACACAAAATGACTTAGGCGTAAACAGATGAGTTGGTTTTCACCCCTGGCCTGATAGCTGGTGTTGGTGGTGGGGTTCTCAGCTTACCTGATTTAATAATTATGAATTAGGAATTAAATTAACCATCCCTTTAGGCGCTTGGCGATATGAGGACGGCGTAACTTGCGCATGGCTTTACTTTGAATTTGTCGTACTCGTTCACGGGACAAATTGAACATATTACCAACTTCTTCTAAGGTACAGGGTTCGCTGGTTGTCAAACCGTAGCGTAAAGATATTACGTCTTTCTCTCTGGGGGTTAGCACATCACCCAAGACATCCCAAATCTCCTGACGCATCATGTTTTCATTCATTTTTGCTTCTGGAGACAGGTTATCTTCGTCTTCTAGCAAGTCCATTAGTTCTGTGTCTTCCTCTTTACCTACACGGTGATTCAGAGAAAGTGCTTGTCGCCTTAATTGTTGCAATTGGCGCAGTTGTTGGACACTAATTTCCAATGCTTGGGCCATTTCGGCTTCGTTGGGATTCCGAGAGAGTTTTTGCTTGAGTTCTCTTTGGGCTTTTTTGAGCTTGTTGAGTTTCTCAACAATGTGAATGGGTAAACGGATGGTTCGCGCATCATTGGCGATCGCGCGGGTAATTGCTTGTCTAATCCACCAGTAGGCGTAAGTGGAAAACTTATAACCTTTATCCGGGTCAAATTTTTCTGTAGCACGATTTAGACCCATGGCACCCTCCTGGATTAAATCCAGAAACGGTACACCGCGATTCAGGTATCGTTTAGCAATCGACACCACCAATCTCAGGTTGGAGCGAATCATTTTACGTTTCGCTACTCGACCTTGGTATAAGCGGCTTTCTAGTTGCTTTTCTGTCATTTCTAGCCGGGAGGCTACTTGTACCTTACTGGTTGGCTGTCCCAGTTCTAATTCCAATGCAGCTTGGATCTCCCTCACTTCCTCGATAAACCTAACTCGCCGGGCTAACTCTACCTCTTCTTCGGGTTTTAACAGGGGATAACGCGCCATTTCTTTAAAAAACGCGCCTACAGCATCATCATGCTCGGTTTTGTTGTATCCTGAAGGCCTGATTGCAGCCATGTCATCCCCATCACGTTCCTCTGATTCCAGATTTTCGATTATTGGGGGTTCTGACTCTACCATTGATTCTAAAAGTTCCAGTGAGTTTTCTTCATGTTCGACAGTGGTTTCCAGTATTTCCATTGTTCCCAATTCAGCAATGTTCATAGTTTCCTTTAGGGATTTTTGCTTTGTTTGGTACATAATTTCATGACACGCTGCTTCAAGCTTGGTAGTTTTCCCTAACCAACAAATGCACCCCTTTGTCAGAAAAATATACACGGAAAGCTAATTGCTTATTCATTAGTGAAAATCAGCCCCTACCCGCTTTTTCTTGGTTCCTGTTTGATAGAACCTCTAAGAAGTACTGGTTTTGGCCCCAGAAACTATCTTCTCAGGTTCCAACACAAATATTCCTGAGTTTTCCTCAATCCCCGAATCTGTCAAATGCCCTCAACCTTTATCCACCTTAACAAATATCAAAAACTCAGGTAAATACCCCCTAGCGTTAATCTTTTATAAGTTACATAACTTTTTCTGCTTCATCGGTGAGAATTTACTACATAAATCATCATCTTGCTTTGGGTTCGGTGCTGATTTCAGCGAGCTTCCTAAAGGACATGGTTTGACTAGTCTAATTTTGGGAAATAGTTTATTTGTATAAAAGCATCTCATATGTACCAAGGGTTGAATATCTATCAAGGGGATGAAAAACACTATATCCTATTTAGTAGTTAGTCAGGCCATTTCCGGAATCCCTGGAAAAATAATTGGATTTTTTATAGAGGATTTTAAATATTTATGCCACGAATTGTTAAGACAAAATTGTCTGGTACATTACATAACTGGGAAATCATCAAGTATTATGGAGAGAAAAGTATGATCAAATACATTTTACCTCTGAGAAATAAAAATCTTTGATAAACCTGTGTGCCGCCCAAACAATTAGGTAGAAATCAGACATAAAAATGTTGAAAAAATAGCAGAATTATGTATAAAAATCAAATAAAATCGCTGCATTTACTGGTGGCTGAACCTGGAGAAACTTATCAATCAGCAAATGTGAATCGATGGATTGAAGTGTTGGTAGACTGTCCAGGAACTACGGGACTTTTTACTTATAGATTGCCGAGGGAGTTAAAAGTAAAACCAGGTGATATTTTAAGTGTACCATTTGGTACTCAAAAAGTAGGAGCGATCGCCATTCGTTTATTGGCAGAACTAAATATTGATCTACCACCAGAAAAAATCAAGGATGTAGAAGATATAGTCAGCGAAGGGTTCTTCCCCAAAAGTTATTGGGAATTATTAAATCGAGTAGCTGCATATTACTATACGCCTTTAATTCAGGTGATCCGGGTAGCGTTACCACCGGGATTACTAGGGCGATCGCAACGTCGGCTCCGCCTAGTTGGGGATGCAGAAATAAAAAGACAAATCTCCTCAGATTTAACTTTCCTTAGTCCCCCAGCCCAACAAATTTTAAACCTTTTACAAGGTCAATCAGCAGGAGACTATAGCCTGGTCTACTTGCAACAAAAAGTCAGAACAGCCTACAAAGGTGTGCGGGAGTTGTTGCGATTTGGGATAGTAGAAAGTTATTTAGAAGCACCGCGACTCAATCGCCCAAAACTACAGAAAGCTGTTACCTTGATTGGCACCATTGATGATAATTTAACCGAGCGTCAACAAGAAATTCTGGAAGTATTACGGCGGCGTGGGGGGGAATTGTGGCAGAGTGAACTATTACAAACTTGTAATGCTAGTTCTTCGACCCTGAAGACCATGGTACAAAAAGGTTACATTGTCATCGAAGAAAAAGAAGTGCTGCGAACAGAACAGGGACTAGCACTAGCACCAGATCACCCCAAAACCTTAAATCCTCACCAAGCAAATGCATTAAAAAATATTCAAGGTTTAAATGGTTTTGCTCAAGTCTTGTTACATGGGATTACAGGTTCTGGGAAAACAGAGGTATATTTACAAGCGATCGCACCTCTACTAAAGCAAGGAAAATCCGCCCTGGTATTAGTTCCAGAAATTGGACTTACACCCCAACTAACAGACCGTTTTCGCGCTCGTTTCGGAGCTAAAGTTAGCGTTTATCATAGTGGTCTTTCGGAAGGGGAACGTTATGACACCTGGCGACAAATGCTCACCGGGGAACCGCAAATAGTCATCGGGACTCGTAGCGCGATTTTTGCGCCTTTGCCAAATTTAGGTTTAATCATCCTAGACGAAGAACACGACAGCAGCTTTAAACAAGATTCTCCCATTCCTACCTACCATGCGCGCACCGTCGCCCAATGGCGAGGGGAATTAGAAAATTGTCCCTTAGTTTTAGGTTCTGCTACCCCTTCGTTAGAAAGTTGGGTCGGTCTGACAAACCCCTCTACACCAATTCCTAGTTATTACCTCTCCCTTCCCGAACGGATTAATTCTCGCCCATTACCACCGGTGGAATTGGTGGATATGCGGCTAGAGTTACAGATGGGAAATCGTTCTATATTTAGTAGGTCGCTACAATCAGCTTTACATCAGCTAGAAGAGAAGCAACAACAGGGAATTTTATTTATCCATCGCCGGGGACACAGTACTTTTGTGTCTTGTCGCAGTTGTGGTTATGTGATGGAATGTCCCCATTGTGATGTGTCGCTGTCCTATCACCAGACTGAAGAGGGAGCGCCGCAGTTACTACGCTGTCATTACTGTAACTATACGCGATTGCATCCTCAACAATGCCCTGAATGTGGTTCACCTTATCTGAAATTCTTTGGTAGCGGTACTCAACGTGTCGCCCAAGAATTAGGAAGACAGTTTCCGCAGTTAAGTTATATTCGTTTTGATAGCGATACCACCCGTAATAAAGGCGCACACCGTACCCTACTAACTCGATTTGCTAAGGGTGAAGCCCATTTATTAGTAGGAACACAAATGATTACCAAGGGTTTAGATTTACCCCAAGTGACACTGGTGGGTGTGGTTTCTGCTGATGGTTTGCTGCATTTATCAGATTATCGCGCCAGTGAACGCGCATTTCAAACTCTAACCCAAGTAGCAGGCCGTGCGGGTAGGGGGGATGATGTGGGTAGGGTGATTGTGCAAACTTACACCCCAGAGCATCCGGTAATTGGGGCGGTACAACAACATGATTATCAGTGTTTTTGTCAAACTGAATTAGAGCAACGCCAAGCACTTAATTATCCTCCCTATGGGAGATTGATTTTATTGCGCTTGAGTAGTTTAGATGTGATTCAAGTCCAGAATACGGCGCAAATCATCGCTACAGCTTTAAGTTCTCAGCCAGGATTTGATATCCTTGGACCAGCACCGGCTAGTGTCATGCGGGTAGCTAACCGTTATCGCTGGCAAATATTACTCAAGTTTGCCCCAGATGTGCTACCAAAATTACCTGACTGGGAGTCAGTGCGATCGCTTTGTCCTGATGCTGTGAGTTTAACTATAGATGTAGATCCATTAAATATTATGTGAATTATGTGAAACTTTGAAAGATGTAGCAGTTATCAAACTGCTACACATGGGAGATATGGGGTAGGAAGTGTTTCAATACTAGATAAATTCTTCCCCAGTCCATACTTCATTGATGTGAGTCATCCAGGGTATACCTTCATTGACTGGAGAACTAACGCTAATTTTAGCTTGGTTGGCAAATCGTTTTAACTGGTTGGCTAAATAAGGAATAGTAGTCATGATGTGCTGATAACTTTTAATATCATGACAGACTAAAATTAACATGAGAATGCCGCTATTGACCTTGAAATACCAGTGACAGCTGGATAACAAAATGCGTACTGTAGGCTTACAAGCCAAGAAAAAGCTTTTTTTGGTAGCTTCTTCTAGTTGACTCAGCCAAATGCAGCTCATTTGCATTGTTTTTGGGGATGGCAAATCATCGGGAGATAAATATGGTTGATACATAGTAACTCTGGCATTATTCAAAAGATTAAAAACCTAAATCCTGCTGAATGATCTGTAAATAATTACCTAAAGACCAAATCCAGCCGGTAGGCTCCAGACTCCATGAACTTTTGATTTAAGCTCCGTTCACCCCTTTACAAACTTTATATAATCCATCAGATATTATTGCTAATTTTCCTCATATTTCCTTAGTGTTTAATCCATATAAGTTAATATTTTGAGGGAACACACCGAATAGGGAATAGGGAATTGGTGTGTACTTCATGAGCCTGAAAAAGGCTTTAATACTATTTTCATATGAATAGGTGGCTGAGTTGTTGTGGGGTGAGTATTTGCTCCTGTTCCTCCATCCAGACTTGAAGCTGTGGGGGGTTGAGACCCCTCATAGCTGGATGGGGGTGAGTGAGAAAAACAAGTTTTTTAATCTCCATATCAGAGTAGATTTTCAGTATTTTTGACGGAAACTTGAAAAAGAATATGAAAAATAGTAATAAGGGAGAAACTAAATCGTTTGGGGTTATATATTAAGAAACCGGGAGTATGGGTTTTATATGTATAAAATCTATCATTGAAATTGAGTTGGGTGCGAAATAGATGGGACAAAGTTTTTTGCAAATCGGCGTAACGCTGTGTATTGTGATAGCGATCGTGCCAGTTTTGGGAAGGTACATGGCGCGTGTTTTCCTGGGAGAAAGAACGCTGCTGGACCGGTTCATCAACCCTATAGAGCGTAGCTGCTTAGTTTTAATCGGTGTGGGTAGCAAAGATGATGCCTACGGCGGTAAGCCGCAGACGGTTGGGGAATATATTCGCGCAGTGCTGTACAGCAACCTGTGCATGGGTACTTTAGTATACCTGATAATATTCTATCAGAGATTACTACCTTGGAATCCCAATGATTTTGATGCGCCTAGCTGGGATATATTGCTGCACACAGTTGTTTCATTTGTGACTAATACTGGACAGCAACACTACACTGGTGAAACAACCTTAAGTTATTTTAGCCAAGTAGCAGCTTTAGGCTTTTTGATGTTTACCTCAGCCGCAACAGGTTTAGCGGTAGGAATTGCTTTTATTCGGGGGTTAACAGGCAAAAAATTAGGGAACTTTTACGTTGATGTCACTCGTGCCATCACGAGGATATTACTACCAATGTCAATTATAGGGGCGATCGCTCTAGTTTTCTGCGGTGTGCCGCAAACATTAGCTGGAACCCTGGTTGTAGAAACCTTAGAGGGAAGAACCCAATATATTGCTAGGGGCCAGTAGCCTCCTTTGAGATGATTAAAATGTTGGGTGATAACGGCGGCGGTTTTTTTGGCGTTAACTCAGCCCACCCCTATGAAAATCCCAATGGGGCTGCTAATTTAATCGAAACCATGGCCATGATTGCCATTCCTGCATCTTTAATTTACACCTATGGCATATTTGCCAAAAATATGAAACAGGCCTGGCTGCTGTTCTGGATGGGATTTGTAGCCTTGATGATTCTGATTTGGGTGACAGTAACCGGAGAACAACAGGGTAATCCCCTGGTAAATGGCACATTGGGAATAGAACAGCCGAATTTAGAGGGCAAAGAAATTCGATTGGGTTGGGTACAAACAGCAATCTGGGCAGTGATGACTACAGCCACCATGTGCGGTGCGGTGAACGGGATGCATGATTCATTGATGTCCGCAGGATTATTTTCCACTTTATCGAGCTTATTCCTGCGCATTATCTGGGGAGGTCAGGGAACTGGTACAGCTTACCTATTTACTTACCTAATTCTGACTCTGTTCTTAGTAGGGTTAATAGTGGGGCGCACTCCACAATTTTTAGGGCGGAAAATTGAAAGAAGAGAAATCATCCTTGCTAGTGTGGTGCTGCTGATTTATCCCATTGTGGTTTTAATTCCCAGTGCCATTACATTAGCTTATCCTCTTTCCCTGTCTGGAATTACTAACCCTGGATTTCACGGCATTTCCCAAGTAGTTTATGAATATGCGGCTGCTGGTGCCAATAATGGGTCTAGTTTACAGGGATTGGATAATAACACCCTGTGGTGGAATTTAAGTACCTGTTTAAGTATGTTTGCCGGGCGTTACATTCCGATTATTGCCATTTTGCTCTTAGCTGACGGTATATCTCGTAAACCAAAAGCAGTAGAAACCGCTATTACCCTCAAAACAGATTCGCTGTTATTTACCGCAGCGACGGCTGGATTAGTGGTGATTTTGGCAATGCTGGCTTTCTTTCCAGTATTGGCGTTGGGCCCGATTGCCGAGGGTTTCAAACTAGCTGCGGCTAGTTAGAAGATTGGTTATTAGTCAACATTTCCTGATATCAGATAAAATGAACGTTGCACCTACCTCTCAAGGTAAATCATCACGTTTTCGTCCTGGCGTGGAGGGAACTTTACCTAGTCATCGCCGCCCCACCCTTAAAAAAGCTAAGATAAATCGCAAAAAACTGTATATCAGAGCCATGAGGGATGCTTTGATCAAGCTGCATCCCGGGTATGCCGTCAAAAATCCAGTCATGTTTTTGGTTTGGCTGGGGACAGTTGTCACCCTCGTATTCACTATTGCGCCCAACTTATTGGGTCGATCCCCGGAAAATCACCCACGTATTTTTTACGGCTTGTTGACAGGAATTTGCTTTCTCACGGTTTGGCTGGCTAATTTTGCGGAAGCATTGGCACTGGGACGGGGGCAAGCCCAAGCAGATGTATTGCAAACTACAAAGTCAGAGGCGATCGCCAAAAAACTTGCTCCTGATGGCACAATTTGCCAAGTTCCTGCCACCAGTCTGAGAACAGGTGACACCATATATTTGGTAGCTGGGGATATGATTCCTGCCGATGGTAAAGTAATCATGGGTACGGCTTCGGTGGATGAATCAGTAATTACCGGTGAAACTGTACCAATACTGAAAGAATCAGGGACTAATGTTGCCAGTTCGGTGATCGGTGGTACCCATATCATCTCTGATGAACTGATTGTTAGCATTACATCTGACCCAGATCAAGGGTTTATTGACCGGATGATTGCTTTATTAGCAGGAACAAAACGCAGTAAAACACCGGGTGAAATCACCTTGATGATTTTCCTCGGTGTTTTGAGTTTAGTTGCTCTGTTAGTCGTGGCCACGTTGCCGGCATTTGCTTACTATGTGGGGAGTCCGGTCAGTGTACCTATTTTGATAGCCCTGTTGGTAGCGCTGATTCCCACCACCATGGGCGGATTATTCAATACCATTAGTATTGCTGCTATGAATGGGGTTGCCCAATTTAACATCATTGCCACCTCAGGAGAAGCCCTGGAAGCTTGTGCTGATATCACCACCCTGATTCTTGACAAAACAGGGACAATCACCTTTGGCAACCGCTTGGCACAGGAGTTTATTCCCCTCAATGGCCATTCATTAGAGGAGATGGCTAATATTGCTTTGGCTGCGAGCGTATTTGATGATACATCTGAAGGGAAATCAATTACCCGAGTGGCACAAAGCTTAGGCGGACAACTTGATTTTGACCTCAACCAAGCCCTAGGGGTTAAATTTTCTGAGGACACCCGCATGAGTGGCACAAACTTCGAGCGGGGACATAAAGCTCGCAAGGGAGCGGTAACAGCAATTAAAGAATTTATTCGTTTGGGTAATGGACAAGCACCTCCAGAATTGAATTCTGTCTGCGAAAAGATTTCCCAACAGGGAGGTACACCGCTGGCGGTTTGTCTAGATGAGGAAATTTATGGTGTGATTTACCTGAAAGACATAATTAAGCCGGGTATCTGCGAGGCTTGTCAGCAGTTAGGCTACATGGGTATCAATACTATATTACTGACTGGGGACAACCTGATTACGACATCTGTGATTGCCAACCTTGCAGGAGTTAATGACTTTGTTGGTGAAGCGACAGCAGAGGATAAAGTCAGTATTATCCACACAGAACAAACAGCAGGTAAAGTAGTAGCAATGATAGGAGACGGCTCTAATGATGCTGCTGCGCTCCTCAAAGCCAATGTCGGCGTGGTCATGAATACAGGTAGTCAAGCTGCTAAAGAAGCAGCCGATATCATAGATTTGGACTCTGACCCCACAAAGCTGATTGATCTAGTGAGCATTAGTCGGCAATTAGTAGTTACCCGTGGTGCTTTGACTACATTTTCCCTTGCGAATGATATTACTAAATACTTTCTAATTATCCCATTCATTTTTACCGCTGCTCATCTGCAGGGTTTAAATATCATGAATTTATCCAGCGCGAATTCGGCTGTCATATCCATACTGATTTATAATGCTGTGACGATTCCGGCTTTAATTCCCTTAGCTTTGAGAGGTGTACAGGTAAAATATCTGCAAACTAATCAACTGCTGCTGCGCCATCTGTTGATTTATGGTTTGGGTGGAATAATTGCACCTTTGCTTGCTATTAAATTCATAGATATGCTCATTGCAACCACCGGTTGGGGATAGAAAAGCCCAAGGTTCTGACCCTATGGAAAACCGCTCAGGGGTCTACATCTGTGGTCAATTAATTCTTTTCTGAACTAGAAACTCACCGCCGATAAATTTTTATGAATTTTATTCGTGAAACTATCACAGCTTTTCGCATGACCTTAGTGCTTTGGTTACTAACGGCAATCATCTATCCTCTGGGGATCTTGGTCATAGGTCAAGCCTTCTTTCCTTTTGAAGCCAATGGCAGCGTTATGGTAAATTTAGACACTCAACCAATTGGTTCAGCTTTGATTGGTCAGACATTCACATCTGAGGGTTATTTTCACGGTCGTCCCAGTAGTGTGAGATACAGCCAAGGAAAACAAGCCAGCCCCACTGGGATATCAGGAGGAAGTAATTTTGCTCCTAGCAACCCGGCACTGTTAGAGCGAATTTTGGAACGGGTTACTGAATTACAAGAGGAAAATATTCAACCGCTGGCTGATTTAATTTATGCTTCTGGTTCTGGCTTAGACCCACATATTTCTTTGAGAGCAGCCCGCCAACAGTTGAGCCGAGTGGCTCTCGCCCGGGATGTGAAAGAGGATGAAATAATACGTTTAATTAGCCGATATACTGATAATAGATTTTTGGGGGTTTTTGGGGAGCCGGGTGTCAATGTTTTGCGATTGAATTATGCCCTTGACTTACAAGAGATTAACTCTCAATAAAAATAGGTGATGGGTCATTGGTCAGCCCCTCTCCTTGATCGGGAAAGGGGCGGCGATGAGATTGGGTAATTGATTCAATCCGCAATCCAATGACTTGGGAAAATAATTAGGCTTGACGTGAGTAGTATTCCACCACGAGCAGCTCATTGACTTGTAATGCTACCCATTCTCGTTCAATAACGCCGTTAACCTTGCCAGTTAACTTAGCTTTGTCAAATTCCAGATGACTGGGGAGATTGGCTAATCCAGGATATTGCAAATTGGCTTCTACCAATTTCCGGGAAACTTCGCGGTCTCTGACTGCAACGACTTCCCCGGGACGACACTGATAACTAGCAATGTTGACTCTGCGACCGTTAACTGTTACGTGACCGTGATTTACCAGTTGGCGGGCGGCTGGAATGGTGGGAGCCATCCCCAAACGAAAAACGGTGTTGTCCAAGCGCATTTCTAGCAGTTGTAGCAGCACTTGTCCGGTGGAACCGGTGACGCGTCTAGCTTTACGCACATAGCGCAACAGTTGCTTTTCGGTTAAACCGTAGTTCATCCGAATCTTTTGCTTTTCTTCTAGACGAACTGCATACTCAGAGCGTTTTTTGCGGTTCTGACCATGCTGTCCTGGTGGATAGGCGCGTCTAGCACTTTTACGACTTAATCCTGGCAATTCGCCTAAGCGACGTACAATTCTGAGGCGTGGCCCTCTGTATCGGGACATGAGTTTCCTTAATCTATTCCTGTTAACTTTTAACTAGACATTGAATTTTGACACTTTCCTGATTATACATCAGGAAATTCCTGGCGATCTGAAACTGCTGAGGAAGTTATAGCCTTTGTCGATCTCATGAGTCAGTTCCTGGACTTCTCACATAATCAGAGATAATCTAGGATAATTTAGCTAGAAGTCGGGGATCTGTGTGACTAGAAGATCATGTATTGGATGGTCTTGACCGGATGCGATCGCGCGATCGCTGCTGCAAGCAGTTCGCCAAGCGCTGCTGTTAAAGGCGATCGCGAAGCGCTGCTGCTGTGGGTTGAAAAATTCCGTTTGATGCCACACGGGGAGCCGGGGGTTAGAAACCCCCGTCTCAAAGCTAAAGTCAGATAAATCTGACTAGAAGATCATGTATTGGATGGTGTTGACGGGATGCAATAGCCAAGCGCTGCTGTTAAAGGGTAAGGTCCCCGACTTCTTAGATAATTGGCATAATCTCATATAATTTGTCCAGAAGTCGGGGATCTGTGTGACACCGAAGATCATGTATTGGATGGTCTTGACGGGATGCGATAGCGCGATCGCTGCTGTTAAAGGCGATCGGTGTGGGTTGAAAAATTCCGTTTGATGCTACACGGGGAGCCGGGGGTGAGAAACCCCCGTCTCAAAGCTAAAGTCAGATAAATCTGACTAGAATATCATGTATTGGATGGTGTTGACGGGATGCAATAGCCAAGCGCTGCTGTTAAAGAGTAAGATCCCCGACTTCTTAGATAATTGGCATAATCTCATATAATCTTTCCAGAAGTCGGGGATCTGTGTGACACCGAAGATCATGTATTTGATTATCTTGACGGGATGCGATCGCGCGATCGCTGCTGTTAAAGAGTAAGATCCCCGACTTCTTAGATAATTGGCATAATCTCATATAATCTGTCCAGAAGTCGGGGATCTGTGTGACACCGAAGATCATGTATTGGATGGTCTTGACGGGATGCAATAGCGAAGCGCTGCTGTTAAAGGCGATCGCTGTGGGTTGAAAAATTCCGTTTGATGCTACACGGGGAGCCGGGGGTTAGAAACCCCCGTCTCAAAGCTCAAGTCAGATAAATCTGACTAGAAGATCATGTATTGGATGGTCTTGACGGGATGCGATAGCGCGATCGCTGCTGTTAAAGAGTAAGATCCCCGACTTCTTAGATAATTGGCATAATCTCATATAATTTGTCCAGAAGTCGGGGATCTGTGTGACACCGAAGATCATGTATTGGATGGTCTTGACGGGATGCGATAGCGCGATCGCTGCTGCAAGCAGTTCGCGCGATCGCTGTGGGTTGAAAAATTCCGTTTGATGCTACACGGGGAGCCGGGGGTTAGAAACCCCCGTCTCAAAGCTCAAGTCAGATAAATCTGACTAGAAGATCATGTATTGGATGGTCTTGACGGGATGCGATAGCGCGATCGCTGCTGTTAAAGAGTAAGATCCCCGACTTCTTAGATAATTGGCATAATCTCATATAATTTGTCCAGAAGTCGGGGATCTGTGTGACACCGAAGATCATGTATTTGATTATCTTGACGGGATGCGATAGCGCGATCGCGGTTGTTAAAGGCGATAGCGAAGCGCTGCTGCAAGCACATCGCGTAACACACAGGAAATTTACCCAGATATCATAAATATTGAACCCAGTACCGGCGAAATAGTTTTATATTCCCAAAAATCTATCTTTAGATAGATGACAAGATTGCCTAAATAGTCATACAGAGGCTTAGGTATCAAAAAAATATTTATTTACATATGATTTGAAATTAAATGTGATATTATCGGTCTAATTTGATTCAAAATACGTTAAATATCGACTAGTTTTCAGTAACATTGACCCTACGCACTGTTACTAGATTTATGGCTGCGCAGCAGTTGTAAATTCCAAATCATCCCACGGAATAAATGGTATAAATTATGGCAACTATTAAGCAAATTTTGCACGGATTCCCAGATGCTGCTACATCTAAACAGGATTTAGGTGTTAAGTAAGTTTGAGAGATAATTGTCAAATTTTGTGATCTGCTTGCTGTGTAGGTATTTCCAATGCTACCAGTCCATCAAAATAGTTACAAACTATTCATATTTGGTCGATTGTTGCTTAACAATTAAGATGGTAGATTCTACTCAAATATACCTGAATCGCCATCTGGGTAGGCAACCCACATAAAGTTAATTTTGTCAAGGATTATTAAGATGCACTTACCCTGGTTGAACTATATCCTCACCGGACATTCAGATTGGGTTTGGTCAGTAGCCTTCAGCCCGGATGGTCGCACCTTAACTTCTGGGAGTGATGATGGCACCATCAAACTGTGGGATGTCGCCACCGGGAGGTTAATCGCCACCCTCACCGGACATTCAAGTTTTGTTTATTCAGTAGCCTTCAGCCCGGATGGTCGCACCTTAGCTTCTGGGAGTGGGGATAGAACCATAAAACTGTGGGATGTCGCCACCGGGAGGTTAATCGCCACTCTCACCGGACATTCAGATGGGGTTTGGTCAGTAGCCTTCAGCCCGGATGGTCGCACCTTAGCTTCTGGGAGTGGGGATGAAACCATCAAACTGTGGGATGTAGCCACCGGGAGGTCAATCGCCACCCTCACGGGACATTCATATGGGTTTTTCTCAGTAGCCTTCAGCCCGGATGGTCGCACCTTAGCTTCTGGGAGTCGGGATAACACCATCAAACTGTGGGATGTAGCAACCCAAGGGTCAATCGCCACCCTTACGGGACATTCAGGTTCAGTTTGGTCACTAGCTTTCAGCCCGGATGGTCGCACCTTAGCCTCTGGGAGTGGGGATAAAACCATAAAACTGTGGGATGTAGCAACCCAAGGGTCAATCGCCACCCTCACGGGACATTCATGGTGGGTTTATTCAGTAGCCTTAAACCCGGATGGTCGCACCTTAGCCTCTGGGAGTTGGGATGGAACCATTAAATTGTGGGATGTCGCCACGGGGAGGTCAATCGCCACCCTCACGGGACATTCAGGTTCAGTTTGGTCACTAGCCTTCAGCCCGGATGGTCGCACCTTAGCCTCTGGGAGTGGGGATAGAACCATCAAGATTTGGCAAATGCGTTTAAAGTCTGACAACAATGATAAAGGTTATAAACAGGATGATGGTGATGAAGAGGATAAAAGTTATAAACAGGATGATGGTGATGAAGAGGATAAAAGTTATGAACAGGATGATGGTGATGAACAGGATGATGAAGAGGATAAAAGTTATGAAGAAGATGATGCTGATGAACAGGATGATGAAGAGGATAAAAGTTATGAAGAAGATGATGCTGATGAACAGGATGATGAAAAACCACCAGTTTTGTCACCGGAAGAAAGAAGAAGGATTAAAGAAGAAAATATTAACGATCTGCATATAACAGTAGTTCAAAATCCTGAATTATCTAAGCTAAAAAATGCAGCAAATAATGATGCTTGGGAATATTTAACAGAATGGATTGCTGAATCTATTTGTGATATTAATTTCCGCGCAGCTAGTAAATCAGTTACAAGATTAATCACAAGAGTCCGACATAAAAATCCCCGTGAAATAGCACACAAACTAATTATTCATAAATCCTTACAGGCAGCAGGATTAGAATTAATTAGAGATGTGGTAGCAACGGTTAATAATATTTTAGATGGATTAGGAGCGGAGGGGATTGATCTGCCAGAAATAGCCAAATTAGGGGCAGAGATGGTTTATCAAATCGCAGAGATTTATGGATTTAATATAGATGCTCCTGAAAGAAAACAAGAAGCTTTATTTATATTTGGCTTTATTTTCTCAGGAGAAAAAGTAATAGATATAGGAATAGATTGGTTAAAGTTGGGTTACATTAATAAACTCCTAAAAGTGGGCAGTAAAGCCTTAATGATTTATGGTCTAGGTCATGCGGCTTGTTTCTATTATGAATATAAAGATAAATTTAGTCTCATTCCTCCAGATAATTTACTTAATACATTGCGTCGAGAAAGAGATGATTACTTCCCCAATGATGTATCAGAAGCAACTGTCAAAGAAAAATTAAGACTAGAAATTTCCAATGCTTTCCCTGAAATTAACTATGAAGATTTAAAGTGTCTACTAGCAGAAAAAAAATGGAGAGAAGCAGATGCAGAAACAGAATATATAATTTCAGAGTTATTAAATAGAGAGATTAAAGACGACACTAGCAAGATATTTGCCAAAGATATCAATAAAATTGATCAGTTATGGTATCATTACAGTCAAGGTAAGTTTGGTTTCCAAGTCCAAAGAGATATTTTTCACCAATCTGATATCAATAAAAAAATTGGTAAGTTTGGAGAAGCATTAGGTTGGCGTGGAGAAGCATCTTTAGGTATTGGTGAGTTTAGTTGGAAAGACTATGATGAATTAGTTTTTGAACTTGATCAATCACCCAAAGGACATCTACCTGCTTTTTGGTTTTATAAATATGAAAAGCACAAATATTTTATTGTAAAATATTTGAAACCAATACTAGAAAGAGATGATTGGCACAATATAAAAGCTTTACCTTTATCTGAAGATGTCAAATTAGCACCAACACTTGATGATGGTGGGGTTAACTTACTTCTCCAAGCTTCAACCACAGATGAATCAGCCGATGTCAAAGATGATAAAGGTGATGAACAGGATCATGGTTATGAAGAGGATAATGGTTATGAAGATGTATCAGAAGCAACTGCCCAACAAAAATTAATAGCAGAAATTTCCATTGCTTCCTATAACGATACTGATCCCAAGGTTAGGATAAATGCGATATCCCAAGCCCTGAACTATGGGGACGATGGGGTTAACTTACTTCTCCAAGCTTCAACCACAGATGAATCAGCCGATGTCAAGGATGCGGCTTATAATCTCCTGTACTCTAAGTATGGCAAGTTAATTGAGTCTGTAAACGCTTATCAAGCACAAAAATCACTAACATCATGGGAGTTAGAATATACCCTCACCGGACATTCAGGGTCGGTTCGTTCAGTAGCCTTCAGCCCGGATGGTCGCACCTTAGCTTCTGCGAGTTGGCGAACCATCCAACTGTGGGATGTAGCAACCCAAGAGGAAATCGCCACTCTCACCGGACATTCATATGGGGTTTTGTCAGTAGCCTTCAGCCCGGATGGTCGCACCTTAGCTTCTGGGAGTGATGATGGCACCATAAAACTGTGGGATGTAGCAACCCAAGAGGAAATCGCTACTCTCACCGGACATTCAGGGTCGGTTCGTTCAGTAGCCTTCAGCCCGGATGGTCGCACCTTAGCTTCTGGGAGTAGGGATGAAACCATCAAACTGTGGGATGTAGCAACCCAAGGGTCAATCGCCACCCTCACCGGACATTCAAATTGGGTTCGTTTAGTAGCCTTCAGCCCGGATGGTCGCACCTTAGCTTCTGGGAGTAGGGATGAAACCATCAAACTGTGGGATGTAGCAACCCAAGGGTCAATCGCCACCCTCACCGGACATTCAAATTGGGTTCGTTCAGTAGCCTTCAGCCCGGATGGTCAAATCTTAGCTTCTGGGAGTAGGGATGAAACCATAAAACTGTGGGATGTAGCAACCCAAGGGTCAATCGCCACCCTCACCGGACATTCAAATTGGGTTCGTTCAGTAGCCTTCAGCCCGGATGGTCGCACCTTAGCTTCTGGGAGTGATGATGAAACTATCAAACTGTGGGATGTCGCCACCCAAGGGTCAATCGCCACCCTCACCGGACATTCATATGGGGTTTGGTCAGTAGCCTTCAGCTCGGATGGTCGCACCTTAGCCTCTGGGAGTGAGGATAGCACCATCAAGATTTGGCGAAGGCGTTAATTACAGCGCATTTCATCTGAGTAGGTACAAGGGCGGGCAGGATGCCCACCCCACAAGATTTATGATATTAAGGTGTGTACTTTATTTACTTGAAAAGTGCTGTAAGCTATAGAGATTCTCACAATAAAATCGCAAAAAAGGCACGGAAGCCAGGCTTTAGACAGTGAGGGAAGCGATCGCTTACAACAGTCTGGTA
Source organism: Anabaenopsis sp. NIES-4685 (assembly GCF_059725405.1). Taxonomy (NCBI): domain Bacteria; kingdom Bacillati; phylum Cyanobacteriota; class Cyanophyceae; order Nostocales; family Nodulariaceae; genus Anabaenopsis; species Anabaenopsis sp. NIES-4685. The sequence goes on along the minus strand of NZ_AP043602.1, from coordinate 1,804,506 downwards.
ATTTCCTGGGGCGAAATTTCCCGCCTAGCAGCTCAAAACCAACCAGAGGCGCAACAAGGACAATTGTTTTAACCACCTTATACATATCCCCCACTTCTCGACAAAATTAAAACTAATTCAACACCCCCATATATAGCCTATCTATTACCCGGATCTTTCTTAACATTCTTGAGAGCGATCGCTCGCAAACCCCCAAACCTTAATCCTCCGTTGATGATTCTCAAGAAAATAAGGGTTTTATCAAGAGTAGGGAAATTTTCAAGCGTTGAAACCATTACCACATAAATGTTTCAAGATTATTAAGAAAGATGTGGGTAATGCATAGCTTTGTCACGGGAGGGGTTGGGGATCGCATATTTTCTGTAGCTAACAAAGTAATTAAAAAAATTAAACTACCCAGTTTGCCCCTCTAACGCGATTCGCACGGGCTATAGTTTGCATTAGTGTGTGATCTTTCATGGGTTTATCTAGGTAAATAGTAGATAAAGTTGGTACATCAAAACCTGTTAACCACATGGCACAAACAAACACTAAACGCAGGGGATTTTCTCGATCTTTAAATTGATATTCGATATCATGACCTTGAGCATCAAGGGTATTCATTATGTACAAATTTTAACAGTGGGCTGGTTAATTTTGTCATTTCTCCTGATAAATAAGTTTTAAATTTCGTTAGATGCTTGTAATACAACAGTGTATAATTGAGGATTAACTCTAAAGTTGGCCTGGGTAATTAACTGATCAATCAATGGTTTAATAGCTGGAATTAGTCCCTGTTTTTTGGCTTGTATTAACACTCCCAACAGACCTGTTATATTTATTCCATAATTGGTAGCTACTATTCTTCCTCTGCGTTCATCCATTAACAGCAAATCAGCTTTCATTTCTAAGGATAAAATAATGGCTTCAGCTTCTCCCAAGTGAATACTTTGATTATTTTCTTGAATTTCTGTCACTTGTAGAGAATTAATAACTGTCTGTGTCTGTATCCAAGATAAAGTTTGTACTTCTACTGCACCAGGGACAATTTTATTTATGTCAACCATTTCGTTATAATATACAGCTTCCGGGATGATCACCCTACTATACAACTGTCGCAATAAATCTAACTGACCAATTGCTGCTAAGTTTGTAATTGGTGATGTATCGCTAACTATAATCACAGTAAACCCATTGATTGCAGTGTCTTGATATCAGATTGAAAATCTTCAACATCATAGTTAATGTGTAAACCTCGTTTTGCTAGTTGATGCTGAAATTCTAGGACTGTGATTCCTGTCCATGCTCGGACTTTACCACTGCTAATTTTACCTTGTTGGTAAAGCAAAATGGCAATTTCTAATTTGAGTTCGTCTTCAGTCATGTTTGAAGCTCTAAGGATATCATTGGGAATTATGACACTCATTTGAGAAAACTCCAAGTCCTAATATATGTTTATTCTAATTTTTCTCTCATGCTGGGTGGGAATTGAATGTCTAAGTATTCTACTGAAAGTTTACCAGAGATGAGACGAGTTAGGAGGCGATCGCGTGTTTGTTTGAGAATATTATTTACTTTATTAATACTTCATTATTTTTCCAGCAAACGTTGTTGATACTCATTCTGCGGTTCATGATTTAATATAGATAATTGATCAACCTTTTCAAACCACCGCTTCCACCTATCCGTTAAAGATTCTGAAGATTGAACATTAACTGCTTGATTTTGCTGTTGTGCAATCAAGAAATCAATAAACTCATCTACCCTCGATACCAGAGGATCTGGTAATTGTTGTAACTTATTAACCACAACTTCACGAGTATTCATAGATTTATTCCTTTACTCTTTACTTAATGATAAGGTAATTATCCCCCGCAATCTCTTTAATATAGTCATCCTATTTGACTTGAGAAATTATCACTGAGGAAAGGGAACAGGGAACAGGGAACAGGGAACAGAAATTGTTCATGAATCATTTAGGATTGCTATATTATGGGCAATAATCCCCTCTAACAAATGCACCTCTTGATTTAACTCTAAAATCTCCTCAATAAACTCCTCTTGCGTTTTCCCATCTTCCTCTATCACCACCCCCACATACCGCCCAGGATTTAAAGAATAATCCTGTTCCTTCACTTCCTCCAAAGTTGCCAACGCGCATATTTTTAGATTATCTGGGTTTATACGGAGTCGTGCAAGATTTGAGTCCCCCATGCTCCTCATGCGGTAGCAAATTCTGTCAAACCCCGTTTATTGGGATGATGAAAGCCTAAAACAATATCACTTTGGGGTATTCCGGCTGATAATAAGTCGTCAACAACACATAAATTTGTTGCGTCTTCTTCTACCCAAATTTTGCCATTTTTAATGCACAGATACATGATGATATGCTGGACTAACTTTTTATCATCCCAGCCGAACCGAAACCAAAGATATTGGTCTCTTGCTTCGTCAAAAGCCAAGCGATCACTTGCTTCAATTTCTCGATTTTCTCTATCTTGATTCTTGGTCATTTGATAATATTCAGTCAATATTTTCTGAATCGCCTCACGGTATTTTTCTAGGTTATCCATTGTTTTATTACCTCCTTTTCCATATCTACAACTATTAACAAAACGTTATTTTCATTACTTACTGCCTGTACAGATTTTCGTTGAAAAAACTCTCCATAAACGACATCATCAACGGCTAGATATAGTTTATATAGCAATCCTAAATGATTCATGAACAATTTCTGTTCCCTGTTCCCTGTTTCGGTGTTCCCTTTCCTCACTCATAATTTCTCAAGTCAAATAGGATGACTATATAGCAATCCTAAATGATTCATGAACAATTTCTGTTCCCTGTTCCCTGTTCCCTGTTCCCTTTCCTCACTCATAATTTCTCAAGTCAAATAGGATGACTATATTCTGGTTCAGTAAGTTGAATAAGTTTACGATAGACAATGTATTGACCTAAAGCACTATGAAAATCGTACATTAGCGACTTGCCCACAAAACTCTTAATTTCTACAACAATCTTTTGTCCTTGGCGTTCTGCGGCCAGAGGTTTTTCTGCTGCTAAATCAGCGAAGAGTTCAGCGTCCTCATATTTAATAAAGTATGGATCATCCGTAATAGTCCAACCGTCTTTTATTAATGCGTTTTTTACTCTATCATGGTATAAATCTTTCGCTGGCATAGTAAATTGAGTAATTAACACTTTCATTCTAAAAAATTTTAAATGCCAGTCACAGCTTTATTATAATAAACTCGCCTCTACCCTGCTTCCCCTCTCCCTTGCTCCCTCTTTCCCAGCTCTAAATGTCTAGACTTGTCTAGGATTTATATAGCAGTTGATGAAATGCGATCGCCCCTAGAAGCAGCTACAGAAAACCGCTCAAAGATCAAGTAGTGTTACACTGCAAAAGCACCAACACCTTAAACTGGGTATAGATGATGGGTGGGTAAAAATGGTCAAAATCACTGGACGTAAATTTGTAGGTGGAGAAAATGTTTATGATATTGGGGTTGAGGGTGACCATAATTTTGTGATTAAAAATGGTCTGATAGCCTCTAATTGTTTCAATAAGTCTCATTCCACCGCCTATGGATATGTAACTTATCAAACTGCGTATTTAAAGGCTAATTATCCGTTGGAGTATATGGCGGCACTGTTGACGGCGAACAGTGGCGATACGGATAAGGTGCAGAAGTATATTAATAACTGCGCTAATATGGGGATTACAATAGATGCCCCGGATATTAATCGTTCTGGTCTGGATTTTACACCGATAGATGGAAAGATTTTATTATTTGGATTTACAGCGGTGCGGAATGTGGGACAAAATGCGATCGCCTGTATTTTGTCAGCGAGAAATGAGGGGGGTGATTTTCAGTCTCTGGGGGATTTTTGCGATCGCGTGGATTTGCGTGCTATTAACCGGCGGACTGTGGAATCTTTGATCCAGTGTGGAGCTTTTGATAAAATTGAATCAAATCGTCACCAATTAATCCGTGATTTAGAACTAGTTTATGATTGGGCGCAATCCCGCGCCAAAGATAGGGCTATAGGTCAGGGTAATCTTTTTGATTACTTAGGTACTAGTAATAGTACTAGTAAGCAAACAGGGAACAATAGTTTTGAAACAGTTCCTAAAGCTGAACCTGTGGCTGATTTTATGCCCCAGGAGAAGTTACGCATGGAAAAGGAATTACTGGGTTTTTATGTATCAGATCATCCCTTAAAGTCCTTAAAGCCAGCAGCATCGCTGCTGACTCCGATTAACCTTTCACAATTTAAAGAACAAACAAAAGATACAAAAGTTTGTGCCGTGGTGATGCTGAACAATGTCAAAAAAGTGATGACTAAGAAAGGCGACCAGATGGCAATTTTACAAATAGAGGATTTAACTGGACAATCGGAAGCGGTGGTTTTTGCCAAAACCTATGAACGCATCAGTGAGCAACTGGAAGTTGATGCGAGGTTAATTGTCTGGGGTAAAGTAGATCGGCGAGATGATCAAAATCAACTGATTGTTGAAGACATAGAAAGAGTTGAGCAAGTGCAAATGGTGATGGTGGAACTGAATCCGCAACAAGTAAGTGACATCCAAACCATGCATAATTTAAGGACGATTTTACAAGAACATACAGGGGACAAAGAAAGGGCAAAAATTCCGGTGGTGGGAATTATACAATCAGAAACTGCTCGGGAATTGGTTCGCTTTGGTTGGAATTATTGCGTTCAAGATTCTCAGAGTACAGTGGAAGCTTTGCAAAATGCTAGATTTAACGCAAATATTAAATCCCTCACAGGCAGTTAATAAAGCCTTTTTCAGGCTCATGAAGTACACACCAATTCCCTGTTCCCTGTTCCCTGTTCCCTATTCCCTTTCCTCACTGATAATTTCTCAACTCAAATACGAGTCCTATATTTTCTCTTGAGGTGGCTTTGCAATACCTTGCTTGAGGAGAGTGGCCTCAATTTCCCTGATGAATTGCATATCTTCGGGTGACAGGGCTGGTTGTAGTTTCCCGATAAATCCTGACTGCTAGGGGTTTGCTTGTGGAGAAAATGGAATGCTTGGCGCAATTGATGGGGACTGGCTTTAATAGGGGAATCAAAATGACAAGCAATAATCTGGCGAAAATCCCAGGTTGCTACTTGTTCAGCCCACATTAGGACTTGTTGAGGTGCTTGGGGTAAAATGAGAACTTGGAGGATGGGGGCTACAAAGGGTCGTCCATTACCTTGGAGGGTATAGAAAGACTTTTGCCAATCTTCTCGCCACCGAAAGGGAAATAAACCAAAGTAAGCTTTTGGTGAATGGTCTGGTGCTTGGAAAGCATCCCGTAACATTTCCCCTAATCCAGTGGTTGCTAAGGAATGAGGACTAAAGTAGACTGCAAATAGTGAAATACGTTGCCATCCCTTGCGGCGATTTTCTGGATGATCTGTGATGGTTTCCCCTGCATGATCGCGAGCATGGAATAGTAAGGGGTAAGGGTCTAATTGGGTGATTGGGGGTGGTTCTTCGGGTATGGACAGTATGGAGTCAGTGAGAAGTAGGGTGTGCGATCGCTTGTGAAAAAATGCCACTTCTACAAATGAACCGCTTCCCAAGTTGATATCTAGTACCTGATAATCGAACTCATCAGCAAAAGGACTGTGACTACTATCTTCTGGGAGTACCTGAGTCCGTTGTGGGGGAAAACCCAGCCAACTTAGGGGTAAATTGATGGGGAAACTCCATTGATGGGGAGCAACAAAAACCTGTGCTTGGGGGAAGCGGCGAGCAAAAGGACCGACAAAAACCTTATGTTCTAGACCGGAGCTAGTGGGGAGAATAATGTATTTAACATCGCCGTGTTGTGTGACTAAGTTGTTAACGAGGCGGACACATTCAGGAGTGGGAGCCACTGGGGCGTAAACCAGAAGCCCACCCTGTGCTAGTTTAACCACGGTCATCCGAATCGGCACAACAGTGTAGAGAATGCCTTGAAGCTGATCGAATGTCCAGATAGTATCTTTAAGTATTTCTGAGCAAATTGTCCGCCGTTTACCGTAGGGATATAGAGGTACAGCGGGCCAGAAGTGCCATGACCAATCTCGGGGATGAGTACTGGATTGTTCCATTTATGTGCGTGGACGTTGAGGTTTTACACTGTTAATTGTGATTATTGCCACTAAGACGATGGCGAAAATTAGTGCCAGGTTTCTCAGTAAAGAATTTTGCCACTGCTTGATTGCGATCGCCACCAATGCCCAAACTGTGACTCCTGTATAGGCAAAGTCTCGGTGTTGGGTGAGAATGAGGGCGGCAACAGTAAAAGCCGCTAATAACATAATAGCAGTCCATATTTCAGGGGAAATCCCCCAGCCTTGCCAACGGTGAAAATACAAAGCAGAGGCTACATTAACAATAGTTGCTACACTAATCCAGCCCAGATAAATACTGATAGGGAAGTGAACACACCACCTCTTGCTTTGAGAAACAGATTTTTTGCCAATACCTAGGCGCACATAGATAGCAATTAGTGGTATGAGAATTAAGAGTATGGCGATCGCAGACAGAGTAAACAGTTGGGAGAGGAAAAGATATACCCAGATAATTTGAGCCGCAGAGGCAATCACCAACAAGTACCCGCTTTTGCGTAAATCGTCATCATACCTGTGGTTGGGGAGAAATTGATAAATTCCGAAAGTGAATAAACCTAGATAAATCAGTCCCCAAATAGCAAAAGCATAGTTAGCGGGGATAATCAGGACATTAGCGAAGAAAGTATTAGAAATTTGTCCTATAGTCAATCCCCGGAGCGGATAAATATTAGATACTACGTTGACGACAAAACCGGCAATAATGGCGCTCAAAGTCGCAACTTGCCTGATCAAATCCCCATCATTTCCAGATGTAGAATTCTGCATAAGAGAATCATAAGATTTATGTCCTGGTCTACTTTTATTTTACCGCTTTATGGACTAGGGGTTGATTTTGACAAACTGCCTCATAGCAGAAGTATAAAATACCAAAAAAATATCAAATATAAATAGGCAACAAACCATCAAAGGAGGTTTGTCAGTGGATAACACATTTACACAGAACCAACATTTAGTATCAGTGGCAGCAGGTGAAGTAAACTTAGAGGGAAATTTGGTGATTCCTGATGGAGCCACAGGTATAGTAGTATTTGCTCATGGTAGTGGTAGCAGTCGCCATAGTCCCCGTAATCGATATGTTGCTGGGGTTTTACAACAGGCTGGACTAGGAACGCTGCTAATTGACTTACTAACTCATGAAGAGGAAAAAATTGACCTGATAACCAGACATTTGCGCTTTGATATTGAATTATTGGCATCGCGACTAGTTGATACCACCGATTGGCTAACACAGCACCCAGAAACTCATCACCTGCAAATAGGTTACTTTGGAGCGAGTACAGGGGGCGGTGCGGCTCTGGTAGCTGCGGCCAAACGCCCTGAGTCTGTGAAAGCTGTAGTTTCTCGCGGCGGGAGACCTGATTTAGCCGGTTCGGCGTTACCTGATGTCCAGGCACCAACATTGCTGATTGTTGGTGGATACGATAGGCCAGTGATCGAGATGAATCAGGATGCACTGGAACAATTACGTATACAAAAGCAGTTAGAAATTATTCCCAGAGCCTCCCATTTGTTTGAAGAACCGGGGACATTGGCAGCAGTAGCACAGTTGGCGCGTGAGTGGTTTACCCGTTACCTGACACCGGAAAGCTCATAAGCAAAGCCCTCAGATAGTCTCTGGGGGCTTTGATGGAAAAGAATATTGTCCCACCCTTTGCTGGGTAGGACTGGCTATCTATTCCCATGCTATAGGCGGATGGGAAACTCGCCAAAAGAGGTTAATTGCGGAAACGTCTCTTACTTTGCCTGTGTTTGGCAATTTCTTTGCGCTTGCGTTTTTCCAGAGGGGTTTCAAAGTGACGATGCTTCCTCATATCTGGAAAAATACCTGCTTTAGACACTTCTCGCTTAAACCGACGTAAAGCTGACTCGATAGCTTCATTTTCACCCACTATGATTTGGGTCATTATCTCTCCTAATAAGTTGATTTAATTGATCGTTCGACAGTCGTAACGAATTCAGTTACCTAGAGTATACAAAAAACAGACCTTTGTGATTGAAAGCTGAGTAAGGTTTATGGGAGCCGCTAACCTATCGGCGGTTCTGTAAAACCTAGCCAAAGCTATACAATTGCGGCAGAAGCTGACCAAAACCAGAGTAAATCTGTTGCCTGAGCAGTTCAAAACCATATATCATCTTCGGTGTTTAGTCACTGTTTTAAGGTGGTCTTAGTATGACTACTAAGGGGTTTGTGCAACTTTTAAGCTAATCAAAGCGATTAAACTAGATTAACTACGGCATCCGTCAATTCTGACTTGTCAGAAAGCACGATAGAATCATGGGTCACGGTAAAGGCAGTTGCTTGCAAAGCACGCAATAAAATATTGCGTGCGCCATTCACATCACGATAGACCTGAATTCCGCAATGTGAACATTTAAAAACTTTGTTTCCACCTAGTTTATAATGAACATGACCGCAGTTACCGCACGTTTTTGATGTATATGATTCGTTACAAAGCACGACTATTACACCTTTTCTTTGTGCAGCTTGCTTAAGATGTTGCTCAAATTTGTAATGGGAAAGAGTCAACATTTGCCTTACAGACTTACTGTTTATTCTGCGTTTCTTGCCACTACGTTTTTTAATCACCATTTGACTAGAATCAAAGGTTGGTAAGTAAATTACTTTGTAGCAATTAACAAGCAAGTTAACAGTTTTGTTATGCAAATCCTTAATTAAATTCTCAATTCTTTCTCTGACACGATTAGCAGCAATACGCATCTTTCTACGTTGACGGCATCTTGTTTTGGTAGAACGGCTGATGAGATTATCAAGGTGCTGACACAATCTTTGTATGCGTCCGATGTCTCCCGTTGCAATCTCTAAGACATTCTCGCCATCAAAACCAGTTAAGAAAGTGCGATTACCGGGGTCTAATGCTATTACCCTATCACTACCAGTAGGTACGGTTTCTTTGTGTTGAGGAAAGCAACCAAACCACTTACCACGACGGTAAACAAGCTCTGTGCCATATTCGCATTGCTCAGGAATAGTTTGACCAATTGTGGTAAAACCTAAACCTTTGGTTGTGCGCGGATACCAAGTACCATTCTTGAAATTGCCCACCTTAAATTGAATAGCTTGGCTTGTGGCTTTACAGCTTTTAAACTTCGCATTACCACCTTGACTACGAGCTTGTTTAAAGGCATCAAATGCCTCAAAACAAGCTTCTTGACGTTGATGGCCTGGTAAGGTTTTCACCCATTCGGGTAAATTCATTGTTTGAGCTATTTTATCTAACTCCTCAGCAGATATCTTGACTTCTTTTTCTGTGCTAGTTTTCTGATCAATAATTACCCTGACTTGAGTATCATAATTATTGTGAAGATAACTGATACATTGATTGAAGTAATAACGATAAGCGGCAAGCCAACGCTTCCAGACTCGATGTAATTCTTTACTAGGAAATAGCCTGATTTTCAATACACTGTTCGGTGGCTGCTTTGTCGATTTCTTGTGACGCGATTTCTTTTTGTAAGTCTTCTTTGATGATTGACTTGTATTTTCTAAGCCCGTATAACCTGCTAGAGAAACAGTGGATGATCGACAGCATATCTTGTACAAGTTCCTGCTCTGGACTGAGCTGGCGGTCATTGAGAACCACGAGTTCGCACTCAAATTTTGTGCATAACCACCTAACCAATTCAAATCCGAATCGGACAAGTCGGTCAGGGTGGGGAACGACAATACGTTGGATATCGCCGTCGATGATTCTTTCCAGAATGGCGAGGAATTTTTTCCGTTTAAAATTGAGTCCGCTGCCAACTTCTGAAATAATTTCAGCCTCTGGGTATCTTGTGCGTAAGTGTTCAAGTTGTCGTTGCAAATCATCTTGCTGGGAATGAGTCGATACTCGTCCATAACAAATAGTTTTAATTGTCCGGGGTATTCCGCCGATTTTTTCGACTTCTTCGAGGATGAACCGCCTTTGACCGCCTGGTGTACGGATTGCTTTAAGCTTACCTTCGTTTTCCCATCTCCTGAGACTGGAGACATGGACACCAAGGATTTTAGCTGCTTCCTTGGGAGTGATATGTTGCATCAAAACCTCATTAAATCAACTACTTTTAGTGTAGCGTGAGTTAATGAGATTTGCTTGTTTTAAGCAAATAAGTTACAATTAGTTACACGTCCACTCCAGAGGCTGACATGGTAGAACTTACCGCATCTAAAAGGGTACACCGACCGCCGGACAGCGTTTGATGCGACATTTAAGGAAACTGGTGCTAAGACTCCCACATTTGTATAGGATTTAGGATTTTTGCCACCGGGTTTCTAGATGTCTTTGAAAGGCAGTGGCAAAGCCTGGCTTACAGGAGTTGTCCACGCTTACCTACTTCGCCTTTTATATATGAGCTTTACCGCTATGGAAGTAGTTTAGCATTTGTAAACGTCCTATGGGAATCGGGTTTGATTTTCCCACGGGGGAGGTAAGTTAACTATCAATATAATACGGCAGGGTGACAAACCTGAGCTTTGAGGTAGCCGGGGAAACGCGAGAGGATGTTTGTCAAGTCATGATTAGTGTATCAACTATTGTTTTACCCCTCCCTAGCCCTCCCCTTGTAAGGGGAGGGGAATGGATTTGATTGTTTTTTGTGGGGTCGGTGAGCGAAGTCGATAGCGATAGCGTGGCGTTAGCCATACCGTGTTCGGTGTGTTCCCTCAAACTAAAAAAAATTGTACCTCACGAGCATGGGAAATGCTATATAAACAAGATATGACAACAAGTTATAGAGAACGATACCACTTAAAGCCGGGTTTACTGAGGAAGATTACAACTGTTGAGAATCGACTCTCTCTCAAGGATGGGAGATGTTAAATCTAGTGGCTTGTAGCTGATTTTCTAGGTTTGCACGTAAGCGCAAGTCTGCTATTGACCAAACCCACAAGTTATTTGTAGACAATATAAAATCTTCTTGTTTATGAGTGACAATTGCATCTAATTGCCAATACTTAGCACAGCATAACTCTACAGCAGATTCAAAATCCCTCAGGGGTAATGAACGTGCCTTTTGGAGAATGTGCGGGTTAACCTGAGAGAGTGCAATTTTTTCCTGTAACCAATATAATATCATCTCAGCAATATTACTACCGTTTAAGCATCTGGCATAGGCAGAAATTTTTTGCGCGCCGAGATTTGTCAGGTACATCTGAATAGCTGGATTTACTTGGTCTAATAATTGTCTAATATCTTCTGTAAATTCTTGGCGATTCATCAAAGCTTCTAGTATTAAATCAGCATCCAATAAAATTCTGATCACTTGATATCCCCTTTATAGTCTAATAAAGATAGCGTCAGAAAGCAGTTGAGAGCCATTAATTTTACATTCCTGGTCTGGATATTTTACGTACTTACTTTGGGAACAATCAATTAGTAAGACTGTAATTTAAACAACTCAAGTCGTAAGTATAAATGGGCTTTAGCTATCTCAATTGAGTATGAACATAATTAAATACAAGCTGAACCAGCAAGATTTCAGATAGGGTGTGAAATTAGGCTTGAAGTAATGTTCAGCCCAATTATCTGCAATTGAGATCAAGGGAAGTCTCAGAGGATGTCTGGTGTGGTTTGATTGATGAATTGATTGGTTGAGGCGGGGAATGGGGAAGACCAACGGACGGCTTTTAGCCGTCCAGGTCTTGGTTAAATCTAAAAATTTAAGCTCGGCCAGTCTGGTTGACGATAATAGTGGGTCATGTCATCGAATTTTCGTAGTTCCACAGAGTGGATGAAAAATTCTGGAGAACTTTCCAGCCATTGCTGATTCAATTCAGACAGCATAGTGGTGAAATTTGTACGGTCTAAATCTGAGGAAATGTCGCCAAAATAGCCCAATGTAATGTGGGCTGTCAGGTGATAATGCTGTTCAACACCCAAAGCCATTAAGTTGGGATTTTGATAGATTTGGCGGCGAAATTGAATAATCTGCTCATAACAACGTTGGTCTTGAGGGACTAAACAAACACCTATGGCTCTCGGACATGACTATCAGCCCGAGCATTTGCCATTGAATCGGAGGGGTTCGGTTTGTGATGGATTGTTGATATTGCTGCAAGATTTCAGCACAACAGGAACGTAACTCTTGTTCAAATTCCGGGTTTTTTTCGCAGGTATGAAGATAAGCACTGTCCCAAATCAAGTCAGCTAAAGTCAAATGAAAGCTAGTAGGGGGTACGGGGACAATCAAATCACTATTGACAGGTAGCTGTAAAAGTTCCTGCTGGTAAGATTGTAATTTTGTATAGAAGGTAGAGTTTTTCGCATCTTCGTCACCCGGTGGGGTAATGAGTGAATACCCAGGAAAAGGTGTAGGTTGTCTGAGTCCAGAATGTAAATGAAACTTACCAGATTCCTGAATATGCTGAATTTGGGATCTGTAAGCTTCTGGTAGCGTCATTCTTGCTACCCGGTTTAGGTAAGTTTGATAGTTGTCGTCCAATCTTAGTAGCCTCGCGCTCTCACTTGATAGATTTTAAGGAAATTTACTCAGATTATGCAGAGTGATTTCAAAAGTGTTGAACTTTTTTTTCAATGTTTCTATTTTTGAGTTATAATTATTACAAATCTATAAGTATAATTTACCTTTTTTTGTGGAGATGCTAGCGCGGACGGTTAGCCGGTTCTGGTCGGCATGGTAACCCATTCTTGGCATATCAACCATCTGCCACAAGAGTCAATTCTGTGTTTGGTAGATATGAACAGCAATTCATCCCCTGAGTTGCTGTGAGTTTATCAGTGGTGATGCGTAAAATAAGTAGGTTAAAAGACAAAGGGACGCAGGGTTAATATAGCATTGGGGGTTAAGTGTGTCAAAAATACGACAAGGCAAAAGGATATATAAACTATGACAAAAATATTAGATACTCTGGTTAACTCTCTCTCAGGTCTAGAAATTATTACCGAACCTAGCCACGTGGCCAAATTATCTCAGGATTATCACACCTTTAGCCCAGTTCTAATACCAAAGCTACAAGGAAAAGTCGGGGATGTGGTTGTGCGTCCCAGCAATGAAAAAGAGGTAATAAAAGTTGCCCGGGCTTGTGTAGAATACCAAATACCTATAACTGTGAGAGGTGCGGGAACTGGTAATTATGGGCAATGTGTGCCTTTACATGGGGGCGTAATTTTAGATATGTCGCAGATGCAGGGGATACCTTGGGTAAAACCGGGGGTAGCACGGGTAGAAGCTGGGGTAAAGTTGGCGGCTATAGATAAAAAAGCTAGGGAAATAGGCTGGGAAATCCGGATGGCACCCTCGACATACCGCACAGCGACTATTGCTGGGTTTATTGCTGGTGGAAGTGGGGGGATTGGGTCAATACAATATGGGTTGTTAGGCGATCGCGGTAATATTTTAGCTCTGCGAGTGGTAACCTTAGAAGACCAGCCCCGTGTCATGGAATTACGAGGTGATGATGTCAGTAAAGTAACTCATGTCTGGGGTATCAATGGCATTATTACTGAGGCGGAAATTCCCTTAGGGCCTGCTTACCCTTGGGCGGAAGTGATTGTTACTTTTAACGATTTTATGGCAGCTGGGAGGTTTGGGCAAGCCTTGGGTAATGCGGATGGGATGATTAAAAAATTAATTGCGGTGTTTGCAGCGCCCATTCCCGAATACTTTCACTCACTACAAGAGTATATTTCCCAAGGTAGTCACTCAGTCTTGTTAATGTTGGCGGAACCAAGTTTAGAATTATTACCCGGTTTAGTGCAGCAATATGGTGGACAGATTACCTATAAAAAACCAGTTGCAGAAAAAAGTCTGAATTTGGGGGAATTTACTTGGAATCACACCACCCTTCACGCCCGGAGTATAGATAATTCAATTACCTACTTACAAAGTATGTTTCCGCCAGATCCTAATTTGGAACTGGTAGAGCATATGTATCATTACTTTGGTGATGAAGTGATGATGCATTTAGAATTTTTCCGAGTGAATGGGAGGGTAATTCCAGGTGCTTTACAGCTGGTGCGTTACACCACAGAAGAACGCCTAAATGAAATTATTCGCTATCACGAAGCCAAGGGGGTATCTATTGCTAATCCCCACACATATATTATTGAAGATGGGGGGAGAAAGGTGATTGACCCTGAGCAGTTAAAGTTTAAGGAAATGGTTGATCCTTATGGGTTAATGAATCCTGGTAAAAGCAAGGTTTTAGAATTTAATAAATGAAGCTGTGAAGATGATAAGAGTATTGATTCCTGTGCAAATAAGTTTGTACAGAATTCGCTAAAGCCTTTGCTAATAAAGGAGGTACAGCATTACCAATCTGGTTAAACTGATTGTTTTGGGAACCTTGAAATTGAAACCAATCAGGGAAACTTTGTAGACGCGCGCCTTCACGAACTGTCAGCCTTCTTCTGCGTCCATCTGGTAAACGTATGCGTAACATATCACCGGTTGGACTGGATAAATTTCTACAAGTGACTGTTCTGACAGGGGAATCCAAATGAATATCTCTAGGATTGATGCATTTAGAAGCTATCTCATACTTTTTAATATATTCATCCATGCTAGGAGTCAGAAATTTAGAATTAGGTGGTGCTAAATATGCTAATTCTCCCAAGGCTTCCCCAGCAGTGTAAGGTGAATATAAATGTGTTTTTTCGGGCCACTCCCACCCGCCTTTATGTGCTACACAAAACAGTCTCTCTCGTTTTTGAGGTACACCATAGTGGGCGGCGTTTAAAATTTCCCATTCAACTATGTAATCAAGTTTTTTTAAGGCTAAAACAATTTCTGCAAAATATTTCTGATTACGAAATAGCATTCCCCTGACATTTTCAAACAAAGCTAGTTGAGGACGATAACGCTCAACAGCAGCAAGAAAAGTTGGGAAGCCGTCACGACTATCTTTTAAGCCTAATTGATGACCACTGACGCTAAAGGGTTGACAAGGGGGACCGCCAATTATAACTGTAGCTTTCTCAATTAAATCAGATAATGGTGTTAAATTAAGCTGATGACAGACACTCGGCAGATTATGTTGATATGTCGCGCAGGCATCTGCTAAAATTTCGTAACCAATTGTTGGAAAACCTGTAGCTTCAAAGCCCAGGGCTAACCCACCACAACCGGCAAATAAATCAATGACTAAATGTTGAGTTTTATTTGTTTGAGGTAGTTGTAGTTCTGTTTCTAGAAAGTTCAGGTAAGGCGGTCTGAATGTCAAGGTTTGAAATCAAATCTTAAAGAACTAATTAGATAAAAGTAGGGCAGTAACCCTAACTATAAATCTTTAAGGGGTGAAAATCTATGGTGTGAAGACCTGAACAGTATCATTTGGGACAGATAATTGCACCCGTGCGCCGATGGGTAGGGGAATATCAGCGATGGTGCGAGCATGAATTTCTTTGCCAGAGGCGGTTTTTAAACAATAGAGATACTCTCGGCCTAAAAATCTGCGGCTGTGAATAAATACAGCCGAATCAGTGGCTGGTTCTAATCTTAAGCCTTCCTGACGGATCATGATTTCGCCGGTATCGTTGCTGAGGTTAACTGGTAATTCAAAATTACCTACTTCGGTTTCCCAAATATTACCTTGACGGCGGGCGGGAAGGAAGTTAGCCTGGGTGACAAATTCAGCGACAAACCTGGATGCAGGATGAGTGTAAATTTCTTCTGGTGTGCCTATTTGTTCTAAGTTTCCTTGTCTCATGACACCGACTAAATCGGAAATTGCTAGCGCTTCTTCTTGGTCATGGGTAACAAATATGGCTGATGTACCTGCGGCTTTGAGGATGTCTCGGATTTCTTCGCGCAAGCGCAACCGCACTTGTATATCTAGGTTGCTTAAGGGTTCATCTAACAGCATGAGTTGAGGTTGGGGTGCTAAGGCGCGGGCAGGGCGACTCGTTGCTGCTGTCCGCCTGAGAGTTCGTAAGGGTAACGTTTTTCTAAGCCTTGCAGGTTGACTAGTTCAATGACTTGGCTGATACGTTTTTGTATTTGCTGTGGTGTGGAATGTTTTAAGCCAAAGGCGACATTTTCGGCGACGGTTAAGTGGGGAAACAGTGCGTAGTCTTGAAAGACAATACCGATGTCGCGGTGTTCGGGGGGAACAGAAACAGAACCGTTACCAACTATTTTACCGCCAATTTTAATTGTTCCCGATTGCAGCTTCTCAAAGCCGGCAATCATGCGCAACAGGGTAGTTTTACCGCAACCAGAGGGGCCGAGTAATCCTAATATATCTCCTTGTTGGAGGGTTAAGGAGACGTTATTGACGGCGGGAGGGACATTTGGGGAAAACTGCTTGGTGATATTTTCTAGTTGGACAATTGCTTGTTGCATGGTAGATAAGAAATAAAGCGATGAGGAAATTAAAATTTGGGTTGTGTTTTGGGGTTAGGTATGACTTTGTCTTCTTTAACGTTTTCTTGAGATAGTACTAATAAGGTTGAACCCATGGAAACTAGCAGCATGGTGAGGGAGGCGGCGGCCGCATCGGCAAAAGCTACGTTTTCTGTGGCTTGCCAAATTTGTGTGGCTAGGGTGTTAAAGCCTATGGGTGCTAGTAACATTGTGGCGGGTAATTCTTTGATGGCGGTGAGAAATACTAGTACTGCACCACTGATTAAACCTGGTTTGACTAGGGGAAGGGTGACTTCTTTTAGGGTTTCCCAAGGAGTTCTACCTAGGCTGCGTGCTGATTCTTCTAGCTGGGGATTTATTTGTAAAAGACTAGTGCGTATTCCTCCCATTGATTGGGGCAGAAATAAGACTAAATAGGCAAATACCAGCATTGGTAATGTTTGATATAGCCAGGGTAAGTAGTTAGCCCCAAAAAAGACTAATGATAAAGCGATGACAATTCCTGGTATGCCAAAACTGATGTATGAGCAGCGTTCAATGATGGCGCTGATTTTGGTGGGGAATCTGACTGATAGGATGGCTACAGGTAAGGCAAATATTGTAGCAGCGATCGCACCTAATCCAGCTGCTAAAACTGAGTTGAGGATACTGGGTAACAAGTTGGGGAAGTTGTAACCGCTGTTGATCCCGCGAATTAGCCAAAATAAGGTGATACCTACTGGTAACACTACACCGAAGCTAGTGATCAGTAGGCAAAAGCCCAGAGCTGGCCATTTCCAAATTCCTAATTTGACAATTTTGGGGGGACGCAGGGAGGCGGATCCGCGAGTGTAATATGCAGCGCGCGATCGCATGCGATACTCTAGCCATAAAATCAACAGTACCAGTGTTACCAACATTAAAGATAACACTGCGGCTGTGTTGCGGTTAAAGCTAGCTTTGTATTGCATGAAAATTACCCTTGTAAAGGAGTCAAACTGCATTAAAGAGGGTGTACCGAAATCTCGCAGCGCATACAAAGCTACTAATAACCCCCCGGCAATTATTGATGGTTTCAGTTGAGGTAGAACCACCTTAAAAAAGGTTTCGTGACTACCATAACCCAGACTGCGCCCGGCTTCTTCTATAGAAGGGTCTATACCTTGTAGTCCTGAACGTACACTCAGGAGTAAGTAAGGGTAAGTAAACAAAGTAATTGCTAAAACCGCACCGGGAAAACCATAAATAGAAGGTAACTCTTCTACTCCCAAAGGTTCTAGTAATATTTGTAAAAAACTGCCTCTGGGTGCTAAGGTGGCAATCAAAGCAAAACTGCCCACATAGCTAGGAACTGCTAAGGGTAATGTAGTGGCCACTACCCAAAATTTCCGTCCTGGTAAGTCTGTCCGCACTGTTAAAAAAGCTAATGGGACAGCAATCAGTGCAGAAAATACAGTCACTGTTGCCGCCATAGCAGCACTCTGTAAGAATACATCAATATTACGGGGACGAGTGATTAATGCCCAAAACTCATCCCCACCAATACCAACTGCGCGAATCACTAAATATACTAACGGCAGCGTAATGGCTACTGCTACAACTGCTGCCGCTAATATGAGAAATAATGGAGGGCGAACCGATGATTTCAATTTTTACAAAACTCCTGCCTCTTGTAGCAATTCTAAGGTTCCTTCTAAATCTTGTAAATTAGTGAGGTTAATATTTGGCCCTGAATCTGACTTAATGGTACTTGATTTGCTGGCCCTGCTACTCCTTTGACTAAAGGATATTCATTTGTTTGTGTAGCAAAGTATGTTTGTGAACTTGGTTTGAGTAGGTAGCCAATAAATCTTTCTACGTCTGATTTTTGCTTGGTGGATCCCATAATTGCGACACCTGCGATGTTAATCATCGATCCTGGGTCTTTATTAGTGTAGTGAGTCGCCACAGGGAAATTAGGATTAGTTTTTTTGAAGTTAGCTAAGTAGTAATGATTCGTGAGACCGATATCAGCTTCTCCGCGTCCTATGGCTTCGACAATTGTAGTATTGTTGCGGTAAACTTTTGTGCCATTAGCTCTCATAGCTCGTAGCCATTCCAGAGTTCTGGGTTCTCCTTCCAGGGTGCGCATGGCGGTAACAAATGATTGGAATGAACCGTTAGTTGGAGCCCATCCTACCTTACCGCGCCATTGTGGTCTGGTTAAGTCCCAGATGGACTTTGGTAGTTCACTTTGTCGGACGCGATTCGTATTATAGTTTAATACACGGCCGTCCAGAAATACCCATCCAATTTCCCCGGGGAGAACGAAAGCGCGGATCTACTTGGTTGAGTAGGTCAGGCGAAATGGTTGTAGTTAGCTTGCGTCTTTCTAACGCGCCTAAAGCACCTGCATCTTGAGCAAAAAATAAGTCAGCACGGGTATTTTTACCCTCTTCTACAAGAGCAATAGCCAACTCCGCAGTATCACCATAACGCACTTGGATATTCATACCCAGGTCTTTTTCGGCTTGTTCGAGTAAGGGCGAAATCAGTTTTTCTCCTCTACCTGAATAGATAGTGATAGTTTTTGTCTGTGCATTTACACTCAGACCAATTCCCCAAGTGAGCATGAAAGCTAAAGCTCCGGCTGAAACTTGCTTTAATGAGAAAGTTTTCAATTTTTTACCCTCGATTTTTCCTTAACAGAAATATTTTTCAATAGATTTGACTACTTATAAGTATTATCATTAAGTAGTCCTAGTAAGCAAGAAGAATTCTCAACTTTTTTGTCAGCAGGTTCTGCTGGTGTGAGCTAACCAAGAGCCAGATCGGCTTAAATGACTGCTACTTCCTGCATGATTTGTAGTGTTTTCTCCAAATCATTGAGGTTACTCAAATCAATTTTTTGATTTTGTTGGCGAATTTCAGTGAGTGATTTCAAATTCCCTTGGGGAGAAATTCCAGAAACCAGAGGATACTCATAAGTTTGATTAGCAAAATAGTTTTGAGCATCTTGACTGAGCAAAAATTCTGTAAACCTTTGAGCTATATTAGGATGCTTGGCAGTATTGACAATCGCTACGCCGGCGACATTGACTAAAGACCCAACATCTTGAGTGAAATGATGTGCGACTGGAACTTGAGGATTATCTTGTTTAATTCGTTCCAAATAGTAATGGTTAACAAGTCCTACAGCTATTTCACCACGACTTAAAGCTTCAACTATTGATGTGTTGTTAGGATACACTTTTGGCTGGTTAGCTTTAATACCTTTTAACCATTCTTTTGCTTTCTCGTCACCCTCGGCAACCCGTAACCCAGTGACAAAGGATTGAAACGAACCATTGGTAGGTGCCCAGGCGATTTTCCCTTTCCATTTCGGGTCAGTAAAGCCAAAAATTGAGGATGGTAATTCCTCTGGTTTGACTAATTTAGTATTGTAATCTACTGTACGGACTCGACCCGTAACACCTACCCATTTACCCTCTGGAGAACGGTAAGCACTATCGACCTGATTCAGGAGGGAGTCGGGTAATTTTACGGCTCTACCGGCTTTCTGTAGCGCTCCGAGAGCGCCTGCATCTTGACCAAAAAATACATCTGCGGGACTATTTGTACCTTCTTCCAAAATTGCTGATGCTAATTCAGCCGTATCACCATAACGGACTTGAATTTTAGCGTTAGTTTGTTGTTCAAACTGCTTGATTAATTCACCGATGAGTTTTTCGTTGCGTCCTGAGTAAATTACTAGTTCTGATTCTAACTGTGTGGCGGTTTGATCAGAATTCCCATTGCAAGCAACTACTAATCCAGCGCTAGCAGTTGCTATTCCTAAATAAATAAATTGGCGACGTTTCATGCTTTCCCTAAATCGGAACTATTACAGATTTTGATCAAACAATCAACTGCTATGGCTACTTGAGAGAACAATTGTGCCTCTCCTACCAATTGGATGCAAAGATGACTGATTTTGCGGTAATGCTGTTTTTTTTAGTTGATATTATTGACAATAAGTTTTAATTATGCTTTGGGAACTACTTGAGATTAATTTCTATTAAATCAGAATTTTGCTCTAAAAGCAATTAGATCCATATAGGAATTATTCGCGAATAACTAGGTGGGTAGGAGTTTTACGGAGTAGGTTTAGTTTCTCAACAGTTTTTGGCTATCAACCATTTTGGGTGTCCCTGGGGTGAAATGCATTGTGATGGAAATTTCAGGGATAGTGGGGCGATCGCTCAGGGGATGTTTGTCAAGTCATGATTAGTGTATCAACTATTGCTTGACCCCACCCTAGCCCCTTGTAAGGGGAGGGGACTGGATTTGATTGTTTTTTGTGTTTTCCCCAATCCTTCGGTGTTCCCTGTTCCCTGTTCCGGTGTTCCCTGTCCCTAAGATAAAAATTACCTGTTGAAAACTTATCAAACATCCTCTGAGTAAACCTAGAAAATAAACGTATAATCCAGGTCCATAAATTGATCTGTCTGTAGTTACTCAATTTAAGGTACAATCAAAAGCCTGCTAATTAATGACAATGCTGCTGACAGGAGATGCATATGGCCCGGATGTATTATGACGAAGATGCCAATTTAGACCTTTTGGCTGGAAAAACTATTGCCATTATTGGCTATGGTTCCCAAGGTCATGCCCACGCCCTTAATCTAAAAGATAGTGGTTTGAATGTGATTGTGGGACTATATCCGGGTAGTAAGTCAGCAGCTAAAGCGGAAGCATCTGGTTTAACTGTGAAATCTGTAGCCGATGCTGCGAAAGCTGCTGATTTCATCATGATTTTATTACCGGATGAAGTCCAAAAGACAGTTTACAAAACCGAAATTGAACCAAATCTAGAAGCTGGTAATGTTCTGGCCTTCGCCCATGGCTTTAATATTCACTTTAGCCAAGTCGTCCCACCTGCTAATGTAGACGTGGTGATGGTGGCACCCAAAGGACCGGGACATTTAGTACGCCGGACTTATGAGCAAGGACAAGGGGTACCGGCGCTGTTTGCAGTTTATCAAAATGCTAGCGGTCAGGCACGCGATCGCGCCATGGCTTATGCTAGAGGTATTGGTGGTACACGAGCTGGTATTTTAGAGACTACATTCCGGGAAGAAACCGAAACAGATTTGTTTGGTGAACAAGCGGTATTATGTGGTGGTTTAAGCGCCTTAATTAAAGCTGGATTTGAAACCTTAGTTGAAGCTGGTTATCAACCAGAGTTAGCTTATTTTGAATGTCTCCACGAAGTGAAACTAATTGTTGACTTAGTTGTGGAAGGCGGACTAGCCCAAATGCGCGATAGTATTTCTAACACTGCTGAGTATGGCGACTACACCCGTGGCCCTAGGGTAGTGAACGAAACTACCAAAGCGGAAATGAAGAAAATCCTCAGCGAAATTCAATCTGGGCAATTTGCGCGGGAATTTGTCTTAGAAAACCAAGCTGGTAAACCAGGATTTACTGCTATGCGCCGCCAAGAAGCTGAACACCCCATTGAGGAAGTTGGTAAAGATTTACGCGCCATGTTTAGCTGGTTAAAGAAAGTGTAATTAAGCTTTGTAGTGAGGGCTTCAGCCCTCCACACTGTTAAATATTTGAGTACTTTGCCTTAATGGCGGGGTACTGACGCATCAAATTTGTTGACACTCCCACGGCTAGAAGCGCGTGGGATTCTTGCTTTTATTTTTGTAAAAAATCTCTTCTTTGAGCTACCTCAAAGACAGGATCATAATATTTATGGCAGATTAGGGGTATGATGAATTCGGAGGGTTACGCCGATGACCAAAACTACCCTCAAATCCCCAAACGCTTCCGGACACGAAGTGTTAGCCGCAGCAGGTAAAAAATATCTGCGTCCCGGCGGACGAATAGGGACAGAAAAATTATGTGAATGGGGGAATTTTCAGCCGGGTGAAACAGTTTTAGAGTTAGCTTCTAGCTTTGGATACAGTGCTATATCCTTAGCGCAACGCTACCATGTGAGAGTAGTGGGGATCGAAAAAAATCCTGATAGCGTAATTCGGGCGCGGGAAAACATTCGCCTAGCTGGCTTAGAAAATCAAATTGATATCATTGAGGGTGATATTTTTCATTTGGATGTCATCCCCAATAAGTTTGATTATGTTGTAGCGGAAGCCATTCTCACAATGCAGTCTACCAGCGGAAAAGCCAAGCTGTTGAGGGGAATACACAACCGACTGAAACCGGGAGGTAAGTTCCTCTCCCATGAATTATTAGCTGATAACAAAGAAAAAATAATTGGTAGTGAATTATCCAAAGTAATTCGCGTTAATGCTAGACCACTTTCAGCAGACAACTGGATAACAGCTTGTGCAACAGCAGGATTACAAGTAGAAAAACATCAAACTGGAAAAATGAATTTATTGAACTTCCAGCAGATGTTGCAAGATGAAGGAATTATGGAAACCATGGGGATTTTATGGAATATATTCACCCAGCCATCTATCCGTCAAAGGGTATTAGAAATGCGTCATGTCTTTCATAAATACCGCCGGGAATTAGGCTATATCATTTTGTGTGCTGTTGCTCAATAGCAGCATTACTTGTTGGTGAAATTCTCTCAAAGTCTTTCCTTGTGCCTTTGTTCCTTGGTGTACTTTGCGCTTACTTTATGGCCATATATCCTCAAAACATCGGAAAAATGACTAATCAAACCAAATCTACCGAATATTTAGTTACCCAACTGCGAGAACAAATTGAATACCCCCGTGCTGGGGTTCTGAGCAAAGTAATAACTCAAGATAAAAATTGTCAATACACCTTATTTTGTTTAGCAGCCTCAACAGAGATTTCTGAACATACTTCTACTCGCAATGCTAGTATTAATGTTTTAGAAGGAAAAGGTTTACTAAACTTAGCAGGGGAAGAAATTACACTTGAACCGGGAGTTTTTGTTTTTATGCCTGGCCATGCACCCCATGCTTTAAAAGCAGAAGAAAATTTAGCTTTTTTACTCACCCTTTCCGACAAAGTATTAGATAAATAATAACTTTATGGGCGCTCAATTGCCAGATAAAATCCTCAAATTCGATTTATTTAACTTTTTTTATTTTGTGCGCCCCTGCGTTTATGGGTGATTTAAATTGATATTTACCCTCAGCTTACATCTAGTTAATTATCCTTTCATGTAGTATAAACTACCGGGAAATTTGAAGAGGAATTTACCCAAATGTCAACCTTAATTTCTACCTTCAACCAACAGTTAGATATTTCGCCAGTGCAATTAGAATCTATATTGACAAAATCCCTGGTGGAATTTCTCAACTCACCCGAACTGCGAGCAACACTCAATAGCTTAAATACTAATTTGCTCAGAAAAACTTTACCTACAGCCGGACAGGTTTTAGCCAAGGAATTACCGCCTTTTTACCATTGGTTAAAAAAAGAGTTAGGTATTAAGCGTGTTCCTGATAGTCCTGACCATACAACTAAATGGGTAATTGCTTTTGTGAATAATCAAGAAAGTTTAATGCATTTGGTTGAGTTACATCGTCCAGTTCCGCGCCTGGCTTTAGAAGCTTCTATTCCTCGGTTGGTGGGAGTGTTTACAGGTGTGGAAGATGAGCAAATTAAGCAAGAATGGCAAAAAGCTGTGGCTGCACTCTGTTTAGTTTTAGTGGTTGCTGCTCGTGAGAGAGAGAGGTTAAATTTAGCAGTTTCATAAATTAGCTGATATGATTTTTTTGTAAAAGGGGAAATTAATTTACAATCATTATCAATTAATTTATTTTATTCTTTGTCCCAACAATTACCATATTTTGGGCTATTTTTATCACCTTTTTCTGAACATTCAACACTTATGATTTTATTCATATATATTGCCAGAGGCGATCGCTTCTAATCTGCCACCATCTAATATAATGATTTTACCTCCCCGACTATAGGTAACTACTGTGTTTAAACTTTTGATTAACCGCAGGCATTCTTCATAGGTAATACCAATACTACGCGCTATACGATAGTAAGATAATTTAATTTTTAAAGTTTGACCTTGACTAGTGGTTTCGGTTCCTGATGTAGCGGCAGAATATTGGATTAATCTCGCTAGGCGCACAATTGCTTTTTCTGAAACTAATCCATGTACTGTTTCATGTAATTGTTGAATGCGATTGTTAAAAACCACCAACATACGTAAGGCAATTTCGGGATTATTTTGGATCGCTTGTAGTAAAGCCTCACGTTCAACGGTGAGAATTTCACAATCGCATTCAGCTGTCACATTTGCAGGTGAAATACCATTCCCTAAAAGTGCGGGAGCGGCGAAGATTTCCCCCGCGGTTAGTCCTCTTAAAATAGTTTCCTTACCTGTGGTTGCTGTTTTGGTGACTTGAATAGCTCCACTAACTACAGCATACAATTTTTCTGGTAATCGATCGCCCTCATGCAAAATCATCTCTCCTTTGCTGTATCCTTGCACCTGAGTGAAAGATTGCAATTTTAACTTGTCTGCGGTTTCTAAACCTGCAAACACAATAATTTCTGAGAGTTGTGCTAACGATGCCTGCATGTTAACCTTGTGTTACCAAGTTGGGTCGATGTTGAATCCAAGGGTTGGCGGCTTCTAATTGCGCAGCTAGACTAATTAAAGTGGATTCCGCCGCGGGTTTGCCAACTAGCTGTACACTCATAGGTAACCCGTTAGCATCAAAACCCACAGGAATTGCTATAGCGGGTTGTCCCGTGGCGTTAGCAGCGGGACAAGGTGCTACCCAGTGGATAATTTTTTGGAATGTCTCTTCTGGAGTTAAATCAGCCCATTCCCCCACCCGAATGGGTGAACGTAAATATACAGGCAATACTAGTACATCTACGGTATCGAAAAACGCCACAATTTGCCTGGCTAGGATTTGCATTTGGGAAACCGCCCGGAGATACTCACCCACTGAACCTATGCGGGAGAAGAGAAAGCGATTAACCGGCTGTAATGCTTCTGGTGGTATTCCTGATGCAGCGACAGCACCTTGCCACACAGTTTGAAATGGTTCTACTAACCCACTCAAATCAAGGGACTTCTCTTCTATAGTATGACCTAATTGTGCTAATAATTCTACTGTTTGCATTACCCCTTGCTGACAGTTAGCATCAGCTAGCCCCAGGGGGTGGATACTGGTACTAAAGGCGATGCGTAAATTACCGAGTTTCTCTGTGGTAGCGGCGAGGAAGGAAGTTTGAGGATCTGGTAACCAGTAAGGATCACCTGTGACATAACCAGACATGACATCTAAAAGGGCGGCTGCATCTGCTACCGTCCGGGCGATCGGTCCATTAGTACCAAGTCCAGCTACGGGACTTCCTACGGGTGCATGGGTGACTCTACCCCTTGATGGTTTTATACCCACTAAACCACAGCAAGCCGCGGGACCGCGAATAGAGCCGCCACCGTCGGAACCTTGGGCTATAGCACATAACCCCGCTGCTACCGCTGCAGCAGCACCGCCACTGGAACCGCCGGGGGTGTATTCTAAATTCCAAGGGTTTCTCGCTGGGGGAAATCCTGTAGGTTCGGTGTAAGGAAATGAACCTAGTTCTGAGGTGGCGGTTTTACCCAGGATAATAAATCCAGCTTGTTTAATGCGAGTGACTACGCCATCATCGTACTTAGGGATGTTTTGTAATAAAGCAGGACTCCCATAGGTACAGGGTACACCAGCCACGGCGTTTAGGTCTTTAATGGAAATGGGGACACCGAAAAATGGCGGTAGTTCTGAGGTGGTTGTTAATATTTCTGTTTTAGCCTGAGCATCTGCGATCGCTTGTTCTGCTGTGACTGTAAAATAACTTCCTAGTTGGGGGTTAAACTGCTCAATGCGGTTTAAATATAATTCTACTAATTCCAGGGGTGATACTTCCCGACCACGAATCAGCTTGGCTAATTCTAGGGCTGGGGTAAAAGCTAAATCATTGTTATTCATATGTTGATTAATTAAAATATCTATTGATAATTGATAATGATGATATATAGCAATCCTAAATGATTCATGAACAATTTCTGTTCCGGTGTTCCGGTGTTCCGGTGTTCCCTTTCCTCACTGATAATTTCTCAACTCAAATAGGAGACTATATATAACTGACAAGTTTGTATTAGGACCGGAGTTCCCCAAAACTATGTATATTAAACTTGGGTGCGGTCTGTTAAAATCTCGTAACCTGTTTCTGTCACTAAAACCGTATGTTCAAACTGGGCTGATAGAGAATTATCTACAGTTACAGCGGTCCGACCTGTCAGACAATATTCTAGTATGCTTAGAACCTGCATTTAAAATTGGTTCAATTGCTAAAGTCATTCCTGCGCGTAGTTTCACATTTGGCATTTCCCGGGTGCGGTAGTTAAAAACTGAAGGTTCTTCGTGTAAATTCCGACCTACACCATGACCTGTAAATCCTTCCACCACACTAAAACCATTACTTTTTACATGGTCTTCTATGGCTCCGGCTAAGTCAAGTAAATAAGCACCCGCCTTTACCTGTTCAATACCTTTATAGAGTGCTTCTTCTGCAACGCGGATGAGTTTAGCAGCATCTGGGGTGACATCTCCCACGGCGATGGTAATACAAGAATCACCATGAAAACCTTCGTAATAAGCACCGGTATCTACTTTTAACACATCCCCGGTTTGAATTACTTTCTTAGTGCTGGGGATACCATGGACAACTTCATGATTAATACTGGCACAAATGGAACCGGTAAAGCCATGATAGCCTTTAAAGCTGGGTGTAGCGCCCATTTCCCGGATGCGGTTTTCAGCGTAAGCGTCCAAATCTGCTGTAGTCATACCCGGCTTGACCATCTCAGAAATTTCTTTGAGTACGGTAGCTACAATTTTAGCTGATTGCCGCATGGTTTCAATTTCCCGGGGGGATTTAATTTCAATTCCCCGGTGTTGTTTTGGTGTGGTTTGGGGCTGAGTTTTTTGGGAGAGCAGGTTACTGAGAATGTTCATGGAGAGTTTAATAATTACTGATGACTGACTGATATGGCTATAAATTTAAGTTACCTTATTTTTACCAAGCCTGGTTTGCGATTGCTGTCATCAGTTACTGTATAGCAATTTCTCCTGTCATTCCTGCTGCTGTATGTCCGGCTATAGAACAGTTTAAGCTATATTTTCCGGGTTTGATGGGCACAAAGAACCATTCTGCTTCTGCACCGGGTTTGAGTTCTAGTTCATGAATTGCGCCTTTGACTTCTACTTTGCCAGCTTCGACTTTTTGCGTCCAGATACTATCAGCAAAATCTTTGGCTGTGAAATAATGTTTTAGTTGGCTGGGATTATTTAGGTGTAATAGATAGCGTTTACCAGGGACAAATTCTAAATGATCTGGTTCAAATTTGAGTTCATTAGCGGAATTACCTAAACTAATCGTAATTTCTCTAGGTGGCTGTTTAAGTAAATTATCTGTAAAATCAGCGGCGATCGCCTGGCTCTGAAGCGCAAAAACTAAGCACAGCAGCAAACATAGGAAAGTGAACTGGCGAATTAAACGCAGTACATTAGGTAAAATTGGGTACAATATATTTTGATAAAATTCTGTAAATAACCGAGTCATTGAGTAGTTAAACCAAATTTTGCCAAGGGTATAATATATTAACTAATTTTGACAATGTTACAAAAAAACCAGAATAATTGTAGCATGGTTTAATACACCCTGTAACTAATCAAGTTGAGCCAGACAGCGAATAAATTCTAGGGGTAAGCCATCAGTATCAGCAATAAAAGCCACCTCCCAAATGCGATCGCCTATTTGCTGCTGAGTGGGTTCTAAAAGTACTTTCAGGGGTGGTAAATTCTCTGCACAATTAACACGTGATTGTAAATTTGTCAACCATCCGGGTAAATCGGATGTAATTGTAGTTAAATCAAAAGACAGATGATAATAACCCACATAATGCTCATCGGTAAAAGCATCTGGTGCGGGTTTAGGTTGAGGAATTTGGATTAATTCGATTCTCCCCCCTAAACCTTCCATCCAACAAGCCAGAGTATAGCCTGTGGTGAAGCGCTCACAAACTGTAAACCCTAACAGTTCATAGAATGCGATCGCCCGATGAATATTAGCAGTGCGAATCGAAGCGTGATGCATAATAATTTAGTCACCCCCTGGTAGAGACAATTGATCGATTGTCTCTACATCTGTTACTCAAATAATCGGAAATAGGGATAGCGTACAGGTACACCAGGTTCCTTTTCCAGATCAAAATTAATCACATCCCAACTGGGATCTTGGGAAGCATCGGGGCTAAAATCCACGGGTAAGCCATATAATCGTGCTGAGGTAGCTTCCGGGTCTCCAGAACGCCAAGGGGTGCTACGTTCTAGATAGCCACTCATCAACTCCTGATAACGTTGAGCAATAATTACCCGTGTTGCCCTGTAACCTTGAGTATACAGCTTATCCAATGCCTCGTGGATTTCAAAGCGAATGCCATCGGGATGGGTATGCTGTCTATACCATTCATTATTCCAGCGTCGCCAATGACGACCCGACTGGAGGTGAACTAACTCTCCATTTTTAGGGTTGGCCTCAAAAGCACCATGACGGGGACACAAATAAGTATCTGTGAGTGTCAGAGCCGGAATAGACTGACGACAGTGGGGACACTGAATGTCAGGGCCAAATATAGGGTACTGCAAGCCTGGATTCATCATGAAGTGCATAAAAACATATTGTCGTTTTCACCAGCACCAGCGAGTTGGATTTGACACTTCGGCTCCTCTATTGTCGAGGCTTGCTCATT
Source organism: Anabaenopsis sp. NIES-4685 (assembly GCF_059725405.1). NCBI lineage: Bacteria > Bacillati > Cyanobacteriota > Cyanophyceae > Nostocales > Nodulariaceae > Anabaenopsis > Anabaenopsis sp. NIES-4685. The sequence goes on along the minus strand of NZ_AP043602.1, from coordinate 1,775,342 downwards.
GCTGCAAAGAAACCGAGTTTCAGCGTAAACAATCTTCACTAGCATCTGACTCAGATGAGAGAGGTGACACTGTGATATTCTGGTTGTGCAGCAAGCCTCAAACTTTAGAGCTTCTCCAGTGTTCGGTGGGTACCATATTCATATTCTATCGTGTCTACAACTTCTTACTGGCCATCTCCCGATTTTTCTCAAGCAGCTTTCATCGCCGCCAATGCTGTGGTTATAGGTTCGGTAAACATTCAAGCCGGGGTCAGCATTTGGTATGGTGCAGTAGTTAGGGGAGATGTAGAACGCATTGATATTGGGGAATGTACAAACATTCAAGATGGGGCAATTTTACATGGTGACCCTGGTTTACCAACAATTCTAGAACATCATGTCACTATCGGCCATCGCGCCGTGGTACATTCTGCCCACATTGAATATGGCTGCTTGATTGGCATTGGTGCAATTATTTTAGATGGGGTGAGAGTGGGTCATGGTAGCATCGTTGGTGCTGGCGCGGTGGTAACTAAGAATGTCCCCCCTCGGTCTCTAGTGGTCGGTGTTCCTGGTAAGGTATTGCGCCCAGTTCCAGAAAACGAAGCCGCAGAACTGATAGAACACGCAGAACGTTACAAAAAGTTAGCTTTAGTTCATGGGGGAACGGGAAATGATCTTGGTTTTGCTCACCAGAAATAGTGCCAAAGATTGTAATATAACTATATATTGGTAATTAGCCTGAAGGCAGCAATGCTTAACATGATTGCAATCCCCGCTGAAACTTGTAATCCCATGGGACTAGCAAAATTTGCCAATTAGGTTAAAAATAAACATGAGAACAGTTCATAAAACTTTAATTTTCACTTAAAAGAGGAGTTCTAGATATGGATATCGATTACCGTATAGTCATCGTTCTTGCACCCATTGTCATTGCTGGTAGTTGGGCTGCATTTAACATTGGTGCTGCAGCTTTAAGACAAGTACAAAACTTTTTGAACAGAGAAGCCTAAGTTTAAACAAAATTATCGATAAAATCGGCTGTTTCCTTAATTCAGGACAGTCGTTTTTTGGGGGGGGAAATGGGGTATTTTCGCCCTATTCCCTCATATACCTTGTCTTTCTCATCTGTTTGTGGATATAAATTCTTTACTAAAACCGTTTCAGCATTTTGGCGTTAATCTGGGACTCTCCCGCATTATCAAACTATTGGCTAACCTGGGTAACCCCCATCTCCAAGTTCCGGTAATTCACGTTGCTGGTACTAATGGTAAAGGTTCTGTTTGTGCTTATCTTCACTCTATACTCACTGAAGCTGGTTATCAGACTGGCTGTTATATCTCTCCTCATTTAGTTGATTGGACTGAACGCATTTGTATTAATAAACAGCCAATTACTAGTGAGAAGTTCAGCCAATTAATCTTACAAGTCCAAGATGCTATTCAAGCTGATGATGAGTACCCAACCCAGTTTGAAGTGATTACCGCCGCTGCTTGGTTGTATTTTGCTCAAGCTCAAGTTGATGTGGCCGTGATAGAAGTGGGTTTGGGGGGGCGGTTGGATGCGACCAATGTTTGCTCAGATCCATTAGTAACTATAATTACATCTATTAGCCGGGAACATTGGCAGCAATTAGGTCCGACTGTGGCGGATATTGCTAGGGAAAAAGCAGGTATTATTAAACCGGGGTGTCCGGTTGTGGTGGGGAAATTGCCCCCAGATGCCCAAAAAGTTGTGCGATCGCGTGCCGAAGAATTACAATCCCCTTATATTTCACCAAAATCTGCTCATGAAATCTCCCCCGGATGGGCTGAATATGAAACTCAGGTAAACTCCTGGGTTATTAAATATCCTCTCCCATTACAGGGGCAAATTCAACTAAATAACTCAGCCTTAGCTTTAGCTGGTGTAGAAATTCTGCAAAACCAGGGTTGGAAGATTTCCCCAGAAGCGATTGTTAACGGGATGAGTAAAACTCAATGGCCCGGACGAATGCAATGGGTGAGTTGGAAAAACCGCAAATTATTAATTGATGGCGCTCATAACCCCGCAGCTGCTCAAGCATTAAGAGATTATGTAGACAGTTTACACACCCCTGGGTTAACTTGGGTGATGGGAATGCTTTCTACTAAAGAACATAGAGATATTTTTCAAGCCTTACTGCGATCGCAAGACCGATTATATCTAGTTCCAGTCCCAGATCATAGTTCAGCCGACCCCAGAGAATTAGCCCAAATAGCCGTTGAAATTTGTCCAGAATTGTCCAGATGTGAAACCTATCCAGATTTAACATCCGCCCTAGATGCAGCTATTAATGAGAAAAATAATCAAGTTGTTTTGTGTGGTTCTCTCTACTTAATCGGTCATTTTTTCAGACAGGGGAGATAGCTCCCCGGCTGTTGAACCAGTCGGGGATGTGGTGAAAATCTCAGACTATAGCCTATTATTCCATTCTTGCGCCGCATCTTCCACAGCTTGATCTACAGTTTTTTGACCTAACATAGCTGCTTGTAAATTTTCATAAATCGCCTTTTGCAGACGTTTAGAATCTTTCAAAGTTGGCGTTAAAATCTCTGCTTGTTGCAATTGTTTCGCACTAATCACCCTCGCCCGTTCCACTGTAGAAGCAGTATCAGGGACATTTTGAAAGTAACTATCTGCCAGTGCTTGTTTTGTGGATGGTAAAACATTAGCAGCTTTAGCAAAGGCTAGCTGATTCTTGTCATTGGTGACAAATAAAGCAAACTTAACGGCCGCATCGGGATGTTGACTAGCACGGGGGACAACTAAATTCATCACAGCCACATTCTTTTTACCAGTATCACCGGTAATCTGGGGTGCGATCGCGGAGGCCTTGGCAATTTGGGGAGCATTCCTAGCAATGGTATTGAGAAACTCAGGCCCGGAAGCTAAAAAAGCCGTTTGTCCAGACTGGTATAAATCAATGCCATGGCGATGTCCTTGGGTTAAAGCCTCCCTGGGAAGTAACCCCTGTTGATATAAATTCACCCAATATTGAAAAGCTGCTTTACCTTCGGGAGAATTAAAAGCCGCCTTACCCTCCTCATTGACTAGGGTAACGCCCATTTGTACAAATGACTCCAACACCTCACCGGAATCTTGGGGTACAAAAGTGACAAAAAAGGCATATTTACCCGTCTGGTCTTTAATTTTCTGGGCGACATCTGCCAATTCTGCATAGGTTGACGGTACTTTATTAATACCTGCCTGTTGCAATAAATCAGTGTTATAAATATTTAGCCTGGTAGTCAAGTACCAAGGAATACCAAAACTTTTACCATTCAGGGTGCTAGCTTTCCAAATATTCGGTAGATAAGAAGAACGTTCTGCATCAGAAATTTTGGGATCTAAGTCTAACCAAGCATTTCTTCCCGCCAGTTGAGAAGCAAAAACTGGATTGAGATTGACCACATCAGGTGGTGTATTTGCTGAGACAGATGTTAAAATTTTGTTCTCCATTGCCGCCCAGGGCACATCAACCCAGTTGACCTTGATACCGGGATTTTCCGTTTCAAAATTAGCAATCAAACCTTGGAAATAGTCAGTAAATTGAGGTTGGAGTTGCATCGTCCAAAACTCAACAGTTGCTTGTGTACCCGCAGGAGATACTGTATTATTAGCAGTATTACAACTTACTAACCAACTAGTAAGTAAGCCTACCAATGCCCAAATAACTAGTTGTTTGAATTTTCGCAATCGGATCATTTTAGCCTGATGATTACATTTGCAAGGGGTGAAAAGTTGTCAAAATCAGTTGCTTAGTCTATCAAAAATTGTCAAGTATCAGTCAGTTGATCATGTTAATCTGCTCTTAACCCATGACCAGGTTGAGAGCAAAAGCTGAAAAAATCTGGGGCATTTTTCAGTATTCCGGCAATTTGTATGTATATTTTGTGGTTTAAATTTACTGAAAAAGCACAAAAAAACCCGAAATCTATATAAATTAATGGTTTCATCTATCCAGTTCAGGCTACAACACCTTAGAATGATTCATTGAAAAGTCGATCTGATGGGATATACAGGTATTTCTAACATCAATAATCCCAAAGAGCGACTTTTCTAATTCTCTCTAGGGAGAATTAATCAAAGATGCCACACAGTGCAACTGTCGAGAATCTCAAGTAAAGATCAAGGAGTTTGATATGAACAAGGGTGAATTAGTTGATGCAGTGTCTGAAAAGGCTAGTGTTACTAAAAAACAAGCCGATGCTGTGTTAACTGCTGCTTTGGAGACTATTATTGAAGCTGTCTCTTCTGGGGATAAAGTAACATTAGTAGGATTTGGCTCCTTTGAATCACGAGAACGCAAGGCTCGTGAAGGTCGCAACCCCAAAACTAACGAAAAGATGGAAATTCCTGCCACTAGGGTTCCTGCTTTCTCGGCTGGTAAGCTGTTTAGAGAAAAGGTTGCACCCCCAAAAGAACCCAAAGAATAGATAACGTTTTAGGGAACCTCTTATTGATGCAGCAACCAGTTCACGGTGGAAATTTAGCCTGGGCGGCAGCACTAGCTGGCTGTCCACCTGAAGGTATTCTGGATTTTTCTGCCAGCATCAGTCCTTTGGGACCACCAAATAGCGCGATCGCGGCTATTTATTCCCAAATTAGTAATCTTAGGCACTATCCACAACCAGATTACAGTGAACTTAGAGTTGCTTTAGGAGGCTTTCATAAATTACCTTCTGAGTGGATTCTGCCAGGGAATGGTTCAGCGGAATTACTGACTTTAGCCGGGAGAGAGTTAGCGAATTTATCCGCAACATCCTTAGTTACTCCAGCCTTTGGCGATTATTACCGAACACTAACGGCATATAATGCTAATATCCTGGAGTTTCCCCTTTCTTTGACAACTGGACAATGGGAAATAGGAATAAATTCTGCTTCATATCCTTTATCTTCACCAGGAAGTTATGGATTATTGCTAAATAATCCTCATAACCCCACAGGGAGGTTATTCTACAGGGGGGCGATTTTGCCTTATTTAGAGCAATATTCCTTGGTGGTGCTGGATGAGGCATTTATGGATTTTCTCCCCCCCGATGAGGAACAAAGTCTCATTGGAATGGTGCAAGAATATCCAAATCTCGTAGTATTGCGATCGCTAACGAAATTTTACAGTCTCCCCGGACTGAGATTAGGCTATGCGATCGCCCACCCTGACCGTCTGGCTCAATGGCAATCATGGCGAGATCCCTGGCCTGTAAACACCCTAGCCGCCGCCGCCGCCATTGCCGCTATCCAAGATCAAGAGTTTCAAGAGCGCACCTGGAAATGGCTACCACAGGCAAGAAACCAACTTTTTCAAGGTTTAACCTCAATTCCAGGTTTGCAGCCTCTAGAAGGCAGTGCTAACTTCCTACTAGTAGGATCACAATCATCGAGTTCTCAATTACAACAACAATTACTCCAGCATCACCAAATTTTAATTCGTGATTGCCTCAGCTTTAAAGAATTAGGCGATCGCTTTTTCCGGGTTGCTGTCCGTTCGGAGTCTGATAACCAACGTCTGCTCACAGCCTTATATTCCTTGACTGTTGACCATTGACCAATAACCAATGACAATTGATTACGACTTAGTAATTATTGGTGGTACTGTTGCCGGACGCTATGCAGCCCTAGTTGCAACCCAACTCAAAGCCACCGTGGCTTTAGTGGAGTCTCAACTAAATTATGGCTTTAGTCAACATCAAGCCATCAGCGAAGTTGCTAAAATCCTCCATAACCTCAATGATGTTGCTGGCCGGGGAATTCACACCACACAACCATCACTCACCTGGACAGAAACCAGGTTGTATAGTCACGGTGTGATCGACCACATCCAAGCACAAACTTCTCTGGCTAACCTAGCAGCTCTGGGTGTAGATGTCATCCTGGGTACTGGTCAATTTCAATCCTTACCCCATTTAGGCTTTACCGTAAATCAACGCCTATTGCGGGGGCGTACCTACTTACTAGCCACTGGTTCTGTTTTGTACCATCCAGAAATTCAGGGATTACAACCCACTGGTTACTTGACATTATCTAATATTTGGCAAACTCTCAAGCAACCAACCTTACCGCAAAATTGGGTAATTATTGGCGGTATTCCCCAAAGTATTGAAGTAGCCCAAACTCTGGCGCGGTTGGGTTGTAGTGTCACCTTAGCAGTGAAATCTGCATCTATTCTCCCCTACGCCGACCCAGAAATAGCCCACCTGCTGCAAGCACAGTTAGAAGTTGATGGTGTGCGTGTCCTGACTCAAAAACCAGTAACTCAAGTCAAACTAATTGAGGGTAAAAAGTGGGTTCAGGTAGGAAATAAAGCTATTCAAACCGACCAAATCCTAGTAGCAACTGCACAGCAACCAAACCTAGAGTACCTGAATTTAGGTGCTGTAGGTGTGAAATGGCGGCAACGTCGCTTACTGCTCAATGATAAATTACAAACTACTAATCCCCGTATTTACGCCTGTGGCGATGTGATTGGGGGTTATGATTTTCCCAATGTTGCTAATTATGAAGCGAGAATCGCTGTCAAAAATGCCTTGTTTTTTCCCAGATTTACAGTCAATTATCGCTGCATTCCCTGGGGTCTCAATTCTCATCCCCGGTTAGCGGAAGTCGGTTTAACACCAGTCCAAGTAAAACGCCAATTTCGACCCGATGAGGTTTTAGTTTTACGGCAGTATTATAAATCAATCCCAGCTGCCCAACTCCGAGATCAAACTACAGGTATATGTAATTTGATTGTACACCGCAATGGGGAAATTTTGGGAGCCTCCATATTGGGGGAGGAAGCGTCGGAGTTAATTAATATAATTGCTTTGGCTATGTCCCGAAAAATTCCCGTTAAACATTTAGCTTCTTTGTGTTGTGTCTATCCTAGCTTTTCCCAGATTATTGAAGATACAGCCACACAGTGGGGTCAGCAAAGGTTAAATACCAATCATGCTTTACAAGATTTTCTCGAAGGCTTTTTTCATTTCCGCCGCGATTGGAATTGGTAATCGGCTTATTTCGGTCGCTCACTATGACGCTTAAAGTTCTTTTCTGTTAAAGATACGCTACCAATTCCTTGGAGGATACCACGACCGATTAAACCTAAACCCCGTCCCACTATTTTAGTGAGCAAAAAAACAATACCGCTACCCACAATAGATAATAATGATTTCAACCGCGGCGCGATCGCATCTCGAAATTCTAGTACCAGTGTCACTAATAGGGGAATACCAGAAAGCTGGGCTAATTCCTGACCACGGGGGGCATAAATTGCAGTTTTGGCAATCCCACGCGGTGCTAATACAAATAGCTCATAGGTACTTTCAAATATGCTTTTAGGCTCATTGATATACTTGTTTAAACGGTATTTCCATGATAACTCATTGCGGAAGCGTTCTATTTCTCTTGTGGAAATTAAGCGGCGATCATAATAATTCTGTTTAATGTCTTCTACGTCTGCTAAAGAGTTGAGCAATGGTTGCACTACACTATTGGCTACGGAAATCAATAAATTTTCTAAAATTATTAATGCTTGGGATTTCGCTTCAGGTGTACCCCCAGGGTAGGTGGTATTATCAATGTGCAAGTCTGTCTGAAATACTAAATAAGAAAATAACTCTAGTACTAGGGGTATTTTATTGATGATCTCTGTTTGTACCACCCGATAATTTTGCAGCAATAAATTGACAACTTCTATATCTTGGTTACCTACTTGTACGCGATAAAATTTGCCAAAGAAATCTGTAATTACTCCTTGCCATAAATCATATAATATTGTGTCTTTTAAGCTTTCTAATTGAGCGCCGCTTACTTGAGGAACACGCAATTCATCTAGGTTTTGCGCCAGTTTTTGCAGAATTAAATACAGTAGTTCCCGTCTTTTATCTTCCCGAAAAATATCAATTTCTAAAGCCACATCTGTGACATTTTGTAAAGAAAATTGTAATTTATTCACACATACTGCAAATAGATCAGATTGTAGCGATCGCGGGCTAAGTAGAGGCGCTAAAGTAGGTTCTTCTTTTACCTTCAATCTCACATTCTCACTACTGAATACTGGAATTACAGCCGGTTTCTGCTGTTCCGGTTCTCTTTCCTGTGGCGAAACTAATAACCGACTGAGTAACCAACGCGCGGCTAATAGTTCTCGTCTTTTTCCAGCCAGAACAGCTCGATCTATTAACGGGATCCCAGGGATTTGTAATTGCGTCATCACTGCGCCTAAATCTGCTTCAATGTAAGCAACCCCCGACAAATACCAATTTTTCCGCACCCTGACCAGGGGAAGAGTAGGTGATGGCGTGATGGAATAATCCGCAGTGGAATCAAGGCTTCCCTGTGGAGGAAACCAATAACAACCACCATCTACTACTGCTTCCATAGCAGCGACTAATTCAGAAATAGGAGTACCTTTAGGACAGTAGCCATTAACGCCAGTAGCACGTACGGCTAACAGCAATCCTGGTTCTTGAACAGAACTCAGTAGGAAAATTGGTAGTTTGGGGTATTGGTTTTTGATTTGTTGACACAGTTGTAATCCTTGCTGCTGACTGGAAATAGAGCGACCATTACCTAATTCTAAAACTACCAAGTTCACTTGGTTGGGGTCTTTTTGAGCCAGTTCTGCTAGTATCTGCAAGGCCCTTGTATCTGTTTCTGCTTCCGATATTACTTCGATGTCAGGCACTGTTGACAAAGCTACCCGTAGTCCTAACCGGAATATGGCATCTTTGTCAATTAACAATAATTTTAGGGGTTTATTATTCATAAGATATAGTACGCGGGAAACTCAGTCACAAACCGCGCTGAGATCGGCTGATGATGAAAACCCCCAAGTTTAGCTTTAACTATTGCAGTCCTCCTGAGTATGACATTCTCGTGGGTTAATTGTCACGCCAATTTTGTGGGAATATTGGTGAAAATCCCGTTAAAAATTATTCTGGTTTTTGGGGATGGCGGTAACCATAAAAGTTAATACTGTATTCAGTAATCCTGACTCCTGTTTGTTTTTCCACCTCACGGATTAATTCTGCGGGTAGTTCTATATGCACATCCAGCAGTTGATTAGTATCAATACAGTTGACATGACTATGGGAATCACTGATATTACCGTATAAACGCCCGTCACAGCGTTCAACACACTCAATGATGCCCTGACTTGATAGGGCTTCTAAATTTTGATAAACAGAAGTGTGACCAATATCTTTACCCTGCTGGCTGAGACGAGCATAAATTTCTCTAGCAGAAAGGTGTTCATTAGCCTGCCACAGCAATTCTAAAATAAAGCGGCGCTGGCGACTGACGCGCATCCCCAAGAGTTGACACCTATCCAGGGCTTCCTCTAGGGAACGAATTGGTTTGGGAGATATCGAGTGATTTTGCATAGTTAAGTTGGTTAACTATAAGGGTATTTTCCCGATTTTGTCTGGCTCTGGGAATTTACAATTTAATGTGGTGATTGTCCGTTGGTGATTAGGGTTTGTTTGATTACACTCTGCTCTTAAACAAACTCATTACAACTTTAACTTACAATTATAGCAAATGTCCAACCCTAGGCAGGTGTCAAGTTTGCCAAGTTAGACATACACAGGTAAAAAAATAACTGGGTGCAAATAATGTGCCATCACACCCAGCAAAGCTGGTGATTCTCGATCCTACTTTTGAGCATGACGATTACAATTCAAGTCGATACCGACCACGTTAACAATCTAGATATCTCACCTGCCTTGAAGGTGATTACGCAACTACTCGAAGACAAAGGGATGGCATCCTGGGAACAGCAGTTAAGCTTTAATATCCAATATGCCTTATCACCCGGAGATCCCCGGGAACTTTCAGAAATCCCAGAGTTGCGTCTATGGTTTGTCCGTTTAGATGCTAAATATCCCTGGCTACCATTTTTACTAGATTGGAAATCCGGGGAATTAGCCCGTTATACTGCCATGCTTGTACCACACCAATTCAGTGCAAAAGAAGGTATTCAATATAACCCAGAAGCCTTAGAAATATTTCTCATGCACAAAATTTTTATATTAGGTGATTGGCTCAAGGAACAAGGTATCCCCAGCTATCCCCGGTTAAAGTCTATGGCGCAAATGCTGGGTTATGACCTAGATGATGGGTTGTTTGAGATGCTTTGAAAAGCCTACACCTCTCAAGAGGTGTAGGAGGATTTTAGCCGCCCCAAATTTTCTGCAAAACTATTTGGGGTGAAATATCTGCTAATTGTGACGTTGGTGATTTAATCGCCAGAAACTTATCATTTTTGGGCAACACCGATTCTGGATCTGTAGAGCCAAACAGGGCAATAGTATAAGTTTGCACTGCTACACTTAAATGAAGTAGTGGATCATCAGTAGATAACATCAAACTTGCTCCCCCAATCATGGCGGTTAATTTGCCAATGTTATCAGGAGCAGTCAGCTTAATCCCGGTGGTTCTTTCCAGGAGCGATCGCCAAACCTGCTCATTTTCAGAGCCGCGAATCACCACCACAGGCAAATCCGGTTGCTTGTGTTGGCATTCTTGAATGATTTGCTCCCAGTGTTTTAGAGGGTAGAGTTGATCTGAACCTGTGTGAGAGATATCACTAGAACCAGCATGAACTAATATGTAGCCTGTGTCATTTATTCCCAAGCGTTTTTGTTCATTTTGTGACCAGTCAATATCCGGTTTAGGCAGACTCACTGCTAACTCTGGGCAAGGGGTTTTAATCCCAAAGGGTTGCAGCAAATCGTGGTAAACTGCCGCCTTGTACTGGTTGGGTTGGTATGGCACAGAATCAGTCAGAAAACCTGCTCCTTTGCCTTTGTAGCCAACGCGGGTAGGGATTCCAGTTAGCCACAGCAAAAGACCCATTAACCAACTTTCTCCCGGAGTGATCACCGCATCATACTCGCGATCGCGAATCATCCCCACGAAATTACTCCAATCAGCCAGACTATTGCGGTCTGTGTAATCAAAAGTCAGGACATCATTAACTGACTTGCTCACCCGGTAGGTAGCCTTTGACCGGGGTTCCACAACGACATCTAACTGAGCCTTAGGGTAATAACGCCTCAAGTCATCTAGAGTCGGGAAGAAAAGAATTTGGTCGCCAATTCCGCCAGGAACAAGGGCTACTACTCGCATAATATTTATTCACGCGTACTCGCTCTTATTTTAGGTGAATATAGTCATTAGTTATTGATTATTAGTCATTAGTCATTGATGATCAGTTATTAATTGATTGAGGTTTTCTGTGCATTTACTTATTCCAGCCGCTGGAACCGGCAAAAGAATGGGAGGAACCCGCAATAAACTCCTCCTGCAAGTGCGATCGCAACCAATTATTGCTTGGACTCTCAAAGCTGCCGCAGCGGCCAGTACAATCAAATGGATAGGGATTATTTCTCAACCGGTTGACTGGCCGGACTTCAAGGCAATTGTCGCCGATCTAAACGTGACTAAACCAGTAGAATTTATTCCTGGCGGTCTCTCCCGTCAAGAATCAGTTTATAATGGCTTGCAGGCGCTTCCAGACACCGCAGAACACGTATTAATTCACGATGGGGCCAGATGTCTGGTGACACCAGACTTACTCAACTCATGCGCCCAAGCCATCCAAGAATGTTCTGGTTTAATTGCTGCGGTTCCCGTGAAAGATACAATCAAAGTCGTAGATAAGCATGGCATCATTCAAACTACCCCCGACCGTCAGCAATTATGGGCAGCACAAACCCCCCAAGGCTTTAATGTTAACTTATTAAAACAGTGCCACGCTCAAGGCCTTCGTCAAGGCTGGGAAGTCACCGATGATGCTGCTTTATTTGAAAGATGCGGTATTGAAGTCCGAATTGTCCCGGGAGAAGAGACAAACTTGAAAGTGACAACTCCCCAAGATTTGGCCATGGCTGAATTTATCCTCAGCCAACGATAATGGGGTGAACATTCCCCAGTGTCAAGGTGCGGGGATTTTTGATTCAATGACCAACGACTAATGACCAATGACTACAGCAACTAAGATAGAAGCGATTCTGTATTTAAAAGGTAAGCCTTTATCCCTGGGTGAAATCGCTGAGTATGCAGGGTGCGATCGCGCTACAGTCGAAGAGGGAATCATGGAACTAATGGATAATTATGCTCACAGAGATAGCGCCTTAGAAATCCTAGAAACCCCCAATGGTTACAGTTTGCAACTGCGCTCTGATTTTCATGACTTAGTACAAAGGCTGATTCCTGTAGAATTAGGATTAGGTGCATTGCGGACTTTAGCCGCCATCGCTTTGAATAACCCCATACTCCAAACTGATTTAATTGAACTACGAGGTTCAGGAGTATATCAACACGTACCGGAACTGGTGGAACTCGGATTTGTGAGGAAACGGCGAGACAATGATTCTCGCTCCTACTCACTGCAAGTCACACCCAAGTTTTATCAGTATTTCCAAATTGAAAACTTGTCGCAAATCTTAGAACAGCAGCCCCCGGAAGAACAACTAGAACTAAACCACCAAACCCAAACAAGAGAGCCGCGCGGCTGATTGATATCTGTGTGTAGCCAGTTGTGAAGAACCGTCAAGGGATCACCCTAATTTAGGATTGTGAGCTATGTCAAACTGTAGAAGTATGTCACACTAGAATCAGCAACTAAGCTCAAATTTGCCAATGGTGTTTGACCCTGACTTTTTGAATGACAATTCCGAGGAAAACTCCAATCAGCTTCTCAATGACCACTTCGACGAAAATCCGAATCAGTTACTCAAATATTTACAACATCAGCCTCCTGAAGTTCTAGCCCGTGTCGCTCAGTCCGTGAGCCCGGAAATTAAACACATAATCTCCCAAAACGTCCAAGGACTAGTGGGAATGCTCCCCCTGGAAAACTTTAACGTGCAAATTACCACAGATAAGGAGAACTTAGCGGGGCTTCTCTCATCGGCCATGATGACAGGATACTTTCTCCGCCAGATGGAGCAAAGGATGCAGTTAGAGAATTTGTCTAATACTTAATTGTCAATCGGGCAATTTTTGCAGACTATCACTTGATGTGGCTTGATTGTATAGTTGATTAGCAATACGCGTAGCAGTTTCAATGGGGATAGCAAAGCCCAAACCTTGAGCATCGGCGCGGATAGCAGTGTTAACACCAATAACCTCACCGTGGGCATTTAACAAGGGACCGCCAGAGTTACCGGGGTTAATGGCTGCATCAGTTTGGATAAAGCTGACTTGCTTATCTGGGACGCCAACTTGAGCGCTGGTGCGCCCCGTAGCGCTGATAATGCCAATAGTGACAGTATTATCTAACCCCAAAGGGTTGCCAATAGCGATCGCCCATTGTCCGGGGATTAATTTTTGTGAATTGCCTAACTTAACCGTAGGCAATTTATTTTCGGCAATTTTCACCACTGCCAGATCTGTAGTCAGATCAACTCCCACTACCCGCCCCTGAAAAGTTCGACCATCTTTGAGAGTGACCTGCACAGTATCTGTATCTGCCACCACATGAGCATTAGTCAGCAATAGGCCATTTTCGCTTAAAATAAATCCCGAACCTGTACCGCGCTCAATGCGTTCTTTGGGAATTGGTTGCTCATCTTCGCCAAAAAATCGACGTAAGAGGGGATTTTTCAAAACATCTGAGATGGGGTTAGCCACTTTGCGGGTAGCATTAATACGTACTACCGCAGGTCCGACTTTTTGTACTGCCGTAGCAATAAAATTCAGGTTATCACCCCCAGTAGTGCCCATGGGTCCCCCCAACCGATGAGGAACCACAGACTCTGAAGGTAAGGGTGCGGTTACATTCCGTAACTCTTGAAAATGGCGGTTATGTGGTACAAGATAACGACTACCGAACACCCCAGCACCGGTACCAATTGTCAGTAAAGATAGATAAATACTTAGCTGTTTTAAGGATAACTTCATAAAACCTTGTCAGATGTGTGGAAACGAGCGCGTCTTTAGACCTGAGATTGTCAATAGGTTTCAACAAAACGTTGCAGTTGCTAACTTCTCAGTGTAGTCAAGCAATGGACAAGTTAACAGATAATTTCACAAATAAAACGACAATAAGCTACAGGGCAATTGGGACATGACAAAATTCTCATAGTCAGGATTTGACTTTTGAGTTTTGCTGTACCTGTCCACAGCCCCATTCCCCCACTAAAATCTAAACTGAGCGATCGCTTGACTTTGATCTTATGACTTTTCCTTATCGTCTAGTTTTGCTGTATAGCCTACTTAGTGCTATGGGTTTAACATCCACCCCTGTAAGCTCAAACACTGCTCATGCAGCCCCTAGTTGCCCAACTCCGGCATTATCTCGCTTCGTGCGCCATCAAGTTAATCGTGGTGAAACTGTGGAGAGCATAGCACAGCGGTACAATCTCACATCGGCAACACTCATCGAAATGAATCCGGATCTGAGAACCGCAAAGCCCAATGTAGGGAGCAATTTGCAAATTCCTCCCTACAATGGCATTGTTGTACAAGTACCTAGGGGTCAAAATTGGCGACAGGTGGCGGAAAAATATGAGGTTCGCGCTGATACCCTGTTTGAAATCAATGGTTGCCAACAAGACCCCAGAATTGTATTTGTTCCCGGGGTAAATGGGTCAGCACCCCGCCCCATAACTGACTCTAATGGGTCTACAGAGCCTATATCTATTAGTGGCTATCCTTTGCAGTCAGTCACAACTGTGATGTTTCCTTATGGCTGGCAGATTCATCCTACCACTGGTGAAGTGTTTTTTCATAGTGGCGTGGACTTGTTAGCTGCTGTAGGTACTCCTGTACAAGCGATCGCTCCGGGAACTATAGTATTTGCTCAACCACAGGGTACTTATGGCCAATTAGTGATCATTAACCATGCTGGCGGTATCCAAAGCCGTTACGGTCATCTTGGTGATATTCAGGTTTCTTTAGGTCAAAAAGTTAATCAAGGCGACTTATTGGGAACCGTAGGCACGACTGGGGAGCCGACTGTCAGGCAACCACACCTGCATTTTGAAATCCGTTCTAATTCCGATTTAGGTTGGGTAGCGAAAGACCCCCAAGGTTATTTGAACAACAGGCCATGAACCTGTTGTTCATCGTCAGACAAATCAATTTTACTGTCCAGAAAGGGTCTAACTGTGGCAATCTGAGATACAGAGACCTTTAATCTGATATTTTAACTACAGTCAATTTACCTCATTAGGTTATGCAAACTCTGCCAAATCTTACAACCGTTGACAATAAAGCAAATCCAGCAATTTTTGATACTAACATTAAGCGGCGTAAAACTCGTCCCGTCAAGGTGGGAAATGTCACCATTGGGGGTAACTACCCAGTAGTAGTGCAGTCGATGATTAACGAGGATACCCTCGATATAGATGGTTCCGTAGCAGCTATTCGTCGTTTACACGAAATTGGTTGTGAAATTGTCCGGGTCACAGTACCCAGTATGGCTCATGCCAAAGTGATGGCGGAGATCAAAAAAAGATTAATTCAAACTTACCAAGACGTGCCAATTGTGGCCGATGTGCATCACAATGGCATGAAAATTGCCTTGGAAGTCGCCAAGCACATTGAAAAAGTACGGATAAATCCGGGATTATATGTGTTTGAGAAACCAAACTCCAATAGAACCGAATATACCAACAGCGAATTTGAAGAAATTGGCGAAAAAATCCGTGAAACTCTAGAACCTTTAGTAGTTTCCCTGCGAGATCAAGGTAAAGCCATGCGAATTGGGGTAAATCATGGTTCGCTGGCGGAAAGGATGCTATTTACCTACGGGGACACCCCAGAAGGCATGGTAGAATCTGCCTTAGAATTTATTCGCATTTGTGAATCCTTAGATTTCCGTAACCTAGTAATTTCCATGAAAGCCTCACGGGTTCCCGTGATGCTAGCCGCCTATCGTCTCATGGCCAAGCGCATGGATGACCAGGGTATGGATTACCCCCTACATTTGGGTGTGACAGAAGCAGGGGATGGGGAATATGGACGGATTAAATCCACCGCGGGCATTGCTACATTACTAAGTGATGGTATTGGCGATACAATTCGCGTATCACTCACAGAAGCACCAGAAAAGGAAATTCCGGTTTGTTACAGCATTCTGCAAGCTTTAGGATTGCGCAAAACAATGGTGGAGTATGTTGCTTGTCCTTCTTGTGGGCGGACTTTATTTAATTTAGAGGAAGTTTTACACCAAGTCCGGGAAGCTACCAAACATTTAACTGGGTTGGACATAGCAGTTATGGGTTGCATTGTCAACGGTCCGGGAGAAATGGCAGATGCCGACTATGGTTATGTTGGTAAAACACCCGGTTACATTTCTTTATATCGTGGTCGAGAAGAAATTAAAAAAGTCCCAGAAACACAAGGTGTAGAGGAATTGATTAACCTGATTAAGGCAGATGGACGTTGGGTAGAACCTTGAACAGGTGGGTATTGGGGAAAATTTCTCCCCTCCTCAATGCCGAGTCGCCCCGGATTGTCAAGTAATTTAATGAAATTAGTAACACATGTCTGGTCTCTACAGTGCAACCCTGTGTTAGATTGGGCATACTGACTATACATTCCTCCCTCTGACGCAGCTGTCATTATGGTGATTACAAAAAGTAGACTTGTTTTGGGTGCTACGGCGGTGACGCTTTCCACCATTGCTGTTACTAGCCTTGGCATTCACTCGCGAGGTCAGGCTTTATTTAAAGCAAGTCCCAAAGAATTGGTAGACGAGGTTTGGCAAATTGTCCAACGCCAATATGTAGACGAGACTTTTAATCAAGTTGATTGGCTGGCTGTGCGGCAGGAGTACTTGAGCAAAGAGTACAGTAGTCAGGAAGATGCCTATACATCCATCCGGGAAATGCTCAAACGGCTAGATGATCCCTACACCCGGTTTATGGATCCTCAAGAGTTCAAGAATATGCAAGTGGACACTTCAGGGGAACTGACAGGTATTGGGATCACAATTAGTCAAGATGAAGAAACTAAGCAGATTGTGGTAATTTCCCCCATTGATGATACACCCGCATTTAAGGCCGGCATTTTGGCTAAGGATGTGATTAAGACAATTAATGGTCAAAGTACCGAGGGTATGGATACTAACCAAGCAGTATCCCTAATTCGTGGTGAGCCGGGAACGAAAGTCAATCTGACAATTGAACGGGATGGTAAAGCCAAACAGTTTGAGATCACACGGGCTCGCATTGAAATTCATCCAGTTAAATATTCTAGACAGGAAACTCCTATAGGTAACTTAGGTTACATTCGACTGAATCAGTTCAGCGCCAATGCTAGCGGGGAAATGCAAAGCGCTATTAGGGATTTAGAAAGGCAACGGGTTAACGGATATATTTTAGATCTACGTGGCAACCCCGGCGGTTTACTCTACTCCAGTGTAGAAATTGCTCGCATGTGGCTAGATAGAGGTACGATTGTCTCCACTATTGACCGTGGGGGTGAACAGGAGCGGGAAGTGGCGCGGGGACGTGCTTTAACTGATAAACCTTTGGTGATTTTAGTTGATAAAGGATCGGCCAGTGCCAGTGAAATTCTCTCAGGAGCTTTGCAGGACAATAAACGTGCTGTTTTGGTGGGTTCTCAAACTTTCGGTAAAGGTTTAGTGCAATCAGTGCGTCCTTTAGAAGATGGCTCAGGTTTAGCGGTGACAATTGCTAAATATCATACTCCCAGTGGTAAAGATATTAATAAACATGGGGTGGTTCCCGATGTGACTGTGGAATTATCTGATGAGCAGCGTCAGGAATTGTGGTTGAGACAACGTGAAAAACTGGCTACACTAGCAGACCCTCAATTCGCTAAAGCTGTGGAAGTGTTGGGTAAAGAAATTGCTGCTAGAGGTATGACGAGTTTAGAACCCAAGTAAGTTTGATCCTCAAGGGGTGTAGGTTTCAGCACTCTTTGATGAGTGGGAGGAAAAATTGACCAATAAGGTACACTGGCAAGAACGAATTGGCAATCAAAGGGATTGGGTGTGGCGAGGCTGGCAAACTCGTTATACTTACATCCGACCTAGTCAACATTCCCAAAAGACTACACCCTTAATCCTGCTCCATGGTTTTGGTGCTTCCATTGGTCATTGGCGACATAACTTAGAAGTATTAGGGCAACATCATACAGTCTATGCCCTCGATATGCTCGGGTTTGGTGCATCCAAAAAAGCGGCTGCCAATTATAGTATACAACTGTGGGTAGAGCAGGTCTATGAATTTTGGCAAGCATTTATCCGTCAACCAGTCATATTAATCGGTAATTCTAACGGTTCGCTGATTTCCTTAGCTGCTGCGGCAGCCCATCCAGAAATGGTTAAAGGTATAGTCATGATGAGTTTACCTGACCCATCTTTAGAACAAGAAGCCATCCCGCCGGTTATGCGACCTGTGGTCATGGCAGTTAAAAAATTAGTTGCTTCCCCTTGGCTTCTCAAACCTATATTTCACTTGGTGCGTCAACCCGGCTTTGTACGTCGCTGGGCTAGTCTGGCTTACGCCAAACCAGAAGCTATCACCGATGAACTAATAGAAATTTTAGCAGGCCCTCCCCAAGACCGGGGCGCACCTCGTGCTTTTATGGCCTTGTTTAGAGCTGCGATCGCTATTAACTTTAGTCCTAGTGTCAAAGCTATATTACCCAGCATTACAGCACCAATGCTGCTAATTTGGGGACAAAAAGATAGATTTGTGCCCCCCATACTGGCGCAGAGATTTACTCAGTATAACGAGAACCTAGAAGTACTCAACTTAGAAAATGTCGGCCATTGTCCCCATGATGAATGTCCAGAAACAGTCAATCAAGTAATTCTAGATTGGGTTAACAGACACATCTAATTACGTAACTGTGACGTGTAACTAATTGTAAATTATTTGCTTAAAACGCGGAAATATTACTAAATCACGCTAGACTAAAAGTAGTTGATTTAATGAAGTTTTGATGCAGCATGTCAGTCCCAAGGAAGCAGCTAAAATCCTTGGTGTCCATATCTCCAGTCTCAGGAGATGGGAAAACGAAGGCAAGCTTAAAGCAATCCGTACACCAGGCGGTCAAAGGCGGTTCATCCTCGAAGAAGTCGAAAAAATCGGCGGAATACCCCGGACAATTAAAACTATTTGCTATGGACGAGTATCGACTCATTCCCAGCAAGATGATTTGCAACGACAACTTGAACACTTACGCACAAGATATCCAGAGGCTGAAATTATTTCAGAAGTTGGCAGCGGACTCAATTTTAAACGGAAAAAATTCCTCGCCATTCTGGAAAGAATCATCGACGGCGATATCCAACGTATTGTCTTTCCCCACCCTGAGCGACTTGTCCGATTCGGATTTGAATTGGTTAGGTGGTTATGCACAAAATTTGAGTGCGAACTCGTGGTTCTCAATGACCGCCAGCTCAGTCCAGAGCAGGAACTCGTACAAGATATGCTGTCGAGCATCCACTGTTTCTCTAGCAGGTTATACGGGCTTAGAAAATACAAGTCAAGCATCAAAGAAGACTTACAAAAAGAAATCGCGTCACAAGGAATCGACAAAGCAGCCTCCGAACAGTGTATTTAAAATCAGGCTATTTCCCAGTAAAGAATTACATCGAGTCTGGAAGCGTTGGCTTGCTGCTTATCGTTATTACTTCAATCAATGTATCAGTTATCTTCACAATAATTACGATACTCAATTCAGAGTAATTATTGATCAGAAAACTAGCACAGAAAAAGAAGTCAAGATATCTGCTCAAGAGTTAGATAAAATAGCTCAAAAAATGGATGTACCCGAATGGGTGAAAACCTTACCAGGGCATCAACGTCAAGAAGCTTGTTTTGAGGCATTTGATGCCTTTAAACAGGCTCGCACTCAAGGTGGTAGTGCGAAATTTAAAACCTGTAATGCCACAAGCCAAACTATCCAATTCAAGGTTGGTAATTTCAAAAATGGTACTTGGTATCCGCGCACAACAAAAGGTTTAGGTTTTACTACAATTGGTCAAACTATTCCTGAGCAGTGCGAATATGGCACAGAGCTTGTTTACCGTCGTGGTAAATGGTTTGGCTGCTTTCCTCAATATAAAGAAACTGTACCTACTGGCAGTGATAGGGTAATAGCAGTAGACCCTGGTAATCGTACTTTCTTAACTGGTTTTGATGGCGAGAATGTCTTAGAGATTGCAACGGGAGACATCGGACGCATACAAAGATTGTGTCAGCACCTTGATAATCTCATAAGTCGTTCTGCCAAAACAAGATGCCGTCAACGTAGAAAGATGCGTATTGCTGCTAATCGTGTCAGAGAAAGAATTCAGAATTTAATTAAGGATTTGCATAACAAAGCTGTTAACTTGCTTGTTAATTCCTACAAAGTAATTTACTTACCAACCTTTGATTCTAGTCAAATGGTGATTAAAGGACGTAGCGGGAAGAAACGCAAAATCAACAGTAAGTCTGTACGGCAAATGCTGACTCTTTCCCATTACAAATTTGAGCGACATCTCAAGCAAGCTGCACAAAGAAAAGGTGTAATAGTCGTGCTTTGTAACGAATCATATACATCAAAAACCTGTGGTAACTGCGGTCATGTTCACTATAAATTAGGTGGAAACAAAATTTTTAAATGCCCACATTGCGGAATACAGATTTCTCGTGATGTAAATGGCGCACGCAATATTTTATTGCGTGCTTTGCAAGCAACTGCCTTCACCGTGACCCATGATGAAATCATGCTTTCTGAGGAGTCAGAATTGACGGATGCCGTAGTTAATCTAGTTTAATCGCTTTGATTAGCTTAAAAGTTGCACCTCATCAGTCTTCACAGCTGTCGCACCATGAACCGAACGGGCCACAGCAACCATCTTGTTCAGGATATCCTGACTGGGAACCCGACCTTTTAACACCACAGTAGTACCGGTTTGAGCCACCCAGAGAGTATCAATATCTCCCAGTTGGGAATCTTCATCAAAGGCCAATGCAACACGCTTGGCTAAACCACTCTGGTCGTATTCTCCATTCAAGCCTAAACGTTCTGGGGGAATTGATGTGGTAGTAGAAGGACTTGGCTGTACTTGCTGCGAAGGAGGATTTACTCGTGCGTTTTGGGGTTTCTCTAATCCAAAAATTCTTTTCAACCAACCCATAAGCGGTTTTCTCCCATTGTTGATTAAATACTCTATTCCCATCATCAAAGCATGACAATAATCTACATCTCTCGTTGAAAAGATATTTACTGTTTTGCCCTAACGAAAATGCCGAAAAACCGTGAGGAAGAGGCGCATTGCGCCGTATTTCCTACGTCAGGCAGGGGATGTTCGCCCAGCGTCTCCCCTTGGGAGAAGGCTGTTTAAAGCGTTTACGCCACTGGAACTTGTGATATATTAATATTAACACCGAAAGGTAAACAACCTGTATAAAAACCCAACTGCCTAATGGCAATCTGATGGCGTAGCGTGGGGTCAGCCATACCTTGAAAATTGAAGATATGGGGTTCTATTCCATAGTTCTAGTTCCCACCCACCGAATAGGTAAAATCTTCCCTTCGGGAAGCCGCTACGCGTCTACATAGAGAATAGACGAATCAGAATTTAAATCAAACAAATTCTTGGAGTAATCCAACTACCGAGGGGCACTCGGAAAGTTAACGCTTGAGGAGAGAACCACCTCTGGGTTAGAGGCCGCAAGGGGTCTAATCTAAGTGGACTCGTTGAACCAAGAATCTCCGCGGCTTCAGCCCGGAGAATGTCAAAAAAGATAGAACGGTGAGCAAAATGATTGCCTGAGCCTGTTTTGCGGAATATGAAACATACCCTTTCAGTTTTGGTAGAAGATGAGTCGGGTGTTCTTTCCCGTATCTCCAGTTTATTCGCGCGTCGTGGCTTTAATATAGAAAGCCTCGCCGTTGGTCCAGCAGAGCAAGGAGGAGTTTCTCGGATTACGATGACTGTACCTGGAGACGATCGCGTAATTGAGCAACTCACCAAGCAACTGTATAAGTTAGTGAACGTCCTCAAAGTACAAGACATCACCGAAACTCCTTGTGTAGAGAGAGAGTTAATGCTTCTGAAGGTGAATGCTACTAGCAGCAACCGTGCAGAAGTAGTGGAATTAGCTCATATTTTTCGGGCGCGAGTGGTAGATGTCGCTGAGGATTCTTTAACTCTCGAAGTTGTGGGAGACCCTGGGAAAATGGTGGCCATCGTCCAAGTATTACAAAAATTTGGTCTGAGGGAAATCGCCCGCACTGGTAAAATTTCCCTGACTCGTGAGTCTGGTGTCAATACTGAGTTGCTGAAGTCTTTGGAAGTTAAGGTTTGATTTTACCCGCGCCAGTTGCTAGTCGGGACTTGAGTTCTGACTACCAGCAAACATTTCTATTAAGTTTGATGTCATCAGTAGATCCCCGACTTATCAGACATCCTCTGAGCAGTCGGGTATTTGTCTGATAATATTCACATAGTTATGGCATTGAAAATACTGGACTTTACTAACATATTGCCTAGAATTATATCGTAATATATTATTAAAAACATAAAATTATTTAGAGAAATAAAAATAAATGTATATGCTAAAAATATGCCATAATGGCATGACAAGAAGACTAAAAAACTGGTACAAAGTTGATGGTTAACTGCAGTAGTGATCATAAATAAGGTTGCTAAAAAACATGATAATAAACATTACTGAGGTTAATTTTTTAGGCTGATACAGGGATGAGATACTCATTTGATCAAGGAATTAAGTAGGGAAGATTAAACTTTAAATTTACTAATTGCTGGTAGTGGTAATTTTAGTACTTATTTCTCATATTCACAGGATTACAGCTTCCATAAAAGACTTGCATTTATTTTTATCTACCTACTAATATTCTGGTTGTAATTAGAGATTATTGATAAATAAATCATCCATTGTGTAGCCTTGGGCATCCAGGAATATGGGGAATGTAAGGATACCTATCCCACAAAAAAAACGAGGATATTTTTAATGGGGAAATCCTGACAGAGAAAATATTTGATATTCCTATGCCAAATCACAAACAGTAAATAATGTTTAACCCTAAATCAGGCATTTACTATTCACCGAGTTTTTATTAGTCATTGAGACTAATGCCGTTTTGGAGGTTAGATAATGACAACAGTATTTTCGCCACAACATCTAGGTGAAAAACTCACTGATACTTTAGGAGAGAAGCTGACAAAACCAGAACTGCAAAGGTGCTGGGCATCTATGGAACTTGTGGAACCGCCAGTAGCACAGCAGTTTTGGCAATCCGCAGAAATGAACCCTGGTATTTACATCATTCTGGGCGGTAAAGTCAGACTATCAGATAGTGCTGATAATTTAATTACCACCCTGTCAGCCTCATCTTCATTTGGTGAAATAACCTTGTTTCCAGAGGAAAACTTGAGTCATTACACCGCCAGAAGCTCACAAAACCTACAACTGGGGTATGTCAGACAAGAGGTATTGCAAGAGTTGATAGACAAATATCCTCAGATGCGCGATCGCCTGTTCTGTCGTGCCCAAATGTGGGATTTACTGATGAGGTGTCGGCAAAACGGAGAATTTCCCACACAACCGGGGCAATTTCAGGCCATGCTCAAAGCCTTAACAGTGTTTGAGCGACACAACCTAGATATTGGCTGTGTAAATACACAATTTCCAGATTCCCAGTTGTGGCTGTTGTATAAAGGTCAACTGCTGGAATCCGAGGGAAACTCCTTAGTACCAGGGCAAATCTCGACTCAACCGAATCAAGGTACATGGCAAGCCATCCAACCAACCATTGCTTATATCCTCAAAAGTTCACAGTGGGAAAAAGCACTAGAACACTGTCCAGAATTAGCTTCCTTTGTCAGTGACCGTGAAGTAGAAACCACTGTTAAGACACAATGGCAAGGGAGCTCATCCCCAACAGCCAAGGTGATTCCCTTTCCCCACAGAGAAAAACAGTCACAGAAAAAACCAAATCAAACACTGCCTTACTTTCCCAGCCCCAAAGTGAAAATAGGGCATTGGTGGCAACAGCTGAGTCAACGGTATCCCTTCTATGCCCAACAAAGCGCCTCCGATTGTGGCTGTGCTTGCTTAGTAATGATTGGTAAATATTGGGGTAAACAGTTGAGTGTGAATCGCTTGCGGAATATGACCAATGTCAACCGCAGTGGTGCATCTTTACGGGCTTTAGCAGCAGTAGGGGAAAACCTGGGTTTTGCCACTCGTCCGGTCAAAGCCACCTTTGCTAAATTTGCCGAACAATCTTTACCGGCGATCGCCCATTGGGAAGGTAATCACTTTATAGTTGTTTATAAAATCACCAAAAGTGAGGTAATTGTTGGTGACCCTGCCATTGGTCAACGCACCCTGACCAGAAGCCAATTTAACGCTGGTTGGACTGGTTATGCGTTATTACTGCAACCTACAGAACTGCTGCAAAAAACCAAGGATGAAAACCCGGGCTTCTGGAAGTTCTTTGAGTTAGTTAAACCTCACTCTTGGGTACTGGTAGAAGTGTTCATAGCCAGTGTGCTGATGCAAATATTTGGACTAGTAACGCCGGTATTCACCCAGTTATTACTAGATAGAGTGTTGGTGCAGCGCAGCATTCCCACCTTAAACGCCGTGGGTGTGGGGATGATTGTATTTGGTTTGTTTAGTATTGCCATGAATGCAGTCCGACAATATCTTTTAGACCATACAGCCAATCGGGTGAGCATCTCGCTAGTTGTAGGTTTTATTAAACATACCTTCCGCTTACCCCTGGCTTATTTCGAGTCCCGTTATGTGGGGGATATTATTTCTCGGATTCAAGAAAACCAAAAAATCCAGCGCTTCCTCACGGGTGAGACTCTCTCAATCATCCTGGATATGCTGACACTAGTGATCTATCTAAGCATCATGTTCTGGTATAGCTGGAGTATGACTGTCTTCGTACTATTGACAGTACCGCCATTTTTTATTCTGGCACTGGCTAGCACAAGTATTTTGCGTCGTATTTCCAGAGAAGTGTTCAATGCGGGAGCCAAAGAAAATAGTTATCTTATAGAATCTCTCACAGGTATTCGTACAGTGCGATCCCTAGCCATTGAACAGACAGTACGCTGGCGTTGGGAAGAGTTGCTGCATGATTTGGTGAAAAAAGGCTTTAATGCTCAAGTGGTTGGTAACCGCTTGCAAATTATGAGTGGCGTTATTCAAACCTTTGTGAATGCTTCCTTGATGTGGTTTGGTGCTTGGCAAGTTATTCAAGGGGAACTAACTATGGGGCAATTAGTAGCTTTCAATATGTTAGTGGGTAATGTTTTGAGTCCTTTTCAAAGGCTATCAATGCTGTGGAATGAATTGCAGGAAATTATCATTTCTACAGAACGGATTAACGATGTTTTAGATGCACAACCAGAAGAGGACTTGCAAACTCAAAACCGCCGGCCTTTAGGGATACTGCGCGGCATATTTGTTTTGAGAATGTTGCCTTTCGTTACCATGCCGAAAGTCAGACTAACGTCCTAGAAAATATTAACTTTGAAATTCAGCCAGAGCAAATGGTGGCTTTGGTGGGGCGCAGTGGTTCGGGAAAAACTACACTCAGCAAGTTAATTTTGGGTTTATATCCACCTACAGATGGCAAGATTCTGATTGACGGATGTGATATTACTAATATTGGACTGCGATCGCTCCGTTCTCAAATAGGTGTAGTAGACCAAGATACCTTTTTATTTGGTGGTACGATTCGAGAAAACATTAGTATTGCTCACCCAGAAGCGACCTTAGAAGAGATTATCGCAGCGGCACAATTAGCTGGCGCGGATGAATTTATTCAGAAGTTACCAATGGGCTATGAATCCCAAATTGGTGAAAGTGGCGGAATGCTTTCCGGTGGACAACGCCAACGCCTAGCTATTGCTCGGGCTTTACTTGGTAACCCCCGGTTATTACTCTTTGATGAAGCCACCAGTCACCTAGACTCGGAATCAGAGCGGATTATTCAGAATAACCTCAAAACCATACTCAAAGGGCGTACCAGTGTGATTATTGCTCATCGCCTGTCCACAGTCCGCAATGCAGATTTAATTTTGGTTTTAGACCGTGGTGTGTTAGTAGAAAGCGGTAGTCATGATCAATTAATTGCCAAAAAAGGACATTACTACTATCTCAATCAACAACAACTAGCTCAAGTAGTTTAAGTTGATCTGGTTTTTGCATTGGACTATACAAAAGGTGCGGAGTCATTAGACATTAGTTAGTTCCCAATTCCCAATTTCCTATGAAACTATGCCTTACACTTCTCCCAATTCTTCATCTGCACTTCTGAAACAAGAAGAGGATGACTATAAACTTTATATTCAACCCCAAGAAGAAACCACTGAATCTCACGAGTCGATTCCAGAAGGTAATACTCAGGATTTATATTATGGTACTGAGGAGTTACTAGATGCCTTACCAAAGGTGTGGACTCGTGGTGTGTTGTATGTATTGGTGGGTTTTGGCGCTTTAGCTTTACCCTGGGCGACTCTCTCGAAAGTAGATGAAACTGGTAGCGCCAGAGGACGTATAGAGCCTCAAGGTGCAACACAAAAATTAGACTCCCAATCCGTGGGGAATGTCACAGCTGTTAAGGTGACAGAAGGTGATACTGTAACGGTGGGACAAGTGTTATTAGAACTTGACTCTGAGATTTTGCAGACTGAACTTCAGCAAGCTGAGGCTAAACTCTCAGCACTGTTAAACCAAGAAGCGCAGTTTGACGTGCTGAGAAATCAACTGCAGTTAACACTAAGTATTCAGAAACAACAAAATCAGTTTCAAGCCTTAGAGAAAATGTCCCAAGTTAACCAGGCAAAACAAAACCTTGGTTACAAACAAAGTATTTATAACCTGCAAAAGTTAGAAAAACAAGCATTACTCGGTCAGGTAAAGCAGCAGGTTCAAACTGCTCAAAAGGAGGAACAGTCAGCTTATGAGCGTTTGAGTATAGATGCTCGGCAAGTCCAGCGTTTTGAGCAACTTTTGAACGATGGGGCGGTTCCCCTCAATCAAGTTGACCAAGTTAAAAAAGAAGAACAGGAAAGCCGACGCATTTATACCAGGGCGGAATCTGATGTTAAACAGGCACAATTACGCTTGACTGAAGAAATGAGTCGCTATGAGGCGACGATGAATCAGTTACAGTCTGATATCGAGCAAGCAAAACATCAACTGCAAGGGGAAGAAAACAGCTATCAAAGTTTACTACAAACTGGTAAGTTGGCTGTGCTGAAATATCAAGAACAACTTAAAGACCTAGAAACCCAAGTTGCAAATTTACAATTGGAAATTACTCAAACTAACAGCAAAATTAAGTCGTTGAATCTACAAATGCAGCAACGAGTGGTGCGATCGCCTGTGGATGGGGTAATTTTTGAGTTACCAGTTTCTAAGCCAGGGGAGGTAGTACAAGTTGGTCAGAGAATTGCCGACATTGCGCCTGAAAATACTGCCATCATTCTCAAAGCTCATATGCCAGTCCAAGATAGTGGCTTCTTAAATGTGGGAATGCCAGTGAAAATCAAGTTTGATGCCTATTCATTCCAGGAATATGGCATCATCCAAGGTCAAGTTTCTCGGATTTCTCCCAATTCTAAAATGACTCAAACTGCCGCAGGAAATATAGAAACCTATGAGTTAGAAATCACTTTAGAACAGAACTATATTGAAAGGGACGGAGAACGTATTCCATTAACGCCGGGTCAAACAGCAAATGCTGAAGTTATTATACGTCAGCGCCGGGTGATTGATTTTGTTTTAGATCCGTTCAAGAAGTTACACAAAAATGGTTTAGAGCTTTAATAGTTTACTTCGGGGATTGTGTCATGCCTCAAATTCTCAATATTTCCACCGCAGATATTATTCACAGACTCAAATTATCGTCTCAAGTTCCTGGTCTGGTAGAGGCGATCGCCTCTCAAAAAATCATTCAGGAGGTTGCTCAAAAAGCACAAATCACTGTGACACCGGAAGAAGTTCAGCAACAAGGGGATAATCTCCGTTTAGCAAATAAGCTTGTCAAAGCTAAAGATACATTGACATGGCTAAAGAAACACCATCTTTCTGTGAATGAGTTTGAAGAATCAGTATATAACAAAATTCTGGCTCAGAAGGTAGCAGATCATTTATTTAGTTCTCAAGTTGAACAGTTCTTTTATCAACACCAACTAGATTATGTAGTGGCCATTACCTATGAAATCATTTTTGATGATAAAGACTTGGCGTTAGAAATGTTTTATGCGCTGGAAGAGGGGGAAATCAGCTTTCCAGAAATTGCTCGCCTATATATCTCAGAACCAGAGCTTCGCAGCACTTATGGATACCAAGGAAGGCGACACCGCAAAGATTTTCGCCCGGAGATTGCTGCATCTGTATTTGCTGCAACTCCACCACAGGTGATTAAGCCCATTGGGACTGCAAAAGGGGTGTATTTAATTTGGGTAGAAGAAATTAGTCAACCCCAATTAGATGAGCAGTTACGCGAAAAAATTATTACAGAATTATTCAATGGTTGGTTAAAGCAACAACTGGAGTGTATGCAAATAATTACTCATCTGGATTCCCAGAGCTTACAGCCTCAGAAAGAATTACTCAAGCAGTCTTAATTTATGGGCGTTGCTGATTGTAAATCTGAAATATCCTTAATTTTTCATTGGTAAAATATTTGATTTATCTTACCCCCAGCCCCGCTCCTTAGCAAGAAGAGCGGGTAATGTCCTATCATTTAAATTCCCTAAATATCCCCGACTTCTGCCACAATCTTCTGACTTGAGAACAGATGATTATAGAAGTCGGGGTTATGCGTTAACCATGGCGTTGAATAGTTAATTAATAGGAACAATAACATCAATTTAGTTCATGAAATAGCATTGCATGACTTATTGCATTATCTGGTTAATCCGCTATATTAGAAACATAACCGAAGGCAAGAAATCGGTTAGTTATTAAACAAGAAATCCTGGGAGAATATCCATGATTATTTCCGATTTAAATATCTTAGAAACAGTTAACGCAGAAAATGTGATTGGCGGTTGTGGCTACAAGGATGAATATGGTAAAAAGCCCGAATATCAGCCAACCAAGTATGATAAAAAGCCCAAATATTATGAACCACCCAAGTCTTATGATCCATGTGAGACAGTATGCTATGAAAAATGTGATGAAAAGGGTAAAAAGGAACAGCCTAGAGTATATATCACAAAGTGCGAACCTAATTCTAAGTATTACTCTTAGGCTTAGTTATCGCCTTAACTAAAGACTAACAGAATCCATTCATGTTCTCAGGGGCTCTCAGCGATTATTACGTTGATGCTATATATGAGAATACTTACAACCGAATTTAGTTAGTTTCCCTGTATTTCTCCAATTGAAATCAGGTAGTGAGAAGCTCGCTGGAATTGTTTAAAAAGCATTCCAGCGATTTTTTATTGATTGATTGATTTAATGTTTGTATTTCAATGGATATCACAGACAGTTTAAAACCCAATACTTGCATTATCAATGCTATTCATAAATAAGTCTATATATTTGATTTGTAGAGTAAAAATAGCGGGATTATATGAGTGTTTATTCCACAATCAAATTAGCATATAGGCAAGAGTTGCTTATAGCTATCAATTGAGTTACAATTAATAATTAAATGAATTATTTTTAGCAAAAATAAAATAAAAAGCTATTCTTTTTATGGAAAATGTTAGCTATATTCTAAATATAGCCAAGCGGAACTTGGTTATACAAAACAATTCTAAACCCAGCGAAAAAATTCTAGGAAAGGCTCATGATTATTTCTGACTTAAATATTTTAGAAGCTGTTGACGGTTCTGCTGTTGTTGGTGGTGGCGGTTTCTACATCAACAACAAGAAGTTGGAGAAAATCGACAGTAAAGTAAATGTTGATATTCATAAGAAACTTGACGTACAAGTTGATATTCACGGTAACTTTGCTGATGTTCAAGCAGTAGCTCAAGCATATGGTCACAACACCGATGCTGAAACTATCACTTTTGCAGAAGTACATGAAGGTGTTTCTTCTGATGCTGCTTCCCGTTCAACCGCAGCAGCTCTCAGAGGACCTAAGAAGAAGTACTAAGTCCAAATTATCAAAGATATAGATTATTTCTTTGACAGAATTTGACCGCAGAAGCAGGAGCAATTAACGAATTACCAATAAATATGGAAGTTAGTTTGCACCTCTTCTGCTTCTGTGGTCTTTACTCATTTATTTACTGAGAGTAGATAATCAGATTATGCCTCGTTATCAAGTTATAGTCAAACGTCTAGTCTCACCGGATGGACAGATTATTGGTGAGGCCAAAAGTGTGGTTTCAGCATCGCCCAATAGTGAAAGTGAAGTTGTTCAAACCACTGCGGTAAAAGTTTCTGCTGGTAGCAGTTCTAGTAGTTCTGCAACATCGGCTCAAGTTAGATTAGTGCGGTGAACAAAATCAAGTAGAAACAGAGATAATTTTTCAGATAAATGCTAATTATCCCATGCTTATGATGCGTGGGATTTTCCATATAAAGTCTTTTAACAAGTAGTACCCCACAGAGTGGGGTACTACCAAAAATTGCCAATAAAAAAATCAAAAATAGACAGTTACAGCACTTTTCAAGTAAATAAAGTACACACGTTAATATCATAAATCTTGTGGGGTGGGCATCGCGCCCTTTTGTACCTAACTCAGATGAAAAGCGCTGTAAAAAGTTTCTTTGGAGTTAAAAGCTTACCAATCTAGATATTTTTAGGAATTATGTCTGATTAAAATCGCTATGTTTTTTTGGTAGGACAACATAAACCCGTTCTTATCCCTAGCTGTGGCGAAAGCTTCTCCCATAGCCTTACTAATTCTTGTCCGACCAGTATCATCTACAATACTTTGAGCTTGGGTAAAAGTGTTGGACTCATCTCCAACTGCGGAGGCTGCTGTGGTTATTTCCGCATATCCCGGGGCGACATATGTTTGAATATCTGTAATAGCATCTAACCCACCAATAATGCTGTCTTCTGTTGTTTCACAATAATCTAAGTCATTAATAACCATGTTTTTACCTTTTTCAATAGGTATTGATTTAATTACAATAATACTATAAAAAATTAATAAAGACTAGTAATCTGAGTTGACTTATTTTTATTAATTTAAATGTGTAACTATAGAAAAGATAGAAGTAATTATTAGTTTCTGTAGATAATCATTTAGATAGATATCAAGAGAACTTTCATTGAAAAGTTATATCTATAGTCATCCTATTTGATTTGAGAAATTATCAGTGAGGAAAGGGAACAGGGAACAGGGAACAGGGAACAGAAATTGTTCATGAATCATTTAGGATTGCTATATAATATTCGCCCCTAGCATCACGAATCATAAGGCAGATATAACTACAATCTTAGGCGGTACTGAGTGAAAGTATAAATTAGTTTCGCCCCCCAAGGCAGACTTTGGCTGCTAGTCAGGACGCAAAGGTGCAAAGAAAAAAGAAGGTCATTTTGGCATTTTATATTATGATTCCGCAAAGCCCCATTTTACCTTCGCGCCTCTACCTGGAGGGAAAGCCTAAGGGCGAATACGGTTAAAAAAAATTCCACATCTGATTATTTTTTTTAATTAGAGTTTTTAATTAGAGCTATTACTTCAAATAAATGAGTAAGTTTAATCCGGGAATAGTGCGGGAAAGAGTCCATAAAACCAGGGTAAGATATAGTAAACCCAAACTCCACTGATACCAAGCCAGGGTGGCGATAATACCTGGTAAATGTTCATCCCGGAGGCGAATATCGTTAAAACCTAACCTAACTAAGTTATTCAAACTAAAGTCATAGTAATTGAGCCAGTTCCACCGACGATTCCATAGTAAATGCATATATCTTTCGCGGAATGTCTGATTTCTGGGTATGACAGGTAATCGCCCAATTAATAATCGTAACTGGCGAAAAGTACCATCTTCTGTAAAATAGGAAACATCCATTAAATCGTGATAACGACCTTGTTGGTAAAGGCGGAAAATTAAAGCCACTGGTAGAGGGACAATAATAATTACCAGACATCCTAGGGTTAGCCAAGGGTATTCAGCATTGCGGAAAATAGCTAATAAACTCAACAGTGTTAACAAGCTAAAACCAGCACATATAGAGATGGTTTCGTAATAGGTGGGAATAATGGGAACCGGATGTAAGCGACGACAGCGGTCTATGAGCCAGAATAACCAGCCAAAAAAAGCGATCGCCACACCCCCCACACCAAAGACTAACCAAAAGCTGGTACCATAGCCACTCAGGAGCAGTAATAGACTCAAAGCCGACCATCTGACTGCTTGTAGGAACCACGCACCGGGGGAAAGGGGTTGAGCAATCACCAAGCGATCGCTAAGGTGATAAGTATCTAAATCGATATCTGCTAAACTTAACAGATCACCACGATTACGGAATGGTTGAATTATACGACGACGGGCGATCGCCTCTGCCTGAGTTGCACTAAAACCCAAATCAAGCAAACTTTGGCGACTAGCAGTATTAATATTCCTATCCACCAACCGATGGGTTAACTCCCGCAAACGTAGTTTTTGTTTTGTATACTCCAACTGATTAGCGTCAGCGATTTGCTGCTGCTGACGGAAATTCTGGCCCAAATTGCGCAAAACATTCTGATTACCCAGGGAACTAGGAACCCGGAACCTTTGGCCAATTTCCCCAGGATTCCCTAAAATTTTACCTTGATTAGAATTAAAAGTCAGACCAGGGACATTTAAAAAAGCCTCCTGAGCAAACCGCGCATCACTAAAATCCGCCTGATTCAAAATACTAGCACCACGTAAATTCACAGCATGATTAAAAATAGCTGCGCGAAAAATTACAGCTTGCTCAAAAATAGTTTCCGTAAAAAAAACATACTGATGAAAATCAGCCTGACCAAAGTGTACAGTACCAGCAAAACGCACACCGGAAAAATCAACATTTCCCAACCATTGAGAGCGACTAAACTTAGCTGACTGCTTAAAACTAGCGTCATTGAACTTAGTAGACTCCGAGAAAGTGCTATTTTGGAAATAACCCGATCCTGGAATTGCGCCCTTTGAAAATTCACCTGCTCAAAAAACGCACTACCTTTAAAATTAATTCCTTGGCGAAAACTAGCACCACTGAAGCCCACAGAGCGGCTAAATCTAGTTTCTTCCCAGTTACTAGACTGGATAAAAATAGCATTCTGAGCATTCACCGGCTGAAAAAAGAAAGTATGAGAGAATTGCACCTCCCCATTAAAACGGGTTCCCACCAGATTTAAAGAACCACGAAAAATATTGATTTCACTAGCAGTTCCGCCACCTCCCAAAAGTGCGCGACAGTCAGGAGAACTAGGTAAAGCTATTCCCAAAGACTGCAAACAAACAGAGCGTAAACTTTGCAATTGTTCCTGTTCACCACGGGTCAAAATAGGAGCATAAACAGGCGCAGCATAAAGAGGAGTTCTCAAACCCAAATCCCTACCCAAAAAACTCCCCTGAATTAGAGAACCACTCAAATCCAAACCCAAAGGCTTAGTCCCCGACCTTTGTAACTCCTTGCGCAGCAACTGGTAAAAATCATCCCGAAACCTGCCATTTTCCGGTCGCAAATCAATCACCATCTGCCGTAAATCCACAGTCAGACTCCCATCACGGATGACCGGTGTTCGCAATCGTTCTTGTAACAACTCCAGACTTAAAGGAGTAAGTTCCAGTTGACTAGGAGACGCTCCAACCGGGGGAGAGAAAAAAAGCCAGCCAACGCAGACATAAATCCAAACCCAACGCAGACATAAACTTAATTTTATCTTTGCGCTCCTTTGCGCCCCTTTGCGTTTAAAAAAAAACTGAATCACTAATTACCCATAAAAATAATAATCTTACCTATCTATAGCACCAGACTAGGTGCAGTTGACAAGCCGCCAAAAGCCAGAGGCGATCGCCAGTATAATTCTTCGTGAAACAACACAATCCCGGTGTTGCGAATACACCGGGATTGGTAATGTATATTTTATAGAGTTCTATGGATTGTCTTGATTGCCAGCCTGTTTTTTCAGGGAGGCGATCGCGTCTACATTTAGGTTTAAAATAGAAGATATCAAGCTGGTATCGGTCAATTCTCCTAAGACGCTGGAGACCTTAACATCTTGGCTAACCTTGACTTGCTCGGATGCAGTATCAACTGTTGCTTCGATTAATTCTTCTACTCCGGAGAATAGGGAGCCAAATAGAGAAGATGATATGTTCATGAGTTACTCGTTACGATTAAATTTTCCGCCCGGAGAATGGGCGTGTTAAATCTTAGACTATTAAGCATAAGCCTACCACAAGATGCCTGTTCGGGGGGGTGAAGATATCCACACCTACAAAAACATAGGTGTGCATATTGGTACAAAAAAATGTAATATTATCTTAAGACTGGGGTTAATATATTGACATGAAGCGATCGCTCTAGAAAGTATCCCAAAATAGGTAAAATAAATAAGGATGATGACGATCAATTGATGAATTAGTTATCCTAGAAAAACAGACTCAGATTCAATTTCTGAATTAAATCGAGCAATTGTGCTGCTAAGGCAGAGCAAACCAAACCAAGTAAACCAAGACCAAACCACATCTTAACTACAAAAGAGCTTCCATAATCATAATGCCTGTGATTGAGAAAAAACGAACTCGCGATCTACCCCAAATCAATGAACGCATCCGGTTCCCCAAGATTCGAGTCATTGACACTGATGGCGCCCAATTAGGAATTATGCCTCCACAAGAAGCACTAAAACTGGCTGAAGAAAAAGAGCTGGATTTAGTATTGCTCAGTGATAAGGCTGACCCACCGGTTTGTCGAATCATGGATTATGGGAAGTACAAGTTTGAGCAGGAGAAGAAGGCACGGGAAGCCCGGAAAAAACAGCACACAGCAGATGTTAAAGAAGTAAAGATGCGCTATAAAATTGAAGAACACGACTATAACGTACGTGTGAAGCAAGCAGAGCGCTTTCTCAAAGATGGAGATAAAGTAAAAGCGACTGTAATGTTCCGGGGTCGAGAAATTCAACACAGTGATTTAGCAGAAGATTTGCTTAAGCGCATGGCCAAAGATTTAGAGCCCCTGGGTGAACTACAGCAAGCACCGAAAAAAGAAGGCAGAAATATGATGATGCTGATTTCGCCCAAAAAATAATTCGCCGATTTTTCCAGATATCCAGTATAATAGATGACCCCTAGTTGGGGAAGTCGCTGCAAAGTTGATAGTCCTGGGCGCTGAGTGATTAAAATCATACTCAGATGCTCGGGACTTTGGCAATTTATCCAGTCTAAATATCCAAGAGAAATTACCTGTTGCAGCGATCGCGTAAAATTGCTTCAGCGCAGCTTTTTCCGCCATAACTACGTAGGCGGCTAATATAAGTATTAATCGCGGCTTCAAACACAAAAATTGGTAAACATAAATTTAATATGAGACAATCATTTAAAGCAATGCGACGGGGTAACAATTCCGTAAACCGGTGACATAGGACACTTTCAGATAGCCACCAACAGAAGAATAATTGAAACTTTGACTAATTCCGTAACATCCACTGGTATTTTGACCCGGTTCGCTCAATATAGTCATCCTATTTGACTTGAGAAATTATCAGTGAGGAAAGGGAACACACCGAACAGGGAACAGGGAACAGAAATTGTTCATGAATCGTTTAGGATTGCTATATAAAATACTACTAATTCCCACTTATGCTCATAGAAACAGCAATTGGTGAAGAAATCATCACAACCAACCTCAAACAGTTTCTGTTAGTGCTTTCCGTATCTTTGGGAGTAGCCACCTTACCACAGGTAGTTGGTTGGTTTCGTCATATACCATATACTTTACTCCTGGTGATTGTCGGCTTAGGGTTAGCCTTTGTGGATGTCCGTCTAGTCACCCTTTCCCCTGAGTTAATTTTATTCATTTTTCTACCGCCCCTATTATTTGAAGCCGCGTGGAATTTGCGCTGGCCGGAGTTAAAGCGGAATTTGGTGACAATTTGCCTATATGCAGTTTTAGGGGTGGTAATCTCCATTGCAGGTGTAGCAGTGGGACTAAATCAACTGGGGGGGATATCCCTAACCACAGCCTTACTGATTGGCGCTAGTTTATCCGCCACTGACCCTGTTTCTGTAACCGCTTTATTCCGGGAGTTGGGGGTGGGTAAAAGTCTCACCACGATGATGGAAGGGGAAAGCTTATTTAATGATGGCATGGCGGTGGTAGCCTTTGGTTTTTTACTCGCCCTGTCCTTGGGAAATGCTCAATTGGGTATCCAGCCGATTGTATTACAGCTGGGGGTAGTAATTGGGATTGGGGTAGCAGTGGGGGGATTAATTGGCTTTGGTATTTCTTATCTTACCCAACGCTTTGATTTACCCATGGTGGAACAGTCTTTAACTCTGGTTTGTGCTTACGGTACTTACCTGATTGTGGAGGAGTTGGGCGGTTCCGGTGTGATTGGAGTTGTGACCACAGGGTTAATTTTAGGTAACTTTGGCTCTCGTATAGGTATGAACCCCCGCACTAGGGTTATTGTTTCGGAATTTTGGGCTTTTTTAGCATTTTTTGTGAATTCTATAGTTTTCTTGTTGATTGGCGACCAAATTCGCTTTAGTATTTTGGGAGAAAACCTGCAAATCATTGCCATTACAGTCGCAACTATGATTTTAATGCGGGCTATTAGTATTTATCTTCTCAGCAATTTGAGTGCTGTAATTACTCAATATCAAATCCCCTTACCTGAACAAACGGTTTTATGGTGGGGTGGGGTACGTGGTTCTGTTGCTATTGCTTTAGCTTTAAGTGTACCGATAGGACTACCGGAGCGAGAAAAAATTATTGCGACGGTGTTTGGAGTGGTTTTATTTACTCTACTGGTTCAAGGGTTGACCATTAAACCTTTGCTGCAAAAGTTAAATCTTTTGGGTGATGCGCCTCTACGTGAGCAATATTCAGAACTTGCTACTCGTTATGTAGCTTTAGAAAGGGTTTTACAACGCCTGGAAAAAGACCATCGTCCGGGTATTAACCCTGAGTTTTACCGTTACCAGGAGACGCTAATTCAAGGTGAGATCAAAAATCTACAAAGTAAAATCGACCAGTTACAGCTGGAGTATCCTCATCTTGGTAGTTTTATTACTGAACAGTTCCGGGATGAACTCTTGGTTATTGAGGCTGATACTTATGCGGAGTTTGTCCGCGCTGGTCGGTTAAATACGGAATTAGCCCCGATGCTGACAGATGTCTGGGAAAATGGTAAGGGCTAAAAAAAGGTTATATATTTATCCACTGGTTTTTTGCCACTTATCTAAAATATCCTTAAATACCAGTTCTTCTATCCAGGTTTTCGCAACTACCGCCAAGGGTAGCGCCATGACTAACCCTAAAGCACCGAAGAAGCTGGCGAAAAAGATTTGTGCTGTCAGGGTAAAAGCAGGTAAGAGCGCTACCTGTTTGGCCATGACTGTGGGTGTTAACCAGTAGCTTTCTATGTTCTGAATAACTACGTATAGAATTAAAACCGCGATCGCCTTCCATGGTGTATCAAGAAAGGCGATAGTCATGGGTAAAATTACGCTTAAAGTCGGTCCAATATTGGGAATAAAATTGAGTAACCCAGCAAGTACCGCATGAGCCAGTGCTAAGGGTACTTGTAAAACTAGCAGTCCTAACCCGCTTAAAAAGGCAATAAATACCATTTCAATTAAAGCGCCAATTGTCCAGTTTCCCAAGCCTTCACCGCATAAGGTCAAAATTTGTTGGACGCGATGGCGGTAAAATGACGGAAAACAGCGTACAAATATGTTACGATAGGGTTGAGGATTAGCTAACAGCATCAAAGTTAGAACTATGACTAGTAGAAATTGTAAGACGGCAGTCACTCCAGTAGAGAAAAACGCGATCGCTTGTCTAATCAGATTTTCAGTTAATGGCTGTAGTTGTTGAATTAAATTATTAATATCTGGTAATTTCGTCACATAGGGGCCAATGATTGTACCTTCTAACCAATTGCTCATCTGTTGAATGCGAGCTATTCCACTAGGAAATAACTGTACTAATTCCTGAAACTGGGAGATAAAAGGTGGCACAATGACCAGGAAAAAACCAACTAATAAAGCGAAGACAATCACTATACTCAGCCACACAGCCCAAATGCGCTGCATCCCCGACCTTTGAAAGCGCCGTACTAGTTGGCTAATGGCTGTTGCTAGGACAATGGCTGTAAATAAAAGTAACAATAACTGGCGAATTTCCCAGAGTATATAAAGTGAGATCACCAGTACCAAAAATCCCAGTAATTGGCCTATTTTCATATTTTCCATAATCCGTGATCTCTACCGCATAAATTGCCGCTACTGACCAATCAAATCGGACTGCTGATGAAAAATCAATTATTTCAGGTTTTCTGGATTGTAGGAACAGCAATGACGCTGCTTTTAACAGGGTGTAAACAGGTAATTGAGTATTTACCACCGTTACCTGAGGTGGAGATGCCATCAGCTAATTTACCACAGTTGCCACAAGTAGCCCAGTCTGATACAAAGGACCAAATAGAGAGTTTAGTTACACAACTCATTAATCAGAGGCGTGAAGATAAACAACTCCCGCCTTTAGAGCATAATGAAAAACTAGCACAGGTGGCTCGTAATTACAGCCAACAAATGGCAGAAAATAACTTTTTCAGTCATACCGGTATTGATGGTAGCACCCTAGAAGATAGAGTTAAAGCTGGTGGTATCATCTACTCGGTGGTGGGTGAAAATATTTTCCAAAGTACGAATATTCCCCAACCTGCAGAAGTAGCTGTTGATGGTTGGATGCAAAGTCCCGGACATCGTGAGAATATTCTCCGTCCGGTTTTTACAGAAACTGGGGTAGGAGTTTGGCGAGTTAACAATACCTACTATATAACTCAGCTATTCTTGCGCCCTTGAATAGGAATTAAGAACTAACAGAAATGTCAGCACCTTTCTCAGAGGATGTTTGATAAGTTTTCCACAGGTAATTTTTATCTTAGGGAACAGGGAACAGGGAACAGGGAACAGGGAATGGGGAACAGGGAACAGGGAATGGGGAATGGGGAACAGGGAACAGGGAATGGGGAACAGGGAACAGGGAACAGGGATTGGGAAGGATTGGGAAGGATTGGGAAGGATTGGGAAGGATTGGGAAGGATTGGGGAACAGGGAACAGGGAACAGGGAACAGGGAACAGACAAAAAACAATCAAATCCAGTCTCCTTTCCCTTATAAAGGGGAGGGTTAGGGAGGGGTCAAATAATATTCGATACACTAATCATGACTTGACAAACATCCTCTTAGGGTTCATATTTTGATCAAAATATAGACTAATAGATAGATTTTTTGGCGTTGAAATTTTCCCATAATTCACACTTTTAGTAGTTAAATAATCTGGGCTAATTCTGAAGAATTAGCCTTTATTAGGGTACATCTATCTGGTTAATTTTGTCTATTAAAAAGGTCTTTAATGATTGGAATATTGACAATATGCAACATTTGTTGTATGTAGTATAGGCTAATTTTGTAGTTCAAGAGTTTTTGTCTTTTTGCTTTTGATGAGTCAATGAATTCCATAGATAAAATAAAATTTCCTAGGTAATAATTTTCCTGAAATTAATTTATTTGTCTGAAGACTTGAGTAATAAAACTGGAGTTAAGGCTATGGCATTTTTTGGCTATCACGCCTCTCATGAGCAGTTTAAACCGAGCGCTCTTTTAGAATATGTAAAAGCCGCTCATCAAGCTGGATTCAGTGGTGTGTCTTGTTCAGATCACTTTCATCCCTGGAGCGATCGCCAAGGAGAAAGCGGTTATGCTTGGTCTTGGTTAGGTGCAGCAATGCAGGTTACACCCTTAAATTTTGGTGTAGTTTGCGCACCCGGACAGCGCTATCACCCGGCGATTATTGCTCAAGCAGCGGCGACCCTGAGTGAAATGTTTCCCCAACGTTTCTGGTTAGGATTAGGGAGCGGACAAGCATTAAACGAACAGATTACAGGGGACTTTTGGCCGGCGAAAACCGTCCGTAATATGCGTTTGAAAGAGTGCGCGCAGGTGATCCGCGCCCTATGGAGTGGGGAAACCATCACCCACTACGGTTTAGTAAATGTAGAACAGGCCAAACTTTATACTAGACCAGCAACACCACCATTGATTATTGGTGCGGCCATTACCCCAGCAACTGCGGAATGGTTAGGAAGTTGGGTAGATGGACTGATCACTATTTCTCACCCTGAGCAAATGCTACAGCAAGTGGTAGAAGCATTCCGCCGGGGTGGTGGGGAAGGTAAGCCCATGTATCTTAAAGTACAGCTTTCTTACGCACAGGAGGAAAGCACAGCTTTAGAGGGAGCATTTGAGCAATGGCGGACTAATATTTTCTCCAGTCCTGTATTAGCAGACTTGCGTCATCCCCAGCAATTTGAGGACATGGCGGAGTTTGTCAAACCAGAAGATATGTATAAATACATCCGCATATCAGCAGACCCACAACAACACATTGAATGGTTGCGCAAAGATATTCAACTGGGTTTTAGTGAAATTTATCTCCACAACGTTAACCGTCAACAGCGGAATTTCATCGAAGTATTTGGTAAACAGGTCATCCCAGCCCTTCAAGGTGCTAATTAAGGAGTAAATAAATTATGCGAGTAACTGTTGGGCCACCAATTCTGATGATTAATCATGGTAGTACCTTCATGTCCACTGACCTGGGTGGAGAAATCAACCCCCATAGTCATCTGGGAATTTTTGCAGACGACACGAGGTTTTTAAGTAACTATAGCTGTTACATTGATGGTCATCCCTGGATTCGCCTAACTTCGGCCACCACAACATATTATGCAGCGCGGGTTTATCTGATTAATCCTGAATTTACTTGCAGACAGGGAAAAGTTACCCAAGGTGATTTATCCTTAATTATTAGCCGCACGGTAGAACAAGGAATTCATGAGGATCTGGATATTACTAATAATGCATGCCAACCTGTGACATTTAATCTAGAAATTGCCTTAGCTTCAGACTTTGCCGATATTTTCGAGGTAGAATCACAGGAATATGTGCGTCGGGGACATATTGAAACTAAATGGTGTGAAAAAGAACATCAACTAGAAACCAGATATACAAATGGCTCATTTTCCCGTTGTTTGATATACAAACCTTGTAACTTTACCTCCCGACCTTACTATGCAAACGGTCGCATTACCTTTGAGATATCACTAGAACCGAGTCAGACTTGGCACACTTGCTGTAAATATAATCTGATTGATCATGAGCGGGTGCGTGAAGCGGTTGATTTCTGTTATCAAGAGATGGTAGAATCCAAGAGCATAAATACAGAAATTGAAAGGCTGCACTGTCAATGGCGGGACTCAGTAACTACTATTGTCTGCGGGAATGAGGATGTAGTGCGATTGTATCGCCAGTCAATTGAAGATTTAGGTTCACTACGATTATATGATTACGATTTTGGCCCTGATATTTGGCTACCAGCAGCAGGTGTACCTAAGTTTGTGGCGCTGTTTGGCCGTGACAGCTTGATTATCAGTTTGCAAAATATGATTGTTCATCCCGGTTTTGCTCGGGGAACGCTGCAAAAATTGGGGGAGTTACAAGCTACTGAGTTAGATGAATGGCGGGATGCTCAACCAGGTAAAATTCTCCATGAAATCCGCCAAGGTGAATTAGCATATTTTGCTAAAGTCCCCCATACACCCTATTACGGTACTGCTGATGCTACATCTTTATTTCTGATTACTTTACATGAAACCTGGAAGTGGTTGGGAGATAATTCATTATTGCAGAATAACCGGGATATAGTGCTGCGTTGTCTGGAGTGGATTGATAATTATGGGGACTTAGATGGTGATGGGTTTCAAGAGTACCAAATGCAATCACCCGGGGGAATTGAAAATCAAGGTTGGAAAGATTCTGCTCAAGCGGTGGTTTATCCCGATGGAAGCCAGGTAAAGGCACCAAAAGCATTATGTGAGTTACAAGGTTATGTGTTTGATGCTTGGATGCGGATGGCGGAGGTGTTTGATGTCCTGGGTGAAGGAAGTTTTGCTCACGAATTACGCACTAAAGCTAGTCAATTACAGGTACGCTTTGAGGAGCATTTCTGGAGTGAAGATTTAGACTGTTATGTTTTTGCTCTAGACCCAGATAAGCAACCTGTGCGATCGCTCACTTCCAATGCTGGTCACTGTTTATGGAGTGGTATCGCCAGTCCTGAACGTGCGGCCCGTGTGGTGAAGCGGTTGATGCAACCAGATATGTGGAGTGGTTGGGGTATTCGCACTTTAAGTACGAAAAATGCAGCTTATAATCCTTATTCCTATCATTTAGGTTCAATTTGGCCTCATGATAATGGGATTATCGCTATGGGGTTTAAGCGCTATGGTTTTACTAAGGAGGTCGCCCAAATTGCTCACGGTATCTTTGATGCGTCCAAGTATTTTGCTAGCTATCGCCTCCCAGAACTATTTGCTGGTACTCAGCGTCAACCAGGAGCTTTTCCAGTTCCTTACATTGAGGCTAATGTACCTCAAGGCTGGGCTGCTGCATCGGTTTTTCATCTCATCCAAGCTATACTGGGTTTACAAGCTGATGCTCCCCATCAGTTGCTTTATGTTGACCCACATTTACCACCATGGTTACCAGAAATTGAACTTCAGCAGGTGGAAATTGGTAACTCCCGTGTAGATTTGCAGTTTTGGCGACACGGTGAGGTTACCCATTGGGATGCGGTGGTTAAATCTGGTGAGGTGGAGGTTAAACAGCAAAGTTATTTCAGGCGCAATTTTTAAGTTGACCTGAAAACAGCAGGAATACTGACGGTAAATGTTGTCCCCTTGCCTACTTGACTATCTAACCAAATTGTGCCTTTGTGCAAGTCTACACATTTCTTAACTATGGACAAGCCCAAACCTGTACCAGCAATTTTACCGACGTTAGACCCGCGATGAAAAGATGTAAATAACTTAGCTTGATCTGCATCAGGGATACCAATCCCTCTATCACTGATTTTAAATATCAGTTGCTGATTTTCTTGGGTTAAACTCAATTTAACTAAATTGTGCTCAGGACAGTATTTAATCGCATTGGTCAGGAGATTGCTGAGAATGTGTCGTAACAGTTTCTCGTCAAACTCAACCATCAAAGAACCGTCTGACATTTGCTGGTCTACACTACAAGAGAAATCTATTTTATGTTTGCTGGTGGTGGTTTGTATTTCTTCTGTGAGACGACGACAAAAAGCGATGATATCCGCTGGTTCTGGTTGAAATTCCATCTTTTGAGCTTCAGCGCGGTTAATCAGCATTAACTCATCGAGCAGTTGAGTCACCCGCTGAACGGTTTGTTGGATGGTCTGAAGGTGCGCTTGTGTTTTTTCTGTATTCAGGCGATCGCCAAAATCTTGCAAAATCCCTGTAGATGAGGATATAATGGCTAGAGGTGTACGAATTTCATGGGCTGCCATGGTGATCAATTGCGATCGCATTTCGCTAATGGCTTTTTCCTTGGCTAAAGTTTGAATAATATTCTTTTGGGCTTGCTTGAGTGGGGTGATATCCCTGATTACAGATGCTACAGCAGTTGGTTGTCTGGTTTTTTCATCTGGGATTAAGAAAAAATAAGCATAGGTATAAATCACTGCTCCTGTTTGTAAGTGGCGCAGCCTGATTTCTCCTTCCCACTCACCTATTTTGAGGACAGTGGGCAAAATCTTGGATTCAAATAAATAGCGGTCATCTGGATGAATATAATCCCAGAAATTTTCTTTTTTTAAAGAATTTTGACCATGAAAACCGATGATGTTCTTACCAGCATGATTGAGAAATACTAGTTGGTAATCGAGATTAATTATACCAATAAATTCAGAACTGTTTTTAACTATCATAGCCAGTTGTCCCTGTTCTGATTCAAGGTGGCGCTGATTTTTCTGGGAATTTAGATGTTCCCATAAAGCTAGTGTTAAAAGGAAT
The DNA here is from genome assembly GCF_059725405.1 of Anabaenopsis sp. NIES-4685. Lineage (NCBI taxonomy): Bacteria > Bacillati > Cyanobacteriota > Cyanophyceae > Nostocales > Nodulariaceae > Anabaenopsis > Anabaenopsis sp. NIES-4685. Next base: position 1,731,334 of record NZ_AP043602.1, on the reverse strand, counting down.
ACTAAAGCTAGGAAGACAAAGTAAAACAACTCTTGAATCAATTGATATCCAGGTAAAAGGTCAAAGGCTTTTCTACCACTGAAACCTAATAACACATAGAGCCGTTGTAAAATACCTAACTGAGGATAAATAAATCTTTCCGGGGTTTTTACTACATCTGAAATGGTTAACTTTAGGCTAGTTTTTGGGGTAATATCTGTAATATTACTGTGTATGCCTTCTGTTGTTTTATTGCGTAATAGTACTGATTTAGTAGAGTTAAGAGATGGCGATAGGGCTAGGGCTGGCTTGTCAGTTCGCACCCATGTTATTAGTAAAACCAAAACCCATAATAGAGGGTGAAAATACTTTGAGCATTTTAACATCTTATACATTTGCACCTATGAAAATAAAATCTTGTTTTCATCTTCAACAAGCAATACTATTCATTTTCTAGTAGCCCTGAATTAATTCTGTTGTCGGGAGAGCAACTATTGCATAAGTTGCTGGTTTTGCTTTACTCCAGTTTGACTTAACCGTACAGCAACAAGTAGTTTTACTGTTAAAAATAGCTTGGTTATCTAGTCCACACCACTGAGACTCAAACCCTTGTCCTGAGCAATGATCAATATTCTAGCATTTTGTGACCGAATAAATTCGGTTGTTAACTGATATCCTCCCCGGAGAAACACGGGGGCTTTACGGAGAGTGTCTCCTCAGGTGTAACACTGAACAAAATAATCAGGAATTACTGGGATTGCCAAACCAGACTATTTTAGTAATTATTTTCATATTGTTGTCGGAAAAATGAAATTTATTACAGAAGCTAATGTTAGTATAATTTTTTGAACTCTGTTAGGAGTTATTAATCAAAGCAATACAATCCTGGAAGATGATTAAGAAGTATGTCAACAAAATTTTTTGGTGTTTCGGATATTCACAAAGCGATAGTACTTTGTCCCTTGATCCTGAGTGCTGAAACATCGGTAATTGCAGCCGTCAAGTTAATGTGTCAGGTTTGTGACACGTATAATCTCACCTCATCATTGGTGAATGATAGAGAAAACCCCACTTGTGTGCTGGTAGTGGAAAATCAAAAATTAGTTGGGATATTCACGCACAAGGATCTGATTAGATGTATAGCCATGGGGGTGAATCTGGAGCAAGCAACCCTAACTGAGGTGATGAATCAGCATCCAGTGACTCTAGAAAAATCACAATTTACAAATATTTTTATAGCTCTGAATTTGTTACATCAATACAAAACTGACAATCTAGCTATTGTTGATGAACAGAATGAGGTTGTGGGTTTAGTAACAGTGAGTTCCTGTGAATCTGTCTATGAAAATTCCCAATCTTTTATAGAGTCCATAGATTCAGAAGAATTACCCTTAGTGGTTCCAGCTATCAAGAAAACCTTAGAGCGAGAAAGAGAACTGAGTGAATTGAAGTCGCGTTTTATAGCTATGAGTTCCCATGAGTTTCGCACCCCTTTATCTGTAATTGCTTCCTCCGCCGGTATTTTAAAAGATTTTGGTGATCAACTCGACGAGGAGAGAAAGAAAAAACATTTAGATTTTATTCTAAATTATGTGAAATATACAACAGAAATATTAGATAATATTTTATTAATTAATCAAGGGGAAAATAGCCATTTAGAATTTAAACCTGCTCCTTTAGATTTAGTTAGTTTTTGTCAGGAATTAGGGGAAGAGATGCAATTAAGTGCGCCACATCATAATATTGTCTTTGCTACTACTGCTGAATCTGGCGTAATTGGGAATTTAGATAAAAAACTACTCAGGCGAATTTTAATCAATTTGCTGGCTAATGCCATCAAATATTCACCTGATAGAACTACAGTGGAGTTTAACCTCAAGATTAGCAAGTCAAATGTAAGTTTTACTGTTCAAGACCAAGGTATTGGTATTCCTGAAGCAGACCAAGTTAAATTGTTTGAATGTTTTCACCGCGCCACCAATGTAGGTAATCTTCACGGGATGGGTTTAGGGTTATCCATCGTGAGCAAATGTATTGAACTACACACAGGTTCAATTGCTGTGAAGAGTGAGGTGGGGATGGGGACTACTTTTATTGTCACGATTCCCTTGAGGTAAGACCGAGGGTAATTATGGCTGTGCACCAAACTATCCCGGGTGGGATAGTTGAGTATGTTGGTTTTGATGAACGCAGAGGGTCGCGGAGGCTGAGTATTACATATCCGATTTATACCAAGCTTGTCGCCACTGTTTCATTTGATTGATTTCTGTTGCTTGGGCTTTGATAATTTCTTGGGACAATTCCCGCATTTCTGGGCGCTGAGACTTCTGTAAAGCATCTTGGGCCATGACTACAGCACCTTCGTGGTGGGGAATCATCCCATTGATAAAACGCAAATCAAATTTATCATCAGCAACACCCAAGTCCATGGTCATCATCATGGCTTGCTTTTGTGCTGCTGTCATCTGCATCATGTGACCCATTTGAGCATGATAAGCCATGGGTTGATCACCGGCCTGAGGATACCAAGCTGTGCGCCACTGCTGCATTTGAGCAATTTCTTGCTTTTGGGCGGTAATGATTTCCTCTGCTAGCTGTTTGATTTCAGGACGTTGTGATTTTTCCTGTGCTTCCTGAGCCATATCTATAGCTCCTTGATGGTGTAAAATCATGCCATCAATGAAGCGTAAATCATAATTAGCATCCCCTGGACCTAAATCCATAGCATGATCTATCTGACTGTGGTGATTACTGGTTTCACTTGCGGTGGTATTGAGGTTGGGGTTTTCGGATGTGGTTGTGGAACAAGCTGTCAAAACTCCCGCAGTAAAGGATGTAAACACTACAAAGCTCCAAGCTAAAAATTTATTTCTCAAAGATAAGATTTGCATGGTTGATTCTTCACAAGGCATGATCTCGATTATATTTTGATCTGTCTAATTAACCAGGCTCTGGGTCCTGAGTAAAATAGGAGGTGATTGGGTATTCATTCCCCAGTCCTCAAGCATATAAATGAAAGGACTTCTCCAGCGAGCAGTTTTTTGCTTAGTTTTATTGGTTACTGGATGTATCCCTACTAGAGATGTCAGGAATGCTCAAGCACCAATCGCAGGAAATACATTAGTACAATCCACGGTTAATAGTGATATAAATTACATCTCTCGGGTTGTCCAAGAGGTAGGTCCTGCAGTGGTGCGCATTGACTCTACCCGCACTGTGGAAATAGCCCCAGACCCGATTTTAGAAAGGTTTTTCCGGGGAGAATTACCCACTAGGGAAGAAGTACAACAGGGTCTCGGCTCAGGATTTATTACTACTGCGGATGGGCTAATTTTTACTAATGCCCATGTGGTAGCAAATGCCGATAATGTCACAGTTATATTGAAGGATGGCCGCCGTTTTCAAGGGGAGGTGGTGGGGGCTGATTCAGTAACTGATGTTGCTGTTGTCAAAATTGCAGCCACGAATTTACCGACGGTGAAGCTGGGTAATTCGGATAATTTAATACCAGGAGAATGGGCGATCGCCATTGGTAATCCTTTAGGGTTAGATAATACAGTCACCCAAGGAATTATCAGCGCTACACAGCGTTCTGTAGCAGCTCTGGGTGTACCTGCAGAACGAGTGGACTTTATCCAAACTGACGCGGCCATTAATCCGGGTAACTCTGGCGGTCCCCTGCTGAATGCTCAAGGAGAAGTAATTGGGATGAACACCGCTATCATCCAGGGAGCCCAAGGGTTAGGTTTCGCCATTCCCATCAACACTGCTCAACGCATTGCAGAACAATTAATCGCCACGGGAAAAGTATCTCACCCCTACATCGGTATTCAAATGGCTCAGTTAAACCCTGAGTTACGTGAGAAAATCAATCAAAGTGATGCGGGGATGAGAATTACTCAGGATAGCGGTGTAATTATTCTGGGAGTCGTTGGTAACTCCCCTGCTTTTCGCGCTGGTTTGCGTCCCGGTGACATTATTGAAAGTATCAATAATATAGGTATTCAAGATATCAAGCAAGTACAACAACAAGTAGAAACCACCAACATCGGTAATACCATGGTGATCACCATCAACCGCGATGGGAGTAGACAGAACATCACAGTCAAACCAGAAGCTTTACCTACACAATAGCAACAGTCAAAAGATAGATTTTACCTCTCTACCATTTGTCAGAAGCAAAATAAATTACCTTGGTCTATAGTTGCGGTGGTGAAAATGGGACTTTCTTAATTAAAAATTATTATGGAAGGTTTTCGTCTTGGTTCTATTTTCGGATTTGAAATCCGAGTTGATTTGTCTTGGTTGATAATTTTCTTTCTCGTCCTGTGGACTTTAAGCGCTGGGATATTCCCCACCAACTATCCCGGATTTGATAGTAGTACCTATTTTGGTATGGGTATAGTAGCAACGCTGCTGTTTTTCGCGTCCCTGCTAGCACATGAGCTTTCTCACTCCTTCGTGGCCAGAGCCAAGGGAATTCCCGTAGAAGGTATCACCCTATTTATTTTTGGTGGAGTTTCCCGGACTCGTATGGATGCACAAACCCCCGGTGATGAGTTCCAAATAGCTGGGGTGGGTCCGGTTGTCAGTCTGCTGCTAGCTGCTGTTTTTGGTTTGATTTGGTATGTGGGGAAAAATACCGGTTTGAGTGTGGTATTTACCGGTGTTTTTGCTTACCTAGCGGTAATTAATCTGGCTCTAGCTATCTTCAATATGTTACCGGGCTTTCCCTTAGATGGCGGTCGCGTTTTTCGTTCTCTTCTTTGGAAGTATACGGGTAATCTCAAAAAAGCCACAAAAATCGCCTCTAACGGGGGAAAATGGCTGAGTTATCTGTTAATTGTCTTCGGTGTTTTAGAGATGTTTGCTGGGGCGATTTTGGGGGGACTGTGGCTAATTCTCATCGGTTGGTTCTTGTACAACGCCGCCGAAACTAGCTATGAGGAACTTTTGCTGCGCACCAGTTTACAAGGGGTAAGGGCCCAGGAAATTATGACTCCTCACCCAGAAACTGTTAGTCCTGACATGAAACTTCAGGAGTTAGTAGATAGATATTTTCTCAGTCGTCGCTATCATTCTTTTCCAGTTACACAGAACGGACATGCTGTAGGTATTATTACTTTAAATCAGGTGAAGGATGTCCCCAGGGAAGAATGGCAATATTGTACTGTCAAAGATACAATGATACCCACGGAAAACGGTGTTACTGCTTGTCCAGAAGAACAGATGTCTCAAGTATTGCAAAAAATGCAAGATTCAGGGGTTGCCGTGTACTGGTGATTCACAATGACTTACTTAAAGGTATCATTACAGCCAATGATTTAGCTTACTGGTTACAGCGACAACGAGATTTAGGTGAGCTTACCTAATGATTGACTAAAAATTAAAATTAAGCATTTAATAAGCATAAAATTATTTAAAGAGGCTATTTGGTGAAAATTTGCCATTTTTGGGTGAATATTCCGAGCAATCTTTTGCTTCTTCAGTCATGACAATAGAAGGTTTTACAGCACATTTGAGATAATGGTTATTTGAATAAAACCGACAGTTCTTACAGGGAACCTTATGTATACCATTGAGGGTAAAAACCATCTTATTGTCTAAAACAGTGCGGATTTTTTGTAATATGAGGAAAAACATCACCCAACTGAATAGCAAAGCTATGGGAGATAAACTTAAAGCTACATCTGGGATATTTATACCATCTGGTTGCATTTGCTCTTGTTTAACTTCAGTTTGAGTTACTTGAGAAATATTTCTATTTTCTCCCATTTCCTGCGGGGTAATTACTTCAACAGACATATTTTTTATCCTCAGCTATCTACAATATGTTGTTTTTGATACACTCTGAATTTTGAATCTCAGCATAACCCTAGGTTTTCATCGGCGGTTAATGATTGATTTATGATAATTTCGCCAAAACTCTAATTAACAAGTCAGGGTAAGTTTACCGCTGGTTCAGTTTGACAATTCCCAGAAAATTTTTGCAGGTGGATGGGAAATAAACAATCTAGAAGCTACAGAGTATAATTGATGCGGTAATATTCATTTTTTATAGTCTAGATAAAATCTGTTCTTGAAAATGCGCTGATATTATTAACTTACATTAAGATGCAAAATCCTCAATCTAGTTTATGGTTTAATTATATATTTAGCAGAATAAAATTTACCCTATATCTGCCGATAGTTTTGTTTATAATTTTTAGTTATATATCCAAAGTAATATATTAATACATCGGTTTAATAAGGACTGATTTTATGATAGAATTTACCAAAAGACCACTGTTAATCAAACTAGATTAATGACAAGATAGGAAGATAAAATATGATTCATGTTAGCCATTAATTAAATATAGTGAGGAATCATAAATGTTAGACATTATTCTGGCTTGGTTAGTAACTACAATTAGCTTTTTAATCATTTCTCGACTACCTATAGGTATTGAAATCGATAGTTTGGGTAAAGCAGCAATTTCTGCAGCAGTTTTCGGCATATTGAATGCAATTTTACTACCGATTCTAGCATTTTTTACGTTCCCTGTTATTCTTCTGAGTTTTGGGTTGTTTTTCTTCATCTTGAATGCAATTATTTTTTCTCTGGCTGCTGCTTTGGTTCCGGGATTTACTCTGAGATGGGGTTTTTGGAGTGCATTAATCGGCTCGATCGCCTTGGCGATTGTTAATTCTATCCTCCTAGCTATTGTCAGAACCTGGAGTTAAAAAAAGTCCACTTTTTCAGAATACAAAAAATCATGGTGGTGTGAATGTTTATGTCTAAATTTTTTGTCAAAAAAATTGTCTTGCTAGTGACAGCGATGCTGATGGGGATAGTGCTACTTTCTTATCAAGCATTACCCATAGCTGCATCACAATCTTCTGGACAAACCGCTATTGGTGCTATATTTCCCCCCGTCGCTTCTCCTGATGGAGAACTCAGCGCAGGACCTGCAAAGTTACCACCATTACCCTATGATTATGCAGCACTGGGAAAAGCTATTGATGCGGAAACGATGAAGCTACATCATGACGGACATCATGCTAGTTATGTGAATAATCTCAATGATGCTCTCAAGGAACAGCCAGATTTACAGAAAAAGAGCGTTGAGGCTTTGCTGCGGGATTTAAATAGTGTCCCTGAAAATATCCGCACCAAGGTTCGCAATAATGCTGGTGGACATCTGAATCACACAATTTTTTGGCAAATTATGACCCCTGAAGGTGGTGGAGAACCTACAGGGGAAATTGCGACAGAAATTAACCAAACTTTTGGGGGTTTTGATCAGTTTAAACAACGGTTTAATCAAGCTGGAAGCGATCGCTTTGGTAGTGGTTGGGTCTGGTTGGTGCGTAACTCAACGGGTGAATTGCAAATCGTCACTACACCTAATCAAGATAACCCGATTATGAATGGTGCATACCCAATTATGGGTAATGATGTCTGGGAACACGCCTATTATTTGAGGTATCGCAACCGCCGCGGTGAGTATTTAAATAATTGGTGGGGTGTGGTCAATTGGTCGGAAGTTAACAGGCGATCGCAGGTTTCATTACAGTTTTAAACGCAAAGGGTCGCTAAGGGAACGCAAAGGGTCGCAAAGTTTTTTGGGGGTATGTTAAGTCGTATATCTCTATTTTTTCTGGGAATACTCGCTTTTGTCTTTGTAGTTTTGATTGCTTCTCCGGCTACTATTATACCCCCCTGTGACCCTGTGGAACCGGTTACTGTTTATGTGGTTGATTTGGGTTTACATTCTAGATTGGTTTTACCTGATCGTGATCAGGGATTAATTCAATATGCTTACGGTGATTGGCGTTATTTTGCTTTGAATCAGCAAGGTTTGGGTAGTGGTGTTAGGGCGCTGCTCATTCCTACTGGGGAACTTTGGGACGGAGAAGATATGCGAATTTTTCTGGGTTACAGCAGTCTGTCGGTTCTGATACTACTATCCTGAGTTTTGCAGTTGCTAGGGGTCGGGTTACTGCTCTCAACCAGTTTTTAGATCAACGCTTTCAGGACAATATTCACACGGCGATTTTTAACCCCCAAAATCACATGATTTTTGTCCAAGACGACCTAGACTATACTTTGTGTCACAACAGTAATCATGAGTTGGTTGTGTGGCTAAAAAGGTTAAATTGTCGTGTTGAGGGTTTTGTTCTGTTGGCTGATTTTCAATTGCAAGTCTCTCACTGATTATACACCTTAACAATTCATTCTCTTATCCTGCTGAAATAGATGATAACTTTCGACACCTAGGAATGTGTAAATAAATATTTCAATTATCGGAGTATCAATTATTCGCAAGTTGAGGGAACTAATATGTAAATAGATTTACCTTCATCATGATTAGCGCGGATAAGTTTTTACGGGTGCATGAACATGAATAAGAGAAGTTTTGCAACCATAGACGCCAATCAGGCTGTAGCTCAAGTGGTTTATCGACTGAATGAGGTTATTGTTATTTATCCTATTACTCCTTCTTCGCCTATGGCTGAGTGGGCGGATGCTTGGGCCAGTGAGGCTCAGAATAATATTTGGGGTACTGTTCCCACTGTGGTGGAGATGCAGAGTGAGGGGGGTGTTGCAGGTGCTTTACATGGGTCTTTACAAACGGGTTCACTGACAACTACTTTTACAGCTTCTCATGGATTATTGCTGATGATCCCGAATATGTATAAAATTGCTGGGGAACTGACACCGACGGTTTTTCATATAGCAGCGCGATCGCTCGCTGCACAAGCCCTCTCTATTTTCGGTGATCATAGTGATGTCATGGCAGCACGGGGTACGGGTTTTGCCATGTTATGCGCCGCTTCGGTGCAAGAAGCACAGGATTTCGCCTTGATATCAACTAGGACAACCCTAGAATCACGGATACCATTTATACATTTTTTTGATGGCTTTCGTACTTCCCACGAAATTAACAAAGTAGAAACTTTAACTGAAGATAACCTAGGGGAATTTATCCCCGATCAGTTAGTATTCGCCCACCGTTCACGGGCCTTACCCCCGACCAACCAGTTCTGCGGGGAACAGCACAAAATCCTGATGTCTACTTCCAAGCTAGGGAAACTGTCAATCCTTATTATTTAGCTTGTCCAGACATCACCCAAAAGGTCATGGATGAATTTGCAGCTATGACGGGACGACAGTACCAACTGTTTGAATACTACGGTCACCCCGGGGCGGAACGGGTGATGGTGCTTATGGGTTCCGGTTGCGAGGCGGTACATGAAACGGTAGATTATCTCAAGTCCCATGGTGAAAAGGTGGGGGTTGTCAAGGTCAGACTATATCGCCCCTTTGATGCTGTGCGCTTTGTGGCTAGTTTACCCAAAACTACCCGCAGCATTGCCGTACTTGACCGCACTAAGGAACCAGGCGCATCTGGTGAACCATTATATTTAGATGTGGTGGCTGCAATTCATGAAGTATGGGAAACAGGGGAAAAACTTCAAGTTGTGGGGGGTCGTTATGGTTTATCTTCTAAAGAATTCACCCCAGCTATGATTAAAGCGGTCTTTGACCACTTGGCTGCAACTCAACTGAAAAATCATTTCACCATCGGTATTGAGGATGATGTCACCCACACCAGCTTAAGTTATGACCCTGATTTTAACATTGAATCCCACCAGATTATTAGAGCTATTTTTTATGGTTTAGGTGCTGATGGTACTGTGGGGGCAAATAAAAACTCTATCAAAATTATTGGGGAAGAAACTAACAACTACGCTCAAGGTTATTTTGTCTACGACTCTAAAAAATCAGGCTCGGTGACAGTTTCTCACCTGCGCTTTGGTTCCCAATTGATTCGCTCTACCTATTTAATTACTCAAGCTAATTTTATCGGCTGTCATCAATGGGAATTTTTGTCAAAGTTCCCCATTCTGAAGGACATTATACCAGGTGGGACATTATTAATCAACTCCCCCTATGACAAAGATCAAGTTTGGCATCATCTACCAGCATCAGTACAAGAGGAAATTATTCACAAGGGGCTGAGAGTTTATGTCATTAATGCCTATAAGGTGGCTCGTCAAGCTGGGATGGCGGGGAGAATTAACACGGTAATGCAGGTATGTTTCTTTGCTTTGTCGGGGGTGTTACCCAGAGCAGAAGCCATAGAAGAAATTAAAAAATCTATCCGCAAGAGTTACGGCCAAAAAGGCCAGGAAATTGTACAGATGAATATCAGGGCGGTGGATACCACATTAGAAAATTTGTGGGAGGTAGAAATAGGGTCAGAAGTGACCGGGGAGCAGTTTTCCCGATCACCAATTCCCGATACTGCGCCGGCGTTTGTCCGTGATGTCTTAGGTAAAATGATCTGTCGTCAAGGGGATGAACTCCCGGTGAGTGCTTTACCCGCTGATGGTACTTATCCCACAGGGACTGCGAAATGGGAAAAGCGTAACATTGCTCAGGAAATACCCGTTTGGGATACAGATGTTTGTATTCAATGTGGTAAGTGTGTGATGGTGTGTCCTCACAGTGTGATTCGTAGTCAGGTTTACGAAGCCCAGCAGTTAGAAAATGCACCCCTAACCTTTAAGAGTGCCAATGCTAAAGACCATGATTGGCAAGGTTTAAAGTATACTATCCAAGTAGCGCCGGAAGATTGTACTGGTTGCGGTATTTGCGTAGATGTTTGTCCGGCTAAGGATAAATCAGAACCACGGCGTAAAGCCATTAATATGGCACCACAGTTACCATTGCGGCAGCAAGAACGGGAAAATTGGGATTTCTTTTTAAGTATTCCCCACCCTGATAGAAGTAAGTTGAAGTTGACCCATATTAACCAACAGCAAATGCAAGAACCATTATTTGAGTTTTCTGGGGCTTGCGCTGGTTGTGGGGAAACACCTTATATTAAGTTAGCCACACAGTTATTTGGCGATCGCATGATTGTTGCTAACGCCACGGGTTGTTCTTCAATATATGGGGGTAATTTACCCACCACACCTTGGACACACAATAGCGCCGGACGTGGGCCAGCTTGGTCAAATTCCCTATTTGAAGATAACGCGGAATTTGGCTTAGGTTTTCGGATTTCCATCGATAAAAAAGCCGAATTTGCCGCCCAATTGCTGCAACAACTAGCAACAGATCTAGGTGAAGAACTAGCACAGGGTATTTTAAATGCGCCACAAAAAGATGAAGCTGATATTTGGGAACAACGAGAGCGAGTAGAATTACTCAAACAACGGTTAGAGCAAATCCCGAATAATCAAGCCAGCCAGCATCTTAAATCTCTAGCTGATTACTTAGTCAAAAAGAGTGTATGGATTATTGGCGGTGATGGTTGGGGTTATGATATCGGCTACGGAGGATTAGACCACGTTTTAGCCAGTGGACACAACGTTAATATTCTGATTCTGGATACTGAGGTCTACTCGAATACAGGCGGACAAATGTCTAAAGCCACGCCCAAAGCAGCTGTAGCTAAATTTGCCGCTGGAGGTAAAGCCGCACCTAAAAAAGACCTGGGCTTAATCGCAATGACCTACGGTAATGTTTATATTGCTAGTGTCGCCATGGGCGCACGTGATGAACACACCCTAAAAGCATTTCTGGAAGCGGAAGCTTATCAAGGGCCATCCCTAATTATCGCCTACAGCCATTGTATTGCCCACGGCATCAATATGACCACAGCCATGCAGAATCAAAAGGCGGCTGTAGATTCAGGTCAATGGCTACTATATAGATTTCATCCAGACCGCATCAAGGAAGGACAAAACCCATTACAACTGGATTCCCGCACGCCTAAGTTACCACTAGAGGAATATATGTATCTAGAAAACCGCTTTAAAATGTTAACCAAAAGGGACAGCCAAGCAGCACTGCAATTACTCAAAGAAGCTCAAGCTGATGTCAAAACCCGTTGGGAAACCTATCGATATTTGGCTGCTAGAGATTATACCCAGAGGTGAGTACAAGATTATCCGCGTTTCTCTGTGGTTAATTACCCCTGAGAACATTAACAACAGGAGTAATGAGTATGGACTTAACAACAACATATATGGGGATAAAATTGAGGTCCCCTCTTGTTCCCTCCGCATCTCCCCTGTCGGAAGACATTGATAATATCCAGCGTATGGAAACAGCAGGTGCTGCTGCGGTAGTAATGCATTCATTATTTGAGGAACAATTGCGCCTAGAAAGTCATGAACTCCACGATCATCTCACCCAAGGTACAGAAAGTTTTTCGGAAGCTCTAACCTACTTACCTGATTCCATTAACTTCCGGGTAGGACCAGAAACTTATTTAGAGCATATCCGCAAAGCTAAAGAAAGGGTGAGTATCCCCATTATTGCTAGTCTCAATGGCTCATCCCTGGGTGGATGGACAAACTACGCCAAGCAAATTCAGCAAGCGGGAGCGGACGCGCTGGAGTTAAATATTTACTATGTTCCTACTGATATGGAACTCACTAGTAATGAAATTGAACAGACCTATATTAATATTCTCGATGCGGTCAAAGCAGTAGTTACTATCCCCGTAGCAGTCAAACTCAGTCCTTATTTTACTAATATGGCAAATATGGCTCAACGTTTGGATGCTGCTGGGGCTGATGCATTAGTCTTATTCAACCGCTTTTACCAGGCGGATATTAATCTCAATCTCTTGGATGTTGAACCTAATGTATTGTTAAGTACACCCCAATCCCTGCGGTTACCCCTACGGTGGATTGCTATCCTCCATGGCCGCATTCATGCTGATTTGGCAGCCACTAGCGGTATTCACAGGGGAGAAGATGTACTAAAAATGCTCATGGCTGGGGCGAGAATTACTATGCTTTGCTCAGTCTTACTCAAGCATGGAATCGACCAGATTCGTGTGATCGAGCGGGAAATGCGCGAATGGATGGAAAAACACGAGTACGAGTCAGTACAGCAAATGCAGGGGAGTATGAGTCAACAAAATTGCCCCAATCCTAGCGCTTTTGAACGTGTCCAGTATATGCGATCGCTTGCTAGTTATAAACCTGAATGGAAAGCCAACCACGATACATCATATTACTTTGGTTGAAAACCATGATCGTAACCCCACCCCTTGACCCTTTAACCCCCTGGGGGTGGGGTTCTAAACCATAGGGAAACTAGGAATAGTCTGATCAATTAACTGCATTAATTTAATGGTTTCTTGCAGCGCCACGACTACACGCTGATAATGTAGAATATCTTCATGATTTAGGGTGCGTCCTTTGCGGTCTTTGAGCCATTTTTGACAAACTTGATAACCACCAATATAAAAGTTCCATACTTGCTCTGGTACCCCTGTGAATTTATCCCCCTTTTTATTAATCACTACCGCACCTTGAATATATTTAGGATATCCTGAATCTACTATTTGACTTCCGCCATTTTCTGTAAAATTGGTGATGAGGTTATTTAATTGGGGTGATTTCATCAGGTGTAGTGCTACTAGTTCTTGTCCATATTCTGCAAGTTGACAAAATAGCTCATTGTTGCTGGTGAGGGGGACGCGGGGGAAGTCGATTTTGAGAAATTCGGCGTAACGGGTGCGGTAGGTGGGACTGTGGAAGATGGCGTATATGTAATAAAATATGGTTTCTGGTGTGGGGAGGTAACCCAGGTTTTGTTCTATTTTCTTGAGGAAGTCTTGTGAGAAGTTGGGGCGTTTTTGTTGTTGGAGTTCTTGGGGGTTGGTTTTGTCGGGGTAAAGGTAGAGGGGGAATATATAATTAATTTCTCTTGTTTTATTTGAAACAACACAACTCTCTATGATTTGATTACCTAAATAGCACAAGTTCCAAATAGTGTTTTGAGATTGTTGACGAACAGTAACTAATCCCAAATTCTCACCTAATAACATATGTTTCATCACTTCAGGGCGAGGCATACAAAGAAAACCTCTACTTTTTCCTGTATAATAAGTATACTTAACATCAAAAGGTCTATATAAAATAGGGGTTATATTATCTTGATTAATCTTACTATTTTGAATATCTTCTTGAGCTAAATTAACTTTCCAATCTCTGGAATCTTTACCTAAATCATATTTTTCTCTTGCAGATTCCACATCTAGACTGATAAACTCATTAACAAGATTCCATACTTCTGCCTTTGTATCTTGAATGGTTAACTTATCTCTAGCTGTGACAATACCTACAGAATTAACAGCCATAATATCAGTAATCTTAAAATACTGCTCATACTCCCCTAACAAATCCCTATCTTGAGGAATCAATAGATAAAAAGGGGATTGGGCGTTAATTACCTGAAAATCTGTAGACTTAACCGTATTTTCCGTTAACACCTGATACTTATCTGACCTTAAACCATATAAATGAGCATGATTAATATATCTATCCTCTCCCTTAATAGCTAAAGTAATACTTACCCCTTGCTGAATATCAAAAACATTCTCATCCTTACTTCCATCTATCCCCGTCTCTTTCTTCTTACTATTCCCATGTAAATCATAAATGTAAATTTCATCAAAACTTTTAATCAAATGCTGACGCATTCCCCTAAAAGTAGGATTATCTAAGAAACCATGATTACTAATAAATCCTAATATCCCTCTTTTGCTTTCATCAATGCGCCATTGTGCAAACCTGATAAACTTGACATAATCATCCTGTAACCATTTCGGGTTTTTCTCACCCAATGGTTTACCATCTACAAAATAGTAGTCATTAACTAACTCTTTAATCCAAGGGTTATTATTTTCCGAGTGTCCCGAATAAGGAGGATTACCAATCACCACCATAATCGGTTCCTGTTTTTTAACCCTTGACCCATTCCCTGCTTCCTGTGCGATTAACTCTTCCATTTGGGGAATACCCAAATTTAACTGCTGGGTTTCCTCCCTTAACCTCACATCCTCCAAGGTATTAATTAAATAAACCCCCAACCGCACCCCACCATCAAACTTATATCCCGTCTCTTCCAAAAACAAACCCAATTTAAGATGACAAATTGCATAGGGAGCCATTAACAACTCAAAACCAAATATCCTCGGTAATAACCTTTCCTTGACGTACCCAGACCAAGACTTATCAGCTAAACCTTCCGTAAGTGCTTCTGGTGACTCCTGAAACCGTTGATAAATTAATTCACATATCCATAATAAGAATGTCCCAGTACCACAAGCAGGGTCAAGAATCATTACCTCTGGGTCTGCTAACCCCAAGGGTTTATTAAATTTCTCCTGTACCAAGATATCTACAGACCGCACCATATAAGAAACCACCGGTTCCGGTGTGTAGTACACCCCCCGACGTTCCCGCATTTGTGGTTTATATGCTGCTAAAAAGTCTTCATAGAACCGAATTACAATATCTTCCCGGTTCATCTTCATCTCAAAGTCACTGAGAATCGCTTCCATTTTAGCAGCCCGGAGGACACCAAAAATCTCTGCAATTGCCCCAATTAACTCATTACCTAAGTCTGAAGCTGTCCGCTGTGATATGTCTTCAAATAGTTTTCGTAAGAAAGGATTGGTTTCTGGTAGCTGTTCCCAAGCTGTTTTTCTGTCAAACAGGGTTTGTTGATTGCGTCCTTGTTTTCTATCCTTGACATAACCAAACACCCTGGACGTAAATAAAGCATAGGCGATGGTTTGAGCGTAGATATCAGCAAAGCTGTAATCTTTGTCGTTGTCAGAACTAAGTTTTAATGAGGGTAGTAATTCCCGTTGAAAGCTCTTAAGTAGGTTGTGTAAGTACCCGGTTTCTGATTCTTGGTGGTAAACTTCTGGGATGATTTGCTCAATTACCCGCGCTGATTTAGCTAAGAGTTGAGCTAATTCCTGAGATGTCTGAATAGGTTCATAAAATACCCACTCTACTAGGGGAACGGGGGTAGAGGTTAAATTATCAACTGCTATGGGTAATTCACTTTGAGTGAGTCGTTTTAACCTTGCGACTAACTGACTATCATCCCAGTTAAAGGTTTGGATCTGTGTTTGACGTAACCCCCCTTCTGTGGGAAGTATAAAAGCTACCGGTCCTGATGATTCAGGGCTGGGTAACAGTAGATACATGACTGGTTGGGCTTCAAAGATGCGGTTAGTATAATGACCGTAGATTTCTTGTTGCTGTGCTGGGGAGGTGAAAAACTGCTTCGCCTCGGTGTCTGTCATCCCTGTAAGCTGTGGATAAAATCCCACTGCTATGGGGGAGGTTTCCTGAGCTTCTAACTGGTTTTTACCGGGGTGTAGATACCAAAACCGTGAACCTTCTGGGTCAAGTTGTTTGAATGGATATCCTAACAGTTGCTGTAGTGCTTCAACTCGACTGTTTGGGTCTTGGTGGTTGATGAGTGGTTGCAACTGTTGTGATATAGCATTCATGGTGCTGTATGGTAGGTGTTGATACGGGAGCAATCAGGGTAAAAGATTTGATATTGATAAATTATACTATAGTTGGTTGAGTGATGTTACAATTTTTAATACTGCGTATACCCCACCTTTTACCCTGTGAGGGCTGGGTGTGGGGTCAAGAGATATTCTAGGATAATTTAGCTAGAAGTCGGGGATCTGTGGGGCGATCGCGAAGCGCTGCTGTAAGCAGATCGCCACCCAGGGGGGTTGGGGTGGGGTTCTAAATAGGGAAACAAAGAATAGGCGTTGCTGAATCCAAGTATGAATCATGCGATCGCCTGTACCAGTTGCGTAAGTCCTACTGGAAATATGCTGTACAATAAAAAACAGATTAGGGAGATTTTATAATTATGCAAATCACCATAGATTTACCAGATAATTTAACAGATAAAATTCAAAATGAATGGGTTAATTTACCACAAAAAATCATTGCCAATCTTGTCTTAGACGCTTTGCGGGAAGGTTTAATTGATTTTCAGGAAATGAAGGAGATGCTTAACTTTTTCTCTGAGGCAGAATTAAAGGAATTTTTAAAACAAAAAAATATGCTTCATACTAAAGGAATCCTCAATTTATCTGGTGCTTGTGCGGATATTGATTTTAATGTTGATGAACAAGGAATTTATGAAGATACGGATGATGATTTAATTGGCGTGTTTGATGAATAATAATTCTTTAGTTTATTTACTAGATACAAATGTTTGTATTATGTATCTCAAAGGTAGGTCATTGAGTATTAATCATCATCTCGATAATTTAGAACCTGAAAAAGTTGCGGTTTGTTCTGTGGTGAAGGCTGAGTTATTTTATGGGTCAAGGCGAAGTAATAACCCTGGAAAAGCTTTGAAGATTCAAAAATCATTTTTACAGCAGTTTGTATCTTTACCTTTTGATGATTCCTGTGCGGAAGTTTATGGACAAATTCGGGCTGATTTAGCTAAAATTGGCACTCCTATTGGTCTAAATGATTTACAAATTGCTGCTATTGCTTTGGTGAATAATTTAATATTGGTAACTCATAATGTAAGAGAGTTTGGCAGAATTGACGGGTTAAAGTTTGAAGATTGGGAAGTTAGTTAAATGGGTAAGTATCAGGGTGGCGATCGCGAGTGAGTCTTTTTAACCTTACTACTCACTGATGGTCATCCCAGTTAAAGGTTTGGATCTGTTTTTGACGTAACCCCCCTTCTGTGGGAAGTATAAAAGCTACCCGTCCTCATACCTGGGGACTAGGTAACAGTAAATACATGACAGGTTGGGCTTCAAAGATGCGGTTAGTATAATGACCGTAGATTTCCTGTTGCTGTCCATTAGTATTAATTAAATCTTATATTCTCAATAATAACGCTGACACAGAAATACTGAGACTAGTGGGTTTAATTCCTTCCAGAAGCAGTAAACTTAGGTTGTCTGTGTCTTCCACTAATTGGGTGACAAATTGATCATCATCTAAACGGGCTTTACTACCCTCTGTATAATTTATCAGCAGTTTTTGTACATCACTCATGGACTTGTGATAACTGAGTTTTCTGAGGGTATTCTTAATCAAGGTCGGGGTTAAATTTCCCTGGGGGGAATATTTCTCAAGCGGCGCTGGATTTTATTAATGCGTTCGGAGCTATTATTTAAGGTGGTTAGGTTTTCTGGCTGTTGTAGTTCGGCAATGTATTGATGTTTTAATTTTACTAGCTCTTGGTATATTGACTGGGCAGATGATAGTACACTGTTGACGGAAAAAGTATTACTAATGACTGGGGTTTTCATCGCCGAGGCGATCGCCAGACCATAACCGTCTTTTTCTCCCGTTTGGTCGTTCCAAAATAGGGTTTGCTGTTTTTCAGCAATAGGTTCACCATTGGGGCCGAAATATGCTAAACTTAAAACAGCTAATCCTGTGGGTTCATTCACCTCCCCAGTACGACGACCTATAACTATGGGGTTGGGTTGGTAGTCTTCACCTAATCTTTTTAATAGCTTACTAATTTCCTCACTGTGTAGAATCTCATTTTCTGTGTAAAAACTCAGATGAGTGGCTTGTTTTTGATAAACTTGTTCTTGGAAATTGTTCTGCTGTAATTTTCTAGCTTTAACTAAACTCTGGAGAAAGTCTACATATCCTGGTAGAATTTCATCATCAAATAAAGTATCTCCATAAATTGAATCTCGTAAACTGTTAACATGGGAGATAGTAGGGATATGGCGTTTAGTTTCTAGATCGATGAATTGAGTATCCTGGTCTACTAACTCTCCTACTAGTTTTTTATGGAGATTTGCCAGACGTGATGCTTGTCTGAGTAATTGACTTTCGCTGTTAGCATAGTAAATATAAATATGTGCAGCTTGGTGTTTTTTGGGTCTGTCAATCCTACCGATTCTCTGTTCTAAAATCATCGGGTTCCAAGGTAAATCAATATTAATTAAATAATCAGCATCTTGGAGATTTTGACCCACAGATAGGGTTTCCGAACCAATTAATACTGTAATTTTTGCTTCTGGTTGGGGGTATTCTGTGGGATTTTGACAACTAGCAACGGGAGCAAATAGTTTAAATATTTCTTGACGAGTTAAAGTTACCTCTCGTCCTTGGGGTAGTTTGGCTTGACCAGGGCTAATTTTTTGGGGTTTGTCTGCATTATTGGGGTAATATAGTTTAGGAGAACCGGTCAGCATTCCTATACCTTGGGAGGCGATCGCCTGATCTTGCGCCATATAAAGATAATAATCGATCACCGTATCGCTAAAAGTAGAAATCAGCAATACTTTATGACCCAGCTTGACCAACTCCCTCACTTTTTGTCTGACCTGTTCCTTTTTGTGGTCAATGACAAATTCAGCTTGGAGTAGAGTTTGAATTTCTTGGAGTTGTTGCAAATCGTTGTCACAATCTGCTAACATTTTGTCATAGATTTGCCTAGCTCTATCAGGCTGATTCTCTAAAGCTACCGTGTTTCTATCAATAGAACGTCTTAACTGTTGGCGCTTTTGTGGTTGTTCCTCCTGTGCTTCCTCCTCTTCCTCATACTCCTCATCCCAGGTTTCCCGTTCATCATCATCTAAATTTAACCGGTCTGTTTGACCTGTTGACTTTAAATTAAACTCGTAGTGAGTTAATAAAAATTCCTTTAATCCCGCAGCGTCCGGGGAAATAGACTGTAAACGGGATTGCATTTGTGTAATCCGTCGCCTAAAATTATTGATAGTTTGGCTCAAAGCATACATACTAGACTCAGCCCGTTGGAGAAAAAACCGGTGCTGGTTACCTAACAAGCCGCGCTGTTCCACATTACTAGTTAAATAACGAATTGGGTCAGCAAAGGGAATGTAAAGACTTGTTTCAAAATGGGTAAAAATTTGGTCTAGTGCTTCTTCCGTGGTATTTTCAAACTGTACCGGCAACCATTCGGCTATGCGTTGAGCATATACATTTAAATTGCTGCTGGAGTCTCGCAACATCTTTCTAGTCCGTTGCAGAAACAGTTCCTTGTAGATTTGGCGAAATATCTCTGTATTATCTGTGAAGTTCCTCACCCCTGTATCCCTTCTTGTAAACCAGTCGGTGACCTCAGCGGGTAAGTTTAAATCTTGGAAAGCTTCAGGACGACTAATAAAAGGTGAGAGAATATTATAAATGTCCTCGCGGCGGTTATTCCAGGGGGTAGCAGTTAAGAGCAGAAAATGACGCTGTTTACCTAACTTGCGGTCGTTGTCTTGAATTTGCAAGCAGGTTTTGTGAATGCGGTTATTATAATTGCGGATACCCTCATGGGCTTCGTCAATGATAATTAAATCAGGGACCACCATAACGATCCAAGTTTTCTAGAAAGTTACTACCCTGACGACTCATCAAGTTTTTATTGTAGGGTTCGTAATCATGGGACTCAAAACCCAACTCCTTTAACTCCCGTTTCCAGTTGGGTAAAAGTTTTTTAGCTGCAATAATTGCGATTTTAGCATCGGGGTGTTGTTGTCGATATAATCTCCCCACCGCAGCTGCTAACCGAGTTTTTCCCAAACCTACAGCATCCGCACACACAGCAACCCCAAAATCTTGCATTACCCTTAGACAGTGTTGCGCTCCTGTTTTTTGGTGTTCAAATAATATACCCTGATTTAATAATTCATCGAGTAAGTCACTACCTTGTACCCGGAACTGTTGGGGGCGTTTTTTTGCTAACCAGTAAAGAAAGTCATCCGGTGTACCATGATTACCAGCTAAAATCATTTCTATGGCTGATTTAAATCCTGGTATTTCCTCAAAATCAGGAATTACTAAAGACTGGCTAACTACAGGGGGTTTTTTAGGTGTAGTGCGATAAACTCCCCTGGGGGTTTTGACCTGGAACTGAGTTAAGGGTATGGGGGGATGGTCTGAGTTTACCTCAACTTCACCAATAATCTGTTGTGGTGACTGGTTGTGAATGTTTACCTTCACCAACTCATTCTCAGTCACTCCTATGTCGGTAACTTGGTCTAGATTTTGACCTGTAATTTCAACAGTTGTAGTTTCACCGCTGGGGAATTTATCCGGTGTGATGGACTCAATGACTGGTTTTTGTTGTTCTTGGCGGCGTTGTCTTTCTGTTAATACTTGTTGTAAAAATTCTTGACTGAGGTCAAAACTTAACTCCTGGTCTTGCCATTCTCCATCAAATTGCTGAATACTATCTAATATGGTTTCTGCGTCTAATTCATCCCAGGAGTAGAGAAAAGTCATACTTTCTGCATTTCTGGAATGTGCAGCACGGGTAAAATTATCTGAACCCTCATGTTGAATGTGGTGATCTAATTGGTCAGTGAAAATCCCCGTTTTTTTGTGGTAGAGGGCTTTTCCTGAGTCCATTTTAATTAGTCTTATTTGTAGAAATCCCAGTCTGACTAGTTCTGCTAATATTTCTGTTTCTGTAAAATCGCCTTCTGCTAAACCTTGGAGAAATTCTTCTAGGGTGCGTTGGATAAATTGGTAGCGATCGCTCTGGTTGTAGAGTTTGTCTAATTCTGCAATATCTGTTAGTTTAGTAAAACCTTGCCAATCCATTAATAACCGGATTTGTCCCTCAGTTTCCACAATAGCGGCCAATGGTTCTTGATATAGTTTTAAAACACCGCTATCAAAGTAAGCTGTGGAACGGCGGTAAATTTTAGTTCGTTGTAAAATATTAGTGAAAAATTGCCGATATTTATCTAAGTCAGGGGGGAGACTAAAGCGACGTTGACGACCGGAAACTTCTAAAAAGCTCCCTGCTAATAAAGCTGGTTCTGTGGTCACCCTTTCTTGATGTAGGAATTTTTCCAGGATAGATAGTTCACAGGTTCGCAATAGGGTGACGCTGGGTAAATCTCCCTCTTTGATGGGGATATATTCAAATACTTTAGCTGTTTTAGGGTCTATGCGTAAAAGTTTATGGGTGGCGTTTTGATTACCCATACCTAGGAATTTAATCACGTTATGTAATGGGTTATCAGCGTCCCGATGTTGGAAAACCAGCCAATATTGATGATTAATTCCTTTGATGGGATTCCCTTGGGGTAGGTAGTAGGGGCGTTGTTTGCGAATTAGTTCGGGGATAAAGTTATCTAGCATAGTGAATGATTGATTTGTGGGTTAGATGATGTTTTAAAAGGTATGATTAGTGTATCAAATATTGTTTTACCCCCACCCTCCCCATTCCCTTCACAAGGGAATGGGACTTGATTTTGTTTCTTCCGGTGTGTTCTCTAATCCCTAATCCCTAATCCCTAATCCCTAATCCCTAATCCCTGTTCCCTGTTCCCTGTTCCCTAAGATAAAAATTACCTGTGGAAAACTTATCAAACATCCTCTTAGATATCGTCAAAAACTTAACCAGCTAAAGACTTCTTGAACAGTGATCTTTAAATCAACCCCTGTGATAACTGGTAGGCGATCGCTATTTTTAAGTTCTTGAACTCGGCGATCGCTATCTACTACTAAAATACTTTCATCCTCACTATCAACTAACCAACCTAACTCAGTTCCATATTCAGCACAATGTAGTAATTTACTGAGAACTTGTTTATATTTCTGTTCGGGAGAGAGAATTTCAATTACCCAATCTGGATGGATTTCAAACCGATTGGCGATGCGTCCTGATGGTAACCTAGGGATGCGCTCCCAGCGAAATACCGCTATATCTGGGACAATTGCTAATCCACCAAAAATACAGCGTAGTTCTGGAAAAGCTTTAGCGATTTTCTGAGGTTTAGTAATTTGATTAATAGTTTCGCATAGCTCAATCTGTAGTTGGCTATGTTCCCCTTGAAGCATTGGTTTCTGTATAATGTGTCCATGAATCAATTCAGAAGCTGGTTCTGTTTCTGACAATTGTAAAAATTCTTCTATAGTTGTGGGTTGTGCTGTAATCGTCATAGCTTTATGCTCAAACCTCTTTGATTTTAACAGCCAAGTGACAGGTCAGCGCCTATCCTGAGATTTTGGGATTCTAAACCACAGGGAAACTAGGAATAGTCTGATCAATTAACTGCATTAACTTAATAGTCTCTTGCAACGCCACCACTACACGCCGATAATGTAGAATATCTTCATGATTTAGGGTGCGTCCTTTGCGGTCTTTGAGCCATTTTTGACAAACTTGATATCCACCAATATAAAAGTTCCACACCTGTTCTGGTACCCCTGTGAATTTATCCCCCTTTTTATTAATCACTACCGCACCTTGAATATATTTAGGATATCCTGAATCTACTATTTGACCTCCGCCATTTTCTGTAAATTGGGTGATCAGGTTATTTAATTGGGGTGATTTCATCAGGTGTAGTGCTACTAGTTCTTGTCCATATTCTGCAAGTTGACAAAATAGCTCATTGTTGCTGGTGAGGGGAACACGGGGGAAGTCGATTTTGAGAAATTCGGCGTAACGGGTGCGGTAGGTGGGACTGTGGAAGATGGCGTATATGTAATAAAATATGGTTTCTGGTGTGGGGAGGTAACCAAGGTTTGTTTCTATTTTGTTGAGAAAGTCTTGTGAAAAGTTAGGGCGTTTTTCTGGTTGGAGTTCTTGGGGTTTATTTGTGTCCGGGTAAAGGTAGAGGGGGAATATTGACGCAGCACCTCTTGAACAAGCAAAACTTCTATCAATAGCTGGAACTTTAGATACAAGTACATGAGAATATATAACTTGATCTTGCATTTGCCTAATAGACATTAAACATAAATTATCTTTACCTACAACATGATTAATTAATTCACCCCTGGGTCGATCTATTATTGCGGTACTATAATAACAGTAACGCCAATCAAAAGGACGATATAAACAGGTAATGATTTTTGATTGCCAATTATTGTCAGCTTTAACTGTTTTCCGTGCTTCCTTTAATTGCCAATCTCGATTATCTTTTATATCATATTTCCGCGAGTATTCCGCATCAGAAAGTTTCTCATTTCGCATTTCGTTAAATCTTTGAGAGATTTTATCTAGTTCAAAATCAAGCGCCAAATGATCTCGATGAGTTTGAAAGCCTAGCACATTAACAGGGATAATATCAGTAATCTTAAAATACTGGTCATACTCTGCTAACAAATCCCTATCTTGAGGAATCAATAGATAAAAAGGAGATTGGGGGTTAATTATCTGAAAATCTGTAGACTTAACCGTATTTTCTGTTAGAGCTTTATACTTATCTGTCCTTAAACCATATAAATGAGCGTGATAAATTTTCGTCATAATTTTATGGATAGCATGAAAATAGCCTCAGAGGATATTGATTTTGATCACATTTCGCTCTGAGTAGCGAGGGGTTCTAAATAGGGAAACTAGGAATAGTCTGATCAATTAACTGCATTAACTTAATAGTCTCTTGCAGCGCCACCACTACACGCTGATAATGTAGAATATCTTCATGATTTAGGGTGCGTCCTTTGCGGTCTTTGAGCCATTTTTGACAAACTTGATATCCACCAATATAAAAGTTCCACACCTGTTCTGGTACCCCTGTGAATTTATCCCCCTTTTTATTAATCACTACCGCACCTTGAATATATTTAGGATATCCTGAATCTACTATTTGACCTCCGCCATTTTCTGTAAATTGGGTGATCAGGTTATTTAATTGGGGTGATTTCATCAGGTGTAGTGCTACTAGTTCTTGTCCATATTCTGCAAGTTGACAAAATAGCTCATTGTTGCTGGTGAGGGGAACACGGGGGAAGTCGATTTTGAGAAATTCGGCGTAACGGGTGCGGTAGGTGGGACTGTGGAAGATGGCGTATATGTAATAAAATATGGTTTCTGGTGTGGGGAGGTAACCAAAGTTTTGTTCTATTTTGTTGAGGAAGTCTTGTGAGAAGTTAGGGCGTTTTTCTTCTATGCTTTGTTGCTCTTTGGTTGTGTCGGGGTAAAGGTAGAGGGGGAAACAATATGCAGCACCTTTGTTGCTTAAAGTAATTCTACATTCTGCTGGTATATTAGTTATAGTAACATGATTAAATATTCCTTCTGCTACTTGACGAACCGTTATTAAACATAAATTATCCTTACCTGCAACATGATTAATCAATTCACGCCTGGGATAATCCATTGCTACTGTACTATAATAACAGTAACGCCAATCAAAGGGACGATATAAACAGGTAATGATTTTTGATTGCCAATTATTATCAGCTTTAACTGTTTTCCGTGCTTCCTTTAATTCCCAATCTCGATTATCTTTTATATCATATTTCAGGGAGTATTCCTCATCAAAAAGTTTCTCATCTCGCATTTCGCTAAATCTTTGATATATTTTATCTAGTTCAAAATCAATAGCAAAATGATCTCGATGAGTTTTAAATCCATTAGAATTAACAGCCATAATATCAGTAATCTTAAAATACTGCTCATACTCCCCTAACAAATCCCTATCTTGAGGAATCAATAGATAAAAAGGAGATTGGGCGTTAATTACCTGAAAACCTGTAGACATAACCGTATTTTCAGTTAAAGCTTTATACTTATCTGACCTTAACCCATATAAATGAGCATGATTAATATATCTATCCTTTCCCTTAATCGCTAAAGTAATGCTTACCCCTTGCTGAATATCAAAAACATTCTCATCCTTACTTCCATCTATCCCCGTCTCCTTCTTCTTACTATTGCCATGTAAATCATAAATGTAAATTTCATCAAAACTTTTAATTAAATGCTGACGCATTCCCCTAAAAGTAGGATTATCTAAGAAACCATGATTAGTTACAAAAGCTAAAATACCTTGATTAGTTTCATCAATCCGCCACTGAGCAAACCTGATAAACTTAACATAATCATCCTGTAACCATTTCGGGTTTTTCTCACCCAATGGGCTACCATCTACAAAATAGTAGTCATTAACTAACTCTTTAATCCAAGGGTTATTATTCTCCGAGTGTCCCGAATAAGGAGGATTACCAATCACCACCATAATCGGTTCCTGTTTTTTAACTCTTGACCCATTCCCAGCTTCCTGTGCGATTAACTCTTCCATTTGGGGAATAGCCAAATTTAACTGCTGGGTTTCCTCCCTTAACCTCACATCCTCCAAGGTATTAATTAAATAAACCCCCTACCGCACCCCACCATCAAACTTATATCCCGTCTCTTCCAAAAACAAACCCAATTTAAGATGACAAATCGCATAGGGAGCCATTAACAACTCAAAACCAAATATCCTCGGTAATAACCTCTCCTTAACATACCCAGACCATGACCGATCAACTAAACCTGCGGTCATGGTTTCCCCTGACTCCTGAAACCGTTGATAAATTAATTGACATATCCATAATAAGAATGTCCCAGTACCACAAGCAGGGTCAAGAATCATTACCTCTGGGTCTGCTAACCCCAAGGGTTTATTAAATTTCTCCTGTACCAAGATATCTACAGACCGCACCATATAAGAAACCACCGGTTCCGGTGTGTAGTACACCCCCCGACGTTCCCGCATTTGTGGTTTATATGCTGCTAAAAAGTCTTCATAGAACCGAATCACAATATCTTCCCGGTTCATCTTCATCTCAAAGTCACTGAGAATCGCTTCCATTTTAGCAGCCCGGAGGATACCAAAAATCTCTGCAATTGCCCCAATTAACTCATCACCTAAGTCTGAAGCTGTCCGCTGTGATATGTCTTCAAAGAGTTTTCGTAAGAAAGGATTGGTTTCTGGTAGCTGTTCCCAAGCTGTTTTTCTGTCAAACAGGGTTTGTTGATTGCGTCCTTGTTTTCTATCCTTGACATAACCAAACACCCTGGACGTAAATAAAGCATAGGCGATGGTTTGAGCGTAGATATCAGCAAAGCTGTAATCTTTATCGTTGTCGGAACTGAGTTTTAATGAGGGTAGTAATTCCCGTTGAAAGCTCTTGAGTAGGTTGTGTAAGTACCCGGTTTCTGATTCTTGGTGGTAAACTTCTGGGATGATTTGCTCAATTACCCGCGCTGATTTAGCTAGGAGTTGGGTTAATTCCTTGGATGTCTGAATAGGTTCATAAAATACCCACTCTACTAGGGGAACGGGGGTAGAGGTTAAATTATCAACTGCTATGGGTAATTCAGGTTGAGTGAGTCGTTTTAACCTTGCGACTAACTGACTGTCATCCCAGTTAAAGGTTTGGATCTGTGTTTGACGTAACCCCCCTTCTGTGGGAAGTATAAAAGCTACCGGTCCTGATGATTGGGGACTAGGTAATATTAGATACATGACTGGTTGGGCTTCAAAGATGCGGTTAGTATAATGACCGTAGATTTCTTGTTGCTGTGCTGGGGAGGTGAAAAATTGCTTCGCCTCGGTGTCTGTCATAGCTGTAAGCTGTGGATAAAATCCCACTGCTATGGGGGAGGTTTCCTGAGCTTCTAACTGGTTTTTACCGGGGTGTAGATACCAAAACCGTGAACCCTCTGGGTCAAGTTGTTTGAATGGATATCCTAACAGTTGCTGTAGTGCTTCAACTCGACTGTTTGGGTCTTGGTTGTTGATGAGTGGTTGCAACTGTTGTGATATAGCATTCATGGTGCTGTATGGTAGGTGTTGATACGGGAGCAATCAGGGTAAAGGATTTGCTATTGATAAATTATACTATAGTTGGTTGGGTGATGTGACAATTTTTAATACTGCGTATACCCCACCTTTTACCCTGTGAGGGCTGGGTGTGGGGTCAAGAGATATTCTAGGATAATTTAGCTAGAAGTCGGGGATCTGTGGTGCGATCGCGAAGCGCTGTTGTAAGCAGATCGCCCTGGGTTGAAAAATTGCGTTTGATGCTACACGGGGAACCGGGGGTTAGAAACCCCCGTCTCAAAGCTAAAGTCAGATGAATCTGACTGGAATCTTATGTATTTGATTATTTTTAGCTATAAGTGGGGGATCTGTGTGAATGTGGGAGGGGGCGTAAGATCCCCGACTTCTCACATTATTAGAGATAATCTAGGATAATTTAGCTAGAAGTCGGGGATCTGTGGGGCGATCGCGAAGCGCTGCTACAAGCAGATCGCCCTGGGTTGAAAAATTGCGTTTGATGCTACACGGGGAACCGGGGGTTAGAAACCCCCGTCTCAAAGCTAAAGTCAGATGAATCTGACTGGAATCTCATGTATTTGATTATTTTTAGCTAGAAGTGGGGGATCTGTGTGAATGTGGGAGGGGGTGTAATATCCCCGACTTCTCACATTATTAGAGATATTCTAGGATAATTTAGCTAGAAGTCGGGGATCTGTGGTGCGATCGCGAAGCGCTGCTACAAGCAGATCGCCCTGGGTTGAAAAATTGCGTTTGATGCTACACGGGGAACCGGGGGTTAGAAACCCCCGTCTCAAAGCTAAAGTCAGATGAATCTGACTGGAATCTTATGTATTTGATTATTTTTAGCTAGAAGTCGGGGATCTGTGTGAATGTGGGAGGGGCGTAAGATCCCCGACTTCTCACATTATTAGAGATAATCTAGGATAATTTAGCTAGAAGTCGGGGATCTGTGGTGCGATCGCGAAGCGCTGCTACAAGCAGATCGCCCTGGGTTGAAAAATTGCGTTTGATGCTACACGGGGAACCGGGGGTTAGAAACCCCCGTCTCAAAGCTAAAGTCAGATGAATCTGACTGGAATCTTATGTATTTGATTATTTTTAGCTAGAAGTCGGGGATCTGTGTGACTGTGGGAGGGGCGTAAGATCCCCGACTTCTCACATTATTAGAGATAATCTAGGATAATTTAGCTAGAAGTCGGGGATCTGTGGTGCGATCGCGAAGCGCTGCTACAAGCAGATCGCCCTGGGTTGAAAAATTGCGTTTGATGCTACACGGGGAACCGGGGGTTAGAAACCCCCGTCTCAAAGCTAAAGTCAGATGAATCTGACTGGAATCTCATGTATTTGATTATTTTTAGCTAGAAGTCGGGGATCTGTGTGACTGTGGGAGGGGCGTAAGATCCCCGACTTCTCACATTATTAGAGATAATCTAGGATAATTTAGCTAGAAGTCGGGGATCTGTGGTGCGATCGCGAAGCGCTGCTACAAGCAGATCGCCCTGGGTTGAAAAATTGCGTTTGATGCTACACGGGGAACCGGGGGTTAGAAACCCCCGTCTCAAAGCTAAAGTCAGATGAATCTGACTGGAATCTCATGTATTTGATTATTTTTAGCTAGAAGTCGGGGATCTGTGTGAATGTGGGAGGAGGGTCACATTAAACAGGGACAAAATTCATGGCGACACCGTTCATACAATAGCGCTTACCAGTCGGTGTTCGACGATCATCAAACACATGACCTAGATGTCCACCACAGTTACTACAATGTACTTCGATTCTAGTCATAAAAAATGACCGATCTACAGTAGTGGCGATCGCACCTTCAATTGGTTGGAAAAAGCTGGGCCAACCAGTACCACTGTTAAACTTAGTATCAGATGTAAACAGTGCTTGTCCACACCCAGCACAGACAAAAGTACCCTCGTCATATTGCTTATCTAGGGAGCTGCTAAAAGCGGGTTCTGTACCATGTTTTCGTAAAACGCGGTACTGTTCCGGCGTTAAAATACTGCGCCACTCTTCTTCAGGTTTAGTAATTGCAAACTGGCTTTTAGAAGTCGTCATGGTTTTGGAGTCCCCCAAGAGAAGATGTTAAATAAATTGTGTGATAAAACTGCAGTGCCGACAATTGCGGTACTAGCCTCTAAAAAATAGCGTCTGTTCATGATCTCAATTCTAACCTAAGCAATTTTTTCTACACAGCCTACATTACCCACTATTTACTAGTCAAAACAAAGTTCATACTCTTGTGTGGTAACATCAGGGTTAGTTTTGAGATAATCACCCAGGCGATCGCAAGCATTGCTCACCAGTTCATTGAGTTTCAATGTTTGCAATTCTACCTCCTCTAGGTTCCACAATTTAATAGTGGCATCCCTACCCGCAGAAGCTAGCTTAGTACCGTCAGGACTAAAACTAACGGTGTGAGCACCCTGGTTATGAGCAAAGAAGGTTTTTAACAACATAGCATTACTAATATTCCAGAGTTTGATAGTGCCATCATCGCTAGCTGAGGCCAAAACTTTGCCATCGGGGGAGAAACTAACTTGAAGTACTAAACCAGTATGGCCCTGGAAGGTGTGAACTAGTGAACCGTCTAACCTCCACAGTTTAACAGTTTTATCATCACTAGCTGAAGCAATAGTTTGGCCATCGGGAGCAAAATTAATCCTCCATATACTAGCGTTATGACCTGAAAAAGTGCTCAACAGGCGACCCTCTAAGTCCCAGAGTTTGATAGTTTTGTCCACACTAGCAGAGGCGATAAATTTACCGTCGGGGCTAAATTTGACATGAGTTACCCAACCCTTATGACCGGAAAGAGTTTGTAGCAGCTGACCGTCGCGACTCCAGAGTTTAATAGTTTTGTCTACACTAGCAGAAGCCAGAATTTGATCATCAGGGCTGAAATTCACACTCGTGATCCAACTATTATGTCCCTTCAGGGTATGCAGTAAAGTCCCATCTCGTTGGCGAATGTCGATACTGTGGTTTGTACGTCCCAAGGCCGCTATATTTTGATCTTTAGTCAAGCCAACATTGGTAACATCTTCTATGGGGGAAGGTAATGTTTCCAGTAATTGACCGTCCAAATTCCAGACCCTCATAGTTTTGTCATCACCCATGGAGGTGATAGTATTTCCATCAGCGGTGAAGCTGATTTCATTCACACTACCTTCATGACCATAGAAAATTTTAGGTAAATTTTTTCTCAACTCCCATAATCTAATAGTATTGTCATCACTACCTGACGCTATTGTGCGGCTATCTGGGCTAAAACTCAGACTATTAACCTCATGGCTATGTCCTTGTAAAGTATCTAATAAGTCACCGGCACGACTCCAAAGTTTAATAGTTTGATCACGGCTCACAGATGCTATGATTTTACCATCGGGAGAAAACCTGACTTGCCAGACACCCAGAGTATGCCCTTCTAGAGTTCTGAGTAAATTACCATCACGACTCCAGAGTTTAATTGTATATTCATTGGTGGCAGAAGCAATTGTTTGGCCATCGGGACTAAAACTGACATCCAAGACTTCTTTGGTACTTGCGGGTAAGGTTGATAACAAACGACCATCCAAACTCCAAAGTTTCACCGTGCCATCATCACTAGCTGAAGCAATGGTATCACCTTCTGGTGCAAAGCTGACGCTATTGATACTTCGGCTATGTTCTCTAAAATTGAGGAGCAATTTACCCTCACGGCTCCATAATTTGGCAGTCTTGTCAGTACTCCCACTGATTAATAACTCACCATCCGGTGAGAAACTGACGCTATTTACACCATCTTCATGATCTGTGAGAGTTGTGATTAACTTACCATCACGACTCCAGATTTTAATGGTATTATCACTACTACCAGAAGCAAATACTTGACCATCCGGTGAGAAACTGACGCTATTGACTTCACCCTGATGGTCTGTGAGAGTTGCTATTAAACTGCCATCACGATTCCATAGTTTAATGCTGTGATCAGCATAACCCGCGGCCAGTATTTGACCATCCGGTGCAAAACTAACACTAGTCACCCAGGAATCATGAGTTAACCGATGACGTTCTTGAGTGCCATAAAGTGCTTGTTGTAGGATGATTGCAGTTTGAGCTTGAATATTACTCGGGATCCCATAAGTATTTTTTTGGACTTCCCTACCCGCTTCGAGTCCCGTGACTAATGCTTCTAACTCCTGATGGGAAAACAGAAAGTTTTGTGACAAAGCATTTAAGGCTTGTATCTCTCGTAACTGGGCTTTTTGACCTTGTTGGTAAGCTAAAACAGCTAAACCAAAAGCAGTCAGTCCCAGAATGCTCATAATCCCCACTGTTCTTTGAGCTTTTCGCAGTCGATTTTTTTCTATTTGTTGTTGGCGTTGTCTTTCTACTAAACAAGCTTGAATAAAACTTTGGACATCAACAGATATTTCATCGGTGTAATTGAGATAAATCTCTTCAGCTTCTGCAAGGCGAACACCTTGTAAGAGAAAGTCAGGCTGTTGATTGTTATTCTTCCACAAAGCTGCTGCTTGGGCAACTTGACGACGCGATCGCAACAGCGCCCGATTTTCCTCCAACCACCAGCGCAACTTTGACCAATGGCGAATCAGCACCTCGTGAGCTACTTCTATAGTTACAGGGGAAGACCGGGGGGATGAGTCCGAAATTTTACCTTGTGCTCTCACCTCATCCCACACCCCTGCATCCTCTTCTAAATTCACCACCACCAGCTTGGCAGCAATTAACACTTGTAATGTTCTTTCTACCAATGCATCCGGGTATTTTTGCACAATTAGCTCAGATTTGAATACCCGTCGCCTAGTATCTTCTGTACCCTCACCCAACTGTGTCAGGGACAGAAAAATCCACCGCGCGCAGTCTTGAGCTTCCGCATCTAAACTAGTATAAACTGTTTGAGCTTTACTTTCCAAAGCTCCTTTAATTCCGCCCAAATGCTGTTGGTAAGCTTGTAAAGTAATCGCACCATTTTCGCGATATTCCCACAACTGTTCGAGAACAAATTCTAACAGTGGTAAATTCCCCGGTGATTGGTGTAACTCTTGTACTAGCACTTCGACTAATTCCGCCTCCACTGTTAAACCAACTTGTCGCCCTGGGTTAATAATCACACGTCGGTATTCTTGTTCCGTCAAGCAGGGAGTTAACAGCACACTCGACTGCTGTAATAACTTCACCAATACTGGTACTTCTAAACAGGGGGCGATAAAATCAGCCCGCAAAGTAATAATTAATTTAAACTTATCTGGCATTAGTTCCAGCGCGCCTAGGACAAGTTTTAAAAAGCGTTGTCTATCTTCACCAGATGCAAGAGTAAATAATTCTTCAAATTGGTCTACTACCAAAATTACCATTGGTTCCGGGCGTTGAGCTATCCACTGGGTAAACCCTTCTACCCCTTGGGACAACATCCCTTGTAATTCCGCCTGCTGGTAAGCTTTTTCTTTTTCCGTACCGCTATCTAGCAAGCGCTGTGATAAAGCTAGCAGAGGATTTGCACCAGGGCGACAGCTTCTCATCCACCAGTCTTCACTACCTGGTAATAGTTTACCTTGTCGCAGTTGAGCGATTAATCCCGCCTGTACTACCGAAGATTTACCACTACCGGAGGCTCCCACAACCGCAATAAATGACTTTTGCCCCAACTCACTAATTAGCTGCTCTACAACAGCTTCTCTACCGTAAAAATACTGAGCGTCCTCTTCCCGAAAAGCCCGTAAACCCCGGTAGGGACAAAGCCCTAAATCAATAGCTGCTGTTGATTGAGTGCCTGTATTGCCCGTGGGTATAATTTCAATTACACCTTGGGATCCAGATAGCCAAATATGTAGAGGTAAGTCATGCTGAGAAAATAATTGTAATTGGGTAATCCAAGCCGCAGCTGATAAACTACCCTGGGGTGGGGCTGCTTCTAAGGTAGAGTGGAGGGCTTGGGCAAATTTTTCGGGATGATTTTTAGGTGAAGCCGCAGCAATTATACATTGTCCTTGATCAAATCCTAGTTGTAAATCTTCTACCCAGTCTTGTAGGGAGGGCTTGTCATTGGCTACCCCGGGGCAATCTAAAATGATAATTTGTTGAGTATAAGTTGAACGCCTCAGTTCTTGTCTTAACCAAGAACGACTCAGTCGGGTATTTTCTCCTAAAATTAAAGCCGGTTCACCAGCTTCAGTTTCTTCGAGTCGCCCACGTAAATATAACAGTACTGTAGAAAAAACTCTCGGGTGGTTGGGTGGTGCTGCTTGTGTGGTTTGTAAACAGGTTTGAATAGTAGAGTGTAAATCTTTAGTGCTAGCTTCTATGGAGCCAGTCCAATACTCTAACTCAAAACCACCCACACCCCGGAATAATTTACTTACAGCTAGGGTGGTCTGATTTGTGGCTAGTCCCTCGATTATTAATGCTTGTCGGGGAGAGGGGGATTCTACAAGGGCTGGTTTTAATCCCAGAATTACTTCCCCCACTCCTTCTACAATACGCTTGGGTGTTTGCTGCGGATATTCCGAATACAGATGAGTGTCGCCTCTACTTTTGTTTTGCTGATTAATCAGTCGTAATTGCTGATTAGTGTCTTCAATGTATTGGCTGGTTTGATGATAAACATATCTATAAAGTGCATCAGCATCAATTAATCCTTGGGGATCAGCCGCTTGACCGCGCAACCCACGCATTAAGTAATAAGTAAATACGCCATGTCCCAGTTCGGTAAACTCCCAGGATTGTTGATTAGTATCACAGGACAGTAAGGCATAAAATCCTTTACTCTGTTTTGCTCTTTGGCGTAATAATTCCACCATCTGGGATGTGGGGTTGGGTAAGGATGCTGTAGTTATATTACTTCTGGAATTGCGGAATGTGAGATTACCGCTATGACAAGCATCTAGCCAGACTAACTGAGTTTGCGCCTGACTATTTCCCAACAGGTGCAACACTTCCTGTAAAGCTAAACCTGTGTTGAGTAAGTCATCTGTTTGAGTATCTGCTAAACACAAAAATGCTTGTTGTGAATTGGGATCTAGCATCCCATGTCCAGAAAAATAAAATAAAATTGTGTCCTGTGGTTGAGCAGCATCCGTAATTTCACTTAAGCTACGCCGCAGTGTGGAGAGGGTCGGTATTTCGGATAAATCATGGTAAACCCTCTGCTTAGTCTGGGTCAGTCCTTGGCTAGCGTCGCTCAAAGCTGCGGCTAAACCCTGACAATCTACAGCGGAGTAGCGTAGTGAGGGTAGTCTCTTGTCTTGGTATTTGTTTACTCCTACCAACAACAGCCAAAATTTTGCCTCTGCCTTTTTTAGGATATGGGTTAAGTGACTGGTAGTGATACCGAGTGGAGACATTTTAAGTTTTCTGGGTAATTAGTAAGGTCTAAGTAATAGTATAAATAAATGCTTGTTTACTGTCGCCCACAGGCTCGCCTAATGACAGCCCCATTTTTCTGCCTGATGACAAACAAGATCATGAGTACTGTCCCCGGTAGGTTGTGGGATGCAGCGATAGTAATATGACATCACCAGTAGCTACTGCCGTAAGCCAAATGGTATTCTGTTTATATTAATACTTTTTGACGAATTATTGCAGTATTTTTCTTTATTCTTAGAATTGGGGTATGAAAATTGGTGAGATTAATCCGGTAACGATAAAAAAAACGCCAATTTGGCCACATGAATGGGATTTTATTTGTTAAAGTATTGATTGTAAAAGACTTGTGGGCTTTATAGTCCAGGCTTTACTACACTTCAAGAGCATTAACTGCGGTAGTAATTCCGATACTTCTGTTAATTCTGCTCTATGACTTGAAGATTGCTGCTAGATTCTCTGTAGTGATCTCCACCAATCCCTTCTTCTCGCAAAAGGGACACGTAGAATCATAAGTCCTTGTTGATTTACTCCTATCTAACCCATAGTTCAACAGCACAAATGCTGTTGAACAGGGTTTTTTCGCAATCAAAACACCTGAGACATTTTTAATTTTGTCTGAGGTGAATGTGCATCAGGAGTGGTTAAGAATTAACTAAAAGCATTGAAATCAAGAGTATATTCGGATATGGGTAAAAACCGCCAATTAGATCTGCCATCGAGTTCTAATACATACTCATGATATTGTAACAAACTGGGGCGGTGTCCCACACTAATTAATGTGGTTTCCTTGGCTTTAAGTTGTTCATACAGCTTCTTCTCATTAGCTAAATCCAGCGCACTTGTAGCTTCATCTAGGATGACATAGCTAGGCCTACTTAGTAGGAGTCGCGCAAAGGCTAGGCGCTGTTGTTCACCTAAGGAGAGAACATTAGCCCAATCTAACTCAATTTCAAAGCCTCCAAATCTTTCTGGTAACTCTGCTAAGTTCACCTCTTCTAAGACATGGCGCATTTTACTTTCGCTGATATCATTGTCAGGGTTGGGGTAAAGTAACTGACTGCGCAGGGAACCCAAAACCATATAAGGACGTTGGGGTAAAAACATGATCTCCGATAAAGCAGGACGGATAATCTGACCAGTACCCGCATTCCATAATCCGGCGATCGCCCTTAATAAGGAACTCTTACCACTACCACTATGACCCACAATTACCAGACCCTCACCCGGTTGTAAGCTGAATGGTAAATCCCGAACTAAAGTGCGTTCATAGTTGGGGGTCAACAGGGTCACACGACGCAACGCTAGGTGAGAATCTTCTGTGATATCAATAGTCGTCATTCCTGATGGGGTTTGGTTTGTGGTTTCCAGGACTTCGGCTAAGTCCCCCATCCGTTCAATCCCCGCTGCAAAAGCTGTTAAATTTTCAAACTGACTCACTACCACAGATAAAGCCCGGAAAATCTGACTAAAGGCGATCGCAGCTTGGGTAAATGTCCCAAATTCAGTATCACCCGCAAAGTAAATTGGTGCAATCACCAAATAAGGAAGGGCTGAAACAAAATAATTATAGCTGGTAGTAAAAAAGCCTAAATTCCGTTGCCAATTGATCAACAACTCAAAGTTACGAATAGCCTGTAAAAAACGCTGTTTAAGCTGTAGTATTTCTTCTGTTTCACCTTGGTAAAAAGCGATGGATTCGGCGTTATCCCGCACATGAACCAAACCATAACGAAAATCAGCCTCGCGTTTGAGTTGATTAAAATTAATGCCTATTAACCTTTGACCCAGCCAAGCGGTTACCACAGTCCCAAAGATAGCATAGACGACCAGAGCCACCGATAGGGAAACAGAAATAGATAATAAAACCCCAGTAAAAGAGATTAAAGTAATAACTGATGTCAGAATCAGTAATGAAAAAGATAAACTAGTCCGGGTAAATGCTCTAATATCCTCAGCAATCCGCTGGTCTGGGTTATCAATTTTCTGATTAAAATTAATTTGGTAATAAGCACGATTTTGGAAGTATTTATCAATAAAATGGTTTGTCAACCACTCCCGCCATTGTAAACCCAACTTGTCTTGCAGATAGCCAAACATGACAACAATGGGAGTACCAACGACTAATAGCCCCGCATAAATGGTAATAAATCGCCAAAAAGTTGATGTATCTTGCGTTTGGGGAAAAGTCGCCAAAGCAGTATCAACATTCCGGAAAATAAAGCTAATACTGACATTAATACCATTAACAGCTAGTGCCAAGACTAGCAACAGTCCTAGTAATCCCCTAGCTTGCCATTTTTTTTCCGAAAACCAGTAGGGTTTGGCTAGCTTGAGAAATTTTTGCCACAATTGAGGGTCTAATCGTTTTGGTGGGGTTATTGTACTCATTGCCAAGTTTAAGAACATCTAATAGTAATTCTGTATGACAATTCGCCAAAGTGAAAACCGCAAAACACGGAAATTAAACACAGATACCCATTTAGATTGTAGTCTGGAGATTTCAAAGTTCAGTGGTACACGCAATTCTTGAGCGATCTGGGTATCCAGGAAGGTAAACAGGAAATAGCCCTTAAGCTAGGGGAAGGGATGACAATAGAAGCGATCGCGCGAGTTACTGGATTATCTGTAGAAGTAGTACAAAAATTACAGCAAGAATACCAGCCATGATAGAATTTTGTGATGTTTGACAACATCTGTAAATTCATCGCGGAAACATTTGCCACCGACTTAGCAACATGGCTATTGGGAAAACCTGTAGACTTAACCCAGTTAAGTCCTAAAGAACTATCTAGTGAGCCTATCCGTGCCGATGCTCTGATTTTACTGCAATCAGAGGAGGTAATTCTACATCTAGAATTCCAAACCCAGCCAGATGCGTCCATTCCCTTCCGGATGGCGGATTATCGCCTGCGAGTGTATCGCCGCTTTCCCCAAAAAAGTATGTACCAAGTAGTGATTTATTTAACAGAGACTAAATCACCAGAGGTATATAAAGACAGATTTGAAATTGACAGCTTACAACATGAATTTAGGGTAATTCGGCTGTGGGAACAACCAACAGCAGTATTTTTAGGGAGTGCAGGATTACTACCATTTGCAGTGCTGAGTAATACTAATAATCAAGCTACAACATTACAAAGGGTGGCTGATGAAATCAACAAAGTAGCTGACAAGAGAATGCAAAGTAATCTGACAGCATCCACAGCAGTTTTAGCTGGGTTAGTATTAAAGCAAGAAGTGATTCAACGCTTATTACGGCAGGATATTATGCGCGAATCAGTGATTTATCAGTTGATTAGAACTGAAGGGAAACAAGAGGGTATACAACAAGGTATACAACAAGGTATACAACAAGGTATACAGGAAGGTAAACAGGAAATAGCCCTCAACTTGCTAGGAGAAGGGATGAAAATAGAAGCGATCGCGCGAGTTACCGGATTATCTTTAGAAGTAGTACAACAATTACAGCAAGAATACCAGCCATGATAGAATTTTCTGTAAATTCATCGCGGAAACATTTGCCACCGACTTTTGGCTAGGGTGTACTATAACAGGACAATAACCATATTGCCCTGCTTAGTGTTGATATTTCCGTCAACAAAGCCCATTAATTAGCCTTGGGGCTTTGTCAACGTCTAAAACCATACTCAAGGGTAAAAAACTGCGGCTTCAAGTCGGCTAAGGGTTCCCTGAGTTTACTTAGTTCTGCTTCTGGTCCGTGAATTTCCAAACGAGTCAGCTCGGCAATTTTCAGGGCTTCTTCGAGTAAGTAACCAACATTATCAAGATGAGTTAGCAGTCCCTCTGCATCTTCATACCCTTCACGACAGTGAACTTGGTCTTGATCAAAACTAAATCCATAATAGAGACACTTAGATTCTTCACTAGTTTTTTTGACAAATTGCTCACACAAATCCTTGAAAGCGTCTAGCTTCCCACTATTAACTTGGAAGTAGGGGACAATGGTACAGCATTTATCTTCAGTGGGCATAAATTTCTTGTAGTAATTGTTAACGTGGTTATCTACCTGAAATTACATTTACCACGTCTTTAAGCAAACTTATTGGGTTAAATGCCGATTTTAGATATTTTCCTCTACCTTTGCTATCTCCAATAGTGTTTTTAAGACCGAATCGGGATTAAGACTAATAGAATCAATTCCTTCTTCCACTAAAAACCGCGCAAATTCTGGGTAATCGCTGGGTGTTTGTCCACAAATGCCGATTTTACGCTGCTGCTTTTTAGCGGATTGTATAGCCATTTTGACCATTTGCTTAACTGCTGGGGTGCGTTCATCAAACAAATGTGCTACTAATGCCGAATCTCTATCTAATCCTAGGGTTAGCTGGGTTAAGTCATTGGAACCGATAGAAAAGCCATCAAAAACTTGTGCAAACTCCTCAGCCATAATCACATTACTAGGTAACTCACACATAACATAAACCTGTAAGCCATTAACACCTTGTTTGAGATGATTTTTTGCCATTTCCGCCAACACTAAACGCCCCTCATCGGGAGTGCGACAGAAGGGAATCATGGGGATGACATTAGTCAAACCCATATCATCTCGTACTCCCTTGATGGCTTGACACTCCAGAGCAAAACCTTCTCTGTAACCCGGGTCATAGTAACGTGATGCTCCGCGCCAACCCAGCATGGGGTTTTCTTCCTTGGGTTCAAACTGCTGACCGCCTAAGAGATTAGCATATTCATTGGTCTTGAAATCTGACATTCTCACAATTACCGGCTTAGGATAAAAAGCCGCCGCAATTCTGCTTATACCCTGGGCTAATTTATCGACAAAATACTGGGGTTTGTCTTCGTAAAGGGCGGTAATTTGATCAATTTTGGTTTTGACTTCATCCTCTAGCTTTTCATAGTGAATCAAGGCCATAGGATGAACTTGGATGTGGTTAGCAATAATAAATTCTGTGCGTGCTAAACCAACTCCGTCGTTGGGAATTGCAGATAAACTTAATGCTTCTTGGGGGTTACCCACATTCATTAAAATTTGGGTACGGGTGCGGGGTAAGTTTTCTAAAGCAACTTCTTTAATTTCAAAGGGTAACAAGCCATGATAGACTCTACCTTCATCACCCTCGGCGCAAGAAATGGTGACTTCTTGACCGGTTTTTAATATGGCTGTAGCATTGCCACATCCCACAATTGCGGGTACTCCCAATTCTCGCGCAATAATGGCCGCGTGACAGGTGCGCCCACCAGCATTAGTAATAATCGCCCCGGCGCGTTTCATAATTGGTTCCCAGTCTGGGTCTGTTCTCTGTGTTACTAATATGTCTCCTGGTTCAAACTGTTCAATCTTATTGACATTTAAAATTAGCTTAACTTTACCTTGAGCAATGGCTTCGCCAATGGCGCGACCAGTCACTAGGGGTTGGGGGGGGTTGGCTTCCTTATGGGTTTTAACGAAGTGATAGCTGCGTAATAGGTTTCCTGTTTTCTGTGATTGGACTGTTTCGGGTCGGGCTTGGACAATGAATAATTGATTAGTAATCCCATCTTTAGCCCATTCAATATCCATGGGGGAGTAATTACCGTTGGCTTGGGTATAGTGGTCTTCTATTAAACAAGCCCAATGTGCCAGTTGGAGAATTTCGCTATCACTGAGGGCAAATTTACCTTGTTCTGTTTCCGGGACTGGGACATTTTTTGTATGTTTTGAGCCATCATCATAAATCATTTTTAGCTCTTTGCTGCCCAATTTCTTATCGATGATGGGGCGAAAACCTGCTTTTAATGTCGGTTTAAATACGTAGTATTCATCGGGGTTGACGGTTCCTTGAACTACGTTCTCTCCTAAACCGTAGGCGGCGTTAATTAGTGCTGCATCTTTAAACCCGGTTTCGGTGTCAATGGAGAACATGACCCCGGATGTGGCTAGGTCGGAACGTACCATTTTTTGAACGCCGACGGTGAGGGCAATGCTAAAGTGGTCAAATCCCTTGGTGTGGCGATAGGAAATGGCGCGATCTGTAAATAGGGATGCAAAGCAACGATGACAAGCTGCTAGGACTCCCTCTACACCGACAACATTTAAGTAGCTTTCTTGCTGTCCGGCAAAACTAGCGTCGGGAAGGTCTTCGGCGGTGGCGCTAGAACGGACTGCTACATCTGTGTCTTGGTGATATTTCTTACATAATTTTAGATATGCGGTGGCGATCGCATCCCGTAAGTCTTGAGGAAACGGTGTTTCCATGACTAGCAATCGGGCTTTTTTGCCTCGTGCTTTTAAATTTGTGACATCTTCAACATCCAAGTCAGCAAACAGTTGACGTAATTTGGCTTCTAACCCTGCTGAGGCGATGAAATAGCGATAAGCGTAGGCGGTGGTAGCAAATCCCGTGGGGACGTTTACCCCTTGATGTGTCAGTTGTTGAATCATTTCTCCCAGTGAGGCATTTTTCCCACCTACTAGGGGTATATCACTAATACCAATTTCATCAAACCAGAGAATGAGCGATCGCGCTTTATCAGATTGAAAACCTGTATTCTGAGATACTGTAACCATCTGTATTACCTCTCAAGTAGACGCTTTGGTTGTCAGTGATTCTTAAAATATTTTTCCCATGTCTAATTTTATCCTTAATACTTGAGATTGTGCTATTAGATGCAACAATATAGTTAGAAAATTAAATTTTCGAGATCATAACCAGAGCACAGTCCCAGATTGATCATACAATGGCACAACTAGAAAGACTACTACAAATGGCTGAAGATGAACTAACTCAATACAGTACTGATGCCCGCAAAATTGAAAAAATGCGCCGTAAAATCGGTTTGTCTGTATCGATGGTGGAACAGAGGCAAGTTAAAGCTGAACTATTAGCTACCATGAAACCTAATATTATTACTAATCTGGTGGAAGAACAAAGGCAAGCAGTAGCCTTACCATTTTGGGGCATGCAGGGTTAGGTTTGTTATTCGGAATTTCCGTCAATCAACCGGTGCTTTTATTAGCAGGTGTGCTGGGGAGTGTAGCGGCTTTCCGAATCCAAAAGTGGGGATGGCAATTACAAGCGAAGCGTTTATTATTAAAAACTCTCGAAGATATTGAGGCACGGGTGTACCCACCCAGAAACTAAAGCGGATTTTACGTATATATCCGTAATTTTTGTGTATGATTACAAACAATTTAGAGGTAACATCTTGCTCATGGTATAGAAATCTATTGCTAGCTGGTTAAAAATTCTTACCATAGATGAAATTAATTTACCAGATCATTCCAGCAAGAGATAATTACTGCTATGGTAATTGAATTGTAGAGTAATTGTAGAGTAAATATTAAGGATAAAATATTTAAGAATCCCAGGGTTAAACAAAACACCAATATTACTATATATGCTGTGGATCTTAGTATGACTGAAATTTAGGGTCAGGTCAATCAGGAGTTTGACAAAGATGGTAGGCTTAATTGGCACTCTTTGTTACTCATGAGATATCCAGTTAACTAAACAATAGCGAATCCTTGGTACAAGAGGTTAGCTAAATTACGAAAGTGACCATTGTGACTTTTAATATGCTCGTACTACTTAAGAAATAGGAGGTAGTAATTATGACTAAATATGATCAGATTTTTAATTCTACAAAGACCACCAAAGAATCACTGACTCCAGAAGAAGCAGTAGCAGCGATGGCAGTGGTGACAGAAATTGCTCATTATTCCATAGAGGAAGCGGATGCAGAAGTTTTAGCGAGTATCCTGTGGGACCTTGAAGTTTTTGAGGAATACTCAGAAGATGGAATTGCCCAAATAGTTCATAGACTGATAGACATTGCTGCAAATGAGGGACTGGGAAGCCTATTTAATGTTGCGAGTAAAAGCCTTACCCTGGAACTAGTGCTAGATGCTTTTGCTGTGGGGGTAATGGTGATTATAGATGAAGACGATTTAATTATCCCCAAAGACAAACAGCCGTATCTCAAGCAATTACAGAAAGCTTTAGACTTGGAAGATGAAGAAGCCTATGAAATCATACAAGAAGTAATTGCCGCCTATCAAGAAGGAGAAGAAGCACTTTACCTAGAAGACGAGAACGACATAATCATAGACAGAGATTATGGCGAAGATGTATATGAATCGCCCTCTGGTAATTTTTCAGTTCCCATTCCTGTTGACCCACGGCAGGGAGGTCAGGTAAAAAGTGAAGACGGGGTGGTGGGCTTTTTTGATAGTTTCGGTACTATGCTGAGAATTGATCATTACCCCATATCCTCAGAACAACTAGAACAGGTAGAATCTATTGGGCAGGAAGAATATTTGCAGTCAATTTTGCTCAACAAGTATGTTCCAGAAGTAATTTTTACTAATCTGCCCAAGGCAGAAGTCATATATACTGAGTATTTAAAAAACGCTATTGAAGGTTCTTTCTTTGCGTTAATTGATATGCCCCAGGGGTCAACAATTCCCCAAGCACAAAATA
The DNA here is from genome assembly GCF_059725405.1 of Anabaenopsis sp. NIES-4685. NCBI lineage: Bacteria > Bacillati > Cyanobacteriota > Cyanophyceae > Nostocales > Nodulariaceae > Anabaenopsis > Anabaenopsis sp. NIES-4685. The sequence goes on along the minus strand of NZ_AP043602.1, from coordinate 1,688,178 downwards.
ACGGTAATACTACCAGACTAGACGCATACCGAGGGCTTTTAGCATTTATGCATTCTAACTATTTATATATAGTTAGCAGTCAGGAAAGCTTTGATAGGGGTGAAAAACCCAGTTCTATTAAAGAAGGAGCCGAGGAGATTAAGGAGAGTATTTTGGATTTTGTGGAAACTATAGACTTCATCGAAACCGATTAAAAGTTCCAAGGGGGTGAAAAACCCCCTTCTAGCTTAATTCTCTAGGCCAATTAAATGAAATCTGGTGGAAATAAGAGTGTTAAAACTCTTGTGGGGATCCCGTTGCTATAACGCAACCTTAAATTTTAAATTTTAAATTTTAAATTTAAGTTTTAGTTGATAAATCATCTGTGAGTAATGAATTAAATCCTAACTATTAAGCGCCGCAGCAAATCCAAAGCTGTATTAGCACTGACATGACGAATTAAAGCACGTCCCCGCATCGCTCCAAAGCGATACTCAAAACTAGTCACTTCATCCTGCGGTCCGGCTAAACCGATGTAAACTAAACCCACGGGTTTAGTATCAGTTCCTCCAGTGGGGCCAGCAATACCAGTAATACTTAATCCCCAGGTAGTTGACAGGCGGTTTTTCACCCCCATAGCCATTTGTTCAGCAACAGTAGCACTGACAGCGCCAAATTTATCTAAATCCTCTGGGTTCACTCCTAGTAACTTGACCTTGGCGGAGTTATCATAAGCAATTACCCCACCGCAAAAGTAATCAGAACTACCGGAAATATCCGTTAACATTTGTCCCAGTCCTCCACCTGTACAGGACTCGGCTACGGAAATAGTCTCAGTTTTAATACGTAATAATTTACCAACAACAGCCGCTAAAGTATCATTACCACTACCGTAGTAATCTAACCCAGCAATGTCTTTTAGCTGTTTCTCCACAGGGGTAATTAAAGCCTCTGCGGCTTCTGTTGTGGGGGCTTTGGCGGAAATGCGTAATCTGACTTCGCCTTTACCGGCGTAAGGGGCGACGGTGGGGTTAGGTAAGTTAAAATACGGGGCAACTTTTTCTGCTAGAGCTGATTCACCAATACCCCAGAACTTTAAACTGCGGCTGTAAATAATTTCTTTTCCCCAACCTTGATTTTTGAGAAAAGGTACTGCTGTTTCTGTCCACATCTGATGCATTTCTGAGGGAACCCCAGGAAAGGTAAAAATGGTTACATTAGGTCTGGGTTGCCAAATAATCCCTGGGGCTGTCCCACTGGGATTAGGTAAAATTTCTGCACCTTGGGGAATTAATGCTTGTTTGCGGTTGGTAGGGCTCATGACCCGACCTCGTTGGGCGAATTTATCGGTAATGTCTGCAATGATTTCTGGACGTTCTATCAAAGGAACGCCAAAAAAATCGGCGATGCTTTCACAGGTGAGGTCGTCGGGTGTGGGACCTAAACCACCGGTGAAAATCAGAATTTGCGCCCTTGATATGGCAATTTCTATGACTTGTTTGACTCTTTCTGGGTTATCGCCTACTACTGTTTGATAGTAGTGGGGTATTCCTAGTTGGGCTAGTTGTTGGGCTATATATTGGGAGTTACTATTCAGGATGTCCCCTAGGAGTAGTTCTGTACCAACACAAATAATTTCTGCACTCATGGAGGTGAATGGGGTTAAGAAGAGGTTTTTTTAGGTCAAGTCGCAAAGGCGCAAAGGTATCAGGAGTTCAAGGTTTGATTTTTTATCCCCTCTGTATTTTGGCGACTTTCTCAACCGATACAACTTCTACCTTTGCGCGAATTTAACTAAGCTAAGGCTGGTACGGGAATGTGCAGATGTGGGTACAAGGGGAAGCGATCGCACAATGCCGCTACCCGTTGGCGACAATCTTGTGTTACTGTCTCAGAACCGGGGGAAAGTAGCCTATCAGCGATAATATTACCAATCTCGGTAAATTCTGCGATCCCCATACCCCGTGTAGTCATAGCTGGGGAACCCAATCTTAGACCACTAGTAACAAATGGTGATTTTGGGTCAAAGGGAACTGTATTCTTATTGGCGGTAATATTTACCTCACTCACCAGTTGATCAGCTTGTTTACCTGTGAGTCCAATATTCTGTAAATCTACTAACATTAAATGGTTATCTGTCCCATTAGACACCAGCTTTAACCCACGGGTTTGCAGTTGACTAGCCAAAGCCCGGGCATTATCAATTACTTGAGCCGAATACTGTTGAAAATCGGGTTTTAGTGCTTCCCCAAAAGCCACTGCCTTACCGGCGATGACGTGTTCTAGGGTCCGCCTTGGCTACCGGGAAAAACTGACTTATCTAGCTTCTTACCCAACTCAGCATCCCGGGTCAAAATCAAACCACCACGGGGACCGCGGAGAGTTTTATGGGTCGTGGTTGTCACTACATCACAGAAAGGAATCGGGCTTGGGTGCAGACCGCTAGCCACTAAACCCGCAATATGGGCAATATCTGCTAGTAAGTAAGCTCCTACTTCATCGGCAATGCTGCGGAACTTTTCAAAGTCAATCACCCGGGGATAAGCCGAATATCCGCAGATTATGAGCTTAGGACGCTCCCTTAGCGCCTGCTCGCGGATTTGTTCGTAGTCTAGCTGTTCTGTTTCTTGACTAACACCATAGTGGCAAACTTGGAACCACTTTCCGGAAACATTTACCGGCGAACCGTGGGTCAGATGTCCACCATGGGACAAATCCATACCCATTATTTTATCACCTGGTTGCAACAATGTCAAGAAAACTGCAAAATTTGCCTGAGCGCCGGAGTGGGGTTGGACATTAGCATGAGCGGCACCAAATAGCTGTTTAGCTCGGTCGATGGCTATTTGTTCGATTTGATCAACAAATTCACAACCGCCATAATAACGTTTACTTGGTAAACCTTCGGCATATTTATTAGTTAATACTGAACCTTGAGCCGCTAGTACCGCAGCTGAGGTAAAGTTTTCACTAGCAATTAATTCTAGGTGCTGGCGTTGACGCTGTAGTTCTTGGTTAATTAACTCAGCGATGGCGGGATCGGAGTTAGCCAAAATTTCGGAATTGGTTTTAGTCACTGAAAGTTATCCTTGGTAGAAATTTGCTCAACAATCTGTTTCTAGTTCCTGTGGAGGAGGGATGAGGGCGTGTTTACCCTGGTACATTGAGGGTAAAACCCATAGCTCTTGAATCTCAAATTTTACCCTTGATGGGGAATAGGTTATTTTACCTTTCGTTACATACTTTGGTTTTTTAGGTCGTTATACATACAATAAGTTAAAGTTCACCGGATTTTTGAGTGCGATCGCGATTTTTTATGAGGTGAGCCATTGTTAGCATTTTGGAATCGGATGCGATGTTAGTCATTTTAATGGATAATCAAATCCTTGCTCCTGGGAAAGTTTGCCAATCTTGTTTACTGGTTGACGGTAGCGGTCAACCCCGTTGGTATGGGGGTCAACTGCGATGTGCTCAAGCTATTCACAAACTGGCGGCACAGCAAGCACAGCAATATGAATGTATGATGGGTTTCCGAATTGCCGATATTGAATAATCGGATTTTGCCGCTAGACTACATAACTGCGTTATCCTAGGCTCAAGTAACTCTTGAAATTTAGCCATAGGAGAACCCACAATGACTTGGCGCGGGTCTACAACGGTTCCTGACCGGATTTTTGCTTGTTTACCTTATTTACTCCCCCTGGTTGAAAGTCTCAGCTTTGGTAGCTTTTTGTTTGGACAGTTTCCTGTACTAAAATTGCTGCTTATCCCTTTGAGTCCCATAGTAGCAATTTATGGCAGTATTCCCTATGCTAGTCTGATTATTTTCTTGGCTTTGTTTGCCCTGGTAATCAGAAACGAAAAAATAAATCACTTTATTCGTTTCAATACTATGCAAGCAATTCTTCTAAGCATTGTTTTATTTTTGTGTTCCATCCTACTGGAAGTTGTGGGTTTGGTTCCTGGTGCTGGCTTGGCCACAGAAACCCTCACAAACACCATCTTTATCGGCATATTAGCAGCATTTGTATATTCTGTAGCCCAATCCTTGTTGGGGCGTTATGCAGAAATTCCCGCCATTTCCGATGCAGTGCATATGCAAATACGGTAAGTGTTAACGTTTGGTGACTGTGTTCTCTAGGCGACCAATGCCTTCAATTTCTACCCGAATGCGATCGCCGATGTGTAATTGTCCTACGCCAAATGGCGTACCGGTAAGCACTACATCCCCTGGTAGTAGTGTCATCACCTGACTAATGTAGGAAACTAGGACATCAGGGGGAAATACCATCTCATCAATACAAGCAGATTGCACAGGAGTGCGATCGTCATTCAAGAAAGTCTGTAACCTCGCACCGGGATTTACTTCGCGCACAATCCAAGGACCTAGGGGACAGAAGGTATCAAAACCCTTGGCGCGAGTCCATTGGCCATCCTGTTGTTGTAAATCCCGTGCCGTGACATCGTTAGCGACAGTATAGCCCCAAATTTTAGTTTGGGCTTCTTCTGGTGTGCAGTCACAAGTGCGATCGCCAATTACTAGTGCTAGCTCACCCTCGTAGTCCACCCGCTGGGACTGGGGAGGATACTTAATCTGTGTTTCCGTAGGAATAATAGACGTTGATGGCTTGAGAAATATTAATGGTTCTTTGGGGACTGTAGATCCCATTTCCTGAGCATGGTCTGCATAATTCTTCCCTACCGCCACTACTTTTGAGGGCGCACATGGGGTGAGAATTTGATAATTTTCCGGTTCTAGAATTAAATCCGTGGGTTGTCCTTCTAACCAGGGTGGAGCATCTAACACCTGCACGCTCAGGGATAGTTGTAGCAATCCATAGTAAATCTTGCCTTCTAGATTTTGAACTCGCACATAGCGCTGCGCCATAAACTTGATGAATATCCTTTTGTTTGCGATTACAAGCTGCTTTGGATTTTAGAGCCAATCTAAAATCTAAAATCTAAAATCTAAAAATTGGCGCATTTGGCTCATGATTTTGATGAAAAACTGATAAGATTATAATTCCTTGTTGCTGAAATGTTGATAATTATTAGTATCATTTGTGATATTAATGTATCAAATCACATCAGCAGCCCTTTGTCCATAAGGTGACTGAAAATCATGTCTATAGTTTACGAAACAATTTACATTCTCCGTCCAGACCTAGGAGATGAACAGGTAGAGCAAGCAATTGCTAAATACCAAAACTTGCTGACTGAACAAGGTGCTGAAAACATCGAAATTCAAAACCGTGGTAAACGTCGCCTAGCTTATGAAATTAAAAAGCATCGGGATGGCATTTATGTTCAAATGAACTACACAGGCCCCGGAAATGCCATCGCTGTTATGGAACGTGCTATGCGTTTGAGTGAAGAAGTAATTCGTTACTTGACCATTAAGCAGGAACTACCAAAGGAAACAGCACCAGCAGAAGCAGAAGCAGAACAGACAGAAGCTGTTGCTGTCTAACAAGGCAATGTCACACTTGCGTAGCTGATACCTTGAAAACAAGAATCCCCGAGTTTTTAATTCGGGGAATTTCAACGTTACAATCTGACCATAGGTGAATATATCAAGCCACCACTAGATTTTTATCATGGCTGTGAGTGAAAATATCCTCATAAGTATCAAAAATTTCAAATACTGAGTCCAGCTGTGTTAGCTCCAAAATTAATCTCACCGGAGCTTGTACGTTACACAAAACTAGACGACAATTATTTTCACGCGCAGAAGTTAGTCCATTGATGAGGGGGACTAATCCTGAACTGTCCATGAAATCTACTTCTGACATATCAAGAACCCAGAGTTGATGAGGCCGGGGTACCACTTCAAGCATCTGTTTGCTAAAAGCCATTCCACCTTGCAAGTCTATACTGCCGTGGGGCTTAAATAAAACTACTTGATCTTGTGAGATAATCATGAATTTAACAAACTAGTTGGAACACGTGACAGAACAGAAATTTGACATCAATACTGATTCGGTTTCAACGACAAAATCACTGTTTTATCTTTAAAATGTCGTATAATTTATTATGACTCCTATAAGTATACGCATGATTGTCTACTAATTTCGGTATCAAGGGTATCTTTTACCATATCTTTATATCTTACCATACCATTGATAAATATTTAATAAAAACCGCTAAATAAAGTTGCATAAATATACATTTAATGCTTGGGGATGGAGTCAAGGTTTGGAGAGACGTGTAAATCTGCATCCAAAAATCTCCTTGACAAGTGGCAATCTGGAAATTTCCATTGTGGAAGCAGCTTGATTGACACCTCAGCCATAGAAGCGCCAAGATATATAAAAGGTAAAAAATTGTAAAGGCGGCGGTGCGGGATGTCTGTTGATCTGATTTCACTAGAAAACATCCAGGAATTTGCTCACCAGTACGGTTACTGGGCAATTTTTTGGGGAATTTTGCTAGAAAATTTGGGCATTCCTCTTCCAGGTGAAACCGTAACCCTAGTGGGCGGGTTTCTCTCCGGTAGTGAAGAACTAAACTATTGGTTAGTTCTTAGTGATGCCGTTGCAGGTGCTGTCATTGGTGGTGCTTGCGGCTATTGGCTTGGTAAATGGGGCGGCTGGCCTTTTCTAGTAAAAATAGGTAAACTCTTTCGGATTTCCGATGAGCGGTTATTGAATATTAAAGATCAATTTAGTGAAAATGCGACTAAAGCCGTATTTTTTGGGCGTTTTTTCGCATTGTTACGGATTTTTGCCGCACCACTGGCTGGTATAGCCGAAATGCCTTTCAGAAAATTCTTTTTGTACAACTTAGCAGGAGCCACCGCCTGGGCCAGTCTCATGGTAACCTTAGCTTTCTTTGCTGGTAGAGTTGTCTCCCTAGAACAACTAGTTGCTTGGGTGAGTCAATTTGCGATCGCAGCCTTACTAATCCTTGTTACCTTGATTGTCATACCCATCTGGTTAGAATCCCGCCAGGTCAAGGGCGCGTCCGGTGAGTAAGTAAAACGGGGACTACAGTCCCCACATACCCTCAGATTAAGATTGAGAAGCCCAAATGCGAGTGGGTAAGCCCCAAACGTAAATAAACCCTTCAGCTGCTTTATGGTCAAACTGGTCTTCAGAACCATAAGTCGCTAAATCGGGGCTATAGAGTGAATGGTCACTCCAACGCCCGACAATGGTGGCGCTACCTTTAAACAGTTTGACTCGCACAGTTCCCATAACACGTTCCTGTGTTTTTTGAATAAAAGCATCTAGTGCGCCTTTCAGGGGGCTGTACCACAGACCATTATAAACAATTTGGGTGTAAGTCTCTTCAATACCTCGCTTGTAGTGGCTGACATCTGCTGTTAGAGTCAGACTTTCTAAATCCCGGTGTGCCTGAATTAACACCAGCATCGCCGGCGATTCGTAGATTTCCCGGGACTTAATCCCCACTAGGCGGTTTTCAATCATATCTATGCGGCCAATACCGTGATTTCCTACTACCTGATTGAGCTGTTCAATTAACTCCACTGGGTTTTTAGGTGTACCGTTGAGGCTGGTGGGAATACCACGGGTAAAACCAATTTCAATGTACTCGGGTTCATTCGGCGTGTCAGCGATCGCCTTAGTCATTTCATAAATTTCAGCTGGTGGTTCCGCCGCAGGATCTTCCAGTACGCCAGCTTCGATACTACGACCAAGTAAATTTTTATCAATGCTGTAGGGGGAGGACTTTTTCACCGGTGAGGGGATACCAAATTGCTCACCATAAGCGATGGTTTGCTCGCGACTCATTCCCCATTCTCTCGCTGGTGCAAGGATCTTCAATTTGGGGTCAAGTGCAGCACAAGACACATCAAAGCGCACCTGATCATTACCCTTACCAGTGCAACCATGAGCGATCGCATCAGCACCATATTTATGAGCAGTTTCTACTAATATTTTGGCAATTAACGGGCGAGCCAGAGCAGTCCCCAAAGGATAACGATTTTCATAGAGGGCGTTGGCTTGAATGGCCGCAAAGGCATAATCTTTAACAAAACTGTCTTTCACATCAGCCACCAATGACTCACTAGCACCGGATTTGAGCGCTTTTTCTCGGATTGGCTCTAATTCATCTCCCTGACCCAAATCTGCTGCGAGGGTAATCACCTCCTCCACACCCCACTCATTTTTCAGGTAGGGAATACAAACAGAGGTATCCACCCCCCCAGAATATGCCAAAACAACCTTTTTAGCGCGACCCATTGGTTTCTCCAGTTAGAAAAACAAAGAATGAGTCATCATTATAAGGTATGTAGGCTTTAAAAATTACCTCTGAGAAACAGAGTAAATACATTCTCGTTGATTTTCAATTCCTGTCCATTGTTATCTATGCCAAAGTCGTACTCATTATTACTCCAGGATAGGTTAAATATAGGACTATTCTGATTGCTACCGATTCTCCATCTAGCTCCCGCACCATAAACAGCACGAGCGGCATTTTCATTCACGGGATTATAATAGGCTGATAATGACAAATTTTGGCTAAATTGAATACCAGCACTTGCCAGCAAAGTATTTTTAATTGCATCCGGTAAAACATCCCCAAAATAGTTAGTTAAACCGAACCAAAAATTACCTAAATTAGCCCTAGCTCTCAGGTTAATAGAATTTACAAAGTCATTGGATCGAGTTTCCCTGTCAAAAGCATAATTAACCCCCGTGGAGATGACTAAATTACTATTCCGATTCCAGGGGATAACTTTATCAATACTACCTGTAACTTGACTGTAATTATCAACATCTGGATTAATATAACCAATTATGGCTCCAGAAAAACGCCATCTGTCCGCAGTATTTTTCGTATAATCTAGACCGCTGTAAGCTTGAATTTCTTCTGCGCCGATCACACCTGTATAATATCGCCAAACATCCTGACTCCCAGTAATATTACCACTGAAACTCAAATGTGGTACATATACTGTTTCTTGTGTATATTTGCTAGATGTGACACTATTCGCCTCTTGATTAAAAACAGTCACATAAACTTGAGCATAAAAATTCGCTACATTCAGAGGTGAAAAACTTTGATTATTAATAGTAGATCTAAAATCTATATTAGACTCAGACCCCCCTTCTAAACCCTGAGAGGATAATATTTTCAGGTTACCAATATCTTCAAAACGAGTACTAACACCAGAACTACGTTGGATAGTTGGTGACGCTCCTACCCAAATACTATTAAAACTAGCAGCAGGTACTTGTGACAAACTTGTCAATCCTGGGGGAATACTCTCGGCTCTAGCAATTCCGCCATGATAAGCAGTTAAACTATTAGCAGGAATTCTCACGTTATTAGCAGCTAAAAACAAATTTCTGTTAACAGTCCTCCTCCCAGAAGGTTTGTGATGATTATCCCCTGGTGAAGCTAAATTGTTTTTCCCACTTGAGTTAAATCTGGTTTCTGAACTAGCTATGTTGGGTACAATATCAGGTAATACACTATATCCCAATTGCAAAGCTGTATTCAACAAAGTATTATCATCATTTAAAATGAAGCTAAAGCCGCGTACAGTTCGACCCATGACAGCTTCCCGGTCATTCATCCTCACAATTTGCCTAACTATAGAATAACTGGCAACAGGAGTATTTTCAACTTCTTCTTTTCTAATGACTGACATTTGGTCGCCATTACTATTACCAACCAATGCGCCGGTGTTGGGTATTAACAAATCTATACCAATTTGTTGACCATTTTCTAACCCGGGTTGAAATTCCGGTTTCCTGATTTCTTCTGCTGTTGTTGTTGCTACTACATCCCCCAGTGTTGCAGTTTGGGAAATCCTAAATGGTAGTAGATTATCAGAGTTAATATTCCCAGATTGTAAAGCCGGAATATATGTACATATTTGATCGGGGTTAGTCCCAGGAAAGATACATGAACCTGTCATACTCAATTGCAGGTTTGTACCCAACACAGTTTGTGGTTGTTTAAAGCTAACAGTAACTTCTCTAGTTTGTCTGGTGGTTTGCAGTTGTAAATATTCTCCTATTTGGTCTACAGTCAAGATATTATTTGTTGTTAAGTTTTCCTTAACTGTTCCGTTCAGCTTGACAATTCCGTTAATATTAAAAATATTATTGGGGCTATTATTAAAGTTGTAACCTAAATTTAATCGTCTCTCGGTTAAGTGGTCAATCAATAGACCATTGATAGGTAAGGTAGTTGTGCGGCGATGGATTTTTCGCTCATCAGCAATCCTCGGAGCAATGATATATTCTTGATTATCCCCTGGATGTGGTTTTTCTATTGCTAATTTTTGTTTAATTTCTAATTCATCAACTTTAGGTTGTGAAACTAATTCTAGGGTGTGAGATTCTGTGGTCTTAGTAGGTGTACAAGAATGAATTATAGAATTACTTGTTAGTAAGTCCCTGACGGCGGTAAATTCTGCTTGTCCAGGATGAATGAACGGACAAAAGGTAACGTGAGAACTAGTTTCTGATAAATTTGTCACCTTTAGCTGGTGGATAATACCAGATGCTGATATGTCCTCCAGATTATTAAATATTTTCTTTTCCACCTCGGAAGTGGCAAAAAGTTCTAATTGGCTATTGCTTGTATTTTTAGATATCTCAGCAACTGCTGTTTGAGCAAGGAATATCACTGCTGAACTCAAGAGAAGACCAATTGTTAAGTTTAATTTTTGGTAGTGCAGAATCAGCATAGACACTTATTACCAGTCCTGAAATAATTATCAAGTCTGGTTAAAAGATTATCATAGGGATTTATGGTTTGTATTTTTTTTCTAACTTAAAAAAAGTTAGGGCTAAAAGAATTGGATGACGGTATCAATTTAACTGCCCCTATTGATAATTTTAAATTCTTGACACCCTAACAATTTTTTTTAAATAAAAGCGCTACCATCCCAGATTACTTAAAATCCAGTTTCTATGGTTCCAATGGGGAGTTCTGTGAAGGTAGCAATGCTGTTAGCTTGGGCGGTTTCTAAAGCAGAATCAACCCCACCTGTCATAGTAACATTGTTGTAAACTTCGCTCTCAGACTGACCACCTTCTTCACTGAAGGAATAATTCCCACTATCGCTGATGATTTCAATCACGCCAGCACTACCTAAAGCAGTTGCGGAAATCACACCAGAGTTGGATGTGGCTAAAGCAGCAGCATCGTTTTTACCAATAGCGCCAGCCGCAGTCATTTCAACTACTAAACCATTTTCATTAAGTGTAGCTGCTACAGCCCCAGCAGCAGCGCCTTCACCAGCAGAGGCTACAGAACCAAAACCCAATACACTGGCGGAAACTGCAACTAAGGCGATCGCTACTTGTTTGTGGAATTTCATCAACTTGTACTCCTCTTATTTCAACTTTGATCTAGTTGCGATGTATACACATTAACCTCTGTAGGTTGCTAATTTCCTCACTATTAGTTACTTTTAGTACCACAGAGAAAGCTTACAACATGTGTATAACTACCATCAATACTATTTAGTATCTGATTAAAAAAGAGGTTATACTTTAGCGTCCTTAAGGTTAACTTTAAGTTAAGTTTTGCCTGGTTAAGTAATTATCAATAAAGTTGAAGCTAGGCTGGTTGTGAGAGATACTAATCTTTAGTTAACGATTAATTAAAGTTAAGATCACCTCTAAATGTTATGTCAATGGATATCTTATAATCGATATCTTATGAATACCTCACTCTCTGAACTACGTTCAGATACATTTGAGAGGTTTTCGTAATTTCCCACTATTCATCCCTACCTTGCTTTGCACCAAGGTAGGGACTTTCGTGTTGGCGTTAATTATAAATTAATAATAGATAAAACTTAATCTGCAAACTTATATCTGTAATTTGACAATTCTCCTGGAGGTGATACCCTAGGTCAGATATCCAACCCATAACCCAGCAAAAAATATCCCCGACTATTATGAAGTCGAGGATAGGAAAATAATCTTGACGCTTGTGACCTGTCTAGGATTTAAGTACCAATAATACCGCCGTCATTCTTGGTAATTACCACGGTAGCAGAACGGGGGCGACCGGATCGGCCATGACCTTGACTATGTGGCCAGTTGCTAACCTTGTTGGGTTCCTCAGTAGTACCACCATCGCCTGGATGCTGAATATTGATAAACATGGTTCTATGATCCGGTGTAGTAGTCACACCGGTGACTTCACACTCGGTGGGATTGGTAAGGAAAAGCTTGATCTGTCTAGGATCATTAGGGTTAGCACATAACATGGTGTTACTACCAATGTTGACTAAATTACCAGTACCATCACCGGAGTGGTCAGTTTGAATCCACAGACGACCATAGTAGTCAAACCACAGGCCATCGGGTGAGCTAAAGTCGTCACCGTTAATATTACCTTGCAGATTTGGCTCAGTTCTCTGGCTATCACCAGCTAAGACATAAATATCCCACTCAAAGGTAGTAGCTGCAACGCTGCGCCCAGTCTCCCGCCAACGGATAATGTGACCGTAACGGTTGTTCTCTCTGGGGTTAGCCGCATCCACAGGAGGACGAGCAGAACCTCCGGGGGTTGTGCCATCTGCACTATTCACCGATGCGGGTGTTGTACCGCGACGAGAGTTATTGGTTAATGTGCAGTAAACTTCAACTTCATTGAACCCACGAATGCGAGGACGCACAGCAACCCACTCTGGGCGGTCCATCATGGTAGCGCCAACTCTGTCCGCAGCCTGTCTGGTTTTAATCAGCACTTCTGCTTGGTTATTAAATCCATTTTCTGGTGTCAGTCCCCGTTGACCCCAAACTAGAGGTAGCCATTCACCGGTACCATTGTCATTGAACTTGGCAACGTAGAGAGTACCGTGGTCAAGGATATCACGGTTATTGGCACGCACTTTAGGATCGTAGGTACGAGAACAAACGAACTTATAGATATATTCGTTGACGTTATCGTCACCCATATAGAAAGCTAGACGGTTGTTGTCATCAACAACATATTGAGCGCTCTCGTGTCTGATGCGACCCATGGAAGTACGCTTAACTGGCTTGCTGTTGGGTTCGTAGGGGTCAATTTCCACTACCCAGCCGAATAAATGGGGTTCTAGGGGATTGTTAAAAGCGTCAAAGCGGGGATCAACCTCAGCCCAGCGATAGTAGTTAGAGGCTGCAGGGATACCATAACGTCTTTGTCCATTAACGATATCAGCCTTTTTACCCTCCAGACCTGGAATATTAACTATATCGTCATCTTGCCCAGCTACAAATGTGCTGTTAGCGAAATAACCTTGGAAGTTCTCTTCACAGGTGAGGTAAGTACCCCAGGGTGTTATACCATGGGCACAGTTATTGAGGGTACCATAGGCAGTGAAACCGTCATTCACCCCAATTTCAATTGATCCATTGGGTTGAATAGAGAATTTCTTAGACCTCATCAACGCATCGCCAGCCGCCGGACCCGAAACACGCATTTCCGTATTGACAGTAATGCGGCGACCATAGCGGGAATTGCGATCAACACTCCAACCACCCCCAAATCTATCCTTAGATACCTCTTGGATGGATACACCATGAGCAGCCTGAGATTTTCTGGCTTTCTCAATGGTCATTACAGTATTACCGTCAGTATGCAAGAAGTGTTCTTGAGTATACTCATGGTTAACACACAGTATTCCCCTACGATTGTAAGCTCGACCTTCTACAGGGACATCTAACCCCGATGTCCGGTTGTAATAGCTTTTTCCTGGTAGAGGGAAGAAGTGCATCCCGTCATGGTTCTCCCCCACTTGTTTTTCTTGGGCTGCTGCATCCTGAGAAGCATCGGGTAGCCAGTCAGGGGCACCAGGACATGATGGGGTCTCCCCAAGCCGATAAAATCCGCGCTGTGTAACCCGGGGAACACTAACTAAATCTTTCTCTAACAGTCCAGTTTCTGCGTTGCGGAGATTTGGTTCAATACTTTGGAAGCCTATACCAGCAAAGCCAAGCCCAGCAGGTACTGTGGATGTGGAAGCAGTTGCTGTTTGCAGCAAGCCGCTGACAGTGGTATCACCTAGAACTGCCAATATAGATGTACTGGCTGCTGTTACCACAAAGCGCCGGCGCTTCATGCTCACCCGTCCAATTACGTCGAGAATTGACTCATTACCGGATGGGTTGATGGTTATGTTGTTCTTCGGATGAAGATGACTTTTCATTTATAGTGACTCCGTTTAATCTTTATAACCAAAGCAATTTAGTTGGCACACTCAAACAAGACTTGAAGGGGATAATTGCAATATCCATTGAGTGGTTTTTACTCTTGTGATAACCAATTACCCATAGGTGAGGAAATTGGAAAATCAGATATTTTTCTGACTGAACATAAGCACCAATATTTTGTCCTCAATTTATGTAATAAAGATTAAAATATGGTTATAACCTGATTAATTTAAGTTTATTCAGTAGCTTTATTTGAGAATAATTATGTTTTATTTATCAATTAAATCACTGCTATTACAGCAGCTAAATTTCAGCTACAGGCTTATAATTTAGGTATTTAACCTTGGTTGACATTTATCTTAATTGAGACTTTTTTTTAGGTTATTAAAAATAATTCTCATTTAATTTTGAATAATAAACATTTACTCAGATATATCTTGATTAACAATAATTTCTGTGCATAGAAAAATACTCTAAATAAATATTAGTAAAATTCTTCTATAAATCGCTAAAACTATACTTGATTTATTATTTAATTTATGATTTGGAGTAACTAGGCAAAACTGTGTGACTCCAACTCAACACCCCTATAAACACCAGTAATAAAAAATGACTGCTCTATTTTTGATGAAAGCCAGGGGGCAGCTGGTATATTGTCCTTGTATCTAGAATATCTAGTCTATTGTTGTCTTATCCTGGAGATGGGTAATTCTGTTGTGGGTGAGACTGTGTTTTTCAGTGTTGTTATACCAACCTATAATCGCCGACCAATTCTAGAAAAGTGCCTCCGCGCTTTGGAGGTGCAAGAGTTGAGTGGATCAAGTGCATACGAAGTTGTTTTAGTAGATGATGGCTCTACTGATGGCACATTGGACTGGTTGAAAGCACATAAGGAAGAATTTCCCCATGTGCGATGGTTTGAGCAAGACCACGCCGGACCGGCGGCGGCTCGAAATTTGGGGATTTCCCAAGCACGGGGAGATATAATAGTTTTTATTGATAGTGATTTGGTGGTGGTGAATAATTTTCTGCAAGCCCATGGGGAGGCGCTGGTGCAGGGGCGCAAAAAACTAGGAAGCGATCGGGAAAGGCTACAGGAAGCAGATCGCTTTTTTACATATGGTGCAGTAATTAATACTTGCAATTTCCATGAACCCACGGCTGAACCCTATAAAATCACAGATTTTTCTGCGGCTTTTTTTGCTACAGGTAACGTAGCCATCCCCAAGCATTGGCTAGAGAAGGCGGGAATGTTCGATAATAGCTTCCAACTGTATGGTTGGGAAGACTTAGAATTAGGTGTGAGACTAAAAAAACTGGGGCTAAAACTAATTAAATGTCCAGCAGCAGTGGGCTATCATTGGCATCCACCATTTAACTTAGAACAAATTCCCCGTTTGATTGACCAAGAAATTCAACGCGGACGCATGGGAGTTTTATTTTATCAAAAGCATCCCTGTTGGGAAGTGCGAATGATGATTCAAATGACCTGGTTACATCGTTTACTGTGGGGTGTTCTCTCCCTGAATGGCTTACTGAATGAGCGGACTATGGCGCCTTTGTTGCGGTGGCTAATTAACTTAGGTAAACCCCAGTTAGCCTTGGAAGTTGCCCGAATTTTCCTTAATTGGTACAACGTCAAGGGAGTTTATGCTGCTTACGCCCAAGTCAGAAACCAGTAAAATTGAGTTGAAATAGTACATTTATTGTGATATGCTCGGAGGGTTGTCTAAACTCGCACATCCAGTAATTCGGGTGTTTCCTCACCGGGGAAATACTACTGGGTGGAGGTTTAACCCGAATAGGAGTAAAAAAATATGCCAGTAGTTTCATTGGCTCAAATGATGGAGTCAGGGGTACATTTTGGGCATCAAACCCGGCGTTGGAACCCAAAAATGTCTCCCTACATTTATACTTCTCGCAATGGCGTACACATCATTGACTTGGTGCAAACTGCCCAGTTGATGGAAGATGCTTATAGCTATATGCGATCGCAGTCTGAACAAGGTAAGAAATTCCTGTTTGTGGGGACAAAACGCCAAGCAGCCGGAATCGTTGCCCAAGAAGCGGCACGTTGTGGCTCTTTCTACATTAATCAGCGTTGGTTGGGTGGAATGCTGACCAATTGGGCAACCATCAAAACCAGAGCAGACCGTCTCAAAGATTTGGAACGCCGGGAAGAAAACGGCGCTCTAGATTTACTACCCAAAAAAGAAGCTTCTATGTTACGTCGCGAGATGGTGAAGCTTCAGAAATACCTGGGTGGGATTAAGAACATGCGGAAAGTACCCGATGTGGTGGTGATTGTAGACCAACGGCGGGAATATAATGCAGTTCAAGAATGCCAAAAACTGGGACTGCCTATTGTGTCTATGTTAGATACAAACTGCGACCCAGACGTAGTAGATATTCCCATACCAGCTAACGATGATGCCATCAGATCAATTAAACTGATAGTTGGCAAATTGGCGGATGCAATTTATGAAGGTCGTCACGGTCAGCTAGAAACTGACGAATACGAAGATTATGATGGTTCTGAGTATGACGAGGAGTACGAGGAGTACGAAGATGCTGACTCCACCTCTGACGACGAGGAATAATCATCATCAATCAGCATCTGGCGTTGCTGAGTGTTCAAAGGGGAAGAAACAAGTATGGCTAACGCCATGCTAATGAGAATAAGTATATTATGATTCCCCCTCCTCTCTTGAGGGGAGGGGGTGATGGGGGTGGGGTTCTTCTTTCACCATCTCTATCAGATTTCACAGCTTTTTCTTCCCCAGCCCTGAGTAAGATAGAAATACTCAACACCCGTGAGCGATAACAACTCAAGGTAAAGTTAGGAATTAAGGCAACATGGCGGAAATATCGGCAAAACTTGTCCAAGAGCTACGCCAAAAAACTGGTGCAGGCATCATGGACTGCAAAAAAGCCCTCAAGGAAAATGAAGGCGACATAGAAAAATCTATAGAATGGCTGCGACAAAAAGGCATTGCTTCGGCAGGGAAAAAAAGCGATCGCATTGCGGCAGAAGGTCTAGTAGAGACCTACATTCAACCTGGTGGTGAGGTTGGTGTACTCATAGAAGTTAACTGCCAAACCGATTTCGTCGCCCGTAACGAAGCGTTTAAAGCTCTCGTGAAAAACCTAGCCCAGCAAGCAGCCACAGCTGATAGTGTAGAGTCTTTATTGACTCAGCCCTATCTTGAAGATCAAAGCGTCACGGTAGACCAGTTTATCAAGCAAACCATTGCCCAGCTTGGTGAAAATATCCAGGTACGTCGCTTTATCAATTTTGCCATCCCAGAAGGTAAAGAAGGTATCGTAGACAGCTACATTCACACTGGTGGTCGAGTTGGGGTTTTAGTAGAGCTTAACGCCGAAACTGATTCAGCAGCTAAAAATGAAGAGTTTCAAACATTGGCGAAGAATGCTGCTATGCAAGTGGCTGCTTGTCCCAATGTTGAGTATGTTAGCATCGAGGAAATCCCAGCGGAAATTGCTCAAAAGGAAAAGGCGATTGAAATGGGGCGGGATGATTTGGCTAATAAGCCGGATAACATCAAAGAGAAAATTGTTCAAGGTCGCATTGAGAAACGCCTGAAAGAAATGACTTTGTTGGATCAGCCTTTCATTCGCGACCAGGGTATTTCTGTGGAAGACTTGGTAAAACAAGTTAAAGGCAAAGTAGGGGAACCTATCAAGGTGAGTCGCTTTGTGCGCTACATCCTGGGTGAAGGTATTGAGAAGCAAGAAAGTAATTTTGCCGAAGAAGTGGCTGCACAAATGGGTGCTAAGTAATTTTACTGGTGGTTATGAGTTATTTTTATAACTCTTTGGTTGTGTAATGACAGGTCAGTGATAATTAACTGGCCTGTGTTTTTTTGGGGTAGTGGTGGGTTGTCGAAGTTAGCGGTTTCGACCTAGGGTACACAGATAAGTAAGGAAGATATGACCAGAGCAATTGAGCTAATTGAACGGGATATTACAGCCTTACAAGAGGCTATCCGGGCGATCGCCAGGTCGCTCCAAAATGCTTATGCTAGTTATTGTCATAGTTTGGGAACAGCTTGCACCAAGCAGTTGATTTTGGCAAGTTACTATCTATGTACTCAAGGGTATCCCGAAAAGTTTCTCAATTTATCCCTGAATCAGCGCCAAAAGTTGCAGCAAGGTATCCGCAATTTGGGTACCCAAGGTGCAGAGTTATTAAGTTCTTATCTCCAAGCTCAAGGGATAAGCTCTGATCAAGTAGATGAAGTAGATGAGGAAGTCAGGAAGATGTTATCTGAGTCATCAGACTTACCTATGAGCAATGTAACTAAAAAAAATTCCCCGCCTGACTTATCCAACCCCATGGAAATATTAGAATGGCAAGAGAGCATAGAAGAATTCATCCAAGGTGTACTGAAAAATATCTCCCGTGAGACAAATCTTTTATTACAAAAATTTTCTATTATAACCGAAAAAATACCGGAACCTCTTTTAGAAGCAGCTGCGGCGGTTATGGAACCAAATGCCACGCTATCGCTATCAGAAGCATCTGTTCAGGTTATACCAGGGCTACCCAACCTGTTAAACTTGGTGGTGGAAATTGAAAATGAACAAAGTCCGGAAAACTCAAAACTCACACAGGTTATGGCGATTAATCTCCGATTGGCAGAAATGGAATTTGCTGATACAAAAGTTTCATCTGATCGTAAACAAATTCGCCATATTCTAGTTCAACTTCAGAGCGTAGGACGAGATTATCAAAAAAAGCAACGGGAGCGCTCAGTTGCTCAAGCTGAGTCTGCATGGCGCGCGAGTTGGCTTGAGTAGAGATATTCCCATTTACCCCATTCCCCATGACCAGTGACCAATGACCAATGACCAACCAGATTGGGTAAGATTGCAGAAAGCCTTGGCAATAGAAGCAGACCAGGGCTTTACAGACTTGATGGGCAAACAATACCGCTTCAGTGAATTTCTGTGCTTGACTTTTGGGAAATTCCCCGCAGTTTCGCCATCTACGGAACAAACTACCACCCTATCGCGATCAGAACGTAGCCGTTGGGAAGAACTAGCGGCGAGGTTTGCTAATTATCCCCATCTGGACTTAGAGGAAAGACAGCACTTAGTGGCTGAAACTCGCCGGTATCTCTACCAACTACAGCAAGAACCAAAGGAAACTACCACACAGCCACAGCAGAAATACCAAAGCCAAAATCCTCAACCTAAAACCCCAATTGTAGCAGAGGTGTCTCGGCGGTTAGCGCCTAAGATTGACCAAAAACTCAGTGATTTACCAGAAATAGGCATCCGCAATGCTGAAAAATTGGCAGCCCTGAATTTGTACACGGTGCGTGATTTACTTTACTACTATCCCCGTGACCACATTGACTATGGTCGTCAGGTGAATATCCGAGACTTACAGGGGGGTGAAACAGTCACCATAATTGCCAGCGTCAAGCGTTGTAACTGTTTTACTAGCCCCAAAAATAAGAAATTATCCATTTTAGAATTAGTCCTCAAGGATCAGACAGGCGAAATTAAAATTAGTCGCTTTGCTGCTGGTGCGCGTTTTGCTAGTCGCGGTTGGCAAGAAGGTTTAAAACGCCGCTACCCTGTGGGTAGTATTTTGGCGGCTTGCGGGTTGGTGAAGGAAAGTAAATATGGTTTGACTCTGGATAACCCAGAACTGGAAGTATTAGCACATCCTGGGGATACCATTGATTCTCTTACTATTGGTCGGGTAGTGCCCATTTATCCTCTTACTGAGGGTGTGGTGGCCAATACTGTCAGACAGGCGGTTAGGGCTGCTTTGCCTGCTGTGGTTAATCTGAAAGACCCTTTACCTAAGGGGTTACGGGAAAAGTATGGTTTAATGGAGTTGAAGGATGCGATCGCTAATATCCATTTTCCTGATGAGAGTGCCAGTTTACAAGTTGCCCGTCGTCGTCTAGTTTTTGATGAATTTTTCTACCTGCAACTGGGCTTACTACAACGTCAGCAGCAAGCTAAGGCTATCCAAACTAGTGCTATTATCGCCCCTAAAGGTCAGCTAATTGAGAAGTTCTCGGAAATTTTGCCTTTTCAACTCACAGGGGCGCAGCAACGGGTAATTAATGATATTCTCAAGGATTTACAACAATCCACACCCATGAATCGTTTAGTACAGGGGGATGTGGGTTCGGGTAAAACTGTGGTGGCGGTAATTGCTATCTTGGCGGCGATTCAGTCTGGCTATCAAGCTGCGTTAATGGCTCCTACGGAGGTTTTAGCAGAACAGCATTATCGTAAGTTAGTTAGCTGGTTTAACTTGTTGCATTTACCAGTAGAATTACTCACAGGTTCCACTAAAATTCCTAAACGCCGGGAAATTCACTCGCAGCTAGGAACCGGTGAATTACCTCTGTTGGTGGGTACTCACGCCTTAATTCAAGATACTGTTAACTTCCAGCACCTGGGGCTGGTGGTAATTGATGAACAGCACCGTTTTGGGGTGAAACAAAGGGCGCTGTTACAGCAAAAAGGTGAGCAACCCCATGTGTTAACTATGACGGCGACCCCCATTCCTCGGACTTTGGCGTTAACTATACATGGGGATATGAATGTTAGTCAGATTGATGAGTTACCACCGGGACGGCAAAAAATTCAGACTACTGTATTAACGGGTCAACAACGCCGCCAAGCTTATGATTTAATCCGCAGGGAAGTTGCCCAAGGAAGACAGGTGTATATAGTTTTACCACTTGTGGAAGAGTCGGAAAAGTTAGATTTGCGTTCGGCGGTGGAGGATCATCAAAAGTTACAGGAAACTGTTTTCCCAGAGTTTCAGGTGGGATTGTTGCATGGTCGCATGAGTGCGGCACAAAAGGAGGCAGCAATTACTAAATTCCGCGATCGACAAACCCAGATTTTAGTTTCTACCACCGTTGTAGAAGTGGGTGTCGATGTCCCTAATGCAACCGTTATGCTCATAGAAAATGCCGAGAGATTTGGCTTGTCACAACTGCACCAATTACGGGGGCGTGTGGGTCGGGGGGCGGCGAAGTCTTTTTGTTTGTTAATGAGTAGTTCTCGCAGTCCTGATGCTCAACAACGGTTAAAGGTGTTGGAACAGTCCCAAGATGGCTTTTTTATCGCGGAGATGGATATGCGGTTACGCGGACCGGGGGAAGTGCTGGGAACTCGTCAATCTGGTGTAGCAGATTTTACTTTAGCCAGCTTGGTGGAAGATGAGGAGGTTTTACTGTTAGCTAGACAAGCTGCGGAGAAGGTAATCGAGATGGATGCAACTTTGGATCGTTGGGTGTTGATGAAAGCTGAGTTGAAGTATCGCTATGAGCGGTTAATGGGTGGGGCGATTTTGACTTAATTTAGCGACTAACCACGCTATCACTATCATTGGGGGGAAATGTTAGGGTTTTCATCCCACTTGATAAAGCCTTTTTCAGGCTCATGAAGTACACACCAATTCCCTATTCCCTATTCCCTGTTCCCTGTTCCCTGTTCCCTCAAACTAAAAAAAATGTACCTCACGAGCATGGTAAATGCTATAGTTTAATTACTAACAGTATAGTTTGAGTGTTTATAAACACAAGGTTTAAGCTATCATCAAAAACACCTTTACAGTTGAAAATCTTCACAAAACTTCTATGATTCTCCCTCCTCTCTTGAGGGGATGAGGTGAGGGTGTGGGGTTCTTCTTTCACCCCTAACAAGATTACCTAACTAAAGGTAGAAACAATGGGGGATCGCTTGCTGTATTGTTCACAATTTGTTACAAAAGTATAAAGAACTTCTAGAGACCCAAAACTTCATGTTCGGCGGACTTACTGGTTTAAAAGATTCTCAAGGTACAGATTGGGGAGAGCGAATGCTTAACACAGTCGCTAGCCAAACGATTCGCCACTTGTTTACCCAAAGCGAGTCAGTAGAAGTCTTTGTACGCTGCTATCCCTCCAGCAAACTCTTGCAAGGTAGTATTGACAGCTTTAAAATGAGCGGTCGCGGGTTGGTGATTCGCAAAGATTTCTTGGTAGAGGAAATGTCCTTTGAAACGGATGCTGTTGCCATTGACTTCGGCGCGGTTATGAGTGGTAAGCTCAAGCTCAGGCAGCCTACTCAAGCGATCGCTCACGTAGTATTATCAGAAGCTGGCATTAACCAAGCCTTCAATGCCAAACTAGTAACACAGCATCTGGTGAACCTTACCATACCCTCCTTGACGGCAATATCTGGCGGTGAACCGGTAACATTCACTAATATTCAAGTAGAACTGTTGGCAGAAAATCGTCTGCGAATGATGGCTAAGGCAGATTTAAATAATGGGGAACTCATACCCCTATGTATGACCATGGCTGTCGCCGTGGAAAGACGGCGACGGATTTCTTTTAAAGACCCTAAAATTGAACTGGATACAGTACCTGTAGCACAACGAGAAGTGTCCCAAGTATTGGGGATAGCATTCGCAGAAATTTTAGATAATATGGTTGACTTAGATCGCTTTGACCTTGATGGTGTAAAAATGCGGCTGAATCGTTTAGAAACTGAAGGTAAAAAGTTAATCTTTAGTGGATATGCAGAAATAGAACGTATACCTCGTAATCCTTAGTTACACCACCGTTAATTAGCTCCCGGACTTCTTTCATAAATTCCCAACCCTTGAGTATCCATACAGAAGTCCGGGATCTCTATCTTCCCACGCCTATATATTGGAAACCAGCCCTCACCATAGTGTCAGGGTCAAGGAAGTTACGACCATCTATAATTACCGCATGGTTCATTAATTGCGCCATTTTAGCATAATCTAGACTACTGAACTGTTGCCATTCAGTCACCAATACTAAAGCGTCGCAGCCATCAGCTAACCTTTCGGCGTCGGTTTCTACTAGTACACCGGTTAAACCATCACGTATACCTGTTTGGGAAACAATGGGGTCATAGGCTTTGACTTTTGCGCCCAGTCGGTTGAGGTGCTCAATGAGGTTGAGTGCTGGAGCGTCGCGCATATCATCTGTATCTGGCTTGAAGGTCAAACCCAAAAGTCCCACAGTTTTACCTTTGAGGATTTTTAAGGCTTGTTGGAGTTTTTCTAAAGCGATTAAGCGTTGGCGTTCATTTACACTAACAGCAGCTTTCATAATTTGGGCTTCGTAGCCATAATCATCAGCAGTGTGAATCAGTGCGGCCACATCTTTGGGGAAGCAGGAACCACCCCAACCAATACCAGCGTTTAAAAACTTGTGACCAATCCGGGAGTCTAGACCTATGCCTTTTGCTACTTGGGTAACATCAGCACCGACGCGATCGCAGATATTAGCAACTTCGTTAATAAAACTGATTTTGGTAGCTAAAAAGGCGTTAGCAGCGTATTTGATCATTTCTGCCGAACTCAGGTCTGTGGTCAGCACCGGCACAGGAGGTAAAGATTTATCTACAGCGTACTGGCGTTCGACAATGGGAATATATAATTCTTGCATTAAAGCGATCGCTCTTTGACTATTACCCCCCAAGACAATGCGATCAGGATTAAAAGTATCATATACTGCCGAACCTTCACGTAAGAACTCTGGATTGCTGACAACATCAAACTCAGGTAATTTCTCCTGGACAGCCAACCCACGGTTGGGTATAAGTGTTTTTTGACGTTCTGCAATACCATCTAAAACAATCATCCGCACCCAGTCACCAGAACCAATGGGTACTGTAGACTTATTGACAATTACCTTATAACCACCGTTGAGATTCGCGCCAATGCTATGAGCGACAGCTTCCACATAACGGGTATCACTTTCACCAGTAGGTAAGGGTGGTGTTCCCACAGCAATAAA
The DNA here is from genome assembly GCF_059725405.1 of Anabaenopsis sp. NIES-4685. Taxonomy (NCBI): domain Bacteria; kingdom Bacillati; phylum Cyanobacteriota; class Cyanophyceae; order Nostocales; family Nodulariaceae; genus Anabaenopsis; species Anabaenopsis sp. NIES-4685. Next base: position 1,664,246 of record NZ_AP043602.1, on the reverse strand, counting down.
CAGAATCTCACCATGGGCTACTCCGGCGGCAATATCTGTAGTAAAGTGAATTTTCTCCTCTCGAATAGCAGACTGCATAATTTCCGAGAGTCCCGGTTCAAAAATGGGGACTGTCCCGATTTCATTAACTTAACTTTTTCTTCATTATTATCGACACAAATTACATCATGGCCGATACGGGCCAAGCAAGCGCCCGTCACCAAACCAACGTAACCAGTACCAATTACGCAAACACGCATTGAGTTTAACTCCTCGTTTTTTGGGGTTAGCCTTGAAAAAAATCGTTAAAATATTACATTAATTTCGGAAGCACCGATAATGCAAAATAACGAATAGGAACATATTTAGCCTACAGGCTAATTAAGCACAACAGTAAATACCGCAAAAAGCTGATATTTAAGTACCGTATTTTATCCGCTCGCAGAAATCTGCCACTGTCAGCTTTAACCCCTCTTGCAGCGGGACAGTAGGTGACCAATCTAACAAGGTTTTCGCTTTAGTAATATCAGGTTCGGCGACGACGCGGATCATCAGATGGTAAAGGCTCGTAGTGAATTTCCACATCTGGGTTAACCATATTTTGTATAGTTTGCGCCAATTCTAGAATCGTGTATTCCCCAGGGTTACCCAAATTCACCGGACCAACATAGTCACTATTCATTAAGCGGATAAATCCCTCCACCAAGTCGGAAACATAGCAGAAACTCCGAGTTTGGGAACCATCACCATACACAGTTAAAGGAATACCCCGTAAGGCTTGAACAATAAAATTACTGACTACTCGACCATCGTTTTCTAACATTCTCGGACCATAAGTATTGAAAATCCGCACCACGCGAATATCGACTTTATTTTGTCTGTAGTAATCAAATGTTAAAGTTTCAGCAATGCGTTTGCCTTCGTCGTAACATGAACGAATGCCGATGGGATTAACATTACCCCAATACTCTTCTGTTTGGGGATGAACTTCGGGGTCACCATACACTTCGCTGGTTGAGGCTAAAAAGAATCTGGCCTTAACACGTTTAGCTAGTCCCAACATATTTAATGTCCCCATCACATTAGTTTTTACAGTTTTTACCGGGTTGTACTGGTAATGTACTGGAGAAGCTGGACAGGCTAGATGATATATTTGATCGACTTCTAAGCGAATTGGCTCTGTGATATCATGACGAATCACCTCAAAATATGGATTATTCATCCATTTGAGGATATTACTTTTACGACCTGTATAAAAGTTATCCAAACAAATAACCTCATGGCCTGCTGACATTAATCTGTCAATCAGATGAGAACCAATAAATCCAGCGCCGCCCGTAACCAAAATTCTCATAGTTTTACAGAAAGTTTACAAATATTTGTAGTTACCCTGGAACTGAGGATGAAATCATCCGGTTTCCGTGCGCAAATAAATATCGAACCAACAAATGTAACTTGAAAGAAACATTTTTATACAAGAGCAGTATAAACTGAATTTTGTCAATTTTAAACTTTACTGCTGAATAATTCATAGTATAAAGATAGCAAACAGCCCCATCAGATGGTCTGATTGGTCTGATAATTCATCAAATCTTCAATGATCAAATATCACTCTCTTGCCGCCTTCAATCAACGGTTGAGGACACAATCAAAACATCTGCTCATATCAACTGATTTACCGGAAAAATATAGAGACACCGTTTTTCTATAGGACAGAGGTCGACCGGGAAATCTGGGACTGTAACACTCCCCCTTGACTCTGTTGTGGTGTTCCCAGCATGACAATAGAGCAGGTAAGTTCTCCAGCTAACTGGCTGGTGACATCACTAATAGCTAACCCTCCGGGACTTGTACGATTTCGTATAAAAGGTAATACTACTAAATCATATAATCGTGCTGCCTGTAAAATCGCTTGGGCAGCATTTTCATGAACGATAATTTGAATTTCTGGGGGAATAGGTACAGCTAGTTGAGATATTAATGAGGCTAGGTGCGATCGCCGGTTGGCGATTTTCTCTGATAGCGATAGCGTGGCGTTAGCCATACTGCTGCGGTTATGAGTCCGCCATAACAGACCGCAATTAAAAGCTGGACGAGTGCATACATTCAGTACGGTAACTATGGCGTTCTGATTAGCCTCAGCCAACATCTGGGCAAATTGTACAGGTGGCAATGATGATGCTGTTAAATCTTCTAAGGGTACTAAGATGCGTTGAATTTTCTTTGGCGAGTCCACCAGACGGGTCACTACTACCGGACAATGACATGACCACAGGACATTATCAATTACATTGCCAAATAAACGCGCTCTCAACCCAGTGCGGTTACCCCAACCCATGATGATTAAATTAGCTTTTTGTTCCCGAGCTGCTCTACTAATACCCGAAGCAAAAGCATCATCAATTCTCAGTAATGGTTCTGCTTTTACTCCCAAGAGTCGACTTTGTGCTCTAGCTTTTGCTAATAACCGCTCACTGCGGCGCAGAGCAGTTTCTAAATGCGGTGCATCCATATTACCGGTAGCAGTAGCAATGGCCAATGGTACAATTTTACCTTGAGCTTGATTTGCTAATAATCCTGCCATTTCAATTAAATACTGCTGAGTATGAGGATTACACACAGGTACAACTATGGTCATACAACTGTGTTTTGCTTCTGTTTTCTCTTTAGATAGAGTTGCGGTTGATGTAGGAACGGGGGTAGAGACTAAGGCTACAGTTGTCTGACTGGTTATCCATGAACCTAAGATCGAGGTAACGATCATTAAAACAAGGACACTGTTTAATACTGCTTCTGAGAGCAACCCAGCCCGATATCCCACTAAAGTGGCTGCTAAAGTTATCCCCATCTGAGGTATTGACAATGACCACATAGTCAATATTTCCCCCCAGTTGTAGCCGTAAAGCAGTTTTGTGAATAAAGCTGCTATGAATTTGCTGCTGATTAAACTGACTACAATCACAAGTGTTAATTCCAGGGTGGTAATACTGGTAATTAAGGCAGTTAAATCAATAATTGAGCCAAAATTAATCAAGAAAATGGGAATAAATAAGACACTACCAATAAATATCACCTTTTCTTTAACTGGCCCCTCACCCAAGGCTGCATTCACCGCCAAACCTGCTAAAAAGGCTCCGACAATTGTTTCCACTCCTATCAATTGAGCACCCAGCGCAGCCAGAAATACACTGAGTAACACAAATAAAAACTGATTACCCTCGTCGTCTCTAAATTGGCGGAAAAATTCTTTACCCAGAATGCTTAAACCAACTACAATGAGGATGGTGTAAATACTCAACCAGATCAACAAGCGCATTAGTGACGCCCAGCTGAATAACTCCGGGTCAGGGGTCGCTATACAAACAGCTAATACCAGTACAGCGCTGAGGTTGGTAAAAGTGGCTGCTCCCACGGTGATACTGACAGCTTCATTATTTATCATCCCCAGACGAGTGATCATGGGATATGCCACAAGGGTATAGGAACCTAATAAGGAGCCGATTAAAATCGAGGTGTTCCATTGAAAATCAAAAATCTGTCCTACCAAGATTCCCATGAGTAGGGGAAAACTAAAGGTAAGGATACCAAACCCTAATGAGCGTTGTTTCTGGCGTTGGAAATGCTTCAGTTCCAGTTCTAAACCAGCTACAAACATCAAGTAAAGTAAGGCAATGTCTGATAATGGCTTCATAACCCCTGATTCTGTGTGCAAGAGATTCCACCCTGATGGACCGAGTACTAACCCAGATAAGACTAAGCCGATAAATCCTGGTAGTCTCAATCGCTCAAAGAGGATGGGTATAACTAAGATGACCACCAGCAAAACAGCAAAGGTCACAATTGCTTCCTCGCCGATAACCTGAGTAGTTGGTATGGCTACGCCACGCAAGCTATCGGTGAGCAGAACTTGTGATATTAGTTCCATGGATTTAGACTTTAAGGGGTTACGCCGAATTTGTGATTACCTACCAGGCAATCAACTCAAAATGATTAATTAACGTAAAATCCACCCTGGCGAAAAATTCAAAAAACTAAAAGATTATGGTCTGTCCCTATTGGGACACCATTTGTTATTTCCCTACTTTAATATTACAACTGAAGTGGGTGTTTAATAAAGAAGCTCCCACCGGATTAATTGGCGATTCCTCATACATACCATTCCCTATTCAACCTTGCGGTTAATATTAGTCAGGTATGCAATCCTCATTTTGCCCGTTCCCTATCCCCACCCTACGAGTACTTTAAGGGTGGGGACTTCCACGTAATGTTAACTCCAATGATATCTTTGATACTCCCGACGGCTAGAAGCCGGGGGATTCTTGAAGAGTCCACAAATGAACTTTCAATGGTGATCAAAGACACCCTACTGATTCGGCTTAGGTCTAAACCTAGCTTGATCGCTACTTTTCTTAGAATATTAGCTGCAACCTTCGCAACAAGTCAAGCTATATAATATTCTCGGTCGGTAGCGACTTCAGTCGCTACCGACTCATCCCCATGTCTAAACCCATTGGCTCAGGTCTCGTTTTTTGGTCAACCTGCCTTTACTTGGATTTAGGATTTTTACTACTTAGCTTTTTATATGTGCGCTTTAACGCTGATACTCACTGGATCACATCTTGACCTTTGGTTACATACTTTGGTTTTTTCAAGTCGTTTTAGGTAATCTAAGGATGGATTTGACTTAAAATAAACCTTAATCGATCATAATCGTCTTTTAACAAAATACTGAGAGTACGCCCAGCTTTGATCAGCCACTGTCGGTCAGCTTGGCGTAATTGGTAAACATGGCGGATGGCTGCTGCTGTTAATGACTCTACTGGGGCGCTAGTTAGAGAAAGCAATGTCCGTAAAAAATCTAGTTCTTCGGTGAATTTGATGATGGTTTCTGATTCACACAGATAAACAGCTTGATGAATTTGCGGAGGACGGGGTGGTAAATACTGATATAGGCCTTGGTTTAGCCCTAGAGTCCGGGACGAATGCTTAAACCCCACAATAACCGCCCGAAATTCAGTTTTCAACATGGCAAAAATTTGGGGCTGTTCCTCGCGTAAGTCCTGCAAAGACAACCCCAAGGCCACAGCGCGATGTACGGAATCTATGGGAGTGGTGGTAGCAAGATACACCACAGCATAAATCTGATTGCCTGACTCTTCATCCACGGCACAAACCCAACTACCAAAAGGCGGCATGGCGGGAACACTTAAGTCTTCCGCTTCCAAGCACTGGGCAAGAAATTCAGTAGAACTAGTTTCTATCACCTCCGCAATATGCCGGGGCTGGCGATCGCCTGTGGTAAACTGTGGTAGTGGTAGACGCATCTTAGTTCACTTAAACCTTATCTGCCGGCATTGAGTTCTACGGGTTCCAATTCTGATAAGCGAAAGGTAATTAATTTATCCCAGTTACCACCTTCAAACAGCACAGCTACCTTGCCGTCACTGACACGTTGTACAAGTCCTTCGTAGCGATAATAGGTGTCTGCGGGATTTTTAACCCTAACTATTGATCCAGGCAGAATCATCATGTTTACCCTCGCTGGTTTACTGTTTTTGACAATACATTAACGGGAGATTCCTATTCAACTTAGTGAGAGCGTCACCTTTCCCACTAGCTTGCAAAACCCTCAGTGAAACTTCTCCAGGGGTGGTAACCCCAAAGACTGCCATTTATCGTAGCCGATAGCGTGGCGTTAGCCATAAACCACTCACCAGGCCTTACTTGGCACAATTACCTGTCTAGGCTACCTGATTCTAACATATTCTCAGTGGTTTAGGTGGCGTAGCCATGCTTTCAGGGACAATAATTATATATAACAATACTTGATTAATTTTAATAATGACAATGACCGGAACTACACAGCAGCCATCTATGGCTAACGCCACCCCATCGCCATCAGTCACCTTAGAAAAACTTGTTTGGACTTGGCGAGGTCACAAAATTCAATACACCCTCATGGGTACGGGCCGCCCTTTGGTACTGGTTCACGGCTTTGGTGCTTCCATTGGACACTGGCGGAAAAATATCCCGGTTTTAGCTGACGCAGGCTATCGGGTTTTTGCTCTAGATCTTTTGGGTTTTGGTGGTTCTGATAAGGCGATAATCAACTACAGTGTAGAAGTCTGGGTAGAACTACTGAAAGATTTTTGGGAAGCACATATCCAAGAACCTGCTGTATTTATCGGTAACTCTATTGGTGCGCTTTTAAGCTTGATAGTGCTGGCAGAACATCCAGAAATTACGGCGGGTGGTGTTTTAATTAACTCTGCTGGTGGTTTGAGTCATCGTCCCCATGAGTTGAATCCACCTTTGCGCATAGTAATGGCAGCTTTTAATAAATTCGTGCGATCGCCGATCACAGGTAAATTTGTTTATAACCGCATTCGTCAAAAATCCCAAATTCGTCGCACCCTATACCAAGTTTACCGCCACAGGGAAGCTGTAACAGATGAATTAGTAGATATTCTTTATACTCCATCTTGTGACCCAGGGGCGCAAGAAGTTTTCGCCTCCATCCTCACAGCCCCACCTGGTCCTAGTCCAGAGGAACTATTGCCCAACATCCAACGTCCTTTATTAGTAATTTGGGGTGCTGATGATCCTTGGACACCAATTACCGGGGCGAAGATTTATGAACAAGCGCGTGAGAATGGCAAAGAGATCAAAATTATGCCCATTCCTAACGCCGGTCATTGTCCCCACGATGAAGTTCCAGACATTGTTAACGCCCACATTGTCGCTTGGTTGGCGCAAAATTAATAGTTGAGCTATACAGACGCCCAAAAGGCGTCTAGCCGGTGAATAGATGCACAAACTATCTTCTAGTGTGGGTAAGGTGACAAAACTGCGTCAACACCTCTTAGAGGATGTTTGATAAGTCATGATTAGTGTATCAAATATTGTTTTACCCCACCCTAACCCTCCCCTTGTAAGGCTATTCATTACCCACATTTTTCTTAACAATCTTGAAACATTTATGTGGCAACGGTTTCAACGATTGAAAATTTCCCTACTCTTGACAAAATGTACCTTATTCTTCTTGATAAAACCCTTATTTTATTGAGAATCATCAACGGAGGATTAAGGTTTGGGGGTTTGTGAGCGATCGCTCTCACGAATGTTAAGAAAGATCCGGGTAATGGATAGCCTTGTAAGGGGAGGGGATTGGATTTGATTGTTTCGGTTCCCCATTCCCCAATCCTTCCGGTGTTCGGTGTGTTCCCCAATCCTTCCGGTGTTCCCTGTTCCCTGTTCCGGTGTTCCCTGTTCCCTAAGATAAAAATTACCTGTTTAATACTTTCCAAACATCCTCTTATTTTTTCTATGGCTTACGCAAGCAGTAGCTGTCGCCCCTTGAGCAAATCAGACGTAGATGGTGTGTGTAATGGAGCTTGATGTACACAATGCAGAAGCAATTCCCCTCACTCATAGTCCTGATTTTTCTCAGCTAGGCTATGAAGTGATCAGAGAACTAGGACGGAACCAGATAGAGGGGCGCATTACTTACCAGGCTCAGGTCTGTAAGTCTCATCAACAGGTGGTAATTAAACAGTTCAGTTTTGCCCATACGAATGCTGACTGGTCAGGTTTAAAAACTTACGAACGGGAAATAGAAATTCTGCAACAACTTGATCATCCTCGTATCCCGCGCTATATAGACTCTTGTGCCACCTCCGATCATTTTTATCTGGTACAGGAGTATAAAAATGCTCCATCTTTGGGGTTAAGACGCAGCTTTCAGCCGGAAGAAGTCAAACAAATAGCCCTATCGGTTTTAGAGATTTTAGTTTATTTGCAGACAAGACCCAACCCAATTATTCATCGGGATATCAAACCAGAAAACATCTTAGTTGATGAGGATCTCAACGCTTACCTAGTGGATTTTGACTTAGCTTGGTTACAGGAGGTGAAAATGCCTCTCACTAGCATTGCTTCTGGAACGCCTGGTTTCATGCCTCCAGAGGAGCAACTTGGTCATCCCCTCACCCAAGCTACAGACCTGTACAGTTTAGGGATAACATTGATTTGCTTACTCAGTGGTACTAGTTCTCTTGAGATTTGTCAATTGATAGACAAGCAGTATGGGTTTAATTGCCGGGAAATACTTCCCCAATTACATCCGCGTTTTCAATCGTGGTTAATGAAACTGGTGAAATTTCAGGGTAGATATCGCTATGCTAGTGCATCTCTGGCTTTAAAAGCACTGCAAGAAATTCCAGTTATTTGTGCTGATCATCATATCGACACTTTGACCAGGTCAATCAAACTCAGACAAAAAACCGCTCTGCTATGCCTAGGGATCACAGGCATACTAGCAGTAGCGACAACAACCTTGATACTTTCCCACAAAATTGAGGTAGCCCAGCAGCTGACTAACGACTAATGGCTAGTTCCAACAAACCAGGAGGGGGAGTAATTTCAATCCGACGGGATGATAAATCTACCACCGGGGCAATCTCTTTCACAAATGGGATCAAAAGAGTCTTAAGTGATTTTTCTGAGGTTACAGGTTCATTTTGCTGATGCATCTCCACTTGTAATAAATCGTTACCGGCAGAAATTACATCTACCACCTCCCCCACAAGTTCCCCTGATTCTTGCATAAAAACCAACATCCCCAATAAATCGGTGACATGATATTCATCTTCACCTAATTGGGGGCGATCGCTTGCGGGTACTAGTAACATATAATCACGCAGAGCCTCTGCTTGGTTACGATTTTCCACACCCGCCAAAGAAATCACACACAAATTTTTACCTTCTACATAACGTCCCGACAACAACTCCACTGGTTGTGGCTCCTCGTCGCCTGGATGCCATAACCAACGTATTCCCGGAACCTCAAACCGTTCTGGAAAATCCGATTGTGGATAAACCCGCAACTCCCCAGACAAGCCTTGAGGTGCGACGATTTTACCAATTTCCAACCATTCATCAAGATTCGGGACTGAGGTAATTTGATTGTTGGCGGTTTTTGCGCCTGGGCTCTTGGTTTTCATAATTTAGGCATTTACTACAGCAGGCTGATACACTTGTGCAGCCACTTGTGCCAAACGTTGCATAGCTATGGCGATTTCCTCATCACTACCTGTTAGACTAATACGTAAACATTGGTGCTTGTGCTGCCATTGTTCCCGCAAACCAGGGAAAAAGCTACTACCTGGAACAACAATTACACCCACTTGCTTGAGTTCCTGGTAAAATTCCCAGTCAGTAATGGGTAGATCCTGGAGCCACAACCAAGCAAATATAGCACCTTCACCGCGATGGAGGAACCAAGGTAAATCTTGGGGCATTGCGGCATCTAGAGTATTTTCTAGCACAGAAAACTTCTTCTGGTAGAAGGGACGAATCACTGCTTCAGCTATTTGGGCTAAAGCACCAGAGTTAATAGCACTAGCGGCTATAGCTTGTCCATACCGTGAGGGATGAATACACAAATTTGTCTGAAAGCACTCTAAGGCTTGAATCATGCTTTCATCGCCAATGGCGATACCGATACGTTCCCCCGGTAATCCCGCCTTGGATAAACTCATGCAATGTAGAATATTCCCACCGAATACGGGTGTCATTTCTGTGAAGTTCAAAGCCGGGAAAGGAGGGGCATAAGCTGAGTCAATTAACACGGGTATATCGTGAGGTGCTGCTAAAGCTGCAATTTTTTTCACTTCATCCTGAGTCAGAACATTACCCGTGGGGTTACAGGGACGAGAGAAGATCACGCAACCGGTACTTTCTGTAATTGACAGTTGGCTGAAATCTGGACGATATTTAAACCTGTGAGCCTCTACATCAATGTCTAAAGTGGGTTTATATGCGATTAAGGCTTCCGGCTCTAAACACACACCGCCATAGCCTGTATAGTCGGGACTGAGGGGCAGAACAATTTGCTTAATATCACCGTTACTTGTGTAACCGCCGAAGGCATTAGCAGCGTAGAAGTAGAGGCTTTGACTACCGGGTGTAATTAAAATATTGCGATCGCTTAAGTTTAAACCATATCGGTTGTTAAAGTCATGGGCGATCGCTTCAATTAACGGTGCATAGCCTTGACTCGAACCGTAACGACACACCACTTCCCCATATTCGGAACTAGCTAATAATTCAGCCGTGCAGTCTCGCCATAACTGTTCTACCTCCGGCAAAATCAAAGGGTTACCAGCGCTCAAATTAATAAATTCTTGCCCCGCCCCGGCTTTCAAAGTTTCGATAATATCTTTCATAATTGCTCTAACGCCAGTTAGGTTAGACATTTGAGCGCCAATTTTTGTGAGGGCAGGATTCATAAGCTTTGTAAAAATATGGATGAGGTAGAAATGGACAAAATTATTAAGTTCTATGATGGCATCAGGTTTGCCACCTGTAACTAATGTAGCAATCTCAAGGGAAAAAGTAATTTGGAAATTTTATGGTTAATTTACATGAAAGTGAAAAAAACTTCCTCTCACCAATTGCCCATCAACACCAAAATTACCCACCTACCGACTGTCATCACCTGGTAAATTAGCAAATACCTGGGAAACTAAATCCCTAGTCTTATCTTCCAAGCGCTGCCAATCCACCTCCCCCGCATCATCAATTAAACTAGGATCAATATTTGCCCCTGCATTGGCAGCAGTGTAATTTATAAAACACACTTGATAACAAATTTCCCATAAATCTATACTCACCTGATGCTGTTGACGCTGCAAAAGTAAATGATATCCTGGATGAGGCATTGGTAGATCAGTAAGAGTAGCGCGAATTTCTTCTGTCTTTTCTACGGTGGCATTTTCCATTTCTTGCAACAACTGAGTTACCAAAGCCTTAATTTCATCAGTAGTGTTGGCGGGCCAAATCAGGACATCCTGGTAAGTCCCTTTCCAAGTAGACGCGTCAAGACCCTTGCGAATATTATCCACAACACGAATAAAAGCAGGTTGCATCAGGAGTTCAGCCTGCTGCCATGTGACTGGGTTAGTAATTTTAGGAGGCATTGCTAGTAAACGGGAACAGTAAATGCTAAACAAACAGTCTAAGTTTATTAAAAAACTAAATTTTTTAGTTTAAATCTTCATCCCAAAATAGCGGATTTGATCCCTATAATTTTTCATGAAATCAAAAATTAACGAATCTCATTAAGTAATAACTCTGAGGGTAAAATATGATCGGTAAGCTGTTAGACCATCGTTACCAAGTCATTCAAGTCCTCGCTCAAGGGGGATTTGGTCAAACCTATATAGCCCAAGATACCAAGCGACCGGGCAACCCTATCTGTGTTGTTAAGCACCTCACGCCCTTAACCTCCGACCCCAGAGCTTTTGAGACAGCCCAGCGTTTATTTAACAGCGAAGCGGAAACCTTGGAAAATCTAGGTTATCATGACCAAATACCCCGGCTACTGGCTTACTTTCATGAAAACCAAGAATTTTACCTAGTACAAGAATTTATTGCCGGACAGACCCTAGGGGCGGAACTCATACCCGGTCAGCCTTGGAGTGAAAGCCGAGTCATGGAACTGTTGCTAGGAGTCCTGGAAATCCTCCAATTTGTTCACCAAAAAGGCGTAATTCACCGTGATATTAAACCAGACAACATTATCCGCCGCGCCTGTGACCAGAAATTAGTTTTAGTAGATTTTGGGGCAGTCAAGCAGCTAAGATTACCAATGGCCAGTGTTGGGGGAAAAAGTACTGCTACAGTTGCCGTGGGGACTCCTGGCTATATGCCTACGGAACAAGGGCAAGGTAAACCCCGCCCTAATAGTGATATTTATTCACTAGGGATTATTGCGATTCAAGCCCTTACAGGACTACCAGCCCTGGAATTAGAAGAAAACCCCAATACAGGGGAATTGCTATGGCAGCATTTAGCAACCGTCAACTACCGGTTGGCGGCAGTGCTGACGAAAATGGTACATTATCACTTCAAAGACCGTTACCAAAGCGCAACAGAAGCATTGCAAGCTTGTCATAAAATTCATCCAGTATTTACACCCGCCACACCTCCAGAATCTTCTCACCATCATCACCATCAACCCACTCAATCTTTATCCCCAGTATCCCCAGAAAAAACTATTGCAGTAGCGCCGGCGAATTTTGTTACTGTCAAACCAAGTAGTCAAAAATCTGACAAAATAGACCCTTGGCCGTTCTTGATTGGTTTATTTTTAGCAGGTGGGGCGGCGGCTTTAGTCACAAATGTATATCCTAATGTGCGGAAATTAGCGGATAATACTATCAGAAACAACTGCTCGGCTGTGGTTGCTGGTAATTCCAATATTCGTTCTCAACCTAGCTCCATTAATTCTGATATTTTGCAAAAAACCAGCACCCATAAGGAGTTTGAGGTTACAGGCAAGCAGACAAAACTAGGTTGGGTACAAGTTAAATTGAATTCTGGTCATTTGGGTTGGGCTCATGTAGATGTCATTACCAATCATCAGGAGTGGGTTTCTTGTCTGGCAGATCAAGGTATTGCTATTAACACAGTAGATGATAGTAATTTGATTGGATCTTCACCAGTTCCTCAGCCCCAACCAGCACAGACATTCAATCAGTCACCGTCTACCAATGATCCTCATGAGTCTGAATCAGGAGATTTACAAGGCTCCCCCGCTTTGGGTCGGTCTATTCCTGGTATGGCTACGCCAGGTAAGCTATCGCCTTCTTCTGCCCATGACTACGCCACGCAAGCTATGAAACAGACAGTAACTATGATTCATCAGTGGCAAAAAGACTGGGCTAAGGCCGAGGCGCTATTTAATGATATCAATAGAGCTATAGAAGACGGTGAATGGGACAAAGTTTTAGATTATAAAAATAATCCCGAAAAGTTGCCAGATACCCAATACTGGCGCGACAAAATACAATCGTTATTTGAACAGGCAGACGAAAATCTGACAAAAGAGACATCACCGAAATTAGATCATCAGCAAAGCAAAAAAGTCACTCCTTTACCAAGGTAAGGGAGTGGGAGCCTGGTCAATAACTAAAATCAATATTCTGATTTGGCTATATTGCTCTTAGTGCATCTGGTCATATTCTCGGGCTTCAAATCCTCTGGACTCCATCCGTGAAGAAGGCAAAAATTCCGCGCGACGTACAGGGGCTAAGGGTGGGGTGGGACCCTGGTAAGGATGTATAACTTGTACTGTACGACCGGGACGCTGGCGTGGTGAAAATAAAGCCAGTACACCAGCGACTACAACACCACCGCCAATGGTGAGAGTTGCGCCTCCTACTACCCAAATGATGGGTGAAGACCACAGGGCTGCTGGAGTTTGAGGCTTTAATGCTTCTGATGTAAGTTTTTGGCTATTTTGTTGAGCTAACTGTACCTGCTCGTTCTGCCAATTTTGGAATTGGAACTGGAGTTGTTGGTTTTGCGCTCTGAGCTGTTCGTTGTCGCTTTTTAAGCGTTCCAACTGCATATTTAGCCGTTCCATTTCCACCCGCTGCTCTGGATTAGCCGGGGAGGGCGGTTGATTGGGTTGGGGATAATATGGATTCACCCCATAGGGGGAATACATCTGGGGTTGGGGCATTAGGGGCGGCGCTATAGTAGCCGGTATCTGGGGAGCAGAAACAGCGAAATTACTTTGTATGGGACTATCTGCCCCCCTGAGCAAGACAAGCGCCGCTAGTCCGGCCACGGCAACACCGCCGATAAATGCCATACTCTCACTCATCGCTTTTGCTCCTCTGTTACTCGTGACTGACTCACTCTCACACTGATCATAATTCGCCTACTCAACTTTACATAATACTCAACTATAAGCGACCGGACTAGCTAGTTTTTTTACAGCTTATTTGTGCTGTTAATATTCAAAACTATATTGGCTCAATTGTCCACAAAGTCACTTTCACAAAGTTATGGTTCCATTAGTTTTAACCAACTTTGTCTTCTGGCGCTTGAGTATTTGTGATGTTATCGCTTGTTTTGATCGCAGCCTTGAGATGCTGACAAAATTGGGCGATCGCATTTAGTCCCTGTTCTGGTGTACCTTCTGCTAAACGTTTGACAAATGCACTACCCACAATTGCCGCATCTGCTCCCCATTCTCTGACTTGACGGGCTTGTGCAGCTTCAGAAATGCCAAATCCCACCCCGATGGGTTTATCTGTAACCTCACGTATTTGTTGGAGTAACTCTGATACTCGTGACTCCATTTGAGTTCGCATCCCGGTAACACCAGTGACACTGACCAAATAAATAAATCCTTGGGAAGAGCGAGCAATGGCTTTGATTCTGGCGGGGGAACTGGTAGGAGCCACCAACAAAGTTAAGTCAATACCCATTTCACTTGCTGGTTGCAGCAATTCTGCTGCTGACTCTAAAGGTAAATCGGGGACTACTAATCCTGAAACCCCTGCGGCCGCAATTTGCCCAAGAAACTTGTCAATCCCCCGGTGCAAAATGGGATTGTAGTAACTAAACAGGATAATAGGCGATCGCAAGCCGGGAGTAGTAGCTTGCAACATTTCTAAAACCTGTTCTAACTTTGTCCCTCGTTCCAAGGCGCGGGTAGCAGCCGCTTGAATTACCGGCCCATCTGCTAGAGGATCGGAGTAAGGAATACCGAGTTCAATCATATCGGCTCCGTGACGATCCAGAACTTGCAAAGCTGCGGCTGTCGTTGCTAAGTCTGGGTCTCCAGCAGTAATAAACGGAATCAGAGCGCACTCTCGATTTCGTCCCAAGGTGTTAAAGCAATCAGAAATCGCGGTCATGTGTCCAGAATAATTATGAGTCAGTGGTCAGTTTATAAATAACTGATCAATGATAACTTTACACTTGACTTTGTTCTTCTTGTGCGATTTCTGCCTGAATTTTTGCCAGTTCTTCAGGAGTAAGTTCATCTAGGCGTTTTTGGAGGAAGGCCTGTTCATACTGTTCCCGTTGTTCATGGTAGGTCATTTTATTTCCCACCGCCCGGAATATATAGGAAGCCAACCAGCCGAGCAAGCCACTCACTAGTAAGACTTGGCTCCAGATCCCAGCTTGTGCAGCTTCTAAACCCACTAACTGTAATCCTACGTATCCCAAACCACCAGCAATAAAAACACCCAAGCCAATACCAATAGCATCAATGCGTCGCATGAGAGTTATGACCTAACAATCTGTTAAACTTCAAGCCGGGGACGGGGTCGCAGATTCACAAACGGCGATAAAACTAATAACCCTGGCAAAAAGAAAAACACCATAAAGTACATCACAGTTCGCTCAATGGATCCGGCTACATACCAGCGCTGTTTGAGGTACAGCATCACAGCAATAGGGATTACTAACAGGTAAGCTCCAGCCAAAGCCAGATACAGCAGGGCTACAATCATATATCTTCTCTTGAGGTGGACAATAGCATTAAGTGCATCTATTCCCCATCATAGGCTGAACCCCTCCCCTGAGGAAAGTCTAGCTATTGCAGTTGTCAAGAAGAAATTGTTTGTATATTCTTGACATAGATGCTACAATCATAAAGGCAACAAAAAAGAGCTAGTCCTAAGCTGACTATTTTATAGACAAAACTATACCTATGTTGACAAGCATTGACATAAGTGAGTTAAGAAAATCGCCCACTTGATATATAATCCGACGATATCAAGTATTGAATTAAGACTATTGCCAACGCGAAAACCAAGCAATGATAGCGGTAGTCTTTCTTGTAAATCTTAACTTGAGAAATATCGCGTCTGGCTAAGGCGTGCAAGTCTACTAAGGGATAACCGCTCCCATGCTCCCGTTGAAGTAGAAAGTAAAGTCTAGCTTTGTCTAGGTTTTATATAGCAGTTGAAGTTAAGCACAATTGTAGATACTCAATCCCAGAAAACTAGGAAGCAAAACCATAAACTACCAAATCTGGAAAAAAAATATCAATTGGCTTGTACAAATGACCTACTTGATGCTAATGTAAACTAAGTAGATTGGCTGCATTAAACAAAAGGGCTACCCAACATATATAGATACGGGGGTGTGGCGGAATGGTAGACGCTACGGACTTAGAAAACTGAGCCTTGATAGAGAAATCTTTCAAGTGTAAGCTGTCAAACTCAGGGAAACCTAAATCTGTTCACAGGTATGGCAATCCTGAGCCAAGCCGAAACAAGTGCTGAGTGTTAAAACTCATAACTAATCGGAAGGTGCAGAGACTCGACGGGAGCTACCCTAACGTAAAGCCGAGGGTAAAGGGAGAGTCCAATTCTCAAAGCCGCTGGTTGTCAAAACCCGGCAGTAGTGAAAACTGCGAGAGAATGAAAATCCGTTGACCGTAAAAGGTCGTGTGGGTTCAAGTCCCTCCACCCCCACTAAAAATTTAACGTAGAAGTACACCTGCCTAGTTAAACATGGGCAGGTTTGATTTTTGGCACAATCTTAGGGTATGGGTTTATTTAGGGAGGCTAGGGCTGCACCAGCAGTTTCGGCGATAATACTAACCAGACGATAAAAAGCGATCGCACTAATTATCACAGCAGAAGGAAACCGATGCTGCAAAAGAGCCATGGCTGTCAGTTCAAACACACCCAAGCCGGAAGGTACACCGGGAAGCACAAAACCTAATAACCAAGAAAAGCAAAAAGCACCTAATAATAAAGGTAATTGGCTCAAATGCAATGGAGTCAGGGCAAAAACAGTTAAAACAAACCCAGAACCACGCAAGACTAAAAAACCCAATTCCCCCAACAAAGCCCTAAGGGGATAACGTTTAACTTGCAAAGGAATAGTAAGCTCAGTAGCAGACCTTTTCACCTTGATTTTCTGACAGAAGCAAATCACCGGATTTAAAAATCGGGGATGAACACCAACCAGGACTACAGCCAAACTAAAAAATTGTAATATTTGCACAGAACCGGTAATACGATGAGGGGCAAATTGATTACCGAAGATAATAATCATAATTAAAGCTGCGGCCGCCATTAATAGGGGTTCGAGTAATACGCTTAAAGTAGCAGCACTCACAGGAATCTGAGCATTTTTCGCTGCCATAATTCTGCCATAATGATGCCAGATATTACCAGGTAAATATTTAGCAATATTGGTTTTGAGGTAGACCTGAATAAATTCCACAGGTGGGACTGGTTGATTTAAGTCGTGGAGAATCCAAGTCCATATCCAACCACCCCAAATATGTGCTAGTAAAGTTACCCCTGTGGCTATGCACAGAATTGCCCATGCGACTGCATCAACTTGGATTGTTATCACCTCATACCAATGATCCTTGAGGGCTTTCGCTAAAAAAAATATGGTTACACCGAAAATTAGTCCGCGTAAAATTTGCTTCGTCATTTGCAAGAAATAAAGATATCTTAAATCACCCGAATATAATCAATTGCTGGTATTAATCTCTCTACAGTTAGATCATAGTCTGATTTTGGTAGCAAGTATAATGTTACCTACGCTAGAGGTTAACCGATAGTTTTATTTCTAATCTTGAGTGGGGTTATGAAACATAGATGTTTGTAATCCGGTGAGTAAATGGAAAGCTTAGGAACCATAGATAAACAGGGATGAAATTGATATCTGTTAACCGATAAATGTCAGAATTTGCTGATGCTATCAAATAATCAATTAAATGGGTAACCTATTTTCCTGTAAAAGGAGGATTTGATGGACAATATGATAGCTTTCTGGGAAAAGTTAAAACTACGCCAGTTTGTGATTATCTTTATAGCTGGTCTATTGTTGATAGTTACTACTTCTTGTAGTGGAGCAAATCCTCAAGGATCAAAACCACAAAACCCAGCAGTTCAGGCTGGTGGTGCTAATAATCCTGATAAAGGTGGTGGAGATAAATATACTAAATATAGGATGAGTACAGATACTAAAGCGATTAATTCAGAAGAGAAAAAAGAAATTGATCGAGCTAGTTCACAATCAGATTTACAACTTTTGATAGCCATAAGTAGAGACTCAGAAATACTTTACCCCGGTGCGGATACACCTCAAGGTAGAGTTGAAAAAGAAAAAGAATTGCCTATCATCACTGACAAAAACTTCCAAAGACCTGCGCCTGGTGGTTGGATTCAACGAGAACCGGATATAGGAACTCGCATTCAAGAACGGGTGGAAAGAGTACAAGATTCAGTGAAAGAAGCTTCTGGTTTTTTACAAGAAAAGGTAAAAGAAGCCAATTCTAGACCTGAGTTACCAAAAAATCCAGCAGTCGGTAAGTAGAAACTTAAAAGCATCACAAGAGTAAAGTTATGAAGAAATTCATTAATTGGCTAAAAAATATTAGTCCTGTGAAGATTTTAACAGTCTTTGTGGCAGTAACATTGCTGTTAACGACACAGGCTTGTAATCGTGCGGGGATAGCTCAACAACCACCGCAACCCAGTGGTCAACCGCCTAATGTAGAAAGATACGACCCGACAAAAATTTATAAACTTAACACCCCAGAAGGTGGAATGAATAACTTTAGTGATGTCGATCCTAGAGCCAAAGGGGCTGAAAGAGAAGCAAATGCTAGAGCCGCAGAATTGGCGAGAAAAGCGCGGGAAAACGTTCAAAAAAAGGGTATTGATAGCTCGGAGCAATATATTCGCAATTATCAGGAGGGTACACCTTTAGATGAGCGGGTCAGGCGTTTGGGGGAGGACATTGGTAGTTCTGCAGAGGAATTAGGTAAAGGTGTGATTAAGGGGACTCAGCGCGGAGTAGAAAATATTGAGAAAAGCACTGAACGCACTGCCGAAGACCTGACGACAAATATCCAACGCGGCGCGGAGGACACCGCAAAGAGTGTTCAACGCCAAGGGGAGGATGCAGCGGAGGCAGTGAAAAGGAGAATCAGAGAAATTGAGATAGATTAATACCAGGTAAAACTAGGTGTAATTAACTCCAGATTGATGATGCTGCAAATACCAAGCTTGTAATGCTAATCGTTGAACTTCGCGCCAGGGGATATTATGCTTTCGAGCTAATTGTGCACAATCTTCATATTCTGGCTGGACGTTGGCAATACGCTGATCTTGTCTTGGTCGGTGCCATGCAACTTTAACCCGGACAGTGCCATATTCCAGTTCCACTGATTGAATTTCCCGTTGTAAAATGGCGCGCTGTTGGGTGCTGCGGCGAATTCCTAAAGTAGTGGTTTCGCGAAATAAAACTGCTTCACAAGGGAGTAAATTCTCAGGATGGCAAATGACAGTGAGTAAAATTCCCGGGCGTGACTTTTTCATTCCTATGGGTTGGGTGAACACATCCACTGCACCAACGGTAAACAAGGCTTCAAAGACATAGCCGAGGGCTTGGGGATTTAAGTCATCAATTTGGGTTTCAAGTACGGTGATGGTTTCTAAATCGGCATTGGTATGTTCAAAATTATGGGCGGAATCCCCCAGCCACAGACGTAATATATTAGGGATAGGTAAATTAATCGTTCCTGCTCCCAGTCCTACCTGTTTAATGGTCATTGGTGGCGGTGAACCAAACTCTCTAGTTAGGGTAGTAACGATGGCGGCGCCGGTTGGTGTGACGAGTTCGTGATCAATACCATTACTAAAAACTGGACAACCCCGCATTTCCCACAATTTCAATACTGCTGGTACTGGTACAGCCATTTCACCGTGGGCGGCGCGTACTGTTCCCCCTCCTGTGGGTAAGGCTGAACAGTATAGTAGGGGTAATCCTTGATGATTACTGGAAATCCCTAACCAATCCAAGCCCAAGCAGGTACCGACAATATCGACAATTGCATCTACAGCGCCCACTTCATGGAAATGTACCTTTTCTGGCGCGATCCCATGCACTGCACCCTCAGCTACTGCTAGCTGTCGAAATACTGCCAAACTCCAAGCTTCTACCCGTGATGGCAAGTTAGCTTTGCAGATGATTTTTTCAATTTCTGGGAGGTGGCGGCCGTGATGGTGATGCTTATGTAGTAAATCTACATGAACTTTGGTGGCCTGTTGACCATGGCGTTGCACAAGTTCGGCTGTGAGCTGATAATCCTGGTCAATCCCCAATTTATTGAGTGTTTCACGTAAATATTCTACTGGAACACCCAAACTAACTAAAGCCCCTAGGCACATATCACCAGAAATTCCTGTGGGACATTGAAGATAAGCGACTTTACTCATATAGATAACTTCAACAACTTTATTTTTAGACTTTGCACAATTATTCTGATGTAAATTATGGCCTATTTGAGGCAGGCGCTCATCTATATCGGTGACAATATGTGTAACGCTCAATTTGATATTTTTCCTCGTTGGCACAATTGTCCACCTCTAATTCAAAATTGGCTATGGCAAAAATTTTCGCTGTCCATCCTGATAATCCACAAACTCGACGTATAGAGGAAATAAAGTCAGCGCTCTCTAGTGGCGCAGTGATGCTCTACCCTACAGACACAGTTTATGCTATTGGTTGTGATTTAAATGCCAAGTCGGCAGTAGAACGAGTGCGGCAAATTAAACAGCTAGCCAATGATAAACCACTGACATTTTTGTGTCCTTCATTATCAAATGTGGCAACTTATGCGTTTGTCAGTGATACAGCCTATCGGATTATGAAGCGCTTGATACCTGGTACTTACACGTTTTTACTACCTGCTACCAAGTTAGTACCCCGACTAGTACAAAGTCCTAAGCGAAAAACTACTGGGATTCGTGTACCAGACCATCCGGTATGCTTGGCATTGCTAGCAGCATTGGAAAATCCGATTATTTCCACTTCGGCACATTTACCGCCAGATGATGAACCTGTAGACCTAGATTTACAACCTAGACTATCGCGGATGGAACTGTTTGACCGTTTGGATAATTTAGTAGATTTAATTATAGACACGGGGGAGGAATCAACTTATGAAGTGTCTACGATTTTGGACTTAACGGGAGACGAACCAATGATCACAAGGCAGGGGTTAGGTTGGGAAGCAGCAGCAGCTTGGGTATAACAAACAAACTACACAGGTTTATCTTTTAGTTTCTCCAGAAATGTCATAGAAAAACTCAAGTTTTGAGAGTGACATACTTACATTATCTGGCAGTGGTTAAAACACAATGGCAATAAATGTAGAGATAGCAAGTCTTTTAACCACATTTGAGGCGTGGTAAATATCTATGTGTCATATCTAACCTGCTGGTTGATATATAGTATTTGCCGTTCTCATAGTTAGCCTGACATCTGTGGTTGATTAACTCTTGCGTGTACTTCACTGAGGCGAGAACATCTATAAGAAGTAACACACTATTTTCCGTGTAAATTTTTCAATTGCCTACAGTCTTGTATCTGAGCAGTGCTTGCAGTGGGTTTTGAGAATGCTAAATAGTTCTCCAGCCAAGGCTGGCCTTATTTGCTGTACCTGCGTTGTAGTTATGGTGCAATACCACACTCACCGAAAAGTCATGAAAGCCAACCTTGTAAATCTACCAACTTCAAAATCTGCTGTTTTCTGCAATGTTTCGCCTGCAGAATTGCTCCAGGACGATGACAATAGCTTGAGACAATTCTTGTATCAAGAAATGCTTTTGTCTGTGAAAGCGGCATCTGAGTGTGTACAAGCAGTATCACAGCGTATAGCTACAGAAGTTGAACGAATATGTCATAAAAGCTCCCGTATCCAAGAATCTGGAGAAGTCCAGTCATGGCAAGTTAATTTAGCTAGGCATCGCCTGCAAAAGTGCCTGCATTACTACCAACTAGGTTCCCGTCGGGGGAGGGTGGAATTACATAGTACTTTAGGTGCTATGGTTTACCGTCATGTCGCGACTGCTGGTTCAGAGTTGGGGTTTAATGCTCGTTACACTCTGATTGAAGATTTTTTACAAGCGTTTTACATCGAAGCTATTAAAGCTTTCCGCAGGGAAAACCAATTGTCAGAAGATTATCAACCCCGGACTCAGTTGCAATTGGCAGAATACATGGCTTTTACAGAGCAATATGCTAAACGCCGAATTAATTTACCTGGTGGGAATAATCAGCAATTGATTATCCTTCGCGCTCAAGGTTTTGCTCGTCGTCAGCCCCAAGAAACTACTGTAGATATTGAAATGGCGGTGGAATCTACTAGGAGTGAAGATGCGGAATCTTACCAGCGTCACTGGCAGTGCAACAGATTAGATCCCAGATGGTTGCTCAAACTAATTTTGATCCGTCGGAGGAGTCGGAGCGCGATCGCGTGATTGCGGAATTGGCAAAATACCTGGAATCTCAAGGTCAGTCTGACTGTGTGGAATACCTGAAGCTGAAATTACAAGACCTCTGTGCCCCAGAAATTGACCAAATCCTGGGTTTAACTAGCCGTCAGCGCGACTATCTACAACAGCGTTTTAAATACCATGTGGAAAAATTTGCCAAGAACCACCAATGGCAATTAGTTCATCAATGGTTGGGTGCAGGTCTAGAGCAAAAGTTGGGTTTAACTTCTGGACAATGGGACATCTTTGTGAGTGTGTTATCTCCTGAGCAGCAACAGATTTTGCAGTTGAAAACTACTCGACACAGTGATCAGGCGATCGCTAAAGCGATAAAATGTACACCTAAGCAGCTGCAAAAGCGCTGGACTCAAATGCTAGAAGTGGCATGGGATATTCGTAATGGCGAGAATCATATCCAAGCCAGTTAAATGTGAATTTATCGCAGATCAACCGATCTTAATTCCCCATCAATAACTCAAAAACTATAAAAAATTACCTCTACTACTTCACTCAAAAAGATGGGGAAATTATGGCAAAAGTCAAATGCTGACTATCCAATGGTTTGATAGTTTGATCATCTGCTGCGAAGCCTATTTATTTTAGTACAAAGGTACTATTTTATATTTGTTGTTCAGGTGGCAAAATTAAAAATTTATTAACGTATAGCACTACGCATACACGTTAGGACATCATAATTGTGGTTTTAAGGGAACAGGGAACAGGGAACACCGGAACAGGGAACAGGGAACACCGGAACAGGGAAATGTCCTAACACTTGTGGTTACTGCTATAGTATTTACTGTTGCTTGTAGGAAATCCTAAAATCAGGAAATCTGTCAAATCAAGCAAAATCAACATGAGTCAGGGCGGAAGGGCAGTTACATCTGGTAATGTTTTAGAAAACTGTGTGGAAGGTACTTTGCAGGGACATGGATATCTTCAAGTTGGCTGTGATTTACCCAGAAAACAGCGCCTACAATGTCTCTTGAGTGCGAATAATATACCCAAAAGATATGCCAGACAGGTTGATATCGGACCAGGAATTTATGGCAGCGATATAAATGTAGATTTTTATATTATTGGTAGCAGTCCAGCTTCTGGACTAATTATTGAATGTAAATGGCAGCAAAGTAGTGGTTCAGTAGATGAAAAACTTCCCTATCTGAACTTGAATATTCAAAACTGCTATCCCACACAAGCGATAGTATTAATCGATGGTGGAGGCGCGAAACCACAAGCCATCTCATGGTTACAAACACAAGTTGTTTCTAATCAAAACTTATTAGCAGTTTATAACTTGAGCACCTTTATTACCTGGTCTAATAATAACCTTTAATAGGAAGTTACCAATACCTCAGTTATCTGTCCTCGCTTTTTAGGATTAGAATTAATTGACCTACTGGCTGATATTCTATAAATCTGGAAGCCGGTATAAAGTTGGCGAATAAAGTCACAATCTGAATTAGATAGCATAACTTTTACTCCCCGCCCGGCTAGTTCTACAAATATATCTCTGAGTTGAACTTGTTGGGTTTCACCAAAGCAATAGTGACTATAAGCTGTAAAATAACTGGTTGCACTGACAGGATAGTATGGCGGGTCAAAATAGACAAAATCATTACTACTAGTGGCATAATTTAACACATCTGTAAAATCTGCTTGTTTAATTTGCGCGGTATTAAGGGCTGCTGATGCGCCTCGCAGTATATCTTCCGGGCAAATATTAGGATTTTTATATTTTCCCAGTGGGACATTAAATTTACCTTGAGAATTGACTCGATAAAGTCCATTGAAACAAGTTTTATTTAGATATATGAAACGCGCAGCTTGTTGTAAGTCAGTCCCTCCCGGTGAGGCTCTGACATGATAGTAATAGTCTTGACTATGCTGCTGATGATGTGCTTGTAACAGAGAGATTAATTCTTCAACACTATCCTTGACACAGCGATAAGTTGTAATTAATTCTGTATTAATATCACTTAATATAGATGCGGGGGGATGGAGATAGAAAAAAACCGCCCCACCTCCTAAAAATGGCTCATAGTAGGTTTGATATTCCTGGGGAAAATATTGATTATATTGTGTGATTAACCGAGCTTTACCACCAGCCCACTTTAAAAATGGACGCGGAAAAATTTTGGGAGATATTTGACTTACCATTGATTCCAACTCAGCTAGCAAACATAAGAAATATAGCGCAGGCAGCATATTTTATCTGAGTTGAGTAATTTTTTGGCTGCATAGATTACAATAAGATGAATGTGAAAGCAAGTGTAATTGTATAACAAGGCAGTATATATTGAAATGTTTGACGGATTTTGGGATAACGTCTTTCGCTACCCGCGCTACTTTGTTACTATCCTCTTAGGGGTGTTTCTCAACACGGTGGAGCCATTAATGCCGTTGTTAAAACGCCCTGTAACCCTGATTGCTCTTTTGGGTTTCTTTGTGGGTAGCCTAGTGTTTGTGAGTCTTACACTGCGGGCGATGCTAGGCTTGAATCCAGTCTAGACTCAAAGCATCAGGGTGTTCTTGTGTGGGGTATTGAGTGCTTCTAACTCGGTCCTGTGCAATTTATATATAATTATGTCGTACAACCTCTGTGAGGAGGCACAACTTTATGGCTACTAATCGCCGCGTTTCCCGCGTTGCTGAATTGATTAAACGGGAAGTTAGCCAAATGCTACTCCATGGTATTAAAGATGACCGTGTAGGTACAGGAATGGTGAGTGTTACTTATGTAGATGTTTCTGGTGATCTCCAACACGCCAAGGTCTACGTCAGTATTTATGGTACAGAGTCGGCTAAATCAGAAACAATGGCGGGGTTAAGGTCTGCAACTGGTTTTGTCCGCAGCGAACTTGGTTCACGAGTTAGGCTGCGTCGCACACCAGAAGTGATTTTTATTGAGGACGATTCTATAGAGCGGGGTACTAAGGTGCTGTCGCTTTTAAACCAACTGGAGTATCAGCGATCGCCAGAAAATACGCAAGTAGCGGATAATACTAGCGATGAAGATGATTAATCTTGAGAAGAAGTAACTCGCTAACAATGTCACTTGAGAACAATTAATTCCTAGTGAATTCGCTAAACACTTAACAGACGGGATGTGATCACGTCTGTTTTAATCTAACTATGAGGATATTTTCTGGCAAAATTCCCATTATTACTGCAATTTATTGATGATCATTGAGGTTTCGGCTAATTATTTGTCAATTACCAGGAATTATATGCTATAATACTATGTCATAAAATATACTTATAGTTCATATAAGCAAAACCCCAAGAAATATTGACATGATCTTGCCAGCAAGTTAATTTAATTGCCCTTAATTGCCCTGAAAGCATTAATCCTAGTACTTTTCGTCTGAAAGTTATAATTTATTGACATTCTTAACATTTCTTTAGATAATTTGAAGGTGTATAGCGTCAAAATAAGATTAGTTCCGTATAGCAAACTACAAAATCCTAGCCACAAGTCTGATGCTGTTCATGTTTGTTCCTAGTGTTTGATGGGAACAATGCCTACTGTAAACTTTGTGAGTAAAAACCATGACTGTGAATACGGTGCCTTCTATCAATTACTACTCCTACTACTCTTTGGATTTAATCCAAGACGAAGCACGCCGACTGGTACAAAAGGGAATTGTTAGCCGGCAACAGCCTATATATACATTGTGTCAATATATACCAGCTAGAGAGTGGGTAGGCGTGGAGTGTGAGTTAGAAAGATGTGACTTTTTATTACGCGATCGCATTGGCGACCTAATTGGCCGGGAAGAATGGGACAATGACTAATCAGTCTTGAGATTTGGAATTCTCTGTTTATAGATTAAGGAATCACAGCACTTTTAGGGCGGTGAGCTTGTCAACTGGGATGTTTGTAATTGAGAGCAAGGGATTTCATGGCGAATTGGAACGGATAATCTCTAGTTTTGATATGTATTTCCTCATGCAGAATCTTAGTTTTTGCACTAACGCAAGCAGCATTAGAACCTGAATATATACAATTTTGCCAGTTAAGAAGGGGTGGAGGCAATTTTTGGTTTAGATGCGCCACTCATTGAAAATTTAGTATTTTACTATACATTAAATTGCCGTAGTAGTTTAACATATGAAACTGCTGCGGTAATTTTTTGATAGTTCATCCTACCTGTTCTAAATACTGGTGAACATCTTCAAGAATTTGTGTCAGTTCAGCTTCTGTAGTTAAGCGAATATTCAAGTCGCGTACAGTAAGGAGAACTTTAGCAGCAAAGGGACTCGGCCAAATATTGGGATTACAAAAAATCTCTAAAAATACTTCACCAGTGTAGCGATATTCTAGGGGAGGCTGAGGGGTAACTTTACCGACGCTGGGATTATTGGTTTTAGCGGCGACAGCTTTGAGACTTAACATTAATTTATCTATGGCGGCTTTTAATTCCCGTGCTTTTTCGGCTGAAAAGCTGAAGGAAACAGAACCGGAAATCAGATTCAGGGTTAGAGGAGTGTAAGACATGAGCTATTTCTCAAGATTGATAGCGTAGAGTGGTGTCAGCCATATAATATTACCTATCTTACCCGAATAGGTGGTATTGACAAAACTTGTACCCGATGGCGATCGCTTGCACTATCGGAGGGAACACACCGAACAGGGAACAGGGAACAGAAATTGTTCACAAATCAAATAGGAGTCCTATTACCAAGACTAACAATAAAATATATGGCTTCCGTGGGGTAAGCCATATATTTTAGGGGAGGAAAACGTATTTTTACTAGGATAAGATGAAAGTTTATTTAAAAAAAATCTCAGTAAAGCAGTTGAATAACAGCGATTATAGCGAGATATAGCCAACAGTGTGTAATATTTTTACATATTGATTCTTGGTTGGAAGTTTTATATTACAAGTCATAGCAATAAATTTTAAATATGTTTTATGACTAAGGACAACCGCCCGGAAATACAAAAGGTGTTAATTATCACCTTACTGCTGAATATGTTGGTGGTAGGATTGAAGGGATTTTTGGGGTATGCTACAGGCTCTTTAAGCTTGTTAGCTGATGCCTTACATAGTATGACAGATGGAGCCAGTAATATTTTAGGGTTAGTTGCCAATAGATATTCTGCGCCGGAACCAGATAGAGAACACCCTTACGGACACCAGAAATTTGAATCTGTGGGAGCTTTAGGAATTGCGGTTCTGTTGCTTATCGCCTGCTTTGAAATTCTGCAAGGTATAGTGGAGCGAATTACTCAAGGTAGTGAACCTGTAGAGATATCCCCAGTAGAGTTGTGGTTATTGCTTGTGGTGCTAGGTATCAATATTTTTGTTGCTTTTTACGAACGTCGTGTAGGTCAGCGTTTAGGTAGTGCAATTTTGATTGCTGATGCTACACACACCATGAGTGATGTTTGGGTGACCATTTCTGTAATTGGGGGTTTGATAGGGGTTTGGCGAGGTTATCAATGGTTGGATGTGGTGTTAGCTTTTCCTGTCGCTTTGTTAGTATTGGGGAGTGCTTGGTCAGTGCTGAAAAGCAATTTACCTTGGTTGGTAGATCAAATGGCGATCGCACCGGAAACCATCGAGGCGATCGCCACTGCTGTTCCTGGGGTGATTAATTGTCATGACATCGCCTCCCGGGGTATTTTAGGTCGCCAAGTCTTCATAGAAATACATTTAATTATAGATGCAGTAGATGTAGAAACAGCCCATAAAATTAGTGAAGAAGTAGAAAGGCGACTAGAAAGACATTTCAGCCCCACTAGAATTTTAATTCATATCGAGCCGCCGGTATACCAGAGCAAATCAGCTAAAGCTTGACACTCCCCACGTCTAACCGATAGCTTGCGTGGCGTAGTCATAGAACAGGGTGGGAGGAATCATTGACTGAAAAGACACTAGTTGAAAAGATTGATACTTTATATTAAGATGTAACTATAATTAACATTATTTAAATTTTATTTACCCAGCTGCAAATACAGTTTTAGGCGAAAAAACAGCAATTTTACATAAATTGTCAACTGCTACTCCAGACAGTTAGCAGTCATGAGTTTAAATGCAATTAATTATCTCCGTCCTATGGTTATGCTGGGATAAAGGACTATGTAAATCCAAGCATGAAGAATGTTTGACACAGAACTGCTAAATCACAATAGTAGAGCTAGTCTCAAAACTACTTATAATCTATGGAACCCAGGCCACAGAGACGCTATCAGGAATTAAACGTGAGTAATAACGATATTACTATCCCCTTCCCAATTGATGTCAGCAACTGTAACAAAGAGCCTATTCATATTCCTGGCTCTATTCAGCCTCATGGAGTGATTTTTGCGCTCAAAGAACCGGATTTAACCATCCTCCAAGTTAGTGATAATCTCCTCAAATTCTTTAGTTTACCTCCAGAAGAAGTAATCAATAAAAATCTCAGCCAATTACTCGATGCCGAGCAAATTAGGTTAATAAAAGACTCTTTAAATGAAGATGATTTACCAATTGTTAATCCGATAGAAATGAGCATAAAAGTGGATAATCATCCTGTGAATTTTGATGGAATTATTCACCGTTATCAGGGGGGTTTAGTTTTAGAATTAGAACCAAGGGTAGCAGAAAGAGGTGATGCTTTTTTCAAATTTTACCACTTGATAAAAAGTGCAATTTCCAAGCTAAAAGCAGCATCAAATATAGGAGAATTTAGTCGGATTCTTGTTAAGGAAACTAAGAAAATTACTGGTTTCCATAGAGTGATGGTTTATCGATTTGATCAGGATTGGAATGGTGTAGTTATTGCTGAAGAAAAGCCAGAATATCTGACATCTTATTTAGGATTACATTACCCAGCCTCCGACATTCCCGCACAAGCGAGAAAACTCTATAGCCAAAACTGGCTGAGACTGATACCAAATATAGACTATGAACCGGCGGTAATTGTGCCCAGGAATAATCCTTTAACTGAGGAACCTTTAGATTTAAGTAATTCTGTGTTAAGGAGCGTCTCGCCTTTACACATTGAGTATATGCAGAATATGGGCGTAACTGCTTCGATGTCAATTTCGATTATCAAAGATGGAAAACTGTGGGGATTAATTGCTTGTCATCACCAATCACCGAAATTTATCCCCTATGAAATTCGGAATGCTTGTGAATTTTTAGGACAAATAGCCTCTTTAGAAATTGCAGGTAAAGAAGAGCATGAGGATATTGAATATAAGCTGTATTTGCAATCTTGCAACTCCAACTTAGTGGAGTATATGTCATTGGAACAGAACTTCATTGATGGTTTAATTAACCACGACCCAAATCTGTTAAATATTGTCAACGCTCAAGGAGCAGCAGTATGCTTTGATGGCGAATATTTTACGGTGGGGAAGACTCCGGAAAAACAGGAGATGCAAGAGTTAGTACAATGGATTTATGAAAACCAAAAGGAGGAGATTTTCTACACTGATTCCCTATCTCAAGTTTACCCAGAAGCAGAAAAATTGCGGGATGTGGCTAGCGGTTTGATGGTAGTTTCCATTTCCCAAATTCAGAAAAACTATGTTTTATGGTTTCGCCCGGAGGTAGTGCAAACTGTAGATTGGGGAGGTAATCCCAATAAACCGGTAGAAGCGCAAGAAAATGGCAGTATACGCCTATCACCGCGCAAATCCTTTGAGTTATGGCAAGAAACAGTACTATTAAAGTCTCTCCCTTGGAAATCCGATGAAATAAATGCGGCGCTGGAGTTGAGAAGTGCAATTATTGGCTTAGTGCTGCGCAAAGCGGATGAATTAGCACAGCTAAATGTGGAACTGGAACGGAGTAATAGAGAATTAGATGCTTTTGCCTATATAGCGTCCCATGATTTAAAGGAGCCACTGCGGGGTATTCACAATTATTCTAACTTCCTGATGGAAGATTACGGCGGGCTGCTGAATGAAGAAGGTAAGAAAAAGTTAGAAACGTTGATCCGTCTCACTCAGCGGATGGAGGATTTAATCGATTCACTGCTGCATTTTTCTCGCTTGGGGAGAGCAGACCTGGCTATGGCTCCCACGGATCTGAATGATGTACTAAATGGTAGTTTAGAGTTATTGCGTCCGCGGATTGAGGATATGAAAGTAGATATTCAGATTTCCAGACCCCTACCGACAGTGTATTGCGATCGCGTCCGAGTAGGTGAACTGTTTAACAATTTGATTACTAACGCCATCAAATACAATGATAAAGCCAATAAATGGATTTCCATAGGTTACATAGAGGAAGCACCATCCCCCACGATATTTTATGTGAGAGATAATGGGATTGGGATTCGAGAGAAACACTTTGAGTCAATTTTCCGAATTTTCAAACGACTACACGCTCCCAGTAAATATGGGGGAGGTACAGGAGCGGGGTTAACCATTGCTAAGAAAATAGTAGAAAGACACGGGGGGAGAATTTGGGTAGATTCCACCTATGGCGAGGGTACTACGTTTTATTTCACATTAGAAGGAGTGAAATAAACTGATGATTGGCAATCTTACCAAGCCTTTACTTGTAATTGAAGATAGCGACGAAGATTTTGAAGCCCTGTGTCGGATTATGAAGAAACAAGCTGTAGTTAATCCTGTGTTTCGCTGTACTGATGGCGATGAGGCGCTGGACTTCCTTTACCACACCGGGATTTACAGTAATACTCAAAACTTACCGCGTCCGTCGATTATTTTGCTCGATCTGAACTTACCGGGAACTGATGGGCGAGAAGTGTTACAGAAAATCAAGCAGGATGAGGAGTTTAAATATATCCCTGTAGTTGTATTTACCACATCATCTAATCCCAAAGACATTGAAGTATGTTATCAATCTTGCGTTGCTAGTTATATGTTAAAGCCCATTGATATTAACAGACTGGTGGAAACTCTTCAAAGTTTCATCACTTATTGGTTAGATATAGTCATCCTCCCCGATAGCGTAGCATGGCGTAAGCCATAGCTGTTAGTAAATAGTTATGACAGAACCGGTTACTGTTTTAATTATCGATGATTGTCAGGAAGACCGCCAGGCCTATCGTCGTTATCTACTGCAAGACCAGGAATACATCTACACAGTCATGGAAGAGGAGTCAGGGGAAGGAACCTTGAAATTGTGTCAGCAGTTTCACCCTGATGCGATTTTATTAGACTTTTTACTACCGGACTTAGATGGCTTGGAATTTCTGGCAGAATTACAACAGCAGTCACAGAAAATCATGCCAGCAGTGATTATGTTAACTGGTTATGGTAACGAAACTGTGGCTGTGGCTGCAATGAAAAGTGGTGTTCAAGACTATTTAGTCAAAGGACAGACCACTGGTGAGCGTTTGCGCTCAACGATTCACTCAGCGATTAAAAATGTGCAACTTAGTCAAGAGCTGCAACGCAGTGAGGAACGTTTCCGCACCTCCATTGACAATATGCTGGATTGTTTTGGCATTTTTTCGGCTGTACGTCAGCAGATGGGGGAAATCCTGCGCTTTCGTGTGGATTATATGAACGCCGCAGCTTGTGAATTTAGCCAAATTATGTCAGGTGTCCAGGGGGAATATCTGTGCAACATTCTCCTGAATATCCGCGATAATGGCTTGTTTGATGAATGTTGTCGAGTGGTAGAAACAGGTCAGCCTTTAGAGAAAGAGTCTGTCGTCTGGACTGCTTGTGACCAGAGACGGCAATCAGCTAAAGTGATTGATATTCGCATCACAAAAATGGGGGATGGCTTCGTTGCTTCTTGGCGAGATGTCACCGCGAAAAAACAGGCGGAAGATAAGTTACGCAATAGTCAGCAGTTTATCGAAGCTATTACTAATACTATACCAGGGATGTTATACGTTTATGATTTAATTCAACAGCAGAATATCTATACTAATAATCAATTTACCAAACTCCTGGGTTATACTGCCCAAGAAATTCAGGACATGGGTACTGAGTTGCTCCCATTGTTAATGCATCCTGAAGATTGGGTACGATTTACTAGACACTTGCAAGTAATTAACTCCGCTGGGGATGGTGAAATTGTCGAATTTGAATACCGGATGCGCCACGCCAATGGTGAATGGCGGTGGTTTGTCAGTCGAGATACTGTATTTAACAGGAGTGTTGACGGTTCGCCGCACCACATTGTGGGTACAGCTTTTGATATCACTGTGCGTAAGCAAGTAGAGGAACAGCTGCGTTTAAGTAATGAGCGTTTTCAACTAGCGGCTGCTGCGGTCAATTGTTTAATTTATGACATAGATTTTAAGAATAATACTGTTAGCAGAACTGAGGGTTTAACCCGAATTTTGGGTTATTCCTTAGCAGAAGCAGATCCCACCCATAAATGGTGGATGGAGAAAATTCATCCCGAAGATAGAAAGGGTGTGGGAGAGCAATGGAGAAATGTTCTTAGTAAGGGTCAATACTATTCTCTTGAGTATAGAATACTTCATAAAGACCAGGGGTATCGCTATATATTAGACCAGGGCATAATTGTCAGAGACCCTCATGGTCAGATTATCATACGAGCCGTAGGCAGTGCTACGGACATTAGCGATCGCAAGGCTACTGAAACCGCTTTGCGCGACAGTGAGGAACGCTACCGTTATTTATCTAATGCCATTCCACAATTGGTGTGGATTTGCAATCTTGAGGGTGAATACGAGTATGTAAATCAACAGTGGTGTGAATTTACGGGTCAAACTATGGAGCAAGCCCTAGGGTTAGGCTGGCGACAAGTTATACATCCAGATGATCTTCCCTCGGTTATCCACTCCGGGATAAAAGCCTTGGAGACAGGAGAAGCTATGAACACGGAAACGCGTTACCGGAAATTTGACGGTAGCTATTGTTGGCATTTAGCTAGGGGTTTACCAATTAAGAATGACCAGGGACTGGTGATTAAGTGGTTTGGTACTAGCACTGACATAGACCAGCACAAGCAGCTAGAGGCTGAACGGGATAGGCTGTTACAGCTGGAACAAGCAGCCAGGACGGCCGCGGAAACGGCTAACCAAACTAAAGATGAGTTTGTGGCTATGGTATCTCATGATTTGCGATCGCCACTTAATGCCATTCTCGGCTGGGCTAAATTACTACGGACTCGTGAACTACCTCCAGATACAGTTGACAGAGCTTTAGAAACTATCGAGCGTAATGCTCAATCTCAGTCTAAACTTTTGGAAGATCTGTTAAATATGACCCGTATCCTCCGGGGTCAGCTACAGATAGAACTCCGCCCAGTCAATCTGGTGAGTCTGGTCAAAGCATCTGTGGAAACTGTTTACCCGGATGCCAGTAGTAAAGGCATTCATTTAGAGTCTGTCATTGATGAATCTATCCCCCCTATAGTTGGGGATACCCATCGATTGTCACAAGTTTTAGGTAATTTACTTTCCAATGCTATTAAGTTTACCCCATCTGGTGGCAAAGTGCAAGTACAACTAGCAAAAAATGATCAGTCTTCAATACGTATTCAGGTGAGTGATACTGGTGTGGGTATTAAACCGGAGTTTCTGCCCCACGTGTTTAAGCGGTATCATCAGGCAGAGTGTAGTCATCAACAAACTGGTTTGGGACTGGGTTTAGCGATCGCTCGTCATTTGGTAGAATTACACGGGGGTACTATTGAGTCCCACAGTCCCGGGGAAGGGCTAGGGGCTACTTTTACGGTTAAGTTACCTTTATTTACTGAATAAAGTTTTAAATTGCCTGATAGAACCCAGAGAATAATTTTCTAACTTAAAATCGGCGAAAGGTTTATTTTCTAACCTATCTCTTAAGGCTTCATCTAAAATCAGACCTGCTGGTACTTCCTTCACCCCGATGATAATTATACTTGTTTGGTATGCGGTCAAGTCCTGATTTTCCTGACAGGTGCTTGCTTGAAATTGACCCAGGTTTAACAAACGATAACCTTTAACGCTGGGTGTATTCTGAAATAATCTAGTTGCTAAACCTTGAATTTGTTGGGCGCGTTCTAAAGCCAGGCGTTGTTTAACTCCTGGTTTCCCGCCACAATTCGCCAGACCCACAGCAATAATTTCACTAGGTTCTTGCATGATTTCCTGGATATTTTCTGGCTGTAGTTTTAAGTTGAGAAGGTCAAGACTAATAATTTCATCATTATATTTAACTTGAAAATTGCTACCAGGTAACCATTTATATTTAACTGACAAAACAGCTATATTAAACTTAGCAATTTTACCTTGACTATCCATACCTTCCTGATAAGGAAAGTAATCAACCATCCCTTTTCTTTGGGGAGATTGTGTGGATGGTGTCAAGGTGGCAAACTGGGGAGAGTATATCACTAAAGCTATCAAACCCAGAATCCCCAAAGAAGCTAACAGAGCCGCTAATAGTCCTTGTAAAGGAACTTTCTTTGATGGCTGTGTGGGGGTGATATTTGTAGGTATAAATTTTCTTAACCAATCCACAGCTTCCCCTGGTGAACCCAGGTTATTTTGCTGCTGTAGCCACACATCCAAATGAGGCTGCTCCATTGTTTCCATGATTATACAGTGGAGAACCAAACCATTTCTAGTTTCATGCTGAAAATATCCGGCAAATTTGGGCAGAACTGGATGATTCAGACTTGACAAAATAGAGGCTTCTTGGCAAAATAAGTCTACTGCTTCTGGGTCATTTGATAACTCTTGATTCAAGACTTTGAGGATTTTAGGCGTGTTTTGTTCGGTGGCTGCGTAGACTTTACTAAACCCAGTTTTGTCACTCAACAAACTGAGCACCCGATAACGTCCTAGTAGTTCCAAGGAGGAACCGCAACTTTGACAAAACCGGTCTTGATTATTTGGGTGATGAGGTTGAGGACAAACTGGATTAATACAAAGGCTCATGATCAAATAATGTCAAAGTCAGGCTGCTTTTATTTACGTTCTGCTAGAAATGCTGCTACAGTCCGGTTAAATGCTTCCGGTTCTGTCAAAAATGGCCAATGATTACCCGGAACTTGGCAAAGGCGCAAATTCTTTAGATAAGTTTTGTAAGGTTTAATTTGCCAGTTGAGGCGGTTGAGACCTTGTTCTGGTTGTATGAACAGGGTAGGAGTATCAACGGGGGAAATAAAACCGGGTACACACATAACATCTGCAAAAATGCGATCGCGAGCTGCTATAGTAAACTTACTACCCCAACTCCCATCGGGTTTTTGTTCAATTCCCCCTTGAAATACCTTTTGTTGTAAAGTACTCCATCCTTGATATTGTTTTAACTGACGCGCTTGTGCTTCAGCTTCGGAGTAACTAGCAAATGGTCCCATACCCTTGAGGAAAGATAGATAACGGTATAACAGGGGGAAAGTTAACCGCAATAAACTAGGCATTTTCCAGATAAAAATCGGGTCAACTAAAACCATACTGCGTAAACGTTGCGGGTTTTTTCTCGCCCAGATAGCGGCGAGTTTTCCTGTCCAAGAGTGACTGACCACATGGGTAGAAGACCATCCCAGATGATCCATGAGGGCTTCCAGGTCTGCGATCGCACTTGCAAAGGTATAATCATCTTCTGGCTTGCTGCTTTCACCATGACCACGCATATCTGGGGCAACTATGTGGTATTGTGGGGCTAGGTCATCTCCCAAGCTGGACCACACCAAAGCGTTGTCAGCTAAACCATGCAATAACAATAAAGGTTCTTCTGCTTGTTTCCACTCTAAATAGGAAAGTTCGATATCAGATTTTGATAAGGTTTGACGGAAAGGCATGGGAACAAAGGTATAGGTTTATACAAGTGCTTACAGTCAACAGTCAACACTCATCATAGATTAGACCATGGGATAACGCAGAGACTAGAGACAAATTTATTTAATTTTTTTTCTATGTTGAGAAATATAATGATGCAATAGGATAAAAAACATCAATATATAACTGGAATAAATAGCAATACTGAAAGTAACAAATGTAGGTAGATTCAGTGTTTTAATCAGGTTTATGGTGAGAACACTGAAAATTATACTAGCTAAAAAAGCTAATAAATCCTTATTCAAAATATT
Source organism: Anabaenopsis sp. NIES-4685 (assembly GCF_059725405.1). Lineage (NCBI taxonomy): Bacteria > Bacillati > Cyanobacteriota > Cyanophyceae > Nostocales > Nodulariaceae > Anabaenopsis > Anabaenopsis sp. NIES-4685. The sequence continues at coordinate 1,628,173 of NZ_AP043602.1, read as the reverse complement.
CTCCTAAATCCTATTTATAACCACTTCATCTACTAATAATTGATTCATGAATATGAATACCGTAAACAATGTTACTTATCAAAGACTTTGGGAGATCATTTAGATTTTTTTTAGAAAATATAGAAATCCGGTTTGGTTTGTGAATTGATTTGTTTAGGTAGGGAACAGGGAACAGGGAACAGGTAAGAAGAATTGCCGTGTGTACTGAGTCTTGTTCAAAAATCAAATAGGAGTCCTATATGTCGGGTTGGTTTGTGAATTGATTTGTTTAGGTAGGGAACAGGGAACACACCGAACAGGGAACAGGTAAGAAGAATTGCCGTGTGTACTGAGTCTTGTTCAAAAATCAAATAGGAGTCCTATATGTAAATATTTTCTCAAAAGAACAGAGCCTTATCCTTAAGGCCATGCTCTGCTATCAGACCCTACAGATGTTTGTTAGTTGCCGAAAAACATTGTTAAATAGTTAAATATAATAACTATTGAGGTCGTCAAAGTGTTATCAAGTTACCGAGGCGCAATTTTTGATATGGATGGCCTGATATTTGATACAGAAAGTATTGCTCGATGGGCGTGGAAACAGGCGCTCAAAGAGCATGGCTATATAATGAGCGATAATTTATACAGGTCACTGGTAGGACGAGACTTATCATGGCGGGAAAAATTACTCAAAAAAGTTTACGGAGAAAGTTTACCATTTGACTCAGTGACTACCCAACGTATCGCCATTGGTGATGAGCGGGAATTACGAGAAGGTCTACCAATGAAACCAGGAGTTTTAGATTTGCTGCAAAGACTCAATGACCTGGGTATGATGATTGGATTAGCCACCGGAACGGGACGCACTAGAGCCATCCGACGTTTAACAAATGCGGGGATTAACCAATATTTCACCATAATAGTCACCAGTGAAGATGTAGCTGAGGGTAAACCAGCACCAGATATTTTTCTAGAAGCGAGTCACCGCATGAACATTGCGCCCGCAGAGTGTATAGTGTTTGAAGACTCATGTGTGGGTGTGGAAGCTGCTTTTGAGGCGGGAATGTGTGCCATTATGGTTCCCGATATTGAACAACCATCCCCTGAAATTAGCAGTTTAGCTTATGGAGTTTTCAAATCCCTGGAAGAGGTGGGGGAATTATTACCACCAAGGGTTAAAGAATTGAAAGTTGCTGAGAACCTAAAACACCCAAACATGAATTAGGAATTACCTGTAATTGCTTCGATTGTAGCCACTACTTCCCCAGTTTGAGTGGTATTATAACCGCCAATAGCCTCTAGCTGTGAGAGTACCCGCCGATGTCCTAATGTACCCAGTAATTTCTGTACGGGGGCTTCATCTAAGTATGGCTGGAGAATAGCTAAGTCGTATCTTGATTGTTGTAAAGGGATGAATCCTAAGCCAAAGGCTGCGGCCACAGATGCAGTGCTGATACCAGATGTTACTTTACCCGTAGCTACTGCTTGGGCTACTTCTAAGTGTCCGTGGAGAATGTGGTCAAATCCTTTGACGGCTGTAAATGGTATATTTGCCTCTTGTAGCGATCGCTCTAATACTTGGCGACTACCTGACCCAGCTTCGCGGTTAGCAATGGTGACACCAGGTTGGGCTAAATCTGCAATACTTTTTAATCCTAAGGGATTATGGGGTTGGGTGAGCATCCCCTCTTCCCAGATACCCAGGTTAATTAATACCGTCGTCGCATCTTTGATGATAGAACGGACAAAGGGTGTATTATATTCTCCTGTCTGGGAATCGTACATATGCATACCCGCCAAATGAACTTCCCCCCGGCGCAGTCGGTGCAATGCTGTCATACTGTTATCTGAAATCCAGTGTACTCGCAAGTGAGGATGCCAACGTTCCGCAGCTCGCGCCCAGAGGGATAAAGCGGGCGCACAACCTGCCAAAATCACTGTATCATACAGATTTACCGGTTCATCTAGCAACTGGACGACCATGGTATTTTTACCGGGTAGGCGATCGCCTTCCCCATCGGCTGGTATCATTTCAGTACGGAAGGCATCTTGACCAATTAAAGGATGAGCAATCCATTGATTACCCACTTGGGCTTCACCTAGGGGTACATTATAGGCGGGTACTGCGGTGATTTCCGGTAAATCTTGCTGCTATATAAATCCTAGACAAGTCTAGACATTTATTTCTTACTTCAAGGGGAGCATGGGAGCGGTTATCCCTCAGTAAGCTTTCAAGGTTTAGCCAACCTCGATAAGTTAATTGCTGCGTTTAAATCCCTATCCATTGAATGGCCACAACTCCCACAGTTGTAAATTCTTTCTTTTAGTGGCATATCTTGGATATGCCCACAATTTGAACAGGTTTTGCTTGAAGGGTAAAATCTATCAGCAATTATAATTTCACCACCAAACTTTTTAGCCTTGTATTCTAACTGGCGCTTAAATTCATAAAAACCACAATCAGCGATTACTTGAGCTAATTGGTGATTTGAAATCATCCCAGAAACATTTAAATCTTCTACTACTATTTTTGCGTGGTTTTTGCATAAGAAAGTAGTGATTTGGTGAAGAGTATTTTTTCTGAGATTAGCTACTCTAGCGTGATGTTTAGCCAGTTGAATTTTAGCTTTGTGTCGGTTATTAGAACCTTTGTTTTTGCGAGCAAACTTTCTAGATAATCTTTTCAGCTTTTTAAAATTAGCTTTGTAATGCTTAGGATTAGGAAACACTACCCCAGTAGAAAGTGTAGCTAGTTCCTTAACCCCTAAATCCACCCCTACAATCTCGTGCTGCTTATCTATTGCTTTGTGTTCTTGCTTGTAAGCGAAAGCAATAAACCAGCTATTAGCAGTTTTTGATATTGTGATTGATTTACAGGTTGTGTGTGGTAAGCCTTCATAAGTTTTTACCCATCCAATCGTTGGTAGCTTTATTGATTTGCCACCTACTGGAATCGGCTTACCTCCAGCATCAATGGTAAACGCGTCGCGATGTCCTTTCTTTTTAAACTTAGGATATCCACCTTTACCGCCAAAGAATCTAGAGAAAGAATCGCCTAGATGGTCGAAAGCATATTGAGTTATTTTCTGACAAATACCTTTTTCTTTAATCCACTCAAACTCAGGTTTAACATGGTTATTAAAAAATTTCTTCAGAATATATTTGTTGGGCTTTAATCCATCTTTATAAAGATTATTCCAAGTCGCTAAACCCCAGTTATAAGTAAACCTGGCAATACCTGCGTGTTTATTCATTATTATTTCTTGGGCTTTACTCAGCTTTAACTTTGTTTTGATGGATAAAAGCATTGCTCGACCTCAACACTGTATTTCTTTGTTGTCTAATTCTGTCAGATATTGTTTAGGTTCGTCAATAGCTTTTTTAAGCGTTTCCTTGATTTCATTGGAATAATTTCTCAACCCGTACAAGCGACAAGAAAAACAATGAATGATTGCCATTAAGTCCTCGACTAATTCCTGTTGCGGAGATAGTGATTCTTGATTGGCTACAATAATTTCACATCCTAGCAGGAAGTTTCCCAACTGAATCCCATCGTTGTAATGTCTTGACTGACACCCCAATTTTCTTTGCAAACTCATGAGGTTTAAACATAAATGCACTTATAGGTTTGTAAATAAGTGTATAGGTTTGTCTATTTAATTATCAACTAGGCTACTACTCTGTTAGTTGCAATGCAATTGAGGGCGGAGAAACGCAGCCACTACGGGTTTTACTAATTAGCTACCTTGTGCCTTGCTAACTTCAAAGCCGATAAAAATAGTATCACACCCAAGATTACGTATAACGCAGAGCTTGTTACATACCTCAAAAGGTTACTGCCGATGAAAGCTCCTAGTATTGAACCAGAGGCCATTGAAATCATAAACTTTTGCTCTGATTGAACTTCTTTGATTCGTTGCTGAAGTCTATATTTGAATAGACCCATGATGATCGTCGGAATGCTGATTGCTAGGCTCAAACTTCCTGCTAATTTAATATCAATGGCAAACACCAAAATAATCGTAGGAATAATCAACTCACCACCTGCAACACCAAGCATACTGCTAAATATTCCAATCACAATTCCTGCCACAAAACCAATGCCAATTCTTACTAAATCGGGTAATTGCCAACTCTGAACACTGAAAATTAGATCGTGACCGATCAATACGAAGCTGAGGAAAAATAGAAAAACGACAACAACCCGATTTAACGTGCGTTCGTTAATTCTAGTTGCATAATTAACCCCAACATAAGAGCCAATCAAAGAACCTGCAAGAATATTAATAATTACCGTCAGGTTTGCTAAAACATTCTCAAAACCAATAATCCCACTACGAAAAATGAATGAAAAAAACACACTAACAAGGCTCACAATGAGATTGATAATAATTGCATGTAGAGTTCGATAGTTAAAAATACTAACTAAAACTGGTAAGCGAAACTCTGCACCACCTAAACCGATTAATCCACCGAGAATTGCCACTAATACTCCCCAACCAAATGCCCAAATATTCCGCATAAACTTTAGTCCTCCTTTTTTACGGACAAAATTCACTGAAATACTATGTTTCCAGCTTGTATCTCATCCCCAGTAAAATATCACTGGGGATTTTTTCTACTCCTCCATTAAAAAAAGTTTCCCCATATCTAAACGCACATACCATGGGAAAGGTTTATATTTTAAATTAACCCATTTCTCCTTAAACACTTCCGCTTGCAAGTGATAATCATCACCGTTACTGACTGAATTGTGCAGTCGTAAATATAACGTTACCCTGTGGGGTGTTTCCCTAGTCTTGATTAACCAACACGGGAAAGTATTCTCACTATGAGGGTGATCTGTAAAGTCTAGATGATGGGCGCGAATACCTATATAAGCGGGAGATTGCGGCCAAGGTTCCCTGACTTTGAGAGTACATTCCCAATCTAAAGCTTTAACTTGACTGTCCGATACTACCTTGACTGGGGAAAAGTTTTTACAACCTGTTAACTGGGCTACGGTGTAAGTATTGGGATGGGCGAAAATATTTTGTTTATCATCGTTAGCAATAATTTGACCTTGAGACATGACTAACAACTGTTGACATACCTCATAGGCTTCTTCTAGATTATGGGTCACAAATAGGGTCACCCCTGAATAAGTACTCAGGGTTTCAATTAATTGTTCTTGTAATTGGTGGCGCAGATAGGTATCCAGGGCTGAAAATGGTTCATCTAATAGTAATGCTTCTGGTTTGATGGCTAAAGCTCTAGCTAAAGCTACCCGTTGTTGCTGTCCCCCGGAAAGTTGATGGGGGTAGCGGTTCTCTAATCCCTGTAACTGGACAGCTAGTAATTGCGCTTGTACCTGTTGTTTAATCTCTGACTTTGATAACCCTTGAGGTAAACCAAAGGCAATATTTTGCATGACAGTCATGTGAGGGAATAAAGCGTAATTCTGCATTAAGAAACCAATACGGCGATCGCGTGGAGGTAAATTAACTCCCTGACGAGAATCAAATAACACCCGCCCATTTAAAATAATCACTCCTTTTGTAGGTGTTTCTATACCAGCAATACAGCGCAAAATCATACTTTTGCCAGCGCCTGAACCTCCCAACAACCCCAAGGTATTACCATCACCACTAAAACATACTTGCAGGTGAAAGCCGGGAAGTTTTTTGTCGATATCTACAAATAATCCTGATTTAGTGTTAGAAGCAGTTTGACATTTTTGGTATTCCTGATTTCTCAGTCCTATGGGAAATGGCGAACTTGGCTGTTTATTTTTCCCCCGGTTTTCTTGCCACAAGTTAACTGCAATAATGCCAGATAGGGAAATACTCATGATGGCGATCGACCAAAACCAGCCTCATTCATCGCCCCAGCTTCCACAGCAAAATAAATTGCCATGGGGATATTTTGAGTTTGTCCGGGAATATTACCCGCTAACATCAGGGTAGCGCCAAACTCACCCAAAGCCCGCGCAAAAGCTAAACTGGTGGCCGCCACAATTCCGGGAAATGCGAGGGGTAAACTGATGCGCCAAAAGATGGTTGATTCAGAAGCTCCCAGGGTTCTGGCTACTCTTAAAAGATTGCCATCAATTTGTTCAAAGGCTCCTAAAGCTGTTTTATACATGATGGGAAATGATACCACAGTGGCAGCAATGGCAGCACCATACCAAGTAAAAACAATGCTGAAATTCAAGGGCTGCATCAGTTTACCCGCGGGCCATTTCTGCCAAAAAATAGTAGTAATAAAAAGCCTACAACTGTAGGCGGTAAAATCAAAGGTGCGACAAAGATTCCTTCAATGAATGACTTGGCTTTACCCTTGTATCCTAACATCCAGTAAGCGGACAAAATCCCCAGGAAAAAGGTAATAACTGTGGCCAGTAGTGAGGTCTTTAGTGATATCCACAGGGGTGATAAATCCATATTAATTGGTAATTTGTGTATATTTACAGAAAATTATACAAATATTGTGGTGTGGTCATCTTAACCAGCACCACCGCCCCTCATCTATGCTGCTTCAGCATTCTTGAAAAAAGGACACAAAACCAAGATATGCTATTAACTCACAATAAACCCGTATTTCCTGAGTATGGCTTTTGCTTGGTTACTTGATAAAAAATTGAGAAATTCTTTGCCCGCAGGGATATTTTTACTGGTTTTAATTACAGCCATGGGATAAACAATTGCAGAGTGGTATTTTTCATCAGCAGCCACTACAACTTTGACTTTGCTGGAAATTTTGGCATCTGTGGCGTATACTAAACCAGCATCAGCATCGCCACTTTCTACCGCTGCTAAAACTTGACGCACATTATTAGCTAAAACTAATTTAGGCTTCACTTGCTCAAAAATACCCAGTTTTTTGAATACCTGGTCTGCGTATTCTCCTGCGGGGACACTTCTGGGTTCTCCCACAGCGATTCTCCTAACTCGAGTCTGTGTTAAGTTGAAAAAGCTATTAATGCCGGTGCTATTCTTGGGGACAATCAAGACTAAGCGGTTATTTGCCAAGTTGGTACGAGTACCGGGTAGTAAAAGTCCTTTTTGTTCTAGTGCATCCACTTGTTTTCTAGCAGCAGAAATAAATATATCTACTGGAGCGCCTTGTTCAATTTGTCGTTGTAGTGCGCCAGAAGCCCCAAAGTTATATGTGATATTGACGTTTGGTTTACTTTGTTGATAGATGTCCTGTATTTCTGTGAGTACATCTCTGGTACTAGCGGCCGCAGATACTAGTAAGTTGACGTTTGACTGTGCTGGTGAGGGTGTGAAAGTGATTAAAGGTAAGGTAATAGCTAGGATACAGCTAGTAACTGCTAGAGCAATCCAACCCAGAATCTGTTTTTTATTCATATTTTTATTTTTGGTGTGTAACTATAGCACTACGCATACACGTTAGGACATCATAATTGTGGTTTTAAGGGAACAGGGAACAGGGAACACACCGAACAGGGAAATGTCCTAACACTTGTGGTTACTGCTATAAAATTTCCAGGCGGCTATAAAGCTGCTGGTTCATATTTACACATTAACTGAATTTAAATTCTGTAGCAAGTATAACTGACATAATGCCAATATTTCTGCTTTTATCTGGCATTTAAGACATAAAACCCTGTTTTTAGACCGGAAAAGAGACTGTATTTTCTGTGATATAGCAATCCTAAATGATTCATGAACAATTTCTGTTCCCTGTTCGGTGTGTTCCCTGTTCCCTTTCCTCACTCATAATTTCTCAAGTCAAATAGGATGACTATAAGTCAGTTATTACAGTACTTTTGTAGAGCAAGTTTATTTCACTCTTGGCAAAAATTTATGCTTTATAACTGGGATGAAATTTACGACCAAGGATGCTAAGGTAAACCCAGAAATAGGCTGAGTTTTTGCCATCATGTATCATATTGGTTTTGGAGTAAATGATTTAGGTGTGTCACCTCCCACCATGGCTTTGTTATCTGGTGACCCTGAAAGGGCGCGGTTGATTGCTCAGACCTATTTGCAAGATGTGCGCTTGTTGTCGGAGAATCGCGGACTCAATAGCTATATGGGATATTTACCCAATGGCCGCCCCATTTTATCCGCTACTAGTGGTATGGGTGCTCCTTCTTTAAGTATTGTGGTGAATGAGTTGGTACAGGTGGGTATCCGCCAAATTATCCGGGTTGGTACTTGCGGCTCAATTCAACCTTATATACCTGTAGGTAGTATTGTGATTAGCAGTGGGGCGTTATGTCGCCAAGGTGCAGCCAATGATATTGCACCGGTGGAGTATCCAGCAGCTGCTGACCCGTTTCTCACTGTGGCTTTGGTTAAAGCAGCGCAAGAACTGGAAATTGAGCATTATTTAGGAATTACCGCCTCGGTGGATACTTTCTTTGAGGGACAGGAACGGACTGATTGCGCTAATCCTTATTTACTGCGCTCACTTGTTGGGATCACAGAAGAATATCAGCATTTGCATATTCTTAACTATGAGATGGAATGCGGGACGCTGTTTAAGATGGCCGGAGTATATCAGTTTGCAGCCGCAGCTGTTTGTGCTGTAATTTCCCAACGCACTGTTGCTGAGAATATCATTTTAACTCAGAAAGATATAGCTGTGCAAAATGCGATGGCCACTGCCATACATACAGCCGCTAATTCAGTATTTTGATTGCCACTGCTTTAGTCTCTCATAGTCTCCTTCCAGCTTGCACTGGTCTGGGGTGACAGTACCTACTGGATTTGTCGATACCTGCGGTTATTAATGTCATCTTTGGCAACCATAGTCACCGCCTGTTACCTGCTATATGACATTAATATGCATTGAAAAAAATAGATTTTTAGCAATTTTATATTTTAGTCATCATCGCCACTGACATATATAAAAATAAGGATTTATCAGACTTAAATTATTAGCTAAAAAAGACAATAATCACGATTATAAGTCTATTTAAAACTGGTTTTGTCCTTGACTTTCTTGATTTGGGTGAATAAAAATAGCAGTAACAGTTAAGCGAACTGAGTTTAATTGTTAAACAGTAAACAAGAAATCAAAGATTACTTGAGGAGCAATCAAATGGCTAACATTATTCTTTCTGAACTCAACAATGCTGGTGTGGAATTATTTCAAGATTCTGAAAGTTTTCTCAATGAACTTAAAGATGTAGATGCTGTTTCCGGCGGTAGCACCAGTGATTTTAGCACTGGATATGTCAGCGATATGTCTACATTAACTAAGTTAGCTGAAGCCTTTGTAACCACCTATGCTATTGGTCACGTGACCTTCCTAGCTAAGTCATTTAGTCACGCTTACTAATGACTTGAATCGCTGCATTTAATTAGGATCTCAGTTTACTAGATAGCTGTTCAGGGATACATCTATTAATTATTATCCCTGACGGCTAATTCCGGAAAAAACTATCGCTACAAATACTTGAGGAGCAATCAAATGGCTAACATTATTCTTTCTGAACTCAACAATGCTGGTGTGGAATTATTTCAAGATTCTGAAAGTTTTCTCAATGAACTTAAAGATGTAGATGCTGTTTCCGGCGGTAGCACCAGTGATTACACTACCGGTATCAGTAACAGTGGATATGTCAGCGATATGTCTACATTAACTAAGTTAGCTGAAGCCTTTGTCGGTACTTATGCTATTGGTCATGTTACCTTCCTAGCTAAGTCATTTAGTCACGGTTACTAATGACTTGAATCGCTGCATTTAATTAGGATCTCAGTGTACTAGATAGCTGTTCAGGGATACATCTATTAATTATTATCCCTGACGGCTAATTCCGGAAAAAACTATCGCTACAAATACTTGAGGAGCAATAAAATGGCTAACATTATTCTTTCTGAACTCAACAATGCTGGTGTGGAATTATTTCAAGATTCTGAAAGTTTTCTCAATGAACTTAAAGATGTAGATGCTGTTTCTGGAGGTGAAAGCAGTGTTTCTAATAGTGGATATGTCAGCGATATTTCTACATTAACTAAGTTAGCTGAAGCCTTTGTAAGCACCTATGCTATTGGTCATGTGACCTACCTAGCTAAGTCATTTAGTCACGGTTACTAATGACTGTAATCACTGCTTTTAATTAGGATCGCAGTTTACTAGATAGCTGTTCAGGGATACATCTATTAATTATGATCCCTGACAGCTATAGCGTTTCCCCGCAGGGAATCAATTAGTGTCTACTTGATTAGACACCATCAGTGAGGAACTTTTCCAGGTTGGGGACATCTACCCAACTTGATGTTGTGTGAGATTTATGAGATAAATCCATTAACAGTTGAGAATAAACCCCTTCTCGCAAGGATGGGACTATTAGCTGTTGGCGTTCAATTCCTTGTACCCATTGGTCTACTACACGGGTAAATGCACAAATACGCCCGTCTGCGTGATGTTGGGGAAAAACTAACCGGTTGGGTATTTCAATTTCTTGGAGAGGTTGACCAGGTTGGCAACCCCACACGCGAAATCCATGTATATAATCTTTTTGATTTTCACTACCTAAAACTAGGGTACCGCGATCGCCATACACTTCTATCCAATGTGTGCGAGATGCGTAAACTACAGCACTGATAGCAACTTGACAAGGTGTACCATCAGCTAATTCTAAAGATAGCAGACAGTTATCATCTGTATTGACTGGTTTTAATTCTCCAATACTGGGGTCAACCCGTGCGGGAATGGCGGTACTCAGGTAGGCGTTTAATCTGCTGACTGGTCCAAAGAGCCAGGAGATATAATCAAAGGCGTGGGAACCTAAAGAACCTAATGCACCGCCTCCCTGTTCTTGACAGGAATACCAGTTCCAGGGGCGTTGGGTATCGGCGCGGGAAGAACCTAACCAATCAATTTTAATTAAGCGCTTGTTACCTACATAGTTTTTAGCTAATAATTCGGCGAATAATTGCCATCCTGGAACAAAGCGAAATTCAAAATCTACTATAGCAGTTACGCCTTGGGCTTGGGCTAATTGATATAATTCTTTAGCTTCTAAGACATTTAAAGTTGTGGGTTTTTCTAATAATAAATGTTTCCCAGCTTGCAGGACTGCTTTAGCCATTTCATAGTGGAGAAATGGGGGTGTTGCTATACTCACCGCTTGCACTGCTGGTAATGCCAAAATATCGGTAATATTGTCGCAGGCGTGGGGGATATTATGAGTGTGGGCGATGGTTTGGGCTTGATGAATATCTCGATGATAAACGGCGACTATTTCGGTGCGATGATGGGCTTTAAATCCAGGAATGTGGACTTTTTGACCAAATCCAGTACCAATAACTGCCACGCCGATTTTATTTTGATTGATGGGGATTTGAGAAGGCATAAAGTCAGGATGGGGTTTTACCGTTAAAATTTTAATATTTCTCGGTCATAGTTATCGGGAAGGGGTTCTATTTCCCAGACTATACCTTCTCCTGGTTCTAATGCAACCTCTATATAAAGTTGTTCCACCGCAGTGGTGGCCATATCTTCATTGTTGGGAAATGGTTGTAAGTCTTCCGTGAGGAGTCTGAGTTTAAAACCCCCAGGAATGGCTGCGCCTATGATAGTATGACGTAACTCAAACCGCCAATGTGTGATGTGGGGTTGACCTTGGGGTGTAATCACCAGTTCATATAATTGACCCGCGATCGCTAGTTGGCGCGATAAAGTCACTCTTGGTTGATTTTCCGTCACATTTCGCGCCCCAGCCCTATTGGGTTGCAGATTGATCTTTTCCCACCCCACTACCATTTCCGACACACCGCTGTTTAACCATTGTGTCACTGAGCGTTGTTCTGGTAGTCCCAAACGTTGTTCATATAATCGTTGTCGCCAACCTCCATGGCCAATTAATCCCCCCCACAATGGAAAAGGCACTGTTAAACCGGGGTTAATTATGGCTGGATTTCCCAGGCGGGTAATTAAATTTTCCGCTTGTGCTTGTGGTATATTTGGTAAGTCTATGATGGCAGTTCGTGTAATTTCATCACTGCAAAATTCTCGCGCTACCCCTAATACACTCATATCGGTAATAATATAATCTTGCTCCAGAGCATAGGTGCGATCGCTTGGCTGATAATTACCTTTGGTTTTGAGTTGTTGATGGGTACAATAGCCCCAAACCCTAACATAGCCATCATCTGGTTCTACTTGCACTCCTAAGTAATAATCCCCCGCCCAGGTAGGAATATCTACCCATTCCTGGGGTACACGCAATTCACTACAATCAATATTTTCACTGGGAACCAAAATAAATCTCACTGCGTCTACTGTGATAGCAGTACCATTGACTAGCTCCCAAAAACTAGGTAAAGCGGTGGTATTAGGCCAAACTTGGGCTTGGGGTGTGAAGTCTGACTGTAACCAAGGTAAGACAGCACCCAAACACAGTTGATTGATATAGGCTTGATAATTGTTCCGAGAGTGAATTGCAGATTGTATAGTATCTGGAATTGCTAAAATTATGTCTGTAAAAACACAATTTAAGATGGGGGTATTAATATTCATGGGGTTTTCTCCGGATAATTTGGCGGCTTTTCCTCTACGCATTAAGTAGAAATGCTGTAGTATTTTTGCAACCATTCCTCAATCACAGGACTCATGCTAGTTAGTAGGTCTGTGTTGACGGAAATATGCAAAGTATTCCGACTCCAATTAGCCAGAGTTCGCAGTAATATTGTTTTAGCTGTTGTCAATCGCCGGGAAACTGTATATTGCTTGATTTCTAACTGTTTGGCAATGACATTTTGATTTTGCTGTTGACCATAGTATAGTTGTAAAATATTTTGCAATTGCGGTTCAAGTTGGGTGATGGTATCCCCTAAAACTTGGTTAATCTGCATTTGCACACCAGCGCGGGTTTGGGCTTCTTCAGCGGCGATAATTCCATCGATTAAAGATGCTGGTTCGGTTCCTGGTAGATCTACCCCTGGTAGATAATCAAGGGAATCCCTCCTGGGGTAAAGATATTTTCTCACGGCTGTGGCCGCACTGAGGAGCCAATTTTCTAAGGTTTTGGGGTTGACTTTAGAGCGAGTTTGTGTATTATAAATCTGGGCGATCGCTTGCCAAATTTGCTCATCTGGTGGAGCTAGTTGGCGACAATTACCAGGTTGGGGGATATATAAAGTTTTAAAACATTGCCAAGCCACAGTATAAGCGTCAATGGTATCTGAGGAGTACCCAGCATTTTTGAGAGCGTCATGGAAACGCATTTGTGATGTTTTCCTTAACAGACCCCAGTCTGTACAAATATCCACTTCCCCAACTTGGCGACAATATTCCCGGATAGCATTCCCAAACACAATACTGGCATAACTTTTCAAACTACTGCTGTAATTAGGATTAAAACCTTGGAAAACTTTATTAACTTGGGCGATCGCTATCTGAAAACAATCTGATATTTTGTATTGGGTACTCAGGAAGTTAGCGACTGTTTTTTGAGAACTCCAATAGCAAGCTTCTTGTAAATATGCTGTCAGATGTTGCTGGGCTAAAAATTTAGTTTCTGCAACTTCCCAAGACTTATACCAATATATAACCCAAAAGTTTTCAGTTGTATTTTTTGTGGTTTGTTGCAGACAACTTTGAATGCTGCGACGCAATCTTGATTCTGTCGCCCAATGACTGAATCTGTCTCCCTGAAACTGTAAGAAGGTGGAAAAAATTTCCATGATAGTAGGCCGGGGTTGCATAAAAAATGAGAAACTGACCTAAAGGAAAAATGCCAGGTAAAACAATACCAGCACTTTACTACACAAAAGATAATCACAATATCTAAAAAAATGCGGTTGATGTTGATTCACCAAAGAATATTATCTAAAAGTTGGGATAACAAATAATATTCGGAAATTTCAAGAGATCAAGATTAATAGTTTTAGCCGTTACTAATAATCATTACAGGACTGTTTGTGATCACAAATAATTGCCTGGGTCTGGGCGAATATGATGCTGTGCTAGGTGGTAGCCAGGAAAACTGAAAATAAACCTCTATTTTATACTCTTAAACTCACGAACTACACTGGTGGTCAAACTTAGGGGAGACAGATTAGCCAGTTTAGTGTACAATTTATCAGGAATTGACCGAAAATAAAACTTGATCAGATGGTTTCGGCTCCAAAATAAATACTAAAATCGCAAAATCTAGAAATTATTATGTTGATAAGTGCCGTTGTTGCATATTTGCATTACTTGGGGTTGATGTTGTCTTTTGGAGCGCTAGTTTTAGAGATATTCATCTTAAACTCTCAAAAGGAGTTGAGCTTAAATGAGGCTTGGAAAATTGTCATCGCTGATACAGTATATGGTATATCAGCAGTAATGATTTTGGCTACAGGTGTATTACGTGTTCTTTACTATGGTAAAGGCTCGGAGTACTATTTAAATAATCCTGTTTTTTATACGAAAGTAGCTATCTTTCTGTTGGTAGGTGGTTTGTCTTTGTATCCGACAGTTTCTTTTATTAGTTGGGTTCCTGCTCTCCAAAAGGGGACAGCCCCTAAGGTAGAATCAACTCAAGTAAATCGTCTCATCTGGTTAATTAGAACTGAAATTGTTGGTTTTGCACTGATTCCCCTGTTGGCTGCACTCATGGCCAGGGGAATAGGTTACCCAGTGAGTTGAGTAATTATAGGGTCGCTAGCAAATCCTGCAAGCGATCGCGACCATCCCGAAACACAGGCCAACCGTCCCCCACCAATACAGCCTCTACGTGGGGTAGTGCTGCTAGGCGTTGCACAGAAGCCACAGCCGCTTCACGGTTGAGCAACTTCTCATCAGGTAAGATGGTTAAACTACCAGCCTTGCGGGCGCGTACAAGGTCTCCGGTAATCAAAGTTGTTTCCTCTAGTAACAAGGCCAACTCCCCCGGTGTCTTAGAACCGTGGAGTTCTAACACCTTTAATCCGGGAACAACTTCATCACCATCACCTAACCAGCGATCGCAACGTATGGGAAAATTATCCTTTTCCTTCACAGGTCCGGCGATCTTAGCATAAGTTTGGTCAGCGATTTCCTTAGCAGACCTGATATGCTCAGAATTAGTCAACACAATCCAAAGCACACCACCGAGGGATTGCAAATGATTCCAATCATGATTTGATAAAGCTACTGGGTCAATGAGGATATTTCCCTGTGGACGCACCCAAGCAACCCCATGGAAATCAATATTTCTTGTGGGATTGAAAGTAGACCAGCCATATAGATCGGGACGGTGTAGAGATTTCATAAAAATTCTGGTTTAGTACCTTCAATAGCTCTGGATTTATAGTTCAATTTCCATAATGTATCAATAATCCCATCTTTAATTCAATGCTTATAGCCATTTTTTGGCAATTAGTCCCTGGGTGAGCAGCTTAACCACTCAATTACTGGCAAAGTATTTTAGAGGATGTTTGTCAAGTTTTGACCCCACCCCCTTCCTTACAAGGTTAGGTTTTTAATATGATCTGTGAAGGCAAGACCACCGAAGACAAGGAAGGAAAGTGGACAAGGAAGATTTTATCCGGACAATGGTCTTTTAAGGGGCTATTTTTCTTACTAAGAATACAGACTTTGTACTGTTTTTCTCCCTTGTCACCTAGTCCACCTTGTCCACCTTGTCTTGTCCTTTTAAGGGGAGGGGACTGGATTTGATTGTTTTTTGTGCGGTCGGTGAGCGAAGTCGAACCGTGTTCTCCATTCCTTCCTATTCCCTATTCCGGTGTTCCTTATTCCCTTTCCTCACTGATAATTTCTCAACTCAAATAGGATGACTATAGTCAGTATTTTAATTTTATAAAGCCTTTTTCAGGCTAATGAAGTACACATCAATTGCCTATTCCGGTGTTCCGGTGTTCCGGTGTTCCGGTGTTCCCTGAAACTAAACAACTTTGTACATCACGAGCATGGGAAATGCTATATCAATCAAATTTACGAAAAAAATGCCATTGACCCTAAAAAAAATCTGATTACTGTTATAAGTAGTGCCTATGTCAGTAATTCAGGAGGTATTTACGATGATCATGATGATGACTGAAACCATGACTACTCAAATGCAAAACTGCATCAACGCCTGCATGGAATGTCACAAAATCTGCCTGGAAACCATGACTCACTGTATGAGCAAAGATGGTAAGCAAATCAACAAGGGCATTATGAGTATGGTGCGTGACTGCTCAGAAATGTGTATGATGTGCATGAACATGATGATGGGCGGTTCGGAATTCATGGGGCGCACTTGTATGCTTTGCGCCGAAATGTGCGATCGCGTTGCTACGGCTTGTGAACAAATGAGCCAAGATCAAAAGATTATGCAATGTGCAGCCTCGTGCCGTCGGTGTGCAGCAGCTTGTAGATCCATGGAAATGATGCCTGCCTAACTATAGCACCTAGATATACCTAGATATAATTGAGGTCTTTTGACCTAATTTATTGAAAAAACGAGAGATGTAAACGTTGTCTACATCTCTCGTTCGTCAATCCGACTTACAGCAGTTTTCAAGTAAATAAAATACACACCTTAACATCATAAATCTTGTGGGGTGGGCATCCTGCCCGCCCCTCAATACCTCACTCAGATAAAATGCGCTGTAAACAAAAATCTAGACAGCAGAGAAGTAAACCTTAGACTTCACAGGGTCAGGATTCATAGTTTTATCACCAGGTTGCCAACCAGCGGGGCAAACTTCATCAGGGTGAGACTGAACATACTGGAGTGCTTTTAATGTCCGCAGAGTTTCATCAACACTGCGACCAAAAGCCAAGTTATTAATGGTAGAGTGCTGGAGTACACCATCTTTATCGATGATAAACAGACCACGCAAAGCAATACCTGCCGCTGGGTCAAGGACGTTGTAAGCGGCGCTAATTTCTTTCTTAATGTCGGAAACTAGGGGATAATTGAGGTCACCCACACCACCAGCCTTGCGGTCAGTTTGAATCCAGGCTAGGTGAGAGAACTCGCTATCCACGGACACACCGAGGACTTCAGTGTTAATTTGCTTAAATTCTTCGTAGCGATCGCTGAAGGCTGTGATTTCAGTGGGGCAAACAAAGGTAAAGTCTAGGGGGTAGAAAAACAGAACGACATACTTACCACGATAGTCGGAAAGTTTAATTGTCTTAAATTCTTGATCTACCACAGCAGTTGCTGTAAATTCAGGAGCCTGTTGACCAACACGGAGGCATCCTTCTGTTGCGTAAGTGAGGGACATGAAGCCAATTCTCCTTAGACTGATATACGTAAAAGAGCGTTGAAACTCGGGTCAGTTCACACTTACCCGTCTAAAATTTAATTACAAACTGTTACGACTATATCATAGTCATAACGATTTTGAGTAAAAAATGCCTGATTTAGACACAAGAGAATGGTTACTAACTAATGGCTTGGGGAGTTTTGCCAGTGGGACAATTTCAGATGTTCGCACCCGCACTTATCATGGTTGGCTATTTGCCGCCACTAATCCCCCCTGTGGGCGTACCCTGTTGTTTTCCCACTTGGAAGCAAGTTTAGAAGTCTCAGGAAAGGTGATTTCACTAGGGACAAACTGCTGGGGTAATGATGAAATTGCCCCCCAGGGTTACAAGTTGCTGCACTATTTTGATATTAACCCAGTTCCCAAATGGATTTGGAGCCAAGACAATTGGCAACTCAGTAGAGAGTTAATCATGCCCCACGTTTTAGGGGATATTTGTAAAAATCAGTTGTTAGTTAAGTATGTTTATCAGGGATACACTACAGTAAATTTACGGTTACGGCTGCTGATAGGCGATCGGGATTTTCACCACCAGCAAAAAGGTGATCCAGGCTTAGAGTTTTCACAATTACTGGGTAAAAATCAAGTTTGTCTCCAAGCCATATTTCCGGGGGGATTCGGTACACCATGGTATTTGCGCTGGAGTAGAGGGGAATATCAAGCTAATAGGGTTTGGTACTGGGATTATTTATTACCAGAAGAGAAAAAACGAGGATTAGGCGATCGCGAAGACCTCTACAGCCCTGGCTACTTAACAGTTAAACTAGAACCGGGAGATGCCATTGTTCTAGAAGCACAGATGGGTTTTCCTGACCCACAGCTAGGTCTACTCACCCCAGAAATTTTTACCGCTGCGGTGGAAGCAGAACAAAAAAGACTATCCCAAATTTTTGGCTGGGTAACCCATAAATCCTCCTCATCCCCGATTTGGCAAAAATTATTAAAAACCAGCGATCAATTTATTGTTCATCGAGCTTCCATTGCTGGACCCACGGTGATTGCTGGTTACCACTGGTTTAATGACTGGGGACGTGACACCTTGATTGCTATACCTGGTTTAGCTTTAGTCACCGGGCGCTTTGAACTAGCTAAAGGACTATTACAAACCTTTGGGCGTTACTGTCGTCACGGTCTGATACCTAATGTTTTTCCTGATGTTGATGGTGAACCCTCTTATAACAGTATTGATGCAGCTTTATGGTGGATTGAAACTTTAGGGCTATATTTAGAAGCTACCCAAGATTGGGAGTTTTTGGCGGCTCAGTTTCCCATTGTGCAACAAATTCACAAAGCTTTTATGGGTGGGACTCATTATAATATCCAAGTTGATGCTACTGATGGCTTAGTGAGTTGGGATGTCCCCGGTATGGCTCTTACCTGGATGGATGTGGTAATTGACGGAGAAGCTATTACCCCCCGCAATGGTAAAGCAGTAGAAATCAATGCTCTGTGGTATTCCGCTTTATGTTGGATGAGTAAATGGGCGCAACGCTTAGGGGAAATGCAGTTAGGGGATTGCACCCGCTTGGTAAAGCAAGCCCTGCGTTATGGTCAGCAAGCGGAACAAGTAAAAATTTCTCTACAAAAGTTTTGGAATCCATTAGGTTATTTATACGACACTATAGAATTAGATGACCGCCGTAATGCCCAGATTCGCCCTAATGCAGTGATAGCATTGTCCTTGCATCATTGCGGCTTTTCACTACAGCAGAGCCAGGCTGTAGTTGATTTAGCTACTGTGCGTTTACTTACTCCCTATGGTTTGCGGAGTCTAGATACATCTGACGCTGCTTATATCGGTAAATATATTGGAGATTCCCTACAGCGCGATCGCTCCTACCACCAGGGGACTGTTTGGGCTTGGTTGATTGGTCCGTTTACTCGGGCTTGGGAGCGTTCTTACCCCCAACTACCTTTACCTTTTGATTGGCAACCATTACTAGATCATTTCCTTTGTGATGGTTGTATACAATCGATTTCAGAAATTTTTGATGGGGATTTTCCCCATACCCCTAAAGGTGCGATCGCTCAAGCTTGGTCAGTTGCGGAAGTAATCAGACATTTTTCACCAGGGTTGTATAATAGCACACGGTTGACGGTTGATGGGTGATGGGTGATGGGTGACGGGTGATGGGTGACGGGTGATGGGTGATGGGTGACGGGTGATGGGTGACGGGTGATGGGTGACGGGTGATGGGTGATGGGTGATGGGTGACGGGTCAGGGTTTAAGAGCTACGACCACAGGGAGCCAGGGGTTAGAAACCCCTGTCTAATAGCTAAAGTCGGATAAATCCGACTGGGTGTTGAATATAAGATTATAAATAGGGTTAACAATCATTGCCTAGAGTATTATATGTAACTCACAAGTCCACTTTTAGTGGACTTTAGCTATTAGACGCTTAATTTATTCCCCGGCTAATTGTTGATGGTCACACCTCTTCCCAGTCAACAGTCAACCGTCAACAGTCAACAGTCAACAGTCAACAGTCAACGGTTCGACTCCGCTCACCGACCACCGTCAACAAATCCAAACCTAACCCCGAATTACTGTAATATTTCTCCCTTGGGGACTTAGGGCTATTTCCGTGGTAGTGCGATCGCTGATGGGGGGTAAGTCGGGGCGACGGTCAAATATTACTAACCATCCTGTATCTAAATTTAATCCTGATAAATACTTATCTAACTGTATCAATCCTTGGGGTAAGGGGTCGGGTTTACCCTGTTTCCATACCTTTAATTCCATCCCTAAGACTACATCACCATACCTTAAACATATATCCATCCTCCCGGAACCTATGGCGTATTCCCGTTCTAAGCTACCACCACCATTAACTACCCGGTGTAAAAATGCCATTAATACTAAGTGGGGCGCAATTTCTGGGTAAGGGGTACTTTTAAATAATGGTTCCCCGTGTTGTCGCCAAAAGTCTAAGAATAAGCCTAATAATTTTTCTGGGATTAATTCACCACTAGCACTCAACCATTCAGGTTCAATCACTCCTAGGGACATAATGGGGGTATAGGCTAAAACTTTAGGCAAAACCTCTCTATATATGGGGTTAGCAATTTCTAAACCTCTAATGGGATGATAGCGACACAATCCTAAATCTAGCACAAAACGAATATCATCATTAGGCACATCTGGTAATTCTTCCCCGGCTAACATGGGTTGAATAATTGCTTTTACTCTATCTTCTCGCAGTCGCTCGGCGAGACTATCTAGGTGGGTGTCTTGCCTTTGAATTAGTATATCCTTAGCTTGATTGATTAAGTCTATAGTGATGGGGATATTTACATCTTCTGCTAGGTATTCTGTAACTTCCTTAGCTAAAGCATTAACTAACCAAGGTTGACCCTGGGTTAAATAGTAGGCGTGGTTAATGGCTTCGGGGGTAAAGATTTGCCCTGTGGCTTGGGTGTGTTGTGCGTATAGATTACTTACATCTTTTAAGGTGAAATTACTTAAAGTGAGAGAGCGCACCTTGATATTAAAGGGGCTGGAAGTATTTAACCTGTCAGTACCACCAGAAGCTACTTTATAATCCCGTACATCCCGCATCCCAATTAACGCCACACATTGGGGGAAACCTTGGGGGCGACTAGGATAACCGGAGCGTAATTGTCGCAGTACAGAGATTAAGGTTTCATCACTTAAGGCATCAATTTCATCTAAGAATACTACCAGGGGAAGGGGAGAACTAGCAGCCCACATACTGAGAACTGTTTGTAAATCTAACTGGGTGATTCCCGTTTCTTCCTTAATCTGATTAATATGTGGTAAGGGTAACTTTAAAAACCGGATTTGATTCTGCCAGTGATTTAAAATACTATTTTGCGCCGCCAGGGGATCATGGGGGAATACTGCACCCACTTCTAAGGATAGTAAGACGGCGGTGTACTGACCACTGGCTGTTAACTGCTGTGCAAGGGTGAGCATGGCAGTAGTTTTACCGGTTTGTCTGGGTGCATGGATGACAAAGTAATTGCGCTGGGCAATCAGGCGTTTTAACTCTGGTAGGCGTTCGGTGGTGGGTAGGGTGTAGTGTATATCCGGTTGACAGGGCCAGCAGTGTTAAACCATTTAGTCATAAAAGTTTAGGTATAGCTTGATTTGATTATAGATGACTGTTGACGGTTGACGGTTGACGGTTGACGGTTGACGGTTGGCGGTTGACGGTAGGGTGTTCTAGGTAACCCACTAGTCCACTTGCAGTGGACTTTAGCTTTGAGACGGGGGTTTCTAACCCCCGGCTCCCCCTGTAGCATCAAACGGAATTTTTCAAACCCAGAGCGATCTGCTTGCAGCAGATCGCTCAAGCTTGGTCAGTTGCGGATGTAATTAGACATTTTTCACAAGGCTGGTATAATACCACTAGGTAAAATTTTAGTCAATATTTTTTCCTAAAAATCAGGTAATACACATGGCTTATAGTGATTTCACCTTGAGTAAGTTTAAAAAGGACTTTAATATTCATATTCATGAAGAAATGGATTTATTTATGAATGTTGAACCTATACAAATAAGTGAAAAGCTCAAATTTACTTTAGAAGAAACTACAGAATTAGCATTAGCAATTAATACGGAAAAAGCCCGATCAGAAATGATTATTACGCCGATTTTACTGGAGGTAAGACGTAGGTGTAATTACGAAATTAGTTTATTTTCGGGAACTGATTTTAATCTAGATTTTAAAAAAGGATTAAACGGTTATTGTGATTTTATCATCAGTCTTTCTCAGGAACAGTTAACAATTAATGCACCTGTAATAATCATTGTTGAAGCTAAGAATGAAAACATTAAATCTGGTTTAGGACAATGTGCAGCGGCGATGTTTGCAGCACAGTTGTTTAATGAACAAGAAGGTAATGATATTAAAACTATTTATGGTGCGGTGACCACTGGGGATATTTGGAAGTTTTTAAAGTTGCAAGGGACAAATATATTTATTGATTTGAATAATTATTATATTAAAGAGTCAGATAAAATTTTAGGTATTTTGTGTCATGGAATTAATAATTGAATGGCGAAGCGCTGCTGCAAAAGCATATCGCGAAGGGCTGCTGCAAGCATATCGCATTGGCGCTGCTGCTCAGTGCAGCCGGGGAATAAATTAAGCGTCTAATAGCGAAAGTCCACTAAAAGTGGACTGTTAGGTTACAAAAAATACTCTAGGCAATGATTGTTAACCTGATTTATAATGTTATATTTAACACGTAGTCGGATTTATCCGACTTAAGCTATTAGACGGGGGTTTCTAACCCCCGGCCGCGATTGTCGTAGCTCTTAACCCCTGACCCGTCAACCGTCAACCGTCAACACCATTAACGCCCCCGCCAAATCTTGATGGTACCATTCCCACTCCCAGAGGCTAAGGTACGGCCATCCGGGCTGAAAGCTACTGAACTAACCGAAGCTGAATGTCCGGTGAGGGTTTTCTCTAATGAAAATGAAGGTGAACTGGTAATGACACTTATAGGATTATTGGGAAATAAACCATAACGCATACAACTATAAATTTGAGTTCCCATTAATCCTATAGGACTTACGCACTGTACAAATTCACCATGATGTGCGTCAATGAAAATCCGCTGTATGCTTCTCAATGCACAACTTCGGGGTGCAACCAAGGGAGGGTCTACTAAGTATGTCAGTGCTGAAAAAGAGTATAGATTAATTACAGAGGAGTTAATCAGTGAGTGAAGAACAGGATTATGTTCGTGTAGTCAAAGGTGAAAAGTTCTACCGAGTCATCGACTGTGAGGGTGCCTTGGTGTCGTGGTTTAGTGGGTTGGAGATAGTTGCTAATTTTTCTAATCCATCACCCCGCGAAATAGATGGATTTGCTAATGGAGAGTTTGAATTAGCTTTGAATGTGATCAACGACATCCCCTGGTTTTGCTTCAGGATATTTAGCTTGATACCTAAGAAAGGTTTCGGAACAAAAGAGTACCGAGTTATCCTACCGTGGCAGGAGTGTCCGTTCCATGCTGCTAGGATTGACCCGCAATCTCTCCAAAGGATAGAAGAACTTGCTCTTCAGGCTGAGGAAAATAAGGAACTCCGTGTCGCCACCAACGTAATTTTACTTGATTTCCCATCTAACACAGTTTTATCGTTGCGAAGGTTTACCTTGTCACCCTTCTTTACTCGCAAGCTGTTTACAGCCGTCCTGGATACCAAAGCAGCCCATACTTCTGAGAGCTATGATCTGGCTGTATCAGAAGTTCTTGCGCGGTATCCGGTTGATTCTATAGCAACCGCCAAGGTAATTTAAGCATAAACTATAAGTAGTCCCTTTTCATGTGAAGCGATCGCTTGCTACAGGTATATGCCCAAGCCGTACAGTTACGACCTTCGTCAAAAAGTAATCCAAGCGATTGAACTCGATGGCTTGAAGAAAACTGAAGCCAGTCAAATGTTTAATATTAGTCGCAACACCATCACCCTATGGTTGAAGCGAAAAACCGAAACGGGGGACTTCCAAGCCTTGCCTAGTAAGCGTCCTGGGAATGGTCACAAAATTACCGATTGGGAAAAATTTCGTGAGTTCGCTTCCGTGCATGGCGATAAAACCCAAGTAGAGATGGCCTCACTTTGGCCTGAAGAAATTAGCGAGCGCACAATCTCAAGAGCTTTGAAAAAAATTGGTTTTACGCGAAAAAAAAGACTTATGGCTACCGTGAGCGCGATGAGGTTAAACGACAGGCTTTCGTAACGCAGTTGTCTAAGTTACCTGTGGAGAAGATTGTATACCTCGATGAGTCAGGAATGGACAACCGAGACCAGTATGATTACGGTTGGAACTCAAAAGGACAGCGCTTCCATGCACTTAAATCAGGTCGTCGTCAAGGTCGGGTGAACATAATTGCCGCGCTGTGTAACCATCAGCTGATAGCTCCTTTCACTGTTGAGGGTGCGTGTAATCGAATAGTATTTGAGACTTGGCTTGAAGCTTGTTTGCTTCCCACACTCAAACCGGGACAGGTTGTGGTGATGGATAATGCTACATTTCATAAAGGTGGGCGCATTCAACAACTGATTGAGTACGCAGGGTGTGAAGTGTTGTACCTACCACCTTATTCTCCAGACCTGAATCAGATTGAAAAATGTTGGTCTTGGTTAAAAAGTCGAATCCGCAAAAAACTTGAGCAGTTTGATTCTTTACGAGATGCCATTGAGGATGTCTTACTTTTTGCGTCCTAACCTCCTTGGCGGTTGCTATATTGGGGAATCATCCCGCGTTAGGTGCAAATCGGGAGACTAAAAGAATGGAAACAGGTTTAGTTATTGGATACCTCAAGCAATATCCAGAAATATGTATGAGGTGCAAAGACTTGACTGAGTTTGAACTAGCTGATTATTTGGTGGCGCTGCTAGTTGAATCAGAACCTGACTTATTCGTTAGGCAAGAACTTTTGAGGTTATCGTTGGCAAGGGTTGACTGGGCATATGTCAAAAATTGGGTAGTTTAAACCAGTTTTACCCCTTGCCAACTTTTGTGGAGTGCCATTAGCTGACTTTCCCAGTTACAAGTTGGCGAGTCGGCTTTTTAGCTTTTCTCATCAACACAAGGGCGAACAGTTCTCTAAAATCTTTGCAGTGCTTACTTTCAGGTATCTTTGCAGCTAGATTGAGTTTAAAAGCCTAATTGCTTCTTGATAAGCAGCAGTATTACCTTGATTGCGGAATAATTGCGCTGCTCTTTGGAGGTCTCCCCTGGCTTTGTTGATGTCTCCTAGGTTACCGTAAACAGCACCGCGATTTCTGTAAGCTTCAGCTAAATTAGAATTAATCCTAATAGCTTGGGTGTAATTAGCCAATGCTAAATCCCATTTCTGCAGCTTACCGTAAACATTACCGCGAGTGTAGTAAGCTTCAGCTAAATTAGAATTAATCCTAATAGCTTGGGTGTAATTAGCCAATGCTAAATCCCATTTCTGCTGGTTATAGTAAGCATTACCTCGACCGTAGTAAGCTTCAGCATAATTAGGATTAAGTTTAATAGCTTGGTTGAAATCAGCCAGAGCTAATTCCCATTTTTGCTGGTTAGCGTAAGCAAAACCGCGAAGGATGTAAGCTTCAGCATAATCAGAATTAATCACAATAGCTTGGTTGAGATCAGCCAGTACTAAATCCCATTTCTGCTGTAAAGCATAAACAGCACCGCGACGGACGTAAGCATCATCTAAATTAGGATTAAGTTTAATAGCTTGGTTGAAATTAAACAGAGCTAAATCCCATTTCTGTTGTTGAGCGTAAACATTACCGCGATTGTAGTAGTAAGTTATAGCTATAACGCTGAGAGTAAATCGATCAACATGACTGCGATTAGGATTAAGTTCAATAGCTTTATTCAAATCAGCCACAGCTAATTCCCATTTCTGCTGGTCACGGTAAACTCTACCGCGACTGCTGTAAGCTTCAGCAAAATTAGGATTAAGTTTAATAGCTTGGGTGTAATCAGCCACAGCTAAATCACATTTATGCTGGTCAGGGCAACTAGTAAGCATTTCGCGATCGTAGTAGTAAGCATTACCTCGACCGTAGTAAGCTTCAGCGTCATTAGGATTAAGTTCAATAGCTCGGTTGAAATTAAACAGAGCTAACGCCAAATTTCTCTGGTCAGCGTAAACAATACCGCGATTGATGTAAGCTTTGGCATAATTAGGATTAAGTTCAATAGCTTTATTCAAATCAGCCACAGCTAATTCCCATTTCTGCTGGTCACGGTAAACTCTACCGCGACTGCTGTAAGCTTCAGCAAAATTAGGATTAAGTTTAATAGCTTGGGTGTAATCAGCCACAGCTAAATCACATTTATGCTGGTCACGGCAAACAATATCGCGACCGTAGTAAAAGTAAACATTACCTCGACCGTAGTAAGCTTCAGCGTCATTAGGATTAAGTTCAATAGCTCGGTTGAAATTAAACAGAGCTAACGCTAAATTTCCCTGTTCATAGTAATCAATACCGCGTCTGAGGTGAGTTTCAGCTAAATCCTGATTAGACCGACCTTGACTGTAAAGTATTGGGGGTCTTTGACTAACTACTTGGGAATTTTTGATAGTTAACGCTTGGGTTTGATTGGTTTGACCCCAAGTGGGGGTAGCACTGAGGGTGAATGTCAGTGTTGTTAAGGCTACAGCTTTAGTTAGTCCTATTAATTGCATGGGTTTTACCTTTGATGGTTAGTTAAATATTTAACGGTATGCATACTTATAAGAAGAAACAGCAAAAGTTTAAATAGATGAAATTTATAATACCACGCTCTGGACATAATAAAATAAATGACACATTTATTTTATTCAATCTCAGTAATACTATTTAGGTAATCTTGTCATCTATCTAAAGATAGATTTTTGAGAGTATAAAAATTTTAGAGTAGTATTGACCCCACCCCCAACCCCTCCCCTTACAAAGGGAGGGGAGTATATGAAATGACTTACAGCAGCGCGATCGCCTTACAGCAGCGCGATCGCCCGGTGAAGATGATCAAATACATGATCTTCGAGTCACACAGATCCCCGACTTCTGGACAAATTATATGAGATGATGCCAATTATTTAAGAAGTCGGGGATCTTACGCTCCAATAATTATGATCAAAAGTCCATTGCGTTACCCTGGTGGGAAGTCAAAAGCTATTAAGGAAATAACAGCACACTTACCAGAAAGCTTTTCAGAATTTCGAGAACCTTTTGTGGGTGGTGGTTCTGTATTTATATACTTGAAACAAAAATATCCCTATCTGAAAATTTGGATTAATGATTTAAACCGCGAGTTATATCTGTTTTGGAAATATGCAAAATCCGATTTACGCCGTCTGTTAACAGAAATCCGTCACATTAAACAGACATATACAGATGGTAAAATCCTTTTTGCAGAATTAACCACTATAGACAGCAATAACTTATCTGACTTTGACAGGGCAGTACGCTTTTTTGTTCTGAATAGAATTACATTTTCTGGTACTGTAGAATCTGGGGGGTTTTCTGAGCAAGCTTTTCATAAACGCTTTACTTACTCTTCCATAGACCGCCTAGAGAAGTTAGGGGAGATTTTAACGGATGATGTGAAAATTACTAACTTGGATTATGGTGACTTATTGAAAGCAGAGGGTAAAAATGTATTTATATTTTTAGACCCGCCTTATTTTACTGCTACCAAATCCAGGTTATATGGTAAAGATGGTGATTTGCACACCTGTTTTAATCATCAAAGGTTTGGGGAATTGGTCAGAGGATGCGCTCACCCTTGGTTAATCACTTACGATGATTCCCCTCAAATCAGAGAAAACTTTCCAGACTCTTACCTGTTTGAGTGGGAATTACAATATGGTATGAACAATTACAAGCAGGGTAGGGCAGCCAAGGGTAAGGAGTTATTCATTAAAAATTACTCTAATGGCTCAGGTCGGATTTGAACCAACGACCCCAGGCTTATGAGTCCCGTGCTCTAACCAACTGAGCTACTGAGCCATGCTTATTCATCGTTTATTAGCATAGCATAGAGTTTTGGGGATGGCTAGTGTTTTGTCATATTATTTTTTTTTCTATTTTTTTTAACTCGCTGGATACTGCTGTAACACCTGCTGTAGATATTGTCCTGTATAAGAAATAGGATTGGTTGCAACTTCTTCGGGTGTCCCCACTGCAATGATTTCGCCGCCTTTATCCCCACCTTCTGGACCTAAATCAATTACCCAGTCAGCGCAACGAATGACATCTAAATTGTGTTCAATGACTAAGATGGAGTTACCCTTATCGACTAACCTTTGTAATACATCCAATAATTTATGGACATCATAAAAGGATAACCCGGTGGTGGGTTCATCTATGAGATACAGGGTTTTACCTGTAGCGCGGCGAGATAGTTCTGTGGCTAATTTCACCCGTTGGGCTTCCCCTCCAGATAAGGTGGTAGCAGGTTGTCCGAGTTTGATGTAACCTAAACCGACATCATATAAAGTTTGCAGTCGGGTAAAAGCTTTGGGGATGTTCTGGAAAAACTCTAAACTTTCCTCGACGGTCATATTCAGCACGTCTGCTATAGATTTATCTTTGTATTTCACCTGTAAGGTTTCCCGATTGTATCTTGCGCCTTTGCAAACTTCGCACTGTACATACACATCTGGGAGAAAGTTCATTTCAATGACATTGACACCCTGACCGCTACAAGCTTCACAACGCCCACCTTTGACATTAAAAGAAAATTGTCCGGGTTTGTATCCCCTGGCCTTGGTTTCGACTGTTTGGGAAAATACATCTCGAATTGCATCGAAAATACCTGTATAGGTAGCGGGGTTGGAGCGTGGTGTACGTCCTATGGGTGACTGGTCGATGACAATGGCTTTATCTACTGCGTTTAATCCCTGAATTTCTTGTAAGTGTTTGGGTAGGGGGACTTTCTTTGTTAAATGATGTTGTAGTGAGGGATAAAGTAGTTCGTTGATGAGGGTAGATTTACCGGAACCAGAAACACCGGTGACGGAGACCAGTTTACCTAGGGGAATTTCTACATCGATATTTTTTAAGTTATTGCGATGGGCGTTTTTAATTACTAAACTGCGTCCGTTCCCCTGTCTTCGTTGCGCTGGGGTGGTGATTACTCGTCTCCCCGATAAGTAAGCACCTGTTAAAGAGTCTGTTGCTGCGAGTAGGGTTTCTAGGTCGCCTTGAGAGGTAATATTTCCGCCGTGGATTCCTGCACCTGGTCCAATATCAACGATGTGATCAGCAGCGCGGATGGTTTCTTCGTCATGCTCTACGACGATGAGGGTGTTACCTAACTCGCGTAATTTGGTTAAAGTTTTGAGTAAGCGGCCGTTGTCTCTTTGATGTAAACCGATGCTGGGTTCATCTAAAACATAGAGTACCCCTGTTAAACCAGAACCTATCTGTGTGGCTAAACGAATCCGTTGGGCTTCCCCACCGGAAAGGGTCATGGCGGGACGGTCAAGGGTGAGATAATCTAAGCCGACATCTAGTAAGAATTGCAATCTGGCTTTGATTTCTCTTAAAACTAAGTCGGCAATTTGCAGTTGGCGATCGCTTAATTTTAACTGATCAATTCTGGTTTGGCAATCTTGAATCGAAACCCCGGTTAAGTCTAAAATACCATATTGTCCCAAGCGTACTGCTAAAGCTTCGGGTTTTAAGCGTTTTCCTCCACAAACCTCACAGGGTTGGTCAATGAGATAGGGTTCTAATTTCTGCTTAATTAAGTCTGACCCCCCCTCGTATTGCCGTTGTAAAATGGGGATTACACCTTTAAAATTCTGCTTTCTTTCTTGATTTTCGCCATAGAGCACGGTTTGCTGTTGTTCTGCTGTTAGCTGATTCCACTTGGTTTGGAGTTCAAACCCGTGAGCTTGTCCTAAAGTATAAAGCAAATCTAGATAATAGGAGTTTTCTTTTTCCGACCAGGGGGCGATCGCTGCATATATTGGCGATTGCGGGTCAGGTATAATCAAATCTGGGGTAAATGTTTTTAAACTGCCTATGCCGTGACAATGGGGACAAGCACCATAAGGGGAGTTAAAGGAGAACAACCGCGGCGATAATTCTTCCATTACCGCCCCATGGACTGGACAAGCGAAGTTTTCTGAAAATACTAATTCTTCTTCTTGCTCCTCGCTGTGACTGACCAGGATGTTGGCAATACCACCGGACTGTTTAAGGCACGTAGAAAGAGAATCTACTAAACGCTCTTGAATACTGTCTTTTTTTACTAAGCGGTCAATGACAACTTCTATGGTATGAGTAATATTTTTATCTAGTTCTATGGAGTCGGAGAGTTCCCGCACTTCCCCATCTACACGCACCCGCACAAAACCTTGAGCAGCGAGACTCGATAACAGCTTGCGGTGAGTCCCTTTTTTCCCCCGGACTACGGGGGCGAGAATTTGAAACCGGGTACGGTCTGGTAATTCCAAAATGCGATCGCACATCTGGTCAATGGTCTGGGGTGCAATGGAGCGCCCGCATATGGGACAATGGGGTTCACCAGCACGACCAAACAGGAGGCGTAAATAATCGTAAATTTCTGTGACTGTCCCCACGGTGGAACGGGGGTTATGGGAAGTAGATTTTTGGTCAATGGAAATGGCCGGACTTAACCCCTCGATGGCTTCGACATCCGGTTTATCTAATTGACCTAAAAATTGCCGTGCGTAGGCGCTCAGGGACTCTACATAACGCCGTTGACCTTCGGCGAAAATGGTATCAAAGGCTAAGGAAGATTTACCGGAACCGGAAACCCCAGTAAATACAATCAGGCGATCGCGTGGTAATTCCAGGTCTATATTTTTGAGATTATGCTGTCTAGCACCCCGAATGCGAATAGTATTTTGACTGTTGTCGTGAGCGTGAGGAAGATGGCCATTTAAGCATGGGGTGTGATATAACATATCGGCTGGGTAATAGTCTACTAGCAGCAATTCTTCATAATACTATTTTTGCAACAGTTATATTAGTACTGATATACCAATATTGATAATTATACCAGTCAGCAATACTTAAACTCATGATTACCAGTTGAAAATGTGCATCTAGCAAAAGTAATAATTATCAATTGTCAACTGAGGATATTTTCCGGGGAACATCAGGTACTATTCTATGCTGAATATAGATCAGGAAATCAAACTTAAAATAAACATTAAAAATGTTTCTATACTAGAGTAAATCTGTTAGTGTTTCATGAAGACAGCAGAGAAAGTTAACAGAAGGTTAATAATGTATTCCTGTTGCGGTTGTGGAGAGAAATCATTAGAAAACTATCCTGTCAGAATTGTTAAAAACTCCCTAATTGTAGAAGTAAATTCACCGATGAGATTTTCGGGTAATTTGTCGTTAGTTCAGAAGTCTTGCTGACGATAAACCCATGGAGTTAGCAAAAAAATTTAGCAATGGAGTTTGATATGACTTTAGCGAGTCCCGCACAAATGCAGCCTTTAGCCGGGGAAGAACTGGAGAAAATAAACGCTTACTGGCGTGCTGCTAACTATCTTTCGGTTGGACAAATATATCTGTTTGATAATCCCCTACTGCGAGAACCTTTAAAACCCGAACACGTTAAACCCAGACTATTAGGACACTGGGGAACAACACCAGGGCTGAACTTTATTTATGTTCATCTCAACCGGGTAATTAAAAAGTATGACCTGAATATGATTTATATCGCAGGTCCTGGTCATGGGGGACCGGGACTAGTCGCTAATACTTACCTGGAGGGGACATACAGCGAATACTACCCCAACATTTCCCAAGATGTAGAGGGAATGAAGAAACTGTTTAAACAGTTCTCTTTTCCCGGTGGTATTCCTAGCCACGTTGCACCAGAAACCCCTGGTTCAATTCACGAAGGGGGAGAATTAGGTTATGCTCTGGTTCATGCCTATGGTGCTGCTTTTGACAACCCTGATTTAATTGTGGCGGCGGTTGTGGGTGATGGGGAGGCGGAAACAGGAGCTTTAGCTACCAGTTGGCATTCTAACAAGTTTCTTAACCCTGTGAATGATGGTGCAGTGCTGCCTATATTACACCTCAATGGCTATAAAATAGCTAACCCCACGGTTTTGGCTAGGTTGAGTCATGAAGAATTAGAAAACCTATTTTTAGGTTATGGTTATAAACCTTACTTTGTAGAAGGTAGTGACCCTGCGGATGTCCACCAGCAAATGGCGGCGATTTTAGAAACTGCGATCGCCCAAATCCACAGCATCCAAAGAGAAGCTAGGGTACATGGTTATAACCACAGTAGCAAACGTCCCCAGTGGCCGATGATTATCCTCAGAACCCCCAAAGGTTGGACAGGACCTAAAGAAGTAGACGGGAAAAAAACCGAGGACTATTGGCGATCGCATCAAGTACCCTTTGGTAACGTAGTCGGGAACCCAGAACACCTAAAATTACTAGAAGACTGGATGAAGAGTTACAAACCCGAAGAACTCTTCGATGCTAACGGTAAACTCATCCCCGAACTAGCAGAACTAGCGCCCCAAGGACAACGACGGATGGGGGACAATCCCCACGCCAATGGCGGTATTCTGCTGCGGGACTTAAAAATGCCTAACTTCACAGATTACGCTGTGGCGATCGCCAAACCAGGGACAACTTATGCGGAAGCTACCAAAGTAGCCGGAGAGTTCCTGCGGGACGTGATGAAACTCAACGCAGAAAGCCGCAACTTTCGGGTATTTGGCCCTGACGAAACCGCGTCAAATCGACTGGGTGCGGTGCTAGAAGTGACAGATAGGACGTGGGTAGCGGATATCCTCCCAGAAGATGAAAAACTGTCACCCAATGGTCGGGTGATGGAGGTGCTCAGTGAAACCAATTGTCAAGGCTGGTTAGAAGGATACCTGCTTACAGGTCGTCATGGCTTCTTCTCCTGCTATGAGGCGTTTATCCACATCATCGACTCGATGTTTAACCAGCACGCCAAATGGCTCAAGACTACTAATCATATTCCCTGGCGGCGACCGATTGCATCCCTTAACTATTTACTCACCTCTCACGTTTGGCGACAAGACCATAACGGATTCTCTCACCAAGACCCTGGTTTTATCGACCATGTACTTAACAAAAAAGCCGAGATTATCCGCGTCTATCTTCCCCCCGATGCTAATACTCTGCTGTCGGTAACAGACCATTGCTTAAGAAGTCGCCAATATGTCAATGTTATAGTTGCTGGAAAACAGCCATCATTGCAATACTTAGACATGGACGCTGCTATTAAGCATTGTACCAAAGGCCTGAGTATTTGGGAATGGGCTAGCAATGATCAAGGGAGTGAACCAGATGTAGTTATGGCTTGTGCTGGGGATGTTCCCACCTTAGAAACCTTAGCCGCAGTCGATATTCTGCGTCAGTACTTCCCAGAATTAAAGGTGCGGGTGGTCAACATCATCAACTTGATGAAACTACAACCACAAACTGAGCATCCCCACGGTTTAAGCGGTAAAGAATTTGATATAATTTTTACCACTGATAAACCAATTATCTTTGCTTTCCATGGTTATCCTTGGTTAATCCATCGTCTGACCTATCGCCACACCAACCACAAAAACTTACACGTGCGCGGTTATAAGGAAGAGGGAACCACTACCACCCCCTTTGATATGGTTGTGCTCAATGACCTTGACCGCTTCCACTTGGTGATGGATGTAATTGACCGCGTGCCAAAACTAGGTTATAAAGCTGCTTATGTGAAACAGATGTTAGAAGATAAGCTGATTGAACATAAGCAATACATTCAGGAACACGGCGAAGATATGCCGGAAATTCGCGATTGGAAGTGGCCTTATTAAGCTAATCACTAGGGTGGGTAAGCCATGAGCAACCCACCCTTAATTTATTGTAACTATTTGACGTACTTCACCGCCCTAAAAGTGCGGTGATTGCTTAAAGTATAAGAACCCAGGCGATTACCTTCAGCATAACGCGATCGCCGCTTACGGTATTTAGTCACAAAAATAGCTTCATCATGGGTTATACACAATCTTCATAATACAAATCATAAACCTCTAGTAAAATAGTAAATCTATAGGGTGAAAAAACATCATTTTTTTTAGCAACGACAAGATAATCTTCCATATATAGCGTTCGGTAGATTTATATATTAGAGGAATTTGATAGTGAGTAACACAAGTATGAATCAAAACCAACTGGTTCATTACTCTTCAATAAAACCAGTTAATGTCAGAAGACTACCTGAAATTTTACTTCGCCGGCGCTTTTTTTGCTTAGGTATTTCCTGCATATTTATGTCAGTGACTGGCTACTTGGCTCTCAATATCAAACCGAATTATCAAAGCTCCATGCAGATATTGGTACACTCCAATTTATACGAGGGAGTTAGAGTAAATAATAGTTCCTTAAGTACAAATAATGACTTAACTGAAGCTAACCCACCAGTATTTGATCACAGCTATCAGATGAAACTGATGGTGAGTTCTAAATTGATACAGAAAGCTGTAGATATTCTGCGTTCTGATTATCCAGATATTACCCTAGAAGATATTAAAGGCCACCATAGAGACAATCAAAAAACAGGTCTGTTAGTCAAGCAATTACCAGTCATCTCTGGAGTTTATCAAGGTCATAGTCAAATATTTGAGGTTTCCTTTAGTGCTAATGACCCAGTAAAAACACAAAGAGTGTTGCAAGCTCTACAAACAGTTTATCTACAGTATAATACACAGCAACAACAAGAACGACTGAAGCAAGGACTGAGTTTTGTTAGCGCACGCTTACCTCAGACCAAAAAAGAGCTGAGTCAAGCTGAGAAAAAGTTAGAAGATTTCCGCAAACAGCATAATATACTTGACCCGGAAGTACAAAGTAAAATCCTGCTAGAATCTCTTGCTGATGTTGAAAAACAGCAACAAATTACCCGCGCACAGATTAAAGATGTACAAGCTCGGTACAATAACCTAGAACAAAAAATCGCTGAGTTATCCCAGAAGGCCAGAATTGCTTCTCGTTTAAACCAATCAACTCGTTACCAATCCCTATTGGGTGCAGTTCAAAACACTGAACTAGCCATTGCTAGGGAGGAAATGCGCTATACAGAGGAGTCGCCAATCTTAGAACGACTCAGACAGCAATATCAGAGTCAAAAAGCGCTGTTAGAGCAAGAAATCAAAGAATTGGTAGATGTCAAAGATATTAAAAATGTTAGTGACACCGAAAAATTACCCTTGACACAAGGAGAAGCAACAGAAGTTAATCCTACCCTGATGCAAGAATTTATTCAGGTGCAAACAGTTCTACAAGGACTAAAGGCTCATGAAAATAGTTTATCTGAATCGGAGAAACAACTCAAGTCCCAACTGAGCAAATACCCCAGCCTTATAGCTGAGTACAACCGCCTACTACCAGCAGTAGAAACTCAACGCAAGATACTTGAGCAATTAGTCCAGACCCAGCAGTATTTGGGATTAAAGATTTCTCAGGGGGGGTTTAATTGGCAAATTTTAGAGCAAGCAGGTTTGGGAACTTCCACAAGTGACCGGAGAAAAACACTTTTACTGGGGGGAGTTGTAGTTAGTCCCATTGCAGGTATTGCCCTCTCCCTGATTTGGGGAATCTTGAATTACACTATATATTCTGTTAAGCAATTACAGAAGCTGACGCAGCTGAGAATATTGGGGTCAGTGCCAAAATTGGCGCTCTCTAGTGTCAACAAGGGTTTACCTCGCTGGTTTTGGCGCAAACAGGAAAATTTAGCTGTCCCTTTGTTAGAAAGTAGCACTTGGTTACCTAGCCATGAAAGCATAGATATTATATACCAAAACCTTCAAATATTCAAGCATCTTTACCCCTACAAGTCCCTGATGTTAACTTCAGCAATATCTAGAGAAGGTAAGACCACCTTGGCCCTGGGACTAGCTGCAAGTGCTGCGCGAATGAACCGGCGCGTCTTATTGATTGACGCTAACTTGCAGTGTCCTCACATACACAAAAATTTGCAACTGTGTAATGACTGGGGACTATCTCTGTTATTAATTGATGACACAAATACCCAAGTCCAAGATTATATCCAACCCATTCACCCTTCTATTGATATTTTGACTGCTGGCCCCACACCGGAGGACACAATTCAATTGCTGAGTCACAACCGAATGGCAGAACTGCTAAAGTTGTTTGAGCAAACCTATGATTTAGTCCTCATCGATGCACCGCCGATTTTAGGCAGCGTGGATGCCAGAATTTTGGCATCATGCTGTCAAGCAATTGTCATGGTGGCGCGTATTGGTCAGGTGACTAGCAACCAGTTGAAGCCAGCTATAGAAGTTTTGAGCAAATTGAATTTACTGGGAATTATAGCTAATGATGTGAGTAATTCTCAAGGTTAGCAATCGGGAAGACGTGTAAGTAATTGTAACTTATTTGCTTAAAGCGATTAAATAATATTAACTCACGCTAGACTAAAAGTAGTTGATTTAATGAGGTCTTAATGCACCATGTCACTCCCAAGGAAGCAGCTAAAATCCTTGGTGTCCATGTCTCCAGTCTCAGGAGATGGGAAAACGAAGGCAAGCTTAAAGCAATCCGTACACCAGGCGGTCAAAGGCGGTTCATCCTCGAAGAAGTCGGAAAAATTGGCGGAATACCCCGGACAATTACAACTATTTGCTATGGACGAGTATCGACTCATTCCCAGCAAGATGATTTGCAACGACAACTTGAACACTTACGCACAAGATACCCAGAGGCTGAAATTATTTCAGAAGTTGGCAGCGGACTCAATTTTAAACGGAAAAAATTCCTCGCCATTCTGGAACGAATCATCGACGGCGATATCTAACGTATTGTCTTTCCCCACCCTGAGCGACTTGTCCGGTTCGGATTTGAATTGGTTAGGTGGTTATGCACAAAATTTGAGTGCGAACTCGTGGTTCTCAATGACCGTAAGCTCAGTCCAGAACAGGAACTCGTACAAGATATGTTGTCGAGCATCCACTGTTTCTCTAGCAGGTTATACGGGCTTAGAAAATACAAGTCAAGCATCAAACAAGACTTACAAAAAGAAGTCGCGTCACAAGAAATCGACAAAGCAGCCACCGAACAGTGTATTGAAAATCAGGCTATTTCCTAGTAAAGAATTACATCGAGTTTGGAAGCGTTGGCTTGCCGCTTATCGTTATTACTTCAATCAGTGTATTAGTTATCTTCACAATAATTACGATACTCAAGTCAGACTAATTATTGATAAGAAAACTAGCATAGAAAAAGAAGTCAAGATATCTGCTGAAGAGTTAGATAAAATAGCTCAAAAAATAGATGTACCCGAATGGGTGAAAACATTACCAGGGCATCAACGTCAAGAAGCTTGTTTTGAGGCATTTGATGCCGTTAAACAGGCTCACACTCAAGGTGGTAGCGCGAAATTTAAAAGCTGTAAAGCCACAAGCCAAGCTATTCAATTCAAGGTGGGCAATTTCAAAAATGGTACTTGGTATCCGCGCACAACAAAAGGTTTAGGTTTTACTACAATTGGTCAAACTATTCCTGAACAGTG
This sequence comes from Anabaenopsis sp. NIES-4685, assembly GCF_059725405.1. Lineage (NCBI taxonomy): Bacteria > Bacillati > Cyanobacteriota > Cyanophyceae > Nostocales > Nodulariaceae > Anabaenopsis > Anabaenopsis sp. NIES-4685. The sequence continues at coordinate 1,590,962 of NZ_AP043602.1, read as the reverse complement.
CGAATATGGCACAGAGCTTGTTTACCGTCGTGGTAAATGGTTTGGCTGCTTTCCTCAACATAAAGAAACCGTACCTACTGGTAGTGATAGGGTAATAGCATTAGACCCCGGTAATCGCACTTTCTTAACTGGTTTTGATGGCGAGAATGTCTTAGAGATTGCAACGGGAGACATCGGACGCATACAAAGATTGTGTCAGCACCTTGATAATCTCATCAGCCGTTCTACCAAAACAACGTGCCGTCAACGTAGAAAGATGCGTATTGCTGCTAATCGCGTCAGAGAAAGAATTGAGAATTTAATTAAAGATTTGCATAACAAAGCTGTTAACTTGCTTGTTAATTCCTACAAAGTAATTTACTTGCCAACCTTTGATTCTAGTCAAATGGTGATTAAAAGACGTAGCGGGAAGAAACGCAGAATCAACAGTAAGTCTGTACGGCAAATGCTGACTCTTTCCCATTACAAATTTGAGCGACATCTCAAGCAAGCTGCACAAAGGAAAGGTGTAATAGTCGTTCTTTGCAACGAATCATATACATCAAAAACCTGTGGTAACTGCGGTCATGTTCACTATAAATTAGGTGGGAACAAAGTTTTTAAATGTCCACATTGCGGAATACAGATTTGTCGTGATGTAAATGGCGCACGCAATATTTTATTGCGTGCTTTGCAAGCAACTGCCTTCACCGTGACCCATGATGAAATCATGCTTTCTGAGGAGTCAGAATTGACGGATGCCGTAGTTAATCTAGTTTAATCGCTTTGATTAGCTTAAAAGTTGCACTTAATGACTTAATGATCTGATTTTCCATACTGAAGGCATAATTGTGAGGAAGTGGCAACTTCCCGGGTGAGCTAGTCCTAATCTGACTATTTTATAGACAAAACTATACTTATGTTGACAAGCATTGACATAAGTGAGTTAAGAAAATCGCCCACTTGATATATAATCCTACGATATCAAGTATTGAATTAAGACTATTGCCAACGCGAAAACCAAGCAATGATAGCGGTAGTCTTTCTTGTAAATCTTAAGAGAAATATCGCGTCTGGCTAAGGCGTGCAAGTCTACTAAGGGATAACCGCTCCCATGCTCCCGTTGAAGTAGAAAGTAAAGTCTAGCTTTGTCTAGGTTTTATCTAGCAGAACTGTCTCATCTTCACTGGTAGATCATAGATACTTGCTTAAATGTGATTTAAATGATGAGTATGAAATTTCAACTGTTATTAGGCTCTTTGTTTTCCCAGCTTAAAGTACGTCATTGGTGGATAGGCATCTTTTTGTGGATGGTTTTAGTCGCCCCGGCTCAAGCATCTATCATCCTGCGCGTGGCAATTGAGAGGGGAGTTAATCAAGTCAAGGTGGGTAGTTCCACAACTGCACTTGTCAAGGATAGTAGAGGCCGGACTCTGGGACAATTACCCGCTATGAGTTCATTTGATGCCCAAAGTATCCCCGGTGGTGTGGCTCTCAATAGGTGGCAATCTGGCTTATTTTGGATTGAGCCGACAAATCAGGGATTTGTTTATATTGGCGATCGCTGGTATCGTGGCAGAACCTTGGTTTTGCCTACAGATAAAGGGTTAGATGTCGTTAACTGGGTTGATTTAGAAGAATATCTTTACAGTGTCATCGGTGGTGAAATGGATTCTAGATGGCCTCAGGAAGCCCTCAAAGCCCAGGCCATAGCTGCTCGCACCTACGCACTTTACAAGCGCCGGGAACAGCGCAATCATCCCACTTATGACTTAGGGGCTACTCCTGACCGGTGGCAAATTTATCAAGGAGTCGCTAAGGAATCTCCTGCTATTTACGCGGCCGTTGATTCTACAGTTGGGAAAGTATTAACACATAACAATCAAATTATTCTCTCCGCGTTTCACGCCTGTTCTGGGGGCATACTGAAAATGTCGAAGATGTTTGGGGAAAACGCCTGGCTTACTTGCGTGCTGTTCAAGACTACGATCAAAATATCAGCGCTTGTAACTGGGTGCAAACCTTTTCCCCCGATGAAATTAGCTCGAAAATTTCCGGTATTGGTAACATCAAAGATATGATTCCACAAGCCTTCTCACCTTTCCGCAGTGTGAAAGCGTTAAAAATTGTGGGTGAGCAAGGTACAAGAGTACTCAGAGGGGAAGAGGTGCGAACTGCACTCAAACTCCGAAGCACGCGCTTTAATATCACTAGAGGCACAAATGGTGATTTTGTCCTCCAAGGTCTAGGATTTGGTCATGGCTTAGGAATGAGCCAGTGGGGAGCCTATAATCTGGCTCGACAAGGAGCCAACCACCTGCAAATTTTAGGACATTACTACCAAGGGGTAACCCTGACCCCAATTAAGACCAAGTAAGTTACTGCACCACTATCTTAGCATTTATGAGGATATGTAATCTATTATTAGCAAATAACTAGCTATTGGCTAGCCCTCAAGCTCTTGGTCGATTAAGTCGGTTTCGGTGGAATAAACTAAATCTTCACTACTGATGACTTTTTCTGTAGCGAATTGCTGTGCGTAGTTGATTTTTCGCTGTAAAGTCTCCTCTGGATTTGCTAATAGTTGAGCCTGATACAAGCGATCGCGATTGCGTGCAGCAATTTTTTGATTGCGCCATTGAATCCAAAAATAACGCACTAAGGGGATACCTAAGAAACCCGCACCATAACCCAACAATAGCCAATAAATCCCCTCTACAAAAGCTACTAATCCCCCCAATTGCGCCGCTGCTGTCCCATCGGCTATTAAACCTCCCAATATTAAAGCCGCCACAAAATTGAGTACACCCAAACCTGCAGCCAGGATAATTTGTCCTGCACCTGCAGCACTAAAACGCCAAGGATATTCTTCTAAATGGGTGGGTACTAATTCAGGGCTTGTTTTAGTGGCTTTAACTTGCAGCTCTGGGAAATAATAGACAATGTGCCCTTCTGGGCTGACCTCTGGTTGTCCATTAAAACGAGTCAGCACAGGCAGCATATAATCTTCATACTCCCGTGTATAAGTTTCCCCAAGGTCATCCAGATAGGGAGCAATTTGTTCTGCTACCACCGCACCATGATTATTCCCAATCACAGTCGCGATTTCTTGCCATCGCCGTTGTTCTAAATTAGCATTTGGATTACCATCGCCAAATAAAAAGGAAAATACAGCCTCAAAGAAATTCAAGTTACTTCCTTGCTGTCTTTGGTAATGCCGTTGTTGGGAGCGGGTGCTATAATCGGGGCTGAAGTACCAGAATAAATCTGGGAATGGAAAAAAGAATAACCCACCACCCCCAGAACTGCGGCCTCGATCATTGTCATTGCGATCTGAACTCCCGGCATTCACAATGATAATAATCGTCACAGTGATCAGGACAATAGAAAGAATTAAGAAAATACCAAAAGAAATGCGAATCAGGTAAAAAAGAACTGCCCAGACCTTTTTCCACCATTCCTGCAACCGCATCTGAAAGTATTTATTACGTAAGATTTCGCGGAAATTTCGCGGAAACAGGTAAACAATATCGCCTGTTTCTGCTACTTGTAAATGTCCGCCCGCATCAGAAGCCAAGGCTAATAAACCTTGTCCCGCCTCCGCTACACTCAAGCCACCCTGACTTGAGACATCACCAACAGTCACTCGGTAACCGAGTTTTTCTACAGCTTGCATGATGGTGGGATTGGGAGTCACTATTCTTCCCTCCTGTGAGAATTTACTTGTATCGCTCTTTCAGTATAGAGTTTTATTTTCATCTTTCCCCTGTGAGTTCCTGGTACTGCCTTCATGTTATGATTATGGCGCTTGGCTTGGTTAATCAGCAATTTTTCTGTTCTAAGTATGGTTCAGTATACTCTCGCTCAAAGTCCAGAAATTATGCTCACTGTTTCTGGAAAAGATTCAGCCAAAGCCCGTGATAAAGCCATGGATCAGCTGATGGAATTAATGGATGCTGGTAAGTTACCCACAGAATTGGAGGAGGGGTTTGGCCCTCAACAATTAATTGAGGTGAAGTCACAGACAAATTTTTCTGTCAGTGGTGAGGACAGTATTACAGAAGCTGTTCAGATTTTGAATAATCTCGCCACACTCAAGCTGAAGGTGCAGGAATCACGCGCCGAAGCCCTAGAAATTCGTCACGCTGTTGATGTTTTGTTTTCAGATAATCCGGTAACTGAAGAGGAAATTAATCGCCTCAAGGAAGGTTTTAAAGTCCTAAAAAACTTTGCCCAGGCTAATTTACGCTACCAGGAAGCTAGAGCTAAAGCCGAACACGCTCGGCAAATTTTAGATCAAGCTTTAAAGTCGCCCTAACAATAAATAAAAAAATAAGGAGCAGATTAATCTACTCCTTATTTACTGGGGCGCTAGGATTCGAACCTAGGGATGGCGGGACCAAAACCCGCTGCCTTACCGCTTGGCTACGCCCCAATGATTCACACTATGACAATATAGCAGCCTAACCAGGGGTAATGTCAAGTACCTTGACGAGAAATTTCCGAAAAATTTCCCCCTCTAAATTTTTTTGATTTACCAGTTGCAAATTCAGTTAAATAGGATATAATAGTAAAGTTGAAACCAAGGGCGGGTGGCGAAACTGGTAGACGCACCACACTCAAAATGTGGCGGCCTTGCGGTCATAGGAGTTCGATTCTCCTCCTGCCCATTAATTACAAAGTCAGTTAAACAGATACAACGTCTAAAATTATGCATTAGATCAACTATACGTAAAACATATGGTAGCTTGGTAATTACTGTATCAAATATTGTTTTACCCCCACCCTCACCATTCCCTTGTGAAGGGAATGGGACTTTATTTTTTTGCTTCCCCTAATCCCTAATCCCTAATCCCTAATCCCTGTTCCCCGTTCCCTAATCATCACTTTTCCAACATATTCTCAGCAATATATGTTAGAGTTGAGGTGTCTTTAAGGTTAGTAGGTTTCAACCCTTCCAAAGCCGTTTGAGCATCTGCAAACCGTTCTTTGATTGGTCATCTACTAAGATATTTTCCGGTTTCACATCTCGATGAATTACCGGAGGTATGCGATTTTGTAAATATACTAATATTTCTAAAACTTTAACTGCTATGTGTTTAATTTCCTCCGGGTCAAAACTGCGCCCGATGGCTAAACTCTCGGCGTTTTTATACTCTTGAACTAAACAAAAGCCGTCATCTGTTGCAAATGCGCCCAAATATTCAGGAATACCAGAGTGTTTCAGTCCCTTTAATACTTGAATTTCCCGCTCATGTTCCTTATACGCTGACCAACTCGAACCAGTCTGAGCAAAACAGAACTGTTTAATTACTACCTGCTTACCTGTCTGTAACTGTGACGCTAACCAAGCAATTCTCCCCCCTTCCCGGTTGCGTCCCAATTCCCTTATTACTTCATAACCCTGTGGTGTAAAGTCTGGATGGTTCATTATTTAGTAGCAGCAAATAACTGTGATTAATGTAACACTTATAAACCATCTTTAAACACCCTTGGCGAACCTTGGCGTTAAAAAAACCACCTCAAAAACCTAGGGTGCAATCAAATGCTCCTCAGACCGGCGATATTGAGCAATTAACCGGCGGCGTTGAATGGGTGGATAGAGCAGCATAGTTACAAAGGGTAAACCCGTAGCTAATAGGGCTAATAAAATGTAGGGGTGAAGCGTTCCCACTGCTACCGCAATACCGCTACTGATTCCTAATCCGGCGGTGAATAGTCCCAACTTCTTACCGCCAAATTCAATCACAGGTTCAATCATAGATACAATCACAAATTCAATCCCAGCCACAATCACAGCCACAATCACAGGCACAATCCCAATCCCAATCACATTCCCAATCACAGCGGCCACCAACCCAGCCTCAAACCCAGCCTCAAACCCAGCCGCAAACCCAGCCGCAATCCCAGCCCCAATCCCAGGCCCATAAGCAGCCCCAATCCCAGCCGCATAAACCCCAATCGCAGCCTCATTATCCCCAATCACAGCCGCAGTCCAATTCCCAATCACAGCCCCAAAGAAAGCCCCAATCCCAGCCGCAATCCCAGCCGCAAACAAAGCCGCAATCCCATAATACTCAATCCCAGCCGCAATCCCAATCACAATCCCAAACCCAATCACAACCCCAAACCCACCACCAGACAAAGCAAGATATCCATTTCTGGTGGTACTAGCCCAAATCCCAGCCCTCTTGACAAACCCAATCCAAGCCCCAAACACACCCCCAATCGCAGCCCCAATCACAGCCGGAATCACAGCCGGAATCCCAGCCCCAATCACAGCCCCATAAGCAGCCGCAATCCCAGCCCAAATGAGAGGAACAAGTAGATAACCTGCATAACCTAACCCAGCAAAAATCAACAACGAACCCACCAACCCCAAATAAGGAACCGATCGCCGTTCAATAGGTAAAGGCGCTGTTTTTACCCGCACAGTTAAACTGTGAACCTCCACATTAGCATTACTCCGTAACCACAACCGACGCTCATACAACTTGTCCGCCATTAACTTACTAGTATCTACCCAGACATCACAGTTAATCTCATTACCCTTAAACTCCCTCGGTGATACCACAATCCAACTGTGAGAGTCGGGAGTATGGGGCGGATCTTGGGTATGGGGTGCAACTTCCCACTTACCCTCTAACAAAGTCTCCGACATAGTGTTAACCACTTGTATCGGTTGTTTTAACCTTTCCCCGATGCGAGTAGCTGTCAACTCCAACACCAATGTACTCAACTTCACTTCTGGTACACGCACCACATCCAAGGGTGTCAACGCCTGTAAAGCCGTTTGAGCATCTGCAAACCGTTCTTTCAGCCGTGGTTTAACCATCAACTCCAACCACCCCAGAAACCGCACACTTAACCGGGGTAATAAATCACGGAAATGAATTACATAGGGGTCATCCTCATCTGTCAAATCTTGTATCTGCGTTGACTTTTTCCCTGTGAGTAAACAAATCAACGTAGCACCTAAACCATATAAATCAGAACCCTCCGTGGGTTTACGTAATTGCTCCGGGGGGATAAAACCCGGCGTACCTTGGAACACACTACTAGCCGCCACCTCTTGACTACCAATGCGACTCATGCCAAAGTCAATCAGATACACATTCAATTGGTCATCTACTAAGATATTTTCCGGTTTGACATCTCGATGAATTACCGGAGGTATGCGATTTTGTAAATATACTAATATTTCTAAAACTTTAACTGCTATGTGTTTAATTTCCTCCGGGTCAAAACTGCGCCCGATGGCTAAACTCTCGGCGTTTTTATACTCTTGAACTAAACAAAAGCCGTCATCTGTTGCAAATGCGCCCAAATATTCAGGAATACCGGGGTGTTTCAGTCCCTTTAATACTTGAATTTCCCGCTCATGTTCCTTATACGCTGACCAACTCGAACCAGTCTGAGCAAAACAGAACTGTTTAATTACTACCTGCTGACCTGTCTGTAACTGTGACGCTAACCAAGCAATTCTCCCCCCTTCCCGGTTGCGTCCCAGTTCCCTGATTACTTCATAACCCCGTGGTGTAAAGTCTGGATGGTTCATTATTTAGTAGCAGCAAATAACTGTGATTAATGTAACACTTATAAACCATCTTTAAATACCCTTTGCGAACCTTTGCGCCACCTTTGCGAACCTTTGCGTTAAAAAAACCAAAAACAGAATATCTACCCTTAGATAGATGACAATGGTTTTTGTGGGATGATTGAATAACCTAACAGCAGATTTTGGGATGAGGGGTAATAGCCATGAACTTACAAGAAACCCAATTACAAATTGCTCAATTGCAGCAACAAATGACCTTAACCCTGGATAATCCCCCATCAGTCAAGTTACAAGTTAAGAATATTAACTTTATCCAGAAACAATTAAGAGCTATTAAAAAAGAGCTTAACTTAGTCATTAAAGAAATTAACCAACAAGCTACCCAAACACCTCCAGACAGTATGATCTCATTAGGACTAGATTTATTTGGTCAACGTAAGTTTGCTGGTCAAGTCCGACAAAGTACCAGGAGAGCCATTCAGTCAGAGAAGATCACCTTAAGACAACCTTATATGGAGATGAAAGATTATATAGACCAAGTGTTATTAGAGGGGGATAAACTGAAATTACAAGCAGAACAATATTTACTGTAGTAGTCCCCTCCCCTTGACAAGGAGAGGGTTGGGGTCAGGTTGATTCACCATCCCCAAGTACCCGGACTACCCTTAAAAGGTCCCACAATATCATGGGTCACCCAACCACCGTAAAAATTACCTGGTTGTGGTTGTACTCTTTCCCCATCCACATAGCAAGCATCCATGAGATGGGCATAGAATGCTACATGATACTTAATAGAGGCAAAATTAGCTGTAGGGTCGGGATAGAACCAAGCAGCATTATGTACTTGTTTATCACCCACGCGGATAGTATAGTAACTAGCGATACCTTTCCACTCACAAAAACTAGATTTTGGCATCAATACTAAGTATTCCATTTTGATATCCCCTGGGGGAATATAGTAAGTTGGTGGATGACTAGTTTCTAAAACCCGCTTGGCGCTGTGGGTGTCCACAATGACGACATCATTAAAAATGATTTGAATATGTTTGTTTGTGTCTTCTAGACGAGGGGGACGGGGGTAGTCCCAAACTGATTCTTGTCCGGGACTGGGGTTAATGGGTTGAGGAGACACCATGATTAATAAACATTAAAATCCCATTTTAAACAACGAACTACCCAAAAGCCAAGCATTCACACTTACACAGGGATAGTAAAGCACGCCGAAGCAGTCGAGAGTTTATTTTTTAACTGGCAAATCTGGAGTATGATTAACCATGGTTAAGTATTGATTGCGAGTTCCATCTAAACGGTAGTGATCGCAAATTTGGCAAAGTTTTAAAATATCTAGTTTACCGAAGGATTTTTGATGCTCAATTTTGTTGTCGTTTCGCCACCGCCAAAAAGTTGTTCTATCAATGCGCCGATTTCTGTCAGGCCATCTTCGCTGGGATAAAAACTCGATTAATTCCCCCTCGTCAACGGAATAATTTTCTGGTAACTTCATGAATTTTGCTTTTAATTCCATGAGGGGTATAAGTGGATCTAGATTCGATAGTTTCATCCCAGCACGCTCTTAGGGTTTCATCTTAGTCCAATGATGTGGAAGGATTTATGCACCAAAGTATTCTATGGTTAAATTGCACTGTAACACGGTGAGTTGAATAGCTATGGACACCCTGAAGTGATTTAGTCAATATATATTTGTATTTTTCTTGACTGTCCTACCTCAAGTTTGCTATCTAAATAATAGAGATTTATATTATTTCTCTACAGAGAATAAACTGATTAATATGCAAGTGCAACCCATATGCAACAACTTGACTATTAAGTGTTGGTGAAGATGTGAATAATATGAGTTGTATAATTATTCAGGCAATCTTATGATTATATCAAAATATCCGCGCGATCGCCCGTGTTGACCAACCGCAACAATTGGATCTATCTAGAAATGTATTCTTAAGTCAATCTCTGCATAATTCGCCCAGCTAGAATAGAGCGATCGCTTCATCTGAGTTAGGTATAAAAGGGCGGTATCGAGGACTACCCCGCAAGATTTATCATCATGCTGACTGTAGCTTTTGTAACGATTTATCTTAATCTAATTAATATTAATTTGACAGGAAAATCCACCGGCTAATTCTAGATAAAGTATCAGGAAAAACATAAAAAATAAATTTATTTGTCTAGAATGTGATTTATATAAAAAATCTGTAAATTATTCCGGATAAATATTTCTATTCTTGAGGCCTGATTTAACAGGTGAATATTAATTAAATCTGGAAAATATTAGTTAATAAGGTTTAGTTACAAAGTCTTGTAGGCACATATTTTTAGTCAGGGGTTAGGGATGTGCGCAAGATTGGAGATATTTGCTATGGTTTTGCTGGTTTCAGATACTCTCAAAACTGAGAACCAATTGTAAATAAAAACAAGAAGTAAATCTAGTCTGAATTGTCGTTCCGGTTGAGGGTTTAAGTTAACTTATGAAACTGCGGTTATTTGAGCGAGAACACCTAAAGGTTAAAAGAAGACTGACCATAGCTGTGGTGAGCATATTAGGTGTAATTACTACTATATCTTGTAGTCCAGATAAAGATGTACTGATAACAGAAATAGGTCTTAGTCCTCCTAACAGCCGGACAGTGCAAACATCCTCAGCGGGGAATCTCTATCTTGAGGGTAAAAATAAACACCTCAGAGGTGATTTGCAAGGGGCGATCGCTATTTATGACCAAGTTATTGATCAAGACCCAGACTATGCTCAGGTCTATAAAAGCCGGGGACTGGCTTACTTTGACCTGGGAGACAAGCAAAGGGCGATCGCAGATTACAATCAAGCCATTAATCTGGCTCCTGACGATGGCGAAGCCTATAATTATCGGGGAAATGGCCTAGCTTCCCTAGGAGACTACCAACGGGCGATCGCAGACTATAACGAAGCCATTCGCGTCTCCCCCCGCTATGCCGAAGCCTATAATAATCGGGGAAATGCCCGCGCCGCTCAGGGGGACAATGCAGGGGCCATAGATGACTTCAACCAAGCCATTAGCCTAGATTCTCGCTCTGTCATGGCTTACAATAATCGAGGCAATGCTCGGGCAGCCCAGGGAGACAGACAAGGTGCCATTGGGGACTATAATCAAGCCATTCGCCTCAATTCTTCTTTTGCCCCCGCCTACAATAACCGTGGTAATGCCCGCGCTGCAGAGGGAGACAGAGAAGGGGCGCTGCAAGACCTACAACAAGCTGCCTCTATTTTTCAACAACAAAATAATAATGAATTATATCAACAAGTCATGAACAATATTCGCGAGATTAGGTAGCAATCATTGTGATTAATCCCCTCAATTGGGGGACTAAGCGGATTTGAGACTAACTATACCCACAAGGGGATACAGTGGGGAAATGGCGCTCCCAAATTTATTTACTGAATAAAGATTCAAATTCCGCCTGTAAAGATTTGATCTCTGCCAGCCTAGCAACTAGTATATTCTCATTACCAGCATCTATTAAACGGACTTTCCAATAACGAATACTTTCGGCATTATTTAACCAAAACTTTACTACAGTCTCTCTGACCTGTTCAGTATTCCAACCCCATTTTATGGGTAATGGTTCTACAGATTCTAATAAGGCATCCAAAGTACATCTATGGGTGCTGAGATATTCTACACCGCCACTAATTGGTTTGTTTATGGTCTGTTGTTGATGTTTAAAAAACTCCCAAACAGGAGACACTCCCACAATATCAAAGGTGTATTTCATTCCATCTCTCCCCATATTTAATTACTTGTGTAGAAAATCTTGACGCTGCTAATTAATTCTTGCATACAATCATCTACAGCCATCTAGAAAAAATATTTTCTTCGCCCATAATATGACAAGAATTACCTGGGAAAATTAGCACTCTAAAGCAGAGAGTGCTACTATGTTTTTGGTTCTTTATTGTATTATTAAATGAATTTGTGGATTATTTAAGAGGTAAACTGTATTTTTAATAATTTGTTAACAAATGCCGGGGGAGAGTTAGCGGCTTTAGCTGCTGCTGCTTTGTGGGCGATCGCCTCGGTGGTGTATGGCTTTGTGGGAAATCATATTCCGCCCCTGGGACTGAATTCACTCAAGGGGATAGTAGCGATCGCCCTGCTAATTTTCACCATCTTAGTAACTGGGGAATCCTTACCCACATCCGCCCCCACGCCGATTTTTTTACTGTGCTTGAGCGGAGTAATCGGTATTAGCTGGGGTGATACTGCTTTTATGGGGGCGCTCAATTATTTGGGCCACGTCGTGTGTTACTTATCGGTACCCTGTCCCCTCCCATCACGGCTATCCTGTCTATGATTTGGCTGGGTGAAAGTTTAAATATTAGAGCTTGGTGTGGAATTATAATTACTATTTTAGGAGTTGCTTGGGTAATCACAGAACCGCTTCCCAGTAGCAACAATCATCCCCCCACCCATCTATGGCGGGGGATCGGTTTGGGCTTATTAGCCGCCATCACCAATGCCATAGCTACAGTTATCGCTCGCGTAGCCTTTACTACTGGTAATATATCATCTTTGTGGGCGACTTTATTCCGCTTAAGTGCCGCCCAATTGATTCTCTTTGGCTGGCTGTGGTTCCCCAAAGGCCAGGCCCAAGCCTTATCCTATACCTCTTCTAAACCATCCTGGCGGGTCATTTTCGCCGCGTGCTTTGGGGCTTTTTGTGGTACTTATTTAGGTATTTGGCTACAACAAACAGCGATTAAATTCACAGCTGCGGGAATTGCGTCCACCTTATTACAGACCAGTCCCCTATTTGTCATCCCTATTGCTATATGCATTGGGGAAAAAGTGAGTTGGCGAGGGATGGCGGGGGTGATGATTGCCATCATTGGCATTGGATTGTTATTTTTTGACTAGCAGACCACCTTGGGAGTTCTAAATCATCTTTTTGGTCGTAGCTTTGTACAGACGTTCCGCCGGAAAGTCTGTACAGCAACCTTAAACCAAATCAAACATCCTTTCAGACATCCTCTAAAGTACGAAATAGGGCGCTATGCGCCTATTAATCCAGGTTTTTCGGCATTTTTGTTATAATGACTACCTGATTTGCGATGTTCAACGGCAGTCATACCATTATGTTCTAACAATTCACCTTCCTCGACAACAGCATAAATTAAGTATCTGTCGCCACATTCGAGTAAGTTGGTCACAGTACATTCCAGATAAGCTAATGCTTGAGTTAAAATCAAACAACCATTATTAGCCACCTTTGTCTCAAGATTGTTAAAGGGATTTTCCCCTATTGTGCTTTGACGGCAGAAATAACGCCGTAAATTTCGATTTTCTTCGAGAATATTCAGCACAAATTTGTCGCCGGGTTGACGCATTAAATCTGCATTTTGGTCTTGACCAATGGCAATTATAATTCCTGGTGGGTTAAACGTTGCCTGAGATACCCATGAGGTTAAAATACCTTTATGGCTTTCTACATCACGAGTTGTCACCACACATAAAGAACCAATAATCCTTCCTACAGCTTGTTCAGTACGATCTATTTTCGCTTCCGTCACCACTTGGCGGAGAGTCCGCAGTTTCTTTGTTTTCTTTAAGTTTTGGGCAAAAGTCGCACCTGCTGACTGACAGTGTTGAACAGTTTCTGGTGTGGGACTAAAGCGCACCCGAATAGTTTCAAAGCCTAAACTGTAGTTAGCGTCTTTCAGTTTGCTTTCAATTAAATCTATAGCTTCGCCACTCCAACCGTAGGAGCCAAACACTCCTGCTAACTTGGTTTTCGCCGCTGTTGAAAGAACTATCCCTAAAGCAGTTTGAATTTGGGTGGGTGGATGACCCCCTAAAGTCGGAGAGCCGATAATAAAACCATCGCTGGCTTCAATTATACGGGTAATTTCTGTGGGGTCTGCCAATTCACAATTGATAGACTCAACATTGACATGATTTGCAATCAAACCTTGAGCAATGGCATGAGCTAAAATTGCCGTACTACCATAAGCAGAAGTATAAAGCAAAGCAACCCTTAAATCTTGAGATTTCTGTGCTTGACACCATTGACGGTAATCATAAGTAAAACGACTCAGACTGTAACGCACCACCGGGCCATGACCAGGAGCATAACATCTAGCCGGCAAAACAGCCAATTTATCTAAAACTGCTTCAACTTGTTTCCCTTGGGGTGCATGAAGACAGTCAAAGAAATAATGACGTTCTGCGTCTAATTTTTTCCAATCTTCATCAAATAAGGTATCTTCGCAAATATGAGCGCCAAAAAATTTGTCTGTGTATAAAATCTTAGTTCCAGGGTCATAAGTACAAAGACCATCAGGCCAACGAGGAGTAGGAACTGTAATAAATGACAGGCGATGTTTTTGTCCTAAATCTAAAGTATCTTCAAAACGCACAGCTTGAATGCGTGATTCCCACTCAGGAAAAGCACTTTTCAAAGCATTTGCAGCAGGACGAGAGCAAATTAACTTAGCTTGCGGTGCAAGGGAAAGTAACTTTTTGAGGGTAACTTGGCGGTTAGGATTCACGTGACCGAGAATAATGTAATCAAGGGTAGTGAAATCCAGATATTTTTCTAGTTCCTTTAGGTAAATAGCCGTAAAAGATTCACCAGGAGGGTCAATTAAAGCTTTTTTGTCAGCCAGAATTAGATAAGAATTGGCTGTAGTCCCTTTTTGACGGGAGTACTCAACTTCAAACTTTAGGCGTTCCCAAGTACGCGATCGCAAAATGAGCGTATTTTCCCCAATATTTGCCACTTGTACGTCTCTGGGACGACTGAATGTCGCAATAGTCATAATACTCTCCTGTGTTCTTTCAGTTCTTAATCACTAACTTTTGTTGATAGCGATTGCTATATTGTTTTTCTGGGTCTATACCTTCAAAAGTAGGCGGTATCCAAACTCGCAAAACTAACAGTACCCCCAGGACTAGCAAAAAGGCACAAGTCGCTAAAACTTGGCTCCAATCGGTTTCTAGTACACCTTTAACAATCACTTCTCTTAAAGCTGAAACAATAGCAACTTCTACAGCTACTCCAATAGATATGCGTTGTTCTTGCAGGTAAATAATCAGTAGTCGGAATAATTCCACTAAAATCAGTAAAAACAAAATATCGGCGGTCACAACATGGAAATCTAAAGGAGGAAGCAGGGAGAGAAACATATCCCACACTTGGATTACCATGAAGCTAAATAAACCCATACACAAGGAAACTACAATCACATCTTGGATAAATTCCAATGTGCGGACGATGCGACACCGATTGATTTCGTACACAGAAATTTCACTATCTTCCAGAACAGGTTTGTACATATAGGACTCCTATGTGATTTTTCAACCAGACTCAGTACACACGGCAATTCTTCTTACCTGTTCCCTACTTAGACAAATCAATTCAGAAACCAAACCGGATTTCTAGATCAATGAAAATTGCGGATTGGGCTGTAATTGAAAATTCTGAGTTACTGATTTAGTAATGATTGCCGATTTTGCGGTGATGAACAGCAGTTAAAGCGTTAACATTGGCTACTCTGCCAGTTTTAACAGTGCTGTAAATAACCCAATGGTCACCACAATCCATCCGGTTAGTGATTTCACATTCCATATAGGCTAAAGCATCTACCAAGATGGGAGAACCATTACTTGCTGGATAAGTTTTCACTCCTTCAAAGCGATTAGCACCCGGAGCAAACCGTTTCAGGAAATGTTTGATTAATCCTTGATGGTTATCTTCTCCCAAGACATTTAAAACAAAGCGATCGCCCAGTTGCATTAAAGATGCAATAGCTCGTTCCTTGGACACAGCAATGGCAACTCCTAAAGGCGTTAAACTTGCTTGTGTCACCCAAGAAGCCAACATTGCACTTTTAACCTCCCCTTTTTGGGTAGTAACAATATATAATCCTGAGCTAATTCTGCCTAGGGCTTGTTCTAAGTTGCTGTTAATGGATTGGATTTTTTTACTAGTGCGATCGCTACCCCGGCTTTGTCGGTCACGGGTCAACCATTGACCCATATCTGTACCTGCTTCTTCACACAATTTTTCTGTTTTTTGTCCTGGAATCTCTTTAATTAAAATCGGAGGGAATGCTTCAACTAATCCTAAGTCTTGAAACTTATTGCGTAAGGGATAAACAGGCTCATCTTCTCCGCCACCAGATTCTAATAAACCTATAGCCTGCTTCTGATGTACAGCCGCCAAAATAGTATTTAAAGCAGATTGAGCCGTCACTGAATATTGGGATGGCATAGCAATCACTATCCCAGCAGCTTGAGATACCAATTCTCTAACTTCTTGTAATTCAGCAGTATTAATGTCTATTAGTTCTACAGCTACACCTGTTTTAGTACATCCATGTCCCAAAGTATGCACTAAATGTTCACCATAACCGTAATCTTCAGCATAAAATAAAGCCACCAATATCTCTGTTTTAGCTTTGGCTAAACTCCAAGTTTTATAATTCTCGAACCAGTCAGAAATATGATGCCTTAACAAAGGTCCGTGACCTGTAGCTACGGTATTTATTTCTAAATTTTCAATCCGTTTTAATGCTGCTAAAACAGACCGCGAATTGGGTCCCATCAGACAGTCATAGTAATATTTAAAATCTCCTGCAATAGTAGAGAAATATTCATCATAGGTATGGTCATCACAATAATGCATCCCAAACACATCGCAGGTATAGAGAATCCCTGTTTTGTGCTCGTAGGTCAAAATTGTATCAGGCCAGTGTAAGTTAGGGGCGGATATAAACTCTAATTGGTAACCATTACCTAAATCTAAACGCTGTCCGCTTTTGACCAGCAATGATTTAAATGGCTGGTGAACCATATTTTCGAGAAACTGAATTGCTACCTTAGACCCAACAACAGTAATCTCAGGAGCTAACTGCAAAATATCCTTAACTAAACCACTATGGTCTGGTTCGGTGTGGTTAATAACTAAATAGTCTATTTTATTTAAATCAATTAAACCTGCAACTATCTCAAGATATAGTTGCTCAAATTTGCGATGTGAGGTGTCAACTAAAGCAATTTTTTCACCTTGAATTAAGAAAGAGTTATATGTTGTTCCATTTCGTAAACCAAATTCGATATCAAAACGTTCCCTATCCCAATCAAGACAACGAATAGCAGTTGTTTTAGAGGCAATTTCTACCGTTTGAACGGTCAAACGTCCTACATTAATAGCTTGAGTATCTTCTGTAAGTATGACCATTGATTTTCACCTCAAAAATATGGGAAATTCACTACTCTTTTATTTTGAACTAAAAACCACTATTAGTAAAATTTCAATTTCTCAAGCTATTGATTAGTAATATTTATCTGTTGTTGACCATAAAACGAGACCTGAGCCAATGGCTTTTAGACATGGGGATAAGTCGATAGCGACTTTAGTCGCATTAGAACGATTGACTGGCTTTAGCCACAGTGGTATAATAGTGAAAGGGAGTAAGAACAACCATCTACGTAAAGAAACATCCTAGTGCGGAGAAATCCCGGCAACGGACATATCCAACTTGATTTGGAATAGTTAAAGGGCAAATAATGGCAGGATGTTGAGCGTACCTAACTGGCATTGCGATGGACTCACCAAAGCAAAAAAAAAGTAAGCGCAATTGCAATACCTTTTGTCCTGGTAGTTGTTTTGAGCGTGTAGGGTGTTTTTGCCAGCACCATTGAAGGTCAGTTTGTGGACTCTTCAAGAATCCCCCGGCTTTAGACGTGGGGAGTGTCAAATCCAGCAAAAACAGTCGGTTGGATGCAGCAAGAATCCCACGCACTTCGGCTGCGCTCAGTACAAGCTGAGTGCAAGTGCTTCTGGGCGTGGGAGTGTCAATCTTGCAAACTACTGTGTAAAACTATCAAACTTTGCGCCAATTGACTGAGGCGGGTTTCTAGATATTGTTTGCGCCCTAAAAGTTGACGTAATTTTTGGTAACGGGCGATCGCCACGCTCACTATGGGTAATTCATCTGCTGGACAAGGACGTGACCAAACTTTACCAGCAGCATCCAAACCACAAAGATTATAACCAGTGCGGGGGGATTGATCAGAATTTCTACAAATCTCCTCTACATATTCCATCAGGCGGTCAACTTCCCCATGGCGGAGTGTCGCAGTTCCTCCTGGTTCTGGTTCTTTGACATGGGATTCTAACCAGCCATTAATAATCGGTCCTTCTAAGTAAATCTTTTGAATCTGTTCTATTATTGTTTGTAGTTCTGTTTGCCAACCAGTGATATGTTGCCCTATGTCTTGCAGTATATTCGTGGCTAATGCCGGATTAGCGCCGTGGCGATGACTACTAAAGCTAGGATGTTTAAATTTGGGTAAGTTGGGGGTTTTGCCACCCATCTGATGGGCGGGAAAGGTTTGCACACAGTGATGTTGTCCAACTAAATTCTCAACGCTTGAATGCTCACTAGGGGATACTGCGCCTAGTTCGTCGGTGTCTTTTTTACGTGAGCTAGATTCCGCCCCCCCGGTGCTAATCCTAAAGGAGAAAGACGACTTTAACGAATCACCGGCTGGGGTGGTTGTAGTACTACGATTGCCTAAATCATGTAAAGTGGCTTCAATACGTTTTAAACCTGTTTTCATAAAAATATCCTGAAATGTCATGTTTCCACTAGTTTGGAAGAGTTCAGAATGCAGTCGTTGGGATAACCGTTATATTAGGATACAGTTTTGGGCAAAGTCATCTTAGTTACAGGACCAGCAAGGTCTGGTAAAAGTGAATGGGCGGAAACTCTGGCTATAAAGTCTGGTAAACCGGTGGTTTACGTCGCTACAGCCACTGAAAACCCAGAGGATACAGAATGGCAACAGCGTCTTCAAGAACACCAAAAACGTCGTCCCTCACATTGGGTAACGCTTTTGGTACCTGTAGAATTATCGACTACTCTAGCAGATGCCCAGCCAAATACCTGCCTTTTGATTGATTCTTTGGGTACTTGGGTCGCTAATCTTCTCGAACAAGATGAAGATACTTGGAGAAACACTCTAACAGAGTTATTGGCAACACTGCCACTGGTAGCTGCAAATATTATATTTGTGGCGGAGGAAACCGGTTGGGGTGTGGTTCCAGCTTACCCTCTTGGTCGCCAGTTTCGCGATCGCTTGGGTTGTCTTGTCCGCCAGTTAGGTGCTGTTTGTGAACCTGTTTATTTAGTTACGGGTGGTCATGTTCTCAATCTCAGCCTTTTGGGTACACCATTATGACCATCTCCTCAGCGCCCTGTCAGTTACTGTACCACTACTAAAATCTTAATTTGAAATTAAACATTCCCCCTTCAAAAATCCCCTGTAAAAATTTAAAATCATCCTATGGCAACTCAAAAAGAAGTAAGAGAGTATCTTGCCTACTGGTTTCAGTTGGGTAAGAAGGTGTTAACGGGCAATGGTCAGGCAAGTTTTTTGCCCGTACCTGTGCTGAAGGGTGGTGGCTACAGTGAGGAATTTGAAGAATGTTGGCAAAAAATTATCTCTCAGACAACTGGCGAATGTTACCTTGAGGGCACTTATGAAACCATTAGCGAACTCCTAACACCAGCTTGGGAACTTTTACCTTGTGGCCGTTGTCAGATGCCAATACCCAAGCGTAACTTAGGAATGCCGGCTTTGTTATGTCCTTGCAATGATTTACCTACTTGGCCTAACAGTGAATTACCAGCGCCCCGCACCCCCGTTAATACCCAATCACATTTAATGTCAATTCGTAATCGCATTGAGAGTAATTACAGCTGAAAGTGACGCATCTAAATTATTGGTAGGTTTTTTGCCGTTGCACCTCGTATAACATTAAAGCAGCTGCGATCGCCACATTCAAAGACTCTACTCCTGGACTCAGGGGTATTTTCACTTGCTGGTCTGCCATGGCGGCTAAATCTGGCGACAACCCAGCCCCTTCATTCCCCAGTAAAATTAAACTCGGTTTTCGCCAGTCTACATCCCAGTAGGTTAAATTTGCTGTGGGTAGAGTTGCTACTACCTGCATTCCGGCTTGCTGACTTTGTTTGACTGTCCCTTGCAAATCTTCGGTTACTGCTGTGTTGACGCGAAACCACTGTCCTGCAGAGGCACGTAAAACTTTGGGGCTGTCTACGTCTACACTATCACGACTCAGCCATAACCCCGTAGCGCCAGTGGCTGCAGCCGTGCGAATTATTGTCCCTAGATTACCTGGGTCTTGAATAGTTTCCAGGGCGAGGACTAAACCAGTAAACGGCACTTGAGTTTGATTAATCCGCCGTTTTGCTGTGGCAATTACACCATCTGGTTGCACTGTGGTAGCGATCGCCTCTAAAATTTCTTTACTAACGATTTCTACCCTTTCACTGTGGTTACAAGCTGCTTCCCAGATTACCGGGTGGGACATTTGCCATTCTGGCGTGCAACAGACTGTTACTAGTGGGTAATTCACCTGGCAAGCCTCCTGCAACAGGTGTGTTCCTTCCAGTAAACATAATTCTTGCTTATGACGCTCTTTGGTAGAGTGCAGCTTGCGGATTTGCTTGACTAAAGGGTTTTGGAGACTAGTTAACACAATTGGATAGTTTTGATTTTGGATTAGTCCAATCTCAAAAGAATTTCACAATCAAACACTTATGCGGAACCCGGGACTTGAACCCGGAAGCCTTGCGGCACTAGAACCTGAATCTAGCGCGTCTGCCAATTCCGCCAGTTCCGCTGGCATTCATTTTGATCAACGATTCATCATTATCACTTAAATATTTATTTTTGTCAAGTACCATCCCTAAATTATTCTTTCCACCTAGACTGGGGCAAGTCTGACCACCTCACAAAGCTTACTCCAGAATGTTTATAGACCTTAAGGAACCTGTGAATTCAAATTTATTAATACGAGATGTCTAAGAAAATGTAGAGAAATTAACTCTTTACTGTAGAATCAAAACCAACTTCTAACCTATAAAATTACGTATTGTTTTTGGAGGTAGGCTTATTAATCCTTCTAGCAGCTTACCAGATGCCAAGATTTCTCAGGAAGCAGACTCCTCAGTCTTGCAAATACGGGGTAGGCATCCTTTACGAGGCCATGTGAAAATCAGTGGGGCTAAAAATTCCGCACTAGTGATTATGGCTGGATCTTTGCTGTGTTCAGGCGATTGTCGCATCCGCAATGTTCCATTACTGGCGGATGTAGAAAGAATGAGTGAGGTTTTGTCAGCTTTAGGTGTTCGCCTCACCAGAGAAGGTGACATTTTAGATATCAACGCCAGGGAAATTACCACATCAACAGCTCCTTACGAATTAGTTACCCAATTAAGGGCTAGTTTCTTTGCCATTGGGGCGATTGTGGCTCGGCTGGGGGTAGCACAAATGCCATTACCAGGTGGTTGTGCCATTGGAGCTAGACCAGTGGATTTACATGTGCGCGGACTCGAGTCCATGGGGGCTCAAGTGCGGATTGAACATGGCATTTGTCATGCTTATGTTCCAGGGAGTGGTGGTAGGTTAAAAGGGGCTAAAATTTACCTAGATAGCCCCAGTGTGGGAGCTACGGAAACTTTAATGATGGCCGCCACCCTCGCGGATGGGGAAACCATTATTGAAAACGCGGCACGAGAGCCAGAAGTCGTGGATTTGGCTAATTTCTGTAACGGTATGGGGGCTAAGATTCAGGGTGCTGGCAGTAGTCAGATTAAAATAGTGGGTGTGACCAAGTTACATTCTATCGACTACAGTATTATTCCCGATCGCATTGAGGCGGGAACGTTCTTAGTAGCTGGAGCTATGACTGGTTCAGAAATTAGTATGTCTCCAGTGTTACCAAACCACCTAATTCCAGTAATTGCTAAATTGCGGAAAATGGGTTTAACGATCATGCAAGATGCACCAGACTGCTTACGTATCCTCCCCGCATCCACCCTCAGAGCTACGGATATTGAAACTTTACCCCATCCTGGTTTTCCCACGGATATGCAAGCGCCATTTATGGCTTTACTGAGTGTGGCTGAGGGTGACAGCCTGATTAATGAATCGGTGTTTGAAAATCGGCTGGGTCATGCGTCTGAGTTGAATCGCTTGGGAGCAGATATTCGGGTCAAGGGTAATACTGCCTTTGTGCGGGGAGTGCCGATTTTATCCGGAGCACCAGTTATAGGCGCAGATTTACGGGCTTCCGCAGCATTAGTTTTAGCAGGACTCGCAGCTGAAGGAGAAACGACGTTTCAGGGATTACAGCATCTTGACCGCGGCTATGATCGAATTGATCTGAAATTACAGCAACTAGGGGCGAAAATACTGCGCGTGGTTGCTGTACCTCAAGATCCGGAATTAACTCCTAGCAGCAGTACTCCCCCAGCCTAAACTGGGGTACTCGGGGATCAGGGGTAATGAATGGGTACTGGGGACTGGGGACTGGCACTCAGGACTCAGCACTCGTTATACTAGCTGTGGGAGGCTGTTGATCTTCTGTTTTTTCAGGTTGTTATATCATGTCCTTGTTCAAAACTCCGCTCATCGGCTTAAAAGCTGACTCCTTTCGTCATCCATTAGACCTACAAGCCACCACATCTCTTAAGCAGATACCAGGTCTGGATATGATGGTGCGAAATTGGCTCGGACCGGTCGCCGAACAGGTTTTTTATGTGGAAAATATTGCCTCCAGTGTGTTGGTGGGTGAAAAACAATTGCCTGATTTATACCAATTATTGTTAGAAGCCTGCAAAATCTTGGATATAGACCCTCCCCAGTTATATATCCGCCAACATCCGGCTCCTAATGCTTATACTTTTGCTATGCGGGGTAAGCAGCCTTTTATTGTCCTCCATACTTCTTTGGTGGAACTGTTGACCCCACAGGAAATACAGGCGGTGATCGCCCATGAATTAGGACATCTTAAGTGTGACCACAGCGTTTATTTAACACCTGTGAATCTCTTGGTCTTAGCAGCTGCAATTGTCCCCAATGTGGGTACTTTTATCGCCCAAGCCATACAAACACAATTATTAGAATGGGTACGCTGTGCTGAGTTTACCTGCGATCGCGCTGCATTACTCGCTACCCAAGACCCCAAAGTTGTGATGTCAGTCTTAATGAAGTTAGCCGGTGGTTCCCCTACCCTAGCACCACAACTTAATTTAGAGGCCTTTGTCGCCCAAGCTCGTGCTTACGATGACATTAGTAAAACCGAAATGGGGGAAATGGTCAAAGCCACTCGCACATCCCAATTAACTCATCCAGTCCCAGTTCTAAGAGCTAGAGAAATTGACCGTTGGTCTAGCAACCAAGAATATCAATCTTTATTGCAAAATCATGGAAAATCTACCAGTGAAGTTACATCCCCTGGAGGATGGCGCAATTGGTAGGATAGGACAACACCAAAAAAAAGGGGAAGATTTTTTCTCTTCCCCCTTTGGGTGCTTTGTCAGCTTGTTTGAGTTTTTGGCGTAACATTTGTCTTTGCTTTTTCAGTTGGCGTTTTCTCGCAGAACCGCCCCTACCTTTATCGTTTCTCCCTTCTCTGCGGGGAGATTCCCATCTTTTGAGTTGCATTGCTTGCTTATTTGCTCGGTTTAATCCTTGGAGGTGGTGCGTGTACCAGAACTTAAGTTGAGTACATCGGTGTTGGAGTTGACAGCTACTCGCATCGGGGAAAGGTTAAAACAACCGATACAAGTGGTTAACACCATGTCGGAGACTTTGTTGGAGGGGAAATGGGAAGTTAGTTACACCCCATCCCCAAAACCCAGCCCATACCCCAGACTCTCACGGTTGGATTGTGGTATCACCGAGGGTTAGTAGCTAGTTACTCTTTTCTTAACTAATAATAACAAAAACTCACAGTTGCTGAAAATTTCCTCTCATCTTTTCGCTTTGTGACAGAATTACAGTAAAATCACTGTATGCTACTAAGATTCAAAACCCAACTTAAAGTCAACAAGCAACACCGACTACTACTAGGATAACACCCAGGAGTAGCCAGACACGCTTGGAATCAAGGGTTAGCACTTTGTCAACAGGTTAACACCTCATGGCTATTTGTTGTGAAACTTAAAGGCAAAATCTTCTCACCCACAGCAAAACCAACCCCGGATCTATATCTCTACCCTAGGGTAGATGACAAACTTACAGCTATTCTAACTTAAAGTTATTTACACTTGTATAAATTTTAATAAACTGTCTGCTAAATTACTAACAGCTATCCTTTATATTTAAATTTCTGCCCTTGTATATCCCCTAGTTTCCCATGTCCAGACTTTTGATTAGCCAGTACCAAGCAGAAGTAGCCAAAATTATCCAGTTTGGCGGTTCCCGTAAAGAAACTGCTATTCGGAGGCCTTTTCAAAATCTTTTGAATGGATATTGCCAAGCTAAGGACTTTGTGTTAATTGAAGAGTTGGATTTTAAGTTACCTAATGGTAAAGTGGTTCGTCCCGATGGTACGGTTAAGGATGCTTTGCGATTAGATTGGGGGTACTGGGAAAGTAAAGACGAAGATGATAATTTAGATCAAGAAATTGAGAAAAAGTTAAATAAAGGTTATCCTAGTAGTAACATCCTCTTTGAAGACTCCCAAACTGCGGTTTTAATTCAAAACGCCACAGAAACCCAGCGGGTATCGATGAAGGATGCTGAAGCTTTAGACGCACTAATTACCAACTTTATTAATTATGTCAGACCGGAAGTTAGAGATTTTCGGTCAGCTATAGAGAGTTTTAGGCAAGATTTACCCACTATCTTAGATTATCTCAGAGATTTAATTGATAGTCAAGGGGAAACTAACAGTAATTTTCAAACAGCAAGGAATAAGTTTTGGTCAATCTGTCAGGAGTCCATTAACCCAGAAATCAGTTTAATTGATATTCGCGAAATGATGATTCAGCACATCCTCACAGAGGATATTTTTCTCAATATTTTTAACGAATCTCAGTTTCACACAGAAAACAATGTCGCACGGGAGTTACAAGGGGTAATTGCTACCTTCTTTACTGGAAGTGTGAAGCGTAACGCTTTAGGGAGTATTGAAAGGTATTATGCCGTAATTCGGCGCACAGCGGCTAATATTGCTAATCATCAAGAAAAGCAAAGGTTTCTGAAGTCTTTGTATGAGAACTTTTATAAAGCTTATAACCCCAAAGCAGCGGATAGGTTAGGAATTGTCTATACTCCTAACGAGATTGTCCGGTTTATGATTGAAAGTACAGACTTTTTAGTACATAAACATTTTGGAAAGTTGTTAGCTGATCGGGATGTGGAGATTTTAGACCCAGCGACGGGTACGGGGACTTTTGTGACTGAGTTGATTGATTATTTACCTGCTCATTGCTTAGAGTACAAGTATAAGCATGAGATCCACTGTAACGAGGTGGCGATTTTACCTTATTATATTGCGAATTTGAATATTGAGTACACCTATAAGCAGAAGATGGGGGTGTATGAGGAGTTTGAGAATATCTGTTTTGTGGATACTTTAGATAATACGCTGTTTGTGGGTAAGCAGATGGATCTGTTTGCGATGACTGTGGAGAATACAGCGAGGATTAAAAGACAGAATGATAGAACTATTTCGGTGATTATTGGCAATCCTCCTTATAATGCAAAACAGGAGAATTTTAATGATGATAATGCTAATCGGGGTTATGAGGCAATAGATAGGTTAATTAAGGGCAGTTACGTTAAACATAGTCAGGCTCAAAATAATATTGTCCTGTATGATATGTATACCCGGTTTATTAGATGGGCTTCTGATAGGTTGGGTAATAATGGGATTATTGCCTTTGTTTCTAATAGTTCTTTTATTGATTCTATTGCTTATGACGGGTTTAGAAAAGTTGTAGCGAAAGAATTTAATGAGATTTATGTAATTGACACTAAAGGTAATGCGCGCACCAGTGGAGAAAGAAGACGTAAAGAGGGCGGTAATGTTTTTAGTGATGAAATTAGGGTAGGGATAGCTGTTTATTTTTTAATCAGGAATGAACACGCTCAAGGGTTTAAGGTTTATTATGATGCGATTGAAGATTATACAAATGCAGAGGATAAGAAAAAATATTTTAGTTCTCGGAAGTTTAAAGATTTAGGTTTTAATCATTTTAAACCAGATAGTAACGGTAACTGGATAAATCAAACTGATAATGATTTTGATAGTCTTTTACCTGTGGTTGATAAGAATGTAAAAGCAGGTAAAGGACAAGAAGCTGTATTTAAGTTGTTTTCTAGGGGTGTAGCAACTCAACGAGATGAGTGGGTTTATGATTTATCTGTGAAAAATTTAATAGCTAAGATGAAATGGTTTGTAAAAATTTATCAAAGTCAATTTGAAAAATCACCAGAAACAGAACTTTCTCAAGAAATCAAATGGGACGATGATTTGAGAACTTACTTTCAACGAAAAATACAGAAAAAATTTGAGAAAAATAGCATAATCACAAGTTTATATAGACCGTTTTATAAACAGAATTTATATTTTGATAAGCATTTTAATGGTAGAACATATCAATGGTTTACTATACATAATAGTAATGACTTAGAAAATAAATATATTGCTTTCTCAGGTATTGGTTCAAGTAAATATTTTCACTGTCTCGCCTCTAATTTAATAATTGGATTAGATACAATTGAAAAAACTCAATGTCTCCCCCTGTACAGATACGACCAAAAAGGAAACCGCATAGATAACATCACCGACTGGGGACTAGAACAAATTCAAACCCATTACCAAGACACAACAATTACTAAAATAGATATCTTCCACTACACCTATGGGGTGCTACATAACCCAGAGTACCGCCAAAAATACGAACTCAATTTAAAGCGAGACTTTCCCCGGTTACCTTTATATGATAACTTTCCCCAATGGGTGGACTGGGGAAAACAACTCATGGATTTACATATTAATTATGAAACTGTCACACCCTACAAACTCAGTCGGGTTGATATTCCTTTAAAGGGTAACCAAACCACACCCAAGCCAAAGTTAAAAGCTGATAAAACCAAAGGGATTATCATCTTAGATGATGTGACCACATTACAAGGTATACCTAGTATAGCATGGGAATATATGCTGGGCAATCGTTGCGCTTTGGAATGGATTTTAGATCAATATAAGGAGAAGAAACCCAAAGACCCGACTATTGCGGAAAAGTTTAATACTTACCGGTTTGCAGACTATAAGGAACAGGTGATAGATTTGTTGATGCGGGTGTGTAGAGTCAGTGTGGAAACTATGAATATTGTTAATCAGATGTCGGGTGGTTAAGATACCCTACTTCTCACATCATCACAGATAATCTAGGATAATTTAGCTAGAAGTCGGGGATCTGTGTGTCTGTGGGAGGGGATGGTAAGGCGATGTTAAAGGCGATCGCGAAGCGCTCCTGTAAGGCGGTGACCACCAAGGGAAGCGTTACAAACCCCCCTCTCAAAGCCATAGAAAATAAACCTTTGCGTACCTTTGCGTACCTTTGCGCCCCTTTGCGTTTAACAACAGATATAGTCGCCACCTAAAAGGGGTTAAAATTTACGTTGGATGCTACACGGGGAGCCAGGGGTTAAAAACCCCCGTCTCAAAGCTAAAGTCAGATAAATCTGACTAGAAAATCATCTATTTGATTATCTTGACAAGATGTGATATTGAAGCGCTGCTACAAGGCGATCGCGTAAGAGGTAGAAAAACCACTTGGCGTTAAACAGTATAATCAATCATGGTCTGCAAAGCATTTTGTAAGTCTTTGGTCAACTGACTGACAGCTTGACGAGTAGCAGGGCGATCGCCTTGAGATTTTTGCCAGCGTTCAGTGACAGAAATTGGTTCACCGACAGTAATCGTCGCTTTCCTGAAACCTAAACTAGGTCTACCGGGGAGGGTAGACTCCTGAATCCGAGAGAGCAGATCAAACATTAATAAAGCTGTTTCCGCTAACCTTTCGGGGGTTGGTTTTTCCTGAATATAATTAGCTGTCACACCTACAAAAGTTTCTACTATCCTCATGTGTTGCATTTTCAAATCTGCTTCACAGGCGACCCAGTCTGCTAACCCACGTTGGAAGGGTGCTAAAGCGTCAATATCTGCTAGATCATCCCGGTAGATATAATTCCAACCTGCTTCTTCTAAACGACGACAGCGATCGATAAAATTGCCTTGTGGTTGTACGCCAAAATATTCTTCCGCCACCTGTAAGGCTATATCCATTAAATGATGTAATCTGTTAATGATCATCTGGTTACGGGTGGTAGATTGATCCACAGAGTTAGTTTTAGGTATGTCTCGATGATAGAAACGGCGGTAAAACTCTTCCATCTGGGTAATTAAATACTCAGCCAAACAACAAATACGTTGATAGTAAACTTCTAGTTGGTGATTAGTTCCTTGCTCAACTACCCCCAAACCGCTATCAGCTTCTAACTTACTTAACAGCCAATTCAGTCTTGACCAAGGTGGCTGGACGTAGCTATACTGAATAGCTACCGGGACAATAAACACAGTCTGATCACCCTGGGCTTTTTCCAGGTCTTCTACACACCAGAAACCTAATTGGGCTACACCGGGTTCTAAGGGGCTAACAATTCCACTATGACCATTATTACCTCCTTCTGGTGCGACTGCGATGGGCATTTGTCCATTACTAAATAAATCCCGTGCTGTTTGAATGGCTTTTCTATCTAATCGGCGACCACGACGAATGGGGACACCACCCACCCTAGAAAATAACCATCCTAACCAATCCCCAGCCCATATAGTCATACCCCGGTCATAGAGAAAATAGCTATGGAGGGGCGATCGCAGTTGAATATCCTGCTGGCGTGCAACCCGGGGCAAAATGTAGGAAAGTAGATAGAGCATACACAGAGGGTCTTCTACCTCTGGGTGGCGAAATGCAATCAAAAAGCGAATTTTCCCAGCCTGGAATTGTTGATAAAGTTGGGCTAAGGTCTCCACGTTCTCAGCTTCCACTTGCACAATTCCCGCGGGTAACCATGGTCTAGTACGAAAACGTAGCACAATAGGCAATAACCACCGGAAAATCTGTAGTATAAATGGGTTAAAGTGATGGGGAATGAATTTGAGTGGTGGTTGGGTAGAACGAATTGACTTAGGCAAAGTAACTCTCCAGATTATTATGTAGTTGGTATGTAAAGGATTAAGTAATTTGAATATGAATACACCCGAAGATGGGCGAAAGTACGCGCCAGCTACACAAAGGAATCGTGAACCTATTCTAGAGGTACTGTTACAGGTGTTACCCCCAACTGGTACTATTTTAGAAGTCGCTAGTGGTACGGGTGAACACGCTGTATATTTTGCGCCCCGTCTTACCCCCCGCCGATGGTTACCTACTGAACAAAATCCTTTATTACGTGCTAGTATTAAGGCTTGGGCTAAAGAATATCCATCAGATAATCTTTACCCACCTTTAGAACTTGATGCTAGTATGGCGAGTTGGAAAGTCGAGAAAGATACTGTACCTGACTTACCCATTGTAGCTATAGTTAATATTAATATGATTCATATTTCGCCCTGGTCAACTTGTCTAGGACTAATGGCTGGTGCGGGTCGCATTTTGCCCCCAGGGGGAATACTCTATTTATATGGACCGTTTAAACAAAATGGAGAGCATACAGCACCTAGTAACGCTGCTTTTGATGAATCTTTGAGGGCGCAAAACCCAGCTTGGGGGGTGCGTAATTTACAGGATGTGATTGCAGCAGCTACCAGGGAAAATATGAACTTAAAAGCAACTTACCAAATGCCGGCTAACAATCTCTCTGTAGTATTTGAACGCTCTTGACCATGGAGATTAGCAGACTCGAACTGCTGACATCCTGCTTGCAAAGCAGGCGCTCTACCAACTGAGCTAAACCCCCATCAACTATAAACAGCTTTGAGAAACAGTTTTTGCTGATTTTTAATTATTATATCATTACTCAATAGATTATGCAAGAAAAAAATCAGGTAGTGGCGGCGCTGTATAAATTTGTCAGCTTACCGGACTTTGCCGAGAAACAAGAACCCCTACTGTCTTACTGCCAATCACAAGGTATTAAGGGGACTATTTTATTAGCAGCAGAGGGCATTAACGGGACTATTGCCGGCTCTCGTCCAGGGGTTGACTCTGTTTTGGCATTTTTGCGTTCTGACCCCCGTTTAGCAGACTTAGAACACAAAGAGTCATATACTGAAACACAGCCCTTTGAACGCCTGAAGGTGCGGTTAAAGGCGGAAATTGTGACTATGGGTTTACCAGAAGTTGACCCAAATCAGCAGGTGGGTACTTATGTCAGTCCTCAAGAATGGAATGATTTGATTTGTGACCCGGAGGTGATTGTCATTGACACCCGTAATGATTATGAAGTGAATATCGGTACTTTTAAAACAGCACAAAATCCCCAAACTAAATCTTTCCGAGAGTTCCCGGAATATGTGAGTAATAACCTTGACCCCAATCAACACAAGAAAGTCGCTTTGTTTTGTACAGGGGGGATTCGTTGTGAAAAAGCCTCAGCTTTTATGCTCTCCCAAGGTTTTACGGAGGTCTATCACCTGAAGGGTGGTATTCTCAAGTATTTGGAATCAGTACCAGCAGAGGAAAGTTTGTGGGAGGGTGAATGTTTTGTTTTTGATGAACGGGTTGCGGTTCGTCATGGATTGGAGTTAGGTAGTCATGAGTTATGCTTTTGTTGCGGATATCCTATTTCTGAGCAAGATAAGGCTTCCCCTCAATATGAAGAAGGTATTTCTTGTCCTCACTGCTTTGATAGTCTGACTGCGGAAAAAAGGCTGCGTCAACAGGAGAAGTGGAAACAGTATAAATTACAGCACCTTTTTTCTGCGTGAGCCATACCAGGGTGGGCTTTCCTGCCCACAGAATGAGATTTATAATATTTGGATTCTTTTATATTCCAACTTTTGCCGAATCAGTTTGAGAATCTCAAGACCCAATATTACAGGCTTTTGCGATCACTCTTGCACAATTTCATCTTCTTGTTGTTTACTTTCCTCCAGAATTTGCTCTAGTCTGGCTTGAATTTCCTTGTGTGTTTGCACACCTTCAAAGGCATAACGATTATAACCATTACGCTGGATGATTTGTTCTAAATAGCGCATCCGGTCTTCAGATGCGGGGTGTGTACTCAAATAGGCGGGGATAGTTCGTCCTTTTTCCTGTTGTTTGATAGTAACAAAGAAATTGCGTAAACCATCAGCAGCATAACCCGCACCAGCTAATACACGAGTACCAACAACGTCGGCTTTCAGTTTCTTGTTGACGGCCATAATCTAGGATTGCTAAATTAGAGATCAGATTGCCAAAAGGGATAATTTGCCCAATGTTGGACAGGAGATTGGCGTTAGTTATCCGATCAAATCCATGAGATAAAACTGCGTGACCAACTTCGTGTCCTAATAGTCCGGCTAATTCTGCTTCTGAATTGAGGGCCATAATCGCCCCGGTATTGACAAATACTTTACCACCGGGTAGAGCAAAGGCATTGAGCGAATCATCTAAGATGACATTAAATTCATACTCAAAATCATTGCGCCCCATTAAGTTGGCAATGTTATTACCAATGCGGCTAACGTATTCTACAATGGTGGGGTCTTCTATTAAAGTTGATTGCTGCTTATAAACTGCTGCAAGCTGCGCCCCCATAGCTGACTCACCTTGGAGGATCAAAGGAGCTAATGTGACGGCTTGGAGATTGGCATTACCAGTTACAATCCCAATTGTAGCACCCACAATGCCCTGCAATACCACTTGTTGATTTAGTTGACTACGAAAGCGGTTAAAATTATTTTCAGCAATATTAGTAAATTCCTCGGCTTGGGGATGATCGGGGTAAGTCATCGCAAATTGACGCGCAGTAATAGAGGCTTCTAACCATTGTTCAGCTTCTTGCTGGGCTTTAATTAGGGCTTGATTTAGTTCTGCCGATTGGGGGAAAATACTGATGGCACGCTCTAAAACAGGTAGTATATCTTTCTTATCACCATATTTTTTCGTGGCTTCTGCATAGAGTGTATATGCAGGGGTGAATTCTGGATGTCTTTCTAGAAGCATTTGTAAAGGGACAAAGATTTTACTGGTAAGTCCCTGTTGCATTCCCTCGGTGGCGTTGCGCCAATATACTCTCCCAGCGCCGGAAAGTTGCTCTGGGTCAGTAATTGGCTCAGGAAGAGTAATTCTAGATGCTTCCTGAGCAAATGGGGTTTTGACTTGGCGGTAAAGTTTTTCGGCTCCTGCGGTATCTCCTGCTAGGTATAATTGATCTGCTTTCACCAGAGTTTGTAAGCGGTTAGCTACATTGGGAGTTTGTGCTGTAGAAATGATTGGTATTGTTAGGTGAAGACATAAGAATAAAAATATACCACAGGCTACCCATAGCAAGGGCTTTTTTTTCATGAATTTTTCCCCAATAATGGCAAAGCAACAAATACAGATGTATTTTAGGCGATCGCACTCGGTTTCTTTTATCTGTGCAACACAGTAATTTCACTATAATATTTTCCCCAAATATTATCCAGGGTTTCTGAAAAATTTATAAAAATTTATACTAAAATCACTAAGATAGCGATCGCTCCTCCCGTAAACGGCGTTTCCGTTAGGTTGAGATATAGTCAAAGTGTAGTCATTGTTTTCAAGTTATGCTTATCCAGAAGATAGTTCAAGAACTGCAAGACATTCCCGAAGACAAACTAGGAGAACTATATAATGTAATTCATTACTTTCGATTAGGTTTAAATCAAGAGCGTACCCAACCCCGCACCCCCGGTTTACTCAAGGGAAAACTGGGCGAGGCGTTTTTTGAAGCACTACCAGAAGAAGAACTCCAAATAATTGAAATCATTCCTGATGTAAAGCTTGATCAATAGCGATCGCCTTTAGTGGTGACTAAAGGCAATTCAAAACAGGATAATTATTTCTTATGGGCTAAAGTTAAGCCATCGGCGATGGGAAGTAAACTCAAATTAATCCGCTGGTCTTGGTGTAGTTTTTCATTGAGGGCGCGAATGTTGGTAGTGCGATTGTCTTGAATTTCTGGGTCGGCTACACTACCAGACCAAAGTACATTATCAATCAAAATTAATCCTCCTGGTCTGACTAGTTGGAGCGATCGCTCATAATAACCGTCATAATTACTTTTGTCAGCATCAATAAAGGCAAAGTCAAAGGTTTCTGCAGCACCTGCTGCTAATAGTTGGTCTAATGTCTCCATTGCTGGGGCAATGTGTAAATCAATTTTATCTGCAACCCCTGCTTTTTGCCAATAACGACGGGCGATCGATGTAAACTCTGCACTCACATCACAGGCTACTACCCGACCATCGGCAGGTAATGCCAAAGACACCACCAGGGAACTATAACCCGTAAATACTCCTATATCTAAGGTTTTTTTTGCCCCGATTAATTGCACCAGCAAGGACATAAACTGTCCCTGTTCCGGTGCAATCTGCATCACAGCCATCGGATGCTGGGCTGTTTCTGCTCTCAGTTGGGAGAGGATTTCCGGTTCCCGTAAAGATACGGATAATAAGTAGTTATATAGTGATGGTTCTATTCCCAGTGTTTTATTTGCCATAGTTCAGTGAAATTAACATCCAGATGATTGATTTTACTTCTTGAGAGTGAGAAAAGCTAATTTGTCTTTCCACCTCAAGAATGATAAATTTCTATATTTTCATAGTTAACTTAAAAGCAGATGAACAGGAGCAATCCTGACATTCCAAGAGAGTTGTGTACTTGTTTTCAGTGGTCAGATTAAGAGCGTGTGTCAGGTGTGAGGATCACAATGTCAGCTAAACCTAGTTTAGCTGACATCCTGGGTAAAACTGCCTGAACTTGAACATTATTAGTTGGGAGCTAAAGCATAAATTTTAACCTTGGATTGAGGTATTAATCCGAGGTTTGCTTTTAGGAATCTGTGAATTGTTTTTTCTTGATTAATTTACACATAAAATTATCCTATGCCAGAAGAGATATTACAACCACCACAGCAACAAAAACCACCCGGTAAAGAGTCAGAAATGAAGCCCCGTCCCCAAGCTGATGATCCGCACTATCAAGAGTCAACGGCTAATTACTTATAAAAAACAACAACTACAACCTATGACATCCCCAAAACCATTGCTAGGTACAGACTTAGTAGATTGTGCTAGAGCAAATGCCAAGCAAGGAATAGAAATTGCTGCTTATCAATGTGGGTATGGCGATGATATTAATAGTTTTAGCCAGGCCCTGAGAGAATCTTGTCAGACAATGAATTTAAAGGTGAGAGAGCTCAATGAATTAATTACGAATCAAGACAAAATTATAGAATTAGGCACTGGGGAAATTGTCGCCCCTGAAACATCCTCACAGTTATAACCCTAAAATTACTCGCGCCAAATTAAAGTAAATCAAAACACCCAGGACATCAACGGCTGTAGTAATAAACGGTGCTGACATCAACGCGGGGTCTAGGCGGAAGGAGCGGAATAAAAATGGCAGTGCAGAACCTGAGACAGAAGCAATCACAGAAATAGCTACCAAACTGCTACCTACAGTAAATGCGACCTCTGGGCGGTCTTGCAAAAAATAAGCCCAGACTGTGGCGATACCACCTAACATTATTCCTAAAAAAGCCCCGGCGATCGCTTCTCTGCCAATTACCTGCCATACTCCCAGGGATCTGATTTCATCGGTACTCATGCCGCGAATGACCACTGTAGAAGATTGAGCGCCCACATTACCACCAGTACCTGTGAGCAAAGGGATAAAGGCCGTCAGTATTACCACTTGTTCTAAGATATCTTCCTGGGACTTAATAATTGTGCCAGTGATTGTATTAGTGATGAGTAAGACAAACAACCATAGTACCCGCTTCCGGGCAACTTGTACCAAACTCATTTGAAAATAGTTGTCACCATCGGACTGCACACCACCGCCCAGGGCGTAGATATCTTCAGTAGTCTCCTGTTCGAGAATATCAATCACATCATCAACCGTGACAATACCTACTAGACGCTGTTCTTTATCCACCACAGGTAGAGCTAAAAAATCATATCTTTGAATTAATCTAGCGACTTCTTCTTGGTCTGTATCAGTGTAAACAAACACAACTTCACGGGTCATAATTTCGCCAATGGTTTGCTCTGGCTGAGATACTACCAACTCTCGTAAAGAAACAATACCCGTCAAACGCCTGACGCTATCGGTAACGTAAAGGTAGTAAATCGTTTCACTCAGATGAGCCAGACGGCGAATGCGTTCTATGGCTTGAGATACCGTCAGACGTTCTTTGATATAAATTAACTCTGGGGTCATGATCCGCCCAGCTGTACCCGCTTCATAACCTAAGAGTTGGGCTGTAGCTTGACGTTCTGCTGGGCTGAGTTGTTCTAGCAAGCGGTTGACAACTTTGGTTGGTAACTCGTCAAATAATCTGGCGCGGTCATCCGGGGACATTTTATCTACAATGTCACGGACATCCTGGCTTTTGAGTTCCTCAATTAAATGTTCTTGAACACTATAGTCGAGATATTCATACACCTCAATAGCCTCAGTTTTAGGAAGCAAGCGAAAAACCAAAGCTTGCATTGCTTCTGGTAAACCTTCAATGGCCTCAGCAATATCCGCAGGTTGTACGGGTCTGAGAATAGATTTTGCTGCTTGTAAGTCCCCCAATTCTAGGAACATTCGTAGCTCATTTCGCACCAGGTCTTGCAATTCGCTACGGCTGACATTTGGAGTGGTGAAGTTGAAATTATTTGTTTCAGTCAAAATCTACTTTCCTCATGCAGTTGCAACAGGTTTACTACTTTTAGTTTAGGGGAATAATGAGTTTTATTGACGTAAATTTAACTCAGGCACTCTGTGGTACATCGCCGGTCAATTATTAATCTGCTTATGGCTAATTTCCGCCATTCCTACAGTTTCCCTGAGAGTTTTTTGGGCAATTTTTGTGATATATACTGTTATGGCAATAGTGGCAAGTAACCCAATTATTTGCATGACCCATTGCCAGATTTGCGCTTGTGGATGACTGGGCTGATTGGGAGTATTGACCATGGCTAAATCACCGGTCTAAGGAACCTATATAAACGTACATAACTGTACCGGGAATTATGCCCAAGGAACCTAAGATATAGTCTTTTAGAGAAACTTGTGTAACTCCAAAGGCGTAATTTAACAAGTTGAATGGGAAGATGGGAGATAAACGCGTGAGTAAGACAATTTTCCATCCCTCTTTAGCGACTGCTAAGTTAATGGCTGTAAATTTAGGATATTTATCAAGCTGTCGAGACACCCAATCACGGCATAAATAACGTCCGATCATAAAGGCTACAATTGCTCCGATCACTGCTGCAATTAAGACATATACAGACCCCCAAAACAGACCAAATAAGCAACCACCTTTGATAGTTAAGACAGAACCTGGTATAAATAATATAGTTGCTAAGTTGTAAATTATCATATAAGCTATGGGTGCTAAAATACCAAGACTTTGCACCTGTGAGATGGCATCATTGAAAACTTGTTTAACTGGGAAATATTGCGCCAAAATAATTAGGCTAGCAACTAGAAAACTAATTATTAATAATTTAAGTCTTCTATGTAATTGGTTTTTTGTATCCATAAAATATTTCTTTAATCCTAAGGTACTAAAACACAAAGGTAATTTAATAAAAGATGAATGGTATCCAAATATTAAGATGTTTAATTTTTGGATATATTAATATAGGATATTTATCAAGTTTTTATCGCCGATACCAGCGGCGAATGCGTTTCGGTGATATACCCAGAAGGTAAGCAGTAATCACTATTTGATTCAGGATTGTAGTGTAAAATACTCCTTTTTGCAACCATCTCCGCGCAGAAGTAATAACTGGTACAGGGATGATGATAATTTTGCCGATGCTTTGTAAACGACGGATGAGTTCAAAATCCTCCATGATAGGTAAATCTGGAAAATGACCAACTTGATCGAATACTTCTGCTGTTAAAAATATTGCCTGGTCACCATAGGGCATTTGACAAAAACGCGATCGCCAATTTACTCCTTTTTCTACCCCTCTCAAAGTCCACAGGGTGGCATTAATCTGTAAAGCAAAGGCTCCCGCTACCATCTGCGGCTGTTGTACCGCTGTGCGGATCATACCATCAAAGCCAGCCGGTAAGCGTGTATCGGCGTGGAGAAACAGGAGGATGTCCCCACTTGCAGCCATAGCACCTGTATTCATTTGAGTAGCACGACCAGGAGCCGAGGCGATGACCTTGACGTTTAAAGACTCAGCTATGGTAACAGTGTCATCTTGTGAGCCTCCATCTACCACTATTAACTCTACATTAGTGCTGGGTTGAGTACAAGCGATCGCCTCTCGAATATTTCCTGCTTCATTATAGGTGGGGATAATAATTGAAATTTTGTTATACACTGCTTTTGTGAAGTCTCACAAGAGGTTATTTTAGAGGATATTTAGAATAATACTTGGAATTGAAATACCCCCTTCCGTGTATGACAGGAAGAGGGTTAGGGTTATCTTATCTACTTAATTACGAATTACCTTGGCGTAGCGCTTCCGCAGGGAAAAGGAAATATGAGCGATTATTTCAGTATCCGCCTTCTTCTTCGTATTCTGGCTGTCTTTCTTTGATTTTCTTGGGAATATTCACTGGCTTTGGTGCATCCTCCCAAGCATCGCCTTCTACATCATCATCATCGTCGTATTCGTTGGTGTAAGCTTGGGTTTCATATCTAGGTTTAGGTGGCTCTTGATATCTATCCCTAGGAGTAACTTCACTCCAGTTATCTTCCTCGTCTTCTTCGTATGGAATAGATTCGTACTGTTGGGCCCGCATGACTTGACGACGGGGGATTTCTTCTTCCACATAGTCCTGGGTCCATTCCTCCTGTTCCACAGGTTCAGGAGCGCGGACTCTGGTTTTAGGTGGTTGTAATGGTACTCCACTAGGTAGCTGATTCGTTGGTGAAACTGTGCGGGGAATATAGCCATATTCCTCTTCTGCTTCTCTTTCCCAGGGTGCTTTACCGATACCTAAGCGCTCTAGTACGCCCACTGTTAACTGGTTAACTCGCTCTTCGGCTCCTTCAAATACAATCAACCTACTCGGTCCGGTGCTGACGACTTCATCCATCGATAACTCGTAGGTGCTGAGAAATTGGTCAGGAATTTGGGGGACTCCTAAAGAGGCGACGACTATGGAAAGAATCCGACCAGTTTCGCCATTGAACTTGAAACCCCGCACTCTCCCTAATACTTCACCCGTCTCTGTGATTACTTCCCAGTTAATCAGGTTGCTTAAACTCTCAATCTCAATATCTTCGATCGCATCTTCGTTATCAACTAGAATTACATCACCAATTTGGTTGATAGTGTTGAGGTACATATAGCGTGGCAGACCCGAAATAGAGATCAGGCTGTCTCGCAAACCAAGAGCCACAACCTCTCTTTGATCAATATCAACCCAAAGTTGATTGACGATACCGAGCCGTTTGCCGTTATCGCGAGTAATCACCTGGGTGTTTAATATGTCGGAACGCCTAATTATCTGTTCAGAGGTCATTCTATACCGAGTCCTGATCTCGAATCCGGTTTATCTATACACTATTATTAACAAAATCTCAAGCAGATGCATTGGATGATTTTAATTTAATCCCCAATACTTGAGTGTAAGCTCCTCGTGCTTGAGTAACGCCAATAGTCCGTTCGGCCGATTCTATCATCGGACGGCGTAAACTCACAACTATAAATTGGGCTTGTTGGGCTTGTTGTTTAATCATTTTAGCTAATCGCTCGACGTTGGCACCATCTAAAAACATATCTACTTCGTCAAAAGCATAAAATGGGGAGGGGCGGTAACGTTGTAGAGCAAAGATGAAACTTAAGGCTGTGAGGGATTTTTCCCCCCCGGACATGGACGCAAGGCGCTGTACTGGTTTACCTTTGGGGTGGGCGACTAGATTTAGCCCACTGTTAAAAATATCTTCGGGATCTTCTAGTTGCAAATAGCCGTCACCTTCGGAAAGAACGGCAAAAATAGATTGAAAGTTGGTGTTGACCGCATCAAAGGCTTCTTTAAATGCTAGCTGTCGCAATGTGGTAAAGTTTTCAATCCTTAGGAGTAATTCTGTGCGTTCGCCTTCTAGGGTCTGTAGTTTTTCCGTTAGTTCTTCTAGGCGGTTCTGGGTGCGTTCGTATTCCTCTAAGGCCAACATATTCACTGGTTCCATGGCCTGTAAGCGTTTGGTTAGGCTGCGCAGTTCTTTTTGCAGTTCCTCTAAATCTACCTGGTCTGGTACTTCTGGTAAGGGATTGGGCAATTCTGCGCCGGTTTCTCGTAATTGGTTTTGCAATGCTTTTAACTCTTCGATCCGTTTGTGTTGGCTTTCTTGGAGTTTTTCTATTTCCCATTGCAGTTGTTGTTGATGTAAAAGTTGCGATCGCAATTCTTGTTCTATTTTGTCCCGTTTTTGTTTCTCTAACCCTAAATTTTCGCTGATTTGCTGTAAATTGACCTGGTTTTGATTAATTTCACTGCTGAGGTTAACTGATTGACTATTCAGGGAATTTAGTTGATTTTCTTGGCTGGTTTGTTGTTGCTGATATTGCTGGATTTTAGCTTCAGCTTCTTGGATGCGTTCTTGCGATCGCTGTTGTTGAGTTTGACAATTTTTTAATTTTTCTTCCGCTTCCCTTAATTCTCTCTCTTTTTGTTGTAGTTGTTGCTCTTGGTTTTTAATAGTTATTTGCATTTCTTGCCATTCTCTGGGGGTTTGAGATGCTTCTAATTCCCCTAACTCTTGTCGCAATTGTTGTAACTCATTTTCTTTTATTGGTAATTCCCGATCTAACACTGATAAACGGGATTGGGCGCGGCTGATTTTTTCGGTATTTTGGGTCAGTTGCGATCGCGTCCCATGCAATTGCTCTGTTAAATTCTTGACTTCTTTTTGCAGTTGTTCCCATTGTAACTGCTGTTCTCTCCGGGTTTGTTTTGCTTCTGCGAGTTCCTGGGTGTATTGTTTAGTTTGAGCCGATAAAGTAGTTATGGACTCAGTACAACGTAATAAAATTCGCTCAATCTCTCCCAAGCGCCCCTTTAAAGCTATAGCTTCCTCAGATTCCGCTGACTCAGTTTTCCCAAACCGCAATACAGAACGCTGACTATTACTCCCCCCTGTCATAGCGCCGCTAGTTTCTAACAATTCCCCATCTAAGGTGACAATCCGATACAAACCCATATTTTGCCGGGCTGTTTGGATACTCGTAAATACTACAGTATTACCGAATACATAACTAAACACATCTTGATAACGGCGATCGCATTCAATTAAATTCATGGCATAATTGACAAACCCGTGGGCATAACGCAAGGTGGCATCCTGAGTAAATTTACTAGGTTTTACCTTATTTAAAGGTAAAAAAGTTGCCCTTCCTGCCCGTTTTTGCTTGAGTAATTCAATTCCCGCCGCGGCTACGCTGTCATCTTCTACGACAATATGACCCAAACGCCCACCAGCGGCAATTTCCAAGGCTAACTGATAGCGGGGGTCTACCTTACCCAACTGTACCACCAAACCGCACAACCCCGGCAGTCCCGACTGTAAAATTACCTTACTGGCTTGGGTTCCCTGTACCTCCTGTTGGGCTTGGGCTTGGGCTTCAATTTTATCTAACTGGCGTTGTTTTTCCCGTTGTTCTTGTAAAAGTCGCTTTTGGGTTTCCTGTTGGATTTGTAACTCTTGTTCTGTAGCTGCGAGAGTTGCGGTTAAATTGGCTATGGGTTCGCCCCCTCCCTGAAACTCCATTTCCCAGCGACTACATTCAGCTTGTTTACCACTTAACTCCGGTTCCCAACTATTAACCAGCTGAGTTTGTTCAGTAATTAGCTGCTGTAACTGCTCATAGCGTTCCCTCAGTTGTGCTTGTTCAGTGCGTTGGGGTTCCAGGATTTGCAGTAAAGATTCAATTTGACGATTAAAAGCTGTTTGTTGCTGTACCCAAGCTTCCGAAGCTGAAGCGATCGCCGCAGCTGCTGACCTGGAAGCATCTAAAACCCCTTGGGCTTGATTTCGTGCTTCCACACAACCCAGAATAGATTCTCTGGCTAAAACCTCAGTTTGGGCTAAACTTGTTAATGACTGCTGATATTGTGCCACATCCTGGTGAGTTTGGCTCAATTCTTGGGTTGTTTGGGTGATGGCTGCGGTTAATTCCTGTTGTCGGCGCTGGAGTTGTTTAAATTCCGCCTCTTGGGTGGCTAAAGTAGTTTGGAGCGCCAAGAGTTCCTCCTCACCCAAAGCTTTGACATAAGCATTGAGTTGTTCTAGTTGCTCCGTCTGGAGAGTAATGGTAGAATTGAGGTTATTTAACTGAGTAGTAAATTCAATATAACTGCGATCGCCCCCTTGAATTTGCGCCACCAAATTTTCTTGCTGTGCTTGAAGAGAGCGCCAAGATAAAACCGCCTCCCAGGACTGCTTACACTGAAACTCACTGCGGAGTACTTGATACTTTTGCGCCTTAGCACGGGCTTGAGATAGGCGATCGCGCTGTATAGTTAACTCAGTCTGAATAATCCGACAACTATCCTCCTTGTCCTTCACCTCATCCAGAGTTTTCTTAGCTTGGACAATTTTACGGTCAAAAGCCGCCACCCCAGCCAACTCATCAATAATTTCTCGACGTTCCCTAGCATTCATAGAGATAATACTAGTAACATCCCCTTGTAACACCACATTGTAACCCTCTGGATAAATCCGCAGGTTATTCAACTCCTCATGTAACTCCGTCAGAGTACAAGGCTCACCATTAATATAATAGTTAGAGGTATAACTACCCTGCTGACTTACCCGCAACCTCCGGGTTACAGTCCACTCAGTGACAGCACCCTCCCCAATCTGGGTTTGTGTCCCGGATACATCCCCCGACAAATCAAAGGTTACCGTCACACTGGCCTCAATTCCAGCGCGTCCTTTAGGCTTTTGAGCATTATTCACCAAATCCGGTAACCTATCCGCTCGCATTCCCTTAGAACTAGAAAGCCCTAAACAAAACAGCAACGCATCCAGGATATTAGATTTACCCGAACCATTCGGCCCAGAAATGACGGTAAACCCCGGTAATAGAGGAACCGAGGTAGTACCACCGAAGGATTTAAAGTTAGTGAGTTCCACGCGCTTGACGTGTACCATAGATGCTGCTTAACTGGGCTAATGTAGCATAAGTGTATCAATTAATTAAGATTTGGCAATAGGGATAAGACCACTTTTTAGCATCCTCTAGGGGAGAACCAGATTTAGGTTAAGTATGAGTTGACATTAAGCTGTTTCAGAATGGAGAATCATCATTCAGATATTTAATTCTATCCATAGCAGTTTGATAGTCTTTTGTTTTTCCTTGTCTTTTATATATATTGGCAGCAGTCTCAAAATCATCAATTGCACTGTGCTTGTCTCCTAAAAGATAGCGAGCTAACCCCCGGTTGAAGTAAGCATTAGCAAGATTAGGGTCAATCTGAATAGCTTGGGTATAGTCATCAATTCCACCCTGGTTGTCTCCTAACTTAGAGCGAGCATTCCCCCGTCCGTAGTAAGCTAGAGCATCATTAGGGTCAATTTTAATAGCTTGGGTATAGTCATCAATTCCACCCTGGTTGTCTCCTAACTTAGAGCGAGCTAACCCCCGGTTGTTGTAAGCTAGAGCAAAATTAGGGTCAATTTTAATAGCTTGGGTATAGTCATCAATTCCACCCTGCTTGTCTCCTAAGTCAGAGCGAGCTACCCCCCGGTTGTTGTAAGCTAGAGCAAAATTAGGGTCAATTTTAATAGCTTGGGTATAGTCATCAATTCCACCCTGGTTGTCTCCTAAGTTAGAGCGAGCATTCCCGCGGTTGTTGTAAGCTAGAGCAAAATTAGGGTCAATCTTAATAGCTTGGGTATAGTCATCAATTCCACCCTGCTTGTCTCCTAAGTTAGAGCGAACTACCCCCCGGTTGCAGTAAGCTAGAGCAAAATTAGGGTCAATTTTAATAGCTTGGGTATAGTCATCAATTGCACCCTGGTAGTCCCCTAAGTCAGAGCGATATACCCCCCGGAAGAAGTAAGCATCAGCATAATTAGGGTTAATTTTAATAGCTTGGGTATAGTCATCAATTCCACCCTGCTTGTCTCCTAAAAAATAGCGAGCTAACCCCCGGTTGTTGTAAGCTTGAGCAAGATTAGGGTCAATCTGAATAGCTTGGGTATAGTCATCAATTGCACCCTGGTTGTCTCCTAAAAAATAGCGAGCTACTCCCCGGTAGCAGTAAGCTTGAGCAAGATTAGGGTCAATCTGAATAGCTTGGGTAAAGTCATCAATTCCACCCTGCTTGTCTCCTAAGTTAGAGCGATCTACCCCCCGGTTGAAGTAAAATTGAGCATTTGGCACAGGTTTATCAACTGGGGAAACTGTCAAACTTTCTAAATAGCCCCGTAAACCCCCACAATAGAGCAACTCATTGATTTTTACCCTGGCTTTCCCCCCGGTCACAGTGGTCATATTAGTGGGTAAAAACCCTGCTAGGACTAAATGATATTGATTTTGTGCCTCATTGACTTCCTCTTCAATTAAAATACAAACCAAAACAGCATTTTTGTGAATTTCTTCTTGACTAATTGACCATTCAATCTGATTAAATCTACCCTGACGGGCTTTTACCTGAATACCAATAGATGAATCAGCGGTGAGGGTAAAGTCTACCTTACCATCACCACCCTGATATTGTTCATAGTCAACCTCCGTGAGCAGATCACCTAAACGGGTTTTAACTACCTCCTCCCCTAGCTTTCCCTTCATGTTGTTAACAAACACATCCTCACTCTTAGAGTTACTACGTTTATATTTATCAACCATGCGCCAGCAAAACCGCCGTAATTGCTGTAAGGAGTCACCGGTGATCACCGTTAACTCACTGTGCTGTCCTGGTTGGTCACACTGGAGTAAATTACCGGATTCCAGTCGGTTGATGAAGTCTGTCTGTTGGGCTTGTAATATAGTTTTCCAGTCCATTAGTAAAAATTCGCCTTCATCTGACAAGGAATATTAACATCTTGAGGAGATATGCAGACGCG
Source organism: Anabaenopsis sp. NIES-4685 (assembly GCF_059725405.1). Taxonomy (NCBI): domain Bacteria; kingdom Bacillati; phylum Cyanobacteriota; class Cyanophyceae; order Nostocales; family Nodulariaceae; genus Anabaenopsis; species Anabaenopsis sp. NIES-4685. Next base: position 1,547,336 of record NZ_AP043602.1, on the reverse strand, counting down.
GGAAAAATCACAACCATCAAAAACCCAAGGGTGTCCTTGAGGCTTTGGAGCATTATTCACCACATCCGGTAACCTATCCCCTCCCATTCCCTGAGAACTAGAAAGCTCTAAACAAAACAGCAACCCATCGAGAATATGAGATTTTACCGAACCATTGGGGCTAGAAATGACGGTAAACCCCGGTAGTAGAGGAACCGAGGTAGTACCACCGCAGGATTTAAAGTGAGTGAGTTCCACGCGCTTGACGTGTACCATAGATGCTGCTTAACTGGTCTATTATAGCACAAGTGTATCAATTAATTAAGCCTTGGCAATAGGGACAAGACCATTTTTTAGCATCCTCTAGGGGAGAACCAGATTTAGGTTCAGTATGAGTTGAGATTAAGCTGTTTCAGGATGGAATATCATCGTTGAGATATTTAATTTTATCCATAGCAGTTTGATAGTCTTTTGTTTTTCCTTGTCTTTCATATATATTGGCAGCAGTCTCAAAATCATCAATTGCACTCTGGTAGTCTCCTAAGTCAGAGCGAGCTAACCCCCGGTTGTAGTAAGCTTTGGCATAATTAGGGTCAATGTGAATACCTTGGGTATAGTCATCAATTGCACCCTGCTTGTCTCCTAAGTCAGAACGAGCTAACCCCCGGTTGTAGTAAGCTTGAGCAAGATTAGGGTCAATGTGAATAGCTTGGGTAAAGTCTTTAATTCCACCCAGGTTGTCTCCTAACTTAGATCGATCTACCCCCCGGTTGTGGTAAGCTTGAGCCAAATTAGGGTCAATGTGAATAGCTTGGGTATAGTCATCAATTGCACCCTGCTTGTCTCCTAACTTAGAGCGATATACCCCCCGGTTGAAGTAAAATTGAGCAAAATTAGGGTTAATGTGAATAGCTTGGGTAAAGTCTTTAATTCCCCCATGGTTGTCTCCTAACTTAGAGCGATATACCCCCCGGTTGAAGTAAGCTTGAGCCAAATTAGGGTTAATGTGAATAGCTTGGGTAAAGTCTTTAATTCCCCCCTGGTTGTTTCCTAACTGAGAGGGATATACCCCCCGGTTGAAGTAAAATTGAGCATTTGGCACAGTTTCATCAAGTGGGGAAACTGTCAAACTTTCTAAATAGCCCCGTAAACCCCCACAATAGAGCAACTCATTGATTTTTACCCTGGCTTTCCCCCCAGTCGCAGTGGTTATATTAGTGGGTAAAAACCCTGCTAGGACTAAATGATATTGATTTTGTGCCTCATTGACTTGCTCTTGAATTAAAATACAAACCAAAACAGCATTTTTGTTAATTTCTTCTTGACTAATTGACCATTCAATTTGCTCAAATTTACCCTGACGAGCTTTTACCTGAATACCAATAGATGAATCAGCGGTGAGGGTAAAGTCTACCTTACCATCACCACCCTGATATTTTTCATAGTCAACCTTCGTGAGCAGATCACCTAAACGGGTTTTAACTACCTCCTCCCCTAGCTTTCCCTTCATGTTGTTAACAAACAGATCACGAACAGAAGAGGACTTATTTGTATACTTGTCAGCCATTTCCCAGCAAAAATCCCGTAATTGCTGTAACTGGTCATCGGTGATCACCGTTAACTCACTGTGCTTTCCTTGCTGGTCACACTGGAATAAATCACCGGATTTCATTCGGTTAATAAAGTCTGTCTGTTGGGTCTGTAATATAGTTTTCCAGTCCATTAGTAAAAATTCGCCTTCATCTGACAAGGAATATTAACACCTTGAGGAGATATGCAGACGCGGGAAAAATCACAACCATCAAAAACCCAAGGGTGTCCTTGAGGCTTTTGAGGATTATTCACCACATCCGGTAACCTATCCCCTCCCATTCCCTGATAACTAGAAAGCTCTAAACAAAACAGCAACCCATCGAGAATATGAGATTTTACCGAACCATTGGGGCTAGAAATGACGGTAAACCCCGGTAGTAGAGGAACCGAGGTAGTACCACCGCAGGATTTAAAGTGAGTGAGTTCCACGCGCTTGACGTGTACCATAGATGCTGCTTAACTGGTCTATTATAGCACAAGTGTATCAATTAATTAAGCCTTGGCAATAGGGACAAGACCATTTTTTAGCATCCTCTAGGGGAGAACCAGATTTAGGTTAACTATGATTTATGACTTTTGATCGCCGTTGCGTGAGAGCAGTTCAATTTTATCTACAGCATATTGATAGGATATTTCATCCCCTGCTGTTTGATAGATATATGCAGCAGCTTTCCAGTCATTAATCGCACCCTCGTTATCTCCTAAATCACAGAGGGCTAACCCCCGGTTGAAGTAAGCAGAAGCATAATTAGGATTAATCTTAAGGGCTTGGGTATAATCTGCAATTGCTCCCTGATTGTCGTCTAAGTAATAACGGGCTGAACCGCGGTTATTATAAGTATCAGCATCATTGGGGTTAAGTTTGAGGGCTTGGGTATAATCTGCAATTGCTCCCTGTTCATCTCCTAGGTCAGATAGAATATTCCCCCGGTTATTGTAAGCATCAGCATCATTGGGGTTAATTTTGAGGGCTTGGGTATAATCTGCAATTGCTCCTTGGTTATCTCCGGCATCATAACGAGCTAACCCCCGATTGTAGTAAGCTAAAGCGTAATTAGGGTTAAGTTTGATGGCTTGAGTATAATCATTAATTGCGCTCTGGTTATCTCCTATATCGGAGTGAGCTAAACCCCGGTTGTAATAAGCTAAAGCATCATTGTGGTTAAGTTTGAGGGCTTGGGTGTAATCTGCAATTGCAGCAATGGTTTCTCCTAAGTGATAGTGAACTAGACCCCGCAAGTAGTAAGCTGTGGCGAAATTAGGGTTAATTTTGAGGGCTTGGGTATAATCTGCAATTGCTCCCTGGTTATGTCCTAAGTAATAACGAGCTTTTCCCCGGTTGTTGTAAGCATAAGCTAAATTAGGGTTAATGCTGATGGCTTGGGTATAATCTGCAATTGCATCAGCGGTTTCTCCTAAGTAATAGCGAGCTACTCCCCGGTTGTTATAAGCATAAGCATCATTGGGGTTAAGTTTCAGCGCTTCGGTATAATCTTTAACTGCTAATTGCCTATTCCCTAATTTACTGTAAGCATTACCCCGGTTGTTATAAGCATAAGCGTCATGGGGATTAATTTTAATGGCTTGGGTATAATCTTCAATGGCTGCGCTGATTTCTCCTAAGTAGTAGCGCGCTTTACCCCGCTGGAAGTAAGCGCCAGCATTGTCTGGTTTTAGTTGTAATGCTTGATTACAATGAGCGATCGCACTCTCATAATCTGTTTTATTAAGGTATTCTTTAGCCATATCAATATACTCCTCAACTTCCACAGATGTCTAAGTTTCTAAATAACTATACAAATCTTAGCATTTTACCTCAAGTCACAAAAATTACTCGTCTTTGGAAAATTAGGCTGATGGGGTGATAAAATCAACTGGAACCTCACCTGAACACCCCTGGTTGATTTGACGCGGGTATGTGTGGTATTCTGCAATTTAGTTGCTAGGATTCGTGAAGTGTATCTGTAGGTGATGCCTTAGTTTGGAGTAAGTTCAGTTCTTGGCGTGCGTCACGAAGACTATTTTGATCTCCAGTTTTTTGGAAAAGTTTAATAGCTTGTTGAAAATCGGCGATCGCACTTTGTGTATTTCCCTGTTTTGTGTGATTCACAGCCCTGTTATAATAGGCTAACCCATATTGAGGATTAATGGCGATCGCCTGAGAGTAATCTTTATCCGCAGCTTTGTAATTTCCCAATTGTAGGTGAACATTACCACGATTATTGTAAGCCGCTACATCCTGAGAATTGAGTTCAATAGCTTTAGTATGGTCTGCAATTGCACCTTGGTAATTTCCAAAAGAAAGACGATGAATACCTCGGTGATTATAAGCTGCTCCCCACCGGGGATTTAGCTCTAAAGCTTGATCATAATCTTTACCAGCTTTTAATCTATATCCTAACTCGCTGTGCATATCGGCCCGTCGGAGATAGGCGACTGCTTGAGGATGGCGATTAATGGCGTGAGTATACTGCCGAATGGCTGCATATTTTTGATTTTTGCTAGCGTAAATTAAACCTTTTTGATAATAAGGTCTAGCATCACCGGGATTAATCTTAATGATAGCATCAAAATCCTCCATAGCGGTTTGGTAAATTCTCAGACGACGGCGGAGAATACCCCGTTGTAAATAAGCCTCAATATAATTAGGTCGCAGCCTGATGGCCGTGCTAAAATTCTCATTAGCGCTTCTATTGTCATTCATCTGTACTAAGGCTAAACCCCGAGCATAATAAGCATAGGCATGACGAGAATTTAAGGCGATCGCTTTGGTATAATCAGTAATTGCTTCTTGGTATTTACCCAATCCATATAAAGAAAATCCCCTATCATAGTAAGCATCAGCATTTTCTGGGTTTAATTCAATAGCTTTAGTAGCATCTATCTTTGCTTGCTGATAGTTTCCCAACCGGTAAAATGTATTTCCACGGCTCTTATAAGCCTGATAATTGCTTGAGTCTAGTCTAATAGCTTGGGTAAAATTCTCAACTGCAGATTGATAGTTTCCCTCTTGATATTTTCTCAATCCCTCCTGGTATAGTTGCTCAAATTTTACTGGAGAAGCAATAGTTATCAGTGATGAAACTAACCTCAATACTGTCACTATCCCTATAAAACCTATTCCCCCTAGGATTAACCAAACTTTTGGGAGTTGCTTGTAAGTAAATTCATGAGTTTCCACCTGCTCTATATCTTTTAAAACTTCAATTACTGACTGGTATCGCTTCTGATAGTCAAAGCGTACCATTTGATCTAAAATTTTTCCTACCTCCTGACAAATTTGAATATTTTTCCGCCGCCAAATAATTGCCCCTGTTAGCAAACCTTTCTGCTGTTGTAAGGTTGATATTTCCTGCTCTGTTAAACCCATAATTGCCGCAATGACAATTATCCCTAAAGCATATATATCACTATTATATTGAGGTTGACCGCGCAATTGTTCTATAGGTACATATTCAAGATTAGCGACGGTATTGGTTATCAGTTCGGGAATAGCGCCAAAATTAACTAAAACTAATTTGTGATCTGACTCTCGACGGATGATATTTGCGGGGTTAATATTCTGGTGAATCACTCCCCGCTGATGTGCAAATACCAAAACTTCTAATACTTGAGATAAAACACTAATTACCTCTTCCTGTGTTAAAGGTATGCCCTGTAAAATCTCATTGGTTAAGGTATTACCAATAATATATTCTTCAACTAGATAGAATTTTCCATCTTCTTCAAAATAATTGACTAGATTTTGGATTTGGTCATGTTCCTGACTAAGTTGCTGTAACTTGTGTCCCTCATGGAGAAATAACTCTCGCAGTAGATTTAAACCCGGGAGAGTATCACCATCAGGATGTAGCTCCTTGACTACCAATTGACGACCGGGAACGATAGCATCTTCAGCCAAATAGGTTTGTACCTTCTCCTCTACATTCAGGACTTCCAGGATGTGATAACGCGTATCTAAGATTCTACCAGTCATAAGTCTATCAGTGATTACACTTATAATAATGCCTATTTCCTCAAAGCAATTGTAGTCATGAATCACTGAAGACCTAGGCAGATATTCAATGAATAATTAGGCGGGAACTACAAACTTTTCGGTACCAGCTAACCCAAAGGCGCTGTGAATAACCTGCAAAGCTTTGACACCATCTTCTTGTGCTACAACACAACTAATTTTGATTTCTGAGGTAGCAATCATTTGGATATTAATTTGGTTTTCGGCTAAAGCGTCAAACATTTTCGCCGCAATACCTGGTTGTCCCACCATCCCTGCACCAACGATACTTACCTTGGCGATCGCATTATCTAAGACAACCTCACCCCATTCTAATTCTCCCGCCACTTGAGTGAGCATTTTTTGTGTACTTTCCCCATCCATCTGCGAGACAGTAAAAGCAATATCCCTTCTAGGAATACCGTCAACTATTCGACACCGTTGAGATTGAATAATCATATCCACACTGACATTATGCTGTGCTAATAGTCCAAATAACCTGGCCGCCATCCCTGGTCGGTCGGGTACTTGACGAATTGCTAGACGTGCTTGGTTCATATCGAGGGCGACACCACGCACTGCGGGAGCAGATAACACAGCAATTGCTTCTGGTTTCTTAATATTCTGGTCTTCTGCAATTTCAAAAGCTTGACGCAGTGCAGCCACAGCGCGATCGCACTCTGTCGCATCTACTACACAACTAACTTTAACTTCACTAGTAGAAATCATCTGAATATTTACTTGTGCTGCGGCTAAAGTCGCGAACATTTTAGCTGCTACCCCGGGACGCCCAATCATTCCCGCCCCAGCAATACTGACCTTAGCAATATTTTGCTGTACCATCACCTCAGCCTCATCAGAGTTGGGGTGATTTCTCAATGCTGGGGCGATGGCGGATGCTACCGCTTCCGCGCGTTTTAATATCGGTGCTGTGACGGTGAAAGCAATGTCATTAGTATTACCTTCATGTATAGACTGAATAATCAAATCTACATCTACATCTTGCCGGGATATTTCTCCAAATAACCGCGCTGCTACCCCTGGTTTATCGGGGACGCGCAACAATGCCACCTTGGCTTGGTCTGTATCAAACTCTACATCATCCACAGGGCGGGCAATTTCTAGATTCACTAGCGATCGCCCTTGGGGTTTAGGGGATGTTACCCAAGTACCAGGGTCATCACGCCAACTAGATTTTACCACCAGTGGCACCCCATAATTGCGGGCAATTTCCACAGCGCGGGGATGTAAAACTTTCGCCCCCAGGCTTGCGAGTTCGAGCATTTCATTACAGCTAATCTCCTCCATTAACTGAGCTTCTGCTACCAGGCGGGGGTCTGTAGTCAATATACCAGGGACATCGGTATAAATTTCACAAAAATTTGCCCCTATAGCCGCAGCAATAGCCACAGCGGAGGTGTCGGAACCACCCCGACCCAAAGTAGTAATCTCCATATCTCTGAGACTAGATATACCCTGAAATCCAGCAACTACAACCACTTTCCCTTGAGCAATTTGATGACGCAGCCGTTGGGTTTCAATATGTAAAATTCGCGCGCGGGTATGTTCAGCTTCAGTCACAATTCCTACTTGACCACCAGTCATAGAAATTGCTGGCTGTCCAATTTCTTGCAATGCCATACTAACTAAAGCAATAGTGACTTGCTCCCCAGTAGAAAGCAACATATCCATTTCCCTGCGGTTGGGATGGCGAGAAACTTCCTGAGCCATTTTCACCAGTCCATCTGTGGTTTTACCCATCGCCGAAACCACGACGACCACAGAGTTACCCGCCTTAACAGTCTTGTAAACACGCTGTGCAACAGCTTGAATACGTTCTACAGAACCAACAGATGTACCACCGTATTTTTGAACTATGAGCGCCATAAGTTTATATGTAATCAATGCTGCCTACTTTGATCAATGCCCCCCAGGGGAAGCCGAGAAAGTATTCCTGGTTGTTTAGTTTATTAATATCAGAATCAGCGCCGACAAAAAACCAGTAATTTCGCTTTGTTGGTAATACTGTGTTCCCTGTTCGGTGTGTTCCCTGTTCGGTGTTCCCTGTTCCCTCAGATAAAAATTACCTGTTGAAAACTTATTATCAAACATCCTCTCAGACACTGTTGTTACAAATTGGCACATTTGTTTTATAATTCTTAAACATCAGCATAATTTTGTCACTAATCTGTAGAAGTCAACAGCCGGGTGTATAAGAAGCTGTTGCAGGGCTGTAACACAGTAAAATTGAGGGATGCAAAATGTCAGATAGCCCAGGATTATATATTCTACTAGTCAGTGTTCACGGGTTAATTCGGGGTAAGAATCTAGAATTAGGGCGAGATGCTGACACCGGGGGACAAATTAAATATGCGGTAGAACTGGCTCAGGCTTTAGCAGCGAACCCACAAGTAGAACGTGTAGACCTGGTAACTCGTTTAATTAATGATCCAAAAGTTAGTTCCGATTATGCTCAACCGGTAGAAGTTCTGGGTGACAAGGCCCAAATTATTCGTGTTAATTGCGGTCCCCGGCGCTATCTGCGCAAAGAAGTTCTCTGGCCGCATTTAGATAATTTTGCCGATGAATTACTCAAGCACCTGCGCCAAGTGGGAAAACTACCCGATGTCATTCATAGCCATTACGCCGATGCTGGTTATGTAGGTTGTCGGGTTGCTGGTTGGTTAGGTGTACCGCTTGTGCATACTGGTCACTCCTTAGGACGCGTGAAACAACAACGACTTTTAGACCAGGGTGCTAAAAGGGAAACCATTGAAAGCACTTATCACATGAGTACCAGAATTGAGGCTGAGGAAACCACTTTGGCCAGGCCGCTTTAGTTATCGCTAGTACCCATCAAGAAGTCACCGAGCAGTACGGTATTTATGACCACTATCAGCCTGATAGAATGGTGGTCATTCCGCCGGGGGTAGCACTCAAGGACTTTTACCCGATTCCAGAAAATTGGCGGGAACCAGGAATTTACCAGGATTTAAAACGATTTCTCAATCATCCGGAAAAGCCGATGATTATGGCGCTTTCTCGTCCAGCAATTAAGAAAAATGTCGGTACTCTGGTGAAAGCTTATGGTGAAGATCCACAGTTGCGTCATTTAGCAAATTTAGTCCTGATTTTAGGAAATCGCGATGACATCAGCACCATGGAATCAGACCCACGCCATGTGTTTGCAGAAATTTTTCACTTAATCGATCGCTACGACCTTTACGGATACGTCGCCTACCCCAAACACCATTCATCTGATGAAGTTCCGGAACTATATCGATTGGTGGCGAAAACACGGGGAGTGTTTATCAATCCCGCATTAACTGAGCCATTTGGTCTCACCTTAATTGAGGCTACAGCCTGCGGTGTGCCAATTATCGCCACATCGGATGGTGGTCCACGAGATATCCTGGAGGTCTGCCACAATGGAATGTTGATTGATCCTCTAGATGTGACACAGATCCAGGATGCTCTGCGTACAGCCATCACGGATACAGAACAATGGCAAACTTGGTCTGAAAATGGATTACATCGAGTGCGGGATAATTTCTCTTGGTCTAGTCACGTAGAACGTTATCTCGAACAGGTGCAGCAGTTATCTCAACGACCAGTGCAATCTCAGCTGAGTCCCCTACCAAGGGCTTTAGCAAGTGACCTCCCTGATTGGAATATCCCTGACCAAAACCGGTTACCGATCGCAGATCGGTTTCTGGTTTGTGAAATTGATAATACCTTGTTAGGCGACCAAGAAGCTTTACACAAACTGATTGAGCGAGTACATCAGGAAGGTCAATCTACCGGCGTGGGTATTGCTACAGGGCGGAATTTGCAAAGTTCTTTGGATATGTTGGAAGAATGGGACTTTCCCAGACTAGATTTGCTGATTGTCTCGGCTGGTACTGAAATCTATTATGGACCCCAGGTAGTCCCAGATAGTAACTGGCAAAGACATATTAGTTACCATTGGAATGCTGAGGCTGTCCGTCAAGCAATGGAGACACTACCGGGTGTTTCTCTGCAACCCCCAGAAGCTCAAGGTCAGTTTAAAGTCAGTTACTTTATTGATGAAGTGAAATGTTTAAGCTTTAAGGAAATTATGCGTCATCTGCGGCGGCATAAGCTCCATGTTAAAGGAGTCTATAGCCATAATATGTATCTTGATTTGTTGCCTATCCGGGCTTCTAAGGGAGATGCTATTCGTTATTGTGCTTTGAAGTGGGGACTACCAATACAACGATTTTTAGTAGCAGGTGCATCTGGTAATGATGAATCAATGCTGTCTGGTAATACTTTGGGTGTGGTTGTGGGTAATTACAGCCGTGAACTGGAAAAGTTACGGGAATATCCACAAATTTACTTTGCTCAAGGAAATTATGCCTGGGGTATCTTGGAAGCACTAGACCGCTATGACTTCTTTGGCAGTCTATCTACAGCACAGATGCATAGTCTAGCAGATAATTAGCTGATTGTCAATGGATTTTCAGGACTACTAATGTCATATCATCGGTGTTTTGCCTTTCACCACCGATAAATTCCAGAACTTGCTCAAACAAATAATCTACAATTTCCTCTGGTCCACTGCAATACCTGCAAGCGGCATTAAAAGCAGCCACAAAATTCTCTTCATCGAAGCGATCGCCACTAGCCGCCGCCGCATCAGTCAAACCGTCTGTATAATAGATGACTGTATCCCCAGGTTCTAAATGTGCCTGGGCATTTTCGTATTGGCTATTGGCATCTAAACCAATCAGCATTCCCAAAGTATCCAAGCGGGTAATAGTTTTCGTGGCTGCGTGCCACCACAACGGAGGATTGTGTGCGGCATTACTATAAGATAAAACCCGATTTACAGGATTATATTCTGAGTAAAAAAGAGTCACAAAGCGATGGGAATTTTCCAAATCCGCATACATAACGCGATTCAAATTTTGCAGAATTACACATGGGGAATTACCATGGAACACTTCGCCACGAAGCATTCCCCGCATCATGGTCATAATTAGTCCTGCTGGGACACCTTTACCCATGACATCGCCAATTACCAAACCCCAGCCCCTTGTTTCCTGGGTAGTTTTACCATTTACCTGTACTTGATTGTGATTGGTGGGGATAAAGTCATAGTAATCTCCACCCACACGATTAGCGGGTTTACAGCGTGCGGCCAGGGTCGCACCGGGAATAATCGGACATTGACGGGGTAGAAGTCGCCGTTGAATTTCTGCCCCAATTTCTAGTTCTTGATCTAAGCGCTCTTTTTTCCTCAATTCTACGGCTAGTTCTTCGTTTTCAATGGCTACAGCTGTTTGATCTGCTACCAGTCTGACTAACTTTTGTCTGGTATCCGTCCAGCTATATTCAGGATCGCGGCTGAGGACGTAAAGCCAACCCCGTTCTGTATGCTTGACGAGAATTGCTGTGCCAAAGATTTGCACATCTGGATCTAAGTAGCGATGGATTTGGTCATCTAACATCCCTGTAGCTGTTGCTAAAGGTCCTGTATGAGATAGAAGTGTGATTTGACTACTAGCTGTTTCTAGAGCTTTGCGGATATTCTTACGCTGGCGGCTATCCTGCCAGTGTAGTTGCTCTAAGCGAATTTGACCATTAGGTTTATGTAGGAATAAAGCACTACCATCTGCATCTGTGACTCGAGTGGCGATCAGTGGTATCAGCTGCAAAAACTGGTTCAAATTATTGAAACTTCTGAGGGCAAATCCTAAAGAACTGAGTAAATCTTGGATTTTATTTTGTTCTCGGCGCAACCGTTCCACAAGTTCTTTGAGTGCCACAACTGGTGTGACATCCGTCTTAGCACTACTATTAGTATCAGTGGGTTGAGAGGGCAGTTGAGACACAGGCAAAGGTATGATTGCACTTAATATAGAGTTTAGGTTACTGAATAAATCAAGTAAATTGCTAGGTTATATTGGGACAAGGTGGATATTTTTAGCAATAGTCACAAGACTTAACATCGAACTAGAGAGAATTATTGTATTTGCTTATGATATCTCTAGCTAAATATTGATGCAATTTCCATCAACAATGAGTAGGTAAAAATCCGCCAATACTCTCATAACATATAAATACCCTAATTTTTCTAGAACTTAATTAGCAAATCATACATCTTTGGAGCCAAAAAAATTTTAATTTTATTATTGCCCACAGGTTTCTCATCCCCCACAGTAACTTTTATAGGCAATTACTCCTTACCTTAATTATTGAGTGTTCTGTTTGTATTTGGCTCTGGGTGGGGCAAAAACCAACACCGCTGAGATTTATCAATCCGTGATGTGGGGAAAACCAACACACCAGGACAGATGTCTGAGGGGATGAAACAATTTTTGCCGACTGAAACACCAGCTAAATGGGGGTCTGTGCCCCCACAGGAGACGAATCAGCCAGACCCAGAAGAAATATTAACTAAAAAAATCGCAATTAGCCACTCAAGAGAGCTTCAACAAATTCGTAGCTAGAAAAAGGACGCAAATCTTCCATACCTTCACCAGCACCAATAAAGCGAATGGGCAAACCCAGCTGCTGCACCACGGCTAAGGCAACACCTCCCTTGGCTGTACCATCTAGCTTAGTTAAGACTACGCCCGTGAGTTGGGCGGCTTGGGAGAAAACTTGAGCTTGGCGCAATCCATTTTGACCTAAAGTGGCATCTAAAACCAATAGGGATTCTATTTTGGCATTAGGGGCTTTTTTGTCGATGATCCGGCGGACTTTGCCGAGTTCGTCCATTAAGTTTTTCTTATTTTGCAGTCGCCCGGCGGTGTCTACCAATAGTAACTCGGTTTCTCGTGCTTGGGCGGCGGCGATCGCATCAAAGACCACGGCGGCGGGGTCTGTATTTTTCCCCGGATTAGCAATGACTTCCACACCGCTACGCTGGCCCCACACCTTCACCTGTTCCACTGCTGCGGCCCGAAAGGTATCTGCGGCCCCAATCAAGCATTTATAACCAGATTTTTGGGCTAGGTGGGAGATTTTGCCGATAGTAGTGGTTTTCCCTGCCCCATTCACCCCGGTAATCAACCAAATATTCAAAGTTTCCTTTTCTGGGGCGAAGCTGAAACTTGGGGCTTTTTGTAGTGGCGCGTCTAACATATCGCGCAAAATTTGTTTCAGGTAGGCGATCGCCTCTTCTGGGGGCGTTACCTCTGCTAACAGTTTTTTCTGGAGGGTATTCACAATGTAATCTGTAGCCTCCACACCCACATCAGCTTGGAGAAGTGCGGCTTCTATTTCCGACACAGCCGCTTGATTGAGTCCTTGGCCGACAATTGCCTTAAGTTGGTTAAGAATATTGCGGCGGGTTTTGTCTAAACCTTGCCGGAGTTTTTTCAGCCAGGTAATTTCCTCCACAGAAATATCTTCTGCTCGCCTACCTTGGGCGGCCAATACTTCTGCTGACCAGAGAAAACCTTCATCAAAAGCTAATGCTTCTTGATCTGGGGTAGTTTCTGCGGTGGTAGCTGGGGTTACCACCTCTGGTTGAGCCACTTCAATAGCCGCGGCTATCAGCCTTTCTTGCTTGGCTTGCCGTTCTGCGGCCGCCCGTTCTAAAAAGGATAAATTACTGGGGGCTGTGGGTTCTGGTGTAGCTGCATCTAGACTCAGGGAGTCTATAGTGGCAGTTTCCACATCTAACTCTGCTGTAAGGGCGACTTCACTGACTACAGGGGCGGTGTCTAGCACAGTTTCTATTGTTTGTGCTTCCACATCTGCGACTTCTGGTGCTGTTGTTACTGGTGAAGCTTGTTGTTTTTGCTGGATATTTTTATAAGCAGATTTGGCAAAGGCCAATAAATCTTCTGTGGGGTCTACTTGGGGTTCTGTTACTGGAGGAGTTACCTCTTGTTTTTCGGCGGCTGGGGTATCAGAAGAATCCTGATGTTGACGCTGGAACCAATTAAAAGCCATTACATCTATAAGTATTAGTTGATGATTTATTTTGATGATTTTAACTAAATATCCTCAAGGGTCTTGAGGATATTTGGGGGGGGGTGAGAAAATTTGCGCTTTAATCTACACAGGTGCTTTTTGTTCGGTAAATCGGCGCAGAACACCATTAATAAAACGATGACCCTCATCTCCACTGTAGCGTTTAGCTAGCTCTACAGCTTCATTAATAGCTACTCTGTCAGGCAGATTGAAAAACATCATTTCTGCCACTGCGATCCGCAAAATATCTCGGTCTATTTGAGCTAGGCGAGTCACTTGCCAATCTACTAAAGCTGAGGAAATATGTTCATCGATAATCACTCGGTGTTCGTTGACTATTTTCACCAGTTTAATGGCATATTTGCCAACTTCCTTATCTTGATTTGCTAATTGAATCAATTCTGGGAACTCAACTGCAGCTCCCAGTTGATTGATGGCGGTTTGGGTGTAGTTAATGGCCTCTTTCAGGAGGTTTCTGGCCGTATCGATGTCTGAAGCACGAGTTTGGCTAGTTAAGAGGCGATCATTACTGCGTTGTAGTTCTCCAGTAGCATTATCTAGAGTATCTTGCACTTCTGATCTCAGGGTGCGGACTGTGGCTAGTATTAATTTTGGTAGATGCTCTTCTGTTAATTTTTTGGGGTTAATTGGCAACTGGCTGAGACTTAAAAGTGCCAATTCACGGGCAATTTGCTGGGGTTTTCGTTCTTGCATGGAAGTATGTGCTTAAGCACTAATGAGAAAGGTGAGTATAGCCGCAATGGTGGCAAAGTCAAATAATCATACTATCTATTGACTGGAAACTTTGCCGTTTTCAGGGTTGTGTTTCTATATTGCGCTCCTGAGGTATAACTAGGGGGGGTAGAGTCTTATTCTCAGCGATAATCCCTCCAGAGACTAATACTTTAAAAGCATCTTCTATGGGGATAGATAGAGTTACTACCTCATCTTCTGGAACTATGGCATACCAGCCGGTGGTAGGATTGGGGGTACTGGGAATAAACACACTCAACATGGGACGGGGCATATGAGCTTGAATATCGGTACTGATATTACCCGTAACGAAGCCGATCGCCCATATTCCTTTTCGGGGATACTCTATTAGAATTACCCGGCGAAACTTGTCGCTGGAATCTTTGACCAGGGTTGCTAACAGCTGTTTGAGAGTTTTGTATACCTGCCCCGCTAGGGGAATTGCCTGCAATAGGCGCTCTCCCAAATCCAATAACCAACGCCCAGCAATGTTCCTAGCCATCAACCCTATTAAAAGAATACTTAGTAAAGGGACTGCCAGCCCCACAGCTAAATTCAGTATATTTACTACTATAGGTTGGAGTCCGTCAAAGGGATTGAGTTGTTTAGGAATTTTCGTCAGGAAGTTGATTACCCAATTAGCAATGGTAATAGTTAGCCAAATAGTTGTTGCTAAAGGAATAACTACTAATAAACCGGCAATTAGGTCATTTTTTAAGTCTTGTTTTAGCTGATTAATTCCCCAGTCTCTATGCTCCTGTTTGAGATTACTAGAATTTTTGTGATTGCTATTCATACCAGCACACTTATCAAATTCTCAAGAGTTAATTGTAATATTTCATACTTTAGCTAGAGGGTAAAGATTGCTAGCATCTGGAATAATGCTGTAAAAATATACACTTGCTGCTCAGGAAACAGCATTTTTCTAGTCGGGTGCATATAGAGATTGACTAAGGAAGAACATGGGGGATGGGATGTGTGAGACTTGTAAACCATTATTGCAAGTCTCTAATATACTACTGATCCTATCGCGCTGAGTGAAAACCTGCTGAAAATTCTGTAAGTCTTAGATTACAGCTAAAGAAGGATGATAATTTGTCACTGAGCGGGGGTTTTTTTTGTGAAAATTAAGTTAATAATATTTATCTTCACTAGTGACCGAGATATGTTTCATCCTTCTTAAACCTGTCCAGCCAATAATGATATATCCCAGGGATAAGAGCAAACTACTCACACCAATTCGCAGTCCAGACTTCCAAGCGTTTCCTCTGGCTTGTTTTTCAGCTTCTTCGCGACGTTGGCGAATTTCGGTTAATCTTTGATTTGCTTGTGCTTGGGGGTCTGTTTGCTGGGCGATAAAAGTCTCGAGTTCTGAGGGATTGGCTTTAAATTTCTTGAGTAATTCTTTCTGTTGTGCGGGAAGTTGAGGGTTATTGAGTGCTTGTTGGTATGTTTGGTCATTTTTGAGCAGCTCGGTAAACTGACTTCTGAGTTGGTTGCGCAGTTGTTCTAATTGAGCTTTTCCTTGCTCATTGTTGATTTGGGCTTGGAATTGGGATAACCGATTGTTAACTTCATTTTCTGCTTGTTGAGCTTCTTGGCGGATTTGGCCGAGACTGTTGGCGCTCGCTTGTCGGACATTATTCAAGTGTAAGGGGAAAATTAAGAGGAAAATTAACCCTAAAATACTGGAGAGTATCAAGATAGGAAATCTGATATCTATAGGTTTGGGGCCATCGCTATGATGAACAGTATCAGCCCAATAACCGGCGAATAGCATTCCTATACCCACTAAAGGTACAATACCTCTGTCAACTAATGAGGTAGCTAAATTGATTTGCCATCCCGGATCGGTGGGTTGGAAGGGTAAAATCACAATTAAAAACTCTAGGAAGAAGGACAAAAGTAAAATTATCCCCACTACCTTGAGTGTCAAAGCAGCATTACCCGCAGCAAGACGATTAGTCATAATTATTTTTCGTGTATGAAAGTAATTTTCCTATTTAAAGTTACCTGAATATTGTTGCCAAATCGCTAAATCCTCTGGAAGATCCACATCACCTAAAGGAGGTAGGAAAGAAACTGATATTTTCAGGTTTTCAGCAATATTCATAGTTTGTTGTAAGACTTGAGAAGTTCCCCAATGGATATTAAACAATAATTCTGGGAAGGGACGACACAAGCCAATCAAGTAATAACCGCCGTCAATGGCCGGACCCAATACCAGGTCATGGGTGTGTAGCTGCTCAAAAGCTTGGGTGAGAATGTGAGCATTGATTCCGGGACAATCTACACCAATAATAATTACTTTTTGAGCGCCAGATTGCCAGGACTCAGTTAGCGATCGCCCCATGCGGGAGCCTAGATCTCCTTCTCCTTGGGTATGGTAGAGTAAATCATATCCTAGCCAATCTGCCATCAGTTGCAAGTTACCACCGGTGAAACGTACTTCCCAGGATATAGGAGTAGTTTTTTGTAGTGCTTGCACCTGAAGTATTGTATGTTCTGTCATCTGCCGTTGTAAATTGGCAGCACCCACAGCACCCAAAGCAGGTATAAGTCGGGTTTTGGTCTTACCTGGTTCTGGGTAGCGAGTAAAAATAATTAAGTGCTGTTGCTGAATATCTAAAAATTTTAGCACATTCTATATTAAGTAATTATTCGTTGATTAGCTTGATAATTTAGGGATTGTCCCAAATTGAAAAAACCCCCACTTGGGGGGTATAAGTATTCTCTCTCAGGTAAATAGTAAAAATTAAATCTTGTACTTGATACCTTTTTTCACAGCTTAGTAATGATTAAGATTAATTCCGGCTTCTTTAGCCATGGCTTCTAAGCCTTTGGTTTCTAGGGTTTTGATGGCTTTGGTGGAGAGCTTCATTTTTACCCAGCGATTACCACCGGCCCACCAAACACGCTTATTTTGTAGATTTGCGTGTTGTAGGCGTTTGGTACGGCGGTGAGAGTGAGAAATATCAAAGGCATTGTTAGCTTTTTTACCAGTTAATTCGCAGCGACGAGACATAGCAACTATCTCCAAGTTTTTATTTGAATACAACCTTTCTATTGTAGTCCCCAAAAGGGCGTGTGTTTCTATTTGCTGGCTTGTTCTGTCAGCTTAGTCAGCACTTCATTGGAGCGTTCAACAAAGGATTTCATTCCTTGGGGGTCAAATCCTTTTTGAGTCATGAGGGCTAAATCATAGACGTGTTGACAAATCATGGTAACTAATGGCTCTGTAGATGATTGACCATCTCCCTGAATAATACTACCTTGGTTGAGATTTGCTAGGTTTTGAATCAGAGGATGAGCGGTATTCACCAATAAAATATGGTCTTCGGGGAATTCTACATTTTGTTGTTGCATCATGGCGCTCATTTCCCGCATACGACGCAGAATTTCTGGTAAGAGTACCATTGCGGGTGGTGTTCCTTGGGGGTCTTCTGATTTTAAGGCTTCGGTGCGGATGTTAACCTTGGGTTTGTTGAGGGATTTTTCAAAGAGTTCTTTAATGGTCTCGCTCTTGGTTTTGTTGGTTTTGGGGTCAACTATTTCCCCGGTTTTGTCTTGGTCTAGCAGGGTATTATCTAGGTCGGAGTCTACCCGGGTAAATTTCACATCGGAGTATTCCCGCTCTAGGAAGTTAATAAAGTGGGTGTCGATGAATGAGTCCATAAATAGAACTTCTAACCCTTGGTTTTTGTGGAGTTCTATATATGCGGATTGACTGGTTTCATCGGTGCTGTAGAATACGCGGTTTTTATGGCGTTCTTCGTTACGTTCCAGGTATTCTTTCAGGGTTGTGTATGGTAGCGCAGATGAGTTTGAGGTGGTAGTTTCCCACGCATCCCCTTCTGATGTGGGGGTTTCGGCTTTTTCTTCCAGTTTGGCTGTGGTGCGGAAGATGATGATGTCTTCGATTTGTTTTTTAAATTTCTCGTCGTTGAGAACACCGAATTTTACAAAGGTGCCGAGGTCTTTCCAAGCGTTGATGTATTGGTCGCGGTGGTCGCGGTATAATTCTTTGAGGCGATCGCCTACTTTCTTGGCTATATAGTCGCCGATTTTGCGGACTGTGCGATCGCCTTGTAATGCGCTGCGGGAGACATTCAAAGGAATATCTGTACTATCAATTACACCCCGCATGGGCATAAGAAACTGTGGTATAATTTCTTCACAGTTATCGCTGACAAAAACCTGATTACAGAACAGCTTAATTTGTCCTTTAGTCACATCCACATCGGGTCGCATTTTAGGGAAATACAAAATCCCGTTAATAATAAAGGGGTAATCAGTATTCAAATGCACCCATAACAGTGGTTCTTCCTGAAAGGGGTACAAATAGCGATAAAATTCTAAATAATCTTCCTGAGTGAGGTTATGAGCAGACTCCCGCCAAGGTGCCTTTTGCCTATTCAAAACTTCACCTTCCAGTTTAATCGGTACTGGCATGAAGTCGCAATAAGTCTTGACAAGATTCCTAATTCGTGCTGCTTCTAAAAATTCTTCTTCCTCTCCTTGGAGGGTGAGAGTAATAGTAGTACCGCGTGTGCTGCGGGTGGACTCATCTAAAGTAAAAGCTGGGGAACCGTCACAGGTCCAGTGAACAGCTTCGGCCCCTTCTTTATAGGACAGTGTATCAATTTCTACTTTTTGCGCCACCATAAAGGAGGAGTAAAAACCCAAACCGAAGTGACCAATTATCGGTTGGTCTGATTTACCTTCATACTTGTGAATAAATTCTTCAGCACTGGAGAAAGCCACCTGATTGATATATTTCTTCACTTCTTCGGCGGTCATACCAATGCCATTATCACTGATGGCTAGGGTTTTTTTACCTTTATCGATGGTAATGTGAATTTCTGGTTCACCGATATCGCCGCTAAATTCCCCAGCACGGGATACCATATTCAGCTTTTGGATGGCGTCAACGGCGTTAGATACTAATTCCCGGAAGAAGATTTGATGGTCTGAGTACAGGGACTTTTTGATAATGGGAAAAATATTTTCAGTATGAATACTGATGGTGCCTTGTTCGAGCATGACTGGTAAATTTGATGTTAATATCTGATTTTAGCTGTCAGTAGGATTTAGAGATTCCTACCTATAGAATTTTAAAGGTATAGTCCCGGCTATTGCACCGTAATTTGGGCATTGTTTCCCCCCCATGGTATGATTCGGATTTCCGTATCTTGGCTGAGATAGTTAGGTCTACCCTAGGGGAGAACAGAACTTTTTACTGGCTTTTTGACTCTAATACTGTGAGGGTGGAGGGTGAAATGGTCACTTTGAGGGGGACTGTTTTACTAAAGGTTAAACCCTGGTCTTGTTTATCGATGTAAATAGTATCTCCAGGGATGAAGGTATTTTCTAGTAATTTGGTAGCTAGGGGGTTTTCTACTTCTCGCTGAATTGCTCTTTTTAAAGGACGTGCGCCGTAAATTGGGTCATAGCCTACTTCTACTAAATAATCACAGGCGGCGGCGGATATGTCAAAGGATATTTTCTGCTCTTGTAAGAGGTTTTCTACCCGTTTTAGTTGGATGCGGATGATGTCGCGCATTTCTGCACGGCTCAGGGGGTGGAAGAGGATGATATCATCTACCCGGTTGAGAAATTCTGGGCGGAAGTGCGATCGCAGTGCATCTGTGACCCGTTTTTGCATCATTTCATACTTACTGTCATCCCCAGACACATCTAAAATATATTCGCTACCGATGTTACTAGTCATGACTATGACGGTATTTCGGAAATCTACGACTCTACCCTGAGAGTCGGTAATTCTCCCATCATCTAAAACTTGCAGCAATATATTAAATACATCGGGGTGGGCTTTTTCGACTTCATCTAGTAGCACCACGGAATAGGGGTGACGGCGCACAGCTTCGGAAAGTTGACCCCCTTCCTCATAACCCACATATCCTGGAGGCGCACCCACTAGGCGAGATACAGAGTGTTTTTCCATATACTCGGACATATCCAAACGGACTAAAGCATCATCGGAATCAAAGAGAAACTGCGCTAAAGCCCTCGCTAGTTCAGTTTTACCTACCCCTGTGGGTCCCATAAACAGGAATGAACCAATGGGACGGCCGGGGTCTTTCATTCCCGCACGGGCGCGACGAATGGCTGCGGATACGGCGGTGACTGCTTCCTGCTGTCCAATTACCCGTTGATGTAAATGTTGTTCTAGTTTTAGGAGTTTTTGGCGTTCCGAGGCTAAGAGGCGATTCACCGGTATACCAGTCCACTTAGCGACAATTTCGGCGATGTCGGCTTCGGTGACTTGTTCCCGCAATAATGTAGAGCCTTGGCTTTGAATTTTTAATAGTTGGGCTTCTTTAGCTTCGCGATCGCGTTGCACCCCTTCGAGTTTACCATACTTTAACTGGGCTGCTTTATTCAAATCATAGGCTCTTTCTGCCTGTTCAATTTGCACCCGTAAAGCGTCCTCTTCTTTTTTTAAGCTACTAATAGCCTCTAATAACTGTTTTTCCCCTTGCCATTGTTCATTAAACTGTTGCTGTTTCACCGTCAAACTGGCAATTTCTTGTTCAATGCGCTCAAAGCGCTCCCTAGCTGGGGCGGTTTCCCGTTCTTCCCCCGCCAAAGATAGCTTTTCCATTTCCAACTGCATCAAGCGGCGGTCAATAGCTTCTAATTCCGCTGGTTTAGAGGTAATTTCCATTTTCAATTGAGCCGCGGCTTCATCTACCAAGTCTATGGCCTTATCTGGTAAAAAGCGGTCAGCAATATAACGGGCGGACAAAGTAGCAGCGGCGACTAAAGCTGAGTCAGAAATTTTGACATTGTGGTGAACTTCGTACCGTTGCTTTAACCCCCGGAGAATAGAAATGGTGTTTTCTACACTGGGTTGACCGACGACAATCTGCTGAAAACGGCGTTCTAGAGCTGCGTCTTTTTCAATAAATTTCCTGTATTCATCTAAGGTAGTCGCTCCAATACAGCGTAGTTCTCCCCGTGCTAACATGGGTTTGAGTAAGTTACCCGCGTCCATGGCTCCTTGTTGATTGGAACCAGTACCGACAACGGTGTGTAGTTCATCGATAAATAGGACAATTTGACCGTTAGACTCGGTGACTTCCTTGAGAACCATTTTCAGGCGTTCTTCAAATTCCCCCCGCAATTTCGCCCCGGCGATTAAACTACCAATATCTAAGGAAATCAATTGACGAGTTTTTAGAGACTCCGGGACATCGCCATTAACCATACGCTGTGCTAGAGCTTCGGCGATCGCAGTTTTACCCACCCCTGGTTCCCCAATCAGCACGGGGTTATTCTTACTGCGGCGAGATAATACCTGAATTACCCGGCGAATTTCGTCATCTCTCCCAATTACCGGGTCTAATTTTCCTGCTTTAGCTTGTTCTGTTAAATCTCTGCCAAATTTTTGTAGTGCTTCATAGCGAGATTCTGGGTTTTGGTCTGTCACCTTTTGGGTACCGCGAACACTTTTAATGTGAGTTGCTAACTTAGCGCTATCTGTGTCAAAACTTTTGAGAATCCGTTTTCCAATCCGTTCATCATCGGCAAAAGCCAAAATGATGTGTTCTACTGAGATATAACCATCCTCCATTCTTAGCCTGGTTTCTTCTGCCTTATCTAGTAACATATCTAAAGAGCGACCCAGATAAAGCTGATCATTTTTCCCAACTTTGGGTTGACGCTTGGTAAAGGCTTCTAACTGCTGTTGTAAACGCAGGGTATCAATCTCAGCGCGAGTAAATATCCGCACAGCTAAACTGGTAGGTTCTTGTAAAAGGGCTATAATTAAATGTTCTACTTCTAATTGTTGTTGTTGATATCCACGCACTATATCCTGAGATTTGACAATCGCTTCCCAGGCTGTATCAGTAAATTTATTGGGATCTGTAGGCTGCATCTTTAAAGGGTTTGAGATTGGGTAGGTTCAGAAAAGTGTTAATCTGTGAGTTTTGGGTGACGGTCGGGCGCAGGTTTCTGACGCTCTCGCCGTCTCCTCTGTAATTAGCCTAGGATGAAAATATTGTTTAGTCATCCTCAATTATTTTAATGATTTTGCCAGTCACCACTTCCCATACAGTTAGGATAAAACTCTTGTCATGGGGTGAAGATTGGGAGGAATTTCCTGAGCAATTGTAGCCGATGAGTGTCAGACCCAAAGCCGCCCATCCCTGACAGACTATCTTATCTAGGTGCTGACCCTTCCCATCTGAATTAGTTCAATTTTATATCCATCTGGGTCTTCTACAAAAGCAATAACTGTAGAACCGTGTTTCATCGGTCCTGGTTCCCGGGTTACCTTACCGCCCCGTTGTTTAATTGCCTCACAAGTGGTATAAATATCATCTACACCCAAGGCGATGTGACCATAGGCGTTACCTAAGTCGTACTTTTCTACTCCCCAATTATAAGTTAATTCTATCACGGTGTTTTGGCTTTCATCGCCGTAGCCGATAAAGGCCAAGGTAAATTCCCCACCAGGGTAGTCTTTTTGGCGTAACAATTTCATCCCCAGGAGTTCGCAGTAAAATTTCAAAGATTCTTCTAGGTTACCTACTCTGAGCATTGTGTGTAGTAATCGCATATTCACCTTACTGTTAATTCTGACTTGTATTTTATTCTTCTATTCTAAAGCCAGACTGCTGTAGGCGATCTGCTTGCAGCAGCGCTTCGCGATCTGCTTGCAGCAGCGCTTCGCTATCGCCTAGGGTAAGTTGTAGCCATTATCGCTGTAAATTCGATACTAGATGACAATGGGATTTGCTCAGGCGCCGGGGGTTAGAAACCCCCGTCTAAAAGCGGAAGTCGGATGAATCCGACTGAATGAGTGTTAAATATAACATTATAAATCGGGTCTGGGTTGCCTAGACTATCCTATGTAACCTAATAGTCCACTTTTAGTGGACTTTGGCTATCAGACAGGGAATTTATTCCCCGGATGCACTGAGCAGCAGAGATCACGCGATCTGCTTGCAGCAGCGCTTCGCGATCGCTGCCAATTTTAAGATCACCGGACTTTCTAGCAGATTTTGACGTACCCAAGGTTAATAGTAGATTTCCACTAATACAAAAGTAAAAATAATCGCTTCCATAATGTGCGATCGCTGATTCACATTAATCGGCAGTTTCGCGGTTGTTTTCGCTTTTTGCCATCGCCTATTCAGCATTTAAGCTTTTAAGAATTTTCTGAGCTAACAATTCCTTAATTTCTGTATGTCTTGGTACAGCTTCAATGACTCCGGTTTCAGGGTTAATCCACAGAGAATGAGAAGCACCGTAACTTTTGTTCTAATTCCTTACGTTTCATGGAATTGAAATAGTCTCTTCTATTGATTCCTCTGTTAGTCCCCTGCGGATATCTGCGACACGATCTTCAAGAATCATTTGAATAGCAAGTTTTAAGTTTTCTTTGGCTTCTTCTATGCTTTCACCTTGTCCATTAGCACCGGGAATTTCTGGACAAATTGCCCAGTATCCTCCTTCCGTTGCTTTTTCAATGATGGCAGTTAATTCTGCTTTCATATCAATTTTTTTAGAACTCTACTATATTTTAAATGATAATTCGTGACAAGATCAGCGATCGCATCGCCGGTGTAAATTCGATACTATAGTCATCCTATTTGAGTTGAGAAATTATCAGTGAGGAAAGGGAACACACCGAACAGGGAACAGGGAACAGAAATTGTTCAGAAATCGAATAGGAGTCCTATATGTGACAATGGGATCTGCTCAGGGAGTCGGGGGTTAGAAACCCCCGTCTAAAAGCGGAAGTCGGATGAATCCGACTGAATAAGTGTTAAATATAACATTATAAATCGGGTTATGGGTTACCCAGAGTATCCTATGTAACCTAATAGTCCACTTTTAGTGGACTTTGGCTATCAGACGCTTAATTTATTCCCCGTCTGCTGGGTGCCGCAGCCCTAGTGCGATCGCCCCTTTTGCGCTCTGTGCGATCTGCTTGCAGCGCTTCGCGTAATGATATATTTAAATAACATAAAAGGGTGATCGCGTGAGGGCTAACCAATGCAAATTACCTTAAACTTACCTGAGAGCCTTAGCCAGACCGAAACTTTTAACCAGAGCGACTGGCTGCGGGAGATTGCCATTGCTCTGTTTGTGCAAGAGCGAATTTCCCTGAGCCGCGCGAGCAAAATTGCAGGGATGGAAACCATGGACTTTCAAAAACTGCTCTCAGAGCGGGACATTTGTATCCACATCTCCAGTCAGGGGTGCAAAGGTGCGGTAAGCTGCTAATGCTGCTTGTTTGACTGGTTCGGGAACAATGGGGAATGTGGTGAGAATATAACTAAATTCTGCTTCTGTTAAACCGTAAAGATGGGCTATGATTCCATCTAGTTCTGCACGCAGTTGGGCGCGTTCTGTTTCGTTGGTTACGCCATTTTTATGAGATTCTAGTCCAACTTCTTGGGCGAGTTCGTCAAATTCTGGTGTGGTACAAATAAGTTTGGCTGCCCGTTGTACTATGTCGTTAAAGTATTTGTCTCCTTCTGTTAAGCGGGGTACTGGTAGTTGGTAAACAAAAAACATATTCAGGTTAGTAGTTACTTTTTGGCGTAAACAATAATCAATCACAAAACTATTAAATATTGTTATTCCAAATAACATTTCTTGGTTATTTATAGCAACTTTATAATCTTCTGAATATATTTGTGACACCAATAATGAGTTACCACAAAATACAGATTGAGGTACAATACTTGAAATTAGTGAACGCTCATTTGTACTAGATGCTACTGAACGAAAACCAAGTCTATATGTTTGATAATCTAAACTTTGACCCTCATCAATTTCTTTCTTTCCTAATAACGCTTTTCTCCCTTTCTGTTCATCTACCCAATACCTGGGTTCAGCATAAAGGTGAGTAAACTGATGAATCATTTTCCCTTCATAAAGTGGTAATTTCCCCTTCCCTGGTTGCTGCTGAAATAACTTGCTATCATTTGTCATATCAAATTCACGAGTTAACCGCAAATTCCACTTACCGTTTATCTTTTCACCAAGTAAGGGAAACTTAAGCATTTTTTCAGCAATGCAGATATCTAGCTCTTTCTTAAACTCCATCACAGAGAGAGAATCAGGTGATAATCTACGAATTAGGGGAACTGAAATTTTAATATGTTCATCATGATTTTGTAAAAATAGCTCAATTTCATTAACTCGCACAGCTTCTCGTGGGTCGATACGAAATGCAGACCTAAATGAATTTGTCACTCCTCCTTTTTCAAAAGTTAATAAGCAGAATTTAAAGCGATGGTCTACACCTTCAAAAATAAATCTTTCATTAGACAGTCCAAATACTGCATCAATCTTAGTTTGGGTAAATAACATTTCCCTGAGTTGCTTAGTACCCAAATCTGTGTAAATACCAGAGGGAATAATAATCCCACACTCCCCACCTTTGCGTAATAGGTTAAAACATTGTTCTACAAATAATTTATAAAGATTAATATCTGTACCAGACTTTTTACCGTTCACAACAGAAATCTGATTTTTATACTGTTCTGCTGAACGATAGTAAGCACTGACATGGGGAAATTCACTCTGATATTGTAACCAAGCTTCAGCAATTTTAGGAGTTTGTAAAAGTTTCTTTTGTTCTTTCTCAAACTCTTTAATATTCATTTTGGTTTTTCTCACTAATTCATTATGCTGAAGGAAAAACTCTCTAGCATTAGGTTTAAATATTTCCCAAGGTGGGTTAGTAATAATTGCATCGAAACCTTTTTTATTCTTTTGTAAAATTTCATCAAACTCGTAACCCCAATGAAAAGGTTGAAAAGCTTCAATATCAGCCAGTGTTAAATCCCGTTTTTGTGATTTACCATTTAATTGTACTTCCTCGTATTTAATTCTTAATTTTTTAAACTCTTGCAACAAAATATCATTCAAAGTCTTTTGTGCTTCTGCTTTTTTAGCATCAATATCTTGACGTAATGCTTGTAAATCTTCACTATAACTACTAGCATGACGATAAGCAGAAATCAGGCGATTTTTTTCTTCTAATAACTGACTGTAAGTCTTACTGAATAAATCCAACTGTCCCCGACGAGAAGAATCATAATCTGCTTCATTTATCTGCATCAAACCAATTAAAGAATTACCTGCCATAATATTAAAATCAATATTAGGTAATGGTTCTAATTCATCCACAGTATGAGCAGAAGCAACCAATTCTAAAAATAACCGCAGTTTGGCAATTTCTACCGCTTCCGGCATAATGTCAACGCCGTAAAGATTATTAGTGATAATTTGCTTTTTAATATAATATTGTAGAGAAATATGTGCGGATCTGTCTTTATCTAGACGCTGTTTAAGACTCGGATCTTTAATTCTAATTTCAATCGTGGCAATTACACTAGAATAAATGTAAATCAGCGTTTGCAGTGCCGCAATCAAAAATGCACCAGAACCACAAGCCGGATCTAATAAAGAAAGATTTGGTAAAATATCATAAAGTAACCGTTGACATAAATTACTATCTAGTTTGGTAATTAAATCATTAATACTGTCAAACTTGCGGGGTGCTACTAATTGGTTTACCCGGTCGAGAATGAGTTTATTGATGGTTCTGTCGCATAAATAAGAGGTAATTTCAGGACGGGTATAGTAAGCACCGAAAGCTTTTTGGTTAATATACTTTTCAAAAATATAACCTAATACATAGGGATTAATTTCATTATCATTACCTCCTAGTGTATCATCCAAATTCCAAGAGAATTTAGCAAATAAATTCAATACATTTTCAAAAGCCGAATCTGGAATAGAAATATTATTGTATTCTTGCTCAATTTTATGCTTTAAAAATAATCCACCATTCAAATATTTAACATCACCAATTAATGCTTTAGCGGGTTCAAGACGTTGTGATTCTGGTTTCGCAAACCCTTCAAAGAACAAAGCGTTTAAAAATTCTTGAAAAAATAAATTTTCACCTCTTGCTTGACTTTTTTGTAATTGATTTTGCAAATAGAGAGTATTATCAACATCATCTGCAAACCCCCTAATAAATCCCTTGCGTTGGAGAAAATAGACAAGCATTAAGCGGTTTAGTAAAACCGAGGTATACCAACGCCTATCCGCCTCATTATCAATCCCCTTAATTAAACTTAAAAAAGTAGTATGTTGTTGTTGAAATTCATTGAAAAATTTCTTGGTTACTCGTTCAACATCGAAACCTCTTTGTAAGCGTTCTGCAATATCAATAACTGTAATATTTTCTAATTCCTCAATGGGAACTCGCAAAGCACTAATTTTACCTAAGAGTAAATCACCGGCTTGACTTTTAGTATAAACATGGTTGCGGGGATAAATTTTATTTCCTTCTCTCTTCACCCAATACCATAATGATTGAGTGCGCTCACTATCAATAAAAATTAACAAATTTTCTAAATGTAATTCAGCGATTTCTCTATAAATTGCCTCAAGGGTCTGACTATTAGGTATTTGACCAGAATCAGAGGTAATTTGCAATACAACTGCCCCCGCTAATTCTGCTATTTTACTACGGGTGTAATTTTCGCCATCAACTTCCATCACCACAGGTTTTTCTCGTCCTGGAGACTCCCACCCTAGTTGTTGGATGAATAAGTCCTGAAAATTAAAATTTTGCAGCAGTTCGCGGCTTGAGGTGAAGTCAATGGACATATTATTTAAGATAAAGAAACTGCATGAACCAGCCATAGTCCCCAAATACTTTGATGGTGACTAGCATCATTAGTTTTTAATTATACACAATAGGTGTAATATATGTCATGTTAAAAAAAGTGAAGATTAATTTACATCTGTTACGCTTGAAACAATCCCAATGAACAAATAATTTGGGGTTCTCGCTTCTCTACTTCTTCACTGACAATACACAAGCGTTCGTCCATTCGCAGTGCTACCACTAAATCCGCCAACTGCTGATTACTGATACCGCTTCGTAGTTGCCGATTGAGAGTATCAATTGCTGACTGTCGCAAGGGATAACGGTAAATATCATCAATAGCTTTCAGCAGTTCATCTGTGACAAAAAGTGTACCTTTCATCTCCTGTGCATAACTTTTGAGTCGTTCATAGGTACGGAATCTTGCACCAGAAGGTCTTCCCAACTGACCACCAGCATTTTTTTCTTCTTGGGCAATTAATTCCGCACCCTTTTTCACTAATTCATGGTGCTGCTGATTTTTAGGTATAGCTGGTGTAGATTCTGCACAGGCCGCCGCCCTCAGCACTCCCAATTGGGATTGAGTAACGCTGTTACCTTCCCTGTCAACATAAATTAACGAATCATTACCATCGGTGGTTTTCATGTACAGTAGTACGCCTTCTGGTTGCACAGGTTGGGGAGTATGAGCGCGGGTGGAATAAACCACACTTGGCATTTCCTCAATTATCTTTTTCAAAGCTGGGTTATTATCAGTGGCTTTTTTCCAAATTTGAAATGCTTCTGAGGTTAAATCTACTTCTGCATCTTCTTCCCCATCTAAAATTCCCGATTTTTCATTATATAAATCAAGAATTACTTGAGTATCGTCATCTTCAAAAAATGCTTCATCTGTTCCTACAACTTCGGCATTTTCTTGTAATCTTTGGCGAAGTCTCCCCCGTAAATTAATAATCCGTTCTACTCCCTCTGCTGGTAAAAAGGAATAGCAGAGAATTTTTTCGGCATTTTGTCCAATTCTGTCTACCCGTCCAGCCCTTTGAATTAAACGGATAATTGCCCAAGGTAAATCCCAATTGACAATAATTGCACAATCTTGTAAGTTATGACCTTCGCTGAGAATATCAGTGGCAATTAAAACGCGCAATTCTTGTTTTGATGATATCTGTTCTCGTTTACCATTACTCACAGGACTAAATCTGCTGGTGATTTCTGTTGGATGTTTAGATTGTCCTGTTACTCCAGCCACATTAGTAATATTCCAAGTTGGCAAATTCTCAGTTAGATAATGAACTGTATCTGCAAATTGTGTGAAGATTAGAACTTTCTCATGAGGGTGAGTTTTGGTTAAAAGGTTAACTAGGGCTGCAAGTTTTGTATCTGTCTGAAGTTGCCATTGTCCAAGTTCTTGCAATACTTTTATTAAAGCTTTGGCATCTGCTAATAAATCTCGTTTTAATCTTTTAACGTCAAATAATGTAGAACGTAGCCACTTAAATCGCTTTTTATATTTGGATGTATATTCTTGGTAAATTGATTCTGCTTTTTGAGAAAAACTCTTTTCTGTTACAGTTGTATTTTCCTGTTCTTCTTGTGGAATCTCGTTACTAGAATCATCTTCTTCTGTTTCGGTATCAAATAAAGTTGCTGCAACTGAATCTGTATCTTCATCGTTATTCCTAGTATCTAATAGTTCAGCATCCTGAGTACCAATAGGAATATCTAACCCCTGTTCTATTGCATATAAATAAATAAAGTTACGTAAAATATGGCGTTCAATTGATTGAACAAAAGCAATACCGCTACTTTCTAAGCGTTTAAATAAGTTGGTACGGGAAAAACCCATCAACCTTCTCCCACCGCGAAATAAACTATTTAGTTGGCGTTGTTCTGATTCTGTCGGTGGTTGTTTATGTTTGGAATTAATGTAATTACCCAGTCCATAGCGGGGTAGATTAAGTTGATTAATTACTTCGACTATTGATGCCGAATAAAGTTGAGAGTATGGGTCAGAATTGGCATTTTCTAAGGTGAATTTAATGGTACGAGGTATGCGGTCTGGGAAAAAAGAACGACTGCCATCTGCAAATTTTAAATATTTACGTCCAGCTTCGTCAACATGGGCATAATTTTCTTTAATAAATGAACGAGTCCGACGTACCATGTAGCGTTTCATCAATTCTCGCCAATCATCAGGATGTTCGCTTTTTTCAAATGCTGCTAAGGAACGTACAGAACATTGATGCTTTTTAATAAACTCTAATTCTCCTCTAGTTCCGCCTCCCAGTTCATTAATTAAAGCTTCTGGTCTAAATCCCAAATTTTCGTCTTCTGGGACAAATAGCCGCAATTGGGAAGAAAGGTCTAAATAAGTTTTATTGTAGGGAGTAGCAGATAAGAGAATACATTTACTTTCATTAGCAGCGATATATTCGGCAATTGCTCGATAACGTTTTCCTTCCCGGTTACGTAAATTATGACTTTCATCAATTAATACAACGCGGTATCGGCGTAGTTCTGGTAATTGATTCTGGACTTTACTAATTGGCATTACCTTAGCATACAGCCGATATTTATCTACATATTCCTGCCACATTTCTACTAAGTTTTTAGGACAAATAATCAGCGTCTCTAAATAACAATCTTCTTGTAATATTTTCGCTAGGGCAGTTCCTACTAAGGTTTTCCCTAAACCAACTACATCACCAACCAGTACACCCCCACGTCTGGTAACATGACGTGCTGCTAATTGTACTGCTGCTTTTTGGAATTCAAACAAGTTATTAAATTCACGGGGAATGCGAAATTCGGAAATTCCGGCGATAGCTTCATGGGATAGATGATAAGCAATCTTGAGGTAGATATGATAAGGAGGAATTAATTCTGATCTTGCCCAACTTTCATCAATAATTTGCCCTAATTCTTGGGAGATATCTATACAACCGTAATCTTTCCAACGGTCGTCAAACCATTTTTGGAGTTTATTACAAGCATCATGATCTAAAATGTCAACGTTTAATTCTCCTTGCTTTGCCAAACCAGGAAGTGTGAGGTTACTGCTACCTAAAAATCCTACTGTGGGTGTGTTCGGGTCTTGGCGATGGACAAGATATAGTTTGGCGTGGAGAGGGTGACGCAGAAACAGTTTAATAATTAATTTTTTGGTTTTCAGTTGGTGGCTTAATCGCCTTAACCCTGTTTCATCTTCATTGGTAGGCGCACCAATAGTTAACTGTTGGCGAAATTCAGAGGCCATGCGTTTTTTGAAGCGAACAATAGCACTATTATCAATTTTTCCTTCACCAGTACCAAGGGTAAATGCAGCATGGACTTCATCACTGGGTAAAGTTTGCATTCCTATTAGTAACCGACAACAAGCGCGTTCTCCACCAATATATTGTTCAATTAAATCATCTATTTTTCGCCAACCTCTCAGATTAAAATAGCCAACACAAAAATCTGCTCTATAGGAGACTTTAAGTGTATCTCTTAATATGGGCAATAATTGTAATTCTATGTTGTCAAATATGCGCGGCATAATTTATTTTTATCAATTATTAAATTGACCTAATTTTTGCTACTAAAATCTTTTTTACCTTTTGTTTGACTTAGATTAACTCAGATAAATATTATTATTTATTTTAACAAAAAAACGATTTTATGTAGTTATTTTTATATAAATTTTTAATATAAAAATAAGTTATTAATAGGACTGACGCAACTGGCACAGGCGATCTGCTTGCAGATCGCTAAATGAAAGTACATTAGTATTGGGTTTTATTATATAAATTGCTCTCTTTCCAGGCATAATCTCTTTGATATACAGGGATAATAAAAGTGTTATCTTTGCCTTGTAGGAAATCATCAACAAATTGTTTTTGGACTTGCATAGTCGAAAAAATAAGAAAGGGGTAAATTCCAGCATATCCTTGATCCTACTTAGTAGGATATCAGACAATGGGGGCAAAGCGATCGCCCCACCCAGCGCCAACATTGGAAATCTTGTTTAATCTGGGTGGAATTTGCCCCAGTACCCCTTATGCTAACCATTGGGTTATGAATAAACTGTAATAGTTCAACCCTGACCACAGACTGAGCAAAAAGGATGAAGCACGGATGAGTAAATTTATTGATACTGCAATTGAAGCCATTGTAGCCCGGGAAATTCTCGATTCCCGGGGGAGGCCGACAGTGGAAGCGGAAGTACATCTAGCTGGTGGTGCTGTGGGGGTAGCTCAGGTTCCCAGTGGTGCTTCCACCGGGACATTTGAAGCCCACGAGCTGCGGGATGGGGACAAAAGCCGCTATGGTGGTAAGGGGGTACTCAAAGCGGTAGAAAATGCCAATCGGGTATTAGCACCCAAATTACTAGGCTTGGATGTGCTGAACCAAGAACTGTTAGACCGGACGATGCTCGCTACAGATGGTTCCCCTAACAAAGCCAATTTAGGGGCTAATGCAATTTTAGCCATTTCCTTGGCAGGAGCCAAAGCCGGGGCGGAGGCCTTGGGGATTCCCCTCTATCGCTACTTAGGCGGACCGTTGGCGAATTTGTTACCTGTACCCTTAATGAATGTGATTAACGGGGGCGCACACGCTGCAAATAATGTGGATTTTCAAGAGTTTATGATTGTCCCCATTGGTGCGTCTTCTTTCCGGGAAGCTTTGCGCTGGGGTGCGGAGGTGTTTGCTACTCTCAGCAAGGTGTTAGATGACAAAGGTTTACTGACTGGTGTGGGAGATGAGGGGGGTTTTGCTCCTAACCTAGAGTCCAATCAGGTAGCTTTAGAATTATTGGTAGCGGCGATTAAACAAGCTGGTTACAAACCAGGGGAGGAAGTGGCTTTGGCTCTGGATGTAGCGGCCAGTGAGTTTTACAAAAATGGACAGTATGTTTATGATGGTAAACCCCACGCTCCCGCTGAGTTTATTGATTACCTGGGTCAATTAGTGGCAGAATATCCTATTGTCTCCATTGAAGATGGGTTACATGAGGAAGACTGGCAGAATTGGCAATTACTCACCCAAAAGTTAGGCTCTCAGGTGCAGTTGGTGGGTGATGATTTGTTTGTTACCAATGCTACCCGCTTACAAAAGGGGATTGAGCTAACAGCCGGTAATTCTATTTTGATTAAACTCAATCAAATTGGCTCCCTGACGGAAACTTTGGAAACCATTGATTTAGCTACTCGGAACGGTTTCCGCTCGGTAATTAGCCATAGGTCTGGGGAAACTGAAGATACTACCATCGCGGATTTAGCTGTGGCTACCCGTGCGGGTCAAATTAAGACCGGTTCCCTCTGTCGCAGTGAACGGGTGGCGAAATATAATCGCTTGCTGCGGATTGAGGATGAATTGGGCGATCGCGCTGTGTATGCGGGTACTGTAGGTTTAGGGCCGAAGTAGGGAGAGGGGAAATAAATTCCCCATGTCCCAGATTAGGGATAAAATCCTAATTGGGGCAGTCCCAAGGTTTCATCCCAACCCATCATTAAGTTTAAACACTGTATAGCTTGACCCGCCTGTCCTTTAATCAGGTTGTCAATGGCTGACATGACAATCACTCGGCGAGTGCGCGGGTCAACTTCTATGCCAATGTAGCAAAGATTGCTACCGCAAGCCCATTTAGTTTGGGGATAAGTACCATTATCGCAGACTTTCACCCAGGGGGCGTGACGATAGAAGGCTTTATAGATGGTAATCAGGTCATCCCGCACTAATCCAGGGTCGCGGAGTGTGGCGTATACTGTGGCTAAAATTCCCCGCACCATGGGGATGAGGTGGGGGGTAAATTGAACTTTGACATCGTGACCGGCTAAATCACTACAAATCTGCTCAATTTCTGGGGTGTGGCGGTGATTAACAACACCATAAGCCCCCAGGGAGTTATCCGCCTCAGCTAATAATAGGTTAATTTTCCCCTGTCTACCTCCCCCTGATGTGCCAGATTTAGCATCGATAATGGCGCTTTCAGGGACGATGAGACCTTGTTTAAGTAGGGGGGAGAGGGCTAAAAGGCTCGCAGTGGGGTAACAACCAGGACAACCCACTAGCTGGGCTTCTGCAATGCGATCGCGGTAAAGTTCTGGTAATCCATATACTGCGGTGGCGGCGATGGTGTCATCGGTTCTCTGACCGCCATACCAATTAGTATAAGTGGTTAAATCGCTAAATCGATAATCGGCACTCAGATCCAGTACCTTACATCCTTTAGCACACAATTGGGGCGCAATTTGATAAGCCAGGCCATTGGGTAGGGAAAGAAAGACTACCTCACAACGGTGAGCAATGACATCTGGTTCCACTGGTTCGATTGGTAAGTTAACCAGATGAGCCAGATGGGGGTAGAGGTCTGCAAAAGACCGACCAGCACTAGTTTCACCCCCTAAATAAACTAGTTCAACTTCTGGATGTTCCATCAGTAATCTGACTAGTTGCACTCCCCCATAACCTGACGCGCCAACAATTCCCACAGGTACGCGTCTAAAATTACCCATAATTATGAAATCCTCATCGGTTTTTAGTTAAGGTGGTTAATTCTCAAATATGAGCTAGAAAATGCACGGCATACAACAATACACCAATTACCCTCAATGCTGGGTTGTGGCAAGATTTTACACTTTTACTAGACAAAATCAACATTTATCTCCAAAGATCACCACAGATCAATATTTATTTAAGTAGCGTTACCCGGTATTCCGCTTCCCAAGTGTTACCGGAAAAGTGATCAGTCTGGCAATTTAGTTGTAATCCAAATAAACAAGCTACAATCTATAAGGAAGAAATTGTAAGAAAAATTTACTTTTGGTAGCTGGAATTTTCTGTGTCAAAGCCTAAGCCTATACGAAAGACTGATTCTACTCCCCTGAATGGGAACGACTCCCCCACGGTTGTACCGACCACCGGGGACAACATTGATGGTGCTGTCTCTTCAACTCCAGCCTTTAAATTTGATTCCATTGATGCTGCTTTGGCAGACTTAAAAGCAGGTCGTGTCATTGTGGTAGTAGATGACGAAAATCGCGAAAATGAAGGCGACTTAATTGGTGCAGCCCAATTTGCTACCCCAGATATGATTAATTTTATGGCGGTGCAAGCTAGGGGGCTGATTTGTCTGGCGATGACAGGCGATCGCTTGGACGAATTAGACTTACCCTTAATGGTAACCAACATCACAGATACTAACCAAACAGCATTTACAGTTAGTATTGATGCGGGTCCAGAACTAGGTGTTACTACCGGAATTTCCGCCGAAGACCGCGCCCGCACGATCCAAGTGGCCCTCAACCCAGGGACTAAACCTACAGATTTACGCCGCCCTGGTCATATTTTCCCCATTCGTGCCAAAATGGGGGGTGTACTCAAACGGGCGGGACATACCGAAGCAGCTGTAGATTTATCTCGATTAGCGGGGTTATATCCGGCTGGGGTAATTTGTGAAATTCAAAACCCTGACGGTTCCATGGCGCGGTTACCGGAGTTAATTGATTATGCCCAAAAGCATAATCTGAAAATTATTAGTATTGCGGATTTAATTAGTTATCGCCTCCAACACGATCGCCTAATATACCGTGAGGTGGTCACTAAACTGCCTAGCCAATTCGGTCAGTTTGATATTTACGCCTATCGCCATACTCTGGATAATACAGAACACGTGGCCATTGTCAAGGGTAACCCCGCTAATTTCCCAGATGCAACAGTGATGGTGCGGATGCACTCGGAATGTTTAACCGGTGATGCTTTGGGTTCTTTACGCTGTGACTGTCGGATGCAGCTCAAAGCAGCACTCAAAATGATTGAATCCGCTGGTCAAGGTGTTGTAGTTTACCTGCGACAAGAAGGGCGGGGAATTGGTTTAATTAATAAGCTCAAAGCCTATTCTTTACAGGATATGGGTCTGGATACGGTAGAAGCTAACGAGCGTCTGGGTTTTCCCGCTGACCTACGGGATTATGGAATGGGGGCGCAAATGCTCATGGATTTGGGGATCAAGAAAATTCGCCTGATTACTAATAATCCCCGGAAAATTGCGGGACTCAAGGGTTATGGGTTACAAGTGGTTGACCGCTTACCGTTATTGATTGAGGCTAATGATTATAATTCCTATTACCTAGCTACTAAAGCCCAAAAGCTGGGTCATATGCTGTTACAGACTTACTTGGTCACAGTCGCAATTAGTTGGAAAGATGACCAACAATTATTCACTCAACGCTATGAACGTTTAGAACAACTGCGACTGTTAGCTAAACAAAATCATCTATTATTACAGGAAGAAGCGCGCCCTCTGGGGTTGGCGCTGTTTGCTCAGTCGTCTTTAACAGTACATTTGGGCTTTGACCAAGCAAATGTGGCTGATAGTAATTGGTATCGGCAAAATGGCCATCCTTACTTACAAGCAATTTTCCAAATCCTGGATAATTTAGTTACTTTACCCTACGTGAATAAGTTAGAATTTTTGATTTCTGCTGGTAGTGACCCCTTAAGTAACTTGCAAGTTAAGCTAGACCGTCAGAATTTCTCTTTTAATACCCTACCTTCGGCAATATGCGATCGCCTGGAAACTCAGCAAATTTACAGCTTTACTTTAGCCTAAAAAGATATGACATAAATTAATACCGATATTTCCCTAGTACTTATGGCGGCTGGTATTATTCCGGTATATTGTGCGATCGCTATCTATATATAGTCATCCTATTTGACTTGAGAAATTATGAGTGAGGAAAGGGAACAGGGAACAGGGAACAGGGAACAGAAATTGTTCATGAATCATTTAGGATTGCTATATTCTGGTTCCCCTGTAGGATCTGTGCGATCGCATGGTGGGAGTAATTTTTAATATTATATTAAATACATAATATGAGTAATTTGTCAACCATCTAAACCCAGAGAATTATTTTGTTACTTGGCATTTTCTGGGCTAAATAGGTGATAAGATGACAAAAACTTGACATAATCAGGGTTTGAGAGTTGATGTTCTAACGCCAATTAAGTCAAGTGGTCAATAGATATTAAACACTTGCGGAAAACTTTGATCAAGTAACTACTCACCTATGGAAATTAATAATTCTAAAGCCATGAAAATGGCACTCGCTTCTCAAGAAATTTATCACAAGTTTGAGGTGATTTCTAATTCGGGTTTTTTTACTAACTGGTCTTCACCTCCACATCTCATTAATATAGAGGCGACTGATACTCAAGTGGCGATTTTAAGTGATACCCATGAGACTACTATAGTCTTTCGTGGCAGTGAATCCCGCTTAGATTGGAAAACCAATTTAAATTTCTGCAAGCAGAGAAAAGAGTTTTTTCAAGGGGTTATTGAGAAAGGAATTATTGCTGAATATCAACAAATCTATCCCTACTCTGCAAGTAAAAACTCTGGGATTTAATTCATCGGGGCTTTGCTAATGCTTATTTGTCTGTAAGATATCAACTTCATAACTATATTCAAACTAATCAGGTTTCTCGTCTGACTGTCACTGGTCATAGTTTAGGCGGTGCTTTAGCTACGATCTGCGCTCTTGATCTGCAATATAATTTTAATTCCATACTCTCTGATATTGAAGTCTATACTTTTGGCGCACCGAAAGTAGGTAATAAGAAGTTCTATCAGTCCTATGATAAACGTGTCCCCCAAACCCATCACTTTATCTACGGTCTTGATATCGTACCTTCTCTACCTCGTTGGTGGCAAGGTTATTTTTATGCTCCGCAAAGAATAAGATTAAGTTCTCGATGGAAATTAAACTTCTTATCTGCTCGGATTAAAGACCATTCTATTAGTAGCTATATTCGCTGGTTGGAAAAGTTACTTTAGACGATGTTTGATAACTTTTCAATAGGTAATTTTTATCTAAGGGAACAGGGAACAGGGAACGGGGAACAGGGAACACACCCAAGTATTTATAGCCTTTTTTATTCAATGATCAATCAAAAATTTAATTTTGAGCCTGATAGGTGGGAATTAGTTCCCGATAGCTATGAAGTAACCGTAAAAATTGATTACTATCAAAACTAATGGGGTCGCTTCTCTCTCCAGAACGGTCTACATAAGCATGGGTAGTGATGCGGTACTCTGGAACTTGACTTTGAGCAATTAACCAGGCCAGAGAATTATATTGTAACTCTGTGTAACCACTATGAGACCGCAGAGAATTTTTACCCCAAGCTTCCGGGGGGGTTTCTAAGGAAACATGATAAGCAAAATTATTGACGGAGGGTGGTAAACTAGGGTTAGTGGTTACGGTTTCTGCACCATTGGGACTCTCAAAAACCGAATTACCCGCGCCAAAAGCTCGTTTATTTGGGGGAACTAAATAAATAATTGTCCCATCCCGTTTAATTAGAGCGTGGTAACTAGCTTGTAGACTCTCATCTGTATGGGGGTTTTGAAAAAAGTTAACCGCACTAGAAGCAGAATTACCGGTTTCATGTAAGACAATCAGGGCTTGATTGTTCACAGGTACGCCATTAACATCATGAGAATAGCGATCGCCATAGTTGCTGGGGTCTACTGGGGCGATTTCATAGTTGGGTCTATATTGGGTAAAAGCTGCTGTAGTTCTGTATCTACTAGAATTTTCAGACTTGGTGACAGTAGGTGGGGGTAAATTTACGGTTGATTTTTCCTGTAATTTTTCCTCTAAGGTGTTTGAGGATTGTAATTGTGCTTGTGGATATTCGCCCCAGTCTGTAGTCACATCGGCTGTTGGTGGGTTAGAGTTGATTTTGTTACCTTCTCGTTGTGTAATTATTCCTAGGGATAACACTATAGTTAGTGTAGTGAATATCAGGAAAATCAGTAATACTCGCGTAGTCCAGTCTCTAAACCTCATTGTAATGGTACTGATAAAAAACTCAATTTAATCTTTCATCTCTTAATGTACAGTAGATTTTATATTTGGAGAGACCTTTTAAAAGTCAAAGTTAGTTAATAATCAAGCCAGTCCTCTGAGTATGATAGGAATCATGGCAATATAGATAGAAGTCTCAGAGGATGTCTCGGTTACTCACCGGTTACTCACCATTTATGCTTAACATCAGTTCACTAGAATCTTCTTTATGGGAAGCAGCAGACCAACTTAGGGCGAATTTATGAATATTTTCTCAACAAATTCGCCATGACAAGAGCGCAGGAAGGGGGAGAATTTTTTACACCACCTTCTCTAGTGCGGCTGATTGTAAATATTATTGAACCTGATCGCAGTTCCAATACTTGTACCTAATAAAAATATAAGACATCAATTTGATCAAAAAGTTTTATCTTCTAGGATATTAGTGCACAAGCTATTATAGTCATCCTATTTGAGTTGAGAAATTATCAGTGAGGAAAGGGAACACACCGAACAGGGAAGAGAAATTGTTCAGAAATCAAATAGGAGTCCTATAGATCAAAACCAAAAACTTAAATAAGCCCGTGATTTAATGCTACCACGCCTGATGAATGGAAAAATAACCGTGTAGAAATAATTAAGTTATAATATAATTAGTTTATGCCAGCAAGAGATAGATTTCACAATGCAGTCAAAAACGGACTACAAAAACAAGGATGGAAAATCACACATGATCCTTATACAGTGAGTTTCGAGTTAGGAGATATGTATATAGATTTAGGTGCAGATAAAATTTTAGCAGCAGAGATAGAAAATCAAAAAATTGCTGTAGAAATTAAAAGTTTTTTTAATACATCCGCAATTTCTGAATTTCACACCGCTTTAGGTCAATTTATCAACTATAGGTTAGCATTATCTGAACAAGAAGCAGATCGTACACTTTATCTAGCAGTTCCCATTGATACCTATACCTCTTTCTTTACCATACGACTGGTACAAAATATTATTAAAAGATATCAACTAAAACTGATTACTTATCAACCGGAAACGGAGGATATTATCGAATGGATAAACTAACCAAATATAAACAAATAATTCAACAACTTCTACAAGAATATGCAGCCTATTCTAGCCAAGATCAAGAAATAGAAACTCAACTAATTTCTGATACCCAAAATCATCATTATCAACTTGTCCATGTTGGTTGGAAAAATCAACGTCGTGTTTATGGCTGTATTGTACATCTCGATATCAAAGATGGTAAAATTTGGGTACAACACAACGGTACAGAAAACGAAATAGGAGAAGATTTAGTAAAATTAGGTATTCCCAAACAAGATATAGTTATCGGTTTTCATTCCCCATTTAAACGCCAATTTACAGATTATGCAGTGGGGTAAATATTAAACCTAAATATTAAAGCCCACCTTTGCTATCCCTGTAATATATCCTCACCAGGATTACTTTTAGGCGTATCCCAAGCGGAACTTGAGACTTCGCAAACAGCAGGGTAAATATATCATAAACCATATTTTAGCAATGTGGAAAATAAGATCCCCAACTTCTCATTGTATGTACTAACGATGAGTCCCGCGCCCGTTTCTATGTCTTAGCTAGGGAAGTTTTCCAGAAGAAAAAAGCCTTAATAACTGAACCCCAATTAACCGCACCCTATCAACCTAAATATAATGCCATAGAAGCTGTATATCAACATTTACAGGAACAAAATAAAATATCTGTTGATATTAATGCTGTGCTTTCTTACTTACAAAAAAATGTACTTAGTGAATTAATTAATGTTGATACTTCCCGTGTTCCTGGTGCAGCTTCAGGAAAAGAGTATGATATTAGTCAGATTAATTTTGATGTTTTAAAAGTTGAATTTACAAAATCTCCCACTAAAAACACTTCTGTACAAAGCCTGAAAGAAGCCATAGAGAAACAACTACAAAGAATGTTAAAACAAAATTCCTCACGGATGGATTATTACGCCCGTTATCAACAAATTATTCAAGAATACAACCGAGAAACGGACAGAGTAACTATTGAACAGACTTTTGAGGAATTGTTAAAACTGGTGCAAGATTTATCAGTAGAGGATACCCGCGCAGTCCGTGAAGGTTTAACTGAAGAATATCTAGCTGTTTTTGATTTACTTTGTGATGCTAAAAACAATTTAGATCCTAAAACCAGAAATCGTATTAAAGACATTGCTAAATCATTAATTGAAAAAGTGAAATTAAAATTACAAAAATTAGAAAACTGGCGAGATAAAGAATCCACAAAAGCCACAATTAAAAATTTTATTCGTGATTATCTCTACAGTGATGAAACGGGTTTACCTGTAGAAACCTATGATGATAGTGATGTGGATAATTTAAGTAATGTGGTATTTCTCCATGTCTATCAGCAGTATGTAAGTGCTAATCATCATCCTTATGCAGCTTGATAAGGTCTTGATATGTATACATCTTTGAATGTAATTGGTTTTTGGAGGCAAATATAATATCTTGGTGCTATAATAGCGGGTTTTGTTTTTTAGACCCTTATTTAGTACAATTGATCTATACATACAAGTGTAGACAAAATATCCAATTTCCAGTTCTAAAATATGGCACGCGGTGAAATTCTCAGAAAACTCTTCAAAAGCTTCTCTCGCAACGAAAGAGAAGAGTTTTTAGCTGCGGCACAAGAACTGATTCAAGAAGAAAGAAACAAAAATCACATCCTGCTGGCTAGAGATTTGGAAAAACTGTTGCACAATGGCAATGGCCATACCAAACCCCTATCATCTAACTTAGCTCCCACCAAATCATTTCCTGAACCACCCAAAGACAAAGACACTGGACTAGCTTTACTGGATGTCAAGCGATTTGACTTGACATGGGATCACATCGTCCTCAGTGAAAAAATATTTGATATCCTGCAAGGAATCGTTCTCGAAAACCGTAAGCAAGATATCCTTGCAGCTTATAACCTCAAGCCCAAAAACAAACTACTCTTTTGTGGTCTACCTGGTTGTGGCAAAACCCAAACGGCAAAAGTTCTCTCTAGTGTCTTGAGTCTACCCCTTGTGTACGTTAACCTAACAGCAGTATTTTCTTCTTACTTAGGTGAAACAGCTACTAATCTTCAGAAAATTTTTACTTACATTGAACAAGGGGAATGGCTGGTTTTATTCGATGAATTTGATGCGATCGCTCGTGATCGAGATAACTTAAACGAACATGGTGAAGTCAAACGTCTAGTTAATAGCTTGTTACAACTTATTGATAATGCAACTAATCAAAGTATATTTGTTGCGGCGACTAATCACGAAAAACTATTAGACAGTGCAGTTTGGCGAAGATTTGACGAGGTGATTTTATTTGACAACCCAACCCTGGAATTACGCACGGCTATTTTAAGCCGTTATCTGTCCGGTATTCGTTATACTAATATAAATCTATCTACTTTTGCAGAACGGCTAGAAAATGCCACTGGAGCAGATATAGAACGTATTTGTTCTGATGCCATTAAAGCGGTAATTCTACGGGGGGAGCGTACCTTGAGGGCTGATGATTTAGAAGTTGCGATAGGACGCTTTTTAGAAAGGCAAAGTATAATAGCAAACTCACAATAATCATCTACGCCAAATCCTCATGGTAAGTCACTTTGAACACCTTAAATTGCCAAGAATTATTAATATCGAATTACCTCGAAGACAGAAACCTGGCTTTGGTGGTGGAAAACGCACTAATCCCGTTGAACATGGTAGACATTTATTAGATCAACTTTCTGGACTGAGTGAGTCTACAAAGCAAAAAAGTAACCCTTTTCGTCTTGACCCAAAATTAATTTTTAAGATAAAAGCTCATCAAAAACTTTCAGACGATCTAGTTAATCAGACAGGATTAGATATCCTAGCATTTGAACCTGATAAAGCCATAGTTGTCTTCTCCTCTGATCTGGAATTAAAAGAATTTAGGAAACGTTTAGAAAATTACAGTCAAATCACCGAAGGACCAGAATATTCATATTTAGGAGCAATTGATGATTTAGTCCCTCTTGAAAGAGAAGATCGCATTGGTCGTCTGTTAGAATTAAAGCCTGTACAACCAGGTGAACTTGCAGCTTTAGATTTGGAACTTTGGCACACAGGCGATCGCAAAGAAATGAAAGCATCTTTAGAACATATTGCCGAAACGCTAGAATACTTTTCCAGCGATACTACTCCTATGAGAATGAGTGATAGCTACGTTGGAGAATATTTGTGTATTGCCAGAATTAAGGTTACTTACGAAGTTTTAGAGTTTTTACTGGAGTTAGAAACTGTTAAAGAAATTGATCGTCCTCCCCAACCTGCATTTGAGAGAACTACCGATTATAATTTACCAATTTCCAATTTTCCTGAAGTTATTTCTCCACCTGAAAAGAATTCCGGCATTCTTGTGATTGACTCAGGTGTACAGAGTGGTCATCCATTAATTGCTCCTGTACTTGGGGAAGCTGATGTATTTCCAGATCCAGGACAGCAATTAATAAAAGGTGGTGCAGAAGATGTAAATGGACATGGTACAAGTGTTGCTGGTATTGCTATCTATGGAGATGTTGAAAATTGCATTAAAAAACTTTGTTTTGATCCAACAGCTTGGTTATTTTCTGCTCGTGTAACAGATGAAGATTGTAAGTATTATGAGGATCTTCTCTTAGAAACTCAGCTTGATCGAGCAATTAAGGCTTTTGTTGATAATTACCCTAATTGTAAAGTTATCAATATCTCCCTGGGTGATTACGAAAAATTTTATATAGATGGAATGAAGCAGTTTCGATTAGCAGCAAAGATAGATGAAATTGCTTATCACTACCAAAACAAAAATATTATTTTTGTGATTTCAGCAGGAAATTCTTATCATGAGGAGTTAGAGTATGAAAAATTACGAACTGAATACCCAAATTATTTACTGAATAAGAATGCTCGAATTATTGATCCAGCAACTTCTGCGATCGCACTAACTGTAGGTTCTTTATCTTATGGACGTGGTAGTATGACAGAACCTGCGGATGTGCGTCGTCAGGCGATCGCAAAATTACCAGGATACCCTTCACCCTTTACCAGAACTGGTTTTGGAGTAGATGGAATGATTAAGCCGGATGTTGTAGATTTTGGCGGAGATTTAGCATTAGACCTCAGTTATCGAGAAGGTTTAGATTTGCCTAAAGTTAGTCAATTAGGAGATAATGTCGCTGGAGTTTCTGTTGTTACTTTCTCCAAAAATTTCCAAAGTTCTTTATTTCACATCTGTAGTGGTACAAGTTTTGCAGCGCCTCGTGTAGCTAACATTGCTGCTCAACTCTTCACAAAATATCCAAATGCAAGTTCTAACCTCATTCGAGCTTTGATTGTTAACTCTGCGGTGCTTCCCAAAGAAATTCCAGATGAATTTAGTAATGGTACAAAATCTCAAAAAATTAAAAAGCAGCTACAAATCTATGGCTATGGACAGACTGATTTAGAACGTGCAATGTATTCTGCTGAAAACTATGTTGTTCTATCAGAAGATAATATTGATATTCCAGTAGGCAAGTTTCATATTTATGAAATTCCCCAATTACCACAGGAATTTTTTGATATAAAAGGTACTCGAACATTATCAGTTACCTTGGCATTTGATCCTCCAACTCGTCCTACTCGTGGCGACTCATATCTAGGAGTAACGATGGAATTTGATCTTTTCAAAGGAATTGATCCTGAAGTTGTTATAAATGCTTATGAAGCTGCTAGTAAAGAAGCTGCTAGTAAAAATAATTCATCTGATGATTCTGTAGAAAATACAAAGACAAAGCTAAAGAAAAAATATGGTGATGGCATTGAAGTCAAATTTTCTCCACGTTCTAATATTCGTAAAAAGGGGACAGTACAAAGAGGACAAGTACAAATTTTCCCGCAGTCCACAAAATATG
Organism: Anabaenopsis sp. NIES-4685; assembly: GCF_059725405.1. NCBI lineage: Bacteria > Bacillati > Cyanobacteriota > Cyanophyceae > Nostocales > Nodulariaceae > Anabaenopsis > Anabaenopsis sp. NIES-4685. The sequence continues at coordinate 1,502,620 of NZ_AP043602.1, read as the reverse complement.
ATCAAGGAAACATGATATTAGTGGTAAGTTGTAATCGTAAATGGGCAAATCCAGATGAAATTGAAATCCAGCGTTATGCTTTAGTCGTTAGTATTAGTCATTCCGATCCTCAAGTTAATTTATATAATCGTCTAAAACTAAAGGTTGATGAGATTGATTTAAGAGAAAGAAACCGAGCAAGGGTTTAAATACTAAAAAGCTGAAAATTAATGTCGTAAAAAGTAAATACATTTGAAAATGGTTTCAACAACCATCCCGACTAGGGGTGGGTTGAAAGAGAACTAGAATTGACTTGCATTAACCATTACAATGGTTGCAAAATAGAAATGTTCATGGGAGGGTTGAAAGGAGTGCTGTGATCAAACACATATCAATAATCAAATAATGCCCTTAGAGCAATAATTTATTGTGTTGTATAGTCAATGTTAAGTTCATGCGACATTAAGCGAAAACTGAGAATAATTAAATTGACTCTGAAAAAAAACACCGCGACATTAAGCGAAAAGCGACATTTAATGTGAGAACGTACAGCAATGTACAACAATGGAGAATAGGAGACTCGAACCCCTGACCTCTGCGGTGCGATCGCAGCACTCTACCAACTGAGCTAATTCCCCAAGGGAGTGGAGAGTAAAAAACCCTCACATACATATCATAATTTTAGCACCCAGGGGCGGTAAGTTTGATATCTTTTTGTAAAAAAACTTCCTGGACTCGTTCTAATTCTAAGTCATACAAATAATCCACAGTCCAGTTACAGCGACGCTGGAGCATATGGAATGGGTAGTTATGAGCCACCCCAAGTACTTGTATGTGGGCTTGTTTAGCCGCTGCGACACCCACGGGAGTGCCTTCAACTGCTAGACATTCAGCGGGTTGGAGATGGAAATCAGGGTATAATTGATTGAGACGTTCCACAGCCAGCAGATAAGCATCGGGTTGAGACTGGGTGGCGCTCAGGTCATCATCGGCGATAATAACAGAGAAATACTCCGACAGCAAAGCGCGTTCTAATACTAGTTCTATTTCCTGGCGAATTGCACCACTGATTAAGGCGAGTTTGACAGTTTGGCAATCATCAGGGGAAATACCGAGCGATCGCACCTGGTTAATAAAATTTAGCACACCTGGATATAAAGGCAGTTCTGAGATGTTTTCCAGTTGCTGGACATAGGCTTGGGCTTTCTGGTGTAGGAGTTTGTTGACATACTCCTGACTAACCACCCTACCACGAGAACTGAGCAACTCTTGTAAATAAGTGCGATCGCTCCTGCGGTATAAAGCCTGGTATTCACCCAGCTTCTGGGGTTGGAGATTTTCTTGGATGAGAATTTCATCTATTAATTGTGAGTGAATCTGCTCATGATTAATAATCACACTCTTAAAATCAAATAAAACTGCCTTTAAACTCATCTTGTTATGCCAAGCCCTGGAGATGCAAAGTCCTGCCAATTATTATTATCTATTGTGCGCGTTTTTTGGTATGGCTACCAAAAAACGCGCACAGTGCCCCTGGTTTCTAACTATGGGGGTGTAGTGCGCTAGGGACTTGGGTCGCATTCCTAAAAATCGTCTGTAAAAATATTAGCTTTAATGTATAATTTTAATACGAGGTGATGCAAGTGTTTAATCTGACTTACGAATTTAAGCTCAAACCAACTCAACAACAAATAGCAATATTTGAAGAATGGTTAGAAACCCATCGACGGGTTTACCGGAACTTGGCGGGAGCGTGAAAGCCCCTGAGAAGCAGCAACGCAGTTGCGTACTTCGTGCTTTAGACAGGGGATGAAACGCGACTTGGTAGGCTTCAGACCTGCTGTGTCCCCTTCGAGTTTTAGGCTATCAATCCAATCTTCAATTAAAGCAGTGATAGTTTTATCCTTTTGAGCAGCATATAAATAAAGTTTATTTCTTCTCCGCTCAGATAGACGTATTGTTAATGTTTTTCTCTTCATAATTGACATACATTGTTAGTATTTAATGTTAGTAAATATCAAGGAGGTGAAAACAATGTATGGATGTCAGCAAAACTTAGTTAACCCAGATAATGAACTTAGAGCAGTCCTTGAGTTTATTTGCTCAGAGTCCCATAAACTGACAAATTGTGGTATCTACTACGCTCGTCAGTGTGTGATTCGTTCTTCCTAAATGAGTAGAAATGCTCAGGGACGGAAGGCAAGACTGGGTAAAAACCAGACTCTTGTAACTCTGTGTTCATGTGGGTGAGAATCCCACCCCCTAGGTGCAAGGGTGACAGCATCTTCCTTACGGTAGCGACTAGCCATCAATCCGTAAAGCACCGAGGAAAAGGCGTTCTTACTGGGAGCCTAACTTGGTACACGCCGAGCAAAGTACCCATGAGTAGTTAACAAAGATGTGCTTGATAACGTCGTAAGCGTAAACCAGCCAAATCAGGCTGATAGGCTGGAACCAAAAGGTAAAGGATAAGGAGACGGCTATTATTGACTAGACCGTTACGCACTTCCAATAAACCCGGCGTAAAGCATCACTCTAAAGGTACACAGTATGAACACACGGAACGAAGTAACCCCTTGTTAGCTCTTTTAGAAGGTCGAGTCTAGAAGTAGGTGCTAACCGGATGCTGCAAGTGGGAAAGATTGAGTCAGAAGCGAACGCTTAGGGTAATGCCTAAGATATGCTGACAGATTCACGGTGATATGGATGATAAAGTCTCTAGTAGGAATTATGTCTAAAACGAGTGTAAAGACTACGGTAGAATGGAACACGATTAACTGGAAACAGTTAGAACGTCGCGTTTACAAAATCCAAAAACGAATTTATCAAGCCTCAGCCCGTGGTGATGTCAAGGTTGTTCGTGGACTCCAAAAGGTGCTGATGAAGTCCTGGTTAGCCAAAGCTTTGGCGACACGTAGGGTAACTCAAGATAACCAAGGAAAGAAAACCGCCGGAGTTGATGGAGTGAAAGCTTTATCACCCAAGGAAAGATTGGAATTGGTAGATGAGTTAAAGCTAGGGTCAAAACCCAAACCAACCCGGAGAGTCTGGATAGACAAACCCGGAAAGGATGAGAAAAGACCACTAGGAATACCCACGATGTATGATAGGGCATTACAGGCGCTTGTCAAACTGGCATTAGAGCCAGAATGGGAAGCTAAGTTTGAACCCAACTCATATGGATTTAGACCAGGGCGCTCATGCCATGATGCCATACAAGCAATATTCAAATCGATAAATCTCAAACCTAAGTTTGTACTAGATGCCGATATTGCCAAATGTTTTGACAAGATTAACCATCAAGCATTGTTAAAGAAACTCAACACCTATCCTAAACTACGCCGACAAATCAAGGCATGGTTGAAAGCAGGTGTGGTTGATAGCAAAGTCTTATTTTCCACAGAAGAAGGCACACCACAAGGTGGTGTAATATCCCCTCTACTGGCAAATGTAGCCTTACACGGTATGGAAGAAATTCTTAAAGAATATGCTTCAAAATTACCAGGTAAAGGTAAAAGTTCTAAAAAGGAGAAGGCTAAAGCAATATCAATCATAAGATATGCAGATGATTTTGTTATCCTGCATGAAAATTTAGCAGTTATTGAACAATGCAGGGAAATCTTAGTCAAATGGCTAAACGAAATGGGATTGGAATTAAAACCTAGTAAGACCAGATTGGCTCATACCTTGTATGAACACCAAACAGAGAAACCGGGATTTGATTTTCTTGGATTCAATGTGAGGCAATATCCAGTCGGTAAATACAACTCAGGATTAAATCCGCATAAGGAAATACTAGGTTTTAAAACCATCATCACCCCATCTAAGAAATCGGTTAAGAATCATTATGAAAAGATTTCCAACACCATTAAAAGAAACTTACCAACGCCACAATTGGGGTTGATAAGTAAACTTAACCCGATAATTAAGGGATGGTGCAATTACTACTCATCAGCAGTAAGTAAAGAAATCTTCAATAATATCTCTAATCAGGTTTATCAACGGCTTTATAGATGGGCAAAGCGCCGACATCCCAATAAATCCAGCAAATGGATAACTAATAAGTATTGGCATACCATCGGAGACAACAACTGGGAGTTTGCAGTAAATATAGATGAAAAGTTCATCAAACTGTACAGACACCCAGAGAGTCCCATTGTACGTCATATCAAAGTTAAAGGCAACGCCTCACCATTTAACGGTGATTGGGTATATTGGAGTTCAAGAATGACAAACCATCCCGAAGCCAATAAAAGAGTAGCGACCCTACTTAAAAGGCAAAAGGGTAAATGTCCAGAATGTGGGCATTACTTTAGGGACGGTGATGTAATGGAAGTAGACCACATCCTACCCACATCCAAAGGTGGAAAAGATGAATACAAAAATCTACAACTATTACACAGACATTGCCACGACAAGAAGACAGCCAATGATGGCAGTCTTGTAGGTATTCATGACAAGAACCATATCATTGAGGAGCCGTATGAAGCGAAAGTTTCACGTACGGTTTTGTAGACGAGTCGGTTGGGTGACTGACCGGCTTAGTTTAATTATATTTCAAAACTAGGAAGTTGATTGGTAAGTACGATTTAGAGAAAGAATATAAGACGAATAAACATTATCAAGTTTTGCACTCTCAAGCAGCACAACAAATTTTGAGGTCTGTAGCAGAATCATTCAAGTCTTTTAAGGAATTAGATAAGAGTGTGATTCGTTCTTCCTAAATAAGCATTTATGCTCAGGGACGGAAGGTAAGACTGGGTAAAACCAGATTCTTATAACTGTGTGTCCATGTGGGTGAGAATCCCACCCCCTAGGTGCAAGGGTGACAGCATCTTCCTTACGGTAGCGACTAGCCATCAATCCGTAAAGCACCGAAGAAAAGGCGTACTTACTGGGAGCCTAACCTGGTATACGTCGAGCAGAAGTACCCATGAGTAAGATTTCCTAAGATGCGCATGAAGTGTCGTCAAGTTCAACCAGCCAAATCAGGCTGACAGGCTGGAACCAAAAGGTAAAGGATAAGGAAACGGCTGCTTTTTGTTAGACCGTTATGCACTTCCGATAAACCCGGCATATAGCATCACTCTAAAGGTACACAGAATGGACACACGGAACGAAGTAACCCCTTGTTAGCTCTTTTAGAAGGTCGAATCTAAAAGTAGGTGCTAACCGGATGCTACAAGCGGGGAAGATTGAGTCAGAAGCGAACGCTTAGGGTAATGCCTAAGATATGCTGACAGATTCACGGTGATATGGATGATAAAGTCTCAAGTAGGAATTTATGTCTAAAACGAGTGTAAAGACTACGGTAGAATGGAACACGATTAACTGGAAACAGTTAGAATGTCGCGTTTACAAAATCCAAAAACGAATTTATCAAGCCTCAGTCCGTGGTGATGTCAAGGTTGTTCGTGGACTCCAAAAGGTGCTGATGAAGTCCTGGTCTGCCAAAGTTTTGGCAACACGTAGGGTAACTCAAGATAACCAAGGAAAGAAAACCGCCGGGGTTGATGGCGTGAAAGCTTTATCACCCAGCGAAAGACTGGAATTAGTTGATGAGTTAAAACTAGGGTCTAAACCCAAACCAACCAGAAGAGTTTGGATTGACAAACCAGGTAGGGATGAGAAAAGACCACTAGGAATACCTACAATGTATGATAGGGCATTACAAGCGCTTGTCAAACTGGCATTAGAGCCAGAATGGGAAGCAAAGTTTGAGCCTAACTCATATGGATTCAGACCAGGGCGCTCATGTCATGATGCCATTGGTGCAATATTCAAATCTATTAATGTCAAACCTAAGTTTGTCTTGGATGCCGATATTGCCAAATGTTTTGACAAGATTAACCATCAAGCATTGTTAAATAAACTGAACACCTACCCTAAACTACGCCGTCAAATAAAGGCATGGTTAAAAGCAGGTGTGGTTGATAGCAAAGTCCTATTCCCCACAGAGGAAGGCACACCACAAGGTGGAGTCATATCCCCTCTACTGGCAAATGTAGCCTTACACGGTATGGAGGAAATTCTCAAAGAATATGTCTCAAATATACCAGGTGGACGTAGGGAGAGAAAGGCTAAGGCAATATCAATCGTTAGATATGCAGATGATTTCGTCATCTTGCATGAAAATTTGGCAGTAATTGAACAATGCAGGGAAATCTTAGTCAAATGGCTAAATGAAATGGGATTGGAATTAAAACCTAGTAAGACCAGATTGGCTCATACTCTGTATGAACATCAATCAGAGAAACCAGGATTTGATTTTCTTGGCTTCAATGTGAGGCAATACTCAGTTGGGAAATACAACTCAGGATTAAACACAAAGAAGGAAATACTAGGATTTAAAACCATCATCACCCCATCCAAGAAATCTGTTAAGAATCATTACGAAAAGATGTCGGACACCATTAAAAGAAACTTAGCAACACCACAATTGGGGTTGATAAGTAAACTTAACCCCATAATCAAGGGATGGTGTAACTACTACTCATCCGTAGTAAGTAAAGAAATTTTCAGTAATATCTCTAAGCAGGTTTACCGACGATTGTACAGATGGGCAAAGCGCCGACACCCCAATAAATCTGATAAATGGATAGCCAATAAATACTGGCATACAATTGGAGGCAATAACTGGGAATTTGCAGCAAAGGTGGATGACAAATTCATCAAACTACATAAACACCCAGAGACCCCCATTGTACGTCATATTAAGGTTAAAGGTAATGCCTCGCCATTTGACGGTGATTGGGTATATTGGAGTTCAAGAATGACAAACCATCCCGAAGCCAATAAAAGGGTAGCGACCCTACTTAAGAGGCAAAAGGGTAAATGTCCAGAATGTGGGTATTACTTTAGGGACGGTGATGTAATGGAAGTAGACCACATCCTACCCCTCTCCAAAGGTGGTAAGGATGAATACAAAAATCTACAATTATTGCACAGACATTGCCACGACAGAAAGACAGCCAGTGATGGAAGTCTTGTAGGTATTCATGACAAGAACCATATCATTGAGGAGCCGTATGAAGCGAAAGTTTCACGTACGGTTTTGAAGACGAGTCGGTTGGGTGACTGACCGGCTTAGTTTAATAGTACAGCAAAGGTGAATTGCATTTTAAGCCCAAGCTACCGAAATATCGTAAGGGTGCAGGGTATTCACTTGTGACCTACCCAAAGCAAGCATTAAAACTTGTTGGTGATCATATAAAAATACCGCTGGGTAATACTGTTAAATGTTGGTTTAAACTTGATAGTTTCTTGCTGCCAATGCCTTCAAACCTAAAGTTTACAGATATTAACGAATTAAGAATACTACCAAGAAACCGATGCTTTTATGCCGAATTTGTCTATGAGCAAAATTCATCACCAAAAATTAATTTTAATCCTCAGTATGCTCTAGCAATTGACCCTGGCATTAACAACTGGTTAAGCTGTGTTTCTAATGTTGGAACTAGTTTTATTGTTGATGGACGCAAAATTAAATCTCTTAACCAATTGTACAACAAGCGTGTTGCGTTCTTAAAAGAAGGTAAACCACAAGGATACTGGGATGAACAACTAGCCCACATCACAGAAAAGCGTAACCGACAAGTGAGAGATGCTGTAAATAAAGCAGCTAGATTAGTTGTTGACTACTGCATTAAATACAAAATTGGTACAGTTGTTTTTGGGTGGAATCAAGGACAGAGACAAGAAGCAAAGTTGGGTAAAACAACTCAATCTTTTGTACAAATACCAACAGCTAAATTGAAGGAACGAGTTAAACAACTGTGCGAATACTACAGCATCAAATTTGTTGAAACTGAAGAGTCCTACACCAGTAAAGCTAGTTTTTTAGATGGTGACTTTCTACCTATTTTCGGCGCAAAACCTGAAGGGTGGATACCAAGTGGAAAACGAGTAAAACGTGGAATCTACTGCACTGGTGCAGGTAAATTAATCAACGCTGATTTGAATGGTGCTGCGAATATTCTTCGCAAAGTAGAGACACAACTAGATTTAAATCTGGTCAAGGTCTGTAGGCGAGTTTTGACCCTCGCTACCAGATATCGCATCTGGGAAACCAAAACTAAAAAGCGGAGGGAAGCGGGTTTCAGCCCTTCCCGTAGCAACAGTTTAGAATCCCCGTCCATTTATGGCGGGGAGAGGTCAAATAGTCAGAGACTGGGGATTAGTGGAAATTAATTTAGCTAAATCTTGCAAGAAAGCCGCCGCATGAGCACCGTAAATAATCCGGTGGTCACAGGTAATATTAACTTGCATCTGTTGACGCACAGCAAAGGAACCATCCCCCAGAGCTACCATTTGGGGACGGGATGCACCAATGGCTAAGATAGAACCTTGTCCGGGTGGTAAGATAGCATCAAAAGTGTCTACCCCAAACATCCCTAAGTTAGAGAGGGTAAATGTCCCACTGTTGTATTCTTCGGGTTGTAGTTGTTTAGCTCTCGCACGTTCTACTAAAGATTTCCAGGAGCGGGAAAGGGAATAAATATCTACCATGTCTGCATTTTGCAAAACTGGTGTGATTAATCCTCCATCATCCATAGCCACGGCTACAGAAATGTTAATACCAGAATGATAAACAATTCCTTGGTCTGAATAGCTGGCATTTAATAAGGGATGTTTTTGTAATGTTACCGCTACCGCTTTAGCCAGTAGGGCTGTCATGGTAACGCCCTTGGATTTAATTTGTTTGTAAAGTTGATCTAAGCCATCGGTGGTAATGGTGTAACCCACACGGAAAACTGGTACAGTCACACTGGCTACCATGTTCCTAACTACAGCATTTTGGAAGGTAGTTAAAGGTACTGTTTGACCAGGAACCATGGGGGACGGGCGGGGACGGGGACGGTGACGGGGTGAAGGTGGGCGCTGGTGTGGGTGTGGGCGCTGGTGGTTTAGCTTGATTGACAGATGATTGTACATCCTCGGCGACGATGCGACCGTAGGGACCGCTACCTTTGAGGGTATTCAAATCAACCTTAAGTTCTTTAGCCAATTTACGGGCGCGGGGTGAAACTACCACTCTTCCTTCGCGGTGGTTAGAGCCATTTTGAGTAGCTAGGGCAGAAGATATACCAACAGGGGCTGTAGTCGCAACTGGTTCTGGTGTGGGGGTAGCGGTAACTGAGCCTGAGTTAGCCAAGGTTTTGGCGGTGGCGATTTCGGCTTCTGTTTCTGCTATGTAGGCGATCGCAGATCCTACTGGTGCGCTTTCACCAGCTGGTACGATGATGTGGGCTAGGTATCCTTCATAGAATGTTTCCACATCCATATCTGCCTTATCTGACTCGACCACCACCACGGTTTCCCCTTTTTCCACCTTATCCCCCGGCGATTTCACCCAGGAAACGATTTTACCTTCAGTCATGGTGGAACTCAGGGCTGGCATGAATACTTCGTGAATGCTCATATGGTGGTATCAGAATCGATGGTTTATGGACTTTAGCAGCTTTTGCCAGATTAAATTGTATCTCGGCTGGCTGAGTTTTCCCGTGGAAATTTTTTCTTTTCCCCGGTAAGAGATAGGTGGGCTAGTTTCCTCATTGTGGTACTTATTTACCAATTCATCCAGGAACCTGATGATCAGATTAGAGTCTATGGTATGTAACAACTATAAATTTTTGCCAATGTTTCAATCATCAGCCCAAGTCTTCTATAAGTGAATACTTTGATGATAAATGTAATAGTTTTACATTCTCACTTACTCTGACCTCTGAAATGTAAGTGGTTAAGTTCAATTTCTTGTTTACTTTTATGTTGTTTAACAAGTGGAATGTTGTTTTAGTTTTGTTAGTAAATATCTTGGCTACTGCTTGCGCCGGGATGGATATGACCGAGGAACCACAATCGCCAACATTGGGAGACAATAGACCCGTTATACAACAGGAAGTTGCCAATGTGCAACATACTGAGGATGTCCCATTATATCCAGGGCGTTATCAATATCAAAGCATACCACTAGAAAATGTGAATGCCATTCTTCAAGGTAGTGATCCTGTGAGTTTAGCCTTAAATGTTTTAGAGGGTAAATCATTAGCTAGAGGTAAGCAGGAAGTAGCAGTCTTTTATCCCCAACCCAGACAAGCCTTAGTGGAAATCACGCACATAGATTCAAATAATTATACCATTGAGACGATTAATTATCGAGTGGAAATGACCACCTTTGGGCGATCGCTGTTAAACAGCTCTCCCCCGATTTGGCAAGTTGTCTGGGCTGGGTCAAAAATAGAATGCACCCATGAAAGTAGCAATAAACAAAAGTTAGCTCAAAGTTGTGAATTTTGACCCGGGACTGTCAACCCCACCTAACATAAGATAAGTGGGGAATTAGTAGCACGACTGTTAAATGTCGCCGCGAATCTCTTGGATAACGCCATCGCGCAGCAGGATTTCTACCTGCATTTTACGAATCAAGTTATCACCCTGTTCAACACGGAAAAAGCCTTCCATTTGAAATTGATTCACTTCTTGCTCCAACTCCAGAAATTGTAATTGCTGGAGGTTTTGTAGCAGTTGATTTTTCTGCTCCAGGAGTTCAGTTTTCTTTTGATTGACTTGGCTGTGAATATTATCGATTTGTTGAAGGGTTTGGGGACTAGGGGGCTGTATAGCCTGCTTTTGAATGGACACAATGGCTCGTTGTCCTTCTAGATCAATCTGTTGCAGTTGCTGGTCACTTTGATTAATCTGTTGCTGTAGTTGCTGTTGTACTTCCTCCTTCCATAGGGGGGTAACAATGGCTTTGACATTGACAACGCGCTTGAGTAACAAATTGGGGTTGGAGACATCCATAAAACTTTCACGTTCACTCTATAAGTTAGCAGACAGAATACTCATCGGGTATACATCCGGTCAATAATCTCCTGATACCTTTCCGTGACTATGTGTCTGCGGATTTTCAGGGTTTGTGTCATCAAGCCATTTTCCAGAGAAAAAGGTTCGAGAATCAACCTGAAGGGGCCAATGCGGTCATCAGGACGATAACCAGGACGGTTTTGTACTTCCCGATTCAATTCTTGTCGAAACAAGTCCTGGATTATTTTACTCTCCAGATCAATAGATGTCCTCATCTGTTCCAGATTTTGAGTTTGTGCCCATTTTTCAAGGGCTTCGGTATTGGGGACAATTAAAGCGCCGATGCTGCGCTGATCTTGTCCCACCAGCATAATTTGATCAATGTAGGGCGATCGCAAGCAAGCATCTTCAATTGGTTGTGGTTCGATATTTTCCCCATTGGTCAAAACAATCGTATCTTTAGCCCTCCCGGTGAGGACTAAATCATTATCTCCTGTCACCCAACCCAAGTCACCGCTATTAAACCATCCTTGACCATCAATAACTTTGGCTGTGGCTTCGGGGTTTTGGTAATACCCCTGCATAACTTGGGGACCTTTCAATAGTACCAAACCTTTTTTTCCAGGGGGTAACAAGTCTTTGCTTTCCGGGTCAACAATTTTGACTTCTGTACCAGCGATGGGCTGTCCAGATGAACCGCGGACATTATGCCAAGGACGGCGGGCGTTAGTCACAGGAGAGGTTTCTGTTAAACCGTAACCCTGCAAAATCTCCACCCCAATAATTTCAAAAAAGTTATCTATATGCTTGGGTAGCGCCCCACCGCCGCTAATTACTTGCTTGATGCGTCCCCCTGTGGCTTGGCGGACTTTGGCATAAACTAGGCGTTCTCCGAGGGTATGAAGGGGCAACAAAGCCAATGCTAGTATCTTAGAGGTGATTTTCTCTAAGCTTGAGGCATGAAGATGATTTAAACTTAGTCCTTGGGCAATGCGTTGTTTTTCGATATAGGTTTCACTGGCTGCTAGTAAAAACTTAATCAGGCGTTGCTTTTTGGCTGGTTGTTCCCGGAACTGTTTTTGCACTCCCTCATAAATCGATTCCCACAGACGGGGGACTGCAATCATGTAATGAGGTTTAAAGTCCTTTAAGTCCTGTTTGACAAAACGCAAGTTAGTATAAATTTGTGTACAACCTTGAGATAGTAAGAAATACTCCCCACTGCGCTCGTAACTGTGCCAAGAGGGGAGGATACTCAAGGCGATGTCTCCCGGCTGTGGTTGTACTATTGTACCCAGGGTTTTAACTTGGTGTAACAAGTTGCTATGAGAGAGCATGACACCTTTGGGTTTACCGGTAGTCCCGGAGGTATAAATCAAAGTTGCTAGGGTATCTCCTGTGACCTGAACTGGTGTCAGGGGATGGTTAGCACCAATTTCTAAGACCTGGGAGAATTTCAACACTTTGGGTGTTGCTTCTGGTGGTGTTTCATCGGAGATTAATATTATCAGTTGAATGGGTAGGTCATTGAGTCCGTCGCCAAGTTTATTGAGTGTGTTTAAGTCCTGTACTACTAGGGCGGTGCTACCACTGTTGGCAATAATAAATAGTAGTTCTGAGCGTTCGGCTTGGGAACTACGAACCGCATTCACTGCGCCAGCGGTCATGATCCCTTGATCGGCAATAAACCACCGCGGACTATTATCGGCTATTAAGGAAATGCGATCGCCTGCTGTGACTCCTAACTTTTGTAACCCAGCTGCAAATTTTTGAATTTGCTCCCCTAACTGGCTATAGGTAATTACCACTTCTGGTGTATTGTGGGGATTGTGCAGAGCCACAATATCACTAAATTGTTTGGCTGCTAATGACCAAATTTCTGGTAGTGAAACCACGTTGCTGTAATCGACTAAACGCTGTAATTCTTGGCTTTCTCGCTTCGTAATCTTTGATAAATAAGCTGGTGTATCTGTACTGTTATTCACAATTCATATCCTCTATTGTTTTAGTAAACGGTTGATTTATTGATTGTTCTGACCTGAGCCTATATTACTAAATAGCTTTACTCTTCAGTGATTGGCTGTAATGCATAGCCTACTGTCTGAGGTATTTCAGCATTTCAACGGTTGTATTGATAAAAATCTATGTTACAGTAAACATATATAAGCTAAAGACGATGGATAGACTGGATAATCTATTGCTTTAGTTATCTTGACTGCCAAAAGCCCAAAAACCTATTTTTTTTTGATGGGGGTGAGTACCCATAAATTTCATGGATGTTTTATTGCTAACTCTCCTCAATGCTGCTGCTTGTTTAGTATTACCTAAATTAGCATCGAAAATTCTAGGCAAAAAAGATACTCAAACACTAGCCAAAGGGTCAACATCATCTCAAGCCAGAATTGAAATCACTAGTTTCCCCTACTGTACCAGTTACGTGTTAACGGGTAAAGAATTCTGCAAGTTTAGACCTCAATTCTGCGCCAAGTGTTCCCAATACTGATCTCCCCGACCAATCTCTGCATAAATCTTGCTCATTTTTTCACATGAAGATGTTGGTAGATAGCGATCGCGTAAGTGCTATCGAGGATCTGTGGATGGGGGTAAGATACCCGACTTCTTAGATAATTAAAGATAATCTCATATGATTTGTCCAGAAGTCGGGAATCTGCGTGACACCGAAGATCATGTATTTGATTATGTTCACCCGATGCGCTGGCTTTTAGATCAAAATAATAGATAGTAAAAACAAATTTTTGATGCGCGGATAATATATGAATTTCATGGATGGTCTATTGCTGACACTGCTAAATACTATCATCTGTATTACCCTCCCCGCCTTTGTCTGTGTAATCACTAATAAAGGACAAAACCAGAAAGTATCAAAGCGTGGAATGATATCGCCAAAGTCTAGCGGTAAAATTTCTCGTGCTATTGATGCAGTTTGAGATCAAATAAATAGGAAACAGATACCCGATTTGTTTGAGAAATCGGGTATTGAAGTTAATTATTACAGCACTCAAAGGAACAAAACCCCAACCATTACTGAGGATTTTTCCGCCGCCATTTTTCCCTGACTAAGCGAATTTCATCAAAAGTATAGTTTTCTCCTAATTGTTCTTTAACCGGAGTGAGAGAAACATCACCCAAAATCTCTAAAACTTGCCAAATTTTTTGTTGATGTTCTAGGGGTACTAACTGATTTAAATCTACAGGCTGATTTTTAGCCATTAACTGAGAAAGGTGGGTAAAAATTGTCGAGGGGCTAAGATTGCGTTGGCGAGCAATTTCCGCTACACTCAAACCTTGTTGGTGTAGTCTTAATGTGGTTAACTCGGTATCATTAGGTAAGTTCTTAAGAGCTAGAGTACCGGGAGAATCATGTTTTGTGGCCGATATACCTTTTTCTCGACGGTAGGCGGTGATTTCTGCGAGGAATTTTTCACCATACTGGGCGAGTTTGTGACTACCTACCCCAGAAAGTTTACCAAATTCTGTTAAGGATTGGGGTTGTACCTGGGCCATTAACCGGAGGGTAGAATCTTGAAAGACAACGTAGGGCGCTACAGACTGTTCATCAGCTAGTTGCTTGCGCAGCGATCGCAACCGTAGTAATAATAGTTCTGTTTGGGCTGTTTTGTCACCCTCTGAGACGGGGGAGATTTTTTGCGCCACAGGAACAGCAATCAAAACTTGGCGCTGTCGCTTCATCACCTCCCAACTCAAAGCATTCAGCTTTAAAACCGAGTAACCATCGTTGGTTTGTTGTAACAACCCTTGATGTAACAGAGAACGCCCTAAAATGCGCCATTCATCTACAGTTTTATCCTTCCCAATCCCGTAGGTAGAGAGTTTGTCGTGTTGATTTTGGGTAATTTTTTTACTTTTACTTCCCCGCAACACATCAATAATGTGTAGCATTCCAAATCTTTCTTGACAACGGGCCACACAAGATAAAAACTTCATGGCTGCAATTGTCCAGTCTTGTACAGGTTTGGGATAACGACAGTTATCACAGTTACCACAATTACCGGGAAAACGTTCGCCAAAATAACCTAGTTGAATTGTACGGCGACAGTCTGTACCTTCGGCATAGTCAATTACCTGACGTAGCTGTTGTTTGGCAATTAATTGTTCTTGAGGGTCAGTTTTTTGCTCAATACTCCATTCAATGGTTTTAAGATCACCAAAACTAAAGAACATGGTACAACGTGAGGGTTCACCATCTCTACCCGCTCGCCCAGATTCTTGATAATAACTTTCTAAATTACGTGGTAAATCAGAGTGAATGACTAACCGCACATCAGGTTTATTAATTCCCATCCCAAAGGCGATAGTAGCAACGATGACACGCACATCATCGCGAATAAATCGAGTTTGATTCTTACTGCGTTCCTCATCATTTAAACCAGCATGATAGGGTAAAGCGGTAATTTGATCATGTTGCAGTTTAAATGTGAGTTCATCAACTTTTTTCCGGGTCAGACAATAAATAATCACTGAACCGTCAGTTTCCCGAATCATTTCTAAGATTTCGGCGTATACAGTTTTAGATTTAGGCCTAACTTCGTAATAAAGATTTTGTCGGTTAAAGCTAGCTAAGTGAATACTAGGTTGCTTTAACCCTAATTGTTGAATTATATCACTACGTACGCGGTCTGTGGCTGTAGCGGTGAGGGCGATGGTGGGAACATCTGGATAGCGGTGACGTAGGGATTTTAACTGGCGATATTCTGGGCGAAAGTCGTGTCCCCATTCGGATACACAATGAGCTTCGTCAATGGCGAAGGTAGAAATACCAATTTGGTGATGTACTAAGTCTAAAAATGGCAGAAATCTTGAGCTTAATAAACGTTCTGGGGCTACGTAGAGTAGTTTAACTTTGCCGTTACGGATGGCTTCCTCACGCGATCGCACTTTGTAGGGATTGAGGCTACTATTAAGGAATGTAGCAGAAATATTATTATTTCTCAGTGCTTCTACTTGGTCTTGCATGAGAGCGATTAACGGCGACACCACTACCGTTAAGCCTTTTTTCATCAAGGCTGGTAACTGAAAGCACAATGATTTACCCCCACCTGTCGGCATTACCACTAATAAATCCTGATTTTGCAGCGCATCTTCAATAATTTGTCGTTGTCCGGGGCGAAAATTATCGTAACCAAAGTGGTATTTTAACGCTTGTTCGAGGAGGGGGTACTGAAGCATAACGATGGATTTACGTGCTAACACTTGAAAATTTTAACTTAAATCCCCGGTAAGCAAAAAGTTAGAGAAGTGAAGCCTTAGCTTCACCTCTGTGGGTTTTAGCTAAATTCTGCCGATGTTATGCAGTCCTAAAATTATACCTACTCCCAAAAGATGACCAAAGGCTGTAGTTGCTAGTACTGCGGGTAAACCAAAACCGCCGAATAAATTTGGTGCGGGGAAAGATGGCCCAACGCTGGGGTACTTGATGGTAAGTTTACCCAAGGCAACGGCGATAATGTTGGCTACAATCATAATACCTGCAACGGTGGGACTCCATTCTAGGGGTGTAGTTACAGCAGCGATGATAGTGGAAGGTAACACCGGATTAGCTCCTAAAATTCTAATGGCTAGAAATATAATTGAAATATTTCCCTGGGAATTTCAACAAAAAAACGGCTTTTGCATCAATACTTAACAGTTATTCTTAATCCTTAATCTTAGAGGTTGTTTGATAAGTTTTCAACAGGTAATTTTTATTTTAGGGAACAGGGAACAGGGAACAGGGAACACAGGGAACACAGGGAACAGGGAACAGGGAACACAGGGAACAGGGAACAGGGAACAGGGAACACAGGGAACACAGGGAACAGGGAACACAGGGAACACAGGGAACAGGGAACACAGGGAACAGGGAACACAGGGAACAGGGAACAGGGAACAGGGAACACACAAAAAACAATAAAATCCAGTCCCCTCCCCTGACAAGGACAAGACAAGGTGGACAAGGTGGACAAGGTGGACTAGGTGACAAGGGAGAAAAACAGTACAAAGTCTGTATTCTTAGTAAGAAAAATAGCCCCTTAAAAGACCATTGTCCGGATAAAATCTTCCTTGTCCACTTTCCTTCCTTGTCTTCGGTGGTCTTGCCTTCACAGATCATATTAAAAACCTACCCTTGTAAGGAGAGGGAGGGGTCAAATAATCTTCGATACACTAATCATCACTTGACCAACATCCTCCTAAATATGTGTAAATCTTAATATTCTCTCTAGGGTTATTGACAATAGTTTGTATTAGTGATGGAATATGTTTAGGGAGCTATTGCAAAATATATTCATTAAAATGGGAATATTCAAGTTGTGGTTGCCAAGGCGATCGCACCAAAATGTCACAGGGGAATTAGGGAGGGGCGATCGCCTATTAGTAGTAACTGTATTGCTACTAGTAGGACTGGTGCTAGTTACCGCAATTTCCCTGTCATTGGGCGCAGTAGCCATGACCCCCAATCAACTGTGGCTAGCATTAATACGCCGGGGTGATGAACTCTATCAAACAATTCTCTGGGATCTGCGCCTACCGCGCACCCTAGCCGCCCTGCTGGTGGGTGCTGCTCTGGGAATGTCCGGGTCATTACTGCAGGGAATGCTGAAAAATGGGCTGGCGAGTCCGTTTTTACTGGGAATTTCTGCGGGTGCTGGTTTAGCGGCGGTAGCTATGCTCAGTTTAGGTGTATTGCAGACCTGGATACCTTTAGGGGCTTGGATGGGGGGCTTATTAACAACTATTCTTGTTTATTTCCTAGCTTACCGTCGTGATGGAATTTCCGTAGAAAGATTGATTTTAGGGGGAGTTGCTGTCAGTTCCTTGTTTGGTGCAATTCAGTCTGTGTTGTTACTCATAGCCGAAGATGGTCAAATACAAGCGGCCTTAAATTGGTTAATTGGTAGTTTGAATGGGCGCGGTTGGAGTGAGGTAACTATTTCCGGGTCCTATATTAGCGTCGCCCTCTTAGGGGGATGCTTACTAGCGCGCGCGGTTAACTTGTTGAACCTGGGTGACGAGTTAGCCACAGGACTAGGTGTTTCTGTATGGCGATCGCGGATTTTAATTGGTGCTACCGCCACACTGTTAGCAGCGGGAGCGGTAAGTATAGGGGGTTTAATTGGTTTCGTGGGTTTAATTGTTCCCCACGGAATCCGCCTGATCGTAGGTACAGATTACCGTGCTGTTTTACCACTAAGCGCAATAGGTGGGGCTTTAGTTCTCAGCTTTGCAGACTTACTGTCTCGGTTAGGTGCTGTAGAAATTCCCGTGGGAGCAGTCACAGCTTTACTGGGTTCTCCCTTATTTATCTATCTCCTTTATCGCCGCAATGTGTAATTAAAACTTTTAAGTTGTCAGAGGTGTCATAACAGTGAAACAACATCCCTTGCTGTTCAGCATAATCGTGCTGAATCTGTTTGTCATGCCCACAGTATTAGCAGAATCTGATAATACTAGCATTTCTGGTGAAACAAAAACTTATTTACTGACTCAAGAACCTATTTCGACTCCCTCGGATGCTCAACCAGAGGAAGAAGAAACCTGTCCCCTGATTTTGATCCCAAAGACCCAGAATTTAAAGATTGCGTTGAGGAAACTCAAAGCGGTGATTCCGAGATAGAAATTACCGTCACCGGAACCCGCACACCCAGAGCAGTTGTAGATTCACCGGGAACAATTAGCGTTATTGATGAGCAAAAAATCCAAAGGGATTTTATCGAGGATATCAAAGATTTAGTCCGCTACGAGCCGGGAATATCTGTACGTAATCGCCCGGTGCGTACTGGTCCTGCGGGGAGTGGTAATTCCAGTATTAATATTCGGGGAATTGAGGGGAACCGAGTTTTAATTCAGGTTGATGGGGTGAGAGTCCCCGATATTTATGCTAATACTGGCCGTGATTTAGTCGATTTTGACTCAATTCAAAGGGTGGAAATTATTCGCGGTCCTGCTTCTACCCTATATGGTAGCGATGCTTTAGGGGGTGTAGTCTCTTTCATTACGAAAGACCCAGAAGATTATCTGAGTGTTTTTGGTCGTCCACTTTATGTGGGTGGTAAAACCAGTTATGACAGCACCGACTCTAGTTTTGCGCCGTCGGTGACCTTAGCAGGTAAGGAAGAAAACCTATCCGGTTTATTGCAATATACCCGTAGGGATGGTAGCGAAGCTCAAAACTACGACGGATTAGCTCCTAATCCCCAAAATGTTGATAGTCAGAACCTGTTCAGTAAGGTAGTTCTGCAAGCTAACGATCATAATATTTTCCGGTTGACAGGAGAATGGTTTGAAAGTAGGCTGAATACCCAAGTCAAGACTGCTGAGGGATTTAGCAGTTTTACTCGTACTACCACTGTCAGTCAAGTAGCTGAGGATTTCACCAGTCGGGGACGCATCAGTTTAAGTCATGAGTATACTAATCCTGACTTAGGCTCATTTTTGCAGTCAGTGCGATCGCAGATGTATTACCAAACTGCTGAAACCACAGAAGATGTAGAAACCCGTACTGTTAACAGTGCTAATCAGAATTTGCGCCGCATCTTAGAAACTGGTTTTAACCAAGATATAATTGGTGGTGATGTTCAATTTACCAGCAAATTTTTGACCGGGGATGTTAGTCATCGCCTAGTTTACGGTTTTGATTTGTTCAACACTTCCACTAGTCGCCCTAGAGATTCAACATTATTTAATGAAACACTGGGAACGAGTACGAAAACTGTTAGCAGCGAACTTTTCCCTAATAAGACTTTTCCTGATACTGACACCTTGAGAGGTGGGATTTACATTCAAAATGAAATCGAATTTGCTGATGGTCGGATCACCTTAATTCCAGGGGTGCGTTACGACTATTATCAACTCAGGCCTCAGACTGAGGATGTTGCTTTTAGTAATATTAATACGCAAAATTACGAAGTCAAGGGCTTTTCAGCTTCCGCAATCTCACCAAAATTAGGTCTAATTGCCAAAATCACCCCAGAAATATCATTATATGGGCAATATGCCCGTGGTTTTAGAAGTCCACCTTATGATAATGCAAACATTGCCTTTACTAACTTTGCTTTTGGTTATACTATTTTACCAAATGCTGATTTAAAACCGGAAACAGTTGATAGTTATGAACTCGGTATTAGGGCTAATTATCCTCAAAGTAGCTTTGGTCTGACTGGTTTCTATAATCACTACAATAACTTTATTGATGCTAATGTCGAACTTAGTGATCCTCTTGTGATTAGTGGTAGACCTCTGCGTCAATTCCAATCCCAAAATATTAAAGGGGCGAAAATTTCCGGTTTAGAAGCTAGGGGAGAATATCGCTTTACAAGGTCTCCGGGTGGTTTAAGTGTGTTCGGAACCTTAGCTTATGCTGTGGGGGATAACTTAGAAACAGACCAACCCCTAGATTCCATAGATCCATTGAAGGGGATTATAGGATTGCGTTATCGTTCACCCGAAGAGATTTGGGGCGCAGAACTAACTACCACCTTAGTCGCGGCTCAAGATAGGGTAAGTAATGAAGACTTTTTTAAACCCGAAGGTTACACTACTGTAGATGTGCGCGGTTTCTACCAGTTCAACCCTAATACCATTCTCAATCTGGGAATTTTCAACTTATTGAACCAAAGATATATAGAATGGTCTGACGTGCGGGGTGTAAATAGCGATGACCGTCTACTAGATTTATATACCCGACCCGGAATTAACTTTGCTGCGACTGTGAGTGTACGTTTTTAGAGGTTGTTTGATAAGTTTTCAACAGGTAATTTTTATCTGAGGGAACAGGGAACACCGGAACAGGGAACAGGGAATGGGGAATCGGGAATGGGGAATGGGGAACAGGGAATGAGGAATCGGGAATGGGGAATGGGGAATCGGGAATGGGGAATGGGGAATGGGGAATGGGGAACCGAAACAATCAAATCCAGTCCCCTCCCCTTACAAGGCTATCCATTACCCACATCTTTCTTAACATTGCTGGAAGGCAAACACAATAAAGGTTGTAGAGATGTGCATAGTGGGGAGGATTGACAAAAAAGAATAAGTATGGACATTGAGAAAACCCAACAGGTGATTGAGTTTTTGAATACAGGGGCGAGGGGCTACCCCTCCGCCATAGGCGATCGCTAAATATCAAGATGAGATGGGGAATCGGAGTGAAGTAATTGCCAAGTAGCAGCAATATCGTGTAAGCGTCGTAGCCCACGCCAAATGGTTTTCACACCCGGTTCACCATCACCTTTGCGACCCAAAAAACCACCAAGAGTGGCAATCATTCGCACAGCATCATGCAAAGAAGGTGGCTGGTCTGGAGGAATAGGATTTTTGTTGATAGTGGCACATAAGGACTGCCATTCACTGTTTTCCAAAACAACATCACAAGGTAAATCAGGATGAACTCGTGCTTGATAAGTAAGCCATAACAATCGCCAAGCGACAATAGTATAAGTGGCTAGTGCCATGTGAATTCGGTCAGCAGTTTCCAGTTGTAATTTCTCGATGCCACAGCCACTTTTTAATGTGTAATGATAACGTTCTATCAACCAACGGTAAGTGTACCATTGAACACAACATGCAGCATCTTCTAGACTGTTAATTTCTAAGCTAGTAATTAATAACCAACTAATGGGATTTGTTCCTGGAGGTGGATTTTCCTCTTCTGCCAAAATTACTTGTAACCTGACAGGTTTTAGCTGTAAACGTCCAATATGGTGTAATGGTACTTGAATATCAAAACTCGTGAACCTAATTGTCAGTCTCGCCTGTCTGGAACTATGTTCTGGAGACCGTTTGACTTCTACAGTCACTGTTCCAGATGCTTCGATTTGACGAATGGCAAGATGTAGATATTTGCCACAATGGTCTACTTTACGATTATGAGTCCCACGAATTAGTAAGTGTGATTTTTCTCGACGTTGCTGGCTAAAAAGGTCAAATATATCCGCTTCTGAGTCACATATTGTTATTACTTCAATTTCTGAGGGAATCAAATTTTGTGTAGTCTGCAACCCATCCAACCAACGTTGACTTTCTTTTTCTTTTGTCTCTCGTTGACGACGTTTTTTAGCAATACCTAAATTCTCTTGTTCTCTTGCCCATACTTGCTGCTCAATAATTCCTAACGGTACTCCATTACTTGTGGCTGCAAGTGTTGAATGTACTTTTAATCCTGATGATTTTCTGTGGTCAAGATAACCTACTCCTTTTGTGGCTGGGTGCGATGTCAAATCTATGTTTGTTGTATCTTGTATTGCCAATACTATCTCATGTTTTTTGATTCTTTCTATGGTGCTGGATGTGTGGACAGCACGAATATCACTTGCTTGAAAATGTGGTGATTTCCAAAAATTATATGCCGCCTTTGTTGCTGCTATATTTCCACAAGCAAGTGGTACACTACTATCTGGTTGTGCTGCTAAATCTTCTACTATCCTGATTAACCGCTTGTTTCGACGTGCATCCCCTAAGTTTACCTGTGCCAATTCTTTCGCTGCCCACTTTTCCATGATGCCATTACCCACTCTCCTCTTTCAAAACTATAGCCATCAAGGCTTTCACTGTGATGTTAAGTCTTTTGTTTAATTGTTAAGAAAAATGTGGGTAATGCATAGCCTTACAAGGGGAGGGTTAGGGTGGGGTCAAACAATAGTTGATACACTAATCATAACTTTTCAGGCATCCTCTTAGAATTAAAGGACTTTTCGGTAAACTAATCAAAATCATGGATCAAAAAAAATTTGTAATAACTTG
This sequence comes from Anabaenopsis sp. NIES-4685, assembly GCF_059725405.1. Classification (NCBI taxonomy): domain Bacteria; kingdom Bacillati; phylum Cyanobacteriota; class Cyanophyceae; order Nostocales; family Nodulariaceae; genus Anabaenopsis; species Anabaenopsis sp. NIES-4685. The sequence goes on along the minus strand of NZ_AP043602.1, from coordinate 1,480,078 downwards.
GGCTATCCTGTTGAGTATATTACTAACAGCTTGTAATCAGCCCATCCCCCCACAACCACCAACAACACCTGTAAATGTAAACCAAACACCCCAAAAATCAGCACAAAGGATCGTCGCCCTCACGTCTTTAACTGCTGATATTATTTATCAACTGGACTCTACAAAATTAGTGGGGATTACAGGTGGTAGTTTACTCAATAAAGACTCCCGGTTTCAGGGTTTACAAAGAGTCGCTCAGGGTCAAACTCCTGCGGACTTAGAGAAAATCCTAGCCCTCAAACCAGATTTAGTCATCGGTGCTCAAGGTTTTTCTGACCAGACGCTCCAACAGCTGGAAAAACTGGGAATTAAGACTTTCTCTACTAGGGTTAATAGCTGGGAATCTCTCCAGGAACTAACTAAAACTCTAGCTGGTTTTGTGGGTGCTGACCCGACTCCGTTATTAAATCGTTACGAGGGGTTTTTACCCAAAGGGAAAAACAACAGTAATTCTACTCTAGTGCTGGTCAGTCGTCAGCCAATTTTAACACCAAATAAAAATAGTTGGGCGGGAGATTTATTACGCCAGTTTGGGGTTAACAATTTAGCCGCAGACCTACAAGGGACAAGCCCTATAGGTGGTTATATTACTCTGTCTGCTGAGAAAATTTTAGCAGCTAATCCCGAAGTGCTCATTTTAATTAGTCCTCCCCAAGGAGGGTCAGAAACCGCTCTTTTAGATGCTTTTAAACAGGAAAGCTTTTGGCAAAAATTGTCAGCTGCTAAAAATAACCAAGTTTATGTGTTTGACTATTATGGATTGGTGAATGCGGGTAGTATAGATGCTATCGAAAAAGCCACTCAGCAACTGGCGCAAGTTTTAGCAGATTGACCTCTTAGCGTTGGGGCGATCGCCGACAAAATCATCTACACTCAAGGTAAGACTGATTATTCCAGCCTGTATTATGTCCTCAATTATCGATTCTTTGCCACCTGCTCTTGCTAAAATCGTCCAACGCTTTCAACGTGCGAGTGACCCGAAGCGGCGTTACGAGCAATTAATCTGGTATGCTCAGAAGTTAACAGACTTTCCAGAAACTGGTAAAGTACCAGAAAATAAGGTTCCTGGCTGTGTATCTCAGGTTTATATTACCGCTGCCTTAGATGATGGTAAAGTTGTATACCAAGGTGATTCAGATTCCCAGTTAACCAAGGGATTAGTAGGGTTGTTAGTGGAGGGTTTAAATGGACTCACTCCCACAGAAATTGTGCAACTCACCCCAGACTTTATTCAAGAAACCGGCTTAAATGTGAGTCTCACACCTTCTCGAGCTAATGGATTTTATAATATATTTAAGACAATGCAAAAAAAGGCTCTTGAATGTAAGTTATAGTTCCTAGCTTCCCTTTGTTACACTAAAAGCAGGTCAGCCAATGTCAACTAACCTAGTGTCAACCTATCAAAATATAGTGGGAGCGTTTCATCCCCTACGCTTTAGCGAGGGGATGAAACGCGACTCAACAGGATTTATCCTGTCGTATCCTGACTACAAAAAAAACTTATTTTAACAGACCAATTTTAGCACAAAGCATGAAAGCTAGATATCAGTACAGATTTTACCCGACAGACCAACAGCAACAGAGTTTAGCTCGGTTGTATGGTTGTGTTAGAGTTGTCTGGAATGATGCTCTAGGTTTGTGCAAACAATCTGAAAAGCTGCTTGGGTACAACAAACTCTCGGCAATGCTAACCCAAGCTAAAAAGACTGAAGCAAGAAAATGGCTATCTGATGTTTCTTCAGTGCCATTACAACAGTCTCTTAGGTGTTTAGATGTTGCTTACAAAAACTTTTTCAATTCCCTTAAAGGTAAGAGAAAAGGTAAAAAGGTTGGTGTCCCTAGGTTTAAAAAGAAAACCAACTCACAATCAGCAGAGTTTACTAAAGCTGGGTTTTCTATAAAAGATGGAGTAGTTTACATAGCTAAAATTGGGAATATCAAACCAATTTGGTCAAGAGAACTACCATCTGAACCTAGCTCAGTTACAGTGATTAAGGATGGCGCTAACCGCTATTTTCTTAGCTTCGTTGTAGAAGTAGAACCCAATATTACTGTTGCTAAAAACCAAAGCATAGGTATTGATTTAGGACTCAAGACTTTTGCTGCAATGAGCGATGGAGAAAAAGTTTTAAGCCCTAACTACTCAAAACATGACCGCAAGATTCGTAAGTTCCAGCGAAAATTAGCGCGTCAACAAAAAGATTCAAAAAGAAGAAAAAATACTCGCATAAGGATAGCTAAATTACACAACCATATTTCTGATACCAGAAAAGATTTTTTACATAAGCTATCAACCAAAATAGTTAACGATAACCAAGTAATTGTTTTGGAAGATTTAAATGTCTCAGGAATGCTCAAAAACCGTAGACTATCTAGGGCGATTAGCTTACAAGGGTGGCGGCAATTCAGAACTTTTTGTGAGGCTAAGTCTGAGAAACTTAAACGGGATTTCAGAGTAATTGACAGATGGGAACCTACTAGCCAGATTTGCTCTTGTTGTGGGTATCGTTGGGGTAAGATTGATTTGTCTGTTCGCTCAGTGTTGTGCTTGAATTGCAACACTCTTGCAGACAGAGATGAGAATGCTGCTAAGAACATAGAAATGGTCGGCATGGGGCATCGGCACGACCTAAAATGGACAGGGAGTGACTGTAAGACTGTTTCGGACAGCGAGTTACTGTGAACTGTCAAGAATCACCGACCTTCAAGGTCGGTGAGTATGTCAACTCACACTTGTACGCAACTTGTCCATACCCCTGATGGTGGTAATTGGTGAATCTAGTCCCCCCAAGTCCCGACAAGAAATGAACGCCGTAGCAGCACTACCAGAAGTAACAAGCGTAGTTATTCCCGGTTCTCTGGGATTACATGAAGAACACCCAGATATTGTTTTCACCGCCACACAAGACTTCTTACTACCCCCATAAAATTGCTGACTGTAAGATAACTGATTTTCTCATCTTTCCTGATCCACACCAACAGTATTGTAGAGTGCATCAGGATTAACATCTATATATGTCCTAGGACTGATGGGTTAGTAAAAAAACCATAGTTAAAGTATCATCATATAAACTTTAAACAGACAATTACAGTAAATTCACCACAAAAATATTAAAAGAATTATCATAGGTGGTAATGATTATCTAACCTATGACAAAAAGGCATTTAGACAATGTTAACTGAAGAAATTACGAATACCGTACCTGTAACTGTACTCACAGGTTATCTGGGTTCGGGAAAAACCACTCTTCTCAACCATATCCTCACCTACGAACACGGAAAAAAAGTAGCTGTAATTGTCAATGAATTTGGGGAAGTAGGTATTGATAATCAACTGATTATTGATGCAGATGAAGAAATTTTTGAGATGAATAATGGCTGTATTTGCTGTACAGTGCGTGGGGACTTAATTCGGATTATCGGTAACTTAATGAAGCGGCGCGATAAGTTCGACCATTTAGTGATTGAAACCACCGGTTTAGCTGACCCAGCGCCGGTAATTCAAACATTTTTTGTCGATGAAGATATGCAAAGCTTACTGTCTTTAGATGCAGTGGTAACTGTTGTGGATGGGAAGCATATTTGGCAACATTGGGATGCTGACGAAGCCCAAGAACAGATTGCTTTTGCTGATGTGATTCTCCTAAATAAAACTGATTTAGTCACCCCAGAACAGTTAGATGAATTAGAACAGCGCATTCGGGGGATGAATGCAATGGCAAAAATCTACCGTACCCAAAACGCCCAACTAGAGATGAACGCTTTATTGGGTGTGAAGGCTTTTGATTTAGAGAGGGCGTTGGAAATTGACCCGGATTTCTTGGGTGAAGATGCTCACCAACATGATGACCAAGTTTATTCTGTAGCATTGGTGGAAGCAGGAGAGTTAGATGGAGAAAAACTAAACGCTTGGTTGTCTGAGTTATTGCGTACCCAAGGACAGGATATTTTCCGCATGAAAGGGATTTTAAATATTGCAGGGGAAGATAATCGCTATGTGTTCCAAGGTGTGCATATGATCTTAGATGGTAGACCCGATCGCCCTTGGAAACCAGATGAAACTCGCAAAAATGAGTTGGTTTTCATTGGTCGTAATCTTGATGGAGCCAAACTTAAGCAGGATTTTCTGGCTTGTTTTGTTTAAACTAGGTACAGACTAAGCTACAAGGGAGTAGGATGATTTCTTATTCCCCATTTCCCCATTCCCCTTTGAGTTATGAACCCTACAGCTAGTAAATCTAAGGAATTTGAAGAACACTATTCCGCGACTCTTTCCGACTATGTGACTGCGATCGCCTGGTCTCCCCATGGTAAAGTCCTAGTTGCTACCTCCGCAGCTGGTGAAGTTGTCCTAGTGAGTGAGAACCAGCTTACCACCTTACAAACCGGGGGAAGTACATCAATAGACTGTGTAGCTTTTTCTCCAGATGGTCAGTTTTTAGCTGTGGGGGGACAAAATGGACAGATCAAAATTTGGCAAGGTACGGAATTAATTACTACCTTAGAAAATGCCCCCGCCTGGGTAGATAAACTGGGGTGGAGTCCCTCCGGTAACCAACTAGCCTTTAGTTTAGGGCGTTGTGTCCAAGTCTGGGATGCGGACACTAGGGAGGTAGTTGTTACCCTGAATTTTGATAACTCCTCAGTATTGGGCATTGATTGGCGTAGTGATGGGGAATACCTAGCAATTTCTGGGTATAAAGGTGTAAAGATTTGGGATAGCCAAAACTGGGAGCAGGAACCATATATTTTAGATATATCCACTGTCAGTATAGCCATGGCTTGGTCACCCGATGGTAAATTCCTAGCCTCTGGGAATATGGATCGCAGTATCACTGTTTTAGAGTGGGGTAATCCCGACCCCTGGATTATGCGGGGATTTCCTGGTAAAATTAGAAATCTGGCATGGTCACAAGCCACTACTAAACTGGGTGCGCCAATTTTGGCATCTTCCAGTGTAGAGGGTATCGTAGTTTGGGAAAAGCTAGAGGATGAAAATTTGGGCTGGGAAGCACGGATTTTAACCAATCATGTGGACATGATCACAGCGATCGCCTTTGCGCCTCAAAGTTTCCTCCTAGCTTCCGCTGCTAGTGATGGTTGGTTGTGTTTGTGGAAAAAAGCCAAACAGGTTACCCAAGTACTCACCGGTGTTGCTCGAGGGTTTTCTACTCTAGCTTGGCATCCCCATGGTAAGTTTTTAGCAGCAGGTGGAGATCAAGGGGAGTTACTAATTTGGTCTAAGGTTTCACGGGGTCAGGGATTCGGCGCTAGTTAAAGGTAGTTAAAGAGGAAGGTGGGGTCAAACAATATCTGATACATTAATCAGAACTTTTAAAACATCCTCTAATATGTGTTCCCCGTTCCCTGTTTCCCGTTCCCTGTTCCCTTAATATGTGTTTCCCGTTCCCTGTTTCCCGTTCCCTGTTCCCTTAATATGTGTTCCCCGTTCCCTGTTTCCCGTTCCCTGTTCCCTTAATATGTGTTTCCCGTTCCCTGTTTCCCGTTCCCTGTTCCCTTTATAATCATTCAGGTTGAAGCTAGATAATTTATTGGTTATTCTGGATGAGCAATATTATTTGGGTATCAATCATGAATATAGCCAAAATGATTTTACTAGCATCTCCGGTATTTCTAGCATCTATACTCCTGCTAGGCAACCCAGCACCTGCATTTACTACACAGATGAACTCCGTACAGTCTCAGCCATGGGATAGATTCACAACCCTTCATGTCAGTAAAACATCTAATCCCATTATGGATCAACTCGGTTGTAACTGCGCCACTTGTGTTCAGTCTAAATTGGAAATGCTCCAAGGAAAGTTACCATCTGTGGATTTTTGAGCACATTTAAATTACTAATTCATGTTATCAATGTTATGGGGTGGGCTATTAGTCCGCTTTTTATAGTTTTTACACATCCACTGGGGAATCGATGATGGTTAAAAAACTACTATCAAATCATTTATCAAATAATTTATTAACTGGTATCTTAGTAGTTTTAACAATCGGCTTTCTGGGATGTAGAAATCAAACAGTAACCACCTCATTTACTCAGCCAAGCACTAAAATACAAGAAAATCTTCCCCGGGTTGTCGCTACTACTACCATACTTTGTGATTTAACTAGACAGGTGGCGCAAAATACAATTAACCTCACCTGCTTGGGTTCCCCTGATAACGACTCTTATTTCTATCAACCCAGACCCGGACACCAACAAGCGATCGCCCAAGCTGACTTAGTTTTCCACAGTGGTTACAACTTTAAATCAGAACTGCTCAAAACACTTGCAGAAGGTAAAACTTCTACCCCCAAAGTAGCTGTAAATCAACTAGCAGTTCCCCAACCCCAGCAATTTCTCGCCTCTGGTGAGAGATTAGCTAATCCTCATGTTTGGCACGATGTTAAGAACACCATCAAGATGGTGGAGATAATTAGCCACAATCTCAAAATTCTTAACCCCGATTATACCACATTTTACAGTGATAACGCCAGATTAATTCAAAATGAACTTACTCAACTCGATACTTGGATTAAGTCCAGGATAGATACTATCCCCAAAGACAAGCGGAAGTTACTCGCTACTAGTAATGTGATGAATTATTACACTACAGCCTATAAAATCCCTTTGGTAAAGGGTTTAGAGAATATTAGTAGTATAGTAAATCCCACCGATGCACAAGTAAAAACTTGGGTGACAACCATTCAACAGGCCCAAGTACCAACAATTTTTCCCGATACCACTATTAACCAGCAGTTGATCGCATCTGTACCTACCCCGGCTAATGTCAGAGTATCTCAAAGGCAATTATATACTTATGGACTGGGTGAACCAGGTGGCGAAGCCGATAATTATCAAAAATTAATGGTTGCTAATACACGCACCATTGTAGAAGGTTTAGGGGGGACTTACTTAATTTTTCCCCCAAGATTTCCTGCTATATAAAACCTAGATAAAACTAGACTTTACTTTCTACTTCAACGAGAGCATGGGAGCAGTTATCCCTGGTGTAGACTTTCACGCCTTAGCCAGACGCGATTGTGTTCCAATTAAGTTTCTGAAAAATACTACCACCATCATTGCTTGGTTTTCGCGTCGGCAATAGTCTCAATTCAATACTTGATATCACCTTATTATATATCAAGTAGCAGCACTACACCCCTATCGTTACAGGTTGCTCAATTGGACAAAAAAAACCCCGGACTTCGCCAAGAAGTCCAGGATATATCAATTGAATGGAAAACTCGTAAATATTTCGGCTCTCTGGTTAAAGGAGATGGCAGGTTTGGATATTTTAGTAGTCACAATTGCACCCACTGCCATGATGCGATTACATTAACCAATTAGCCTTTATTTTTTTGGCTTGATAAACTTATCAATATTTATCTCTTTTAAGAATAGCATAATAGACAGTCCGACGCAAGTCAATATTAGGTATCTGAATTTTAGCACCGCCAGTAACCAAAATCCCCCGCCATGAAGGAATAGCGCATGGGAGCGGGACTCGGCACAATTCCCCAAGGCGAAAGGTTGATGTACCGCCGGCGATCTGCTGGCATCCCAGGTATGGTATATCTAAAACGGCGAACTGTTGTCGCCATGGGTCAAATACCAAAAAGCGATCGCCCATAGTTTGGCGTTTTTGCAGTAGATGGGTTACCAATGTTAAAGCATGAGGACCAGCACCAATAACAGCTAAGTCAAGAGGAGGTGATGGAGGATTGACCATTAATAAATAGATAGGAACTAGTGATAATCATTATCATTCTATCTTAGGTTTACTAATTATCTTGACAATAACTTGCAATTATATCAGGATACTTCTAGTTTATGTGTTTGTTGTTTAACAATGAGTTCCATGGCAATCAATAATCTGTTTAGCGCCGGTGGTATCGTCATGTGGCCACTATTGGGCTTTTCTGTATTAGCGGTGGCGCTAATTATTGAACGGATTAAGTTTTGGCTGCAAATCAACCGAAGACAAAACCGGATCATTCAAGAAGTATTACAACTCTATCGCAGAGATAACCTAGTTACTGCCATAGGTATACTCAGAAACAATGCCAATTTACCCCTATCCCGGATTTTCCTAGCAGCTTTAGAATTAGAGGAAGCCACACCAGAAGAATTTCGCTTGGCCTTGGAAAGTGAAGCCCAAGCAGAAATACCTGGACTCAAACGCTTTCAGAACATTTTTGACACCATTATCAACCTCGCCCCGCTCCTGGGACTCCTGGGTACTGTCTTGGGTTTAATTACTTCCTTTGCTTCCTTAAATATTGGTAATGTCGGCGGTACACAAACCATAGGGGTTACCTCCGGTATTAGTGAAGCCTTGGTATCTACCGCTACAGGGTTAATAGTTGCCATATTTACCCTGTTTTTCGCCAACACCTTCCGCGGACTTTATCAGCGTCAAATAGCCCTATTCCAGGAATATGGCGGACAACTAGAACTGCTGTATCGCCGTCGCCATCAACCAGGAGAAAAAGACTATGCGCCTACAAGATGAACCAGATTTACCAGCACAGATTAACATCGTCCCTATGATTGATGTCATCTTTGCTATTTTGACATTCTTTATTATGTCAACCCTGTTTTTAACTAGATCACAAAGCCTACCAGTCAACTTACCACAGGCAGCCACAGCTAATCAACAATCAGCCCCCTTGACCATTACCATCAGCATTGATAATCAAGGGGTGGTGAGCTTAGACCGTCAACCAGTTCCCCTTAATTCCCTGGGGAACGGATCGGTACTTTGGTAGAGGGGAAATCAGAACCTATGGTAATTATTAATGCTGATCAAAAGGTAGAACATGGTCAAGTAATTGCAATTATGGATCAGGTGCGCCAGGTAAAAGGAGTAAAATTAGCGATCGCCACCCAGAAACCCTAATTTAGTACACCTAAGTTTTAAACTATGACAGACTGTCTTTTGACATGATTTAACTACAGCAACGACAATACCACATAGTATTTTGATGAAATGTTCCCAAAACCAAGTGAATAGATATAGATATTGTGTGGTGTTATCTGTTGTAGTCCAGAGCTTATGTATCAGCTTACCTAGTGTTGCTAATCCAAGTCAACAAACAGAGTTAGTTCTTGATAAAAATTCTTATTTAAATCTTGAGTTACCAGTTACCCCTGGTGAATTATTAACTCAACAGTCCCTACCCATTGAATTTACCTTAGAAACCGAGCCAGAAGAAGCTACCACAGACGAAAATAACGAAGATGTAGATATTCTGCTAGAAGTATTAGGACAACCAGATAATTTTTCCGGTTCCACACCGGTGTATGTCATAGACCAGGAAGAAATTAAAAGACAAAATGCGACCAGCGTCGCCGATGTTTTAAAAAGAATGCCTGGTTTTGCCATCAATGACGTTGGTCATGGTGCTGATATTCACACAGGGACATACTACCGAGGAGCATCAATTAACCAGTCTGTATTTCTCATCAATGGCAGACCAATTAATAATGATATTAGCACCTATCATGGTGGAACAGACCTAAATAGTATTCCCGTAGAAGCGATCGAACGGGTAGAACTATCCAGCGGTGTCACCTCAGCTTTATATGGTTCCTCAGCCTTTGGGGGAGTAGTGAATATTATTACCAAAGAAGGCTATAGTACTCCCAAACTAAATAGTAGTATACAATTTGGCTCATTAAACCTGAATAATCAACAGGTCACCTACAGCGCTGGGGTAGATGATGTTAGATATAACTTCAGCTTTGAAAGATTTTTCATCGACAACCGTTACTCAGTCCCCGAAGGTGCTGCTAACCGTGACGATCAAGGGTTACTCTCCAACGCAGACACAGCCACCAGTACTTACTTTGGTAGCATTGGTTTAGACCTAGATCCTCAAAACTCCTTAAATTTAGACATTAAAAAACTTAGCAGTCGCCGAGGCTTAGTTTACTTTGGGTTTCCCCCCTGCTGCAAAGAGACAGATTAGACCATGACGGTTTAAATCTAGGCTTATCTTGGCAAACCCGCCTAGGTAAAGGCGAAAGCTCCAACCTAACCACCACCATAGGATATAATCAAGATTATTTTAGCACCTATGGACCCACATTCTTTACCGGCACAGTATATAACCGCCTGGGGGTGTTAGATAGCCAAAAAATTACCGCCAGAGTAGATCATGATTGGCAATTAACAGCCAATAACAAACTCCGCTGGGGATTAGACTTACGAAACTCTCAATTAAACGGTGAAACCTTCAGTACCAGACCTGACAGAGTGAGATTCAACGAAGTTGAAAATAGAAGCGTCTTAAATACAGCCTTATTTGCCGTAAATACCCTCAATGTTAGTGAAGATTTTCAGGTAGACTTAGGACTAAGACAGAGCTTTGATGGAGAATTTGGCAGTTACTTAAACCCTAGTGGTGGCTTACGTTATAGCCTCACACCCGCAGTCACCCTGCGAGGGAGTTGGGCCGGGGGACAGCGCAACCCAGGATTAGATCAACTATATCTATATGATACAGTCCATGGGTGGGAGTCCAACGCTGACTTAAAACCAGAAACCGGCTCATCTTCGAGGCATGGGAACAGATGTGAGACTCACAGATAACTTAGTAGGACAATTTACCTATTTTGGCAGTAGTTTAGACAATCGGTTAGCAATTGTCGCCGGCAAATGGGAGAATGTAGGGTTAGTAGACACCAACGGACTAGAAATCGCCTTGAGATTACAAATTTCTCCCCGGTGGTCGAGTTTTGTTAACTATACCTATACAGATGCCGAAATCAAAACCGGAACACAAGCAGGTTTACAATTAGGTCTGATACCTTATTCCGTCGCCCAAAGTGGTATTAGCTACCGCAATTCCGGCTGGGAAGGGAATTTGTATCTTACCTATAATAGTGGAATGCGGCGAGCCTTATTTACTAATACTGCAGCAGGACAAACACCTACAGACTTTAGCCCATCCTTCCTCAACTTAGACCTGAGTAGCAAAATTCCCCTCACCAATAATACAGCCATGACCATATATTTAGAAAACCTCCTGGGTGAGCAATACGAAAAAGTCAACCGTATTTATAGTCCAGGGTTTACCGTGCGTGTGGGGGTAACTGCAAACCTTTAGAAAACCAACAGAATAATAGGTAATACCAAAGCCACCAATCCCCAATACCTGCTCAATGGTGAATCTACCCTTATTAATTAGCAGCCCTGGTTGCCAGATGATCATATCAGTCCGGTCAATTTTGACAGGATTATAACATTAGAGCACGGAATTTCTTTGAGAAATTGCGGGTATCTTAAAATTGGCAGCGATAGCGAAGCGCTGCTGTACTGAGCACATCGTACCAGGGCTGCGAGCACCGAGCAGCTTATCCCCATACCTGAAGTCAGGGATCTTACGCCCCCTACCACAGTCACACAGATCCCCGACTTCTAGCTAAATTATCCTAGACTATCTCTAATTATGTGAGAAGTCGGGGATCTTACTCTCGTTACATTTAACACTCATTCAGTCGGATGAATCCGACTTCCGCTTTTAGACGGGGGTTTCTAACCCCCGGCTCCCGATTGTCGAGCTTCATGGCGATAGCGAAGCGCTGCTGCAAGCAGATCGCACAGAGCGCATCTACTTTAGCAGACCGCATATTACGCCGCGATCGCGAAAGACGCTGATCCAAACAGATGTATCAATCAGCAGCAGTAGTTCAATTCTCTAGTTGTCACCACGAGCACCAAGCTAATGTTAGGCAATGGGTATAACCTGGAAGCGTAACCCAAGTGCCTGTAAAACCTTAAGAACTGTAGAAAAATCTGGGTTGCCTTCCATCGACAAAGCCTGATGGAGACTTTCGCGCCCTAGCCCTGTTTCCAGGGCAATATGGTTGCTTTTGCTTGGCGATCGCGCAAAGTACTAAACCACTCAAAATAAATTTCAGTCTCTAAAAACCCTTTGCGAACCTTTGCGCCACCTTTGCGAACCTTTGCGTTAAAAAAACCAAAAACAGAATATCTACCCTATATGGAGATGAAAGATTATATAGACCAAGTGTTATTAGAGGGGGATAAACTGAAATTACAAGCAGAACAATATTTACTGTAGTAGTGTGATCTTAACTATTCTAGTCCCCTCCCCTTGATCAGGAGAGGGTGAGGGTGGGGTGATTATTCAGTTCGGTGAAAAATCTGCTAATCTTCTAAGTCCATGCTGGCATCATCTTCATCATGATCGTAGTGAATATCATCAAGCTCAATCATGTCAGAAATTTCTTCTACTGAATTCAGTCCCCGATATTCTTGAGGTTCACGCTCTATGAGTCGACCATTTGACTTCAACCATTCTAGTAAAACAAACTCATTACTAGTACGAATTACCGTGGCTCGTTGGTTACGAGGTGCTTCACTCAAGGGGCCATTAGACATAATATAAAAACCTCAATTTTTAGGATAAAAACTAGACTGGCTGGAACTGACATCATCCCATAACCTTTAGCATGGCGATTCTTAACCTCATTAAGCGTCTCGACCATCTGTGAGACAAAGACACACTCAGTTACTACATTTAGGTTAGCTACAATGGAATAATGTAGTACTAGACTAAACCTACACAATTGTATCATAGGTAAACAAGGCTGTTAAACCCAAACCAAACCCAAAACAATATGACTGCTGCGACAACAACTTCTATTGGTTTAGCCTCCCGTTTGGTAAATGGTATCCTGGCTATCAAACCTTTAGCCAGTGTAGCCAAGCATCAAGCTAGACAAATGATGATTAAACGCGCTGAAAAAATTGGCGTTCCCTGGACACAAGAAGTCAAAAGCTTACAGTCCCGTGATTGGACACCAGAACTCACAAAAGTTCACAATCCCCAGCTTGCTTACCCAGACTACTATCTCACCTCATTTCATGCTTACGACAGTGGTAATCTCAGTTGGCAAGCTGCCTTTGAAGTCAAACCCGCTGCCCATGCTGTTCATGCTAAAATCTGGCAGGATGCAGATACCCAAGGTGATGCTAAACTACGTCAAAGTTACCACGATATTCTCACAGCTTCCCTTCCCCATGCTCCTCAAGATATTCTAGATGTGGGATGTAGTGTAGGACTAAGTACCTTGGCTCTACAAGCAGTTTATCCCCAGTCTCAGATTACAGGTTTAGACCTATCGCCTTACTTTTTAGCCGTTGCTGACTACCACGCCCAACAATCTCAAGCTCACATCAATTGGCTCCATGCTCCCGCAGAATCTACTGGGTTACCAGATGCATCTTTTGACTTAGTTTCTATTTTCTTAATGTGCCACGAATTGCCCCAGTCAGCAACCCGAAATATTTTGGCAGAAATGCGCCGGGTGCTGCGTCCTGGTGGTCATTTAGGGATTATGGATATGAATCCCCAATCAGAAATATACAAGAAAATGCCCCCCTACATTTTGACCCTGCTCAAAAGTACTGAACCTTATTTAGATCAATATTTTGCTTTGGATATTGAGCAAGCTTTAGTTGATGCTGGTTTTCATGTTCCCACTATCACCAGCAACACCCCGCGTCACCGCACAATTATAGCTCAAGTCAGGTGCTGATTTGTAGATGTTGACTTCCCTCTCCCAAATGGAGAGGATGTAAACATAAATATACACCCCAAATAAACCCCCTGTGAGTTTTGACAACCTTTGTAAATTACTAGCATCAAAAACATCCGCAAGAATTTGCGCGGTGGTTACTACCAGAAGAACCACAACTTAGGTCATCCAGGATCCCAATTAGTTTATGCTGTAAATAGTGAAACTTTAAGAAATGTTGAGCTAGGTTTACAGAATAATCATGCAATGTATTGTTAATCGTCGCGCTCAGTTTTTAGCTAGTCATCGGTATTGGTTACCGGAACTGAGCGAAGCCGAGAATATGGCAAAGTTCGGTCTCTCCGCCAAATTCCCCGGTCAAGGACATAACTATGTGGTTTTTATCTCCATGTCCGGTGAACTGGATGAGTATGGTATGGTGTTGAACTTATCTGATGTCAAACACATCATCAAAAGAGAAGCTACTGGACAGCTAGATTTTTCTTACCTTAATGAGGTGTGGCCAGAATTTCAGCAAACTCTCCCCACTACCGAAAATATTGCTCACGTGATTTGGCAACGTTTAGCACCCCATTTACCCTTAGTCCGTGTCCAGTTGCTTGAACATTCGCAACTTTGGGCAGATTATACAGGAGAGGGAAAAAAAGTGGCCTTGACTGTCAGGAGTCATTTTAGCGCGGCCCATCGTTTAGCACCTAACCTCAGTGCCGAGAAATATGGTAAGTGTACCCGTACCCACGGACACAACTATCATCTAGAAGTTACAGTAGAAGGCGAAATAGACCCACGCACTGGGATGATTGTAGATTTAGCTGCTGTTAATAGAGTAGTAGAAGATTATGTACTTGAGTTGTTAGATCACTCTTGCTTAAATGAAGATATTCCCTATTTTGCGGAATCGGAAATAGTTCCCACTACAGAGAATATTGCACTTTACATTAGTAATCTGCTCAGGTCTCCTATTCATGACTTGGGAGTTAATCTGTCTCGAGTTAAATTATTTGAAAGTCATGAGTTGTGGGTAGATTATAATATAGGTGAAACAGAAACCTCCTTGACTGTTGCCACTCATTTTAGTGCAGCCCACAGATTAGCCCATCCTAATTTGAGTTTAGAGAAAAACCTAGAAATTTACGGTAAATGCGGTAGGGTAAATGGACACGGACATAATTATCATTTAGAAGTTACCCTGAAAGGAGAAATTGACCCCCGCACAGGTATGGTGGTTGATTTAGGTGCTTTAAACCGGGTCATTGCTGATTATGTCTTAGAACCATTTGATCATGGTTTCTTAAATAAGGACGTTCCTTATTTTGCCGAAGTTGTCCCCACCGCTGAAAATATCGCCCTACATATCACTAACTTACTGCGATCGCCCGTTGAAGAACTAGGTGCTCGACTGCACAAAATCAAACTAACTGAAAGTCCCAATAACTCCTGTGAAATTTACTGCACACAGTCAGATACAAATACTGTCAACGCGGTAAAATCTGAACCAGTTTTAGTTTAAACCTCAACCGGGACTACAACCCCTCCCTTCCAGAGGCTATCCATTACCCACATCTTTCTTAACATTGCTGGAAGGCAAACACAATAAAGGTTGTAGAGATGTGCATAGTGGGGAGGATTGACAAAAAAGAATAAGTATGGACATTGAGAAAACCCAACAGGTGATTGAGTTTTTGAATACAGGGGCGAGGGGCTACCCCTCCGCCATAGGCGATCGCTAAATATCAAGATGAGATGGGGAATCGGAGTGAAGTAATTGCCAAGTAGCAGCAATATCGTGTAAGCGTCGTAGCCCACGCCAAATGGTTTTCACACCCGGTTCACCATCACCTTTGCGACCCAAAAAACCACCAAGAGTGGCAATCATTCGCACAGCATCATGCAAAGAAGGTGGCTGGTCTGGAGGAATAGGATTTTTGTTGATAGTGGCACATAAGGACTGCCATTCACTGTTTTCCAAAACAACATCACAAGGTAAATCAGGATGAACTCGTGCTTGATAAGTAAGCCATAACAATCGCCAAGCGACAATAGTATAAGTGGCTAGTGCCATGTGAATTCGGTCAGCAGTTTCCAGTTGTAATTTCTCGATGCCACAGCCACTTTTTAATGTGTAATGATAACGTTCTATCAACCAACGGTAAGTGTACCATTGAACACAACATGCAGCATCTTCTAGACTGTTAATTTCTAAGCTAGTAATTAATAACCAACTAATGGGATTTGTTCCTGGAGGTGGATTTTCCTCTTCTGCCAAAATTACTTGTAACCTGACAGGTTTTAGCTGTAAACGTCCAATATGGTGTAATGGTACTTGAATATCAAAACTCGTGAACCTAATTGTCAGTCTCGCCTGTCTGGAACTATGTTCTGGAGACCGTTTGACTTCTACAGTCACTGTTCCAGATGCTTCGATTTGACGAATGGCAAGATGTAGATATTTGCCACAATGGTCTACTTTACGATTATGAGTCCCACGAATTAGTAAGTGTGATTTTTCTCGACGTTGCTGGCTAAAAAGGTCAAATATATCCGCTTCTGAGTCACATATTGTTATTACTTCAATTTCTGAGGGAATCAAATTTTGTGTAGTCTGCAACCCATCCAACCAACGTTGACTTTCTTTTTCTTTTGTCTCTCGTTGACGACGTTTTTTAGCAATACCTAAATTCTCTTGTTCTCTTGCCCATACTTGCTGCTCAATAATTCCTAACGGTACTCCATTACTTGTGGCTGCAAGTGTTGAATGTACTTTTAATCCTGATGATTTTCTGTGGTCAAGATAACCTACTCCTTTTGTGGCTGGGTGCGATGTCAAATCTATGTTTGTTGTATCTTGTATTGCCAATACTATCTCATGTTTTTTGATTCTTTCTATGGTGCTGGATGTGTGGACAGCACGAATATCACTTGCTTGAAAATGTGGTGATTTCCAAAAATTATATGCCGCCTTTGTTGCTGCTATATTTCCACAAGCAAGTGGTACACTACTATCTGGTTGTGCTGCTAAATCTTCTACTATCCTGATTAACCGCTTGTTTCGACGTGCATCCCCTAAGTTTACCTGTGCCAATTCTTTCGCTGCCCACTTTTCCATGATGCCATTACCCACTCTCCTCTTTCAAAACTATAGCCATCAAGGCTTTCACTGTGATGTTAAGTCTTTTGTTTAATTGTTAAGAAAAATGTGGGTAATGCATAGCTTCCAGAGGGGAGGGGGTCAGGGGGTGGGGTATTTATTTCCCTCTCCCCTCCAGAGTGTACAAAAACTGCTGATAAATTATAATGACAACCTAAGTTTACTGCTTCTGGAAGGAATTAAACAGTCTAGTCTCAGCATTTCTTTATCAACTTTTTTACTGATAACATAAGCTTTAATTATTACTATCTCTTCAGCAATCTTTGACGCATCCCCACAGCAAAACTATTCACCTCTGGTATTTTCAAACATGAGGCAATGATAGCAAAAACCAAGATACCCACTAAACCCGATACACATAACTGTAACAGTTGAATAATTAACCCCTGTGTACCCAACAACTGCTGTAAACTCACTAAAGTACCAAAACTAGCAACACCAGCCGCAACACTACCCGCAGTTAAACCCAAAATTGGTATACTCCACTCACGCCAAGGTAAACCATTGAGTTTACGGTCAAGTAACCATAATAGCATTACTACAGAACTAAAGTTTACACCTACGGTTGCTAAAACAATCCCAGTCGCCCCAAAAGGTTTAACCAAAATCCCATCAAGTACAGCGTTAAGGAAGATGTTAAAAGTACTAATCCTAAAAGGTGTCTGTCCATCTCCGAGAGCATAAAATACCCGTACCAATACATCCCGCCCTAAATATACAAACATCCCCACACCATAGGCAATCAGCAGGGATGAAACCAGCTGTGTGGCTTGTTGTTGGAAAGCACCCCGTTGATAAATTATCTCTACGATGGGGACAGATAACACCACCATTAACGCTCCTAATGGTAACATCGTGACGGCGGTGAGTAAAATTCCTTGGCGAATGCGTAACTTTAGGTCTGGCCAATGTTCGGGAGCCGCTAACTTAGCAAACATTGGTAATAAAGGTAACAAAATAATATTAGAGATAATACCCAGGGGAGTTTGCACTAGGAGATTGGCATAGTTAAACCCAGCCGCCGCACCGGGTATGGGACTAGCAAAGTAAAGGTCTGTGACGACGTTAATCGGCATCATCCCGGAGGAAATTGTAGCTGGTGTCATAATTTTGATCACCTCTTGTACTCCAGGGGATTTAAAATCAAACCGCAGGCGCAATGTACCTAGTCCTAAGCGCCACTGGACAATTAACTGGGCTAACCATTGGAGAATTGCGCCCCCTAGGGTTCCCCAAGCTAAGACCATACCACCGATGAAGGCGTATTCTGGTTTAATAATATCTTCACCTAGTTGCCCGGTTAAGATGGCAATGCCGGCAATCACAGTTACACTAGATAATAGGGGACTGATGGAAAGTAACCAATATTGATTGGCGGCGTTGAGGGTACCAAAACCAATACCTATTAAACCCGCAAATAAGGCCATGGGTGCCATAATGCGGATCTGTTGAATGGCGATCGCCCTGGTAGTCGATTCTAAGCCATAACCAACAATATCAATGATGGTATCAGCAAAGAAAATCTGAGCCAAGGTCACCAGTAGGAGTAATCCACCTACCAGAGTTGTTACCGTTTCTACCAGGGGGGCGCTTTCCGAGCGTGAGCGCTTGGCTAGAACACTGACAACCGCACTGTGTAATGGTCGATTCACCCCACCCAGTAAGATTAAGAGAAAACCCGGAATAATATAAGCGTAACTATAAGCAGTAACCGCAGCCCCAACACCAAAAGCCGCGGCGATCGCCTGCTGTCGCACTAAACCAAAGACTTTACTAATTAATGTAGCCGCCGCTACTATCCCCGCAATTCCCGCCAAGGAACGAGGGGGTTTCTGGTCTTCTTGAGTCACTTACTATACCTGACAACTATTACCGACATCCTAAACTATCCCGTGTCGCCACCCCTGTAACCGGATTGATACCCTGAGCGCGATCGCACATTAAAGAAACTTGATACCGGTCTATCAAAGCATCTGTAAAATCAGCACCAGTGATGTCCGCATCAAAAAACCGACTCCGGGTCATAGTTGCTTCTGTAAAAATAGCATTCTTTAAATTTGCCCCATCCATAGTCACCCGGTCAACTAAAGCCCCTGTGAGATTTGCACCCTCCAAATTAGCATTTAACAACACCCCCTTAGTCAGAATCGCATTGCTTAAATTAGCCCCTTGGAAATTTGCGCCCCGCATTTCCGCCGCCACAAAAGTCACCCCAGATAAATCAATGTTAGAAAAATCACTATCTTGGAGACTAGCATTACTATAGTTGATTGTGCTAATTTGAGCCAAAACTGGTTGAGGATTAATTAGCACCCATAACCAAGTCAAAACCACAATTACCAGCCAACTAAATAATTTAAGTAAAAACTTTTGCATAACTCTAAAAACTTTGTTGATGATCATTAGCCAATAGTTTAGTAGACTATGATCCCCAGAGGGAACCCAAAATCAAATCATGACTAATGACTAATGACCAGTGACTATTTCCAATCTTGACCAATACGAATTGTAATATCCGATTCTAAATCCCCAATTGCCGAAACATTAATCTTACCCAGGCCAATAATGTCATAAAGCTCAACTCCCGTGGTTCGGTTTCCTCTGTGAACAATAATCTGAGTCTGTCTGTGGGGGTCAGGCCAATCCGACACAGCATGAACATTTGTAAAACCTTTTTGTTTGAGATAGTCAATAACCTTTTCAGTCATCTGAGGTTGATTGGAAGAATTTTGAATAGCAATTCTCAGGTCTTGGACTGGACGTACATCAGCGTCAACATCAGGTACATCTACCCCCACATAATTACTCAATAGAGTCTGCTGTTTATTAAGATTCAGCCAATAACTATTGGGGTCTTGACTAAAGCGGCTGAAATTACCGGGTAGAATGGTCATTTGTAAATTATCATCTTCCAGGTTCACCGAATAATTTACCAAGGCCATCATTTCTTCTATTTTGAGATTGGTGTCAAAATATTTCCGCATCAGACGGGTTAAATGAGGTAATCTCGGTAACACAGTCGGACTATTGACCTGTTGCAGTAAGGCTTTAATTAGCACTTGCTGTCGTTGTACTCTAGGTAAGTCCCCTAATCCTGGTTCGCGGTATCGAGCAAATTTTTCTGCTTGTTCACCGTTGAGGGTTTGCCAACCACTGGGTAAATTAATGGATTGATGACTAGAATCTTGATATTGCATACCTTGAGGTACAAAAACATCAACCCCACCCAATTGATCAACTAACTGCCTCAGTCCACTAGTGGAAATACGGATATACCTATGTATAGGAGCATTATTTAAAGTCCGGCTAACTACCCGTGCTGCTAAAACAGGCCCCCCTTGAGCATTAGCTTCAGACACCTTAGTTAAACCTCTTTCTGGGATAGCAATCATGGTATCCCTGGGAATTGACAACACCCGCATAGTTTTATTACTAGGGTTGAGTCTGACCAGCAACATGGTATCACTGGTTCCTGTAAAACTTTCCGGAGAGCCATCAATACTACCTGGCACCGGATCAACTCCCATAATCAAAATATTCATCGGTCGTGACAGCTTATACTGGGAAATTTTGCCCCATAATTCCCCAGGTAAGGGTATTCTCTGATCATCTTCACCAGAAAATCCCAATTCTTCATCTGTTCGGTCAAGATTACTCCATAATGGAGTCCACAGCGCCAAAGTCGATACTAACAGACCTGAAAAAACGATCCCCACCACTGTGGTCAATGTCCACAGTAGCCATCGAGGTACACTCAAGCCTAACCTCTGGTAAATATCCTTGGGAATTAGACCCACAGACTCAACAACACTCGGGGAAATAGTTCCTGGTTCATGGGGCACTATTTCCAGTTCGGATGGTGATATCTGTTGAATTCCCAGATCATTTTCTCCCCATGATACCTGTTGAGTTCTTTCCTGTACTTCAAACTCTGGTAATTCTTGAAAGGTCACCTGATTTTCTAACCATTGAAATTGTTTAATCACACATTATCTCCCCAATCAACCACTACCTTAAGGTCTGTTAATCGCATCCACAAATCCTGTCAGGCCAAAAGCTCACTGTACACTGATAATGATCTGACCTGAGTGTGTAGACAACATGAGTAATTCACTCTTCCCTGTAATTCTGGCCGGTGGCAAAGGTGAGCGTTTTTGGCCCCTCAGTCGCCAAAACCGACCTAAGCAATTTTTAAGCCTTGATGGTAGCTCTAGAAGTCTGTTACAAGCAACCGCCGATAGGTTATTAGCCTTCACCAATGGTTGGAATGACCTCTGGGTCATTACTTCTAGTCAGATAGCCGCAGGTGTCAGACAACAACTACCCCAACTGCCATCTGAAAATTTACTCATTGAGTCCGAGGGACGAGATACAGCCGCTGCAGTTGCCTGGGCAAGTTTAGAAATTAAGCAGCGTTACGGAGAAGATGCTATCATCGGCTTTTTTCCCTCTGACCACTGGATAGCTGACCAAGAAGCATTTGTACATACCTTAATGGCTGCTACCGAGCTAGCGGCCAGCACAGAGGCCATTGTCACTCTGGGGATCAAGCCTACTTTCCCATCAACTGGTTACGGCTATATTGAACAAGGCGAAAATATTGGTAGATTTAATGATTTGCCAGCCTATCACGTCAGCCGCTTTACTGAAAAGCCTAACCGTGAAACAGCAGAAACTTTTCTATCTACGGGGCGTTTTAGCTGGAATAGCGGAATGTTCGTATTTCGGGCTGGGGTGGTTCTCAAGGAACTTTATACCCATGCGCCAGAAATTATCGAACCATTAGAACAACAAGGCCCTGATGTATATCCTCAGTTGCTTAAACAGAGTATAGACTATGCTCTGATGGAAAAAACAAATTTAGCATATGTCTTACCAGTTGAATTTGGTTGGGATGACTTGGGAGATTGGAATGCACTCGATCGCCTACTGAAAAAACCTGAGAATCCGAATGTAGAACTAGCTACCCATGTGGGATTGGATACCCATGGTGCTATTGTTTATGCTACCAATTCAGAGGATGTAATTGTTACTATTGGTCTAGAGGATGTTGTGATTGTGCGCGATCGCAATGTAACTCTTGTAGTCAATAAAGAGCGCACTCAAGAAATTAAACAGATTCTCAAAACCCTTGCAGATGATCCCCGATTTACTGAACTGCTATAAATCCTAGAGTCTGAGAGTTATAACCCCGATCAGAGGCTGAGGATTGGTTGCATTCATTATAACTGATATGTGTGTTGGCAGGACTTAGGGAGCAGGGAATAGTACCGCCCCGGTCAAGAGAGTTTGATTTTCTGCCTAGTTACACCGCTGCTGTACCAGATTACTCCCTACTCCCCCTGTTTCCCCTCATCCCCCTATTTCCCCACAATGTTCCTCACTCAAACTGTTCCCCGTCAAAGAGAAATTATCGAGGTAGTCCTCCGCAATGGTTGGGACTATATGCGAAGACTACTCACCGGTGGTAAAGCTGATGAACCTCAACTACCCACACCGGCAGTTTTAAAGAATATCCTGGTGGATTTGGGTCCAGTTTATGTTAAACTGGGTCAGCTACTTTCCACCCGTCCAGACTTACTCAGCGCCGCCTACATTGAAGAGCTTTCCACTCTCCAAGACGAAGTACCCCCAGTTCCTTGGTCAGACATAGAAGTATTAATTCGTCAGCAGCTAAAACACCCACTGGAAGAAACATTCAGCATAGTTAATCATGTCCCTGTAGCGGCCGGATCAATCGCTCAGACTCATCGAGCTACATTAGTAGATGGTCGAGAAGTTGCTCTCAAGGTACAACGTCCGGGAATCGATCTCACTGTAGCTCAAGATATCGTTTTAATTCAAGGTATTGCTGATTTAGTAGCGCGCACAGAGTTTGGGCAAACTTACGAAATCAAAGCGATCGCTGCTGAATTTACCAAAGCTTTAGAAGACGAGTTAGATTTTACACTGGAAGCAGGTTTTACAGACCAGCTGCGAGGTAATTTAGCCCGTAGTCGCTGGTTTGATCCCACACAACTGGTAGTTGCGGAAATCTTCTGGGAATTGACTACCCAGAAGTTATTGGTCATGGAATGGCTCGATGGTGTACCTTTACTTTCCGCGAATTTAAATCGGTTCCCGGAAAATGGTAACGATGCTCACACACAACGCCGGGACATTACTACCCTGCTATTTCGGGCTTTTTTCCAGCAAATATACATTGATGGCTTCTTCCATGCTGACCCCCATCCTGGAAACTTATTTTATCTCGCAGATGGTCGCATTGCGCTTTTAGACTGTGGAATGGTGGGCAGACTTGATCCCCGCACCCAGCAGATCCTCACAGAAATGCTTTTAGCCATCATTGATTTAGATGCGGGTCGATGCGCCCAGTTAACTTTACACTTAGCAGATTCTTCTGGTCCGGTGATTTTGTCCCGGTTAGAAAATGATTATGATCGCATGTTGCGGAAGTATCATCATGTCAGCTTGAGTGATATGAATTTCAGTCACATAATTTATGAAATTCTGCAACTGGCCCGTCAAAATAAAATTCGCTTACCCAGCAATATGGGCTTATATGCCAAAACCCTGGCTAACTTAGAAGGGGTAGCTCGTGGATTCAACCCACAGGTAAATTTATTTGACGAAATACAGCCATTAATTACAGACTTGTTTCGACGACAACTACTAGGGAGTAATCCACTACCATCACTCTTAAGAACTGCCCTAGATATTAAGAGTCTATCATTACAATCTCCCCGGCAAATTGAACTATTATTAGAGCGAGTTACTTCGGAAACCTTACAGTGGAATCTCTCACTGCGTGGTTTAGATGGTATGCGGCGCACTCTGGATGACGCAGCTAACAGATTATCTTTTAGTATTTTAGTAGGTTCTCTGATTATGGGAGCCGCTATTATTTCCACCAAAGCCCAAACTACTCAACTGTCATTTTTAAGTAGTGTTCTGTTTGCTGCTGCTAGTTTATTAGGTTTGTGGCTAGTTATTAGTATTTTACGCTCTGGGCGTTTAAAGTAACTGTTGAAAAAAACCTCCTAAAATCTACTGATGTCAAAATGGGTCATATTTCTTGTATTTATAAGGGATAATTTGGGATCTCACCGCTACAGGAAAATGCTATATGTCAATTATTACTGTTGAAAATCTCTGTAAATTTTACCCAGTGGCGGTTAAGCAGCCGGGCATAAAAGGCACGCTCACCCACTTTTTCCGGCGCACTTACCGCTCTATTAAAGCAGTAGAGGATGTTTCCTTTGAAATTTCCCCCGGTGAGGTGGTGGGTTTTTTGGGACCCAATGGTGCTGGTAAAACTACGACCCTGAAAATGCTCACAGGGCTGATTCATCCTTCTGGGGGTACAGTTAGAGTGGCGGGATACGTGCCATTTTTGCGCCAAGAACGATTTCTGCAAAAAATTACCTTGGTCATGGGTCAAAAACAGCAGTTACTCTGGGACTTACCAGCCCTAGATTCTTTAAAAATCAACGCTGCTGTTTACAACATCTCAAATCAAGAATTTCACAGACGGGTCGGGGAATTCACACAGATGTTGAATCTAGAAGGAAAGCTGACCCAACCAGTGCGGAAATTATCTTTAGGTGAACGGATGAAAGCCGAACTGTTAGCAGCACTGTTGCATCATCCTCATGTATTGTTTCTCGATGAACCGACACTGGGACTAGATGTAAATGCTCAGGTGGCGGTACGGGATTTTTTACGGGAGTATAATCGCCGTTATCAAGCTACTGTGTTATTAACTAGTCATTACATGGCTGATATTACTGCTTTATGTCAGCGGGTACTATTGATTCACCAAGGAAAGCTGATGTATGACGGTAGTTTAGATGGATTGGTGGCAAATTTCGCACCTTACCGCGAAATCCACATTGAGTTAACCGAGCCGCTACCTAGAGAAAAACTCATGTTCTACGGTGATGTCCAGTCCCTAGAGGGGCGTGCTGTGAGCTTTATCGTACCACGAGAAACCCTGACCAGTACAGTATCTCAAATTCTGGCAGATTTAGAAGTCATTGATTTAACAGTGACTGAGCCGCCAATAGAAGAGGTGATTGGTAGAGTTTTTGAGGCGGGAGTGGTGTAATTTCAGTGAAAAAAATTCTTAGGAAAATCTTGACTTTGCTGTCTGTTTACTACGCCTATATGGTGGAGTATCGGGCGGAATTGATTTTATGGGTTTTGGCTGGCGCTTTACCTATTATCTTGATGGGTGTCTGGATACAGGCGGCCCAAGGTGGGGAGTTTGCTCTGACACCTGCAGATTTTGCCCGCTACTTTATCACGGTTTTTTTTGTGCGACAAGTTACTGTTGTCTGGGTAATTTGGGAGTTTGAAAAGGAGATAGTGGAGGGTAAGCTATCATCCCGCTTATTGCAACCCCTAGATCCAGTCTGGCGCCATGTCGCTGCTCATCTCTCCGAAAGGGTGGCTCGTCTACCTTTTGCACTACTACTAGTTTTTTTGTTTTTTACCCTCTATCCTCAAGCTGTTTGGTTACCTAGTTGGTGGCAATTATTACTCTTTTCTATTGCATGTATACTCAGTTTTATTTTACGGTTTGTGATTCAGTATACTTTTGCTATGTTCGCATTTTGGACAGAACGCGCTAGTGCTTTGGAAAACTTCTGGTTTCTATTTTATTTATTTTTGTCGGGCTTAATTGCACCTTTGGATGTTTTTCCCGAAACGGTGCGCACGGTGGTTATGTTTACGCCTTTCCCTTATTTGATTCATTTCCCAGTCAGTCTTTTGGTGGGGTTACCTGTTGATGTTGCTGGGGGATTTTTAGCCATTTTAGCCTGGATATTCATATTTTTCGCGGTAAATCGCCTGCTGTGGCTTGGGGGACTAAAACGTTATTCTGGTATGGGTGCCTAAAATAACGTCACACCTTACTAACCAAAGGTCAGGTTTTTGGCAAATGTCAAAGGTGAGTGGTGTCAAAACACACATTTATATGTTATTTAATTTATATTTATCAGGTGTGTTTTTATGTCTATCAAGATTCTCATTGGCATTGTTATACTGTTGGCGATCGCATTTTTGAGTCTGATCATCCTCAAAATCAGAACTAATCGCCAGGTCAATCAAATGTGGCGATTGTGTTCCCTGTGTTCTTCACAAGCCTCCCCGACACAGGAATACTTCAGTGAAGAGATGATTACCGGATTACCCCCCACTGTACAGCGTTACTTTCTACACGCTATTGCTCCAGGGACACCCTTAGCTCATGCTAATCAATTAAAGATGCAGGGGCGGTTTAGATTGGGACGGGATAAATCTTGGCTTTCCATGCGTTGTCAAGAACTCATCACCTCACAAGGATTTGTGTGGAAAGCCATCATCGGTGGTAAATTATTAAAGCTTGATGGTGCTGATTATTACATGATTAATGGTTTAGGGCGAGTGCAATTTGGACTCTGGGGATTAATCCCAATTATCAACGTACATGATCACAATACTCTTCGTTCTAGCATTGGGCGCTTAGTACAGGAATTTGTCTGGTTACCATCCGCCTTGTTACCCCAGCAGGGCGTAGAGTGGCGAGAAATTTCTGATGACACCATTGAAGCCAGACTGAAGATAAATGATGAACCCGTCACCCTCACCCTAGTCATTGATACTGATGGCAAAGTTTTAGAAATTTCTTCACCCCGTTGGGGAAATCATACAAACAATCGCAAATGGCGCTATATTCCCTTTGGCGGTAAATGTCACGCAGATCAAACTTTTGGTGGTTTTACCATTCCTTCTCAGGTCAATGTCGGTTGGTGGTTTGGTACAGAACGTTACTTTGACTTTTTTAAATGCACAATTAAACAGGCTAAATTTCAATCTTAGTCAGTTGGTGGTTGACGGAATTCCGACCAGGATGTTATGACTATAGACCCCCTGGAGCATGGTGGCTGATGCTACAGGAAATTGAAAACCAGATGAGGACACAGACCTATGTGTGTTGATCTGTGTCCATCTCTGGTGGAAATTAACCCGACATCATTCCCACTCTATAGTTCCAGGGGGCTTAGAAGTAATATCATAAACCACACGGTTAACCCCCTTCACCTCATTAACAATGCGATTAGAAATTTCTTCCAAGACATCGTAAGGTATCCGCGCCCAGTCAGCCGTCATACCATCTTCACTCGTGACAATACGCAGAACAATAGGATAAGCATAAGTGCGTTTATCCCCCATTACGCCTACACTGCGAATTGGTAGTAACACAGCAAATGCTTGCCAAACATCATGGTATAAACCACGCTTGTTAATTTCTTGACGCACAACCAAATCAGCATCGCGGAGAATATTCAACCGTTCGGGGGTGACTTCCCCTAAAATGCGAATTGCTAAACCCGGACCGGGGAAAGGTTGGCGTTGTACAATTTCTTCTGGTAAGCCAATGGAACGCCCAACTTTACGGACTTCATCTTTAAACAGTTTCCGCAATGGTTCCACCAGTTTAAACCGCAGGTCCTTGGGTAAACCACCAACGTTGTGATGACTCTTAATTTTTACTGCTACTCGTTCCCCTGTTTGGGGGTCTACGTTAGTATCAGCGGACTCGATCACATCTGGATACAGAGTACCCTGGGCTAAATAGTCAAAATGTCCCAGGCGTTTAGATGTTTCTTCAAATACCTGGATAAACTCATGTCCAATACGCCGGCGCTTTTCTTCTGGGTCTGTTACCCCGGCAATCATCGACAAAAAGCGCTCGCGAGCACTAACATATTCTACAGGAATATGAAACTGTTCTTTAAATAGTTTGAGTAACCGTTCCGGCTCCAACTTACGCATAAAGCCTTGGTCAATAAACACACAGGTCAATTGTTCCCCAATAGCTTTATACAACAAAAAGGCCAGGGTAGAAGAATCCACACCCCCAGACAAGGCTAACAGTACCCGCTTATCACCTACTCTGGCGCGAATTTCCCGAATTGCTTCTTCTACAAAAGCCTCCGTAGTCCATGTGGGTTCGCAATCGCAGATATGATAAACAAAGTTACGAATTAATGCCAGTCCCCCCAGAGAATGTACTACTTCCGGATGGAACTGGACACCATAAAGTTTTCTTTTGTGGTCAGCAATGGCGGCACAGGGTGTATTATCTGTGTGTGCCAACACTTCAAACCCTGGTGGCATTTTGGTCACTGAATCTCCGTGACTCATCCACATGGTGGTACCATCTTCCACATTAGTCAGTAAGTCTGTGGGGTCATCTATATATAGTGATGCTTTACCATACTCTCCTCGCTCTGCTTTAGCCACTTCCCCATGGAGTTGGTTAACCATCAACTGCATACCATAGCAGACACCCAGGACAGGAATACCTAAATTCCAGATTTCTTGGTCGCAATGGGGGGCGTGTTCCACATAAACTGATCCCGTTGACCAGAGAGAATGATCCCCTTGGGATTTAATTTGCGTAATTGTTCGGATGTTGTGCGATAAGATAGAACTTCAGAGTATACTTGAGTCTCGCGGATTCTGCGCGCAATCAGTTCAGAATATTGGGAGCCGAAGTCGAGAATTACAATCATTTGACGATCTAGCCCCCCCAAATTGTCTATTTGAGGTGCTGGTTCGGTTGGTAGAGTCACCGATGTATTCATGGGGAGTTGTAAATGTAAGGTAAACAGTCGCTCTATAGCCTAAGTGAAAACCATTCATTCCCTGCTGATGCTGGTAAATGGTTGAGTTGATCCCCAACAAACGCAAGGTTAAATGCGCTTGCTAGACAATGTTGATGGCATAGTTTTAAAAGAATAACTGATCCAAGGATGGATACTGAAAAAAATATTTATGGGGATTATTTATGATTATTCATATTAAACTAACACAATTTTTCCATTAACATGCAACCGATTTTGCTCTTGATGAGAATTTGCCGATCGCGATCAAACAGAACCGAGCCGCACAGTGTTGGTGCTGCGCCTCTGGTACTATGACTTTGAATGTATGCTTGGGAACGAGTATCAATAGCTTGAGCGATCGCAGTATAAACTTGATTAACCCAATCACTACCCGTCACAGTATCCAAGGTTCTTAAGTATTTTAATGCAGCCTCAGCCGTAGGACTTTCAAAAACAGACTGTATATTGTGGGAATTTAAACCCACCAAGGCACAATGGGCGGCTAAAATTTCCCGACGGCCATCAGACCAACTGGTGATGAGTATGAAAAATCCCCCCAGCCAATTTCATCAGTTTTCCGTGATAACCAAATAACAAGATTTCCTTCACACCCAGTACATCTGCTGCTACTAACATTGGCCCCAACCAGTTAGCAGTTTTTACCATTTGTTCAGGATTGATTCCCAGTTGACGCGCCAAATCTAGACCATTTTCGCCGATGCAAAATACCAAATTTTCAAACCGACTGGCTTTATGTTCTAACTCAGTGCGGAAAGCTGTTAATTGCTCTGGTGTGCTTAAAGGTTGAGAAATACCAGTTGTCCCCAACAGCGAAAGACCTTCCACCACACCAAAAGCAGGATTAGAAGTGCGCACAGCCAGCGATCGCCCGAATGGTAGAATAATATTGACAGTGATTTTCTCATCAGCTGCTAGCATCCGCCGGAGATTTTCTTGTAGCAACCTGTGAGCATAAGCATAAATCGCCGGCTGATAGTCCGCATTTAGCTGTTTACCAATTCCTTCCCCACCTTGAATAATTACAGGCTCCCCATCGCCCACACGCCATTGCACCAGGGCCCAAATTGGTGTATTTCTGGTTAAATCCAGATTATCACCTGGTTCGCTGCGGGTAATTGCCAAAGCCATATGATCAGATAGACCTGCTACCTGTTCAATGGGTATTTCTGCCATTTCTGCGGGTGAAATCAAGTCCACCGACACAGATGTTACAGCTTGGTCATGGCGTAACCAGTGTAAAGCCGCCATAGCAGAAGCACAGGCAAAAACCGGGAGAGTGTATCCAGAAACAGACATGATGATTAAATGATTATTACACACCAACTGCTGACAGTAGATCTTCCATAGCTTCCCCAGAAAGTCCTTTTTGGATATAATTGGGAGCTTCAGGATTGTAAGGGCTTTGGATGCGGTCAATATTCAAAATTACCGCCTCCTCCGGGATAACTTGTACATCCGGGTCAAATGCAGTTGGGCGCATCAAGGAACTAGAGAAACCTTTAAAAATAGCAACTTGATCTTGATAATTGGCGATTTCCAATGTTACCAGCAGAACTTCTTGGGGGCGTTTGGTGGTGTATTGTTCCAAGCGTTTACCAATGCAATTATTCATCTCAACTAGTGTTGTACTGCTGAACGTCCTTGTTTTCCTAGCTTCACAAGTACAAAGTAGGTTAAGTACACTACATAGATTACTAAACTCAGTATAGCCAAAAAACCTAGAAACACAGGTGTGCTATTCTCATGGAAATATTGTTTAAACAGTAAGGGCGCTTCCAACCAAACTTGACAATAGGGAGTTTTGATAGCAGTTTCCGAGACAGCACACCCTAAAAAAGGCACAAGAGCAATTGCACCCAAAATAGAATAAATAGTCACACCCCAGCGCCAAGAGGTAAAAATCAGTTTTAAAGGGCTACTTTGCTGGTAATCGATTTCATCATTAAGGTCTAGCCAAAACCACAGAGAAATAGGAATGAGAATCCGCCCGATGAACCCAGATATAAAGCTGATTGGGTACTGACCAATCATTAAATAGACGGTGATGGCTAATAGACTGGATACCCGCCAGTAAATGGTCAAGAGGTGCTGTATTGCTTCGGCTTTTTGTACAAATGCCCAAATTAGTAGAATTACAGGAATAAATACTAAAAATAATAATGCCAGTCGATAGTCAACCCAGACATACTGGCGAAACCAAACTTCATTCATAATTTTTTCTGAGGTTAGCAATAATAAATTTCAATCAATTATTCACCGGATACGTTTAATTTCTAGTTAAAAAAAACAAGCAACTGGGAGAAGTTAAAGTTTAATATCTTGCATCAGCCCAAAGCATCATCGGCACAGTTAAGGAACTTGCGCCGGATTTATGAACTAGCAACCCCAGGAAAACCCAATCTTAACCTTCGGTATCATATGAATCTAGTATAAATAGTATACTGACCCAAACCTCAGATGATTAAAACAGATGGATTTCTATTTAATTTCTATTTAATCTAGGGTTAGCTTCAAGGTGCAAGATAACAGTAAGTAGATATAGTTGCTTGCTTATTCGGATAAAACTTTACTTTTTAGTCGTCGTAAACCCGGCACTCAAGAGCGTCTGGGTTATCATCACAGTACTGTTCTAGTGAATTTTTTGGCTTCTTGTTCCGCTGGTGGGAGGCTTCAGCTTGCAGTTCTTCCACTGCATCCCAAGCAGCGGCACACTCAGCAGAGTTACCACCGGAAATATCACAGACAGCACGAGCTTGTTCTATTTCGACTTGGATTTTTTCTTGGATTTTTTCTTGGGTGTCGCTCATAGTTAAATCTCTTTGTGTGGTTTTTGTCCTAGTATATAAAAACTTGCAGAATGGAGTCTTGTGGTTAGCTCGTCCACCATTCTAACTACTTAACCTGTTACGTTAAGTATTTTAGCTTAATCATCCATGATCAATACAAAATTAAAAGAACAACAACAAGGTAAACTAAAGACAGGCATTTTTAAGAGTCCTGATGGCAGCGGGTAAATATCAGCCAAGAGTAGAATTAATCCCGCTGTTATATTGTATAATAAGTTTCCTAAGTACCAATATCTGATCATCCGGTGTCAATGTATGGTACTTGAACATATGTAGTAGGGGAAAAATCACATACTACTAATACTACTAACTATAGTAACAAAAAAACAGCCTAAAATTCATGGCAGAGCAAATGCAGTGGGCAAATGCCCTATCAACCCGTCCTTCTTTAGAAGCAGCTATTACAGATGTAGTAGAACAGGCTGTGTCGTCATTAACAGTACCTGCGGATTTGGGGGTGATATTCATTTCGTCTGCTTTTGCGAGTGAGTATTCCCGAGTTTTACCCCTGTTGGCTGAAAAACTTTCCGTACCTGTAATGATTGGGTGTAGTGGTCTGGGGGTAATTGGGACTACAGCTACAGGCGAACCTCAAGAATTAGAGGGAGAACCTGCTATTAGTCTTACCTTGGGATATCTACCAGGTGTGAATGTGGAAGTTTTTCATGTGCTCGGAGAAGAATTACCTGACATGGATAGTTCACCAGATGCTTGGATAGATTTAATTGGTGTGCAACCATCACCTACCCCCCAATTTATTTTACTGTCTAGTGCCTTTTCTTCAAGAATCAATGATTTATTGCAGGGGTTAGATTTTGCCTACCCTGGCTCGGTAATAGTCGGGGGACAGGCTAGCTCTGGGGGTGGAAGTAGTCAAATATCTCTATTTTGTAGCCATGACACCCAGGGGATACATCAACGACTTTATCGTGAGGGAACGGTAGGCTTGGCTTTGAGTGGCAATATTGTTTTAGAAACTATTGTAGCTCAAGGATGCCGACCCATCGGCCAGCCAATGCAGGTCACAAAGGCTGAACGTAATATCATTCTGGAACTAGATCAAAAAGTGCCGCTGATGGTTTTACGAGATTTGATTGCTAGCCTGAGTGAAGAAGAGCGGATATTGGCACAGCGTTCTCTGTTTGTGGGTCTAGTGATGGACGAGTTTAAGCTATCTTTACAACAGGGAGATTTTTTAATTCGTAGCATCTTGGGGGTAGATCCCTCTGCTGGAGCGATCGCCATTGGCGATGTCATCCGTCCTGGTCAACGCCTACAATTCCAACTGCGTGATGCCCAAGCCTCCGCTGAAGACTTAGAATTACTCTTAGAAGGGTATCAAAAGCAACAAATTTTTCCACCGGCGGCGGCTTTCATGTTCTCCTGTCTGGGTCGTGGTCAAGGTCTTTATGGCCAATCCAACTTTGATTCGGAGTTATTTAGGCGCTACATTCATCATATACCGATAGGTGGCTTTTTCTGTAATGGGGAAATAGGGCCTGTTGGGGGGAATACATTTGTACATGGTTATACCTCAGTTTTTGCAATTTGTCGCCCCATGATTAGTTAACCTACCCTAACAGGAGAGTGCTGTGGTTATCAATTAGAGTCGGAATACCACTAGTCATTGCACCATAGGTCTGAAGATGGCGACGTAATTCTATGGGAAATTGTGGATAGTCTAATAAAGCGTCTCCATCGGCAACATTGGCCCAAAAGTCCCGCAGATCAGGAGCTATTTTTTCCGCTACTGTCAATGGGAGGTTTAAGGGGTGTTGAGTTAATAACTTCACCAGGAAGGGGAAAGAGCGATCGCCCATCCACTGACGTGATAAATTTTGCAGATGGGGGAAATCAGGTACTGTTTCTACCCGGTGTGATTGAATTTGTAACCACTCTCTACCGTAGTTATCCTGTTGAAACTGGAAAACCCGGTACGGATGAGGATAACTCACTAAGGAACCAGTAGTAATATCATAAACCCCTTGGGAGTAAGCAACATCCTGAATGTGTAAATGTCCTGTAAATACTAATTTAACGCCATAATTACCCAGAATTTGCAATAATTGCGCAGAATTTTCTAACATATAGCGCTTACCTATAGGATGGCGCGATTGTTCCGGTAGATGCTCAATCACATTATGATGTACCATTACCAGCACCAATTCATTACCTGCTGCTGTGAGTATCTCTTCTAACCATGTCAGTTGTTGAGTATCCAAACGCCCTACTTGCTCACCCTGGTCATTAAAAAAGTTAGAATTGAGTCCAACTAGTCGTACTCCTGGCAACAGTTGCTGTGTATAGTAAAGTTGGTCGGAATTTTCGTAGCCAAACTTGCGGTAATATTGGGGAAAATCAGCAAACCCAATTGATTGGCCATTGGCCATCACCACAGGAACATCATGATTACCAGGAACAACATAGGTGGGAAAAGGTAGCTTCCCTAATCTTTCTTGCAACCAGATATGATTTTCTGGTTCACTGTGCTGAGTTAAATCTCCGGGAAGCAAGAGGAAATCTATATTAAGTTGTGTTAAGTGTTCTATTGCGCTTTCAAAAGCAGGGATACTCACCTCCACCAGATGAAATCGGCTAGGATGATCCCAAATAGTATGAGGAAGGGTAATATGTAGGTCGCTAACTACGGCAAAGCGAAAATTTAAAGCCATTGATTTGGAGGATAATGTTAAAAACTAGATAGAAAAACTCTTTTATAAAAAGTATAACCCTTGCTGGTAAAACCTGTTATAAGTGTCTTTTGTAACGTTTTCCTATCTGTTCGCCATCATAGCTATGGTTAATTAATTCTTTACTATAGCTGACTAAAACAATAAGAATTAAAGATTTTTAGTAATTCGTGAAACCCCTTAAAATAGCTCAAATTATTAAAAGATAAACTGATAATTATCGATTTATCTAATAGTTGGAAAGCCCATAATGTGAAAAGTAAGGGGGGAAGGACAGGCTATAGAATGCCAAATTTAGAAGATTTATAATATTAAAATCAAGTTGGTAAGTAATAAAAGGAGTATTAATTTTGGCAGTAGTCAGAGTGCGACAACACGTTAACCCACTGGCAAGAAAGTATCAAACGCCAGCAAATGCTATAGAATGGGAAAAGGTTTATACACAGCCAAACCAACCACTACATCTAGATATTGGCTGCGCTAGGGGCAGATTTTTGTTGAAAATGGCGCAGATAGAAACCAACTGGAATTTTCTGGGTTTAGAAATTCGAGAACCTTTGGTAGTGGAGGCGAACCAGTTACTATGTGAATTGGGTTTAACTAATCTCCATTATTTATTTTGCAATGTAAATAACTCATTGCGATCGCTGTTATCCTCGTTGACTCCGGGAACTTTACAGCGTGTAACTATTCAATTTCCCGACCCTTGGTTTAAAAGCCGCCATGCTAAACGCCGGGTAGTACAACCGGAATTAGTGGCTGAATTAGCTGATTATCTGACCGTTGGGGGGGTTGTGTTTTTGCAGTCAGATGTTCAATTCGTCGCCAGTCAAATGCGCGATCTGTTTGCTGAAAATCCCGCCTTTGAACGACTAGGTACAGAAGAATGGTTAACACAAAACCCTTTACCAGTACCCACAGAACGGGAAATAGCGACTCAAAACAAAGGTGAATCGGTATATAGGGCTGCATTTGTGAGAAAAATTGTAGTAACCTAATTAAATGTAAGCCTCATAACTGTAAAACAGAGCAACTCTTCATCACCATGTCAACATCTGCAACTGACGCTCAACACACAGCAGCCATTCAAACCGCAACAGAAAGGGTTGCTGTATGCGATCGCTCCCACTGGGGGCGTATACGAGTTTCTGATGATGACCGTATCCGGTTTTTACACAATCAAAGTACTAACGATTTTCACAGACTCAGGCCAGGACAGGGCTGTGATACTGTGATGGTATCATCCACCGCTCGCACCATTGACCTGGTAACTGCATACATTTTAGAGGATGCAGTGCTGTTACTTACCTCCCCTAGCCGTCGGGAGTTGCTGATGCAATGGTTAGACCGGTATATCTTTTTTGCTGATCAAGTGCAATTGACAGATGTCACAGATGAAACATCTACATTGAGCCTCATGGGTGCCCAGAGTCATAATATTGTAGAACAGCTGGGTGCTGGTGCAATTATTGGTCAAGCCTATGGTAATCATCAACTAGTTAACGGACTCATGATTGCCGTGGGTAGTGGCTTGGCTACACCGGGATATACAATTATTATGCCAGCTGCACAGAAAGAGAAAATATGGCAACAGATTGTAGCACTAGGGGCGGTAGAATTGACGAATAGTGCCTGGGAAACATTACGGATTTTACAAGGAAGACCAGCCCCCGATGCAGAACTAACAGATGATTATAACCCCCTAGAAGTTGGCTTATGGCAAACAATTTCCTTTAACAAAGGTTGCTACATCGGTCAAGAAACCATCGCTAGGCTCAAT
Organism: Anabaenopsis sp. NIES-4685; assembly: GCF_059725405.1. Lineage (NCBI taxonomy): Bacteria > Bacillati > Cyanobacteriota > Cyanophyceae > Nostocales > Nodulariaceae > Anabaenopsis > Anabaenopsis sp. NIES-4685. The sequence goes on along the minus strand of NZ_AP043602.1, from coordinate 1,444,327 downwards.
ACATATAAAGGTATAAAACAGCACTTATGGGGCATACGTCTGAATGCACCTGCATCAGTGGGGAGTGCGATCGCCATTGGCGATGAAAAAGTCGGTAAACTTACTAGTTACACCGCAACCGTCAATGGTCACTTTGGACTAGGTTATATTCGCAGCAAAGCTGGTGGTATTGGCTTAAAAGTCCAGATAGGAGAAACAGAAGGTGAAGTAGTAAAAGTACCCTTTGTTTCTCACCAATACCCTCAATAACCCAGAGGGCTTACATCCAAAATCTGTCAATCATGACAGACCCATCTATGGTTAATTACTCTCCTGTGATCCATACAATTTACCCCACATATTCTTACGCCTGAGTTTCCTAAAATTAAGATTATGCAAACAGTCACCGAACTGCAAACAAGACTCGAACATTACTACCAGCAAATCAAGACAATCATCCTCGCGCGTCAGAATCCAATTACCGGGTTACTTCCTGCGAGTACAACCATCACCGCCCACGGTGATTATACAGATGCTTGGGTAAGAGATAATGTTTACAGCATTTTAGCAGTTTGGGGTTTAGCACTGGCATATCGCAAGACTGACGAAGACAAGGGACAGGACCTATGAACTAGAGCATAGCGTCACCAAATTGATGCGAGGCCTACTATTTGCGATGTTGCGTCAATCCCATAAAGTCGAGAAATTTAAACATACTCAGTCACTCCTAGATGGCTTACACGCCAAATACAACACAGCTACCGCCGACATTGTGGTTGGGGATGATGAATGGGGACATTTACAAATTGATGCTACATCTATATTTTTACTGATGCTGGCACAAATGACCGCTTCAGGATTGCAAATTATTTATACCATCGATGAAGTAAATTTTATCCAAAACCTGGTTTACTACATTGGACGCGCTTACCGCACACCAGATTATGGCATCTGGGAACGAGGTAATAAAATTAATCATGGTAGTGCTGAACTCAATGCTAGTTCCGTGGGTATGGCTAAATCCGCCTTAGAAGCTATCAATGGTCTAAATTTGTTTGGTGTGCGTGGTGGTGAAGCATCAGTTATTCATGTGCTACCAGATGAAATTGCTCGCGCCCGAATTACCTTAGAATCTTTATTACCTAGAGAATCAGCTTCTAAAGAAATTGATGGCGCACTGTTAAGTATTATTAGTTATCCTGCTTTTGCAGTAGAAAATGTGCAATTACGCGATCGCACATTGAATGATATTATTCGTAAACTGCAAGGAAAATATGGCTGCAAACGCTTCTTACGGGATGGACACCAAACCGTTTTAGAAGATAATCAACGCTTACACTATGAACCTTGGGAACTGAAGCAATTTGAGCATATTGAATGCGAGTGGCCGTTATTTTTTACTTACTTATTTCTCGATGGTTTGTTCCGTGGAGACAGTCAGCAAGTTAAAGAGTACCAGGAACGTTTGCAGTCATTACTCATTCAACGTGATGGGGTGGGTTTATTACCAGAATTGTATTATGTCCCAGCGGAAAATGTAGCAGCGGAGAAATTAACCCCCCACAGTCAAACTCGCTTACCTAATGAAAACATCCCCTTAGTCTGGGCGCAAAGTTTATATTTTCTCGGTCAACTATTAGATGAAGGATTAATCGCGGTGGGGGATATTGACCCATTAGGAAGACATTTATGTATAGGTAAAAAACGCGAGGCTTTAGTACAAATCGCCTTACTAGCTGAGGATGAAGAATTACAAGCTAAACTAGAAGTCCATGGAATTGAAACTCAAACACCTAAGCAAGTAGAACCAATTCAAGTCAGAAAAGCCGAGGAACTTTCGGCTATTTATACTCAAATTGGACGTAATGATAAACTGGGTTTAACAGGTCGTCCTGTGCGGCGGTTACGGAGTTTGAACACATCTCGATTTTTTCGGATTCACGGAGAGACAATTGTATTTTTACCTTCGTTTTTAGATTCCCAACAGTTTTATTTAACCCTTGATTATCATTTTTTACTGGATCAAATCAGAAGTGAACTCGCTTATATTCGAGATTATTGGATTGATTTAGGTCGTCCTACTCTAACTTTAATGTTAACCCATAGCATGTTAGAAATCGGTTCTGAGGCTTTATTAGAACTGATGCAGGAACTTAAAGATGGTGTGTGTAATGGTGTAAAGGTAAAATTGGGACGACTCAATCAACTGATGCTAACAGCGGGGATGCAAAGGATTGATTTTCTCCCAGATGCAGATTTCTCCCAATTGCCAATGCAAAATGCTGCCCCCCCTTGCTATTATCTGGCTTATCATCCTGGGGGACGGTTAGGAAATACCCAAGAATTTCAGATGGAGTGCGAGACTAACTTGGGATTTTTGCTGGCTTCCTTGCGCTCTTCCTCAAATATCTATGAACAAATCGAATTATTACAAACTTTAACTCGCTTGGAGGGATTAACTTTTGATACAGGTCTTGGGGGTCCACAGCATACTGTCACCGTGGGTGATTTACTAGATGAAGTCTACACCAAAGCCGGTAATTTAGGTATTTGGGCGGTGGTACGTCGCGCTGCGGGATTAAGACAAATGGTTGATATTGGCTTATCAGATACAGTCACGAGTATTTTGGTCAGAGGTAAACAAATTGCTGTGGGTAGGGCTTACAGTCAGTCATCACTGATGATAGTGCCTATGTCCCACCGAGAAATCACTGAGAAAATAAATCATTTCTGTCGGGAAGATATCCGCGATCGCGTCCTCACACAAGAAATTATTATCTATCTTGGGGTGTTAATGCGATCAGAACCTCAACTGTTTAAAGGTTTGCTAACTCTGAGAGTCGGCTATCTGATCTTATTAATTACCAGTGAATTAGCACAAGAGTTGGGTGTCACTCAAGATGAAGCCTATGAACAATTGATGGAACTGTCACCCTTTGAAGTGAAAATGCGCTTGCATCAAGTATTAAGAGGTTATACAGGTATTAGTAAATTATTACGCCAACAGGAATCACTGCACATCAAGCAAAAAGAAAGCGATATTGCTTGGGTAGTGCTACCGACAACCGAAAAAGAACAAAGCACAGTCCCCCCGGGTGGTTGGCGGAGATTTCGCCAAGGCGAAGGAGCATTAAACCGAGTCCCTAAAGACTTCTTCCAGCAGGTTTGGCGATTAATGAAACATTGTAAAGGAATTGTGATTGGCGATAAACTAGAGCGTCGCAATCGTTTAGATAGTGAGTTAATTTTATCAGAAATGACAGCCGGGGAAAAGAACTTTGCCCTGAGAGTTGAGCATTTACTCAATAAAATTGAGGCTCCAGAATACCGCCAAGTCAATGTTGAAGCCTTGATGGAATTAGCCACAATTGTCGCCAATAATCCCAGCTTACAAATTGAGGAGTATATAGTTTTAGATGTATTAATTGGCCATGCGGTGCGATTAGCATGGTTAGAACAGCATCCCGAACGAGGCGATCGCTATGATGAAGATAAAGCTTCAGCCTGGCAATGCTTTTATAATACCTCTCCTCAAGATTGTGTAAGTTATATATTGAAAGCCTTAAGATTCTTAACAGAATTTGTCAAAGATATTTAAATCCAGATTGACGCCAAGGAGTCGCAGAGAAATATCCGTCTTTGCGTACCTTGGCGTGGAAATTTTTCAATCCACAGACACCGCATCAACATCAACAGTTTCAGTACTAGGTTGTTCAGAACCCTGACGCGCCTTCCAACCTGAGAGCACTAACCCAGACACCTCGGAAAAAACTATAGACAGAAGTAAAAAGTCATCAATTTGTCCGAGAATGGGTATGAAGTCGGGAGAGATATCTATAGGGCTAAGAATATAAACCAGTGTCCCTAAAATCACCCACCACCGATAAATAGGATTACGTAGCAAATTACGATACCAATTGTATAGTAATTGGATTGGAAATTTCATGTATTTACCCTCCAGTTATTATTAATTAATTTTGACAAACTCTCAGATAAATTACCGGTAGGAATAACCGTCCCAGGTAGTATGGAAGACGCTAGTAATTTTCCTGGGCTAAATATTTGCCGGAAGATTTTGTAGAGGAATATGTAATTATGCATTAATCTTGAGAATTAAAGTGCTTTAGGATAGTTGCTGTTGAAATCGAAAGGGGAACCCTAACAGTGGATATTTTAGATTTGTTTGAAAAGGGCGGCCCGGCTATGTGGCCTTTGCTGGCGCTGTCGATTATATCTATAACTGTGATTTTTGAGCGTCTGTGGTTCTGGCTAAGAATTATGACCCAAGAAAACCAAATTGTGGATCGTGTATTAAATACTGCCAAAGATAGTTGGGAAGTAGCGGCGGATATTGCTAGAAAGTCCCGCCATCAACCCATTGGACGCTTTCTTTATGCCCCCTTAAGCTTACACAAAAGTGATCCGGAAACCTTTCGATTAGCATTGGAGTCCACCGCCGAAGATGAATTAGCCGGGATGCGCCGGGGTGAAAAACTCTTAGAAGTTATCATCGCCCTGTCTCCTCTGTTGGGATTGCTGGGTACGGTTTTGGGTTTGATCCAATCTTTGCGTTCAATTCGCATTGGTGATTTAGGAACCGAATCTACGGCTGGTGTCACTACTGGTATTGGTGAATCTTTAATTAGTACCGCTACTGGCTTAATAGTGGCCATTATCAGTTTGGTCTTTTATCGCCTATTTCAAAGTTTTGTAGTTGACCAGGTGAAAATTTTTCGTAAAGCGGGTAATGACATGGAATTGTTATATCGCCAGTCTCCCCCTGACTATGAAAAAATTAATTCTCTCATGGTTGCCGAGTCTTTACAAGACAGTAATACTCCTCCCCGCAGGAAAGATAAAAACCCTTTTGGTGAAGCTCCTCAACCCCCCAATGCAACTGAGTAGTTAGATTCTGAGCAATAGTTAAAAATTCTACACCCAACCCAGGTATGAAAATTAATTTACAGAGCCCAGTTGAAGAAACACAAATTCAAATCCTCCCCTTAATTGATGTCGTTTTTTGCATCCTGACGTTTTTTCTGTTGGCGGCTTTGCAATTTACTCGACAACAGGCGATTAATATTGATTTACCTAAAGCTAGTACAAGTACAGCCACTGGTCTCATCTCAGAGAATGCCACTCGCATTATCACTCTTGATGCTATAGGTAATCTTTACATAGAAAAGCAGCCTGTACAACGAGATCAGTTAGTACAAAACTTAAGGCAATATCTCGCCGCTAACCCTAGTGGAACTTTGGTGTTAAATGCATCTCGTACAGCAACCTATAATGATGTAATTTCAATCTTAGACTTGATGCGGCAAGTAGGTGGCGATCGCGTTTCCTTGGGAATTATACCAGGACCTGCCCCATTAACCAGTGACTCATTTAATCTACCTAATTTTCCCATGGCACCAGTTCCGGGGGTAAATCCTGATGTCCAGTCCCCAGTGTTACCCAATGAACTAGCGCCCCAAGTCCCTATAGCACCTGAAACTCCTCCCACACCTCAAAGGTAATACAATTCCCCTGAACGTGAGGTTTTAATTAAGTATGGAACCTCACCCCTAACTCCTCTTATTGCTTAACAGGGAACAGGGAACAGGGAACAGGGAACAGCGAAGGATTGGCAAGGATTGGGGAACACACAAAAAACAATAAAATCCAGTCCCCTCCCCTGACAAGGGGAGGGTTAGGGAGGGGTCAAACAATATTTGATACACTAATCATGACTTGACAAACATCCTCTTAGGAGATGGGTGTATTTTCCGCCCAACTCGAAGGGGTTAAACCTAAAGATATCTGGAATAAAGTATGTTTAGATAAAAATATCTGTTAATTTATAAATAATTGGTTAAGCTTCAAAAATTTATCCCTGGTCAGACTTAGTAATTTAGCGCCGATCACCGTTCACGTTTCAAGGGTTGTGGCATGAATATTGTGACGCTTTTAATTGTTTGGTTGGTAACATCTATCAGCTTATTGATTATTAGTAAGCTCCCTTTGGGAGTGGAAATTGACTCTCCACAAAAGGCATTTTTTTCCGCCGCAGTTCTGGGTATTGTCACAGCAGTAGTGAGACCTATTTTAAGCCTCATATTTACAGTCCCCGATTTACTCACCTTCAACTTATTATCCGGCATTTTCACCTTTATGATTGCCGTTGTGTGTTTTAGTATTGCGGCTTGGTTAGTAGAGGGGTTCCGCTTACGTTTTGGCATCTGGAGTGCTGTACTAGGAGCTTTTGCCTTGAGTATCATCAACAGCCTGATTTACAAATTATTAGGTGTTTAGGAAAAAAGGATTAATTCGTAGTTCGTAATTCCTAATTAATTGAGGTAGCAAATCCTCAACTTATGAATGGAAACAATCAAATTTGTTCCTGAGCAAGAACTACGAATTACGAATTATAGTGGCTATTCGGTTACAGATGGGGGAGCAACTGGGGTCGTAGTTTGTTGTTGACGCTGTTCGCGTTTCTTGCGATCAGCAGATACCATATCTGCCATAACTACCAGGGCTTGAGCCATCTTTTCTAGATTAGAACTGTATAGTTCCAAATCCTTAGTAAGTTTTTCATCAGATAGATGTAAACCAGCCGCAATGGTTTTTAATGCTTCGGTTCGTTGTTTTTCGTCCTTGACTAACTCAGGAGCCGACTGTTCTAATAATGTGAATAAACCAACCGCAAATAAGCGGCTGTATTTAAACTGGGAATTGTTGGCGATCGCTTGGAGTTGTCCTTGTAAATCAGGATCTCGATCTAAATGAGTGGCTTGGCTTAACCAAGCAATTAAATTCTGTACTAGTAGGTCTTGGGCTAAAGCTTGCAGCCGTTGGGCATCCTCTCGGTAACGTTGCGGTTCTTGTTCCACAGCCCGACATAAGGCATTAAAAATCGATTCCTGATCTCGTTCTGGTTGGTAGCCTTGCATAAAGCGGTCAAAGCTGGTGACTACACCCAAGGCATAAATTGGATTGTAGGTAAAACCACTATTGACTGATAGCAGATGCATTTCCACCATCAACTCTTCAACTACCCGACGATAAATGGTGTTAATCGGTCGGGTGTGCAGGGAGTAAAAAGTTCGTTTTGTATCTGAGACAGTACGGACGTTATTCACGAATAAAATGTTAAGAATGTTAAGAGCGACGTTATTACATTTTGTCGCTTAAAGGTGACTTTGCCAAGTTCAGGTTTCCGATCCGTATCATTTATAAGTTTTTGTCCAAATTTAATTGCCTTGGGTAAGTATTGAGTTTGGTTTGTCTATGGACATCTTTAGCCCTTGTTTGGCGAGCCAGCTAATATTTTGACAATCCTACAAAGATTTGAGATTTTGAAACGGATACAGGAAAACCACAGGGGGATTGATTTGACACTCTGCTCGCCATCCCTGGACGTTGATCCCCATCTAACATGAGTCTAGATGGGGAATTAGCAGTGGTTTTATTGAGTTTTAGTTGTCCAGTTGACCCAATCTTGCGGTTTGAGGAAAATTTCATACAACTCGGCTTCTGGAGTATTGGGTTCTGGCTGGTAACCGTATTCCCAACGGACCAAAGGAGGTAAAGACATGAGAATAGATTCTGTACGTCCGTTGGTTTGGAGTCCAAAAATAGTGCCTCGGTCATAAACCAAGTTAAATTCTACATACCTACCGCGACGATAGAGTTGGAAATTCCGTTCGCGATCGCCATATTCCATTTCCCGTCGCCGTTCCACAATGGGCGTGTATGCAGGCAAAAATGCCCGACCACAATCTTGCACCAAAGCAAATAAATCTTCCCAATTGCGGGTTGATGGTGCCCCCACTTGTTGGCTATAAATAGCCGCTTGGCCATTGGGGTCAGGACCGCGATATAACATACCCTGGCCATCTTGGTAATCCAAAAATATCCCACCGACACCACGGTTTTCGTTCCGATGTTTCAAGTAAAAATATTCATCACACCAGCGCTTAAACACTGGGTAATAGTCTGGGTGATGTTGGTCACAAGCTTGCTTAAGTGTGTTATGAAAATGCGCAGCATCTTCAGCAAAGGGGTAATAAGGAGTTAAATCAGCACCGCCACCGAACCACCACACTGGTCCGGCTTCAAAATAGCGGTAATTCAGGTGAACTGTGGGCACATAAGGATTGCGGGGGTGTAGTACCAGTGAAGTACCTGTAGCATAAAAACCCTGTCCTGAGGCTTCTGGGCGCTGGGCTAAAATTGATGGGGGTAGATGAGAACCCCAAACTTCAGAGAAATTTACACCAGCTTGTTCAAATACTGCACCATCACGCAGCACACGCGATCGCCCGCCACCTCCTTCCGGACGTTCCCAACTATCCTCATGAAACTTACCTACACCATCTACTGCTGCCAGTTTTTGGGTAATTTCATCTTGTAACTGTTTCATAAACTGACTTACCCTCGACTGAGAATCAGTTGGAGGTAAAGACTGGGATGGTGTTGCGTCTACAGTTGGCGTTTGCGAATTAGTCAACATAGATTCCAAGACTTAAATTACATTTTCTAAAAAGCCACAAACTTGTTAATTCTCAAATTTGTGGACAAATCCAGCCAATTTATCGGCTTAATTTGCCTAATCTGCTTTTGTCTTACTTGTCAGCATTTACAAGATTGATGGGCATGACTAGAGTTATTTTCCCTCAAATGCGTATAGGCTTGTATATTAACTGAGTTTTTTTTGTACTTCTTGATGTAAACATTCTGGTATCAACACCAGACTCTGGTGAATGACCCTATGAGCGATCTCTACTTTGAGGTAATCTGATTCACCATACCAGAGTCATCAGCAGCTGCATAGGAAGGAGGATGAGGCAAATGCGAAGTTGGTTATCCAAATGCATCCACCGCAAACGTCGTCAGTTTTGCGCTTCTCTGGTGCGAACGTATCGAGAGATTAGTTCTGCATCCGTAGATGATCTCTGGCTAAAGGTAGTAGATTTAACAGATGTTTCCTGGCATCCTCTGCTCAAGAGTACTAATGTACCCTATGGATTAGTACCCAAACCGGGATTAATTTACCAAGCCATCACCCGCTTTTCGCCTATTCCCATCCGGATTTTTGTCGAGGGTGTTAAACCTCATGAAATGTTAAGTATCCGAGTCATGGCGATTCCAGGTATCGAAGAACGAGTTACTTACCGAGTAGAGTCTACAGTTTGTGGTACTTGTTTATCTTATTCAGTCACTCTCCGGGGTTGGTTGTCCCCCCTAATTTGGTCATTATCACGCCCTTATGCAGATCGTGTAGCACGTTCCTTAGTGGAATACGTAGAAAAGGCTGGATTAGCAACAGTCTCAGGGAAGAAAAAATCACTCCATGATAGTTGTTTTGATTTTTAGGGAATCCAGACCACTTCCCAAACAAAGTTAAGATCATATTAGATGATCATAAAATTTTCTTAAATTTTGTTACAAGAGTATGTACGATGTTCTTGATTCCGAGTCAGTTTTAGCAGTTTTGCGACCGGTAGAAGACCCAGAACTCCGCAAGAGTTTGGTGGAACTGAATATGATTCGCAACGTCAAAATTGAGGATGGCAAGGTTAGCTTTACTTTGGTGTTAACCACACCAGCTTGTCCCCTACGTGAATTTATCGTTGAAGATTGCAAAAAAGCCATTAAAAAGCTACCTGGTGTTACAGAGGTAAGTGTAGATGTTACTGCAGAAACACCCCAACAAAAAAGCTTACCAGATAGGACTGGGATTACTGGGGTGAAAAATATTCTGGCTGTTTCCAGCGGTAAAGGCGGTGTTGGTAAAAGCACAGTAGCGGTGAATGTAGCTGTAGCTTTAGCACAAACAGGGGCAAAAGTGGGATTGCTAGATGCCGATATTTACGGACCGAATGACCCAACTATGCTGGGGCTAGCTGATGCTGAAATTGTTGTGCGTTCCACAGATAAAGGTGACATTCTCGAACCTGCTTTTAATCACGGTGTCAAATTAGTCTCAATGGGCTTTTTGATTGACCCAGACCAGCCAGTGATTTGGCGCGGTCCCATGCTTAATGGTGTGATTCGCCAGTTTCTCTATCAAGTGGAATGGGGACAACTGGATTATTTAATCGTCGATATGCCACCGGGAACCGGTGACGCTCAATTAACTTTAACCCAGGCAGTGCCGATGTCAGGCGCTGTAATTGTTACTACACCACAAAATGTCGCCCTGTTAGACTCACGTAAAGGTTTGCGAATGTTCCAGCAAATGAATGTCCCTGTGTTGGGAATCGTAGAAAATATGAGCTACTTTATTCCCCCAGATATGCCAGATAAGCACTATGACATCTTTGGTTCCGGTGGGGGTTCCAAGACAGCATCTGAGTTGGGAGTACCTTTACTGGGGTGCATTCCTCTGGAGATTTCCACCAGAGTCGGTGGTGATAGTGGTGTACCAATAGTTATAGCAGATCCAGATTCAGCCTCAGCACAAGCATTAAAAGCGATCGCTCTAAATATCGCCGGTAAAATATCAGTTGCCGCTCTGACATAATCAAGTAGTTCTTTTTTGATTCCTGGGTAATAGCCCAGGAATGCAGATTCAATATTAAATATAAATTTGCACATGATCTTCAAACGTTTTATCCCCCAAATTCGCCGGCAACATTGGCTGAATTCCTGGCAGCAAATGGATTGGATGCTATTTTGGCTGACTATAGGCATTAGTACATTTGGTGGCTTAATGATATTGAGTACGGAATTAAGACAACCGGTGACTGACTGGTTCTGGCACTGGTTGGTAGCAGCTATTGGCGTTGTGATAGCCTTGTTTTTAGCTCGTAGCCGTTATGAAAATCTGATGCACTGGCATTGGGTAACATACGCACTCACAAATCTCAGTCTGATCGCGGTCATGATCATTGGTACCAGCGCGAAAGGAGCGCAGCGATGGATTAGCATTGGTGGGTTTAACGTCCAGCCTTCGGAATTTGCCAAAATCGGACTGATTATCACCTTAGCGGCTGTATTACACAAGCGCACAGCTTCCACCCTGGAAAGTGTATTTCGGACTTTGGCAATTACTGCTATTCCTTGGGGATTAGTATTTTTACAGCCAGATTTGGCCACATCTTTGGTGTTTGGTGCCATCGTCTTAGGAATGCTGTACTGGGCAAATGCTCATCCTGGCTGGCTGGTGCTGATGATTTCGCCGATAATTTCTGCTATTCTGTTTAGTATAAATTGGCCTTTGTCAGAGCCAGTAAATGTATTTAACATATTATCTTTCGGAGTTTTAGGGTTAGTTTGGGTAGTGGCTATGGGTATTGTAGGGTGGTATACTCTCCCTGGCGGAAATCTGCCCTCAATGGTATTGGCGCATCAGTTCTCAACTTGTTAGGTGGTGAATTGGGAGTTTTTGTCTGGGAGCATATATTGAGGGATTATCAGAAAAACCGCCTAACTGTATTTCTCAGACCAGGACACGATATTTTTGGAGTTGGTTATCATCAACACCAGTCTCGCATCGCTATAGGTGCTGGTGAAGTTTGGGGATGGGGTTTGTTTAAAGGTCCGATGACACAACTAAATTTTGTTCCCGAACAACATACAGACTTTATTTTCTCCGCCGTGGGGGAAGAACTGGGTTTTGTGGGTTGTTTAGTGGTGCTTTTCGTCTTCTGTTTGATCTGCTTTCGCCTATTACGTATAGCTGAAACTGCTAAAGATAACTTTGGTTCATTGTTAGCTATTGGGGTTTTGTCAATGATATTATTTCAGCTAATTGTTAACATAGGGATGACTGTTGGTTTAGCCCCTGTAGCAGGAATTCCCCTACCTTGGATGAGTTACGGACGTTCGGCTATGTTGACGAATTTCATTGCTTTGGGTTTAGTGCAGTCGGTAGCTAATTTTCGACAACGAAAAAAGTATTATTTTTGAGGGCGGTGAATTAGTTTACATCAAGATTTGAATTTTCAGATCCCTGATTATGGAAATAAACCTCTCTGACAGGAAAGGGGATTTGGATTCCTTCTTGTTGATAACGTTTATGTAATTTCTTAATTAGTAAGTGTCTCGCAATGCGCTGGTCAAAATATTCATTTACCCGCATAGATAATTTAAAATCTATACTAAAATCATTAAAGGTATGAAATCTAATAATAGGTTCATTTTCTATTAACTCCGGGGCAATTTCTGCCATCACTTCTTTGGCTACTTCTACAGTCACTATTTCTACTTTTTCTAAATCACTTTCGTAACCGACACCGATATCCATGATTAAAGTAATTGCCTTAGCTGGTAGGTGATAGTTAGTAAAAATCGCTGATGCTAGGCGAGAATTAGGAACAACAATAATATTATTTTTAATCTCTTTAATAGTTGTATTCCGCCAATTGATATCTGTAACATAACCTTCATATCCATCATCTAATTTCAGATAATCTCCAGTTCTCACTTGCTTAGAGATAATCAGATAAAAACCAGAAAATAAATTAGCCAATGTATCTTGGAGCGCCAAACCAACGGCTAAACCACCAACTCCTAAAGTTGTAACTATGGGTGTAATTTGCACACCTATAGTTTGCAGGAGGATGAGTATTCCCAAGATGAAAACACCAATCTTAGCTAAATTAGAAATTAAAGATGCAGGTACTCCTGCTGTTCTCTGTATGAATAAATTTACAAAACCAGCAGTCAATCTAGCTAAGACTAAGGTGACTGAGTAAAGTAATAAAATGGTAATTATTTTTTGCAGGATAATTTTAATATCATTGTTGATATTCAGGGAAGAATACAAAAAAGCCCCTGAGAAACCTGCTAGCAAAAACCAAAAAAATGTCATGCGGTGTAAAGCTGTAAATATGATTTCACCGCCTGGTATCTGCTTTTCAAGAACAAATTCTCTGAGTTTTTTAAAAAAAACTTTTTCACCAATCAACCCAGCCATCCAGCCAAGGAGAATAAATACTATTGGTACAATCCATTGCTGCATAATTAATTTAGAGTTTTATATTTTTGCTAAATTCTAGCTTGTCTATTTGCCTGATTTACTGGTAATTTTAGATTATGGAACTGCCAATTATTTACCATCCAGATTATATTACATCATTACCACCAGGGCATCGCTTCCCGATGTCCAAGTTCCGACAACTCTATGAATTGCTGTTAGCTGACGGTGTAGCGCAAACAGCACAATTTCACACACCATTACCCCCACACCGCGAGTTAATTAAGTTGGTTCATACTCCAGAATATGTTCAAGCTTACTGCGAGGGAACACTAGAACCGAAAGCACAGCGTCGTATTGGGTTACCTTGGAGTCCAGCACTGGTAAATCGTACTTGCGTCGCGGTTGGTGGTACAATACTTACTGCCCAGATGGCACTGAGTCAGGGTTTAGCTTGTAATACAGCTGGTGGTACTCATCATGCTTTTCCTAGTTATGGTTCTGGTTTTTGTATTTTCAACGATTTAGCGATCGCTTGTCGAGTGTTACAAAAACTCGGACTTGTGCAAAAAGTTCTGATTGTGGATTTAGATGTGCATCAAGGGGATGGTACAGCTGTCATTTTCCAAACAGATGAGAGTGTGTTTACTTTCTCCATGCACTGTGAAGTTAATTTTCCTGGTACTAAACAAACCAGTGATTTGGATGTTCCCCTGAGGGTGGGAATGGAAGACGACGAATATTTACAGACTTTGGCGAATTATTTACCAGATTTGCTGTCCAACATTCGCCCTGATTTAGTATTATACGATGCAGGGGTAGATATTCATATCGGCGATCGCTTAGGAAAATTAGCCCTGAGTGATACGGGAATTTTCCGCCGGGAAATGCAGGTTTTAAGTACCTGCGTGGGTGCTGGTTATCCTGTAGCTTGTGTTATTGGAGGGGGTTACGCCGATGATATGAGGTCTCTGGTTTGGCGACACTCTTTGTTACATCGTGCTGCTACTCAGGTTTATCATCAGTATAGGCTATAAATTAGTTCCCCACCTTGGCGCAGTGGTTCTTTGTTTTTTCCCAGGTGCTAAACTATATTATCTCACACATCAGTAAATTCCACTGTATCTATGCCCACTTTTTCCCACAAGCAAAATTACCAAACCTGGAGCTATAAATGTGTTAATTCAGTGGCTCAAAATGAGATAATTGATTTATTGGGTGAGGAAGTTTGTCTGTTTTATGTGCGTCGTCAAGGTGCAGGAAAACATCAAGATGAGGAAATTTGGCAGTTAACAATTGCCACTGATAGAGATGATTTTCCCTTACCTAAACAGATGGAAAAGCAAGGTAAAACATTAGGTTTAATTGCAGCTATTTCCCAGGATGGAATAGGCGGTTTAAAAATTTTATCAATTCGGTTTTTGCCACTTTCCCGCGGACAGGCTGATGGTTACTCTGTTGCTTTTACCTTACGTTTGCTGTCTCATGCTCAACATCGTTTAGGTATTCCTAAACTTGCATTAGCACGCATGGACAAAATGCCTATTTGCGGTGAGCATATACCCACAGAAGAACAGTTACAAGCCTGGAAAGCATTTTTACAAGTTGAGGAAAATATTGCTAAATCCCGTCAGTTTTGTGTGGCATTTGTCAGTAATAATTATGGGCGTAACAGCAGAGATATTACCTTTGAAGTAGATGTTACCTCGGCTACTCTCGATGGTGCTGAAGAAAATTATTTAAATGTCTCCAGTTTCTGGGAACGGGTAAAACGTTCCAAAAACCAAGAAGTTAAACTTGCGGAAACTGTTCCTATAGGGAAACTAACTTACAAAATTCCTCAACTAGGTACAATTGATCAAGTTGATGTGAAAAATTGTTTAATCAAAGTCAAATTAGAACGGGAAGTAGCGGAATATATCGCTACACAACGTTATCAAATACCAGTGAAGGGATTTTTATTTTTTGATGCTGCTGGTGATATTCAACAAGTTAGGCGCAAGAAGGAAGCTTTAGAACAATTAAAGCAGGGACACACTCAAAATCCTTACTTGGGTAACTTTTTATTCGATGCTTCCCAGTCCAGGTGTATTAAGAAAACCGTAGGACTGCAAGGGGATGATTTATTATTATCTTCTGCTAATGCTGGACAAAAAGCAGCTGTGGAGAAGGTCTTAGCAGCTGAAGATTTAGTTCTCATCCAAGGTCCCCCCGGTACTGGTAAAACTACTGTAATTGCAGAAATTTGTTATCAAATAGCCCGGCGGGGTGGACGTACTCTTATCGCTTCTCAAGCTAATTTAGCGGTGGATAATGCTCTGAGTCGATTAGTTCACAACCCAGTTATCCGCGCGGTGCGCAAAGGACGCGCCCACAAAGTGGGGGAAGAAGGACAGCCATTTTTAGAAGATCAAGTTATTGGTACATGGCTGGAAAATACGGCGAATGACTGTGAAAATAGTCTGGCTAAACGTCGGGAAAATGTGAAAATATTGGCTGATTTGTTGTTAGCATTACCACAATTTACAGATTATTTACAGTTAGAAGAGGAACTAAATCAGCAACAAAATCAATTAAATCAGCAAAAGCAAATTTTAGCAGCAAGCTGTAAAAATATAGCAGACATTTATCAGGAAAGTTTATCTGAAAAAAATCAGCTACAATCCATTGGATTAGGGTTAGATTATGTACTCAAAAATGCGCCAAATATTAATTGGGATGCACCAGAAGTTAAAAATTATTTACCACATCTTCATTTATATACAGAAAATAATACTTCAGTCGCTGATTTTTTGACCAATGTGGGTCAAGCTATCAAGTGGACTGATAAACTGGGTTTAGTCCGTCCTGCTCATGGTGCATTTGGTTTAGCATTTTGGTTGTGTGAAAATGTAGCTACTCAATTAGCTGATTTTAAAACAGCATTCCATTACGCCCAAGATATAATTGTGGCAATGTCGGAGCTTGTCAAAGCAGTATCTCCGATTTCCCAATATTCTTCAACAGCCATTAATGAGCAGGAATTTCTAGGTAAACAGCAAAATTTACAGCAGACAATTCAAGGTTGGCAAAACCGTAAACGCGAGATTGATTATGTGATTGCAGCTGTGAAAGAATGGAAGTTTACAGCACCTATTGTATTATATCAAATAATTAAAGAATGCCAGCAGTCGGGACAAATATTAACGCCGGAATTGCTACAGTTACCACTGGGTTTGTTGCTGTTCGCCCAGCAGTTAAAGTTACCTATATTACCTCAGAAATATCAGGTGAATTTGCCAGATTTGTCAGCTTTAGCAAAAGCCTTTATTTATGAAACGGAGGGGGGCTTTGTTGATAGAATCGGTAAACGGCACAGTTTTAGTTACTTTGTAGAGCAAAGTTTTAGTCAAATTCCCATCATCCTATCTGGGAGCGATCGCACTCAATGGCGTAAAATATACGAAGAGTTTAGTAACTATCAACTCCTGAACCTACATCAGCGCCAATTACTGGTGGAAAACACCCAGTTGTTTTTGCTGAGAATGCAGTCAGTCTATGGTACAGTTTGGGAATTAAATCACCTCGACTCTACCCTGAAGCGGGTTAGTGAAGAATTACTCGCGGATATTCTCACCAATGCGCGTCAATGTGTCGCACGAGTTAAAACTGAAACTGAAAAACACCTGGAGTATCTCCAACAGCAACTAACTCAACTGGAGAGAACCACCCAAGAGCAAATATCCGCTACTTCATCTCAAATAAAAGTAGAACAGGTGATCAAGATTTTGCAGTTACTCAACCAACAGCAAAATGTCCCTGATAAATTACGCGGTTTGGTGACAGAATATCTGACAACACCAGCAAAAATTTGGCAACATCCTCAAGAATTTGCTACTCATGTCAATACTGGGTTGGGTCATCTCCACAATTTAGAAACTCTCATCAGTTCCATTCAACCTGTTGCAGTCTTGGAGGTAATTAAAAAATCTTTAGATGAAAAAGTGCTAATTATACAACAACAAAACACACAGGTTCAACACAAACTGCAAGAAACCCAAAGCCAACTGGAAAAATTAAATCAACAACCCGAAATACAACCCACAGAGGATTTAATTTTATCCAGAAATTGGTGGAAACAGTTCTGGGAAACCATACCTGATAAATTAAAGCCAAAAAATCTTGATTTAGGCTTATTTGATCGGGAATTTTTACAGACTATCACAGCCCAGTTTGATGCTTGGCAAAACCAACTGAGTCAAGAAGAAACTTATCTCAACCGCTACCAAGATTTTACCCAAGATTGGATTGCTAAAGTCAAAAATCCTTCAGAGCGCGATCGCAACGACTTAAAACGCATTTACTTAGATAACGCTAACGTCGTCGGTATCACTTGTGTCCAAGCTGCAAATTACAACTTTACCCAAGAATTTAAAGCCTTTGATGTGGTCATCATCGATGAAGTCAGTAAATGTACCCCACCAGAGTTACTCATTCCAGCTTTAAAAGGCAAAAAGTTGGTCTTGGTAGGTGACCATCGCCAATTACCACCCATGCTTGATACTAGCACAGTAGCAGAAGTTGCTCAGTCACTGGGGAGCACAAAATCAGAACTGCAATTTTTAGAAGAATCATTATTTAAAATTCAGTTTGAAGCTGCTGACAAAAGCATTAAACAAATGTTGACTACCCAATATAGAATGCACCCCTCCATTATGGCAGCCATCAATCAATTTTATCAGGGTAAATTAGAATGTGGGCTTTTAGCACCTGACAGCCAACGCGCCCATAATTTAACAGGGGAAATTATCGACCAAAATCACCATCTTATCTGGGTAAACATCCCTAGGAATCTGGAATTCCAAGAAGAACGGGAAAATACTTCCTATTTTAATCCTCGCGAAGTTGATATAATTGAACGCCTGTGTCAGCAATTCGAGCATACTTGGGCTGCTAAAATCGCCAATGGTGCACCCAAAAAGGAAATTGCAGTCATTACATTCTATGGCGCACAACTGAAAAAAATTGAGCAACGGTTACAACCGGAACTATTTCCTTCTTTGGAAATTCGCACAGGGACAGTGGATAGATTTCAGGGAATGGAACGCCCTGTGGTCATTGTGAGTATGGTTCGGAATAATCATCAAGGTGATGTTGGTTTTGCGAATAAACCAGAACGGGTAAACGTAGCTTTTTCTCGCGTCCAAGAACTACTAGTAATTGTAGGTTGTCATGATTTATTTACCCGTCAAGGTGGAAAAGTTGGAGATATGTATTTAGATATTTCCCGTACTGTAAATCGTCAAGGAGGTTTCGTTGATGTTTCTAGGTGCTGCGGCTAAACCTATTGACAAAAAACTCATAAATTTAGTAGAGGAAATTACCGCCCAAAATCCTCACTTATCAGTTTTAGCAGCCCATGAATTTCGCTATAGTTTACATCAAACTCCTGTAGAAATATCTATCCAGGAACCCCGGGAATTTAATGTACTCGAAGAATTTATTATCCGTGCTGGAATTGAGTTTTCACCTCCACCCACAGAAGATGAATTAGCATCCATATTAGGACTTGACCCTATATTTGTCCGCAGTACCGCAGCCAATTTGCAAAGGTTGGAAACCTTATCCGCAACATCCCCCATTACAGTTACAAATCAAGGACGAACTTTTTACTCCCAAGGTTCTGTACCACAACCTGCATATCCTGTAGAAATATATGCTGTTTCCGATGCTTTGGAAGGAAAGCTGATATTTTCTACTGAACCCTGGGATGATGTCTCGTTAAATTTACCTGATTTAGCAGATTTTATCAAAATTGCCCGTAAAATTAATGATATACCTGCTTTAAGCATTGAAAAAATCCAGAAATGTATTCAGTTATCAGGTTTAGATTTTCATGTCCCAGAATTAGGTAAAATTGTTACTCACTGTAAAGTTTTAGCCCCAGCGCAAATTATCTGGAAAAGTATATCACTGTTTGTAATTTGCGATGCTGTCACACAAAAACTCAGGATCGAAATTAGAAGCGGTAAGCAAATTTCGGCATCAGCATCACAACGCATGGAAGTATTGCAAGGTAAAGGTAAAATACCGTATCTTGCTTTATGTCAATTATCCGATGAAGCCGTTAAGGAGCGTGAAGCTACTCTTAATTATAAAAATACTCAAATAGAATCTCGATTAGAAAAACTTACCCCAACAGCTTTAAAGTTAGGCGATGGGGAAATTACTCCCACTTTTCGGGAAATTTTAAATTCTGCTAAACGGCAAATTATCATCTATTCTCCTTGTTTGAGTCAAGATATTATCAATAACGAATTTGTAACGCTGTTGCAAAAGTTGACTAATGATGGAGTACGGGTTTTAATCGCATATGGAATTTCACCAGCAGATGTTCTAGAAAAATTACGCTCTCTCAAAACACCTCACTGTTTATCATCTGTAAAACTTTTCTGTCTGGCTGATTCCCATGTCAAAGAGGTTATAGTTGATCAAGAAACTTATTTTTGTGGATTTTATGACTGGGTTTCTTGTGGTGGGGAATATTTACCACAGGGTGAGTCTGTTTATAAAGTCACTGCTCCCCAGCAAGTTGAGGAAGCATATCAGTTTCTGGTTGCTCGTTGCCAAAATCATGCACAAACTCAATGGGGTATAGCTTTAGAAAACCGTGATTTGCAATTAGCTGTAGAGTCTTTGTCTGTGTGGGGTTTCCTAGGTATGCAAAATATCGCACTCAGGGAGATAAAAAAAAGCAACTGGTTGGAACTTCTGCCAGAGTGGTTAAATATTGTAATTACAGATTTAAATTCAAAGAATTTACTAAATGATTCTATAGCTTCGGCGCTTTCCCTGTTGAATCAGCTTTCTGGGGAGGAAACCTTTATGGAATCCTTACAGCAGGGATGGTGTAAAACCATCAAGACCATAGCATATTATCAACCGGAAACCGCTTTAAACTTACTCAGTAATCAAGTATGGACTGATTTTATCCGCCTGAATATTGCTCAGGAGGATGACTCACCCGACAGGTTCATTATACCACAAAATTTACCGCATCAGAAGAAACAATCAGTCTCACGCCCTGGGGTTAAGTCGAAAAATTCCCGAAAATAGGCATTAAACAGCCTCTGCATTGTTTATAATCGCTGTCTTTGTGCTTCCTGAGATTATTATTAAATATTTGTAAATTATAAGTTAACTTAAATGTAGATGCAAAAATTCGTCTAATTCGATACAATTCTTACATTAGGAGAGGCGAGGAGAACAAAGTGGTCTTATTAAAAGGCTTTGAGATTGAGATGTATACTGGTACGCCTCAAGGTGAAATAGTCGGTCTCTCCGACAAAATTGTAGACTCTTTGGATGGATTTGTGCGGGAACCGGATAGCCGTAATGTGGAATACACCACCCAGCCATTGAGTGATTATGAGAAATTGTTGTGTGCTTTGCTGTGCCCCCGCCGCAACTTGCGCCGCTACCTGCATAAGTTGGGTAATTATACCCTAATTCCTGGTAGCGCTTTATCCTTGGGCGGCAGCGATCGCTTTTTTCGTTCCAACCCCAATAACCCATATCATGAATACATTGAAAATACCTACGGGACAAAAGTAGTTACTGCCAGCGTTCATATTAATATCGGCATCAGTGACCCTGATGTATTAATGCGGGCTTGTCGGCTCATTCGTTTAGAAGCCCCTTTATTCCTGGCTTTAAGCGCCTCGTCCCCCTTCCTGGATGGCAAGGCTACGGGTTATCATTCCACCCGTTGGGCTGTGTTTCCTCAAACTCCCGCCCATGTGCCCTTATTTACTAGTCATGTCCATCATATTGAATGGATGGAAGCACAAATAGCTGCGGGAACTATGCAAAATGTCCGGCATTTGTGGACATCAGTTAGACCAAATGGCGATGATCGTCCTTATGACTTGAATCGTTTGGAATTACGTATTTGTGACTTAGTTACCGACCCCATTGCTTTGCTAGCCATTAGTGCTTTGCTGGAAGCGCGTTTGTTACAGTTAATGGCAAACCCCGAACTCGACCCGTTAACCCAAAGTAGTTTTTCCCCCGAAGAATTGCTGACTATCACCGCCAGCAACGAAGCAGCTGCAGCTAGTGCTAGTCTTGATGCTCAATTACACCATTGGCAAGACGGTAGACCTATCCTTGCCAGAGACTGGATTAACCAATTATATCAAGAAGTTTGGGGGATGGCTAAAGAACATGGTTTTAGCTGTTTCTTATCTCCTGTGCAGAAAATTCTCCGCGCCGGGAACGAAGCCCAACAATGGTTACAACTGCACGCAGTGGGTTTTGACTCTCAGCGTGTCCTGACTCAAGCTATTGTCGCCACTGAAGAACGGGAAGTTGAATTAGAAAACAAATTATGTTCGCCCCTGGTAGCTTAATGGTTCCGTCTTCATCCTGAAGGTAGATTTGGACAGAGAAACCCCAGAATTATTTTCTCTCCCCAAGATTCTTGGTGTCTGGGGTTTTAGGGAATTTGTTTTTTGTTTAAAAAAATTCATATCGAGGTGTTACTGAAGATTTATTAGAAAAACCTATGAATCGACTCTATCTAATGATAGACTTATAAGGATTTCAGTATAGAGGTATACAAAAAATAGTTTACAGACAATGCCCCAGATAGTTTTAGTTTATCCGCAAATACCACCAAATACAGGTAACATTGCCCGTACTTGTGCCGCCACGGGTACGGAATTGCATTTAGTGGCTCCTTTAGGGTTTGAAATTAGCGATCGCTACCTCAAAAGAGCTGGTTTAGACTATTGGCCTTATGTCAAACTACACTATCACGAATCCCTAGCAGCCTTTCAATCCACACATCGACAACGTGGAGGCAGATGCTTAGGCTTCACTGTGCGAGGTAATTTTAATTATGCCAGCTTTCAATTTCAAGCCGATGATTGGTTGCTTTTTGGTAGCGAAACCACAGGGTTACCATCCACAGTGCTGTCAGATTGCGATGCGAAACTGTATATTCCAATGTCAGAGCCTCATGTTCGCAGCCTGAATCTTTCCGTCAGTGTCGCAGTCAGTTTGTTTGAAGCTCATCGTCAGTTGGGCTATTTACTCTGACAATCCTGATGCGATCGCAAATCTTGATCTCAGAGTGTAATTTATCCCCGCCAAACACACTCTGGGAAGAGAAAAAATATAGTTAAATTTTATACAAAAATCTCTTCAGGATAGTCTTAGTAATAAATACTCACCAAAATTAACATAGTTATATAAGAAATTTGTATATTGAATTCGCGAGTCTACGGAACTTATATTATAGATTTTGATGAAGACACAGGCAGCATGAGGAGGATCTCAAAGAAGCTCAAACCCTTTATGTTTATTGATTTGAGACATTTATGTGGGATAAGTAATTGCGAGGATTAGAAAAGTAGTTAGAAGTGTGTACGGTTGATTTTTAGGGACAAATTAACGTAAAGTCTCCTATTGATAAGGCGGATCGAGTAGAAAAACCTTGAATATATCTAGAACATAGGGCATAGCTTTTCCAAAAGTCCGAGCCTCTATATTGCTCACGTCCACAATGGGCAGGGTGAACATATAATAAATATTCTTCACTAACTCCCAGCAAGGGTTGCACAAGCAGTAAAGACAACGGTCAAAAGCAAAAGTTCTATGGTGTGTAGAAATGAACTGGACAAGTGAGCACAGCAACTTTAAAGTTTTCGGTTCCATGTGTGAACTTGTCTAAATCAGAGAAGCAAGTTAATCTTGCGTAAGTATCTCTGGTGAGGTTGATCTTGATCTATCATTTCGATGTGATCTAAATCATTGACTAGTATCCGACTGAAAAATCGAGATCAGTTAAGCACTAGTGATCATAGGAGGTCGTCTTTGAAACGAGCATTAAAAAAAAGAGAAGAGGCTGTGCTGAAAAATACCCCCAGCAGTGATGATACCCCAGTGGAAAACATAGAAAACCTAAATACTTTAGTTCATCCCAAGGTTAACCGCCGGGTAGGTAAACAAGCGGCCATGATTGGTTTGGCCATCTCAATGGGAGCAACCAGCCTTTTGGTGACTCGACAAAGCGATGAAGCCCACGCAGCAGCTTCTGTGGGTGGCCAAAAAGTAACTTCAACAATTCCTGCTGCGTCTGACACAACAGTCAAATTTGCTTCCATAAAGCCGGAGACCCAAACAGTCGTCTCAGCAAGGATCCCCAAAAATTCTATCATCCTCGAACCAACAGCGATTTCACAGTTACCTGGACTGGAAGCTAGATTGCAAGTTACCGAGAGCGAAATGTCTGATACGGTTCCTGTTTATACATCCTGGAAGTCACAATCCCCAGCAGCACAGGGATTATCAACGGAGACAGGGAACCTCACAGGGGAACCACAACTACAAGTACTGGAAAACACAGATACCAGTGATGAAAATAATGATCAACTCAAGGCGCAGCAAGAATTTGCCCTAAATCGCTTACAAGAAAAATCGAACCGTTTAAGAAAGAGTCTGGCGGAGTTGCGGTCTGAGGAGACAAAAAATTTATCAAAAGCTGACAGAGGTTCCACACAGCCGAAAGGGATAGCAAACGTAGAAGAGTTATCCACTGTCAATAATGACAATAACAAAGATTTATTATCCGAGTTTACACAAAGACCAGAAACAAATAAGTCGAACTCGCAAGGGTTAACAAAACCCCGGAAAATTCCAGCCTTGTCGGGTGATAGAAATTACGAAGTTAAACCTGGAGATACATTAGCTGCGATCGCCAGTAGGTACAATATTTCCATTTCAGAACTAGCCCAGGCAAATAATCTGAGCAATCCAAACCAGCTCAAAATTAGCCAAAGGCTGACTATTCCTACCTCTGAGATTAAGAGCTTTAGAGCCATTCAGGTACCAACTGTACTTAACTCCAATAGCACCTATTCTAGTACTGCGCCCCAGCCAGCCAACTCCCCTGTCACCACCCCCAGTATCTACCCTAGTCTACCTGTTGCTTCATCACAGTTACCAGTATATACCAATAACGACAGTGTGAGTATACCCATACCAGTAATTGCGAATCAGCAGCAAAAAGTATATACAGAGACGGAATCTACTAGTATTAATGCAGAGGGATTAGGTGGCGATATACCTATACCAACCATCTCGCAGCAAACGCAGCAGGCTCAAAAGTCCGCTGAGGAAGGGGCCAGCACAACAGATCATCAAGGTCTCCGTGGCTTACATGCGGACATCGAGAGATTAAGGGCAAGATACCGCAATCAAAAGTCTGGGAATGCCGATAACCTAGTCACTACAGAACCAGAAAAAGCTCCCACACCCATTCCTCTGGATCAAACCAATAGCCTAGAAGCGGACATCGAGAGATTACGCCAGCAATACCGCAATCAAAAGTCTGGGAATGCCGATACCCTAGTCACTACAGAACCAGAAAAAGCTCCCACACCTGTTTCTCAGGGTCAAACCAATAGCCTAGAAGCGGACATCGAGAGATTAAGGGAAAAATACCGTAATCAAAAGTCTGGGAATGCCGATACCCTAGTGGCTACAGAACCAGAAAAAGCTCCCATACCTGTTTCTCAGGGTCAAACCAATAGCCTAGAAGCGGACATCGAGAGATTACGTCAGCAATACCGTAATCAAAAGTCTGGGAATGCCGATACCCTAGTGGCTACAGAACCAGAAAAAGCTCCCATACCTGTTTCTCAGGGTCAAACCAATAGCCTAGAAGCGGACATCGAGAGATTACGTCAGCAATACCGTAATCAAAAGTCTGGGAATGCCGATACCCTAGTGGCTACAGAACCAGAAAAAGCTCCCATACCTGTTTCTGTTGTTACACGGAATCATACCGCCCCTTCTAGCCCCACTACAGGAGGACAGAATAGTTCAATTCCCATTTCTGTTCCATCCTATGGTAGTCAATCTGCTAATTCCCAAAACCGTACTCGTGGTAACCAGGCAATTAATCCCGAGTTTTCTGGTAAGTTCACTTCATCTGACCAGAAATCAACAACATTTCCCAGCAGTGCCGATATCTCTGACAGTCTAGGAAACCGCAGGGGAACCATAGTGACTCCACAATTACAGCCACAGTTACCACCTTTGGCCGCAGTAGACCAATACCTACCCCAGCCTATTGACGCCACTACCCCTCCCCTTTCGACCGCTTCAACCACCTACATGTGGCCTGCACAAGGCGTGCTTACCTCCGGCTATGGTAGACGCTGGGGAAGAATGCACAGGGGTATTGATATTGCTAACGCCACTGGTAGCCCAATTTACGCGGCTGCTGATGGTGTGGTGGAAACATCTGGCTGGAACCGAGGTGGTTTCGGCATCCTTGTCGATATTCGCCACTCCGATGGTAGCTTGACTCGCTATGCTCACAATAACCGGACTTTGGTACGCGTCGGTCAACAAGTGACTAAAGGACAACAAATTGCTGAAATGGGTAGCACTGGTTTCAGCACCGGTCCACACACTCATTTTGAAATCCACCCTTCCGGTAAGGGAGCAATCGATCCTATTGCCTTATTACCAAAGGAACGTTTGTAATTCCTGACCCCGGTTGAAATAAATAATTATCTGATTTCTTGAGGGAGCTAAACTCCCTCTTTTGCTTTCTATCCTCCTAAATTAGTATATGAGGGATTTTATAGTGCTTTAAAATACTGCTTTTTCATTGTATACACTGTCATTTTCCTATTAGTCAACGACAGATTAATACTCCCTGTGAAACTATACAAAATAATACAGCTTATTCACAATATTTAACATTACCTTAATCATCCAAATCAGTAGATTTGATGGCTAAGTAATCGCCCAAAAACCTAGTTAACACTAGGTCTCACATCACCAAACCATTTATATAAGCTCACTATCAACTTGTGTATGAAAATCAAAATTTTCGAGAATTTAGTGAGATAATAAGAACGTGAGGAAAAGAACGGATTTAGTTGAAGGATGAGGGGGAAAACATATGAAAACCCAGCTATTCGCGGTTCTGGCCTTAGCAACTCCCCTAATTATAATTAGCAGAGTTAACGCAGGTAATTACCAGGATTTACAAAGGCTAAATTTAACAAGAGAATGTGTTGAGTGCGATTTATCAGGAGTTAACCTCAGAGGTGCTCATTTAATTGGTGCTGATTTACGAGGAGCAAATCTCTCCGGCGCTAACCTTGAAGGAGTCAATCTTGAAGGCGCAGATTTAACTAATGCTAATTTGAAGGGTGCAAATTTAACTTCAGCTTTGCTAACCAACGTTAATTTCAAGGAAGCTAATCTCAACGGAGCAAACCTGACTCGCGCTCAGATTTATGACTCTAATGTCTATGGTGCATCCATGGATGACATGGTAATCACTGGTGCAGAAATTTATCATACTGGAATCGGTATTGGTGGAGATGCGGCAGATATGTTCCCCGACTGGGATTAGCACCTCTTTAAGCTTCCCCTGTCTAAAGATAGGAGGCTTTCTCAAGAGTCCATAAAAGAACTTTCTTAGGCGCACTGAAAGCGCCTTTACTAATTGCGCTTAATTGGTACTCCGGAGTATCAACAGTATTCAGTTTGAATAACAAAAATATAGTCAGATATTAATATCTGTGGTATTATCTATTCTTTGGTATGATTCTGACTAGTAATAACCGCAATGTAAATACCATAAAATATCTTTTGTGTCAAGTGTATTTAAAGACATAAAAATTTTTATTACATATTAAGATGAATTTTCAATGAGTTAATTCACGAAGGCGGCTTAAGATAGCTTGAATATCAGTTAAAATCAGCCTTTAAACTTGTATAAATGTGAGGTAGTCTGATTTTGGCATGATTTGATTGTCAGAACCCGGCTCTCAAGATAGGCATCTTCGTGCCTTCACGTTGAAATAGCTCACCTGCCATGGTATGGGATAATCACAACCTGACGATTCCAACTGATTTACAAAATCTAGAACCCAGAAAGCCCATTTTAAGAGCTATTGCCGCTTTCTGACTTCTATCCCCATGCTGACTGTCTACCTTGTAGTTGATGCAGTAGAGCTGATGAGGCAATTATGGTTATAGGACACTCAAAGCTTTTGTGGATCCAAACCAATTGTACTGATGCCCTCGTGCATTGCCTAATCAACAGCCTTTTGGTTGTCATTGTCCGGATTAGATAAACTCAACTGTTCAATCTATAGGAGTGAAAATGCAAGAACCGGAATACCCAGAAACCAAATCTCAAGAGGCAGCAGTGCCAGATATTAATAACCAAACAGGAAGCATTACTAAACTCCAGCCTCCTATGCAATCTCAAGAGCAATGGCAAAAATACGGTGAACAAATCTCTGGTTTTTTAGCAACACTGCCCGAGTATTTGGGAAGCTTCTTTAATCAATATAAGCAGCCCTTGGTTAGTGTTGGTTTAATTGTCGCAGCAATTGTTTCGGTTAAGGTACTTTTGGCAATATTAGACTCTTTGAATGATATTCCTTTAGTAGCACCGACTTTTGAATTGATTGGTATTGGCTACTCGGCTTGGTTCGTTTATCGCTATTTGCTCAAAGCCTCGACCCGGAAAGAGCTAACTAGTGAAATCACCACTCTAAAATCGCAAGTTGTCGGCAAAAATAGCCCGGAAGGGTAATTAATCCTGGTGGCAATTCCCCCAGTCCGTTGTCAAGGATCTGGGGGATGGTAACTAGTTGGCAAGATATCGGCTCAACATTACTGATCGGGTTTGCCTAGGGTCTGAGCTTGCTTAATATTATCTAGTTATCTAGGTGTTCCTAGTGAGATCGGCAATATCTCGATTAAATGTCCAGTCTCCTGTTACAGCACTCGCAGTAAGCTGGGAATACTATCAATGGCCTCTAAATTCTCAATTTCTGCCAAGGCTTGCCGAAAATCGCCTTCTCGGACATCGTGGGTGACAACGACAATTTCTGCTAGTCCTCCCTGAAAGCCCGTTTGCACTACTGACTCTAAGCTAACGCTATAATTGCCAAAGCAAGTACCCAATTTTCCAATCACTCCAGGTTGGTCTTTGGTCAGGAAACGCGCATAAAATCGCGTCACTAGTTCTGTTATGGGGGCAATTTGACAATAATCTTGGTGTCCACAGCTTAACAGTGGATTTGGCTTGGTTGTACTGGTTTTGAGGACAGCAACTAAATTCAAGATATCTGAGGTCACAGCACTAGCCGTGGCACCCGCACCAGCACCAGGACCAAAAAACATTACCTGCCCAATTGGTTCTCCTTCTACAAGAATCGCATTATAAACACCGTTAATACTGGCTAATGGATGTGTTTTGGGTACTAAGGTGGGATGAACTCTGACAGACAGAGGAGATGAGTCTGTGTATTGTTTAGCGATCGCTAATAATTTAATCACAAATCCCAATTTTTCGGCGTAGGTAATATCTGTCTTGGTGACTGGCCTAATGCCTTCACAATAGACATCTTCCAGGTTGATGCGTCCACCAAAGCCTAATGATGCCAGAATGGCAATTTTATCTGCTGCGTCTAAACCGTCCACATCAGCGGTGGGGTCAGCTTCTGCGTAACCTAATCTTTGGGCATCGGCTAAGACATCGCTGAAGTTGCTACCTTCCGTTTGCATCCGGGTAAGGATGTAGTTAGTTGTACCATTAATGATACCAGTGACAGTATTAATACGGTTAACACTTAAGGACTGCTTTAGAGGTTGAATCACTGGGATGCCGCCCCCCACAGCAGCTTCTAACATCACATATACCCCCGATTGGTTGGCAGTTGTAAAAATTTCTGACCCAAACCGCGCAATGGCGGCTTTATTCGCAGTGACAACCTGTTTACCATTCTTTAAAGCTGTGAGCATCAGCGATCGCGCTGGTTCTAGTCCACCGATTAACTCAACCACTATATCCACAGCCGGATCGTTAACAATGGCTTCTAAATCTGTAGTTAACACATGGGATGGTAATTCTACCTCCCGGATTTTGTCGAGCGATCGCACTCCCACGCGATATATTTCTATTTCCTGCAATAACGGGTTACGTCCCACCACATCTTGCAGTAATTGCACTGTACCTGTGGCGACAGTGCCCAATCCTAATATTCCTAGTTTCACTGCCACAAATTTTGCACCCTATTTTCTGCTTCCTGTGAATCAAGCACCGAGAAATCTGTTCTCAGCTATCCAATAAAACAATTTTAGGGTGGGTTATTCACCCACCCTACTGACTGTCCTTTTATCCTTTGTTAGTCGCCTCAGTCTAATGAGTCATGACTATGGACTTAACTTAGTAAGTTTCCACGTGCCAACGATGAGCCTTTTTGAGTTCCTTTTGGTAATCCTTCCAAACTACTCCTTCCTTAGCCGCCGCAGCTGTCAGGGCTTCATCAATACCACCTTCCATACCACGTAAACCGCAGATGTAAGTGTGAGTTTTTTCTTCTTTAATCAATTGCCACAGTTCATCTGCGTGTTCTGCCACACGGTCTTGGATATACATCCTACCGCCTTGGGCATTTTTCTGTTCCCGGCTAATGGCATAGGTCAGGCGGAAGTTATCAGGATATTTCTCCTGCATTTCCTCGAGTTCTTCTTTATATAAGATGTTCGCACTGGTGGGCACACCAAATATCAGCCAAGAGAATCCTTGGAACTGGTATTCTGGGTTAGCAGCTTTTTCTGCATCCTTAAACATCCGCCATAGGTAAGCCCGCATAGGAGCAATACCTGTTCCCGTTGCCATCATAATTACTTTAGCGTCAGGATCATCAGGTAACAACATTTCCTTACCCACCGGTCCAGTGATTTTCACTTCTGCGCCGGGTTCCAAGAAACACAGGTGAGTAGAGCAAACACCATAGACTGTTTCCCCGGTTTCCGGGTGCTTGTACTCTAACTGACGGACACATAGCGACACTGTTTGATCATCCACATCATCACCATGACGGGTGGAAGCAATGGAATACAATCTGAGTTTTTCAGGCTTGCCGTTCTTATCTACACCCGGGGGAATAATGCCAATGCTTTGCCCTTCTACGTATTTTAAATCACTGCCAGTCAGGTCAAACTTCAGGTGCTGAACAATACCAATACCGCCCTCTTTAACCAGCGGCTCATTAGATATACACTTACCAACAAATGGGGCATTAGGACGATAAGTGTTCACAGGAACGTCAGCACCTTTTTTGGCTTTTGCTTGAGTCATGGTGTTACCTTTCTTGTCCTTCTTCTTATGCTGTTCTTCAGCTGGTGGTTTAGCAAAGCCCTTGACTTCACTATTTGCATTCACAGGTGTGGCTTTACCATTTCCCTCACTGTTAGCAGATGTTTCAGACGTAACTACAGACTCTTGGTTGTTTTCAGCACTTTTATGAGAGCCTTTACCATTCAGTTGTTCTAGAGCACTTACACATTGGATACTAACAATTTTGCCGCCTAGGCGAGTGATCCGTCGCATTTCTTGATTCATGCGGTTGTAAGGTACTCTGATGAACACACTGCCACTTTTGCGAATTGGGTAGTTTGTTTGATCAGTTTCTTCGTTTTGGCGCAGACCCACCACTTCGTAAACGAAGACGCGGCTACCTAATTCTCTATTGGCAGCACCCTCAACAGCACCTTGATTGTACATTCTTTCTCACACTCCGATTTTTACTTAACCGTTTCTCAAAAATTCTTTCCTTTTGCCAGTTTTAGTTTATCGGATTTTCGGTTACTAAAACTGACGCTTTGGGAAAGCGGCATCATCAGCTAATGCCTTACTAGGATCACTCACCAAAGACATACAGGGATAGCAAAAAACACACCTGTTCACCTTCTAAGGTATAGGAGAAATTTTGGGCATAATGTTAATATTGAGTCAATTTAATCTTTTTTTTCGTGAAATACTACCCCTGTGAGGGAGATAGCTTTTCACCGCCCAAGGGCTAAGATACAATGACTTTTGACACTCTCACCGCTATAAAGGCAGTTTTAGCGGCAGATTTTTGCCACATCAGGGTTTGTCTAGTTTGCAGTTATCTCTGCCCTAAAACCCTCTCCAGATTTACCTGCACAAGCATTTGTTCAAGCCTATATCAAGGCATTAACGTTCACTGTATTTCCGTTCCCGGCATTGCTCGGTACTAGGATTTTTTAACACGTCTCTGGTGATCCTTCTTGCACAATCCATTATATCACCGGCGGCTAATTCTAAGATTATTTAGAAGAAAAATTGTCACCTTAAACAAATTATACCTGAAAAGCCCAATAAATATAAGTGTAAAACTTTCACACAACGGTTTTAAGAATGATCCCTGGTCATTTAAAATGAATAACTAAATCATGAGGATGCTTGTAAAGCAGGAGATTCTTTCCCACAGCAAATATTGTGGTGGAATACCCACTTCTGTTAAGATCAAGGACACCACTAGGATTAAATACTTACCCGTCAGGTAATTAAATATTAGCCGGATGAAATACAACTATAACTTGGTTGTATGTCCGTCTCAATATTTCATATGCCTGTGGAGTAGCAAGAACACAGGATCAACTAATGGCGTCAACTCCTGGTTTCAAAATCTTCTGTGTGAAAAAATATTGATTGACACATTTAGTATTTAGAGGAAATTTATGACAACTAAACCCGAACGCGTGGTATTGATTGGAGTAGCCGGAGACTCAGGATGCGGTAAATCTACCTTTTTGCGTCGTTTAATAGATTTATTTGGTGAAGAGTTCATGACAGTTATCTGTCTAGATGACTATCATTCCCTAGATCGCAAACAGCGTAAAGAAACTGGGATAACTGCACTTGACCCCAGAGCCAACAATTTTGACCTGATGTATGAGCAAATCAAAGCGCTCAAAGAAGGTCAAGTGATTAATAAGCCGATTTATAACCACGAAACCGGTATGATCGATCCACCCGAGCGCGTCGAGCCCAATCACATCATAGTTGTGGAAGGACTACATCCTTTATATGACGAGCGCGTGCGATCGCTACTTGATTTCAGCGTCTATTTCGATATTAGTGATGAAGTCAAAATTGCCTGGAAAATCCAGCGGGATATGGCAGAAAGGGGACATCGCTACGAAGACGTTTTAGCTCAAATCAATTCTCGTAAACCCGATTTTGAAAAATTCATCGAGCCACAAAGAGAATTCGCTGATGTGGTGCTGCAAGTACTCCCCACGAACCTGATTAAAAATGATACTGAGCGCAAAGTCCTACGGGTACGTATGCTCCAACGTGAAGACAAGGAAGGATTTGAACCAACCTACTTGTTTGATGAAGGTTCAACCATTAACTGGACACCTTGCGGACGGAAACTCACTTGCTCGTACCCTGGTATGCAAGTATACTATGGCTCTGATGTTTACTACGGACGTTACGTTTCTGTATTAGAAATAGACGGTCAATTTGACAACCTTGATGAAGTTATTTATATCGAAACCCATCTGAGTAAAACATCCACCAAATATCAAGGTGAGATGACTCACTTGCTACTCCAACACCGTGAGTATCCAGGTTCCAACAATGGAACTGGGCTGTTCCAAGTGCTGGCAGGTTTGAAAATGCGTAGCGTCTACGAGCGGTTAACAGCAAAAGAAGCTAAACTGGCAGTTCAAGTTTAAGTCGTCTTTAGCTGTGTCGGATGTTTCGGGGGTACTTCTGGGTTTCCCCCTTTCTTGTATCAGCAAAATATTTCAGTTCACCAGCTATGTGGTAGCAGTGATTATTCCTTAACGACACCTAAGATAGCTTGGCTAGGGTAGCCATGGGGTGGGGGGTATGTACCCTCAATAACTAATCACTACTGACTACCCAAGCAAATCTTATCGTACTCATAGAGTACTTAACGTCAATGTGTAATTTGCAAAAAATAAATCAAATACTAACTACTGAGTGCATAAATATTGTTATGATTTCATACATTAGTTGCTGAACTAAATAAATAACCAAAATTTAGCCAGTAACAACTATTGGAACAGGAGGAATGCTCTTTGTCTAGACGTTATTTATTTACCTCCGAATCAGTTACCGAAGGTCATCCAGATAAGATATGCGATCAGATTTCTGATACTATCCTAGATACCTTACTGACAGAAGACCCCAGCAGTCGTGTCGCGGCTGAGGTAGTAGTTAATACTGGTTTGGTGCTAATAACTGGTGAAATTACTAGTAAAGCCCATGTGAATTACGTTAACATTGCCCGTAAGAAAATAGCCGAAATTGGCTACATAGATGCTGTTAATGGCTTTTCTGCGGGCAGCGCCAGTGTTCTCATAGCTTTAGATGAACAATCACCCGACATCGCCCAGGGTGTTAATACCGCCCAAGAAACACGCCAGCAGGCTAGTGATCAACTATTCGATCAAATTGGCGCGGGTGACCAAGGTATAATGTTCGGTTTTGCCTGCAACGAAACACCAGAACTGATGCCCTTACCCATAAGTCTTGCTCACCGGATTGCTCGCAGACTGGCAGTAGTTCGCAAAACAGGTGAATTGCCATACCTCCGCCCCGACGGCAAAACACAAGTGACTGTGGCCTACGAAGACGGATATCCGGTAGGTATTGACACTATTCTGATTTCGACTCAGCACACAGAAGCTATCAATGAAATTACCGAGGAAGTGGCAATACAAGCCAAAATTAAACAGGACCTCTGGTCAGCAGTAGTAGAACCTGTTTTTGGTGACATTGACATTAAGCCAGATCACAAAACACGTTTCTTAGTCAACCCCACTGGCAAATTTGTCATTGGTGAGCCCAAGGAGAC
This sequence comes from Anabaenopsis sp. NIES-4685, assembly GCF_059725405.1. Taxonomy (NCBI): domain Bacteria; kingdom Bacillati; phylum Cyanobacteriota; class Cyanophyceae; order Nostocales; family Nodulariaceae; genus Anabaenopsis; species Anabaenopsis sp. NIES-4685. The sequence continues at coordinate 1,410,712 of NZ_AP043602.1, read as the reverse complement.
TCTGGTCTGACAGGACGGAAAATTATTGTTGATACCTACGGTGGCTATTCCCGTCATGGCGGCGGCGCTTTTTCCGGTAAAGACCCCACAAAGGTAGACCGTTCTGCTGCTTATGCTGCTCGCTATATGGCCAAGAATATTGTCGCGGCTGGTTTGGCTCAAAAGTGTGAAGTTCAGCTAAGTTATGCCATTGGTGTAGCGCGACCAGTGAGCATTTTTCTGGAAACCTTCGGTACTGGGAAAGTGGATGATCAAACTTTACTGGAATTAGTCAAAGACCAATTTGAACTACGTCCAGCAGGGATTATCGATACTTTCAATCTACGTAACTTACCAAGTGAACGAGGCGGACGTTTTTATCAGGACATCGCAGCTTACGGTCACTTTGGGCGGAATGATTTAGATTTGCCTTGGGAGCGCACCGATAAAGCTGAATTGTTGAAGCAGCTAGTAACACAGTCGCTTTCCGCTGCTGTCCACTAAAGACTGTAGCAACAGTGTCAAGATAGCCATATAACCCTTGCAATGGGACTGGGTTTTCTAGGTTCCCCATCAAAAAACCTAGATTAACTCTGTGCATTTCTAAGAGTTAGAGCTAATATAGGAGGCATACAGCCAATAGTCCTAATATTGCCACAAATAACGTAATTATCTGTGTACCCAGCGGTCATTAGGGACGGGTTAACAGATATGATCAACCATTAAGCATGACATCCACAAACCCCCCTACTTTGTGTATATATCTGTTCTATGGTTACACCAGGCAATCTATAGGTATACCTGATTCAGGTGAGAACTGGTATAGTGGTCAGGAAGCTGGACTAATCAGGGATTTTTGTATCTTCGTAAAATAATTTATCCTTGATAATTATCTAGTCATTAATTCCTTATTCTATGACAAAAGATCATGTCAAATGCTAATCATGAATAAATGTGATCTTAAAAGCAAGGCTGATGGGGTTATATTGGCGGGAGGTTCAGGAGATTTGATCAATGCAAACTCAAAAACCAATTCCTCTTAATAGCAGTTCCAAAAGCAAAAAAGTGCCAGCAGAAGAGCCTTTGACTGAACTCCCAACTATAGAATTTCCCTCACCGGGGAAACTCAAAGCCAGTTCCTGGCGCATACATCAAAAGATTGGTTATGGTTATTTTGTAGCCATCGGAATTGGCTTTTTTGGCGCACTTACTGGATTAGTAATTGCCAATTACTACAGAGGAAGAGAAATCAGACAATTCAATCAAGCCCAAGAACAAAGACAACTACTTACAAATTATAAGGATGCGGTATTAGATGCACAATTCTATAGCTCCAATTTAGTGGCGGTCTTGGAAAATTCACAACGATTACTCAATAAAAAAACCAAATTTTTGCAAAGTGTTAAGACAGCTAAGAGTTTAGAGCAGGATATTGCCCAATATATAGACAGAAAGCCCGATAGATTAGCGGCAAACAGTTATAACTTACAAGTTTTATTACATGACTATGGTCTTAGCTTAACATCATACCTAAATGAAATAGAGACTGTCTTACAGGACATTGACCCTGAACCACAAAAGATTGCAGTTACACGAGAACAATTATTAAAAATCATGGCTGGTGAAACAGCCATGCAGCTCGACCAACTCTCACAAAGATTAACTAATATCCTGAAAATTGCCGAAAACCAAGAACAAGCAAGGCAACAAGACGTAGAGCAGGCTAAAAAAGTTGAGAGGTTTATTGTGATTATGAGTATGCTGGTATCAGTGGTCACTGCGGCCATTATTGCTTGGCGTACTAGTCGCGCGATCGCTGAACCAGTAATTACTGTAACTCAAGTGGCTGAACAAGTGGCAAGAAAATCTAATTTTGATTTACGCGCTCCCGTCACCACTGAAGATGAAATTGGCTTATTAGCCAAGTCCCTAAATCGATTAATTGAACGTGTATCTGAACGCACAAAGGAACTGGAACAAGCTAAAGAATTAGCCGAAGCTGCAAGTAGAGCCAAAAGCATATTTTTAGCCAACGTCAGCCACGAATTACGCACCCCATTAAATGCCGTGATTGGCTTGAGTCAACTGCTGCAAGACGACGCCACAGATTTAAATTTATCTCCAGATTTTATCACTGACTTAGAAACCATTAATTTGGCTGGTAGACATCTCCTAGAACTGATTAATGATATCCTCGACTTGTCAAAAATTGAAGCAGGGAAAATGACTCTCTACCCAGAGACATTCGACATTGCGGCGCTGATCAATAATGTGGTTCTGACAGTTAAATCCGCTATGGACAAAAATCAGAATATCCTAGAAGTGCATTGTGATCAGCAACTGGGTACAATGTACGCAGATCGCACGAGGATGAAGCAAGTATTATTAAACTTACTCAGTAATGCTGCTAAGTTTACCACCAATGGTAAGGTAACCTTAACCGTCAAACGGGAAAAGACAGACGTACTCCCAGATAGTCCTTTTAGTATAATTACTTTCAGCGTCACTGATACAGGAATTGGGATGTCTGAGACTCAACAGCAACAATTATTTAAACCTTTTACACAGGGGGACACATCAACCACAAAAAGGTATGGTGGTACGGGATTGGGTTTAGCAATTACCCACCACTTTTGCCAGATGATGGGTGGTGAGGTTTTTGTTAAAAGTCAGTCGGGAGTGGGATCTACTTTCACTGTTCACTTACCACTGACTATGCAAGATTAAGGCAGGTCGGTAAAATCTTATGGCTCACATACTCTGCTAATATGCAAGTAGTCAATGATTTACCTACACGGCTATGACAACAACTACTGATTTTCTTAGCCATCTTAACTCCAGTCAGCGTCAAGCCGTGGAACACTATTGTGGTCCGCTATTAGTTGTTGCTGGTGCAGGTTCGGGTAAAACACGAGCGCTGACATATCGCATTGCTAACCTGATTCTCAAACACCGTGTTCATCCAGAGAATATCCTGGCGGTTACTTTTACTAATAAAGCTGCGCGGGAGATGAAGGAACGCATTCAAACGCTATTTGCTCAAGACTTGGCGATGAAACAACATGGCCAAAAATTTGAGGTGTTGACAGAATACCAGCAAATGCAGTTGCGATCGCAAGTCTATAAAAATACCATTAAAGACTTGTGGTGTGGGACTTTTCATAGTTTATTTTCTCGGATTCTCCGGTTTGATATTGAGAAATACCAAGATGAAAAAGGACGGATTTGGACTCGTAATTTTTCGATTTTTGATGAATCCGATGTCCAAAGTTTAGTTAAAGAGATTGTCAGCAAACAGCTAAATTTAGACGATAGGAAATTTGACCCGCGCTCTGTGCGCTATGCCATCAGTAACGCTAAAAATCAAGGCTTTTCACCCCGCGAGTTTGAGCGGCAACAACCCAATTATCGCGGGCGGGTGATCGCCGAGGTTTATAATTGTTATCAAGATAAGTTAGCAGAAAATAACGCTCTCGACTTTGATGATTTAATTCTCGTCCCTACAAGGTTGTTTCAGCAAAACGAGCAGGTTTTAGGTTACTGGCATGGTAAGTTTGGCCATATCCTGGTAGATGAATATCAAGATACTAACCGCACTCAGTATGATTTGATTCGCTTGTTAGTGACTAATGGTGAAGAGAACAAAAGTGCATGGGAATGGCAAAACCGCTCAGTGTTTGTGGTGGGTGATGCAGACCAGTCTATTTACAGCTTCAGAATGGCTGACTTCACTATTTTATTAGAATTTCAGCAAGACTTCGGTGATGGTTTAGCTGATGATGATACCCGTTCCATGGTGAAGCTGGAAGAAAATTACCGCTCTTGTGAGAATATTCTGCAAGCAGCTAATGAATTAATCGAGAATAACACTCAACGTATTGATAAAGTCCTCAAACCCACCCGAGGAAGGGGTGAGGAAATTTATTGTCATAAAGCAGATAATGAAATTGAGGAAGCCCAGTTTGTCATTGAGCAAATTCTTGGTTTAGAACAGCAAAATCCTGAGTTAGATTGGGGTAGTTTTGCGATTCTTTATCGGACTAATGCCCAATCACGACCTTTTGAAGAGTTTTTAGTCAGGAATCAAATTCCTTATACTGTTGTGGGAGGAATGAAGTTTTACGATCGCAAGGAAATCAAAGATATTTTAGCTTATCTCAGAGCGATCGCCAATCCTGCTGATACAGTTAGTTTACTGCGAATCATCAATACTCCCCGGCGCGGTATTGGTAAAACCACCATTGAAAGCTTAGTTAACGCCTCTCAAGAACTGGGGATAACCTTGTGGGAAATACTCAGTGATGAAACATCAGTTAATACATTGGCGGGAAGGTCGGCCAAAGCTGTGAATAACTTTGCTCAAATGATTAACAACTGTAAGGAAAAAGCCGCAACAGTTTCAGTTTCCCAACTTTTACAAGAACTGCTAGAGCAGTCTGGTTATACTCAAGACCTGAAAAACCAAACCACAGATGAGGCCGAAGATAGAATTCAAAACGTTCAGGAACTTTATAACGCCGTACTCCAATTTCAAGAAGAAAGTGAGGACGTTTCCCTCACAGCCTTTTTGCAAAGTAGCGCCCTCAGTTCTGATTTGGATAATTTAAAAGCAGGGCAAAAGGCGGTATCTTTAATGACCTTGCACTCTTCTAAGGGTTTAGAATTTCCTGTGGTGTTTTTAGTGGGATTAGAACAGGGATTATTTCCTAATTACCGTTCTATTAACGACCCAGCAGCTTTAGAAGAAGAACGCCGCCTATGTTATGTTGGCATTACTCGCGCCCAAGAAAGGTTATATATATCATACGCCCGCGAACGTCGTTTATATGGTTCTCGTGAGCCGGCTATGCGATCGCAATTTCTCAATGAATTACCAGAAGAATTATTAACTACTCACCATCAAAGCCGTCATACCCAGAGCAAAACTGCTGTCAAAGCTAGCGGTAAGCCTTATACAGCCCAAACTTGGCAAGTTGGGGATAAGGTATTACATAAAGCATTTGGTATAGGTAAAATAACGCATATTTTCGGACAAGGGAATAAGGTATCCGTAGCGATTAAATTCGCCAGTTTGGGGCAGAAAATTGTTGACCCCCACCTAACCCAGTTACAAAGAGTAGACTGATGGATTTAGCCAAGTCAATCCTCCTAGGAGCTATAAGAACGTTGGTATTGAAGCAAGGAAGGCGTTTTAAGTTTGATAGTGCTAATTTATTTGGTGGGTATTAGCCACCAGATACTCAGAGATTAAACAGACTTAAACTGAATCACACCTTGATCAAAAATTCGTTTATCAGTACCCATCGCCCTCACCTCAATTCTATCTGGATACACCTCATAAGCAGCAAAAGCCAATCTTTCGGCAGAATGTTCTGTCCACTGAGAACGCCCCACAGGACGAACACCAGCACCACTACCAGTAGTTAAATAGGTGGTACCATCAATATGACGAGTGCGCTCATAATGGTGGTCGTGACCATTGATGTAAAGCTGCACATTATACTTTTTAAATAAAGGCGTAAAGCGTTTAATTAGTGATTGACTGACTCCATAGTGACCCGATGAGTAAAATGGATCATGTCCAAATACCACTTTCCAAGGTGCATCACTGCGGCTTAATTCCTGTTCTAACCAAATAACTTGATTTTCCCAGTCAGCATTACGGTTAGTATCTAAAGCAAAAAATTGCACCGCATCGCGGCGAAATGTGTAATAACGCCCCTGCATATTAAAGCCGGGATATTTGATTTGTGGGTCGCCGTTCTCAGTGCGAATATCATGATTACCTAAACAAGCATGAAATTTTACATTCTGTGTCAATAATTTTTCATAAGGACGTTCAAAAACAGCACCGATTTTTTCGATTTCGCCATCATTGTAAATATTGTCTCCAGCTAAAACCACTAAATCATAAGGATTTTCTTGGTGATAATAATTCATTGCCCCAGCCACGCTATACTGACCTCTAGCGCCAGTCCCAGTATCCGCAACGGAGGTAAAACGTAATAGTAAGTCCTTTTTGGGTGGGGTGGTGGCTAATACTCTTGAATTTGGCATATTATTATTAATTCGGCTATTGGGACGAGTGAGCGTCCAGCCTAAAAGTCCTGTCCCCATAGTGCCAAGAGTACCTAAAAATAAGAATTGACGGCGTTTCAGGTTCATAAAACTTACCAAACTCAATATCTAGTCAGTTTAGCCGAAGAACTCATGATCAACGAAGTGATACATTAAGGCACAAGCAGCAGTCAAAATTCCATGTCACAAGACAATCAAAATTCACAACCTTCTCCTTCGCCCCAAGTACCCCTTTGGAAAGTTAAAATTATCCAAATTATCAGAGGGACGATTGGAATTTTAGAAACCGCGGTAGTTAAACTTGAGACTCCAGTACTACCAGGTAGTGAAGAAACACCCCGTTTTTGGCAAGGTCTGGTAATACAATGGAATAGATTTTTAAGACAAGTCCGCTTGTTTCTACCATCAAATGTGTCTAACAACTTGTCAGATGCAGTTTTGAGCGGAATTTTAGCCATGATCACTGTGGCGGTAATGTGGTCAACTGTAAGTATCTTTATGCAAAATCAAACTGAAGTAGCTACAGTTGCGCCGGTTGCGGAAGTTGCAGCACCCATACCACAACCAATACCCACCCCGGAAATCATACCGGAACCAGAAGCAATACCCACCCCGGAAGTCATACCGGAACCAGAAGCAATACCCACCCCGGAAGTCATACCGGAACCAGAAGCAATACCCACCCCGGAAGTCATACCGGAACCACAACCAATACCCATCTTAAAATTGACACCAGAAGAAACCTTGATTGCAGCCATTAAAAATCAAGTAGCCGAAATTAGCGATCGCTTTGCATCTGGTTTAATACAATCAATACAAGCTAACTTCCGTACTAGTAATTTGACTGTCAAAATTAATGATGATTGGTACAATCTCCCAGAATCTGAACAAAAGCAACTAGCTGGGGAAATATTACAACGCTCTCAAGAACTTGATTTTACCCATCTAGAAATTATTGACTCCCAAGACAAGCTTATAGCCCGTAACCCAGTTGTTGGTAATGAGATAATTATTTTTCAATAGCATATAAATATACCATAGAATGATAACACACTTAAATTATGCCTAACTTACCGGTACTTTTTGATTGGGGCTGCTATGAGGATTTTATATGTTTAGAAACTGGTTTGCCAACAACTTGGGAGTAGGTCAAGCTCGTAAAGAGCAAGTATACCTGGAAATATGTAGTTCACTCAGCCTGGACGATGTTAGTTATTGGATTCAAGTTTTGTTCTCCGCTGGTATTGCTACCCTAGGACTAGTTCTGAATAGTCCCGCTGTGATTATTGGTGCCATGCTGATTTCTCCATTAATGGGGGGTATTCTCGCCAATGGACTAGCACTAGCTGCGGGTGATGTCGTCTTAGCCATCCGCTCACTGCTGAATTTAATATTAAGTTGTCTAGTTGCCATTTCCTTTGCTGTAATACTAGTATCATTGCTGCCATTCAAAGAAATTACCAGTGAGATTTTAGCCAGGACTCAACCTAATCTTCTGGATTTAGTAGTCGCGCTGTTTTCCGGTGCAGTGGGTTCTGTGGCAATTTGTAAAGAACCCAAAGGGGTGGCTACTTCCATTCCTGGTGTTGCGATTGCCGTGGCCTTGATGCCGCCACTATGTGTTGTCGGCTATGGTATTGGGGTCGCTATCAGCCTCAATAGCGTCCAAGGAATACAGGTAGCTAGTGGTGGCGGCTTACTTTTTTTCACTAACTTGGTAGCCATTACCTTTACTGCCATGCTGGTGTTTCTGGGACTAAATATTGACAATCATCAGGTAAGAGAAAGAGTTAGGGAATGGCGTAACACACATCCAGAGAGTCTCTGGGTGCAGAATTGGTTGGAAAAAGTACCCGCTTATAGCAAGCTGGGCAAAATTGGCTCGCTTCCAGGCAGACTATTGTTAATAATTATCACCATTGGCGCGATTATTTTCCCGCTCAATCGTTCCCTGAGTCAACTCGGACGGGAAATTGCTCTCCAGCAACAGGAAAATCGTATTCGTAGTTCCGCAAAGGATGTGTGGCAGAAAAACTTTGCTACTTTTGCCGATGGTGAAGCACGTTCTTTCATTAGCAACATCTCGACTTCAGAACAAAAGGATAAGCTGACAATTCAACTTCAGGTGTTTACAAGTCAGCAATATTCAGCAGAGGAGCAGGATAGTTATATTCAAATCTTAGCTTCCCGCTTGGGAAGACCTCAAGAATTATTAGCGCTGAAGCTGGTGGAAATTCCCACCGCATCCAATGAACTCTTACGCCCAGTACCAAAGGAACAACCCCCTGAACCAGTGTTAACCATCGCCCAGTTACAATCAATTTTTGTGCAGGAAATTCAATCTGCATTGCTTGATTTGCGGCTTCCCCCACCAGCAAAAATGATTAATTACGAGTTAACTACTAGTCCAGTTGCGCCTTTAAGCATCCGGGTGGTGTATCTCAGTGAACGGGATATTGATAGAGATGCTCAAACTTTAGTCGCCGATAGCGTCAGAAGTCTCCTAGATGATCAGTCTGTTCAGGTGAGTATGCAAAGAGTAGCTACTTCTTTAGGGGCTATATCTTTTGAGAATCAGAAATCAGAAATTAGGTCAGATGACCGTCAATTATTAGACCGTGCAGGTAAAATTTTACAGCAGCAGCCCGGTTTAAACCTACAAATGATCATTAATCAGAGAGAAAATGAGTTAGCGGAACTTGTCCTAGACCGATCGCAAGCAGTGATAGAATATTTGGGGTCGCAATGGCAAATTAGCAGCGATCGCATAGACTGGCAAACAGGAGCAGAATCTCAACCTAGGGCGGTAATCCAACTTACATTAAAATCATCGAGATAGCCCCCAGTAGTCATATCGACAAATAATCGCAAAATCCATACACTAGTAAAAATTTCACCTCAAATAAGCGATCGCCCCCATGTCCTGATTCTTATCGACGGGTTTCTCATCTTGATTCCGACCCTCAAGCACTCACACTCAAACGGCTGCGTCAGCTAAGTCGCATCCTTGATAAAGTTGTCACCATTCCCGGAACCCCAATTCACATTGGTTTAGATCCCCTTGTGGGATTTTTACCCATTGGTGGCGACATTTTGGGAGTCATCCTGGCTAGTTACATCGTTATCGAAGCCGCCAGAATAGGTGTTCCTAAAGGTATGTTAAGCAGAATGGTCTTGAATGTGATCATCGATGGCTTAGTAGGTACTGTCCCCATCATGGGAGACTTATTTGATTTCGCCTGGACAGCTAATGAGTATAATATCAAGCTATTGGAAGAACATTTACAGTTGACTCTACCTCGGAGCAAATAAATACCAAAATTTTTAGCATTCCTATTTGATTTGTCAGTAGGTTTATTCATTAGCCCATAGGCTGATATTTTTCCAGAAATAACTCAGCACGGCTGCAAAAATTAGGAAAATCTATATTTTCATGCCATTGTCTTAATAGCATTCCCATGATAATAATGAGAATGCCTTAAACAACTTATGCATAAAGGAATGAAAGATTGGTGGCAGGCTACGTTTCCTCAAGGTAGACAAACTCTCATTATTAGTGATACACATGGACATCCCGTAGAAATTGCCTATGGTGAAGTAGGTACTGGTCAGCCATTATTTCTATTACACGGTATGGGTAGTTGGAGCTACAATTGGCGCCATAGTATTGCTCCATTATCTAAACATTTTCGAGTCATTTGCTTTGATGCCAAAGGTTATGGTTTTTCGGAAAAACCTCGGTTACGTAAAGAACAGAACGGTCATCAAGTTATTGAGTTAGAAAGAATTATTCAGGCTTTATGTGATCAACCCGCCGCCATTGTAGCAGAATCTTTAGGGGGATTAGTAGCCCTGGCCCTAGCTCAACACAATCCCCAATTAGTGGGGCGGTTAATAGTTGTCAATGTACCTATTTTCACCGAACGGTTACCCCATTGGGCAATGTGGATACTTGCTAAAACGCCACTAGAAGTATTAGATACAATAGACTCTTTGCGTTTAGCTTATCTATTTGCCCCTATATTACGAGAAATCATGGCTATAGAAAGGCGTGGAGTGCTTTTCGACCCATCACTGTTGACACAAGAAGATGTGTATTGGATAACCTATCCATTTATTGAGTTTCCTGGGACTATTGTCAAAGTCGCTGAGGAGTTACAAATAGCAGCACAGGAAATAGAGAACTGGCAACTTAATAAACCTAATATGCTCAGTCAGATTCAAAATAATTTAGGTAATATTAAATGTCCCACACTGATTATGTGGGGAGATCAAGATAGTTGGTTCCCCCTCAGTCATGGTAAAAAGTTACATCTATCTATCCCTCATTCCCAGCTAAGAATTTTAGATAACTGCTGTCATGATGCTGCGACTGGTTCCTCGGCGGTGATCAATGCAGCTATTCTTGATTTTTTGCACAAGACAAATTTTTGACCGAAAAAAAAAGAGTGAGAGAAGGCATACCAATCGCCTTGAACCTCTCACTCTGGTATTTGCTGCTGTAGTGTTCAGGAATATTTATCAGCACTGTCATTGATTTAGGGGGCTAATGTATATAACAGTGACAACGCGGATATATTTAATATTCCCGGTGCGACAAATACCAAAACTATTGATTAAAACCGTTATCCTTTATCAAGGTAAGTTTATTCTTGATAATCCCAATTAATAGAACCCGTCTTGTTTTTGTCTTCTTTAATCTAACCCACTAAATCTCAGTATGGTTGCCATTTTGGCAGTTTTTTAGATTGTTATCATGGCTATTGGTTACCCCTGGGATTATGGACAAAGCTCACATTTTATCAACTTAGGAACCAGGTTGAGATTTGGACAATAAAATTGCCGACCAAGAATTTTTTTGACGAATATCCATCAACTCTGCCAAAATTTCTTGCCTTTTATCCAGTGGATGCATATCTTCTGATGCTAGAACCGTTTCCGGTGTATCTGATTTCCTTAGCCTGGGTTCGAGTGGTGCAACAATAGGTGAACTATTTAAAATCCTTGATTTTGCTCTTGGACTAGTGATGGGTTTGTCCGCTCTTGATACCTGGTGATTGACTAGTCGCAAAATCATTAAGCAACCACTGGCACAACTCAGGGCGATGGCCGCTACCATCCATAAAGGTGTAGGATTGTTCTTGTCGGAAGGCCTTGTCATTGGTTTGGCCACTACAGCCGGTATTTCTAGTGGCTCTACCTGATGTTTACTACCAACATCACCCAAGCTATACAAAGCTAAGGCGGTAATTCCTATGAGGATTGTGAACAACCCAGTCAACAATAACCCTGGATGACGTATCAGCACATAGATAAAAATGTTGAAATTATCGACTAATTTTGATTTCCTATTTCCCGGTCTTCTGATTTGCCTCGCCTCATACTGTCTACTGTGACTATGTTCCATGGTTAGTTTCAACTTACGCCCCTCTAGTTCATGATTGTAGTGGAGGCTTAGACATCAGGTATCAGTAGCCAGGTGTGCAACTCAGTAGCTTTTTTTTTGGAAACATCCAGCCACCGAATCCTATCAAAACATAGTGGGAGCCTGAGAAACCCTACTCTTTAGAGAGGGGATGAAACGTGACTCAACAGGATTTATCCTGTCGTATCCTTAACAAAAAGGTTTTGACAGGTATTTACAAAGCATTTCTGTTCAGTTAAAATAAGATAGCATCAGCAAGTATGGTGAAAAACCCGTTCATATGCTTTACTTAAGTAGCCACACAGCTAGGTATGACCTTGGGCCTAAGGTGGGTAGGGGAGCTTTGACACTCCCAAGACAACATAATTTATTTCATAGATTAAGTAAATAATATTGTAAACGTTGCGTAGCATTGCTTCAGCCTGCGTAGCAACATCTTAGATTCCCCTGTGTTTCAACCAGGGGAGATGTCAAATTTTTGCTCAGATTAGTGATCACTTGGATTCATGACCAGAATAGTTACTAAAAATATTTGACTATATTTTTAGCTTGGTAAGGTCTAAACCTTACTGGGCTAACTACAAACCTCTCTACTGAGTTTCCATCAAAGATAGAGTCCCCAGCTACCTTTCTTAATATATTTAGGGAACCATTCAAGTCTGCTGAATATATTTTCCCAGACTTAGACCTAAATAAACCTCTCTTGATTCTTTTACCTAAATAGTGTTCATGCTTTTTGATAGGTTCAAAATCTAGAAAACTACATTTTGAGGTGTAGCTCTCTTCATTTGTTTGCACCTTGATTCCAGCGAGTTTAGCTTTATATTCTAGTTGCTGGATAAATCGAGCATGGGGAGTATTAGTAAAGTTTTGATTGGTCTTACTTCCCAAGTTAATGCTTTGCTTCCAATTCTCGTTTTTACCTATAATCAAATGGGTTATGTTTTGTCTGACTAGCTGATTAACAATAAATCTACTAGCTGTGTGGAGGTAATAATCCACCTTGTTATTACGTTTAAGTGTCAGTGCTTCTATTTTTCTAGAAGTTTTTTGATTTTTAGGTAACTGAGATTGACGACTAGCTTTAACTTTGTTGTAAAACTGATTACAGGATTTAATAGCTTTACCGCAAACAATAAAAGGTTTGAAGTCGTGACAATTACTACTAACAGTGGCTAAGTTATTTAAGGCTATATCAATTGCTGCTATTCTGTTATTAGTTGTTAGGGATGTTTCTTCTTGCTCATAAACTGCTTCGACAATGTAGGCATTATTTTTGGGAATAATCCTGACTTCTTGAATTTGAGTAAGCTTGGTTTTGATGAGCAATGACAACCCAGAAGGAGAAATTAAACCTTGCTTTAAGGCTTTTTTAGAAAAAGCCTGATTGTTAAAGGTTAAGATATTTCTCCCTTGTTGCTTATGTTTATACTTGGGTAACTTGGGTTCACCTAAAAACTTATCAGGATTTAACTTATACTCTTTTTTGGCTTCTTGATAGGATTTAAAGCATTTATCGACTTGTTTAAATACCAGTTGAGCAACTTTGCTGGGTAAAGCTTTGTAATCATCACTGTTTTTAAGTGAGTGGTATATTTGATTGAAAGTTGGTATTGGTTGACTATTGAAAAAGGCTTGACGACATAAATAAACAGCACAGTTGAATAGGTTTTTTGATAAAAAAGACATTTGATCAATCACCCCAAACCACTTGTTATTTCTTTTGATTATATGTCGTTCAACTAATCGCATTCTGACTCCAGGATTAACAATGCACTTGTGTTTTTCTGTTCCTTCTTCTTAGACCATAGATTCTCGCACAGAAGCTAGTTATGATTGAGATAAAGTCTTGCATAATATCTTCAGTTTCTTCTTCTGCAAGATTTACTACCTCAATATCTTTCCCTTGCTTGTTTACTAAGACTTTCAGATAATTAAAACCCACCCTGGTTAATCTATCTTTATGCTCAACAACAATAATTTTATGATCATCTTCATTTAGCAACGCAACTAATTTTTTTCGGTTGTCATTAACTCCACTTCCCACTTCTTTAACTATTTTCTTTACTTGATACCCTTTAGCTTCGCAGTAACGTACAAGCCTTTCTGCTTGACTGTCTAAATTGCTTTTATTTTCAGCACTAGATACTCTCGTATAAATCACAACTCCTTCAAAGGTTTTTTGTACATCAACGATGACTGTACCTGTAGGAAGCTGAGTAGCTTTAAGTTCACCACGTTTCCACATCCTCCAAGCAGTCTGGTAATTTATTCCCTTTGATTTAGGGTAGTCAGATAGTTTCATTCCCAAAATATCCCATAAATGATTACATCTGACTATATCTGATTATATTTTTATCATTTAAACCTTATACCTTTCTAGAGCTAATTGAATTAACCGGTCTACTAATTCCGCAAAGGGTATACCACTATAAGCCCAAAGCTGGGGATACATACTGGTAGCAGTAAAGCCTGGGAAGGTGTTGATTTCGTTAATTAATACTTCCCCGGTAGCTTCCACAAAGAAAAAATCTACCCTTGCTAACCCAGCAGCATCCACAGCTGCAAAGGCTTGTAAGGCCATATCTTGGATTTGGCGGCTCACACCATCTGGAATGGGTGCAGGAATTAATAAATCTGCCTTACCTACAGTATATTTAGTTTCGTAATCATAGAAGTCACTGTGGAAAGTAATCTCTCCTACAATGGAGGCTTTAGTTTGATCATTACCTAATACGGCACATTCTACTTCTCTAGCAACTACACCCGCTTCCACAATTATTCGTCTGTCATAAGTAGCAGCATTATCTAAGGCCGCTTCTAACTCTGAACGCGATCGCACTTTGGCAATACCCACTGATGAACCTAAGTTAGCAGGTTTCACAAAACAGGGATAGTCTAAGGCTGACTCTATTTCATCGCATAGTTTGGGAAACACACAGGGATTTGACCAAACTTCCGCTCTAGTTAAGGCCTTGTATTTCACTTGGGGTAATCCGGCTTGCTCAAAAGCCATTTTCATGGCAATCTTATCCATACCTACAGCCGAACCTAAGACCCCAGAACCCACAAAGGGAACTTGCATTAATGTCAGCAACCCCTGAATAGTACCGTCTTCTCCGTTGGGACCGTGCAGAATGGGAATCCAAACATCTACTTCTGTTACTTGGTCAGGTAATCGCCACGGGTTCAAGTTTTGGGTTTCTAATTGGGGAATACCAGTTTCTAGAATCTGCTGTGCTAGTTCTCCCCCTAACCAGCAGCCATTTTTCTGGATGTAAAAAGACAATATTTCGTATTTGTGAGCATTTTCTTCTACATTTAAGGCACGGGCGATCGCCCGTGCTGAACTAATTGAAACTTCATGTTCCCCCGAACGACCCCCAAACAGCAGTCCCACCCGCAGCTTAGTCATTTTTAGTACCTTTTTATTTTCTCTGGCTGAGAGTTTATCACAACCTGTTGAGGTTGCTATATTTTTTTGTGCTAACTATAAAGGAACTACACAGACAAACACAGAGGTTTCTGGGATGGGATTATTTTAATTTAAATTCATCGAATTTTACTACATCTGAATCTGGTTTACGCATATCAAAATAATAGCTAGTTACTATCCCAGTGCCTGTGTTAAATATACTAAAAACCGTGATGTCGTTACTTGCTATGTAAGGAATGGGCTGATTATCTTCCCTTAACAAAGGTGCTATGCTTGGGACTACTGGTTCTAATCCGTAAGGATCACCCACTGCAATATAATCTTCTTGAGATACCGTCAGTATTTCTCGTTTATTGTTCCCCCAAGCAGCACCATAGGAGTTACCCACATTCGATGTTTCTAGAAACTGCATTCCACTAGGACTTATAAACCGATTCCACAGGTGGGAATGTCCATATAATACTAGTTGCACTTCAGCCGCTTCTAGTAACGGGACAAGATCACGGTTAATATAGTCTGTGTCTTTGGGGTACTCGTAACGGACAGCGGTAATCTTACCTTTGTGATCACGTTCTATGGTCTGCACTGGGTCAGTATAAGCAGGGACGATGTTATCACCCAGAGTGTGGGGGGGATGATGGAACATCACTACTTTATATTTGGCTTGTTGAAACTCTTCACTGTCAAGTTCTGCTTCTAACCAATTATATTGCTCACTACCTTTGGCAATTGGTTCAAAAATAAACTGTCCATAACCCCAATTTTCAGGATTGTCTAAATCCTGGACTGCTTCTGTATATCTACCTCTGTATACTGTATTTATTTTTTGGGTTCGCCACATACAAGTTACGTACAGTACTACTAGACGCACATCCCCAAAGCTCACTGCATAATACTTTTTACCGCCGGATTCACTTTCAGGTAAGCTAAAAATCTCTTCGTATGTCTGTGTATTAAAGGAATTATCTATTAAAGACTTTCCCTGTATAATTTTTCGGCGACAGCACGGGGAATGGTATCATTAAACTCATTGTTTAAACTATTGCTTCTCCCAACTCTCCCCATGACTTCATGATTACCAATGGCTGTAAACATGGGGGCGTGTTGAATGATTTCACCACCTGTATAAATGGTTTCAACACCATTATGCGCCATCTTATAATTAGCACGACCTTGTAAAGCCGGAAAGAAGGCACCACCCCGATGATCATCAAACCATTCTGAGGCGCGATCGCTCACATTAATTAAATCACCAGCGAACCATACCCCATCTATTTGTCCGACTGTTTCCACCACCTTTTGCAGATTGGCTGCTATCATCGGTTTTAATTGATGGTCTGAAGTCAATAGAATCTTCATTGCTTGACCCCGCTCCGGGGTAGGCGCGAGAGTGAAAACATCACTCCTAACACTTGCACCATCTTCTCGCACACTCATAACAAAATAGGGAACACGCACACCGGGGGTTAACCCCGTCACCTCAGCTGCGTGTCGCCAAATATGACGTTTGACAGGTTGATTTATAGTTGTATTTGCTACTTTTGATTGCTGGTCTTCTCTTGTGCGGCTAAGTTTACTCGTTTTTGCCAATCTCGATTGATCCAGATTTTCACCGTAGTAAACCACGTGTTCTTGACCTGCAAATTCAGTAAACCAAACTACTTGCACTGAGTTGGTAGTTGGCAGTTGCAAAAATGGGTCTGTCAGCAGATGCGGTGCTGATACCATAGTTTTTTACTCCCACATTTACAATTACCAGCATAAAACATAATGTTCTTTCTAGTTCGGCTGGTCGCGAGATCAATAAAAGCGAGGAACTTCAGTGATACCGCAATCGCGCCCCCCG
Organism: Anabaenopsis sp. NIES-4685; assembly: GCF_059725405.1. NCBI lineage: Bacteria > Bacillati > Cyanobacteriota > Cyanophyceae > Nostocales > Nodulariaceae > Anabaenopsis > Anabaenopsis sp. NIES-4685. Next base: position 1,393,948 of record NZ_AP043602.1, on the reverse strand, counting down.
AAGCTGGGGGGATGTTCTATCCTGCACTTTCCAAACTGCGATGCTCCTTATAGACGCCGTAAATAGTATTAAAACAGAGTAAAAGTCACAAAAATTATTAGTATACAGCAATTTGTCAAAATTTGTGACTCTTTTTCCTAAAAATATACTTTTTTCATACATCATTTTCATAAATTAACTTTTTTACACTTTTTTACACTTTTTTTCTTCCAAGGTATTGCCAAATGCTGGGGATAGATGCTAATGTTCCAATTGTGAGTAAAAAAACACATTCTTTTTTTGCCACAGGTAAACTTTGCGACAATTATCTAAGGTGTAAACATATGGCAGTTGAAAAAACTAACTCTTCCTCCAGCTTGGCAGAAGTTATCGACAGAATCCTTGACAAAGGTATCGTTATCGACGCTTGGGCTCGTGTATCCTTGGTTGGTATCGAATTACTGGCTATTGAAGCTAGAATCGTAATCGCTTCTGTAGAAACCTACTTGAAATATGCAGAAGCAGTAGGTCTGACTCAGTCTGCTGCAGTTCCTGCATAATTCTCACAATAAAATCCATTTTTGTAGAATAACTATAAGTTTCTTATAGTTATTCTGCGTTATTCTGCATTTTCCAAATTTTAAAAAAGCTTGATAGCTAACGGTTCCAAGGGATTGTAAGGTGTAAACATATGGCAGTTGAAAAAACTAACTCTTCCTCCAGCTTGGCAGAAGTTATTGATAGAATCCTGGACAAAGGTATCGTCATCGATGCCTGGGCTCGTGTTTCTTTAGTTGGTATTGAATTACTGGCTATTGAAGCTAGAATTGTCATTGCTTCTGTAGAAACTTACCTGAAATATGCAGAAGCAGTAGGACTCACTCAGTCTGCAGCAGTTCCTGCTTAATTATCAAATGGTTTAGACCACTTTATCATTATTCAGGAGAAGTTCATGTCTGCTTTGATGGAAAGAATCCGGGAAGAAAACCGGTCAATATTCGAGAGTGTTAATAAACTTATTGATTGCAGCAAAAGTGCTAGAGTTGCTCAAAGTATTGCTAGAGTTGCTCAAGCGAAAGCACAAGCAGCAGCATTGCTTGAGTTCCAACAAAACCTGCAGCAAGAAACTGAGCAGTTTTTAACAACCACAACTCAAGAACGTGTTGCTCAAGCGAAAGCACAAGCAGCAGCATTGCTTGAGTTCCAACAAAACCTACAGCAAGAAACTGAACAGTTTTTAACAACCACAACTCAAGAACGTGTTGCTCAAGCGAAAGCACAAGCAGCAGCATTGCTTGAGTTCCAACAAAACCTACAGCAAGAAACTGAGCAGTTTTTAACAACCACAACTCAAGAACGTGTTGCTCAAGCGAAAGCACAAGCAGCAGCATTGCTTGAGTTCCAACAAAACCTGCAGCAAGAAACTGAGCAATTTTTAGCCACCACTGCTAAAGAACGTGTTGCTCAAGCGAAAGCACAAGCAGCAGCATTGCTTGAGTTCCAACAAAACCTGCAGCAAGAAACTGAGCAATTTTTAACAACCACAACTCAAGAACGTGTTGCTCAAGCGAAAGCACAAGCAGCAGCATTGCTTGAGTTCCAACAAAACCTGCAGCAAGAAACTGAGCAATTTTTAGCCACCACTGCTAAAGAACGTGTTGCTAAGGCCAAAGCCCAAGCAGCAGAACTGCGTCAATTCCGTCAGGATTTGTTTATGAGTGTTATTGGTGGATCCGGACTTTAATAAAGATTCGCAATAAACACATCTCATCTGTTTCAAAATTGGGCTAAATAATAAACCCCCTTTATCTTTCAGTTGCAAAACTGCTAATACAAGGGGTTAATTAATAAAATTAAAGTGTTCCGAGACTTTAGTAAAATAGGCTTGTATTGCTAACCCACTGATTCCAATATTTGCTGAACGAATAAAGTCAATAGTGTTACTTAACTAGAGTTTTAGATTTATTTACCTTTATATAGTACGATAGAGAGGAACTCTGTCACATTAAATCAATAATCGCACCTTAATTTCCCTCTGATTGAATATAAAGATAGTTCCATGCTTTCTCAACTTATAACTGGGATTTGGATCAGCAATCCTGGTTTTAGTTAGCGTCAAAAATGTTAAGATCATCAAGTGAATAGAAAAAATCAAAACCTAGCCTGGGACTTCAAAAACTAGACCGCTAGAAAAATTTGATATCACTACACACCTTTAAAGTGCAGAGAGTCCCTTGGCAAATCCCAATTGACAGTAACACTTGAAATCTTTCAGTCTATAGTCTCACACACCTTCAATTTATTACCAGCTTCAATTTATGGCTATCACCAATACGAATCACAAAAGAGCAGTTATTCGTGTCCGTCCAGGACAGTTTGTCATGACACCTGCGATTGAGAAAGTAGCAGCTAGAGCATTGCGTTATCTCAAATCAGGGTTTCCCGTTCACTTGCGAGGCCCTGCGGGAACAGGTAAAACAACTTTAGCACTCCACATAGCGCACTGTCTCGAGAGCCCAGTAATGTTACTGTTTGGCGATGACGAATTTAAAAGTTCGGATTTGATTGGTAGTGAAACTGGTTATACTCGCAAGAAATTACTGGACAATTATATTCACAACGTCGTTAAAGTAGAAGACCAATTACAACAGAACTGGGTTGATTCTAGACTGACTTTAGCCTGTCGAGAAGGTTTTACCTTAGTCTATGATGAATTTAACCGTTCACGTCCAGAAGTTAATAACGTTTTACTTTCAGCTTTAGAAGAAAAAATTCTCAGCCTACCTCCTAGTAGTAATCAGCCAGAGTATCTACACGTTAATCCGAAATTTCGCGCTATATTTACATCCAATCCCGAAGAATACTGTGGAGTTCATTCAACCCAAGATGCTTTGATGGATAGGTTAGTAACTATTAATATGCCAGAACCAGATGAGATAACTCAAGGCGAAATATTAATTCAGAAAACAAACATATCTCGAGAATCTGCTTACTTAATAGTGCACTTGGTAAGATCGTTTCGTCTGGTTATAGAAGCAGAGAAAACTTCAGGTTTACGGTCTTGTTTGATGATTGCTAAAGTATGTGCGGACAATGACATTCTAGTAGAAGTAGAAAATCCAGACTTTCAGGAGATTGCTATCGATGTTCTGTGCAACCGCAGTAATTTAGCGATGAGCGAAGCGACAAATATTTTAATGGAATTACTTAGCAAGACTAGTTTCCAAACAGAACTTTCACAGCCAAAGACAGATTTAGAAAATGCTGATCTTTTTGATAAAGAAGTTTACAATCACTAAACTCATACCAAAAAGTCAAGTAATAACTAGAATTTTCAAAGACTTAGCTCCAGATTGCATCTAATACTAAATGCTTCTGGTTCTTTGGAACACAAATTGTTTGTGAGCAAAATTATCGTCTTTATACTATTCAAGAGTTGAATTATTCGTGACTTCTACCCCCATACTACCAACACGTCATCAGACAAACTCAAGTCGAACTATTAACACATCTACTCAAGGCTCAAACTTAGCGGACATTCTGGAAAGAGTCTTAGATAAGGGCGTTGTTATTGCGGGCGATATTTCTATATCTATCGCATCAACTGAACTTTTACATATTCGCATTCGCTTGTTAATTTCCTCCGTTGATAAAGCCAAGGAAATGGGTATTAATTGGTGGGAAAATGACCCTTATCTGAGCAGTAAAGCCCAAAGATTAATTGAAGAAAATCAACAGCTTCAAAATCGCCTGGAGAGTCTAGAATCCGAAATAAAGTTACTTAAGTCTGCGAGTATCCAAGATCAAACTCCATTACCAGAGAATATTCAACATGATTAAGTAACCAGGAAATTATTTGATCACGAGATTCCCAGTTAGATGAGTAATTGGTTAAAATTTCTGTTTGAACCAGCGAAAGTCAAACAGACTGGGACGGTTAATAACTATTGAAAAATGACTGATTGAATTGCATTCAAAGAAACTGAAAGTTTAGGTTACATTTATAGAAATGGTTTGTAATCCATCGGAAGACTTTAAGGATTTACCAACCAAGGCTTCTAAAAATAACGAAGCGGGTTTAGCTCCTTTATTATTGACTGTATTAGAATTGCTGCGTCAACTAATGGAAGCGCAAGTAATTCGGCGTATGGAACAGGAGTTACTGTGTGAATCTGATTTAGACCGAGCGGCGGAAAGTTTGCAAAAGTTAGAGTCACAAATTTTAGATTTTTGTCAGATATTTGAAATTGAGCCATCAGACCTCAATGTAAATTTAGGAGATTTTGGTAGTCTTTTACCTCCCTCTGGTTCTTATTATCCAGGGGAAACTAGCAATCAGGCTTCAGTGGTAGAGTTATTAGACCGGCTTTTAAATACTGGAGTTGTTGTAGACGGTGAGATAGATATCGGTTTAGCTCAACTAGACCTGATTCATGCTAAGTTACGGTTAGTTTTGACCGCCAAAACAATGTAATCAAAAGTGATCAGTTGTAAATTCCAACTCAATGGGTTAATAAATTAATGAATTTTGGTCTTTATTTGTATGGGATTTTCCCCGATATAATTCCTAGCTCTGTTTCTATTACAGGATTGGACGGGAAACCTGTTTATAGTCAGGTAGTTGATGGATTGACTTTTTTATATTCAGAAGCATCTAAAGAGAAATATTTGGCTTCTCGACGCAATTTATTAACTCATGAAAAAGTGTTAGAGGAGACGATGCAAGCAGGATTTAATGTCCTTCTTCCTCTCCAGTTCGGATTAGTTATTAAAGACTGGGACGCAATAACCACACAACTCATCGAACCATATAAAGAGCAATTGCACAACTTATTTCAAAAACTGGCCGGACAAAGAGAGGTGAGTGTTAAGATTTTTTGGGATAGCAAGTCTGAATTGCAAGCCATGATGGAATCTAATCTCGCTTTGAAACAGGAGCGTGACAATATGGAAGGTAGAAAATTAAGTATAGAGGAGGTGATTCACATTGGACAATTAATTGAAAGTAATTTATCCGCTCGCAAACAATCTGTGATTGAAGTTTTCTCTAATGAGCTAAATCCTTTAGCAACAGAGGTTATAGAGGGTGAACTTATGACAGAGGACATGATTTATAACACCGCATTTTTGATTCCTTGGGAAAGTGAATCTAAATTCGGTGAAATCGTAGAAGCAATTGATATGAAATTTGGCGATCGCCTACGTATTCGCTACAACAATTTCACTGCTCCCTACACATTTGCACAACTGGCTGAACCATAGACCCAATTGCAGCTATTTATTACCATCCCTCTTGCTGTATGTAATAATAGCTTTAAAAATGCAATATCAACTACCAAGGATTTATGACTATGCTGATGAAACTTTTACTATCTCCAATAATGGGTCCAATTAATGGAGTTGTATGGATTGCAGAGAAAATTGAAGAGCGTGCTAATACCGAATTTAATGATCAAGAAAACCTGAACAAACAATTATTGACCCTGCAGCTTTCCCTAGACATGGGCGACATTACCGAAGAAGAGTATGACGCTCAAGAAGAAGAAATTCTTTTAAAACTCCAAGAATTGGAAGAAGAAGCCCGACTGGAAGCAGAATCTGAAGAATACGAAGCCTTGGAAGAACAAACTCAGGTGAGAGCATAGACTTAAGTAGATCAAGATCCAACCGGGAGTTGTCAAATTTTCGGCAATATGACCGACTTAATATTCAATTTCCAGAACATTGTAGTTCTTAGATTGCACCGATTCAATAGACTCAACATATATATTTTTTCGAGAGCCTATATCTTGAGTATTTGTTAACTCAGGATCATTTTGACGAAGTTTCTTAATCGTTTTCTCGGTTTCTTCTATTTGGTGATTCAGGGTAGTTAAACGCCTGTTTAGTAAACTTGTTCGCTCTCTAATGAAATATAGTTCCCTTTGAAGACGTTCCTTTTCAGTCACCATTTGATACAGTTCCAGCTGGCACGATGCCTCGTTCTTATTGCGAGGCATTGTACTAATCTTAGGTCTGATAACACTACGCTTAGGAGTATTTTTCATGAACAATGTCTGAATTGTTATTAATTATTAATTATAGCTAACTAAGGTGTCATTGTAAATCTTTCAAGAATATGTAAATATTTTCAGCAATACTTTAAACTAACTCTATAAGTCTTCAAAATCTGGCACTATCACCAAAAATATAAAAATATGGTATAATTTTTACCAAATCGAGGATGATAATTTAATATTATTACAATGTGGGAGCGGAAACTGAATTAGTTAAAATTATACAACTATCTAGGTGCAGTATATGGAATCAGAAAACCTCTATAGTTATGCCTTTTTAGAAACACCTAGCTTGCCCTTAATTTTACCACAAGGTGCTGCTAGTCAAGTAGTGCTGATTAAGAGTACTAATCTTTCGGCTATTGTTGAGCCTGGAATATCTTTAGAGTCATTCCAACATAATGAGCAGAAAATTATCGAGATGGCTTTATGCCATGACCGAGTTATTTGTGAGCTTTACCAGCAGATTACAGTTTTACCCGTGCAGTTTGGAATATGCTTTAATTCTCAGAAAAATCTGCTCATTCACCTAGAATCAAATACCGAAAAATATCGCCAGCAGCTACAAAAAATTCATGGTAAGACTGAATTTACTTTGAAATTGATTCCTGTAATACTAGAGGAAGTTGCACCAGTAAAGGCCAGGGGAAAAGATTACTTTTTAGCTAAAAAGCAACAGTATCAAAACCAAAAAGACTTTAGTATTGCACAAGCAGCAGAAAAACAGTATCTCATTGATTTAATAACAACAACCAATAATTATCCGGTTGTTGTTAAAGAAAAAGAGCAAGAAGTAAGCATTCATATGCTGGTTAATATTGAAGATAAAAATTGGTTTTTAGAACAAACTTTAAATTGGCAAAAAGCTTGTCCTCGTTGGAATTTATTGTTAGGAGATTCTCTTCCTCCTTACCACTTTATTTAATTAAAGTTTATTTATTCTTTTCCTAATTCTTTTAAAGTTATGAAGCAGTACGACTCACTTAACTTGGTTATGTTTAGCGGCAAAGGCGGAGTTGGTAAAACTACTATCTCTTGCAGTTTTGCTCGTTACTGGGCGACAAAGTTTCCAGAGGAAAAAATTTTGTTACTTTCTACAGACCCAGCACATTCCTTAGGAGATGTATTACTTTCAAAAGTCACAGATGATGGTTCACAGGTAGAAGATTTACCTAATTTGAGTGTTCGAGCATTAGATGCTGAAAAACTATTAGTGGAATTTAGGGCTAAATATAGTCGATTCTTAGAACTGCTAGTTGAGCGAGGGAGTTTAGCTGACGGAGAAGATTTAGCCCCGGTTTGGGATCTAAATTGGCCTGGCTTAAATGAACTGATGGGATTGCTAGAAATTCAGCGTCTACTTTCAGAAAAAACCGTAGACCGGATAGTGCTTGATATGGCTCCTTCAGGTCATACATTAAATTTGTTGCAATTAAAAGATTTCTTCGATGTAATTTTAAATTCCTTTGAATTATTTCAACAAAAACATCGTGTGATCACAGAGAGTTTCAGAGGGAGCTATAAATCTGATGAAGTAGATGATTTTCTGGAGGATATGAAATCTCAATTAGCAGAAGGTAGACGACTGCTACAAGATGAGACATTTACAGGTTGCTTGGTAGTCACAATTGCTGAACCCATGTGTTTAGCAGAAACTGAAAGATTTTTAGATAATTTAAAAACTCTCAATATTCATTATACCGGAATTCTGATAAATCGCATCATCACAGATAGCGATATAAATACAGACCGCTATGCAGAGCAACAAAATTTGACCGATAAATTCTTAAAAATTGCCGGCAATCAACCAGTTTTCATTGTACCACAACAAGCAAAAGAACCATTAGGTTCCTTGGCATTGGATGACCTGGCACGACAAATTCAAAAAATTGACAGCGTCGAACTTTCTACCCCGCCAGTAATTCAATGGCCAAGTAGAATCCTCCCAAGCTTCAGTGACTTTGTATCCGAAGGATGTCAACTAATTATTGTGGGGGGTAAAGGAGGAGTTGGTAAAACAACAGTTGCAGGAGCTTTAGGCTGGGGTTTAGCTAATCGTCATCCTCAACAAAAAATTCGGATAATTTCCATAGATCCTGCTCATTCCTTGGGTGATGCATTTGGACAAAAATTGGGACATCAAGCCTCATCATTGGCAACTAATTTGACCGGACAAGAAATTGATGCTGATGAAATATTAGATCAGTTTCGTACGGATTATCTTTGGGAATTAGCGGATATGATTAGTGGTGAAGGAACAGAAACTGATAGCACAATAGATATTGCTTATCTTCCAGGAGCTTGGCGACAGATTATGTCTCAAGCTTTACCAGGTATTGATGAGATACTGTCCCTAATCACTATTATGGACTTATTGGATAGTAACCAGCAAGACTTGATTATTTTAGATACTGCTCCCACCGGTCATCTGCTACAATTTTTGGCAATGCCATCTGCTTTAGGAGATTGGTTATCGTGGATATTTAAGTTATGGATAAAATACCAGAACGTTGTAGGTAGACTAGATTTAATTGGGCGGTTGCGGAATTTACGTCAACAAGTTGTCCAAGCCCAAAAGAAATTAAAAAATCCAAAGCATACGCAATTTGTGGGAGTAATTCAGGCAGAAGGTGCGATTATATCTGAACATATACGCCTAACAGCATCCCTGAAAGATATGGGAATCCAACAACGTTATGTAGTGCAAAATCGCTATACTCAAGAAATAGGAATTGACTCCAGCTTATTTCCCGAACAAACAATCATCCGCTTACCCAATTTACCTAGATCAGTAGAACCAATTGCCCGTATTCAAGCAGCTGCAAATCTTTTATTTGACTTTGATTAATCAATATCAAATTTAAGCTGTATGTAGCCTAAGATATATTTTCTCAATTCATTTTTCGAGGAACTTTATGAGTGATTTATTCAAGGGATTTGAGCAGTTTATAGAGTTGGTGAAAACTCTAGAAGAAAAAGTGGAAAATGGACAAATTAAAACTGATGTGCAGTTTAACTCACGTTCATTAAGCAGTATTCCCAGAACCGGTAACATTCCCCGTACTAATAATAATACAACTAGTAATGTTGGTACTACTTCCATTCGTACCCCATCTTCCCCTGCACGTGATACAGGTGCATCTGACCCAAATATACAACCCGAAGGTAATTTAGGTATAACCCTCAAAGATATTGGGGGATTGAACCAAGAACTCAAAGAACTCAAAGAACTGATTGCTATTCCTTTAAAACGCCCTGACCTGCTAGTTAAGTTAGGACTCGAACCTACACATGGGGTATTATTAGTAGGTCGCCCCGGTACCGGCAAAACACTCACAGCCCGTGCGTTAGCTGAAGAACTGGGGGTTAACTACATTGCCCTTGTTGGCCCTGAAGTCATCACCAAATATTATGGTGAAGCAGAGCAAAAACTGCGGGCTATTTTTGAAAAAGCTGCTAAAAATGCTCCTTGTATTATCTTTATTGACGAAATCGATAGCTTGGCCCCAGACCGTAGTGCAGTAGAAGGGGAAGTAGAAAAGCGTTTAGTTGCCCAACTATTGAGCCTCATGGATGGTTTCTCCCACAACAAAGGCGTGATTTTACTCGGAGCTACTAATCGCCCTGATCATCTTGACCCAGCTCTACGCCGTCCCGGACGATTCGACAGAGAAATTCAGTTTCGAGTTCCAGATATCAATGGGCGCAAAGAAATCCTGCAAGTCCTGACTCGTGCTATGCCCTTAGATAATACAGTTGATCTGGAGTTTATTGCCGATCGCACCGTGGGATTTGTGGGGGCTGACTTAAAAGCTGTCTGTCAAAAAGCAGCATACACAGCTTTACGCCGTCAGGTTCCTTCCATTGATATGCCAATTCCAGAAGTTATTACGGTGCAGCAATCTGATTTCTTGCAGGCGCTCAAGGAAATCAAACCAGCAGTACTTCGTAGCATGGAAGTTGAAGTTCCTCATGTGGAATGGGAAGATATTGGGGGCTTGGAAACCATAAAACAGACCTTGCGGGAATCTGTGGAAGGGGCTTTGTTGTATCCAGAACTCTACAAAGAAACAAAAGCCAGAGCGCCCAAGGGAATACTCTTGTGGGTCCTCCCGGTACTGGGAAAACATTATTAGCCAAGGCTGTGGCTTCCCAAGCACGAGCTAACTTTATTGGTATTAATGGACCAGATTTACTTAGCCGTTGGGTGGGAGCCAGTGAACAAGCAGTTAGGGAGTTATTTGCCAAGGCGCGACAAGCAGATCCCTGTGTAATATTTATCGATGAACTTGATACATTAGCGCCAGCACGGGGGACTTACACCGGTGATTCAGGAGTCAGTAACCGGGTAGTAGGACAATTACTCACGGAATTAGATGGTTTAGGAACTGGCGCAAATATTTTGGTAATTGGGGCTACCAATCGTCCTGATGCCATAGATCCTGCTCTGTTACGGGCAGGGCGGTTAGATTTACAATTAAAAGTAGATTTACCGAATTTAGATAGTCGGTGCAAGATTTTGCAAGTTTACAATCAAGGCAGACCTCTTTTAAATGTAGATTTGGAACACTGGGCTAAGGTGACAGAAGGTTGGAATGGTGCGGATTTAGTATTACTCTGCAATCAGGCCGCTGTAGAAGCAATTCGCCGGTTTAGGTCTCAAGGTGAAACAGATACTGCTGCCATCAAGATTACTGTTGATGATTTCCAAGCTTCTTATGAAGCTTTAATCCAGCAACGTACAGTTTAATTCAACCATAGCCAGGGGCAATAAATAAATGAATTGCCCCAACCCTCTGCTTAAAGAACTGCACAGGAGGTAAAAAACTATCTTTTGACTCCTGTACTATCAGGTGAGCAACGCCCACCCCAATTAATAATCTACCTCGTCGCTGCTGACATACCTAAAATATCCTCAAGTTTGGGCATATCTTCCACAGCAACAACTCGCCCTTCATCCTCAAAACCAGCAATTTGATCAAAATTCAAATAGCGATACAAATCACCAGCAAAAGGATGAATCTTTTGTGCCACAATATCTAAATATTCCTGCACTGTGGGAATGCGCCCCAGCAACGCACAAACGGCGGCTAACTCCGCAGAACCAAGGTAAACTCGCGCATCTTTACCCATGCGATTATTGAAGTTACGAGTCGAAGTAGAAAAAACAGTTGTCCCATCTGCAACTCGCGCCTGATTACCCATACATAAACTACATCCAGGCATTTCTGTACGTGCATTCGCCCCTTCAAAGATATTATACACACCCTCTTGTTTGAGTTGGTGTTCATCCATGCGGGTAGGCGGACAAATCCACAGGCGAGTTTTCACCACACCAGCACCTTCTAAAACTTTACCAGTGGCGCGATAATGACCGATATTGGTCATACAAGAACCAACAAAAACTTCTTGTACCGGGTCATTGGCAACCTCTGATAATAATTTCACATTATCAGGGTCATTAGGTGCAGCGACAATGGGTTCTGTGATTTCATTCAAATCAATGTCAATGATTTCTGCATACTCTGCATCTCCATCAGCTTCCATGAGCGTGGGGTTAGCTAACCATTCTTCCATTTTCGCCACCCGGCGCATAATGGTACGTGCATCGGTGTAACCCCTAGCTACCATATTCTTTAACAGGGTGACATTAGAACGCAGATATTCCGAAATTGTCTCAACACTCAGCTTAATTGTGCAACCTGCACAAGAACGTTCTGCGGAAGCATCGGTAAGTTCAAAGGCTTGTTCTACTTTCAAATTGGGTAAGCCTTCCATTTCTAGAATCCGCCCTGAAAAGACGTTTTTCTTGTTTTTCTTTTCTACGGTCAGCAAACCTTTTTGAATGGCCACGTAAGGAATAGCATTGACAATATCCCGTAAGGTGATACCCGGTTGTAATTCACCTTTGAACCTGACTAATACTGATTCTGGCATATCCAGGGGCATGACACCCAACGCACCCGCAAAGGCTACTAACCCAGAACCTGCGGGGAAGGAAATACCCAAGGGGAAGCGGGTATGGGAGTCGCCCCCTGTTCCCACCGTGTCAGGTAATAGCATCCGGTTTAACCAAGAGTGAATAATACCATCCCCAGGACGTAAGGCTACACCACCACGCTGGGCAAAGAAATCTGGTAATTCTTGGTGAGTTTTAATGTCTACGGGTTTGGGATAAGCCGCAGTGTGACAGAAACTCTGCATAACTAGGTCAGCACTGAAACCCAGACAGGCTAGTTCTTTTAATTCGTCCCGGGTCATGGGGCCTGTGGTATCCTGAGAACCAACGGTAGTCATCAGGGGTTCGCAGGATGTCCCCGGACGGACACCGGGTAAACCGCAAGCTTTACCTACCATTTTCTGGGCGAGGGTATAACCTTTGCCTGTATCATGGGGTGGTTGGGGACGAATAAATACAGTGCTGGGTGATAAACCCAAGGCTTCCCGGGTTTTGTCGGTGAGGGTACGCCCAATGAGTAGGGGGATACGTCCACCAGCGCGGACTTCATCTAGGATGGTTTCGGGTTTGAGGGTGAAGGTGGAAATGACCTCGCCGGCCTCGTTGGTAATTTCGCCTTTGTAGGGATGGATGGTAATTACCATACCGGTTTCTAAGTTACCTACATCGCATTGAATGGGTAAAGCACCAGCATCTTCAGCCGTGTTAAAGAAAATCGGTGCGATCGCACTACCTAAAATATAACCCCCGGCGCGTTTGTTCGGTACATAAGGAATATCATTTCCTAAATGCCACAATACCGAGTTAATGGCAGATTTGCGCGAGGAACCAGTACCCACAACATCACCCACATAAGCCACAGGATGTCCTTTTTGCTTTAATTCGGCAATGGTTTCTAAACTCCCTGGTTGCCTTGATTCTAGCATGGCTAAGGCGTGTAAGGGAATATCCGGGCGGGTGGTGGCGTGGGTGGCGGGGGATAGGTCATCGGTGTTGGTTTCCCCTGGGACTTTAAATACTGTCACCGTAATCGCTTCTGCTAGTTTCTCACGACTGGTAAACCATTCCGCATTAGCCCAGGAGTCAATTACCCGCTTGGCGTAAGGATTGCTTTGGGATAATTCCAAAACATCATGAAAGGCATCATACACCAACAGAATTTTACTCAGGGCAGTGGCTGCGTGGGCGGCGATCGCTTCATCCCCGGTAATTTGCAGTAAATCAATTAAGGATTGAACATTGTATCCTCCTACCATCGTTCCCAGTAATTCTACTGCGGCGATGGGGGAAACTAAAGGACTGGTAATTTCGCCTTTAGCAATGGCTGTGAGAAATCCCGCTTTCACATAAGCTGCTGCATCTACACCGGGGGGGACGCGATCGCGCAATAAATGTAATAATGTATCTTCTTCACCTACTGGCGGATTTTGCAACAATTCGCCAAGTTCTGAGGTTTGCTTCCCATCCAATGGTAAAGGGGGAATACCGACTTGGGCGCGTTCCGCAACATGATGACGGTATTGTTCTAGCATTTTGGTGTTCTCCATTGGGATGTTCTCCCCTTAATTATCAAATATTTTTCGGCAAAATTTAGCTATCAAAGTTCACCTGATTTTTATACCTAAAAGCCTCACAGGTAATTGGTTATTAGTAATTTTGTTTTATACTCAAAGTATAGTTTTGACTAATTCAATATCTTTCACCTTTGATATATAGCAACCGCCAAGCAGGTGACAACAAAAACAGATAATGAAACCATTACAAATAGTGAGCTTTAAGCCTATTCCCTGTTCCCTTCTAGTAAAACTTGAGTGTAGGTGAGTTTTTCACCCTCTGGGAAACCGAAACTACAAGGCGAGATGGAGCCGCTTTAGCTCTGTTGTGTAGCTTTAAACCCCCAGGAGAGGTCAATTTCTATCTTTTGCCCAAATTCATCTAAATATTTATGAGAATATCTGCAATATTTTTAACTAATTCAGATAATATAATTAATTTGTGCGTGGTATCACCTCCTTTTGTATATGTCGAAAACTTACAACGTTGAAATTCACCACCAAGGCAAAACTCATACTTTACAAGTTCCTGAAAATGAAACAATCTTATCAGTAGCCGATGCCGCTGGTCTAGATTTACCGAGTTCTTGTCATGCAGGGGTTTGTACCACTTGTGCTGGTCAAATTACCGAGGGAACTGTAGATCAAACTGATGGGATGGGCGTGAGTCCAGAACTACAAAAACAAGGTTACGCCTTGCTATGTGTTGCTTATCCCCGTTCTGATTTGAAAATTGAGACGGAAAAGGAAGACATAGTTTATCAATTGCAGTTTGGTAAAGACCAATAATCAGTTATCAGTTATCAGTTATCAGTTATCAGTTATTTGATGACTGGTAACTAATATCAGTTATTATAGAAACTGGAAATATCAAAGATTTAGCACAATGACAACCCATTTTATTACCGCAGAAGTTGATTTACAAGCAACTCCTACTGAGTTGGAAACAGCAATTACAGCGGAATTGCAAAAACAAGGTGAACCCCTGCGTTGGGCGATTACTTCTGTAGATCAAGCACAGCAAAAAGCTGTTGTTGAAGCTGTTGTGACTGTGGACTGTGCATCAGTCGAGTGAATCAACGCCCCTATACAGCTATTTTAATCATACCAACTGGGGTGGGGGCTGCCATTGGCGGTTATGCTGGTGATGGTTTACCTGTAGCTAGAGTTATATCACAGGTGTGCGATCGCCTCATCACTCACCCCAATGTTCTCAATGGTGCAAGTTTGTATTGGAACTTCCCCAACACCCTGTATGTGGAAGGTTACGGACTTGACAAATTCGCCTCTGGATGCTGGGGTTTACGTCCCGTGCGTAATAATAAGATAGGTTTACTTTTAGACCAAGGCATTGAACCAGAGTTACGGCTCAGACACCTACAAGCGGCCGATGCTGCCAGAGCAACCCTGGGTTTAACCCTTACAGATTATGTAATTACAGATGCGCCAATAAACGTAGAATTACGGATATCTAAGTCAGGAGCCAGTTGGGGAACCATTGGCAACCCTGACAGTCTCCTCAGAGGGGCAGAAATATTAATTAACAAAGCCGGCGCAGAAGCGATCGCCGTTGTCGCCCGTTTCCCCGATGACATGGATGAGGAAGCAGTACAAAACTACCGTCATGGCCAAGGAGTAGACCCCTTAGCGGGTGCGGAAGCAGTAATCAGCCATTTAATCGTGCGCACCTTCCAAATACCCTGCGCCCACGCTCCAGCCTTAGCAACCGCACCCCCAGACCCCTATTTATCACCTCGTTCTGCCGCCGAAGAATTAGGTTATACTTTTTTACCATGTGTACTTGTGGGTTTAAGTCGCGCCCCCCAATTTATTACAGAAAAACAGCCAACTACATCTTTACCAGATGATATTTGGGCAGATGAAGTAGATGCAGCCATCGTACCTGCAAATGCTTGTGGTAGTAGTGCCTTAATCAGCTTAAATCAAAAGCCATGCCAAATTATTACCGTAGCAGAAAATCAAACCCTGATCCAGGTTCCTGCCCTGGCTTTAGGAATCACAGCCATGCAGGTAAACTCATATTTAGAGGCCGTAGGTGTAATAGTAGCCCATAAAGCCGGCATCAATCCTGCCGCCCTCAGTCCTAAAATATCCTCATTGAAGCCAGTAATTACAAATCGTGGTTGAACAACAAAATCAAGAACCAGAAATTCCCTACTTGACACGCACCCAAGTATTAGTAGCTATGGGGGTGACTGCAATTGTGTTGTGGATAGTCGCCAGAGTGTGGTTAAGCTATGGCGATGTTTATTTATTAAGATGGTACTGGTCAGCAAAAGATTTACTCTTAGGCTTAGGGCTAGGTTTAATCATCGCCGCCTTAAGTGGTTTAGCTTATCGCCTTTATCCTCCCTACCGTCAAAGCGCAGACTATTACCTCAACATAGTCATCAGACCCTTAGCTTTACCCGACCTAATCTGGCTAGGCTTACTCCCGGCCTTAAGTGAAGAACTTTTATTTCGGGGAGTGATGCTACCAGCCCTAGGCCTAGATAATGTAGCCGTAATTGTATCTAGTCTAGCCTTTGGTATTTTACATCTAAGTGGACCCCAACAATGGCCCTATGTAATTTGGGCAACTATCATTGGCTTAATGCTGGGGTTTAGCGCCTTGCTCACCGGTAACTTGTTAGTGCCAATTATTGCCCACATGATCACAAATTGGATTTCCGGCTTTTTCTGGAAATTCCGCCAAACCAAAATGGATCAAACATAATCTACTCAAATGAGATTTATCTTTGTTCATCTGTGGTTCAATTCGACCTAAGTTAAGATATGAGGTGTCGCACTTGTACCAGTTAACTACCTTTGCGCCGCTAGTGCGATCGCCTGTGGTAAAATAATATGTTCCTGAATTTGAATCCTAGCGTGGAGTGTTTCCACTGTATCCTCAGGTAATACTGGCACCGCCGCTTGGATTAATATCGGACCACTGTCTACTTCCAAACAAACTAAATGTACAGTACAGCCAGTAATTTTTACTCCAGATGCTAAAGCCTGTTCTACGGCATTAATGCCTTTAAAACTAGGCAGTAAACTGGGGTGAATATTAATAATTTTGTCTGTAAAAGCATCAATTAACACTGGTGTCACCAAACGCATCCAGCCAGCCATAATCACCCAATCGATATCATACTGCTGCAAAGTCTTGACAATTGCACCATCAAATGCTTCGCGGCTGCCGTAGTCACGGTGATTTAATAATACAGCGTCCACCCCCCGATTAGCTGCCCGTATGGCAGCTTTGGCTAAGGGGTTATTATAAATTAAAACCTCAATTTGAGCGTTTAATTGCTCATCTGCGATCGCTTGGGCAATCGCTTCAAAATTACTGCCACTACCAGAAGCCATAATCCCTAATTTTAAGGGCTGACTGAGTGATAAAAGGCGTTTACTAATACTGGGAGCAACCAGGCTAAGGGTAGAATCAGGGCAAAGAGTCATAACAGCAAAGAGGAAAAATGATAAATGCCAAAAACATATACTAAGTCCTGGTTAGATAATGATACCTTTGCGGCTTGGATTTTTTTGTCTCCCGCCCTGATTTTACTGATCATCTTCATCATTTGGCCCATCGCTTATTTGTTCTACCTCAGTTTTACTGCTGGTAGTTTCACCTCCGCAGGTACTACTTGGGTAGGTTTAAGGAATTATTGGCGCTTGCTACTGACCCAAGATTTTTGGCAAGTCTTAGGTAACACAATTTATTTTACCGTTGCCACGGTCATTCCCAGTTTAGTTATTCCTTTGGGGCTAGCAGTACTATTAGACAAATCCCTGGCGCTGCGGGGACTGCTCAGGAGTGCCTATTTTCTGCCTTCCATTATCTCTCTTGTCGCCGCCGGTTTAGGTTTTCGCTGGTTATTTCAAACAACTGGCCCCGTCAACGGATTTTTAGACTTACTGGGCATTGTACCCATTCCCTGGTTAAGTAGCACAGTTTGGGCTATGCCAGTATTAATTATTTTGAGTATCTGGAAACAACTCGGTTTTAATATGGTGGTATTTTTAGCCGGGTTGCAAGCAATCCCCCGCAGTCGCTATGAAGCAGCAGAACTAGATGGGGCTAATGCTTGGCAACAGTTCCGGCACGTTACCCTACCGGGACTACAACCTACTATAATATTTGCCATAGTTACTACAGCAATTTTTACATTGCGAAGTTTTGAGCAGGTTTATGTAATTACCGGCGGTGGTCCCCTCAATACTACTAACTTGCTGGTTTACTACATTTACCAAGAAGCTTTCGCTCAATTTGATTTTGGCTACGCTGCAGCCGCAGCTACAGTATTGTTAGCTTTTACTTTGGTGTTTGTTTATTTGCAGTTACGAACTTGGGGGGATGATTAAACCACAGCCAAAACCTCATCCCCTCAACGCTTGGCTGGTACTTCATCCGCAATAAATTTACTCAGGCGATCGCATTCAATTTCTGCAACTGTATTTTTTACCTCTACCTGTCCGAGACTCACGGGAGTTCTGGTAGATACTGCTATTGGTTCAATCCGACAAGATTTTTGTAAAAAATACCCCTTGGGGTCTGAACTAGGTCCGAGCCAGATACTGAGTAAATCTAATCCATATCCAGATGGAATATTAGCTACCCGCGCATCCGTACTCCATAATTTACTTTCCTCATATTGTCCTAGTTTCTCATTGATGACTTGATTACCTAAGTTGCTTACTTCATTTGTTGCATCTAGTAACCATCTTTCCACTTGTGACCAAGGTGTTTTATTTAATTGTTGTTCTACTTTTATTTGTATACCATCGAGTATATTTACACCATTTTCTGGTATCCGGTTTTTTTCTGTTGTTTCTGTTTCTGCAATTCTCACCACAAAGCTACTACGCTCAAAATTATCTGTGAGTAGGGTGGGATATTGTGTTAACCAATTATCCATGACAAAGTAAAACTGAATCCAGCAACTAATTAACATACAACTAGCCACCAGAACTATGATTTTTTCCCGAACTTCTGGTTTAGGAATTTTTGCTGTAGTCTTGGTTTCGGTACCTTCAATAAACTCTGGAATTGCTGTAATTATTCCCGATATTGTTGGCCAGAGAACAACAGTTCTGGGTGTAATTACATCCTCTGGATGACCAAAGGCGAAAGTACTAACTAAAAACCCGGTTATTACTGCTCCCACTGGCATAAAAGTACCAGGAACTCTTAAAGGATCATCAGTTGTATACCAGGCAGTACCAGCAATTAAAAACAACCACCCTAAAAATGCAATTATAATTTGCACATAACCTACAGCTAGCAGTGAAAGTCCCCAAGAATAAAAACTCAAGTAAATTAATGTCTGCCAGGAATAAGCTTTCTTTGGCACAAATAACTTTCTAGTTCCCTCAAAAATCC
Source organism: Anabaenopsis sp. NIES-4685 (assembly GCF_059725405.1). NCBI lineage: Bacteria > Bacillati > Cyanobacteriota > Cyanophyceae > Nostocales > Nodulariaceae > Anabaenopsis > Anabaenopsis sp. NIES-4685. The sequence continues at coordinate 1,375,012 of NZ_AP043602.1, read as the reverse complement.
CGACAATAAATTGAAAAAGTAGTAAAACATCTTTAAATAAGGTTTGCATCCTTCACTCCTCTTATCTGTTCAAAATTATACAACTGTTTGAAGTCTACTTCCTGCTCAAAAATATAATTATGGTAATCACAGTGTAACTCAGTGAGTTCGCGATTAATATACTGGTAACTAAATTTGTATTTTGTAATCTAGCAATGCTGGTCACCCGCCATTTTAAGCGACTATTATCTGGTGTTTTTGTATAGATATTTATCAAGTCTTCTTTTAATGAGAGTATGAGAAACCTCAAAAGAAAGAACTTCATGAAAAAGGTAAAGAAGAAGATTGTAAAAGCCGTGAAAATAAGAACGCCCTGACTAGCTTCTGATCTAAAAGTATTAAAAAATATGTAACTTATTAATTCTGACTTTAAATTGAGGGGTAATACTGGTTCTAGTAAAAAAAATATCACCCAACCAATAGTACTGGAAAGGAGATTTATAGATATGGCGTAAAAAGTACTAGTTTTTTTGTCGAATTTTAGCCTTTGGTTTAAAACGTATGCTTCTATAGGAATGGCGGTTAGTAAAAATAAAAATCCAAACAAAACTGCACCGAGGGGTAGGATTTTAGGAGTTGTGAGATTTTCAAGTCCAAGCATAAATTATCGATTTGGATAGGTGTAATTAGGGCAATGATCCGGTAGTTATCCTGGTCTGCCAGTATAACCTGATTTATTCTGGAGTAGGTAAGTCCTATGCAATTTGAGAGTGGATAAATTTTTAGGAATATCTATGCAGCAAGAATCCCCAGGCATACCAGAATTTTTAGTATTAAATTATACGTTAATCTAGAGTATAGCAGGCTTATGGTAAAATTTTGGATATTCCCACGTTACAGCTTTTCAAGAAATGACAAGGAACGGCATCGGTATTCGCACAGCGCAAGTGCGTCCTGAACGGCTCACAGGTCAAATTCACATCTACGACGGTGCGGGTAAAGGTAAGTCCCAAGCAGCTTTAGGGGTAGTTTTGCGCTCAATTGGCTTGGGAATCAATACACCGGGGGATTCCAGCCGCGTTTTACTGTTGCGGTTTTTAAAAGGGCCAGAACGGGATTATGACGAGGACGGAGCGATCGCAGCTTTACAGAGGGGTTTTCCCCATTTAATTGATCAGGTTCGCACCGGGAGAGCGGAATTTTTTGGACCAGAGGAAATCATCTCTTTCGACCGAGAAGAAGCGGCGCGGGGTTGGGATGTAGCCAAAGGAGCCATCGCCTCTGGTTTATATTCCGTTGTAGTATTAGATGAAATTAACCCGGTTTTAGATTTGGGTTTACTAGGGGTGGATGAGGTAGTACGGACATTGAAATCTAAACCCCAAGAATTAGAAATCATCGCTACTGGACGCGCTGCACCCCAAGCTTTACTTGATATTGCCGATTTACACTCGGAAATGAAACCCCAAGACCACCCCATAGCCAAAGAACTTTTTCTGGATGGTATTGAAATTTATACCGGCGCTGGCAAGGGTAAATCTACGAGCGCATTAGGTAAAGCCTTACAGGCAATTGGTAGGGGAATTAATCACCCCGGCTCTACACGTGTATTAATTATGCAATGGCTCAAAGGTGGAAGTGGCTACACGGAAGACTCAGCCATCGCCGCTTTACAGCAATCATATCCAGAAGTAGTAGATCATCAACGCTGCGGTCGAGATGCAATCGTGTGGCGCAATTCTCGCCAGGAATTGGACTATGTAGAAGCAGAAAGAGGATGGGAAATTGCTAAAACCGCCATCGCTTCGGGACTCTACAAAACCATCATTCTTGATGAACTTAACCCCACAGTAGACCTAGAATTACTTCCGGTTGAACCCATAGTTCAAGCCTTACTTCGCAAACCCCGGGATACCGAAGTTATTATTACTGGTCGCTGTCAACAACAACCCGCCTACTTTGATTTAGCTAGCGTTCACTCTGAGGTATACTGTCACAAACATTATGCGAATCAAGGTGTCGAACTAAAACGGGGGGTAGATTTTTAAGTCATGGAGAACAGCAATTTACTGGATTTAATCACCGGAGGGGTTGCGATCGCTATTCTGTTGGGTGGTATGTTAATGATGTTTACTACGGTATTTACCACTAAGAAAGGTAAAAAATAGGGTCATTATGCTCCTCAAACCCGAAGAAAGGCAAAAATTAGACAACACAGACGACCAGGTATTTTACGACTATCCCCGCTTCGTCACCCATGTAGATGAGGGATTTATTCAACAGCTAACGGATTTATATCGCGATCGCCTGCGCCCTGACACGCGTATATTGGACATGATGAGCAGTTGGGTATCCCACCTACCACCAGAGATGGAATTTAGCCATATTGAGGGACATGGACTCAACGCCGAGGAATTAGCACGTAATCGTCGTTTAAATCATTACTTTGTCCAAAATTTGAATCAGCATCCCCAACTACCCCTACCAGACCAGAGTTTTGATGCGGTTCTCAATTGTGTTTCTGTGCAATATATACAATATCCAGAAGCCATATTTTCAGAAATTTATCGTATCCTTAAACCTAGTGGTGTAGCAATTATCAGCTTTTCTAACCGGATGTTTTTTCAAAAAGCGATTCAAGCTTGGCGAGATGCTTCCGAACCCGCTAGGGTGGAATTAGTGAAGCAGTACTTCACCTCAGTACCGGGATTTACAGTTCCAGAGGTAATTGTGAATAAATCCACAGTGCCAAATTTTTTACAGTGGTTAGGTGCTGGTGGTGGAGATCCATTTTATGCTGTCATAGCACACCGCATTGCTGAGATTTGAAACATCAGGAACAAACAATGAATTTCCCTCGCGTGTCTAAAATTTTCGCTGGGTTGTTAATATCAGTATTAATACTAACTACAGCCTGTACTCCCGCAGAACCCGGACGTTTTGACCAGGTACAGCAGGAAAGTACTCAGCAAAAACGAGGTCAAGCAGTTGTAGAAACTGCTACTCAAGGGGGAGAATTTAATAAATTCTTTCCCATAGCTAGTGATGGTTACCAAAGAGTATTTACCCAGGAGAAAAAAGGTTTTGCTGAAGCTAAATTAAAGAAAGATGGTCAAGATGTAGCTATGTTAGCTATTTCTGACACCAGCAGCACACCAGCAACAGCGGCCAGCTACTCTAATAGCACTATGACAATTGCTGGTTATCCCGCGCGGGAAATTGGCCAGACTCAAACAGCAATATTGATAAATAATCGTTACCAAGTAAAAGTATTATCCCGCGATCCATCATTTACCGCCAGCGATCGCGCAGATTGGATAGAGAAATTTAACCTTGATGGTCTAGCTAAATTGAACTAGGAGATTTTTGTGAACAAACCAATTTTTGAGTTAGTTGATGAACTTCCAACTAGGGGGTTAACGGTTTCCATGTTAAATTCCCTAGATTTTATCGCTCCTGGTCAATGGCAAAATACCGTAGGGTTTGTCAATACAATTAAAACTGTAACTGGGGAAACTGATGAAGATTTAATTCAACAAATTGGAGAAAGGGCGATATACCTGTACAATGACAGATCCCAAGGATACCAACGGGCTATGTGGCTTTATCAAACTGTGGACAGGACAGATACAGCCCTAGGTACAGCAGCATTAGCTAACAAGGTCGGTGAAAAAATACCTCTGTTGGGTTTTTTAAACAATATCACCCCCAAAGCCGACAAAGCCCAAACTATTGATTTGTGCCTAAAATTAGTAGTAGAGTTAGTAGCATTCTGCCAAATTAATGGGATTCCGGGGGACAATATCGGCGATTTTGTCGCTTCTTTGGGTGAGTATGCTGGTGAGTCCCTGATTCGCATGGTAGCTTTAGTTTGTGTCGATGGGTTATTACCCCTAGGTCCAGACTTTATTTACAAAGCATTATCTGCACTATCTAGCATGAATCCCCAGGAATTAGCGCAAAACTCGACTTTCCAAGGTATTCAAGATGCGATTCCCGGTAACAATGTTGGGAGTAAGTTGAACTTCATTGGCGAAAGCTTTGACTCCGTTAAAGGTTGGATGGGGGGGTTAGTTACCCAAAATAATTTAACGCCACAAACAATAGTTGGCAATTTGCAAAATTTTGTGCAACTGGCCGATGATAAGTTAGATTATCTGGCGGCTTTTCTAGATGTAGCTACCAATTACTATGAACACACAGGTACACAAACCTTGGTCAGACGATTGATTTCCCGCGCTGTAGCCGAGATTTAACCCATTCCAGCGGGTGGATTCCCTCACATCGGTAATTTTAAATTGGAAGCGATGGCCGAAAAGTAAGCTTGAAAAATTGCTAAATTTTCCAGTTCCTCAAATTTACCTGTAACAGAGTCAGCGCCAAAAGCTGTAGTCATCACGTAAATAGCCGTACCGTCGAAGGTGACATGACTAATATGTAACTCTTCGACTCCACCCTCTGGACTGAGTCCCACAAACCCGTAGCGTATTCCCTGGAGTTTACCAACTAATGCGGGTTGTGGTGGGTAAGCTGAGAAAATAATTTTGTTTCCATGGACATCCCGACGGTCTTTGACAAAACTAGCGTTGAAATCAGCCACCCAAGTCTGGAGTGCAATTAATAACTTGTTTTGGTAATCAGGACTTTGGTAATCTAGCTGAGAACCCAGGGGAATACCCGCGTCTGTGAGATTTTTTTGAAATTTTTGATTTTCTTTCACCGGATAAACTCCGATTTCCACGGTACCCAAAAGTTTCCCTTGGGAAGAAACGCACAGCAGGGAGGGGTTTACCTGACAAGGGACAACTTCCCACCCCTTGGGTGTAGGTGTTTTACCCAAAATTTTCTGCCAGGTATTTCCTTCCATGGTACTAGAAGTAATTCCAGTAGTGGTTTGAGAAGGACTGCTGTGAGTTGTCTCTACTACAGAATTGGGCTTTTCTACTACCTCAGTAGAAAAATTAGGGAGAATAGTTTTTACTCCCAACGGGGTTAAAGCTAATAAAATAGCACCGAGAACAAGATGATAAACGCGCAACATTTTTCCTGATAATCTTGAGCCAAAACTTGCCGGGTAATTATATTCACCACACCCTGTAAATATAAAAGATATATATTTATGGCTATTAGTTCCGCCAATGCTTAAAGAGGCTAATCATCTTACAGGTTGAGCAAAAGTGAGATTATCAGTCCAATCACTCTGCCAAATCGATACAAAAATATACATTACCATAATTATATCCCCCCCAACATAAAGTAAATTTATAATGGGGGGGCTAAGGGTCATTTGGGAACTACTAAGGCAATGTTAGGGATTAGTAGCGTCCACCGCGACCCCCACCGCCACCGTCACGACGGTTGTTACCCCAGTTACCGCCGCCACCACCACGTGTGGAACTTCTTTCCTCACGTGGTTTAGCTTTGTTCACTTTTAAATCACGTCCCATCCACTCAGCACCATCAAGAGCCTCGATGGCGGTTGTTTCCTCTGCGTCTGATTCCATCTCTACAAAGGCAAAACCACGGGGACGACCTGTTTCCCGGTCGGTGGGTAACTGAACACGATTAACCTTTCCATATTCCTGAAAAGCTAGCTTCAGGTCATCTTCTGTCACCTGATAGGATAAATTGCCGACGTAAATTGACATAGAATGTCTCCGAATTCCGAGAAGTGTAGAGAGTTAGATTCGGAGAGGCGCTTTTTAGAAACCAAAAGGAGTTACTCCACCGAAAATAATCTTTATACCCACGAATATAGCACAGCATTTTTAAATCTTCTCAGGTTGATTCAGTTCATAGCTTTTAAGCTTAAGGATGGTACTTTTTTACTCACAGAGGGTAGTAAAAACTTAACTTTGACACTCTCTCATTAACTTTTCTGCGGTCTTACATAGCTGTTGATGATGTTCGCCATTACTCGCCAGCAAACCACCCCACTGATTAATATCTTGGGTGTTGTATTGCAACAAACTGCCATCGAAGTGAGTAAACTTACCACCAGCTTCTGTTAAAATTAGTTCAGGGGCTGCTATATCCCAGTCCTTAGGGGCAGATTTCCCGGAAAGGGAAATATAAATATCCGCCTGTTTTTCCAGGATTGTGGCAATTTTGCAACCTACACTACCAACAGATTTCTGATTTTGACAAGGTAAATTTTGTAATAAATAATCTAAAGGTTCATTGCGGTGAGAGCGACTGACCACTACAGTTAAATCTTCTATAGGCTTACCGGAACAGACCTGTATAGGAAAACATTGGTCACGGGTGGCGACAAAAGTACCCCCTCCCTTAGTCGCAAAGTATAACTTTTCAGCTTCCGGAATAGCAACTACAGCTAAAACTGGACGTGATTCCTGGACTAAGGCGATGTGAATCGCATAATCGCCAGTTTTTTGAATAAAATCTCGAGTACCATCTAACGGGTCAATAATCCAAACCCATGGAGAGGATTGCTTACCGAGTGGTGATTGATAGGTCTCCTCGCTGATATAGGCAAAATCTTGATTACCTAAAGCCCCTTGTAGCTCCTCGATAATATATCGACTCACAGCCACATCTGCAACAGTTACAGGCTCATTGTGTTTGTACTGTATATCAAGATCGGGATTTTTGGCAGTGCCATGATAATAAGACCTGAGTAGATCAGAAGCACCCCAACTAACTTCAAGAGCGATCGCCAATATTGCTTGTAAATCCTTCATTCCCCCCTCTTCATCTGTGTTCATCTGTGTTCATCTGTGGACAATTCCGAAACATCCATCCACCGACGAGTACCAAAAAATCGACAAGAATCAGCCGAAATTGTCGCAGATACTGCCAGGGCATCCATAAAACTGCCCTCTAAAATATAATGACAGAAAGCACCGTGAAAAATATCTCCCGCTCCCAGGGTATCAACAGCTCGAACCTGAGGGACATCCACAGCACCCATTCCAGTAGAACATAAATATGTAATGGGTTTCTCCCCGTGAGTAATAGCAATGTAGGGAATATTAAATTTACTCAGGTAAGTCAACACCTCAGCCTCGGTGTTGCAGTCAGGGGGATAGAAATTAGCCGAACACAGGGCATAATCAACAAAAGGTAAAACTTCCTCAAATCCTGGTTTCCAACTACCGCCATCAATGACTACTGGGATATTTTCAGCTTTAGCCATTGCCGCTATGCTTAGACCCACTGCCATTTGATGCCCATCAATTAATACAATATCAATATCTTGTAAAATATTTGCCGGGATAGATGCACTATTAGCTTGAGTTTTGGCTGCATTGAGAGAAATTACAGCTCTTTCACCTGTGCTTTGGGTGATAATAATGGAAGATACAGGTGGTGCTGTAGTCATACTAGGCTGAAGATCAGCGATCGCCACTTGATACTTTGCCAAATCTCCCCGAATCAGTTGGGTCATGGGATGACAACCCAGCACCCCCAAAAGTTGAGTTTGATTACCTAAATAACTAAAGGTGACAGCGGCATTGGTAGCCGGTCCACCAGCTGCTAAAGTATAGTCAGTAGCGACAATTTTCTGATTATTTCTAGGGGTAGAATCAGCGAGGTAAATTAAATCCAAAGTCATTAAACCCACAAATAAACCCCGGTGGGATCTGAGATTATTCATGTGTGTCACCTAACGCTAATTTTTTTTACTCATGCAGACTGAACCCAAACCAGGAACACTTTACATTGTTGCTACACCCATTGGCAACCTGGAAGATATGACTTTTCGGGCGGTGCGCATTTTGCAAACAGTAAATTTAATCGCCGCCGAAGACACTCGCCACACTGGGAAACTATTACAGCATTTTCAAATTAAAACCCCTCAAATAAGTTACCATGAACACAATCGCCAAAGCCGTATCCCGGAATTATTAGAGTATATGGCACATGGCCAGGCCATAGCTCTGGTGAGTGATGCGGGAATGCCGGGAATTTCTGATCCTGGTTATGAACTGGTGATAGCTTGTATTGATGCAGGAATAACAGTCGTGCCAATTCCTGGGGCCAGTGCGGTGATTACCGCTCTCAGCGCTGCTGGACTACCTACAGATAGATTTGTGTTTGAAGGCTTTCTTCCGGCTAAAGCAGCAAAACGGCGCGAGTATTTAGAGTCTCTGCAGACAGAATCCCGCACCTTAATTTTCTATGAATCTCCCTATCGTTTGCAAGAAAGTTTACAAGACTTGGCAACAGTCTGGGGCGGCGATCGCCAGATTGTGCTGGCACGGGAGTTAACTAAATTATACGAAGAATTTTGGCGGGGAACCATTGCCGAAGCTATCGCCCATTACAGCCAGCGTGAACCCCAAGGCGAATATACCCTAGTTGTGGCCGGAAATCCCCCCGTCCATCCCCAATTAACAGAGGAACAACTCAAAGCTGAATTACTTCAGATCATGACTCAGGGAATATCGCGATCGCAAGCTAGCCGGCAATTAGCAAAAATTACCTCTCTTCCTCGCCGTCAGCTGTATCAACTAGCCCTTTCTCTGGGCAATGATAACGAGCAATGATTATACCATAGATTTGGTGATTTAACAACTGTATATTCAGTGTAATTACAATTAATGAACTCAAATAGAAATTTAATAAATTGCCCCTAATGCGGACTGTACCTTGGGATGTTTGCCTGAGTTTGAGGCTAAAATTGCAGTGGAAAGTATTGATTATGAGGATGCGGTAAGAATGACCCAAGTCGTTCTAGGAGAAAACGAAGGTATTGATTCAGCTTTGCGTCGGTTTAAACGCCAGGTGTCTAAAGCTGGTATATTAGCTGATGTCAAGTTTCATCGCCACTTTGAAACACCTCTAGAAAAGCGCAAACGTAAGGCGGTATCAGCTAGACGTAAGCGAAGGTTTTAATAAACCTATTTAGGCTTGACCTAACATCAGCAATAGTACATTGCCTTAATTATTACATAAAATTTTTGGATATACCCCACCACATCTCAGAGGTGAGGGTATATTATTTTCACGGAGTTTATGGATAGACTGGGATATTGTGGCTATTACAACGATTCATCGCCTTTTCTACTCCCTGTTTCAGGCTAAATTCTACACACTCAACCACAAACTGAAGCACAAGAGATATCAGTTGACTTTCATCTGCAGAAAACTTGCCTAAAACATGAGAGATTGATTCAGACTTATCGCTATTACTGCCATCATTGGGTTTACCAATGCCGATGCGTAAACGCGGGAAGTTTTGGGTGTTAAGGTGGGAAATTGTACTCTTCATCCCATTGTGTCCCCCGGCCGAACCAGACAACCGTAAACGAGTTTTACCCAAAGGTAAATCCATATCGTCATAAATCACCAGCACTGACTCAGGAGGTAATTTATACCAACTAGTCACAGATTGAATGGACTGTCCAGAGCGATTCATATAAGTTAAAGGTTTGAGTAAGCGGACTTTACCCCTACCCGGGGCTATTCCCTCGCCATACTCACCCTGAAACTTGCGATTTTCCCCTAAAGGAATTTGCCAAGCACGAGACAGTGCATCTATAGCAGCAAAGCCAACATTATGGCGTGTTTGGTCGTACTTAGGCTCAGGATTTCCCAACCCGACAATTAGTTGGGGAATCACCAGAGATGGTTTCGTAACACTTTCTGTCATTATGCCTTAAATCAATTTTTTGGCTAGTCCTTCCCTAACTGATTGGGGAGGAACCGGCCGCATCCTGTTCAGATTTAGTGGCTTCGAGTTGCTTGGGTTCGATTTGTGCGGAAGTTTTCACAGCCTGTTCTATTTGTTCAGCTTCCCGTTTAAACTCGTTTTGAAACTCACTAGAAGCTTCTTGAAAACCCCGCACTGCTTTACCGAGACTACGACCAATTTCTGGTAACTTCTTGGGCCAAAAATCAACAAAGCCACTACCATAATCAGACCCATTTCCGGCAGACCGATACCAAATATATTCACGCCCTTTCTCCTATAAATAGACAATGCGGTCAAGTGAGGACGGGGAGAATCGAAATCAAAACTCCCCTTATGTATATCATGCTGACTTATTTAAGGCTAACGTTTTTGGTATAAAACCAAAAAAAAACCCGGACAAGCCGGGTACAGGTGCGCTGTATTGACTTAGCCGCCCAAAGAGCGCCAATCAACCATTACGTCCTGAATCAACAGAGACTTGTTGTAAACTTGCAAAATAATCAGCAGAAACACGAAAAATAGGAGCATAAAAACACCCATTAAAGGCGTAGTACCCCAACCGGGGGCAACCTTACCGTACTCAGAATTTAAAGGTTTGAGTATATCTCCCAACCTAGTGCGTTGTGCCATAGTTCACCTAAGATTCAGTTACCAAAGCTTTTTTTCATCTTCTGTAATATTCTACTATTACCACGAAGCGCCTGAGTCATAACTTTCCATAGGGAAAATAATTTTAGTGACAGCGAAACAAATGTTAAAATAAACAGTGCCAATCTAGGCCAAGTTTAACCATAATAGCACTCATAATTAATTCTTCATTTATGGACACCGCAACAATTGTTAGTATTTCCGTTGGCGCTGCCTTAGTTGCCATCACGGGTTATGCCATTTACATTTCCTTCGGTCCTCCTAGTAAGCAGTTAGCAGACCCCTTTGAAGACCACGAAGACTAGAGTGAGGGAACAGTGCGCAGGCTGTTTACTGTTCACTGTTCACCTCAAAACTGGCAATTTTCCAAGGTTCTATGATTGAGTTTTGCGGCTGGGATGATTTCGCTTCTAACAAATCTACAGCATTTCCCAAACTTAGCCCTAAATGACTCTGTAAACTTAACTGCGCTGTGTCTCCCTGACATTCATAACACCGGAGGATGAATTGCTGGGGGTTGTCCTCAGAGGGCTTGAAGGCCATTAAGATTAAATTGGCTGCGGATAAATTGAGGAAACTCACACTTTCACCGGGTGAGGGTGTAGCATCCTGAGTAGTGGGGGGATTGATAACTACTTGTAAGGGAATATTCAACTCATACCCACGCTGAACTGTGTTGGCTGTTTCCCAACTACCCCCGTGGGGATATAGGGCGTAAGTAAATTCATGTAGTCCTCTGTCTGTTTTTGGGTCAGGCCAGTTGGGACTGCGTAGCAGGGTAAGACGTAATTGATTGCTTTTACTATCGTAACCATATTTACAGTCATTAAGCAAGCTGACACCATAAATATTTACATAAATATTTACATTATTTACATTTACCTGAGTTTCCCCGGTTAAATCAGCCCAACGCAAGGCGGGAACCTCCCATTTAGCCTGTTCTGCGGGTGTTTGGGGGTGAGTAGGGCGACGAATGACACCGCAGGGAATTTCATAAGTTGCAAAATCAGCTTCTACATTTACAGGAAAGGCTGCTTTTACCATTACCTGATTTTCTTGCCAATTAACGGTGCTGGCAATTTTCAGCAATGGCGAACCAGCTTGTAAAATATAATCTTGGCAAAATTCCGATTTACCTAATTGACGCACCACCCGGACACGACTTTGTACTAGGCCTTGGTCTAACCATTCTAAAGATTTTAGTTGTGTGGGTGGTAGGGGATGTTGGGCATAATTTGGGTCAATATTCCAAGCATCCCAATATTGTCCGCTATCTTTAAAGGCTTGTAGTTGATTACCCGCGCCAGTTAAAACTTCTCGTTGATGGATTTTATCAAATACACTAGATAAATCTCCCGTGTCGGGATTAATTATCACCCGTAGAAATTCATTTTCTAAAGTCCAGTCGGGGGTGTTGGGGGGTTGGGGGGTTGGGGATGTGGGGGAAAGCCAAAAAATGCGGTAACCTACCGGGGGAATTTCAGGAGCTAGAAACAGGAGTTTTCTGTCTGCTGATATTTGAGAAGTAATTGGCTGTCCTGAAAGGTTGTAGACTTGCCATTGTGGGTGAGATTCAGGTAGTGTGACACAGACAACCTCAGAACGTTGCCAATTGAGAGCATTGAATATAAATATCGGTTGTGATTCGGGATGCGGGGGAGGGGGTAGAATGGTTTGGGAGGCGATCGCTAATAAAGATTCTTGTAATATCTTTGTTCCTACTGCTTCCACTTGCTGCCATTCTGGGAGTGCATCTTGATAAACTTGGGTAATGGAGGAACCAGGTAAAATATCGTGAAACTGGTTAAATAAAACTTGTTTCCAAGCCTTTTCGATTTCAAGGGGATAGGTCACCCCACAGATCAGGGAGGCTAAACTAGCAAATAATTCTGCTTGATATAATAAATTTTCACAGCGTCGATTGTACCGTTTTTGGTCTGCATGGGTAGTGTAGCAACCGCGATGAAATTCTAAATATAGTTCGTCATTCCAGGTAGGTAGAAGGTTGTTAGCTTGCTCCTGGATTTGCTGTAAATACTTTTGTGAGGTGGTAAACTCTAAATCTGGGAAAACAGCAGACTTTTGCCAGCGTTGGGCAGTTTCTAGCATATCACGGGTAGGCACCGCCGCCATGGTCACCCACACCGGGAAGCCACAGGGACTGTTTAAAACCGGTTTTGCTTTGCCATTCATCAGCGTATGTTGCCATTTGTACCGGGTCAATACCTTGACCGATAAGTGCGGACATCATACTAAAGATTTGACTACCATCAGGCGATCGCCACCAAAAAGCGTCATAATCAAATTGGCTAGTATCATTCCAGCGTAACTTTTGAGTCACAAAAAACTCAACACCAGCATTTACTAGAAACTGGGGTAAAGTCGCACAAAAACCAAAACTATCCGGTAACCAAGCTACCGGGGACAACTTACCAAACTTAGCTTGGATATAACGCTGACCATACAACAGCTGACGTACAATAGACTCACCAGAAATCAAATTTAATTCCGGTTCCACCCACAAACCCCCCACAACCTCCCAGCGTCCAGCTGCTACCTGGGCTTGAATTTGACTAAACAAATCTGGGCGATGTTCCTCCACCCAAGCATAAAGGGCTGGGGTAGAATGACAAAAAATCAACTCTGGAAAATCAGCCTGTAACCGCAAAACCGACTCAAAAGTATTTTGCGCCGCTTTCCAAGTGTCGCTCACCGGCCAAAGCCATGCTAAATCTAAATGAGCATGACCTAATAAGTAGATTTTAGGATTTAAACTGTTGATCAACCCCGATAAACGGTGATAAACTTCCCGTAGCTCCTTGTTGGCGCTCTGTGTCCCCTGGGGTTTGTTACCTCCGCCAACCCCTGCGCCAAATCAACCAAACGTTCCGGCGCAAACTTTGCTAAAAACAGTTGTACCACCGCCAACTCATCAGCCATAAAACCCGGATCTGGATGATCATCATCATTAGACTGATAAACAAGATGCGATCGCACCAAAGCACCATCATCATGTCCCGGACTGACTAAACGTATAGTCACAACAAATTCATCCCCAGCCTTCACCCCTTGACTTAGCAGCACCCTGGGGAACAATCAAATAAATCTCCCTGTAGCACTAACTCCCCATTCACATAAATCTCAGCCACATCGGCCCACCACACCAAAGCCAAGCGTAAAGACAAACCCGCTACAGAATAACCCTGTAAATTTTCGGGAACTACAAACTTTTGCAGCAACCAGAGCACCTTTTTACCCCTTGTCCAAGCAATATGGGCTTTAGCATTGGGATTTACAGGTTTCCCCACTGAGAGTTTAGATATATCAATTTCAGTAATCTGACAGTCACATTCCCAACCTACCCAACCTGACTGGACATTTACCTGAGAATAAGAGCGCAGTTGCTCAATAGTTGCCAAAATAAATTCAGTGTGAGATTTTGACATGGGGAGGGTCATATTTTCGATAAAATCAGGTTAACTACATATATTATTCTTGGGGGGGGAGTCTCACCACTCAACAAGACTCAAAAAAAGCAAATCACCATTATTTATTATGTCTGGTTCTCTGGGTCGTTATCAAAGTAGACTACTAAATTTTGTCCACCTGCAAACTCGGCGGTTGACACAAAAGTGGGATCACACCTTCCGACATTTGCAAGTTGCAAGTAAGTGGAGTCTGGAAATATTGCTTTACCCCCTCTACCAATTATTTCATCCCACAGAATTAGCAAATAAAACTTTAGAGGCTAAATCACCACCCAGACTGAAGTTACAACCGCAAGAGCCTAAATCTGACGCACCCATTCAACGAGTGCTAGAAGCAGTCAGAAGTTTACCTTCTGACTCTGAATCTGCACCTGTGAGATTTTTCCGGTTTTTGCGGTCAAAACTTGGGCGTTATCTCCCTACCCCACCCATAAAATTTTCTGATGGCGATAGGGTGGCGTTACCTATAAATGAACGTAACATATGGCTAGGGAATGGTAGTAGGAGGATAACCACCCCACCCTATCAGGTTATTCAGGGAATTGCTACACACTTGGTAAGTCGTAATTTGGTACTTGTTACTACTGAGAATAAAATTTTAGATATTCTCACACCCAACCAACAAGCAAAATTAGCCGCCAGGATAATCTTTGAATTAGAAAATTCTCAACAACCTTGGCAGTTACCTGAAAATGAAACAAAGAGTCAATTAATTAGCAAGATTAAATATATTTTAGCAACAATTACCGGCATAAGTAAAGTAAATATACCAGCTTTGCCGGAAAGTAGACCAAATAATTCATTTCCAACTAATAAATTAATTTCCTGGTTGGATACATCTGTGGCTAAATGGGAAACCAAGGCTTTGTTACCTATACAAAAGCGCAGTCAAGAGATGATCGCAATTGCTCAAACGGAGCTAAAAATATTGATTTATGGCAAACCAGAGGATATAGCAGTCAATGCTGATAGTTTAGAAACTAATAAACTGAATATTAGGGATTTAATTGCAGCTGCAATTAATTACTTTTTTGGGGGAAATAAACATAGAAAACTGGAAAAATCACCGGAAAAAATTCTGGCAAAATACCCTGATTCAGAAGATTTAGTCGGAGATTCCTGGTTAGATTTCCATGATTTGTTTAGTCATGATCCGACAGTCATATCCCCAAGTGGGTCTGATAGTCAGATCCAGACCAAATCTCCTTGGTTGCAAAGGTATGTAAAAACCTCTCCAGGGGTTAATTCCCCAGCTACAACTGAGAATAAGTACCATAACCTGGAATTTGCGCCAGACTGGATAGAAGTTCCCGCAACTTTTATGGGGTATGATAAGCACCCTTTAGAGCAACTGCTACAGTGGCTAGATAAAATTATACTATGGATTGAGGAAATCATTGTGAAAGTTTTGCAGTGGTTACAAAACTTATGGCGTGGGAAGTGATCTTCTCCTGAACTACCAGAACATATGATTGAGAAAATGACGCAAAATCTTAATTCCTTTTGGTTCTACATAGTCAGTGGGTAACAGACTCAGTAAAGCGTTTTGTAAGGTCTCTAATGCTGAATCTACTTCCTGACGCTTGATTCTGGAAGTTGGGTCAAAATATAATGGTTCCCCGAAGCGTACAGTTAACTTTTTGCCTAAATACAGGTCTTGTGTACCAATTATTACCACTGGTACTATAGGTACACCAGCCCGCAAAGCGTAAATTACTGTTCCTCGCTTCAGAGGATGTAACTGACCCTCTGTGCTTCCTAAGCGTCCTTCGGGAAATACAACTAGTCCGTTACCACGGGATAACAAACCCTGGACTATGCGGTTGATTTTTCGCAGGGTGGGGATATCCTCCCCGGTGGGTACATTCTCCTCAATTGCTTGAGCGAGTTCTAGAAGGTCTTGTCGTTGGTGCTTGTTCGCTTCTATGACTGCGACTTCTTCTTTCCAGATACGTTCTAAAGGAATCACACCACCCACAAAGCCCAATATAAAACGCTTCCACAACTTGTTATAAAGAGTCCGAGCATCACCCAGAACGTAGTAGTGGGGATGGGTGGGGAGTTCCCCGAGCAGTAGTAAGGGGTCGATATGGTGGAGATGGTTCGCTGCGAGGATAGCTGGTTTTTCCGGTATTCTCTCCAGGTTTTCCACCCGTACGCGAAACAAAGTATGGATGAAAGTTCGCAATACCCAACGACGCACCAGGGGATGAATTTTAGTTTCTGGATGTCCTTGACTAATAACTTCCAGACCCTGAAGAACTTCTTTGATTATATCCCGTACAGCGCGATCGCTGGCAGCAGCTACACCTTCTTTTACCCGCTCAATCGTTGCGGGGGTTAAATCAGCTGAGTCTTGCACAAAATACTTGTTAGTAGAAATTTTAATCAAACCTCTTGGAACTCATGAGTTAATCATAATTCTTGATGTTCAAATAAAAGTTAACCTCCCGATTTAATTACTATTGATATCAGGGGAAAAATAGACTACTGAGCATTGGGAGTTTTTTACCACTAACACAGGTGTTCCCTTCACTGCTCCATGAGTGAGAGTACAAATTTTATACAGGTTTTCACAATCAAAAATAGCTAAAACTAGCTCTTGACCGGTGAGATATGGAAATGGTAAAGGTCTACCCACCTCAGATTCCATCTTGACACCGTTCTCAATCCAGCTTAACTTCCAAATCCGCTTTTGAGTAATTGGAGCTTGGGCGAATTGAGCAATCTTGTGATAAACATCTTCCGCTCTGGTATGGTCATTAGCAGCGGGAATAAAAAATTTCATGGGTTTTCCTCAGCGTCAGTTAATTTCAGCTACCAAGGTAACCTACTTCCATCCCAAGAGAAAAATTGACCGCTGTGACCTTCTTCCAGTTGTGAAATCACCTGTAAGAGTTGCTTAACCGTACGTTCTACAGAGAATAACTTGTCTTTGGTGACATTTGTTTGAAATGGACGGGATAGACTTGTATCTGTTGTCCCAGGATGTAAAGTAACTAATAGCGTTTTAGGGGAACTTCTCCCATACTCAATTGCTGCTGTCCGCATAAACATATTCAGTGCGGTTTTAGAAGCACGATAACCATACCAACCACCCAGTTGGTTGTCGCCAATACTAGCTAATTTAGCAGAAATACTCGCAAAAACGCTGGGTTCAGGATGGCGGAATAAGGGTAAGAGGTGTTTAGCCAATAGAATAGAACCAATACTATTAACTTGGAAGTAGCGCAGTAAATTTTCTGAATTAATTTGTCTTAAACTTTTTTCAGGTTGTAAGGTGTCGTCGTGTAATATTCCGACACAGTTAATTACTAAGTGTAACCGGTTGACTTTGGCTTTGATGTGTTGGATAACTGCGACAATTTGGGACTCTTGGGTAATATCCATGGATAAACAAGTTAATTTATCAGCATATTGGTTTTGTAAAGCGATTAATTCCCCTGCTGTTTCTCTTTGACGATAGGTTGCATAAATTTTTTTAATTCTACTATCTTGCAATAAATTTTTCACAAAACCCAAACCTATCCCCTGACTAGCACCAACAATTAAGGCATTAGCAGCATTAAGATAATTTCCAAAAGCCATTTATTTCATCTTGATTAATAGAGGATTAATATAACCTATTTTACCCCATCTGTGTTTATCGTTGGTAACTTTCTCAGGATTATCTGGGATTAAATCTGTAGGGTAAAAGGGGGTAATCTACCCACACCATAAGATTTACTTACCAATACAGAATTTACTAAAAATTCTATCCAATACAGATTCTGTAACTTGCTCTCCGGTAATTTCTCCTAATGCTTGAATTGCACCTCGTAAGTCGATTGTCCAGAAATCCAGGGGTAATTGTGCAGCTATTGTCATTTGCACTTGTTCTAAAGATATTTTGGCTTTAGTTAAAGCTGCGGCTTGTCGTTGGTTGATGGCTAAATCTAAATTAGCAGCTTGTATTTTTCCGGTTTGAACTATCTTTAAAATCGCTGTTTCTAAAGCATCAATTCCTTGATTTTTAGCCGCTGCTGTGGTAACAATTTCCTCAAGATGAACAGGATATTTACTAGATACACTAAATGTAGTTTCTAGTAAGTCAATTTTATTAACCACTAAAATCAAGGGACGGTCTTTTACTTGTTGGTAAATTTCCTCGTCATCCTCTGTCCATCCCGCAGCAGCATCAATGGTGAATAATACCAAATCAGCAGCACTAGCAGCACGACGCGATCGCTCTACGCCAATTTTTTCTACTTGGTCTACGGTTTCCCTAATTCCAGCTGTATCCAGGACTTGTACAGGTATCCCCCCCACCACTAGCTGGGACTCCACTACATCCCTGGTAGTACCTGGTAAATCAGTGACAATAGCGCGATCGCTCTGACTCCAAGCATTTAATAAGCTGGACTTACCGACATTTGGTCGTCCCACAATCGCCACTTTTAAACCTGTTCGCAGCAGTTCACCTTGATCTTTAGTGGCTAATAATTTACTAATTTCGGCAGCAATTTGATTAATCTGTGATATGATGCCTTTATCATCCAGGGGGGGTAGGTCTTCCTCAAAGTCAATCCTGGCTTCAATTTCTGCCAGAATATCTAAACAGTCAGCGCGTAACTGTCGGATGGGATGAGCCAATTTTCCCTGTAAACCAGCTAAAGCAGTTTGAGCAGCTTGGGGCGATCGCGCTCCCACTAAATCAGCTATACTTTCGGCTTGGGTTAAATCTAGTCGTCCATTTAAAAAAGCCCGGAGAGTAAATTCTCCTGGGTGAGCCAGTCTAGCACCCTGTTCTAAACACAGTTGTAAGACTTGCTGCACTGTAATCATACCACCATGACAATGGAATTCTACCACATCCTCACGAGTATAAGAACGGGGTGCTGCCATGATTAATAATAAAGCTTCATCTACCAATTGTTGGGTCTGGGGATGACGGATATAACCGTAAAGGATGCGGTGACTTTCCCAAACCTGACCCCCAGGAGCGTAAAATAGGGTTTGAGCGATCGCCATTGCTTGGGAACCAGATACCCGTACAATATTAACGCTACCTTGTTGGGGAACCACAGCCGTAGCGATGGCGGCGATGGTTCCAGTAATAGCTAGGAGTTCTGACATGAGCGCCCTTTTTAGCAAAAAATTGTATATATATATATGCTCTTAGAGTAGCAAGAGTTTGAGATCATATATTTTCACTAGAGAGGAATTCACTATGGAACAAAAAATCAATTGTGCCGAAGCCTGCGTTAATGGCTGCGTTTTAGGGGATAATTGCCCCAATATCGAATTTAGAGAAGCCACAAGCAAATTTATTCAAGAAACTTCCTTAGACCAAATGCTGGCGATCGCAGAAGAACGCCTGCGCAAGAAAATCATGGAACCACCTCAATGGGTTTTTCCTGATAGCGATAGCTGAAGGTAAATCATAGATTCCAAAATTAAGCCTGTGGGTAGAGATGTGATTACCTGCGTCTCTACCAGTATTTTTACCGCGTTTGAAATATATTTTGTACCATTTTTTTATCTGTACTGGCTGCAGCTTGATCTAATGCGGTAATTTCGCCAGAGTCTAACCGCCATCCTAAAGCACCAATATTCTCCCGTGCTTGTTCCACACTTTTCGCACCGGGGATGGGAATGGTTCCCTTACAAATACACCAGTTAATTGCTACTTGAGACATAGTTTTATTTCTAGATTTTGCCACTTCCCGCAAACATTCCACCAGCGATCGCACTCCTGGTAATAGTTGTCTGAATAATAAACCCCGGATACCAGGGGGTAAATTCCCAGTTTCTGTATATTTTCCAGTTAATATCCCCAATGCTAAAGGACTATAGGCGATTAATTTAATCCCCAATTGATCACAAACATCTTTGAGACCTAATTCAGTCACCGGATAGGTAGATAGTAGAGAATACTGGACTTGTAAAGTCTTAATGGGAACGCCCCGGGCGGCAAATTTTTGATGTACAAATTGTAAACGTCTCGGTCCATAATTAGATAAGCCCACCCCCTTAACTAATCCTTGTGCGTATAAATCAGCTAAACCATCTAACAAACCTGATTCTTGCCAAGGTGCATAATTAGCTGTAGACCAGTGCATCTGCACTAAATCAACATTTTTACCCAAGCGTTGAGCCGATGACTGACAAGCTTTGACCATTGATTGAGCTGTCCATCTCCAAGGATAAGCCGCCAACTTGGTCGCAATGCAGATATGATCTTGATTTGCACCTTGATATTCTTTGGTAAATCGTCCCAGGAGTGACTCACTGCGTCCGTTTAATCTTCCAGTTCCGTAGGAATCACCTGTATCAAACAAAGTTACACCACTGCTCACACACAGGTTAAACACAGCTTGTAACTGTGCATCCATGCTTTGATTATATCCCCAGAGTAGTTGATTACCCCATGCCCAAGTACCGCAACCCATCAGGGGGAGAGATAGTTTTTCGCTGCTGTGCATATTGACTGTTTCTATACCTCTATGGTTATCACAATTCATTATGGAGGAGAACACCGAAAAGGCGATCGATTGATTATCCTGTGTTACCTGTGTACTGAGTTTTTTATGGTTTACCCCACCCTACCCTATCAAATAGTAACCCTAGATACGAAAAATATTTATCTAATATCTATCTTTAGATAGATGACATAAGTCATCTTAATGGCTATAAATATAAGGCCGGCTTCAAAATATATGTATGATAAAAATTTACATATACTAGTAAGCCTACAAGCGAATTTAAGTCAAACAAATTTTTGGAGTAATCCAACTACCGAGGAGCACTCGGAAAGTTAACGCGCTTAGGAGAGAACCACCTCTGGGTTAAGTACCGCAAGGTGTCTAGTCTAAGTGCACTGGTTGAACCAAGAATCTCCGGGGATTCAGCCCGGAGAGTGTCAATAAACCGTGATTGATTAGCCTTTAAAGAAATCCCCGTATGAAATTTGGAATTGACATAGGACACAACTGTCCTCCCCGTGATACTGGTGCAGTAGGTATAAAAAGAGAGGATGTCCTAACTAAAGATGTAGGCACTCGCCTGATGCAAAAATTAACTGCATTAGGTCACAGTGTGATCAATTGCACTCCTAGCACCGCCACCTCATCACCTGATTCTCTTCGTCAACGAGTTAATAAAGCTAACGCCAATCAAGTAGACATCTTTGTGTCTATACATTTCAACGCGTTTTCTCCTACAAATGCTCCCAGAGGTTCAGAAGTTTTCGCCATTAGCAATGCTTCCCAAGCTATTGCTCGCAGAGTGCTCAATGAAATTGTCAAACTAGGATTTAAGGACAGAGGAGTTAAAAGCAAGCCCGCATTTTTTGTCATCAAGAATACTTCCATGCCGGCGATTCTGGTAGAATGTTGCTTTATTGATTCCAAAGCCGATATGGATCTGTTTGATGCCCAAAAAATGGCCGAAGCGATCAAAGTTGGCTTAGTCGGTAAAGATGCTCCTCCACCTCCCCCAGAGGATACCAGTTTACCTGGTACGTTAATCATTAAACAGTCAACCATCCTCAAACCTTCTACAGATCAATCCTCAGACTTACTCCCAGAAACTTTAGAAAATATTGTTCCGGGGGAATATCCCTTTTTAGATGCTCGTTTGGAAGAAAGACATTATTGGGTGAAATGGCCAGACGACAGTATCAAGGGACGGGATGAACATTTTATCTTTGAAGAACACGCGGAATTAAAAGCCTAAAATTGTCTTATATTTGGGGTAGAAATAGAGCTACCCCAAAAACAGTTTATACGCCAGATTCTGGCTTTCATCCCAATAACGATAACCAAGGGTATCTAAAAATGCTTGCCATTCCTGCATTTCCTGGGGAGGTACTTGCATTCCTACCACAATTCGCCCGTAATCTGCCCCATTGTTACGGTAGTGGAACATACTAATATTCCAGTTAGGACTCATAGAACCGACAAACTTCATTAAAGCGCCGGGACGTTCGGGGAATTCAAACCGGTAGAGTAATTCATTATGAGCTAGGGGAGAATGTCCACCCACCATGTGGCGCAGGTGTAATTTTGTCAGTTCATCATCGGTTAAGTCAATGGTTTTAAAACCATAAGTTTCAAAGGTTTCTACCATTTTGACTGCATCAGCACGGTTTTGGATTTGTACACCGACAAAAATATGGGCTTCTTTTTCGTCGGCTATGCGATAATTAAATTCAGTCAGATTGCGATCGCCTATACATTGACAAAACTTCCGCAGACTACCCTGTTCTTCGGGAATAGCTACTGCAAAAATAGCCTCACGACGTTCGCCAAATTCGGCGCGTTCCGCCACAAACCGCAGACGGTCAAAGTTCATATTAGCACCGCAAGCTACAGCAATCAAGGTTTTTCCCTGAATTTGTTCTCGTTCAGCGTAGGCTTTAGCAGCGGCGATCGCTAATGCACCCGCCGGCTCTAAAATTGAACGTGTATCTTCAAACACATCTTTAATTGCCGCACAGGTATCATCTGTATCTACTAAAATAACTTCATCTACATAATTCTGACATAAACGAAAGGTTTCTGCACCCACTTCTCGTACCGCCACCCCGTCAGCAAATAAACCCACCTGGGGTAAACGTACACGATGTCCCGCCTTCAGCGATTGTGACATAGCGTCAGCATCCACAGGTTCAACACCGATGATTTTAATTTCCGGACGCAATCGTTTAACATAAGCTGCAATTCCCGAAATCAAACCACCGCCACCAATAGCCACAAAAATTGCATGGATGGGTTGCTGGTATTGCCGTAAAATCTCCATCCCAATTGTTCCCTGTCCAGCAATCACTTCAGGATCATCAAAGGGATGAATAAAAGTCAATCCTTTTTCTGCCTCCAACTCACGAGCATAAGCGTAGGCATCATCATAGGTATTACCATATAATACCACCTCTCCCCCCTAGCTTTCACCGCATCTATTTTAACTTGGGGAGTAGTCACCGGCATGACAATAATTGCTCGCGCACCTAACCGACTAGCAGCCAAAGCCACACCCTGAGCATGATTCCCCGCAGATGCGGCAATTACACCTTGAGCCAGTCGTTCTGGTGTCAGATTTACCATCTTGTTATAAGCACCCCGCAGCTTAAAAGAAAACACTGACTGCATATCTTCCCGCTTCAGCAAGAGATTATTATTCAGTCGTTTTGAGAGATTAGGGGCATATTCCAGGGGGGTTTCCTGGGCAACATCATACACACGAGCAGTCAGAATTTGTACCAGGTAATCGCAATACATGGGGCTTATAGATGCGGTGATTTCAAGATAGATTCTTAATTTTACCTTTACTTGTGTACCTAGGTTGCAGAAAACTCTGAGGTTTAATACCAATTCTCTATGAAGCGGATAGCCTAGTCATCTATCCCAGTCAACCGTCAACCGTCAACAGTCAACCGTCATCACAGTTATAATCAAATCAACCTATACTTAAACTTTTATGACTAAATGGTTTAACACCGCAGGCCCTTGTCAACCAGATATACACTATACCCTACCCACCAGTGAACGCTTACCAGAGTTAAAACGCCTGATTGCGCAGCGCAATTACTTTGTCATCCATGCACCCAGACAAACCGGTAAAACTACTGCCATGCTCACCCTAGCACAGGAATTAACAGCCAGTGGTAAGTACACCGCCGTCATGGTATCTGTAGAGGTGGGGGCGGCTTTTCCAGATAAACCAGATATTGCCGAATTAGCCATTTTAGACGCTTGGCGGGGTGCTATTAGTTACAGGCTACCGGATGAATTACAACCCCCTAAATGGCCTGATGCTGCTGTAGGGCGACGAATTGGAGCAGCATTAGAATCATGGGCAAAGGTTTCATCCCTTCCTTTAGTGGTGTTTATTGATGAAATCGATGCTTTAGCTAATGAAACCTTAATTGCTATATTACGACAAATTCGTGATGGTTATCCCAATCGCCCCCAAGGTTTCCCCCAATGTGTAGCCTTAATCGGGATGCGGGATGTACGTGATTATAAGGTAGCCTCTGGTGGTAGTGATAGGTTAAATACCTCTAGCCCCTTTAATATCAAGGTAGAATCTATAACCTTAAGTAATTTTACCTTAGAAGATGTAAAGAATCTATATGAACAACACACCGCAGCCACCGGGCAAATCTTTACCCCCGCAGCCATTCACCACGCCTACTATTTAACCCAGGGTCAACCTTGGTTAGTTAATGCGATCGCCCGTCAAGTTACAGAGTATTTAGCAGAAGATGTAAATATTCCCATCACTGTAGATTTAATCAATCAAGCTAAAGATATCTTAATTCAAAGGCAAGACACCCATTTAGATAGTCTCGCCGAGCGACTGCGAGAAGATAGGGTAAAAGCAATTATTCAACCCATGTTAGCCGGTGACGAGTTAGGCAATGTTCCTGATGATGATTTACGCTATGTCCTAGATTTAGGTTTATGTAACCGGGATAGAGGTGGTGGAATTGAAATTGCTAATCCTATTTACAGAGAAGTTTTTCCTAAAACTTTAGCCAATGTCACAATTGCTTCCTTAACATCTGTTAAACCCACCTGGTTAACACCTACTGGTAAACTCGATGCAATAGCATTGTTAGAGTCATTTCTAGACTTTTGGCGACAACACGGAGAGCCATTATTTAAAAGTACCCCTTACCCAGAAATAGCCCCCCACTTAGTATTAATGGCATTTTTACACCGTGTCGTCAATGGTGGTGGGAGCTTAGAGCGGGAATACGCCATTGGCTCTGGGAGGATGGATATATGTTTAAGGTATGGGGATGTGGTCTTAGGGATGGAATTAAAGGTATGGAAACAGGGTAAACCCGACCCCTTACCCAAAGGATTGATACAATTAGATAAGTATTTATCAGGACTCAATCTAAATACAGGATGGTTAGTAATATTTGACCGCCGCCCTGATTTACCGCCCATCAGCGATCGCACCACCACCGAAATAACCCAGAGTCCCCAAGGCAGAAATATTACAGTCATTCGGGGGTAGGTTTGGATTTGTTGACGGTTGACTGTTGACGGTTGACTGTTGACTGTTGACTGGGAAGAGGTGTGACCATCAACAGCCATTAGCCGGGGAATAAATTAAGCGTCTAATAGCAAAAGTCCACTAAAAGTGGACTGGTAGGTTAGATATAATACTCTAGGCAATGATTGTTAACCCTATTTATAAAGTTATATTTAACACCCAGTCGGATTTATCCGACTTTAGCTATTAGACAGGGGTTTCTAACCCCTGGCTCCCCGTGGTCGTAGCTCTTAAACCCCGACCCGTCAACCGTCAACCGTCAACCGTCAACCGTCAACCATGAACAGCCACTTATTTACCCCAGCAACTCAGAGATAAAAGCATTAATCTCCGCTCCTGTGTTTCTCGGTCCTGTGAGTTCACTGGTAAATAGATTAAAGGAAGTTTGTAAAATCGCATCCACATTAGGGTTATTCTTAAGTAACAACCCTTGGTTAATTAAGAAAATATCCCCCCCTGTGACTTGCTCATTACCATCAACGTCAAAGGCTAATCTGTTCACCCCATTAGTAATCGCATTCCTCAAAGCAGCACCGGTGGTATTTGTAGCTCCCACGGTTTCAGTGCTAAACAGATTAAAAGAACTTTGTAAAATCGCATCCACATTCGGATTATTCCGTAACAGCAGATATTGGCTAATAAACAATAAATCAGCACCTGTGACCCTACCGTTACCGTCAATATCGGCGGCCAGTCCACTGACTGTGACCGAAGGTACTCCTAAGACATCCACACCAGGGTTACCACTGCTAGCAGCAAAGTTAACTTTAGTTTCCCCATTAAAACCAGCTGTGGTGGTAAAGGGAATATTCACAAAGACGCTATCACTGTTAGTAGACTCAAGAGGGCTAATAGTCAGAATCAATTCCTTATCAGTGTTAGGGTCATTATCAGCATCTGCTGTGTCATCAATGATGGTTTTGCTAACTATAGTCCCCACAGAACTAGACAGATTAACATCCTCAGAGTTAATATTCAGTTCAGAATTATCAAAGTAAATTGAAAATCCTGCAAAAGATATCTGAGAATCGTTAAAGTTATCAACACGATAGTTTAAGGTGATATCTCCCCTTCCTGGTGTAACCTTGTTGCTTTCAGGATTAATCACCAGTTGAGGGGGATTTGTTAAATCATCATCGAGAATTGTCCCCGCAGCAGTAGCAGTGGTAATAGTAGCGTTACTGGGGTTAGATAGGCTAACGGTAAAGGTTTCATTTGGTTCTGCTACGGTATCACCACTGACATTGACTGTAATTTCTTGAGATGTTTCCCCCGCTGCAAAGGTGACAGTACCCGTGGGAAGATTTCCCCCAAAGTCGGCGGCGTTGGCGGGGTTGAATTCTGTACCTGTTACGGCCCAGTTAACTGTGCTGATACCTGTGGTATTTCCTGTGCGGGTAACTGTGAAGGTCAAGGGGGTAGTTCCGGTGTTCCCTTCTAACCTGATGGCGTTGGTGGGGGTGATGTCTAGGTTCGCATCATCATTGAGGATTGTCCCGGTAGCAGTACCCGTGGTAATAGTGGCGTTGCTGGGGTTAGATAGGGTAACGGTAAAGGTTTCGTCCGGTTCTACTACCCTATCACCACTGACATTGACTGTAATTTCTTGAGATGTTTCCCCTGCAGCAAAGGTGACTCTACCTGTGGGGAGAGTTCCGCCAAAGTCGGCGGCGTTAGGGGGGTTGGTTCCTGTATATGTCACCGTCCAGTTAGCAGTGCTGGTAACATTAGTGTCCCCTATGCGGGTCACTGTGAAGGTGAAGGGGGTAGTACCTGTGTTCCCTTCTGATTGTACTGCATTAGTGGCGGCTATGGATAAAGTAGGGTTAGTTTCCTCAACTATCAGCTTAGTGATAAAAGCATCACCATTCCCACTATTAGTTTCCCCATTTAGGTCGCCAAAGGTAGAACCAGCTACATAAATATAACCATCAACACCTATGGTCAGGGCATTGGCTTGGTTACCGCTATCACTTCCTAACTGCTTTGTCCACAACCAAGTACCATCAGTGTTATACTTAGCGATAAAGGCATCGACACTGTT
This sequence comes from Anabaenopsis sp. NIES-4685, assembly GCF_059725405.1. Taxonomy (NCBI): domain Bacteria; kingdom Bacillati; phylum Cyanobacteriota; class Cyanophyceae; order Nostocales; family Nodulariaceae; genus Anabaenopsis; species Anabaenopsis sp. NIES-4685. Next base: position 1,348,149 of record NZ_AP043602.1, on the reverse strand, counting down.
ATTATTAGTTTGCCCATCTAGGTTACCTCCGGTAGAACCGGCGACATAGATAGAGCCATCAAGTCCTGTGACCAGGGCTTTGGCTTGGTTACCGCTACCAGTTCCTAAAAGCCTTGTCCATATCCTAGTACCATCAGTGTTATACTTAGCGACAAAAACATCCCCATTCCCACTATTAATTTGCCCATCTAGGTCGCCTCCGGTAATACCAGCCACATAGATAGAGCCATCAAGTCCTGTAGTCAGGGCATGGGCTATTTCCCCACTGGTAGTTCCCAATAGCCTTGTCCATACCCTATTACCATCAGTGTTGTACTTAGTGATAAAGGCATCACCACCCCCACTATTAACTTGCCCACCTAGGTTGCCTCCGGTAATACCAGCCACATAGATAGAGCCATCAAGTCCTGTGGTCAGAGCATGGGCTATTTCTTGCGTGCTTCTATTACTAGATGAAAACTGTATTCTCCATATCTCAGTACCATCAGTGTTGTGCTTATTGACAAACGGACCCGCGTAAATACTATCACCACTCTTCCAATTTCCATCACTAATACCAGTAACATAGATAGAGCCATCAGGTCCCGTAGTCAAGGCATTGGCTCCGTCCTGCTGGGTAGTTCCCAATAGCTTTGTCCATTCCCTAGTGCCATCCGGGTTGTACTTAGCGATAAAGGCATCCCCAGCCCCACTATTGGTTTGCCCATTTAGGTTACCTTCGGTATAACCAGCAACATAGATAGAGCCATCCACCCCGGTGGTTAGGGCATGGGCTATGTCCCCGCTGGTAGTTCCCAATAGCTTTGTCCATGACCTAGTGCCATCGGGTTGGTACTTAGCGATAAAGGCATCCCCAGCCCCACTATTGGTTTGCCCATCTAGGTTACCTTCGGTATAACCAGCAACATAGATAGAGCCATCCACCCCGGTGGTTAGGGCATTGGCTATGTCCCCGCTGGTAGTTCCCAATAGCTTTGTCCATTCAATAATCATAAATTTCTCCTCACTTAATACCTGCAAAAACCTTACCTTTAGGCGATGATCGCCGTTGAAAACCAAAAAACTGAGATTTTAACTTAAAATACGTAAATTGTTAAGTATGTGTTTTTTTTTACATTAAACATCAAATTATCAGATTTAAATAAGTTTGTCATCCATCTAAAGATAGATTTTTGAGGAAGCCAGGGCATAAATTAAGAGTCTGATAGCTAAAGTCATTAGCCAGGGGTTAAAAACCCCTGTCTGATAGCTAAAGTCCACTGAAAGTGGACTAGTGGGTTATCTAGAATACTCTACCGTCAACCGTCAACAGTCAACAGCCATTAACCGGGGAATAAATTAAGCGTCTGATAGCGAAAGTCCACTAAAAACTGGTAGGTTATATATCATACTCTAAGCAATGATTGTTAACCATAATTATAATGTTATATTTAACACTCAGTCGGATTTATCCGACTTTAGCTATTAGACAGGGGTTTCTAACCCCTGGCTCCCCGTGGTCGTAGCTCTTAAACCCTGACCCGTTAACCCTCAACCGTTAACAATCATAGGAGTTATAATCAAATCAACCTATACTTAAACTTTTATGACTAAATGGTTTAACACCGCTGGCCCTTGTCAACCGGATATACACTATACCCTACCTACCACCGAACGGTTACCAGAGTTAAAACGCCTGATTGCGCAGCGCAATTACTTTGTCATCCATGCACCCAGACAAACCGGTAAAACTACTGCCATGCTCACCCTAGCACAGGAATTAACAGCCAGTGGTAAGTACACCGCCGTCATGGTATCTGTAGAGGTGGGGGCGGCTTTTCCAGATAAACCAGATATTGCCGAATTAGCCATTTTAGACGCTTGGCGGGGCGCTATTAGTTACAGGCTACCCAATGAATTACAACCCCCTAAATGGCCTGATGCTCCTGTAGGGCGACGGATTGGAGCAGCATTAGAATCATGGGCAAAGATTTCATCCCCTCCTTTAGTGGTGTTTATTGATGAAATCGATGCTTTAGCTAATGAAACCTTAATTGCTATATTACGACAAATTCGCGATGGTTATCCCAATCGTCCCCAAGGTTTCCCCCAATGTGTAGCCTTAATCGGGATGCGGGATGTACGTGATTATAAGGTAGCCTCTGGCGGTAGTGATAGGTTAAATACCTCTAGCCCATTTAATATCAAGGTGCGCTCTCTAACTTTGAGTAATTTCACTTTAGAAGAGGTAAAAAGTCTATACGCACAACATACCACAGCCACAGGGCAAATCCTTACCCCCGAAGCCATTAACCACGCCTATGATTTAACCCAGGGTCAACCTTGGTTAGTCAATGCTTTAGCTAAGGAAGTCACAGAGTATTTAGCAGAAGATGTGAATATTCCCATCACAGTAGATTTAATCAATCAAGCTAAAGATATCTTAATTCAAAGACAAGACACCCATTTAGATAGTTTAGCCGAGCGACTGCGGGAAGATAGGGTAAAAGCAATTATTGAACCTATTTTATCTGGGGAAGAATTACCCAACACACCGGAAGACGATCGCCGTTATCTGTTAGATTTAGGTTTAGTAATTCGCAGTAAAGAAGGTGGGTTAAAGGTAGCTAACCCCATTTATCAAGAGGTCATCCCCAAGGTGTGACCCAGGGTACTCAAGATAGTTTACCGATGATTCAACCTAGTTGGTTAACACCCACAGGGGAATTAAACCCCCAAATTCTGTTAGAAACCTTTTTAGACTTTTGGCGACAACACGGGGAACCATTATTTAAAAGTACCCCTTACCCAGAAATAGCCCCCCACTTAGTATTAATGGCATTTTTACACCGGGTGGTTAATGGTGGTGGGAGCTTAGAGCGGGAATACGCCATTGGCTCCGGGAGGATGGATATATGTTTAAGGTATGGGGATGTGGTCTTAGGGATGGAATTAAAGGTATGGAAACAGGGTAAACCCGACCCCTTACAGCAAGGATTGATACAATTAGATAAGTATTTATCAGGACTCAATCTAAATACAGGATGGTTAGTAATATTTGACCGTCGCCCTGATTTACCGCCCATCAGCGATCGCACCACCACCGAAATAGCCCTGAGTCCCCAAGGCAGAAATATTACAGTCATTCGGGGGTAGGTTTGGATTTGTTGACGGTTGACTGTTGACGGTTGACTGTTGACTGTTGACTGGGAAGAGGTGTGACCATCAACAGCCATTAGCCGGGGAATAAATTAAGCGTCTAATAGCAAAAGTCCACTAAAAGTGGACTGGTAGGTTAGATATAATACTCTAGGCAATGATTGTTAACCCTATTTATAAAGTTATATTTAACACCCAGTCGGATTTATCCGACTTTAGCTATTAGACAGGGGTTTCTAACCCCTGGCTCCCCGTGGTCGTAGCTCTTAAACCCTGACCCCTCAACAGTCAACAATCAACAGTCAGCAACCAGTCGGATTCATCCGACTTTAGCTATTAGACAGGGGTTTCTAACCCCTGGATCCCGGTTGTGGTAGCTTATTTACCCCAGCAACTCAGAGATAAAAGCATTAATTTCGGCTCCTGTGTTTCTCGGTCCTGTGAGTTCACTGGTAAATAGATTAAAGGAAGTTTGTAAAATCGCATCCACATTAGGGTTATTCTTAAGTAACAACCCTTGGTTAATTAAGAAAATATCCCCCCCTGTGACTTGACCATTACTATCAACGTCAAAGGCTAATCTGTTCACCCCATTAGTAATCGCATTCCTCAAAGCTGCACCGGTGGTATTTGTGGCTCCCACGGTTTCAGTGCTAAACAGATTAAAAGAACTTTGTAAAATCGCATCCACATTCGGATTATTCCGTAACAGCAGATATTGGCTAATAAACAATAAATCAGCACCTGTGACCCTACCGTTACCGTCAATATCGGCGGCCAGTCCACTGACTGTGACCGAAGGTACTCCTAATACATCCACACCAGGGTTACCACTGCTAGCAGCAAAGTTAACTCTACTTTCCCCATCAAAACCAGATGTGGTGGTAAAGGGAATATTCACAAAGACGCTATCACTGTTAGTAGACTCAAGAGGGCTAATAGTCAGAATCAATTCCTTATCAGTGTTAGGGTCATTATCAGCATCTGCTGTGTCATCAATGATGGTTTTGCTAACTATAGTCCCCACAGAACTAGACAGATTAACATCCTCAGAGTTAATATTCAGTTCAGAATTATCAAAGTAAATTGAAAATCCTGCAAAAGATATCTGAGAATCGTTAAAGTTATCAACACGATAGTTTAAGGTGATATCTCCCCTTCCTGGTGTAACCTTGTTGCTTTCAGGATTAATCACCAGTTGAGGGGGATTTGTTAAATCATCATCGAGAATTGTCCCCGCAGCAGTAGCAGTGGTAATAGTAGCGTTACTGGGGTTAGATAGGCTAACGGTAAAGGTTTCATTTGGTTCTGCTACGGTATCACCACTGACATTGACTGTAATTTCTTGAGATGTTTCCCCCGCTGCAAAGGTGACAGTACCCGTGGGAAGATTTCCCCCAAAGTCGGCGGCGTTGGCGGGGTTGAATTCTGTACCTGTTACCGCCCAGTTAACTGTGCTGATACCTGTGGTATTTCCTGTGCGGGTAACTGTGAAGGTCAAGGGGGTAGTTCCGGTGTTACCTTCTAACCTGATGGCGTTGGTGGGGGCGATGTCTAGGCTCGCATCATCATTGAGGATTGTCCCGGTAGCAGTACCTGTGGTAATAGTGGCGTTACTGGGGTTGGATAAGGTAACGGTAAAGGTTTCGTCTGGTTCTACTACTGTATCACCTTGTACATTCACCGTAATTACTTGGGATGTTTCCCCCGCTGCAAAGGTGACTGTACCCGTGGGGAGGGTTCCGCCAAAGTCGGCGGCGTTGGCGGGGTTGGTTCCTGTACCTGTTACAGCCCAGTTAGCACTACTTGTACCTGTATTTCCTGTGCGGGTAACTGTGAAGGTGAAGGGTGTAGTACCTGTGTTCCCTTCTGATTGTATGGCGTTGGTAGGGGCTATGGATAAAGTAGGGTTAATTTCCTCATCTATCAGCTTAGTGATAAAAGCATCACCATTCCCACTATGAGTTTCCCCATTTAGGTCGCCAAAGGTAGAACCAGCAATAAAGATAGAGCCATTCACCCCCGTGGTCACGGCACTGGCAGATTCATTACTACTAGTTCCCAATAGCTTTGTCCACTCCTTAGTACCATCGGGTTTATACTTAGCGATAAAGGCATCCACACCCCCATTGTTAGGTTGCCCACTTAGGTCGCCACTAGTATGGCCAGAAATATAGATAAAACCATCAGCCCCCGTTCTTAGGGCATAGGCCTCATCCGAAGTGCCAGTCCCCAACAGCCTTGTCCATTCCTTAGTACCATCAGTGTTGTACTTAGCGATAAAGGCATCGCCATTTCCACTATTAATTTGCCCATCTAGGTCGCCACGGGTAAAACCAGCCACATAGATAGCGCCATCAAGTCCTATGGTCAGAGCATTGGCTATTTCCGTGCTACCAGTTCCCAACAGCCTTGTCCATTCCTTAGTGCCATCCGGGTTGTACTTAGTGATAAAGGCATCCTTACCCCCACTATTAATTTGCCCATCTAGGTCACCATCGGTAATACCAGCAACATAGATAGAGCCATCCACCCCTGTGCTCAGGGCATGGGCTTCGTTGAAAAAAACATTTCCCAAAAGCCTTGTCCATGCCTTAGTGCCATCAGGGTTGTACTTAGTAATAAAGGCATCCCCACCCCCATTGTTACCTTGCCCATCTAGATTGCCACTGGTAGAACCAGCAACGAAGATAGAGCCATCCACCCCTGTGGTTAGGGCATTGGCTATGTCCTGGCTAGGACTTCCCAAGAGCCTTGTCCATGCCTTAGTGCCATTAGGGTTGTACTTAGTGATAAAGGCATCCTCTCTACCACTGTTAGTCCGCCCATCTAGGTTGCCATTGGTATAACCAGCAACGTAGATAGAGCCGTCCAACCCTGTGGTTAGGGCATTGGCTATGTCCCCGCTGGTAGTTCCCAATAGCTTTGTCCATGACCTAGTGCCATCGGGTTGGTACTTAGCGATAAAGGCATCCCCAGCCCCACTATTGGTTTGCCCATCTAGGTTACCTTCGGTATAACCAGCAACATAGATAGAGCCATCCACCCCGGTGGTTAGGGCATGGGCTATGTCCCCGCTGGTAGTTCCCAATAGCTTTGTCCATTCAATAATCATAAATTTCTCCTCACTTAATACCTGCAAAAACCTTACCTATAAGCGATGATCGCCGTTGAAAACCAAAAAACTGAGATTTTAACTTAAAATACGTAACTTGTTAGAGTAATTTATATAGGTGAATTTGATAATACCATAACCAATCTGACATTAATAATAAATGAATGTATTTTTTGATATATCCAAAGCCAAAATATAAGATTTAGCTAACTTTGTCATCCATCTAAAGATAGATTTTTGAGGAAGCCAGGGCATAAATTAAGAGTCTGATAGCTAAAGTCATTAGCCAGGGGTTAAAAACCCCTGTCTGATAGCTAAAGTCCACTGAAAGTGGACTAGTGGGTTATCTAGAATACTCTACCGTCAACCGTCAACAGTCAACAGCCATTAACCGGGGAATAAATTAAGCGTCTGATAGCGAAAGTCCACTAAAAGTAGACTGGTAGGTTATATATCATACTCTAAGCAATGATTGTTAACCCTAATTATAATGTTATATTTAACACCCAGTCGGATTTATCCGACTTTAGCTATTAGACAGGGGTTTCTAACCCCTGGCTCCCCGTGGTCGTAGCTCTTAAACCCTGACCCATCAACAGTTAACAGTCAACAGTCAACAGCCATTAACCGGGGAATAAATTAAGCGTCTGATAGCGAAAGTCCACTAAAAGTAGACTGGTAGGTTATATATCATACTCTAAGCAATGATTGTTAACCCTAATTATAATGTTATATTTAACACCCAGTCGGATTTATCCGACTTTAGCTATTAGACAGGGGTTTCTAACCCCTGGCTCCCGGTGGTCGTAGCTCTTAAACCCCGACCCGTTAACCCTCAACAGTTAACAATCATAGGAGTTATAATCAAATCAAGCTATACCTAAACTTTTATGACTAAATGGTTTAACACTGCTGGCCCTTGTCAACTGGATATACACTACACCCTATCCACCAGTGAACGGTTACCCCAATTAAAAGGACTGATTGAGCAGCGCAATTACTTTGTTATCCATGCACCCAGACAAACCGGTAAAACCACTGCCATGCTCACCCTAGCACAGGAATTAACAGCCAGTGGTAAGTACACCGCCGTCATGGTATCCGCAGAGGTAGGCTCTGCTTTTCCCGATCAGCCAGAAGTAGCAGAAAGAAGAATTTTAGATGCTTGGCAAGATGCTATTGACTTTTGGCTACCAACAGAATTACAACCACCTTTTTTAACTAATGGTAATCCACCTCAACGTATTGGCTCTTTCCTCAAATCTTGGGCGGAAACTTCTGTGCGCCCCGTAGTGGTGTTTATTGATGAAATTGACTCCCTGCAAAATCAAACTTTAATTACTGTCTTAAGGCAATTAAGGGATGGTTTTCCCCGTCGCCCCCAAGGTTTCCCCCAATGTGTAGCGTTAATTGGGATGCGGGATGTACGTGATTATAAGGTAGCCTCTGGCGGTAGTGATAGGTTAAATACCTCTAGCCCTTTTAATATCAAGGTGCGCTCTCTGACTTTAAGTAATTTCACCTTAGAAGAGGTAAAAAGTCTGTATGAACAACACACCACAGCCACAGGGCAAATATTTACCCACCAAGCTATTAACCACGCCTACGATTTAACCCAGGGTCAACCTTGGTTAGTTAATGCTTTAGCTAAGGAAGTTACAGAGTATTTAGCAGAAGATGTGAATATTCCCATCACAGTAGATTTAATCAATCAAGCTAAAGATATCTTAATTCAAAGACAAGACACCCATCTAGATAGTTTAGCAGAGCGACTGCGGGAAGATAGGGTAAAAGCAATTATTGAACCTATTTTATCTGGGGAAGAATTACCCAACACACCGGAAGACGATCGCCGTTATCTGCTAGATTTAGGTTTAGTGATTCGCAGTAAAGAGGGTGGGTTAAAGGTAGCTAACCCCATTTATCAAGAGGTAATCCCCAAGGTGTTAGCCCAGGGTACTCAAGATAGTTTACCGATGATTCAACCTAGTTGGTTAACACCGACAGGGGAATTAAACCCCCAAATTCTGTTAGAAACTTTTTTAGACTTTTGGCGACAACACGGAGAGCCATTATTTAAAAGCACTCCTTACCCAGAAATTGCTCCTCACTTAGTATTAATGGCATTTTTACACCGTGTCGTCAATGGTGGTGGGAGCTTAGAGCGGGAATACGCCATAGGCTCTGGGAGGATGGATATATGTTTAAAGTATGGGGATGTAGTCTTAGGGATGGAATTAAAGGTATGGAAGCAGGGTAAACCCGACCCCTTACAGCAAGGATTGATACAATTAGATAAGTATTTATCAGGACTCAATCTAAATACAGGATGGTTAGTAATATTTGACCGTCGCCCTGATTTACCGCCCATCAGCGATCGCACTACCACGGAAATAGTCCTGAGTCCCCAGGGGAGAAATATTACAGTAATTAGGGGATAGCCTAGTCATCTATCCCAGTCAACCGTCAACAGTCAACAGTTAACAATCATAGGAGTTATAATCAAATCAAGCTATACCTAAACTTTTATGACTAAATGGTTTAACACTGCTGGCCCTTGTCAACTGGATATACACTACACCCTATCCACCAGTGAACGGTTACCCCAATTAAAAGGACTAATTGAGCAGCGCAATTACTTTGTTATCCATGCACCCAGACAAACCGGTAAAACCACCGCCATGCTCACCCTAGCACAGGAATTAACAGCCAGTGGTAAGTACACCGCCGTCATGGTATCCGCAGAGGTAGGCTCTGCTTTTCCCGATCAGCCAGAGGTAGCAGAAAGAAGAATTTTAGATGCTTGGCAAGATGCTATTGACTTTTGGCTACCAACAGAATTACAACCACCTTTTTTAACTAATGGTAATCCACCTCAACGTATTGGCTCTTTCCTCAAATCTTGGGCAGAAACTTCTGTGCGCCCCGTAGTAGTGTTTATTGATGAAATTGACTCTCTGCAAAATCAAACTTTAATTAATGTCTTAAGGGAATTAAGGGATGGTTTTCCCCGTCGCCCCCAAGGTTTCCCCCAATGTGTAGCGTTAATTGGGATGCGGGATGTACGTGATTATAAGGTAGCCTCTGGCGGTAGTGATAGATTAAACACATCTAGCCCCTTTAATATCAAGGTGCGCTCTCTAACTTTAAGTAATTTCACCTTAGAAGAGGTAAAAAGTCTATATGAACAACACACCACAGCCACAGGGCAAATATTTACCCCCCAAGCTATTAACCACGCCTACGATTTAACTCAAGGTCAACCTTGGTTAGTTAATGCTTTAGCTAAGGAAGTTACAGAGTATTTAGCAGAAGATGTGAATATTCCCATCACAGTAGATTTAATCAATCAAGCTAAAGATATCTTAATTCAAAGGCAAGACACCCATCTAGATAGTCTCGCCGAGCGACTGCGGGAAGATAGAGTTAAGGCGATTATTCAACCCATGTTAGCTGGGGAAGAATTACCAGATGTACCTAATGATGATATTCGTTTTCTCCTAGATTTAGGATTGTGTCGCTATCATCCCATCAGAGGTTTAGAAATTGCCAACCCCATATATAGAGAAGTTTTACCTAAAGTTTTAGCCTATACCCCCATTATGTCCTTAGGGGTGATTGAACCTGAATGGTTGAGTACCAGTGGTGAATTAATCCCAGAAAAATTATTAGACTTATTCTTAGACTTTTGGCGACAACATGGAGAGCCATTATTTAAAAGTACCCCTTACCCAGAAATAGCCCCCCACTTAGTATTAATGGCATTTTTACACCGTGTCGTCAATGGTGGTGGGAGCTTAGAGCGGGAATACGCCATTGGCTCTGGGAGGATGGATATATGTTTAAGGTATGGGGATGTGGTCTTAGGGATGGAATTAAAGGTATGGAAACAGGGTAAACCTGACCCCTTACCCCAAGGATTGATACAGTTGGATAAATATTTATCAGGATTAAATTTAGATACAGGATGGTTAGTAATATTTGACCGTCGCCCTGATTTACCGCCCATCAGCGATCGCACCACCACCGAAATAACCCAGAGTCCCCAAGGCAGAAATATTACAGTAATTAGGGGGTAGGTATTTTTGGATTTGTTGACTGTTGACTGTTGACCGGGAAGAGGTATGACCATCAACAGTCAACCACCCAGAAAAGATAGCGATAGCGAAGCGCTGCTGCAAGCAGATCGCGGGTGAGTAAGATACCCGACTTCTTAGATAATTAAAGATAATCTCATATAACTTGTCCAGAAGTCGGGGATCTGTGTGACAAGCAAGATCATGTATTTGATTATCTTGAGGGGATAGCCTAGTCATCTATTCCAGTCGGATTTATCCGACTTTAGCTATCAGACAGGGGTTTCTAACCCCTGACTCCCGATTGTCGGATCTCTTAAACCCTGGTCAACAGTCAACAGTCAACAGTCAACTGTTTTCCTCTGGAGCAAACAATTCCATCAAAGCAACCGTACCCACAAAAAACGTATAAATCCCATATTTGATAGGTGTTTCTTGTTTTCTCCGGGCATAAAAACCCCCAATCACCGCCTCAATTAAATGGGCGCTAATGGCAAAACGTTCCAGCCAAAAAATAAAATTCAGGCTGCTGGGTGTGACTATATAAATATTACACAATTCCCAGCCAATGGCAGCGGAGATAAAAATTGTCGATATCACTTTGATGATCGTAACAATGGTTTTAAAGATATTCATTGGCTGAGAATACATCTACGTTAAAACATTATGCGACAGATTGCCAAAGATGCCAGCATTCCCGCTGCATCAGCACACAGCGCCGCCGGAAGTGTATAGCTGGTGCGAACAATGCCAATACTACCAAAATACACTGCCATAACATAAAAGGTAGTTTCCGTGGAACCTTGCATAGTAGAAACCAGAAAAGACAGAAAACTGTCCGGGTCATTTTTGACAATTTCCGACATCAACCCAAAGGAACCACTACCGGAAAGAGGGCGAATTAATGCCATGGGTAAAGCTTCAGGGGGAAGGGTGATGAGTGAGGTAAGGGGAGAAACTATGGCTGTGAGGATATCCAGAGCGCCACTAGCACGAAACATCCCAATAGCTACAAAAATCGCCACTAAAAACGGAATAATCCGAATAGCAATTTCAAATCCTTCTTTTGCCCCTTCGGTGAGAACCTCGTAAACCTTGACACCACGGAAATAACCAAATAAAAGAAACAGGCAAATTAAAATAGGTATGAGCCAGTTAGAAAGGTTACTGAGAAAAACCATAGTAAATATATAAGGTAATCCCCGTAGAGAGAGACGATAAAATACAACCGCCAAAAACGCTACAATTAGCCCACCGAAAACAATATTACCTATCAACCCCGGAGGAATTAATTCGGTTTTGGCAGTTTCATCTAATGTAGTTTCCCCTTGATCCTCTGTAACTTCTAATGGAGATTCTACAGAAGTCAGCAGAGAGCGCCTGGCTAAAATTTTACTAGCAATAATAGCCACTGCTGTAGAAATAATAGTAGCAATAATGGATGGCAGCAGAATGGCGGCGGGATTGGTAGCCCCTGCACTGGCACGGACAGTAATTACACCCAGGGGTAACAGTGTGACTGAGGAGGTGTTAATAGCTAAAAACAAACACATCGCAGGTGTAGCCGTTCCGGGACTAGGATTGAGTTTATTTAGTTCGGCCATGGCTTTTAAACCCATGGGGGTGGCGGCGTTTCCTAGTCCCAGGGCATCAGCAGCCATATTCATCACCATTGCAGACATAGCGGGGTGGTTGGCGGGAATTTCGGGAAACAGTCGGCTCATGACCGGACGAATCAACCGGGCTATAAATCGCATCATTCCTGCGCTTTCGGCAACTTTCATAATTCCTAACCACAGGGCCATGGCTCCAATTAGTCCAATGGCTAGGGTGACTGCGCTTTCAGCTGCGGTGAAGGAGGCTTCCGTTAAAGCAGCCATTTTGCCCTTATAAGCTGCTACTACTGTGGCGGAAACAATCAGAAACAGCCAAATGACATTGAGTGGGGATGATGATTTTTTCATCTATATAGACTTTTATTACATGAAACGGTTATTCTGGATATCATAGGGGATCGCACCAGCACTGCTGCAAGTAGATCCCTTACCTAGTTTAAAGGATGTGTTAACAGTTACTCTGGATGGCTCAAGAACTTCAATCAGTGTTAATTTTTGTACTATAGCAATCCTAAATGATTCATGAACAATTTCTGTTCCCTGTTCCCTGTTCCGGTGTTCCCTTTCCTGACTGATAATTTCTGAAGTCAAATAGGATGACTATAGTCAGCGATATTTACAGAATATAAAGTAGCAGCGTGACTGCCATAATCGCCCATTTCATAAATAGTTATGCGCTCAAATTTGATTATATGTTGGGCGGCAAATAATTCTACTAGATATCTCCAATTGTCTGGGTTAGTATTTGTACTTCTACCTAAAGTCAAATGGGGATGAAAAGCACTGCCAATATATCGGTATCCATATTGGAGATAATTGATTTTTTCTAATTCGCTATAGGCAGAAATATCCTTGTTTAAATCTGCATCTGTCACATAAATATGATGTTTAATACCTGCAAAGACAAAATTGTGTAAATCAACAAATATGTCATGTTGATTCAGAATCAAAAAGTACCATGCAGGTGATTTAAATTCTAGTTGAGTGACTTGAAAATCCTGCCCATATTTTTGCCGTAACCAGTAATCGCGCAGACTATAAATTAAATCAACCCAATTCAAAGAATTATGAAATCTTCCTTGTAAAAGTGTAAGATGCGGCAGATTTTGCTGACTTCCTAAAATAGGTTCAAGTGGGCAAATAGGGATGATTTTCTGCTGTAATTCTATGATTAAGGCGATAGTTTTAGGGCAGGGTACAAGAGCAATGCCAAATTTCATAGATTAACTAATACGACGACCCGCGCAAATAGTTGACATTAAACGTGGCACAATCCCATCATCATGTACAGTGATTAAATCAGCCCGTTTACCTATTTCTAAGCTGCCCCGATTGTCAAATAAATCAATAGCTTGGGCGGGATTACTGGTAAATAATCCCATAGCTTCATAAATAGGTTTACCAGTTTTGCGGGCGATGATAAACAAAGATTGCAACAAACTCTGAGGAACGTAATCAGAAGAAATCACATCTACTAAATCGGACAAAACCAATTCCATAGCCGAAACATTACCAGAGTGGGAACCACCCAAAACCAAATTAGGCGCGCCCATTAAAACTTGTAAACCTGCATTATGTGCTGCTTGTGCGGCTTCTACCGTGGTGGGAAACTCTGCTAAAACTACTCTAGCTTCTACTGCTTCCTGGACATGATCTACAGTAGCATCATCATGGCTGGCTAGGGAAATACCTTTGGTGTGGGCTAGTTTGACTAAAGCTTGACGGTTTTTGTGTGCATGAATTTTTTGTTGTTCCTGGCGCATGATGATGAAGTCTTCAATTTCTGTGGCTGTTACGCCATGTTTACCCATGTAATATTCTTTAAACTTATCTATCCTGACAAATTGTCGTTGACCAGGGGTATGATCCATGAGGGAAATCATCGACAATAAGGAATTATCGATGTATTGTTCGGTAATTTGATAAACCTTTTCATAAGCTATTTCACAGCGCAGGTGTATGCGATGTTCCACAGAGAACCGCCCTGCTGCTTGTCCCTGAGAAATAACATCAATCATCGGACCAAAGTTAGTTAAGCGGGGAGAAGCAGCATTGACATCGCCGATGGCGATCGCATCACATACAGTTGTGACTCCTGCACTTGCTAAATCCCGGTCGTGGTAAACCGCTGCAGCTTCCAAAGGCCAACGAATTCCCGGACGGGGGGACATACAGCGTTCTAGGTTGTCGGTATGTAGTTCAATCAATCCCGGGAGCAGATAATCTCCCTGGCCATTCTGGCCACAAGTCATTACTCCCGGTTGAATATCGGCAATTTTGCCATCTCTGACTAAGAGAGTACCCAGAATTTCTTGGTCTGGAAGTTGTAGGCGATAGTTGGTGTATATTTGCTCATTCATTCAAGGTTAACTCCCGGTTACACAGTTGAGACAGCACAAACTCTGTTGCAAGTAGATTGCAGTTCTTGATCGTGAAAAATGCCAATTAAAGCGCAGCCCATAGCTTTGCGTTCTTCCAGAAGTTCCATGACTATTTGGCGATTGCTTGCATCTAAGGCTGAGGTCGGTTCATCCAGTAGTAAAATTGGAAAATTCACGGCTAAGGCGCGGGCTATATTGACTCGTTGCTTTTCTCCCCCGGAAAATGTGGTAGGGGAAAGATGCCACAAGCGCTCTGGTAGATGTAGCCGATGAAACAATTCTTGAACTTTAGCTAAAGCAACTTTTCGTTCTTCTCCTAGGTTCAACAACAGTTCTGCAGCTACTTCCACCGCCGGGACTCTGGGTATAACTCGTAAAAACTGGCTGACATATCCAATAGTCTGTCGCCGCACCGCTAAAAGTTCATGGGGCTGTAGTTGACACAAATCAACCCAATGTTTTTCATGGTTGACCCAAACTGAACCACTATCAGCACGATAGTTACCATATATACAACGAATTAATGTAGATTTACCGGAGCCTGATGGACCGGAGAGGGCGACACATTCGCCTGTGTTGACTGTGAGTGATACTTTTTGTAGGACTGGTAAACTGACTCCTCCTTGTTGATGGAGGGTAAAGCTTTTGCGTAAATTTTCAACTTTGAGTAGGGGGTCGGTGGGTTGATGGATTTCTGACATGAGAGTGCTTATGGTGTGAGGGCGGCGCTAACTAACTGTTGTGTGTAGGGATGTTGGGGGTCGTCTAATACTTGGTCAGTTAAACCTGATTCCACTACTTTTCCTTGTTGCATGACTAATAAGCGATGTGCTAAGAGTCTGACTACACCAATATCGTGAGTGACTAAAATTACACTTAAATTAAAGTTTCTCACTAGCGATCGCAATAAGTCTAATAACCGGGTTTGTACTGACACATCCAGCCCCCCTGTGGGTTCATCCATTAATATCAGTTGGGGTCGGGTCACTAACACCCGCGCCAGTTGTAATCTTTGTTGCATACCACCGGAGAAGGTATTTGGCAAATCATCCAGGCGGGATGGGTCAATCTCCACTTGTTGTAACCAGTGAGCCGCTTCTTCCCGGATCTGTCCATAGTGACGGATGCCAATATCTAGTAATCGTTCACCAATATTCGCCCCGGCGCTTACTTGCATCCGTAAGCCATCACGGGGATTTTGCTGGACAAAGCCCCACTCAGTCCGCATTAACCAACGGCGCTGATGTTCGGGCATTTGAGTAATTTCTAAATGTTTACCCTGAATATTTCTGTAAATAACGCTACCTGTGTCGATGGCAGTCTGATGAGCGATCGCCCCCAGTAAAGTAGACTTACCTGAACCTGATTCGCCCACAATACCCAGAACCTGTCCCCGGTAAAGGTCAAAAGAAATGCGATCGCACCCCGGAATCAACCCGTAGAATTTACTGACTTGTTGTACCTGTAATATAGGAACCGTCATCCTAATTTATCCCCCTTCCCTTGTCGCTGATGACAATAATCTGTATCGGAGCAGATCCACATTCTGCCACCATGGTCATCAATTACTACTTCATCTAGAAAACTTTCAGTAGAACCACATAACTCACAAACTTTATCCCATCGCTCTACAGTAAAAGGATAATCCTCAAAGTCGAGGCTTTTAACTTTGGTGTAGGGTGGTATGGCATAAATGCGTTTTTCCCGACCCGCACCAAATAACTGCAACGCCGGATTCATGTGCATTTTGGGATTATCAAACCGTGGTATGGGGCTAGAACTCATGAGATAACGGTCATGTACCATTACCGGGTAGTCGTAGGATGTGGCAATATGCCCATGTTTAGTGATATCCTCATACAGCTTGACGTACATCGGCCCGTACTCTTCTAAAGCGTGCATCTTCCGGGTTTCCACAGCCGAGGGTTGGAGCCAGCGCAAAGGTTCAGGAATGGGAACCTGATAAACCATAATCTGTCCCTCCCGTAGTGGTGTTTCTGGTATACGGTGGCGTGTTTGAATTAGGGTAGCTTTAGCTGTGCTATCCGTAGTTTCTACACCACAAACCCTTTGGAAGAAACGGCGAATGTTGACGGCGTTGGTGGTGTCGTCTGCGCCCTGGTCAATCACCTTGAGGACATCGCTTTGACCAATGACTGCTGCTGTAACTTGAATACCACCGGTTCCCCAGCCGTAGGACATGGGCATTTCTCTGGAGGAGAAGGGAATTTGATGTCCTGGTATGGCGACCGCTTTGAGAAGGGCGCGACGAATTGAGCGTTTAGTTTGTTCGTCGAGGTAGGCAAAGTTGAAGCCTGTTTGAGTGGTTGATGTGGGCATTTTTTTTACGCAGAGGTTCCCAAAAGTTTTTAAACAAAAAATTCCATGTTTTCATAAGGGGATTCCTTCGTGGCGGCGATTCTAGTTGACAGGTTCCCTATATGTAGTTCTAATTTGTGGTGGTCTGGGTCGAGAATATATATAGAATCTCCCTCACTGGTGTTTTGTTTCCATTGTTTGACACCTAGCTCAAGTAATTGACGGCTATATTCTTGAAAGTCATGTTCAGGAATACTAAAAGCAATATGTGTATATTCCCTCGCCGGACTAGTGCGGGTGTGGGAATCCCAAGATAGACACAGCCATAGATTACCTGCTATCAAGTAAGCTCCTTGTTGCCATTTAGCGATCGCTTGACAACCTAAAACTTGGGTGTAGAAATTAAAAGATTCTTCCACATCAGCAACGGATAAAGTTATATGGTTAATTCCTGTAATCATCGTGGTTTTTCTCACTCCCCCTCTGGGTGAAGCTCATCACAGTTTAATTTTGGCTGTTGATTTTGTCGCATCTTGCGTACTAAATTTAACTCCGCTTGAAAGTCAATATAATGAGGTAGCTTTAGGTGTTGGACAAATCCCTGGGCTTCTACGTTATCTGAGTGGGACAGGACAAATTCGATATTTTGCGCCGGGTTTTCTACAGGTTCCCCTAACTCCGCCGCTCCCAGAGCGCGGTCTACTAAGGCCATTGACATGGCTTTGCGTTCGTTGTAGCCAAAGGTGAGTCCGTAGCCACGAGTGAATTGGGCTGGTAGTTCTTTGTTACCTTTAAATTGGTTGACCATTTGTACTTCAGTAATTGTCATATCGGCGATCGCTATTTCAAATCCCAATTCTTCGGGACAAATGACTACCTCAACTTCTCCCATGCGAATCTCTCCCGCAAATGGATGATTTTTACCGTAGCCTCGTTGGGTGGAGTATGCTAAAGAGAGTAAGAAGCCTTCGTCAGCACGTGCTAAGTTTTGTAGTCTAGCGTCTCTACTAGCGGGAAAAGTTAAAGGTTGACGAGTAAGGTCAAAGGGTGGTGGTGATTCTACTTCCCTAGGTTCTGGCTGTATTAATCCTTCTCGGTCTAATGTATCAATCACTGGGGGGAAGGGTTCCTTTGTCGCTTCCGCTGTAGGTGCGGGAGTAACTTCACCCTCGGCGATGAGTTTAAAATCTAGGAGGCGGTGGATGTAGTCAAAGGTGGGTCCTAGGTTTTGTCCTCCCGGAATATCTTTAAATATAGAAGAAATTCGCCTTTGAATTTGCATCTCACCGGTGTTGAGGGGCTGACTGTAATAGAACCGTGGTAGTGTTGTCCGATAGGCGCGCAGTAAAAAGATTGCTTCGACTAAATCCCCCCAAGATTGTTTAATCGCTAAAGCTGCTAATTCCCGATCATACAAATTACCTTCGCACATGACCCGCTCTACTGCTAGGGTTAATTGTTGTTCAATCTGCTCTAGGGTGAGTTCGGGAATTACCGGATTCCCCCGGCGCTTATTTTGCAGTAATTTCTCTGCATTTTCAATTGCTTGTTGACCACCTTTGACGGCAACGTATGGCATATTTTTACTCTTTTCTTACTCTTTTTTATACTTTTGACTCATGTTACCCTTCACCCCTGACCATAGTAAAAAAGTTAACTTTTGTGGCAGCGGTTTGGCGTTGTTGAAGTTCTTGTTTTTGAGCTAATGCTGTTTGCAGTGGTTGAATCACTTCTGCTTGAATTTGCTCATACCATTGGGGAGTTTGGAGTAAAGCATCACACAAGGCTGCTAATTCGGCGTGACGGTGCGATCGCCCGCCTACATAACCAAATCCAGTGATGGCTGTGTCGGTTTCTAAGTTTTCTAGCTGCACTACACAGCGAGTTATGGTCATGTCTCCCAGATTAAATGGTTTTCCTGTACCCCCAGCGCGTCCTTGAACCATAACTAAACCAATTTCTGGGGAACGTAAAAAACTATAACTAGGTAATTTCTCTAAGTTGATTAATTTTTCTAATTCTGTTAACTCAGCTTTGGCGAGTGTGGCCATCCAAGTTTGTCTTTCCTTGACGGTAGCTATGTTCAAGTTTTGCATTGAATCAAATTAATAAAGTAATTTAAATCCGGTGTGGACAGATGAGAAATTTTGGCCTTGTCATCATAAATCCTTAACTGCACAGCATCTTGGGCGTAAGGACGCTGAATAAATTTCTCTGCTTCTTGAGGAGAAAATCTCCCTCCTTGCAGTTCTAAGCTGCGTTGGGATGGGATGGAAAGACTATACCAATATTCATGATCAACTGCGCAAAGATACCGTTTAGCTAAGACGTGTAGCCTAATTGGCTCTGTGACCGCCAGGCTAAATATTTGCCGTAGAAAAGGAATGGCGCGATATTCATGTTGGTCGTCTATACCTATGGTTGTCGGATCATCTCCTAAGTCATGAATTAAATGTCCTAAATCATGGAGTAAACAAGCGGTAATTAATTCATGATTTTTACCTGATGCTTCGGCCAGGGTGGCGCATTGTAATGCGTGTTCTAGCTGGGTCACGCCTTCTCCGCCATACAATTGTGAACCTTTTTGGCTGAATAGATCGATAATGCTGCCGATGGTTGGTTGCATAGTTATTTCGTTTGATATCGAGCGACTTCTTTTCCGAGGATATAAACAGATGAAATGCTAGAGGGTAAAGGATTGTCAGGAGATATCAGCAGGAAATCTGCATCTAAACCCGTGGCAATTTTACCTTTGCGATCGCTAATTTTTGCCGCTCTAGCGGGTCGATCTGAAACTAATTTCCATGCTTGTTCAAAGGACATTAACCCCAACTCTTTTAATTTAAAGGGGGCATAAAACAAGGAAGGATAGTGATAATCTGAGCACAGACAATCGAGAACATCATGTTCAACTGCTTGGGCTACACTCATTAAACCCAGGTGGGAGCCTCCACGCACTAAGTTAGGCGCACCCATCAGGACTGCAGCACCATATGCTTGAGATTTCGCAGCTAAGTCTACATCAGCGGGAAATTCTGCGATCGCTACTCGGCGTTGTTGACTGAGTGCTACTTTTTCTGGGCTATCATCATCATGGGAAGCTAAAGGAATATTGTTAGTGTGTGCCAATTCCACTAGTTTTTCTAGTTGTGCGTCTCCTTGTTCTCGCCGTTCTCTGACTTGGCTAATTAATCCGGCGATTTCTTCTATGGACATGGATGATCTTTGTTTGACACTGTTGAGATATCGCTGTAATCTCTTTTCGTTTCCTGGCGGTGGTAGGTGATCGTTGATGGATAAAATATCCACTTGACCTGATTCTAGCCAGTCACACAATTCTTGATGTTCTGCGGTATTGGCTTGTTCATGTCTGATATGAATGCGATGATTGCAATTTAAAACTTGTTTTCCTGTTTTTTGAATAAAGTTAATTAAATTACGAGCAGATTCTCGGCTACGTAAACCTGGTTCGTAGGAGTCGGTGATGGAGCAGTAAAAAGTTGTGATACCTGATGCTAAGAGATTACGGTCATTATCTACCATCGCTATGGGTAGAGGAAAGTTAACCCCAGGACGGGGACAAATCATTCTCTCAAAAGCATCACCGTGTAAGTCTATAATTCCAGGTAGCATCTGGAGTCCTTGAGCGTTGACCAGATGAAATTGAGGCGGAGTTATTGATTGATTAATGCTGGTAAATTGTCCATCTTCAATTAAAACTGTGGCATCTTGTAACCATCCTTGGGGAGTGAGGGACATTACTCCTTGAATAGCGATTTTTGTTGTCACTGATTTACCTTACTCAAAAATTTCTTGTGTTATGGGGTTGGACTACGCATTTAAAGCTCCAGCCATGCTGCTCAAATCCCAGTGATTCATAAAATTGATGGGCGCGATGGCGTTTTAAATTGGATGAGAGGGTGACTTTATAACACCCAGCTTCGGCACTCAGTTGTATTGCTCTTTTCACCATCTGGCTACCAATTCCCTGCCCCCGCATGGGGGAAATTACTGTCACTGCATCCAGAACAGCAAATTTGTGATAGCCCCGGTGCATCATTGTTGGTAGATATGTTAAGCTAAAGGTTCCTACTGGTTGCTGATTTAAACGGGCAAGATAGATATAGTAGTTAGGAGTTTGGGTAATTTGTGTGAAAATTTCCTCGGCGCGAGCGATCGCTAAGGGTGACTCACCATTCATGTCAGCATACAGCTGATTTAATACCGGCCAGTCTTCACGTTCAGCTATGCAAATTTCAAGAGTCATGATATAATTGTAGCTCTGGCTGTGCGTGGTAGTCCCATTACTGAATTTTCTGTGAATAAAAATACATCCATTCCTTGGGGATAGGCTTGGTGGTTTTCTGTCCAGAAATCCCAAAAATGTTGAGGAACCAAAGGAGCGATTGCTTGTTCGTCTAAAATTCCCGGACCTGTCAACATCACAGGTTGTCCCATGTCAAAGTTTTCTATCTGTATTAACAAGGTTGTGGAAGTTTCCGGTTTTTCTTCTGTCCCCATGTTAAAAATAGATAGTTCTGGCAAAGCTGCCAAATCTTCAATTAAGGCAAAGTCTGCTTTGTCTGGGTATTCTGTTAAGCGACAGCCAGTGTGGAACAATAACCAATTTTTCACGGAAGTTGTAAAACTTGGCTGTAGCCATAGTGCAACGTCCAAATCTAGCAAGGTCAGACAAGCGTCCCACAAGCTGGGGTCAACCCCGATGGCGTGGCGTTAGTCGGTGAGGGAAGTCGCACCGTAGCCCTAGGTACACTCATCACCGCCGTAATTTTCTCAGGTCTCCCCGGTCGCGCATTAGCACCGAGCAACGCCCTAAATGTCTGTTGTGCGTCATGAATGGAGTCTGAAAAGCCCGGTAAATCAGTTACTATATTTGACATTCATTTGTGATTTTTAGTTTTAAACTATTCTTAACTTGTCTAGACATCTAGACATTAATAGATTAACCCAATTTTGACAACTTGACAATCTGAAATTGATACATGAAAGAAATAATGCCGATTTATATGCAAATTGCCGACGTGCTGCGAGAAAATATTCATCAAGGAGTTTATGAAATTGGGGAGCAACTACCCACAGAAACCAAGTTAGCAGAACAGTTTGGGGTGAACCGTCATACCCTCAGACAAGCGATCGCCCTACTCAAAAACGAAGGATGGTTACGAGTTGACCGGGGAAAGGGAACTTTTGTCGCCACCAAAACCATCCGCTATGCTATTGGTAAGCGTGTACGCTACAATCAAACCCTAAAAGCTCAAGGTTGGCAAGCTAGGTTTAAATTATTACGTGTTTTAGAAATACCCGCTGACCATGCCATTGCCAAAGGATTAGAAATTA
Source organism: Anabaenopsis sp. NIES-4685 (assembly GCF_059725405.1). Taxonomy (NCBI): domain Bacteria; kingdom Bacillati; phylum Cyanobacteriota; class Cyanophyceae; order Nostocales; family Nodulariaceae; genus Anabaenopsis; species Anabaenopsis sp. NIES-4685. The sequence goes on along the minus strand of NZ_AP043602.1, from coordinate 1,326,146 downwards.
CCTATGGTGAGCCAGTAGCCTTAATTGAACGCTTAGGTTTAGCAAACGACGAACCCATCAGCGTCGGTACTGGATATTTCCCCTTAAAGCGGTTCCCGGACTTGTTAAATCCAGAAAACATCAAGATTTTGCAAGCACAGCAATCAATATCTCAGTTTTTACAGCAAGTATATGGATGTGACCATATCCGCCGCAGCACCTGTGTTTCGGCTCGTTTAGTCCAGCCTGAAGATGCAAAATGGTTACAGTTACCCCGAAATCAACCGATTTTATTAGCGGAGTCGGTGAATGTCGATGATACTGGTAACATAATTGAGTATGGTGTAACTCGGCTGCGGGGCGATCGCATGGAGTTATTCTTTGAGAATGACCTAGACATCAGCTAAACCAGCAACCTTCTCACCCTAGCAGACAACAAATCAATAACACTAGTAGCAATGACCAAAATAATTAAAATTGCGCAAACCTTCTGGTATTGAAAACTACCAAAACTTTGATATAGTGAAACACCAATACCACCTGCGCCCACAATTCCCAACACCGAAGCCGAACGGATATTAGACTCAAATCTATAGAGAGTAAAAGAAGTCCATAAAGGCATAACTTGGGGAATCACTCCAAATACAACCTCCTGAATGTAACTCGCCCCAGTAGCTCTAATTCCTTCCACCGGACCTGGTTCAATTGATTCTACAGCTTCCGAGAACAACTTACCTAAAGCCCCTGTTGTATTAACAAATAAAGCCAACACCCCAGCAAACGGACCCAAACCCACAGCCACAACAAATATTAACGCAAAGACTATTTCATTAATAGCACGCATAGCATCCAATAATCGCCGCGTAGGTTGTACAATCCATCCCGGACACATATTATTAGATGCCAAGATAGACAGGGGAACAGACGTTAAAGCAGCCATTAAAGTCCCCCAAACCCCCATAGATATAGTAATCACCGTCTCTGAGAAATAATAGTTCCAGTCTTCAAAGTCCGGCGGAAAATACCCCCCAACATATTCCACAATGTTGTCACCCCGTTGTAAAAGTACAGGGAAGTTTAACTCGCTTTGATAATAACCAAAAATCAATGCACCACCCATGATTACCAGAAACAAAACTCTTTTAGTAGTCAAAAATTTTGCTTCTTGTTCTAACATCTTGAGTACAGTGGGAGAGGCATTAGTAACTATCTGATTGCGTGACATAATTTTTTATTAACCAAAGGTAATTTTATTGATTTATTGTTGTTTTGGCAATTGCTTTTGTAGTTCTGCTATTTTTTGCTGTTTTTCTGACTCACTGATATTTTCTTTAGCTTGAATTTCTTGGATTTTTTTGGCAATCTCTAATTCTCTGATTGTGTGCCATTCTTTATCTTCAGCTTTAACAAAACCAGCAATTTCAAATGGTGCTAAAACTTCAGCATCTTTGTAGTTATAGAAGAAATTTTGTAATTTCTGTTTGATATCTGCTGGTAAATCGCTACGATAAACAATTGGGTCACCGGGAATTAAAGGTGATTGCCAAATAATTTCAATCTTTTGTCTAGCTGTGGGATTGGTTCTTTCTAAACGACTTAAGGCTTCATTGCTGACCGTAGCGACATCTACCTGGTTGTTAGCTACCGCCAGGGCGCAAGCTTCATGACTACCAGCAAAAATCAAACGTTTAAAAGCTTTTTTAGGGTCTACGTTATTTTGCGTAAAGATATAATAACTGGGGACTAAAAACCCAGATGTCGAATTAGGATCATTAAAAGCAAAGGTCAACTTAGCCGCATTTTCAATCACATATTTATCGCCACCAACTGCTTTTGCTGCTTCTGTGATGGGATTATTTTTATTAGCGATTAAATGAGAATAATACCCCTTAGTACCATCTGCGCTTACAACTTGAGCAAAAGCTTCTGCATCGGCAACTTTTGCCGCCTCAACATAAGTTTTACCACCCATCCAAGCTGCCTGAACTTTACCAAAGCGCATGGCTTCTATAACCGCTGCATACTGTGTAACGTAGAAGGGTTTAATGGGAATCCCAACTTCTTCAGACATAGCAGCAGCAAAGGGTTCCCATATAGGTTTTTGATTAGATTGGGATTCTGTAGATAGAACACCAAAGTTAATTTCTGTGATGGTTGCACTACTATTATCAGGAGTAGAACTACAGGCTGAAAGTACCTTGACAGTTGCCAAAGTGATAATAAATAAAGCAGCCCGTTGAATGAATAATTTTCTGTTCATCAGTTATTGTTTGTTGGATCTAGAAATTGAGGATTATACACAATGATTGTGATAGCGTACCGGTTGGTTACATAAAGTGTTATCTGTTGACTTTTACCTGTCAACAGACCATGAATTTCACAAATAATTATGGCTATTAACTACCTTTAATTACTTTGCAGTGCTCGTAGTTGGTTGTTCAAATCATTCAACTTTTTCTTATCGGCACTACTCAAATTAGGTTTAGATTCTAAGTCTAAAACTTGTTTAGCAATATCCAATTCCCGGATAGGATTCCATGTTTTATCATTGGCTGGAACTAAAGCCGACCACTGTAAAGGTTCTAGGATTTTCTTGTCTTTAAAATTGTAGAAGAAATTCCGTAATTTATTCTTAACATCCTGTGGTAAGTCTTTCCGATAAGCAATTGGGTCACTGGGTATGATGGGTGAAGTCCAAATAATTTCAATTTTTTGGCGTGCTGAGGGATTGGTTTTTCCTAATCTCTCTAAAGATTCATTATTATTGGTAGCTATATCTATCTGGTTATTGGCTATTGCTAAGGCTGTAGCTTCGTGACTACCAGAGAAAATTAACCGTTTAAAAATTTTCTTGGGGTCTACTTTATTTTTAGCAAATACATAGTAACTCGGTACTAAAAATCCTGAAGTAGAGTTAGGATCATTGAAAGCAAAAGTCAGTTTAGCAGCATTTTGCAGAACATACTTATCGCCGCCTTGTCTTTTAGCTGCTGCTGTGATGGGGTTATTTTTGTTGGCAATTAAATGAGAGTAGTAACCTTTACTACCATCAGTAGCTATAGTTTGAGCAAAGGCTTCTGCGTTGGCAATTCTAGCAGCTTCAATATAGGATTTACCACCATACCAAGCTATATGTACTTGACCAAAACGCATGGCTTCAATGACGCCTGCATACTGAGTAGCATAGAAGGCTTTAACGGGAATACCTATAGACTTGGATAAAGCGGCAATAAAAGGTTCCCAAAGAGGTTTTTGATTGGCTTGAGATTCTGTAGATATGACCCCAAAATTGAGTTCTTTAAGTTGTGCTTGGGCTGGTTCAATCCAGTTGTTGTTAAGAGTAGATATTATTTGAGTGCCTACTAAAGATGCACCAAATAAAGCGGAACTTTCAATAAATGATCTGCGTTTCATAGTTTATTTCTCGGTGAATTAAACATTTAGCATTTGTGGTTATTTATGAGGATTATATGAGTATTTCCCCATGTCCTCGCATTACCAGTTCTTCTACTGCTGCACCATAAATTTCATTCAGCTTCTGATCATCAAGTTCTACAGTTGCACCATCAAACATCACTTCTCCATCTTTGAGAGCGATAACTCTTTCAAAGTAACTCCGCACCATTTGAATTTGATGTAAAGAAGCGACTATACTAATTCCCCTGTGGCGATTTAACTGTACCAACAACTCCATGACTTTGCGCGCTGACTCAGGATCTAGGGAAGCGACGGGTTCGTCAGCCAGAATGATTTTCGCTCCCTGTACTAAACAACGAGCGATCGCTACTCGTTGCTGTTGTCCTCCAGAAAGCATAGATGCACGTTTATAAGCGTGTTCAATAATCCCTACTTGCTCTAGTGCTGCCAAAGCACTAATTTTTTCTTGTTTACTAAATAAATGTAATGTTGAGCGTAAGGGGGATAATCTTGCTAAGTTACCAACTAAAACATTCTCGATAACTGTGAGCCTATTAACTAAATTAAACTGTTGGAACACACAGCCTATTTGACTACGTAAAACCCTAATTTTAGAGTGTAATTTACCCTGACTTTGTAAGGTATTGCCAAAAACGTCAACTTGGCCTGCATCTCCAATTTGCAGACCATTAATGTGGCGTAAGAGTGTAGATTTACCTGAGCCGGACGCACCAATTAGGGCGACCATTTCCCCTCCATTAATTTGGCAGGATACGTGTTTGATTGCTGTCTTACCTTTAAAAGTTTTGGCAAGATTATTAATTGTGATAGTCACTGTAGTTGTTATTCTTTAACACCAACTCTGTCATGAGAATAAGGCAAATTAGTTAAGGAATAGTTAAGCAAAGGATAATTTTAAATTTAACTTTTGTCGCCAAATTCCCCCGTCTTATTTTTTTACAAAAGGCTGCCGTTAAAGCGCTCATATTGCCCTTATAAGCTGCTACCACCGTGGCGGAAACAATCAGAAACAGACTAATGAGATTAAGTGGTATAGAGGCGGTCAAACCGCCTCATCTGAATCTTGAAATACCCCAGGTATTAGACTAATTGTGGGAGAAATGGGCTAGACAGACCTACAGATGCCCGCCGCACAGAGGTTACATCGCCCGAATCTAAATTTCCGTTGCCTGTAGCGTCTCCTATAATCAGAGGATCAGTCACAGGGAAAGCCCCAAATCCTGTATCAAGTCCCACATTGACGCGAGAAATTAAGGACGCATCTGCAGCAAGATAGCTTTCAGTTCTGGTGGTGTCTCCCAATAATGCTACCAGTTGTACGGCACTGTCTCCTATTAAGCCAGCACCGGGAAGTATTTGCAGTACACCTTTAGCACCGTAGCTCGCAGTATCTCGAACCTGAGCATTCAAGGTGATTAAGTCGGTACTAGCATTGAGGGCAGGTCCACTGAGGGTAAACTGAGCTTGTCCTCGTGTATTGAAGTCAGACTCTAAATCCCAACCCGGTGCGGCTACATTTGCTCCGGTAATAGCCAGGAGGTCTGGGTCATATTGCAAGGTGAAGCTGATGTTTTCTAAGCCGCCGGGATTGCTGATGCGGATGGGTAGAGGATTGAATTGACCCCCCCCACGTATGTTTACCTCTTGATCTGGTCCACGGCTAAAGTCAGGTAAGGTGAGGACTGGTGCTGTGGGGCTATCCACGGTAAATTGGCGCACAAAGTTACCAGATAAACCATCTTCATTACCATCGAGTAGGCGATCGCCGCTGCTGACGAAACCATCACTACGGCTCTCCAGGGTGAGAGTGTAATTACCGGGTGCTAGAATATCACCTGTTTTGACAAAGGTGAGGGTGTTAGCATTGCCTTGGTCCCAAATCAGTGAACCATTGATGATATTTCCGGCACTATCGGTGAGGATGAGGTCTGGTGAATCAGTAACCGGGGCTCCTGTGTTGTTTGGATCTATTCCTCTGTACAGGTTAAGGACACTCAGATTTAGGTCATCATTGAATGTTAAGATAAAGCCACTGGGGTTCTGCTCCAAATTCGTGACTTTGAAGGTTTCCCCAACAAGATTAATAGGTTCTAAAAGAGTTTCTGTCTGAGAAAAGACATCACGACCTGCTACTAATGCAGAGGGTTGAATACCTTGGAGTAAAGCCAGGGAAACATCTGTGTCAGATAATACAGCAATAACAATAGTATCTGTATTTTCCCTAATTAGCTTGACGACTGTGAGGTCGGGTAGACCAGCAACTACTAAGCGATCGCCCCCGGGTTGAAAATCGGTAATAATAGCTAACTCAGATGGAATAGAGCCATTGGCGAGGTAAAAGGTATTTGCTCCCTCGTCCCCGGTGAGAATACCACCGTTACCGGCAAACAGGTGATCATCCCCTTCACCGCCAAACAGTTCATCGGTAGCCGCCCCTGCAATTAAACGGTCATCCCCTTCACCGCCAAACAGTTGATTATTTCCAGTACCGCTGGAGGCATCTAAAATATCGTCTCCTTCCTCGCCGTAGAGACGATTGAACCCACCACCGTCTGAGACTGTTAATCTGTCGTTACCAGCTCCCCCGTAGAGTTCATTGTCGCTGCCTTCCACAACAATTAGAAGATCATTACCTGCCTCGCCATATAATATATTCCGGCCTATACTGCCTGCGGCTGATAAGGTATCATCGCCATCACTCCCGTAGAGCGTATGGTTATTGCCAGCGATGAGGGTGTCATTACCTAGACCTGCATATAAGATGACCTGTTCTGGGGAAGGGGTAGAATCAAGGATGTCATTACCTTGTAGTCCAAATACCTGAGCATTGCCTGTATTGGGAGCAAAAAGTTCATCATCACCGTCGCTGCCAAATATCCGGGTAAAACCTGACTCATTGACTAGGGCTTGTGTAGTTGCTACACTGGTCAAATCCCCATCAATTAGGGTAGCGGTTAATACCTCTCCCCCTTGAGCAAAGATAACAATATCAGCCACGGCAATATCTACAGACCAAGTGCCGTCTTCTCCAACAATGCTTGTATTGTTTCCTGTCAAAGTTAGTCCGCTGGCAAAGCCTAAGATCAAGGTTGCTCCGGGTTTACCTGTACCACTGATGCGAAAACTGGTAGCTGATATGGCAGAATTGAGAATTACTGTATCAGTAATTAAATCAATGGTAGGGGGGGGGAGAGGTACCACCACGGGGGCACCAGGGTCAAAGATTACTCCGGGGGTGGGGTCTAGGTCTCCTGGTTGATTGTCTTGTAAAAATAGGGCGGCTCCATCAATGCGACCATTACCATCTCGGTCTTGTAGCACTGCGCCTAAGCCTGTATTGGGATTGAAGTTGAACAAAAAGAAATTACCGTCACTATCCCGCTTTACAAAGCTGTTGTAGTCTGGTAATCCTAATACTCTTTCATCAAAGGTGAGTTCTAGCTGGTGAATGGTATTAGAGAAGATATCTTCAGAACCAGGAATGGGCACAAGGTTGAAGGACAACAGTGGCGTATATAATTCGGCGCCTGGAATGTCATCGTTTAACTTGTTTACTTGATCGGGATTATTGAGAATATCAATTGAATTAATATTTCCGATTTCGACAACACTGTTATCTGCCCTATTTACATTGATACTGGGGGTGAGCGTCGTAGTGGTATTTACTCTAAATGTCCGAAAAACTTCCGAGAAGCTACTATTAAATGTCTGGGTAGCAGTAACCTCTTGTATTCCCTGACTAAAAGCCGCTACGTCCTCCGCTATAACTGGGACTGACCATTGACTATTTTGATTTACCACTGTGGTGTTACCACCTGCTAATTCTCGACCACTATCAAAAGTCAGGCGTACTGTTGCTCCGGATTGACCGCCGCCGGTGATATTAAAGCCAGTTTGAGCTTCTGCTGAACTGATAATGTTGTTATCAGTGATGGAGTTAATGAAAAGAGTGCTCATTTTAAAGATGTCCTGTTTTGAACTAACAACTGACTGATAGGGGCTAAGGGGAGACCCCGGACTTCTATAGGATTTGTGGTCACATGAAAAAATGTGGTCAGAAGTCCGGGTTCTGATTTAAGCAAAGACAAACTGACTGGAATCGTTAAGATTCAGTTGGGTTGAGTTCACCCCTTCGATGAGGGCGATATCTGTACCACCAATTTGAATGAGGGTGTTACTATTTTGACTGGATAGACTGACTTGGTTGACGGTAATACCACCCATACCGATGCGGTCTATACCTAGTTGAAAATCTTTGACGACATTGGGTGCATCGGGTAGGGAACCGCCAACTACTAACCAGAAGTTATCAGCACCAGCGCCGCCCCAGAGTAAATTATTACCACCCAGTCCGGCGTAGAGACTGTCATTACCATCGCCACCGAACAGGCGATCGCCTACGGTAGAATACAATTGGTCATCACCGGAACCACCATAGAGGCGATTATGACCATCGGGACTAGAGCGCAGCACATCCGGACTGGAACCACCAAACAGCATTTGTCCCCGTCCTTCGGCTACCTGTAAGGTGTCGTTGTCAGCACCACCTAGGAGGATGTTAGCGTCACTGGCTTCCACAACCCTCAAGGTATCTTGACCGCGACCGCCATCTAAAACGCTCGCACTACCAGGCCCTTGAGTACCAATCATTAAGGTATCATCCCCATCCGCACCACCGGCGAAAGATACACTTGCTACCATGATGGTGTCATTACCGTTCCCGCCTAAAACCTCTACATAGGAAACTTGGCTGGCATCAACAACATCATCACCATGACCAGAAAATACAGTTTTCAGGGGTTGGTTACGGTTTAAAAGAATGTCGTCAGATTCCGCAGTACCAAAAATTAAAGGATTAGGGTCTAAGGGGGCGGTGGCTATCCTACCTTGTGTATCTGCTAAGAACAAAATCTCATCACCATAAACCCGGCGTTCTGTGTTGATTAAGTTGTACTCAGCATCTAGGATAGGGAAAAGATAGACTGGAGTCATGAGGACTTTAGCACTGGCTCCCCCAGCAGGATTAAGGCGCTCTAGGTTTACTTCCAGGTGACCGTAGTGCTTACCACCATCAATAAGTTGTGGTACTCCGTCAATCTGTTGCCATAATTCCCCTTCTCTTTGGTCAGCTGTCCACTGGCTAAACTCGTTATAATTAAGTAGAGGTTTATCTAAACCGGAGCCATCCCGTTTTTGTCCCCTCAAGCCATCACCAGCTACCCCAACATCGTAATAGCTTACGCCAATCCCATCGCCATCCTCATCAACAAAGCTGCGCTCGAACATCTCACTATGACCAGACAAGACGGCAGCTACCCCATATTGCTCAAACATACTATGGTACTGGCGCATGGGTGTTCCTGCTTGTCCAGTGGACAGGACATGATTCATCGGTTGACCATGTTCCCCACTGCTGTAAGGTACATGATGAAACTGCGCAAAAATAATCTGTCCTTGGCTGCGAGCATCATCAAGTTGTTCCATGACCCAGTTCCACTGAGTGCTACCAGGATTGAAATCAGCTAAATCAGTTCCCCCAGCAGCTTCATACTGCTCACGGGTGTAGTTTTCCTGAGTGTCCGTTCCCGTCCCTGTATATTCCCTACCGCTGATTTTGGGGGGTTGTCCTTGTCCACCATAGTTAGATCGGCGGTCATCCGGCTCCCCATTAGAACTATCTAAGGTGAGGATAGTTACTGGACCGTAGTCAATGCGATAATAATTACTCCGATGCTCAGGAGTGCCGTTGTCAGGGGAATCAAAGTAAACATCATACTTATCCCGCCCAAACTTGGGACCAAATCGACCATCGGCATCTGTACCATAGCCGCCATTGAGAGCGCCAAAGTTCTCCCAGTTACCTAAAGCTGGTAATATAGGGTACTGAGATAAACCGCTATCATATTCCCCGGCGTTGTGTCTAAAAAATTCATCCCACGCGGGTTGATAGCCGCCTCCCTGTACTAAGTCCCCCGGCATGACCAAAAAGTCAGGGTGACGACTGTTAACTACGGCTAAGTTTTGCTGGTAGCCTTCTGTTTCCGTGAGGGCATAACGTAGGGTTTGGTTGGACCCAGAGCCAGATGTGCCAAAGGTGTCAGCCCACTGACTATTACTAAGTGCGGGGCGTTCTATAGAATTAGTTGCTAAAGCACCGGGTTGCCATTCCCGATTAGTAACCCTTCCCTGGGGTTCGGTTTCGCTGTCAGACATCGCTATAAAGCGAACGCTAGACCAATCTGTATTACTAGGGGCGGTTTTAAAGGTGGAGGTAAAAGTTTCACTCCCCTGGGTAACTGTGTAGTTATAGGTCTGACCTGGTAATAAACTTTGTATGTCTATACTGTGCTTATAGTTGTTGTCACTGATTAACCAAGAACCCGGCTCTAGTCCAGAGATATTTTGATTTTTCTCAGCTGTAGTATAAGCCAAGAGGGGTTGAAAGACGGGGGTACTAACCAAATCCAGGGGGTTATTTAAACCCGGTCCGGTTATGGTTAATCTCCCGGGTATATCTTGTTGGGTAAACCAGGTGATATCAATCCCTTGAGATGATGGATTTTGCAAATAGGGGTTAATTCTAAATTCAGACATGGTGTAAAACCTCCTTGGGTAGTGTTTTCACTTTTAGCTACGGGGAGATCCCGGACTTCTATAGGATTTGTGGTCACATGGGAAAATGTGGTGAGAAGTCCGGGATTTGATTTAAGCAAAGACGAACTGACTGGAATCGTTGAGATTGAATTGGGCTGAATTTACCCCTTCGATGAGGGCGACATCTGTACCACTCACCCGAATGAGGGTGTTACCATTTTCACTGAATAAACTAACTTGGTTGGCGGTAATACCACCCATACCAATCCGGTCTATACCTAATTCAAAATCTTTGACGACATTGGGTGCATCGGGTAGGGAACCGCCAACTACTAACCAGAAGTTATCTGCTCCAGCGCCTCCCCAGAGTAAATTATTACCACCCTGTCCCGCGTAGAGACTATCATTACCATCCCCACCAAACAGGCGATCGCCCACAGTAGAATACAATTGGTCATCACCGGAGCCGCCATAGAGGCGATTATGACCATCTGGACTAGAGCGCAGCACATCCGGACTGGAACCACCAAACAGCATTTGTCCCCGTCCTTCGGCTACCTGTAAGGTGTCGTTGTCAGCACCACCTAGGAGGATATTCCCGCCGTCGGCTTCTACAACTATTAAAGTATCTTGACCGCGATCGCCATTTAAAACGCTATCCCTACCAGGTTCTTGAGCACCAATCATTAAGGTGTCGTCACCATCTCCACTGCTGACATTGCTGTCACTACCCACCAAGATAGTATCGTTCCCCTTACCGCTATATATTGCATTACTAACAGCTTGACTCCCATCTACCTGGTCATCTCCATCCCCGGTAAAGACGGTAATACCTGATTGGTCGCTGGTTAATGTCAGGTCATCTGCACTAGGGGAACCACTAATCACAGTTACTGCCTCTTTGATTAGGTCAATATCTGTGATCACAGATACTACATCGTTACCTTCACTAGAAGCAATCACTCCCTGGAGTTTACCAGTGGGTGTGGTTAGAAAAGCTATTCCCTCAATGCGATTGGCACCGGGGAAAATGATGGGATCAACTGCTACCACGTTATATGGATCAGTGATATCAAAAACAGCCGCTACGCTGGTAGTGGTGCGTTCAAGGGCTACTAAGGCATGGGTGCGTCCATTAACAGTCACTACTTCCACCATCTCTGGCTCAGTACCCTTGTCATCATCACGATTAGAAGCCATGAGTCCTAGACTGTTGGCCAGTTCTTCGAGGGCATTACCGCTGTCAAATACAACATTACCCTTGTCATCGAATATGCGTAAAGAGCGCGAGCCGATAGTGTAAGCCTGGTCGATTAATCCATCACCTGTAATATCACCATAATTGTTGAGTAGATTTAGTCGGGTACGGACACCGGGGTCTGGATCATATGAGAGGTTTAGGAGTTCTACACCAGGATGGTTACGGAAGGAATTATTATTGATAGGAGTACTACTATTAGCCCTGGTAAGGTCATAAAAAATATTACCTTCATCTGGGGGATATTCCCGGGAGTCACCCTCTCCTGCTGCGAGGATGAAAGTGCGTCCCTGTGAGTCGGTATACGTAGCCAGTCCATCGGGCATGGTCAATCCGTAAACTTTTAATCCGGGGAGAGGCCTGTAGATGTTTGTGTCGTTTGGTCCATCGCGATCAGAACTATCCAACCCCATGGAGTTAAAGGTAACAACTGTGAAGCTGTTACCACTAGCACCCTCAGTACCAAAGTCATTGTCATAGTTAATTACTAAAGCCCCGTCATCCCGCAAAGCCAGACCTTCTGGTTTATCGTAGGCTAATGTACCGCCAATGGAGGGCAGGTTAAAAAGTTCTACTTTATGTGCTAGTCGAATACCAGCACCAGCCAGAGTGTCCGCAGTGGATATGCTGTAAACACCATCTACTAAGGTGCGGCGATTATCTAGGAGTTCGGGCTGGGCTACACCTATGAGGTTAGTCCAACCATCTGTTAAGGTGATTTCTAAGGTATTAGTGGCACCACGCAGATCTACCTCATAGATGTGTTTAAGTCCGTTGAGATTGCGACTACTGTCCCGTTCAATGACGTAGAATACACCTTTGACAGGATCGAACACTGCATCACCGAGTTTGTCCTGGGTGGGGCGGCCACTCAGGAGATAGAAATGCTCTGTTTGAGGAATCCCTGTTGCTGGATCAATAGCTAGGATGCGGATGAGTTCTGAGCGGCTGCGGGAAGCTCTACCGTCTTGATTAATATTGTCAAGGGGACTCTGCATGAAGGCATAGAGGAGTCCGTTGTTGGAGTTGAAGGACATGGCTTCAATTCCCCGGTTTGGCCAGCGATTACCGTAGATAGCTGGTAGAGTATCAATGGTTTCCGCACCGATTACTACACCGTGTTGCTGTTGGAGCAGCGCCTTTTGTCCGGCTGGAATATAGCGCTGAATTAAGTTACCGGTGGTAAAGTCAAATAGAGCAATCTGTCCACGGTACTCATCGCCCACTGCGAATACTTTACGTTCTACTCCCTCAATGGTAACGGTGAAGACTCCCACGGTTTCTGAGTCAATACCGAAGGGGTCATAGGGGAGGTCTTGGTTATTGCTATCGATGGGGATATCATCCTTGACAACCAGCTGAGGTAGTCCAGTCAGGGGTGTCCCATCTTGTCGATTTAAACCAATCTTGTCTAATTCTGTAATTTCTCCTGTTCCCCGATTCATCCCCAATTTGTAAATGGTGGGTTGGAAATCGGGGTCTAAGAATTGCCGCTTACCATCCACAAGGTCACCATTGGGACCGCGATCAGTGATGGAATAATAAACGTCAAGTGGTTGTTCATTAATGGTTTCTACCCGGTCAAACCAGAGTCCAGAGAGTCCACCCGCCAGAACTCCTTCAGGAAGGTTATTATCTCCCATGGCGTAACTCAGGGAGTAGTTAAAATTATCTGCACTGGGGCGACCTCGTTCCCAATCCTGAATACCTGCGGAGAAGATATTGGTGATTTGTGGGGTGTCTGTACTCAGGTCTAGTACTGCGATCGCGTTATTCTCTTGTAAGGAGATGTAAGCTGTGTTACCATCCGTAGTGATGGCGATCGCCTCTGGTTCCATGTCTTGAGCTAGGGTGGTGGTAACATCGGGGCGACCACCAATGCGAATACCACGGTTAATTAATTCTTCCTTGCGACCTTCCCATGGGCTAAAGTCGATGGTTTGAACATTGGCTTGGGTAGGTGCTTGGGGTGTGGAAGAAAGATAAGCGCTGGTATCGATAACTGAGATGGAACCTACGGGGTCAATTGCGTATTGATTGTCAGGCTCCCCTTCATTAGTCACCAGTAGCTTTGTACCGTCGTTGTTAAATTTCACCATATCTGGCAATGCACCCACTGTTACATCAGTGAGGAACACAGGTAGCACTGGATTAGTGAGGTCGTAGAACTGGACAAAGCCCGGTTCCGTCTTCACCGGATTTTGCACCGCCACGGCTAGCAACCGGCCAAACACTGCCACGCTTTGTAGGGTATTACTGTTGTCTGACGGGGTAGCCACAACCACTGCTCTGGGGTTAGAGGGGTCAGTCAGATCACTTACCACAATCGCTCCTGATCCACCACCGACTGTGTAGAGGATACCGCTTACAGGGTTGTAGGCAGATATCTCAGCGTTCGCTCCTAGTGAATCAAGGTTGAGAACGCCATTAATCCCTTCTAGGGGAGGGGTGATGTTGTTAAAAATGAGGTTAGACATAGTGGGTTGAGCAGAATTTAAACTTGCAGTAATGGGGTCTTGCAACTGATCAATGATCTGTGCGGGCTATGTTTTGCCCGTCAACTGTCAACCGGTATATTATGCAAGTTAAAAATTAAGCAGTTATTATTAAGTCGTTAAGAAGTCTTTAAGTCACCAAGTGGATAAGCATCGCGTAAATCTACGTGATCATCAATATGTAAAACGCCTTACTTGGGATACTTATTGGCTAATGCTGGGAAGTAACCTAAAGGTACACTATGATCACCACCAATAACTGCAACACGCTTACCCTGGTTCATTGCTGTTTGACACTGGGTGAATAACCATTGATTGAGTTGTTTCCCCGCTTGATTAATTTCTGTGAGTACGGGAGTTAAATCGGGTGTATTTGTCAATGGTTGACCTTGTGCTAGTCTTTTAATGATTTTAGCTGCAAAAGTACGATAATATACATTTTTTTTAAACATTACTCCATGTATACTGTATAATATAAACTTTTCTTGTGAGTTGGCTATGAAAAATACGACACCGCCCCAGCCCCCACCTTACAATTTTAACAATAATGATTTAAGGATTATTTGCAACGAGTTAATGGCGTTAAAAGCAGAATTAGCAGGTAAGATTTTTTGGACTGTTTTTTGGGCAAATATATTATCTGGGTTAGCCATTTTTATTGTTATATTGTTTATAGCAAATTTTATGGCAAATCTCGACTGAAAACTTATCAAACATCCTCTAAAAAGATGTTTGGAAACTAATGATTAGTCTATCAAATCTTGTTTCACCCCACCCTAACCCTCCCCTTATAAGGGGAGGGGACTGGATTTGATTGTTTTTTGTGTGTTGGGTGTGTTCCCTGTTCCCTGTTCGGTGTTCGCTGTTCGGTGTTCCCTTTTCCCTTTTCCCTAAGATAAAAATTACGGCTGAAAACTTCTCAAACAACCTCTAAGATTGGGAGAGGCTAACCCGACATTGAAATGCGCTCTCTAGTTTATTAAATTAGCCAGTTTGTAAACAATTCGCGCCCCCACGTTACCATCCCACTGCGCATTACCAACTTCGCAGACATCAAAACCAATAATTTGTCTACCGCTTTTGACTAATTCTCGGAATAAACAAAAGGTTTGCTCTAATTCTAATCCTCCGGGAACGGGTGTACCTGTATTTGGGCAAAGTTTGGGGTCAAGTCCGTCCACATCAAAGCTAATATAAACTTGTTCTGGTAAATGACTGATGATTTCTCGACATAAATCAAGCCAAGTGTTACCGGCGTACAGTTTTTGTTTAATAATGGGGTCGTAATAAGGGATAATCCGCTCATGAGATTGGTCAATTATGTTCACTTCCTCATGGCAAATGTCACGCAAACCTACCTGCACTAATTTAGATATCTGCGGTATTTTCAGGGCGTTAAACATGATAGAAGCATGGGAAAATTCAAACCCCTCATAAGCATCGCGTAAATCTGCGTGAGCATCAATATGTAAAATGCCGTAGTTGGGGTACTTGGTAGCTAATGCTTGGAAGTAACCTAAAGGTACACTATGATCACCACCAATAACTGCAACCCGCTTACCCTGGTTCATTGCTGTTTGACACTGGGTGAATAACCATTGATTGAGTTGTTTTCCTGCTTGATTAATTTCCGTGAGTACGGGAGTTAAATCGGGTGTATTTGTCAGTGGTTGACCTTGTGCTAGTCGTTCAATAATTTTAGCTGCCAAGGTACGATAATATTCATTTTTTTGGAAAATATCCGGAGAAATTTCCATCATGAAAATTCCTTGTTTCCACCCATGAGGACGATCTAAATCGAATAAATCTACTTGTACAGAAGCATCAAGAATCTGTTGTGGCCCTTTTGCCGTACCTGCACCATAGGATACAGTTACCTCCCAGGGTACAGCAATGATCATCAAGTTAGCAGACTCATAGTCCGATGGCAATCCAAAGATATTACCATTGATTTCACCTACTCCACTGGGATTGTAGTCTGGCTGTTGAATATTCATTGTCTTGGTTTTACACCCACGGGTAAACTGTGATATTGTACCGGAATATTGTAACTTAAAACTCACGGCTGAGTTACAGCGCATTTCATCTGTGTACCTACATATAAGCCTCTATGGGTATACATCTGTGGATGAGGTTGTTAATTCCTCTTCTAGTTCTTGCACCAAAGAAGCAACTACAGCTTTTAAAGAACCTGTATTTTCAAAGACTCGTCGCTGACGGGTATAACTAGCGCCGGTTTCTAATCTTTGCGCCAGTAGTTGCAAGTATGAACTTTCTCCCAAATTGTCAGCAGTGGGGGCGATCGCATCTAATATATCCCCAATTATATCGCCTATGGGTCTAGTGCCACCTTGCTCATTTTCGATGTAATTTGCATCTAAACCCCAGCGAGACGCTCGGAAAAAATTTTCTTTTTCCATTAACCAGGGGAGGGGGGATAACAAAAATCCTCTGTGTTTTTGGGGGTAGTGGTAGAGGTATAATACGAGGGAGTGGATAAAGGCTGCTAGGATGATGGACTCTTTTACCGTTGGTTGAGCATCCATGACTCTGACTTCTAAGGTTCCCAAATCTGGCTGAGGTCGTAAATCCCAGTGAATATCCCGGATAATTTGAAACATTCCGGCGTTTTGGGCGCTAATAAAGAATTTACAAAAATCTTTCCAGGTGGGAAAAAAGCCGGGAGTACCATAGGTTCGCGATGATGATAGGAACCGGTGACGATAAGATGCAAAACCAGTATCACGCCCCCACCAAAAAGGTGAACTAGCAGACAAGGCCAGTAAAATGGGGAGATAAGGTTGGAGCTTACCCATGATATCTACAGCTACATCACCGGATGGCATTCCCACATGAACTTGGAGAGCAAAGGTCATCATCATATCTGCGAGATAGCCCGATGCGGCTTGTTGGGCGAGATACCTGGGAGTGGGTGTAACATTGGTAAAGCGATCGCAAAATGGATGAGTACCAGATGCACAAATATTCATCCCCAGATTCTGGCATTGCAGCTTAAGGTGAGAAAGAATAGCCAAAATATCAGTTTCTAACTCATGGATATTGAGGCACACTCTGGAACTAATTTCAACAGAGGCTTGCTGAAACTCTGGCTGGATGCAAGAATTTTTGGGGATGTGTGCCAACAAAGGTAAAATCCCATCTACCAATTGCAGGGTTTGGGGATTGAGCAATTGTAACTCAATTTCCATACCGAGAGAGAATTCAGAAGAACTTTTAAATTCTAAATCTGTCATCCCATCTTCCTCTGACTAGTACATCTGGCGTGACCTACTAGTTTAATGACTTTTTGTGTTGGGTGACTTCTACTTTAAAGGTGTTGACACTTCCCCTGACGCTCTTTCTCCCCAAAGGATGTAAGCGGTATAAATTCAATGGGTGTGTGGTTCCCTGATCTTGCGATTACCCGAAACTGGGTTAAACTGGGTTTACCATCTTGGTAATTCAGTTCTTGAAGGGGAGGAATTTGGTCACTGGGCGCTGCAGTCGCACAGGGAACGGGTTTGAGTGCAACGCTGTTAATACCAATGGCTAGGGAATGAATTGGATATCATCATATACGCAGCTAAGTGTTTTTCTCAAAAACCGTGCCAAGATAGAAAGTAAACAGTTTAGTCAAAGGAAGGCTAAAAAACACAGTGCAGATTACTTTTTTAGGGACGAGTTCTGGTGTACCTACGCGATCGCGCAATGTTTCGAGCATAGCGCTAAGATTACCCCAAAGGGCAGAACTATGGTTGTTCGACTGTGGCGAAGGGACTCAGCATCAAATTTTGCGGAGTGACCTGAAAATGAGTCAAATATCCCGAATTTTTATCACCCATCTGCACGGTGATCATATTTTTGGCTTAATGGGACTTTTGGCTAGTTGCGGGTTAGGTGGGAATGTGCAACGAGTTGATATCTACGGACGACCGGGATTAAATGAATATATCCAAACTGCTACGCGTTACTCACATACACATTTTTCTTATCCTATCAAGGTTCATGTTGTGCGTCCGGGAATTATTTATGAAGATAATGATTTTACCGTCAGGTGTAGCCCTTTACATCACCGCATTACAGCATTTGGTTACCGGGTTTCGGAAAAAGACCGCCCAGGAACCTTTGATATAGACAAAGCCAAAGCCTTACAAATTCCCCCAGGTCCGGTTTACGGTCAACTCAAGCGCGGTGAAATAGTCACACTCAGCGACGGAAGAGTAATTAAGGGTACAGAATTATGTGGACCTACAGAAATCGGGCGCAAAATAGCTTATTGTACAGATACAATTTATGCTGATGGTGCGGTAGAATTAGCACAAGATGCAGATGTGTTGATTCATGAGGCTACCTTTGCCCATCAAGATGCAGATTTAGCTTTTGAGCGATTGCATTCTACCAGCACCATGGCGGCGCAGACAGCTTTAATGGGTGGGGCGCACCGGTTGATTATGACTCATTTTAGTCCCCGATATGCTCCCGGTAACAGCATTGAATTAAAAGATTTACTCAATGAAGCCAGGGCAATTTTTCCTAATACACATATGGCCTATGATTTCATGACTTACAGTGTACCCAGGAGAAGGGAGGCTGTTGATCTCTGCACGCTTTGAAAAAGGTGGATTCCGATAGCTGGCGGACCGTAGCCATACTGTTGTGTCCCAAAGGGGCTTTGACTGGTTCAAACAGTCCTACCCGCCTCCACCTATGATGAGGTTGTACGGCTACTTGAGGTCTTACTGGAAGATTTTACCTATTGAAGGCTGCTCAAGGCGATCGCCTTGAGCACTGTGTAAAGCCCAATCACCTTGTCAATTAGGACTTTCTCAACAGAAATCTTGTACCTCCTTGTGTAATCTAGCAGCTATACGGAATAATTCTTGTCCTGTGTGCAGATAACGCTCATCATAGCTTAAGGGAAAATACGCTAACTCTTCTATACCATCTGCTACTTGACCCAGACTGTGGTATAAATAAGCCGCCCTTTTAGCTAAACTGGGGGGATTTGGTAGGGAACGAAAAACAACTTGGGCTTGCTTCAGGTCTTCTCGACAGGTGTTTAAGTATTCTGCAAATTCCTCTAATAACTGATCATCAAAAGGATCCGCCGCTAGTTCCTCAACTTGATCTTCTAGAGAATAGAGAATCCGATCAAGCAGTTCATTGACTGGTTGATAAACCAAGCGTAGCCATTCCTCAACCTGTTCATCAGCATCTCGTCCCGTTGGTCTAGTGGTTTGGTAACGTTGTTGACCAGGGCGTTGTTGATACTGACCATTTAATTTTTCCGAATTGTCTTGCAGTTGTTGGTCATACTGACGGCGATTTTGACTGTCTCTTAAGACCTCATAGGCTGCATTGATGCGAATAATCTGCTCTTTATCTGCTGTTTCCTGATTACTGTCCGGATGAAACAACTTCACCAAGCGGCGATAAGATTGCTTAATCTCCGCTTGGGTAGCATTGGCATTTACTTTGAGAGTTTCGTAATGGTTATAAACTTGTTTGGAATCGACCATGAATTTAATGTAACATTTAGCTGATGCTAGTGGCTACTTTAGCTTCCAAGTCTTGGAACAAAGGTGTACTTAAATATCTTTCTCCAAAACTAGGCTGAATCATGACTATTAAGCGCCCTTGATTCTCTTTTCGTTGTGCTACCCGAATGGCTGCACATAAAGCTGCACCGGTAGATATACCCGACAGTAGCCCTTCTTCTCTGGCTAAACGGCGACCATAGGCGATCGCATCGTCATCAGTAACAGTAACTACCTCGTCAATCAGTTGTACTTTCAGAACTTGAGGGATAAACCCAGCACCAATTCCTTGGATTTTATGGGGGCCTGGTCTTCCTCCTGATAATACTGGGTTATTGGTTGGTTCCACGGCGATGGCCTGAAAACTGGGTTTTCGGGCTTTGAGAATTTCCGCCACACCGGTGATTGTACCACCTGTACCCACACCAGCCACAATCATATCTACCTGCCCATCGGTATCTGACCAGATTTCCTCAGCTGTAGTTTCCCGATGTATTTTGGCATTGGCGGGATTGCGGAACTGCTGCAACATATAAGTATGTGGGGTAGTATCAACTATTTCCTGGGCGCGGCGAATTGCGCCACTCATACCCTCAATTCCCGGTGTTAGTTCTAATTCTGCCCCATAAGCCCGCAACATCGCCCGCCGTTCTCCGCTCATGGTTTCTGGCATAGTTAAAATTAACCGATAACCCTTAGCTGCTGCGGCCATAGCTAGAGCAATACCTGTATTTCCTGATGTGGGTTCTACCAATAAGGTCTTTCCCGGAGTAATCAAGCCTTCTGCTTCGGCCGCGTTAATCATACTCACCCCAATGCGGTCTTTGACTGAGGATGAGGGGTTCATACTTTCGAGTTTCACCAATATTTGGGCGACACATCCCTCCGCTTGGGGGATACGGTTCAGCTGTACTAGGGGTGTGCGACCAACTAATTCTGTAATGTTACGGGCTATTTTCATAATTATTGCTAATTTTCCTATTTATTTATCTGTGAAAACTAAATGTAGTACATAATATCCAATTGCCGACGGGAATCCCTTTTTTCACAAAGATCCTGAATTGTGTAGTTTTGTAACACTAAGTTTGCCGCTTGACAAGCTTCCTGCCAGATGTCTTTAATCACAGCAGTATCTATACTTTTAGGATTGCTGTCTTCTTCACAAGTCCGTATATCTAACCCTTCCAAACATTGTAAAACATCGAAAACTGTAATTTTCCAAGGTTCCCGCGTCAGAAAATAGCCACCTTTGGAACCACGTTGACTCTTGACTATACCCCCCCGTCTCAAAGTCGCCAGTAACTGCTCCAAATAGCGGTCGGGTATGCTCTGTTGGGCGGCGATTTGGCGAATTTGCATCGGTTCACCGCTTTGATAATGAGTTGCCATCTCGATGAGGGCGAGAATGGCGTATTCAGATTTACATGATAGTTCCACAAGCAGTAATTATGAGTAAGGGGTCAAGAAAAAGTTAAATAGAGTAATGACTCTTAACTTTTTCTAGTATACTCCGGTTCTCCACTGGGGTTTGCTCTTTAATTTCAGGGACAAGAAAAAGCCCCGGGTGATGGCGGGGCGCAATTAATTAAGGAGGAAATTTTGAGCAGATTTACCAGTTTCTAGAAATTGAAGGTGGTTCTGACAGTACCGATAAATACATCCTCGTTGTTACCGTTCTGTCCAGAGTTGGTCATCCAAATCACTCCGGGAGTGACTGAGATGTGATCAGAAATGCGATGCTTGTAGAAGCCCTCAACTTGGTATGGAATTTTGTCTAAGCCTTGCACTCTATCAAATGCGTGGGGTTGAGCACCGGCGAAGATCCCCAAAACGTTACCTCTTCTCCCGAAGTCAGGTAAGGCTATCCCAGCTCCATAACTCCAAATTTCGCTGTTGTCGTTATCACCAGAGCCTTCGACATCAGTATAGGACACAAAACCACTGATGGATAACTTTTCACTGGGTCTGAAGGCGGCGGAAGCACCGTAAGACTGAGTGGAAAAGGGGCTGCGATCGCCTGTTTGGTTGTTAATACCACCATAGTTTGCTACAGTAGTACCAACAATGGGTCGAGGCGAAGGACTCGCACCAAAAGGATCAAGTTTGGCATTAGACCCACTATCGAAGATAGCCGAACCTGTTCCGTGATACCCACGTACATAGGTAGCTGCTAGTGCCACGCGATCGCCAAGGTTGATGTTAAACTGTCCCAAAGCGCCATAGTTACCCTGGAAGATACCGGAACCGAGACTGGGATCATTAGGTTCTGATCCCAAGTAACCTACAGTTACGGAGCTATTGCTAAGGCCACCTTCACCCAAGGGTAAGGTATAAGCAAGACCTGCACCACCACCAATGCGATAAATAGGACTTTGAGCAGCAAAAGTAGTTAAAGCACCATTACCTCCGTCTGTACCATCAGCAAAGTAAGGGTTATTAACAGGTGCATAGTGGCTATGTTTACCACCATGAGCCGCAAGGTAAACTTGACCGCGACCGAGGGGAGCTTGATAGGTGAGTCTATCTATCTCAACATTGTTAGCACCGGTATTACCAATGTTAAATGTTTGCATACCTTCACCGCTTTTGGCGATGGCCGGTAAACCATCTGCACCCGCTGGGAGTTGTCCATCGTTACCTAGGTCAAAGTTATTAGAATTACCAGATACTAAACTGGTAGTCAAAACATCCCGACCAGTGAAGCTGCTATGTAAGCCTAAACGGACTCTGTTTTGAAAAACACCGTTGTTATTATCGCCAACTCGATCACCAAAGGCATCGGTAACAGCAAAAATTGCTTCACCAGTTAGCTTGGTAGTAGTGGAAAACTGATTAGCTTCCAACTCACTGGTGCGCCATTCTAGGGAATCTACACGACCGCGTATAGTTGCCAACTCGGCGGAAAATTCCTCTTGCAACCGCTCTAAGACAGCTAAGTCTTGTCTGGTCGCCATGTCAACGGTGGCTGTGGCGATCAACTTGTTAACCCTATCCAAACAGGCGTTTAAACCAGCCGCAAATTCGTAACGAGTTAAAACCCGGTTACCGCGATAAGTCCCATCTGGGTAACCTGTAATACAACCGTAGCGCTCAACTAAGGACTGCAACGCTTGAAATGCCCAATCTGTCGGTTTTACTTCATGAAAATCGGAAACCGATGTTACTTGGGAGAGAATTGTATTTTCTCCACCTTCATTGCTGTAGTTATTAACTTGGTTAATAACACCACTGTCCTGAGTTACGGGAGAAAACTCAGTAGCCGCTGGTTGTGGAATTGTAGAGAATTCAGTCGTAGTAATTGGGGCGGCGATTCCTGTTCCTGAAACTAATAAACTTGCGCCCAAAACTGCCGGACCAACCACCAGGGACTTCCGCAATATCATATTAGACATTTTAGCTTTTAACTCACACCTTGTATAGATAATTGTTGCTACATTTACCTCATGAATTAAACAATTTTTGTATTCATGAGATACAGTTGCTATTATCAAAAGTTTAGTTTTTACCTAGCTAATAACCTATTAATTCAAAACTTAAATTAATCTTAAATTAATGTGATTAACTAAGGCAAATACAAAACTCTATAGCGTACCATTATAATGCACCTGAAGTATATGAGAAGATATTAGCCCATAGCCTCATGAACTCTCACCAATATCTAAAAAAATGAGACGATCCGAGAAATTATATGTTCCCCGTTAGTCTCAATTATTGATATTACCTATAATTAGATCTGGTGAGCAAAAAACTTTTAACTGATTTGAGAAATTACCTCAGCTAAATCAAAATCCTTTTGTGTCAAGCCACCTGCATCATGTGTTGTCAAGGTGATATTGACTTTGTTATAGGAGATTCCTATGTCTGGATGATGTCCGGAAGATTCAGCAGGTTCTACCAGCTTGTTTACAAATTCCATCGCCGCAATGAAATCTTTAAATTTGCGGGTAGTCTGCAATTGAGAACCTGTAACTGTCCAACCTGACAAACGGCTGGACTGTGACTGAATTTCTACCTCAGTTAGTAATTGTGCCATATGAACAAATCCTGTTTACATTTTGCCTACAACTTGCACTAAATTATCTTTTGCTGATACTTTACCCTTTGATTCCTAAAACACAATTATCTAGGAATGATCAACAGGTTTAGTTGCTATGAATGTGCAAACTAACTGTAACGTAATTTTTATATTCAATTGAGCCAAAAACCATTGATAAATTTGAGAATACCCATAAAAAACTATCCGCTCTGATTTAGATCAGTTGATCTAATATCAGAGCGGTCTAGTGGGTCTTCAGATTGCAACCAGACTGCCGGAAGGAACTCCGATCTTTAGCCTAGTGACTTGAGCTAACTTAGTCTCTCAAGGTGACTAAGGCTAACTTTTAGAGAACAGCCCCGGCGCACAGCCGGCTAACTGCAACCTGATGACCCATGGTTATACTACTTTCGATCATGGGCATCACCTCCTTGTTGCCTAAGCGGTCTTAGTATCAAAAGGGCAGAGCATATGGCTCTGGGTTGTTAACCTCCACCCAATATAACACAGAATTTTAGTTAGACCAAAAAAAAATACCCCCGCTTGTGAGCGGAGGCCGAATGAAAAATCGAGAATGAGATTTTTATTTTAGAGTGCGTTACCGCGAGGTAGAACTTCCTCAGGGAATACAAATTGTTTGTGAGGCTGATCTTGAGGAGCCATCCAAGCGCGGATACCCTCGTTCAGCAAAATGTTTTTGGTATAGAAAGTTTCAAACTCTGGGTCTTCTGCTGCCCGCAATTCTTGGGAAACGAAGTCATAAGCCCGCAGGTTCAATGCTAAACCTACAATGCCGATGGATGACATCCATAACCCGGTGACTGGCACAAACAGCATGAAGAAATGTAACCAACGTTTGTTAGCAAAAGCAATCCCGAAAATCTGTGACCAGAACCGGTTTGCTGTCACCATTGAGTAGGTTTCTTCCGCTTGGGTGGGGTTGAAGGCGCGGAAGGTGTTAGAACCTTCGCCGTCTTCAAACAGGGTGTTTTCTACTGTGGCTCCGTGAATAGCACACAATAGCGCACCGCCTAATATTCCCGCTACACCCATCATGTGGAAGGGGTTGAGTGTCCAGTTGTGGAAACCTTGGAGGAATAGAAGGAAACGGAAGATAGCGGCTACACCAAAGCTGGGTGCAAAGAACCAGCTAGACTGTCCCAAGGGGTACATCAAGAATACACTGACGAATACCGCGATGGGTCCTGAGAATGCCAGGGCGTTGTAGGGACGGATGCCTACTAGACGGGCAATTTCAAACTGCCGTAACATGAAGCCGATTAAGCCAAAGGCTCCGTGTAGGGCAACGAATGGCCACAGTCCACCTAGTTGGAACCAACGGGTGAGGTCTCCTTGGGCTTCTGGTCCCCACAGGAACAACAGGGAGTGGCCCATGCTGTCTGCTGGTGAGGAAACTGCAACTGTGAGGAAGTTACAGCCTTCTAGGTAAGATGAGGCTAATCCGTGGGTGTACCAGGAGGTGACGAAGGTTGTACCGGTGAGCCAACCGCCTAGTGCTAGGTAAGCGCAGGGGAATAATAATATCCCTGACCAGCCTACGAATACGAAGCGATCGCGCTTTAACCAGTCGTCTAAAGCGTCAAACCACCCTCTTGTACTGGGGGCACGTCCAACTGCGATGGTCATTAGAACGAATCTCCAAATGTTTATAAGTACAGGTCTGCTTATAGATCAGCTTTTGACAGCCATCTTTATGCAGATAGTTTACCAGATTGTCAATCTAGTTTACAAATTTTTACTGACTCTCATAATTATAAGTGCAAATGATGACTTTTTCTAGTTAATTCTGGATTAAATTTTATTTTTTGCCAAAAAAGCCCTCAGAGGGTTGAGGGTTGACCACAGCGACTAATTCGCCATTCCCAATTCCCCATGTGCTAACGCTAAAATGAGTCCTACAGTTACGTTGGACTAATCCTAAATGTTTACCATTGACCTAAGCATCAGAAATACAGCCTTCCCCATATCTGTACAACGTAAGACACAAGAGGATGCTGAAGCTATCTATCAGCTAATTTTGGCCGCTATGCGCTCTGGTAACCCTGACATCGTGGAACTTAAATGTGAGGGTAAGACAGAGAAGAAAATTGCTGTCCGTGCCAGTGAAATTTCTGGAGTTCAGATTGTCGAGAAAGATGGTACAACTACTAGCAGTGGTAGACCACCGGGCTTTTTTGCCCTCACTGCTTCTGAATAACTAGGGTATGAAAATGTCAGAATTTGGCATTGAGGTCAAGAATTTACATTTTAGTTGGCCTAATGGCGCGAAGGCAATCCAATCTTGTTCTCTGGAAGTACCTATAGGTGAATTTTGGATGCTTTTGGGTACAAATGGCAGCGGTAAATCTACATTACTCCGACTACTGGCGGGGCTATTGGCTCCTCAGTCCGGTGAGATTAAGGTTCTAGAACCCGTTGGCTTTGTGTTTCAAAATCCTGATCATCAATTGGTAATGCCAACTGTGGGTGCTGATGTGGCTTTTGGACTGGTAGAAGAAAAGTTACCCCCTGCGACGGTGAGGACAAGGGTTGAGGAGGCGTTGAAGTCGGTGAATTTGTCTACCCTACAACTACGCCCTATTTATGCTTTGAGCGGAGGACAAAAACAACGAGTGGCGATCGCCGGCGCGATCGCGCGGCGTTGTGAAATCTTACTCTTAGATGAACCGACAGCCCTCTTAGACCCAGATAGCCAATTAGAGTTAGTGGCTAGTGTGAGTCGTTTAGTCAAAAGTCGGGGAATGACGGCTCTGTGGGTAACTCATCGCCTAGATGAGTTGAACTACTGTGACGGTGCTTTTCTACTAGAAAATGGCTGTTTAATAGATCAAGGTGATCCTCAGCGTCTGAAGCAAAGGTTGATGACAATGGATAATGGATCAATTTAAATACCCATTTGCTCCCATGCCTTTTTCTGAATAGTTACTAACAATTGAGACGCGCCTTGATCCGGCGCGTTTCTGTTTGGCCAAGCCTTTTGCAGTGAAATCCTATCATCTGATGCAATTTTTTAATGGTTTGTAACATAGAGTTACAAGTAATATTTCAATTACCATGAAATTTATGAATGAATTTTGTTAACTCTAGATAACTGTGATTAAATACCATGCATCGTTCCTTACTACCCGCTGTCTTGTTAGTAGACGGCTACAATATAATTGGCGCTTGGCCTTGCCTGAAAAAAACCCGTGATCGTTCAGGACTAGAGGCTGCACGCTGGGAACTAGTCGAAGTAATGACTAGTTACAGCTCGTTTCTAGGTTATAACACTCAAATAATTTTTGATGCCCAACATCATAAAGCTCCTACTAATCAAGAAACGATTACGGAACTGTTATCAGTTCATTACACTGACTTTGGACAAACCGCAGACACTTATATTGAAAAATCCTGTGCATCTCTACGGGAGCAAAAAGCGCAGTCTCTGATTAATCGGGTAATTGTGGCCACATCTGACCGCGCCCAACAGTTGATAGTTCAGGGCTATGGGGCTGAATTGTTGTCTGCACAACAGCTTTGTAGTGACGTGCAAGGTACAATTTCTCGGATGCGAGATAAATATCAAAAACCCAAACAACCCAAAGGTCGGTTTTTAGCCAATTCCATTGATGCCAAAGCACGCCAACGATTAGCTCAGTTGAGAATGGGGTTATAGTAGCCCATGGAATCTAAAGGGCGATAACCCTGTACTGGCAAGGGTTTGGGCTGCAGTGTGATCATAATTAAATATCTACAAAAAAAAAGTTTGGTAAAACACTTGCCAAATTCTATATGTTGGGTTTAAGATTATTACTTGTGAGCGTTCCTCAGTAGCTCAGCGGTAGAGCGATCGACTGTTAATCGATTGGTCGCTGGTTCGAATCCAGCCTGGGGAGTTAAAGTAAATAGTTTTGAGTAGAGACAATACTAGAATACCGAACTTATTAGAGAAGTCAGCCAGGGGTATATAATATATTTGCCTTATCGCCAGCAAAGGCTTTATATTGCCAAATCAGTGATACTATTGGGGTAATTATGTCATCTATCTATAGATATTTGAGAAGATAAATCGTATTCACATCCAATCAAGGCGAGCGCCTTTAATATCCAAACTTTTCTCAGAAATCGCGGATATTTTACCCAGTGTCCACAGTAGGTGTTATCCGTGGGCGATCGCACCAGCGCTGCTGCTAAAGCTTGCACTCGGCTTGAGCCGAAGTGCAGATCGCTGTTGACTATTAATACTTCTGACCTGTCAACGGTCAACCGTCAACAGTTAACAGTCAACAATCATGGAAGTTATAATCAAATCAAGCTATACATAAACTATTATGACTAAATGGTTTAATACTGCTGGCCCTTGTAAGCCAAATATCCACTATACCTTACCCACCAGTCAGCGGTTACCAGAGTTAAAACGCCTGATTGAGCAAGAGAATTACTTTGTTATCCATGCACCCAGACAAACCGGTAAAACCACTGCCATGCTCACCCTAGCACAGGAATTAACAGCCAGTGGTAAATATACCGCCGTCTTACTATCCTTAGAAGTGGGCGCAGTATTTCCCCATGAAACCGGGAACTGCTGAACGAGCAATTTTAGATGAGTGGAAACAGTCGGTTAAATTTCACCTACCAGCCAATCTACAGCCCACTACATGGACAGAAGTGGGTACTGGCTCCCAAATTGGCACATTTTTAAGCACTTGGGCAACTGATTCACCCTTACCCCTGGTGGTATTCTTAGATGAAATTGACGCTTTAAGTGATGAAACTTTAATTTCTGTACTGCGACAATTACGCTCCGGTTATCCCCGTCGCCCCCAAGGTTTCCCCCAATGTGTGGCGTTAATCGGGATGCGGGATGTACGTGATTATAAGGTAGCCTCTGGTGGTAGCGATAGATTAAATACCTCTAGCCCCTTTAATATTAAGGTAGAGTCTTTAACTTTAAATAATTTTACTTTGGAAGATGTAAGGAATCTATACGCACAACACACCCAAGCCACGGGGCAAATTTTCACCCCCGAAGCCATTAATCACGCCTACTATTTAACCCAGGGTCAACCTTGGTTAGTTAATGCGATCGCCCGTCAAGTTACAGAATATTTAGCAGAAGATACCAACATTCCCATCACGGTAGATTTAATTAATCAAGCTAAAGATATCTTAATTCAAAGGCAAGACACCCATTTAGATAGTCTCGCCGAGCGATTACGAGAGGATAGGGTTAAGGCGATTATTCAACCCATGTTAGCCGGGGAAGAATTACCAGATGTGCCTAATGATGATATTCGTTTTCTCCTAGATTTAGGATTGTGTCGCTATCATCCTATTAGAGGTTTAGAAATTGCTAACCCGATTTATAGAGAAGTTTTACCTAAAGTTTTAGCCTATACCCCCATTATGTCTTTAGGGGTGATTGAACCTGAATGGTTGAGTCCCAGTGGTGAATTAATCCCAGAAAAATTATTAGACTTATTCTTAGACTTTTGGCGACAACATGGGGAACCATTATTTAAAAGCACTCCTTACCCAGAAATTGCTCCTCACTTAGTATTAATGGCATTTTTACACCGGGTTGTTAATGGTGGTGGTAGCTTAGAGCGGGAATACGCCATCGGTTCCGGGAGGATGGATATATGTTTAAGGTATGGGGATGTAGTCTTAGGGATGGAATTAAAGGTATGGAAACAGGGTAAAGCCGACCCCTTACCCAAAGGATTGATACAGTTAGATAAATACTTATCAGGATTGAATTTAGATACAGGATGGTTAGTAATATTTGACCGTCGCCCTGATTTACCCCCCATTAGCGATCGCACTACCACCGAAATAGCCGTGAGTCCTCAAGGTAGAAATATTACAGTTATTCGGGGGTAGGTTTGGATTGGTTGACGGTGGTCGGTGAGCGGAGTCGAACCGTTGACTGTTGACTGTTGACGGTTGACTGTTGACTGTTGACTGTTGACTGGGAGGAGGTGTGACTATCAATAATCATTAGATTAGCCTGGGAATGAATTCCCCGGCTAATAGCGAAAGTCCACTAAAAGTGGACTGTTATTAGGTTACATATAATACTCTAGGCAATGATTGTTAACCCTATTTATAAAGTTATATTCAACACCGAGTCGGATTCATCCGACTTTAGCTTATGGCTAACGCCACGCTATCGCTATCAGACAGGGGTTTTTAACCCCTGGCGGGGTGGGTGTTGACTGTGCTGGGTAATATCCCCGACTTCTACCAAAATTTATCACTACCGGACAAGATCATAGTCAGAAGTCGGGGATATGAGTAACGGTCAACAGTCATCTATATTACGGTGCTGAACTGAGTTAAATGTGCTTGTATCTGGGTTAAATCCCTGGTAGCATCAGGGGCGATCGCACCTTCAATTAATTTCTCACCGGGGAAAGTACCAAACAGATGGCGTACTATCATAATGCCATCGGAAAGGGCTTTGATTTCTCCATTCCCGTCAATATCTAGGTATTTGTTATCTACTCCTTGTTGTAAGTAGGCTTGAATTTCTGCTAGGTTGCGGGTAGCGTTAGGGGCGATCGCACCTTCAGTTAATCTCTCACCGGGGAAAGTACCAAACAGATGGCGCACTATCATAATCCCATCGGAAAGGGCTTTGATTTCTCCATTCCCGTCAATATCAAAATTCCACTCCTGCTTACTGACTAAAATCGGGTCTGCTTCTAGGCTATAACCAGGGGCTAAATTATCGGAAGTCAGATTAAGTTGAGTTCCCGCAAAGTTACCAGTGGTGGTAAAGTTGAAATCTCCTAACTTTAACGGTAGGGTTTGGTTAGGCCAGTTACCAGCAAACTCAGTATAGCCAAATTGGATAAACTTGTCAGTATTCGGGTTGTTGTCAAAGTCCCCACTATCAGCTAGGTTGTCTACGTTGACAAATAGATCCTTATCAAAGAGGTTTTCTACATCTTGGAAGGTTAGTTCATTAGAGTTATAATGCAGCCGTAAACTAATACCAGTGAGGGTATTATCACCTGTGGAGGTGTTGTAGAATAAGGGAATAGATACATTACCACCAGGGCTAACAGTTAAATTGTCTAATGATGTGATTTGTTGGCGATCGCTCTCCACTGGTGGTGTATCATCATTTTGAATTGTCCCCGTAGTTGTGTCGGTGGTAATTATCCCGTTGCTAGGGTTAGAGAGGCTAACGGTAAAGGTCTCATCCTGTTCTACTTCCGTATCACCTTGGACATTCACTGTAATTACTTGAGATGTTTCCCCAGCAGCAAAGGTGACTGTACCTGTGGGGAGGGTTCCGCCAAAGTCTTCTGTATTAGCAGGGTTTTCACCTGTACCTGTAACCGCCCAGATGGCAGTACTGGTGTTAGATGTATCCCCTGTGCGGGTGACTGTGAAGGTAAAGGGGGTGAGTCCTTCGTTCCCTTCTGGTTGTAAGGCGTTGGTGGGGGCGATCGCTAGAGTTACGCTTTGAGAATTGGGTAACACTGTGACAGAAAATTCATATTCTACAAACTCACCAAACAAGTTAGTCCCACGAAGGGAAATATCTGCTTTCCCAGTTTGCTCTGGAAGATAATCGAGTAAAAGTTGCTGTCCGTTAATGTTAGCAGTGACTAAATCGGGTCGGGAGTTGCTAACTATGGTATACTCTATTTCTTCTTCTTGTAGAATTGTAATGTTACTATAACGGATAAAATTATCGTCCCTGTTAATCTCAGGTTGTGCAGGGTCATCTACAATGAGAGGAAGATCACTCCAGGCAGGGTGAATTCCACTAGCGTTATAAATTGGCACTGCTGCGATCGCATCAATTGTATTTAAGTCATTGCTAGAAGAGACTTGACCAAAGACTGTAAAACCACCATTTTGATTGTTAAGATTACTGGAATTATCCTCTAAGTTGAAAAACCATTGACTGGTGGCGCTGTTGGGGTTACTACCTAGTTTAGCCATAGCGATGGTTCCCCGCACATTAGACCGCTGTGGACTAAACTCATTTTCCACCGGTGTATTGGTGGGAACTATTCCCAGATTTAAATTATCGACAGTAAACCCACCACCCTGGATGACGAAGTTAGGATTAGAACGATGAATGATAGTATTTTCATAACTGCCACTGTTGACATAGTTCTGGAAGTTTTGCACTGTTTTGGGTGCGCCTAGTCCTTCTTGGTCAAACAGGACTACTTTGATAACTCCATTACCTATGGATGGGTTAGATAACTGAAAATTAGCTACTAGACCAGTTGTATAAGGGTCATCAAAGTAATTACTTAAATCTAGAGTTGTATCTAAAGCATTGACTCCCACAAAAATATCATTGATGGGTGTGGTGAGAATGGGAAAAGAGAGGTTTGTTAAAGCTTGAGCAGTGGTCATAGAAGACTTGTTACGGATTGAGTATATAGTATAATAAGATGCAATTTATCGGGTTACTAACTTCGGAGGTTAACCCAGATTTTTTTTAATATTTGTAGGTGGGGGTTGGTAAAGGCTGCTAATTAATCATTATTGATATAGTCATCCTATTTGAGTTGAGAAATTATCAGTGAGGAAAGGGAACACCGGATCAGGGAACACCGGAACAGAAATTGTTCATGAATCATTTAGAATTGCTATATCTATTTAGCAGCCTGTACAACTTGAGTAGGTTTTAGCTTCGCTGTTGGAGTGTGTCGGCGATTTTACGTATGAAATAGCACTGTTAATAATGGGATCAATGCTAAAATGAACCCATTCCAGGAGTGGTAATTGATTTCTGGTGTGGGTGTTGGTGGTGATAATAAAGCCTCTATTCTTTGTTCTAAGCGATTGCCTGTATTAGCTCCTAAAGCTGCACAGCAAATGGGTGAGGATACACTGGTGCTACTTACTACCATTAGTAATGACTCTGCCAAAAGCAAAGGGTCTACCTGGGAGGCTGCGTAACTATCAGCCCGTAATTCCCGTAGGGCTAAGAGTTCCTCCCATAACACATCTGTATTAGGTAACCAACTTGTACAAGCGCGTATGCAACCCAGCCAGAAAAACGAAAATGTGTCGCGGTAATGGTAATGTCCTTGTTCGTGTGCTAAAACACTATCTACATGGGCGGGGGTGAGGGTTTGCAGTAATCCTTGACTAACTACTAATTCTGGATGCCAAAAGCCAATTTGACCAGCAAAGGGCGCGTCTGTATTCAATAATCTAACTTGTTTACCCTGCAAATTAATTAAGGGAGATTTTCGGGCGGACTCCACAGATTGCCAACCTTGGAAACCTAGGGTAATGCATACAATGGCAAAAAAAGCCAGATAAATTAATGCTAGTTCATAACTTAACCAGCCAGTATGTGCGCCCCCCATTTTGCCTTGGGGTCCCATGAATAAGACAGCGATCGCCGTCATAAAAATTAACAATGGGGGAAAAAGAAACAAAAACAGCGATCGCCGCCACCGGAGATCCCAGCTACCTTGGAGATGATTGCCAAAGACTCTTAAACTCCAAGCAACTGTGAAAGCAGTCAAAATCATCAACAGATGCATGATTATTGTTCCTCCCTGGCTTGGCGTGCGGCTTGAATGCGTTTAGCGATGGCTTGTAGTTGGTCGCTAGCGGCTTCATCCAGACTATCAGCAAAGGCGGCGATGACATCGGGATTACCGACAGCCAGAAATCGCTGTAACTGCTCGTGAGCCTTAATTACCTGTGCTTGCTGCTTGGTCAGCTGGGGTTGCCAATAAAACGCCCGCCCTTGTTTGTTGCATATGAGCCATCCCTTATCAGTTAGGCGACGTAAAACTGTAGTGACAGAAGTGTAAGCTAATTCACGGTTAGGATCCAAGAGAATGCGATCGTGTACATCCTTAACTGTAGCTGAACCCAGTTCCCAAATAATATTCAAAATTTCGGCTTCTAAGGGTCCTAAAGATAATTGTTTAGGGCGGTAATCGGGTAAAGGTGCCATATTGATTTACTCACGAATTTGAGAGGTGGGACTAGTGGATGACAAAGATTCCCTCTCTATGTTGCCAAGTCAGGAAGGGGGTTGATTATGTTTTTAGATTACCCTGATTTGTGTTTCTTGGCATCAAGTTGGCAATCACATATCACAAATATTCTGGCCTGACGATAAAAAATTCCCAGATTTTTACTGTGATCATGGTAAATGACACCCATTAGAATGTAATCTCGGCAATAGTATTGAGAGCAGGTTTATCCACCGCGTGAAGCTATTCATATACCACACTCCTGAATTGACTCCTACCGACAAAACTCCCGACTGCGCGATCGTCGTCGATGTTTTGCGAGCTACTAGTACAATAGCAACTGTTTTGGCTTCTGGAGGCGAAGCTGTGCAAGCCTTCAGTAATTTAGATCAACTAATTGCGGTCAGCGAAAACTGGCCCCCAGAAAAAACGACTCCGAGCCGGAGAACGCGGCGGCGCGAAAGTAACTGGTTTTGAATTAGGTAACTCCCCTCTTGATTGCACACCGGAAGTAGTTAAAGGACGGCGTTTATTTATCAGTACCACTAATGGAACTCGGGCTTTACAACGTGTACAAGATTCTCCGATTGTACTTGCTGCCGCTTTGATTAATCGGGCGACTGTGGTAAAGTTCCTATTGGAAAAACAACCTGAGATTGTGTGGATTGTCGGCTCTGGTTGGGAAGGCAGTTTTTCTTTAGAAGATACAGTTTGTGCTGGGGCGATCGCTCACAGTCTTTTAGCACAGTCCCAAATTTCACCAGCCGAATTAGCTGGGAATGATGAAGTCATTAGTGCGATCGCTCTTTATGCACAATGGCAAAATGACTTATTAGGATTATTCCACTACGCTAGTCATGGTCAAAGGTTGTTACGTCTAGAGTCACATGAAGATTTAAAATATTGCGCTCAAACGGATATTTTAGATGTTTTACCCATACAGCAAGAGCCGGGAGTTTTGAAAAGCCAATAGCAGATTATTGTTTCTGCTTGCAATGCCCCTTTCTAGATTACAATCTTGAGAGGGGTATATTTTTTTCTATAGGTTTACCCTGTCTTAATCTTGACTCATAGATGTATGATCACATCTGAGTCAGTATGCAAATTATCTTAATATTTATATATCTAACAGTTGTTTGATAAACTCTACAAATTTTTCCAGAGCCGGAACCTGACTACAAGTGTCTTCACTAATCCAGTTATTATCTTTAATACTCACTGTATTAGTTTTCCCTGGTTTAAGGACACTGACAACTGTAGCTATTAAAGCTTTTTGATGATCAAATGGTTTCCAATCCAGCTTATGTTCTGCATCAAACTCAGCTAAATATGACTCAGCTTTCTCCATGTGGACAGGATAAGCAGAATGGCCACAACTATGAAGGATATTTTCTAATACACCTTGTTTTATGTTATCTGGCAGTACATAAATACCTGTGCGTGGGTAATCTGTATCTACTTTTCCTCCTACTGTGGGAAATTGCGGAAAATATACTTGGAATTTTCCACTATATTCTTGAGCAATCTTATTTGGCGAATCTTGATCAGCATCGGCAATAATTCCAAATGCTACAATTTCTTGTTTATATGGGGTATGATTTGCCAAAATAGCTAATAGAAGTTTCGCTAGGTTACTTCCACCACCTGCATATATAGCAACTGAGAGATTATCTGTATAATAAATTGCTGGCATATCTAACCTTTCATACAAATTCCCCCCTTTTTTAGGATAAGTTGGTTTAAATTTTGCCCAGAAAGGGTCTAAATTAGATTCTTTTCCATCAAATGCTTGGAATTTTAGTAGCTTGAGAACCTTGCTAACAAATGCTAAATCATGAGGTCCCTCAACGCCGATCAGAGCATATTTCCGACTCACCAGCGAACCTCCTGTCCTAATTCCTCTCGAAGTGTTTTGAGTATAGTTTTATTCAACCTAACTGCATGAGTCTCTGAATTATTGGGTTCTATTCTATATACTACTAATTGATCATCGTCAGTATTTGCTACTAAAAGCGCATCAATCACTTCAAGGCTGTGAGTAGTCGCGAAAATTTGTACTTTCATTTTCCGAGACCAATTAACCAACCACTTAAAGAAAAACTGTAGTGCTTCAGTATGAATGGCGGTTCCTAATTCATCAATTAACAAAATTCCTTCCTTGACCTTGACCAGCATTAAAGCCATGGTTAGCAACCGAGACACACCATCACCAAAAACACTAATTGGTGAAATACCTGTTTGTTTATGGTTAATGTATATACTGGGACGAGGTATTCTTTGACCTGGAGGAACTAAAAGCTCAAGGTCAATAATTCCCGAGTCCATATACTGAAGTAATTTAATTACCTCTGACTTGAAATCTTGAAAGATAGCATCTGAAAGCAGCCGCATTTGAAACCGTTCTGCACGATGAGAAAATGGTGTAATGGTAGCAACAGGTAATGCTAAATTTTTTTGCCCTCCTTTAGGAATAAATCTATCATTGTCCCATATTTGAAACTTTGCGGTAATTGCATCTTGATTCTGACACGAGTCTGTTTGACAACTAGCAGGAGTAACCATTAGTTCCAGCTCTGCACCTTGTCGATTGCTAAAATCATCTTCTATACTTTCATCTCTATCATTTATTTCGTCATCACCAAGTGTTTGTTTGGATATCCATGTTACTTCAAGTTCCTGGTAGGTTGCTTCTAATTTAGTGACTGGGAAATCACCGGTACTAGAGATTAATATTTTTCCTTGGTAATTCTGAGTATGGTTTGTGTATCTCTGCTGGGGAAATAACCATTTGAGAGCTTCCAACCTGGAACTACTACGATATATTTCTCGCCGCGATGCTGTTGACAGCCACTCAGATAAATTTAGAGGACGACAATAAGTTGAGATTGCCTCTAGTACACTAGTTTTACCGGCGTTGTTAACTCCCACAAGGATATTGATTTGTCCTGTATCCTGTAATTCCAGGTTCTGTAAACCTCGAAATTGGTGGATGGTTAAGCTTTCAAGATTTTTCATACCAAACTAAACCGAGGTTGTAGCCATCCAATTTTATCTGACTTATGCTTTGATTGTTGAGTTTGATTCAAAAGTTTGCTAGATCAATGTAAATAAAAAAATCCCCTGGTATAATTACCGGGGGAAATCCTGAATTAAAATATTCCTTTGAGGTCTTAACCAGCATTAGCCAAGAGTAACTCTCGCTTTTCTGAGCCTTGTATGGTTACATGATTGTCATCGTCAATATCGGCGATCGCTGTAACTCCATCGGTAATTTCGCCAGAAAGCATAGCTTCGAACCAGAGGGTCTTCTAATAAGCGCATAATTGCTCGGCGTAAGGGTCTAGCGCCATAACTGGGGCTATAGCCTTCTTGGACTACACGCTCTTTAAAGCGGTCTGTGACTTGTAAAGTAATGCCTTTTTCAGTCAAGCGGGTAGCAACATCCCGGAGCATGATGTCCGCAATTTGCTTGACTTCATCTTTAGCCAGTTGGGTGAAGACGATAATATCATCCAAGCGGTTGAGAAATTCAGGACGGAAGTAAGCCTTTAGTTCCTCATTAACTAAGGTACGAATGCGGTTATAGTTAGCATCCTGTTCAGTCTCAAAGTCAAAGCCTAAACCACCGCCACCTTTTTCAATCACCTTAGAGCCAATGTTGGAAGTAAGAATAATTAGGGTATTCTTGAAGTCCACTTTCCGACCTTTAGCGTCTGTGAGGTGTCCGTCATCCAAGATTTGCAGCAGCATATTGAATACATCGGGGTGCGCTTTTTCGATTTCGTCGAATAGTAGCACTGAGTAAGATCTGCGGCGCACGGCTTCTGTGAGTTGACCGCCTTCGTTGTATCCCACGTAACCTGGAGGTGAGCCGATGAGCTTGGAAACAGTATGACTCTCCATGTATTCGGACATATCTAGGCGAATCAAAGATTCTTCCGCCCCGAAGAAGTAGGAGGCCAAGGATTTGGCTAACTCTGTTTTACCCACTCCTGTCGGTCCAGAGAAAATAAAACTCGCAATGGGACGATGGGGATTTTTTAACCCTACTCTGGCGCGACGAATAGCACGGGATACGGCGGTAACTGCTTGTTCTTGACCAATTAACCGCTCGTGGAGTGTGTCTTCTAGGTGTAAGAGTAACTCCGACTCCGATTCGGTGAGTTTGTTCACTGGTACGCCCGTCCAAGAGGCGACAATTTGAGCAATGTCTTCCTCATCTACTACGGGGGACTTGATAAATTGCTCAGTTTGTGATATGTCGTGCAGTTCGGCTTCGAGTTTGATTTCCTCGTCGCGCAGTTGTGATGCTCTGTCAAAATTTTGCAGTCTAACTGCTTCCTCTTTGGCTTTGGTGACACCGACTAATTGCTGCTTGAGTTCTTTATTTGTAGAGGTGCGAGAGTGACGCAACCGCACGCGGGAACCTGCTTCATCAATTAAGTCAATGGCTTTGTCTGGTAAAAAGCGATCGCTGATGTAACGGTCTGATAACTCAGCGGCGGACACCACAGCTTGATCAGATATATGTACTTTATGGTGCTGCTCGTAAGCTCCCCGCAATCCGTAGATAATCTCAATAGTTTCTTGTACTGAGGGTTCCCCTACTAACACTGATTGGAAACGACGCTCTAAGGCTGCATCACGCTCAATATGCTGACGATACTCATTGAGAGTAGTTGCACCAATGCACTGGAGTTCACCCCGTGCTAAGGCTGGTTTAAGGATATTGGCTGCATCTAAGCCGCCTTCTGTACCACCAGCACCAACTAAGGTGTGAACCTCGTCAATTACCAGAATGATATTCCCTGCGGAGCGGACTTCTGCAACAATCTTCTTGATGCGTTCTTCAAAGTCACCCCTAAAACGGGTTCCAGAGACTAAAAGCCCCATATCGAGACTAATTACTTGCTTGTCTAGCAGAATTTCGGGAGCATCCTGATGGGCGATGCGTTGAGCTAGACCTTCGGCGATCGCCGTTTTACCAACTCCAGGTTCACCGATCAACACAGGATTATTCTTAGTACGGCGACCGAGAATTTGGATAGTACGCTCAATTTCTTTTTCTCGACCAACTACGGGGTCAAGCTTACCCTCATGGGCTAATTTAGTCAGGTTTCTGCCAAATTCTTCCAAGCTGAGGTTTTGGCTGCGGGGGGAAGTACCGCCTGTGCTAGCGAACACAGTTCCACCTTCACCCAAACGCCGGATCACCTTTGTGCGGATATTTCTCAGATCAACCCCGATATTTTGTAGGACTTTGGCGGCGACACCTTCCCCAGCCTCCGTTAATCCCAAGAGTAAGTGTTCAGTATTAATGTAGTTATGTCCCAGGTTATTGGCTTCTCGAAAGGATTGCTCGAATAAGCTTTTTACCTTGGGGGTAAAAGGAATTTCTGGCGGTACAAAACCAGAACCTCTCCCGATAATTTTTTCGACTTCCCGACGTGCTTCCTTGAGAGTCACACCCAATTCGGCTAATACTTTAGCAGCAACCCCAGTCCCTTCTCCCACTAGACCCAGGAGAATTTGTTCAGTTCCTACGAAATTGTGCCCCAGGCGACGTGCTTCCTCCTGGGATAACATAATTACTTTAATGGCTTCGGAAGTGAAGTGTTCAAACATAATGGGTTTTTGCTCCCTTGCTGCTTTGGGCGTTGGGTGAGCTATATATTCACCCTCATTTAAACTTTTTTGTATTTTCTTAAAGATAATGTATCTTTATTTAAACTTGCATGGCAGTAGTGAGACCCGTATGAGGTGAGGTGTGGTTGCCGTCATGATTAATTATGGGGGAATATAACAACTTTTAACTCTAGAATTGGTATCAAGTAGTTACTCCATCAAAGGTATAAATCATGTCAGAATCCCACGGTGAGAAAGAACAACAACATCCCCTCTATAACCGCGATCGCCCCTCTATTAACATTTTACTCGCTCAAGGGGCAACAGACTACAATTTAGCAGAATTAGCCAGATTAAGAATTCGTTATCAAGGCTTTCCCGGGGCGCGAGACATTCAAAAAGACCTGGATCAAATCATGCAGCAGTGGGGTTTGACAGAGGCGGAACTTTTTGATAAAACTCGCAAAATTCATGATTTGGGGGGAATTTATCAAAGTCGCGGCAAAAAAGCAGAGGAAGATTGGAATTAGTCCTCTCCATTTCTTTGTTCTCCATACTTCCGCAGCTGCTTTAATAGCTTTTCTGGGGATGATGCGGGAATGGCTGAATTAACAATGGGTGGGGGAGAAACTTCAAAATTAGGTGTGCTGGCGGCTGTTTTGAGGGAGTCTAAGGTAGTAGCTACTTGAACTTGTTGCTGCACCTGTTGTGTAGAAGACACTAACCCGCTTAAACCATTGACTAACCGCAGGAGATTCTGCCGGAAAGCCGGATCACCTGTCAACTCGTCTAAGTCTGATGTAATTTTTTGGGTATTTTCAAAAGTTACCCGTGCTGAGTCTAAGGTTTGCTGGATGAGCAGAAGGTTTTGAGGGTCATTAAGCTTTCGAGAAGCATCGCGTAAATTAGCTGAGGTTTCGGCTGCATTGGCCGAAAGGGTTTCTAAGTTTTTGAGTAATTCACCTTCAGCTAATTGATTAACCGCTGGTGATAGGGTATTGGCTGTAACTAGGAGTTGGTTGCTAGTTTCAGTAATATTATTTAAAGCACCAACTAAAGAACTGCGGTTGCTTGTGACTAGCTCATCTAGGTTATTTAATAACCGATTAGCTTGATTAGCTGTAGAACTAAATTCACTTGCTGTCACACCTAATTGATCTACTGTTTTAGTAGCGGATGCAGTCAGTTGATTTGTGGCTTGTTGTACTGAGTTGGCAGTATCCGAAAACGTACTTATTTGTCCCTCAAAAGTTTTAGTTAATTTTCGCACATCCTCACTTAGGGCTGCGATACTAGTAGCTGCTGCTGTTGAGCTTTCTAAAAGTTGATTGAGTCTTTGATAAAATTGCGGGTCATTGTATGTGGTGGCTAAGTTGGTTGAGCTACGAATTAGTTCATCAATACTGATACCAATATCACCTGGTAAGCGTGAACCATTACAAATTATTAGGGTCTGATCACAGTTATCATCTAGGGGTTTAGCGATCGCCACGCCAGTAGGTAGAGATTTTGTGGGTGTAATATCAATAATACTTTCACTAATTAACCCGCTCTGATTGGCTTCAATAACCACATCACGGGAAATCATCAAGTCAGCGGGAGCAATTTCAATTTCTACCTCTACAGCATTTGACCCTGCTTGAACTTGGGAAATATTACCGACTTTCACACCCCGATAACGGACTGGTGCGCCTCTTTGCATACCGCCAGCATTAGCAAATTCCACTATGAATTTATATGAATTTTTTCCAGGTGTGAGTCTATTCAACCAGAGGACAATCATCACAAATGCTCCCAAACCCATGAGGATGAGCAACCCTACCGAGCCTTCTCGTAATGTGCGCTTAGACGCAAAGCTGTTAGTTCTGATATCTCGCATAATTTTCCTCCATGCACCTACCCAGCCACCTGAATAGGTCCTTGTACACTCCCACTGATAAATTGTCTAATTAATGGGTTGTCTGTGGTATCTATATCACTAACTGTACCTTGCCACTGCACCTTACCTTGATAAAGGAATACCAATCTATCAGTTGTGCGGCGAATCGTACTATCTTGGTGGGTAACAATCACATAGGTACTACACACACCCTGTGTTAATTGTAACTGACGAATTAAATCTTCGATGACTGTGGAAGCAATGGGGTCAAGTCCGGCGGTGGGTTCATCGTATAGTAAAACTTGTGGCCCGTCGGTGGGATGATCGGGATGAGAAATAATGGCTCGCGCAAAACTGACCCGTTTTCGCATTCCCCCCGATAATTCAGAGGGGTAGAGATGGCCGATTCCCGATAAACCCACCATTTCTAATTTTTCCTTAACCAGTTTTTGAATGCGCGATCGCGGTATCTTGGAATGTTGATACAGTAAAAAGCCGACATTTTCATCTACTGTCAAGGAATCAAATAAAGCCGCCTGTTGAAACACCATCCCAATACCAATAGGATCAGTACTGTCCTCAATTAACCCATCTCGCCGTACCCCTTGAATGTAAATTTCTCCACTATCGGGAGCCATTAATCCCGCAATAATTCTTAAAACCGTTGATTTACCAGTTCCTGAAGGCCCAATAATCCCTACGGCTTCCCCCCGATAAATTGTCAAATCCACATTATCTAAGACTTTATTGCTACCAAAGGACTTAGAAATACCCTTGAGTTCAATTAATGGTTCATTCATTGGTCACTAATTAGGGGGTAGTTAGAGAATATAAGTGGAAACTTGGTATTTAATCACTCAACGATAGGCTTGATGTTTATAGAGAGGATACTCTAAAATAGCTGGTAATTGGTTTATCAGATTGCCAATGGGTATAGCAAAGCAGCATATCCGGGAAACTCAAGCCGCACCCTCAAAAACTGCTTCTTCTGAAATAGCCTTTTCCACGCGCACTAAATATTCACGTGGTAGCATGGTCCTGTGTTCTACCCCTTGCAATTCTTCCATGGTCGCTAGTAACACCAATCTACCCCCTGCAGCCAGTTTGATGTCAGAGAATGGCATAAATCTGACAGTAGTTTGATTATTTCTGGAGTGGAGAATGGGTACTATAACCTATCCATAAGCAATTTACACCA
Source organism: Anabaenopsis sp. NIES-4685 (assembly GCF_059725405.1). Taxonomy (NCBI): domain Bacteria; kingdom Bacillati; phylum Cyanobacteriota; class Cyanophyceae; order Nostocales; family Nodulariaceae; genus Anabaenopsis; species Anabaenopsis sp. NIES-4685. The sequence goes on along the minus strand of NZ_AP043602.1, from coordinate 1,284,130 downwards.
ATATTTTACCATTTAGAGTATCATTAATTCTGAACTATATACAGCGGATTTCATCTAGGTGAGGTACACTCTTAGCTGGCAGGATGCCCACCCCACAATAGTTTTATAATTAATATCTGTATTTTATCTAGGTAGAAAGTGCTGTATTCAGTAACTAATATAGCTTGGTTATTGAGATCAAACTTGAGGATATTTTCCCCTTTGTTCAAGTCCTAATTGTACTAAGTAGTTGTTCTGACAGGACGGGCCGCCATACTAATGTTGATGGACTTTTTCCAGTAGCCATATGGAAGCAACTGTACCAACAAAATGAGCAGCAATACCATTAATGTTAGCGACTACTATAAACACATCCAGGGCGCGAATGATTTTGTTAGGGTCAGTAATCGCTACTCCTGGGGGTTGGGATACAGCTTTTGCTACTAGGACACTCACGCTTGTAGTAGCGCCTAAAATGCTCAGGAGTATTCCCACCAAACCCACCATTACACCCATGCGGATGGCTCTGGTGGTATCTGCTTTACTGGGGTGGAGAGTGGGGTTAGGATTGTCTAAGCGTCTACCTATGCGGGTGTAACGAAAATCCCAAAATATGCTGAATAATAAGAATAAAATTGAGGTGACGACCCAGAATACACCAATTCCTAAACCGGGGTTCGGTTGTTGAGCAAATTCAGGCCCCAGGAGAAGCAAATAACAGCAATAAGGTACAAACTAGGGCTAATGCTAATTGTACCCATAGGGTAATCCACCCTGTGAGGCGAATTTGAGTGGCGATTTTATGCTGTCTATTTCTATTGTGGTGTGATGGTGCTAGCGATCGCACTTCTGTATTTGGTTCCATATTTTTCACCCTACCCCCATCCTAGATGATAATTTGCTGCTGTAGTGAATGTAATCATCCAGAGGCAGAATTGCAGTTAATATTTATCAATATTGAATATCCTAAAGGATAAAAGAGATGATCAGATCCTGGATGGTTATAGGGGGTGTAGCTTTGTTAATAGCTTTAGGATCTAACTTAATTACACCCAGCGACGTACAATGGTTTAGGCGCTTACGTAGACCGCGATGGTTAACCTTTGAGAGAGCAATTCCAGTAATTTGGACTTTAATATTTATTTGTGGTGGTTGGTCAGCTTATATAGTCTGGGAAAGTAATCCAGGTACGGGACGAACTTGGTTACTCATGGGTTTATACTTACTATTAGAAATTGTCACCATCGCCTATACACCGGTAATGTTTTGGCTGCGTAGTCTGCGGGTGGGTACGATTATTGGTGGTACAGGTTTTGTCATCTGTCTGATTTTGACAGTAGCAATTTTACCTGTTTACAGAGTTGCAGCAGTATTATTGATACCCTATTTGTTGTGGAGTCCCATTGGTACATATACCACGTGGAAAATGATTAACCTTAATCCTCAAGATGCTTGAGAATTCGACTTAGATCCTCAGCCTTACTTAAAATAAATAAACTACCATCTCCTCCCCGTCCAATGCGGAAACTTTCATCTAAATAAGTAATATCTAAAGTAGGGACTCTCCCTTGAGGATTGTTAGCAGGAACTACTTTAAACGGGTTAAGTTGGGGAGTATCAAAGCCCAAAATCTTCTCAATGGATAGATAGCGTTGATCAAAATCTACATTGATGCGTTGCTCTGTTGCTGGTGCAAAACTAGCTGTTACTTTCACATATCCAGAAACTAACCCCAAAGAATGTTTCACAAAAGCTAAGTTAAAAAATCGTTTGTTGGTAACATCAATTACCTGATAAACTTGACCTAACTGTAATCCTAGGGGGAGGGAATCTAAAGAACGGATTTCTCTAGCTGTGGAGTACAGCAACTTCCACCCCCCATTCAGCACAGAAGTAGCATTGAGGAGAGGTTGGGGATGGGGATTATAACTTTCTAGTTCCGTAGCTAATTGAGCAATTTCTGCAGCTAAGGTTTCACCTAACTGTAAATCAGTCAGAGGAGAACTGAGATTACGTTTAGTTTGTATCTCCTCTAGGGAAGTTTGGAGTTTTTGCTGTAATAAAAGTCGATTATTCAAGGGTCAAATATTTTCCGGCCATAACGCGCTGTGAAAGAATCAGCCGGATTACTTTGATTATACAACCAAGCCCACATCTGGTCACCTAAGCAAAAATGCCACCATTCCCTAGGGTTGCGTTGAAATCCAGCTTTTAACATCACATTATACAATAATTGCCGATGGGCGTGATATGTTGCGGCTTGTGGGTGGTGACTATGAAGATAGTAGTCCGGGTGCGATCGCTCTGACAACTCATCAATAGGGGAACCCATATCGACTATTTCCCCCCTATCATCCACCAGTGTTATATCTACAGCAGCACCCGTACTGTGGGGAGGGGGAGTTTTTTCATCCCAACTGGGTATCGCCCAAATTTCATAAACCGAGTCCCAAACTGCTTGTAGTTGTGGTGGTGATAACTCAACCTCAGTCAATCCCTGCTGTTGTAAAGCTTGAGCAAAACTGTAATCTACCATAAATTGTTGCACAGCCACAGGGCGATAAGCATCAAAAATCTGGATATACCAACCGGGATGAATTTCTTGTAAATAATTTTGGGCTTGAATTAAATTTTTTACCACACTTTGGCGCAAATAATAAGGAGAATATCCCCCATAGGGTGCGCCCAATTTTTCATAAGGATGGGGAGATTCCACTGCAAATAATTGCAAAGGAATTGCCACAAGTGGTTCACCGCATTCTAATATAGGGATTTGGTGATAAGGTCTCATCAGTTTTTCTACTCAGTGTCAAAGATTATAACCATCCTAGTATGTAAATATTTTCATGAAACGGGACTCGATTTATTACCAAATTTTTAAGCGATTTCCATCGGTTATTTTTGAACTGATTGATTACCGTCCTGAACAAGCACAGAACTATAGATTTGAGTCAGTAATCTTGTGGGGTGGGCATCCTGCCTGCCCTAGTTTACCTCACTCAGATGGCTGTATTTCCAGTTGACGAGTATTGTTACCAGTTACCTGAAGGTAGTTGGGATGCGATCGCTTGTGACAATTCATCAATAAGGGAAACCATATCGACTATTTTCCCAGCAGCACCCGTACTGTGGGAAGGGGGAGTTTTTTTCATCTCAACTGGATAGCGACCAAATTTTATCAACCAAGTCTTAAATTGCTTGTCAAGGTTATCATTGGTTTTGATGCTCAGTGTGAAAGATTATAACCATCCTAGTATGTAAATATTGTCATGAAACGGGACTCGATTTATTACCAAATTTTTAAGCGATTTCCATCGGTTATTTTTGAACTGATTGATTACCGTCCTGAACAAGCACAGAATTATCGATTTGAGTCAGTTGAAGTCAAAGAAACCTCTTTTCGTATAGATGGGGTGTTTTTACCACCAGAGGATGCAAAACCCCGGATTATCTTGTTTGCAGAAGTGCAATTTCAACGAGATGAAGGTCTTTACCATCGCTTCTTTACTGAGTTGCTGATGTATTTAAACCGCAACCAGTGCGAATACGATGACTGGTATTGTGTGGTAATTTTCCCAGACCGCAGTTTAGAACCAAGGGATACAAACACTCATCGTCTGTTTTTCCACAGCAACCAAGTACAGCGAGTTTATCTAGATGAATTAGGTAATCCCAATCAGCAGCGTATAGGTATTAATTTAATGCAGTTGACCATCGCATCAGAGCAAACGATGGCAGACCAAGCAAAAAAATTAATTGAACGAGTACAATTAGAGTCAGAGGATGCACGGCTAAAAACAGAAATTATTGATATTATTACCACAATTGCTGTTTACAAGTTTTCTTCGTTAAGTAGAGAGGAAGTGGAAGCTATGCTCGGACTGACTTTAGAGCAAACCAGAGTCTATCAAGAAGCTAAAGCTGAAGGTCGCCAAGAAGGTCGCCAAGAAGGTCGCCAAGAAGGTCGTCAACAAATACTGAAAGTAGCTGTACCACTGTTACTAAAAACAGGGATGAGTCTAGAACAGATTGCTCAACAGCTTAATGTTGACCTAGAAGCTGTCCGCCTTGCTGCACAGCATAACACCTAAGCAATTTTACTTACAGCAGTTTTCAAGTAAATAAAGTACACACCTTAATATCATAAATCTTGTGGGGTGGGCATCCTGCCTGCCCTAGTTTACCTCACTCAGATGGCTGTATTTCCAGTTGACGAGTATTGTTACCAGTTACCTGAAGGTAGTTGGGATGCGATCGCTGGCGACAATTCATCAATATGGTTTAATATCAGAAGGTGGTTTAGTAAATAAGTTGATTGTAGCCATCTTTACAGATGCAGATGTTGCTCTAGCCGCCAAGAGGAAATTCATCCTTCTAAAATTATTTATCTAACTAATTCCTGAGTCTTTTCTATTTTTAGTTGAGAATCACAAAACATTTTTACCAATAGTTCTTGTGCGACAGCCTTAACTACATTAATGCTTACCGAATTGCCCAATTGATAGTAAGCTTTATCATCATTGGGATGAAGTAAAAAATTATCTGGAAAACCCTGTAAACGTGCTGCTTCACGGGGAGTTATTCGTCGGACTCGCTGATTATGATAAACGCCTAATCTATTAGCATCACTAGCAACCAATGTCACAGAAATTTTCCTAGGATCTAAAAATTTATAAACTTCAAATGAAAAATTACCAGATAAAGGTTTATATTTACCATTAATCAGTTTCAAATATTTCTTAGTAACTAGTGAATTCAGAACATCTGCCAAATTAGGATAATCACAGAAACTGGCTATTTGTTCTTGACTCAGTAGTTTACCGTCTTGTAGGTCACCAAATTCTTTGTTGCGTCTTTTTAAGATAAAACGGTTCATCAATGCAATTTCTTCTACAGTACATTCACCACGCAATCCTAATTCCCAAGAATGAATAGATTTACCACCTCTATAATCAATTAGCCTTACACCATGAAGTCGATTTAAATCATTGTTAAATATCCGTTTTAAGGCATTAATAAACTCTGGAGAACAGTCATATTTACTGTTAGGATTATCTTCTAAAATATCACAAACACTCACATTTTTTTTTGTTTTATCAAATAAAGATAACTGATTATCATTATAACTATGAGAATCTTTTGGACCAACATCCGACATCAAATCAAATACAGGATTAGCATTTAAAATGCCAATTAAATAAATCCGCACTCGATTTTGGGGTAAGCCGAAATTTGCACTGTTGAGTAAAAAAGCATCAAAGCTGTAACCTCTTTTTTGTATTTCGTGTTTGATCGTTGCCAAAGTTTTACCTTGCTCATGACTATAAATACCTCTAACATTTTCAAAAATAAAAGCTTGTGGTTTATATGTATCAAGCAATCTAATGATTTCAAAAAATAGTGTACCTCGTGTGTCACCAAACCCTTCTTTTTTGCCAGCATAAGAAAATGATTGACAGGGAAAACCGGCTAATAATATTTCATGTTCTGGTAGTTTATCTATAATTCGGATATCACCTAAAGACTGGTGATTGAAATTTCTTGCATATACTAGTTGAGCATCTGTATTGATTTCGCTACTTAAAACACATTCGGTTTCTATATTTAATCCATGAGCAGCTTGTTCAAAGGCTAATCTAATTCCTCCTATCCCTGAAAATAAATCCACGAATCTAATTTTTTGCATATTTTGAAAACCTCTGTTATTAAAATTCACTACTTGAAACTTAGAGCCATTTATATGTCTACAAAGTATTCCTGCAGAAAACTACAAAGTACATCAAGTTCCTCACCAGAAAAGGCGACTGTGCAGTGACTATAAGAACAAAGTATCTTGAGAGCATTTTCTCTTTCAAAGTTACCAGCACCATCTAGGACGTAAGCTATTTTATATCCAAGTGTTTGAATTTGATCAAACCTCGATTTTGCTTGTCCAGCTTTGCGCTCAATCACACTATTTGTAGTTACTTGAAAGCTGACTTCAATAGCTACATACCTATTATTTTTATAAACTATAATATCAAATGCTGTCGGTTTATTGTCCTCAGTATGGCTTACACCTGGTATCTGTCCATTTGCTTTGATATTAATACTTGGAATATCAAGGTTATCTTCTAAATATTTTTTTACAAAAGTTTGGGTAATTTGTCCTAAGTTATTTGATTGAGAACCAGCAGTAATCCGACTAACCCAAATATATCTTTGTCTAATAAATTGCTGTAATTTATCTGTTATACCTATATAGTTACCTATTTCACATTTGAATAGGATTTATGCCGCTTTTTCAGTTATGGAATTACCACCAAATAAAAGCAAAGCTATTATGTCTTTGTGAAGTAGAGATAGAGGTGACTTTTCCAGTACTTTTTTGTCTTTATCATTTATACTCTCTAGTATTTTTTTTGCATTTATACCCAGTTTAGTGTTGCTGAGTCGACCCTGTACAGGTAAAACTTGAAAACTATAAGAGTAACTTTTTGTATTCCATAAATAATCCAACCTTCTCTCAGGAAAAATTGAGTCAAACTGAGTATTTAATCGCTGAATCATTTCGCCCCCAAAGTCAGCTAGAACAAGTAAATGTTTTAAAAATAAATTTGCTGGAAGGCTGCAAGATTCAATAATTTGGAATAGCCCATCTAAATGAGATACACGAACACTCAAAATTGCGATAAACTGATCTTGCGTTTCTATGAGTTTGGGAATTAAACTTAGTTCTGCTTCTTGTTTTGATAATTCTGAAGGCCAAAACATACAGGCTAACTTACGTAAATCATCAACATTTCTCTGATAAATTTGATTGCACATAATTAATGATTTCGCTAATAGACTCATGTACTAATGTAATGTATTTTCAAGGCCAATTCCTGAATTACCCCCCTCCCATTGGGCTATCCATTACCCGGATCTTTCTTAACATTCGTGAGAGCGATCGCTCACAAACCCCCAAACCTTAATCCTCCGTTGATGATTCTCAATAAAATAAGGGTTTTATCAAGAAGAATAAGGTACATTTTGTCAAGAGTAGGGAAATTTTCAATCGTTGAAACCGTTGCCACATAAATGTTTCAAGATTGTTAAGAAAAATGTGGGTAATGAATAGCCCATTGGGAAGGGGGGAGTATAACTAGGCGCTGAAATACTTAGCTACAGGGTGATAAGCAATAATCGCCGTCGTAGACTGTTCTGGATAAATTTGCTCACTTTCATCCATATACAGATTAATTCTGTCGGTCTCCAACAACTCCAGCTGCTTATACTGATCCTGCATATTCGGACAAGCGGGATAACCGAAACTATACCGCGAACCGTGATAACGCTGTGCCAAAATATCCCGAATATTATCCGGTTCATTAGCACCAAAACCCAACTCCCGGCGAATTCTGGCGTGAGTCCATTCCGCCAACGCCTCAGCCACCTGCACAGCTAAACCGTGAAAATACAGATAATCTGTGTATTGATTGTCGGCAAATAACTTTTGGGCGAACTCCGTGGCTATCTCTCCCACAGTTACCGCCTGCATGGGGAAGACATCAATTACCCCCGACTCTTTGGGTGCAAAGAAATCAGCAATACACAACCGCCTTAAAGACTTCTGTCTGGGGAACTCAAAACAGGCTCTTACCTGTGACTCTGGATGGTGAGAATCATAAATATACAAAGTATTCCCCTGAGACTGACAGGGAAAATACCCATAAATTACCTGGGGATGTAGCAACTTCTCAGTAATGATCCTTTCCTTCCAACCCTCCAAAATCGGAGAAACCTTATGTTGTAAAAACTCCTGATACTCCTCCTTAGACTGTTCCTTTGGCTTGCGGAATTGCCATTGTCCAGCAATCAAAGCTTGTAAATCTAAATACCACAAAACTTCTTCAATGGGAATATCAGCAGGTTGTAATAACTGAGTTCCCCAAAAAGGCGGTGTGGGGCGGGGAATATCTACCGCCACAGCTTCAGATGGGTGGGTATCTATAGTTACAGGTTGGGCATCACTGGGTGCGGGAGACTGGGTACTAGGTGCTGGGGAGGTGGTGATTTTTGGTTCTGCTTCTACCTCATCCAAAAATCCTTGGAAATCATCCCAATTATTAGCAGCTTTAGCTGGCATTAATTTATCCATGAAATGCAAATCAGCAAAAGCATCCTTACCATAAATTACCTTACCGTTATAGGTATTTTGGCAATCCTGATACACAAACTTGGGAGTTAGGGCTGCACCACCTAAAATTACAGGAACAGTAATCCCCTTTTCGTTGAACGCCTCCAAGTTGTCCTTCATAAAAGCGGTAGACTTGACTAACAACCCACTCATAGCAATACAATCAGCTTTGTGTTGTTGGTAAGCCTCGATGATATTTTCCACCGGTTGCTTAATACCCAGGTTAATGACCTTGTAGCCATTGTTAGATAAGATAATATCTACCAAGTTTTTACCAATATCATGGACATCACCTTTGACGGTGGCAATGATAAAGGTGCCCTTAGCATTATTACCAGATTCTGACTTTTCCATGAAGGGTTCTAGATATGCAACCGCAGCTTTCATGGTTTCCGCTGACTGCAAAACAAAAGGTAATTGCATTTGTCCGGAACCAAACAACTCACCCACAACTTTCATCCCATCTAGAAGAAAGGTGTTGATAATTTCCAGAGGCGGATATTGTTCTAAAGCCTTTGTGAGCTGTGCTTCTAAACCAATGCGTTCGCCGTCGATGATATGACGTTTGAGGCGTTCTTCTATGGGGAGACTTTCATCTACACCTTTTTCGCGCTTTGTGGTTACCCCTTCAAATAAGGTGGTAAGTTCTCCTAAAGGATCATAAACGCAGACATCACCCTCAAATTTACGCCGGTCATAAATTAAGTCCTGACAAACTTGTTGATGGTTGTCTGCAATTTTAGACAAAGGTAAAATCTTGTTAGGGCTGACAATGGCTGCATCCATACCGGCGGTCATTGCTTCATGTAAAAACATGGAGTTGAGTACAACTCTGGCTGCTGGGTTTAAACCAAAGGAAATATTAGATACACCTAAAATTACATGACAGCCGGGTAATTCTTGGCGAATCCGTCGAATTGATTCAATGGTAGCCCTACCGTTGGCTCGGTCTTCTTCAATCCCGGTAGAAATAGGTAAAGCTAAAGTATCAAAGAATATCTCTGTGGGAGGGATACCATATTCTAGAGCTTGACGATAGGCACGTTGGGCAATTTGAAACTTTTTCTGGGCTGTCCGCGCCATCCCATCTTCATCGATAGTACCAATAACTACCCCAGCGCCGTACTTTTTAGCTAACTCCAGCACTTTTAAAAAACGTGGTTCGCCATCTTCGTAGTTGGTGGAGTTGAGTAAACACTTACCACCGGCTACCTTTAACCCCGCCTCCATTTTTTCCCATTCTGTGGAGTCGAGCATTAAGGGCAATGTAACATTATTGACAATGCGCGATACCAATTCGTGCATATCTCGCACACCGTCACGTCCTACATAATCGACGTTGACATCAAGGATGTGTGCCCCCTCTTTGACTTGGGCCCTAGCCATAGATACTAGTCCATCCCAGTCCTCTGTATTGAGCAAATCACGGCATTTTTTGGAACCACTGGCGTTGAGACGTTCACCGACAATCAAGAAGGAATTATCTTGGTCGTAAGGCTGAGTGGAATAAATTGATGCTGCGGCTGGTTCTAGGCTATGCTGTCTGACTTTTGGCTTCAGGTTTTGGGCAATTTCTGCTAATTGTTGAATGTGTTCTGGACGTGTCCCACAGCAACCCCCAATCACTTGGACACCCAAATCTTCAACAAAGTGCATTAATGCCATGCGTAATTCCAACGGTGTGAGGCGGTAGTGTGCTTTACCACCAATATTCTCAGGTAAACCGGCATTGGGTATACAGGAGACGATAAAAGGTGAATGTTCTGAGAGATACTTGATATGTGGTTTCATCAGGTCTGGCCCTGTGGCACAGTTCAAACCCAGAATATCTATGGGATATGGTGCTAATATGGTCAGCACAGCACTGATTTCTGAACCTACTAGCATTGTACCCATGCTTTCCATGGTAACGGATACCATGAGCGGGCGACGTTCACCTTTTTTGCTAAAAACTTCTTCAATACCATTGAGTGCTGCTTTAATTTGCAGTACGTCTTGACAGGTTTCTACCAGAAATAAATCAACTCCACCATCAAAGAGGGCTTCGGTTTGTTCGGCGAAGTTAGCTTTGAGGGTGTCAAAGTCAATATGTCCCAAGGTGGGGAGTTTGGTTGTGGGTCCCATGGAACCGGCGACAAATCTCGGTTTGTCTGGGGTGGAAAATTCAGCGGCGACCCTCTTGGCTATTTCTACGGCTGTTTTATTTAAGTCATAGGTCTTGTGTGCTAAGTCATATTCTGCTAGTACAATGGATGTGGCTCCAAAGGTGTCTGTTTCAATGACATCAGCGCCAGCGGCGAGAAAGTCTCGGTGTACTTTGGCGACGGCTTCGGGGTTGGTGTAAACTAAGTATTCGTTACAACCTTCATATTCTGAACCGCCGAAATCTTCCGCAGTCAGGTTTTGACTTTGCAGGTTGGTTCCCATTGCACCGTCAAAGACGATAACTGGGCGGTTGGGACTATGCAGATGTTCTAGGAACGGATGAGTCATATTTTCCTACAGGAAATTACTTCAGTCTTGTAGTGTTCTATTTTATTATTTTCCCAAATTGTCGGCGTTTTATGCGGTTCGGTCTTGGTAGAATTTTGTTGCATATACTAGGCGCACAGTCCAAACCACAGATGTTGACGCTTGGTGGTTTCAGTTAAAGATCAGGTCTAGGCGCTGTTGGGCGGTTTTTAGGGCTTGTTGTGGCGAGGTTTGACCCAGTAGTACTGATTCTATTGCTCGTCCTAGGCTATCGGATATCCGATTGTAGCCGGGAAATATGGGACGCGATCGCCCATGTCGGGCCTGATCTAAAAATACCTGCACAGATGGGTTAGTTTGGAGGAATGCTTGATATTCTGGTTGTTGGCGAGATTTCAGGTTAATTGGTAAATAACCGGTTCCCAAAGCTAATTCTGTTTGAAATTCTGCACTCATGGCATACTCAGCAAAGATGAAAGCTGCTTTTTGCCTTTCTGGTGTGGTTTTAAATAAGAATAGGTTTTCACCCCCGATGCTGGTAGCAGGTTTTTGATTTATAGGTATGGGAAAAACGGCAAAATCAACACCGCTCTGAGTAAATTCTTTTAGACTCCAGGGACCAGTTACCTGCATGGCTACCTTACCAGAAATTAAGTTACCTGTTTCATAGCCTCTTTCTGGGGGGGATAACATGGCAGAACCATCTTCAACCAGATGACGCCAAAATTGCAAGGCGGCGATCGCCCCTGGATTATCTTGTAACATTACTGCTGCTGGTTTTTGCACGTCTGGCGGTACTAATTCGCCGCCACTACTCCACATAAATGGTAACCAGGTGAAGACCGTAAACTCACCTTTTCCTAATGGCAACAATACCCCATACTGGTCTATGCGTCCATCGCCATTAGTATCACGGGTTAATTTTTGTGCCACTTGGCGAAACTCTTCCCAAGTTCTGGGTAATTCGGTAATTCCGGCGGCTGTAAACAAACTGGGACGGTAATATACAGCCACATTATTAGTTGCAAAGGGCACAGACCAGATTTTACCCTGGTATTCCATGGATTCAAACAAGGCCGGGTCAATTTCCCCTTTGACTGGGGAATTATTCAGCTGGTCATCTAAAGGAATTAAGGAACCTGCTAGTTCCACTAATTGACCGGCAATAGTGGGGTTGTACCATAATAGGTCTGGGGGAGCATTCCCCACCACTGCTGCTAAAATTTTGGGGATTTGCTGGTCTTGTTGTCCTGCATAGACAGATTCTACGTGAATATAGGGATGAGTTTGATTAAATTTATCTACAAGTCTTTGTAAAACATCTCGATTAGGCGGGGGATTTACACCTTGCCATAAGGTAAGATGAACTACATCTGTTTTTCTGAGGTTTTGGCATCCACTCAAAGCCAGTATGCCGACCAGCAGTAACAGTAGTAAACTTCTAATGTAGTATTTTAATTTCTTTCTTTGTCTTCTGAATTTATTGGGCATGGGAAAAATGCGCGCAAAACTTATCATCAGGTATCGCACAATTGATATTAGATACTTCAATTGGCATTTGATATATCCTAAACTTTCAAGAAAGGGTTAATCATTTAACATTATGGCAGGACATAGTAAATGGGCAAATATTAAGCGTCAAAAGGCAGTAGTAGATGCCAAGAAGGGTAAGACCTTCGCCCAGTTATCTAGAGCAATTATTATTGCTGCGAGGACTGGTTTACCAGACCCCAGCGCTAATTTTCAGCTACGTACAGCCATCGATAAGGCTAAGGCTGCGGATATACCTAATGATAATATTGAACGGGCGATCGCTAAGGGTGCAGGAACCTTTGGCGGGGATAGTAGTAATTTTGAGGCTATTCGCTACGAAGGTTATGGACCGGGTGGTGTCGCAATTTTAATTGAAGCCCTCACAGATAATCGTAACCGCACAGCGGCTGATTTACGTGCCGCTTTTAGTAAGCGCGGTGGTAACCTTGGTGAAACAGGTTGCGTCAGCTGGATGTTTCATCAAAAAGGTGTGTGTACTGTTCAGGGGGTAAAAAATGAAGACCAGCTTTTAGAAGCATCCCTAGAAGGTGAAGCCCAGTCTTATGAAATGATTGACCATGACATAGCCGAGGTATTTACCGAGGTGATCAACTTAGAACTGCTCACCCAGACACTCAAGGACCAAGGCTTTGAGATCAGGGATGTAGAATTACGCTGGATACCCACTAATTATATTGAGATTGCTGATCCTGAGCAAGGGCGATCGCTGCTCAAGTTAATTGATACTCTCGAAGGTTTAGATGATGTCCAGAATGTGACTGCTAACTTTGAAATAGCCGACAGTCTTTTAGATGTAATCATGGTTTAAGAACAACTAACCGCACAGACACCCATCAATTTATCTGTGGATCTGTGGTTCATAAATCTCTTTTTCCCAAAAATTATGAAAATTTGGCAACTTGACTTTTATCCCAGTCCAGTACAGGAGACATCCGGACAAACCCTATGGGAATTGTTGATTTGTGACCCAACACATACCTTTGAATATACAGCCTCCTGTCCCCAGACAGCCGCCACCGCCCATTGGCTTGCTACTCAAATTCAGCTAGCCGCTAGTAACAACTTACCAGATATCATTCAGGTATTTCGTCCCCAGACCTTAAGTTTAATTCAAGTCGCCGCCAAAAACTTAAATATTCGCGTCGAACCCACCCGCCATACTTTAGCCTTAAAACGGTGGTTACAAGCAAAGCAATATCCCTTAACCCTAGATCAACCACCCCCAACACCATTACCAGAAAACCTCTGGGGGGAACAGTGGCGCTTTGCTACGCTCCCAGCGGGTGAACTTGTGGATGTATTTGCAGAACGCCCCATACCTATTTTGTCTATACCAGAATCTTTACAACCCATTAATTTGGGTTTACCATCCACAGCGCCTATTCCGGGGGTAGTTATCTATGGTGGTAGAAAGTCAATGGCTTTGGCTCTGTGGTTAGATACGGCACAGCCAGCATCGTTAAATTACATAGCAGGTGAACCCCATGGTTTAATATTAGAGGCTGGTTTAGTAGATAGGTGGATTCTCGCCACTTTTACAGATGCAGATGTGGTTGCGGGGGCCAAAACCTATCAACAGCGTCAACAACAAAGCCGAGGATTGCACTTTTTGTTAGTGCAACCCGATGATTCTGGGATGACCTATAGTGGCTTCTGGTTACTATGCTTAGATGTAAATTCTAAGTATATTTAACCAAGGTAACCTACTTAAGCTAGTGACTATTTTCCCTGAAGTCGTGCTTGCTTCACCATGGCAATCAAAGTTTGGTGAGCATCTTCTGAGTCTACCAAAATATGATCGAATTGAATCCGCACTGGCACAGTTTGTTGATTTACCTCTGCTGTCAAATTCATCCCTTGAGAGTCAATGGAGAGCATTTTTGCACTTGTGACATCTGTCACACCCCCAAAAGCCTGGGCATAAAGAACTACAGCATTAGCATGGTCATCATTCATATGAGTGCAAATGCGTGAGCTAATTTCAGGGGAGAAGTAATCAGACATGATGGATTAGGAAGTTAATAATACAGTGATGATCTCAGATTTTACCAGTTAACGACTTTTTACCCATTTAACTACTGCTTGGGTTAAACCATCTAAAGTATATTCCTCAGCCTCAACATCCACACGCCCTAATAAGGATTGGCAGGTTTTGGAAGTTTCCGGACCTATAGAAGCAATACAAACATCTGCTAAAATATGGCTGATGTCACGGTTATCGGCAAATACCTCTTGTAAGAGTTGACAGAAGAACTTGACAGTTTTAGAACTAGCAAAGGTAATTATATCTACAGTCCGATTTTGCAAGGCTAATTTTGCTGACTCTGGTATATTTCTGGGACAGCGAGATTGATATGCAGCTACTTCCACAACTACCGCACCTTGAGCAGTTAATTCTGCAACTAAAACATCCCTTCCGCCGCTTTCTACTCTGGGAAATAACACCTTTTGACCCTGTAGTGATTCGGGGAAATGAGCCACCAAAGCATCAGCGACAAAATTAGGGGGAATCAAATCTGGTTTAAGTCCCCGTTGTTGCAGACTTTGGGCTGTTTTTTCACCCACCACAGCAATTTTAATGCTACTTAGAGCACGAACATCTTGACCTTGGGCGAATAATCTGGTAAAAAAGTAATCTACCCCATTGGTAGAAGTAAGAATTAACCAGTGAAAATCTGTCAAATTAGCGATCGCCCGGTCTAAACCTGACCAACTGGAAGGGGGGACAATTTCTAAAGTAGGCATGGAAATCACAGTCGCACCCAATGCCGAGAGGCCATCGCTAAATTGGCTCGATTGCCCAGCGGAACGAGTCACCAGAATAGTTTTACCTGTGAGGGGGGAATTATTTAACATAGGTGGAGAGTCAAAAGCTTGATATTTTAAGGATATTCTCTGAGTTTGTAAGTAATTACGTAATTTTACAACTTCCCCAATCACAATTACCACCGGGGAGAGATAAACGCCCAGGGTTTGCGTGAGAATATTTTTCAGTTCTCCTACCCAAACTTGTTGATCAGGAGTTCCCGCCCAACGAATAATAGCAATAGGGGTATATGGTGATCGACCTTGCCTGATGAGTTGATGTATAATCTCAGCTAGATGAGTTCCCCCCATCAATATTACCAGAGTGTCCAATCTAGATAAAGCTTCCCAATCTAAAACATCTGGTTCATGGGCTGTGAGGACAGCAAAACAACGACTAAGTACAGCATCAGTCAAAGGAATCCCAGCCATTAAAGGAGCAGCTAAGGCCGAAGAAATTCCTGGTATGACTTCAAACTCACAATACTGAGCTTGCAAAGCTGTAATTTCCGGGGTACAGCGACCAAAAATCAACGGATCCCCAGATTTTAATCGTACCACCTGTTTACCTTGCAAACAATAGTCAACCAGTAATTGATTAATTTCCCCTTGGGGTGTGCTAGGTTGACCACCACGTTTACCAACATCTAGGCACAGACAATCAGGTCTGACATACTGTAATAATTGCTGATTTACCAGAGCATCGTAGACTAACACCTCAGCCATAGCCAGAAGATTGTAAGCCTTTACCGTCAGATATGCCACATCTCCAGGTTCAGCACCCACCAGATAAACCTTCCCCTTTTGTTCAGTCATAAATTTAACCTGTGAAACCACCCAGAAAACAAATAAATTTTACTACAAAAACTGGAATTAACCTCCTATTAAAAACCCTGATAACTTGGCGTTAATCGGCGGAAAAAAGAAGAAATCACCCCCCAAAAATCAAGGAAAAAAATCGCAATAATCACTACAAATTAGATTTTATAAAATAGCAACTTGATTACAACTTTAAAAATAGATTCAAGGGACAATGAGTGCAGAAAAGAATACTCAAAATTTGCGCTCGGAGACGAATAATGGTAGCGATCGCAGAGAACGTACAGCATAGACTAAGTATACAGACTGTAGAAATTGCCCCTAACACAACGGCGATTCGCTCTCTTGATTGGACCGCGATCGCTTCGATATCGAATTCGGACTGCAAAACGGTACGACATACAACTCATATCTAATTAGGGGTGAGCAGACAATTTTGATTGATACTTCCCACCAGAAGTTTCGTCAACTATATTTAGACACACTGAAAAGTCTTGTTAACCCCAAGACAATCGATTACATAATAGTTAGCCACACAGAACCAGACCATAGTGGTCTAGTAGAAGATGTATTGCAATTAGCACCCAGAGCCACAGTATTAGCCTCAAAAATTGCCCTACAGTTTTTAGAAGGTTTAGTACACGAGCCATTTTCCAAGCGCATCGTTAAAAGTGGCGATCGGATTAATATTGGCAAAGGACACGAAATAGAATTTGTGAGTGCGCCCAATCTGCACTGGCCAGATACAATCTTCAGCTACGATCGCAAAACCGAAACCCTGTTCACCTGTGATGCATTTGGGATGCACTTCTGTGACGATCGCACCTTTGACGAAGACTTAGAAGCGATTGAACCAGACTTTAGATTTTACTATGACTGCCTCATGGCTCCAATGTCCGTTCTCTACTAAACGCCATGAAGAGAATGGGGGAACTGGGAAAAATTAACATGATCGCCAATGGTCACGGGCCAATACTGTACCATCACTTAGATATATTAACTGACTGCTACCAAACTTGGAGCCAAAGACAAGCTAAAACAGAAACCACAGTTGGCTTATTTTATGTTTCCCAGTATGGATATAGCGATGAGCTAGGTTTAGCCATAGCTGAAGGTATCCAAAAAACAGGAGTGGGAATAGAAGTCATTGACCTAGGCACAGCCGAACCCCAAGAAATTCAAGAGCTAGCAGGTAGAGCCACGGGATTGATCATCGGTATGCCCCCATCCACTGCTGTAGCAGCACAAGCCGGTATAAGTTCACTATTATCCGTAGTCACAAACAAACAACTAGTAGGTTTATTTGAATGTTACGGCGGTGACGACGAACCGATTGATACCCTGCGGCGGAAATTTATCGACCTGGGTGTTAAAGAAGCCTTCCCTGCTATTCGCATTAAACAATCTCCCACAGATGTAACATTCCATCTGTGCCAAGAAGCCGGTATAGACCTGGGACAATTACTGATGCGGGAACGCAACATCAAGCAAATCAAAGCCCTTGATGTCAACATGGAAAAAGCCCTGGGGCGGATTAGCAACGGACTGTATATTGTCACCACCCAAAAAGGTGATGTTAAAAGTGCCATGTTAGCCTCCTGGGTAGCCCAAGCCAGCCTACAACCTTTAGGATTCACCATAGCAGTAGCCAAAGACCGCGCCATTGACTCCTTAATGCGAGTAGGGGATCATTTCGTCCTCAACGTCCTAGAAGAAGGAAATTATCAAGAACTGAAAAAGCAATTTCTCAAGCGCTTACTTCCCGGTGCTGACAGATTTGCTGGGGTGAAAACCCAAACCGCTAAAAACGGCTCTCCCATCCTCACCGATGCTCTAGCATACATGGAATGTGAAGTCCAAAAGAGCATGGAGTGCAGCGACCACTGGCTCTTATACTGCACAGTTCAAGAAGGTCGTGTTTCTAAATCTGATGCACTCACAGCAGTTCGCCATCGCAAAGTAGGTAACTACTACTAATTAGGGAATGGGGAATAGGTATTAAGTATTTCCCCCCCTTTTAAAACATCCTCTTATTTTTGGCAAAAATCTATGAGCAATTCCAAACCCCGTGACGTACAAGTTATCCCCGTCGCTACAAACACCACATTTATTAGAGCGCGTAGTTGGTCACGCCTGCGGTTTGAAATTGAATACGCAAGAGAAAGAGGCACTACCTCCAATTGTTATTTAATTGAAGGTGATAAAACCGCAATTATTGACCCACCTGCTGAAACCTTCACGGAACTTTATTTAGAGGCGTTGCAGCAGACCCTGAACTTGAAAGAGTTGGATTACGTAATTTTAGGTCATTTTAGCCCCAATCGCCTGCCAACTCTCAAGGCGCTTCTACAACTAGCACCCCAGGTAACATTTGTTTGTTCTCTCTTGGGTGCAGCTAATTTGCGTCATGCTTTCCCAGATAACGCACTAGAAATTCTAGTCATGCGGGGGAAAAAAACCCTTGATTTAGGTAAGGGTCACGTTTTAAAATTCTTACCTATTCCCAGTCCGCGCTGGCCAGAAGGACTTTGTACCTACGACCAGCAAACCCAAATCCTCTACACAGATAAGCTATTTGGCTCTCATATCTGTGGGGATGAGGTGTTTGATGACCAACCGGAAGCATTACAAGAAGACCAGCGCTACTACTACAACTGTTTAATGGCTCCTCAAGCTCAACACGTAGAAGCAGCTTTGGAGAAAATATCTGATTTGCATGTGAGAATGTATGCTCCGGGTAACGGCCCATTGGTACGTACCGGATTAATCGAACTAACCAACGCCTATGCACAATGGAGCAATGCTCAAAAACACCGTGATATCTCTGTAGCTCTACTTTATGCCTCAGCTTACGGAAATACAGCAATTTTAGCTCAGGCTATGGCTTTGGGATTGACTAAAGGCGGCGCAGCAGTGCAATCAATTAACTGCGAATTTGCTACCCCTGATGAAATCCGCACTGCTATACAACAGTGTGATGGTTTTGTGATTGGTTCCCCCACTATCGGCGGTCATGCTCCCACACCTATTCACACTGCTTTGGGAATCGTCCTCACTGTGGGTGATAGTCATAAACTCGCAGGGGTTTTTGGCTCCTACGGTTGGAGTGGTGAAGCATTTGATTTGATTGAAGGTAAACTTCGCGATGCTGGTTATCGCTTTGGCTTTGATACTTTCAAAGTTAAGTTTAAACCTGATGATGTTACGCTCAAATTCTGTGAAGAAGTTGGTACAGACTTTGCTCAAACTTTGAAAAAATCTCAAAAAATCCGGTTACCCCAACAAGCTGCTACCCCTTTGGAGCAAGCTGTCGGTAGAATTGTTGGTTCAGTTTGTGTTCTCTGCGCTCAACAAGGTGATGTCTCTACTGGGATGTTAGGCTCTTGGATTTCACAAGCTACCTTCAATCCACCAGGTCTGACTGTGGCGATCGCCAAGGACAGAGCTATAGAATCTCTAATGTATCCAGGTAGTAAATTTGCTTTGAATATCCTGGAGGAAGGCCATCATTTAGAGTACACGAAGCATTTCCGCAAAAATTTTGCCCCTGGAGAAGACAGATTTGCCAACTTTAGCACCACAGTTGCAGATAATGGCTGTAAAATTCTCACCGATGCCCTAGCTTATCTAGAATGCTCCGTCCAGGAACGCATGGAATGTGGGGATCATTGGGTAATTTACGCAACTGTTGACAATGGTAAGTTAATCAAACCTGATGGTGTGACTGCCATCAACCATCGTAAAACTGGGACTCACTATTAGAAGTTTTGCCAGAGCCAGAACTTTTCGAGTACATGAAGTACAGATATTAATGTCTGGAAATGGTCTGTAAATCTCTACTGTCAGACTCCTGTCATCCTCTCAAGTTTGGCGGGAGTCTTCTTGTATAGTTAGATATTCCCTTAATTGCTCTGACATTTAGCAAAAACTTTTCTAGTTTCTAGCCCATAGGGTATCTAGAACTACAAGAGCATTTTGAACCTGGAACTTTTGGACTCATGGCCAGTCTAACAAATCTGACATAAATATTGAGGTAAGATTCCGCAATTGCCACCAAGACAATTGAATATGTATCATGTCATCTTAAGCTAGGAAATCACTATCCAGTAGTTCTCACACAACCCGTTAACCACTCTACTACAACGCTTTTATATTATTTGCTCCTATGTCTGCACCACACAACAAGATTAAATTTCCTTTTTGGCAATATTTGAATCAACCATTATTTAGTCGTAATTATCAATTAGAACTGAATCCCCGTCGTTTTGCCTATAGGTGGCGCATTGGACTTTTAGAGCGTTGCTTGAATAAAGAATGTGATGCTAAGGGGCCTCAACAGCATTAGTGGAAAATCATCGCTGGGTGTCCTACCTTTGGCGTGAGAATGGCAATTATGCTATTTTTTGGCTGGAATTTTCGGGGAACTGCTAAAAATTTAGCCCGTCTAGAGTGAAGGTAGTTAAGAGAGAATTATGCCGAAAAGCTGTTTTGGCTCCCGTGTACTCAGGGTTTCCCATGATGGGATTTTCTATTTAGAGTCCCCTGTTACCGAAGTCTGGGAGATTTTTAGATGATTAAAAAAAGTCTTGCTTTGGTCTCCTTGAGTTGGGGAATTGTCTGTGTAAGTAGTATGTGGTCAGCTGTGGCTCAGGTTTCCACACCGTCTCGGGTACAACCGCCACTCAGACTCTTTCGGGTGGAAACAGACCGCACCCCAAGGGTTGGTTGGTTGGGTTGGGATGAGCAACTTTTTCCAGGGGGTAATCCTAGTTTACCCTTAGGAGATCGCCCGGCTTTGTTGGTTGCTATTGATCATAGTTTGAGTTATCTGGAGAAAAGGAGTGCTATAGCGGCCTATCAAAACTATCCGGTTCGGGGAATAACCCATGATCGGGTGCGTCGGAGTTTGATTCGTTTCCGCCAGCTATTGGTCAGTTCCAACTCTACCGCTGAACTACAAGTTGCTGTCCGTAGAGAGTTTGACTTTTACCGTTCTGTGGGCAATGATGGCAGGGGTACTGTTAAATTTACCGCTTATTATGAACCTGTTTATTATGCTAGCCGGGTAAGGACTGGAGAATATAGGTATCCCTTATATCGCAGACCACCAGATTTTGATCAATGGCCTCAACCTCACCCGAAACGAGTTGATTTGGAAGGTGAGGATGGTTTACTAGGGGAAAGAAGCCGGTTACGCGGGTTAGAAATACTCTGGTTCCGCGATCGCTGGGAAGCATACATGGTACATATCCAAGGTTCTGCCCAAATTGAGTTAACTGATGAGGGTACTAGAACATCTGTAGGCTTTGCGGGGGGAACAGATTATCCCTGGACAAGTATCGGTCGCCAATTGTCTAAAGATGGCAAGTTGGCGGCAAATCAATTGAATATGCCGGGTATAATTAACTTTTTCCGCAATTACCCCCAGGAAATGAATAATTATCTACCCCGCTGGGAAAGATTTGTCTTTTTCCAAGAAAACCCTGGTAGACCAGCTACTGGTAGTATTAATGTCCCAGTTACGGCGGAGCGTTCTATTGCTACAGATAAGTCTCTCATGCCTGCGGGGGCATTAGCACTGATTCATACTTCACTTCCATATGTGGGTAGCAATGGCCAGATGGAATATCGCACTGTGAACCGCTTTGTTCTGGATCAGGATACAGGGAGCGCCATTAGAGGACCAGGAAGGGTGGATTATTTCATGGGGTCTGGTCAAGTAGCGGGCGATCGCGCTGGTGTTACAGGTGGGAACGGTTCACTATATTACTTACTCCTGAAAAGGTAGGGAGGGGGAATTGGGGATTGGCCACTGATGATGAGAAAGTTATCATCTTTCCTGCAGTCCCCATTAATCCGGCTGTGTACTCCTCAGTTTCTAATATGGTGGATAATCATCTTCATCTGCGTAAAGATAAGAACTAGAAATCCCAACTGCTGCCATTTTGGGTGCTTCTACTTTAATAGATTCCTTACCAAACTCTTTGTGTTCTTCAAAGGTCTTGCAGATCATTACTGACTCAGGAGAATCGGAAGCAATCAGGTATTGAGTTAATGTTCCCACTGTGGGATGCTTGTAGTCCACCGTTGAAGCCACCATGACAGTATTGGGTTCAATCCCTCTTTCTTCACACTCAATGATAGGGCAAAAAATCCCATGGGCGTGAAATAATGAGACCTTTTGCTGATAAAGGTTGCTGGCGATATACAGCATAAGCCCTTTCCAATTCAGCTATGAATCCACCGATGACTCTTCCTTGCTGAAATTCGCAGTAACTTTTGCTGAAACTTGCTCCCGCTACACCGCTGAGAGTTAATTGTAATGGAGATTCGTGGAGGAACTTTTTATTTTCCCCTACCAAGTAAATGAGGTGGCGAGTAAAGGTTTTAAATTTAAGCTTGTCTGCTAAGAAAGCATCATAATTTTCTTTAAGAGTACCAAGTTTATGACCAGTTTCCCGGTCTTTAACAGATAAAGGTCCCCGGCGCACTATAACTAATCTGGGAGCATTGCTGATAAAAACTGTTTCTACTCCAGAGCTAAACTCATGCTCTACCTGTTGCCAATTTTCATCGGGTTGAAAGCCTACAGCTGTAGCATTATCTAATTTAATTGCCAATCCATGGGGCTGCATACCATCCATACCATGGCGAGGATTAATCATCTGACACCAGGGGATGATTTGAGAAGGAGGGGCGTTAAATCTATCGTCCTCAAAGTCAAAATTAGCAGATGCTTGCATCGTTTTAGACTATCAAAAGTGTTTTGCTCCCCTCAGTTTAACAGTATGGGGAAGGAGTAAACTGGTGCTGATAGAGAGTGTTAATTTTTATTCCCAGTAGCGATTTCAACCAATATTCTCCTGAAATTAAACATAGATTTGTCCTCAAAGGGCATATCTACAGCCGTTGTAGCAGATTTAATCCGTGGGTATCAGTGCCACAGGTATTCAAGAGCTGATATTCAGCCGCTAAGTGTTGTACCTGTAGTGTTTCCACAGGGCTGGGTTTCCAAGGTTTGGGGTTGTTGTAAGCGTAGAAAGTTTCCACACCGTCAATTCCCCGTGCTGCCGCAGCTGGAATTAATTCAGCATGCGATCGCTTGTAACGAGCTGGATGGGCTAAAACTGCCAATCCTCCAGCTGCGTGGATGGATTCAATTATCTTGTCTGCTTGATATTCTAAGCCTACAGCCGGTTTTTTCTGCACATAGGGTTTCATACTAGGATGTTCTGGCTCAAAGGCGTAAGCCAAAATGTGAACTTCTACATCCAGAAGGTTAGCATTAATTTCTACCCCACTCCAGAGATAGGGAGTATTTTCACGGCTATATTCCCGGACTTTTTCTAAATAGGCTTGTGCTACATAATACCCATCTATACTATGGTGATCTGTAATTGCCAATCCTTCTAGTCCAATAGCGATGGCCTGTTCTATCAATGTAGTTGGTTGCAACCTTCCATCTGAGTGGACGGTATGCATATGAAAATTGAATAACTGGGGACAGCTGTAGGCATCAACACCTTGGAAGACTTGCCTGAGAATATTTGCACTAGTAGATGTCCTAGCAAAATTTACAACCATAAGCTTTTATCAATGAAAATACTTGATTGTTGATAGATAAACAACACCGCCAGCACTTGAAACTGTGAGTAGTTATTTTTTTAGCTTTACTAGCTCAATTTTTCAATATGTTAAGACTACCTTAGCAAATCTAAATGCTCATGGTCATGAGTATTTCCAATTACTTGTATTAATAAATGTGATGCTAATTACTAATTAATTTAAGTACTGAGATAATAGTAGATGAAATGTTGTACATCTTTACATAGAACCAACTATTGACTGAGTTGGGCGAAAATTGTTTCCCAGTTAATTACATATGGTCGTGTGCCTTTGTTAACTAAACTAAAGGCTTGGTTGGCTGTACCTGGGTAAAAAAGAGATTCTACACAAGCGGCAGCCACGTCAATGCGGCTAGCGTCTCCTGCTAAGTAATCACCAGTCTCAACTACTACCCCTTGTTTACCTCCGGTCTGAGCTTTTAGTAAGGTGTTGAGGTCATAGGATGTATAGGGGCCATCAATCAAGCGTCCCGGACGGATAATAGTGTAAGGTAATCTAGATGTGATGATGGCTTGCTCTCCCTTCTGCTTGGCATCAAGTACACCAAAGGCATTGAGAATATTAAAAGGTGGCTGGTCTTTACGGTCAACTCCCACAGAAGAGACGAAGACGAAGCGTTTGAGAAGGGGTGGTGCTGCTGATACTAAGTTGCTGACGCCTTCAGCATCTACTTTGACTGGGTGATTTTTGGCTCTGGTATTTCTATATTCAGCATCAATCAATATCCTTCCCCATTCTAGTAAGTTAGGTGGTGGGTCAAATTCCCATCTCTGGGAGGGGAAGGCAGTTGTGCCAGTACAGCAGATAATGTAGTTAATATCTTGCATAGCTGGGGGGAGGGTGGTTAGATCGCGGATGTCACCCACAGCAATTTCTACTTGTTGATTAAACATTTTTGTGGCTTGGGCGGCGTTGCGGGTGAGAAGACGAACCTTCATACCCTTTTGCAGCAAGTTGGCGGTGACCAGTTGACCCACGCCACCAGTAGCACCAGCAACTAGTACTAAATCGTTAACTGAGGCTGCAAGAGAAGTCATAAACTGATGTTAAAGGTGTTTATCTAATTTAATGAATATTTTGGCACGGTGTTTCTGCCTGGAGAAGGCGATCGCAAAAAAAAACCGGTTAAAATAACCGGGGGTGTTCATTAAGGCAGTTAAAGATATTTTCCCCGACAATGTAGAGAATTTCTGTATAAATAGTTATACTATTTCTCTTGACCACCACAGCGGGGACAATTCCGGAAAACCAGCTAAATTTTCCTGGTATCCACTCAAACCAGACTAGAGATTTGTCCTACTTGTTCCAACCCAATATCCATTAACCTGGAAAATGTACTAAAATCAATGACTTGAGTCACAAAGAGAGCAATCATGGCATCCATCCGCGAGTTGCACGAACAGTTAATTAAAAAAGAATGTTCTGCTGTTGAAATTACCCAAAAAGCCTTAGAGCGTATTCAAGCATTAGAACCGAAATTACACAGTTTCTTGCACGTCACCACAGAAAAGGCGTTAGAACAGGCTCGTGCTGTGGATGCGAAAATCGCCGCTGGGGAAGAAATAGGACTCCTAGCTGGGATTCCCATAGGGATTAAAGATAATTTGTGTACCCAGGGGGTTCCCACTACTTGCGCTTCTCGAATTTTAGAAAATTTTGTCCCGCCTTATGAATCAACAGTGACACAAAAACTGATTGATGCTGGGGCGGTACTGATTGGTAAAACGAATTTAGATGAGTTTGGTATGGGTAGTTCTACTGAGAACTCTGCCTACCAACTTACTAATAATCCTTGGGATTTATCAAGGGTTCCAGGTGGTTCTTCTGGGGGTTCGGCGGCGGCGGTAGCGGCTGATGAATGTGTTGCATCTCTGGGGACTGATACGGGCGGTTCTATTCGCCAACCGGCATCTTTTTGTGGTGTGGTGGGGATAAAACCGACTTATGGGCTGGTGTCTCGCTATGGTGTGATAGCTTACGCCTCCTCTTTGGATCAGGTGGCTTTGGGACGGACGGTGGAAGATACTGCTATTGTATTGAATGCGATCGCTGGTTACGATTCCAAAGACTCTACTAGCCTGAAAGTTGAAATCCCCAACTACACCGCCAATCTAACACCAGATTTCAAAGCCCGAAAGCTGCGAATTGGCGTGATTAAAGAAACCATGGCTGATGGTTTAGATGCTGTGGTAGAAAAGGCGGTCAGTCAAGCCATAGAGCAATTAAAGAGTTTGGGGGCGGAGATTTCGATTATTTCCTGTCCCAACTTCCGCTATGGTGTACCTAGCTACTATATTATTGCCCCCTCTGAAGCATCAGCTAATCTGGCTCGCTACGATGGTGTAAAGTATGGCTTCCGGGTTCAAGATGCAGATAATCTGCTATCTATGTATACTCGCACCCGTTCCACTGGTTTTGGTCCAGAAGTGAAACGGCGGATTATGATTGGTACTTATGCTTTGTCTGCTGGCTACTATGACGCATACTATCTCAAAGCGCAAAAAGTCAGAACTTTGATTAAACAAGACTTTGAAAATGCCTTTGAGCAGGTTGATGTGTTAGTTTGTCCTACTGCTCCCACCACAGCATTTAAAGCAGGGGAGAAAATTAGCGACCCCCTAAGTATGTACTTGAATGATCTGATGACTATCCCTGTAAATCTTGCAGGTTTACCGGGTTTAAGTGTACCTTGTGGTTTTGATGACCAGGGACTACCCATTGGGTTGCAGCTGATTGGCCGGGTACTCGGAGAAGAGCAACTATTTCAAGTGGCTTATGCTTATGAGCAATCGACTAATTGGCTAGTAAATCAGCCTCAACTCTAGGCGCAAAACCCCACCCTATAACTATTTGAGGGTGGGTAGTTTTAAGCTTCCTCCTGATGGCTGGGTAGAGTGTGAAAAATATTTGTTAAAATATATATATCTTAACAAACGGCAATTTTCAATGCAATTAAGTTTCAAACTACTATTGACGGTAGAAATAATTGTTGTCATTGGCTATTTTGCCATCTGTCTATTTCTGTTTGTCAGACAGCAGCGGTTAATTTTCTTTCCTTCCGCTGTGATTGAAAGAACACCAGAGATTTTTAACCTCCCCTATGAGGATGTCTGGTTACCTGTAAAAGTTAGGAATGGAAAGACAGAACTAATTCATGGTTGGTGGATTCCATCCCCAGAACCAAACCCTAATGTGTTGCTGTATCTCCATGGTAACGCCATCAATGTTGGCGCTAATGTTGGTCATGCTCGTCGGTTGCATCAACTGGGTTTTTCTGTGCTGCTGATTGATTATCGGGGGTATGGTCTGAGTGAAGGTGATTTTCCTAACGAAAAGCGGGTTTATGAAGATGCATCTGTTGCGTGGAATTACTTGGTAAATGAGAAGCAGATTGTACCAGGTAAAATATTTATTTATGGGCATTCTCTGGGGGGTGCGATCGCCATTGATTTGGGACTCAAACAGCCACAAGCAGCGGGGTTGATTGTGGAAAGTTCCTTTACCTCTATCCGGGATATGGTGGATTACAGGAATTTATTTTGGATGTTCCCGGTGAACTTAATTTTAACCCAGCGCTTTGAATCCATCAACAAAGTACCCCAGTTAAAAATACCAGTGTTATTTATTCATGGCATGGCTGATACAAGTGTACCATCTTTCATGAGCCAAAAGCTTTATCACGCGGCTCCCGAACCGAAAAAACTGCTGTTAGTCCCCAGTGCGGAGCATGATAATACGGCGATTGTTGCTGGTGAGGAATATCTACAATGGGTGATGTCTTTTGTGCAAGGGGTGAAAGGTGGGAGGATTTTGACTAATAGTGAGCATCAATCAGTCAATTAGGTGGTAATATTATATATATTGGGTGCTGGTAGATAAAAATACTTGAGCATTTCGCGTCAAGCCTTAATAATATAACTTTCTGGGCTTAATGGCTTGTGCGGGATTTCCTGCATAAATAGTCATTGATGCTAATGATTTAACAGCTACTCCACCCAGAGTTAATACAGCACCTTTACCGACAGTCACCCCAGGGCCAATTATTGACTTAGCAGCAATCCAACTACTTTCCTCAATATAAATTGGGGCAATTTTTAATTCAAAATCAGGGTGATTCCAGTCATGATTACCTGTGCAAAGATAGACATCTTGAGATATGCAAGCATGACTCTCTATAGTCACATGAGCTAGGTTATCTATCCAAGCATTTTCACCAATCCAGACATAATCACCGACAGTTAACCGCCAAGGAAATTTTACCCGCACTTTTGGTTTTAGGCGTACACCTTGACCAATAGTAGCTCCAAAAATGCGGAGTATCTGCACTTTGACCGATGAAATGGGTAACCAAGAACTTTCAAATAGAGGTGAACCGAGGAAGTACCAGCACAGTTGTTGCCAATAGGGAGCACCGGGGGTATAGTTACCGAGGGTGTAGTTATCTAATCGCATGCTTGGAATAAGGAAATTGAGAGTTAAAGCTGGTTCTGGTAGGACTTGAGACCATCCACAATAGGAGGTATTTCCGCGCCTTAAATTTCTTCGGGATTAATCCCCATTTCTTGCAGTCTGGCGGCTAATTTAGCGGCTTTTTCTTCCGCTTGTTCACCCTTTGACGTTCTTGTGCTACTAATTCAGTTCCCCAGGGGAGTAAATTACCGGATTCATCCCACCAGCGCAACCAAAAGCTGACTATCTCTGCTTTTTTCCCTCTCCATACACCCACAAACAGGTTTAATGCTACCAAGTAAAATCTTCCCTGTTCATCTGGGGATTGTTGCTGGTATTTACCGTCTGTTAAATGATAAACATCTAAGGTTCCGGTTTGAGGATGGAAGATCACATATACAGGGACTTTTAAAATTTGTTCATAAAAATACCATTTACCATAGGGATAATGGGGATTAATGGAGTATTCTCCCCCCTCTGTAGCACAGATAAATTCCATCACAATGGCGGGGGGTTCTCCTTCGGCGTGGGGGGTATAACTGCGGCGGATTTCCCCCTCTGGGAGGGGATGAGCTACAGGTATATAAACCCAGTCGGGGGCTTTGACGATGGTTTTGTCGCCCACGGTGGCGCATAGCCCAAAATTGGAAGCAATGAGCATGGATTCTAAGATTAATCCAGCCAGTTCTAAAGATTCTCGCAAAGCCGCAGCCAGGATGGGTTGAAGATTACTTTCCACAGGTTCATCTGGTAGGGGAAAATCCGCGGGTAGTTTTTCCCATCTCACTGGGGGTAACCTGTGTAAGGGATGGTGTTGTGTAACCGTCATGGTTTTAAGCAATGGCTGTTGATGTATTGTATCACAGATGATTATCCACCCATGGGGTATGGTTGGTGGTTATCCCTAGGTTAGGTATAATTGATGGTTATCCCTAGGTTAGGTATAATTGATGGTTATCCACACGGGAGCCAGGGAATAAATTCCCTGTCTAAAAGCTAAAGTCGGTTAAAAACCGACTGGTTTTGTGTTTGGTGATTATGGTGTTTTGGGGTGGAGTGGAGGAGGCGGTAAATCGGTTTCTTGTTCTCATAATGAAATTGTGGTTTTGTTAAAAACCGACTGGTTTTGTGTTTGGTAATTATGGTGTTCTGGGGTGGAGTGGAGGAGGCGGTAAATCGGTTGCTTGTTCTCATAATGAAATTGTATTCTACAATAGACAATTAAGGGGGAATGGAACCGATAAAATGAATATGGTTTTCAATTCCACTGATAGCATGAATAATACAAACTAGATGATCAGCCTTAGCAATTAAATAACCATATACACCTCATTTTCTATAGCAAGAGTAATTAAAGTTTTACCTTTTTTATTTGCCCCAATAATATGATAATATAAACGCCATAAAGCCATAATTAAATTGACAAATCACACAAAAATTCTCAACCCTCTTCCTCTTCCTAGTCGGTTTTTAACCGACTTGAGCTTTGAGACTCTTAATTCATTCCCCGGCTCCCCGTGTGGATAACTATCAACTATGGTTTGGGTGTGTGGATAATTATCAACTATGGTTTGGGTGTGTGGATAATTATCAACTATGTAGCTGATGTAGAGAAAATAAGCAAATATTATCTTTGATTTTTACCCAGAATTGATTATTTACCCCTTTCATTGAAACTAGCTTCTATTAAATTTATACTGAGCAGAATTTCTGCCAATACTCGCTGCAATGCGTAATATAAACCATATTTACCATCTAAAATGCCTCCTTTGACAATCAGGCAGTACACTAGTATAATTAATGGGGCGATGATTTTTAGCTTACGAAGGCGATCGCCTAAACTGAGTTCATGATTGGGGGTTTCTAGGAGTTTTTTGGTTTCAATCACCATGTAACGTTGTTGCGCCCATAACCAGCGATTTAATGGTTTGCGATCGTCGTGGTGAATGTATCCTATTAGTTGACTAGATTTACCCTCTACTAAAACCCGATGAGCGTGTCCATCATCTTGATAATTTGCTTTTTCTATTCTGTATAATACCTGGCGCGGTGGAAGTATTGTACCTCGTAAAGGTTTACCAAATACACAATATTTAAATCTAGCAAAGTAGCCGTCAATGGTAGTATCTAGAGGTAAATTTTTAATCTCCCTAATTAGTTCATCGGTTAAGATATAATCAGCATCCAGAGATAAAACCCATTCTGATTTAACTTGCTGTAAGCCATAATTGCATTGACCAGCAAAGGAATCAAATTTACGTTTAAATACGGTGGTTTGGGGATAATTTGAGAGAATTTCTAAGGTCTGATCTGTGCTGTAACTATCAATAACAATAATTGTTTTTGCCCAGGTGAGTTTTTCTAGGGTGCGATCGATGTTGGGTGCTTCGTTATAGGTGAGGATGAGGGGGGTAATTTGTTGTAGCATAGTTGGGGTAAATTTAAGCTGTCCCAAGTATAATTATCAAGGATAAGTGGCGGAAGGCGATCGCTCTGGGTTCGGGTATGTGCAGGTTGTATATATTATAGCAACCGCCAAGGTGGTTAGGACACAAACAGAAGATAAAACCATTGAAATTCAAGCGTTTCAAGGCTTCCCCCTGCTCCGGTGCCCTGTCCCCTGCTATATTTCACAGGTAGGGGATATTTGGGCGATCGTTGTTCACACGGGAACCATAATTGATCGTTATCCACACAGGGGAGCCAGGGAATAAATTCCCTGTCTCAAAGCTAAAGTCGGTTAAAAACCGACTGGTTTTGTGTTTGGCGATGATGGTGTTTTGGGGTGGGGTGGAGGTTGATCTAAATCTGTTTCTTGTTCTAATAATGAAATTGTGGTTCTGTTTAAATGATGGATTTTTTGATTATTAACATAATCTATGGCTGTGGATAATTGATGACCACCCAGGGAAAATATACCATATCCTTCTTGCCAGATAAATTTTTGTGGTAAGTTTGGCAATGAATGATTGTAATAATAAGCGCTACTTCCCTTTAAACTTTTCACACATTCGGCAATAGATAATTTAGGGGGAATAGAAATTACTAAATGAATATGGTCTTCAATTCCACCAATAGCATGAATAATACAACCCAGATGATCAGCCTTACCAATTAAATAACCATATACCTCATTTTCTATATCATGACTAATTAAAGGCTCACGTTTTTTAGTCGCCCAAATAATATGATAATATAACCGCCATAAAGCCATAATTAAATTGATAAATTAAATTAAAATAACCTCAACCTCCTTCCTAGTCGGTTTTTAACCGACTTGAGCTTTGAGACGGGGAATTCATTCCCCGGCTCCCCGGTGTGGATAACGATTGATGATGGCTCCCGTGTGGATAACGATTGAGAATGGTTCCCGTGTGGATAACGATTGAGAATGGTTCCCCCGTATGGATAACGATCGCCCCGGCTAATTAAAGGCTCACGTTTTTTAGTCGCCCAGATAATATGATAATATAACCGCCATAAAGCCATAATTAAATTGATAAATCACACAAAAAATCTCAACCTCCTTCCTAGTCGGTTTTTAACCGACTTGAGCTTTGAGACGGGGAATTCATTCCCCGGCTCCCTGGATATGCAAAACCGAATCAATCTTAGTTAAATTAGTAAGCATCGGGATTCAATCGGAGGAAATATGAGTGAATCGACATTGCTAAACTTAGATCAATCGACACCAGATTTAACCCCAGATTTTGTTAATCCCCCCACCCAGGATGAATTACTGTATGATGACGGCATCCCTATGGAAACCTATCGCCATAAACTGCAAATGGACTTACTAGTTGATCCCCTAGCAGCTTGGCTGGGCGATCAAGATGCCTTTGTAGGGGGTAATATGTTTGTTTACTTTAGTCCCCATCAATTGAAAAACCATGATTTTCGTCGTCCGGATATGTTTGCTGTGCTAGATGTTCCCAAGGGAGAGCGCAAATGCTGGGTAACCTGGGAAGAGGGTAAAGGTCAGATGTGGTAGTGGAATTGCTATCCTCTAGCACTGCTTCCAGAGACAAGACAGACAAAAAAGAAATATACCAAAACAGGCTGAGAGTACCAGAATACTTTTGGTATGATCCCTTTAATCCCAATGAGTTTGCTGGGTTCATCATCAGGGATCATGGATATGAACCAATCATCCCCGATGAGCAAAACAGGCTCATCAGTCAAAAATTAGGTTTAGCCCTAGTGCGTTGGGCGGGAGAATTTGGGGGAGCCAATGCCGTCTGGGTGCGTTGGGCAACTTTAGAGGGGGTTCTACTACCTACAGCCCGTGAATTAGCCCAACAAGCACAGCAAGAAGCCCAACAAGCACAGCAAGAAGCTCAACAAGCACAGCAAAGAGCAGAGGCTGCGGAATTGTTACTGGCACAGGAGCGCCAACAAAGGGAGGAATTGCTGGCTAAATTACAGACAATGGGGATAAATCCTGAGCAACTTTAGATGTTGTTTTATAACTTTTCAAGAGGTAATTGTCATTTTAGGGAACACCAGAAGACCGCAACAGGGGGGTGTAATTTGCTCTCCCAAGTATAATTACCAAGAATAAATTGCCGGGTGCGATCGCTGTTTTTAGCATAAATTCCCTAGGGCGATCGCTCAAACTCAGTTCTCACATTCTGAACCAGGGAGGAAATCTGGAGCTAGAATTTCTTCTAATGCAAAAGGACAGGATAGGGGAAATACTGTTTCCGGGAGGGATGTTTCTCTATGGGCATCACGCACGGACTTAGGATAAACTATTACTAATGCTGTCTCTAAATCGCTGCGCAGACTCGGACTGTCTAGCAGTAAAGCTTCTATTTGATCTCGTTGATGATCGATGGTAGCTAACCAACTCTGGCTTTGTTTATCCGGCTGATATTGCCATTTGAGCAGGTGCATAATTAAAACCTGTAAGCGGCTGCGAAGTTGACGGCGATCGCGCTTTCCCATGCTTTCCAACTCTTGAGCAATGTGTTCTGCGTCAATTTCTGATAAACATCCCCGCCGCAATAATTCCACATTCTTATTAATCCAGGCATAAAAATCTAGGTCATATTCAGCTTCTAAACTCATATTTGGCTCCCAGTTTTCCACCCGTTACTTAATATTAATATAGAATAAGATAGAATAAGTACCCCTGGGCGATCGCTCTGGGTCAGGGTATGTGCAAGTTGTATATATTATTGTCCAGCTAGGGGATATTTGGGCGATCGTTGTTCACACATTAGGTGTGGTCGCTGGTTATCCACACACCGGAGCCAGGGAATGAATTCCCTGGTTCAAAGCTAAAGTCGGTTTTTAACCGACTGGTTTTGTGTTTGGCGATGATGGTGTTCTGGGGTGGGGTGGAGGTTGGTCTAAATCTGTTGCTTGTTCTAATAATGAAATTGTGGTTCTGTTTAAATGATGGATTTTTTGATTATTAACATAATCTATGGCTGTGGATAATTGATGACCACCCAGGGAAAATATACCATATCCTTCTTGCCAGATAAATTTTTGTGGTAAGTTGGGGAATAAATGATTGTAATAATAAGCGCTACTTCCCTTTAAACTTTTCACACATTCGGCAATAGATAATTTAGGGGGTATAGAAATTACCAAATGAATATGGTCTTCAATTCCACCAATAGCATGAATAATACAACCAAGATGATCAGCCTTACCAATTAAATAACCATATACCTCATTTTCTATCTCATGAATAATGGCTCTACCGTACTTGTTATGCTAATTTAACAACTGGTTCGAGGGAACAGGGAACAGGGAACACACCGAACAGAGATTAAGAAGGAATATTCAGGCATTTTCTTCAATAACCAACATTATTTCCCTTATACGGTAAGCCTTTTCGGATTTTATCAAAACAATTTAGCATATTAGGTACTGAAGAACCTGAATAATTAAAGGCTCACGTTTTTTAGTCGCCCAAACAACAGCTTAATATAACCGCCATAAAGCCATAATTAAATTGATAAATTAAATCAAAAAATCACAGAATAAATCAAAATCACCTCAACCTCCTTCCAAGTCGGTTTTTAACCGACTTGAGCTTTGAGACGGGGAATTCATTCCCCGGTTCCGGTGTGTGGATAAATATCGACTATACCTAACGTGTGGAAACCCATGGACTGGCTCCGGTGTGTGGATAAATATCGACTATACCTAATGTGTGGAAACCCATGGACTGGCTCCCCCGTATGGATAACGATCGCCCCTGCGGTGTGTGGATAACTATTCACCGGCTCCCCCACATGGTTGTAGGCGGTTATAAAAATTAATCAGGTCTTCCCCCATTTTCAGGGAACTAAAACGTTGAATATTTTCCAGTCCCGCCTGCACTAGCTTTGTTGCTTCCTCCGATTGGTTGAGTAAAAAGTCACACTGTGCAACTATGGCTGATAAATCATCAGGACTGGCCATCAGAGCAGCATTACCAACTATTTCAGGGAGAGAACCACTGTTAGAGCAAACAACTGGACAGCCAAAAGCCATCGCTTCTAAAGGAGGCCAACCAAATCCCTCATAGTAACTGGGAAAAAGCAAGATGGAAGCCTTCAGGTATAGGGAAGATACCGCCTGATCATTGGGATGGGAAACAAAGGTAATTTTGTCACCTACTTGCAGTTCTTGAATGATCATTTGCAGCTCCATATCTGGAGGAGACCCAGCCATCACCAATGACAGGGGGTGACTCTTGACCAGTTCGGCAAAAACTCGAATTACCGTTGCTCGGTTCTTATAGAAGCCATTGTTACCAATGTGCAAAATTATTCTTTTCCCATCCCGCACTCGTTCCTGCCATCCGGGTATTTCTGCCGGAATTAAGTCTAATAAGCTACTCCTAATACCAGATAAAATCACGGTGGGAACAAGATTGCTAACGTTCTGTTGAAAGTCCTGACCTGTGCAGGTGCTGACAACACATATATTTTTCTGGGATTTGAGGGATTTTAGGTTTTCTCTAATTAACCAGCGGGCGAAAAAACCAGGCGGGGGTATGGGGAATTCCCCTTTTTGTTGCAAAACCGGAATTAAATCATGAAGGGTGACCACACATTTTTCTGGCGGTATTCCCCTGAGAACATAGCAGCTACTACCATCCATCAGGTGAAATATGTGCCCATTGTATTTGCGCATATATTTGCGCAACTGTAGCGGGGAAATCAAGAGTAACCAAAGCTGTTGAAACCGTTTTTTCAGTTTAGCCGGGAGAAAAAAAAGATCGGGGACAAGGTTCAGTAAGTCAATCCTGGTCAGTCGGACTTTTTGTGAGTAAGAAGATAAGGTTTCCGTCACCATTTCCACATAAATCAGCATACTGCCTACAGACTCAGTTGAACAAGTGGTGATTAATGCTACTTCTATCCCAGTTTGATTATCGTTAAGGGAAGGTAAGAATCCAGCCGATATTTCGGTCAATTTATCGGTCAATTTCAGAGTTTCCTATTGTTAGATTTTGGTTTATATTCTGGGTTTGATGCCATAAAAAAGCTTGCCAATACTTGGCGAAGGACAATACTAACCCCAGGGAGAACGCAATAAAAAAAGCAATAAAAGGGTCTGCCAATATTTGCCCAGAGACCATCAAGCTGCCAATGTTTGCCAGGAAAAAGGCTAAAATTCCACCTGTGTAAACCCCTAAGTACATTTGCCACTTGAATAGGGACTGCACTTGTGCCCATGCTGAAAGGACTAAACTGAGCAGCAGAAGGACTAAGGCTATAAAACCCGGTACTCCCAGTTCGACCATCACCCTACTGGTGCCACTTTCTTGCCAAGTTCTCGGTCTTTGGACATTGAAGATGGCAAGATTCTGGCTTCCTGGGGAAGCTGACCCCAGACCGGCTCCAAAAAATCCCGACTGACGCACTGTTTCGATCAAGGCATCAAAATTATGCTGTTGAAATTGTTCACCCGCAACAGCAAAATTATCTTGGTAATATCTGACATAGGTGGAGTCTTCTCCCAGATTGTTGCCAATATATGTCATAATTAACAGTGGAATCAGTAGAACGGGCAAAACGGAAAATATCCGCCCTCCACGGGCTTGGGCATAGATCAAAGTAAAAACTATTGCCGCTACGGGTAACATATAAAGCATCTTGCGACGACCACAGAAAAACAGGGCGGCGATCGCTATGGCACAAATAGCTAACCAGAGGTAGCGTTGGCTCGGTTTCGAGGTGGTGGACAGAAAAAAACTGAGTATAGAAGTTGCTGAAGCGTGCCAGCCCATGACATCTGGGGAACGGTAAAAACCTGCTACCAGCTTGACAACGTAGCCAGTACTATGTCGCACCCAATCAAAGTTAAAGGCACTGGTACCTATGAGAGTCCATCCAGGCACGACATTAAAGTATTCTAAAAATGTGCCACTCAGCATGACCACGGAGAGGAGACAATAAAAACTAAATAGTCTTTGGATATCTTCCAGGGATTGGGCAAAGTGAAAACCCACCAAAATCGCCGCCAAGAAAACGCCATAGTTAAAGATGCCAAAGACTGTCAGGAGCCAGGAGTTGGCACTATAGGTCAGAGAAATGAAGGCTGGTGGGATGCAGGCCACCAAAAACCAGTTAAAACTGCGGTTTACATTGGGATACATTCGCCAGAATGAATGCAACCAGCCTTTTTGTCCCGACATACCCACTATTATACCCAATATAATTGGCACACCTGCTAACAGGACACTGGCGGGGGCACCGGGAATTATTTTTCTCAGGGGGTCTTGTACTGCTGCTAGGAATACTAGCCAGTATATCCCCCGCCGCCAATTGCCTAGGGCGAGAATCGCCCCTAAAACTGAAATAAGTAATACTATACCAGATGCCATAAATCACTTTCCATTGTTGCTGGTAACAGTTAACTCCGCACATAACGAATGGCTTCTGTAATACCACAGACTACTTTTTGGTAATTATATTCCATCATCACTTTTCTCTGGGCGTTACTTCCCATCTCAGCCAGCTTTTCTTGACCTAGTTTGATCGCTGTAGCTAGGCGATCGCCTAACTTGTCTATTTGTCCCATGGGGTAAGTCCAACCGGTTCCCGGTGCAATCAGGTCAAGATGACATCCCACTTGATCGGAAACAATCGCTGGTAGTCCACAAGCCATAGCTTCATTGACCACTAGCCCCCAGGTTTCACCGGCATCAGAGGGGAGGACGAGACAGTCGGACACAAGGTAAGCAGCAATTATTTCACTCTGGTTGAGGAACCCGGCAAACCTAACTGGTAGTTGGTGCTCTCGGACAAATTGTTCACACATGGGGCGTAATTCCCCGTCTCCCACCATCAGTAGTTGCCCTGTGGGTTGATGGTTTTGTTGTAATAGGGCGATCGCCTGGAGTAAATCTAGGGGATGTTTTTTAGGGATAAACTTAGCACAGTAAAGGAAAGTGAGGGTGTGGGGGTCTAAGCGGAATTTTTCTACAAGAGAGGATTTTTCACCAAGGATCTGACTGGTATGGGCAGTGAATCCCTCGTTGTCTATACAATAGGGGGTAGAAAATAGTTTTTCTGGTGCTACACCATTGTTGACATAAAACTGTTGGTTAGCTCTTCCAATATACAAACAGGCACTATACTGACTAATTAATAGCCGTTGCAGTTGTTTTTTCCACCATGCCCTATGGGCAAGATGATTAGATTCCCCCCGGACAATACAGGGAATGCCATACAACCGGCAAGCTACCAGGAGTTGCAGGCAGCTTTTAACAACCCAACCATTGACGATAAAAGCATCCCAATTGCCGTTTTTGACGAGGGCAAAAATTTCTGGGGTATCACAGCCCCCAGAGTTGGTTACAGATGGTGTTTGGGCAATATTTGTTAAAACTTGATATTCATAGCCATTTAATAAAGGAACATCCCACTCAAAAGCCACCCCAAATCCATCCCCCTGCTGCATAGCATTGGGAATCATACAGAAAAAGACGTGCAGATCGATGTCGGCGTTCTGGGCTAATAGGCGAAACCAGGGTACTTGATATTGAATTGGGTGGGTGGTGAGAATACCGACTTTAAAGACCATAATTTACGTAGGGTTTGATGAAAAAGTGAGGCGGGATTAAGTCAATTAGATGCAAGGTTTCTCGTCTGTTCTACCCCTTGTTATTGCAACATTAGTCCGTCGTTTCATGAATGGCTTTTCAAAAAAAATAAAAAATAGTACACTAGCTAATAAAATGGCTGGCAACATTACTACCACTACAATGGTAAATTGTAACCACACAGGTAGTGATTCCACTAAGGGAAGTAGCACTCGACCAACTAAAGAGATGACGTAAAAATGATATAAGTAAATCGAGTAACACATTCCCCCTATTAAATAAATATAGGGCTGACTGAGTGCTGAGTTAATCAACTTTGATTTTAAAACTGAGATCAAAATAATATAGGTCAAAATGGGCAAATACAGCTTTTCATCCAAGCCAATCAATAATGTTCCGCTATAGGGTGGTAAAAACAGAAAACTCACTAATATGATGCACATGAAATCCCAGAAATAACTTTGTTTAACTGAGGTTCTCCAGTCAAACACAAAAATATTTGCTGCAAGTATTCCAGCTATGAAAAACCCAAAGTTATGGATAATTGTTGCTCCCTTTATCCAGGGGTAACTTATGTATCCTGAAGCAAAAATACCTCCTAGAAGCAGTAAAAATACTAGTACAAATTTACGAGTTTTATTGTTGATTTTTGTTAACGCAACTAATAAAATCGGTGCTATTAAATAAAACTGAAATTCTACCTCAAGAGACCAAGCAACAAAATTAATTTTGCTCATGCTGCCGTATATAATATTGTGCATGTAGGCAACACTGGCGAAAAAATGAGGCAACAGTTCATAAAAATCTTGATTTAAAACCAATACCAGCAAGGTATATATAATCAGCAAGTTAATAATATATGGAAGTCCTAAACGCAGGAGACGCCGTTTTATATATTGAAAAAAATTTGGGTAATATCCTTGTAAAAATGGCAGTGATATCATAAAACCACTAATGGCAAAAAATAATTGCACCCCTAGATAACCTCCTTTTAGTAAGGGGGCTAAAAATAATGATGTGTTTTGTTCTCCAGTTTTAGTAAAAAAATAGTCTTGAATATGATACAGAACAACACCCAAAATAGCAACAAAACGCAATCCGTCAATTACAGGCAAAAATTGCCTTCCACTTGTTTCTCTTGTGATTGTGGATAGTAATTTATTGTGCAAATCAACCATTAGACTTTTCATGGGAACTAAATTCACTAATAAAATTAATTAGGGGCAATGTTACCTTATTCCAGCGAAATCGCTCTGCATTATTAAAGGCATTTCTTGAATATAATTCCCACTCGGTTGAATCTGTTAATAATTTGATAATTTTATTAGTTTCTTGTAGAATCTTAGGCGGTTTGATAATTATACCACCAGGTCCAGCAACTTCTGGGGAAGCACAAAAATCTGCAACAATTGTTGGTGTCCCGTATGTTTGGGCTTCAATTGCTGGAATTCCAAAGGATTCGCAGCGACTAAACAAGCAGAAAACTCGAGATTTTTGATAAAATTCCTGTAGTTTCTCCCTCGATACTTTGTCAGTTATTGTGACATAATTATGCAACTTCAAATCTTGAATTAACTTTTCAATCTGCAGTTTATAGGATGTGTTACTCCATGGACCTACGATGATTAACTGTACAGAGAAGCCTTGTTGTATAACAATATCTAGCATATTGATAATTTCTTCAATTTTTTTATGCGGTGTCATGACTGAAACCGTTAAAATTGCTAACTCGCGGGGTTTAAATGCTAAATATTGCTCTCTTGCATTTTCAAAAAAATCATCATCTATTCCATTGTATAAAATATAGCTTTCTTTGGGCTGAATGCCCGTTTGTTCCAGATACAAATTCCCCAGATATGTGGAATTAAAAAACATGGCCTGTGCTTTTTTTTGGGCTTGTTTGTAGCCCTGTCTTTGCAGCCACGCCTTCAGGCGATCGCCAATTGTGTAGTGAAATTCCCCAGCATAACACCAGGGATTTTGGGCAATAACCACTTGGGGTAATTTAGTTCCGGGAACCAGAGCGCCGGAGGTTGAGATCATCAGTTGAGCTTCTAGTTGGGTCAGAAGGGACTCTAACTGAGTAAATTGCCACCAAAGTCGAGCCGGCCAGTTTTCACCAAAATTAGGGCACTCTATCCAGTGAAAACTCGAGCCTAGATCGCAACAAAGATCCCGATTGTTGTGGTGATGTAGAACAAAAAATTGATGGCGATCGCCATGATACTTGGCCAACATTCGTAAATGCCCAGAAATGACGTGTCTACCTGACATATGATTAATGGGCAGAGCATCTATGACAATATTCATATATGGGAATCCGGTTTGATTTATGAATCTTTCGCAGAGGCAGGGAACAGGGAACAGGGAACAGGGAACAGGGAACACCGAAAGAAGGGTTTCAGTATGTACTGGGTCTTGTTCAATAATCAAATAGAAGTCCTATATAGGACTTTTTGTCAGTATTCCGTACCGGATAACGGGGAACGGGTCGAGGTCAAACAATATTTGATACATTAATCATAACTTTTAAAACATCCTCTTAGTTAGCGAAAAACTATCGGGTAGGATCGTCCTGACTAATCTTATGAATGGCTAAACTTAGCCCTCTGGCCTCTGCAATTAACGTGGGGAAGATCCACCAAGGATGAGTGATATGGTGTTTTGTGCGAATGGAGCGCAATGGTCGCCAAAGTATTTGCCATAGCCAGCCATTGGGTTTTGACTTTAACAGGTAATAGTAAGCTCCCACAGCATGGGCGGGTTGGGCAGTTCTCAGGTGGTGACCATAGCTGCGTGTTCCTCCCCTTTCTACCCGTAGGTGGTGAATCAGGGCTTTCGGTTCGTAGGTAATCAAACCGTATTTTTGACAGTAGCGATGGGCAAATTCAGCTTCATAGCGGTACGCAGCCCCTATGAAGTTTTCATCAAATCCCCCCAGGGCGATCGCCACAGTGCGCTTAATGGAAAAATTGCCCCCCATGAACTCCGTAATTTGCCTGGGAATGTTACTAGTAAAGCGAAATGGATCCCCTGGTTGTAATGTCAGAGATTTTTCCCGGGCTGTAGTACCTGTCCTGCAACCAGATCAGCTTGTTGATGGGCTTGCTGGTGAGCCTGTAGTAAATCCTCATGGGGGATAATATCATCATCGAGGAAAAGGACTATCTCACCTTTAGCTTCCAAGATTCCCCGGTTCATGGCCATGGGAATAGATGGTTTAGGTAGGCGAATCCAACGAATAGAGCCTTGTTGGGCCAAGCTGTTTAATCTCGACTCAATTGTTACAGAATGATTTAAGGTCTGGTCAATCACCAAAAGTTCAAATTCTGGTGCCATTAGTCGCTGTAAGGACTCAATGGTATCAAGCAGAACTTCTCCCCGCTCATAGGTGGGGATGATCACGGAAAGTTTCATTAGTTTTTTCCCAGTCAAAAGGTTAGTTAAATATTATTATGTGGTTGATAGTTGGGATTTTCAACGATTACCGTTTTGACCTAGGAAACTCGCTGGACGACTGTTAATGAGTCACAATGATCAATTTCTTTATATCGTTCATCTTTGAGAATAACGTTTTGTGTATACTGGGCAGCACCAACGTGATCGATGTTTCTTCCTTCATAAGATCGGCTATCATGCAATGCAATTATTCCTCCACATCTAACTAAAGGTGACCAGAGTATCCAGTCGTTTTTTATTCCTTCATAGCTATGATCGCCGTCAATAAACATGAAGTCTATAGGTTGAGTCTCTATCTGCTTAAATTTCTCAATTGCTTTATGGGAAAACTCTTCTAACCATATGATATTGCCATTTTGGGTTTTAGATGCTTCGGAATGAGCAATCAGCTTTTGCCAAGAAATCCCCAACTTACCCGGCTCAAAAGGGTCAATTGCATAGATGGTTCCCTCGGTATTCATGACTTCTCTAAGTTTTCTGGTATTAACTCCATGCCAAATGCCGATTTCTACCAGGCAAGTTTTATTTTTCGCATACTTAGTCAAACATTTTGACTCAGAAGAAGTTGTTTGTGTCAAGGCTGGCTGAATAGTCACTAAGTAAGTAAGATAGTATAACAATGGGTTGTTTTTAAACATGATAGATGCAAGAATTAGCGCGTAAATACTAACTGAGTTCCGTTGCGAGGGTATTCAAAGGGTAGTGCTTGAACCAGAATCAATCCTGATGTTTCAATTTCAGTCTTCAGAGAATCGACAGTCTCATAGCTCATTGTTGCCCACAAGTCAGGACTAATTCCTTCATTTGACCCAGGGTCGGCTTCAATTATCAAGTAACCATCATTTTTAAGTAATCTTTTTATTTCTGAAAGTATTAATTTCAACTCATAACAATGGTCAAGGGAGTTTGAATAGATTACATCAACAGAATTATCGGAAAATTCTAATTTGTGGAAATCACCGTACATGACATAAGGATTGTTGTTACCAGGATTTAAATCAACGCCAACGGCAAAATAGCCTAAATCTCGAAAGGCCGCAACTTCAGCACCTAATCTTGCACCAAGACACAATGCTGTACGGTTTGAGGGTTTAATATAATCCTGTGAATGTAACTCTGATAATCTTTGCCTTAAGGATGTCCTAAATTTTTTTTCATGGCTAGATAGGTCTAGGTATTCAAGCTTAGATTTTTGAAGCTTGATATACTGGTCATAGGATGGGACATTTCTCTGAGAAATGTTTCCCGTGTTTTTCCAGTCATTCCTGGCAATAACTCTAATCTCTTGAAATCTCAGCCATTTTTTGAGAGATGAATAATCAAATAATTTGCCTAAGCGT
The DNA here is from genome assembly GCF_059725405.1 of Anabaenopsis sp. NIES-4685. Lineage (NCBI taxonomy): Bacteria > Bacillati > Cyanobacteriota > Cyanophyceae > Nostocales > Nodulariaceae > Anabaenopsis > Anabaenopsis sp. NIES-4685. Next base: position 1,241,412 of record NZ_AP043602.1, on the reverse strand, counting down.
TGCGGGCGCTCCAGTGTATCTTTTAATTCTTTGACTACTATTTGTATGAGGTTCATATTCAAAATATGTTCTATTTAAACAGGGCTTGTATGTAAAAACGAGTTGCCTCGGTGGCACATTTCTTCCATGTGTAGGATTGTGAAGTAGTCACAGCCTGTTTGCTCAATTTGGTGGAAAATTCTAAGTTTTTTAAAAGTAAGGATATTCGGTTAACAAATTCCTCTGAATTACCAACTTCACATAAAAACCCATTTTCTCCAGATTTTATATAATCTTTCATTCCTCCTTGATTACTGGCTACTACACAAAGACCCCTTGACAAGGCCTCTAATGAGGTTTTCCCTGCTCCTTCTACGAAGGAGGGAAAAATAAAAATTCCACATGAATCATATAAAGCAATAAGTTTTGGTTCTTCGGTACTTTTTATGGAGAACCCAGTTCAAAATCATTGAAAGCCTTATTGTGTCGGCATTTCATTGAAAATATTGGGCATAATTGTTTATAATCCTTACCCCGTAAGGGTTTTGTTGTTATCAATCCTCGATTACCATAAAATCTACGCAAGAACCTAAGTTTTTCTTGGGGTTGCCAATCTAGAACAGTCATTTTTTATGGCTAGACGACCTGTATAATCTATACGATTTAAAAGAATATGAATATTTTTGGATTTGAAATATTCATCAACAGCTTTTCTGGCTCCTTGCCAATGTCCGTAATCATCTATAATCAGTATTCCGTTGGGAGACAGCAAAGGAAACAAATACTCTAATTCTTTTTTCGTCGATTCATACCAATCTGTATCTAGACGAAGTAGTGATATCGATGAAGGTAAATTTAGTGGAAGAGTATCTTCAACTTTGCCTTTAACAAACACAAACTTGTCAGTTGGGTAACCAGTGGAATAACAATTCTCAGTTACAGTTCCCAGAGGAGAGTAACACCAATTAGAGGAACTATCTGTAATTTTTGTTTGAGAAAATTTCTTAATTGCATCCCCACCATAAAATGTTTTATCAAATCCTGTTGGGGAACTCATACCTTCAAACGTATCATATAGGTGAATTTTCTTGTATATACTTCCCATTTCTTTCATTTTTAATGCCATTGCCATAGCAGATCCTCCTTTCCAAACGCCACATTCAACCATATCACCGTCAATTTCATTGGAAATAATGTACTCAGTGGCTTTTATCAAGGCATTTAACCTTTCAACGCTTGTCATAGTGTAAGGTTTAACTTTATTACAAATACTAATAGTACATGGATCAAAATCTACGGGGAATTGAAGTATATTTGGGTCTTGATATTTTACAATATCTAATCCAAACTTGTTTATACCACGGAGTAGTTGTTTTTTTGCAAAGTTTTTTATTTTTTTGATAGTCATACTTCAAATGTGATGAACTTGGTTAAGTTGTTATTATATTTTGGGAAAGCTTCTGTGTAATTAAAGATGTGCCAATAACCTACAATCCAGAGCGTTGATATAGCTCTGAGGATATCAATATGAAGAAGTTTATTCTTTTATTGCTTTGCCTTAACCATTTCTACTTATTTCTAATAGGATTTGGTAGTAGTCAACTGCTTTGTCAGCACAATTTTTCCATGTATAAGACCGTGAGTCAATTACAGCTTTTTCCCTCAAGCAAGTAGCAAACTCCAGATTTTCTAGCAAACACTCTATACGGTTAACAAATTCCTCTGAATTACCAACTTCACATAAAAACCCATTTTCTCCAGATTTTATATAATCTTTCATTCCTCCTTGATTACTGGTTACTACACAAAGACCCCTTGACAAGGCCTCTAATGAGGTTTTCCCTGCTCCTTCTACGAAGGAGGGAAAAATAAAAATTCCACAGGAATCATATAAAGCAATAAGTTTTTCTTGGGGTTGCCAATCTAGAAATACTACACGAGATAAAATCTGGGCATTGAGCAAGGATTTTAAATAATTATGGGAGTTAACAGGAGTAACCCATGTCATTGTGACATCGGGATTAGAAAGTAATATTTTGTTGATGATTGCAGCTAAGATGAGTGGTGCTTTAAAAAAAGCAGATTGCCCGACATAGAGAAGTTGCTGATGTCTTTCTAAGGAATATGATTGATTCGGTGTATTGAAAAATGCTTCAGGAACTCCATGGTGTATGACTTTAATTTTCTCCGCATTGATATTAAGCTTACTTACAAGACAGTGCCTATCATCTTCACAAGTAACAATGACACCATCGCAGTATTTAATCACTTCATTCCACTGACGCTGTAACAACTTACGTAAACCTGTTGTTAATACTCCAGGAAAACGCGATTCTGGAACACCGAGTTTCTGATACCAGTAAGGTAACACTTCATCCACTCTTAACTCAACCCCATGACTGCGATTGATTACCAATCCCTTAAAGCCCCCCTGTTTTAAAGCCTTGGCGGCTAAATAAGCTTGAGGTTGACTCATTTGAATAACATCATAATCTTTTGTGGCGATCGCCTTCATAACAGCCTGACGGTAGGCTCTAGGTTGCTCTAACAAGGAATGGAGATTACCGTGAGCAATGCGCCTGGGTCTTAAATCATCAGCCCAAATTTCATCTACCTCATGACCAATTTCTCTCAATGCTTGGTTGGTGTAATAAACTGTTCCTGCAGCTCCAGAGTTAGGATCGCAAGGAGTATCGGCAACTGTCAGAATGCGTAAAGAGGACTTCATCATCAATAGGGTATTGTGTGGACTTTAGCAAAGGGAAATTGCAGAATACTTTGCCCCAAACGAAACCATCCTTTCCAGTGCCAGGGACACAGACGTACTGTTTGCCACAGGTAGTTAACTGCTCGGCGATCGCCGTTGGTTAGTAATTGAGATCCCAAAAAATAGGCAGCTTGAGCAACAGCCAAGGGGGCGGGAGGATGTTTTTGCCATTTGTTGGCGAGGAGTTGGCTGCGTAGTTGTTTTGCCTCTTCTAGATAAACAGACTCTGACTGGCTGTTTAAACGGGCAGTTTTACACAGTTGACCTAGTTCTCCAAATCGGAGTTGTATGGGACGATTAACACCGGAGGTGGAGTTAATCTCCCTGCGGTGAAGATATAGTACCTGGGACAGGCTGGCAAACTGGGCTTTTTCTGCTATCCTTAACCATAAATCTGAATCTTGAGCAAAATAGAAATCAGGGCGGTAACCACCGACGGCATTGTACACTGATTTGCGAAACAAAACACTACCATGGGCACCCGGACCCTGGCGAGCATGAAGTAATTCCTGGGTGGCTATTTCCGGCGTTTCAGCTCGTTGAATAATGGTCAGTGGCTCTCCTTGAGGTCCGATATATTGGGTAGAGCAGGAAACCATACCAATCTGTGGGCTACTTTGGATTTTAGCCAATTGCAGATCCAGGCGTTTCGGGTGGGAGTAGTCATCAGCATCCTGACGCGCAATGAATTCACCTTGGGCTTGGTTACACCCCCGGATTAAGGCCTGGGTTAGCCCAGTATTTTCTTGGTGAATTACTCTGATCCGCGAGTCCTGACTGGCTAGGCGATCTAAAATTGTTCTTGTTTCATCTGTTGAACCGTCGTTGATGATAATGAATTCAAAATCTGTGAAGGTTTGGTTCAAAATACTGTCTACTGAGGTTTTAACCCTCTGAGCATCGTTATAGACGCTCATGACAACGGAAATGATAGGCATACAGAAAGATTTTGATTTGGCTGAGTTTCTTAGCGGGGGGAAGACCGTAACCATAGCACTGTGAAAATGACTCCTAAACCAGCCCCCCAATTACGTCCGGTTAATGCTCCCACTAATATGGCATGGCGACTGGGGTTAGGTAATCGCCAGTTGCTCGGTTGCCATAGATCAGTTTGATATACTGTGTGGGCAATTAACCCTCCCAAACCTATACCAGTGCCAGTGATTGTAGCCACTAGTATTAATCCTAACAATAGTTGAACCAGTGAAAGGGGCTGTCTCCTGTCGAGTTTGTGGGATGCTGTTAATATTGTGCCCACAAACAGACCAAACCGGAGTCCCCAATCTTGATACTCTTGGGGGATGACAATGTAATCATAGCTGAGGCGATATAAACCGTAACCCAGCACTCTACCACCGATGGCACCAAACAATCCGGCAACCAAGATAATGAATATATACACCCCAAGGCGGACTGACCTGCTGCTCATCTTATGTTCTTTTCTACTTGTATATTGTTTCGGCACGCTAGACAAGTGCGCGGGTTACTTACTGGTGTTTAGATGATCGCTCCCCACACCACCATGAGGCGATCGCCATACCACTAATATCGCTAAATCTTTTGGTAATCACAATTTCATCTATCCGAGGAATCTTGGTCAAAGTCATTCTTTAACGACGCAAAAACAAACACTGCCAGCACGATAGAGTTTATCTAATTCCTTTTCTTGTTTAGTCCAGTTCATTTTTCTGGGAGCTAAAAGAGGCATACCTTGATGGATTTTATCTAGTTGAGATAATAAAAACTTAATCACTCGGGGATATCTACCCATACGGGATAACGCTTGGATTGTATCCATAGAATCCCAAAGCCGATCAACTCGTAGACATTCTACGGACGATATCAAGGAGATAAAGCCCCAAGGTGTTAAATGAAAGTAGGATTCATGAAAAGGTTCTCCTTGAGAAACTGTTCCTATATATATTCCACCTGGTTTAAGAACTCTGGCAATTTCGTGAATAACAACATAGGGATTGTGTAAGTGTTCAAGAACTGCGTATGAAAGAACGCAATCGAAGGAGGAAGATGCAAAGGGAATGGCGTGAGCGTCTCCTAAAAAGTCGGCAGAAGTGTTTGTATAATCAATGCCAACATATTGGTGTCCAAGGTATTCAACTGGAATAGCTTGATCCCGTGGGCCACATCCTAAATCAAGGATTCTACCCTTTGAATGAAGATGAGACGCAATCACAGACATCAGTTCCCTGGAATCTCTCTGTGCGTTAGGTCCACTATAGGTAATTTCAGGCCGACTTGATATTTTATCCCATGAGGCTTGGATATCAAAGATTGGAAGTCGAGGGAAACTAAGTTGTAAATTTTTCGGAGATTTGGGCTTAAGATTTTGACGGCTACCTATAAAGCCGCAGACTTGACAGCTAACAGAGCCTGAAGATAAAAAGATATCGGATAAACAATCTGGGCATCTTATGATCTCAAGATACCATGGGTTTTGTTCTAGCATTGGGTTTTAACAGGGTGTTGGAAAATTTCTAGGCAGTAAAAATTGCGGAGGGACTAAATTTTAGGATTTAAATTCACTTAATAAATAAATTGTTTCTCACTTTATCCTCGATAAATGAATGTAGCAATTGATCCTCCATAGACTTGCATATCATGAGTAAATAATTGTTTAAAAGATTCATGATTTTTTGGCTTAGGAATAGGAATTTCAACTTCAATTAGCCATTTATCCATCCACGAGCTACGCCAAATAAAATCATCATAAACATCAATTTTTTCTTACTCCTATTATGTAACGCTGAAAATACCATCATTTTTTCCCCAAAAACAAATCTGGGGATAAAACTTTATCAATATCCACAGTTGCTGGATGATCTTCATATTGAAGCCAACCAGGTCCAGGTCGGGGTATTGACCAACCTTGGAACCATTGAGGATTTGTGCCGGGGTTAGGATATTCCTGGGGTAATGTAATCATTGTATTATTGCGCACTGTCACCTGGGGATGCCAAGGGGGATTATTCATCCCTTCCACGGCAAAGAGATTTTTTTCCACCCATACATCTTTAACAGGTGGACCCCAATAGGCAAGATAACGCCCAACAAAGGTATTATTGCGAATCTGAATATTTTGAATCGGGCTTTGATTATTGGGCGAACCGGGTTTATACCAAGGATTGAGTAACTTGACCTGGGAGCCATTGACCCCACCAGCAGGATGCAGGAATCGGTTATTTTCTACTAAAACTGGCCCGGTTAAAACTGGACTTAATCCTAAGTTTTGTTCAAAGTCGTAAACTAGGTTGTGATGAAAATGAACTTTTTCAGCCAGTCCATCCATTTCGATGGCATCATCCGTACCATACATTAAAAGATTACCATAGATATTTGCCCCATTCTGCCCGGGTTTATCCAGATGAGGGGAAATCTGCAAGGCATCACCACCATGGCTAACCACATTATGACGAATTACTAAATTAGGAGAACTCGCAGAAATCAGTGTAGAGTCTGAGTAATGAGCGTATACTTCATTCCAGGGAAGCCAATTCTTTAGCCAGTTGTATTGGGGATAATTATGGTAAAGGTTATATTCAACCACGAGATGGGATGGTGCATTGATGTGAGGTGAAGCACTAATTCCTGTGCCAGCGCCTGTCAGCAGAGTATTTTTAATAGTAATGTAACCACTATCCCACAGCAAAAAGCCAGAACCAACGCCAAGTTCTAACCGTAGACCGTCAAAAACTAGATGTTGTGCCTCTAGCCAAATATTGGCCACCCGACTATTGCCCCACTCTCGCGGTGACGGAATTTCTCGGTGAAATACTAGCTTTTGATTATTTGGTATTTCTCCATGGGGTAGAAAAAGATAAAAATGCTTTGTTTCCCTATCGTAGGTAAAAGCACCGTAGGAGTTGGGTTGACTTACTAAGGTTTTCAGTCTTTCTATTCCCCCCCAGCGAACATCATAAAGAACACTGCCATTATACAGGGCATAGTAGATAGGCCAAGGGGTCTGGGTTGAATATAGTCCATTGCCATGCGATCGCCAGGTTAGATATTGGGTTACCTGTGGTGGAACAGCATTAGTGATGGTTACTGTTCCCGGTTGTTGGGCGCGAAAGGTAATGGGGCGATTGGGTGTTCCCCCACGGCGAACCCGCAGGTCTTCCCGATAGATACCGGGTAAAATAACTACCTCTTCTCCCGGTGTGGCCATATTCGCAGCCCGTTGTATAGTTTTAACAGCCCTTTGGGGACTGTTGCCTAGATTCCAGTCAGATCCCTGGGGAGAGACGTAAATTTTACCCTGGCGCAACCAAGGGGTTGGGGGTTGCCATAGATTGATGGCGGCTAAGAGGGTGCTAATTATTAGCAGTGTATCCCGCCGATAGTTTTTTATATTTTCCGACATCTAACGGCTTTTTTTCAAGGCTTCTGTCCAGGTTACTGCTCTTGGCCAACCCAAGACTTTTGTTAACGCTTTGAAGGTTCTAATTTCCCAAGGTGCATGGTGGGTAGCAACCATCTGTGTGGCAAAGCTGAGGGCTTCCTTAGCTTCTGCTATCAGTTGTCGTTCGCCGCATAGTCGAGCAATCCAGAACATTTTACGAGAAAATTGTTCTAGATAACTCCAATCAGTTAAGCCCTGGGATTTCATCCGCAGCCAAATGGATTTATCGGCCGGAAGAAATCACGGGTCAAGGCTGGGGTAAATCCTGTTTTCATCCCACTAGAGCGATCGCCGTCATGATCACGGACTAAAGCTAATGGTTCAGAAACTTGTACTATTTTAATATCTAACATTCCCGCTCGCAGGTCGTGTTCCCAGTCTTCCATACAGCAGAAGTTTTCCCATCTTTCCATGCGAGAATATAAACGACTGCGCCAAAGAGGAGAGATGGTGTGCCAACCACGGTGGATCAGAAAATCTGGAAAAATCCGTTCTATTTCCTCTGCTGTTCTGGCCCAAGTTTTTGTTTCCCCCGTTGCTATATTAGTACGGAGGGTTTGGCAATAAGCAACTTCTGACTCTGGGTTGTTTTGTAGGGCTTTAACCTGTAGTTCAATCTTTGTTGGCAGTAATAGATCATCAGAATCAAGGTATTGGATAAATTCTCCCGCAGAGTGGGATAGCCCTGTGTTGCGAGCAATGGCTGGACCAGAGTTGTCCTGATAAACATACCGAATATAATGGGGATATAGAGATGCCAATTCCTTAACTACTTGGGCAGTATTGTCAGTAGAACCATCATCAACAACCACTAACTCTATTGACTTGTAGGTTTGCTTCAAGACTGACTCAATGCACTCTCGAATCATCCTTTCCCGATTGAAAACAGGAATAATTATACTGACAAGTAAAGGTTTCATGACTTAATCTTAGGGTTTAGGAGGGTTAGTAGCTAGTTACTGTTTTCTTAACTAATACTAACAAATACTCACATTTGCTGAAAATTTCCTGTCATCTTTTGGCTTTGTGACAGAATTACAGTAAAATCACTGTATGCTACTAGGATTCAAAACCCAACTCAAAGTTAACAAGCAACAACGACTACTACTAGCGCAACACGCAGGAGTAGCCAGACCCGCTTGGAATCAAGGTTTAGCACTTTGTCAACAGGTATTATTACATAATAAACTTAATCCTGAAGAAAAAATCAAATTTCCCACAGCCATAGATTTACACAAATGGTTAGTAGCAGCCATTAAATCTAGCCATCCTTGGTATTATGAAGTGTCTAAATGCGCCCCTCAATACGCATTAAGATATTTGTCAGATGCTTTTAAATCTTTCTTCAAGAAAAGTAAAGGGTTTCCTAAGTTTAAGAAAAAGGGTAAACATGATTCTTTTACCTTAGATGGTGCCATAAAAATTGACTACAGAAAGGTAAAAGTACCCGTAATTGGTTGGATAAAAACTTATGAAATTCTCCCTACAGGATATAAACCGAAATCTGTCACCATCAGTAAACAAGCTGACAAGTGGTTTATCTCTTGTAAAATAGAAATAGAAACGACTCAAACCCAGAAAAATCAGGAGTTTGTAGGAGTTGATTTAGGAATAAATCATCTAGCAATATTATCAACAGGAGAAGTATTTGATGGAGTAAAAAGCTATAAAAAGTATGAGAAAAAGTTAGCAAGAATGCAATATTTGAACCGTCATAAACAAATATGGTCAAATAACTACAGAAAAGCACAAATCAAAATAGCAAGATTACACCAAAAAATAGCCAATATCAGAAAAGATACATTACACAAAATCACAACCTATATCAGCAAAAACCACGCGGTGATAGGGATAGAAGATTTGAATGTATCTGGGATGTTAGCGAATGGGAAATTATCAAAAGCTATATCAGATATGGGCTTTTATGAATTTAGAAGGCAGCTAGAATATAAAACACAACTGTATGGTAGTAAGTTAGTAATTGTGGATAGATATTATCCCAGTAGCAAGACTTGCTCAACTTGTGGAGAAAAGAAATCATCACTCTCATTATCTCAAAGAGTGTTTAAATGTGATAGCTGTGGTTTTGAGAGTGACAGAGATTTAAACGCTGCGATTAATTTAAAAAAAGAAGCGGTCAGATTGATCGTGTTAGCCTGTGGACTAGATAGTGCCGACACTGCTAGGAGTTCAGTGAGCGTAGTCGAACTGGTGAAACAGGAAGAAAAAGCCGACTTTTGTTAGCATTAGTTAGCTTTTTTGTATCGGTTTTGACTTTATGTTGACTTCTTTTATATCTAAACAAAGAAACCATCAGCCCTAAACCAGTGTGGTAAACAAACAGACCAGAAAGGTTGATAAAGGACAAGTCCACGGTTTAACATACCAGCAACATAACTCATGGAACTTTTTGCCATCACTAGGCAGTCAGCATAAGCTAAATGATCCATAACGGAAAATACATTCATGTCAACAAAAAGCCTTACGTCTTCATCCTCAAGAATCTTTAAGTCATCATCATCGGAGTAGGAAAATATGTAAAATCTAGGCCGGGCTTTTCTAAAGTAAAAACGTAGATGATTAATTAATGTCTGGATACACTGGCTTGAGGTATAACGCTCAGTCCACCTATTGATAGTAACATCTCCTCGCCTCATATGTATTGCAATATTGAAGTCAAATGGGGAGTAAACAAGTTCTGGATTTCTTCTCAAGAAAAAATGATCCCTTATATTGTCTAAAACACCTACAAATTCTTGAGGGTGTCCGTCACTGTAGCCATGGCAGTATAAAACACTTATACTGAGATCGTTTTTACTGGTAATAGCTTCATAAATTTTATCAACAATTGAATAATAATTGTCTACAAATAAATAATCTTGATTATTTAATCTAGGACTGTATAGATTAGTAAGGTCTAGATAATTTTCCCACTTTGCTTCCCAAAGAGGATCATTGTTATAGTTATGCTCAACTTTAATCAGTGGCGTATGATGATATCTTATACCCATACTATTAGCAAAAACTATCGTTGAGATACAAGCATGAAGCTGTGCGCCGCCTCCGTCTCTTTTTCCCGCACAAGTTATACTTATTTTTGCTTTTTCATCTAGGGCGCTTTTTTTAATGTATTCAAGTTTTTGACTGGTTTTCTTGCTTCTTAAACCATTAATATGCCGGAGATATTGTTGAAATAATCCGGATTTTTCTAGATTATAAAAACGGTTTTTTGTTAGCCTGTTCAGTAGCATAAATTTCATCCATATAGATAAGAAATAAGAAGATAGGACTTACGCACTGTACAAATTCACCATGATGTGCATGAACTAAAATCCGCCATTTCAGGCTTTTGACGATTAACTTCTGATCAATAGCGAACTGCTTGCAGCAGCGCTTCGCTATCGCTCAAAAATCATTCAAAAATCACGTTAAAATGCCTGAAACCCATACCTCATATTTGGTTGATCCTGTCAATGCGTAAGTCCTAGAAGAAATAAAATGCCATCAGTCAATGATGATAATACATATGTATTGTGATTATAACTATTGCCAACAACGCCTAATTGCTTCAAATTCATCAATAACCGCAAAAATTTGTTTAGCATAGTCTTGATCTGTCCATTTTTGAGATCTTGCCAAGCCCTTTGCTATTATATCTTGACGCAAACTATTGTTTTCCCATAAGAGTTTAATAGCACTAGCAATATCTTCAGGTTTTTTGGGGTCAACCAAAAGAGCAGCATCCCCCAATTGCTCTTGTGCACCTGGCACATCAGATGCAATTACGGGACAACCCAAGGACATAGCCTCTAACGGGGGTAAATTGTCTGGTCCAAAAAAGGTCACAAATGTAAGCGCAAAGGCATTGCGATATAATGATGCCATGTCTTCTTGAGGGACAAAGCCTAAAAAATGTACTTGACTTGACAAGTTTAATTCCTTTGTTACTGTTTCAACATAGGATTTGTTACCTGGATCAGAACCAACAAGTACCAGAGGCAACTCCAGTGCGTATTTTTGCTGTAGAGTTTTAACCGCCAATAAAAGTCCAATGTGATTTTTGTGTGACCAGAATTGTGCAGGATAAAATAAATAGTTAGGGGGGATTGAATATTTATTCAACAAGTCTTCACTAGTTACGCCAACTGGTGATAGTTGGGGAGTGAAAAAAGGTATAACCTTGATTCTCTCAGAAGGCACCTGATAAAATTTCTCGATTTCGGATTTACCCACTTCCGTGCCAGTAAGAATAAATGTAGCACGCTTAAATAGTTCAGAATAGTAGTTTTCTTTTTGATCCCATACTCCTATTTTACTTACCTCCGGGAAATATGGCTGCAAACGGTGCTGTAGATCCCAGATGGGGATGATATAAGGAACATCAAGTACGGGAAAAGTTTCTGGTGTAAGACTTAAATTCACTTGTACTTGATTAGCAATTAACAGGTCTAGTATGTATTTTTCATATAATTCCATTCCGGTTGGAAGCCTAAATTTGTTACTTGGCCTCCTGAGTTTACGGATTATTTCTTGTACCAGTGCTAGTATTTTAGACTTAATTCTAGCTCTCAAAGACCAGTCAAGAGAAACCAATTCAAGGGATGATCCCAGATGTTTGGTGTAGTGATGACTACGTGTAAATAAAATGATCGTATGTCCTGACTCGGGAGCTAATTGCAAAAACGCTTGTAATAATTGAGATCCAAAAGTGTAAGCTCCTCCAGACTGGGGAGAAATTTGGGCGTTGACTAACAAACCGATTCTCATTTAATTCCTCACCACGAAATAAACTCCCCAACTATCGAAGCCTGACGGTTTGTTAGTTAACCATTCATGATGGCTAATTAACTCCATTTGTAGTTGATTTAAGATTAATTCTATTTCTGGCTTAAACAAATACCGCATTCTGTGGGTTTCTCGCAACTCATTCACTTCGTCAGTAGTTTTATCTCTAATAAAAACATGGTAATTCACATCCACCCAATTTTCATTGGGATACATTATTGGTTCCGCTATCCGGGTAACCAAAATCTGATCATCTTCTAGGCGTTTAACCCTAACAGTGGGCTTTTCTGTCAATACTGCTGGACCATACCACACATCAAAAATACAAACTCCTCCCAATTTAAGATGTTTTTTGATAGTGTTAAAAGTAGCTTGCAAATCTTGATTAGTGGTTTGATAACTAACAACGTGAAACAAGGAAATAATGACATCAAATTGTTGATCTATGTCAACGGTTCTCACATCTCCTAGAGAGAATTTTAACCGGGAAGCTACTTGAGGATCAATATTGGTGAGGCGATCATTTGCCGATTTTAACATTTCTAAGCTGCGATCAACTCCATGAACTTGATAGCCATACTTAGCCAATAATTCAGCATGATGACCAGTACCACAACCCAATTCGAGGATTGTTTGTGCTAAAGGTACATGAGTTTGTATTAAATCGTGAATAAACTTAGCTTCTGCAAGATAATCCTTGTCTTGATAAAGCAAGTCATAATAGCGAGAATAGTTGCCGAAAATAGTCATCAAATTAATTACTTGTTTTAATTACTTATTAACTCAGAATACTCCTGAGAGTATTTGTCACTGTCACAACTTGATCTTCCGTTAATGCCAATCCACTGGGTAAGTAAAAACCACGACGGGCTAACTTTTCTGCTACCGGACAGCATACACCCTCAAATAGTCCCATTTTTTGCCAAACGGGCTGCTCGTGCATACACCAGAAAAATGGACGAGTACCAATTTTATAATCACTGAGTTTCTTCATCACTGCTTCGCCATCAAGGGGAATCTGTTCATCTAAAACAATTCCATACACCCAATAAATATTTTCTGCGTAGTCAGTTTTCTCTAGGGGTAACTGAATGCCAGGTATATCTTTTAATAAATCTGTATAAAGTTTTCCCATACTTCTCTTGCGAGCAACAAACTCATCTAGGCGCTCTAACTGGGCTACTCCTACAGCTGCTTGTAAGTTACTCATGCGCATATTCCACCCTAATTCTTCGTGGACAAATCGTTTATGGGGTTGAAAACAAAGATTGCGTAAAGATTGACAACGTTCCGCTAACTGGGGATCGTCTGTAACAATTATCCCTCCTTCACCGGTGGTAATATGCTTGTTAGGGTAAAAACTGAAGGTACTGATATGGCCAAAGCTACCACAGGGACGGTTTTTATAGCTTTGACCGTGCATCTCAGCGGCATCTTCAATTATATACAATCCATACTGATGAGCTAAATTAATTATTGGATCCATATCTACGGGCAATCCATAGATGTGAACCACCATAATGGCTTTGGTGCGGGGAGTGATTTTTGCCTCTATCTGGGTGACATCCATATTCCAAGTGAGGGGATCACTATCCACGACTATTGGTATAGCTCCAGCCCTTACAATGGCAGCAGCGCAAGAAATAATGGTAAAGGTAGGTAAAATTACTTCATCACCCGTTGTAATTCCTAATGCAGCCACAGCAGCATCTAGGGCGGCGGAACCATTGCTGACTGCAATACCATGTTGCCTTCCCACACGGTCTATAAAGTTTTGTTCTAACTGCTTAACAAAAGGACCTTCAGAAGAGATCCAGCCAGTATCAATACACTCAATCAGATATTTTTTTTCGTTGCCATCTAATAATGGCTGATTCACTGGAATAGGTTTCATTTACGAATTTAAAGTTTCTACAATTTTCGCTTGTTCTTTAGTGATACCAACAAATCTAGTTTTGTCTTGTTCTCCCACGTAAGGGCCTTGTTTAACCTCTATCATTTCAATTTCTTCTAATACTTCAAAGCCGTGACCTCCAGTGATTAAGAGAATGACATCTCCTGTTTCTAGTACACGACTTTCTAAATACTCTTGTTGGTCATTGTAAAAGTCCACACGCAGTTTACCGCGTTTGATAAACAGTACCTCTTGGGTGTAAATGACTTCACGGGGAACGGGGTTATGCACGTGGGGTTGAATAATTTTACCCATGGGGTGGTGCATATAAGCTAGTTGTTGGGATAATTCATCAGGGGTGAAAAAGTGAATTCCCGGTTGGTTGAATCGGTGGGAAATGATTAGGGCTAAGAGTTCATTTTGATGGATGATTTGCTCTATCATTTTAGTGCCCAGTGTTGATTGTCGTGTTTTAGCCTCATGTATAAACCAGAGTAAGAAAAAACGCAATGTTCAAGATGAAAAGGAATAATACAACGATCAACCAGATCTTGCCAACTGTCAACCAGCTCGTAACCAAGTTCAGATAGGGAGTCTATAAACTCCTTCCGATTAAAGACATATTGAGGGTAGAACACTTTACCACCATTCTGCAAGGTGACAAACGATTTTCCATCATACAGTGGCAACCTATTAATCAATAGATGAATAGGGGGTTTACTCAATAGAGATAGAGATAGAGATAGAGATTGAACATACTGAATAGACCCGGAGGCGATGAATATCTGTTTTGCGTTTGCTTCAGCAAATTCAGTTGTAAACTGCAAATCTACATTTCTTTCATCAGCTAATTCTTGCCCAGCTTTCACAATCTGAGGAACATCGCAAACCAACCATTTTAGTCCGTGTGAATAATCTAGGAAATGAGAATAGGCATAGTAATGGTTGCCTACATTACCACCAAAATCAAAAATTGTGGGGGGGGAAGAGTTTTGATCAAGAATTTTTATTAACCAGACCAAAAGTGGATAGTCATAAGAAGCAATTTTGGCAGGTAAATTATTTTTATACTCTAATGCTAAATCTAGGTCATTATATCCAATTGGTTTGGTTTTTGGTGCTGATAATATGGCTTCATCAAATGAGTTGTATACACCCCGAAAGCATCCATAGCAATTACCAGAAAACTGAATTTCGTACTGTCGTTCTTGCCAAGAACGATAGATTTTATAAACTAATGGAATTTTTTTTAAAATTTTCCTCATCTTTTTACCTAATTTAAATTAATTTGGATATTTTCCCACAATTTGCGGCTTTTTCGGATGATTTTATCCTGTAAATACGATTCTCGATTTAGATAGCGCTGACTTGAATTTAGAAGATTTAATGGAATTTGAGAAGATAACCGTGAGAGTAAACCCTGATGATTATGCCAATTCTCTCGAATAGCCTTAAGTTTGTTTTCAATCAGAAATGGATACATTTCATCGTAAAGATTGGGAGATAAGTTATCTAAAATTGATATTAGTTCCTCTTTGGTGTTGAAAGTCAGTATCCCTTTTGGATTAAACAATTCAGAAATCTCAGGAAAACCATAATAAATGGGAACAGTCTCTAAAAGCAGGCAATCAACAAGTTTTTCAGAAAAGTAATAATTACTAGCCACATTTTCCATTGCAATGGAAAAATAATAAGGGGCGATCGCCTCTCGTTTCCCTGGTACAGGATTAATTGATTTACCAAAGCACTCAACATTATTTGCAGTTAAACACAGATCGGCGATTTCTCGACGAAATTTATAAGCACCATCATCGGGATGAGCCAAACTCCCCATAAATGATATTAATTTTGATTTTGGTGGATGCTCGGCTAAAATTTGTTCTGAGTCTATCTCATTTCTAATGCCTAGCCAATTGGTTCCAAATATTAGAGGTTTAAAAGGCTTTCCCACATCCAGTAAGTGTTGTTGGTGTGTGAAGACAATGGGAAACCTGCGGACAATTTGGGCAATATGCTGGTAAGAATAATCAATTGGACTTTCTGTTAACATAGCAATGCGCCGATCTCTTGGATAGCGAAATACTTCATTGGATAAGACTGCTTTGCTTGCAAAAAGTCCCAGAACAAACTCCTGACCAATTTTTAAACTCGGTTCAAAAATGAAGTTAAAAGTTTGGTCTTGGAACCTGACGGTAATCGAGTCTTGACTTACCTGCTCGCCATATACATCGATGTTATAGCATTTCATTTTTTTGCTTGAGTGTATTAATCCGAACCTGAGATGAACAGGTCATTTTTTGAACAAGAATTTGATTATTGCGATCGCCGTTGGCTTTTTTGGGAGCGGAGGGGTGCCAAAGGTGAATGAAAGGCAACCACCCCCCTTCAGATATTTTACAAGTGCGTAAACGATCTAAAAATTCAGTGTCTTCTCCCCCCATCCCCAAAAGTCTTGATCATGTCCACCAATGTCCCAGTAAGTAGATTTGTGTAATGCTAGAGGGGTAGGATTATTTTCAACAATTTTCTCTACATTTATGCCAGCTACCAATTCCTGGGCATTAAGTATATGTTCAGTTGACTGACTATCAACATAAAAAATTAATCGTGCTAACCTGGCACTAGAAATTTTACCTAAAACTTGATTACATTCAATAACAAAATTAATTGGAACAACAAAGTCAGCATCTAAAATAATTAATTTTTCAGATTTAGCTTCTCTAGCCGCTTTATTTAAGGCGGAACTCTTATTAAACCCCTTCTCAGGTTGCGGGTTGACTTGATGGAAATAACGAACATCAGTGGGCAACTTATTTCTCAACAGAGGTTCGGGAGATTGTTCAACAACAATGATTTCGTAATCAACATCAACTTGGGCACGGGCTGAGGCTAAAGCCAATTCAAATTGCGGAAAACGCTCTATACCGCCAACAACAAATAAAATTGAACAATCTGGCTTGTTTGATAAATTGCTCTTAGATTCAAAGTTGAGTTTTACAGGATATAGTTGTAATACGTGCTGTAGAATACCTAACCCCACGCCGGGAAAAACCCGTGAAACTGTTAGCTGGGAAGAAAATTGCCACTGACAAATTCGCCCCCCTGTAATTAGATCAGGTTGCAAAACTTCAGAACGATTACACAGATCCAACCAGCTTAAACCCAGCAATTGGGCTAATTTAGGGGATCTTAATACTAACTCCGTTTGCCAGCGCTCGTTCAGCCAACATCCTAACTGCTCTTTTAATGTTGCCATCGGTTATCTGTCTCCTAGTTTTTTGGCAGGGACCCCACCCCAGATTTCGTAGTCAGGAATATCATGATTAACAACTGCATTGGCACCGACCACAGCACCATTGCCAATAGTAACCCCTGGCAACACCGTTACACCAGCTCCCAACCACACATCATTCCCTAGGATTACACCAGTGCGGTTTTGATCTGATGGTTGGACTTTAATCGGTAAACTCCTGTGTTTTTGATGATTACTGGCAACTAATGTACAGAATTGGCTGATCAGACAGTCTTCCCCAATCTGGATGTCACCACCCCCAGCTCGTAAATTATTGTACTGCCCAATCCAAGTGCGATCGCCAATGATAATATTGCCGTAGCCATTCAGGGGATCCCCAAATGCCAGTATATTTCCTTGACTGATGGTGACTTGTCCTGTAAGTTTTAGTCGTTGAGGTTCGTGATTGATCAAAATCACATCATTACTAATTTTCGCTTTGGGAAACCCTTGACGTATTCGGTCAACCTTAGCCAAGTGAAAGCGACGTTCTCCTAAATCTCGGATCAACAGCGGATCCCGCAGTTGCCAGATTCCTTTAAGTAAGGATAAAAACATTTTTACTCAAGCCGATCTAACTGTTGCGCTATATTCCAAAATTCGTTTTCTCTCTCGGATGTTTGTTTCTCACTCCAACTATGGGGCAATTCTCCCCCCGGATCACAGCTTGGGCCTGTGCGCTCCAACCAAATTCTAATTCTCTCAGCATTAGCCTTACCCAATAGTTTATCTAAACGATTATTTAACAACCGACTGTCTATATTGACAGGTAATATTTTTGAGGCAGATGTTGTTAAAATTTGCTCAAAAATCTTATTCCATTGCTGAACAGAAACAGGATGGGAATATTTTTTATTAATCGTTTCCCAACCACTTTGTTTTATTCTCTGCCACAAATCTTGATCTTGATGAAGCCGGATAATTTGTTGGCTAGCTGCTTGACAATCACCGACATCAAACATTAGACAATTTTCGTCATTTTTTAATGCTCCCTCTAGACCGCTGCCGACATAACGAGAGGATACAACTGCCACACCCCAAGCCATTGCTTCCCAAATCACAATTGGTCCTGTTTCCCAAGACGATGGCATAATCAATACATCACTTTCTTGATAAACTTGATTGATTAATTCATTTTCTTTTAATTGCCCTAAAAATGAAACCTCTTCAACTGAACTTAGCTCTTTCTTAAGTTCATTTTCTTCGCCCACTCCCCGCAATCAATAGTCTAAAGTTTAGATCAGCTTTTTTCAACAGACTGACAATTGTCACTAAATCATGGACTCTTTTTTGATGGCGCTCTAGTCGTCCCGAATAGGCAATAGTAAAAGGTAAATGAGGGTGTCTATTTAATGAGGTTTTGATTGCACTACCGTAAGGAGCATAGCAAACCTGATCAGCTTTTAACCCCCCATAGTTTTCCGTTAACTTACAAGCCAATTTATTTGTACAAACTACGGCATCCAGGGAATTTTTAAATAGTTTCATGTCGGCAAATAGGTCTTCCTGAATACCGTGACAGGTCATCACAATTTTAGCTTGAGTTTTCCCCCGACTTCTGAGTTCTGCTGTAGCGGCGATCGCATCAGGAATATTAACCGTTACTACAATATCTGGTGAATATTCTTGAATCGCCCTTTGCACAGCCCACCGTCGTCCTTGGGGAGTTCCAGTTTTGCAGGTAATGGCGATCGCGGTTTCACAGGGATGAACTGCTAAATATTCAGCGACTCGATGATACCGAGCCCCTTCTACTAGCCCCAAGGTAGTGCGCCACCCCAGTTGTTTTAGACCAGGTAACAGGTAGTCTAACCAGGTTGCCAGTCCACTAAGGGTGTAAGCGGAGGGTGCAATAAAAAGAATGTGAGGATTCATACAAATATACTAGTAATAATACATAAATGGTTATTCTTTTCTCAACCAAAGGCTGTCCCCGAATTTTTCAGAGACAGTGGCATACATTCTTGTAATATTTCCGGGTAGCGAACTGCTAAAGCATTTCCCCAAAGCTTTATTTTGAAATTATGGTTAAACATTAAGAGCGCACGCAATAAATATGCCTCATTCCACGACCGCCCTCCCCTGACCCATTCCTCTAAGTATTCAAATGGATAAAAAATATCATGAAAATGAATCCATACCCCCGATTTAAGCTTGGGAAGCACCTCAAAAACCAGAAAGTTAACATCACTTACCGCCTTGGAAACATGGGATGAGTCAATCAATAAAATATCTCCGGGTTGCAAACGCTCAAACAGTTCTAGCTCTTGTTCTTGTACCTTCTCTTGAATAATTGTTATTCTTGCCCTATCCGCGCTTCGCAAGTTTCTTATTAGGCGATCAGGGTAGGGTTCAATAAATATACAATTAATTGAGTTATCTAAAAACTGCTCATTGACATCTAGAATTAACGAAGATGAAAAGCCCGACCCAACTTCTATCAAATTTTTCGGATTTAAATACCTGAGTAGGGAGTAAAGTATAATTCCATCCGCATAAGTGAAAAAACCATTTTCATAAAAATAACGATTATTGTTGTCTGTGCGCTGATGTTCTGAGAATGGTATATCTTTATAAAAACGATTTGCTAAATCTTTTAGTAAAGAAATTTGCTCAGACCAGTAAAGCTCAATTCCGCCAATATCTTTTACCTGCGAAGGATATATTCGATTATCGAAATAATTTATTAAGTCTTCATGATCTGGAATGGGAGAGTAGTAATGTCCCGGCAAAAATTCTTGTTGATATTTCCATTTTTCCAGTTCTTTTAACAGAAAATCTTTTTGTGCGATAAGACTACGAAATCCTGGCAACCTTTTAATAACTTGCTTAAGCATTTTGGCTATTTATATTAATTGTTTATGTTAAAGATTATATTATTCGGCAGTATCAAGGTCTTTCAAAACTTGGGAAATTTCCTCCAGCAAAGACTCAGAATGATGACGATAAAATAACGGCCACTCTTCTCCACCAGGGGGAATGGGTGACCCCAACAAAAACCGACGGAGGCGACGTAACCCGTCAATGACACTGGCTGGAATCCCCAACTGTTCTAATCTTCCAGTTGTGGTGGGAATCTTGGGTAAAGGAGACGAACTTAAAAGCGGAGGGCGAGCCATGACTTGTTCTAAAGTTATTTTCCAACTAGTGAGGGAATTTTCCCAAGTATAGGGCTGTCCATGCACTTGCCCATTGCTAGACAGGCGGTGTCGTAAATCACCATCCTCGGCTAAACGCTGAATTTGTTGAGCCGCGCCAGCCATATCTCCCACAGGGAAGGACAAACCGGTTTCGTTTTCTTTGACTAAACCTTCGGCGTAAAAGCCGACATAACGGGAAGTGACCGGGATTACACCGTGCATCAAGGCTTCCACAATCACAATGCCAAAGGCTTCCGATGAGGATAGTAAAATCAGTACGTCAAGGTTGGGAAATATCTCTTGATAAACAACCTCGCGAGACAAAGCTCCGTGGAGTTTAACTTGGGGAGCCTTACCCAAAGCTTCATGGAGTTGAGCAAAACAAGGGCCGTCCCCGACAATATCTAATTGATAATTTAGGTTCAGCTTTTCGAGTTCTTGATACAGGGTAATTAAATCCGGCGATCGCTTGTCAAGGGTGGTTAAGCGGCCAATATATCCTATGCGAATAGGCTTTGCTTTTCCTGATGAGATGGGACGTTGTGAACTGCACTTTGGCTGATTAGCACCGTTGGGGATATGAGTCACTCTGTCTGATGGAAACCCTCCCCAGTTAATTAACACTCGTTTGGTTAGCTCTCCGGGGCAAATTACTTGGTCAATCCCATCCCGGTAACTCCTGAGATCGGCAAGCATTGGCTCTAAGTTTCCCTGAGCATGAATTACTAAACGAGTATCTAGCCCTTTTTGCTTGCTGCGAATCCCAGCCTCATAAGCATCGGCGATTCCCAATGGAATCACTATGTCAGGTTTAACTCCTTCAATACAGCGCATTAATGCCTGAACTCTACCTTCCCGATTACAGCCCCGTCCATCGACTTCAATGGTTTTTAGCTGGGGATGAACAGCACGATAGCGCTCTGGTTGGTTAAACTGCTGTCCTCGCAATAACCCGACTAATACTTCAAATTGATGCGTTGTTAAGTAGTGATAAATTTCATCAAGCCATGTCTCCACGCCGCCTGCGACAGAACTAGTTGGCATCAAAAACAAGAACCGTTTGGGATAACTCATTTGAGAAACACAATAATTGTACTGTACTAACTAGTTGGGGGTTCCAATTCAATAAACTGTTTTACCTGCTTGACAAAATTTTGGTGGCTTAATTCCTTTTCCCCAACCCAAGCAACCGTTTTAGCAGAGGCTTCATAAAGGCTGGTATTTTCCGCTAGGGCGGTAATTTGTTCAGCAATGACTTTTGGATCTAACGAAGTACAAAGCGCACCTAATGGATACTGCGCGTAAAAATCCACCAATGAAGCATATTCAGGCACGTGGGCAAAAATTGGGCGACCGAGGTTAACATAGGTACTGAGTTTAGTGGGGAAGGAGAGTTGAGCCAAGGGTTTGAGGTAGGAAGTAAAGGGATAAGGAACATAGAGCAAATCGCACTCAGCTAGTCGTTGTCTAACTTCATCAGTGGTTCGCCAACCTAAGTATTCAACATGGGCGGGGCTTGTACAGGGTAGGGTGATTTTTCCCGACATGACAATCAATTTAATTGGCTTGTTGTCTGCGATTTGCCAATTGATATAAGCCAGAGCTGCAAACAATGCCTGCCAAGCATCAGGGGCATACATCCCCCCGGAAAAGCCGATGCGGAATTCATCGGTTGATGAATATTCAGTCCGAGCTATTACCTGATTAGCCAGTCCATGACGGATAACTTCACAACGGGCTGTGTAGCGTTGTTTATAGCTTTGAGCCATAGTCTCACAAATCACACCAGTCTTAACTGATTTTTTCAGGAGTAGACCAAATCTCTTTCGGGTGCGAAATCGCATCGTAGCGTCAAGTCCACGCTCTTGGGTGAGGTAATCAATGTCATCCCAGACCTGGGTGTATAAAGGTAAATCACACTTTCCCATCAAACCAAACAGGGCGTCAACCACCACGGTTGTATTCAAAATGCCCCAGATGCGAGTGATACCTAATTCCCTCACTTGCTGCTCGATCTGGCTAACTAGGACTTTGATCTGTCTATCGTAAAATAGTAATCGTTCACCTGCACAGACTAAACCCCCCAAACGTCCACCCCAACGCCGAACGGCATGTTCTGGGGGAGATTTTAGCGGAAAAATTGTATTCAACTGCTGACTATTACCCCTGGCTTCTTCGGTAAAGGTCTCCCCAGTTAAAAGAGGAGCAACAATAAACTCTTCTCTTTTGAGACAGGTCAACATATCCCGCAACAAGATTTCTCCCACGTTAGCCCCTCCAGGGACAACGGAACCAATAACAATTAATGTTTTTGTCATCGCTGCAATAGGTACATGGTAGCCATTTCCTGGAAAATGCTATCTAAACTGCGGGTGATTTGCCAGTCGGGAAAATGGTTGTGAATTTTCGTCAGGTCACTGATATAGCAGATGTGATCGCCTTCACGATTTTTGTCAATGTAGGTGGTTCGGAAGGGTTTATTTAACAGCTGTTCCGCCTTGGCGATCGCCTCCAGGACGGAAAT
The DNA here is from genome assembly GCF_059725405.1 of Anabaenopsis sp. NIES-4685. Classification (NCBI taxonomy): domain Bacteria; kingdom Bacillati; phylum Cyanobacteriota; class Cyanophyceae; order Nostocales; family Nodulariaceae; genus Anabaenopsis; species Anabaenopsis sp. NIES-4685. Next base: position 1,218,614 of record NZ_AP043602.1, on the reverse strand, counting down.
ACTGTTTTTTCTACCACCACCCAGATTATAGACCTCACCGCAACGGGGATGTAAATAAAATTGATGCAACAAAGCACAGACATCAGATGCGTGGATATTATCCCGCACCTGTTTACCTTTATAACCGTAGATTTTATATTCTCTTCCTTCTGCACAGGCTCGCACCACATAAGCTAAAAAACCATGGAGTTCAGCAGCGCTGTGGGCTGATCCCGTCAGGCACCCGCCGCGAAAACAGGCGGTTTTCATCCCAAAGTAGCGGCCATATTCCTGTACCATCACATCCGCTGCTACTTTACTCGCACCAAATAAACTATGTTTACTCTGGTCAATGCGACAGGTTTCGGTAATACCGCCATAGTCCTGGGGATTAGCATAGTCCCAACGGCTCTCTAGTTCCACCAATGGCAACTCATTGGGGGCATCACCATAGACTTTGTTAGTGCTAAGGAAACAAAACACTGCTTCAGGGCAAGCTCTTCTGGTGGATTCCAGCAAGTTTAGTGTGCCAACGGCATTAACATCAAAATCATCAAAGGGACGACTGGCGGCTAAATCGTGGGAGGGCTGGGCTGCGGCGTGAATAATCAGGTCAAATTTTTGTTCTGAAAAGAGGTTCAGAATAGAGGGGCGATCGCGGATATCAAGGGAGAAATGCTGATACTCCGGACAGTCAACTTGTAACCGCTGCAAATTCCAGGTAGTGTCACCGTCTTTGCCAAAGAAGTCGGCTCGCATATTATTGTCAATACCTGTAACCTGCCAGCCCAGTTGGGTGAAATAACGCACCGATTCAGAGCCGATTAAGCCAGCGGAACCGGTGACTAACAGTTGCTTATCAAAAGGCATATTTAGAATTTAAAAAGGTTTATACTACCAAAATAACCCTATATCTAAAAAAACAAATTTCCCCTAAATTAGGGAGAGTAACTAGATACCGATATTTTCAAAAATCGCATCTGCGAAAAGTATTTTATCGCCGGATCGAGAGCGAAATTGCTCCAGGTTGCCCCGATAAACAAAACCCAAATTGCATAGGTATTTGTAGATATCATCAAACAGGGGTTGTTTTTCATAAAACTCATAAAAAGAAACCTCAATAATTACTAGCTTGGCACTTTTGAAAGTCTTCTCTCCTCCTTTAATAACAGAAAGTTCATAGCCTTGTACATCCAGCTTAATTAAAAGATCATCCCCAATAGTTTTATTGTTCTCTTTTACCCATTGGTCTAAACAAGTTTGTTGAACCATAACACTGGTATTAACTGATGATTCTGGCCATTCTTCTTTATGCAGTTTAGACATATTCAACATCGAAGAACTAGGGGAAAAGGAACTTGAGAACATTTGCTTTGTGCCAACTTCGTTTCCTAATGCTAAATTAAAAGTTTTAATGTTAGTATCTTCTGCTACTGATGAATAAAGCACCTTATAAACATCAGGTAGGGGTTCAAATGAATAGATAGTTGCAGCCGGAAACACATTACGAATTGTCCTAGCAGACTGTCCCTCGTTGGCACCAATATCGATAATACTTTTTATATGAAAATTCCCCAGAAATTTATAATCTTCTAATTCTTTCATTTTCTTTTCTCGTTTTTGTGCTTCACGAATATTCTTTAGAAGCCTAATTTCCAAACCAAGAGAATTGAATATTTTATGCATCACAGCTTTAATCATAGGGCTAGAAGATTGAGTTTCAAAAGATGGGTTTTAAACATATAACTAGGAAGTGATCGACAAGTTTCATAGTCCAAGGCACACTGGTTAAATGCTTAAGATGTGAGTATTGCGGGATTGAAAAGATGGCTCTTTGAGGAAGTCGCCAAAAACCACCCCGTTGCCAACACTCATAATAAGCAGCCTTGACGCGATCATCCCAAACCTCCCGACTGCTTCCCAATTGATGAGGAATCTCATACACACCTTTAACTTTAAGGGGCAATTTTTTCTCAACATAATCAAAAAATTGCCTTGTAGCAAAAGACAAATGCAATGGCGTTTGTAAGTACCAATGATTGCCCTTAAACCAACGCCAAGTCCAAGCATCCATATCGCCAGTGCTAATCAGCAATACCCCCCCCGGTTTAAGTAAATATTCTGCTTGATCTATTCCCTCTAGTGGATTGATGAGATGCTCAAACACATCAAACATTGTTACCACATCAAAACAATGATGCCACTTTGAATCTATATCTTGTAATCGCTGTGCAATAACATTAACTCCCTTAGCGCCAGCTGATTTAGCCGGTTGAATTCCCCCCTCAACGCCAAACTTGTGCCAATGAGTGGGTAAATTATGCAGAAACTTGCCCTCATTACAACCTACGTCGAGGACAGAAATAGACTCTTGATTCTGGAAATACTCTAGCAATAACGTCTTACTTCTTGACCACCCTGCATTCTTTGCCAACTCATAATCCATTGCTCCACCCGGCGCTGTGGCATAAACCTGTTTAAGTTCATCCGCTGTTAAGCAAGGTAGCCGTTGTCCTAACCCACAGTCCTGACAACGATACAGCGTTTCCGGCTGTTATGAGGTACAGTAGCAGCAATTAGCAAACCAGTTTCTTAAATGTTGAGGATTTATTAAGTCAAGTGCAACTGAAATTATTCGCTCTACCATTTCTGTTGTAGTTGGTGAAAACATCCGTAAGAAAGATTTAAGTTGTGACCACCATAACTCAATGGGGTTGAAATCTGGTGAGTATGGTGATAAACATAGAACTGAAGCCACGACAGATTCAATCATTGGCACAATTGAATCTAGTTTATGTGCGGATAAGTTATCCATCACCACCACTGCTCCTGACCATAACTCTGGCACTAAAAACTTCTCAACAAACACTTCAAATGCTGTGCCATCCATTGAATTATTCATTGTCATTAATGCCACTACTTTGTTAATACTAATTGCTCCAATTACAGTAACTTTTGAGCCTCGATAGAATGGGTTGAGAGAGTAAGCTCTTGTTCCCTTTTGTGAACGTGCATGAGACCTTGTTAGACCCAGTAAAACACCAGTTTCATCCAAAAATACTAAATTTTCTGGCTCTATATGTTTGACCTTTTCCCAATAATCTAATCTTAAATTCAGGACTCTCTCTGTCCCTGCTTGGGTAGTCTGCTTTGTTTTTTTTTACGATTTAATCCTAATTTCTGCAACGCACGACACATTGCACTTCGACCTACAAAATTGCCCGTCTTGTCTGCAAATAATTCACATAACTCTATCAATGTTGCATCTGGATATGCTTCAACCAATTCTCTTAACTCTATTTCCGCATTTGTCAGATGACTAAATTGTGGTTTTCCTCGCGGCTTGGATTGTAAATTTCCATCAAGTTTTTTTTGTTTGACAAGCTTCTGCACCAAACTCTTGCTGACGGAAAATATGTTAGCTACTTTCCTGATTGAGATATTTTTCTCAATATGTGCTGCAACTATTTTTTCTCGAAGATCGACAGAGTATGACTTCATTTGAAAGTATTAATATCTTAATCAAGTGTACCTTATAACAGACGGAAGTGCTGTATAACTGACCGGGGGAAAGATCCGATAGTCCGACCTGTTCGAGTAATCCATTGGGAAAGGGGGCACAATCCCATAAATAAACAAGACGATCAGAACCACATGCCCGACACAGTAATTTTTTAGATTTTGTTAACACTGAATTTACACTCTATATATTTCAAGTATTCTGTGAAGGTGACAACGGCACTCTCTTTTGGCTTGACTGTAACTGCCAATAATTTCTATAGATACCCGACGATAACCCCAGTAACTCACTGTGGGTTCCCCTTTCCACAATGCGTCCCTGCTGAAGCACCACAATCTGATCCGCATTAACAATCGTCGATAACCGGTGAGCAATCACTAACACCATCCGGTTTTGCCCAAACTTATCCAAAGCTTCTTGGACAAGCTTTTCTGAAACCGTATCTAGAGCGCTAGTAGCCTCGTCTAAAATCAGCAAATCCGGATCGGATAAAATCGCCCGAGCCAGGGCGATCCGTTGCCGCTGACCCCCACTGAGTCGGTATCCCCTCTCCCCGACTACCGTGTCATAGCCCAGGGGTAAATCCTGGATAAAGCCATCGGCTTGAGCCGCCTGGGCGGCAGCCATCACTTCCCAATCTGTAGCAGTCGGACAAGCAAAACGAATATTTTCAAGGATAGTGGCATTGAACAGAAAAGTATCCTGACTGACAACCCCCAATCGTTGCCGCCAGCTACTAGGATCATAGTCGCGCAAATCCCGACCATTGACCAAAATCTTTCCTCTGGTCGGCTCATAAAGCCCCACCAATAAATCCGCCAAGCTAGACTTACCCGCCCCCGACTGTCCCACCAGGGCCGTTACTTTGCCCAAAGGTAGGACAAGATTAATATCTTGCAGTACCTCCCCCTGATCAGCCAAGTAACGCAGACAAACCCCATGGAAGCTAATATCTGTGGCTAGGTTAGTAAAGGGCACTGTTCCCAGCCGCCCAAACTCCTTATCCCTGGGGTCAAGAATCTCTTGAAAGCGGGCTAACTTACCATAGTTATCAGCAAACCCCGTGACCGCTCCAGTAACACCCTGAAGACGGATATTAAACCGTTGCAAGGCCAACACAAAGGTGACTAAGCTGGGTAACACCCCAGTGCTCCGCCGGGAAAACAGCAAAAAGGCAATCCCCGCAATAATAGCCAACAAAACGACCGGTAAGGTTTGGGTAATGGGATTGGTAATATTCAGCAAGCGGATCTGTTTTTGCAGCCCCGGCTTAACCTGCTCTACTAATGCCTTAACTTCAGCCACAGCGCTGGATTGACGTCCCGTGGTGTGCAAGAGCCTTAACCCCTGCAAATTTTCCGTTACCCGTTTGCTAATTTCCACCAGTCCTTGCTCATTAACACTAGAGTAACGGCGGATACGGGGGAGTAATTGCTTTTGGATACCATAAAAAACTAAGACAGTGGCCAGAGCGGCCAATAACAGCCAAGGGGAAATGACCACCAGAATGCCTAGATAGACCAAAAGCAGCAAAAAGTTAGTGATCAAAGTATTAGCTAACTTAATCTGGGTTTGAACCGTGGGGCCAGCGCTAGCGGCATAGGAAGTTAAATCTCCTACCTTATAACGACTGGCACAGGCAAAGCTAAAACTGAGAATCAGGCGATGAATATACTCTGTGAACTTAACCTGTAATCTCACCCCTAGGTCCCCCGCAGTCACCAGATTCCAATAGTTGCAAAGCCCCAGGAAGATTTGGGACGTAACTGCTAGCCCTAATAAAAGAATAAATAACACCTCCTGACTAAGGGCATTCAACCAACTCCCTAGTCCGGGGACTCCTGCTAAGATGGCGTACTGGTTCGAGTCTATTCCTTGGGGGGTGCTCAACAGGGTAACCGCCAAGAAGATAATGCCAAAGGTTCCTCCTTCAAACATAGCCCCTACAATACCAGTGGCAAAGTTGGCTAGGATTAAGCCCCTGTTCTCCATTGCAGACTGCCAAATCAGTCGATCCGCTTCAGTTTTTAGGTAACGGTTCAAAAACCTAGAGGCTGATCTGCGTCCAAGCTTCACTGTCTTTGCTAAAGTCATTAATTCGGTTAAGGTTGTTTACAATAGTCTAGGGTAGCTGGGGAATGAATTAAGAGTCTAATAGCTTAACTCGGTTAAAAACCTACTGGTGTGGCTGGGTGTACCCAGTACCCAAGGCGATCGACCAAGGGTTGCTGCAAGCAGATCGCCCAATCGCCCAATTAGTTTAATATTTGCCATCACCTAGACAATCTAGCCGGTTTCAACTGGCTTGAGCTTTGAGACTGGGGTTTTAACCCCAGGCTCCTGGCTGGTGTGGCTGGGTGTACCCAGTACCAAAAATCGCGTTAGCGCTGTTTGCAAATCCTTATGCCGATGGTAAATACTTATTGCCAATCTTGGCTAGTATCACAAAGAAAACTATCTGCGATCGCTTCTTCAAACCTGTAGGGACATTTTTCCGGAAAAGTTCTCAAGGGTAAGTTGGTTTCTCGTAGAGCTAAATCCACCCCCGCTGCAAAACCATCCTCTACAGCCTCAGCCATGGAAGACTTTAAGCTAGGATTGCGACGAAAATGGCGGTTGATTGCACGGCGCTGTTCTCTGATATTCAGAAACCAACTGCGACAACGGTTTTCTGGCTGATATTCCCACTTGAGCAGATGACCTAACAAGACAGTAAGACGACTGACTAATTCTCGGTATTCCTGTCTTCCCAACCCTTCTAATTCAGCTTGTAAATTTTGCCAGTCTAATTCTGATACTTGCCTTTCTGCTAGTGCTTGTACTTGCCACTGAGTCCAGCCATAAAAATCCTCTTCGTATCGTGAAGCCCCTTCAGATTTCATAGTCTTGATATTAAGCTTCAAGGGTAAAACTTTTACTATATATTTTACAGGTAGCCTGGGAATAAATTAAGAGACTAAGAGGATGTTTGATAAGTTTTCAGCCGTAATTTTCATCACATCTTCACCCCATTTAATTGATTAAATCCTGTCCCCTTTCCCTTCTAAAGGGAAAGGTGAGGGTGGGGTAAAATAATATTCGATACACTAATCATGACTTGACAAACATCCTCTTAGACTTCAATAATACTCCATGTCGATCGCTGCTTTGCGCAGAAGGTCGCCAGAAACCACCACTGGATCAGGAAATACTATCATTTGTGGATACTAAAGTTGCTGCTGATGAAGTTATTTCAGTGTATCACCATTTGCGACTGGCACTGTCTAGATAACGTTTGCGATTGCGGTCACACCTTTTGGGCAATTCGGCCCCCTAATATCAAAATCAATAGGAAGGTTACGTTTGGAGAAACTGAGATCAATTAGACCGTCAAAGCCCACTCCTAAAAAATCAGCCTATGCCGAGAGTAACTATTAGTTTTTTAATATAGCATTTCCCATGCTCGTGAGGTACAATTTTTTTTAGTTTGAGGGAACACCGGAATAGGGAATAGGGAATTGGTGTGTACTTCATGAGCCTGAAAAAGGCTATAAACTTGAGATTAAAACTTCCGTTAGGAATTATTTCGTTTTTAAATTTTTTTTTATTACACATATCCATTGTACCACAAGAGTAAGAGCTAATTTCAACAATTTTTACTCTTTTTAATATTCGCTGTTTGTAGTAAAACCTCAAGATACTGTTGGCAAATAATTTGCGGTGTAAAGTGGGATTGTAGATACTCACGACCAGCTTTACCCATCTGTTCTGCTAGTGTTTGGTTATTTTGCAATAAACGGATAAATTCCGCCAGTCCCTGACCATCCCCATGGTCAAATGCCGACCCACATTCAGCCTCCGTAATTATTTGTCTTAAGCTAGAGTAGGGTGAACAAACTACCGCCAATGGCCTCCCAGCTGATAATGCTGAATACAACTTACTAGGTAATACTAAACTTTCGCTGCTGGGGCTAACACTCACCAAAGACAGGTCGCCGGTCGTGAGAGAATAGCCCAAATCTTCCTTATCTTGATAAGGTAAAAATGTAAAATTACTTAGCCCTAGTTCAAAAGCTTTAGCAATCAACTCTTCCCGTTTAGCACCCCCACCAATACACACAAACTGCACTGACTCATGTTGTAATTCTCTGGCCGCTACTAACAAAGTATCGATGTCATGACATCGCCCCATATTCCCAGAGTATAGGACTGTGAACTTATTGACTAACTTGTACTTCCAAGCAAACCAGTTTTCTGATTTGGCAATAGGTACAATTAAATCTGGGTTAGCCCAGTTATGAATTACAGAAACTTTATGGGCGACTTGGGGACAGTACTCTACAACCCGTTGTTTCATCTCTGGACTGAGAACCACAATTCCCCCTGCTTTGAGCCAGACTCGCTGATTTAAACCTTGCCAAAGTTTTGTTACCCAGTGCTGCTTTGATACTACACCCAGTGCGATCGCCACATCTGGATACAAATCATAGACTATACAAACATAGGGCAACTTCCACAGCACATTAGCCAAATAACCCACAATGGGCAAGAATGGTGGCGCTGTCGTGATCAGCAATACATCACTTCCCCGCCAAGGTGCGAGCAGATACAAAAAAGCACGAATGGTGTATAAAAGTCCATTTACAGCCTTACCGCGAATTCTCCCAGCCACATTTGCGCAGTCCGAGACCTATAAATCCTAGTTTGCTCACGCAGTTCCACACGGGGAGCCTTACTCACCCTGAACGCATATCCGGGTTGACTGGTAAACACATTAATGTCTACCCCTTGCTGTTCTAACTGCTGCACAAGTTCCTCAATTAATTGTCCTGTAGCAGCATAGTCTGGGGGAAAAAACTGTGTGACCACAGATAACTTAATTGGTTGATCACAGGAACGATCATCAACGTTGTTTGTCAAGGGTATTAATGATTTGCGCCTCTGTTGGAGATTCTTCATAAAGAATGTTGCAAAACTTGAGGGTGTAGGCGAGCGGACTTTTGAATGAAAAGTTACAATAGACAGAAAATAAATTCAAGGTTAATATATCACCTAAGATAGGCTTTTAACAATAAACGATACAAGTCGTCACAAGTCGTCATCAAAGAAATAACATTAAGTTGAGATGTATCTATCGAGACTTAGTATTTTTGATTCACAGTTAAAATAATTAACTTCAGCTTTTTATTTAGTGATATTTCAGTATTAAATATGTCTATCATTCACAACCAAACTGACAAACCCGTAAATCCCGAACAGACGAGAAACTCCATCACACCATTTTTTCCCTATTCCCCCATTCTGGAAAATCAGCAGCAAGGGGAGGATTGGAATTATAAAGAATTGTTAAGTTTGTTACGGCGTCGAGTTGTAGTTGTTGTGGGAGTAGCCACAGCTGTGCTCACAGGTGTAGGTCTAAATATTTACTTAAATCCCAAAACCCCAGAATATGAAAGCAGTTTTCAGATGCTGGTTGAACCCGTTGATAATGGGAGTGAGGTGTTAAACTTAGGCGGTAACATCAACCCAACAAGTAACCCAATAAGTTCAAGTCGTTTCGATTACGAAACTCAAATTCTAGTGCTCTTGAGTCCTCAAGTTCTGCAAAACAGCATTAAACAGTTACAAGCTAATTATCCAAACATCAACTATGGATATCTGAGTCGAGGACTGAGGATTTCTCGTGTAGGTCAAACCAAAATTATCCAGGTCAATTATCGTAGCCAAGACCCAGTGGAAGTGAAGGATGTATTAGAGAAAATCGCCGCAGATTATTTAGGCTACAGTCAAGGACAACGGCGAATTACCCTCAGTCAAGGTTTAAAATACCTAGATGAAGAACTACCCAATATACAGAAACGCGTCAACCGGGTTCAGGAAGAATTGGAAGTGTTCCGACGTAAGTATAATTTTCTCGGTCCAGATGTCCTAGCTGGTGAAATTGGAGAGCAAACCACAGATTTAACTCAACAACTCGAACAACTGGAACTACAGCTAGTCCAAGCTCGTGCTGATTGGAATTTCTTACAAACTGAAGATGGTGTCAGGTCTGTGCTGGATAACTATCCTGTATATCGGACATTAAATCAAGAATTGCGCCAATTAGAGATTCAAATTGCCACACAATCAGCTGTTTTTCAAGATGAAAACCCCACCCTAATTACACTCAAGGAAAAACAGGACAAACTCAAACCATTAATCGAGCGAGAATCACAACTATATATCCAAACCAGGCGAGCAGAAGCAGATAAATTACTCAAATCCTTAGAACTTAATCAACAAGAACTGGAAAAAAATCGCCGAATTTTAGAACTAGAACGTCAGGAATTACCCACCCTCATCCGAGAATATACAGAAATACAACGCCGTTTAGATATTGCTAATGAAAGTCTGAATCGTTTTTTATCCGCCCGGGAAGATTTGCTCATTCAAACCTCTCAGACGGAACAAGGTTGGCAATTAATTCATTTACCTAACCTACCCACAAGTCCCATAGCCTCTTCAACTATTATCCGGGATATTATTCTGGGAATTGCCGCGAGTATCTCCCTAGGGATTGGTGCAGCTTTACTCTTGGAAAAGCTAGATCATACTTATCACAATGCTTTGAGCCTCAAAGAAAGAATCAAAGTTCCTCTACTAGGGAATATTCCCTTGAACCAAGAGATGCAGCTGGGTAAATCTTCAACCCTCAAACTCAAAGATGCTTTGATGCAATTCTCGGATGGGCTGATGGAAACAAATACTCAGAGAAGCACCGTAGCCAAACGACGCTATAGCAATTACGCTAACCATTTTATCGAAGCCATCAGGGTGCTCTACACAAATATACAATTATTAAGCTCTGATACTCCCATCAGTTCTATTACCATCAGCTCCTCTATGCAAGGTGACGGTAAAAGTATAGTTGCCTTTTATCTGGCTCAAGTAGCTGTATCTATGGGGAGAAAAGTATTACTGGTAGATGCAGATTTGCGCCGCCCTAGTATTCATACCTTCGCAAATTTAAGTAATCTCTGGGGGTTGAGTAGTTTAATTACCACGGATATGTCCATAGAAAATGTAGTCACACCACTACCTGCTATGAATGAATTATCTATCATTACTTCTGGACCTATTCCCCCCGATGCACCTAAGTTACTCTCATCAGGGAAAATGAAAAAACTGATGACACAGTTTCAAGATACCTTTGATTTAGTGATTTATGATGCTCCTCCCATTGTGGGGCTAGCTGATACTAATTACATCGCTCCCCAAACCGACGGTGTGGTGATGATCGCCAGGATGGATAAAACAGACCGTTCTGTATTTGAGCAGGCTTTAACTGATCTGAAAAATTCACCGATTAATGTTTTAGGTGTAGTTGCCAATGGACACAAGCGTCATTCAGACAATTACTACCAATATTATGAATACCAACGTGACGATAAATAAGCCTCCCCTCCCGGTGCTATCCATGGGAAACCTAACTGTTATAACCCCATGGTAGCAAATTTCCCAGATTATGGAGTTGGTTTATGACCCAGTTTGATATGAGATAAACACGATTCTAAATATATACAGTCTTCACACTTTAGTTCTTTCCCAGGATTTGCACAGCCACAGGGAGGATTGACGAAACATTCCCCAGTATTTTGCGGTGTGGAATATTTTTTCCATATATAATACACAGCAGCTTCTTTTAAACAGAAAATAATATCTTGCACCATAAAAATTACCAATTACAGCATAGGCGACCTTGTACATCTTCCCATTCGATTAACCAATGCCAAATACTGAACCAACAGTTGATTTGAATGAATCTCTAGCATCTCTGAAACCTTGAGCCAAAGGATGCTTGGCTTGCAAAAATACCCGGGCACAATTACGTCCTGGTATTCCCGAAATTGACCCACCTGGATGAGTTCCCGCACCAGTTAAAAATAGATTTTCAATTGGTGTTTTATAGTTTGCTAATTCTGGTAAAGGACGGAAAAACACCATCTGATCTAAGGTCATATCAATATGATAATAATTTCCCTTATAAGCTCCTAATCTTTCTCCCAATTCCGCGGGACTCTCCACCCGACGGGCGATAGTTGCTGCTTTTACATTTGGCGCGTAGTTAGCCAACTTATCAATTACTCTGTCTGCAACTTGGTTTTTGAGTTCATCTGTCCAACCTGTACCTTTTAAACCCGTACCTTGCGCACCTGCTATCTGGTAGGGAGCAAAAAACTCAATCCATAAAGTATGTTTACCTGGTGGTGCTAATGTAGGATCAAGAGCGCTTGGCATGACCACATACATAGAGGGGTTAGTATCGGGGATTTCCCCCAAGGTACATTTACTATGGGTTTGTTCAACATGAGCCATGGAATCTGCAATTAAGATCGACCCAATCAGATAATCATCTTTGTGGTCATGGTAGGGAAAATGCAGAGGTTTATCTAAAGCCAAGTCGATTTTCAGGATGGTTTCGTTATTATTAATGATCCGGCGTTCTAATCTTGGTCGTAAATCAGGGTCAGCATCATCTACCTCATCAGTTTCCATAAGTTGTAAAAATAGACGTTTAGCATCAATGTTAGAGATAATGCCATATTTAGCCCGATATTCTTGACCTCCCCCAACTCGGACACCCACAGCCTTACCATTGTCAATTAATACTTTCTCTACCTGCTGCCCTGTTAAAATCTTACCACCTTTGCTAGTAACTAATTTAACTAATGCCTGGACTAAGGCCCCAGTTCCACCGCGGGGTCTAGTCATACCGGGATGATGACGCATAGCCATCATCATCACACCAATGGCTAGGTTTTTTTGTGAAGGGGGCGCACCGAGTTCGGAAGCGAGTCGAGACAGTGGGGCTTTTAAGAATTCTTCATCAAACCATTCTTCTAGAATATCCTCAGCACTATTCAACATGGTACGAACAAAATCCAAGCTTTTGGATGGTGAACCGATGACGGAAAATAAATCTTTGAATTTTTGGATGTTATAATTACCAAAAATATCTATAAATGATTTGGGTGGAGCGTTAAACATCGGACCCATGGCACTGATGACCCTTTGCCAGTACTCTGTAAATTCTGCGTATTTTTTAGCGTCCCGTTCATTATAACGGGCGATTTCTGCACAGGTCTTTTCTACTGATTTGTGAGCTAAAAAATACTTACCATCAGGATGGGGACAAAAAACCACTGGGTCACAATCTAAGTATTGTAAACCATATTTTTCTAGTTCTAATTCTTCGACAACTGGGCCTAAATGAATAAATTCGTGATCAATTGCACACAAGTTAAATTTAAATCCCGGGGCTTCTTGGGGTAAGCATTCCTCCGTTGTGGCTGCACCACCTGGAACTGAACGCTTTTCTAGCAGCAGAACACTATAACCAGCTTTGAGCAAATACGCTGCACATACTAGTCCGTTATGTCCTGCGCCAATGATAATAACATCATACTCTTGCATATTTGTGCTTGGATAATATGGTGATAAATTATTATTATTATTATAATTTGGGTTAGAAAGAATTTTGTTGATAATTGTATTCTACACCTGTGGTTATATGTCATGTAGTTTTACCCTGGTGTGGTTATCTATACCCCTTAATTTAAACTCTGGATATTCAACAATATATCTACAGTAAGTTATATACAAATAGCTGGTATTAATAATTAATTATCTTTGGCATCTTTGGCGATCGACCGATCGCCCTTGTTGTCATACCATAATAATGGTTGAAATACGAAGGATTTAAAGTTCTTATCCTCACCTTGTGAAAAAGCAATAAATCCTCACCACCTCAAAGATGTGAACTACCTACACTGACCTGGCGGTACAGTATAGGCTTCCCAATTCATCGGATACCGCCTCAGCCTTCGTAGATTTTTTACGTCCCGAAGACTTTGGTCTTACATCCCCTCCAAGGGCACAAGAGCTAGTTCCTAACTCTAAAAGTCGCAATCCTTCATTTCTAATATTTATCGCCGCATTAATATCTCTATCATGCTGTTTTTGGCAGTGGGGACAATCTACAAGCCTTACACCCAATGAATCATAACATTTTTGTAGCATCGGGATAGGTAGTAGAGTCTCACTACAAAGTTGAGATGATGGGAAAAAACGACCTACTTCAATATAGGTATGACCGAATTTCTCAGCTTTGTATTTAAGCATGGTTTGAAACATTTCCCATCCTTGAGCTGTTATCGCTTTCGCCAATTTGGGATTTTTCACCATATTCTTAACTGCCAAATCTTCTACACAAATAACTTGGTTGTCGTATGCTATTTTGCGAGATAGCTTGTGTAGAAAATCCTCTCTCACTCTAGCTATTTTACTAGAGACTTTTGCCACTAAACGTTTGGCTTGACGGCGTTTGTTGGATGTTTTATCTTTTTTTCTGGCTAGTTTTTTCTGCTTACGCTTTCTATTTTTTTCTAATTTTGCCAATTGTTTTTTGGGTAGGTCATACTTTGACCCTTCAGAGGTTACAGCAAAGTTTTTTAAACCCAGATCAACTCCGATCGCCTGTCGAACAGCGACTACTGGATTATCTGTTTGGTTGAAAAGAATAGAGGCGTAGTATCTGCCATCTGCATTTCTAGATATGGTGACGGTAGTGAATTTACCGGACGGTAGTTCTCTGTGAAACACGGCTTTCATTAATCCCAAATTACCAGGAAACTTAATCACAGAATCCTGTGGTAGTAACTTGACGTTTTGAGGATATTGAATCGATTGGTTACCATGTTTAGATTTAAAGTTAGGAAATTTAGTACGTTTTTCAAAGAAATTTACAAACGCACTTGAAAGATTAAATGTGACTCTTTGCAATACTTGACTGTATGCAAGTCCTAACCATTCATATTCTTTTTTTAAACCGGGAAGCAATTTATCCATTGCTGCTTTAGAAAGACCTTTCCCCGTTTCTTGATAAGCGGTAGTAGTGGCATTAAGCATATAATTCCACAACCATCGAGTATTCCCAAAACACTGAGCCAGATAGGATTCTTGTTCATCAGTAGGATAAATTCTCACTTTAATTGCTCTATACATGGTATCGACCTTACCGCGTTTATCATTTCATGATAACAGAAATCATCAAAAAATATCAACAAAAAAACAAATATTCGCAATTCATCTCAACACCTCCCTATCGGGTAGGTGTGAGCCTTCTTGCTGTTTAAGGTAAAATTTCTGTTAAGTTCATTAAGCATCTACAGCTTGCCCAGTTTTTATAAGGTACTCAGTATGACATCCACAGCATCTTCCGCCCTGCCAAATTTTTGTGAAGGAATCCAATATTTTGGTGAGGCCTTGCCAAATTTTGCAACTTATGGTAGAATTGCAGCAATAGAACCAGGAAAAAAGGCGATCGCCGATCCCACAGATCCCGCCGCCGTATATCAAACCTTACTAGCTGCCGATGCCCTACGCTATTTAACCCTACAAATCACAGCCAGTAAAGCTTCCGGACATCCGGGGGGTTTTGCCAGTCAAGCAGAAGCCTACGCAGCCTTGGTAATGCTAGGTCATAAAAACATCATGACAGAAGTGGGACACCACGCCCCCGGATTCTATAGCGCCATGTTTTTAGACCGCTCCCTAGAAGACATGGGGATTAATACAGTACAGCAACTGCGCGATCGCTTCCGGGAAAAGCACGGACTTTTAGGGCACCTTTCCGGCTACATCCCCGGCATTCTCGCACCCGCCGGACCCCTAGGGCAAGGACAACACTTTGCCATGGCCGCTGCACTACTGCACCCAGATAAGTTATTCCCTTTCACCCTGGGTGACGGCGGACTAGGTGAACCATATATTATGAGTTCCATGGCACATTTTAACACAGCCTATCCCAGTGCCACCAACTTCCTACCCGTCCTAGTGTGGAACGGCTACAGCCAAGAACATCATAGTATGGTTTCCCTCAAAACCAACGCCGAAATGAAAGCCTACTGGCAAGGAAACGG
Organism: Anabaenopsis sp. NIES-4685; assembly: GCF_059725405.1. Taxonomy (NCBI): domain Bacteria; kingdom Bacillati; phylum Cyanobacteriota; class Cyanophyceae; order Nostocales; family Nodulariaceae; genus Anabaenopsis; species Anabaenopsis sp. NIES-4685. The sequence goes on along the minus strand of NZ_AP043602.1, from coordinate 1,203,176 downwards.
TTTTGCAGAAGTAATTCTAGTCGATGCCAAAGACTTTGACGACCAACACCAACCAGGGGACTATGTTGATAGTACCGCCTTTTCCTTTGAGCAGCGCCTAGCCTTCACCAAAACCGTACTTTTAGGCATAGATAAAGCCGCCCACTCCGCCCTCAACGGCAAACTTACCGTATTTATCATTAAACAACTCAAAGGCGCAGGGGTTCACGCCCGCGGTTCCAAATCTCATAACCTCTATCCCAAAGACACCCTAAACGCACCCCACATTATCAGTGCATTGCAAAGCCGCGCCCTCCCCGCAGAAGCTTGGGAAATAGTCAGAACCAACGCCGAACGCGCCGGTGGCGGACCCGCAGCCAAAACAGTAGTCACAGAATTTGAATTACCATTACCAGAGCTAGGGAAATTACCCCTAGAAGAATATACAGTCGCAGGTGACCCCCAAGTTTCCACCACCGCCATGGGGCGCTTAGTGGGAATCGTCGGTAAACAAGATAGTAAATTCCTAGTCACCAACGCCGACGGTAACGAAGCATCAGGAATTGCTAACATTAACCAAGCCCTCAAAGTCATTCACCCCACCACCGACGATTTATATAACCAAGCACCCAACGGTCAAGTTTATGAACCATTGAGTGAAGATGCTTGCGCAGGTTTAGCTGCAGGTTTAGCCCTCATGGGTGCGAGAACCCTATGGTGTTCCTATGAATCCTTTGCCATCAACGGGTTACCAATTTGGCAAACAGTCATCCAAGCCATGGCAGAATTACGCCGTCAAACTCCCTCAACCATTACCTTATTTACCGCCGGTGCATTAGAGCAAGGGCGCAACGGTTGGACACACCAACGCCCAGAAATTGAAGCATACTTTGCTTCCCTCATGCGTAATGGTAATGTTTTCCCCCTATTTCCCCCCGACGCTAACAGCATTCAAGTTTGTTATGACTGGGCTTTGAACACCAAAAATAAAGGAATCGTCATCACCGCCAGTAAATCACCCTTACCAATTCTTACCACCCTAGAACAAACTCGCCAAGGTTTAGCAGACGGCGCAATCTTATTACAAGAAGTTCCCGGTGATAAACAAGTTGTATTTGCAGTCATTGGCGATATGACCTTAATTCCCGTCTTTGAAGTCGCCGCTTTCTTAGAAACCGAAGGTATAGGCGTAAAAATTGTTTCTGTCATTAACCCCCGCCGTTTGTATCGTCCTCATGACACAGCTTGGGAAACTTGCTCAGAACCCGATGGCGGTTTCATGGATGATGCTCAATTTGCCCAATTATTCAGCGGTGACGCATTAATTGGTGTCACTGGTGGCGCAGCGGCCATGCTTGAACCAATCATGTTACGCAGCAACTGCAAACGTGATACTTTCGCCTGGAAACGTGGGGAAACCACCGCCAGCGCCGGGGAATTGATGGCCTTTAACGGGTTAACTGCTGAAGAATTGACTAAACGCGCCATTGAATTAGTCCACTAAACTCAGTTTTCACCCTTGACCACATACCCAACTCCCTTAGAGGATGTTTGTCAAGTCATGATTAGTGTATCAACTATTGTTTGACCCCACCCTAACCCTCCCCTTGTAAGGGGAGGGGACTGGATTTTATTGTTTTTTGTGTGTTCGGTTTGTTCCCCAATCCTTCGGTGTTCCCTGTTCGGTGTGTTCCCTTTCCTCACTGATAATTTCTCAACTCAAATAAGATTCCTATATTACCTAGAAAATTGAGCAATAGGCATTCTGGGCGGTGCTGTTCTCCACATTAAATCAATCTCCTGTGCTGTCAGTTCATAGGCTTGGTTAACTAAATCAGCCAGTCGATATTCTAATTTTACAGCTTCATATTTCCGACTTTGGATTGCTGGAACATAATCATTATATCCTTGACGCAGCGCTTTAAATTGGGAGACACCCAAAGGGTCAACCGTTTTAGATTTTGGCATTCTTTTTCTCACCTCTTCCACAAACTCAGCCAATTCTAAAGCAGCGAAATCTCCTAATTTTTGTCCCAGCTTCTCAATTTTAAATTCTATTTGCAACCACTCCAGGAAATCTTGCTCAACTTCCCCGTTCAGTTGAGTAATTTCAATTAACTTGGTAACTATTATTTCTACTTTTGCACGTATTTCTGCGGTAGGTGACGCAATGGGTAGAGTTTCTATCAAATAGCCGGCAGGGTTTAAAGCCTCATCTTTCATCCGTGGTAAACGTCGCCAATTATACCACCACATCAGAGGAGAATTGAGAACTCCCAGAATATATAAGTCAGATGTGGGAATGATAAAAGCTTTATCATTTGTAAAATAAGCTCGTGTATCATAGCTGTAAGCTGGATGAAATTGTATTACCTGATAAATTATTTTAGGTTGTGCCAAAAGAGGGTAGAATGATGGTGATGCTTGCAGCTGCCACCATAACTGTTTACCCGCTCTAGCTTCCAACTTATTTCTATAAATTTCTAAATGTTGTTTGATTACAGGATATTCTTCTATATCTATATCTTTGTGAGCGAAAATCATCCATAAATTTTCCCATTTAGAAACCCACCTTTTAATATCTTGGCCTCTTAAATAAGGCTGAATGATTTCTGCAGATTTCGGGTCAGCTTGAACCAACTTCTTCTTAGTCGCTTCATCTATTAAAAACGCCTCATTAAAACCTGTTTTGATTCCATAACAAGGTTTTACCCCAGCAAACTCCCTTAACGGAACTCCCAACCGCTGAATTTTCCCCATTAATTCCTCAACCGCAGGAGGTTCTAAACTCCAAGCATTGCTAGTAAACCGCGACCAAGGGATAGTATAACTGTTCTCTGGATTCTGCACATATTGAGTCAGGTTAATTTTAGCTATCTCCTGACGGGGAACAGAACAAACTAAAACTGATTGATTCTCATTTGATATCTGAACAATTTTAGGTTTCCTCACTACCACAATACAGGGAAAAGTATCAGCATCTTGAAAAATTGGCGCGTGTCCAAAATCTATAATTTCTTCAAACACACTCGACTCAGAAAAGAACCGTCGCAACGGTTCACCGTAACCAGAACGTAACCATTTATTAGTAACAATATAAGAAAGTATGCCTTCGGGCTTTAATAAATTTAAACCTTTTTCATAGAAATAAACATAAATATCCGCAACTCCATTATAACTTTGATAATTTGCTTGTAAATAAGGTTTAAATTCTGATAATAATTCCTGACGGATATAAGGAGGATTCCCAATTACGACATCAAAACCACCCTCAGCAAACACTTGGGGAAACTCACCTTCCCAATTAAAAGCTAAATCTGTCAGTTGTGAATCAACCACAATAGAATTACCAACTTTAATATTATCATCCAAATAAGTTAAACTTTTTCCCTGAGTTGCAGTTTTTAACCACAAAGATAACTTAGTAATTTCTACCGACTCCGGCGATAAATCAACCCCAAACAAGTTATTACTGAGAATAGTTCTATCTAATTCCATATTTTCTAAACCCTGATATTCCAGAAAGCGTAAATTATCATTAACTCGTCGATACTGACTTTCTAAATAATCAAAAGCTGCAATTAAAAACGCACCTGAACCACAAGCGGGGTCAATAACTCGCGTTTTTACTAATACCTCATCTCGGTAAGTTAACCAAAACTGAATTTCTTGTTCTCGCTGTTGTAGTGTATCTGCTGCTAGCTCAAACCGCTGTCTTAACTCATACTCTCGCGTTTGCAAATAACCACCAATGGCCACTTCAACGATATATTGAGTAATATAAGCAGGGGTGTAAAATACCCCTAATTTCTTCCGCTTACCTTGTTTTTTATCAAATTCCTTTTGAGTGATATCAGCTTTTAACTCTTCTAAATCTGTAATTGACTGCTCAAAAATCCGTCCCAGAATATCTACAGAAACTTCGGAATCAAAATCAAAGCGCGTCAGTTGTTTCAGTTGAGTACATAAAGAATCTGGAATATTTAACTGTTCATCTAACAGCGAATCATGTTGAAACAAACCCCCATTATAACCCGGAATTGGTGGATCATCATGACCTTGGTCAACCCAGCGGAAAACATTTTTATAAATTTCCCAAATCGGAACAGGAGTATAAGGGTTTCTACTATCATGAGCATTACTAATTGTCCTCTCTGGTAATAGTCCCCTATCCTCACAAAAAGCAATAAATAAAATTCTATCTAAAGTCTTTTGTGCTTTCTCAATTAAAACTTGCTCCCGGTTGGGAATATTTAAATCACAAATAAAGCGGAAATGTTTAACAATGTTTAATCTAACTTGCTGATATTCGTCATAGAGTTGTTTTGTAATTTCCTCTTGTGCTTGATTAGAAGCAGTTAACAACCTATCAATTACAGATACATTTTTAATGGGTAGAAAATTTTGCCGACAAAAAATAAAGTAAAATATTTTAAATTCCTGGAAATCTGCTAAATCTGTCAAAGAGAACCTTTGATAATAAGCAGGAGTTTTATTAATGTGATAGAGTCTTAACTCTCGATAATTAGAAATAATAATCCAATGACAATCAGGTGTATAATTAGCATAATGCCATCCTTGATCAACCGCTGATTTGTCCCTTCCAGATACAGCACGGTCTAAATTATTTTTACTTCCTTTTAATTCAATGGGTGCAACAACTAAACCCTGTAATTTTACTTGACCTTTATGGTTTTCTACGGCTGTAAAAAATCCCAAAGCTGCATCAGCAGCACCCCCACCATCAGCGATATGTTTTTCTGGGTAAATTTCCCAAGCTTTACCACCACCATCAATGACTGAACGATAACCCAACACATTTTGAAAGATATCTTTGATAAAATCACCATGTAAGGAAACTTCACTTATTTGGTCAAGTGTACCTGTTTGTAGAGCCTTAACCCATTTTTGAATAGTCTGGTGACGTTGCTCTAAATCGGAGGGAAACTTAAAATTACCTAAAGCATTTTTGAGAGCCTTTTTTTGAAATAAAGCTTTATCATCTTGCTGAATCATATATCCATATTCTCAGTAACTATATGCTGTTTTAAAAAAGTTTAAACTCATGTATATATCATTTCCCATGCTCGTGAGGTACAATTTTTTTTAGTTTGAGGGAACAGGGAATTGGTGTGTACTTCATGAGCCTGAAAAAGGCTATAAATAAACCAGTATACATTATACATTAGCATCTACCATCTCAATAACCGATGATACATATACCTAATCCTGACCAATTACTTAGTAACTAAGTATACTTTATATGTTGTTGAGATTTTATACCTGCGTGTCAATCCATCTTAATATTCACCCATAGGTAAAAAAATGGGGACACGACCGACTGAACAGCAGTATCCCCAAAAACCTATTGCCAAATATAGATAAGGATAAACAAAACAATCCAAATCACATCTACGAAGTGCCAGAATAACGAGGTCGCATTGACCCCAAAGTGACCGGAATCGTAGTTTCCCGGTAAGAAAGAACGGAAAAAAATAATCAACTGTAACAGAATACCAGTGAGAACGTGCAAACCGTGAAAACCAGTCAGCAGATAGAACATCCCACCGAATACCCCGGAAGTGAACCCAAACTCGAGGTTACTCCATTCAATACCTTGTCCCACTAAAAAGTAGGTACCCATGGCCATAGTGGCGGCCAGATAGATGCGAAATCCCCTTAAATCGTGTTTTTGTAGGGCTCGTTCTGCTAAGTAAATCACAAAGCTACTGGAAACAAGAATGACTGTATTGATGGCGGGTTCTATAATTTCTAACCCGGAAACTCCATCTGGTAACCAGTTAGGAGTTGTGGTTTTGTAGACGATATACCCGGCGAAGAAACTCAGGAAGATAACGCTTTCCGATAGGAGGAACACAATGAAGCCAAACATTTTATTGCCTTCTTCGTCGTGTTCGTGTTCAACGCCTGTGTGATGGTGAGGTAATTGCAACTCTTCTGAGTTGATGGAACTGTCCATTGATGGGAATTCTCCTTTTTTAAACCCAGAGGAACGCGGAGATTTAGTCTGCGTTTTTTAATGCGGGGTTGTTGGCTGTTAAGGGTTCTAATTTGCCGTAGCCGTAAGGTTCAGAAATAATGATGGGAATTTCCTCGAAGTTTTCCACTGGGGGGGGTGAAGAAACCATCCACTCTAGTCCGATCGCTCTCCAGGGATTATCAGGTGCTTTTTCCCCTTGCATCCAGGAAATGACCATGTTGAAAATGAATGGTAAGGTGGACATTCCCAGCATGAAAGCCCCCAGACTGGCGATAATATTCCAAAATTCGTACTCTGGAGCGTAGGAGGAAACCCGGCGTAACATTCCTTGCAAACCCAAGGGGTGCATGGGTAAAAAGTTCAGGTTAGTGCCAATAAATGTTAGCCAAAAGTGCAATTTACCCCAGCCTTCGTAGTACATTCTGCCGGTCATTTTGGGGAACCAGTGGTAAATGGCGGAATATAAACCCATGGTCACTGTGCCAAAGAGGACATAGTGAAAGTGACCGACCACAAAGTAAGTATTGTTGACGTGTACATCTACAGGTACTGAGGAAAGCATAATACCTGTGATCCCGGCGAATACAAACATGATTAAGCCACCCAGGGAAAACAGCATGGCTGTATCTAGCCGCAGTTTACCGCCCCAAATGGTTGCTACCCAAGCAAATACTTTAATACCTGTGGGTACGGATACAAACATGGTGGTAAGCATGAATATTAACCGCATCCAACCAGGTGTACCACTGACGTACATATGGTGTACCCAGACGATACCACTGACTACCGCAATTAACATTGAGGAGATGGCAACTACTTTGTAGCCAAACAATGGTTTGCGGGCGTAGACTGGGAATATTTCTGAGAAAATGCCAAAGATGGGCAAGATAATCACGTAAACAGCCGGGTGGGAGTAAAACCAGAAGTAATGCTGAAACATCACTGGATTACCGCCGTGGCTGGGGTTAAAAAAGGCAGTTCCTGCGGTCAGGTCTAGTAGTAACATCACTGCACCGGCTGTGAGTGCAGGTAATCCAAACAATTGGATAATCTGGGCGCTAAATACTGCCCAGACAAATAAAGGCATCCGAAAGAAGCCCATCCCCGGGGCGCGCATCTTGACGATGGTGGTAACAAAGTTAACAGCACCCATGATGGAGGAAACACCGGATATGGCTACTGCTAGTAACCAAACTACTTGACCATTAATTAAGTTACCGGTGGGGTTTTGCAAGCTTACTGGTGGGTAAGACCACCAACCAGCTTGGGCTGACGACCGGGGACTAAGAAACTGGTCATTAAGAGAATCCCTACCACCGGTACCATCCAAAAGGCGACGGCGTTGAGTCGGGGAAATGCCATATCTCGCGCCCCAATCATTAGGGGTACTAGATAGTTGGCAAAGCCTACTAGGGAGGGAAATGTCCACAAGAACAGCATGACAGTGCCGTGCATGGTGAACATCCCGTTATAAACGGTGCGGTCTACTAGGTCAGATTCGGGTGTAATTAGTTCTCCGCGAATTACCATGGCGAAGATCCCGCCGACGAGAAAGAAGATAAATGAGGTGACCAGGTACTGTATACCAATTACCTTATGGTCGGTGCTAAAGCTGAAGTATTTTTTCCAGCTACCTGGTTGCTCACCAGGGTGACTGATGTCTGTAACAGAGATATGTGTCATTGGTCATTACCCAGGATAATTGACTAGAGGAGATGTTGCTGGTGCTACTCTAGCCCAACCGTTTTTGACTGGCTGACTGGCTGCTTGGGCATACTCAGAGGCTGCCTGATTTGGGGCTGGTGTGGGCTTTTGGGTGGCAGCGTAGGATAGCCATTGATGGTAATCTTCGGGAGATTCCACAACTACATTGGCCTGCATGGTGGCAAAGTATGTACCACTATATTGAGAATCGGTTAACCGATACTGTCCCTCACGGATGGGTGTAAATTCAAAGTCAATGGTGTGGTTGGGTACAATGTCCTGCTTGAGGCGGAATGCAGGAATATAGAAGCCATGTAGCACGTCTTCTGATTTTAGTGCTAAACGTACCCGGCGATCGCTTGGTAAATGCAATTCGGTACTGGTAACATTTCTTTCAGGATAGTGGAACACCCACGCCCATTGTTTAGCCACTACATCAATGTTTTCTACCGGTTCCCCTTGCTCCTGGGGTGCTGCATCAGCGGCTTCCATACTTACAGGATTATGCAAATGGACTAGTTCCATGGGTCCTTGAATCCCCATTTGCTCGTAGACTTGGTAGCTATAGGCAGCAATCCATAACACTAACATAATGGGGATTGCTGTCCACACCACCTCTAAGGTAACGTTACCCTCAATGTGGGGGCCATCGCTCAAGTCCCATCTTTGTGCCCGGTGGAAAATGATCGAGTACATCAGAGTCCCGGTTACACCTAAAAAGATGAATGCACCCAGGGTGACTAAGAAGCTAATTAAATCATCAATTAGCTGAGATTCTGCTGCTGCTTGGGGGGGAAGCCAGCTATAAGCCTGCTGTCCTATCCAGAGACTGATGATAGTCACAATGGTTGCAGCCACCAACACGGTGAAAATATTTGAAATCTTCCGCAAGTCCATAATTGTTAGTTACTTGAGCATTGTGTTTAGGTCTGCGCCCATTCTCAGCAAGTTATCTGCTGTATTATGTATGCCAAATTCTGCCGCCATTTGCGCTCCTAGTGTGCCGTGGACGTACATAATCAACATCACTACTATTCCAGTGGCTAAATAACTCCACTGCACTTCTTGTGCTGGGTCTTGACTCCAAATAAAACGCTGCCATCCTCTCCAAACAGTCATCCCTAGAATCAGCCCCAGCAAGAATACCCCACCCACACCATGCCAAAGCATGGTTTCCATGGCCTGCATTCCCCAAGCACTTTTGACATCACTAGATGGTGTTGCGAGCAGCATTTCATAAAAGCCCGCAGCTACAGTGAAAATAGTAATGATAGTGGAGCCGACCATGTTGTACCACCCCACATCAAAAAAGTTGGCAGGTTCGACAGGAATGGCTAAAAACTTGAAGACCCATTTTTGCCAGGGGAACAGCATACCTACAAGATCAAAGGTAATGCCAATGATGAACAGACCCAAGGTAAGATGGACTAAGTTAGGATGAATGGGAATCGAGTAAGGTAGTCCATTAGCCCCGAATTGGCCGCTTATTTGATCAATTAATTCCGAGTTCATGGCAAGATACCTTCCTTGACTGCTTCAACAACTGGTACTGTGTGCAGTCCATATACCCACACCAGTTGATCTCCCAGATATACTTGCACGCCGACAATCACAGTTAACAACAACCCAGCCAGCATATAATGAATGGGCAATTTGTACGGGTTGCGGCTGCGAATTACATACCGCCAAGCTGTAACGGATGCGATAATTCCCGATAGGGACCAACCAACCAATGTATGTACATTTAATACTGATTTAGCTTGGGTGTAGGGTTGTGCTAAACCGGCTTCAAATTGACCGAAAATAATGGCCACGAAGATAGCGATGGTCGCCACAAACATATTCCACCAACTCACTTCAAACAGATGAGTTCTACCAGTAAAGTAACCGAGTATATCGCAGAAGAATGCAAACAAAACCATCGCAATTACGAAGTGGACAATGATGGGGTGCATCGTATCTGGATAGGGCAAATTGTGATCGTTTAAAGATGTCAGATACTCAAGCATTGTGTTCTCCTGGACATATCTATTGCACCTCACTTGTCAATGTTGCAAATCCTCACACCACTATCATGATTAACACGTGACCGGAGTTTGTATAGCTACTTGCAGCGAAATCCGGTCAATGTCAAAATATCTTACTCCTAGGTCTCTACTGAAGCTCAAAGTGATGCCGTTACTATTTATCATCAAGCATTGAGTTCAGTTCATTTGTTCATGCCGATAATCTACAAGAGCAATTTTTAATTTATCTAACAAAATTGCTGTTTTTTGTCGGAACTGTGTAACCTATCTTTTAGCTTAAAGATTTTTTTACTAATTGTCAAAAAAAATTAGAGAAAGTTGGAAAATTGTTTATCTGAAGCAACGTAATATTTCTCTAATGTAAATTATCTTGCTATTTTTCATATATTGCATATATGAAAACTTTTAGATGTATAATCTGATAGGAATACGGGGAAAAAGCCATACATTAATCAATTATTAATTTGTGATTTCCATGACTTAACACATCTGTGAGGATGTTTGTCAAGTCATGATTAGTGTATCAACTATTGTTTGACCCCACCCTAACCCTCCCCTTGTAAGGGGATGTTTGTCAAGTCATGATTAGTGTATCAACTATTGTTTGACCCCACCCTAACCCTCCCCTTGTAAGGGGAGGGGACTAGATTTTATTGTTTTTTGTGTGTTCCCCAATCCTTCCCAATCCTTCGGTGTTCGGTGTGTTCCCTGTTCCCTAAGATAAAAATTACCTGTTGAAAACTTATCAAACAACCTCTAAGAGTAAGTATTCAATCATTGAACAGCAATCTTTACCCTTTAATGGCAAGGACTTAACCAAAATCAGGGTAGGGTAGGTAATTTAGGGACGATTATACATCCACCTCAAAGGTTTTCCCTTCTACTGTTACTTTGTCGCCTAATACTAATTTGCGTCCTCTTCGGGTTTCCACTGTACCATTGACTTTTACGCCACCATCAATAATCATCAGCTTGGCTTGTCCTCCGGTTGCGGCTACACCCATGAATTTGAGAAACTGGTCTAGTTTAATCATTTAATTCGTTTTGCACGGGTCATATTTTATCCTATACGCCAGATGGCTAGTGATTCGCTATGCTGTCAGTATGTTGTTACTCTGGGTGCAAGGTGAGAAGATATTGGCAAGTACTAGGGTTATTTTGGAGTACGGCGATCGCATCTGAGATGGAGTATCGCCTGAATTTTCTGATAGCTACCCTCAGCAGTCTGGGTAATCTTGCAGGTAGTTTATTCGGACTCTTCTTATTTTACCGCACTGGTTACACCTTTACCGGCTGGTCATGGTCGGCGGCTTTACTAGTTCTGGGAATTTTTACTCTACTACAAGGGTTTGCAGCTACCTTTTTAGCGCCAAACCTCAATCGCATTGTCCGCCATGTCCAGGAAGGTACATTAGATTTTGTGTTACTCAAACCTATCCGCAGTCAGTTTTGGCTTTCGACTCACACCTTGTCACCTTGGGGACTACCAGATTTAGTTTTTGGTAGTATTGTCATTGGCTATGCAGGTACAAACCTGGGTTTAGGCATCAAGAATTACCTGATGAGTGCAGTACCGTTGTTATTTGGTTTGGTAATTCTTTATAGTCTCTGGTTTATACTGGGTGCAACCAGCATTTGGTTTGTAAAAATCTACAATTCTACAGAAGTTTTACGGGGCTTGTTAGAAGCTGGTAGATATCCTATGGTAGCTTATCCCACGGCTTACCGCTTTTTCTTTACCTTTGTAGTACCAGTGGCATTTTTAACTACAATACCAGCGGAAGCTATGCTGGGTCGGGGTGAAGTTAACTGGACAATAGGTGCTGGAATTTTAGCTGTGGTGCTGTTCTGGGTTTCTAGTAGTTTTTGGCGGTTTGCCTTGCGCTTTTATACCAGTGCTTCGAGTTAGGGCGAGAAGTGTACAAATTAAAAATAATTATAAATTACTGTTGAGCCAAGTTCTAAAATTACGCATAGCTTGACTTCTGCCAATAGTTAAACATTGCTGAACATATTCATTAATTAATTCCACAATGGGGATATTAGGAAAATTAGGACTAGATAGAACTTTGAGATATTTTCCTTGCTGTAGCACAGAAATTTCTAAACCTTGTTTTGTATATCGCCACAGTTCAGGAACTCGTAAAATCTCATAGTTATCAAATCGAGTCCGGGAAGTAATATCAATTTCAATTGCTAAATCTGGTGGTGGGTCTACAGTTAAATCAAGACGATTTTTAGCAATTACAGCAGCTTGATTTTGAATATAAAAACAAGTATCTGGTTCGACTGTTTGCCGCATTTGTTCGTTTTTTAGTGTAGTGGAACCAAAAGGTTCAAAATCAATTTGGAGTGTTTCTAGCAAAATTTTAACTAAATCACCAATATATTCTTTATCTTTTTCGTGTTCAGGTAAAGGAACCATAATTTCTAACCAACCATCACTATAAGAAATACGTGCAGCGCGTTTTTCTCCCATTTCTGCCAAAATATTTTCTAACTGCTGCCAAGTAATATCTTGTAGCAACATTTCTTGTCCTGGTTTGACGATAATCTGTTGTAGTTCTAAAAGCATACCGCCGCAAAGAGTGAGTGTAAATATTATTCTAAATCCTGCTTGGGGATTTAGGCGATCGCTCAACCATAATTCTATTGGTTAAATATAGCTAAAATCCGTTAAAATTAAAGCTTATGGATTATGGATAGGGGGATATAAGGGTGCCTACACTGGGGGTTAATATTGACCACATCGCCACCATCCGTCAAGCGCGACGGACAGTGGAACCAGACCCCGTAGCAGCGGCGGTACTGGCAGAATTAGCGGGTGCTGATGGCATTACTGTACATTTACGGGAAGATCGGCGGCATATTCAAGACAGAGATGTGTTACTGTTACGGCAAACAGTGCGATCGCACCTCAACTTAGAAATGGCCGCCACGGACGAAATGGTGAGAATTGCCCTTGATATTAAACCCGACTACGTGACCTTAGTGCCCGAAAAGCGGGAAGAAGTTACCACAGAAGGCGGACTAGATATCGCTGGGCAAACTGCTAGAATAGGGGAAATAGTTGATAAATTGCAGAGCGCTGGTATTCCGGTGAGTCTATTTATTGATGCTCAAGATGCACAAATTGAAGCATCTGTCAAGGTCAAAGCCCAATTTATTGAACTGCACACCGGCCAGTACGCTGAGGCTAAAGAGGAAAAAAGTCGCCAGCAAGAACTAGCCCTATTAGCTCACGGATGTGAGCAAGCAATAAAAGCCGGCTTACGGGTTAATGCAGGACATGGACTTACCTACTGGAACGTTTACCCCGTAGCTGCATTACCAGGAATGGAAGAACTCAACATTGGCCATACCATTATCAGTCGAGCAGCATTAGTAGGAATAGAAAGAGCAGTCCGGGAAATGAAACAAGCCATACAGGGGCTGTAACTATATCTACTGGTAGAAATTCAAAATAGAGGGGTTGGAACTGCGAAATCCACCAAATTTGGAGTTACATCTTTGAGAAGGAAGTTCTATGACCTCAACAGAGCCTAACGGTCTACCCCTTTGGGTACAGCACAGAGATCAAGTACTAGAACAGAGTACAAATATCGAATGGCGCTATGGCAAGTTTCCCGACTATACCCGTTCCAATGAGAATCTGGCGAAGGAGAGTACACGTAATCATCCCCAAGGTTCACTAGAGGCTATAGTGCAAAATCTGGTGAGAACTTTTGATGTAGAAGCTAACTTCAAAACCAACCCCCAGCAGTGGATATCAGTTGTCAATGATCAGTTCCGCATGAGTACCAATGGAGGTCCTAGCTACACTCTATCAGATGTGGTAGAGTCAGGGACTTACAAGCTGTTGATTGGTAATACTCAACATTACAAAGCTGCTGAGGAAAACTTTGAAACATCCACAAACCTCTTCCATACAGCATTTCCCGAAGGATTTCTCTGGGAGGTGTTAGAAGTGTTTTCAGCACCCCCGACTGTGGCTTTTAAGTGGCGACATTGGGGACACTTTAAAGGTGCATATAAGGACTACGCACCCACAGGAGAAACCATAGAAGTAATCGGTATGAGCATTGCCCATGTTAGCGATGACTTGAAAATCCTCTCCTTAGAACACTATTATGACAACACCAAGTTTTTGGAGAAGCTGACAGCAAGCGCAAAACCAGAAACTGGCGATCGCGATCGGGTGGTATCAGCCATACCAAAGCAGAAGCCAGGAAATTTTTGGAGTTTTCTCCAAAAATTGTGGTATGGGCAAGAAAAACCCAAAAGTGACTCAAGAAAACCTAGTGCTTGTCCATTTAGTGCCTTAATTAGGTAATTCCGGTTTAATTATTTTTCAGGGTGACAGTGGTGCATCTTCCTCAATTTATTGAATAGCAAGGGTTGAAAAATGCAAACATATTATTACGTTTTGGCAAGTCAAAAATTTCTCATCCACGAGGAACCAACCTCGGAGGTGCTCAAGGAGCGGACTCGATACTACCATGAACAAGAAAAAGAAATTGATTTTTGGTTGGTGAAGCAGCCAGCTTTCCTAGAATCACCTGAAATGGCACAGGTAAAAGCGAAGTGTCCTCAACCTGCCGCCGCCATTATTTCTACCAACCCCCAATTTATAACCTGGTTAAAACTGCGATTTGAGTATGTGATTACAGGAGAATTTCAGGCTCCCTCCGAGACTATCTCGGATCCTTTAGCATCTGTGAGCTATGTCTCTTAATATACTCTTATATTCCTGAGTTTGCTACTGAGGACTTTAGTCCTGATATTTTTGGGGACTAAAAGAGAAGAAAATCTAGGGTAGGTACAATACCTACCCTGACGGTAGGGGAACAAAAAATGCATTTTTGAAATCTTGGGCAAAGATTCCACCTGACGGGGAACAAAGAAGCTGCAAATCAAAAGATAAATTAGAGCCGTCTTGTGATGTGCAAGTGGTAGTGAATTTTGAAAGCAGTTTTGGGAGAATTTAGCTATCATTATCCTTCAATAGGTCTTGTTGAGAATCCGGTCAGACGGTTCTAGTTTCTTGGCTTCAACCCCTTTTTACCCCTCAAGAATTCCATTTATGCCTGCCAATTTTATCCAGAAATTTGATACTTTATCTAGGGCATTAGCACTGACTGCAGCCAGTTTGATGGGGAGCATGACTTTTGTGTCCGCCCAACAAAATCTTCCCGTTTGTGAACTCCCGCGCCCTGGGGAATATGTGTTATTGGTACTGAGTCCTAGGGCAGATAGTTACCAACAGCTACGCAATATTATACCAAATCAGATTCAAGCTACAACTTGCCGATATCTTACTGATACAGTCACACGCATAGGCGGATTTAACAGTATTGATGACGCGAATCGTTGGGGAAGATATATAAAGAATATTGCTGGCTTATCTAGTATCATCAGTACAAGAGCAGTAGCGGGTGATGTTGTACTAGATCCAGTTCAACCACCACCAACTCCAGGTCAGACAATTAGCTTTAATCCCCAATTACTAGGGGATGGTTATGCTGTATTGGTAGATTATTTCAATCGTCCAGAACTAGCAAATAGTATACAACAAGTAGTAGGCGGTAACATAGGTTTAGTTTCCTACGGACAACGCCCTTACCTATTGGCGGCTCATACTGGGAACCAACAAGAGGCATACAGGAAACTACAAAGGCTCAACGAAAGCGGTTTTTTTGCCATTCTAGTAGATGGAAATAAGGTAATGTTACTGCGCTCATCTGTAGCTGCTATATAAAAACTAGACAAAGCTAGACTTTACTTTCTACTTCAACGGGAGCATGGGAGCGGTTATCCCTGGTGTAGACTTGCACGCCTTAGCCAGACGCGATATTTCTCTTAAGATTTACAAGAAAGACTACCGCTATCATTGCTTGGTTTTCGCGTTGGCAATAGTCTTAATTCAATACTTGATATCGTATTATATATCAAGTGGGCGATTTTCTTAACTCACTTATGTCAATTGTTGTCAACATAAGTATAGTTTTGTCTATAAAATAGTCAGCTTAGGACTAGCTCTGTAAACTAGTAAGCAGACCGAGCTAACCAATAGATGGTTAAGCCCAAGGCGGAACCAGCGATCACCTGCACTGGTGTATGTCCGAGTAATTCCTTCAGACGGTCTTGACTAAAGTCTGGTTTTTCGTGGAATAATTCATCAATCATTTGATTGAGAATACGAGCTTGTTTACCAGCGGCTTGGCGGACTCCGGCAGCATCGTACATAACTATGATGGCGAAAACCGTAGCCAAAGCAAATTCAGCCGATGCCCAACCAAGACTTTCTCCCACACCGGCTGCAAGAGCGGTCACTAAAGCTGAATGGGCGCTAGGCATACCTCCAGTTGTAACTAAAACACGTACATTCAGTTTCCGATGTTTGACCAGCTCAACTATGAGCTTCAATGCTTGAGCAATGAAACAAGCTACCAGAGCAACCAGCAGCACCCGGTTATCTAAAATATGGCCTATGTCCTGCATGGTGTTTCGGTTCGGTTAGTAAATTTAGCGGCAATTATTTTCTGAGGAAACATTTTTATGCAACCCAAAATCCCAAGTCTAAGATTGACTTAGTGATTGCGACTGGTGATAAAGTAAGCCAGGGACTGGAGTGGGTGCGCCAATTTCCCGAAGGTTTCTAGTTCCTGACAGGCTGCTTCGACTAGCTGTTGAGCTTTGGAGCGTGACTCTTCGAGTCCCCACAGGCTAGGATAGGTAACTTTTTTAGCTATTAGGTCTTTACCGGCAGTCTTGCCTAATTGCTCCTGGGTGGCGGTGATATCTAAAATATCATCTATGATCTGAAATGCTAAACCAATGTTTTGAGAATAGCTGGTGAGTTTTTGTATATCTTGAGAAGATGCCCCGGCGAGTATTCCTCCACAAACGACGCTGGCTTCTAAAAGGGCAGCTGTTTTATGGTTATGAATGAAATTGAGGGTTTCTAGAGAAATATCTGATTTACCTTCGGAATCTAAATCAACCACTTGACCGCCCACTAAACCAGCTGCCCCTAGGGCTTTGCCCAGACGGGCGATTACTTGTAAAACTCGCTCTCTAGAAACGGTTTCGGGGGTTTGAGTGGCTACAAACTCAAAGGCGTAAGCCAACAAGCCATCACCTGCTAAGATGGCAATATCTTCACCATAAACCTTGTGATTTGTCAATCTCCCACGACGATAATCATCATTATCCATTGCTGGTAGGTCGTCGTGAATGAGAGACATTGTGTGTACCATTTCCATAGCACAGGCTGTGGGCATAGCCATGGAGATTGTACCGCCAATCATTTCACAGGCGGCAAGGCACAAAATGGGGCGCAGACGCTTACCTCCAGCTAATAGAGAGTAGCGCATGGATTGATAAATCTTTTCTGGATAGATCACAGGGATAGCCATATCCAAAGCAGTTTCACAAAGCTTTTGCCGCTCTTGGAGATAGGCTTCCAGGTTAAAGGTGGCTTGCTCTTTCATTTTCTGGAGGTTATCAGCTGCTACCATTCTTCAATTCCTTCTATTTTAGGGCTGGTTGGTTGTTTGTCTTATCCGTGACAATTTTAAACTGTTGACTGTTAAGTGTTAACAATTTGCTTTGTTTAAATAACTAGTAACTGTATTTTGTAACAACATGGCAACAGTCATGGGACCAACACCACCAGGAACTGGAGTCATATATTCGGCGACACTAGCAGTTGATTCCCAGTCAACATCTCCCACTAACCGACTTTTGCCACTGCTATCTGTTACACGATTCATACCCACATCTACCACAATAGAGCCTGGTTTGACTATTTCGCCGGTAATTAATCCTGGGCGACCTACAGCAGCAATAATAATATCAGCATTCTTGGTGATTTTACCAAGGTCGAGCGATCGCGAGTGAGCAATGGTAACAGTAGCATCAGCTTCCAGTAGCATTAAGGCCATTGGTTTACCTACTAAAATACTGCGTCCCACCACCACAACTTCTTTCCCCGGCAAAGAAATTTCATATTCCTGCAATAGCCGCATCACACCGGCTGGGGTGCAACTGCGTAAACCAGCCTCCCCCCGCACTAGCCGCCCTAAGTTAACTGGATGCAGTCCGTCAGCATCTTTGTCCGGGTCTATTTTATTTAACAGGGCTACAGCATCCAAGTGGCTAGGGAGAGGTAACTGCACGAGAATACCATCTACACGTTCATCTTGGTTGAGTGCGGCAATTACCTGCTCAAGTTCCCCTTGGGTTGTTTCTGTGGGAAAATGCTGACCAAAAGAAGCAATACCAACTTTAGTGCAAGCTCGTTCTTTGTTGCGTACATAAGCGGCTGATGCTGGGTTATCCCCCACCATTAATACAGCTAAACCAGGTAGCCGCCCAATTTTTCCTTGTGTTTGTGTAGTAATAGCTGAAATTTCTTGATGAATTTTTGCAGCTAAGGCTTTACCGTCGAGAATTTTGGCCGTTGTTGTTTTCATTGGAAAGGCTGTGAGGCGTGTTTACTTTTCGTAACATATTTGGGTTTTTTGCGTGCCTAACTACTTCAGGCATTGGCCCTTAGTTTCATAGGGTTTTGCTATCTAAAAGAATATACTCATATTATTTATCTTCTCAGATTAACTGTCTCATCTGAACAGGGAAGGATTGAAGAATCATTCCCCGAATCTGGAAATTTACCCACGGGAACTGACTCTATGCAACTAACAAAAAACTTTCATATTTGCAGCATTGCTTTGTTACTTTTAGCAGTACTTTGTAGTTGTAGTTCCTTGAGAACACCCAGCCTAAATGGAGGTAACTTGAGCATGGGTCAGAAAATCACCCTGATTCAGGAAATTAAACCAGCAACAGACCAGGGGAATATAGTTTACATCCGGGGTAAGGTAGAAAGGCAAGTTCCCCTAGTGAAGCAATGGGCATATCAAATTAATGACTCCACTGGCAAAATTTGGGTAATTACCCATCGACCCCATCTCCAAGAAGGCCAGGAAGTGGTAATTAAGGGTAAAGTTAGCTACAAGAGTATTACCCTGGCTGACCAAGAGTTTGGGGAAGTTTATCTAGAGGTTAGCCAATAGCTAGTTATTTGCTAATAATAGATTACATATCCTCATAAATGCTCAGATAGTAGTATGGCTTATGTACCACTACGAGAAGCAGTCAAACAACTGGGACTGCACCCACACACTTTAAGGAAGTACGCAGACAATGGCAAGATCGAAAGCATCAAAAACGAAGCAGGACAAAGACTTTTTAACGTTGAATCCTACCTCCGTGGTGCAGCTAGAACTTCCATTGTCTGCTACTGCCGAGTTAGTTCAACCAAGCAACGAGACGACCTTGGTAGACAAATCGCCTATATGCAATCACTCTACCCAGATGCCGAAATCATCAAAGATATCGGCAGTGGAATCAACTTTAAAAGAAAAGGACTGCAAGCCCTACTGGACAGACTTATGCTCGGAGATCAGCTCACGCTTGTTGTTACCTGTCGTGACCGACTCGCAAGGTTTGGATTCGAGCTTATTGAGTACATGGTCGAGCAAAACGGTGGACGAATCGTGGTTCTCGACAACACTGTACATTCCCCAGAGTCAGAGCTTACCTCGGATCTTCTCTCCATCCTCCACGTCTTCTCTCGTCGGATGCACGGACTCAGGAAGTACAGTAAAAAAATCAAGGAAGATCCGGATCTTCCTCACAACAGAGCAGAGGCGGATTGTTAAACAGTGGTTTGGTGTATCCAGGTTTGTTTACAACACTACTATCAAACTGCTGCAAGACTCTAGCATCAAGGCTAACTGGAAAGCGATTAAGACTGACATATTGAACGGATTACCAGAATGGAGTAAAGCAGTCCCTTATCAAATTAAATCAATTGCCATCAAAGATGCTTGTAAGTCTGTCAGCAATGCCAAGAAAAAGTTTAAAAACGGTGGTGGTGTTAGCAAGATTAAATTTAGGTCAAGAAAAGACGCTGTACAATCTTGCTACATTCCCAAATCTGCCGTAAAAGACTTAGGGATTTACCACACTGTATTAGGTAAGGTAACCTTCAAAGAAGACTTACCACAAAGCTTTGGCGACTGTCGTTTAGTATTTGCCTACCGTGATTACTATTTGACAGTTCCAGAGGATGTGCTGCAACGGAAGTCTGATAACCAAGGACGTGTTGTAGCACTTGACCCCGGTATCAGAACATTTATTACCTTCTTTTCTGAATGTAGTTTTGGCGAAATTGGCACATCTGCTAATTTACTTCAGAAGCTGTGTTTTCGTTTGGATAAGTTAATTTCTAAACTCACTAAAGCCAAGTGCAAACAAAGAAGAAGGATGAAACTTGCTGCTAGTAGACTGCGAGGTAAAATCAAAAACCTTGTAGACGAATTGCACAAGAAAACTGCTCGATTTTTGGTTAATAACTTTGACATTATTTTACTGCCCACCTTTGAAACATCCCAAATGTCTCAGAAGGCGAAACGACGAATTAGGTCAAAGTCAGTGCGCCAAATGTTAACACTCTCTCACTACCGATTTAAGTGTTTTCTCAAGCATAAGGCTTTTGAGACTAATAAAGTAGTGATGGATGTGAACGAAGCGTACACATCAAAAACAGTCAGTTGGACTGGTGAAATCATCCCCAACCTTGGTGGTGCTAAATTCGTTAAGTCTCCATCTGACGGGCGGGTAATGAGCCGGGACATAAATGGTGCGCGGGGGATTTTCCTACGTGCATTGGTTGATACGCCCTCTCTTAAAGAGTGTATTTGTTAGTGAAATTTAGCAAAAAAGTATCGGAAAGTTAAGATAATTCCGAGAAATTACCCATAAAAATCCATGATTAAGCAACCAGTTCATGTAGCGATCGCAATTCTTTATCAACAAGATAAATTCCTCATGCAACTGCGAGATAATATCCCTGGTATTCTCTACCCTGGTTACTGGGGGCTATTCGGTGGTCATCTGGAAGATGGCGAAACGCCAGATGCAGCACTCCAGCGAGAAGTAATCGAAGAAATCGGCTACAGTCTGCCAAAATTTTTTGCATTCCGCTGTTATGTAGATGATACTGTGGTTCGTCATGTGTTTCATGCACCACTCTTAGTCGAATTAAATCAACTAGTTTTAAACGAAGGGTGGGACATGAGATTATTAACACCTGAAGATATTCGCCAAGGTCAGTGTTATTCGCCAATAGCCGATGAAGTAAGACCTTTAGGGGATATACATCAGCGCATCATGTTAGATTTTATCGGTGATTAAGAAATGCCCATCTTGCCCCATAAGTCCCAGTCCCCTGGTACCACATAGTCAAGTGTTGAAATTCGGGTAAAAAACCGTACTTAAGCCGAAACTACTTTTCTATCTGAATTCCCTAGACTAAGATAATGATAGAGGCAAAAATATAAGCTACTGAGTCTCAACACTCAGTTTAATACAAGCAAAATGGGATTCTTTGACTCTGATATAGTTCAGCAGGAAGCAAAACAGCTGTTTGAGGATTATCAAGCACTAATCAAACTTGGCAGCAACTACGGCAAGTTTGATCGTGAGGGCAAAAAGCTATTCATCGAGCAAATGGAAGCTATGATGGATCGCTATCGCGTCTTTATGAAGCGATTCGAGCTGTCAGAGGATTTTATGGCGCAGATGACTGTGCAGCAACTCAAAACTCAGCTAGGTCAATTTGGCGTAACTCCCCAGCAGATGTTTGAGCAAATGCATCTGACCCTAGAGCGTATGAAAACCGAACTAGAAAAACAGCAGTAGTGAATTTAAATTTCTTGGTGCAATTTTAGTTTTTTGAAAAAAACTAAAATTGCACTAATTATTTATGGTTTAGGTTGCTCAAACTGCGAAGGTGGCTTAAAGTTCTGTGAAGGTACACCTTTGAGGGCTTGTTCCATAAAATCTTTCCAGATAGGAGCCACCATACCGCCACCGGTTGCACCTCTAGATAATGGTCTGTTATCGTCTCTACCCACCCAGACAGCAGTTGTTAACTGTGGTACAGTCCCGACATACCAAATATCCCTTTCAGATGAAGTTGTTCCTGTCTTACCAGCACTAGGACGACCTATATCCGCGGCTCTACCAGTGCCGTTAGTTACTACTGAACGCATAACATCAATGGTGGCTGCTGATGCCCATGGGTCGAGAACTAACTGTGGTTTGGGTGTATTATCTAACAAGATATTGCCACTACTATCGGTGACACGGGCCATAATCGTCGGTGGCGACTTCCAGCCATAATTGGCAAAGGTAGCGTAAGCACTCGCTAGTTCCAGAGGTGTTATGCCTATAGCTCCTAGGGGTAAAGAAGTCACAGGTTTCATGGGACTATTGATACCCAAGGTACGGGAGACTTCTACAACTTTATTCATGCCTATAGACATACCCACCCTAATCACGGGAATATTACGAGACTGGGCTAGGGCGGAACGTATTGTCATTCCACCTTGAAAGCCACCATCATAGTTTCTGGGACTGTACCAACCGCTACCATCTCGATAACTAACTGGTGTATCTTGCACTATGGTATCTGGTGTATACTTACCAGTGGCAAAAGCGGCATAGAATACTAGTGGTTTAAAAGCAGAACCTGGTTGACGCTGGGCTTGGGTTGCACGGTTAAATTCACTAGTTCGGGAATTTACACCCCCTACTAGAGCCTTAACAAACTGCGTCCGGGGGTCAATAGCTACCAGAGCAATTTGATTACCCCTTAACCCCTGACTGCTCAATTTTTGATGCCAGTTGCTGACAGTTTGTTCTGCCATAATTTGGAAATCAGCATCAACAGTGGTTTGCACACGCATTCCACCTTTTATCAGTGCGTCACGCCCAAATTTTTGAACTAACTCCCGAGACACAGTATTAGTAATATAAGGTAAAGCGCTACCTTGGAAAGAGCGAATTCTGCCAAACTTAAGTTCTTGGTTGAGAGCCTGATCATATTCATCCTGGCTAATCCAGTTCAAATCGAGCATCCGCCCCAAAACTTCTCTTTGTTTGCGTTTTGCCAGTTCCATATTCGCAAAGGGGCTAAATTCTTCTGGTGCTTGAATTAGTCCCGCCATCATGGCTGACTCAGCCAAGTTTAAAATTTCTGCTGACTTGTTAAAGTAACTGCGTGCTGCTGTTTGTACACCATAGTTATTATGACCCCAATAAACCTGATTGAGGTACATTTCTAGAATTTCTTCTTTCTTGAGGATTTGCTCTAACCTAATTGCTAGTACTGCTTCAGCTAACTTCCGGGTAAAAGCACGCCTGTGAGATAAAAACAAATTTTTTACCAGCTGCATGGTGATAGTAGAGCCTCCTTCGCGCACACCACCTGCTAGCAAGTTCGTTACCAAAGCACGTCCCACACCACTGGGATTGATACCGTGGTGATCGTAAAAATGACTATCTTCACTGGCTAGCACTGCCCGTTTAAGGTGCGGGGAAATTCTATTTAGGGGAATCACCTCCCGGTTAGCTTCTCCGTGAAGACTAGCTAGTAGTTTACCATTAATGTCATAGATATAACTTGTTTCCGAGGGAAAAAAGTTACGCATCTGTCTGACATCTGGTAAGTTACGGAAACTAACAGCCAGACCAACCAGCCCCCCGGCTACAATGGAGCTGGCCAGCATGGTGATTGACAGTAGAGTACCGCCAGTTATTTGGCCTACTCCTTTGAAAAACTCAAAACCTGATGAAGCGTGACCTTGCGGTTGCTTATTTGTCAAAGTCCTAGAAGACGACACGGCTTTCTTACTTCCTCACTTGTAAATATAACTGTAATTTATTCAATGAAGCTAGGCGGTTAATTTTTTGCCATTATATTAATTCGGTAGATTAAACTGCGGACATATTGCCTATGAGTATCACCAACCAGCCTTCCTATAGAGTACAAAACATAGTTAATGGTGAATCTGTGAGTATGAAAGAAAATTTTTTTTGGCTGCATCGTGGCGTGGTGGAAGTTTTCCCCCAACCAACTGATGCTGATAGTGAAACTGAAAGTTTAGAGAAACGCCTGTTAACTACGAACCGACCTTTAAGGATCAAACTGGGAATTGACCCCACAGGATCTGATATTCATCTTGGTCATAGCATACCAGTACGGAAACTGCGATCGTTTCAAGATGCTGGTCATACTGCTGTTTTGATTATTGGTGATTTTACCGCTCGTATTGGCGATCCTACAGGTAAGTCTGAGGTGCGCCGTCAGCTTACAGAAGCAGATGTGGCACGCAATGCTCAAACTTATCTTGACCAGGTGCGTCCTATCTTAGATTTTGACACGCCTGGTAGATTGGAGGTGCGTTATAACTCGGAATGGCTATCCCGGCTTAATTTAGGGGAGATTCTCGAGTTACTCTCTACTATGACTGTGGGACAGATGTTAGCCAAAGAGGGATTCGCGGAACGCTATAAAAAAGAGAATCCAATTTTCCTTCATGAGTTCCTCTATCCATTGATGCAAGGCTATGATTCAGTGGCTGTGGAAGCAGATGTAGAGTTAGGGGGAACTGACCAAAAGTTTAACATCGCTGTGGGGCGAGACTTGCAACGGCATTTTGGACAAAAGCCACAGTTTGGGTTACTGCTGCCGATTTTAATCGGTACGGATGGGGTGCAAAAAATGTCTAAGTCTCTCGGTAATTATGTCGGGTTATCAGAACACCCAGCCCAAAAATATCAGAAGTTACAAGGTGTTCCTGATAATTTACTATCTCAGTATTTTGAACTGTTGACTGATTTACCTTTGGATCAACTGCCAGAAAATCCCCGCGATCGCCAAATGCTTTTAGCATGGGAAGTTGTGCGACAATACAACGGTGAAGCTGCTGCTATTCAGGCTAAGGATGCGGCCAAAAGCGGTGGTAAGGAAGGTGCAGTTCCAGAGTTCTCCCTGGCGGGAGTCTCGGAGTTTCCTGTGAAGTTGGCTTACCTTCTGAATGTGACGGGTTTATGTAAAAGTACTGGGGAAGGTAAACGCAAAATTCAGGAGGGTGGTGTACGTCTAGATGGCGATCGCATTACTGATGTTGATACCATTTTTCAGGGGGAGAGTGAATTAGAGGGGCGGGTTCTACAAGTTGGCAAAAATAAGTTTGTCCGTTTAGTGCTTTAATGGCAGTTGGGAACAGATGTAGAGGCCTGAGCGGCTTCCCCTAGGGTACACAGATGAACACACATAAAAAGATTATTGTGCCTTTGGATGTGCCGGATTTACAAAGTGCGATCGCTCTTGTAGACCGGTTACCCCTGGTAGATTTCTGGAAGGTGGGTTTAGAATTATTTACTAGTTCTGGGCCAGCAATTCTGGAAGTTTTAAAGTCTCGCCAAAAGCGGATTTTTTTAGATTTGAAGTTTCACGACATCCCCAATACTGTGGCGGGGATTGTCGTGCTGCTGCTGGTTATGGGGTGGATTTACTCACAATTCACGCTACTGCTGGTCAAGATGCTTTAAAAGCTGCTTGGTCAGCTGTACAGGAGGGGGCGTTACAGGCGGGTGTGAAACCACCTCAGTTAATTGCTATCACCCTACTTACAAGTATTTCTTCTCGGCAGCTGGCAATTGATTTGAAGGTTCCCCTAGAATTACCAGAGTATGCTTTAGCAATGGCACTCATGGCTCAGGAGTGTGGGTTAAGTGGTGCTGTTTGTTCACCCCAAGAGGTAGCACAGTTAAGGCAAATTTGTGGCGATGACTTTTTGCTGGTTTGTCCAGGTATCCGCCCCAGTTGGGCACGAAAGGCAGATCAAAAGCGATCGCTGACCCCCGCCGAAGCTATACTCGCTGGCGCAGACTACCTAGTAATTGGCCGTCCTATTACTGGGTCTGATGATCCTCAGTTAGCCTGGAATCAGATCGTTGAGGAATTAACCACGTTGGCATGAAGGCAAAAGTCAGGAGAAGCAATTATCGCTGGTGGTTTATAGTTGTCTGGGGAGTCTTGACAGCAAATACTATGAATAATCCCGTATTTGCCCATATACCTATGTCACTAAACCAGAAAGAAACTCTTTGTTCTCAGACAAGTTTAGAAAAATTAACTACTCAGCTATTGCGTGATTTACCTGGCTATGCTAACCGTGCATCTCAGCGCGCCCGTCGTCGTAGTAGAAGCAGTGACATTTATAGCTATATGCTGGTGGCGGGAAAACCTGAATTTGCACCTCTACCCCTCAACATAGATGAGCGGCAAAATACAACGGTGGTTGAACAGGTTTTTTTTACTACTTTAGTAAGGCAGTATATCAGCGGCAAAGCTGTAGAATCGCAGCAATTTCACCGGCTGTTATTGACAAAATCTCTCACTGGTTGGCGTTTGGTAATGATGTTTACCCAAGAAGGTAATTATCCCCAACAGCAGGTAGTATCTCCCCCCAGGGATAGTAGTAACGGTGTGGTTGCACAAGCTGTAAAAACTTGGTTGCGAGACTGTCGGGCGCAGTAGTCAAAATTTTTCAGGTAAACAGTCATGATAGCTATTCCTCAACCCAGGGAAAAAATGTCAGTTCAAGAATATCTGGAATGGGAACCCCAGCAAGATATTCGTTATGAATATGTCAAAGGCGAAATTTTCGCCATGACGGGGGAACAATTCCCCACAATGATATTACCCTCAACCTTTATAGTGCCTTACGTCCTCATCTGGGTGGTAAAGGTTGTCGAATCAATGTCTCAGATGTCAAAGTCCAAGTTTCTCTGGAAAGTCCTTATTATTATCCCGATCTGATTGTCAGCTGTCATCCTCAAGACATTAAAGCCCAGAAATTTATTCAACATCCTAGGATAATTGTGGAAGTTCTTTCCCCAGGAACTAGCGCCAGAGATAGAGGTGAAAAATTATCAAATTATCTGCAAATGCCGAGTTTACAAGAGTATCTTTTAATTGACTCAGCAAAAATTGCCGTTGAGCGTTACTCAAGGGGGGAAGGTAGAATGTGGCTTTATTATCCCTATATCCCAGGAGACATGATTACTCTAGCAAGTATTGATTTTGAGTTTCCTATTGAGCTCCTCTATGAAAATCTAGTATTTGGGAGTCAGGAATAAAATAACTGTAGTCAGAATCCTTAACTTCTGCTATTTGTCAGTAATTTCATCTAACTTAGCGCGGACTGCTTGCATATCTTGCCACATTAACCATTTAGGCTTACCTACTTCCTTAGAAGGGTTACGCAGCAAATAAGAAGGGTGAAAAATCGGCATACACAAACGCCCCTCCCACTCCATCCACTGACCGCGAATTTTGGTCATTGCTTGTTTATCGCCGGTGATACCTTTTACCGCTGTTGCACCAGTGAGTAAAATTATTTTCGGGTCAACAAGGCGAATTTGTTCTAACAAGTAGGGTTTGCAAGCGGCAATTTCATCAGGGGTAGGGACTCGGTTTTGTGGTGGACGACACTTATTAATATTGGCAATGTATACATCACGTTCAGTACTCAGATTCACAGATGCTAATATTTTCTCTAGTAACTGTCCTGATCTGCCGACAAATGGTAAACCAGTCTCATCTTCACTTTGACCAGGGGCTTCACCTATGACCATAATTGGTGCTTGGAGATGACCACGCCCCACAACAGCATGAGTCCGACTGTCTCCCAAGGTACAACGGTGACAGTGATGACAATCCTGTGCCAACTCGCTAATATTCTTGTATGTTCCCGGTATGATGGGGATTTTTGCGTCTGTAGGAATTAAATCTCGCGGGTTCGAGTTGGGGTGGTCAAAAAGGTTGAGTTGGATGTCGCTGCTCATGAAAACGAAAATTTTAGGTTAGCAACAGATGACCTATTGCTGGCTGAGTCATGATATTACCATTTTCCAGTAGCGTTCATAAAACCCAACCCCAGCATCAAGTACTGACATCAATATAGAAATCCGGTTTGGTTTCTGAATTGATTTGTCTAGGTAGGGAACAGGGAACAGGTAAGAAGAATTGCCGTTTGTACTGAGTCTTGTTCAAAAATCAAATAGAAGTCCTATATATTAAAAATATTAATATATTGATCAACCTGCGGCTGTTTCTTGCAAAGATTATGAAGCAAAGGGTAAGCCTTGCCCTGGTGAATTGTTCAAGGGGAATAGATGACGATTAAGCGGTTAATTTTATTTTTTGTCCTCACACCGATAGCAGTCCTGTTGTCAGTCTCGTCTTTATTCGGTAGTTTACAAGAACCCCAGTTTCAGACAACTTTGGAACTGTACCAAACTAATATTGCACTCCAAGCCCAAACTTGGCTGCCAGAAGATATTAATGACGATAATTTGTCAGCAATTAAAGCTGCCATTGTGGGAGATAAACCTCTAGAAAGTGCTACCAAGCAATATCAGCAGGTACGTGAGTCGGTTCAAACAAATTGGGATAAGGTTCAAAACCAACTTGCTCAACCTCAGACTATTCCCCTACCTCCTAAACCTTTAGGAGGGGAACCCCCCCAAAGTCAGGCTTCGCCTGAAGACAAGCAAGAAAAGTTACGGCGATCACTCCAACAACTGCAAAAATTACGGGCTGACTTAGACTTAAGTCTGGGAATTTTACAAGCAAAGCAAGGACAGACAGATACGGCCATCCAGACTTGGGAAGAATTGCAGCAAACCGGGGAAGTAAATCCAGTGCGGGAAACTGCTGCTGTGTTGACTGGTCTATGGAGTACTCCCCCCCGTGTCTTACCCAATGCTCAACAGCTGATTAATCAAAATTTAGATGGTTGGTTTCGCTCTACTGCTTTAATTGAACTGTATCAACTGCAACAACGACAGGCAGCTTTATCGGAAATTAGAGCGGAACAACAAGAAGCTGCTAGCCAGTCTGTGACAAAACTAGCCCTAATTGCCACAATTCCCACGGTGACAGCATTAATGGGTCTAATATTACTGGTTTTCTTGATTGGTCAGCGTTTGCTCAAGGGGAAAGCTGCTTTATTGGCTCGCCATGCTGATTTATCTTGGTCAACGCCTTGGGGTGGAGAAACCATTTTACAAGTTTTTGTGGTGGGCTTTTTCTTTATGGGGCAAATCTTTGTGCCTCTGTTGCTATCCCTATTACCCATAGAGCGCCCTATTGTCAATGTGCGCTTTCAGGCTTGGTCGGTGTTAGTTAGCTATATGATGGTGGCATCAGGTGCACTGCTGGTGCTGTATTTATCGATTAAGCGTTTTTTGCCGCTCCCAGACCAATGGTTTCGCTTCCGGTTGCAGGATGGATGGTTTTTATGGGGATTTGGGGGTTATTGCGCGGCTTTGCCGATAGTGGTACTGGTGTCGTTGATTAATCAACAATTATGGCGGGGTCAGGGGGGTAGTAATCCTCTGTTACAACTAGCTTTGGAAAGTCAAGATAGTATGGCTCTGGGGCTGTTTTTTTTGACGGCTGCGATCGCCGCCCCCATTTTTGAAGAACTGCTGTTTCGCGGCTTTTTATTGCCTTCTTTGACTCGTTATGTACCTGTGTGGGGAGCAGTTATTTTCAGTAGTTTGTTGTTTGCGATCGCCCATTTGAGTTTATCAGAAATCCTGCCTTTAACAGCTTTGGGTGTGGTTTTAGGGATAGTGTACACGCGATCGCGTAATCTCTTGGCACCTATGCTTGTCCATAGTCTGTGGAATAGTGGCACTCTAGTGAGTCTCTTTATCTTAGGTAGTAGTAATTAATATAACATTGCTACACGGTTGATAATTTGTCAACGATTTGTTTTTATTTGCATATAATAACTATTGCACACCAAAATTCCCCACTCAGTTACTAGGCTGATCAGCTAATGTTGTACTTGTAGCAAAGTTTCCTGAATCATCAGGAAATAGCATCTACAAATAATACAAGTACTATGCATTAGTATTTAATTAATCCCACAAAACACAGCTAACTGCACTTGAACCCTATATCCTTGTAGGGAATGGGGCGCAGGTTAACACAGCGGCTGTGGTCTTGTAATATTAACGAATTGTTAATATTAATTAGAATATAGTCATCCTATTTGAGTTGAGAAATTATCAGTGAGGAAAGGGAACAGGGAAGAGAAATTGTTCATGAATCATTTAGGATTGCTATACTTTCCAAACATACTCAGAGGAATTATTCCTCTGGATCATATTGTCAAATTTGTATTTAAAATATACCAGTTAGCTTTAATGATGAATGTGGAAAATGTAGCTAGCAAAAACTTCAAAATCTATTTAGTCAATATTTACTGAAAAAATATGTTGGGTCATTTAAGTATCGATTAAAATTCTAATTTTATATTCACTTCCGAGCCGAATAGAACTAATATGGCAAATTTCAACACCACTCAACCAACTAAACAACTGATTGCTGGTTACTGCGGCATTATTTGCGGAGGATTTGGAGTTCATAAATTCGTTCTGGGATATACTCCAGAAGGCTGCATCATGTTGATTATAGCTTTAGTTGGAGGTTATTTTACCTACGGCATTAGTTTATTAATTATGCAGCTTGTGGGTTTAATTGAGGGCATGATCTATTTAAACAAAACCTCGGAAGATTTTGTTAATACCTATTTTGTGAATAAGCAGGGGTGGTTCTAGAAGTTGCTATTAGCCAGGGGAACTTATTTTTAGAGATATGCTAACAATTAAACCTAAATCTCTCACATGGGCGATGTTGCTGCTGCTGGGTATGGGCTACTTCAGCGCCGTGTCTATTTTGGACATCAACTATTTTGGTAAGAGTCTGATTGCTATGATGCCTATACAAGTGGTAGCTGTGATATATGTAACTTATATCAGAAAGATGGCTACAAAAATTCAACATTAGCGCATAAGTTTATGATCATTGAAGTTCTGTCAAATCTCCAAATTTCGCCTACGCTCAAAAGAGGTACGCTTTTATTAAGGCGTTGAATTTTCGTAGCCAACTCAACACTTGTCATGCAACTGACCCCGAAAACTCAGTTTACTCCAGAACGAAGCCCGACCTTAGAGAAAATTATCCTCGATGTGGGGGGGATGAAATGTGCTGGATGTGTAAGCGCTGTAGAGCGACAGCTAACCCAATATCCAGGAGTGAAAAGCGCCTGTGTGAACTTGGCTACAGAGGTAGCTGTGGTAGAGTCAGAACCTGGTGCTGTAGACCCGGACACACTAGCACAGCGATTAACATCAGCTGGATTTCCCTGTCAACCGCGTCAGACTAGGGGAAAAGTAGCTGGAGAAACTACGCTTGAAGAAAAAGAAGCACAAAAGCGCCAAGAAATGCGTTCTTCATTCCAGCAGTTAATCATTGCTGGGGTGCTGCTGGTGTTGTCAGGAATCGGACATTTTGAGAATATAGGCTTGTCGATCTTCTCAGAATTAAACAATATCTGGTTTCACTGTGGATTGGCAACATTGGCCATAATCATTCCCGGCCGCCCCATTATAGTAGAGGGTTGGCGGGGATGGCGGCGCAATTCGCCTAATATGAATACTCTGGTGGGATTGGGAACGCTGACAGCCTACATTGCTAGTTTAGTAGCGCTGCTATTCCCCAAAATGGGCTGGGAATGCTTCTTTGACGAACCAGTAATGATGCTGGGTTTTATCCTCCTGGGTAGGACTTTAGAACAACAAACCAGAGGAAGAGCGTCGGCGGCCTTTAGAGAATTGCTCACACTCCAACCACAAGTAGGACGGTTGATTCTCAACCCAGACCCGGAAAAAATAGGTTTGGGAACCAATATTATGGAGATTCCCGCAGAAAGGGTGCGTGTTGGTGAATGGTTGCAAGTACTACCAGGAGATAAAATTCCTGTGGATGGTGAGGTGCGCTTTGGGCAAACAACGGTGAATGAGTCCATGCTCACCGGGGAATCTGTACCAGTGATGAAGCAGCCCGGAGATATGGTAGCTGCTGGAACTATTAATCAGTCAGGAGCATTGGCTATAGTCGCCACTCGAACCGGTAGGGATACTACTTTGGCGCAAATAGTTACCCTAGTAGAAACAGCACAAACACGTAAAGCGCCAGTGCAAAAGTTAGCCGATACGGTGGCGGGTTACTTTACTTATGGTGTGTTGACGGCCTCTGTATTGACATTTGTTTTTTGGTTTTTTTGGGGTACTCACATTTGGAGTGATGTGACGGTTTCTGGGGGTATGGAAATGATGAACCATTCCCCAATGTCTCATACAGAGGTCATGGATGGGGTTCTTACCCACTCTCCTCTGCTAACCAGCTTGAAACTAGCGATCGCCGTTATGGTTGTGGCTTGTCCTTGTGCTTTGGGACTGGCGACCCCGACAGCAATTCTTGTAGGAACCGCCATGGGTGCTGAACGGGGTCTGTTAATCAAAGGTGGTGATGTCTTGGAAACAGTACACCAGTTAGATACTGTGGTATTTGATAAAACAGGTACTCTCACAACTGGTAATCCTACTGTAACAGATTGTCTACCTATGGGAGAATGGAAGGATGACAAACCCTACTCTCTCCTACAACTAGCAGCAGCAGTGGAAAATGGCACTTACCACCCCTTAGCTAAAGCCATTCAACAAGCAGCACGGGAGCAAAATCTATGTATTCCTGACGCTGTGGATTTTCATACGGAACCGGGATTGGGTGTATCTGGTATTGTGGAGGGTCTGTCTGTAATTTTGGGTAACTGCGCTTTCTTGAGTCAGCATGGCGTGACTTGGAGTGACGCTGCAGAACAGATGATCCTACAGCTAGCAGAAGATGGTAAAACAGTTGTGGGGGTAGCAGTTGGGGGAAATTTAGCCGGACTGATTGCTGTGCAAGACCCCCTGAGAGCGGATGCTCAAGCCACAGTCAACCAGTTGCGTCATATGGGTTTACGGGTTATTTTGCTCAGTGGCGATCGCTATGAAGCAGCTAAGTCCGTAGCTGAACAACTAGGACTAGATGGCGCTGATGTGATGGCTGGGGTTCTCCCCAGTCAAAAAGCGGTTCTGATCCAGGAATTACAAACACAATCAGCCTCTAAAGTCGCTATGGTTGGCGATGGTATTAATGATGCGCCGGCTTTATCACAAGCAGATGTCGGCATTGCTTTATATTCGGGAACAGATGTAGCCATGGAGACGGCGGAAATTGTCTTGATGCGCGATCGCTTAAATGATGTTGTCGCTTCAATTCAACTGAGTCGCTCTACTTTCAACAAAATCCGCCAAAATCTATTTTGGGCATTTGCATACAATACTATCGGTATTCCCTTAGCTGCGGGTGTATTATTACCCAGTTTTGGGTTTATTCTTAGTCCATCTGGGGCGGCAGCATTAATGGCTTTTAGCTCTGTGAGTGTTGTTACCAACTCAATCTTATTGCGCAATTGGTCGTCAAAAATCAAAGACTCATCACCGCTCGGTTAAAATAAGGGTTTGGTGGAAGTGCATTAAGATTATGAAAGTAGCAATTACAGGAGCAACAGGATTTGTCGGTAGTCGTTTGGTGGAAAAACTGCACAAGGAGGGTCATCAAATACTGGTGTTCACCCGCAACCCTGCTACAGCGGTGAAGGTTTTTCCCCCAGGGGCTTTTCCTCAAGTAGAAATTGTAGCCTATACCCCCACTGTGTCTGGTTCTTGGCAAGAAGCTATCAACCGTTGTGATGGTATAGTTAATTTAGCGGGAGAACCCATTGCTGAGGAACGCTGGACACCAGAACAAAAGCAGAAAATCCTCAATAGTCGCCAGCTAGGTACGCAGAAAATAGTCGAAGCTATAGCTCTGGCTAATCCTCGTCCCTCTGTGTTAGTTAATGCTTCTGCTATTGGTTATTATGGCACGAGTGAAACTGCTACCTTTGATGAAACCAGTTCACCTGGTGAGGATTTTCTAGCTCAAGTCTGTGAAGTCTGGGAAGCAGAAGCCCAAAAAGTTGAAGATGCTGGTGTCCGCTTGGTTATTCTGCGTTTTGGCATCGTTTTAGGCAATGGTGGCGCTTTGGCGAAAATGATTACACCTTTCAAGCTGTTTACAGGTGGACCCCTTGGTAGTGGTCGCCAGTGGTTATCGTGGATTCACTTAGATGATTTAGTAAATCTAATTTTGCAAGCTTTAACTAACCCGGGGATGAAAGGTGTGTATAATGCCACTGCTCCTCATCCTGTGCGGATGGCAGAGTTAAGCCAAACTTTGGGGGAGGTTATGCAACGGCCTTCCTGGTTACCCGTTCCTGGCTTTGCTCTGGAGCTGCTCTTAGGGGATGGAGCTATGGTAGTTTTGGAAGGTCAAAAAGTTATGCCTCAAGGTACTTTAGAGGCTGGCTTTAAGTATCAATATCCTCAATTATTACCAGCATTGCAAGAAATTATTGGGTAGGTTTTCACACCGGAGGAAAGAGGACTAATGTCCTCACTAAAAAACTGTTAATTAGCCTGAAATTTGCGGGAAATCCAACTAATTAAACCGCTAAGGATAGCGCCCCCCATCAGGATACCAATTGCTGGGTTAAACAGAGGTTGCCAAAGTTGATGCCATAAATCTAAACCGAGGTTGATTCCCGCAGCATCGCCAAAGGCGGCGATCGCTAACCAGCCAAAGCCAAATAAAACTAAGAATACATCAGCAACTAAAATCAAGTTTAGCCAGTTTAATAATTTTTCTTTCATACTGAGAATTGGAGTTGAAAAACCGGTATAGATATAAAGGGCTTGGGAAATTTTTTGGTTTCCCCTGTATCCCCCTAGAAGTTTTCCTCTGGGGAGAAAAACCCGGGGGATCTGATCCTAAATTTTAGGACTCAAATAGCCAGGTTTTAACTTTTGCCAAACTTTGCCAATCTGGTTTCCGGCTTAAACCATCGGCAATACTATCTTTAATATCGCTTTCCCATTCTGGGTTAACAAAAATTAACTGTTTGGCAAAATCAATATGTTCTCGTAATCCTTTTTGACCTGTTTCCAGCATTGAAACCGCCAAATTAATTCTGGCTTGTGGGTCTTGTGGATTTAACTTCACCGCCTTATGTGCTGCTTTGTAAGCCAAGTTGGGTTGATTTTCTAGCAAGTACAACCAAGCTAAACAAATCCAAGCAGAACTTGTTTTCGGGGCGCGATCGCACACTTCTTGAAATACTGGGATTAAAGATTCTGCTGGTTCACCAGCTTTATAGCGTTCCAATCCTGTATCAAACAGGAATTCAACTGTTTGAGCCATAGCAAATCAGTTAATAGTTATATAATCAATAGTCAGTAGTCAGCCGTCAATAGTCATGAACAACTGACAACCAACCACTGACAATATTACACTCCAAACGACTTACCGCAACCACAGGTTTGGGCTGCATTGGGGTTAGTAAATTGGAAACCACCACCAATCATGGCATCGCTATAATCGAGCATTAAACCATAGAGATATAATAGACTTTTGCGATCGCAAACAATTTTGAAGCCATCGTAATCAAACACTTCATCATGAGGAGTGATCTTGCTGGTGTCCTCAAAGTCCATCATGTAAGACATCCCAGAGCAACCACCTTGACGAACTCCCACTCGTAAGCAAAGTTCTTCTCCTTGCTTTTGTTGCAGGGATTTAACCTGGCGCAAGGCTGCTTCACTTAGTTGAATTCCACGTTGTTGAGACTGAGTTGCTTGTGTCATGTTGCCGTTTCAACTCCTTTAATGGTATAATAAGTAACCTATTTAGGTTTTTGATAATTCTCGGATCACCATTGAGTTTTTGCTCTTATTGTAGCGAGACTGAGATGATTATTTGCCAAATTGTAAACAATTGGTCAAAAGTAGCCAAAACTTATTATCCTAGAATGGAAGGATTGGGCATTTCCAGAGTTCGGCTCCTTATAACAACCATCAGTTGCAACTACTCTTCAGGTGTGGTCTTAGGAAGATTTTACCCAAGGCTAGCTGCTATATAAAACCTAGAGAAAGCTAGAGTTTACTTTCTACTTCAACGGGAGCATGGGAGCGGTTATCCCTTAGTAGACTTGCACGCCTTAGCCAGACGCGATATTTCTCTTAAGATTTACAATAAAGACTACCGCTATCATTGCTTGGTTTTCGCGTTGGCAATAGTCTTAATTCAATACCTGATATCGTATTATATATCAAGTGGGCGATTTTCTTAACTCACTTATGTCAATTCTTGTCAACATAAGTATAGTTTTGTCTATAAAATAGTCAGCTTAGAACTAGCTCTACTGCCAAATAGCTTCTTTTTGATTAATCTACTTTATGACAAGCTTTAATCGCTCTACCACTCGTCGGTTGAAAACATTAACTCAAATTCCTTCTGTATGGGAGGGCGATCGCCGTCCAATGTCATCATCGCCAACATCAGCTTCAGACTCCGAGAGCAACGGTGAATGTATTCTTTGGGTAGATGGTTCCCAAGGTGTGGTGCGGGGGATGGATGTAGTATCTCCTGAAATAGGTCCAGAAGCAATTGTTCGCACCTTAATGCGTGCAATGGAGCATCCCCATAGCCCTGGTAAACCAGCCAGACCCCAAAAGATTGTAGTTAAAGACCGAGAAATTCAGTTTTACCTGCGGGGTGTGCTGCAAGGCTTGGATATTAGCATTGATTACGTTCCCGAATTGCCCTTAATCGACGAACTTTTCCGCGGATTTACTGAGATACAGGATAACCAAGTTCCCGATTTACCTCCCCAATATGCACAAGTATTGCGTGATCAGGCCTTCGCTGTTTGGCACACTGCACCTTGGGAATTTTTACAAGAACAACAAATATTATCAATAGAGATTAATAACTGGGACGTTGGGACACTGTACGTTTCCGTCATGGGGATGTTGGGGATGGAGTACGGTATTTTACTTTATCGCTCTGAAGATTCTCTGAGGCAGTTTCGGGCAGAAGTTTTAGAGGATGATGAATCACAAGCACATTTAGAAGAGGCTTTCCTCAAACAAGACTGTCTATTTCTGACTTTTGAAAGTGAAGATGAAGATGAAGATGAAGATGAAATGGATGGGGACGAGGATTTAAGCGATTTACCCATATCGGAAATTGAGCCTACTTTCGGTAATATCCACCCATTAGAAGGATTGCGGTCGGTTTTGTATGAAGAGGAAGCACTAGCAGTGTTTGTGGCTCTAGAGAGCCTGATCCGCTTTATCCGCGATTACCATGAACAGCTCGATAGTGAAACTTTTCCTACCCTCAGCCGTCGCTATCGTATTTCTGTACCTAAATCCAATTCAGAATCAATTAAGTCTTTGTCTGTGACTGTCTCCACTATGCCGCAGTTAGCAGCAGAATTAGAGGAAATGGCAGGTTGGGACATGGAAGAACTAGAAATGGGAGCCGAAGACTCGCCTGATTTTCCTGGCTTGCGAGATGATCTGATCCCAGAAAATTCTTTTATCAGTCTGGGAGTAATCTCTTGGGAAATGTTAGACTCATTGCGTCAAGGAGTTCTAAATTATCAATCTGCTGAAATATCAAAAGTGGGTGATGGATTACCGGTAGTTTTAATTCAAACCTCACGACCCAAGGCTAAAACTATCATTGAAAATATTGTCGCAGCCGGCGGACTCAAAGCCATTTGCTTTAATCCGGGTGCTGATCCTTTTGATGGCGATCGCTACGATTTAGGTTTGTTGCAAACTGAAAATGGCGAATTATTCTTGTTCGGTGAATTTTTAGATGATGATCCAACCCATGGAGAAGCCCGGA
The DNA here is from genome assembly GCF_059725405.1 of Anabaenopsis sp. NIES-4685. Taxonomy (NCBI): domain Bacteria; kingdom Bacillati; phylum Cyanobacteriota; class Cyanophyceae; order Nostocales; family Nodulariaceae; genus Anabaenopsis; species Anabaenopsis sp. NIES-4685. Next base: position 1,165,843 of record NZ_AP043602.1, on the reverse strand, counting down.
AGAAATGGGATGAGCGGTGTAAAAACACCAACGGCTACTGTGCTTTGATTATTGCCAAAGGAATAAAAGGATCTACGAGTCGCAACCCCCAATTAGGAGATATGATGGCTTTATTTGAAGCGCACTCACTTTCTCATCAAGCCCTAGGTTTTGGCACTCTGCAACTCATGCCTGAGTGAGAATTTGACTAAAACTTACCCAAGAATCAATAGCTAATTCCGCTACCAACTCAGTTACAATTTGTAAAGAAACTGAAAGGGTAAGATGGAATGCGCGTTGCAATTGTGGGTGCGGGACTGGCTGGGCTAGCAACCGCGGTAGATTTGGCTGATGCTGGTTGTGAAGTAGAGATTTTTGAGTCCCGCCCATTTGTTGGTGGTAAAGTCAGTAGTTGGGTAGATGAAGATGGCAACCATATTGAAATGGGATTGCACGTATTTTTTGGTTGTTACTACCAGCTATTTGATTTAATGGAGAAAGTGGGGGCATTATCCAATTTACGGCTAAAAGAACATACCCACACTTTTATTAATCAAGGGGGACGTACTGGTAGTTTAGATTTTCGCTTTATTACTGGTGCGCCTTTCAATGGATTAAAGGCATTTTTTACAACTTCTCAATTATCATTACAAGATAAACTACAAAATGCCATCGCCTTGGGTACTAGCCCCATTGTTCGCGGATTAGTAGACTTCAACGGGGCGATGAAAACTATCCGTAACTTAGATAAAGTTAGCTTTGCTGAATGGTTCCGCAGTCACGGCGGTAGTGAGGGTAGTATCAAACGGATGTGGAACCCCATTGCTTATGCTTTGGGATTTATTGATTGTGATCATATTTCCGCCCGTTGTATGTTGACAATCTTCCAGTTTTTTGCATCTAAAACTGAAGCCTCAATTATGCGGATGCTGGAAGGTTCCCCAGATGAGTATTTGCACAAGCCCATCCTGAAATATTTAGAAGCAAGAAACGTTAAAATTCATACTCGTCGCCAAGTCAGGGAAATTCAATTTACTCAATCAGGAGAACAAACTCAGGTAACTGGTATTGTAGTTGCCCAAGGTGACACCACACAAACCGTTAGGGCTGATGCTTACCTGTGTGCTTGCGATGTCCCGGGGATTCAGCGTATATTACCCGAAGAGTGGCGTAAGTGGTCGGAATTTGACAATATTTATAAATTAGATGCAGTACCCGTGGCCACAGTACAGCTGCGATTTGATGGCTGGGTAACAGAACTCCAAGATGAACACGAACGCAAACAGCTAAATCATGCCGCGGGGATAGATAATTTACTCTATACTGCCGATGCTGACTTTTCTTGTTTTGCTGATTTAGCCCTGGCTAGTCCCAGTGATTATTATCGCCCGGGACAAGGGTCTTTATTACAGTTGGTACTCACACCGGGAGATCCTTTTATTAAACAAACCAATGAAGCGATCGCCCAACACGTCCTCAAACAAGTTCATGAACTGTTCCCCTCATCCCGCGAACTGAATATGACTTGGTATAGTGTTGTAAAACTGGCGAAATCACTCTACCGAGAAGCACCAGGGATGGATCCTTACCGTCCTGACCAAAAAACCCCAGTGCATAACTTCTTTTTAGCAGGTAGTTATACTCAACAAGATTATATTGACAGCATGGAGGGAGCAACCATTTCTGGACGGCGTGCAGCAAAAGTGATTTTAGAGAACCTGAAACAATAAGCAAACGCACCAAGCAGAGGTTAGCCAATAGCTAGTTATTTGCTAACAATAGATTATATATCCTCACAAATGCTAAGATAGCGGTATGGCTTATGTACCACTACGAGAAGCAGTCAAACAACTGGGAGTGCACCCAAACACTTTAAGGAAGTACGCAGACAATGGCAAGATTGAAAGCATCAAAAACGAAGGAGGACAAAGACTTTTTCACGTTGAATCCTACCTCCGTGGTGCAGCTAGAACTTCCTTTGTCTGCTACTGCCGAGTTAGTTCAACCAAGCAACGAGACGACCTTGGTAGACAAATCGCCTAAAAGAAGAAGGATGAAGTTTGCCGCCAGTAGACTGCGAGGTAAAATCAAAAACCTTGTAGACGAACTGCACAAGAAAACTGCTCGATTTTTGGTTGATAACTTTGACATTATTTTACTGCCAACCTTTGAAACATCCCAAATGTCTCAGAAGGCGAAACGACGAATTAGGTCAAAGTCAGTGCGCCAAATGTTAACACTCTCTCACTACCGATTTAAGCAGTTCCTTAAGCACAAGGCTTTTGAGACTAATAAAGTGGTTATGGATGTCAACGAAGCGTACACATCAAAAACAGTCAGTTGGACTGGTGAAATCATCCCCAACCTTGGTGGTGCTAAATTCGTTAAGTCTCCATCTGATGGGCAGGTAATGCGCCGGGACATAAATGGTGCGCGAGGGATTTTCCTACGTGCATTGGTTGATACGCCCTCTCTTAAAGAGTGTATTTGTTAGTGAATGTTAGCAAAAAAGTATCGGAATCAAAGAAAATGGCAGAGTGGTTAGAGCATAGTGTGCAGATTGAAGTCGATGCTCCCATAGAACTAGTATGGGGTCTGTGGTCTGACTTAGAGCAAATGCCACGTTGGATGAAGTGGATTGATTCTGTGAGGATTTCGCCAGACAACCCGGACATATCTCTATGGAAACTTAGTACAGGGGGTCTGGAATTTAAATGGAAATCCCGGATGATCAAGGTCGTCAAAGAGCAAATTATTCAATGGGAATCCGTTGATGGTCTGCCAAATCAAGGTGCGATCCGCTTTTATGACCGCCATGGTAGTAGTATTGTCAAAATGACGGTTTCCTATGCCATCCCTGGAATTATTGGCAAAATTATGGATAATTTGTTTTTGGGGCGGGTAGTTGAGTCTACCATTGAAGCTGATTTGGAAAGGTTCAAAGAATATGCTTTGAATGTTAAATCTCAAAACTAACCACCCCAAGCCATTCAAGACCAAATTAACTACCACGACTTAGCCCCTAAATTCTATTTATGGGGGCTAGCCGCATTATTGCTATAGGTTTATGATACCTAAATATTAAATGCTCACGTAACAAAATCAGGACAAAGAATTACCAAGTAGGGTCACCATACAAATTAATGATCATTTCTTCGCGCTCTGGTGACACTGAGGAAATACAGGCGCGAATGACTTCGCCATCTTCTAGTTCAACAGTGCAAGCATGACAAGAACCCATGAGGCACCCGGTGGCAATAAACACCCCAGCCCGTTGCGCTACATCTAACAGCGGTTCTCCCACTTCGGCATTAACAGTCACATCATCTGGTAAAAAGCGGACGCGAATAGTCATGAACAATAATTTTAGTTAAGGTAAAATTGGCTCTAAGTTTAAATGGGTTTCAATTTCTGTAGCCAGAGAGTCTAAAATTTGTTCTCGATGTTCTTTGTAGTTAGCAACACCTGTAGGCAAAGATTTTAAACCTCGTTGTTGACGCAGACGATTTAACCAAGCCCGTCGCCAAGGGCCATTATCAAACAGTCCGTGGAGATATGTACCCCAAACAGATTGAGAGTTATCCACTAGTCCTAAATTAGGATCATCAAATAAATGATGGTATCCTGGGTTATCTTCTGATTGTTCTATGCGCGATCGCCCTTGGTGGATTTCAAAGCCGTTGACTGGTAAACCCATTTGGGGATAATTGGAGCTAACTTGGCGCTGACGAGCAATTTTCTGTCCGGTAATTACAGTTCTAATGGGTAAAAGATTTAACCCCTGAAATCTACCAGCTTGTCCTTCTACTCCTTCGGGATCAGCGATAATTTGCCCTAGCATTTGATAGCCGCCGCAAATACCTAACACTGTACCGCCAGAAGCTGCATAGTTTTTAATTGCTTCGGACATACCCGTTTTATGCATTAGTAGCAAGTCGGTAATTGTGGTCTTTGTTCCTGGGATAATTACGGCATCGGGATGTCCTAAATCTTGCTTCATACTCAGAAATTTTACCGCAACACTCGGCTCCGACTCTAAGGGGTCAAAATCGGTAAAGTTAGCAATTCTGGGTAAGCGAATAACAGTGATATTCAGGTCAGTATTGGTTTTGTATGACTTACGTTCTAGTAGGTCTAGGGAGTCTTCGGCGGGAAAAATTTCTTGAAAATAAGGGATCACACCAATCACAGGAATGCCAATACGTTCTTCTAACCATTTTATCCCGGGTTGCAAAAGCGATCGCTGACCCCGGAATTTGTTAATTACTATACCTTTAATTAATTGACGTTCTTCTGGTTCTAGTAACTCCAGAGTTCCCACCACATGAGCAAAAGCACCACCCCGGTCAATATCAACTACTAATATAGTTGGTGCGTTTAAATATTTTGCTATCCGCATATTAGTTAAGTCGCGGTGCTTGAGGTTAATCTCCGCCGGACTACCCGCACCTTCACAGACAAGTAAATCAAATTCTGTGGATAAATGTTTTAGAGACTCTTCTATTGCCTGCCAACCAATATTAAAGTATTGTTCATAATAATCTGAAGCTTTGACTTTGCCTACAGCTCTACCTTTGATAATCACTTGGGATGTCATATCCCCCTGGGGTTTGAGTAAAATTGGGTTCATTTCTACCCCAGGGATAACACCAGCTGCCCAAGCTTGTACTGCTTGAGCATAACCAATTTCTCCCCCATTGGCGGTGACATAAGCATTCAGAGCCATGTTTTGACCTTTAAAGGGAGCGACCCGCCAACCACGCCGCGACAGAATCCGACAAATAGCTGTACTTATCAGTGATTTCCCTGCGTGGGATGTTGTTCCCACTACCATAATTGCTTTCATAGTTCGTAATTAAAAGGGTAGTCGAAACCAGTAAACTACCGCATTATACAAGCGATCGCTCCAGGAAGCATTAGGCCAATTTTGGCCATGGAATTGTTCCACCAACAGATGACCTAGAGGAGTGAGGCGGAAACTATCCGTAATTCCCTGACCATCCACTTCTCGCCGCAAAATACCCACTTGAATCAGCCAGTTTAAAGCATCATCACAAGCCAATTCTGATAAAGGGCTTTTAGTATAGCCATTCTGGACACCATTTTCCATAGCGATGGCACTTAATGGTAAACTCTGCTGACGCATAGCTTGCAACAATACAAGATTAAAAGGAGAGCATATAAGCGATCGCCTAGCCCTTTCTACTGTACTACTGGCATAAGATAAGGTTTTCTGGTCATTAGTCATTGGTCACTTCCCAATTTTGAGTACGATTTTTTTGAGTCAATTCCTTAAATATTGTAAATTATTGTAAAATTTCAAAGTCATCAATTTAAAACAGGAAAGGTTCATTATGCCTCTAGCAGTTGGTACGGATGCACCTGCATTTACCGTCAAAGATACTAACGGTAATACGGTTTCATTATCTGATTTTGCTGGGAAGACAGTTGTTTTATACTTCTACCCCAAAGATGACACCCCGGGTTGCACCAAACAAGCTTGTAGCTTCCGGGATGCTCAACCTGAATATTTAGGTAAAGATGTAGTGGTGCTGGGAGTCAGCGCCGATGATCAAGCCTCTCATCAGGCCTTTACCCAAAAATATAATCTCAACTTTCCTTTGTTGGCTGACACTAACCAAAGTTTAATCAAGGCTTATGATGTCGATGGCGGTGGTTACGCCAAGCGTGTTACCTACGTAATTGACCCTAACGGCAAAATCGTTCATGTTGACGCTAGTGTAAATACTACTACCCACGCCAGTGATGTTTTAGCGGCACTTGGTCTGTAGTTTTGAGATTTTGAATTAACCTATCAGGTTAATTCAAATCCAATTTATGGTGATTCAGTTCCTTGAGGTAAAACCGATGGTGAATCTGTATTTGAGCGTTCCTGTTCTTGAAAAGCTTTTTGTTGTCTGGCTCTAAAGTCGGATGCTGCTGAGTCTATTTGTTGTTGTTGCTCATCAGCATTCCAGTTGACATTCCCCAAATTCGCGCGGTGAATAATATCAAACATATTTAAATCACCTGAGTTTGGGCTAGCTAATGGGTCACTATTCTGGTTTGTACCACGATCTACAGAGTTAAATTGAGCCAAACTCGGTGGAGCGAGAAGCAAGGAAGCCACGCTAATTCCTGCAACACTGAGCAGGGAAAATTGAGTAAGTGATAAAAATGGTTTTTCCATGGAGTTTTGACTGTAAAATTACTATCAATAATTTAGCTGACTGAGCTTTTAGGCCAGAGTCCGCCGCAGTCGGGTTTGAATGCTCAATAAAGCTATCAACGCAAAGCCAAACAACACCAGGAGCGCTCCCCCAAAGGTAACATTACCCCAAGGTGCTGACATGACTACACTATTTAGCCCCCAATCGCTGTGAAGATATAGGTAACGAATTGGTTCTATGGCAAAGCTCAGGGGGTTGAGGGTAGCGACAATTTGCAACCACCCTGGCATAAAGGATAAAGGAGCTAAGGCGGTACTGGCAAACAATAAGGGTAGGTTAGTGACAAAAATAACCGCAATTAATTCAATGTGTCCAGGTAAGGCAAAGGCTAAACCCAGGGAAATGGCGGTTACACCCAAGGAGAGCAGAAACACGATTAAGGCGATCGCACTCAACCCGGCGGCATCGGGTAAGCCTGCCCCTAGAAATGCTGCTGCTGCTACAATTACCGCTGCTTGTAGTAAACTTTGGCTAATGATAAAGATGGCGGAAGCAAAGACAATGGAAAACCGAGAAGCTAAAGGTGCTACCAGTAACCGATTTAAAAAGCCAAATTCCCGGTCAAACATCACCGGTAACCCAGCATTCAAAGCACCCGCAAAAGCTGTAAACACAATTACACCAGCCGCCAAAAATTGACCGTAATTGCTCGTAGTTCCAAACAAACCTTTGGGGGCATTTTGGAATAAAGCCCCAAATAGCACTAACCACATCACCGGTCTGAATAATTCCAGCAACTAAGGTTGAGGGACGGCGTTGTAATTGAATAAACAACCGACGAGTTAAAGCTAGGGTCTCTTGGACTAGTTCACCCAATAAATTGGGGGCAGTATTCACATCTAATTCTGGCGATGCTAATTGCTGCCAATTCATTTCAGATTTAGGGGTAACACTCATAGTAATTTAGGAAGTAGGGTAAAAGCGGGAAGTTCCATGACCAATGACTATCTCATATTTTGCTTTTTCTCAGCTTTGAGATCGCGGGTGCTAATTGCAGCGAGTTCTGCATCCAGCAAAGTTCGCCCGGTGGCCGCGAGGTAAACATCATCTAGGCTGGGCCGAGATTGAGAAATACCAAAGATCGGCAAGCTCACAGTGTTGAGGGATTGCTGTATGGTCATTAAGGCATCATTTTCTGGTGTTACTACCAAGTTGAGGGAATTACCTTGGGCGCTGTTAATAATTACTTCTTGGACAAAGGGTAAGTTTTGTAACACTTGTTTGGCTTTTTCGGCTTCTTCTGCTGGGGAAAATTCCCGGATGCGCAGAGTGATGCGATCGCCCCCAACTTGATCTTTTAATTGAGAAGGTGTACCAACAGCAATCACCGTACCACGGTCAATAATAGCCACGCGATCGGCTAATGCGTCGATTTCTTCTAAATAGTGACTGGTAATCAATACTGTTGTTCCAGAGGCGCGTAACTGGCGTAAAAATTCCCATACCACAAACCTGCTATCTATGTCAAGCCCCACGGTCGGCTCATCTAACACTAAAACATCTGGAGCATGGAGTAAACCCGCTGCTAAGTCTAGGCGCTTGCGTAAACCACCGGAATAGGTTCCGGTCTTTTTCTCGGCGTATTCCTGTAAACCCAGTAAATTTAACACCATATCAATCCGCTGTTTAGCCACGGACCGGGGAATGTGATACAGCGCTGCTTGGAGTTGTAGTAGTTCCCGTCCAGTTAGAACCTTATCTAAAGCGACTTCTTGGGCTACATAGCCCAGTTTTTGGCGAGCGATTTTCGGGTTCTCCGTCACCGATATACCAGATACTTCGATTTTGCCAGCATCCGGTGTTGTCAGAGTACATAAAGCTCGCAGAGTCGTAGTTTTACCCGCACCGTTAGGACCGAGTAAACCAAAGATTTCCCCCGGTTCCACCTCAAAGGATACATCTTTGACTGCGACTACTTGACCGTAGTTCTTTTGTAGCTTTTCAATTAAAACGGCAGGAGCCATGACAGCTTAAACTCTAACTATACAAATCTCAACAAATTCTATTTCTATTGTAGATGAGTCGTGAGAGGTCAGGGGAGTTCTAGATCACCTTCCTTCCATGACTTTATGACTCCCCATACTGTCCCCCAGTCACCTTACCGCGAAACACAATGTACTGGTAAAGGTTGTAAAACAACATCACCGGAATCAGAAACCCGATAAAAATAATCATAATTACCAGGGAACTCGGATCAGCCGCCGCCTGATAAATGGTAATTTGATTAGGGATAATATAAGGAAAAACAATTAATCCCAACCCCAAAAAAGTCAGGACAAATAAAAGAATAGTCCAGACAAACGGCGCTCTTTCCTCTCTCAGGTTAAGACTCTTGAGAAGTTGCCAAATTAGTAACACTCCCAACACAGGAATTACCGCAAAGATATATACTAGTGGTTGTTGAAATAAGCGTGCTCTGGCATTTTCATAAATAATTGGTGTGCTAATGGTGATGAAAATAGCGCCTATTAAAGTCGTCCAAGCCGCAATTTTAGCAGTTTTAAAATGAGTAGCTTGTAATTCTCCTGTAGTCTTCCACACTAGGTAAGTCGAACCAATTAAAACATAGGCTTGAATCAAAGTTAAAGCCACTAACACAGAAGGAATGCTCAACCAGTCCCAGGTTGTACCAATAAAGTGTCCAGCTTCATCAACTTTAATTCCCTTGAGTACCGCACCTAAAGCAAAACCTTGACCGAGCGCGGCGGTAAAACTCCCAGCACCAAAGGCAAAATTCCATAAAAATTTGCGGTTGGATAACTCCCGAAATTCAAACGCTACTCCCCGGAAAATAAACCCAAACACCATAGTCAGAATGGGAATATACAAGGCGCTTAAAATTGTGCCATAAGCCAAGGGAAACGCACCGAACAGACCCCCTCCCATTAAAACTAGCCAGGTTTCGTTTGCATCCCAAATATTACTGAGACTGGTCATTAAAATTCCCCGGCGTTCCTCGTCGGATGAGGTGAGAGATAGTATCCCCACCCCTAAATCAAAACCGTCTAGCATGACGTAGAGGAACAGGAACAAAGCCAAAATTACAAACCATACTTGGGGGAGAAAATACTGGAGTGTCTCCATATAATTAACTCTTGAGATTGGTTGCTAAATTAGAGGTTGTGGAATTTTCTGATTATTGTTGTGCTTCTGCGGGACGTTCATCGGGTAGAAACTCCCCAGGGGTGGTTTCTACTGCGGGTTGAGTAATTTCTAGTCCTGGGACTGGTAAATCTAGATTTGGACCTTGACGTATTATGCGACTACCAAAGTACAAAGCTGCAATAAATAAGAGAGTGTAAACTGTAGCAAAGCTGCTGAGTGAAACTAAAACATTACTAGCAGGTATATGAGAAGCAGCGTCAACGGTGCGGATTTGTCCGTAAAGTGTCCAAGGTTGTCTTCCTACACAGCGCACAATCCACCCGGACTCTACGGCGATGTATCCTAGAGGTGCTGCAAGTATCCAACCCCGTAACAACCAGGATTGCTGGGTGATGTTTTCTACTGATAGTTTACCGCGTAACCATTGTAATGTACTGAATAACATTAAACCGGCTAAGAAAAAGCCAATGGCGATCATGGTGCGGAAGGCGTAATAAATTAAACCGACCATGTGGGGTCGATCCTCTGGTTTCCACTCTTTTAGTCCCCGTACTGGTTCGGAAAGATTTCTCTTAAATTCCAGAATGTACCCCAGGGCGTTGGGAACGGTGATTTCCCAGTCGTTTTTTTGGGCTTTTTCGTTGGGTATGGTTAGCAAACTCCAGTCAGCAGGTTGTCCCGCTGGTGAAGATTCCCATTGGGCTTCCATGGCTGCGAGTTTCGTGGGTTGATAGTGATAAACTTGCTCGCCGCTGAGGTGTCCGATGTATATTTGTAATGGTGCAACTGCGATCGCAGCTGCTAAGGCAATCTTAAAAGACTTAGAAAAGAAACCCGGTTGACGTTGCTTTAAAATATACCAAGCGCTAATTCCCCCAATCACAAATAAAGAGGTTTCCAGTGTCGCGAAAAACATATGCAGTACACTGTTAACCATAAAGGGATTTAAAATTGCTTGAAAATAATCACTGACAATAAATTTACCATCCACCATTTGCCCACCTGCGGGGGTTTGCATCCAGGAGTTTGCTGTCAAAATCCACAGGGTGGATAAGTTCGCACCTACAGCTACCAAAATTGTGGAAAGATAGTGAATGGCGGGATTGACACGCTCCCAGCCGAATAACATAATGCCTAAAAATGCAGCTTCTAGCATAAACGCCCAAGAAGCCTCAAAACCAATAACACTACCAAAAAAGTTACCCACGGCTTCCGAGAATGGTCCCCAATTGGTGCCAAACTGAAATTCCATGGGTATACCCGTTGCTACGCCAATACCAAAGTTAAGGACATAAAATTTAGACCAAAACCGAGCGTGAAGGTAATAATCAGGATTTTGAGTTTTTAGCCATACTCCTTCAACGATGACCAGATAAATCCCCATCCCCGTTGTTAGGACTGGCCAGAGCATATGGAATAGTGCTGTTAATGCAAATTGCATCCGTGATAACACCACAGAATCGGATAAAAATTCCACGATTTATCTCCCTGGGTTAGCCATACCTAGGATACACTTTTCGGCTACAATGTCAATATACTCAAAAGTTAAATTTGTATGATACTTTAGTAGAGAATATCACTTGTCCAGGATTTGTCCCGGTTGATGTTCATTGAGTAAGTGCTGAATGTTAAGTATAAGCTATAAGTTTTTGAGTATTACTTGGAGTAAATAAATTAGTGGATATAAAAAGGCGTTTTGCTCTGACTATAAACCAGCGAAGGAAGCAAATAAAATTATGTCAAGAACAAGCGAAAAAGGCATAACTTCATCGTACTTATATTTACGATTTCTTTGCTGATTTTGATATACATTATGGATAAAGATATTAAAGATAGAATCAAAGTTACCTTGAAAGAATCAATTAGGAATTTCTTTAAAGATAAAAAAGTCAAAAATTACCAAGTATTAGATGATATTTTCCCTGTTGAAAGGCGAATACGCTCTTTGATAGGCGGTTTAGAAACTAGTTTAGGTACAACTTTTTGGGAACCCATAGCTAAAACCTTAGCAGAAATCAACGGGTTTGAAATTATACATAAAAGAATATTACGCCCTGAACCATTTCCGGAAAAATTGCGGAATGAATTCAATCAATTAGTTTATGAACGTGAAAATAAGCCAAATAATCAGAGAGTTTCCACTAAGGAATGTATAAAAAGACTAAAAGAAGCTGCTTTAGCAACTCATCATCAAGATATAGGTAAATATACATCTCCTCCACCTGGAACTGGAGTTGATATTCATTTTTGTAAAGACGGAATAGAATATATTTTTGATCTCAAAACTACACAACCAAATCAAGGTGATTTTAAAGGATTCAATAAGCAACTTCTAGAGTGGTATACATATAGGTTTGCTGAAAATCCTGATGCTAACTTAGAAGCTCGTATTGCTATTCCTTTTAATCCTTTTACGCAAGATTGGTATAAAAACAAGAAAAGTATGTTAACTAATTCTCCCTTAGATATTGACCAAGATATATGGGTTGAAAATGAGTTTTGGGATTTTTGTTCTGGAATGGAAAACACCTTTGGACAACTTAAATCACTTTTTATTGAACTAGGGAAAGAAAATTTTGCAGCAGAATTTGATGATATTTTTTATCAAGACAATTTTTATAAATAAAACTTAAATTTCCAGAGTTTTGAGTAATTCTTTAGCTACATACTCGACTACAGGGACGGGAACAGCATTACCAAAGTGTTTTCTTGCAATATCATCTTTCTCATGATAATTAAAGTTTGCTGGAAAACCTTGTAACTTACAAGCGTGTTTTGCAGTAATAGGTATATATTTTTTATTTCTATATATTTTTTCTAGGAAAATATTTTTATAATCTTCCGGATGAGTAGCATAAATAGATACTGTTGCTATATAATCTTTAGCACCAGTCGCAGTTAAAGTTGGCACAATATCCGCCGTAGGTAAAATAATTCGATAAATATCATTAATACCTGTCATATTTTTAGAGTTAACAAATTCATACTTATTATCATGAGTTAAACGCAATATTGATTTTTTGACTAATTCATTTAATTCACTAACCTGGATATCAGATATTATTTCCTGAAAATTTTTAAAAGATAAAGGATTACCATCTTTATTACCGTATTTTTTACTTCTTCTATGTTTAAGAAGAGTTAAACAAATCATTTTTTCTCTGTCAGTGGTGAAGATTATATCCCAGGAATGGATTGTTGTATGTCCATTTCTCAAATCTGAAAAGATAAAAAAATCGTTTAATTCATCGTTTTTTTGAAATCTAGTTCTAGATGGTGGAACTACACCTCTAAATAAGGTCTCACTACCTAACTTAACCTTTTCCACAACTTGGATATTTTTGATATCCTCCAAAATATCTAAAACTTTGGGATGAATATTTAAAGGATTAGGAAATTTATATTCTTGATATCTGTCTATATTATTTTTAATTCCCACAATAAAAACTCTATCTCTATTTTGAGGTAAACCAAAGTCATAGGCATTTAATATTTTCCATTTAACACAATATCCTATATTCTGGAATTGTTGTAAAATCAATTCTAAGTTGTCTCGATTTTTTGGGCTGGCTAATCCACTGACATTTTCAAAAATAAAGGCTTTAGGTTGACTTTTTCTGACTAATCGAATTACGTCAAACCATAATTTACCTCTGGGATCTTCAAAACCTTTTAAACAACCTGCAACTGACCAAGGTTGGCAAGGAACACCACCGACTATTATATCAATATAAGGTGGTAGTTCACTGATTTTAGTAATGTCGCCTAGGTCAAGTTCATCTTTATTTAAGTAGCTAATAAAATTTTGTTTATAAACCTTTATTGCTTGTTTATCAACTTCGGAATATCCTAAACATTGACCACCTAATTTCTCTAAAGCAATTCTAAAACCACCAATTCCAGCAAATAAATCTATGAAAGTAAATTTGTTTTGATAAGTTACTAATTGTAAAGGTAGTTCTATTTGTTTTGGTATTTGCGAACATATAATTTTCATTTCTCTTGGCCAATCCTACTAACTAGCTATCAAGACAAAATTATTGATTATCAGAATAAATTATACCACATACTCGTCAAGATTAGCTAACAATTAAATTTTAAGCATAAAATATTGAGCCTGCATAGGCAGGCTTTTTGGTCTAACCTTAGAGGATATAGTAGCGCAATTACCGAATATCTTAATTTACCAAATCCGGGAAAACTTCTTGCACTGCTGGATGTACTAAGCGGTGATTTTGCACATTCAGGCCTTTAGCTAAGGCTGGGTTGACTTCTAGGGCTTTAATACCTAAATTTGCTAATTGGACAACATAAGGTAATGTACTGTTATTAAGGGCTTGGGTAGCCGTCCAAGGTACTGCACCCGGCATATTGGGAACTCCATAATGTACGACACCTTCTTCTATGTATACAGGATTGGTGTGTGAGGTCACGTGTAAAGTTTCTACACAACCGCCTTGGTCAACTGCAACATCTACAATTACCGAACCGGGGCGCATTTGTTGGACAAATTCACGGGATACTAGTATGGGCGCTCTGCGTCCGGGGACTAAAACAGCACCAATGAGTAAATCAGCTTCTTTGATAGCAGCTTGGATATGGGCTGAGTTGCTGTATAGTAGTTCTACTCTAGAACCAAATACATTTTCTAAGTAAGATAACCGCTCGACATTTACATCTAAGATTTGCACAGCAGCACCCATACCCACAGCAATTTTAGCCGCTTCTGTACCCACAACGCCGCCGCCTAAAATTACTACTTTTCCTGGTTTGACCCCAGGGACACCCCCTAAGAGAACTCCTCTACCACCTTGCTGGCGTTCTAGAAATCTGGCTCCGAATTGTACTGCTAGGCGACCAGCAATAATGCTCATGGGACTGAGCAAGGGTAGTTTATTGGCACCGGTTTGTTCTACGGTTTCGTAAGCGATCGCACAAGTGCCACAATCAATTAAATGCTCGGTTAAACTGCGATCGGCTGCTAAATGCAGATAAGTAAATAATATCTGCCCTTTTTGTAAATACTTATACTCATTTGTCAAAGGTTCTTTGACTTTGACAACTAAGTGCCGATTCCATGCTGCTTCGGCTGTGCAAACAATCTCAGCCCCGGCCTGTTGATAGTCCTCATCTGTAAATCCCGCACCACTACCTGCTTGACTCTGAACAAAAATGGTATGGCCATTTTCTCTGAGTACCCGCACACTAGAGGGACTTAACCCTACCCGAAACTCTTGATCCTTAAACTCCCGAGGAACGCCGATTTCCATGTTCCGCCTCTAATGATTTTTTTGTTCAACTTTAGCCTGCTCAGACTTGCACTTCCGTATTAGGGATAGCTAATTACTCAGCTAGGTGATCAAACTCCTGCCCTTGACTATTGCCCCCATATTTCTACAATATATAAAAAATAATTACAAATTGTTAAAATAGGATTGTACGGTTTCCTATTTGGAGGCTGTAGCAGATTCGGGGATTTATGCACCACCATCACTACCACCAGTTACCAATCATCTGGGGGTCAGGTTCTCCAAGTTTTAAATTCAGTGTGGTGATCAATGCCGTCTGCAAGTTTGATAATCCTTTACTGTTCACTGTTTTAACTCCCGCCAAAAAGAGGTTTCTAGAAAATGTCACAATCACAACCAACAATTACCCCCAAATTAGAAGAGCCTAAGTTTGGCTTTAATGAATATGCCGAACGCTTAAATGGCCGAGCAGCAATGATTGGCTTTTTATTGATGGTGGTGATTGAGTACTTCACTAACCAAGGTGTGCTATCATGGCTAGGCCTGAAATAGTGGGACTAGAAAATATAAAATTTCCGGTTGTAAGCTAGTAATTAGAAGTGTTTTAACCAGCTAGTTGTTTTAGCTGGTTTTGACCGTATCTCTACCTAATAGCATACCCGCTTGCACAACTTGCCATCTATGGCGCAAAAAAAATCTAGTTAGCTAGATGCATATCGTCACAATGGCAGTTAATGTGTAAGTTATTGTTGATCAAGTTAAACCTCAGGTAATCTGGACAAACCAAGCTGTGATGAATGCTGTATTACCTCGTTTTTTAAAGTCAGCCTACAGAAAAGATCCCATCATCAGCGTATTGATGACCATAGGCGTGGTAGATGCCCTGATTGGTGGACTGGATGATAGTTGGTCATTATTTGCTGTGGGTTTGGGAACTGCTGGGATTAGTCTAGCTTTTAAGTTATGGCGTATCCAGCAACGACAACCCCTACCGGATGCGGCGGAAGTACAACATTATTTACCTCCCCAATCCTCTAGTAGTACTCTACCGGTTATGACTGTTTCTCAGAAAAAACCACGCCGATAATTAACGGCTAATTGTTCTGAATTAGCTGCTGTAGTTGTTGTTGCAAAGCCGGGTCTTGCTGAACGGCGATAAATATCTCATTAAAGCGGTTGAGTTCTAGACCCCCAGCCTGCACAGCTTCCTGCTGTTGCAACACGGTTTCCTGTTGGATTGACTGAACCTGGGCGGCTACTTGGTTAAAAGACTGTTGCTCCTCTTGAGTAGCTGGTGAAGACGGTTGAGTACCGGGTGTTTGTTGTGCTTGGGACAGCTCTTGAAATCTCTCTACGCTTAGGGGTGATTGCTCAATAATTTGTAGACTTCTCTGTTGCCCTGTTTCGGCAATTTCCTGTAACCTGGGGAGAATGCTGGCAAATTTTTGCAGTTCTTCGGGGCTGACAGTAGTTTGTCCTTGAGACTGTTGAAATTGTTCCGAGATCCCTCTAGACAGTTGAGTTTGAGGTCTTGATTCTGGAGTTTGTCCAAGAGCTGAAAGATTACCTGCAAGCAACAAAAACAAAACTGAGCTACCTTTAAAAATTTGCTTTAACATACTGACTGACTCCGTAAAAATTATTAACCTTGCTCATGCAAGGAATCCGATTCCTCTTCCCAGATTTATTCAGCAATTGATGTGATAGCAAATACAAGGTATGACTGATATATAGACAGATGGGTGTACATCATGAATATCAGTTGTCGTTTAGCTTAATACATCTTGACCAATGTCTTCAAGATGACAGAGAAAGGTCTTTCGGTGAGGAGTATAAGGTTTAAATGATCAAAATATAATCAGATATAGTCAGATGTAATCATTTATGGGATATTTTGGGAATGAAACTATCTGACTACGCTAAATCAAAGGGAATAATTTACCAGACTGCTTGGAGGATGTGGAAACGTGGTGAACTTAAAGCTACTCAGCTTCCTACAGGTAGAGTCATCGTTGATGTACAAAAAACCTTTGAATGAGTTGTGATTTATACCAGAGTATCTAGTGCTGAAAATAAAAGCAATTTAGACGGTCAAGCATAAAGGCTTGTACGCTTTCTGTGGGAGAATCTATGGTCTAAGAAGAAGGAAAAGAAAAACACAAGTGCATTCTTAAATGCCTGGAGTCAGAATGCGATTAGTTGAACGACACATAATCAAAGGAAATAACAAGTGGTTTGGGGTGATTGCTCAAATGTCTTTTTTATCAAAAAACCTATTCAACTGTGCTGTTTATTTATGTCGTCAAGCCTTTTTCAATAGTCAACTGAAGAGAGCTACACTTCAAAATGTAGTTTTCTAGATTTTGAACCTATCAAAAAGCATGAACACTATTTAGGTAAAAGAATCAACAGAGGTTTATTTAGGTCTAAGTCTGGGAAAATATATTCAGCAGACTTGAATGGTTCCCTAAATATATTAAGAAAGGTAGCTGGGGACTCTATCTTTGATGGAAACTCAGTAGAGAGGCTTGTAGTTAGCCCAGTAAGGTTTAGACCTTACCAAGCTAAAAATATTTGACTATATTTTTAGTAACTATGAAAGCCAAACTTGATCAAAAAAACCCCTATCTAGGGGCTGATTGAGTAACTTTGCTGCAGTGATAATTAGTCTTTAAAGTAAATAGAGTAATCCGAACAGAATAATCCAAATTACGTCTACAAAGTGCCAATAGATTTCTGCGGCTTCGATACCAAAATGCTTTTCGTTACTATAGTGACCAGGAACGCGCGATCGCCACAATACCGCAACAATAGCCAAAACGCCAATAGTAACGTGCAGACCATGGAAGCCAGTTAAAACATAAAATGCACTGGCAAACAAATTGGTTGTTAAACCAAATTCCAGATGGGCATATTCATAAACCTGACCCATCAAGAAAACAGCACCCATCACAGCCGTAATTGTCAACCAAATACGCATCCCCTTGACATCATTCTTTTTGATGGAGGTATCAGCATTGTGCATGACAAAACTGCTAGCAATTAGATTGATGGTATTGACTCCGGGTAGCAATAGTTCTAATTCTGGCGTTCCTTCTGGAGGCCATGTTGGTAAGGTAGCACGAAAAGCTAAATAGGCTCCGAACATCCCCAGAAAAATCATTCCTTCAGCAACCAGAAACATCACTAGGCCAAATAGGCGCAGGTCTGGATGTTCTTCATGATCAGTATGGGCTGTTGCAGGATGATGATTCAGTTGAGTTTTCCCTGGGTCAATTGTTTGACTTTGCATGGATCTTTAAAAATGTAAAAATGTAAATTAACGGGGAATGGGGAATAGGGAATTATACCGATACTTTTTTGCTAACATTCACTAACAAATACACTCTTTAAGAGAGGGCGTATCAACCAATGCACGTAGGAAAATCCCCCGCGCACCATTTATGTCCCGGCTCATTACCCGCCCATCAGATGGAGACTTAACGAACTTAGCACCACCAAGGTTGGGGATGATTTCACCAGTCCAACTGACTGTTTTTGATGTGTACGCTTCGTTCACATCCATCACTACTTTATTAGTCTCAAAAGCTTTGTGCTTGAGAAACTGCTTAAATCGGTAGTGAGAGAGTGTTAACATTTGGCGCACTGACTTTGACCTAATTCGTCGTTTCGCCTTCTGAGACATTTGGGATGTTTCAAAGGTTGGCAGTAAAATCATGTCAAAGTTATCAACCAAAAATCGAGCAGTTTTCTTGTGCAATTCGTCTACAAGGTTTTTGATTTTACCTCGCAGTCTACTGGCGGCAAGTTTCATCCTTCTTCTTTGTTTACACTTGGCTTGAGTGAATTTAGAAATTAACTTATCCAAACGAAAACACAGCTTCTGAAGTAAATTAGCAGATGTGCCAATTTCACCAAAACTACATTCAGAAAAGAAGGTGATAAATGTTCTGATACCGGGGTCAAGTGCTACAACACGTCCTTGGTTATCAGACTGCTGTTGTGGCACGTCCTCTGGAACTGTCAAATAGTAATCACGGTAGGCAAACACTAAACGACAGTCGCCAAAGCTTTGTGGTAAGGCTTCTTTGAAGGTTACCTTACCTAATATAGTGTGGTAAATCCCCAAGTCTTTTACGGCAGATTTGGGAATGTAGCAAGATTGTACGGTGTCTTTTCTTGACCTAAATCTAATCTTACTAACACCACCACCGGTTTTAAACTTTTTCTTGGCATTGCTGACAGACTTACAAGCATCTTTGATGGCGATTGATTTAAGATAAGGGACTGATTTACTCCATTCTGGTAGTCCGTTCAATATGTCAGTCTTAATCGCTTTCCAGTTAGCCTTAATGCTAGAGTCTTGCAGCAGTTTGACGGTGGTGTTGTAAACAAACCTGGATACACCAAACCACTGTTTAACGATCCGCCTCTGCTCGGTTGTGAGAAAGATCCGGATCTTCCTTGATTTTTTTACTGTACTTCCTGAGTCCGTGCATCCGACGAGAGAAGACGTGGAGGATGGAGAGAAGATCCGAGGTAAGTTCTGATTCTGGGCAATGTACAGTGTTGTCAAGAACCACGATTCGTCCACCGTTTTGCTCAACCATGTACTCAATAAGCTCGAATCCAAACCTTGCGAGTCGGTCACGACAGGTAACAACAAGCGTGAGCTGATCTCCCCGCATAAGTCTGTCCAGTAAGGTTTGCAGTCCTTTCCTTTTAAAGTTGATTCCACTGCCGATATCTTTGATGATTTCGGCATCTGGGTAGAGTGATTGCATATAGGCAAGTCTACCAAGGTCGTCTCGTTGCTTGGTTGAGTTAACTCGGCAGTAGCAGACAATGGAAGTTCTAGCTGCACCACGGAGGTAGGATTCAACGTGAAAAAGTCTTTGTCCTGCTTCGTTTTTGATGCTTTCAATCTTGCCATTGTCTGCGTACTTCCTTAAAGTGTTTGGGTGCAGTCCCAGTTGTTTGACTGCTTCTCGTAGTGGTACATAAGCCATACTACTATATTAGCAGTTATGAGCATATATAATCTATTGTTAGCAAATAACTAGCTATTGGCTAACCCCTACTCGCTACTGTTAAACGCCAGACTCAATGGTGGGATATGGTTCATCAGGTTCGAGGCTCAACACCTGCTGAATATCCACTTCTTTCTTACCTACGCCATAATCATAGGGGCCTGTAGCTAAGACCGGGAGTTTCTCGAAATTCTCAATGGCTGGTGGTGAGGTGGTGGTCAATTCTAAGGTCAGTCCCCGCCAAGGATTATCACCAGCTTTTTGTCCATACCACCAACTCCAAACGGCATTGATGATAAAGGGTAATGTTGAAATCGCCAGAATATAAGACCCGTAGGTGCAGATTTCATTCAAGGAGGTGAATTTTGGGTCATATTGGGCAATACGGCGGTTCATCCCCATCAGACCCAGTTTGTGCATGGGTAAGAAGGTCATATTCAGACCGACAATGGTTAAAACAGCATGAACTTTACCCCAAAATTCGTTCATCATCCGTCCCGTCATTTTTGGGAACCAGTGATAAATAGCGGCAAAAATTCCTAAGACACTACCACCAAACAGAACGTAGTGCAAATGTGCCACTACAAAATAAGTATCATGAACGTGAATATCAAAGGGGACTGCGGCTAACATTACACCACTAACCCCGCCAATCACGAAGGTTCCTAAAAAGCCCATGGCAAAAATCATGGGACTATTGAGGCTAATTTTGCCACCCCAAATAGTTGCTAACCAACCAAAGATCTTAATCCCAGTGGGTACAGCAATGATCATGGTGGTGATCATAAAAAACATTCGTAACCAACCGGGGACACCACTGGTAAACATATGATGCGCCCAGACGATTAGCCCTAAGAAACTGATAGCCAGAGAAGAATAGGCGATCGCCTTATAGCCAAAAATTGGCTTGCGGGCATGAACCGGCAAAATTTCCGAAATTGCCCCAAAGAAAGGCAAAATCATGATATAAACCGCCGGGTGAGAATAAAACCAGAACATATGCTGGTAAACCACCGGATCCCCCCCGCCAGTGGGGTTAAAAAATGTTGTTCCTGCTAATAAGTCAAAGCCCAGAAGAATCAGCGCCCCGGCTAGTACTGGTGTAGATAGCAACACTAAAGCAGAAGTGGCCAACATTGACCAACAAAACAAAGGCATTTGATGAAAGCCCATACTGGGAACACGCATCTTCAGGATGGTAACAATAAAGTTAATGGCTCCCAAAATCGAGGATGTACCCAATAGCAGCACACTCATAATCCAGATAGCCTCACCCACTTGGCCTGTTACCAAGCTCAAAGGAGGGTAGGAAGTCCATCCAGCATCAGGCGCATCACCCAGGGCTAAACTAGCGATCAGCAACACACCCGCAGGGGGAATCATCCAAAAAGCTACAGCATTCAAGCGCGGAAATGCCATATCTCTAGCCCCAATCATCAGGGGAATGAGATAGTTAGCAAATCCTGCACCTGCTGGCACAATCCACAAAAAAATCATGATTGTGGCGTGCAGTGTAAATAAACTGTTATAAATTTCCGGGTTCACAAAATCTACCTCTGGGGTACGTAGTTCTGTCCGCACCAAGTCAGCCATCACGCCGCCAATGCAGTAGAAAACAAAGGATGTAACTAGGTATTGAATCCCAATTACCTTATGGTCGGTGCTGAAACCAAAAAAGTCTCGCCAATGTCTTTCTTGTGGTTCTTCTATATGAGGCGGAATATTGGCAGTTTTTTCTAACTGAGTTTGTGTCATAAGTTAATTAGTCATTACTCATTAGTCATTGGTCATTAGTCATTAGTAAAATGACTTTCTTCGCTTTCCTGACTTGTTTGTATGGATTGAATGACCATGAATTTATGTGCTTAGTGAGGGATGAAATCCTGACTCAGCTAGCCGCACTGTTTACTCAACAATCTTTTGGTGCATATGATGTAGCATCTCTGGCTGTATACCCATATCCCTAGTGTAAGGACTGAGAAATTCATCTGCGGACAAATCAGCAGGATTAACAGCAACGGCTTGGTTTAGGGTTTCGCTACTAGCAACCAATTGTTCTTGCATCCAGGCTTCATAGGCTTGTTGGGTTTCTACTACTACTTGGGTTTTCATTGCTCCGTGGTAAGGGCCACAAAGTTCGGCACAAATCAGGTCGTAAGTACCAGCTAATCTGGGAGTGAACCGAATTTCGCTTTGTCTACCGGGGATAGCATCTTGTTTGAGGCGGAACTCAGGAACCCAGAAAGCATGGATAACATCATTGGCTGTCATGTTGATTTCCACTTCCCGACCTACGGGAAGGTGTAGCTCACCTGTAGTCACCCCTGTATCAGGATAGGTGAAAAGCCAAGCATATTGTAAACCAGTCACATTAACCCGTAATTCTGGTGGTAGACCAGCCTTTTCGGGACTTCCCCCAATAGTGGGAGCCACACTACCTACACCGGGCGCATTCCGCTTTTGGGGAATTTGGTCAGCATTACGGACTGCTGCTGTGGCTGGGTCTTGCATTGCCTCCTCAGACTGTTCTTGATTGCGGTTCCCCCCTGTGCTGGGGGGTGTATCGCTTAAAGTTGCTGCAATCGCAGCCCCCGGCATTGTCATAGACTCCTGAGTCATCGGCGCTTCATGAACAGAATGGGGATCAAAGCCGCCAATGTCGTTATATACCTCAAAACTATAAACAGAAATACCGAGGACGATAATGGCTGGTATCGCTGTCCAGAGGATTTCTAAAGGCACATTGCCCTCAATTGGTGGTCCATCTTCAAGGTCACCGGCCCGTCGCCGGTATTTAATTGCCGAGTAGATCAAAATACCTTCCACAAGTAAGAATATACCTGTGGAAACGATCATCATGGTGTTAAACAGACCATCCACTAAAACGGCTTCGTCTGTGGCTGCTGTTGGCAACAGACCGTGATTTTGACCGTACCAAAGGCTCGATAGCGTTAGTACGATGCCAATTAGTAGTGTCCAGATGGAACTTGGAATCTTCACGGTTTACTTAAATGAATTTACTACGTTATCTCTATGCTACCCACTTACTAAGGTAGTTCAGGCAATTAAATCTGGAGTCTAATGGTTTTAAGATTTTATTAATTTTTCCAACTAAGTTCATAGTTTTGAGCATCACATATCTATTTTAGAGATTTTTATACATTTATGGCTAGACATAGCTTAGTGTCAATGCTATGTAAAATCCCATAAATATTTCAGATTGGTAAAATTAATCAATAATTATTAATCGTTAACAAATTAAAAAATACCTAAAGCTCGGCTAAAACTAGCTAGAGTGATCCAAAGTATAAGTGCAAGCCAATCTTTTCCACCCGGCTGCATAGGTTAGGGTGTAGATAGATTGGTACTCAAACTTGGAAAATTTAACGGCAGCTCAACCAAGAGCGGGCGGAAGGTACTGTTCATGAATGAATTTGTCCTAGAACAACA
Organism: Anabaenopsis sp. NIES-4685; assembly: GCF_059725405.1. Classification (NCBI taxonomy): domain Bacteria; kingdom Bacillati; phylum Cyanobacteriota; class Cyanophyceae; order Nostocales; family Nodulariaceae; genus Anabaenopsis; species Anabaenopsis sp. NIES-4685. The sequence goes on along the minus strand of NZ_AP043602.1, from coordinate 1,142,800 downwards.
AAATGAAGCGGCCGCCGAGCAGCGAAAGCCCCAGGAATTAATTCGTCGCTTGGTGTGGAAAATTTGCATAGCCACCTTGATTTTGATGGCCATAGGCAGTGCCACCCGTGTGATGAATGCTGGGCTGGCTTGTCCGGACTGGCCATTGTGCTATGGGGAATTGGTGCCCACTAGACAAATGAATCTTCAAGTTTTCTTGGAGTGGTTTCACAGATTGGATGCAGGGTTAATTGGTTTGAGCGCCATAGCCCTGGCTGGGTTGTCCTGGTGGTATCGTCGTTGCTTACCCACTTGGCTGCCCTGGGCATCGACATTTGCCCTATTTTTAATCGTCTTCCAAGGGATTTTGGGAGGACTTACCGTTACCCAACTGTTGCGGTTTGATATCGTCACTGCCCATTTGGGAACGGCGCTGTTATTTTTCACTACCCTACTGGTTGTTGGCATCGCGCTCACTCCTTATCAAGGAACTGGAACTGTTGGTAAGTTACCTTGGTTGGGTTTGAGTGCCGTTATTTTTGTCTATCTGCAAAGTATACTAGGCGCTTTAGTAGGGTCTCGCTGGGCCTTACACCAATGCTTTGGTGATTCTCAGCTTTGTAATGTGATGTATAGCCATATTTTTGGCTTGGTACCGCCTACTGTGGCTACTTTGGCAGTGGTATTCATATCCTGGCGCACGCCAGCACTCCATCCAGCTTTGCGGCGATTGGCAACTATGGCTGGTGGGTTGCTGATGTTACAAATCTTCTTAGGAGTTGCCACTTTCCGATTACATCTCCAAGTCGAGCTTTTGACAGTTTCTCACCAAACTGTCGGGGCGGCTTTGCTTGGTACTTTAGTAGCTTTTACAGTTCTGGCACTACGCGACTCGGCTATGGCCCGTGAAATCAATGCTTACCCTGTTGCTTCAACAGCGAATGTTATCAGTACACCAATAAATGGAACCAATGCATAACTTAATTCGGGTTCGTTTCCCCATTGCTATGTAGCTTGCCACGGCAGGAAATCAAATTGCCATCACATCTAGCAACAACCCCCAGCTATTAGAAGTGGTAACACCATAAAAACCAAAACTGCTTGCACGCCCAAGAAAAGTCTCAACTTTCACTAGCTAGTCTGAACAAGGGTTTATGGGGGAGCCAGGAAAGATCAGGGAACCTGATCACAATCTTCCCGATCTTCTCCATCCTCCTCATCTTCCTCGTCTTCCCTGAGGATCAGTAACTATTTTTAATGTCAACTCAGTATGAGCAGGGGCTGCATAAAAGTTGTTGAAAAATAAGGAACAAGAGCTAACATGATTGAGACTAATGTCTCTCGCCAAAACCAAACATTTCTCCAAGTCATCCAAAGCTACTACCAACTCACAAAGCCGCGGATTATTCCCTTGCTGCTGATTACCACGGCTGGAAGTATGTGGATTGCTGCTCAGGGACAAGTAGATCCATTGTTGCTGTTAGTAACTCTTACTGGTGGTACTTTGGCAGCCGCTAGCGCCCAAACCATTAACTGTATCTATGACCGGGATATTGACTATGATATGGAGCGGACGCGTCATCGTCCTATCCCTTCTGGTAAGATCCAGCCCCGTGATGCCCTGATTTTTGCCATCGCTCTGGCGGTGATGTCTTTCACCCTACTCGCAGTATTCGCCAATTTACTCGCTGCTTCTCTAGCATTCTCCGGCATTATCTTTTATGTTTTGGTCTATACCCACTGGTTAAAACGCCACAGCACTCAAAATATTGTCATTGGTGGCGCGGCTGGAGCAATTCCCGCTTTAGTTGGTTGGGCGGCTGTCACAGGGACTTTAAGCTGGGCAGCATGGTTAATTTTTGCCATAGTTTTTTTATGGACACCTCCCCATTTCTGGGCGTTAGCGCTGATGATTCGGGATGACTACGCAAAAGTTGGTATCCCCATGTTACCTGTGGTTGAGGGTGATATGGCAACAGTCAAGCAGATTTGGTACTATACACTGGTCACCGTTGGTACTACTATCTTACTTGTTTATCCTTTGCACGCTAGTGGATTTGTTTATGCGGCGATCGCCCTCAGTCTGGGAGGATTATTTGTTCACAAATCTTGGCGTTTGTTACACAGTCCAGAGGATCGCACTGTGGCTAGAGAGTTGTTTCTCTATTCCATCTCTTACATGATGCTGTTATGTTTGGGTATGGTGATAGATAGTCTCCCGATTACCCATAATCTCATGACTATGATCATCACCCAGCTGCATTTTATCAGTTAAAGAATGGGGTACAATTCCCAAAAATCTGATGGTGGGTTAGCGATTACTAACCCACCATCATCTATTCTGCTTGTCAGACTCTCAGCTTGTATGCACTGGTCAATCTAAATCTGACTTTTAAATTAGGATTGATTACGAGCTTGTGTGCTATTTATCACAATGCCCACAGAATTAACCCTGTTCCCAACACACAAATAATTCCCGCCGCCCCCGCCAGGGGTTTTTTGTTTTTACCAGTCCACCATTCTGAGGCTTTACCAGTATAGCTAATTAGTTGTGCTGTATCTATGGTGGCGATCGCCCATACTAATGCTGTATGTAATCCCCAAGCTATACCCAAACTGCCCCCATCAGTAATCCTGGCTAATACCAGCATCATTCCCATCAGCCATAATCCAGGAATTTGGGGTTTGGTTTCCCGTTGTTCCCATACTAAGTGCAGAAGGGCAAAAATTAAGCTGGAAATTGTTGCTGCTACCCACAGTGGGTAATCACGCTCCAATTCAGTTAACAAGAAACCACGAAAAACTAACTCTTCTATGCCCCCAACTAATAAGGCTATCAATAAAATCGATGGTATAAACTTAATATTTGATTTTTCTAAATAGCACCAACCTAGCCAGAATTGGGACGTAAACATCATTGCTAGGCTCAATACTCCCAAACCGAAACCCAGCCCTAGGGAACTGAGCAGGGAAACACTGGCCACCAAGCCATAATCTGAAAAAGATTTATGGGATAGCCAAATCACTATCCAGAGAACCAGGGGCGCTAATAAGTAAAGTGGCACTAACAAGGGTAATTTTTGTTCCGGTTGTAAAGCTTTGGTAGGTTGCCAATTCAGTCTCATGGCGATGACTGCTGCTATTGGTAACCAGCACCCTATCCAGGTGATAAAAAATGTCATCACCATAACCAGCATTGATGCTTCTTGTATAAATGCTGCTACGCTATTGGATATTTTTATCAAAATAGACATAAAAAAACACGATAGACTTCCTGCTTGTTAATCAAGACTCTACTAGAGTTTGTCACTTGTGCAAGGGGTCTAATCGTATTGTTCCCATGTTACAAAGTTCAAGCAAAGAGAATTAGCGCTTGGCTGTTGTGGTACGAATTATTTATAAAGCCTTGACTGTTAACTTATTCATACCATTGGCAAACTTACTCTTCCAAATCTTCATCGGAGTCTTCTGAGTCTATATCTACTGAAGTCACTTTTTTATCACTTTCTCCCAGTTGAATTAAGTGGATATGTTTATATCCCAGTCTGATTTCAAACTCATCACCCGGCTTTAAGTTCATTGCCTTAGTGTAGGTAGCACCAATCACAATTTGACCGTTTTGATGAACGCTGACACGATATGTCGGTTCACGACCACGACCATCTTTAGGTGCTTCGGGACTCAGAGGAATTCCTCTAGCAGATAGCAGAGCATCATAAAAATCTGTGAGATTGACGCGAACTTGATTATTCTTAGTAACGGTGTAATATCCGCACTGCTTGGCTCTTTCTCGGCGTGGTAAATTAGATAATTCTTTCACCTTAGCAAGCAATGCTTTTCCAGTTAATGGTGCGGTTGCAGTTTCAGTCATTACGCTCAAATTTTCCTTACTTTCTCCAAACTGATAAACAAAGTTGTCTCATGTCCAGTATTTGACTACTCATGACTCTGGGGTGAGGGATAAATTCTATTATGGTCACCCACAACAGACTAGAGGTCATGGTGTCCACAAACATTGATTTCAGGGATTTTACGGCACTTTTCACCAGAAATCACCATGGGAAATCAATTGATTTTATGTGTTGGCGCTACTGTAGCAGTGTCACTTTCAGCCACCTGAACAAGTTATTTGAGTGCGACTACAAATAAGTCGTAGACCAAATAAATTGCTGGCTTTCAACTTTCAGTGCTGGCCTTTATTGCCTTTGAGTTGTGAGGTTTTCCCTAATCTGACTCTCCAGACCAAGACAGCATGGTATTTGAATAGGCTCTTACGGACATACACCTTTGTTCTGCCTGTAGAGACGTGATTTTTTTTGTCTCTACATTACGAATTTACAAATCAGCATTAGCGGTGCTTATGCAGCTATTGGTACTGGATTTGTTAGTTCGTAATTTTATATTAAATACTAGCATGAACTAATAATAGCAAAATAATTGTTTAGTTTTTAATTGAACTGCGACTAAAAACTTAAATCTAAATATCTAACCTTGGGGAGTCAAAAAGTGGGATTCATCGGACTTTTTGCCCTATTGAATATTGCAGCGAGACTTTTATAAAAATTCATCTAAATTTAGATGAGGAGTTTTGACAATTGAGTAAAATCCCAAATTTACTTGATTTTGTACACACATCCCCTAAGTGAGGATTGTCCTGATGGTTTATTCTCATGAGACAAACAGCGGATAGAGATTATATACGTCTGTCTTGGGGAAGAATAAATTTTCCCATATCTTGCAAATACCTGTTTATCACCCGATGTTATCCCACAGGTTCAGCGCTGACATATACACAAAAAAACTATCCCTTTGCGACTAGATTAGGGATTTTATGCGCCAATGGCTGCCATTACTCTTAACATCAAGAGATATTGAGAAACATGAATGGATTGAGTTTAGATATATTCACTATGCAGGATATGAACCTAGCTGTTTCTCCTGAAAAACCGACTTGTGCTTCTGCTGTGAAACAATTAGGTTAAATATTCCCCCCACCATAACTACATGATTTGCCTTTGATTTGAGAGGTTGACAAGAATCTCAGTTGTAGCACCCCTACAAATTGAATATGAATGGTTATCCTTAAACTAGAATCAGTTGCTCTTGTATGAGCAGCCTATTAACACTGGGCTGGCCATTAGGGTGAACAAGAGTATAGCTCAAGTGTAACCACCAGGCTTGATTCACGACTTCTGCGGCTGGCAATATAATTTGAAGATTGTGGTTGGTGATAATGGAAGTTTTATTTAAAATCATTCGGCAGCAACAAAATTTCTCTCCTGTTGTACAAACTTACCTTTTACAGGTAGATTCTGGCAATACAATCTTGGATTGCCTCAATCGAATTAAGTGGGAACAAGATGGAACACTCGCTTTTCGCAAAAATTGCCGCAATACAATTTGCGGTAGCTGTGCTATGCGAATCAATGGGCGTTCGGCTTTAGCTTGTAAGGAAAATGTCGGTAGTGAACTAGCTAGATTACCACAAATCCCTGCAGGGGAAAATAACGCCAACACAATTCGGGAAATTACAGTAGCTCCTTTAGGTAATATGCCGGTAATTAAAGATTTGGTCGTTGACATGACTAGTTTCTGGAATCATCTAGATGCAGTAGCTCCTTATGTAAGTACAGCGGCGCGACAGGTTCCGGAAAGGGAATTTTTACAAACACCACAGGAGCGATCGCGTCTTGATCAGACAGGTAATTGTATCATGTGTGGTGCTTGTTATTCTGAATGTAATGCCCGTGAAGTTAATCCAGATTTTGTTGGTCCTCATGCACTAGCCAAAGCCTATCGCATGGTGGCTGACTCTCGTGATGGTGAAACCGAAAATCGCTTAGAAACTTATAACCAAGGAACTAAAGGAGTATGGGGTTGTACTCGTTGTTTCTACTGTGACTCAGTTTGTCCGATGGAGGTAGCACCATTGGAGCAAATCACAAAAATTAAACAGGAAATTCTGCAACGCAAACAAGCCCAAGACAGTCGCTCAATTCGCCACCGCAAAGTATTAGTAGATTTGGTGAAAGAAGGTGGTTGGATCGATGAACGTCAATTTGGTATCCAAGTGGTTGGTAACTACTTTCGGGACCTGAAAGGACTACTGAGTCTTGCACCTCTTGGTTTACGAATGATAGTGCGCGGTAAATTCCCACTTTCCTTTGAACCTTCCCAAGGTACTCAACAAGTGCGATCACTCATTGAATCTGTACAAAAGAAAAAGAAAACCCCTGATTGATAAATTTCCCAGTCTCTATTTTCAGCGCGGCTCTTGAGGTATATTCAACCTTTGTCCCGATTGTTCATAAACTAAAACATCCCATTGACCATTGTTACTATACTCAAACGCAATCCTGCGACCATCAGCGCTAATCGTAGGGTTGCGGACTTCTGCTACCAAGTTATTAGTTAAATTTCTCGATTGTCTAGTTTCTCGGTCATAGAGAAAAATAGTAGATCGCCCCTGACGACTAGCCGCAAAAACAATGTACTGACCATTCTCAGCAACACTAGGATGAGAGGCGATGGTATCGAAGGAATTTAAACCCGGTAAATCTACCAAGGTGCGAGTTAGTGTATCGAACATATAAACATCTTGGCTACCCCGGCGATCGCTGGTAAAAACAATATATCTCCCTGAAGTTTGGGGATTTAGTTCCGAAGCTGGACTGTTAAGACTCCGACCACCAGGATCAAAAGGATAATTGACTAAGCGAGGATAGCCGACGCAGCCAGCCAATAAGCCCAACCCAGCAACAAGTATAGGTATAAAAATAGTTCGATTATTCATTTCGTCATTAGTCAATGCTGATGAACACAGATAAATTACCTAACGGATGATTATCTCACACTCGCACCGTTGGGAATATCTAACTCAATATCTGGTCCGCGGTCTAAAACTTCAATATCCCACTGACCACGGCTAGCGGTTTCAAAAACAATATAACGTCCATCTGGGCTAATTCCCGGATTTCTCAACCAGCCGCGATAAGTGGGAGTCATAACTTGTGAATTTTGCGTAGCGCGATCATAAAGTGCTACAACAGGTCTACCTTGGTCACTGGTCAGATAAGCAATGTAACGTCCGGTATAGCTCAGGCTAGGATTTTCAGTAATCGTCCTGGGTCTATTTAAACCCGGTATGCTAACCAACCGTTGTTCTTCCAAGTCATAGACCAACAGTTGGTGAGTACCATTACGATTAGATATAAATGCTAAAAAGCGACCATTTCCACTCAATGCAGGTTGCTCTTCAGTGTAGCGACTGTTGAGGGAAGTAGGCCCTAAGGGTATTTCGTTGGTACTGCAAGATAACAATAAACTAGCAAAGCTAAAAACCAGGCTCCAACGAATTGGTCTTTGGAGCCAAAATCTAGGCGTAAGTCTTTTCACCTCAATTGTCTTCCATCGCCTCCAGACCTAATGCACAGCCAATCGTATTAGATAACACCCTAATCCAAATCGGTCAAATTATCTGGCTCCCGATTGGGGTTTTCTATCGGGTTATATGGTACGTATTCAGTTGGTATTGCATCATCATCAATGGGTCTAGGTGAACTTGAGTCTGGAGACGGCCGGCGCTTTCTGGTTCGGGAAAGGACATCCTGGTCGCGAGTTTCCCGACGTGGTGGTCTATTAGTGTTACGGCTCGAAGATTTTCTCCCTTCAGTACCTGAAGTATCCCAATCATCAACTTCCCTATCAGCACTCCAATTTTCTGCTTCAAAACTCTCACGACTGCGACTCCCAGGACGGACAGAACTAGGACGACGCTTTCTGTCTGGGGTTTCTGGTCTTTCCCTACCACTGCGGCGTTCTGGGCGGCGAGGTGGTTGATCCTCATAGTATTCATCACGGGGGGAACGAGTATCCCTGCTACCCCGAATACGAGGGCGCACCGGTGGTTCTTCGTCTTCATAGGGAAGGGGTTCTAAGTCTTCTTCTACCTCAGCCTCATATCCCCTGCGATCGTAGGAATAGCTTCTGCTTACTTCTCGCTCCTCATCCACAATAGGAGTGTTCCGCTTGGCTTGTTGAGTAGCTATACCTCGCAAACGAATACTTTCAACTGCAAAAAATACAGTTGATCCGACTAAAAGCAGCTGATTAAATTGTAAAATTGGGTCTAACCGCCACCCTTGGAAAATGAGAATAAACCCGCAGAGTAAGCCCACTGCTGCAAAAAAAATATCTTGATCTCGTGACAGTTCTGGACGGACAGTGCGGAGAAAATACAGTGCTGTCCCAGACACAGCCAGGAAAATTCCTAGAATACTGGCTGAGTTCGTCCCAAAATTGACCTGAGCCAGAACGCTGGCTGAGTTCAGCCCAAAATTTACCATTGTTCTTTTCCAAATATCAAATCTATGTTAGCGAGTCACAATTAAAATCACTACTCTAATCAGGCACAATATCAACAATATATTGAAGCTTCAAAGCCTCTGGGAAAGAAGCTCTGAAGCTGTTTATCGCCAGCTAGTCAAAGTATAGCTTGTCTTCAGTGGGGGGACTGTTTGCTGTTGGTGCAATTGGGTAAGCTACATCATATTTTTTAACTCGCATAATTCAGCCCCGCAAGATGCCTAGCTGAGAAAATATGCAATGGTGTAAAGACACTGAGATCCTGCTGACAGAGTAACTTTAGGTCTAACCCCACGGTCTTACTCTCGCTACGGTCGTCAAAAACCGTTTACCCAGTCGGCTAAAGTATAAGCCTAGCTTAGTGGTTACTTTTCCCCAGAAAAGACCACGGTGGTTAAAACCACCTAGTGGCTTTCATCTGCGGGCTAAAGTCGCTGATTTTCCAGCTGACCGCGATATTTTTATGAGAGTCAAAGCGACTCTCCCAGGAATTATGAACGCTGGATTTTATCTTTTTGGCTAATGAAAATCAGCCCAACTGTAGCAGGGAGTACTACAATCACACCACCCCAAAACAGACTCCAAAGAAAATTTGCTAATGAAGGCGTCATAGTTCTAAACCTTTTTTTTACACACTTGATCATAATTCTAATATGGTGTCTCACCAAAAAAGTGCAACATCCTGACTGGTGAGTGAAAAAAAGTATCCTTCCTGGAATTCGTTAAAATTGAACCAAGAACATTCAAACATTGCAGCCTTGCTGGCTTTCGCCTAAATTCTTTCTTAGTTCACAGATAGTAGCTCAAACCAATGACTGGTGTTAACCTGACTGTTTGGATTCTCAGCCCTTTATTGGGACTGATGACATTTCTGTTTATTTTCCGGATAATTCTGACTTGGTATCCACAAGTGGACTTGAATCGTTTGCCCTTTAACCTGATAGCTTGGCCTACTGAACCCTTTTTAGTGCCATTGCGAAAGCTAGTGCAGCCCATAGGAGGGGTAGATATTACCCCTATTCTTTGGGTAGGAATTCTCAGCCTGATTAGGGAAATTCTGCTCGGTCAGCAAGGATTGCTCACCATGATGACTCGCTTGAATTAAGTAATAGGAGTGGGAGTAGGAAGAGGGTAAAAGATTTTAGCACCAGACTAACTGCTTTACCCCCTCCCCCAACCTCTTTTATTTTCCCAAGCCTAAAGGTTCATCTCCTGGACAAAATTGGTGTAGACATTACCTTGCAAGAATCGGGGGTTTTCCATAATCTTTTGATGAAATCCAATAGTAGTGGGAAGTCCGGTAATGGCACACTCTCGCAATGCGCGTTTCATGCGGTTAATTGCAGTAGCTCGGTCTGGACCCCAAACAATTAATTTACCAATCAGAGAATCATAATAGGGGGGGATTTGGTAGTCGGTGTAAACATGGGAATCAATACGGACACCGGGTCCACCAGGGGGAAGATAGCCGCTAATACGTCCGGGTGCAGGGCGAAAGTCATGCTCTGGGTCTTCGGCGTTAATGCGGCATTCAATAGCATGACCTCTTAAGATTACTTGGTCTTGGGTAATCCTTAGTCTTTCCCCTTGGGCAATGCGGATTTGTTCAGCAACTAAGTCCACTCCTGTGACCATTTCTGTTACAGGGTGCTCAACTTGAATCCGGGTGTTCATTTCCATAAAGTAGAACTTACCAGACCTATCTAGAAGAAATTCAACTGTACCAGCCCCAGTAAAGTTGATAAACTGAGCTGCTCTGACAGCAGCTTGTCCCATTTTTTCTCGTAGTTCTGGGTCAAGTGCGGGACTGGGAGCCTCTTCGAGTAACTTTTGATTGCGGCGCTGAATTGAGCAGTCCCGTTCGCCCAAATGGATAACGTTACCGTAATTATCTGCCAAAATTTGGAATTCAATATGCCGCGGACGTTCAATAAATTTTTCTATATAAACGCCAGAATTACCAAAGGCCGCTCCGGCTTCCCCTTGGGCTGCTAAGAAAAGTTTGACAAATTCACTTTCAGAACGCACTAAACGCATTCCTCTACCGCCCCCACCAGCAGTAGCTTTAATCATGACCGGATAATCCATATCCTTGGCAATTAGCAATCCTTCTTGTTCGGATTCTACTAAGCCATCACTACCTGGTACAGTTGGTACCAAAGCTTTTTGCATGGTTTCTTTAGCTGTGGATTTATCCCCCATGAGCCTTATGGCTTCAGGAGTCGGTCCAATAAAGGCAATATGATGGTCAGCACAAATTTCTGCAAATCTGGCATTTTCTGCTAAAAATCCATAACCAGGGTGAATGGCGCTGGCATTACGTGTTAGGGCAGCAGAAATAATGTTGGGAATATTCAAATAACTTTTACTACTAGCAGGTTCGCCAATGCAAACCGCTTCGTCGGCAAGTTGAACGTGGAGAGCATTCTGGTCAACTGTGGAGTGAACCGCAACCGTGGCGATTCCCATTTCTTCACAGGCGCGGAGAATGCGAAGGGCAATTTCTCCCCGATTGGCAATTAATATTTTGTCAAACTTCATAGAAATACATGGTATGCGGGAAACTCAGTCACGAAGCGTGCTGAGAGGGAAGCGACGCAAGCGGTTTGAACCGTCATGATAATTCATCCTGTTGAGCGTCAAATCAACCGGACTTTAGATTTACTAAACTGTCCTAACTGTTTCCAATCCTGATTAGATACAGAAACTTGTTTTTCATTGTCCCCACTCACCCAACCAGTTTCGATGTTAGTACCAGTAGATAGTTGTTGTCTCCTCTCGGATTTGCCACAATACTGTCGCTGGGTTTCAAATGATGACAGGATTGATTCTAGGAACTTTTGACCAACCTTTGAGTTTTGAGATAGACAAAAATAGCCAATCTTTTTCTACTCTCTCAATATTGATGGCTTGTCTTTCTATTTCCATAGTGCGGTAACGAGGATGATTCTGACAGCTTGACTTACTACTACTACTTGTGCATCTGCCAGTTTGGATTCTCTTCGGCTTTTGTGAGGGCAGTTGGTACTTCACTCATCAAGCCACTAGATTTGTCGGTCATATATCCTCCTTCCCAGGATTTGTGTCTACTTCCACTTAATTTTTGGGTGACTTTTACTAAATTTAACTATTTTCTCACTATCTTTATTTTTTTTGTGCTATAGTTTATTTCTGTACAAACAGCGCGGATGTGGCGGAATTGGTATACGCGCACGCTTGAGGTGCGTGTGGCTTTGCCTTGCGAGTTCGAGTCTCGCCATCCGCATTTTTTATTTGGTAGAAAATTGTCTCTGTAGTTTTCAACTCACTGTTGCAAGCATAATTTTTGTGCTTTTATAGAAGTAGGTGAACTTTTGTAAAGAACATTGACTGCAATTTTTACAGGGAAGAACAATTCAACATTGCCAATAGCATGGCATCCCCTCACTCCAATTTGGCAAGGTGGGGAAGAGGTGATCCAAAAAAGTTTGCCACACTCACAGTTAGCACCAGCGTGGCAATTGTTACTTTTAGGTGACGGATCGCCCACAAGACATTTACAATTACTGACGGGAGAACCGACAGAAGTGGATGTGATTGATATGTCTTTGATTGGCATGAACCCAGATGAAGCGCCGGAATTAATTCAAGCTGTGCCGGGGCCACGACTGCGGCGACAGGTATGGTTACGTACTGCATCGGGTCAACGATTGGGTTATGCTACGTCATGGTGGGAAGCTAGTCATGTGGATGAATTTTTGCAAAATCGTTCACTACCTATCTGGGCGAGTCTTGCTCGTATTCGTACAGAGTTATACCGTGATATACAGGGAATTTACTATGGTAATTCAGCCGCACTAGAGTCAGGTTTTGGGGTATCTGGTCTTTTTGGGGCCGTCATTACTTGTTTTGGCATCATGGACGACCCCTGACTTTAATATATGAAGTTTTTTCGCCTTGTTTAACCAAGTATTTGGGCAGTTCAACACTGATTTACCCAAATGGGCTAGAGCCGGGAAGTTAGTATTATTGGATACAAAATCAATATAATTTGTGTGACTACGGTGCATCTGAGGATACTGATAGCTTGCAGCTTTTTCAAGTTAGCTATACTTTCAAAGTGCTAGGAGGATGACTGATTTCCCTTCTAGGAAACATCCCAAAAAACTTGTCTACTCAATTTAGCAAAGGATGAGGTATAGGTTTCGATGACGCTGCCTATTGTATCTGTGATTAAAAAGAATACTAAGAAACCATCTGTGCTGCTGACACTATTGGCTGCTGGATTGTTAATTGGTGTGGGAAGTGCAGCATACTGGTTTTTAAGCCAGAGGCAAACATCTTCTAGAGGCTTGCCAGTGGGTGTAAATATTATCCCTCAAGATGCCCTGTTTACGGTTTCTTTAACCACAGATCCCAAACAATGGCAACAATTACAGGAGTTGGGAACAAAAGAAACCCAAGCAGAAATCACTAAAAATTTAGTGCAGTTGCGCGATCGCTTTTTGAGTGAGAATGGTTATGAGTTCCAGAAAGACATCGCCCCTTGGGTAGGCGATCAAGTCACCCTAGCAATTCTCTCGCCCCCAAAAATTCAACCAGGGATCAAACCTTTAAACAAGCATAGCGATGGTGCTATAGCCCAACAGTCCATGGTGATGGTATTACCGGTCAAAAACCTAGAAGCAGCCAACAGCATCTTGGCAGAACCCAAAACCCTGAAACAAGGTAAATGGACTGAGCATACTTATCAAGGAATTACCATTAGACAAACTGATAGTCAATCTGGGGAAAAGCTTTCAGCCGCATTAGTAGATCAAAGGTTTCTAGTCATCACTGATGATCCCCAAGCCACAGAACGAGCCATTGATACATATCAAGGTAAAGCATCCCTAGCAACAGTAGAGGGTTTTAGGGATAATTTGCGGAAAATTTCTGATCATCGCCCCTTTGCTCAGTTTTATCTGAATGTACCAATAGCCGCCAGACTAGCTGCTGTTGCTCCCAACAGTCCTTTACCTGCTCAAGTTTTAACTCAACTGCAAAATAACCAAGGTTTAGCCGGGTCTCTGACTTTGGAACCTGCAGGAATAAGGATCAGGGGTATTTCGTGGCGAAATTCTCAGAGTCAGCGTGTGCTAAAAGTGGAGAAGACCGCCGAAACCATGCAAAACCGGTTACCTGCGGACACATTAATGATGCTGTCTCACAGAAACTTACAAAGTTTGTGGGCAGACTACGTTTTAATATCACAAAAAAACCCTCTTGCGCCCATATCACCGGAACAATTGCGAGGTGGTGTCAAGTCACTTACCGGATTAGATTTAGATAAAGATTTTCTCAGTTGGATGCGAGGTGAGTTTTCTGTTTCGGTGATTCCCAATAGCTCAAATGAAGATTATTCTCAGGATTTCCGAGCTGGGTTGTTACTCATGGTACAAGCAAGAGATGCCTCTAACGGGAAAAGCCTGCGTAAGTCAGCTGAAGCATCTTTGAAAAAGCTGGATGAGGTGATGCAAAACCAATATCAGTTCCAGATTCAACCGAGTACAGTTGCAGGTAAACCGGTTATTAACTGGATTACACCCTTTAATACTTTAACTGCTACCCATGGGTGGTTAGATGACGATATTGCTTTTTTGGTAGTGGGGGCTCCCATCACAGATAAAATTATGCCTAAACCTGATCAAACACTAGCTAGTAGTGCGACATTTCAAGAAACGGTTCCTGTACAACTCCATCCCAATGGAAGATTTTTCTTGGATATGGAAAGGAGTGTACAAAACTTCACATTAAACACTGTATTTCCTCAGCAACAAACTTTTCTAGATGCCACACAATCAATTGGCGTAACATCTGCTGTCAGCGATGATCGCAGTATGCGCTATGAAATTTTTATAATACTGAAAAAAGGTGAGACAAAAGGTACCGGCTAGGTAGTCTCAAGGGTGATTTGCTGGCAGTATGGGTAGCAAGGGTTTAATGCACCAAGGGGGACTAAAAAGCATGTCCAATGAGTCTCCTAAGCCGATAGGATCAGAACAGTCAGAATGATTATTTTAAGGAATCAACTGGGGAGAACACTTTATGAATCTGGTTGAACTCCAGAACTGGTTGGACAATGCCAGTTTTGCTGTATTATTTCTCACAATGCTGGTGTATTGGGGAGGTGCTGCATTTCCCAATCTGCCCGCACTTGCTACTTTGGGGACTGGGGGTATGGCGATCGCCAATTTGTGTATAGCCACCCTGCTAGGGGCGCGATGGATAGAAGCGGGGTATTTTCCCCTCAGTAATTTGTATGAATCGCTATTTTTCTTGGTGTGGGGTATTACCGCAGTGCATCTGTTTGCGGAGAACACTAGTCACAGCCGCTTAGTAGGAGTTGTTACTGCCCCGGTAGCAATGGGGATTACTGCTTTTGCTGCTCTCACCTTACCATCAGAAATGCAATCAGCAGAACCTTTAGTACCTGCTCTCAAGTCCAACTGGCTGATGATGCACGTCAGTGTAATGATGTTGAGTTATGCCGCTTTGATGGTAGGATCACTACTAGCGATCGCCTTTCTCATAGTGACTCGCGGTGAAAATATTCAACTACAAGGCAGTTCTGTAGGTAATGGCGGTTATCGCAGTAACGGCTACCGCTTGTATAAAGCAGGGGAGCTAACTTCCCAAGCGGGGACACCGCCGGTAGAAAGTAATGGCTTTGCTCCCTTTGAAAATAACAACAATGGCAACGGTCATACGGCGGTTTTAAATTTAGTCACGGTTACTGAGTCTGCCAAGGTAGTAACTGCTGGGGAACTACTATCACCACAGCGCCTGAGCCTAGCTGAAACCTTAGACAATATGAGCTATCGCGTCATTGGACTAGGATTTCCTCTGATTACCATTGGTATTATTGCCGGTGCGGTGTGGGCTAACGAAGCTTGGGGGTCTTACTGGAGTTGGGATCCCAAAGAAACCTGGGCGTTAATTACCTGGTTAGTTTTTGCGGCCTATCTCCACGCCCGCATTACTCGCGGTTGGCAAGGTCGTCGCCCGGCCATTTTAGCCGCCAGTGGTTTTGTGGTCGTCTGGATTTGCTATTTGGGTGTGAATCTTTTAGGTAAAGGTTTGCATTCTTACGGTTGGTTTTTTTAATTATCCCCTAACTCCTCCCGCTAAGGGAGGAGGTAAAACAGAAGATCAAATGGTATGGACTGCCCTACACGCAAAAATACATCGTACGATTCGCTCGCGCCACTTATTTGAGCGTCATCAGAGGCTATTAGTAGCGGTTTCTGGTGGGCAAGATTCTCTGTGTTTAATCAAGTTACTGTCAGATTTACAACCCAAGGGTGAATGGGATTTAGGGATCGCCCACTGTGATCATCGCTGGCGTAGCGATTCTGAAGCTAATGCCCATCATGTGGAAAAATTAGCTAGAAGTTGGGGTATATGCTTTTATTTAGCCACCGCGAGGGAACCTTTAAAGAGTGAAGCGGCGGCTCGTAATTGGCGGTATCAAGCTTTAACTGCCATCGCCCAAGGAAATAGTTACCAGTATATTGTTACAGGACACACCGCCAGCGATCGCGCAGAAACTCTGCTTTACAACTTAATTCGCGGCACAGGTGCTGATGGGTTACAAGCACTTACTTGGCAAAGACCACTCACAGCAGATGTTTTACTAATTCGTCCGCTTTTAGAAATTACTCGCCAACAAACAGAGAAATTTTGTCAAGACTTTCATCTCCCCGTCTGGGAAGATATCACTAATCAAGATGTCAAATATGCCCGCAACCGCATTCGCCAAGAATTAATCCCATATTTACAAGCAAATTTCAATCCCAAAGTAGAATTCGCCTTAGCCCAAACAGCAGAACTATTACAAGGGGAAGTGGAATACTTAGAGCAAGCAGCTGACAAGTTAAGGGAAGAAGCTATAGGGGGTCTAGATGCGCACCGCAGAAGTAATGAAGGAAATTGGACTGATTTAAGGTTGAATCGGCGGGTATTACAGAAAGCACCATTAGCGCTGCAACGTCGCGTCATGAGACAAATATTACAAAATATTCTCAGTGAGCCTCCGAGTTTTGAACACATTGAAAAATTAACAGCGTTAATTATAGCACCAAACCGTTCACAAACCGATCCATTTCCTGGGGGTGCCATCGCCCAAGTCCAAGGGGATTGGATTTGCCTCGCTGTGTATAATAGACGAGATGAGTAGCGTCTCCACTGAACTTATTTACTCTCTGGCCCTAAAGCTAGGTAGGATGAAATTGGGTAAAACGCCGGGTAGTTTCACCAAACATCCTAGTGGTAATCCTAGAATCCAACTAAATCAGCAAAAACCAATCAGCACTCAGAACTTTTATTATGCTGCGGGAACAACAGCCAGTTTTAGGTTACTTCATAGAAGAAGCTAGAGACCATGTGAATACAATTGAGCAGGGGTTACTGGATATCCGAAATACCTTGAATAACCCGGAAATGGTCAACGAAATTTCCCAGGCCGCTCATTGGCTCACAGGAAGGGCGGGTATGCTAGGGCTAATTAGTATTGAACATACATCCCACCGTCTAGAAGATTGTTTTAAAGTTCTTCAAGAACATCCGGTTCAGGTTGACGAAAAGTTAACATCTTTATTTCTCAATGTATGTAATACCTTAAAGGTACTATTAGAAGATTTATGTGGTAGTTCCCAGGCTCTATCAGAAGAGACGCTTAATACTCGGGTATCAGAAAGTGCTGCGGAATTTCAAGGGCTGTATGAGCATCTGGAATTGCTTCTCAAACAAAACAGTACTAGACTGGCAAAGGAAAACACTCGAACAGAAGTAGAAATAACCGCGGAGGATATTGTCAGCCGACTGACTGAGGTGATAGCGTGGGTGGATATTCCTTATGTGCAAGAATACAGCGAAACTACATCCAAACAATCACCCCCGTCTGGAGGATTTTCAAAACAACATTCGTTCTTAGGCACGGTAGCTAAGGACTATGGGGATGAATTTCACCCGCAGGTGTTACAAAAAGTGCGGGAAATGTTGCAACTGTTTAAGAAAAACAAAACACCCGAATCTCGGCTACATCTCCAGCAATGTTGTCAGCAGTTGGTAGAAATTGGCCGGAGGCAAAATTTTCCTCACTGGTGTAGATTATGTCAAGCAGCGGCGAATGCGATCGCTAACCCTGACAATAGCTATCTCACCCTAGCCAAAATTGTCGTTACCGAAATCAAACAAGCCCAAGAACTAGTTCTCCAAGGTAGAGAAACGGAGATTGCAACTAGTGAGCAATTAATAGCCCTGTTGAACTTGGAACAACTGGAGTTATTACAGTCTGAGGACTTTCACCAGCTTGTATATGTAGAAGAAGCGACAACAGAGGATAAATTAGACTCCAATACAGATGATTGTGCTAATAATCCTGGTATTATAAAGCTTACAGACATCATAACCAGCTTAACTGAACTCTCGGATAACTGTCAAAAGGACACAGAAAATAGTGCTTGTACCCCGGTGTTATTGGGGGATGCTCAAGAAAACACAGATATGAGTGATATTGACCAGAATCATCAGGTAGGGTTAGCCGAGTTAAATATTCCCGCTGATTTAGTTCCAGATAAAACCTGTCCACAAGACAAAATTTTAGAGATTACCACTCTGAGTGAAATAGATTTTAGGGACGGCGGTTTAGCTGATTTGGGATCTTTTGTTAATATCCTCTCCTACTAACCCTTAGGGGTGTAGCGGCTTAGGAAGAGGATATCTGATAACTTTCGTTTTATGTTTTATATAAATTTACCATTTTTTTTAAGTTTTGATTGCTTATGTCTTACCCAATCAGCAACAAAAGTGATCAAGTTGATAACTACCATGGGACTTTAGTTACAGATCCTTACCGTTGGTTAGAAGAACCAGACTCAGCAGAAACCCGCAGATGGATTGCGGCTGAAAATCAAGTTACTTTTAATTACTTAAGAGAAATTCCTGCTAGGGAGAAAATTAAACAACGCCTGACTAAACTTTGGGATTATGAAAAGTATGGTACACCATGTAAAAAAGGTAATAACTACTTTTATGTCAGAAACGATGGACTGCAAAATCAAAGCGTCCTCTACACCCTAAAAAGCCTTGATGGTGAACCTAGAGTTTTACTGGACCCTAACAAACTCTCAAGCGATGGTACTATTGCCCTTTCAAGATTAGCCATTAGTGAGAATGGTCAACTTGTAGCTTATGGTATATCTATATCTGGTTCAGATTGGCAAGAGTGGAAAGTTTGTGATGTGGAAACAGGCGAAACCCTCTCAGATCATCTGAAGTGGATTAAATTTTCTGGTGCATCCTGGACAAAGGATAACCAAGGTTTTTTCTACTGTTGTTACGATGAACCAAATGCAAAAACTAAATTAGAAGATGTGAATTATTATGAAAAGCTTTATTATCATCAACTAGGTACTACCCAATCTGAAGATGTTTTAATTTACCATCGTGACGACCAAAAGGAATGGGGTTTTAGTGCTGAAGTAACTGAAGATGGCAATTATTTAATTATTTATGTTTGGCTGGGAACTGATGTGAGAAATTTAGTTTTCTACAAGGATTTAAATAACACCCATGCCGAAGTTGTAGAACTAATTAACCAGTTTGAAGCTAATTATAGTTTTATTGAAAATGATGAGAGCGTCTTTTATTTTCGTACAGATTTCAAGGCTCCACGGGGCAGATTAATTGCTATTGATACCGAAAACCCTGCTCAAGAAAGTTGGCAAGAAATTATCCCTGAATCTGCCGCAACTTTGGAAAGTGCGAAAATTATCAATAATCAATTTGTTGTTCACTACCTCCAAGATGCACGTACTCAAATTAAAATTTTTGATCTGAATGGCACATTAGTGCGTGAGGTAGAATTACCTGGAGTTGGTTCAGCAGGTGGTTTTAGTGGCAAGCGCAATGATACTGAAACTTTTTATAGTTTTACCAGCTTCACTGTACCAGAAACGATTTATCGCTACAACATGGCGACGGGTAAAAGTGAGGTTTTCCGTCAGCCACAAATAGATTTTCATCCAGAGGATTATGAAACTAAACAAGTATTCTACAGTAGTAAGGATGGTACTAAAGTACCAATGTTTATTACTCATAAAAAAGACATTAAATTAGATGGTAATAATCCCACTTATCTCTACGCTTACGGCGGTTTTAATGTCTCAATGACTCCTGATTTTTCTGTGAGCATATTGGTATGGATGGAGATGGGTGGTGTTTATGCTCTGCCAAATATACGCGGTGGTGGTGAGTATGGCGAAGAATGGCACGAGGCGGGAATGAGGGCGAAAAAGCAAAATACCTTTGATGATTTTATTGCGGCGGCGGAGTGGTTGATTGATAACAGTTATACACAAACTGGGAAATTAGCGATCGCCGGTGCTAGTAATGGCGGGTTACTGGTGGGTGCTTGTATGACTCAGCGTCCTGAGTTGTTTGGTGCAGCTTTACCAGCGGTGGGGGTAATGGATATGTTGCGATTTCATAAATTTACCATTGGCTGGGCTTGGACTAGTGAATATGGTTCACCAGATAACCCAGAGGAATTTCAAACAATATATAGTTATTCGCCACTACATAACCTCAAACCAGGGACGGTTTACCCTGCAACTTTAATTACCACAGCAGACCATGATGACCGCGTTGTTCCTGCTCATAGTTTCAAATTTGCCGCAACTTTGCAAGCTAGTCAAGCTAGTGGTGCACCAGTGTTAATCAGAATTGAGACGAAAGCCGGACATGGGACGGGTAAACCCACACAGAAGATGATTGAAGAAGCAGCAGATAAGTGGGCGTTTTTGGTGCGGACTTTGAGGGTTATTTTGTAAGTTGTCATATTTCCTATTTAACCTGTGATCCAGTTAAAGCCTCAAAACCTGAGACTATATCGAGGAGTTCAGCAGTAATAGAACTTTGACGTTGGCGGCGATACTCAGCATTAAGGTCTGATAACCGTTCGGCGATATTCTTTTGTGCAGCTTGCATTGAAGAAAGGCGACTGGCGTTTTCACTGGCTAAAGATTCAGCAAAGGCACGGTATAAAGATATAAATAAATATTCGCGGACTAATGCGGAAAATAATTGATTTTCATCCATTGTAAAGGTTGGTAATACTGGAGTAGGCCAAAGTTTGGTTTCTAAATTGTGCAACCAATGGGGGTCAACAGGTAAAAGCTGTAAACTCGTGGGGCGATAGGATGCACCAGAAAGAGATTTGTTGTAAAACAAAATAATCTGCTGGAGTTGTTGCTGTGTTTGCCATTGTTCGATGGTCAGCAACATTTCCTGCACGATAGAAGTGATTTGGCTCAGAGAATTAGGTAGAGAAAATTGGTCTGTGATGCTTTTTTCTAATGCTTCTAAGGGGTAGATTAACTGCGTTCCCACAGCGGCAATTTTGATGCTGTGTGGCTGTAACTCATTGAGTTGTTGCACAGCATAAGATACTATTCGCTCATTAAATTGACCGCACAGGCCTTGGTCTGAGCCAAATATAATTACAGCTATAGAATTATGAGATGATTTGCTGGTGGTTGCAGATGCTAATATACCCCGTTGTTGACAAAAATATCGCTGTTTGAGGACAATTTGTAATCCCATCTCGATGGTGCGGTTATAGTCAGCTAAGGATTCTACAGCTGTTTGATATTGTCTGATATTGACAGCGGCGAGGGCTTTCATGGTTTTGACTACAGACTGTAAATCTTGAACAGTACCAATTTGAGCTAATAATGATTCAATTGTGGGCATTTTCTGATTCCTCGGACTGGTGGGGGTGCAAAAAAGCTATGGCCTGTTGGACTAGATTTAACAAAGCGTTTTTATCTTCATCTCTGAGCTTTTCACCTCCTTGAATGCGATCGCTCACTTGGGGTAATTGTTCTGTAACTTTTTGGCGAACTGCTCTAGCCGCTTCCTCAATTTTATCTAGTGGGATGTCGTCAAAAATACCCTCAGTTACAGCTAACAAGACAGCAATCTGTTCTTCTACAGGTAAGGGTTGATACTGGGACTGCTTGAATATTTCTCGCACACGTCTCCCCCGTTCCAAGGTGTGGCGGGTTTCTTCATCTAACTGTGTACCAAAGCGAGCAAAAACCTCGACTTCCTGAAATTGTGAGTAAGACAGCCGTAAATCTCCAGCTACAGCGCTATAGGCTGGTAACTGGGTTTTTCCACCGACTCTGGAAACTGACTTACCTACATCCACTGCGGGTAAAATACCTTTTTGAAACAAGTCGGGAGATAAATAAATCTGTCCATCGGTGATAGAAATTAAGTTAGTGGGAATATATGCAGAAATGTTCTGCGCTTGGGTTTCCACAATTGGTAATGCAGTGAGTGAACCACCCCCAAGTTCTTCTCGCAGGTGGGTAGCACGTTCTAATAGTCGGGAGTGAATGTAGAAAATGTCACCAGGATAGGCTTCTCTCCCAGGGGGCGGCGTAATAACAGTGAGAGTTCCCGATACGCCCAGGCGTGATGGGTTAAATCATCGTAGACAATTAATACATCTCGGCCTTGTTCCATGAAGTACTCAGCAATTGTTGTGGCGGCGTAGGGGGTGATATATTGTAATCCCGGCGGATCTTCCCCAGATGCTACTACGACAATGCTATATTCCATGGCGTTATGGTTGCGTAGGTCGGCTATTACCTTGGCTACGGCTGAGGCTCGTTTACCAATGGCGCAGTAAATGCAAATGACATTTTTGTGCTTTTGATTGATTATAGTGTCTGTGGCGATCGCAGTTTTACCAATTTGGCGATCGCCTACAATTAACTCTCGTTGTCCCCTACCAATAGGCACCAAAGCATCAATCACTTTTATACCTGTCTGTAAAGGTACTGTTACGGGGGCACGATCCATAATTGCTGCGGCTTGTCTTTCCACAGGAAGACGTTCTGTATACTTAATTTTACCTTGATTATCCAGGGATTTGCCTGTAACATCTAGTACACGTCCCAAAAGTGTTTCGCCGACAGGTACATCTAAAACTCTGTGAGTGCGTTGTACCTCTTGTCCGGCAGCTATGTGTGTACTATTACCTAATAATACAACACCAATTTCCGTAGCATCTAAGTTAAAAGCAATTCCTAATACATCCCCCGAAAAGCGTAATAGTTCATCGGCTTTGACGCTGGATAAACCCGATACCTTGGCAATTCCTTGATATACGGATTTAACTATGCCAATTTCACAAGTTTTTATCTGGGGTTGGTGGTTATCTAATACTTGTTTCAGGTTTGTAAAGGTATTATTTAGGACTGTTTGTAAGGACTGTTGTTTGTTCATGAGATTTGTCTCACGTGGAGGCACAGTGGCGAAAAGGAGGAGAATTTTAATTCGTGCTTTGTTTGATGATGGCGGAGAATTCTTCTGAGAGGGTTTCTAGGTAGTCGTTGAATGTCCAGGAAACTTGATAATTGGATATTTGTAGTTTTATACCGCAGATGTTATCTGAGGATATGGTAAATTTGATATTTTTATCTTGACTGATTTTTTGGGCTTCCAAGGTATTAACAATTTTTGCTCGCTCAGGTGGGGAAATATCAAAACTGCTATAAATAACAATTTCTGGCGATGATTGGTTTACCAGTGTTTGAATTTCTGTTCTATCTATTTTTTGCAGACGATTTAAAAATACCTTGATCACTTGTTGTTCTAAACTTGCATCTGCTAAATCTTGCAAAGCACGGCGGGTAATTGCATAGGTTTGTTCCTGTACTTGTTGGCGCAAACTTGTTAAAAATTCATCTTGCTCCCGCTCAATTGCTTCCCGCCATCTTATCTGCATCGATTCAATTTCTTGGCGCGCTTGGTGGATTAATTGTTGACGTTCTTCATCGGCTGTGGCTCTAGCTTGATTGATTAAAGTAGCACGTTGTTCATTTAATTCTTGTTGCTGTCGGCGATATAATTGAGCTTCTTGTTCTGCTTCTTCCTGTTTTAATTGTGCTTCTTCCCAGCGATTGGTAATTTTTCGCTGGCGTTCTGCCATAGTTTTAGTTATGGGTTTGTACAAAAACCGCCACAGTAAAAAAACTAAAATTAGGAAGTTGATAATTTGAGCGATGACTGTAAACCAATCAATCAGCATAGATAATCTCACCCTGAATTATTTGCTAGTAAAATAATCCCAAAAAGGATTAGCAAAAATCAAAATCATTGATACCACAAAACAATAAATAGCCGTAGACTCAATAATTGCCAAACCCACAAATAAAGTGCGAGTAATAGTGTTAGCTTGGTCTGGTTGTTGAGCTATTGCGCCCAAAGCCCTGGCCACTGCCCAACCTTCAGCAATAGCCGGACCAACCGAACCAATTGCAATAGTCAAACCAGCAATAATAATAGAAACCATACCAATCAAACCAATATTATCAATATTCATCTGTGTTTATCTGTGTATATAGCATTTACCATGCTCGTGAGGTACATTTTTTTTTAGTTTGAGGGAACAGGGAACAGGGAACAGGGAATAGGGAATAGGGAATTGGTGTGTACTTCATGAGCCTGAAAAAGGCTATATCTTTGGACAAATAGATTACAATTTACTTCCTACCTTCCCCTATAAGCCCGAGTTGCAGAGGCAATATATACCATAGCCAAAATTGCGAAAATATATGCTTGAATAATCCCAATTAACAGCCCCAATAACCTAATTATAATCGGAAAAAATAAAGGCACAAGAGAAAGCAAAATAGCCACTAACATAGAACCACTCATAATATTACCAAACAAGCGCACAGCTAAAGCCAGAGTCCGGGAGAATTCGCTAATAATATTGAAAGGCAACATTAAAGGTGTAGGCTGAATATAATTTCTGAGATAACCTAATAAACCTCGATTGAGAATCCCAAACAAGGGCACAGCTACAAAGACAGACAAAGCTAAGGCCGCTGTAGTAGAGAGGGAACCTGTGGGAACTTGATAACCAGGGAAAATAGTCAGTATATTAGCGACAGCTATAAACAGAAACAAAGTACCGACAAAAGGCAAATATTGATTTGGTTCTTGTTGACTAACTTCTCTAATTTGCTGGTTGATGGTATCTATAATTATTTCTAGGCAGTTTTGCCAAGGTGAAATTGGTGGTTTCACTTTTAGGTTACGGGTGATCATCCAAGATACCACAACTAAGAGAATCATCACCAGCCAAGTAAATGCAATGGTGGCATTAATCTTGATGAATTTCCATTGCCAAAAAATTAGATTATCAGGACTAATTTCCATAGTTAGATTCCTGTTTTAGTTGCCAAAAATGCATGAAGATGATACGGGACAGTAAGAACCCTAATAGGGCAATTAGGACTCGTTGCCAGTTTCCATCCATAATCAGATATAATCCGAGTATAGTGATACTGAGGCGACCAAATAAACTACCGACAATTAAGCGAAATGGCCATTGGGTTGTGGGTATTTGTCTTACGGTTAACCATAAACTCACAAAATAGAAAATTCCCAAGGTAAATCCCAATGGTAAGGCGATGAATAAATATAAAATATTGTTCATGATGTTAGTTAATTTTTTTCTATCTCTATTGATTTGTGCTTTGCTGTTGTACCCAGAACCAGGCGTTGAGACAGCCGAGTATCAGCCCTATAAATAGCATCATTAATGTCCAGGAGTATTGGCTAGTCGATGTTTTATCAATCCAAATGCCTAGGGCAATACCAAGTAATGTGGGAATGGTGATCGACCATCCCACAAGACCGATCATGCCTAGATTAAACCATATACTTTCGTCTTTTTGTCTTTGCGCTGCCAATTTCCGGGCTAATTTGCTTTTTATCTGCTGTTGAAATTCTCTGTCTGATTTATGGCGTTTTTTTGGTAATGATTTATGTGGGTGCTTCACTGTTTGCACTTCCTACTTTTACAAGACCACGCATAAAACTAATTTCTAATTTAGCTGCGGCGGAACGCGCCATTTTTTGTTTTTCATTCAATTTTTTAAATTCTGTTTCTACTGTTTGTTGTAATGTTTCTAAATTATTACCTCTGATGGCTTGTCTAGTTGATATCAGGACTTGGTTACCACATTTGACTAAAATTCCTTGATCTACAGCCAGAAAATTTTCTTGCCCTTGTGGTGTTACAAAGGATAATATACTGGGGACTAGGGCAGTTACAAAGTCTATATGATTTGGTAGTATGCCAAAAGCGCCGTTTTCAGCTTCGGCGTTGATTTTTGTGGCTGGTTCTTCTAAAAGAATCTTTGTAGGGAGGAGGATTTTTATTTTCATACTTGTTATATAGTATAAGAAATAACTAAGTACACAAAGCCAGAGTAGATAACAAGTTAATAAATAAATAATTAATAATTATTTATTAATTCATCAACTGTACCAATCATGTAAAGTGAGCGCTCTGGATGATCAGCAAATTCATCATTGAGAATGCGATCGCATCCTGCAAGTGCAGCTTCTAAACTGACTAGTTTGCCTTGTTTCCCTGTAAACTGTTCTGTACTGAAGAAAGGTTGAGTTAAAAATCTTTCTAGTCGTCTGGCGCGGTTGACTGTTTGGCGATCACTAGCTGAAAGTTCTTCTATGCCTAAAATGGCGATAATATCTTTAAGGTCTTCGTAGTTTGCTAAGGTTTGTCTCACAGCTTGAGCTATCTGGTAGTGGTGGTTTCCCACTATTGGCGGTGTCAGCATTTTCGAGTTGGACTTTAAGGGGTCAACTGCTGGATAAAATCCCTCACTAGCACGTTTACGAGACAGCACAAGTGATGCTGATAAATGACCAAAGGTGTGAACTGCTGCGGGGTCAGTAAAATCATCGGCGGGAACATATACAGCTTGTACGGAGGTAATGGCGGCGCTGGGGGTGTTGGCGATGCGTTCTTGTAATTGAGCTAGTTCTGTTTCTAGGGTGGGTTGGTAACCAACCCGGGAGGGGATGCGCCCCATTAAACCGGAAACTTCTTGTCCCGCTTGGATAAACCGAAAAATATTATCAATCAATAAGAACACATCTTGTTTAAGATCATCGCGGAAATATTCAGCCATGGTCAGCGCTGCTTGTCCTACACGAAATCTCGCCCCGGGGGGTTCATTCATCTGACCAAAAATCATGACAGTATTCTCTAATACACCAGCCTCTTGCATCTCTCGATAGAGTTCTTCTGCTTCCCTGCTTCGTTCACCAATTCCACAAAACAGACTAATTCCGTGATACTCCCTGACTATGTTGTGAATCATCTCAGTAATCAACACAGTCTTACCCACACCTGCACCGCCAAATAATCCTGCCTTCCCACCTCGTTCTAAAGGTGCGAGAATATCAATAGCTTTAATCCCAGTTTCCAAAATTTCTGAATTTGTTGACTGCTCAATTAGGGGTACAGGGGACTGATGAAGCGATCGCCATTCTCCCCCGGATATCTCTGGTTTGCGATCAATTGTCTGGCCAAAGACATTGAACACTCTCCCCAGCAGTCGTTTTCCCACTGGAACCTGTAGGGGATGTCCCGTATTGGTTACCAAAGAACCTCGGGCTAAACCTGATGTTGGTGTCAAAGCAATTCCGCGCACGGTCTGATCGTCAATGTGACTCATCACCTCTATGACCACGCTGTAATTTTCCCCCGCTAACAACTGGGTATAAACATCGGGAAGCTGTTGATCAAATAGAATATCAATAATACTCCCGCGAACGGAAACAACTTGACCCTGATTAACTGGACACCAATCTACAGTTTGCTGCATCAATTTAATCCCTGGGAATTATTTCTATCTTTCTGCTCGTGGCGTAGTTA
This sequence comes from Anabaenopsis sp. NIES-4685, assembly GCF_059725405.1. Lineage (NCBI taxonomy): Bacteria > Bacillati > Cyanobacteriota > Cyanophyceae > Nostocales > Nodulariaceae > Anabaenopsis > Anabaenopsis sp. NIES-4685. Next base: position 1,115,664 of record NZ_AP043602.1, on the reverse strand, counting down.
TCTACTTGGTGCTTCCTGAAAAACACCAGATATTCACACTCCCCTGTGTCAACACACATTCATCCTTGATTCTAGCAGTGGAGGCGAGTTTACTAATATGCTGCTTAACAAGCAATTATACCATACCTGTTAACCCACCCTGACAAATAAACTCTTTGCTGTCTCCACTCCAGATGTGGCTCTTTCGACGGTCGGGATGTCCTCTTTTAGTTAGATGAGTGAAAATGTTTTTTTAGTGTTAATATTGTTTATCTGTAGCGCCTAACATCTGTAACAGTTTGTCTACATTATCTATATCCCCAACAATGCGCCGAATTGGTTGCGGCCAAACCTTAACCAGAGTGGGTGTGGCAGAAACTTGATCAATTTCCGCCTGTTCTGGATTGGTTAAAACATCAATCACTTTCATGGTGTAAGGATACCCCAGCGATCGCTCCAAAAGTCCGTGGAGATTCTGAAGAATGCGTTGTGTGTTCAAACTATGTCCAGCCACAAACAGCCGCAAAACATAACATTCTGCTTGTAACTGTAAGCTTTGTGTAAGGTTCATAGGTATATCAGACTGTACTCGAGCTTGGGAGGAGTCCAAATTGACTATTAAATCATGGTCTTGCCAAAGTTGGGGAAAGGTGGAGCGATAAGTTGCTAAGACCATATGATCGCACAATCCCTCTTGCCAAGGTGCTGTTTGCCAAACTAAATCCGTGCCAAAAATGGCATTCAGTAGAGCCTGATGTCGCATAACAGATGGATAGGCTTCAGCAAATGTTCTGACTTGGTGAGTATGTGGATCTAACCACTGGTCAATAGTTGCAGTATAGCAAGGCACTAAAAAATGTGGCGGTTCTGGTAAGTCCAAGATTTCCTGCAAAGCCGCACATAAATGTAAATGCCATCGCCCCTGCTTGTTAGGGTCGATGCAGTAAATTAAATCCCCTCCTGGTGTAAAAAGGGCAATACCTTTAAACAATTGCGGTTTTGATAGTTTATCAGTGATCAATTTAGTTACAGGGTTGAGGGAGAACAAAACTGAGAAGATTGTTTTTACCCTGTATTCTACCTAAACTTATCCCCACAGAAACCATGTGACTTGATCAAAAGCAATAACCCCCTGTCATTTTATATATTTTTATATATTTTTCTGATTTTTTGGCTCATATATAGTTGCTGCACAAAATACCGTATAATTTATCGATTTTTTAGTTATTTTCAATACTCAATAATATTTAGCTAAATCTACGTTAGATTTGCCGGTTGCGTTTGCAGCCGGCAACACTGAGGAGCTTTTCAGTCTTTTATGAGAATTATGAGAATTAGTAGTAACCTTGATAAGAAATGTTAAGTAAGACTGAATTTAAAACTGGGAAAAAACTGGCATAGCCAAGTCATATTCTGAAGTATTCCCGAAGATAGAGGCCAGAAACTAGGTGGCAAATCACGAGGGAAATTGAGCTTACACTCATCTTTATCAAAAATGAAGTGTAAAGTTTAGTAAATAAATGCTCATTTTAAGAAAAGCATTCTATATACTTAAACTTCAATTGAACAATTCAGTTAAGTCGTTAAAAACGATATATGACTGAAATGAAAACCTTGCTGTATATTTTTGGGAGGAAAAGTCATGGTTTCGGCTAAAGGCTCTAATCTAGGAAAGACCTACTCCTTGATGATCAAAAGTTTTTTGATTTGGACGTTCACATTGGCAGTATGCTTGTTGGTTGTCGGTTTTCCATTAGTCTTTTTAATGGCTACGGTCGGATGCTTATTGTCAATTGTCTTGCAATCTGTAATGCCTGTTAGTGCGGTTTTGCTGGTATCAGGCGGTTTAATTATGTTGAACGTCCTGGGAGTAATGATCGCTGCTGGCGTGTTGACTGTTAAAGGTGTACACCCCAATCAAGTCAAGTGGTTGAGCTGGTTACATGGAGAAGGAGAGCAAATACAGACCTCTTCTGTATACGCTGCTTGTCCTTTAACGTGTGAAATTGAGGTATAGTTCGTTCTGATCAATTCGACAAACAGAGCATCTGCCCGGTTAAGCCGGGTTTTTTCATGTTTAATTTCTCGATCTTGAATATAGGATTGCTATAGTTTGTACTGATCAGGTAATGATATATTCTGCAAAAATGACTATTAAAAAGAAAGTTGGCATTATTTTAGGTACACGTCCGGAGGCGATTAAACTGGCTCCTGTCATTCAAGTATTTCAAAATTCGCCAAAATTTGACTTACAGGTAATTTTAACTGGACAGCATCGCGAGATGGTAGAGCAAGTGATGCAGTTATTCAACCTAAAGGCTGATGATGATTTAGAAATTATGCAGCCCCAGCAAACCTTAAATGATATTACTTGTCGCAGCTTACAGGGATTAGAAAAATTATTTCACAAAAGTCAGCCGGAATTAGTCATAGTTCAGGGAGACACTACGACAGCTTTTGCCGCTGCTTTGGCAGCATTTTACCAAAAAATCCCCGTTGCTCATGTAGAAGCTGGGTTAAGAACTGACGAGTTATGGAATCCATATCCAGAAGAAGCGAATCGGCGGCTGATTTCTCAACTCACCCAGTTACATTTTGCGCCTACTCCCTGGGCGGCGGAGAACTTGCAACGTTCTGGCGTTTTGGGAACAATTCACATCACAGGTAACACTGTTATTGATGCACTATTAAATGTAGCTGCAACTAAACCCGCCTGTAATGTACCGGGTTTAAATTGGAATTCATATCGTACCTTGCTAGCAACAGTTCATCGGCGGGAAAACTGGGGAGAACCATTACAAGCGATCGCCCAAGCATTTTTACAGATATTAGATAAGTTTCCTGATACAGCCTTGGTGTTACCATTGCACCGTAACCCCACAGTGCGAGAACCATTACAAGGACTATTAGGGAATCATCCCCGCATCTTTTTAATTGAACCTTTAGATTATGCCGAACTAGTGGGGGCAATTGGGCGATCGCATTTCTTATTAACTGACTCTGGTGGTTTGCAAGAAGAAGCCCCAAGCCTGGGAAAACCAGTATTGGTTCTGCGAGAGACTACAGAAAGGCCAGAGGCTGTAACTGCTGGTACAGCCAAACTTGTAGGAACCACAGCGCAGAAAATTGTTCAAGCAGCCGCAGACTTACTAAGTAACCCCAAGGTCTATGACGCAATGGCCAACGCCATCAATCCTTATGGAGACGGTCACGCAGCCGAACGCATCTTAGAAATTGTGCAAAATTATTTTGAATTAACGCCCCAATAAAACCCTGCGAGTTTGAGAACCGACCATACCATCAATAGGTAAGTTATTGCGAGCCTGAAATTGTCGGACTGCGCGAGTAGTGACAGGTCCAATAATATCCCGTGGGTTGAACACCTAAAGCTCTTTGAACTTCTCTGACAGATGCGCCTCGAGATCCTAATCTCAGATTAACTCCTCTCCCCTGAGAACTTCTGTAAGTATTCCCAAATAAAACCCTACGAGTTTGGGGACCAACAATACCGTCAACAGGTAAGTTATTGCGAGCCTGAAATTGTCGGACTGCGCGAGTAGTGACAGGTCCATAATATCCCGTTGGTTGCACACCTAAAGCTCGTTGAACTTCTCTCACAGATGAACTACGAGATCCAAACCTCAGACTAACTGAGCTACCAACACCACGACTAGTAATATGAGTGTTACGACGACGATAATTTGGTGTTCTGCTAATCCATCTCGCAGAAACAAATCTATTGCGAGACAGCTTAGAAAAACCATTGATAATTTGCCCATCCCTGATTTCCGTACCATTGGGAAGACAGTCTACAATTCGAGAGTTGACGCTAGGCTGTTCACGGACACTCAGACAACTGCCGTTAGTACTGACGTATGATCTTGCAGATGTGTGAGCGTGGCTGACTGTACCAAAAAATATACTAAGCCCAGCTAAAAATAACCAAGCAGAAGATTTAAGAAAATTTAGCCCGTATAATTGCTTCTCGGAGAAATTATATTCTCTAGCTGTAACCACTCCAGAAGGCATGAAGAGTTTTTTCCACTCAAACTGAAAGTTAGGAACATGATCCTCATTTGCTTCTTCGTTGGCCATAAACATATGTGAATAAGCCATGTAGTCCATAATTGCTCCTTTGTGCAATCAATTGAGAATTTGTCCAGAATTTTTGCAGCTGGGGATTTAATTTTTCTGTAATTTCAATTACCTTCACAATTGCGATTCTGGGGAGTCAAAAGGATTAAACCCTGCCCTGAAGGTCTAATGCGTTACCCACATATTTCTTGAGGTTCTCGAAAGGATTTCGATAATTTGAAAATTACAATACTGTTGACAAAACCTAACTGATTGTGATCGATAACAACCTCATTTTATTGAGCATGAACAACTGAGGATTAAGGGTTAGGGTAGTGGTGAGCCATCGCTGTGAGAAATCTTGAGAAAAATCCGGGTAATGGATAGCTTAAGGGTAGGGACTGAATACAACAAATATCAGTGTGAATTTGCCCGCCATTGCTCTATACTTCCACAGTTTGAAAATTGCCTAAGTAACGAAGAGTACTATTTTGTGGTATAATCGATGTTTTTATTGCCCTGAGCTACTATAGTAGATAACTAAAAAAACTCATGATCAGGACCATCAGGTTAATTCCGAGGGTCTGGGTCATGAGTTAAGAAAATTATTTGATGATGGAATCAGGATTTAGTATGATTCCAGTTGTAGCTATTCCTCTTCCTCTGGTAAGCCGAAAATTGATTTATATAACTTTACATACTGCTTGGCGGATTCATGCCAACTGAAGTTCTGGCTCATACCACGTTTTTGCAATTCCTGCCATTGAGGTTGGAAACGGAAGCCTTCCCAAGCTCGGATCATACAGGTGAACAGATCTAATGGTTCATAGCGGTCAAAACAATAACCAGTACCGGCGGCGTTCATGGGGTCATGGTGCAATACGGTGTCCACTAGTCCACCTGTACGGCGCACAATAGGGGGACAACCATAACGCAAAGACATCATTTGACTGATACCGCAGGGTTCAAATCGGCTAGGCATTAAGAAAGTATCAGCACCAGCATAAATCCGACGAGACAGGGAATCATTATATAGCAGATAAGTTGCCATCCTTCCAGGATAGCGGGATGCTAACTGCCACATTTGGGTTTCGTAGTAGCGATCGCCTGTTCCCAACAGCACGAATTGGGCATCAGTATAAGCCATGAAACGGTCTAGGATTTGCAAGACCAGATCAATACCTTTTTGCTCTACTAACCGTGTTACCATGCCAATTAAAAAGGCTTTGCTGTTAACTTCTAAACCTACTTCTTCTTGGAGAGCAATTTTGTTAGCCTTGCGTTTATCCAGGGTATCGATAGTAAAGTTTTCGCTGATGGCTTTATCCGTGGCGGGATCGTAAAGCTCAAGGTCTATACCATTGATAATCCCGGATAATTTACCACTGATAAAAGATAGCAAACCTTCTAGGGTTTCGCCGTAAGCAGGAGTTTTGATTTGTTCAGCATAAGTGGGAGAAACTGTATTTACCCGGTCAGCGTACTGTACCGCTGCTGCCATGGTATTATGTCCCTGCATATACCATGGACACCAAGTAATTTTTTCTAAATACCATCTCCACGGCCCTTGATAGGCGAGGTTGTGAATAGTAAACACAGTGCTGATATCCGGGTCTTGGTGCATCCACACCGGAATCATGCCCGTGTGCCAATCGTGACAGTGGATAATTTGTGGTTTCCAGTAGTTCCAGCAAAATTCAGCTGCGCCATTGGCAAAAAAAGTAAACCGCCAGTCCTCATCATCACCACTATAAATCCGGCGGGGTAAAAATACAGGATGTCCGAATAAGTACAAGGGAACGTCAGTACCAGGTAAAACACTTTCGTAAACTTCAAAGTCCTGGAACATGGCATATCCCTTCCAAATTGGTGCTTCAGGAATCTGCATTTTGTCTGGGAGGAAGCCATAATAAGGCAAGAATATGCGGACATCATGCCCCATTTGTCTCAATATTTTGGGTAATGCACCCACCACATCCCCCATTCCTCCCACTTTGGCCACGGGAGCTGCTTCTGCTGCAACAAATAGAATCCGCATGGTAGTTTTTATTTCCCCGGTTATGCTTATCTGTTTTGAGTTATCAAGTTTTGCACTGCTATATAAAACCTAGACAAAGCTAGACTTTACTTTCTACTTCAACAGGAGCATGGGAGCGGTTATCCCTCAGTAGACTTGCACGCCTTAGCCAGACGCGATATTTCTCTTAAGATTTACAAGAAAGACTACCGCTATCATTGCTTGGTTTTCGCGTTGGCAATAGTCTTAATTCAATACTTGATATCGTAGGATTATATATCAAGTGGGCGATTTTCTTAACTCACTTATGTCAATTCTTGTCAACATAAGTATAGTTTTGTCTATAAAATAGTCAGCTTAGGACTAGCTCTAGTACTGATCTAATCACATCTGCTGACCCAATATCTCAGGAACCCCGTTGAATTTCGGTAAATATTTCCTCTAGGATTTCCTGTGCACCTTGTTGGCGTAACAGTTGTGCTAGTTCTGCGCCTAGGTTTTCAGCATCCTTAGCAGCACCTGTCACAGTGTCTTTTACCAGTTTTTGACCATCCACACTGGCAACTATGCCCGTTAGTGTTAATACATCACTATTTATCTCTGTATTTACACCTATAGGTACTTGACAACCGCCTTCGAGCACCCGCAAAAATGCTCTTTCGGCGAGACAGCGATCGCGGGTTTGAGGGTGTTCAATGGCTTTGAGGATGGTGATGATTTCCTGGTCATCTGCACGGCATTCTATCCCTAAAGCACCTTGTCCTACTGCATGGAGGGAAATTTCTGGGGGGAGAATTTGATGAATGCGATCGCTCATTCCCAGGCGCTGTAATCCCGCCGCTGCCAAAATTAGGGCATCATATTCCCCCGCATCCAGTTTAGCCATGCGTGTATTTAAATTTCCCCGGACATCCTTAAAAGTGAAATGGGGGAATTTGTGGCGTAACTGTGCGAGTCGTCTTAAGGAAGATGTGCCAATAACTGCACCTGCTGGCAAAGTTTCAATTTGCTTATCCTGATACTTCTCATGTACCACGAGGGCATCTGCGGGGTTTTCCCGCTCTGTAATCACTGCCAGGGTTAACCCTTCTGGTAAATTAGTGGGTAGATCCTTGAGGGAATGAACTGCAAAGTCAATCTCCTGACTGAGCATTCCCACTTCTAACTCTTTAGTAAATAGTCCCTTATCGCCAATTTTAGCTAATGCTACATCCAAGATTTTGTCGCCTTGGGTAGACATGGTATGGACTTCAAAAGTGATATCAGGAAAGCTTTTCTGAAGTTGTTCTCTTACCCAGTCGGTCTGAACTAGGGCGAGTTGACTTTTACGAGAACCAATGCGGATGGTGCGTGCAGGACTGGAAACAACTGAAGTCATAAATAAAACAGTATCTTAAAACCAGGCGATCAAGTTATTCTCATCTAGATTACCGCAGTGGGTAAGTCTCCGGATTGTTATTGTCTAAATTCAGGTAAACTTTATGCGGTTTTTTTTACATTTTTTTACATTTTGCTGAATTAGTTAACATTTCCCGGCTACAACCCAACTTCACGGGTAGAGGACAGACAGCCCGATAATTTGATAACTTAATTTTATGAAACTGAAGTTTTCTACCCATGAACCGTTCCGCTTGCCTTATCTTTAATCCAGTGGCGGGTCAAGGAGACCCAGAGCAAGAACTGGCGATGATTCGGGCATTATTAGAGCCAGAAATTGACTTGAATATTTATTACACAACAGCAGAACTTGGTGCTGACAAATTAGCTGAACTAGCTGTTAAACAGGGTGCACAAGCAATTATCGTGGCAGGGGGGGATGGCACTTTGTCGGCGGCTGCTACTGCTATAGTGGGTACTGATATTCCCTTGGGGATTATTTCTAGGGGAACAGCCAACGCTTTCGCTGCGGCATTAAAAATACCTGACACCATTGACGCTGCTTGTCAGACAATTTTGCAGGCGGGGACTCGATATGTAGATACAGCTTATTGTAACGGTAAGCCTATGGTACTACTGGCAGGTGTCGGCTTTGAAGCCGATACTGTAGAAATGACAGGTCCAGAAGCTAAAAAACGCCTGGGGATTATGGCTTATATTTTAGCCGGAGTACAACAACTGCGTAATTTACAGAGCTTTGAGGTTGAAATTGAGACTGATGATAAATTGATCAGAACCACTGCATCAGCTGTAACAGTAGCCAATGCTGCTCCTCCTAGTTCAGTTTTAGCTCATGGTCCAGCAGGTATAATTTATGATGATGGACTACTAGATTTAACCATAGTGGCTCCGGAAAGTAAAGCAGGAGCGATCGCCGCGACATTTCATTTATTACAAACGGCTTCCACTGGTAGCCCAGTAGAGCGAGATGATATCGGCTACCTGCGGGGAAACCGATTCAAAATTAACGCCTTACCGCCCCAAAAGGTAGTTTTAGATGGTGAAATCATTGGTACAACTCCCATTGAAGTTCATTGTGTACCAGCAGGCTTGAAAATTTTTGTCCCTTTTGACCAAGCAGTTAGCCCGGTGGAAAAACTAGAGGGACTTCCTAATTTAACAGTTGACAGCAAAGATAGCAGTAAAATTCAGGAGTAGGTTGTATTGAAACTCGTTTTTGATCCAGCGACGGCTAAAAAAATTAGCAAGATGCAGCAAAGAGTCAAATGGCAAGACCCGTTAATTTTACAGCGCGGGATTGACCAAACTCGGCTAGTTTTGGGGAACAACCACCCAGATAATCCAGAGTTTTCTTTTTTGGTAGTGGGTGACAGTGGGACTGGTAGTCACAGGGGACATCATCCGCAGCGACGGGTTGCAGAACAAATTCTACCCCATCGCCCGGAATGCAGTTTTATCTTACACACGGGTGATGTAATTTATTTAGTGGGTTCAAGTGAATATTACCAGCAGAACTTTATCCGACCTTACCGAGAATTTCTGGTGGGTGGAGAACATCCAGAAAAAATTGCTTATGACCAGATGGTTTTTAATTTTCCTGTGTTCCCAGTACCGGGAAATCATGATTACTATGACTTACCACCGATATTAAGTTTACTTTCCCTCACCACTTTACCCATTCGGCGTTTATTACCATCGCAATTAGCACTGGATGTAGGCTTACATGGTTCTGGGAAGGGTAGGGCTTATGCAAAGGCATTTTTAGATTATCTCCAAGCTTTTCAGGTTCCCGGTCAGTTAGGAAAACACTTAGATAATTACTATACGGCTCAGACAGATACAGGGCGCTGTCTGAATTACCAAGCGGGGCGCTTTACCCGGTTACCAAATCGGTATTATACGTTTTGCTACGGGGGAATTGACTTTTTTGCCCTTGATTCTAATACATTTAATGAACCAGCGGCAATACCTGAAACACGCGCCGGAATAGAACAGCGTAGACTGTTAGAAAAACGCCGTCAGGATTTTGAGCACGAAAAGCTGCAAATCATGGAAACTTCAGCCAAGCTAAATCCTGAGCATCCCAGCGCAGCGGAGAAACTGGATGACTTACAAGGTCAAATATCACAAATTGAGGAACTGATTGTTGATATTGACAAGCAATTAAACACCGATAAAACAACCGTGACTGATATCGAACAATTGGAGTGGTTAAAAAAAAGACTAATTAAATCTTGGAATACGGCAGATATACGGGGAAGAGTCCTTTATTTTCACCATCCGCCTTATGTGACTGAAGCGACAAAATGGCAACAAGCGCAAACTTTAGCCATTCGCCATCGCCTACGCGGTGTACTGGATGCGGTGGCGGCAGAAGTAGGTTATTTGACACAGGGACGACCCCTAGTGGATTTAGTCTTAAATGGTCATGCTCATTGCTTAGAACATCTGCAAACTTTGGATACAGGACACGCTGACGCTAATATTCACTGGGTTGTCTGTGGCGGTAGTGGGTATAGTCTGCGTCGCCAAAGAACTGAAGGCCCGGATTTAAGAGAAACTGTGGGAGATAGCAGTAAATTAGTGGCGCGATCGCATTTATTCATCGGTCGTCATGGTTACGGTTCTCAAAAGAGACGACCTTATTCCAGTTTACGCATTGACGTTACAGGGGATGAGCATCCTCAATTTATTCTCCGTCCCTTGGTCGCGGAATGGCATCAAAGGCAATGGCATAATTCCGAAATCAAATCTTTTACTCTGGGAAATACTCCCCTCTTCTGAGTCAGGAGAGGGGTTGGGGTGAGGTTATTTCTATGGTTGAGAAAATTACTCACCCAAAACTTCTTGTTTCCACAATCGAATTTTCTGAGTTAATTCTTGGCGAGTTTCAGATTTAGCTAGATATCGCCAACTAAACCAAGTAAAGTAAGTAAGACCAATCAACTCAAAAAATGGTGCTAGTAGGGGAACATCATTTATGGCACTTACTACAGCTATTACTAATTTAAGTGTAATCACTGCTGTAATAATTAAAGCTAAGTTGCTTAAAGAGCGCTGATTTTTATAAAAAAAGCTACTTACATATTCAGGAAATTCTCCTAAAAAGTCAGTTGTGCTTCTAGCAACTTGTTGCCATTGAGCTTGGGGTTCATAAGCTGGCGTTAGCTTTGCTAAGTTTGCATCCCTAGAAGGTGGTAGTATTCCATTAGGTGCGATAACTGCTTCGAGTTCCTTTTGTTCAGTTTCCATAGTTTTTGATGTTGGTAGTTACAGCATTTCTTTTAAATTACTGGATATTAATACAGATCACAATCGGGTTTGTGATCTGGGTGAAAATTTTTAATTAATAGGGTAATGTATAATTATCTGGATTTGCCAGTAATGAGGGTTAGATTCCCTCACTACCCTGGAATTATTTAGTTTTTCCTAGTAACTAAGCTTTAATTCCACCAATTTATCCCCGTGGCGGCGCAACAACTGCATTAACAATCACATCATTAACACCGTTAATTTCTTGGGCTAATGGTTCAATTTTAGATAACTGCGCCTGATTATTTACAGTTCCTGAGACAATGACTGTACCTTGTTCTGTAGCCTGAACTGTTAATCGGCCATCAGGTATATTCGCTTCTAATTTAGAACGAACTTCACTGGCTAAGTCTTCTGGAGTTCTGTCGGTAGTATCATCGGCTAAAGCATCAGTTCGCTCTTCACGGGCGCGAATATCAGCATCTAGTTGTCTTCTGCGGATTTCGCTTTGAGAATCTTCAAGTGAGGCTTGTCTTTCTTCTGGGGTTGGTGCTTCTACAACTTCACCGGGAGCGGGAGCAGTCCTATCGGTTCTCGCCACATCTTCACAAGCAACCGCACCCAATAATACAACGCAACTAATTAAAAAAGGAGTGAGCTTTTGCATTTTGTAACTCTTCCTCACAAATTGAAATTGTGAAAATATATTGGCGTTTTTAGGAGTAGCAAGCATTCTCTGGCGCTCTTCCTAGTTCCAATAAATAAAATGAAAGTGTTGTCAGTTTAGATTAAAGTTTTTCATCACGACGGTCTACAATCACTACTGTCGGTTCATGGCGATCGCTAGGAACTGTTTGTACAACTGGTGTAGTCTGATGTCTATGTTCTCTACCGTCATTGGGGTAGTCATAAACACCAAAATCTTGAACACCGTAGCGGTTAAAAATTGCTTCTGCTGTGGTAATTTCTGCGTCTGTGCCTTCTATAATCACTAAATAATGTCCTTGTTCAACCCGCTGCTGATAAACTCTAGCCCGTTCTTCGGGAATTCCTAAGCCGATTAAGGCACCTATTAGACCACCAGCAGCAGCACCTATACCAGCGCCTGCTAGAGTTGTCGCCAAAGTTGTTGCTGTTGCACCCGCGAGCATAATCGGCCCAATTCCTGGAATTGCTAAAGTTCCCAGACCGACTAATAAACCAGTAATACCGCCCAAAGCGCCGCCAGAAATTGCTCCAGCTGCAGCACCTTCATCGGCTTTATTACCTACCTGTTCTCTGGTTGGAGTACCAGCAATATCACCTCTGTGTTCTGCATCTTTGGCGATAACAGAAACTCCCTCCATGGAAAAGCCGGAACTTTTCAATTCATGCAATGCTTTTTCAACATCTCTACGGTTAGAAAAAGTACCTACAGCTCGTCTATGTACGTTAACTACCATTTTAACAAACCTCATCTTTATTGATATCGTTTAGATTCTTGCCAATTCTGTACCTTAACTTAGCCAGTTAATTGTATCTGGTAAATTACAGCGCATTTGATTTGATTGACGTACACAAGGGCGGGGATCCATACCCATCCTAGAGGAGTTATGATCTTAAGATGTGTACTTCATTTAGTTGAAAAGTGCTGTATTAAACTGCATCCTTCTATATAAAAATGCTATCAACACCTTCTATTTACACATTTTTATTGAGGATTTCCATCAATCCCTTGACATAATTGCGATCTCTTTCATTAGACATAAGTATTGATATCCCCAAAACAGTATGTGAATTATTGTGGAGATTTAAATTATGGCTTTTACCTTCTATTTGGGTAGGGAATTAATCAATAATAGTTAAATAGAATTATAAAAAATATGACTTTGGGAACAGGGGTTTATGACCTAAGAAAGTGGAGTTATAGATAAATGAATATTTAAAATGTGAGAAATGGTTATTGCATTCAGTAGGACTAGGAAAATCTTATGATTATGTTTCCAAGTGTGGGAACCATTTTGAAGTGGGTTTGGCTACCTATGGAGATAGCAACCAGAAATGGAACTTCAGAAAGTTTAACTCCAGAACAAGTATCATTACTGTTTTCTGGTCCGAAGTTGATAGTCGCACTATTAGCTGGTACCTTAATGGCTTTGGCCTTCCAATTTTTACTGACAAATTTTTCTCTAGCGGTAGGAATTTTATCTTTAGGAAGTGATTCCGCTGCTGGTGGTGAGTCGAGTACCTGGGGCGGTACGATTCGCAAAATTGAAAAGAAGGTGGGATTTTGGGGATTAATCAGCGCCAGTATTGCATTATTTATGGCTTGTTTTCTAGCAGTCAAACTGAGCTTAATTGAAAGTATGCTCCTAGGAGCAATTATGGGTGTAGTTATCTGGTCTACCTACTTTTCCTTAGTGGTTTGGCTGGGTTCATCAACCCTGGGTTCTTTGATTAGCTCCTTTATAAATACTACAAATGCAGGATTACAGGCTATACTCGGTGCAGTTAGGGCTAATGTGGCGAAAAAACCAGCGGTTTCTACTGCTGAAGAAATTATAGATACAGTCCGGCGGGAATTAACTTCGGGTTTAGATGCTGAAAGTATTAAGAATACTCTACAAGGTTCCTTAAAAGCTCTGCAAATACCACAACTAGATTTAGCCGATATTCGCCAACAGTTTGAGCGGATACTGGGCGATGTAGATTTATCATCTATTGGTGGGGGTGATTTAGCAGAAAAAATAAATCGCCAAACATTTGTGGATTTAATTAGCAGTCAGACAAATTTATCCAAAAAAGAAATTAATCAAATTGCTGACCAACTAGAACAGGCTTGGAAACAAGTTGTTGCTCCTCAAAGTCCTACGGAGCAAGTGATTAATTTAATTAAATCTGCTACACCCGAAGAGTTGAAATCTGAAAAATTAGGTGAACGTCTTGAGAAATTGGTGGGAGTTAGAGAAAATGGTAATGGTCGCAATGCTTGGATTCAAGAAGGGATAAAATATGGTTTGAGTAGTGGTATACCAGCAGTATTAGATCGGGTAGACTTTTCTGATATTGATCTAGAAAAAATTACCACTCAAATACAAAAGCTCAGAGACAAAGTTGAAGATATAGATGTGGAAAAAATTACCGCACAGTTACAAAGTAAAATAACTGCAAGATTACCACAGCCAACCTACAATAGTATCAAAGCGGATGTAGAAGACTACATTCTCAATTGTTTACCTTGGCATTTTAACCGCACGACAATCAGAGATGAATTTCAAGAAGTGATCTATGATCCACAGGCAGATCCTACCACCACGCGCTGGGAATTAAGCCAAATCAATCAAGAGGATTTTAGAAACTGGCTCAAACAGCGGGGTGATATCAGCGAGGGTAGGGTGACGGAAATTAGTCAGCAGATGGAAAGTATTCGGGAGGAAGTTTTAGAAATTGTTCAACAGGCCGAAGTCCGGGAAAAAGGTGACGAACTGCGCTTACGGATAGAAAATTATTTGCGTTCTACAGGTAAAGCAGAACTGAGTCCAGATGCTATTGAGCGGGATGTGAGCAATTTATTAGAAGATTTTACAGATTTAGATATCGGCTTACAAGCATTTGACCGTGATGCTTTTGTGCAATTGCTTTTACATCGTCAAGATTTGAGTACAGCAGAAGCTGATCAGATTGTCGGTCAATTAGAAAGTATCTGCGATCGCGTCTCGAATCAAGAAAGAGCAACGGCCAATGAATTATGGCAAAGAATAGAAGAGTATCTGCGGAATACCAACAAAGCAGAATTAAATCCTGAAGGTATTAAACGTGATTTTGCCGCTTTAGTAGAACAACCGGAAGTAGGAATTAATTTAATCCGCAATCGCCTATCCCATTTTAACCGGGATACAGTGGTAAAGTTACTGAGTCAAAGAGAAGATTTAAGCGAGGAGGAGGTTAACCAAACCTTTGAGGAAATCCAAGCAGTAGTTGAGCGCATTTTACAAGTACCGCAAACAACAATCAATAAATTGAGCGAATATCTGCGCAATACTAACTTGGAAACACTCAACCCAGAAGGTATGAGGAGAGATTTGGAAACATTACTCGCTGACCCGCGGGAGGGTGCTTTAGCATTCCGCCATCGCCTATCGGTTGACCGTGATACATTGGTAAAACTTCTGAGTCAACGTCAAGATTTGACCCCAGGGCAAGTTAATCAGATCATTGATCAGATAAAGTTGGGGATTAATAGTATAATTAGAACACCACGACGCTATACTAGTCGTGCGGCTCAAAGAGTTAGGGATTTTGAAGCTCATCTAGAAAATTATTTGCTTCACACTGATAAAGAGGAACTCAACCCAGAAAGCATTAAACGTGATGTGCAATTATTGCTGCGAGATCCACAAGTGGGATTGGCTAATTTAGGCGATCGCCTGGGGCGATTTGACCGTTCCACAATTGTGGCTTTATTATCTCAAAGGGAGGATATTTCCCAAGAGGAAGCTAACCGCATCGTGGATCAAATTGAGTCGGTGCGTGATTCAGTTGTGCAGCAATGGCAGCAGGTTCAGGAAAGGGTAGAATCGGTAATTGAGGGAGTTTTTGCCAAAATTCGCGATTATCTCAACTCCTTGGAGCGTCCAGAACTGAATTATGAGAGCATTCAGCAAGACTTTGCTAAATTATTCGATGATCCCCAAGCTGGATTTGAGGCTTTGCGCGATCGCCTGAATCAATTTAATCGTGATACCTTGGTAGCTATTCTCAGTTCTCGTGAGGATATTTCCCCGGAGGATGCTAACCGCATTATTAACCAAATAGAAGCGGCGCGGGATAGTATATTGCATAGAGTTGAACGCCTCCAGGAAGAAACCAAAAAACGCCTCCAAGCAATTCAAGAACAGGCACAAATTCAAGCTGAAGAAACCAAGAGAATTGTGGCTAATGCAGCTTGGTGGCTATTTGGTACGGCGTTGACTTCTCTGTTCGCCAGTGCGATCGCCGGAGCCATGGCGACTCAATTGCGGTATATGATATACATCCCACCAATGTAGAGAGCGATCAGAGTCAGTCCATCCCAAGTTACATACATCCGGGAGCGACTGACCGCATGATAGATTAGTCCAACAATGGCGACGGAGGTCATGATCATGGAAATGATCGCAGTAAACAGATGCACATCACTAATTTGCAACCACAAATCACCTTTGAGGTACGCCACATCGTAAATTCCCAGAATCGCTAAATTCCAGAGATTAGAGCCGAAAATATTAGAAACTGCCATTTCTACTGCATTCATGCGAATTGCTTCCAGGGATACCACCACTTCCGGTAGTGATGTGGCCGCAGCTAGTAACAAGGAGCCTATAAAGCTTTGTCCCAATCCAGTGGTTGTTGCTATCTCATCCCCCAAATACGCCAGCCACACACCTAAAAGTACGGTAGCTAGAGCCAGTAAGGTAAAATTCAGATAAGCTCGTCCACGTTTAATATGTTGGTATTGAGCAGCTTCTGGTTCCACTTCCAAGATAACCGCAGCCATTCGCCTGATTTCAAACTGTGTCATGATCCGGGCGCTGACTACATAAAGTAGGATTAATAACAAACTGGGAATACCAACCCATCCGAAAGCCAGATGAATTCCTTTGTTAGTTAATAGCATTCCCGCAGCAGTTAACCCCAACATCGCACAACCTAAACTAGCGGACAAACCCAGACCCACTGGTGCGCGTTTAAGTAATGGCTCCCGTCCGCTGACAAGATCGAGTATTCCCAAAACCATTAAATTGAACAGACAACTACCCAAAATACCCCCGACTGCTAAATCTGGAGCGTCTAATACCGTTACTGCACTGACTCCTGTAGCCAATTCTGGTAATGATGTGACACCGGCCAAAAGTAGACCACCAACCCAGGTACGCCCCAAGCCTGTTTTCTCAGCTACAACATCAGCGCTTTGGGAAAGCCGCATACCTACAGCAATCACCAACAGGACACACACAAGAACTTGAATAAAAAGAAACATAAGAAGTAGTGAATGAGAGAATGGGGATTAAACAAAGTATAGTCCCGTCAAGGCTATCCTTGGGGTTTTGTCAGCATTAAAAGTAATTTAACGCACATGACATCAATTTTCAAAGTAATTTAACGCACATGATATCAATTTTTGCTCCCATATGCTATTTTTTAAATTTCTTGATTTGTGTCTTTTGTGTATTTCTCCTGAGGGGGGAGGTTTCGCAAACGGTCTAGGTTCCGCATTGATTTTTAACAACTTTTAAATTTTTCAGACTGGGATCTGCGCAACCAGTGATTAGTCCACCCATGGCTTGAACTTGTTGTAAATATTCTAATGCCGATTTAGTAATCAATTCCCCTGGCATTAAAACCGGGATTCCGGGGGGATAAGGACAGACAATTTCAGCGCAGATGCGATCGCTGGTTTGTGCTAAGGGTAAAATTTCATTAGCAGCAAAAAAAGCTTCACGGGGGGAAACGGTTGTTAAATTATCGCCGACAATCAACGCCTTACCGCTTGGGGGATGACAATGGTGGTTCATCTTCTCTAGAGAGGTGAAACCTTGCACCAATTGCTCAATATCAGCTAAGGTGTTCCCTAGAGTAATAATAAAGGTGAGATGTTGCCATGAGGCCAACTCAGGGGTAACACCTAGCTGTTCATCCAGAATTGTTTCGGCTGCAAATCCTGTGAAACCTAAGCCGGAAACGTTGACAGTTAGCCGTGTTTGGTCTAAATTGGGTAGTTGTAAAATGGATAATCCGGCAATAGTGCTGATTCTGCTTCTGGCTATATCTGCAAGTTCCAGGGTGCGAGACATCAGGGCTTTTCCGTGGAGTGCCATTTGTTGACGTGCAGCATCTAAGGAAGCTAAAAGGATATAACTAGGACTGGTAGACTGGACAAGTTGTAAAGCTTTGTTGACTCGGTGAATATCTATGCTGTGTCCTTGGATGTGTAACATTGATGCTTGTGTCATGGCACCGAGTACCTTATGAGTAGATTGTACAGTTAAATCTGCGCCGGCGGCTAAGGCGGGGGTGGGTAATTGGGGATGAAAGGCAAAGTGCGCTCCGTGTGCCTCGTCTACGAGTAAGGGGATATGATATTGGTGGGTGATTTGGGCGATCGCTTGCAAATCTCCACAAACACCGTAATATGTGGGATAGACTACCAAAACTGCTTTGGCTTGAGGATGCTTTTGTAATGCAGCTTCCACAGATGCGGGTGTGATACTGTGAGCAATATCTGAAACTGGGTCATATTCAGGATTAACAAAAATTGGAATAGCACCAGAGAGAATTAACCCAGAAATAGCCGATGAATGCACATTACGCGGCAAGATAATTTTATCCCCAGGACTACAGGTAGCCAAAATTGCCGCCTCAATTCCACAGGTTGAACCATTGACAAGAAACCATGTTTGTGATGCGCCAAAAGCCTCTGCTGCTAGTGCTTGGGCGGATTGAATTACCCCTTGGGGTGCAAACAAATTATCTAAATCTGCTAGTTCTGTTAAATCAGCCTGAAAGACTTTTGTACCCAGTAAGTCAGCCAAGGGTTGAGAAATGCCCATACCTTGCTTATGTCCTGGGGTGTAAAAAGGCGCGTGAGCGTGGGTTGTATAAGCCTTTAGGGCATCTAACAAGGGGGTTTGGTGTTGATTTTGCATTTGGGAGAAAAGGAGCGGACTTGAAGTTAATATTAAAAATTTATGTGTAAAATATAATTAATTAATCAGCTATACTAGCTCATTTAAGTTTCTATATAGATTACAGTTATGCCAGAAGAAGAAGTAAATTTTTATGAAGAAGATGAAGATCAAGAAATTGAATCTGAATCGGGTATCAATCATAAATCCAAATTAGAAGAAATCCAAAAAATTGTTGTAGCTCGTACTGACTGGACAACGGCGACAATATTTGATCAAATAGTGCGTGAAAACATCCAGCTAAACCCCAGATTCCAAAGAAGAGATGCTTGGGATATTACTCGTAAGAGCCGATTCATCGAATCACTAATTTTGGGATTGCCTATACCACAAATAGTATTAGCAGCCCAGAAAGAGCGGGGTAAATTCATAGTTCTTGATGGTAAGCAAAGATTACTAACAATTCTGCAATTTTATGGTAGCAGTGAAACACCCAATAATGCTTTTGCGTTAAAAAATTTAGAGTTCAGAACTGATATGAATGGTAGTACGTATGAAGATTTAAAAAATCATCTTTTTTTCAACAAAGAGCTTGATGAGCTTGATAACCAAACTATTCGTACCATAGTACTGCGGAATGTGGAGAGCGAAACTTTTTTGTATAAAATTTTTCGCAGACTGAATGTACAAAGCACTCCTTTATCAGCACAAGAACTCAGACAAGCATTACATCCTGGGGAGTTTATCAATTTTCTCGATGACCAGTCAATTAAAAGTCAGGTTCTGAAAAAAATATTTAAATCACCCAACCCTGATTTTCGGATGCGTGATGTCGAGTTACTCTTACGTTATGTGGGTTTCCATTATTTTCTATCAGAATATCGCGGGAATTTGAAAGCATTTTTAGATGAAACTTGTCAGAGATTTAACCAAGATTGGGAACAAAGACATTATGATATTCAATATGTAGTTAATCAATTTGAACAAGCGGTGTATACAACTATTAATATATTTGAGGAAAAAAACTTTTGTCGAATGTGGTTAGAAAGTGATAAGACATATAGAAAACGTTTTAATAAAGACATTTTAGATGTGATGGTTTTTTATTTTTCCGATGAAATAATAAGAGATAATGCTGAAAAAAATAAAGAAAAAGTTGAGGAGGGATTTAAAAGATTATGTTCATCATCTCCTGACTTTAGGGCAGGTGTTGAGGGAACCACCAAGAATATGCGAGAAACTTACAATCGTCTGAGGTTATGGGGTGAAACATTATTAGAAGTTTTAGATGTAGAGTTTAATCTACCTGAATTTACTAACAATCGAATTTTCTTCAACCGTTTGAGGTAGATTTGATTGTAAATATGCCAAAATCCGCGAGGTTCCGTTGTTTAATTAAAGAATTAAAGAGGTTAAAAAGGCATTTTATCCCCAAGATTAGCCCCATAGGATCATATTCAGAAATGCAGTTATCTAGAACTCTTGCATACAGAGTTTTAGCCCATGCTGAAATTGAGTCTTATCTTGAAGATAGAGTTTGGGAAGTTACTCTAAATGCCAAACAGATGTGGGATAACGGAGGTAAAACCTGTTTGACCTTGATCAGTCTAATTGCCTTCTCAGGTCAAAATATGGAGATACCACCAGACACACTTACACCAAAACAAGGGAATAAAACAGTTCCATTAGATAAAATTAAGATAAGTAAGAAAATAGATTTGGCTATCAAGGCTTTTAAGAAGGTTATTGATAATAATCATGGAGTCAAAGAGGCTAACATTTTAGCATTACTCTTACCCATAGGGATAGATAGTGATGACTTAGATACTGCTTGGCTGGCTAACATGAATACATTTGGTAGAGAACGAGGTATTGTAGCGCATACCTCTGCTACATCATACATAACTATTCAACCACCAGACCCCGCAAATGAATTAAGCATGGTAGAGCAGATTACCGAGCAGCTTTTAAAATTAGATGAATTAATCAATAAATTAATGCAATGAAATATTCAACGCCACAGGAAATAATCATCTGTGGTGGGATGATTCTGACGGTCACTTAATGAGGTGGAAATTACTATGACAAAGTATAGCCATTTTGGGAGATGTCGGTTTTCTGGGTTGTCATTTAGCCTGGGAAGGTCGAATAATGGAATTACACCTAAGCTGATTTATTCCACTGCTATTTGGGTCTTAGAACCAGTACCAGTACACAAACTGTTCCCGGTGCAATCCCCCAAACCATCCCAGAACCTGTTTAAATTAACTTTGTAGTTCACAAAATCTTAAATCCAAAATGCTAAGAACCGGAATTGTCGGACTTCCCAACGTCGGAAAATCTACGTTATTTAATGCTGTGGTTGCTAACGCCAAAGCAGAAGCAGCTAACTTCCCTTTTTGCACGATTGAACCGAATGTCGGTGTTGTCTCAGTCCCGGATGAGCGGTTAGATGTTCTGGCTAAAATTGCTAGTTCTGTTCAGATTATACCAGCGCGGGTGGAGTTTGTCGATATCGCCGGCTTGGTTAAAGGGGCAAGTCAAGGAGAGGGGCTGGGTAATCAATTTTTGTCCCATATCCGTCAAGTTGATGCTATCGTCCATGTGGTGCGGTGTTTTGAAAATGATGATATTATCCATGTAGCCGGTTCTATTGACCCAGTGCGAGATATGGAAATCATTAATTTAGAACTGGGTTTATCAGATTTAGCACAAATTGAACGGCGAATTGAGCGCACGCGCAAACTAGCACGTACGAGCAAAGATGCACAGGTTGAAATCACAGTTTTAGAAAAATTAGCTGCTGCTTTAAACGAGGGTAAATCTGTCCGTCAGGTCAGTTTATCTGCAGAGGAAGAGGAGATAATTAAGGGATTAGAATTACTGACTAACAAGCCAATTATTTACGCGGCGAATGTGTCTGAGGATGAGTTAGCCACGGGTAATGAATTTGTGGAACAGGTTCGACAAGTTGCAGCTGGTGAAAATGCTCAAGTTGTGATTGTTTCCGCACAAGTAGAGGCGGAATTAGTGGAATTACCGGAAGAGGATAAGGCGGATTTTTTGGCCTCTTTAGGTGTGGAAGAAGGCGGGTTAAAATCTTTGATTCGTGCTACTTACACTCTTTTGGGTTTACGGACTTATTTTACTTCGGGTCCCAAGGAAACCCGCGCTTGGACAATTAACGCGGGAATGTCTGCACCCCAAGCAGCTGGGGTGATTCACTCAGATTTTGAACGGGGTTTTATTCGCGCTGAAACTGTGGCTTATCAGGATTTAGTTACACATGGTTCTATGAATGCTGCGAAGGAAAAGGGTTTGGTGCGCAGTGAAGGTAAAGAATATATTGTGCAAGAAGGGGATGTAATGCTATTCCGCTTTAATGTGTAGTTATGGGTGGTGTCCCCGGTTGATAACCGGGGACTATGTGAAAAAACTAACGACTTTTTGTTACCCAAAATTGATAGCCAGATTCATTACTTAAGCTATTGGCGAAACTCCTAGCGTCCATTTCTGAGGTAAAACTGGCAGCTTGGGTTTCTTTACCGACAATCAACGCATCACCACAATAATTATTTTTGACTGTACTCAAGCACTGGAAGGACCTTTGACAGCCCACCAATCAGCGCCAGAAACATAGGGATGACCACAAGTTGAGCGCCGTGTTAGGGAAGAATTAGAATTCCTAATGGTAGTGTTGGAAGTTGCAGTATTGACACTTGCGACATAGGTGGAGGCTAAAGATTCTAACCGTTTTCTTTCTGCGGCTAAACGTTGGCGTTCTTCCCTAGCTTGTCGAGCTTCTGCGGCTAAACGTTGTCGCTGTTCTTGAGCTTGTTGTTTCTCAGCTTCTAGGCGTTTTTGTTCTGCTTCTTGCTTTTCTCTCTCTGCTTGAGCGGCTCTTTGTTCTGCTTCTAGGCGTTTTTGTTCTGCTTCTTGTTTTTCCTGCTGGGCTTGAGCTGCATTTTGTTGGGCTTCTAGAATTTCTCGTGTCACAAAAAATCCGCCACCTAATCCTAAAGCAGTTAACACAACAGTTATGATGATCATTCTTAACTTCAAATTGGAAAACTTAGCTGTTTTTTCAGTCGGTATTTGCTTACTCTCTACTTCTGTATTGATCAGGGTTTGTGGAAGGGTATCGGATTTTGGTGATATGATGACTGTGTTTAAATGGCTGGGTGGTAATATTGATGTATTATGTTCTAATAAATGTAAGTCTTGATACATCTCTGCTGCTGTTCGATACCGACTAGATAAATCTAGCTTGATAGATTTATCTAACACCTTGGCCAATTTAGGTTCAAGATTGGGTACATGACTATGCCAATCCAGTTCCCCTGTAAGTTGACTGGTGTCAAACTCAATTGGTAATTTTCCGGTGAGGGTATAAATCATTGTTAGTCCCAGAGCATAGAGGTCTGTACTAAATACTGTTCGCCCGGCGCTCTGTTCGGGAGCCATAAAGCCTCTAGTTCCTACTATGACTGAACTGATGGTGGAACCTGACCCGAGGGTGACTGCTCCCATAGTTTCTTTGACTGCGCCAAAGTCAATTAATACGGGTAAGCGATCGCTGTCTCGTAGGATAATATTTTCTGGTTTAATATCTCGATGAATAATATTTTTGCTGTGAATATATTTCAGGGTATTAAGTAAAGAGGTGAGGATAGCGACTGCTTGCTCTGAGCTAATGATTCCCACTTGAGCCAGGTTTTTACCTTCAATATATTCTTGAACTAAATAAAATTGACCCTGATCCGCAAAGTAGCTGAGTAAAGTAGGAATTTGAGAACAATGGCTTCCGAGTTCTTCTAGCACTTCTGCTTCTTTACCGAAGAGTTTTTCAATCATTTCTGTGGAGGTATGATGACTCTGGGTAGCAGGTTTAAGGCGCTTCAACACCACCAAACGTTGGGAGGGAATTTGAGTATCCCGAGCTAGGAAGGTTTCACCAAATCCACCGGAACCCAGTGGACTAACGATTTCATAACGATTAAGGAGTAAGTTCTGCATATATAACTTCTATTTGATTGTGGGAACTGAGCTTTGTTTAATGCCAACTAAATTTGTTACTTACATAATCTTGGTTGTGATTTTTATTTTAAAGCTTCACTGAGAATAACAAAATGGAAACCTCGGCTTTTTAATTTGCTAATGATAGGTTGTATGGCGTTAACAGTGTTTTGACGATGGGGGCTTTCATCGGGATGGATCAAGGTGGGATTAGTGAGAAAGCCATCGTGCATCAAAATCACACCAGGGTTAATCACATTGGTGACAGCACGAATAATAGAAGCAACTGAACTGCTTTTTCTCCAATCATTAGTGTCAACTATCCATTGAATACTATTTAGTCCCAGTTGATGAACAATGTCTAATACCTGTGTATTTTGACGTCCATAGGGAGCCCGAAACCATTGAGTGGGATAATCCATCCCCAGACATTGGTTAATACTGTGTTCATTACTAATAATCTCCTGATGTTGTTGAGCAGGGGAAATCTGAGTAAATATAGGGTGACTATAGCTGTGATTGGCAATTTCATGTCCATCCTGATAAATATTTTTAAGAATCTCACAATTTTCTGCAATTTGTTTACCAACCACAAAAAATGTAGCTTTCACTTGATTTTTTTTGAGTATAGCTAGTATTTTGGGTGTGTATTCCTTTGTTGGAACGATCATCGAAGGTTAAGGCTACAGATTGGCTTTTCATGGCTGCTAAAAAAGTAGACTTATTGTTAAGAGATAGGTCAATAAGTGGTTTATGTGGTTTTTTTTGATCTTGAATGGTTGTTTGAAAATAATTTTCCCAAGCTTTAGCTGCTAATTGATATTCTTGTAAAACTAATAGCTGTTGATTAGCATCATTATAAATAGTGGTATTTGAAGGTATTGATTTCATTACTTTTTGAGATAGTTCTAAATTATTAATCACCTGGCTAAGAATTTTTAAACCTTCCTGTGGATCTACATTTTTATTAATAGTATTTAGCTCCTCAATAGCTTTATATAAATTTTCTTTAGCTTTGAGAAGAATTAAATTATCATAACTCACTTCAGGTGAGGAATTACCATGGGGTTGCGAATTTTTAGTAACTGTGGAATCAGGCTTAGATGGGCTTAAAGTAGAAACTTCGGTCTGTTCTGGATGCTGTTTGAAAGCAGAATTTGATATATTTCGTCTGTTATTTTGATAATCCAACAAAAAGTACGAGGTGATTATCCCTAAAATTGTGCTAATTAAGATGATTATTGCGAAATATTTATGATTTGGCATGATCAAAAAACATTGGTAGTTATTGGGTAATTTTTCAAGTCTAATTAGAGGATGTCCTTCTTTTTTTGAATGATCAAGGTAACTATCAGATAAACTAAGCTATGCACAAGTAATAATTTCCAGTTGAGACTGATATTATCCCAACTAGGTTCATAGACATCGGTGATAGCAAATGGTGCTGGGATGCTAGTACCATCAGGAAGTAAAATAGGCTCTGGGACTAAAGCATTAATATTCACTAAAGACCCATAAGCTCCCACAGACCACCGACTAACCATTAACCAGGCGAGGTATTTACTGATTGCTTCAGTTTTAAAGAGGACTCCAGAGAAAATGATTTGCGGTAGTAGTAATACTACTAGGGCACTGTTAGCCTGAGTGCTGTTTTTAACAGCGGCGGAAACCATTAGCCCTAGACAGAAACAGGAGAATAATGTCAAAAAGCTGGTAATGGAAACGCCATAAAACCAGGGAACTGTTAGAGAATCTGGCGCAGCAAAACTGATGAGAATAGCAATGACCATGATTATGGTTTGTAAACAGGTTATTGCGGCAAGAACTACTACTTTTGAGGTTAAATAGCTAAAAGCGCTTAAATTAACTAGTCTCTCTCTTAAATAAATATCATTTTCTTTAACAATTTCTTGTAAAGAAGTACCTAAACCTATCCAAATAGCAGCACAAGTAAAGACCAAGACTACAGTTTGAGCTAGGGGAGCTAGTTTAGGGTTAGCTTCACTAGCGAGAATAAAGGGTTCTTGATCTGCTATGGCTAAATTAATCAGTAAAATACCAAGGGGTGCAGTGACTAGGGAGATAATTAAGTTCACTCGGTCTCGAATCACTAACTGTAGGTATCTCTGGGCTAATATCCAGGTTTGATCTACTAAAGAGGCCTGAACTTGGCGGGGTTTGGTTGTGATGATGTGGGAATTGCTCATACCCAAGCGTTGGTCAATATATTGGGTTTGATACCGTGACTGCTTAAATAGTTCCGCAGTTCTCATGACAACTTCTTGATTATCCAACTGAATATAAATATCTGCGAAATCTTTGTTATTTAAGTCAAAAAATACACAGGCATCCTCAAATGAGCCAAAGTAGCAGAGGTTACCACCTTGACCGAGAAATACAATGCGGTCACACAGATCAATATTACTTGTAGCATGGGTAACTAAAATGATGGTTCTGCCTTGATTAGCTAACTTTCTGAGCAGTTGCATCATTTTTTTATCTAAACCGGGGTCTAACCCTGATGTGGGTTCATCTAGAAAAAATAGTTTGGGATCGACTAATAACTCTACTCCGATGGAAACTCGCTTTAATTGTCCACCGCTGAGGTTTTTAACTAACACATCCCGACAGCCTAACATTTCAATTTGAGTGAGAGTTTTTTGAATAATCGAATTTAGATCGGTATCGGGGGGAAGTCTGAGTTTAGCTGCATATCTTAAGGCTTCTGTAACTGTTAATTCCTTGTGAATAATATCTGATTGAGGCACATAACCGATTTGATTGCGATAAATATTAAAGCTCTGTCTGAGGTTTTCTCCATTGATGTAAACTGTGCCTTGGTTTGTAGGTTGAATCCCCAGTAAGGTTTTCATTAAAGTAGATTTACCGGTTCCACTTCCCCCAACTAAAGCAACTAGTTGGCCTGGCTCTATGGCTAAAGAAATCTTATTGAGTAAAACTTTTTGCGAGTTTTTATTTTTAACAACTCTAAAAATGTTCTTAGCGTCAATGCGAATATAATTACCAGTGTCAGAGATGACTAATTCATCCCCTTGTAAGACCAAAGTATAAGGAACAATTTTAATAACTGCGCCAGAGGTGAGATGAGTTTTACCATTGACTTTTGTACCATTGACAAAAACGCCATTAGTACTGCAATCATACAAGATATATTCCCCTGATCTGATATATTCAATCACCGCGTGTCTACGGGAAATGGTGGGGGCGATAATTTGTAGGTTGGCTGCGGGGTCTCTACCCACAACGGTTGACTTTTCCTTGAGAGAGATGGATGAGAAAAATGAACTTTTCTGCTGATGAGAACTACTGCTAGGGTGATGAAATTCTAATGTTACTAAAATGTTAAAATTTTGACCTATTTTAATAATATCTCCGTTTTGTAGGGAATATCCTAAATTATGACTAATTAAATGATTCTTTATAAAGAGTTTATTACTACTTGGTTGAAGGCGATCGCCATCATAAATGTAGTAATTTCCGTCAACTTCCACTAAAGTAGCTTGACAGCGACTAATTACTTTCCAGTCTGCGGGTACTAATAGGTCTGCTAGTTGGGGATCTCTGCCTATGATATGTTGGCTTTGGGTAAGTTCAAATTTGGGGAGTGTTTGACCCTGATTGGTAAGAATAATATAGGGTCTAGAGGTTGGGGTCATGCTAATGGATTGATATAAGTAATAAATGTTACTGTGTTATTGGTTAATTAGTCAAAAACTAGGTTTAAATGTCTTGTTTTTGATCACGGTTGTTTATATGTAGATAGCGCTTTGAGTTCTTAAATATACTTAAGTAGCAATAATATCTGTAACATTGTATAAAATTTATTGCATCTATCCTAAGACATATTTTTTGTGTTTATGGGTAGCAAGGTTGTTTAATCAAGGTCACAAAAAGCAAAACCGGAGGGGGATAACCTCCGGTGTGGTCAGAATTTATCGGGGAATAAAGTTCAAATTTGACCGGTAAAGACTCGTTGAGCAGGTCCTGTCATGTAAATTCGTTGGTTGGTTTCTGACCATTCAATTTGCAAGGGTCCACCAGGTAATTCTACGGTGGCGGTGCGATCGCATTTTCCGGTTAACACCCCTGCTACTAGGGAAGCACAAGCACCAGTCCCACAAGCTAATGTAATACCTGCTCCTCTTTCCCACACCCGCATTTTTAAATAGTCGCGACTGACTACTTGAATAAATTCCGTGTTTGTCCGTTGGGGAAAGGCTGGATGATGTTCAAATTGAGGGCCAATAATTTCTAGGTCAATGGCGGCGACATCTTCCACAAAGGTGATACAGTGGGGATTCCCCATACTTACACAGGTAACTTCCCAGGTTTTACCTGCTACTTCTAAGGGTTGATTAATCACTTTTGTCTGAGCAGTCCCTAGGGTTGTGGGAATTTCCCCAGCTAGCAACCGGGGTAAACCCATATCTACCTTGACTTGACCATCAGTCATGAGTTGGGGTGTAATTACACCTGCTAGGGTATGAATATGATATGAATCTTTGGTTCTAGATTCCCCTTCTAAGTCAGCTAAAAATCTGCCTAAACAACGAATACCATTACCACACATTTCCGGTTCTGAACCATCAGAATTAAAAATCCGCATAGTATAATCAGTACCGCTTTCTCCTGGTAAGGCAAAAATTACACCATCAGCACCAATGCCAAAATGGCGATCGCATAACTTAACTGCTTGTTCAGGAGTCAACAATGGTAAAGATGACAAGCGATTATCTATTAAAATAAAATCATTCCCCAAACCATGATACTTAGTAAATTCTGTTGCCATCTTCCCTAGAATAAATTATCAATGACTAGAGGAAATTATAACGAAAATGCCGACATACCCCACCTCAAAAAGATGGGGTTTTACCTACCATGAATAAATTTAACTAACTGTGGCGCGTGTTGATTCAGTATCAATGGGTTTGATGAAGTAAAGACGCAACATATGGGAAATAATCGCCAAAGTGGGGGGGATTTTTTGCCAGAACTTGATAATTCCAGGGCGATTACTTTCCTTAATTTCCGTCAGTCTCTGGGTGTTGATGAAACACTGTTCTAATCGCCAGAAAAATTCGGGGTGATTAGTATCTAAAATTATAGGAAAAGCCCTGGCTGAGGTGTTATTAGTCTCCTGGATGACTGTATTATTGTATTTGCGCGGGTGTATACCAATGGCTTCATAAAATGTGGCCCGTTCAAATACTGTAATGGTATGGGTGAGAAATACAGTCAACAAAAAGAACCGCACCCACAATCGTGCTTTCCAATTGTTCCATAATTTTGGTTGCGATCGCAACAGTGCTTTAAAGAAATCCCCATGACGGTTTTCATCCTGACACCAACTTTCAAACTTGCGGAATAGAGGATAAAATTGATATTCAGGATTTGCCTGTATATGACGGTGGATTAAGATGTAACGCCAGTAACCAATTTTCTCCGAGAGGTAGACTGTATAAATTACCCATTCTGGAGGGAAAAAAGTATATGTACGGTGTTTAGTCAGATAACTTAAGTCTAGAGACAGATTAAAATCTGCCATAGATTTATTGAGAAATCCCGCATGGCGTGCTTCATCCCGTGCCATATAATTAAAAGCATCAGCCAAGAGGGGATTTTTAGCTTTGAGTCTGCGGGATAATTCTTTAAACAGCAAAAACCCCGAAAACTCTGAAGTACATGAACGCTCTAAAAAGTCAATAAAAGCGCGGCGTTTTTCTCCATCAACGTGTTCCCAAGATTGCTGAAACTCTTCATCGCGCACAAAGTGATGGCGGTTATAGTCAGCGCGCAACTCGGCGACAATGGCCTCCAACTCAGTCTCATGCGCGGAAATATCTAAATTAGCCACCGCTTCAAAGTCAGTGGTATAAAAGCGAGGCGTTAACAAAGTTTCCTGAACAGGTGCTTTAATCCCTGGTTTCGTGTAATTGGGGTTGGGAGTTTCAATAGACTTAACCATGAGACTGCTTTCATGTTTGATCTTTTCATATTTATATAAGCATAAATTATCAAAATGACACATCAGTTAAATTATTGAAAAGTAATTTTAGATAAATAACCTTAACTACCAATTGCTAATTCTGATTTTATCCAGTAATCCAGGGAACCGAGAGACTATTTATTAACAAACTTTCTCTGTAGTCAGATGCTAAATGTGTACAGTAAAAGCCAGCCAAATCTAAAGAAATATTAATAAGTTTATAGCTATACAAATATTAATAGTTAAATTATTTTATGAGAGAACAATAATGCGATGCCTACCACCAATGATAATCGCAGCTAATTTCTACAGTTTAGCCTATTTGGTGGGAGTCAACACATCACGCATTGGGGAAACTCTTTAGACTAGATAACAGCGAAAGCAGAGAAATTTATTAGTAGTTTGATTTCCGCCGCGCTACATGAGGCGGGATGGTTACAGTTTTTTGGAGGTTTTGATGGTTTTTGTCTTGCCTGGTGTTAAATTTGATCTAAATATGATCCAAAAGTATGATACTCCTGCACCCCGATATACAAGTTATCCACCTGCTACGGAGTTAAATACAGAATTTATTGCAGGTGATTTTCGCACCGCCATCACCGCATCCAACTACCGAAAATCTCCCCTGTCTTTATACTTCCATATCCCCTTTTGTCAGACTGCTTGTTACTTTTGTGGCTGTAATACAGTAATTTCTCAAAACAAGAATATTGCCAAACCTTATATAGAACATTTGGCGCGAGAAATCAAGAACATGGCACGCTTAATTGATCAAGACAGAAAAGTCCTGCAAATTCATTGGGGTGGTGGTACACCCAACTATTTAAATCAGGAACAGGTCAAATTTTTGTGGAAACAAATTACAGATAACTTTAATATTGATTCCCAAGCTGAAATTTCCATTGAAATTAATCCCAGTTATCTCGATAAAGACTATATTTTCTTTTTGCGTGAGGTGGGGTTTAACCGGATTAGTTTTGGTATTCAAGACTTTAACCCCCAAGTACAAATTGCTGTGAATCGTCTCCAACCAGAAGCATTACTGTTTGATGTCATGGATTGGATTAAAACAGCCAAGTTTGATAGTGTGAATGTAGACCTAATTTATGGTTTACCCCATCAAACTCTCCAGACCTTTCGGGAAACAGTCAGCAAAACCATTGCATTAGATCCTAACCGCATTGTTGTGTTTAATTTCGCCTATGTACCATGGATGAAACCAGCACAAAAAAATATTCCCCAAGTCGCATTACCGCAACCCCAGGAAAAGTTAGAAATCCTCAAAATGACCATTGAGGAACTGACAAATAGTAAGTATCTCTTTATTGGTATGGATCATTTTGCTAAACAAAATGATGAACTAGCGATCGCCCAACAAAATCGTACCCTCCAGCGGAACTTTCAGGGATACACCACCCACGCAGGAACCGAACTATTAGGCTTTGGTGCTACATCTATTAGTATGCTCCATGATGCTTATGTACAGAACCACAAGCAGTTAAAGAATTATTATCAGGCGATCGCCTCGGATATTTTACCTATAAGTAAAGGTGTTAAACTTACTCAAGATGATATCATTAGAAGGGATGTAATCATGTGTATTATGTCTCACTTTCATCTGCATAAGCAAGATATAGAAGACAAACATCACATCAGTTTCGATGAATATTTTACCCATGAACTAGAGGCTTTAGCACAACTGCAAGCTGATGGACTGGTGAACATATCCACCAAAGACATAGAGGTCACAGATATTGGTAGGTTATTAGTCAGAAATATTGCTGTTATATTTGACAATTATCATCAAACCAAAGAACAGCGATTTTCCCGAGCAATTTGATATTGATGATTAATGTATAGAATATTGTTTTACCCCACCCTAACCCTCCCCTTGTCAGGGGAGGGAAAACCTTTGCGAACCTTTGCGCGTACTTAGCGACCTTTGCGTTTAAACACCGTACAGGCGATCGCCCCCCAGATCACCGACTTCCAGCCAAATTATGGTAGGGTATCTCTAATTATGTGAGAAGTCCGGGAGCTAAACTTACCCAAAGTGGATTAACCTATAACATGGTAACTACTCACACCACCTAGGGTATCTCCACCAAAAATGACAGCAGCAACCCCCCAAAGCCTAAATAAATTCGTCAACTTTTGTCAGCAACACATCAAAGGACAAGAAAAACAAGAAGCGCAAACATTCTTAGACCGATTTTTTAGAGCCTTTGGACACCAAGGACCTAGACGCGGGGGCGAAATTTGAAGAACCCATCAAAAAAGGGAGTAAAAAAGGTAAAACCGGGTTTGCTGACCTAGTGTGGAAACCCCGCGTATTAATTGAAATGAAAAAACGCGGCGAAGACCTAAGTAAACATTACTCCCAAGCATTTGATTACTGGACACGATTAGTACCCCAACGCCCCAAATACGTCATATTATGTAACTTTGATGAATTTTGGATATTTGACTTTGACATTCAGCTAGATACACCCGTAGATCAAATATCCCTAGAGCAGCTACCAGAAAGGGCGGGAGCCTTTACCTTTATGGAAATTGGCAATAAAACTCCCGTATTCAACAACAACCAGGTAGAAGTCACAGAAAGAGCCGCCCGACGCATGGGTCAATTACTCCTAGAACTAGAAAACCGGAAAATTGACAAACCAACAGCACAAAGGTTTATTTTGCAATGCGTCTTAGCTATGTTTGCTGAAGACAGACAACTATTACCAAGGGATATGTTTATTTCCTGCGTTCAAGACTGTATTAATGGCGCAAGTTCCTACGACCTTTTAGGTAATTTATTCCGGGAAATGAACCGACCGGGTAAAACCCCAGCGGGACGTTATCAAGGCGTAGAGTATTTTAATGGCGGGTTATTTTCCCACATTGAACCAGTGGAACTGACTCCAGGAGAATTAAACATTCTGGATGTTTCCGCTAAAGAGAATTGGAGTAAAGTTAGACCGGCTATTTTTGGTAACTTATTTGAAGGGACAGTAGATCAACAAGAGCGCCACGCTAAAGGTATTCACTACACCTCAGAAGTGGACATCATGAAAATTGTCCGACCTACCATTAGCCGTTATTGGGAAGAAAGAATAGAGGAAGCTAACACCCTTAAGGAATTAGAACTACTGCAATTAGAACTACAGAGCTATCGAGTCCTTGACCCAGCTTGTGGTTCTGGCAACTTTCTGTATATAGCCTATCAGGAATTAAAGAGAATTGAAACCCTGCTCTTAGAGAAAATCCAGGAAAATCGGAAATTAACCTCCAAGCAAATGCAGATGGGTTTAGTCACCCCCATGCAATTTTATGGGATGGATACTAACTTATTTGCGGTAGAGTTAGCGCGGGTAACATTAATGATTGGGCGGAAAATTGCCATTGATAATTTCCAGTTAACTGAGCCAGCTTTACCCTTGGATTCTTTAGATAGGAATATTATCTGTGGGGATGCCTTATTTAGTCAATGGCCAAAAGCCAACGCAATTATTGGGAATCCGCCATTTTTGGGGGGTAAACATATGAGAATAGCTTTAGGCGACGAATATATAGATAAAGTTTTTCAACAATTCCCCCAAGTTAAAGACTCAGTAGACTTTTGCGCCTATTGGTTTAGGTTAGCGCACCAACACCTTGATGAACAAGGGAGAGCAGGTTTAGTAGCGACCAATTCAGTCAGTCAGGGTAAAAGCAGAGTCGCAGCTTTAGATTATATTACTCAAAATCAGGGTTATATTCATGAAGCCGTATCTACCCAACCATGGTCAGGGGAAGCGAAAGTTCATGTAAGTATTGTCAACTGGTGTAAAGCCAAACCGGGTAAATACTATTTAGATGATGAGGTAGTTAGCAGAATTAATTCTTCTTTGAAATCTAGTATTGATGTTTCTCAAGCTGTGCGATTAAAAGCCAATTTGAATAAATGCTTTCAAGGGGTGATTCCGGTAGGAAAAGGTTTTTTTGTGACAGAGGAGCAAGTAAAGGAATGGATAAAAGCGGATGGGAAAAACCAAGACATTCTCAAGCAATCTATTTCAGCCAAAGATTTAACAGATAATCCCCATGGTAAACCAGAGCGGTGGATTATTGACTTTAATGATATGAGTATTGAAGATGCGAGTGAGTATCAATTACCCTTTGAGCATATTAAAATCAATGTCAAACCAGAAAGAGATAATAACCGTAGAGATGTTACCAGATTGAATTGGTGGAAATATGGCGAAAAAAGACCAGCTATGAGAAAAGCTCTTTCATCTCTATCATTTTATTTTATAGTTCCCAGACACTCTAAATGGTTTATTTTTATTCCTGCTGGATCTAATTTGCTACCAGCAGACTCAACTAATATTATTGCATCAGAAGACTTTTACATATTAGGTATTCTCACATCTAAAATACATCGCCAGTGGGTAAAAGCCCAAAGTTCAACTTTAGAAGATAGAACTCGCTACACTAATACCACCTGCTTTGAAACCTTTCCCTTTCCCCAGACAGCAACAGGGGAGATAGTAGAAAAAATCCGAGCCAAAGCCCTAGAACTGCATGAATATCGGACTCAACAAATGGAGTCTAAACAGTGGGGAATCACCACATTATATAATAAATTCTACAACGAGCCTAGTAGTAAACTGTATAAACTCCATGAACAACTAGATAAACTAGTCATGGAAGCTTATAAGTTTAACCCTGAAAATGACATTTTAGAGCAACTCTTAAAATTAAACCAAGAGCTAGGAGAGAAAGAAAACCAGAATCAACAGGTAATCGGACCCCAAGCAGTTAATTAAAATTTTGTCAAAAAACACCTTTGCGAACCTTTGCGCGTACTTAGCGACCTTTGCGTTTAAACCCCGGACAAAAACACAAATCTATAACATAGTAACTACTCACACCACCTAGGGTATCTCCACCAAAAATGACAGCAGCAACCCCCGAAACCCTAAATAAATTTGTCAACTTTTGTCAGCAACATATCAAAGGACAAGAAAAACAAGAAGCGCAAACATTCTTAGACCGATTTTTTAGAGCCTTTGGACACGAAGGAGCATTAGACGCGGGGGCGAAATTTGAAGAACCCATCAAAAAAGGGAGTAAAAAAGGTAAAACCGGCTTTGCTGACCTAGTGTGGAAACCCCGCGTATTAATTGAAATGAAAAAACGCGGCGAAGACCTAAGTAAACATTACTCCCAAGCATTTGATTACTGGACACGATTAGTACCCCAACGCCCCAAATACGTCATATTATGTAACTTTGATGAATTTTGGATATTTGACTTTGACATTCAGCTAGATACACCCGTAGATCAAATCTCCCTAGAGCAGCTACCAGAAAGGGCGGGAGCCTTCCGCTTTATGGAAATTGGCAATAAAACTCCCGTATTCAATAACAACCAGGTAGAAGTCACAGAAAGAGCCGCCCGGCCCATGGGTCAATTACTCCTAGAACTAGAAAAACGGAAAATTGAGAAACTAACAGCGCAGAGGTTTATTTTGCAATGCGTCTTAGCTATGTTTGCTGAAGACAGACAACTATTACCAAGGGATATGTTTATTTCCTGCGTTCAAGACTGTATTAATGGCGCAAGTTCCTACGACCTTTTAGGTAATTTATTCCGGGAAATGAACCGACCGGGAAAAACCCCAGCGGGACGTTATCAAGGCGTAGAGTATTTTAATGGCGGGTTATTTTCCCACATTGAACCAGTGGAACTATCCCCAGAGGAATTAAACATTCTGGATGTTTCAGCTAAAGAGAATTGGAGTAAAGTTAGACCCGCTATTTTTGGTAACTTATTTGAAGGAACAGTAGATCAACAAGAGCGCCACGCTAAAGGTATTCACTACACCTCAGAAGTGGACATCATGAAAATTGTTCGCCCTACCATTAGCCGTTATTGGGAAGAAAGAATAGAGGAAGCTAACACCCTTAAGGAACTAGAACTACTGCAATTAGAACTACAAAGCTATCGAGTCCTTGACCCTGCTTGTGGTTCTGGCAACTTTCTGTATATAGCCTATCAGGAATTAAAGAGAATTGAAACCCTGCTCTTAGAGAAAATCCAGGAAAATCAGAAATTAACCTCCAAGCAAATGCAGATAGGTTTAGTCACCCCCATGCAATTTTATGGGATGGATACTAACTTATTTGCCGTCGAGTTAGCGCGGGTAACATTAATGATTGGGCGGAAAATTGCCATTGATAACCTACAGTTAACCGAGCCAGCTTTACCCTTGGATTCTTTAGATAGGAATATTATCTGTGGGGATGCCTTATTTAGTCAATGGCCAAAAGCCAACGCAATTATTGGGAATCCACCATTTTTGGGAGGTAAAAAACTACGCCTAGAATTAGGAAATGAATATACAGATAAACTATATCAAGAATTTTCCGAAGTTAAAGGACAACCGGATTTTTGTGTGTTCTGGTTTAGAAAAGCCCATAATTATTTAGATGAGAAAGGGAGAGCGGGTTTAGTTGGGACTAATTCCATTGCTCAAGTCTCTGGGAGAAAAGCTAGTTTAGATTATATTGTTAGTCATGGTGGTATTATTTATGATGCAGTTTCTACCCAACCCTGGTCAGGAGATGCAGCTGTTCATGTGAGTATTGTTAATTGGTGTAAAGAACCAACTAAACAGAAGTTTTTAGACAGCGTAGAGGTTGAATTAATTACCACATCGTTAAAAAGTGAAACATCAGTCACCGGTGCTAAAGTATTAAAAGCTAATAAAAACTTTTCTTTTCAAGCTTGTGAATTATCCGGTAAAGGCTTTATAGTTTCTGAAGAGGAAGCGCAAGCATGGATGATTCAAGAGCCTAAAAACCGAGTAGTGCTTAAACCCATGGTGGATGGTAAGACTTTAATTAATCCCTATGAGAAGTTAGATTGGGTAATTGACTTTAATGATATGTCCATTGAACAAGCATCAGAGTATAAGTTACCTTTTGAAAGAGTTAAAGATCAAGTCAAGCCAGAAAGAGATAAAAATCGAGAGGAATCAAGAAGAATTAACTGGTGGAAATTTGGTAGAGTCAGACCAGCCATGAGGGAGGCTTTAAAAAAGCTTAAACTTTATTTTGCCATACCAAAGATTTCTAAATGGATAGTTTTCACCCCTGTAGATATATCGATTTTACCCTGTGAAGCTAATATGGTAATTGCATCAGATGACTTTTACATATTAGGTATTCTCACATCTAAAATACATCGCCAGTGGGTAAAAGCCCAAAGTTCAACCTTAAAGGGAGATACTCGCTACACTAATACCACCTGCTTTGAAACCTTTCCCTTTCCCCAGACAGCAACAGGGGAGATAGTCGAAAAAATCCGAGCCAAAACCGTAGAACTCCACGAATATCGGACTCAACAAATGGAGTCTAAACAGTGGGGAATCACCACATTATATAATAAATTCTACAACGAGCCTAGTAGTAAACTATCTAAACTCCATGAACAACTAGATAAACTAGTCATAGAAGCCTATAAATTTACCTCTGAAGATGACATTTTAGAGCAACTCTTAAAATTAAACCAAGAGCTACAAGACAAAGAAAACCAGAATCAAAAAGTAATTGGACCCGAAGCAGTGGGCGATCGCCCCTAGAGACACCCGCAGATCCCCGACTTCTAGATAAATTATGGTGGGGTGTCTATGATTATGTGAGAAGTCGGGGATCTTACCCCAAAACATCTTCCCAACAAACACCTTTGCGAACCTTTGCGCGTACTTAGCGACCTTTGCGTTTAAAAACCGTACAGGCGATCGCCTAACAAACACATAACCCCTGGTTTCTTACATCCCACCCAACCAAATAAAATATTGTCAAAAAACACCTTTGCGAACCTTTGCGCGTACTTAGCGACCTTTGCGTTTAAACATTGTACAGGCGATCGCCTAACAAACACATAACCCCTGGTTTCTTACATCCCACCCAACCAAATAAAATATTGTCAAAAAACAACTTTGCGAACCTTTGCGCGTACTTAGCGACCTTTGCGTTTAAACATTGTACAGGCGATCGCCCCAAAGCTCCCCAACTTCTAGATAAATTATCCTAGAGTATCCCTAATTATGTGAGAAATCGGGGATCTTACTTTTGATACTCATAACTATTTCCTCTGACAGAAAGCATTGTCCGTGAGAATTGATAATCTCAACTTAATCAGAGTAAATCTTGATTTTCGAGCCGTCCAGGATTTTATTCGGCTGGGGTATTACTTGCGATTAAAAATGCTTTTTATCAGAGGTATTTATGTTTTACCACAAAAAAGAGCCTATTCACCCTGTGAATGTTTGTGAAGCTGACCCTCGTTTTGCGCAATTACTCCTAGAGCAGTTTGGGGGAGCAACCGGGGAACTATCAGCAGCTTTGCAATATTGGGTACAGTCTTTTCATGTGGAAGATCCGGGAATTCGGGATATGCTCCAAGATATTGCGATTGAAGAATTTAGCCACCTGGAAATGGTGGGGAAACTAATTGAAGCTCATACTAAAAATACCGACCAGACCGAAGCATATAAAAGTACTCTGTTTGCTGTGAGAGGTATGGGACCCCACTTTTTAGATAGTCAAGGGAGTGCTTGGACAGCACATTACTTGAATGAAGGTGGCGATGTAGTTCGGGATTTAAGAGCTAATATTGCAGCTGAAGCTGGCGCACGTCAAACTTATGAGGAATTAATTAAACTAGCAACGGACCAAGGGACTAAAAATACTTTAGTGCACCTGTTAACCAGGGAAGTTTCTCATACTAGAATGTTTATGAAGGCTCTGGATTCATTAGGGAAATTAAGTGAGCCATTTTTTGGGAATATTCAACCCGATGAAACCGTTGATATTTATTACAACCTATCTGCAAATGGGGATGGTAAAGATCAGCGTGGCCCTTGGAATCGGGAGCCAGATTTTAAATACATCCCTAACCCACTGGAAAGAAAATCTTAAACTAAAGCCATAGAGCTAATAGTCAAAAAACAAAAAGCGCCTGGGAGTGTGGCCGTGTTTCCACCCCAAACGCTTTTTATTTTTAACTTGCTCCTCACACACTATTAGATAGTACAGTTAGTTACTCAAAAGGCAAGTTTGATATGTGACAGTTTATGAACTGTCATACAACCACTTGGCAGAAGTTTAGTGTAAAAAGTGACGTGTGCCAGTTAACACCATGACTAAACCGAGTTCATTTGCAGCCTTTACAGAATCCTGGTCGCGTAAACTTCCACCGGGTTGGACAATTGCAGTAATTCCCGCTGCTGCGGCTGTTTTAACTGAATCATCAAAGGGGAAAAATCCATCGCTGGCGAGAATTGCACCTTGGGCTTTTGCACCTGCTTGCTCTAAGGCAATTTTCACTGAACCAACCCGATTCATTTGACCAGCACCTACCCCTAGGGTGGTGCGATCGCGAGTAATGACAATAGCATTAGATTTGACGTGTTTACAAACCTTCCAAGCAAAGAGTAACTCAGCTAACTCGTCTGGGGTGGGTTGACGTTCTGTGACTACTTGCCATTCACCACTATCAGCTATTTTATCATCAGCGGACTGGACAAGAAAACCCCCGGCGATCGCCTTGACAGTTTCCTTAGGGCCACTAGTCAAATCTGGTAAAGTTAAAATCCGTAGTTTAGATTTTGCCGCCAAAACTTCTTGGGCTGCCGCTTCACAACCGGGAGCAACCACACATTCTAAAAATGTCTTAGTTAACTCTTCCGCTGTAGCCACATCAATGGGGTGATTGAGTGCGACAATTCCCCCAAAAGCCGAAACAGCATCAGCATTAAAGGCTTTTTGATATGCTTCCACCAGGGTACTACCCAAAGCCACACCACAGGGGTTAGTGTGTTTAATCACCGTTGCTGCTGGGGTATCAGTAAACTCCGCAATAATTTGGCGGGCGGCTTCTAAATCCACCAAATTATTATAACTCAGTTCCTTACCTTGCAATTTCGTAGCCGCAGCCCAACCGGTGGGAGTTGTACCGGTTTGATACCAAGCAGCAGGTTGATGGGGGTTTTCACCATAACGCAGAGATTGCAATTGCTGACCGGACAGGTTGTAAGTATTCTCAGATTGTTGGCTGAGATAAGCTGCTATGGCTTGGTCATAACTCGCTGTATGGGAAAACCCTTTTAAAGCAGATTTCTGGCGAAAATCTAGGGAAGCAGTCCCGTTATTGTGGCGTAATTCCTGTAAATATTCCTCATACTGTCCTGGGTCACATAATACCGTCAGATGGGCGAAATTTTTCGACGCAGCCCGTAACATCGCCGGACCACCAATATCAATTTGTTCTACCGCCTCCGATAATGTTACCCCGGGTTTAGCAATGGTCTCCTCAAAGGGATAAAGATTGACAACTACTAAATCAATGGGGCGAATTTGGTTAGTTTCTAAATCTGTTAAATGTTGGGGAATATCCCGCCGCGCCAAAATTCCGCCATGAATGCGAGGATGTAAGGTTTTAACTCGACCACCTAAAATCTCAGGTGAACCTGTGTAATCAGAAACCTTTGTCACTGGTAGTCCCGCATCCTTGAGGGTTTGGGCGGTTCCCCCGCTGCTGATTAAATTAAATTCAAATTCTTCGACCAAGCGACGGGCCAGGTCAACTATACCAGTTTTGTTAGATACACTCAGCAGGGCTAGACGCGCCATGTTTTAGTTCCTCAGATGTAGGCGATAAAACGAAAGATCCTCAGTTTTACATAAGGTTGGGTTCACTTCAAGACCGTAGGACTCAAAAGGCTGTTAGTTGTGCTGATGATCTGGGGAATAAATTAAGAGTCTGATAGCTAAAGTCCACTAAAAGTGGACTGGTGCGTTACTTAGAATACTCTAGTTAGTTTAATGTATTTTTTTATATTTCATATCAAGCTATAATATTTAGATAAATCTGCCATAGGAAGCTGCTGTTAGGCAATATCCGCGACTTCTATGAAAATTGATGCTTACTTGATAATATCATCCTAAGAAGTCGGGGATATCCTGTTAGTCAGCTTTCAGTCAGAGGTTAAAAATCCCACACTGTGGGTTTGTTACCAGTCAACGGTCAACAGTCAACGGTTCAACTCCGCTCACCGACCACCGTCAACAATGATGGGAGTTATAATTAAATCAAGCTATACGTAAACTTTTATGACTAAATGGTTTAACACTGCTGGCCCTTGTAAACCAAATATCCACTATACACTACCCACTACCGAACGGTTACCCCAATTAAAACGACTGATTGATCAAGAGAATTACTTTGTTATCCATGCACCCAGACAAACCGGTAAAACCACTGCCATGCTCACCTTAGCACAGGAATTGACAGCCAGTGGTAAATATACTGCTGTCATGGTATCTGTAGAGGTGGGGGCTGCTTTTCCAGATAAACCAGATATCGCCGAATTAGCGATTTTAGATGCTTGGCGTGGTGCTATTAGTCACAGGTTACCCGATGAATTACAACCCCCTAAATGGCCTGATGCTCCTGTAGGGCGACGGATTGGAGCAGCATTAGAATCATGGGCAAAGATTTCATCCCCTCCTTTAGTGGTGTTTATTGATGAAATCGATGCTTTAGCTAATGAAACCTTAATTGCTATATTACGACAAATTCGTGATGGTTATCCCAATCGCCCCCAAGGTTTCCCCCAATGTGTAGCCTTAATCGGGATGCGGGATGTACGTGATTATAAAGTAGCTTCTGGCGGTAGTGATAGGTTAAATACCTCTAGCCCTTTTAATATCAAGGTAGAATCTATCACATTAAGTAATTTTACATTAGAAGAGGTAAAAAGTCTATACGCACAACATACCACAGCCACAGGGCAAATCTTTACCCCCGAAGCCATTAACCACGCCTACTATTTAACTCAAGGTCAACCTTGGTTAGTCAATGCGATCGCCCGTCAAGTTACCGAGTATTTAGCAGAAGATGTAAATATCCCCATCACGGTAGATTTAATTAATCAAGCTAAGGATATACTAATTCAAAGGCAAGACACCCATTTAGATAGTCTCGCCGAGCGACTGCGAGAGGATAGGGTAAAAGCAATTATTCAACCCATGTTAGCCGGGGATGAGTTAGGCAACGTTCCTGATGATAATTTGCGCTATGTGTTAGATTTAGGTTTATGTAAACGGGATAGAGGTGGTGGACTGGAAATTGCTAATCCTATCTATAGAGAGGTATTTCCGACAACTTTAGCTAATGTCACAATTGCTTCTTTAACATTTGTTCAACCCCTGTGGTTAACACCCACTGGAAAACTGGATGTAACAGCACTGTTAAATTCATTCTTAGACTTTTGGCGACAACACGGGGAAGCATTATTTAAAAGTACCCCTTACCCAGAAATTGCTCCCCACTTAGTATTAATGGCATTTTTACACCGGGTTGTTAATGGTGGTGGTAGCCTAGAACGAGAATACGCCATAGGCTCTGGGAGGATGGATATATGTTTAAGGTATGGGGATGTAGTCTTAGGGATGGAATTAAAGGTATGGAAACAGGGTAAACCCACCCCATTACAGCAAGGATTGATACAATTAGATAAGTATTTATCAGGATTAAATCTAGATACAGGATGGTTAGTAATATTTGACCGTCGCCCTGATTTACCCCCCATTAGTGACCGAACCACCACGGAAATAGCCCGGAGTCCCCAGGGCAGAAATATCACAGTCATTCGCGGATAGGTTTGTCATCTATCCCTGTCAACCGTCAACCGTCAACTAATATGCACAGTTTTATTCCCCCTGAAAGGTTTTTTCCCTACCTAACTTGGACTGATATCCAAGCTATGCCAAATAAGGAAAATGTGGTTATTATTCAACCTGTGGGCGCTATTGAACAACATGGACCCCATTTACCTTTAATTGTTGATGCTGCTATTGGTGTGGGAGTGTTGGGGGAAGCTCTCAAAAAGCTAGATGCAAGTATTCCCGCTTATGCTTTACCTACCCTATATTATGGTAAATCCAATGAGCATTGGCATTTTCCCGGAACTATTACTTTAAGTACTCAAACCCTGACAGCAGTAATTATGGAAATGGGGGAAAGTATTTACCGCGCTGGGTTTAGAAAATTGGTGTTAATGAACTCACACGGTGGACAACCCCAAGTTATGCAAATG
The DNA here is from genome assembly GCF_059725405.1 of Anabaenopsis sp. NIES-4685. Lineage (NCBI taxonomy): Bacteria > Bacillati > Cyanobacteriota > Cyanophyceae > Nostocales > Nodulariaceae > Anabaenopsis > Anabaenopsis sp. NIES-4685. The sequence goes on along the minus strand of NZ_AP043602.1, from coordinate 1,073,140 downwards.
GTAGCCCGGGATTTACATATTCAATATGGTGATTTTTTGGTGTTTCCCTTATTTACTTGGCGTGTGCCTCATATTACCAAAGAATTATTAACACCCAAGGAAGCAGCCCAAGGTATGCACGCCGGAGATGCTGAAACTAGTATTATGCTGGCAATTCTACCAGAACAGGTAAGAATGGATCAAGCTGTTGCTGAGTATCCACCAGAACAAACACAAAGCAGTTTACTGAGTTTAGAGGGCAAACTACCTGTTTCTTGGGCTACAAAGGATATAAGTAAAACAGGGGTAATTGGCGATGCTACAACCGCAACCAAGGACAAAGGCGATCGCATCCTGGAATCTGTCTCTAACGGTTGGGTACAAGCTATTAAGGATATTTACGCTTTTGTGCAACCACAACCCCGGTGATAATTTCCATAATATCTGTCTACACCCCATTGAGATTTGTTAGTCTAGATATAGTAAAAATAATGGCTAACAGTTACCTGTTTAGACTCACAGATCATAGTTATGACGGCATTTGAACCTCACAAGCTTCGTTCTTATAGCCAGGAAGATGTCCAGAAAATACTTCAGTTAGCGATCGCTCGTCAAGCTGATGACCAAAATAAGGAATTTTCCTATGAGCAACTGTTAGAAATTGCTCAAGAGTTAGATATATCACCAGACTCTCTCAATCTAGCAGAAGTTGACTGGCGATCGCAACGGAGCGAAATTGAACAAAGACAAGCCTTTAACGCCTACCGCATCGGAAAATTTAAGAAACGTCTGGGTAATTACGCAATTCTTAACAGTTTTTTGATGCTGTTAGATTTCGTCGGCGGTGGCGGTCTTACCTGGTCGTTATATTTCTTAATATTTTGCAGCTGCACATTAGGGCTAGATACTTGGAATACCTTTCAAACTAAGGGGGAAGAGTACGAAATGGCTTTTCAAAAGTGGTATCGTAAACATCAAATCAAACAAACCATCAATACAGTCGTAAGTAAGTGGTTTAAGGCCTTACAAATTTAGCTAAAAGCCAATTTTACCAGAGATAAAACCCCTAGAAAACATCCAGAGGCTTAAACTAACAACGGGTTATTTCATAGCATTTCCCATGCTCGTGAGGTACAATTTTTTTTAGTTTGAGGGAACAGGGAACAGGGAACAGGGAACAGGGAACAGGGAATAGGGAATAGGGAATAGGGAATTGGTGTGTACTTCATGAGCCTGAAAAAGGCTATAAGTTGTTTATTCGTCGCTTTGTAAATATCCCATCGCCGCATCTAATTTAGAAGGATAACCTTCAGCAAACCTTTCAAACCAAAGACCTTCGGTAGAAAACGGATCTAATGTTTTCAACCATGTTTCTGCTTCCCCCCGTAAAGCTGCTAAACCTTGCGCCTTAATTTCAGCTTGGCGAATTTGTTCCTGTTCTATTGCTTGCTGTTTTTGCAACTCCTCAAGCGCATCTTGTTGAGCAAAATCAGTCCGCACCTGCGCCAAAAGACTATCCTCTAAAGATAAAGACTTTGTTGGTGGTGGAGTTGAGGATTTAGCTGTGTTTTTCTGTGGTTGTGGCCTGGGGATTTACCCTGATGATATTCAGCTTTGAGTTCACCCAGGAGCTTGTCAAGAGAATCCATGGTTTTAACTTAATCAGTACCCAATTAAAACTTGAAGAAGCCCAAACCACAAGGGAATCATCTGTGGTTAATTCAATCTTGAACACCGCCAAGCTCAACTAGTCAGTAATAGCATTGAGTAGAACTTCTGATAAACTCATATCTTCCATATCTTCCATGGTCACGGTGTCACAGATATCAAACTTCGCCCCAGCGCTTTGCAAATCATCATCTAAAACCTTGAGAAAGCGGGTAGCTTGTGGGTCTGTACCAACTTGAATCAAGGAAATACTTAATTCTTCGTCGGTATCCATACGGCGAGAAGCTTCGATAATTACCTTCATGACTGCTTTGCGGTCATCGGGTTCTCCATCGGTTACTACCAAGATGATTTCGCCATTGGGCTGAGTTTGACCTACACTCTTGCGGTGAAAGTAATTCTCAATTGCATCTTTTAACACAGATGCTAAGTCTGTGGAACCAGATGGGTCATTTTCTTGAAATATTTGTGTGACCTTGGACGCAGTGACATTCTCATAGCGCTTAAATCTACCAGAGAATAAATATACAGTGATCCCATCTGGGTCGAATTGCTCACACTTACTGGCTAAGGCTAGGGTGGATTCTTGTGCAGATTGCCATCTAGTTCTACCACCTTTTTGATCTGGGGTAGCCATGCTCCCGCTTTTGTCGATAATTAGTGTATAGTCCCTACTTTCTAGCATGATTTGATTCCCACTCATAACTATGCCATCTTTAGTATAGCAACTTGTATACAGGCAAGCGATCGCCCCTAGGTGAGTGAACGCTTGCCATTTAGAGGCTATTATTCCTCTTGGATATCAACCCAAATACTACCTTCTTCCACACGCACAGGGAATACAGGTAGGGTTTTTTGTTGTGAAATCATGGAAAGGACTTTACCTACACCAGGTGGCCATGGACACCAATCTTTTACCTCTCCAGTACCTAAGTCAAAAGCACTGCGATGTATAGGACAAACAATCGCCCCGTCTGCGGTAATTTTGCCATTTTTCATCGGCATTTTTAAATGAGGACAGGTGTTATCTACAGCATAAAGCTGATTCTCATGGTTGACAAGTAAAATTTTACGTGCGCCAACTTTTACTACCTGTCTCCCATTGGGTTCCAGGGACTCAGCCGCAATAACTTTAGTCCAGCCCATTAGGTTCTCCTTTCTTAATGATCTGCTTTCAGTTTCGCGCAATTGTGACCACTGCGATCGCTGGAATTAACTGATTAAACTGAATATTGTGGGTGTACGATCTGATCAGATGTAAATTTCCTCAGACTGGCCTACTTTATGCCGAAAAAACGCACACCTTCATCCCAGTCAGCAACTACAACATCACTGGCGCTGTCATCTATCCATCTTCGCATGGAAACTTTAGACAAAGAACACAAGTGGTTATTAAAACAAATTAAGCGAAAACGGACGGAACTGCAAAACTTTTTGACACAAATGAGTTCCGTAGCCACGGATGTATTAAATCGCTATCATCCCCATTTCCAAGAACTGGTAGATATTGATCGAGAAATTCATACTCTGTTTGATGAAATCTTGAATAAAAGAAAGTTGGGTAAACAGAGCAAAAAAGATATTCAAGCAATTTACTATCAACTCCAATTTGCCAGAATTATCACTCCTGAGCCTAGTAATTATGCAGAATCTCAAGACACACAGGAGGTAACAGATGATTTCTCACATCAGCAGAGAGAAGAACACAGTCAATACCAAGAACCCCAGGAGAGTCTAAACTTTTCTTCAGTAAACAAATCTGAAGCCGCCAGAAAAATTCGCCAGACATTTCTAAGTTTAGCAGAAATATTTCACCCAGACAAGGTAAAAGATAGGGAAACTCAAATACTGCATACTGAAATTATGAAAGAAATCAACAAAGCTTACCAAGAGGGTGACTTAGCCAGACTCTTGGAAATTGAACAGCAACATCAATCCGGAAAATATTATATTGATATGAATAATCAAGACGATTTAAATCGTCAATGTATGAGGATAGAACAGCAAAATCAAATCCTCAAAACTCAGTATCATAAATTGAAACAGGAACTTCGCCAAGTGAAAAATACCCCAGAAGGCGCAATGGTTACTGACTGTCGCAAAGCGGCGCGAGCAGGAATAGATGCTATTGCAAGTATGGCAGAACAACTAGAAGCTGAAATTAAAACTATTACTGCTATCCGCGATTTTGTGAGAGCCTTTAGAGAACAGAAGATCACTATCAGAGAATTCCTCGCTAGACCAGAGATTATGCGCACCTTCACCCAAGACAACATAGATGATAACCTTGAAGAAATGTTTTTTGAGTTGGGTGAAATTATGTTTTTCTAAGAGGATGTTTTAAAAGTGTTTTAGCCTAACCTAACCCTCCCATTGACAGGGGAATGGGACTTGATTTTATTGCTTCCCTTTTTGGTAAGGGTGGATTAATAGGGGGAAAAATCTGATAAAAATTCCCTCTGGGAAAGTTATAGAACAACTTCTAGAAATCAGAATTAAAAGTTACACAAAATATAATTCAATATTTTATCATGTCCCAAGGAAAAATATTACTGAAACCTGACACGTTGTGGAAAAGTATCAAGGAGCAGACCCAATACGCCCTAGAATGTGGGGCGCTGCTGTCAATACCGACTGATTTTGAATTGGTCGAAGACAATGGTGTTAAATTTTTAGTCAGAATTTTATCTAATCTGCTCCGCAAGGATACAGACAAGGAGCAGCAAAAGAAAAAAACTAATCCCTTTCTTCCCTATGAGCAAGATTTATTCGTTGCCGATATTTCCCAGAGTCATGTTTGTATATTAAACAAGTTCAATGTTGTTGACTATCACCTGCTAATTATTACCCGTGCCTTTGAAGAACAGGAAAAATTACTCACCCTAGAGGATTTTACAGCTATGTGGGCTTGTCTAGCTGAGTTTGAGGGTTTGGCGTTTTACAATGGTGGTAAACTGGCTGGAGCTAGTCAGCCACATAAACACCTGCAAATGGTACCCTTACCACTCACGCTTTCAGGGCTGCAAATACCTATAGAACCCCTACTAACATCTGCAGCATTTGTAGATTCTGTAACTACTATACCAGGATTGCCTTTTGTTCACGCTTTGGGCAAACTAAACCCCAGGGATTCGCCATACACAGCCGCAATAACTACACTAGAGCTATATCATACCTTATTAAGTGCTGTGGGGTTAGAAGCCCTTGACGACAACAGACAATCTGGAGCTTACAATCTTTTAGCTACACGGGAATGGATGTTAATTATACCGCGATCGCGTGAGGATTTTCATGGTATATCTATCAACTCCTTGGGATTTGCGGGGGCGTTGCTGCTACGAAACCAGGAACAAATGCAGATAATTAAACAATACGGCCCAATGACTATCCTCAAGAATGTGGCTTTAGCAGTGCCCTGAGTCAGTATTTCAGTGGTTCAGCCCTAACTGTACCGTGCTCAAACTCCTATTTCTAGATGAATTTAGCAAAATTGGCGGTTTACTTATTTACTTATGTTATGATTCGTATTAACATAGCTTTATGCTTTGTGCTGCACTTCTCATTTCCTCACCAGTATTTGGCGAATTAAGTTACCCGGAGTAACTCAGAATGAGAATGCTACTGGCGACAAACTTGATTCTTTTGAGCCTACAACTATTGCTGAAAAAGAGTAAAGTTTTGTTACAATGTTTTTAACTGTGTTGAAATTATGAATTTTGAGGAACAGAGGCTGGTATTAACTTAATTGAGGGAAACAGGAATTATCCTGAAATTCTCAATAGAGTCTAATCAGTAACTTTCATGTTTAGCTATTTTGTGCTTTGAGACTAATGCAAAACAACAGCAATTAGATGGTCAATAATGGTTGTGATCTCACATCTCATCGCAGAAATAGACAACATAAATAGACAACGATAGGAGTTTGACCAAGTTTAGCCTTGGGTAAGTTGCTAGAGTCAAAATACAGTGGGACTAGTTAACAATTAGAGAAAGTTTCTAGAAATCCACTGTCGTTCTCAGCTAAATAGAATGTGATGAGTTTAGCAATATAAGGTTTGATGTCATGCTAAGAAACAGCGAAATCGGGGTTAATCATGGTTCTAACCTCAAATTAAAGCTTGGAGATCAACATTACACATATTTTTCCAGGACTGGAATTTTAAGGAATCTCACCATCGGAAAGCCACTAAAATAAAAGATAGTGGAATGAATCTTTCCACTATTGAAGTCAAGAATCCCCAGATGCGAAGTGGATCTGTGATATTCACAAATCTGGGACATTTGACTAGTTTAAGTGTGCTCTCCCATGAGAGCTTAACCGAATTACATAATTTACTCCGATGAATGGTTTTGTCTAATCACATTACCAGTCAGTAAAAAAATTAAGCTTTTTTATGGAAAGCTCATTTTGTGTTGTTTTTGTTCTCAAAAGCGCAAAAGCATGATTTTTTGCTGGCGTTCATCCATCAGGGTAAATCGTAATTTTTGCCGAAATAGTGAATTTTTTAGTTGGAATCCAGTCAAGAAACATGAATAAAGTTCAAGCATCCTTTAAAGCTACAGAAACTCTGTTTCACGTGGAAGGTTACGAAAAAATTGACTTTAGTCTTGTCTATGTGAATGGTGCATTTGATATCAAAAACAGAGAAATTGCTGACAGCTATGAGAAATTTGGCCGCTGTCTAACCGTGATTGATGCTAATGTCTATGAACTTTACGGTCAGCAGATCAACTCATATTTCCAGCACTATGAGATTAAACTGACAGTATTTCCCATCATCATTACTGAACCCGCTAAAACCTTAGAAACTTTTGAAAAAATTGTCGATGCTTTTTCCAACTTTGGTTTAGTTCGTAAGGAACCGGTTTTAGTCGTTGGTGGTGGTCTAGTTACTGATGTGGCGGGATTTGCTTGCGCTGCTTACCGTCGTAAGAGTAACTATATTCGGGTTCCTACCACCTTAATTGGTTTAATTGATGCAGGTGTAGCGATTAAGGTCGCAGTTAATCATCGCAAGTTGAAAAATCGCTTGGGAGCATATCATGCACCTTTGAAGGTAATTCTGGACTTCTCATTTTTGAAGACCTTGCCAATATCTCAAGTTCGCAATGGGATGGCAGAATTAGTTAAGATTGCTGTAGTTTCTAACTCGCAAGTGTTTGAACTACTATACGAATATGGCGAACAACTGCTTTCCACTCACTTTGGACACGTGAATGCTACAGCAGAACTTAAAGAGATTGCCCATAAGGTGAACTATGAGGCTATCAAGACTATGCTAGAGTTGGAAACTCCTAACTTGCATGAAATAGACCTTGATCGCGTCATTGCTTACGGACACACTTGGAGTCCTACCCTAGAATTAGCACCCCGCGTACCTCTCTATCATGGTCATGCGGTAAACATAGATATGGCTTTGTCTGCAACCATCGCGGCAAAACGGGGGTATATTTTTACAGCGGAGCGCGATCGCATCCTAGATTTGATGAGTCGTATAGGTTTATCTCTGGATCATCCTCTACTAAATAGCGATTTGCTCTGGTATGCTACCGAGTCTATCAGCTTAACACGAGATGGCAAACAACGCGCTGCTATGCCTCGTCCCATTGGTGAGTGCTTCTTTGTTAATGATCTCACCCGTGAAGAACTTGATGCGGCTTTAGTTGAACATAAAAAACTTTGTGCTCAATACCCCCGGAAGGGAGAAGGGGTTGATGCATACATTGAAACTCAAGAAGCCAAACTACTGGAGGTGTAAAGGGATGACCAGTATTGTAGGAAAACAAACAGCTAGACCAATAACCCCACATAGCATCTTAGTCGTCCAGCTAGAGAAAACCCTGAAATTAGCACAACAAAGCAATATTCCCCCAGAGATATTAGATTCTCTGCGCCAGTCCGTGCAATTAGCAGCAGGTTTAGACCCCTATTTGGATGATTACACCACCCCGGAATCTAGACCCTTAGCAGCATTGGCGCAAAAAACTAGTCAAGAAGATTGGGGTAAACGCTTTAGCGATCGCGAAACAGTGCGTCAATTAGAGCAGGAAATGCTCTCAGGACATCTAGAGGGACAGACATTGAAAATGTTTGTTCACATGACCAAAGCCAAGCGCATTCTAGAAGTAGGAATGTTCACCGGATATTCAGCTTTAGCTATGGCTGAAGCTTTACCAAGGGATGGAAAACTGATAGCTTGTGAAGTAGACTCCTATGTGGCAAAATTTGCTCAAGCTTGCTTTGGTGAATCTCCAGACGGCTATAAAATAGTTGTAGAAGTAGCACCAACCCTAGAGACTCTACACAAATTAGCAGCCAGAAAAGAATCATTTGATTTGATTTTCATCGATGCTGACAAAAAGGAGTATGTAGAGTACTTCCACACTATCTTAGACCATCATTTACTAACCACCGATGGCTTAATATGCGTGGATAATACGTTGTTACAGGGACAAGTTTATTTACCACCAGAACAACGCACAGCCAATGGTCAAGCGATCGCACAGTTTAATTCTGTAGTCGCCGCCGATCCTCGTGTGGAGCAAGTTCTCTTACCCATCCGAGATGGTGTGACTCTGATTAGACGCATAGCGTAACCAAGCTTTCAGGGAGATGAACAGGATCAATGCTTCCTCATCTCCCCTACCTTCCTATTCTTGATATTTAGTGATAGATACAACCTGACAACCGGCTTTCATGGTAAAAATACTGACTACATTCAAAACTCTTGGTACCCTCGTCTTATTACTAATAGCCTTACCCTTCAATGCTTTGATAGTATTAACATCTTTGCTGTGGAGCCTTGTGAAATCCCCATTCACCCAAAAAAAAGCTCAACAGCAGACTATCCTGGTAAGTGGAGCCAAAATGACCAAAGCATTGCAACTGGCTCGTTGTTTCCATGCAGACGGACACAGAGTTATTCTGATTGAAACTCACAAATACTGGTTATCTGGTCATAGATTCTCCCGTTCTGTCAGTGCTTTTTATACAGTTCCAGCACCTCAATCAGACCCAGACGGCTATATCCAGGCCTTAGTAGAAATCGTGAAAAAAGAGCAAGTTGACGTTTATGTACCTGTATGTAGCCCTGTAGCTAGTTACTACGACTCCTTGGCAAAGCCAATACTATCAGAATATTGCGAGGTTTTCCACTTTGATGCAGATATTACCAAGATGCTAGATGATAAATTTGCTTTTACCCAGCAGGCGCGAAAGCTTGGTTTATCCGTCCCCAAGTCCTTTAAAATCACCGATCCACAACAAGTTATCAATTTTGATTTTAGTCAAGAAACCCGCAAATATATTCTCAAAAATCTGGCTTACGACTCTGTTCGCCGCTTAAATTTAACCAAACTTCCCTGCGAAACCCCAGAGGAGACAGCGGCCTTTGTCAACAGTTTACCCATCAGTTCCGAAAACCCTTGGATTATGCAAGAGTTTATTCCTGGTAAGGAGTTATGTACACATAGCACAGTGCGGGACGGGGAATTAAGACTACATTGTTGCTCCCACTCTTCTGCATTTCAAATCAACTATGAAAACGTCGAAAATTCCCAAATTCGTGAATGGGTGCAACACTTCGTTAAAAGTTTAGCACTGACCGGGCAAGTTTCCTTTGACTTTATCCAAGCTGAAGATGGGACAGTTTACGCCATTGAATGCAATCCCCGTACTCATTCGGCGATCACAATGTTCTACAATCATCCTGGTGTTGCACAAGCCTATCTTGGTAAAACTCCCCTACCTACAGTTTTGGAACCCCTAGCAACTAGCAAGCCCACTTACTGGATATATCACGAAATCTGGCGACTAACTGGTATCCGTTCCTGGAAACAATTGCAAACATCTGTGAATACCCTCCTCAAGGGTACTGATGCTATTTTCTGCTTTGATGACCCTGTACCATTTTTGACTCTACATCATTGGCAGATTACCTTGCTCTTGCTGAAAAATCTACAACAGCTTAAAGGTTGGGTAAAAATAGATTTCAATATTGGCAAGTTGGTAGAGTTAGGTGGCGATTAAAAGATAAATTTTTCCTTGGCTGCTATTTATAGGAAAGTCTATTATGTCTGTACTTCGTATTCTGCATTTGGTGGGGTCTGCATACAATGAGTTTTATAGTCATTTATCACGCCTTTATGCTCAAGACTGTTTGACAGCAACGGCAGATTCATCACGCTATGATTTTCAGATTGCATACGTTACACCTGATGGCCAGTGGCGTTTTCCTCCCTCTCTTAGTCCAGAGGATATCGCTATCACTAAACCGATGTCTCTAGGGGATGCTGTTAAATTTATTACATCGCAAAACATTGACCTGGCGTTACCACAAATGTTTTGTATTCCGGGAATGACTTACTACCGCGCCCTATTCGACCTGCTGAATATTCCTTATATTGGCAATAATGCCGATATTATGGCAATAGGTAGCCACAAAGCCAGAACTAAAGCAATTGTCGCTGCAGCAGGAGTGAAAGTACCTCGAGGAGAATTACTCCGCCCAGGAGATATACCCACAATTACACCACCAGTAGTCATCAAACCCGTTAGTTCTGACAATTCTTTAGGAGTGGCTTTAGTCAAGGAGGCTACTGATTATCAGGCTGCTTTGCAGACAGCATTTCAATATGCAGATGAGGTGATTGTAGAAACATTCATCCCACTCGGTCGAGAAGTTAGATGTGGTATCCTTGTTAAGGAGGGAGAGTTATTGGGTTTACCCCTAGAAGAGTATAAGTTAGACCCCCACGACAAACCTATCCGCAAATATGCTGATAAACTCAAGGAAACCGATGATGGTAACTTGGATTTTAGCGCTAAAGATCACACCAAGTCTTGGATTGTGGACTGTAATGACCCTATGACCCCACGGGTGCAGGAAGTAGCTAAACTCTGTCATCAGGCCTTGGGTTGTCGCCACTATAGTTTATTTGATTTCCGCATCGATCCAGATGGACAACCTTGGTTTTTAGAGGTTGGTTTATATTGTTCTTTTTCTCCGAGAAGTGTGATTTCCTCCATGGCCAAAACAGCGGGAATTCCTCTCAATGAATTATTCATGACGGTTATTCATGAAACTTTGCGTAGTAATCAATGAAATTTACTCAATTTCTGTTACTAGCCATTGCCATTCAGTAACTACATTCTCAGGTATATTGATCAGCAATGGCTTGACATTTTTAGTCGGCACATATAGTTTAAGTGCATCGGTGGTTCCTAGTTGGGGGAGAATTTTAGTTAATTCATATTCACCCACATTGGGAGCAGGTGCAGTTAAGCTATAGGCATCTGATGCACTCAATAGTTTTCCTGATGTTGTCTCAATTACTAATGGTTGCGGGTGAGCAATTTCTACAATCCCCGGAAAACCCACTAGGCGTAATCTTAAATCTTTGATTGTACTTTTGTCATCTTGTTTGAACAATAGCACCTGCCAAGTATAGCCTTTTTCATCTTTGATAGATACTTGGGAATGATAGCGCAAAACACCAGGGGAATCATGATGTTGTCGCAGTAATGCCTCTGCTGATTGCACACCCCATGCACTAAAAGTCAAGGTGACCAGGATTACTATAGCCCAAGTCCAGAAGTATTGCCAGACTTTTTGCTTGAGGTCATACATACGGTCAAGGGAATTCTCATGAGTAGAAACACAAAACCCGAACTACCCTAACTATAGCGTCAGTTGAGATAGGAAGTCCTCATTTTAGATTTATGTCGGAGTGTCAAATTAAATTATTTCTTGTCCTCGATGATGAGCCGCTTGTAATAATAAAGACTCAGCAAAAGCGATCGCATCTGTGGCGGACTTACCACCAGCTAACTGCGCCAGTTCTTCCCGGCGATTGGTCATATTCTCTAAACTAGTGACTCTTACCACCGTCCTGATTTCAGTGTTATTACTTAGACCAATAGTTTTTTTATCTACACGAAAATGTCTGTCAGCCATCGCCGCCACTAGGGGCTGATGGGTAACACATAAAACTTGGTTATTTTGACTTAGCTGGTGTAATTTTTCTGCGATCGCTTGGGCGACCCTCCCAGAAACCCCCACATCAATTTCATCAAATATCATAGTTTCCGCCGCATCCCCTCGGGAAAAACAAGCTTTCAGCGCCAGTAAAAAGCGACTCATTTCCCCCCCGGAAGCGATCGCTATTAAAGGTTGCAGGGGTTCCCCAGGGTTAGGGCTAAACATAAAGGTAATTTTGTCCGCACCTGTGGTTGTGGGGGAAATAGGCACGATCTCCACTTGAAACTTTACCTTTTCCATAGCTAAAGGCTTGAGTTCACACAGTAATTCAGATTCTAAATCCGCAGCGGTTTGCCGACGCAATTTAGTTAACTGTTCACAGACTTGGGTTAGATGGGCAAAACAGGCCATTTCCTGCTGTTCTAGACTTTCAATCGACTGTTCACCATCATTGAGTTCTGCCAACTCGTCTAGTATGCGTTGGTAGTGGGCGATCGCCTCTGTGAGGGTAGGGCCATACTTACGACAAATTTGCTTTAATTCTTGAATGCGCTCTTCTACTTCTTGCAATCTTTGGGGGTCGGCTTCTAAACTACTTCCGTAAGTATTAATTTGCCTTCCCACTTCCATGATCATAGTTTGAGCATCCCTGACCAGATCTAACAAAGGTTGCAATTGGCCATCGTACTCCACCATATCAGTTAATGTCGCCTCGCTGTCTGCTAATAAATCCGTTACAGAAGGTGTCTCATTATCGTTTTGATACAAGGATTGATACACCTTGTAACTCATCTGTTGCAGTTCCACTACATGATTGAGACGTTCCCGTTCTTGCTGGAGTTGTTCCCATTCCAGAGGATCTTGGAGGTTAGCAGTTCTCAATTCTTGGATTTGATACCTGAGCAAATCGAGTTGCTGTAGACGTTCCCGTTCTGATGTCCGGCGTTTTTCCAAGACCAGATAAGCTCTTTGATAAGCACTAAAGGCTGTGGCAATGATTTGACGCTGTTGCATCAGTAAGTCACCACCATACACATCTAACCATTCTCGGACTTGGGCCGGCTGTCCTACCTGTAAAGTTTGACCTTGGGCGGTGATTTCCACCAGGCGATCGCGCAGCCCTCCCATGATCTGGCGATTCACTAACACCCCATTTACCCGCGATCTACTACGGATATTACTACTACTGCCAGTAATTTCTCGGCTAACTATTACACAATTATCTTCAATTAAATCGATTTCCTGTGCTATCAACCAAGTGGTTAACGAAGGTGATAGGGTGAAAGTAGCTTCTACCAGTGAACGATTCGTTCCCGTGCGAATAACTCGACTAGAGATTTTACCCCCCAAAGCCGCATCAATGGCATCCAAGATAATGGATTTTCCCGCACCAGTTTCACCTGTTAGTACATTGAGACCAGGGCCAAATTCCAGCTCTAGTTGATCAATCAGGGCAAAATTTTCGATTCGCAGCCAAAGCAACATCAAGCCAAATTCTCCAAGAGGACAGATGCGGGTACTTTTAACTTACAGAACACTAAGCAGGTTATTTTTCTTACTTCTTGGTGCATTGTGGGCATATTGTTATGATACAACGCTTTTCTCTGGAAAGTCTATAATTGTTCCCCCTATAAGTATCAGTTGAGGATAGGGAATATCGAGATATTATTGAACTAGTAAGCCATTTTACTAGTTATTAGTAGTTTGGAGTGGATAACCCGCCCTGACAACTTGGGGAAAAACTCTAATTTATCCCTGTTTGAGGGATGATTCTTTGTAAACTTATTGTTACAATACTTTACATGCTTAATCCTCTCGGTGGCTTCCTTCATGATTGTTAAGACACTTTCCCCGACTTCGCGCAAAACCGAGGACGAACCACAAGTTACTCCAGTATTAACAGAAAATGGCATATCAACCTTAGTTGTTGATTCACCAAAATCTATGATTAACCAAAAGTCCGATACTGAGGCTATACCTTACGATCCCCAAGAGATTAGGGAACATTATCGCCAGCGCCCCCTAAAAGTTGTCCGGCGTATTTTCGCAGTCTTAGGGCCGACCCTTTCCTTTCTATTTGGGTTGTGGTGGGACAACCGCCGGGGAATAGTGGTGAAAAAAGACCCCCGTCGAGCTGTTCAACTGCGAGAGCTACTCACGAAATTGGGGCCGGCTTACATTAAAATCGGACAGGCTTTATCTACTAGACCAGATTTGGTTCCCCCCGCATATCTAGAAGAATTAACTAGGTTACAAGACCAATTACCGCCGTTTCCTAACGCCATCGCTTACCAATTTATTGAAGAAGAATTAGGCGCACCACCAGAGGAAATTTACGCCCAACTCTCCGAACAGCCCATTGCGGCGGCTTCTTTGGGGCAAGTTTATAAAGGTAAATTGAAAACTGGTGAAGAAGTCGCTATTAAAGTCCAACGCCCTGATTTAAGAGAAGCAATTACTATTGACTTGTTTATTTTGCGCCAACTCGCCGCTTGGGTAAAAAATAAAGTTAAACGAATACGCAGTGACTTAGTTGGTATCCTCGATGAATTAGGCGATCGCATCTTTGAAGAGATGGATTATATTCATGAGGGAGAAAATGCCGAACGCTTTTTCGAGTTATATGGTCACATAAAAGATATTTACATCCCGAAAATTTACTGGGAATACACCAATCGTCGCGTCCTGACCATGGAGTGGATAAGCGGCACAAAATTAACCCAAACCGCCGAAATCAACGCCCAAGGTATAGATGCTCGTTATCTGATTGAAGTGGGTGTCCAATGTTCCCTGCGCCAGCTACTCGAACACGGATTTTTCCATGCTGACCCCCACCCAGGTAATTTATTAGCCACACCAGAGGGGAAATTGGCTTATCTCGACTTTGGCATGATGAGTCAGGTACAACCGCCCCAGCGTTATGGTTTAATTGAAGCGATCGTTCACGTCGTTAACCGTGACTTTGAAGGTTTAGCCAACGATTACGTTAAACTAGATTTTTTATCACCAGACACCGACTTAACACCCATAATTCCCGCCTTTGCAAGAGTCTTTGCTGATGCTCAAGGAGCCAGCGTTGCTGACTTGAACATTAAAAGCATCACTGATGAACTCTCAGCTTTGATGTATGAATATCCTTTCCGCGTACCTCCTTACTACGCTTTAATTATTCGCTCCCTGGTAACCCTCGAAGGTATCGCTATATATATAGATCCCAACTTCAAAGTTCTCAGCGAAGCCTATCCTTATGTTGCGAAACGTCTGTTAACCGACGAAGCACCACAATTAAGAACATCACTGCAAAACTTACTATTTAAAGATGAAAAATTCCGTTGGAATCGGTTAGAAAACTTGTTACGTAATGCGAAGAAAAATCAGGATTACGACTTCAATCTAGTTTTAAACCAGGGAGTCGAGTTTCTTTCTTCTGAACGGGGTGCATTCATTCGCAACAAAATAGTAGATGAATTTCTCAATGGAGTTAATGCTGTAGGCAAAAATGTTCTGCACAACTTCACTTATATCCTGCGAGAAAGAGTAGGTTTAACAGCAGTTCACGAAATCCCAAAGGCCACAGTTGAGCAACAACAAACCTTAGACCATATTAAACGCATTTTAAATATTCTTCGGGAAAACCGTGATTTTGATCCGGTGGAATTAGCTCCCCAACTGGCCCAACTGTTAGTAAATCCAGGTGTACAGCGGTTGGGTCAACAAATTACTAATCGCCTGGCCCAAAAAGCCATAGCGCGTTTAATTCGCGAGTTATTAGCATCCGAAGAACTCGATAGTACTAAAGCTCTTCCCTTAGCTAAAACCGCAAGAGTTTAACTCAATATCTGAGAAGTTAACACCCCCCTCTTCTTACCAAGGAGAGGGGTTCGGGATCAGGTGATTTTTTCCCACATAAACTTAGATTTGAATTGTTTAACCAGAGTCTCCATGGTGACGATTTCTGTCACGTCGAAGACGTTCTTCTAAGGCTTGAATCTGTTCGCGACGTGCTTCTAGTTCTAGAGTACGACGAGCTAATTCTTGATTTTGTAAAGTTAGAGATTGTCGCCAGTTTTCGGCAAGTTCTACTTCTTCTTCTAACTGTTTTGGTGTCATACCAATGCTGAGGTAGGTTTGCACTAAATTTATTACCCAGTCCCTAGCATCTTCTAAACTTTCAATATCACCTTCAGGGGAAAGCTGCACTAAAACCAGCAAGTTATCACTCATCTTAGTTTCTGCATCCACACAAATCACAGTCTCTTCAGGGATAATTACCCACAGGTTTGGACTTTCTTGACGTGCTAACAAGCGTAACTGATAGTTATCTAAAAATTTCTTTTTATGTACTTGAGCTAGATATAGCATGGCTTTATTTTCAGCCGTGGGTAAAAGTAAAATATGATTTACAGCACTTTTAAACTCAATAAAGTAAACACATTAATATCATAAATCTTCTGGGGTGGGCAATGGCTTACGCAAGCGGTAGCTATCGGTGTCGCCCTTGTGTACCTAACTCAGATAAAATGCGCTGTAAGTTCATAGGTAATGGTTAATTTATATTTCACCATTACCTATTAGACCTATGTTAAACTACGCAAGCGATCGCGCAAAATTTCAGCTTGTTTCTCAGCTTCTGCTAAAGAATCTCTGGCTCCCTGTACCACTTCTGCTGGCGCTTTATCCACAAACTTCGGATTACTTAACCTCCCACTCAAAGACTTAGCCTCAGCTTCGGCTTTGTTGAGGCTTTTTTCCAGTTTAGCCCGCAGAGTAGCAATATCTACCACATCCCCACTCAAAGGAATTACCACTTGTACAGTACCCACAACACCAGCAATGGCATTTTCTGGTGCTGGTGGCTGTTGTAATTCTGTTTGTAAGATTTCCTTGGGATGGCGTGGCGCAGAAAACACAGCGAAAAGCTTTTGTCTGTCCTCAGCTAGGAGGAGATTTTGTACAACAAACCAAGATGCATAACCCAAACCAACTATTTCAAAAAATCTCCCCATTAAGGGAATTTCATAAATTGCCTTCCCCGTCGCTAAACCTATCCTAGTAAAGACAAGCAGTACAATAATTAAAGCAATTGTCTTTAAACCCCTCAGAGGTTTTTTCTCCACCATTTCTGGGACGGGTTCCTCTGCGGGAGAAGCTTCCCCCACACCAGCAATAGTTAAATTCTCCACCTTAGCCAAATCTTGAATATACGCCCGTCCATCTGTGAGGATTTGCTGTTCCTGGGGATTATCAGTTTGCAAGTTGGTGGTAATTTTCGCCCCTGGCTTAATATCCGCCTCAGCGCGTAAATTCCGAATCGTACGGATTGTACCAATGAGCAATTCAAACTGTGCTTCCAAATCGGGATTAATCAGGTGATTATCGCTTTGCGGATAGGCTTGTAAAGATAAACTTTCTAAAGAATCCCCTGGTTGTTGGGTGAGAGTTTGCCAAATCTCCTCAGTAATGTGAGGCATTAAGGGATGCAGTAATTTTAAAATCCCTTCCAGGACATAGGCAAGAATTTGTTGTGCTACCTTGCGGGATGCGGGATCGGCATCTTTTTGTAACCGGGATTTGACTAATTCAATATACCAGTCACAAAAATCACCCCATATAAACTCATACAGACCTTTGGCCGCTTCCCCTAAACCGTAGTTATCAATGTAATTACTAGTTTGTTTGATAACTTGATGATAACGGGAAAGAATCCACTTATCACTTAATTCTGTAGCCAGTGGTTGACCTAACTGTTGCGGCGTTTGTCCATCCAAATTCATCATCACAAACCGGGCCGCATTCCATAACTTATTAGCAAAGTTGCGCCGCCGCTTCCACCGATGACGACTCATCCTTTTTGCGGTCATATTCCAGGCGGATATTTTGACCCGCCCCCGCCACTTCTTTAACTAAGGTATAGCGCAGCGCGTCAGTACCATACTTGTCAATTAATAATAGTGGGTCAATCCCATTACCTTTAGTTTTCGACATTTTCTGACCGTTTTCATCCAGAACTAACCCGTGAATGTAAACATCATTAAATGGCATTTTCCCAGTAAAGTGTCCGGCCATCATCGTCATTCTGGCCACCCAGAAAAAGATAATATCAAAACCAGTCACCAAAGCAGTGTTAGGGTAATAAGTCCTTAAATCCGGCGTTTGTTCTGGCCAACCCAAAGTTGAAAATGGCCAAAGCCCAGAAGAAAACCAAGTATCTAACACATCTGGGTCTTGTTCTAACTTGACATTTTCGCCAAATTGTGTTTTAGCTTTTTCCCAAGCCTCATCGGCTGATTTTGCCACCACAAAGGGGGTATTATCGGTAATTTGGCCGCCGGTTTCACTCACCGCATACCAAGCCGGAATTTGATGACCCCACCATAATTGACGAGAGATACACCAATCCTTTAACTTAACCAGCCAATCACGATAAACCTTACTCCAGCGTTGGGGGACAAACTCCGGCGAATTTTGCCCGTCCAGAAATTCTAAAGCTTGATCAGCCATGGGGCGAATTTTCACAAACCACTGAGTAGATAATAGTGGTTCTACCGGGACTTTACCGCGATCGCTATAAGGAACAGTATGCTTATAATTCTCTACCTTCACCAGCACACCCTCTGACTCCAAGCGAGAAACCACATTCTTCCTAGCCACAAAGCGGTCTTGTCCCTGGAACTCCCCAGCCTGAGCATTAAGAGTTCCATCCTTATTCATAATATTGATCAACGGCAGATTGTGACGCTTACCCATTTCAAAGTCATTCGGGTCATGGGCTGGAGTCACCTTAACACAACCAGTTCCGAAAGTGGGATCAACAAACTCATCACCAATAATGGGAATTTCCCGATTCATAATTGGTAGAGTCAGGGTCTTACCAATCAAATGAGAGTACCTTTCATCATTGGGGTTAACAACCACAGCAGTATCACCCAGCATAGTTTCCGGTCTAGTGGTCGCCACCTCCACAAACCCAGAATTATCACTCAGGGGATAGCGGAAATGCCAAAGATTCCCATCAACTTCTTGATTATCCACTTCTACATCAGACACCGCCGACCCAGAAGCAGGACACCAATTCACTAAATATTCTCCACGATAAATTAATCCTGACTCATAGAGACTTACAAAGGCTTCCAGAACAGCTTTTGATAAACCTTCATCTAAAGTAAACCGTTCCCGTGTCCAATCAACCGACACACCCAAACGTTTTAACTGATTAACAATTGTACCCTCAGAGTCCGCCTTCCATTGCCAAGCGCGTTCTAAGAATTCCTCGCGCCCCAGTTCGTAGCGAGTTTTACCCTCTTTCTTGAGTTGTTTTTCTAACATCGTGTGAACGGCGATGCTGGCGTGGTCAGTTCCCGGTACCCATAGGGTGTTACGCCCTTTCATGCGGTGATAGCGCACCAGAGTATCAATTAAGGCACTTTCAAAAGCATGACCCATGTGTAAACTCCCCGTGACATTAGGAGGGGGAATCACAATACAGTAAGGTTCACCGCCTTGATTGGGGTCAGCTTTGTAAACTTGGTTTTCTTCCCAAAATTTTTGCCACCTGGCTTCGGTGGTAAATGGGTCATAGAGACTAGGGAGGTTGCTAATATTTGCGGTCATGCGGGGACAAGTAATTCTGGAAGGACTCTTATAAATTTTGCCATAGCCTGGAAGAAGGATTCATGGAAAGGAAAAGCATCAGGCGGAGATGACAGACAAACAGGAGATTTGAGAAGGTTAACCAAGAAAGTTAATGGGTGCTTCCCAGTTGAATCGAGGGTTAGTAGCTAGTTACTCTTTCCTTAACTAATACTCATAAATAATGACATTTGCTCGAAAGTTCCTGTCATCTTTTCGCTTGGTGACAAAATGCTACTAGGATTCAAAACCCAACTCAAAGTTAACAAGCAACAGCGACTACTACTGGCGCAACAGTTAGCTTTTTTGTATCGGTTGTTAGAGCAACTGTATAAATCTTCTGTGACACTTGTGCAGTCCAGTGACTAGTTAAAAAAATCAGTCCCTCTCATGGCTAAAAGCGCCGTACCATAAGCAGCTTCCCTATGCAGCGACGACATCACAGACACCTTTAAATGTCGTTCACGAATGCGAGACCAAGTAGAATTTACCGCACCACCCCCGGCAGTGTAAACACGAGTTAATTTATCTGCCCCCATTTTCTGCAATAATTTATACCCATTAGCCTCAATTCGGGCAATACTTTCTAACAACCCATGCAAAAATTCCACACTACTCTCAGGGCGTGGTGTTAATCGCGGCGGTAAAGCCGGATCATTAATGGGAAAGCGATCGCCTGGCTGCAACAATGGATAATAATCTAACTCGCTGGCTCTTGTAATATCAATTTCGCTGCTCAATCTTTCTAACTCAGCATCACTAAAAAATTGCTTTAGCACCGCCCCCCCAGTATTAGAAGCACCCCCAGCCAGCCACAAGTTACCCCAGCGATGGCTATAAATACCATATCGTGCATCTTCTACCCGGGTACGACTCAATAGTTTGACCGCCAAAGTCGAACCCAAGGATGTCACAGCTTCCCCGGGGGATTCGCCCACTAGCCAAGAAAGCGGCAATACTATCAGTTGTACCAGCATACACCAAGCAATCATCAGGGAAATGAAACTGAGTTGCTATTTCCGGGCGCAATTTGGCAATGGGAGTACCGGGGGGTAAAACTCTGGGTAACTGAATCGGTAATTCTAGTTTTTCTAGCCATTGTGGATATTTCAACTCTTCCACGTCATAGCCCAGCTTTAAAGCGTTATGGTAATCGCTAATTCCCAAATACCCATGCAGCAAAAATCCTAACCAATCGGCTTGATGCAGAAAATATCTCGCTTTGCTGAAACTCGGCTGTTGCACCATCCACAGCAATTTTACTAGGCTAGAAGTTGCACTTAATACGTTACTTTGCGGTGGTGCAAGAGTTTTTAATTGCGGCAGCACCACTGCTCCCCGCCCATCGTTATACAATAAAGGTGCATCTACAGGCTGACCAGCCGCATCACACAGCAGGACTGTGGAAGAAGTACCGTTAATGGCGATCCCCTTGATTTCTCGCCGCAATTTCTCTGGTATTTGTGTCAGCAGTCGAAATAAAGCCCCATGCCACGAATCTGCTAAGTTAGTAACAGCCCCATCTGCCCAAGGATGCTTGATTTCTGCCTGGGTGCAAGCTTCATGATTAATCACCACACCCCTAACCCCAGATGTACCGAAATCGATCCCCAAATAAAAATCCATAGTTTTATAAATTTTTTTAATGACAAATCACTGTTTTTGTTGCATCTTGTAACAAGATATTCCACATTCTTGGCAAAACAGTGAAAAGTAGTAAACGAACTGTTCAATATTGATTTGAAGCTCAGGAGGGTTCAGACCATGCCTATATCAGACACTCAGGTGTACATTGCTCTAGCTGTAGCGCTGATTCCAGGAATTCTGGCTTGGCGTTTAGCAACAGAACTCTATAAATAACGCCACGTTCTGACATGGTAACCGGGGTAGATTCAAAATCGCCCCACTCTCAAACAACAATCAGGCCAGTCCTGGTTGTTGTCTTTATAAGTATATTCTTTTAGTCAAATAGAAAACCTTTCAATTTTACCCGACAACATCTGGGAGATTTATTCAAAACAAGGCAAGATTACATATCCCCGAAACCCTGTGAAAAAAATAACCATGACTCGGAATTGACATAATCTTATAAAAGAATAATAATCGGGTAAACGGGGTGCTAGTGGCTAAATGCTAGAAGTTTTTAAATGCTAGCTACTTGCCCATATAGAGTAACATTTTAACTTTAAATATACGTGTAGCAATTTCGGAAAAATGAAGTAATATGACAGCTAAGTAAAGGTGTAAACCCTGTCAGTGTGCATTCTATGAAGTTGTCATGAAATTAGTCAGGTTTTTTAATTAAGCATAATGAACGCCATTCAACCGTCTAGACCGCCGGTACAACCTATACAAAAACGCCGGGCTGCTCCTCGACCAAAACGGCATCTTCGTCAACGTTCCTACCAGGTTATAGCCCTGGAAACCACAGCTAAAATAGCAGTTAACTTAGTCCTGTGCAGTGCAGCAGTATCTGCCCTGGTACAACTTCTGCCTTATCATTGGACACAGCAAAACAGGTTGCGAGAAGTTAAGACTGAGGTCAAGCTGATGGAAGAACGTGTTGAGAGTTTGCAAAGGGAATTTCAGCGGAATTTCGACCCCCATCAAGCTCATATTATTAGACAACAGCAAGGGTATAAATTTGACCCTAATCAATTTCCAGTAGTACTCGTAAATCCTGATGTTCAGGAAGCGGAAATATTAAATGTATTACCATAAGGCAAACAATACGTATTTATATGGATAAATCAGACTGTGGACACCCAGTTATTTTGTATCTACCCCCGGCAATATATCTACAGCAAAAAAGATTAGATGACTATGGCGTAACCGTCTTACTCATGGAGATGTAGAAACCCCATCTTCAACGAAGTAAGATGGGGTAGTTCATGACTAATCAAGTAGTAACACGAACAAATTGCTAGAATGCCCACAAGCCTTGATTTAGCTCATTGCTTGTTGCCGTCAGGTATCGTGCCTACTGTAACTCATGCTGTAGGCGACGGACAAGTGTAGCACTCAAGCACACATCGTAATTTTGAAGGTTGGGAAAATTTTTATGACAACAGCAATTTCCTATGAAGATGCACCAGATCTCACCGCTAACGATTATATTGTTATAGGTCTATCAACCTGCTTCATTAAGGAAGATGGGGAAGTTTATCAAGTGGAAGTAGTAGAACCAATTCCCTCTGCTGCTTTAGAAGCATTGTTCAAAGGTATTCCCACCTCCTATAAGCTGGCTTGTGCAACCACCCTGGGATCTGTTCTGGATGGGAATACACCTGTGCTACCAGATGGCTTTCCAGATTCGACTCAGTTTGGGGAAGAATTCGCTGTGCGGGTGTTTGCTGCAGCTCGCACCTACAAACGACGTGAAACTGCACAGTCCCTCATTCCTTTAGGTACAACCTACACTGATTTTCAATATTCAACGGAGCGTAAGCGCGTACTGAATGCCGCTAGAGTTGTCACTAAAGAAGACAATGTTAAGCAGCATTCCCACACTCACAAAATTCTTTAATCTCAGCTAATGCGGAAGGCAGTTAACTAGTTAATAATTAGCGAAAAACTATCGAACCTGATTTGAAAACAATGGTATGGGGTGGATAAAATCCACCCCATAGGTTGTTTAACGGTAATTGGTAAATTGTAAAGCCACAGGAAGGTCTTCTTGTTTCAGACGCTGCATCACAGCTTGTAAGTCATCCTTAGCTTTAGCTGAAACTCGTACAGCATCACCTTGAATTGAGGCTTGTACTTTTTTGAATTCGTCCCGAATCAATTTGGAAATTTGTTTAGCTATTTCCTGACTGATGCCTTTTTTGAGTGTGATTTCTTGACGTACACGGTTACCACTAGCTGATTCAACTTTGCCAAACTCGAAAATTTTCTGAGAAAGCTGACGCTTGGCGGCTTTTTCCCGGAGGATGTTGTGAACAGAATCTAAGGTAAACTCGCTGTCAGTGCTGACATTAATGGTTTGCTCGTTTAACTCTACAGTGGTTTGAGTATCTTTGAGGTCATAACGACCTTTGATATCTCGCATAACTTGATCGACCGCATTCACTAACTCTTGTCGATCAAAGTCGCTCACAATGTCAAAGGAATATGTAGAAGCCATAAACAATTTTAGATTTTCGGTTTACCGGTGATTTTCAACCCGCATTTCTACTGCCCAATTAACTCTGGGCTTGAATGATGCTGGAGATAATCAGAGTAGCAGAGCTCAGGGAGGCAATGGCAAACATCAGCGATCGCAATAGGGGTATATTCAAAATATAAAAAATTGAGTATAGCAAACGCGCCACCACAAAAGCGATCGCCGCCACTGTTGCTGTAGTATTATTTACCCCAGTTACATATGCCATCAGTGCTGCGGTGGCAAACAACATAAATGCTTCCAGAGAGTTTTGATGCGCCCAAGTGGCTCTTTGAGCATAGGGGGGCAATTTATCAAACATGGCGCGAGGAGTAGCAAGGGCTTCATAGCCAATCCGCACCCGCGCATAAGCTACCAATAGAAAGGGCAGATAAATCAGAAGGGCGGCAGCAGCAATAGAATACAACAAAATAACAGACACAGGCAGTTGCGATAGCATGATTAAACCAATCAATGTATTTGTAGTTAGCTGTGATGAACAGGTAACAGGTGGTTACCTGTTACCAATTCGCAGTTTCCTATATCTATCATTACCAGGGCGAGGACTTACTGCACTTTAGTCAAAGTAGAAAAGTGTGACAACTTTTCTTTGTTCTTCTGCATCTCCACAAGTTTGCAGCAGAGTACGACTGTCGTGAAAAGCAAAACAGATGAGTTGCTGGCATCGGGAGATAATCTCCTTGTTACAAATGTAACTAGCTTCAGCTAAAGACAGATTATCATTACTGGAATTTTCTACCAGATGCATCACCTGCTCTAGTTGTTGGCGTGATTCATGGGGCTGACGTTCCAAACTTTGGGGTAAAATCACCGTCAATAAATTGGGATCAGCCCGCATTGCTCCCTTAATGGCAGCTGAATTTGTCCCTGTAGCCCCAGAGGTGATGACCCGATTCCTGATAGAACCAAGGCATAGGTCATCATCTCAATGAGATTTTGATGCGTAATTGGCACATGACGAGAACCCAACAAGGCGATTCGCTTAGAACCCGTTTGTTGGATGGTCGCCAGTTCCTGCGCTAATGTATCTAGGTTGGTAAGGTCTGTTGACTGGCTCAAAGATGGACGTAATCACATTAAACAACCCAGTTATTCTACCAAACAGAGTGTAGGTGAACAGCCAAATATAGTTACATCTTGCTACATTTTTATGATGTTTGCTTCAGTAGGTCAATAGCTGCTGGACACTCCCCACGTCTAAAGACGGGGGATTCCAGCTTCACTTAAGCTAATGTCCCTCGGTGAGTTAAGCCTAGTTTAGATAACAAGCGATCAATGTCAAAATTCTCAGCCATCAACTGGCGAATGCAGTGAACCTTGATGGGTTCATGTACCCGTACTTGACCAAAGGTCCGGTCGATAATTTCCACAGTGGTTAGGGTATCTAAGTCAACCGATAGGATGGGGATTTCTAGCTCTTCAGCACGACTGAGAATAAAGGCAGGTGGTGGCAGCTGTCCAGTCAAAATCAGGCATTGTGTAGAGGTTTCTAGGGCGGCTTGTTGAATTTCCACGCGATCGCCTCCTGTGACTACTGCCATATTTCGGCGTTTGTGGAAATACTTCACAGCCGCATTGACATTCATTGCCCCAATTGCCAAACTCTCCACCATCAAATCCAAGCGATCTCGACGACAGAGAACTTCCGCCTTTAACTGGTTTACCAGTTCACCAACGCTGACACTGCGGAGTAAATCACTTTTCGGCAATGTGGCCAATACAGGGATGTCTTGCTTTTCTAGAAACGGGCATAATTGAGCGTCAACTATTTCTAATTGTTCGCTAGGGATATCATTAATCACAACTCCCACCAAGCGATCGCCCACATACCGCTTGGCAGATAATAACGCCCCAGTTGAGAGCAGTGAACTATAACGTGTTACCAACAGTACAGCCGCATCTAACGTCTCAGCAACCTGTAACAAGGACAAATCAAACAGACTGCCTTGTGTCAAATCACCTGGTCCCTCTAGCAACACTAAATCTCCCTGGGAAATTTGCAAATATTGCTGTTTTAATAACTGCCGATAATTGGTGTTGTCTTCGCCGCGCCAGCGTCTTTGGACATTGACCTCATCCAAAGCCAGTATTGTGGCCGCAACACGGTTTTTTGGTAAGTTCAGACTATGAGCAATAAACTGGACATCTTCCTCAACTAAGGTTCCGCCAGATGCACTAAAACAAGTGCCCAGGGGTTTACCGTAGGCAATATCTAGTCCTTTTTGCTGTAGCTGATGAGACAAACCCAAAACAGTTGCAGATTTACCACTATAAATCTCAGTTGAGCCAATCAGCAAACATTTAGCAGATTGTGGCACACATGCACTCCTAATTGCAAAAGGAAGGTGTTTACTAATTTTAGTGGGTTACGGCAACAGGGTGGAGTGCTCACAAGGTACAGTTCCCCATAATCTACTTTCTTGGGGCTGGTCACTGTAAAACCTAAACCTAATAAATCATCCAAAATACTTTGAAACTCCAAATTTGGTGCTAAGAAATGTTAAAAATTCGGTTACAATTAATATGCATTGGCTTTTAACAAAGAAGCTGAAGCAATAAAAGCAGAAATCAGCGCTCTCAAGTGTTGGATTCCTTGCTTTTTTTCAGCTGTATAACAACTGGTTTTTGAATCAAGTAACCTATGCCAGCGAATTCCTGGCCCGAAGATGATTATTACGAAGAGCTTGACCCACTTAACTCTGTGTTATCCGATCCCTCGGCAGATCAGCAGGAGTTAGTGGTAGAGGTGGATCCCATGTCTCTACCATCCCGGTTTCAAGGACGTAGACGCAAAGCTGCTCTCATGTTGACTGTAGTGTGGAGCGGTACAATCGCTCTGCATTTAGCTTCTTGGGGTTCAATATTGATTCTAGGACTGACCACTCTTCTAGGATTTCATGCCTTAGTGGTGGTATTTGCTAGACCCCGGCGCTATGCCAAAAACATCCAGGGAGATTTTCCCTGTGTATCTGTGCTAGTAGCTGCAAAAAATGAGGAAGCCGTTATTGGCAAGTTAGTCAAGAATCTTTGCAATCTGGAATATCCAGGTGGGCAATATGAAGTCTGGATAATTGACGATAACAGCACAGATAAGACACCGGAACTCTTAGCCCAACTAGCCCAAGAATATCAGCAACTCAAGGTTATCAGACGTTCTCCACAAGCTAGTGGCGGCAAATCAGGAGCATTAAATCAGGTATTGCCATTGACTAAGGGCGAAATTGTCGCAGTGTTTGATGCTGATGCTCAGGTAGTGCCAGACTTATTGCTCAAGGTGGTACCTTTATTCCAACGAGAAAAGGTGGGGGCGGTGCAGGTGCGAAAAGCCATCGCTAACGCCAAAGAAAATTTTTGGACTCAAGGTCAGATGGCAGAAATGGCTTTGGATACCTGGTTTCAGCAGCAACGTGTAGCCCTGGGTGGTATTGGCGAACTCCGCGGTAATGGTCAATTTGTCCGGCGTACAGCCTTAGAAAGTTGTGGCGGGTGGAATGAAGAAACCATCACGGATGATTTGGATCTGACTTTGCGCCTACATTTAAACCAATGGGACATTGACTGTACATTTTGCCCAGCTGTGCAGGAAGAGGGTGTCACAAATGCCATCGCCCTTTGGCATCAGCGCAATCGTTGGGCAGAAGGCGGCTATCAACGCTATTTAGATTACTGGGATCTAATTGTGAGAAACCGCATGGGTACGCGAAAAACCTGGGATATGCTCATGTTTATGTTGAGTATGTATATCCTACCCACAGCAGCAATTCCAGATTTATTCATGGCCCTGGCTCGGCATCGTCTACCAATTTTAGGATCGGTAACTACACTATCCGTGGGTATGTCTGTTGTGGGTATGTTTGCCGGACTGAAGCGCATACGTCAAGATGAGAAATTTAATATTTCTACATCTTTCCTGTTGCTGTTACAAACACTACGTGGTGCTTTGTATATGTTGCACTGGTTAGTTGTGATGAGCAGTACCACTGCTCGGATGTCCCTCAGACCAAAACGTCTAAAATGGGTAAAAACCGTGCATTCAGGAACCGGTAACTAGTTTTTTGCAGCCAAGTTAACACTGAAAATCCATTTCCAAATTTAAATTTGGATGGATTTTTTTTATTCGTCATCAAGTTCTGACTCGTCCATCCACTCAGATATAGTCATGGTTTCAGGACAAGTCTGATGCATCCCCTGTGAGGCGGATAATTTGCCCATCGAAGAATTGAGCTAGACGCTGGGCTGCGCTTTCCACCTCTTCGGTTCCCCAATCAGCCGGAGGTGTGGGTATTTGTGGCGGGGACAAGGTTTGCACCTTATGTACACCTGTGGTTGATTCGGTTTTGCTTGGTGCTGGTTTGGGTGTAGCTGGCGGCGGTGCGTCAGACACAAGTTGATTGTATTTGGCTGCTGGTGGTTGCTCAACGGGAGTATAATTTTGTGGTTGAGGATTTGTTCTTGTGGTGTTACCAGTCGAAGAAGTCCCTTTTTCGAGATAAACTTCGATTTGCCGCTGAAAAATCTCTTGGAAAGCAGCCTTAATCATGGGTAGATCAGATTTGAGTGCGTCTAACCAAGTACCTTTGACCGCAATACGAGCCAAGTTCCCATTAAACTCTATTATCTGGCACATTTGACCAAGTAAGGCTCTGCGGGAAGGTATGTGAATATTCACAAGTACCTGTTGCCAAACTTGAGTTAAGTCACACTCTGATGGTGTGGTCACTTTCTCTCTAGAAGGAGGGTTAGTAGTTCCACTTGCTGGTGGGGAAGTGAGAGGTTGTGGTGTGATGGTGGGTGGATGAGCCGTGCTATTTTCACTTGTGGGCTGATGTGAAGATATTGGGTTAAGGGTGGTATTTTGATTCGTGGGCTGAGGTGGTGGAGAAACAACAGGGTAATAATTTGTACCTACAACTGGCGGATTCACTGGCTGAGGTGTAATCACAGTTTGGATTTGAAGATTAGCACTGGGTAATAAACCTAATAATGTCACCTCTAACCACAAGCGCGGTTGGGTGGTATTTTTAATTTGTAGTTCCGCTGTGCGCAGGTGTTGCTGCCCCTGTAAAATGATCGTCATGTCTAGTTGCTGGGCAAATTCAACCAGTGCTATCCAGGTTTGCTGGGTACAGGTAACTAAATCCTGGCGGTTAGGTGCTGTTTTAGCTATGAGTAAGTCCCGATAGCAGGCGGCGAGATTTTGCAGAATAATTAGGGGTTCCCGTCCACTATCAAGGATTTTACGGCTGCAATCTAAAACTGCTTCTGGTTGGTTTTGAGCGATCGCCTTTAATAGCGTTAGTAAGTCTTGTTCACTGACTGAACCAACCAAATCCCAAACTTTCTCCGGGGTGACTTCACCAGTCACCAGCGCTAATTGGTCTAGTAAACTTTCCGCATCTCGCAATCCTCCCTGAGCGATTTGAGCAATCAAGGTGACAGCATCAGGAGAAATATGAATATTTTCTTGACGGGCGATCGCACTTAAATGCTTCACCATGGACTCTAACTGAATACGTCTAAAGTCAAATTTTTGGCAGCGTGAAATAATTGTTGGTAATACTCGCTGGGGGTCTGTTGTGGCTAACACAAAAACTACGTGTTTTGGTGGTTCTTCTAATGTTTTCAGGAGCGCATTAAATGCTGCGGTACTGAGCATATGACATTCATCGATCACATAAACCTTGTAGCGACACTGTACTGGTGCAAACTGCGCCTTTTCAATCAGCTCACGGATATTATCGACACCAGTGTTGCTAGCGGCATCAATTTCTATCACATCGAGGGAATAACCCTTAGTGATACCTTGACAAACATCGCACACTCCACAGGGTTCAGCAGTGGGCTGATCACTGTGGAGACAATTTAGGGACTTAGCCAGAATCCGCGCGCTGGAAGTTTTTCCCGTACCTCTCGGTCCAGTAAACAAATAGGCTGGGGCAATTTTAGCTGTGCGAATCGCGTTGGTGAGGGTGGTAGCGATCGCCTCTTGTCCGACCAATTCTACAAAACTCTTTGGGCGATACTTGTGGTGGAGGGGTTCGTAAGACATGGATAGAAGACTTTAGTGCCTTTCAATTTTGGTTAGCAGCACCCAGTCGAGTTTGGGATTAAACTATTTTAAACTTTTGGACATGGGTTGTGTATATTTGACACTCCCTCGCGCTGGTCTGTGGGCGTGTTGATCGCCTTGCCTGTGCTGGTATAATGGTCAACAATACTCAATGGTGTAGCAAAAAATGCTCAGGCGGTTAATTCAATGGTTGAAGGGTCTAATTAGTAGGTGGTTTGGCGGACAAAGAACTCACTCCCATACGGAAGATGATTTAGCACCAAGACCAGCCCCACCGCTAACAGATAGCGATTTAGAGTTTCTGTTCAACGAACTGATAGAAGGTGTCCATCAAGCCAGAGGAAAAGATTGGGCGCAAAAATGGCTAGATAATCTTGAACACCGTGTTTCTACTGAAAATTGGATACAATGGTTACGCCGCTTTGGCGAAAGATTGCTAGCATCACCTACGCCGAATAATGAATTAGCCGCTCGCTTAGTGCATCTGGGTGAGTTGGGTGTTGGTGAAGTGGGAAAAGTTGCCTATGAAGTGGGAATGCAGTTGTTAACACGCCTTTCCACAGAACCAATATGGGAATATGACAGGGATATGCCCTTAACACAACTGTACCCACCAAGGGAGTAACCCAAACCGTCACCCTAGATCAGCTGTTAGTCATGTTACAGCAGGATGAGAATTTACGCCAGCAAATTGCCCAGCAACTGGCTATTGAAACAGACGATCCACAGTTGATTGTCCAGGAACTAATCAATCAACATTATGCTGCTAGTCAATCAAATACAGATCGGAGTTAAGCGGTGATGGGGAGATGGGCGATAAATATAAATATGGTTAACTTCACCCCTATGGGTGTATGATAAGCCTCTATCCACTTGGATTGCGATTATTAGTAAGGGGCTGGGTTGATGTAATTCTGCTTCCTACTTTCGAGATATCTGTTATGTCTAGAAAAGCCAAGAGAAGAATTAGATCGAAGTCAGTCCGACAAATGCTTACTTTAAGCCAGTACAAATTCAAACAGTTCATCAAACACAAAGCTCAAGAATATGACAAAATAGTAGTTGATCTAAACGAAGCGTACACATCAAAAACGGTAAGTTGGACTGGCGAAATTATCAACAATCTAGGAGGGTCTAAAATCATCAAATCTAGGATAGATGATAAAATCATAAATTGCGGGTTGAATGGTGCGCGAGGAATTTATCTGCGCGCATTGGTTGATAGGCCTTGGTTAAGAGAGAATCACAAATTATGTATTTGTGAACATTAGTTAGCGAAAAAGTATCGCTAAGAAATCTACAGTCGGCGCTAGGGCATGCGTGGACTTAAAACAAAGCTCATCGTCTCCGATAGCCTGCATGGCCTAGGCACTGCACTAGCTGGATTGGATGAGAAGCCTACACTGAATTTCTCAAAAAAATTCAGTTACGGTAGTATGTCACGTAAGACAAAATCGGAAAGTGTTACAGATGCTCACGCAGCTATTCCAGCGGCTTAACAAGTTTTTCAAGCACCCCATGGGTCATAAGTCGACTCCATCGTTCAATACGGTAGGGGGATCTGAGGTGGCACAACCACTACCTGAGCTAACTAATGCAGATCTAGAATTTTTGTTTACCCAGTTATTGGAAGGTGTACAACAAGGACGCGGAAAACAATGGGCGATTGAGTATCTACAACGCATGGAGAATCGTATCAGTGTTGAGCGCTGGATAAATTGGTTGGTGATGTTTGGCGAAAAGTTGCTGTTATCACCACAGTCCAATCGTCAGTTAGCAAGACAGATGATACAACTAGGGCAGATGGGAATTGGCAAGGTGAGTGAACTGGCTGACGAAATTGGTATCCGCTTGTTAACGGGAGGATGGGGTGAACATGGCAAACAGAGTGAAACTAGAAGCCGTGAAATATTAAATATGCCACTGGACTCTGGAGGACAAGAGTTAATCCCTACCCATGGCGAGTTTTTATGGGATTCTCAAGGCTGGCGGGGCCAAGCCATAGATACAGAAGAATATCAGGCGACAGGAGCAACAAGCCTTGATTCTCCCTCAGAAAGATTGACTGACAATACCGAAGAAGTGACCTCGGAATATACAAATCAAGAAACCACAATCACAGCGCCAAATCTGCCCAGCCCATTTGAGAAAGATGTAATCGCCAATTTAAGGGCAATATTCTGGGAGTCACAAAGAGAAAAACCTCAGATGATCAAGTCAGAAACAGGAGGGGCAATAGTATCTTCTCCTGAAAATTGGCAAGATTTATTGGTTAATTTAGATGCAAATGTAGCGCACACCTTACATGAGTTGTTCGTGCAGCTGCATGAGAATATGAATTTAGTCCAACAGCTAGCAGATTATCTCTCACCGGCTATTATTGCTGATTCCGATGACATGCAAGCGCAAGAGTACTTTTATCAAGGTCTTCAGCAAGGGAAAACCGGTGATTTGGTAGGAGCGGTAATTTCTTATAATCAAGCCATAGCAATCAAACCTGATGCTTTTGAATATTGGTTTAACAAGGGTTTAACTTTATTTCATTTAGAAGATTTTGCACAAGCCATCGCCTCTTATGACCAAGCCGTAGCATTAAAACCCAATCATTACAAATCTTGGTATAATCGCGGTGTGACTTTAGGTGAATTAGGAGAATTTGAAGCGGCCATCGCCTCCTTTAACCAAGCTATAGAAATTCAGCCCCAAAATCCGGAGGCTTGGTCTGGTAAAGGTTTAGCGCTGCTAAAATTGGGACAAATCGGCGAGTCAATTTCTAGTTATGACCAGGCCCTGGATTTAGAACCACAAGACCCATATACCTGGTATTACCGAGGTATAGCCTTGGCTATAGATGAGAAATATCTAGAGGCTATCACCTCTTACGACAAAGCCATCGCCATTCAACCCGACTTTCATGAGGTCTGGATTGACCGAGGCGTAGTATTATTTAATTTAGGAAATTGGAACCAAGCGATCGCCTCCTGGGATCAAGCACTTGCCACCCAACCAGATTTATACTTAGCTTGGTATAATCGGGGCATTGCCTTGGAAAGGTTAGGAAATATAGAAGAAGCGATCGCTTCCTATGACAGGGCCATAGCTATCAAACCAGACTTTCACTTAGCTTGGCATAACCAGGGGCTGGCGCTGTTTTATTTAGCCAGATTTGCCAAAGCGATCATTTCCTACGACCACGCCTTAGAAGTTAAACTTGACTACTGGGAAGCTTGGATTGGTCGAGCGACAGCTGCTGGCCATTTACCTACCCAAATACCGTTAAGTTCCTTAACAGGGATCGCCAAACAAAATCCTGCCTTGCAGCGGGGCGGCTATGAGGGTAGACTAGCCAGCTTAGAGGAAGGGTTGAAATATATTCAGCCAGATACCCATCCAGAAGGTTGGGGTAGATTGCATATAGAAAAAGGTAACACTTATTACGATTTAGGCAAAAAACTGCCCAGAAATCGTTATTATTGGTCTCAAGCCATAGCTGAATACAATCAAGCACTGTTAACCTTAACAACACCAGAGTTTAGCGAATTGCATTTAGAGGTTTTGCAGTCTCTGATTAGAACATATTTAGCCATAGGTCAAACAGCACAAGCACAAGAACTACAGCAACAAGCCACTGATTTATTAACACAATTACTAATTTCACCAACTCCTTCTGAGGAGAGTAGAAGACAACTAGCCCTCAAATTTAGCGGAATTGCTCAATTAGGAGTTGATTTAGCGGTAGAGTGCGGCGAGTTGGTACAAGCTTGGGAAATGGCAGAACAGGGCAAAAATTCTTGTTTAAATTGGCTATTATTTGATTCCCATGAACACACTTATACACACTACTACACTTCGGTTCAACAACTGCTCAATCCCCACACAGCAATTATTTACTGGCATATTAGCCCAGTGGCGTTACATACCTTCATTATTAAACATCAAGCGCCATCACCCATTTTAGTCTTTACACCCATACAAGATGTAGTTAAAACAGACTTAGAAGAAAAATCCCTGCTTGTGGATGAAGTACCTCTAGCGGAAGCTGTAAGACGCTTAATTAAATTTGAACGTTGGTCTGGAAGATTGGGAACACTCATACCAAGAATATCTGACTCAAGGCGAAGACCAACACAGCAGAAGTCATCATGTTTGGCGAGTGGATATGACACAAAAGCTGGGGAAACTCCAAAATATTCTCCAGATTTCCACAGTTATACAAGAACTCAAAGATATCACCCAAGTCATTTTAATTCCCCATCGGGACTTACATAGATTACCTCTCCATGCCCTTTTTTCTCTGTCTTCGCCCTCCCGGGAAGAATTACCAAGTAAGTTGACTATTAGCTATTTACCCAGTGTCCAAACAGGTTTGTCTGTCCAAGCTCAAAGTATATCGCCATTGCTGCATCCTATATTCCTTGGTGTCGAATCTGCGAAAAGCACGAATTATCCTCCGCTAGAATTTGGTCAATTGGAAGCAGAAATTATTAGCAAAATGTTCAATAACTCGCAACTAATCCAGGGAGCTAATGCTACCAAAAGTTTAGTAGAAAATGCTGTATTTAATAAAAGTATTTTTCACTTTTCTGGCAGTGTTATCAACTGTTACAATGACCCAAAAACATCTGCATTAGTATTAGTAGATGAAGATAAAATCACCTTAGAAGAAATCCGCGATCGCAATTTAAATAGTTATCAATTGGTTACTCTTGCGGCTGGTGAAAGTGCAGTAACTAAACACCAGAATATTACCAGGGAATATGTGGATTTAGCCAGTGGTTTTCTTTGTGGAGGAGTACCTTATGTGGTAAGTAGCCTATGGACGGTAGAATCATCTGCTAGAGCCTTAGTGATGATTGAGTTCTATAGAAGACTACAAATCAATAAATCCCCAGTTAGGGCTTTAAATGAAGCAACATTATGGTTAAAAGAACTGACTGGGGATGATTTCACAAAATGGTATGAAGACTTACGAAATCATCTCACTGCTGATGAACGAACACTTGGAGTTGATTTAGCAGCTTTATATAGAAGTATTGAAACTGTTCCCCATGAAAAACTTTACAGTCATCCTTACTATTGGGCGGGATACACGATTAAAGGTGTTGCTACTTGATAACAAGATTTAAAGAAATGTGATTTTTGCATCTCATATTCAAGTGCTGTAATGCCTAATTTTTCAGGGTTTGAGGAGTGGGGAACTATCTTTTACAAACATAAAAGCACCAAAGCCCACTGACTTTTAGTCGGGGAATGAATACATAGCACCTAATGGTACATTGAGCAATTCAGTATTGACTTGATTTAAACATTATTGTAGAATTAAAGGCTGATGTATTGCACCCATAATCTAAAGCTTGTGGACGAAATAACCTCTGGGAATGAGAGGAAACTCCTCTAAGTAGGTTAGCTGGATAAAGCAATAACCCCACGTGCTTTCAGCCGTGGGAGTGTCAAGGTTGCTGCAAAACCTATCAAGCGTTTTGAGCCTGACTATGAGTTCCAATCTGGCGCTTTTGCCAAAGAATGGCTGCCAAATTACTTACCAAGGCGCTAATTGCTAGGGAGAGCAATATATAAGTAGGTAACATGACTACGCCAATGATGAACCAAGTAAATACATGGAATACCATCGCTAAGGCGAATATGCTAGCAAGTCCCGCAGATTTCCACACTTGATGTGTTGGGCGACGCAATACTGTGAGGATGATGGTCAGTAAGGAGGTAATCAAGTTGGCTGGGACTAGAAATGCACAAATGCCGATGCAATTGTCACGGGAGAACTCAGCTAAGGCGTTGAAATCAAGCATCAATTTGGTGGTATTAATGTCAACGTCTTAAAAATAAAGAATGAACGTATTTTTAGACATTTGAATTTACCTTAGCATATGCCTGAAGTGATTACTCCACTCATGTAATATAATTTAAAGTTTTTCCTAGAAATTATCATAGGAATAATAATTTTATGTCACAGGTACATAAGTCCTAAAACATCATCCTCTCCCTGAGCAAGAGCAAAATTTCAATTATTTTCAAATAGGTTAAAATTTTATTACAAAAAGTTAAGTATACATTTATAATTATGCTCAAAGAATTCTGTGTGTCACAGATGTGCGATTCCTTGACACCAGTTTGCGATCGCAAATACGCTATCCTCGGGACTGGTGCTTTAGGTGGGTTTTATGGCGCTAAATTGCAACAAGCTGGTTACGATGTCCACTTTCTGCTCAAGAGTGATTACGAACACGTGAGCAAATCTGGTTTATTGATCGAATCCAAAGACGGTGATTTTACCCTTCCCCAAGTTAAGGCCTATAATGATGTGGAACAGATGCCACAATGTGATGTAGTAATAGTGGCACTCAAGACAACTCAAAACCATTTACTACCGAAATTATTACCCCCCCTGGTAAAAGATGGTGGCGTAGTATTGGTATTGCAGAATGGATTGGGTGTAGAAGAGGATATTAGCCAAATAGTCAAGAATGTTCAAGTTATCGGCGGCTTATGTTTTCTGTGTTCCAATAAAGTAGGAGCCGGACATATTCGACACTTAGACTATGGAAAAATTACTTTGGGGGAATATACCCCTAAATATGATCCCGCTCCTCTAACAGAAAGAATACAATATGTTGCTAATGACTTTGAAACTGCTGGTATTACCATTGAATTAGCCACAGACTTACTGTTAGCGCGTTGGCAAAAACTGGTGTGGAATATACCCTACAATGGACTCTCTGTTATTCTCAATGCTAGAACAGACGAATTAATGACAGATGCTCACACCCGGATATTAGTTGAACAATTAATGAATGAAGTAGCAGCTGGGGCGAAAACCTCGGGACGAGTTATCCCTGATAGCTTCATTCAAACCATGCTGAATTATACTGTGAAGATGAAGCCCTACCGTACCAGCATGAAAATTGACTATGATGAAGGCCGTCCCCTAGAGGTAGAAGCGATTTTCGGTAACCCCTTACGAAAAGCCCAAGCAGCTGGTGCAAATTTACCGCAGATCAGCTGTATGTATCATCAACTAAAATTTCTGACCCAAAGAAATGGCATTGCTTAATCTGATTACCTGGGGTGATGGTTTTAGCACCTTGGTGAATATTGGTGCTGGTTAAAACCTCTCCTAGGCAGCAGTGCCCATCTATTTAGATTTTAGCTGAGATTGTAGCAAAAATTATTATTAATGTAAATACAACTTTTGTAGCAATACTTAAAACTAATTACAGTCTTCTATTGCAGTTTGTAAATATTTTTTGGGGGTGGCGAGATTATTCCTTTAGACTGAATCTCAACAGGAGAATATTAGAGCAATTCAGATGCATTCAATGAATTTAATGTGCCATGAATTTGTAGTTTGTCTATCCTTTTTTGCTTGTATTGCAGGGTTGCTATTACTTTGGGATCCCAAACAGCCAAAAGATAATCTAGAAGAAACAGAGAAAATTCTCTTGAGAATGAGCTTCTCTTACTGGCTAGTTTACTGTTTTGCTTTTGGTATTGAGAAGTTGATTTTACCTGACTGGGAAACCGCGCTCATGTCTGTGAAAATCACTATTGCTTTGTCGTATTTTCTGACTTTTTCTTGTGTCCTGAGTTTGCCATTACACAAGTTCTCAGTCCGCCGTGTGGAAGAATAGGCAATAGTTAACAATGGACTATGAAGCTGATTTAGTTCTCATGGCGATCGCAATGGTATCTTGAAATTTATCCTGATCTAAAGTGGTTAGGATAAAAACCTCTTGTACAGTTTTACCCTGACGGGTTATGACCTTATAACCACCCCGAATAGGTACAGATACACGCAGTTGCATTTTTGGACAGTGACCTTTAGCCCGCCCAATAACACCAGGGGTGACAGTTTGAATCCCATCCTGCAGACAGAGACGTTCTAAAATTGGGATGAGGCCAGAAATATGAGTTGAGTGATTCCAGACTAATCTGCCATCTTTAACAGAAGCGTCTTTCGCGGGTTTACCCATAATAATTAAGCCGCTTCTAAGGGAGCCATTGTTAAACCAGCTCGACGCAGCTGTTGATGATATAGTTCCGCCATTTCTTGGCGACTACCCAGACAATAGCTTGGCCTTCATAGTGTATCTGATTGGTCAAATCCCAAGCCAGATCACCCGTCATTCCGGGAATATACTTCATCAAACACTCAGAAACGTGTTGAAAAGTATTGAAGTCATCGTTTAAAACAATCACCTTATAATTCGGATAAGTTTTACGAGTGACTTGAGTAGTCCGTCCAGGATCTACAGTTGGTGCTGTACCTGCGCCGTATACAGCTGCTGAAATTCTTGTAACCATAAAACAGTTAGCCAACAGGATTTTACAAATCTACACCTACAAATTACTAGTTTAGTCTATTGTCCAGGGACTAGGGAGTAGGGAATGGAAAATTCCCCATCCCAAATCCTCAAGAAACCCTGTGAGATTAACGCCAATTATCCCAGTTTTCGTTAAAAATTGAAGTATCAGGAAAAGCTGTCGGGTTGCCATTTTGCTCTAATAGACGTTTGAGAGCCTCTAATTGTGGTTCTGGACTGGGTAAATTGTTCACCAGTTGGTAAGGTGCAACTTGATTTTTTAAGGCAAAAGCCGCGGTGGTTCCCGCAGCAGCACCCGCAGACCATTCAAAGGAGTGTACCCGATAAGCAGCGGCCGCAATGTGACTAGTGGCGATACTTTTACCTCCTACCAGCAAATTGTCGATTTTCTGGGGAATCATGGCTCTGAGAGGAATTTGGAAGGGATAAGCAGCACCAGCACCCCGCCTTTCTCCGGGAAGTTCTCTATTACCGGGCTTTTCTGGGGGGCTTTTCTCCATACAAGGATGAAAGTCTATGGCATAGTGACCAATACCTACAGAATCAGGGAAAATAGTAGAACGAGTCCGCCGTATTACCTGTTCCGGTGGCTTTGTACCTATAATAACGGATATGGCTTCTAAGCCAGCCAGTGTTGCTTGTAACCGGCGGTACATATCAGCAGGAAGTGTACGACGATAATATCCATCGTTGTAGTTGCGGCGAGAAATATCAGTTTCCCAAATGGTAAAACCTCCGGGTTGTCCCCAACTGGGACGGCCAATAATGCGTCGTCCTTCCCGGATATAGGGATATTTGGATAAGCCATGGGCTGTTCCCATGGGGGAATTGAACCCAGATATAAAACGGTGATTTGTGTGTTGCTCCTTGACACCTGTACCAAGTTGTGAATCTGTAGTCCCAGCAACTAACCAATAATAGTAGGCTAGTGCATTTTCTTCACCTTTGCGGAGGCTTTCGGTTCGTAGTCCCCCATCCATCCGCCGGGTTGTAATTGTCCAGTAGCTTGCAACTGTTGGCGAGTGTAAACTAGGTTATCTTGAGGGGTTCCAGGGCGATAGTCGTTACCCCAAGTCCAATTTTGCATGGAAATGTCCCCTGGTGTGGGAGCCGAAAACCTTACACCTCCAAATGTTGCAGGTGCTCCCTGTTGCTGGCTCCAAATGCGGCGATAGGTGAAAACTAGGTCAAAGTTTGCCAACCGCTGTAATTCATAACTAAAATATGGGGCATACTGTGGATAGAATGGGGGCATTTCCTGGGGTTGTGGTTCCTTAGTGGCTTCCATTGCAAAGGTGTAAGTGAAGCCTTGGGTACAATAAGGATTGTTTTTGGTACTGGAGGAAGAAGGTTCGAGGTGGGAGAGGGGGTCAATACCCAAACGGTAGGGAACATCTGCCAGGGCGATAATTTCTCCGGTTTCGCTAGCGTCTACGATGTACCATTTGGGAGAATTCCCTTGTGTGTTTTGGGGAACTAAGCGAATGATATTTTTAGTAAACCGAGATGAGTTTTGGTAACGATAAGCATCTTCAATGGTTTGAGATAAGGTGAAGGTGTTATGAGGTGGTGCGCCTGGGACTGGTTGATGTTGAATGGCGATCGCACTACTAATTAATTGTCCACCCCCGTCAACTGTAGAGGGTGTAATTTCTAAATCCTTAATTACTGTATTGGGAAACCATTCTAACTTGCCTTTCCCCTTTCTTTCGGCATCTCTGAGCATATGACTGATAATCGTGTGGGCATCACGAGGCAGAAAACAAGAGTCACTTACCCAGCAGTCCCCAGGGTTTAGTTTACCATACTTGCGTTCAATGCGATTTCGCAATTCCAAGTAGCCGCGAGAATAAAATTGGCGACTGCGTTGGGTGGGGCGTTCATCTAATGCAGATGTTCCCTGGGAAGAAATTTGACCCCCTAACCAATCAGTAATTTCTGTGAGACAAACTTTGCTTCCTGCTAGTAACCCCTCGTAAGCTGTAGCTACACCTGAGAGTCCGCCACCCACAACTAAAATGTCACAATTTACTGTTTTGTCTGGGTTTCTCGGTGGTGCGGCAAGAATGGCAGAATCAGGTGTAATCAAGTTGTATATTAAGCTGATACTGATTAATGAGGTCAAGCTGTAAGCTAATTTCTGTTGATGCTTCATAGTTAGGATAACGTTGAACCGCTATCTCAGGTAGACGCTACCATGTAATAAATGTTCTTCACAACTTCAATAGAGACATGGAAACTTTTGATACTTGAGCAAAAAAGCCAGACTTAAATAGGACTTAAGTAAGATTGGACTAAAAACCTGGTTCTGATGTAGGGGTGATTCATGAATTACCCCTACTTTTGTTGTGTTTTGCGTAAGTCCTGATTGTATGGGGATACTCCAGCGGTAAAGACTTGTTTTGCTGCTAATTGCAAATTAGGAAAGATCGAGGATACCAATTGATCGTTGTTTTGAAACAATCGCTTTTGATACTCATCCTCTAATAATGTACAAATTGTAACAGTAGGCTGCTTGATTTTGCCAATATAGTCTCTACCACCTATACCCAAATAATCAACTATCCAATATTCCGAGACACCCAGTAAGGCGTAATCTTCGACTTTACGGGCGTAGTCATTTTGCCAATTTGTACTGACGACTTCAGCTATTAGTTTGATAGATTTACCTGATGTAATGACTGGTTCTTGTTGCCACAATGGCTCATTGATTAGTTGTGTTTGGTCTAGGACAATAACATCGGGACGAAATGCTGTATTTGTTCCTAATAGTTTAATTAAGCAGCGATGGGGGATAAAGTATGGTAAGTCCTGATGATCAATTTCTACGTTAAGTTTGCGCCCAATTACGGATGATACCTGCTCATGGGGTCCGGTTGGTTCCACTTCGATTAATTCCCCATCAATTAGTTCGTAATTTTCTTGATCGCCGTATTCAGCAATAAATTCATCAACTGTGATTAGCTTTAGGGCTGATTTTCCCATGATGATTTTTCCTGATGATTCAATAAAGCAAGTATTCTGTGAATAAATTTCTGGAATTGTTTTTTACATATAGCTTACCTCTTAGATCAATTTTAACTTGTTTCGTCTAATTGATGCTACAGGGGGAGCCGGGGGTTAGAAACCCCCGTCTGAAAGCTAAAGTCAGATAAATCTGACACCGAAGATCATATATTGGATGGTTTTGACCGGATGCGATAGCGAAGCGCTGGTGTTAAAGGCGATCGCCATTCCATATAGCCCCCTCCCTTTGTAAGGCTATCCATTACCCGGATCTTTCTTAACATTCGTGAGAGCGATCGCTCGCAAACCCCCAAACCTTAATCCTCCGTTGATGATTCTCAAGAAAATAAGGTTTTTATCAAGAAGAATAAGGTACATTTTGTCAAGAGTAGGGAAATTTTCAAGCCTTGAAACCGTTGCCACATAAATGTTTCAAGATTGTTAAGAAAAATGTGGGTAATGAATAGCCTTTGTAAGGGTGGGGTCAAACCTCACCATAAATATTTAGTGCAATACCACTGTAAAAATTTTATGTTTTTTTAAATCTATCTTTAGATAGATGACCAGATTACTTAAATAGTATCACTGAGGTTGAATAAAATAAATGACACATTTATTTTATTATTTCCATTTGAGCGTGGTATTATAAATTTCATCTATTTAAACTTTTGCTGTTTCTTCTTATAAGTACGCATACCGTTAAATATTCAACTAACCATCAAAGGTAAAACCCATGCAATTAATAGGATTAACTAGGGCTGTAGGCTTAACAACACTGACATTCACCCTCAGTGCTACTCCCACTTGGAGTCAAACTAATCAAAACAGTTTTAAAAGGACTCCAGTACTTTACAGTCAAAGTCAGTCTGAGTTAGATAGAGCTAGAACTCACATTGGGCGCGGTCAAGAATTTTCTCGTCAGAAAAAATGGAATTTAGCTTTAGCTGAATTTAACAGAGCTATTGCCCTTGATCCTAATAATGCTCATGGTTACAGCGGTAAAGGTTTTATATATTATCGGCTGGGATATATTAGCCAAGCCACAGATAATCTTACAATGGCACAACAACTATACAAAGAACAAGGAGACGCTAAACTGTATGGGATAGTAACTCAGCTTTTAAACAATTTGGAGAAGTATTGCCGTGAGCGATCCTGTAGATCCTAAAGTTATTTAGAGGATGTTTTAAAAGTCAGAGAAGGCTAAAAATTATGCCAGCCGTCAAATCATAGCAACATAGATGAATGTCTCGGAAATTTGACGTAATCGTTTTTTTTATAACATCGCCAAATACCGCCAAGGGGATGTGTTAGCATTTGGCGAGATTTGGGGTATTTTTAACTTAATCCTAATTCTGCTCTAGCTTACTTCGGTCGCGGTGGTGTTTACTTTGGGCTAGGAGATATCAACAAAGCCAGGGAAAACTTCCAAAGAGCAGCGCAATTATTCCTCGCTCAAGGTCGTACCGCTGATTATCAAGAAGCAATTGAGATTTTAAACTCACTGTAGCTGCAAAGATACCTGAAAGTAAGCACTGAACAGGTTTTAGTATCCACACTACAATTATCGCCAGTAGAAGAAAGTCAAGTCATTCAAGTTTGATTGAACCCCGCCTAATTACCTTTCCACCTAATAAGTATCGCGTAACACCTCATTATATAATGTCCCCAAGACTAAATTAACTACCAGTGGTAACCTATCATGAACGAGCCACAACCAGGGGAATTTGATGTACTACTAGGTGGTACTAGTAACGCTCCAGAAAATGCCCTGGTCTTAGGGGGAATCCAAGAGGAGCAGCAGAGATATAAGAACCCTGACCCCAAGGTGAGGATAAATGCGATATCCCAAGCATTAAACTATGGAGATGATGGGGTTAAATTACTTCTCCAAGCTTTAACCACAGATGAATCAACCGATGTCAAGGATGCGGCTTATAATCTCTTGCGCTCTAAATATGGCGAGTTAATTGAGTCTGTAAACGCTTATCAAGCAGAAAAATCACTAACATCATGGGAGTTAAAATATACCCTCACAGGACATTTATTTGGGGTTAATTCAGTAACTTTCAGCCCGGATGGTAAAACCTTAGCTTCTGGCGGTTGGGATTGGACTATCAAACTGTGGGATGTCGCCACCCAAGAGAAAATCGCCACACTCACGGGACATTCAAGTGGGGTTCTTTCAGTAGCCTTCAGCCCGGATGGTAAAACCTTAGCCTCTAGTAGTTTTGAAGATAACACCATCAAATTGTGGGATGTCCCCACTCGGCGAGAAATCGCTACTCTCACAGGACATTCAGATGACGTTACTTCAGTAGCCTTCAGCCCGGATGGTAAAACCTTAGCTTCTGGGAGTGATGATGAAACCATCAAACTGTGGGATATCGCCACGGAGGGGTCAATCGCCACCCTCACGGGACATTCTCTGGGGGTTCGTTCAGTAGCCTTCAGCCCGGATGGTAAAACCTTAGCTTCTGGGAGTTGGGATTGGACTATCAAAGTGTGGGATGTAGCAACCCAAGAGGAAATCGCCACCAGAGATTCAGATGACGTTACTTCAATAGCCTTGAGCCCGGATGGTAAAACCTTAGCCACTGGGAGTGATGATGAAACCATCAAACTGTGGGATGTCGCCACGGGAAGGAAAATCGCCATACTTGTGGGACATTCAGATGAGGTTACTTCAGTAGCCTTCAGCCCAGATGGTAAAATCTTAGCTTCTGGGAGTGAGGATAAAACCATCAAACTGTGGAATGTAGCAACCCATCCGTTAATAGCCACCCTCACCGGACATTCATGGAACGTTACTTCAGTAGCATTCAGTCCAGATGGTAAAACCTTAGCCTTTGGGTGTTGGGATGAAATCAAACTGTGGGATGTAGCAACCCAAGAGGAAATCGCCATACTTGTGGGACATTCAGATAAGGTTACTTCAGTAGCCTTCAGCCCAGATGGTAAAATCTTAGCTTCTGGAAGTAGGGATAGCACCATCAAACTGTGGAATGTCGCCACTCAACAGGAAATCGCCACACTCACCGGTCATTCAGATCACGTTACTTCAGTAGCCTTAAGCCCAGATGGTAAAATCTTAGCTTCTGGGAGTGTGGATAAAACCATCAAACTGTGGAATGTCGCCACCCGTCAGGAAATCGCTACACTCACC
Organism: Anabaenopsis sp. NIES-4685; assembly: GCF_059725405.1. NCBI lineage: Bacteria > Bacillati > Cyanobacteriota > Cyanophyceae > Nostocales > Nodulariaceae > Anabaenopsis > Anabaenopsis sp. NIES-4685. Next base: position 1,029,138 of record NZ_AP043602.1, on the reverse strand, counting down.
GGACATTCAAGTGGGGTTAATTCAGTCGCCTTCAGCCCTAATCGTCGCACCTTAGCTTCTGGGAGTTGGGATAACACCATCAAATTGTGGGATGTCCCCACTCGGCGAGAAATCGCCACACTCACGGGACATTCAGGTGACGTTAATTCAGTAGCATTCAGCCCGGATGGTAAAACCTTAGCCTCTGGGAGTGATGATGAAACCATCAAAGTGTGGGATGTCGCCACGGGAAGGGAAATCGCCACACTCACGGGACATTCACATTACGTTTATTCAGTAGCCTTCAGCCCGGATGGTAAAACCTTAGCTTCTGGGAGTGTGGATGACACCATCAAAGTGTGGGATGTAGCAACCCAAGAAGAAATCGCCATACTTATGGGACATTCAGATGAGGTTACTTCAGTAGCATTCAGCCCAGATGGTAAAATCTTAGCTTCTGGGAGTGAGGATGACACCATCAAAGTGTGGAATGTAGCAACCCATCCGTTAATAGCCACCCTCACCGGACATTCAGACAGGGTTACTTCAGTAACCTTCAGCCCGGATGGTAAAACCTTAGCCTCTGGGAGTAGCGATAACACCATCAAGATTTGGCGAAGGCGTTATTAATCCACACCTATTCTCACAGAGAAGAAGTGAATGACAGCCCCGCTAGTGGAACAGCAGGCAAACTTATATTAACGATCGCCCTTAGTGTCGCAGCCCGTCGCCTACTTTCAAGGTTATTAAATTAAATTTATCAGCAAACGCTACCGGCTGCTTATATCAAAAAACCAGAGAAAAAAAACCAATTAGTAAAGTCCATTAGTGTGGATGATTTAATGATTCCACCCACCAAGCGATCGCTCCTAGAAGCAGCACAAATCAGAGCTACAGAAAACCGCTATCAACGGGGTGAAATCACCGAAGTAGAACGATTCCAAAAAGTCATCAATATCTGGAATGGAAGCAGTGAGAGCCACTCAAGGATGAAGTAGTAGTAAACTTCAAAAGTACCGACCCCTTAAACTCCTCCCCCTGATATTCCTTCGACTGCGCTCAGGGAACATATTGATGTCGGTGGGTAAAACCCCACAGTTCAGGCGAAGCCAAATGTGGGTAGTTTATGCTGGAACTACTTGAAGGACTAGTGAGCGTTTATCGAGGGATTGGACTTTTCCCACCTCACTCAAAGCGCTAACAATGCGGTCTAACATCTCTCCTGCTTGTTCGCGGTGTTGATGCTCTCTTCCTCGTAAGCGAATGGCGAATTTGACAGAATCGCCTTTGCTCAACCATTGAGTTGCTTGTGCTATCCGTAAATTATAATCAGCTAAACCCACATTGGGACGTAAGCGAACCTCTTTGACAGTGGGTCTAGCGCTCTGGGTCTGACGTTTTTTCTTTTGATACTGGAGCTTACCATAGTTGACAATCTTGGCAACCGGTACCTCTTTACTTTCCGACACCACAACCAGGTCAAGCTCTAGAGTTTCTGCTAGCTCTAGCGCCTCAGCAGTATCAACAAGACCACGGTTATTATTCTCATGATCAATCAAGTAGACTTGATTGGATTTAATTTGGGAGTTGATCAGTTGTTTTTTAACTACGATAATGATTTCCTCTTAATTTAATATTTGGGTTTGTGGCTTCCCTAGTCTCTGTTCTAAGACAGGTGCGCTGACTTTGCACTCACCATCTCCATAATATCATAACCGACTGCTCCACCAACCAGGTTACCCGCAATAAATTAATTTAGGGACTTGCGGGGGGGAAGTCTTCGGTGAGAATTGAATTCTGGTATAGATTGGAGATAAGCCACCCACTGCAAAAAAACTGACCCCAGAATCAGGATGGTTCTTATGAAGCGCAAAAATCAAGTTGTCCTCACTTTAGTATTGAAAAGCGCTATTGTCTTTTCGCCCTTGCTGCTCTCTGCTGGTATTGCTACTGGACAAACCAGGCCATCCGTTTCCACAGCACTGAATAGGGCTGAGGTAATATCTGCTCAGAAGTTGCAAGCACAACAGCTTACTCCAGAGCGAGTTTCCCCGGGAGTGGAACCAGGTTTGAATAACACAAATGTCTTGTGGAGTCTGTGGTTAGTGATCTTGAGTTTATTTCCTGTGTCGGTAATTGCTTTATTCTGGCTGTTGCGCCGGGTAGCAATTCGTGAGATTGTTCATAGAGCAATGGCACAGCTAGACGGGTTAGAAAATCTCCAAAACCAGCTGATTATTGTCAAGCAAGATGCGGAAAATCTGATTGGAGAATCTAAACAGAGAAATCGTGAATTGGAAACAGAACTTTTGAACTTGCAACATAATATACAAAGACAACAAGAGAATTTAGCTAATTTAGCATCGGAAATGGTGCAGTCAAAAGATGCCATCCTAGGAGAATTAAAAACGACAATTAAAGAGATTGAAGATAATTTAGAGTCTGATTTTACAGTCAAAGTCTCTCAGTTGCAGTTAGCAGCAGAACAAACAAGAGATAGAATCATAGAAGGTTTAGAAAATCTAGAGTCTGACTTTATCCATAAACTAGAGAATTTGCAGTTAGAGGCTGAACAAAAAAAGAATCTCACTCTGGAAGATTTAGAAGCATCTAGGAGTGAATTTGTGGCAGAACTTTCTCAGTTACGGTCTCAGACTCAATCAGAGAAAGATCACACTGTGGCAAATCTGATTAAAGTATATGGTGATGCTGAAAACCAAAAGAATGATATTCTAGAGAATATTAGAGAATTAGAAAGATTATTTCAAGGAGAAATATCTCACTGGCAGTCTGAGGTTCGGCAAGGAAAAGATAATATTTTTGAGAGTTTAGGAAAGTTACAGGTAGATGCGCAGCAGGAAAAAGATAAAACCCTAGATAGTTTAAGGGAGTTAGAAAATTTATTTAAGGCTCAAATCGCTGTATTACAGTCTGGGGTAGAATCACATAAGGATACTCTCCTGGAAAGTCTGACGGAATTACATTCAGAATTTGCGGGTGAATTATCTGAGTTACAGTTGGAGGCTCAAAACCGCAAAGCGCTAATTGTTACCAATTTAGAAGCATCAGCAGGGGAGTTGACAGAGCAATTTTCAGATTTACAATTTCATGCTCAAGAGCAAAAGCTGTTGATTCTGGAAAAGCTGGAAAAATTAGAGAGGGATTTTGGATCTCAACTTTCTAAGTTACAGTTGGATGCTGCACATCGCCAGGAGATGATTTTACAGGAATTAATCCAGTCTGAAGAGTCACAGGTGCAGCTACAAGGTTCAGAGTCAGTTAATGATGACTTTCAACAAGCAGAAGATTTATTTACTCAAGGGAAATATACCGAGGCGATCGCAGTTTATAATCAGGTGGTGAAAAATCAGCCAGATAATTCCCTGGCTTGGTTAAAACGAGGTTTAACTTTAGGAAGATTACAACGTTACCAAGATGCTATTGCTTCCTATGACAAGGCCATTGAAATTCGCCCAGATTATCACCAGGCTTGGTGCGATCGCGGTGTGGCTTTTGGTAAACTAGGACAGCATCAACAGGCTTTTACATCTTTTGACCAAGCTACTCAAGTCAAGGGTGATGATCCGGTGGCTTGGTTAAATCGTGGTCTTTCTTTGATAGAATTAGAAAGATATGAAGATGCCATGGCTAGTTTTGACCAAGCTATCAAAATTAATCCTAATTCTGCCAAGGTGTGGGATAAACGGGGTTATACTTTGGTCAGATTGGGAGAAGATGACGAAGCGATCGCCAGTTTTGACAAGGCGTTAGAAATTAATCCCAACTATGGGAGTGCTTATTATAATAAAGCCGCTTGCTATGCTCTGCAAAGACAACTAAAGTTAGCATTGACAAATCTGCAAAAAGCCATTGAACTCAATCCCAGTTATAAGGAAGATGCAGGATTTGACATTGATTTTGATGAAATTGCCGATGATAAAAGCTTTAAGGAAATTATTTCTGAATAGAACCATCACTATATTCCTTTCATTTTCCATATTAAAAAATTGAAAATATTCAAAGGAAACATGGGAGGATTATAGATGAGCAAACAAACCGTTGGTATCACATCTATTGGTTATTACATTCCCCCAGGAATTTTAACCAGTAAGGAAATGTCAAAACTATCTCAGTTACCTGAGTTTATTTTCACTGACAAGATTGGGATCAAACAGAAACCAGTTGCAGGTAAAGATGAACATCCCAGTGATATGGGAATTAAAGCAGCATTAGGGGCTATAGAGCAGGCAAAAATTACAGCGTGTGAAATTGATATTATTGCTTATTGTGCTGCGGGAGATTATGATTATAGATTTTGGTCTCCTGCTGCAAAAATTCAAGATGCACTTGGGGCAGAAAACGCTTTTGCATTTGAAGTGAAAAATTTTTGTAATAGTGGGAATTTAGGGATACATATTTGCAGAAATATGTTACTGGCAGATAATGATTTATGTTATGCATTAGTAGTCTGTAGTGATAAATTATCTATGCTGTTAGATTATTCAGATGTGAATAATTTATCAACATTTATCATGGGTGATGGTGCAGCAGCAGTGATTCTGAAAAAAGGAGAATTAAGTAATGAAATTCTCTCTTATCACGGGATCACCAATGGAAAGTTAGTAGATTGTCTGAAGGTATCCTCAGCAGGAACTAAGTTTCCGGTGGGAGGTAAACCAATTAAGGATGAACTAAATTATTTAAAGGTTGAAGACCCTAAAGAACTAGAAAGAATCTTACAGGATGTCTATTTATAAAACTATGGTAAAGTGATTCACAGGTCTTTAGAGAAAAGCGGTTATTCAATCAAAGATGTGGACTTTTTATTAACTAATCAAGTCAAAAAAAGTTTATCTAAAGCAATTTTAGAATCTTTGAATTTAAAGGATGAGCAGACATTGATTTCTTTGCCTGAATATGGTCATCTGGGTGCTGTAGATACTATATTTGGCTTGGCAAAAACTCTAGAAGCAAATAAAATAAAGCCTGGAAATATCGTGGTGTTAGCTAGTAGTGCGGCTGGTTTTTCATGGGCAGCATTAACTGTAAGATATTAGATAAAAAAGTATTCTAACAAGAGAATAATTTGAGCAAGATAGAGATTTATCGCTAAACTAATAATATTTGGTATGACTAGCAATATTATAGTATGACTGCTGCCACAACTGTAAAAACTGAGTACGAAGCGATTATAGGTCTAGAAACCCATTGTCAACTGAGCACCAATACCAAGATTTTCTCTAATAGCTCCACTGCTTTCGGTGCTGATCCCAATACTAACATTGACCCCGTGTGTATGGGCTTACCTGGAGTTTTACCTGTACTGAATGAAAAAGTCCTAGAATATGCGGTAAAGGCGGGTTTGGCTTTGAATTGCCAAATTGCTAAGTATAGTAAATTTGACCGTAAACAGTATTTTTATCCTGATCTGCCCAAAAATTACCAAATTTCTCAATATGACCTGCCGATTGCGGAACATGGTTGGTTAGAAATCGAATTGGTAAATGCTGAGGGGGAACCGATTCGTAAACGCATTGGTGTGACTCGGTTGCACATGGAGGAAGATGCAGGAAAACTGGTACACGCGGGGAGCGATCGCCTGTCTGGTTCTAGCTATTCTCTGGTAGACTATAATCGCGCCGGTGTGCCATTAGTAGAAATTGTTTCTGAGCCTGACTTGCGTTCTGGTGAAGAAGCTGCGGAATATGCCCAAGAATTACGCCGAATTATGCGTTATCTTGGTGTGAGTGATGGCAATATGCAAGAAGGTTCTCTACGCTGTGATGTGAATATCTCTGTGCGTCCAGTGGGACAACAGAAGTTTGGCGTTAAGGTAGAAATTAAAAATATGAACTCCTTCAACGCCATTCAAAGAGCCATTGATTATGAGATTGAGCGCCAAATTGCAGCCATAGAAGCAGGGGAGCGGATTATCCAAGAAACTCGCCTATGGGAAGAAGGCGCTCAACGTACGATTAGTATGCGGGTGAAAGAAGGTTCTAGTGATTACCGCTATTTCCCCGAACCAGATTTAGCACCGATTGAGGTATCCCAGTCCCAATTAGAGGAATGGCGAGGGGAACTTCCCGAACTACCAGCCCAAAAACGTCATCGTTATGAAAGTGATTTAGGGCTTTCAGCTTATGATACGCGGGTGTTGACAGAAGACCGCACGGTAGCAGATTATTTTGAAGGTGTGATTGTTGCTGGGGGTAATCCCAAAGCTGCTGCTAACTGGATTACTCAAGACATCGCCGCATACCTCAACAAGCAGAAGCTGAGTATTACGGAAATTGGCCTAACTCCCGCCAATTTAGCTGAGGTGATTAATCGAATTGAATCTGGTAAAATCAGCAATGCCCAAGCTAAACAAAAGCTGGCGGATTTGCTGACTGGTATTTCCCCAGAGGAGGCTTTTGCAGGTCAGGAGTTAATCACTGATCCTAGTGTACTAGAACCGATCATTGATGAGGCGATCGCTGCTAATCCCAAAGAACTAGAGAAGTATCGCAATGGTAATACTAAGCTGAAAGGCTTCTTTGTGGGACAGGTTTTGAAGAAAACCGACAAACGAGCCGATCCTCAACTAACTAATGAATTAGTTGAGAAAAAACTAAATTCTTAGAGGATGTTTGTCAAGTCATGATTAGTGTATTAAATATTGTTTGACCCCACCCTAACCCTCCCCTTGTAAAGGGAGGGGGACCTAAGAGGTTGTTTGATAAGTTTTCCACAGGCAATTTTTATCTTAGGGAACAGGGAACAGGGAACAGGGAATGGGGAATGGGGAATGGGGAACAGGGAATGGGGAATGGGGAATGGGGAACCGAAACAATCAAATCCAGTCTTTACTGTTTTTTAACCTAATTCTTCATCAATTCTTTACAAAAAGATAGAAAAATAGGTTACACCCCTCACCCCTTAAAGGCTATTCTATGTATTGTAGATGAACCCTAATGATCTGGAGAGCTGCCCATGAGCTCTCCTAATTTTTTTGTTTATTCACCACAGATAAACGGAGATAAATCAAAAGTTTGTCCTGGGAACCCGGGGTAGGTCAGGCGTACAATTACACATATAACCATAGAACTAGTCAAGCTGGTTAGCCTAGCCATATGATATAAATTCGTTTAAGTGCAGTTTTCGCCAAAATTGGTATAAGTTATGATTCATGACTGGAATACCATAACTTAAACAATTGCATCGAAATTATCAATGGTGAACTCTACTTTCGTGACCAAATTCTATGTCAATCCTATCCAAGGGAATGATACTAATCCTGGTTCTCGGTCTAGTCCCTTTAGAACTCTCACCCGGGCTTTAAAGGCCACCAAAACACCCCTAATTATTCAGTTGACATCTGGGACTTATAGTGTGGCCAATGGTGAGGTGTTTCCCCTAGTTATTTCTGCGGGGGTGACATTAGTAGGTAACGAAGCGAAAAAAGGTGTGGGGATTGTGATTTCCGGGAGTGGTGAGTATCAAACTTCTAGTTTTGGTAGACAAAATATCACATTACTGTTGCAAGATAATGCCAGTCTCTTGGGTGTGACTGTGATTAACCCTATGTCTAAAGGGACTGGGGTCTGGATTTCATCGTCAGCAAAAAATGTGGCTAACAATACTTTAACTAACTGTGGTAGAGAAGGTATATTTGTCACTGATACTGCTAAACCCGCCATTGTAGATAATGTCTTCAGGCAAAATGCTGCCAGTGGCTTGATGATGGCGCGTCATAGTAAGGGTGAAGTGCGGCGGAATGTCTTTGAGCAAAACCCCTTGGGTATTGCCATCAGTGACTATGCCGCTCCATTAATAGCAAATAACATCATATCAAATAACCGTCTAGCGATCGCCCTGTCTCGCCACGCTAGACCTGTACTGCGTCAGAATCGAATTACACAAAATACCCAGGGGGGGATGTTAGTTAATGGTAACGCCATTCCTGATTTAGGCAATAACCAAGACCCAGCTGGGAATATTTTTGAGTATAACGGTCAATTCGATTTACACAATACCACACCAGAAACACTGGTTTCAGCAGGTAATAAATTAAATCCCACCCAAGTTAAGGGTAGGGTAGATTTTATAGCTGTCCTCCAAGAGCATCCTCAAAGCCTCTCAGCCAGCAGTATTTTTCCTGACTTAGTTGGACATTGGTCAGCAGCTTTTGTGGAAGCATTGGCGAGGATGGGTGTCATTAGCGGCTTTCCCGATGGTACTTTTGCGCCGGATAGCGCCATGACTCGCGCTCAGTATGCAGCCATGATTGCCAAAAGTTTCCAGTTACCAACAAGAAATATTAATAGTAAATTTACGGATGTAAATCCCAGTTTTTGGGCAGCATCAGCGATTTACCGAAGCGCCGAAATGGGTTTTATCAGTGGGTTTCCTGATGGGACGTTTAGAGGCGGACAAAATTTGACCAGAGTACAGGCTATAGTATCTATAGTTAGTGGGTTAAAACTCACAGGGGGTCATCCCCAGGTGTTGAACCTGTACCGCGATCGCGCTCAAATCCCTACTTATGCCATTAATGCCGTAGCAGTGGCTACCCAAGCATTGCTGGTGGTGAACTATCCCCAAGCAGAAGAATTAGAACCTATGCGAGATATAACTCGTGGCGAAGTGGCAGCATTAATTTATCAAGGGTTAGTAACCAGCGGTCAGGAAAAGGCCATCCCTTCACCCTATATTGTCAGCCCCGATATTGATCTCCCCAGCTTTACAGACATCATGGGACATTGGGCAGAACCATTTATTCGGGGATTAGCCAGGATGAATTTAACTAGTGGTTTTGCTGATGGTAGCTACCAGCCCGATAAACCCATGACCCGTGCCCAATATGCCGCTTTAGTAGCCGCAGCCTTTAAGCCAGCACCCAAACGCCCAGCACCTGAGTTTACAGACGTGTTGCCAGATTTTTGGGCTGATCAAGCCTTGCAAATTGCCGCTAGGGCTGGCTTTGTCAGTGGATTTAGAGATGGCACTTTCCGACCCGGGCAAAATGTGCAAAGGTTACAGGTAATTGTCTCCCTAGTGAATGGACTGACCCTACCAACATCTGACGATAATACTTTACTCACTTATACTGATGATCATACAATTCCCGATTATGCGCGTCAAGCAGTGGAGACTGCCACACAGCACAGAATTGTTGTCAACTACCCTGACCCTAAACAACTTGTACCCCAGAGGGAAGCAACACGTGGGGAGGTGGCCGCAATGGTCTATCAGGCATTAGTTGCAATCCAGCGAACCTCAACTATTAATTCACCCTATATTGTTTAGAGAGTAAGGAGTTGAACAAGTAAAATGAAAAACACAATGTATGATGATCAGCCTGGAAACTCTCGGGAAAGAATGCTATACCAAAAAACACCATAGGCTATGAAGGATGGCTAGACAATTTATACCCCTATTCTGAACCCAATAGCGCCATGTTAAGCACAGAGTCAGAAATCTCTGCCGAATTGGCAGCCGCTCTATTAACCCATTACAGTTTTGATCTCAGTGGATATACTGCCAGGGATCTGATTAACCGTTGGCAAACCCAATATCCACTCAACTGGCTGCACTTGGCAGTGATTGAGGCGCTATATCAAGGTCGCTATAAAGCCATCTCAGTGCAACAAATATTACTATTTTGGCAACGCCGCGGTCAGGTGATTTATCATTTCAATATGGAATTTGAACGCCTGATTTGTAGCAAATTTCCCGAAAGCTTAACTCAACAGGCTACACCAGTTCTACCTGCTATTAACAAACCAATTCGCCAGGGATCAGGATCTACTGATAAACCAGTGACAACGAATTGCTTACCAGATGATCTAAAAAATGGCTATAGGCAAAGTCACACCACCACCCAACAAGGGATCAACTCACAAGAAGAGGAGAAAAACAGGACATTAGTATCTACCGGTGTGAACCTTGCTGTGTCTGGTAGTGATTCCAGGCTGAACTTACCAAGGTATCATGAGAGAAATTCCCCATTACCCAAACCTCACCAGCAGACAAAGCTGATAGCATCATCTGCTAATCATCCACCCATTGGACAATTTACTCCAGCAACCGGCAATTACTCTGATTCATTTACATCAAAACTAAAGGCGATGTCGGACGAAAAGAGATAACCGTCTATAGCTTAGGAATGACTCTATACTGACTATTAATAAAAATTCTTACCTGCTTTTAGTCAAAGACTGGTAACCTCACCCGGACTGTTTGGGGGTGAGGTAAGTGTATTTCACAAGACAGGTGATGCTTTCGCACAAATCATTTTAATGGTTCCATTATAGTTCTTAAACCCAAACTTTTGAGGACATTAAGGATTTCATCGGCATTATTGCGATCGCTAAACACTCCCACTTGCATCACTCTGCGACCTTGCCGGACAGTAGCAAATGCTTCTGGTACTAAGTTTAACACTAGATCTCGTTCCTGATTATTTGTGATATTAACTACAACGCGGTAGCGTAAACCCGGCGGATTTTCAGTAGATGCGATGCTCTGAGTGGGAGGAGTATTGGGAGGAGTATTGGGATTGGGAATTGGTAACAGAGGTGATTCCCCAAAGGGAGGTGCTTGACCTGGAGGTGGCGACTGGGGGGCTACAAATTCCACAATATTAGGATCAATCTGGAGATAATTCCTCTGTGATTGATTAGCTTGGTTTGGCTGATTGGGAGCAGAAAAGATAATTTCTTCATTGGTAGGGATTGTCTGGGTGGGAGGATTGGCGAGGGTAGGCCGCTGAGGGTTTTGACCTATGGGTGCTGTTTGAGCTTGAAAGTCTACGTTACCAATAATGCGATTTGGGAACAGGTTATTACCAACTGCAGGAATCCTCTGGTTACTCCCACTGGCATTAATATCATAGCCCATATTATTGCGAAATTGGTTTCCACCTACTTCAGTCATAGTACCTAGGTTTGGCATTGCTGGGGTGAGAACCACTAAACCATCTTCCCTACTACCTTGAATTAAATTCTGCCGTAAAATCGGCCGAGCATTACCTTGTACTATGATGCCATACCGATTGTTTTGAATTTGATTACTGCCCAATATGGGCGCAGCATTGTCAGTAATATTGATGCCAAATCCTGTTTCCTCAAAAACATTTTCCCGCACTTGCGCCTGGGAATTACCGCCAATGGTCATACCATTGGCCCCATTACGATGAAAGTAATTCTGCCTAATTGTGGGGGAGCTGTTACCACTGATAGAGATCCCATCCTGAGTATTGCGGGTAAATGTATTGTTTGTGATCACAGGATTGCTGGAGTCAACCCACAAACCATAACCACGGGGCTGGGGATTTGTGACCGTTACCCCACTTAACTCAGCCTTGTCTGCACCGACGATAGTGACGTTTTGACCACCAAAGCTGCGACTAAGGAATGTCCCACCACCTCTAATTGTAATTCCCTGTCCTTTGCTGGGACTATCTCCTTGAATCACAACACCCGGTTTGAGGTTGAGGGGAAAAATCTCCCCAGTCTCAGCAGTATAATTACCAGGGAAGAGGATAATCATTGTATTGGGAGTCGCTACTTGCAAGGCGTGGGTAATAGTTTGGAAAGGAGCGCTCTGAGTACCATTACCCGAAGTGTTATTTCCCAGACGGGGGTTGACAAATAACATTTTCACTTCAGACCTTGTGCTTTCACCCTGGGAGGTCTGAGGTATTTGAGCCGAAACTCTACCGGAACCGACACCCAGTACAGTTATAGTTATTACTCCTAAGCCTAGGGTGAAAGATAAGATGGAAGAAACCAAAAACCAGACTAATTCCTGGGAAGAATTTGATTGATCAAGGTTGCGAGTTAGCTGTAATTGCAGGAGCTTTGCTTGAGAATATTGAGAATACATAATTGGGATAAATCCACTTTCGATAAATGCTAATAATATAGGACTTATGTAGCTGTAATCATATCTTAACTGGGGGGGGAAAGTGCAATCCTCACAATCAGGTAAGGAGCAGCCCTGAATACCAGCAAAAAATATAATTTTTTATGACAGGTGTCTAAGTCCTATACTAAAGTTTTTATCCCCTGAGAATGAAGAATGTCAATCATTGGTATTATGCGATCGCTCACAGTCATCAACCTGGTAATTGTGAGAATCAATACTAGAAGTAAGCATGAACACTTTGATTTCGGCGATTGTCTTAGCCACCACACATTTATTTGCAGCTAAACTAAGATTTCTCAAATCTACACCACGTAGTCGTGGTTTCTCCTTTGGTAGCGGTGTATCTGTAGCTTATGTGTTTATTCACATTTTGCCAGAACTGAGTCAAGCACAAGTAAAACTGCAAAGCAGTGTAAATATGGTATGGAGTTTTTTAGAGCATCATGTCTATATAGTGGCACTTTTAGGTTTAACGGTTTTTTATGGCTTAGAGAGATTGGCGAAAACTTCACTTGCAGAGAGTGAAACAACAGGAAAGCCGACAGATTTTTTTTTCCTACATATTGCTGCTTTTGCGATTTATAATGTCTTAATTGGGTATTTGCTAGTACAACGAGAGAACTCAAATATTAAGGGTTTATTATTATTTTCTTTGGCCATGGCGCTGCATTTTGTGGTTAACGATCATGGTTTGCGTCAACATCACAAAAGGATCTATGACAAAATTGGTCGTTGGCTGTTGTCAATAGCGATAATTGTGGGTTGGTTTCTGGGCTCAGTTACGGAAATTAATCAGGCTATTGTTGCGGTTTTATTTGCGTTTTTAGCTGGTGGTATTGTCCTCAATGTTCTGAAGGAAGAACTACCAGAAGAGAGGGAAAGCTGTTTTTGGGCATTTGCTTGTGGTACATTGAGCTATGCAATTCTTTTATTAGCTGTGCAATAGCTGTTGGGGATTGGACTTGATGCAAATGATTGATTGACTTTGCCCAAATAAATTACACAATAAAAGTTACTAGACCTGCTGATAAATAATTCTCTATTAAAGAAAAAAAGATATTTTGTGTGTTATGCAGGTGAATTGCTGAATATATGCTTGTTGTTCAGTTTAAGATATATGATAATATCGTTCTTAAATCTTTGCTGTTTCATCTATCTAGCAAGTAAAGTATGTATAAAATTATATTAAATTTGTACTTATTTTTGATATTACCGTACTAGAAATTTTTGATCAAAATGTCTCAAAGTTTTGATATTACCCCACTTAATGCAAGTAATAATAGGGTTGTTGTTATGGTGGAGCCAAACAGCCAAAAAGCGCAAATACAGCCAGCTGTTTACCGGATTTTAGATGCTAATCTAGACCGATCCCGGGAAGGATTGCGAATTATAGAAGAATGGTGTCGCTTTGGGTTAAATAACGCGCAATTAGTTGGGGAATGCAAGTACCTGCGTCAAGAATTGGCTCATTGGCATACTGCGGAACTGCGGGCGGCGCGAGATACACCCGGTGATCCGGGTACGGAATTGACCCATCCGCAGGAAGAACAACGCTCTAGCATTGGGGCGCTATTACAAGCAAACTTTTGTCGTGTCCAAGAAGCAATGCGGGTGCTCGAAGAATACGGTAAGCTTTACCATCCCGATATGGGTAAAGCTTTGAAGCAGATGCGTTATCGTGTTTATACTCTAGAAACTAGTTTAATGGGCTACCAGCGTCATCAACTACTGTGGCGATCGCAGTTATATCTAGTGACTGCTCCCGCAGAAAATTTACTCCCACAGGTGGAAGCTGCTCTCAAGGCTGGATTAAGCCTTGTGCAATACCGGGAGAAAACTGCTGATGATTATATACGTGTGGAACGGGCGACAAGATTAAGGGAATTATGTCATTCCTACGGTGCTTTATTTATCGTTAATGACAGAGTGGATCTAGCTTTGGCGGTGGATGCAGATGGTGTACATTTGGGACAACAAGATATGCCTATTGCCATGGCTAGACAATTACTAGGACACCAACGTTTAATAGGGCGTTCTACTACCAATCCTGAAGAAATGCAAAAGGCAATTGCTGAAGGTGCAGATTATATTGGTGTGGGTCCAGTTTATGAAACCCCCACGAAAGCAAATAAGCCAGCAGCGGGCTTACAATATGTTACCTATGCCGCCCAACATAGCTCAATTCCTTGGTTTGCCATTGGGGGTATAGATACAAATAATATCAATGATGTGATCGCAGCGGGGGCGGAACGTGTAGCGGTGGTACGAGCTATCATCCAAGCGGAACAGCCGACCCTGGTAACACAATATTTGATTTCCCAGCTTCATCACATCCAACCATAACCAGTTGATAAATCAGCACTTTAAGATGTCTAATCAGATTACACTCCAGGTAAATGGCGAAACCCGTAGTTGCTCCTCCCAAACGCTGTTACCAGATTTACTGCAACAGTTCGGTTTTAATCCCCGTTTAGTAGCGGTGGAATATAATGGTGAAATTTTACACCGTCAATTTTGGCCAGAAACACAAATGCAGCCAGGCGATCGCTTAGAAATAGTCACCATTGTAGGTGGTGGTTAATTCAACACACCATTAGGGATAGGTTCAGATAGGTACAGCGAACGGTAAAGGGTTTTGCGTCTGGCTAATTGTTTACCTTTGCGACCGAGTTTTTCACGTAAATGCTGGTCGTTACACAATCGTTTGAAAGCCTGAAAAACTTCGGATCCAGATTTGGGATTCACGAGAATCCCATTTTCTTCATGGCGAACTATATCAATCACCGAGCCTAAACGAGAAGCAATCACAGGTTTACCGAAATAATTTGCTTCTAAGTAAACAATACCAAAACCCTGTATACATTCCTTGGGATCTAAGGAACTGAGCATCGCAAACAGATCACAAGCTGCATAATAACCAGCTAATTGGTCATCGGGTATATGTCCGGTCAAGTGTACTCGCTTGTCTACTCGCAAGCGCTGGGCTAATTTTTTTAATGCGGGTTCACATGGCCCTTGTCCGCAAAGTATATAGTAAACATCAAGTCCAATTGTGAGTAGCAGTGGTAAGTTTTCAATCACACGATCAAAGCTTTTTTCCTTGACTAACCTTCCTACCGAAAGAATTACTATTGCTGTTTCCGGAATATTGTACGCTTCCCGCACCCGTTGACGTAAATCATCAAAATTAGCTTGATTCTTTTGAATACCAAATTTTTCTGGTCTGACTATAGGTTGAATAACATGGGTGGGAGTGGTTAACCGGAAAGTTTTGTGGAGATAATCTTGGGTGACGTAACTGTTACAAACAATTCCCTCGGCGCGTTTCAGGGTCAATTTTAAGAGTGATCGCCATATGGGATTATTTAAACTCTCAAGAATATCGCTACCATGGAGATACATAAAAAAGCGTATGGGTAGGATATAGCTCAATAGTAATAATGCTGGAAAATCGTAGCCGTGACCCCATTCAATATAACGGTAATGATAACGAAAATAGAGTTTGATGGCTAGCACAAATGAGCAGACTAAATCGATAGTAGGTTGTAATAGACTTCCCAGAAAATTACCCAACCAGTATCGACAATTGATCCAGCGATATACAGGAAATTCTTGAGCCGCATCAAATACTTGATCGCCAGAACAAGCAGATGTGAGAACAACTACTCTTTCTGGGTCTTGAACACAGCGATTATAGAGATATTCCCCAATCACTGCTTTTTTTGGCAGAAATAGATGGGATACTACTAATATATCAGGATTTGCCCTTTCCTGTCTAATTTTTGTTCGGAGTTGTGAGATATGTTCCATGCTAATTTTTGATCAGTTGAATTTAAAAGATATGTAAGCCTTAATACTAGAATTTAGGTCAATGTTTAGATGGATTTAAATTCTAGTAATTGAACTGACTAACTTGGTAAGTATTGACTATGTTGTACCTCAAGCCAAGAAGTTAACTACATAGAAAACAAAATAGTTTATAACGGAATTAAAACCTGAAATTTGAGTGATTTCGCCATTTACAGCATCTTTTTACAACGTCTTAAATCCTCAAATTCCCCTCGCTATAGATGCTATATATACTAACTAGTGAGTGCAGAGCTTCGTGATCATTTAAGCGAGAAATGGGCTATTTTTTTATTTTAGCTAATAGCTATCATTGACAAAACAGGGATTTGTACTTTTTTTTACCAGGTTTTTTCGCACTCTGAATTAATCCCGTAACAGTTGAGTTATGTATAGATATTTACCTCTGTTTAGGATATAGAAAATTTAAATTTTGTATCCTTGCTTGAGGGAATAGATTACACATCTCTCAGCTATATTTTATAACATTCAACATGGGAAATTTCTGTGAAGTTTTTGTAAATTATTTTAGTGCTACATAAATTTTACCAATTTGATAATTTCAATGCCAAACAACTCCCCAGAAATCGTGATTCTTAGCCGATTTCATGAATAAAAAAATGCTAAAAACCTATTCAATATTGTCGGTATTAATAGCATATCCTAAATAAAGTTCTATGTCATGCCAAAATGCCCAACAAATATGATTTCCTGGTAGTATATATCATCAAATTTAGGAAACTCCCGGAAAATTATCCTGTTTTTCTGATGATGCTCAAGTTGTTAATCCGCTGGCTACATAGTTAATAGTAATACAAGTAAAAGTGATACATTACCGAGCTATTGTTAATAGCGAGTATATCTGTCATATCTGGCGTGGCGTAGCCATACCCTTAGAAGATTTTTTAAAAGGTATGATTAGTGTATCAACTATTGTTTGACCCCACCCCCTTCCTTACAAGGGTAGGTTTTTAATATGATCTGTGAAGGCAAGACTACCGAAGACAAGGAAGGAAAGTGGACAAGGAAGATTTTATACGGACAATGGTCTTTTAATGGGCTATTTTTCTTACTAAGAATACAGACTTTGTACTGTTTTTCTCCGGTGGTCACCTTGTCCACCTTGTCCACCTTGTCTTGTTCTTGTAAGGGGAGGGGACTGGATTTTATTGTTTTTTGTGTGTTCCCCAACCCTTCCCAATCCTTCGGTGTGTTCCCTGTTCGGTGTGTTCCCTAATATAAAAATTACCTGTTTAATACTTGACAAACATCCTCTTACTGATGATTATGACTGGTCTGACATCATATAAATTGTCCGTATCCTTCATGTACGGTTATCTACCACAGAAATCCCCCCTGGGCTGACTGTCCAATCCGGATAGGACGCGGTAAATTAGATATATATCAAAAAAGTGAATGTTAAAAAGAGCTAGTGTCAATCAACAACTCACTAGTTCGAGTAAGTAAAAGATTTTTGGGAACCTAGAAAGCAATCATAACTAATACAATTTCTAAGCGCCTGTGTTATGGCTAACAAACTAAAACAAACCATCAAACCCTTGTTAAAGGTTTTCTTTCTTTTCAGCCTAGTGTTAACTTTAGCACTTAGCCATGGTGATAATGCATTAGCAGCCCGCAGCGGTGGTCGCATCGGTGGCGGCTCATTTAGAGCGCCTTCTAGCCGCACCTACACACCGCGTACTTATGCGCCTCCTGGTGGTGGAGGATACTATCCCGGTGGTGGTTTCGGCTTTCCCTTCTTGATTCCCTTTTGGGGGATTGGTGGTGGGTTTGGCGGTCTATTTACCATCTTAATTTTCTTGGCGATCGCGAATTTCTTGGTACAAACCTTCCGCCGTGTGAGCGGTGGTGAAGGGGTAGACGTAGAGTATAGCAGCAATCCTGCTGTTTCTGTAACTCGGTTACAAGTTGGTTTATTAGCGCAAGCGCGTGGTTTGCAAACCGAACTTGACCAGATAGCCGAATCTGCTGATACTAACTCCCCAGAAGGGAGAGCAGAAGTATTGCAAGAAGTCAGTTTGGCTTTACTGCGTCATCCAGAATATTGGGTCTACGCAGGTGGGGGTACGCAGCAAGTTAAATTAAATGCGGCTGAAAGTCAGTTTAACCGTTTATCATTAGCCGAACGCAGCAAGTTTAGTGAAGAAACTCTCTCTAACGTCAACAACCAGCTGAAAGCAGCTTTGAAAAAAGAGGCTTTACCCCCTGCTGACCAAATCAGTGAAGCACCAGGGGAATACCTAATTGTTACCCTACTAGCGGCGACATTAGGGAAGTTGGAAATCCCAGAGGTTAACAGTGCTGATGATTTGCGTCAAGTTTTGCGGCGAATTGGTGGAATTCCAGGTGATCAACTTTTAGCTATTGAGGTGCTTTGGACTCCTCAAGCTGAAGGGGATACCCTGACTTCTGATGATATTTTGGCGGAGTATCCTGATTTAAAACTAGTGTAAAGGTCTTCTTCGCAGATGATTCCATTGAGCCATTAGATAGAGTCATTCTATCTACTGGCTTGATTTTTTCGGCTGATATAGAATTTCCCATGCTCGTGAGGTAAACAGTTTTTTAGTTTTAGGGAACAGGGAACAGGGAATAAGTAATAAGTAATAAGTAATAAGTAATAAATTGGTGTGTACTTCATTAGATACACCAAAAGGCTTTATAGTTCTTAAAAGTTCACAGTTTAAAAGTGGGTATAAAGCCACAAAAAAAGACACTTAAAATTCTCTAGCTAAAATAGCGATAGTTGTTCAGATGTTTCTTTAGCTTTGGGTTTATTTCCCTGGATTAAATTAAAAAGATAAGTACCAATTTCTTTTGCAAGCAATACCGGAACTGCATTACCAATTTGTTTATATTTAGAACTTATCGAACCAGAGAAGATCCAATCATCGGGAAAAGTTTGAATTTTTGCCGACTCGCGTACAGTTAAAGAACGCAACTCTACGGGATGACACATATCAGTAGCTTTTTGATGTGGACTTGTGGTTATTGTCGGAGAAGGTTTATCCCAGGATAATCTTCTATAAAAACCGACTTTTCCACCTCCCGAATCATAAGCACCGCCCATAGCCTCTTTTTTTAATTCCTCTGGTAAATGTCTCCAGTTTTGTCCTGCTTCTAATAATCTTAAGTATTTTAAGCGATTTTCTGAATAACTTATAAACTCTGACTCTCTATCAACTAAACCTGTTAAAGCATCTCTGAGAGTCCGCCATTTAGGTAGATGTTGACCATTTTGGCAATATTTGGGGAGAGGAAATGTAGCAGTCTCACCATCTCTAGAACCGATAAATACTACACGCTCTCTATTTTGTGGAACGCCATAATCTGCTGCTTCTAAGAGATTATAAACTACCTTATATCCTAGTTGTTTCATTTCTGATAGTACCACCCTTAATGCAGATCCTGGCATTTCATCATCTGCTAAAGGGGGATGATTTTTACCCCGTTCATTAATTGGTCTGTGACGAATAGGTGCTGAAAGTAAACCTTTGACATTTTCCATCAAGAAAAAACGGGGTTGAACTTCTTTAACAATACGAATAAATTCCATAAATAAACTACCGCGAGGGTCCATCACTGAACCTCTTTTTCCGGCGGTACTAAATGGTTGACAGGGTCAGACCACCTGTTACTAAGTCTACTTCTCCCACTTGTAAAGCACGACCTAATTTTAAAAATCTTCCTCCTTCCTCAAGTAGTCTTTGGGAACTGAGTTTTTCTATTTCTCTAGGAACAGCACTTTCTTTAAGATCAGGTCTGTTAAGAAGAATTGTTTTTGCAGCATCATGGTCTTTTTCTACTACAGTCACTGTATGAAATCCGGCTGCTTCCATACCTAAATCCAGACCAAATGCACCTGTAAATAGGGAAATAGAAATCCCTTGATCATGTATCATGAGAAGGACTACCACACAGAGTAAATATTCTTGCAGTACAATTATACTACTTGTGGCTAAAATATTTCTAACTTTTGTATGAGCCGAGGATACCGCCATCGGGGGCGGAAATTATCCACTGTGGTGGGTAAATCCCAAGGTTCACCAGTATGTAAATGAATTTCATTCACATACTGGATTGTCCTTAAATTTTAGTATGTTTATCTACTATATTAGCTAAGTCTGGAACTGCTTCTTCTACGTGTTTTTTGGCGGAACTCCGGAATTTTTCATAGGTTCCTTTAACTATTTGCCGCTTTGTGTGCTGGATTCTAGCATCGGTAATACTGAGCATAGCGTCTGCTGTTTCAGAACGACTGGCGATGAGGTGAGATGCGGGATCACCCTTGGCTATACCCTCAGTCCAGAGAGGGTCAAGGGCTGTCAGGAATTGTGGTAGCAGCTGCTCGACAATATAAGGGATGTATCCGGGGTTCACTCCTTTTAAGGCGGTGAAGGCGGTTTTCAAGGCTATACCAGTGATACCTGATTTAGAAGCTAGCTGCTGATCAATCATTTGGCAGCAATCATCTATAAGCATAGCCTTTTTGTTGGCAGTTAACAGCTGTTCAGTTAATCCCATTTTATTGCTCCTGAATATCAATGCAATGCTAATTGTAAGCTAATGGCCATTTAACTGGGTTGACATGGGCGGGTTAAATACCCACAGGTGTTTTGCGGCCGAGTAGCTGATATCATTTCCGGGTGATGGCTATTTAAACCCGGAATCCTGTAAAATTCAGTTTCTCAGTAATCTTAAACCACTGAGTGTAACTAACACTGTTGAACCTTCGTGACCAATGACCCCAATGGGTAAGTTAATGTTGCCTAAAAAGTTACCGATTAACAGTAATATAATAAAGCCTAGAGCTATAACTATATTCTGTTTGACAATGGAGTGCGATCGCCTACCTAATTCGATAGCTGTGGCTAATTTCTCTAATTTATCCGCCATCAATACTATATCTGCGGTTTCCAAAGCTACATCACTCCCGGCTATCCCCATAGCAATACCCACAGAAGCCTGGGCGAGGGCGGGAGCATCATTAATGCCGTCCCCCACCATAGCCACAGTTTGATACTCTTGTTGCAGCTGACGGATCACATTTAGCTTATCTTCAGGTAAGAGTTCCGCATACACTTGATCAATACCCACAGTCTGGGCTACGCTGTCAGCCGTGCGTTGATTGTCCCCGGTAATCATGACAATTTGCTCAACCCCTAACTTTCGCAAGCGAGTAATCATAGATACAGCTTCTGGTCTAATCAGGTCAGCAATGGCGATCGCACCTATGATCTGTTGAGCCTGTGCCACCCAAACCACAGTTTTACCCTGATTTTCCTGAGATTGCGCCCAGGTTTGTAACTCCTCCGGGGACTGGTCTACATATTCCCGGATAAAAGCTGTATTCCCCACAAACACCTGTTGATGGTTGACAAAGCCGACAATTCCCTGTCCGGGTATAGCTTGGACATCAACCCCACATTCCCAACCTGTACCAGCCGCCTGTACAATAGCCTTACCAATGGGGTGTTCAGAGCAGGATTCCAAAGCTGCCGCTATTTTTAATACTTCTGGCTCCGAATATTCACCACTAGAAATTACCCCATAAACTTGCAGATTACCTGTAGTTAAAGTACCAGTTTTATCGAAAGCAATGGCGCGAACCTGACCAATTTTTTCTAACTGCGCCCCATTCTTAAATAAAATTCCCTGTCGTGCACCATTAGCAATACCCGATAACAGTGTAGGCATAATTGCCGCCATCAGGGCACAGGGAGAAGCCACCACCAAAAAAGTCAAAGCACGATAAATAGTAACTTCCCAACTCCAACCCCAAATTAAGGGCGGTAAAAACACCAACAACACCCCGCCGACCACAACTACCCGGGCATAGATGCGTTCAAATTGCTCAATAAACTGTTGAGAAGGGGGTGCGTCCGTCTGTGCTTGTTCCACCAAACGAATCACACGCTGAATCAAACTGCTAGAAGGTGGTTTATGTACCCGAAGATGCAAAGCGCCAAAACCGTTGAGAGTTCCGGCAAAAACCTCATCTCCCACAGACTTTTCTATAGGTAAAGACTCCCCTGTAATTGCTGCTTGATTGAGGCTACTATAACCAGATATAATTATACCATCAGTAGGAATCAATTCACCTGGTTTAACAATAATTTCATCACCCACCTTGAGTTGAGTAATAGGCAGCATTTCTGCTTCTCCCCCCAGTAAAACCCGAGCTGTATCTGGTGTTAAACTCATCAAACTACGGATACTCTTCTCAGTGCGACGCATAGCGTAACCTTCCAGTGCGCCACTAATAGCAAAGATGAGGATCAAAATTCCCCCATCAATAATTAGATAGTATTCTCCACGCCATAAACCCAACCCAGCAGCACCCAGAGCAGCCACAATCATTAACAGATCAACATCTAATTCTTGTTCTTTAATTAGAGTGGTCAAACCCTCCCGGGCGCTATCATAACCACCAATCACATAAGCAGCGGGTAAAAACAGCAAAGCCCATCCTAACCAATCAACAGACAAAGCCAACCAACCCACAAACAAAAACATACCACAAAACACAGCTGCCAAAGTATCCGAACCTTCGGCAATAAATCTTGTTAAACCCCGATAACTCAGCATAATAACTCATTGATCACAATGCCCTCACCCTAAACCTTGACATTACTGTCAATGTCAAGCCTAAAATCGATAAAAACCACTTTGCGAACCTTTGCGTTAACCTTTGCGAACCTTTGCGTTTAAAAACAGATGACCACCCTAACAATCAAAGAACTCACCCAAGCAGTAGGACAAGGGATAACCCCGCGGATGGTGAGACATTACCATCAACTAGGACTACTACCACAACCACAGCGATCGCCTGGTAACTACCGCCTGTACACAGATAGAGATATAGTTAGACTGCAGCGCATAGTCGCCTTAAAAAACCAAGGCTTTCAACTTAACCATATTCGCCAGATTTTAGAAATAGAACCAGAAACAGACAACAGCAAAAGCCTAACAGAGCAACTGCAAAAACAATATGGGGCCGTAATGCAGCAAATATCCCAACTCAGACAAACAGCCTCAGCATTAGAGAGCTTATTAGGACGCGATCGCCATTGTCAAATCATGCAAGCCGAGGTATTATCGCAACTCAAACTGTTAGAAGTAGAAACCCAAGTAGGACTAGGAGAACTTAATCAACTGTGGAGTGGGTTAGATGCAGAAGTACATAATCATGCAGAAGCATTTACCGAGTCATTACAACGCATCCTTCCTGACCTGTCCGAGCGTTCGGAAATTGAACAACATTTAATAGCTGAACTAGTTTTAGCCTGTGGTGATGTGAGTTTAGTATCCTTTGTCAAACTCAGTCCAGGTGCGATCGCCACCAGTCGTAAAACCTTAAAAACCGGGTGTAAAATAGTAGTAGATATACCCACAGTCGCCGCCGCCTTAGACCAAACCAGACTCACCCACTTAGGGTGTGAAATTATCACCTTAATTGACAACCCCCATATTACCACTGCCCCAGAAGCCGAGACAGAATTCTGGGAGCAGGACAAATGGCGGCAAAAACTTGCCCAAATCAGTAATAATAGTATATTAGTCATAGGCTACGCCCCATCAGTCCTTCTAGAGACCTGTGAAGCCATCAAGCAGCAGAAAATCGCACCAGCCCTGATTATAGGCTTACCCATAGGCTTTAGCCACGCTCCTGCGGCCAAACGCCGACTTATGCAACAACCGATACCATACATTACCATAGAAGGGACTCTAGGAGGAGGCTTACTAGCGGCCACAGCCCTCAACTCTTTAGTGGAAACCTTAATCACCAAACCCCACTGCCACTGTCATCTTACAAAAATATCAGTATCTGCGCCGCAAAATCAACCAACTAATAACCGGAGTTCCAATTAAAGCTGTCACAGAGTTGATGGGTAAAACCAGGTGATTTCCTGGTAACTGAGACACCAAATCTGCAATTAAAGCCAAAATACCCCCCATGATCCTCGCAGCAGGTATTAAATTAAACTCTTGAGTAATCTGAGAGCGAGTACATGACCCCGTTGTCAAAAAGTAATGATAAATTTCATCCCAGATGTATAATTAGCGCGTCTGCTCCTAATATAAAGAGATACAATTCCAGATCCTCTAGCTTTGTCTACCCAGATCAATAATATATGTGGCAAGAAGAAAAAAAGATAGTGCAATAGTTACTCTAGCATTATTGCTGTCTTTAGTGACTACCCCTATGACAGTACCTTTGTTTGTACCGACATCAGTGCTGGCACAATCTGCTACTGACTCTTTCCTAGCGCCTCAAACAGTGGAAGATCAGACTAAAATCAAAATTGATGGTTCTACCAGCTTGGGAGCAATCAACCGCAGTTTAAAACAGAGTTTTGAGCAAGGGTTTTCTGGGACAAATGTAGAGGTTGCAACTAATGGGTCTGATGCGGCGATTTCAGCTTTGCTAAGTGGAAATATTGATATAGCAGCGATACCTCGTGATTTGACTCCAGAAGAACAAGCCCAAGGTCTGGCACAAGTATTGATTCACAGTGCAAAAATTGCTATCATAGTTGGGCGGGATAATCCCTTTGAGGGTAGTTTGACTTCTGAGCAATTCGCCGGTATTTTCAGCGGAAATATTACCAACTGGTCAGAAGTTGGAGGTACAGATAGTAATATTCGATTCATTGACCGCCCGGTAAATAGCGAAACCCGCAACACATTTCGCACCTACCCAGGTTTTCAGGGATCTGAACTGGTTACAGGCGCGAATGCTACCGTAGTCCTAGAGGATGATACCACGGAAATTATCGCCAGACTGGGCAATGATGGTATTAGCTATGCCCTGGTTCATGATGTATCGCGTCTGCCCAATGTGCGAGTGATTCCTGTGAATGAAACTTTACCGGATCAGCTTAACTATATCTATTCCCTGCCTTTGGTGTATGCTTACAGGCAAAATCCTAGCCCCAATTTAGATGCTTTTATCAAGTTTACCCAGGCAGTACCAGGAAAGCAAGCCATAGAAACGGCCCTGGCTGGGAGAGAAGTAGAAACACTAGAAATTCCTGGACTAGATCCTCCAGCTCCCCTATTAGATGAAGACCAGTCGCCAGAAAATATTTCTAGTTCTGATCAGATGCCTGAGATACCTTTATGGTGGCTTTTATTACCTACGCCTGTTATAATTGGGTTACTAATATGGCTGTTCCGGTCACGTCGGGCAGATCCTAAGAAAAAAGTCCCTGGTTATACTGCCGAAATCTCTAAAAAAAATGAGGACTCAACCCCCAGAAATGATACCTCTGTTACAGCAGCAACTGCTACGGGGTCTGTTGTTGTGCCTGAAACAGTGAATGATCAAGAACCGGTTGAAACTCAAAATTTTCAAGCTACAGATTCTCAAATCTCAGATGTGGTGTTTGAAGGGGAAAATTGGCAGAGCAAATACTCTCTTGACCAAACAGCAGCACAACACCAGCCAGAATTTGATTTAAGCGCCAGTTTGCGACTAAGTGAAAATATATCGGCACGGGTGACCAATTTACAGGAAATATCCCTAGATATTAGTGAAGAGGTGTTGAATACAGTAGCCGATGCAGCTGAACCCATCAACCATGGGACTGTCTGTGATTATCCGGAGAGGACAGATATTTTTGCAGACAGTGAAACCTTTGTAGAAATGGGGATTGACCATGAGGGTCATGGGGGCGAAGATCCATTGTTGAATCATCCCCTGGGGGATAGCTTGGCTGGCGTAGTCATGGCCGCTGCAGTGAATGGGGATCTGAGTATTATCCTTAAGCTGCGAAATCCAGAATGGGCTTATGTGACTTGGTACATTGATCAAACTTGTCAGGAAGGATTATCAAATAATGGCATATCTCAATTGTATCTGCGGCTGTATGATGTGACAGATTTAAACTTGAGTTATCAAAGTCCTCAACTGGTAGATGAATATAAAGTAAAGTGGGAAACACCAGAGAAATATATTCCGATTCCCCAAACAGATCTGCTTGCGGGGACGCTTCGCGATCGCAGTTATATCGCCGCCATAGGTTTTAAGGTAGATGATAATTGGGTAACTATTACCAGTTCTGAAGAGGTGCGCGTTTTTGCTACACCCCAAGAAGACACCAGAGGAGGATTGAATCTCGATGGGGAGCGGAGTATGATGCTTAAGCCGCGAAATCCAGAATGGGCTTATGTGACTTGGTACATTGATCAAACTTGTCAGGAAGGATTATCAAATAATGGCATATCTCAATTGTATCTGCGGCTGTATGATGTGACAGATTTAGACTTGAGTTATCAAACTCCCCAAGTGCTACAGGAGTATGAACTAGACTCAGGAATAAAAGAGGAATATATTCCGATTCCCCGCAGCGATCGCGATTATATCGCCGCCATAGGTTTTAAGGTAGATGATAATTGGGTAAGTATTACCAGTTCTGAACGGATTCGCGTTTTTGCTACACCCCAAGAAGATAGTAGGCCAGGATTTCATCTCTATGGCGACCAAAATATTATCCTCCAGCCCAAAAATGCAGAGTGGATTTATGCCACTTGGCACATTGATGGCCTGGAAGTATTGTCAAATAATGGCATATCTCAATTATATCTGCGGCTGTATGATGTCACGAATTTAGACTTGAGTTATCAAACTCCCCAACTGCTACAGGAGTATGAACTAGAGTCAGGAATAAAAGAGAAATATATTACCATTCCCCGCAGCGATCGCGATTATATCGCCGCCATAGGTTACAATATAGGTGATGATTGGGTAACTATTACCAGTTCTGAACGGATTCGCGTCTTTGGTATACCCTTGACAGATGGCACAGATAAAAATCTCCAAACGGCAAACACAACATTTCTAGATTTACCCGAGATCAGTAATGAGAGTAGTCTGATCCTTCAATTACGTACACCCAAGTGGGCTAATGCCACTTGGTACATTTCCCCATCTGACAAGGAAATATTGCAAAATAACAGCGTATCTCAATTATATCTGCGCTTATATGATGTCACAAATTTAGACTTGAGTTATCAGACTCCCCCTCTGGTACAGCAGTACGAATGCAATGACATTGCGCCTAGTCGTTATGTGGGAATTCCCGAAACTGATCATGATTATATTGCCGAAATAGGTTATACTAACCAAGGCGGTAGCTGGGAAATAATCGTCCGTTCAGAAATAGTTCGCGTATTCAGTCGTCCCCAAACAGATTTTTGGTTGATCACAGATGCTGAATTAATTATCCACGGCTCAACAGAACCCGGTGCAAAAGTAAATATTGCTGGTAAACCCATTAAAGTAAAAACAGACGGTACATTTCACCTCCGGGTTCCTTTCTCCGATGACTCAATTAACTATCTCATGACAGCAACTGCTGCTAATGGGGAAAGTAAAACAATCCGTAGGAGATTTTCTCAGGAAGATTCACGAGTGGAGCAAAAATTATAACTCTTTTGGGGTGGGTATCCCTGGGGTCGGTTAATATGATCTCCGGTGAGACCCACCCTTAAGGGCGGGTTCCATTTAAATCATGCTTTAGGGACGATGAGGAATTATTGCTAAGATACCATATCAGCTACAGCAGCTCGGACTTGCTCCGATGGCTGTGCTAAAGCTGCTAGGTAGTCTGTTTTTAATTTCTCCAGCATTGCTGGTCGTCTGTCATATAACCGCTTCAGAGGTCGAGGTTGACACTGGTTGAGAACATAAGCTGTGACTAATGGTACAGCTATGGTACTATCAGTGTAACAAACAATTGTGCTAGGTAACTCTTCTGGGTCTATTTTACCCCAACTCACAGCTTCCGAGGGAGTTGCACCTGACAAACCTCCGGTATCCGGCCGAGCGTCGGTAAACTGTACAAAGTAATCGTGTCCCCTTTCTTCTAGCCCTAAAACCTCGTGAATTTGCGGTTGTGTTTGTAGTAAAAAGTTCTTAGGGCTACCCCCACCGAGAATTACAGCTGCACTTTTTCCGGCTGATTCTCTGGCACAATAGGCGATCGCTGCTGTCTCATTCACGTCAATAGAAGGGTCTATGACTAACTTTGAACCTTCCAAAGCTAAAGCTGCAACATTCATCCCAATGGAACTATCTCCTGGGGATGAGGTATAAATAGGTACGCCACATTCATAAGCTGTGGCTAACAAACAAGAATGCTGCACTCCCAACTGCTTTTCTACTTCTCGGACATACTTACCCAATAGATAGTGAAACTCGGCAGTTCCCATGGGTTTTTGAAATACTTCTGCTTGGAGAATCTTGCGAATAAAAGCGTCAGTTTCCAGCAAGACATCATAGCCAAAGATAATATCATAGATTCTGATCGTACCATCTTGGCGCAACTTGACATCATCCAAAAACGGATTACCGGCAAACAGTTCAAAACCTAAGCCATAGTGCATATCATGGTAAAGATTTGCACCTGTACTAATCATCCAGTCAATAAAACCGTTGCGAATTAGGGGCGATAGTGCTGAAACTCCAAATCCAGCTGGTGTCATCGCACCAGAAAGGCTAACTCCCACAGTCACGCCATCTTTTAAGATATCGTGACTCATGAGTTGACAGATTTCTCGCAAACGTGCTGAGTTATAGGCTGTGAAGTAATTATTAATCAAATCTACCACGCCGATATCGGTGGACATGGGTATGGGGGAGATTTTTTGACCCAGTTTTTTTGACATTTTGGCACTCCTGAATAGTAAACACGCTGAATCTAATGTTATCTAGATTTCAGGCAATTATGACATTACCCCTAGGAAAGAATTTCGGCAAAAATTATACTGATATAAGAATAGACTGTATCGAATATTATTTGACCCCACCCTAACCCTCCCCTTGTAAGGGGAGGGGACTGGATTTGATTGTTTTTTGTGTGTTCCCCAATCCTTCCCATTCCCTAATCCTTCGGTGCTCCCCAATCCTTCGGTGTTCCCTGTTCCCTGTTCGGTGTGTTCCCTGTTCCCTAAGATAAAAATTACCTGTTGAAAACTTATCAAACATCCTCTCAGATTCTCCCGAAATTTAGTTAATTAAATCCTACAAAAATGTTGAATATCTACATTTTTCATGATCTCCAAGCCATATGATCAGGAATTAATATAGTGTTCCCAAATAATTTCTCAAGAGAATTAAATGAAACAACACGTAGTCACTCACCTGAATAAATCCAGTCTTTTCAAGACTAACCCCTTCGTCCTATAACCCTGCTGTGGGTGAGAAAATTCATATTTGATAAGTAAGGTTGATGAAAAGCGATACACCAGAAGAGTTAAACTCAGATAGAGAAATTGAACGCTTAATAGACGAAATCATGTCCTCAACCCTAACTAACTTAACTGATGAACAATACCGCCACAAGATGCAGCGGCGCAAAGAGGTACAGGATCGCCGTATAGCAGAGGCTGTACCAGAAAAAGGTTTAATTATAGTTAATACTGGTAATGGTAAGGGTAAAACCACGGCGGCTTTGGGTATGGTGTTGCGATCGCTCGGTCATGGGTATAAAGTAGCGATTGTGCAATTTATCAAAGGTGCTTGGGAACCATCAGAAAAAAAGGTTTTCAGCTTTTGGGAAAACCAGATAGAATTTCACGCTATGGGGGAAGGCTTTACCTGGGAAACTCAAGACCGCGATCGCGACCTTGACAAAGCCAGCGCCGCTTGGGAAAAATCATTAGAATATATTCGCAATCCAGAATTTCAGTTAGTGTTGCTCGATGAAATCAACATCGCCCTGAAAATGGGCTATTTACAAGTAGATCAAGTTTTAGCAGGGTTAGCAGAAAAACCACCCAACAAGCACGTAATTCTCACAGGTCGAGGCGCACCTCCTGCTTTAATTGAGCGAGCAGATTTAGTCACGGAAATGACTCTGATTAAACATCCTTTCCGGGATCAAGGAGTGAAGGCCCAAGCTGGGATTGAGTTTTAATTAACACCATCCCTCGTGGAAAAACAAGATAAAAAATCGCCCCCTGACTTCAGGAGGCGCGTCACCGCAAGCTATCTGCTTTTAGCTAGCAACATACTCCTTAACATTGGCGCGACGACGGCGCAAATGAGCAAGAGCTTGATGTTCTAGCTGACGGACGCGCTCACGGCTAAGATTTAAGCGTTCTCCCACTTTAGCTAAAGACATTTCATGACCATCTTCTAAACCAAAGCGCAGGGCTAAAACCTGTCTTTGTTGGGGGGTAAGTTCTGCGAGCAAGTTATTCAGATCTTCACGCAAGAACTCTTGGGTGGTGTAATACTCAGGAGATGGTCCTTCATCTTCGAGCATTTCTTGCAATTCTGTATCCTGGTTATCGCCGACTTTCACATCTAAGGACACTGGTTGACGCGCCATATTCAGGTATTCCCGAATCTGCATCGGCTCTAGTTCCAACTCTTGCGCAATTTCCGCAGGATTCGGCGATCGCCCCAACTTTTGCGCCAATTCCCGCTGTACTTTTTTGATTTTGTTGAGTTTCTCGGTGATATGAATCGGTAACCGAATAGTCCGACCTTGCTGGGCGATCGCCCGGGTAATCGCTTGGCGAATCCACCAGTAAGCATAGGTGGAGAACTTATAACCCCTGGTGGGATCAAACTTTTCTACACCCCTTTCTAATCCTAGAGTTCCTTCCTGGATCAAATCCAAAAACTCCATGTTGCGCTTTTGGTATTTCTTGGCGATGGCCACAACCAAACGCAGGTTGGCTTCAATCATCTTTTGCTTGGCCCGTTTACCTAGGGTCACAGAGTGTGTGATCTGTGTTTCCGTTTGGTTAACATGGGCTGCCCACTCTGCTAAACTAGGTTCATGACCTAGCTCCTGCCCTAAGGAGTCTTTAGCCTCCACAAGGGTCATCATTTGTTGTACCTGCTTGCCAAAAATAATCTCTTCTTCTCGCGTTAGCAGTGGTACCCGACCAATTTCCCGCAGATAGGTTCTGACCATATCAGCCGTGAATTTGGTATTGAGGTTTTCGGTTTTGGTTTTAACAATAGCCATTGGTGCGTTGTCCTCTACTCCGTAAATACAACGGATCTTGAATAACTAAATCTGGTTTGGAAAGGTAGTAAACATATCACGGAACATAGGGCGCTACCAAAAGAAGTCAATTCATACACCGCCTATGAAAGATTAAGAATACCCCTACCCGATATAGGTTCCCTTACCTTCCCTGAATTTTGAAGTCTCCTAGAAGCACACTTGGTTATTGGCGTAAATTCTTTTTATCCTCGGCCGCGATGTGCAATTGTAAAATCTGAAGTCGATATGATTTCTACTTATCCTATACTAAGACAAATCAAGCAGATAGTAAAGTAACTCAGGTAAATCTTTCAATTATAATTGAAAACTGTTTCGTTGACAAAAAAAATAATTTACACAAATCTTACTAACTATATCCATAGTGACGCAAAAACCCCCTCTTCAGTTGCTGACAAGTAGCGGGATAACCGAACTATTTGACCGGCGAAGATGGAGAGATGTTACGCAACCAAAGAATTTTAGGCAGCAAAAGTGCTATTGGGGATCGAATGTAGGTAGACGCGATTCATCGCGTCTTGGCAAGATTAAGGCACAATTAGCACTGGGCAAGGAGAAAGATTAATTACACGCGTAGTAACACTATCACTTGCTCCCTCGTCAGTCAAACCTAATCCTCTACAACCCATGATAATTAAATCTGCCCCGATGTCATCAGCCACATCGCAGATAGTAAAGGCTGGTTTCCCCTGTTTTTCCAGAATCTCACATTGAATTCCTTGCTGAGAAAACAAAGATCGCGCATTTTCCAGCAATTGAGAGACAAGGTCTGACGACTTCATGGGATCTGGACTGGGTACATCCGTGACTGGTTCTTCCACCACAGACAGCAGCACCAAGCGACTACCGTACTTCTGCACAACGTTGGTAACTACATCAGCAGCTTCTCGCGCTTCCCGGCTTTGATCAATTGGAAATAGTACTGTTTTAAACATCTCTGTCACTTAGCACCCCTGACTACGTTGACACTCACCTAACTAAGGATATTTAGTGTTTACCCTTGCTTCACTGTGCAAAAGTCCGCCTCTGCGAGTCCACAAGTTAACACCGTGGAACTCACCTACCGCCCTGGCAGTTCTCAAGCGCACGCTTTTTAAGTGTACGCTTTACCGCTATGATAATTTTAGCATTTCACGACAGAATCAAATCAGTCATTAGCTTAATATGCCCCGCATAAATAACGGGGGATTTACGCATCACTGCTTGCTCGTAAAATCTTGATGGTTCCACTTTCAAAACAATAACAAAAGGCTAATCAGGAGAGTCTATCATAATGTCGAAAAAAACTTTAGCAAATTTGTCTGCAAGTGATATATCAGGTAAACGTGCCTTAGTACGGGTTGATTTTAACGTCCCTGTGGATGACCAAGGCAACATCACAGATGATACTCGCATTCGCGCTGCTTTGCCCACTATCCAAGATTTGACCCAGAAGGGAGCTAAGGTAATTCTAGCTAGCCATTTTGGTCGTCCCAAGGGTGTGGATGACAAGCTGCGTTTAACCCCAGTTGCTAAACGTCTCTCGGAATTGCTAGGTCAAGAAGTTGTCAAAACTGATGACTGTATCGGCGATGCGGTTGCTGCTCAAGTTGCAGCTTTACAAAATGGACAAGTTCTGCTACTCGAAAATGTCCGCTTCTACAAGGAAGAAGAGAAAAACGACCCAGAATTTGCTAAAAAACTGGCAGCTAATGCTGACTTTTATGTGAATGATGCTTTTGGTACAGCACACCGCGCCCACGCTTCCACTGAAGGTGTAACTCACTACTTGAGTCCTTCTGTGGGGGGATATCTGATCGAGAAGGAACTACAGTACTTACAGAGTGCTATTGAAGATCCCCAACGTCCTTTGGCGGCAATTATTGGCGGTTCCAAGGTTTCCAGCAAAATAGGTGTGATTGAAACTCTCCTGGAAAAATGCGATAAGCTGATCATCGGTGGTGGGATGATTTTCACCTTCTATAAAGCCCGGGGTTTAAGTGTTGGTAAGTCTTTGGTAGAAGAAGATAAATTAGAACTGGCCAAGACTTTGGAAGCTAAAGCTCAAGAACGTGGCGTTACCTTCTTGTTACCTACAGATATCGTCTCAGCAGATAAGTTCGCCCCCGATGCTAATGCAACAACTGTCAGTATTGAAAATATTCCCGCTGATGGTATGGGTTTGGATATTGGCCCCGACTCTGTGAAGGTTTTCCAAGCAGCTTTGGCTGATTGCAAAACTGTGATTTGGAACGGCCCTATGGGTGTGTTTGAGTTTGATAAATTTGCTACCGGTACAGAAGCGATCGCTCATACTCTCGCAGAAATCGGTAAAACTGGTACAACCACAATCATCGGTGGTGGTGACTCAGTGGCGGCTGTGGAAAAGGTCGGTTTAGCTGATCAAATGAGCCACATCTCCACCGGTGGTGGCGCTAGCTTGGAACTGTTAGAAGGTAAAATCTTACCTGGTATTGCGGCTTTAGACGAAGCATAAGTAATTAATTAACAGTCAAGAGTGAACAGCCTCAAGGCTGTTCACTGTCACATTTAATACAATTTAATATAGTGTTAAGTATTTTAGCAGGGTTCCCCATCTGCAGCTATGGTGACAAAATCTCTATTACCAGTTAAGTAGTTCTTGTATGAAATATCAAATTTGGCTACACTGTCTATTGACTGGCTGCTTCTGTTTACCCCTAGGTTTTATCCCTCCTACTCCAGTCTTAGCAACACATCAACCTGACCACATAGTTAAGAGCATTTCCAGCTATGACGAATATATGCAAGTTGGTTATGCAAAAATTGCTGACAGGGAATATCGCCAAGCTTTAATATATTTCCAGCAAGCATTAGCAGCACGTCCGGGCGATCGCCAAGCCGCAGAAGCCATCAGGAATATTGAAGCTTATATTCAACCCGGTGGCAATGTAATTATATTCCCGGAAGGCAGGCCTAGCAGAACCACTGGTGCAGGTACACGTCTACCTGAATCGCTTACAAATGAAGAGGAAAAATGTTTCCCGGATGAGCAGTTTCCTGTTTCCCTCATCCCGGCCCACGAACAAGATGGAAAGCAACGAACCACGTCAGACCATCCCCAATTCTGGTTCTACATTCCTGAAACTACCACAGCAATACAAGGACTGGAATTTCTGCTCAGGGATGATCAAATACCCCAAAACCTGTATACAAAGACCTTTGAGGGTGGTATCAAAGCAGGTATTGTGAGTATCAAAATACCTACCAGTGAAGCACCATTAACAGCAGACCGTGCATATACTTGGAAACTTTCCATCATTTGTGATTCTTCTAGTCCTTCAGATTTGTACTTAAAAGGTAAGATTGAGGTAGTCAAAGATCCTAATCTTTACTCTCAGGTGCAACAGACCACGGAACCCTTAGATCAGGCAATGCTTTATGCCACCGCTGGACTGTGGGAAAATTTTGTCAGTATTTTAGCTGATTTACACCGTCAACGCCCCAATGATCCCCAGATTAATCAGTATTGGGTAGAATTGTTGACATCAGTGGGGTTGACAAAAGCACCTTCAGACTCACCATGATCAGGAAACCCAGGGAATATCAAATTTACCGACAATATGCCGTAGCAGCATCAACTCGGTGAGGGTGATTTCCCCTAGGAGCAGCCACTAAAACCACATCTCCTTGAGCATTAACTACCCATCCCTGGGCGGGGATAACTCTTC
Source organism: Anabaenopsis sp. NIES-4685 (assembly GCF_059725405.1). Classification (NCBI taxonomy): domain Bacteria; kingdom Bacillati; phylum Cyanobacteriota; class Cyanophyceae; order Nostocales; family Nodulariaceae; genus Anabaenopsis; species Anabaenopsis sp. NIES-4685. The sequence goes on along the minus strand of NZ_AP043602.1, from coordinate 994,664 downwards.
GAGTCATCATAGATACAGGACTGACCACAGCCGATGATTCCTCAGATGTGGGAGCAATTAAACTCACTTCCACCTCGCTACTACTATGTATTTGTTCCGGGGAACCAGGTAAACCCCCCTTACCTCGGACTGTAAATTCACTTTGTCCCCATTGTCGGACAAGCATTTTTAGCAATTAAAGCATTGGGGTCAACGACGTTTTCAGACAATTCAATTAATCCCTGACTGGGGTCAACCTCCGGGGTATTAGTTTCTATAACACCATCAATACCCAGTTGGGAACTAGCAGTAATTTTACTCTGTGTATCCTGAAAAATTCTCTGGGCAGTGATGTTAATATTTCCTCCTCTTCCCGCAAAAGCATCGGCAGTAATATCACTGTCTCTACTGAGGAGAAAACTGGTATTAACTGTCATGTTACCACCATTGCCAGTACCGCCGGCGCTGGCGGAAATATTGCTCTTGTCCCGTTGACGGATGTTGTCTGTGATGTTGAGGGTAATATTACCACCCTCTCCACTAGCAGTGTTGGCGGTAATTGTCGAGCCTTGACGGAGATTGAGGTTTTGCCCGGTGAGGGAAATATTACCACCGTCCCCGGCTCCCGCACTATTAACAGCAATGGTGGAACCGCCATTTAATTCTATGAGTATGGGGTTAATGACAATGTTTCCCCCTTTGCCTGTGGAGCCTGGGGTGGTGCCGAAGAAATACTGCTATGATTTAACCGCAGGTTGTCTGTGATGTTGAGTTGAATATTGCCACCGTTGCCTTGTTGGCTGGTGGAGGCGGTGATTTCTACGCCACGGGCGAGGTTTAAGTTACGGGTCTTGATGTCTATCTGACCAGCATTACCACTACCTGATGTTTCCACAGAGATTTTACCATTGCCCTGAATATCCATCTGTTGGGGGGCGGTGAGGGTGATATTTCCCCCGGCTCCGCTGGCGGTGGTGGAGGCAGAAATAAAACCGTTGTCGGTAAAGTTGATATTCAGGTTGGGCTGATTGTTATAGGGTTGTAAGGTAAGGTTACCGGCGGGGGCTTGTCCTTGGGTTTCGGCAAATATACCGAGTTTGCCGGAGATGTTTAAGTTAGAACTGTTAAGGGTGATACTACCGCCGCCTTGGCTATTAGTGGCGGTGGCGGTGGCGGTGGCACTCAGTTGAGCATCTTTACTTATGTTCAGGGTGTCTGTATTAATGTTGATGTTACCCGGTCGCCCGTCGCTGGAGGTTTCCACGATGATTTTACTGTTGTCCCCAATATCTACTATTTGAGGTGCGGTGATGGTAACATTACCGGCGTTACCTGCGCCTTGGGTAAAGGCTTCTACTCCGGCTCCGTCGGCAATTTGGAATCTGGGGGTGTTGATGGTGATGTTACCGGCATTGTTATCTGTGAGGGTGACGGCTAAAATGCCGCCAAAATCTCTGTTTAATATTCTGTCAAAATAAGTACCTGAAATCCCTACTTGCTCTGTAGCTCGAATGTTAATCGCACCGGCATTACCCTGACCACTGGTACTAGTATTAATATTACTACCATTTTCCACAGTCAAAGTAGAAGTATCAATGGTAATATCCCCGCTATTTCCTTTTGCTGTTGGTGCTACTGTACTAGATACAGAACTAGTAAAGCCTGCACTAGATTTCCCCCGGATAGTCACCCCATCGGCGGCTCTAATCACAATCGCCCCGGCATTACCCTGACCAAAGGTAGTAGCATTAATACTAGTACCATTTTCTACAGTCAAAGTAGAAGTATCAATGGTAATATCCCCGCTATTTCCTTTTGCGGTTTCTTGTCCTACTGCACTAACTACTAAACTAAGAAATCCTCGACTAGATTCCCCCCGGATAGTCACCCCATCAGCGGCTCTAATCACAATCGCCCCGCCATTACCCTTACTAAAGGTACTAGCGTTAATATTACCACCATTTGCCACGGTTAAAGTAGAAGTATCAATGGTAATACCCGCGCTATTGCCTTGTGCTGTTGGTGCTACTGCACTAGATACAGAACTAATAATGCCTTGACTAGATTCCCCCCGGATAGTTACCCCGTCAGCGGCTGTAATCACAATCGCCCCGGCATTGCCTTGACCAATGGTGCTAGCGTTAATAGTACCACCATTTTCCACAGTTAAAGTAGAAGTATCAATGGTAATATTCCCGCTATTTCCTTGTGCTGTTTGTCCTACTGCACTAATTACTGAACTAATAACGCCTTGACTAGATTCTGCGCGTATAATTACCCCATCAGCGGCTGTAATGGTTATTGCTCCCGCATTACCTTTACCAATGGTACTAGCATTAATACCACCACCATTTTCCAGAGTTAAAGTAGAAGTATCAATAGTAATACCCCCACTATTCCCTTCTCCTGTTGATCCTACTAGACTAACTACTAAACTGATAATGCCCAGACTAGATTCCCCGCCGATAGTCACCCCATCAGCGGCTGTAATCGTTATCGCTCCTGTATTACCTTTACCAGAGATACTTGCATTAATACGACCACCATCTTGTAAAGTTAAACTAGAAGTATTGATGTGGATATTCCCAGCATTTCCTTGGCCGAATACTTCATTAAATATGAATGAGTTATCCAGGGTGATGTGCTCAGTATTATTAATCTGAATATCTCCCCCTTGAGCATCTGGTGAACCCATCCCCGGTGCTATCCCAACACGCAGCTGACTATTCCCAGTTATCTCTAAATTTTGGGAATTTATTGTTATGCTCCCACCACCACCAGCAGCAACATCTACCACCGCACCATTACTGATGCTGATATTTCCTCTGGTGATATTTGTGGCTGCGCCACCCAAACTCTCAGGAAAACTCAAACCCAAGTTTTCATCTATATCAACCCTTCCGGTTTGGGTTAACCCACCCAACTCTACTGTACTTCCCGGTGATATGATTTGAGTGTTATTCAGGCTGACATCACCACCAATCAAAGCTAAAGTTTTACCCTCTGGAACACTCAGACGAGAATTAGTCAGGGTAATATTTCCTGGATGATCCCGGAATCTTAACCCCCTGGGAATATTTACTGTTAATAACGGGTCTATTGTGGTATCTGTGCTACTAAACTCATAATTATCAAAGATGATACTATCGGCACTAGAAGCCACAAAGGAACCTTTGACATCTAACCGAGCATTGGCACCAAAACTAATACCATGGGGATTAATTAAAAACAGGTTAGCATTCCCCAATACTCCCAAGGTTCCCAAAATACTAGAAGGATTACTTCCCGTCACCCTGGTTAAAATATTGCCAATACTATCGGGGTTACTAAAATAAACCCCTCTGTCAGCGCCGACATTAAAATCAGTGAAACTATGAAATAAGTTACCCCCACGGATGGCTCCCCCTTCAATGATGTCACGGTTATTTACTGTATCATTCCTGACTCTAGAATTTAAGCTATTGTCTGGTGTGAGTTGGGCGTTTACCATCTGCATATTTGCAGTAGTAATTAAGCCGATGAGCATCTGAAGGACTAACTTACAAGTGGGATGTTTGATGAATCCATCAATCATAACCTGGAATCTCCGCTTTTTTGCCATGTTCTACCCTATACTGTCAGCTTGTGGATTTATCCCAACCCAGAGGTTAGGTGCTGGTATTTCATCTGGGGAGTCTCAAAACCATTTACCTAAGAGAACGTAAATCGCCCAATAATAGGGACTCTTGTATTCTGGGTTGTTTAAAAGAGCTAATTGGGCTTGGCGTACAGCAGCGGCTTTGCTCATATTGTTACCCATCAAAGCCTGATAAAATTGACTCATGAACAGAGCCGTTGATTGATCATTTACTTGCCAAAGGGTAGCTAATGTGCTGCGAGTCCCCGCTCGGACAGCAACGCCAGCCAACCCTAGGGCGGCTCTGCTGTCTCCCTTTACGGTTTCGCAAGCACTCAATACTAGTAATTCAATAGGCTGCTGATCTCTGGAACGCAGTAAACTATTTAACTGGTTGAGATTCAGGCGATCGTCCCAAGTCAGGATAAAAGTATCATCACGTTGGGAGCTAAACTGTCCGTGGGTGGCTAGGTGAACAACAGAAAAAGGGGCTGAATTGAGGGTATTTTTGAAGCCTGCATTGGTAAAAGAGGGATTAAGTAACTCAGTGCTACTAGGAACTTGTGATTTAATTTCTTGTACTTCTTTGAGGACAAAGGGTAATGGGGAGAATTGTTGCTCCCGCGCTTCGGGGGATTCACTCAATCCGCCGATGAGAGTCCGAGGTTTTTTGTCCCGATAAGTTTGAAAGTCGGTAAGTTGTAAGCCAGGAGCACGGGCAATGTTGTACTGTTGGATCAAATAGTTTTCACCGTTGTGCAGTACAGACATAGGAATATTCTGCAAAGCACTATCCAAGACAAAAACCAAAGTTTTAGTCTGACTTTGGGCTAAATCTTTTTCAGCAGGGGCTAACAGCCATTTGTATAGTATCTGTGCATTGCTCAGGATTACTCGTTCATAGACTCGGGGATCAATTCTAATATTGTTTGGGTTAGCTAAACTCAACTCCTGAGTCAGTTCCCCCAGGATTTCCTCAACTATATTTTTATCAATCTTTGTGGTGTAATGAAGTAGGTCTTTATTTTGTGGTAACTTAACAATAATCTCAAGACGGTCTTGTAAAACAATGGGATAAATCAAGGCCGCTGTAGGGTCTTGTTTATCCGTTATGTCGTCAATTACCACCGGCTTCGCATCCAGACAAACCAAGCGCAGGAAGTTTTCTAACTCAGCTAATTGCAGAGAATCTATGGTTTCACGGGCTAGCTCTAAGTTTTTTTGGGGTATGTCTGCGTTATCTTGACGCTGCAACAGTAAACTGACATATTCACGATAAACAGGTTCAGTACTTTCTCTAAAATTAAACTGATTTTCTGTATTTATAGCCACTAAATCTCTGCGGAAGGAGCGGAGATTTGCCAATGATTGGGCGTAAGCAGTCAGGGCTGCTTCAGTTTTTCCTTGAGCTTTTAGCAGTCGCCCCTGTTGCCATTGCCATTGATAAGTTAACTCTGGTGCCTGAGCCTGCCAAGAGTACTGTAATGCCTTTTGAGTGTACTTACTAGCTGTATTCCAGTCTTGGCGACTCTCATATAATCTTCCTATAAGCCCCAGGATATAGGATTTCGTCCGTTGATCCTCAAGTTGGGCAGCATCTTGTGCAACACTGTTTAAGGTTTGAATTGCCTCCTGGAAAGATACCTCACCAACCGATGATAAATTCGGAGTGATGGGGCTGAGGCAACTCGACTGTTTTTGCTGTAAACAAAGAGAGTTTTGAGTGTAACTAACCCGAGTATAAATGGTTTCTCTACTCAGGGGGAGGTGAGTTAATGAAAATTTGAGTGGAGATATCAAAGTTTCTGCATCTGTCCATTTTTGCTCTGCTATTAATAGTTCTAGCTGATTTAGTTGAGATTTCACTTGTAAAATAGCTGAACCCGGAGATGAAAGAGAAACTGCTTTTTCATAAGCTGCTTGATATTTCTCCAAGGCTTTGGCTCGATAAATTGCCGCTTGTCGCCTATTTGCTACTTCTGTAGCTCTGTTAGCTAAGGCCAGTTCTATATTACCTAAGTTCAGCAAAACTTTACTTTCATCTTCCGGTAAATTATTGGTTTGAGCAATTGCTAAACTAGCTTGGAGGATTGTTTCCGCTGCGGGAAAATCGCCTATAATCCGCATGACATTACCGAGACTTCTTAAAGCTTGTGCTGGGTAAATATTTTGGGGATTCCCTAGTATTTGCTGTTGCAGTTTTGCTATTTCTGCCTCGGAAATATGACATTCTGCATTGCTTAAACCTAATATTTCTAATAAAGTTTGACAAGCTCGCGAATACATTCCTAAATCTTGCATAGCTTGAGCTTGATTAATCAAATTAAGATGAAGTTGACCATTGGGTGACTGGGGATAAAGTGTAGCTGCTTGTCGCCATGTATTTAAAGCCTCCTGAGATTGCCCAGTTTTTTGTAAGAGTTGCCCTTGAATATCCAGGGTTTGAGCTAAAATGCGCTGTTGTTCTGTGGTGGTTTTGGCAGATTGTAAAATCTCTAAACTTTTGTGAATGGCTGTATTAGCTGCTTCCCATTCTCCTAATTGCTGATGGGTGAGAGAAAGGTTGCTCCATACAGTGGCTGTATTGAGGGAATTACTGGGTAATGTTGTGATGGCTTGTTGCCAAACTGGTATAGCTTTGGTAAATTCCCCTGAGTTGTAAAGTTGCCTGCCTTGTTGCATCAGTTGTACTGTATCTGTATGAATCTGAGCAAATACAGGGGGGATGGCTAAAGAAAGGCAGAACAGTAGAATCAGCAGAAAAACAGAGGGCTTGAATCTGGGTTCTAATCTGAGCTTTTTTTTGTGAGTTGTTTTCATTGTCACCCTGACTTTAATTTGATCAACAATTAAGTTACATCAATACCCGGCAAGATGCCCGTACTACAAGAGCTTGAGTGCGACATTTACCGACAATATGCCGTAGCAGCATCAACTCGGTGAGGGTTATTTCCCCTAGAATCAGCCACCAAAACCACATCTCCTTGAGCATTAACTACCCATCCCTGGGCGGGGATAACTCTTCGAGTCATCATAGATACAGGACTGACCACAGCCGATGATTCCTCCAGGGTGGGAGCAATTAAACTCACTGCTACCTCATGACTGCTGTGGAGTTGTTCCGGGGAACCAGGTAAACCCCCCTTACCTCGGACTGTAAATTCACTTTGTCCCCATTGTCGGCAAGCATTTTGAGCAATTAAAGCATTGGGGTCAACGACGTTTTGAGACAATTCAATTAATCCCTGACTGGGGTCAACCTCCGGGGTATTAGTTTCTGTAACACCATCAATACCCAGTTGGGAACTAGCAGTAATTTTACTCTGTGTATCCTGAAAAATTCTCTGGGCAGTGATGTTAATATTTCCTCCTCTTCCCGCAAAAGCATTGGCAGTAATATCACTGTCTCTACTGAGGAGAAAACTGGTATTAACTGTAATCTTACCACCATTGCCAGTACCGCCGGCGCTGGCGGAAATATTGCTCTTGTCCCGTTGACGGATGTTGTCTGTGATCTTGAAGGTAATATTACCACCCTCTCCACTAGCAGTGTTGGCGGTAATTGTCGAGCCTTGACGGAGATTGAGGTTTTGCCCGGTGAGGGAAATATTACCACCGTCCCCGGCTCCCGCACTATTAACAGCAATGGTGGAAGCGCCATTTAATTCTATGAGTATGGGGTCAATGACAATGTTTCCCCCTTTGCCTGTGGAGCCTGGGGTGGTGCCGAAGAAATGCTGCTATGATTTAACCGCAGGTTGTCTGTGATGTAGAGTTGAATATTGCCAGCATTGCCTTGTTGGCTGGTGGAGGCGGTGATTTCTATGCCGTTGGCGAGGTTTAAGTTAGGGGTCTTGATGTCTATCTGACCAGCATTACCACTACCTGATGTTTCCACAGAGATTTTACCATTACCCTGAATGTTCATCTGTTGGGGGGCGGTGAGGGTGATATTTCCCCCGGCTCCGCTGGCGGTGGTGGAGGCAGAAATAAAACCGTTGTCGGTAAAGTTGATATTCAGGTTGGGTTCGTTGTTATAGGGTTGTAAGGTAAGGTTACCGGCGGGGGCTTGTCCTTGGGTTTCGGCAAATATACCGAGTTTGCCGGAGATGTTTAAGTTAGAACTGTTAAGGGTGATACTACCGCCGCCTTGGGTATTAGTGGCGGTGGCGGTGGCGGTGGCACTCAGTTGAGCATTTTTACCTATGTTCAGGGTGTCTGTATTAATGTTAATGTTACCCGGTCGCCCGGCGCTGGAGGTTTCCACGATAATTTTACTGTTGTCTCCAATATCTACGATTTGAGGTGCGGTGATGGTAACATTACCGGCCTTACCTGCGCCTTGGGTAAAGGCTTCTACTCCGGCTCCGTCGGCGATTTGGAATCTGGGGGTGTTGATGGTGATGTTACCGGCATTGTTATCTGTGAGGGTGACGGCTAAAATGCCGCCCACATCTCTGTTTGATCCTCTGTCAAAAGAGATGCCTGAGATCGCTACTTGTTCGGTTGCCGTAATTGTTATCACCCCTGCATCACCTTTACCGCGAGTATCAGCGGTAATCAAAGAACCGTTTTCCAGGCTTAAGGTGGAAGTGTTGATAGTAATACCCCGACTACTTCCTTCTGCTGTAGGTCTTACTCTACTAGATATATAACTACTAAATCCTTGACTATTTTTCCCCCTGAGACTCACTCCATCAGGAGCTGTAATGGTGATCGCTCCTGCATTCCCTTTACCAAGGGTACTGGCATTAATATTAGCTCCGTTTTCCAGGGTTAAGGTAGAAGTATCAATAGTGATACCGCCACTATTTCCTTCTCCTGTACGTAGTACTCCATTAGCTATATAACTACTAAATCCTTGACGATTTTCCCCCCTGAGACTCACTCCATCAGTAGCTGTAATTTTTATGTCTCCGGCATTACCTTTACCAGATGTACTGGCATTAATATTAGCTGCGTTTTCCAGGGTTAAGGTAGAAGTATCAATAGTGATAGCCCCACTATTGCCTACTCCAGTCCCTAATACTGTACTAGCTATATAACCACTAAATCCCAGACGATTTTCCCCCCTGAGACTCACTCCATCAGTAGCTGTAATTTTTATGTCTCCGGCATTACCTTTACCAAACGTACTGGTATTAATAAAACTATTCTTTTCTAAGGTTAAGGTAGAAGTATCAATAGTGATACCGCCACTATTTCCTTCTCCTGTAGTTAGTACAGTACTAGCTATATAACTACTAAATCCTTGACTATTTTCCCCCCTGAGAGTCACTCCATCGGTGGCTGTAATTTTAATAGCGCCGGCATTACCTTTACCCGAAGTATAGGCATTAAGATTAGCTGCGTTTTCCAGGGTTAAGGTAGAAGTATCAATAGTGATAGCCCCACTATTTCCTTCTCCTACCTGTTGTACAGTACTAGCTATATAACTGCTAAATCCTTGACTATTTTCCCCTGTCAGAGTCACTCCATCGGTGGCTGTAATTGCGATCGCTCCTGTATTACCTTTACCAAATATACCGGCATCAATAAAACCACCGTCTTTCACAGTTAAGGTAGAAGTATTGATGTGGATATTCCCAGCATTTCCTTGGCCGAATACGCCATTAAATATGAAGGAGTTATCCAGAGTGATTTTATCAGTATTATTAATCTGAATATCTCCCCCTTGGGCATCTGGTGAACCCAACCCTGATGCTATCCCTGCAAGCATTAGACTATTTCCAGTTATTTCTAAATTTTGGGAATTTATTGTTATGCCCCCACCACCCCCAGCAGCAACATCTATCACCGCACCATTACTAAGGCTGACATTTCCCATGGTGATATTTGTGGCTGCGCTATCTAAGGGCTGGGGAAAGGTCAAACGCTTTTCATCTATATCAACCCTTCCGGCTTGAGTTAAACCACCCAACTGTACTGTACTCCCCCGTGACCTGATTTGAGTGTTATTCAGGCTGACATCACCCCCAATCAAAGCTAAAGTTTTACCCTCTGGAATACTCAGACGAGAATTAGTCAGGGTAATATTTCCTGGATGATCCCGAAATCTTAACCCATTGGGAACATTCACAGTTAATAACGGCGCTACTGTGGTATCTGTGCTACTAAACTCATAATTATCAAAGATAATACTATCCGCAGTGGCAGCCACAAAGGAACCTTTGACATCTAACCGAGCATTAGCACCGAAATTAATACCATGGGGATTAATTAAAAACAGGTTAGCATTACCCAACACTCCCAAGGTTCCCAAAATGCTAGAAGGATTACTTCCCGTCACCCTGGTTAAAATATTACCAACATTATCGGGGTGACTAAAATAAACCCCTCTGTCAGCGCCGACATTAAAATCAGTGAAACTATGAAATAAGTTACTCCCACGGATGGCTCCCCCTTCGATCAGGTCACGGTTATTTACTGTATCATTCCTGACTGTGGAGTTTAAGCTATTGTCTGGTGTGAGTTGGGCGTTTACCATCTGCATATTTGCAGTAGTAATTAAGCCGATGAATATCTGAAGGAATAACTGATAACTGGGATGTTTGATTAACCCTGGAATTTTCATAACCTGGACTCCACAGAGAAATATAAACCGCTTTCTTGCCATGTTCTATCCTGAGATTTGACATGAATCAGGGGAATTCCCCAGTCAATACGAGCTTTTAACTGACCAGTCTGCCACTGCAGACCTAAGCCAGAACCCATCAAAGTATTAGTATTTAATTTAACTGTATGATCACTATTCCACCCGACCCCAAAATCTGCAAAGGGAATCACCGATAACACGCTTTCATTTTTGGATAGTCGCCACACAGGTAACTGAACCTCTGCTGTGACGACAACGCCATTATCTGTTAATAGGGACATCCTGACGATAACCCCGCACACTAGAAATTCCCCCGACACTAAACTGTTCCAATGGCACAAGAGTTTCTGTAGCTAACTGCCAATCAGAACGCAGCACCAGTAACATATCACGTTTTTGATTTAAGGCACGCACATATTGCCCTTGTCCACGCCATGAAAAAAACCGACTATCGGGCAGCTGATTGTTAATAGTAGCATCAAATAATCCCACCCCTAAATTAAATTGAGAGTAAAAAGCTAATACTGAGGTTGGGTTGCGTGTTAGCCAATTCTGAGAGAAAGCAATTTTAGAAATCCGAGTTTTCCCATCATTATTAGCACCACGAGATATAGGAAAACCTTCCGCTTCCAGTTTAGTTTGGCTGTGTTGATGGGAAAAAATCACACTTAAACCGAATTCTTGATTAGGAGTTTGAAATAATGGTTGACTCAAACCAGCTTCGTAATAGCTAGAGTCGCCAGTAATATCGAGTCTGTCAAAGGGCGGCTCGGTGACGTTAGTTCTGGTCAACCCACTGGCTAATCGCAGTTTACCATTGCTGGGATTCAAGGGGACAGTGTAGCTCAAATCTATGACATTACTACCATCAGTGTTGGCATAACCCACAGTTAAACTATCACCATCACCGGAGACATTAGCTTGATTAATTTTAATTCCCCGTCGCCATGTACCTACACTCGGAGATCGACCGTTATTAGTAAAGATATCGATATGAAAAGTATCGGCTTCTGTCACGGTAACTTCTAATAAACTTAAATCTGGTCGCACTCCTGGTGTTAATTGTGCCGATATATTTTGAATTTGAGGATCGAGTTTCAAAAGTTGTAGGGCTTCTAGGATGCGATTTTGATTCAGGGGAGTTTGTGCAGCTAAAGCCAACCGGGAACGGATGTACTCCGGTCTTAAGCGTTGGGTTCCCCTAACCTTAATATCCTCAATACCTCCCTCTATGATTGTAACTTTGACTACTGCACCTTGAGCAGAAAGGTTTTGAGTTTCAATTACCACCCCAGAATTAACAAAACCATTATCAACATAAAACTTATTTAACCGCGATTCTACTGTTAGTAAATCAGCAAAGGTAATTTTTTGATCAAGAAAATCTTGAATTTCTGCCCTTAATTTCTCGTCACTAAAGGCCGTATTACCTAAAAATTCAAATCCTTGAACTTTAAATTGACTAGGAATAGCTTCTAGGGGTGCAGTATTAGTCGGGGGGGATGGGTTTCGAGTGTAGGTTCCTGTGTTATTATATCAGGCCTACCGGCGATTGGTGTCATCATCTGCTCATAGCTCTTGGCATATGCTGGATTTGTTATGACGACGAAAAATATACTACAACAGATCCTACCCAGCCAACCTCTCTTGATTTGGCAAAATACACCTTTACAGTTTTCAACATCTTTCAATGTCTGCTTTAAGACTGGAGCCATGTATTTACCCTGATCGTACGATTGTGCATGGTTTTTCCTTAATAAAGAATATTGTGTGTTTATAAGTATTTTTAGTATATAGCGCAACGTGGTTAAGTAAACAATATGAAAAATCCTCAAAATTCAATGTTTACGATATGATTTACTTAATCCTTTAAATAAATCAACTCGTCTTGGGAGTGTCAAAGCTCCCCTACCCACCTTGGCTAGGCTAACACCTAGCTGTGTGGCTACTTTTGTTAAGATATTTGCAGCACCGTTACAGTCAGCGTTTACCAGTATCCCAGCAGAAGTTTTGTACAATCCGGGTTTTACCCTTTGACCTGACGGTTTCCATCCATTGGGTTTTTCACCATGTTTGTAGAGGCGATCGCCATCCAGGTAAGAGGCTTTTGATGTATACGCTTCTTCAGTCAGCGTTATTTTTATACCATATTCTGGACAAAGTTGTTTAAGACGTTGCGGGAAATGAGGAAACATGGGGATAAATCCCCTTGAGTCGGGTTTCATCCCCTCGCTAAAGCGTAGGGGTTCTCACGCTCCCACTATGTTTTGAGAGCAAGTTATTAATATCCTCTAACACCTGCATTGCTGAATCATATCTTTGATGGTGGTGGAGATGTACCATTTTATTTAATATTCTGGTCAATTCCTCAGTAGTATCCGCTAGTTCCGACCAATCTTGCCAAGTCTGCTCACCACTAGGAGATACTGCAGGAATAATGATGAAACCAGTTTTCAGATCCCTACCAAACTCTTTTTCTTGAGGATTTAGCCCTGTTAAGGCTTGTATGGCAATTATTCCCAAAGCATAAATGTCACTATTGAGTTTTGGTATACCACTCATTTGTTCAGGAGGTGCATAACCACGAGAAGCAAAGATAATTGAATCTAAGACATGGTTTTGGGCTTGCAGTTGTTTCACACCCCCAAAGTCAATTAAGACAATGTGTCCATCTGTTGTTCGCCTCATTAAGTTGCTGGGTTTGATGTCTTGATGAATGACATCATAGCTGTGGACAAAAACCAGTATCTGTAAAACTTCTGTGAGGATGTTGATGACTTCAGACCGTAAGTAACATATCCCGGAAGTTAACTCATGTTTCAAGGTATGACCTGGAATAAACTCCTGGACTAAATAAAAATTATTATTTTCTGAGAAAAAAGCTAGTAATTGGGGTATTTGTGGGTGTTTACCCAGGATTTCCAGAATATCTGCTTCGGTATGAAATAGCCGTTTGACTAGATTCAGATATTCTTGATCTTGACGGACAGGGCGCATCTGCTTCACAACACACAGGGGATTTCCTGGGCGTTGAATATCTTGGGCTAAGTAAGTTTCGCTAAATCCTCCCCGCCCTAAATTATTGATAATTTGATAGCGCTTTCCCAGTAATGTCTGGGTTGTGAGTAATTTTCCTAAATAATCAGGCTCTGGTGTGGGTGTGACAGTTGTTTGTTGTTTTTGCAACTCAGCAATTAATTCTTTTTGTGCTTGCAACAGTTGTATAATTTGTTTTTTCTCCCGTTGACTATCATGAGCGCTATAGGCCAGCACACTTACACTTGCAACTACCAGACCCAGTGCAGGCGCAACCACGGGAAACCATCCGCCGTGGGTAAAAATTACAAAGTTACCCACAAATAAAACCAGCAAAGATGCGACTGACCGCAGTCCTAAGCTGAATGGATATCGCAGACGCCGGGCTAAATATCCCCCCAGTACAGACCATGACCCTATCCAAAGAACTTCAACCCAACCGGGTAAAAACCAAAACAGAGGCTGGTTATTTAAAACCGCACTCAGAATCTGACTAATCATGTGTCCATGTATTTCTACCCCTGCCATCCTACCGGAATTATCAGCTTTTCCAGTATTAAATGGGGTATTGAATATATCTTTTAGGCTCGGTGCTGTGGAACCAATTAAAACAATTCGGTCTTTGACTAAATCTGGCGTAATTTTACCTGCAAGTACTTGTGTAACAGTAACTTTTTCGGCAATGTTACCTGGGGAACGGTAATTCAGTAAGATTTGGTAGCCTCTGGTATCTGCATTTTGATAACCCCCAGAGTTACTTTTGATGGGTGTAAATATCACATCACCTAATTGTAGTTCCTGATTCACGTTTGATTGCAGTGGAATGCCTTGCAGTGCTAAGTATTTCAGGGTCACCTCCAACTTAAGGAATAGCTACTTTGGCAAATGTCAGACTTTTCCACTTTCACTGCTATGAGATTACGGCGAATCAAACCATCTGTATCTTCCACAAGATCGCTAAATCCTACCCGCCCGGGTTTTACTCCCGCAGGGGCTGCAATACCAGGCTCTCGAACATTGGTATGTTTACATATAGAAATAATCGAATCACTCCGCACTAAGCGTTGTAGAAGTTGTTCATGACCTGGTTGTACAGGTAAATCACGGAAGATATCTAAACCGATCGCAATGGGTTGATGTTCTTCGAGTTTGCTCAAAAGCTGATTGAGTACTTCACCAGATAAAGGCCAACCCCATCTTTGCAAATCCTCTTCGGTGATGGAGACAATTAATAAACGGGGATCTTTACCGGGATCAGTACGCATTTGCATCATCTGGTCATAGACCTTTAACTCCAGTACCTGTAATACTTGCAGTTTCTGCAATCCCAGTATTAACACTGTGGCAATTACAGTGCCAATAATCACTGGGTACTTCAATATTTTTACTAAAAATTTAGTGATTTTTTTGATTAAGTAAGAGTCATCCACCATGATTGTTTACGTAATTTTTGCCAAGCCCAAATTTTAACTATTTCTGCTGGTCAGACTGAGAACTAGGATGATGTCCGCCCACCGATGATCAATAGTTTGTGGTGAAAGAGTCGGTAAAACCATGGCTAAAATCCTAGGTATTGGGGAAATTGAATAAACAGTATAATCATTTATATCATCGTGCTGAGAGGATGTTTTAAAAGTCAAAGTTAGTCAATGACCCACAGCAAGTTTTGCCGATCTCAAGGAGGAATTTAAACCCGCTAGCAAACAAAACTAGTTGGGTTCACTATCATTTGGCTCTGGGGTAGGTTCTGGGGTAGGTTCTGGGGTAGGTTCTGGGGTAGGTTCTGGGGTAGGTTCCGGGGTAGGTTCTGGAGTAGGTTCTGGAGTAGGTTCTGGAGTAGGTTCTGGAGTAGGAGTTTGTGCCGCAATGCTGAGTTGATAACTTAGTGGTTCTGATGCTGTGGAAGCAATTACAAACTGATAAAATCCCGATTCTGGTAATTTATTAACTAATAAATTACGTTCTGGAGAGTCTTCTAAAAATTTCACTTGGCCAGAAGGAGAATAAACCGAAAGTAAAACTTGAGGACTGGTTTCTAACTTCACTTCCATTAATTGATTTTGCGCCAGGTGAGCAATAAAAACTTTACCCCCAGTCGGGTCAACAGCTGATTGCAGATTACCTGTAACTGTTTTGCTGGTAGTACCTGGATCAAATAGAATTCTGTCTAAAGCCGTTCCAGAGACAATAGCGTTAAGTTTATCGCTAACAAACCCGTGCCAAACTTGTCCCATGGGTTGATTGATAAAATTTTGGCCTTGCTGTTGAGGAAATTGGTTGAAAAACGCAGGGTCAGCTAAATCATATAAAGAAGTCATACTCACATTGAGTTTGTTAACTTCCACTCGCCAAGCTTCCCGTTCTGCTGCTGTATAAGTTCCCAATTGTTGGCGCGACCTCGTACTCAATACAGCTACTTTTTCTAGTAATTGAGCGGCTGTTTTATCCCATTGTGCCCGCAAACTTTCATCTTGCGCTTGATCAGTGAGAGTGCGTCGCTGTAAACTGGGGTTATTGTCCCAAAATATTTGATCTACCAACCGGACGTAAAAGCTGGAATCAATTCCCAATTGTTGACGGCGATTGTTTAATCTTTGTTTACGTTGACGTTCCGCTGGGGAGAGTGGATCTGGGGGTGTCGTGGGTTGCTCAAGGGTGGGAGGGCGAGTAGGTGTAACTGTTTGTGGAGTGTGATCACTGCTAGTGAATCCCCACCAAATTCCCCCAGCTGTACCCGCAACTATGATTACTGCTACTAAGGCTGTTGCTGGTGTTAACCCGGATGTTGGTTCGGGAGATGATGAGGGAGATGGGCGCGGTGGGGGAGGGGGGGAAACAGCAACTGTAGCAGATGTGGGTGGGTTAGTGGGATATTGAGTTGGGGGATGACTCACTGATGAGGGGTTGAGAGCAGCTAAGACGTGAGCAGCTGAGTGATAGCGATCGCCTGGTCTGGGGGATAGCATTTTATCTAATATCTGTCCCAATACCGGACTGAGAGTAACTTCTCGTCGCCATTGCCAAGTTAGATTATAATTATCAATGAGTTCTGGCGGTTGTTTACCTGTCAATAAAACTAGGATGGTGACAGCCAAGGCGTACAAGTCGCTGTGAGTATACACCATACCTGTTTGCATCTGTTCTGGAGGTGCAAAGCCTATTTTACCTAGTAGGGTGGGTGATTGGGGGGATGGGGTTTTTTCCCCTTGGTAATATTGCGAGGCCACCGTTGCGGCTACTTGTTTCACGCCGCCAAAGTCAATTAATACCGGTAATTTGTCAGTACTGCGCAGAATTAAATTATCTGGTGAGATATCCCGATGAATGACCCCCATGGAGTGGATATATTTCAACACTGGCAGAATTTCTAATAACAATTGCCTAACTTCAAGTTCTGTAAATCGTAATCCTTGCTGTTTACGCGCATCTAATAAGGAACTATAAGTTTGTCCTTCTACATAATCCTGCACCAGGAACAGGTATTCCTGACCTTGTAAGTTAATTCGCAGCAGTTCCCGAAAGCGGGGAATTTGTGGATGTTCTAGCTTGTAGAGAACCGCCGCTTCTCGCTGAAATAATTCTTGGGCTTTTTGTGCAATATAGTCTGTTTGAACTTGAGGGGAAAATTCTTTTAAAACACACAGTTCACCGAAGCGGTTCAGGTCTTCAGCTAAATAGGTACGTCCAAAACCTCCCTGACCGATTTGACGAACGATTACATAGCGATCGCTTAAAGTTACACCGGGTTGAATACTATTATTTATATACATAAGTCATTAGCTATCCGATTTTTACCTGACTGACTTGATCAGCTGCGATCGCATCCCAAAGTGTCTATAGGATTTATGCTGATCTGGAGCCGAATAAGTGCGGTCAAAACCACCATATACTAAACCACAATAGGACTTATACACGAGTTACTTTGACACTATAAACTAGATTGAAACAAATTTTTCTTGATTTAGCAGTGGAAAAGGAATGGGATATTTTAGCTGGTGGAAGTCGCACCAGACTATATTCATCTGTTTGTCAGCCTCAAACCAACCGACACACCACATTTAATCGTTAAAGCTTTTAACGGTTACAGTAGCAACTATTCAAGATTTCTTAATACCTGTTAAAACCTTTTTGTTAAGCATACAATAGGATAAATCTTGTTGAGTCGGGTTTCATCCCTATGCTTTAGCGTGGGGGTTCTCACACTCCCACTATGTTTTGATAGTTAAAAGCTCCGAACATGGACTAAGCCTTGCTCGGAACCACAGTATTAAAGGGGTTGAGGACTAGATACTAGGACAAACTTCCCCCCTAGTCCTGAGGTTTTAGTAGCGGTTACGGGAACCGCCACCACCGTATCCTCCCCGTCCACCACCAAAGGAACCTTTATCCTCTTTGGGTTTAGCTTTATTCACTTTCAGGTCGCGTCCCATCCATTCCGCACCGTCTAGAGCCTCAATGGCTGCTGTTTCTTCATCGTCCGAACCCATCTCTACGAAGGCAAATCCGCGTACACGACCTGTTTCACGGTCGGTTGGTATTTGCACTCGTTTGACGGTGCCGTACTCTGTAAACACCTCAGTGAGGGCTTCTTGGGTAACGCTGTATGAAAGATTACCTATATAAATTGACATCAATGGTCTCCAAAATCACAAAAACGTAGAGATTTAGATTTCGGAGATAAGTCTGTAAATACCACAAGGAAAAAGCCTGTCAATACTAAAAACAAACGCTGTCGCCGAATTAATTCTCAACTCCAATTGTGGCACATAATTTTAATGATCACAGGAAAAGTGAAAAAAACTGTTATAAAAAGTTATGTTAAGGTAAATCTATATTTATGTCGTCTTGTCTACCCCCAGTAAGATAGATATTTGAGTCTTGCGGATTGGCAATATCAAGTCCCCCTACCCCACCTAACACACAGAAAAAGACCGCTTAGATATTGATCTCAACGGTCTTTCATGCTTGAATAATGGTATCAACGATGGGGTCTACAGGTCAGGAGGCAAAATCACCTGATCAATAGCGTGGATCACACCATTAGTACCCTTAATATCTACTTCAACTACGTTGGCATCATTGACCATCACCCCATTAGAACCAACGGAGACCCTTATGGCTCCCCCTTCAAGGCTTTGCACTTCCCCAGATGACAAATCAGTAGATAGAACTGTGCCACTGACTACGTGGTAAGTTAATAGCTTGAGCAAGATTTCTTTATTCTCTGGCTTTAACAAGTCTCTGACAGCATCTTGTGGTAATTTGGCAAATGCTTCATTGGTGGGAGCAAAGACTGTTAATTGATCTCTACCTTGCAAAGCTTCCGTTAATCCCGCTGCTTTTAATGCCGCCATTAAGGTGGTAAACTTAGGGCTAGACTCTGCTAGTGCTAACAAGGTTTTGTTTTCAGTTTGAGTTGTGGGTGGTGTGACCCTGGGGGTGGTGGGTTGAGTTCGAGGTTTATTACGGTTATAGGGAAACTCATCAAAAATACTGGGTCTAGGATTAAGTGTTCCACCCCCAGCTTGTGCTAGATTATTGGTTGCTTCATTGGCTAGAGATGGTAAATTGAGCAAAAGGCTAACACTGGCTAACCCAACTATTCCCGCAAGATTGGTCAAAAAATTGCTGTAATTTGCTTTCATAAATCTTTTTAGTCCTTCTTAATATAGGTGACATTAAAGATTTATAACACTTCGCTATGCAAAATATATAAATCCAGCAGCAATATTTTTAGTGCAAATAACTATGTAAAATTATCACTTATGCTTTTAAACACCTGAGATAATTTCCCAGAATCCATAATAAACACTTTGTACATCCTACTTGGTTTCCTAGCACCATGGCTACAGTCCTGACTAACAGACAGAATCTCCTATTTCCTCCATAAGATTTTTGCTAAATTGCTGACTTGCTCAGGAAAATTACCGGAAGTGAAGATAGAATAAGAGCGTTGTAGAATTAAACTATTGAAAATATAGGTTATGCTGGAATTATATCAGTGGGAAATATCTCAATATTCAGAGAAAGTACGGTTGATTCTAGATTACAAAGGGCTAAATTACCGTAAAATAGAAGTTACCCCCGGAATTGGACAAATAGATTTATTTCGGCTGACTGGACAAAGACAAGTGCCAGTTTTAAAGGATGGTAACAGATATATTGTTGATTCTACTGAAATTGCTAAGTATTTAGATTTAGAATATCCCGATCGCCCACTCATACCTCAAGATTCTCGACAACGTGGTTTATGCTTATTGATGGAAGAATGGGCAGATGAATCAATCGGTAAGAAAGCAAGGGTAGCTCTTTTTTCTGCTATTAGTCAAGACCAAAATTTCCGCCAGTCTTTATTACCTAATTCCACACCGGATATATTTAAAAGTCTAATTGCAGGAGTACCTGGTGATGTGTTGACTGTTTTGGGCTTTGGGGTCGGTTATAGTCCAGATGTGATTAAATCGGCGATCGCGGACTTGAAACAAGACTTAGAAGCACTAACATTATTATTGGCAGATAGTCCATATTTAACCGGTGATGAGCCGACTTTAGCTGATTTGACAGTGGCGAGTTTATCAATATTACTCAAGTTCCCAGAAGTCCCCTATTTAGACTTACCCGCAGGTATCAGAGGTAAAGGTGTACCTGGTTTAGCTGATAATCCTGATTATCAGCCATTTTTTGACTGGCGCGATCGCCTGTATACTCAATTCCGTAAACCATTAATCGCAACCCCACCAACGGGAAATGCACCCACTTCTATTCAAATTGAATAGGTGATGGGATGATGGTGATTAACTTTGTATTATTGGCTGGTTGGGTTATGGAAGTTAGGAACCACAGATGAACACAGGAATCTATAAGTTATTCAAATGAATTCTTCACAACCATTAGGTTCGGTTATCCAAGGTTCTCTGACTGGGGGGTTAGAAGTAAGATTACACCCGGATATTTCTGTGGAAGATATGCGGGTGGGTAAATTCTTGGTTGTCCATGGATTGCGATCGCGTTTTTTCTGTATGCTGACAGATGTAGCATTAGGAACTTCTAACCCCCGCATTCTTGCTAATCCCCCCGGTTGGGAAGACACTTTTTTACGGGAAGTTTTAGCTGGTAGTGGTACTTATGGTACTATCAACCTCGCCCCCATGTTGATGTTTACCCCTGAGTCTGATGAATCCTCAAATCATAGTACCAATGGTTTGGTCAAATCGCCAAATGGTTTAGCCTCATTTCAGCCCCAAACTAGTACTACTATGGAATTGCTCCCAGTAAAAACAATTCCCAGTCATTTCAGCCAAGTTTACGAAGCAAGTGAAGAGGATTTTCGCCGGGTGTTTGGTTGGGAAGATGACCCCCACAGGCGGAATTTTTCTGTGGGTAAACCCTTAGATATGGATGTACCAGTTTGTATTGATTTAAACCGCTTTGTTGAGCGGAGTAATGGGGTGTTTGGTAAATCTGGAACTGGTAAATCTTTCCTCACACGCTTACTTTTAGCCGGAGTCATCCGCAAAAATGCGGCGGTAAATTTAATTTTCGATATGCATTCCGAGTATGGTTGGGAAGCAGTAGCAGAAGGGAAAAATGTTAATACTGTTAAAGGCTTAAAACAACTATTTCCTGGTAAAGTGGAAGTCTACACCCTTGACCCTCAATCTACAAAGCGTCGGGGGGTGCGGGATGCTCAAGAATTATATCTGAGTTATGAGCAAATCACAGTTGAAGATATTAAATTATGTAGTCGAGATTTAGGACTCTCGGAAGCAGCTTTAGATAACGCCAGTATTTTACACAACGAGTTTGGTAAATCTTGGATTACCCAATTGTTTAAGATGACCGGTGAGGATATTAAAATGTTCTGCGAAGAAAAGCCAGGACATCCAGGTTCTATCACCTCTTTACAGCGTAAACTCTTGCGCTTGGAGAGTTTGAAATATATGCGGGGAGTTTGTCCCCAGAATTATATTAGTAAAATTATCCAGTCTTTGGAAGCCGGGAAAAATGTAGTCATAGAATTTGGTTCCCAATCCAATATGCTTTCTTATATGTTGGTGACTAACATGATTACTCGACGTATTCATGAGGAATATGTCAAGAAAGCAGATAAATTCTTACACAGTAAAAATCCCTGCGATCGCCCGACACCATTAATGATTACCATTGAGGAAGCGCACCGGTTCCTTGATCCGTCCATTGTCCAAAGTACAATTTTCGGCACCATCGCCCGAGAACTGCGAAAATATTTCGTAACTTTGCTAGTAGTAGACCAACGTCCATCGGGAATTGATAATGAAGTTATGTCTCAAATTGGCACACGCATCACCGCTTTGCTGAATGATGAAAAAGATATTGATGCCATTTTTACCGGTGTATCTGGTGCTGGTGGTTTGCGCTCAGTCTTAGCCAAATTAGACTCTAAACAACAAGCCTTAATTTTAGGCCATGCCGTTCCTATGCCCGTTGTGGTCAAGACTAGACCCTATGATACCACATTCTACGCCGAAATTGGTGATCCCGCTTGGGAAGAAAAGCCAGATGCAGAAGTATTTGCTGCGGCGGAAATAGCTAAAGCAGATTTAGGTTTTTAGTGCAACTTTTAAGCTAATCAAAGCGATTAAACTAGATTAACTACGGCATCCGTCAATTCTGACTCCTCAGAAAGCACGATAGAATCATGGGTCACGGTAAAGGCAGTTGCTTGCAAAGCACACAATAAAATATTGCGTGCGCCATTTACATCACGAGAAATCTGTATTCCGCAATGTGAACATTTAAAAACTTTGTTTCCACCTAGTTTATAATGAACATGACCGCAGTTACCGCACGTTTTTGATGTATATGATTCGTTACAAAGCACGACTATTACACCTTTTCTTTGTGCAGCTTGCTTAAGATGTCGCTCAAATTTGTAATGGGAAAGAGTCAACATTTGCCTTACAGACTTACTGTTTATTCTGCGTTTCTTCCCGCTACGTTTTTTAATCACCATTTGACTAGAATCAAAGGTTGGTAAGTAAATTACTTTGTAGCAATTAACAAGCAAGTTAACAGTTTTGTTATGCAAATCCTTAATTAAATTCTCAATTCTTTCTCTGACACGATTAGCAGCAATACGCATCTTTCTACGTTGACGGCATCTTGTTTTGGTAGAACGGCTGATGAGATTATCAAGGTGCTGACACAATCTTTGTATGCGTCCGATGTCTCCGGTTGCAATCTCTAAGACATTCTCGCCATCAAAACCAGTTAAGAAAGTGCGATTACCAGGGTCTACTGCTATTACCCTATCACTGCCAGTAGGTACAGTTTCTTTATATTGAGGAAAGCAACCAAACCATTTACCACGACGGTATACAAGCTCTGTGCCATATTCGCATTGCTCAGGAATAGTTTGACCAATTGTGGTAAAGCCTAAACCTTTGGTTGTGCGCGGATACCAGGTAGCATTTTTGAAATTGCCTACCTTGAATTGAATAGCTTGGCTTGTGGCTTTACAGCTTTTAAACTTCGCATTACCACCTTGACTACGAGCTTGTTTAAAGGCATCAAATGCCTCAAAACAAGCTTCTTGACGTTGATGGCCTGGTAAGGATTTTAGCTGCTTCCTTGGGAGTGACATGTTGCATCAAGACTTCATTAAATCAACTACTTTTAGTATAGGGTGAGTTAGTAAGATTTCATCGCTTTAAGCAAATCAGTTACAATTAGTTACACGTCGTAGACCTTATTGGTTTCAACCCAACTGTTCAAACAAATCAGCTAACACCACATTAGAAAATAAAAACCCTTGGGGGTCAGACAAGCGCAACCTCTCCCCAATAACTTCTACCCAACCCTTATCTAAATAAGGCTGTAAACATTTGTAAATTTCTTTGACTTGATCTTCCCCAAACTTCCCAACTAACATACTCAAACTTACACCCTCAGCCAAACGCAACCCTAACATTAAGGTTTCTAATAATACTTCTTCTGGGGGAGTCACTTCACAATCAATTATACCCCCAGAATCTAACCATCGGTAATATTCCTTGGTCTTACGGGGGCGGGTAAAGCGCTTTCCATCTATATAACTCGCCGCACCCATACCAAAACCATAATAAGGGCGGTTTTCCCAATATACCCGATTATGCTGACATTGATGACCAGGGCGGGCATAATTGGAAATCTCGTAATGTTCATAACCTGCATCAGTGAGAACTTTTTGCCCCATTTGGTACATTTTGACGGTGGTTTCATCGGTTGGTAATGGCTGGTCACCAGGTTTGTAGTAACGACCAAAGGCTGTACCTGGCTCTATGGTAAGGTCATATATAGATATATGAGTAGGCATCATCGCCACTGCTTGATCTAGGGAATCCTGCCATTGTTCTAAAGACTGATGCGGCAAACCTGAGATGAGGTCTAAGCTAAATTCGGAAATTTCGACTTGATGAATTAATTCCACAGATGTAAAAATATCTACAACAGAATGCGATCGCCCCGCAAACTGCAATAATTCGGCTTGAAAGGCTTGTACACCCAAACTAACCCGATTTACACCAACGCTGCTATAGCCAGATATATGTGCTAAATCAAAGGTTCCTGGGTCTACTTCCATAGAAATTTCTGCACCAGCAGCAATTCCCAAATGTTTTTCCAGCGTTGCTAATATCTGTTGTAACTGCTTTGTTGATAGTAAAGAAGGAGTACCACCACCAAAAAAAATTGTCTTCAGAGGTTGACCAGTGGGAGTCATGGCAATTTCCCGACATAGAGCCTCCACATACTGGGATATAGTACCAGATGTTTCGCCCCGCAGGCGATCGCCCACCACAGACACAGGAAAATCACAATAAAAGCACCGCCGTCTGCAAAAGGGAATGTGTACATATGCAGCACTCGCCATTTCAGGAACATTAAGTTTTTGATTCATTGTCAGTAAGAACTAATCAACCCCAGTGAGTATGACAAACAGTGAAAATAAATAGTTTTTCTTACAATTTCTTATCGTTTTACAACAAAAGTATGAAAAATAAAGCCAAAAAACAGTTTAGTTATAATATTTGCAGATATTACCTGCTAAAAACCCTAATGTAAGTCAATATTGATTAATCTCTCCCACCGATGAAAAATACTTGAGTTTATTGGGTCACACAATCGCGGGAAAACAAGACAACTATGATTGACGCCATTATTATTCTCTCATTCATCCTAGCAGCAGCGGGAATCGGCTTCTACAGCATTGAACTACTACCCGACGGTTCCCTTGATGGGGTCACAAACCTAGACGCTTTACGCCTGGTTTTTGCCGTATTTGCCGCTATTCTTGGCGGTGCAGTGGGTCTACGTTTCCAAACATCATATCGGCGCTTAGAGGTACAAGTCCGAGAAATGCCCTTGGAAATGATCTTAACTCGCGCCATTGGCCTAGTTATTGGGCTATTACTAGCTAACTTAATGCTAGCGCCATTATTTTTACTACCAATTCCCCAGGATTTTGGCTTTATTAAGCCACTAGTAGCCGTTGTCGGCAGTATTTTACTGGCTGTGACCGGGATGAATTTAGCCGATACCCACGGACGCGGGTTATTGCGGTTCATTAATCCCAACACTGTAGAAACAATGGTAGTGGAAGGCACACTCAAACCTGCCAGTACCAAAGTTTTAGACACTAGTTGCATTATTGACGGTCGCATTGAAGCTCTCCTAGAAACCGGATTTCTCGAGGGACAAATTTTAGTACCACAGTTTGTATTGCAGGAGTTGCAACAAGTAGCTGATGCTAGCAAAGACCAAAAGCGAGTCCGGGGAAGGCGGGGATTAGAGATTCTCAACCGCATTAAGAAAGATTACCCAGATCGGATATTGATTAACCCTGTGGACTATGAAGAAACTGCCACAGTCGATGCTAAATTAGTCCGCTTTGCCCAAGAAATCAACGGTACACTCCTCACCAATGATTACAACTTATCCAAAGTAGCCAGCGTGCAGAAAGTGCCGGTTCTGAACGTGAATGACTTAGTAAATGCTGTGCGTTCTACTTATTTACCTGGTGATAATCTTGACCTAAAGATTCTCAAAGAAGGTAAAGAACCCACTCAAGGAGTGGGCTACCTCGATGATGGCACAATGGTTGTGGTGGAAGAGGGGAGAAGTTATGTCGGTGGTGAGGTGCGGGTAGTGGTTACTAGTGCTTTGCAAACCTCCGCCGGACGCATGATTTTTGCTAAACCTCAGGCTTCAGCTTTGGCATGAAATCTCACGGCGAACTAAAGTTAAATTGCGTTATCGGTGTAGTCCCACTGCACCGATTTTGTTTAGAAAGATACAGCCAATGTCATCAGTTTCAGGTGGAAGATGGGGCACAGATACTGCCACAGCAATAGTTTTACTATTTCAATGATACGTAGGTAATTTGAGCATTGCCTGTAATAAAAGGCATCTTGATTCCAGAGGAGTTTAACCTTTATTGGCGAGGAGTGTCTTGCAAGACCGTTTTAGAGACAATTCTGGTTTTCTTGCGATCGCTCTGGGATAATTCTTCCCCAGATTGTAATCTGGTAGCAGAAGTTTGTAACACCGTTGCCGCCCCTTGATCACCCATTTGCAGAGCCGTTTTCGCCGCAGTTTGCAGCATAGTAGCAGCACCGGCGCGATCGCCCTGTTGTAATTTCGCCTCAGCTAACTGGGTTTGTCGGTACTTAGCCAATGCCAAAATAGACTGATGCACACGTGCATCAGTTTTTGGTTGATACATCCCCGTTACCTGGATATAAACCGGAACCGGAGCAGTCAATAAACCCATTTGATTTTGAGCCGGGTTATCATAGCGGACTTGGAGATTAGCGATCGCCTGTTGACCTTGTGGTAATTGTCCCAGGTAGATATTAGCCAAAATTACCCTTTGTGCATCCTTCATTAAATCTCCCAAGCGCACAGCCAAGCGCCCATCTGCTTCTTGGATCACTGGTAACTCAATGGTTTCTGGCGCAACTTGAGCAATGGGTTTAAGTTCTGCTAGGCGAGTATGACCCATCAGGGAGATCAGCAAATAAGCATTAGTCAATCCCACCCCTTGCACACGCCTAAACAGGCGGTTAAACTCATCTGCTGCTTGTTCGGGTCGTTGAATGTGGGACAAACTACCCAAGCCAGCATCGGCGATTTTTTCTAAAATATCTTGATTCCATTTGTCACCAAATCCTAAGGTGTTTAAAGTTAAATTATAGCTAGTGGCTAATTGAGCCAATTTTAAACAACGTTGATTATCGCCGTGTTCATTTTCACCATCGGTTAATAAAAAGGCTTGAGAAACAGTTTCTTTCTTTCCCTTAGCTAACTCCTGAATCCCCAAACGCAAACCTTCATCAATAGCCGTACCACCACCAGCAGATAAACTCTGAATCTGGTTTTTAATCTGCTGTGGGTCAGTAATCATTTGATTAGATACCAACACAGTCGCACGGTGATCAAAAGCAACAACACTCAGGCGATCGCCTGGTTTGAGTTTATCGACTAGATTACTAGCCGCCTGCTTCACAGTTTCTAAAGGTCGGCCGTACATTGAGCCACTATGGTCGAGAATTAAGCATAAATTCAGTGGTATATCACTGTCTTGAGCTTCAACCACAGCCGAAACCGATATAGACAACTGACGTTGACTGCTCGGTTGATATGCGTCCAAACTACCATCATTCAAGATAGGCTGTAAATTGACCTTCATAACCCAAAATTTTTAGTTAGGATATCTCTATAAAATAACTTCAAAACGCCACATCGGCACTGCGGAAAAATCAAACAGTGGCAAACAAGCAGGGTCAATCACTAATTAGCGAGAAATCCACACTTGAAGTCAGCTAACATCGCGTTAGGATGTATTACAGTTAACGGCATAGTTTCAGGCGATCAGTTGCTATGGACAATTCCCCCATCAAGGCTGTGCAAGCCCCTTATTACGGTGATAACTTTTACCGGACACCCCCGCCAGACTTACCTTCCTTATTGATGAAGGAAAGAATTGTCTATCTGGGAATGCCATTGGTGCCAGCGGTAACAGAATTGATTATTGCTGAATTGCTGTATTTGCAGTCAGACGACCCAGAGAAGCCGATAAAAATCTATATCAACTCCACAGGAACCTCCGGTTACAGTGGCGAACCCATTGGCTTTGAAACCGAAGCCTTCGCCATCTATGACACGATGAAATACATCAAGCCCCCCATCCACACCATTTGTATTGGTTCGGCAATGGGTATGGCGGCAATGTTACTCAGCGCTGGTACAAAAGGCTGTCGCGCCAGTTTGCCCCACTCGTCCATTATCCTACACCAACCTAAGAGCTACGCCCAAGGTCAAGCAACGGATATTCAAATTCGGGCAAAAGAAGTTTTGGTCAACAAAGCGGCAATGGTAGATATTCTATCCCACACCACCGGACAGGCACCAGCAAAAATTACCAAAGACATGGATCGGCTATTCTACATGACTCCCTATGAAGCTAAGGAGTATGGTTTAATTGACCGAGTTTTTGAAAAAGAGGAACTCGCCAATCCCCCATTACCTGCCAGTGTTCTCTAAGTAACACAGGTAGTGATTTACCTTGGTAAATCACTCATAACCAATGACTAATTACAAGCGGAGTAACGAATATGCCTATAGGTGTTCCTAAAGTTCCTTACCGGATGCCCGGAGGACAATATACAGACTGGATTAGCATCTACGATCGCCTTTACCGGGAGCGGATTATTTTCCTAGGCCGAGATGTTGATGATGAAATTGCTAACCAAATTATTGCGGTAATGCTATATCTGGATTCAGACGATCCAGGTAAGGATATTTATTTATACATCAATTCCC
This sequence comes from Anabaenopsis sp. NIES-4685, assembly GCF_059725405.1. Taxonomy (NCBI): domain Bacteria; kingdom Bacillati; phylum Cyanobacteriota; class Cyanophyceae; order Nostocales; family Nodulariaceae; genus Anabaenopsis; species Anabaenopsis sp. NIES-4685. The sequence continues at coordinate 966,600 of NZ_AP043602.1, read as the reverse complement.
CTGGTGGTATGGTAACCTCTGGCATGGCCATTTTTGACACCATGCAACACATCAAATCAGATGTGGTGACAATTTGTGTAGGTCTAGCAGCCTCCATGGGATCATTCCTGCTCGCAGCCGGAACCAAGGGTAAGCGCATGGCATTACCTCATTCTCGGATTATGATTCACCAGCCCTCCGGCGGAACCCGTGGCCAAGCCAGTGATATCGAAATCGAAGCCAGAGAAATTCTGCGGATTCGTAGCCAGCTAAATAATATCTATGCTCAGAATACTGGTCAACCTTTAGCCAAGATTGAAAAAGACATGGATCGGGACTTTTTCATGTCTGCTGCTGAAGCTAAAGAATATGGCTTAATTGACCGTGTGATTGAAGAGCGTCCGTAAGCTAATGTTTAATACTCTCCCGATGGCCGACATTAGCGCCGGAATATGAATTAAGTAACACAGTAATCTGGTTTTTGGCCTCACCCCACCTTTGACTTGTCTCAAAGTCTCCCTTTCCCTACTAAGGAAAGGAATTGGGGGTGAGGTTCTATTTTTTTCTCCTCCATTAGATAGATCAGTAGATTGTTGATGTCGCGTCGTTAGTCAGAGGTCATGCCAGGTCTAGCTTTCTATGATCAGTTCAGAAACACTAGCAAGACTTGATGACTGTTAGTGGTCACCATTACCACTGAAAGACTCAACCAAATCGGGAGGAAAAATGCCAGCTGTTGATCAGTCAGAATTTCGACTTTTCTTTGAGGGGAAAAGTCCAGTAAAACCTCAATTCTGAGGCAAATATCAGGAGAGTAATACCATGCTATTCAAAAATCGCACAATAGCAGGTCAAATGTTGGCCCGAGAATTAGCAGACTATGCTAACACTACAGATGTCATGGTGTTAGCTCTGCCCAGAGGCGGTGTACCCGTAGGTTTTGAAGTTGCTCAAGGGTTAAATGCTCCCTTAGATGTGCTGGTGGTGCGTAAATTGGGTGTGCCTGAACAAGAAGAACTAGCAATGGGGGCGATCGCATCTGGTGGCGTGCGGATTATTAACGAATATATTATCAATTTGGTGAAGATATCCGAAGAAACAATTGCTAGAGTTGCGGCGCAAGAAGAACGAGAATTAGAACGTCGAGAACTACTGTATAGAGGCCATCGCCCTGACCCTGATTTAGAAGGACGCATAGTCATCTTGGTAGATGATGGGTTAGCTACAGGTGCCACTATGTGGGCTGCGGTAGCATCCGTGCGGCGACAGCACCCAGCCAAAATAGTTATTGCTGTACCCGTTGGTGCTGCCGCCACTTGCAAAGAGTTACAAACCGCCGTCAACGAGATCATCTGCCTTGCCACACCTGACCCCTTTTATAGTGTTGGTCTATGGTACGAAGACTTTCCCCAAACTACAGATGAGCAAGTCCGCGATTTGCTTTTCCAAGCTGAAACTAGCTATCAACCACTATCTATTGGTACCTAGGTTTACCCCAAGCGTGACAAACATATGAAAGTACCACCAGAAATTACTTATCGCAATGTTGAGAAAACCAATGCAATTGATACCCTAATTCATGAGAAAATCGCTAAATTAGAGAGTGTTTGCGATCACATCAGTAGCTGCCATATTGCCATTGAAAAAATACATGACCGCCCCCGCAGTGGTTCACCATATCGCGTGCGCATTGATATCACCGTACCCCCCGGTCACGAACTTGTGGCAGAAAGAAATCCGGGAGAGGGTATTCAGTATGACCCATTAGATGCAGTCATCCGCGATACTTTTAACGCCGCTCGTCAGCAACTAGTTAAACTCAACCAACTGCAATATGAGCGTAACGGCCAAGGTGGTAAGCTACGAGGTCATAATCAGGAACAATTCCAGGAAGCAACGGGACTAGTTACCAAACTCTTTAAAGATAGGGGCTATGGCTTCTTAAGAACTTTAGAAGGCCGAGAAATTTACTTTCACCGCAACAGTGTGTTACATCACGAATTTGAACGTTTAGAAATTGGTACCGCAGTCCATTTTGCCGAAGAAATGGGCGAAGAAGGCCCAAGCCAGCACCGTGAAGATTTTTGATAAGCCCGGCGCTGCTGTGGGTAAGTCAGACCAAACCATGATTGAACCACCATTGGGCTGGAGGGTTAGCCAATAGCTAGTTATTTACTAATAATAGATTACATATGCTCATAAATGCTCAGATAGTGGTATGGCTTATTTACCACTACGAGAAGCAGTCAAACAACTGGGACTGCACCCAAACACTTTAAGGAAGTACGCAGACAATGGCAAGATTGAAAGCATTAAAAACGAAGCAGGACAAAGACTTTTTCACGTTGAATCCTACCTCCGTGGTGCCACTAGAACTTCCTTTGTTTGCTACTGCTGAGTTAGTTCAACCAAACAACGAGACGACCTTGGTAGACTTGCCTATATGCAATCACTCTACCCAGAGTCCGAAATCATCAAAGACATCGGCAGTGGAATCAACTTCAAAAGAAAAGGACTGCAAGCCTTACTGGACAGACTTATGCTCGGAGATCAGCTCACGCTTGTTGTTACCTGTCGTGACCGACTCGCAAGGTTTGGATTCGAGCTTATTGAGTACATGGTCGAGCAAAACGGTGGAAAAATCGTGGTTCTCGACAACACTGTACATTGCCCAGAATCAGAGCTTACCTCGGATCTTCTCTCCATCCTCCACGTCTTCTCTTGTCGGATGCCCGGACTCAGTAAGTACAGTAAAAAGATCAAAGAAGATCCGGATCTTCCTCACAACCGAGCAGAGGCGGATTGTTAAGCAGTGGTTTGGTGTGTCCAGGTTTGTTTACAACACCACAGTCAAACTGCTGCAAGACTCTAGCATTAAGGCTAACTGGAAAGCGATTAAGACTCACATATTGAACGGACTACCAGAATGGAGTAAATCAGTCCCTTATCTTAAGTCAATCGCCATCAAAGATGCTTGTAAGTCTGTCAGCAATGCCAAGAAAAAGTTTAAAACCGGTGGTGGTGTTAGTAAGATTAGATTTAGGTCAAGAAAAGACGCTGTACAATCTTGCTACATTCCCAAATCCGCAGTAAAAGATGTGGGAATTTACCACACTGTATTAGGTAAGGTAACCTTCAAAGAAGCCTTACCACAAAGCTTTGGCGACTGTCGTTTAGTGTTTGCCTACCGTGATTACTATTTGACAGTTCCAGAGGATGTGCTGCAACAGAAGTCTGATAACCAAGGACGTGTTGTAGCACTTGACCCCGGTATCAGAACGTTTATCACCTTCTTTTCTGAATGTAGTTTTGGGGAAATTGGCACATCTGCTAATTTACTTCAGAAGCTGTGTTTTCGCTTGGATAAGTTAATTTCTAAATTCACTCAAGCCAAGTGTAAACAAAGAAGAAGAATGAAACTTGCTGCTAGTAGACTGCGAGGTAAAATCAAAAACCTTGTAGACGAATTGCACAAGAAAACTGCTCGATTTTTGGTTAATAACTTTGACATTATTTTACTGCCCACCTTTGAAACATCCCAAATGTCTCAGAAGGCAAAGCGACGAATTAGGTCAAAGTCAGTGCGCCAAATGTTAACACTCTCTCACTACCGATTTAAGCAGTTTCTCAAGCACAAGGCTTTTGAGACTAATAAACTAGTGATGGATGTCAACGAAGCGTACACATCAAAAACAGTCAGTTGGACTGGTGAAATCATCCCCAACCTTGGTGGTGCTAAATTCATTAAGTCTCCATCTGACGGGACTGGTAATGAGCCGGGACATAAATGGTGCGCGAGGGATTTTCCTACGTGCATTGGTTGATACGCCCTCTCTTAAAGAGTGTATTTGTTAGTAAATGTTAGCAAAAAAGTATCGGAATAAGGGTGTCACAACTTAATCAACTCCAACAAACTGCATCTCAACTGCTGGCCGCTATGCTATCTAACCCTCATATTTACCCAAAAGTTAGTGATGAGGGCGGTAATGGGGCTATGGAAGAGCAATTAATTATTGTCGCCATTGAGATGGCTGAAAGTTTAAACCAACATATAGAAAATTCTCATGGCCAAGGTACTGCTCAACTAAAGGAAAAAAACTAAATTATTCACAGGTTGACACTCCCCTGGCAGAAAATGCAGGGGATTGTTACTTGATAGGGAGATGCAAAACTGCTAGATAAATTATAATATTCTCAGCTATTAGCGGCGTTACAGGAGCAAATTTTGCTGTGATTAAGGCTATACACACTAAAGTTAAAGGGAGAGCTAGATACAAGGTTAATCAACTTTATGGTTCGCTATTACTAGAAAGATATTTAGAGCGATCGCTTGGTAATAACCCAGAAATAATTTATGTTTCTGCTAATTCGTTAACTAGTAATATTCTGGTTATTTTCACAAATAAACATAGCTTTCAGACTATAGGTTTACTTCTTGAGACAACTTTAAGAAAATTTCAAGAAAAATCTAGTTTGACTCCAACCGAAAGTTGGTTAAATAATCAGAGATTAGTTATTAATGATGCCAACCAAGAAAACACCGATAATTGGCATTTAATGACAGCAGATAGAGTCATAGATAGGTTAAATTCTGCGAAAATATCAGGTTTATCTAGTGAGTCTGCCATAGCAAACCTCAGTAAATATGGGCGAAATGTTTTAACTGCAATTCCGACCCGTTCCCCTAGCAATATTTTAATTGACCAGTTTAAATCTCTGCCAGTAGCTTTACTAGTGGGAGCGGCCGGAATTGCCATGATTACCGGGGGGATAATAGATGCTGTGGTAATTATGGGTGTTGTGGGTCTGAATGCCTTCATTGGATACACCACAGAAAGCCAATCAGCAAAAATCATTCAATCTCTCCAAAGTCAAGAGCAAATATTAACTTGGGTAATTCGAGATAGTCAGCAGGTGGAAATACCTACAGAGAACGTGGTTATAGGAGACATTTTATTGCTCAAATCTGGTAGTTATATCGCCGCAGATGCCAGACTCATGGAAGCTGATAACTTGATTGTTGATGAATCTCCCCTGACTGGGGAAAGCATCCCCATTACTAAAACTACTGCGCCTGTGTCTGGTGAAAATATACCTTTAGCAGACCGCTTGAACATGGTCTATCAAGGAACTTTTGTCACTGGCGGTCAAGGATTGGCTGTGGTTGTGGCCACAGGTAGATTTACAGAAATGGGCAAAATCCAACAACTGGTGAATCAGTCCACAGCTACAGATACCCCGCTAGAAAGACAACTAGACCAGGTGGGAAATCAACTGGTTTTATTGGGTATGGGAATTTGTAGTTTTGTCTTTGGTTTGGGAGTGCTGCGGGGATATGGTTTATTAACAATGATGCAATCATCTATATCCCTCGCGGTAGCGGCTGTTCCTGAAGGTTTGCCCACAATTGCTACCACAACCCTGGCTTTAGGTATCCGTGAGATGAGGAAGAATAATGTCCTGGTTCGCAGTCTTAGGGCTGTGGAGGCTTTGGGTTCTGTACAAACAATTTGCTTGGATAAAACCGGGACAATTACAGAAAATAAAATGTTGGTAGTGGAAATACGTACAACCACTCAACAAATTACTGTGGAGGAAGAAAATCTTAACCCCTACAGCAATGATGAACTGTTAAAGCTGATTCATATATCCGTTCTGTGCAACGAAAGTGAAGTCACTCTACAGGATAATGGTGAGTATGCGGTTACAGGTTCGCCCACGGAAAATGCTTTGATTTACTTGGCAATTAGTGCTGGGGTGGATGTCATCGCACTCAGACAAAAGTATGAACTGTTAGAAACTAATCTGCGCAGTGAAAACCGTAATCTTATGAGTACAATTCATCGCATTGACAATGATCACAAGTTGATTGCAGTTAAAGGTAACCCCGGCGAAATGATTAACTTATGTCAATGGTGGATGAAAAATGGCCAAGTTGTGCCTTTAACAGCAGAAGACAGGCGGGTAATTGAAATGGAAAACCATCGCTTGGCTGCAAAGGCTCTGCGAGTGTTGGGGGTAGCTTATAGCTATGTTGATCATGGCAATTCTGATAATTATGAAACCAACCTGATTTGGCTGGGTTTGGTGGGGATGACAGACCCGATTAGAATGGGTGTGAAACAATTAATTGGGGATTTTCATCAAGCTGGAATTGAGACGGTGATGGTTACTGGTGATCAAAGTTCCACTGCTTATGCGATCGCTCAGGAATTAGAATTAAGTCAAGATTCCCAATTAGAAATTCTGGATGCTACCCACCTTGAGAGTCTCACATCGGAGGAACTGACAGCAGTCAGCGATAAAGTTAACGTTTTTGCCCGTATCAGTCCTAGCAATAAACTGCAAATTGTCCAAGCTTTGCAAGCAGCGGGAAAAGTGGTGGCCATGACCGGGGATGGTATTAATGATGCGCCAGCACTGAAGGCGGCGCAAGTTGGTGTAGCAATGGGTAAGGGAGGAACTGATGTGGCGCGTGAAGTGGCAGATATTGTCCTAGAAGATGACAGACTAGAAACTATGATGATTGCTGTCAGTCGGGGGCGGACTATCTATAACAACATTAGAAAATCAGTGCATTTCCTCCTCTCCACCAATCTCAGCGAAATCATGGTCATGACCACCGCTACAGCTGCTGGTTTAGGTGAACCCTTAAATGCTATTCAACTGCTGTGGCTCAATTTAATCAGTGATATTTTCCCTGGTTTGTCCCTAGCTATGGAAGCACCAGAACCTGACGTATTGAGTCAGCCGCCGCGAAATCCTCATGAACCAATTATTAAAAATTCTGACTTGGGTAGAATTGTCTTTGAGTCGGGAACAATATCTGTGAGTACTTTAGCAGCATACATTTATGCTATCCTCAGATATGGTACAGGATCCCGGGCTAGTACTGTGGCCTGTATGACCCTAACAACCGCACAACTACTACATACCATTAGCTGCCGTTCGGAAAACCACAGCATATTTAGTCAAGATAGATTACCTAATAATACCTACTTAAATACTGCTATTATAGGTTCTCTTATTATACAACTGTTGGCTTTAGCTATGCCACCATTAAGGAACCTTTTAAAGATTACCTCCATTAGTTTTGTGGATAGTGCGGTGATTGTTGGTGGTGCTTTATTGCCTTTCGTTGTGAACGAAACTACAAAGATTGGTGATGAAACTGCAAAATCAAAGCTAGAAGGATTTTGAGATTTACTTTAATTAACAAGAGTCCATAACCTCCCTTGTGTACCTCACTCAGATGAAATATGCTGTATTTGTAGTTCACGCAGTCGGGGTAAAAACTGAGAAACCTAGTTCAAGAGATGTTTTTCTCTAAGGCTACTAACTATTTGGGTATGAAAAAATAGGTGGAATCAGATAAGGGTTTGTTGCTATTGTCAGACAGTTTTGGATGAGATTTTTACACGTAGCATCAAAAGCCATAACCTTAAGTGCAAGCTGAACAATTCAGATGATTTGTCAGAAATATTGCTCAAAATATGTCTAATTTCTATATTTAGTAACCCAAAGACATAGAAATTATCTACAGATCAATGGTGATAATTAACTATATGTATCTCAAAAAGATAACCTATTGGTTCCTCCCAAGTTAACTTGATTCCAATCAATGACTTGAATAAAACTTACAATTGAAGATACACTGATCACATTTCCTTTGCTTGAATAGTTATATTGATAGGAATAAAACTCACCGTTCTGGATTATGCCTAGTAAGTTCATTGATGTTAGAGAGTATACTGTTCGGGCGCATAAAAGACAGATTCATACTCGTGTTTTCCACTTCGTCTGTAAGCAATGCGACCAAACTACACAACGCGAGACCTTTGGGCCTCGTCCATTGTATTGCGAACAATGCCGGCCACCACAAGCACCAAGAAAATCCCATGAGTCATCTAAAAAAGCAAAACCCAGAGCAATGACTTATAAAAGTGATGTCAATTTAGGATAATTTGAAGTTTTATGAATAATCGACTACCATCAGCACCCCCTGAAGTTTTTATCTCGCCGTTGTTGGAATTACGAGACTACTATGCTCGTCTGGTTAAAGAGTATGAAACATTATACACACAGGCGCGATCGCAGCTGCATCATGTAGATTCTTTGTTATCTCATTGGTCTTCTGGGTCAGATGCTCAGGATGTGGGAAAACTTGAAATGCTTCCAGAAGTTTCCTACCCACCTGAAACAGACTCGTTGTTATCCATACCTGATAAGACTCTTAAGTCCGCCAGGTCTGAACTTCAAGAGTCAGAGAATTTAAATGGGAAAAATACAGAGATTACAGAACCTCGCGCACCAGCAACATCTCTAGAAAGTCAAGATCAATCAATTAAAGTCCCAGATATCCCCATGGTACCTGAGTATCAATCTCAAAGTCGCATGGAAGCTATTAAAAGTCTTCTAGAAGAACATATTGGTACTGTCTGTCATATAGACTTTATTGTGCGATCGCTTTATGGAGATTTAGCATCACCCATCTTTAGAGTTGTTAAAGCCAGAGTGCAATCCTCCCTGACACAGGGGAAAGAAAGAGGCGCCTGGTCAGTCGTTCCTGACGAACCTGGTTGCTACACTCTCAAATTAAGTTTAGTTAAGTCCAACAAAACTAAAAGTTACTCTCCTAGCGGGAAATATAACCCGAAGAAACCGCAGATTATCCCCCAGACAAATGCCATACCCATGGTTAAAGAATTTGAGGGTCGATTTTTGATCGATGCTCTTTCGGATTTCTTGCAAAAACATTCAGGGAGGGTTTTCAGTGTGGCGCAAATCATTAATGGTCTTTATGGTGAACTAGATGATCAGCAAGTGCGAGAAGTCAAGAGTAAAGTTCTTAATGAACTATCACGAGGTTATCGCATAGGGCGATTCTCTAGAGTACCCGACAAAATTGGCGTGTACACTTGGGATTCAAAGTTGATGCTAGCAGCTAGTAGAGGGAGATGAAAGGGCAAATAGTTGGTTTTTCCCCCATTTAGAAATCTCCGACATCCTCTTAGAGGATGTTTGTCAAGTCATGATTAGTGTATCGAATATTATTTGACCCCACCCTAACCCTCCCCTTGTAAGGGGAGGGGACTGGATTTTATTGTTTTTTGTGTGTTCCCCAATCCTTCGGTGTTCCCTGTTCCCTGTTCCCTGTTCCCTGTTCCCTAAAATAAAAATTACCTGTGGAGAACTTATCAAACATCCTCTTAGGGACAATTGATGAATTGTCCCTAAAGGGATAATTAATCCCCTAAAATAATATATTTTTTGGGGTCAAAACTAATCAAACCCTGTTGTTGTAATTTTCCCATCAATCGGGTAATTGTTACTCTAGTAGTACAACAAGCACTAGCCATATCTTCATGAGTTAATCGCACACTTAAGCGAGTCCCTTGTGGTACAGGCTCACCTATTTCCTGTTTCAAAAGTTGCAACAGATGATATAGTCTTTCTTCCACCCGACGCTTACCTGTAATAACTAAAAAAGATTCCGTCTGTTGTAAGCGTTGATTAATTTTTGGTAAAAGCATATGACTAAGCATTGGGTTAGCTGCTATTTCTGCTACATAAATTGAGCTTAATTCAACATCACACAGGGCCACGGCTTGATAAATGGGTAGAGAGGTCATGTGAGAGCCAAAAATCATGTCTTTGGTAGCTAATCCTATGAATATTTCTTCCCCAGTTTCGCAAAAAGTATTGAGCTTCACTAAACCCTGGCGTACATACCAAACAACTAAAGGATTGAGGGGAATGCTTTCTCCTTTCAGGTGTTTATATACAGGTCGATCATGAATCAAATCACTCTCATAATTGATCGCTTCTGTTTTCTGTTTCTCACCTTCATTGATATTACGCAACAGCCAACAGAGAAAGTTTACTTTACCCTCTGGGTTACGGACTGCGGACACTTTTAAAGCTGCGTCAAAATACTCACCTTCATTTTGTTGTAAGCGGACTCTTAATCTTGTGACTCTGTCCGAGTGGTATAGCTGGCTGAGTTCACCTCGAAAGGGCTGTCTTTCTTCCAGAGGGAGAAAATTAACTATTGCTTGACCTACTAGTAATGGTCTGGAAATGTTGAGTAATTTAGCTGCGGACAGATTCGCTTGTTCGATGATTCCTGCGGTATTAGTCACTAAATAAGCTTCTGGTGCAAAGTCGAATAAATTCTGGTAGCGTTGGCGTTCAGTTTCTAGACAATTGCTTGTTTGAATCATCTCCTCATTTTGCTGATAAAGTTCCTCTGCTGCTGACCGCACCATTTTGGAGCTACTATAGAGTTCTTTCATAGCTTGAGGTAGCAGTTCAGGCGGAATCCAAGGTAATACGTTAGCTGTTTGGTACAAATCTGCTAAACGGCTATGTAATGCTTCTGCACTTTGAATAAATTGTTCTATATTCACCTTAAATTCTCGTTACTTACTTGCAGAGATTGAGCAAAAAAAGGTCTCCTAGCAGAATACCAGGATAAACTACGCCAGTTTTCAAGCTCCTCAATCATGAAACTAACTTTGAATAAGCAGCAACTATTGCCCATAGGTTCCTTGAATATGTACGTACGTATATTTGACTGCTATACTATTTCTTTAAGGTAACACAAAATAGGGTTCTCAGAAGTTTGGTAAATATAATCTTACAATATTTGTAAATTGTATATTGAAGGTTTTCTACTGGCGATTATTCAGGTGTAGCGATGTGCTTCCATACTATTCAAACTTTAAACTTGTTTACGATCATTGACTTCTACCTTTGGTTATGGGTTTACATATATGTCTAATTACCAACCATGCTCTTACTGATAGCACACTGTTAAATTAGTTTAATTTTTCATAACTAATCCCTCCAAACCCAGAATACACAAGGCGGACTTGATATCAAAGGCTCAGAAGTATTTTTTACCTATACTCCCAGATAACTGAGACTGAATGTTATAATATGTACTGTCAATTTTTCTAGGAAATAGCAAATCAGGCTGACAGGTATGGATACTAATGAGTTAAAGTTTCTGTTAAAATTGCTCGGATGTATAAATTATCGAGCCAGCCTGACTAGTAGTGGTTTTAAAGGTAGTAAACGAACTTGCCAGAGTTTAGGCGATCGCGAGCTGGTAGACTATTCTCGTGAGATTGCTAGCGTTAAAATTCTCCCCCCCGGTCAAGCACTGCTCAAACTCGATTTAACTCAAGTTCCCATTCCACCCAAAGAACTCAAAGTACTACAGAAGATTGCTCAAACATCCGGTAAAATCGCCCCCAGTAAAATCACCTCACTCAAAGCTGCTGAACGAGACACCGTACTACAAACCCTGAATGACCGTGGTTTGATTGCAATTGAACTCAAAATCAAAACAACAAAATCTCAAGTGTGGCTAACTGAAAGAGGAATGGATTTCTTACGGGATGAATACACCCCCACAGGAACGGCAAATATTAGCCTAGACTTACTCAATAATTACCTCCGGTTTTTGCGCAAGCATTTACGCGGTAATGTAGCTGTAGCGGAAATTACTACTGCAAAAACAACTCTTAATTTTACTGATGAAGATATTTTACAGATTATTCAACAGTTAGATAAAGAACTAGGTACAAGGAATTACTTACCCATTTTTCACTTACGTCAGAAGTTACAACCGCCACTGTCACGAGATGAACTAGACCAGGCGCTGTATCGTTTGCAAAAAACTGACAAAATTGAATTGAGTTCATTGTTAGATCCTACACGGTACACCACAGAACAAATTAATGCAGGTATTCCGCAAAACGTTGGTGGTTCCTTGTTCTTTATAATTGTGAACAACCAATAGATACATTAGTTTATCAATCCAGTTCGCTCCCTCACCTGAATCAATTATGGCATCTATTAACGACATTATTAAACGCGAAGTTAACCCCTTTGACTTAGTAAATTTGAGGACGGGTAATTTTTGGGGTCAAAGTCAAGAGTTAAACTCTATGGTTGAGTCAATCCATCAAGAAGTAATCACAGAAACTGAAAACCTGCTGAATTTAGTAGTTAAAGATAATAGTAGTCGGACAATTTTACTTATAGGTGATTCTGGTTCCGGTAAAAGCTATCTTTTAGGTAGAGTCAAACGTCAACTCAACCCAAAGGCTTTTTTTGCTTATATAACTCCCTGGGTAGATGATAATTATATTTGGCGTCATATCTTACGAGCTACCGTTGATAGTTTAATTCAGGTACCAGATGGACAGCAAGAATCTCAACTAATTCTGTGGCTGAAAAATTTATCAGCCTTCACTCAAGGAAACTTAAAAAATAAACCATTTAATGATAGTATTTGGCAATTATTGCTAAATGATCGTCAAAAATTTATTAAACAACTGAAAAGAAAGTATCAAACTGCTGGTATTTACAACCCAGATCATTATTTTGGAGTTCTACATGACCTCACAGATCCAGAACTTTATCCCCTCGCTTGCGAGTGGTTGAGAGGTGATGACTTAAGTGAAGAATCAATGCAGACTTTAAGAGTTAAGCAATGTATTGACACAGAAGATGCAGCCAAGCAGATTTTGGCTAACTTTGGTAAAATATCCACCGCTACTCAGCCCATTGTTTTATGTTTTGATCAGGTAGAAAGTATACCCAATTTCTTATCTAATCCGCAATCCATATTTAGGGTAAACACTACTATTCATAATGAAAATATCTACAATTTTCTCATAATAATTACCTTAGTGTTAGATCCTTGGAAGCAAACGCGGGATCATATTCCCGAATCTGACCGAGCGAGAATCGATAGAGAAATATTCCTAAAACAGATTGACCTCAAACAAGCGGAAGCACTGTGGTACTACCAGTTACAAACAATATATCAACAAGCCCAACCCCAGCCGGAATCACCTATTTTTCCCTTAAATATTCAATTATTAGAGAAAAATTTCCCCGGTGGTAAAACTAATCCCCGAAATGCGTTAATCTTGGGAAGGTCAGAGTACCAAAAATATAAAGTTTCCCTTTTGAATATTGGACAAACTATATTAATTGACCTACCACAACAGCCACAAAAACAGCCCATAAATTTTAAAGTCAGAAAGAATGATTTTTCTGGGAGCTTCGATTCTGAGGAGAAAGATCGGGCGGAATTTCAATTATTATGGCAACAAGAATATAAAAAGTATCAAGGGAAATTGAGTAAAATTTCCTTATTGTCATCTCCTGAGTTAGTGCGGATGCTGCAAGAAGCATTAGAAGCATTACAATTGCAGTCCGTAAAATCTAAAATGATTGCAGGTAAATATGCGAGCTATTCCTTGAGTTATCAACATCGTGGTAGTAGACAAAAAATAGGTGTTGTATGGACAGAAGATTCTAACATGATGAATTTCTTCCATGTAATGAACGCCTGTGATAAAGCAGTTCAGCAAAATCTATGTCAGAAACTTGTCCTAATTAGAATTAGTAATGTAGGAAAACCACAACTGAAATCTTATGAGATCTATAGCCAGATTTTTAACAATACTCAACATATTCACATTAAACCGACTATTCAATCAGTGCATCACTTAGCTACCTACCATTCTTTAGTTAATTCGGCACTTTGCCAAGAATTATTTATTGGAAATAAAAACATTAATTTACAGACATTACAAAGCTTTATCCGTGATTGTAAAGTGTTGCACAAATGTGTTTTACTACAAGATTTAGGAATTATTACCAAACCTCAACCTAATGATGATAGCAACTTTAATAGAAATGCTAAACAAGATTTCAGGCCAATCAAAGAGTTTTTATTAAATGTCATCACAACCCAGGGTTTGATGGGTGTCCCTATCCTAATTTCCCAAGCAGCAAGTCAGTTTCCCAATCTCAAAGAAACTGAAACCCACCTATTAATTGATTTATTATGTCAGGAAAGGAAAGTAAAAATTCTCAACCCGGAGGCTAAAGTAAAAGACCAATTGATTTGTTTACTTAATTAAAGTTAATGCAGTACCTCACAGACCCAGGCGAAATTAAATATGTAATATCTGAGTTAGCATCTACAAAACTCCTATGGGTAGATACAGAAATTGCAGATTGGTACACTCAAAATCCCCGGTTATCCCTAATTCAGGTGTTAGCTGACTCTAGAGATTTAACAGGGGTATCTGCTTATATTCTGGATGTATTAGATCAATATCATTTAGCCACAAAGTTTATTAATCAAATCATGGTTAATTCTAGTATTGAAAAGGTTTTTCACAATGCTAGTTTTGACCTGAGGTATTTAGGGGGAGAACTAGCAACTAATGTTACCTGTACCCTAAAAATAGCCAGAAAAATTACCCGTGAACGTTTGCAAGTTTCTAATTTAAAACTGAAAACCTTAGCATCAGAACTTTGTCACTTTGTCAATGTAGATGCGGAATCAGGAGCAAGCGACTGGGGAATACGCCCCCTGAGCGAAAAGCAATTACAATATGCAGCTATGGATACAGTGTATTTAGCTGCTGTACATCGGAGTTTATTAGATATGGAAAATAATATTTCAGAACCGGTAAAAGAAAGACCTTCTCACCCCTCCTTAAATCCTACTAAGGTGAGAATCGCTTTTGAATGTCCGCGGCTTTTTTATTTAAATCATAAATTTGGCGACTCAGCAATATTTTTACCCCCTGATACTCCTAGAGGTATTGGTAACCACTTTCACAAATTAGCAGATGAGTTGATCAAACTAGCTTTAGTAGAACCTGAATTTCAGACTTTATTTGAGCCAGAATCATACTTGCTAAATATAGAGGAGGTTGCCTCTAGAATGCAAGGAATATTTTATAAATTAATATTTTACCCATACTTAGAAAGAGTAATCCAAAACTACCCTGATACAGTAGTAATTTTATTAAAAGTTTGGGAGGACTTACAGGGACTGATTAAACGCTTTGCACAGTTGTTAATCGCTAATCGTAGTTATTGCGATGGAGAAAGTTTAATTAGTCAGACTTTCATATCTGGAGAATCCAGCCTTGAGCATTACTTTACTTTACCTGATGGCAGACAGCAACGGGTGAGGGGGGAATTTGATTGCTTAGTTTTTAACTTGGCTAAAAAACGTTTGTGTGTGGTAGAATTTAAGACCTATCAGCCTGTAGACCCATCGGCGCAATTAGCCCAGGTTTCACTTTATAGTTATATGCTATGGCAAACTAAAAAGGTGGCTGTGGATGCATCGGTTTATTGTGTTTTACCGGAGTTTAAAGAATATCAATATTCTTGGGAACAGCTAGAAAGTACAATACATCAACTGATTCCCTACAAATTATTACAGATGCAGCAATGGTTGAGTTGGGAACCACCCCAACCCGATGGGCCACCTGTAACAACTCAGGTTCATTTGTGTGAAATTTGTCCCCAGCAGCAAAAGTGTGGGACTTTTTTTAGTGTGGTTCCTGAAAACAGGGACAATCAAGTTACTCAAGATCATACTTGGGAAAATAATAGAGGAGAGTCTGTAAATGCTGATGCTATTGGGGAGGATTTAGTTAATACTCTGCAATCTTTTAAAGTACCTGTGGAGTACCAGGGTGCGGCGATTGGTCCAGCTTTTATCAGGGTGAAGCTTAAACCTGATTTAGGTGTAAAAGTCAATGCCATTATGAAATTATCAGCAGATTTACAAGTACACTTGGGTTTAGAACGACCGCCTTTGATTGCTCCCCAAGCTGGTTATGTCAGCATTGATTTACCACGTCCACAGCGTCAAGTTGCTAGATTTGAAACATATATTCAACAGGAATTTTTACCACCCACAGTACCGATAAAAATCGCTATGGGGGTGAGTATAGATGGAGATTTGATAGAGGCTGATTTATCCGATGCGAATACTTGTCACTTTTTGGTAGGTGGTACTACTGGGAGCGGTAAAAGTGAGTTTTTGCGATCGCTCCTCTTAAGTTTACTATATCATCATTCTCCCCAACATCTGAAAATTGCACTAGTTGACCCCAAAAGAGTCACATTCCCAGAATTTGAGCAAATCCCCTGGTTATATTCTCCTGTAGTCAAAGACAGCGATCGCGCTGTAGAACTCATGGAAGAATTAGTTACAGAAATGGAATCTCGTTACCACAAATTGGAGAACGCCAGATGTCCTGATTTGATCACCTATAATCAAAATTCGCCCCACCCTTTACCCCGTATTGTCTGCATCTTTGATGAATATGCCGACTTTATGGCAGAAAAAGCAGTCCGTAAAGTATTAGAATTAAGTATAAAACGTTTGGGAGCAATGGCTAGAGCTGCAGGTATACATCTAATTATAGCCACACAGCGCCCAGAAGCGGGTATTGTTACCCCCATTATCCGTTCTAACTTACCGGGAAGAATCGCCCTGCGAACTGCTAGCGAAGCTGACTCAAAAATTGTCCTGGGAGGGACAGAAACATCTGCTGCTTACCTGTTGGGTAAAGGTGATTTGCTTTACCAGATAGGGGCGCAAATGCAGCGACTACAGAGCTTGTATGCTCAAAAGATTTACATACCCTCATTTTAAGCTGTAAAATAAGTTTCCCAAAATATGCCAAAAATATTAACTTTATACAAGTTTTAATTATTGAGTAACAGTGTACCCTACCTAAATATGGGAACGCGTCATCAGAGGAATTCACCAATGGGATATATTATAGCTACTGCAAATATGAAAGGCGGCGTTGGTAAAACCACCCTTACAGTCAACATCGCCACCTGTTTAGCGCAAAATCACGGTAAGCGGGTACTTGTCTTAGATTTAGACAGCCAAATCAGTGCTACACTTAGCATGATGTCTCCTTTAGAGTTTGCTAAACTTCGCAAACACCGCAAAACATTTAGATATTTAATAGACCAAATTATCAACCCTGAACCAGACGCAAAACTGACAATTCATGATATTATCCAAGCTCAGGTTTGTAATCTTCCTGGACTAGATTTATTACCCGGAGATATTGACTTATATGATGAATTTGTTGTGTCAGAAATGCTGCACCAACAAGCAATAGCTTTAGGTGAACAAGATTTTGAAACTGTATGGAATCGCTTTGAAAGAGTCCTGATCAATAATATTTTAAAACCAGTGCGCCAGGAGTATGATTTCATCCTTTTAGATTGTGCGCCGGGCTATAATTTATTAACCCGGAGTGCTTTAGCAGCGAGTGACTTTTACATTCTCCCCGCTAAACCCGAACCCTTATCTGTGGTTGGTATCCAGTTATTAGAACGACGCATCGGTCAATTAAAAGACAGTCACGAACAAGAAGCCAAAATAGATATCAAAATGCTGGGAATTGTCTTTACAATGGCTAGTTCTAATCTTCTCAACGCTAGATATTATCGACAAGTAATGCACCGCGTCATTGAAGACTTTGGTGTAGAACAAATTTGTAAAGCCCAAATACCAGTTGATATGAATGTCGCCAAAGCTGTAGATAGTTTTCTACCTGTAGTTTTAAATGCGCCTCAGTCATCAGGTTCCAAAGCATTTAATCAATTAACTCAGGAATTATTACAGAAATTGTAACGGGATTCGATGGGTTTTACCCCACCCTCAGAGGATGTCTGAGGGTGGGGAGTGAGATTCTGTATTTAATTAAAACTCTCCTGCTAAAGCTGGGATACAACGCTCACACAGTAGGGGGTGTTCTGCTGATTCTCCTACATGGGTAGAATAATTCCAACAGCGATCGCATTTTTTCCCTTCTGCATCTACTACCCCAATTCCCCAGCTATCAGATTGCAAATTGTATTTTAAATTTGCTAATGCTTCTGGAGTCTCTAATAGTTCCACTTGGGAAGTGATAAACAGATAGCGCAGTTCATCAATACCATTACCATTGTCAGAATCCAGTTTTTTCACCAGGGAACGTAATTGATCATCCTTCACGTACAGCAAAACCTTTGCTTCTAGGGAGGAACCAATCATTTTTTCTACCCTAGCTTGTTCTAACACCTTATTCACATCATTGCGAACTTGGCGCAATTCTTGCCAAAATTCCGCTAAATCAGGATTTAACCATTTTTCATCTACCTGTACCCAGCCAGATTCAAACACCGACTTATAGGGTGTATAGTAGGGGATAAATTGCCAGATATCCTCAGCAGTATGACATAAAACCGGAGCGATCGCCCGTGCTAAATTCTCCAAAGCAATTTGCAACACCGTTTGACAACTGCGACGGCGCAAAGAATTAGGCGCACTGATGTATAACCTATCCTTAGCAACATCTAAGTAGAAATTGGATAAATCCACCACACAGAAATTCTGGACAGTTTGGAAAAAGCGGAAGAATTGGAAACTCTCAAAAGCTGTGGTAACTTCTGTAAACACCTCAGTCATCCGGTGTAACATATAGCGGTCAATTTCTGCTAAATCTTCCAGAGCTACTGCGTCCGTTTCCGGGTCAAAATCATGTAAGCTACCCAACAAAAACCGCGCTGTATTGCGAATTTTGTTCCTCACATCAGCCAATTGCTTAATGATATTACTACCCAGACGCACATCAGCAGAATAGTCAACCGAAGACACCCACAAACGCAGTACATCAGCACCATAAGCAGGTTCCTTCTTCTGGTCTTTACCGCCATTGATCACAATTTGCGGGTCAACCACATTCCCCACAGACTTACTCATTTTTCGCCCTTGTTCATCTAAAACAAAGCCGTGAGTCAGTACAGTTTTATAAGGTGCAACACCATTTACAGCTACACTAGTCAACAAACTTGACTGGAACCAACCCCGGTGTTGGTCAGAACCTTCCAAATACATATCAGCAGGATAGCTTAACTCTGGACGTTGTTTAGCCACCGCCGCCCAAGAAGACCCAGAATCAAACCATACATCCATGGTATCAGTACCCTTGCGGTAAGACTTACCATTATGGCGGTAAGACTCCGGTAACAACTCCTCCACCGACATTTCCCACCAAGCATCAGAACCTTTTGCAGCGATAATACCTTGAACGTGCTTGATAGTTTCCTCATTTAGCAGTGCTTCCCCCGTCCCTTGATCATAGAACACCGGGATAGGGACACCCCAGGACCGTTGACGGGAAATACACCAATCAGAACGCTCCGCCACCATGGGCGTAATGCGATTTTCCCCTTGGGCTGGAACCCATTTTACACCAGCGATCGCCTTTAAAGCTGCTTCCCTAAAACCAGCCACCGAAGCGAACCATTGTTCAGTCGCCCGAAAAATTGTAGGTTTTTTTGTCCGCCAATCATAGGGATACTTGTGGGCGTAGGGTTCCTCTTTCAACAAAGAACCAGCAGCAGTCAAAGCATCAATTACCGCCTGATTTCCCTCACCCAAAACATTTAACCCAGCAAAACCACCCGCCTCTGGGGTGAAATTGCCATTGTCATCTACGGGAGCAAGGATAGGTAAACCATAACGCTGACCCACAATATAGTCCTCTTGACCATGACCCGGAGCAGTATGTACTAACCCAGTACCGGACTCAGTGGTAATATAATCACCACCGACGACAACGGGACTTTCGCGGTCAAACAGAGGATGACGATAAGTAGTATGTTCTAAATCTTGCCCCTTAAAGGTAGCCTTCACCGTAAGCCGAGTGGAAAGGGTGGCTGACAGACTTTGTACTAAATCTGCGGCTACGATAAGATATTTGGGAATTTGCTTTGGTTTTACTTGTCTTTCAAGTTCATGTAAAGCTTGAATATAGTCAGCATCTTGACCGAATTTATCTTGTTGAGGTCTGCCTTTTGCTTCCCATATTTCTCTTGCTCTACGTTCAACTTCCTGATGTGTAAATCCGCGTTCAAGTTCATGTAAAGCTTGAATATAGTCAGCATCTTGACCAAATTTATCTTGTTGAGGTCTGCCTTTTGCTTCCCATATTTCTCTTGCTCTACGTTCAACTTCCTGATGTGTAAATCCGCGTTCAAGTTCATGTAAAGCTTGAATATAGTCAGCATCTTGACCAAATTTATCTTGTTGAGGTCTGCCTTTTGCTTCCCATATTTCTCTTGCTCTGCGTTCAATTTCCTGATGCGTAAATTCCTGCTTGGTAGAAACCACAGCATAACTCAAATCACCATTTACCGCCACAGCCAAATTCCCCGGAATAGTCCAAGGGGTCGTAGTCCAAACAGCCACAGACAAATGAGGTAAAAATTCACCCAAAATAGCTTTAGCCGCCTCAGACAGACCCGTTACCGCGAAAGCTGCATAGATACTGCGGGAAACATGACCCTCCGGGTATTCCAACTCCGCCTCAGCTAGAGCAGTTTTAGAACTAGGGCTCCAGTGAACCGGTTTTAAACCGCGATAGATGTATCCTTTTAACACCATATCGCCGAACACCCCAATCTGTGCCGCTTCATATTCCGGCTTCAGAGTCAAATAGGGATGTTCCCAGTTACCCCACACACCGTACCGTTTAAAACATTCCCTTTGGTCATCTACTGTAGCTAAAGCAAACTCTTTCGCCTTTTGTCGCAGTGTCAAAGGCGTTAAATTTTGCCGTTCTGCTGACTTCATGTTTTGCAGAACTTTCAACTCAATAGGAAGACCGTGACAATCCCATCCAGGGACGTATCTAACCTTACGTCCTCTCAGTAATTGGTAGCGGTTAATAATATCTTTGAGAATTTTATTTAAGGCATGACCAATATGCAATGAGCCATTGGCGTAGGGAGGCCCATCATGGAGTATAAATAATTCGCCGGGGTTTTCCTGCGACAGGCGATCGTAAATCTGATTTTCCGCCCAGAATTTTTGAATTTCGGGTTCCCGCTTCATCGCGTTAGCCCGCATCTCAAATTGAGTCTTGGGTAAGTTTACCGTATCTTTGTAGCTTCCAGGTTCTGTCACAGTCTCATGCCTATGATTATATATGCAAGTTATCCCATCAATTATAGAAGATGGGCATGGATACCGAGAAATCACCTTGACAATTAGTTCTCAAAATGAGAACCTAAATTAAGTGAGACAAAAAACATCTACTTTGATATAAACCGGCAAAATGCACCTAATCAGCATTCGCAACTTACGAGCTGATGCTAGTAA
This sequence comes from Anabaenopsis sp. NIES-4685, assembly GCF_059725405.1. Taxonomy (NCBI): domain Bacteria; kingdom Bacillati; phylum Cyanobacteriota; class Cyanophyceae; order Nostocales; family Nodulariaceae; genus Anabaenopsis; species Anabaenopsis sp. NIES-4685. The sequence goes on along the minus strand of NZ_AP043602.1, from coordinate 945,608 downwards.
ATACCCAGATGCAGTAGAACCTATTAACTCTTGGTATCAAGTTGTGAAATCTGCATCATGGCACAAGTTAAATGAAGTTAGACAAGTTTACCCCACAGCAGATGTAGTCAGCAATTTTACAGTATTCAATATTAAAGGTAATGCCTATCGCCTCATTGTGAGTATTGATTATGAAATTCAAACAGTTTATTACAAATATTTTTTAACCCACGCTGAATATAATAAAGATAAATGGAAAAATGACCCTTTCTTTTGAGAACTAGATATAATTATTATATAATAATATATTCGATTGATAAATGTTAACTTTCATACTTACTTTTGTGGATTGAAGTAAGCCATGATACGGGTCGCCGCCGATAACGGGCGAAAATCCTCCTAATGTTGGGTCGCCGCCAAGCGGGCGCAAAGGAATATGACGACTTCTTTTAACAGAATCACTTACAGTCAACTTCTACTAGAGTATCAACCTCAAGTTATCACCACAGAAAAAGAATGCGATCGCGCTTTAAAAACAGTTGAGCAATTAATGGCCTGTAAACAACGTACGCCAGAGCAAACTGCTATACTAGAGCTTTTAGTAACTCTTATTGAAGAATTTGAAAACAAGCAGTATCCCATTGAAGCATCGTCCCCTTGTGCAATTCTGAAGCACTTAATGGATGTTCAGGGAATTAAACAATCTGACTTAGTAGGAATTATTGGCTCGAAAGGAGTTGTTTGCGAAGTTGTCAATGGTAAAAGAGCAATTAGTAAAGGTCAAGCCAAAGCTTTAGGAGAATTTTTTAATGTTTCTCCAGCATTGTTTATCTAGCAGTATAATTAGGTGGGTTTGATACTCCCCACGGCTAGAAGCCGGGTAATTCTTCAAGACTCCACAAATAACCCTTCAATGGTGCTATCAAAGACACCCTACTGCTTCGGCTGAGGTCTAAACCTAGCTTTATTGCTACTTTTCTTAAAATATTAGCTGCAACCTTGGCAACAAGTCAAACTATAGTCATCCTATTTGACTTGAGAAATTATCAGTGAGGAAAGGGAACAGGGAACAGGGAACAGGGAACAGAAATTGTTCATGAATCATTTAGGATTGCTATATATCATATTCAATAATAAACTGCATTATTTTTTATACATCTATTAATAACTTATATATTATAATATTTACTAGTTTGACATAGAGTAATTACGTATGGCTGGTGATTCCTTCTTTGATGAACAGACAGAGCAATCTTTAATCAAAACCAGAATTGTAGAAAAATATTTTTGGGCTTGGGCGAAAGTAATTATACCACATGCAAAAAAAAGAGGTTCTCAAATTGCCTACATCGACCTTTTTGCTGGACCTGGTAGATATGAAAATGGTTCTAAATCAACACCAATCAAAGTTTTAGAAACCGCAATTGCTGACCCAGATATGCGAAATATGCTGAAGACATTATTTAATGATGCTAATTCTCAGCATACTAATTCTCTGCAATCAGCTATCAATGCAATTCCTGGTATTCAAAACTTAAAATATCAACCTAACGTCATCAATTACGAAGTAGGAGAAAATATTGTTCAAACATTTAAACAGCTAAATTTAGTTCCTACATTATTCTTTGTAGATCCTTGGGGATACAAAGGATTGTCATTAGAACTTATCAACTCAGTCGTCAAAAACTGGGGCTGTGATTGCCTTTTCTTTTTTAATTACAATCGGATTAGCATGGGGTTAGGTAATGCATTAGTTGAAGAACATATAAATGCACTATTTGGAAAAACAAGAGCAGATAAACTACGTTTACAACTACAAGCACTCAAACCAGGAGAAAGGGAGTTAACAATCTTAGAGGCTATATGCGAAGCTCTGCAAGAAATGGGTGGTAAGTATGTTTTACCCTTTTGTTTTAAAAATGAAAACGGAAATCGTACAAGCCATCATTTAATTTTCGTCAGTAAGGAATTCAAGGGATATGAAATAATGAAAGAGATAATGGCTAAAGAGAGTTCTGAAGAAAATCAAGGCGTACCATCTTTTGAATATAACCCAGCTACTTCTATACAACCATTGCTGTTTGAACTTAGTCGTCCTCTAGATGAATTAGAACAAATGCTCTTAGATGAATTTGCAGGAAAAACAATCACCATGGAAAAAATTTATCTACAGCATAATGTAGGTAAAGCCTACATTGAAAAGAATTACAAAGCCGCTCTCAAAAATCTCGAATCCCAAGGAAAAATCACAGCAGAACCACCTGCTAATAAAAGACGAAAATACAAAGGAGAAATTACCTTTGGAGATACAGTTAAAGTGACATTTCCACCTAAGCAGTAAGCCCTAAACTTTCTTTTTTAACTCTTAATTTCTGTGGAGATACACCCCATTGCTGATGGTGTTTTTGCCAAGCATTAGGCATTTCATCCCAGATTTTACCATCTAGTAACTTACCACCAGCTTTAGAAGTTCTTCCACCAACTTGCTTAAAGAAAAATGCTACTTCAGCTTTTTGACATTGGTCACGAATATCCTCAGCCCACTCAATTTTCATAGGACGATGTTTTTGTCCTGACTCTCCCCCAACTATAACCCAATCAATATTTTTTAAGTTCAGGTTCAATGAACCTAAAAGTGGTTCACATGAAAGAAACCTGACATTTGCAGCAACTTGACGCAGCAAATCAACGCGGTGGACATAATTTTGATTTTCTACGGATACACCCAACCATATATTTTTATGGAATTGTAAATTAGGTGCTAACTCAACTAAACGTTCAGGTCTTTTTGTTAAGATTTGATATATGTGCCAAGGTGTAGCCTCAATAACTTTGAATACTTTTTGTATAAAATCTAGAGGTACTTCTTCGTGAAAAAGGTCACTCATGGAATTGACAAAAATTCTGCTAGGGGTTCTCCACTTTAAAGGTTCTACCAACCTGTCGGGATGTAAAGTTAAATTAAATCCATTTCTAAAATTATTAGGAAACCGTTTAGTCAAAGCCTCTGCGTAGCAATGTAAACATCCTGGACTAACTTTATCGCACCCAGTTGTGGGATTCCAAGTTTTATCAGTCCACTCAATACCTGTGTGTGTACTAGACATGATTATTTAACCTGATAATTATTAATTTGGCTTAATTATTTTAAATGCTTGTAATTCATCTGTACTATAGTATAGCAGAGTTTTGAATTAAGAAATTACTCTAACTATTTTTTTATACAGGAAGATGAGCCAAAATGAATCAAAATACACCCAAATTACTAGAGGTAGTAGCACTTAAATAAAGTACACATCTTAATATCATAAATCTTGTGGGGTGGGCATCTTGCCCGCCCTTCTACTCAGATGAAATGTGCTGTAAATTAATGATATTATTTGCTTTTAGTTCTCACAAAACTCGATAGTTACCAGTAGCAATAAATTTAAACAAATATTTAAACAAATGAAGTAAAACCCAGCACACGAAAGCTTAGAAGCTTTCATGTTTTGGGTTTAATCCAAGTCAACCAGCTTGATTAGTAGGTGGTATTTGTTCGGACTGGCGCTTCCGCAGGGGGCGCAAGTGCTGCATCCGGTGCAATTTCCTCAGCAGGAAGCGATGGTTTTTCTTCCGTCTCAGGTTGTGCTGCAGCTACCATTTCCGCAGGTGGGGGATTTGGTGGAGTTGGTTCGGGGACTTCCTGGGTTGGAACTTGTTCTGCTGGTGGTGCGTCTGGTGTCACCGCAGTTTTATCAATAATCTCTACTAGAGGTTTCTGGGGTGGTGTAGAGTTGGTCGGCTCCATCTTAGGAGTTTCAGGGGTTTTCTGGGCGATCGCCTCTTGTCCCTTGTCTTGTGCGCCGCTAAATATCTTACTAATACTTTGTTGTACCTGAGCCAGCCTATCTGGGAGAGATAACTTAGTTATTTGCTCCTGAATCCCAGTTTTTATGGTTTCAGCACTGGGGACTGGGGTTTGTGCTGTTTGGGGGGTGACTTGGCGACGTAATGAAAAAGTTTGCCACCCAAACCAAACTAACAGAGCGACGCTAGCTATATGACCCAGTAATAAGCCTCCAGAAATGTGCGGAGCAAACACCCATAACACTAAACCATAGAAAAGTCCCACACCACTCCAGATAAAATCATTTTTACGGTGGATTTCCGGAAACAAGAAAGCTGTTATATAAATGGCTAAACTACCTAGTCCAACCACAAAAGCTAGAATATATGCCAGCATTTTTGGTTACTCCTTATTGCATCAGGGGTTTTAAACCCATTTTTGTCATCATTCTCCTGTTTGTGTTTGTGGCCATTGCTCCAACATTCGGTGCACAATCAGAGGCGTGGCGACACTAGTCAAACCACATACAACAACCATAGCAGCAAATACCTGTGGAGAAATTACCCAATTTCCTAATGATAGACCTCGTTGCATGATAATTAGGGTAATTTCGGCTCTGGGAACCAAACTCACACCTAGTAATGTCGCTCCGACCCATCCACTCATAAATACAGCAGGTACTGTAGCACCAATAATTTTACCTAGTACGGCTACAATTAACAGAGCGCCACCCAGACCGAAAGCCGTTATTAAGGCGTTAGGTTCAATTTGCAAACCGATACCAATAAAAAAAAACGGCACAAAAAATTCATAAAGTGTACTGAATGAAGTATCTAATTTGACAGCTTCAGGGTCGCGGCTAAACACGAGTCCAGCAAAGAATGCGCCGATGGCAACGGAAAATCCCAATAAACCAGCGATCGCAGCAATCATGAATCCAATGCTGGCAACAGTCAACATTGGATCTGGGGGTTTTTCTATTCTCCTGAGAAAAACTGTAACTGCCTCCTCACAATACCTGGAAAATACATAACAGATAGTGGCAAATAATATAGATTTCAGCAAGAAACCTCCTGCTGTTTTAACTATAACGGGTAAGATAGAACCGTTAGCACTCTCTTCTAACATAGGTGCGATCGCAAACAGCAATGCCATCAAAATCACACCGGAAATATCATCCATTTCGGCTACATCTAGCATTAGCTGACCGTTGGGGGAGTCTGTCGCTTTCTGTTCCTGCCAAACCCCAACGGCTACCCCTACACTGGTAGCGGTCATGGCAGTACTGACAAACAAACTGGAAATTAAACTTAGTTGCAGCCACCAGTAGCAGACAACAAAAGCAAGTGAGCCACTCACTAAAACATCACCCGCCCAGACGATGCTGGCACGGTAAAGTTGGCGGATTAGTCCGGCTAGGTCACTTTCTAATCCCACTCGGAATAGTAAGATAATGATGCCTAATTTTGCCAAGAAGTCAAAAATTTCTTCTCCCTCTGGGGAAAGGATATGCCATTGATGATCAATCAGGCGCAGGACAAATCCTACTACTAAATAGCCAACCAAAGCAGGAACACCAATGCTTTCTAAACCAGACTTGATGAAAATGGCGATCGCAATTGCTATACCCACCAGTAACACCAATAATGGTAGTGCCTGTAAGGATTCATTCATATAGGCTGTCCTGACTGTTTTTGATTTGTTGACCTTCTACTATGTCTAAAGCAATGGAGAGGGTTAACTCATCCTCTATATGAAAGAAATTGATTTAATCAACTACCCCGCCCCATCAGCTGATGGGGAATTCCCCGAGTTTAGTTAACATTGTCATTTCCTGATTTTGTACTTAAGTAACAAGTATACAAAATTGACTGGAATACTGAGAGTTGCAACAACTATTTCCTTGTGTTAATTATAGATTCTCACTGTTTATTCAAGTCTTAAGGTCTTCTTTAGGAGATCAGCCAAAATCTCGGTCTACCCTAAAGATAAAAGGATCTGCAAGAGTTAGCCAAACATAATTTATGACACTACAAAGCTTTGGTGTGATTGGATTAGCCGTAATGGGTGAAAATATAGCTCTTAACGTCGAGCGTAATGGCTTCCCAATTGCAGTTTATAACCGCTCCAGAGAAAAAACCGACGCGTTTATGGCGCAGCGTGCACCAGGAAGGAACGTCAAAGCCGCCTTTACCCTAGAAGAATTTGTTGCATCATTAGAACGCCCCCGCAAAATCCTGGTGATGGTGCAAGCTGGTAAGCCAGTAGATGCAGTAATTGCCCAACTCAAACCTTTACTAGATGAAGGCGATATCATTATCGATGGTGGTAACTCTTGGTTTGAAGATACAGAACGCCGGACTCAGGAATTAGAACCTGTGGGACTGCGGTTTATTGGTATGGGTGTGAGTGGCGGTGAAGAAGGCGCTTTGAATGGCCCTTCACTTATGCCTGGTGGTACACCCAGCTCCTATGAATATCTCTCCCCAATTTTAAACAAGATTGCCGCCCAAGTCGATGATGGCCCTTGTGTAACCTATATTGGCCCTGGTGGTTCTGGCCATTATGTCAAAATGGTACACAACGGTATTGAGTATGGTGATATGCAGTTAATTGCAGAAGCCTACGACCTGCTGAAAAATGTGGCTGGGTTAAGTGCAAGTCAGTTACATGAGGTGTTCACTGAGTGGAACACCACCGATGAACTTAATTCCTTTTTGATTGAGATCACATCTAATATTTTCCCTTACGTTGACCCCGAAACCAAGAAACCCTTGGTAGATTTAATTGTTGACGCAGCTGGTCAAAAGGGAACTGGACGTTGGACTGTACAAACTGCTTTGGAATTGGGTGTGGCTATTCCCACAATTACCGCAGCAGTTAACGCCCGCATTATGTCTTCTATTAAAGATGAACGGGTAGCAGCATCTCACAGCCTCACAGGTCCTAGTGCTAAGTTTGATGGGGATGTGAAGGATTTTGTCAATAAGGTGCGTGATGCTCTTTATTGTTCTAAAATCTGTTCTTATGCTCAGGGTATGGCGCTGTTATCTACAGCTTCCCAGACTTATAAATGGGATTTGACTCTGAGTGAAATGGCTCGGATTTGGAAAGGTGGCTGTATTATTCGTGCTGGCTTCTTAAATAAAATCAAGAAGGCTTTTAACGAAAATCCTGCATTACCTAATCTGTTGTTGGCTCCCGAATTTAAGCAAACTATTCTCGACAGACAAGATGCTTGGCGGGAAGTGATTATGACAGCTGCAAAAGTGGGTATCCCAGTACCTGCTTTTAGTGCATCCTTGGATTATTTTGACAGCTATCGCCGCGATCGCCTACCCCAAAATCTCACTCAAGCGCAACGGGACTACTTCGGCGCACATACTTACAAGCGTCTTGACAAGGAAGGAACATTCCACACTGAGTGGGTTCCGATTGCTGAAGCCAAAAAGTAAGTTCTCCAGCCTTAACCAGATTATCTGGTAACATACTTAAAAGTGACTCTGAACTTCAGAGTCACTCCGTATACATACATATCAGCGCTTCATCCCATCATTCAGTATTTACCCCTACCAGACAATTACCGCAGGCTTGTTGAGGATTTGATCCGGGTGCTTTTCACTTCTGACCGAACAGATAGGCCACTCTTCGGTCAACCATCAATACCCTGCTCTTCTATGCTATTGATACGCCCACTACCCCGGTGTGGTATGGGTTTTTCTCGGTCATTAGCTCGCGCTTGATATGCAGATGAATCTGAGTAGAACTGTTGCGAACTAGAAGAAAATAACAACATCTCAGATGAGAGATTTGCCTTTGCCTGGTAGCTAACAGCTAATACACTGAAAACCAAACTCGGAACCAAAAGTGAAATCGTAGCTCCCATAATAGATGTTTATTTTAGGACTCTCTGACTAATACTACTGTTTTTCTGGTAGAGTTTCCGGAAAAATCCTCAAAAGGTAGTCAGCTTTACTGAAAAAAAAATCAGTTTAGGATATGTCCACTTCTTCAGCTATTAACCAATAACCAGCATGATTTAAGTGACCCCAAATAGTTAGGGGTTGCCCATCTATTAACCTTTGTAGTTTTTCCGCTATGGGCGATCGCAAGGTCACAATCTGCCAAGTTTGACCATCATAGTCATCTGGTGTTGTCATGGTAAATTGGTAATCCTGCTGATTTCGCCCCTGAAAAATACCTGTAAAACAACTTACACTGTGTGTTAACACTTGTTTACTCTCTAAGTAAATAGGGTAATTTCCACTGAATGGATAGGCTTGAGGTTGATTTAAATAATACAATTGCCAATTTATCCATGCAGGATTTTGGGCTGATATATCTAAATTAAATAAAGGTACAATAGCCCCAGGCGCTTGCAAGTCTGTTAACAGAGCAATTTGCAGTTGTCTCACAGGTAAATCCCTCGGTCGACAATTCAACTCCACACACATAGCTGCAGCCATTCCCGCAGCTTGACCAATACCCATCACCACAGGTTGTAATCTAGTAGCACCATTGGCAATGTGAGATACAGAAATATTCTTTTCACAAACCAATAAACCATCTGTGATTCTGGGGATCAAGCACCCATAGGGAACAGTAAAGGGTGTACCAGTCCAACGCCCCCCCCAGCATATAGATTTAGGTTGCAGTGGTAAATTGAATCCAGGATAATGATGGTCGTTAGCGTAATTACCCACAGCAATGGTATCGGCACACAAAGGGGCGACCCTACCCCCAGACATGGGTAAAATATCCTGTTCTACCACAGTAGTTACCCCCACCAAGCGGCGACTTTCCCGGTAGTAAGGATGCAAGGCAAAAGCACCACAGTTACCCGGAAAAACTGACTTAGCCAAACCATAGCGCCTACCCAAGTTTTTTTGGATAAAATGAGCAAAATTTTGGCTATGCCAGCGACATTCTTGTAAAAATTCTTTTTTATCTGCTTCTGATTCGATTAATCTTCCTACACCTTCGCCATAGTCATTACCACATATAGGCCAGTTGATCATAAATCGACCACCCGGCAAACGTCCATAATTTAAGAACTTCTCAGCCCCATAATTATCCCAAGCACCGGCAAACAAGGCCGGATCATAATTGGGGGATCGGATAATTTCCGGAGCAATACTTTCACCAAAATCTTGCATCACTACCACCCAAGTAGGGGCTTGCACCGGATACCTTTGTGTGACATAATTAAAATACGCTGGGGCGCTGCTTTCTCCCCACTGAGATTGTAATTCCCAGCCCCAACGGTGAGGTATTTCTGCTAAAGCCAATAAATCCCCCAATTCTGTACCGTCAAGAATTATCTTGGCAGTAACTGTGAAGTCGGCAAACCGCGCACCAGTTATACAATTCCCCTGCTGCAATACTTCTTTTGGTACCTGTCCAGAAATCCAATGCAGATTCTCTAATTCTTCCACCCAATCAGTAAAAATCTTGGCTCCAATGCCGGGATCATAGCTAAAAAAGCTCACCCAACTATTATCTAATCCCCCCGGCTGTCGCCGCCGTAATTCTTGTAAAAATGCGCCCCATAAGCCAGTTTGAAAAGCCATTAACTCATTCCCATCGGGTGCAGATACCCCTGCGGATGTGAGCATTCCCCCTAACCAAGGAAACTCACTGACTAAAATGGTTTTTGCTCCCCTTCTTGCTGCTTGAATGGCCGCCGCAGTTCCCCCAGTTCCTGCCGCCTACAACTAAGACATCAGCTGTATATGTCTGATGAACCATCACTCCACCTCGGTCAATTTTTCATGATTTTATTTCATTGGGAAAATTTAATCTTAAAAGGGAGGATGACAGTTGATTATTTAAGCTCGACTAAATGTTAAATCTAATAAAGATGAGTGGGAAAAAACAAAGGTGAAAGCACAAGTATTTAGAGGTGTCAATCAACTATCATACGAAGAAATCCCTGTCCCGAACCTAGAACCGGATGAGGTGCTGGTACAGGTGAGAGTTGTGGGGTTGTGTCAGTCAGATATTAAAAAAATTCGTTATCCTTTGTATGCACCACCGCGGATATTTGGTCATGAAACAGCCGGAACTATTGCCGCTGTAGGTTCTCAGGTACAATCTTGGCAAGTAGGACAACGGGTAGCGGTGATGCACCATATCCCCTGTATGCGTTGCTCCTACTGCCTCAATGATAATTTCTCTATGTGCGATGTTTATAAAAATATCTCTACCACGGCCGGATTTAATGCTAGCGGTGGCGGTTTTGCTGAGTATGTCAAGGTTCCCGGACATATTGTCCAGAATGGGGGGTTAATTCCCATTCCCGATGAGATCAGCTTTGAAGAGGCGAGTTTTGTAGAACCGACTAACTGCTGTCTCAAAGCTGTGAAAAAAGCCCAAATTGCTCCGGGACAAACTGTTCTAGTAACAGGTGCAGGACCGATTGGGTTAATGTTTGTCATGTTGGTTAAGTATTTTGGGGCGAAAGCGATCGCCACTGATTTATTACCATCGAGAATTGAGAAAGCCCTGAATGTGGGTGCAGATGCGGCTTTTGATGCGCGGGATCCTGATTTACCAGGGAAAATTCACGCCTTGACTGGGGGGATGGGCGTTGATGTGACTCTCTTAGCGGTTCCCAGTGATAAGGCTTTCTTTCAAGCCTTGGAATGTACCCGCAAAGGTGGTAAAATCCTATTCTTCGCCGAATTTCCCGATCAAGTAGAAATTCCCATTAACCCGAATATTCTTTACCGTCGGGAAATTGACTTGATGGGTAGTTACAGTTCATCCTATCGGCTTCAGGGTTTATCAGCGGATATTGTGTTTAATCGGCGTATCGATGTCCAAGCCTTGATTAGCGATCGCTATCCATTACAAGATTTATCAGCAGCCGTAGCACAAGCGATCGCACCTACACCAGAAACATACAAAATTTTAATTTATCCGTAATCCGGGCAAACAAGATAACAGCAGAAAATATTTATAGCGCTGCTCGTGATTTGAGGATAGTCCCTTGCTATTGATTGATCACAGAATCGCTGTTTTCTTTCCATCTACCCCCTCCCTAAATGTCCATTACCTTAATTTTCATCGCCCTACTAGCCTTTTACGTCGCCTGGAATCTCGGCGCTAATGATGTCGCCAACTCCATGGGAACCTCTGTAGGATCCAAAGCTATCACCCTAAAACAAGCAATAATTATTGCTGGAATTTTAGAGTTTACGGGCGCTGTATTATTTGGGCATGAAGTATCCCAAACCTTAGCCACGAAAATTGCTCATCCTGCTTTATTCACTGCTACACCAGAAATTTACATAACTGGTATGGTAACAGTCTTAATTACCTGTGGTTTGTGGCTGCAAATTGCTACCTCTCGCGGTCTACCTGTAGCTTCATCTCATGCAGTGGTCGGTGCGATCGCCGGATTTAGTTGGGTAGCTGGGGGAGGAAGTGCAATTAATTGGTCATCCATTGGCTTAGTCAGCATAGGCTGGATTTGCACACCAATTATTAGTAGTGCCATTGCGGCTTTATTCTACAGTCAAATTAAGCACTGGATTTTACAACAACCAAATTCAATAGCACGGCTAAAACAGTGGATTCCCTGGTTGAGTGTAATTATACTCAGTATATTTGGTGTAATTGTTATCCCTTCCTTAACGGAACCCCTGACCAACTACTTAAATCAGCAAGTAGGTTTAAACCTACCCAGTTATGACATTCCCTTATTTACAGGTGCTGTTGCAGCTGTTGCACTCACGGTGATTAGTTGGCGACAGTTAGCAGCACAGGGAGCAGAAGTAGAACGCCTATTCGCTCGCTTTCAAGTTCTCAGTGCTTGCTTTGTCGCCTTTGCTCATGGTTCTAATGATGTGGGTAATGCCATAGCTCCTTTAGCTACTATCGTGTATATTAATCTCACTGGTAGCGTACCTATTAATGGCATCACCATCCCCATCTGGATTCTAATCCTTGGTGGTGCTGGTATTGTCGCCGGTTTAGCTGTGTGGGGTGAAAAGGTAATTGCTACCATTGGCGAAAATATAATTTCTTTACAACCTAGTAGTGGATTTTGTGCCGAACTTGCAACCGCTACTACCATCCTGCTAGCCTCTCGGTTAGGCTTACCTGTATCCACCTCCCATGCTCTTGTTGGCGGTGTGATTGGTATTGGAATGGTGCAAAATACCAAATCAATTAAATTTCGCACTTTACAAGATATCGCAGTTGCATGGATAATTACAATTCCAGTGACTGCAATCCTGAGCGCTGTCATCTTTAGTACAGCCAGGATTGTATTCCTATAATATATAGAAATCCGTTTTGATTTCTGAATTGATTTGTCTAGGTAGGGAACAGGGAACAGGGAATAGGGAACAGGTAACAGGTAAGAAGAATTGCCGTTTGTACTGAGTCTTGTTCAAAAATCAAAATAGAAATCCGTTTTGATTTCTGAATTGATTTGTCTAGGTAGGGAACAGGGAACAGGGAATAGGGAACAGGTAACAGGTAAGAAGAATTGCCGTTTGTACTGAGTCTTGTTCAAAAATCAAAATAGAAATCCGTTTTGATTTCTGAATTGATTTGTCTAGGTAGGGAACAGGGAACAGGGAATAGGGAACAGGTAACAGGTAAGAAGAATTGCCGTTTGTACTGAGTCTTGTTCAAAAATCAAAATAGAAATCCGTTTTGATTTCTGAATTGATTTGTCTAGGTAGGGAACAGGGAACAGGGAATAGGGAACAGGTAACAGGTAAGAAGAATTGCCGTTTGTACTGAGTCTTGTTCAAAAATCAAAATAGAAATCCGTTTTGATTTCTGAATTGATTTGTCTAGGTAGGGAACAGGGAACAGGGAATAGGGAACAGGTAACAGGTAAGAAGAATTGCCGTTTGTACTGAGTCTTGTTCAAAAATCAAAATAGAAATCCGTTTTGATTTCTGAATTGATTTGTCTAGGTAGGGAACAGGGAACAGGGAATAGGGAACAGGTAACAGGTAAGAAGAATTGCCGTTTGTACTGAGTCTTGTTCAAAAATCAAAATAGAAATCCGTTTTGATTTCTATTTTGATTTGTCTAGGTAGGGAACAGGGAACAGGGAATAGGGAACAGGTAACAGGTAAGAAGAATTGCCGTTTGTACTGAGTCTTGTTCAAAAATCAAAATAGAAATCCGTTTTGATTTCTGAATTGATTTGTCTAGGTAGGGAACAGGGAACAGGGAATAGGGAACAGGTAACAGGTAAGAAGAATTGCCGTTTGTACTGAGTCTTGTTCAAAAATCAAATAGGAGTCCTATATATTATTCTTTATTTATGTTCATCAAATGATACTTATCTACCTTCTACCTCAAACTCATGTTGCTACAACGCCAAAAGCAGAATGTGTTTTTGCAGAATAACAGTTAATTGATTAAAATAGTTTATAGAGGATAATTATACTGGGAATTTCTGGTGATTACGAGTTTAATAGATATTAATAATGTGACTTATCACACAAGATACATTCAGACAAAATTAACATACAAGCCCATAACTTTTTTCATACGGTGGTCTTAATATACTTACTCATAAGTTGTTAGGAATTACTGTTACTGCTAAAAAAACAGTATTTATATGCGGTATGATGTTTTTCTGTCATCAATTCTCCGTAGAGAACCGTTAATTTAGATAAGTCTGTCATGAAAAGCAGTTCTGTGATAGTGAAGATAACAGAGTATAGTATGGCTGTTATGTAAATAAATAAATTTAGATACTTTGCCAACCGGGCACTCAGCATGACAAAATTACCTTTAGGTCTACAGTTTCTACGAAAGTTTTCAGCCAGTCTGACAAAATCCAGAAACTGAGTATGAGTACCAAGCCAGTTGACAAAAAGGAGCTTTATCTTCCAGGTGTTAGAGGTGAGAAGCTAATGGGGCGATTTGAGAAGCGACCAGACAACCAGCGAGTTAGAGGTGATCTATCCAGAGCAGCAGAGACAGCTTTATGGGCTGTAGTGGAGGACTTAGAAAGTCTCCAGCAAAATGTGCTCAGATCCTTACAGGAAGAAATAAAACGGCTTCAGGCGGATAAAAGTCGTTTATCTGACGAAATTCAGCAGTTATTAGAGGAAAAAGAACACTTACAAAAGGTACGGCAAATCACCGAACAGCAAGTGTTAATCCGTCAGTTATCAGAAGCCTTAGCAAAACATATATCTTCGCAACTGCAATTATCACTGGCCAGTTTAGCTCGCAAATCAGTAGAAGGTGATTCTCAGGAAACACCTGCTATTCAGTCAGCAGGGAACAACAGTCAGAATGTTGAACAGATGCTTGCTACTTTGAATGATACCCTGATTATTAGCCTTAACTCCTTACAACAGGATCTGAAAAGTTATCAAAATCATCTTTCTCAACAGTTGTCTCAAGTGCAGAGCCAACAGCAGCAAGGGGAAGTGATGGCACAGGAGTTGATTAATCATCTGCGTGCTGAACTGGTCAAAACCATGGAGGAAATCTCTATATCAGCAGTCAAAGCATCACCTCCTGCCATTTTACACCCATCGGAGTCACAGCTACCCCGTTCTTCTCAGACACATTTACAGTCAGGAGTAATCGAGACTAGCAACAGCGACCCAAGTTCTACTGGAGATTTATCAGAAAGTAACAATATTGATCTTTCTACACTAGGTTTATCGTCGAACACAATATCATCTCTAGAGACTAAACCAAATTCTCTACCCGATAGAGATGTGTCTGAACCTGAAACCCCATCACCACCAGAGGTGAGGGAATCGAGTTTATTAACTAGTACGGAACCTTTGGAACCTGAAACCCCATCACCACCAGAGGTGAGGGAATCGAGTTTATTAACTAGTACGGAACCTTTGGAACCTGAAACCCCATCACCACCAGAGGTGAGGGAATCGAGTTTATTAACTAGTACGGAACCTTTGGAACCTGAAACCCCATCACCACCAGAGGTGAGGGAATCGAGTTTATTAACTAGTACGGAACCTTTGGAACCTGAAACCCCATCACCACCAGAGGTGAGGGAATCGAGTTTATTAACTAGTACGGAACCTTTGGAACCTGAAACCCCATCACCACCAGAGGTGAGGGAATCGAGTTTATTAACTAGTACGGAACCTTTGGAACCTGAAACCCCATCACCACCAGAGGTGAGGGAATCGAGTTTATTAACTAGTACGGAACCTTTGGAACCTGAAACCCCATCACCACCAGAGGTGAGGGAATCGAGTTTATTAACTAGTACTTTATCTGAACCCAAGACTAAAACCCTTAGTTCTGAACCAGCAACTAGTCCAGAAGTAAAACCCCCATCACGACGGTCACTTAGCTCCCGCAGGTTTTCGCCAGTCCAGGTCGGTTTCTTGCTGGTTGTGTTGTCAACAGTCGTATCATCGCTATACAACATAGTCATCAAGTGGATGTTTTTTAAACCTCAGGACAATTTGGGAGTTTTGGAGATACAGGGAGTTATTTCGCCAACACTGGGAAATATATTTTTAATTTTAATGCTACGTCTGCTGGTAGTTGTGCCACTAATGTTGCTCTTGGCTCCCATGATGCATCCACAAGTATGGCAAGATATACAAACTCTGGTGGAATCATTAGGTGGTAACTCTACTCCGAATCGTAGTCTGAAGAAACAAAGAATTTTACAGATGTCGATCGCCAGTGGTTGTTTTCTGTTTGTATCTCAGGTGCTGATCTACCTTGCTATTGGTCAGGTAGCTACTGGAATGGCGATCGCTTTGTTCTTTGTCTACCCCATGATCAGCGGATTTCTCTCATGGTTACTGTTCGGCGATCGCCCTCATGGATTCCGATTTGCTGCTATGGTTGCTATTTTATGCGGTGAATTAATGGTTTTAGGCGGTTCTAGTACCATGGGTACGAGTATTTTTAATCTGGGAAGCACCACGGGTATTTTAGCTGGTTTAGCTTTTGCATGCTACGTGATTTTGACAAGGATATGTGCTAGTAAACTGCATCCAGTGTCTTTTACGTTAGTTAATTTTAGCACCATGTTCCTGTTGACCTTTATCTGTTTGATGCTACCTTTACCAAGAAACTTGAATATTAGTGTTGAGCCTTCTAATTTGCTGGAACTTATTTTGATTGCTTTTATTTTGGGCGTTCTAACTCTAGTAGGTTATGTCCTCAACAATGTTGGTATTCGCAAATTAGGTGCTTTACGATCAGCGATTATTGGAGCGGGTGTGCCAATTTTAACTTTAGTTTTTGCTGCTTTAATACTTCAGGAAAGCTTGGCAGTTGTGCAAGTTATGGGAGTGTTATTTGTAACAATTGGCGTAGCAGCTTACAGTTTGGAGAAAATGCTCCCCTCCCCTTAGAACTTTTTCTAGTTGGCAAAATGACACAAAGTCCAGACCTGACACAAGACTACCAGGGGAAAACCACACTAGCAGTCACGACTCCTTTAGCCTACATCCCCGATGCCCCAACGTAGCTTACTTGTGTCTTCCTTTTTTCATTTTCAGATGAATTCTTCAGTGAATATATTGAGGTTAATTAATTATATATTATATGTAGTAATATTTACTGATGTTTTTTAGCATAGTACTTTCAGAGAATCAGAGATTTATTCGGGATCATGTCCAGCCCGAAGAGCTAATGAGGCTATAAATGATCATCTTTGGGTAAATATCAGGGAAGCTTGACAAATAATTGCATATTAAGCATTTTAATGCTATTGAAGTGGGTATTGAAAATAAATTACTTTATATAAAATTAATACAAAACCAAGCCAAAAAAGAATATCATATTCTAAGAAAATAAAATGTATGTTGAACTGAGAATTATCTGCTAAATTTTAGGTAGATAACTTTACCTTAGAGCAACTGCCTATACTCCCAAAAAATGCTGAAAGTTTTAACCAACAGGGTTACAACATCTTGGCAAAGCTGCCTGTGAACCTAATGGCATCAGGTTCACCTTATGGCTAAATAAGTCCCAACCACGAATGGAAATCTGTAAACAACCAACGGATGCTGGAAGCTTATTGAATCCATGCGAGAGTTATTGTAGTCAGATATACCCACTCGATTATCATGTGCGACTCCCGAAAAATTGGGAATTCAAGGATAATAAGGATAATTAGCTGGAAACTGAAGACACTGGCGGCAATTGGATGTATAATAGTTATTACTGTGTGACTAACAAATCTGTAAACTTGCTATTCAACTGTCTGTAATATGAATAACGACATAGATCTGATTAAGCGTCTTAGCCCTAGTGCCATGGATCAGATCATGCTTTATCTGGCTTTTAGTGCCATGCGGACGAGTGGGCATAGGCATGGAGCATTTTTAGATGCAGCAGCAACGGCGGCTAAATGTGCGATATACATGACCTATCTAGAGCAAGGACAAAATCTGCGGATGACCGGTCACTTGCATCATCTAGAGCCGAAAAGGGTAAAAATCATTGTGGAGGAAGTCAGACAAGCGCTAACAGAAGGGAAATTATTAAAGATGTTAGGTTCTCAAGAACCTCGCTATCTGATTCAATTGCCTTATGTTTGGATGGAAAAGTTTCCCTGACAACCAGGGATGTCTCGTGTACCTGGGACGAGTTTGACCGGTGAAGAAAAAAGACAAATTGAGCAGAAACTACCGAGTAATCTGCCTGATGCTCAATTGACTACATCTCTTGAGTTTTTGGATCTGATTGAATTTCTACACAGGCGATCGCAAGAGGTATTGCCACCGGAGCATCAAATGCCCTTGAGCGAAGCCTTAGCAGAGCATATCAAGCGTCGGCTACTATACTCGGGTACAGTCACGCGCATTGATTCTCCTTGGGGAATGCCCTTTTACGCTCTTACCCGTCCTTTTTATGCGCCAGTAGACGATCAAGAGCGCACATACATCATGGTGGAAGATACAGCCCGGTATTTCCGGATGATGAAAGATTGGTCAGAACAGCGGCCAAATACCATGCGAGCCTTAGAAGAACTTGATATACCATCCGAAAAATGGGATCAGGCCATGGCAGAATTGGATGAAATCATTCGTGCTTGGGGGGATAAATATCACCAAAGCGGTGGGATTCCTATGATTTTGCAGATGGTTTTTGGGAGAAAAGAAGACTGATAGTCGAGGTGTTATAGCATTAACACCTTTTACTATGACAGTGGGATGTAAATATGAATACTATACTCTAAAGGTAGGGGCTGCTCTTTCGCTGCAACGCTGCTGAAGTGACTGCGCTTTTATGCACCTAGAGGGGGCGATGGCATCTAGGGGAGAACAAATAGTTTTAAGTGCTTCCCTGAAACCAGGAATCTCCACCTCTGGGGACTGGAGAGTATCAACTCTTGGCAGTGCGGGATCAAACCGGGATAAAACACTTAAAAAACTCACAAGCAAGAGCTTTTAACTTTTAGTCCTCCGTGCTAGGGAGCATACCCGCGCCTAATCTAGAGGTAAGTGAATTTATCACCAATGTCTGATATAATTAAGATAGTTTGTTACTGACAGATCCCTGATCTCATGGCATTTGTATGATGCCATTATCTGACTTTCTTCATGGGGATGGGAACCCCATCCACCATGGGGCGGGGTACTTCATACAGCTAATTTATTCGATTACTCAATAATCTACAATGGGAGTGACCTCAAAAGAAGGACTAAATTTTGTGGGAACTCTAGGCGGTGCAGATGGAGGTGAAAAGCCACTCACACTGTCACTGGCATCAATACAAGTATCCATTGCTTGGGTAGGTGCAATATCCATCACACTACGTAAACCCACCACACACTGAGCGAAACGCTCAGGTAACAAACTACGCATACAGTAATTTAAAACTCTTGTGTCTACGGTTTTTTCAGTATTAATACTGACATCAACAACACAAGTAGATAAATCTTGGGGTCGCCGGGATTGCTCACAGGAAGAGAGAGCATCTACGGCACTAATTTGAGTTTGCTGATTAATTCTCACCACGCAAGCCGATAAGTCTCTCGGACGCAGTGCTTTTGCACATCCTTGTGATACAGCTTGTTCAGTTAGTCCCAAATCCAACAGTCGAGCTGTACAGACACGATAATCATTAGCGTTAGAGACAGCCACACTGGGATTGGGGATCATCACCGCCAAAAATCCAGCTATAGCCAAAACTGGCGTTGTCAAATGCATCCTTTTACTCTCAAATCTTCCCAGAGTTGAACTACCTTGGGAGTTCCCAGCTTGACTCAATTTTTTTTTCCTCATCGCCTTTCTCCAAACACCCAAGGTTATGCTAACTCAAATTTATGCCTAGTATGGTAGCAAACCAGGAAATTTAGCTGAATTTTAATCACCCGCAGCTAAATCTTGACAGATTCTAGGGTGGCGGGGAAACAAGTTGTATTGCTTGAGAGGTTAATCCGAGACAGTTTAAACAAGGCTAAGAGGATGTTTGATAAGTTTTCAACAGGTAATTTTTATCTTAGGGAACACCGAACACACCGAACACACCGAACACACCGAACAGGGAATGGGGAACAGGGAACACACAAAAAACAATAAAATCCAGTCACCTTTCCCTTATAAAGGGAAAGGTGAGGGTGGGGTCAAACAATAGTTGATACACTAATCATGACTTGACAAACATCCTCTAAGGCTAACTTTTTTGACGGGTGTGCTAAGTTTCCCAGATTTCAATGAAAGCAGCATAAGCAATCAATTCAATATCGCCAAAATGTTAAGATTGCAGGGGATTGTTTAGAAGTTCCCAAAATTGGTTTGATTAAGGCAGTCTTTCATAGACCAATTGAGGGTAAATTCAAAACCGTTACCCTGAGCAAGACCCCTACAGATAAATATTTTGCTTCCATCTTCTGTGAGGTAGAGGGTGACTTTAGTGAACCCCTTGGAGATAAAATCCTGGGTGTTGATTTGGGATTGAAAGACTTTGCTGTGGGTATCTGTCAATCAAACCAGAAGCCTACAGTGTAGCGTCAGGTCAGTGTAGGTAGTTCACAACCTGATAATTGGCCTAGTATAACCAGAATAAATTAGAACTTAGAAGCAAAACTAGAGGTTCAACACATGAAATTTGGCATTGATATTGGTCATAATTCGCCTCCAGACACAGGTGCTGTTGGGATCAAATCTGAGGATGTTTTAAATACAGATGTGGGGAATAGAGTTATCTCAAAGTTAAGGGCTTTGGGACATGAAGTCATAGTCTGTAAACCAGATAGGTCTACTTCCGTCTCGAATTCACTGTTCCAAAGAATTAATACCGCCAATACTAACAAAGTTGGAGTTTTTGTCTCAATACATTTTAACGCTTTTAATGGTCGGGCTAATGGTACAGAAGTATTTGCAACTAGTGATGCTGGAAGGAAAATTGCTCAACCGGTGTTAAATGAAATTGTCAAATTAGGATTTTTTAATCGTGGGGTTAAAAGTGGGTCTCACTTATATGTCCTGAAAAATACTAGGATGTCTGCCATTCTTATAGAATGCTGCTTTATTGATTCACCAAGAGATATGAATATCTTTGAATCGGAGGCAACTGCTAATGCCATCGTCAAAGGCTTGACGGGTGAACTGCCTAGCACCCCTGTTAATCCGGTGCCAGATGAAGAGTTGAATATAGACACTACAGTTATCAGACTGCAGAGAACCTTAAACCAATTACAAATTACCGATAGTAATGGTAGGCCTTTGGTAGAAGATAACATCATGGGACAGGCCACAAGCTCGGCAACAGTCAATTTTCAGAATATTGTCGGACTATCACCCACTGGAGTTGCAGACACAAGTACCTGGAATGCGATTAATCTGATTTTAGCTAAACGAATAGTCAGACCTAACCACGCTGGCGGTGAAGTTGTCAGATATCTACAACACCGTGTCGGTGCTGGTGTGGATGGTATCTATGGACCCCAGACAAGAACAGCCATTAGGGCATATCAAAGACAAAATGGTTTACTTACCGATGGTATTGTTGGACAAATGACCTGGCAAAAATTAATTGGTTAGCTTCACTAGACTTACCAGCAAGCAATCAGTGGGGGCTTCCTCCACTGGGGGCAAATACAATTGTACATGTCATGGGGCAAGCAAATTCTCAATCTTGTGTAGCCATAAGGTTGAGTACTGTTAAATGAAAACTGTGGCGATGTTGAGTTTGCAAATAGCGCTCTTGCAAAGGTTGCCATTGCTGCCACATTTGATAACGATTTTCTTTTAATAAACTGGTGAGGGTCGGTAGTTGGGCATCAAGTGACTGGAATACATCCTCCAGCCACTCACCCATCACCACACTATCTTGCATCTTTCCTAATATGTCTTGGATACTTTTGACTTCCGCAACATAACCTGCGTAAGATTCACCATATAAATCACTAAATAACTCCATTTGGTAACGCAGGCGTTTGGCTTGTTTACGTAAATTGTGAATGCTCGCGCCTTTAGTTGTCAATTCCTGTTCTATGTTTTCTGCTGGCCAGTTTGTACAAACTTTTACATCTGCATCTATAATATCAGTCCCCACTAGCCACCCCGGATGTAGTAAAAAACTACTCACTTCAGGTAAAAGTAAATCCGGTAACACTTGTTCAATGCTTAGAGATGCTAAAGGTTTATAAATAGGTTGATCTAACCAAAGTAACAATCCTTGTTTGAGAGAATTGTAAGCTTCCCCTTGTAATGTTTTCCGCGTCCGCGATAATGCCTTTTGGCGTTGTTTACCTAAAACATTTAAAGCTGTTGCCAGTACTTTTTGTTCTTTGGCAGGTAAATATGGTTGGTAAAGGGTTTCTACAGTTTCTTTAAGTACATCTATATCCCTGAGATTACCTAAATTACTGGCAATTTTACTGATTTTTTTGTCACTAGCTGACTGCGGTAAATTGAGTACCAAATCAAACCTACTGATTGCAGTACGTAGGCGACGCATCCCGACTCGCATTTGATGCAATCCTTCTGGTCCCTCATCTTTTTTTACTGCTGTCTCCCATTTCACAGTTTTTTTCAGGTGTTGTTGAATTGCCTGGTAAGCATATTCCTTGATACTTTTCACTGTGGGTTTTACTACCAATGTCATAATTCAAAATCAAATACTGAGTTAAATGATTGTATATTAACATTAGTTAAAAAATTGTATTTGTATATTCTCCTTTATGAATAGTAACCAATAATACCGTTACCACTTGATGGTGTTTATTCCTAATCTGGAATTAAGAAAATTATATGTCGTTTAAGAAAATATTAACAAAATAATTGCAATCACCTGGTAATAAGCAGTTTTAGCCATATATTCAGACCTACATACCTTCGCCGTTCAAGAATATTGATACAAAAGATAAATAAAGTGTATGACACCTCATATCTAAAATGCTATACTGTGCTATGTGGATGCACCCTGATGATCTGGAGAGCTGCCCATGCGGCTCTCCTTATTTCATACCCGGCAAATATCTGGTGGTTGTGAAGAATTGGTATAATCATCGCCAGTTAATCAGCTAAGAGTGGCGGGAGAAAAAAATGGCAGATTGGCAGGAAATTAGTGGCGGTGTTACAGCTCCAAGAGGTTATCAGGCGGCGGGGATCACGGCGGGACTAAAGCCTTCGGGATTGCCAGATTTAGCTTTAATCTGGTCCGATGTAGAGGCGATCGCAGCTGGTGTATTCACCACTAGCCAAGTTAAAGCCGCCTGTGTAGACTATTGTCGCCAACGCCTACAAGCCAAACATAGCGCCCGTGCAATCCTCTGCAATGCTGGTCAAGCCAATGCTTCCACAGGTATGCAAGGTATGCATGATGCTGTAGAAAGTGCCGAAATATTAGCGCGGGAATTAAATATCTCCCCGGAATCGATTTTGCTAGCTTCCACCGGTGTGATTGGTCAACGCATGAAAATGGATGCCCTACGTGGTGGTATTCCTCAGCTAGTAGCAGCACTCTCCCAAACAGGTTCGGATGCAGCAGCCAAGGCAATTGTCACTACAGACTTGGTAACAAAATCTATTGCTTTAGAAACAACTATCGGCGATCGCCCAGTGCGAATTGGTGGTATTGCCAAAGGTTCCGGGATGATTCATCCCAACATGGCTACTATGTTAGCATTTGTGACTTGTGATGCAGCCGTTTCATCTCATTTGTGGCAACAAATGTTAAGTAGGGCTGCCGATCAAAGTTTTAATTCCATTACCGTAGATGGTGATACCAGCACCAACGATAGTTTAATTGCTTTGGCTAATGGTCAATCTCGCACACCAGCAATTACCGAAATCGGTCCAGAAGCTGAAAAATTACAGGCCATGTTGACAGCAGTCTGTCAGCATTTAGCAAAAGCGATCGCCCGTGATGGTGAAGGTGCAACCTGCTTAATTGAAGTTCAAGTCACAGGTGCTCATGATCAAGCTTCCGCCCGTCAAATTGCTAAAACCATTGTAGGTTCATCTCTGGTTAAATCTGCCATCTTTGGACGTGATCCCAACTGGGGACGTATCGCCGCCGCCGCCGGACGTGCTGGCGTACCCTTTGAGCAAGACAACTTACAAATTAAATTAGGGGATTTCCTATTATTAGAAAATGGTCAACCAGTATCATTTAACCGTGCAGCAGCCAGTGCATATTTAAAACAAACTGCGGCTGACTCTTCTGTGTATCACGACCATCTCCCAGGACAAAGAATAGATAATCCGGTCATTATTGCAGTTAAGGTTGGTAATGGACATGGTTCTGGTAAAGCTTGGGGGTGTGATTTGAGTTACGACTATGTAAAAATTAACGCCGAGTACACCACTTGAGTTAAAGCTGAGAAACACCCCGGTGCGGTAATGACTCGGTATAAAGCCTAGCTCTTGCATCTAGATTTCCCGAATTTATTACCGCAACATTGATGATTTTTTACTCATTCATATTCCGATATGTAGCCACAGCAGAAGGTGATATGCGGTTTAAATAACGGAAAATCCAGTACTTAAAGATGGTATCCAAAATCACCGGGAATGTAGCAATAAATAAGAAAATAAAATCTCGGTTAGCTGGTAAGCCCCAATGACGTGATACACTCTCTAAAATTATTTCCCAGCCATGGGGAGAGTGGAAACCGACAAAGACATCAGTAAATAAAATAATAATAAATGCCTTAGCACTATCACTTAAACCATAAACAATATTATCAAAGAAATCTTTTAACACCATAATCGAAGGCTTGCTAATCAGCAGCAAATAAATAAAAGCACCAACAGAAAAAATATCTGAAAAAACATTTTTAATGGCGTTAGCACTTTCCCGACGAAATTGTTCGGCAATTTCATGGGCTTTTTCCTCCATCTCCATTTCCATCTCTTCCCCAGATAGTCGCGGTGCGCCACTAATCAAATTTTTAAACTTGATTTTTTCTTCAAATCTTTGCATTTCTACTAATGCTTCTTCCTCCATTTCCAAGTTGAGAAATATTGGTGCTGTTTCCTCACTTCTGAAATGATTAACCAGCGGACTTACTACTAATACCTTAGATATTTGATGGGTTAAGAGAGGAACTATTATTAATAATAAAATCAATCTAATGGCTATTATGGTTCTTCTTTGATTATGACGAAAGTTTTTAATAACATCTTCTTCAGCATTGGGATCTAATTCAACTTGCAGACGACTGATTGTACCTAAAAGCGAACGGGGTAATATTCCAACTGTGTCAGATTTACCGCGCTTTTTTTGATTCTGTTCTTGATTTTGACTTGGTAGTTTTGGTGCAGATGGTTGAGAGTTAGGCGGAGTAACTTTGACTATTTGAGGCGGATTTACTAACTCCGGGTAATTGACCTCAGAATCCAAGTTCTGATATTTACAGATAACTTGATCAATGAAATTTAATTTCTCTAAAATGGCAGACGGAGTAGGATATTCTATACCGGTTTTCCTCGCAGCCCTGTGATGAGATTCATTAGAAAACCAACGACTGGCTCGAAACTCTGTCAGTCGCATCCGAGCAATTTTTAATTGTTGCTTTAAAACTGACTCAAAATAATCCATCACACTGTTACTGTAGATGTCTGAATTTATCTCTATTTTGTTCCCAGCGAAATGCTCATTTTCTACTAATTTAATCTCTAATGCAGCCTTATAAGCTGCATCCAGTGAACGCTCAGGCGTGAGTAAGTACCATCTGTAGGCAGACAATAAAAACGGGTAAACTTTCTGGCTCAAAATCGGTATTTTCATCGTCAGTAATTATTCATCATTGATGATTGATTATGATCATTAAGTTGAAATACGAAGTATAATAGCAAATCTACAAGGGGAGTATTTGTGATTTCTCATTCTATTTGGGTTGAAGGTCCTAGTCGCAGTGGTAAGACGACGCGCTTGGTAGAGAATTTGTCTAATTGGCTGCAAACTGAAAATTATAATTCCCCATTATCTGACACCGATAAACTAGGAAAGCAACCGACCCAGTCCATACAACCACTCTTACATCTGCAAAAAACACATCCGGGGGTTTTGGTTTTAGCTGCAAATAGTGATAATCGTCGTACTTTGGCTGATCAAATCGCTACAGCTACTCAGGGAAAATATCCACTTCGAGTCAAAACGATGATGGGTTTTTTTCAAGATGAAGTTATTTTATTTTGGCCTTTATTAATTGAGTCTTTAAATCTCAAAGCACAATTCCCCATAGTATTACGCCCCGAGACTGAACAAGAATTGGCTACAAAATTGTGGGGTTCCCAGTTGGATGCAGCTACTGTGCGCCGTCGTGCAGGAGTGAACGAGTACCGTTTAGTACGCCGTATCCTCGATTTACTACAATTAGCCGCTTACAGTGGTACCCGCTGTGAAGATATTAGTGAGATTTTGCAAACAGGCTTACAAGAAAATGCCATGGATTTAGATCCGGATTTTGTGGCATCTTTATTGCTAGGTTGGCGCAACTGGTGTTTAGAAAGGGGATTGCTTAGTTATGGGATAATTACTGAAGTTTATAGTCAAAAATTATTCAGCCATCCCAACTACCAACAGCACTTAAATCAACGCTATCAAGCTATAGTGGCAGATGATGTTGATGATTACCCAGGAGTAGCGCGACAACTGTTTGATTTTTTGTTGGATCAAGGTGCAGTGGGTGCATTTAGCTATAACCCAGATGGTGCATCACGTCTGGGATTGGGGGCTGACCCCGATTATTTGCAGGGTTTAGCACAGCGTTGTCAGATTCAGACATTAACTACATCACCTTTACCAAGTTTATCAGATAAACTTTTGACCCCCATGCTAGACTTAATCACCCCATCGATGATGTTATCTAGCTTACCACCACCAGCACGGCTAATTAAAACCACCTCTCGGGCTGAATTATTAAGAAATATAGCAAAGGAAATTATTCAAGCTATCAAAACTGGACAAGTTAAACCAGAGGAAGTAGCAATTATCGCCCCTGGTCTAGATGCGATCGCTCGTTATACTTTAGTAGAAATCCTCACCAAGCAAAATATACCAGTCCAATCACTCAACCACCAACGACCCCTGATTACTTCATCTGTGATTCGTGCATTACTGACCATGCTAACACTAATCTATCCGGGTCTAGGTCGCCTAGTACATCGAGATGCGGTAGCCGAAATGTTAGTTATCTTGAGTAGAAAAACAGCAGTTGTTGATCATTCTTCCTCATTTTCCCCCCGCATCGACCCAGTACGCGCCGGATTGATTGCAGATTACTGTTTTGTACCTCATCCCGACCATCCCCACTTGCTACCAGTTACCGCATTTGATCGCTGGGATCGCATCGGCTATGCCGCTACTACAGCTTATCATCAGATTTTACAGTGGTTAGAAAAACAGCGAGCTGCTTGCAGCAGCGCTACGCTATCACAGCTGCGTTTAATTTCCAATCCCATTTCTGTTTTATTCCTAGCGATTCAAGACTTTTTATTGACAAATTCTCATCTTCCCTACGACCAAATGGCAGCATTGCGCGAATTCCTAGAAACTGCTCAACACTATTGGGAAATTCATAGCCGATTACAGCAGGGGAATTCCAGCACAACCATTGCTGAATTTATACAACTACTCCGACGTGGGACTATTACCGCCAATCCCTACCCCTTGCGTCCTATTGGACCAGGTAGCAAAGCTGTTACCCTCACAACTATTTTCCAATATCGTTCTAGCAGAACATTTCACCCTTGGCATTTCTGGTTAGATGTTGGTTCCCCGTTATGGGTAAAAGGTGGTGCGTCTATGCTATTTGGGTCACAATTATTCTTACAACAGAGGTTAGGGGAACCTTGGACAGCAGAAGATGAAAATCTGCTAGAAGAAAGAAGATTACCGCATATTTTGGCAGATTTACTCTCTCGAGTCAGCGATCAACTCTATTTATGTCACAGCGACTTGGCTATAAATGGGCAAGAACAATTAGGACGTATGTTATATTTAGTACATTCTATTGGGTAAAAGTTATGGCAGTGATCAAAATGCGAATCATCCATGAGTTTTTTCCGGGTCACCCTACGTCAGTGTAGGAGTATGTCACAATATTAAGTAACGTAAATAAATTTAAGACAAATCAAACTTAAAAGCTATGGGACTATTTGGATTTGGAAAAAAACTAACTATCCCCTCTCCAGAAGAAGCTTTACCAGGAAGAAGCTCATTAATGCCAGTACCTAATGAACATTATGTGAATCACAATCCCCTCAAACCTCCTTTTCCCGCCGGATTGGAAACAGCAATCTTTGGCTTAGGCTGTTTTTGGGGTGCAGAACGCAAATTTTGGCAACTTCCAGGAGTCTACACAACCGCCGTGGGTTATGCTGCGGGTAGCACCCCTAACCCCACTTATCATGAAGTGTGCACAGGAATGACTGGTCACAACGAGGTCGTATTGGTTGTCTTTGACCCCAAGGTGATTAGTTACACTCAATTACTCAAAGTCTTTTGGGAAAGCCATAACCCCACCCAAGGAATGCGCCAAGGTAACGACACTGGTACTCAATACCGTTCGGGAATTTACGTTTATTCCCCACAGCAGAAGCAACTAGCAGAAACATCCAGGGAAGCTTATCAACAAGCTCTCAACAAAGCAGGTTATGGTACGATTACCACAGAAATCTTAGATGCCCCTGAATTTTACTACGCAGAAGCCTATCATCAACAGTATCTCGCCAAAAACCCCAATGGTTATTGTGGTCTAGGGGGGACAAATGTTACTTGTCCCATCGGTGTTGTAGAATCTCAAGTTACCGGTTAATACAAAATTAACTACTCCTTGTGGAGACGTTCCCATGAACGTCTCCGTCTTGATGATAATTATTTGCTCAAACCGCCTTGATAACCAGTCACAATCCGGCTACCATCCTTGAGAATATGTATTTCTATCTGGTCGCTAGTCCCAAGTCATCTGGTTTGCTAACTCTGGGTTAAAAACATGAACCCCTTGATTACTAGAAGAAACCAGAGACGTGGGAGAATTGATAGCTAGAGACTCCACAAAAGGCCCATCAATCAAGATATCTAGTTCTGCTAATAAGGCCTGAGAATCTGGGGGAGCAGATTCCGACTGTAATTGTTTGAGGGTGAACCCAGTAAAAGACATGATATTTAATCCCCCAGCCTTGAGCTTACGGGCCAATGCACTTAATGCGGTGGCTTGCCAAAATGGTTCTCCACCAGAAAATGTCACACCTGTATTCTGAGGTTTGCTGAGGATGTTTTCAGCAAGAGTGTCAACAGCAATTAATTGATTAATCTCAAATGACCAAGACTCAGGATTAAAACAACCAGAGCATTCACGGGGACAACCTTGTACCCACACAACAGCACGACGACCAGGACCGTTAACCTCTGACTCATCCACATAACCCATGATGTTCAGATACCCCGGGGGAATTTCTGTCGGTGCTACAGATGGTTCGGTTGATTTAGTTTCCATCTCTATTCCTCTTTATTCCATAGTAAACCAATTGTCACCACAGGCTGCTTGACTCGCTGCTATTGATTTGACTAATAGAACTGTTCTTCTTTGAGCTTCTCTCACTCTTAAGGGTAGCAAAATTTATTCACCCAAAAGCATCTCTACAGTTTTTTAATAACCCATCAACCCATCTACTCTCCCTAACACCGCCATATCCTCCCCATCTAACTCAACGGGAATACCACTACGAATTAATTCGGAAAAATCTTCATTGGGAACCATCACAGTTAAAGTATACAACCGAGTCTTACCTGTGTTCTTAATCAAATGAGTTCCAGTAGGCGGTACTAACAAACTATCCCCGGCTTTAATTTCCACAGTCTTACCATCACATATTGCTAGGGCTTCCCCCTTGAGCACAAAAAACATTTCTACCGCCCATTGATGACGATTCGGTGGTGTTTGACCCCCCGCGTCAAAAATTTCTACGCAGCAAGTGAGGGAAGTATTAGCATTCATCGAATCAAAAATAATCGCCAACCGATTAGAATCATCTGGACTAATCCGATATGTTTGATAATCTTTCGGAGACTTGATAATAGGAATTACACATTTAGTAGCGTGCATAAGCATAAATTTATCCCTGCCAAATTATTTGTCCACATTGCCCAACTGTTAATATTTAGAACAGCGAACTAGGTTAACCACTATGAGTTTTTAATTCTGCTGAAGAAAAAAGGGTTTAAAGAATCAAGTTTACCCCACGCATCATCACAACGCTCTACTAGACTAGCACAGCTAAAGGAAATAACAGATAGTACGGCAAAAGTAAGATCTTTAAAAATCAGTAAATCATACTGTTGTATTAATAATACCAGTAATAGCCGTGATAACACAAGTAAGTTTTTTGCCAAGAATATGAATGATTTTCGGAAATTATCTGAGATTTTTTGGTCATAATTTTAAATTTTACATTTTACTGACATCTTTGTATTCTGGCAATAATGTTTACTTTAAAAACTTTTGCATCTATCTTTAGATAGATTTACAGCGATTTTCAGTTAAATAGACCACAGTGGTTGAACCAAGCGAAGGCATGATCTTCGGTAACATAATTTACAGCTTCAGCCATGGCTTTATCGAGTGATTCCGGGGTACGAGCCTCACAAGACCGAAGAAATTGCTTCAGTTTTGACCAACAAAGTTCGATAGGTGATAAATCAGGAGAATAAGGGGGCAAAAACTTGACTTTGGCACCGACGGACTCGATAGCAACTCTGACACGCTCGGCATGATGAACCTTAAGATTATCCATGACTACAATTGCCCCTTTCCACAACTGAGGAAGTAAGACCTGGGTAACATAAGTGAGAAACACATCAGTATTTGTACTTCCTGGTACAGTCATCGATACAATCAGCCCATCGAGGTTCAAAGCACCAATCAAAGACACATTTCCACCCTTGTTTCCAGGAATACTACCAACAGCGCGTTCACCATTTACGGCTCTGGCAAACAAGCGTGACATTGATAAATTTATTCCGGCTTCATCCACGAACACTAAATTTCAACACATCAATGTGATCTAAGCAACGTCGATAGTCATGTCTTAACTCTTGCACTCTTGGAGTATCTTGCTCACTGGCATAAAGACTTTTTTTTAGACCTTAAGCCTAATTTTTTTAGGGCGCGATGCATTGTCGGGATACTCACCCTAATTCCTGTTTTTTCTTGATAGCGATCGCATAATTCTCTGAGCAACAAATCATTTTTCTCCTCCACCAAAGATTGAATGATCCTCAATTGCTCGTTTTGAATTGTTGGTTGTTGGTATCCTCCACGTGGTTTCGCCTCAATTTTTCCATTTTGACGATAATGACGCAACAGATTTCGCACAAAAGACAAGCTGACCTTAAATCTTTCAGCCAACTGACGTTGAGAGCCTTCCTTTGCTTCCCAAGCTATAATCACACGACGACGCAAATCACCTGAGTACGATACTGGCATCGAATCTAATAATCACTTCTTTCACACCTTACCGCATTTTGTGGTTCAATTACCTGGAAATTGCTGTAATTCTGGAGAAGGTTCCCCTGCTAAGATTTCTTCTCTGGGAATGCAAGTTTTGAATACTGAGGGCAGCATAGGACTAAGAAGATAGTTTATACTTAATGGTTGATACTTAACTATTTTGAAATCTCAACCAGTGACTAGACAAATTTATCATTTTCCTTTTAAATAACCTATCAAAACATAGAGGGTTAGGGTGGGGTCAAACAATAGTTAATACACTAATCATGACTTGACAAACATTCTCTTAGCTTCCGACCCGTCAACCGTCAACCGTCAACCGTCAACCGTCAACCACCAACAAGGTTAAAATCGTGAATTTTACCATTCAGAATGTTTTAATTGCTATTGAGGATGCTTATCTCACCCTAGATGTACAAGTAATAGATGGTAAGATAGCCGCCATAGCACCGGATTTAGATGTGGTTGGTAATACCATTGATGGTAGCAATAAGCTGTTACTCCCTGGTTTCTTTAACGCCCATACCCACTCATCGGAAATGTGGCAACGGGGAATTATGTCCATGTTGCCTTTAGAATTATGGTTAGGGGAATTATATGACTTTGCGCCTCTGGATTTAGAAAAAGTTTATCTGAGTGCTTTGGGAACCGCTGTGGAAACTTTACTTTCCGGTGGTACTAGTGTGGTAGACCATTTGGTGTTAACTCCTGGACAGGAGTTAGAAACTATCGCTGCTGCGGTTCGTGCTTATGAAGAAGTGGGAATACGTGCTTTTATCGCACCCCTGATTCAAGATCAGTCCCTCACTGCGGGTATACCGGGGGGAGAGTCAAATCAAAACCATGCACCGTATTTTCGCTCAACTGCGGCTACCTTGGAAATTATAGAGGAAGCAGTCAGACAATTTCACCGTCCTGAAGCAGGTATAAGTATTGTGGTGGCACCAACGGGGATACAATTGTGCAGCGATAGTTTATTTATAGGATGTATTGAGTTAAGCGATCGCCATCATCTTTGTCGTCACTCTCATTTACTAGAAACTAAAGCACAGGAAAAACTCGCCCAAGAAAAATACGGTTGTACCGCAGTCCAACATCTACAACGCATCGGATATTTAAGCGATCGCACATCCTTGGCTCATTGTGTTTGGTTAAACAATAACGATATCACCATCCTCGCCCAAACTCAATGTACAGTTGTGCATAACCCCTTGAGTAACCTCCGTTTAGGCAGTGGTATCGCCCCTATTTTAAAATATCTCCAAGCCGGGGTAAATGTTTCCTTTGGTTGTGATGGTGCTTCCAGTAATGATTCCCAAGACTTACTAGAAGCCATCAAAATCGGTTCCATCTTACACAACACTACAGACCTAGACTATCAC
Source organism: Anabaenopsis sp. NIES-4685 (assembly GCF_059725405.1). Lineage (NCBI taxonomy): Bacteria > Bacillati > Cyanobacteriota > Cyanophyceae > Nostocales > Nodulariaceae > Anabaenopsis > Anabaenopsis sp. NIES-4685. Next base: position 913,515 of record NZ_AP043602.1, on the reverse strand, counting down.
AACTGGATCACACCCAGAAAATCTGTAGAAATGGCCTCCCTAGGAGGCGCAAAAGGGCTGAAAGTAGCTGACAAACTTGGTTCCCTCACCCTAGGGAAACAAGCCGATTTAGTCATGTATGATCTCACCAGTCTATCATTACTACCCCGAACAGATCCCATTGGCTTATTAGTATTAGGTCGTCCTATCAATGTTGTCCATAGTGCTTGGGTAAACGGAAAGCAAATTGTTAGCAATGGTCAAGTTAACACCATTAAAGTAGATGATTTACAGCAAGAATTATTTAAACTTAGTCAGTGGGAAACAAAGCGCAAATCTCCAACCGTAGCAGAAATAGAAACCCATTATCGCCAAGTCATGGACATATAGCCTCTGCTGACCTTTACGCCTCTTTACTTTGAAAATAACCCAACCTCCAATTTTTCGGTTCCCTTAACTGACTGAACTTACCTTGAAGAATAAATTGTACTGCAATTCGAGTGTTTAAAAATCCCCTCACCCGATTGTAATCATTAGTGTCATCAACTCCAGATACAACCTTGCCAATCTTCTGAGACCGTCCACAGTGAGTAGAAGAACCAGGTATTGTTAAGGTGAACAATCCATCATGTTCGTATCCTGCGGGAACTAAAAATATAGCATAGACATGATGTCGTCCACGCCAGGGTTGAACCACTAATGTATCAGGATGTGCGTAGTATTTATGATCTCCTTCCTCCTGAAATACCCATTGCTGACACCTAACTATAGGCTTTTGTTCAAAGAGATAATTACAGATATAAGCAAATGCTATAACGCTCAATAAACCAAGTAAAAATAACGTGTAAACTATAGGTTTTCGCACTTTTTCAATGGTAGGCTAATTGTTTAAATTCATATCTAAGCTAGTGAATTCAGAATCCCGCGTTCATCATACTTTTATCCTCAAAAATACACAGAAGTCACTTAAATTATTAAAATTTATACAGTATCACAGTGGCTATGGGTCTGCTGTTGTTAAATTAACAAATAGTGTAAGAATGAAGCCAAGTTAGTTAATATCGGTCATGATATCTAATTCTACTCGTTTCCCGGATGTTCAAAATCATTGGGCCGGCTTATTCATCCAAGAATTAGCGGTGCGTCGAATTTTAAATGGCTATCCTGATGGCAGTTTCCGACCAGATAGCCCAGTGACTCGTGCGGAGTTTGCTGCTATAATTGCCGCAGTATTTACAGTATCAGCAAAGCGTCGTTATGTCCCCTTTGCTGATGTCCCCCCTAATCATTGGGCTGTGACTGGTATTAAAAAAGCTTACGAAAGCGGATTTATTATTGGTTATCCCGACGGGAATTTCCGCCCCAATGACAGAATTATCCGCGGCGATGCTTTAGTTGCTTTAGTCAATGGTTTGGCAATAGCTATTGATGCTCCACCAGACTTGCTGAGTAAATTACCAGAAATATATCAAGATGCGGAAAAAATCCCTGGTTATGCTAGAAATCAAGTGGCGATCGCTACTCAAACAGAATTAGTAGCTAGTTACCCCAACACCAAATTACTCAACCCCACCGTACCAGCCACCCGTGCAGAAGTGGCAGTAATTGTATATCAAGCGTTGGTTTACTTAGGTAGAGCCGATAAAATATCATCTAATTATATCATAGTTCCCCCAAAACTTGTCAATACTCCTAAAACTGTCAAGGTAAATCATCAGCGAGAGTTTCGGGGGGCGTGGGTAACAACAGTATGGAATAGTGACTGGCCTTCTAAAGCCGGACTCTCAACAGCACAACAGCAAGCTGAATTGATTGCAATTCTCGACCGATTACAAGCACTCAACTTCAACGCCCTGATTTTGCAGGTGCGACCAGAAGGTGATGCTTTATATGCTTCCCAACTAGAACCCTGGAGCGCTTGGTTGACGGGAACTCAAGGGAAACCACCAGAACCATTTTATGACCCTTTGGAATTTGCGATCGCTCAATGTCACCAACGTAATATTGAACTTCATGCTTGGTTCAACCCCTACCGGGCCAAAACTAGCATCACAGCTAGACCCAACGCCAGACCCCATATAGCTTTGAGCAATCCCGAAGTAGTTTACAAATGGGGTAATCAACTATGGATGGACCCAGGAATCAAAATCGTCCAGGATAGGGCGTACAACGTGATGATGGATGTTGTGCGTCGCTATGATATAGATGCCATTCACTTGGATGATTATTTTTATCCCTATCCCATCGAGGGTCAAACCTTCCCCGATAGTAAAACCTATGCAGCTTATAGATCAACTGGTGGTCAACTCAGCTTAAGTGACTGGCGACGGGAAAACGTGAATCAAATGGTATTACGGCTATTTCAAGGAATCAAAGCCATAAAGCCCCACGTCAAATTCGGTATTAGTCCCTTTGGTATTTACCGACCTGGACAACCACCAGGAATAAATGGCCTAGATGCTTATAGTGTACTGTATGCTGATGCTAAAAAATGGTTAGAACAAGGTTGGGTGGATTATATCGCCCCTCAACTTTATTGGCGCATTGACCAGACCGCACAAAGTTATCCCACACTACTAAAATGGTGGACAGAAATTAATCCTCAGCAGCGACATATATATGTAGGCAACAATATTAGTCAACTTGATGGCAAAGCTTGGAAGAGTGGAGAGATTAGCAAACAAGTTACCATCACTCGCAACCTAGCTGCTAACTTGTCACTGGGTAATATCTTTTTTAGCATGAGTCACATTAATCAAAACCGTCAGGGAATTGCTGACAGTTTCCGCAATTCCCTTTATCCCACCCCCGCCATAGTACCTACTATGTCATGGCAGAATACAGACCCACCACCACCACCCCGAGAACTACAAGTTAATAATCGTCGCCTAAGTTGGGAACCCGGCGATGAGCAACCCGTGCGTTCTTGGACACTTTATCGACAGACTGGTGAAAATTGGGTACTTCAGCGGGTCTTATCTGCTGGAACTTATGGCTACGCCACGCCAGCTACCGCCACGGTGCAACAAGCTGGAACCTATGCAGTGTGTGCTGTTGATAGGTTGGCGAATGAGAGTCTGGGAGCGGTAATTACAGTGAGTTAAAATTTCAGTCCCTCACCTGAACATTCAAATAAATGTAACCCTAATCGCTGGGAAAGTTCCTCACACACTTTCACTCCCCGGACACTATTACCACGGACATCTAACAATGGCGAAAATACCCCAATGCCCATTTTATGGGGTACAACCGCCATAATTCCACCACAAACCCCACTTTTAGCCGGAATACCAACTTTGTAAGCCCATTCCCCAGCAAAGTTATACATACCACAGGTGTACATGACGCTGAGAATATCTTTAATGTAACGACTATCTATTGCTTGTTCTCCTGTAATCGGGTTCATACCTCTGTTAGCAAGGGTGGCCGCCATCACCGCTAAATCCTGGCAATTTACCATCACAGCACACTGCTGAAAGTAAAGATCCAAAACTTCTTCAATGTTTTGGTCAATCATGCCAAAATTGAGCATTAAATGTGCTATGGCGCGGTTGCGATGTCCCGTACTACGTTCAGAGGTAAATACTGAGATATCAACCAGTGCATTCTGTCCGGTGTATTTCTGAAACATATCCAGAACCCGGTTTAAGCGTTCCGTCGCACCAGACCCTTTAATTAAACTGGTAGTGGCGATCGCACCTGCATTTACCATGGGGTTATAAGGTCGCTTCGATTGTTCATCGAGAATAATGGCGTTGAATGCGTCTCCTGTTGGTTCAACCCCCACTTTAGTTAAGACATAATCCCGTCCATGATCTTCTAAAGCCAGTCCATAAGCAAACACTTTGGAAATGGACTGGATAGTAAATTGGTGTTGATTATCCCCGACTTCGTACCTTTGACCATCTACTGTGACAATGCAAATGCTGAATAATTCTGGATTTACCTTTGCCAGTTCTGGAATATAGTTTGCTAGTGTACCCTCCTTGAGTAACTTGTATTGGGAATATAAGTCGTTGAGAACAGCTAAAAATGGCGCTGAACCGATTTCTACATTTTCTGGATTTGCTTTGTTTGCCATGAGCCTAATATTTTTCTCTCGGAAATCATATTTAAGTTAATCTAGCAACCGAAAATATATGTAATTTTCGCTACTTTATTTTTTGTTAGCTCAAGCCAGTGAAGCTTTTTTAATTTTCTCATCATTGATTTTAATTTGTAAAAAAATACTTTTTAGTTACCAAATGATGGGGGTTTTTCAGTAATTAAATGGCATATATACATAAAATATAATACTTAAATATATAGTTGTGTAAATGTATTTACTGAGAAAAGGTCTCATCAGATGACTAACCACTAGAACATGACTGCTAGCCTATTTAAAATTAAAAATATTTGTATGTAGACTTACAGATGATTTTGAGTGGGCTGCCCAAAAATTCCTCAAGGAAATATACTCAAGTATTTTGAGGGAGTTTTGACAAAAATATATTTAATAAATTTATATGTTTCTTAAAATACATTTTTGTCTAAGGAGTGTTATTACTAATCAAAAACCGCCGAAATATTAGATTTTCATATGAAAGCTTGAGTCAGTTACAAAAAACGTTACATCCTCAAAATCCTGATTTGAAAACGGTTTCGCCGCGGAAATTAGAATTGAAATCGAATAAAGTGATTTAGATCTACGGTAAAACCCTGATCCCCAACCTTCAAAGTTCGTGATAGTGTGTTGCAGTTATAAATCAAAAAAGTGAAACCCAGAACCCAGGAAACTTCATGGGAGATGTCACTGAAACTGGCAAAAAATCCCAGGAACTAAAAAACTGCTGTTCTACACTCGCTTTAAAAATCGGACGCATGAATCAACGATATTTGTGGACTATTGTCGCCCTGTTTCTGACTGTTGTGGGTACGCCCTTAGTCGGACGCACTCAAACTACTACTACAAAGCAAACTAATCGAGTTTCTCCAGAAACATCAGTTAAAAATGTAGTTAAAGTAGGAGAGTTTCAAACCTCATCTGGGAAACTGACTTCCGATGCTGTGATAACAAACATTCATTCTCACTACATTGGAGGTCGTAAAGCGGCAACCCTGTTTATCAAAAATATTCCAGTTATTACCTTTTTGAGTTCTCAGCCACAGCCGCAAAGTTTGACGGTGAGTGGAATTGGAACTACTGCGGGACAACAGTCCTCTGGTCGCACGGGGACGAGTGTAGGGAACTTGAGGAATGCGACAAAGGAAAAGAAATCCCTTAATGATGACCCGGTTTATAGAGCTGGACTCATAGCAGCCAGTATTAACCAGCTAGTGCGTAATGGTGAGGATGCTCAACAGATTACCGTTAGTTGGATGGGTCAGGGCGAATCTACAGATGGCAACAAAAGTGCCTCTGTCACACAACACACCGGCGAGAGCTATACGATTAAAATTAAAGATCGGGAATTGGTGCAAATCAATGCAAAAACCATCCTAGCAGGAACCACCGAAAATCTCGCAGAAGATGCATTGCAAGTAACTAATCGCTTGCGGAGACTCATTGGTAATGCATCTCCCATCACAGAAATTGCTAATCTCCCCGAACCAGTAAAAGTTGGTTCGCAGCAGCCCGCACAGCAGCTTGCGAGCAACAAACGACTCACTTTCCGTGGTATAGCTTCCTTTTACGGTCGCGGTTTTGCTGGTAGACCTACCGCCACCGGTGAAAGATTTAATCCCGAAGGTATGACTGCAGCCCATCGTAGCTTACCTTTCGGCACGCGAGTTCGTGTGACTAACACCCGTAATGGTCGTTCGGTTGTGGTGCGAATTAATGACCGAGGCCCATTCATTCGCGGAAGAGTCATCGATGTATCCACTGGTGCTGCTCGTAGCTTAGGAATGATTAACAACGGTTTAGCACCTGTGAAGATTGAAGTTATGGGGCGATAATTCCTGAGAATTTCAGTGGATAATGTCCCCAGTCCCTAATACCCCTGGTTCGATACCCCAGCCCCCTATTTCAGATATAAACTAACGGGGGAGAGGCTTAAAAAGAACTAGGGGTATTTTGTGCGTCTGCTGACAACAGTTGCAGCTTTACGCTGCTATTTAACTCAACGTTGTTCACAACATCAGTTCAGGGTTCCCGAAGATTTGGGACTAGATGCGATGTCTAGCTGGTACCAGACGGCCGTCGGTTTGGTGCCAACTATGGGAGGATTACATCAAGGTCATTTGAGCTTGATGGCAAGGGCAAGGCAAGAAAATTCTACGGTGATTGTCAGTATTTTTGTCAATCCCCTCCAATTTGGCCCCCATGAAGATTATCAACGTTATCCCCGCACTTTAGAGCTAGACCAACAAATGTGTAGAAAAGCGGGGGTAGATGCGATTTTTGCCCCCACACCAGAGGAAATGGGTGTTTCTCAGAACAGTCTAGAAGCATCTCAACTGACACAAGTAACGCCTCCATGTGCTATGATGTCCAGTTTGTGTGGTCGTTCTCGCATTGGTCACTTTCAGGGTGTCGCGACGATTGTCACCAAGCTTTTTAACTTGGTACAACCCGACCGCGCCTACTTTGGACAAAAAGATGGTCAACAACTAGCTATTATTAGACGGTTGGTGAGTGATTTAAATTTGCCAGTAGAGATTATTGGTTGTCCAACCCTGCGGGAAGAGTCGGGTCTGGCTTTAAGTTCTCGTAACCAATATTTGACTGCACAAGAAAAAGCCCAAGCAGTAATTTTATATCAAGCTTTACGGGCTAGTGCTGCTGGGTTTGGGGCGGGTGTTCGTGATCGCAGTACCCTCATAGGATTGGTACAGCAAGAACTGGCAAAGGTTCCTCATCTCATGGTGGAATATATTGAATTAGTTAATCCGAGTACGTTAATGTCTTTAGAAACAGTTGAGGAGGAAGGAATGCTGGCGATCGCAGGTCGTCTTGGTTCCACACGTTTGATTGATAATACCATCCTGCGCGATCGTCAGCCCATCATCGCTATCGATGGACCAGCCGGTGCTGGTAAATCTACAGTGGCTCGTCAAGTGGCCACTCACCTGGGTTTAGTGTATCTCGATACAGGAGCTATGTATCGGGCTGTGACTTGGCTGGTGCTACAAAAGGGTATTGCTCTTGATGATGAATGCGCCATTGCTGAGTTAGTTAGTCGGTGTAATATTGAACTTACACCCACTGACGATCTGCAATCTCCCGTCAGGGTTTGGATTAATGGTACTGATGTCACTCAAGCAATTCGCACAATTGAAGTCACATCTCAAGTATCCGCGATCGCAGCACAAAGCGCCGTGCGTCAAGCACTCGTTAAACAACAGCAAAGCTGGGGTAAAAAAGGTGGTTTAGTCGCCGAAGGACGAGACATTGGGACTCATGTCTTCCCCGATGCCGAAGTTAAGGTATTCTTAACCGCCTCTGTTGATGAACGAGCACATCGCCGTCAGCAAGACTTAAAAAAACACGGACAACCCGAAGTGAATCTAGAGCGTCTCAAAGGCGATATTGCCGAACGAGACCGAAAAGATAGCACTCGGAAAATCTCCCCTTTACAAAAAGCAGCGGATGCAGTAGAAATACAGTCTGATGGTCTTAACGTGTCTGAAGTTACAGCACAAATTGTTAACTACTATCAAAAACGCTTATCTTAGTTGTCGAGCATCTCTGATATTTCTACCTTTATGCAATTTGGCTCAAATCAAACAGTATTTTGCCCGAATCCTCCCTTTGGTAGTAGAATGACAATGTTAAGTTTTATATCCTATAGCGTTGGGATAGAAAACGCATACAGATAACACCTGTCGTTTCCTAAGTTTCGCTCAACAGTTTTAAACCGGAAAACAGTCAAGAGAGGATTTCACAAAATGGCATTTACACAACCCCCCTTACCTTACGACTTTAACGCTCTCGAGCCCTATGGCATGAAGGGAGAAACATTTGAGTATCACTATGGCAAACATCATGCAGCCTATGTGACTAACTTAAATAAGCTGACTGACGGGACAGAACTGGCTGACAAATCTTTGGAAGAGGTCATCCAAATTGCCTTTAAAGACTCCTCTAAGGTGGGAATCTTCAACAATGCTGCTCAAGTTTGGAATCACACCTTTTTCTGGAATTGCTTAAAGCCCGCAGGTGGGGGCGCACCCACTGGCGACCTTGCAGCCAAAATTAATCAGGATTTTGGTAGCTTTGACAAATTTAAAGAAGAATTTTCTAACGCTGCAGCAACTCAATTCGGTAGCGGTTGGGCTTGGTTAGTTGATGACGGTGGTACTCTCAAGATCATGAAAACACCAAATGCAGAGAACCCCTTAGCCCATGGCAAAAAAGCCCTCCTAACTTTAGATGTTTGGGAACACGCCTACTACATTGACTATAAAAATGCGCGTCCTGCTTTCATCAAGAATTTCTTAGACCAGTTAGTCAATTGGGACTTTGCTGCTGCAAATTACGCTCAAGCCTGATAATTTCTCAGTCTTACTCTGAGTTTAACCCTAGTTAATTCTAGAAAGTAAAAATCAGTTAATTTAAAGTACTCAGTCACGATTAGTATCGTGGCTGTTTTTACTCAGTACAGTAAGCTCTATACTTGCTACAGGTGCTTAGTAAGTACAAACACAATTGATTTGAGAATTGCGGTGGCGACTAAAATCGCCAACGGCTAACCGCCATATCTAGAGCTTGGACTTGCTCACAGTTGAATTATTCCTCAACTGCAATTCTCGGCGATCGCCCGGGGTGAGTTCCATCACCTGGGTAGACAAATTATATTGCTGCAGTAGGCAATTAAATTCTGCCACACTTCCTTGAGCTTTCAAGAATTTCGTCAGCACACCTTCAAAAACCACATCTCCACCCGCGGCCGTGGGAAGCATAATTTGAGGTTGTAACCATTGTGCAACTTCCAATGCACTCTTCCTACCTTTAATAACTGGCACACCCAAAGGCAATGTTATATCTACTATCGGCGTAATCACCACGTCAACCGGGGCAAATTGTTTAATTTCCGGGGAATGAGACCCATGAGGCTCATAATAAATTGTTAACCCACTGGTTAATTCTTTAATCAGGTAACCATTTTCTACCAGATTATAACCTACCACAGAGCCGGGAACAGCTGTAATTTCCACTTGTTGATTCAAGTTGAAACTTTCCCCGTGCTTCAGGGATGTTACGTAATTGTAGCCCAACTCACGTGATAGTTTGGCCGCATTGGCAGAACCCACAACCTTAATTTCATGATCTAGTTGTTTCAGAGTGGGTGGATGAGCGTGGTCTTCTAAACCTTGAGACAGCAAAATCAAATCAATATTTTGTGGTATGGGGCGTTCTTGTGTCCGAGAACCTTTGAAAAACCAATCTAAATTGCCAAAAGTTAAAGAACCAACCAGCCAAGGATCCAGTAGTATCCGTTGGTTACCCATTTCCAGTAACCAACTATTGCTGTCTAACCAAGTTAGGTACATAATCAAATTAAAAATAATACTTACCCCATTATGGATGAGTTCACCGCAATTGTGCTATCATTTCCTGCGGATTCCAGTAAGCGCGAGTTGTTTGAATCTTACCAGCTGAGTTGATTTCAAAAATCGTAATTCCTGCAAAGATAACTGGCTTACCTGTCTTACTCACCCACCCTTCTGGATTCATTGCTGCAATATTGGCAAAGTAGGTAGATATAATTTTTTCAATGGTTTGGGGTGACATGATGGGAGTTGATGACTGATAGATTAAAAATATCTTTTTATTTTACAGTAAATTCACGGAAAAATACTCAAAGGTGGATGGTTTACCTGAGAGTTGCAATACAATATGACAGGTAGTTTCCCATAAAAACGGTGAAAAAATCGGTTATTGCCAAAATACTCATTCCATCCTTAACTTGCTTAACTGTATTTGTCCCCAGTCCAGCACCTGCCCAATTGTTACCACAACCCTGGGTTTCTGTGGGTGAAAAGGATGGAGAAGTCACCTATGCTGCTGGTGTGAGAGTTTTAGATTTTGGTTTTGAGATCGGTAGAGGTCCCGAAGGTGCTACTGGAGGAGATGTTTTAAAATTCTTCAGTTTACCAGTGATTTCACCTTATCTCGGACTTGGCTGGTATTCAGAAGACCAAGGTGTTGCTGTTTCTGGCGGTGTCCAAATAGGTGCTACCGATAATATTTTTGTCGGTGCTGGTTACAATTCTGTGCGAGGATTTAATGGACAATTAGGCATTAGGTTTTAACTTATCCTCACATCCCAAAACTTAAAATTTTAAGTTTTGGGTTCATTCCTTCCGCTCTTGATAATCATCAGAAGACATCGGATCTAATTCCCAGCGAGAATGATCACGCCGCTCTAAAATATCCTCAGTATGGAGAAAATCACCGTCATTCATCGGTAATCCTACTGCCTTTCCTAAATCATCAGTTACACTTTGATCAGGAGTAGGGGCAGTACCACCTACAGCTTCATCTCCCACCGTATCTTCCTGTTGCCAATAAGCATCAACATCACCGCCAGTAATTTCCGGACTTGTGTGTGTATACTGACGTTTTCTTTGTCTGAGCGATCGCCCGCCAATATTATACCCCGGCAAATCCTTAACACCAGTACCGTAAGATTCGGTAATTTCTGCGCTTAAATCATCTGAATTGACCTCTTGATTCTGATTATTTTCTTCCATAAATAACATTAATTCTATTTACCGATTCATCATAACCTTACCAAAGGTAAAGACAGTATCACCAAGGGTATATTACTTTAGTGATAAAAAAATATATCCCCTGAGTACGAAGAAAAAATAGTAATTAGAAGATACTTTAATAAATAAGTCTAAATTGAAATTACTCAACTGTGTAGGAGTGAAATCCATATATTAGGAATTAAATAGGAATTAAATCAATAGTCTACTCTTAATTACAAATTACAATAAAAAGAGGTATAGAATGGAATATAACGAGTTTATTACACACGTACAAAGCCTAGCTCAATCAAATTCTCGTGAAGAAGCCGAACGGGCCACCCGTGCTACCTTAGAAACCATCACAGAGCGTATCCCCGGCGATGAATTCAAAGAAGTAGCAGCAGAATTACCACAAGAATTAGCTCAATCTTTGCAAAGGCGAGAAGGAGAAACTAGTGAACCTTTCAACCTGCAAGAATTCATTACTCGTGTGAGTCAAAGAGAAAATATAGAACCGACAACCAGCGCCATTCATGTTCGGGCTGTATTTGCAGTCTTACAAAACGCCATTAAGCCTGACAAATTCAGCAAATTTCATAATTATTTTGATCATGACTATGAGGAACTATTCACCACATCACCAACTTAAATTCCTGCAGTCAAGCATCCTATTGAGTAAAATTATTAACCTAGGCAAAAATCATGACCAATCATAACAATCATTCCCGGAAGAAAAAAGTCGCCATCCTCATAGAACATGGATTTGAGGATATAGAATTTACTATCCCGTGTAATGGACTAAAGCAAGCTGGGATGGAGATAGTTGTCCTCGGTTCACGCATGAATGAAAAATATAAAGGTAAACGAGGTAAAGTTTCAGTTGAACCCGACGCTACCACCACAGAAGCCATAGCAGCGGAATTTGACGCAGTAGTAATTCCCGGTGGTATGGCCCCGGATAAAATGCGGCGGAACCCGAACACAGTCAGCTTTGTGCAAAAAGCCATGGAACAAGGGAAATGGGTAGCAGCTGTATGTCACGGGCCGCAACTTTTAATTGAAGGTGATTTGCTCACAGGTAGAAAAGCCACGGGCTTTACTGCTATCCGCAAAGATATGATGAATGCAGGTGCAAATTACCTAGATGAACCCTTAGTGGTAGACAGGAATTTAATTACCTCACGCGAACCAGGAGACTTAGGGATTTTCACCACAGCATTGCTCAGTCGTCTAGGGTACGGTGGTAAAGATGCTGCACTTCCAGATGAGAAAGATACCAGCGCCCAGTGGTGGAAACTCGCTGATGCTTGGGGTGGTTCTACTAAAGGTGAAATTACCAGGGGGTTGAATATAGCACTGAGTGGGGAGCGTTATTCAATGGAAACCTTAGAACAGTACACCCAAAAAGAATCAGATCACGAAGTGCGATCGCTCTTTCAAGAGATGATTAGTAATAGACAGCGCCACATTCAGAAATTGGAAACCTATCTCAACACACTCCATGAAAAACCTTCCATAGTGGCAAATATCGCCAATCAATACGCCAAAGTTAAAAGTACCTTTACTGGTAGCGATGACATCTATCAGTTACGTTGCGCCCTAGGAGATGTACAAACAGGTCTTGGCGATATTAGCAATTTGTCTGCAATGTATACTGACCCCGTAGCAACCGCGATATTTAAGGAAATTTACCAGGACTTACTTAAATACGAGCAGCGATTAGCACAACTATATCGCCGAGGCATAGGCACTGAAATTCAGCCTCCCAAGCCCACCACAGGCGTAGCTCTGTAGATATCTAGCAACTGCGAGGAAATAGGGTTACCGCTGGGAGAATCAATTCAGAATCTTGATCCCTTAGCCAGTCCCCGCTACTCTAAGAGGATGTTTGTCAAGTTATGATTAGTGTATCAAATATTGTTTTACCCCACCCTAACCCTCCCCTTGTAAGGGGAGGAGACTGGATTTTATTGTTTTTTGTGTGTTCCCCAATCCTTCGGTGTTCCCTGTTCCCTAAGATAAAAATTACCTGTTGAAAACTTATCAAACAACCTCTTACGATTTACCAGAAATGACTGGATGATACTGAGTATAAGAATCGGGTATTTGTAATCCTTGAATCTTCAGATTTTGTAATCTGTATAAAAATGCTGCTCCTATCATCATATGATGGGCAACATCAACTACCTTCCGATTATTTAAATCTGCCAAGTAAGAACCTTGTATCCAGTTATTGAAGCTTCCCATGGATTGAACCGCACCAGATTTGATAATCAATTTCCCGACCTTTCTCACCAGAGTTAGACCAACGAGAAGACAATCCTAGATACCAGCGAAAAATTAGAGCCATTTTCAGCTTGGGATTGTTGGCGGCTTTGTGCAGTTTTTCGGGATTACGTTGAGATAAATAATTAACTGTTTCTTGCCAAATGCTATCTAGACTATTTCTGAAGATTTGCTTTTCTATCTTCTCTCTTTCGGTAACAGGTATATCTTCAATTGAATCATAGTTTTTGTATAAGTCAAACAGTTTTTGCGCCCGGAGAGGAAAGAGCGTTCCTCTTTTGAGAACTTGCAGTTTTACTCCCATCTCAAACATATCTGCTGCTGGAGCCATCATCACATCAGCCATATCCGCTTGGGCTAGCAATTGTTTAGTATATTCAGAAGTTCCAGCTTCAATACAGGATTGGTTAATGGAACCAGTAACGACATAAGCAGCACCCATCATAAAAGCAGCCAATACTGATTGGGGAGTCGCAATTCCTCCCGCTACTCCAATTCTGACCGGTCTTTCGTAACCATATTGGCCTTGAATTTGATCTCTTAATTCCAAAATCGATGGTAACAGACAAACTAAGGGACGATTATCTGTGTGACCACCGGAATCTGCTTCCACGGTAATATCGTCAGCCATGGGAACTTTTGCGGCTATACTTGCCTGTAATTCACTGATGAGACCTTGCTGTACTAATCTTTTAAGAATTTTCACAGGAGCAGGTTCTAAGAATTTTGTGGCCACTTCTCGGCGAGAAACTTTGGCAATGACTTTATTTTTAATTTGGATTTGATTAGCCGCATTCAAGCCTAGTCCCGCAACCCGGTAGTAGACAACGTTGTCAGTTAAATCTAAAAATGCAGATGCTTCTATTGTTCTGACTTGATATTTCAAATACAAATCAATTGTACCACGTTCAAGAGTAGGTTCACTGGGACTATGAAGTAAGTTAAAAGCGTAAATTCCTTCGGGTAGGGCTTGCTGAATACGCTTGATGGCTGCTTCCACACGGTCAGGAGAGAGACCACCAGCACCAAATGAACTTAAAATTTTCTCCTTACCAAGAGCTATTACTAATTGTTCAGAAGCAATACCATGAGCCATGGAACCAGTAGCATAGGCATATTTAACATTATGGAAATCTATAAAGTTGGGATCTCCTAACTGTTGAATATGTATAGGTGGAACGGACATCAACATTTCTTGTCCAGTTTTACCATTAGGATAATGAATTAATTCTCCTTGATTAGTAACACCAATTTTATCTTCTACTCTGATAATGTAACAAGGTTTAGCTAAGTTAATTAGTTTAGCTCTTATGCCATTACCATCAAAAGATATTGTATTTATATCACCATGCCATGCTTGACGGTTACTCACAAAAAAATTAGATGTTTTTAACAGTGAATTTCCGCGTTTATGACTGAGTACATTTTTGTTAAACATGACGTTTTTAGGGTGTTATTTGTTAGGCATTATGAGGAGCAATTGTCGGCATAATTTTTAATTGCTTAAGAAACAATGGGGTATGGCTTTGTTATCATCATGAAATACTTTCGTGAATTAATGACTTTATGCGTTAAATATTTTCTGGTATAGATTTAGTTGTTGCTGGATTATGACGCTGATTTGATGTAGTGATTGTTGTCGTATTTCTAATACATTGCTGTGGTTTTGTGCCATGTGAAAAGCATTATATATCAGCTTCTGATACTGAGGATTGCGTAAATTATCTAGCTGTTGTTTATCAACTGTATGATCATTTTTGCAGTCTCTTTCTTCCACAATAAAAATCTCATCTTCTTGAGGTGAAATAGTATGACCTACTCCGACATTGTGTGATAGCTTGGGTAGCGAAGCCTTAAAGTTAACTGACAAGTCAGGGCTTGGTCTATCCTTCAATAATACACTAGAAGCTTTATCATCCCCGGCGATTAAGTTGCTCATAAATCTCTTTTCCTCAGCTAATACTGAATTTTTATTCAGAGAATATGTGGGTCTGGCTTGACTAAATTCCAGTAATTCATACTGCTGACTGGGAGGACTAATTGATGGGTTATAAAATTTTTCTGGGAATATTTCCTGCTTATTCTTACCCAGAAATATGTCATCAGTTTTCTGGCTACCCAAGGTGATGTTTTGATCTAGTATTTGATTGTGATTCAAGCTACGGTCTGAGAGAGAATACAGTGGCGACAAATCCATGTCCACTCTATGACTCAATAGCTTTGCTAATACTCTGATAATAGAAATATGATCATTCATAAATACTTTGTTCAAAACTATCTAAACCCTGGCAGTTACCACCCAAATAGCAATCCATGCCCACAATCGCTATTTTTGGTATTTGATTCTGTGTTGGTTTTCCCATCACCCAAATACTAAAAATGTTATTTAATTTTTATTGATGGTGGGCGTTGCTATAGTCCTGATGTACTCGGCTATTTGGGCCAGAGTCCGTAGCTGTGCCAGTTCCTCTAGATTGGGCCTGGGTAAATCGGGGTATATTTCTAATAATGCTCCCAAAATCTCCACCCGTTTGATGGAATCAATCCCTAAATCTGCTTCAATGTCCATGGACATCTCTAACATTTCACTGGGGTAGCCTGTTTGATCACTGACAATGGTGAGCAGGGTGGGCTGCAGGGTAGCTGGATCAATATCTACGGGTGGTGTGGCTACTATGGTTGCAGTGGGATTCTGCCGGGTGGCAATTATATCTGTAACTGGTATGGTTTGATGATGTGCACCCTGACCATTACCGTTACCACTACCGTTAGTTGTCACCGTCTGTAATTCAGTCGCCACAGCCGATACGGCTGTTACTGGTATGGGCCGCTCTTCTCCGTATACCGGAGTATTCAAACTGTGTTGAATCCTGTCATCACAGGTTGGTAGTTGATGTTGCTGGACTAACTGGAAAAAGTTATGAGTATATTCTTGCTGATACTTCAGATATTGCTCATGAATGCGGAGGCTGTCAGCTTGATGATCGTGAAACCGCATCATGCTACGTTCTAAACTGGAGATGGCTAGTTGCTGGGTTTCGGGTTGTTTCTCAATGAATTGACCATTTCCCCAGAGGATATGCTGTTGTTGCATCAGCCCGAAAAAGCTGTTCGTGTATTCTGTTTGATGCCGCAAAGATTGTTCATGAACCTGCAATATTTGACGTTGATGGCGATTTAGTTGGATGAGAGTATACTCTAAGTTGTCTATAGCCCTTTGGTAATTCACAAATGTTTCTAAATTGGTTGGTGTAGAGTTGCTATCCTGTTGGTCTGATTGGCTGTTGTTCATAGATTTGGCAATACCATTCACTGCTACCTTGTTTGTAGGTGTGGTTTTCTGACCCGAATCCTCAGAAGTAAAAAGGTTTGGTGTTTCTGAGTGATTTTTGTTAACTGGGGTTGAGTTACCATTGCTCATTTTTTCCTAAATGGGATACTGCATTCTACAACTGAGTGGTAATGCTAATTGTCTACCCAGGGCTGCACCTAACACTACACCGGTGCGATCGCGAAGTCTATCGTAGATATGACGATTTCCAGATTCACCATGGCCAGCATCTTCTATGACAGATTTGTCCACCAGCAACCCTAACAACTGGGAAATATCTGTGACTTCTAAGATGTTGGGTGGTAGCCCAAATTCCATGGGATTAAAGTCAACTTCTCGGAGAAATCCGCCCCGTTTACGGTAGGTTTTGTCACGTGTTCTGGGTTTAGGGTCATAATAATCATCTATGCTCCAACGCGAAGCTCGAACATCAGTAATACAATCTACTTTGTGAATAATGTTTTCCCAATATTCCTGTAAGTTTTTGGCTTGGGGGAATATAAAAGCCATGCTGATGATGGCAATTGGGGTCTGTTGCCGTTTTGTGTTAATTTCCCTAGGGTTTAACGATACATTTGTCACCATTATTTTCTTCCCCTGTATGATCTGAAGCAGAAAATTTTCACAATTGCTGATATCTTATTGCAACTGTTGTAATTGAGCTTCAATTGTAGAAGCAGTAATGAATTCACGGTCACTATTTTGCTTGTCAAATTTAGATAGGTTCAGAGTTTTACTGTGTCAATGAGAGAGTTGAGAATAATCTATGCTCCACAAGGTTATTCTGGAAACATCAACAGCAGATATATGGAAGTTTGCCATAGGTGTGTGGAATAGTTGAATCTCGAAACCTCAGCCTCATGCACATCGATTAATTTGCTAATTACAGTTATATTAGGATGTTTGATTCTTGATCGCAACTCCTATGCAACTCCATATGTCTAACATAGATGAAACACCCTGTTAAGCCGGATGATATCAGCGGAGCAATTTCTTGGTCACATGGTTGTGCTTAGACATGATTAACTTGATTAACTTGATCAATAATTGTTTTCTGAATCCCCATGATTATCTTCTTTTTTCTTCATTGCCTTTTTCTGATTAGCAGCTAATAGTTTCTGCTCTAGCTCACTAATACTAATACCAAGCTCAGAAGCCGTTTTATTTTTCCACTCTTCTAGTTCAAAATCATGGTGATTTAGCCATTCATGCACCGCTAGTCGTGCCATTTCAGCTTTGCGAAGAGTTTGGCGAGCGGCATGAAAAATTAGCCTCTGATTATCAAAACTTGGTAAGGAGAGCATGAATCTCTGTAATCTCATTTTGTCTATGCTCTTGGAAGGGCAGTAAGTATGAACTCAATAATTATTTAATGTCTGACTTACTAGTATGTCATACGGTAAGGTTTTATTGGTATCAATTGCATATAAATTGCATAGATGAGACTTTTCGTATTTGTTGCCAAGGGGTTTTGAAGTTTATTTTCTAATTGGACTGTTGTATCCTACTATAAATCTATGTGTCAAAAATATTAACTTTAGATACTTAATTTATCTAAGATTTTTTACATCTGCCTAAAGATTGATTAAAATTGAAATCATTATTTTCAATATATGGACTATTGTCACAAAGTTCACCAGTCTAATATAGACATTAGTACCTCATGAGTGAATGAGTACAAACCTGAGAAATAACTAGACTAAGATTGGGTAGAATCTCCCCTATACATCAATTTTAATTTATTTGCACTACATCTATCCTGGGGAACATCGCTATGCTTCTAAAGCTTGATTATATTTACTTTCTAATTGCCATAAATGTTGTATAGTTCATTTATTTATGCTGATTATTAATGTTATTTCTATTCCTAGGTAAATTTATTTACTAATCAATTATTTATATCTCATTAAGAATATAAATAATTGATTATGTAGCATTTTTATCTGATGAAATAAGATTTTAATACTTGCTTAATTTCCATAACGTATTTACATATTATCTCTGTGCCAAATTGCCATTTTTTCATTTTAAAATTTATTTTCAAATATGTTGCTTATGGGTTGCAATTGAGGATCAAGATGTTTATGGTAGGTGATATAAAGGCTAATCAAATGCTGTTGAATTGCCAATCTGAGAAATACAGAGACATACAATTACTTGATGGTCTCCTATCTCTCTTCAGGGAAATTCACGTGCTCACACAATGCACTTGCATATCATTAAACCGTGCTGCATTAAGTATTGTACATCATTAGACGGACACGAAACTATAAAGGATTGCTGGCATGAGACTATCTGAGTTAGATCCACTCATACCGCTAATTGAGTTAAGAGAAGAACTTCTAAAATTGCCCAAGGGCTACTCGTTTTATGAACAAGAAATAATAGATTTCCTATCTAGACGAAGATGGCCTGAAAGTAATCGTCGTATTGATCGAACAACTTTTTGGCGATGGAGGACTGATAATAAGATTCAGCATCAAAAACTATTCAGCCGATTGGATGTTTTGAAACTATGCAAAATTTGCGACCATTACCGGATAGATGGAACACGGAGTGAATACTTAGCAATTTTGAAAAACGAACAAGCCGCAGTGATTAACAAGTAAGAATGTCTGAAGCTTTATTAAAAGCGGATGCTGCTCATGTATTCCATAGTTTTACCGGGATTATCCACAAGCAGACCGGATATACGACGACTGTCGTATATCTTCACCAACAAAAGATATCAACAACTTCTAGATATCTCTAACTGAGAAAAAAAGTGATTATGGTACCCAAGCAAAAGCACTTATTTACAAAACCTGTAAGAGGATGTTTGATAAGTTTTCAACAGGTAACTTTTATCTTAGGGAACAGGGAACACACCGAACACGGTATGGCTAACGCCACGCTATCCCTATCGACTTCGCTCACCGACCACACATAAAATCCAGTAGTTATGGTAGGGAACTGCTGTTGCTGCTTTAGGACGTTTAGAGCCTCAAGGTGAAGTAGTCCGTTTATCTGCTCCTAATTCTCAAACTGGGGTGCGGATAGGAAAACTCTTGGTTAAGCAAGGGGGTTGAGTGTCTCAAGGACAGGTGGTGGTAATTCTTGACAATTATCACCCTCGACTTGCAGCTTTAGAAAAAGCGCAAAAACAAGTTGTAGTTGCTCAAGCTGTTGTCCATCAGGTAAAAGCGGGAGCAAAAGCCGGAGACATCTCTGCAAGACAAGCTACAATTGCTCGTCTAGAAGCACAGTTGCGTAATGCACAGATCCATGGTGTGAAATTGGGATATCGAGTCAATTACTATCCATCCAATCTTTCAGGAGGACAAAAGCAACGGGTAGCGATCGCCCGGGCTTGTGGTGTGTAATCCGACTTATGAATAGGTGTCAAATATAAGTCGCCCACAGTCATATTTTTCCCTAGGGAGTAAATACAGGTATTCTCTTCTCAAAATTATTGGGAACAATTTAATCATCAACATAATTAACAAAAATTGATAAAAATATTTATCAATTCGTTAAGAGTTATTTAATTCAACAATAGGAATACCAGTAAAAACAGAGGCTAGATGCCAATCACTAAGAGGGTTTGAGCTATTAACGACCTGCCCAAGCAGCCAAAATTACTATTTCTCACTAACTCCAAAGTTTTGAGACAATCAGAAGCGATTTAATCATCATGCACTCATAATTATTTGAGTAGAAAAGGGAGAACACAGTCATGAAATTGGCTTACTGGATGTATGCAGGACCTGCCCACATTGGCACTCTGCGGGTCGCTAGTTCATTTAAAAACGTTCATGCGATTATGCACGCCCCATTAGGCGATGATTACTTTAACGTCATGCGATCCATGTTATCGCGGGAGAAAAACTTCACCCCGGTGACCACCAGTGTAGTTGACCGCAACGTTTTAGCAAGGGGTTCTCAAGAAAAGGTAGTAGATAACATCACCCGCAAAGATGCCGAAGAACACCCAGATTTAATTGTGTTAACTCCCACCTGCACCTCTAGCATCCTACAAGAAGACCTGCACAATTTTGTCGAGCGGGCGCAGCTGGAGGCTAAAGGAGACGTGATGCTAGCGGATGTCAACCACTACCGTTTCAACGAACTACAAGCCGCCGATCGCACCCTGCACCAAATCGTGCAATACTACATTGAAAAAGCCAGGAAGCGGGGCGAATTACCCCAAGGGAAAACCACAAAACCATCTGTTAACATCATTGGTAATTCTACTCTTGGTTTCCATAATAACCACGACTGTACGGAACTGAAGCGGTTAATGGCGGATTTGGGAATCGAAGTCAATACGATCATTCCCGAAGGTGCTGCGGTTCATGACTTGAAAAAACTGCCCCAAGCCTGGTTTAACCTGGTTCCTTATCGGGAATTGGGTTTAGCCACTGCTACTTACCTAGAACAAGAATTTGGAACGCCTTATGTAGACATCACCCCTATGGGGGTAGTAGAAACTGCTCGGTGTATTCGCAAGATTCAGCAGGTGATTAACGCCCAGGGTGCGGAGGTAGACTACGAAGACTTTATCAATGAACAAACTCTCCATGTGTCTCAGGCGCTTGGTTCTCCCGTTCTATTGACTGTCAAAATTTGACTGGTAAAAAAGCTGTGGTATTTGGTGATAATACCCACGCCGCGGGAATCACGAAGATTTTAGCGCGGGAAATGGGGATTCACGTTGTCTGGGCGGGAACCTACTGTAAATATGATGCTGAGTGGTTCCGGGAACAGGTGAGTGAATATTGTGATGAAGTGTTGATTAGCGACGACCATGGGGAAATTGGTGATGCGATCGCCCGTGTCGAACCCGCAGCGATTTTTGGGACACAAATGGAACGCCACGTTGGTAAACGCTTAGATATTCCTTGTGGTGTAATTGCGTCACCCATACACGTGCAGAACTTCCCCATCGGTTACAAACCATTTTTAGGTTACGAAGGTACAAATCAAATTACAGATTTAATTTACAACTCCTTCACCTTGGGAATGGAAGACCACCTGTTAGAAATATTTGGGGGACACGATACCAAAGAAGTAATCACCAAAGGAATTTCAGCCGCATCTGACCTCAACTGGACCAAGGACGGTCAAGCAGAACTAAACAAAATTCCCGGATTTGTCCGTGGTAAAGTCAAGCGCAACACGGAGAAATTTGCCCGTGATCGCGGCTTAAAAGAGATAAACGCCGAAGTCCTTTACGCAGCTAAAGAAGCTGTAGGCGCTTAGTCAAAATCCTGTTAAACACAACATCTTCATTGTCCCTTTCCGGTGGGGAGAGGGACTCCATGAAATCGCCAATACCCGACCCCCACATCTGACGCAATAAACCTCTGCGTCCCTTTGCGTTAAAAATCATCTCCCGGCGATATACTTAAATTCAGCAATACAGAATGTTCTATAGCTTACAAACCACGAATTAAACGTTTCAAGGCGCGTCCAGTAACCTCACTGTAGTGTACTTCACCACAGAAAAGCTGACCCATAACTTTCGCACTAGATGGGTGCTTAACTCCCACTTTGTAAGCGATACCAGGAAAACGATAGAATGCACCTCCTAGTTTTTGCGCCCAAGCCATCTCACTACCCCATTGTTCGTTCATGGCGGCGCTGTATTGCTCTAAAGCGTTAATGTCACCAGAAAGTGCTTGATCAATTGACACCGCAGCGAGTAAACCGCTAAAAATAGAGGGGCGAATACCTTCTGCTGTCATGGGGTCAACGACACAAGCCGCTTCCCCAGCTAAAATTGCGTTTTGGGTATGTAGCTTTTGATGACCATTCCACGAACAAATGGGATGACCATATTGCTGACTAGTCTTAATATCTAGATCAAAGGATTGGGCGTATTCGTCCAAAATTTTCTTAAAGTTTTGTCTTTGACCGCCCATAAATGTCCCTACGCCAATTGAATAACCATCAGCTTTGGGGAAATTCCAGATATAACCGTTTTTAACCAAACCAAACTCAAGGTGAGCAGTGGATTGATTGACCACATTAGCAGGAACTTCTGCTTCTAAAGCTGCTGCTAAAACACGTTTCCTGTCTTTGAAGCCTAACCATTTAGCCATGGTTCCCTTTGCACCATCAACCGCAATTAAGTAACGACCTGTAACCGGCCCATTATTCGTGTTAACTTGCCAATAGTCATTTTTAAATTCAAGTCCTGTAGCCCCATTATGATCACTTAGTCTAGCCCCTTGTTTCTGTGCTTGCTGCACTAAGAAATAATCAAAAATATCACGTCTTACCATCCAGATTGGTTCTTTGGTGACGATTTTTACTTCTACAGGGTCGCCCATTTTCCAAGTGAAGCGCAGAGAGTCTACTTTTACCGAAATTGCTGGGCTAAAGTCAAAGTCAAACCATTGCGCAATGGCTGGTGAGACACCACCACCACAGGGCTTATACCTAGGTAGCGATTCCTTTTCCAAAAGTAACACTGAGTGTCCTTTCTTGGCTAAATGATATGCTGCCGTGGCACCAGCTCGTCAAGCACCCACGATGATAGTGTCGTACATAATAGCTGAATTTTTACCCTCGAATTAGTAAATTGTGGATTTTATCTCTATTTATCTGTGTCAAGTGATATTTTCCCCATAGCTAGAGAAAACGCTATTAACATCCTTATTTGGCATACATAAAGGCTGAAGAATGTTTCTTCAGCCTTTAAATTTGATAATACTCTAGTCTAGGAGCAATTGCTTAACAGCCATAGCTTCCTAGAGAGTTGTAATGTCTTTTTCTTTTTCTACCAGCAACTCATCTATTTTGGCAGTGTATTTATTTGTGAGCTTTTGCAGTTTATCTTGTTGGTCTTTTGATTCATCTTCAGAGATTTCTGCAGCTTTTTCCTGCTTGCGAATAGAGTCTTGGACATCACGACGGATATTGCGGATGGCTACGCGACCATCTTCAGCATACTTAGCAGCCATTTTGACTAATTCTTTCCGGCGATCGCTTGTTAACGGTGGAATGTTGAGCCTAATTACAGAACCGTCATTACTGGGTGTTAAACCGACATCAGAGAGAGCAATTCCTTTCTCAACTAGGTTTAAGCTGCTTTTATCGTAAGGCTGAATCAAGATAGTTGTGGCATCGGGAGTGCTAATATTTGCCAGTGATTTCAAGGGTGTAGGTGAACCATAGTAGTCCACCAAGACCTTATCTAGTAAACTCGCATTGGCGCGGCCAGTGCGAATAGTGTTAAAAGCTCGTTGAGTCGCCTCAACGGTTTTTTGCATCGTACTCTCAGCTTCAGATAATTTCACAAGAACCTCCCACAAGGGTACCGATAGATTCTCCCAAAACGGCTCGGTGGATGTTACCTCGCACCGTTAAATCAAAAACCAGAATTGGGATATTGTTTTCTTTACACAAGGCGATCGCAGTACTATCCATTACGCGCAAATCTTTAGCTAAGACGTGGGCGTAAGTAAGACTGGTGTAACGCTTGGCGTTAGAATATAGATTTGGGTCAGCATCGTAAATTCCGTCTACCTTAGTGGCCTTAAAAATCACCTCGGCATCAATTTCTGCGGCTCTTAAAGCTGCAGTGGTGTCAGTGGTAAAGAAAGGATTTCCTGAACCAGCACCAAAAATTACCACCCGCCCTTTTTCTAGATGGCGGATAGCGCGACGACGGATATACGGTTCCGCTAATTCTTGCATAGCGATCGCGGTTTGTACCCGCGTCTGTACCCCCATACGTTCTAACGAATCTTGTAGCGTCATGGCATTCATTACCGTGGCAATCATTCCTATGTAGTCAGCGGTGGCCCTGTCCATTCCTGCCGACGCAGCTTTAACACCACGAAAAATATTACCGCCGCCTACGACGATGGCGATTTGAACCCCAGTGGCTACTACCTCTGCTACTTCCTCGGCTATTTCTTTGACCACTTCAGGGTCAATACCATAGCCCATATTGCCCATTAAGGCTTCACCGCTTAGTTTAAGTAAAACCCGTCGGTAATTTGTTCCCATGAAGTTACGCTTATCAAAAAAAGTTGCAATTGCCTCCAATTTAAGATAGCAGTAGAGTGACTATATATGTCTAGTTAGGCCAAATCAGTACCTCGGATGGTTTTTTCTCCACAGGCGGAAATTCTCCACTTACATAGCTGCTGTTAACTAACCTGCTGCGAGCTATGCAGGACAGAAAACGGCAAGATTAGGAAATGTGAAGTATTATAACAATAATATCGAAATTCGCAAAAAACATCACCAGGTAATCCGTAGGAATCCCCTGGCTTTAGACATGGGGCTAAGTTGCGGGGAAATTTATCAAGCCTCCGGCACGCTTCAGGTGAGCGATACGCCGTCCCCCTTATATCTTTCTTTAATATTTACAAATTCCTGATGACAACTTCCACAACCACATTTACCTCAAGTAAAACTTGGACTTGGCAAGGTTTCCCCATCTGCTATCAAACTCTAGGAACTCATGGCCCCGCAGTTGTTCTCGTCCATGGCTTTGGAGCTTCATGGTGGCACTGGCGGAAAAATATCCCTGTGCTAGCAGAAAATTGTCGCGTTTATGCCATTGATTTGATTGGCTTTGGTGGTTCGGCTAAACCTGAACCAGGGGGAGAAATCACCTACACCCTCGAAACGTGGGGACAGCAATTAGCCGACTTTTGCCGCCAAGTTGTGGGTGAATCTGCCTTTTTAGTCGGAAATTCCATTGGCTGTATTGTGGTATTACAAGCAGCAGTTAGTAACCCAGATATAGCTTTAGGAGTATCCCTAATCAATTGTTCTTTAAGATTGTTACACGATCGCAAGCGGGCAACACTACCCTGGTCACGTCGCTTCGGCGCACCAATTCTCCAAAAAATATTATCTATCAAACCAGTTGGTAAGTTTTTTTTCAATCAAGTTGCTAAACCGAAAACAGTACGCAAGATTTTGCTCCAAGCCTATGCTAATGCAGAGATAGTTACAGATGAGTTGGTGGATATTCTCACCGCACCAGCAAAAGACCCAGGCGCTGTAGCGGTGTTTCTCGCCTTTACTGCTTATTCTACAGGGCCTTTACCAGAAGACCTTTTGCCCCTGCTCCCTTGTCCTGCTATTATCTTGTGGGGGACGGCAGACCCTGGGAACCAGTAGATTTAGGTAGGGAATTAGCTAACTATCCACAAGTGCTTAAGTTTATCGCCCTGGAAGGGGTGGGACATTGCCCCCAAGATGAAGCACCTGAGTTAGTCAATCCGATTTTACTCCATTGGATGGGCGAGCGATCGCCCGTATAAAAAACGAAGACCGCGCGGTCTTCGTTTCCTCAAACTTGTGGAGGTAGCCTTTTCACATAAGTGGTATGAGTCTTTGCTTACCTCCTCATGCACAGTTGAAACTAGCAAATGACCCAGTTGGTGGACTTTGCCAACTTAGAAAAAGCCACGGCGACCACCGAAACCCCAGCCTCTGTAGCCTCGGAAGCCAGGGACTCCGAAGCCTCCGAAGCCACGGCCAGCACCGAAGCCAGGGACTCCGAAGCCTCCGAAGCCACGGCCAGCACCGTAACCCCAGCCTCTGTAGCCTAATCCTCCGACGAAACCGAAACCGCCAGAAACATCCTGTTGTTCTTCTGCGGATAAATCCATCAACAAATTAGATGGGAGGTCTTTAACTGACATAATTTTCCCTCAAATTCGTTTGTATGTGGTACACACTTCCGTAACAAGAAATATGAGAGTGTAGTACCTTGTTTTTCATTTTTAAACCAATTTTATAGTCATTAAATTATCCCCAAGTTATAAAAAATAATCTCAAATAATATATCTATTGGTTAATCTATAAGCACTTAATTTTACTCTATTATCTGCGCAAAAATATGAATTAAAAATAACGGCTATAACGAAAAATTACCATTAATTTGATATTAGAATAAGACAGAATTATCAACCTTTTTTTCATGGAAAAAAGGTTGTGAATATTCCTCTTCTGTTTTAGAGAAGAGGAAACTTATAACAACTTTAAAGGTAATAGTGACAGATAGACTTACGCCCCCAGGTATATCAAGGGATTACTCATCCATAGTTGAAAATCCCAAATCCCAAATGGTATTATTCCAGGTGATTTAATGTTTCGCAAACATCCTCTTTTGAGTCTTACTGGAAGAACCCGTCAAAAGAACCACCACCACCACCACCAGTAGGTGGTCCAGCAACAAAGCCAAAAATGCGAACGGGGATACGTTGACCACGAGAATCAATAAGAGTACCAACGACGGTAATATCAGGTCTAGTCGGTCACCCAATTGTAGTTGTTGACCCGCAGATATAAGTTCTTGTGAATCTGGGGATAAATCCACCAATAAATCAGGTTGAGTTATTTTTTCTGACATAATTTATTCCCTCAATCTCGCAGATATACCAGATATATTTTAGGTAGGTAGCACCTATCATGGGTGCTACCAAATTACAGATCAGGTTTGGTGTTGTACCTTCAAATATCTGTAATACAAGACTATTTTCCAAGTAGAAATCATGGTAATACTTTAGTCTTTATTTAACGACTTCAAGAATACCAGTTAAGCGAATGGGAATACGGCGAACACGTTTCCTGGGTCGTTCATCAAAGCTATCTTCTTCGGGAAATTGAGTGTCAAATTGGTTCATTTGTTCTTCAGATTGTCCACCAGCTAAAAGCTCTTGTTGTTCTACAGATAAATCTTCAAACAGGTTTGATAGGGTAATTTTGTTTGACATAATTTTGTACCTCAATTAATGGCTTTAGGTGTGTAATTACCTATGTTTTTATTATTGGGCATAATCGATTTATTTAAATGTCCCTTAAGTTATAAAAATCTCATTAATTTTTATCTCTATAGACTCATGTAAATTGTCTTAATTTATCTTTATTTATGATGCTATAATTTGTTTATTAGTATATTTATATATACAAAAAAATCCCAGATAAAAAACATATGAGGATGTATTCAATATATAATTAAAAAAGGTTGGCAGCTAAATTTAACCATTTACAAAAATAGCCAACCCAGACCAACACGTATATATTAACAGTTTATGGTTTAAGTAATTGTTTAAGAGATAAATCCTCTAATAATTTGAGCGATGAGATTGTTTAAGCTATTCCCAGGAGAAGGAAAATTTGGTAATGTAAAGGTTATAGATGATGCCATAGTAATCTGTGATAAATTGTACTTTGTAGTTTGGGTTCCAGATTCATCTTCTCCCAAATTTAAGTTATTATCTGCCTGACTTTGAATATCAGTTTTTTGAAAGAAAAAATTACTAGTTGCTAGTATGTTTTCTCCTTGACCACCAACTAGGCTTTCTTGCTGTTCTTCACAGAGGTGCTGCCAAAAATATATATGATTTTCAGACATGATTATAGTTGCTCATACTAGGGTTAATTTTCATCACAATAAAAACTTTTGATGCTCTCCTTTGTGTGAAAGAAAAGTTTCTAGATTACCTTGTAACTGCACTTCACCTTTTTCTAACATCACAATCCAATCGGCTCGCTTGATCACACTGGGGCGATGGGTAATTAAAATTGTAGTTTTGCCTTGGCGGTGTGCTAAGATGGCATCTAAAACGCTAGCTTCACTTACTGGGTCTAGTCCGGCGGTGGCTTCATCTAAAATGAGGACTGGTGGATTAGTGAGAATTCCCCGAGCGATCGCTAATCTTTGTCTTTGTCCACCAGAGAGATTAGCGCCAAATTCACCTAACACAGTTTGATACTTATTGGGAAGTTGACTGATAAAGCTATCAGCATCCGCAATTTCGCAAGCTTTGACAATTTCCTCAAAGGAAATGTAGGGCGTTCCTAAACGGAAATTCTCTAAAATCGAGCGACTCCAGAAATGAGGTTCTTGGGGTACATAAACTATTTGTTGTCGTAGACAATCAAGAGCGAGGTCATCGAGGTTAAAAGAGCCAATGCGGATATTACCGGAATTTGGCTGATATAAACCTGCTAACAGTTTTGCCAAGGTACTCTTACCACAACCAGATTTACCAATTAAAGCGATCGCTTGTCCACCGGGTAGCTTGAGAGAGAAATCTTCTAATAAGTCCACTCTACCGGGGTGGTGAAATGTCACATGAGAACAATGAATATCTGCACCGCCAGAAATTTGGGACACAGGCTTTTGACTGCTTCCCGCATCCTCCGGTGTAGCATCAATCACTTCTAAAAGCCGAGAAACTGCTGTTTGAGAGCGAAAATATTCATCCACTAAGCCCACTAAAGAATTAATTAAACCCAGAACATTCACCTGTAGCGCATTAAAGGCGAGCATTTGCCCAATACTTAATTGGCCCTGAATCACTAAAAGACTTCCCAACCCCAGTAAAGCCACACCACCAATACTAGAAAAGAGTCTAGAAATAGTAGTATTGATAATTCCCAATTGCACAGTACTAAAAGTCAGATTAGCCAGACGACCAAAACGACTTTGAAATTCTTCCCAAAATTGGGGAGCAGCATTTGTAGTTTTAACTACCTGTGCGCCCTTAAATGTTTCTACTAAAACCCCTTGATTTTCCGCCCCCAAGACTAAAAGACTGCGAGTCTTTTGTTGGAGGATAGGTAAAAAAGGCAAAGTAGATAAAGTCATTAAACCACTGATGAGGATAACTGCTAGTGTGAGCCGCCAACTATAAAACAGCATTAAGCAGAAAGAAATCACTGCAATGAAAAATTTACTAGGTAAAAGAACCACTATCTGTGATACTAACTGGTTAATGTCATTAATATCTCTTAATCGGCTGGTGATTTCACCACTACGGCGGGCTTCGTAGTAATTCAAAGGTAACTGGAGTATTTTGCGCCCAAACTCTAAAACTAGCCCTAATTGTAGCCTTTGACCAAAGTGAGCAATCATTGTCGATTGCAATAATTGTAAGGTACTACTGAATAAGGTCATAACTACAACTGCAGCCACAACAACAGTGAGTAGCTGGACATCTCCGCGCACTAAAACATCATCTGTCAGGATTTGGATGAGTACCGGAGAACCCAAAGCGAGTACACCCAGGACAATATTGAGCATTAAAACCTGAGTGAGCAAACCACGATAAGGCAATATCCGCTTAATAAAGCGTCCTAAGCCGCCTATTGGTTGCTCTTGGGGCTGCTCAAAAAAGCGGTCTGGATCTGGTTCTAGTAAGAGCATCACCCCATTCCAAGCGGCTGTTAACTCGTCTCGGGTAACATAACGGATCCCTACAGATGGATCAGCAATCACATACTTTTTGCCCTCTTGCTTATATAACACTACCCAGTGATAACCATGCCAATGGATAATCGCTGGTAACTGCACTTCTTTGATTCTGTCCAGAATTTCTGGGGAGGCTTTAACTGCTCTAGCATTAAAACCCAAATTCTCAGATCCGCGTTTGAGACCTAACAAAGTAGTGCCTAGTTGTCCAGTTCCTACTGATTCTCGACTGCGATTAATACTCAAAAACCGTCCATAATGTTTGCAAATAGAAGCCAGACAGGCTGCTCCACAGTCTTCTTCGCTCAACTGTGAAACGCACTGATAGTTTTTTTGCAGTTTGATTAAACCAAACATAATTAAGTTTTGTTTGTTGAACTTTTATCCTTAATCTCAAACTTGCTAGCGCTGGAAATGTAACTAAAGATTTATTTATCGGCGGTTAACTGTTTGTAATTACGTCAGAGAATTTCAGACCCCCAAACTTTCCTAAAAATCAGTGATTAATCTGGCTTTGCGGAGAATGAAATTAAGGACTGTTTCCTGACGGGAAATAATATCAGCCCTACCTTCCATACCGGGTTTGAGATGACACTGACGATCGCCTCTACCCACAGATGTAGTTTGGGCTTCTATAGTGGCTTGATAAGCAACCATCTGGGTAGGATTTTGAACAGTGGGCTGGGGGCTGTGATTTCCCACTGGTAGGGCATCTGGTGCGACGGTTCTCACCGTTCCGTGAAGAGTACCATAATCTGGATAGGGGCAAGCGGAAACCTGCATCTGCACTTTTTGCCCGGGTTGTACTTTGTCGATATCTTGAGGCTGAATAAAAGCTTTAATCATCATCGGACCATTGGGGGGAGCAATTTGAGCAATAACTTGACCGGTTGTACTACCTGCCCAGGATTACGCAGATTTAACTGTAGCAATGTCCCTGTAATTGGCGCTCGAATTACAGTTTGATTCAGGTCAGTTTGTAGTTGTTGTAGTTCTTTGCGCGTCCGAATCATTTGTTTTTGTAGTTCTAGACGCTGTTGCATGAGGGTTTCTCGCTCTCTGTTCAAAGCAGCTAAGGTCGCTTTTCCACTGGCTTTTTCTTGTTGAATCCGTTCATAGGCGACGGTGAGTGCGGCATTACTGGGATTGAGATTAGTTTGAGCTTTTTTGAGTTTGATTTCAGCAATTTTTAAGGCTTGTTCTTTTTCTTCTATTAGGTCTTTGGCGCTAGCTTTTGCTTGTTCTAACTTAGCCTGGGCTGACTTGACAGCCTGTTCTTTTTCTTCATATAAACTGCGAGTAACGGCTCCGGATTCTACTATTGATTGTAAGCGATCGCGTTGCAATTTGGCTAAATTTAAAGCTATTTCAGCCTCTTGTACAGTTGCTGTTAATAGGTTATTCTGTTGTAGGCGATCGCGTTGTATTTTCGCTAAATTCCAGGTAGCTTCGGCCTCTGTCAGCTCCGCTATGGTTCTAATTTGTTGATCTTCATAGTTGCGTTGAGTAGCACTGAGTTCGGCTTGTGCGGAGATGATAGCCCGGTTAACTAAGGTTGTTTGGGCTGTAATCTGAGTAGTAATTTCACGGATTTGAGCATCGATTTGGCGCAGTTGTAATTGACTCTGCTCAATGCTGTTTTCTAGTTGGCTTTTTTGATTTTGCAGGCGGGAATCATCAATGTAAGCTATGGCTTCTCCTTGATTGACTATTTGATTTTCTTGCACATCTATTTTTTGCACTGTTCCGATGACGGCGGATTCCACAATTCCTAGTTTTCCTTCTGGTCGAATAGTGGCTGGAACTTTGACTGTGACATTGTAATTAAAAATAGATGTGAGACCCGTGGCCGCCAGAAATATACTTAGTAAAACTCCAGCACCGATATTTGTCCATTTACTGATGCGGGGAAGAAACTCGTCAGGTTGCACTAAACTGAGTTCTTCTGGAGTCGGTTCATTAAACCTATTCCACTGGTTTTCTGGTTGGGGAAAGGAATTCACTATACTGTACCTTGGCTGGGATTCTCATGTATAAAAAAAATGTGCAAACATTCATAAACACAGTTACCTGTGCAGTCATCAATTACAGGACTTACGCACCTAACATCATAGCCTGGCTACAGAGGACTTTAGTCCTCTGTGATCAGGAATAGCAATGACCACAAACAGAAAATTTTCTTTGATAGTCTTTGATAGTTGCGTAAGTCCTAAATCATTCAAGATGGTAATTGCAAATATCTCTAGTACTGGTCAAATGATCACTGATGAATTTCAACTTGACAGACCAGAGCCGATGGGATGTTATTCGTTATTGGAGTTATTCCCTGCGCCGTTGAGAATTGGTGCAGCACCCAAAGCATCAACGTCAGGAACTTGTGCGGCACCCAATCCCAATAAATCTTGTGCTGCGGTGTTAGTAGCTGTCAACTCACCTGTGGAGTTTGCACTGCTACCATCCGGACCAGATCTGACTGATCCTTGTAAATTTGCCAGTCTGTTAGCGAAATTGCTCCCAGCTAGGTCAAAGTCAACACCGCCAGCTATAAGTTCTTGCTGCTCATGGGATAAAGCAACACACAACTCTGATAAAATATGCTCTGTCATGATTGTTAGCCTCGGTTACATATTTTTGATTTTTGCCAAAAATTCTAGATTTTAACTAACAGGCATTTAGCCAAAATCAAGAAAATTCTGGAATAATAGCCTACTTTCCACCCCTGCTCACAAGAAACCCCCGGTGTTTTGTTGATTCATCGCTACCATATTTCCTGGGGAAATTCACCAGGGTGATCTCTGTAATATTTCAGTTATTAGAGACTGTTTGTTAAACCCCACACATGATTTTCGACTGAGGTGGGTACAACGCTCTCACAAATCGGATTTATGGGTTACTTATTAACCATTGTTATTATTTACACCGTTTAGCACTGGTGCAGAACCCAAAGCGTCAACTGAAGGTACTTCTTGGGCACCCAATCCCAACAAGTCTTGAGCCGCAGTATTAATAGCCGTAACATCACCTGTAGAGTTGGCATTACTACCATCTGGACCGGCCTTACTTGTTCCTTGTAAGTTGGCACGTCTTCGTGAGAAGTTGCTCCCAGCTAGTTCAAAGTCCGCACCGCCAGTTAAAAGCTGCTGTTGCTCATCAGATAAAGTAACAAATAATTCTGATGTGAATATTCCATGTGACATGATTGTTAGCCTCAGTTATGTACATAGGTGTGTGAGCACCTAAGAACTCAACTATAAGCACTGTTTGTCACGAATTCATAAATCTGGAGATAGAAATCAATGTTATCTATTTACTCCTTAAAGTAGATATAATGTCCGATTTTTTCGAGGTAAAGTCACACACCTAGGACATAAATGGTTAATATTCTCGGTTTTTGCGGCTATTTATCAAATCATCGAGTTTTTAATTATCTGTTGATTATGGGGAATGGTGTAACAGAGTGTTAGTTAATATAAGTGCTAGGGTGGCACTTCCTAAAGGAACTGTTAAATTATCAATGCCCAAAAATGAAATTGCTTCTAAGCTAGTAGCAACTAGAGCGATCGCCAGGGATATTACCCAAGTTTGCCAAAGATTACCTTCAACACTCAGTAAAATTAAACTACTGATGAAAAAACTCACTGTAGCCATGGTCAAGGAGCCTTCCCAACTTTTTTGCGCTCCCAAAAGTTTATACTTATGTTGACCAAAGCGTTGCCCAATCAATGCTGCTAACCCATCACCCCAGGCCATGACCATGATCCCGATGGCGGCGTATTGGGGCTGTTGTA
Organism: Anabaenopsis sp. NIES-4685; assembly: GCF_059725405.1. Lineage (NCBI taxonomy): Bacteria > Bacillati > Cyanobacteriota > Cyanophyceae > Nostocales > Nodulariaceae > Anabaenopsis > Anabaenopsis sp. NIES-4685. The sequence continues at coordinate 880,244 of NZ_AP043602.1, read as the reverse complement.
TATGCCAGAACCAGGCGACTAAAATGCCCATACTGACAGCATAAAAGAAGGTTCCCAAACTTTGCCGACCGACGCTATTAATACCAGGCAGAATGGGATATCTGTATGATAATAAGGTGATGGTGCTGGCGACAATGGAAGCTGTAATGCCTAAACTGGCGGGAACATTTAGCCACCAGGCTAGTAAAATTACATTACCTGTGCCAATGTGAACTATTTTCCTAACTATTTCTGGTTCACCCTTACCAAAGCGATGCACCACCCATGAAATCAGGAGGATCAGTGACACCCAAACTGTAACTACGGTAATTTGCAGCCACAAAGGTGGAACAGAGGTTAAATTTATAACAGAAGATAACAAAGAAACTACAAGATATAAGTTTTCAGATTTATTATTAATTTATCGGATCTAGGGGATGGTGATGAAATTATTATTGATTTGGTTAATTAAAGGTTACAGAATGTTTATTTCGCCATTATTTCCCCCTACTTGTCGCTTTCAACCAACTTGTTCAATGTATGCTATTGAAGCTATTGAGCGATTTGGGGTATGGCGCGGTGGGTGGATGGCTACGCGGCGGATTTTACGTTGTCATCCGTTTCATCCGGGTGGTTATGATCCAGTCCCGGAGGCTAAGACCCATTGCTGTGATTCTACTCTACCTGATTGCGAGAAATAACCCCCGGGATTCTAACACAGCCGTCACTTGTAAAATGAAGGCTTGGTTATAGGGTGCAGGGATTAATTGTACACCCAAAGGTAAAGCCTGATGCTGCAAAATTGGCACTGACTGCTTGATATTAACGCCGCCAAGGTGTAAATTAAATTCTCATCAAAGCCCCAGGACCCAGGGGTAAACCCAAAACAAACCAGATCATTAATAGAATAGACCAACCCAACAAAAAGGCGATCGCATAAGGTAACATCATAGCTATGAGCGTCCCCATACCTAGGTTTTGATCGTATTTCTGGCCAAAAGCCACCACCAAAGGAAAATAAGGCATCAAAGGGGTGACAATATTAGTAGTAGAATCACCAATACGGTATGCAGCTTGGGTTAACTCTGGGGAGTAACCCATTAACATAAACATGGGTACAAATACAGGAGCCATAATTGCCCACTTGGCGGAGGCTGAACCCACAAATAAATTCAGCAGCATACTGACTATGATAAATAATATCAGTAATGGTGCCCCTGTAATCCCTGTAGACTTGAGAAATTCTGCCCCATTGATCGACATAATCACCCCTAAATTACTCCAACTAAAATAGGCAATAAATTGGGCGGCGATGAATGCTAAAACGATATAATATCCCATGGCACTCATGGAATTACTCAAGGCTTTAGCAATATCTTTGTCATTTTCAATAGTTCCGGCAATCCTACCATAAACAATCCCAGGAATGAGAAAAGCCAAGGCAATAATAAACACGATGCTATCTAGAAAAGGTGAAGGAATAATTGTCAAGGTTTCTGGATGTCGTAAAATTCCTTGTGGTGGTAGCACCATAACCAAAACGAAGGCGATAAATCCTAGTAAAGCATAAGTAGCCCAGCGTAAACCTTTATTTTGCGCTACGCTGAGTTGTTCCATTTGGTAATCTACTTCCCCTGTGTAATTACCCAATCTGGGCTCTACAATTTTTTCGGTAACAAACCAGCCAATTAGAGTTATTAACAAAGTGGAAACTGCCATAAAATAATAATTGGCAGTAGCATTAACTTGATAATTAGGGTTAATTAATTCTACGGCACTTTGGGTTAATCCAGCCAGTAACGGGTCTAGGGAACTAATGAGTAAATTGGCACTAAACCCACCAGCTACACCCGCAAAAGCAGCTGCTAAACCAGCCAGGGGATGCCGGCGAAATGCTAAAAATACAATGGCTCCCAGGGGTACAAGTACTACATAACCAGCATCAGCAGCAATGTTGCCCATGATACCAGTAAATACTACCGCAGGGCAGATAAATTTACTAGGGGCAATTAATACTATTTTGCGTATTACTGCTGAGAGAAACCCAGTATACTCAGCCACTCCCACCCCCAACATGGCCACCAGGACAGTACCCAGGGGAGGAAACTCCCTGAAGTTGTTCACGGCGGAGGTAAAAATGTGGCGGATACCCTCCGGGGTAAGTAAGGAAACTGCGACGATGGTGTCACCGTTTCCAGGGTGGACAACAGAAAGGTTAAAAGCAGCGGCGATGGTACTGGCGAGAATTACCATTAAGGATAATAGGAAAAATATCGTCAGTGGGTCGGGGAGTTGATTTCCTACAGCTTCGATGAAGGCTAAAGCTGCACCTAAACCGGTAGCTTTTTGACTTTTTTGAGGATTCATAGTTTGTGTGCTTGGCCAGCGCGTACTCGTTCAGGACTACCGGTAGGAATGGAAGCAATTAATTTTTGTGTATATTCTTCCTGGGGGTTCATGTAAATACTTTCGGCTGTTCCCTGTTCTACAATTTGACCACAATTCATGACTAAAATGCGATCGCTCATAAATTTGACGACACTTAAATCATGAGAAATGAAAATATAGGTAAGTTGAAATTCATCCTGCAATTCTTTGAGTAAATTCAACACTTGGGCTTGTACAGAAACATCCAAGGAAGAAACCGACTCATCACAGATAATAAACTTAGGATTTAAAGCCAAAGAACGCGCAATACAAACCCGTTGACGTTGACCACCAGAAAACTGATGAGGATAGCGGTGTATTGCATCTGCACTTAAACCTACCCGTTCTAAAAGTTCAGCTACACGTTCTCGGCGCTGTCCCTTGGTCTTCCCCACAGAGTGAATTAACAACGGTTCCATCACCGCATCCCCAACTTTCATCCGGGGGTCTAGGGAGCTAAAGGGATTTTGGAAGACAATTTGCATTTCTCGGCGCAGTTTCTGCAATGCTTCACCCTTCAGGTGAGTAATATCTTGACCCTCAAAGATAATTTCACCACCCATTGGCTGAATTAATCGCAGCAAACTTCTACCCAGGGTAGTTTTACCACAACCAGATTCTCCCACCAATCCCAGTGTTTCCCCAGGCTTAACATCAAAAGAAACATTGTTAACTGCCATATGGTAGCGTTTTGTACCACCAAATACTCCCCGCACGGGAAAACCTACCTGGAGGTTGCGGACTTGCAATAAAGGTGACTTATGATTAAAGTTGTTCCACCTTTGAGACATTTCCTCAAGGGTGAACTCTGGGGGATGCAGGGGTTGTTTGGGGTGAATTACTGCTTTTCCGGTGGGAGTTTCTTCCACGCTCATATAGTCGGAAACAGTAAGTAGTTTGTGAGGACGGTGGTTAAGTTTAGGACGACAAGCCACCAGACCTTTAGTATATGGATGTTGGGGACGGCTAAAAATTTCTGCTGCTGCACCATATTCGACAATTTGGCCTTTGTACATTACCGCTACTTTGTCAGCAATTTCCGAAATCAGTCCCAAATCGTGGGTAATGAAAATGATGGACATATCACGGGTTTGCTGCAATTCTCCCAACAACTCGATAATAGTAGCTTGCACCGTCACATCTAAAGCTGTAGTGGGTTCATCAGCAATTAATACCACGGGATTGCAAGAAATAGCCATGGCAATCATTACCCGTTGTAGCTGACCTCCAGAAAGTTCGTGGGGGTAACGCTCTAGGATAGCTTCTTTGTGCTGCTTGACTAACCTAGCCAAGGTTAGCCCGTCTGGTTGACCTGTGCTTTGCAGACACTGCTGTTGTATAATCTCATCATGAGGCAGAAGTTTGACTTCTTGCAAAAGAGCGATCGCAATTCTTTTGGCTTCAACTAGAGAAACATTCTCATGTTGCATAATTGCTTCTGCCATCTGAAACCCAATATTATAAACCGGATTGAGGGAACTCATGGGTTCTTGAAAAATCATGGCGATATCGCCACCCCGGTGTAGCTGCATTTCTTCAGGAGGTAATTCTACCAAATTAATCGGGTTACTACCGGACTGGGGACGAAACCAAACTTCACCACCGCTAATTTTACCGGGAGTGGGTAATAAACCCATGACAGCCAATGATGTTACCGATTTACCACTACCCGATTCACCGACTATACCTAGAGTCTCGCCGCGATTAATTTCAAAGGATATATTATCTACTGCTTTGACACTGCTACCATCACTGGAAAATTCCACTTTTAGATTGCGAACCTCTAGGACAGTTTCTTTCATAGGAATCAGGTGATAAATATTGACGGTAATTTATTTGGATTTTAGCAATACTTCCTGCTCTATAACCCCAAACTAAGAATTTCTCAGAAATCTGATTATAGCCTTTTTCAGGCTCATGAAGTACACACCAATTCCCTATTCCCTATTCCCTATTCCCTGTTCCGGTGTTCCCTGTTCCCTGTTCCCTCAAACTAAAAAAAATTGTACCTCACGAGCATGGGAAATGCTATATCTTTGAGCCATCTTCGGGTTTGGTGTTGTGTTTATGGGAAAGTCAGTAATTTTCACCAGATTGCTGACATCGCGTTATTCTAAAATTGAACTTTCGCCGAGTGCATCGAAAATTCATGAAAGGTAAGCAAGTTTTACTCACCGGTGGTACTGGTGGACTAGGTTTAGGAGTCACCCCAGCTGTTGTGTCCCGGGGTGCAAATGTAACTATTCCTTATCGTCTCCCCAAAGAAGTTGAACGTCTCAAAGGAATCCTTTCACCTGCTGATTTCGCCAGAGTTCACTTTATCCCTGCTAATCTGGAGGAAGAAGCCTCAGTAGATCATCTGATCAATCGTATGGGACGGGTGGATGTATTAATTCATCTGGTGGGGGGGTTTTCTATGGGGAAAACTCATGAATACAGTTTTTACAGTTGGAAGCGGGAATTTGATTTAAATCTGAATACAACTTTCTTGACTTGCAAGTATAGCCTAAAAAGTATGTGGGAACATGGCTATGGTAGAATTGTCACGGTGGCTTCTAGGGCTGCTGTAGAACCTGCGGCGCAATTAGCGGCGTATTCTGCGGCTAAAGCCGGTGTGGTAGCCTTAACAAAGGCGATCGCAGATGAAACTAAGGGTACAAATATTACTGCTAATGTGATTCTTCCCAGTGTAATTGACACACCTAAAAATCGCGAATCTATGGGGACCAGAAAATGCTCACAAGTGGGTAAAACCCGAATCTCTAGCTCAATTAATCTGCTTTCTGGCTTCAGAAGCTGCTCAGGATATCCGTGGTGCTGCAATTCCCATATACGGTGATATTTAGTCCCAACAGGTGAGTCAACCAGGTAATTGATATCAAAGTGTAGCATTGATCAACAGGTGAAAGGTTTTATTGAGTTGTCAATCTTTGATTCTGACTAGGTAGGGAAAGAAAATCATGCACGTGGAATTTTTTCACAGGATACCAGTCATACCCCTGATATTACTCTGGTTAGCTTATGCCCTTTTAGGGTGGTATCTTGCTGCTCATCACATTATTTGGTTGACGGGGGCTTTTGTTGTCGCCGTCACCTTAGCTATTGTCAGAAAAACTATTGTTTGGTTGGATCACTTAGTGGCTCTTGGCTCTAGAATCTTGGTTGTGGTTTTATTTTTAAGTCTATCAGTTGCTTTGGTAGAAACTTGGTCGCTATTCTTCAGTCTGTTTCTCATACCCATAGCAACTACGTTTTTAGCTGATTTAGAAATGCGTTGGAAAGGCTTTAACAAAACCGACTCATTTTGGATTTTAACCCTCTTAGCTTTGTGCGGTTTGGTAGTCGGTGAAATGATCGATATTTTACTTTTACCCAGTAGCGGATTTTAGATGTTATGCCACTGACTGAAATAATAAATTATGATAGTTCTTCCTTATCGATTATAAGATAACAAATCTGGGAGTAATTGTCAACCTCCACATCTTCATTATTTGCGGCCTAGAAACTGCCTATGCAGTCAGACTGCAAGCAACTAAAATATAAACTTGCTCTGGATAAGTGAAGAAAAACTCGTAACATAAGTAACTCGCAAAACCTTATTGTAAAGTAGGGAAAAAGTCTAATGTCACAGTTGGTCACAGTAAAAGTAAATGAGCTTGAGAGAACACAGCCTTTATTATTAGTTCACAAATGCAAAGCAGATCCAGACAAGATTTACAAGACCTAGTGCGCGAGCAGCTGCAAATCCTACTTGAACAGAAAAATTTTCAGGGTGCTAAAGCTTTGTTGGTTCCCATTCAGGTAGCAGATATTGCCGCATCTATTGAAGGCTTACCAGAGGCTACCCAGGCGATCGCCTTTCGGTTACTTTCTAAGGAAGAGTCCATAGAGGTGTTTGAATACCTCGATCCTACCGTACAACAAACACTACTAGAAGACTTTAAGCGCCACGATGTCCAGGAAATCGTCGGTAATATGTCCCCTGATGACCGGGTTCGTCTGTTTGACGAACTCCCGGCTAAAGTTGTCCGACGGCTATTACAGCAACTCAGCCCAGATGAACGGGATGCAACTGCTTTGCTTTTAGGTTATGCGCCTAATACTGCTGGGCGCATTATGACTCCTGAGTATGTCTCACTCAAGGAAAATATCACCATTACTCAGGCGTTAGCACAGATTCGTTCTCAGGCTGATGTCAGGGAAACTATTTACTATATTTATGTCACTGATGATGCTCGTCGGTTGACGGGGATTCTCTCCCTGCGGGATCTGATTTTGGCTCAACCAGAGGAAACTATTGGCAGCATCATGACCCGTGATGTGGTATTTGTCAATACAAATACTGACCAGGAAGAGGTGGCGCGGACAATTCAGCACTATGATTTTGTGGCCATTCCTGTGGTAGATGCTGAACAGCGCCTCGTCGGTATTGTCACGGTGGATGATGTCCTGGATATTTTAGAACAAGAAACTACAGAAGATATCTATAAGTTGGGTGGTCTACAAGCTGGTGGTGATAATTATTTTCAAACTAACTTATTTACTGTTGCCCGTAAGCGGGTAGTATGGTTATTTATTCTGTTGATTACTAATAGTGCAACGGCGGCGGTAATTAGAGACCAAGAGGATGTTTTACAAAAAGTAGTAGCTTTAACTGCATTTATCCCCTTATTAATTGATACGGGGGGGAACGTAGGCGCTCAGTCTTCCACTGTGGTGATTAGGGGGTTGAATACAGAGGATGTCCGCTCTCACGAAGCTTTAAATATAATTAGACGGGAGGCGATCGCCGGCATACTCCTGGGAGGTATGTTAGGTACTGTAGTCATAGTCTGGGCATACTTATTACAAGCTAATATCTCAGTAGCCCTGGCGGTGGGTATTAGTCTATTTTCCATCTGCGTTTTAGCGTCGGTTTCTGGTTCCGCATTGCCATTTTTATTCCGGGGGATGGGACTAGATCCGGCTTTGATGTCAGCACCTTTTATTACTACAGCTGTGGATGTATTGGGGGTTTTAATTTACCTAAATGTAGCTCGCATGATTTTAGGGTTATGAGGAGAACGGCCAAAGCAGCTGACTGTTTCGGGAAAAAATAGCTATTGACTAACCTCTGATTGAGTCGTTGAATCATCCTTTCCAGTTAGGTGTTCAAAGTTGATGATGTGGCCTTGAGCTAAAATTTACCGCACCTGTGCCTGAATAAATAAGAGAGGTACATAATTATACCTCTCTTTAAGGGAAAAAATTAATTCAACTTCTCAGATTTTAGTATCTGCTGGGCTTGTGAACAATAAAGCTGAGAACTTGACACTGCTTGATGTTGTCAAAACCTACAACACGAATATAGCAGTTACCATACTGAGAACGGCAAGATTGAACTTCGCTGAGTACATCGTGAGTAGATGTGGCGTTGAATAAAGGTAACTTCCACATTGTCCAGTACAATTCTGTGGGTTCAGAAGTTTCGTTGAACTCAACAGCAGGAATGTAACCTTGACTCAAAATGTACTGAACTTGCTTGGCAATTTGAGCATCAGTAAGAGCTGGTAAGTAGGAAAGGGTTTCGTAACGACGCTCTTTTGGTAAAGTTTGCATAGCTTTTGATAATGGTTTGGGATTGATAGTAGTTTTTCAGTTATTAGTGAACCACTGTTCACTCTTCACTGTGGGGATCTGAACTTGTCTGCTGTTCCCGGTGCGGACTGGGGTTAGATGTATCTAGTTGTGTTATGCGTTCTAGATGCTGGCGACGTTGCTCCATATTGGCTTGTTGAATGCCAGTACAAACCATTTCTGGCAAAAATTCGGCTATTTCTGCGGCTATGTGTTCTCTGACGGTCATGAGCCGCAGTGCCAAATCTGGCTTTTCTTGGAGCAGTTGCTCAAGATATGCTTCTCCGTCTTGGATTTTCCCCGCAGAAAAGTTTTGCAACCAATACGCTAAGGGAGGATTCGTTTCGCCTAGCTGTGCCAATACAGTCCGCAGCGCCTGATAAGTCAGGTAACTTTGGAGAGTTTTGGCTGTGTCTTTCGCAATTTGCTTTAGATTCATGCTTGACCCCAGCCCATAAAAAGTAAAAAGTCAAAAGTCAAAGGTTAAAAGAAAGAATGATTATTTTCTTGTACTCTTTAACTTTTTACCGGTTACTTGAGGATCAGACAGTATCCATGGCCTCGAACTCGAACTTGATTTCTTTCCACAGTTCGCAAGCAACAGCCAACTCAGGGCTCCACTTAGCAGCTTCGCGGATGATATCGTTACCTTCACGAGCGAGGTTGCGGCCTTCGTTACGAGCTTGGATACAAGCTTCTAGAGCTACGCGGTTAGCGGTTGCACCAGGTGCGTTACCCCAGGGGTGACCCAGTGTACCACCACCAAACTGGAGTACGGAGTCATCGCCGAAGATTTCTACCAGTGCGGGCATGTGCCATACGTGGATACCACCAGAAGCAACTGCCATTACACCAGGCATAGAAGCCCAGTCTTGGGTGAAGTAGATACCGCGAGACTTGTCTTGCTCAACGTAGTTTTCACGTAACAGGTCCACGAAGCCCATGGTAATACCACGTTCGCCTTCCAACTTACCAACTACTGTACCGGTGTGGATGTGGTCACCACCAGACATCCGTAGGGTTTTAGCCAATACACGGAAGTGGATACCGTGGTTCTTTTGACGGTCGATAACGGCGTGCATAGCGCGGTGAATGTGCAGCAAAATGCCATTATCACGACACCAATGAGCCAAGGTGGTGTTGGCTGTGAAACCTGCGGTGAGGTAGTCGTGCATGATGATGGGCATCTTCAGTTCTTTAGCGAACTCAGCCCGTTGCAACATTTGTTCACAGGTGGGGGCGGTAACGTTCAGGTAGTGACCTTTGATTTCGCCGGTTTCTGCTTGTGCTTTGTGGATGGCTTCTGCTACAAACAAGAAGCGATCGCGCCATCTTTGGAATGGTGCAGAGTTGATGTTTTCATCGTCTTTGGTGAAGTCCAAACCACCGCGCAAGCACTCATATACAGCGCGTCCGTAGTTCTTAGCAGACAAACCTAATTTGGGCTTAATGGTACAACCCAACAAAGGACGACCATATTTGTTTAATTTGTCACGTTCTACTTGGATACCGTGAGGAGGTCCTTGGAAGGTTTTCAGGTAAGCAACGGGAATCCGTAAGTCTTCTAGACGTAGCGCCCGCAAAGCTTTAAAACCAAATACGTTACCTACAATAGAGGTCAACATATTGGTAACGGAACCTTCCTCGAATAGGTCTAGAGGATAAGCAACATAGGCGATGTACTGGTTATCTTCACCAGGAACGGCTTCGATGTCGTAGCAACGACCTTTGTAGCGATCTAGGTCTGTGAGCAAGTCTGTCCATACAGTTGTCCAAGTACCGGTGGAAGACTCAGCCGCCACAGCAGCACCCGCTTCTTCTGGGGGAACTCCAGGCTGGGGAGTCATCCGGAAGGCGGCTAGAAGGTCTGTATCTTTAGGTGTGTAATCTGGGGTGTAATAAGTTAGTCTGTAATCTTTAACCCCGGCTTGATATCCTGATTTGCTCTGGGTCTTCGTTTGAGCGTAAGACATAAATTCCCCTTCCAAGAAGTCACTCTATTAATTACTTAATCAAATCACGTTCTGTGCAACTTTTTCTCACTCCCGCTTTTTACCCTTATTGATTGGGCGAAAAATCAGGAAAAATTTTTTGTTAGAGGTTGGTTTTGGCGGGTAGATTTTCTGGCAACGAAACATTTATTTACAAATGTTCTCCCCAAGCTGGGGTGCATCAAGCCCGTCATGCTGTTTCCTCATCCCGTAAATAAAAATTCTCTTTTAACTCTTTCTCTTACCCCGCTAAATTTTTGTCTTTACACCGCTGTCTGAGGATGGTCACAGGACTATTACCCCACATAACGGCGTTTTTAGCTGACTGGGTTGATATCCCAAGGATAGACTCGGTGATCTATTCCCCTCATAATGGGGGAATAGATCACGGGAGAATTTGCTTGACATAAACTCGGCAGAGTGATAAGCGAAAGAAAAAGAAATTGCACACCACGTCATTTGTATGTTGTCTTACAATATATCAAGAATTTGATAAGTTATTCTTTCAAAGTTTTTAACTTATTTATTTAAATTTGTTATTACATAAAGTTTTAAACATTTTGTTAAGACTGATTTACAAAAGTCCAATTTAAATGTACCCAAGTGGGAGGAAATGGAGACGAGAGGAGGCATAACCCGAAAATGTACCGGAGAATAAACTAGACTATACTCAATGTCCACAGCTTCCCCACTCTCGCGTACAGAAGGCATAAGTCTCGCGTCTACCTAGTTCAACAATGGCAATTACTACTGGGCAATTAATTCAATGGAAACAACAGGGGCGGTCAATCGTCGCCTTGACTGCTTGGGATTATGCGATCGCCCAACTTCTAGATGCAGCAGGGGTAGACTTAATCTTAGTGGGGGACTCACTGGCGGTGATTTTAGGTTACGAAACAACACTACCAATTACCCTAGAGGAAATGCTGCACCATGCTAAAGCTGTGCGTCGTGGTGTCAAACAGGCTTTAGTGGTGGTTGATTTACCATTTTTAACTTACCAAGAAAGCATCTCACAGGCGATGCACTCAGCCGGATTAATTTTGAAGGAAACAGGAGCCCAAGCAGTTAAGTTAGAAGGTGGTTATCCCGCCATGGTAGAAACCATTGCTCGACTGGTACAAGCGGGGATCCCAGTCATGGGTCATGTCGGTTTGACACCCCAATCAGTACATCAACTGGGACTAAGACAACAGGGAAAAACTCAGGACGCTAGGGAGAGAATTTTCCATCAGGCCATGGCTCTAGAACAAGCCGGTGTATTTTCCATTGTTTTAGAGCATATACCCGCAGATTTAGCAAGCAAGATTACACAAAAATTAAATATTCCCACGATTGGCATCGGTGCGGGAGTTGATTGTGATGGACAGGTGTTAGTCACCTCGGATGTCCTAGGTTTGGGAGAAAAGCACCCACCCTTTGCAAAAGTTTACACAAATCTGCGAGAGACAATTACCAAAGCGGTGAAAGATTACGCATCAGAAGTGCGCGATCGCCAGTTTCCCTAACCCAATATACTGAAATATTAGGAGTAGTTAATTAAATGTTGGTACAAATTCCCCCTACTCAAAAAACACAAAAAGAATTAAATATTACTTGGGAAGCTCTTCCCGCCGAATTCATTCTACCCGATGATCCAGTGGAAAATATTCAACAACCGGCGCTGGCTTCGGCACTGACCGATGCACTAGGAGCCACACAACGCATCCAACCCCAGATGTTAATTGCTTCTAACTTCGGTCTAGTAGCGACAGTCAACAAAAAAATAGTTGTCAAAGCGCCTGACTGGTTGTATATTCCCCAAGTCCAACCCCTAGCCTCTGGGGTGATTCGTCGTAGTTATACCCCCCATTTAGAAGGTGATCCTGTGGTTGTAGTCATGGAATTTTTATCAGACACAGAAAATGGAGAACTATCAATCCGTTCAACGCCACCTTACGGTAAACTATATTTTTATGAACATATTCTTAAAGTTCCCACTTATATCACCTATGACCCCTACGAAGTGATTCTAGAAGTCAGGTGTTTAGAAAACGAAAAATATAGCTTAATGACGGCAGATGACAATGGTCGTTACTGGATTGAGCAATTAGAATTATTCCTGGGAGTTTGGCCAGGTGAGAGACTATGCCAAAATATGAATTGGTTGCGGTGGTGGGATAAAGAAGGTAATTTGTTGTTGTGGAGTAGTGAGCAAGCGGAACAGGAACGCCAACGGGCTGAACAAGAACGCCAACGGGCTGAACAAGAACGCCAACGGGCTGAACAAGAACGCCAACGGGCTGAACAAGAACACCAACGCGCTGAAATACTAGCAGCAAAGTTACGTGAGCTAGGTGTTGACCCTGATGGGATGGTATAGTATCATATACTTAGATATGATAACTGGAAAAGACGAGCATCCAGCATTATTAACAGCAGCCCAACTAACTTTGACATATGAGCAAGTGAAGTCAAATGTATTCAGTCTAGCTGCACAATGGATGGGCGACCTACAGAAGTTGAGGGGATTCTGGGAGCGGTGATTGAACTGGGAAAACTCACCCACATCCCCACACCCTATATGGATAGAGTATACGCTAATTTGACACTCCCCACGTCTAAAGCCGGGGGATTCTTGAAGAGTCACCAAACTGACCTTCAATGGTGCTGGCAAAAACACCCTACACGCTCAAAACAACTACCAGTACAAAAGGTAATGCAATTGCGCTTACTTTTATTTTTTTTGCTTTGGTGAGTCCATCGCAATGCCAGTTAGGTACGCTCAACATCCTGCCATTATTTGCCCTTTAACTATTCCAAATCAAGTTGGATATGTCCGTTGCCGGGATTTCTCCGCACTAGGATGAATTATCACGTAGATGGTTATTCTTACTGCCTTTGGCAATTATACCACTGTGGCTAAAGCAAGTCAATCGTTCTAATGCGACTAAAGTCGCTATCGACTTATCCCCATGTCTAAAAGCCATTGGCTCAGGTCTCGTTTTCTGGTCAAACTACTAGAAAAAACTTTACGCCATTATTTATAAAAATATTAGCTTTGTAGCTATGATCATGGTTTATATTACCGGAAGGGTGCCACAAATCACTAATAGTCTATGGCTGACGCCACGCTACGGAATCAGATCCGATAAACCAGTACCGGAATATCTGTGCAACTGATGCTTTCTTACTTGTACCATCACCAGGTAAGAAGTTGATATGAAAATGCTAAATTTTAAACTCCTGCTCAATTGCCACAGATAAAGACTAAACTAAAAAGTCTTGTGCTGCATAACCTGTAAATTGCCAAAAAATCAAGTAATCATGTCCAAGGTTCTCGTCTCCGATCCTATTGACCAAGCTGGAATTGACATTCTCACCCAAGTTGCTACGGTAGATGTCAAAACAGGTCTCAAACCAGCAGAACTGATCGAAATTATTGGTGAATATGATGCGCTGATGATCCGCTCTGGTACGCGGGTTACACAAGAAATTATTGAAGCTGGTACCCAGTTAAAAATCATCGGTCGTGCTGGTGTGGGGGTGGATAATGTCGATGTTCCCGCAGCGACCAGGCGCGGAATTGTCGTTGTCAATTCGCCAGAAGGTAACACCATCGCCGCTGCGGAACACGCCCTGGCGATGATGTTATCTTTATCTCGTCACATCCCCGATGCTAACGCTTCTGTGAAAAGCGGTGAGTGGGATCGTAAAACTTTCGTAGGGGCGGAAGTTTATAAAAAAACTCTCGGTGTTGTGGGTTTGGGTAAAATCGGTTCCCATGTTGCAGCAGTAGCTAAAGCTATGGGAATGAAACTCTTAGCTTACGATCCTTTTATCTCCAGAGAACGAGCCGAACAACTTGGCTGTCAGTTAGTGGATATGGATTTACTGATGCAACAAGCTGACTATATCACGCTACACATCCCCAAAACACCAGAAACCACCCACTTAATTAATGCTCAAAGTCTAGCAAAAATGAAACCCACAGCCAGAATAATTAATTGCGCTCGTGGTGGTATCATTGATGAAGCTGCTTTAGCAGCGGCAATTAAAGAAGGTCAAATTGCCGGTGCTGCGTTGGATGTGTTTGAGTCAGAACCACTGGGTGAGTCTGATTTGCGATCGCTCGGTAAAGAAGTCATCCTTACCCCCCATTTAGGACCTCCACAACGGAAGCACAAGTAAATGTAGCTATTGATGTGGCCGAACAAATTCGCGACGTTCTCTTAGGACTACCAGCGCGTTCAGCAGTGAATATACCCGGATTGGGTCCGGATGTCCTAGAAGAACTCAAGCCTTATATGCAGCTAGCAGAAACCCTGGGTAAACTGGTGGGACAGCTAGCTGGTGGAAGAGTGGAGTTACTCAATGTCCGACTACAAGGTGACCTCGCAACTAATAAGAGTCAGCCTTTAGTTGTCGCCTCCTTGAAAGGACTACTTTACCAAGCCTTGCGGGAACGGGTGAATTACGTCAACGCGAGTATAGAAGCCAAAGAGCGGGGAATTCGGGTGATTGAAACCCGGGACGCTTCAGCTCGTGACTACGCTGGATCTTTGCACCTGGAAGCTACAGGTACTTTGGGAACTCATTCGGTAACAGGCGCTTTATTAGGGGACAAAGAAATTCACTTAACCGACGTTGATGGTTTCCCCATTAATGTACCCCCCAGTAAATATATGCTGTTTACTTTACACCGTGATATGCCGGGAATTATTGGTAAACTTGGTTCGCTCCTGGGCAGTTTTAATGTCAATATTGCTAGTATGCAGGTAGGCCGTAAAATTGTCCGTGGTGATGCTGTCATGGCTCTGAGCATCGATGATCCATTGCCGGATGGCATTTTGGATGAAATTGTCAAAGTACCGGGAATTCGGGACGCATACACAGTAACTTTATAAACTTGAAGAAATGAGGCCTGCCTCATTTCTTGAAATCAGAAGTAAATATGACAAACAGTTGGTGGGAATTACAGATTTTATGTGATCCAGCCCTAGAAGATTCTATCTTTTGGCGACTGGAAGATTTTGGCAGCCGTGGTACAGCCAGCGAGGGTAAAGGTGATTTGTGTCTGGTGAAGGCTTACCTACCAAAATTGCCAGGAGCAACTCTAGATTTAGAGTTGCTCTCTAGCCAGTTGCATGAAGATGCTGTGTGTGTGGGCTCACCTATCCCTACTCTCAGTTGTGAGTTAATTAACGAGGAAGATTGGGCTACTAGTTGGAAACAATACTGGCAACCGGAAAAAATAGGCGATCGCTTTTTGATTAATCCCGCCTGGCTACCAATACCCGCCGCACCGGAACGCCTGGTAATTCTTCTAGATCCTGGCGTAGCATTTGGTACAGGAAATCATGCCACAACCCAATTATGCTTGGAATCCCTAGAAAAGGTGGATTTTCAGGGTAAAAGTGGTCAGTTAGTTGCTGATATCGGCTGTGGTTCTGGTATACTTTCCATAGGAGCATTACTACTGGGGGCAAAAAAAGTTTATGCAGTGGATACTGACCCCTTAGCGGTGCAATCAACTGTGAGTAATCGTGACATGAATCGGATTAGCCCAGTATCCTTAGTACCGGCGGAAGGTAGTGTAGATATGGTCATGGAAGGGTTACAAGAACCAGTAGATGGCATTGTTTGTAATATTTTGGCTGATGTGATTATTCAGTTGCTTCCACAAATGAGCAACATCACTAAACCCAGTAGTTGGGGAATTTTTAGCGGGATTTTAGTAGAACAATCTCAAACTGTGGCTGATGCCTTAGAAAAAAATGGTTGGATTGTTGATAACCTGTTAAAAAAGAAAGAATGGTGTTGCCTGAATGTGCGGCGTTCTCAGAGTTAGTGATGAATTCAATGGAGCAACAGATAAGACATAGTAATTTACCGGTAACTGCTACCACAGAAACACCAGATGTGAGTTTAGACTACTCATTGAGTGGGTATGATTATATATTACCAGAGGAACTAATTGCTCAAAATCCCGTATTTCCCAGGGATAGCTCCCGTTTATTAGTGGTAAATTCCTCTACCGAAACTGCACCTGTACATCATGTTTTTCGAGATTTACCAGATTTGTTACGCCCTGGTGATTTGCTGATTGTCAATGACACAAAAGTAATTCCAGCTAGGCTGTATGGCAGTAAATCTACTGGTGCTATGGTAGAGGTTTTGCTTTTGGAAGAACGAAAATATAACTGTTGGTTAGCTTTAGTTAAACCCGGGAAACGCTTCAAAATAGGATCTAGAATTTTTTTTACATCTAAAGATTCTCTACAAAATCCCAGTACCCTAACTGCTACTGTTTTAGCAACCGACCCAGCTACGGGAGGGCGTTTATTAGATTTTGATGTCCCCGATGGGAAACCTTTGATAGAGGTTTTAGAGCAATTCGGTGAAATACCTCTACCGCCATATATTACCTCATCCACTGCTGCTGATGAACAATATCAAACGGTTTACGCCCAGCAACCAGGAGCGATCGCCGCACCTACAGCAGGATTACATTTTACCCCAGAGTTACTAGATAAGTTACGCGATCGCGGCATTAATCAAGCTTTCATCACCTTACACGTGGGGGTAGGGACATTTCGCCCTGTGGAAATAGAAGACGTAACTAATCACCAGATGCATCAAGAATGGATTTCGGTTCCCCCCACTACGGTAGAACAAATCCGCGCCACCAAAGCAGCGGGGGGTCGAATTATTGCAGTGGGGACTACAGTAGTCCGCGCCTTGGAAGGAGCAGCACAGTCTGGGGATTTACAATCATTCTGTGGTCAAACAGATTTATTTATCTATCCGGGTTACCAATGGCGGGTAGTAGATGGTTTAATTACCAATTTCCACTTACCGCGTTCTAGTTTGTTGATGCTGGTAAGTGCGTTGATTGGTAGGGAGCGGTTGTTAAATATATACCAACAAGCTATAGCTGGGAAATATCGCTTTTATTCTTTTGGGGATGCTATGTTAATTCTTCCGGGATTTTAATACTGGGGGAAGTTTGACTAAATGGTAAATCTTGATTGATGGCTTCTATCTCCTGCTGTTCTAGTTGATTTACTTCCTTAAGATAGGGATGGAGAATTTTTTCTAAGCGCCGATTGTAAAAGCGGTGCAAACTATAATTGGGTGTAGCTGGGAAACCACGGCGTTTTTTATGTCGTCCCCCAGCACCAGGATCGAAGCTTTGGATACCATGGGCGATCGCCCACTCGATTGGTGTATAATAGCAAGCATCAAAATGTAAACAGTCTATTTCTTGAAAACTCCCCCAGTAGCGTCCATATAGGCGATCGCCTTTATACAAACAAAAAGACATACCTATAGGTTGCCCTTGATCTTCCTGATGATAAGCTGGGAAAAACACCACTCGATGGCGATAGTTAGTGTGTAGCTGCTCAAAAAACTGCTTTGTCAGGTATTTACTACCCCACCAGCCAAACTTATCACAAGTATCACCATAGAACTGGTACATTAAAGGAAATAAAGAGTGAGGAATTGCATCACCAGTCACCGGTTGAAATTCTAAACCCACCTTTTCCACAGCTTTGCGCTCTCGCTTGATATTGCGGCGCTGATTAGCGTTGAATAATTTTAAGTAATCATCAAAAGTTTTAAACTCCAGGTTTTCCCAAATGTAGCTATGGTGTAACCAAGTGGTAAAACCTTGGCGTTCTAGGACAGTGCGCCATTGAGGATCAACATAGAGAAAATGACACCCAGAAATTCCATGCTTACTACACCAAGAATCTATCTCATGTACCATCATGGCTGTAATGTAGTCTTCATCTTCCCCCGGAGCAATTAAAAAACGATAGCCTTCAGCGGGGGTAAATGGTGTCATTCCCAGTAGTTTGGGATAATATTGTATTCCCAAGCGATGGGCTAATTCTGCCCATTGCTGGTCAAAGACAAATTCACCATAACTATGTCCTTTCAGGTACAGTGGCGCTGCTGCTATCAAAGTCCCCTCTCGCCAAAGTGTTAAGTGATTGGGTAACCATCCGGTTTTCGCCGTCGCGCTCTGGGATATTTCCAAATTATTCAGCCAATCCCATTCTAAAAACGGGGTTTTCAGGGGTATTGCTAAAGCATCCCAAGCATTTTGGGGTACTTGTGCAATGTGGTTAATCCAGAGACTAGAGTAATTAGGTTTGATTTGTTTGACCATTGTAAGGTTTTTCTGGGGAACCAACTTCCTGATGACTAATTACTATATATTTTAGTCGCTGGGTGTTGGCGTAGCCTACCCCAGCAACCCGGAGGTGAAAGCATTAATTTCGGCTCCTGTATTTCTCGGTCCTGTGAGTTCACTAGTAAACAGATTAAAGGTAGTTTCCAGAATCGCATTGACGTTAGGATGATTCTTGAGTAACAATCCTTGACGAATTAAGAAGATATCCCCCCCTGTCACTTGACCATTACCATCAACGTCAAAAGCTAAGTTGTTGACCCCATTGGCGATCGCACTCCTTAAAGCTGCACCTGTGGTGTTTGTGGCTCCCACGGTTTCAGTGCTAAAGAGATTAAAGGAAGTTTGGAGAATCGCATCGACGTTAGGATTATTCCGTAACAGCAGATATTGGTCAATGAACAATAAATCAGCACCGGTCACCCTACCGTTACCGTCAATATCGGCGGGATTGAGGAGGTCTACTACTGTCAAGGCGAAGGTATCACCTACACTTGTACCCGCTGTATCTGTAGCAGTGAGGGTAATATCAACAGTACCGACATCTTCATTACCCGGTGTACCACTAAAGGTGCGAGTCACCGGATTAAAGGTTAACCATGAAGGTAAGGGTTCACCATTTTCTAATGTGGCTGAATAGGTAATGAAATCTGGAATCACCTGCTGATTCAGCAGTTGATTTCTCAAGTTTTCCGCAATAAATTGATGAGCTTTAGTAGTAGGATGTCTGTCATCCCAAAAGAAATATTCATCCGCAGATAGAGTTTCAATGATATTACTCAGAGGATTAGTATAATTAGTAAATCCGTAATCCTGGAGGACACTGTTATCTTCCTGCAGTAAAGCAAAGTTATCTATCAAAGATAAATTGACATTCAAACTGGGCGCTAAGTTGTTTAATGCTGCACTTAAAGCAGTATTAAAGCCCATAGTAATAGCTGTAGCACCTGGAGCATTAGGAGTATTTCTCAAACCAGGAAGAAATCCCAAGTCTGGCAAATTAGCTACCAAAATCTCTTCAGCGCCTGACTCTGCTAACATACCGATGGCACTACTGATATTATTTACAGCATCAGTGATAGCTTGGTTGACATCTGCTGGAATCGATAGAAAATCATTAGCACCAGCCCAAATCACATACAATCCATCTGCGCCAATAGGATTAGTAGCAGTTAAATCAATAAATTCCTCAACCTGGGTGAGTAATCCTGGTATAGGAAAGGGTAATAAAGGATTACTGCTAAATTCACTGGTCGTAGCACCGCCAAAGGCAAAGTTTTTCACAGTTTCGGTGGTAAATTCTAACTCATCGGCGAAATAATCAACCCAAATTAAACCGTTAGAAAAACGCCCCTGGTAATTTGGCGATGGAGGAAACAGGTTACCTGTAGCAGTGTATAACTTACCAGTATCAGAGAGACTATCACCGAAGATTACTAAATTTTTAAAGGGGTTAATTACATCTATATCGTTGAAAGTGCTTTCTGGGAAGGTGAAGTTAAAGCTTTCATCTTCTAGGGTGGTGATGTCGTCAATGGGATTAACTAAGGTTGGGGTATCATTGGATGTTCCCCCAATGGTGATGTTGGCAGTAAAGGTATTATTAGTCTCATCTGTTTCATATTGTCGGTTGTAGTAGTAATTGTCAGGATTTGTCACTACTAACAGATGATAATTACCCGCTGCTACATCATAAGGAATGAATATATTGCCTGTTAAGCTGTAACTTCCATCTATTGCCAAGGCGCTATTACCAGAATGGAAACTGGACACTAAGCGATCGCTATCATCCCATATGTCATCAGTGGATAGGTAAATATAATCATACCACTCCTCCTTAGCTATACCCTCTCCCTGATTAGTCACAGTCCAACTTACTTCTACAGACTCACCCCAACCTGCGGTACTGGTGGAAATTGTTGCTTCTGTGACTACTAAATCTGGTAAATCAACTTCGTTGATGGTAATGGGAACTGCAAAGGTATTATTAGTTTCATCTGTTTCGACTTGACCGTTCCATGAATAATCAGTGCGGAATAACAGGTAACGGTTGCCTGTGGCTGTATTCGGTAAGGTAATATTACTGCTGATGGTGTAGCTACCATCTGCTGCTAAGGGTGTTTGCTCAGAAATATATACATCTGATACATATGTATCCCAGTAATCATATACCTCATCATCTGAGATGTAAATAGCGTCCCACCAATCTGTTTGTGCTGTTACTATTCCCTGATTAGTGACAGTCCAGGATACCTCTATGGTACTACCTATGTTACCTGATGCTGGTGCGCTGGCGGTGGTGATGACTAAATCTGGTAAATCAACTTCGTTGATAGTAATGGGAACTGCAAAGGTATTATTAGTCTCATCTGTTTCATATTGTTGGTTGTAGTAGTAATAATCGTCAGGATTTGTCACTACTAGCAGATGATAATTACCCGCTGCTACATCATAAGGAATGAATATATTGCCTGTTAAGCTGTAACTTCCATCTATTGCCCAAGGGGCTATTACCAGCCCAGAAATCGGACACATAGCGATCGCTATCATCCCATATGTCATCTGTGGATAGGTAAATATAATCATACCACTCCTCTTTAGCTATACCCTCTCCCTGATTAGTTACAGTCCAACTTACTTCTACAGACTCACCCCAACCTGCGGTACTAGTGGAAATGGTTGCTTCTGTGACTACTAAATCTGGTAAATCAACTTCGTTGATGGTAATGGGAACTGCAAAGGTATTATTAGTCTTATCTGTTTCATATTGTTGGTTGTAGTAGTAATAATCGTCAGGATTTGTCACTACTAACAGATGATAATTCCCCGCTGCTACATCATAGGGAATGAATATATTGCCTGTTAAGCTGTAACTTCCATCTATTGCCAAGGGGCTATTACCAGCCCAGAAATCGGACAGGAAGTAATCGCTATCATCCCATATGTCATCTGTGGATAGGTAAATATAATCATACCACTCCTCTTTAGCTATACCCTCTCCCTGATTAGTTACAGTCCAACTTACTTCTACAGACTCACCCCAACCTGCGGTACTAGTGGAAATGGTTGCTTCTGTGACTACTAAATCTGGTAAATCAACTTCGTTGATGGTAATGGGAACTGCAAAGGTATTATTAGTCTCATCTGTTTCATATTGTTGGTGGTAGTAGTAATAATCGTCAGGATTTGTCACTACTAGCAGATGATAATTACCCGCTGCTACATCATAAGGAATGAATATATTGCCTGTTAAGCTGTAACTTCCATCTATTGCCAAGGGGCTATTACCAGCCCAGAAATCGGACACATAGCGATCGCTATCATCCCATATGTCATCAGTGGATAGATAAATATAATCATACCAATCTTCATTGGCTATAGCTTCTCCCTGATTGGTCACGGTCCAAACTTACTTCTACAGACTCACCCCAACCTGCGGTACTAGTGGAAATGGTTGCTGCTGTGACTACTAAATCTGGTAAATCAACTTGGTTAATTTCAATTGCTTGCGCCAAAACATTATTAGTAATATCCGACTCGTATAGACTATAATAGGAATTTGTCACTACCAACAAATACCCACTACCTGTAAACCCTGGGGGAACTGTGACTGTCTGTGAAGCTGTATAACTCTGCCCAGGAGCTAGTTGTTGATTATAATAATAGTTAGAATACTCACCTACAAATATATCATTCTCATCAAAACTCTCATCTAAGGAAAAATAAATCCTATCCCTCCACCAATAGTAGTTTGTCCCAGTTGTCTGACTACCTTGGTTAGTGACAGTCCAGGATATTTCCTGAGTTTCCCCCACCTCACAGATTCCGCCGCCGTAATTGAGGTGACGACTAAATCCGGTAAATCACCCAATAAATCAGAAGCACTGACCTGTACTGCTTGGACTGCTAGATTATCTTGTCTGTCTGTCTCTAATTGTTCACTATACTCATTGGCAACAACAAAAATATATCCAGTTCCGCTAAATCCGGGGGGGACGGTAATTTGAGCAGAGCCAGTGTAACTGTCCCTGGTGCTAATACCGCCCCTTCATATTCGTAACCACCTAAGTAAAAGTCATTGCCCAGTTGGTCATTAAGTGAAAAGTAAACCTCATCATACCAATATCTTCTCGTGGTTGCTGTTTCACCTTGGTTGGTGACCGTCCAAGAAACCTCATAGGTTTCGCCCCAAGTTACCTCTGTGGGAATTGTCAGGGAACTAATCACTAAGTTGGGATGGTTGGAAGCACTAGTTACCATAGATAAATCACCTTTTCCTAAAATATCTGTGAGCTACAAAAGTCAAGGGTTGTCCTATCCCTGAAGTTGAAAATGTAAATTTAATCTGTTACTATACGGGGCTGTTTTTGTTATGGCCGATGGCGATCGCACTATTTCCGCACATTGGAGATGTCCGCACCAGATGTTAATCTAGTACTTTGTAATTTTGTGAAACTGCCAAGGGAATTATTAGCCAGTAGTATAACCTATGACACTTGTCAAAGATCCGCTGTGATGTCAAAATTAAGTAAATTTTTTTAAATAAAACTGTTGGTAAATAAAAAAGGGAACAGGGAACAGGGAACAGGTAAGGAGTGAGGAGTAAGGACTAAGGAGTAAGGGGGAAATTGGTGTCTACTTCCATTCGCCAGGGAATAAATTCCCTGTCTAATAGCTCAAGTCCACTGAAAGTGGACTAGTGGGTTACCTAGAATACAGTTAATGGTTATTAACTGTATTGTGTAATAATTAATACCTGTTTAAAATTATCTGGATTGAAGCTCTCACCACAGAAGTTTTAACCCCTAGCTCCTGTTGCTTACCCCAGTAGCAAGTCCGAGATGAAAGTATTGATTTCGGTTCCCGTGTTTCTCTGTCCTGTGAGTTCACTCGTAAACAGATTAAAGGTAGTTTCCAGAATCGCATTGACGTTAGGATTATTCTTGAGTAACAATCCTTGACGAATTAAGAAAATATCCCCCCTGTCACTTGACCATTACCATCAACGTCAAAAGCTAAGTTGTTGACCCCATCAGCGATCGCACTCCTTAAAGCAGAACCTGTGGTGTTTGTGGCTCCCACGGTTTCAGTGCTAAAGAGATTAAAGGAAGTTTGGAGAATCGCATCGACGTTAGGATTATTCCGTAACAGCAGATATTGGTCAATGAACAATAAATCAGCACCGGTCACCCTACCGTTACCATCAATATCGGCGGGATTGAGCAGGTCTACTACTGTGAGGGTAAAGCTGTCAGAGACACTTTCACCTGATGTATCTGTAGCAGTGAGGGTAATATCAACAGTACCGACATCTTGATTACCCGGTGTACCACTAAAAGTGCGAGTGTCTGGATTGAAGTTTAACCAACTTGGTGTGGTAGCTGTGTAAGTGAGGTGATCTCCAGTATCTATGTCGTTGAAGGTGTTTTGTGGGAAGGTGAAGTTAAAGCTTTCATCTTCTAGGGTGGTGATGTCGTCAATGGGATTAACTAAGGTTGGGGTATCATTGACGTTTTCTACTGTGAGGGTCAAGCTGTCAGAGACACTTTCACCTGATGTATCTGTAGCAGTGAGGGTAATATCAACAGTACCGACATCTTGATTACCCGGTGTACCACTAAAAGTGCGAGTGTCTGGATTGAAGGTTAACCAACTTGGTGTGGTAGCTGTGTAAGTGAGGTGATCTCCAGTATCTATATCGTTGAAGGTGTTTTGTGGGAAGGTGAAGTTAAAGCTTTCATCTTCTAGGATGCTGATGTCGTCAATGGGATTAACTAAGGTTGGGGTATCATTGACGTTTTCTACTGTGAGGGTCAAGCTGTCAGAGACACTTTCACCTGATGTATCTGTAGCAGTGAGGGTAATATCAACAGTACCGACATCTTGATTACCCGGTGTACCGCTAAAAGTGCGAGTGTCTGGATTGAAGTTTAACCAATTGGGTGTGGTAGCTGTGTAAGTGAGGTGATCTCCAGTATCTATATCGTTGAAGGTGTTTTGTGGGAAGGTGAAGTTAAAGCTTTCATCTTCTAGGGTGGTGATGTCGTCAATGGGATTAACTAAGGTTGGGGTATCATTGACGTTTTCTATTGCGAGGGTAAAGCTGTCAGAGACACTTTCACCTGATGTATCTGTAGCAGTGAGGGTAATATCAACAGTACCGACATCTTGATTACCCGGTGTACCACTAAAAGTGCGAGTGTCTGGATTGAAGTTTAACCAACTTGGTGTGGTAGCTGTGTAAGTGAGGTGATCTCCAGTATCTATGTCGTTGAAGGTGTTTTGTGGGAAGGTGAAGTTAAAGCTTTCATCTTCTAGGGTGGTGATGTCGTCAATGGGATTAACTAAGGTTGGGGTATCATTGACGTTTTCTACTGTGAGGGTCAAGCTGTCAGAGACACTTTCACCTGATGTATCTGTAGCAGTGAGGGTAATATCAACAGTACCGACATCTTGATTACCCGGTGTACCACTAAAAGTGCGAGTGTCTGGATTGAAGGTTAACCAACTTGGTGTGGTAGCTGTGTAAGTGAGGTGATCTCCAGTATCTATATCGTTGAAGGTGTTTTGTGGGAAGGTGAAGTTAAAGCTTTCATCTTCTAGGATGCTGATGTCGTCAATGGGATTAACTAAGGTTGGGGTATCATTGACGTTTTCTACTGTGAGGGTCAAGCTGTCAGAGACACTTTCACCTGATGTATCTGTAGCAGTGAGGGTAATATCAACAGTACCGACATCTTGATTACCCGGTGTACCACTAAAAGTGCGAGTGTCTGGATTGAAGGTTAACCAACTTGGTGTGGTAGCTGTGTAAGTGAGGTGATCTCCAGTATCTATATCGTTGAAGGTGTTTTGTGGGAAGGTGAAGTTAAAGCTTTCATCTTCTAGGATGCTGATGTCGTCAATGGGATTAACTAAGGTTGGGGTATCATTGACGTTTTCTACTGTGAGGGTAAAGCTGTCAGAGACACTTTCACCTGATGTATCTGTAGCAGTGAGGGTAATATCAAAAGTACCAACATCTTCATTACCCGGTGTACCGCTAAAAGTGCGAGTGTCTGGATTGAAGTTTAACCAATTGGGTGTGGTAGCTGTGTAAGTGAGGTGATCTCCAGTATCTATGTCGTTGAAGGTGTTTTGTGGGAAGGTGAAGTTAAAGCTTTCATCTTCTAGGATGCTGATGTCGTCAATGGGATTAACTAAGGTTGGGGTATCATTGACGTTTTCTACTGTGAGGGTCAAGCTGTCAGAGACACTTTCACCTGATGTATCTGTAGCAGTGAGGGTAATATCAACAGTACCGACATCTTGATTACCCGGTGTACCACTAAAAGTGCGAGTGTCTGGATTGAAGTTTAACCAACTTGGTGTGGTAGCTGTGTAAGTGAGGTGATCTCCAGTATCTATGTCGTTGAAGGTGTTTTGTGGGAAGGTGAAGTTAAAGCTTTCATCTTCTAGGGTGGTGATGTCGTCAATGGGATTAACTAAGGTTGGGGTATCATTGACGTTTTCTACTGTGAGGGTCAAGCTGTCAGAGACACTTTCACCTGATGTATCTGTAGCAGTGAGGGTAATATCAACAGTACCGACATCTTGATTACCCGGTGTACCACTAAAAGTGCGAGTGTCTGGATTGAAGGTTAACCAACTTGGTGTGGTAGCTGTGTAAGTGAGGTTATCTCCAGTATCTATATCGTTGAAGGTGTTTTGTGGGAAGGTGAAGTTAAAGCTTTCATCTTCTAGGGTGGTGATGTCGTCAATGGGATTAACTAAGGTTGGGGTATCATTGACGTTTTCTACTGTGAGGGTCAAGCTGTCAGAGACACTTTCACCTGATGTATCTGTAGCAGTGAGGGTAATATCAAAAGTACCAACATCTTGATTACCCGGTGTACCACTAAAAGTGCGAGTGTCTGGATTGAAGTTTAACCAATTGGGTGTGGTAGCTGTGTAAGTGAGGTGATCTCCAGTATCTATATCGTTGAAGGTGTTTTGTGGGAAGGTGAAGTTAAAGCTTTCATCTTCTAGGGTGGTGATGTCGTCAATGGGATTAACTAAGGTTGGGGTATCATTGACGTTTTCTATTGCGAGGGTAAAGCTGTCAGAGACACTTTCACCTGATGTATCTGTAGCAGTGAGGGTAATATCAACAGTACCGACATCTTGATTACCCGGTGTACCACTAAAAGTGCGAGTGTCTGGATTGAAGTTTAACCAACTTGGTGTGGTAGCTGTGTAAGTGAGGTGATCTCCAGTATCTATATCGTTGAAGGTGTTTTGTGGGAAGGTGAAGTTAAAGCTTTCATCTTCTAGGGTGGTGATGTCGTCAATGGGATTAACTAAGGTTGGGGTATCATTGACGTTTTCTATTGCGAGGGTAAAGCTGTCAGAGACACTTTCACCTGATGTATCTGTAGCAGTGAGGGTAATATCAACAGTACCGACATCTTGATTACCCGGTGTACCACTAAAAGTGCGAGTGTCTGGATTGAAGTTTAACCAACTTGGTGTGGTAGCTGTGTAAGTGAGGTGATCTCCAGTATCTATATCGTTGAAGGTGTTTTGTGGGAAGGTGAAGTTAAAGCTTTCATCTTCTAGGATGCTGATGTCGTCAATGGGATTAACTAAGGTTGGGGTATCATTGACAGAATTAACCGTAACTGTAAAGCTATCATCCACAAGTTTACCGTTAGATGTTCCCCCAATGGTGATGTTGGCAGTGCCGAACTGATTGGGTTGATAAGTGAGGGTTAATTGATTCTCAACTATGGTTGCAGTGACTAAGTTGGTATTATCGTTACCCAACACAGATTTAACAATCAACTCCACATCATTGTCAACATCAGTAAACACATTACTTAGGTCAATGATAGTACTGTCTGCATCTTCATTAAGAGTAATATCACTAATGGGATTCAAGACGGTGGGGGGTTCATCGGGAATAATTTGATTACCAAAATCAATATCTGTGGCAATTTCTCCTGATGTGAGGGTGACAGTGTGAACTAAACTCAGAGTGTTGGTAGCAACATCAGAATTATCATTACTACTATTGCCTGGGTTGCTAGTGTCTGGGGCTGTGGGGTTGAGGTTGAGAATACCTTCAGCTAGACCTAACATATTAATCCGAGGATAGGCAATGCCTGTATTATTCACATTATCATTCTCGTCATCGCCATCAATGATTAAATCACTAGTGGTGTCTAGTAAGGTGCGGAATTCTGTGAATGTTAATTCCCTATCTAAGTAGGTGTGAGCTATTTCCTGGGCTAGGGTGGCAATTCCGGTAATGTAGGGAGCAGCTTGAGATGTTCCCCCCATGGTCATAGTACCGCCAGTGGCATTGGCACCTGTAATGAGGATACCAGGGGCAAACACATCTAGGAGGGGGTGACGTTGAGAGAAGCTGGCAATGTAATCTGCTCCTGTGGTGTAGTTTATCGCTCCAGTACCGAGGGTGTGAGCACCAAAGTCATCAGCCCACACCGCACCCACAGAAATCACATTGGGGTCAATGGCGGGGTAGGCCAGTCCGGGATTACTATTGAAGTTGTAGAAACCATTGCCCGCCGCAGCAGAAATGATGACATTTTGGTTAGCTATGGCGGCTAATTCATCCCCAATTCCATAACGCCCTGTGGTTGTAGTCCAGTTTTGATTATCTCCTAAAGAAAGGTTGACAGATGCAATATTATATGTATCAGCGTTGCTGTTGACCCATTGTAAAGCTGCTTCTAAGTCTGAGAAGTAACCAGAACCGCTATCTCTAAAGACTTTGAGGATAATCAGATTACTATCTGGGGCGATGGATGTGGCGATACTAGCGACGTGGGAACCGTGGTTATTTTTATCGCTGGCGTTATCATCCCTATCAGCAAAATCATACTGGTAAATAATTCGGTCGGCAATGCCATCGTTATTGTTGTCCGCACCAAAGAAGGGATGATTTAAATCAATACCCGTGTCAATGATCACGGTGCTGTAACCCTGACCTTTGATGTTAGTAAAGCGGGTATCTGCCCAGAATTCATGGAGGTTAATTAAACCTAATGCTTGAGTATTATCCCCAGAAACTTGTGTATTGGGAGTGATGACAATATCACTAGGAGATTCATCATCAATAATTGTCACTGTAGCTGTACCTTGACTCCCAATTGATGCGCCCCCCGTGGGATTGGTCAACTTAATAGTAAAGTATTCATTCCCTTCAACCTGACTATCATTACGGATGCGGATGGCCTTGGGATTACCTAGCACAGCATTTTCTACAGCGATAACTTTGGTAGTTTCGTTTTCGGCGAAGGTAATAGTAATGGGAATATTATGGAAATCATTATTGACTGAACTAGGACCACAACCACAGCCTTGAGCAGTCCCATCCATAAAAGTAATTGTTGCACCCACCACTCCTGCAAGATTACCACTGCGGGTGACCACAATTTCCGTCAAGGCGATGCCATCTTCTGTAACAATGTAATCGGGAGAACTAAAGTTAAGTTGCGCTGTATCACTTGTAGTTACAGGCAAAGTAGGAATAAATAGGGGAATATCCGCAGCAGTGGTACTAACATTCACAATGGGGTAAGTTTGTTGCCAACCCTCTGGGAGAACTTGAGCCACCTGATAAGTACCAGGACGCAGATCATTAAAAGTATAATTACCATCTGCATCTGTAGTAGTAAAAACCTCACCCTCATCTAGTTGACTATTATTATTGCCATCTAAATAAACCGTCCAATTTTCCAGGCTAGGCTCATTTTCATCTCTAGCAGTATTACCATTGACATCATGCCAAACCCTACCTGTAATTTCTGCATCATTATCTGTGATGGTGACATTCACCGTGGGCAGAGTTAAGCTATTGTATTCAGGGTCTGCACTACTAATACTGTGGGTAATACTATCATTGTGTGTTCCTTCAGTAACCACATCATCCACCGCCGTCACCGTCACCACTTGGGCAATGTTCCAATTAGCAGGGGTAAAAATGAGAGTATTGGTATTAGTAGTGATTTGATTCCCTGGACTCAAGGTAATGGTAACGTCGGCACTAGGCTGGGTTTTTAAGGAAATAGTATAAGTGTCAGTATTTCCACCTTCTGTAACCATGGTACTACCACCAGTGGGAATTAAATTAATTCCCGGTGTTGGGGGTGGTGTGACTGTGAAGGTAGTGGTTTTTGCTTCACTCCCACTATTACCAGCGTTGTCTTGGATGGTGGTAGCATCAACTTGTAAGCTGTAAGTTCCCGGGGTTGCTGTTAAGTTTTCTAATCCGTTAATTCTGTAGGTAGTATCAGATATATAACTAACAGTCACGGTTTCGGGAATGGTAAGGAGAACACCATCACGGGTGAGAGTAATATCAGCTTTGTCAAAGGTGTTAATATCAATGAGTTCAGAGAATTGAACATCAATGAATGGCAATGAGTTGGGGCTAGAAGTAGGAACATTGAGAAATTGAGTGATAATTGGGGTAATTACATCGGCAAACAGGCTTAAAGTCGTGTTTGTAGTATTTCCCGCTGCATCTTCTAGCCTAATGTCTAATTCTCTAGCCCCGGGAGCGGGTAGTTGAACATTACCAGTAAATTCAGTTCCTGTAACGGTTCCCTGTTGTAAGAGTTGGTTAGTAACTTGATCATAGAAGAAGACCTTTAAACCTGTTTCTCCTAGTTCACCACTAATGGTAGGGGTAGTGGTGTTGATGCGCTGCTGTCCCGATACTGTTAAAGGTTGTAAGGATGCTAAACTCAAACCTGCTGGGAGGAGAGGATTGGTGACAGTAATATTAGTGGGTAAAGCTGGAGCAATGGTATCCATTACCCAGGTTTCCGACTGTATACCGATTCCCAGGTTCCCTGCTAGGTCTTGAATATTCGCAGTATTGACTGTCAAGGTATATGTTCCGTCAATTGCTGTTAACCCACTGAGTCCATTAATCCGGTAGGTGGTATCATCAATGGCAGTGATGGTGACGGAATTATTAATTAAGTTAGTACCACCATCGCGGGTAAGGGTAATATCTGACCAAGTTAAGGTACTGATGTCAATCTTTTCAGAAAAGATGACATTAATACCGGATACTGGTTGGTTACGGGGGTTAATGAGCAGATTAACAACATCCACTATTTCCGGTGCAGTGGTGTCTGCGTTACCCGTGGGACTTTTCACCCAGGTTTCACTCAGGGAGTCAATGCCTACTTTACCTGTGGTATCTTGGATGCCATTGGCGTTGACTGTGAGAGTATATTCCCCATCTTCTCTGGTGAGGTTGTTTAACCCCGTGATTTGGTAGCGGGTGGGAGATAAAGCAACAGTGGTAACAGTATTATCAATCAAGTTACTACCACCATTGAGAGTCAGGTTTAAGTCGGTGTAGTCAAAGGTATGGCCTTGAATGGGTTCGGAAAATTCTACCGTAATCGCATTGACTGCGGTGGCGATCGCCTCGGTACCAACCTTACTAATGTTAGTGACCCTAGGACCGCCGGGAGTATAAATAACGGTGTAGTTAGTATTGCCCGCAGTGGTATCATCCAGGAAGTGCAGAATGTTTTCGTAAGTGGGTCGTCCTGTAGCTGGGAAGGTGCGATCTGTTGTCCAAATATTTTCCGGGTTAATTTGTGTACCGTCAACCCGGAGGATTTGCACAATATCAAATTGACTATCACTGGGTTCAGGAAGGTGGAAATATGTCCACCCGTCTTCTACTGCGGCGCTAATTTGTACGGTTAAATCATTGATGCTGGGAGCAGCGTCAATGGTGGCATTTTTCACAGCGTTTACTGTGGCGGTACCACCGCTACTAAAGTAAAGAATATCGGGGGTAAATTCCGCGTCAAAGGTACCGTTAACTAGGAAGTCTGGTAAGTTATCTGGTTGAGGATGGTCAACTTCAACTATGCGGATGAGTTCATGTATGGTGACTTCTTTGATTAAGGATAGTTCTGGTTTACCCAAGCTGTTAATGTGTTCAAAGGTGGCGCTGTACTCGATGAATTTCCCTTGTAAGGAAGACTTGAGCAGCCAGTTAGCCACTGCGGTATCCCCTGCGGGGATGTTACCAAAGTCTACGGTGAGGGAGGGATTAACTCCTGTACCATTGACTTCTGAGCCGATGATTTGGAAGTCAATTAATAATCCCTTCTCATTTTCGATGATTTTGGGCTGACCGGAGGTGATTTTTAGGTTTTTAGCTTCGCCTTTCCCTTCGTTACGAACTATAACACCGAGGGAGTAGGGTACTGAGATTTCTATTTTATCGGTGAAGGGATCATCGGCGAAAACATCTCTTTGATGGAAATAGTCTAAATATAATTCAGCTTGGGGGAAAACGGTGATGGGGGCAGAAAGGAGGGGTACGGTGATGTTAGCGCCATTTTCCAGGTAGGAGAGAACTCCACCTATGTTGTATTCTGTGGGTACTTCCAGGGCGGCGAGGTTAGTAGGGATAAATGTCCACTCGGCGGTACCAATCCCTTCATTTTGGGGGGTATTGGGGTCGTTTCCTGTGAGGATACCAGTACCGTCTACAGCGCTGATGTTTCTGAGAATGGGGGCGGTGATGCCAAAGAGTTCGTTAACTATGTTTCCTTGGGCGTCTTTGACTTCCAGGATAACTGAGAGGTTTTCTATGTTGGTGGGATTACCATTTTCTATTTCTAGGGTTCCCAGGAAGGCTGCACGAGTCATTACTGCTTCTTGGTCGATGCGGAGTCTGACTGTGGCGCATACTCCCCCGTCTCCTTCTAGGGCTGTCTGCAATTCGTTGACTACATCTAATGTTGCTTCGGTTAAGTCCTCATAACCTGCTGTTTCCAACTCACTGAGGATGGAGTCTATATCAGTACCAATTGCTCGGAGTTGATCCTGGGCTAAAAAGTCAGTATTTTCCCCTGGTGGAACATCTTGGACAGTGTAAATGCCTTGGCTGTAGTAGTCAATGGTTCTATTCCAACGGTCTATAAACTTATTAACGTTGGCATCGGTTAATACATTGGGAAGTGCTAAGGTAAGTAATTCTGCCCTTTCTGTATCTGAGATTTTTACCTCTGCTGATGTTGAACCTTGAGTATTGTTACTAAAGGCTGTCATCCAGGTATTGAGTAGCTCCTGGTTTTGAGAGCTTGCTTCTAACCAGGCGGAATCGCCATAGTAGAGTAAATAAAAATCTTGCAGTGTTTGCCAGTATTCCAAATAACTCGTTAATTGAGCCAGTCCGGCATTAATTGTACCGGAAGTATTAGCTGTAGTGATGTCATTGGATAGAAAGTCATAACAAATACTAATCAGACAATCAGTAATGGAAGAAGTACAACCAATTGAACCAGGAATGCAACCTCCATCACCAAAGGTAAGTTCCCCATCTCCCAAGGCAATAATACAAGCAATGACAGTAGCAGCAGTACTCAGGGGGTTAGGAATACAACCAAGGGTAGCCAGGGATAAACAACCAAGTGCCTGTATATTCTTTTCCTTACAAGGGTCGCAGTCGCTAGACTGTATGTTAACTGTCACAGGGGTGATACGTCCACCGCCGCCACCGCCAGGACCAATGCTAAATCCACCGCCACCAGGACTAATGCTAAATCCAGGGCTACCCGCGCTAACACAATTACCTTGAACATTCAAGAAAGGAATGGGGATGGCTCGTTTAATTTGTTCCCCTGCACATTCATAGTAGTAATCTAACCCTGCTGAAATACTACAAGGAACGGATGGGGTAGATTGTAAGGCTAATTCTCCCCCAGAGGTGCTTAAACTGTCAAAGTCGGCAATGCGAGTAATACGGACTGGTACTGTAATGGAACTCTTGGCGGCTAGTGTATCGATGTTATTAATTAGCGGCTCAATTGTATAGAAAGGATGTGTACCGAAAAATAGGTTAATATCTTCAGCGGCAATTAAACCATGATTAGTGGCTGTAATATCAATTTGCATGACTTGACCGACGACTTGCAACCGTTCCAAGTCAATAAATGTCGGTTCAATGACTACTGTGGGAATGGGGACATCAGTTTCAAAAACGCTTTCGATGCTGATTGTATATCTGTCTTCGATTTCCGTGGGGACTACAGTCCAGGTATATTTAACTGTCTGACGGGAAAGGAAAGCTTGAACGTTGTTGGTTTCTCCTGCACCTATGTAGATATTGCCCTCATAGGTATCATGGCTGTCGGCTGTAACTCTGAGTTTATAATACCCTTCTGTTAGGTCATTCTTTAATAACAGTCCGTCGGCATCGGTTTCTGAGAAAATTACTCTACCAGTAAAGGGATCAACAAGGGTGATGGTGGCATTTTCTAACCTGGGTGAACCTTCGGCAAAGAAAAATAGTTCATTGACGACACTAATATTTAAGTTACCTGTAGCTTCTGATATGGCGCGGAAGCTAAAGGGGAGTTGTAATGATGCTTCATCCCCAGCAATGACTACATCTCCGTTATAAACTGTTAATTCCTCGGTGACTGATGGTTGCAATAACAGGGAGACTTGGGTTGATTCCCCAGGACTGAGGGAAGGTAGGCTTAAAGATGATGCTGACTTGAGCCAGGTTGTTTCTGGGAGACGAATCTCTAAGGAACCAGAGGAGATTTCCCCTTGGTTAGTGACTGTAAATTCTACTATGTTTTGTTCTCCCCTAAGCATACTGGCTTGGAGACTGTTGGTATCTGCAACCAACCGGGGTAAGAGTCTGGCTACATCTACCCGCACTGGTAAGGAGGCGCTTACACCTTCTGTGGTGTTTAAGTTGAGGCCAAAGTTATAGTATTGCCATTGGTCGTCGGGAACATAGATGCTGTAGTCGATGGCAATTTCTTCGTTACCCAGTAGGTTGGTTTTTTCGGGTGTTAGTGATACTGTCCAGTTACTGGGTGCGCCAATGACACTGGCTGTTATGCCTGTTAAGTCAATATTACTCAGGTTTTGGAGGTTGACTATGCCATTAAAGGTTGTTCCTTCTGTGATGCGGTGGGATAGTTGAGTTAATGATTGATTATTGCGCTCAAATCCCATCCCCAGGATAGTAAATTGGTCTTCTGGGCTACTATCTTCTTGGGGATAATTGGGGAAGTAGGCATTAATATTGTATGTTCCCCCTTCCCTGGGTAAGGGGTTAAACTGGCGACTAAAGTTACCATTAGCATCAGTGAAGGCATCTAGCCGGCGAATGTTGCCGTTGTTTTCTATTTGAATGGTGACAAATTCAAAGGGTACGGGGACATCATTACTGTTGCTGATGGCTTGTCCCCGCAGGACTATCGGTGTAGCTGGTGGGGTTATTTCTGTGTCTGTATATACACTGGCTCTGTATGCAGGGTTAATGGTAATGGGTGTAATGGTAGTGTTGTTGTTTTCCCCGATACCAATTCCTTCATTAATATTATTTTCCCTGTCTGTGATACCAATTAAGTAATATTCTCCAGGGGTACGGGGGGTAAAGTAGGTAACTGTACGGCTGTAGGAGCTTCCAGGTAGGAGGTCGGCGGGATTTTCCTGGCTGCCTAGGGGGAATTCTCCCAGTAGCAGGTCACTAGCATCTATTCGGTTATCTGTAGATAAGTATACTCTATCTTGCCAGTTGTTAGTGGCGCTGATGATGCCGTTATTACTAACTGTATAGGTAAATTGGGCTTGTTGACTTGTGTAGGTGGTTTCTACTGTGCCTAGTTGTGTGATTACTAGGTCAGGTATGTCTATGTCCGTGATTTGCAGGTTGGCTGTACCGCTATTTAGTCCGGGGGCGATCGCAGTGATGATGAGTGTTTGACTACCATCGTTAATGCTATCGTCAACACCTGCAATGGTGAAGGTGACGGAATTTTCTCCAGCGGGAATGGTTACTGTGTCGGGTACTGTTGCCTCTGTGGTATCACTACTGATAACTGTAATGGCTAGTGCCTCTGTTGTATCTGTATTGCGAGTAATGGTCCCTGTGGCTGTTGCTGTTTCACTGATGATGTCTCTGTCTAGGATCAGGGTCAGGCTGGGACTTTCATCATCCACAATGTTAATATTGACAGTGGCAAATCCCAAGGGTAATGGGGTATTTGTGCCTGTATAGGTAGGTGTAGCGGTAACTGTTACTGTTTTTATGCCATCAAGAATGTCATTGTCTACCGCTGAGACTTCAAAGGTGGCGGAAGCTTGATTAGCCCCAATAGTCACATTATTGGGGACAATGGCTTTGCTCCTATCACTACTACTCAGTTGCACTAGTAAGGGAGTATTACTGACTACATTACGACTAACAGTGGCGATCGCTTTATCTCTGTTCTCGTTAATACCATCTGTATCCAGGCTTAAGGATAATGTCACGCGATCATTATCGAGAACCGAAACGTTAGCTAAACCACTAATAAATCCTTGTGCAGTGGCAATAACTGCATAACTTCTAGTAGGTTCAATTAAGGTATCATCAATAGCGATAAGGTTAAAAGTTGCAGAAGTCGCCCCAGCAGGGATGATTACGCTGCTAGGAATGGTAATTTGCTCGCTGTTACTATTAGATAAGGTGACGGTTAAAGGTTGGGTGGTATCTGTATTCCGGGTAATTGTACCCTCAAGGGTATTTCCCTCAGTTACTTGATTGTTGGCAAAATTAACCGTCAAGGTAGGTTTAAAGTCATCATCTATGATGGTTAAAATGGCTTGGTTGTTAGTGCCTAAAGTTGCTCCCCCAGTGGGATTAACCAGAGTTAAATTGATTGTTTCCTCTGGTTCCACCAATCCATCATTAATAATGGGAACATTAATTATTTTACTGGTTTCGCCATCGGCAAAGTTAAGTAAAATTGCTGTGGCAATGTAATCACTACCAGCACTGGCTGTACCATTAGTTAACCTCAGAGTGACGCTGACATTTCCATTACTTCCCTCCGTGCGGTTAATGGTGACAGGAATTACAGGGGTTCCATCTTCATTGAGGCTAAAATTAGCGGCGGAAAAGGATAAAACACCAGGTAGGGCATCATTATCTATGATATTGAGGATAGCAGACCTGGTTGTACCTAATCTGGCACCACCTGTGGGGTTAGAAAGGGTCAGGTTGACAGTTTCTGTGGCTTCATAAATACTGTCATCCACTATGGGGATGGTGACTGTCTTCAAGATTTCTCCATCACCAAAGGTAACAGTGATGGGAGTATTGTCATAGTCATTGGGAGCGATCGCGCTTCCATCAGTCAGTTCAACGGTGACGCTGACAACACCTGTACTACCATTGGTACGTTGAATCCTGACAGTATTGATGGGGGTTCCATCTTCATTCACACTAAAGGTAGAGGATGTGAAAGATAATAGCCCAGCGACATTATTAACTAAGATTGCAATTGTAATGTTACGCTCATAAAATAAACCGCTGTTGTCTGTGGTTTTCACCCGTATTGTGTGCTGGGTAGCATTTTCGTAGTCTAACAGTGCACCATCAGCTACCACCAGTTGATTACCTACAATGGCAAATCGCCCACCGGCATCATCCGATAATGTATATGTATGGGTGTCATTGGTGTTATTATCTTCCGAAGTAAACACCCCAACTACAGTACTATCGGCACTATTTTCTCTAATGGCGTTATTACTGAGGTAAATATTAGTTGGCGCACTATCAACAATAGTTAACCCAAAAGTGTCACTTACAGAATCATTACTTTGATCTGTGGCTGTCACCCTAATTTCATATTCTCCCGTACTACCAATAACAGGGTTAGCCGTAAAAGTTCTATCACTAAAAGTCAACCAGTCCGGTAAAGGACTACCATCAGCTAAGGTAGCAGAATAAGTAAGAGAGTCCCCTATATCAACATCTTCAAAGGTATTGGCGGGAATAGAAAAAGTAGACAGACGGTTACTAAATATCCTGCGGTCAGAAATTTGGTTACCTAGGAAGGGAGAATCATTTACCGAGTTGATAGTTAAAGTTACAGACGAAGAGTCAACAGCATAGGTTGTGCCATCGGAACCAACCCAGGTAAAGCCCACAGTGCCGTTAAAATTGACATTGGGAACGAAGGTGAGACGATCTAAATCAGAAGCGAGAATTTCCTGATTGGCTGTAACCAAATTCTCCTCTAGCTTCAAAACTCCATTGCTAGGTAGCAGTAAAATTTTCACTGCAACTAAGCTTAAACCACCACTACCAGCAAACACATCTGCAAAGTCTGTAGCACTGAAGTTAATTATTTCGTCTTCATTTGAAGACTTCTCAATATTACCAACAGTGTTACTAACAACTACATCCACAGCCCAGAGTTCTAAACCCCGCGTACCATCATCGGCGGTAAAATACAACCTGCCATTGCTATATGTGAGATTACCAGGATTAGAACTACTGCTACCTTCTTGAATATCTTTGAGCAATATGGGAGTATCGGTGGTGGAATCTACTTTCCATAACTCCTGACCATTAGCTGAATTGGAGGCGGTAAAATAAAGAATGCCGTTGATATTAGTTAAATTACGCGGTGATGAACTACTGCTACCAGCAACAATATCAATGACGGTGGGGGTTCCGGTGGTGGGGTCTATTTTCCAGAGTTCTGTACCTGTGGTAGAACTAGAAGCTGTAAAATACAGCGTTCCATTCACATTGGTTAAATTATCGGGACTGGAACTACTGCTACCTGTGCGAATATCAATGACGGTGGGGGTTCCGGTGGTGGGGTCTATTTTCCAGAGTTCTGTACCTGTGGTAGGACTAGAAGCTGTAAAGTAGAAATCACCATTAACATTAATAAAATTACCAAAGTTAGAACCTTCCTCAGGATTAGTTTCTAGTAGGGTTACTTCTCCCGTATTCGGGTCTGCTTTCCACAGTTTTGTACCATTAATTTCATCATTGGCTGTAAAGTACAGTACTCCACCGATATTGATAAAATTACCCGGACTGGCACTCAAAGTAGTTTGATTAATATCCGCTGTGAGATTAGTACCTTCTGGTGTACCGTCAGTTTCCCACAGTTCTACGCCTTGGGTGTAATTATCGGCGGTAAAATACAACTTGCCATTACTATAAGTGAGATTACCAGGGTTAGAACTACTACTACCTTCGCGAATATCCTTGAGCAATATGGGAGTATCAGTGGAGGAATCTAGCTTCCATAACTCCTGACCATTAGCTGAATTGGAGGCGGTAAAGTAAAGAATGCCGTTGATATTAGTTAAATTACGCGGTGATGAACTACTGCTACCAGCAACAATATCAATGACCGTGGGGGTTCCGGTGGTGGGGTCTATTTTCCAGAGTTCTGTACCTGTGGTAGAACTAGAAGCTGTAAAATACAGCGTTCCATTCACATTGGTTAAATTATCGGGACTGGAACTACTGCTACCTGTGCGAATATCAATGACGGTGGGGGTTCCCGTGGTGGGGTCTATTTTCCAGAGTTCTGTACCCGCTGCTAAAGTAGAGGCTGTGAAATATAGGGTTCCATTAACATTAGTTAGATTACTCAGGGAAGAACTGTTACTACCTGGTTGAATATCTAAAACTTCGGGATTACCTGTAGTTGCATTAATTCGCCATAGTTCCGTGCCATTGCCTTCATTATTAGCGGTAAAATATAAAACATTATTTACCTCAATAAAGTTACTCGGATTAGAGCTATTAGTACCAGGATAAATTTCTAGTAGAACTGTCCCTACTGTTGTTCCGTCACTTTTCCATAATTCACTACCATTTACTCCATCATTGGCAGTGAAGTACAGTATACCATTGAGATTAAATAAATTACTAGGTGAGGAATTATTATTACCAACGCGAATATCTTTGACTAAAACTGGGTTTCCTGTACCATCTAGCTTCCATAGTTCCCTACCATTTTCCGATGTGGATGCTGTAAAAAATAAAGTACCATTGACATTAGTGAAATTACCCGGTGAGGAACTACCACTACCTGTGACAATATCAACTACACTCAGTGTCCCCGTGGTAGGGTCTAACTTCCATAGTTCTTCACCTGTATTGTTACCACGACCATTAAAGTACAGTACTCCATCAATATCTGTGAGATTCTCCACATAAGATACACCGTCAAGTATCACAGGGTTACCAGTGGTGTCATCAATGGTATAGAGTGGTCGGTAAATGGTAAAGTTGCTGTTGTAGTAGGAATTTCTAAAGTAGAGTTTCCCCCCAACATTCCTGAAGCTATCAAGATAATCTGCGTTGTTATTGGAGAGATTTGGCACTTCTAAGGCTACGGGGTTACCAGTGGTGGTGTCTATTTTCCACAGTTGATTCCCTACTATGCCATCATTAGCAGTGAAGTACAGTGTGCCATTGACATCAATGAGGTTCTGGGGGGTAGAACCAGGAGTACGTCCGTTAATGTCTTTGGCGAGCACCGTCCCTGCTGTTGTTCCGTCACTGATCCACAGTTCTACTCCCCTAATGCCATCATCAGCAGTGAAGTACAGTGTACCATTGAGATTAAATAAATTACTAGGTGAGGAACTATTATTACCAACGCGAATATCTTTGACTAAAACTGGGTTTCCTGTACCATCTAGCTTCCATAGTTCCCTGCCATTTTCCGATGTGGATGCTGTAAAAAATAAAGTACCATTGACATTAGTGAAATTCCTAGGGGAGGAACTACCACTACCTGTGACAATATCAACTACACTCAGTGTCCCAGTGGTAGGGTCTAACTTCCATAGTTCTTCACCTGTATTGTTACCACGACCACTAAAGTACAGTACTCCATCAATATTTGTGAGATTCTCCACATCAGATACACCGTCAAGTATCACAGGGTTACCAGTGGTGTCATCAATGGTATAGAGTGGTCGGTAAATGGTAAAGTTG
Source organism: Anabaenopsis sp. NIES-4685 (assembly GCF_059725405.1). Lineage (NCBI taxonomy): Bacteria > Bacillati > Cyanobacteriota > Cyanophyceae > Nostocales > Nodulariaceae > Anabaenopsis > Anabaenopsis sp. NIES-4685. Next base: position 840,241 of record NZ_AP043602.1, on the reverse strand, counting down.
CTGTTGTAGTAGGAATTTCTAAAGTAGAGTTTCCCCCCAACATTCCTGAAGCTATCAAGATAATCCGCGTTATTATTGTAGAGATTTGGCACTTCTAAGGCTACGGGGTTACCAGTGGTGGTGTCTATTTTCCACAGTTGATTCCCTACTATGCCATCATTAGCAGTGAAGTACAGTGTGCCATTGACATCAATGAGGTTCTGGGGGGTAGAACCAGGAGTACGTCCGTTAATGTCTTTGGTCAGCACCGTCCCTGCTGTTGTTCCGTCACTGATCCACAGTTCTACTCCCCTAATGCCATCATTAGCAGTGAAGTACAGTGTACCATTGAGATTAAATAAATTACTAGGTGAGGAACTATTATTACCAACGCGAATATCTTTGACTAAAACTGGGTTTCCTGTACCATCTAGCTTCCATAGTTCCCTGCCATTTTCCGATGTGGATGCTGTAAAAAATAAAGTACCATTGACATTAGTGAAATTCCTAGGGGAGGAACTACCACTACCTGTGACAATATCAACTACACTCAGTGTCCCAGTGGTAGGGTCTAACTTCCATAGTTCTTCACCTGTATTGTTACCACGACCACTAAAGTACAGTACTCCATCAATATTTGTGAGATTCTCCACATCAGATACACCGTCAAGTATCACAGGGTTACCAGTGGTGTCATCAATGGTATAGAGTGGTCGGTAAATGGTAAAGTTGCTGTTGTAGTAGGAATTTCTAAAGTAGAGTTTCCCCCCAACATTCCTGAAGCTATCAAGATAATCCGCGTTATTATTGTAGAGATTTGGCACTTCTAAGGCTACGGGGTTACCAGTGGTGGTGTCTATTTTCCACAGTTGATTCCCTACTATGCCATCATTAGCAGTGAAGTACAGTGTGCCATTGACATCAATGAGGTTCTGGGGGGTAGAACCAGGAGTACGTCCGTTAATGTCTTTGGCGAGCACCGTCCCTGCTGTTGTTCCGTCACTGATCCACAGTTCTACTCCCCTAATGCCATCATTAGCAGTGAAGTACAGTGTACCATTGAGATTAAATAAATTACTAGGTGAGGAACTATTATTACCAACGCGAATATCTTTGACTAAAACTGGGTTTCCTGTACCATCTAGCTTCCATAGTTCCTGTCCATTTTCCGATGTGGATGCTGTAAAAAATAAAGTACCATTGACATTAGTGAAATTCCTAGGGGAGGAACTACCACTACCTGTGACAATATCAACTACACTCAGTGTCCCAGTGGTAGGGTCTAACTTCCATAGTTCTTCACCTGTATTGTTACCACGACCACTAAAGTACAGTACTCCATCAATATTTGTGAGATTCTCCACATCAGATACACCGTCAAGTATCACAGGGTTACCAGTGGTGTCATCAATGGTATAGAGTGGTCGGTAAATGGTAAAGTTGCTGTTGTAGTAGGAATTTCTAAAGTAGAGTTTCCCCCCAACATTCCTGAAGCTATCAAGATAATCCGCGTTATTATTGTAGAGATTTGGCACTTCTAAGGCTACGGGGTTACCAGTGGTGGTGTCTATTTTCCACAGTTGATTCCCTACTATGCCATCATTAGCAGTGAAGTACAGTGTGCCATTGACATCAATGAGGTTCTGGGGGGTGGAGCTATTACCTCCTTCTCTTATATCTATATCCAGCAGTACTAAGTTACCGGTTGAATCTAAACGAAATAACTCAGTTCCATTAGTGCCATTATTAGCAATAAAATACAAGTTGTCACCAGATTTAGTCAAAGTTGTGGGATTAGAACTACTGGTACCCGGATTAAGATCGCTAACTAAACCAGGGGTGTCATTAGCGGGATCTAGTTTCCATAACTCCTGACCATTAGCTGAATTGGATGCGGTAAAATAAAGAATGCCGTTGATATTAGTTAAATTACGCGGTGATGAACTACTACTACCAGCAACAATATCAATGACGGTGGGGGTTCCGGTGGTGGGGTCTATTTTCCAGAGTTCTGTACCTGTGGTAGAACTAGAAGCTGTAAAATACAGCGTTCCATTCACATTGGTTAAATTATCGGGACTGGAACTACTGCTACCTGTGCGAATATCAATGACGGTGGGGGTTCCCGTGGTGGGGTCTATTTTCCAGAGTTCTGTACCTGTGGTAGGACTAGAAGCTGTAAAGTAGAAATCACCATTAACATTAATAAAATTACCAAAGTTAGAACCTTCCTCAGGATTAGTTTCTAGTAGGGTTACTTCTCCCGTATTCGGGTCTGCTTTCCACAGTTTTGTACCATTAATTTCATCATTGGCTGTAAAGTACAGTACTCCACCGATATTGATAAAATTACCCGGACTGGCACTCAAAGTAGTTTGATTAATATCCGCTGTGAGATTAGTACCTTCTGGTGTACCGTCAGTTTCCCACAGTTCTACGCCTTGGGTGTAATTATCGGCCGTAAAATACAACTTGCCATTACTATAAGTGAGATTACCAGGATTAGAACTACTGCTACCTTCTTGAATATCTTTGAGCAATATGGGAGTATCAGTGGCGGGATCTAGTTTCCATAACTCCCGACCATTAGCTGAATTAGAAGCGGTAAAATAGAGGGTGCCATTGGCATTGATTAAATTATTGGGACTGGAACCACTGCTACCAGGAACAATATCAATGACCGTTGGGGTTCCCGTGGTCGGGTCTATTTTCCAGAGTTCTGTACCTGTGGTAGAACTAGAAGCTGTAAAATACAGCGTTCCATTCACATTGGTTAAATTATCGGGACTGGAACTACTGCTACCTGTGCGAATATCAATGACGGTGGGGGTTCCCGTGGTGGGGTCTATTTTCCAGAGTTCTGTACCTGTGGTAGGACTAGAAGCTGTAAAGTAGAAATCATCATTAACGTTGATAAAATTACCAAAGTTAGAACCTCCCTCAGGATTAGTTTCTAGTAGGGTTACTGCTCCTGTATTCGGGTCTGCTTTCCACAGTTTTATACCATTAATTTCATCATTGGCTGTAAAGTACAGTATTCCACCAATATTGATAAAATTACCGGGATTGGAACTGACACTAATTTGATTTATATCAGCAACTATATAGGGTTCATCTGCTACACTCTGGGTAATGGGAACTGTAGGGGTATTATTAGTCTCATCTGTTTCCCCTGATACGGTGGTGACAACTAAATCCGGTAAATCACCAAAGAAAGAAGCACTAGTTACCATATATCAATCACCTTTTCCTAAAATATCTGTGAGCTACAAAAGTCAAGGGTTGTCCTATCCCTGAAGTTGAAAATGTCAATTTAATCAGTTACTATACGGGGGCTGTTTTTGTTATAGGCGATCGCACTATTTCCGGACATTGGAGATGTCCGCACCAGATTGTCAATAAAGTACTTTGTAATTTGGTGAAACTGCCAAGGGAATTATTAGCCAGTAGTATAACCTATGACACTTGTCAAAGATCCGCTGTGATGTCAAAATTAAGTAAATTTTTTTAAATAAAACTTTGGGGAAATAAAAAAGGGAACAGGGAACACACCGAACAGGGAACAGGTAAGGGAGAAGGAGTAAGGAGTGAGGAGTGAGGAGTAAGGGGGAAATTGGTGTCTACTTCCATTCGCCAGGGAATAAATTCCCTGTCTAATAGCTCAAGTCCACTGAAAGTGGACTAGTGGGTTACCTAGAATACAGTTAATAACCATTAAGGGAATAGGGAATGGGGAATGGGGAATGGCTACAATAGATTAACGTTGTAGCCGATAGTGTAAAAACACCTCTTGCTGGACTTGATGCACTTCTAAAAGTTCTAACTTGGGGGCTAATTGTGATAAAAATCCCTCACCTTCTACTGGTGTAGGCGCGGATGCACCACCTAAAATTAGTGGACACACTGTTAACCACAGTTCATCAATTAAATCTAATTGCAGGAGAGCAGCTACTAATTCCCCGCCCCCTAATACTGCTAACCGGTTTATGTCTAGGGATCTAAGGTGTAACAAAGCAGCAGATAGGTCTACATTGCCCGTGGGTGTATCAAAAATGAGAATTTGATCAAATTTAGCAGGACAACCCTGTAAGGCTGTTAACTCCCTTGTGGGTGCTGTCTGTTGGGTTTTTGCCCAAGCATCTGCTCCCGTGGTTGTGGTGAGTAACCAGCGTTCAATAGGCTGTTGGAAAAACTTAATTTCCGGATGAAGTTCGGCAGATTGTGTAAGGACTATATGAACCGGCTGGGGGGGTTTACCCTCTTTCATTCGTTGTTGCAGCAGAATTGGTTGTGATACGGTAAGTGTTGTACCGTAGGCGCGAATAGTGCCAGCACCTAATAAAACGGCATCAGAAGCAGCGATTTGTTTTTCCAGGTGTGCTTTATCAGCTCCTGAGCCAAAACGAGCAGGGGATCGCCTAAAATCTGCTATCTTGCCATCTGCACTCATGGCCAAAACTACTATAGTATGAGGACGATGTTGCATTATGGGATGAGTGTGATATTTTGGAAATTTTACTTGTTAGTGAATTGATTTGCTAAACAATATTTGCCCACGGCTACTATTGAGCAATTTCATAATATATCTATATCTATATGCAACAGCAGTCACATTCACATTTACCCCATAAGAGTTTTGGTATGTCTAATTTCTGGTTATACGTTCAATATTTGCAACTTTTGGCAGTTGACAAAAACACAATTATAACTTAGCGGAATATCTCTTTGAGCTGTTCTAATTGCACATCGTTAATTTTGTGGTTTACAGATGCGAAGTGAGATACTCGATGGCTAAGGCTCGTCAATCATCCTTTCGACGTATTTTAGTAACAAGAATTTTGCTGTTGTTTGTCCCGGTGATATTGCTCGGGGAAATCGTGGCTTTGAATAAAGCCAGATCTAGCCTATTAAAAACCGCCGGCGAAAATCTTACAGAGAGTGCTGTTTTCAAAAGTGAAAAAATAGCTAATGCGATCGCTACCCTCAAAACTCACTTACTCATTCTGAGTCAAACAAGAGTCATTCAGTCCGGTTCCTCAGCCCAGGTAGAAAAATATCTCACTGAAGTAGCAAAACAATTACCAAGTCACATTGACTGCTTACAATTAACTAATATACAAACAAGTAAAATTATTGCCAGTAGCTGTGGTGAGCAACCAATTACCGAGTGGGAATCATCTATTCCTCAGCAAACAGGAGAAATTAATATACAAAAAATATTACCGCCAAAATTAGGAACCACAGGTCAAATAAATCGGGGTAATCAACTGCAACTGCTACTATCTACCCCAGTCAACAACCCCACAGGGCAAGTGCGATATACATTGAGTATCAAATCAGCATTATATAAACAAAGCAGAAATCAACCGGGTTCCTTAACAGGCTCTACGGTAGTAATTTCTGAAAATGGGATAATTTTAGCACACCCATCAGCGGAGTTAGTTGGTAGTAATATTCAAGAACACCCAGATGCTGGCCAACTGCAAGCAATTGTCAAAAATGCCGTAACCGGACAAAGTAACTCCGTCAATTTAGCTTCTCAAGAGGGTACAGAATTCATCGTGGGTTACAGGGCTATTGCTAATCCCATCACAACACAAGCGGGTAAAAAATGGATAGTTTTGGCTGTAACCACTGTAGATAATGCCCTCCTAGGTTTAGAAGAAATTAAACTCATCCTGATTGTTTTAACAGTTGGTTTGATTGGTGCGAGTTTGTTAGTATCCCTATATCTAGCGCCTTATTTAGCCAGTCCTGTAGAACAATTGCGAGACTATGCTCTGCATCTTCATAGCCACCACGCCGCACAACCAGTACCGCGAAATTTCCAAATTCGGGAGTTTAACCAACTAGCCCAAGCCATAGACCAAATGGTTGAGAGACTCAAGGCCTGGCCGAAGAACTAGAAAATGCTTGGAAAGAGGCAAAAAGTGCCAACCAGATCAAAAGTCAGTTTTTGGCTACTACTTCCCATGAGTTGAGAAATCCACTTAATGTGATTATTAATTGTGTGCGGGTGGTGCATGATGGCTTGTGTGATAGCCGGGAAGAGGAAATAGAGTTTCTTCAACGTGCCGACGAAACAGCTATTCACTTGTTAGGTATTATTAATGAGCTGCTTGATATTTCTAAAATTGAAGCAGGTAAGCTGTCAGTAGTTACAGTACCTATTGATCTGCGACAAATACTGCTGGAAGTGATTAATTTACAATCAGTAAATATTCAAAACAAAGGTTTGCAGTTAAAAACCGATTTAGGTACTGATTTGATTCCTGTCGCAGCAGATGCGGTAAAGTTAAAGCAGGTGATCATTAATATCATTGGTAATGCCACTAAGTTTACCGACCAAGGAAGCATTACCATTGCTACAGCCATTTCTAAATCTAGTCAGAACAAATCTCAGGTAATAATCAGCATCACAGATACAGGTCTAGGGATAGAACCTACCCAGCAGCACAAACTATTTCGCCCCTTTGTGATGTTAGATGGAGGAACCACACGCAAAGTTGAAGGTACGGGGCTAGGATTAGCTATTTCGCGGAATTTAGTCGAAGCGATGGGAGGTAGTATTACTCTGGAAAGTGCGGGTATAAACAAAGGCACGGCTGTCAAGATTACCTTGCCGATGATTGATAGTGCTTTATTAACTGGTGCAGCTGCAAAAGAAGGCGTGATTGAGACTTCTGGTGGTCAAGATAACGGCATTATGGGTTACCTGACTCGCCATTAGGAAGTCAGAGCTATCGTTATATTCACTGTTTTTCTGGGGGAGAAATAGCTAAAAAAGCTACCTTGGCTGCGGCTTGCTCCGCAGCTTTGATTGAGCGTCCTTTACCTTCACCTAGTTTATTGTCATGAAGCCAAACTTCTGCGGCGAAGCGATCTTGATGTGGATTCGGTTGATTAACTTCCCTGACTCGATACTCAGGTAAAACTTTAAATTCTGCCTGTGTCCATTCTTGGAGAGCTGCTTTGTAGTTGAGTCGGGCTGGGTCGCGGCGAATTTCCGTGGCTAACTTTTGCCAGTGAAAATCTAGCCAAGGGCGAATTAATTCCAGGTTGTTTGTGCTCAGGTACAAGGCACCTAGAACAGCTTCAAAAGCATCTGCTAATCGTGATTCTTGACCAATTTTATCACTGGTAGCACTACCGACCACAAGTAAATATAACTGGAAACCATATTCTCTTGCTAGTTGAGCCAGGATGCGATCGCTCACCAAAACTGAACGAATAGCAGCAAAATCCCCTACTGGACAATCAGGATATGTTTCCCACAAAACTACCGAGGCCGCCAGTCGCACCACCGCATCACCGACAAACTCCAATTGTTGATAATTTGCGGATTCAGAAACACTAGGATGAGTCAGAGCCAAATCCAACAGTTCCCACTTAATGGGTAAACCTGGTGGTAAACCTAACTTTCTGACTAAACTTTCGAGCTGTCGCTGACGACGTGGATAAACAAGTGTCATTAAACCGGATGGGGGGCTGGGGAATAAAAAGAGGGGGAGAGAGTCGGACATAAGCCGGGTTCTGTTCTCGCCGACTGTTAAAAAACACCTTTGAGGGCAGTTATCTATCTGGGACGCTTGTTACCAAACGCCTCTAGCGGCTCTAATCATTGGAAACTGGTAAAAGACCAACCTTTGTTTCCTTTCGCCTTGCTCCCAACCGGGGTTTACCGAGCCACAACCTCTCGGTTGTGCTGGTGCGCTCTTACCGCACCTTTGCACCCTTACCTTTAAAAAAAAGGCGGTATCTTTCTGTGGCACTATCCTCGCGATCGCTCGCACTGGGGGTTATCCAGCAAGTTTGGTCTTTGGGGAGCCCGGACTTTCCTCAAACCAGTCACTGTAACTGATCTGCAACCGCCTGCGCCTACTCTCTCCCCAACTCCAGTGTAATCCGGGATGGCACAATGTGCCTGGTTTGGATTACTTATTTTTTCTTCCAAGGCAAAGCATAAGTCCAGGGTACTTTTCTAATAGTGAAAGGACAATTGATAATACAAGTGGGGGGATATCCACACCCGGGGCTAGACCCACACGTAATTCAGAGATGCGTAACACTAGCTGGAGTGAAAATGTCAAGTCCTTTCTTTCCTTCATAAAATCGTTATATAACTTTTTTTGCGGTTCACCACCTTTACTTAGTGCTGTGATATTAACTATGGGTTTGGTAGCAGAGTAGGTTCCTGTGGCGGCATCACGGTCAAAAACATCTTCTGCTGTTACCGTTTCTGAAAGAGTTTTCTGGGGAGCAATCAGGCTAGGACTTTGTGGTACACCTAAGTCACGGGTTAAATCAGGTGATTTGCGAATGACTCGACGTGATTGCTTGCTATGTTCCACCACTAAAGAGCTATTGTCCCAGTCTACATATATGGCAATATTATCGGATTTATTTTCAATACTCAGGGATAAATCTTTGACGTCATCTACGGCATATAAGGATTTGAATTTAAAAGAAATCCCCACTTGGTCGAGGAGATTTTGTTCTTTGAGTTGTTGATCAACAGCTGCTTTTTGAAATTCAAATTTTACTTGATCATCAATAGACTCCACCATACGATTAAAGACGTAAGCAACGCCAATAATATAGAGGGTCAAAATAACTAAATTTTGGTCGCCACTCCTCATAATTCATTCCCTAACTGTTTACAGTTTTAACCCATAGGAATCATTTGATCAGTATACCAGCGTCGCGCCAGCCCAACGCTCCCGCCAGACTTGGAGATGAAAAAAAACAGTTTGCCTGAGCAAGGCAAACTGCACCAGAAAATATTTACATTCAGCAACACAGACTAGAACATACCCATACCGCCCATACCGCCCATGCCGCCCATGCCGCCCATGCCGCCCATGCCGCCCATGTCAGGAGCAGGACCTGCGGGTTTCTTCTCTGGTTTTTCGGCGACAATGGCTTCAGTAGTCAAGACCATAGCGGCAATAGAAGCAGCATTTTGCAAAGCTGAACGGACAACTTTCGCAGGATCGATGATGTCGGCAGCAATCAAATCCTCAAATTTGCCAGTAGCGGCGTTGTAACCAATATTGAAATCGCTGCCCTTGACTTGAGAGACAATCACAGAACCTTCGTCACCGGCATTATCTGCTATTTGACGCAAGGGAGCTTCTAATGCGCGTTTGATAATATCCGCGGCAATTTTTTCTTCTTCGTGAAGGGTTGCTTTGATGGCGTCGATTTTCTCGGTCAAGTTGATCAGGGTTGTACCACCACCGGGAACTATCCCTTCTTCTACAGCAGCTTTAGTGGCGTTGAGCGCGTCTTCAATCCGTAGTTTGCGGTCTTTGAGTTCGGTTTCTGTGGCTGCACCCACTTTAATGACTGCGACACCGCCTGCTAGCTTGGCAATGCGTTCTTGGAGTTTTTCGCGATCGTAGTCAGAATCAGTTTCTGCCAATTGCTTACGAATTTGAGCAACTCGGGTTTGTACCTCTGGTTTGGTTTCACCACCGGCCACAATTGTGGTGCTTTCTTTGTCAATGGTGATTTTGCGGGCAGTTCCGAGCATTTCTAAAGTAGCAGTGTCTAGACTTAAACCGATTTCTTCAGAAATCATCTGTCCATCGGTGAGAATCGCAATATCTTGTAACAACGCTTTGCGGCGATCGCCAAATCCGGGTGCTTTGATAGCAACCACAGCCAGGACACCGCGAGCTTTATTGACTACTAAAGTTGCTAAAGCGTCTCCTTCTAAGTCTTCGGCAATAATCAGCAAGGGTTGACCCAGACGGGCTACTTTTTCCAACACAGGAACTAAATCCTGGATGCTGCTGATTTTTTTGTCGGTAATCAGGATGCGGGCGTTTTCAAATTCTACGATTTGTCTGTCGTTATTGGTAATGAAGTAGGGAGAAATATAACCCCGGTCAATTTGCATCCCTTCCACTACTTCCAGTTCGGTAGTCAGGGATTTAGATTCTTCCACAGTGATCACACCGTCTTTGGTGACCTTTTCCATGGCTTCGGCAATCATTGCGCCCACTTGTTCATCATTACCGGAGGAAACAGTGGCCACTTGGGCGATCGCACTTCCTTCTACTGGTTTTGCCAACTTGGCAATTTCTTGTACCAACACTTCAATAGTTTTGTCGATCCCCCGCTTCAAGCTCATGGGGTTAGTACCAGCGGCGACGTTCTTTAAACCTTCTCTAATCATCGCCTGTGCTAAAACTGTGGCGGTGGTGGTTCCATCACCAGCGATATCCTTGGTTTTGGATGCCACTTCTTGAATCAGTCTTGCACCGGTGTTTTCTAAGGGATCTTCTAGTTCAACTTCTTTGGCAACTGTGATCCCATCATTAACGATTTGGGGCGCGCCAAATTTTTTTTCTAAAAGGACGTTACGACCTCTAGGTCCGAGGGTGATTTTTACCGCGTCAGCTATGGCGTTAACACCTTTCTCTAGCGCGCGCCGTGACTCTTCATCAAATGAAATAATTTTTGCCATGTTTTATCTCTCTAGTCCTTCCATTAGACAATTTAGCACTCACTAGACTAGAGTGCTAATCACCAAACAGTTCAGATTATAAATGCAAATTCCCAAAATTGAGTAATATTACAGTTGATACTCATATAGGACAATGGCAGTAATGCTTGAATTGGGGGATGAATCTAGACAACTTTCTTAAGTCCCTCGGCATTGCCGACCCTAGCGGTTCCGGCTGGTTGGCAGTAGTATTTACGTTTCTTTTGGCTTGGTTGGTAACCTGGCGTTTGATTCCCACAATACGCAAATTTGCCTTGCGGGTAGGTTGGGCTGACCAACCAAATGCACGACGACTCAACCAGCAGCCTTTACCCAATGCGGGTGGTTTAGCTATTTATGCGGGAGTGATTGCCGCTATGGTACTAGCTAGCCTGTTACGACCTATTGCCCTGCAAAGCGTCTTGGCTCAAGTCCTAACCATTTTACTAGGAGGTTCCATCCTAGTGCTTGTTGGTTTTATTGATGATCAGTTCGGTTTGCCGCCCTCTGTGCGCCTGTGGGCACAGATTGTCACGGCATTGTTGCTGTATGCCAACGGCATCAGGATTGATGTTGGATTGAACACGCCCCTAGACTCGCTATTTTCCATGGCGATAACGGTACTTTGGGTAGTAGGTATCACTAACGCCATCAATTTGATGGACGGTATGGATGGATTGGCTGGGGGAGTGAGTTTTATCACTGCCATGAGTTTGTTAGGGGTTGCTGCCCAATTTCCCAATCGGGCGGCTGCTATTTTAGTGCTGGCAGCTTTAGGGGGTGGAGCTTTGGGCTTTTTGCGCCATAACTTCCACCCCTCAAGGATTATCATGGGTGATGCTGGTGCATACTTTTTTGGTTATGTCCTAGCTGCAACTAGTATTTTAGGTAACCTGCAACAAAATACAATTTTTGCCCTCGGACCGACGATTTTATTTCTCATATTGCCAGTATTGGATACTACACAAGTGTTTATCCGCAGGTTATTGGCAGGAAAAAACCCTCTGAGTACCCCCGGTAAAGACCACATACACCACCGCTTACTCGCCTGGGGATTTTCCCAAGGCCATGCTGCCTTGACTCTGTGGAGTATCACTTTAGTTTTTAACTTGCTAGCCATGAGAATACAAGGCATGACTGTGGTGGTGATATTGACCACTGCCATTAGTATTGTCATGCTCTTGAGCTTTACCATCTGGCAAAGAACCTGGAGTCACTCATGATTACATTACCATGCCGCCATCAACGTTAAAGACTTGTCCAGTAATGTAAGCAGCAGCAGGATCAGCAGCGAGGAACCGCACCATACCAGCTATTTCTTCTGGTTGACCGTAGCGACCCAGAGGGATATATTTCAAAATATCTTCGGTGTTGCTAAGTTTACTGGTCATGTCTGTGGCAATAAAACCAGGAGCAACGGCATTAACTGTGATCCCGCGAGAAGCGAGTTCTTTGGCGACTGTTTTAGTAAAGCCGATGACCCCTGCTTTGGCGGCGCTATAGTTGGCTTGACCAGGGTTACCCATTTGTCCAGCTACGGAGGCAATATTAATAATGCGTCCAGAACGTTGTTTGAGCATGATTTTACTGGCGGCGCGTGTGCATAAGAACACACCTGTCAGGTTGAGGTCAATTACTGCTTGCCAATCTTCTGGCTTCATGCGTAAAAGTAATGTGTCGCGAGTAATACCGGCATTATTGACAATAATATCAAGGCGCTGAAACTTTTCTATGGTGGCGTTAAATAATGCCTCCACTTGCTCAACCTTTGATACATCAGCTTTTAGGGCAATAGCCTGACCTCCGGCGGCATTAATTTCTGCGGCTACAGTGTCGGCAGCACCGCTAGAACTAGCATAATTAACTACTATACTCGCTCCTTGTTTAGCTAGTTCTAAAGCGATCGCTCGTCCAATCCCCCGTGAAGCCCCTGTGACAATTGCAACTTTTCCCTGCAAGGTTTCCATAAATTATTCCTTTTGCTTTTCAAATAACCGCGCTAATAATCTTATGGTGATTTGTGCTTATAATTGCAGGATTTTAGATTTATAGCAACCGCCAAGGTAATTTAAGCATAAACTATAAGTAGTCCCTTTTCATGTGAAGCGATCGCTTGCTACAGGTATATGCCCAAGCCGTACAGTTACGACCTTCGTCAAAAAGTAATCCAAGCGATTGAACTCGATGGCTTGAAGAAAACTGAAGCCAGTCAAATGTTTAATATTAGTCGCAACACCATCACCCTATGGTTGAAGCGAAAAACCGAAACGGGGGACTTCCAAGCCTTGCCTAGTAAGCGTCCTGGGAATGGTCACAAAATTACCGATTGGGAAAAATTTCGTGAGTTCGCTTCCGTGCATGGCGATAAAACCCAAGTAGAGATGGCCTCACTTTGGCCTGAAGAAATTAGCGAGCGCACAATCTCAAGAGCTTTGAAAAAAATTGGTTTTACGCGAAAAAAAAGACTTATGGCTACCGTGAGCGCGATGAGGTTAAACGACAGGCTTTCGTAACGCAGTTGTCTAAGTTACCTGTGGAGAAGATTGTATACCTCGATGAGTCAGGAATGGACAACCGAGACCAGTATGATTACGGTTGGAACTCAAAAGGACAGCGCTTCCATGCACTTAAATCAGGTCGTCGTCAAGGTCGGGTGAACATAATTGCCGCGCTGTGTAACCATCAGCTGATAGCTCCTTTCACTGTTGAGGGTGCGTGTAATCGAATAGTATTTGAGACTTGGCTTGAAGCTTGTTTGCTTCCCACACTCAAACCGGGACAGGTTGTGGTGATGGATAATGCTACATTTCATAAAGGTGGGCGCATTCAACAACTGATTGAGTACGCAGGGTGTGAAGTGTTGTACCTACCACCTTATTCTCCAGACCTGAATCAGATTGAAAAATGTTGGTCTTGGTTAAAAAGTCGAATCCGCAAAAAACTTGAGCAGTTTGATTCTTTACGAGATGCCATTGAGGATGTCTTACTTTTTGCGTCCTAACCTCCTTGGCGGTTGCTATAATTGCTTGCTGATCCGGATATCTATACCTTTGGGAAGATGGGGAAATTGAGCAACAATAAAAACAAAATGATGATATGCCGATTCTTTAAGGTACACATTACCATTAAAAGCAATCAATAAAGATTTGGTGTGTGTCACATGGCGACAAAAAAACAATTCAACAGTTTTGAAGAGATGTTATCTGGTTCTGATGTACCAGTATTAGTGGATTTTTATGCTGATTGGTGTGGCCCCTGTCAGATGATGGTGCCAATTTTAGAGAAAGTTAATGCTCAATTACAAAATCGGTTGCGTGTCGTAAAAATTGATACTGAAAAGTATACAGTGCTAGCAAATCAGTACCAAATTACTGCCTTACCAACATTGGTACTATTTAAGCAAGGTCAGCCAGTGGAGAGAATTGAGGGAGTGATGCAAGCAGAACAACTAGTGCAACATCTGCAAAATTTCATTTAAAACAGATTAAGTTATAGAGACGCACAATTGTGCGTCTCTAGATATTAAAAAACATTAATTTTTAGTCATTAAATGTTAAGATATAAAACATGGATTGCATGCGGAAACATTCTATGTAAGTTTACTTAAAATTTGATTTAGCTGGTACTGCTAGTACATCCGTATATTCCGGCCGAATAGGCATTTAATCGAGGCAAAACGTACTAGAGTTTACCTTCATAGCCTAATATTATGTAACTTTCATGTGAATTGGGAACATACAAAACCATGAAATAGGATGAAAATTGGGTAGACCTCCCCATATAAAAACGGGTGCTTTTACCCTATTCGCAAGGGCGATCTATTGAGGAAGATGGAAATGTAGGATGGGCGGTAATCCCAAGCAGCAACTATGGAATATTTATATTACCTGGCAAATGCCAGTATAACCCTGAGAATTGTACAACATCTCCACACCAGACCTCAGATGCCAGTTTCTTTCGTCACCGTAATTCATCAAATTGATGGGTGGGTGGTGAGAATAAAATTAAGAGAGGAAGTTTCGCCCCAGGAGGATGGGGACTTTCGAGCTTTTCTCAATGAATTAGGAATTAGGTATACACCACCAATGCGGGTGCAGATGGCACTTTGGAGTTTACAAGGGGGACAATGTCCCGTAGAGGTAATGCGCCGCTACCAAGTGGCCATAGTTTCTCATGGTAACCCTGAGAAAGAAGAAATTGAAGCCTTCCGACAACAATTTGTGCGAGGATTGGGTTACTGTCCGGAAACACTAGCGTGATTGTTAATTCCAGACCATCAGCCATCAGCAAAACAATCAAAAGCTGCTCGGAGATATTCTTGCAAATAAAATTGGTATCCATCTGCGGATAAACTAGCTAAAGGTTCTGAGGTCAATGTCATTCCAGTCCGCTGTTTTGAGATTTGCTGACGGTGGACAATGGCAACATCAAAGCGACATGGGTAGTCAGCCTTGTGAGGATACTCAGCTAAAAATATTTTGGCCGTGCGCCAAATTTTAGCTTGCTTTTGTGGCGTGATGGCACTTTTACCCCCTGCATCCCAACTTCTGGGACTACGGGTTTTGACTTCGACAAATGCTAGTTGGGGTAATTGGTCAACAAACAGACCACCTTCACTACCTAGCTGTTGCTCCTGAAACTGGGCAATAATGTCGATTTCCCCCCAGCGGCTGCAAAAACGACGATGCAAAATAGTCCAGCCCCTAGACTGTAACCATTGTGCTACTAGGTCTTCTCCTAATTCACCAATATCGGGATAATGAGAGAAAGGAGGTTTAGCCATTGGTTAAAAATATGATGAATAATAGATTAAGTAAGGAAAATTGGGCCAGCATACTCGGTGTATTGCTTGGGGTCGTGGTGGGCATGATAATAATTGTAGGGTATACGCCAACAGCTTTAGCCCTAGAATATAACAAAGAGATTTTAATAGAGTCTGACTTTTCCGGACGTGATTTAACAGACTCTAGTTTTACTAAAGCTAATCTCCGCCAGAGTAACTTTAGCCATACTAATTTGCGTGGTGTCAGCTTTTTTGCGGCGAATTTAGAATCGGCAAATTTGGAGAGTGCTGATCTGTCCTTCGCTACTTTAGATTCAGCTCGACTGATTAAAGCTAATTTGACCAATGCGATTTTAGAAGGTGCGTTTGCTTCTAACGCTAGGTTTGATGGTGCGATTATTGATGGTGCTGATTTTACTGATGTTCTGCTGCGTCCGGATGAGGAGAAAAAATTGTGTCAACTTGCCAAAGGTACTAATCCCGTAACAGGAAGAGATACACGGGAGACATTGTTTTGTGAGTAATTCGCTTTTCAAAAGTTAAAACTCGGTGGTTCTGTGATATGAGAACATTAGAGATTATAAAAATGTCACCAGACAATTCATGCAGTTTTAATTAAAATGGCACAACATCAGAAGTCAACAGTCGTGATTACTGGCGCTTCCTCTGGGGTGGGTTTGCAAGCCGCGAGAGCGCTTTCCCAAAGGGGATGGTATGTAGTGATGGCCTGTCGGGATTTATCCAAGGCGGAAAATGCTGCTAAGTCTTTGGGAATGGAGCAGGACAGCTACACAGTCATGCATATTGACTTAGCCTCTTTAGATAGTGTTCGGGAATTTGTCAAGGACTTTCGCGCCAGTGGTAGGTCTTTGGATGCTTTGGTTTGCAATGGGGCAATTTATATGCCTTTAATCAAGGAGCCATTGCGCAGTCCAGAGGGATTTGAACTGACTGTGGCCACAAATCACCTGGGTCATTTCCTTTTGTGTAATTTGCTTTTGGAAGACTTGAAAAATTCCCCATCTACGGAGCCGAGGTTGGTGATTTTGGGAACTGTTACCCATAACCCCAAGGAGTTGGGAGGAAAAATTCCACCGCGTCCAGATTTGGGCGACTTGAAGGGTTTTGCCCAAGGGTTTAAAGATCCAGTCACGATGATTGACGGTAAGAAGTTTGAACCGGTGAAGGCTTACAAGGATAGCAAGGTGTGTAATGTGTTGACTATGAGGGAGCTACATCGGCGTTATCATGAGTCACACGGGATCACTTTTAGCTCGCTCTATCCCGGTTGTGTGGCGACGACTGCTCTGTTTAGAAATCATTATCCTTTGTTTCAGAAGATTTTCCCAGTTTTCCAAAAGTACATTACTGGGGGCTTTGTATCCGAGGAGGAGGCTGGCGATCGCGTGGCAGAAGTGGTGAGCGATCCTGCATATAATCAGTCTGGTGCTTATTGGAGCTGGGGAAATCGACAAAAGAAAAACCGTAAATCATTTCTACAAGAGGTTTCTAATGAAGCCAGTGATGATGACAAGGCTGAACGTCTGTGGGATTTAAGCGCCAAGTTGGTAGGACTAGCTTAGGCTTTTGCTAAGTTGAATCACAGATGAACTTTGTTCATCTGTGGTTTTTTATTGCCATGGGTAAAATTTATTCAGTATGGTGACCCATAGGCAATTTTCAGGATGAAATTAAAGTAAATCTGTAATGGAAAACTGGCGTTGACACTCTAATTCCTGTAGTCGGATTTTTTCCTTGTAGAAAGATTGGTAATCTGATTCTGAGCCGGTTTTTTCCCACAGTTCTAAGAAGTAACGATAGCGTTTTTCTGTAAATACTCTCTCCATCGCAGCCATGGCTGCTTGGACTACTTGGGGTGTCCGGAGGATGTCTTTCTGAGTTTTTTCAGTCAGATGAAATAAATGGGAAATTACCTCAATTGGTTCTGATAATTCTAAATATTTATTTTGTAACCTTGATATTAAATCTAGTTCATCTCCGGTTAATTCCAAAATTTTTTGCCATAATAATCGATGGTGGGAAAGGCTAAATTCTAAATTCCTTGCTTCTAAAGTCTGCAAAATAGCTTGGCGCTGCTCGGGACAGTGCAGATAAATTCTTAATAGTAAAGACTCTGCTAATTCTAAAAGACTTTTATCCCCTGAAATAGGAGAGGGGGTAGGTTTGGGACTATACCATTTTTTCTGAGGGGGTAAAGGTTTATTTGTTATAACTCTAGTGGGCGCAATTTGAGTTAAGAGATTTTCCACCCGTAGGGGTATGAGTCTGGTGTCACCTAAGCTGAGGATTTCCGCACAGTGAGAGATGTAATAATTTCTTGTATCATTATTATCTATATCTTTAAGTAATTTAACTATTTGCTGGCTAACCTGCTGAAAGTCGGCAGCTTGTTTTAAGTCTCGATTGTGAATAATTTGCTGAATCTGCCAATCCAGCCATAGTGGGGCGGTTGCTAGCAGTTTTATATACTCTTCTGGTGTATGAGTATATAAGTATTCGTCAGCATCTTTACCATCGGGAATATTGAGAATCTTCAGCTGTACTTCACCTTTATATGCTAGTGCGGCTATTTCCCCAATGGCGCGTTCAGCAGCGATATTACCGGCTTTGTCAGCATCAAAGTTGAGTATTAATTCTTTAGATTCGGTATAGCGTAAGATTGACCGCACTTGTTCTATGCTTAAGGCTGTACCCAGGGAAGCCACAACATTAGTAATACCAGCAGCATGGAGGGCGATCGCATCAAAATATCCTTCCACTACCACAGCTTGATCAGATTGGGAAATTCCAGTTTTAGCTTGATCAAGGGCGAACAAAGTTTTACCCTTATTAAAAAGCTCGGTGTCTGGCGAATTTAAATACTTTGGCTGCTCATCAGATAGGGTTCTAGCACCAAAAGCAATTATCCGCCCTTGAACATCGCGGATAGGAATCATCAAGCGATCGCGGAACACATCATAATAACCGCCTCCTCCCTGACGCGGCTTAATTAATCCTGCTTTCTCTAATAATTGTACTGGGTAGTGTTTATCTTCCACTAGATAGCGATGTAAAGTTTCCCACCCTGATGGTGCATAACCTAAACCAAACCGCTGAATTGTTTCCTCTTGGAGTTGGCGATCGCGTAGTAAATATTGATATGCTTTTTCTCCCAGGTTCTGTCGGAGAGCGTGTTGATAAAACTGTGCCGCAGAAGCAAGAACCTCATACAACTTTTCTCGTAAAGAAATGTGACGTTGTAATTCTTGACGTTGTTCTGGGGCGAGAGTTTGGATAGGTACTTGATAACGTCGTGCTAAATCTAACACTACTTCCGCAAAAGACTGTTTGCCCAAGTCCATTAAAAACTTGATAGAATTTCCCCCGGCTTGACAGCCGAAACAATAATACATTTGCTTAGTTTGACTGACTGTGAAACTGGGGGTTTTTTCATCGTGGAAGGGACACAAGCCCACAAAATCTTTACCACGCTTGCGTAAAACCACGTACTGTGAAACAATATCAACAATGTCAGCACGCTGTTTAATTTCCTCAATTGTATCTGGGTGCAAACGGGGAATTTGCATTTTAGTTCATTATTTTGTAGTCACTAATAGGTATTATATTGTTACTCCAAAGCCAACAATCATGTGTAAAATTCTTTGCACTGAATTTTGATAACACACAGTAACTAAAGAATGGGACGTATTTTTATTTCCGCTGCTGGAGGTAAAGCAGCAAAAGGTTTATATACAGGCTCCATAGCAGGTAATATAAACGAAACCAGAGAAATGATTTTGCTGCGGGATTTAATAGTCACAGAATTACGCGCGCAAAGTTGTAACGTTTTAGCGGTTCCCGATGACCTGAGCGCCACTGAGAGTATTGCTTGGATTAATTCCCGTAGCTGTCCGGGTGATGTCGCCCTAGAAATTCATGCTCAAGCTGCTATAAGTCCCACTCTCCAGGGTGCGGGTGTCCACTACATTGCTGATAACCAAGAGCGTCAAAGTCATGGGGAATTATTATTACTCAAGCTTTTAGGGCGTGTCACGCGGTTAGCAAATTGGGGAGTTAAACCAGATACAGACAGCTGCTTGGGGAGTTTGGCATTTTGCCGCCAGATTATCATTCCTTCTTTATTGATGCAAGTAGGCTTTCTCAGCAGTCCAGAAGATTGCTTATTGTTACAAAATTATCGCCGTGATTTTGCCTTGGGAATTGCTGAGGGTTTAATATCTTGGAGTCGGCTAATTGACCGCAGTACTGTAAATGCTGTTGTATCTGATTACCCAGTTATTGATATTCATATTAATGGGCAAAAATATGGGGAGAAAGGAATATTAGTTAATGGTAATTGCTACATTCCGATTAACATAGTAGATCAACTACAAATTGATTTATTAAAGTTAAGAGATGTTCACCGCATTAGTTACCATAGAATAGTTTATATTAAAGCTGTGGATTTAAGAGAATTTCACGTTCAAATTACATGGGATACCACAATTAATCTAGTTACTTTACGCTCAAATTTATTAATTTGCGTTGATCAAATAGACCGCATTATGTCAAGGGGTAACACATCGGAAGTAGAGTTACAATTATTCCTGAAAAGCAACCATGAAAAAGCTTTAGTAAATTTTTCACAGATAGCCCAATTGTATCGAGAAGAGGGTAAGATTGAGGGTGTAAACTATGACATTGCTTTCTGCCAAATGTGCTTAGAAACTGAATTTTTACGTTTTGGGGGCGATGTCAGACCTGAGCAAAATAACTTTGCTGGTTTGGGTTGTATTGGTGGTAGTGTTGAAGCTGCGTCTTTTCCTAGCGCCAGAATTGGTGTGAGAGCGCATATTCAACACTTAAAAGCCTATGGGAGTCTTGAACCTTTAGTAACCGAAGTGGTAGACCCACGATTTCGCTTTATCACCCGGGGAATTGCGCCATCAATTTATCAACTTTCTGGGCGGTGGTCAGCAGATTTAGATTATGGTACAAAAATCTTAGCAATCATGAAACGCTTATATACTTCAGCACAGATTTTGTGATGTCACTGATATCAAAGGATTAAATAGCTGCGCCAATTCCCTTGTGACTCCTGATTTTGTTGTTGGGGAACTAGCAAGCGCCAGCTCTTACCTTCTTGCTGAATTTGCAAATAAATTTCAAAAGGTTGTTGGTGTTGTGTTAACTGTCTTTTGGGAAGGTGCAAAATTAAATCGTAGGTTCCCCGGACGCGGAAAGCTGGTAGGTTTTCAATGGTTAGGGGTTGTTCCTGGCGAATTTTTAAATGTTTGATTTCAAAATCGGATAAGTCTAAATCCAGTTTTTGGTTGAGTTGCTGCTGAGTTTGTTCTACCTGGAGTGCGATCGCTTTTTGGACTAACTGAGTAGTCGGTAATAGTCCGATGGTACCACACCCTGTCAATAACGCCAGTAAAATACCCGTCACCAAAAGCCGTATCATATTAAATGCATATACAATCTGTCAGCGATAGTATACAGCAATTTCCCTGGTTAAGGTCTAACAGCTTTAGCGACAAACAATTTCTGAAACACTTGTAGCCTTTGCTGGGGAGGTTCTGGGGTGATGCTACCCCACAAACTTTCCCAGTAAAAAAACGAAATACCAGTAAAATTGCGATCGCGTACCGTTTTCACCTGTGCTTGAATTTGGGAAATCTTCATAGGACTAGTAGAGGTTCCGGTTAAAATACCAATACTAACCGGTATCCGAGTCCGAGCAAATTTTACTGCTGGTTGTTCTAATTCAGTCAGGACTTACGCAACTGGCACAAATAGGGAGCGGAGGGAACCGCGCCACGGGACAATTTCAATTAAACCAAGCACATAGGAATACTTGGGCGTTTGAGTTGCTGTATTAAATAATTAGACAGCAAATTATGCTTGATTTGATAAACAGTTTGGCCAGTTTGATAGGCTAAATTCTTTAATCTAATCCAAACCAACATTGCACAAGCAATATGATTTCTTTGAAGCCTAGCTTTACGACATTGACAAGATTCAATCCCTGTTAGTTGTTTAATCTCTCTGTGAAACTCCTCAATTTTCCAACGAATTTTACACACTTCTTGTACAACATTCGTGGAACTTTGAGATAAATCGTTGGTAGCGACATAATCCGTTCTGTTGTTAGAAACAGCAACCCGGAATAATTTCACTTTTTTCTGGGCGGGAAATCCTTTAATTTTTATGATTTTACCACATTCTGATTCTTCTTCGCTCCATTCTAATAATTCAATTCGTTTATATTTTTCTTTACCCAATGTATCATCAACTAACCGATTATTTTTTAAAGGGCAATAATAAACTTTCTCTAGACTATCAATATAAAGCATTAAACTGTTTACCGCATACCACGTGTCCATCAACACCGTATCAAACGGTAAAAGCTTTTGATACACCAGGTTTGACAGCATATCCTTCACATGGTCTATCTTGGTTTTACCATCCACATCAGGATTAAAAATTCGATAATCTACTACCCAAAATCTTTTAAATTGAGGGTTCACATATACACAACTAACCACACCAATTCCTTTGACTACACCATGTTCATTCCCACTATATTGTCTCCTCACCATCTCTATTTCTTGAGAATATCTTTTGTCTAAAACGCTATCATCAAATATTATGTAACCATTGGCATCTTCCTCAATTATGTCTTTCACATTTTCCCATAGTAACCTAGGTGTTAGCTTTTCTCTCTTCAAATAATAATTAATTGCATCATGGCTAATCTGCTCTAAATGCTCTGCTAAATTGGTAATCGTGTAATTAATTTGACTGCTTAATAAGTATTGGCAGTAATTAAGCTTTGTAAATCTCATGCTCATCACCAACATTATCTCTTACACCCTCTACCTATTTTCTCATGAATCGCTATCTGAATCTGGTTTTATTCATACTTTTTTACTATCAACTGCACTAGGCATCCCCCCGTGCCATTGACATCACTTATATAATACCAATGTGCTTTCATTTAGCAATTGCTACACACTGATGCAAGCTCTGCGTAGCGATCGCCTGTGCCAGTTGCGTAAGTCCTATCAGTAATAAAACTCTTTTGATTATTGCGATATACCTGCAATATTAGCTCATCTACTAAACCTCTTCTTACCCAGGTTTCCCAGTCTTGTAAATAGTATTTATAGGCAAAACCCTGTGAATTTGGGGATAGAGATATGACCGCATTAGGTTTAATTGCTTTCACACTTTGATGAACTTTTACCATAAAATCAGTAATCTTATTAGCGCGCCAACTCATCCATTCTGGATTAAACGGGTCACTAGGAGGACTTTTACCTTGATGTTCTTGGCGATAGAGATCAACTGTGAAAGCATCATAACCAAATTCTACAGGCATACCAAAATGATCATCTAATTGAATGCCATCCACATGATAAATGCTGACAACTTCCTGAATTAAACCTAACATAAACTGCTGCACTTCTGGGTGCAGAGCATTTAACCAAGCTTGCTGATGTCCTGAATTATCATTTATTTCTTCTAAAGGAACTTCGTTAGTAGATTTTATCCCTTCTTTTCCCATGGTTAACCAATCCGGATAACCCTTGGCTAATTGTGAATGAGGTGGGGTCATAAAACCATATTCAAACCAAGGAATCACACTTAAATTTTGAGGTCTAGCCAGTTGAATAATTTTTGCTAAAACATCTTGTCCGCCGTGCATGATATTTAGTAAAGTATCAGCATCAGAGCCTGTTACACTTTTAGCTAACTTACTCTTATAGAAAGTATGGCCTCGATTCCACACCACAGGGTAAATAGTATTAAAGTTTAGCGCAGATAATTGTGTAACAGCGCGGTGAATTCCCCAGGGCAAAAATAAAACGCCACTAGCAACATTAGTTAGCCAAACCCCTCGTAGTTCTGTTGTTATTGGTAAGCTTTTATCCGATTGAGATCCCGTTAGTAAAGGAAAAGAAAATACTGTGTAGGCGATTACAAATCCCCAACACAGTAAGTAAAAAAAACTACGTTTATTCAACCTATTCATTTATGGGCTTGACTTTGTTTTTTACTGAGAAACAGTTTTATAAAGCCTTTTTCAGTCTCATGAAGTACACACCAATTCCCTGTTCCCTGTTCCCTGTTCCCTGTTCCCTCAAACTAAAAAAAATGTACCTCACGAGCATGGGAAATGCTATATACATATTTAACTAACATTTCTCAGAATTATGTGATGATATCCTCAATACAAAACTCACCCTAACTTAAAGCCAAATTAAAATTTTTCCACGCCGGGAAACTGCTTGATGTTTCCTGAATTTGCGGCTTCGCCACAAGTGCGGGGGGTAGGAAATATTTTACCAGGATTTGCTAAACCTTGGGGATTAAATACCAGCCTGACCCATTGCATAGTTTCCAAGTCAGCCGGGGTAAACATATCTGGCATATAGCATTTTTTATCAGCACCAATACCATGTTCACCGGAAATACTGCCACCGACTTTAACACAAAGCTTCAGAATTTCTCCCCCTACTTCTTCTACTTTTTCCAAGGCTCCTGGTATAGAATTATCATACAGAATCAAAGGGTGTAAATTACCATCGCCAGCATGAAATACATTGGCAATTTTATAACCATATTTTTCACTTAATGCCTCAATTTCTTGGAGGACATAAGGTAACTGAGTCCGGGGGATGACACCATCTTGGACATAATAATCTGGGCTTAAGTGTCCAGCGGCTGCGAAAGCTGCTTTCCGTCCTTTCCAAAGTTTTAAACGTGTCTCTGGGTCACTAGCACTAGTTACATTTCGCGCCCCATTTTGGCGACAAATTTCAATAACCCGTTGTTTATTGACCTGAACTTCCACATCTAAACCATCGATTTCTACTAATAAAATAGCCGTAGCATCGCGAGGATAACAATTTGTGGCGACAACATCCTCAACTGCATTAATGCTGATGTTATCCATCATTTCCATCCCACCGGGAATAATTCCGGCGCTGATAATATCAGAAACCGTTGCTCCAGCCGCTTCGATACTGGTAAAATCGGCTAATAACACACAAATTGATTCGGCACTTTTGAGGATTTTCAGAGTAATTTCTGTAGCGATACCTAAAGTACCTTCAGAACCCACAAATACACCTGTTAAATCATAACCAGGTGTTTCGGGAATTTGCCCCCCTAAATCTAAAATTTCCCCGGTGGGCGTGACAATTTTTAAACCCAAGACATGGTTAGTTGTGACACCGTACTTTAAACAATGTACTCCCCCTGAGTTTTCCGCCACATTACCCCCAATTGAGCAGATAATTTGACTAGATGGGTCTGGTGCATAATAAAATCCCGCCCCGCTGACGGTTTGTGTTACCCAGCTATTAATTACCCCTGGTTGTACTACAATGCGCTGATTATCTAAATCAATATTCAGGATTTGCCGCATTAGGGAAGTGACAATTAAAACAGAATTTTCCGAAGGTAAAGCCCCTCCAGATAAACCAGTACCAGAACCACGGGCGATAAAGGGTACAGAATATTGATTGCATATTTTGACAATTTGGGCAATTTGTTCTGTAGTTCTGGGTAGTAATACCACAGCAGGGCGTTGACGATAACTGGTTAAACCATCGCACTCATAGGTGATGAGTTCTTCACGGCGTTGTACCACGCCATTTTTACCAACTACGGTTTCAAATGCTTTAATAATAGCTTTCCAGTTGTATTGCTTTTTCTCTTGGATGAGCATAGCTTTTTATAGTCAAATGTAGATATATCTTCATTGTTACCAGAATAGCGCTTGCAAAGGGGGAGAGTTACTACTTTTATCCCAGAGTTGAGGCTTTGCTGCTAAACAAATTCCCCTACTCGTCGCCCAACCTTTTCTAGTAAATCAGGATCATCTGCGTTAAACCACTGAATTTGAGGATATGCTTTAAACCAAGTACGCTGGCGCTTGGCAAATTGTCGTGTATGTAGAACAGTTAATTCTTTGGCTGACTCTAAAGAAATTTTACCCGCCAAATACTGGTTAATTTCTTGATATCCCAAGGTATTTAATAAAGGTAAATCAGCACCATATTTTTGAGAGAGATATTCTACCTCAGCCACTAAACCATCAGCGATCATTTGTTCGGTTCGCCTGTGAATGCGCAGCCTTAGTTTTTCCGGGTCACAATCTAGACCTATTTGCAAAATTGGGTAATCTGGGGGGTTCTCTCCTTGCTGCTGGGAAATGGGGCAACCGGTAATGTAAAATACTTCTAATGCTCGTAAAGTCCGGACAGTATCATGGGGATGAATTTTTTGGGACGCGATCGCATCTACTTGTTTTAAAATGCCATATAGGGAGGTTTGTCCTAAAGATTCCAGTTGCGATCGCAATTCTGGATGTGGTGCAACCCTGGGAATTTTCATTCCTTGAACGATAGAGCGGATGTACAAACCAGTACCACCAACTAACAGTAGTGGAGATTGGGGTAGGGAAGTAATTAAACTTTGTGCTTGTTCCTGATAGTCTGCTACCGTCATAGTGTCCCTGGGGTCGCAGATATCTATTAGATAATGTGGTACTAATTTTTGTTCTGTAGATGTTGGTTTCGCCGTTCCAATATTAAATTCCCGGTACACCTGACGGGAATCAGCACTGAGGATGACAGAATCTAAACCCCCGGCTAAACTCAAAGCCAAACCTGATTTACCTGTGGCCGTCGCACCACAAATTACAATCAATTTAGTCATTTATCTTAACTTCCCATACTCACCGGTTTCTAGTCAAGCTTTTGTGATAGAATCCTAAAGTTTTTATTTTATTTTTTCTCATAGGTAGTTTCCTAGCCCTTACTAATTAAAATTCATATACTACAGATAATACAGAGTGCATCTCAGTAACTGCAAATTTTGAGGCAATCAGTTCACAAAACTTATGGGGTTATATCCCCTAGATAAACTTCTCATAAAAATGGTCTACAGTCCTCATTAACCCTTTTGTGTTATAATTTTGGGGTGTTTTAACTTTTTTGTTTTTGGGCGACTTTCAACCCACGCATCAGGAGAATTTTCATGACGAGCAGTTACAGTGCCGATCAGATTCAAGTTCTGGAAGGTCTGGAAGCCGTCCGCAAACGGCCAGGGATGTACATCGGGACTACAGGGCCGCGAGGACTCCACCATTTAGTTTATGAGGTGGTAGATAACTCTATTGATGAAGCTTTGGCGGGTCACTGTACCCATATAGAAGTGGATATCAATGCTGATGGTTCCGTGACCGTCACAGATGATGGTCGGGGTATTCCCACCGACACTCACTCGCGCACGGGGAAATCTGCTTTGGAAACTGTGTTAACCGTACTACACGCTGGGGGTAAGTTTGGGGGTGGTGGTTACAAGGTATCTGGGGGATTACACGGGGTGGGGATTTCCGTAGTTAACGCCCTGTCGGAACTAGTAGAAGTGACTGTTTGGCGGGATTATAAGGTTCATGTCCAGCGCTATGAAAGAGGTCTACCAGTTACTGAACTGCAAGTAAAGCCTGAAAAAGATGGCAGAACCGGGACTTCTGTCAAATTTAAGCCAGATTACCAAATCTTTACTACTGGTATTGAGTTTGATTACATGACTTTAGCAGGTCGCCTGCGGGAACTGGCGTATCTAAATGCAGGTGTCAAAATTACCTTTAGCGACCATCGGCTGGAACTGCTCAAAAGCGATACACCCAGGGTAGAAACCTACGAATACAAGGGTGGGATTAAAGAGTATGTTGGTTACTTGAACCGCGAGAAGCAACCACTACACGAAGAAATTATTTATGTGCATGGAGAACGCAATAATGTACAAGTAGAAGTTTCTTTACAGTGGTGTACTGATGCTTACACAGACAATGTGCTGGGGTTTGCTAATAATATTCGCACCGTTGATGGTGGTACTCACTTAGAAGGGTTAAAGGCGGTTCTGACTCGCACTTTAAATGCCATCGCTCGCAAGCGCAATAAAATTAAAGAGAATGAATCTAACCTCAGTGGTGAACACGTGCGGGAAGGTTTGACAGCAGTAATTTCTGTGAAAGTCCCCGACCCAGAATTTGAAGGACAAACTAAAACCAAACTGGGTAATACTGAAGTTCGCGGGATTGTTGATTCTTTGGTGGGAGAAGTCCTCAGTGAGTATTTAGAATTTCATCCGGGAATCGCTGACTCGATTTTAGATAAAGCTATTCAAGCCTTTAAAGCGGCCGAAGCAGCTCGTCATGCGCGGGAGTTAGTGCGGCGCAAATCTGTTCTGGAATCTTCACCCTTACCAGGTAAATTAGCAGATTGCAGTTCTCGTGACCCAGCAGAGTCGGAAATCTTTATCGTGGAGGGCGACTCAGCAGGTGGGAGTGCTAAACAAGGACGCGATCGCCGTACCCAAGCCATCCTCCCCCTTCGTGGTAAAATCCTCAATATCGAGAAGACAGACGACGCTAAAATCTATAAAAATAACGAAGTCCAAGCATTAATTACAGCCCTGGGTTTAGGGGTAAAAGGTGACGAATTTGACGCTTCCCAACTGCGTTATCATCGCATTGTGATTATGACTGATGCTGATGTTGATGGGGCGCACATCCGTACACTATTGTTAACTTTCTTTTATCGATATCAGCGATCGCTCATTGAACAGGGTTTTATATATATTGCTTGTCCACCACTATTTAAATTAGAACGGGGACGCAATCATGAGTATTGCTATAGCGATCGGGAATTACAACAAAAAATTGCTCAATTCCCCAGCAACGCTAACTATACCATCCAACGTTTCAAAGGTTTGGGTGAAATGATGCCTCAACAACTCTGGGACACGACCATGAACCCAGAAACCAGGAAAATGAAGCAGGTGGAAATTGAAGACGCAGCGGAAGCTGATCGCATTTTTACAATTTTAATGGGCGATCGCGTTGCACCCAGACGCGAATTCATCGAAACCTATGCTTCTAAACTCAATCTCACGGATTTAGATATCTAAATACTTAGATATCTAAATCCCTTGATATAGCGTTGATAACGAAAATGGCGAAAAACCTGATTGTTCATAAAAATATCGCGGTCAGCGGGAAACTCAGCGGTTTTAGCCCTGAGAGGGAAAACTAGGCTTAGACTTTAGCCGACTGGGTAGACGATGTTTGACGACCGGATCTCAGTGTCTTTACACCATCAGAGTGTCAAATAGTTTATCGGGTAATTCTGCCATCAGATTTCCCCGATACTTAGACCACAAGCTAGAACTCAAATAATTTTATCAACAGCAATATTCCCTGCTTAAATTTCCCCGTCGAATCAAAACCGGGGAAATTTGCTTGGTGATTTCTTGTCTGGTCAAATTGTTTGATATAATACATCAAGATAAAACTAGCATAACTATAATTTTTTCAATGGTAGAAATATCACAAAAACAAATTTTTGTCAAGTATATGCCAACTAGATTGTATTGGCACTTTAGTCAGAGTCAAAAGCATCGATATAGCATTTCCCATGCTCGTGAGGTACAAAGTTGTTTAGTTTCAGGGAACAGGGAACAGGGAACAGGGAACAGGGAATTGATGTGTACTTCATTAGCCTGAAAAAGGCTTTATCTAAATCTAAGTCATGGGTGAAATTCACCCACAAGTTAGAAAAGCATTTGTTATGCTTGAATAGCAAAGCTTAATTTATTCTACCCAGCGGAATTAGCTCAATATCTTAAAGATTAAATATCGCGTAATCACAACATTGTCCCTAGAGTAAGAGTATTAGATTTAACAATGTTATGACTTACAGCCACGCCGCCAGTGGGTGAGCAACCAATAATCTGACTGTTTGATGTTGGGAATTCTGACTGCTTATACCTTCTTGGGATTGCCGGGGTGATGTCTATGATATTACCGGTATAATTTAGATATTAGTCTACTTAAGACTAAAATCTGTAATTTTAACTGTTAAAATTCCTCTGAATTGATTAAAATATCGGTGTATACAATAAGAACAGTTTGTCAACTATCATAAGGTAGAAATCTCGGCAGTGCGCTAATGTGTGAATAAGACGAATCAGTCAAATCTCAACTGTTGGTCATTTTGCTGATGACACCACAGCCTTAACTCCCTAGTTGAGGCATTTGGCAGAGCTAAAGTTCCGTGTCTGAAGACAAGCATGATGATTATGACTGTATTTACGGCGCCAAAAGCTCCGTGCAAATCTAAAAATTGAGTTGTTTATGAAGGAAATGTAAAAATGGGTGCATTAGTATTTCTCGCTTAAGTTAAGATTAACAAAACGGCTGCTATGTAGTTAATGTTGCATATCATACTTAAATGTATGTAATAGCGGGTGTAGTTTCCTTTGAATGTAAACATAACGCCACTAGAAGGGAGAAAGTTAAAAATTTCAGGGTATGACTACCATTTCTAATATCTTTTAGTTATTAGCGGCTTGACTTTGCACAATTGCATCATGATTAACACACAAAAAGAGTGCAATTTTTGTGAAACACGCTACAATCGGAAAAGTCTTTATCAGAAAATATGCCAACATTCATATTACACTCATATTTTGGTTATATGGAGTGGTAGGTTTTTGGGATCAAGACAAATATTTGTTTAAACTTGGTTAAAAGTTGTATGTCATAGCAACACATATGATTTCTAACTAAAATGAGCAAGTCAGTAATATGACTTTCTACATATCATCAAACAGTCCTCTCACAGAGGAGAAAAACTTCCGGGAAGTCAGCCTAAAAACCTATTTTCGGTAGTGAAATAGCTCGGTTAATAGAGCAGTAAACACATCTTGAGTAATTGATTCTGCAAGGAGCATGAGGAACGCGGCATGAACCAGGCTAACAACGTACTCGAAAGCATTTATCAGCCTGACCTAGAAATAATAAATCAGCCTGAGCTCGAGTTAGAACTCTTAGTCGAAGAAGAAGAAGAAGAAGAGGACTTGCTGATTAATGATGATGGCGAAGATGAGTTTTTAGAGCCTCAGTCTGATGAGGACGACATAAAGTCTGGAAAAGCCGCTAAATCACGTCGTCGGACACAAAGCAAGAAAAAGCACTACACTGAAGACTCTATTCGCCTTTATTTGCAAGAAATTGGCCGGATTCGCCTATTGCGGGCAGATGAGGAAATCGAATTGGCGCGGAAAATCGCTGATTTACTGGAATTGGAAAGGGTGCGGGATAGACTGCAAGAGCAGTTAGAACGGGAACCTGAATATCGGGAATGGGCAGAAGCTGTACAATTGCCATTGCCAGCATTTCGTTATCGCCTGCATATTGGTCGCCGGGCAAAAGATAAAATGGTGCAATCGAACCTGCGTCTTGTGGTGTCAATTGCCAAGAAATACATGAATCGTGGTTTGTCTTTCCAAGACTTAATTCAAGAAGGTAGTCTTGGTTTGATTCGCGCCGCAGAAAAGTTTGACCACGAAAAAGGTTATAAGTTTTCTACATACGCTACATGGTGGATTCGTCAAGCTATTACCCGGGCGATCGCTGATCAATCCCGTACTATCCGCCTACCGGTTCATCTCTACGAAACCATTTCCCGGATTAAAAAAACTACCAAGTTGCTATCTCAAGAAATGGGTCGCAAACCCACTGAAGAAGAAATCGCTACTCGCATGGAAATGACCATCGAGAAGTTGCGGTTTATTGCCAAATCTGCCCAGTTACCCATTTCACTAGAAACCCCTATCGGTAAAGAAGAAGATTCTCGATTGGGCGACTTTATTGAATCCGATGGTGAAACTCCAGAAGATCAGGTTTCCAAAAATCTGCTGCGTGAAGACCTAGAAAAAGTCCTTGATAGTCTCAGCCCTCGTGAACGTGATGTACTCCGACTCCGCTATGGTTTAGATGACGGTCGCATGAAGACTCTAGAGGAAATTGGGCAGATTTTCAACGTCACCCGGGAACGGATTCGTCAAATTGAGGCTAAAGCACTCCGTAAGTTACGTCATCCCAATCGCAATAGTGTTCTTAAGGAATATATTCGCTAGTCATTAGTCATTAGTCATTAGTCATTAGTCATTAGTTTGACCAAAGGAGTGGGATACACAGCAACGTCCTTCTAGGACGGCTTTCGTCTGTCCTGCATAGCTCTTGCTGTTTAGCGTGCAGTACAGTAGAGTCTAAAATGGTCGGCATGGGGCATCGGCACGACTTTAAATGGGCGAGGAGCGACTGTAAGACTACTTCGGCAGCTTGCAGTAGGTCAATAATGCAAAAATGAACCACAAATAAAAAAACCTGGCACTACCAGGTTTTTTTATTGATTTTTTTTATCTACCTATTTCTGTATATCAAACTTACAGATGTCCCAAAAATGAAGGAAGCCTTGACCAGAAAACAACTCAATCAGGGCAGCTGCTAAAAAGCCAATCATCGCCAAGCGACCATTCCAGATTTCCGCCTGGGGTGTAAAGCCCCAACGCCAAGCGTTGCGATCTTCAGTTACGGGGGCATTAACGTTTGTTGCGTTTGTCATGGTTGGCACTCCTAACTATATATTATTGCCTTATGTAAAATAATATAACAAATAGTTTAGAAATACAACATTTATTTATGATTTGTTGCGATATCTTGACTTAGGTATTTATTGCTGATAAGGCTAGAAAAGCATCTATCACTGGGTAGATATGCAGAAATTACAACTATTTTACATAAATATTAAGATTTATTCTCAATAAATATATGATTAGTTGGGTGATTTGCCCACAAAAATACCGATATTAGCGATTATTTTGGGAATACCTAGCCGGGAAATTATATTGATTAATAGTAAAGTTTATGATTTATGACGCTAAAAACCCCACACATAGAAGCTGCGTGAGGTTCCCATAGTTATAAATTAGTGTATGCGGATTACAGTCCGACTAGCATCACCGTGATCACTCTTTCATCCCTGTGCAGGTCAAGAATGCTTTCACCCTGACCATCTCTACCCAAAATGGGCACAGTCTCTACTCTAATGCGTACAACACGCTCTTTATTAGTCACCAGTGCCACCTCAGCAGAGGCGATCGCCCTAACCATCCCAACTAAATGATCCGTTTTAGTGGCAAATTTCAGGGCTTGTGTGCCTAAATTACCCCGATCAGCTCGTTTTAAATCACTCACAGGTAGCCGTTTGGCATATCCCTCTTCAGTCACCAGCAACAGGTGATCCTCCCCAGGCACAGTAACACAGCCTACCATGTGTTGATGTTTTAACAGCCGGAATGCTTGCAACCCCATAGCAGTCCGCCCCATAAGAGGAAGTTGTTGATCATCAGCAGCAAACTTTAACAAGCGTCCGCCAGAACTAGCTAAAATGAGATTGTCCTGAGCAGTAGTTAACTGGGTCAACAACAACTCATCATCTTCTTTGAGCTTCAAAATCGTAATTCCCCGACGGGTGAGATTGGTAAATTCTCCCAAAGATAGGCGCTTAATTCGTCCTTGCTTTGTCAGCACAACCATCTGCCTAGTTTGAGAATTTTCTGGTAAGAGGACACGACTAACCACCGCTTCCTGAGCACTTTGAGCCGTACTACTAAGCATAGTAATCAGTGGTGTTCCCCGGGGAGAACGTCCAGTCGTAGGGGGAATATCTCCCACACTCATAGGGTAGAGTTTGCCACCACTGGTAATTAGTAGTAACTCCTGATCTGTTGTAGTTAACTCGGTTTGGGTGATGAAGTCATGATCCGCTAGACCATTTTCGGCTTTCGATTTTTTCCCTGATGGCTGCAGTCTACGCACATATCCCCGGTGGCTGAATTCTAACACCACTTCTTCTGGTGGTTCAGAAGATGGTAAACTTTCGGGAGCCACTTTGTTTGAGCCTAAATATAATTTATCTTTACTTTCGGCTCCCTTGTTTTGAGGTAACTCTTGACTAGTGTGGGCTAAAAGCCTAGTCCGCCGGGGATTGTTATATTTGCGCTTGAGCGATCGCAAGTCTTTTTTCAGTCTTTTGAGTAGTTCTTGGCGATCGCTAAGTAATCTTTGCAATACAGCGATTTCTCCGCTGAGTTCCTCAAACTCTTGCTGCAAATTAGAGCGTTCTAAACTCGTGAGGCGGCGTAATGGCATAGACAGAATAGCATCTCCTTGCTCCTCACTCAAATCCAGACGGCTACAAAGGTTGATTTTAGCAGTACTACCATCAGCAGCTTGGCGTAAAATTTCAATTAATTGATCCAGTTGAGATAGTGCTTTGAGCAACCCTGACACCAGATGCAGCCTACTTTGTGCCTTACCCAACTCATAACTATAGCGACGGTTGAGGGTTTGTTCCCGGAATTTCAAAAACTCCTGCAAAATCTGGCGTAAACTTAACTGGCGCGGTTGTCCATCCACCAATGCTAAGAGAATCGCCCCAAAATTACTTTGCAAGGCGGTTTGGTGATACAAGTTTTGCAGGACTTCTTGGGGGTTGATATCACGTTTGAGTTCAATCACTACCCGCATCCCTTCGCGATCGCTTTCGTCCCGCAGATCAGAAATTCCTTGTAGGCGACCGTGATTAACTAAATCTGCTACTTTCTCAATCCAGCCAGCCTTATTCACTTGATAAGGTAATTCGGTAATAATAATTGCTGTGCGGCGCTTACTACCCCTAGTCGGTGCAATTTCCTCCGTCTTGGCCACTCCTCGCAGTACAATTCCACCCTTACCAGTAGAATATGCGTCTCGAATCCCTGAGTTACCGACTATTTCGCCACCGGTGGGGAAGTCCGGACCAGGAATCACCTCCCATAGTTTTTCATCTGACAAATCCGGCTGGTCAATTAAGGCAATCAAGCCATCAACTAATTCTCCCAAGTTGTGGGGAGGAATATTTGTGGCCATACCCACAGCAATACCAGAACAGCCATTGAGCAACAGAAAAGGCAATTGAGCCGGGAGTACCGTAGGTTCCTGTTGGGAATTATCAAAGTTGCCGATAAATTCCACAGTTTCATCACCAATTTCTGCCAACATCCCCTCATGGCTGATGGGTGCAAGACGCGTTTCTGTGTAGCGCATGGCTGCTGGGGGGTCATTATCGACGCTGCCAAAGTTACCATGTCCTGACAATAGGGGATAGCGGCTGGAAAATTCCTGAACTAACCTGACTAAGGCATCATAAACTGCTTGGTCACCGTGGGGATGGTATTTACCCAGCACATCTCCCACCACACGGGCGCACTTACGATAGGGTCTATCTGGGGTTAGACCTAGTTCATGCATGGCATATAAAATCCGCCTGTGCACTGGTTTTAAGCCATCACGCACGTCCGGTAAAGCCCGCCCTACAATCACACTCATGGCATATTCTAGGTAAGACCGCTGCATCTCTGTATGCAGGGCTGTTGTGATTACCTGTCCCTTTGGGAGAAGGTTTAACTGTTTTGCCATGAGTTTTTTCCCTGAAATTTAATTACACAAACGTCGCTTGGATTCAACACTGCACGCAATAAGCAGCATAACGGATGACATGGGGTTCATAACACAATTTTGATGGTAGTTTATCATAGCGATTAAAATCCTCAGTGCCTTGCTCCCATGTCTCAAGCCAGTGGTGCTCACAAGATAAATCGCAGCAGTATTATCCTTGATGTTGGGGTGGCAATTTGATCAGTCATATCCGTTGATAGTAACTTTTTAGATTGGGGATTTTGGTTCACTTCTGCTGCTTATCGGCAGAATAAATCTCACATCTCCCGTATGCCAAGGTTACACTTAATCTCAAATCCTTTGGCTACTTTCAGCACAATTGTCTAAAATTCTCATGAAAACCGTTTTAATTGTTGAAGACGACCTGATTAATGCTCGCGTTTTTTCCAAAATTTTGACTAAGCGGGGTGGCTTGAATGTCAAACATACAGAAAATGTGGAAGAAGTCATCAAAATTGCCCACTCAGGAGAAGCAGACCTGATTTTAATGGATGTCTCCCTCTCGAGAAGCGTTTATCAAGGTCAGTCTGTTGATGGGATCAAAATTACCCAAATCTTGAAATCTCACCCAAAAACCGCCAACTTACCGGTAATTTTGGTAACAGCCCATGCCATGGAAGGCGATCGCGAAAATTTTCTGCACCAGAGCGGTGCTGATGGCTACATCTCTAAGCCAGTTGTGGATCATCAACAGTTTGTTGAACAAATTATGGCACTTCTCCCTACGGATATCCACTAATAAATGTTGATTCTATCAAAACATAGTGGGAACGTGAGAACCCCTACGCTTTAGCGTAGGGATGAAACGCAACTCAACAGGATTTATCCTGTGGTATCCTTAACAAAAAGGTTTTAACAGGTATTAACAAAGTATTTTTGTGCAGTTAAAATAAAAAAAGCATCCACAAACATGGTGAAAAACCCGTTCATATGCTCCCATTAAGTAGCCACACAGCTAAGTATGACATTAGACCCAGGTGAGTAGGGGAGCTTTGACACTTCCAAGACGAGTTGATTTATTTAAGTGATTAAGTAAATCATATCGTAAACTTTGGGTAGTAAGGCTTGGGCTGGGGTAGGAACATCAGTTTAGAATCCCCTGTGTTTCAACCAGGGGAGATGTCAATCTTAATCACGAATCAGCTACTAGGTAGTTAGTTTTCTTGTGGCTGTAGAGCGGTTTGAATGGGTGGTAATGCTAAGAATTTTTCAGCATCAGATAGTAATCTCTCACCCCAGAGATTTTTCTTGAGGAAATCTAAATCACCATAGCGCTGATCGATGCGGAGTGCTGCTTCTCCCATGGACAGGGCTGGTTCGCGTTGTCCTTGATTATACAGCGCCACTGCTAATGCTAATTGGGGTTCTGCCGCTTGTTTGTCTATTTTAACTGAAGCTCGCCATTGCTGTATCGCAGTTTCAATCTCCCCCTGTTCGTATTTGATTAAGCCAATATTATTAATCGCCGGCCAGAATTTTTGATTTTTAGATAGGGATTTATTGTACTGGTCGATCGCTTCTGGTAATCGACCTAACATATAGTAAGCATTCCCCAAATCAAACCATCCTTCTGCGCTTTCGGGTTTCAACTGCAAACCCTTTTGGTAATGTGTCGCTGCTGCTTGGTAATTTTGCTGTTGGAAATTAACCGAACCCAAAGCAAACAGAATGTCAGGATTTCGGGGATTAAGAGATTGGGCTTTTTCCAATGCTGCGATGGCCGGTTCAAAATTTCTCGATTGTAAATGTAAACTACCTAACAGAACCCAAACCTTATCATTATTAGCAGCCAGTTGAGTAGCCAATCTCGCCCGTGGTAAAGCCAAGTCAAACTGCCCAAACTGTCCGAGTTGAACTGCTTCTTGTGCTAAAGCCAACCCTTGTTGTTCTAATTTTTCCGCATCTAGCTGCAATGCATGAGGTATCAGTGCCTGTGCGTGAGCTGCCCTAGGCATACTCCACAAACTACAGATCACCAGAAGGGAAATTAACCGAATATGTTTAGGCACACTAACGCCTCCTAGCCGTAAATCAAGGAATCTTTCAGCTAGCTTAAACGATCTATGCTTGATCAGAAAGACAAACCGGACTTTCACAAGATATTATAGCGGATTTCAGTTAACATTCCCCGGCAGCGGGAGTGTTAATAGACCAGATCATCAACAGCCACAAAATTACTTACTTCAGCCGAAGACATAAACAAAGACTAAAATGTAATATAAAGAAAGATTAAGCAAATATCAGGGTAAATCCTAGTTGGGTTGTTTACCTGAGGGATAAATGTTGACAATTGTCTCAAGATATGATTGGAATTTTGGCAATTAATCAGGTGATTAAGACTAAGTGATATTAGTAGGCTATTCTTATTTATGGTTACGCAAGTAGAAGTTCCCTTCCTGGGCAAAAAAGTTAAACATCCATTCCGCTGGGCAATTGGGTTAATAGCAGTGGGTTCTTTAGCAGTGGGTACAACTATTACCTATAATCTGATCAATCGAACTACTGAACAAGACATTACTCAATTAACTGTCCCTGTAGAAGCACAAAATGTGACTTTGCGAATTGCAGCCAGTGGTAAGGTAGTGCCAGTTCAAACTGTGAATATTAGTCCCAAAAACCCCGGTGTGCTGGCGCAATTATATGTAGAACAAGGCGATCGCGTGGAACAAGGGCAAATTCTGGCGCGGATGGATGTGGGTGATATCCCGGCGCAAATCCTGCAATACCGCGCTAATTTAGCCCAAGCACAGGCACAGTTAGATCAAGCCCGTGCGGGGAGTCGTTCTCAGGAAATTGCCCAAGCCCAAGCCCGTTTAGCCCAAGCCCAGGCGCAGTTAAATCAAGCCCGTGCGGGGAATCGTTCTCAGGAAATTGCCCAAGCTCAAGCCCAGGTAGATTCCGCCCAAGCTCTGGTAAATCTTACACAATCACGGGTAACCAGATACGGCGAATTACTGAAGCAAGGGGCAATTGCTCAAGACCAATTAGAACAATATGTTACTGACCACCAAAGGGCAAAAGCAGCTTTAGCAGAAGCACAAAAACGCTTGTCACTCTTAGAAAGTGGTAGCCGCAATGAAGAAATTGCGGTCAGGGAAGCCGCAGTCACCGAGGCCAAAGCCGCATTGGTTCTACTAGAAAAGGGTAGTCGTCCGGAGGAAATTGCTCAACGTCAAGCCGCAGTCAAAGCAGCTGAAGCTCAAGTTAAGGCGGGAGAAGTGCGCTTACAAGATAGTGTGATCCGTGCGCCGTTCTCCGGTATTGTCACTCAGAAATACGCCAACGTCGGCGCTTTTGTTACTCCCACAACTTCGGCTTCTACTAGTGCATCGGCGACTTCTAGTTCTATTGTGGCGGTTGCACGGGGTTTAGAAGTACTCGCTCAAATCCCAGAGGTGGATCTTGGCAGAATTGAACAGGGACAGCAAGTAGAAATTGTGGCTGATGCTTATCCAGATAAAGTTTTCCAAGGTCATGTGCGCTTAATCGCTCCCGAAGCTGTGGTAGAACAAGGTGTAACATCTTTTCAGGTGCGGGTGGCGCTGGATACGGGTACAGAAAAACTGCGCTCTGGTTTAAATGTCGATTTGACTTTCTTGGGCGATCGCATTAGTGATGCTTTAGTCTTACCAACAGTAGCAATTGTTACCGAAAATGGTCAAACAGGGGTATTAGTAGCAGATGAGAAAAATCAACCCAGTTTCACCGAAGTGACCATCGGGGCGCAAATCGCTGACCAAACTCAAATTTTACAGGGAGTAAAACAAGGCGATCGCGTGTTTGTCAACCCACCACCAGACTACAACAAGAGGGGGAATAACCGATGAATTTCCTAGAAAGTATCCAAATGGCGGGTAAAACCCTACTGTCTAATAAGTTGCGTAGCGCCCTAACTATGCTGGGGATTGTCATCGGGAATGCTTCGGTAATTACCATGATGGGAATCGGGGAAGGTGGACAAAGGTTTATTAACCAAGGATTAGAATCTTTAGGACCTAATGTATTATTTGTAATTCCAGGTAATCGCGCCACTCAGCGCATATCTAGGGATGTCCCCAAAACTTTAGTTTATGAAGATGCAAAGGCGATCGCCAATCAAGTACCAACAGTAGCAGCAGTTACTGGGGAGTTGAATAGTCGGGAGGTAGTCACATACCGTAACCAAAACACTAACGTCAATATCATTGGTACAACTCCCTCGTTTTTGACGGTTCGTGACTTTGAAACTGCGATGGGGCGATTTTTTACAGACCTAGATATGAGACGCAATAACCAAGTTGTGGTTCTAGGTGCGGAGTTAGCAGAAAGACTATTTGGGAATAGGAACCCCGTTGGTGAGCAGTTGCGGATTAAAAATGCCAGTTTTCAAGTCATTGGGGTACTGGAAGGTAAAGGCTCAAATCTAGGTGTGAATTACGACGAAGCCGCGGTAATCCCACTGATGACCATGGCTAACAGAATTGTGGGGCGCACTTCTCCCTATGGATTAGAGTTAACTTATCTTGTGGTTTCGGCTAAAAATGCCGAGAGTGTGGATGCAGCTAAGTTTCAAATTACTAATTTACTGCGTTTGCGGCACAAAATTACTGGGGAGGATGATTTCACTATCAATACCCAAAAGGATGCTTTACAAATTGTCGGTCAAATTACCGGCGCATTAACTATTATGCTGGCTGCGATCGCTAGTATATCTTTATTTGTGGGTGGTATTGGCATTATGAATATTATGCTAGTTTCCGTCACCGAACGCACCCAAGAAATCGGACTGAGAAAGGCTATCGGTGCTACCCAACAAGATATTTTAGTTCAGTTTATGATTGAGTCTGTAATTGTTTCGGTTATGGGTGGTGTGGTTGGGACTGCAATCGGTGTCAGCGGTATTCTACTAGTAGCAGCAGTCACCCCCTTAGAAGCAGCAATTTCTCCGGGTGCAATTGCGACGGTTGTTCTTGTCTCCGGTGGTGTTGGTTTATTTTTTGGTGTAGTTCCGGCCCGTCGTGCGGCTCAACTTGACCCCATTGTGGCTTTAAGAAGTGCTTAATGTCTGTGATACCTTCCCTATTCCCTTCCTATACCCTGTTCCCTTCCTATAACCTATAACCTATTCCCTTCCTATACCCTATTCCCTTCCTATAACCTATTCCCTTCCTATACCCTATTCCCTTCCTATAACCTATTCCCTGTTCCCTATTCCCTTCCTATAACCTATACCCTATAACCTATAACCTATACCCTGTTCCCTGTTCCCTGTTCCCTGTTCCCTGTTCCCTTCCTATGAAAAATACCATCGCAATTATTCGCCTAGAAAATATCTTTAAAATTTACGGGAGTGGAGAAACGGAAGTTAGAGCACTCAATCATGTGAATTTGACCATCAATGAGGGGGAATATTGCTCAATTATGGGTCCGTCTGGTTCTGGTAAATCCACAGCTATGAATATTATTGGCTGTTTGGATCGCCCTACTACGGGACATTATTATTTAGATGGCCTGGATGTAGCAACCATGAATGATGGTGAGTTGGCAAAAATTCGGAATATCAAACTGGGGTTTGTGTTCCAACAGTTCCATTTATTACCCCAACTCACAGCATTAGAAAACGTCATGTTACCAATGGCATATGCTGGTGTCAACCCCAGGGAAAGAGGCGATCGCGCTAGGGAAGCATTAATCAAGGTTGGTTTAGAAAAACGCTTGAATAACAAACCCACTCAATTATCAGGGGGACAGCAGCAACGGGTGGCGATCGCCCGTGCTATTGTCAATCGTCCCGTTGTCTTGCTAGCTGATGAACCCACCGGTGCGCTGGATTCTCAAACTACCCAGGAAGTTTTAGATATTTTCACCGAATTGAATCGTAGTGGAATCACGGTGATTATGGTCACCCATGAGTCTGAGGTGGCGCGTCAAACCCAGCGGATTATTTGGTTTCGTGATGGCGCTGTGGTTCATAACCATTTGACCCCAGAGGATTTAACCGCAGTAACTATGTCTTAGAGGCTGTTTGTCAAGTCATGATTTTTGATTGTTTTTTTTGTGTTCACCGTCAACCGTCAACCTTATCCATTAAGTCTGCTGCTTCTGCTAAAAGTTGTTGTTGTTCTGCTTGAATGACTTCTAAACGTTTAGAGATTTGAGCTAATCGCTGATGTTTATGGTTATCGAGAGTTTCAGAGTTTATAGGTAAATTTTTTACCGTATTATCTAATTTAGAATCTCTCACTGATTGAAGAGCAAAACCTGTAAATTTAGTCAAAGAAACAAAGCTAACTTTAATCACAGACAAAATTAATTTAACTGGAATTTGCAGTAAAGACCAACTAGCTGTTTCAATCAGGCGGACAATGACTTTAACAATGCTCCCAATCAAGGCGATCGCAAACAGCAAAATCACTATAGTGACAATCGGGTGACTACCAACCCAGCCCAACACATGAAGGAACCGCAAAAATCCAGGGTGTTGAGTCAGCCAATTATTTACAGAATCAGTCACAACAGTTTGCAATGCTGATGATGTAGTATTTTTGATTTGTTCAGCACTTTGCAAAGTTTCGTCTACAGAGTCCTTAACCTTTTGGAAAGTATTAATAACTGTATCAACTACTTCACCTGTCTGTTTACTTGCTGTTGCTTTTAAAGACTCACTGAACTGCTGTTTTGAGTTAGCTATTGAGTCAACACCTTGGTTAAGCACATTTTTAGTTGCTTTCCAACGTTCTGTAATTTCTGGAGATAAATTTATTAGGTATTGGCGCGATCGCACCCGGACGATTTCCCCCGCTGCAAGGTCAGTCACTGGCTTTCCGTAGCCTCCACGTGCTGTTATACAAAAAAAGCGAGAAAATTCTCGCTATAACCAACAGAAGAATATTATACCTCTTTTGGTAAGTCTTATGTTCTCCCCGACTAAGTATTTTATACAGACACTAAAAGAGACGGGAATATAACCTTAGATGGTCAATGCGATCGCGCCATAGATTCACAATCAGGTCAACTACATCAAGGAATAAACTCACCATCAAGTCAACCAGTCCGGGGAATGAATTCCCCGTCTGAAAGCGAAAATCCTCTGAAGAGGATTAATGAAGATGTTGAGACAATTTCTCATCGGTTTCAACCGATTTCCGCTATTAGCCCGGAAATTGATTTCCGGGCCGTGGGGATGCATTGATCAAAAAGGTTGAAGTAATCCAGGATTGTTTAGTATTTTCTGAATCCACAAATACAGCCATTTTGATTGAACCGTCAACAGTCAACAGTCAACGGTATGGCTAACGCCACGCTATCGCTATCGACTCCGCTCACCGACCACCGTCAACCGTCAACCCTTCAAAGTAAATCTGAGAAAAACTCAGTTCCCAACCCTTCCAGAGTAGATACCACCAGAGCGCGATCTAAAAAGTGATTACCACGCTCACAGGATGTTTCCGCAATCAGCAAGCAACCATGACAAGCGGAACCATGTAAAAAACGCTCCTCTTGTTCATCATCAGGACGATGTTGGGCGCATACTGGGTCATTAGAACATAATCGCCCTTGCTCTAGTGCAACTTCTAAATGGTGTTCAATGCGTTTACCAACTTCTACCAGTCCCCCTAAAGTTCCTTCGGAGCCGGAGGAACCAGTATATAAAAGAATACCATAACCCCCTTCATTAGCATAGATGCGTTCACGGATAGAACTAGCAGCATAACCGCATTCTAGGGAGACAGACATAATTAATAGATGTGATAATGAATGCAGCATAATATAGGGTAAACCCGGAAACTTCACCTTGTCTTTTTCCTGGTCTATACCTTTGTTAGCGCACCAGATGTCAAACCCCCTAGACAGTTCACGTCCCCGTTTTTTCACTGATTCCCGTTGTAACCAAGCTTCTATAGCTTCTGTCCGCAAGGCAATAAATACACCCTCCCCTTTGTTCTCAATGGCTGGAACCCAACTAGGTTCAGTATCCAAGGCCGCACGCCTAACATTAATATCTAGTTCACCATCAATATCTGGCATTTCAGCCTCAAACCGTGTAAACCCTACCTGGGCGATTACTTCCCGTAAGCGATGTACTAAAACAATTTGTGCAATCAGGGGAGAAAAAGCAGGTGTTAAATCATCCAAACTGCGCGCAGTTGCATAAAAATTACCATCTGGTTTATCTTCCCCCACAACAGGACTAGAAAGTAGGGTTTCAATTTCTGCTTGTTTAATACTTTTATAGAGTTTTTCCACTCCACTTTGTCGCCTCTGGACCTCTTCCCATACGGCTTCATCGCTAAATTGTTCGATCGCCGTCTTTACTTTTTTCTTTTTGCGTTCCCTCTGAATA
The DNA here is from genome assembly GCF_059725405.1 of Anabaenopsis sp. NIES-4685. Classification (NCBI taxonomy): domain Bacteria; kingdom Bacillati; phylum Cyanobacteriota; class Cyanophyceae; order Nostocales; family Nodulariaceae; genus Anabaenopsis; species Anabaenopsis sp. NIES-4685. The sequence continues at coordinate 797,235 of NZ_AP043602.1, read as the reverse complement.
TCGTTGAGACTTTCTGCAGATTCTAAAAAATCTTCATAAACTTTGTTAACAGCGTTTTGTAAAGGTGCGTCCCGCTCAGGAAGGGAAATCACGCTTAGGACTTGGGAGAAATAGGCATTACTCGCCGACCTGACTAATAAACGATTGTATTCTGGTTGACCCGTAGATTCACGAATACAAGAAAGTTCTTGAGCAGAGGGGCCAATCCAGGGGCGGTGTCCCTGACATTTCCCCAATACTTTGCCATTGGGAATAGTAGCATTAGCCAGGGGGCGGCGTTTTTTACAAGCTTCGCAGCGTACATAAATTTCGGCAAAGTCGTTACCAGAACCGGCTTCATCTAACCATAGTTGACCGCGACATTTTTTATCAGAGCCATCATGGACAAAACCAGACCAATCAATATCACTGATATGTCCTTTAACGCAAGCTTGTACAAAGCGAACGGGGACAACTGGTACTTTCTTTTTTTGAGCATCGAGATATTTACCACCGGTTAAATCAGTCCAACGTAATAAAGGGCGGGTACGATAAATTTTTTTACCCTTGGTGTTATTTCTGGGGTCTTCCCAAGTTTCCTTAACTTGAGCTAAACACCAAGCAGGGAAAATAAAAGCCTTAACTCCTGTACGGATATCCCAGGGGTTTTGTGCGTCTATTGGTGGTGCATAGAGTTGAATACTATTGACACCCAAAATTTCAGCAACTCTACTTGCTAATCGCGGCTCATAGATCAGTTTTTTGTCACCACGCCAATGATTTAACCCAGCGATGATTACAGAATGGTTGGGTAAATCTACCATGGAACCGGGGCCAAAGCTGGAAAGCATTTGACTTTGGCGTATTTCTCCTTCTGGGGGTCTTTTGTTGTCAGATTTACTCATGATTTTTATTCCTCTATTTTTTCAGGATTGATTACCCAGATGTTGACTGTTGGTTCAACATCGCGCAAACTCCGCTGGGCTTTAAATTTCTGAGCTGCTGAACTTTGTTTGTCTAGTTCGGGGTCGAGGGTGTCAAACAGCAGGGGGGGTGCTGCGCCTACTTCCCGTTGATATTGCAAGGTGGTTTTGTTATTGGCGATGGTTTCCCAACTATCGAGTAGGTCTTTAACTCGGCTTTCGACTTTTTCACCTTGTGCTTGTGCTTGACTAGGTTCGGTCTCTTGCATTTGTGCGCGTTGGGCTATGGTGTCAATGACGAACTGTAATTGATCACGATGTTGAGCAATGTCAAAAGCGCCCATGGGTGGGGTCATTTTGGGATGTCCCAAACGTGCTAAAGCGACGGTAATGGCTGCAATCCCTCGGTCAATGGCGCGGGGGGAAAAGGGGGTAACGCTGGTGGCTTCTACGGCTCGGTAAAATGTAGAATGCCAAGCACCAAAACGTTCATAATGGGAGCGATCGCGGGGACGATGAATATTGAGTAAAGTTACTACTAACCCTGGTCGCTCCTCATCCCTTCCCACTCGACTGGTAGCTTGGATATATTCCGCAGCGGTTTTGGGTTGACCCAGAACTACCATTAAACCTAAGCGCGTAATATCTAACCCTACGGAAATCATATTAGTAGCTAAGACAACATCAACTTTATCTGCTTGGGTAAAGGTTGATTCCAGGTGTCGTTTAGTCTCTGCAACTTGGCTAGTATTGACGCGAGAAGTTAATTCTTCAATTTCATCAGCAATTTTACGGTCAGCAAATAAGCCAGTAGTTTCATTAATTCTCAACCGTTGACTGTAAGTCAACAGACGAGATTTAACTTCATCTTCGATAATCCGGCGACTTCCTCCCAACTCCCGCACAGAATTAAAGTAACCTAACAGGGTCATGTAGGGGTCGGCGGGGTTATGGGGGTTTTTCTTCCCTCCCAAGGCTAACCAGTGCTTCTGGGCTGCGCCTAATAATGCTAGGTAGGTACGTAATAATACTACCTTTAAACTGCGTCCTTGGGCTGCAATACCTACATATATCCGGGGGTTTTTTACAGTTGGTGAAACAGTTTTAGCAAAAAATGAATCTCGTCTGTCTGGGCCTGGAGGGGGGAAGATATCAACCTCACTGCGACCAAATAAAGCTTGAATTTGTTGATGTGCGCGGCGGACTGTAGCGGTGGAAGCGACAATTTTAGGGCGAATCTTTTTACCGTTGATTTCTTGGGTACACAAAGCATCAATAGCGGTTTCATATAGTCCTACCATTGTTCCCAAAGGACCGGAAATTAAATGTAATTCGTCTTGGATAATTAAATCTGGGGGTGGTAAATTACCACCTAGGGTTTTACCGCCCTTTGGTTGTGTCGGTCCATAAAATCCATCATCATCATAGCGGTCTACTTTCCCAAATAACGCTCCTGTTTCTCCCACCCAAGGTAAACTGGCGAATTTATCCACAGTGGAAATGATAAAACAAGGTAAGCGGCGATAGATTGGTTCATCCACAGCGACTATTGGTAAAGCTTGATTTCTGGAAAAGTGACAGCGCCGATTGGCACAAGATACGCGCAGATTTGTAGGATGATCAGGGTTGGGGTATAATTGAAAGGAATTGCGGTTAAATTTAGTCCCACACCAAGGACAACTTTCTAAGGGAATTGGTGATGGTTTGGCATCGTCTTTTTGGAAATCAAGGGTTCTTTTTCTGGCACTATAATCATCAGTCTCGCCTTTTTTACCCATGCGGTTAGGGGTAGACCCCTGTCCTACCCAAAGTCCGATTTCAAAAGGCCAGGTTCCTAACTGTTGGGGGTTGTTTTGACGTTCTATTTCTAGGGCGCAAATCATCGCCGCAGCGCGTCCCAGTTGGTCAAGGGTTAAAAGCCGCAGGGTGTAACGCATGAGGACACTTAACCCAGCGGATTTGATACCGGGGTAACGTAGTCGCCTAAGAACGAGGGTAAAAGCTGCAAGTCCTAAGTAAGCTTCGGTTTTACCGCCACCGGTGGGGAAGAATAATAAATCAACTAATTCCCGATCGCCTGTTTCCGGGTCAGCTATTCCTGTTAGGTTCATCAATAAAAACCCTAGCTGGAAAGGTCGCCACTTAGGGGCTTCTACGGACTCCGGTGTAATATCTTTGCCGTGGGTGACCCGTTGACGGATGTATCTGGCAATGGTACGATTAGCAATAGAAAAAGCGGTAAATATTTCCGGGTCTTGTAAAGCTGTGATTCCAGCTTTAATGCGTTGATTAGCGACTTCTGCCCGGTCAAGTAATTTCTGGGCGACAGTTAAACGTTTTAGTTGAGTGGGACATTGATGGCGTTGGTTTTCAATCCACCCAGCGTAAGCATCGCTCATGGGAGTGAGCATATTTTGCAGTGCTTCCGGTGTAGATGCCTTAGCTAAGGCTTCCATCCCCAATTCTACCTTGGCCACAGGGCTGGCTATCACCTTTTCTACATCTGCGGTGGGTATCCAAGCGGTTTGAATATTATGACAATCCCCATCAGAATTAGTCAAGGAAATGGCAGAAACGTTATGACCCACAGCATACTCATAATCATCACGGTATTGCAAGTCTGCCACATTTTCATCCCAATCGTTGTCATCTCTTCCCCGTAAATTGGGACGGGGTACTAATGGCTCTGGGGTATTTATAATTAAGGTTGTTTGAAAGGTATAACTAATATCCCGTTGTTTATCTACAGTCACCAGACGATTATTGACTAAAAATACTGAGACTGAATAGGTTCCCTCTGGTATTAATTCTTGGTAACCTACATTGCGGATAGAAATAACCAGCTTTAAACCGTCACTGTCAGGTACGGAGTAAGTTATTTTGTCTTGGTCTTGGGGATGGTCTGGGAGTGGAACAGTCAGATGGGTTTGTTTGGGTATACGTTTCCAGCATCCCGATAAATTTTGAGTAGATTTGTCTGGGGGGGTCTGATCTATCTTATCTGGGGGTGAGAGAATATCTAGCTGGGTATATGAAGTTTCAACCTCTGGGTGATGGTGATCTTTAATGGGGAAGTAATCACCCCATTGTACTGTAATATTCAGTTGGCTGGCATTTTGAGGAACTAAGAAACTTAAACCCATGGATGATGGGAAAAAAGCTTTTTGAGCAAAGGGTTTTTCTGGTACGTTTTCATCTTCAGCGGTGCTACCACCTTCCATGAGGTCTAAATTCTCATTTACTGTATCATCTATCCGTTGTTCTAAGGGCGCACCACTGGGAACTAAAAAACCTGAAAGATACCATTTTGATGGTGCTTGATCAAGAATTTCTTCCTGGTGGTCTATATCTTCAGGAGTCGGACCAATAAGGTCAAGTTGTAAAGCGGTGATCAGCTGTGATCTAACTTGGTGAGATGTTGTATTATTTTCCATGTATTTTGTTTAATATTTGGTATCAATCCGACTATGGGTGAATCCCCATTTTTGGTTTTAATCAACCAGGGATTATAAACCAATAAACCAGGGGTTATAAACCCCTGTCTAATAGCTGAAGTTTTCATCAACCAGGGGTTATAAACCCCTGTCTAATAGCTGAAGTCGGATGAATCCGACTATTGGTGAATCCACATTTTTAGTCCTCTTTGAGAGGACTTGAGCTATCAGACGGGGAATTTTATTCCCCGGATGAATCCGACTATGGGTGAATCCCCATTTTTGTTTCTTTAGTCCTCTTTCAGAGGACTTTGGCTATCAGACGGGGAATTTTATTCCCCGGATAAACCCCTGTCTAATAGCTGAATCCGACTATGGGTAAATCCCCATTTTTGTTTCTTTAGTCCTCTTTGAGAGGACTTGAGCTATTAGACGGGTAATTTCATTTCCCGGATGAATCTATGGATGAATCCCGATTTTTGGTTTTAATCAACCAGGGATTATAAACCAATAAACCAGGGGTTATAAACCCCTGTCTAATAGCTGAAGTCGGATGAATCCGACTATGGGTGAATCCCCATTTTTATTCCTCTTTGAGAGGACTTGAGCTATCAGACGGGGAATTTTATTCCCCGGATGAATCTTTATTAATTGATATCTACTTTTTCTAAATAAGGATTAGTCGTTTTTTCTAAATGGTGTATTTTTTGATTTTTGACATAATTAACAGCTTGTTCAATTTGCTTACTCCCTAGTGAAAAAATACCATATCCTTCTTGCCAATAAAATTTGTTTGATGTCAGAGAATAATGGTTGTTTAGGTAATAAGAGCTACTACCCTTGATTTTTTTCATAAAATCAGCAATTGCTATTGTAGGAGGAATAGAAACAACTACATGAATATGATCTTCCATGCCGCCTATACCATGCACTATACAATTAAGAGAATCGGATTTACCAATAATATAATTATACAGTTCAGCTTCTTGATTGGGGAGAATTAGAGGTAAGCGTTCTTTGGTTGCCCACACGATATGATAATACAGTTTCCATAAAGACATATTTTATCAAATTACCATTTACATAATTTTACTAATAAATGGTTTTTTTGACAAGAATTAAGATATTCTATGCTATTTTTTATTTGTCCGTAACCAGGGGTTATAAACCCCTGTCTAATAGCTGAAGTTTTCATCAACCAGGGGTTATAAACCCCTGTCTAATAGCTGAAGTTTTCATCAACCAGGGGTTATAAACCCCTGTCTAATAGCTGAAGTCGGATGAATCCGACTATTGGTGAATCCACATTTTTAGTCCTCTTCTAGAGGACTTGAGCTATCAGACGGGGAATTTCATTCCCCGGATAAATCCTTGAGCTATCAGACGGGGAATTCCATTCCCCGGATGAATCCGACTATTGGTGAATCCACATTTTTAGTCCTCTTCTAGAGGAATTGAGCTATCAGACGGGGAATTTCATTCCCCGGATAAATCCTTGAGCTATCAGACGGGGAATTCCATTCCCCGGATGAATCCGACTATTGGTGAATCCACATTTTTAGTCCTCTTCTAGAGGACTTGAGCTATCAGACGGGGAATTTCATTCCCCGGATAAATCCTTGAGCTATCAGACGGGGAATTCCATTCCCCGGATAAATCCTTGAGCTATCAGACGGGGAATTTTATTCCCCGGATGAACTATGGGTAAATGCGAATATGGGTGAATCCCCATTTTTGGGTTTTTAGGATGAATCTATGAGATGGGGAGTTTTATTCCCCGGATAAATTATTTTCATCAGGGAACAAGCTTAATGTTTCTGCAACGGGTTGGGTTTTTTTTTAGCAGTCTTTTTAGTCTTTCCTTGGGGTTTGGGTTTATCTACACCTTTACCCCCTAAGATTTCTAACTCATATTGATCGCCATTCAACCGTATTAACCTGACCAATACCTCATCCCGCAAGTCATCAGGATAACGATAACGCCACGGCTTTTTACGCTTACTAGAATCCTCCTCATCCTCATAGTCTAGAATAAACTCATACTGGGGCTTTAATTCAAACCACCCATAAGCTGCTATAACCGCCTTATCCATCGCCATGTGTAACTCCCTAAGCTTAATAATCTCAGGGTCAAAATTATTCGGGTCATGGAACCGGTTGTAAGTCTTAGTTAACCCCTCGTTGTTGCGTACCATTAAATCAGCACGATACTGGTAATATTCAGCCCCTACAGATTCTAAGTTGGGGTCATGTTCCCAGTTCTCAGGGAAAGGAAATGTTTCAAAACAATCGGAGGGATTATAGCGTAAATCATTCTTCATTGATGAACTAAAAAATCTCGCCCATATCTCATGGATGTGAGATTGGAGGACGGTAAAAGTTGAATATGTTTCATAGGGAAAGACATTTAAACTATTTGCAAAAACAACTTTAGTTTGGTAAAAAATAAATAATAGATGATTTGATGCTTGAGCGTTAGTTACTAACACGCGGTTAAGAGGTGCGATCGCATCATTTAAACCAGGTCTTTTTTCTGCATATTGCCACCATCTTATACGTAGAGCATCCCTATTTTGTTTCTCCCGATCAGGCTTAACCTTGGTCTCCACGATCGCCATTAAATCAGGATAACCTCTAGCTTCTTCTTCACTCATATCACCAAAATTAATGACATAACGGTGATAAGCATGGGTAGGACTAGAATTAACCTCTTCACCTCCAATATAAGGGAAAATACACTCTTGATTTTTAGGGTTAGACTCAATTAACCGGTGCATCTCATCAATAGGTGTTGCACTGGGGTTGGGTTCGTCAAAGGTAAAACCCATACCCAGAACAATAGACCCCTGAAAACTTTTACCCGCATTAGCTAACAGCGTCTTAGGGCTATTATTACCCGGTGCTTTAAACAGGAAAGCTGAGATATGGTTAACGGGTTGACCATCTAAATTCTGCTCACACCCAGCCCCATATTTACCCTTAATCACATGAACAATGCTAACAACCACCGCCGCAACACCAGGCCATTTTAACCGCTTAGTAGCATTGTAAATCGTCCCGGCGTTTTCACAGATGTATCTTAAACCTGTATAGCGGGTGTCACCTTGGGAGATGGTGTTAGTGGCGATTAATCCAAATGTGCCGTTTTTTCTCAGGAGGGTAAAAGCACGTCGGAAAAAGTGAGCAGCTAGATCTGAGTTTCCGTGGGATTCCGGGTGAACTACTTTTAACCAATCTAAGTACCCTTCTGGATTAGCATTAATCGTTGTATTTTTACCCGAAAAGGGAGGATTACCCACGATCGCATCAAAACCAGGGTTAGGACGGTTGAATACTTCTGGGAACTCTAGCTCCCAGTTGAAGGGGATTACAGGTTTCTCTTGAGAGCGTAAACTTTGGCTAATTTCCATTACTTCCATATTGTTTTCCGGGTTTTGTCGCCACCGGAAATACTTTTGGAATAACTCATCTGTTTTTTCCTTCCTAGCTTTAGGTTTATTAGCACCAAAGAAAGCCGCGATCGCCATATCAGCTTTAATCCGACTATCGGTCAATAACTCCTCTGATGCTTGGTAACATTGCTGTTTAGACTGGTAATCCTCATCTCTTAGTCTGTGTATCTCATCTCGGTTAAACCTGGACTTGGATAATTGTTGACTTAACAGCGACAAATCCGGGTCATCATAGGTGCGATCGCTCTCCCAAGTAAACCGTTTAATCTGGTCTTGAGTTAAACCAACCAAAGAATCACCGGACTTAAGGCAGTGGTCTAAAAAAGTTAGGGGATAATTATCGGCAAAGGTCACCAACCATATAGATATTTTGCCCAAAGTTACCGCAAAAGGATTTTTATCAACCCCATACAAACACCGTTCTGCAATTAATCGTCGAGCGCAAACTAAAGGTTCTTCATTAGAAGATACTGTGGTTGAACCAGGGTTTTTGTCCCAAGCTTCCACTAGCTTTTCTGCTAATTGGCGACAAGCTTCTACCAAAAAAGCACCGGAACCCATAGCAGGGTCACATACCTTTAAGTCCAATATTTGCTCAGGAGTGGGGTTAGCTCCCATGGATTCTAAAACCGGTCTAAGAGTTTCTTTAACTATTGATTCTGTGAGCGATCGCGGTGTGTAGTGGGAACCACTATTCCGCCGTTCTTCCCCCGGTTGCAAATATAGGGAACCAGGAGGTAATAAGCTAGGGGTTTGGGGAGATATTTTTTGACCTAGAGATGTAATTACATCTTCTGGTGTTTGAGCTTGTGTTAACTCAGTTAATGATTTACCGGAAACCTCACACCCAGCAACCTCCTGTAAATACTTTTTCCGGTTGTTAGCTGGGGTGTGTAAAATCTCTTCAACGCTCACCACCACGGTTACAGAATGTTTTGCGCCGTTGGGTTTACTCCACACACCAATTGAACGGGAGGTTGCTTGTTCAACTTCATAACCCATGACCCCTTCATAAACTGAGCCGATTTGTTCCACATCCAGAGCGCGATAGGATAGGCGATCGCCATCTAGTACTAGTAACTTATCTAGGATTCGATACACTACCCCATCAGACACCCGCGGCGGTTCAATCTGCGATGGTAAGTTAGAATTTAATAAGTGAGAATTTAATAAACTGCGACCTTCCAGGAATGGGTACTCATCGGGGTCAAACAGTTGTCCCGCTCGTGGTGGTAAATATAAATCCCCATGACTACCCCCATTGTGAACCAGGCGAAATAAACTCAGTAACCACGCCCAAGCACCATAACGCTGATCCATTGTATCAGGGTAATTACCCGCATCTGTGCGCAAGCGTTCATATAGTCCTGTAACTGAATAATTGCTGATATAAATCCTATCTTGGGGCATTAATCCCTCATCTTCTGCATATAACAGAAACACCAACCGCAGCAAGACTGTAATTATTCCTCCGTAAATATGCTGAGAATTATTTTTAGCAATGTCATCAAATAACCTGCCATTAGCAGCTACATTCGCAGATTGGAACCCCCGCAACAAATCCCATAGAGCATCAAGTACCTGTGCCGATAACTTAGTAGAAACCTCATTTTGATACTTGCGGCTATTTTCCAACAAGGCTAGTAACCGGCGTTCGGTCGGTCCATTGAACACTCGCTGTTCTTCTAATAACATATGCATCGCACCTAAGATCAACCGTCCCGACACTTCGCACATAGCCTGTACAGGAAAGGTCAGGTATCCCGAAGATTCTCCCCTAGGCGCATAGACCAAGCGTAAATGACTACCATTACATAATATACCCGCAGGTATCTCTTTTTCTCGTAACAGTCGCTCAAACTTAGCTTGGGGGGTGGCTCGCCACCCTGTAGATGTGGTATCTTCCCTCACTGCATCTACATCTATACCAGGGGAAATTACCTGTACTAACATCAGCCAACCCCCATGATCCGGGTCAGGGACACCATAGGTAGGTTTTAAAATTTCCCCATATTCCGGGAGGGATACCACCAAATCATCAGGACTGGGAACTAAATCTGTAGGTTGCCAACCTAAAATTTCTTGGGTAAAGTTAGGAAAGTCAGCAATAAGCGGTGTAACTATGCTATTTAAACGCTGCTGTAACTCCACAACATTACGATTTACCGAAACTTGTAAATTATTTAATGCGATGGGGGAGACCACTAACCCCACTGGTTGTAAAAAGCCCAACCATTCTTTATGTTGTTGAATTTCTCTATCTTTCATCAAAGTTTACACCCCTCAACCGGAAACCGGCCATAAATAAATTAATCCCACCGGTTCAATGCGCATCGCTTTGACTTGGTAAGAAGCTTCAATACGTCCGGGTTCAGAATTAATTTCTTCAGCAAGTCCCTGGAGTCGTTTTTCCCAGTAGCGAAGGTCTGCTTCTAATTGCTGTTTTTCCTGCGCGGGAAATTCTGCATAGGGAATACTTAACTGAATAGCTTTTTTCTCTGCGATTTCTTGTTGATGTTCTTGAATGCGCTGCTGTTGTGCTTCTAAAATTTTCTTCATTTGCGCTGCTTCTGCTTGACCCCGTGCGGTTAACTTCTTCTGCGCTCTTTGGGCTAAATCTTCCCCCCGTCGTTCTAAATGGGGAATTAATTCGGCGATGTCTTGGGCGGCATTTTTTTGTAATATCTGTTTAACTGTTTCTGGTACTTTTTGCAAATGCGGCGCTACTAAGGAGGTTTCTAATAACCCCAATACGTTATCTTTTTCTGCTAGTTTGATGGGTTGTAATTTCTTCCTTCCCCTGGTTACCGGGTCAGACCATTCGGCCGCGACTGTAATTACTTCATCATGTAACCGTGATGCTCCCTCTCCATAAATTGATAAGCGTCCCAGAGCGATGATTTTAGTCATGGGGTCATCTGTGAGACACACACAAGCACGAGTTAATTCATCATGTAAAAATCCTTGGGATAAAAATCTACCTAACAATCGCTGAACTAGGCGATGTTCTAGGTGGAGGTGTACAACTTCCCCATCTAAAGAACCAGGGTCGCGAAATACTACGGGACGGATGGGGGACTCCTTTCGCCATTCCCATGGTTTCTGTGCTTTTTGGCGTGGGGTTCTTAAGGTGTCTAAGGTATTAACCCATGTGGGGTCAGTGCTTTGGTCAAGTTCTAGGAGCTTCCAGCGTGCGGTTGCGGAGTCTTGAATTACTTCTGCTGGGTCTACAGCTGTGAGAGCTGTTGTACCTAGCATTTCTAATGAAGCAGAAATCGCCTGGCGGAAATGTTCGTCACTTAGTCCTAACCAATCCCGGGATTTTTTCAGCATCTGTTGTAGTTGGGATAATTGCTGGGTTAACTGTTCCCTACGCTGTCGATTTGCTTCTAGTTCGGTGTTAGTTATTTGTAGGTTAGGTAAATCAGCTTTTTCTATAGCAGCAGTAATATTATTGAGTTGATGGTGGCGAATACCAGTTTCTAGTAACTGGGATAGGTTTTTCTGTAGTACCGGTGAAAGGGTTCCTAGTTCTTGGTGAATGGTTTGGGTTTTTTTCACCAATACTTTTAATACTTGGTCTTCTGGGCGTTGAGCTAACACAAAGTAGTAACAGTTAACTACAGGCGCTCTCTGTAATTTTCTGTCAATGCGTCCGTTGCGCTGTTCCATTCTCGAAGGGTTCCAAGGTATATCAAAATGGAACAGATCCGCACAGTTGTTTTGCAAGTTTACCCCTTCCCGCGCTGCGTCGGTAGCAATGAGAATCCGCAGGGGATGATGGGCGGGGTCGGCGTTGAAGGCATTTTTGATTACATCCCGGCGATCTTCCCCAATAATCCCACCATGAAATACATCTAGCCGTTGTGTGTCTCTATGGGAGCCAAGAATGGCTGCTTCTAGTTGTTGTTTTAGGTAGTTTTTGGTGTCTATATATTCAGTAAATATAATGACTCTTCTATTTAGCCAAGGGGCGTTAGGTTGACCTAAGTTGGGGCACAGATGTTCTTTAATCCAAGCCTCTAATTTTTTTACCCGTGGGTCTGGTTCATATCTGGCTTGGTTGGCGATGTCGGTCATCTGCTCTAAAATTTCCCATTCCCGACTGCTTAACCCTATATTCACAGCGTTGGCGGTAGCTAATGTTACTTGGCTATCTTCCTCTGCTTGAATTTCTTCCTCTGGTAATTCCGCCCGTTCATCGTCTGCGCCGGGGGTTTCCCGCAGCAAGGGTAAGTTATCTATTTGACTTACATGGTGAGTAATTTTCTTTTCCATGGTTGGTGAGCGGAGTCGAACCACAGCCGCCCGATGGACTTTTAAAGTCCGTGCAAATGCTTCTATGGAAGATAGCAACCGCTTTTGTAGGGAAGTAATTACCAGCATGGCGGCATTTTGACTAGATTTAGATGCTGTTTTTAGTCTTTCTTCCCGCAGGTGGCGATATTCTTGCAGTAAGCGTGAGAGTTGCAATTCTGGGGCGTTTTCTGGGAGGTGATCAATAATAATAGGTATTACTCGCCGTTCGGGAAATTCTTCGCCAATTTCTCGCAGGTCTTGTTTTAATCTTCTGACCATGACTGTATCTAACAGTTGGCGATCGCGCACTGGTACACCGCGACAAAATCTTTGAGGGTCAAGAATTTCTAACAATGCTGCAAAGCTGTTAGAATGTCCATTGTGGGGTGTAGCTGAGAGAAACAGTTTATGTTCAAATCTGGGGGCGATATCCCGGAGGGTTCTGGTTAGTTGGGAGTCTACAGCATATCTCGACCCACTCGCAGGGGCGGCGTTATGGGCTTCATCCAGAATCAACATTGACCCACCGCTGAAATCTCCTAACCAATCTCGCAAAGGTGCAGCATAGGTTTCATCTCGTAATAAAGCATGGGAAATAATAAAGCGGTTGTGAGTTGTCCAAGGGTTAATCCCATAGCCGCGTTCTTGACGACGACTAGCCATAAATTCCCGATCAAAAATTATCAAGGTTAACCCAAAGCGGCTTTCCATTTCTTGTTGCCATTGTCGCACCACTGAGGGCGGACAGGAAATCACCACCCGGCGGACTTTTTGCCGCATCAACATTTCCCGCAGAATTAACCCGGCTTCTATGGTTTTACCTAAACCCACATCATCCGCAATAAATAAACCCACTCTCGGCATTAATAAGGCTTTGCGCAGGGGTTCGAGTTGGTAGGCTTTGACTTCAATACCCGCTCTATATGGTGCTTGAAAGAGTTTTGGATCTGTGGAGGTGACGCAATTCCAGCGCAGAGTATGGAGATAGGCAGAAAATCGCCCGGGACTATCAAAGCCCCGATGGGCTATAATTTCCCAGGAGGTTTTACCTATGAGTTTGGCATCAATTTCTTTCTCCCACAGTACCTCTAGTTTTTCCCCTAGTGCATCATCTTCTAAACATGACAGGGAAACTAAGGTATTTTCTGTGGGTGTGGATGGAAATACAACATCCTCAATTAGGTATTGGCGCGATCGCACCCGGACGATTTCCCCCGCTGCAAGTTCAGTCACTGGCTTTCCGTAGCCTCCACGTACTGTTATACAAAAAAAGCGAGAAAGTTCTCGCTATAACCAACAGAAGAATATTATACCTCTTTTGGTAAGTCTTATGTTCTCCCAGACTAAGTATTTTATACGGACACTAAAAGGGACGGGAATATAACTTTAGATGGTCAATGCGATCGGGTAACTTAATTCACATTTAGGTTATCTATATTAAGGAATAGTTCAGGATTAGGTCAACTAATGTGGGGGGGGGAATGAATTGATTATCGGGTTAACCAGTCCGGGGAATAAATTAAGCGTCTGAAAGCAAAAATCCTCCCAAGAGGATTGATGAAAATATTCAGACAATTTCTAATCGGTTTCAACCGATTTCCGCTATTAGCCCGGAAATTGATTTCTGGGTGGGTGGGGATGCACTTGATAAATACGCTGTTAGAAATCTATCTTTAGGCAATAGAATATGCTTTCATTTTTACCATTAAGTAGATGGACAGCCTTATCTTAATCAGTGTACCTCATTAGACTGGAAAACGCTATATATTGTTGTTTTCACTCATCTTTATTCCCTGTCGCTTGTTTAGCCTTAATATAAGGATTGATAATGTTGAATTCAATCAAACTTACAGGAAACATAATTCCTGGCTTCTTGTTAACAGGATTTAGTGTATTAAATACACTGTCAAAAAAACCTTGAATGCCATAATTTCCCTTAAACCCAGTGTGATGAAGATCATGAAAATCTGAGGGAATAAAAAACATTGATAAAGAACTATGACCTTCTAGATTATAAATATTACCTATCAAAATCCATGCACAAAGTTGAGTGATGTCATATCCAAAGATAAAGATAGGTAAAACATCTGTGATGGTAACAATAATATATTCCATAAAGCTTTTATGTCCAGATACAAAACTTGATGTATCTTGAAATTCATGATGTTTGAGATGAATTTTGAGAAATGATTTTGTATGAAATAATCTATGAACCACATAAAAGCAGAAATCAGCCGCAACTATTCTCATCAGAAACCATCCCAAATTTAGCAGTAAACTATTACCTCTATGAACTTCTTGAGCTAAATATAGTATGATTAATGCTGATATAAGAGCTTTTATTTCTCCTGTAATAATACCTTTGATGGTGAAATTAGGAAACTCTTGCTTTTTTACTTTCTTAACTCTTGCAGTGAATTTTTCAATTAAATTATCTTTACTTTTGATGAATTTTTCAATGAAAAAACCAATACCATAAAATGAGATAGAACCAATCAGCCAGTATAGTAATACCTGGGTGATAAAATTCTGTTCTATATTATTGAACAGAAAATAAAATACTTGCTGAACTATTGTACAACTAATAGCAACTTTAAAATAAAATTCTAACTCAAAACAGCAATTCAAGAACTTTTGCATTTTTGTAACGCCTAATTTACCTGTACAAATATTTGATTAAGTTTCCATTCAATTAGCGTGCCCAGCAAGTGGGAATCCTTACATTTTAAACACATACCCAGTAAGAAGTCTAGAGGCAGTTTCCGATAGCGATACCGTGGCGTTAGAGGATGTTTGTCAAGTCATGATTAGTGTATCAACTATTGCTTGACTCCACCCCCTTCCTTACAAGGGTAGGTTTTTAATATGATCTGTGAAAGGCAAGACTACCGAAGACAAGGAAGGAAAGTGGACAAGGAAGATTTTATACGGACAATGGTCTTTTAATGGGCTATTTTTCTTACTAAGAATACAGACTTTGTACTGTTTTTCTCCGGTGGTCACCTTGTCCACCTTGTCCACCTTGTCTTGTCCTTGTAAGGGGAGGGGACTGGATTTTATTGTTCCGGTGTTCCCCATTCCCTAAGATAAAAATTACCAATTGAAAACTTATCAAACATCCTCTAAGAACAGTCTAGAACTCCGATAACTTCTAGCAGTTCCTGGGGATGGTTAATTAAAATATATGGTTCTTGTTTAGCTAAAGCTTCTGGAGAATTAAAACCCCAAGTCACCGCAATAACTTTAATATTGGCTTTTTTTGAAGCTTCTATATCCCTGGTTTCGTCCCCCACATAAATTACTGTTGTAGGGTTGAGTTGTTTCTGTTTTAATACATTATTAATTATAGTTGTCTTGCCAAAGATTGTCACCCCTGAATAAATAAATTCAAACAAGTGATTTAATTGGTTGTTGCTCAGAAATGCTGTGACGTTTTCTGGGGAATTAGATGTAATGATTCCCAGTCTATAACCTTGACTATGCAGTGCTAATAGAACTTCAGAAATACCCGGTATAGGTTTTAATTCGGGGATTTTTGCTTTTAATTCCCCCTTAACTTTTTTGAGAAGGAAGGGAATTTTCAACATAGAGACACCAGAGTATTTAATAATTTCCCTAGAGGTAAAATTTCTCAGCAGGGCTAAATCCTCTGGAGTAATTTGGATATAACCAAACTCTCCAGCTAAACGATTGGCAATAGTCACCAGAGCGTCTACTGTATCCGCAATCGTACCATCAAAATCAAAAATAATTACTTTGTGGGTCATTCTTTAGGTGGGGATGCATCAAGATTAGCACGAGCATTTCTCCTGAACATTTCTGGCTTAATTCGCCGCAAGGCTGAAGCAGGAAAGCGTTTTTCCCACTCTTGGTGGGATATATTGGCTAATTCTACCAGAAGGGGGGCAACATTCCCAGAATAAGGCTGAAAATCAGCTACATCTGTTGTCTGCGCAAACCGCTGATTCCACGGACACACATCTTGGCAAATATCGCAACCTGCAACCCAGCCCTGTAAATTGGCTGATATGGTTTCTGGTAATGTTTCAGAGCGATTTTCAATGGTATGATAGGCTATGCACCGATTGGCATCCACTACAAAGGGTTGGGTAATTGCACCTGTGGGACAGGCTTCTAAGCAACGAGTACAGGTACCACAGTGTTCTGTGTGGGGGCGATCGCTCTCTAGTTCTAGATTGGTCAATATCTCCCCTAAAAATACCCAAGATCCATATTCCCTAGTGATGACATTACCATTTTTACCAATCCAACCGATCCCCGCTCGTTGCGCCCAGAGTTTATCTTGTACAGGTCCTGTGTCTGCATAATATCTGGCTTGAATAGTTGTGTCTAGTGATTGCAACCAAGTAGTCAAAGCTTTGAGCTTTTTATGCATCACCCGGTGATAGTCTCTACCCCAGCCATAACGAGATATTTTAGCATATTCTTCACCTCCAGGACGTTGATCTGGTGTGTAGTAGTTGAGAGCGACACATACAAGCGATCGCACTTCTGGCATAACTAAGGTAATATCTTGACGCTTGGGGTTATTCATCCATTCCATATCGGCGTGATAACCCAGATTTACCCATGTTTGTAACCTCTGGACGTTTGTATCATCTACCCCATTGACAGCAGTAATCCCCACTTTGTGAAATCCCAACTCTCTAGCTTTAGCTTTAACTACACTGCTGCTAGTTACAGAATATTGATCCATTTTCCTTTGTTCAACATTTCTTAATATACCTATATGTAAAAATTATTTGATTTTTGTTAAGAAATCGTGCAATATGTCAATTAAGGTGTATTTTAAGCCTCCAGCTTACCACCTGTGTACTTCCATTAACCAACTGTGGTAATATCATGACATTCACTTCTGATTCAGCTTCAACCAGTTTATCTAATGCTTTAAATCAGAGTAATCAGTCCGCTGATGCTGTTAACTCCACCACGGCTGTATTCCAAAGTCTGACCGCAGATGACCAGCTAGCAGTGCTATGGTATGTTTATACAGAAATGGGACGTTCCATTACACCTGCAGCCACTGGTGTAGCCCGTTTACAGTTAGCTGAGGGTCTGTTAAGTCAAATCAAGCAGATGTCTTATGCAGAGCAGTTAGATGTCATGCGTGACTTAGTTGCTCATAAAAATACCCCCATTTGCCGCTCCTACGGTATCCTCAGCAATAATACAAAGTTGGCTTTTTGGTACGAATTATCAGAATTAATGGTAAAACACTTGGTTGTACCCATGCCAGTTGGTTATCAATTATCCCGTGATGGTTTACAGGTACTTGAAGCAATCAAGGTATTAGATTTTGGTCAGCAAATATCTGTTTTGCGCAAGGTAGTAGCTGAGATGGGCGTTGACCCCTTCGCAGAATAATTTTACCTGATAATATTTGCTGATTTAAGGTAGAATATGGCAGCAGGTGAATGTAAGGTCGCCCTTACCAGAAAATGGGAATTTCTTGATGGCATCACTGAACCCACCATACTGGGTTATTTTGCCACTCTCAACGCCGGGGAATTTGACACAACCGCAGACCTATTCGCCGATGATGGCGTGATGTATCCGTCCCCAGAGCCTATTTTTTCGTAGCGGCGGTTTGTGCCAAGGAGCGCAGTAACAATCTCCGACCCAAATCAATATCTGACGGCGCACATTGCCAATCTGGGTGTGCCGTCATCAATAAACTATCTAAAGTTTCGTGATCAAACAGATGCCAAATAGGAGCGCCATTAATTTCACCTTCCACAGCATAACAGTTAGGACTAACACAGTGAATTGTCGAAGCACTGGCAATTCTATTTACTGTCATCTGTTCCCCTGGCTGTAAAGAGCGAAACTGATGGATAGCCGGCTTCAACTCACTTATTGAAGAAACTACCAACCCAGGTATAGCTATTGTTACATTCTTGTCCCCATTCACTGACAGCCAATAATGACGACTAGGGTCGATACCTTGTAGCCAAGGCGATTCATCATCAAGGCGATACCGTGGGGACAAACAAAATAAAGCTGCCATAGATTTCGTCATAACTTGGTTTACTAGTGGTGATTTTCTGCCCACTTGACAATCCTGGGGGTTGTAGGGCTATGCCATAAGGTTTAGGCTTGCTACTGTATTCAGTATTTAGGAATTGGTAGTAATAAATCAAATAAAATTAGCAAAAATTATTAACTAACTTAATATTTATTTATATATAGCAATCCTAAAGATTCATGAACAATTTCTGTTCCCTGTTCCCTGATCCGGTGTTCCCTTTCCTCACTCATAATTTCTCAAGTCAAATAGGATGACTATATAGTGCATGATGACGGACGGGAAATAGTCACAAAACCCACCCCATTACCTAGCTTCTTCTTCATGAGCGGAAACTGTTAACCCAGCAATCCATGGCGCAAAGCATTTACTGCGGCTTGGGTGCGGTCATCAGCACCTAGCTTACTCAAAATACTTCTGATATGACTTTTCACCGTCCCAATGCTAATATAGAGTCGTTGTGCAATGATAGGATTAGTACAACCCTCAACCATTAAGCGTAATACTTGTACTTCCCTGGTTGACAGGTTATAAGCTGGGGTATTCTTCTTCTCACCCTGAGAATCTGCAGGAGAAAAAATATTCTGCGCATCTGTGAGTAATTGGGTATTTGCTTGTGCTGCTCGTAAGACAATCCTGGCGATCGCCGGATCAATCCAACAATTGCCCTGATAAGTGTTCCGTAGCGCTACCAGTAAAGTATCAAAACTAATATTCTTCATACAGTAAGAGTCAGCACCCGCAGCAAAAGCAGCCAGTACAGATTCTTGATGCTCATGAAGGGTGAGAATTAACACTTTTGTAGGTGAATATTTTGCAGGAGAGAGCGCTTTCAACTCTCGTGTCAGTTGAATACCATCCTTGTCTGGTAAACCAATATCGATAATTGCAATATCTGGTTGTACCTTTTTTAACATTTCCAGACCTGTCACCGCATTTGCAGCTTCTCCTACAACTTCAATTTCCGCCCTTTGTTCTAAAAGTCTCCTAATCCCCAGACGAGTCAGTTGATGATCTTCAATGATAGCAATCCGAATTTTATTCATAGTCTTAGAGGATGTTTGTCAAGTATTAAACAGGTAATTTTTATCTTAGGGAACAGGGAACAGGGAACAGGGAACAGGGAACAGGGGGCAGGGGCAGGGAATGGGGACAGGGAATGAGGAACCGAAACAATCAAATCCAATCCCCTCCCCTTAAAAGGACAAGACAAGGTGGACAAGGTGGACAAGGTGACCACCGGAGAAAAACAGTACAAACTCTGTATTCTTAGTAAGAAAAATAGCCCCTTAAAAGACCATTGTCCGTATAAAATCTTCCTTGTCCACTTTCCTTCCTTGTCTTCGGTAGTCTTGCCTTCACAGATCATATTAAAAACCTACCCTTGTAAGGAAGGGGGTGGGGTCAAACAATAGTTGATACACTAATCATGACTTATCAAACATCCTCTTAGGCAGCATAATATATTAATTTAACTTCAAAATAGATTTGACCGTAAAAGTTCCCCAAGTAACTAATTTTGATCTTCTTATGGTGTTTTTTGCTCAATGAAAAAAAATTTGATAGACTAACGGTCGAAATCATCCCCTGTAATTCCTATTGAAAATTAGGCTATGTTGCAACCGCCTCAAGTGTTTTCGGTACTGGGAATACCAGTTCATATTGTGAGCAATTATCCGGGCTGGTTGCTGGAATCCCTACGACAGAGCAGAGGTGCTCATGTGGTCACCCTGAATGCAGAAATGACTATGCAAGCACGAAAGAATCGGACCCTGGCCCAAGCCGTTAAAAATGCCGACCTAGTAATTCCAGATGGTGCGGGGGTAGTGCTGTATTTGCGGTGGCTTTTGTGGCAAAAAGTGCAACGTTTTCCGGGGATTGAACTAGCAGAAAACCTGCTGCAAGAACTGGGACAACAGCAAACAGATACAAAAATTTTTTTCTATGGTGGCGCTCCCCAAGTAGTTGTCAAAGCCAAGGAATTTTGGCAGCTAAAAATCCCCAGCTTAAACTTAGTAGGTACTCATTCTGGCTACCATACCTTAGAAGAAGAACAGCAATTAAAACAAACCCTCAGACAATTGCAGCCACAAGTAATTTTTGTAGGTTTGGGAGTCCCACGTCAAGAGTTATGGATTGCCCAAAATCGTGATTTGTGTCCCCAAGCAATTTGGATTGGTGTTGGTGGTAGCTTCGATATTTGGTCGGGGGGTAAAACTCGCGCTCCTGCTTGGTTGGCAAATAATAACTTAGAATGGCTATATCGCCTATATCAAGAACCTTGGCGTTGGCGGCGGATGTTGGCTTTGCCGGAATTTGCCCTGAAAGCTTTGATTTATCGAGTAACTGCAAGGGGTGGAATATAGGATTAAGCTAATTTTCCAGAGGAAGAAACGGTAACCTGAGACTTGCTAGATAGAGGGCGCAAAGGTTTCACTGGACTGGATGCTAGAGCTTGTAAACCATCTAAAGCCTGTAAACTATCTAAAACCGCATCTTTGATCACTGTTTCTTGCTCCTGACTGAGTAATAGCTGTAAGCACTGAATGACTTCTTGCTGTACCTTGCGATCAATTCCGTGATCAGAGCTAATTTTAGTTATTTGCCGTATGGTAATTAAACGCTGCAATGGGTCTTCTGCTGTTAAATTAACTAACAACTGATCAAGGTTGTTTTGCTGTTGTGTTCCATGGAAACTGAGGATTTGCCACATCAATAAAATTAAAGTTAATAAGGTTGCTAAACCTTGGACAATGGCACCGGTCGCAATCCAAGAACTTTTAGAGTCAACCCAGATAGCAGCGGCCATGTATGTGCTAAAAGTGGCAATACCTCCACTACCTACCGCTAAGGCAAAACGAGAATTGGGACTATTTAATGACCGCCACAGCTGGGATAAGTGTAATTGCCAGTCCCATTTCTGCATTGAGTAAACTAATAACATTACCCCAACCCCAACTACAAGGGCTAAGAGCAGTTTCCAGTTCCACAACAGCATGGCCAGAACAATTGTCAGAAAGCCCAGAATACCCCCCGGACGGAAAATACCTGGAAACTTAGTTGCTTGTAGCTGCTTGTTTTCAACTCTCCAGGTAAGCATTGCAGTATCTGTGTAATTACTTTAATAAAAAATGAAGCCTTTGCCATAGTCTTGATCTAGTGTATAAAAAATTGTCTAATATTAAGACGGCTATCAAAAAAATAGCACAGGACGCATAAAAATCATTTATGACGGTGGCCAGAGGTTTAAATTTACTGGCTGAGTGATCATTAAAATTGTAGTCTGTCTCGGTTCAATAGGCCAGCGATCCGATTATTACATAACTCTAATCAATACTTATGTTTCAACCACAGGGATTTGAGCAACGCTCCATAATGACCTCACTGGGTAAGATGGTTTATTATACTGCCACTAGCTCACCTTGGCAGAATGGAACTGTAACAGATGAGCAGGAAACTTTAGTTTTCTTACATGGCTTTGGTGGTGGTTCTTCTGCTTATGAGTGGTCAAAGGTTTATCCGGCTTTTGCGGCTGAGTATCGCATTCTAGCACCGGATTTAATCGGTTGGGGTAGGTCTGAGCATCCAGCCCGAAACTATATGATTGATGATTATCTGACGACGATTCGGGAGTTTTTACAGCAAACTTGTACAGGACCTGTGAGGGTGATCGCTTCTTCCCTGACTGCGGCTTTCACAATTCGAGTGGCGATCGCCCATCCCGATTTATTTCGGTCTTTAATTCTAGTGACACCGGCGGGACTCTCAGATTTTGGTCAAGACTACTCTCGCAGTATTTTTGCCCAGGTAGTTAGTGTTCCCATGATTGATCGCTTACTTTATAGCACTGGAATTGCTACAAGTGCGGGTATTCGCAACTTTTTAGAACAAAGGCAATTTGCCCAGTCTCATCGCATTTACGAGGAAATTGTCGAGGCTTATCTGGAATCTGCCCAACAACCAAATGCTGAATATGCAGCCTTGTCTTTTGTCCGTGGTGACTTATGTTTTGATTTGTCCCTTTATATTCAACAGTTGACGACTCCTACTGGGATTATTTGGGGGCAAAAATCCCAATTCACCGGACCGGAAATTGGTCGTCGTCTGGCGCATAAGAATCCCCAAGCTATCAGAGTATTTCAGCCCTTAGAAAATGTGGGATTAACGCCCCAGTTAGAAGTACCCGCGGTGACTATTGGATTAATTCGGCGGTTTTTCACTTTGTTGAATTAGTTCCTACAGCACCTAGCACCGAATCTGAAGTACAGATTGAATGATACAACTTTTGTGGGGTGGGCATCTTGCCCGCTTTTGTACCTACTCAGATGAAATGTGCTGTATTATCTCCCGCTAAAGCGGGAGATGTTCCCATTAATCTTTGACTCTGACATCGATCACTGTAGAATTAAAGTTATAGTTAAAACCTTCCAATTCAAAGGTTGTACCTATTTTAACTTTGCTATTACCTAATACTGGCCCAGTATCAGTAATTTGGGCTTTACCTTCTAGGGTTAAAAGCATATCTGTACTAAAGTTATTAGTTCTAGGATCTGGTAATTCTTTCACAGATCCATCTGGTTGGGAAACTGTCACGGTTCTCGGTAGTAGTTGCACGGATTTGATGCTAATCTGACCGTAGGGTTGATTCCGAATAATGACGTTAGTTTTACCCCCTTTGGTGAATCCGGCCTCAAATAAACGTTGAGGGTCGCGTACATTTAAACCGCGAACGGCTAAGTCAACTTCAATGGGTACGGTTTTGGTACCGATTTGGGCAACAGAACCCGTGGTTCCAGGAAAAATAAATATACCAACTATGACTAGTATTATTACTAGTGCAGCCCCTAAATCAAGTAAGTTGATTTTACCAAACAATCTTCCTTTGGAATCTAAAATAGTCATCAGAACTTTTCCTATGAGATCATTTATCAGGAGAATACTGAGAATTATACTAGCTACTAACCCTAGCTTTGTTTATAGGCTCAGGTGCAACTTATAGAGGGATAAGTTCGTCCTGTTATTTATTGCATTACAGTTAATGATCATGAATTGTCAAGCTTTTTTTGCTCACCATGGGTGGCTGCGTCGCTGGTTTTATCCCTTGATTGCCGTGGTTGTTGCCCTGAGTGTGTGCCTAAGTACACCCCTGCCGGGAAGGGCGTTTGATATCCGCTCTCTTCTGTTCCGGGGAATACAGGTAATTCAGATATCTAATATGTCTGATGCTCAGGAAGTGGATCTGGGTCGGCAGATGAATCAGCAGTTACGCAGTAGTAATATTCGCTTTAGCCGCAATTCTCAAATTAATCAATATGTGGAACAAATTGGCCGGCGTTTGGTAGCTAATAGCGATCGACCTCAGCTTCCCTTCACCTTTCAAGTAGTTGAGGATAACACCATCAATGCCTTTGCTACTTTGGGTGGGTTTGTATATATCCATACAGGTTTAATCAAAGCCGCAGATAATGAAGGGCAATTAGCCAGTGTAATTGCTCATGAAATTGGTCACATTGGCGGTAGGCACTTAGTCAAACAGATGCGCCAAAGCACCATCGCTAGTGGTCTAGTTTCAGCCGCAGGTTTAGATCGTAATACCGCCGTGGGAATTGGTATAGAACTGGCACTCAACCGTCCCCGCAGTCGTCAAGATGAATTTGATGCCGATAACCGAGGTTTACAAGCTCTGACAGCGGCTGGTTATGCCCCCTCGGCTATGGTTTCCTTTATGGAAAAGCTGATGCAAAGTGGCGGGTCTGTACCGACATTTTTAAGTACTCATCCCGGTACAGGCGATCGCATTAATGCCCTCCAAAGTTCTATTAATGCCCAACCTAGCAATCAGGGTGACGGATTAAATCATGCTGCTTATCGCGCCCAAATCCGCAGCATACTTTAGTAAAAATGTCAATGATCAACTAGGCTCGCTGCTTATGGCGGCGAGTGGCTATTTTAGCAGGTTCAACCATGACCACCCCTTCTGCTAAGGGTAGGCTGCGCAGAGAATTATTAAAAATGTTGACTTGATAAATTATGTTATTTGTAGCGTCTAATCCAGTCAACCAGCCACTACGGGGATGATAAGCACCAGTATCTATATTGAGCCATCCCTGACCTTGTGCCAGTTGACCAGGGGCAACTCCTGGTAAAGTGAAGGTGATGGTATGACCGATGATAATCAGTTTATCAGTAAAGTAGGGCTGTTCAATGCTGTGAAATTGGTCGCGTATCCAGCAAAACTGCTCGGCTGTTTGTGCGGCTAAAGGTAGCTCCGGGTCAACCCCAGCATGAGTGAGCCAAATGTCCCCCAAATCCAGGTACAGGGGTAAAGATTCCAACCATTCCAAATGTTGTTTAGGAATACTACCTTTTTCGTAACTGGCTATAGTTGCTTGACCTCCACCATACAGCCATGCTTGCATTGCTGATGTAGAAATGTGATCACCGGTGACAATCTTGAAAAACATCTGTTCATGATTTCCCAGTAGACAACCATAATTATTTTCCTTGACAAAATTAACCACATGTGAGCTTTTTGGACCGCGGTCAACTAAGTCTCCTAGAAAATAAACTTGATCTTCTGATGTGGGGGCGATGAACTCGATTAATTTGATCAACCCATCGTAGTGTCCATGCACATCCCCAATAACAATTCGACGTTGGCTAGTTTCGATCATCGGCTCTGAATCTCTCAAGAGTTTGACTGAGTTGTCTGGTTTCCGCAAAGACTAATAAATAACATTTAATCAAGTATAGTTTAATCTTAGTTGAATTGCCGGCTTTGAAGTTAAAATGACTTATGGATAAACGCATCATTGGCTTGACTGGGGGTATTGCTACAGGTAAAACCATTGTTGCCAATTATTTGGCTACGGCTAAGAATATACCTATTTTTGATGCAGATATTTATGCTAGGGATGCTGTAGCTATAGGTTCGGCCATTCTCCGGGCGATCGCCGGACGTTATGGCCAAGAAATTTTACTCCCAGATGGTAGCCTGAATCGAGAACAACTGGGTGCAATTATCTTTACCCAGTCAGATGAACGCCAGTGGGTAGAAAGTTTGATACATCCTTATGTAGTCCATCGCTTTCAGGAAGCCATGGACAAATCACCATCACCAACATTGGTGTTAGTTATCCCTTTGTTATTTGAAGCTCAGATGACTGATTTAGTCACAGAAATCTGGGTTGTGCGGTGTTCGGAATCACAGCAACTGCAAAGACTAATGCAGAGAAATAATTTAACTCCAGAACAAGCCCAAACCCGCATTAATAGCCAGTTATCTCTAGAAGAAAAAGCAGCGCGTGCAAATGTGGTGTTAGATAACTCTTCCACCCCAGCATCTGTGTGCAAACAGGTGGATATTGCTTTGGCTATGACTACCACAAATAAGCTATAATGTGGAACTGGAAAAATGACAATAATTTTAAACTTTTGTACTGGATATAAGAAACTACAATTGGGATGAGTTAATTATAGTCAGGAATGTGAAGTATGTATCAGAAAATCTTGGTAGCTGTCGATCAATCAGAAACGAGTCAATATGTCTTTGAACAAGGTGTATTTTTAGCAAAAGCCTCTGATGCCGAACTCATGTTGTTACACGTACTATCCCCATTAGAAGACCCCTATCTCAGCCCTGTATTTACACAACCAGATACCATATATCCATCTGTGCAAACCGCACCTATTGAGAGTTATATGCGAGAGTGGGAAGAACTAAAAAAACAGAGACTAGACTGGTTGCGATCGCTGAGTGATACAGCAACTAATGCCGGTGTAAAAGCAGGGTTTACCCAAAATCTCGGTGATGCTGGGAGGATAATTTGTGAAGTGGCTCGTAATTTGCCTGCTGACTTAATCATAGTTGGTCGTCGCGGTCGTACTGGCATCAGTGAGTTCTTGCTAGGGAGTGTCAGTAATTATGCACTACATCATGCTCCTTGCTCAATGTTGATTGTACAGGGACGTATTCCTAGTAACACAAAAATGCCAGAGACGGTATAGATACTGGCAAAAAGTTTCATGTCTTTTGCGTCTTGGCTTCAGACTGAAAAATGTGGTTGATTTACCTGACAATAGCTGTAAGTAAAGTCATTAGGGCTGCTGAGTTTGAATATAAAAGCCAAAATTACCAACCATGATCCATAACTCAGCAACCGCCAAAATTCCAGATTTTTTACGGACCGTTAGCTAAGACTTCTTCAAACCTCCACGGACATCAGTACAATTCCTGAAAGCTATACAGTCACTTTTCATCCACCAAGCATAAATAGGTATGTCACGCTCTGGTAAACTGCCAAAAGTATTTGGCTGGGAAATATTGATACTGATACCATTTAGCAAATCCACAACATAACCAAGGTGGGTTCCTAAATACATAACCTGATTCAGCCGTCCTGGAAAACAGTTAGTTAATATACTCGGCCGATAAAGGGAAAGTTGGATTTTTTCGGGACGGACGCTCACCACTACGGTTTGTGATAATTCAGTTGGTGTTTTTTCTGTGCGGTCAACCGTAATTTTCAGTCCCGTTGTGGTCTCAACTTGTATTGATGAGGAATCTACATAAATGATTTTACCAGTAAATAAATTATTATCCCCAATAAAATCAGCAACAAAGGGGGTTTGGGGATGTTCGTAAATTTCTTGTGGAGTACCAACTTGCTCAATTTTACCTTGATTCATGACGGCGATGCGATCGCTCAAAGACATAGCCTGTTGCCGATCTTGTGTCACCATGATCATGGTTAGTCCTAAATGTTTATGTAAATTCCACAGTTCCAACTGCATTTCCTGACGTAGCTTCAAGTCTAAAGCTCTCAAAGGTTCATCTAGCAGTAAAACAGTGGGGCGATTGACTATAGCTCTGGCTAAAGCTACCCGTTGCTGTTGAGCAGTAGAGAGTTGACAGGGAAAGCGCGATCGCAAATCTGCGATTTTGACCAGCATTAAAGCCTCTTGAACCCTGGTGGCGATTTCTGATTTGGGGAGTTTTTTGTGAACACGCAATCCAAAAGCGACATTATCCCATACATTCATATGGTGAAACAAAGCATAGCTTTGAAAAACAGTATTTACGGGTCGGCGAGCAGCAGGGACATTAGTCATCTGGTGTCCCTGAATGAACACCTTACCAGCATCAGTCATCTCCAACCCAGCTATCAAGCGTAGTATAGTTGTCTTACCACAACCAGAAGCACCGATAATAGTTAAGAATTCTCCCCGTTTAATATCCAAATCGACCCCATTAACTGCTGGTTCCTGGTTAAAAAACTTGAACACATAACGCAGTTCAACGTCCAACGGCTGAGATTTTGTAATTTGATCATGATTGTGGGTGAGAGTTTGAGTCATAATCCCTGGTAGAATGCGCTGATTTGAGATTCCCGATGCCTTTAGGGCTGGGTTATCTGACAAGATGCTATGAAAAATAGCACTTATGTTATCTTTGCACTGATTGTTGTTACACCCAAGACAGAGACTTAAAAGCGGGTAGAAATAGAAAATGATAGTTTGACTCTCCGACTATTGTATAACCGTGGGGAGTGTCAAAGAACGGCATAGTTGAGGTGGTGTCTTGAGACTGGAGAGTGTTAATGTGTCAGTTAATGTAGACTATTGAAACTGGGTGTTATGACTTTATTGCAGCCATCCCGACTACCCCTAAAAAATAATACACGTACGGTTGGACGAGATTTTCAGCCCATATTTTTAATTGCATTCACCCTCTTAATGACAAGTATAATAGGTGTGCGGTTAGCACACTTGCAAATTGTTGAAGGAACAAACCATCGAACTAGAGCAGAAGCTAACCGGGTGCGGATCATTCCCAAACAACCAGTAAGGGGTAATATTTTTGACCGAAATGGCAAGGTTTTGGCTAGTACTCGTTATCCTCGTTCTGTATACTTGTGGCCAATGGCCCACAGAAAATCTGGTTGGTCTGTTGTGGGTTCACGTTTAGAGAAAATTCTGAATATCCCCCAGGAAGAAATAGAAAAAAAATTACAAGAGGCTGGACCAACTCTTCTTCACTAATTCCCATTGCTCGTGACCTGAATGAAGCCCAACTAACTGCCCTCAAAGAGTATCACAGGGAACTCAAAGGCGTAGAAATACATACGGAAGCGGTTCGGTACTACCCCCATGGTCAGGAATTAGCCCATGTCCTGGGCTATACACGAGAATTAACTGCCGAACAGCTACAACGGAAGCGGGAGTTAGGCTATCGATTAGGAGATGTCATTGGTCAGATGGGGACTGAAAAGGTTTACGAAAATACTCTGCGGGGTGAATGGGGCGGTCAGCAAGTAGAAGTAGACCGGGCTGGTCGTCCGGTTCGAGTGTTGGGAGAAAAAGCAGCAAAGTCGGGTAGTGATTTAAATTTAACTATAGATTTAAATCTGCAAATAGCGGCAAACAAAGCTTTAGGCAAGTATAATGGTGCAGTTGTAGCACTTGATCCCAACAATGGCGAGGTGTTAGCCATGGTGTCTCGCCCCACCTTTGACCCCAATATCTTCTCTAAACAAAAACTTTCGCAAAAAGACTGGGAATCTGTCCAAGGTGCCAACCATCCTTTAGTGAATCGCGCTCTGAGTGCTTTTCCTCCCGCCAGTACCTTCAAAATTGTCACTACAGCCGCAGGATTGGAATCGGGGAAATTTTCTCCCAAAACCATACTCCAAACCTACGGTTCTTTAACTATTGGTGGGATCACATTTGGTGAATGGAACCACGCCGGATTCGGCCCTTTAGGTTTTGTGGGTGCAATGCAATGGAGTAGTGATACTTTCTTTTACCAAATTGCTCAAGCAGTGGGTGGACCCACTTTAATTGAATGGACTCGTAAATTTGGATTTGGTGAAAAAACTGGCTTTGATTTTGCTGCCGAAGAAACCAGGGGTTTAGTCCCAGATGACGACTGGAAACGCAAGCATCGAAATATGCCTTGGACTGTGGGGGATACGGTGAATATGTCAATCGGCCAAGGTGCTTTATTAAGTAGTCCTTTACAAGTTGCGGTCATGTTTGCAGTTCCGGCTAATGGTGGTTACCGAGTCCAGTCCCATTTACTCAAAGATAATCAACCAGCTGCAAACTGGCGAAAACTTATCAAAATGAAGCCGACAACCATTAAAATTCTCCATGATGGATTAAGGAAGGTGATTACTCACGGTACTGGTCAAGTTTTAAACAAGCCTACACTCCCTCCCGTCGCTGGTAAAACCGGTACAGCTGAAGCATGGCAAAATCGGGTGAAAAAAAATCACGCTTGGTTTGGTGCTTACGCTCCCGTAGATCAACCGGAAATCGTTATCGTTGCTTTTACTGAACATTCTGGCGGTGGTGGTGGTAGTCTTGCAGGTCCGATGGTTTTAGAAATTCTAGAAGACTACTTTAAACGCAAGTATCCTGATAAGTATTAAAACTGGGGGACTAAATAATCTTGGCTCGTAGTCAAGACTTGAGTCTTGACTACAATTTAATGAATTTATAGTCATTTATGTACATTTGTAGTATAATATTATTATGAATGTACGATCATTAAATGAATGAAACTATCTGATTATGCAAAAAAGGTAGGGATAAGTTATAGAACTGCGTGGCGTTGGTACAAATCCGGCGTAATCACAGGTTATCAACAACCTACAGGAACCATAATTATTAATCTACCTGAAACTAACCAAAACCCTAACAAAGTTGTAGCTATCTAAAGATTCTTCTTAATAAACTAGGTAAAGAGTTGGAAATTGTTAATCAAGCTACGGAAGGTAGAGATGAACTAATGCAAGATTTAGTATCGATAATATACTCGTTTAGTGCAAGGATGTATGGGTTAAGAAGAGCAAAGACAAAAACAGAACGTATCACTCAGGAGTTACAAAATGAAGCTGATTGAGCGTCATGTTATTAAACCAAGTCACCCAGCATACAAAGAAATAGATGAACTTTGCTTTAAATCGAAGAACCTATACAATGCTGTTAACTTCATAGTTAGACAGGAATACATTCATAACAACAAGCATATTAATTATGCGGGAGCCTATCACCTAATCAAAGAATCTGTTGATTATAAAGCTTTGCCAGCAAAGGTAAGTTGTCAAATCATTAAATTAGTTGATAGATGCTGGCTTTCATATTTTGCAGCTATTAGTTATTTTACGACAAATCCTGATAAGTTCAAAGGTCGGCCTAGACTACCTGGATATAAACATAAAACCAAAGGTCGTTGTGTGGTCATTTACCCGGCACAGGGTATTAGCAAAAAAGGGGTAAAAAAAGGGTTATTACAACCTTCAGGTACAAATATATCTATTTCAACTGCTATTCAAAGTAAAGTTAAAGAACTTAGATTAGTACCTAGAAGTGGATTCTATGTAGTAGAGGCTGTTTATGAAAAGAATGAAGTAGTCACAGTTAGGAATCAATATATTGCAGCTATCGATTTGGGGCTTAATAACCTGGCCACCATAGCTTCAAACAAAAAAGGCTTTCAGCCGTTGATTATTAATGGTCGCCCATTAAAGTCAACCAATCAATTCTTTAATAAACAAAAAGCCCAACTCCAATCGAAGCTTCAAACTCAAGACCCGAATAGATACACCTCCAACAAAATATCCAATCTTCTCACCAAAAGAGATAGTAAAGTTGATACCTATCTACACCAAGCTAGTAGAACCATTATTAATTACCTTCGACAAAATCAGATTGATACTTTGGTGATTGGTAACAACAAACAGTGGAAGCAAGATATTAATATTGGTAAGCGTAACAATCAAAATTTTGTTCAGATACCGCACTATAAATTTATCCAGCAGTTGGTTTATAAAGCTAACTTAGCTGGCGTTAAAGTTATTATCAACGAAGAAAGTTATACCTCTAAGGCTAGTTTTCTTGACCTTGATAATATCCCGGAGTACCAAAAAGGGGCAGAACGTGTATTTAGTGGTAGAAGAGTAGCTCGTGGGTTGTATAAAGCTTCCAATGGAAGGTTAATAAACGCTGATTTAAATGGGGCGTACAATATATTAAGAAAAGCAGTCCTGAACGCTTTTGCAGACGGGATAGAGGGGTTAGGAGTAACTCCAATCAGGTTTACCCCTGGTAAAGTGACTTTGTAGATTTGTCTATAATTTCACAAACTCTTGACTACAATACTCCTGACGCTATAGGGGCTACAGCCATTACTCAGAGGATGTTTGGAAAGTATTAAACAGGTAATTTTTATCTTACGGAACAGGGAACACCGGAACAGGGAACAGGGAACACCGGAAGGATTGGGGAACACACCGAACACCGGAAGGATTGGGGAATGGGGAACCGAAACAATCAAATCCAATCCCCTCCCCTTACAAGGGCAGGGTTAGGGTGGGGTAAAACAATATTTGATACACTAATCATGACTTATCAAACATCCTCTCAGAGCTTTAACACCACTTTAAGCCAAACATTAGATAACTTAGCACCCTATTTTAATATAGCAATCCTAAATGATTCATGAACAATTTCTGTTCCCTGTTCCCTGTTCCCTTTCCTCACTGATAATTTCTCAACTCAAATAGGATTGCTATATTCATTTATTGTTAGTAGATAAGTTTGAGGCGCTGCAAGAACTGAGTAATGGTCAAAATGATTACGGGTGTACCGATTTCACCACTCCCCTAAGTGGCGTAATTAATCCAGTGTCTCCTGATGAATATTTCTTTTGGGATGACATTCATCCGATCCACTAAAGCTCATCAAGTAATTGCTGAAACCTTGATAAATCAAGTCCATGAGGGTATCTTTGCTGGTTTAACTGGCGATGGGGCGACATGAGAAAATGCTGACCCGTCATGGTTTGGGGTTTAAATTTCTGGCTTTGTAGAATAATTCTAGACTATGGCGATCGCCCACAAAACGCCAGTGCCAAGGTTCATAACTGACACCTTGGGGGTTATTTTCTCCAAAGGACAGTTCAAAACCAAAACGGGCTGCATTTGCTTCTAACCAGCGAAAAGCCCTGGTATTTTCAAAATTGCTTTGGAGATTAGTAGCTGGTGCTGCGCCATCACCTATATCCACAGCATAGCCTGTATGATGTTCACTATGTCCAGGGGGCGCACTCAAAGCCGCCCTTTGGGCCGGGGTTTGATTACGCCTAGCACCAATAGCAAAAAATAACTGTTCCTGTTCTTCCACGGAGCGGAACCCAGAAATTGGCACTAAAATTACACCCTCACGTCGCGCCGCTTGAGCCATAGCCAGATACCTTTGAGCCGCTGCTGTGCGCAACCTAATGCGCCCATCGGCAGTAATTGCTAACAGTTCTGACTGCGGCGCTTCTGGGTATCTCAAATGACCTAAGAGGGCATCGACATTATTATCTTGACTATTGACAGAATCCCCAGGTTGTGCATCTACATTCTGAGGTGAGGAGGAATCAACATCAGCCCTAGGTGAGATCACAAAGAACCACAAACCAGCAATTAAACCCACTAGAATAAACCCTGCGAGTCCCCCATCACCAAAACTAGATTCTGCACAGGCTGTTGGGCTCTACTCTCAGGGACATCCCGTAAAGCCACGGGAATATCTTCACTAGGGTCGCCTGATAACTGATGGGCTTGTTTAGAAAACCGGGCTTTACTCAAGAGACATCTCCTGTTTTTGTGCAATATTTATCAAAAATTGTAGACTGGGGAGATAAACATCTTCAGTACCATTCATATCTATATATTCCAGGGCGCAATTTTGGCTAACCTCCTAGAACTATACTTTAAACTGGTGGGATTAGTCCTAGTAGGTTTTATCCTGGGACGCAAACTACCTCCTACGGTTCCTACTCGTGTCGGTCAAGGGCTATTTTGGGTAGGAGTCCCCATAAGTATTATTGCTTTTCTCCGCAAAGCCGACCTATCAGGACAGATTTGGATTGCTCCGGTTATCGCCCACTTAGCCATTTTTTTAGGGGCATTTTTGGCTTGGTGGGCGATGAAAGGTCAAGCCTATTTGACCAAAAACATCCACCACAAATCAACACAAGGTAGTTTACTCCTAGCTGCGATGGTTGGTAACACAGGTTACCTGGGTTTCCCCATCACTCTTGCATTATTAGGTCAGGAATACTTTGCCTGGGCTTTATTTTACGATATGTTGGGATCACTTTTTGGGGCCTATGGCTTTGGTATAGTATTAGCATCTCATTTTGGCGGTAATATCAGGAATTACGGGCAAATTACCCAGTCAATTGTCGTGAATCCTGCTCTGTGGAGTTTCGCCTTGGGCTTGCTATTTCGCCAAGTTACCCTCCCGGTCATTTTTGAATATAGCCTAGAAATATTAGGTTGGATTGTAGTTAGTTTAACTTTAGTGTTAATTGGCATGAGGCTGTCTAGCCTAAATTCTTGGCACAGGCTACCGGATGCGGGTATCAGCTTAACTATTAAAATGTTAATTGTTCCCTTATTCATTGGTAGCACCTTGCCACTCTGGGGGGTGACTGGTAAAGCCGCACAAGTAATTTTACTACAAATGGCTATGCCTCCAGCATTTGCCACATTAATAATTGCGGAAACTTTTAATCTTGACCGTGATCTGGCGGTGACTTCTTTAGCACTGGGGTGTATACTACTACTAGTTACTCTCCCCATTTGGCTGTGGCTGTTTTGATTGATATCTGCTCCTACTGATTAACCAGACATGAATCAAGAAAGTAATCATAAATCTATAGACTCACAGCCTAGGTTATCGGCTCGGTTGCTCGAACTAGCTCAATTATTTCTCAAGCTGGGTTTGACTGGCTTTGGTCGGCCCCAAGCTCATATTGCCATGATTCATGATGAGTCTGTGGTGCAGCGGGGTTGGTTTACCGAGGAGGAATTTTTAGCCGGGGTCGCGGTTTGTGAAATGTTACCAGGTCCGGCTTCTACCCAGATGGGAATTTATACCGGATACCTGCGGGGGGGAATTTTGGGGGCTTTGGTGGCGGGGGTTTGTTTTATTTTCCCCGCTTTTGTGATTGTCCTAACTCTGTCTTGGGCTTATTTTCGGTTTCAGGGTATACCACAGATTGAAAATTTGTTTCTGGGAATTACCCCGGTAGTAATTGCGATTATTTTCGGCTTTTGCTGGAAGTTAGCCAAACGAGCTATTACTGATTATCCAGGTATTGCGATCGCCATCACGGTTTTTGTGGTTACTTTACTATTTCCCATCAATGTATTGTGGCAATTCTTGTTCGCGGGGATGGTAGGCTTAGTTATTTACCCCCCCGCTTCCACTATTTGGCTAGTTCCCCTTGTACCCCTGATGCAGATGTTACCCCACACCATGGCAATGGTAACTAGTAAGACCCTAACATTATCCAGCTTTTGGGGACTAGAACGGATTCAAGAGTATTATTTAACCCTAACAATATTCTTCTTGAAGGTGGGTAGTTTTATCTTTGGCGGTGGGTTAGTAATTATCCCCCTCCTGGAGTTAGAAGTAGTTAATCAATTTCATTGGTTAACCCCCAGGGAATTTATCGACGGTGTTGCTATTGGCGAATTTACTCCCGGTCCTGTAGTCATTACCGCCGCATTCATTGGTTATAAGGTGGCTGGGGCTTTGGGGGCTTTAATCTCTTGTGTGGCAATTTTTACGCCATCCTTCCTATTCATTATGGGGGCTGCACCCCTGTTAGTACGCATTCGTCAAAACCCCTGGATTAGGAGCTTTTTGCGGGGGGTAACCCCTGCGGTTCTAGGAGCGATCGCAGCGGCAGCCATTCCCCTGGCAAGGACGGCTATAATTCAAGATACCCCGATTAGCTCCGTGTTCGCGTTGATAGTCGCCATTTTAGCTTTAATTGCCCTAGTCCGCTTCCGCCGTCCCACATGGCAATTAGTCCCTACTGGGGCTGTCCTGGGCTTGATGGCTGGGGCTATAATTTAATATTACCGGCAGTTTGAGTAATTTTACTGTTTATTTCTGCCGGTGTGATATGTTCATAATGTTCAAATGGTTGATGAATCCAGGGGTTATCGGGCAGATAATCAACGTAATAATCAGGTTGGAAACCAGAACAGGCTTTATACCAAATTACAGCCGTGCGAATTTCCACAACATTAAAATTACTAGTTTCCTTCAGCCAAGGTATAGTTTCCTCAAGGGTGATTCCCGAATCTACCAAGTCATCAACTAGGAGAATCTGGGAACCTAATTTTTCCGTAGTCATCGTTATATGACGAGCCAGAGTTAAATTACCCCTTTCTTGCTTCCCAGAACCACTGTAAGATGATGTAGCTAAAATTGCCAAAGGCTGCTGATATATCCGGGAAATAATATCCCCCACTCGTAGTCCCCCCTAGCAAGACAAACAATCTGGTTAAATTCCCAACCTGATTGATAAATTTGGGCCGCTAGGCGCTCAATTTTTTGGTAATAATCTGACCAAGAAATGTAAAGGTCTGACATAAAGGCGGTGATGTTTAGGTGATACTGAAGCAAGTATAAATCAAGTATAAATTTTATATTTTAGTATGAGCATGAATGATTCTGTTGATGAATACCCCCCAATTAACCCCGAAAATCAAAAGCTGGATCTAAAAACTAAGCTAGCTTATGGCGCTGGAGATTTAGGGACAGCAGTTACTGGTAATATTTCTATATTTTTTCTCCTGGTTTTTTTTACCAATGTTGCGGGGATTCCCGCCGGGTTAGCTGGTAGTATTTTGATGATTGGTAAAGTTTGGGATGCCATCAACGATCCCATGATCGGCGTGTTATCCGACAGAACTAAATCCCGTCGCTGGGGTCGTCGTCTCCCTTGGTTAGTCTATGGGGCTATTCCCTTTGGGATGATTTTTTTATTACAGTGGATTGTACCACGTTTTACTACAGACCCCACTACTAATATTTGGCCTTTATTTTGGTATTATGTTGTAATTGGGTTAATCTCCCAAGTATTTTTTACCGTTGTTGGTTTGCCCTATGCGGCAATGACCCCGGAACTGACTCAAGATTATGATGAACGTACTACCTTGAATAGCTTTCGCTTCGGGTTCTCTATTGGTGGTAGTATTTTGTCTTTGCTCCTAGCACAAATTATTTTTTCTACTATTAGCGATCGCCAACAACAATACTTAATTTTAGCCGCGGTTTGTGCGGTAATTTCCGTTTCCGGTTTATATATATGTGCTTTTGGAGTCCGTCACCGCGTCTTAGCTTTTGAAAATCAACGCCACCAAGGACAACAACCCGTATCTATACCCTTCTTAGCACAACTAAAAATCGTCTTTAATAATCGACCCTATCTGTTTGTGATTGGGATTTATCTTTGTTCTTGGCTAGCAGTGCAAATCACAGCCACCACTATACCTTATTTCGTCGTCAACTATATGGGTCTGAAAGACTCAGATATTCCCACCACCATGATCGCAGTCCAGGGAACAGCTTTACTGATGTTATTTGTGTGGGGTGGTTTGAGTAAAAAAATCGGCAGAAAAGTAGTTTATTTTCTGGGTATGAGTTTATGGATATTAGCCGCAGGGGGTTTATTCTTTTTACAACCCGGACAGGTAGGTTTAATGTATTTTATGGCCGTCATGGCTGGTTGTGGGGTATCCACAGCTTATCTGATTCCCTGGTCACTAATTCCAGATGTGATTGAGTTAGATGAACTGCAAACAGGACAACGCAGAGAAGGTATTTTTTATGGCTTTATGGTGTTACTGCAAAAATTAGGTTTAGCTCTGGGAATATTTTTAGTGGGTAACGCCTTAGAAACATCTGGTTTTCAAGCAGCTATACCGGGAGAAACCACCCTACCTATACAACCAGACTCAGCATTATTAGCCATTCGCTTCGCTGTGGGTCCACTACCAACAATTTTCTTGATTTCTGGCTTGTTTCTGATCTATTTTTACCCAATCAATCGGGAGATTTACGCACAGATGATGATGAATTTGCAAGCACGTCGGGAAAAGAGCAACAGTTAAATTGATTAGGGTTGGTAAAGAACAAAAAATCAACTATTATAGCTGGATATTGCTATATTTAGATTTTAAATGACTTTCAATATTCTATGACCAAAGTTACATCCCAAGAAATTGCCCTGTTTCGTTCTCAGTTAGCTGATGATTCCAGCGCGATGGAAGCCCTAGACTTGATTGAAGATTGTGATGGAGACTTAGAAGATGCAGCGATGAGCTTGGCTATCCGAGCAGGACAAGAACCAGGAATCACTAACTCTGAGTGGTTAGATGCTATGGCCAGAAAATGGCGATCGCTAATTTGTCAACAGGAATACCGCGAAGATTTGTTAAGTAGCTCTGTGGTCAGGATCATGGAACGTCTCAAAAAAATGCCCAGTTTTCCTGAGAGTTTGGCTACACCAGTTCTGATATATGTTCTCAAGCAAGGTGTCACAGATTTTTGCGCCCCTATGGATACACCAACCCCGCCACAATGGAATAATGGTAATATGTCCTGAATCTCTCAACTTAGGAGCTTAATTGTGGCAGCACTGATACTCTATAATTAGGAACATAAGAACTTTTATCAAACCATTATTATTGCTTCCATGAATTACCTTATTGCTGTATTACCAGACCGCATTCAAGCCGAAGCCGCTTACTTAGCTCTAGAAGCAGAAGGTATACAAAGCACTATTCTGGGTAGGGGTTATAAAACCGCTGATGAGTTTGGCTTGGTTGACCCCAAAGAGCAAGCGCAAAAGCAAGCTAGGCTGATGTCATACTGGTTAATACCATTTGGTTTTTTTGCAGGTTTTACCTTTAGTTTAATTACAGGTTTAGATACTTTCCCTTGGGCCGGGGAAATTGGTAACCACGTCCTTGGGGGACTGTTAGGCGCTGTGGGTGGCGCTATGGGTAGCGTGTTTGTCGGTGGTGGTGTTGGGTTACTCCTCAGTGGTGATGCTTTACCCTACCGCAATCGTTTAGATATGGGTAAATACATAGTTGTGGCTCAGGTGTCTGAGGCTATTAGCCGCCAAGCAACCAGGATTTTACGGAAATTTGACCCGGAAAATATCCAGGGGTATGCTGATACATCTGGCACTTAGAAATTAACTATGCAAAATTTTCAAACAAAAAGATTTGAAACCTTACCATAAATTTTACCATTCACATCATGTTACCCAGAGAAGAACTGTTAAAGGGTGTAGAAAATCGTGATACTATCGCCCGTGTGATTGATCAGGCTGAACAAGCTATTAAAACTTGGGAAGTGGTTTTAACTGATTTTTTGTCACCCCCAGAATTAGCAGAAATTAACCGCGTATTTAGTCGGTTAACAGATGTACAATTAGTAGGGTGGGGAGGTTATCCCCAAGCAGAACGCCAAAGAATGGCGATCGCTCGCTCAGAACTTCCTTTAGATCAATCTCAAGTTGACCTTGTAGCTTTAGAAATTGCTGGTAATTTTCTGTTTGATACCGCTACTCACCGGGACTTTTTAGGCGCAATGTTGGGAACCGGTATAGTCCGGGAAAAAACCGGGGATATTATTGTACTCGGAGAACGGGGAGCCCAAGCAATTGTTATACCGGAGTTGGCAGAATTTTTACAAATGAATCTGCAACAGGTGCGCTCGGTTCCGGTGAAAACTCAAGTGATTGATCTCACGGAGTTAAAAGTTAGGGAACCTAAAAAGAAAGAACTAACTAGCGTCGAAGCTTCCCTGCGATTAGATGCGATCGCCTCCGCTGGTTTTGGAATGTCCCGCAGTAAAATGGTGACTTTTATTGAGAGTGGTGATGTCCGCGTTAATTGGAAAGACGTTAATCAAGCTAGTTCTCAGGTGAAATCAGGGGACTTAATCGCTATTCGCGGTAAGGGACGTTTAGAAGTAGGGGAAATTGCTGTAACCAAAAAAGAGCGTTATCGAGTCCAATTAACCAGATATATGTAACAGATCCCCGACTTCTTCCATAACCTAGGGAGTTATTGAATATTACAGATCCCCGACTTCTTCCATAACCTAGGGACTTACTGAATATTTGGGACAGAAGTCGGGGATCTTGCACCCCTCACAGCTCCCCGACTTCTTCCATAACCTAGGGACTTATTAAATATTTGCGAGAGAAGTCGGGGATCTTGCACCCCTCACAGCTCCCCGACTTCTTCCATAACCTAGGGACTTATTGAATATTTGCGAGAGAAGTCGGGGATCTTGCACCCCCCCAGATCCCCAACTTCTTCCATAACCTAGGGACTTATTGAATATTTGGGACAGAAGTCGGGGATCTTGCACCCCTCCCAGATCCCGTCAGAGCGATCGCCTTTAACATCGCCTCCCACTAGCGATCGCCTTACCATCCCCTCCCACAGACACACAGATCCCCGACTTCTAGCTAAATTATCCTAGACTATCTGTGATGATGTGAGAAGTCGGGGATCTTGCACCCCCCCACAGATCCCCGACTTCTTCCATAACCTAGGGACTTATTAAATATTTGGGACAGAAGTCGGGAATCTTGCACCCCCTCCCACAGACACACAGATCCCCGACTTCTTCCATAACCTAGGGACTTACTGAATATTTGGGACAGAAGTCGGGGATCTTGCACCCCTCCCAGATCCCGTCAGAGCGATCGCCTTTAACATCGCCTCCCACTAGCGATCGCCTTACCATCCCCTCCCACAGACACACAGATCCCCGACTTCTAGCTAAATCATCCTAGATTATCTGTGATGATGTGAGAAGTCGGGGATCTTGCACCCCCTCACACAATCACACAGATCCCCGACTTCTTCCATAACCTAGGGACTTATTAAATATTTGGGACAGAAGTCGGGGATCTTGCACCCCCTCCCACAGACACACAGATCCCCGACTTCTTCCATAACCTAGAGACTTATTAAATATTTGGGACAGAAGTCGGGACTCTGCACCCCTCCCAGATCCCGTCAGAGCGATCGCCTTTAACATCGCCTCCCACTAGCGATCGCCTTACCATCCCCTCCCACAGACACACAGATCCCCGACTTCTAGCTAAATCATCCTAGATTATCTGTGATGATGTGAGAAGTCGGGGATCTTGCACCCCCTCCCACAGACACACAGATCCCCAACTTCTTCCATAACCTAGGGACTTATTAAATATTTGGGACAGAAGTCGGGGATCTTGCACCCCTCCCAGATCCCGTCAGAGCGATCGCCTTTAACATCGCCTCCCACTAGCGATCGCCTTACCATCCCCTCCCACAGACACACAGATCCCCGACTTCTAGCTAAATCATCCTAGATTATCTGTGATGATGTGAGAAGTCGGGGATCTTGCACCCCCTCACACAATCACACAGATCCCCAACTTCTTCCATAACCTAGGGACTTATTAAATATTTGGGACAGAAGTTGGGGATCTGCACCCCTCCCAGATCCCGTCAGAGCGATCGCCTTTAACATCGCCTCCCACTAGCGATCGCCTTACCATCCCCTCCCACAGACACACAGATCCCCGACTTCTAGCTAAATCATCCTAGATTATCTGTGATGATGTGAGAAGTCGGGGATCTTGCACCCCCTCCCACAGACACACAGATCCCCGACTTCTTCCATAACCTAGGGACTTATTGAATATTTGGGACAGAAGTTGGGGATCTTACACCCCCTCCCACAGTCACCCAGATCCCCGACTTCTAGCTAAATTATCCTAGACTATCTGTGATGATGTGAGAAGTCGGGGATCTTGCAGCTACAGTGAGTTTAAAAGCCTAATTGCTAGTTCATAATCAGCGGTACGACCTTGAGTGAGGAATAATTCCGCTGCTCTTTGGAGGTCTTCCCTGGCTTTGTTGATGTCTCCTAGGTTACGGTAAACAACACCGCGATTACCGTAAGCATCAGCATAATTAGGATTAATCCCAATAGCTTGGGTGTAATCAGCCAAAGCTAAATCCCATTTCTGCTGGTTACGGTAAACAATACCGCGATTGTTGTAAGCTTGAGCTAAATTAGGATTAATCCCAATAGCTTGGGTGTAATCAGCCAAAGCTAAATCCCATTTCTGCTGGTTACGGTAAACATTACCGCGATTGTAGTAAAAAGCAGCACGGGGACTGAGTTCAATCGCCTCATCTATCGCCAACTCAGCCTCTGCATACCTGTTTAAATCAGACAACACCCCATACTTCTGATTATACAAATTAGGATTACCAGGCTCCAGCTTAATCGCCTGATTGATAGCATCCAGCGCCCTATCCAGTTGCTGTAATCCGCTATAAACTGAACTCAGATTATACCAAGCTGGGACAAAATCACCTCTAGCCTTTACCGCCAATTCTAACGCTGCTGCAGCTTCCTTTAATTTCCCACCCCACCCTAAAGCCAAACCCTGACCATAATAAGCCAAATGAATCAACTCTGGTTTTTGGGCGATCGCCTGCTCAAAAGCCTGTACCGCTTCATCATGGCGACGTAACCGCCACAATTGATTCCCCCGTTCAATCCACAATCTAGCATCAGCATTCCCCTGGGGAACTGGAATTGAGAGAATGGTATTTTGAATAGATTCCACCTCCCCCCCACTTAACTCCTGTGGTGGTGTATCTTCCACCCGTTGCGGTGTGGTATTCCATCCCCGTGCTAAAGCTAAAAAAGTACCAATGGGAATCCCTAAACTATTACCTATCTGTATCCGACCCGAATCACCCTCCGCTAACCCATGAATCCCAATTACTCGTCCCTGGGTATCCAACACCGACCCCCACTCATCCCACCCAGGGTAATACTGCTGTAAACTAACTCATATCCCCCCGTTAAAGCTCCCGCAGCTTGACTCACTGCTTGTGACCCACCCTCCTTATTAGTTCGGGAACTTGACAGGGTAGTTCCGACTAACCCCTGTTCCCTACTCCAAGTTTGTCCCAATGTCAACCGCCAGGGTGAACTTGTCCCCAGTCTGGGATACCCCGCTGTTAACATATATTGATCATCTTGGGTCGGATATTTAGCTAAGGTAGCAACTGTATAAGTTTGGTTACTCCTAAACTTAACTACTGCTAAATCCACCCCTTCATTATATTGAATACTACCAGGTTCTACCGCATGTGTTTGACTATCAGCGGTGACAATGGTGTAAGTATAGGGGTGACATTTCCCCCCTCCCTGTCTTTCTATCCTCTCACACACCACATGGGCTGCAGTCAGAACCGTGTAACTATTTCCTTCTTTAGCAATAATTACACCTGAACCATTACTTTGACTAGTACTATCAATCCTGACAGTAATTTGTTTAGCTTGCTCCTCTAACTTCCCTAACCACCCTGTTAATGGTACTTCCGGGACAACATAACCCGTGCGGGGTTGGGGTAAACCATAAGCAGTTAACACCTCTGGTTTTACCTGAGCTAACACCCCACTCACAGGGATTCCCCAGCTATACTTACGCCATTCCTGAATTTCTGCTGCTGTGGGTTCTTGTCCATTAGCACGGACATAACCCAGATTTAATATAGGGTATTTGCTCATACCATTAATCCCTAGTAAATACCCCTTGTCGCTGAGGATAGCACCCCCGCTCATTCCCTGCTCAATGTCGCTGTCGTAGCCAATTTCATAACCCTGTTGTAAACTTGGTTGGGAGACAATTTTTTTAACTGTTCCTGGTCTAAATACTATATTATTTTCTGCCGTGGGGTATCCCCCCGCCATGACTGGGGTATCTATATAAATATCAGAGTTAGTAATTCCTCGTGGTAAGCAATATTGCTGATTTGAGGTAAATTCTAAGATGGCTAGGTCTAATTGACCAAGGTTTGTATCTAGTAGTTTAGCTGGATGAGTTTTACCGTCTGGTGTTTGAATATTCAGGCTTTTGGGGTTAATTCTCCTGACTACATGGGAGTTAGTTACCACTAAGTAAGAGTTACCTGTTTTAGCTAAAATTGTCCCCGATGCTACGTCACGTTCTCCCCTGACTTTGACTGTGATTTGTCTAACAAGCTGTTGTAGTTGTCTGTCGGAATATTCTCCGCTTTCTGGGTTTTCTTCTGCTGTCAGTTGACATTTATCTGCTATGGGGGGTTTTGAGGTTTTGCTGTGGGTGATTTCCCCTAGGACGGGAAGGGGTAGGAGTAATATACAGGTAATAATCGCGAGGTGGCGTTTCATGGATGCTGGGGATTCGGGTGTATTTATTATATCTGTTGTTAAACGCAAAGGGGCGCAAAGTTACGCAACAGATACCCGACTTCTGAAACTAAATTATCCCAGACTACCTCTAATGATCTAAGAAGTCGGGATCTTGCACCCCCTCCCACAGCTCCCCGACTTCTAGCTCAAGATAATCAAACACATGATTTTCTAGTCAGATTTATCTGACTTTAGCTTTCAGACGGGGGTTTCTAACCCCCGGTTCCTCTGGGTGGCGATCTGCTTGCAGCAGCGCTTCGCTATCGCCCCACAGCTCCCCGACTTCTAGCTCAAGATAATCAAACACATGATTTTCTAGTCAGATTTATCTGACTTTAGCTTTCAGACGGGGGTTTCTAACCCCCGGTTCCTTTAGCTTTCAGACGGGGGTTTCTAACCCCCGGTTCTTCTGGGTGGCGATCTGCTTGCAGCAGCGCTTCGCTATCGCCCCACAGATCCCCGACTTCTAGCTAAATTATCCTAGATTACCTGTGATAATGTGAGAAGTCGGGAATCTTAACCATTAATATAAATTCCACTAATTGCAAGTGTGTCTCTAGAATGGGGAAATTTTTAGCCGCAAAGGCTTGTAGGTCTGGATCTTCACCTAGTTGGATCTGACGGGTATGCATAACTAAATTTTCCATGTGTCCATTAATGCCAGCTTCATTGATGTATGCTTGGTCGAAGTTGACACCAGACAGTTTTGATAGTTGCGTTTTTAAGGCTTGATATTTGGGACTAATATTAGTGGGTGGATTCATTCCCTTTTGTTGAGCTAATTGCATTAATTCCTGATTCAAACGTGTATGGTCTTGAATCATTTGTTGAGCATATTGTTTGATATTTTCGTTTTTTGATGTTTCCAAAGCTAGGTTTGCTAGTTCCAGTTCTCCGATTCCTGCTTGAAATGCTTCTTGCACATACATCATGTCCATTTGACTGATCTGTGCAGTTTGAGCCTCTAGTATAGTATATTGACTAAATGTTGTGTGGGCGATCGCTTCTTGATGAATCTGATCATATCCGGTGATCGCGATCGCACTAGTAAACCCCATAGTTGCGATGAGATGAGTAATTTTTTTCCCTGAGTTGTCGGGTAATAAATTCATATTATTAAGTTGATAAATATACTTAATTGCTAAGGAAAGTTCAGAGGAATTAACTAAGAAGTGCACAGCAATTTATTCCCTGTTACCCGTTCCCTATTCCCTAAAACCAAAAAGCTGTTTACCTCACGAGGGAGCATGGGAAATGCTATATATACCCCAATTTTTAATACCTTGATTTTGTAAAATGGTTTCAGCACTATGAATCTGTTTATCTGTGCCATTGAGGATGAGTAAATAATCACTCTGCTGCAGGCGATCGCTATAAACTCTGGCTTGGTTTTCGGGTATACCTAAATCAGTCAAGGCCTGAACTAAATTTTGATTTGCGACTGCTCCCACGGCTACACCCGCCATACTAGCAATTAAGGCTACACCGACGGAACCAGCGGCTAATAACACTCCTAAACTGGGAATAGCCAAACTACTCAAACCAACTAACAGACTACCCCAGGTAGTAGCGGTCAGTGTTTCCCCCACTGGCTTGGTAACATTAACATTTTGCTCACCAATGCGATCGCTGACCTGCGCCTCACCCAAGGGCTTTTCTGATTCTACATCTTTAGCAATGATAGAAATTTGCTCTATGGGGAAGTCGGATGTTTTCA
This sequence comes from Anabaenopsis sp. NIES-4685, assembly GCF_059725405.1. NCBI lineage: Bacteria > Bacillati > Cyanobacteriota > Cyanophyceae > Nostocales > Nodulariaceae > Anabaenopsis > Anabaenopsis sp. NIES-4685. Next base: position 752,257 of record NZ_AP043602.1, on the reverse strand, counting down.
GTTGATTGATTGCTGCTTCTACTTGTTGATGTTTGGTAAATACTCCCACTGCATATTTATGATTTTGATTAACCATATTTTCCTCATTTCTCAGTCTGATAATTAAAGTTATCAAGATTGATTTAATTGCTTTAAGTCAGGTAGATAAATCATTGGACTGCAAAAAGCCACAGAATATATTATAAAACTCAAAAAAAATATATTCTGTGGGTGTAAATCATTTTCTGTTAGTGAGAAACTTCCTAAGTTTGTGGTTCTTGTTCTTGTTGTTGTGGTTCTTGTTGTTGTTGTTGTCTTTCTGTTTCTTGTTGTTCTCGTCTTTCTCGTTCTTGTCTTTCTTCTGGTGTTTCAGTGGTAGTATCATCTGTTGGTGGTTGTACTTGGGAGTGTAAAGTACCAGTTGTAGATGTGTTTAAATTGGTGAATGCAAATGCGGGAACACTCACCAAAGCACTGATACCAGCTACTCCCACAAGGTTAACAAGCATTTTGAAGAAACTTACATTCTTGTTTGCTTTCATTTGGATCTCCTGCGTTTACAGCAGCAAAATTGTTAAATAGCCCGGTAATTCCATGAAATCAATACAAAATCTGGCAGTATTCTCAATTTTTAATTGGCTATGATACCCTCAGTAATACCGCACTGGAATCTTGTATTTACATTCGATAGTAATTCTATACAACTAGTAAAACGTCTCTCTACAGCATCAGATCATATTAAAGACTCAAGTTATGATTCACACTAATTTTTTGTGAAGCTGTCAATTTAGTTTACCCTCTCTAACCCTACCCTGGTAAAGCTTTGGCGGCTTTGGGTTGCAGTTACTCTGCATTCAGATTAAATTCATACTGACAACCGATGACAAATCAGGCCAAAAACTGGTGCAATAAATAGTAATTGGTGTTGCCTATATTGGAGTAATGAAAGATCGCGTTTTGATTTTGGGTGGAAGAGGGCGGATTGGTAGCCATGTGGCTCTAGATATAGCTACCCACACCCGTGCAGAAATTACCATTACTGGGCGTTCACCGGAAACACACAGTAATTCTCAGTTGTCTTTGGGTGAAAATGTTCAGTTTTTGGTGTTAGACTTGGCAGAAGTTGAGAAATTGAGAGAGGCGATCGCTAATTCTAATTTAGTTATCCATTGTGCGGGACCGTTTCACTACCGAGATGCTAATGTTCTCAAAATTTGTATTCAAGAAGGGGTAAACTATATAGATGTCAGTGACCATCGTTCTTATACTACCAAGGCGCTAAATTATCATCAACAAGCTGTTGCAGCGGGTGTGACGGCAATTGTTAATACGGGGATTTTCCCCGGTATCTCTAATAGCATGGTGCGTCAGTGTGCGGAGCAATTTGACCAACCAGAAGAAATACATTTAAGTTACTTAGTATGTGGTTCTGGAGGCGCGGGAATCACAGTCATGCGCACCACATTTTTAGGGTTTCACCTGTAGAAGCAGCACTACCAACAGATTTATTTATGCAGGCTATGGAAAAACGAGGAATTCAGATTAATTCCCATTGGTGTTAAAACAAGTTTCTTAGTGTTTATTGTATAATTATTGATATGGTGTTATGGCCTTTCCGAGGCTAATGAAGTATACACCAAGTTCGGTGTGTTTCGGTGTGTTCGGTGTGTTCAATGCGTAAAAAAGAAAAATTTCCTCACCTAGTGGGTTCTAAGTGGACAGCACAGAGAAAAATAGATGGTTGGCGACACTTCCAGGTCGTTAACCGGAAAAATCAGAGTAAGTGGGTATATGCCGAAATGGTTGCAGCTTGTGACCCCAATGTCCGCTTTTGGTTAAACGCAAAATTGTTACAAGATAACTCTCAGTGGAAAGCTGGCTGGCAATCTTTACAGGAAATTGAAGCACGAGAAACCTAAATATCAGCTAAAACCTAAAATTAATAATTTATTACAAACCAATCACTAAGGGATGAAAAGCATAGTTGAGATATTCTTCCCAGTGTTCTGTATTTGTGAATATACCCCTTGAGGATTGCATAGCTAATCTGTCTATTGAGGTTTCAAACTCAGCCCCCTTCCCAGGGGATCAGTGTGGCTGATGTTAGTTTTCCGCCATAAAAACTATATACAAAAGTACATAGAGTTATTTTTGTCTTTTGTAACTATTTTATAAAAAATGGATAAAAAACAGCAATTTATGACCTTTTAAAGCTAATATAAAGATTTAAATCCCAAAAAATTCATAAATAATCTGTTTTAATGCTGAAAACATCTTATAGATACTTTTTTCATATTTGCACCCCCTTTCTTTTCTGTGGAATATCGTCAATAATCAAAATCACATAGCTCAGACATCCCCCGGCTAGGTAAAGGTAAAAGCTTCCGCCAGGAGTTTGATAAAAAATTATTAGAGGTAAATAACAATGAAACTAGCAGTTTACGGAAAAGGTGGTATTGGTAAATCTACAACTAGCTGTAATATATCCGTCGCCTTAGCCAAACGGGGTAAAAAGGTTCTGCAAATCGGTTGTGACCCCAAACACGACAGCACCTTTACACTCACAGGGTTTTTAATTCCCACAATTATTGATACTCTCCAAGAAAAGGATTACCACTATGAAGATGTTTGGCCAGAAGATGTAATTTATAAAGGCTATGGTGGTGTAGATTGTGTAGAAGCTGGTGGACCGCCTGCTGGTGCTGGATGTGGCGGTTACGTAGTGGGAGAGACAGTAAAATTACTTAAAGAACTCAACGCCTTTGATGAGTACGATGTAATTCTGTTTGATGTCCTGGGTGACGTTGTATGTGGTGGTTTTGCTGCGCCACTCAACTATGCAGATTATTGTATGATTGTGACTGATAATGGCTTTGATGCCCTGTTCGCCGCCAATCGCATTGCAGCCTCAGTGAGGGAAAAAGCCCGCACTCATCCCCTGCGTTTAGCGGGTTTAATTGGTAATCGCACCTCTAAGCGGGACTTAATCGAGAAATATATAGAAGCAGTGCCTATGCCGGTGTTAGAAGTGTTACCTTTAATTGAAGATATTCGTGTTTCTCGTGTTAAGGGTAAAACTTTATTTGAAATGGCGGAAAATGACCCTTCTCTGAGCTACGTTTGCGATTACTACCTGAATATCGCTGACCAGATTCTGGCACGTCCAGAGGGTGTTGTGCCTAAAGATGCTCAAGATCGGGAATTGTTCTCTTTGTTGTCTGATTTTTATCTAAATCCAGCTAAACCACAGGTGACGAATTTGGAAGAAGAACTAGACTTGATGATTGTATAGCATCATCAAGTTCCAGGATGGGGAAAAATATGGCTTTCTTTAATAGCTTTACAGATGAAATCAGACAAAAGTGGTTAGAATTCTTTGAGACAAACCGTGAGTGGATTGTTCTGCATATGATAGCCGAGTCGGTTTCTACTCCAGATGGCGGAAAGCGACCCAGTTCATACCTCATCTTGGGTGTTGTCAATGCTCTAGAACCCCAATTAGCACAGCTAATGATGCCTTTTTCCAAACTCAATCCTGACGCTGATACTCTGATTGAGGTGCTGGAGTTGGATTTTGACCCCGATATTGTTCTGGGTTATCGCCCCAATCCCACAGAACAGATGCGGAATGTGAATCAAAACCGGAAAGATGATGTTCATGTCAATGACGTGAGGGGCGCATCTCAGAAAGGGCAAAATAACTTGAAAACTGTGTCTAAATCATCACCCAGCATGAAAGCTGATGATTTTGGTGGGATTTCCTTTGCAACAACACCTGGATCTCAAGAAATCCTGGATGATTCCCAGACAAAAGACATACTATCAGATGTCTGGGGGGAAGAAAGCGGATTAGAAAAAAGTGGGGAAGAACTCTCAGAGGATGTTTTTGATGAATCAGAGTTTGCGCGTCTGTTCCCTAAACCTTAATTGTTACCGTTTTTGTTGAATATCAAGTACCGAAAATCGACTGATTATAACACAAAATGGGTTACTCAGGGGGAATTATCATCTCCCCATGCCCGCCCTATATTCATCTGCTATTAAATACTAAGGGGAGAAAAATACAAATGACTATCGCTCAACAACCAGACACTTTAAAATTTGAGTGCGAAACTGGCAATTACCACACCTTCTGTCCCATTAGTTGTGTGGCTTGGTTATACCAGAAAATTGAAGATAGCTTCTTTCTGGTGATTGGTACTAAGACTTGTGGGTATTTCTTGCAAAATGCCATGGGGGTGATGATCTTTGCTGAACCTCGCTATGCCATGGCAGAATTAGAAGAGGGGGATATTTCCGCACAGCTGAATGATTATGAGGAGTTAAAGCGGTTGTGTTTGCAAATTAAGCGCGATCGCAATCCTAGTGTAATTGTCTGGATTGGTACTTGCACTACGGAAATTATTAAAACAGATTTAGAAGGTTTAGCACCCAAGTTAGAATCAGAAATTGGTATTCCTATTGTTGTCGCCCGTGCTAATGGTTTAGATTATGCCTTTACCCAAGGGGAAGATACCGTATTAGCATCTATGGCTAATCGTTGTCCCACTCAAGCACCACCAGCAGCAACTGATAAAAATGAAGGTAATGCGATTCAAAAGCTGCTCAACTTTGGCAAAAAGAAAGAAGAAGTCGCTCAAGAAGAATCCGAGTATGTAGATCATCCTCCCCTGGTGCTGTTCGGTTCTCTACCTGATCCTGTGGTCACCCAGTTAACCTTGGAACTCAAGAAACAAGGGATAAAAGTTTCTGGTTGGTTACCTGCAAAGCGGTTTACTGAATTACCGGTGATTGAAGAAGGGTATTATGTGGCTGGTGTCAACCCCTTCCTCAGTCGCACCGCCACTACCTTAATGCGTCGCCGCAAGTGTAAACTTATTGGCGCACCTTTCCCCATTGGCCCTGATGGTACTCGCGCTTGGGTTGAGAAAATCTGCTCTGTGTTTGGTATTACTCCCAAGGGTTTAGATGAGCGGGAAGCGCAAATTTGGGAAAGTTTGGCAGATTATGTGAAAATTATTCAGGGTAAGTCTGTCTTCTTTATGGGTGATAACTTACTAGAAATCTCCCAAGCTCGGTTTTTAGTACGTTGTGGAATGACCGTACATGAAATCGGTATCCCCTATATGGATAAGCGTTATCAAGCTGCTGAGTTGGCGCTATTAGAAAAAACTTGTCACGAAATGGGTGTACCTCTGCCCAAGATTATCGAGAAACCAGATAATTACAATCAGGTGCAGCGTATTTATGAATTAAAACCAGATTTGGTAATTACTGGTATGGCTCACGCTAATCCTTTAGAAGCCCGTGGTATTAATACTAAGTGGTCAGTAGAGTTCACCTTTGCGCAAATTCACGGTTTTACTAACGCCCGTGACCTTCTGGAGTTGGTGACCCGTCCCCTGCGCCGCAATAATAATCTTAAAGATTTGGGTTGGGATAAGTTAGTCAAGGAAGAGGCAAAAATTTAAGTGTTTGGCTGAGTTATAGCAGATCATGTTGGGGCGAACTTTGTTCGCCTTTTTTCCTTTGGGATGCTCTCATTGCTGATTATAGCGGGCAAGATGCCCGCACTATGTCAATGATTTCTTAATTAAGTTTAATTTCTGCGGCGGATATTCTGAGCTATTCCAGGCCAATTTCTATTGGCTCTTTGAATATGTCCCGGGATATCTCTTTCCCAGCGTCTGTGAATCCTCTGGTCAGCATTTAAGTATAGCTTCCCTTCTACAATTCTCCATGCATTGGGGTCAATGGGTGCAGTATATCCCTGGCTGACAGCCCAAGCACAAAAACCACCATATTGAGGGGCGTATTTTTCGGGATTTTTAGCAAATAAATCTCGATTTCCCGCAGTCGAAAATCGCCAATTCACATTTGCCCATTTATGGGTAAAGTTAGAACTACCTGCAATTGGTTTTCCTTGTTGAAAATAAGCAACGGGGTCATACCCTTTCAAGGCGATCGCATTTTCCGCATCAAATACCCAGGCGACATTCTGAGCATTAGCTGGAGATTCAAGGTTAGGAATAACCGTTTCAACATTTGCACTGGGGCTAAAACACCCCCCCAATCCCACTATCAACAGTGAAGATGTGATGAATATATTAAAATTTTGGTGATTCATAGTTTTAAAGCTCTATAGTGGGAATATACAGCACATTACCTCTGAGTAGGTACAAGGGCGGGCAAGATGCCCACACCACAACAGTTTTATCAGTCAATCTTTAAGAAATTCTCGGCCAATTCCCTATCCATTCTCCCCCACGAAACCGCCACCGGGGAAACAACAATCGCATCACCACCCAAGAGGATAAATAAACCCCTAACCAAACTAAACCATAATGTTGAATAAATGTGATTAGATCAAATTCAGTCCTGGGAATATAAGGTAAACCGATATTGGCAATAATTACAGCCAAAACCAACCCCTCTACAACTCCTGCATAAAATTGGAATACTCCAGGCCAGTCATGATCCCACATATATTTTTGCAGAAAATCATACAATACATCCCAACCTATGCCCAATAAGCCCACATAAAATACCACCCAAAAGTAAACATTAGACTCATGGCCGAAATATCCCCAATGGAAAGGGAGGGAAATTAAAATTCCCACCGTTGCTAACAGAAAGATTCGCGTTTGCCAGCGACCGAATAAAGTTGGAGTCATGATATTTTAAGGATAGATTAAGGTTTGTTATTCAAAGCCCATTTCAACCATTGCCAGAGAGAATAAATCCCCTCTATATAGCGCACCCCCGGAGCTTTAGCCGCTGCTAAGGCTTCCACAGAACGATGGGCGCAATATTGTAAGCCTAAAAATGTGTCTACAGGTGCGTAGGGACCACCTAGGGTGATAATCCCCGCTGCATATATACGAGAACTCTGATTTCTCAAGTTTTTGATTTCAAAGTTATTTTCCACATGGAACCGTTTTTGGGGGTTCAACTCTAGTTGATAATGAGTAATTAAATCCTGCAAAAAAGGACTTTGTAAGGGGTCTGAAACTAACCCTGTACAATCAATGACAAAATCAGCACTAACCTTTTTTAGACCTTCGTTACTGACTAAATGGGTCATAACCCCACCGCGAGGATTACGTTCTAGTTGTGTGACTAAACCATAGGTAATTGTATACCATCCTTGTTTTTTTCCTTCTTTAATAATCTGTCGCCATTGCTTACGGCTAGCTGTTGTTGTTCCACCCCAGTCTTGTAATAACTCCCGTCTTCCCAAAGGGTCAGCTGCTTCTAACATTCTGCGCAGATCACCGCCCCAAGTCCCTTTGGGCCAGTTGTAAGGTTGAAATTCCCAATCATTTTCTACATACCGTTGCGCGCGATCAAATTCATTGCCTTTGCGGGGTTCTCGGTTTAAATGGATCACTTTAATATTAGCGTTGACTTGACGGGCTTTATACAACCGATCTAATACTTGTGAGGCTACAATTCCCGAACCGCGCAGGACAATAGTACCGCCTTGTTTCTCTAATTTCTCATAAATATGATCATGGGGTTCATAGCCTTGAACTACGGTTCTAGCATCTCCTATTTCTTCCGGGTAGTCTTGACGATATTTTTCTAAATCTGGTAGTAGTTTAATCCCTGGGTAACCTGTGCAGAGATGGACATATTGAGCGATGACAAATCGGGGATGTCTCTTATTTTGCGGGTCATCACAATAAGCAATACAATAACGACCATCTTCGGTTTGACGCAGACTGAGAATACTACCGGGTTCGAGCATTTTCTTCCAACCTATGCGTTGGGCTTCTCGGTCCATGGACTCAAACACATCTTTAGCACGGGGGGTATAGGTATCTGCGTGAATGGGTTCTGCAAATACCTGCCATAAAAATCCTAACGCTGCGCCAACCTGTCCAGAAAATAAGGCTCTCCAAGCATCTCGTAGAGCATATCCTGGCCATCCCCAAATATTATCGGGACAAGAATCTGACCCTGAACGAATGCGTTTATACTTGGTAATTTGACAGTTGCGCAGTAAGGTTTCATAGCGGTGATAAGGTTTGTTTTGAATGCTCAAAACCTGAATATTTTCGGTTCTAACTCCCGCAATTCTCAACATATCCACCCAAGCAAAACTGCCCATTCCTCCCCCACAGGCCACATATTCTGTTTCCCTGACGGTAAAACGACTTCTATCAATGGCTTCTAAAGAAATCCGTTTTCCGTGCCAAAAATCCAGATTATGGGGAAACTCTGATAAAGGAGTTGATGTCGTCGGAGTGAGTTGCTGTTCTAAAATCCCCGTATTGGGGTTAAAAATAATCGATGATTGGGAACTTTCAACAATTGATGTTGATGTTGTGGTCACCTCAGATTGGGGATTAAGAAAAATTGTAGATGTGCTTTCAGCTACGACTGTAGGCTCAGTAGAACCATCGGGAATCAGAAGAACGGTAATCGTATAGTTACCGATTGTTACTCTATCGCCATTGTTTAAAGGGCGACGTTCTCCCCTTAGTTTTTCGTCGTTGAGTTTAGTACCATTAGCACTCTTCTTATCTTGTAGGTAAACTTGATTGTTGTCTGAGGTAATCTCAGCATGGAACCGGGAAACTTGCTTACTTGAGTCTAATAAAACTACAGGAGACATACCCTGGGGTAGTTGGCTGATATCTCGCCCTATAGCTACTGGAAGATCAAAAATCTGCTCTTCCTGCTCCTCTGTCAACTGATTTTGGGAAATAAGTTTGATTTGCATTGATTTGATACTCTTATCTACAGGATGCCGTACTACCAGATACTTAGTTATGACATAGGCTGAAATTTTCTGATCTCTGAATAATTAACTATGGGCAACTGTCAAAGACAGATAGATTATATACTATAAATATAATAGAGTTTAGTATAGTATTCTTCCCTGTGTTGCCAATCTTGTGTCACTGCAACAATGGGAAAATATCCGTAAATCCTGAAAATACCAGCTTATACGCGGAATCCGAGCCTCACCTTTAAGCATACTTGCAGGAGTTTTTTGTATAAAAAAAACCATATATTTTTGTAAAGTTGACACAATAATTACCAGGCGATCGCCTGGGGAACATCTTTTTAAATTCTGCTCTCCAGGTTTCATAGTAATATGTGACTTATGTATGCTGATATACATTTTTCTTGTACTGCCTGGTAATGTATGACAAGTCACCTAGATTTTATGAGAGAATTGAAGGGCGATCGCTCCTTGGCTATATAGTGGCTACATATTTGATATGCTCACACATAAATACTGACAAATAAACTCTCACCCATAAATGATTACAGATGAAAATACATTGTACCAGACCGGGCTGCCTCAACCCTGAAAACGATGTGACAGACATCAACACCCCAGAACTGGTTTGTCAAACCTGCGGGATGCCATTAATTTTACCAAACAACTATCTACCTGTAGAACCTTTAGGAACCGGTGGATTTGGCTCCACCTTTAAAGCTATTTATTTACCGTTACACAATCAAGGTGTGACAACCTATCGTGTCATTAAGCGGTTAAACATTCAAACTGATGACGATAAAGAAGTTGAAGGAATCCAACTAGCCTTTAAACGGGAAGCTCAAATACTCAATCAATTAGGTCTACATTCTCCTCGCATTCCCGTATTATATGATTATTTCTCCTTCACTGCTCCTGACTTTAAATCCCAGGGTAAGTTATATCCTCAACAAGAATTACAGTATTTAGCCCAACAATATATTGCAGGACAGGATTTGAGTCGAGAACTTCAGAGACAGGGGCGCTTTTCTGAAGAGCAGATTAAAGATGTGTTAAATCAAATTCTACCAGTTTTACAATTCATTCATGAAAATAATGCTATTCATCGGGATATTAAACCCAGCAACATAATTCGCGAGGGAACAAACCTATTTTTAATCGACTTTGGCGCTGTTAAGCAAGTAGTGGAAGGAAAAACAGATCTAAAAAAAACTTCCCTTGTTTTTGGTTCACCAGCATATGCGCCCCCAGAACAAATAGCACGGAGAGAAGTTGATCCATCCAGTGATTTATATGCACTGAGCAGCCTCTTGTATTCAATTACTGACAAGAGACTCTTTGCAGCATATCCGTAACAATGATAACCGCTGGAATTGGAGAACAAAATATCCAGGGATTGTGAGTAACCATCTAGCTGATATTTTAGATAGGATGCTCGAACCTGATCCTCATAGGATGCTCGAACCTGATCCTCAAAGGCGAAGGCGATATCAGTCAGCAGAGGATGTGATTAAAGCTTTGAGAAAACCTTGGTGGGAGCAACTTATCGAGTACATAATTAAAGGTAGTAAACGACCAAAACCTTTAATTCTACTCATAACTGTAATTTCTTTGATAGGACTGGCAAGAAGGCATATATGGCATGAGGTAGAGCAACCGAATGTAGAACCGGGACAGGTAAAGCAACTAGTCAGCGTCGGAGACACAGACCTTAAGGGTAGCCCCCAACTCGATACCATATATCAAGATCTGAAAAACAAAGGCATTGAAGCCTTTAAAAATGAAAAATATGACGTGGCGCTAAACAAATTTGCCCAAATTCGTCGCTGGGCTAAACAGGAGCGTGAGGACTCTGCCCGTGATCCCCAAAGTCTCCCTAATAAACAAGCGATTGCCGCATTACAAGACCCATCGGTACTAATCTACAAAAACAATGCCGAAGTCAGACGGCGACACAAGTCCGGGGAACCCATCTACACCATTGCTGCTGCTGTTCCCCTCACCAATAGTAACTGGCAACAATTCAATATTGGTCAACAAATGCTCTTTGGTATTGCTCAAGCTCAAGACAAGGCTGTGAATGACCCCAAACAGCCGATTAATTTAGAGGTGGTGATTGCCAATGATCGCAATTATCCTGAAGGAGCTAAAGTCGTCGCCAAGGCTATCTCTGATCTTACTATCTCTGAACTTAATGGGAATGGGCGCAAGATTCTGGCTGTGGTTGGTCATTATCTGAGCCATAGCACCTGCGAAGCTCTCAAATCTGCTTATAATCAGGCTGAGTTGGTAGTCATTTCCCCCGTAAGTAACCAGGCATATCTGCGCGGAGTGTGCGGAGGATCGTCTTTCTTCTTTAGAACGACTGCATCCACCAAGGTCGAAGTCAAAACCCTGGTCAATCACTTGCAGCAGTTAGGGCTGGGGAATCCTGGTTCAACTGTGGCAATTTTTTACCGGCCAAAAGACCCGTTCAGTCTGGATTTATTCAAGCGATTTAAGCAAACTTTGAAGGCAAAAACAATACTTGTGCAAGAATTTGATTTAGATGCTGATGATTTCGACGCCGGACAAGCTTTAAAAAAAGTTGCCAATGCCACGGCTTTAATTGTGATTCCTGATGGTAGAAATAAAGATAGGAAAGCTTTTGATCGCTCTCTAGAAGTGATTAAATCTAATGCAGGTAAAAAAATAGTTTTAGGTTCCAATCCCCTCTACGACCAGTCAATTATCAGCCCCTCTGGCGGTTTGCCAAATCTCAATAATAAACTGTTTCTGGCTGTTGACTGGCACCCACAATGTGCAGCACAAAGCTTTATTGCTGAGACTAAGGATTACTGGTTGGGGAGTGTCAATCGCACCGCTGTTTTATCCTATGAAGCCACTCAAGTTTTAGTATCAGTCTTCCGTCGTCAGCCAACGGTTACTACTTCACTGGAAATTCGGGGATTTCTAGAGGACTTAGACGCTGGTAACGCCCCGGTTAGTGACGTATTTGCTAAGGATAAAACTATTAGCTTCCAACATGATGGCGATCGCAAAGAAATCAACGAACGCATTCTGATTACTGTTGGTGATAATATTAACAATCCCTTTGTTGTGTTTGGTGATTGCCGATAGGTACAGTTAATTTCACTCTCCCTCGGTTAATAGTCAAAGCAATGTATGACAAATCACCTAGATTTTATGAGAGAATTGAAGGGCGATCGCTCCTTGGCTGTATAGTGGCTACATATTTGATATGCTCACACATAAATACTGACAAATAAACTCTCACCCATAAATGATTACAAATGAAAATACATTGTACCAGACCGGGCTGCCTCAAACCCGAAAACCATGTGACAGACACCACCACCCCAGAACTGGTTTGCGAAGCCTGCGGGATGCCATTAATTTTACCAAACAACTATCTACCTGTAGAACCTTTAGGAACCGGAGGATTTGGCTCCACCTTTAAAGCTATTTATTTACCCTTACACAATCAAGGTGTGACAACCTATCGTGTCATCAAGCGGTTAAACATTCAAACTCATGACCCTAAACTAGTTGAAGGAATCAAACAAGCCTTTCAACGGGAAGCCAAAATTCTCCTCACCTTGGGTGAAAATGCTAACATTCCCGTATTATATGATTATTTCTCCTTCACTGCTCCCGCCTTTGAATCCCAGGGTAAGTCATATCCTCAACAAGAGTTACAGTATTTAGCCCAACAATATATTGCAGGCCAGGATTTGAATCAAGAACTTCAGACACAGGGGCGCTTTTCTGAAGAGAAGATTAAAGAGTTGTTATTAAAAATCCTACCGGTTTTACAATTCATTCATCAAAACCATGCTATTCATCGGGATATTAAACCCAGCAACATAATTTGCGAGGGAGAAAAACTGTTTTTAATCGACTTTGGCGCTGTTAAGCAAGTAGTGGAAGGAAAAACCGATCTACAAACTTCCCTTGTTTTTGGTTCACGAGTATATGCGCCCCCAGAACAAATAGCAGGGAAAGAAGTTGATCCATCCAGTGATTTATATGCACTGGCGGCCTCTTGTATTCAATTACTGACAAGAGACTCTTTGCAGCATATCCGTAACAATGATAACCGCTGGAATTGGAGAACAAAATATCCAGGGATTGTCAGTAAGGATCTAGCTGATATTTTAGATAGGATGCTACAACCTAATCCTAAAAGGCGATATCAGTCAGCAGAGGATGTGATTAAAGCTTTGAGTGAACCCCGACGGCCAAACTTTTTCACTCTACTTATTAACTACATAAAAGGTAGTGAAAGACTAAAACGTTTAATTCTACTCATAACTGTAATTTCTTTGCTGAGTATTGGTGTTGTCAAAGTCTTTTCTCCCTCTCTTTCCATTCGTACCATATCTTTTGAAGATCCCACCTCTAAAATCAAGATTCAATATCCCCAAAATTGGCAACCCCAACCAGCAAATACAACAGATACCATTGTGCGGATTTCCCCTATAAATGTCTCCCAAACTGGCTTACCCCCAGAGTTCATTATTAGTGTAGAACATTTAGCCCCCGATGAAACCTTAGAGGATTATAGGGAATTTGCCATTAAAAACCGCATTCACCAAAATATTCAACCGGAAACTATAAAAGTTGCTGATAGAGATGCGTATCGAGTCCTATATATGCGACAAAATGACAAGAATAACTTTGGATTTAAAGTTATGGAAATTTGGATCATGGGTGATCAAAAAGTCTATGTACTGACTTATAGCGCCGAAGAAAAAGATTATGATAAGTTTCTAAAACCTGTAGAAGAAACTATGATTAATTCTGTGCAATTACCACAAGAGAATCAAGAACTTTGGCGTGTTATCGGGAAATGAGAATCAATAATCAGCTTAGTAATTGGCGTTGACAACAGAAAACCCAATAAAGATATTAATTAATAGCACAGCCAAAGGGCGATCGCCTTACAGATCCCCGACTTCTGAAACTAAATTATCCCAGAAGAAGTCGGGGATCTTACGCCGCTGGGGTTTTTAATCCCTCCCTGGTTGGCGACTATATCTGTTGTTAAACGCAAAGGGGCGCAAAGGTTGGCGCAAAGGTACGCAAAGGTTTATTTTCGATGGCTTTGAGAGGGGGGTTTGTCAGGCCTCCCTGGGTGGCGATCGCATCTTGTCCAGATAATTAAATAGATGATCTTCTAGTCAGATTTATCTGACTTTAGCTATTAGACGGGGGTTTTTAACCCCCGGCTCCTGTGTAGCTAAATGGCATTCTGGTTAAAGTATTATAATAGTGCTATGCCCTCTCGAATCAACCATGACTTACACACCTGATGATGTTTGGCGTTTATTAAGTGAGTTGATTGTAGCTCAAAAGGAAACAGAGCGCCGCTTTCAAGAGACAGAGCGGTTATTAAAAGAACAATCTCAAGAAACTGAGCGGTTATTAAAAGAACGATCTCAAGAAACGGAGCGGTTTCTTAAACAGCAAGCTCAAGCAACTGATAAGCAGATTAAACAGGTAAGTCAACAACTGGGTAAGTTAGGTAATCGTCTAGGGGAGTTTGTAGAATGGCAAGTACGCCCTGCTGCGGTAAGATTGTTTCGAGAACGGGGTATTGATGTCCATGAACTTCACCCAGGGTTATCTACACAGCGCGGGGGCGAAGGTTTGGAAATTGATTTATTAGTGGTAAATGATACCGAAGCTGTGTTAGTTGAGGTGAAGAGTAAACCCAACCAAGCCGATGTAGATAAGCATTTACAGCGGTTAGAAAAGTTTAAGCGCCTGATGCCTCGGTATAGAGATGTACAGGCTATGGGTGCAGTGGCGGGGATGGTGGTTACTAATGAGGTGCGGGATTATGCTTATGGTCAAGGTTTATTTGTCTTGGGTCTGTGCGGTGATGATGTGGTAATTTTAAATGAGCCGGATTTTCAACCGCGTAAGTGGTGATGGGAGCTTGGAGAGGGGGGTTTGTCAGGCCTCCCTGGGTGGCGACTATATCTGTGGTTAAACGCAAAGGGGCGCAAAGGTGGGCGCAAAGGTACGCAAAGGTTTATTTTCTATGGCTTTGTCAGGCCTCCCTGGGTGGCGATCTGCTTGCAGCAGCACTTCGCGATCGCCTTACAGCAGGGTTTCGCGATCGACCCACAGCAGCGCTTCGCTATCGCCCCACAGCAGCGCTTCGCATCTTGTGAAGATAATCAAATAGATGATTTTCTAGTCAGATTTATCTGACTTTAGCTTTGAGACGGGGGTTTCTAACCCCCGGCTCCCCGTGTAGCATCAAACGCAATTTTTCAGCCCCGGGCGATCTGCTTGCAGCAGCGCTTCGCTATCGCATTGACCATCGCCTTTACCATCGCCCCACAGATCCCCGACTTCTAGCTAAATTATCCTAGATTATCTGTGATGATGTGAGAAGTCGGGGATCTTGCAGTTACAGTGAGTTTAAAAGCGTAATTGCTCGTTCATAATTAGCGGTATTACCTTGAGTGAGGAATAATTCCGCTGCTCTTTGGAAGTTTTCCCTAGCTTTGTTGATGTCTCCTAGGTTATAGTAAACAATACCGCGATTGGTGTAAGCTTCAGCTAAATTAGGATTAATCGCAATAGCTTGGGTGTAATCAGCCACTGCTAAATCCCATTTTTGCTGCCTACCGTAAACAACACCGCGATTGTAGTAAGCTTCAGCTAAATTAGGATTAATCGCAATAGCTTGGGTGTAATCAGCCACTGCTAAATCCCATTTTTGCTGGTTATTGTAAACATTACCGCGCCAAATGTAAGCTTCAGCTAAATTAGGATTAATCGCAATAGCTTGGGTGTAATCAGCCACTGCTAAATCCCATTTTTGCTGCCTACCGTAAACAACACCGCGATTGTTGTAAGCTGGAGCATAATTAGGATTAATCGCAATAGCTTGGGTGTAATCAGTCACAGCTAAATCCCATTTTTGCAGGTCAGCGTAAACATTACCGCGATTGTTGTAATCTGGAGCATAATTAGGATTAATCGCAATGGCTTGGTTGAAATCAGCCACAGCTAAATCCCATTTTTGCTGGTTACGGTAAACATTACCGCGATTGTTGTAAGCTTCAGCTAAATTAGGATTAATCGCAATGGCTTGGTTGAAATCAGCCACAGCTAAATCCCATTTTTGCTGGTTAGCGTAAACAACACCGCGATTGGCGTAAACCGGAGCTAAATTAGGATTAATCGCAATAGCTTGGGTGTAATCAGCCAATGCTAAAACCCATTTTTGCAGGTCAGCGTAAACAAGACCGCGATTGTTGTAAGCTAGAGCATAATTAGGATTAATCGCAATAGCTTGGGTGTAATCAGTCACAGCTAAATCCCATTTTTGCAGGTCAGCGTAAACATTACCGCGATTGTAGTAAAAAGCAGGACGGGGACTGAGTTTAATCGCCTGATTGATCGCCAACTCAGCCTCTGCATACTTCTTCAAATCAGACAACACCACAGACTTCTGATTATACAAATTAGGATTACCATCCTCCAGCTTAATCGCCTGATTGATAGCAGTCAGCGCCCTATCCAGTTGCTGTAATTCCCTATAAACTGCACTCAGATAATACCAAGCTGGGACAAAATCAGGTCTAGCCTTTACCGCCAATTCCCACGCTGCTGCTGCTTCCTGGAATTGTCCATCCGACCATAAAGCCAAACCCTGACCATAATAAGCCAAATCAATAAACGCTGGTTTTTGGGCGATCGCCCGCTCAAAAGCCTCTACCGCTTCACCATAGCGACCTAACCGCCACAATTGATTCCCCCGTTCAATCCACGAACGAGGATCAGCATTCTCCTGGGGAACCGGAGTAAAGAGAATCGCGGCCTGTATCGATAACTCATCCCCCCTTGTTAACTCCCGTGGTCGTGTATCTTCCACCCGTTGCGGTCGAGTATTCCATCCCGGTGCTAAAGCTAAAAAGGTACTAATGGGAATCCCTAAACTATTACCTATCTGGATATTATTACCGACAACACCCTCCGCTTCCCCATGAATCCCAATTACTCGTCCTTGGGTATCCAGCACCGGACCCCCACTCATCCCACCAGAGGTAATACTGGTGTAAACTAACTCATATCCACCCCTTAAAGCTCCCGCAGGTTGACCCACAGCTTGTAATAATTGCGCTCCGGGGTCGTTGTTAGTTCGGGAACTTGACAGGGTAGTTCTAACTAACCCCTGTTCCCTACTCCAAGTTTGTCCCAATGTCAACCGCCAGGGTGAACTTTTCCCCAGTATGGGATACCCCGCTGTTAACATATATTGATTATCTTCAGTCGGATATTTAGCTAAGGTAGCAACTGCATAAGTTTGGTTACTCCTGAATTTAACTACTGCTAAATCCACCCCTTCATTAGATTGAATACTATCGGGTTCTACTGGATGTGTTTGACCATCTGCGGTGACAATGGTGTAAGTATGGGGGCGACATTCTCCCCCTCCCTGTATCTTCTCACACACCACATGAGCTGCAGTCAGGACTGTGTAAATATTTCCTTCCTTAGCAATAATCACACCTGAACCATTATTTTCACCACTAATGTCAATCTTGACAGTAATTTGTTTAGCTTTTTCCTCTAATTCCTTTAACCACCCTGTTAATGGTATTTCTGGGACATCATAACCGGTGCGCTGCGTCTGGGTTTGCTGTTGGCGTTGGCGTTGGGGTAACCCATAAGCAGTTAACACCTCTGGTTTCACCGCATCTAACACGCCACTTACGGGGATTCCCCAACTATACCCACGCCATTCCTCAATTTCTGCTGCTGTGGGTTCTTGTCCATCAGCACGGACATAACCTAAATTTAATATAGGGTATTGGCTCATACCATTAATGCCTAGTAAATAACCGTAGGCGCTGAGGATAGCACCGCCGCTCATCCCCTGCTCAATGTCGCTGTCGTAGCCAATTTCATAACCGTCTTTTAAACTCGGTTGGGAGACAATTTTTTTAACTCTTCCTGGTCTAAATACTATATTATTTTCTGCACTGGGGTATCCCCCGGCCATGACTGGGGTATCTATATCAATATCAAAGTTAGTAATTTCTGGTGGTAAGCAATATTGCTGATTTGAGTTAAATTCTAATATAGCTAGGTCTAATTGACCAAGGTTAGTATCAGGAAGCAGTTTAGCTGGATGAGTTTTACCGTCTGGTGTTTGAATATTTAGGTTTTTGGGGTTAATTCTCTTGACTACATGGGAGTTGGTGACTACTAAGTAAGAGTTACCTGCTTGAGCTAAAATTGTCCCTGATGCTGCGTCACGTTCTCCCCTGACTTTGACTGTGATTTGTCTCACAAGCTGTTGTAGTTGTGTTTGGGAATATGTTCCGGTTTCTGGGTTTTCTTCTGGTTCAAGTTGACATTTATCGGGTATGGGGGGTTTTGAGGTTTTGCTGTGGGTGATTTCCCCTAGGACGGGAAGGGGTAGGAGTAATATACAGGTAATAATGGCGAGGTGGGGTTTCATGAATGCTTGGGGGGGTAAGTTGAGGGGATGAGGGTGTATTTACTATATGTGCTGTTAAACGCAAAGGGGCGCAAAGGTACGCAACAGATCCCCGACTTCTAGCTAAGTTATCCTAGATTGTCTGTGATGATCTGAGAAGTCGGGGATCTTGCACCCCCTCCCACAGATCCCCGACTTCTTCCATAACCTAGGGAGTTATTGAATATTTGGGAGAGAAGTCGGGGATCTTGCACCCCCTCACAGATCCCCGACTTCTAGCTAAGTTATCTTAGATTGTCTGTGATGATGTGAGAAGTCGGGGATCTTAACCAAAGTTATCTTAGATTGTCTGTGATGATGTGAGAGGTGGGGGATCTTAATCTGTCACCTATTCGGTTACATCCTCTACTGGAGCACTTTCTAAATAAACACCGAAATTTAAGTACTTCTGGTTATTCACGGTTTCCCACATTCGTGAGTTAGTAGTTTGCGAGACTCCTTCTGTAGTTCTACCGGATGCAAGTTCGATCAGTTGTTCTAAAACTGTTTGGGGGTCGCTTCCGGGTTTGACTGTAAATAATTGATTCCTACTATTGCAGGTTTCAGGGGATTGAGCAGCGCAAATCACTCCTAACCCCTTAATTTGACCCACGGTCATATATCTTAACCGATCTTGATTGTAAAAATCTTGGAATCTTTGACTGATTACTTCACAGCGTTTTTGGGGTGTCCACACAGTATTGGGGAAGGAGTCAGATTCCCAAGCAATGATTGGTTGATACCGTCTCGATTGTGGAATAAACGCCACGGTGGCGGGAACTTTCCGCAGTCCGTCAGTGCGGGGGGTAATTGAGCGACAAATAAAGTTGACTTGCTTGGCTGTAGTTTGACTCGCAGCAGGGGGAGCACTGAGGGTAAATGTCAGTGCTGTTAAGGCTACAGCGCTAGTTAGTTTTGGTAGATGCATGGCTTTAAGTTTGATATAGATGGGGACATGGGGAGATTACTTAAGCATCCAGGTGGAAATACATAAACCTGTGACGTATGTATATTCTACATTGTTCCCAAGGTTTTTGGTTAAATTACTGTTAATTAAGAAAATATCTTTGAGTTTCCCCAGTTATCTTGGGCTGTGTGATGTGTGCGGTTGTGAGTTTTAGATCCCGGACTTCTGAGAGGATGTTTGTCAAGTCATGATTAGTGTATCAACTATTGTTTCACCCCACCCCCTTCCTTACAAGGGTAGGTTTTTAATATGATCTGTGAAAGCAAGACTACCGAAGACAAGGAAGGAAAGTGGACAAGGAAGATTTTATACGGACAATGGTCTTTTAATGGGCTATTTTTCTTACTAAGAATACAGACTTTGTACTGGTTTTCTCCCTGGTCACCTTGTCCACCTTGTCCACCTTGTCTTGTCCTTGTCAGGGGAGGGGACTGGATTTTATTATTTTTTGTGTGTTCGGTGTGTTCCCTGTTCCCTGATCCGGTGTTCCCTAAGATAAAAATTACCTGTTGAAAACTTATCAAACATCCTCTGATGGCGTGGGTCAGATATCACAAATTTCAGGGGCTACAACTAACTTTACTTATAGGCGATAAAGTATGTGTAGATGCACAAATAACTATCTTGAGGAAAAAATATATATGACAAACTACCAAGAAACCGTAATCAGTGATGAACTCAACCCAGAGACGGTGACCATTAACCACATAGAAGTCATTGAAAATGTCATTGAATCTCTAGAACAAGATGATAGCGCTATGGTTAGTCACCCGTCAGGAGGAGGTTATCTGTGGAAATTTAGGTACGGGACTGTGGACGTATTTGTACAATTGAATGGACAAAACGACGATGATACTATCACGGTTTGGTCGGCGGTGCTTAAGTTACCTGCTCGGGATGAGGCTAAGTTAATGCGTCATCTTTTGGAAATGAACTGCTCTAGCACTTTAGAAGCCCGTTTTGGTATTGTTGAAAGTCAGGTAGTGGTGATATCAACACGCACTCTGGAAGATTTATCTCCTGCGGAGGTCTCACGGTTGATTACCATTGTGGCAACTATTGCTGATGAGAATGATGAAGTTTTGCAATCTGAGTATGGTTCTGCCTAGGATTATCTGTTATAGCAGCTTACTTATGTAAGGCGGGTAGTATACCCACTCCACAGGATTTACCCAGGATTTTTTCGGGTTTTGGCTGCGAGTCCTGGGATTTTCGTGATAAATTGTCTTTTTTTGCAACTCTCTAAATATCAGTGTTGAACCCAATTGAAAACTTGCATAGTCCGCAGGTGTGGCGACTAATTCCTTGGTTAGAAGCTGCGGGGGATGTGCAGATGGCTATTGACAGATGGTTGTTAGAACAGCATAAATCTGGAGACCATCCCCCAACTCTGCGATTTTACACCTGGTCGCCACCTGCTATTTCTCTGGGTTATCACCAACGCCAATACCCGGAATTGTGGCAGAATTTGATTTGGCGAGGACAGCAGTTAGACTTGGTGCGCCGTCCTACTGGTGGTAGGGCTGTGTTACATCAAGGTGATTTAACTTATACTGTGGTTACTTCGGGCATTACTGGTAATCGTCTACAGATATATGAGAAAATTTGTGAGTTTTTAATTCAAGGATGGCGATCGCTTGGTGTGGAATTGTCCTATGGTACTGCAGGGCGGGGCTATATCCACAACCCTAACTGTTTTGGTACGGCGACAAGTGCAGATTTACTGTTACCCAATGGTGCTAAACTGATTGGTAGCGCCCAAGTACAAAAAGGTGGGGTAATTCTCCAACATGGTTCAATGCCTTTACACCAGGATGCTCAATTGTTTACTCAGGTGTTTGGTACAGAACCTATCACTACTATAGAACTTCCTGGTAATTTGAGTCTAGATACAATTATCAGCGCCTTGATTACCGCCGCTTGTAATTGTTTTGCTATGGAGATACAAGTACAACCCCTTTCTCTGTGTGAATGGGGGGAAATTACCGCCAAAATTTAAACCCCAAGGCAGAATTTTATTGACTACCAATAAAACTGTGTTTACTATTATAGCATTTACCATGCTCGTGAGGTACAATTTTTTTTAGTTTGAGGGAACACCGGAACACCGGAACAGGGAATAGGGAACAGGGAATAGGGAATTGGTGTGTACTTCATGAGCCTGAAAAAGGCAAGATCATATTTTATCCCGAATCTGCAAGCAATTATTTATCACGAAAATGCCAACTAATATCATCATTCTCGTTGCTGCTGTAATTGTCGCCTTGATTATTTTCCGGGCATTGTTTAAAGTATTAAAAACATTTATTAGTAGTGCGATCGCTGTTTTTGTGATCATCGTGATTTTGAATACCTTTGGTTTTAGTCCCGACGACCTGATACAAGAAATCAACAAGCTTCCAGAACTTCTCAGCAACTTCTTTAATGGGGAAACTTGAAACAATACAGCAGAATTAAGGTAAATCACCTCTAAGAGGATGTTTGCAAAGTCATGATTAGTGTATCTAATATTATTTAACCCCACCCCCTTCCTTACAAGGGTAGGTTTTTAATATGATCTGTGAAGGCAAGACCACCGAAGACAAGGAAGGAAAGTGGACAAGGAAGATTTTATACGGACAATGGTCTTTTAAGGGGCTATTTTTCTTACCAAGAATACAGACTTTGTACTGGTTTTCTCCGGTGGTCACCTTGTCCACCTTGTCCACCAAGTCTTGTCCTTGTCAGGGGAGGGGATTGGATTTGATTGTTTCGGTTCCCCATTCCCCATTCCCCATTCCCCATTCCCTGTTCCCTGTTCCGGTGTTCCCCATTCCCTGTTCCCTAAAATAAAAATTACCTGTTTAATACTTGACAAACAACCTCTAATGTGTAATTGACTTAGCAATTGTTCCTAATTGCAACCCTGGGGGATAGCTACCATCTTCCTTAATACGCTGAACATCCTCATCAGTAAGGCGTAAATTTAATTTTTGCGCCAACTCCCGCACAATATCCCCCCGGTCAATCACACCCGCAACTGTACCAGCTGGCGAAAGCACGGTAATTCGGGGTAAATGCTCATTTTCCAGCTTGTTAATCACCTCAGCGAAAGAAGTCGATTCAGCTACGCAGGGGATTTCTGCTAAGGGATGCACTATAGTTTGTAGAGTGCGGTTTTCCCATTCACCTCTGTCTACCAGGCGTAAATCATCAATACTAACCATACCCTGATAACGCCCATCAGCTACAGCAAAGTAGATATTGGCAGCGTTAGTATCCAATAGGTAAGAATCAGCAAAATTACGTAAACTTTGACCCGCATCAACTACGCGGAAATCACGAGTCATCGCATCCCTGGCTAATAACTTCAGCAAAGTTTCTTGTAAGGTAGTTACACGGTCATAGCTGTTAGCATTACGCACAGCAAACCAACCAATTAAAGCAATCCATAAGCCAGTAATTAACTCGCTAGTCAAAAAGTCTACAACAAATCCCAAGGCGATCGCACTGTAACCTAAAATTTGCCCAGCCCTCGCAGCCCAGTGTACAGCTTGAAAGCGGTCTCCTGTCATTTGCCACACCGCAGCCTTCAAGACTTGTCCGCCATCTAGAGGTAAACCGGGAATGAGGTTAAACAGGGCGACAACTAAATTAATTCTTGCCAAATCTGTAACCATAGCCGACACAGGGCTAGTTGCCGGTGTAATATTAGTAGTTACAGTAAACAGCAAAAATAGGGCGATACTTACCAAAGGCCCAGCGATGGCGACTTGAAACGCCTTAGCGGGGGTTTTTGATTCCTCTTCTATAGCCGCAATACCACCAAAGAGAAATAGAGTAATAGAATTAACTTTAATGCCTTGCGATCGCGCTGCCAAGCTGTGACCCAACTCATGTAATAATACTGAAGTAAACAGCAGTAGCGCCATGACTATCCCCGCACTCCAAGCAATGGTAGTACCCCATTGCTGGTAAGCCATACTAAAGTTAAGGGTAGCTAACCCTAAAACTATAAACCATAGTGGATCTAAAAATAGTGGGATGCCAAATAAAGAGCCAATTTTCCAACTTTGCATGATCTTGTCCTAGTTGAGTGTTCACTGATAACTGTCAACGGCCAGCAGTTAACCGTCAACATATTTGTGTGTGTGATGAGGGACAACCAGATACCTTACTTCTAGGTTGACATATAACTAACCCCCAGTACAAATGACTGAGGGTGGGGATTTCCGTCGTGTGATATCCGATTGACCTAGATTCCCAATACTTGGGGCTAATGTAGACAGAAACAAAATTAAATAATACCCAGATTAGTCAGTCCCAAAACCGCACCCACACCAATGATATGACCAGCACTCATAGCCGCCAAGAAGCAGCCAATACTAGGATTATTGAACAGTCCCGACAAAGGTAAAGGCATTTTATTACCCACCTGTGGGTAACTAATAGTGCGGGGAATAATTAAAAGACATAACAGACAACTGCCAATAATAATAGCAGTAGCAATCCAATTCGATGTAGTACCAGTGTTGGGAACCGTCACTTGAACTGTTAATAAGATTGATGAGATCATAGTTCTTTGTCAGGGATAAACAAGCTAATGTAGCTATACTGCTCCTGAAAAAGTTTCTCCATCCTCCCTCAAAGGTTAGGTTAGTATTTATAGCCTTTTTCAGGCTCATGAAGTACACACCAATTCCCTGTTCCCTGTTCCGGTGTTCCCTGTTCCCTCAAACTAAAAAAATTGTACCTCACGAGCATGGTAAATGCTATATCTTGTAGATAAAATTCATATGCGGGTAAAAATTTGCGGTATTACTCAACCACAACAGTCTGTAGCGATCGCTTCCCTAGGTGCAACCGCACTAGGATTTATATGTGTACCCACATCGCCCCGCTATGTTACCCCAGAGCAAATTCAGGCGGCGGTGGCGCAATTACCAGTAAATATTGACAAAATCGGGGTTTTTGCCAAGGCTAGCATTCCTGAAATTATCCAGATAGTCAAGAGTGCTGGATTGACTGGTGTACAGTTACACGCAGACGAAACCCCAGAATTTTGCTGTATTTTACGTCAAAGTCTGCCCAATATCGAAATCATCAAAGCCTTTAGAATTCGCAGTTTAGAGAACCTCATGGCAACAGCCAACTATACAGACCATATAGACACAATACTACTAGATGCCTATCATCCCCAACAATTAGGAGGTACTGGACAAACTTTAGACTGGGAAATGTTAGAGAAATTTAGACCTAATTGTCCTTGGTTGTTAGCTGGGGGACTAACCCCAGATAATATAGTAGCTGCATTAAGTCAAGTCAAACCCGATGGGATAGATTTATCTAGCGGTGTAGAAATTAAACCAGGAGATAAAGATTTAAACAAAGTAGCGCTGCTGTTTGAGATATTAGGGAGACCATTTTGATCACCCACCTGGGTTAAATAAATACCCAGTACTCAAGATTTTAGACTTTAAAGAGCGCCAGCACTGGGCATGAGGGTTAATTCATCAATGACAGCTTGCTGTGGTAGTAAGGCTGTGTAGAGAATTGACTGAGCAACGATTTCTGGCGTTAACATTTTTGAACGGTCAAAATCCGACTGTACGGTGTCTGTATCCCACAATTCCGTATTCACAGCACCAGGGCAAATTGCAGTGACCCGAATCCCATGGCTGCGTTCTTCTTGTGCTAGGGTTTGACTCAAGGCCAGTAAGCCCGCTTTACTGACGCTATAAGCTCCCCAACCAGGAAAAGCTTGCTTTCCGGCAATGGAGGCGACGTTAATAATCATACCTTGTTTTGCTTGTCTCATTCCCGGCAAGATAGCCATACAGCATTCAAATACACTGGTGAGGTTCAAGTTAATGACTTGCTGCCAATCTTTTAGGGGGGTTTCACTTAAGTTTGCTGTGTATGCTATACCCGCATTGTTGACTAAGATATCTATGCCGCCAAAATCAAGGGCGATGTCTTGAATTGCTGCTTTTACTTGAGACACATGAGCCAAATCCACAGAGTAAGCCTTGGCTGCTACTCCTGTATCCCTAGCTGCTGCGGCTACTATCTCCAACTTGTCTAAAGAACGGCTGACTAAAGCGACATCAATTCCCGCTTTGGCAAAGGCTAATGCCGTTGCTTTGCCAATTCCACTACTAGCCCCAGTAATTAGGGCGCGTCGTTTTTCCCAACTCATGCTTTCTCCAAATTTTTGCGCAACTAATTATGGAAATTTTGGGGCTTGTTAAAGTAATTTTCAGCAAGCAATTTTTAGTAAATGATCAGTGATTACTAAAGAACAGACAAACCACCCGCTAAATCCAGTTGATTTGCTAAAAATACAAAAAACCTATGGCTGTTGAAATTTTTAACCATCTTTGGGTAGCCATAGGTATTATAGCATTGCCGATGAGCAATGGGGTGATTTTCTGGTGGTATCAGTGGATAGATTCAGTAAAAACACCAATTTTGCGAAATTTTTCATAGCGCAGTTGCCGGCGCTCTTGAGATGTTAAGCGGTTGAGTTCTTCCAAGTTGTCTAATAAGCTTTGCTTAAGAGTTCTGGCCGCTTCTAGGGGATCGGAATGAGCGCCACCAATGGGTTCAGGTAATATCTCGTCAATGATACCCAAGTTTTTTAGGTCGTGGGAAATGATTTTTAAAGCCACAGCTGCTTGGGGGGATTTGCTGGCATCTTTCCACAAAATCGCCGCGCAGGCTTCCGGGGTGGCAACGGTATAAACGGCGTGTTCAAACATCATCAGGCGATCGCCCACACCAATACCTAAAGCGCCACCAGATCCACCTTCGCCGATGACTGTGCAGATAATGGGCACATCAAAACAAAACATTTCCCGTAAATTATAGGCGATGGCTTCTCCTTGACCTTGATGTTCAGCTTCTATACCCGCCCAAGCCCCTGGGGTGTCGATGAAAGTTATAATCGGCATCCCAAACTTGTGAGCGTGTTCCATCAAGCGCAGGGCTTTCCGGTAACCACCGGGGGAAGCCATACCGAAATTCCGGGCGACATTATCCTTGGTGTCGCGGCCTTTTTGATGACCTAACATCACCACTGGCTGCCCGCCCAAACGACCTACACCACCAACTAAAGCCGGATCGTCGCCACCGCAGCGATCGCCGTGTAACTCCATCCACTCATCACTGATGGACTGGATATAGTCAAGTGTACTAGGGCGACGAGGATGACGAGCAACTTGCAGACGTTGGGAAGGCGATAAATTACTAAAAATTTCTTCCCGTAGTTGCATAGCCCGTGTTTCTAATTTGCGAATTTCACCAGAAACATCAACGCCATTTTCTGCTGCCAGTTGCCGAATCTGATCAATTCGGTTTGCCAGTTCTGCTAGTGGCTTTTCAAAATCTAACAGTAGTGGTTTGCGCTCGGTAGTTGGCATCTTACAAATTCAGAGTTTTGAGTGTTAATTTTCCCCGTCCTTCAGGGCGGGGCATAGGGTGGGGATGTTGGGGCTGACTATAGGCATTTCCAGTCACTAGTTAAGGACTAATGACTCAACTAGCAGTGGTCTAAACCCGTGTTTTATAGATGCTTGACCAATCTGCTCCATTTTGTCTACGGTAATCTGATTGCGCCCCCAAGAAAAGTTCGTGTACAACTTCTCAAATTCAAGCAGCATTGATTCAGCAAAGCAAGCGAACAACTGGCGTGTGGGAACATCCATATTGACTATTTTCATAATTTTCCAGTCAATATCGAGAGAATGTTCCACGATGCCACCGTTTAGCACATGAACCCCACTCTGCTGAATTTTAGTAGCTAAATTTTTCGGATAGCCACCGTCAATCAGCAAACAAGGCTGCTTCAAGACTTGAAAATCAATTTCCAGACCTTTGGGCATACTGGCGACCCAAACGACGATATCAGCTTGGGGGAGTGCTTCATCTAAACCCATAATTTTCCCCCTTCCCAATTCGGCTTGTAACTCTGTTAGACGTTCATGGTTACGGGCGATGAGCAAAAGTTCTTTGACATCTGTTCTGATATTAAGCCAGCGTGTCACTGCACTGCCAATATCTCCAGTAGCGCCACATATAGCAACAGTCGCTTTCGACAAATCAATTCCTATTTGTTTTGACGCTTGTTCCACCTGGCGACAAATGACGTAGGCTGTGTGAGTATTCCCGGTGGTGAAGCGTTCAAACTCTAGTTTGATGTTGCGGACTTGCCTAAATTGCTCCAATTTAAAGTTTTCAAAAATAATTGAGGAAAATCCCCCCAAGGCCGTAATATTTATGCCATGCTTTTGAGCATGAGCCATGGCGTTGAGAATTTTGCGTGTTGCTGCCTTTATGCGCCGATTGGCTAGCATTTCCGGCAAAAAACAAGATTCTACATACCGTCCTTGGATTGTCTGCCCAGTTACACTGGTAACCGTGATTTCATCGACAATTTGGGGCGGGGCGCTGCACCAAAAATCTAACCCTTGATCGGCATATTCTGGGTAACCCAATTCTTGGGCTACCGCTTGGGCGTGTTCTAAACTAGTCAAATGTCCAATTAGACCAAACATGTATTGATGTATTAGGCGTATGCTTTGTCGAAAGCGTTGAATAAGTGGGGAAGAACTAAATACCAAGCAATTAGTAATATTGCCTTTTTCTTTTTTGCTTCGGAAACCCTAGGCCAACGGAAATACCGGGGAAAAGTAATTCTTCATTAAGAAAATCTTAATGTATTCTGGTTTCTTGATATCACTTTCACAAGGATGACACAAAGCGTAAGATGCATCACGGAGAAAACTAGGCAGTGCTAAATTCCGGTAAGTATTTTAAATTCCGTATTTTGCCTGCCCCTAGGCACTTATTAAGCGGCTGTGAGTCCATAGGCAGACATCCGCATAATGTCCCTCGTCGTGAATCCAATGTTACTCAATGCTTCACCGTATTGAATCATGAAGTCTTCTACTAAAGCTTCTTTTTCCATGGCCAAGACGTGGGCATCATCTTCTACCTGGTTGAGCATTTTCCAAACAATGGGTAGGTTTTGGCGGTTGGCTGCTTCTAATTCAGCTTTCGATTCTGTAAAGTTTTCTTTCAACCACACCTCTCCAAAGTTGAGGTGACTATACTCATCTTTGACTACTCCCTCAGTGATTTTACGGGCAAAATCATCGGCAACGGGAATGTAAATGTTATATGCTGCGATCGCAAAGCATTCAATAATCAAAGACTGAATCAGCAAGCAAGTCACCACTTTACCCTCAGCTGCGGCTGTTTGGAAATTGGCGTGGAGTTGAGCGAAGAACTCCTGAGCAAACTCCATATTTGGTGTAACTTTTAGATTACGCCCACAAGCCTCAAAACCCTTTTTGTGGCGATTTTCCATTTTAGATAAACGAATGAGTTCATCTTTACAGTCTGGGAGCATTTGAGCCAATGTGATGTAATTTTCATAAGCTTCTTGTTCCCCCTCAATGACAATAGCATTGATGCGACTGTAAGCATCTTTGTATTCTTCACTGTGGAAATCAATTTCTAACTCGGCTGTAAGTTGTTGCATGGTGTGTTTACTCCGGTAAACTTGAATCATTTGATACAAAAATTTGATTGTCCCTGATAGATTTAGGGTAATCATCACTATGGTTTAATTTAACTTAACAAGTCACTATGTTATAGATTAACTCTTGCTGGGGACGATGCTCTAGTAGTAGAAAACAAAGCTTGGATGCACAACTCATGCCTAAACCTTGGAATCTAAAATCTGGCAATTTTTTGCGACTAGGAGTGCTGCTATTGGGGGCATTGATTGTCCTATTCCCCTTGCTAGTGGTCTTCCTCACCTCTTTTGCACCTCCGGGAGCTACTGTAGAAATTTCAGCCAAAACTAACTGGTCTTTAGCTAATTACCGCGATGCCTGGCAGCGGGGTCAATTTTTACTAGCGTTTGCTAATTCTACCTTAGTGGCGATCGCTGTGACAGCCTTTCAAATGGTCACTTCTGCCTTAGCGGGTTACGCCTTGGCCAGATTGAAATTTCGTGGTAAACAAGCGCTGTTAGTGGTTGTTTTGGCCACTTTAGTAATTCCCTTCCAATTACTGGTGATTCCCATCTTCTTAGTTTTAAAGTGGGGACACCTGATTAATACTTATGGGGCGCTGATTTTACCAACTGCTGTCAATGGCTTTGGGATTTTCCTATTACGTCAGTATTTCCAAACAATTCCCGTAGAGTTGGAAGAAGCAGCAAGCATAGACGGAGCGAACCGACTGCAAATTTTATGGCGAGTCATGTTACCTTTAGCCCGTCCAGCCTTAGTCACACTGTTTCTGTTTACCTTTATTGCCGAATGGAACGATTTGTTTAAACCGTTGGTATTTACAACCAGACCGGAATTGAGAACAGTGCAATTAGCCTTAGCAGAGTTTCAAGAACAATTCACAAATAATTGGCCTTTGATGATGGCGGCGGTGACTATAGCCACCGTACCGGTAATAGTCTTATTCCTCATCGGCCAGCGTCAGTTTATTCGTGGTATTGCCGCCACAGGGATTAAGAATTGAGTATGGGCTAATTCGTTTCCTGGATTTGTACGCGGATGGTGTGTTGAGTAGCACCACTGAGCTGTAGTTCCATGACTTCACCACCCAGAGGTTCGATGCAAGTCAGGAGCGATCGCAACTGGGGTGTACTAGCACCAGTATCTACATAGAGCCGGTCTGCTAAGTTAGCGATGCGCTTCCAATTCATGTACAACTTGGCAATTGTTTGTTCTATTTGTGATGCTTGATTAACCAAGTCCGCGGCTAGACTCAAACAGCCGATTCTTTGGGCTTCTTCCAGGGCGGTTTCAATGTCAATATCTGCCTGGGTAAGTGCTTGGACTTGGGCGGCTCCCTTGAGATATTTAGCTAGGTGACGGGCTTCTGAAGTTACCTGCTTGAGAGTATCGACATCTGGATTAGTTGCAATTTCTGCTTGAATAACCCGTTGGTGTGATTCTGGTAGTTTTTCCATTTCCTTCACCAGGGGGGCAATGTAGCGCGCGGGAAGGGAGTTTTCCGCGGCTTTTACCTTCACTGGTTCTGGTAGTAATTCTGAAGACATGGCGGTCGATTCATCGGTGAGTTGGCGCACTTCTCGCCTGGTGATCTGGTCACCTTTTTGCGCCGCTTCACTTACCATCTGCTGAACTTCTGGGACAGCCTTAGAGGTTTCGATAAATGCCCTTTTGCTAAAGTTATTCACTGATTTAGGGTCTAATTTTCCTTCTTCGAGGAGAGTATCAGCACTGTTAGCCAGCTGAATCCAGGTGTATGCTTGACTTTTGCTAATTTCCCGTTCTTTGAGCCATTTGAGAAATCCCGTACCCCGTCCGTCGCCTCCTCTTTTCTCTCGATCGCGGATAGCCCTTAAAATTCGCCCCCGCCAGATTTCTGTTTGCAGGTCAAAGCGATCGCATACCTGCCAAGCTACATCTAGCTGTTGTTGAAATTCTGAGTCTAATATTTCTTCATCTTCTGGGTCTGGTAGTTCAAAGCTGAGGTCGGTTGGTTGTTGCAAAGCCGCTGCTAGGTCGTCGATATATTCGGTATTTTGCACAGTTGATAGGTAACTAGTGGATGCGATAGCGAAGCGCTGCTGCAAGCATATCGGCTTAATTATTACACACTTTTTGAAACTCCCCACAATACCTTGAATACACAAGGGCACTGAGGAAGTTTACCCACGCTACTCACTCAGGACGGGGAGGAGCGGGGAACAATGTTCATTCAAACTAGACTTGATTACCAGATTTAGCGGTAATTTTCTGCAATAGATGACTAATTTTTGCAGCCCTTTGGGGTTGACGCTGTTTTTGTAATAAGGCTTGTGCTTGTTGTAAATTGATTGTTGCTGACTCTAGCTGATTTGCATCCATGAAAACATTTGCTAAACGCAAATAGGCATCTGGATTTTTAGGACTGCGGCGAATCACTTCTTGATATAATTCTGTTGCTTGTTTGACATTGCCTTGCTCCTTAAAAATATCTCCCAAGAGTAAGCGCACGACATCATTAGTGGAGTTGAGAGAAATTACCCGCACAAAAGCTGCTTTTGCTCCCTCATAGTCTTTTTGTTGATAAAGATTTACCCCTTTTTGGAAAGCGTTGGAGGTAATTAAGGTTTTCCAAGAGAAATAACCCAGAATGAGGATAGCGACAATAACTGAGGTTACGGGCCAGAATATTAGGTATTTTTAAAGTTTCTAGCATAATTTTACCCTAAAAGACAGGCAAGAGGGAACATGATATATTCGAGGTAAAAAAGTTTCCAGATAAATTGGTAGAATTGCGCGATCGCAGTTTTGTCTTGTAAGTCTACGGCTAAACTTCGCATCCACATCCCCGCCAGGACTACTAGATGACTAACCACCAAAAATACTGGGTTAATGGCGGTAAAACCCATTACACCAACTAGAGTGACACCCAAATAGCAAAAAGTTAGCACCCATAGGGCCCAAATTAAATACTGCTTGTGGGCCGAGTGCGATGGTGAAAGTATTGATATTGTAAAGGCGATCGCCTTCTATATCAGGGATATCTTTAAAGATAGCGATGGCAAAGGTAAACACCAAGATAAAGATTGTCAGCACCCAAACCGCCAAGGGAATTCCTGGTTTTTGTTCTAATGCTGCATTAAAATGCAAAAATAGCCCCAAATTCACAATAGTTCCCCGCACTGAAAAAATACACAGTGCAGCCCAGAAGGGAAATCGCTTTAGGCGAATGGGTGGTAAAGAATAAGCCGTACCAATTACCAAACTCACAGCCACCATCCCCAAGAGAAAAGGCCCAGTTAGCCCAGCTACAACTAGGGCTAAAATACCCATAACTATGACAATTAACTGACCTTGCTGGCGAGAAAATTCCCCGGATGCTAGGGGTAAATGAGGTTTATTAATCTTGTCAATTTCCACATCTTGGAGTTGATTCAAACCCACAATATAAACATTGCCACATAAACAGGCAATCCACGCACCCAGAACAGAAATGAGTTGCACAAGGGAAAAACCCACAGAGGAGATAGCAACCGCAATCAAATACAAGCCCCACACACTCAAACTTGTACCAATAATTGTGTGTGGGCGGGAAAACTTCCAAAAGGCATAAGCCCAGTTCTTGGAAAAATTAGCAGCATTGGGAGAAATTTGACTCATGAAAGTTATAGATAAAGGAATGGTAAATTACAATTCTTCCCTTACTTATTACCGGATAACAACCCAAAGCGAATCAGGCCACGCTGATAACCATCACGCATTAATCCCAGTGATAATGCGCCTTGAATAGTTGTCCAACCAGAAGTAAGTAAGCCAAAAATCGCCTGGGGGGTGAAGGCCGAATCAATGACAATATTCCAAAATGGAGCCACGGCGGTTGACCAATCAGCAGTGCGAAGATGGTTTAATGGTAGTTGACGGGCGATCGCCTCATATTCCGGTAAGGAAATCACGTAAGGTAGACAATAGACGCGATAAATATCTTGTAAATGCTTTTGTTCATCTGCTGTCAATGGTGCATTCTGGGTGGGACGATGACACCAGGTGACTAGAATCAGCTTACCACCTGGTTTCAAGACTCGATAGCACTCTTGCAAAAACTTAGTTTTATCCGGCATATGTTCGCCACTTTCTAGTGACCATACTAAGTCAAAGGAATCATCAGGAAAAGGCATTGCTTGCGCGTCTGCGACTTGAAATTGAGTCCTACCACTCAAACCGGCATCTTGGGCGCGTTCCTTGGCTCTAGCGGCTTGTACGGGACTCAAAGTAATTCCTGTGGCTTGGGCATTAAACTTACCTGCCAAGTAAAGAGAACTACCGCCAATACCACAACCCACATCGAGAATATTTTCTGCGGTCTGCACCCCAGACCAGTTGAGGACTTCTTCGATTAAATCAATTTGAGCCTGTCGGCGGTTTTTCTGTTGTTCCTGACCATCTACACCGTAGTAGCCATGGTGCATATGTTCGCCCCAAATCTGCTCCCACAAACCAGAGGAAGCATCATAAAATTGCTGTATTTTTTGGTAAAGAGTTTCACTCATGATGAAAGCAGTGTTAAAACAATGCCGAATTTAAATAAACATACTCGTAGGCTACCATGTGTGTTTTTATTTGAATAATAGTGTTTTTTCTTCCAGGGCTGTTAACAGAGTCTATGGTTTCTAGAAGAATTTGTAAGTATTTATCTGTTTATGACCGTTTCTCGCACAGTTTGCTTGGGATTTTTAGCTGTCATCACCGTGGGGACTATCCTGCTGATGATGCCTTTTTCTACTAGCAGTGGTAGTTGGAATGACCCGATTGTGGCGCTATTTACTGCCACTTCCGCCGTTTGCGTCACTGGCTTGGCTGTAGTTGATACTGGTACAGATTTTTCTTTTTGGGGTCAGTTGTGTATTCTGCTGTTGGCTCAAATTGGTGGGTTGGGGTATATGACAACCACCACCTTTCTAATTATGCTGGTGGGGCGGAAATTTAACCTGCGGCAAAAAATCGCCATCCAACGAACTTTAGACCGACCGGGAATGAGTGGTAGCGCCCAAGTTATCCGGTCAATTATTGCCACAACTATGATTTTTGAAATTACAGGTATTTTCTTACTTGTACCGGCGTTTGTTCCTGATTATGGCTGGAGTACAGGAATTTGGCTGGCTATTTTTCATAGTATTTCGGCTTGGAATAATGCCGGGTTTAGTTTATTCCCAGACAGCTTAATGGGATATCAGTCATCTTTCTTGGTAGTGTTTACAATTACAATGTTGATAATTTTTGGCGGTATTGGTTATCAGGTCATCTTAGAAATGTATCTTTGGTTACGCGATCGCCTGCTGAGGAAACCGCAAAGTCTAGTATTTTCTCTAGATTTTAAAGTAGCAGCTAGTACAACAATATTATTGCTATGTCTAGGAACAATGGCGTTTTTTGCCATAGAAATAAAAAATACAGCAACATTAGGTTCAGTTAATTTACCGGCGCAGTTACTATCAGCTTGGTTTCAATCTGTCACTACCAGAACTGCTGGTTTTAATACCATTGATATCGGTAAAATGACATCGGCTGGTCTGTTTATTACCATTGCCTTTATGTTTATTGGTGCTAGTCCTGGTGGGACGGGAGGAGGTATTAAAACTACAACTTTAAGGGTTCTAACCAGCTGTACTAAATCAATTCTTCAAGGCAAGGAAGAGGTTTTATTATATGAACGTAAAATAGCAATATCTTTAATTTTAAAAGCTGTTGGTGTTTTAGTTGGTTCTGTAGGTATGCTAGTGTTATCCACCACGTTAATTTCTCTGACAGATCCAACATTGAGTTTTATTGAACTTTTGTTTGAGGTTGTATCAGCCTTTGCTACTGTGGGTCTGTCTACGGGTATCACTAGTAGCGTCTCAGTACCAGCCAAGCTGATTTTAATCGTCACAATGTATGTGGGACGAGTGGGTGTTTTACTGCTGATGGCTGCTATGTTGGGAGACCCCAGCCCCAGTAGGGTACACTATCCTGAAGAAAATTTACTGGTAGGATAAGGGGAAGCGATGGCAGCAACTTCACCTGATAAAATATGAATGAGTAGGCAAAAAAGTAAAACTTTTCACTAATTTTACTGTGCCTATTCTTACCCTGTTGTCGGGGCGTAAAAATAAGGATAACAAATGTGAATCTGTCATCTATAGGCTTTTTTCGCAGTTTGCGTCGAGATAACCACCAATTTGCTGTAATTGGGTTAGGTCGTTTTGGTAGGTCTGTATGTTCAACATTACATAAGTTGGGTTACCAAGTACTAGCAACAGATGTTGACGAAAAGCTAGTATCAGAAGCATTACATGAGGAGATAGTTGGTCATGCTTTACAGCTAGACTCAACGGAACCCGCAGCACTCAAAGAGGCGGGGATGTTTGAGTTTGACACGGTAATCATAGCTATTGGTAACTACATTCAAGAAAGTATTATTACTACCTTGAATGTCAAAGAGGGAGGTGTTCCTCATGTGGTGGCTAAAGCTTCTAGTGAAGTTCACCGTAAGCTGTTACAACGAGTGGGTGCTGATCATGTAGTTTTCCCGGAATATGAAGCTGGTTGCGCCCTAGCACGCTCACTAACTAAACCATCTATTCTAGACCGATTTGACCTTGACCCAGAGAATAGTATTGTGGAGATGATTGTCCCTGATGAATTTCATGGTAAAACTATCTCTGATCTGCAACTGCGTAACCGTTATGGCTTGAATTTATTAGCCGTGAGTCAGGATGGCAAATTTAAAATCAATCCCGAACCTACTAAGCGATTAGAGCGTGGTACAGCAATGGTAGTAATTGGTCATAACAAAGATATTAATCGCTTGCCAATTTAAATCAGATAAGTTGAACTTGACATCTCCCCTGGTTGAAACACAGGGGATTCTAAACTGATGTTGCTACGCAGGCCTAAGCCATGCTACGCAACGTTTACGATATGATTTACTTAATCTATTAAATAAATCACATTGTTTTGGGAGTGTCAAAGCTCCCCTACCCACCTTGGCTAAGGTTATATTTAGCTGTGTGGCTACTTAGGCAGATCATCTTTTGGGTTTTTCACCATATTTATGGATGATTTCTTATTATAACTGAACAGAAATGCTTTGTCAAAGCTTTTTGTGTTAAGGATACGATAGGATAAATCCTTTTGAGTCACGTTTCATCCCCTCTGTAAAGAGTAGGGGTTCTCCGGCTCCCACTATGTTTTGATAGGAATTACACTTAATATGGGTGTAAAAACCTGTAGATAGAAGTTTGCCTTTTTAGAATGGTTATGGATTTAATACTTGAAGATTTAGCGGCAATTGATAATAAACTTTCCCAACGTTACATTGAGCTTGACCCTAGCGGATATTTCATTATCTATTTAGATCGATCCGCGGGGTTAATTTACGCCAAGCATTTCACAAATGTGATTAATGACCAAGGTTTAGCCGTCGATCCTGAAACCGGGAAGGTCATTCCTGCTAAGGGAAAAGTGGAACGAACTCATACAACGGTTTTTAGTGGGCGGACGGCTAAGGAACTTTGTGTAAATATTTTTGAAGCAACTCACCCCTGTCCAGTGACTAAGTTAGACCATGCGTCTTATTTAGGTCGGGAATTTCTCCGGGCTGAGGTAGCTTTGGTAACAGGGAAAGAGTATCTTCAGGATTAAAGTTAGCCTCCCGATGATGGTTGGTTGACTTGGTAAACAAAGTAAGTAGCCATAGGGATAATGGTAGCAGCAATTAAAAGTCCTACTACCCAAGCAGTGGCGTTACCTTGATCAGTATCTTCGGCTTTGGTAAAGGTACTTTCTACCTGTACGGTTTCCATAACTTGCGGTGGACCGGGATCTGGTTGACCAGAGAGGACGGTAACTAGGCGATCGCTCGCATCTACAAATGCCTGGTTGTATTTGTTACCGTCTCTTAATGGTATAGCTAAAGTTTCTGTAACTACACTTTCGGCAATAGCATCAGTCAATAAAGACTTAACGGACTCACCTGTGAGAATAGCGGTACCATTGGTAACGGTATCTAGTACCAATAATATTTGATTAGCCTGTTCTGCTGGAGTGGGAAACCACTTTTCAAAGAGTGCTTGAGTAAAACTTTCTGGTGTTTCCCCATAATCCAGGCGACGAATGGTGACAAATCGGACTTGGTTACCGGTTTTTTTAGCCAAATCCTCAAAGGCGTTGCTGATTTTACCTTCACTGATGCGACTAATAATCTCACCTTGATCTAAAACCCAGCTATTGGCGGTGAGGTTGGGAATTTGATATACACCTGTAGCCAATACCGGGGTTGCAAATACAGAAGAACCCAGCACGAGCATCAACAAGACGACAATTAGGGGAGCTATATATTTTTTAAGGCTAAATATGGGGTTAAGGAGCTGTTTCATTGGATCCTCTGTTAATGTGTTTAAATACGAAAAGATAGCATTACAGAAGGCTAAAGTCTTTAAATGCGGATTTCATCCCGCCTTCGTGATAACTAATCATGTGGACAATGGTAAACCGGTCAATGTACCAGAACCATTGATCACCTCACCAATTACCACAGCGGATACATCCTGTGATTGAAAGAAATTAATTGTCTGTTCTGCTTGATGGGGTGGTACTAACAGCACAAAACCAATGCCCATGTTAAAAGTATTGTACATTGCCTCGGCACTAACTGAGCCGACCTGAGCCAGCCATTGGAATATAGGGGGAATAGTCCAACTATCAGATTGAATATGAATACTTTGATTTTTACCTAAACATCTGGGTAAATTCTCTGGTAAGCCTCCACCGGTAATATGGGCCATACCATGAATTTCTAACTCAGCTTTCAGCGCTCCCAGAACAGGCTTAACGTAAATTTGTGTAGGTTTGAGGAAAGCTTCCCCTATGGTTTGGCCACCTAATAACTGTGGGCGTTCATCCCAATCTAAAGGGGTGGTGTCAACAATTTTGCGGACTAAACTTAAGCCATTACTGTGTACACCAGTACTAGGAAGTGCGATCGCCACATCCCCAACTTTTACTTGGGAACCATCCAACATCTGGCTTTTTTCCACAATTCCCACACAGAACCCCGCCAAGTCGTACTCACCGACTTGGTAAAAACCAGGCATTTCTGCGGTTTCGCCCCCTAATAAAGCGCAACCCGCCAGTTTACACCCAGCGGCGATACCTGCTACCACTTCCGTGAGCTGCTGGGGTTCTAACTTACCTGTAGCCACATAATCCAAAAAAAACAGTGGTTCTGCACCTGATGTCAACACGTCGTTAACACACATAGCCACTAAATCAATGCCCACTGTATCATGGCGGTTGAGAACTTGGGCGATTTTCAACTTTGTACCCACACCATCAGTCCCGGAAACCAAAACTGGTTCTTTAAAACCGCTTGGTAGTTGGAAGCAACCGCCAAAACCACCTAAACCGCCGATTACTTCCGGTCTAAAAGTGCTGTGAACTAAATTGCGAATTTGATCTACAAAGGCTCTACCCGCTTCAACATCAACCCCAGCATCCCGGTAATCCATACTCATTAGTCATTAGTCATTAGTCATTAGTCATTAGTCCATAGTTCATAGTCCATAGTCAACTATATTTGAGATTAATGTGCAGCGGACCAAGCCAAACACAAATTACGAAAATCCTCACCCCGTACTTCAAAATTGGGGTATTGGTCAAAACTCGCACAAGCGGGAGATAACAGCACCACGGAGGTTTGATATTGTTTGGCTAATTCTGCTGACCGCGGAACCGCCTTATCCATGGTCTCCACAATTTCGTAATTAGTATAACCCACCCCTTGGAGACGTTGAGCAAATGCTGATGCTGCATTCCCAATTAATAAAACCGCCGCAGCTTTGGCTTGAATTTGATTTAACCAAGCGGTATCATCCCCTGGTTTAGCTTCCCCACCTGCAATTAAAATTGCTGGACTGTTGACAGAAACCAACCCAACTTCAGATGCATCATAATTAGTGGCTTTACTATCATTAATAAAGTCAATACCTTCCCAAGTACAAATATGTTCTAACCGATGGGGAACCCCGGAGAATTGGCTAATTGCAGTATCAATAGTATGGGGTTCAATTCCCGCTAACCTAGCTGCTGCTACCGCCATTAACAGATTTTGGCGGTTATGTTCTCCCACCATTCGCAAAGCAGAGGCTAAGATAACTTTTTTGGGTGTGGGGTTAGGCTCTAATTTTTCCACTACCCAACCATCTTGAATATAAAAGCCTTGTTTTCCCAGTAAAAAGTCTTCACCTTTGACACTTGTCCAATAGGCATCAGGCCAATGGCTAATACCCATTTTATTTAAATAGGGGTCGTCACCATTAAATACTTGAAAATGAGAATTAAGTAATAACTTAGCTTTAATATTGTAGTAATTTTCTAAAGTTTTGTGGCGTGCCAGATGGTCTGGTGTAAAAGTCGTCCAAATACCTATGCGGGGTGCTAGGGTAAGTGAAGACTCTATTTGATAACTACTAATTTCTGCAATTACCCAGTCAGGCTGTTTTTCTGATAAAGCTACTTCAGAGGCAGCATAGCCAATATTACCACAGGCGGGGGCATTTAGTCCAGCGGTTTGAAATATTGCCGCAATCAAAGCTGTAGTGGTGGTTTTGCCATTAGTACCGGTAATGCCTACCCAGGGGGAAGATTGCAAATGTCGCCAAGCGAGTTCCATTTCACCGATGGTTTCAATACCTAATGCTCGCGCTTCGACTAATACGGGAATATCCCAAGGTACACCGGGACTGACAACAATTAAATCAGATAAATCCGGACTATTTAAATCAAGGGAATACCCCAATTTTACGGTAATTCCCTCGGCTGCAAGTTGTTGTTGTTGTTGGAGGAGGTTGGTAGAGGTGTGACTATCAGTTAACACTACCTCCCAACCTTCCCGTTTTAATAATCTAGCGGTAGCAATACCGGACTTTCCCAACCCAATCACTGAGGCTTTAGGCATAGACTGTAGCGTATTTCCCTGGTTAAGCATTAATTATGGTAACGCTTCTTGGCAACAATTAAACTAATTTTTTGTTGCTTCCGGGGATAGGTTTTGTTAAATTTCTCAGCCTAAATGGGGAAATTTACGCGGCTAAAGATTTTTCACTATGGCACCAAAGTCAGCGAGTACCCGCGCATGGTTCCGCAGTAGTCCTAGGAGGTATAGGCGATTGCGTTTGATGTCGGGATTTGGGTCCATGACTAAAACACTATCTTCACCATCAAAGAATCTGGCCACGGTAGGAGCAATTTTTGCTAGTCCTGTTATTAACAATTGGTAATTGCGGGTTTCCTTTGCCTTTTGAGTTGATGGTACTAATTCTACTAGGGCGTTATGGAATGATTCCTCTGATGACTTTTGGAATAGTTGCGTTTGAATTAAGTTGGTGGGTTCTAACTGCTGTTGGTCTAAGTCCCCTTGGGCTGCTAGTCTGGTGGAACGGTTAACGGTTTCGTATATTTTATCGAGTGTACCATCATTGCGGATTTGTTGCAAATATAAGGCGCGATCGCGCACATCTAGTAAATCCTCTAACGCTCGTTGTGTATATTCTGGGTCATTTTCTCCCAGGACGGCGTTAACTAGGTCATAGTCTATTTGCTTTTCGTCTTGTAGTAAGGTGCGAATGCGTTGTAAGAAAAATTCTGCTAAAGCTGCGGTTAATGTCTGCGGGTCTTTATGGTATTTGGCGGCAAAGTCTGCTGTAATTTGGGTTAATAAATTTGCTAAATTGATGGGCAAATTAGCAAACCAAGTAATATTAATTACTGCATTCGCCGCCCGACGTAAAGCAAATGGGTCTGAGGAACCGGTGGGAATTAAACCTAACCCAAAGATACTGACTAAGGTATCTAGTCTATCTGCTAAACCGACAATTTGGGAGGTGAGGGTTGTGGGTAAACTGTCCCTGCGCCTGTGGGTAGGTAATGTTGGACAATGGCGTTAGCTACTTCCACATCTTCACCACTAGCTAAGGCGTATTTTTCCCCCATAATTCCTTGGAGTTCTGGGAATTCATAGACCATTTGACTAACTAGGTCAGCTTTACATAATAAAGCGGCCCGTTGGATTTTTTGGGTTTGCTGTGCTTCTAGTTGTAATTGGCTGCTGATGTAATTAGCAATTGTGACTATTCTATCTATTTTGGTCCGAACTGAACCTAGTTCTTCCTGAAAAGTGACTGTTTCTAACTGAGGTAAATAGCTTTCTAAGGGTTTTGCTAAATCAGCTTGGTAGAAAAACTTGCCATCTGCTAGCCTAGCACGAATTACCCTCTCATTGCCCACGGCGATCATATCTGATTTATGGGGGTCGCCATTGGCAACGGTGATAAAGTTGGGTAATAGTTCTTTACTTTGAGTATCTGTAAATACGGGGAAGTAACGCTGGTGTGTGACCATAACCTCTGTAATTACCTCTGTGGGTAACTGCAAAAATTCTGGTTCAAACTTACCCACTACGGCGGTTGGGTATTCTACTAGGTTGGTGACTTCTGCTAACAAGTCCGGGTAAAATACGGTAGACCCACCGGCTTTGTGGGCTGCTGCTTCTACTTCGCTGTAAATTATCTTGGCTCGTTCTGTGGGGTCAACAATGACAGCAGCATGGCGTAGGGTGTTGACGTAATCTGTCGCTTGGGGAATGCTTACAGGTTGGGGATGTAAAACACGATGACCCCGGGAAATGCGATCGCTGGTAATTGTCTGGTGACCATTAACCAACTCTATCGGTAAAACTACATCATCTAACAGCGCCACTAGCCAACGAATGGGGCGAGAAAACCGCATATCCCCATCACCCCAGCGCATTAACCGCTTACCTTCTAAACCAGAAATCCACTGGGGAACTAGTTCCGTCAAGATTTCCGCCACGGGACGACCAGCAATGCTTTTCTTAACAAAGACAAAATCCCCCTTGTCTGTGGGGCGAATAGAGAAGGCGGCTATATCTACACCTTGCTTTTTGGCAAATCCAGTTGCTGCTGGTGTGGGTTTACCATCCTTAAAAGCAGCTTGGGCGGTGCTTTGATTTCTTCTTCTCGGTCTGGTTGTTGGGACGGTAGACCTGTAATTAGCACCGCCAACCGCCGGGGAGTACCGTAAACTTCTACAGTGGCGCTGGTGAGACCATAAGCTTCTAAACTTTGGGGAATGCGCGATCGCCATTGTAATATGGCATCACCTAGAAAACTGGCGGGTAATTCTTCTGTACCAACTTCCAATAAAAATACAGCCATAGGAAAATCTTCTAACTGGTGTCAATTCTCCCAGTTTACCCGTGAGCAGCATAATTTTGCTCACCCAGCAAACACAAAGCCACCAATTCAAGGAACCGGGGCTTAAAAACCCCCGTCTCAAAGCTAAAGTCAGATAAATCTGACTAGAAAATCATGTATCCGATAATAGTCTAGACAAACCTTTGCGTACCTTTGCGTACCTTTGCGCCCCTTTGCGTTTAACAACAGATATAATAAATACACCCTATACCCCCAGCAACCATGAAACCCCACCTCGCCATTATTACCTGTATATTACTCCTACCCCTTCCCGTCCTAGGGGAAATCACCCACAGCAAAACCTCAAAACCCCCCATACCCGATAAATGTCAACTTAAACCAGAAGAAGACCCAGAAACCGGAACATATTCCCAAACACAACTACAACAGCTTGTCAGTCAAATCACCGTTAAAGTCAGGGGAGAACGTGACGCAGCATCGGGGACAATTTTAGCTCAAGCAGGTAACTCTTACTTAGTAGTCACCAACTCCCATGTAGTCAAGAGAATTAACCCCAAAAACCTAAATATTCAAACACCAGACGGTAAAACTCATCCAGCTAAACTGCTTCCTGATACAAACCTTGGTCAATTAGACCTAGCTATATTAGAATTTAACTCAAATCAGCAATATTGCTTACCACCAGAAATTACTAACTTTAATATTGATATAGATACCCCAGTCATGGCCGGGGGATACCCCAGTGCAGAAAATAATATAGTATTTAGACCAGGAAGAGTTAAAAAAATTGTCTCCCAACCGAGTTTAAAAGACGGTTATGAAATTGGCTACGACAGCGACATTGAGCAGGGGATGAGCGGCGGTGCTATCCTCAGCGCCTACGGTTATTTACTAGGCATTAATGGTATGAGCCAATACCCTATATTAAATTTAGGTTATGTCCGTGCTGATGGACAAGAACCCACAGCAGCAGAAATTGAGGAATGGCGTGGGTATAGTTGGGGAATCCCTGTGAGTGGGGTGTTAGAAGCGGTCAAACCAGAGGTGTTAACTGCTTATGGGTTACCCCAACGCCAACGCCAACAGCAAACCCAGACGCAGCGCACCGGTTATGATGTCCCGGAAGTACCATTAACAGGGTGGTTAAAGGAATTAGAGGAAAAAGCTAAACAAATTACTGTCAAGATTGACATTAGTGGTAAAAATAATGGTTCAGGTGTAATTATTGCTAAAGAAGAAAATATTTACACAGTCCTAACTGCAGCTCATGTGGTGTGTGAGAAGATACAGGGAGGGGGAGAATGTCGCCCCCATACTTACACCATTGTCACCGCAGATGGTCAAACACATCCAGTAGAACCCGGTAGTATTCAATCTAATGAAGGGGTGGATTTAGCAGTAGTTAAGTTTAGGAGTAACCAAACTTATGCAGTTGCTACCTTAGCTAAATATGCGACTGAAGATAATCAATATATGTTAACAGCGGGGTATCCCAGACTGGGGACAAGTTCACCCTGGCGGTTGACATTGGGACGAACTTGGAGTAGGGAAACGGGGTTAATCAGAACTACCCTGTCAAGTTCCCGAACTAACAACGACCCCGGAGCGCAATTATTACAAGCTGTGGGTCAACCTGCGGGAGCTTTAACGGGGGGATATGAGTTAGTTTACAGCAGTATTACCTCTGGTGGGATGAGTGGGGGTCCGGTGTTGGATACCCAAGGACGAGTAATTGGGATTCATGGGTTAGCGGAGGGTGATAGGAATATTGTTCGGGGTGATATCCAGATAGGTAATAGTTTAGGGATTCCCATTAGTACTTTTTTAGCTTTAGCACCGGGATGGAATACTCGACCGCAACGGGTGGAAGATACACGACCACGGGAGTTAACAAGGGGGGATGAGTTATCGATACAGGCCGCGATTCTCTTTACTCCGGTTCCCCAGGAGAATGCTGATCCTCGTTCGTGGATTGAACGGGGGAATCAATTGTGGCGGTTACGTCGCCATGGTGAAGCGGTAGAGGCTTTTGAACAGGCGATCGCCCAAAAACCAGCGTTTATTGATTTGGCTTATTATGGTCAGGGTTTGGCTTTATGGTCGAGTGGACAATTCCAGGAAGCAGCAGCAGCGTTAGAATTGGCGGTAAAGGCTAGACCTGATTTTGTCCCGGTTTGGTATGATCTGAGTGCAGTTTATAGGGAATTACAGCAACTGGATAGGGCGCTGGATGCTATCAATCAGGCGATTAAGCTGGAGCCTGGTAATCCTAATTTGTATAATCAGAAGTATGTGGTGTTGTCTGGTTTAAAGAAGTATGCAGAGGCTGAGTTGGCG
Source organism: Anabaenopsis sp. NIES-4685 (assembly GCF_059725405.1). Lineage (NCBI taxonomy): Bacteria > Bacillati > Cyanobacteriota > Cyanophyceae > Nostocales > Nodulariaceae > Anabaenopsis > Anabaenopsis sp. NIES-4685. The sequence goes on along the minus strand of NZ_AP043602.1, from coordinate 707,961 downwards.
ATAAATCAGGCGATTGAACTCAGTCCCCGTGCTGCTTTTTACAACAATCGCGGTAATGTTTACGCTGACCAGCAGAAATGGGATTTAGCTCTGGCTGATTATAACAAAGCTATTGGGATTAATCCTAATTATGCTCTAGCTTACTACAATCGCGGTGTTGTTTACTATGACCAGCAGAAATGGGATTTAGCATTGGCTGATTACACCCAAGCTATTGGGATTAATCCTAATTATGCTCTAGCTTACTACAATCGCGGTGTTGTTTACTATGACCAGCAGAAATGGGATTTAGCATTGGCTGATTACACCCAAGCTATTGGGATTAATCCTAATTATGCTCTAGCTTACTACAATCGCGGTGTTGTTTACGCTGACCAGCAGAAATGGGATTTAGCATTGGCTGATTACACCCAAGCTATTGCGATTAATCCTAATTTAGCTCTAGCTTACAACAATCGCGGTGATGTTTACTATAACCAGCAGAAATGGGATTTAGCTCTGGCTGATTTCACCCAAGCTATTGCGATTAATCCTAATTTAGCTCAAGCTTACATCTGGCGCGGTATTGTTTACGCTGACCAGCAGAAATGGGATTTAGCATTGGCTGATTACACCCAAGCTATTGGGATTAATCCTAATTTAGCTCTAGCTTACTACAATCGCGGTAATGTTTACCTTAACCAGCAGAAATGGGATTTAGCATTGGCTGATTACACCCAAGCTATTGGGATTAATCCTAATGATGCTGATGCTTACAACAATCGCGGTGTTGTTTACCTTAACCAGCAGAAATGGGATTTAGCTTTGGCTGATTACACCCAAGCTATTGGGATTAATCCTAATTTAGCTCAAGCTTACTACAATCGCGGTAATGTTTACGCTGACCAGCAGAAATGGGATTTAGCATTGGCTGATTACACCCAAGCTATTGGGATTAATCCTAATTATGCTGATGCTTACTACAATCGCGGTCTTGTTTACGTTAACCAGCAGAAATGGGATTTAGCTCTGGCTGATTTTAACCAAGCTATTGCGATTAATCCTAATCATGCTCTAGCTTACAACAATCGCGGTGTTGTTTACCTTAACCAGCAGAAATGGGATTTAGCATTGGCTGATTACACCCAAGCTATTGCAATTAATCCTAATTTAGCTCAAGCTTACTACAATCGTGGTAATATCTACCTTAAACTAGGAAACATCAACAAAGCCAGGGAAGACCTCCAAAGAGCAGCACAATTATACCTCACTCAAGGTAATACCGCTTATTATCAATATGCAATTAGGCTTTTAAATTCACTGTAGGTGCAAGATCCCCGACTTCTCACATCATCACAGATAATCTAGGATAACTTAGCTAGAAGTCGGGGATCTGTGTGTCTGTGGGAGGGGATGGTAAGGCGATGTTAAAGGCGATCGCGAAGCGCTCCTGTAAGGCGATCGCCACCAAGGGAAGCGTTACAAACCCCCCTCTCAAAGCCATAGAAAATAAACCTTTGCGTACCTTTGCGTACCTTTGCGCCCCTTTGCCTTTAACAACAGATATAGTCGCCACCTAAAAGGGGTTAAAATTTACGTTGGATGCTACACGGGGAGCCAGGGGTTAAAAACCCCCGTCTCAAAGCTAAAGTCAGATAAATCTGACTAGAAAATCATCTATTTGATTATCTTGACAAGAGGCGATAGCGAAGCGCTGCTACAAGGCGATCGCCCCACAGATCCAAGCTCCCATCACCACTTACGGGGTTGAAAATCCGGCTCATTTAAAATTACCACATCATCACCGCACAGACCCAAGACAAATAAACCTTGACCATAAGCATAATCCCGCACCTCATTAGTAACCACCATCCCCGCCACTGCACCCATAGCCTGTACATCTCTATACCTAGGCATCAGGCGCTTAAACTTTTCTAAACGCTGCAAATGCTTATCCACATCGGCTTGATTGGGTTTACTCTTCACCTCAATTAACACCGCTTCTGTATCATTTACCACTAATAAATCAATTTCCAACCCCTCACCCCCGCGCTGTGTAGATAACCCTGGGTGAAGTTCATGGACATCAATACCCCGTTCTCGAAACAATCTTACCGCAGCAGGGCGTACTTGCCATTCTACAAACTCCCCTAGACGATTACCTAACTTACCCAGTTGTTGACTTACCTGTTTAATCTGCTTATCAGTTGCTTGAGATCGTTCTTTTAATAACCGCTCAGTTTCTTGAAACCGGTGTTCTGTCTCTTGAGATTGTTCTTTTAATAACCGCTCAGTTTCTTGAAAGCGGTGTTCTGTTTCTTGAGATCGTTCTTTTAATAACCGCTCAGTTTCTTGAAAGCGGTGTTCTGTTTCTTGAGCTTGTTGTTTAAGAAACCGCTCCGTTTCTTGAAAACTACGCTCAGTTTCTTGAAAGCGGCGCTCTGTTTCCTTTTGAGCTACAATCAACTCACCTAATAAGCGCCAAACATCATCAGGTGTGTAAGTCATGGTTGATTTCATAGGGTATGGTGTCATTATAACACCTTAACCAAATCGCCACTTAGGAAGGGGTTAAAATTTACGTTTGATGCTACACAGGAACTCAGATGAAATGGGCTGTAAATCTATGCTTTAACTGATTCTTCAGCAGCATTGATTAAGATTTCATCCATCCAAGCATTAATACTCTTACCTGCTTTTGTTGCTGCAATAAAAATTTTACGATGATGTTCTGGAGTGGTGCGAAATGGCAATTTACCAGAAAAAGGTTTATCTGCTTCTTCTCCTAGTTCTTCACAAAAAGCTAAATAACCATCAATAGAAGTTTGAAATTCTTGACGTGCTTCTTCAACAGTTTTAGCTTTAAATGTAATCACATCATTAATATCAAGAACCCTTCCAAAAAGTATTCCTGCTTCTACATCTACTTCAATTGATGCTGTATACCCTTTGTAAGTCAACATACTTTTAATTATCCTCCCTCATTTTGGTTGTGATTAATGTCAATAACTATTTATGGTTTGATTCCTGCTTTGATCAAAAATTCTCTCACTGATTTAACTGCTCCTTTATCGGTTTCTTTTTCTGGATGTGGTTCATTATTAGTCTAACTCCCTCCAGTTGGTGTAAATTCTTCTGGCTGGTTTTCCCATTGCCGCCTTATACCATATTTATGGTAAAATGTCAATTTATGGAGATATTGTAAACTGCATGGGGAAAACTCAGAGAATATCCTGGTAGTTTCATGTGGCGATCTGTGTCTATTTAACAGGCGATCGCTTTGTTAAAATCCAACATATTTAAAACATCTTATGACAAAATTATTTTTAACAAAGGTTGGGCTAAATGGTAAATGACAGGAATAGAAACAGCATTACCTAATTGATGCTTGGCTGTAGTTTCATTATCTGCAATTTGGAAATTATCTGGAAATCCTTGTAATCTTGCATAATCTTGGGCGGTTAAAGGTTTATACTGATTCTTGAGATAAACTTGCTGGATAAAGTTTTGCTTATATAATTCTGGTTCCTGACATTGTATAGATATTATAGATATATAGTCTCTTGTTCCAGTAGCCGTTAAAGTTCCAATTGCATCACCATGAGGTAAATATATTTTAGAAATACCATTAATCCCTGAAGAGATTTTAGAATTTACAAACTCATAGCCTTTACCTTCAACAACACGGAGGATACCCTTATCTACTAAAGTATTAATTTCTTCTATATATAAATTAGAAATCAAAGATTGTAATACTTCAAATCCTAAAGGGTTACCGTCTTTAGTCCATAAATTTTTTTTCTTCTATTTCTCAATAGAGTTTTACAAATTAATTTTTCTCTTGTAGTGGTTGGTATGATATCCCAAGAATGAATTGTACTATGTCCGTCTCTAATATCGGCAAAGGTAAAAAAATCATTCAACTCATCTATCTTTTGAAATCTTCCTCTAGAAGCTGGGATTTTACCATCTGGAAATAGAACTTCTGGGGGAAATTTCCTCTTAGTAAATTGAGTACGTTCAAGGCCAGGGACAATATCATAAATCTTGGGGTGTTGATTCAAAGGTTGAGGAAATGTAAAACCCCAGGAGTTATGGATATTATTGTTAATACCAACAATAAATACCCTATCCCTATCTTGTGGTAAACCAAAATCATAGGAATTAAGGACTTGATATTTGACTACATAACCTGATCCAGACAAATTATCAATGATATATTCTAAACTTTTTCTATTTCTAGGCTCCGTTAAACCCTTAACATTTTCAAATATAAATGCTTTAGGCTGGTTAATTTGGACAATTTTAAAAACATCAAGCCATAATTTACCTCTTGGGTCTTCTAGTCCTTGTAATTTACCTGCTATAGACCACGGTTGACAAGGGACACCACCAACCATGATATCTATATCCCAGGGTAGCTTGTTTAAATTAGTAATATCTCCTAAATATTTTTCAGCCTTATTAGTTTCATGAATAAAATTATTTTTATAAACTCTAATAGCTTGTTTATCAATTTCTGAATATCCTAAACAAAAACCGCCCAACTCTTCGAGAGGGATTCTAAAGCCACCTATACCAGAAAAAAGGTCTAAAAATGTAAATTTTGTTTGATGTTTAATAATTTTTAGAGGTTGCAATAATTGAAATAATTCAAGTTGAGCATAAGCCTGATTTTTCATATAGCAATTCTAAATGATTCATGAACAATTTCTGTTCCCTGTTCGGTGTGTTCCCTGTTCCCTTTCCTCACTGATAATTTATCAAGTCAAATAGGATGACTATAGATATTCTGTATAATTGTCTCATCAAAGCAGACTGAAAACCTGATGGGATATCGTCCTTGAGAATGAGTAGAGACGCCCTCAAGAGCGCCTCTATCCTCAAGGTTATTCTATTCCTTCGATGCGGTCTTCGACTTCTTGGTACAACTCGCGGAGGCGGTCTAAATTCTCCTCGCTAGTTTCCCAATAACCCCGACCATTCACCTCCAACAAGGTTGAGACAATCTTGCGGAAAGAATGGGGGTTGAGATTCATCAACCGTTTTTGCATTTCTTCATCTTTGATGAAGGTTTCGTTGGTATCTTCATAAATCCAGTTATCCACAGCGCCAGCGGTCGCACTCCAACCGGTGGTATTTACCAACCGCTTAGAGAGTTCGCGCACACCTTCGTAACCGTGGGATAACATCCCCTCATACCATTTGGGGTTTAACAACTTAGTCCGCGCATCTAAACGTACAGTTTCCGATAATGTCCGCACCTGTGCATTAGCTGTGGTGGTATCTGCAATGTAAGATGCTGGCTTTTTACCATCACTACGCAGACTGGCGACTAACTTTGTGGGATCGGAATCAAAGTAGTGGGAAACATCAGTTAAGCTAATTTCGGAAGAGTCGAGATTTTGGAAAGTTGCATCAGCGGTTTTTAAAGTGGTTTCAAAAATCTGCCGGGATTCATCCATCACACCGGGGTTATCGGAGTTGAAAGAGAATGATTTCCGTCTCAAGTACATTTCCTGCAACTCGGCCTCACTATCCCAAGTGCTGTTTTCTACCGCCAAGTTAATATTTGAGGAGTAGGAACCAGAAGCGTTGGAGAATACGCGGGTTGCTGCTTGTCTGAGGTTAATTCCCATTTCCTCAGCTTGTTGTAAAGCGTGTTTGCGGACAAAGTTCATTTCTAAAGGTTCGTCAGCTTCCGCAGCCATTTTTACTCCTTGGTCTAGGAGGTTCATTTGGTTAATGAACAAGTCGCGGAATACGCCGGAACAGTTGATGACTACATCAATTCTGGGTCGTCCCAACTCTTCTAAAGGTATTAATTCTAATTTATTCACCCGACCTAAAGCATCGGGAACCGGACGCACACCAATCATCCACATAATCTGTGCTAGGGATTCACCGTAAGTTTTAATGTTATCGGTTCCCCAAAGGACACAGGCGATGGTTTCTGGCCATTTACCCTCATTTTCTGCCTTATTACGTATCAACAGCCTATCTACAACGATTTTGGCTGATTGCACAGCGGCGGTGGTGGGGATAGATTGGGGGTCTAGGGCGTGGATATTTTTACCTGTGGGTAGTACATCCGGGTTGCGGATGGGGTCACCACCGGGGCCAGGTAGGATATACTCACCTTCTAAACCTTGGAGTAATGCGCCGAGTTCGTTATCTGCACAAACTTGTTGTAAGCAGAATTCCAAATACTCAAATAGTGGTTTTAAAGCAGCAGCGTCAACTTGGGGATAACCTGCTTGATGTAATGCTTCTACCCAAGGTTGTTTTTTACCCATGTTGAAGAAGTTCAACCGGGAAACTAGGGAAACTCGCCCTTCCGCGTCGGTTTGTGCTTTGACGAGTGCGCCCACAGCGCCCCGGGTAGCTAGGGTGATGTCTTGCAGTAGTTGCACATCTTCTAAAACTCCTAGGTCGCTGTTTTGGTAAATATCGTCGATGTTCCGCCCGATGCTGTTAGCAATGATGCGGGGTAAGCTGAGAATTTCTTCTTCTTGACGGTCTAAACTGGCGATGTTTACCAGGGTAGCTACTGCTTCTTCGGCGGTGGGTGGTTTACCAATGATGTGTAAACCACAAGGTAACAACCTAGATTCAATTTCCATTAACTTGCGGTAGACGCTACCAACGATTTGATCTCGCTCATCGGCGGTCATATCTTTAGCGTCGGTTTCTGGTAAGTTAATGTCTTTATCCAGGTTGACGATGCGGCATTTATCCATGATGGTGTTGACAATGGGAATACCGCGACCACTGTCTTTTAAGGTTTGGTAGGAAGCTATTAACTCGCTGAGTTCTTTCAAACCTTTGTATAAACCGGCGTTTTCGGCGGGTGGTGTGAGGTAAGAAATTGTTTCAGCGTAACTACGCCGCTTGGCGATGGTGGCTTCACTGGGGTTATTAGCTGCGTAATAATACAGGTTAGGAATTGTGCCAATTAAGTTATCTGGGTAACAGTCTCCAGACATCCCCATTTGCTTACCCGGCATGAATTCCAAGGAGCCGTGAGTACCAAAGTGCAGTACTGCATCTGCGCCCCAAATCCGTTCTAGGTAGGTGTAATAAGCAGCAAAGCCATGGTGTGGGCTGGCGGAACGGGAGAACAATAGGCGCATGGGGTCACCTTCGTAACCAAAGGTGGGTTGTACGCCGATGAAGACGTTACCAAATTGTTTACCGTAAATTAGCAGGTTCTGCCCATCGCTGTTGAGGTTTCCGGGGGGTGGTCCCCAGTTTTCTTCTAGGCGTTGGGAGTAGGGGGTAAGTGCTTCATATTCTGCTACTGACATCTTGTAGGCGATGTTCAGTTCTGGGCTTGCATACTGGGCTTGAGCATCGTGGATGACTTCTTCCATCAATGCTTGGGCGCTTTCGGGGATGTTTTGCACATCGTAGCCGTTGTTTCTTAGCCCTTTTAATGCTTCGTAGATGGAGCCGAATACATCTAGGTAGGCGGCGGTACCGACGTTACCTTTATCTGGGGGGAAGCTGAAAACGGTGATGGCAACTTTTTTTTCTAGTTTGGGCTTGCGGCGCAGGTTAGCCCATTTTAATGCCCGTTGTGCTACTGCTTCTACTCTGTCTTGCAGGGCGATCGCTTTACCTGTAGCTCCATCTCTACCTGAGAGAATGATTGGCTCAATGGCTCCATCTAATTCGGGGATGGCAATTTGTAAGGCTACTTGTATGGGATGTAAGCCTAAATCACTATCTAACCATTCTTCGGTAGTTTGGAATACTAAGGGCAATGCCACCATGTAAGGACGATTGAGGCGTTTTAGGGCTTCAATGGCCTTGGGATGGTCTTGTCTGGCGGGGCCACCTACCAAAGCAAAACCAGTCAGAGAGACGACTGCATCTACTAAGGCGTTTTTGGTAGTTGGTTCGTAGAAGTAAGCATCTACGGGTTTAGAGAAGTCCAACCCACCAGCAAACACAGGAATGACTTTGGCACCGAGTGATTCTAATTCCTGGACTATGGCTACATAATGAGCATCATCACCAGTAACTAGGTGGGTACGTTGTAATACTAATCCCACACAAGGGGCTAAGGGATCTTTGAGATCGCCGGAAATGTCCTGGCGGGCTGTATACCAATTTAGGTATTCTTTGACATCCTCAAACATAGTTGTGGCCAGAGGATGCCAAATACCCATATCCGGGTAGACAACTGGCGCTTCATATGTAGGAGATGCAAAGTTTTTTTTGTCTACATCTTTTAATACATATTTATCAGCTAGCATCAGCAAGAAGTTTTCCAGGTTTTCTGGTGAACCTCCCAGCCAATACTGAAAACTGAGCATGAAGTTTCGCGCATCCTGTGCCTTTTCCATTGGCAAGAATTTTAATACTTGGGGTAAGGTCCGCAACAGCTTTAACATTCCGTCTTGGAAACCCGCCCCTGATTTCTCCTTGCGTTTGCGCATGAATTGAGCGATCGCACTCTTGGATTGTCCCAACTGTGCTAAAGAAAAGCTGCCCATTTTATTCAGGCGCATTACTTCTGGCATTGATGGGAACACTACCGCTACATCCAGGCGATCGCGGTATGGTTCAACGGCGGCAATTACTTTTTGTGCTAAGTCTTCTATGAAAATAAGTGAAGCGATAAAGATATTAGCAGTTTCCATATCCCGTTTGAACTCTTCATAGTTCTCTGGGTCTCGGAGTTCCTCGATCAAATACCCGCTCACCTCAATGGCTAGGTTGGGGTTGTTCGAGTTAATCGTGCTAACAGCTTGCGACAATGCACTTTGATACTGGGACTCAAGCACGACATAGACCACCTTGATTAAATTACGTCCGCGTAAGTTATCAGGCGCAATATGTCTAATGGTGGACTTGACGTGGGTGAACATGCAGATAGGCTCCTTGTGATGCGTGTTCTCTAACTGAAGTTCTCAGCGACATCTGCCGCCAGAGTTACTTCTTGTTTTCGGCAATATTAATTTTTTATCAGAAAAACCTTGACCTTTGAGCATTTTTTGGGCTTTATGACACAAATCGATATAAAAAAATAAATATTTATTTATAAATCTTGACAAATCACAAAAGTGTTTACTCACATTTTTGTAACGAAATCGTAATATTTACCAATTGGCGACTCAGAACTAGAATGACTAGAGACCAGTCACCAATCACCAATGACTAAACCAGTTGATATATTAGTTCTCTCCAATGGACCGGGGGAGGTAACAACATGGGTGCGTCCATTTGTCAAGTCTTTGCGGCAAAAATTAGGTAATGATTCTTGTGTGGTGAGGATTTCTGTCGTTTTGTCACCTTGTCCAAATGCTAGCGGTAAAGAAGCAGCGATCGCCCTTTCCTATCCAGAAGTGGATAGAGTACAAGCAGCAAAACATTTTTGGCCGTTCTTGCTGTGGGGAAAAACTGCCGAAAATTGGGACTGGGGCGATCGGGGTGTGGTAGTTTTCCTAGGTGGCGATCAAATTTTTCCCCTGGTCATTGGCAAAAAACTGGGATATCGCACAGTGGTGTATGCTGAATGGGATGCACGTTGGTATCATTGGATTGACCGGTTTGGAGTCATGCAAGCAAAAGTTGCCCAAAAAGTCCCCCCAAAATACGCCCATAAATTTACAGTTGTGGGAGACTTAATGGTAGAAGCGCAGAGACTGGAGCAAGTTTTAACTCCCAACTCCTCCCCAAACACAGAAATAATTGGTTTACTCCCCGGTTCCAAAAGCGCAAAATTAGCTCAAGGTGTCCCATTATGCTTGGCTATTGCTGAATATATTCACGCCCGAAGACCCCAAACCAGATTTATAATTCCCCTAGCGCCACATTGGATTTACAAACTTTAGCAAGTTTTGCTGATACACAAAAAAATCATTTTGTCAAGGTATTTGCTAGTTCCCCCGCTGTTTTAGTGGAATCAGAGCATCCCACCCTCAAAACAGAGAAAGGTTTATCTGTGGAACTGTGCAGAGAAAATCCCGCCTATGAATTATTATCCCACTGCAGCATCTGCTTAACCACCGTAGGGGCAAACACAGCCGAACTGGGGGCTTTAGCTGTACCGATGATTGTTTTGATACCAACACAACAACTTGATGCTATGCGTTCCTGGGATGGTTTACCGGGATTATTAGCTAATTTACCAGGGTTGGGTTCCACCTTTGCTAAGGTGATTAACTGGTCTGGTATTGAGTCGTAAAGGTTTATTAGCATGGCCCAATATCTGGGCACAAGAAGAAATAGTACCAGAACTAGTGGGCAAAATCCAGCCCCCAGAAATAGGAGAAATGGTTTTAGATTTTTTGACTCATCCAGAAAAATTAGCAGCAATTCGGGATAAACTACGTAATGTTAGGGGAGAAAGTGGTGCTGCGGATAAACTAGCACAAATTGTCACAGATAGCATAGGGTGGCGTAAGCCATAGAGATATAAAATTCATATATATAACTCAAATATAGCCTTTTTCAGGCTAATGAAGTACACATCAATTGCCTATTCCCTATTCCCTATTCCCTATTCCCTATTCCCTATTCCCTATTCCCTGTTCCCTGTTCCCTGTTCCCTGAAACTAAACAAATTTGTACCTCACGAGCATGGGAAATGCTATAACACTACCTATTAACACTAAACATGAATGTCCCTATAAGTATTATTCGACTGGTTGAGCATTTTCACCAGCAAATAGATTTATATAAAGCAGGTGGGTTAAACGAAACACAAACTCGGATTCAATTTATTGATCCATTTTTTGCGTCCTTGGGATGGGACATGAGCAATGAACAACAAACAGCTGATATTTACCAAGATGTTGTTCATGAAGATAGTTTAAAAATTAGTCATACTCAAAAAGCCAAAGCACCAGATTATAGTTTTCGGGTGGGGGGAGTAAGAAAGTTTTTTGTAGAAGCGAAAAAACCTGCTGTAAATGTAGGGACAAATATTAGTGCTGCATTTCAACTCAGGCGTTATGGATGGTCAGCTAAATTACCCCTAAGCATTCTCACAGATTTTGAGGAATTTTCCGTTTATGATTGTCGCCTGATGCCCAATAAAAATGATTCAGCATCTCAAGGCAGAGTTAAACATTTTCATTATACAGAATATGTAGAAAAATGGGCAGAAATTTATCAACTATTTTCTAAAGAAGCTGTCTTAAATGGTGCTTTAGAAAAATTTGCTGAAACTCAAGTAAAAGCCGGTATCACTGTTGATAAGGCTTTTTTACAGGAAATTGAAACTTGGCGAGAAAATTTAGGCGCTAATATTGCTTGGCGCAACCCAGAAATTGAGCAACGAGAGTTAAACTTTGCTGTCCAAATCACCATTAATAGAATTGTCTTTCTGCGGATTTGCGAAGATAGGGAAATAGAAAATTATCAGCAGTTATTTAACTTATTAAAATTTAATAATATTTATCAAGAGTTAGGGCGTTTATTTATTAGTGCTGACTATCGTTATAATTCTGGGTTATTTCACTTTCAACAGGAGAAAGGAAGGGAAGCACCCGATGATTTTACGCTCAATTTGGTAATAGAAGATTATCCATTGAGGGCTATTATTAAAAAACTCTACCCCCCAGAAAGTCCATATGAATTTTCTGTAATTCCTGTAGAAATTTTAGGACAAGTTTATGAGCAGTTTCTAGGTAAAGTGATTACTTTATCTGCAAGTCGTCAAGTAGTAATAGAAGATAAACCAGAAGTTAGAAAAGCCGGGGGTGTTTATTATACTCCTAGTTATATTGTGGATTATATTGTTAAACATACCATTGGTAAGGTATTAGAGGATAAGAAACCGGAAAAAGTTCAGGATATGACAATTATTGACCCTGCTTGTGGGTCTGGTTCTTTTTTAATTGTCGCTTATCAATTTTTATTAGATTGGTATTTACAGCAATATCTGCAAAACCCCAAGAAATACAAAAGTAAAATTTATCAAGTTAGCGGTAATACTTGGCGGTTAACTGCGACTGAGAGAAAACGCATTTTATTAACTCACGTTTATGGTGTAGATATTGACCAACAAGCAGTGGAAACAACTAAGTTATCTTTGTTGTTAAAGGTCTTAGAAGGTGAGTCAGGTGAAACTATTACCAAACAGTTAGAATTTTTAAACCAAAGGGACTTTACCAGATTTAGATAATAACATTCAGTGCGGTAATTCTTTAATAGATGGAAAATTTTATCACAATAATCAGCTTAATTTACTAGATGAAGATACAGCTTATCGAGTTAATGTGTTTGATTGGGAAACAGCTTTCCCGGTAATTATGAACCGAGGGGGGTTTGATGTCGTTATTGGTAACCCTCCCTATATTCGCATTCAAGCTTTAAAGGAATGGGCTACTTTGGAAGTAGAATTTTATAAGGAAGAATATGTTTCTGCAAGTAAGGGAAATTATGATATTTATGTTGTTTTTGTCGAAAAAGGATTAAATCTATTAAGAAAGGATGGGCGTTTGGGTTTTATCTTACCCCATAAGTTTTTTAATGCTCAATATGGAGAATCTTTGAGAAAATTAATTGCTAAAGGTCAATACCTGGAAAAAATAGTTTACTTTGGTGATCAACAAGTTTTTCCTAAAGTATCAACTTATACTTGTTTGCTTTTCTTATCTAAGACAAATAAATCAGAAGTTACTTTTATTCAAGTACAGGATTTATTAGAGTGGGTTACTGATGACAGTATTGAAAAAATCAGCCTTATTCAACAATCTTTTATTAGTAAAACCTGGAACTTTAGCAAATTTAATAACGCCTTATTCTTTGAGAAGTTCAATGATCATAGATTCGTCAGTTTAGGGAAAATAAAAAATAATATTTCCCAAGGTATTAGAACCAGTGCGAATGAAGTATATGTTGTAGATTTTATTTCTCAAAAGAGAGATAACTTACTAGATGTGTATTCTAAATCTTTAGATAAAGTAATTACAATTGAATCAAGTTTAACTTGTCCTTTTCTACAGGGGAAGGAAATTAAAGCCTATCAGCTTTTATATTCCAATAAGTTATTGATTATTCCTTATGAACTAGTGAACGGACAAGTTAATCTGCTCAATGAAAATAAACTCTGTAATAATTATCCGCTAACTCTTGATTATCTCATGCAAAATCAAATCAAATTAGAAAACCGAGAAAAAGGTAAGATGCTGGGATCAAGTTGGTATGGTTATACAAGAAATCAAAATATAGAGTTGATGAGATATCCTAAAATACTAGTACCTGATATTGCCATTAAAGCATCTTTTGCCTTAGACGAAAGAGGAGAGTATGCTTTTACTAGTGGTTATGGAATTACACTGAAAAATGATGTCAATGAGTCTATTAAATATATTTTAGGATTACTCAATAGTAAGTTATTAGATTTTTACTTCAAGAATATTAGCACCACAATTCGTGGTGGTTTTTTCCGTTATTTTACTCAGTTTGTTGAACAGCTACCAATCCGCAGGATTAATTTCGAGAATTTCTCAGAAACAAATCTTCACAATCAAATGGTTAGACTGGTTGAACAAATGTTGTTTTTGCATGAACAGCTAAATCAAGCTCAAACACCACCAGCTAAAAGAAGAATTAAACAACAACTTAATGCTACAGATAGACAGATTAATCAGTTGGTGTATGAACTCTATGAATTAACTGATGAGGAAATAGCTATTGTGGAAGGGTCATTCGTCTAATTCCCCACTTTGGCGAGCTAGTTCATAAATAGCAGAAATAATACAAGCCATTATACCTATGCTGATGCCCCAGCTACGTCCTAAGCTAATTTCTAGAAACCAGTTGGATAAACCCCCAATTACTAGAAAGGGAATGATGCTAAATAGTGAAGCGTAAAAGGCGTTTTGAGATTCTCTGGCTTGGCGTGTTTTTTCAAATTCTTGTTGACTGATGTAAAGCGATCGCTCGGCGAAGTTAAACCATTTACTTAGCAGTTCTATTATTGTATCACGCAGTGGGGAAAATATCAAGTATAGCGCCAATGACCACAGACAGGTTCCGGCGATGGCGATTTTGTCTATCTGAAAATGGAAAGGAAAAATTTCATTAATCATAGCTGGGGATGTCCTGCGGGTGGCAAAGTTAACTATAAGTTGACCTTTTAAGCAATTTTAAGCCTAAAACCCCGCAGAATTTTTTTTATTGCCAAAAATCAATGGACTGCTCTTTCTTTAAGCCTTGGGGAAGTCTCTTGGGGGGATGGGGGGCTTGCCACTGCAATCGTCTCTGCCAAAAGAGAATTACAATTTTGATGATCTATCCCTGTGGCTAGGGATTAATCTGGCGATCGCTTTATACGAATATACGGAACTGCGATCGCTTCCCTAATTAATCTTCTTTGTGGTTGGGTTGTGATGGTGATTTACTCAACAGAAACCACCATAGCTCTAACGCAATTAAAGCGACACCACCAATAGTTACACCAACTTTCAAGGACAAAGGTTGCGACCTAGGGTGAAAATCATTAGTTTCCCCTGATGAATGAGTTGGTATTGTTGCTGATGCTGTTCCTAGGGATAGACCCAAAGCCGCCAGACTAGCCCAAAGTATATTTTTATTGAACATAGTTGAAATTATTGTACACCTCCAGAGATGATTTTTGGTTTAAATTTCCGCAATCTCAAGGCATTGGTGACCACAGAGACGGAAGATAAAGCCATTGCAGCGCCTGCAAGAATCGGATTTAGCAACCACCCAAAGAAGGGAAAGAGAATTCCCGCAGCGACCGGGATACCTATGATGTTGTAAATAAAGGCAAAGAAGAGATTTTGGCGGATATTGCCAATTGTAGCCCGGCTAAGTTGAATTGCCGTCACAATTCCTTGTAAATCTCCAGAAATCAGAGTAATATCACTCGCTGCGATCGCCACATCTGTTCCTGTACCAATCGCAATACCCACATCTGCTTGTGCGAGTGCAGGTGCATCATTAATACCATCACCTACCATCGCCACAATTTTAGATTTACCATCGCTTTGGAGGGATTGAATTATGGCGGCTTTTTGATCTGGGCGTACCTCTGCAAAAACTCTCTGGATACCGACTTCTTGGGCGATCGCCTCCGCAGTTTTACTGTTATCTCCAGTCAGCATTACCACTTCTAATCTAAGTTTATGTAGTATTTTAACTGCTGCTGCTGAGGAAGGTTTCAGAGCATCAGCAATACCCATCACTCCTTCTAGAACACCATCTACAGCTATTAAAATCACAGTTTTACCCCCAGCTTCCCAGACTTGTTTATATTCCTGGAGGGAGTGATTATTAATTCCCAGTTCTGTCAACCAGCGTTCTGTACCAATTTGTACTAAGCGGTCTGACACCACACCTTGAACGCCACTACCAGGGACAGCTGCAAAGTCATTACACTCAATTAAACTGGCCTCTTGGGATTGGGCATATTTTACCACTGCATCAGCCAAGGGATGCTCGGAATTTCGCTCTACAGCAGCAGCTAACTGTAAAAGCTGTAGTTCATTGTGGTTAGCAGTACCCTTCACACAGACAAAATCGGTAACTGTGGGATTCCCTTGAGTTAAAGTTCCGGTTTTATCCAAAACAATCGTGGTGATTTTGTGTGCTAGCTCTAGGCTTTGGGCATCTTTAATTAAAATACCATTTTCCGCACCTTTACCAGTGCCCACCATAATTGAAGTGGGAGTCGCTAAACCCAAAGCGCAGGGACAAGCTATAATCAGTACACCCACTGTGGTCATGATTGCTAGGGTGAAGTTACCCATGAAGTTAAACCACATCACAAAAGTGGCGATCGCGATCGCAATTACAGCAGGTACAAACCATCCTGTAACCTGATCTGCTAATCTTTGAATTGGCGCTTTAGAACCCTGTGCTTGCTGCACAAGTTTGACTATTTGCGCCAAAAAAGTATCCTTTCCCACTCGTGTTGCTCGAAACTGAAAACTACCAGTTTTGTTAATAGTCGCCCCAATTACCTCATCACCCGGTTGCTTTTGCACTGGTAAGCTTTCACCAGTAACCATGGACTCATCCACCGTAGAAATACCAGTAATCACCTCACCATCTACAGGAATCTTTTCCCCTGGACGCACCACAATCACATCATTAATTTCCACCTCGGTAATAGAAATATCCATTTCTACACCACCACGGATAACCCTAGCATTTCTGGGTTGTAGTCCCATCAGTTTATGAATAGCTTCCGAGGTTTTTCCCCTAGCGCGATGCTCTAACAACCGTCCCAGCAAAATTAAAGCAATTACGGTTACCGAAACCTCATAATATACATGAGGGATTATACCCTGAGCCGTAAAAAATCCCGAAAACAGAGTCACAAACAAAGAATATAGATATGCAGCACTTGTACCCACTGCCATCAGGGTATCCATTGTTGCTGTATGGTGCTTGAGGGCTTTCCAGCCATTCACATAAAAACCCCAACCACACCAAAACTGTACTGGGGTAGTCAACAGTAACTGTACCCAATAATTATGCAGAAATTCGGGAATAAACCAGAAATTTAACCCTGTCATCATGGGTATGGAACCCACAAAAATGATTATAGCGATCACACCCGCCACAATCACCTTGCGGCTAATTTCCTGTTCCGCGGCTAACTTAATTGCTGTCTGAGTATCATCTTCTCCAGTCAGTATGTCTTCTGAAACCTGGTAAGAAGAGTATCCCGCAGCATCGATAGCGCTTTGGATAATCTTTAAATTAGTACGTGTTCGATCATAATTGATTGTAGCCTGTTCAGCAGCAAAGTTAACATTGCAGTCAATCACCCCTGGAATCAAGCGAATTGCTTGGTCAATGTTGTTTGCGCAGGAAGCGCAACTCATACCCCGGAGTTTAAGCGTGAGAGTATCCATGCTCAGTCAATCACTTTTGCTAGTGTAGCCTATCCAGTCAAAGTTGCATCCAATTGATGAATGCAACTTCATCCGCTCAAACACATTTAGTTTAGATGTGGAAATTACATCAAACGCTTATACCCTAGGCATCTGAGCCGGTATAATCAGTTTTAAGCAGCTGGATAGCCTGCAGCAGCTAAAGCATTCTTAATTGATGCTTCCGATGCTTGAGTTTCTACGCTCACAAATTTGGTTTGGGGGTCAGCCTCAATCGTAGCATTGGCATCAACTGCTTTTACTGCATTAGTAATATTGTTGGCACAAGCAGAACAAGCCATATTGGGAACTGTCAGTTTGAGTGTCATAGGTTTACAGTATGGAATCAAAGAACTATCAAGATTTAGCTTGTATCTGCTGAATATCAGTCGTAAAGCTAATTCAGCCATTGCTAATTTGTGGGGAATCCTCTTTTCATGGCTTTAGGGATGCTTTTGACTGTCATCAGCTATTAAGTTTGGCTTTTATCTTATATCCATCCTAAACTCTCCAGCCAGCTAGAGAGTCTATCATAGTTTACAACTCTTTAAATTCTTTTCCGTCCCCATGTCATGGTATCAATATAATAATGCCATATAATAATGCCATATATTTATTTAGTATTTAATTATACTCAAAATTTCACCGCCAAAATTTCATCTTCCGGCTGATATAAGCTGATATAAATTCTCAGGAAAAAAGGCTTGGACAAGCCAAGCCCTTATGTATACCAAGCATTTACTACACCAATAATAATTTAATAGTTCTATACCTTTAGTTCATCCTCCTAAAGGATGTGTTCAAATAGTCTCAAAGCTGATAAATAAGCAATTATTAATCATAAAAAAAGGTTTGGCTGTGAACCAAACCTTGATTATTGCTGTGCTTAACAACGTACTAACTTACAATTTAAGAAAACTTTTTCTCAACTTCATCTTCCTGCGGCCAGTAGAATATTAGGTTCAATTTATATTTGGCATTTCATTCATATATTAAAAGCACGAAAAAGGCCTGAACTAGAGCCAGACCTTTATATATACCAGGTGTTTACCATATTTAGCCAATTTATATATAAACTGATTATAATTCATCTGCCTTCAAGCAGTATACAAATTATATTAAATATGCTAAATATCATATCTATAAACATGGTATCATTATCCACAATAGATAGGCAGTCATCAAAAAATTACTCATACCCTGGTGAGATGTCATCTATCCCCAACCAACATCTCAAAAGAAAACCCTGGCCTTAACTCCAGGGTAGTTATATGTTTTTCAGGCATTAACGAACTGAATAATAACAGCATAAATAAATTATTTATAATACCTATCGATATATACAAAAAACCGACATTTATGATATAATGCTAAAATCGTTTTTCAATGCACTAAAGCATAAACCCAGAGCTAAATTGAAAACACACAAAAGAGGCTTGAGCATTAGCCAAGCCCACATTCAGCAAGAGTTTACCATGTATTATCACTGTAAATGTACTTTTGTGTAAATTTCATCTATCTATAGGTTAGATATAAGCAATACCATAACTGAAATATATCAGCATAAAAAAGGTTTAGCACTCGGCTAAACCTCCATAGAAAGCAGTTAATCGACACACTAATTTTAATTTAAACCTGCTAATTATTCAGGTCATCTTACTAGGGAATGTGTGCAAATATTTTTTAATATGATATGGGATTACTGCGACAAACATAATGGAGAATTAAAGGTAAATTTTACAGTGGGTCGGTTACCCCTAATTTCTATCCTTTTAAAGCCTCAAATCCTTATATTTACTGTATAAATAGGCTCTAAATTCTAGCCTATGTTGAGAATCTGGTACTTTATTGTAAACTTAGTATATTTATTTACTGTTTAACCAGGAGGATAAATTCAAATATTAGTATAAAAAATCACTTGTAGCATATAAAGCCTTTTTCAGGCTAATGAAGTACACACCAATTCCCTATTACCTATTCCCTGTTCCCTGAAACTAAAAAACTTTGTACCTCACGAGCGTGGGAAATGCTATATCTTGGGAAAAGCCTCCCCGGTTTTAGAGACTGACTAGTGAGCAAAATAAATAAAATAAATAAAATAAATAAAATAATAGTTGCTTTCCTGTAAGATATGTGCTAAGTTAAGTAATCGTGTGGTTAAGGACGTATAGCTCAGTTGGTTAGAGCGCTACGTTGACATCGTAGAGGTCACTGGTTCGAATCCAGTTACGTCCATAGTTAATGAAAATATCCCGGAGATCATATGAGCGTAGCTCATAGCCGGGTTAAATTCTCAAAGGCGCATATTCAGAAGATATTACCCTCAGCAATACCGTGTGATTACTGGTATTTCCCAGGGGCGATCGCCTGTTTTGAGAACTGTTTTACTCTTCCTCGTCAATCTCACCAATAGCGTCATCAAACTTGTTGATAATTTCCAATAATTCCGTTTAGAAATATCTTTGTAGTAGGCATAGAAAGCCTGACTATCTCTAGCGGAATGCTGGGTTTTATACATCTGGTTATAGTCCGCAATAAATTCGTTTAATTTGTTGCAGCTATGACTGCGGTTACTGGTATCGGTTTGGTTGGTAACTTGACATTGATTTTGACACCAATGCTCAATGTTGATAAATTCTAGGTAAAAGGTTGTACCATCCTCGCGGTTGAGTTCCATTTTATCCCGGAGGCGTTTAGCGCGATCGAATACGTTACCTTTATCTAGGTGGTTGAGGATGGTTTTAAATTCGGTGTCGCTGAGTTGGATACCGTTATATTATTCCAGTTGGGTTTTCAGGTTGGCTTTGAGGTCTTCAGCGTTGCCAATGGTGACAGGTTCATAGCCTAATGTGGTTAGGCGTTCAATTAACTGTTGTTCTAATTCAGCTTCAGATTGAGTTATAGCTTAATTCTCGTTAGGCATAATGACGGAAATTGGTTGGTTGCGCTGCTTTCGATAAATGGTAAAGTCACTATCTAGGGTTAGAATTTGGCTATCTTCGTACATTTCGCTCATTCTGACTAAACAGGCATCAGCTAGAGAAATTGGTACTGAAGCATAGCGTTTCATTAGGTTTTCTATGGCTTCAATTTCTTGGTTGAGGATAAAAGGGATAATGATATGACCTTGTTGAATCAGTTTTAGAATAGTTTCTTGTCCATTATGAATCCTTTGGGCGAGGAAACAGGCTTCTGTAATTACGGCCTCATTAGTTAAGATAGGGGTGCTGATTTGAGCGAGTTGGGAAACTGCCCAAGGGTGAAATTTATCTTTGGGCATCAGGTAAGCAATTAAAACTCCTGTATCTAAAATTGTGGTTCTAGTCATGATTGGCCAAATTTTTCTAGATACTGAGGATTATGGGAAAGGTCTTCAAGATTGCTGTCAAGACAACCGATAAATTCTTTAGTCGCTGCTGCGAAGGATGTTTTGGGGGTTTCTGTTGCAGTGGGTGTTTGCTGATCAGGGGTTTGACTTGATTGAAATTCCAGAAATTCTACAAATTCAATCACTTTTTTTTGTTGTTCGGGGGGGAGTTGTTGGATTTTTTGAATGGCTATTTCTAGGGTGAGCATATTGGTTAATGGATAGTAGGTAATTTGGTAATACTTCTATTATTCCCCATTCTCTGATTCAAGATTTAAACCGCGATAGATTTGTTCAAGGGGAAAGTTAAGATTAATGCTTTTAAGTTGGATGGTGTCACCTGGTTTGTAGTTGATAATTAACCAGTCTCCAGCCTCGTTTTTATGATAAAGGTCAATTTCCATGCTGGTGGAACTGACTAGCAGATAATCTATTAAGGCTGGATTATTTTTATACATTCTAAATTTACCACCTCTGTCATAAGCTTCGGTAGTTTTTGATAAAACTTCAACTATTAAGCAGGGGTAGGTAATATATTGGGTATTGGTTTTGTCCCGTTCGTCGCAGGTGACGCTAACATCTGGGTAGGTGTAGTTATTAGTACCTAAAATATTAACTTTGAGGTCTGAGTTACCTGTTATGCAACTACTAGCGTCTAAATGGGTATCAAACATAGTCGTAAATCTAATAGCAATGCGGCTATGATTGACGCTACCGCCACTCATGGCGTAAACTTGGCCGTTGATATATTCGTGTTTTTCTAGTTGCTGTTCTTCCCATGCAAAGTATTCTTCGGGGGTGAGGTGGGGGGTGTTTTCTTTAGCTGCAATCATTTTTTTGATAATTGGTAATGGGTAATACTTTTATTTTATTTGTTCTATCTATGCCCTTATAGCATTTCCCATGCTCGTGAGGTACAATTTTTTTTAGTTTGAGGGAACAGGGAACAGGGAACAGGGAATAGGGAATAGGGAATTGGTGTGTACTTCATGAGCCTGAAAAAGGCTATATAATAAATAATATCAATTTAATTTTTGTAGGTTGGGTTGAGGAACGAAACCCAACATTTACCAGCATTTGTTAGGTTTCACTTCGTTCAACCCAACTACTCAATACTATGTATCATCTGTGTAAACATGGGTAACCGCACTCAAAACAGCAAAGATGTATAATTATTTATATATTTTCTTGTATAATTTTTCTTAGCCATAAATAACCAGCCCATGGTGTGAATCTATGCGTCAATGTCTTAACCCGGAGTGTCTCCACCTTAACCTGGATACTTGCCAATATTGCCAAAAGTGTGGTAACAAGTTACTCCTACGAGAAAGGTATAGCCCCCAGTCAATTTTAGGACAAGGGGGTTTTGGTCGGACATTTCTAGCCATTGACGAAGATAAACCCTCAAAACCCTATTGTGTCATTAAGCAATTCCTCCCCCAAGCCCAAGGAACAGACAGTATAGAAAAGGCTTCCCAATTATTTGCACAAGAAGCAGAACGTTTAGAACAACTGGGTAAACATCCCCAAATTCCCGAATTAATGGCTTATTTCACCGCCGATAATCGTCAATATTTGGTTCAGGAGTTTGTCAAAGGGGAAACCCTACAAGCGGAATTAGATCAAACCGGGGTGTTTGCAGAACAGCAAATACGAGGATTATTAATAGAACTGTTGCAGATATTAAAGTTTGTCCACAGTCAGCAGGTAATTCACAGAGATATTAAACCAGAGAATATCATTCGCCGCAGTAGTGACAACAAGTTATTTTTAGTAGACTTTGGCGCTGCGAAGGTGGTACAAACCAAACAACGCACAGCTACAGGGACAATTATCGGGTCAGCGGAATATTGCGCCCCTGAGCAGTCTATGGGGAGAGCCTTATTTATCAGTGATTTATATAGTTTAGGTGTCACCTGTCTGCATTTATTAACAGGAGTTAGCCCCTTTAATTTATATGATCCGATGAATGCAGAATGGGTATGGCGAGATTTCTTGAATGGGAATGTTGTTAGCGATGAGTTGGGTAAGATTTTAGAAAAGTTAGCAAATCCTGTACCCAAGCTGCGTTATCAGTCTGTGGAAGAGGTGATGAATGTTTTGAGTCCTGTTTTTTCCCCTGTCCCTTCCAGGAAAAGGGAAAACCCACCACCTCATACCCCCTGTCTACACACAACCCTCACCGGACATTCTGGCTCGGTTTATAGTGTAGCATTTAGCCCCGATGGTCAAACCCTAGCTAGTGGGAGTCATGACAAGACTATCAAACTCTGGGATGTCAAGACAGGTAAGCTCCGTTACACCCTCACCGGACATTCTGGCTCGGTTAGGTCTGTAGGATTTAGCCCGGATGGTCAAACCCTAGCTAGTGGGAGTCATGACAAGACTATCAAACTCTGGGATGTCAAGACGGGTAACCTCCGCGACACCCTCAGTGGACATTCTGGCTCGGTTTATAGTGTAGGATTTAGCCCGGATGGTCAAACCCTAGCTAGTGGGAGTTATGACAAGACTATCAAACTCTGGGATATGAATACAGCTAACCTCCTCATCTACTTTATGGGTCGCAACCTACACACCCTCACCGGACATTTTAACTGGGTTTATTCTGTAGCATTCAACCCAGATGGTCAAACCTTGGCTAGTGGGGGTGATGACAAGACTATCGAACTGTGGGATGTGAGGACAGGTAAGGTTCGCCACACCCTCACTGGACATTCTGACTGGGTTTCTTCTGTAGCATTTAGCCCGGATGGTCAAACCCTAGCTAGTGGGGGTGATGACAAGACTATCAAACTCTGGGATGTGACCACAGGTAAGGTTCGCCGCACCCTCAGCGGACATTCTGACTGGGTGAGGTCTGTAGCATTTAGCCCGGATGGTCAAACCCTAGCTAGTGGGAGTTATGACAAGACTATCAAACTGTGGGATGTGAATACAGGTAACCTCCGCCGCACTCTCAGCGGACATTCTGACTGGGTGAGGTCTGTAGGATTCAGCCCGGATGGTCAAACCCTAGCTAGTGGGAGTTATGACAAGACTATCAAACTGTGGCGGTTACAGCGCATTTTATCTGAGTGAGGTACACAAGGGCGGGCAGGATGCCCACCCCACAAGATTTATGATATTAAGGTATGTACTTTATTTACTTGAAAAGTGCTGTAAGGTAGCAGTGAATCAAAGTTCACCCACGAATTCACAACCACGACTTTTGTGTTTGCTGTCAAACTATGTATCATCTGTGTAAACATGGGTAACCGCACTCAAAACAGCAAAGATGTATAATTATTTATATATTTTTTTGTATAATTTTTCTTAGCCATAAATAACCAGCCCATGGTGTGAATCTATGCGTCAATGTCTTAACCCGGAGTGTCTCCACCTTAACCTGGATACTTGCCAATATTGCCAAAAGTGTGGTAACAAGTTACTCCTACGAGAAAGGTATAGCCCCCAGTCAATTTTAGGACAAGGGGGTTTTGGTCGGACATTTCTAGCCATTGACGAAGATAAACCCTCAAAACCCTATTGTGTCATTAAGCAATTCCTCCCCCAAGCCCAGGGGACAGACAGTATAGAAAAGGCTTCCCAATTATTTGCACAAGAAGCAGAACGTTTAGAACAACTGGGTAAACATCCCCAAATTCCCGAATTAATGGCTTATTTCACCGCCGATCATCGTCAATATTTGGTTCAGGAGTTTGTCAAAGGGGAAACCCTACAAGGTGAATTAGATCAAACCGGGGTGTTTGCAGAACAGCAAATAGGAGGACTATTAATAGAACTGTTGCAGATATTAAAGTTTGTCCACAGTCAGCAGGTAATTCACAGAGATATTAAACCAGAGAATATCATTCGCCGCAGTAGTGACAACAAGTTATTTTTAGTAGACTTTGGCGCTGCGAAGGTGGTACAAACCAAACAACGCACAGCTACAGGGACAATTATCGGGTCAGCGGAATATTGCGCCCCTGAGCAGTCTATGGGGAAAGCCATATTTATCAGTGATTTATATAGTTTAGGTGTCACCTGTCTGCATTTATTAACAGGAGTTAGCCCCTTTAATTTATATGATCCGATGAATGCAGAATGGGTATGGCGAGATTTCTTGAATGGGAATGTTGTTAGTGATGAGTTGGGTAAGATTTTAGAAAAGTTAGCAAATCCTGTACCCAAGCTGCGTTATCAGTCTGTGGAAGAGGTGATGACTGTTTTGAGTCCTGTTTTTTACCCTAACTCTGGAAGGGGAGAGGGAAGAACCCCACCACCTCATACCCCCTGTCTACACACAACCCTCACCGGTCATTCTCACTGGGTTTTGTCTGTAGGATTCAGCCCCGATGGTCAAACCCTAGCTAGTGGGAGTCATGACAACACTATCAAACTCTGGGATGTGAAGACAGGTAAGCTCCGTTACAACATCAGAGGACATTCTGGCTCGGTTAGGTCTGTAGGATTTAGCCCGGATGGTCAAACCCTAGCTAGTGGGAGTGGGGACAGGACTATTAAACTGTGGGATGTAAAGACGGGTAAGCTCCGCGACACCCTCAGTGGTCATTCTAACGGGGTTTTGTCTGTAGGATTCAGCCCGGATGGTCAAACCCTAGCTAGTGGGAGTTATGACAAAACTATCAAACTGTGGGATGTGCAGACAGGTAAGGTTCGCCACACCCTCACCGGTCATTCTGGCTCGGTTTTGTCTGTAGCATTCAACCCAGATGGTCAAACCCTAGCTAGTGGGAGTTATGACAACACTATCAAACTGTGGGATGTGCAGACAGGTAAGGTTCGCCACACCCTCACCGGTCATTCTGGCTCGGTTTCTTCTGTAGCATTTAGCCCGGATGGTCAAACCCTAGCTAGTGGGAGTTATGACAAAACTATCAAACTGTGGGATGTGCAGACAGGTAAGGTTCGCCACACCCTCACCGGTCATTCTAACTCGGTTAGGTCTGTAGGATTTAGCCCGGATGGTCAAACCCTAGCTAGTGGGAGTTATGACAAGACTATCAAACTGTGGGATGTGAGGACAGGTAAGCTGTCTCACACCCTCACTGGACATTCTGACTGGGTGAGGTCTGTAGGATTTAGCCCGGATGGTCAAACCCTAGCTAGTGGGAGTTATGACAAGACTATGAAAATTTGGCCGTTAAGGTAATATTAACATCTCCAAAAAATAAATATGCGTTGTCAAACATTGTTGCGCGCAGATATCTATTACATTTTTAGGAGGAGCAACATTTCTTAAGTTAAACACCTTATGCTGAATATTCCTCAACTACTGGCGACTGAATTAAACCTCAAACCTGAACAAATCGAAAACGCCTTGGAACTGTTAGCAGAAGGTGCTACTGTTCCTTTTATCGCACGTTACCGCAAGGAGCGCACTGGGGAAATGAACGAGGTGCAACTGCGGGACTTGTTTGATCGCTATGCTTATTTAACAGAGTTAGCAGAACGCAAGGGGGTAATTCTCAATGCGATCGCCCAACAAGGTAAACTCACAGAAGAACTCAAAGCCAAAATTACATCCTGCTTACAAAAAACCGAATTAGAGGATTTATACCTACCCTATCGACCAAAAAGGCGCACCCGTGCTACCATTGCCAGGGAAAGGGGTTTAGAACCTTTAGCCCAGTTGATTAAATCTCTCAATGTCCCTCAAAGTCCCACAGCACCACTAGAAACAGCAGCTATGCAGTATGTTTCTCAGACTCAGGAAGTAAACACACCACAGGAAGCACTCAAGGGCGCAGCTGACATTTTAGCGGAAGAGGTGGCAGAAAAAGCGGAGTTAAGGGCATATCTGCGTGATTATTTTCTGGAGAAAGGGGTATTTATCTCTCAGATCAAGAAAGATTATCCCGAAGGTACAACCAAGTTTGAGATGTACCGCAACTATCAGATGGGGGTAAAAAATATTGCCCCCCATAACCTCCTGGCTTTGTGTCGCGGTGAAGCGGAGGGAATCTTAAATTATGAAATTGCTTTTGATGAAGATATTGTACTCAAGTATCTAGAAGCAAGGGAAATTAAAACCAAAAATCCCACAATTCGGGAATTTTATCAAGCCATGGTCAAAGACGCATTTAATCGGCTGATGAAAACCTCCATTATGGGTGAGGTGATTTCCCAGAAAAAAACCTACGCAGATATAGAATCAATTCAAACCTTTGAAGCCAACCTGCGAGAGTTACTGTTATCAGCACCCGCAGGAATGAAACCCACACTGGCGATTGACCCAGGTTTTAGAACCGGGTGTAAAGTTGTGGTACTTGACGAAACAGGAAAATTTTTAGCCTATCAAGCGGTGTTTCCTCACCAAGGGTCAGCACAACGGGACAAAGCAGCACAAACTCTCAAAAATTTAATTACACAATATCAAATCAGGTTAATTGCGATCGGTAACGGTACAGCTTCCCGGGAAACCGATGAGTTTGTGAACCAGGTTTTACAACATATAGACCCCAAACCCATTAAAGTCATCGTCAATGAATCGGGAGCATCAATATATTCTGCCAGTAAAGTGGCATTAGAAGAGTTTCCCGATTTAGATATTACCGTGCGCGGTGCTATTAGTATCGGTCGCCGATTACAGGACCCCCTGGCGGAACTAGTAAAAATTGACCCTAAATCTATCGGTGTGGGACAATATCAACATGATGTTGATCAAAAGTTGCTGAAAAAGAAACTTGATGAGACTGTGGAAAGTTGCGTTAATTATGTGGGGGTAGACCTAAACACCGCGTCTAAGGAATTGTTAACTTTTGTTTCGGGAATTACAGCCACAGTAGCCAATAACATCGTCACCTATCGCAACGAGCATGGAGCCTTTAAGAACCGCAGACAATTGTTAAAGGTGGCGAAGTTGGGACCCAAGGCGTTTGAACAAGCTGCGGGTTTTCTGCGGATTCGTGGCGGTGATAACCCTTTAGATAATACCGCAGTCCATCCCGAAAGTTACTCTGTGGTGCTGGCGATCGCCGCTGATTTGGATATATCCTTAAATCAGATTACAGAAATTGCAGCCAAGCTGAAAAAAACCAACCTCAAGAAATACGTCACCGACGGCATTGGGGAACCTACACTCAGGGATATAATCAGGGAACTAGAGAAACCAGGTAGAGACCCCCGCGCCGAATTTAAATACGCCACCTTTAGAGAAGGAATTACAGAAATTAGTCATTTACAGGTAGGGATGGAATTAGAAGGAATAGTTACCAATGTGGCTAACTTTGGCGCTTTTGTGGATATTGGCGTACATCAAGATGGTTTAGTGCATATTTCCCAACTAGCTGATAGATTTGTCGATGATATCCAGAAAGTTGTTAAAGTGGGACAAGTTGTGAAGGTGCGGGTATTGGAAGTTAACGAAAAGTTGCACCGTATTAGTTTATCGATGAAAGCTGTTAAGTAATAAAGCCATTATTTTAGTGTCTTTGTAGACTACAAAGACACTCTCACCCTAATGGTATAAACATAATCCCTCTTATTCAAGATGGAAAATATAAGTATTGATCTGAAAATAAAACCAGGAATCGTCAAGAATCCATCTGTTATTTTTAGGTAAAAACAATGTGGGGAACACTTTTAACGGTCATAGCCACAGCCTTGAGCTTGTTAATTGTCGATTTAGTTGTACCGGGTGTAAATCTTGCTAATTTTCCAGCAGCTATGATTGCTGGTTTAGTCATTGGTTTGATCAACAGTTCCATTAAACCAGTCCTTGCTGCTTTATCTTTACCCCTTAACTTCCTCACCTTCGGAGCATTTTCCCTAGTAGTTAACGGTTTTTGTTTCTTGTTAGCTGCGGTGGTGGTTCCGGGGTTCGCAGTCCGGGGAGTTCTCGCCTTTTTTCTGGTCCGGTAATTTTATCTTTTGCTAATACCTTCATTAACAAGTATTTGGCTGAAAGATATCCTGTTTTAAGCAGTAGTGATGTTAATAGCCAAGGCGAATTACCCTCCAGATAAGCATCCTACACAATTTGCACAAAAACCTCATTAAATAAAATCGCCAAATCATGAAAATCGGTCGCTTACTTTTAGGTTTATTCCTTCCTCCTTTAGGTGTGTTTCTCACAGTTGGCGTTGGTCCAACTTTGTTAATTAACATTTTACTCACACTTTTAGGCTGGCTTCCCGGTAGCATCCATGCAGTTTGGGTAATTGCTAAACATGAAGAACAAATAAACGAACAAGGACGTAGTTATTAAATTAAAATGAGCGTCTCCATTTAAAGAGGGTGGTAATTAACCACCCTGATTTCTTGGCTGATGAATTTCTCTCAACATTTGTCAAGACTACTTACGAGTTAGTTCCTCCTGTTTATTATCAGTAGGTGTCTCATCTTTAAAAATCTCAGCAGTAGATAGTAACAACTCCCGTAAAGTTTGTTTAATTTGACGCTCCTTTCTGGCCATAGCAGCGCCAGCTTCCCCTAGTTTATCTTCTAGGTGCGATCGCTGTTCCTCCACTTGTGTCGCCATAGCCTCAGCTTGGGGACGAGCCTGATCATACCAATGTTTTGCCTCATCTAGATAATCCTTAACCTCACCATCCCGGCCGCCATAACGCGCAGCCAAATTCGCCCGGACAATAGCTAATTGAGCTTGCAATTGCGCATAACGTTTCTTAAGTAAAGCTACCTCCTCACTATCTTTAATGGTATTAATAGCAGAAGCGATCGCATTTTTAGTATCCTCAGTTTTATCCTTGCTAGTCTCTGCAATTTCCGTTAAAATGTCATCAACTTCTTGCTGAATTTGTTCCTCTTCACTATCCAATTGTGCTTGTAGCTTCTTAACTTCTCCCTGAGTTTTTACAATCGCCTCATGTCGTTTGCTATTAACCCCTTCCAAAGCCCCCTCAATGCAAGCTGTGACATCTTCCTTAATTTCTTCCCCCCTGTGTTGAAAGTTTTCCACCACAGCAGAAACCGCATCTTTTACCAGATAACGAATATCACTAGAACCAGCTTTCAGTTCCGAACTAAGCTGAGAAACAGCAGATTTAACAATTTCCCGAATCCGCTGAGTTCTTAACTGTCCAGTTTCTTTCACCTGTTGCAAATCGATAGTAATTTGCTCCTTAACATTCTTCGACATTTTTAACCTTTCCTATTTAAATAACAAAGATGAAAGACACAAACAACATCCTCTATGTGCATTATGGTAGATAGTTATAAAAATAAACACATCCCAAAGATAGAAAATCCTGATAATTTACGACTAAAGCATCTCATACCTAATAGATAAGTAAGTGGGCATTAAAATTTGTCGTTATGACAAGGGAACAGGGAACGGGGAACAGAGAAGAGGTTTTGCGACACTTTACTCTTCGTTACATACTGCGGTTTTTTTCTGTTCACCTACTTACCCCCAGAATCAAATCTGCGTAACGGTAAACCTCAAAAATATGTACCACCCATGTGAGATAATAAGTATTAATAGCTAGTAAATGAGAGAAATTATGTGGCGGGTAAATGTAACTTGTTCCGGTGACGCTTGGAAACAACACGGCGCTAACTTCAAAAGCATATCAGACAAATATCAAGGCGAATGTATTTCTTCTAAAAAAATGCCAGATGGTACAAGAATCATGGCATATAAAATAGAAGATGTCAGCGATGCAGAAGCTTTTCAAGAAGAGTGTACCAACTTTGCCGGGTTTACAGCTGACTTTGAAGCCCTGTAACATTCCCCAGCATCTATAATATTGAAGCAAACACGATTATAGTCCCGTAGGAGAATTTTGGTGGATTCCCGATATAACCCAGCAGACATTGAGGAAAAATGGCAACAAACATGGGCAGAACTTGGCCTAGATAAGACATCTGCAAATACTAAAGTGCCAAAATTCTACGCCCTTTCCATGTTCCCCTATCCATCGGGCAGCCTCCACATGGGTCATGTCCGTAATTATACTATTACCGATGTAATTGCACGCCTCAAGGGAATGCAAGGATATAGGGTACTCCACCCCATGGGTTGGGACGCTTTTGGTTTACCAGCAGAAAACGCCGCCATTGACCGGGGAGTACCACCAGCCCAGTGGACTTATCAAAACATTGCCCAAATGCGGCAGCAATTAAAGCGTCTGGGTTTGTCTATCGACTGGGACAGCGAAGTTGCTACTTGTTCACCAGACTATTATAAGTGGACACAGTGGATTTTCTTGCAGTTCTGGCAAGCCGGGTTAGCATATCAAAAAGAAGCAGCAGTAAACTGGGACCCCGTAGACCAAACTGTGGTAGCTAACGAGCAAGTAGATAACGAAGGTCGTTCTTGGCGCAGTGGGGCAAAAGTTGAGCGAAAACTATTACGCCAGTGGTTTTTAAAGATTACCGACTACGCCGAAGAATTACTCAACGATTTAGATAAATTAACCGGTTGGCCCGAACGGGTCAAGTTAATGCAAGCTAATTGGATTGGTAAGTCTACAGGCGCTTATTTAGAATTTCCCGTAGTGGGAAAGGATGAAAAGGTGGCTGTCTACACCACACGCCCAGATACAGTTTATGGTGTCAGCTATGTAGTATTAGCTCCCGAACACCCTTTAACCCGTGTGGTCACCACCCCAGAGCAAAAACCAGCTGTAGAAGCATTTATTCAAGAAGTTTCCCAGCAAAGCGAGTTAGAACGCACCGCTGAAGACAAACCCAAGCGCGGTATCCCCACTGGTGGCCAAGTCATCAACCCTTTTACCGGGGAACAAGTACCCATTTGGATCGCCGATTATGTACTGTATGAATATGGTACCGGGGCAGTTATGGGTGTACCTGCTCATGATGTGCGAGATTTTAAATTTGCCCGTGTTTATAATTTACCCATTGAGTTTGTCATTGCTTCCCCCGATGATGTGGCAGATTTTGACTTAACGCCCACATCACCCACAGATGAAATCACCAAAGTTATTAATATTGAATACAATCAGGCATATACTGAGCCAGGAATTTTAATTAATTCCGGGTCTTTCACCGGTATGAATTCCACAGATGCCAAAGAGGCAATCATTAAATATGCTGAGTCAGAAAATTTTGGTAAACTGCGAATACAATACCGCCTGCGAGATTGGTTAATTTCCCGACAACGCTACTGGGGCGCACCTATACCAGTGATTCACTGTCCCAATTGTGGCATAGTACCAGTCCCCGATGAGGATTTGCCCGTCAGGTTACCAGAAGAGGTGGAATTAACCGGGCGTGGGGGTTCACCTTTGACTCAGTTGGAAAGCTGGGTCAATGTTCCCTGTCCTAGTTGCGGTACTCCCGCTCGCCGAGAAACCGATACCATGGATACCTTTATTGATTCTTCTTGGTATTTCCTACGCTATCCCGATGCTCAGAATACAGAACAAGTTTTTGACCCCGCTAAAACTAATGACTGGATGCCTGTAGACCAGTATGTTGGTGGTATTGAACACGCTATTTTACACTTGTTATATTCCCGGTTCTTTACTAAGGTGCTGCGGGATAGAGGTTTACTTAACTTTGATGAACCCTTCGCCCGGTTGTTGACTCAGGGTATGGTACAGGGTTTAACTTATATGAACCCCAATAAGAGCGGTAAAGATAAATGGGTTCCCTCTCATTTAGTCAACCCAGCAGACCCCCGCGACCCCCAAACAGGTGAACCATTACAACGCCTCTATGCCACTATGTCTAAGTCTAAGGGTAATGGTGTAGCACCGGAAGATGTGATTAGTAAGTATGGTGTGGATACGGCGCGGATGTTTATCCTGTTCAAAGCACCCCCAGAAAAAGATTTGGAGTGGGACGAAGCAGATGTAGAAGGACAATTTCGCTTTTTAAATCGGGTCTGGCGCTTGGTCACAGATTATGCTACCGCTGGGGTATGCAGGAAAAAGCCAGAACTTTCTGATTTAACTAAGCCAGAAAAGGAATTACGTCGCGCTATTCACACCGCTATTCAAGAGGTGACGGAAGATTTACAAGATGAATATCAATTCAATACCGCTGTTTCGGAACTGATGAAGTTAAGTAATGCTCTCACTGATGCTGAGTGCAAAAATTCCCCTATTTATGCTGAGGGAGTTCAAACTTTAGTGCTCATGTTAGCTCCTTTTGCCCCCCACATTGCTGAGGAATTGTGGCAGTCCTTGGGTAATACTGGTTCTATCCACACTCAAACTTGGCCATCTTTTGACCCCGGAGCTTTGGTAGCTGAGGAAATTACTTTGGTAATTCAGATTAACGGTAAAAAACGGGCTGATATTCCCGTCCCCGCACAAGCTGATAAAGCGGAGTTGGAAAAATACGCCCGTGAGTCGGAAGTTGTGCAGCGTTACACTGAGGGTAAGGAAATTAAAAAGGTGATTGTGGTTCCTGGAAAGTTGGTGAATTTTGTAGTTGTTTAATAATCTAGTCTGTTAGGTGGGTTAGGGTTGACTTAACCCACTATTTATCTCTTTATCCCTGAAATTGTATCAGTTGCTCGTTAGTCTCCCGCTAGTCACCACCACATCGGGATAAAAGTATTTTTTCCATGGTTATATCTGTAGCTTGATATCTACAATATACACTTCACAAGAGCCACCAGTTAGAGCATCCTCTAAGGGTTTCGAAGAAGTTGAGAAATGTGATTATGGTTGCGTGTACCATCACTTATGTAACTTTCTCACCCTAATATTATTAGCGTTTATAGCCTTTTTCAGGCTCATCAAGTACACACCAATTCCCTATTCCCTATTCCCTATTCCCTATTCCCTATTCCCTATTCCCTGTTCCCTGTTCCCTGTTCCCTGTTCCCTGTTCCCTCAAACTAAAAAAAATGTACCTCACGAGCATGGGAAATGCTATATATTGACAGGGTTACCCAATTTTAACCGGAAAAATTAATAATATTTAAACGTTGCACATTCTCTAAAGTTGTGCCATATTCAATCTGATTCAATAAAGGAAACAATGAAAAAAATCCTTCAGATGACCTTTTTGAAAAAGACATATTTTGATTAGAGATACTTATCTAAAAATGTTAATCGACGCACGCAAATTACCCCAAGATGAAACTCTGGAAACTGAAGTTTGTATTGTTGGAGCTGAACCAGCAGGTATTACTTTAGCGCGTGAATTAGCCCGAACAGATTTTCGGGTGATTTTATTAGAAACTGGTGGATTAAATTTTGATCGTCATGCTCAATCACTGACTTTAGGTGAAAGTGTTAATAATCATTTTGACACCTTAGAAAGTCAGCGTTGTTTTCAGTTCGGAGGTACGGCTAACTTTTGGAAAATTCGCCTAGGTAATAATGTCATTGGTGTTAGGTATGCACCATTAGATAAAATAGACTTTGAAAAGCGCGATTGGCTACCTTACAGTGGTTGGCCTTTTGATAAATCTCATCTTGATCCTTTTTATAAACGCGCTCATCAACTTTGCCAACTGGGAACTTTTAGTTATGATGCTCAGGACTGGGAAGAAGCTCAAACTCCTTGTTTGCCATTTTCTGGGAATGTAACTACTAATATGTTTCAGTTTGGCCCTCGTGCTGTATTTACCCATGATTCCCGTGAAGTAATTCAGCAAGCCAGAAATATTACCACATATCTCAATGCTAGCCTAGTGGAAATTGAGACAGATGAAACAGCCACAAATGTAACTCGTTTAAGGGTGGCTTGTTTATCTGGCAAAGAATTTTGGGTACGTGCCAAATTTACTATACTAGCAACAGGTGGTATAGAAGCGGCACGTTTATTATTACTATCAAATAAAGTGCAAACAACTGGGTTAGGTAATCAAAATGATCTAGTAGGGAGATTCTTTATGGATCATTCTTTAGTTCATGGTGGTAAATTAATTCCTAATAATCCACAGATTTTTCACAAAACAGCTTTATATGATTTACGGCGGGTTAATAACATTCCAGTCATGGGTAAGTTAACTTTGACAGAAGAATGTATGCACCATCAACAATTACTAAATGTTAGTACATTAATGTTTCCTATTCCCAAACTACATCAGTTAAAAGCTGCAAATTCCCTGAAAACATTGCTGTTATCAATACATAAACCACAAGTACGTCAAGATATTCTCAAACACTTAAAAAATATTGTTTTTGGTCTTGACTATATTTTACCTGCTGCTTACGGAGCAATTATCAAGCAGGAACCTTTTATTCCTAGTTTGGCTTGGAGTGGTTGGTCTTATATTCCAGATAAAGAAAGACGATTTGCCGGTTTTACCCTTCTACAAATAGCTGAACAAGTCC
The DNA here is from genome assembly GCF_059725405.1 of Anabaenopsis sp. NIES-4685. Lineage (NCBI taxonomy): Bacteria > Bacillati > Cyanobacteriota > Cyanophyceae > Nostocales > Nodulariaceae > Anabaenopsis > Anabaenopsis sp. NIES-4685. The sequence goes on along the minus strand of NZ_AP043602.1, from coordinate 673,522 downwards.
CCGACCCTGACAATCGTATAACACTGACTGGCGATCGCGATCGCCTCGGTCGTCAACGAGTCAAGTTACACTGGCGTTGGAATGAAATTGATATTGAACACATCAATAGAACCCAAGATATTTTACAACAAGAAATTGCTCTGGCTGGCATTGGTGAGTTACAAATTGAACGAGATGGCAATTTACCAAAATTAATCCATCCTGGTTTACATCATCACATGGGAACAACAAGGATGCATGATGACCCCAAACAGGGTGTTGTTGATAGAAATTGCCAAGTCCATGGTATTTCTAACCTATTCATCGCCAGTAGCTCTGTGTTTCCTACAGGAGGTTTTGCTAATCCTACACTTACCATTGTTGCTTTAGCCATGAGGTTAGCTGACCATATCAAGAATATTATGGCAGTAAATTAATTGCTTCCCAGCATTTTATCCCGTAAATGTTTAATGCGATACCTAAAATTTATTCTTTGTGATTATTGCTACTACAAATCTTTCTCACTAATTCCAGCATCCTTCAAAATGCTTTTTAAAGTTCCTTTTGGCAAATCACGATTACTATGAACTGGAATGGAAAGGATGACTTCAAGATCCTTTTTTCCATAAATGTAATGGCTACCAGTAATTCGTTTTAGCTCCCAGCCATATCGTTCCACAACCTTGCAAAGTTCCTTACCTGAAACAGATTTCATAGAGATAGCTCAACCAATTGCTTTTCTGCTTCACTCGCCTCTCGGTCACTAGCAACATCTAACCAACCTTGAACAGCATCTTCAAGCATTTCTAGTAGATGTTCGTAGCTGTCTCCCCAAGTGTGACAACCAGGTAAAGCAGGTACAGAACCGCACCAAACACCATCTTCCTGCCAAATTAATACTTTAATTTTCATAACCAGTACTCAAAATATTGTCATGCCTACATTTTAGTATTACGGGCGGGTTTACTAGTATGTTGACTTCCCCCCTTGTCTTCGGGGTCTTGCCTTCACCCATAAGTAAAACTTAACTTCCCAGCATTTTATCCCGTAAATGTTTAATGCGATCGCGCAATTTTGCCGCCTGTTCAAATTCCAATTTCTTGGCTGCTGCTTTCATCTGTTCTTCTAACTTCCCAATCAACTCTGGAATCTGTTCTAGTGGTAATTCATCTATATGTTCATCTACCACTTTTAAATCATTACCATTCAACCGCCGAGAAACTTCTAAAAATGATAAAATGGCATTACTTGACCTTTTAACAATAGATTGGGGTGTAATACCGTGCATCTGGTTATATGCAATTTGAATACCCCGCCTCCTGTCTGTTTCATCAATGGCTTTAACCATACTATCTGTGAGACGGTCAGCGTATAAAATCGCCTGTCCCCGGACGTGACGCGCTGCTCTACCAATAGTTTGAATTAAAGAACGTTCAGCCCGTAAAAAGCCCTCTTTATCAGCATCCATAATTGCAACTAAGGAAACCTCCGGTAAATCCAAACCTTCCCGCAGCAAGTTTACCCCCACCAAAACATCAAAATTACCCCCGCGCAAATCTTGTAAAATCTCTATCCGCTCAATAGAATTAATCTCTGAATGCAAATAGCGCACCCGGATACTTTGCTCCTGGAGATACTCGGTCAAATCCTCCGCCATTTTTTTAGTTAAGGTGGTAATTAACACCCTTTCTTGGCGTTCTACCCTCTCTTTAATTTCCCCTAATAAATCATCAACTTGTCCTGCTGTGGGGCGTACAAAAATTTCCGGATCAACTACCCCAGTCGGTCTAATTACTTGTTCAGCAATATGACCCTGAGATACTTCTAACTCCCAATTTCCTGGGGTGGCGGAAACAAAAATACATTGATTCACTTTTTGCCAAAATTCTTCCGCTTGTAACGGTCGGTTATCAGCAGCACTAGGAAGACGAAACCCATGGTCAATTAACACTTTTTTCCTAGCTTGGTCACCGTTATACATACCCCGAAGTTGTGGTACTGTAACGTGTGATTCATCTATGACTAATAACCAATCTTTAGGAAAATAATCAATTAAACATTCTGGGGGTTCCCCCGCCTTTCTTCCCGCTAAGTGACGCGAATAGTTCTCAACCCCGTTACAATAACCTACTTGTTGCAACATTTCCAGGTCATAGCGTGTACGCTGGTCTATGCGTTGTGCTTCTAAGAGTTTCCCCCCCTGTTCTAATTCGGCTTTGTGCTGCTTTAACTCCGCCGCAATATCATCACAAGCTGCTTCTAGGCGTTCTTCTGGGGTGACAAAGTGACGCGCTGGGTAAATATTCACAGTCTCTAAACTGCGGATAATTTCACCGGTCACCGGGTCAATATATCTAATAGCGTCGATTTCATCCCCAAAGAATTCTACCCGAATAATTCTATCTTCATAGGCTGGGCCAATTTCTAAGACATCCCCCCGGACGCGAAAACGTCCCCGACTCATTTCTACATCGTTACGACTATACTGTACTGATGCTAAATCGCGTAAAATTTGCCGCTGGTTTACTTCCATACCTATGCGCAAGGGAATGGCAGCTTTCAGATATTCTGCGGGAATACCTAAACCGTAGATACAGCTAATGGAAGCCACTACAATTACATCACGCCTTTCAAAGAGCGATCGCGTGGCGGAGTGGCGCAACATATCGATTTCATCATTAATCGAAGATGTTTTTTCAATATAGGTATCTGTAACGGGAATATAGGCCTCTGGTTGGTAATAATCGTAGTAGCTGACAAAATACTCCACCGCGTTATTAGGAAAAAATTCCCGCAATTCGTTACACAGTTGTGCTGCCAGGGTTTTATTATGGGCTAGTAGTAAGGTGGGCTTACCCACTTTTTCAATCACTGCGGCTATGGAAAAGGTCTTACCTGTACCTGTAGCCCCTAGTAAAGTTTGGTAACGGTTACCAGCTGCAATACTGGCGCTCAGTTGGGCGATCGCCCGTGGTTGATCTCCTGTGGGAATAAATGGAGCTTGAAGACAAAATCCTGTCATAAAATACCATATCTGATGTTAACCGCACTGTTTATGCCCTGCTGAACTGAGAACATAAAAGTAATAAATAGCAATACTATTTTACAAAAATTTACAATTTAATCACAATTTAAATTTACTTATGTATCACTTTAAAAGATACTAATATCATTACTAGGTTATTTCAGGTTACACTCTTGATGAGTAGGGAAAAATCATTTTTCCTTAATTATTGTAAAATCCAGTTAATAAACTAGAGGTATCCGTTTATGAGTATTAGTAGCACTGGGGAAGAAACCGATGCTCAACAACAGGATACCAAGCTTAAGGGAGAAAAGACAGTGGCAGTTGAAAACAAGCAGGATAATAATTTGAATACGGATAACGTCGAAAAAGGCTCCGATGTACCAGCACACAAAGACGAAGGTAAACTGGCTATTGCGGGAGTACGCCCCATAGGAAGCAGTGAGCTACAAATTGCTGGAACAGTTAAAATTTCTGGAATCCGTCCTATTGGCATCAGTACATTGGCTATAGCTGATACAGTGAATATTATGGGTATTCGTCCCATCGCTGCTCAGACATTTCAAGTTGTTGACACCATCAACCTGTCTGGTATTCGTCCCATTGCTGCAAGTACATTAGTAATTGCCAATAATTACACTTCTTTTGGTAATCGTCCAACAGCATCAAATCTGATTGATGACGCCCCTGTGCTCATGGGTTTCCTAGATTAGTTCTCAAACTAATTGCAATTAACACCACTTTCCGGTTATTGGAGATAACCGGTTTTTTTGTTTTTTTAATCTAGAAAAATCTTAAGGGATAAACTTACTTTTGTCCTCAATCTTTTTATACATATATCTAATATAACCTATGGCAGAAGATGGTAGTCGAAACCTGCAACTAGATTATAAAGATAATTAAAAATACTTGGCAGTGTCATGGCGAATCCCAATGATTTTTAGTTGATTTTTTTAGTGTAATTTCAGTGGAATTTAAATAGAACCTAGAGCAATTTTTATGAGGGAGAATTATACCAGGGAGTTAATTAATCACTAATCACGGCTGCTTTGTCAATATTTGACTATTAGAGGTAAACAATGAATCTGCTGGAGCAGGGTCGCAAAATTGCGATCGCTTTCATATTAGTTTTAGTGTTAACAATAACTACCGCTTGCGGTGGCCCTACTGTCACAGAAACTGACCGCACTGCTACCCCACCTATTGGTAGTAACCAAACTTATGCACAGTTAGAAAGAGGTAATACCCCAACTGGACAAAGTTTTGGTGACTGGGTTGTACAAACATCTCAGGGATTAATTCAGGATGCTTATGTCAGAGATAATAATCAGCTTGGTGTAGTTATTTCCCCTCAAGTCAAACCCCAGGAAGTGCAACCTTTAGCAAAATCTTTAGTTCAAGGTTTTCGGAAAAACTTCCCCGATCAAAACTTAACTGTTTTTGTCTATGGCCCAGATAAGCGTTTAATTTTGACCACACAGTATAACAGGGCGACCAATCAAATTCAGTATAGCTAATTAAATCATTAAATCAGGAGTAAGTCAGGTGACAAGTAGCGAAGATTACAGAAAACAAATTCTCAAAGATTTGTCTGAAGGAAATGTAGAATCTCTTGATGATGTTTCCTATGATAACTTTGATGATTTTGCCCAGCGGACTACACCTAACCAACGTCGTCAGCTGTTTGGTAAGTCTATCAATACCCAAACAATCCCTTCTAGCCAAATGGAGCCAGAATTACAACAGGCGATCGCCCAAATCAAACCCAATGAACGGGATGATGTCGCTAGAGAGTTTTTTAAAGAATTTAAATCTAGAGGTTTAGACGACAAACGGTTAGAACAACAGTTAAATCTTTCCACTCGTAACCCCAACCGCATGACTGCTGATGATGTGAGTAAAATTGCATCCTTCGCCTATCACAACCACCCTGATATTTTCCGCGACGTGTTAGCCGAACAACCGGCTATTATGAAGTTTCTTAGTAATCCCATTGTCGCCGGACTCATTGGTATTGCTGCGGCTAAGTGGTTGGGTGGTCGCAAATAATATAGCATTTACCATGCTCGTGAGGTACAATTTTTTTTAGTTTGAGGGAACAGGGAACAGGGAACACCGGAACAGGGAACAGGGAATAGGGAATAGGGAATAGGGAATTGGTGTGTACTTCATGAGCCTGAAAAAGGCAATAAAATCTCCCAAATTCAATTCGGGAGATGTAATTCACATCACGTAAAGTTAAACCTTTGCCAATTGTGGCTCAGGACGCTTACTGTTACGAATAGATGACACAGCTTCGGCGTAATCACTGGCTTTAAATACAGCTGAACCAGCCACAATAGCATTGGCTCCCGCTTCCAAAACTTGCCAAGTATTATTAGCCTTCAGTCCCCCATCTACCTCAATCCAGGGGTCAAGACCACGTTCATCACAAATTTGGCGCAATTTGCGAATTTTAGGTAATACAGTGGGGATAAAGCTTTGACCACCAAAGCCGGGGTTAACGCTCATGATTAGTACCAAATCACACAGGTCTAGAACATTTTCAATTAGCTCTAGAGGCGTTCCTGGGTTCAGTACAACTCCTGCTTGCTTCCCTAGTTCTCTGATTTGTCCCAAAGTCCGGTGCAGGTGGGGTGAAGCATTATGCTCACAATGGACAGAAATAATATCAGCCCCTGCTTTGGCAAAATCTTCCACATATTTCTCCGGTTCCACAATCATCAAGTGGACATCCAGGGGTTTGGTTGTTACCGGGCGAATCGCCTCCACAACCAGAGGACCTATGGTAATGTTAGGTACAAAGCGACCGTCCATGACATCAACATGAATCCAATCGGCGCCAGCAGCATCTACAGCCCTAATTTCGTCGCCCAGACGACTAAAATCGGCTGATAAGATGGATGGAGATATCACAATGGGCTTTTGAGATGGTTTTTGGGTCATGGTTCGTGGGTTTTAAAGCGTTCTCTTCTGTAAGCATTTTAACAAAATTTGACCAAACGCTTATAGATTAATTTCGTTCCACGCTGTGAATTCTGGACTATAAATAATATATTCGACAATTACTAAACAGGGACGCTCAGAAAAGTTTATTGGGTTCAATAGTCACAAAGAGTTAATCAGCATTAAGTTAATCAGTATTAAACAATGGGCAGAAAACTAAGGTGGATGATTTGGGGACTGAGTGCTTCTTTTGTGAGTGCGCCTGTACTGGCTTCAGCTTTACAAAGCACTTTAAGCTCTCATGGCATTGATGCCCTGAAATTACATAAACCTCCTTATAATCTACTTGGGCGCAAAATTGCTATTGGTCAGGTTGAAATTGGACGTCCTGGTATATTTGGCTGGGATAAAGCCGTGTCTGAAAATTCTGCCGTATCATTAGCAGGAGTATTTTTACGCGATTCCCCAGCGAAGTCTAACACTGGTGTTGACTCCCACGCCTACAATGTTGCGGGGGTAATGGTTAGTCAAGACAAAGCTCTACCAGGAGTAGCGCCACAGGCGCAATTATATTCTTCTGGGGTGGGTTCCACTAGAAATATGGGACAGCCAGAACAGTGCTTAACAGCACAACACATCGCCCAGCAAAATGGCCAGGATGTCCGCGCTATTAATTTTAGTTTTGGTGAACCTCTAGCCCGTGATCCCCGTCCTGATGCTGTTTTAGATGGTAACGCCTTACTAACTTTATGTCTTGACTGGTCTAGTCGTGTTCATAATGTTTTGTATGCCATCGCCGGTAATCAAGGCAGAGGAGGAATTTCTATTCCTACAGATAACTTTAATGGGATTAACGTTGCCTTTTCATCTGCCAGGAGGGGTATTTTTAATAAGGTTGATGTTTCCAATCTGGTAGCTGGTAACCAGGGATCTAGCAATCGGTTAGCTGGTAAGGAGTTTAATATTGATGGTCGTGCTTCTATCGGTTTGGTAGCTCCGGGAAGCAATATTCCCATCTTGAATCCAGATGGTAGGTTAAATAAGGTTACAGGTACAAGTTTTGCGGCTCCCCAGGTAACAGCTAGTGTAGCTTTGTTGCAGGAATTGGGTGACCGACAAATACGCGCAAAAAAATCTAATTGGACTATTGATGCTCGCCGTCACGAGGTTATGAAAGCTGTATTATTAAATTCAGCCGATAAAATTCAAGATCAGGGTAATGGCTTACATCTGGGTATGACTCGGACTCTGATTGATAAACAAAATCAAAATTGGCTGGATTCCGACGCTTATGATGATCCTCAAATTCCTTTAGATCCTCAAATGGGAACCGGTCATTTAAATACTTTTCGCGCTTATCAGCAATTTAGCGCCGGTCAATGGCCACCATCAAGTACAGTACCTGCTGTTGGTTGGGATTATGGCTCTGTGGATGGGGGAGATACTGTTGATTACCCACTGGGAAGACCTTTAAGACAAAGCAGCTTTGTGAGTATTACTCTGAGTTGGAATCGCTTGGTGGAACTCAATGATACTAATAAAAACAATAAATATGATGTGGGTGAAAGTTTTCGCGATCGCGGTTTGAATAATCTTGACCTCTATTTAATCCCAGGGGATGGTGAAAAAAATCTCAATGCTGGTGTTATTTGCGCCTCAGTCAGTGAAATTGACAGTGTAGAGCATATTTTTTGCCCAGTCCCCACTACTGGTAATTATAAAATCCGTGTCCACTTTCGTGAACGGTTCCATCAAGCCACCCAACCCTATGCTTTAGCTTGGTGGACTGTTCCCACATCTCACCCCCGCAGATAGGGAACCCTGTAATTTTAGTAATTTTATGCGATCGCGGGTAAGATCCCCGACTTCTTACATAATTGGCATAATCTCATATAACTTATCCAGAAGTCGGGGATCTGTGTGACTCAATAAGCTCTCGGACTTCTTAAATAATTGGCATAATCTTGTATAACTTATCCAGAAGTCGGGGATCTGTGTAACTCAATAATCTCCCGGTTAATTTTATGCGATCGCGAGTAAGATCCCCGACTTCTTAGATAATTGGCATAATCTTGTATAACTTGTCCAGAAGTCGGGGATATGTGTAAATCAAGTACACACCTTAATATCATAAATCTTGTGGGGTGGGCATCTTGCCCGCCCTACTGTACCTCACTTATATGAAATCTGCTGTATCTAGTGCTCTACGGGGCGGGTAGACTCAGTTATACCCCCCACCACACTTCTAATTGACAGGGGTGTGGGTGATGAGGTTAACAAAGTTTTATCAACAAAATGTTGCATTTTATCCTAGAAGAGTTACTATTAATATAGTGCAAGGAGTGGTACCAATTCGCTCAAGGTTTGTTCCAAGTAATCCTGGAAATGCTCGGCTTACAGTAGCATTGCAGTCTTTTAGTTAGGTATCAAACAAGTCGAATGGTATTAACTTTGACAAAAAGGCAACTGCTAGCAGTTGCCTTTTTGTGTGTAAAAAATTTAGGCAAAACTTTCCTGGTCCCTTGTCAGTTAGCCTTGGTCTCCAGTATTTTAAACTGATATAAAAACTATGACTGGTAAATTAATTATATTTGAAGGAGTAGAAGGCTGCGGCAAAACTAGCCAGATGCAGCTTTGCGCCCAATGGTTGGAGAGTCTGGGTATTCCTGTACTCATGACTCGTGAACCGGGGGAACCGAGTTAGGCCTACATCTGCGCCGGATTTTACTCAAAAACCCAGAAAATCTACCCATCTCTCAGGTAACTGAATTATTATTATATGCCGCCGATCGCTCCCAACACGTTGCACAAGAACTTAAACCACATCTAGCAGCAGGAAAATATATACTGTGCGATCGCTACACCCACTCTACCACCACCTACCAAGGTTATGGTCGGGGTTTAAACATCAACTTAATTAATCAACTCAACCATATTGCCACAGATGGTTTAGTAAGTGACTTAACCATCTGGCTAGATGTTGATGTGGAAGTGGGACTAGCTCGTAAACAAGCAGCAACGGGGGGACTAGACCGCATTGAGCAAGAAACAATAGCCTTTCATCAGCGTGTTCAGCAAGGATACGCAGATTTAGCCGCACTCTATCCCTCTGAAATTGTCCGGGTAGATGGTAGTTTAACTCCACAAGCAGTGCAACAAGTAATTCAGAAAATATTACGCCAAAGGCTGCAACTGTTAAATTGCACTTAACAAGGCTGTAACTGTGTTAATAAAAGGACAATTTCATCTATGGATTGGCGGACAACTCTAGCCGGTTGTTCATAATGATTGACAATAATACTAAAAGCCAAAGGCTGATAATTCGGACTATTCACATATCCTGATAGAGACACCACCCCAGTCATTGTACCTGTTTTTGCCTGGACAATTCCCACAGCGGGAGTGTCCCGCAGGCGATTTCTTAAAGTACCGCTCACCCCCGCTACAGGTAGGGAAGCGCGAAATATTCCTGCTAGTGGTGATTTGTCCATGGCCTGTAAAGTCTGTACCAAGGCTTGGGGACTAATTAAGTTTTTGCGCGATAATCCAGAAGCATCTACTAGTATATAACTACTAGGGTCTACTCCTAACTGAGTTAAACTATTCTTGACAACTGTTAAACCTGCATCGGCCGTAGTTTGATGATTTTCTCCCGGTTGTTTAATTGCTAAAGACCTGAGTAACGCTTCAGCATACAAGTTATTACTATTGACATTTGTCTCTATTAATAGTTCAGACAAGGGGGGAGACTCCACTGCTGCTAGTTCCTTTTGGTTTTGACTACCAGTACCGTGAGATATATCTTGTACAAAAATTCCTTCCTTAACCAAAGTCTGGCGGAAGTGACGCAGGAAATGCTCAACGGGATTAAAAACTGCGATCGCCCTGATGTTAGGGGTGGAATTTACAGCCATCTGTCCTTGAATGTGCAATACTGGACCGTGTAAGCTGCGGTTGACTCTGAGAAATCCCGATTCATTTTTTTGAGTAGTCACAGAATTATTTTCTACTCGCCACATAAATGCATCCGCTGGTTCATTCCACTTGAGTTGTAATGGTTTACCGACGGTTTGGGGCGAAACTTGAAATACAGAAGCATTTTGATTGAGAATTAAACTGCTGACTGGTGCGCCATAATCAGCTGCTAAGTCTTCCCATTCCCAACTGGGATTGACAATATCCCCTTGAAAATAACTATCATCAGCAATCAACTGGTTGACTTGAGTAATACCCTGCTGGCGTAACTGCTGGGCTAATTTCTGCAACTGGGGAATCTTTAAACTGGGGTCTCCCCTACCGAAGACACGCAAAACACCCTCCCCATCTTCATAAACGGAGGTACGAATACGAAAATTACCACCTAACTCTTGTAATGCGGCCGCTGTTATCAGTAATTTGGTGTTGGAGGCCGGGGTAAAGTATTTCTCACCATCTCGCTGATAAAGTGTTTGTTGATCAGCCATATTTTTCACGATAATTCCCCACCGCACCCGGCTAAATTCAGGCCTGTTGGTTATGGTTTCTACCTCTGACTGGAGTTGGGTAGAACAAATTGTTTTCCCGGTGGGTGTGGTTGGTGCTTGTATCTGTGCTGTCGCTGTTTGGGGGGTGATGGCAATTTGGCTACTCAGAAATAACAGCAGCAAGCCAATGGTAATTTTTTTAGACATAAATGTAATTTGTAATTCTTAAGTTTCTGTGACAAAAAAGCAGAGGATTGGTTCCTCTGCGTATAAATACCGTTAATTTTCCCTTTCCCCTAATATTAGGTTATGTGGATGGTCAAACCTCTGTAGTGCAGTCCTGCTCCTTATAATTTGGTTCCACATTCAGAGCAGAATTTATGAGCGGCGTGATTTGTTGTCCCGCAATTGCTACAAGTAATTGGTTCTACTCTGGCTTTGGCTGGTTGCATAGGTAAACCAATCATTTGAGCGTTGCTTTTCCCAGGGGCTACCATGGGGTAGCAGTTTTCATCTTTGGTGACTTGGACATCAACCACCACCGGGCCATCATGTGCCAGCATTTCGGCGATCGCATCTTTTAATTGATCACGACTACGAATTACCATGCCCTTAATCCCATAGGCTTTGGTCAAATACTCAATATCCGGCATTCCTACTTCCATATTAGAGCATGAGTAGCGCTCACCATAAAAGGCTTGTTGCCACTGGCGCACCATTCCCTGCCCAACCGTTATTTAAAATAACTGTCTTGACATTAATCCCATATTGTGCTAGCGTCCCCAGTTCTTGTAAACACATCTGGAAACTAGCATCACCACTAATACAGATAACTTCTTCATCGGGAAATGCGACCTTTGCACCCATAGCCGCCGGGACCCCAAAACCCATGGTTCCCAAACCCGCGCTAGAAATCCAGCGTCTGGGTCCATTCTTGAGGAATTGCGCCGCCCACATTTGATGTTGACCTACATCTGTAGTGTAAAAAGCGTTGGGGGCTTGGCGACCAACTTCTACAATTACCTCTTGAGGAGAAAGGCTGTCGGGATACTGAGGTACTTGTAAGGGGTAGTCTTGTCGCCAACGGTTAATTAAATTTAACCATTCTTGGTTTTTATGTGGTATGTGCTTGATTCCCCCTTCCTGACAGCGACGCAACAGGTCTACCAAAACATGGCGCACATCCCCCACGATTGGCACTTCCGGGACTCTATTTTTACCTACTTCTGCCGGGTCGATGTCGATGTGAATTACTTTGGCATGGGAAGCAAATTCATCCAACTTACCTGTAACACGGTCGTCAAATCTAGCACCAACGCAGATTAATAAATCGCAATCTGTCACTGCAAAGTTAGCGTAAGCTGTACCGTGCATCCCTAACATTCCCACAGACAGGGGATGATGTTCATCGAATGCACCGATACCCATTAAGGTTGTAGTCACCGGGATATTAAATAGTTCGGCTAGTTCCTTAACTTCTGCGTGTGCGTTAGATGCGATCGCCCCACCACCCACATATAATAAAGGGCGGTGACTGTTACGAATTAACTGAATTGCGGCGTTGATTTGTCTGGGATTCCCCTTAACCGTAGGACGATAGCCGCGTAATTTCAGACTTCCCGGTTCCACTGGTACATAGTCACATTCTTCTAAAGCCACATCTTTAGGCACATCAATCAAAACAGGACCCGGTCGTCCCGTGCTAGCGATGTGGAACGCTTCCGCCACAATTCGCGCCATGTTTTTCGGGTCACGCACTACATAGGAGTGTTTGACTATTGGTAGGGTAATTCCATAAATATCGGTTTCTTGAAATGCATCCGTACCAATAGCAGCCCGTGGCACTTGTCCTGTAACTACAATCATGGGAATCGAGTCCATATAGGCTGTAGCAATGCCTGTGACTAAATTCGTTGCCCCAGGTCCAGAAGTGCCAAAGCATACTCCCACCTTTCCAGTAGCACGGGCATAGCCGTCGGCAGCGTGGGCGGCACCTTGTTCGTGTCGTACTAAAATGTGCTTAATAGCACCGGTGGATTCTACTTTGTAAAGGTCATCGTAAATTGGGAGGATTGCCCCACCAGGATAACCAAAAATGTATTCAACTTCATGGCGCAAAAGACTGTCAAGCAGTGCAAAACCACCAGTTACACGCTTGGACGCGTACGACTGGCGATTGACCAGACTGATTGTGATTTTCGGTTTGTGGGAGACTAGTTAAGGATGGCAAGCGCACGGTCACGGTCAAACCTCAGACGATAGCTAAGTTAACGCGTAAATTCTGTATTTAGTATTCCATTTTAATGTAAAACTTGAATTTAAACTGTCCAGAAAAAGATAAAGTTTGACATATAGCAAGAATTCCTGACATTAAACCACCGGTGAACACCACTTTTAACTAAAAATATCATAAAATATCATAGCCATATATTACCCATGTCCTTTGACAATCTCTGCAAGCTACTATCAGAAAAACACCCCCAAAGGTTCGCCAGTTGGGTATTAGGGACACCGCAAGGGGATGTCACAATTCTCAAAACCGAATTAAGCATAGAACCCATCCGCGCCGATTATGTCACCTTTTTACAACTGCAAGGCAGGATTCTACATTTAGAATTTCAAACCAAATTAGAATCCACACCACCCCTACCACTACGAATGTTAGACTATTGGGTAAGGTTGTATCGCTTGTATCGTTTACCAGTGACACAAGTGGTAGTATTACTACTTCCTCCCCTGGATGAGGGAGAAATCACTACAGCCTTTAACGTGGAAACTACCCGTCATGAATATCGTCTAATTCGGATGTGGGAACAAAACCCAGAAATCTTTCTCCAAGACCCTGCATTGTTACCACTAGCACCATTAACAGCGACCAACCAACCCCAAACCTTGCTGACGGAAATTGTCTCACGAATTAACGCACTGGAGACAACTCAGCGCCCTGAAATTTCGGCTTACACCCAAATTTTAGCCGGGTTAAAATTTAAGAAGGATTTAATTAGAAGACTATTTCGGGAGGGTATGATGCGCGAGTCAGTAATTTACCAAGAAATTCTCGAAGAAGGGGAACAAATAGGGGAACTGCGAGGAGAACAGCGAGGAGAACGACGTTTAGTTATACGTCTACTCACTCGCAGGGTGGGAGAATTACCCCCAGATATAGGCGCACAATTGGCAAATTTATCATTGGAAGAATTAGAAAATCTCGGTGAGGCTTTATTAGACTTTACCAGTTTGTTAGATTTGCAGTCCTGGTTAGGTAATAAGTAGAAACTAAACCCCAGAATACCTGGTATTTTGGGGTATCATCACTTATGTATCCTCATGGTTAATCAAACAACCATTTATTACCCATGTCCTTTGACAATCTCTGCAAGCTACTATCAGAAAAACACCCCCAAAGGTTCGCCAGTTGGGTATTAGGGACACCGCAAGGGGATGTCACAATTCTCAAAACCGAATTAAGCATAGAACCCATCCGCGCCGATTATGTCACCTTTTTACAACTGCAAGGCAGGATTCTACATTTAGAATTTCAAACCAAATTAGAATCCACACCACCCCTACCACTGCGAATGTTAGACTATTGGGTAAGGTTGTATCGCTTGTATCGTTTACCAGTGACACAAGTAGTAGTATTACTGCTTCCTCCCCTGGATGAGGGAGAAATCACTACAGCCTTTAACGTGGAAACTACCCGTCATGAATATCGTCTAATTCGGATGTGGGAACAAAACCCAGAAATCTTTCTCCAAGACCCTGCATTGTTACCACTAGCACCATTAACAGCGACCAACCAACCCCAAACCTTGCTGACGGAAATTGTCTCACGGATTAACGCACTGGAGACAACTCAGCGCCCTGAAATTTCGGCTTACACCCAAATTTTAGCCGGGTTAAAATTTAAGAAGGATTTAATTAGAAGACTATTTCGGGAGGGTATGATGCGGGAGTCAGTAATTTACCAAGAAATTCTCGAACAAGGAGAACAAATAGGCGAACTGCGAGGGAAACAAATAGGAGAACAAATAGGGGAACTGCGAGGGAAACAGCAAGGGGAACTGCGAGAACGACGTTTACTTGTACGTCAACTCACTCGCAGGGTGGGAGAATTACCCCCAGATATAGGCGCACAATTAGCAAATTTATCATTGGAAGAATTAGAAAATCTCGGTGAGGCTTTATTAGACTTTACCAGTTTGTTAGATTTGCAGTCCTGGTTAGGTAATAAGTAGAAAATAAACCCCAAAATAACCGGTATTTTGGGGTATCATCACTTATGTATCCTCATGGTTAATCAAACAACCATATATTACCCATGTCCTTTGACAATCTCTGCAAGCTACTATCAGAAAAACACCCCCAAAGGTTCGCCAGTTGGGTATTAGGGACACCGCAAGGGGATGTCACAATTCTCAAAACCGAATTAAGCATAGAACCCATCCGCGCCGATTATGTCACCTTTTTACAACTGCAAGGCAGGATTCTACATTTAGAATTTCAAACCAAATTAGAATCCACACCACCCCTACCACTACGAATGTTAGACTATTGGGTAAGGTTGTATCGCTTGTATCGTTTACCAGTGACACAAGTGGTAGTATTACTGCTTCCTCCCCTGGATGAGGGAGAAATCACTACAGCCTTTAACGTGGAAACTACCCGTCATGAATATCGTCTAATTCGGATGTGGGAACAAAACCCAGAAATCTTTCTCCAAGACCCTGCATTGTTACCACTAGCACCATTAACAGCGACCACCCAACCCCAAACCTTGCTGACAGAAATTGTCTCACGAATTAACGCACTGGAGACAACCCAGCGCCCTGAAATTTCTGCTTACACCCAAATTTTAGCCGGGTTAAAATTTAAGAAGGATTTAATTAGAAGACTATTTCGGGAGGGTATGATGCGGGAGTCAGTAATTTACCAAGAAATTCTCGAAGAAGGAGAACAAATAGGGGAACAGCGAGGGAAACAGCAAGGAGAACAAAGGGAAAGACGTTTACTTATACGTCAACTTACACGCAGGGTGGGAGAATTACCCCCGGATATAGGCGCACAATTGGCAAATTTATCATTGGAAGAATTAGAAAATCTCGGTGAGGCTTTATTAGACTTTACCAGTTTGTTAGATTTGCAGTCCTGGTTAGGTAATAAGTAGAAAATAAACCCCAAAATAACCGGTATTTTGGGGTATCATCACTTATGTATCCTCATGGTTAATCAAACAACCATATATTACCCATGTCCTTTGACAATCTCTGCAAGCTACTATCAGAAAAACACCCCCAAAGGTTCGCCAGTTGGGTATTAGGGACACCGCAAGGGGATGTCACAATTCTCAAAACCGAATTAAGCATAGAACCCATCCGCGCCGATTATGTCACCTTTTTACAACTGCAAGGCAGGATTCTACATTTAGAATTTCAAACCTTAGAATCCACACCACCCCTACCACTACGAATGTTAGACTATTGGGTAAGGTTGTATCGCTTGTATCGTTTACCAGTGACACAAGTGGTAGTATTACTACTTCCTCCCCTGGATGAGGGGGAAATCACTACAGCCTTTAACGTGGAAACTACCCGTCATGAATATCGTCTAATTCGGATGTGGGAACAAAACCCAGAAATCTTCCTCCAAGACCCTGCATTGTTACCAATAGCACCATTAACAGCGACCACCCAACCCCAAACCTTGCTGACAGAAATTGTCTCACGAATTAACGCACTGGAGACAACCCAGCGCCCTGAAATTTCGGCTTACACCCAAATTTTAGCCGGGTTAAAATTTAAGAAGGATTTAATTAGAAGACTATTTCGGGAGGGTATGATGCGGGAGTCAGTAATTTACCAAGAAATTCTCGAAGAAGGAGAACAAATAGGCGAACAGCGAGAACGAAGTTTAGTTGTACGTCAACTTACACGCAGGGTGGGAGAACTACCCCCAGATATAGGCGCACAATTGGCAAATTTATCATTGGAAGAATTAGAAAATCTCGGTGAGGCTTTATTAGACTTTACCAGTTTGTTAGATTTGCAGTCCTGGTTAGGTAATAAGTAGAAAATAAACCCCAAAATAACCGGTATTTTGGGGTATCATCACTTATGTATCCTCATGGTTAATCAAACAACCATATATTACCCATGTCCTTTGACAATCTCTGCAAGCTACTATCAGAAAAACACCCCCAAAGGTTCGCCAGTTGGGTATTAGGGACACCGCAAGGGGATGTCACAATTCTCAAAACCGAATTAAGCATAGAACCCATCCGCGCCGATTATGTCACCTTTTTACAACTGCAAGGCAGGATTCTACATTTAGAATTTCAAACCAAATTAGAATCCACACCACCCCTACCACTACGAATGTTAGACTATTGGGTAAGGTTGTATCGCTTGTATCGTTTACCAGTGACACAAGTAGTAGTATTACTGCTTCCTCCCCAAGATGAGGGCGAAATTACTACAGCCTTTAACGTGGAAACTACCCGTCATGAATATCGTCTGATTCGGATGTGGGAACAAAACCCAGAAATCTTTCTCCAAGACCCAGCATTGTTACCACTAGCACCATTAACAGCGACCAACCAACCCCAAACCTTGCTGACGGAAATTGTCTCACGAATTAACGCACTGGAGACAACTCAGCGCCCTGAAATTTCGGCTTACACCCAAATTTTAGCCGGGTTAAAATTTAAGAAGGATTTAATTAGAAGACTATTTCGGGAGGGTATGATGCGGGAGTCAGTAATTTACCAAGAAATTCTCGAAGAAGGGGAACAAATAGGGGAACTGCGAGGAGAACAGCGAGGAGAACGACGTTTAGTTATACGTCAACTTACACGCAGGGTGGGAGAACTACCCCCAGATATAGGCGCACAATTGGCAAATTTATCATTGGAAGAATTAGAAAATCTCGGTGAGGCTTTATTAGACTTTACCAGTTTGTTAGATTTGCAGTCCTGGTTAGGTAATAAGTAGAAAATAAACCCCAGAATACGAGGTATTTTGGGGTTTCATCATTTATGTATTCTCACGGTTAATCAAAAGGCCATCTATTACCCATGTCCTTTGATAATCGGACATTTGGCATACTCACCGACCTAGAAGGTTGGTGATTTTTGAGGGTTCACTGCAACTTGCTACCGAAGTAGGGTTACAGTCGCTCCTCGCCCATTTAAAGTCGTGCCGATGCCCTATGCCGACTATTTTACATTCTACTGTACTGCACGCTAAATAGCAAGAGCTATGACAGACGAAAGCCGTCTTTCTAGGATGTTACTCTGTATCCCACTCCTTTGGTCACGGTTGTCAAAACCGAATTAACGTGAGTTGGATGGAACTAAAAAATGGTACGGGGTAGAGCAGGCAAATCTTTTGGGTAGATGTCAAATGGACTACGGTAACAATTTAGCATTTTTATGTGTTTTTTTTGACATTGCTTTAATTAATCGTAATGATCGGTTTTCTGATGCCCAGTGAAGCAAATTCATGTATAGCTAGCTTTTTGCGCTTTCCTATCCGTCCAACTCACGTTAACAATTAAGTTATACATTAAGTTTTATAACGTATAGTAATTAGCTCCTAATTTGGTGATATTTCCAAAATATACAAACTTCTTGGGTAAAACCATGAATAATCAGTCTTTTAATTCCGACTTCCCGCACAGTGCCGATGTTTTCCCTGGTTCTGACGTTATTGGTGCAGATTATTCGCCACAGCAGGATAATTTCCCAGGACAACTCAGCCCCATGGGGTCAGAATTGCAGTGGATGGATGAAGTTAAGTTAGTAGAAACTAGTGATTTTCAGTTCCCCGACTGGGATGCTTTTCCGTCTCAAGAGGATGGCAGAGATTTACTCACAGGATTGGTGCCTCAAGAGGGTGTGGGCGGGGATAGTTTGACTGGGTTGCCCAAAACAGAGATTATCTTTGTGGATCAGGCAGTGCCGGATTATCAAAGTTTCTTGACTGGATTAGGTCATCATGTAGAAACTGTTGTCCTTGACGGTTCCCAAGATGGTATCTCCCAAATGAGTGCGGTTTTGGCTCAACGTCAAGGCATTGAGGCGGTTCATGTTGTTTCCCATGGTGCTGAGGGTTCCATCAGTTTGGGTAATACTGTCTTAACACAGGCTACTTTGGCACAGTATCAGTCTCAGTTGCAGGATTGGAGTCTCTCCTTAACACCAACAGCAGATATACTGCTTTATGGGTGTGATGTGGCTGCGGGGATTGGCATTGAGTTAGTGGCGGAGTTAGCTCACTTGACGGGGGCTGATGTTGCGGCTTCTGATGATTTCACTGGTAATGCCCTGTTGGGTGGTGATTGGCATCTGGAAGTACAGACAGGAGCCATAGAGTCTAGTTTGCCCTGGCAGGAGAGTATTAATGATTATCAGTATTTATTACAATTACAAACCATCGAAGACAAGGATAAAGCATGGGATAATAACGATTTGATACGACCATCACAAGTCACTTTTGCACCAGTTGAGGGGAAATTAACTGTATCTTATTTTCAACAACTCCTTACAGTGGATAATAAAAACCGGGGATTGAGTATTAGTACTGAACAGTTAACCAATTTAACTGGAAATAATGATCTAAGCTCAGAGATAATATTTCGATCAACTGCGGGGGATCAGACTTTTAGCATAAATGCACAGGGTATTGAAGTAGTCAACAATAAACATAGATTTGCGGTTGCAGATATCTACAATTTCATCGGTGAATCTCAAAATAACAACACCCTGAATATACCTCCGGATGGTACGGTTCTGATTAGTGGAATAAATGAAGTTAAAGTCGAATTGAACGATAAACAATTTACTTTTAAAAATATTAAGAACCTCACTGGTAGCAATGGCGATGATACATTCATTTTTTCACAAACAGGAAAGTTAGATGGTGTTTTAAATGGTGGTGGTGGTAACAACACAATTCAATATGCTGGAAATCAGCCACAAACTATTACTTTTACAGGTGATAAACAAGGGACTGCTAGTAACCTAGTGGGTAACGGCGTGGGTAAAGGCTTTCAGAATATCAGCAACATAACTGGGGGAAGTCGAAGTGAGACTATAAGTTTTAAATTAGATCCAGATTCTGTGTTTGATTCTAATATTCAATATACTTTTAACGGTAATTCTGGTAATGACACTTTAAATGGTAATTCTGGTAATGACACTTTAAATGGTAATTCTGGTAATGACACTTTAAATGGTAATTCTGGTAATGACACTTTAACTGGTGGTGTTGGTAATGACACTCTAAATGGTGGTGATGGTAATGACACTCTAAATGGTGGTGCTGAAAATGACACATATATTTTTAAGAATAATTGGGGTCAAGATACGGTTGTAGAAGAACCTAATCAAGGCCAGGATACCCTGGACTTTACGGGAGTAAATCAAAATTTAAATTTTGATATCAATAATAATAACATCTTAGGTTTTACAGTTACATCTGGTAACAATACAGTTACATCTGGTAACAATCAAGTAAACGGTCAAAATCAACCTGTTACTAATGTTGAAATAATAAGAGGTGGACAAGGTACTAATACGTATACTATACGTAATATTCTAAGTAATAGTAATAGAGATGCCATTACGCTGAGGATAAAAAATCCAGAAATCCAAAATAGAGAACAAAATCAATCAATACTTGATTTAAGCAATATTAATACAGAGATAAATATTGCTATTCAGAATGGGAGCAGCAATAATGCGAATAGCAATAAGGTCATACTTTGGAACACGGAAATTACGGGAATTAGAGCAATAACTGCTGAGAACATTACCAGAATTATTGGTGGGAGGATAACAAATAATTATTACTTCGAGCCACAAGGTAATAATCAATATTTACCTGTAATTATTGAAAATCCTCCAAATCTACCAAATCCTACAAACAATTTTGATTATGACAAATATCCAACGGGTGTTCAGGTTAATTTAGGAGACCAGCCAGCACCCATAATATCCTCAGTCAAAACAGAACCCTTACTATCTGAAAGTCCGTATTTTATTCTTGATGTCTCACTACCAGATGGCGTAGACCAATTTACTTTAAAATCCAAAGACCAAGTAGAGTTTAGACGTGGTCAAACAATGGATAGATATAAAGCAACAATAGCCGGAGCATTCGGAATAAGCGGTAATTTTAGCGAGATAAAGACCAGTGGCAACGAGACCATGGAGGATCACGATTCCCCGTAACGCCTCCGCTAATGAATTCATACCTGACTATGAATTGAAATTTCTAAGTACCATCAATATAACTCCACTTGATAACGGATCCCAAGAAGTATCCCATAACGGGACTGCCGGTAAGTTTAAATTAACCTATAGGAACAATAATGGATCAACCTCTGACACCGCAGAGATAGACTACAATGTTAATCAATCATCTTTACAAGCAGAACTGAGAAAGATTGAGGGATTGGAGCGAGTAGCAGTACAGGAACATGGTGACAACGGTTACGCCTGGATAATCTCCAATATACCCGAAGGTGGTAGCTTTTCAATTACTGCCTTCAAGATAACTGAACCTGATAACAGATCCCAAACAGTATCCTATAACGGGAATTCCGGTAAGTTTAAATTAACCTATAGGAACAATGATGGATTACGCTCTGACACCGCAGAGATAGACTACAATGTTAATCAATCATCTTTACAAGCAGAACTGAGAAAGATTAACGGATTGGCGGGAGTAGCAGTACAGACACATGGTGACAACGGTTACGCCTGGACAATCTCCAATATACCCGAAGGTGGTAGCTTTTCAATTGTTGATAATGATAATAATGTCTTCTCTACAGAGCTAAAAAGTCCTATTCAACATGCTCTTCCCTCCCAATGGCGGGTTACTCGTCCCGAATCTGTAGAGGGTCAAAATGCGAGGATAGTATTAACTAGGAATAATCATAATCCTACTATTGCTCAACTCGGTCAAAATCCTAATTATAATAATGAAATAACAAATCAAATTCTAACCAGCCTAGGCAATAATCAATATCAGGTCAGCGTTACGGGGTTAGGAAGTATAACTAAGCCGTGGATCATCACAATTAGTCCTCTTGCTCAGGATGGTGCACAGATAACAGACGTTAAATTTGAGGTTGTCGATCAGCAAGGCAATGTTATCTCTATCCCTGCCAGTTCTGCGACGGGAACCACCAGTCCTATTCCTAGTATTCAAAAAATTATTGGCAGTCCAAATAATGACATTCTAGATGGTGGTGCTGGTAATGACATTCTAGATGGTGGTGATGGTATTGACATTCTAGATGGTGGTGCTGCTAATGACACTTTAAATGGTGGTGATGGTAATGACATTCTAAATGGTGGTGCTAATAATGACACTTTAAATGGTGGTGCTAATAATGACACTCTAGATGGTGGTGCTAATAATGACACTCTAGATGGTGGTGCTGATAATGACACTTTAAATGGTGGTGCTGGTAATGACACTTTAAATGGTGGTGATGGTAAAGACAAATATGTCTTTACCAGTGGTTGGGGTCATGATCAGGTAACTGAACAAAAGAGAGACGTAAACACTTTAAATTTCTCTGGTGTCGTTGATGACAATAAATTCGCCTATATTCTCAGTGATGGCAAATTAATAGCTGGTGATTATGATAGCAACAGAAATATAGACGAATACTTAAAAACTGCTCAGGCCAGCCTCAAGGGTTGGAAGAGTTCTTCAGGTAGTGTTAGTCTTAAAGTCGAACCCAAAGGGGGAGCACCACAAGAGGAACAACAACCAGACAACTTGTTGTTTAAAAACTCAGTGTCCGTCGGTTCAGACAGCTTCAAAAATATCTCCGGCATTGTTGCTGCTGATGTAGATAGTCATTTCCTATTTGGTAATAACTGGGGAGTGCAGGGGAATAGGTATTTAGGGGTCTTGGACAGATTCCTCCCATTCGGAAATGACCTGGTGACAGCGCGTGTGAATCGTAACCAAAGGTTAGAGATTGATACTAGGCATATGTTCGCCAACCGTGAGTTGGTAATTGATTTTCGGCAAGTAACCAAAGAATTGCAGTTTGTTTTTGAATATGTTGATGGTCATGTGCAACTCACTGTTAAACGCACTGCCAATGCAGAAATTCCAGTTTACGGACCTAGCTTCCTAACTATTGATTTCAGTGAAATTGTCTTTACCCATGTGGGAGAAAGAACCACTATTTATGGTGGACGTAATGCCAATACTTTTACCATGGATGCTAGTGTTCAAAAAAGTGGTCAAGAGTTTAAGGGTAAATTAATAGGTGGTGAAGGCAATCGTTTAGGTGGTGAAAATCGTTTAGGTGGTGCAGGCAGTGGTGGTTTTGTAAATTCCATAGCAAGTATAGTCTTTGACGGGGAGATTACACTTACAAATCTTTTGAAGCGAGCGGACTCTTTGGCTAGTTTAGACTTTTTGCCTAACCTCAGTGTAGTTAATACAATTGATATCAGTGGAGTTAATACAATTGATATCAGTGGAGTTAAGAATTTTGGGAGGGCGTTGGGTTCAATAGGCTCTTTAGGCACTATTGGTCCAGGTACGATCGCGGGATTAGGATTGCTGGCGGGGTATGGGATAGGTCAGACAACAGGTGGAATTAATTCTGGAACTGGTGGTGGTGTTGGTGTTGGTGTTGGTGTTGGTGTTGGTGCTGGTATTGGTATTGGTGCTCTTGCCAGTAAAATAAATATACTGGAGAAACTAGAGGTACTAACTACTCTAACTAATCCTCGATTACCAGGATTATCAGTTGGCAAATTTCAAAATATTGACAATATCAACTTTGGCAGGGGTGTAAATATTTTAGTTGGAACTGATATTATGAACCCCCTAGCCGGTGACGATTGGAACTCTAGGACGTGGACTTTTATTGATGGTCTTTTGAAGGGGTGGGGTGGTAATCAGTTTTCAATTGGTAATCCTATTAGTTTGTCTTGGCCCAAGTCCAAAACAGATATTGTCAAAAGCATTGTTTCCTCCATAAGTTCACAATTGAATTTTGGCGTTCATGCTTTAATCGGACTGACAGGTGGAGATACATATAAATTTAAAGGGCCGTGGGGAGGTGCTGCCATTCTTGAAATTCCCGATCCTTATAAAGTTCTGGGAGGAGATACCCTTGATTTCTCGGCTCTTAGGGGGAATGTTAACATTCAGGTTACAAATGGTGGAGGCATCACTAATACAGTAATAGTTGAGGCAGAGAATTTTATCCCAGGTCTGACTGGAACATTGGGAACAAACTTAGGACCAATAACCAATAGTTATCTTTTTGCCAATGACATTGAAAACATTATTGGTAGCAGAGGGACAACTACGATTAAATTTATAGGCAGTCCAGAAGGACTACTAGGGGAAAATCTGTTAGGTGGATATGTCAATGCCGGACCTGGTGGCAGTATAGTTTTAGACTATTCAGAATTTGATGGGGATGGAGTCAAGGCCGATATTGGTGCTGGACCTAATATCCAAACTTTCCCAGGATTGCCCGCGGCAGGCTTACCGGTTTTAGCTTATCAGTATGGTACAGCTCAATCTGTTTCTGGCAGTGGACGGTCCGAGTTCATTGACATAATTAATAACCTGGCTACAGCTTTTGGCGGGTCTAGTCCTATTAGCTCTACTGATCCGTTGTTGTGGTTTCAAACTGCTGTCGCCGCCGTCAGTACAATTGTTGGTAGTAAAGGAAATGATAACCTTATAGGGAAAGACTCAACAGATTTGATCTCTATATGGCAGTCGGATGAAAAAGATGACGATGACATTATTCAAAAACAAATTAAGGAATTGGCAGCTGACACGTTTATTTTGGGTCAAGGGGGCTATGACACCGTTGACGGGTTGGGTGGAGAAGATACTGTTATCTTTAGGGATGATACTCAGGGCTTGGTGATTGATTTATCTCAAGGGATAGCAAAGGATATAAATGCTACCGGTACTGAAGATAAGCATACATTAAGAAATATTGAAAATATTGGTGGTGGACAGGGCAACGATATTTTAATTGGTGATATTAAACCAAATAAATTCATTTTCAATGATGATAATTGGGGCGGCAATGATATAGTATATGCCGGCGAGAAGGATATCATAGATTTTAGTGGCTTTAGTGGCAAAATAACAGTAAAAGGTACTCAAGAAAAATCCGAGTACACAGCAACAGTAAACGTAAATGGAGAAGATAAAACAGTAAAATTAACTGTCTACGGTAAGTTTGAAAAAGTCCAAGGAAACCCGGAGAACTTCACAAACAATGCGGGCGTGACTATTAAGGACAAGGAAAGTAATTTTAAACTTACCACAGCGTTGGTAGCAGGCGGTCAGCTTCTGGTGGCGGGAAATACTTCATCTGATAGCGGTAACGTGGGGTTATCCATAGGGAAGGAAACAAATGCCATTACCTACAATCAGCTGAACCCCATTATTGAGGAGGCTATCCAGCGCTGGAACGCATCACCCCTGGCTCAAAATAATCCCCTGAATTTAAACAAGGATGTCACCTTTATTTTGACGGACTTACCGGAAGGTGTCCTGGGGAGAACCACGGGTAATATAGTGTATATAGATACCAATGCATCGGGTATAGGTTGGTTCCTAGATTCTACCCCTACAGAAGACAGTGAATTTAGTGGTAATAGTAGTAATAATTTATTAAGGGCAAATCTGGATAGTCCAGCCTACGGCAGTTTTGACCTCCTAACAGTGGTGATGCACGAAATCGGTCATGTTTTGGGATTACCAGATATTGAAGGGGATACCACACAGTTAATGAATATTTACCTCAGCACTGGGATGAGGGGAACAATTCCTGAGTGGGAAGTGAGTAACCCCATAGGGCTGAGTTCAGTAAATGGTAATGTGCAAGGAGCCCAACAGTCCGATGAGGAAAAACTGTTAAGCGGTTTAAATAGCTTTGCTGATTGGGCTGCCAACTATGGTGATATCCTACAGGAAAAAATAGTTGGACCAGTGGGACAAATTCCCTTCATAGACTCAGTGCTAGATAGTCTGTGGTCTGCTACAGGAGAAACATTTACTGATAAAATCAGCATCGCAGTGAGGGATGAAATTGCTGATATCTTTAACAGCAAGGAAGAAGTCAGCACCGCAGACTTATACGCCTTAGATGTCATCAGTCCCACGGTTTCCAACGAACTGAAAGAATTTAAAGCCAGTTTGGCAATAGCGGATTTTGAGCAAGATGTAAAGCTGGATTTCTCCAATTCCTTCTTAAAGGATTTAGGCTTTGACCTGCCTATTAATGTGCAACAGTCAACACCCATTATCTTAAGCGGAGACTTAAACTTTGAATTTGTCTTTGGTTTAGATAGTAGTGGTAAATTCTACATTCAAGATCCCACCCTGCGGGGAGATTTGCAACTGGATCATGATGAACTGTTTGATTTATCCCTAAATATTGGACCATTCGGTATTGGCATTGACGATGGCAATATTTCATTTAATACTGGCATTTCCCTAGGGGCGGAAGGTCGTCACTATGTAGAAGACTTGAACGGGTTAGTCTTAGGCTCTCCTAAACTAAACCCCGATAGTACCTACGCAATTGATTTACCCATTAAACTCATGGGAGCTTTAGCCGGGTTAAACAACGAAGAAAATCCAGCCCGCATCCGCGCTTCCTTTAATACAGAGGCTAATCCCTTACCCCCTGGTGATGATGTTACCCTGGGCGGCTTCTTTAGTACTATTCCCATGTTCAGTAGCGTGGAAAATCTCACAGAACTGGTGTCAATGAAGGAGATTTCCTTAGATGCCTTACTGGAAGGATTGAAGTCCACCTTGTTACAAATTGGGGGCGGGACAGAAACTGAGATTAAGAATGATCAGGGGGAAGTGATTGGGTATGAATACACCTACTCAGAGGATGCAATCCTACATGAAAAAATCCCAGTAATTGACAAGAGCGCCGCTCAAATACTCGGTTCTGGCTCCACGGATATCATTACCACCATTGTTCAAGCGGTGAATACGGTTCAACAAGGTTTGAGTGATGTCCAAAACCTAGAAATAGACTTGAATCAAAAAATTAGTGAGGCTCTAAATCTAGGATTATCCTTCAACCCTGCGGAGGTAAGTGCTGCCTATAAGAGCCTGACTGCCGTTGACTTTGACCTAGATGGCCAATCCACTGATGGGGATTTAGCCATTGCCTTAGCACGCAGAGACTCTGCTGATGACTTTCAAACCATCAGTGATGACCGAAATGTGGTGGCAGCCTATGATCGATTAGCTGAGTATGGTCTAGATCGCAATGCCACCGATAATGATATTAATGCTGTAGGTGTCAACCCCGATGAATTGGCATCCTTCAAGAGCGATCGCGATTTTGTCGCCAGTGATGAAACCTTATCTTCAGCCCTCGCCTGGTTACAGCAGGCGGGTTTAAGCAGTACTGCCACAGATGCAGAAATCGAAGCTTCATTTGATTTATCTGTAGAGAGTGATATGTACTCCATGGTGTTAGACTTCGTAAAAGGCAACCTGGAGGGAATGGAGGAACTCCAAACAGAACTGGGAGAACTGTATGATATTGCCCTGAAGGCAGCAGAAGGGGTGTTGAGTCAGTTAGGGTTAAGTGCAGACTCTACTGAGGAGGATGTGTCGGGCGCACTAGATCAGAGCAGTTTAATTGAAGAGGCTAAAGCCCATCGGGATGCATTATTAGGGGCAAGTCAAGAGTGGAAAGATGCCCTCAGTCGCCTAGAAGCTAAAGGTATCAGTGCCAATGCCACTGATGACAGTTTATTGGCTGCCCTGAGTGATGCAGAACTAACAACTGGACTACGACAAGATCGGGATTTACTGCAAATTAACTTTGTCTTGACTGAGGAAGAAGCCAGTGTTGCCGTTGAGCGTCTGAGAGCGAAAAATTTAACAGCCGACTCCACTGATGCAGATATCGCCCTGACTTTAATTGATCAGGTAAACCTAGAGGAATTAATTAGCGATCGCAACATTCTCGCCCAGTTTGACAGCGAAAAAATCATCGGTATAGCCTACAGAAACTCCTCCTTCACATTTGAATTAAATATTCAAGGCATAGATGTAGAAACCCAGCAAGCCTTTAACCTGAATCTCCAAGATTTAGTCAACTATGAAGGAGTGCCGGAAGCTGTCAAATCTTTAGTAGGGAGCGCCACCAATTTAGGCTTTGATGCCGGAGCCTCCGGGGAAGTGTATATTGATGCCGTGGGTTCCCTGTACCTAGGCTTAGATTTTGACCTCACGGATATTCTAGATCCAGAACTGTATGTCCACGACACCACTAACTTTAACTTTGACATTGTAGTTAAAACCCTACAACCCTTAGACTTTAACGTTGCCCTAGATATCGGCTTACAGGAGCCTGTGGGCTTCTGGGTCAAAGATGGCCTAGTTAATATTGATTTAGTGGCAGACTTAAAACTAGCTGACAGTCCAGAGGATCGCTACCTACTCAAAGACCTCAACTCCTCTAATACCGACTTTGAAGCAGACGGTTTTGTAGATATCCAATTGCCATTATACTTCCCCACTGCTAACTACCCCATGGGAGGAACCACAGACGACACTGATTTTGATGGCATTGCGGATAACGTACTGGCATTAGATGCCGTCTTTGAACCCGGCGGTATGTCCCAAATCAAAACCTCCGTACCCGACCTAGTTTCCACCGCCGATTTATTTGCCCTACTCAACGATCCAGAAAACATTATCAAGGGGCTAGAATTCCTATTTGATACTCTACACGACGGAGTACAAGCCGCCGCCAACGTACCTATTCCCCTGATTGGTGATAAATTAGGTAGTAATATTACCTTCTTCCAAGATGTTAAAAACGACCTCTTAGGCACTGCCCAAGCCCCCACCAGTTTCCGTCGCCAGTTACAGTCACCAAAATTAACCATTGAAACCCTGACAGAGGGTGATGATCAGACTAAAGAAGTACAGACAATCTACAGAGATGACATTAGTGGCACCTTCCAACTGGCATGGAATAACAAATCTACAATACTAATTAACACTAGTGCCACTGCCCGTGACCTAGAAAACATACTTGATCAGATCACCAACGTTACTGTTACTGGGGCAGGAACCGCACAAAACCCATGGCAAGTTACCTTTGAGCAATTGGGTAATCAAGCCCCCATCAAACAAGACAAAACAACCACAGTAGAAATCATCCAAGAGGGACTCTACGGTGTTTTAGGGGATTATTTAAAGGATGATTTAACCGATATCAATAAGGATGGGGTAATCAACGCCCTAGATGTGCCCTTATCCTTAAATAAAGACACCATTACCTTTAACCTACCCCTATCGGGAAGTCTGGGGAAATTTAGCCTACCCATTGACTTTGATGCCTCCATTCCCGGCTTAGGACTACAAATTGATCCAGGTTCTAAAATCAACATTGATTTGTTGTATACAGCTAACTTTGGCTTTGGTTTTAGTACCAAGGATGGGTTCTTTGTGGATACCACTGGCGCGGTAGAAAAGGGTCCCACTGGCGCATTAGTAAACACCGGGGAAGAATTTGCCATCCAACTCAATGCTACCCTGAGCAATGAATTTAGTGCCGTAGCCACCCTGGGATTCCTGCAGGTGAAAATTGAGGAAATTGATGAGGGTTCATCTCAAGATAATGATACGCGTAACAGTGGTTTCTATGGAAGTCTGGGGCTGGATATCAGAGATACCGATGGTAACGATAACGGTAGATTGAAAATTACCCAGATTGGTAAAATCAGAGAGACTTTAGTGGGAACATTACGGGCAGAGGCAGACATTGACCTAGCCGCCACTGTCATGGTTCCCACCAGTAACACCGTCAGCCTACCGAGGATTACCACCAACATCCGTTATGATCAGGTGTTTGTCAATGCCAGTACTGCTGCCACAGATACTAACACCTTTGGCGGCTCCCCCATTGTAGTATTTGAAGATGTCAAACTAGATTTAGGTACTTTCCTCGCAGGGTTAGCAGGGCCAATTGTGGATAATATCACACCCTTCATTAACCCAGTGGTGGATGTGGCTAAATTCCTCACCAAGCCCATCAATTTAGGCATCGATGATTTAAGGATTTTAGATTTAGCCCGCATCAAACTCCCTTCCGCTAAGTTCCAGGCTGTGGAGAAAGCCCTAAATGCCATCATCCAGTTTGGAGACTTTGTAAATACAGTCAATGCGGCAAAAACCGAAAGTATCATCATTGATTTTGGTGACTTTACCCTGAGTAACTCTCTACTCAAAGATAAGCAAAGTACAGTAGATAGTAGTGTAGCAGGGAAGCAAGCACCCAACTTACAAGACCAAACCAAAACATCAACTAAAGCCTCCAACTTTACTAAGCAAATCGGCACTACTAAAGGCTCCATTGAGTTCCCACTCCTCACTAATCCCGCTTCCATACTAGGGTTGTTAACCGGTAGAGATGCGACCCTATTCCGCTATCAAATGCCGAATTTAGACCTGAACTTTGGGTATACTCAATCTTTCCCGGTATTCCCTGGTTTAAATGCCTTCCTTAGTGGTAGTGTTTCAGCCGCAACAGATTTTAGCTTCGGTTTTGATTCTTCCGGCATCAGAAAATGGGCCGAAGAGGAAGAGTTTTCTCTATCAGGGGTTCCCCGCATCCTGGAAGGGTTCTATGTTGAAGATTGGGATAGTAATAATTTTGATAAACCTGAGGTTACATTAGGTCTAACAATTCAGGCGGGGACATCCCTGGGGCTGAGTGGATTGGTGGAAGCAGGAATATCGGGAGGTGTGTCGGCAGCCATTAACTTCAACCTCAATGATATCAAGGAGCAGAACAGGAATAGCCCCAACTTTGGACTTGAAGATGGCAAATTATTCATTGATGAAATTTATGAGCGCCTCTCCCAAAGTCCATTAGCCTTGTTTGATTCTGAAGGAGAACTGCGGGTATTCTTAGAAGCCTTCCTATGGGTAGGAATTAGGATTTTTGGGTGGGAAAAAACACTGTATGAAAAACGCCAACGTTTTGTTGATCAGGTATTAGCTTCCTATAACTATAGTTTCCCCGATCCTATTCCTGCCACTGCCGGTGATTTACAAAACGGCGTGCTGACACTGCGTTATTTACCTTCGGGTGCCACCAGTCAGCCCACGGATACCCCAGTGGTATATGATGTGTCCCTGCTCCAGCGAGATGTGGATATCTATAAAGCTGGTGAGTGGATTAGAGTTAGGGGTAATAATATTACCGAATACTTTAAACTGGCAGATGTCAGTCAAATTCGGGCGATCGGTACTAGTCAAAATGACACCTATACAGTCAGTGGGTTAAAAGATAAAAACATCACCATTGATATTGATGCTGGCAGTGGTGATGACAAGATTATGATCACTGACATCACTGGCAATGTCACTATTAGGGGTCAACAGGGTAATGACCTGATCTTAGGGGATAATATTGACGGCAATATCACCATTGAAGCCGGGGATGGTAATGACACTGTTGATATCCTTTATAAAAATCTTACTTACAAGAGTGCAAATCCCTCTATCTCCGTCAAGGGCGGTGCCGGCAATGATAGAATTACAGTTACTGGACCAGAAACACGGGCAACTATCACCCCCACTATCACCCTAGAGGGAGAAAGTGGCAATGATATCATCATCGGTAGCACTGGCGATGACAATATTAAAGGTGGAGATGGTAACGATATCCTCATCGGCAATCAAGGTAATGACACCATTGATGGCGGTGCAGGTGATGATAATATCCAGGGCAATGAGGATAATGACATCCTGACCGGCGGTGATGGGAAGGACTGGATCGACGGTGGTGCGGGTAATGATGAGATTAATGGTGGCGAAGGTAATGATATTTTGCTGGGCGGAACTGGTGATGATGTAATTCGCGCCGGTGGCGGTGATGATTACCTAGCAGGAGGTGTGGGTAATGATCAACTGTATGGAGAAGCAGGCAGAGATACCTTAGAATGGGTTGAGGGTACTGATGTTTTAGATGGCGGTGATGGTCAGGAAGATACCATTAATTTCTCAGGCTTCACCCGGGATGAACAGAACAATATCGTGGACACTAGCACACCCGATATGGTCACCCTCAGCGCCTCCGGTGTAGATATAGCAGTTAATTGGAATCGCAATAATTTGATTGTCACCAATTTGATTGTCACCGGTGTGGAAGGGGTCAACATCGACACTGGCAAAGGGGCAGATGAGATTATAATTAATAATCTCAGTGGTACATCTGTGAGAAATGTAGATTTGTCCAGTGGCATTAGTCAACAGGTAGTTACACAACGCCGTGCTGTCTGGGTTGATACAGATAACGATAATCTTCTGGATACACTAGATAAATATAAAGAAGATACCATTGTCACCTTCAAAGAATGGATGGAAATCAAGGTAGATAACCAAGGCAGAAAATATACTTTGGTTCCCTTCCAAAAATGGGTTGATTTAGAAGCTGAAAATAATCCTTGGACTGTCCTAGAGGAAACAGAGGATATCCTCAAAGTTCTCACATCTGAGGGTAAAGAAGAAATTTGGCAGATTTTATACAAAGAACCAGAGGGAACACCAGGCAGTCGTCGTTTAGTTCTCCAGGATGCAAGTTATGAAATCATCGAGGAAACAGAAGAAACTCTTCAAGTTCGTAATTCTCAAGACACCGAAGAAACTTGGTTAATTTTAGATCAGGATGCCAGTGGTCGCCGTTTGGTGTTGCGCGATGTCCAGTACCGGGAAGGTGATGTTAAGGAAGAGTTATTTAATGTTTTTGTCAAGGAACCTGATAACTCATCAGATAAAATCACCATCTTAGGTGGTGAAAATGGGGATGTCTTCAGACTCTCCACCCCAAGAGAAAAAGATGCGGATACAGACAAAACTATCAATATTCTCCGCATTGAACAGGAGGCTGGGTTAAACTTTAATATCACTTACCTGGGTAGTCCTAATGTTAATAAAGCCCCGGATACAGTAATTGTGGACGGCGCAGGTGGTAACGATACCATTAATGCCAGTGAAATCACTACCTTATTAACCACAGACTTACGTTTGTTGGGTGGTGAAGGTGATGATATTCTCATAGGTTCCCAGTTTGCAGAAACTATCATTGGTGGACTCGGAGCAGATACCATTACCGGTGGTGAAGGTGTGGATAGATTCCAACATAGAGACCACTCAGTAAATGAAGATCGTAAGATAGATACCCTGAAGGAGGAGCGTAATACTGATTTCTTCTTGAATGCTGACCAACTGCACATTGGTATAGTCAATGCTAATGGTACTTTAGGTGTCGGTGAAACGGAAAATATCCAGGATATCTTTGAAAGAATAGAACTGACCGGTGGTGATCGTCAAAACACTTTCTGGGTGGGCAACCACTTGCCACAAGTAGTATTAGATGGTAAGAATGTAGGCGATCGCTATAATATCCAGTTATCCGATACTACCTCTGGTGTTGATAGTCAAATCTGGATTCAAGATACTGGCAATGACGGCACTACAGATAGTGTTGTGATTCAAGGGACATTTGCCAGCGAGCTATTTGGATTTAGAACCGATGCCCAAGGCGCGTTTATTGAATATATCGTTGGGGGTGACAGCAATGGGGATAAAATCTATTACGATTTTGAATCACAATCGAAATTATCCATTGTTGGTGGACCTGGGGATGATGTCTTCCTCTCAGAATTTGTGGCTGGTAATCGGAATTTTGGTTTAGCTAATGGTGGGTTTACCCAGGTGACACTCACCGGCGGTATGGGAGAAGATAGCCTCAGACTAGACATTAAAGAAAACCCAAGGGATATAGACACCAGTAGCTTGTTAGATGATGATCAGCTAATTCTAGAAAGTGTCGAAAAACTCAGCGCAGATATCAGCAACTACAGTGATCCTGTGGAGTGGAAATTGCAGGAAGACCAATTAATAGGTAATGGTCAGGAATTATTATTCATTAATAATTTCACACACATCGATTTTCTGGGCGGGAAAGATGATCAGGATGAACTGATTATTGAGGAATTAGCCCTACGCTCTGCCATAACTATTGATGGTAATCATGTCACCGTCGCCTCAGGGGAAAACATTCTCAGTCAGGCGCAATTCAACAATTCCGCTTCTAACGATGACTTTGCCAATAGTATTACCGTCAATGGCTCCAGTGTTGCTTTGAACGGCATTAATATAGAATTTACGGGGGAAACAGGAGAACCTACACATACCTCAGGCGGCACGATTAATTCTGCTTGGTGGCGTTGGACAGCACCATCTGCCGATACAGTCACTATAGACACCCATGGCAGTGACTTTGATACTCTTCTGGCAGTGTTTACTGGTGATGCCGTGAATGCCCTGAGTTTAGTGGCTGCAAATGATAATCTGAGAAACTCTAAAACCAGTGAAGTTACCTTTACTCCCATACCTGGAACTACTTACCACATAGCAGTTGATGGCTCAGGGGATGCCACAGGCAATATCAACTTGAATCTTGTGCAAATACCATCTCCCATTATTGGTAATTCCTATAATTCTATTACCGCCCATGATGTGGAGATACAAGGGGACTATGCATATATAGCTAATGATGTCGGACTGCAGATCATTAATATTAGTGACCCATCCCAACCTACTCTGACAGTTAATTATTATACTTTCAATGCCCGTGATGTGGAAGTATCCGGTAACTATGCCTACCTCATTGATCAAGGTGGGAATAATGGACAAATAGGACTACAAATCATTGACATTAGAAATCCTTCTCAGCCCATACTTACAGGTACAGGTAATTTTAGTTTCACTAGTTTTACAGATGTGGAAGTGGTGGGCAACTATGCTTATATACTTTCTGATTCCGGAGTGGAAATTCTGGATATTACCCGTCCCTATAACGTCAAAGAAATAGGAGAAATAGGTTGGTACGATTCTGGGAGTATTTACGATTCTGGGAGTATTCAGGATATACAAGTAGTAGATAATTATGCTTATCTGATTAATGATGCCGGATTGCAGGTCATCGACATCAGCAATCCGGCTGAACCTACCCGGGTCGGGGGTTATAATACCACTGCATCCCGTGTACAAGTAGTGGGTGACTACGCATACATAAGTAATGATGCGAGATTACAAGTCATTAATATTAGTGATCCCACTGATTTGCAAGTTAAGGCGACCTATGAAACTGCTTTTCCCATCAATGTTGTCAAAGTAATGGGGGACTACGCCTATATAAGGGGTGATTTACAACTGGAAGTTATTAATATTAGGGATCTTGACAACCTCCAGTTGATCGCTGTTTATGAAACTCCCACATCGGCAGCAGGTGATATAGAAGTCGTGGGTAACTACGGTTATATTGTTGGTGATTTGGGATTACAAATCCTCGATGTGACTAACACCTCTAACCCAGTCCTGTTGAGCAGTCACTATACCCCAGTTACAGCCTATGATGTCAAGGTAAGAGACAATTACACATACATCGTCAGTGATTTGGGACTACAAATCGTTGATGTAAATAATCCCTCTCAACCCTCCTTCGCAGGCAGTCATAGAACCTTTAGTAGGGAGTCTTTAGAAGTATCAGCCGGAAATTACGCAAATTATTATACCGACGTTAAGGTACTAAACGGTTATGCTTATGTAGGTTATGATGCCGGACTACAAATTATCCAGATTGATGATTCTATTCCCTCACAGCCCAAAATTAAGGTGGATTATCAGACTTCCAGTCAGGTGTATGATGTGGAAGTAGTGGGAAGTGACTTTGGATTTTCTGCTTATGCTTATCTAGTTTCTGAGTCCGGACTGGAAATCATCGATATTAGTACTCCCACTAAGCCTATTTCCCTCAGCCAACTTACTTATGACCCGAGTGATCGAAATAATCAAAATAATATTTATTATTTCGGCGCTAGAGATGTGGAAGTATCCGGTAACTATGCCTATCTGCTTACTAGTTCGGGACTAAACGTGATCGATATTAGCAATCCCTCTAATCCTCTACGAGTCGGAGGTTATGATACTTTCGGATCTAGTTCTGGTAGTCTGGAAATAGTAGATACTTACGCCTACATCAGTGATAATGCTGTCATCCAAAAATTTGATATTAGTAATCCGTCCAATCCTTGGTTGGTAATGTCTTATCCCACTATGTCTGCCACTGAATTGGAAGTGGTAGGGGATTATGCTTATCATGTGAATAATTTTGGTTCACAATTATCAGTTGTGAATCTAGCTAATACAGACCCATATCTACCTCCAACGGATCCATACCCGCCTCTATTCCCCCCAACGGATCCATACCAAAATCCAGATTCAGATTTTGATTATAGTTTCTATCATGATGTGGAAGTAGCGGGTACATATGCCTATATGGCCGGTTCATCAGGACTCAAAATTGTCGATATCAGTGATCCTAACCGACCCAAAACTATCGGTAAATATAATACCAATGGACTGGAGGCGCGTGATGTTTATGTGGCTAACGATATAACGACCAACTATGCTTATTTAGCCGTCGGTGCAGAACTCCAGATTATAGACATCAGCGATCGCTCTAATCCCTATCGTGTCACAGAATTTACATCTGCACCTGATGCCACTCCTAATTATGCCTACTATGATGTGGAGTTTGTAGATAACTATGCTTACCTGGTCGGTGACGCTGGACTGCAAATCATAGACATCAGCGATCGCTCTGCTCCCCAGTTGATGGGAAGTTATTCCAGTGATTCTCGTTCGGCGAATAACCTAGAAATAGTAGGTAATTCCGGCTATCTTTCTAACACTTCTTATTGGGGGCCAGAACTAGAGGTAATAGGTATAGAAAATGTTTCTAACATTGTACGTACAGGTTCAGTTTCTACCCCAGTTACCAAAGACTTAGATGTATTAAATAATTATGCTTATTTAGCTACTGATACAAGACTGGAAATTAGAAGTATCTCTAACCTGAACAATATTTCAGGTGATCGCAATGTGCCCGGCGGATTTGACCATGTACAGGTGGTGGGAGACTACGCTTATGTGGCTGATGATGCCACACTGGAGATTATCAACATCAGCAATCCCTCTAATCCCACATTAACAGGAACCTATAGTACATCTAGCAAGATTTCTAACATTAACGTAGCGGGAGATTACGTATATATAAGTACTGAGGCGGGATTGGAAAGCATCTATGTTGCTGACCGAAGCAAACCCACTTTCACGGGAGCTTATTCTACTTCTGGTGAAGCCATGAGCTTAGAAATAATTGATGACTATGCTTATGTGGCTGTTTCTTGGGGATTGGAAATTATTGATGTACATCAATCAACCGTAGCGATCGCTGCTACCGACTCTGTACAAGGGGAAGGTAATTCAGGTAACAAAGCCTTTACCTTCACCGTGGCTCGTTCCGGTAGCACTAAAGGTAGAAGTACAGTTGACTGGACTGTTACCCGCACAGGAGCCAACCCTGCTGATGCCTCAGACTTTGGCGGGGAATTCCCATCGGGAATACTTACCTTTATCCCTGGGGAAACCTCCAAGGTAATTACAGTTAACATCACGGGTGATACTCATTTTGAACCTGATGAAAATTTTGCCGTCACCCTATCCAATCCCAGTCATGGTGTAGCCATCACCACCGATATTGCCATAGGCACAATCATCAATGACGATCTACCAAGAATTACCTTAACACCTACCGCTTCCCAAGAAATACGTTTCAATACTGATACTCTCCAAATTAGCGGACTCTCAGAAACAGTACCATATACCACTTCGTTAATTAGTAATAACACCATTGCCCAGTTCCAATTTACCGGAGATTTAGTAATTCCCGATGGGGTGAAAGTCACAGCCCAAGGTAGTCGTCCCCTGTCCATCTTTGTCACCAATAATGTCGAGATTGGTGCAAATGTCACCTTTGATGTGTCCGCTAATGGTGTAACAGCAGGGGCTGCTGGTGGTGCGGGCACTGCTGGTGGTGCGGGCACTGCTGGTGGTGCGGGCACTGCTGGTGGTGCTGGTGGTAACGGCGGCGGTGGTGGTGCGGGCGGTGCTCCTACTACTAGTGGAAATAGTGGCGATGCTGGTAGTGCTGGTAGTGGTGGTGCTGGCGGTGGTAACGGCGGCGGTGCGGGCAGTTATAGGAATGATGGTGGCAATGGTGGCAATGGTACTAATGGTAACAATGGCGCTAATGGTGGCAATGGCGCTAATGGTAACAATGGAATTGGTGGAACAAATAACAAATTTGATTTGACCATATCTGGTGGTGCTGGTGGTACTGGTGGTACTGGTGGTATTGGTGGTGGCGGCGGTGCTGGTGGTGCCGGCGGTGGTGGTGGCGGCGGCGGCGGCGGCGCCGGCGGTACTGCTGCATCGTGGTTTTGGTATGGTGGTAATGGCGGTGCTGGTGGTAAGGGAGGTAATGGTGGTGCTGGTGGTACTGGCGGTGCCGGTGGTGCTGGTGGTGCTGGTGGTGCCGGTGGTGGAGCTTTTGAAATTGTCGCTCAAGGCAAAATCTCTGCAAAGGATGGCACACAACTCAAATCCCTAGGAGGTGATGGTAATAGGGGTAATAATGGCTCCGCTGGCACCAGTGGTAGTAGTGGTGCTGGTGGTGCTGGTGGTGCTGGTGGTGACAATAACAATGGAAACGGCTACCTGGGAGGTACTGGAGGCTCTGGAGGTGCTGGAGGTACTGGAGGTACCGGTGGTACCGGTGGTACTGGTGGTGCCGGTGGTGGCGGCGCTGGGGGCACAGTCAAGCTCATGGCATCGGTTCTGGACGTTGACAACGCCTCCGTCAACATATATGGCGGTTTTAGCCCTGGAGGAAATCACGGTGGACCCGGACGACTGATTTTAGGAGGTAACACCGTTGACAATAATGGTCAATTAGTAGGTACTCCCGATACCAGAGGACTGTTGTTTGATGGTGGGGATTATGTTCAAATTAACCTAAATGAACCGGAAACAGAAATTACCCATGAGTTGTGGTTCAAAACTACCTCGGCTAACGGTGGATTATTTTCCGTGGTCTCTGGTAATCTTTCAGGTGGTCATGATCGCCATATATATCTTAAGGACGGCAACATCTTTGTTCGTGTTTGGAACAACGAAGTTATCGGAACTACAGGGTTAACTTTGGCAGATGGACGATGGCACCATGTGGCTCATGTTATTGGTTCCTCGGGACAAAAAGTTTATATTGATGGTGAGTTAAAGGTTTCCGGTTCTAAAGTTAGGTCAGATTTTAATTGGCAAGATCAGGTGATTATCGGTTATTCCGCCGATTCTACCGATTCTACTTACTTTAATGGTAGTATTGACGAGGTGCGCCTGTGGAGCGTTGCCCGTACCGGGGCACAAATCAAAGCCGACTATCAAGCGCAATTGAATGCTGGAAATTTAGGTAATCAGACAGGTTTAATTGCCCATCTTGATTTTGATCAAATTACAGGATTGACGGCAACAGATATTAGTGGGCAAGGGAAATAATGGTCAGATTGTAGGAGCTATACAACCTGTAGGAGCTATACAACCTGTTTACATTACCAGTGAAAAACTGCAAGCCAATCTGTATACCACAGGTGGTGCCATCACAACCTTCCCTAACTTCAGTTCCTTAACTCCCATAGCTTCTCAAACCACAGGGGTAGTTCAACAAAGTAATACAACTCAACCCTTTTCAGGGTTTAACCTCCAAAATCCCCCCGTAGATAACTTTGCTGTATTGTGGACGGGTAAAATTGAACTCATTAACACTGGCAATAACCAGAATGAGACAGTTACTTTCTTCCTGAGCAGTGATGACGGCTCTAGGCTGTATATCAACAACCAATTGGTAGTTGATCATGGGGGGTTACATGGATTTTCAGAAAAATCAGGACAAATAGCTTTAAGTCCTGGTATTCATGATATTCGCGTGGAGCTATTTGAACATACTGGTTCCGCTGGTATTCAGCTTGACTATCAAATTCCCGGTCAACCACGTCAACTACTGAGTACTGCTCCCATCCAAAAATTCGACGGCGTCCGGGCTAGTAATCCCTTCATTACGGATAATACCGTAGCAACTCCCTTCATAGCTGATCTCATTGGCGGTGCCAATGTCCATGGGTTACTGGATTTAAGCATCGCAGATTTAGGCATAGCCGGGGATATTCCCGATGATGCCTTAGCCGCTATTTACCGTGTGGATATAGCTCCCGGTAAGTACAACGTCAACTACTTTGATGTAGACAGTAATGTGGACTTTGATATGCTGCTGTTTATCAATGTCTCCGGGGAGAATATCTTTAACCCGCAATTGGGCATAGATTTAAATCAAACCAATCAAGACTTCTTAAAACCCTTATTAGCCGGAGGCACACCCCTCACCCGACTAGGTGATGGACAAATTTGGGCGACTCTGATTCCCGATGATGATAGTATTTTGATTAATGCTGCCTTGAATTACCCCAGGTTAGTGAATACCATATCTGGTCAAAACCTCAAGGATGGTGAAGCTGTATATATTCGCCCCACAGGACTAACTGATATTACCATCAGTCCCGACGGCAAACATCTCTACGGTGTCAACCAACTCAATGCCCTTGTGGTCGTCAATACCAGCAATATAACTCAAGAACAAATCTTCCAAGATGGCACTGTGCAAATAGAGGGCTTGGATGAGTCAACAGCAGTGACAATTAGCGCCGATGGTAATTATGTTTATCTAGCAGGAGCCACCGAGGAAGCCATCAGCGTATTTAACCGTGATGCCAACACTGGTAAACTCACCATCAACCCAGAAGCTTCCTGGAGAGGCACCGGTACCCAAACCATTACCACCCTAACTACAGGTGTCAATCACCAGGTATTTGCAGGGGTTTCCCCCATTAATAATTCTGATAATTCAGGACAAGCAGGGGTATTGCTCTTCCACCATGACCCAGTAACTGGTAAACTAACTCTTCAACAGCCTGCCTTCCTCACTGACAGCCTCAAAGAAGTCACAGCCATTGAATTAAGTCCAGACGGTAGCAAAGTATATGCCATCAGTCGTCAAGATAATCAATTAGTAGTTCTCAATGCCACGGATCTCCAGGAAGTGCAACGGCTAACCAGGGCAGATGTCACAGTTCGGAACGTCATGAGGGGAATTAGTGATCTTGCAGTCACTGATAAGTTCATCTATACCTTGAGCGCCCACACTGGTACTCTGGCTGTATTTCCACTGGATGCTGAAGGCAAACTTGTCATAGATACCACAACGCAGACTTACCAACCCATCCAAATCCTGCGGGATGGCACATCAGGCATCAGGGGCTTTAAGGGAGCAGCAGATTTAACCATTACTAGCACTGATAATCGACAATTCCTATATGTCACCAGCGGCGAGATCAATACCCTACCCGGACTGGAGATTGACAAGAATACTGGTAGACTGCAACTACTGCAAATAGTTCGTAACAGAAGTTTAACCGCCGCCACTGATATTGTGGCTAATGATGGGGATGCCTATGTTTCTGCTGTTGTATCCACAAACCCCCTGGCTCCACCCCTAGCTAATGACTTTGGTATTACCAAGTTTAATTTTGTCCCAGATGCACAACCGCAAAAATTCATTGTCACCTTTGACAAACTGCAAACCCTCACCATTAATACTGGTAGTCAGGGTGACTTGGTTGAACAGAAAAATGCCCCTACAGTCCAGAATTTAAACATTAACACCGGAGAAGGTTTCAATACTATTGATTTAGTCGAACCTAAGGGTAATGTATCTATCTCCTCTCTGGGTGATGGCGATTTCATTAATGTACGTAATGGTGAAAATGTCACTAACCTGACTATTAATAGTGGTGCGGGGGCGGATAACATCAAAATTTCAGGTGTTATTGCCAAAGGTGGTAACATTGATGCAGGGATAGGGGAAAACCAACTGACAATTGTTAATACCAAAGGTATTGAAACTATCACCGCTGGTTTTAACCAAAATGCCATCACCCTGGCTGGAGTCGATGGAACCACAGTTAACCTAGGGGATGGAGGGAATAGGATCAACCTCATCGCCAGTACTATCAAATCTCATGTAGCTGTTAATACTGGCTCAGGAGATAACGAAATATTCCTCGACAGTGCCAATGACAATGATACCTTTACGGTTAACACAGGAAGTGGTAGCGATAAGTTCCGAGTCAACGGCGAAAATATCAAAGCCGGAGCCAATGTAATTTTAAACGGCGATAGCGGAGACAATCTACTGGAATTTAGAGCAGATGGTAATGAGATTGATAATCTGATTAATAATCTGATTGGTAGCATCAAAGTCAGAGGGGAAAACTATGGCGCAGTTAGTTATGAAAAGATTCGGTTAGGCTTAGGCATACCACAATTAAACACCCAAACCGGGGCTAGGAGCCTCACAGCCAGTAGTACACCATCAGTCAACGTGATGATTGACAGAGTAGAACCCATTTCTGAAGGTGATCCTTTGAAGTTAGAAGCTAATATTAAGGGAGATATCACCCAAATCAGGTTTGTGGAATTACTCTTGGACGATGTTCTGATTACCACCATTGATATCAGCCAACTCCCCGCAGCAAATAATGGACAACAAGAAATTGATGGTGTCACCGTAACTCTGCTAGAGGAGGGAGCTAATTCCTATAATTTGATTGCGGAGGTCAAAGACTGGTTTACCCTGTATGATTTGGGTTTTGGTGACAATGGCTTTTATAATTTGACCGTGAGAGCCACTGATACTAATGAAGAGACTATCCTGGAAGATATCATTCTGTTAACTATCAACAATAGTGCTCCCAAAAACTTAGTCATTAATGCCAGTCAACTAGAAATTAATCAGGGAGATACCATAGAGTTTCAAGGTGACTTTATCGATTTTGGCGATGATGCCCACACTTATATTTGGGACTTTGGCGATGGTACAAGAATTGAGAATATATTCAAGATTAACCACACCTACACCAAAAATGGTATCTATCCAGTGACTTTTACTGTCACTGATGATGATGGAGGGCGAGCATCCTTAAGTACTGAGGTGACTGTGAATAATCTTCCTCCGCAGATATCCATAGAAAATAACACCATCATCACAAAAGAAGGTGATGCAGTAGTTAACAGTGGCACTTGGAGTGATATAGATAATGATATAGTCACTCTAAGTGCTTCTGTGGGTACAGTGACTGTTAATGAAGATGGTACCTGGATTTGGAATTTTAACAGCACTGATGGACCTGATGAAAGTCAAACCGTCACCATCACTGCTACTGATAGCGATAACGCCACCACCGAAACTACCTTTAACCTCACGGTGGAAAATGTCGCCCCACAAATAGGCGTGAATAATAACACTATTACTGTTTCCGAAGGGGTAATAGCAGTTAACAGCGGTACTTGGAGTGACGCTGGTAATGATGCAGTCACCCTAACTGCTTCTGTGGGTACTGTCACAACCAATGATGGTACTTGGAGTTGGAATTTTAACAGCACTGATGGACCTGATGAAAGTCAAACCGTCACCATCACTGCTACTGATAGCGATCGCGCCACTTCTGTGACTACCTTTAACCTCACGGTGGAAAATGTCGCCCCACAAATAAGCGTGAATAATAACAGTATCACTGTTTCCGAAGGTGACACACCGGTTAACGGTGGTACTTGGATTGATGCGGGTAAAGATATAGTCACCCTAACTGCTTCTGTGGGTACTGTCACAGTTAATGAAGATGGCACTTGGAGTTGGAATTTTGACAGCACTGATGGACAAAATGGGACTCAAACCGTCACCATCACTGCTACTGATAGCGATCGCGCCACCTCCGAGAGTAGATTTAACCTCACGGTGGAAAATGTGGCACCCAATATTGTCAATCTGACAGTTCCCACCAGCTTAAATGAGGGAGAGGAAGCCAGTTTTAGCGCCTTAGCCACTGATGTAGATAACGAATTAGATTATGTTTGGGATTTTGCTGCTGGTAATAATACAAGTTCTAATCAGAAGTTAAAGGGTGCCGATGTCAAATATACTTACCCCAATAATGGCATTTATCAGGCATCCCTAAC
The DNA here is from genome assembly GCF_059725405.1 of Anabaenopsis sp. NIES-4685. Classification (NCBI taxonomy): domain Bacteria; kingdom Bacillati; phylum Cyanobacteriota; class Cyanophyceae; order Nostocales; family Nodulariaceae; genus Anabaenopsis; species Anabaenopsis sp. NIES-4685. Next base: position 630,008 of record NZ_AP043602.1, on the reverse strand, counting down.
CGTAACAGATAGTGATGGGACATCCTTACCGAGCAATTCAATATTGTGGTGTCCAATGTCGCCCCACAAATAGGCGTGAATAATAACAGTATCACTGTTTACAAAGGTGACACGGCGGTTAACAGCGGTACTTGGAGTGATGCGGGTAATGATGCAGTCACCCTAACTGCTTCTGTGGGTACTGTCACAGCTAATCAAGATGGTACTTGGAGTTGGAATTTTGACAGTACTGATGGACCTGATGAAAGTCAAACCGTCACCATCACTGCTACTGACAGCGATCGCGCCAGTTCTGTAACTACCTTTAACCTCACGGTGGAAAATGTCGCCCCAGAAATAAGCGTGAATAATAACAGTATTACTGTTTCCGAAGGGGTAACAGCAGTTAACAGCGGTATTTGGAGTGATAGAGGCAATGATACCGTCACCCTAACTGCTTCTCTAGGTACAGTGACTGTTAATCAAGATGGTACTTGGAGTTGGAATTTTAACAGTATTGATAGTCCAAATGAAAGTCAAACCGTCACCATCACTGCTACTGACAGCGATAACGCCACTTCTGTGACTACCTTTAACCTCACGGTGGAAAATGTCGCCCCAGAAATAAGCGTGAATAATAACAGGATTACTGTTTCCGAAGGGGTAACAGCAGTTAACAGCGGTATTTGGAGTGATAGAGGTAATGATATAGTCACCCTAACTGCTTCTGTGGGTGCAATCACAGCTAATCAAGATGGTACTTGGAGTTGGAATTTTAACAGCACTAATGGACCTGATGAAAGTCAAACCGTCACCATCACTGCTACTGACAGCGATAACGCCACTTCTGTGACTACCTTTAACCTCACGGTGGAAAATGTCGCCCCAGAAATAAGCGTGAATAATAACAGTATTACTGTTTCCGAAGGGGTAACAGCAGTTAACAGCGGTATTTGGAGTGATAGAGGTAATGATACCGTCACTCTAACTGCTTCTGTGGGTGCAATCACAGCTAATCAAGATGGTACTTGGAGTTGGAATTTTAACAGCACTAATGGACCTGATGAAAGTCAAACCGTTACCATCACTGCTACGGATAGCGATCGCGCCACTTCTGTGACTACCTTTAACCTCACGGTGGAAAATGTCGCCCCAGAAATAAGCGTGAATAATAACAGTATTACTGTTTCCAAAGGTGAGACAGCAGTTAACAGTGGTACTTGGAGTGATAGAGGTAATGATACCGTCACTCTAACTGCTTCTGTGGGTGCAATCACAACCAATCAAGATGGTACTTGGAGTTGGAATTTTAACAGCACTAATGGACCTGATGAAAGTCAAACCGTTACCATCACTGCTACGGATAGCGATCGCGCCAGTTCTGTGACTACCTTTGTAACAACAGTAAGTGGACTCGCCGCCGATATTGATGGTAATGGTAAGGTGACCGGTGCTGATTTATTGTTGATCGACCAATATCTGCTGTTACGGAATAATCCTAACGTCGATGCGATTCTGCAAAGTTCCTTTAATCTGTTTAGCACTGAAACTGTGGGAGCCACAAACACCACAGGTACAGCTTTGAGAAGTGCGATCGCGAATGGGGTCAACAAATTAGCCTTTGACGTTGATGGTAATGGTCAAGTGACAGGAGGGGATATTTTCTTAATTCGTCAAGCATTGTTACTCAAGAATAATCCTAACGTCAATGCCATTCTAGAAACTACCTTTAATCTGTTTACCAGTGAACTCACAGGACCGAGAAACACGGGAGCCAAAATTAATGCTTTTATCTCTAGTTTGCTGGGGTGAATAAGTAACTGTTGACGGTTGACGGTTGACGGTTGACCGTTGACCGTTGACAGCGGCTAAATTTATTGGTTGATTTATTTATCATTTTGGCGATCGCCTATTTGTTGACCCTTGACCGTTGACGGTGGGTAATTTTTTGGGTGGGTTCAATTAACGTGACGTGAGTTCGATGGAACTAAAAAATGGTATGAGGTACAGCAGGTAAATCTTTTGGGTAGATATCAATGGCAGGTTTTTTAGGCAGATAAAAGTTAAGCAAATTCATATATAGCCAGCTTTTTGCGCTTTCTTATCCCTCAAACTCACGTTAAATTACATCTTGTAGCACTCCGCGGGTGTTTTTCCATGCCCAAATACCAACACCTGCAACTATAATACTCATTGCCACCAAAACAATTCTTAAGCCGAGCATATCTGTTAAAGGGCCAGTAATTGCCAGGGGTGCAGATAAGGCAATATTAACGATATGATTTTGAAAGCCAAATACTTTTCCGTGCATGGGGGGTGGTGTGCGCTGTTGAATTAAAGTTTGCATCGGTACGCCAATTAATGCAGCACCTACACCCAAAAAGGCACTTAGTCCTAGAGCGAGAATGAGATTATGGGTGAAAGTGAACACCCCTAAAACCAGGGACATCATTAAAAATCCCATTAGGGGTAAGGGTTTGTGATGCAATTTATCGCCCCAATGACCTAAAATTGCTGCACCAAATACCATACCTACACCCGCAGCAGCTAAGAAAAAGCCAAATTGTTTATCCTTTAAACCAAAGTCGGCGGCTAATCTAATGGTTAATACCATTAATGCGGCAAAGACACAATATAAAGTTGTGAGTTGCAGCATGGCGTTTAATATTAAAGGATTTTTTGTGAGATAGCCTAAACCTGCTTTGAAGTCAGCCCAAGGATTAATTACACTGGTGCTTTCATTACCCGATAATCTGCTTTCGGCTCCGAAGTTAATCAGCTGTACGGCTAATCCTGATAATAGGTATAGTACACCGACGACAATTTCTTGACCATACCTGGCTCCTAACCAATCTTTGGCTAAAGTTAATATTGGCTCTCCAATAGCAAAACCCACAATTAAAGATCCCATCATGGTGGTGCTGTACACCGCATTGGCCGCCATAAAATTCTCTCTTCGCACTAAAACCGGGATAGCAGCTTGTTGAGCGGGAGTGAAAAATTGGGCTAAGGTGGAAACACCAAAAGTCAGCAACAATAACATGAAAAAGTCTCTTGGTAAAAATGCAATGAATAGCATTAATACAGTTTGAATATAATTAGAGACGGTTAAAACCAGCTTTTTAGAGAAGCGGTCAACAAAGATACCACCCGCAGAACCGAACAAAATCGCCGGTAATGTAAAGGCTAGCATCAAAATTGAGTACATGGAGTTTTGGGCTAACCCGGTCGGCGGTTGGTAATTCTCCAGCAGCGCCACCATTAACACAAAAAATATTTTATCTCCTAACTGGGAGAACAGCTGCCCAATCCACAGGAGCATAAAACCACGATTTTTTAGCAGGGCGCTAAATCCGTTATTGACAGCAGCTGGTTCAGTGGGAAACATTATAAATACTGGGAATTTACTACTGGAACTGAGATGGGGGAATAAGCTATATTTTCTTTGCTTCTCCTCATTTCCTGGTGTTGATATTTATTATTTGGGAATTTTCAATTTTGAGTTGTTTAGTTTTCACTCATGTTGATTGATTCTATTGTTCATAGCGTTTGATTAGTAAATGTAAAAATTCCGCTGGAGTCAGGGGAACTGGGGGTTGAGAGGCTTTTACAGATGAATGTATCCACCAACCTTTTACTGTTTGAGGCGCGCGCCACATCGATAAATGGTTTACTGCTGGATCTGCGTAAAAGTTATCATGTCTACCACCCGATAATGAAGAACTCCAATGGGTAAAATAATCATGACTCATGCGATGTATCGGAAAGTTACCCCATAGTGGGACTCCCCAGCCATCTATAGCAATAAAGGCCTTAATATTACCACCTAACAATTGCCAGGAACAGGCCGCCCCTATGGCTCCCACCACACCGGCACTAAAGCTAATGAATGTTACTGGTGATTTTAAATCATTCCGTAAGCGATCGCCTAAAAATTGCAGAATGTGAACTGATGATAAAACTAATAACCCATCACCGGGAAAAACCAGGATTTTACCGCTGTTTTGTGGTTTGCAGCTATCAGGGGCTGAAAACAAGCATTCTGATATAAAGTTTTCTGTCAATCCCGGCTCATGGATTCCAGGGCAAATAATTATACTCATTTCTCTTCAGTCATAATTGGCTGTCCATGATTTCTCATAGATTTTTGTACTTTATCACACTCTTGACTAAGTAACAGCAACTAGACAACTCCCCACATGAATTTACTAAGTTAGTTGATGTTACCTTGATGATATCTGAAAACAGCCCTCTAAACTAAATTCTCATGTGGAATCCAGCTTGATCAAACAACTATTTTTACTACTCAGTAAATAGTAATAACCCTTATATGCCTTTTGATATATTATTGTTAACTCCATGATCAACCTATCCCCCTGGATGGGATAATAAACTACTAATTAGCGGATCAATAGAGTTATTCCCTAAGTGAATGGCTCTCAAACCGAGTTTATATAGATTTATATTGAGGAACTGATTATGGTGGCCACACCAGAAAAACAGCAACACACTCACGAGGAATTACCAAGAAAAGACCGGGTAGCCGTCTTACTTATGGGCTACGGTGAGGTAGAAAGCTATGAAGATTTTGCTAACTATAACGAACAAGCCTTAAATCTACTAACTGCAAAATTTGCACCAGTACCAACCTGGATTTATCCGCCCTTAGCAAAGCTATTGGCCTTATTTGACGGCCACGAGTGGGGACACACCCACCATGATTTTATTTCCCCACACAATGCCATTTTTGAACAGCAACGGGCTGGAATTGAAAAGAATTTGCAGGCTAAGTGGGGGGATAGTATCCAAGTTTTCAAGGCTTTTAACTTTTGCGCCCCCTTCTTACCTCACCAAGTTTTAGCAGAAATTCACAATCAAGGTTTTGAGAAACTCCTCATTTACCCTTTATTAGTTGTTGATTCCATCTTTACTAGTGGTATTGCAGTTGAGCAGGTTAACAATGCTTTGTCCACTGTTGCTCAGTCAGAAGAACACTGGGTGAAAGGACTGCGCTACATCCCCTCATTTTATAATGAAGCGGACTATATTGATTTGATGGCTAAACTGGTTGAGGAAAAGATTTCCTCTGACTTGGGTACAGCTTATTTACCTTCTCAAATTGGTATAGTGTTAATGAATCATGGCTGTCCCCACAAGGCTAAAGGGTTCACTTCTGGAATTACTGAAAGTCAAGCCCTATATGATTTAGTGCGGGATAAGTTAATTAACCGTTATCCTTTGATTTCTGTGGGTTGGCTAAACCACGATACGCCTTTAATTGAATGGACTTTACCTAATGCGGAGCAAGCTGCTAGTAATTTGATTCAATTGGGCGCAAAAGCAGTTATCTTTATGCCTATTGGTTTTGCCACAGAAAACCATGAGACTCTCTTAGATGTACATCACATTATTCACGCATTGGCGAAAAAGTATGCTAATGTGAGTTATGTGCAGATGGCTTGTGTTAACGATAATCCAGAGTTTTTGGCAATGGCGGCGGAATGGGCGAATGATCATATTGCTGAGTTAATGAATCAGGAAGCTATGGCGGTTAATCCCCAGTTGGCGGGAAGTCACCATCATCATCATCATCATTAGACTGGGAAACTTAATCCCCCCCTCCTGTGCAAGCTACGATATACACACAAGTAAAAAATTGTAGGTTGGGTTGAGGTTTTGGGAAACCCAACATCATTAGAAGTAGGTTGGGTTGCGCTGCGCTTAACCCAACCTACTTCTAATGAACTTTTTTAAGCTTGTCAGTCCAGTACGTTGCGCTACGCGACAACACACCCTACATAAATGGAGTAATTCAATCATTTGTGTGTACACCGTAGTTCCTTGCGGAAGAGAGGTTTTCCAGATACCTGAACCCATAGCTCAAGTTTCGTTGTTATTCTGAAGGTAACTAGAAAATTTGAATGCAACCGTCTTCGTAAGCAACAGTTTCAGGATGGAATGATGACACAACCTAACTTAACCCCGTCCATTGCTGTCAATATCCCAAATACACTCACACTTCAAGTTTCTTATGAGCAATTCGTTGATTTGGCACTCGCTAACCGAGATTTACAATTAGAAAGAACTGCTACGGGGGAGTTAATTATTATGCCACCTACCGGCAGTGATACTGGCAACAAAAACCTAGATATAGAAGGGCAGCTTTGGCTGTGGAACCGTCAAAATAAACTGGGTAAAGTTTTTGATTCTTCCACAGGTTTTCGTCTTCCCAATGGTGCTAATCGCTCTCCTGATGCAGCTTGGGTAGATAAACAAAGATGGGATGATCTGACTTTAGAACAGCAAGAAACTTTTGCGCCAATTTGTCCTGATTTTGTGCTGGAATTACGTTCTAAAACTGACTCTCTAGAAAAGTTGCAAGCTAAGATGAGAGAATATATAGAAAATGGTGCTGGTTTGGGTTGGTTGATTGACCGCAAAAATCAACGAGTGGAAATTTATCGTCGTGGTAAAAATGTGGAAGTTTTAGATCATCCTGTTAGTTTATCAGGGGAAGATGTTTTACCTGGATTTGTGTTGGATTTAACTGAGGTTTGGAGTTAAAATTACATGAAGACTTTCACGGCAATAATTTAGAGAGATTCACAGAAAAATCTTTATGTCGGTTATGTACATGGATTTCCTGGGGCGCATTCTCAAGGTGAAACTTTGGATGAATTACAGCAAAATTTACGTGAAGTAATTGAGATGCTGCTTGAAGATACTGAACTGATTTTTGAGAGAGAGTTTAAAGAAGTTGCTGAATTTTATTGACTGCGTTGATAATCAGAGAGGATGTTTTTTCTATTTCGGCTTTGGTGGTAAATTTACCAATACCAATTCTTAACGCTCCTTCAATCAGATTTTCTGCAAAATTCATCGCTTGTAAAACGTGAGATGGTGCAACAACACCCGATGAACAAACCGCACCTGTAGAAATGGCTAATTGATGGCTAACTCTCGCAATAATCGCACTATTAGGAATATTCGGGATAGAAATATGTAAGTTACCTGATAAACGGTGGTTTAAGTCTCCGTTAATTACTAAATCAGATATTTGTGATTGTAGCAAGTTTTGGAGTTGGTTTCGCAAAAGTGCGATCGCAATAAATCTTTTTCCATCTCCAAGCGTCTCCAGTGACAAGCTTCACCTAAACCAACGATTCCGGGGACGTTGAGCGTACCTGATCTGATTCCTTGTTGATGTCCACCACCATATATAATAGGTTGCAGGTGTTCACCTTTTTTGACGACTAATGCACCAACTCCTTTGGGCGCATAAAGTTTGTGTCCAGAAATCGCTAGATAGGTAATACCCCAGTCTTGAAAGTTGATGGGAATTTTACCCACTGCTTGGGAAGCATCACAGAGAAAAGGAATATTGTAGGAAGATGCGATCGCCCCAATTTTTGCAGTAGGATAAATTGTACCCACTTCATTATTAGCAGCCATCACACAGAGTAGTGAAGCACCATCAGCGCAGACTTTTTCCAGATGTTCTAAATCAATTTGAGCTTGTTGATTGACTTTTAACCAAACTATTTCAACTAACTTTTTTTTACCTAATGCAGCACAAGTATCTAAAACCGCCTTGTGTTCCACAGGGGAAACAATGATTTTGCATGGGTGATTTTGTTGGGAAACATATCCTTGAATGGCTAAATTAATGCTTTCTGTTGCACCAGAAGTAAAAATAATCTCCTTGGGGGAAGCATTGATTAATTCGGCTATTTGTTGACGGGTTTGTTTAACAACTTGTGCTGCTTCATCTCCATATATATGATCTACACTATTAGCATTACCAAAGGCATTAGTCATATAATACATGACTTTTTCGGCTACTCTCAAATCAACGGGAGTAGTTGCATGATAATCAAGGTAAATTATCTTTTCTTGTGTAGTCATTTTTTGAGGATTTTAAACGCAAAGGTACGCAAAGGTAACGCGGAGGTACGCAGAGTTTTTTTTGAAATAAAGCCAATACTCTTTTGAGCGGCGTTGTTGTATACTTTGGCTAATCCTGCTACTATTAAATCATCTTCAGCCTGTTCTAAATCTAAATCATGGCTACCCAAGAAGCGGTAAGTTGAGATGGTGCGATCGCCTATACAGTCCCATGCTTTTTGAAATTCTGTAACCGCTTGTTGACAAAGTTCTTCACTATATGCAAACCAAATTACTAGAGTCGGTTCATTATTTCTCAGCGTAAACCCAATTAGCACTAAAACCCTGAATAGTTGCTAAAGAACTTAATGGTTGGATAGTTTTTTTCGTAAGCATTAGTTAGAATTTCCAAATTTAATAAATCATTGGCTTGATTAACTTTCAATTCTGCAACAAAAGATTCAACATCATTTAACCATTTACTCTGAGAAACTTTTTGATGATAAATATCTAAGCCTAAATATTGCAACTTAACAAAATTAGAAAAATATTTTTCAGATGGTATATTATTAGATTTAGAAGAATTAACAGATTTTGTAGTTGGAATTAAATTCCATAGTTGATCATGAGCAACAAATGACCAAGGCAAATAATGATCTAATGAGATTTCATCCTTATTTAATTGAACTTGAGAATAAATACATTTAATATCCTGATGATCTAAAATAGTTTTCCAATATTTAGTTTGATTTGCTAAAGAATCTCTTTGTTGTGGCATAAATAATTTATTAACCACATTGGGAATACTAGGGTTTTGTTGCTGCATATAATTTAACCATTCCCAAGATACCCAACCCCTAACTATTGTGTAATTTTCTTCTAAATATTCTACCCAATCTGGATGTAAAATAATGGCGTTACAATCTTGCTGGTCTTCAGCGTTAAAGCAATACAAAGGCTTTTTTATATCAAATTGATTCTTAGCTAAATTAATAATAGCTGGGTTAACATCATAATCTTTTAATCCTCACGTTTTTTGTCAGTTTAAAAGCCATACCTGGACTACCTTCATTATAAAGTAAACTAGAAATATTAATGGTATTGCCGCCGTAATTTACCCGACTCGCATACTCCAAACAAGCAGCAACTATAATTTCTGCTGGTAAATTTGTTTTATTACCAATTTTAAACTGATAATTTTTACCAAAAGTACGAATTAAACCAAGTTCATTTAATTTATTTAGTAAAAAGTTTATTTAAATTTAAATGCTATTAAATAGCTAATTTTCTAGATATTTGCTTAAATTCAGTGAAAATCACGAACCCAAATAATATAAAAACCCCCGACTTCTCAAAGAAATCGGGGATCTGAGCCTCTCGGTGTTGACGATATCTAATCAACTCCTCGTAACTTACGAGTATTATCAACTAAACTCTGGGCAAATTGGTCAAATCTTTCCGAGAGCTTTTCATCTAATAGCTTACCTTCGGGACTAAAAGCACCCCAGGCTTTGCCAATAGCAATTTGTTCTGGTATCACCCAGCCATGTACCCCTCGGATAATCAAGCGTAGGTCATTAAGTGCATTGCTATTAGCCTGACCTCCCAAGACGCTAATCATCCCGGTCACTTTACCAGAGAGTTCATCAAAACTCATCAAATCCAGAGTATTTTTTAAAACACCACTCAGACCGCCATGATATTCCGGTGTGGCTAAAATCAAGCCATCAGCCCCAGTTACAGTATCACGTAACCTTTGCACGTCGGGATATTGGGAATAATCTTTTCCCCCATGACAAAATGGTAAATTTAACTGGCGCAAATCTAAAACTTCCACCTCAGCGCCCAAGGCTTCTGCCCGTTGTGCTGCTACTTGTAAAGCCTTCTGGGTGTAGGAATCAGGTCTTAAACTACCACCAATACCAACTATACTTACCATAATTCACCCATAAAGTCAAGATATTAATATAACACCACCATATAGTAAAGGCGGAGTCATTACGATTATGTTTATTTTATATATTACATATTTATATTTCTCTCGTCAAATGCCACAGAATCGGCCTGAACCACCATAGGAGTATATCTGAGGAATTAATACCCATCTGTCTGGGCTGCTAGGCGGGGAATTATGGGCAAATATTCCATACCCGGGCAAAGAAACTAGAGTTAGTGGGTTAAGCTTAGTCTAGAAGTTAGACTAGATAATAAAATAATAATTTCTGGTTAGAGTAATTTTTGCCGAAAACATAGGCATAAATTCAGGGCGCAGCTAATGCCACTAGACAAAGGGTAATTATTATGGAAAATGTCGGGAAAAAGTCATTGAGAAAACAGCGTACAGCTGCCTTAGTCGCCAGTTTACTGATGTTACCAGGTATTTTTATGGGTACTCCCGCCTGGGGGCAAAAAGCCGAGGGCGACTCCCTGACTTATGGTCAGTTAATTAATAAGTCTAAACAAGGGGAAGTAAAAAAAGTAGAGCTGGACGAAACCGAACAGATAGCCAAGGTTTATCTCAAGGGACAAGCTCCTGATGCACCACCAATAAGAGTCAGGCTGTTAGCAAAAAACACTGAGTTAATTAACACACTCATAGAACAAGACGTAGATTTTGGTCAGGTTTCCTCTGCTAACAGCAGGTTAGCTGTGGGACTGTTAATTAACCTCATGTGGATTTTACCACTGGTGGCTTTAATGTTATTATTCCTCCGACGCTCCGCCAATGCTTCTAATCAAGCCATGAATTTTGGCAAGTCTCGCGCTCGCTTTCAAATGGAAGCAAAAACTGGTGTCAAGTTTGATGATGTGGCTGGGGTGGAAGAAGCCAAGGAAGAACTAGCAGAAGTGGTGACCTTCCTCAAGCAACCAGAAAGATTTACTGCTGTAGGTGCGCGCATTCCCAAAGGAGTTTTATTAGTCGGCCCTCCGGGTACTGGTAAAACTTTGCTAGCAAAAGCGATCGCCGGGGAAGCTAGTGTACCTTTCTTTAGTATTTCCGGGTCAGAATTTGTAGAGATGTTTGTGGGGGTAGGTGCGTCCCGCGTCCGGGACTTATTTAAAAAAGCTAAGGAAAACGCCCCCTGCTTAATATTTATCGATGAAATCGATGCAGTGGGACGACAGCGGGGGACAGGTATCGGTGGCGGTAACGACGAGAGGGAACAAACTCTCAACCAACTGCTCACCGAAATGGATGGTTTTGAAGGTAACACAGGTATTATTATTATTGCTGCGACTAACCGCCCTGATGTCTTAGATGCAGCATTGCTCAGACCCGGACGCTTTGACCGACAAGTGATGGTTGACGCTCCAGACCTCAAAGGACGTGCGGAAATTTTGCAAGTCCACTCACGCAATAAAAAGATTGACTCTAGTGTATCCTTAGATGCGATCGCGCGGCGAACTCCTGGTTTTACTGGTGCAGATTTAGCCAACTTACTCAATGAAGCAGCCATTCTCACTGCTAGAAGACGCAAAGAAGCGATTACCATTCTAGAAATAGATAATGCCATAGATAGAGTCGTAGCAGGTATGGAAGGTACGGCCTTAGTCGATAGCAAAAACAAGCGCCTCATAGCCTACCATGAAGTGGGACACGCCCTAATCGGCACACTACTTAAAGACCATGACCCAGTCCAGAAAGTCACACTCATTCCCCGGGGTCAAGCACTAGGACTAACTTGGTTTACACCCAACGAAGAACAGGGGTTAATTTCCCGCTCTCAAATCAAAGCCAAAATTACCGCTACATTGGGGGGTGGCGCAGCCGAAGAAATTGTTTTCGGTCAGCCAGAAGTAACAACAGGTGCAAGTAATGATTTGCAACAAGTTACAACAATGGCCAGACAAATGGTAACACGGTTTGGGATGTCTGATTTAGGATTATTGTCCTTAGAAAATCAAAGCAGTGAAGTCTTCTTGGGGCGCGACTGGATGAGTAAATCAGAGTATTCTGAAAAAATTGCCGCCAAAATTGATTCTCAAGTCCGGGAAATTGTCAACAGTTCCTACCTACAAGCAAAACAACTATTACAAGATCACCGCGAAGTTTTGGAATATTTAGTTGATTTATTGTTAGACCAGGAAACTATTGAGGGTCAATTCTTCCGAGAAATCGTCACCCAATATACCAAAGTCACCGATGAAACACTAGTTGTATCTTACTAAGTACACATTCAGCTCGCCCACGCGGGCTGAATATTGTTTCACCCCCCCCATAAATTCCGCATCCTACCTAGGTATATAAATCAAAATTTTCAATACATCTCCCAGGAGAGAGGAAAAGCAAATCTAATTAATATTAGAGTCAGTTAAGGTTGCTGCGCTGAGAAAACAGCAATTAAAGGGGTGTAATTATGACTATAGCCATAGATGAAGAACTCCAAGCTAAAGTTGTAGAAAAACTGCATTGGGACGACCGTGTAAATGCGGCAGATGTCGGTGTAACTGTTGATCATACCAAAGTCACCCTACGGGGAACAGTACCTAGTTATCGAGCCAAAAGCATAGCAGAACAAGATACAAAAGAAATACCGGGAATATCGGAGGTAATTAATCATTTACAAGTGCAGTATCCTAGTACAATTCCTGTTCCCATAGATGAAGAAATCGCATCCAATGTAGCCAACGCTCTTAGTTGGGATCCAGATATTGATGCTAACAAAATTGATGTGAGCGTTATCGGTGGGTTACTAACTTTGCGGGGGACAGTAGACGCTTATTGGAAAAAATTTCAGGCGCAAGACATAGCATACGCCATTACCGGAGTAATTGATATTATCAATGAACTAGCTGTTGTCCCCACTAAGAGACCAGAAGATGAAGAAATTGCCAGAACTATTGAGAATGCTTTAGAACGCAACACCTTTGTTGAAGCTGAAGATGTCAATGTCGTAGTCGAAAATGGTAGAGTTACCCTCACCGGCTTTGTTCCCAATTGGGGAGCGTGGAGAGCAGCACACAACGCAGCTACCTATACTAAAGGAGTAGTGAAGGTGGTTGATGGTTTGGCTATTCGTTACCTAGAAGATCAAGAATTTTTGGGTGAAGATTAACCTGTACATCTACTTCCCATACTGTTATTGGATAATTGGGCAAATTTTATCCTCTTGCTGATCTGGTTTATGGTGCCATCCAGCCAGTAACTCCCCAATTTGTCCACGTAAAGTCAATAACTGAGCAATTTGGCTATCAATCCGGGACAGTTTTTCTACTAACTTTTCTTGAATTTCGCCACAGGGGGGTTCTCCTTGGTCATAAACAGCTAGAATATCGCCAATTTCTTCCAGACTTAGACCTAAACTTTGGGCTCTTTTAATGAAAGCTAACCGGTTGAGCACATCTAGGGAAAATTGGCGAAAACCTCCCTCTGTGCGTCCTGATGATTTGATTAAGCCTAAACTTTCGTAATAGCGAATTGTTCTGATGGCAATTCCACTCAGACTTGTTACCTGACCAATTAAAAACAGTTTTTTATCCTGATGTAACACGGTAGAGTTTACCCATTCTCCTGCTAACTATAACATCCTTCAGGACTAGGTACAAGATTCGGGTATCTATCTAGTAATTATTTTATATTTAATTAACAAAAAAATAACAATTTTATTCCCTCGCTTCAATGTGATATCAACAGAAGACTTATCTTGATTAATTTACTGGTACAACTATGTTTCTCGGTACTGAAATTAACCGTTTTTCCCAGATGCTCATGTTATTTCTAGATTAACCGCTTCACTTCAAGCGAAACTAGAACATGAATGTTAAGCAGAACCTGATTTCAACCCATAAACCGAGAATTTTTAATCATCCTGAACGTTTTGTTGAGGGATGGTACTGGGTGATACCATCAAAAAAACTGCGGGTCAAAGAGGTAAAGCCTGTCAAAGTTTTGGGTAGAGAATTGGCGATTTACCGTGGTAAAGATAAAAGAGCAGTAATCGTTGATGCTTACTGTCCCCACATGGGCGCTCACCTGGCTCAAGGGAAGGTTGAGGGTAATGAACTGCGCTGTTTTTTCCATCATTGGCAGTTTGATGAACAAGGATTCTGTGTTAATATTCCCTGTTTAGATCAGCCTATTGCCGTCAGGTTAAAAACTGGCCAACCGCTGAGAAATATGGCATGATTTGGGTTTGGACTGGAGACATACCCAAACAACCTTTACCCTTTGTTCCAGAGTTAGAAAACAAGGAATGTGATGTGGCTTTTGGTAATGATTTCTTGGTTAACTCTCACCCTAACGCGGTGATGATTAATCCTATTGATGCCCAACATTTTAATACAGTTCACAAACTAGCATCAAAAATTAATTTTGACAACCAAGAAATTAATCAAAATGCTATTATCTTCAGCAATACAATATCTATCGCTAAAAGTTCAATTTTATTCCGGCTGATTCGTCCTTTGTGTAAAAATATTGTCCAGAATATCTGCTATTGGTATGGTAGCACTAACATTGTGACAGTGCGGACGAATTTATTCCAAGTTCACATTATGGTGGCTCTACGCCTCTTGGAAGGGAGCAAATCTGAAGGTAAAGTTATACTGATTAGTCAGAAACGTGGGGATATTTCCGGTTGGTTATATAATCGCGTCTTGCTGTGGCTGACTAAAATTGCAGCTAGATATTGGATTAAAGATTATCTAAAAATTTTTCAAACCATTAATTTTGATTTGAAAACTCCCATCAAAGCAGACCATTCAATTATACAATTTGTTAACCATCTGGAACAACAAAAACCCCTGATGTTAAAGACTTGGCAATTAGCGCGATCGCACCGTGAGATCAGAGAACCCCCTGCAACGTGGCGCGATAGCAAATCTAATGATTAGTATAGGCAAATTTCTATAAAAATGAAGTGGCAGAGCCACTTCAATAATTCCCAGGTAGAACCTAAATATGAGTATAACAACTATCCCCAGGAGAAATCGTATAAATTAACACTAAATTTTTCACAATTTTTTCTTTTTTTCCCCTTGGAGTCAGTTCAAAATCGCGTTTGAAACTCCACTACAGCACGACTGTCATCCTCTAAATTAGTGGAAGCACGTAGACGAAATTGGTTACTAATTCGATAGTTTATACCCCACTGTGAAGGATCTTTGGCGGTCAAAATTTTAATATTGGAAACAGAAACCTTAGGAGAAATGTCAATACCAGCCTCTGCTGCCAATTCCAAGGTAGAATTGTTTCTTCCGGCTTCGGGATTCTGAGAAAGAATAGTCGGAAATATACGCAGTTCACTTAAGCCAAAAGCACTACCAAGCTCGTTAAAAGCTGACTGCAAATTGCTAAATACCGCAGATCCGGCAATATTAATCAGGCCTAAAGTAGTATCTCTACCTCCCTGACCACTGATCGACCCACCCCCCAACAAAGCGACAATTTCAGTTTGCGATCGCGATGGGCTGCTTGTCAGTTCCAGGACTTCATTTAATTGACTGGCAAAACCTTGGACATTGGCCTCAACTTGAACACTCTCTAAAGCTGCTAACCCCAAACCATTAGGGCGTGTGAAATCACTACTCTGAACTAGGTCTAGTACCTTAGTGACTAACCTCACATCTAATTCTGGGTCAAGGGGTTGACTACCTCTAAAGGTGGCTGTATGTTGGTAACCACGAGCCAGGTTAAACTGTGTAGTAAACAAATTCACCTGACCTTCTTCTAACCTAATAGTCCCATCGGGTATTGGTTTAGTAAAGGAACCGTTCACCGTTAAGTCACCTGAAGCCGTAAAGCTCAGAAGAGGTGGATTAATAATTGCGACATTTTTACCGAGTTCCAGAGCTAAATTATTAAATATAACCCCTGGACTGAGAGTAGGTTCTTGGAGAGAGGATGACCATTTCCGGGTAGAAGCTTTTGCAGCTTTACTATTTTTAGCATCTGGTGGGTTAGCAGCAGCTAATAAAACCTCACCGTTGAATAGATTCACTTGACCGCCAATTTCCGGGTTGAGAGCCGAACCAGTAATCTGTAAATTGCCACTAGCACCTCCTTGGTACAAGCCATCCAGATTCAAAACTAACTCACCAATATTAACAGTCAGGGGATTCTCCAAATTCGGTTGTGCATTGTTGAAAATGGGAATTTCTCCGGATGCTACGACTTTACCTCGGCTGAACTGACCTTCGAGGTTTTCTACTAAAATGCGGTCAAAATCAAACAGTACTTTTCCGGTAACACCTTTGACTTTTTCCGGTAGTAAATCAGAGGCAAAAGTAGCATTCTTTACCGAAGCAATACCATTTACTATTGGCTTTTCAAGAGTACCGCGCACTGCAATATCTACGTCTCCCTCGCCCCCTTCAAACACCGCCTGATTAGTCAACAGGTTTAATATTGCTAATCCCTCATTTCTCACCTGAACATCCAGACTAATTTGATTGTTATCTGGTAAGACTGAGGCAAAAGGTAACTGATAGGGGATACTGGCAGTAATATTAATTGGCTGGCTTTCCACAATAGAAACAGTGCTGCCAAAGTTGAAGCGTCCATCAGCATAACTGAAACTGGCTCTAGCTGACTCCACCGAAACCCCATTTAATGTTCCTTCTGTAACTTCCAAATCCCCTTTGGTTTGCGGATTAGCAATGCTCCCGGCTAACGCAGCACTACCATTGAGATTACCTGAAACACCAATTATTGGGAGCTTGAGGAAATTATTTACTAACTGTACCGGAAAATTCCTTACCCGTAATTGACCTGATTGATCATCACCGCCAATATTACCTGTAAAAGACAAAAGGCTATTGTCTACAGAAATTCGTAATGGTCTTAATTGCAAAATACCATTTTGGAAATTACCTTGGGCAATGATGTTGTCAAAACTATAAAAACGACTGGTTGCTTTTTTACCCCAGGTAAAATTTTCACCCTTCAAATTAAATTCTACTGATAAACCCCCGGGGTTGGTAGTATCTAAAGCCATCTCCCCCTCAAAAATTCCTTTTAAATCAGCCAAATCTGGTATAGGACTAGATTTGAGGCGTTCTTCAGCTTGTGCTGTCAACTCGGAATCGATTTTATCAAAGTGTTCCAGTTGGTTTAATAAAGGAGTCGTTTGACTTAATCCCCTGTGTTGAGTTGTCAAATCTCTAGCCGTACCATAGGTAGAGGGGATAACAGCACCCCCTTGTAAATCTGGTAATTCCAATATTTTCGCTACCGTGAGCACATCTTGAATATCACCCTGGGTGACATTCAACTTACCTTGGAGTTGGGGACCTTGGGGAGTTTGAGCAAAATTGCCCTGCATAGCATAACGACTCTGGCCTTTGACCAGTTCGCTGCTGATCACTGTAGCCTCACCATCACTATAGCGGAATTCCAACCCTAGTCGATCGCCCTTAATCCAGCCAACTTGTGGAGATACCACTGCTAAATTCCCTCTAGCTGTCAAAGTCTGTTGATTCAGAAGTAAATCCCCAGTCAACACCCCCCTCACCGTACCAGGACCTAGGCGCAGATTTGGCGATGGTCTCAAATTTAAAATGTCTAAAGGAAAGTTAGCCACCTTAACAGCCAAATCATCTCCTTGTGCTTCACCTGTAGCTAAGGACTGTTCCCGCTTAACTAAAAACCGTTGGGGGCGATTTTGAGCATCTAAGCTTAAGGCAATCCTATCTCTATTTCCCGTCAAATCTAAACTCAAACCTCCACCCCTAGCTGACTGAATATTTCCAGTTAACAAAGGTTCAAAAGCGACATTTTGTACAACCAAATCTCGTAAACCCACCTTTCCTGTCACATTAGGTAAAGGTAAATTCCCAGTGATTTGTCCTTGAAAATCCAGATTTCCCGCCACAGCCAATTGATTAGGCAGACTCATGGGTAAATCTTCTAGGTGATAATTTTCCGCCTGTACTTGGAGATTTAACTCAGTAATTTTCGGTATACCAGGCATTTGAGCATTAGTAAATATATCACCACTGATATTTAACCCAGTAGCAGTAGCTTGTTGAATAGCCAGCTTTTCACCAGTCCAAGTTACTGCCGCACTCAAAGGTCTTTCAATAGCAGGGAGACCGCGAGACAATTCCACCTGTCCCGACCCGCGCACATCAGCTAAAGTTGTAGACCCCAAGATACCGGACACCTCGAACTTACCAGCCAAATCACCGCGTAACTGGTCATTGAACCGATTTAATTCCACCCCAGCCGCATCAAATTGCACCTGATAGCCACCGTTAGCTACTTGGATATTAGCAGCCCTAATCTTACCCCCTGCAACATTTAACTGTCCTTCACCCTGTGCCTGAATGGTTGCTAGTCCAAAGGAATAAACAGACCCGGCTACATTTAATTGACCAGTTAATTCTCCCTGGAATTGAGGTGGTACTGCTAGCAACTGTTGCAAAGGCAGATTAGTAGTTTGCAGTTTTGCTCGATATAAACCATTAGCTAATTGAATCTTAGAAGCTGTTATAGTGGCACCGGGGAGACTCAGCCGCCCCTGACCAGTGCCACGTAAAGTGTTGAGTGCAAAGTTCTCTGTGTTACCTACTATTTGAAACTTACCCGCCAAGGAGCCATCCAAGGACGGGGGAGATTCTTTGAAGATGTCCGCTAGTCTCACACCATTAGCAACTAGTTGAGCGGAAAACTCTTGGTTTTGCAACTGGACATCGGAAACTGCAATTGTGCCCCCAGCAATGTTAATTCTGGCATCCTCGGTGCGAATAGTGGCAATTTGAAATGGTTCTACACTGCCTTTGAGGATCACACGACCATTAAACGCTGCGCCGGTCAAAGAGATATTTTGCAGTTGATTTTCATCTACAAAAGGTTTCAAGCCGACACTGGCCGCTTGCATATCCCCTCGCCAAAGCCCATTGGCAAAATTACCAGAACCTCGCACCATACCACCTGCCACATTTAAGAGTACATTGCGAAAGACGACAGTACCATCTGGGGCGAGAATGGTTTCACCGCTCGCAGGATAGGTGGCTTCATTGGCTCGCCATTTCACTAGAGTTTGCAAATTATCAGCAGCACCACTCAATTGGGCTGTGGCGGAAACAGTACCAAGAAATAATGTTTTCTTGGAGGGTAGTATTGTTTGATAAAGTTGTGCCATTACCTCCGGTGCAGCGCGAAGCGCAATCGCATCCCCGGAAATATTCTCAGCTGCAAAATTAAAATCTAATTGGGGTGTTGTTCCTAATGTAATTTCGCCAAATCCCTTTATTTTTCCACCAACTGCGGGTTCTGCCTGAATATTTCTCAAGCTAACTAAATTATTATGTGGAATAAATTCAAATTTAGTAGTAATATAATTAAAATCTATTTTATCAAGGGCGGTTTTGGCAGTGGATACTGACCCTGAGAGGACTGGTTTAGTTATGGGGCCAACTAGTTGCAAGTCAGCTTGTAACTGTCCCCTTACATCTACTGGCACTTTGATGTTGAGACTTTCTTGAGCATGGGACACACTGACAGTATTGACACGCCCTGTTAATTTAAAGCCTGTATCCAGGTCAATGATTCCTGTAGCTACTAGAGGAATTTTGCTGTAGTTACCAGCAACATTATCTAGTTTTATCTGCCTCCCTTGGAAGCGGATCAGCCCTTGGGTATTGAGAAAAGGTTGCGGTGTCTTGGGAATTTGCATTGTTACCCCTTGCAAGTGGGCAGAGCCGTCTAACACTAGCTTCCCTGGAATGCCACGCTGGGGCTGGTCTGGGGTGAGTTGAATCTGCAAGTTGCCATTAACTTTACCTGTTTGTAAGTCAAAAGGTAATTTGATCAGGTCGGTAATTTGATCTGCAGATAAATCTTGCGATCGCAGTTGTAATTTAGATGCTAATGTTTGGGGAATCACCTCTCCTTGAATAGCAACACTCCCCCCACTATCCGCTTCACCCCTAAGTTGAAACTTAATCAGTTGGTTTTTTTCTAAGAGTTGGGCAGTGCCATTAATTTGTGAAAATCCTACAGGAGTAATAGAAAATTTCTCAGTCTGATCTTGGACTTGATCATCTGCCGGTTGGGGTTTCAATACCAACTGGCCATTGCGAAACCGGAGTTTGTCTAAATCAGTTTTAATCAAACCTGCTTGACGAGGCGGCGAAATTTTAGTAGTAATCCAGCGCCCTTGATCATCTTGTTCAATGTAAATATTGGGGTTAACTAGGGTGACATCTAGCTGAAGTTGACGCTGAAAAATTAATTGCCACGGGTTAAAACCCACTTCCACAGCATCCACTACAGCTTGGTCTGGGTCTGTGGGTGTAGGAGGGATGCTAGATGCACCAAATTGTAACCCTGTCAAGGAAAAACCTGTAACTTCTCCCAAGTTGACTGGACGGTTGAGTGTGTTGGTGATGCTGGTTGCGGCTAAGGGTGTTAATTCTTTGTGGAGGAAATGCTGCAACCGCCATATACCACCCCCTGTTAACAAGGTCATTGGCACTAGCAACAGTCCGCTCAGGACAATGCTACCGCGACTCCAAGCGCCCAACCACAAACGCCTGGGGTGAGTCTTGTGGCGTTTCTTGTGAGGGGATGAATGGGAATGATCATTTTGATGGGGAGATTTACTCATTATGGTTTTGCTGATAGGGGAGCATGGCCTTAGCCATTGGCTGGATGTACCCGGTGACTAATGAAATAAATTCTTATCATTGGGGGCGTGGTGTTAGCCATCGCCTCTTCCAGGATACAAAACCTATTTTTCATTTGGGGAATGGGATTGGCACCCCCCCATATCAACAATCTGAATAAATTTAATCTTATAGCTGTCTGTTTTTCAGATGCACCGCTGAAACCTTTAATAATATTAGGTAGATTCCTAAACACAAGATAGATGATTACGCCCATGCGTGTTTTTGTATTAATTTTCAATGTTAACACCGAAAATGAAGGCATTCACTCAATTCGGGTGGCTGATGCTTCCGCGTCCCATTCCCGAGGTGTACGCAATAAAATTTTGATGTTTGAGTCAGAAGATGATGCTCTGCGCTTTGCTTTATTACTGGAAGCTCAGGATTTCCCTACCCCGACGGTGGAAATGCTCGATGCTGAGGAAATTAAGGATTTTTGTGAAAGTGCTGGTTATGAATGGGAAATTATTCCGGCTAACAGTGATTTAATCATACCCCCAGAAATTAACTTGGATCATACTGACTGGCAACTGTCGGATGCTAGTGAGGACTACCGTTCTCAGCAAGTCCCACCAGCAGCACCAGAAATGTCTGATTCTGAACTAGAAAAAATCCGTCGTCAATTAGAAGGATTATTGTGAGTTAATTGGGGAATGGGGGAAGAAAGGTTTCAATATAGCATTTCCCATGCTCGTGAGGTACAATTTTTTTTAGTTTGAGGGAACAGGGAATTGGTGTGTACTTCATGAGACTGAAAAAGGCTTTAATACAATTTATACAAGATGTCGGCCATGTCAAATTTACAGGAACGCAGCTATCTATTAACTGAGCAGGTAAATCCTCATAGTCTTAACTTAGACCAGCTTAATTCTATTGAGTTGGTGGATTTGTTTAATCGGGAAGATGAAAAGGCCCTGGCGGCAGTGGCGGCTGCTCAAGTTCAATTGGCTCAAGCCATTGATTTAACCGCAGAACGTTTGAGTCAGGGAGGACGTTTATTTTATGTGGGGGCAGGAACTAGTGGCAGGTTAGGTGTGTTAGATGCTGCTGAATGTCCACCTACTTTTTGTACCCCCCCAGAGTTGGTACAGGGTATTATTGCCGGTGGTGCTGGTGCATTGGTGCGCAGTTCTGAAGATTTAGAAGACCGTAGCGAAGATGGTGAGGCGGCTATTGCTCAACGACAGGTGACTCAACTAGATGTAGTAGTGGGTATTACTGCCGGGGGAACTACTCCTTTTGTTCATGGAGCGCTCAATGCAGCCCGTCAACGTGGTTCTCGCACTATTTTCATGGCTTGTGTACCTACAGAACAGGTGCGCATTGATGCTGATGTTGATATTCGCTTATTAACTGGTCCGGAAATCCTGGCTGGTTCAACTCGTTTAAAGGCTGGTACCGCGACAAAGTTAGCCTTAAATATCCTATCTACTGGGGTGATGGTGAAGCTGGGTAAAGTTTATGGTAATCGCATGGTGGATGTGGCAGTAACTAACCACAAGTTACGCGATCGCGCTCTACGAATGTTACAAGACTTAACAGGTTTAAGTCGCGAAGCTGCCGGTTTTTTACTCGAACGTAGTGGGAAGTGGGTTAAGCTAGCGTTACTCATGCACTGGACTGGTTTGGAAAAGGAGGCTGGCGATCGCTTACTCGCACAACACCAAGGTAATCTCAGGCTGGCTGTTACTAGTTACAACAATCACAAACAACATTGAGAGATTCTCACTGTTTTTGCCGAAAGTACCTCCATCTATTTGATTTATTTGATTCAAATTCACTCAGATTTGCTCATCTATGGCTAGACTATCCCAAGAGTTACAACGCTATTTTTTTGATGATCACCAATCCCCTGAAGTGACCTTGGCAGAAATTCTGCTCCTAGCCAAAGAGCGAGTTTTTGGGTTTTTACTGGTGATTCTGTCCCTTCCTTCGGCTTTACCTGTTCCTGCGCCTGGTTACTCCATTCCTTTCGGTATCCTGATTTTTTTGCTGGCTGTACAGCTAATTATAGGGGCGAAAATCCCCTGGTTACCCCCCAAAATGATGAATTATCCCATAAAACTAACAACAGTCCAGAAATTTTTACAAGCAGGAAATCCTTGGCTCCAAAGGATTGAATCCATCTCCCGTCCGCGTTTGACTTATATTTGTACCACTCTACCAGGTAAAATCACTATTGGTAGTGCGATCGCCTTGATGGCAATTTCCATGATGATTCCGGTTCCGGGAACCAATACTCTCCCCGCGATGGGAGTTTTTGTCACTAGCTTTGGTTTGCTCGAAGATGACGGAGCAATTACCTTAGGTGGTTTAATCATGTGTCTTTTCGGCGCAATTTTGACTATTTCAATTTTGAGCGCTCTAATTTGGGGTGGTTCTAGTCTTCTGGACTTAGTTAAAACTTGGCTGGGCCGTTAAAACAGGAAAAATATTACTAAAGTCCTATGAGATCGGACGAATGAATGTATATAATACTGCCATAACTTCCTTCTGCATTAACGGTTAAATTGGTCAAAAAAATGGCTCTACCGTACTTGTTATGCTAATTTAACAACTGGTTCGAGGGAACAGGGAACAGGGAACACACCGAACAGAGATTAAGAAGGAATATTCAGGCATTTTCTTCAATAACCAACATTATTTCCCTTATACGGTAAGCCTTTTCGGATTTTATCAAAACAATTTAGCATATTAGGTACTGAAGAACCAAAAAAATTAACTATTGTAGGGTGCGTTACGGATTTCATAGTAACGCATCATCATTGCGCCTTTGGTGGTTGAATAGCTACCAACATTGTTTACCTGGGAATTGAAACAAAATTGCGACATTAGCTTGAACTAACTGTCAAAAACTCCCTCATATATAGCTTTTCCCATGCTCGTGAGGTACAATTTTTTTTAGTTTGAGGGAATAGGGAATAGGGAATTGGTGTGTACTTCATGAGACTGAAAAAGGCTTTATAACTATCTGATAATTTATGTACTGATTGAATATTAGAATAATCTATGTATAAGATTGAAAGTTCCGATAGTTATAATGTTTGGTTTGGCTTGAATTACAACTCGATCAGGTATAATTGGATTAATGAATAAAAAATCAAGAATCAAACAAGATTGCCAACAGCAAAAAATACGGGCTTTTTGCCGTTATTACACTTAAAATCAGGTCTTTAGTTGAAAAAAAATGTGAATATATCTCAAGGATAAAGAAAATCAAACCCATGTATCACAAATCATCCTGATATTGGTTTTGAATGCAACCAACGCTGATATTTTATCTTTTTTTAGAAAATTATTGAGAATATTTAGCAATATAGGTTAAGATTTTGATATATTAAAAGCAAGTAGTCTCATGGAATCCGGGAATAGGTGGGTATTTTTTCTGGATAAAAACAGGCAAACAACAGGCAAACAACAGGATTTTTATGGCTACGCCACGCCAGCTATGGGTTTCAAGCCTTTTCCAGCCTTGATATATATCAAGTATTGCGCTGGGAGTCAGTATGGCTAGGCTACGCAAGCTACCAGGTAAACTCAGCAAGTAGAATCTTTTGAACCAGCTAATAAAAAACAATACAAAATGAATTTGAAGGTTGCTGTAATATCTCTCCGGGGGTGAGTGAACTTTAATCTAGAGACTTTGTTAACCAGAAAGAAGTTTATTAAAAATGATGCTATAAAGTGCCTACCTGCTTGTTACTAGTAAATGCAGATTATTCTCGTTTATTGCTCAGGGTTGAAGCATCGTAGCCAAAATTACATGAGTTTTTTCTCATAATCTTCTGTTCATACAATTCACTAATGAG
Organism: Anabaenopsis sp. NIES-4685; assembly: GCF_059725405.1. NCBI lineage: Bacteria > Bacillati > Cyanobacteriota > Cyanophyceae > Nostocales > Nodulariaceae > Anabaenopsis > Anabaenopsis sp. NIES-4685. Next base: position 605,727 of record NZ_AP043602.1, on the reverse strand, counting down.
TAAATTTCGATGAATACTTTTTTTTGTTCTGATCATGCACGAGAAGTCGGAGAAGATATTATTGGTAGTGCTACAAATTATCAAACATATATTTTAGTTGAATGTCCTCAACCCTGGACTTATGAGGCTTTTCAATCTAAATGGGTACCAAATAATTTACAGGTTCTAGTAGAGGAAGTCCGCTGTGCTAGATTACCCGTAAGGTTTCTTTTAATTGCGAATAATTATTCCCATAAAGTGGACTACACCACCCTTTTGATTTATCAAAAACAAGAGGGTATGAGTCATGGATACCAAAAATACGAGTTTAAACTACCACATATTGAACAAGTAGCGGGGGTGGTAAAACAATATTTATGGGGAAAAATATCCGACTATGAAATAGATACAGGTATAACTAGAGATATTTTAGTCTGTACCCACGGTAGCCATGATCAATGTTGCGCTAGATATGGTAGTCCTTTTTATTTCCAAGCTAAGGCGACTGTTACGGATTTGGAATTGGATCATGTCAGGATTTGGAAATCTAGCCATTTTGGTGGACATCGATTTGCACCAACAGCAATAGATTTACCAGATGGTAGATATTATGGTGTTCTCAATCAGGAATCCCTGAGGTCAATTTTAACTCGTACAGGTGATATAGAATCTCTCAGGAAGGTATATAGAGGCTGGGGAGTTCTACCTAGTGCGCTACAAATCTTAGAAAGAGAACTGATGTTATATCACGGGTGGGATTGGTTTAATTATCAAGTAGGGGGGAAAATTATTCAGCAGAGTTTAGATAACAATACAATTTTAGCCGAGTTAAGTTTTGAGGACTCACATGGTTCTCTATTTATTTACGAGGCGAAACTTGTCAAAGACAAAACAAGAACACTGGAAATCAAGGGTTCTTGTAATGCCAAAGAAAATTCTGTATTTGTCAAATATGCTGTAGATAGTATGAGAATTGTATGTAATAAAGTTGCAACTTTGAGTAATTAAGGCTTGCTGATTTACAAAAATCATGAGGTTGTTATCTACCAAACAGCTAGTAAAAATAAGCTCTCAATCATGGCAAATTTTCAACAACAAAACTCAGGGTTTAACAAACCACACTTTTATAGGAAACACCAGTTAAGAACCGAGCATTTGCAAATTATGTAACGTAGCATATAGTCCACCAGCTTGTAACAATTCCTCATGGCTTCCTGCTTCGACTAATTCACCTCGCTGCAACACAAAAATTCGATTTACATTGCGAATTGTGGACAGTCGGTGAGCGATAATAATTGCGGTACGCCTCACTAAAAGTTGGTTTAATGCCTCTTGGACTAAGGTTTCTGTATTCACGTCTAAACTAGCGGTGATTTCATCCAAAACTAGAATTTGTGGGTTACGAATTGCGGCACGTGCGAAGGCTAAAAGTTGCTTTTGACCACTAGAAATATTTGTGCCTCGTTGCCGCAGTTTAGTATCATACCCTTGGGGTAATTGTTCAATAAACTCAGCAATATTGGTTTTACTGGCGGCTTGTTTAATTTCTTCAAGGGGATAATAGTCGCCTAAAGTGATGTTACTTTTAACGTCACCAGCAAACAAAAAGCCTTCTTGCAAAATTACTGCCATATAGCGTCGCAAGTCCGCCTGTGCTAGCTCCCGAATATCTACGCCATCTAGTAAAATGCGCCCTTGGGTTGGTTCATAAAGACGGCACAATAGCCGAATAACTGAAGTTTTTCCCGCACCTGTCGGACCGACTAATGCGACTTTTTCGCCGGGATGAATTACGAAACTTAAGTTTTTAATTACATAATCATCGTCTTTGTAAGCAAACCAGACATTTTCAAAACGAATTTCTCCCAATTGTACAGGAGTTTCAAAATCTTGGTGTTCTATCTTACCAACTATTTCATCTATATAACCAAAAGTTGAATCAAATATAGAAAAGCGAGGATGACTAGTATCGCGGATTTCTATGGGTTCATCTAAAATGTTGATAATGCGTTCAATGGCGGTAAAACCAGCTTGGATGACGGTAAATTTTTCGGCAAAATCTCTTAAAGGGTCAAATAGTCGCTGGGCATATAAGATAAATGCTGCTAAAATTCCGAAGGTGAGGAAGTCACCTAAGAGCAACCAACCACCTAACAACAGAACCCCAGCGATCGCCATTAGTGCTATCCATTCTAAAGTTGCTGAAACAGCGGAATCATAAAAAATGGTTTTATCTATTTCCTGGATGTAACGTTGATTTGTGTGGCGAAATAATTCGGCATTAAATTTTTCTCGTCGGAACAACTGAACTACATTAATACCAACTATATTTTCTTGTAACTGAGAATTTAAACTAGAAAGTTCTTCCCTTACCTTATAATTGGCTTGGCGGTACTTTTGCTGAAAGTAAATAATTAACCAAGTAATGGGTAGGAGTATCAGCAACAGCAAGCAAGCAAGTTTCCACTCAATGGAAAACATAATAGCGATGATCACCAGCATACTGAATACATTGGAGACAATACCGATGGCACCGGTGGAAAAGACATCCCCTAATACTTCCACATCGCTGGTGAGTCGAGTAATTAATTTACCTACGGGTGTACGGTCAAAAAAACGTACTGCTAAAGATGTGACATGGTGAAATAAATCCTGGCGTATTGCGGCTGTGATGTTTTGTCCCAGCTTTTGTAGTATATAACCCTGAATGCCAATTAATACCAGTCGGATGGCGATCGCTATAAGTATTAATATTAGTAGAATATTTAACCCTTCCCTCAAGGGGAGATTCCTGAGTAACTCATAGGTACTTGGTTCATTGCGAATCAGAGAAATCACCTGTCCAATCAACAGTGGTTGCACTGCGTTGGCTAATGCAATGGGTACAAGTAGGACTATTGCCAGTGTCAGCAGTTTTCCATGGCGACGAGCATAGGGCAATAGACGTAAAAATAACCGCCAGTCATTGTTATTTGAGCGGTTGTTCCCGTGGGATTTGTTTACAGATTGGTAATTGCTCATATTCACACTCCCACGGCTAAAAGCACATGGGATTCTTGCTTCATCTAGCCAACTTACTTAGAGGAGTTTCTTCCCATTCGCAGAGTCCACAAGCTTGATATTCCCTATGCCCCACATTACTATTTTATTTTACAATAATGTTTAGATAAAATCAATACTAAGTTGATCTTTGTCATCCTATTTCGGGTAGAAAGTCTAACTTTCTGTGCGTGTCATCGAACCGGCGATGAAGGCTCCCAAAACCGTACCCATCCATAATCCAGTTGTACTACCTTGCCATGTTGCTCCTGGTGTTACCCAAACATTACACATGACTTTTAAGCCCCAAGACTGGTTTTGACAGTTCTGGTTATGTAGCATTGATGTCATGTGTCCACCGATGTAAGCACCCAAAAGACCTAGTGTCACAGCTAAGAATGTGCAAGTTAAAAATCTATTTTTCATCATGATTAATGCTAGTTCTAGCAATGGTGGGTTACGCTACCCTAACCCACCCTACAGTTTTTGGTGTTCTTTGATCAACCTGTATTTCTCATCCCGGCGGCAATACCATTAATAGTTAACAGTGCGCCTCTGAGTAACTCACCTTTGCTGTACCTAGAATTAATCACACCAGATGTACTAGTTAGATTACGTGATTCACGCAAGCGTTTGAGTAGGGAAACTTGGATGAAACCTAAAGGTAAAATCGTACCATTACGTAACTGTACTGAACGCTGCAAGACAGGATCGCCATCCAAGAGCCGAGTATGTCCAGTGATTTTCAGCACTAAATCTCTAGTGAGATAGAATTCGTTGGCAATTTGCTCGAATACTTTTTCTAGTCTGGCTTTATCTTCAGGATTAGCTAATTCTTCCACGTAGTGATGGGCCATTTGCATATCTACTTTGGCCAGGGTCATTTCTGCTTTGGAAATCACCATTTTGAAGAAAGGCCACTTGAGATAAAAGTAGCGTAGTAATTTCAGATGTTCTTCGGGTTCTTCATTGAGGAATCCCTGTAAAGCTGTACCAATACCATACCAAGAAGGCAATAAGAAACGGGTTTGTGTCCAGCTAAATACCCAGGGAATGGCGCGTAAACTGCTGAGGTCTTTTTTTCCTGATGGTCGCCGCGCTGGACGGGAGCTAATTTGTAACTGGCTAATTTCTTCAATGGGGGTAACTTGGTGGAAAAAGTCGATAAAATCCGGTTGCTCGTAAATCAACTGGCGGTAATGTTGACGCGATCGCCCGGCTAATTCTTCCATAATCTCATTCCAAGGTTCGATATCATCAAACCCTGTTCGTAGTAAACTAGCTTCAATTACCGCAGTGGTAATAGTTTCCAAGTTGTACATAGCTAAGTCTAGCAAGGAGTATTTAGAAGCTAATACTTCCCCCTGTTCAGTAATCTTAATGCGCCCATTGATACTGAGTCCCGGTTGAGCCAAAATCGCCTCGTAAGCTGGTCCCCCTCCCCTTCCCACGGAACCACCCCGCCCGTGGAAAATTCGCAAATTTACACCGTATCCTTCAGCAATTTTCTGGAGTGATTTTTGAGCTTTATGAATTTCCCAATTACTACTTAAAAAACCAGAATCTTTATTGCTGTCAGAATACCCCAGCATGACTTCCTGTAAATTGGGAGTCAGGGGGGAAGCTGTGGTGGGGATGGGTAATGATGAGCCGTTTTCTTGACTAGCTTTAACTGCTTCATAGCCACCGGCTAATAAAGCTCGATATAATGGCAATTCAAATAACTGTCGCATGACGCTTCTGGAGCGTTGTAAGTCTTCGACTGTCTCGAATAAGGGGACAACTTGAATGGTTCCCACGGCGATGGCGGGGTCAAACAGTCGGGATTCTTTGGCTAATAGTAACACTTCCAAGACATCGCTCACTTGCCGACACATACTGATAATGTATGTTTGGCAGATGTTGACACCAAACTCTTGCTGTAGCGATCGCAATATCCGGAAAGTTTCAATGACATCGTTAGTTTTTGCCGAAAATGGCAATTCTGACGGAATTAGCGGCCTGCGGGTTTGTAGTTCCCCTGTGAGCCAAGCAACTCGCTGTTCTTCGGATAGTTCGTTATAGGGTTGGGGTAGTATTTGCAGATATTCCAGAATCTCATTTAAAGCATCAGAATGTCTGGTGGATTCTTGGCGGATATCCAACTGAGTTAAGTTAAAGTCAAAAATTTCTACTTGACAGATGAGAGTTTCTAATTCCCCACAGCTTAAACCAGTTTCGGTTAAATTACGTGCAATTAACCGCAATTCTGCTAAAAACTCTGACCCGGAACGATACATGGGGGCTTCTTCTCCTAGGACTCCCCCACTCAGGTTATGGTCAAGTTTCACGCCTATACTGGGTGATATTTCTCGGTTATACAAAGATAAATTGCGATCGCGAGTATTTTCCAACCGTCTGAGCACATAAGCCAGCTTTAACCGATAAGGTTCTTGGCGATATCGCAAAGCCAGTGCATCGTACACATCACTTAACTGGGACTGGTCTATCTCCAAAGATTCGAGCAAGTCTGGTAAGACATCGCTCCAGTGCATTGACACACTCAATAATTCAATCAGCTGTTTCACTGATTTAATATATCTTTCCAAAACCATTTGGCGCTGATAACAAGCTGTTTGCCAAGTGATTTCTGGTGTTACCGATGGGTTACCATCTCGATCTGAACCCACCCAAGAACCAAAAGAGCAGAAGTTTTTATGGGGCGGTTCTAGCCAATTAAAAGTCTTACCCAATGCATATTTTAACCGCTTATACAGTTGAGGAATGCCATCAAATAACACCTCTTGGAAGTAGTGTAAGGCATAATCTACTTCATCGAGTACCGTCGGTTTAAACTGGTGCAGTTCATCTGTGCGCCACCACAGGCGAATTTCTTCGAGTAATTGTTCTCGCAAATCCGCCCCTTCCCACGGATATCCGCCTACTGTCCCTTCATTGCGATTTTCTACCGCATCTAGTTTTTGCAGCAGGTTGACTACCCGCCTTTGCTTATCGCGGATGGTGTGACGAACTATTTCAGTTGGGTGGGCCGTGAACACTAAACGCACATCCAACTGTGAAATCAGGCGTTGAATTTGCTGGGGTGGCACATTTAGCCTAAATAAATGGGGAAACAAAGTAGCAAATGTACCTTTTTGTTTATCGGTTGATTTATTTACCCAAGTTGTTGTAGAGAATAGACTAATTGTCTGTGTACAAATTTCTTTTTCTTGGTTAATAATCAAGGCATCATCTTCTTGATGGTTAGAAGAATAGGCAGTGTTGGATAAAGTCCCTTCCTGAACTGTTTCTCCTTCCCCTGGTGAATAGCGAGTTAATTGCTGCCGCTGTTCATATTCCTGCTCTATGATGTTAATCAACTGGAAATACAACGCAAAAGCCCGAGCGGCTCGAATCGCCTCATTGATATTCAGTTGTTCAATCAACTTCACAGCAGATGCGGCCTGGTCATTTGTGGCTTGTCCTTCCGGCGAACATAAGCCCCGCAATTGTCGCAATAGTTCCACCATTGTTTGACCACATTCCTGTCGGAGTACTGATTCCCACAATTCTTCTACCACTTGCAACCGATGGCGCAAAAATAACTCTGAGGTAGGGTAAAAATTTACCCCTTGAGACAAACTGTATAAAATAGAACTCATAATTACTGCTCTTGTCAAGCTGATTACTGTTTACATCCTATAGACTTACATCCCATAGACGAAATTAATTCTCAGGGAAAAACCTTGAGGATTTTAGCTTCTAAATATATTTTTTAATCTGTTTGTCTACCTCTGGTGCTTGTATCCCAACTGTTGTTAACTGGAAAAGGGAGAATTGGCAGGCGATCGCCGCGAAACAATTCTTCACTAGCTTCGCCTATAGATTCTAGGGCTTTCACTGTGGCTTTTTCTGCGGTGAGGAGCAGTAGTACAGACGCTGTACCTATTTGTAAAAGAAAAGATGGGGGAATGCTCAACAAAGGCAGATTAAATCCGATATTCTCTGAAGATTTTTGGTTAGTAGAAGTCATTGCTAATTCTTAGTTGTTGGCTGATTGACACTCCCCTACCTCTAATGGTAGGTCTAGTTGCACCACGTGAGTAGGATTCAAGATTAATTAAATAGTCCCTGTCCTCCCTCGGTTTTGATGCTTTCGATTTTTCCATTCTCGGCGTAGTTTCTGAAGGTCTTTAGGTCTAATCCTAATCTATTCTACTGCTTCTCTTAGTGGTATCTGAGCATTTGTGGTGATATAGCATTTCCCATGCTCGTGAAATACAAAGTTTTTTAGTTTTTTGCAAACAGGTATTAAGGAACAAATTTTTGTGTACTTCATTAAGCATGAAAAAGACTTGATCATATGTGTGTGTATGTTATCGGATTTGGGCAGCCCACAAAGTAACAAAAATGTTAGGGAGGGGGTTGATTGATCAAGGTATTGATAAGTAAATCTAATACTTGCAGCTAATTAAATCAGAAAATTTATATTTCACTAAAAGTAAATACATGTTAAGTTTATTAGAACGGACGGATAAAAAAACCGTCTAATTGGTTACAAAAATACATTGCAATCATAAACAAATGACCACAACCTTACAACAGCGCCAAAGCGCCAACGTATGGGATCGCTTCTGCGAGTGGATCACCAGCACCGATAACCGGATTTACATCGGTTGGTTCGGCGTACTCATGATCCCCACCCTCCTAGCTGCTACCACCTGCTTCATCATCGCCTTCATCGCTGCTCCTCCTGTAGACATCGATGGGATCCGCGAACCAGTAGCTGGCTCCTTAATCTACGGAAACAACATCATCTCTGGTGCTGTTGTTCCTTCCTCCAACGCCATCGGCTTACACTTCTACCCAATCTGGGAAGCAGCTTCCTTAGATGAGTGGTTGTACAACGGTCGTCCTTACCAGTTGGTAATTTTCCACTTCCTGATTGGTTGCGCTTGCTACCTAGGTCGTCAGTGGGAACTATCTTACCGCTTGGGTATGCGTCCTTGGATCTGTGTAGCTTACTCTGCGCCTTTGGCATCTGCTACCGCAGTATTCTTGATCTACCCCATCGGTCAAGGTTCTTTCTCTGATGGTATGCCTTTAGGTATTTCTGGAACCTTCAACTTCATGATCGTGTTCCAAGCAGAACACAACATCTTGATGCACCCCTTCCATATGTTGGGTGTAGCTGGTGTATTTGGTGGTTCTTTGTTCTCTGCAATGCACGGTTCTTTGGTAACTTCCTCCTTGGTACGTGAAACAACCGAAACCGAATCTCAAAACTACGGTTACAAGTTCGGTCAAGAAGAAGAAACCTACAACATTGTAGCTGCTCACGGTTACTTCGGTCGCTTAATCTTCCAATACGCTTCCTTCAACAACAGCCGTTCACTACACTTCTTCTTAGCTGCTTGGCCTGTAATCGGTATCTGGTTCACCGCTTTGGGTGTAAGCACCATGGCGTTCAACTTGAACGGTTTCAACTTCAACCAATCAGTAATTGATTCTCAAGGTCGCGTTATCGCTACCTGGGCTGATGTGATCAACCGCGCTAACCTGGGTATGGAAGTAATGCACGAGCGTAACGCTCACAACTTCCCCTTAGACTTGGCTGCTGGTGAAGTTGCTCCTGTTGCTTTGACTGCTCCTGCAATCAACGGCTAATCATAAAGTTTAGCTGAATCATAAACGCCTCTCAGAAATGAGGGGCGTTTTTTATTGGGAATGTGGGCGTTTTCCCAATAAAGAATATAGCCACAACAAAGCTTGCTCTATATCTGTAACTTGCTCCCCTGGGGGTGGAGGGGGACGCTTGACCATTATCACAGGGAGGTTTAACTCCCTTGCTGCGACAAGTTTGGCATAAGTGGCCTCACCACCACTATTTTTACTGACAATGGTATCAATTTGATGGTGAATTAGCATTTCTCTTTCATTATGCAGGTGAAAAGGTCCGCGATCGCACAACAGTTTTCCCGGAGGTACTAAAGCATTGGCTTCTGGAGGGTCAATCATCCGCATGAGAAACCAAAGCTGCAAATGGGCAAAAGCTCCGATTTCTTGCCTCCCAATGCTTAAAAAAACCCGTTTTGATTGATTTTCTACTACTGTAGCCGCAGCTTTTATACTATCAACTTCAATCCAGCGATCGCCATTAACTTGTTGCCAAGGTGGGCGGATTAACTTTAAACGGGGTATATTGACTGCAATGGCTGCTTCAGAGGCATTTGAGGCAATTTGAGTCGCAAAGGGATGAGTAGCATCAATCAATACATCAATTTTCATCTGATGCAGATAATTAACTAGTCCAGTCACACCACCAAAACCCCCAATGCGCAAATCCCCCAATGGTAATGAGGGTTGACGGGTGCGACCGGACTAGAGATGTGATAGCCTCAATTCCCTGGATATTGGCAACTTTCGCCGCCAATTCTGCTGCTTCTCCGGTTCCACCAAGAATCAAAACTCTCATTATTTAAACGAACCACAAAGACACAGAGACACCAAGAACTTGTAGGAGGTAGTTAAGACAACATTAAGGCTACTTCTTTGGCAAAATAAGTCAAGATTAAATCAGCACCGGCTCGTTTCATGCTGGTTAAAGTTTCCAAAATGATTTTTTTCTCATCAATCCAACCCATACGCGCCGCCGCTTTAATCATGGCGTATTCACCACTGACGTTATATGCTGCTACAGGTAGATGTGTGGCGTTGCGGACTTGATGGATGATATCCAGATAAGCCAGGGCTGGTTTCACCATCACCATATCTGCTCCCTCGGCGATGTCTAATTCTATTTCCTTCAAAGCTTCCCTGGTGTTAGCTGGGTCCATTTGATAAGTTTTTTTATCACCAAATTTCGGTGCAGAATCTAAAGCATCCCGGAAAGGTCCATAATAGGCAGAAGCATACTTAGCTGAGTATGCCAAAATGCCCACATCAATGTAACCTGCTGCATCTAAAGCCTGACGAATCGCGCCGACTCTACCATCCATCATGTCTGAAGGTGCGACAAAACTGGCCCCGGCTACTGCTTGGGAAACTGCCATTTTTACCAAGACTTCCACAGTGGGGTCATTTAAGATGTTACCCTCTTCATCAATTAAACCATCATGGCCATGACTGGTGAAGGGGTCTAAGGCCACATCAGTCATGATAATAATGTCTGGAACTGCTTGTTTGATAGCTTTGACAGTTCTCTGTACTAGTCCATTTGAATTATAGCTTTCAGTACCAAGATTATCTTTTTTATCTTCGGGAATTACGGGAAAAAGAGCGATGGCATTGATTCCCAAATCATAAACTTGCTGTACTTCTTTTAACAATAAATCTAAGGAATAGCGATAACAATCAGGCATAGAAGCAATTTCTACTTTTTGCCCTTCTCCCTCGGTGACAAACATGGGATAGATTAAGTCATTAACACTCAGAGTAGTTTCCCTGACCATTCGTCGTAAAGATTCAGTCCGGCGCAGACGACGAGGACGGTAACGAAGTAAATCCGTGGGATGAGAAGAATTGATTGATGGCATAATCAGCAAATAGATAATAATCAAGAAGACAGACTGAAAACCCTGGAGACAGGGTCTAGGGATGAAAGCCGTATGAGGTGTTTACCCCTGATTCATTTAGTGTTACATTAATTATACCAGGTGGGGGTAATCAACCTGTGACAATCGATGTCGCCTCAGTTGAGCGGCATATTAACCTTACAGTAAAGTGATAGTATTGCCGGGAAGTGTGTATCCCCAAAGTTAGCCCTTGTGGAAACAGCCACATCCGGCTGAGATACCGCCAAGAGTTTAATTGTAGAGGCGGGTATGGTTACCGAAATCCTACGGACAACTGGAATGGAAACCGCCTTGGCCACAAATGTAAGCTATTTGGTTACGATCTAAATTTTTGGCTTGAGAGAAATCAACACCTTTGACCACAGCAGAAATTGAGCCTAAATCTGGCGTTTGGACAAATGTATCTGTGGGATTTTGTTTGACGGGAGCCAGAACTGTTCCTAGAAAATCAGCACCGGTGACATTTGCTCCCCGTAAATCCACAAAACTCAGGTCAGCATTTTGCAAGTTAGCATTTTCTAACCTAGCTTTGCGTAATACCGCACCAGTAAGGCGAGTGGCGCTGAGGTTAGCATTACTGAGATTAGCGTTATCTAAATAGGCTCCCGATAAATCTGCTCCTCGCCAATCAGTATTAGTTAGGTTAGCATGGGATAAATTAGTACCCATGGCAATCACCCGACTTAAACGAGCTCCATATAAATTAGCTCCGTGAAATTTGGCATCACCGATGTCAGCACCAGTTAAGCTGGCTTTCTCTAGTAATGCACCCTGCAAATTCGCTCCTACTAGCTGGGTGCTACTAAGATCAGCACCTATTAAACGTGCATGAGATAAATTAGCCTTATTGAGAATAGCACCGCTTAAATCACTCCGATTCATAATCACCCGACTGAGATTAGCATCGGTGAAATTAGCTTGTTTCATTTGAGCCAGGCTTAAATTCGCGATCGCATCGTCGTAAGTGTCCCAGTGTCCATCCTCACCCCGTCCCCTAAAGATACTACCTTTAAAACTGGCTTGGTTCAGATTTGCAGACTTCCAATTGATTCCCGACAAATCAACCTGATCTAAGACTAACTGGAAAATTGAACTTTCCCTAGCACCCCTTGAACCCAATTCGGCCTTGCTGAGATCAACATTTGCGGTTTTAGCGCTATTGACCCTGAGAATTTTGTTGATTGTCTCCTGGTTAATATGTAACTGCTGTTGTCGCAATTCCCACCCTGGGGATATGCTACCCATAGACTTTAATTCAGCTGCTAAAAACTGATTTTTGTTTTTTAATTCCGGGATAGCCTGGAGTCCAACACTGACTAAAGCTTCTTGAATTTTATTTAGGAGGATGGGGTTGGTTTCTTCAACCAGCATATCTGTGAGAAATTGCCTCGCCTGGTGGTTATTAAGGCTACCCATTGCTAGAATTAGACTTTGGCGATCTTCCGTGGTCGCACCAGAATCAGGACCGAATTTTTGTACAATTGCCAGGAACTTTTCGCTATTGATTTGCTGAGTCTCCCGCCAATTTTGTTGGCTTTGGAGATAAACTTGGGTAGAGACTAAAATTCCTAGCACCGCTATCATACTGCCCAGGGCTGCGCCAAATAAAATCAGGTTGGGGTTTTGTCGCATCCTTTGCCAGAGGTTAGCGATATTTGTAGTTTCCCCAGTGAGGGTTGACATGGATACAGGAGCTAGTTCCTGTTCTGATTGGGCTACCTGGGGTTGCTCCCCTTGCTCCCAAGAGTGCAAAGGATGAGTAGTATCTGTAGTATCTATTGTATATGTCCCTGCTAACCAGTCATGAAATGCCCGACGACCTCGACGTGATGATAAGGCCATCCCTTCACCGAGCACCATCAAGACAGCCAAAAATGTGAACAATCCTAAATTGGGAAAGGCAAAACTGTAACGCCACAGAATATAGGCAATAGAAACAGGTATGGCTCGACCGACCAACTCCTTCGCGCGCCACAGCTGTTGCTAAACCCACCGGTTTACCTACCTCGTTGACAACACGCACACCAAATTTGCGCTTGGGAATAGTACTACCTGTTTTTCCCAGTAAATATAATTGCCACCATGAAAGGGTTATAGGAGATAATAAGGCTATGATCCACAAAAAATTACTGGGGGCGGCGACATTGGGAATACCATAGCTCACAGGTAGAGCCAAAGGTCGAGCGATCGCTCTTTGAGTGACTACCAATACTGGGTGGAGTGGTACTCGGTTAAAGTCATTTCTAGAATTGGCATAGACACCCAGCCCAAAGGGAACTAGTCCACTCGTAAGTACCAGAGTGATTTCCGTAGCCCATGCAGCCAAACGCCTGGCTGTGAATGGCAAGAAATGGGGTTTTTCAAATTGGTTTGACTCTTTAGATTGACTAGTATTTTTCCTCACAATTGGGGTCACCATTGCGTAATTCCTTTGAATTTATGTTGAAAATATGGATCGGGGCAGTTGAATGAGACTATTGCTATTTTTGGGAGTTACCAGATACAAAAAATTTGTATCCAAGATACACCAAGAAACCCAATAGTGCCACACTGATCACTGATGCAACTAGTCTGAGCAATGCTTGTAGTATTGCCAATCCCAATAGCACCGCCAGACCCCCAACTATTACCTTGGTTATCCCGTTCAAATTCTTAAACCAAAGCTGTAATTTTGCTAAACGAGATTTCCAGTTAACAAATGCTGGCGGGAATGTTTCTGTATTTTTTGCTCGCTGTCCAATATCTACAGATGTAGAATTGATTTGTGCCTCTAGATTTTCGAGGCGACGCTGCAAGTCTTCTTCAGGTTGGTGATTCATCTGGAGTTCTCAGCTGCAATCTAGTCACTAGTTTCACATCAAACTTAGCAAATCCTGGAAATGATCAAATCAAACAGGAACATAGACGGACTCACAGCGTCACTTAGGGTAGGTGTTGATTGTTGCTACCTGATGACTTAAAACCCAGCAAACCCTCATGTGGTAAGAAACTCTCGCTACCAGTGCAGTTTTAGCGGTGAGATGATCAATATGTCAAATCAGAAATAGTCGGGAGGATTAATCATTATGAATAATTTGAGGCTATTGATAGTTGTTTTGGTAGCTTTGGTCACGAGTTTGTCCTTGACTCAGGCTCGGGGTGAAGTACCACGGTTGCAAATTCAAACCAATATCGGGTCAGTACCGCTGATTTTAAATGGCATTTCTGGGGGAGTAATTAGCACTAATTGCGGCAACATTGCTCAAAAGCCCAATCAAATTCTCCAGTTAACAGAACCACTTCCTTACTTACGGGTAACCGTTGACAGTCCTGGACAGCCAACAATACTGATTGACGAACCTGGCGGCCGTTTTTGTGTGATGCCAGATAATTACTCAGAAACTAAGCCAGAAATTACTGGTTATTGGCAGGCAGGAGAATACTCCCTATACGTAGGTGACATATCCCAAAATCAGTATAAATATACAATCTCAATTTCTCAAGATAAAAAGTCGAATAAGTAGTTGATATCAGCCACAAAAGTTGATTTTCAGCTAGCTTTTATGGAGTAGATGGTGGAGGCTATTTAATAAATCTTTGGCTGTGTAGGGCTTAGAAACAACTAAATCCACATCAGTATGAGCTGGATGTGCCAAGGGGACTGTGGTGTCAAGTCCGCTACAAGCAATAATTTTTACCCGTGGGTTAATTTTTCGCAAAGTGCGGATGGCCGTATTTCCATCCATTTCTGGCATCATGATATCCATTAAAACGGCGCTGATGTCCTGTGTGTACTGAGCATAAAGTGCGATCGCCTCAATGCCATTAGTAGCGGTGAGAGTTCTATAATTGTATTTCTCCAGAACAATTTTAGCAATCTCCCGAATTTGTGCCTCATCATCCACAAATAAAATTAGTTCTCCCTGACCGGGAAATATATCTAAATTATTTAGATCAAGAGATTGGGCTACTTCCACCGCCGGCAAAAACAGATGAAATTCACTGCCTTGAGCAACCTTGCTACATACATTGATAAACCCACGGTGGTTTTTGATAATTCCCAGGACTGTTGAAAGCCCCAAACCTGTACCTTTGCCGATATCTTTGGTGGTGAAAAATGGATCAAAAATTCTCTCTAAAATTTCCGGTGCTATCCCCATTCCCGTATCGGCAACCGTAACTACCACATAATTGCCTACTTTGGCATCAAGATTCATTTGGGCATAGGCTTGATCAATAAACATATTTTTTGTAGAGATGGTGAGGGTACCACCTGCTGGCATAGCATCACGGGCATTAACCACGAGATTCATTAGCACCTGATGCAGTTGAGTGGCGTCTCCGCAGACAGCCCACAGATCTTCTGGTATAGTGACGGCAAATTCAATAGATTTGGGAAATGTTTGTTTGGCTATGTAGCTAATTTCCGAAATCAGATGCTTGAGTTGAACTATCGTGCGCTCTCCCTTAAATCCTCGCGCAAATGACAAGACTTGTTTGACTAAGGCAGCACCGCGTTTGCTGTTGCTTTCAATAATAGGTAGTAGCTGTTGGTAATGCTCCTTGTCTTGAGAGCATCTGACCTGTAGCAGTTGTGATGCTGCCAAAATTGGCGTTAAAATGTTATTCAGGTCGTGAGCAATTCCACTGGCTAAAGTACCAAGGCTTTCCAAACGTTGAGCACGGAAAAACTGCTCTTCGAGTTGTTTCTTTTCTGTGATGTCAGTGTCAACACAAAGAATAGATTTCGGTTGTCCTGCTGCATCATACATCAGCGTCCAGCGGCTAGCTACGACAATTTTTTGCCCTGATTTCGTCAATTTAGTCATTTCCCCCTGCCATGAACCAGATGCAATCACAGCCGTGAGTGATGTTTCCAGTGCCAGGTAATTTTTGTTGTTAAACAGATCCTGGAGGTCTTTACCTAAAACCTCTTGTGCGTCCCAACCATATATATGTTCTGCACCTTGATTCCAGAATAATACTTTACGGTGCAAATCTATGACTAAAATTGCATCCGTGGCAATATCAAGTAAGGCTGCCTGCTCCCTAATTTTCTCTTCGGCTCGTTTACGCCCTGTAATATCTCTGCCAACCCCCTGCAGTTCCAAGACCTCTCCCCCTTGATTGCGAATTGCGACAATATTCCATTGCAGCCAGCGCATACTATTAACTGTCAACAGACGACACTCACTGGTGATTGAGTCATGGGGTGAAGATATCAAACTGCTGATATTTTCTCTGATTTGAGGGAAGTCGTCGGGATGGAAAAACTCACATACCGATTGACCAAGTAATTCCTGCAACTGCTTACCCAATGCTTGGTAAGCTACTTTGTTAGCAAAGCTGACCCTTCCCTGTAAATCTATACGGATAATCAGGTCGGTTTGAGTTTCCACCAGCTGGCGATACAGTTTCTCGCTTTGCCGCAATGACTCTTCGGCGCGTTGACGTTGAGTAACTTCCTGTTGTAAAAGCTGGTTAAATACGAGAAGTTGGTTAGTGCGTTCCACTACCAGATGTTCTAAGTCTTTGCTTTCCTCATATAATGCCGCTTCTGCTTGTTTGCGATCGCTAATGTCAAAAAGCAACCAGCGCCAACCGACAGGATTACCCTGTAGGTCATAGATTGCACTATATGTAACAGTAGCCGGAAAAGATAGACCCCCCTGTGGCTGAAGGTAAATTTCCCAGTTTTTTCGCTGTTGCAAGGTCTGTAGTTCTGTGATCAGTTTCTCTGGTTCTTGTTCAGCAATAAACAAAACTAATGGTTTGCCCATCAAATAATTTTGTTCCACAGACAGCAAGGTGGCGGCTGCTTGGTTAGCTTCTTGAATCACACCTGTGACATCGGTGACTAAATATGGGTGGGGAGCGCAGTCAAATAAATCTTGATAACGTTGACGCTCTAATTCGGTGATTTCAAGAGCAATTGCCATTTCTTGATTTTGTTGACGCAGCCCTTGTACAACTACTTGGAGTTGTTCTAGGGTTTGCCGAAGTTCTTTATTCCCTTCCATGACTTCGGCTGTTTGTAAGTCCGACCATTTTTTAAAGTGATTGTCAGTTTGGCTGCGCATTACTTCTGGTAGCTGATTTACTTTCTGTATCTTTGGCAGTGAGACTTCCACAAAGATCACCATTTCGTTCATAGGTCTTACTAATTGCCTCTGTTCACCTCAAAACAGGAGATGGCTAATTTACTGCTGGGGCAATATTCACAAGTCTCTTCTGATTGGGATTCGGAACCACTATCACCAACCAAGGAAATATTGGGAAACTTGTTTGTCGCTAGAGGTTATGGAGTTGAACCGGCTATAAATCAGATAATTGAATAGGAAAATGCTTGGATAAAAAAAGTCTGTACTTGCTATAGCCTAAATGATATACAACTTGGGATGTTGAACAATTTTTTTGTAGTTCTCAAGTCTATTGTATTCTTGAATTCGCCATAGATGATCTTTTTTTAAAAGAGATTACACTCAAGAGATTACACCAATTGATGGTATGACCATGGAGGGGTGACACCACCCAAGTCAAAGATTTAAGGTATGGTAATCATAAAAAATGTATTCATTACTACTATTATTTTGGAGCAGGATAATTGCCGTAATGTCTGTATGGAGAGAATTTTTAGCTGAATTGTGTAATTAAAGATTGATTGCCAAAGGTTTAATTGATACTTTTATGTTTTTTTTTAATTAGCCATGCTATGTAATTACCAAATCCTAATTTCATATTGTCCCCATTCCCTCTACCCAAAGCACTACCACCTTGAGGAGATTTCCTGTACTTTTCTCACCTAACTTCTACACTTGGCAATATCACAAATAAGTAATGGCAGGTATAGCAAAATTCAAATGATTTTGGCAGTTTGTTATCTCCTAAACGCCCTGCTTGTTGCTATAATCGGCAAACATCGCCCAGATGCATATCTGCATTACCATTTTATCTTTTAAAGCTAGACTTTATTCATTTTTTCCTTGGCTATAGCCAAGGGCTGCTGCAAGCAGAGCGCTAAAAAATGCCGGTTTTGCTGCATAATGCGATCGCACTCAACAAGTTAGGTAGTTTATGCATCTTCACCAGAAACCCTGACTACAAAACAAAAAATATAATTTTGTTTGAGACCTGGCTCAGTCCCATGATCAAAAAATCCCGTTACCAAAATTGTTACGAGTGTTCTGCCACTTTGGCATTACTTTATGATGGTACTTAGTTAAGCTCCTCACACTACACCACAAGCCGTACAACATCATGTTGTATGGCTTTTTATTTAAATAAGCGATATTAAGTTACAATTTCAATGCTAAATCACTTATTGAGGTTAGTATTGAAATCTAACACAGCTTGCCGAGTATTTTAGCCAGAAGCCTACAGTGTCCACTAGGTCAGTGTAGGAGTATGTCACTATATTCGAGAATATTTCGTTTAATTAAATCCATACTAAACTTGCCTTGACATCCTGGTTTTTTGATCCTTACCACCAAGAGCCGGTCATATCTCCTGCGGAACAAGCTTCCTGGCAGTTCCAAATCCGTGTGGCCACAGCTGATGATTTGACTAGTATTGCTCACATCATTGCCGAAAGCTTTCACGGACATGATGGTTTCTGGGGATGGGCTTTTCCCCTGGTACGTTTGGGTATTTACGAAGACCTCAAACATCGCTTATCATCTCCTGCACCCCATCATGTTTGTTTGGTTGCTATTGAGACTACTAATACCGCCTGTCATCACTTAGTAGGGACTGTGGAATTGGGTGTGCGTTTGAGTGATTCTTGGGTAAGGACAGGTAGAAGTTTTCCTTATCTGTCAAATTTAGCGGTTCACCCCAAATATCGTAGACATGGTATTGCTTCAGGACTTCTGATTAAGTGTGAAAAATTCGCTCACGAGTGGGGATTTGATGACTTATACCTCCATGTCTTGGAAAATAACCATCAAGCACAGCAACTTTATTTCAAACTGGGATATAAGCTGCATAAATCAGAATCTAATTGGAATAGATTTCCCATCAGGCGTTCCCGGCAAATACTTTTACACAAACATCTGAGGATTGAATGTTGATTAAACTATCCGAATCAATTTACATATTGAGTAGTATATATAGCATTTACCATGCTCGTGAGGTACATTTTTTTTTAGTTTGAGGGAACAAAGGAATAGGGAATAGGGAATAGGTGTGTACTTCATTAGCCTGAAAAAGGCTATAATACTAGTAAATTGAGAAATGTAATCTCTGGTATTAGCTTTTATTTAATACTGAATTGGTGATATGGTTAATATTGAAGCTATTCCGCCAAGAATAAAATAATACTCATTTGCTCAACTAATCTCTGGGTAATTGCATAAAATTTAGGTAAGCAACTTTGGTCTGATTAGTATTTACATTTAAGGGTCAAAACTGCCAACAAGGCATAATTATATGTCATCTAAATTTGAGGGCATAGGTAAATAGGTGGTTAGTAAATATCAAAGATAGATTGTGATGGAAAAGTCTTACAATCAGACTTAACAGACATTTTCAAAGATTATAATAACTTTGTATTTAGTAATTTACCTTTACCAAAACTTTAATAAAAATAGCTTGGTTGACGCGACAAATGCGAGTAAATCTCATAGAATATCATTAACTATCTAATAATCAAATTACCCGTTGAGTTCTACTTACATGAACCAGGAAACTTTTTTGATGAAAAATTTTTCCTCAACTATTAAAAATCTGATTTGATTTTACCCAAGTTAGGGGTGGAAGTGCATAATACTACCAAATTATCTGCAAGTTCGAGAAAAATGGATAGCGAGAGTCACCGACGCTATCAAGCTGCTATGGTATCAAGTTACTACCCTAATACTATTCTCTTAGACCATCCTGTGATGACAGATGGAGCTAAGGAGTCATATGGAGCGGATATCCTGACACTGCTGCACAGTGAGAAGATTTTTGTTGTTAATAGTCGTAGGCGTAATGGTTTAATACTGTTTAAAGGCTATCATGCAGAATTTGCGGGGCCGGGTGCGGCTGTTGGGGGAAATTATGATCATGATTGTGAAATGGTATTACTCGTAGGTAATTTGTCCTTAGTAACTCCTGAATCTTATGAGGAGCGTCAGAAGGCTTATTTAATTAGGCGACAATGGACTAGGTTAATCAAGCAAATTACAGAGACCCCGCGTCCAGAGCAGCGAGTTCGGAAAATTATCGATCAATTTGAACAATATTTTTCACCATCAATTGTGGCGGAAATGCCTGATATTGTCTTTGCGCTTTTAGTAGGGGTGTTGCCAAGAACGGTAGGAATAGTACGCCGTTTCGGCAACGAGTTGGATGAGGCTTTAATGTAGAATTGCCAAAGCAGCTTGTATTCTCTCTAAGGTACGGGTGTTTTCTGCGGGTGAGCCGATAGTAATGCGCAGTCCTCCGTTAATTTCGCGGACAAGGGTACCGGAAGTTTTGAGTTTTTGGTGAAGAGTTGTTAAAGTCAGGTTTTGATTTTCAGGGTTATTTCCTTGAAGACGGAGGAAGATAAAGTTAGCTGCACTTTTGATTATTTGTAATCTGGGATGTTGAGATAAAACTTCTATAAGTTTGTCTCGTTCATGCAAAGTTGGGGAAATTGACTCTAGCAAAAGTTGTTTATTTTCCATAGCAGCTAATGCGCCAGCAATTGAGAAGCTAGGAAGATTATAGGGTAAGCGGACTTTTTCTAAGATAGCGATCGCCTGTGGATGACCCACACAATAACCCACACGCAGGGCTGCTAACCGAAAGGCTTTGGAAAAAGTACGTAAAATTACCCAGTTAGGATGTTGTGGTAATTCACTAACTAGGGTAGTTTGGCTAAATTCAAAATAAGCTTCATCAATGACTACCAGAATCTGCTCATCTAAACTTCTTAACCATGACAACTCTGCCCCAGTCAAACAGTTACCGGTGGGAGAATTGGGATGTACCACAAAAACCACGCGAATGGGGGGAGCTTGAGTTTCTTCTAGGGCAGATTGGGCAGCTTTTAAGTCAATTTCAAAATTATCGGGGTTTCTGTCTACTGTCACCACGGGAATGCCTAAAGTTTTGGCTAAAATTCCATACATGGAGAAAGTGGGATGAGGGACTAAAATTGAGCCTTCGCCCCCCAGACAGGTGGCGATTAATAATGAGCGAATTAGTTCGTCGGAACCGTTACCTAGAGAAATATTAGCAGCAGTAAATATAGAAGGGGACAGGGAAGCAGATTCATTAACGTATTGCGCGATCGCCTGTTTGAGGTTCTCATGTCCACCGTCAGGATAACGATTTGTTTCAATTACTTGCTCATAGGTCAAAGCCAGCTTTTGTTTTAACTGGGGGGGTAAATCATAGGGGCTTTCGTTGGTATCCAGCCGATCCAACTGGGGGGCTACTCCGGCGGCGGTATCACTGCTGGGGTGAGGTTTATAGGCGGTGAATTGGGCTAAATCTGACCGGATAAAACTCAGCATAATTTTAGTCATTAATAATTAGTCAGGACTTCATATTTTACACCTCAAGGGAACTGGCAGAATTGGTAGATTGCTGCCCAAATTTTTGCCATGACATTACCTAGGGCGTGGTCGCTGTCTAGTTCTATTAATTCTACCCAAGGACGCGATCGCGCAAATTCCCGACTGGCTGTGATGGGAATCACTTCATCTTGTTGACCATGGAAGATCAGGGTTGGTACAGGGCGATGTAATATTGTTTCTTTGTACCGGGCTGCATCTATGACAAAATTATAACTTAAGGGGAGCGATCGCCCTTCCCCATAGTGGTGAATCATCAGATATTGTTCTTGTTCCCAGCGCTGTACTTCTTGATTCCCCAGTTGAGGTAACCAATGGGATAAAAACCCAAAAGCTGGTGCTAACAAAACTAGGCGTTGCACTTGTGAATATTGCTGTGCTAGATGAGCACTGGTCAGACCGCCCAAACTAGAACCAATTAAAGTTACCGGGGTAGAATCATCAGGGAATTGGGCTGCAACTTGGGTAATCCGGCGGGTGATAGTTAATTGGGAAAAATCCCCCGCATTCAAATCGGGGATTTTCAGCTTGATGTCAATTTCTGCAAAGCGATCGCTCATATCCTGGGCTTTAGCAGATTTGGGGCTAGAAGCAAAACCGTGTAGGTATATGTAGTTATTCACAACGGTTAACTCATATAAAGGTAAGCCCTCCGATAGAGGAATAAATCAATCATCATCACATTTTAGATAGAGCAATTACTAGTTGTGAATTGCCTAGAATCGGCTTATGTTAAATCAGCAGGATGTAATTATGTCCGAACAACAAAAACAAAAATCTGATCATCAAGAAACCACTCCCAGTGCTTCTGGTGGCTACCAAACCCCCATTCAAGCAGATATTCGCAAAACCGGAACTGCGGCTAAAAGTGAGGCTAAACCCACAGCTGAACCTGAAGCACCGGGAGAGGATAGTGTTGCTGGTAGTCCCAATCAAGGGACTGAATCGCGCTAACTGCTGGGAATTGTTGTATTTCGATTCCCACAGGGATATTAAATTACAGCTGCTTCGCGTTGACAGTCAAAAACCACCATAAACGCAGCATTAGGTGTTGTCTGGGTCAAGTGCTGCATATAACCTTCTGCATCGGAACGACTGCGGAAGCGAGCCACAATTTCCCTTTGTGTATCAGGAGCTAAACGAGCGATCGCCCAAGAATTGAGACGTGCTTTGTAGCCAGTTGCTGGAGTTGCTGCTTTTTCTTCAGTATTGTGGGGCATAGTTTATTTTAATTGCGTGAATTGTTGTGAGGAAATTGACTGAGATCGTGCCAGGGGTGGGCTAATAGATTTTTTTATGTTCTGCCACCTTATTATTACATTATTCCGAGATTGTCAAGAGTGCTGGCTGCCTTTTAGACCTAATTAGGTAGAATTTTATTTTATACCGGACTACCAATATAAAATACTGTCAGTGGTATATCTTGTATCCATTCCTACGAACCCCCGACAGTCAAGGTAAATATAATAATCTGCGACCATCTAAATACTAAATCTTTATTTACACCCTTCAATCACACAAATATCCTCAGCAGTGCGGATAACCTGAGTTAATTTCAAACCCGCTTGAGCAAATAATTGGTGAAATTCACTTTGGGTTCTTTCTTTTCCTCCAGGACACATCACCAACATATTTAAATCTAACATTTTGGCTGCTCCTGGAATATTACCAGGTTCAACAATCATTTCTAAAACCAAGATTTTACTATGCTCATCCATAGCATTTCTACAGTTTTGGAGAATTGTCAATGCTCGTTCATCATCCCAGTCATGAAGAATGTGTTTTAAAAGATACGCGTCTCCTCCCTGTGGAACCGATGTAAAAAAATCGCCACTGAGCATTTGACAACGTTCAAGAATACCATGTTTTACCAAAGTAGGTTCAGCATGGGAAATGACATATTCTTCATCAAACAAAATACCTTGTAGATGGGGGTATTTTTGTAAAAATGTTCCCAACATTTCCCCATATCCTCCCCCTATGTCAACTAGGGTTTTAAATTGGGAAAAATCATATACATCTAATATGGCTTTTTCTTCCACAAAAGAGAAAGAGTTCATGCACTGCTCAAATATCTCTGCATCTTGGGGATGGGATTTAAAGTAATCAAATACTCCCATACCAAAAGCATGATCAAATGCTGGTTTCCCGGTTTTGACACTATAGAGGAAATTTCCCCAAGGTTGATAATGAGGTGGTTCCCCGAACATCACAGCTGTAGCTTTAAGTGATTGAGGATGATCACTACATAAATATTCTGCTAAGGGAGTGAGGATAAATTGTTCAGGTTCTGTTTCCTGGAAAATACCGATACTGGCTAAAGCTCTCATCATGCGGTACAATGAGTCAGGATTACTATCAGTATTTTCCGCCAGTTGTTGACAGGATTGAGAACCTGGTTTCAGGAGATCCGCAATCCCCAATTTAGCGGCGGTGTAGATAGCTTGAGATACCCAATAACCGGAAATCATTTGTGATAATTGGGTATGGGGAGAAATTTGAGGTATCACAGGTTCGCTCATTGTTTTATCTAAATTGTTTAAGTAGATTTTCGGATCCTATCATGGATGATTAACCAAACATATATAAAATATAAAATCTTAGGTAAAAAGTAGTAATGGCTTTTATACTGGTATAGGCTAAATCATCAGGGTGCTAGATGTTAGCTTTTACTGTGGTGACGGCGCTTTAATTCTGTCTCAATAGCTTGGACTACAGTTTCAATTACCTTGACGCGGGCATAATATTTGTCATTAGCAGCGACAATTGTCCAAGGAGCGTTGGGGGTGCTGGTGCGGTGAATGGCTTGATTTACTGCTACATAGTAATCATTCCACTTTTCCCGATTCCGCCAGTCTTCATCGGTAAGCTTGTACTGCTTAAAAGGGTCATTTTTACGAGATGTAAACCGCTCAAGTTGTTCTTCTGGGCTAATGTGTAGCCATAACTTAACTAAAACATAGCCAGCAGTGGTTAACTGAGCCTCAAACTCATTAATTTCGCGGTAGGCTCTGCGCCACTCGATTTCCGAAGCAAAACCTTCTACGCGCTCCACTAATACCCGACCATACCAAGAGCGGTCAAAAATGCCAATTATCCCAGATGTGGGTAATCGTCGCCAAAATCGCCAGAGGTAATGATGAACTTTCTCGTCATCTGTGGGCGCTGGGAAGGGATGAACAAAGTAACTACGCGGATCGAGAATATCTGTGAGGCGTTTAATTGCGCCGCCTTTACCTGCTGCATCCCAACCTTCAAATATTACCAGTACAGGAATTTGATGTTTATAGATGCTTAATTGTAACTTGCGTAGTTTTACTTGCTCCTGGAGTAATTTTTCTTGGTATTCTGGTTCGGGAAGACTTAAGCTTAAATCGACTTGTGCGAGTAAGTCTAACTCGGTGGGTTCTAACTGGGTTTGTGGTGGTAAAGTGGGGGTGGGAAGCTGAATTTTTAGCCTATCCAATGCAGATGTTAAAGTTGCCGCTAGCTGGGTAAGTACTTTCACCTGCGCCCAGCGCTCAGAGTCTGCTTCTACCAGAGTCCAAGGGGCAAAACCTGTACTAGTTTGTACTAGCATCTCTTCTGCATAGCTGGTGTAGCGGTCATAGTATTTTTCCTGCTTCCAGTCTTCTTTGCGGACTGCGCCAAGCAGTTAATTCATCTTTAGCATATTCTTTTAAACGACTTTTCAATTCTTTACGGCTTAGATGTAACCAAAATTTAGCGATCGCAGTCCCATCATCCACCATTTGGCGCTCAAAGGCGTTAATTTGTGCCATCAGGGTAGGTACTGTGGGAACTTGATTAATTCCGACCCGCTCTAACAGACGTTCTTCGAGAACATGAGTATACCAACTGTGATAGAAAAAGCTAATTTTACCTTGGGCGGGTATTTTTTCCCAAAATCGCCAGAGGAAGGGATATTTACGTTCTTCTACAGTGGGTGGCCAGATAGGATGTACCTGAAATCCCCGTGGATCCATGTAAGAAACCATTTGCTTTACTAGTCTACCCTTACCAGAAGCAGCCCACCCCTCCAATACCACAATTACAGGTAACTTTTTATTCCAACAGGCATTTTGCAACTCTCGCAGTTGATACATTAGCCTGTCAATTTCTGACCTATAGATGGTTTTGTCTAAGGAAACTGTTAAATCTAGTGTATCTAGCATAGCATTGGTTTATCTATGTATTAGCATATTATGGCATACAGTAGATATTAGTAGTTGTAAATAAAATTTTACCCTCCCCGCAGCCGGAGACTGAAAAGATCAAAAAATTCCCCAACCATAGATAAAAATCACACTTGTTCTTTTTACCCCAAGAACATTCATAATTATGACTAGATGTAAGTCCCAATATTCACTATGAACAATCAACCCGGAGAATATGATGCTGTCCTTGGTGGTCACAGTCCCAGTCCTGAGTTTGCAGTAGTTTTAGGTGGTCTTGAAGGGGTGATATTCCGGTATAGTGACCCTGACCCCCTGGTGAGAATTGCCGCACTTGCACAAGCTTTGAATTATAGTGAAGCAGGTTTAGATATATTAGTTCAGGCTTTAAATGATCAGTCGCCACAAGTACAAAATGCTGCTTATTCCTTGTTGCAGTCTCGCACAGAAGCCAAGGTAAAACAAGCCCTGAGTATATTTGAAGATGGATCATTAAAGTCAGCTATCGGGGTGGACTATAAGAATCTGCGTGACCTACTTCTGCATAAAAGGTGGAGAGACGCAGATGATGAGACTAGACGCTTAATGTTAGGGGTGGCGAAACGGGAAAAAGAAGGTTGGTTAAACCATGAGAGTATTGATAATTTTCCCTGTGAAGACTTGGGTATGATAGACCAATTATGGGTGAAATACAGTCATGGACGCTTTGGGTTTTCTGTACAGAAACGCATTTATCAAAGCATTTATCAAAGTTTGGGAGGAAAGAAACAATGGGATTATGATATTTGGAGAGCCTTCGGGGAAGAAATAGGATGGAGGAAAGGAGGAAGTTGGTTATACTACATTGATATTATTTTTGACCTCACAGCAGTAGAAGGCCATCTTCCAGTTTACGAGTGTTGGTTTGGGGAGAAAGAACTGGTTTGGGGGGTGAATTTCTTTTCTCACGTTGGTAGTTGTCAACTTTAAAGCCAACATTGTATCAAAGTCTGTTGAATTAAACGACGTTGAAACCCATCACAGAGTCCTATAACTCTGCCATGATGGGGTTATCATTCCTCAACCCCACCTAGTATTATTACAAGTATTTACCCTCAAGTTATCTGGTTTATAAGTTACTTTAATTACCGATCGCACTAGAATCACCTGGAATTAAGCTGAAGCGGTCAACTCTGACTGAGTTTTAGTTTTACGTAACTCCAAATATATTAACAAGGCGTTAATATCTGCGGGATTTACGCCCCCTGTCCGTGCTGCTTGACCGATGGTTAGGGGTTTGACACGGGTAAGTTTTTCCCGCGCTTCTTTAGAAAGGGTATCAATTGTGTTATAATCTAAGTCTGCGGGTAGCTGACGGTTAGCCTGACGGGTAATCTGTTCAATTTGATGTTGTTGTCTAGCCAGATAACCAGAATACTTGATATCAATCTCTGCGCCTTCTTTTTCCCCTTGGTTGAGGGTGGGGTTTCCCAGTCCGTAACGTTCCAGGTCAATGTAATGAAATCCTGGACGACGGAGTAAATCAGCTAGGGTGA
Organism: Anabaenopsis sp. NIES-4685; assembly: GCF_059725405.1. Lineage (NCBI taxonomy): Bacteria > Bacillati > Cyanobacteriota > Cyanophyceae > Nostocales > Nodulariaceae > Anabaenopsis > Anabaenopsis sp. NIES-4685. The sequence goes on along the minus strand of NZ_AP043602.1, from coordinate 578,923 downwards.
TAGAACCTTTAATAGCTTGTTGGGATGCGGAGGCGATCGCCTGACCGATGGGGTCATGTTCCTTAATTCTGGTATTATATAAACGGTCTTTTTCTTGACTAATCTGCGTTTGTTTACTGGTGAACAACTCCCAACGGCGATCGTCAATTAAACCGATTTCCCTTCCTAAAGGTGTTAAACGTTGGTCAGCATTATCGGACCGCAACAATAACCGATACTCAGAGCGACTAGTGAGCATCCGGTAAGGTTCCCGTAAATCTTTAGTACACAAATCATCAAGCAAAGTACCAAGGTAACTATGTTCACGGGGGAAAACAATCATCTGTTTACCCTGAACCAACCGTGCTGCATTAATACCCGCTACAATTCCTTGAGCTGCGGCCTCTTCATAACCCGTAGTACCGTTAATTTGTCCCGCGCAGAATAAACCATTAATTTTCTTAGTCATCAGTGTAGGATAACACTGAGTAGCGGGTAAATAGTCATACTCCACAGCATAAGCCGGACGCAACATAGTACAATTTTCCAACCCCGGCAGAGTGCGTAACATTTGCAACTGCAGATTTTCCGGTAACCCCGTAGAAAACCCTTGAATATATAATTCTGGGATGTCCCGACCTTCCGGTTCAATAAAGATTTGGTGGCTTTCCTTATCAGCAAAGCGGACTATTTTATCTTCAATACTGGGACAGTAGCGAGGTCCCTTAGCTTCCACCCAACCACCATAAACCGGTGATAGATGTAAATTTTCCCGAATTAAACGATGAGTATCTGCATTAGTCCGGGTGATGTAACAGGGAACTTGTTCCCGTTCCACCCACACATCCGGGTCAAAACTAAACCAGCGTACCTCCTCATCTCCTGGTTGGATAGTCATCTTAGTATAGTCCACCGATCGCTTATCTACCCGTGCGGGCGTACCCGTTTTCAGCCTACCGGTTTCAAAACCCAAGCGGTTGAGAGTTTGGGTCAAACCCTCAGCGGCAAACTCGCCAGCTCGTCCAGCGGCCATAGACCTATTACCTACCCAGATTTTACCACCCAAAAACGTCCCAGTTGTCAAAATCACCGCTTGACATTGAAACCCCACACCAAAATAAGTTTCAACCCCAATCACCTCATCATTAGCACCCAAAACCAAATCCGTAACCATCCCCTCCCGGATAGTCAGATTTTCTTGGTTTTCCACAACACCCTTCATCACCGCCGCATATTCCCGCTTATCACTTTGAGCGCGTAAAGCCCACACCGCCGGACCCCGTGAAGAATTGAGGATGCGCTTTTGTAAATAAGTACGGTCTGCAACCTTGCCAATTTCCCCCCCCAAAGCATCCACCTCATGGGTCAACTGAGACTTAGCCGGGCCACCCACCGCCGGGTTACAGGGTTGCCAAGCTATTTTATCTAAATTGAGTGTCAGTAGCAAAGTCCGACAACCCAGACGAGCCGCAGCCAGAGCCGCTTCACAACCGGAGTGACCCGCACCCACCACAATAACATCAAAAGCATCTTGGAATTCAACGGAATTGTGCATGGTCATACTTACACAGATTAGCAGATTAACAGTTACTACAACTGATTGTAACCCAACCACAACACCCTCAAACACAAATCACAAACAAACCTCTGCGTACCTTTGCGCCCACCTTTGCGCCCCTTTGCGTTTAACAACAGATGAGGCGATCGCTATTCCATATACCCCATTCCTTTGTCAGGGTGGGGGTGGAAACCCAATCAGAACACCTACGCCGGGCGATCGCCCTGCTAGAGTCAACCGTCAAGAAAGCTGTTCTAACCAAGTTTGTAACTGTTGCACATCTCTAAGGTCTAGTAACTCTTCTGCTAAACTCTCTAGTTGCTCTACTGGTAGCATTTGAATTTGCTGTTTTACTGTATCATCCAAGGTTCCTAAGCGACGCTGTAACTGACGTAGAACCAATTGGGTTTCCCCTTCCAGTCGTCCTTCCAGTCGTCCTTCCAGTCGTCCCTGTTGTAATCCCTGTTGTAATCCCTGTTGTAATCCTTGTTTTTCCCCCTGCTGTAATCCCTCTTTGAGTATTTCCTGATACCATGGTGATTCTCTTAATACCGTCATATCCCACCTCATGATTTGTTGAACTAAGGGAATATCTAATACAAAACTAGCAAAAAATGATAATAGCGGTTCTAGGTCTTGCAGTTGCTCATCCTGTCTGAGTTCTCTCACCGCTTGGCGTAATTTATCCTCCCTGTTTCCACCCTGCAAAATCGGTACAAATGGCAATAGGGTTGATATTTTCTGCTCAAATACTAGATTAACATCCACTTCCCACAAGTTAATCACCTGGTAATCTTGATGAGCAGTTATCCCTAATATCTCTGATTCGTAACGTTGGGGGATGGTTTGTTTACTACTTGGGGGGAGAATGTTGATTAGGACTGGATAGACCCTTAACCCATAACGTTCTTCTGCCAAAGCTGTATAAGCCCGTATCCTTTGGGGCATTTTCTGATTGTATCGTAACTGTAATTCGTTGAGGAGTAAAAATTCCCCTATTTCTGGCGATAAAACTTTCAATAAAACATCACTTTCCCGCTCTATCCACTGAAATTCTGTGTTGAGGATGTCTTGTACTTGTAAGTCACTGCGCTGGGTAATCCATTCTACCCAAGTGTTGGGTGCAAGACTGATTAATCTTTTCCCCCCTATATCTGCTTTTTTCGCCACTGTTGGTTATCATTTATGGGTTATATGTAAGTATATTTGTTTTGTGTCAATGGCGATCGCTGCGCAGCGGTGTTAAAGGCGATAGCGAAGCGCTGCTGCAAGCAGATCGCTCTGGGGTTAAAAACCCAGTTTGATGCTACACGGGGAGCCTGGGGTTAGAAACCCCCGTCTCAAAGCTAAAGTCAGATAAATCTGACTAGAAGATTATGTATTTAATTATCTTGACAAGATGCGATAGCGAAGCGCTGCTGCAAGCAGTTCGCTATTCCATATACCCCATCCCTTGGTCAGGTTGGGCGTGGGGTCAAACCCAATCAGAACACCTACACAGGGCGATCTGCAGTCAACAGTCAACCGTCAACAGTCAACCGTCAACCCTCAACAACAATCATATTACTGCCAAAACCCAGAGATATTTTCTTAATTAGTGGTAATTTAACCAAAAACCTTGGGAACAATGTAAAATATACATACGTCACAGGTTTATGTATTTCCACCTGGACGGTTAAGTAATCTCCCCATCTATTTAAACTTAAAACCATGCATCTACCAAAACTAACTAGCGCTGTAGCCTTAACAGCACTGACATTTACCCTCAGTACTACCCCTGCTTCGAGTCAAAATATACCCAATCAAATCAGCTTTGTTTGTCGCTCAATTGCTAGCCGCAGCGGCGGACTGCGGACAGTTCCCGCCACCGTGGCGTTTATACCTGAAGCAAAACAACACCGGAGAATCATTGCTTGGGAATCGGACTCGTTCCCCAACACCGGGTGGACACCCAGAAAACGCTGTGAAGAAATAAGTCAAAAATTCCAAAAATTTTACAATCAAGGTCAGTTAACATACATGACCCACGGTAGAATTAGGGGGTCAGGAGTGATCTGCGCCCCTAAATTCGGTGGAACCTGTGATAGTGAGAATCAATTATTTACAGTCAAACCCGGAAGTGACCCTGAAAAAGTTTTAGCCGAACTCACCCAAATTGCCAAAGGTCAAACTGCGCCGGTGTGGCAAACCGCTGATAATAACCAGAGGTACTTAAATTTCGGTCTTTATTTAGAAAATGCTTCACTAGCGGATGTAACCGAATAGGTGACAGATTAAGCTCCCCGACTTCTTAGATGATCACAGGTAATCTAGGATAATTTAGCTAGAAGTCGGGGATCTGTGGGGCGATAGCGAAGCGCTGCTGCAAGCAGATCGCCACCCAGAGGAACCGGGGGTTAGAAACCCCCGTCTGAAAGCTAAAGTCAGATAAATCTGACTAGAAAATCATGTGTTTGATTATCTTGAGCTACAAGTCGGGGATCTGGGAGGGGTGCAAGATCCCCGACTTCTTAGATCATTAGAGGTAGTCTGGGATAATTTAGTTTCAGAAGTCGGGGAGCTGTTGCGTACCTTTGCGTACCTTTGCGCCCACCTTTGCGCCCCTTTGCGTTTAACAACAGATATAATAAATACACCCGAATCCCAAGCATCCATGAAACGCCACCTCGCCATTATTACGTGTATATTCCTCCTACCCCTTCCCGTCCTAGGGGAAATCACCCACAGCAAAACCTCAAAACCCCCCATAGCAGATAAATGTCAACTGACAGCAGAAGAAAACCCAGAAAGCGGAGAATATTCCGACAGACAACTACAACAGCTTGTTAGACAAATCACAGTCAAAGTCAGGGGAGAACGTGACGTAGCATCGGGGACAATTTTAGCCAAAGCTAAAACAGGTAACTCTTACTTAGTGGTAACTAACTCCCATGTAGTCAAGAGAATTGACCCCAAAAGCCTGAATATTCAAACACCAGATGGTAAAACTCATCCAGTCAAACTACTTGATACTAACTTTGGTCAATTAGACCTAGCTATCTTAGAATTTACCTCAAATCAGCAATATTGCTTACCACGAGGAATTACTAACTCTGATATTTATATAGATACCCCAGTCATGGCGGGGGGATACCCCACTACAGAAAATAATATAGTATTTAGACCAGGAACAGTTAAAAAAATTATCTCCCAGCCAAGTTTACAAGAGGGTTATGAAATTGGCTACGACAGCGACATTGAGCAGGGGATGAGCGGGGGTGCTATCCTCAGCGCCTACGGGTATTTACTAGGAATTAATGGTATGAGTCAATACCCTATATTAAATCTAGGTTATGTCCGTGCTAATGGACAAGAACCGACAGCAGCAGAAATTCAAGAATGGCGTAAGTATAGTTGGGGAATCCCTGTGAGTGGGGTGTTAGCTCAGGTAAAACCAGAGGTGTTAGCTGCTTATGGTTTACCCCAACCCCGCACGGGTTATGTTGTCCCGGAAGCACCATTAACAGGGTGGTTAGGGGAATTAGAGGAAAAAGCTAAACAAATTACTGTCAGGATTGATAGTACTAGTCAAAGTAATGGTTCAGGTGTAATTATTGCTAGGGAAGGAAATAGTTACACAGTCCTGACTGCAGCCCATGTGGTGTGTGAGAAGATAGAAATAGAGGGAGGGGGAAAATGTCACCCCTATACTTACACCATTGTCACCGCAGATGGTCAAACACATCCGGTAGAACCTGGTAGTATTCAATATAATGAAGGGGTGGATTTAGCAGTAGTTAAGTTTAGGAGTAACCAAACTTATGCAGTTGCTACCTTAGCTAAATATCCGACCCAAGATAATCAATATATGTTAACAGCGGGGTATCCCAGACTGGGGACAAGTTCACCCTGGCGGTTGACATTAGGGCAAACTTGGAGTAGGGAAACGGGGTTATTAAGAACTACCCTGTCAAGTTCCCGAACTAACAACGACCCCGGAGCGCAATTATTACAAGCTTTGGGTCAAGCTGCGGGATCTGTAGACGGGGGATACGAATTAGTTTACAGGAGTATTACCCTGGGTGGGATGAGTGGGGGTCCGGTGTTGGATACCCAAGGGCGAGTAATTGGGATTCATGGGTTAGCGGAGGGAGTGACAAATATTGATGGCCGTCCGATACAGATAGGTAATAGTTTAGGGATTCCCATTAATACCTTTTTAGCTATAGCACCGAGATGGAACACCACACCGCAACGGGTGGAAGATACACGACCACGGGAGTTAACAGAGGGGGAAAAGAAATCTATTGAAAATACTATTCTCTCAATTCCAGTTCCCCAGGGGAATGCTGAGGCTCGTTTGTGGATTGAACGGGGGAATCAATTGTGGCGGTTAGGTCGCTATGATGAAGCGGTACAGGCTTTTGAGCGGGCGATCGCCCAAAAACCAGAGTTGATTCATTTGGCTTATTATGGTCAGGGTTTGGCTTTACGCGGGAGTAAACAATTCCAAGCAGCAGCAGCAGCGTTAGAATTGGCGGTAAAGGCTAACCCTAAATTTGTCCCAGCTTGGTATAATCTGAGTAGAGTTTATGGGGAACCTCTGAGTTTACTCTATGGGGTACAGCAACTGGATAGGGCGCTGGATGCTATCAATCAGGCGATTAAGCTTGAGCCTGGTAATCCTAATTTCTATAATCAGAAGTCTGTGGTGTTGTTAGATTTAAAGAGGTATGCAGAGGCTGAGTCGGCGATAAATCAGGCGATTAAACTCAGTCCCCGTCCTGCTTTTTACACCAATCGCGCTATTCTTTACCGTGACCAAGAAAAATGGGATTTAGCTCTGGCTGATTTAAATCAAGCTATTAGGATTGATCCTAATTATGCTAATGCTTACATCAATCGCGGTATTGTTTACCGTGACCAGAAAAAATGGGATTTAGCTCTGGCTGATCATAACAAAGCCATTGAACTTAATCCTAATAATGCTCTATCTTACATGTTGCGCGGTAGTGTTTACCATAACCAGCAGAAATGGGATTTAGCTTTGGCTGATTATAACAAAGCTATTGCAATTGATCCTAATGATGCTAATGCTTACATGGGTCGCGGTGGTTTTTACCTTAACCAGCAAAAATGGGATTTAGCAGTGGCTGATTATAACAAAGCCATTGAACTTAATCCTAATTATGCTTTCGCTTACATCGGTCGCGGTCTTGTTTACACTCTCCAGAAAAAATGGGATTTAGCTCTGGCTGATTTCAACCAGGCCATTGCGATTGATCCTAATGATGCTCTAGCTTACACCAGTCGCGGTATTGTTTACGCTGACCTACAAAAATGGGATTTAGCCCTGGCTGATTATAACAAAGCTATTGCAATTGATCGTAATTATGCTAATGCTTACATCAGTCGCGGTAATGTTTACCTTAACCAGCAAAAATGGGATTTAGCCCTGGCTGATTATAACAAAGCTATTGCAATTGATCGTAATTATGCTAATGCTTACATCAGTCGCGGTAATGTTTACCTTAACCAGCAAAAATGGGATTTAGCCCTAGCTGATTATAACAAAGCTATTGCAATTGATCCTAATTCTGCTCCAGGTTACCTCAGTCGCGGTTTTTTTTACCGTGAGTTGAAAGAATGGGATTTAGCTATAGCTGATTTGAACAAAGCCATTGAACTTACTCCTGATTTTCTTTTAGCTGACTTTCGTGTTTTAGCTTACACCGTACGCAGTGAGACTTACCGTCAGTTGAAAAAATGGGATTTAGCATTGGCTGATTCTAGCAAAGTCATTGAACTTAATCCTGATGATGCTCAAGCTTACTACAATCGCGGTGTTGTTTACCGTAACCTGCAAAAATGGGATTTAGCTGTGGCTGATTACACCCAAGCTATTGCGATTAATCCTAATTTAGCTCAAGCTTACGCCAGTCGCGGTATTGTTTACGCTGACCTGCAAAAATGGGATTTAGCTGTGGCTGATTACACCCAAGCTATTGCGATTAATCCTAATTTAGCTCAAGCTTACGCCAGTCGCGGTATTGTTTACTATAACCTAGGAGACATCAACAAAGCCAGGGAAAACTTCCAAAGAGCAGCGGAATTATTCCTCACTCAAGGTCGTACCGCTGAATATGAACAAGTAATTACGATTATTACGCTTTTAAACTCACTATAGCTGCAAGATCCCCGACTTCTTAGATCATTAGAGGTAGTCTGGGATAATTTAGTTTCAGAAGTCGGGGAGCTGTTGCGTAACTTTGCGCCCCTTTGCGTTGAACAACAGATATAATAAATACACCCGAATCCCAAGCATCCATGAAACGCCACCTCGCCATTATTACCTGTATATTCCTCCTACCCCTTCCCGTCCTAGGGGAAATCACCCACAGCAAAACCTCAAAACCCCCCATAGCAGATAAATGTCAACTGACAGCAGAAGAAAACCCAGAAAGCGGAGAATATTCCGACAGACAACTACAACAGCTTGTTAGACAAATCACAGTCAAAGTCAGGGGAGAACGTGACGTAGCATCGGGGACAATTTTAGCCAAAGCTCAAACAGGTAACTCTTACTTAGTGGTAACTAACTCCCATGTAGTCAAGAGAATTAACCCCAAAAACCTGAATATTCAAACACCAGATGGTAAAATTCATCCAGTTAAACTACTGGATACTAACTTTGGTCAATTAGACCTAGCCATCTTAGAATTTACCTCAAATCAGCAATATTGCTTACCACGAGGAATTACTAACTCTGATATTTATATAGATACCCCAGTCATGGCGGGGGGATACCCCACTACAGAGAATAATATAGTATTTAGACCAGGAACAGTTAAAAAAATTATCTCCCAACCAAGTTTACAAGAGGGTTATGAAATTGGCTACGACAGCGACATTGAGCAGGGGATGAGCGGGGGTGCTATCCTCAGCGCCTACGGGTATTTACTAGGAATTAATGGTATGAGTCAATACCCTATATTAAATCTAGGTTATGTCCGTGCTAATGGACAAGAACCGACAGCAGCAGAAATTCAAGAATGGCGTAAGTATAGTTGGGGAATCCCTGTGAGTGGGGTGTTAGCTCAGGTAAAACCAGAGGTGTTAGCTGCTTATGGTTTACCCCAACCCCGCACAGGTTATGTTGTCCCGGAAGCACCATTAACAGGGTGGTTAGGGAAGTTAGAGGAGCAAGCTAAACAAATTACTGTCAGGATTGATAGTAGTAGTCAAAGTAATGGTTCAGGTGTAATTATTGCTAGGGAAGGAAATAGTTACACAGTCCTGACTGCAGCCCATGTGGTGTGTGAGAAGATAGAAATAGAGGGAGGGGGAAAATGTCACCCCTATACTTACACCATTGTCACCGCAGATGGTCAAACACATCCGGTAGAACCTGGTAGTATTCAATATAATGAAGGGGTGGATTTAGCAGTAGTTAAGTTTAGGAGTAACCAAACTTATGCAGTTGCTACCTTAGCTAAATATCCGACCCAAGATAATCAATATATGTTAACAGCGGGGTATCCCAGACTGGGGACAAGTTCACCCTGGCGGTTGACATTAGGGCAAACTTGGAGTAGGGAAACGGGGTTATTAAGAACTACCCTGTCAAGTTCCCGAACTAACAACGACCCCGGAGCGCAATTATTACAAGCTTTGGGTCAAGCTGCGGGATCTGTAGACGGGGGATACGAATTAGTTTACAGGAGTATTACCCTGGGTGGGATGAGTGGGGGTCCGGTGTTGGATACCCAAGGGCAGTAATTGGGATTCATGGGTTAGCGGAGGGAGTGACAAATATTGATGGCCGTCCGATACAGATAGGTAATAGTTTAGGGATTCCCATTAATACCTTTTTAGCTATAGCACCGAGATGGAATACCACACCGCAACGGGTGGAAGATACACGACCACGGGAGTTAACAGAGGGGGAAAAGAAATCTATTGAAAATACTATTCTCTCAATTCCAGTTCCCCAGGGGAATGCTGAGGCTCGTTTGTGGATTGAACGGGGGAATCAATTGTGGCGGTTAGGTCGCTATGATGAAGCGGTACAGGCTTTTGAGCGGGCGATCGCCCAAAAACCAGCGTTTATTGATTTGGCTTATTATGGTCAGGGTTTGGCTTTACGCGGGAGTAAACAATTCAAAGCAGCAGCAGCAGCGTTAGAATTGGCGGTAAAGGCTAACCCTAAATTTGTCCCAGCTTGGTATAATCTGAGTAGAGTTTATGGGGAACCTCTGAGTTTACTCTATGGGGTACAGCAACTGGATAGGGCGCTGGATGCTATCAATCAGGCGATTAAGCTGGAACCTGGTAATCCTAATTGGTATCATCAGAAGTCATTTGTGTTGTTAGATTTAAAGAGGTATGCAGAGGCTGAGTTGGCGATCAATCAGGCGATTAAAATCAGTCCCCGTCCTGCTTTTTACACCAATCGCGGTATTCTTTACCATGACCAAGAAAAATGGGATTCAGCTCTGGCTGATTTCAATCAAGCTATTGCGATTGATCCTAATTATGCTTTAGGTTACATCCGGCGCGGTATTCTTTACAAGAACCAGTCAAAATGGGATTTGGCTTTGGCTGATTTCAACAAAGCCATTGTGATTAATCCTGATTATCCTCTAGCTTACATGAATCGCGGTAATTTTTACCTTGACCAGCAAAAATGGGATTTAGCTCTGGCTGATTTCAACCAGGCCATTGCGATTGATCCTAATGATGCTCTAGCTTACATAAATCGCGGTGTTTTTTACATTATCCTGCAAAAATGGGATTTAGCTCTGGCTGATTCCACCAAAGTCATTGAACTTAATCCTAATGATGCTCTAGCTTACACCGGTCGCGGTCTTGTTTACCTTATCCTGCGAAAATGGGATTTAGCCATAGCTGATTATAACAAAGCTATTGAACTTAATCCTAATTATGCTAATGCTTACCACAATCGCGGTAATGTTTACGCTGACCTACAAAAATGGGATTTAGCTGTGGCTGATTATAACAAAGCTATTGCAATTGATCGTAATTATGCTAATGCTTACATCAGTCGCGGTCATGTTTACACTCAACAGAAAAAATGGGATTTAGCCCTGGCTGATTTGAACAAAGCTATTGAACTTAATCCTAATGGTTCTTTCGCTTACAGCAGTCGTGGTAATTTTTACACTCAACAATCAAAATGGGATTTAGCCCTGGCTGATTATAACAAAGCTATTGAACTTAATCCTAATGATGCTAGTGCTTATACCTTTCGCGGTGGTGTTTACCGTAACCAGCAGAAATGGGATTTAGCTCTGGCTGATTATAACAAAGCTATTGAACTTAATCCTAATGATGCTAGTGCTTACACCTTTCGCGGTGGTGTTTACCGTAACCAGCAGAAATGGGATTTAGCTCTGGCTGATTATAACAAAGCTATTGAACTTAATCCTAATCATGCTTTTGCCTACACCAGTCGCGGTGGTGTTTACCTTAACCTGCAAAAATGGGATTTAGCCATAGCTGATTACACCAAAGTCATTGAACTTAATCCTAATGATGCTTTTGCCTACACCAGTCGCGGTATTCTTTACTTTGAACAATCAAAATGGGATTTAGCTCTGGCTGATTATAGCAAAGCTATTGAACTTAATCCTAATGATTCTGGTGCCTACACCAATCGCGGTGTTGTTTACCGTAACCAGGAAAAATGGGATTTAGCTCTGGCTGATTATAACAAAGTTATTGAACTTAATCCTAATGATGCTTTTGCCTACACCTTTCGCGGTAATGTTTACCGTAACCAGGAAAAATGGGATTTAGCTCTGGCTGATTATAACAAAGTTATTGAACTTAATCCTAATGATGCTTTTGCCTACACCTTTCGCGGTAATGTTTACCGTAACCAGGAAAAATGGGATTTAGCTCTGGCTGATTATAACAAAGTTATTGAACTTAATCCTAATGATGTTTTCGCTTACATTTGGCTCGGTATTGTTTACACTCAACAGTCAAAATGGGATTTAGCTGTGGCTGATTATAATAAAGCTATTGAACTTAATCCTAATTATGCTCTAGCTTACATCTTGCGCGGTCTTGTTTACGCTCAACAGCAGAAATGGGATTTAGCTCTGGCTGATTATAATAAAGCCATTGCGATTAATCCTGATTTAGCTCTAGCTTACAACAATCGCGGTCTTGTTTACGCTGACCAGCAAAAATGGGATTTAGCTGTTGCTGATTATAATAAAGTCATTGAACTTAATCCTGATGATGCTAGTGCTTACCTCAATCGCGGTTTTGTTTACATTCAACAGTCAAAATGGGATTTAGCTCTGGCTGATTATAACAAAGCTATTGCGATTAATCCTAATAATGCTTTTGCTTACAACAATCGCGGTAATGTTTACCGTAACCAGCAGAAATGGGATTTAGCTCTGGCTGATTATAACAAAGCTATTGAACTTAATCCTAATTATGCTGATGCTTACACCAATCGCGGTTTTGTTTACCACTCACAACAAGACTATACAGCAGCTTTAGCGGAATACAATCAAGCCTTGAGCAAAGATAAAAACAACTTACCAGCCATTAATAACATAGGCTTCATTAAATATGAACAGGGAGATAAAACCACCGCTATTAAACAATGGGAAGAAGCAATACAACTTAACAATAAATTTGCAGAACCTATACTAGCCTTAGCTGTGGCTTTATATACCCAAGGACAACAAGAAAAAGCCTATGAGTTAGCCGCAACAGCTTTAAACCTAGACAAAACCTTTGCTGATGTGGAAGTTTTGAGAAAGAATCTTTGGGGGGATAAAATTATCAGCGATGCTCAGAAGTTGTTATCTACCCCCACAATCAAAAATCTGTTATCCCAAATCAAGGAATAGTCCATGGTTATTGTGCATCTGTGGGAGGGGTGCAAGATCCCGACTTCTCTCCCAAATATTCAATAACTCCCTAGGTTATGGAAGAAGTCGGGGATCTGTGGGGGATCTGTGGGGCGATAGCGAAGCGCTGCTGCAAGCAGATCGCCACCCAGAGGAACCGGGGGTTAGAAACCCCGGTCTGAAAGCTAAAGTCAGATAAATCTGACTAGAAAATCATGTGTTTGATTATCTTGAGCTACAAGTCGGGTATCTGTGGGGCGATCGCTACCCAGAGGAACCGGGGGTTAGAAACCCCGGTCTGAAAGCTAAAGTCAGATAAATCTGACTAGAAAATCATGTGTTTGATTATCTTGAGACTAGTTAAAGGCGATAGCGAAGCGCTGCTGCAAGCAGATCGCTCTGACGGTATCTGGGAGGGGTGCAAGATCCCCGACTTGTCTCCCAAATATTCAATAAGTCCCTAGGTTATGGAAGAAGTCGGGGATCTGTGGGAGGGGTGCAAGATCCCCATTTCTTAGATCATTAGAGATAGTCTGGGATAACTTAGCTAGAAGTCGGGGATCTGTGGGGTATAATTTAGCCAAACCCATTAAAAAATATATGAATTCAACCCCAACTAATCATAGTCACCAGGAAACCATCAACCCAGACCTTACACCTTTAGAATCTTGGGCTTTTGTTGTTCATGACAATAACGTTACCATTGGAGGGCATACTTTTTTATGTATTGATGGTCAACACCTGAAGGACTACAAAAACAAGGGCGTATCTACTAGCAAGATTGTTGATGGTAGACTAGTGTTACAAGTCCTCAAAGGACCTGATGAGAAAAGGGCTAGAACCTTACTCTCTGTAGTCGGTGAACTCACCCCAGAAAACAAGGTAATTAAACTGGATAGACCTAAGAAAATGGTGGAAGTGCATGACCCTGTAAGTTATGCTGCTTACTTACAAGCTAACCCCCAAGAGTTTACCAATGTAGTCCGTATGATTACCGGCTTTATCATCCACACAAATCTAGAATAAAATAGATACATTCACAACTTCTGGAGTTTTTACCGTGGGCTTATTTGATGATTTGAGTCGGTTTCTAGAAGACCGTTTAGAAGAATTCTTGCGTAATAATCCCCATCTGGAATTAGAAGCGCTGTTAGAACAGTTGCGACAGCAAGAAGAAGATACTTTAAAACTGATTGCAGATTTAAAATTACAAGAAAAGCGATCGCAAGATCAAATCCTATCCACCGCCCAAGAAATTCAGCGTTGGCACATCCGGGTACAAAAAGCCCAAAATGCAGGTAGACCGGATTTAGCCGCAGCAGCACAAGCAAGGGAAGCCGCCCTATTACGGGAAGGTAACCAGCGCTGGGGACAAATGCAGGGGTTAAAAGAACGCATCACCCAATCTCAAGAACTACTGCGGAAAATTCAAGCCCGCCGTCAGGAGGTACAAGCCAAAGCCACAGAAGCCCGAACAGCCCGCGATCAAAGCCAGCAGCATTTAAAAAACGACGGCTGGTGGAATTATACTAGTAATTATACCACAGGATTCGACGATTTAGAAGAAAAGTTTCGCCGTTGGGAAATTGAAGACGAGTTAAAAACAATGAAAGATAATTTAAAAAATCCATAATTATCAGCGGTTGGGGATAGAACCTTGCCAAGTAATTGTTTGCTTTGTAGAATGTTACCCTAAGAAGCTTCTTATTAAAACCTTGAGCAATCACGGTATACCTCGCTGGTATCACTACGTGATGACGTTTTTTTCTAAATTTCATCTCATCGAATCATAAAAAAGTGGTTCTGTAGATCACAAAACCACAAAATCACAAAAATTTCCCAAACAAAAATTAATTATCTCACCTAACGAACTGCACCATGGGTAGAAACAGTATCAATAGGTTTCATTAAGTACAAACGCAAAAACTGCCACCCATGAGAGATATAAATGGGCAGTTTTTGGAAGAATTGTAAGAATTTGGGCGTTTTAGAGTTAGCGATCGCAGTTAATTTTTCATTATTCTGGATACACACATCTAAACGCTGATAAAATTCTGGGTTATCTACATCCAGCATCAGGGGGAAGACTCGACCCGCATTTTCATTAGTCTTTTTAATCACATAGATGTCGTATTCTCTGGCATCCAGACCAATAGAGGCATAAAAGTCTTTACGCTGAATGTCATTCAGATACATAGTAGCAAATACTGACAACAAGAAAAAGCGGCTCCACAGTTTGGCTTTCCAGTCGTTCAACATTTGCGGCTGGGATCTCATAATAGCGTCAAAGAAATCCCCATGACGGTTTTCATCTTGACACCAGTTTTCAAAGAACCGGAAGATTGGGTAGATTCTATCTTCAGGATTTGCTTCTAAATGACGATAAATAGTGATATAACGCCAATAACCAATTTTTTCTGAAAGATAAGTAGCGTAGAATATGAATTTTGGCTTAAAAAAGGTATAAGCGCGGCTCTTAGTCAAAAAGCCCAAATCTAGGGACAGATTGAAGTCTGACATAGCTTTGTTCAAAAACCCTGCATGACGAGCTTCATCTCGCGACATGAGGTTAAAACACTCAGCTAATACGGGGCTTTTTCCCTTTAAACGGCGACCCAGTTCTTTGTACAGTAAAAATCCCGAAAATTCTGCTGTACAAGAACGTTCTAGGAATTCCACGAATAATCGGCGAGTTTCCCCGTCAATATGCTCCCAGGACTGCTCAAACTCTCCATCTCTCACGAAGTGATGGCGGTTGTAGTCAGCACGGAACTCTTCTAGGATGGCTTGTAACTCGTCTTCATTAACCGAGATGTCCATCTTAGCCATCTCATCAAAGTCGGTGGTGTAAAAACGGGGTGTTAATAGGGTTTCTTTAGCCGGGACTTTTACCCCTGGACGGATTTCTTCAAAGCCTGGTTTTTTGAGGGAATCTACCATGTTTTAATTGCTCTTTTGTCTTTAGGATCTTGATTACAAAGCCTATACCAATTTTTTGGTGAAAGTGAGAATACATCTGGGTGTCCAGACGATTATATCTGTTACACAGTCTGAGTCAATTGGTATCGGGGTCATGCTCTCGCAAGGCGCAGGAGACCAGAATAGTTTATTTGTATAAAGTTCAGTCTACCAATATGCAGCCTAAAATTTAGTATATAAAAAGTTAAGAGTTGCAACAATATTTGCTGCTGGGGGGAACTAATCATCAGCAATTGGTGGTCAAATCAATTAATATTCTCTATCCTGGTGAATGAGTTTGTTAGACTGTTGTGAGGATAGCACACAGATATGATCATTAGACAAATCTCTGTAATTCAATTAATGCTAGTTATTTGTATTACATTATAGTTAAGTATTAATATTTAATGTATCCCCTGTATATCAATGGTTGGATTGAATCAGACCCTGAAATTACCCCGGCTAACCTGGAAGTAAATCAACATCAAATCTCATCTCAAGGGTGGAAAATAAGATGAATCCTGAAAAAAATCAGCATAATGACCGTCTTCTTGTCTCTTATATCTTGAGTGCAGCCTTGGTTTTTGGCTTAGGAGGATTGCATCGTTTATACAACGGTAAAATCGGAACCGGTCTGTTGTGGCTGTTTACTGGGGGTGTATTTGGTGTAGGGCAATTTGTAGATTTGTTCCTCATCCCCAATATGGTTAATGACTATGAACAGAATCTCAGAGCTAAAGCGGGTTTATCTCCCCTGGGTGTACCTATGAATCAACAGGCGATCGCCTCTCAAGTCCATCACCCCACTGGTGAGCAATTAATGATTGCACTGCTTCACGCCGCAGAAGCTAAGGGTGGTACTTTGACCGTTACTCAAGGCGTAAGTGCTACAGGTGCAGGCTTTGCAGAAGTAGAAGCTACCCTGAAGGAAATGTTAACATCAGGCTATGTCAGAATAGGTAACAACCCCACTACTGGAGTTGTCACCTACTACTTTGACGAGCTCAACTAATTTCTACCTAGCCACTTTTGACCGTTTAAACGCTGCACTAAACCAAATACCAAAAGGTCTAATGTAATTTTGCGCTCATCAATTAGGAATGACTCCAGTGTGCTGGGTTTTTTACCTTCGTTACAGGAAAATCCCTTTTTGCCAGTGATGCTTTCCTCTGGGAAGTATACATTAAACTGACGCTGGCCATTTTGCCAACTACCGATAACTTGCCAACACTCTTCGGCTGACTGAAACCCCGCGACGGGAAGTTTCTGTTTAGCAAAGGACAGCTGTAAGTCCTGTACACCTTGCTCGGCGATCGCTTTTTGCAAAGTTGGTAAGTAGTGCTGCTCCATAAACTCCACAAATGGCTTATCTTCCACAGCTGGGGGTTTTTCCTTTTTCGCTGCCGCAGCGGGTTTTGCGGCTTTGGGGGCTACTTCTCCGCCTTGATTTTGATTCTTTTCTTCTGCCATTGCTCTGGTCAATCCTTTGTTTAGCTTGGGGAGCGATCGCTCGGTTTTTCGTGGTCGGTTAACTTCATTTTGACATAGGACAGCCAGGCGATCGCTGTCAACTCAACCTGCTATGCACCCCCAATGACTAGTCACTAGCTAATCAACCACCAGCTACCGCTGGGACAATACTTACCTCATCCCCATCTTTCAGGGGTGTATTTATCCCATCTAAAAACCGGATATCTTCACTATTAACATAGAAATTGAGGAACCGTCGCGCCTGTCCTTTCTCATCGCACAACCGGGATTTTATCCCTGGACAGTTTTCTTCTAGAGAATCGAACAGCTCGGACACATTACTACCAGTGCAAGTCAGGGTAGCTTGGTTATTAGTAAATTTTTGTAGGGCTGTGGGAACTAAAACTGTAACAGCCATAGAACTAAAAATTTCCGAGTGAATAATAAAGTTAAGAGTGTAGCTAGGAATTGAAAGTGAGAAAAAACCCTTAACTCACAACTTCTAACTAAACTAGAACTTGTTGCCATTCCAAGCGGTCAAGTGTACGAGAGCGCTCTAAGGCACGTTCAAAACTATCAAGTTTGGCATCAATTGTCAAAGGTTCACCGACGTAACCTTGAACTGCTTCTTGGGTTTTTAATCCATTACCGGTAATGTAAACCACAGTAGTTTCATCTGGGTCAATCTTGCCAGCTTCGACTAATTTTTTCAGCACAGCCACGGTTGTTCCGCCTGCTGTTTCTGTGAAAATACCTTCAGTTTCTGCTAATAGCTTGATGCCTTCAATAATTTCTGCATCATTAACCGATTCTATATTACCGCCAGTCTTTTGGGCAATTTCTACAGCATAAATCCCATCTGCTGGGTTACCAATGGCGATGGATTTAGCAATCGTATTCGGTTTTACCGGTTTAATAAAGTCGCGACCTTCTTTGAAGGCTTCGGCGATGGGTGAGCAACCTTCCGCTTGAGCGCCACTAAAGCGGACATTCTTACCTTCTACTAAACCGACCTCTACGAACTCTTGGAAACCTTTATAAATTTTTGTAAACAAAGAACCAGAAGCTAGGGGCGCAACAATGTGATCTGGTAGTTCCCAGCCTAATTGTTCTGCTACTTCAAAGCCGAGAGTCTTGGAACCTTCAGAATAGTAAGGACGTAAATTGATATTGACAAAACCCCAACCGTGTGTATTGGCAACTTCCGAGCAGAGACGATTTACCTGATCGTAGTTCCCCTTAACTGCCATCAATGTAGGACTGTAGATTAAGCTACCTAGGACTTTACCAGCTTCTAAATCGGCAGGGATGAATACACAACAATCTAAACCAGCATAAGCAGCGATCGCAGCTGTAGAATTTGCCAAGTTACCAGTGCTAGCACAGGACACAGTACTAAAACCCAATTCCCGCGCCCGGTTCAGAGCCACCGACACCACCCGATCCTTAAAGCTCAGGGTGGGCATATTTACAGCATCATTTTTAATATAAAGTTTATTCAGACCCAGGCGACGAGCCAACCTGTGGGAACGTACCAGGGGAGTCATACCTGTTCCCACATCTATAACATTGTCAGTTGCGACAGGCAAAAAGGGACGGTAGCGCCAAATAGAGTTAGGTCCAGCAGCGATTTTTTCACGGGTCACACTCAGCCGCAACTCACTGTAGTCATACTTAACTTCCAGTGGACCAAAGCATAACTCACAAACATGACTGGCTTTAAGTTCGTATTCCGCACCACATTCTTTACACTTTAAAGCTTTTAAAGTCGAGGTTGTTGATTGGGTATCTTTGGTGATTGCCTGAGTCATAAATGAAGCCTTCCCTGTTTTGTCAGTCAACTGTGAGTTGATGCTAACACGACACAAAATACCCGTCAAACATACCCGATAAAAATAGTCGGGTATAATGGTGTAATTTAAATCACAGTATTTTTTAACAGGGAAAAAATCCCTGAGATAGAGCCGTAAATCAGGAATGACACCCCATTAGTCAGAGGAGAAAGAATTGCTCACTGATTAGGATGGACTAAAGGACATAAAAAGCCTTGAAATCCAATAGAGTCGGGACTTGTGCCCTAAATCCCCACCCTTGCCAAATCAAGGCACTTGACAGGAGCCATCAATATGACAATCACAGGACTGGATATCTTTGATACGACAGTTCAAACTACAATTCCTTGGGTCAATGACCTGTGTAATAAACTAGGCTGGGAAAGTAAACACCAGGTCTTTCAAGCCTTGCGTTCCACATTGCACGCTCTGCGCGATCGCCTAACTGTACCAGAAGCAGCACATTTAGGAGCGCAGTTACCCATCCTCCTAGGGGGGTTTTATTACGAAAACTGGCGACCCGGAGCCACCCCCACCAAAGAAAGGAATAAAGAAGCATTTTTACAGCATATCCGTGATGACTTCCGCAGAACCGAACCAGACATAGATGCAGAAAGTGTAGTCCGTGCCGTATTCCAGCTACTAGCTGAACGGATCACCAGAGGCGAAATTGACGATGTGATTAATATGATGTCCCCAGCATTACGAGAACTCTGGCCTGAAGAAGTCCGAGTTTAATTGATTTACCAAAGAATTATTATACAAATTCAACGAGGGACACAATGGAATATGAACAATTTCTCGATGCTGCGGGTAAACTCTCCTTCATCCCAGATAGAGAAACAGCTGATGCAGCCGTCAAAGCAGTTCTGGGAATTTTAGCCAGCAAACTAGACGAAGAACAAGCACACCAACTCACCGACAACCTTCCTGAGCCTCTTAACTATCAAAGACTACACTCCCACCAAGTCAGAAAGCTGCCTATTTCCGCTGATGAGTATATTGCTGTGATTTGCGAACAATTCAAATTAGATGATATTCAAGCTAGTGAGCTAATTCAGGAAACTTTGCGAGTCACCAAAGAAGCTGTCAAAGACAAAATCCAGGAATTAACATCCCGCCTACCTGCTGACTGGAGCGCCTTAATTGAAGCCGCTTAGGAATACTGCATAAAATACACAACCTCACTCCCAAGACTCTAATCACAGGTAAACAGGGGTGAGGTAAAAAACTTTTCTTCACCTACCCTCAACTCCCACAAGTGTAAAACCTTAGCGCCATGAGATAGGGGTTTTAACCTCCGGCTCCTTTCTGGGCTGAAATATCCAGCAAAAAACTCTGGATTGTCAATATGATAATTTTGTGACTATATATACAATATATTCTACTTATATGAGATATAGATATTAATTGTAAAAATATTGTGATATATGCATCCTGCCCCCACTGGGGTAACTCAATCAAATCAAATATCCTGTATAATATATAGGCTGTTTCTCTAAGTAGAAATGGGCATAAATAATATTAATGATTAACTAATTTCCTACTACCATGACCACAGTTAGTGAATATTTATTTCATCGATTACACAGCCTCGGTGTTCAACATATATTTGGCGTGCCAGGAGATTATGTTTTAGACTTGATGGATGTTTTAACCCAAACTCCTATAAATTTAATTTGTAACTGTAATGAACTCAATGCCGGTTATGCAGCAGATGCCTACGCACGGGTTAAAGGTTTAGGTGCTGTTTGTATTACCTACGGTGTGGGTGGCTTTAGCTTAGTTAATGCGGTAGTTGGCGCTTATGCGGAAAGGGTTCCTCTGGTAGTCATTAGTGGTGCGCCTAACAGTTCGGTGAAGAAAACTAACTTGCTTCTACACCACACCACGGGAGACTATAACCTGCAACTGTCCATTATGGAAAAAATCACAGTTGCTGCTGTCAGTCTGACTATAGCCAGTCAAGCCGCAAATCAAATTGACCAAGCTCTGGCGGCTTGTCTCCACTACAAACGACCTGTTTATATTGAAATTCCCCTGGATTTAGTACATCAACCTTGCCATGTTCCCCAGGGTAAGCTCTATTCTTCATTGAAGTTAACAACCCCAGAAACATTACCAGAAGCTTTAGAAGAAGCCGTAGAAGAAGCAGTAGAATTATTGAACAAAGCACACCACCCCGTAATTTTAGCCGGTGTGGAGTTTCATAGATTTAATCTGGAAAAGCAACTGTTGCAACTTTTAGCAACTACTGGTTACCCGGTAGCTACAACCATGCTGGGTAAATCTTGCATTTCTGAGATGCACCCCCAATTTATTGGCAATTATGTAGGTGCTTTGAGTCGAGATAATGTGCGTCAACGCATCGAAACCGCTGACTGTGTATTGTGTCTGGGTGCAATTATGTCTGATATGAATTTGGGCATATATACAGCTGACCTGATGTCCACAAGTTAATTAATGCTAACTCAGAGAAGGTCAAGATTAAGCATCATTTTTACCAACCTGTTTATCTGGGAGATTTCATTGATGGTTTAATTAACAAGCTACACAAAAAAGATGCTCAAACTTTAGACTTTACCCCTGCTGCGGATGTCATCGCCACCAGTTTTACACCCCAACCTGAAAACAAACTGACTAATGGGCGGTTTTATGAACGCATCAACCATTTTCTAGAAGATGCTTGTATTGTTATTTCTGATACTGGAGATGCAATTATCTCTACAATGGATTTATTAATGCCTGAAGAGACAGATTTTATTGGCCAAGCCTTTTATTTATCGATTGGTTATTCTATCCCTGCTTGTTTGGGTGCCGCTATGGCCGATCGCGATCGCCGCCCAATAGTTTTTGTGGGAGATGGAGCTTTTCAAATGACTGCTCAAGAACTATCCACCATTATCCGCCATCGGCTGAACCCGATTATTTTCCTCATTAATAATGATGGTTATACCATTGAGCGCGTCATTAAAGATGGCCTTTATAATGATATCCAACCATGGAAGTATCATCAAATACCACAAATATTTGGCGAAAGTTGGAGTTGTGAAGTGTCTACAGAAGGAGAATTAGAGATAGCTTTAGCTCAAGCCAAGGTGAATACCGAATGTGTTTCTTTAATTGAAATTCACCTAGACAGGTTTGATTGTTCCCCAGGACTAATGCGGCTAGGTGAAGCTATGAGTAAAAAATGATAAATGTCACTCTGTCATAACAGTGTAATTACTGAATTATCTGCCATAAATCCACATAGGGGATTAAAAACAGAGCTGCTCTAATTTTTGGAAGTCTTGTTGGACTTCCCGCCAGAGAGTCTGATTATTATGATCTGTATTCAGAGCTTTTTTGAGATAAATTCTCGCTTTTAACAATTGATTTTGGGACATTAAAACCCGTCCCCAGATTTGATAAGCGACGGCTTGCCATTGGCGAACTTCTTTATCTGTGGGTAACCGTGCTGCTAAAGCTTCCACTAGGGCGATCGCTTGGGAAAATCTTTTTTCCTTGAGAAATCGTTGCAGCTGCTCATAAGTCTTCCACTTCAGGCGCTGTTCTATTTCGGCAATATTAGGCGGCTTTGCTCTTGGGGGCTTTTCTAATCTAACGCTTGTGGTGGGCGGTTTTTGGGCAGGTCTGGATTTGATATGATTACGCCCGGACTCAGAAGAATTACTTGACGGTGGGGAGATATCCTCAGCAGGAACTACCGTTAAGAGGAACTTGTAAGCTTCTGTTAAGGCAATAAACTTATCTTTAGTTTTGATGTCATTGGGATTAACATCGGGATGATATTGCTGTGCCAATCGTCTGTAAGACGCTTTGATGTCAGCCAAAGAGGCTCCTGACTTTAAACCCAAGAAATTGTAGCAATTTTCAAGATCCATCGTGATCTATCAGCTATTAGCTTCCAATCTTAAAATTCTCACTATAGCATTTCCCATGATCGTGAGGTACATTTTTTTTAGTTTGAGGGAACAGGGAATTGGTGTGTACTTCATGAGCCTGAAAAAGGCTATATAAACACTAATTATAGATTTATTAGTTCATATTGGGCTGTTTTCCCGGAATTTTAACCCCTGGAGTTAACCCCAGGGTCTTTAGTCATCACGAGCCGTAAAATTAGCATGAGTGCCTCCATGTATCCTAAACTGAGTTAAAGATTAAGGTGTGAGTCTCATAGCTCCCCCAAACCCCCTGACAAAGATAAAAACCAGAAATCAGGCTTGTCTGATTTTTTCCCCCGACTACAGGAATCTTAACAAATGTGGAAAAGAATTGTATTTATTTTGCTATTAGTTTTGAGTATCAGCCTCAGTAATCCTGGTGTAGCTGCCGCAGCCGGACTGAAAAGTTTTGTAGACTCTTATGATGGTTATGAGTTTTTATACCCTAATGGCTGGTTACAAGTTAAAGTTGACAATGGCCCTGATGTAGTGTTCCACGATTTGATAGAAATATCTGAAAATGTTTCTGTAGTTATTAGCCCGGTTCCTGATGATCAAGATTTGACCGAACTGGGAACACCCACAGAAATAGGATACAAATTAGGAAAAGCGGTTCTTGCTCCCCCAGAGTCTGGTCGTTCGGCGGAATTAGTCAACGCTTTGCAACGAGAATCTAATGGGAAAACATACTATATTCTAGAGTATGAGGTAAAACTTCCTAATCTGGAAGACAGACATAATGTCGCCAGTGTTGCTGTCAGCCGTGGTAAATTGTTTACCTTTAATGCATCAATTCCCGAAAGGCGTTGGCAGAGGGTTAAAGGCTTGATGGCAAATGTTGTAAATTCTTTCTCGGTGTATTAACAAGGTAATTTCTCCCCTGGACTAAATACAACTGACTATAGTATGGGGAGCTGTAATACACGCAAGTCATGCTCCCCGCCAGCATTTCTTTTAGTTTCTGTGGTTTTGACTGCCATATTTTAGCAAAAGTCTTATGACAACACCTCAATTTGTACTCGCTTCAGCTTCCCAAGTCCGCCACCGCTTGCTGCAAACTGTTGGGATGAAAGTGATAGTTAGACCTAGTGATTTTGATGAGTCGCAAATTCAAGTCAATGAACCAGCAGAATTAGTCCAACTTCTCGCACAACGCAAGGCGGAAACTGTAGTTCCACAGTTTGAATCAGCTTTGATTATGGGTTGTGATTCGGTTTTGGCTGTGGATGGTAAAATTTATGGTAAGCCAGCCGATGATGCTGAAGCTATGGCCCGTTGGCAATTAATGCAAGGTAAATTCGGCGACCTGTATACTGGTCATGTGTTAATTGACCTCTACCAACATCGGACTTTAGTTAGGTGTCAGGTAACAAGAGTATATTTCGCTAAAATGAGCGATCGCACAATTCAAGCCTATGTCGCTACAGGAGAACCTCTCAGGTGTGCGGGGGCTTTCGCCCTGGAGGGGTTTGGTAGTTTATTCGTGGAAAAAATCGCCGGTTGTCACAGCAATGTCATTGGACTGAGTTTACCTCTGCTGCGGCAGATGCTAGAAGATTTGGGATACGAAGTTACTGATTTCTGGCATTAACCGCTGCTAAATTAAAATTTTGTGCCTCCCTGGACTGGTGCGTCTGGGGGAGAAACCAAAAAATACTGGCTCAAATTCCCAGAACCCAAGTGTGACAGCAGAAGGTAGACTGACAATTAACCCTAGGATTGAATTTGCTCAAAAAAAATGTCATTTACTCCTACTACTTCGCTGCGAGAACAACAACATCCCTTAATTCATCAACTAGCGGATTGTATTGAGGCTGTTTGGCATAAACACTTAGAACTATCACCTTACCAATTACCTGCTGAACTGGGTTATGTAGAAGGTAGATTAGAAGGCGAAAAACTAATCATAGAAAATCGCTGTTATCAAACAACTCAATTCCGCAAAATGCACTTAGAACTAGCAAGGGTGGGAACTATGCTAGATATTTTGCATTGTGTAATGTTTCCCCGTCCAGAATATGACTTACCAATGTTTGGTTGTGACTTAGTTGGGGGTCGAGGTCAAATTAGTGCGGCGATCGCAGACCTATCTCCCGTAGACTTAAAAGGTAAGTTACCAGAATCATACAATACCAAACTAACAGCACTCACAGATGTGAAGTTTTCCCAACCCCGTCAATTACCCGAGTGGGGTCATATATTCTCGGAATTTTGCATTTTTGTTCGTCCTGTTTCCCCAGGAGAAGAGAAAATGTTTCTGTCTCGTGTCCAAGACCTTTTAGAGATTCATTGTACCCAAGCCATAGATTCCAGTCCAGTTTCACCAGAAAAATCACTGCAAATCCTAGCAGGACAACGGGAATACTGCACCCAACAGCAACAAAACGATAAAACCCGCCGGGTACTAGAAAAAGCCTTTGGTTCAGACTGGGCCGAAAATTATATGACCACAGTCTTATTTGACTTACAAGAATAGTTATTCTAGCAGAGGGGAGATACTATGTCAAGTGTTGTTAATCTCCCCATCTGTAGGTTCCGTTACCTTTTCTCATAACTGATGAATGTAGAATTTATGCAAAGAAACTTGAATGGAGTTAGACAAAAGTAGCAAAGTCTAGAAATATTCGCCATATCAAGGAACAGGTAAAAAACCTACTAATTAGTTGAAAGAAAATTTAAGGAAACCGTAATGTTAGGAATTGTGTTTTTGATATATCTTGGTAGCAGATCATTGACTAACATTTTTGAATCAAGGTGTGCCTAATTAACCTGTATATATAGCCTTGGTTTGTGAGCCTGTGGTATTGGTGTTTATGGTGGAATCAAGGGCAATGGCTGGCAATAATCATCGCTTATTCCCAAAAATTCACAGAGAATTGGTATTAAAAAATGCTCACTTTGTTAGCAGAAAATTTCTTTGATAAACTGTGAGTATAGGGGCGAAAAAGCCAAAAAATAGGGATATTTTCCGGGTAAATAGGCGATGGCGAATTTCATTTAATAAATTTATACCAGGCTGCAATCATCCTGAGAGTTGGCAGATGTAACTTGCAATAACACTGCATCATGTTAGACATATCTAGGGTT
The DNA here is from genome assembly GCF_059725405.1 of Anabaenopsis sp. NIES-4685. Classification (NCBI taxonomy): domain Bacteria; kingdom Bacillati; phylum Cyanobacteriota; class Cyanophyceae; order Nostocales; family Nodulariaceae; genus Anabaenopsis; species Anabaenopsis sp. NIES-4685. The sequence continues at coordinate 553,218 of NZ_AP043602.1, read as the reverse complement.
GAGGGTGCATCAGATAGGAGATTTTTAGCAATTATCAGCGTGCTAGTGAGTAAAAACTATGGGATTGAATTTACAGCACTTTTATTTTTGTTGATAGCATTTCCCATGGTCGTGAGGTACAAAGTTTTTTAGTTTCAGGGAACACCGGAACAAATTGGTGTGTATTTCATTAGCCTGAAAAAGGCTGGAAGTAAATGAACTACACATCTTAATACCATCAATATTTTCGATTAGGCATCTTCCCTACCCTGGGTAGCTCATGCACATGAAATGGGCTGTCATCCCAATTTGAAAAAAGAGTGTAATGCATAGAAACCGAGAAACAAAACATAGGTAAAGTCTCACGCATCTTCAGGTATAGCAACCGCTGATTCGGTTTTTTTATTTCTATAAGCACAATTCAACAAACAGGCAACAACCATGTCAAGGGTGACTGAGAAGCCAAGCTCAACAGAGCTGCTACTGGAATCGGAACAACCTAAGATTTGGTGGGGTATTGCTGTAGCCTTACCAATTCTCATCGCTGCTGGGCTACTAACTACAGCTAAAGTGGAGCAGCTAAAAAAACTAGGCTCCTCTGTACCCATCAAGCCAATGACTAACAGCATTAGCGCTGTGGGGCGTTTAGAACCAAAAGGACAGGTTTTAAAACTCTCTGCGCCTGCAGCTGGATTGCAATCTTCCTCACGGGTGCGGCAGATCTTTGTGAGAGAAGGTGAGCGGGTAAGAAAAGGTCAAATGGTGGCAATTTTAGACAACCATGACACCCAACTAGCAGCAGTGGAGGAAGCAAAAGCCAGACTGCAAGAAGCGCGGGCTAATTTAGCCCAAGTCAGAGTTGGCTCCCCCAGAGATCTGGAAGCTCAAACAGCAGTGATTGCTCGTTTACAAGCTGAGTTAAACGGAGAAAGCGATGCTCAACAAGCGATGATTGCTCGCATAGCAGCCCAGTTGAGTGGAGAAAAACTGGCTCTACAAGCAACAGTGAATCGTCTAGAAGCTGAACTGAGAGGACAACAAGACAGTTTAAGAGCAAGTATCCAACGCATTCAAGCTGAACAGCGCAATGCTGCGGTTGATGCTTCCAGATATGAGATGTTATACCGTGAAGGTGCTATTTCCCAGCAGGAGAGGGATAGAAGAACATTGGCTGCGGTAACTTCCAATCAGCAAGTTATTGAAACCCAAGCTACCCTGCGACAGGTAGAGGCGACTTTACGACAACAACTGGCTGAGGCCAGAGCCAACCAGGTAAAAACTATCACCACCTTGCAACAGCAGCTGGTGGAAGCCAAAGTCAACCGCGATAAAACCATCATGGCTTTGCAAAGTCAAATTGACGAACAAAAAGCCAGACTCAGGAGAATTCAAGAATTCGGCCCTACTGATGTTCAAAGGGGAGAAGCTCAAGTTAGTAATGCTCTGGCTAATCTCAAAAGAGCAGAAGCAGAACTGAAATTAAGTTATGTTCAAGCGCCCATTGCTGGAGAGATTTTAGCAGTGCATACAAAATCAGGAGAAGCTATCAGCGCCAATGGTATTGCTGAGATAGGAGAAACTAATGAGATGACTGTTGTTGCTGAGGTCTCAGAAGACAGTATTGCTCAAGTGCGGATAGGTCAAACTGCTAGTATCACCAGCGAAAATGGAGCATTTATTGGGGAATTAAAAGGAACTGTCACAGAAATTGGCAGAAAAATCGGCAAAAAAGACATCTTGAGTACAGACCCGGTAGCAGATGTAGACGCTAGAGTTGTGGAAGTGAGAATTTCCCTGACTCCAGAACATAGTGAGCGAGTTTCTGGTTTTACCAATGCTAAAGTAATTACCCAAATTAATAAAGGAATCAGTTCTGATTGAGCATTAACACCAATGCGAAAAGAAGAATTTAACCTATCAAAGATTTCAGGTTTTTGCTGGAATCTTCCCATCCCTAATTCCTTGAACAGCTTTCTTAATTAAGCATAATGGCTCGTAAAATACCCCTGTCTTGGCTGCAACTGACCAGAGACAAAAGTCGCCTAGCTGTCGCTTTGGCAGGAATTGCCTTTGCTGATATTTTGATGTTTATGCAAATTGGTTTCCGGGATGCTCTCTATTATAGTAATGTGCGGTTACATAGTAGCTTAAATGGGGACATTGTTTTAATTAACCAACAATCTAATGCTTTATTAGCCATGGAACAATTTTCTCAAAGAAGATTGTATAAAGCCTTAGAATTACAAGCGGTAGAGTCGGTGCATCCGATATATTTGGATTATACAACCTGGAGGAATCCTATTACAGGTCGTCCTCGGAGTATTCTCATATTTGGCATGAATCCAGAATCTAATCTGTTTGATTTACCTGGTGTTCAAAGTCACTTGGAGCAATTGAAACAGCCTGATGTAGTTTTATTTGACCGTTCTTCGCGGGAGGAATATGGCCCCATTGCTTCCCAATTCAAGGGAGGAAATACTTTAATCGCCGAAGTACAAAGAAGACGAGTTAAAGTAGGTGGATTATTTACTTTAGGTACATCTTTTGGGGCAGATGGTAATTTAATTACCAGTGATGTTAATTTTCTGCGGATATTTAGAAACCGCCAAAGAGGATTGATTGATATTGGTCTGATTAGATTAAGAGCAGGACAAAATCCTAATGTTGTCGCTCAACAATTGCGTAATCATTTACCTCAAGATGTTAATGTCTTAACGAAACAAGAGTTTATTGATTTTGAGCGCAATTACTGGGCAACTAGTACTGCTATTGGATTTATATTCAGTTTAGGTACGATAATGGGCTTCATTGTCGGTACTGTAATTGTTTATCAAATCCTTTATACTGAGGTTTCCGATCATTTGTCAGAATATGCAACTTTAAAGGCAATAGGTTATACACAGAAATACTTGTTGATGGTCATACTCCAAGAAGCATTTTTATTAGCTTGTTTAGGATATGCTCCAGGATGGATTTTTGCTATGTTCCTCTACTCTAGGGCTAGAGAAGCTACACTACTACCCATCTTTATGAGTTATAGTCGGGCAATAACTGTGTTAATCTTAACTATACTTATGTGTTTTATCTCTGGTGCGATCGCTGTACGTAAATTACGTTCTGCTGATCCAGCAGACATCTTTTAATTTCAAAATAAATCGAAATTCTCGATCTAGATGCAGAATTTCGATTTATAATTGGTACTTGATATATATTCAGTATTTACAGGCACTACAGTTCTGAGACGGAAATCCTAACACCTACTCACCCACCTAAATATGAGACAAGAACCTGTAATTGCTATAAAAAATCTCAATCACTACTATGGCAAAGGCGCGCTCAGGAAACAAATTTTATTCGACATTAACCTAGAGATTTACCCTGGGGAAATTGTGATTATGACTGGTCCATCAGGTTCAGGTAAAACAACCTTACTAAGCTTGATTGGTGGTTTGCGGTCTGTACAACAGGGAAGCCTCAAGTTTTTAGATGTAGAAATGTCTGGCGCTAGTCAAAATCAACTAGTAAAAATTCGCCGTAATATCGGTTATATTTTTCAAGCTCACAATTTGTTGGGTTTCTTAAGTGCTAGACAAAATGTACAGATGGCGGTGGAATTGAGTGATCATGTCACTCCCCATGAGGCAATTTCTAAGTCAGAAGCTATGCTGAGTGCAGTGGGTTTAAAGGACAAAGTGAGTTACTACCCAGAGAGCCTTTCTGGAGGACAAAAACAAAGAATAGCGATCGCCCGGGCTCTTGTCAATAATCCTCCATTGGTGCTAGCAGACGAACCAACGGCGGCTTTAGACAAACAATCAGGACGGGATGTGGTGGAAATCATGCAGGGTCTGGCTAAAGAACAAGGAACTTCTATCTTGCTAGTGACTCATGATAACCGCATCTTAGATATAGCCGATCGCATTGTGGAAATGGAAGATGGTCTTTTAGCTCGTGATTCTCCAACAGTAATTAACAGTGACAAGCATTAATTTGGTTTCCATCAGCTGTATGATAGTTATTTTTTACCGCTGATGGAAAACGCACTATGTATAGTCGGCTCAAACCACTGTCTGAGGCTTCATTCACTAATATTGCCCTTGTTGCTACAGATATGGATGGTACTCTCACTCAAGGAGGCAAATTTTCCACTACAATACTGCAAGCTTTAGAAAAGCTAGCCTCAGCGGACGTAAAAGTATTAATTGTGACTGGGCGTTCCGCAGGATGGATGAGTGGAGTAAGCCACTTGATGCCTGTTATCGGTGCGATCGCCGAAAACGGTGGTTTATTTTATCCATCTGGGAAGGAGGAACCAGTAACCTTAACAGCCATTCAGGACTTAAAAGCCCATCGCCACAGTTTAGCTGTCACTTTTGAGTTCTTAAAAACAATCTTTCCTCAAATTGAGGAATCAGCGGACAATCGTTTCCGGGTCACAGATTGGACTTTTAACATCGGGGCTTTGACTCCAGAGGAATTACAAAGACTGGGTAATCTTTGTCAACAAATGGGCTGGGGATTTACTTATAGTACTGTGCAGTGTCACATTAAACCTCAAGAACAAGATAAAGCTATAGGATTATTGCAAGTTTTGCAAGCATACTTACCTGAAATTTCACCCAAGCAAGTGGTCACTGTTGGTGATAGTCCCAATGATCAAAGTTTATTCAATCAAAGTCAGTTTCCTATTTCCGTGGGTGTAGCCAATGTCATGCAATATGCACACCAGCTAGAACATCAACCTAGTTATATTACCCAGTCTGCTGAAGGAGAAGGATTTTGCGAATTATGTAATTATATCTTACATAGGAAGGCAACTTAGTTTGATCCATTACGGTAAATTAAGCTGCGGGTATTTTCCCCGACTTGAGTGTAGGTTACGGGGAGAAACTAATAAACAATTGAATTTTTGTTGTATTAACAAAAATTCATATTATTTATTAATACGACAAAAAGATAAAAATCATTACTTTTTGAAGTTATCAAGCTATTTGTAACAGATAATTTATAACTGTAGTGAGAACTACTTTTTCAGTTAAACTCTGAAAATAGAAGGACAGCAATTATTATTTTTTATGAATACCATATCTACAGTTGAATTCAAGCGCCCAACTTGGGAAACGGCTATCATCTTGGCTTTGGGCTTTTGGTTGAGTTCTAGTCTAGTTCTAGACTGGGTAATCATGCCTAGCCTCTACCTTTCTGGTATGATGAGTCAAACAGACTTTGCCACAGCAGGTTATGCGATTTTTTGGAACTTTAATCGCATGGAATTATTATCGGCTGCTGTAGTATTAACTGGCGTACTGGCTTTGAGTCAAGCCAAATCGCGCTGGAATCCTAGGGTGATTGTATTTGCGGTCATGTTACTTGCTGTCACCTTAGTGGATACCTATTTCTTGACTCCGCAAATGTGCGCTGTGGGTGTTAATCTCAACTTGTTTGCCACAACTGCCACAATTCCAGGGGAAATGAATTTACTACACGGTGGTTATTTTTTCCTAGAAATGCTCAAAGTATTAGCTGCAGGAGCACTTTTAAAGGGCTACTGGCAACAGCAAGTTTAGTAGGTTCTGTGTAATCTGAAATTGCCTTATTCAGCATCGGTTGAGGCTTCGCTAAACAATAGCAAACGCGCAGCCAGAACTGCAAACCCTACAGCCGCGATCGCCTTTAATAAGCGCGTCGGTAATAATTCCGCCACAGCGCCCCCGGCTATTGCTCCCAAAAAGCTGGTGAGCAATAGCGCGCCAGCAGTACCAAAAAATACCGCTTGCCGAGATTGGGAACGCCCAGAAAGTGCGATCGCAGCTAATTGACTTTTATCACCTAATTCTGAGAGAAATACAGTAATAAAGCTCAGTCCTAAAAGATGCCAGTCCATAAGTTTGTGGATAGTTAGAGAGTGGGGGGGTGAGTTAGTTAATTATGAAATACATCCCAAAACAGCATGACAGAAATCAGCAATAACATCATCCCGGCTGATTTTTCTACCACTTTGGGACTGAGGCGATTAGCAATCCAACCCCCTAAAAGCACGCCTAATAGACTAGTAGTAATTAGGGCTACTCCAGCACCAATAAAAACTACCCAGGGCGCATGAGATTCTGCACTCATTAATAAGGTGGATAGCTGGGTTTTATCTCCAATTTCTGCCAAAAATATAGTCAGGAAGGTAGTAGCAAAAGTTGCCACCACCGACTCCTGCTGTTTGGGACTATCTGTAACTACAGTTAGGTCAGATGAATCCCTGTCTTTGATTTCTGGCTGGTTGTCAGTCTCAGCAGTGACAGAATTTATCGGTACAGAGTCAAGTTTCACGGGCGGTAGTTTTCTGAAGGTCTTTCATAATTCTCTCATCTTCTCAGATGATCTTGATAAATTGCAAGGCCATTGCAGAAAGTGACATAAATTCAGAATCCCACGGCTTGATTAAACCGGATAATTTCCAGACTGCGATCGCCATAGACTCCCTCTATTTGCTCACGACAGCAGTCAATAGCAAAATCATTGAGTTCTTCGGGTTCAATTCCATACATATCCTCAAATATATCTGCCTCTACACGGCAAAAACGGGGACGATTGGCATATATACTGCATTCTCGGCTGTCATGGTCAAAGTTAACGCACCATCCCCCCTCGCCCACCATACTCAGGTATAGCTCTAATTCTGCCGGTGTAAGATACTCCTCTAAATCTGGACGATCTGCGGGTTCAAGATTACAGCAGGCGCCACATTGTTTCACACATTGCCAGTTTGCCATTTTATGGACTTTCCTATAGTTTTGTTAAGTAAATTAAATGTAACAGCCCCAAGCCAGATATGATAAATTGCGAGTTTTGCAATTGAGTGACTGTGTTTTTCAAAAGTTAAGGGGATCAGGGAAAAATGTTTGACGCTTTGAGCAGTATCAATTGGGAAGTTATCTTCCAGTTAGTTTCTGTAGGACTAATCCTCATTGCTGGTCCGGTGGTAATCTTTGTACTGGCATTTCGCAACGGCGACCTGTAGGACTGTGATATCCGGAGTTATCAGTTTTGAAACTTATAACTCCGAAATCATGACCACCAGAGGCTGAAAGACAGCTTGGATAAGCTTTTCATACCTTGGTTGAGCTCATCCTAAGCTGACGATGGTCTGACACCGACTAACTCCAACTCAATGGTAGTAGTACCATTAAAGTAATTTTCTCGTAACTTGTAGGCAATATCTAATCGTGGCGGTAGGGGGAAGTAGTCTCCCCACCTCCAGGCGATCGCTTTGATTTTATACTCTTGATGATTAATAGTTTGACCGAGTGTTAATTTAATGTGACCTTTACCAACAATTTGCTGGGAAATCACTTGTACATTCCCTGTCGAGAATAAGGGGTCTGGGTTTTCCATACCACAAGGATGAAGAGCATTTAGTTCTTGGTAGAGCTGCTGATTGATTTGACTCAGGTCAACTTCAGCATCAATTTTAACTAGTGGCTTGAGGTGGTGTAGTTCTAGACAGTGATTAGCAAACTCAGATAATCGTGATCGCAATAAGTCTAAATTATCTGCTGCCAAAGAAAAACCCCCGGCTGCCTTATGTCCGCCAAACTTACCCAGTAAACCCTGACAATATTGTAACGCTTCAAACACATGAAACTCAGGAATACCACGAGCGGAACCGCGAATATGTCCACCAGCTTCATAAGTGCCAATAAACACAGGCACACCGTAGCGCTCCACCAAGCGAGAGGCGACAATACCAATTACACCATGATGCCAATCAGGTTGTACAACCACTAATACCCGGTATTTGGGGAGAGTAGAAACAAACCACTCCTCTACATAAGCGATCGCTTGTTGTTCAATTACCTCGCACATCTGCTGACGACTAGTGTTAGTTAGCTCACACTGCTGCGCACATTCTAAGGCTACCGTCATATCATCGGTAGTTAGTAATGAAATCACCGTCTGAGGGTCACCAATACGACCAATAGCATTAATTCGTGGTCCCAAGCGAAAGCCGATATCTTCTGGTTTTAAAGATTTAGAAGAAGTATTTCCCCCTGGGAATAGTTCCCCTTGTCCCTCTTCCCTGACCTGTAAACCAGCCACCTGAATTAGGGCTTTAATCCCTGGTAAATTAGACTGAGGTAAATGTTTTAATCCACGTTTTACCCAGCGACGATTTACACCTATTAAAGGTGCTAAATCAGCGATTGTACCTAGAGTAAATAAAGCTAACATCGGCTGCACTAAGCCTTTAATCGCTCCCAACCGTTGCCCTAGAGATACTGCTAAAATATAAGCAACACCCACACCCGCCACACCCCGATAAGGTGAAGACTCTGCAATTAGTTTCGGGTTGAGGATGGCGTTAGCTGGAGGTAATTTAGGGGGGATGTCGTGGTGGTCGGTGACAATCACATTCATACCAAGTTCTCTGGCTCTGGTTATGGGTTCATAAGCGGAAATCCCATTATCCACAGTCAGAATTAGGTTTATACCTTCATCGTGAAACTCTTCAACAATGCGTTGATTAATCCCATAACCATCACGCATCCGACTAGGGATGGCGTAATTCACATCAGCCCCAAAACTCCGCAGACTACGCAACAGTAAAGCCGTGCTAGTCATACCATCGGCATCATAGTCACCACAGATGGATATTTTACCATGGGATGCGATCGCTTGCTGCAATAAATCCAAACTAATCGACAAGTCAGGAAATTCTTCTAAAGGCGAAGGTAAATTTAAGGACTCAGGATTTAAGAACCCTTGTGCTGCTTCTGGGGTAGTAATGCCACGATTAATTAGTATTTGGGCGATAATAGGTGCAACATTAGTTACCCCCGCCAGACTAGCGGCGCATTCTGGTTGCTGGCGATAAATTTGCCAACGCTGAGGTGGTAAGCGCTGTTGAGATATGGTTGATTTTGGTAAGGCTTCCTCTAGCACAATTATTCAAGCATTCTTTTCTCATTATTAAAGCACACAGCGATCGCCCCGGCATTAAAAGACTACCACATCATCAGCGAGTAAATTTTCTGCTGCTTCCAACATAGATGCAGCAATATCCTTTAAATCTTCACGATTATTTAGGTAAGTTTGCAAGGCCGACCTGGGGTCAATACTGCTACTAGCGGTTAATTCTGGAATTCTCGGACGCGCCAATTGGCTGACTAATTCTGCTTTAATTGTGTAATTGTGAGCTAAACTTAAAGCTCCATGAATAGCCGCAGTATCAATGACATCCATCTGTTCCGAGCGGATTTGATAAATTAACCGCACCACAGCATCTTCAATATTATATTTAGCGATCGCCTTGATTAAAGCAGCTTGAGGATCATCTGCTTGTGATATATCCACCTCAATAGTGCGGAAACTCCGCACAGGTAAAGGGCAAAATTCCCAATTAGCTCTTCCCCGCTCCAACTCTATAATTACATAGCCCTTATCTTCTTTTTCCTCACTAAAATCGACCCGTTCAATACTTCCCGGATAAATGACAGGTGGGTTATTAGACTTATTTAAATTCTGGTGACAGTGAACATGTCCTGAAACCCACGTAATCAAAACAAGGTCGCGTCAGTAAAGATAGGGGTAAAGTAAAACCCTTCCCCACCGCTAAAAGGCGTTCAGCGCCCAAAGTAGCATTATCAGCCATCAAATGAGCCAAAAGCACAGTAGGAACATCAGGGTCAAGGCGGCGAATTTCTCCCTCCAAAACCACTTGTAGACGTTGTGTTAACATTTCGTTTACCTCAGCCAAAGAAGCATTTTTAGTTTCCTGACGGGTCATCAACGTAGAACGAGTCAGCCAAGGTAAAGTAATCACCTGCACCTTACCACTAGGGGTATTAATACAGTGAGTGGTTAAAGTATCACCCACCAAAAACCCCCGCACCCCTAAAGTGCGATAAATATTTAAACTTGCGCCTCCGGTTCCTTGAGAATGTTGGTCATGGTTCCCCACCAACAGCACTGTAGGAATATCTGCATCAACCAGGCGGCGAAACTGACTTGCAAAGGCTTCTTGTACATATGGCGGTGGGGTAGCATCCGGGAACGCATCACCGCCAAATAAGACTAGATCTACCGGGTCTTGTAGCGCCCGGTCAATACATCGGGATAAAGTCTTGACAAAATCCTCTAACCGTGTATTTAGTCCTGTGTCTGGATTCATGCGCCCATGGGAGAAACCGCTCCCCATGTGGATATCCGCAAGATGCAAGATTTTAATCATCTTTGTCAAGTGTCATAGTCATCACACCGTTGGTTAATTTCAATATTAAGATGCCATTAATTAACCAGTGCCTGCAACTGATTTGCTTTGATTATTCATATTTGATTCTGATATGGCTGCAATAATTATACATTGTTTTGCAGCGCCAGCGATCGCTATAAACTTTTATAAGTTGCATAACAATTGCTAATGCGATCGCCAGGAATCAATCAATTTTTGTATAGAGTAATATAAATATCTTTACAAATCCAGTCAAGAGCAACAATTCCCCTCACTCTAGTTGCAATCACTCACGTCATCCTGTGTTTATCGCAACTTCTGATGTACACAAGCTAGATACCACATATAATCATCAATCTTGTTACTAACCGCTTGATTAATATATTGCTGTGCTAACTCCAGTTGCTTTTCCGCCTGAAAATATAATCCCACATAGAGATAACTGTAAAATTTAGTACGCTTATCTGCGTTTTTACCCAATTGAATTAAAACATTGGGAGAACAGCGCCCCGCATACAAATCATATACCCGCCGCATCACCAATCGCGGGTCATTTTTTACTTCTAATAAACACTCACGCGCCGCGGTGACACCATCAGCTTCAGCAGTACAAAGATAGCGCCAAACCGTTTCTTCCACATCTTGAAAATTCACAGTTAAATCTGTCTCAAACTGTTTAGCGCCTTCTGCAAATCTACCAGCATAATAATATGCTAGTCCCCTTTGCCACAAATATGGTGTTAACCGGGGATCAAGTTTTTCTGCTATGTCAAAATCAGCAATAGAAGCATTAATATTTACTAGCTGAAAATGAACCATACCCCTCTGTACATAGGCTTGAGGCTCATGGGGATGGTTGGCGATCACATCATCCCAACGCCTCAGTTTTTGTTCTAGCATATTATTGGAATTCATGATTCTAACATTTAATCATCCAATAAACTCATTAATGCTGTAATTTCCGGGTTCTCTGAATCGGATAATTCTTGCTGTAACTCTAATATTTGATTTTGTAATACTTCAGATGTATACAGCAGATTAGATGTTTTAGCAAGTCTTAATTGACTTTCTTTAATTCTAATTTTCCTCAATAGTTCATTTACCGCATCAACTGCGTTATAATCTTCATACATCATCCTTTTACACCCATTCAACTATCAATCTATTAACTGCCGACAGAAGAAATATATATAGCACCCTCTAACTTATTCAAGCATACATCTGAATATGATACAGCAAATTGTAGGTAAAAACGTAATATATAAATGTATAAATGGTAAAATTCTTCTGACGCCAGTATCCTGTCCCCTATTGGCATACCCCACAAGAAGATGAAATATGATGAAATATACTGTCAATGTGGCTGCGTAGACACTCCCCCCCCACTACAATAACCGTAACTTTTGGCTCATCCTTACCCAGACATCACCCGGAAGGACTTGTTTAATTCTTACTACAACTCATATTGTGTAATATAAAACAGCCGCTGAGAGTATAAACATCATGGGCGCAAATCTCATGGAACACCTGCGATAGATATTCGTTCATAGAAGTCAGTAATTTCATAGTTGTGAATATTCCCTCAATAATATTTATTCTGCTGATATTTTTTTTATTTTTAACTGTTTAAATAAGCATCCGGTTAAGAATTGTTTAACTCAGTAGAATTAATCCATGCACAGTATTAAATAATCTGGTACTCAGGAAAAATATGATGATAACTTTTATCAATATCTGCCATTTAGATTGTTTTATGTTATAAAGCTCACAGAAATTGATGCGACATGGAAAGAATTTCTATGGAAATGGAACAATTAGATTGTTTTAAAGCATACGGACAATTTATCTTGGAAAAACTAGACTCAGTACCCCAATACCCTTCTAAACAAGAAGATTGGATACCCACTAGGCTAGATGATTGTCTTGTGCGCCTCCGAGAAGCTGCACAGAAAACTGTAGAACTTGCCACATCTCCAGTTAGAATTGGGGTCATGGGAGAATTCAGCAGCGGTAAAACTTTGCTTTTAGGTAGCTTGATTGGATATGCTGACGCTTTGCCAATTAGTGAGAACCCAACTACAGGTAATGTCACAGCCATCCATATTGTACCACAATCAGGCTTTGTCACTACTCAGGCTAATAATTATACGGTAGAGTATCTTTCTCATCAAGGGGTGAATGAGTGCCTGCAATTCATGTTGCAGGAAGCAAGTCGCCGCAGTGCTGCATCTGGACTACCGCCTATACCCCTGTCAACATTAAAGACTGGCAAAGATATTATTAACTGGTGCGAAGAAGCATGGAACAGTAGCAAAAATTTAGAATTACGTTATTTATTACGAGAGTTGGTATTATTCCTTCGCACTTATCAAGCATATGGCCAAGCAATGTGTGGTATCCACTATCAAATTGATGGTAACATCGCCCGTGAAGGGCTACAGCTACCTGAACAGCCATTAGCTATCCAAACTCTTCGGTTTGAGGACTTACCCTCATCTCATATTCGATTACCCAGCCCACCCCAGAACCTCACAACTAAATTATTACATAACAGCTTCTCACTCATCCACCGTGTCAACATTGAAGTGAAAATATCACGGGAAATCTGGGATTTTAGCGGTGCTTCCCAATTTATTCTCTTAGACTTCCCTGGGTTAGGTGCTGCTAATTCTGGAGCTAGGGATACCTTTTTATCACTGCGGGAACTAGCAGAAGTACAGACAATTTTAATCCTTTTAAATGGGAAAACCCCTGGTAGCGATCGCGCCAATAAAATCTTTACTATGATGCAGCAGCAACGCCCAGGACAAGACCTCAAAGATTTAATTTTGGTGGGGGTGGGTCGTTTTGATCAGTTACCTTTAGATAGTCAAGGTCATGAAAGAGAACTTGACCAATTCATCACAGATACTGAACCTGTAAAAGAAGACGATGTTTTAAGTAAATTGAAAGTTCTGCAAACAACCCTTGATGCTGCTAGTGCATTCATCATTGAACAAGAACGGATGGTTTTGTTATCCCCACTACTAGGACTGGCTAGTTGGCAAAACGTTCTAGTAAAGTTAAAGCAGGTTCACCGGAATTTCTCACTAACTTAGATTATCCAGATTATCTGGAACGGTCTAGGCGATCGCAACAAAAATGGCAACTATTAAGCACACGTCTGCTAGAATCTGATCGGCGGAGCCATTTAGGTAGACAACTGAGTTACTTCGCCCAAGATGGTGGTATTGCCAAACTACGCGAATTAATTCAAAATCATGTAGCCAATCACGGAGTAAAACAACTGTATGAAGATACTCATAGGGCAGCTGATAATTTAATGCTACAACAAGAATACCTCAATAATATTATTACCGAAATCCACGAGCAAGGTATTCCCACATCCGATACTCACAACCTCATTGAGTTGCGATCTGCTATTGAAAGTTTAGATAAAACCTATCGCAACTTTCAAAAAGATTTAGGTAAAGAACCACTCAAAGACCGGTGGGGAAATATCGTCAGTGATGTAGTTAAAGACGAACTCACATTTAAAATACTCAACTGGAACGAGTGGACATTACTATTTAACAAAGCCAACAATGGTAATATCACCATTGCGGAATTTAAAGGGGCAGCGGGTAAACTATTTGACAGAGGTAATAGAGTTAATAGCAGCCTACCTACAAAGAGTGAAGATTTTTATGCAGCTTTTGTGAAAACTGTCAAGGAATTAGAAGAATTTGCCCGAGAGCGCATTCATCAAGCATTAGCCGACTTATTAAATAAATTATCCCAGCAGATAGCCCCACAGCGGGATTATTTGCAGACTAATCTCAATCCAGAAATGGAACAAGATATTGAAACAGAATTTGGTATAGAAGAAGCCGATATTTTTTACAAGTTGCTGTTAGGATGTGACCCTAATCACTGGCTAGAAGCAATTATCGCCGAAATTAATAGCAAAGAACAATCAATTTCACCCCAAATCATATTCCCCTTAGCCCGTAGAGATGAAAAACACAATATTGGTCAAATCTTTGACTGGTCTCCTGAAAAAAGTCCAGACTTACCCAGAACAGGTAATCACCAACTTTTTGTATTGCGACTACGAGATGAAATCATTACAACTGCTAGCCTGCATCTGGTGCAATATGTCAGCCAAGTCAATCAGCAGATAAATGCTGAACTAGAAGGTATTTTAGATCAAATTATTCCCAGCATGCAAAATATTTCTAAAAAAGAGGCTTTACTCAGATATATTGCGGCAGAAAGCTCCCCAGCTAAAGTTAATATTCCCCATTGGTTGCAGATTCTCGCAGAAGTTGCCACAATTTCTTATCAAGAGGATAATTTTCTAGTTACAAAAAATTCTTGATTGTTTAGGGTTCAAAGCCTTAATTGTTTACTATTTTCGATATTTCTAGTTAGTTCGGTACATTTTCGGTAACTTTAACCACAGATACTAGATTTTAATTGGCAATTTATTATTAATTTCAGGAGAAATAAATGCCTGTAGAGATTCGGCTCGCACCTAATTTTCAAGTGCATATTAAAGAAAAAGAATATTTGGAACTACCCACCATCCAACTGCTAGCAGCAGGGGATAATGTCCCTCACATTGCTAGAATTAATTGCATTGTCACCGGTACGCCGGAGGAATTAGCATTACAAATTAAAAAAGCATATAAACCATTTGATTCTGTAACTCCTAAAATTTCCCAAATCGGGCAATTAGAGCAATATCCTTGTAAGTTAACTCGCCCTTTTCGAGAACCAATTAATTGTACTTTGTCCGTAAGTGTTGAGTATTTCGATTCTGACGCTTTAGGAGATCCCGTACTTTCTGAACCCCGGGAAACTGAAGCTTCATGTTATCTCTGGTCACCATTAATGGATGATGAAGAAATCATTGAGGCCGAAGCCGTGACCATCCCCATAGAAACCAGTTCCTATATTGAAAACCAACCACAAAAAAGATTTCCCGGATGGTTAGCATTGGATTTTGGTACATCCAACTCTACAGTCACACTCTTTGATCCCATTGAGGTTCCCATCGCCGAAATTTTACCCAGGGAACAAGAAATCAGGTTACGCCATCGCATGGCCGAGTGGTTGAGTTCCCCCCATCGGTAGCTTTACCCGATGTCAACCCCCATGACTGGGAGAAATTTATTGCTGATGTGAGCAAAAACCTAGAAATGGAACCCTATAATCTAGCATCAGTTTTTGAAACTGACCAAAAAGAGCGATTCTTAGAAGCAATTCGCCAAATAGAGTTATGTCTAGGTAACAGCGAGAAATTCCGGCGGGCCGCTAGCAAAAAACTTTACCAAATATACCATGAAGTTTTTCGTGTACCTACTTTAGAATCGCAAAACTTAATCCCCGTCGTCTTAGATATTAATCGCCGTGATACAGAAATACCCAGCGAATTGGAAATCTTTACCTTGACAGATTTACAACTACGCATGGGTAGAGAAGCCAGGGATAACAGAAAAAAAGCCATCGCCCAAGGTAGCAGCGTCTCTTTAAAAGAAATTATCAGCAGATTTCACCACTCACCCAAGCGCTACTTTGGACAAGATCGCACTTTCCCAGTGATTTTAAATACTCAGCAAGAAATAATTCATGTTAACCAACTTATCCAAGCAGCTTGGGCCCATTTAATCGATTTAACCGAAGATTACCGCCAACGCGCTAGGCGCAAGTTTTCTGATGGAGATTTCGTTACAGCTGTTGTAACTTACCCTACTGTCGCCCCGCCATTAGTCCGTAAGGAAGTTAAAGAATTAGTGGAACAGTTGGGTATTGATGATGTCCAAACCGCCTATGATGAGGCTGTTTCAGTGGCAATCTTCTTTTTATGGCGAGAATTTGGTGGTAATCTCAATATTGGCATTGAATCATTTAAAACCCGTTGTCGTCAAGTCGAAAACAAATGGTCGCAAAATGTCCTCGTCTTGGATATCGGGGGGGGAACCACAGACTTAGCTTTGATTGAATTGACTTTAGATGATAATACCCCAACCTTTGCAGACTATGAAGATAGAGGATTAGGAGGACGTTACTATAAACTTACTCCCAAACTGTTAGGCTCATCAGGGCATTTACAGTTGGGCGGTGAATTAATTACCCTGCGAATATTTAGATTATTAAAAGTAGCGATCGCAGACTTTTTGTTAACAGCAATAACTACAGGGGACATCGAAAGCGAAAAGCTAGAAGATTTAATTAACACAGAATTAAATGAGCGTTTTATTGAAGAAGGAAAATTTAAAAGTGGCAGTTTATTAAAATGTATAGATAAAGAAAACCCTGATGGTGATGCTGCTTATAAAGATGCCCTAGATACTGCCGAGAAAGTATTACCCACGAGATGGCAACAAGTACCCCAGCGGCTACAAACCTTTTATACTCTCTGGGAGCATGCTGAATCAGCTAAACTCAAACTGGGGCAAAAATCAGAGCATCATCTTTTAACTTTCACTATTTCCGAAACTCACATTTGTGAACTTCTCACTCAAAGTGGAATTAAATTTCAAGTCAGAACCCCTGATAATATTGGCGTTATCATCGACAGCGAACAATTTGAACGCGCCGCCGCTTCCACTATTAAGGAGGGAATTGGTATCGCTAAAGGACTCATGGAAAGTCGCCTGGGTTTCCATGGGCAAAATATAGATGCTTGGAATACTCATAAAGTTGACTGGTTGATTTTATCTGGTAAAACTTGCAACCTGGAATTAGTACAGCGCTACATCTACGAAGAATTTAGTAAATCCCCTTACTTCGTCTGGAACCCAGAAAGAATTACCTTTGTCTTGGAATTTACAAAACTCGCTACCTCCGCCGGTGCTTGCTACGCTGAGAAACTCCGCCGACTGAGATTTGACCCCGAAGAGTCTAAGGAATTGTTGCGCAAAGGAGCAAATCAGTTAGAAATAGACGTGAAAAATCTCTTTTATTATCTACCTTGTAACTTCAAACGCAAAACCCAAAGCAACGAACTTTTAACCATATTCAAAGCTGGACAGGAACTTTATCAAATCAGTCCCACAGAAACAGCCGCCAAAGTACGCACAGAATGGCAAGGGACACAATTAATTAATATTATTTACCGCCAAGACTACGAGGAGGGAGACTTACGACTGTGGGGGAGCTTTGACGGTAAAAACCTGATGCAAAAACTAGGAATGTCAGAAACTGAGTTTCTTAAAAAAATCAAAGTTCAATTTGAAATTGACCAGACTCTAGAATTTAGGGTTTTACTTTGTCAAGGGAACCCCCATTATTTAATTGACCTTCCTGGTATTGATGTGGGTGCTGCACTATTAGCAGCTTCCGAAACAGCAGCCCTATTTGCTGATGGTAAGTTAAAGTGGAATATTGCCTTAGAAAGTCCCAAGCACAACTTAAATGATGGTGATATTGCAGTCAATGTGATTGAGTCAGCAACTGTTGACCAGCCCAACGCCTATCATTTAGTTTTTGAAGCAGGAAAAGATAATAGTCAATTTTTGCGAGAATTTCACTATGTCCATCATGGGGAACAGCAGTCACAAACCGGTTTAGTCAGTCACCCTTTACCTCCCTTTCCCCAAAGCCGTCAGCACACATTTTATATTTATCAAACAGATACCACCACTAACACCAAAAAATGGATCCGCATCGGTGCATTAAGTAAACCAGATGTCGCCACCAATTACCCTTGTAAATATTACGTGACTCTAGATAACAAAGGTTTTCTGAGAATACACGCAGGGGAGGTTCCCTATTGGACCTCCACTAGTCAAGAATGTCTTAAACAGCCAGGATGTGTTTATCAGGCCGAATTAGAACTACAACCTAACGAAGTGGATAAGGAACGCGACCCTTTTTGTGGTGTACATTAAACTTCCTCGGTTGAGTAGGTACTTTGACGGGAGCATCTGAGTTTGATAATATTTCACCTCTTGCTCCCTCTGCTTGATAACCAGAGGGTTGGGGTGGGGTTTGAAACGCTATCATCAGTTTTAGTATTAATACTCATGCAGCAATTACGCCAGTTATTAGCAATACAAGGGTCAGAGTTGGCTAAATTACTTAAATGTAGTTTACGTGGACTAGAGGCGACTTTAACTCAAGCTATCTCAGAATTTCCCCTCGACCCCGGTACTCAAATATGTGAGGAGTTATTACGGGAAATCACCGCGTTATTGCAACCACCGCCAGATTCTCCCCCAGAAGATGCGATCGCCATGATATTGCTCCCAACTGAGTTAAAATTGACTCATCTGCGGTCGGTTTTTAATGCTGATGCCGAACTAAAGTTATATTTAGGTACTGCTGAACTACAAAGCCAAACCGATGCTGACCTATGGAACGAAATTCACCGCCAACTGCTGCGAGTTCCGGAAAATATCGCCACAGCTTGGCGATCGCGCGTCTTAGATTTAGCTGAACAAGTAGGCGCACTACCAGATAATTTACACGTTGCTGAACTTCCTTTTAGCCGTGATCAAATAATTTATCCCGGACTGAAGGGGAGTGTAACAGCGCCGGGGTTATCTTTATCTGAGAAAGCCTTATTAAATACGGGAGTTAATCCAACTGACCAATATGGTAATTTATACTGTATCGCTGGCTTTGTGCAGCTGTTCCTGAGATTTACTGAAATAGACCCAGACTTACATCATGCTTTAAAGACTGTGTTTACCTTTGATATTATGCCCTTGCACTCCCAGCCAGAACAACGCACTCAATATATAAATACTTTAAGCGATCGCTGGCAGCGTTTGCAACAAGCCGAGTCAAATTCTGATGAGTTGTTAAGTCTGCGTGCCTGGATAGATATAGATGAGGCCATACACTCCTTAGTATTTGTCCCACCCGCAGAGCGTTATTCCTGGTGGGGTAATTTACAGCAAGAATCACGACGGATTTTAAAAAAAAGGCTCAAACGGCGGTGAATATGGGTTATGATGTGCGGATTCGGCAGTTATCTGGACTTTATGCCGATGTCTGTTCTTTCTCTAAAGATGACCTCCAACTCAACTGTGGCGGTGTTCCAGGGGAAGTGTTAACTTGTCTGCGGGTATATGCGAGCATTAATCAAGAAGAAACCCCAGGAAGGGTTATATTTCGCTCTTTGCGTTAGTCTTCTATTTTTTACCCTTACAGTTCCCCCCAGAAAGCTTTTCCTACTAAGGCGTTGAATAGGGTATTACTTTTTTCGTTCTCAAAAGCAAAAAACCTCACTAAGAGGATGTTTTAAAAGTTATGATTAGTGTATCGAATATTATTTGACCCCACCCTAACCCTCCCCTTGTAAGGGGAGGGGACTGGATTTGATTTTTTTTTGTGTGTTCGCCAATCCTTCCCAATCCTTCCCAATCCTTCTTAATCCTTCGGTGTGTTCCCTGTTCCCTGTTCCCTGATCCGGTGTTCCCTAAGATAAAAATTACCTGTTTAATACTTTCCAAACATCCTCTAATACTAGACCCGCTTTTAGGCGTAGGGAGTGTCAAAACCCCATACAGATGACAAGGGTTATATAAATTTACTTTGAACAAAAAATAAAGATTAATCTAACATTTTTCATCTAAATAAATTACAAATTTATCTGTGTTAGTCTGTCTAAATCTATGAACCTGTAGCTTATCTACTAAACGCGACGCTAACGCTCAGGGCTGGTTCATCATGTCTTTGTGATCACAAACAAAGCAATATGCTGTAAATATCTCACCAATATTGTGATGTATAAGATACAAAAAACCAGCCATAGTAATGACATCTGTAAATTTATTAGACTTGACTATGTTTTTTGTAACTTAGGGACAGTCTTACTAAGTTGTCTTCTGATTTTGACCGCTATTACCATGAAGTCTGTATCTGCTGCGGATAATGCACAGAAGAATATGATTTTACCAAATCAAATAAATCAGGTTTATTCTAGGGAAAATAGCCATAAATCATCAATATACCCAGGTAACAAGAAGTCATATATCACCGTCACTGAAAGATTATTAACATCAAGAAAAAGTAATAATCCTGTTAAATTACACACAAGTAACAGTGAGGATTTAGCTGTTAACATTGAACTTGAAAAAATCAGGAATTATTCTGTTGCTCATCTGGGTTTTTCATCTAAGAATGTACTAAACAGCAAAATAAACACCAGTCAAATTTTATTGACATCCCACCACAATAATATTGATGGAGAATCACCAGAAGAAATCCCACAGCCAACTAATTTAGTTAATTTACTGTCGCAAAAACAACCGGAATTGAGCACAGATGTAGAACTTTCATCACCTGAGGAGGATATCCCTAGCAATAGTGATACATTACGCCAAGAACTATTAATTGATCCCATCATCAACACCCAAGAAAGCATCATCAAAACTGAACCGCCAAGGGCTTTCCCTGGTTCAACAGCTGGTACTCCTTCTGGTTATGGTGCAAGTGGTGGTCAAGTCTATGTTGGTGTTGGTTTACTTTTCCCTTTAGAGGAAGATTCCGATGGCTTTCGAGATGGCTCTTACTCCGCTGGTTTTGGGTTAGGAGATCCGTTGAAATCTGTAGGGTTGGAAGTTAATGTTAACTTTGCTAGTTCCGGGGGTACTTACTTTAAAGGTGGAGAGTTTGATGTGGGGACTAGCGGCTATATGGGGTTAAAACTCCACAAATACTTACGTAACCGTACATCTGTAGCCGTGGGTTGGTCAAATGCTCTCAAATGGGGAGAATCTTCCGATAATAAAGACACTATTTATGGAGTCGTTACTAGGGCGTTTCTACTGCAACCAGATAACCCACATCATCAATTACCTTTGACTATTTCTGTGGGTTTTGGTAACGGCGGTTTTCGTTCTCTAGGCGCAAGAGCCGCGGGGGGAAATAATGCTAATATTTTCGGGAGTCTAGGTTTAAGAGTCATACCTGAAGCATCCCTAGTCAGTAGCTGGACGGGAAATCGTGTGAATGTAGGTACCTCTATTGCTCCTTTCAGAAATAGACCTATAGTTATCAATGCTATTCTGACAGACATTAGTCGTAATTTTGATACTGGCTTAGGTTTTGCGCTGAGTGCAGGGTACAGTTTCAAGTTTTAAGCAATTTCATCAATCATAAAAATCATGAAGAAACAAACATTCTTGCTAAATTTGGCGGTAGCATTGGCTTGTTTTACTTATCTGGCGGCTGCGCCTCATAGAGCCTATGCTGGTAAGGAGATTGTACCGGGTAGTTCTCCAGATTCTGCCTCTTTAATTGGAGATAAGGAGATTGTACCGGGAACTGGTATAGATTCTACTTCCTCAATGGGTGATATTGTACCGGCAACCGGGGTTAATGTTCAAGTTGTTAATGATGGTAATTTTTCGGCGGGAGTTTTGAGGGTCTCCCCGGAAGTTCAGAATGATTTAAATGCAGTTCTCGATCATCTACTCAGTACAAGTCTGGCTAAAAATACGCCCTCTGATTCCATTGAATATATCTTACAGGGTGGAGATAATGTAGATCAGGTCAAATCTTCTATAGTGAGTTTAGAAGTGTCACCATCACCAGTAACATCACTGGTAAATGCTTTAAGTGAACTGACAGGACCAGACCAAAATGTGGATATTAATAAGTTTAATGATGCTCTGACTGCATATAATCAAATTGTGCAGGAAAGTAGCCCCGTAGTTCTGCAAGCATTGGCGAAAAACCCAAGTTTTACCGCCGTTAATCATCTGCTGAGTCAGTTAAGAGTTGCTCTCAATCAAAAGTAAAATTTTAGACATGGTTATTTACCTTCCTCTGGCTTTAGTCAGAGGATTCTTTGGCGAATCTGCTCAATAGTAAATATTTTTTCGATAATATTTATTATTCACCAGAGAAAAACAGTGGCAACACAAATGCCGCTATAATTCCAAGCAACACAACACCCTCAATAATTCTCAGGGAAAAATTACTCTGTATTAACTGGTTAATTTGGTTACTGAAATTATTAGTGGTAAAATTACGCAACCAACTACGCAAACGACTATACCAGTTTTTCGGACTATCTCCTGGGCGGAATTTCCATGACCACATTGATAGTAACAATGGCGCACCACCTACTTTAGCAGACATCAAAAGATGAATCGCTAAAGAACAAACCATAATTACCCAAGTTATCAGATGGCAGTAATACCATAAGTGATCAAGTTCTCTTGTAGGTAGCCATTCCTCTTTCATCATTCTGCCAGATATTACCGCCAAAACCGAGGACAGCAACATCAGAGTATTGATAATGCGTTGTGAACTTACCCACCAAATGGGTTTACCAACCTGTGTTAAATTTTGTATGGAGTCGGGTTGTAATAGCCGCCTTTGTCCCGCATGAAAGCTATAAAGTACAAAAGCTGGTAATAACAGTAAAAAGAATAAAGCTACAGTTCCATGAATATCTTGAATTGGATCAATTCTAGGAATGAGGACTTGGCCAAATCTGCCATCGAATGTATTGTAAACTAGGAAGCCAGTAATGATGGAAGTAATGACTAAAATTCCATTAATACCATGGAGAACTCGCAACAACAAAGGTTGATAAGGGGCAGAACGACTCATAGATAATGCCAAGCTGTTTATGGTAGAATTATAAGCTTATTACTCGGTAGTTATGACTCAAAACACTACATCAGCCTCGATAAACTACATTATAACTTAAAATGGTTACAATAAATAAATGATATAATAGCCTATTACTCTCACTCACCCTGGTTTTATGGGACTGCCAATTGTTGCTATTATCGGTCGCCCGAATGTGGGCAAGTCTACCCTGGTTAATCGTCTCGCCGGGGAGCAAACGGCGATTGTCCACGATGAACCGGGTGTAACACGCGATCGCACTTATATGCCATCTTACTGGCGCGATCGGGATTTTATCGTTGTAGATACAGGGGGCTTAGTATTTAACGATGATACGGAATTTCTGCCCCTAATTCGCCAACAGGCACTCACCGCGCTCTCACAAGCCAGTGCGGCAATTTTTGTTGTAGACGGTCAAACTGGGCTGACAGGTTCAGATCAAGAAATTGCTACATGGTTACGTCAGCAACCAGTACCGGCGTTACTGGCTGTGAACAAATGTGAATCCCCAGAACAAGGCGCAATTCAAGCATCTGAATTTTGGTCTTTAGGCTTGGGGGAACCTTTTCCTATCTCGGCAATTCATGGTAGTGGTACTGGGGAACTACTCGATGAGTTAATTACTCACATCCCCATGGTCACGGAAGTAGAAGAAACTAACGAGATTAAGGTGGCGATTATCGGCCGACCCAATGTGGGTAAATCCAGTTTATTAAATGCTTTTGTGGGTGAAGAAAGATCAATTGTTAGCCCTATTTCCGGCACAACCCGCGATGCTATTGATACCGTGGTTGAACGCAATGGGCAAATTTATCGCTTGATTGACACCGCCGGCATTCGCAGAAAAAAACAAATAGAATACGGTACAGAGTTCTTTAGTATTAACCGTGCTTTTAAGGCCATTCGCCGCGCCGATGTGGTTTTATTAGTGGTTGATGCTTTAGATGGAGTCACAGACCAAGACCAAAAATTAGCCGGGCGGATTATAGACGAGGGTCGAGCTTGTATAATTGTCGTGAACAAATGGGATGCCATCGAAAAAGATTCATACACCATTTACGACTACGAAAAGAGTCTGGAAGCCCGGTTACATTTTACAGAATGGGCAGAAACCATTTTTGTTAGTGCTTCCACAGGACAACGGGTAAATAAGATTTTAGACTTGGTGAATGAAGCTGCTGAGTCACACAAACGCCGTGTAACTACCTCTGTAATTAACGAAGTCCTCACAGATGCTGTAAGTTGGCATTCACCCCCGGCTACACGTGGCGGTCGTCAAGGTAAAATCTATTATGGGACTCAAGTGGCGGTGCAACCACCAACTATCGCCCTATTCGTCAACGAAGCTAAACGCTTTAATGACAATTACCGCCGCTACATTGAACGGCAATTCCGCCAACAATTAGGATTTAAAGGTACACCTATCCGGTTAATTTGGCGCAGTAAAAAAGTCCGAGAGATGGAACTAGGTAGCGTCAACAGAGCAACTCGTGTCAAATAAGTTTAACATCTTCTCAGGGTTATATTTCGCCTATGTCAGGCCAAAATAGTCAATATCAAGCCTGACTCTCTACTACTTAGCACTGATAAATGGACTTATTGCGATCGCTACCCCTTGGACTGTACCTAGAACAGCCGCAAACTTGGCTACACAAACTCGATGCACGGGTGAAAATTGCTTGGTTGATGAGTTTTCTCACTAGCTACACCTTTGCTAATAACGAGTGGCGAATACTACTAGTTGCACTGTTAATTATTTTGACTGTAATGGCCAGAATACCCCAGCGAGTCTGGAAACAGCAAATGGTATGGCTGTTAACATTGTCTGTGTTTGTCTTTGGGATTATTAGTATTAGTCCCGATGGTCTGGGTGTAAGGTATCAGCAGCGTTTACCCGCTAGCGAACAGATATTAATTCCTCCAGGAAGTACCAGTAATAACGCCGAGATTGTTTCAGTACCAACACGGGAAAACAAAAACTACAGCTACATTCTATTTCATCAAGGGCCGGTTAAGGTAACTCGTCGCTCAATTGATTTGGCTATTAGAGTCAGTACAATTATATTTACTGTGATTTATAGCAGTAACCTGTATCTGCTGACAACCGCACCCGAAGAAATCACCACTGCTATAGAAAGTTTAATGCAGCCCTTGGCAAGGTTGAAAGTGCCGGTAACTGAAATTACCCTCACCTTAACTTTGTCGTTGCGATTTATCCCCCTAGTTCTGGAAGAGGTGCAAAATTTAATTCGCTCTGTGATGACTAGGGCGATTAATTGGAAAAAACTGGGCTGGAAAAGAGCAGCTCAGGTTTGGATGATTGTAGCACAGAGACTGTTAAAAAATCTCCTGCTACGAGCCGAACAAATGGCTAACGCTATGATGGTAAGGGGGTTTACTAGTCCTAGTGAGCATCAAGTCAAATGGCATGAATTACGTCTGAGGGCTAGAGATTGGCTGGCGATCGCTATGCTTACCCTATTTTGGGTTGCTAGGCTAGTTATAGGAAATATGGCTTAGTCGCTGATCCTCTGAGCTATTTTGTGCCACAGGCGAATAATTATGGCAATATGGAAAGAGACTAAAGTAATTACCTTAGTGGTTTGTTGTGCATTTCTACTTTCCTGTTACCAACCTCATCTGCCAATTACACACAGGACGCAGGTTTTGATAACTGCCATTCAAAGGCCAGAATCACTAATTTTCTTATAAGCTCACGAAAGATGCTGGCAAAAGGGGTGTATTATCTTGTGAACATTTGTACTGAACTACGAAGAGATATATACTCCCAACTTGACTGTTAAATGAATCCAGAAAACTTAGAAACCTACATCAATCATCCAACTTGGGGTTTGCTTTATCGGATCTGTATGGTCGATGACAACCAGGATCTATTCACTACACTTTATGCCCAACGTTTATTTTTTGTGGTGTCCAACGATATTAAAGGTCTCAAATTTCAGTCCATAGGACGTACTGAAGCCCGAATGTTGTTGGAAAATCGCTTGCGTACTCTGCGTCGCAGTGGTCGATCCCAGGAGTACGATCAACTTCAGAGTGTTTTCCAGCGCACATTCCAATGACCAGTTCCATGAGCGAACGTATTACTAACATTTGTGGTTCACTACCTGCTTCAGTGCGATTGGTGGCTGTGAGTAAGACATTTCCCCCTGAAGCAATTCGCGCTGCTTATCATGCCGGAATTCGTAATTTTGCCGAGAACCGCATCCAAGAAGCAGCCAGTAAACAAGCCCAGTTACAAGACTTATCGGATATTACATGGCACTTTATTGGCAGTTTGCAAAGCAATAAAGCTAAAAAAGCCATGGAATTATTTGACTGGATTCACTCAGTGGATAGTTTAAAACTGGCAGTGCGTTTAAATCAATTGGTAGCACAGTTAGGAGTCAGTCCTCAGGTTTGCCTACAAGTGAAAATCCTCCCTGACCCTAATAAGTCAGGTTGGAGCGTTCCCCAACTACTAGCCGACTTACCGGCTCTGAACAAATGTGAGGATTTACAAATTCAGGGTTTAATGACAATTCCCCCTTTAGGATTGAATGAAGCGGAAACAATGGATGTATTTAACAGTACATATAAATTAGCTAAAGAAATCGAGCAGCAAAACTGGTCGCACCTAAAAATGCGGGAAGTTTCCATGGGTATGTCGGGGGACTACCAACTGGCAGTACAGGCTGGGGCAACTATGGTAAGATTAGGTACTATCTTATTTGGTGAGAGAAGTTAGGATATGAACCATTAATTTTTTGCTTCTGGTATTAATATTACTAGGGATAAAATACACAGATATGTTCATCCCTGGTTATGTATGAGCATACAAAAAATAAAATTCAGTCAAGATGAGTAGCAAAAAAATCCGGGAAAGAAAATTTTTACCCGGAACAATAATTACGCTGTAATCTTGACGCGTTATTTTGTGTAAGTTAATCTACAGGCGTTCCCTCAAATTTCAATTGACTAACCCTATTTGCAATAAAAGCTATAAACGGCAAGAAAATTATTCAATCTTAGCTGTGTACTGAGCTACTATGGCTACATTAATTACTGGCCAAATCAATAAGGGTAACTTTTATCAGGAGCATAAAAATGAATAACATTTTTACTAAACTTCGAGACTTTGTAGGTCTCAATGAACAGGTGGAATACGAATATTACGAAGAGGAACCGGAAACAGATCCTGGTCGCTACCAGAACCTGTATCAAGAGGAAAATCCCCAAGCACCACCACCAGCACAGGCTAGTGTTCAAAATCGACACTGGCAGGAACCCATGACTACAATGGGTAATGATATAGCCTCAGGATCGAAGCCTACCATGGGGAATGTGATTAACATGCCAGGAGCAATTAACGGAATTTCAGAAGTGTTAGTACTTGAGCCTCGAACATTTGAAGAAATGTCCGAAGCTATTAAAGCACTCAGAGAGCGTAAGTCAGTTGTTTTAAACTTGACGATCATGGATCCTGATCAAGCACAACGAGCTGTAGATTTCGTAGCTGGGGGAACCTACGCCCTGGACGGACATCAAGAGCGCATTGGAGAAAGTATCTTTTTGTTTACCCCCAGTTGTGTGCAAGTTAGTACCCCGGGGACAGTTCTGCATGAAGTACCACAAGCGCCCCCTCGTCCTTCACGTCCCTCAAATACTTCTAGTCAATGGGGTACAGACCTTAACAGAATGGTGCAATGAAGTTCCATTAGTTCAACTCAAATTTTTGATGATTGTAGGAGCAGGTTTAACCAAAATGGTATTATGCCATCAATGAAGGGTTTAAATCTGCTCTGATTGACTATATAACTTAATGACTATTAAATTGGGCTTAATTGGTGGCGGAGTAATGGGAGAAGCGCTATTATCCCGCTTGATTGACCGGGGAATCTATCAACCATCGGAAGTGATGGTCAGTGAACCCCAAACGACACGCCAAAATTATTTAAGGCAAACATATAATGTAAATGTAACTACAGATAATTGTGTTGTATTCACGGAAGCGAGAGAAGTAGTATTATTAGCGGTAAAGCCCCAGGTGTTCAGTGCGATCGCTCAAGAATTAGCAGATGTCCTGACTACAAAAATATCGCCCCTGGTAATTTCGATTTTGGCAGGAGTGTCTTTAAGCCAACTAGAATCAGCATTCCCTGAACTACCAGTAATTAGAGCTATGCCCAACACCCCCGCCACAGTGGGGGAGGGAATTACAGCTTTGTGTTTAGGAGCATATACTAATGGTAAGCATCACAAACTAGCACAGCAAGTTTTTTCGGCAGTGGGGCAAGTGGTAGATGTATCAGAAATGCTCATGGATGCAGTGACAGGACTGTCTGGTAGTGGTCC
Source organism: Anabaenopsis sp. NIES-4685 (assembly GCF_059725405.1). Classification (NCBI taxonomy): domain Bacteria; kingdom Bacillati; phylum Cyanobacteriota; class Cyanophyceae; order Nostocales; family Nodulariaceae; genus Anabaenopsis; species Anabaenopsis sp. NIES-4685. Next base: position 525,083 of record NZ_AP043602.1, on the reverse strand, counting down.
GGCTTACGTAGCTTTAATGGTGGAATCATTGGCTGATGGAGGAGTAGCCGCAGGTTTACCCAGGGGTCTGGCTAATCAGCTGGCTGTGCAAACTGTATTGGGCACAGCAAAACTCCTCCAAGAACACAAAATCCACCCCGGAGAACTCAAAGACAGGGTAACCAGTCCCGGTGGAACCACTATTGCTGGTATTGCCCAACTGGAAAGGGCAGGATTTCGCTCGGCTTTAATTGAAGCAGTTAAAGCGTCGGCACTGCGATCGCAAGAGTTGGGGAAGTGAGGAAAAATCGCCTCATGACCAAGGGCAAATACCCGTTAATATAGTAAAAAAGTCCGGTTGCAAATTTGATTGAGTGAATTATCCCGCACCATCTCCAGAACTAGACTTAGGGTTAATATTTCCCTTTGCACTGGATCAGTTCCAAAAAGATGCGATCGCGTCCCTAAATTCTGGACGCTCCGTAGTCGTATGTGCCCCTACAGGTTCGGGCAAAACGTTAGTTGGGGAATATGCCATCTATAGGGCCTTATCCCGGGGTAAGCGTGTATTTTACACCACGCCCCTGAAAGCTCTGTCCAATCAAAAATTACGTGATTTTCGTGAGGAATTTGGCTATGAGTTGGTGGGATTGTTAACTGGAGATAATTCCATTAACAGGGATGCACCAATTCTGGTGATGACCACAGAAATCTTCCGCAATATGCTCTATGGCACACCCATAGGGCAGGTGGGCATTTCCCTAGTAGACGTTGAGGCCGTAGTGCTAGATGAGTGTCACTACATGAATGACCGCCAGCGGGGGACAGTTTGGGAAGAATCCATCATCTACTGTCCTCGTGAAATTCAGCTAGTAGCCCTCTCCGCAACTGTTGCCAACAGCGATCAACTCACTGACTGGTTAAATCGCGTTCACGGTCCGACAGACCTGATTTATTCGGATTTTCGTCCCGTTCCCCTAGAATTTTACTACTGCAATCCCAAGGGGCTGTTTCCTCTGCTCAATGAAAGTAAAACTAAAATTAACCCCCGTCTGGCCAATAGAGGCAAAAGAAAACAACAAGACAGGGGCAGAACCGGCAGACCAGAAGCACCGGGGATAGCTTACACCCTCAGTCAGCTACAGCAAAGGGATATGCTCCCGGCGATTTACTTTATATTCAGTCGTCGCGGATGTGATCAGGCGGTGGCAGAAGTTGGTGATTTATGGCTAGTCAATAATGATGAGTCGCAAATATTACGGCGGCAAATTGATGATTTTTTAACCCGAAATCCTGATGCTGGGCGTTCTGGACAAATTGCCCCTCTATACAGAGGTATTGCTGCTCACCATGCCGGAATTTTACCTGCGTGGAAAGGACTAGTAGAGGAACTATTTCAGCAGGGGCTAATTAAAGTAGTATTTGCTACGGAAACCCTGGCAGCAGGGATCAATATGCCAGCCCGGACAACAGTAATTTCTACCCTTTCCAAACGTACTGATTCTGGACATCGCCTACTAAACGCTTCTGAATTCCTCCAGATGGCAGGACGGGCAGGTCGCCGAGGCATGGATCTACAAGGTCATGTAGTTACAGTACAAACCCCCTTTGAAGGCTCAAAAGAAGCGGCGTATTTAGCTACATCTAAACCAGACCCCCTGGTGAGTCAGTTTACACCTAGCTATGGTATGGTACTAAACTTGCTGCAAATCCACACACTTGAACAAGCCAGGGAACTGATAGAACGCAGCTTTGGGCAGTACATGGCAACACTGCATTTAAGACCAGAGTATGAAGAAATTGCCTCGCTACAAACCCAATTAGCCGAACTCAAAGCACAAATCGCCACGGTTAATGAACATGAACTAGCAGTTTATCAGAAATTGCGGCAACGTTTGAAAGTCGAACGCCAGTTATTGACAACACTGCAAGAACAAGCTCTAGAAAGTCGCCAAGAAGAATTTGTGATGATGTTGAGCTTTGCAGTGACAGGAACTCTGTTGAGTCTCAAGGGGAAAGACGTAGATGTGTCTATACCTATAACAGCGGTCTTAGTGGGAAAAACACCTAGTGCTGCTTCAGAAGCTCCTTACTTGGTGTGTTTAGGACAAGATAATCGCTGGTATGTAGTCACAACTGCCGATGTAATCGATTTGTATGCTGAGTTGCCACGGGTGGATGTACCAGAGCAGATCGTACCACCCCCAGATTTACAGTTAAAACCGGGGAAATCACTTCGCGGTAATCACGAAACATTTGCGATCGCTCAACGTATTCCTCAAGTACAAGCCTCATTGTATATGTCCCCAGAAGTAGTAGCACAACTGGGTCGCGTTACCGCAGTCCAAGAGGAATTAGAAGCTAATCCCATCCATAAATCTGGCAATGTCAGCAAGATTTTTAAACGCCGCGCTCGTTATGTGGAATTAGAAGCCGAACTCGAAGAATTACAATTACAAGTCGCGCAACACTCACAACACCATTGGGAAGAATTTGTTAATTTAATTTCTATTTTGGAATACTTTGAGTGTTTAGATAACTTAGTCCCCACACAGTTAGGACAAATTGCTGCCGCCATTCGCGGAGAAAATGAATTATGGCTGGGTTTGGTGTTCGCTAGTGGTCAATTGGACAATTTAGATCCCCACCATCTAGCCGCCGCAGTTGCAGCTTTAGTCATCGAACCCCCCCGCCCAGATAGTAGAGTTCACTTTGAACTTAGTAACGAAGTCGTAGAAGCTTTGGCAACACTGCGGGGAATTCGCCGCAAAATATTTCAACTGCAAAGGCGGTACAATGTCGCTTTGCCCATCTGGTTGGAATTTGAATTAATTGCCATAGTAGAACAGTGGTCTCTGGGGAAACAGTGGACAGAACTCTGTGAGAATACTACTTTGGATGAAGGCGATGTCGTGAGAATTTTACGCCGGACTTTAGATTTATTATCCCAGATCCCCCATGTTCCCCATTTGTCTAAAGATTTCCAGCGTAATGCTTATCGGGCGATGCAATTAATTGATAGGTTCCCAGTTAATGAGGCGGCTGATTAATTACAGCGCATTTCATCGATGTCAGGTATACCAGGGCGGGCACCATGCTCACCCCACAAGAGTTTTAAGATTCATATACTACCTAATCTCCTGCCAAAATCCTATATGTTTATGGCAAACTTCAGATGTAATTAATTTTAAACACTAGCAATTTTTCAAAAGGAAAATAACGATGCGACTATCAAAAATGTTATTTGTTACACTCAGGGATGATCCGGCTGATGCTGAGATTCCTAGCCATAAACTATTACTGCGGGCGGGTTATATTCGTCGTATCGGTAGCGGTATTTATACGTATTTGCCGTTAATGTGGCGGGTATTACAAAAGGTTTCCCAAATTGTCCGGGAGGAAATGAACGCCACTGGAGCACAAGAATGTCTCTTACCCCAGTTACAACCGGCTGAGTTGTGGCAGGAGTCGGGACGCTGGGATACTTACACTAAGGCTGAGGGGATTATGTTTTCCCTGGTTGACCGCCGTGAACAACAGTTGGGATTAGGGCCGACTCATGAGGAAGTGATCACGACTATTGCTCGTGATATGATTCGCTCCTATCGTCAATTACCTTTACATTTATACCAAATTCAAACTAAATTCCGCGATGAGATTCGCCCCCGGTTTGGGTTGATGCGGGGGCGGGAATTTATTATGAAGGATGGTTATTCTTTCCATGTGGATGAGGTCAGTCTTAAGGAAACCTACCAAGATATGTATCAGGCCTATAGCAATATGCTCCGCCGTTCTGGTTTAGCATTCCGGGCTGTAGAAGCTGACTCTGGGGCTATTGGCGGTTCTGGTTCTACAGAATTTATGGTGTTGGCGGATGCTGGAGAGGATGAAGTTCTTTACACTCCAGATGGTAAATATGCCGCTAATGTGGAAAAGGCGGTTTCTTTAGCTGTGGATGCGGTAATCTCTCCGTTTACAACCTATGAGAAACGGGAAACACCAGGAACACAGACTATTGAGCAAGTATGTCAACTGCTCAATTGTTCTCCTACTCAAGTTGTGAAAAATGTCCTTTACCAAACTGTTTATGACAATGGTGTGACTGTATTGTTTTTGGTGAGTATCCGCGGTGACCAAGAAGTGAATGAGGTGAAGTTGCAGAATGAATTGACTAAACTTGCTTCTAACTATGGTGCTAAGGCTATTATTAGCTTGGATGTACCCAATGCCGAAATGCAGCAAACATGGGCGGCTAAATCTTTACCTTTAGGTTATATTGCCCCTAATCTGGGAGATGATTATATTGCGGCTCGTAAGGATTTACATCCTCAGTTTGTCCGGTTAGTTGATAAAACGGCCGTCGATTTAAAAAACTTTGTTACAGGTGCTAATGAATCAGGTTATCACGTTGTTGGTGCTAATTGGGGAGAACAATTTGAGTTACCTAGTTTAGTGGTAGATATACGTAAGGCTAGACCGGGCGATCGCGCTGTTCATGACCCTAATCAAATTCTTCAAACCGCTAGAGGGATTGAAGTAGGACATATTTTTCAATTGGGTACTAAGTACTCCCAAGCTATGGGAGCAATGTATACGAACGAACAAGGGGAAGAAAACCCCCTATTTATGGGCTGTTATGGTGTGGGTGTATCACGACTAGCACAATCGGCTGTAGAACAATCCTATGATAAAGATGGGATTATTTGGCCAGTAGCGATCGCACCTTATCATGCAATTGTCACAATTCCTAACGTTAAAGACGCTCAACAGGTGGAAGTAGCCGAAAAACTGTACACTGAACTTAACAAAGCTGGTGTGGAAACATTACTTGATGACCGGGATGAACGGGCTGGAGTAAAATTTAAAGATGCCGATTTAATTGGTATACCCTACAGAATAGTTACAGGTCGGGCTATTAACAATGGCAAAGTAGAAGTAGTGAAACGCGCCACCCATGAAACTCAAGAAATAGCCATCGAGGAAGTAGTTAATACTCTGGAACAGTGGGTTAATGAGGCATTAGCAGTATAATATACATCCTTGCCGGGGCAGGTATCTTGCCTGCGATTGTATCTATGACCAATAATCAAAGGTTAAGCCCGCCCCCGGTTTGAGAATGGAGGTTACCCGTGGACAGGTTAGCTAAAATTAAAGCTGAAATCAAGTTACTATAGGTGCAGGATGACTTGCTGAAATACCCTCACCCTGGGGATTTTTAATTTCCGTTCCGAAATTGTCTTCAAATTAGCAAAATATCAAGTCAATAGAATTCAGACAAATCAAGCCTTCTTGAGATTTCAAGAAACTCCCACTCATGGATATCGTCTTTTATCAGGCTGCTCTTGTGAACCACACTATCTCAGTCTCCTGTCAGGAACCTTTTAAATATGAACAACCAACAAGGATCTAAACGTATTTCTTCTGGTGTAATTGCAGCAGTCTCAGCAGCAGTTGTATTAGTGGGTGGTGGTGTAGCTTGGCTTGCTTCTAATCAGCCTCCTACACCAATCGGACCATCTCAAACTATTACGCCAAGAGATCCTGTGCAAGGGCAAACACCTCATGTTTACTGGCTTAAACCAAGGGATACAGGGTTGGATTTGGTTCCCCAACCGGTGGAAATAGCTGCTACGCAACCCAACCAAGTTTTAGAAAGAGCCTTCCAAGCTTTATTGGCCGGACCAACAGAAGGGACAGATTCTACAACCATCCCCCCAGAAACCAAGTTGCTGGGGCTGAAAATGGAGAATGGTGAGGTTCATGTTAATTTATCTGAAGATTTTACTAAAGGTGGCGGTTCAACATCGATGGTCGGTCGCATTGGACAAGTTATTTATACAGCCACAACACTAGATCCAAATGCGAAAGTATACATTGAGGTCGAGGGAGAACAGTTGGAGTTTTTAGGTGGGGAGGGTGTGGAAGTGTTGCAGCCATTGACTCGTCAAAGCTTTGAGCAAAACTATCCGCTTTAATCCCCTCCTGCAAAGGTCCAATGTGTACACACAAGTCTAAAACTTTTGATTTGGGTACGGTGTGTTATGGACTTTAGTCCTAACGCACCGAAAATTCAGGATGGTACGTTGCGCTACGCGACAACACACCCTCCAAAAAAGCTACTCAGTTTAAATCAATACATACGGCACTTTTCAAGTAAATAAAGTACACAGCTGAATATCATAAATCTTGTGGGGTGGGCATCGGTGCCCGCCCTTTTGTACCTAACTCAGATGAAAGGCGCTGTAAAAGACTTTATTAGTGGGGTTTGACCTCACCCCCAGCCCCTCTCCTTGCCAAGCAGAGGGGTAGAACCTTTGAGTTCTCGCTTTTTGGGCTGGTGTGTACGCGGCAGAAAAGGTAGGGGATCTCACTCTTGCGTGATTGATATCTTGATAAATTAATACCTAATCGGGGTTAATTCGCATCAAAACTTGGCCATATTCCACCGGTTCGCCATTTTGCAGCAGAATCTCCATGATTTGTCCGGATACTTCTGCCTCAATTTCATTCATCAGTTTCATCGCTTCAATGATACAGACTGTTTGACCGCTACGGACGCGATCGCCCACTTTCACAAAAGGTGCTTCACCTGGTGCGGGAGCGCTATAAAAGGTTCCTACCATGGGGGAAGGAACTTCTACTAGTCTTTTATCAATCAGTGATGGGGGATTTGCTGGTAACTGCACAGTAGAAGCAGTGGCAGTATTATCCAAAACACGACTTGTTCCCACCTCGACGATCTGATTTGGCGATTCGGTAAGTTTCTCTCGCTCTGATTTGCGTACTGTTAGTTCAAAGTCATCGCTTTTAAGTGTTACTTCTGCAATGTCTGTTTGGGCGATAGTTGCCAGTAGTTGGCGGATTTCATTAAATTCCAATGGCACAGTTTTTATTACCTCGACCTAACCGTAAGTCAAAATTATCAATGTGGCAGGGATTTAATCCCTATATATAGGGACTGAAATCAAAATTGCTTGGTGGTCACAAAGTCAACTTATTCCCTGCCTAAGTATTTATCTTCACGGGTATCAATTTTGATACGCTCACCCTGAGCAACAAACAATGGCACCATGATGATTGCTCCTGTTTCCAGAGTAGCTGGCTTAGTTCCACCTGTAGCCGTATCACCCTTGATACCTGGATCGGTTTGGACAATTTCCAAGACCACAGAGTTGGGTAATTCCACCTCTAGAACTTGCTCCCCCCAACGAACAACGTTAACTTCCATACCTTCTTTCAGGTACTTGACGCGATCGCCTATTTGCGCTGCGCTCAATCTGCTTTCCTCGTAGGTTTCCATATCCATAAAGACGAACTCATCGCCCTCTTTATAGGTATGCTGCATCGTGCTTTTTTCCAAATTGGCTTGTGGTACAGTTTCCCCGGCGCGGAATGTTCTTTCTAGCACCTTGCCAGTTTGGACACTCTTGAGAGTTGTACGTACAAAGGCAGAACCTTTGCCTGGTTTAACGTGGAGAAATTCTACTACTCGCCATACAGACCCATCCAAGACAATTGATACACCGGGTCGAAAGTCGTTACTAGAGATCATGAAGCTTTAAGTTTTGGAAGACAATCGGCATTTATTGTACCCTTCAAGAGTCGTAATTAGTAGTTAATCATCAAGTAATTAGTCAATTCATTCAGGTATGGTGAGTCAGCGCGGTCTTTTTGGTTGGCAGCAACAAGCAACTCACAAACCCTACAGGAAAGACTAGACCGTGATAGATAATTTTCGCCCCGATCCTAAATTCCCTCATTACTCAGCACTCGTACTGTGGGAAGATGATTGATGGGTTAAGCCCAGCCAACAATGTGATGTTGCATTTGAGTTATTCCATCATGTTTAACATATTAAAATCCTGGCTGAAAAACAGCCTAATGGGAATATTGTTAATAACAATATTTTTAGGCATAAATACAGCTACCTGGACTCCTCCTAGTCACGCAGCCCTGCCATCTGGAAATGCCATTACTGAAGGCAAGGCTTTATTAAGGTATGCACTCCCGATAGAGAATAAACCAGTCCGGCGACTGCAAGCCAGTTTAGAGGATATCTCTACCCAACTGCGGGCAAATCGGCGATGGGGTGCTATCTCTAGCGACCTGAAAACAGCGTCACGGATTCTCGATAGACCTAACCAAATCCTAGCAAGCGTTCCCGAAGAACGCCAACCTCAAGCCGAAGCTTGGATTAACCAGTTAAAATCTGGGGTCGATTCACTCCAAGCAGCGGTACAACTTAAAGATAAACAACAAGTTCTAGAAGGTAGAAATAAACTCCTCGATGTAGTCACCCAGTTAGAAGAATCAATGGTGACTGCATTCCCCTTTGAAGTACCTGCTGAGTATAGTAACCTGCCTCAACTCAAAGGTCGGGCTACAGTGGCTGTTAAAACTAACAAAGGTGACTTGACTGTGGTGGTAGACGGTTATAGCGCCCCCGTCACAGCTGGTAACTTTGTGGATTTAGTGCAACGAGGTTTTTATGACGGTTTAGAATTTACCCGTTCAGAAGAGTCTTACGTGCTGCAAACCGGAGATCCACCAGGAAAAGAATTAGGTTTCATTGATCCGAAAACTGGCAAATACCGCCCTATTCCTTTAGAAATATTAGTGGAAGGCGAGAAAGAACCCACTTATGGCATTACTCTTGAAGAAGCCGGGCGTTATCTCGATATGCCAGTTCTGCCTTTTTCTTCCTTTGGCGCATTGGCAATGGCTCGCCCAGAAGGTGAAGTAAATGGAGGTTCTTCTCAATTTTTCTTCTTTTTGTTTGAGCCAGAACTCACTCCTGCCGGACGAAACCTCTTAGACGGTCGCTATGCGGTTTTTGGCTATCTTATTGATGGTAAGGAAATTTTGGATAAGCTCAAAGAAGGTGACAAAATTGAATCGGCAACTGTGATTCAAGGAATAGAAAACTTGGTTCAGCCGTCAGCCGCCTAGAAAGGTAGAGATTCCTAAATAAATACGAAAGTTTGGGGAGTTTTTAATTATACTCCTCTTTTATTTGACTAATCACTAATGACTCAAATTAAAGATATTGGCGAACAAGGTATTTTAGAGAAATTGCAGCGTTTCTGCCCCCCAGGAATGATTGGGGATGATGCCGCTGTCCTTTTAACCTCACCAGAAAAATCTTTAGTAGTCACAACAGATGTGCTGGTGGATGGTGTGCATTTTAGTGATGTCACCACATCCCCAGAAGATGCTGGTTGGCGGGCTGTGGCTGCTAATTTATCCGATTTGGCAGCAATGGGGGCCACTCCCATGGGCATTACCATCGGTTTGGCGCTACCAGGGGAGGTGATGGTGAGTTGGGTTGAGCGCTTATATCAAGGAATGACAGAATGCCTCCAGAAATACAATACCGTCATTGTTGGCGGTGACATCGTGCGATCGCCCGTCACCACCATAGCCATTACTGCCTTTGGTCAAGTTCATCCCCAAAGGATTATCCGACGTTCTGCGGCGCAAGTGGGTGATGCGATCATGGTCACTGGTGTTCATGGAGCATCCCAAGCCGGCTTACAATTGCTCTTACATCCCGAATTGAGGCAAAACCTCACCGATGCAGAACAAAGGACACTAATCACAGTACACCAGCGCCCACAACCCAGATTAGATGTTTTACCCATACTCTGGCAAATTCTCGAATCCTATTCCCCATCCCACCACCCCCCTATAGCCGGTATGGACAGCAGCGACGGCTTGGCAGATGCCATTTTGCAAATTTGCCGCGCCAGTGGTGTTGGCGCTATCCTACAAAGCAGCCTAATCACCTTACCAGGTAGTTTTCAGCATTGGCTGACACCAGAAAAAGCTCTAGAATATGCCCTTTACGGCGGTGAAGACTTTGAATTAGTGCTGTGCCTACCAGAAGTTATTGCCAATCACTTGGTGACAACACTCGGTGAAAGCGCCGCCATAGTGGGAACTATTACCACAGGTTCCCAAGTAGTCCTACAAGATAAAGAGCAAAAAAAACGCGAAAAATTACAAATTTTCCGCGCATTTCAACATTTTACCCATTGACACTCTCACCGTTGTGCCTTTGGCTGTAACAGGAGATTCTTGCCTTAGAGGTTTGTCTGGCTTCCAGTTATCTTTGTTTTGAAAACCCCACCAGACTCACCTCCACAAGCATCTATTTAACGTCCACTGGCTGTCCAACAGCAGACAACAAAAAACTAGTTATTTATCGTTTCTTTCCTATCGCAAGATCTGTTGCTCTTGCTTCAGTTACAGATGATTTCAAAGTCATCACTAATTACTAATGACTAAACCCACTTTTGGGCTACCAGTTCTGCTAAATCTAGAACTCTTTGGCTGTAACCCCACTCATTGTCGTACCAAGCCATCACCTTCACCATATCATTACCCATGACTAAAGTCAAGTTGGCATCGACAATCGAAGATGCATCAGTACCTTGATAATCTGAAGAGACCAATTGTAGTTCGCTGTAGTCCAAAATGCCCTTGAGTGGACCTTCAGAAGCCTCCTTGAGAGCTTGATTCACTTCTTCAGTAATAGTACGTTTTTCAACTTGAACTACGAAATCTACCATTGAAACGTTAGGAGTTGGTACCCGCAAAGCCACACCATTAAGTTTACCTTTGAGGTCTGGGATTACTAGTGCTACTGCTTTTGCTGCACCAGTGGAGGTGGGAACAATGTTAATAGCTGCAGCCCGTGCGCGTCGTAAATCCCGGTGAGAAGCGTCTAGCAAACGCTGGTCGCCGGTGTAGCTGTGGGTGGTGGTCATCGTACCTTTGATGATCCCGAATTTGTCGTTTAATACCTTGGCTATCGGAGCCAAGCAGTTGGTAGTACAGCTGGCGTTACTAATGATGTTGTGCTGGTTGTGGTCATATTCGTGATGATTCACTCCCATGACAAAAGTACCATCCTCGTTTTTACCAGGTGCGGTGATCAGAACTTTTTTCGCTCCAGCATTCATGTGCTTTTGCGCTCCCTCTCGGCTGGTAAATACGCCTGTTGCTTCGATAATCAGATCAATTCCCCACTCTTTCCAAGGTAAGTTTTCTGGGTTGCGATCTGATACGCATTTAATAGTCTTACCATTAACGATGATGGAGTTGTCATCGGCTGTAATATCAGCATTCTTTAACTTCCCAAGCATTGAGTCATACTTGAGGAGATGAGCATTAGTTCTAGGGTCTGATGTGTCATTGACAGCAACAAGCTCAATGTTGCTATTTTCTCTGCCTACCCAGCAGCGTGCAAAGTTACGTCCGATGCGCCCAAAACCATTGATTGCGACTCTAATCACAGTGTCTTACCCTCTGTATTTATGCCTATAAATTGATATCTTTGACCCCAATCATATCGCAAAGGGGGGAGTATTAATAACCATAAATTTTCAGATCGATCAAAAAAACACATATTTTATTCAGATTTATCTGAGTAGAGGTTGTGAGTATTAATGTAGGATCTGACGGATTCCGGGACTAAATAACCAATTGACAGGCTTTCCCGGCAAAGTCTCCGAATCAGACTTGAGGAAATTCCTATTAAAGGTATGTCCAATAGTTGCCAGCGAATAGTTAGCGACTGCTGTGTGAGTTGTTGCTCCACTTGCTTGCATATCAGCTCGCTTTGATCTGTCGTCTCACCACCTAGCTGTCGGGGAGCGATTAACCAATCACACATTTGTACTAGTTCCCGTCCACGATACCAACGGGGTAAAGTTTGAAATGTATCCAAACCCGTAATCCAGTACCAGTGAGTATCTGCATAACAACTAGATAAGTCCATGAAGGTATTGATGGCATAGGAGGTTCCAGAGCGTTTTGCCTCGATGGAGGAGACGGTAAATGCTGAGTTTCCTCTTGTGGCTAATTTCAACATTTCCCAGCGATTTTTAAACAAAGCCACTTTTTTATGGGGTGGGTTTAGTGATGGTACCCAAATCACCTTTGACAGAGGTACTTGATATAAAGTTGTTTTGGCTACGAGTAAATGTCCCCAATGAACTGGGTCAAATGTGCCACCAAAGATTCCGATGTGCTGCATTCAGTCATACCTAAACTTGATTCCATATCGCCAGATGATAATACAAATATACTATCTGGCTCAAGCTGACTGGAGAAGTTTCATGGAAAATTTCTCAATTTAAAACTATTTCCACTATTAATAATGTATGACTGTAGCCAACATCACTCAAGAACTGAGTAAAAGGTATTGCGAAATACAATATTTTCTGTCCCGATGCGGCATCAACTCTCAGAATAATCTTAATAACAGTTCCGAAATAGCCAAAACGTTCAAGAAAGGTAAAATCATTCTCAATCAGCAAAAAAACAGAGGAAAATAATCTGAATATCAGGTATAAACAAAATGCAAGTGCAGTTAGTCTAAAAATCAAATTCCTGGTATGATACGCGTGTCATTTGTGATTATGGTGTGGTGTCAGAGGACTCATCAATGAATAATTATGTAGATTTTAGCGGCCGACCATTTCATTTCATTGGAATTGGTGGCATCGGTATGTCTGCCCTAGCATACATTCTGGCCAAGCGTCAAATGCCAGTATCAGGTTCTGACCTTCGTCCGAGTCATATTACGTGCAAGTTGGAGTCGATCGGAACACATATTTTTGGCAGACAGGAGGCTAGTAATCTCGAGTTCTTTCGATCTCGTGAATCAGCTCATAAAGTAATATTAAACTCACCAGAAATATTAGCCGTAGGTAGTAACTCAACACTGCCTCAAGTTGTTTGTTCAACGGCAATTAATGCCAACAATTTGGAATACAAAGCAGCACTGGAATTAGGATGTCCAATTTTGCATCGTTCAGATGTACTAGCAGCCTTGATTTCAGACTACTATAGCATCGCAGTTGCAGGAACCCACGGTAAAACTACTACCAGTAGCATGATTGGCTATATGCTCTTACAAGCTGGTTTAGACCCCACAATTCTGGTGGGTGGTGAGGTTGACGCTTGGGAAGGAAATGCACGATTAGGGGAAAGCAAGTATTTGGTAGCTGAGGCAGATGAATCTGATGGTTCCCTGGTGAAACACAGTCCCGAAATTGGCATTATTACTAATATTGAACTTGATCATCCTGACCACTATGAGACCTTAGAAGAAGTAGTTAGCATCTTCCAAAAATTTGCCTCTAGTTGTAAAATCCTTATAGGTTGTATTGATTGTGATACGGTACGCCATCGTTTCCAACCGACAATTAGCTACAGCCTCAATCCAGAAACAGATGCTGATTATACTGCTACTAATATTGATTATCGCGCTGATGGTACCACAGCCCTGGTTTGGGAGAAAGGCAAACCCTTGGGAGTATTGAATTTGCGTTTGCTCAGTCGGCATAATCTCAGCAATGCCCTGTCGGCAGTAGCTGTTGGTCGAGCCTTGGGTTTAGAGTTTGGCACAATTGCCAAGAGCATTGCCACTTTTGCAGGTGCTAGAAGACGCTTCGAGTTGCGCGGAGAAGTTGGCGGTATTACCTTTATCGATGACTATGCCCACCACCCCAGTGAAATTCGCGCTACTCTTGCTGCAGCACGTCTCCAGTCCAGACCAGGGCAAAGAGTAGTTGCTATTTTTCAACCCCATCGCTACAGTCGCACACTCACCTTCTTAGAAGAATTTGCTGAGTCTTTCGCCCATGCTGATTTAGTTATACTTACAGATATTTACAGTGCTGGCGAACCTAATTTAGGGCAAATTAGCGGTGAACAACTTGCAGTAGCAATAGCCAAACAGCATCCACAGGTGCTTTATGAACCTCATTTACCCTTAATGAGTGAATTCTTGGTACAAACCCTGCGTCCCGGAGATTTAGCACTATTTCTAGGTGCTGGGAATTTAAATCAGGTCATCCCTGAAGTAATTACTACACTTTGTGAACCTGTTACAGCCACATCCTAGATGAGGAAGAACAATTACGGTGGACACTGAGTTACCCCAAGGTTTTTTCCTCTGGCAATGATTCTATTGCCGTATTTTTACGGCATTTAAATGTAAAAATTTCACAAATTTATCTCAAGATGAAAATCTCCCAGGCACTTGGAAATGTCTGCACAGTTTTTGACTCAATTACAGAGAAGCAGGAAAGACAAGATTTAGGTGATAGTAAAATAATTTACTTAAAAGATACGGATTGCGCTATTAAGTCACAAGTTTCTTTATCTGCATTTACTTCTTATAGAGTAGGGGGAGCGGCAGAATGGTACGTTGCTCCTCGTAATTTAGAAGCACTACAGGCTAGTGTTGAGTATGCTAAAACACAAGATTTAGGCGTAATAGTACTGGGTGCAGGTTCCAACCTATTGGTGAGCGATCGCGGTTTACCGGGTTTAGTAATTTCTACTCGTCATCTGCGCCATAGTCACTTTGATCCCCAAACAGGTCAATTAACTGTGGCGGCGGGAGAATCAATTCCCAATCTGGCATGGGAAGCAGCAAAATTAGGTTGGGAAGGATTAGAGTGGGCTGTTGGTATCCCCGGTACAGTTGGGGGTGCTGTGGTCATGAATGCCGGGGCCCATCATAGCTGCATTGCAGATATGTTAGTGAGTGCTCAGGTACTTTTACCCGATGGTACCTTAGAAACTCTGACGGCGGACCAGATAGGTTACAGCTATCGAACTTCATCACTGCAAAATCGTGAATCTTCTACAGGGAACCCTTGCCAACGCATTGTTACCCAAGCCACCTTTCAACTCCAACCAGGTATCGATCCAGCACGAGTTTTGCAAGTAACAAAGGAACACAAAAAACATCGACTAAATACCCAACCCTACAATTTCCCTAGCTGTGGCAGTGTCTTCCGTAATCCTACACCTTATGCTGCTGGTTGGTTAATTGAACAAACAGGTTTAAAAGGACACCAAATTGGCGGAGCGCAAGTAGCACTATTACACGCTAATTTCATCGTCAATCGTGGTGGGGCTAAGGCCAGCGATATTTTCTGTCTGATTCGTCATATTCAACAGCAAGTACAAGAACATTGGTCAATTTGCTTAGAGCCAGAAGTAAAAATGATCGGTGAGTTTCAGGTGGCTGCTTAGGGGAATAAAGATTAGTAATAAAACAGGCAAGCTACCGACCCCATCTATAATGAAATTTGGTTTAATATTAAACGCACGCTGGGAAAATCAGTTATGACAGGAAAAGGACAGGGATTCGGTTTTGGTGGTCTAGGAAAAATGAAAGAACTCGCCGACGCTTTCAAAAAGGCGCAGCAAGTTCAAGAAGGCGCCAGACAGCTTCAAGAACAATTGGAGCAAATGGAGATTGAGGGAGAGTCCGGCGGTGGACTCGTGAAGGTAATTGTCAGTGGTAACCAAGAACCCAGACGGGTGGAAATTGCCCCAGAGGCCCTAGCACAGGGTGCAGAATTACTTTCTGACCTCGTAACAGTCGCCATGAAAGATGCCTATAGCAAGTCCACCGCAACAATGCGCGAACAAATGGAAGTCTTGACCAGCGGTCTGGAACTCCCTAATTTTTAATCGTTAGCTGTAGAGACGCCATGGGTTGCGTCTCTACACTCAAAAACCATTAAACTAGTGTCTGTAGATTTTTGACCCTGGAGGGTTGCTAAGTAGAATTTTTATGCCTTATAAGCTGCTGTTTGTTTGCCTGGGGAATATCTGTCGCTCCCCATCGGCAGAAAATATTATGAATCATCTTATTGACCAGTCTGGATTGAGCGATCGCATCCTCTGCGACTCTGCTGGTACATCCAGTTATCACATTGGTAGTCCGCCAGATAGACGCATGAGTGCGGCTGCTAGTGCAAAGTTAGGAATTAAACTGCGTGGTCACGCGCGGCAATTTCAAAAATTAGACTTTCAGGAATTTGATATGATATTGGCAATGGATCAAGAGAACTATGAGAATATCCTGGCTCTTGACCCCAGTGGGCAGTATGACCATAAAGTTTACTTAATGTGTAAGTTCTGCTCTCGCTATACCCTCAAGGAAGTTCCAGACCCTTACTATGGTGGAGTGGAAGGCTTCCATCAAGTGATTGATTTACTTGTGGATGCTTGTGAAGGTCTACTCACATACATTACCAGTCAGCAAGTAGAAAGCTAAATCTATTCAACCAAGCCATGGGTAATAGCAAAGCGCACTAGCTCCGCTCGGTTGCTGGTTTCAGTTTTTCTTAATAAACTGCTAACATACTTTTCTACAGTTCTCGGGCTCAAGTGTAGTTCACCTCCTATATCAGCATTAGATAAACCATGAGTCAACAGTTCCAAAACTTCTTGTTCTCTGGGGGTCAAGGATAGGAACTGATGGGATTCCCCAATACCGTCCATAGAGAATTTGGCATTGTCACCTCTTTGGAAGGTATGAAATTGCCTAAATTCTCTTTATAAGACCGGCGGTATTCAGATCGAATAATTTGCGATCGCTCTAAAAGATTACGAATTGCTGCTGCTAACTCCTCGAGTTCAAATGGCTTAGGTAAATACAAATCGCAGCCAGACTGGTAGCCAAGAATTCTTTCCTGGGTTTTAGTGCGTGCTGTTAATAAAATTACAGGTAATAACCGGAATGTCGGTTGCTGCCGTACCCGACGCACCAGTTCATAGCCGTTTATTCGTGGCATAATAATATCAGTAACAATCAAATCAGGATGGTAATTCTCTACCATTCCCAAAGCTTCTTGACCGTCATTCGCCGTCACTACGGAGTAGCCAGACAGTTCAAGATAATCACTAATGGATAGACGAGTGCCCGGGTCGTCATCCACAACAAGAATAGTCAAGGGCATGGACAATACACCCCTAGCATTTTTTAACTCAGATTAACGGATTTATCCGAGGTACATCAGTGAACGCAAGCAGAAATAGTATTCTTATGTTTCATAGTATGACACGATTACCAGCTCTTGAGTCTCTTATTTTTGATTTATGAGGAAAACCTTAAATACTGAGTCAGTATTGCCAAATTACAACCAAGTTCGATTTGGAATGCTGAAAGGCTATAGGTAGCTTTTTAACTCTTAACAATAAACCAACCATCTACAGATAATACTCGCTATAGTGTAAATTAATATTTACTCTCCTCTAACTTTTAATTGACAATTGAAAAAAGTTAAATTAAAAGAATATGGACTAACGCTGATATGAATATCACACTTACAGCCAATCCAAACATTTTTCCAGCACATTTAAGTACAAAAAAGTTTTTCAATGAGCGAAAAGAGCGAAAGCTACAAAGTTATTAGTGACAACCGTCAAGCCCGTTATTTGTATGAAATCCTAGAAACCTTTGAAGCGGGAGTTGAGTTGACAGGAACAGAAGTTAAATCAATTCGAGCCGGTAGAGTTAATCTCCAAGATGGTTATGCGTTGATTCGTGATGGCGAAGCATGGCTAATCAACGTCCATATTTCTCCTTACAACGCTAGTGGTCAATATTTTAATCATGAGCCGCGTCGTACCCGCAAGCTGTTACTACATCGGCAAGAAATTCGTAAGTTAATTGGGAAGGTGGAACAGCAAGGTTTAACACTAGTGCCATTAAAAATGTACCTCAAACGAGGCTGGGTAAAAGTGAGTATAGCCCTTGGTAAAGGTAAAAAAATCCATGACAAACGTGAATCCCTCAAAAAACGGCAAGATCAACGTGATATGCAACGAGCGATGAAAAATTATTAAGCTTCATTGACCTCTCTATATATCCTCAGTGTGAGTTTAGAGAAAGCCGAGTTTATGGCTACGGATTGATTGGGTGAGTTATGGGAATCGATAAACTAGTGGGTAAAGTTGGAAGGGATGAGAGATTTTCACCATGACACCTATTTTGACCAAAGCAGTTGGTGCTGGCTTTCTCACTTTGAGTATGGCAATATTACCTTTAACTCTACCTGTAAATGCCCAAGTTACTGAACCGAGAGTTGAGACTACACCCAGAACAACAGTTTACGAACGCCAGGATTTTGATTGGGGTTGGTTAGGATTAATTGGTCTATTTGGTTTGGCTGGTTTAGCTGGTAGAAAAAGTGGCGGGGAACCTACTGCTTATCGTGAACCCACTGCTCCTAGTACTACAACATATAGGGACTAAGCCTTGATACTTTCCCGGCTGAAGCTGCGGATATTGTTGGTTCAACGAGTCCACTTAGATTAGACTCCTTGCGACATCTAACCCAGAGGAGGTTCTCTCTTAATCACGTTACTTTGGGGAAGCCCTCCCCTAGCTGGATGATTCCTAATTTTGTTGGACTTAATACTGTTCGTGCAACTTTTAAGCTAATCAAAGCGATTAAACTAGATTAACTACGGCATCCGTCAATTCTGACTCCTCAGAAAGCACGATAGAATCATGGGTCACGGTGAAGGCAGTTGCTTGCAAAGCACGCAATAAAATATTGCGTGCGCCATTTACATCGCGAGAAATCTGTATTCCGCAATGTGGACATTTAAAAACTTTGTTTCCACCTAATTTATGGTGAACATGACCGCAGTTACCACAGGTTTTTGATGTATATGATTCGTTACAAAGAACGACTATTACACCTTTTCTTTGTGCAGCTTGCTTGAGATGTCGCTCAAATTTGTAATGGGAAAGAGTCAGCATTTGCCGTACAGACTTACTGTTGATTTTGCGTTTCTTCCCGTTACGTCTTTTAATCACCATTTGACTAGAATCAAAGGTTGGTAAGTAAATTACTTTGTAGGAATTAACAAGCAAGTTAACAGCTTTGTTATGCAAATCTTTAATTAAATTCTCAATTCTTTCTCTTACACGATTAGCAGCAATACGCATCTTTCTACGTTGACGGCATCTTGTTTTGGTAGATTTTACCTATTCGCAGCGGAAGGGAGTAGAACTATGGAATAGAAACCCATATCTACACTTGTCAAGTTGCAGATTGCCGTTAGGCAGTTAGATTTTTATACAGGTTCTTTACCGTTCGGTGTTGATATCAATATATCACAAAATTACTCAGGCGTAAACGCATTAAACAGCCTTCTCCCAAGGGGAGACGCTGCGCGAACATCCATTGCCTAAAGTACAGAATATGGCTGCATCCGCCTGTTCCTCAAGGATTTTCGGCATTTTGGTTATAAAACTTCACAATTACTTCGCCACGGTGAGTTCATTTGTGGCTCCTGAATTCTGCTGTTGATTGGACTTTAGCTTGGTCTGGGTTTTCCGTGAGTTGAAGTCACATTTTGACTGTGGTCTTCAGGTATGGGTGTCCAGTAACTAGCAATTATAGCCACCATTAACCACCAAAGCGTATTGACTTCAGGACGAAACCAAATAGTATCTACAGTCCCATGAGCTAGCATCCCCGTTACAGTAGCCAATGCTCCCATCAACCAAAATCCCTCTACACTCCTAGATTGCCGCAATCGTCGCACTTGTACAAATGCTTTATTAAACGTCACAATCATCAGCCATAAGAAACAGCCTAAACCCGCCAAACCAGTTTCTACAGCCACCTCTAAAAAAACAGAATAGGCACTTAAAGCCGTATAACGAGGACGTTGGTAGAGTGGATAAACTTGATTAAAAGAGTTATGACCGGGGCCAATCCCAATCATGGGGCGATCGCGAATCATCTCAAACACAGCATCCCAAACATTTCTACGAAAATTATTACTGCTATCTTGACGACCCGAAAAAATACTTAAAACTCTCAGGCGCACTGGCTCGACAAATATCACTGCTAGCAACAGTAACCCAATCATACCTCCCAGAATTATCGGCAGTGACCAAGTACGCCAAAAAGGAGGCATTTCCACACTCCACCAGTAAACTAGTAAGGCCATGGCAGTCAGTACAGCCACTACTAGACCAATCCAGCCACCACGACTAAAAGTGAGAACTAAACAAGCAGCATTAGCTGTAAACATAGTTAATGCTAAAGCTTTCTTGATCCTGCTATCCCAAGCAAAAATTGCTACTAGGCTTAAAGCTACCGCCGGTACAAGATATCCAGCCAATAAATTGGGGTTACCTAAATAACTATAAACCCTAGTTGTCTGAGCTAGAGGAGATTCTGGGTCTACCCAAGTTGCTAGTGATCGAGCTTTGAAAAACCACTGCCGCAACCCGTATATACTTACTACTAAAGATATATGTAAATACAGGATAATTATCCAAGACCGCACACGAGGCGATCGCAACACCCTAGCACACAGGGCAAACAGCAGTAGATAAAGTGTTAATACTACCAAATCTTTAAACGCTGCTTGCTTGACTGGTGATAACGCTGTAGAGACTAGAGCAATTGCCCAGTAAAGTAACACCAGCAGATGAATGGGGGTAAATAACGGCGTATTTGCCGGTGCTGATTCATCAGATAAGGTCAACAACAGCCAAAATCCGACACAAGCTAATAGTAACAGTCCGACTAAGCTACTGGATACAAAAGGGGCAAGAGCATATAGCAAGCTAAGGAAAACTACTGCGATGCTGTCTCCCCACTGCATCAAAATGCTACTTTGCCGCCAAGAGTGTAATAACCCCACCAAATAGCGGCGTAAGTAGCTTGTTTCCAGATATTCTTTGATTGGTAAATCAGATAAAGTAAATCGTTGCCAGAGTAAATTCATTATGGGTTAACAACAAAATATTAATTTTCAACAGGGAGGGATTGGGGGAGGGGTGTCAACTAGCGCCCGTGCCGTCATGTCGAAATAACCCGAATAACGGAGCCAGAATAATCCCAAAAGCAAAGCCGCCAATGTGTGCCCAGTAAGCAACTCCGCCTGTTTCCACACTCATATTAGCAGCGGCTTGCAGACTGGCTAGACCGGATATCACATTCTGGATGACAAAAATCCCTATGAGAATAATTGCCGGTATCCTGATGGTAGTGACAAAAAAACCGAGAAAAGCTAAGGTTAAAATTCTCGATTGCGGAAACCGCATCACGTATGCACCCAGAATCCCAGCGATCGCACCACTAGCGCCTAAAGAAGGAATGGTAGAATTCATACTGATAAACCACTGACATAAGGCTGCTAAAGCACCGCACGACAAATAAAAAATTAGATACTTGAAGTGTCCCATACGGTCTTCAACATTGTTACCAAAGACCCAGAGAAATACCATATTTGAGAGCAGATGCCACCAACCACCGTGTAAAAATTGTGATGTAAATAGAGCTGTCCACTCTTGGGAAAAATTAGTGGTTAACTGTTGTGGTATGACGGCGTACATCCCGAAAAATTGCTCTAGCTCTTGACCTGATAGACTGAGTTCATGAAGAAAGACAACAATATTCAAACCAATCAACCCGTAAGTTAAATACGGAGTGGTTCGCGCGGGGTTTTCATCATAGAGAGGAAACACAGGTGTTTTTCCTAATTATTATCGGTTAATTGCAATATAGCCTGTCTTGCCATAGCAAATTGCTCAACAGTATGAATTAGGCGATGATGTCTCGCCCCCATAATAATAAATAGTTTGTCGTGGAAAGCAAAGATTTCTACCAGCAGGTATGGCTACGCCACGCCACCTATTAAAGATAAGCTCAATTACCAACTATAAACCAAATCCCGCATCATAGATAATAGATGGGGGTAAAATTCTCACTACAAACTTTGATTATTACTTGATGAGTAGATAGACAATGCAGATTATCCAGTCTCTCCATACAGCAATTCTCGTGACTGACTTAGAAAAAGCGGAAAATTTTTATGGAACAATATTGGGATTGTCCAAAATCGAGCGATCCTTAAAGTATCCCGGTGTATGGTATCAGGTGGGGAACTATCAACTTCATCTCATAGTTGCAAATACTGTCCCTACCGATAAACCTAATCAAAAATGGGGACGCAATCCTCATATAGCCTTTTGTGTAGCTGATTTGGATCATGCTCAACAGGAATTACTCCATCACAACTATCCCATTCAAGTTAGTGCTTCGGGTCGCGCTGCTTTGTTCACTCAAGACCCGGATGGGAATATCATCGAACTGAGTCAGCAATGAAAATTATTGCTTATGCTTACAGTAACCCCCTGTTAGAATCTTCTCCTCATCCCCATGATTGGGGGTGGGAGGTTGATTCTATATATGAAGATTTGGGTCAGAGATCGCAGTTGCAAAAATTAATCACAGACTGTAAAACTCAACCAGCAGATTATCTCCTCATCCGTAGTTTAGGGGAATTGGGGGATACTTTGGAGGAAGTGAGCGATCGCTTGCATGAACTCGAAGCAATGGGGATCATGATTATTGCTACGGAACAACCCTATACTTCCCAAAGTTCGCGTGTAGACTCGGATTTGTGGAAATTGCTTCAGGAAATCGCAAATCAGCAGCATAGCCGCCGTATCCGCCAAGGACACGCATCTAATCGTCTACAAACCCTCACCTCCTCCGGGTAAAGCTCCCTATGGCTATCGTCGTAGTAAAGAAAAATATACTATTGACCGCAGTACAGCAACTGTAGTTAAAGATTTTTTTGAACACTTTTTACTTTACGGTTCCCTACGGGGTGCAGTTGGTTATTTAGCCAAGAAATATGGTAAGAAAATTTCTGTTACTACAGGGAGACGCTGGCTAACTAATCCCGTTTATCGCGGTGATACAGCTTATCACCATCATCAAATTATTTCTGATACCCATATCCCCATTATTTCTAGGGAAGAAGGGGCTCAAGTTGACCGCATCTTACGCCGCAACAGTCGTTTACCTTCTCGAACCGCCAGCGCACCCCGTTCTTTAGCTGGTTTAGTTATTTGTGGTGAGTGTCAGTCACATACAACAGTTACCCGCGTCACCGGGCGCAACCAAGATAAAGAGTATCTTTATTTACGTCCTATTAGCTGTAAGCGACGGACTAAATGTCGGGCGATCGCCTACCATGACGTATTACAGCATACTATTAAAATTATTTGCCGTGACTTAGCTCTGGCTGTGGACGGAATGGACTTTCCCCAATTGGATAATATTAAGAATAGTCTGGTACAAGCGATCGCAAATCAGCAACAAATACTCCAGCAGTTACCAGCTTTAGTGGAAACGGGGATTTTGGATGACGAAACAGCCAAGTTAAGGGCTTACAAACTGCGCACTGGAATTTCTCAACTCCAAGCAAAACTAGCAACACTTCCCCCAGTCAACTTGCGTTCTGTTGCTCAAGCTGTTTCCATTCCCCAATTTTGGTTAGACTTATCAGAAGCAGAAAGGAGGTTTTACTTTCGAGAATTTATCAAACAAATTCAAATTATTCGCCACGATCAAGACTGGGAGTTACGCCTAATTTTTATTTTTTAGCAGCAGATGTATTTGCTTTACCTGTATTGCGCACATTTATAAATTTACCCAGCAAATCAAACCAAAATGGTGCACCCATGGCAATTGCAATTCCACTTACAAACCAACCGAAAATCATAGTTAAAAATTTCTTGATGGAGAAATAACCCTGTTTACTAGGCTCCCAGTCAAGTTGTTGTTTTAAATTCATAGCACTCCAACCAATAGGTAAGACAATTTCTGCTAATACATCTTCAGTTTGTTTTTTGACTTCTGCTAAATTTCCAGATGCATTAAGATTATTATTCTTCACTATTTGCCCAGCGTTATTCACAATAGCAATCCTGACAGCAGAATCTTTTGATAGTCTGTTTACAATATGAAATGCATCAGCATTTGCAATGACTGCCATGCTAAAGCCAATTAAAAGTGCTACTCCTTTAGCATTTCGTTTGTATACTCCGGCAGATCGCTCCATTGATTGATTAAATGTCTGTTCTAGTTCTTGCTGTAATATATAAATTGCTTCTTGTGTATTTTGAGCTTTTGTTTCGGCACGCTTTGCTAAACTAGCCATATTCTTAATTACAGATTGCGGCAGTTTTGCCCTCAACTTTTCAAATGTTTTATCGGCTTCAATATTTTGGTTTTTAAATTCATTTAGTAATCCTTGGTGAACCTCACTACCTATATTGATTAACTGCACAACTTCATTAATATGAGGTCTTAAACCTTTGAGGGAAATAGTTTTTTCAAGCTCGTTAAACATATCCCCTCGGAGGAATCTCAGTTTTTGTAAGGCTTTTCCGGCGAAAAACTCATCTGGCATATCTTCCTGAAAAATATATATGTATTTATCTAAACTTTGTGCCATGCGATTCATGGTAATCAGCAAGTCAGCTTTTTGTTTACAGAAATCATCAATAATTTCGGTAAAGCTTTTCTCAACTAATTCTGTAAATTCTTGGTAGATATTAACTGAAAATTGCGTTATGTGGTCATCTATACTATTTACTTGTGTGTGAAACTTCAATAAAATATTTTGGATCTCATGTAACTGTTCATCTTTAAAATTTATCAGTCTTGATTCAGTTAACTTATGAACTAGTTCTGGTATACCTAATGTTTCTATGAGGGTCGTAGCAAAAGTATCCGCTGCCATATAAGAAGGGGCGCTGTGCTTTATAAGATGTGATTGGTTATTGTTATCTTTGATATTCCCTTTTTGGTATTGTACATATCCAAAAAAACTTTTCTTTTTTTTCCTCCAGATAGGGGAAGTTGTCCCAGAAGAGATGATAATAACCAAGTAAACCGCCGAGGTAAATTTGAAATACCTTTTGATTCTTGGTTGATAGCTTTAATCAAGGGATGGTTATATAATTCATTAACAAAGTTAATGATCCTATCATCATCTGAATCTTCTGCATCACCTGCTACAAGAATTTCAATGGATTTCTTTAGATGCACTGCCCGCCATTGTAAAACCGTAGAGATCATTTCCTGAATTTCGGAAGCTAGCAAACTGAAAATTAAGTAGATAAAAATTAAACCAATTGTTATATCTAAAATAAAAGCTAAACTCATTGACAATTTCCTCAACAGATAGTTAGCATACTCATCTTGCTAATATTTGTATCATTTCTACCAGCTAATTATTGTTAAATAAATTAAAGAACACTCAACTGAATTTCTCGAAAAATTATTTATGCACAGGGAAAATTGAGGTAACCTGAGAATTTAGGAATTATTCAAAATAGATATTCTGACTGATGGGTAACATTAGAGATGTATTCAGGTCTGGTGTGTAATCAAAACAGTAAGTAAAATCATGAGCAGAGAATATGCAAGAAAGAAGTTTTGTTTCGGACTATCTAGAAAAACAGCATCGCACGGTTAATCAATGGATTGATTGGGCATGGCTCATGGTATTACTGTTGGCCGCAGTCTTACTGTTTAGTATTAATCTGGGAGGATTATCCTTACGAGATGGGGATGAGGCTACTGTGGCGCAGGTTGCCAAGGAAATCTGGAGTGCTCCCCCGGGTTCCATGAGATGGCTCTATCCTACCTTACTAGGTGAACCCTATTATAACAAACCACCTTTGATACATTTGTTGATTGCTTGGGCTTATTCTTTGGGAGGCGTGAATGAATGGACTACACGCTTACCCGGCTCAATTTTGACAGCATTTTCTGTGCCATGGCTCTATTCTCTGAGTCGGGAGATATTTCGTCAACGTTGGGTAGCTATTTATAGCTCCTTGATTTATCTGACAATGCTCCCCGTAGTCCGTTATGGCAGATTGGCTATTTTAGATGGAGCGGTGGTAACCTTTTTTATCATCATGATTTGGTGCCTATTGCGATCGCGGCGGGATTTGCGTTACTGTCTTGGTATTGGAATTGCACTGGGATTAATTTGCTTCACTCAGGGGCTATTAGGCATATTACTGGGTGCGATCGCCATTGTCTTTCTATTTTGGGATACACCCAGATTGCTCACCAGTTTCTACTTCTGGATAGGAATCACCATTGGCATATTACCTGTGGCTGCTTGGTATAGTATGCAACTGTTGCACTATGGTTACAGTTTTGCTTCTGTTGTCCTGGTCAATCAATCATTAACCCCCATCAACACAGGCATTAACAGACATAATGCTCCACCCTGGTACTATGTCATGGAAATTCTCAAATGGACATGGCCCTGGTTAATTTTTTTGCCCCAAACTGCGCGCTTAATTTGGACAAATCTTAACCTTAGCTGGGCGAAACTCTTACTGGTATGGAGTATCGTCTATTTATTGATCATATCCTTTATGAGTATAAAACCACCTGAGTACTTATTAACCATTTACCCCAGTCTAGCCTTAGCTTTTGGCGCTGAGTTAGCAGAAATAGAAAATCTTCCTGTAGCATCATCCTATCCCCGTCTTTGGATAACCAGTTTGTCAATACTAGCTGTAGTGGCTTCTGCTGCTAGTATTTACTTCAGTGCCGGCACAGTAGAGAAAACAGATTTACAGCTGATTTTTGCAGCTGTGGCTCTGACCATGACTTTAGCTGCTATTTTAGCAGAACGAGGTAATGGGGAATTCCTGAAAATTTTACTTTGGGGAAGTTATATTTCTCTACTGCTATTAATGAAATCAAACTACTGGGCTTGGTAATCAGAAAATTGATTAATCTTGTTCTGGAATTTTCTCAGTGGTAGGAAGTTGCCCTTCATAGCTGGTATTTTGCTGCGTCATCGTGATCATAGTCAAGAAAATAGCCAGACCAACAGCCAACCCTAAGACAGGACGCTTGTTGAGAATAAAATCTCGTGTAATTCTAGCTAAAGG
The DNA here is from genome assembly GCF_059725405.1 of Anabaenopsis sp. NIES-4685. NCBI lineage: Bacteria > Bacillati > Cyanobacteriota > Cyanophyceae > Nostocales > Nodulariaceae > Anabaenopsis > Anabaenopsis sp. NIES-4685. The sequence continues at coordinate 498,535 of NZ_AP043602.1, read as the reverse complement.
GCTACTTTGACGACGTAGAGACGAACAAAGCATTATTTGTTTAAGTATAAACGGATCACGGACATAATGGCCACTGCGACAGACTACTAGCCTTTGCTGACAATAAGGACAGCTAAACAAGCCCACATGAGACTGGGCTATTCTGTGCTTAGGATTTCTTTGACAAATTGGGCAACTAATATAATCCTTATCAAAGGTGTGTATATTCATCTACCTCCTCCGCTTAGTCCATTTACTAGCTCTATCTTAATGGAGCAAGAGGACTCCGGTTATAGTTCCATACTTAACCGGAGGTGAATTGCAACCACCTTATAACTAACGCGACAGCCTTTCATCTCTGCTCAGAGTAAATCATTAGTATTTGTCTAATGGTCAGTAGTCACTAGAAAAAATCAACAACTGACAACTGACAATTGATTATGCTGTAATCTCTATGGCTTCCATGTCTTCGGCAGCATCTGCATCTAGCTGTTTCAGACGAATATGTTTTTTCCCCAGTGTGATGAGAAACTCATCTCCTGGTTTGAGATTCATCTGTTTTGTATAAGCTGAACCTATAAGTAAATTACCATTTGATTGCACGCTAATTCTATAGCTAGCACTGCGCCCGCCACGTCCATTCGCACTGGGTGAACTGTCTAACTGAATGCCTTCCGCATCAATGAGGGCATCAAAAATTTCATCATATTCACACGCTCTATACCATTTTTGGTAATGGTATAGTAGCCGCACTGCTTGGCTTTTTCTTCTTTGCTCAGGGTTTCTAGCTCTTTAACTTTTTTGAGCAGTTCTTCACCCATTAGGGGTTCTATTTTTTTCAGTTTAGGCATCAACTTAGATGAAAAATGAATGGTTGGAGTAGTTGAATTGGATTTATTTTAGCTGACATCGAGCTAGTAGGAACAAAATCCTTGAGTTTTTATCTCAGCTTTCATAAGTATATTACACTCATAGATGAAATTGTTGCACAATTACCAACATTGTCAAGGGAATCTATTCTTTGGAATGCTCTTAACTATATCTAGTTTGTGAAGACTAGTAGATTATATTTGTTTAAGTTTCCTAAAGCCAGTCTCAAGGCTTATTTACTTAAATCCCTTGCTCATGAGAACAAAAGATGATATAGAAAACTGCTCATTTAATCCTGAGCATTAGTAATTATTCACCGGTCAGCGGTGAAGACAAAAGAACTGATAACTCATAAATAAACAAAACTCGTGACCATGAAACTAACTACCAAAGGACATTACAGTGTCAAGGCATTACTAGATTTAAGTTTACAGCCAGGTTATGGACCAGCACCAGTCAGAGCGATCGCACTTCGCCAAGATATCCCCGCGCCTTACCTTGAGAAGTTACTAATAGAAATGCGCCGGGCTGGATTAGTGAAATCAATTCGGGGTAGCATTGGTGGATACCAACTAGCATTAAAGCCGGCACAAATTTCTATAGGTCAAATTTTAGAGTCAGTTGGTGAAAATATGACTCGTTTACCACATCAGACCCCAAGCGCAGCCCAAACTGAAGATTGGGTAACATTCACTCTTTGGCAAAGACTCAACCAAAAGCTCAAAGAGGCTTTATACAGTATTACTCTGGCGGATCTTTATTATGATGCGCGTAGTTGGCAAGCTTCTCTTGGGGAAGAAGCTAGTTTTGTCGTTTAGTAATTGGTGATTCGCCTTCATATATAATGACATCATCTGTTATTTTGTTTCTTGCTGCACTATTAGATTACTTAATTGGCGATCCTTGGGGTTGGCCTCATCCAGTCCAAGTTATGGGGTGGGTAATTTCTCCCCTGACTAAATTTTTTCTCAAGGTCTGTCACAATTCTCTCGCTCAACGGATAGCTGGAATTATCTTAGCCATAACCTTAATAATTGGTAGCGGCTGTTTGGGTTGGTTAATAATTCAAACTGCCAAATGGCTCCATCCATTATGGGGAAATGTCTTAGAAACCATTATTTTAGCTAGTTGTTTTGCTTTGAAAAGTCTTCGGACTGCAGCACAGGAGGTTTTAAAACCATTAACAGCAGGAGATTTAGACTCAGCCCGTTATATTTTAAGTAATTATGTCGGTAGAGATTCACAACATCTCTCAGAACCAGAAATTTTGCGCGCTGTGTTAGAAACTGTCACAGAAAATGCTACAGATGGAGTTATGGCTCCACTTTTTTATGCCATTGTGGGCGCTTGTGTGCCGGGTGTGGGTTTAATTCCTCTGGCTTTGGCATACAAAGCTAGCAGTACCCTTGATTCCATGGTAGGTTATCGCCAAGCACCCTATACTTATATAGGGTGGTTTAGTGCCAGGCTAGAGGATTACTTAACTTGGCTACCTTGTCGCTTAACGGTGATTACTTTGGCTCTACTATCAGGTAAACCCTTATATGTTTGGCGAATATGTTGCCGCGATGCGGTAAAAGATCCCAGTCCTAACTCAGGCTGGAGCGAGTGTGCTTATGCTGCTATTTTGGGTGTGCAAATGGGCGGTACCAATTGGTATGGGGGAGTACCTCAACAAAAACCCCTCTTAGGAGATGTCATTCATCCCATTACCCCAACCGTAATTCACAATGCCTTATTGCTGACTCGATATTCTTTTTTGTTATGGTTATGCGTAGCGATCGCTATACCCCTAATTGCTAATACACTTAACTAATATGGATGAAATAGGGCATGGGGAGATTTTTTTCCCATAGCCTTGTACATGAGCGATTAGTGGCCTCTCTACCCATTCCCTAAACTATGTCTGCCAAAGTAGTTGAAATTCTTTCATCAGAAGACCTGCGTCGTACATTAACTCGCCTAGCGTCTCAGATTGTGGAAAAGTCCCGTGATTTATCCCAACTGGTACTCCTTGGTATTTATACCAGAGGGGCGCTCTTAGCAGAATTATTGGCACGTCAGATTGAGACACTCGAAGGTGTCAGCGTGGCAGTGGGAGCATTAGATATTACATTCTACCGAGATGATCTTGATAAAATTGGGTTAAGGACTCCGGCAAAAAGCAACATCCCTTTTGACCTCACAGGGAAGACAGTTGTGTTAGTAGATGATGTGATTTTTAAAGGTCGCACAGTTCGCGCCGCTTTGAATGCAGTGACTGAGTATGGTAGACCCGAAGTGATCCGCTTGGCTGTTTTAGTAGACAGGGGTCATAGAGAAGTACCAATTCACCCAGATTTTATTGGTAAGCAACTACCTACCGCCAAAGAAGAAATAGTAAAAGTTTACTTACAAGATTGGGATGGCAAAGATGCAGTTGAGTTGATGGCAGCAAATAACTAGAAATCCTGCCAGTAGCAATTGGTACCCAGTTATCAATGGTGTTCACCCCCTAAGTTGTTGGCAAAACTTGCCGTAATGCCCCTAAAAGTCGGTCAACGCTTTCTGGACGACTATTAAAACCCATTAGTCCCACCCGCCAAACTTGACCGGCTAGTTCACCTAGACCACCGCCAATCTCAATGTTATGTTCATTGAGTAACTGCCGAGCGATCGCTTTACCATCTACTCCCGTAGGAATACGCACAGTAGTCAAAGTTGGTAACCGATACTCCTTCTCAACGTGCATAGTTAATCCTAAATCTTCTAAGCCTTCCCAGAGATACTCGGCATTTTCTTGATGACGCTGCCAACAATTAGCTAATCCCTCTTCTGCCACTAAACGCAGTGCTTCCCGCAAGCCATAATACAGACTAATCGGTGCTGTGTGGTGATAGGTGCGTTCATTCCCCCAATATTTACCCAATAATGACATATCTAAATACCAGTTTGTCACCTTTGTAGAGCGCTGCTGCAATTTGTCCACAGCACGAGAGCTCATAGTAAAAGGTGAAGCACCCGGAGAACAACCCAATCCTTTTTGACTACAACTATAAGCTAAGTCAACTCCCCAGGCATCCAAAAATATAGGCACACCGCCCAGACTGGTCACCGTATCTACCAACAGCAAAGTCCCAAATTCACGACATACCTCAGCCACTCCTTCTAAAGGTTGACGTGCTCCGGTAGATGTTTCAGCGTGAACCAAAGCCAGAATTGCCGGACGATGTTGTTCTACAGCCATGCGGATTTCATCAAGGCTGAAAACTTGCCCCCAAGGCTTAGTAATAGTGCGCACATCCGCACCATATCGCCCAGCCATATCCACAAGGCGATTACCGAAGTAACCAGCTACACCAATCAAAACTACATCACCTGGTGCTGTAGCATTGGCGATGGTTGCTTCCATTGCCGCTGAACCAGTACCACTAACTGCTATGGTGTGGTGGTTTTCTGTCTGCCATACGTACCGGAGTAGAGATTGAATCTCATCCATCAGTTCCAGAAAAGCCGGGTCAAGATGCCCCACCAGTGAGTGATTCATAGCTTGAAGAACAGCGGGATGGGCATTGGATCGAGCCTGGACCGAATAGCAGACGCAATGGAATTTCTAGAGGTTTAAGTTGTAAGTGCTGACTGTTGTTAATTGAAATCATGGCTATCATAATTTATTTTCGCTGATACTTTGTTACTAATATTTGCCAATAAATAAATAGATAAGTTAAAAAGCCAAATTACCTTTTAACCAAGGCTCGACGGTACTGAGCCAAAATCATTGAAAAACCAGAAACTTCACAGCATTACTAACTGTTCTCTTGATCTTTTATCCGGATGCGACGCTCAAACAGCTCCTTAATGAGCAGCGTTGCACCAGCAAGCCCAGCTAAAACCACCGAAGCTGCAAAAGCACTTTGGGAATCGTAATTGCGGTAAGCCCCTTCCACATACAGAGTCAGAGTTTGGGTACGGCCAATTAAATTACTAGAGACGACAGCAATAGCACCATATTCTCCCATAGCGCGAGCCGTGGTAAGAATAATACCATAGAACAATCCCCAGCGAATAGAAGGTAATGTCACCCGCCAGAAAGTCTGCCATTCACCAGCCCCCAAGGTTTTGGCAGCTTCTTCTTCTTGAGTTCCCACTTCTTCCAAAATAGGGATGACTTCACGAGCCACAAAAGGCATACCCCCCATCATAGTTGCCAGAGCAATACCGGGGAAGGAAAAGATAATCTTGATGTCCAGAGACTGTAGCACAGATCCAAGTAGCCCATTGCGTCCGTAGAGGGAAACCAACATTAAACCTGTGACAATGGGGGAAATTGAAAATGGCAAGTCAATAATACTGAGTAACAAAGTGCGCCCTCGAAACCGCCGGCGGGCGATTACCCAAGCTGCACACAAACCAAAAATTACATTTAGTGGTACAGCTACTGCCACAGCCATGGCTGTGAGGCGCAAAGCCTGAGTAAAATCCGGGTCGATAAGAGTGGCGAAAAACGGGGCGATACCCCGGCTAAAGGCTCCAATGAATACATAAAGGGTCGGGAGAAGTAACACCAGCGCTAAATAAGTGATTACTGCGGCAATCAAAGCAAATTTACCCCACTCTCTATCCTTCTGGGAGTTGACCAATCTTGGTAAAGACTGGCTAGATTTAGGTTCAACCGTCATAACTTTGCCTCCAAGCTTGCAGTAAGTTGACCATCAGCAACAGTACCAAGGAAATCAGCAGTAACACCGTACCAATCGCGGTAGCCCCGGCTATGTCGTTTTGTTCCAGGCGTTGGAATACTAAAATGGGGGCAATTAAGTCTTGATAGGGAATATTAGCGGCAATCAAAACCACCGAGCCATATTCTCCCACTGCCCTAGCAAAAGCTTGGGTTGTACCCGTGAGGATAGCAGGTATAAGTGGTGGTAGCACCACCCGCCAACAAGTTTCCCAGCGGGAAGCCCCCAGAGACCAGGCAGCTTCTTCGATAGTATAATCTAGCTCTTGCAGTACAGGCTGAACGCTACGAACGACAAAAGGCACAGAAATAAACACCATTGCCACCGCTACCCCCAAGCGAGTAAAGGAGACTCTGATGCCCAAGGGGGAGAGAAATGAGCCAATCCAGCCCTGCTCACTGTAAACAGTAGCTAGAGTAATACCTGCAACTGCTGTGGGTAGGGCAAAGGGCAGGTCAATGACGGCATCTAAAACCCGTTTAAAGGGGAAATCATAGCGCACCAGCACCCATGCAGTAGCGGTACCAGCAACGCAGTTAATAGCAGCGGCCAAGAAGGCAGTACCAAACGTGATGGTGTAGGTTGACAGGGCAACGGGATCGGTAGCTAGCCGCCAGAATTCCCCCGGTGAAAGGGTTGCAGCCCGCAGCATCAAGGCGGCTACAGGTAACAGCAGGACTACGGATAGATAGGTAATGGTGATGTCCCAGGGCAAAGAAAACCGCTTCAGCTTTTGCAGGGCGAGGGGGAAGGTGGACTGTGAGTTGGAAACTGTCATGGCTTCAGGATAGAACTTAGCCCTAAGGTCGGGCAATATTGGCTTGGATATCGTCAAAGATTGCACCATCGGCAAAGAATTTCGGGCTGACTTGGCTCCAACCGCCAAAATCCTCGATGGTGAACAGGTTTGAGATTTGGGGATAAGTATCGGCAAATTCCGCGACTACTTCTGGTACTACTGGTCGGAAGCCTACTTTGGCAAATTCCCGCTGGGCTGCGGGGGTAAAGAGAAACTGTACAAAGGCTTCTGCTACTTCCCGGTTACCTCGCTGATCAACATAGCTATCAACTACGGCAATGGGATTATCAATGGAGATATTAATGTCGGGAACTATGTAGGGTAAATTCTGTCCCTGTTGTTTAGCTAAGATGAGTTCGTTCTCATAGTTGATCAATACATCTCCCTGTTTTTGGGCGAAAAAAGCATCAGTAGCTTCACGGGCATCTCTGGGTAGAACGGGCACGTTAGCATAAACCTTAGTCACAAAGTCTTGGGCTTGTTCTTCAGTGCCGCCTGTTTGGGTCACTCTTCCCCACAAAGCCATGTAATTCCAACGAGCGCCACCAGATGTTTTGGGGTTAGCAGTAATCACACTGACATCATCCCTGGCTAAGTCTTCCCAGTCTTGAATATTTTTGGGGTTGCCTTCCCGGGTAACTATAACCCCTACGGAACGGTAGGCAATGCCGTCGCCGTTGGGTGTCTTTTTCTCCCAGCCTGGTTTAATTAGCCCGGCTTCCTGGAGTTGCTGAGTGTCTGCTGATAGTGCTAGGGCGACAATATCCGCTTCTAAACCGTCAATGACGGCGCGGGTTTGGGAGCCTGACCCGCCGTAGCTCTGGCCAAAGGTGACTATCTCTCCGGTTTTTTCTCGCCAGTATTCAACAAATAGGGGAATAATCTTTTTGTACGCAGCACGGGTGACAGCGTAGCTCACTAGAGTTAGTTCTTTTCTGCCGGTGTTAGCACTATTACTAGGAGAGCAAGCGGCGATCGCACTACTTAAACACACTACTATTAAAAATAGCGCAATATATCTTTTTAAAGGCTGCCTTTGCCATCGATTCCAATTATGCACCCACATACCGGTTTGAGACTCCTAAATTTCTCTGTGTCAGGGAGTAATGTAGCATTTTTTACCCCTTCTCTGCTCTCTTAATTTAATCTATCAAGTTACAGTATTTTGATATTAGTTATAAATCATACACATATTACCATGGAATAGCAAGACAATCTCCAAAATCCCAATCAAGAATATGGTGATTAGCCATGTTTTTCCTCTGTGTTCCCTGTGCCTGTGGGGTTCGTGATTAAAAACTATTAAAAACTTAAGTGTTCGGGCATTTATAGCAATGGACAGGGCGCTGGGGACATGATAAAATTACCAAACCATTTCGGAGTAAGTATTTTTACTTTTTAATTTTGCTATAATCTCCTTAACCTAAACCTTTCCAAACCTCCGATCTCGTTGCTGGTAGGCAAACAAAGCGCGGTGAAACTCAGTGCGGTCAAAATCTGGCCACAGAGCATCAGTAATATAAATTTCCCCGTAAGCCATTTGCCAAAGCAGAAAATTAGAAAGTCGCATTTCGCCACTGGTGCGGATTAATAAATCCGGGTCAGTAATTCCTGCTGTGTAGAGGTGAGCCTCAAACAACTGTTCATCAATTTGATCAGGTTTAAGGACACCTTGCTGTACCTTTTGGGCGATCGCCCGGCAGGCTTGTAAAATTTCCTGGCGTCCCCCATAATTAGTAGCTACAGTAAACCGAATACCGCGATTATTGCGAGTTTCTGCCATTGAGCGGGAGATTTCAGCTTGCAGCGATGGAGGTAGAGCATCCAAATTCCCGACAAACTGGATTTGAACATTCTCCTGGAGCATTTCCCGAAGTTCTTGGCGGAGAACCCTTTGAAACAAAGTCATCAAAAAATCTACCTCTTCCTGGGGTCTTTTCCAGTTTTCGGTAGAAAAAGCATAAGCCGTTAGTGCCTGAATCCCCCAGTCTTTGCAACAGCGCAACAAATCCTTGAGCGCATCCACTCCGCGCTTATGTCCCATAATTCTGGGTAGACCTTGACGTTTAGCCCATCGACCATTGCCATCCATAATCACTGCGACGTGCTTTGGCAGTAGTTCTCGTTTTAAGTCAGAAGGTAAAAATTGCAGTTGAGTTTGTTGTGCTGTCATTTTTTATTTCGAGAAGCGGTCGATGGTAATCCAAGTAAACCTGAAATTATTACTATTGCTTTACTACCTATCTGACGACCCCAACCTAAGAGACTAGGAGCAACAGCTTCCCGGTCTACAGTGGTTGATAATCGAGCCTCTAAGGACTCCTTGAGTGTCCTAATCGTCAGTGGTCTATTGAGAGTTCCTCGTTCCGCTAAGGAAATAGAACCCGTTTCTTCTGATACAACCACACAGATACAATTTTCTACCCGCTCAGTGATCCCCATGGCTGCCCGGTGGCGTGTTCCCAACTGGCGGGAGGCCGTGCGTCCCGAAAGTGGTAGAATTATACCAGATGATACAATACGCGAGCCACGGATTAAGGTTGCCCCATCGTGGAGTAAAGTTTTCGGCTGAAAAATAGTCTGTATAAGTTCCTTAGAAACATCAGCATTTAGCTTAACTCCAGGGACAGAAAAATCCCGCTCGTGAATTGGACCTGTGGTTTCCAAAATCAGCAAAGCCCCTATGCGGTTTTTTGAAAGTTCTTTGACCGCATCAACAATTTCATCAATTACACTATCAGAGTTGGGGATGGTTAAACTGGATGGTTTAAATAACTGCTGAAATTCACCGCGTCCCACCTGCTCCAAAAATCGGCGAAATTCAGACTGGAGAGCCACAGCCATTGCTACAGCGCAGCCAATCACTAACTTTTCCAAAACAAAATTGAGCAGAGGGAAACCCATTCTGCCACTGAGTACTGAAGCTAGCATTAAGATAATAAAACCCCGCACCATCCACAGTGTTCGGCGCTCACTAATAATAACTAGTATCATGTAGGTCAGCGCTAACACCAACAAGATATCCAGAGTCCCAAGCAGCAAGGACTGCGACCATCCCAGGTTTGTCAGCCATTGCTTCCACCAATCTCTCATGACATCTGGATTACTCTTTGTTATCCCTCAATATTCTGTCATTTTGCTGTTATTTTCATGCCCCAAAGGTTAACCCTTGAGGAAACAGCAAGTGTTGAGTCATTAGCTATTAGTGATATTTTCCTAGCTAGTGACTATACAAACCGGTTATTAGTTCTGCACGTTGAAACCTGTCTGGTAGACAATCTTGTCGAATCAAGTCGTGATAACTTTCGCGCCGCAAAATTAAATTTGCTTCCCCATTGGCTACTACAACGGCAGCCGGGCGGGGTAAGCGATTATAGTTTGATGACATACTGTAATTGTACGCACCAGTCCCCATGATTACGAGTATATCCCCTGGTTGAGTTTCCGGCAGTTGGGCATTTTTAATCAGAATATCCCCTGATTCACAATGCTTACCAGCTATTGTCACTGTTTGGGTGAGGGGAGCAGACATCTTGTTAGCGACTACTGCTCGATAAACTGACTGGTAAGTAATGGGTCGGGGATTATCAGACATCCCACCGTCAACTGTCACGTAGGTACGAATGTCGGGCACAACCTTTGATGATCCCATAGTATAGGCTGTGACGCACGCTGTGGCAATCAGCGATCGCCCTGGTTCACATAACAATTTTGGCAAAGGGAGATTTTCGGCAGTACAAGCTGCTTGTATAACTTCACAAATCGCCTTTACCCATTCTGTAATACTGGGGGGATCATCAGATTCAGTGTACCTAATTCCTAAACCACCGCCCACATTTAATTCTGTGACGCTTAAACCATAATTTGCCGCCTTTTTTAACCACTGCACCATGACAGCAGCCAAATCTCGATGGGGTTGGCGTTCAAAAATTTGGGAACCAATGTGAGCATGTAACCCAACGCAGTTTAAAGAAGGTTGCTGACTGACAAAGGTAAATACTTCGTCCAAATCATTAGGGTCAAAGCCAAATTTACTATCTAAATGTCCCGTGCGAATGTATTCGTGGGTATGGCATTCAATTCCTGGGGTTAACCGCAACATCACCCGGATGGGGGTGGATGTCCCCGGTGCTGGTTCTGCCATCTTTACCAAGGTATGCAGTTCTTGCCAGTTATCTGCCACAATGGTGCTACCAGACTCTATAGCTAAAAGCAGTTCTTCATGAGATTTATTATTGCCATGGAGGTAGAGTTTCTCCGGGTTCACACCGGCACTTATAGCTGTATATAATTCCCCTCCCGAAACTACATCTATACCTAATCCTTCCGATGCTGCGATCGCGCAAACTGCTAAACAGTTCCAGGCTTTGGATGCGTATAGTACCTGAGATTCACCCTGGTAATATTTTTTAAATGTATCTCGATATTGCTGACAAGCTAAACGCAGGGTTTCTTCATCTAAAATATACAAAGGTGAACCAAACTGCTCCACCAGGGTTTTGACATCACACCCACCAATTTCTAGGATGTCCTGACTGTTAAGTTTGGCGGTAACTGGTAAAAGTTCCTGGTTGGGGGAAACATTGATGTTTTCACGTCCTTGAATTTGAGGTAAATATTGACTACCAGCATATTGAACGCCAGTGGGGTGAGTGGATACCATAGTTTTTATAAATTGTCCTTGCTCAAAGTTGAAATTTTTTTGGGCGTGCGGGTCATTCAGCGTCCCGATTTTCAGTTTAACCAAAATAGCGTGGAAACAGGAGATATGCCTAGGTTCAGTTGACGGCGCTTTTTTCCCCTCAAGGATGTTTCAATCTTCATATTTATTTACCCATTCGCCATTAACGTGATCTTATTAGACTTAAAACTGAAATCCCTGACTTTAAATGATCTAACTGCCATCCTGGAACTAGATCAAGCCTGTTTTGGCGGTCTGTGGACTATGGATGGCTATCAACGAGAGTTAAACAGTCCTAACAGTGTATTATTAGGTTTATTTTCCCCGGTTTATGGGTCAAAACTGCTAGGAATGGGGTGCTTTTGGGCAATCTTAGAAGAAGCACACATTACAATTTTGGCAATTCATCCCCAATATCACCGTCAAGGTTTGGGACAGGCTTTACTGTATTCTCTACTTCAAACCGCAAGCGATCGCGGACTGGAGCGAGCCACCCTGGAAGTCCGCGCTTCTAATTTGGCGGCCATATCCTTATATGAAAAATTTGGCTTTAAGATAGCCGGACGGCGGCGGGGTTATTACCAGGATAATGGAGAGGATGCTAAGGTGTTGTGGCTGTCAGATTTACAATCTCCGCAAGCAGAAACTTTGGAGAATTGGCATACTACTGTGGTCTATGGGTTAAGGAAATCTTTTTGGCAAATGCGTTGACTCATGGGTGATTATGCCTAGCTAAACCCGGATGAGGATCACATTAGGGAGAAAAAATTCATGTTTTTGCTGCTATGTACTATTAAAATATTTAATCAATAATTTTTTTAAATTTAAAATAAATTATTAGTCCAGCATATTCTTGAATAGAGACTGATAAGTATGTTATAAGTCTATATTTGGAAATAGTTAAATAAAAGCCTAAGCATAGCGGCTTGCTGGATAGTTGTAAAGCAGGGAAACACTAGTAAAATCAAGCCCCTAAGTATAGCAACCATAAAAAAAGTAATAAAAAACTAACAATTAAGCCAGGATGTGGGGCGAAATTTTTTCGTGGCCTATAATCTTTATACAGGCATCCAAAAGCAGAGCCTGTGCTAAAATCAGCATACCGGCACGACGCAGGTGATGGGAAAAATGCCATGTTTGAACGCTTCACAGAAAAAGCCATTAAGGTAATCATGCTGGCCCAAGAAGAGGCCCGCCGCTTAGGTCACAACTTCGTGGGAACCGAACAGATCCTCCTAGGTCTGATTGGGGAAGGTACGGGAGTTGCGGCTAAAGTGTTGAAATCAATGGGTGTCAATCTCAAAGATGCCCGGATTGAGGTAGAAAAAATCATAGGCCGGGGTTCGGGCTTTGTGGCCGTGGAAATTCCGTTTACGCCACGGGCAAAGCGTGTACTAGAGCTATCCTTGGAAGAAGCGCGCCAATTAGGGCATAACTACATTGGCACCGAGCATCTGCTGTTGGGCCTGATCCGGGAAGGGGAAGGTGTAGCAGCCAGGGTGCTAGAAAACCTAGGGGTAGATTTATCTAAGGTACGAACCCAAGTGATCCGAATGCTCGGAGAAACAGCAGAGGTTTCAGCCACAGGGCGATCGGGACGCACCAAAACTCCCACCTTGGATGAGTTTGGCTCGAATTTAACCCAAATGGCGACGGACAACAAGCTAGACCCAGTTGTAGGACGCGCTAAAGAAATTGAGCGTGTGATCCAAATTTTGGGGCGCCGGACTAAAAATAATCCAGTATTAATCGGTGAACCAGGGGTAGGGAAAACAGCGATCGCCGAAGGTCTAGCATCCCGCATAGCTAACAGGGATGTTCCCGACATCCTAGAAGATAAGCGGGTGGTAACCCTAGATATCGGCTTGCTAGTAGCAGGTACCAAGTACCGGGGTGAGTTTGAAGAACGCCTCAAGAAAATCATGGATGAAATCCGCTCGGCGGGTAATGTCATCCTGGTAATTGACGAGGTACACACTCTCATCGGTGCTGGTGCTGCAGAAGGGGCTATTGATGCAGCTAATATCCTCAAGCCGGCTTTGGCTAGGGGTGAGTTACAGTGTATTGGCGCTACGACTTTAGATGAGTACCGCAAGCACATTGAGCGAGATGCAGCTCTAGAGCGACGCTTCCAACCGGTGATGGTGGGAGAACCTTCTGTAGATGAAACCATTGAAATCCTGCACGGGTTGCGCGAACGCTATGAGCAACACCACAAGCTGAAAATCTCTGATGAGGCTTTGGTGGCGGCAGCAAAATTATCTGACCGTTACATTAGCGATCGCTATCTACCAGATAAGGCTATCGATTTAATTGACGAGGCTGGTTCTAGGGTACGTTTAATGAACTCCCAATTACCACCCGCAGCTAAAGAGTTAGACAAAGAACTACGGCAAATCTTAAAAGAAAAAGACGAAGCTGTCCGCTCCCAAGACTTTGACAAAGCTGGGGAACTGCGCGATCGCGAAATGGAAATCAAAGCCGAAATTCGCGCCATCGCCCAAGGTAAAACTAATACCTCTACCGGCCCAAGTGATAGCGCCCGGATCCCAGCCGTTGAGCCTGTAGTCGGCGAAGAGGACATTGCTCACATTGTGGCTTCCTGGACTGGCGTACCAGTGAACAAGCTTACGGAATCAGAATCCGAAAAGCTGCTGCACATGGAAGATACCTTACATCAGCGGTTAATCGGTCAAGAAGATGCGGTGAAAGCTGTTTCCCGCGCCATTCGCCGCGCTCGTGTCGGTTTGAAGAATCCTAACCGACCCATCGCTAGTTTTGTCTTCTCCGGTCCAACTGGGGTAGGTAAAACTGAGTTGGCTAAGTCCTTGGCTTCCTACTTCTTCGGTTCTGAAGAAGCAATGATTCGCCTGGATATGTCGGAATACATGGAACGCCACACCGTTAGTAAGTTGATTGGTTCGCCTCCTGGTTATGTTGGTTACAACGAAGGCGGTCAGTTAACTGAAGCTGTGCGTCGCCGACCCTATACTGTGGTGCTATTCGACGAAATCGAAAAAGCTCACCCCGATGTCTTCAATATGCTGCTGCAAATTCTCGAAGACGGTCGGTTAACAGATGCGAAAGGTCGCACGGTGGACTTTAAGAACACTTTGTTAATTCTGACTTCTAACATAGGTTCTAAGGTAATTGAAAAAGGCGGCGGCGGTATCGGCTTTGAATTCGCTGATGATGCGACGGAGACTCAATACAACCGCATTCGCTCTCTGGTGAATGAAGAACTCAAGCAGTACTTCCGTCCTGAATTCCTCAACCGTCTGGATGAAATTATCGTCTTCCGTCAATTGAGTAAGGCTGAGGTGACGGAAATCGCCGAAATCATGCTCAAGGAAGTATTTGGTCGTCTGACTGAAAAGGGTATCACTTTAGAGGTGAGCGATCGCTTTAAGGACAGACTAATTCAAGAGGGTTACAGTCCCAGCTACGGCGCTAGGCCATTACGTCGAGCTATCATGCGCTTATTAGAAGATAGCCTAGCTGAAGAAATTCTCTCTGGTCGCATTAAGGATGGTGATACAGCCTTAGTTGATGTTGACGAGAGTGGTAACGTTCAAGTTAGTGCTGGACAGCGCCGCGAGTTATTAACTCAGGGTGTTGATTCCTAGTTAGAAACTATAAAAGTTAAATCAGCGGTGGGGAATTTTGGTTCTCTACCGTTTTTTTTGTGAAGCACCAGGTACAAGAGAAAGAAAGGAGGGTTTTGTGGTAACCTAATTTCGGATCAGGTATATGGAATAATGTAACTAATTCTAGTTGCAAAATTTTTCTGAGGACAGATAATGGAAGTAAGCAGTCGGGAGTTCTCATGACCCGCAGGGAGAAATTAATTAAGCGGTTTCTTAGTATTCCCAAAGATTTCACCTGGGAGGAGTTAGTTACTTTGCTTTCGGGGTTTGGGTTTGAGGAGGTCAGCACGACGGGAAAAACGGGAGGTTCTCGGCGGCGTTTTCTCAATGATGGCGGAGTGATTATTACTTTACATGAACCCCATCCTCAAAATATTCTGAAACGATATCAGATTGAACAGATTATCAAGATTCTCCAAGGGGAAGAATTGCTATGAATAACATGATGCAATACAAGGATTATTTCGGGTCGATTCACTATAGTGATGATGATAAAATCTTCTACGGACAAGTGGAACATATCCGCAGTTTAATCAGTTTTGAAGGGGAAGATGTGGCTAGTCTCAGGGCTAGTTTTGAGGAAGCAATTGATGATTATTTGGCTCTGTGTGCAGAAAAAGGGATTGAGCCTGAGAAGCCGTTTAAGGGTAGTTTTAATGTGCGTGTAGGTAGCCAACTTCATCGTCAAGCGGCTTTATTTGCTCAACAACGGGGGGTGAATCTCAATAAGTTGGTGACGGATGCACTAGAATGTTATCTGAAAGGGGAATCGTTGGAAAATGCTTGAGGAATTGCGGATTTGAAGTACCAAAAAACAAAATTAAGTATCGTCTAACCATGATTTTACGTTTTGATACTATTAGTTGTGATATTGAAGTATGGATTGATCCGATGTGATCACCTCCATATATTCTTTTATTGCTTTTATGTTGATGGAAATATGGTAAACTTGTCAAGGATAATTATGATTGAACGCTACGGAAATCAACAACATACCATTTTTCATGGTGATACTATCAGCACCTTATCAAAATATATTCATGCAGATTCCGTAGATTTAATTTTTATTGATCCTCCCTATAACATAGGTAAGCAATTTAGCAATTTCCATGATAAATGGGAATCAGAAGCAGAATATTTAAATTGGTCATATCAATGGCTTGATCAGTGTATTCGCATTCTCAAACCAAATGGGACAATTTATCTCATGACCAGCACCCAAGCAATGCCTTATTTTGACATTTACCTGAGAAAAAAGTTAACTATTCTCAGTCGCATCATATGGCATTATGATAGCTCTGGAGTACAAGCTACAAAATACTTTGGTTCAATGTATGAACCCATTCTCCATTGCGTCAAAAATAAAAACAATTATATTTTTAATAGTGATAATATTAAAATTGCCGCCAAAACAGGCGCAGAACGTAAATTAATAGATTACAGAAAACCTGTACCTACTCCTTATAATACGGAAAAAGTCCCCGGTAATGCTTGGTATTTTCCCCGTGTGAGATATCGCATGGCGGAATATGAAAACCATCCTTCACAAAAACCAGAGTCATTACTAGAGAGAATTATTTTAGCAAGTAGTCATGAGGGAAGTTTAATACTTGATCCCTTTGCTGGTACTTTTACAACTGCTGCGGTAGCTAAACGGTTAGGGAGAAAATCTATCAGTATTGAACTACAGGAAGAATATCTCAAAATTGGTTTGAGACGGGTTTTAGAATTAATAGAGTATAAAGGAGAGCAACTTTTACCACCTGAGAAAAATCATCAGGTTAAAAATAAAAATGGTCAAGAATTAAATTTGGATGTGATAGAAAGGAATATTTTTGAGCAGAATACTACAACATAATTTTACACTCATTATCAAGAAAATTATCAAATATTTTAATTATTCAGTTAAGAGGTAGAGAATAATTTTTCCCTACCTGTTTTCAGGTATCTTGAATCCACTACTCAAAAATAAAGTGAGATTGTCCCTTGTTTTCCCAGGTAAATTTTAATGATTTAGGGTTTGCAACAGGAAGTCTTTTCGTGGGGGTAGGGAACAGGGAACAGGGAACAGGGAACAGTTTCAGCTATCTGTCATCCCTAAATTTTCTGATTTATTTAACCCAAAATGTACACTTTTGATGGTAGAGCCTTCAAAAACCCTGCACCTGTTTTCTTTTTTAGCAACCTCAAACCTTTGATTTACAGCGCATTTCATCTGAGTAGGTACAAAAGGGCGGGCAGGATGCCCACCCCACAAGATTTATGATATTAAGGTGTGTACTTTATTTACTTGAAAAGTGCTGTATATAGGTTTTACATTTATTATTCAGCCAGCCCTATTTATTTCTCCCCAGATGCAAGCTTTAAGGGATACAATGGCTCTGATCCGTTTAATTGCCAAATTCTCCACACTAGTACAGCAGCTACAGTTAACCAAACACAGGAAAATGATAAAATCATCCCTGCTAAAGGATTAGTTTCCCAATAAATTGCTGTCACCACCAGCGCAGACAACCAAGGACCTAAAATCACCACCGGAACAGCAGCGCCTAATCTCCGTTCTACGGTAAAAATTGTATTCCAAGTATCCCCTAAAGCTAGATGTACCACAAACAGAATTAAAGGTAATACCAAAAATTGGTGATTCATTGTTTGCCAAACTAATACAGAGGAAATCACCCGCAAAACTGCTATGATCATCCAAACGATGGGAAATGCTAAAGGTGGGGGAGACCATCTGGGTCTAATTACTTGGTCATAGGTGGTACGAGAACGAGTATTATCTAAAAGGGAAAAAATCCGGGAACGGATACTTAAGACGGCAAAAAATAATGCAGTTAATGCAGTGCTAACCCAACTGGGGAAACCGGAATTATGATCAATGAATATGATTAATTTTTCCATTCCCAGCAACACAAGAATCATCACTGCTATTTGTAGGATAGTCCCTAGTTTATAAACTAAAACTGCGTTGATATCTAGTTCTTGTGTGGTCGCTTTTGAGGTGTTAGGGGGGTTTTGTTTACCAGGTTTGACCCCCATAACTGTGTTGACAAATTTTTCTAGTATTCCCGTTTTGGCTTGGTTCATAATCAAGAGATGGTGAGTAGTTGGTAAGTATTAACAATAATTAATTATATGATCATCTAATGTTAATGCACTACCAGCATAATCAAGAATGGCAAGAATTACAGACAGGAGACTTGATTATTAGTTCTTCTGTCCCTAGACGGGGTAATATTTGGCTGACTAATTTTGATCCACAATATCATATATGTTGTGGGGTGGGCATCCTGTCCGCCCTAGTGTACCTAACTCAGATGACAGGGGCTGTAAAACTTACAAGCACAAATATTATACAATTATTTTTATTAAAAAGTAATATAAGTATTAATTTTTTTGTATATTTTTCTATGAATCACCAATCATTATAAAATACATATGAAATGTATTGATACATAATCTATGTATCAATAATTGTTATTTATTTATGAATATGGCGAAAAATAATCAGAGTCAATTTTTATCTAATCTTCAAGCTTACGCAAAGGAATTAACTAATAAATTCTCACTTTCTTCTGTCTCTTTTGGTGCCGAAGATCAACTGAAATCACCTATAGAAAATTTGTTAAAATCATCAGCAAATATTCTGAATTTATCTATTGTAGTAGTTACTGAGGTACAAGAAAAGCTACTTTCAGGAAGACCAGATATGGGAATAACAATTAATGGTGTTTTAATTGGACATATTGAACTAAAAGCACCGAGAAAAGGGGCAGATACTAGCAGATTTAAGGGCGATGATAAGCAACAATGGGAAAAGTTTAAAAATCTTCCCAATTTAATTTATACAGATGGCAATAATTGGGGACTGTATCGCACAGGTGAAAAGGTCGGAAAGATCATTAAATTTTCAGGAGATATTACTTGCAAGGGTACATCAGCTATTAGTTCTCAAAATGCTAATGATTTACTAATATTATTGCGAGATTTTTTCAATTGGCATCCAATTGTTCCTTCTACGCCAAAAGCTTTAGCAGAAATGCTTGCGCCTATTTGTCGTTTGTTAAGAACAAATGTTTTAAATGCTCTGGAGAATCCTGAATCTAATTTAAGTCAAGTAGCTAAAGATTGGCGACATTATTTGTTTCCTGATGGAGATAATCAACAATTTGCAGATGCTTATGCTCAAACCTTAACCTATGCACTTTTATTGGCGAGGTTTTCCGGTGCTGATGATCTATCTTTACCACAAGCTGTTAAAACTATTAGAACTGGCCATAATTTACTAGCTGATGCTTTAAAAATCTTAGGTGATGAAGTAGCACGTGAACAAATAGAAGTTTCTGTAAGTCTATTAGAAAGAATAATTGCAGCTATTGATATTACGGCAATAAATGAAAATGATTCTGAAGACCCATGGTTATATTTTTATGAGGATTTTTTGGCTCAATATGATCCAAAGATGAGAAAAGAAAGAGGAGTTTATTATACTCCTATTCCTGTTATTAAAACACAAGTAAGATTAGTAGCTGAATTACTAGGAGAGCATTTTGATGCTGAATTTTCCTTTGTAGATGATAAAGTTATTACTTTAGATCCTGCTTGTGGTACAGGAACTTATATTTTAACAGCTATTAAACATGGACTAGATCAAATTAGTAATTTAAGAGGAAAAGGAATGAGAGTTTCTGCTGCTACCAATGCAGCAGCAAATATTCACGCTTTTGAAATCTTAGTTGGCCCTTATGCTGTTGCTCATTTACGTCTCACTCAACAAATTTTAAGTGAAGGTGGTACTTTACCTGAAAATGGTGTTCATGTTTATTTGAGTGATACTTTAGAATCTCCCTATGCTGAATTAAGTGGTAATTTACCTTTAATTTACAAATCTTTAGGTCAAGAATATAAACGCGCTCAAAAAATTAAACAAAATACACCGGTGATGGTTTGCTTAGGAAATCCACCTTATAACCGTCAAACAATTGATGAAGATGATTTAATTAATCAAAAAAGAAAGGGTGGATGGGTCAGATTTGCAGATGATGAGCAAAAGGTAGATGAAAATCGGCAATTAATTAAAAAACGTCCTATTTTAGAGGATTTTCTAGAACCATTAACAGAAATGGGTTATGGTGTTCATGCTAAAAATTTATATAATGACTATGTTTATTTTTGGCGATGGGCTTTGTGGAAAGTATTTGAAGCTAACACAGAAAATCAAGCCGGAATTATCAGTTTTATTACAGCTTCTTCCTATTTGCGTGGCCCTGGATTTGCGGGAATGCGTAAGGTGATGCGTCAAACGTTTGATGAACTGTGGATTATTGATTTGGAAGGTGATAATCTAGGGGCAAGAAAAACAGATAATGTGTTTGCAATTCAAACTCCTGTGGCTATTGCTATTGGGGTTTGTTACAACCAACCTCAACCTGAAGTTGCTGCTAAAGTTCATTTTAGCAGAATTGATGGTACAACTCAAGAAAAACTAGCATTTTTAGATGATATTGACTCTTTTAAAGATTTACAATGGCGTGAATGTCCTAATAATTGGACTGATTTATTTTTACCTGTTAGTGATACAGATTATTGGAATTGGGCAAAGTTAACTGATTTATTTCCTTGGCAAGAAAATGGTATTCAATTTAAAAGAAAATGGACTATTGGTGAAAATAAGGAAGTTTTACATAAACGTTGGGAAACTTTGATTAATGCTAGTAAATCGCCAGGGATACAGAAAAAACTGTTTAAAGAAACAGATGCTAGAAAAATTACTAAACAATATAAATCATTAGAAGATGGAACACTATTACCTCCTATTACCAACTTATTACCAAAAACTCCTCTTGTAGAACCAATTCGTTATGCTTATCGCAGTTTTGATCGCCAGTGGGCTTTATTAGATAATAGATTGTGCGATCGCCCTAGACCCAATTTACGACGTTCTCACAGTGATCAGCAGGTTTATATGACAAGTTTATTAACTAATGTTATAGGTGAAGGTTCTGCTGCTGTTGTTACTGCTTTAATTCCTGATTTACATCATTTTCGTGGTTCTTTTGGGGGTAAAAATATTATTCCTCTGTGGAGAAATTCGCAAGGTAATCAACCTAATATTACGACTGGAGTTTTAGAAGTTATTAGTAATATACTCAATTGCAATATTTCACCACAAGATTTTTTTGCTTATTGTTATGCTATACTAGCAACTCCCAAATATGTCAAAGAATTTTGGCATGAACTAGAAACACCTGGACCAAGGATTCCCATTACTAAAAATAGGGATTTATTTATCAAAGTAGTGGAAATAGGACGCACTTTAGTTTGGTTACATACCTATGGTGAAAGGTTTGTTCCCAGTGGTAAAAAACCAGGTAAAATTCCTATTGGTAAAGTTCGTTGTCAAGTAGGAATACCCAATACAGTCAATGATTATCCCACAGAATTTTCTTATGATGTGGGTATACAAGAATTAAAAGTTGGTAGAGGTGTATTTGAAAATGTCCGCCCAGAAGTTTATAATTTTAGTGTTTCAGGTTTAGAAGTTGTCAAGTCCTGGTTAGCTTATAGGATGAGAGACGGTGCTGGTAAAAAGTCCTCACCTTTGGATGATATTCGTCCTCAAGCTTGGCAATTTGATGGTGAATTGCTTGATTTACTGTGGGTTTTAGATGCTACTGTAGATTTATATCCTAGTTTATCTTCCTTATTTGAGGAAGTGATTAACAGTGAATTATTTGCAGCTACGGAGTTTCCACAACCAACAGAGTTAGAAAAGTCCAACTCTTTAGAAGTGGAGACAGAGTTACCAATTTTCAATATACAAGAAATAGATGCAGAAGGTGAGTAAGCACTTACAGCGGACTTCATCTAAGTGGGTAGGGTAGAGCGGGGCAGGATGCCCACCCCACAATAGTTATACAATTAATATCTGTATTTTATCTAGGTATAAACTGCTATAACTAAATTCTCAGAAGCTCGAAAATTTAACGATATTGCTGGTGTCAAGGCGATCGCCTACTTGACGGTAAGTAGTTATTTAATATACATTTACAATTTTTTACTCAACTTAATTGTAAATCAAACTCATAACGACTATGATTAAGGCAGGAGAGCAAAGAAGGATGATGAGAGTTGAAGAAATCCCCTTAAATCAAATCAAACGCCCTTTACCCCGTGTCAACGACCCTGATAAAGTCCAAGCCTTAATGGAGTCTATTGCAGCGATCGGACAACAGGAACCCATCGATGTCCTAGAAGTGGACGGACAGTATTATGGTTTTTCCGGTTGTCACCGTTATGAAGCTTGTCAGCGCTTAGGTAAAGCAACAATCAAGGCGAGAGTCCGTAAAGCTACACCTAGGGTACTCAAGATGCACTTAGCATAATCGGATAGAAGTAAACAGGAGAAAAAATATGTCATCTCAAGCAACAGCTAAAAATGTCAATATCGGTATTGACGACGCGAGTAGAGCGAAAATTGCCGAGGGGTTATCTCGTTTATTGGCTGACACTTATACACTGTATCTCAAAACCCATAACTTTCATTGGAACGTTACAGGTCCAATGTTCCAAACCTTACATTTAATGTTTGAGACACAGTATACAGAACTCGCTTTAGCAGTAGATTTAATTGCAGAAAGGATTAGAGCTTTGGGATACCCAGCACCGGGAACCTACAGCGAATATGCTAAACTCAGTTCAATTGCGGAAACTGCGGGGGTTCCTAAAGCTAAGGAAATGATTAGCTTGCTGGTGGAAGGACAAGAAGCGGTAGTCAGAACTGCACGCTCTATTTTTCCTGTATTGGAAGAGGTGAACGACGAACCCACCGCCGACTTATTAACTCAACGGATGCAAGTTCATGAGAAGACCGCTTGGATGTTGAGAAGTTTACTGGAAGAATAACCTAAAAAATATTTACATGAAACTTTTGTGGGGTGGGCATCCTGCCCGCCCATGGTATATAAGTTAAATATGTCACCGCTTAACCAATGAGCAATCACACCCAAAAGCTGCAAAATTTGATGCAGCGTGTAAATATCCCTAGTTTTAAAGCCTTAAGTCGTGATGCTGGGGTTTCAGAACGGCAAATTTTACGACTGCGACAAGGGAAATTAACACAGATGCGGGTGGATGTGCTGCTGAAGTTATCCCAAGTGCTGAAGATTTCATTGGCTGAATTAATAGAGACTTTTTCACCGGTGACTACTCAGGATGACCCACCCGGTAGCCAAACGGAGATAGAAGCATTAAGAACAGAGTACCAGCGATCGCAACAGCAATTAGAACAACAGCGAGAAATGTTAATACAGGAGTTCCAGCAGTCGAGTTTACAACTACTGGAATCTTTATTATTACAATGGCCCACAGTAGCCTATAAAGCTGAGGAAAATCCCCAGCTAGCTGCAATTAAAATTGTCCCTTTGGTGCAGAAACCCTTAGAAAGACTGTTACAGGAGTGGGGAATAGAGGCGATGGCCCCAGTGGGAGCAGAGGTAGCATATAATCCCCAAATGCACGAATTAATCGAAGGGACAGCAGAACCAGGCGCAACAGTGAGAGTACGTTACACAGGCTATGTACAAGGCGAAAAGCTACTTTATCGAGCTAAAGTCAGTTACGTGGGCTTTCTTACTTTTCAGACATCCTCTGAGAATTGTGTTCCCAGCTAGAGGCTAAGAAACGAGATTGTCAAACCGGATTGCTATATAATACTTGTAGTGAGTAGGACACAAATAAAAATGTCAGAAAAAACTTTTGATATTGCTTACTTATCTGAAAATTTACTTGATTTATTATCAGATATTCAAAATCATGTGGAAATTACTCTAACTCGTCAGGGCGTTCCTTGGGCAAAAGTTTTACCTCTTGAGCCAGAAGACTCTACAGTTGAAAAAGCGGGTTTAAATCATGGCTCAATGGCGATCAATGGTGAAGAAGTCTTAGAACCAAGAGTTCCAGGTTTTTGGCAAGGACAAGTTAAGATTTCTGAGGATTTTGATGATACTTTGGAAGAGGTGATTGCTGCTTTTTATGGTGAAGAATAATGAGTTTTTTGTTAGATACTCATATCCTGTTATGGTTCTTAGAAAATGATTCTAAGTTGTCAACTCAGGTACGAGAAGTAATTATTAATCCTAAAAATATAATTTTTGTTAGTGCTATTAGTGCTTGGGAAATTTCGATTAAACAGTCTTTAGGAAAGTTAATAGCTCCTAATAATTTAGAGGAAGCTTTGCGTTTTAGTCGCTTAGAGGTTTTAGCGATGAAATTGGCACATGCAATAAAGGTTGCTGATTTGCCAATGCATCATAAAGATCCTTTTGATAGAATGTTAATTGCTCAGGCTTTGGTAGAAGGTCTAACAATAATTACGGTAGACCATAAGTTTAAATTGTATGATGTTCCGTTATTAATAATTGCATAACAGGGGTTTAGATTTAATCTTGTCTTGGCAGATAGTTTATATGGTGAAAGTGGTAAAAATTTTGTAAGTGTCCTCAATGAATTAAATCTTAATTTTCTGGTAGCGATTCGCTCAAATCACAGATAATGGGGAATTACAGACTCGGAAGTAAAATACTCTGATTGGCAAAGATTCAAGCGTGTATTCTCAGATTTAAGTTACGAAAATAGATATATTAGAGAGAGAGATAATATGTGGGAAAAAATCAGAAATTAGATATTGGCAAATAACGACAATTATCTGACGGTTGTTTTCAACTTCAAATGCTTGTCAATAATCTAACTCCTTCAATTTTTCAAAACTGCAATATCCCGTATTTCCACTTTTCCTCTCCTTAGAGTGACAAAAGAGGGTTAATAGGGGATGAGGAAAGTAGGGTAATTTTCCCCATCCCCAGTTTTGAATTAAGCGGGATAAATCCGTAACCGCCGATTTGGTTCTTCCCCAAAACTATCAGACTTGAGTCGATAATGTTCTACCAACTCATGCTGCATCTTGCGTACCTTAGAAGAACGGGGTAATAACTCCACAGGCTGTCCTTTAGGAATGACAATCTGCTCCACAGCCAGTCTAGCTTCTTCTAGGGCATCCACCTCATCATCAGTGCCACTGTGTAAAAACAGTTGTAGTTCTAGCTCATCGGTCATTTCCGGATCTTCCATGTTCAACAACCGCCGCAAACCACGGGTAATCTGGGGAATTGTACTAGCCTTAATCATGTGAATTGGCACATGACGGGCTTTAGCCATTTGCCTGAGTTTGGCCTGGTTTTTCACGTGCGATCGCAGTGCTAAAACTGCATCAGATGTGTCAATGTCTTTAGTCAAAATCACTGGCAGATTTAATACACCAATCACCTGTTCTAGTTGGTGACGACTGACACCATAGGGATAAATATGTAGTGGTAAATCTTCACCATTGGGGCCGGTGTATCTACTGGTCTTGACATCAAAACTCTCAGAATAGTTAAAAGACTCATCTAGCAAGCGGTCAAACTCAGTAGGTGCACTTACCCGCTCCCGTTCTAAAGACAGGGGAGGTAGTGCTACCATTTGTCCTGATGAACGCCAGCCATTAGTTGGTCGCACTGGTGGCAAAGATTCCTCTGTGCTGGGAAACTCCCCACCCAGACCTTTAACCAGGGATAACTGCCGCGTAATGGACACCTTCCCCTGGTCATCTACGGTTCTGGTTTGTGGGCTAGGCTGACGACCTCTCAGGAGAGTATCTACAGTATCAGCTACACTTTCATGTATTACCCAGCGCTGCCGTTCTAACATTTCCACAGCAATTTCAAAAGTCGGGGGGGCTTTGCGCTCCAGAACCGTTTTTTGACTACCCCGCCTTCTGGCTTCGTCATCCCCTAAAGTCACAGCCTGAATACCGCCAACTAAATCAGAAAGGGTCGGGTTTTTAATCAGGTTGGCAATTTGATTACCGTGAGCAGTACCAACTAACTGTACACCCCGTTCCGCAATGGTACGAGCCGCTAAGGCTTCTAATTCCGTACCAATTTCATCAATGACGATCACTTCTGGCATATGGTTTTCCACTGCCTCAATCATCACCTGATGCTGTAGTTCCGGTTGTGCTACCTGCATCCGTCTAGCCCGACCAATAGCCGGGTGCGGCACGTCACCATCCCCAGCAATTTCGTTAGAGGTGTCAATAATTACTACGCGCTTACGTAAATCATCCGCCAAAACCCGGGCAATTTCTCTTAAAGCCGTGGTTTTACCCACACCTGGTCGCCCCAGCATCAGAATTGATTTACCAGTTTCCACTAAATCGCGGATCATGCCAATAGTGCCGAATATTGCCCGACCCACACGACAGGTCAAGCCAATAATTTTACCACTGCGGTTACGGATAGCACTGATACGGTGTAAAGTTAGCTCAATTCCGGCTCGGTTATCTCCGCTAAAAATTCCCACGCGCTGAATACAATCGTCGATTTGTGCTTGAGTCACCGGTGTTTCGCTCAGATACTCAGCTTGATGAGGAAAGCGAACCTCTGGACAACGACCAAGATCCAAGACTACTTCTACTAAATTATCTCGTTGGGGATGACTCTCTAGAACTTTCTGCAGGTCTTGGGGTAAAATGTCTAATAACTTTTGAAGGTCTTCTTTAATCGTCATGCTTTCTATGGTGACCTTTTGAGAGATAACGTTTACACTGAAGGCGGCCAAAGTGAAGGAGGAGTTATAGCTCCTGCTATGACTTGATCTGGGAAACTAGGGAATGGGCAAGCTTGACTGCTCGCCAGAGTAATTCGGGTTCTTCTTCCAGGCGCGGTTTGGCCTTAACACTGGTTTGACTCACCTCCTGATTCTCTAACTGTTCGAGCACTGGTGACAGCAGCACACGGGCGTAGCTACCGTAAGCGATGCCAGAAACATGAGCACTGTTGAGAGATTTCAATAGCCCCATTGCTTTTAACTTAGCAACTGTGTAGCTATTAGTGCCACCTGCTAATTGGACATACCCCGGTAAGTTAGCTGTCAAAACTTTCTGCCCTAATTTCACCGTTGCTAAGGTGGTGCCATCCCCAATATCACCACTCATAGGGCGGCCGTCTGTCTGCCAAATTAAGGCACCAGATAAGGGTGTGATTATTTCAGTAATTTCTCGGAGGTAGTCAATTATTCCCTCCCCTTCTGGGCAGCTAATGGCTACTAATTGCAGTTGGTCAGCCCATGGTGCAATTGTTTGCCATAGTTGCCTAAATTCTGCCAAATTTCCGACTTTTGTATGAATTTCTAAGGCATCTACTAACCTGGAAATCACTAATGGTGCGATCGCTGTGCCACTCGATATATAGGATTTTGTATAAATTTTATCATATGGGCAAATGGGTAGGCAACGTCCACAGCCGTAACACTTTTGGGATTCAACCCCCGAAAATTCACTTATACTCTTAAATACGATGGCTTGTGCTGGGCAAATAGTTTCACAGGGTCTAGGGCAATCTGGGGGACAGTCACTAGAGTTAAACTCGGCTTTACGAAAATGGGGATCTTCGCCATCGTTCAAGCTCACCATCAAAAAAGGTACATTGCCCTGATAGCTATAACCCCTCAGTTGTGCATCCTTGACCAAACTTTTGGCTACTTGTAACCCTTCTTGGGCTGCTGCGATCACAGCAGGGTCAGCAGCCACATCTATACAGTCAGCACCCGCCAATGTATAGGCTAATGTTAAACTTCTGACGGCCGGCAAATGTTGGTAGCTGGCTCCGCAGATCAGTTTGAACCAGTTTCCTGCTTTCAAGGATTGTAAAGGGGCTAACAAATCAGTCACATTTCTATTATGCTGTTATCAAACTAAAAATAGTAGTCTCGAATATATAAAAAAGTCTTGATTTTCTGAATCTTGAGTTCTTAGTAGTTAGAGTCTCATTGTGTGAATAGTCTGTCAAGCCTCTATAGATAGATATTTGGCTGTGACTATTTGATTTTTTGCATAAATTCATACCTCCTGGTATTCATTGCTGCTGAACAAGAATGAACGCCAGGAATTGAGCGCAATTCCCCATCCGGGGGGTTTGACTGTAATTGAATCTAGGCATACAATAGCGGCTAATTCAGTCCCCCAATATTATTTAGCGGCCAAAAACGGAGTACGGCACGACCGATAATATTCTCCCGGGGAACAACACCCCAGCAGCGGCTGTCATAGCTACTGTTGCGATTATCACCTAGAACTAGGTATGAGTCAGGGGGTATGGTTTGCGGTTGTGCTAAGTATGCTTGCTGGGCGACTGATGTACAAACATCAATTTCTGTGCGCTGCTCGGAGGACAGGTAGCTAAGTTCCTTCAGGGGTTGATTATTAATGTACACTTGCCCATCCTTAAGTTGTACCTTTTCTCCTGGTAGGGCTACTATACGTTTAATAAACGCGTCTTTGTATTGTTCGTTTTGTAGTGTTTGTGTGGGAGAAAAGACGACAATATCTCCGCGCTGTGGTCGAGAAAACCTATATTTCAATTTATCGACAATTATCTTGTCTGCCTTCCACTGGTCGGGAGTACCATTGAGTGTAGGCTCCATAGAGCCAGAAGGAATCCAGCGAGCTTCGGCTACAAAGGTACGAATGCCTAGAGCTAGCACAATGCTTAATACAACTGTTCTAGCTAGTTCGGCAAACCACGAATTATCAGATTGTTGAGCGGAGTTGTTATCAGACACTTGATTTTGCATGAAATTACTGAAAATTTGGCAGGAGGACAGTAATTAACTCGTTGGCGGAGAATATATTCTTTAATCTTAACGAGTAAATTCTGTTTTCTGAGTCGAAGTGATCATTGATCATAAAAGCTTGAAGCCATTAAAAATTAAGTTTTTGTGCTTTGGGATGCCAAAGGTAGTCAGGATATGTAAAAATACATCCCAATCAGGGAAATTAACTGGCAATCAAGTTCATCCTAAAAGCACGAGTATCTGTTCAAATCCTATTAACCTCATGTCATCTCCATATAGTTTACTAATTCGCGGCGCTAATATTATTCTCCCCAATGGTGAGTCAATGGTGGGGGATGTGCTAACGCGCGATCGCCAAATAGTTGAAGTTGCGCCCCAGATTTCCACCACCGCACCAACTACAGAAATTGACGCTCAAGGGTTAACTTTGTTGCCGGGAGTTATTGACCCCCAGGTGCATTTCCGGGAACCAGGCCTAGAATATAAGGAAGACTTGTTTACAGCCAGTTGTGCCTGTGCCAAAGGTGGTGTAACTTCCTTTTTGGAAATGCCCAACACCCGCCCGCTGACTACCACTCAGCAAGCTTTAGATGATAAGTTGCAACGTGCAGCCAGTAAGTGCGTGGTTAATTATGGCTTTTTTATTGGCGCTACCCCTGAAAATCTGCCAGATTTACTTTTGGCAACGCCGACACCGGGAATTAAAGTTTTTATGGGGTCGATGCATGGTCAGTTACTGATGGATCAAGAAGAGGCTCTAGATGCTATATTTGCCCGAGGCGATCGCCTAATCGCTGTTCATGCGGAAGACCAAGCGAGAATTAACCAACGTCGTCAGGAATTTGCGGGTATTCATGATCCAGCGGTTCACTCTCAGATTCAAGATAATCAAGCGGCACTTTTAGCCACTCAATTAGCCTTAAAACTTTCTCGTAAATATCAACGCCGTCTGCATATCCTCCATATGTCCACGGCGGAGGAAGCTGAGTTACTGCGTCAGGATAAACCAAGTTGGGTGACAGCAGAGGTAACACCACAGCATTTAGTATTAAATACTAGTGCTTATGATACAATTGGCACTTTAGCCCAGATGAATCCACCTTTGCGATCGCCCCACGATAATGAGGTACTGTGGCAAGCTCTGCGCGACGGTGTGATTGATTTTATTGCTACAGACCACGCCCCCCACACCTTGGCAGAAAAGGCTCAAGAATACCCCAATACCCCCTCTGGAATGCCGGGGGTAGAAACTTCTCTACCAGTGATGTTAACTGCGGCTCAGGAAGGTCGCTGTACTGTGTCTCAAGTGGTTAATTGGATGTCTCACGCGGTGGCGGTGGCCTATGGTATCCCCAATAAAGGGGCGATCGCTCCTGGTTACGATGCGGATTTAGTTCTAGTAGATTTAAACACCTATCATCCTGTACGCCGGGAGGAACTGTTAACTAAGTGTGGTTGGAGTCCCTTTGAGGGCTGGAACCTCACAGGATGGCCTGTAACCACTATCGTCGGCGGTGAAATTGTTTATGACCAAGGTAAGGTAAATACACAAGTACGGGGACAAGCTTTAAGCTTTATTTGATACTCCCCACGGCTAGAAGCCGGGGGATTCTTGCTTTACGGGGACTCCAATGAATTTACCCTCTGCAAGCATCTTCAAGACGATTTTTAGGACTGCGACTGAAGTCCCTAGCGCACTACACCCCGATAGTTAGAAACTAGGGGTACTGTGCGCTTTTTTGGTAGGGGATACTCACTTAAAACTGGCTTTAAAGCCTTTTTCAGGCTAATTAAGTACATACCAGTTTGTTCCCCATTCCCCATTCCCCATTCCCTATTCCCCATTCCCCATTCCTTCGGTGTTCCCTGTTCCGGTGTTCCCTGTTCCCTATTCCCTATTTCCTCAAACTAAAAAACTTTGTAACTCACGATCATGGGAAATGCTTTATGTCAATATATAATCTGATGTTTATAGCTATTTTCACCTACATAGATTTATAAGTATAACTTCTGATAAAAATCATTTAAATAAATTAATCTCATTCATCTACTATCAGTAACTGTTGCTCTGTAAATCCCGAATCCCACCGGGGAATACTACTGACAAGGATAAGTTGAGGATATATATTTTAAATATGAGTTTTTGTGTGGAAACTATCCGGATTTTGGATTTAAACCACGTATTCAATAACTAGGGTTAAGTAAACAGGCATTTTTTTCAAAACTATGTTTGATACATATAAAAATTTTGTATTCATTTAATTGAACGTCTGAAAACTTAATTCTGATATTTCTGATTATTTTTGATTTTCTTCCTTAACTTTGCTGACTAACTTAATACTAGGGAGCAAATCGGAACAAGACCAGATGAATCAGCATCCTATAACACAAACTTAATCACTATTTACCGGGACAATCAAAACAATGAAGCAATAGGAATAACAGTAGTAGCAGCAGATAAAAAAACAGGGTAACTACTAAAAACTGCTGGTAAGTTCACAGATATTGCTAATCAAAGCAATCTCGTCGGATGGTTTGAGTTAGTTGACATACCTGTAGTTCTATATTATCTGCGAGAATAGGTAACCCTAGTTAACCGCAGTGAATAGCTACTAGATGTCAATCATCACCGGTTTAAATGTTGAGGAATATTTAATTGATTTTGGAATCATGAAAACAACAATGATAACTGTAAGTTTTGCTGATGAGCGTGGTAGTGGTAGATAGCGCCATTGATTTGTCAAAATTCATGCATTTAGTATGAATATTCCACAAGCAAGGTTATTAGGAAAATGCTGCACCTTGACAACTGTCAGTGTTAATACTTTAACCTTTTCTCAAATTGATAACCTTAGTTTCACTACTCAGGCGATTTTTCGCTTGAGCTTTTGTGCTGAGATAAGTTTCTCTGTTTTGAGAAAAGATTTCTCAACTTCTATAATATCCTGTTTTCTGGGTGCAATTCGTTTGATCGGAGAACCAGCATAAATTGTGAAAGATTGACAATTTTTATTCACCAGGCTTAAAGCACCAATTGCTACACCTTCCTCAATAATTACTCCGGGTAAAATAAATGAAACGCACTGGTATGGATAACGATTACATGATTCGAGTTCTCAAAGGATGTTTCATTGACCTACATTAGATTCCTCTCAGCCCTTATGTCAAGCCTAATTAAGATGCTCTTACTCTGTATCAACAATTGGGGATTGTTTGATTAATATAATCGGAAATCATCGTAAAAGTGTTCAAATCATCAAAGTCCTCATCAGGTATTTTAATCTCGTATTTTTCCTCCAATAACATAAAGATATTCATTTTGTCTAGAGAATCAACCCCCTGTTGACTTAGTGGCACATCTGCAAATATTTGTTGTTGTGGTTTAATGGTACTTAAATCCAACTCTCGAACAATCTCGATAATATCTTGGGCAGTACAGTAACTCATAAATTCTCCTCAAAAATCACTAGATTAAACTAGATTAAAATTATATTATACTATATACGCATCAGCACATTAGTAGCCCATGACAAACCTACACCAAATCCACTAATCAAGATTTTTTTCACATGATTTTTATCGATAAAATCAGATAAGATGATGGGTATGGAAGAAGAAACTGTATTTCCATACTCATGGGCAAAGAAAGGGACTTTTTCTGCCGCTATCCCTAACCGCTGGCGGATGGAATCCACAATAAATTTACTCCCCTGGTGTAGAATAAACATATCAATATCTTCTATGTTAACCCTATTCAAACTTAATGCTTTTTTAACATCTTGAGGAATGTTCTGCACACAAAAATTATAAACAGCCCTGCCATTCATGACTAAATTACCATTCTCGGTTTTTAATTCCTGAGCACCTTTGCCTAAAGTGTTATTTGTACTGACTCCTATGCTCAAAACTGGCTCGTGGGATAATAAGGTTACAGTAGCCGCATCACCAAATAGTAGAGATGTATTTTTATCATCGGGGTTAATGATTTTAGAATAAGGATCACAAGTAAATAATAACCCTCTATAATATCCTTGTGATTCCATCAGGGCTTTAAGTATAGTTAGCCCATACACATAGCCCGAACACCCCAAGGATATATCAAAGCAAGCACAAGTGGGAGGGGCGTTGATATATCCGTGTATTTTCCCTGCAATATGAGGAATATTTTCGCCGGGAGTTTGAGTAACAACGCTGATGCAGTCAATTTCATTACTATTAATCGTAACTTTTTTTAAAAGCTCTGTGTAAGCCTGGGTACACAAATCAAAGGTTGTTTCTGATGGCGAGGCAATAGCAACCTGTCTCACTCCTAATTTATTTTCTATAAAAGAGGAATCTAAACTAAATTTTTCCAGGTAATTATAATTGCTATGTCTATTTGGGGGAATATAATAAGCAACTTCTTCTATACCAATCATAGGTTTGTTAATTGCATCAGGTGTTACTTGGGCTAAGGGAAAAACAAATATAACCGCACTCGGTATCATCTAAAATGATAGCACTTTTGGTTAACCTTGTACCTAAACAGGTTTTTAACATAATTTTCATGGTGTCAAAATATATATCTTTTAGAGGTTTTTCGGTAAAAATTTCCGTGAATAACCATTTCCCAGGATTTTGGTAAAAATACTCCATATGTAAGCTTTTATTAGCGGCGACAACTATTTCTATGGGAGTATAGGGAAAATCTGGGATAGAAGCAAAAGCAACTGTTTTGTGATCTAAATCAAAGACACATTCGGTGATAATTGCTTCTTCGTTAAACGCAATCCGATTTTGTACTTCTGCTTCCCTTTCTATCAATTCACATCTATATTTAACATCATTAATTTCAAAGCTAAATACCGCTTTGGCACTAGTATGATGTGAGTGAAACACGGCGCGCAGGGGGTGTTGAGCAAAATTTCTAAATACTAGTTTAGTTTTACTCATTAGATGAAAATCAGTAATACCAGTAAATTCCATAATCCCATTACATAGAGCATTATACACATCTGAACTCTGTAAATAATTGCGTGTGCCTTTGAAGGGAATTTCTATATCAAAATCCGGTATAATGATCATCCTTTGCTTTCCTTTAAATATTTAGTAGTATGTTGGCGGTGATTGTAGGCAAAGTTGCCCGAAATAACCTCTCCCTCCTTCACATTACTAATGACAACACTGCCCATCATGATTTGAGCATTTTTAGCCACATGGCAACCATGAGTAATGCTAGATGAAGCCCAGATTTTTACTCCGTCTTCAATACGAGCCACACCCGCAATGACACAATTACCAGCAATAAAACATTGATTACCAACATAGGCATCATGGCCAATATTTGTCATGATGCCTATATAAGTGTTATTACCAATAGTTGTGGGTTCTGGAAACACGGAACGGACAATTACTGAGTTCGCTAAAATATTTGTATGATTACCAATGACCACACTGCCCGCATGATGTACTCTCAAAGCAGTACCATCAGTATCCCAAAGTGGCATTAATCCATCTGTACCAATCACCGTACCAGCTGCAATATAAGTTCCTTTCCCAATCACCACATTATCCCCGATAATCACCTGGGGTTCAATGACTACACCATCATCAATCAAGGACTTAGGAGAAATAAGGGCTGTGGGATGTATTTGACATAAATTTCCCCTGCCAAATTCCATCACCGGCGATAACAGCCCTTGGCTTTGGAGATGATTGTAAAGACGATAATATTCTAACCTGGGAGTGTCACTAATAACACAGGAAATGGGACATCTTTCGGCAAACACCCTGGTTGTAATTATGGCTGAAACATAAGGATTCTGTACCGCTTGCTGGAAAAACTTTTCATTTTCACAATAGACTAAAGCTCCTTCATCTTCAGCATCGGGTTTATTAAGATGGGAAAAATCGCCATCTTTAATAATTCTTTGGTCGGGAAAAGCTGAGATAGTGATAATTGATTATCCGGCACTCTTATGGGCATTACTGTTAATATCTCCTAGACTTTAATCCTTGTTACCTGGTTTCTTTTTTTTAAGTTTAATAAAATTATAAAAATTTAATAATTGTGTATACTCCGGTTATCAACTTATTTCTTAGCTTCTAATGGCAAAAAACATTTCTCTGGAATAAAGGGGGCGGTAATAAGGTTTTAACTGGAATTTGATTTTTACACCAGTAAAGCACTTCTAATTCTGGAATGATAATTGCAGCATCAATTTTTTCCTCAGCACAAATTGAGGTCATGATATTATGATATTCAGGATTACTACAGAAAGGAACTCTATATATACGATCATAAAGTCCTTCATATAATCCATATGGATTTTCGCAAATATCAGTACCAATAATTCGCACATTATTGAATATTGAACTCTTTTTTAAACTTCTTACTACGGATCGAGAAGTAACGCCACAAGCTCCTGTAATTAGAATTTTTGTATTTAATAAATTTTTAACCATTTCATTTTTTATATCAAAATATCTTAAACTGAGATTAGAGTTTATGAGTTATTTGCTTGATTTACTAGTTAAGTAGATAATCTGACATATTTTTCCTATATCCTCCTCAGAAATCGCTGTCCCCGTGGGTAAAACCAACACCCTCTGACCTAACTTCTCAGTCTCAGGTAACAACAAACCCGCATGGGGGAAATAAGAGCGATAGGGTTCCATACGGTGACAACCGGGGTAAAAATAGCGCCTCGCAATCACATTCTCAGCATGGAGAATCTTGATTAACATATCCCGACTAACTTGGGCTTCCTCCTCGTCTATCTCCAAGACAATATACTGATAGTTATGCTTTTCAGCCTGATTCACAGGAAACAAGGACACCCCAGCAATACCAGCTAAACCTTCTTGATAACACTCATAGTTGCGGCGGTTAACCTCAATAAACTCCTCCATACTTTCTAGGGAAGTTAACCCCATAGCGGCGGATACCTCCGACATTTTACCATTAGTACCTAAATAGATGACATTATCAAAACCAGAAAAGCCAAAGTTTTTCATTAACCGCAGCTTCTGATTTAACTCATCATCATTGGTAACAATTGCACCCCCTTCAAAGGTATTCATAAACTTGGTCGCATGGAAGCTAAACACCTCCGCGCTGCCAAAGTTACCAATCATTTTACCACCGTGTGAACACCCAAAAGCATGGGAAGCATCAAACATCAGCTTGAGATCATGTTTCTCGGCAATTTCCGCCAGCATTTCCACATGACAAGGCTGTCCCCAAACATGGACACCAATAATACCTGATGTGCGGGGTGTAATTAAAGACTCCACCCGCCAGGGGTTAATAGTATGGGTTTGGGGGTCAATATCACAAAAAACCGGGGTAATTTCTTGCCATTGTAAAGCGTGGGCTGTGGCAATAAAAGTAAAAGAGGGAATAATGACCTCACCCTGCAACTCCAGGGCGCGAATTACCAACTCTAGGGCAATAGTACCATTGCAAACAGCAATACAATGTTTAACCCCCAGGTAGTCAGCTAGGCGCTGCTCAAATTCCTGTACAAACACACCGTTATTGGATAGCCAACGGCGATCTAACAGGTCATTAATGCGAGCTAACAGGCGGTCTTTGTTACCAATATTGGGGCGACCGACATAGAGTTTTTCTTTAAATTTCGGTTCCCCGCCGAAAAAAGCCAGGTCAGAGAGTTGATTTAACATTGTTATATTATTACATACTTTTTTATACCATTTTTTGATAACATCACCATAGGATGTATACAAATAAGCCACCCGCCTGCGGTGGCTCCCGTTCTACGGTGTACAGGGAGTAAACAGACTTGGCAGAAGTATAACGCTTTACGCTGTGACTTTTTTATATTACACTGTAAGCCGTCGGATGTAAATAGCTTCAGTGCTTTTATAAAAGGGGTCTTTCCTCTTCTGAATATACAGCAAATGAAAAATCTGAGAAATATGAAAAAGCCTAAAAATAACAATCAAGTTTTGCCCTCATCTCCAGCCAAGACCAATAAAGACAACAGCACCATCACTCAACCCCAGGAAAATGCCCTACCCGGCTTTAATATCACGGAATTTGAAAAATTGTGCTTCTCCAAAACCGACTCTGATGTGGCAAAAGCCCTGGATATGTTAAGAGACTTGCTGATGAATATGTCACAAGGCTCTGGCTTGCTCCATGGCGACATTCAGGGAGTCACCATGGACACGGATAATGAACTACCCCACGATGCCACCCTTGAGCATTGCTACACCCGCATAGCTAACGCCATCGGCGCTCTCTTCCTGCATCCCCAACTCAATGAAATTAGCTACCCGGCATTTAAATTATTCATGATGTTGCATAGCTGGCTATCCCGGATCTTTCAAGCCAGTTCCTATCATAATGCTGACCACATTATTGCCGCCTTCAACACTACCAGCGGCGAGAAAAAAATCACCTTCAACGGTAACGATTTCCGCAAAGTCCTGTTGCTCTATAACCTGGAATCCGGCATCAAAATTGATACTATTTTACAGTTTTGGCCATCGGATCCCTTTGGGGTAACTAGCCTAATGATTGCCTTACTCTCCTCACCCTTTTGCGGTTCCAAACGCGCCCACGAAAAAAAACAAATCCTCCTGCGGGAACTTCCTAAGCGGCTGCTGCAAATTCAGGATCCCCAAGAACTCCCCCTCCCCATACTCTTCGCCCATACCTATATGAATTGCAGTTATGCTGAGGGACTCAACAAAGAAGATATTAAAAAAACCATTCACCAATTAGCCAGGCAGATTCTCGCTTCCCATGAAGTAGAGGATTTTACCCCAGGGGAATTACAGCAATCGGTCCCTAAACCCGGCAACCTCCCCACTTTGGTAGTGATGCACGAGTGGATGCACTGCAAATCTGCCATGTATCGCTGTTATGCCCCTGCAATCAAAAGTTTGAAAAAGCACTTTAATGTCATTGGGGTAGGGCGACTATATCAAATTGATGAAGTGGGGATGGGGCTGTTTGACCGTCACGTTGCCCTATCTGCCGACATTCCGGTTCAAATCCAAGAAATTTACACCATTATGCGGAGTGTTGCCCCCGCGGTCATCTATATGCCCAGTATTGGCATGGAAATACACACAGTCTTGGCCGCCTCTCTGCGTTTTGCCCCCCTACAGATCATGAGCGGCGGTCATCCCGCCTCCACCCATTCCCAAGGCATAGACTTTATTACCGTACGAGACGATGTTGAGTTGACAACATCCCTATTCAGTGAGCAACCTTTGTATTTTCCAGTCAACAGTTTCCCCTGGGCAGATCATCCCGATCTAGCTGAGATCAAAGCCAGTCAGCCGGAACGGGGGGCAAAACTCCCCGGAGAAGCGGTAATAGTGGCAGTATCAGCCACCTCCATGAAACTCTCCATGCCCTTCCTTGCAGCCTGTCGCTCCATCCGCGATCAAGCCACCCAGCCCCTGCACTTCCGCTTTTTCCTAGCCGAGGGTAGGGGCATCAGTTACCATTATATCAAAAGAATCATCCACTCTTTTCTGGGCAACAGCGTCACTGTATTCCCCCAACAAGATTATAAAGATTATATGCGCCAGTTAAGGGAGTGTGATCTTTCCCTCAGCCCCTTTCCCTTTGGGCATACCAATACGATTTATGACTGCAGCCACTGTGGTGTGGTGAGTATCTGTCTGGATCGGACCGTTTTTCCCCCAGACCGCTGAAAAAGCTCTGTTCAAAAGATTAGGACTACCAGCCGAACTGGTTACCCCGTCTGTAGAAGAGTATATTGCCAGGGCTGTCAGCTTGATTGATGACCACGAAAAAAGATCACACCTGAGTCAATATATTCAAACTAAGGTGGAAGAGTCCCCCTTCACCCAGGGAGAACCGGAAAAATTTGGGGAAATTGTTTACCAAAAATACCTAGAGACTTGCTCATTGAAGTAAGAAATAAATGTCTAGACTTGTCTAGGATTTATATAGCAGGGTAGTTAATATAGCAATCCTAAATGATTCATGAACAATTTCTGTTCCCTGTTCCCTGATCGGTGTGTTCCCTTTCCTCACTGATAATTTCTCAAGTCAAATAGGATGACTATATGACAGCACTAACATTAAATCTCAATCCCATTATTCAACTAAATAGAGAGCAGTTTTACCAACTGTGTGCAGAAAACCCCGATTTAAAATTAGAACGCAATGCCCAAGGACAACTAGTTATCATCCCACCAACGGGAGGGGAAACAGGAAAAATTAATGTTAATTTAATATTTCAACTAACATCATGGAATGAAGCAACGGGGCTAGGAGAGGTTTTTGATTCTTCCACAGGTTTTACTTTACCAAATGGTGCTGATCGCTCTCCTGATGTTTCTTGGGTAGAAAAATCTCGTTGGGATGGGTTGACTAAAGAACAAAAAGAAAAGTTCATTCCCCTATGTCCTGACTTTGCTATTGAAATTATGTCACCATCGGATAATTTGAAAAAAGTTCAGGAGAAAATGCAGGAATATATCTTAAATGGTTGTCGTTTAGGTTGGTTAATAAATCGGAAAAAACAGGAAGTAGAAATTTATCGTCCTGGACAAGAGGTAGAGGTTTTAAAATTGCCATTAACCTTGTCTGGTGAGGATGTTTTACCTGGGTTGGTAGTTATAGCAACCGCCAAGGTAATTTAAGCATAAACTATAAGTAGTCCCTTTTCATGTGAAGCGATCGCTTGCTACAGGTATATGCCCAAGCCGTACAGTTACGACCTTCGTCAAAAAGTAATCCAAGCGATTGAACTCGATGGCTTGAAGAAAACTGAAGCCAGTCAAATGTTTAATATTAGTCGCAACACCATCACCCTATGGTTGAAGCGAAAAACCGAAACGGGGGACTTCCAAGCCTTGCCTAGTAAGCGTCCTGGGAATGGTCACAAAATTACCGATTGGGAAAAATTTCGTGAGTTCGCTTCCGTGCATGGCGATAAAACCCAAGTAGAGATGGCCTCACTTTGGCCTGAAGAAATTAGCGAGCGCACAATCTCAAGAGCTTTGAAAAAAATTGGTTTTACGCGAAAAAAAAGACTTATGGCTACCGTGAGCGCGATGAGGTTAAACGACAGGCTTTCGTAACGCAGTTGTCTAAGTTACCTGTGGAGAAGATTGTATACCTCGATGAGTCAGGAATGGACAACCGAGACCAGTATGATTACGGTTGGAACTCAAAAGGACAGCGCTTCCATGCACTTAAATCAGGTCGTCGTCAAGGTCGGGTGAACATAATTGCCGCGCTGTGTAACCATCAGCTGATAGCTCCTTTCACTGTTGAGGGTGCGTGTAATCGAATAGTATTTGAGACTTGGCTTGAAGCTTGTTTGCTTCCCACACTCAAACCGGGACAGGTTGTGGTGATGGATAATGCTACATTTCATAAAGGTGGGCGCATTCAACAACTGATTGAGTACGCAGGGTGTGAAGTGTTGTACCTACCACCTTATTCTCCAGACCTGAATCAGATTGAAAAATGTTGGTCTTGGTTAAAAAGTCGAATCCGCAAAAAACTTGAGCAGTTTGATTCTTTACGAGATGCCATTGAGGATGTCTTACTTTTTGCGTCCTAACCTCCTTGGCGGTTGCTATAATTTGGGGAAAATTTGGGGATGATGTCTAACCGGTAAGAGGATGTTTGTCAAGTCATGATTAGTGTATCGAATATTATTTGACCCCTCCCTCCCCTTTCCCTTTATAAGGGAAAGGGGACTGGATTTGATTGTTTTTTGTGTGTCTTGGGTGTATTCCCTGTTCCCTGTTCCCTGTTCCCTGTTCCCTGTTCCCTTTTGGTCGATCGCTTTTTGAACTTGTGTGGCTTAAGGCGATCGCTCTTTCAGCCTACAGCTAAACCATACCTAGAGCCTAGTAATTTGGGCTTGACGAGTCCCGTCTTCCCCATAGGTCAATAACACCCTCAGATAACTATCCGGCTTGTAGCACATTCGTTCTGGCCATTCAATGGCCACAATTCCCGGTATCACCTCCACACCTTCCCAATAGGTTTCTAGGTTCAAAGCCACAACCTCAGCGGGTTCTAGGCGATATAAATCTAAATGGTATAGAGGTATACGCCCTTGGGTATACTCATTAATCAGGGTAAAAGTAGGACTAACAATTGATTCAGTGATGCCTAAACCTTGACCAATTCCCTGCACTAGGGTAGTTTTACCACTGCCTAAATCACCTTCTAATAAAATTACAGTCCCAGGAGTGAGGTTTTGACCAAGTGCAATGCCTAAGCTGAGAGTTGCCTGTGCATCTGTAAGTACAATATTCCCAGACGGGTCAAAATGGGATATTTTTTCTGGTTCCATTTTGAATTCACTTGCCATGATGATTTCCACTGTACCACCGTAATAACACTCGTGCTAGTTTCTGGGGATTGTGACGCACGTAACCTGTTTCATCTTCATGTAAGACATTAGCTAGAACAATTCGCCGCCCTAATAGGGTGACATTTTCTCTATCCAAGAATACTGGATGGGAATTTTGTTGAGCATAACGGATGAGTGATGTCGCAGAGGGAGATTTTTTGTGTACTAAAACCGCATCAAACAGTTGTCTGTTTCCGCAGACTGCATCAATAGCTTGAATATGGTCACCAACAGTATATCCCTGGGTTTCTCCTGGTTGAGTCATAATATTGCAAATGTAGATGCGAGGGGCTGTAGATTTGGCGATCGCATCGGCGATTTCTGGTATAAGTAAATTCGGAATGATACTAGTATACAAACTACCAGGGCCAATAATAATATAGTCAGCCTCCTTAATGGACTTAATCGCTGCGGGCAAAGCCGGTGGATTTGGCGGAATACAGCCAATTTTGACAATTTTACCCCCCGCTTCAGGAATACTAGATTCTCCCTGAATGCGACGACCATCCTCTAATTCTGCCCAGAGGCTCACATCACTTAGAGTAGCCGGTAACACTTGTCCTTGTACGGCTAGCACCTTAGAACTTGCTGCTACCGCCTGTTCTAAATCCCCAGTAATATCACTCATAGCAGTTAAAAACAAATTGCCAAAACTATGGCCTATCAACCCATCCCCAGCCTTAAAACGATATTGAAATAATTCTGTTAATAACTTTTCTTCATTTGCCAGTGCTGCTACACAATTACGAATATCCCCCGGTGGTAAAACACCAAATTCCTGACGTAACCGCCCCGAAGACCCACCATCATCAGCTACAGTTACAATAGCGGTAATATTGGCGCTATAGGTTTTCAATCCCCGTAATAAAGTAGAAAGTCCTGTACCACCACCAATCACGACAATTTTTGGACCGCGGTATAATCGGCGATGTGCCATCAGAACGTCAATTAATTCCTCTTCGCTATCTGGTCGTAGCACCTGAGTAATTGAGCCTACAGTCCGAGTTTGACCCCAAAGCAGCAACAGTAAACCAGCCAGTAACACCAACGGTCCACTAATATAGTGGGGTAAAACCTCAGCAATTACTGCCAAAAAACTCCTAAGCAACTCTATAGCCCAAAAAATTGGGGTTAGCTTCACCGATATTGCTAACCCCAAAATTGCCAACAGTACACCCCCCAGACTGATAAGTAACCAACGTTTTATAGCTAGTCCTGGGGATAACCACTTGAACCACTGGTTGAGACGGTGAGAGGTGAAGCAGGTAGACTGCTTTTGCAGGGCTTTAAGAAGCCGATTGAGAAAACCAATTGACATACCTGATTCAGACCAGTGCTACAAAATAAATGATTAACAGGAAACTTACCCTACTTGGTCTTAACATCAAATGTGAAATTTCAACTTGATTCAGGATTTTAGATTAGCAGCAAGTGGTCAAACTTGCCAGTGTGACTTTCAACTTGAATTTAATGGAAAAACGTATTTTAGGATTAGATCCGGGATTAGCAATTTTGGGCTTCGGGCTAATTAGTTGCACCCAGAATCCGGCTCAAATCACCGATACATCGGTGAAAATGGTAGATTTCGGGGTCATCCAGACCTCTGCTAAAATGGAAATGGGACAGCGCCTGTGTACGTTATTTGACGATTTACACACTGTGATTCAGGAATTACAGCCAGATTTGGTAGCGGTAGAAAAATTATTTTTCTATCGGATGTCGAGTACAATTCTTGTGGCACAGGCTAGAGGTGTGCTTTTGTTAGCTTTAGCACAGCATCAGCTGACCTATGTGGAATTTACTCCCGCCCAAATTAAACAAGCACTAACGGGTTATGGTAATGCCGATAAGTCTGAAGTGCAAGATGCTGTGGCGCGGGAATTGGATTTAGATGAGATCCCCCGACCAGATGATGCTGCTGATGCTTTGGCTGTGGCTTTGACGGCTTGGTATAAACTATAGCACTACGCATACACGTTAGGACATCATAATTGTGGTTTTAAGGGAACAGGGAACAGGGAACAGGGAAATGTCCTAACACTTGTGGTTACTGCTATACCTCCAGTTTAGGGGAAGCCAACTAGAGGTAGTTCCTTCTAATTGTGGTTTTAAGGGAACAGGGAACAGGGAAATGTCCTAACACTTGTGGTTACTGCTATACCTCCAGTTTAGGGGAAGCCAACTAGAGGTAGTTCCTTATAATTGTGGTTTTAAGGGAACAGGGAACAGGGAAATGTCCTAACACTTGTGGTTACTGCTATACCTCCAGTTTAGGGGAAGCCAACTAGAGGTAGTTCCTTCTAATTGTGGTTTTAAGGGAACAGGGAACACACCGAACAGGGAACAGGGAAATGTCCTAACACTTGTGGTTACTGCTATACCTCCAGTTTAGGGGAAGCCAACTAGAGGTAGTTCCTTCTAAAATATTTTAGATTTTTTGATTTTTCTAGGGATTTTTGTGTTAACTTATTTCACTTACCCAATCAGCAAATTCAGTTAGTATTGAGGATGTTTGACCCTTTACTTGCTGATTGTCACAGCTAAAAGTATTAGTGTTATTTTTATCTCATTCAATAGCGTTTAGCTCCCATCGCTCCCATGCTCACCCATCACCGCAAACCCGTATGTTTATCACTTATTTCCACTGATCTGCCCCTCCGGTCTGTGGTTGAGACTGACGGTACACTGTATCAAAAAGATACGGATAAATTCCATTTACTGTTGACAGTACCGCCCCTAATTACCTGTGAAGTGGCCAGTTCTTTAGGTTCACAAGACATCTATCACGGAAATCACAAGCAAGCTCAAACCCCCAGAAGTCCGCGAATTTTGTGGCTGGAGATTTCGCCCTACCGCGTAATTATGACTATGCAAGGTCATGATCAAGTTAGTTATCGTCATTTCTGGGAACAAGGCGTTTATGGACTGAGCCGTTATTGGTTACCTACAGAGTCTTTGCAATCTCATACCCCCATGCGGTTACGAAATTTTACGAAAATCCTCTCACTCAAGGGAAGTTATTTACCAGAGTATTTGCATCTGGAATATGAATTATGGGCTGAAAAAGTCCAATTGGGAAGTTACATCTTGAATCTGGAAATTCATCACTAACCAAGGTTTTTTTGGGACTGGGAACCGGGGATGAATTGCTTTCATCCCCAACCGCAATCACCCAAAATAACTGGGTTCGTTACCGGGTCTCCATTTAATATTGCAGCCAATACTAGGCTTTTGTTCTATGGTAATGGGTTGACCGGCCAACACTGCGGCGATCGCACTGCGTAAATCTGCACCTGTCACCGGTTGATTATTACTGGGACGGCTATCATCTAGTTGTCCCCGATAAGCCAGTTTACCTTCTGAGTCAAATAGGAAGAAATCAGGTGTACAAGCTGCTGTATAAGCTTTTGCAGTTTCTTGGGTCTGGTCGTAACACAAAGGAAACTTCAAATCAAGTTCTCTGGCCATTGCTTTCAAAGACTCTGGCCCATCATCTGGGTATTTTTCCGCATCATTGGCACTGATAGCAAGGATACCTAACTCACTGTTGAAATAATCTTTTCCTAGCTGGGCTAATTCCGTTTTAATATGTTTGACAAATGGGCAATGCTGACAAATAAACATGATTAACAATGCTTTTTTATCAGCAAATGTATTTAGGGAAATTGTTTTTCCAGATACCACTTCTGGTAGATGAAAATCTGGTGCTTGTGTGCCTAATGGCAACATTGTGGAAGCAGTTAAAACCATAGTTCACCCTGATAATTTAATCTGACAACGGCTCTTGCTGGTGCGTTACTGTCAAAATACCATCGAACTCTCCATAAAATTAAAGACGTTTATAGTAAACGTCTTAATAATATTTTATATGTTAAAGTCAAGATTAATTTTTACAGGCTTGCCAAAAGGCCGAAGATACCATGTCCTGTGAATACTTCTAAGGCTATAAGAGAGACAAAACCAATCATTGCTAAACGACCGTTGAGTAATTCGGCGTAGGGAGTAAACCCGGTGCGATCGCCTTGCTCATCTACATAAACCTTTGGCTCAATGGCAAAGTTGTTCATTAGACCTTGGTCGTCAACAATGCTTGTGTTGCTACGCATATAATTTTTCCTGTTTTTTACTTCTTATGTAAATAATTATAACAAACAGATTAATTTTTGTAAACTATCTGAACTGAATTAATTTTG
Organism: Anabaenopsis sp. NIES-4685; assembly: GCF_059725405.1. NCBI lineage: Bacteria > Bacillati > Cyanobacteriota > Cyanophyceae > Nostocales > Nodulariaceae > Anabaenopsis > Anabaenopsis sp. NIES-4685. The sequence continues at coordinate 453,609 of NZ_AP043602.1, read as the reverse complement.
AGGATGCTCCCTGATCTTGGTTGCGTAGTGGGTTAAATTGGGTTGACCAGAAAACGAGACCTGAGCCAATGGCTTTTAGACATGGGGATAAGTCGATAGGGACTTTAGTCGCATTAGAACGATTGACTGGCTTTAGCCACAGTGGTATAATAGTCAAAGGGAGTAAGAATAACCATCTACGTGATGATTCATCCTAGTGCGGAGAAATCCCGGCAACGGACATATCCAACTTGATTTGGAATAGTTAAAGGGCGAATAATGGCAGGATGTTGAGCGTACCTAACTGGCATTGCGATGGACTCACCAAAGCAAAAAAAAAGTAAGCGCAATTGCAATACCTTTTGCATTGATGTTGTTATGAGCGTGTAGGGTGTTTTTGCCAGCACCATTGAAGGTCAGTTTGGTGACTCTTCAAGAATCCCCCGGCTTTAGACGTGGGGAGTGTCAAAGACATTTAACGAACAGGCTGCAATTTATCAATGGATCGATTTCGAGTAGAGGTGATTGCCAAAACACCAAATCCTCAGCAGGTGATTTACGCTGCCATGCACCAAGATTATAGTGATGGCTTGGTGTATGATCAGCGTGACTCCTGGCCTACAGAGTCAAAATGTGGCGAAATTATTCTTAAGCGACTATTAGCGGGGGAGAGGGGACATTATGGACCTGGAGCATCCCCAAATTGTTTTCAACTGTGGTTATTTCCCCCATAGTGTGATGCAGCAGGCTCGTACTCATAGAATATCTGTATCTTTCGATGTACAGTCTTTTAGGTATACGGGTAACCAGTTTATTGATGTAGTGGAAGGAAAAAAAGACATTGAAGAGGTTTTTTACCTGCGTCCAGTTGGTTATTACTCCGATAGAAACGGTAAGAAATATTACTACTCTCCCGAACAACGCACAGCGGATTTAGCATGGTGTCTGGAAGCTGCGAAGCGTTATAAAGCCGATTTTGAAGGGGGAATGTCTGAGGAACACGCTAGAGGTAAGGTACCTTTTGATTATCGCCAGCATTTTGTGGTCAGTTTCAATTTACGCTCCTTCATGCACTTTTGCGATATGAGATATAAAAAGGATGCTCAATTGGAAATTCAAAAGTTGTGTGAACTGATGTGGCCTCATTTTGTAGAATGGACACCGGCGATCGCACAATGGTATGAAAAGCAGCGTCAAGGTAAAGCTCGGTTAGCTCCTTGAATTTTGTCAAGGTATAGTTTAATCCACCTATCGCCAAGTTTTTTGATCTGAGTTACAATTTTTTAAAAGTGCTACGGGGAAGTTTTGCAGTGCTTCCCCAACTGCGATACTTTTATCAGCTTTGAGCTTTTCCCCGGTAATGCTATCTTGCCACATCAAAGACGCGGATGGTGGTAAACTAATATAAGTGTCATCCCAGACTGATAAACCAAGAGGATATTCACCTGGTTGAATTACACTGGTAAGAAAGCGGGGTGCAATGGTAATTATTTGAGCATCACCATGTATTCTCGCAAAAGCAATGATATGGTCTGAAAAATTTCCCCCAGTTTCTAAGGGAATATAGCTACCCTCTTGAAAAACCCTGATGTTTTCCCTTCTGGCTTTTAAGGCTTGGATAGTGAGAAATAACTTTATTCTACCATCTTCTTTGGTGGCTAATAGTTCATCTATCAACTTAAAAATATCCCTCTGGATTTGTTGTTTAATGAATTTGAGATGATCCTGGCGAATTTCAAAATCAACTTGACGACGATTATCCGGGTCTACCATACTCAAATCCCAAAGTTCAGTTCCTTGATAAAAGTCTGGAACTCCTGGGGAGGTGATTTTTATTAATGTCTGAGATAAAGAGTTAAAAATACCATAGTAGGCGACCTTTTGCTGAAAGGGTAAAAATTTCTGCCAAAATTTATTTTCTGGGGATAATTTTAAGACTTCGGCCACAAATTTAGTTAAAGCATTTTCATAGGTTTGATTGGGTCGCAGCCATGCTGTATAAACTTTAGCTTCTCTAGCAGCTTTGAGTACATAATCTTGAATGCGTTTATTAAAATTGCTATACTCATGTTCAAAAAATGGCAATGCCCCTATGAGCATCTGATATAATTGATATTCGTCATTAGTATCTGGTATGGATAAAGTTTTATTTATACTGGTTTTGTGAACACGGTTGATTTCACAAAATCCATAAACTTGTTTTTGCCATTCTTCGGGAATTTCTGATAAAACATTTAATCTGGCGCGAACATCTTCACCTCTTTTGGTATCATGGGTAGAGGTAGTATTCACCGAGTGTAGCCAACGAGTTTGGCGCTGTTGGTTAAAGTCGTGGAAATCGGTAATACTCAAACCAAATTTAGCAGGGTTTCCACCGACTTCGTTTAAGGAAATAAACCGGTTATAAACATATAATGCAGTGTCTTCAACGCCTTTAGCCATTAACGGACCAGTATACTGTTGTAGTCGCATGACAAAATACAGCCATTGCTCTTGGTCTTCTGGTGTGAGAGAATTTTCATATTCCAGTAACAGGACTTTTTCAATAAAAGTTAATTCATGGTGTAATAGAGGTAGATTTGATTTAGCTTGTTGAATTACTGCTGTGATATATTGGCGGTCTGCAGCTAAAATCTCACTCTGATGGGTATAAGTGCGGTAAATGGGAAATAAAGTGAGGATTTGGGCGATCGCTCTTTTTAAACCGTTAATGGTAAAATCATTACCATAACGATGTTTACTCGCTATTTTCTTAAAAATATAAGTTAAATTATCAACATCTCCTGCTAAATTTGTTTCTAAAATTAAGTGCTTCTTATCAACAGTCAGTTGCTCATAGTCTGTTCTAAACCCCGTAATATTACAGTAAGTTTTGGTTAAAGCTTGTGCGCTTACAGATTGACAAAAAATACCATTCAGATAATTTAAGAAATCATAACCCGTAGTCCCCTGAATTGACCAGTGGTGAGGTAAATCTTCTCCCGCTTCCAGAATCTTTTCAACTATAATGTATGTATCACCTACTTTTGCTTGTAATCTCTGCAAATACTCAGTTGGGTTATAAAGACCATCAATATGGTCAACTCGTAAACCGGTAATTTGATTTTCCTTCACCAAGTTAGTAATTAAACTGTGGGTGTGTTCAAATACCTGAAAATCTTCACTTTTAACAGAAATTAACTCGTTAATAGTGAAAAACCTCCTGTAATTAATCTCTTCTGCGCCCACCTTCCAAAAAGCGAGGCGGAAAAATTGTTCAGAGAGTAAACTATCTAAAAGATTAAAGCTTTCTGGGTTACCGGGTTGACCATTAAAAAAATTGATATTATTATCAATAAATCCTTTAAAATCTCTATTATCTGTATAAAGTTCCCACAACAATCCTTTGACAAAATCAATTTGGTCTTGTCGTTCCTTTGCTGTGACATCAGCAGGTATATGTTTGACTACATAAAGAATACCTAGAAGTCTGACAAATATAGGATTATTTCTACCTAAAACTTCAGATAATTTAGCTATATTTTGATTCAGAAACGTAGCGTAAGATTCCAGTTTCAGTGGGAAGCTCAAATCATAATAATTAACACTCAAGCCATTTTGACCATATTTAAGTTTAATTTCCCCATTTTCCAAAGAATCACCATAAAAGTTACCAAGTAAAGGTGCTAATAGTTGTTGTTGATTCTCACCAAATCCATTAACTATGGGAGAATTCCAAGAAATATCAAAATAGTTTGCATAAACAGAATTACTACCATTTTCTAGAACATTCATCAGATATTGGTTTTGGCTATCATAAAGCCATATGGTTAGGAACAATATCTTGTAACCACCCCATATTATGCTGTTTTAGTTCTGCAACTAAAGCCGCAAAATCTGCTGGTGTTCCTAACTCTGGGTTTAACTGATTAGGGTCAACTATATCATAGCCGTGAGTACTAGCTATTCTGGCTTTAAATATTGGTGATGCGTATAGGTCAGAAATACCTAAATCATCCAGATAATTGACAATTTTTTCAGCCGAATTAAAATTAAATGTACAATTGAATTGAATGCGATAAGTTGCTGTAGGTATGCGCATAGCAAAAATAACTCCTTTTTAGGTTATTCTTTGTCTGTGGGTGTTGATTTTTGATAAACTACAAAACTTTGCTGAGGTAGGGTTAATTGCTGCTGTAATTTAACTTTATCCGGTAACTGTGAACCCCTACCTAACCATTTAGTTGCAGCAGAATCTAAAACTTTAACCCAATTATTACTTGCAAAGTTATGGTTAAATCTAACTTGATAATTATGAAAATTCATGGCGCAAAATATCTGGTTATTTTCCCGACATTTACACCATAAAATTAGCTTTTTATCTTCATAAAATCCTATTTCTAAATTTTGTCTGCTGCTTTGTAATAAAGAGAGATTTTCGCGGCGTATCTGAATCAAATTTTGGTAAAATGATAATAAAACTTGATGCTGACCTGCTTGGCGTTTTTCCCAATTCAGCTTACAGAGGTTAAAGGTGTTAGTTGACTCTGGGGGGGGTGGTTCTCCTTGAGCAGAAAAACCCGAAAATTCCTGTTTACGTCCCTGTTTAACTGCTTGAATTAAATGGGGGTCTGAATGACTAACAAAGTATATAAATGGTGATTGTTCGCCATATTCTTCACCCATAAATAACAGGGGAATATAGGGAGAAAGTAAAACTATACCAGCAGCTAATTTTAAGGAGTCAAAATTTACCAGTTGCGATAATCTTTCACCTAAAACTCTGTTACCTATCTGGTCATGATTTTGGCTGTAAACTATAAATTGAGATGGAGGGCGATCGCTGGTGTTATTTCCGTGATAACGTTGGCGATAATGGGAATATTGCCAGTCATAAACAAAAGTATCTTGGTAAGCTTTTACTAGATGTTCACACAGACCAAAATCCTGATAGTATCCTGTGCGATCGCCTGTCAACAAACTATATAATGAATGATGAAAGTCGTCACTCCATTGAGCATCAATACCATAACCACCCAACTCAGGTGGGCGAATAATACGCGGGTCATTTAAATCACTTTCAGCAATTAAATAAAGTTTCCGTCCCTGTTGCGCAGAAAGCACAGCTACATTTTCAGCCAGTTCAGCTAAAAAGTGTTTTGCACCCAAATCATAAATAGCGTGAATAGCATCTAAGCGTAAAGCATCAATATGAAATTCAGTTAACCAATATATGGCATTTTGAATAAAAAATTGCCGGACATTATAGCTATGTGCATGATCAAAATTAATCGCACTACCCCAAGGAGTGCGATAAGTTTCTGTGAGATAAGGTGCGAAGCGACTTGTATAATTACCCTCTGGGCCAAAGTGGTTATAAACCACATCTAAAATTACAGCTATTCCCTCTTGATGACAAGCATCAACTAATTGTTTTAACTGCTCAGGGGAACCATAAGAATTATGGACTGCAAAGGGATAAACACCATCATAACCCCAATTGCGTTCTCCGGGAAATTGGGCTACAGGCATAAGTTCAATAGCATTTATTCCCAATTCTCGTAAATCTGGGAGTCGGGGAATAATCGCCCTAAAGGTTCCCTCCGGGGTGAAAGTACCAACATGCAACTCATAGATAATCATCGTTTCCAATGGAATACCAGACCAACTGTGATCACTCCAACCAAAACTATGATTTATCACTTGGGAAGGTCCATGTACATCTAAAGGCTGAAAATGTGATGCTGGGTCAGGTCGAGACTCACTATTATTTAATAGATATAAATATTGTGTTCCTGGAGCAATATCTCTCCCGGTAAATTGCCAATATTCCCCTAACTGCTGCATCGGAAGTAAACGCCGCTGGGGGGAGATAATTTCCAGTGAGACTGTTGCTAAATTGGGACCCCAAACGGTAAATGTACAAACACCATCACCTAAATAATCAGTGCCAATTTTCATAACACCGCCAGAGAATGATTGTAATTTGACTTTAGCTCGGTAATGATGCTTTTTATTCCATCACTGGAAATATTCAGAGGTAGATTTATATAGCATTTCCCATGGTCGTGAGATACAATTTTTTTTAGTTTGAGGGAACAGGGAACAGGGAACAGGGAACAGGGAATAGGGAATTGGTGTGTACTTCATGAGCCTGAAAAAGGCTTTAATGAACTGCAACTTACTCCTGGACTGGGGATAATCATAATTAGAAATATCTATCTTAAGGTTGTGATAAAAATGTCAATATTTTCTATAGGATTGGTACGAGTATTTTTAAGTAATTAAAGGCAATAACGCTAAATCATACATTTTCTGGTGGAGAAAGAAATATGACACGACCGATTAGAAATTCAGTCATTGTAATTACAGGTGCATCAACCGGTATTGGACGGGCGACAGCTCTAGAATTTGCCAAAAAACGGGGAACATTAGTTTTAGCAGCACGGAATCAAACAGCATTGCAAGAAGTTCCAAGAATGTCAACACTTGGGTGGAACGGCTCTAGCCATACCAACCGATGTTAGTAATGAGTCGGAAGTTCAAGAATTAACCCAGCGGGCGATCGCATCTTTTGGCAGAATTGATGTATGGGTAAATAATGCCGCTGTTAGTTTATTTGCCAGATTTGAAGAAGCACCCCCGGAAGTATTTCGCCAGGTAATTGAAACCAATCTATTTGGTTATATTTACGGTGCGCGGGCTGTGTTACCGTACTTCCGAGAACAAGGTAGCGGTAACCTGATCAATGTTTCCTCAGTAGTGGGGGTAACCGGTCAGCCATACACCAGCCCTTACACCATCAGTAAATATGCGATTCGTGGTCTTTCCGACTCTCTGCGCATGGAATTGTATTTAGATAATGCCAAAGACATTCATGTTTGCACAGTACTACCAGGTTCTATAGATACACCAATTTTTCAACACGCTGCCAATTACACCGGTCGCCAAACTAAGGCCATGACCCCTGTATACCCGGCTAAACAGGTAGCTGATGCCATTGTCGAGTTAGTGAATAAACCACAGCGAGAAATTGTCGTTGGTCAAGCTGTATACTTGCAGATATTACAAAAAACCTTAGCCCCAGACCTATATGAACCGATGATGGCAAAGCAAGTTGATCAGGATCACTTTCAGGATCACAAACCAGCCCACATCACCGACGGTAACGTATTTCAGCCCATGGGAGATTATACAGGCATCAGTGGCAATTGGCGAGGTACGGGGGGCATCACATCCCAAGATGTCTGGGATATGGCCAGGGAGACAGCACAGAAAATTGGTTTACCGCTGTCATAGTTTCTGATAGCGATAGCGTGGCGCTAGCCATACTACTCGTGAGGTAGTTCAGTGCCACGTGTTTCTAGCCGTTGTATTTTCAATACTAGCGTGAAAATGCTACCTTTTCCCACCTGACTTTCAACTTTGAGAATCCCCTGATGTTTTTGGGCGATCGCCAGAGCAATCGCTAGCCCCAACCCTGTACCTCCGGTTTTACGAGAGCGATCGCCATCAACACGGTAAAAGCGCTCAAAAATTCGCTCCTGATCAGCAAGCCCAATGCCAATCCCTGTATCTTTCACCGCAATCACAGCAGTGTAATCACTCTTGACTAGGCTAACAGTTACATATCCCCCAGTGGGTGTGTACTGAATGGCATTGGCAATCAAGTTTGACACTAAACGGTAAAGTTGGGATTCGTTACCTAAAGTATAAACCTCGTAAGTGGGAATTTGGCAGGTTAAGTGAATATCACCAGCAGTAGCCATCTCTAAAAATTCTTCGGTCAAATCGCTCACCAAATCATTTAAGCAACAAGGAACCGAAAATTGCTCTCCATCTGAATTTTGCTCAAGACTGGTTAACAAGAGTAAGTCCGCGATCAAATGGCTCAATCGTCGTCCTTGGCGCTCAACAGTATAAAGCATTATTTGCATATCCTGTGGATTTGATTGGGGTATGCGCAGAATAGCTTCCACAGTTGCCAACAGGCTAGCCAGGGGCGATCGCAATTCATGGGCCGCATTGGCGGTAAATTGTTGGTGTTGCTGATAGGAGTGGTAAATCGGCTGCATTGCTAATCCTGAAAGCCACCAACTAGAAGTAGCAACCAAGCTCAAAGCAATAGGCAAACCAATGGCCATAATCGATTGAATTCGCCTGATTTCCTGATCAAAATGTTCTAAAGTGCGCCCAATTTGCAAATAGCCCCAGGATGAATCAGCATTGGCACTATGTAAAATCGTGGTGAATTGGTGATAGCGAATACCCTTAGCGGTGCGGAAGGTTTGCCATGAATTGCGGTTGAGAGTTGGCGGCACAGATAGGGGTTGATTGGGTGAAAAAGCCAGGAGTTTCCCTTGATGATTGAACAGCCGAATATAATATGTGGTGCGATCGCTGATACCAATGGTGTGTCGTTGAATCAGGGTTGGCGTAGCCTGACAAGGTTCCCCACTCAAACACAGATCAGGAAAAATTTGTTGCAGCACAGCAGTAGGTTCTTCCCCAGCGGGTAGTAGTGGTTCGACGCTATCGTGTAAAGTTCCCGCAATTGATTCTATTTCGCGCTCCATTGCTGCCCAGTTTGTTTGTACCATTGCTCGATACATCCCCAACCCAGAAACACTCAAAATCACACCCATGACCCCAGCATACCAAAGGGCTAGCCGTAGACGACTGCGCCAAAAAAGTGAGTAGCTATTCATAGCCGAGAATCAAGTTGAGAGTTAAAGCGATAGCCAGCACCTGGAACAGTTTCAATAGGACAGGGACAGCCATGATTTGCTAACTTACGCCGCAATAAGCGCATTTGCGCTGCAACTACATTACTAATAGGTTCTTCTTCCATGTCCCAAAGTTGATGACGCAATTTGCTACCGGGAATGATCCGATTGGGGTTCTGCATCAAATACATGAGCAGCTGAAATTCTTTGGTAGTTAAGGGAATCAGCAGGGGCGTAGACCGATCTAAATTCACTCCTAGGACATTGTTGGCTGTATCCAGAGTAAAACCTGCAACAGTCAGGGTGGATGGTTGTAGTTGAGGCGATCGCCTCTGTAGCGCCCGCAACCGCGCCAGCAATTCTTCCATGAAAAACGGTTTGACCAAATAATCATCAGCTCCCGCATCCAGCCCCGCCACACGATTTTCCGGCTGTCCCAAAGCAGTGAGCATCAGCACTGGTAAGGGATTTTGGTGCAGTCTCATCTGCCGACATAACTCCAATCCCGACATTTCCGGGAGCAGCCAATCAACAATCGCAACTGTGTAATCTGTCCACTGGCTTTCTAGGCATAGCCAGGCTTGAGTGCCATCTGTCAACCAATCCACTACATATCTTTCGCTAATTAAGACTTGCTTGATTGCCAGTCCCAAATCCGCTTCATCTTCTACCAGTAAAATTCGCATTGCTCCAGAGAATCAACTATGAGGGAGCTTCATATATTTTACAAAAACATCTGCCATTTCACCTGAATTTCATCTGGCCTTTGGCAAACTTATGGAGAACTTTTGTTTAACCCCTATCTTGTGAGGAGTGATCATGAAATCCTTTGGCCTAATGAGTTCGATTCTGGCAGCCAGTTTAATTGTTTGTGTCCCTACAGTTGGGTTTGCTCATGTCGGACATGGTGATGAATTTCAAGCAACCGGTGGCATTAATCGGGTGAAAGTCAATCCCCAAACCGATCAACTATTAGGTATTGTGGTCACAGCGATCGCCTCCTCTGCTCAAGGCGGGTCTGCCGTGATGATTCCGGTGACAGCATTGGTTGATGCCAACGGTAAACAGATAGTCTTTGTACAGTATGAGAATTTTTATGAGCCTGTGGAAGTCACCACCGGTGCGACCAAAGGCGAACTAATCGCAGTCACCACAGGATTGTCAGTTGGCGAAAAACTGGTTACTCAAGGTGCTTTGTCCCTATATGCTGAATCGCGCAAAACCCAAACTGCGGATACCCCTGGGACTCCAACAGCCAGTGAGACTCCCACAACCCTAGCTGAAGCAGACAATCAGGATACTACACAGCAGGCCAGTGGATTACCAATGGGTATCTTAGCAGGAGTCGGTGGTGGAGTCGTCCTTGTGGGCGGTGCGATCGCTGTTATTGCTGGGAATCGCAAAAACAAGGGAGGCGTTTAATTGAGATGTTGAACTCCATTGTCAATCAGATTCTCAAAAACTCAATTACCCAGCGTTGGTTCATAGTTATCTGTGCGATTTTAGTGACCCTGTGGGGAGTGTTCACTGTCACTCAGATGCCACTAGACGTGTTTCCTGAATTTGCGCCTCCCCAGGTGGATATTCACACCGAAGCGACTGGACTAGCTGCAGAGGAAGTGGAATCACAAATTACCGTGCCGATTGAAAGCGCGGTGAATGGTTTGCCAGGGGTAACTACGGTGCGTTCTTCCTCCAAAGTCGGTCTGTCAATGGTGCAGGTGGTGTTTGACCAGGATGCCGACATTTATCAAGCCCGGCAATCAGTGACCGAACGACTCCAACAGGTGACCAATCAGTTACCTGAAGGGGTGCATCCGCCGGCAATTTCACCCTTAGCATCACCATTGGGGACAATTTTACAGTATGCCTTAACTGTGAATGGCCAGGGTAAAACCTCCCTGATGGATTTGCGCCGTCTGGTGGATACTACCCTGAGCAATCAAATTTTGTCTGTGCCGGGAGTCACCCAAGTTAGCGTTTACGGTGGGGATGAACGACAGGAACAAGTGTTAGTTGATCCGGCAAAATTGCGATCGCTCAAGGTTTCCTTGACAGAAGTTACCAATGCTGTTAGGGGTGCAAATTCTAACGCTCCTGGTGGATTTCTCATTGGTGGCGGTCAAGAACTTTTGGTACGCGGTATTGGCCAGGTAAAATCAATTGCAGACTTGCAGCAATCGGTGGTCAAGGTGCAAGATGGGAAACCGATTTTGCTTCAAGATGTGGCGCAAGTAAAAACCGGTGCTGCACTCAAGCGGGGAGATGCTAGTTTTAATGGACAGCCGGCTGTGGTGATGATGATTAACAAACAGCCTGATGTTGATACTCCCACGGTGACAAAAGCAGTAGAAGCGGTAATGCAATCCTTGCAACCAACCTTTCCCCCTGATGTGCAAGTGAAACAAACGTTCCGGCAATCTAACTTTATTGATACTGCCATTGTCAATGTCAGCAGTTCCCTGATGCAAGGCATCATCATTGTATCAGTGATTATGCTGTTATTTCTGATGAATTGGCGTACTGCGGTAATTACTCTGAGTGCAATTCCTCTGTCACTGTTAATTGGCTTAATGTTCATGAAAGCTTTTGGCTTAGGCATTAACACTATGACCTTGGGTGGTTTAGTCGTAGCCATTGGCTCAGTTGTCGATGACTCAATCGTGGACATGGAAAACTGTTATCGGGGTCTGCGAAGCAATCAGGCCCAGGGCAACCCCAAGCATCCCTTTCAGGTGGTCTATGACACATCTGTGGAAGTACGGTTAGCCGTGATTTTTTCTACAGTGATTATCGTCGTCGTGTTTGCACCAATTTTTAGTTTGACAGGGGTTGAAGGCAACATTTTTGCCCCAATGGGTTGGGCGTATTTGCTTTCCATCTGTGCTTCTACTTTGGTGGCTATGACCCTTTCCCCTGCCCTGTGTGCAATTCTGCTGGCAAACCAAACCCTACCGCCTGAAGGTACATTCATTTCCCGTGGGGCAGAACGGTTATATCGTCCACTGTTAAATCTGTCCCTGCGATACCCTCAAATCATTCTGGGTGTGGCCCTGGCTGCATTGGTTGCCGCTTTTGCGATTATTCCCTCCCTGGGACGGGTGTTTCTGCCGGAATTTCAGGAGAAATCATTGGTAAATTCTATGGTTTTATATCCAGGGGTTTCTCTGGATATGACCAATCGGGCGGGGATGGCTCTGTCTAGTGCGCTTAAAGATCATCCTTTATATGAGTGGGTGCAAGTACGGGCGGGACGCACTCCAGGGGATGCAGACGGGGCGGGAGTAAGTATGGCTCATGTAGATGTAGAACTCAGCGATCTCGCTCTCCAAGACCGGGAAGCCAGCATTAAACAATTGCGGCAAGAGTTCAATAAACTGCCTGGTGTGGCATCTAATATTGGTGGGTTTATTTCTCACCGCATGGATGAAGTGCTGTCGGGGGTGAGAAGTGCGATCGCTGTCAAAATCTTTGGCCCTGATTTAATCGAACTGCGGAAGATTGGCGAACAAGTACAAGATGTGATTCAGCCCATCCCTGGGGTTGTAGATTTGCAGCTCGAACCCCAACTGCCCATTCGTCAGGTACAAATCCATTACGATCGCGCGGCGGCCGCTAATTATGGATTGAGTATGGAGCAGTTATCGAAGGTGGTGGAAACTGCCCTCAATGGTCGTGTAGTCTCGCAAGTGGCAGAAAATCAGCAACTCATTGATGTTTATGTCTCCTTGACGGAGAAAGCCCGCAATAGTTTAGATGCCATTCGCGCTATTCCTCTGATTACCCCTACTGGGCAAACCATCGAACTGGGTGCTGTAGCCACGGTAGACTACGGTATGGGAATAAATGTGGTGAATCGGGAAGATGTATCGCGGCTGATAGTTGTTTCGGCAAACGTTGCCGAGCGTGATTTGGGCAGTGTTGTTAGTGATATTCAATCCCAAATTAAACAGAAAATCAAACTCCCCAATGGCTACTTCATCCAGTACGGCGGACAGTTTGAATCGGAGCAACGGGCTACTAATAATCTACTGGTATTTAGTATCTTGGCAGCGATCTTGATTGCGGTGTTGATGTTCTTCTGTGTTAAATCCCTCAGCGCGACCATCGCCATCATGCTCAATCTGCCTTTGGCTTTGGTGGGTGGTATTGTCTCTATTGCCTTGAGTGGCGGTGTGATGTCCATTGCTTCTTTGATTGGATTCATTACCCTATTTGGGGTTGCTGTCCGCAATGGCTTGTTGTTGGTAGACAACTATAACCATAAGTTGGCTCAGGGAATGCCCCTCAAAGATGTGATTGTCAACGGTTCTCTAGAACGAGTTAATGCTATCCTGATGACCGCGTTTACTTCCGCACTAGGTATGCTGCCTTTGGCGATCGCCGGTGGAGCAGGAAATGAAATTCTACAACCCTTGGCAATTGTGGTTTTGGGCGGTTTATTTACTTCTACCGCTTTGACTTTATTAGTCATTCCGGCTCTCTATGCCAAGTTTGGCAAACAGTTTATCCCTCTACACAAACCTGCTTTGATTAACCAAACATGGTCAAACTATTGACACTCCCCACGGCTAGAGTCCGGGGGATTCTAGTTTCACGTTATCGCGATCGCTTTGCTTCGCAGTCCATCGTAATTTTGTCACAATATTTATCAAAGCTGTATCTAAAAGGTATGTTACTATCTCAAACATAACTGCACCAAAACAGCTATGGTAAAAGAATTAGCGATTCGTACCTGCGGATTAACTAAGCAATTTGATCAACATATTGTTGTCAACAATGTTGATTTAGAAATCCCAGAGGGTGAAGTATATGGATTAATTGGCCCCAATGGTTCCGGGAAAACCACTCTCATCCGGATGTTGGTCACTGCTGAACAACCAACCACGGGGGAAATTTATCTTTATGGTCATCCCCTAGAATTTGACAAGAGTAACTCAACTCTCAAGCGTCGTCTTGGCTACTTACCCGATAACTATCCCCTATATGAAGATTTAACAGTCTGGGATTACTTAGACTATTTTGCCCGGTTGTATCATTTGCGGGAACCATATCGTACCCAACGCTTACACGCAGTTTTAGAACTTATCCAACTGGAGAATAAACGTCAAGCCCTAATTTCTACCCTATCCCGGGGGATGAAGCAGCGCTTAGGTTTGGCGCGGGCGATTATTCACGAACCAATTTTACTCATTTTAGATGAGCCGGTTTCTGGACTTGACCCTATTGCTAGGATGCAGTTTCGCGACATCATTACAGCTTTGCAAGCTGCGGGAATGACTATTTTAATTACTTCCCATATTCTCAGTGATTTAGCGGAACTATGCACTAGTATAGGCATTATGGAATTGGGGTGTTTGGTAGAAACCGCTTCCCTGGAAGAAATCTACCAACGATTTTCTCAACAACACATCATCTTATCAACCCCTGGAAGTTTAGAGTTAATCGAGCAGGAATTACAAAACTATTCCTTGGTGCAAAGTTGGCAAAAAATCCCCGGTGAAAACAGTCTCAAGGTCAGTTTTACCGGAACACCAAAAGATGGCGCTGATTTATTGCGTTCTCTGGTTCTATCGGGTTGTTCTATCAGTAACTTTGACAGTACACAAGAAGATTTAGAAAGCATTTTCTTAAAATTAGGGCACAAACAAGCATCCTAACAAGTCAATAATTATCTGTGTATATCTGTTCGGGGAGTAGGCTCATGATGCGGAATATGATCTCTGGTTTAGGTGAATTAAACCCCCAATTCTTACGAGAAATTAAGGGACGTTTAAAAACTCGCAACGTTTTATTAGCATTATTTGTCAGTGTTCTGGTTCAGTTGATGGTGTTTAGTTCCTTCCAAGCTGAACTACCAACAAACGAAAATCTCGAATATCTCCATCCAGCTTATTGTGAATATGAATGGACGACTTCATCACAAATTGTTAAATGTGCTGTTGATCAGTATGGTAAGGTAATTATTGATTGGCGAGCATGGCATGATGATCTTTTCTCCTCTCTGAGTCTGATCATCGTTTTTGCTCTTGTGTTGGTCGGAGTTTATTTACTCATCGATGATTTAGCCAGGGAAACCAGGCGAGATACCCTCGGTTTTATACGTCTAGCTCCCCAATCACCTCAAAGTATTCTTGTGGGTAAAATCCTTGGGGTTCCCATCAATTTATATATTGCCATTTTATTCGCAATTCCTTGGCATTTGTGGTTAGGTTTAAATGCTGAAAAATCCTTATATCAGATACTAACTTTTTATGGCATTTCCCTGGCACTTACCATTTTCTACTATAGCGGTGCATTACTATTTAGTTTAATAGCTTCTTGGTTAGGTGGGGTTCAAACTTGGTTAGGAACTGGTTTACTTGCAGCTATTTTTCTATTCTATAACCTTCTAGATATTAACAATGCTCGACTAGATAATATACTCACATTGCAGCTAATTATGCCGCAATATTTTATTCCTGACTCTTATTATGGTGGTTTCAGATTGACCTATTTCCATTGGTTCGGTGTAGCACTAGGAGAGAATGTTGCCATAACCATCAGCTTTAGTTTATTAATTTCCCTGGTTGGCACTTACTTTTTCTGGCAATCTATCAGACGTTGCTATAGTGTCTCCCATACTACCATGTTAAGTAAACAGCAGAGTTATTTATTAACTAGTATTTTTACCATCATAACTGTAGGATGTGCTAATTGGCAAAACTTGACATATATCCATGGGGATATATTGCTTTTAATGTTTGCCAATTTCTGGCTATTTTTATATCTGATTGCTGCATTAACACCCCATCGGCAAACAATTCAAGAGTGGGCGAGATATCAGCACGTTTATAGTCATAGTTATCCTGGAAAGCACAAATTAATCAAAGATTTAATTTGGGGTGAAAAAAGTCCCAACATATTGGCGATCGCCATCAACGCTCTAATTTATGTCATCGGTAGCAGTATATTCATTTTAGCCTCATCGCTGCCTGTATTGCATAAGTTAAATATTCTTCTTGCCTTAACTTTTGTCTTCACTTTAATAGTAATTTATGCAGCGGTAGCACAGTTAATGTTATTGATGAAAAATGGGCGGCGGTTGTTATGGACTAATGTGATTTTAGCCGCTGTGATGATCGTACCAACGATTTTGTTAGCAATGCTTTTTCGGGACTCTGCTCACAGTTCACTATTGTTTTCTGTGTTGGCACCGGTTGTAATTATATCCTCAGAAACTGCTGCCATAACTAATGCGATCGCAATTATGGGACATATAGCTATTTTCGGGCTATTACTCTGGCAAATTAAACGCCAATTAAAAACATTAGGGGAGTCAGGAACAAAAGCATTATTAAAATCAAGTTAAGGACTAACACAAACAAAAAAAATGGGTGACTAGAGAATGTCCAGAAACCCATTTAGATGATATAGTTACAGTCTGAAGCGATAGATAATCACTTTACCTTTGGCATTTTCTTCTACAAATAGGAGATACTCACGATTATTTCGTCGCATAGCACGAAGACCATAGGGGATATCAATCCAACCACTTTCCGATGCAACTTCTGGACCGGGTGTTAAGTTTTTCACAAACGCCCCGGTTCTGGCATTATATATATATACTTTTGCGGTTTTACCCGTCACAGCAAAAACATAGTCACCCGTTACACTCATGGCTGAGGTAGAAACTTCACGTTTACCGGTATTATCGTAGGGAACTACTATCGGCCAACGGGGTGTTCTATTTCCCCGACTCCAATTATCAAAACGCACAATCTCAGAACCCACAACTTTAGTATCATCTCCAACCGCTGGATGATCTAGCGTAAAGCCTGATAAATACATGGTATCGGTTTCGGGTAAATACTCAATCCGCCGCAAATCGGTAAACATAGTCGGGGTTGCTTCCTTTTCCATGGATGCGTAGGTATAGATGGGGTTACCATGGTCATCTAGTCCCTGTAAAGGATAGTGTCGGATACCCTCCTTAGTTCGTACGGTTTTCCACACATCCCCTTGAGTATCTACCCACCATCCGCCAATGTAGGGATAATCTTTGGTGTTGTCGTATTCAATCCGATCAAACTTACCGTTATTGTTGCGATCGCGCCAAATCCATTCTCCCTCTTGTGGCTGATCAGGAGGCCAATTTCCCGGAATTGATTTTCCCCCACCCCCACGAGTACCCACAAACATTCCCGACGGAATCGCGATTTTACCATCCGTCTGAGGATTAAAGCGATAAATTTGCAGAAAACTTTCATACATATCAGTCAGGAAAACAAAAGGTTTACCTTGAATGCGACGCACCCAGGTAGCATCTGGGGAGGTATGTAACCGTGGATCTTGGGGATATTTGAAAGGATTTAAGGTGTAGGCTTTATAAGTCCATTGCTTACCCGCAGGTTGACTATAATCCATCAAGAATTCTTCTTGTTTGGTAAATAAGCGTACTCCATCACTGGTGGGGTCAGCATCAGCATTATCAACAAACATCAATCCCATTAACTGCCATAATAACTTTGCTGATGATGAAAACTTGCGTAAATCTGTACCTGAGTTGTTAAACCCATTACTATTTACATAGATATTACCTGCAAAATCTGTACCGACTCCCGTCAAACCGTACAGTTTTAAATCTTGGATTTCACCAGGAACACCCGCATAAACTCCCCCCGGAGTACCGAAGGTACTCACCAGAACAGGTTGATCTTTAACTTGGTAAATCAGCACTTGCTGACGAGGGCCATTTTCTCCTACCAAAATTCGGTTTTGCAGATCAACTGCGATCGCACTGGGTTCTACAATCTTGGTTATTTCCTGGGGTAACCGCTTTCCTTCCCGGGAATAATGGACAATTTTAGCGGGATTACTCCCATGTTTGGTTTTAATAATCCAGAGGTTACCCTGTCTATCAACAGCTATCCCCCCCGGACTACCAACGCTAAAGCTGCGTATTTCCTGCATGGTTTCTGTATTATACACACGCAGACGGTTAGTAGCAGCATCACTAACATATAATTCATTTCCCCTAGTTGCTAATCCAGTAACTGGACTTTGGTTACTGACAATTAACATACTTTTATCCCAGCCACGTCCTTGAGCAAAGGGTGCGGATTTCCCAGATAAGTGGTAGCGTCTGACACAATGCCAAGTTGTCCCTTCTGGGGGATAGTCTTGATCTTTCCTATTCACAAAATCTTGGCGCATGCCAATATAAACATATTTATCATTGGCTGTCACAGCCTGTCCTCCGAGACGACCCCAACCGTGAAGATCCGCCAATCTCCCAATCACATCACCATCTTTGTATATTCCCGCCTCTCTACCTGCTTCATCCCAGAGACTATTAGTATAAACTGTACCATTGGGTGCCACATACATGGCCTGAATATAATTTTGTACCCATTTTTCTCCACCACCAAAGGTATTACCAATCCAAGAAGTTTGATATGTCCGTTGAGGGGTTCTGCTATTAACCTCATGATTGGCAAATACCAGAGAAGTCAAAATTATGACTACAGCTATAATAGATACAAAATTTACCAGTTTAAATCTGTGATACATCATACAGAATTTATATTATATCAATCATTAAATACCTTATTTCATAACAAATAATCCTCATGAAAAAATGAATATTCATGCAAAAAACACATACTTAAAGACTCTATAGATTAGGGGATGAAAATGACTGATTTTCTAGATAATAGCAGGAGATAAGACTAGCATCCATCTAGATCATAGGAGCTAAGTAGTAGGTGGAAAGTAAAAAAGAAAAATTTAAAACAACACCTGCATCTATTCTCACCCTGGGAACAGGTTGGTTTCCTCAAAATCCCGGCGGATTAGAAAGGTACATTTATGAACTAACTCATACATTAGCAGCCAATCAAGACAAAGTGGAACTGTGCGGAGTTGGTCTACCAGAATCTAAACTAAATTTACCCATAAAGTTGACTAACTTAGCCGATCCAAATCAGGGAATCTTGCAACGACTAGGAACTATTCGTAATAACTTTAAAACAACACGAGTTAGTCAACCGGATGCTGTTAATCTGCATTTTGCATTATATAGCTTTCCAATTTTGGATCTTTTACCCAAAGGCGTACCCATAACTTTTAACTTTCATGAGCATGGGCTTCTGAAAGTCAGGAGGAAACAGTTAGTAATAAATTCAGTTTTTTTGTGAAGCGATGGCTGATAGAACAAGCAACTTATAACCGTTGCGATCGCTTTATTGTTCTCAGTCAAGCATTTGCTAATATTCTACATAGACAATATGAAGTTCCATTAAAGAAAATCCATGTAATCCCCGGTGGAGTTAATATTAATAAATTCCAACCTAAGCTACTGCCAACTGCAGCTCGTCAACAACTCGGCTGGCCAGAGAATCGCCCGATTTTATTTACATCCCGGCGTTTAGTTCATCGCACAGGTGTAGATAAATTATTGGCCGCTATGGCGATTATTAGACCAAAAATACCTGATGTTTGGTTGGCGATCGCAGGTCGGGGTCATATGCAAGAATCTCTAACACAACAAGTTAAAGATTTAGGCTTAGAAAACCATGTCAAATTTTTAGGTTTTTTGCCAGACGAAAAGTTACCTGTAGCTTACCAAGCAGCTAACCTAACTGTTATACCTAGCCAATCTTTTGAAGGATTTGGATTAGCAATTGTGGAATCTTTAGCCTGTGGAACACCAGTTATGTGTACACCAGTGGGTGGTATGCCAGAAATTTTACAACCGTTTTCCCCAGAATTAATTACCACATCTCACACAGCTTCAGCTATTGCTGAAAAATTAGAAGAGATATTACTAGGACAAATATCAACCCCTTCGCGTGAGAGTTGTCTTCAGTATGCTGTCACTAACTTCAATTGGGAAAAAATCGCTCAACAAGTGCGTCAAATTATCTTGGCTTAAAAGCAACAAAAAAATAATAATTGCTGCTGCAAAATCCCTAATTCAAATCACTGTAACCAGAAATCCTTACATACTACACCCCAGAGCGCACCATGGTTGTGAATACTTTACTAGCTAATCAATACTACATCTACATCAAAAAAGGTCAAAAACCAATTCCTTGGGATATATACCAGACCAATCCACCAATTAAATTTAGCTTGGCTGACTATGTTTGTAAAGTATTTCAAGCCATAGAAGAAAATTCGACTCTAACTGGTCTAGTATTTTACGTCACCTGGGATGCAATGGATGAAATCCCCTCCTATGGTGAGAATGTGGTTGTTTTGATCATCGGAGACGAATGGTATCGTATACCAAAATATTGTCATAAAGTAAAAGCTGTATTTAAGTGTATAGGTACCCGCCCCATTTTAGGATGTAATCCTATACTTCAGCCTTCTTGGCTCAACTTACTGACATTAATTCAATTTATCAGAATCTTATTTGTTTGCTTACCCGGCTTAGTCAACTATCAATTTCAAAACTTCAAAAGTTGGTTCTTAGGTAAAGGTAAAATAACTCAAATTTATGATATTCCTCTAGGGTATAATAATTCTAAACATTTACCTATCAAGCCTCTCCAAGAACGTCTATATGATACTTACTTTTCTGGTAGTGTTGTCCACGTAAATTATCCGATATGGTGTTTTAAGCGTTGGTTAGGAACTCCCAAAAGTTTAGCACGGAAACTGATGATCTCAAACGTCATCAAATTCCAACGCCAAAACCAAAATTTTAGAGTTGAATTAGGGATTACCGCTGGCTTTCATGATCGAACTAGCCAAGATGAGCGCAGCTATAGTGAAATTATGATGGATACAAAAATATGTCTTGTTCCTAGAGGCACATCTTTTGAAACAACGCGCTTATTTGAAGGGATGAAATATGGTTGTGTCCTAGTCACAGAAGCTTTACCTTCTCGCTGGTATTTAGATGGAGCACCTGTAATTCAAATTAAAGATGGGCGCGAATGGTCAAAAGTCTTAAAACAACTATTACACAATCCACAACTTATGGAAGAAATGCACCAAAAATCGCTAAATTGGTGGCATAATAAATGCTCAGAAACAGTTGTATCAACATACATAGTTGAACAGTTAAATGGTACGATAAAAGTCAATAATTTAGCTGTAGATGTAGTTTCCAGATCCAATTTCTCTATGTCTTTAAATCGGCCTTGAAATTCAAATCAGCCGGAGGTAGTATCGAGCATAAAGATCATACATCTTGTGGGGTGGGCATCTTGCCCGCCCTTGTACCTACTCAGATGAAATGTGCTGTATTTATGTTCTATATCAACTCTAATTGCCGACACAGAAGAGCTTTAATAACTTTATCAATAATCAGATATTTCTATGAAAATTTTATTTTTAGACCAGAGTGGTAAACCTGGCGGTGCAGAACTTTGTCTAATAGATATTGCTAAACCCTATAAACAACAAGCCTTGGTCGGATTGTTCGCAGATGGCCATTTTACAAACTTACTTCAACAGCATCATATCCCTGTAGAAGTTTTCGCCGCTCAAGCAATACCAGTTCATAAACAAAGCAATTTTCTACAAGCTTTGGCTAGTTTCAGACAACTTATACCACTGTTAGCTAAAGTGGTACAAACAGCAAAGAAATATGATCTGATCTACGCCAACACACAAAAAGCCTTAGTTATTGGCGCACTGGCTAGCTTGTTAGCTCGTCGTCCCTTAGTTTATCATTTACACGATATTCTTTCCTCAGAACATTTTAGCCCAACCAACCTGCGGATTGCCGTTACTTTAGCAAATCGTTTGGCCTCATTAGTAATTGCTAATTCCCAAGCTAGTCAAAGGGCATTTATCCAAGCAGGGGGAAACTCAAAACTCACCACAATTGTTTATAATGGGTTTGATAGCGAAAATTATCAAACTTCTGCATCTGAAGTTAAAGAATTACGGGAACAGTTAGGACTAGAAGGAAAATTTATAGTTGGACACTTCAGCCGGTTTGCACCTTGGAAGGGTCAACATATTTTAATTGCTGCTTTGTCTCAATGTCCGCCAGAAGTGTCAGTAATTTTAGTTGGCGATGCTCTGTTTGGTGAACAAGATTATGTCCAAGAACTCCATGAACAAGTCACAAGGTTAGGACTAGAAAACCGGGTTAAATTTTTAGGATTTCGTGGGGATGTCCCCCAGCTAATGGGAGCTTGTCACTTGGTAGCACATACATCAATAGCCCCAGAACCCTTTGGAAGAGTTATTGTTGAGGCTATGTTATGCGGTAGGCCTGTGGTAGCTGCAAAAGCTGGGGGAGCGATGGAATTAATAGAACACGGGGTTAACGGTTTTCTGGTCACACCAGGTTTACCTGAAGAGTTAGCACAAGTGATTAATACCTGTCTTCAAGATACAGAAATCACTACCAGTATAGCCAGTTACTCCAGGGAAATCGCTTGTCAGCGTTTTGATATCAAAGCTATTAATCAGCAAATAGCTCAACTATTGTCCCACAGGGTGGGACAATCGGTATAAGGTGTGTAGCCCTGACACTCTTTCGACACATCCCACAAGGTTTGATGATAGTTCAGGGCTAATGAACACTCCTGTTAAGGGCTGGGGTGATTTTACTACGCCACTTCTCGCATTTGTGAGGGGATGTTTATTTCTGGGAATGGTCGCGACAGTTGTTCCGATGCTGGCGCTACAGCTTGCTCTAAAACTTGTACTTCGATATTCACACTCACTAAATAACTACCAGTTTCATTACCAACAGCTTCAGCTATTAATTGAGCAATATCCGGACGTTTCGCCGTCAGTGGGTCACGTAAAGTACACCTGTCCCATTCGTGCCGGGCAGTCGGATCGAGGTTGAGAATATAATGCTTGATCATTGGACTAACCCTTAAATCCATCTTCCAGAAGTCTGTTGCAGCAAACCTTTGCTCTTTGTTAGGCAATATTCGCGCTGCAATCTATTATAGTACAAATGTTCTAATTTGTCTCCTATAAGGTTTAGTGATAAAAAATACTATTAGCCTAAGTTGAATTATTTAATCGCTCACTAATAAATCATATAGGTACAGAAGACTCTGACTCCCCGACTTTTGCAAAGAGTCGGGGATCTGTCAATTACTTGATCACTCAGATTTGCCATTGATTTTTGAGTGTGGCAATTCACCTTGATTGAGCCAAATACCTTGTTGAGGTACAGGAATCGAGAATCCGGCTTGATCAAAGGCGATTTTTAAGCGCCGACGAAACTCGCGCCCCACATCCCACTGTTTAAGTGGTAGTGTCTTGATCCACACACGAATCATTAAACCGCGATCGCCAAAGTTATCTATGCCTAACACTTGAGGCATTTCCAGTATTTGAGGTTTCCACAGAGGATCTTGATTCATCTCCCAGCCTACCTGTTTAATCAGATCCATGGCATCATCAATATTATTTTCATAGGCAACTGGAATAGTTAAATCCGCTCGTGACCAGCGGCTAGAAAGATTCGCAACCACTTTAATTTCACTATTGGGAATTGTAATTAAACGCCCTTCGGCATCCCGTAGCTGAGTAATCCGCAGATTGAGATTTTCTACTAATCCTCCTACATCCCCCACAGCAATCACATCACCCAAGGCGTACTGGTCTTCAAAAATGATCAGAAAACCGTTAATCGCATCTTTAATTAAGCTTTGGGAAGCTAGAGACACAGCCACACCAATTAAACCCGCACCTGCTAGCAGGGGAACAATATCTATACCCAAGGACAGCAGAGATAGTAAAATGCCGACCACTAACCAAATTCCAGTGATAATGCTTTTAGTGACACCAGAAAATGTAGAAACTCGCAATTCCATCCGTTTGGAAGCTTCTGTATTTAATAAAACACCAGTGCTGATCAAAGTGGAGGTCAAGCGGTCAATCAGCGCATAGGTAAACCGGGTGGCGACATAAACTCCTACTATGATCACGACCAATGCTATGGGAATTTGAGCCGCTGTAATGATACCTACCTGAAATACTCTGGTATAGGGGAATAGACCCAATATGAACAGAAATCCACCGGACAGAATCCCGGTTTGAGTTAATTGAAACAGTCTAGTTTTAACCTCTTGAATATCTCGATCTTGCTGTTGATGTAGTTGGTTGGTCAGCTGTTGAGCATTATCTGCTATGGGTAGGATGGGGTGTTGCGAATGTTCTTTTAAACGGCGTTGAAGGTAATAGACTCCCCCACTCAACACAATCATTAACACTCCCACCCCAACCGCAACTTTACCTTGATTCATTAAAATTTCAGTTGTGCGCTCTTTGTCTGCTTGTTGTAAGGCTTTTTTTAACTCTTCGGTAATTTGAACTGCCGATACTGATGCCTCTTCTCTACGCACTCTGGTATCTTCTACTGTCACGGTCATCAGGTATTGACCATTGACATAAATTACTGGTGAGTTCTTCAGTATTCTGGTGTCAAGGTTAATATTTCGTTGAGGGGAACCAAGGTAGTTTTGGAGAATTTGATTGAGATTTTGTTGTATATTCCGGGAACGCTCTGGAAAATTCGTTCTGGTTGCTGCTATTTGAAATACTGGGCGACCATCCAGATAAATCCAGCCAGAGACAATTCTACTATCTGCATCACTACCGATTGCACTAGGAGACTGTAGAAAGGGTAAAATAGGCAGTTGAGCGGAGGCTTTTGATATAGAAACAACAGCGATCGCCATTGAACTGGCAATTGTCACTATCATACCTCTAGCTAAAATTCTTTTGGAGGATACCCCCTTTCTAGGTGTGAGAGAGGCTGGATGAGATACCTTGTTACCTGATTTATACTTGGCAGCACTGCGGGTATTATTGAGGCGACCTTCCTCTAAAAGTGCCTGTTTATGCTCAAAATAACCAAAATTTGACCATAGGACTTGCTTGGCGATCGCCAAAATTTGAAAGCGCACTCAAATACCTCCCTAAAGTAACAGATGATCTTAATCTACTCCTCACAAAAGTTAGGGATGAGGTTAACCTGAAAACCATGCAATGTCAACCTAGAACAAAGTACAATTAACAAGCTTGGTGGTAAATACAAGCCAAAATCATCAGCTGTACAATACCCTAGTAAGGTACGTGATTTTTACGTAACTTTTTTGATTTTTCTGAGGAAATTTTTAATGACTGCAACTTCTCCCCGACTAAAGCACGAGGTTAAAGACCTCGCCCTAGCTCCCTTGGGAAGACAGCGTATTGACTGGGCTGGACGGGAAATGCCAGTATTAAAGCAGATACGCGATCGCTTTGAGCAAGAAAAACCCTTTGCTGGTTTACGCCTTGTAGCTTGCGCCCACGTGACCACAGAAACAGCACATTTAGCGATCGCCCTCAAAACCGGCGGTGCTGATGCAGTTTTAATCGCCAGTAACCCCTTATCAACTCAAGATGACGTAGCAGCTTGCTTAGTCACCGATTACGAAATTCCAGTATTTGCCATTAAAGGCGAAGACGCAGCGACCTATAACCGCCATGTGCAAATCGCCTTAGATCATCGCCCCAACATTATCATTGATGACGGTAGTGATGTAGTTGCCGATTTAGTGCAACACCGTCAACACCAAATTGGCGATTTAATTGGGACAACCGAAGAAACCACCACCGGAATCGTGCGGTTACGCGCCATGTTCAACGATGGCGTTCTCACATTCCCCGCCATGAATGTTAACGACGCTGACACCAAGCACTTCTTTGATAATCGCTATGGTACAGGTCAATCAACCCTAGATGGTATTATCCGGGCGACAAATATCTTATTAGCTGGTAAAACCATCGTAGTTGCTGGTTATGGCTGGTGTGGTAAAGGTACTGCTTTACGGGCCGTGGTTTAGGCGCTAACGTCATTGTTACCGAAATTGACCCCATCAAAGCCATTGAAGCGGTTATGGATGGTTTCCGGGTATTACCCATGTCGGAAGCAGCGCCCGAAGGCGATTTATTTATTACTGTCACCGGTAATAAACACGTGATTCGAGGCGAACATTTCGATATCATGAAAGATGGTGCGATCGTTTGTAACTCCGGTCACTTTGATATTGAAATTGACCTTAAATATTTAGCCGGTCAAGCCAAAGAAATTAAAACAGTCCGTCCCTTCACCGAACAGTACATACTCAACAGTGGTAAATCTGTAATTGTCTTAGGTGAAGGTCGTTTAGTTAACCTCGCCGCCGCAGAAGGACACCCCAGCGCCGTTATGGACATGAGTTTTGCTAACCAAGCCTTAGCTTGTGAATACCTGGTGAAGAATCAAGGTAAATTAGAGCCTGGGTTACACTCTATTCCTGTAGAAGTTGATCAAGAAATTGCTCGTTTGAAGTTGCAAGCTATGGGTATTTACATTGATAGCTTAACTCCTGGGCAAGTTGAGTATATCAATTCTTGGCAGTCTGGAACCTAATCTTAATTAACTAGTTGATTTTTGGGGGATGGGCGTTTTGCTCCTCCCTTTTTTTTCGCACCAAGGAAGAAAACAAGATATGAGTCACACATTGATACCTTGTTTATGAATTGACAACCCTAAATATTTATTTCTTAGCACACACAAGATCCTGAAATTTTCTGTGCGTGTCAGAGTCGAGCATTTGCAACTGTTTGACAAGATTTAAACTCTTAGTGGTTTTAGCAATTTCTACCAAAGATTCGTCGATTTGATAGTTCTTGTGTTCAATCAGCCAGGTAAGGATATCAAGGAGATACCAGACAGACTGCGCCCCTCCGTAGATAGCAGGGGGAGGGTCTGAAATGCTTTTTGATAGTAACTTTTGAATATTTTGTCGAGAGCATCCCAAAAGCTTCGCTACATCTGTCACACCAACAAAATTGGGTGATGCCTCGATAATCTCCGCTTGTGGAATAGCCTTTCTGACATCATTTATGGCGCTAGAAATTGCATCATAGGCCGATGGTGCTTCACGAATAAAATCAAGAGCGATAAAACCCTTTGTCCCAGTGCCAATAATAGCATCATCACAGCCCGATTCATAAAGGGCATCGACAAACATACCAGTATCAGTCATAGGATTTGGGACTTTGAATTTCAGAGTAAATTCATATTCTCGCATCTAATATTACCCTTTCCTCAGAAGTAATCATTTCTTTTCTTGTTGATAAATACACTTATCAACTACTCGACGAATCTGCTTTGCATGGTTAGTAGGATTTCTAGGGGTACTCCAAATACTAGTAATGCAAAATTCCCCACATCTACATTCAGAATCTTTGTAAGGGCAATAGATTTTACCCCAAGCATGAGAGCCTCCTTCTTCAACTTCCCAGCCTTGCTCAACAGCATAATTCAACGCCGCTCGTATCTCTTTATGGGGGTGTTTATTTGCCATTACCTAATACATACTATAATTTTAAGAGTGAATTGTCAACTGACAACTTACTCCGTCCATTTTACAAAAAACCACAGCATATAAACCAACCAAAACTACGCTCGACAACCCAACGCTTTGGTAACAGAACAAAGCCTTTAGTATTAACCGGACGACGTATAACC
The DNA here is from genome assembly GCF_059725405.1 of Anabaenopsis sp. NIES-4685. Taxonomy (NCBI): domain Bacteria; kingdom Bacillati; phylum Cyanobacteriota; class Cyanophyceae; order Nostocales; family Nodulariaceae; genus Anabaenopsis; species Anabaenopsis sp. NIES-4685. The sequence continues at coordinate 426,450 of NZ_AP043602.1, read as the reverse complement.
TCCAAAACCCAGTGATACGTATCCATCACCCATCTCATAAAGCCTTCACCTTGATACCCAGCATCAACCCAAATCAGCACCAATATTATACCGTTTGCCATTTTGGGAAGTCATTTGGCAACATCCGCCATGGACAACCCGCACAGAGAACATAAAATATGGCACTAATCACAGCGCGTAGGTCAACCCGACGGGGACGACACCCCAAATTTATTGGGGGTATCAGCACTGATAGCAATTCCCACTGTTCATCGGTCAAGTCTGTTGGGTATGATTTAGACATGGCTCAAGTAACTCTGTCGCGTTTTTATCTACTGACAGAATATCGTTACTTGAGCTTTTCTTGACTTTCCAAACATCCTCTTAGACCATCAGATTTTCCCCCTCACTTCTGTCAGCAGTCCGTAGTATTGATCTTGATGAATTTCTCAGCGACATGATTCCACAACCCAAACCCGGTGGTCGCAAGGGTGAAGTCGATATGTGGTCTGTATTGATTTCGGTGGTTGAGCGAAGTCGAAACCACGATCCCCCCAATAATCTCTAAAATCTCTTGCGGTTCTCTTAACCTCACTTCCTCGCCCTTATTATTGTTCCCTTCGACTTCGCTCAGGGAACATATTGATTTCGGTTTCGCTCCTACTATCGAATATTATTTTACCCCACCCTCACCCTCCCCTTGTAAGGCTATTCATTACCCACATTTTTCTTAACAATCTTGGAACATTTATGTGGACACGGTTTCAACGCTTGAAAATTTCCCTACTCTTGACAAAATGTACCTTATTCTTCTTGATAAAACCCTTATTTTCTTGAGAATCATCAACGGAGGATTAAGGTTTGGGGGTTTGCGAGCGATCGCTCTCACGAATGTTAAGAAAGATCCGGGTAATGGATAGGTAGATAGCAGGGGAGGGTCTGAAATGCTTTTTGATAGTAAGTCCTGATTTTGTCGAGAGCATCCCAAAAGCTTCGCGACATCTGTCACACCAACAAAATTGGGTGATGCCTCCATAATCTCCGCTTGTGGAATAGCCTTTCTGACATCATTTATGGCGCTAGAAATTGCATCATAGGCCGATGGTGCTTCACGAATAAAATCAAGAGCGATAAAACCCTTTGTCCCAGTGCCAATAATATTCACAGAACACAGAACGTATAAAAATTTAAAAATGAGCAAAGTCATTGATAGGCGTTATATTGACATTGACAACAAGGCAATGTTACATTTGTTCTGTTAACCCATATTTGTCTAGTCAAGTTACAACCCCAGTTGTGCTTGTGACTGGCAAACAAGTAGTTCGTTGAGTTGTTTATCGAGGCTTAGTGCGGCGATGACTTAGTTGATTTCTCCCATTTTGTTCAACACATAAGAATCGGAATCCATAGGATTCGTGTGTCTGAATGTAAACAAGGGAGGAAACATGGTAAATCGCAGCCAACTCAAGAACCGGGGTCAAAACGCAAGTTTTAAGAAAACTAAAAAGTATTCTCAGGTACGATGCTCCTTCCCCACTACGGAACAAACAACGGAATGGTGCATAGAGTATACTGACAAATTTGGTGCGTGGTGGGATACTTTGAGCGAGGAGGAACAAATCGACGTTAAAGCCGTAGTCGGTTTACTTGAAAAGATGGGCCCGATACTTCCCCACCCCTATAGCTCTAAAATCAATGGTTCTCAGGTTTCTCGCCTGCGCGAATTGCGTATTCAGCACACAGGTCGTCCTTTTCGCGTACTTTATGCTTTTGACCCCAACCGTACTGCCATTCTCCTTGTTGGTGGAGATAAGACTGGAGATAATCGGTGGTACGAGAAGAATATTCCTGTAGCAGAGGCGCAGTATGCATCTCATATGCTTACTTTGAAATAGGGGGATGAACTCTAATGGCTAAATCTTTTAAAATACTTCAAGCGAAAATGTCACCAGAAGCTCGCAAAAGAGCCGAGCAGAAGACGCAAGAACTTCTACAAGAAATAGAAAAACTCGCTTCAGAAACAGCATCCGCTTCCGAGGACAATCAGGAATCTTCCGGTAGACCACCACCGTCAACACCGGGGGACGCATAATTGTGTTTTGAGATTCAGGTGTCGAAACGTCTATTAATAAACTAGCATTGCGACCAAAATGCTGCTTATATCGGTTTTCTGTTCAGGTGCTACTAATTCCCCATCATATAATTTTGAACTTATTAATTAAAATGTCAACCATACTTATGAGGCTTTAGTTTTAATATTCATTTTTTCTTTGCGCCATTTATCCACGCTTTTTTTAACTGCTTCTATTTCCGCAAAATCTACTTGCACAGTTGCCGTTTCAAATTCGACACCCAAAGCGGTGCTGACTTCGAGAATTTCTACAAAACTGGCACATTGATAATCTGTATCCTCATATTCCTTGACTCTTTGTTCAGCAATTCCTAATCTATCAGCAAGTTCTCGCTGAGTAATTTTGGCTGCTAACCGAACTTTAATTAAAGCATCTGGCAGTTTATTTAAAGAATCGACTTGAATTTTTAAAGGTTTACTGGTGTCGCAATTAATCAGTCTTTCGTATTCGGTGATTTCTGACTTTAACTCGTCAACTTGACTCTGATATGAATCTCTGTGAAGTTTCCACCGTTTTGGTTCTGCCTTCAATTGTTCATTGTTATCCAATTCCGCTATAGACTGTTCAAAGCGTTGCAACCAAGCTAAGGAATTTTGATACTGTTGCTCATTTTTGATCATCATGGTTTCCACCTTTGTAAATCTATAGCAATAATTCCTTTGCGCGTATTCGTCCTGGTATCAAATTGAAAAAAATCTATGTAGGCTGTACCGGAATCATTAGCTGGATAATTTGACGGAAAAATTTCACCCTTGTACTTAATTTTTTGTTCGGCACGCCGCAGCGCAAAATTAAATAAACTAGGAGCAATCAATTCTAGGTAGTTTATATCAACTCCATTATCCTCCCAACAGGCATCAAAGTCTCCTGGTTGTGGTTTACTGGTAACGAAACTACCATCAATATAAATAGTTCTACAGCCTGCTGCTTTTAGTTGCGTCATTGCCAGTTCAAGACCGTCTATCATGCGCTGTCTAATCAAATTTGTCCCAAATATTTCTAAAAAGTCCGACCATTCTGCCCAATGCACCCCTGATGGTAAATTACCATTTACGTCAAATTCTGGAATCATTTCTCACACCCTAACACAACTTTATTATCCAGTTAGGAGTGTCCCATAATTCTTTAAAAATCACACTTCAAAGCAAAACTCCGCACAAGGACTAAAGTAATTGAGGAGTAGTGAGAAATCCGGGTTACGCCTATCACCTGCATCCTTGAGAACCACTACAGCACCACAGAGGTTGAAATGCACTGCGTTCTCCTCATCGACATCGACCCCCAAGCATCCTTAACCAAATTCATGGGGGGTAGTGCCATCTCAGTTACAAAAAACCATTGCTGATGCCATTATCGATGTCTAAGTCCTCAATGCGATCGCTCTAGCTATGTGAGAAAATATGACCAAGGAAAGCCAACATCTTCAGGAATCACAAATAAACCAGGTGTTTCACCCAGGTACTGCATGGGGAAAACACGGTTATTTGGCAATTTGGCACACATACCGGTTTTGACAGTGGTATCTTTTGATTGTGCAAGGGGTGTAGCAGGAGTAGTCGAGATTAATCAATCTGGACTGCTCCTGCAATTTTATGTACAGGTTCTAAATTATGACCATCCAGGTCATAGAAGTAAAAACCACGAATTCCCATTCTATGGGACTAAAGCTAACACCCCCACAGGAGAACCCGAACCATCCCGCAACCTCAACACACCAATGATTAAAGTAGTACCCTTTGGTGGTAAGTGCTGTAAGTTGGTGAGATTTTCCAAAATAATCCTCTGCTGTGCCAATACCAGACGGTTAATATTAAAACTGTCATCTTGTCCAGGGTCTACCCCATGGGTATCAGTTCCTAAACCAGCAATTTGTCTTTGTTCTAACAGAAACTCAGTTGCATCATAGCTAAAACCGGGAAAGTGCATTTTTCCTTGAGGATCTTGGTTAAAAAATTGCTTTTTATCTAACCATTTATTTTCCCAGCCAGTATGAAGCAATACTAAACTACCAGGAGGAATTTCACCATGTTTTTTCTCCCAAGCCAAAACATCAGCAACAGTCAAGGCGTAATCGGGATTTAACTTTGCAGCTGCGCAGATGTCGATCACTACCGCAGGTAAAACTAGGGACTCACCTGAGTATTGGTCAATTCCCGCACTATGAGGATAAAAACTTTTGGGTGCATTGATGTGAGTAGCACTGTGTTCTCCTATGGTCAACCGTCGTAGGTAATAGCCATCCTCTGGGATGTTGGCGAGGGTGGTAAATTCCACTGGGGGATCACCTGGCCATTGGGGAATGTCTATGTCAATTATATGACTTAGATGTATTACCTGTGAGTAAGTTATAGTCTTTTGATTTTGTTTCATATATGAAAATAGAAAGCCAGTCATAGATGATGGTTTCTTGACTCGCAACAAAGTAGTATAGTTTTTACAGTTACGTTTTTACTCTCAGTTTTAATAGGAGACTTTAATTAATGTCCACTGATACAGTTGCTTATGTTGAAGGTAGTGAATTTGATACTCTTTTAGGTACTGAAAAAGTTGTTGTTGTTGATTTCACTGCTACTTGGTGCGGTCCTTGTCGTATTATTGCTCCCTTAATGGAACAACTCGCTGAGGAATATCAGGGTCGCCTTCAGGTGGTAAAGGTAGATGTTGACAATAACAAGCCAATTTTTAAAAGGTTTGGTCTGCGTAGCATTCCAGCAGTTTTAATGTTCAAGGATGGTGAGTTAGCAGAAACTATTGTGGGAGTTTCTCCTTATGAAGAGTTTACTGCTGCTGTTAACAAGTTGCTTTAGGTGGTTCAGGGTTGAGATTTACTGGTAAGTTATAAGACTTAAACTTAATTGATTTGAGGTAGCGCCAGTATTTAAAATAGCCTAAATTATATGTCAATTTTTAACCTTACTCCCGCCAAACTTGTGAGGTAGACTGAGGAGTAAGGTTATACGGTTGATTAAACCAGGGAACTCACAAATTTCTCTAACCTGTCCATTCCTTTTTGGATCGTGTCCATATCCGTGGCGTAGGACAAACGAATGTTTTGATCAGCACCAAAGGCAATACCTGGAATGACAGCCACTTGCTGTGTTTCTAACAGGGCGTTAGAGAATTCCAGGGAGTTCAGACCTGTTTTACTGATATCGGGAAACAAGTAAAAAGCACCATCTGGTTTACTACAACTCAATCCCGGAATGGCGTTGAGTCTATCCAACATTACCTGTCGCCGCTGGGTCAATGCTTGGCGCATTGATTCTACACAGTCTTGAGAGTTTTCTAAAGCTGCGATCGCTCCATATTGAGCAAAAGTACACACATTAGATGTACTATGTCCCTGAATAGAAATAGCAGATCGAATAATCTCCACAGGTCCTGCTAAATAACCCAGTCGCCAACCGGTCATAGAATAAGCTTTAGCAAACCCGTTACTAATCAAGGTGCGCTCAAAGATGGCTTCCCCCAGGGAACCAATGCTGATATGTTCTGCGCCGTCGTAGAGAATCTTTTCGTAAATCTCATCAGACACTACATAAATATCTGCATCCACTATCACTTGGGCCAGTGCTTTAATCTCATCTGGGGTGTAGACCATCCCAGTAGGATTAGATGGAGAGTTAAGAATAAATAACTTAGTTTTGGGTGTAATTGCTTGACGTAGTTGTTCAGGGGTAACTTTATAATCCGTCGTCGCATCTGTGGTGAGAATTACTGACTTCCCACCAGTTAAGGTTACCATTTCTGGATAACTTAGCCAATAGGGGGCACCGAATATTACCTCATCCCCCGGATTAATCAGGGCTAACATCAGGTTAAATAAAGAATGTTTACCACCGTTGGTGACAATCACATTCTCCGACTGATAATTCAGACCGTTGTCGGTTTTCAGCTTCTGGGCGATCGCTTCCCTTAACTTTGGTTCTCCAGCTGCTGGGCCATACTTGGTTTTACCTGAATCCAAGGCTTTGGCTGCTGCGGTTTTGATGTGGGCCGGAGTGTCAAAATCTGGTTCACCAGCGCTGAAACTACAAACGTCTATTCCTTCAGCCTTCATGGCCTTAGCTTTAGCTGCGATCGCTAAGGTCAAAGAAGGGGTCACCTTACTTACTCGTTCTGCCAGCTTCATGCTTAATTTATTTGGCAATTCTCTCACTTATCTAAGGATATCTTAGAATAATTACCAACAGTTATCTTTTTATAATTCCTCAGCAAGTCACATCTGGGGACAAGTAAACACCCACTAATGGCGTGAAACACTTTCACACCTTCCCCAAAGATCCCCTGGAAGGTTTTCCGACCGGAAATTAACCCAGTATCGCCGGTCTGCTGATTAATCACCGCTGTGCGATCGCGATTCGCTATTATTCTCATGAAAAAACCACAGATAAACTTAGATGTATTCCTCATGGGAAGGCATTCCATCTTTGACAATGGCTCTACAACTACGTTTATCTGTGATTACAAGTAATAATTAGGATTCTTGCCATAATTCTATTTTAGATTTTTCACCATGCAAGTCATATACCGAAAGACACAAATCCCGGCGTTGTCGAATCCGAATCTGCTATATCAAACCTAGACAAAACTAGACTACCACTATCATTGCTTGGTTTGCCCGTCGGCAATGGTCTTAATTCAATAGTTCATATCTGACGATTATATATCAGGTAGTTGATTTTTTAACTCAAGAGAAATTAACTTTTGTCTATATAAGTATAGGTTTGTCTAGAAAATTTTCAGCTTAGGAATAGCTCAAATACCAAAAGCATAGTTCCCAGAGGAACCGACTGAGAACCATGATAGCCCTTGAATTTTGATTATATCTGACCGCTAAAGACAGGCTTTACTTTGCGGTCAATCCTTTCCCCCAAGTCTTCAGCAATTGTTAAAGTACCGGGTTTACACCGCTTGACATTCACAAGTATTCCTTGTGCCCCTTCAACCTCCAAATCTTCTACATAGCCCTTGATTGCCACTTTAGCATCAGCAGAATTCAAAAATGGACCGAAGTAGTAGGTACACCGGGGATTTTGCGTCACAATTTCCACCCACCAGGCTAGACCCATGTTGTGGAACTGATTAGTTAATGATTCCTTCAGGTTATTCCAAATTGTTTGCATAGTTGTAGCCGATTTATCAATGTGGTACTGAATATTAAAGGAAAGGATATGGTACTGATCTTGCTTTTACATTATGTTAATATTCTACATATATTGTAGTAAAAGTCCAGATGAAGAGAAGCTATTTGTGACTCTATGAACACCTGACTCTCTCATCAACCTGCGTTTGCATCAGTCCCATCTATTTTCGTTATCACCTGGCTTTTATCCCCATCTAGCATTCCTATGGGTGGAAACTTACCCCTATTTTTTTAAAGGGGTTTTTGTAATTTATCTAGGTACAAAGTGTTTAATGACCTTTGGCGATAGATTTCGTAAAGCGCCATACCAGCGGCTACTGAGGCGTTGAGACTAGGGGTTTTGCCTAACAGGGGTATTGAAACCAAGACATCGCAGGATCGCTGCGTGAGCATACTCAGCCCTTCGCCTTCCGAACCAATAACTAAAACGATAGGTTCAGTAAATTTAACTGTATGCAGGGGTTCACTGGCTGTGCTAGCAGTACCATAAATCCAAAATCCCGCCTCTTTTAATTCTTCTAAGGCACGACTGAGATTAACTACTCTAGCTACAGAAAAGTTTTCTAAAGCACCTGCGGCCACTTTGACCACAGTAGAAGTAATTCCTGATGCCCTTCTTTGAGGGATCACCAAACCCTGAGCGCCTATGGCTTCGGCTGTGCGAATAATTGCTCCCAAATTATGGGGATCAGTAATTCCCTCAGCCACGACAATTACAGGATCCGTTACAGATTTCGCTTGTGCAATTAAATCAGGTAACTCAATATATGCGTGGGGGGCTACTTGCGCCGCAATACCTTGGTGATTGGCCTGATCGGTGATTTGGTCTAAGCGTCTTGGCTCTACTTCATCAATGACTGTGCCATTTTCCTTCGCTTGCAAGAGCAAATGATGAAAGCGGTGGTCGTAACGTAAACGAGTAGTAATCCAGATGCGGTTCAGTCCCCGTTCACTTTCCAAAGCAGTCAAAACTGGATGGCGACCGTAGATGAGATCACTATTTTCTGGCGATTGTGCTACTGGGGATGAATGGGTATTAATGGGATGTTGGCTTGTGCTTCTGGAGACAGGTTTTTTATCCCTGTCACTGAGGCGGGGACTGCGCACCGCACTAGTAATAACACGCTTCCCCTTTAATTTTATAGGTTTGATGCGATTCGCTTCGCTAGGAGTCTGGACTTTCCTGGGTTTGTTAGCCATATAAGTTTTGGGTATAGTTTATGAGTGGGAGATTGGGGTTCTTTGAATTTAGTCAACCCCAAGTGCTGACTTTCCTATCTTGAGACTGAGTCGCTGACTATTTCTCTAGATGGAGTTTTTGCAACAATTCGGTTAATCGGGGGAAATCCGTAAGATAAAGGTAGCCAATTAAAGTTTCTAAACTTGTTGCTTGTTGATAAATTTGGGGTTCAACCCGCTTAGTCCGTCCTGAAGCAGCATTACGGCCTCGACGGACGATTTCTAATTCGGCTGGACTCAGATGCGGAGTCAGCGATCGCAAATGTAGCGCTTGTGTTTCAGCTCTTACCTGTGCTACCACCAAACAGTGGTAGGTTTTGGTCTGTTGCACTGGCAACAGATAGAACATCCTAACATACAATTCATAAATTGCATCACCTATATAGGCTAAGGCCAAAGGCGACATTTGTTGTATTTGTGACTGAGAAAGCACAGGTAGTGTCCCGGTGGTAGCCAACAGTGCTTGATGCCAAGACGAACTGGGCGGGGGGGGTTCATTTTTCCCTTCTAATAGCTCTTGTCCCTGTGATGTCACAAATTCATCATTCCTCAACGGGCTATAGTTAGCAGGCATCTTCAACAGAGCTTTCATAGATTGATGACTTCTGAAGCCAGCCATGTTGGTACACCGAACATAAAAGAGACTGTCAAATATTACCGACTAATTGTAACCTTTTTGATCCACACTTGATTTTGAGTATTAATGTATTTTATCAAACTATTGGGCTATTATAGGCATCTCAAAGTGACAATACCACCCGTCATGTCTTCCAAGGTTGACACCCAGTGACATACTCCCCTAACTGAATTTCTTTGAGAAATTGAGTGTAGGCTTCTCACCCAATCCAGCTATTGCTATGGCTAGGCCTCCCATAGACTGGGTGGCGATGGGCTTTGTTTTAAGTGCACTTAATGCCCTACTGCCGACTGTAAATTTCTTACCTTCCTACAAATTTCACTGACCACCGATGATATGCTGGCTTGTTCGCGAGCTGATGACCAACCCGGAGGCGACTTATATTAATCAAGATGTGCCTACTGACTTCTACTCTGTGGAATACAGTCGCTTACCAATAATCGCAATGCTAGTGGACAGAGGCTGCTCAGACACCGATGGGGGTGAGGTCTACCCGACTTATTCTATCAAATTTATGGGCGCAAACAAAATATTTTGCTCATTTCCTCCATATCCTGTGATCTGGTTTCCGGCATTAGTTCACAGGGGTGTCGTCAACTCCTGTGTAACTGAGTGCGATCGCCTTCCTGACGTTAGCCCAGAGGCTTCTTGCTGTTTTAGCTAATTGTTAAACCTCTCTCACCAGGAGAGAGGTTATGTTTGAGCTTCGGTAAATTACCCACACTCTCCTGTAGGTAAGTGTAGGCTGCCGGTTTCATCGACAGACACCTTTCTAGCTTGGGATTTTTCGGTCTTACTCCGCATCAAATCGACGATATCGGCATTTCCCCGGACTCTATAAAGCGATCAAGATTACTTGATGTTTTCTAAAGCCGTATCAACTGAAGTTTGCAGGGCTAGAAACTTTTCCAAGCGAACCAGCTTGACCGTTTGAGTTACTCGGGCATTTGTCACAATTTGCAAAGTACCGCCGGCGGTTTGAGCTTGTTTAGCCAGTTGCACCAGAGCGCCCAAACCGGAGCTATCAACAAAGTCAATTTGTGAGAGATCCAGAATAATGTGCTTTGGACGATCATCAATTTTAGTGCCCAGTACTTTGCGAAACGTCGGCTCAGAAAATGCGTCTAACAAACCTGTGAGGCGGAATAGCTGACAGTTATCCCGGACTTCGCGAGTGCCTCTCAGGCTCACGGTTAGATTCAGTGATTCAGCAATAATTCCCTCCTCATGGTTAAAGTGAACGCTCAAGTATAGATGGTTTTAGCGCAAGTTGTCTACAACTTGTCCAGATAGGGGAAGTCAGGGGATGAGTAGATACTCCATTAATAACTTCTGTGGTTATTCTGCTCTACTAAACTTCCTCAAACTCACCTAAAAGTCCGAAATCATCTTCCTGCTTCACTTTAAGAGCGAAGGCGCTGACTTAATCCACAGGCTTTAGGATTGGACCGAGCTAGCCATACCCGGAAATTTTCATAGTTCCAGGGGTGGTTATTACCTCTGCGCGATTTTAAATTCATTAATCGCCCTTGTCAAGGCATTTTACCGCTCAATTTTGAGTAAATTTGGGCATATTTGAGGATAAGTCTGGTGAGAGTGGTCAACCCCTTGTACCTGCTATATAAAACCTAGACAAAGCTAGACTTTACTTTCTACTTCAACGGGAGCATGGGAGCGGTTATCCCTTAGTAGACTTGCACGCCTTAGCCAGACGCGATATTTCTCTTAAGATTTACAAGAAAGACTACCGCTATCATTGCTTGGTTTTCGCGTTGGCAATAGTCTTAATTCAATACTTGATATCGTAGGATTATATATCAAGTGGGCGATTTTCTTAACTCACTTATGTCAACGCTTGTCAACATAAGTATAGTTTTGTCTATAAAATAGTCAGATGAGGACTAGCTCTTTTGCATAGCTTGGACAAATTTCTGGAATAAGTAGTCACCATCATGAGGTCCAGGACTAGCCTCAGGGTGATACTGAACAGAGAATACGGGCAGAGACTGATGTCGTAAGCCAGCAACGGTGCCATCATTGAGATTTAGGTGGCTAACTTCCACAACTCCGGCAGGTAATGAATCTGGGTTAATGGCAAAACTGTGGTTTTGGCTGGTAATTTCTACCTTCTGCTGTAGTCCGGCTGGCTGATTTAAACCCCGATGACCAAATTTGAGTTTATAAGTTTCTGCCCCCAGGGCATGACCTATAATCTGGTGTCCCATACAAATGCCGAATATGGGTTTTTGACTTTCCAGCAATGCCTTTAGCGGTTGTAATCCCTTCTGTGACCGCTGCTGGATCACCAGGACCATTGGAAAGAAATATCCCATCTGGGTTATATTTGAGGATTTCCTCTACAGGTGTATCTAAAGGAACAACTATTACTCGGCATCCGTAACTGGCAAGGCGGCGCAAAATATTACGTTTTATACCAAAGTCTATGGCAACAACAGTCAAAGTTTCTGTGTTATTAACTACAGATTCTGAATTGAACTCCCAAGCAGGAATTGTCTTTTCTGTCCATTCATATACCTTGGGTGTGCTAACTTGACGCGCCAAATTTAAACCAGCCATGCTGGGTGCTGCTAGTACCTGCTCTAACAATTCTACTTCATCCAGAGATGTAGAAATACCACCATTCATAGCTCCTACTGTGCGAATTTTGCGCGTGAGGGCACGAGTATCAATGCCGTAGATGCCGGGTATTTGATGCTGATTGAGGTAATTAGGCAAGGATTGGGTTGACCGCCAGTTGCTGGGGCGATGACAAATATTGCGGGCGATCGCCCCAGCACACAGAGGCCGGTTCGATTCCTCGTCTTCAATATTGATCCCAGTATTTCCTAATTCAGGATAGGTAAAAATGACGATTTGACCGCAGTAACTGGGGTCAGTCAGGACTTCTTGATATCCAGTCATACCGGTGTTAAATACCACTTCCCCGATTTTGGTTCCCGTTGCACCAAAAGACCAACCGCGATAAGTAGTTCCATCGGCTAAGACAAGTAGAGCAGGTATTGTGTTAGACAGGGGCATAGGTGATTAAGACAAAAAATAATGTAAGTTTCACGCCATGAAGGCATAACCCAGGTTTCTCACCTGATAATTCTTTGCTCCACCGCCACGCCGTCAAAGCTTGACTTTGGGGATAGTGGAACAGTGATCCTATGTGGACATTTGTTAATGGTAAGCAGTATTTTGTCGCTAGTTCAGCTATTACTGCAAATATTAATTATCTGCTATATAAAACCTAGACAAAGCTAGACTTTACTTTCTACTTCAACGGGAGCATGGGAGCGGTTATTCCTTAGTAGACTTGCACGCCTTAGCCAGACGCGATATTTCTCTTAAGATTTACAAGCAGGCTCAAAAGTTAATCCTGCAGAAACTCAACTAGCTGTTCTAATTTTTGCCAAGCAGCACCACTCTCAAGAATTGCCCTAGACACATTCACCCCTTGGGCATGGTCTAATAAAGGAATTACACCCGCCACTTGCAGGGCTAGGGAAGCATTTAAGGCCACAGCGTCCTGTTGAGCCACAGTTCCCTTACCTTGTAATACTGCTTTGAGAATCACTGCATTTTCTTGGACATCCCCACCCCGCAGCGCACTAATGGCAGCGGGAGTTACACCTACTTCCAGGGGATTAAGAGTAGTTAATTCTACCTTACCTTCTGATAAAACTGCCAAGTCGGTTATATCTCCTAAGCCAGCCTCATCCAGTTTTTCTCTCCCATGCAGCACAATTGCTTTTTGTTTACCTAAATTATGTAATGCTTGGGCAACAGTTGTTAAAAGCTTGGGAGTAAATAGCCCCACTACTTGACCCGTGGGATATAAGGGATTGACTAAGGGCCCTAGTAAATTAAATACGGTTCTGACTTTGAGAGTCCGTCGTAAACCAGCAACGGCTTTGAGTGCCGGATGCCACCCAGGGGCAAACAAGAAAGTGATCCCCACCTCTTTTACTGCGCCCTGCACCTTTTCACTAGCAGCAGTTAGATTTACCCCCAATGCTTCCAACACATCCGCACTACCAGTCAGACTGGAAGCGGAGCGATTCCCATGTTTAGCAACGGGTACACCATAGGCAGCAGCTACAAAAGCCACTGCTGTAGAAATATTAAAGGTTGATGAACCGTCCCCCCCAGTACCACAGGTATCTATGAGGTTCATCATCCCTTGGGTAGATTCTCGGTTAGTACCCTGTTTTGATTGAGACTGTAACACTTGAGCCATGCCTGTCAACTCTTCGGCGGAAATGCCTTTAAAGTTCAGCGCTGTTAAAATTGCCCCTGATAATTCTGGCGGGACGGTTTCAGTTAACCACCCTTGCATCAACTCAGCAGCTTGAATGCGGGTCAATGATTCACTGTCCATTAATTGTTGTAGCAGGAGATGCCAGTTAACAGAGGATTCTTGAGTCGGGATTGGGGAAGTTGCCATAGGATTACTTTGTTGTGACGTGTCCCTCACTAGTTGAGGATATGGGAGCTATCCTACCGAAAAATGGCAAAGCAGCCAATCATCAGGTATGGAAGTCAAAAACCCATTCTGACTATTTGATGGCGGTTTTTTTCGGGGTGCTGGCAAGAGATAATGCATTATTTATGCCCATTTTGATTAAGATAAGGTTATGAAATGTGCAAGTTTTAGTTAAAGTTAAATATTTTTGGGGTTTTACTTATATAATTTCATCCTGAAGTGTAGAATTTATAGGCGGAATCTTGTATACCTCACACAGTGTTAAAGTCGGGGATCAGGTTTTAATACTATGTCCAGCTTACGTAATGGGCAAAGTAGGCGTGGTTTGTGGAATGGAGTCAAGTTATGACAGTCAAGCCAACACCCGTTGGATTATCAAAATCCCATCAGAAAATATGGTGGTGTCACTCACCCGGGATGAGTTTGAGACACTTAGCCCGGGTTTTAAATAATTTAAGGTATGCTTGGGGGTTCCACCTTGTTACCAATGCTTAGTTCTTTTTTGCTGCGTTTTAACTGTTTCCAAAGAGTTTTAATTTGTTTATAAGCTTGTTGGGGTGTAAGTTTCCCAGATGTCTCTAAATTGGAGATGTAGCCGACTTTTTGAGCAAATTCTTGAAGATTGGCGTTAAATATTAAGTTGTTTGGCTCAAATTGACCATAGTATCGGCTACGAGGGTAAATAAAATTCTTTTTATCGTCCTGATCAGGCTCTGCCATCAGTTGACCCCCTATAAATTAAAGATGAATAATTAACTAATGTAACAACTGGCATGATGAATTTTCTGCCACTTTGTCAAAAGTCTATCCCTAATGTGCATCGATGAACTGAAAAAGAGTAGAGACAAGAATACTCATATCTCTAACAGCCAAGGAGGGTAATATTTCTACCAGAGGTTTTCTGCATCATTAGAAGCTAATGCTACTATAACTTGCTGTGGTGTTAATTCACTTACCGGAGCTGGTTTCATATCCCGGTAGTCTAGCAATTGCACTAAAACAAGGTAGGCGATCGCTAAAATCACAGAAATAGCACCTGTAATAATTGCAACTATTTTAGACCATTCCATAAGTATTCACTCCAAAAATTTTTCTTATGCTCAAACTTTAGTTTTAGTATAGAAAATTAGTATGACACCAAATATCTCAAAATTGATATACACCACCAATTGGAAATTGGCTAACCTCAACCTATAAATATGGATAAACAATCAATACAAGTAATTGGAGGTGGACTAGCTGGGACAGAAGCAGCTTGGCAAATAGCCCAAGCTGGCGTACCGGTAATACTCCATGAAATGCGCCCAAAACGCTTTAGTCCAGCCCATCATACAGAAGATGTCGCCGAGTTAGTATGTAGTAATTCCTTTGGGGCTATGGCTAGCGATCGCGCCACAGGACTCTTACACGCCGAACTACGTCAACTCAATTCCATAGTCATCTCCAAAGCCGATGAACACGCAGTCCCTGCTGGGGGAGCCCTTGCGGTAGATAGGGGGAAATTTAGCCAAGACCTAACCGCCACCCTATGTCAACATCCCTTAATTGAATTTCGCCGGGGTGAGGTAACAGCCATTCCCGAAGGAATCGTAGTTTTAGCTACAGGTCCCTTAACCAGTCCCGACTTAGCCGCCGATTTACACCGGTTCACGGGGATGGAATACCTCAGCTTTTTCGATGCTGCTAGCCCCATTATTGTGGGAGAATCCATAAATCATGATATCGCTTTTATGGCATCCCGCTATGACAAAGGGGAAGCAGCCTACCTCAACTGTCCCATGAATAAACAGCAGTATCTGCACTTTTGGTCAGAACTGCGCCAAGCAGAACAAACGGAATTAAAAGACTTTGAACGGGAAACAGCCAAATTTTTTGAAGCTTGTTTACCCATTGAAGAACAAGCCCTCCGGGGAGAAGACACCATGCGCTATGGTCCGACTCAAACCGGTGGGACTCTCGGATAGTCGCACTGGGGAACGTCCCTACGCCGTGGTACAACTACGCCAGGAAGATAAAGCCGGTCAACTGTGGAACATGGTAGGCTTTCAAACTAACTTGCGCTGGGGTGAACAAAAACGAGTTTTCCGCTTGATTCCTGGGTTAGAAAATGCCGAATTTGTGCGGTTGGGGGTCATGCACCGGAATACTTTTATTAATGCCCCCCAGTTAATCCACTCCACCTTACAATTTAAGCAGCGTCCTACTTTATTCGCGGCGGGACAGTTGATTGGTACTGAAGGTTATACCGCTGCTGCTGCTGATGGTTGGTTAGCGGGAACTAATGCGGCGCGGTTGGCTTTGGGTCAGGAACTTTTAACAGCACCACCCACTACTATGATGGGGGCGTTATTAGAATTTATCAGTTCAGCATCACCGAAGCACTTTCAACCCATCCCACCTAATTTTGGGATTTTGCCGGATTTAGGTGTCAAAATTAAAAGTAAGCCGGAGCGTTATGGGCGTTATCGCGATCGCTCTTTGGCTGATTTAGCCAGCTGGAAAAATCAGTTTTAAATTTTTCTCCCTCACTAAGGGAGGGTTGCTGATTTTTTCAGTACATGGGTAGGTTACCGGGTATTCTTTAATTCTGTTCACCACCCTACCAATTATTTTTTAACTTGTGCTATAATAGGACAAAATTAGGGCGCGTGGCTCAGTGGATAGAGCAACAGATTCCGGTTCTGTGGGTCGGGGGTTCAAATCCCTCCGCGCTCGTTGTGTGAATTGCCAAATAATTTGACTGGGTTAACTTAACGTCGTTTATAAACCACTGTACCCAGTAGTTAGAAACAGTGGTGTAACCGGCTTTCTTTATATTACCCGTTCCCCATTCCCCAATTATTTACCTGTGGTAGTAAATGATAGTGAGGAAAGGGAACACACCGAACAGAAATTGTTCAGAAATCAAATAGGAGTCCTATATATCCTATTTGTGTTTAGCCCATTCTCCATTACTTAAATCTCTCAAAATAGGTAAATCTTTACTCGCTTTTTTAAATGTAGTCGTTTCTCCAAAAACATCCTCAAGGTTTAATAAATGAATCTTTGGTTGTATATTCAGTAGCTTACTTTGAGAAGCTTGCTCTAAACGAGAACGAAATCCATCTGTATAACCAATACCAGCCAACATTATTCCAATATCAGCTTCATGAACTATAAGATTTCCAACAAAATCTGCTGTAAAGGAAGCATCCAAGATATTCTGAGATAACTTAGATTGAAAATAAATCATTTCATTATTTACTGTTGCATAACCATCTATTCCACCATCACTACCAGATTTTCCTGGGGTTAAACCAAGATAAACAGCAAAACGCCTACCTAACTCTTGTTTAACTGCGTCATTGGAATAAATAATTCCATTTACTAATGCATCAATCTCTAAGTAATCCATTCTTAGTTTTCTGATTTTGCTGGTTTTATATCAATTAGTTGTTCATAAAGTAAATTAATTCCAGTAAATAAGCATTCATTTATCTTCTCTTTCATGTTTAACTCATCTAATTTTTGAGATGTTTCAGGTGATAACTTTATTTTTCCTTTAAGTCGATCACGTTCCTTTGGTGGTATATTATGTTCAATCTCAATTTTCTTTGACTCATCCATATACTTTGCTGTTTGATGATGTATAGTCTTTTGTGTATTTTCTTGATCGCTAGTAAAACGAAAATGTAAATAGCTAATTGCTGATTCCATAAACGCTTCTTTTGATAATCGAAGAATCTTCGTTAATTTCTGAATTTTGTCTAATTCTGAATTTGTATATTTGATGACATATTCTTCCTGTTCAGTTTCTTTTAATTTAATTCCATGATTAATAGCGTGTTCAGCTAAATAGTCGTCCTTTTTTTTATTGTCTGTGGACATCTTTAATCTCCTTTAACTTTCCAATAAATCGGCAAAGTAATCATATAAAAAATCTAAACCTTCATAATCCCAGATATATTTTCTATGCAGTAGACTCAAACACTCTCCCCAATGGGTTTGTACCAATACATAAAAGTTAAGCCCCTGTAACAGAGGCTTAATTGTTCTACTAAAAATGATAGCCAACATAAATTCAGATTATAACCATCAACCGCGCTCGTTGAGCCAAGTCTTAACGGTCGTTGAGCGGAGTTGAAACGTCAATAGTATTAATTCGATTAATGTCCCCAGCGAGTGGGGACTCAGCAGATTTTGAAATTAAGGACATATGCTACAATGTCGGTTTCCATTCAAATAATGTCCCCAGCGAGTGGGGACGGCTGATCAATTTCGTGCTATTCCAGAATGGTATGACGCTGTTTCCATTCAAATAATGTCCCCAGCGAGTGGGGACAGATAGAAGAGCAAGTGTGGAAACTAATTTTCCGAAAGTTTCCATTCAAATAATGTCCCCAGCGAGTGGGGACCGTTACATGGTAGTTCCCAACCTGTTTTATACGCTTTAAGGTTTCCATTCAAATAATGTCCCCAGCGAGTGGGGACTGATGATGACCTGAAAGAACTAGCTCGCTGCTACGGTTTCCATTCAAATAATGTCCCCAGCGAGTGGGGACACACTTAAGGACAAAATTTACCCTTCTGTGGGTGCGATGTTTCCATTCAAATAATGTCCCCAGCGAGTGGGGACTACTGATTTTGTTTCTAGTTTATATACTAAGAGGTTTCCATTCAAATAATGTCCCCAGCGAGTGGGGACAAGTTTTAACTTTAGCCGCAGTACAACAAAACAACGCGTTTCCATTCAAATAATGTCCCCAGCGAGTGGGGACGTGGAAAACTTCGACTATATAAGCTTCTTCGAGTAAGTTTCCATTCAAATAATGTCCCCAGCGAGTGGGGACAAAGCAGTTGTCTCAAACGGACGTTTACCTTTTATTTGCGTTTCCATTCAAATAATGTCCCCAGCGAGTGGGGACTCTGGGCGCTATAACCCTCACAGTCGTGTCACTCGAATACGAGTTTCCATTCAAATAATGTCCCCAGCGAGTGGGGACTGCACAGTTAATTAAACTAGGTGGTCACCTAATAGAAGCACAAGGTTTCCATTCAAATAATGTCCCCAGCGAGTGGGGACAGGACTCCCAGCTTTAGCGGCGATGGTTCTTGTTTCCATTCAAATAATGTCCCCAGCGAGTGGGGACCTGGGAAAAGTTCCTGGAATACGAGGATTACGAAGAGTTTCCATTCAAATAATGTCCCCAGCGAGTGGGGACAAGGTCTCATTACCCGCGAGAAGACTTCGTGCTGGAATGTTTCCATTCAAATAATGTCCCCAGCGAGTGGGGACTTTTAGGTCAAAGGAACGGTCATGGATTTTACGAAGTTGTTTCCATTCAAATAATGTCCCCAGCGAGTGGGGACAGTATAGATAAAGGGATTTCCCACTTAACCTACGGGGTTTCCATTCAAATAATGTCCCCAGCGAGTGGGGACGAGGATGCGATCGCAGCTTTGTCTCAGTCAGTTACTCGTTTCCATTCAAATAATGTCCCCAGCGAGTGGGGACAGTAAAACCCCCCGCTAAAACCCTCACGGTTCCCTTGTTTCCATTCAAATAATGTCCCCAGCGAGTGGGGACATCCCACAATAGCAGATGAAGTACCAGCAGCAGTAGTTTCCATTCAAATAATGTCCCCAGCGAGTGGGGACAGTAACAAAACACCTCAAGGATGAGGAATACACCAACAAGTTTCCATTCAAATAATGTCCCCAGCGAGTGGGGACCCCTGCATTTTAACCCCTTACCCTGTAAGAAGTCTAGAGGCACTTTCCGAGGTTCAGAAAACTTAACGGCTGAAATGGCATTTAGCATACTAACAAAACTCCTGAAACCCTTACCCAGCAAGCGACCGAGGTTCAATACATTAGAATCACTATTTCAGGTATTTTGATTGAACCTCCGTAATAGTTAACTGGTGCATTACAACAGTATTTAGGCAATCGCTCTGCTGTAAGCCATATACCCCATCCTTTTGTAAGGTGAGGGGTCAATACTACTCTAAAATTTTTATATCCTCAAAAATCTATCTAAAGATAGATGACAAGATTACCTAAATAGTATTACTGAGATTGAATAAAATAAATGTGTCATTTATTTTATTATGTCCAGAGCATGGTATTATAAATTTCATTTATTTAAACTTTTGCTGTTTCTTCTTATAAGTACACATACCGTTAAATATTTAACTAAACATCAAAGGTAAAACCCATGGAATTAATAGGACTAACTAGCGCTGTAGCCTTAACAACACTGACATTCACCCTCAGAGGATGTTTTAAAAGTCTCTCATGATGTATCGAATATTTTCAGATACCCCTAAATCACCCTTTTGTTAAAAATTTAGCCCCCCTTTTTAAGGGGGGTTAGGGGGATCAATCAGTGTCATTGATGACAATAAAAAACTTATCAAATATCCTCTTAGAGAAGTCCGGGATATTGTACTGACTCAAACCCTTACCCTGCAAATAACAGCTATCACTTCTTCACTAAAAAGTATGCTGTGGCAAACTCAGGTAATTGTCTAATATGCTGGGTGAACTGTTGGCGATTCTTAAAGGTTCCCGCTAAAAAGTCTAGTTGATAAAGATTAGGTAAAAATGCTCCCCCGGTATCGGCAATCACGCCCATTTGTAAATGTTGCCGACCGCCTTTAGTATCTTCAATCACCACTATTCTACCTAAGCCCATATTCAGAACATCCCCAGCAAAAGTTACTCCTGGCTTGATAGATATTTTTGCATTTATATTATGTCCGTAACCTTTAATACCATCCACCTCTCTAAAGTACCAGTAACGCTGTTGTGCTGTGGCTTTTAATCCCCGGACATAGGAAATACCATTATTTCTATCCACATTGAAAAATCCTTGAGTACCATCGGTAAAATTAATCAGAATTGTTCCCTGCATTAAAGCTTCTTCTAACCCATTGCGGGTCAAATAAGCCAGGGGTTGAACTCTACCATATTCTTTACCACCCGGCTCATAAATCCCTGATAAAACATCCTGTTTTGTATATCTAGTATAGAATTTATCAGCAATTTGGTCATCTTTTAAACTATAAATTGGGATATTATAAGTAGAAGTTTTAGTACGGGACCCAGTATGCTCAAAAACAGCATATTTGGTAATTCTTACCTGCTTCTGTCCCCGGTCACTAGGATTATGGGGAGTCCATTTAATCACCCGAAAATTATCATTAATAAAATCAGGATTTTTTAACCTGGTAATGCGATTGTTGGCGATATCCTCCCTTAATACAGCAATCATAAAATCTAAAGTTCTGACAATATCCTGTACACTCACTCCCTGAGTACCCAGCAGACCCCGGCGAAAAATATTTGGGTCTTTGTCTGCATTGTCTTGAAAATAATTTCTGGTGTTAACTAGAACGGTTAATAAATCTCTTTGTTGAAAACTGATATTAGATGTGGGTAGTTTAGCAGGACTGAAAACCTGGCTACCTTGAATACTAAACTTGAACCTTTGCCACTCGTCAACCACAGGATAACTTACAGGTATTCCCCCTTGAGATATTGTAGATGTAGAGATATTTGGGGAGATAATATTTAAATCAGATATTTGGGGAATAATAACAGGATTTTGCCAAATTTGAGCTTGGGAAATCTGTGATTTAGTTAAAAAATAATTTTTATTCTCATGTTCTGAAATTCCTGGTTCACTGTTTGAGTGACTGAATAAAGTACTAGTGGCTGTACTGATGACCACAAAAGCACCAAAACCTAATGTAAAGCCGAGTTTTCGGGTTGAAAAGATACGCATAAGCTCAAACATGAATTACCGGTAATCAATAATAATGGCAATTTATCGATTACCCTAGGGTAGCCACTAGCCATTAATCTGTAAAGCACCATTGACACTCTGAGGTCTAAAGCCGCTGAGTTTCCCGCTTACCGCGATATTTTTATCAAAAAGCCTGATTATTGGTAGCATCAACCGGTATAAGTTGAGCAACACACCATGATTAGACCAGGAGAAATTACTTAGTATAATGCTCATACATTCAGAAGGCGATCGCCATCCTCTAAGTGTAAATTGTATATTTTATATTTGCGTAACTCAACAACTGTAAGGATGTGTTGCTTGTAGCTGCAACAACCAGAGAATCAGGGATGAGAGGCAAAAAGAGCCTCCCAACCTCCTATCAACCAAGATTAACTATCGGTACTCCTAACCATCCTGCGCCATTCTCTGTTTGTAAGCTATCGGGATTAGCTACTGGCAAAATCTCAAATTTACCAGGGCGTGGTGTACCCAGGGTAACAGAATGGGTACGTAATTCATCTTGGTGAAAAACCGTTACTTCAATAATATCCTGTGGTTGGTAGTCTTGGAGGCGCTCATTAAGTTGACTAGCAGTTAAGCGCACACCCCCAATGGCCAACAACTCATCACCTGGATCAATTCCCGCTAGTTGCGCTGGTGAACCCACTTCTACAGATTTAATTACTTCCCGGCCATGTTCGGTTTTCACCTTGATACCTAAATAAGGTGCTTCTTCCCGTTCCGCTACCAGATGTAAACCGAAGGGTTGGAAGTAATGATTAAAAGGTAATTCATCAGTGCTGTTAATGTAGGATTCAAAGAAATTGGACAAATCCACACCTGCTACTGATTCAACTACCTCCTGTAACTCTTCCGGGGTGTAACCAAGTTCCGGTTCTCCAAATTTCCGCCACATTTGCAGCATCACATCATCAAGCGATCGCTTATTGCCATGTCGCGCTCTAATTAACAAGTCTAGCAACAAAGAAACCATTTCCCCTTTAAGATAATAGGACATTTGGGAATTGCTGCTATTGGCATCTGGACGATAAAGTTTAATCCAAGCATCAAAACTCGACTCCGCGAGTGTTTGCACCTTGCGCCCTGGCGTTGTCAGAAATCTAGTAATTTCCTTACTCAAATGATTTAAATAAGACTTAGCATCATAAATGCCAGCTCGCAAAGGAATCAGTAAGTCATAGTAACTTGTAGTTCCTTCACAGAACCACAAAGAAGGTGTATAATTTTCCTGCTCATAATCAAACACTTCTAACCCTTTGGGGCGAATCCGCTTGACATTCCACAGGTGAAAAAATTCATGTGCCACTAATTGCACAAACCGCTCGTAATTCTCCTGATTGCGAAACCCAAAACGCTGGTAAATTAATGAACAACAGTTTTTATGCTCCAATCCTCCATAAGCTTGGGCGAATAAATGCAGGAGAAAAATATATCTGTCATAGGGTAAACCCCCAAACATCTCAGCTTCTACCTGAATAATTTTTTTGATATCAGTAATTACCCGTTCTGATGGTAAATTCCCTTCTCCCCAGATAGCCAGTTCATGGGGCTTGTCCAAAACCTCAAAGTAATATGATTGGTGCTTACCAATTTCAAAGGGGCTATCCACAAGGGTATCAAAATCCCCAGCACAGAAAGTATGGCTTTGCCCACCAACTGTCGGTAAAGAAGTAGTTACCCGCCAGTCTGGCTGTGGTGGTACGACAGTAATCTGAATTGGTAGACTTTCCCAAGTAGGGAGTCTAAAAAACAGTGCAGCACCATTGAAATAGGCGTGAGTCTTATCTAAATGATTCGTCCGTACCGATAGCTCATTGGCAAAGATTCGGTAACGCACACTTAACTGTGAAACACCACTTGTATTTACCTGCCAGTGGTTTTTGCTAATTTTTCGCCAATTTAAAGGCTTATCGCCGGCAAAGGCGGCAAAATCTTGGAGATTTTTCGCGTATTCTCGCACCAAGTATGACCCTGGTGTCCATACTGGCATTTTCAAGTCAAGAATTTGCGATGAATGGTTAGTTAGCTCCAATGTAACCTCAAACAGGTGAGTTTCTGGTTGAGGCATTGCCACAAGGTAATGAATTGCCGGTACTGTTTCCTGGATGCCAATCTCGATATGAGGTGCTGTTGCTTTAATCATGTGTAAAAAGAGTTATAAATCCTCACTTAATAGTTAATAGTCAAGAGTTAATGGTCAATAGTCAATAGTTAATAGTTAACAACTGTAGACTTAAGACTGATTGACACTCGCCATGCTCTGGTTATCACGGATGTTACTCCAAAATAATGGGTAAGAGTTTATACTTTTGCCGCATATTTTCCGTATACCTTACCGCAGCACTAGATGCGGAATGAAAACGAATTGTCTATGTGGCACATTTCTATCTGTTCTATTGCCGCAATCTCAGCACATATAATTACAGTCAACTTTTGAACATATTTCACCAGTCTCAGATTGATTATATATAGGTAGTTTCCCACATTTAACCGGATCTGCGACATTCCCCATCTTTGGCCTAGATCCTGGGACAGTTCGTATTCCGAGTTCTTAAAGATTGGGCTGCGAGATAAACTTTTCTCCATTCGGCTAAGACTTGATGCTGGCTGAGGTTTAACTGTTTAGACGTTGCTTCTATAGAGTTACCTGCTTTACGCAAGTCTAGGATCTGTCGCTTCATAGGAGTTAAGATTTCGTACAGTCGCTGCCATTGGTTTTCAGTTAGCCCCAAATTATTTTCCGGGAGGGATATTGCCAACCAGTTATCAACCAGTTCTGGATTAACTTTGAGGGCAAAGATGCGCACAGCATGGTAGCTAATTTTTTCTCGCAGTCGGTAAATTTCCTTGGTTGACTTATGTAGTTTTTTCGCGATGTCATCTTGAGACTGCCCTTGCAGATACAAACTCAGCCACTCTACTGCCTCTTTTCCTAGGGTTTGCCGTAAATATTCGGCCAATTCTTTTTTTACCAGATGCCGCAGTATCTGCTGTTCTTCTAGTTCTTGTGTCTTTTGATATTGGGCGATCGCTCGATGATCAGCCCGGGTCAAGGGATTCTCACTGTTATCTGAGAGGGTGTGTACCGAAACCATCTTGACCAATTCAGTATTTGGCACTTGGGTTAAGCCACCACGCTGAATTCGCCGCAGGTAGTTGACAAATCTGTATAGGAGTAAGGGTTGATTACGTATTGGGCGCATAGAATACTCTTCTATACTGGCAAATAAAAGGGTATCCCGCAGCCGTTGATCGATGGTAAATTCAGCTATACAAGCCATTTGCTGGTGCATATATCGATCATTTTGCAATAAGTCTTGTAAGACTTCTTGTAACACATCGATGACAGTACGCTGGCGATCGCAACTCAAAGAAACCCAAGTCTGAATCTTATTGCGTAATGTCACCAAACCTGCTAAACGAATTAGTAGGT
Organism: Anabaenopsis sp. NIES-4685; assembly: GCF_059725405.1. NCBI lineage: Bacteria > Bacillati > Cyanobacteriota > Cyanophyceae > Nostocales > Nodulariaceae > Anabaenopsis > Anabaenopsis sp. NIES-4685. The sequence goes on along the minus strand of NZ_AP043602.1, from coordinate 401,603 downwards.
GACGATAGGCCACTTCTCTTCCGTAGCCCAGGTAGTGCTGATGTAAAATCCTCCAGCGATACTGAATACCTTGTTGAGCAATGTTGAGTTGTTGGCGATTCAACTGATCCGAGCATTTTAAATCACTTCCCAAAAGCCAGAGAATAATACTTTCTCGGTTGGCTATACTTTGTTCTGGACACTCCGCGGCTAAACGCTTACCCCAGTAATCAGCTAAATTTTCCCTATCCTTTGTCTTGCGTCCCTCAAGAACCTGTATTAAACTCGGCATCACAACCCCCACTTATCACCAGAACCTTCGTAACGTATCCCCCACCATGAATATAAATCCAAGGTACGGGCGCATAAATTCGCCACCCTAGAAGGGGTGCTTTTCAGTCAAGGAATAGTGCTAATCAATTTCCCTATTTACCAGGAACGCCGCCCTACTCTAGTCAAATTAGTTTTGACATCAGAACATCTGAGATGTTTTATTGTTATTACGTCTGGATTGACTAACTTTATGCACAATTGAGGAAAATTCTAGTTTTTTGTGTTGATGTATGCCAACGGAGGCTAAAAATAGACACACCTCAACTTTGAGTTAAGGTGTGTAAATTAAAGGTTTAGCTGAATTTTGGTCCCATACAAAACATGGGAAGGGATCAAAACCTGTTAGATGAACGCACGATGGGGTTTTCTACAGAATCCCGATACTGTTGAACCTGATCTGTATAGGCGATTGGTAGAACAGCTTCCACGTTTTCATGGGGACGGGGAATAATCACCCAAGATTCCAAAGTACCACCATAAACATTTTCCGCAGCTTCAACACCAGCGGCCATAGCAGTTTTGACCTCGGAAACATCCCCGCGAATATTTACTGTAAAACGAGCGCTACCGACTCTGATATAACCAACAAGGGTGACGCGACCAGCTTTCACCATCGCATCTGCTGCTGCTAGTACAGCAGGAAAACCTTTTGTTTCAAGTGCGCCAACGGCCTGTAGTGACATTAGTAATCTCCTGTATGAATTAACGTATTTGGGGCGACAAATTTATTGTCCTGAGGAATTTACCTATTACATACGGAACGGATCAGATGTTTCGGTGAAGTGGATCGGTAAAATGGTCTCGACGTTTTCCGGGGGGTTAGGAACAATATAGTGGGTAATTACTTGACCACCATAAGCTTGTTCTCCGGCTAATATTCCTGCTTCGACAGCCCTTTGAACTTCAGCAACGTGTCCCCGAACAGCGACTAACAAGCGAGCGCTTTCGGCTTGACCATAATACACAATTGTGACTGCGGCAGATTTAACCATGGCATCTGCTGCTGCTAGTACAGCAGGAAAGCCCAAGGTTTCAATGACGCCAACCGCCATGGGCATGGCATTAGCTCCTGAGTCTAAAAAATCAAGTGATATTAATTGTACGAGGGTTTCGTACCAACTTTGACATTTAGCAAAATTTTCTCTTCACCCCGGTGTAAACTAAGAGGTTGTTTTATAACTTTTCAACAGGTAATTTTCATTTTAGGGAACAGGGAACAGGGAACAGGGAACAGGGAACAGGGATTAGGGGATTAGGGGAACAGGGATTAGGGATTAGGGGAACAGGGATTAGGGATTAGGGGAACAGGGATTAGGGATTAGGGATTAGGGGAACAGGGATTAGGGATTAGGGGAACAGGTAACAGGGATTAGGGATTAGGGAACACACCGGAAGAAACAAAATCAAGTCCCATTCCCTTGTGAAGGGAATGGGGAGGGTGGGGGTAAAACAATATTTGATACACTAATCATACCTTTTAAAACATCCTCTAAAGAATTATGTTTCCTAATTTCTTACCTCCCACAGTTGGACAACTAACTGAACCTACCTCCATCGCCTTGGCTCAAATTATTCAGGCTCAAGCGATCGCCACTCCTTTAACTAATCAACCAATTACCACTACCTATGTGCAAAAGGGTAGTGGCGGTACACCTATTTTATTAATTCACGGATTCGACAGTTCTGTGTTTGAATTCCGTCGCCTTTTACCACTGCTACCAAGAGATAATGAAACCTGGGCTGTGGATTTATTAGGCTTTGGGTTCACAGACAGAATTACCGATGTGCAATTTAGTCCGCTGGCTATCAAAACTCATCTGTATTATTTCTGGAAAACTTTAATTAACCAACCTGTGATTTTAGTGGGTGCGTCTATGGGGGGTGCAGCTGCCATTGATTTTACCCTGAGTTACCCAGAATTGGTGCAAAAACTCGTGTTAATCGATAGCGCTGGTTTGAAGGGGGGTTCACCCTCAAGCTTGATGTTTCCCCCATTGGATTCTTTAGCAGCTAATTTTTTGCGTAATCCTCATATACGCGATCGCATTTCCCGCGCTGCTTACAAAAATCAGTTACTCGCCTCAACTGATGCTCGCATATGTGCCTCATTACACCTAGAAATGCCTAACTGGACTCAAGCCTTAATAGCTTTTACTAAAAGTGGTGGGTATCGCGCTTTTCAACCAAAGCAGCTTACCAGCATTGTCCAACCAACTCTCATCTTATGGGGAGATACGGATAAAATTTTAGGTACATCGGACGCTAAAAAGTTTACCCAAGCGATTCCTAGTAGTAACCTTGTTTGGATCAAAGATGCTGGTCATGTTCCCCACTTAGAACAGCCAGAAGTTACCGCCAAACAAATTCTCGAATTTCGTAATTAATCACAAATTAATAATTAATTAAGAATTACGAATTCAATCGTACAACCAAGTATTATCTGCAAACTTATCACCTTCTTTTTGACGTTGTACAAGCTGCTCAGGAACCCGATGTGATTTTTTATAGCCAACTGGATTATATTTCTCTTTGACTTGGATTGCACTTTCTTTCTTGGGAATTGCTGACTTATCCTGTTTTAGTGGGATGTGGGATTTACTTTGTTGTATTAATTGAGAGTTAGACTCTGCAAGCTGTAGGGCGGTTTGTTTAGCTTCGTGCAGTTCTTTAGTCAGCCTTTCTGTTAATACTTGCTTTTCATACAAATTTGATTGTAAATCAACAATTTGTTTTTGCAGAGTTTTTTCTTTATTTTGATATTCTTCCAGAGTTTGTTTTAATTTTTCCACAGTAGTTTCTAAATCTTTTGAACTAGACATAGCATCATTGGGTTTAAGTAATTGCTCTGTTGCTAAAACATTCTGTTCGGTAACTTCCTGTGCTGTAACTTCAACCGCAGCTTCATTTTCAAGTAGTATCAATTTTTGTGCCTCTTGCTGTAGTGATTCGGATAGATTTTGCTTAACCATTATTTTCTCCAATAACGCTGTAATTCTTTTGCAGACGTGGTTTATGACTCCCCCTAGGGTGTATTTTTCTCTCGCCATTCAGCAATAGCGAGCGAATCTAGTTGTGATTTTGCTTTCCCTATGAACTGGCAAAAGCTTCAATATCTGCATCAATAATAAACTTATTATTTTACGTGAATTGTGCAGCTAAATTAACTACTGTAGTCGTTTTACCGACTTCTCCCTAACTGTTGAGATATTTTTAACAATGCTGACTTCCCAGGCTGCCTTACATAAATATACCCCTTTGTGTGGCATCCTATCACAAAAAAATCTTGATACTCCCCACGGCTAGAAGCCGGGGGATTCTTGAAGAGTCCACAAACGAACTGTCAAAATAAAAATCAGCAGTCATCACCTTACCGATCCTCTAGCGGATGAGCAAATGTATCACTCAGTCAATGTCATACAGCACCACTGAAAATGTATTGAGAAAGAAACGGTACTACCAAGCCGAACCTTTCTTTGTATCTCCAAGCTTTAGAACTCTATAAACGCCTGCTGGGAGACAATCATCCCCATACTATTATTGTTCGTGAAAATTTGGCAGCTTGCCGACAACAAAATTGACGATAAAAATTATTCCAGCTTATCAACCGGACTGTTACCATAATCACCATTTTCCTCGACAAACTTTTTGGCGGACTCCAGTAAATACTCGTAATAAGTACGAGCGACAATAGATAATTGTTTACCAGATGGATACCCTATGAACCAAGTTCGCTTGATGGGGAAATGTTCTACATCCAAAATAGCGAACTCAGAAGAGTCTGGCATTAAGGTATGGCGAGATAAAACAGAAATTCCCAACCCCCCGGCGATCGCCTGTTTAATAGCCTCATTGCTGCCCAATTCCAGTTTAACTTTTACCTTCACACCATATTGATCAAAGAGTTTCTGCACGGCGCGGCGAGTCCCTGAACCAGGTTCGCGCATAATAAAAGGTTCATTTGTCAACCTTTTTATGGGGATATTTTTCTGTTTTGCCAAGGGATGATTAACGGGTGCAAATACTACTAAAGGGTTGTCTAAAAATGGCTCATAGTTGACATCGATATTTTCTGGAACTTGACTTAAAATGTACAGGTCATCCATGTTATTCAGCATCCGTTCCAAAATGCGTTCATGGTTGGTTACTTGTAAGGAAATCTCAATTCCGGGATAAAGTTGACAAAACGGCCCTAATAAACGAGGAATAAAATACTTAGCCGTTGTAATCACTGCCAACCGTAATTGCCCCTGTTTAAGACCTTTTAAATCCGCCACAGTCATTTCAAACTTGGCCATGGTTTCAAAAATCTGCCGACAAGTGGTAAATAATTCCCTCCCGGCCTGTGTTAAGAATAGACGTTTTCCCACCTGCTCAAATAATGGCAACCCCACCGATTTCGTGAGTTGTTTAATTTGCATCGACACGGTAGGTTGAGTAAGAAATAATTCCTCAGCCGCACGAGTAAAGCTACTGTGCCGTGCCGCTGCCTCAAACACCTTCAACTGGTGTAGCGTTGCCTGCTTCAAGGGTGATTCTCCTCTAATAGAAATTTAATCTATAAATCTAGTATCACTGAACACTTGCCAATGCGACAGAACCACTCATACGAAGTTCTGAATTATCCTATAGATAAAAATCTATTAATCTTATTCAAAGAAAGTTGTTTTACTTATGGTATTCACAAGTTATTATCAAGACAACAAGCAAAGCGTAAGATGCCTTCCATGGCAAGATGAATAGTTAAAATTATTACATAATTTTAACCTTCATCTTTCCATATTTCTTCGGCAACCTCCTGGGGAATTTTGGACGGGATTTGGGATAAATCAGGCAACTGTAACACTTCTATTTCCGCCACCTGCTCTTGGACATTGACGGGCATATGCAATGGTTCGCGGTGTTCAATCCAGCAGCTGGCTAAAGGTAAGGTTTTCTCCATCTCATCTAGTGGTCGAGGAATAACCATGACTGCGTTCAATTCGCCAATGCGTTCTGCCTCAAACATTCCAGCTTCTACCGCCACTGCCACATTGGCAACAGTGCCACGAATAATGGCAGTGCACAAACCGGCACCAATTTTTTCATAGGCTGCCAAATGAACATCAGCCGACTTAAGCATGGCATCACAAGCACCCACCATGGCCGGAAATCCCCTAGTCTCCACTAAACCAATGGCTAAGTTACTTAAACTGCTTTGATTTCCTTCCTCCATCAATTTACTCAGCCGGCTGGTGATGGGCAGCACTATATCCAAGTTAGGATAAGGCCGAGGAATCACCAAGCTAGAAACCAATTGACCAAACTGTTCAGCAGTTTGAACACCAGCTTCTACAGCCAGACGCACATCGGCAATTCCGCCTCTGACAATAGCGGTACACTGCCCACTACCAATTTTTTCATAACCGACTAGGTGAACACCGGCGGATTTGAGCATCATATCTGCCGTTCCCACTATGGCGGGAAAGCTGCTGGTAGAGACTAAACCCAAAGCAGTATTTTTCAGAGGATCTCGTCGGCGGGATTTCTGAATTGTGCTAATAGAGTGTTGGTTAGATGTTTCCATGTGAACTTTCCAGATTACTCATGAAACTGACAACTTACAATTAACACTTACTCAGACTGATCGTCAGAGATGGGGTCATTTAAGCTTTGCCGATGGGGAAATAATGTCACTAGTAACCTATTTATACTTCCTTGTCCATAAATTTGGTTCCCGAAATTATGATCTGATTTAGTGGGAGGCTGACTTGATTTTGGTTCCTGGGGTATGGATTTATTGGTGTCAGCGTTTTTTTCTCCAGCAGGGGGCTGGCTTTCCGATGTAGGCGAAGACACAGAAGAGGAAGTAGACTGGTATTTGAATTTCCAGTAAGCAGATGCACAAATGTTAGTTGAGGAAATGACTGTCTCCTCATCCGGCTCTAAACTATTTTCCGCTTCTGGCTGTTGTTCACTACTGGTATGAGCACCATTGTTAGGAGCTGCTGCCGGTTGTTGTGTATCCTCAATTTCCCGACTGGTGTCCCCTAAAATTGAGCCTGGCGGAATGACTGTTCCCGGCTCGATAGAACAGTTAAAAACTGTGGTTGCTGAACCAATACAAGCATTTGCGCCAATTTTGCCTTGACCCACCATCAAAAAACCGGCTCCCAAGTTTGCTCCTGCTTCTACCTCTAGAGTGCCTTCGCTAACTTGGAGAATTGACCCCATACCAATACACACCCCTGGTCCGATGATCATCTTGCTGTTTACAGCAGCTTGAAGTATGACTCCAGGTGCCAAGACCGCGCTGGGATGAATAGTCACCTCGCCACTTATATAGGACTCGAACTTGTTGCTCAGGTGCAGTGGCGGCACAGACATGGAAATTTTTACCTCGGAAGCCGGAGAGAGCATAGTGCTAAGTGCTGAATCCATTCTATAAGGTTGGCAATAGCTTGATGCCTGGAGTAATGACTAAAAATTTCACTCAGCAATGGCTACGCCCACGGATGTTAACAGCACTCTTAACTCAGCAATTTTAGGGACGTTGGATGATAGTTTCTAGGACTCGGCGTTTAGCTTTAGTGTCAATACCAACTAACCGCACGTATTCCCCTGGATATTCAGCGAGGTATCCCTCTAAAGCCTCAATCACCCCTCTGTCAGATTTGGCTTCAATTTGACCGCAGCTCGCCCAGGAACCTGTACGGAACCGTCTTTGGTCTACGTGTTCAGCAGTAACTTTATATCCACCCGCCAAAATTTGTCGGATTTGGTCTACCACTTCAGAACTCAACCGGGTACTGGTGGCGGTGGCGGTAGCAGTGCCGGAACTATTGCTGCTAAAGGATTTCTTGGTAGCAGAAGGGGCAACTGGTCCGCCTGGTCTTTGGATAATGCTTTCTAAAACCCGCCGTTTAGCTTTGGTATCAATACCAATCACCCGTACATATTCCCCTTGGTGGGATTCTAAACATGCTTCTAATGCGGCTAGCACTTCATTGGTGGAAGTTGATTCAATGGGCTGGCAGCTGTTCCAGGAACCAGTGCGGAAACGTCGCTCATCTACGTGTTCAGACCCAATTTTGTAACCACTTGATAGCAAATTACGAATTTGCTCTATGGTTTCGCTACTCAGTACACCACTGCTGGCAACGTGACCATTGCCATTACTACTATAGCGACCGTTACCATTATTAGCAGATGCCGGAAAACCACTAGAGGCGATGGTAGTGACTATGCCATCCGGGCGTTGAATAATCGTTTCTAGGACGCGCCGTTTACCATTGTCAATGCCAAACAGACGGACATATTCGCCGCTATGATCTTTCAGACAGCTTTCTAAGGCTGCGATCGCTTCACCTATAGATCCAGGTTGAATTGGTTGGCAACTTTGCCAACAACCAGTGCGGAACCGTCTTTGATCTACGTGTTCCGTACCAATTTTATATCCTTGATCTAAAAGATAGCGCACCTGTTCTATGATTTCTGCACCCAAGCTGTTGCTCGACACTTCACTACTCCTTTCTAGCTCTAAAACAGTAATACCAGTATTTGTATAAGATTTAGCAATCTCATCCCGAATGGGTGCAATACACTTGCTATCCGCAGCACAGCGATAACCAGTTCTTAATGACTGATTTATCCCCACCACATGATGGGCGAACTGCTGATCCTGAACCTCAGCATCTGGCAACCGGTCTGCTTGCTGCTGAGTAGTAATTATCGCTCCCGAAGGTACATACTTACCAGGGGGAATTTCTACATCTTGAATTAAAGCGTGCATCATCACGATGCAACCCGCGCCTACTCTGGCGTTAAATACTGTGGAACGAAAACCAATGAAGGAATTATCTCCTACATAAGCCGGACCATGAACCAATGCCATGTGGGTAATAGAAACATTTTCTCCTACCCATACTGAGTATTGATTTTGGTCATCGCCAATGACTCGGCCTTGTTCGAGTCCATGAATTACTACACCATCTTGAATATTAGTATTTTCGCCAATAAAAAAAGGTGTACCTTCATCCGCTCTAATCGAGGTTCCTGGAGCAATGATGACATTAGCACCTATTCGTACATCTCCAATAATATTGGCTGCCGGATGTACAAAAGTGCTTTCATGGATTTTGGGCTCGGCTAAATTCCTCGACCACGGGGTTGGGGGTGCCGCCGTGCTGCGGACAACCATTACAAGATTCCTCCTCAATTAAGCTTTTTTTTCTTAAATCTTTGACCATTCAAAGACTATCGATACTGCTCTTTTTTGCTGTACATGAGACGACCTTCCAAGTGAATGGTATCAATGATCGCCACCACCGCAGCATCCAAGGGACGCTGTTCATTACCTAAAATCTGACGAGCGGCACTGCCACGAGTGACAAGCACCCACTCATCTACTCCCGCGCCTACGGTATCTGCTGCTACTTCGTATTTAGACAGGAGGTTTCCTTCTTCATCTACTAATTGCAACAACAGTAGTTTGACACCGCGAAGGCTTGGATCTTTTTGCGTGCTGACTACTGTGCCACGAACTTTGGCAACTTGCATTACAGATTACGGTCTTCTACCGAAAAGGACGAATGGCGTTGACATTTTCCCGGAATTGTTCTACGTCTTCGGTATACCGAATTGGTAACACGTATTCCAAGTTTTCATGAGGACGAGCAATGATGTGGGTAGATAACACTTCTCCCCCATGGACTCGTTTAACTGATTCTACCCCCGCACCCACTGAAGCTTGAACTTCGGAAACATCACCCCGAACGATGACTGTGACTCGACCGCTGCCGATTTTTTCATAGCCTACCAAAGTAACACGCGCGGCTTTTACCATGGCATCAGCAGCTTCTACTACTGCGGGAAAGCCCAGCGTTTCTACCATTCCTACTGCGATTGACATTAGTTCTTATCCTGAATTAAAGTTTTTACCCTTGGGAAAAAGTGGCGCTCAAGACGGCGACCCCGTTAATTACTTTACTTGCTTAAAATCAGTTTTTAAGTCCGGAACTGTTCTACAGCTTCGGTGTAACGTATGGGCAAAACGTACTCTAGGTTTTCGTGGGGACGGGCAATAATGTGAGTGGATAATACTTCGCCACCATTAACTCTTCTGGCTGCATCTACGCCGGCCGCAACAGAGGCTTGTACTTCCGACACGTCACCCCGGACAATCACGGTTACCCTAGCACTACCAATTTTTTCATAGCCTACCAAAGTCACACGTGCGGCTTTCACCATCGCATCAGCAGCTTCTACTACCGCCGGAAACCCCTTAGTTTCAATCATTCCAACTGCAATTGGCATCGCAGAACTCCTAAAAATTTAATCCAATTAGTACTGTGTTTTGAAATGTTTAAGCGGAGGGCTGCATCTTGAGCCATAAAAACACTTCTAAATTAAGCATAGGAAAGCTTGGCCTCCCTGGCAATATAAATTAGTATAATAGTTTATGATAAAATAGTTTTAAAAAACTTAACAAAAGTTTATCCCTGATTCGGCTCAATGAAAGTTAATCAATTCCTAGAGTACCCACTTATGCTTTATAATTTCTTTATTACATTTACAAAAGGACATTCATAGCTACGGCGACTCCGCTCCGCAGTGGGGATATTAATCGCTGTATGTTTTGCTGTCTATAAGTTTTCCAACCTTGAGAGAAAAAGTAATCATTTTGTAAAAAACACATAATTTTTTTTAATGTATTTGGATAAATTTATTTACTGCAAGTACAAATATAAATCCATCATCACCGATGATTTAATAGACGTGAATGCTTGTAAATATCTAAAACTATATTCAAATATACCAAAATAAGATAACCTAAACAAAAAATACTCATTGAAGAATTTAGGAAACAAATAGTTAAAAAAACCATAGATATAATCCAATAATTATATTTTTTAGTCAAAGATTGTTCTAAGGATATTTAAGAAAAAGTCACAGCGGAGTCCTCAAGGAAAATGTCAATGAATCAGTTTCTATTTTCAACAAGTTGGTGGGTGCCATTCTACAGCCTACTTGGCGCACTGGTAACCTTACCGTGGGGAATGGGAATCATTCGGCGTACCGGTCCTAGACCCGCGGCATATTTCAACATATTCACAACCATTGTCGGTTTTCTTCATAGTCTGTTCGTATTTAAGCATATTTGGGATAAACAACCAGAAATTTTAGTGATCAACTGGTTGCAAGCTGCAGATTTTAACTTATCTTTTGCCTTAGAACTCTCTCCAACTAGCATTGGGGCGATGGTATTAATTAGCGGATTAAGTCTGTTAACACAAATTTATGCCCTAGGATACATGGAAAAGGACTGGTCCTTAGCACGGTTCTTTGCATTAATCGGATTCTTTGAAATGGCGCTGACTGGTTTAGCGATCAGTGATTCCTTGTTTCTCAGCTATGCTGTTTTAGAAGTACTCACCCTTTCTACCTATCTATTGGTGGGATTTTGGTATGCTCAACCACTAGTCGTGACAGCAGCGCGAGATGCCTTTTTGACCAAGCGGGTGGGAGACTTACTTTTATTAATGGGGGTGGTAACGCTTTCGACTTTATGTGGTAGTTTGAACTTTTCTGATTTGTATGAGTGGGCACAAACAGCTGATTTAAGTCCAGTTACTTCGACTTTGCTGTGTTTGGGATTAATTGCCGGACCTGCGGGTAAATGCGCTCAATTTCCCTTACACCTATGGTTAGATGAAGCCATGGAAGGCCCTAACCCCGCTTCGGTAATGCGGAATTCATTAGTTGTAGGTGGCGGTGCTTATGTATTATATAAAATTCAGCCAATATTAACCTTGTCTCCCATTGCTTTAAATACCCTAGTTGTGATAGGGGCATTGACCGCAGTGGGTGCAACATTAGTGTCACTAGCCCAAACAGATATTAAGCGAGCCTTATCTCATTCCACTAGTGCATACATGGGCTTAGTCTTTTTGGCAGTGGGGTTAGAGCAAGGTGGTGTGGCCCTAATGTTAATGTTAACCCATGCGATCGCTAAAGCTCTATTATTCATGAGTTCTGGTTCAGTAATCTATACCACTAGCACCCAAGACTTAACCGAAATGGGTGGATTATGGTCAAGGATGCCAGCCACTACCACAGCTTTTATCGTAGGTTCTGCTGGTATGGTAACACTGTTACCACTGGGAAGTTTCTGGGCAATGCTGGCATGGGCAGATGGCTTAGTTCATGCTAGTCCTTGGGTAATTGCCATCTTAGTATTAGTCAACGGCTTGACAGCCTTGAACCTGACACGAGTATTCAGATTAATATTTTGGGGCAAACCACAACAAAAAACCCGCCGCACCCCGGAAGTTGGCTGGCAAATGGCATTGCCAATGGTGGCACTAACTGTAGTGAATTTACTCTTACCACTGATGCTACAGCAATGGTATTTGCTGCCTAATTGGGAAAACGTGGATTGGTACATACTATTAATCTTGGTTTCTTCTACGGTGATCGGCGTAGCTATAGGCTCTACAATGTCCCTGCATAAAGCATGGTCAAGATCCAGAATCCTGGTCTGGAGATTTGTACAAGACCTATTGGGTTATGATTTTTACATTGATAAAATTTATAAACTAACGATAGTTAATTTAGTCGCCCTGCTATCAAAATTTTCTGATTGGAGCGATCGCTATCTAGTTGATGGTTTTGTTAACTTGGTAGGATTTGCGACAATTCTAGGTGGACAAGGCTTAAAATATACCATTTCTGGTCAATCCCAGGGATATATGTTAACTATCCTGGTAGTGATCAGCGTCCTGGGTTTTTTCATTAGCTGGTCATTAGGTCTACTAGATAAATTACCGTTTTAACAGGGCAACAGACTTTTTACATCCCCTCTACCCATCCATAGTTATACTTATGCTGAGTGTACTAATTGTACTGCCATTATTAGCCGCGGCTTTAATCGGTTTCTGGCCCGGTCACATCAGTGGCAAACTTTCCCGTCAAGTGGCTTTCCTCTTCGCCATTATCATCTTCTTGTGGACAGTTGTACTGGCAGTAAAATTCAATCCCGCCCAAGCCAATCAACAGTTTACTGAGTTTATCCCCTGGATAGAATCTTTAGGCTTGAATTATAATTTAGGAATAGATGGTTTATCTTTACCATTACTCGTTTTAAATGGACTGTTAACTTGTATTGCCATTTACAGCAGTAATGAATCCCTTCAGCGTCCTAGATTTTATTACTCCTTAATCTTACTGTTAAATGCTGGGGTGATTGGAGCATTTTTGGCACAAGATTTACTACTATTTTTCCTGTTTTATGAGCTGGAACTAATACCGCTATATCTGTTAATTGCCATTTGGGGAGGCGCTAGACGGGGTTATGCTGCCACAAAATTTCTGATTTACACCGCGATTTCCGGGATATTAATTTTGGCAAGTTTCCTGGGTATGGTTTGGCTGAGTGGTTCTGGTAGCTTTGCGCTCTTGGGTTTGAAAACCACAACTTTACCTTTGGTAACACAGCTGATACTACTAGGAGGCCTTCTAGTGGGTTTTGGGATTAAAATTCCCCTATTTCCCTTTCACACATGGTTACCAGATGCCCACGTTGAAGCTTCTACACCCATTTCTGTCCTGTTGGCGGGAGTGTTATTGAAGTTAGGAACCTATGGCCTACTACGTTTTGGTATGAACTTGTTACCAGAAGCTTGGACTTATTTAGCCCCATGGTTGGCAACTTGGGCTGTAGTCAGTGTACTATTTGGCTCTTCTTGTGCGATCGCCCAAACCGACATGAAAAAAATGGTAGCCTACAGCTCCATTGGACACATGGGCTACATCCTATTAGCAGCGGCGGCGGCTACACCGGTGAGTACCTTGGGGGCTGTGATGCAAATGATCAGCCACGGTTTGATTTCCCCACTACTGTTTTTACTTGTGGGGGTTGTTTATCAAAAAGCTGGAAGCCGCGATTTAAATGTAATTAAAGGATTACTTAACCCAGAACGAGGGTTACCCCTGATTGGTAGCTTAATGGTTTTGGGTGTGATGGCCAGCGCCGGTGTACCGGGAATGGTGGGGTTTATTTCCGAATTTATCGTTTTTCGGGGCAGTTTTGCCGTTTTTCCAGTGCAGACGCTGTTATCTATGATTGGTACAGGCTTAACTGCCGTTTACTTCTTAATTCTGATGAATCGCGCCTTTTTTGGGCGGTTGTCCCCACAAGTCAGCAACTTGCCCCGTGTATTGTGGAGCGATCGCATACCTTCAGTAATTCTAGCGGTATTGATTGTAATTTTTGGCATACAACCAGCTTGGTTAGTGCGCTGGAGTGAACCCACAATCACAGCTATGGTTAATAGCGAAAATGTAGTACCTGCGGTGTCTTTAGATCAGGGTACTGGTAACTAAGGACTGGGTAAGAGTATTTTCGATACCCGATACCCCATCTCTAAATCTCTGTAACTTTTGCAGAAATGGCAATGGTAAGCATGGAAAAAAAACCTTTCTCACATCCTTTATCTGAGTATATTCAAAGACTACTCACCGGAGGTACATTACTTCCTGATAGTCCAGATAATGTCATGGAAGTTGTGGGCATACTGAAAAGCTACGGCGTGGTTTTAGATGCCTATTCAAAAAACCTCATTTATATTGCTGAACATCAATTTCTAGTATTTTTTCCCTTTTTTAAATACTTTAACGGGGAAATTTCTTTGCCCAAGCTAATTCGCCATTGGTGGCATGACAGAATTAACTTTGAATATGCCGAATATTGCATGAAAGCCATGATGTGGCACGGTGGAGGTGGTCTAGATGCATATTTAGATACACCAGAGTTTGAAGAAAGAGCACAAGCAGTTATTCAAGCCAAATTCCCCAACAATCCCATCATCGGCGTTAACCAACTATTTCCGGATTTTTTAACGGAAATGTTACGTGTGTCGGCTTACTATAGTGGCTTAGGCCAATTTTGGCGGGTAATGGCGGATATTTTCCTGAATTTATCAGACCGCTACGACGACAAAGAAATTAAAACCATTCCCCAAGTTGTAGACCACATTAAAGCGGGTTTGGTTGCAGATGCGTTAAAGCCTATTACTTACGCCGTCAAAATCCGAGGGGAAGTTTATGACATCATTCCTAAATCTGTGGGTTTAACCTTCCTAGCAGATACAGCCATCCCTTATGTAGAGGCAGTATTCTTTCGGGGAACTCCCTTTCATGGCACAGTGTCATATAATGCCCAAGCATATCAAATTCCCCTAGACCAAGCTCGATTTCAGTATGGCGCACTATATGCGGACCCTTTACCTATAGGTGGTTCTGGTATTCCTCCCACTTTGCTGATGCAGGATATGCGTCATTATCTCCCGGATTATTTACACACAATTTATCGTCACAGTCTTCGAGGGGAGGATGATTTGCGAGTCAAAATTTGTATGAGCTTCCAAAAGTCAATGTTTTGTGTAACCACAGCAGCGATTTTGGGACTAATGCCTTATCCTATGGATACTGAAGATACATCTGAACAAACTGCTAATCGCGTCTATTTAGAAAAATGGATGAACCGCTTAGAAACTTCTCAATTACAGGCAGTAAATAACAAATAATACAACTTAATTAATTTATTTTGCCCAAAAAATCAATCTCTAATCTAGTGCGATCGCTCACGATATTTGCTACGGTGGCACGATAAGATTCTAAAACAATAGTCTGACTATAAGGTCTAAATGGCAGAAACACTATTTTTTAACGCTCTGCGGGAAGCCATTGATGAAGAAATGGCGCGTGATTCGAGTGTATTCGTTCTTGGGGAAGATGTAGGACATTACGGCGGTTCCTACAAAGTCACTAAAGACTTATACAAAAAGTATGGCGAACTACGCATTCTCGATACTCCCATCGCCGAAAACAGTTTTACTGGTATGGCGGTCGGCGCAGCTATGACTGGGTTAAGACCGATAATTGAAGGTATGAATATGGGCTTTTTGCTCCTAGCCTTTAACCAGATATCCAACAACGCGGGAATGCTACGCTACACCTCCGGCGGTAACTTTAAAATCCCTATGGTAATTCGCGGTCCTGGCGGTGTAGGTAGACAGCTAGGGGCTGAACATTCCCAACGCCTAGAGGCTTACTTCCAAGCGGTTCCGGGCTTAAAAATTGTTACTTGCTCCACACCCTATAACGCTAAAGGACTACTAAAATCGGCTATTCGTGACGATAACCCGGTGTTGTTCTTTGAACACGTTCTACTTTACAACTTAAAAGAAGATTTACCAGAAGAAGAATATCTACTACCCCTGGATAAAGCAGAAGTTGTGCGTCGTGGCAAAGATGTCACAATACTCACTTACTCACGGATGCGCCATCATGTATTGCAAGCCGTGAAAACTTTAGAAAAACAAGGTTATGATCCAGAAGTAATAGACCTAATATCACTCAAGCCTTTGGATTTTGATACTATTGGGGCATCCATACGCAAAACCCATCGAGTTATTATCGTGGAAGAGTGTATGAGAACCGGGGGTATTGGTGCAGAATTAACCGCCTCCATCAATGACCGCTTGTTTGATGAATTGGATGCGCCGGTACTGCGGCTTTCTTCGCAAGATATACCCACACCCTATAACGGTAGTTTGGAACGGTTAACAATTGTGCAGCCAGAACAAATCGTCGAAGCTGTAGAAAAAATGGTCGCTATGCGAGTTTAAAAGCCCAAGACTGGGGAATGAGGAAAAATCTACCTCATCTCCCCACCACCCCCATCTACCCATTCAAAACTCGTTCAAAGAACGCTATTATAGCCTTTGTCAGTTGCGAGTTATTGTATGCAAAGACAGCGATCGCTATTAGCTTTGATTTTCGTGCTGCTCATGGCCGCTATTGCGGTGATAGTCAAAATTCCAGTACCTTTGGGGTTAGACTTACGGGGCGGTTCACAGTTAACCATTCAGGTGCAATCAGCACTCCTGATGAGAGAAATTACTGAACGAGATTTGGCTGGGGTTCAGAAAGTTGTGGAAGGTCGAGTTAATGGTCTTGGGGTTTCTGAGCCAGTAATTCAAACTGTAGGCACAGACAAAATCCTGGTACAATTACCAGGAGTCAATGACCCGCAGCAAGCAGAACGAGTGCTAGGTGGTACAGCACAGTTAGAATTTCGACAACAAAAGCCTGGTACAGAAACTCAACTTTTTGCTTTTCAAGCATCCAGAACTGAACTCAGAGCCAAGCAAGAAGAGTTAAGAAACCGCGGCGATGAGGCGGCAATTATTAATAATCAAGAAGAATTAGCCAAAAATAATCAAGCCATCAGAGAATTGTTTGACAGCACTGAACCACCACTAGACGGTAAATATCTCCAAGATGCCTATGGTGAACCAACTCAAGGTAGTAATTGGAATGTTGCCATTCGCTTTGATACTAAAGGTGGTGAACTGTTTGCCAATCTCACTAAAAACCTTGCCGGTACCGGGCGGAGCATTGGGATTTTTTTAGATAATGAATTAATCAGCGCTCCTGTAGTGGGGGTAGAATTTGCTGGTACAGGAATTACCGGCGGTGCTGCAGTGATTACAGGTACATTTACCCCCCAAGAAGCCAATGACTTGGGCGTGCAGTTGCGTGGCGGTGCTTTACCTGTACCCGTGGAAATCGCCGAAAGACGGACCGTAGGCGCTACCTTGGGTAAAGACAGTATTCAAAGCAGCATTTATGCTGGTATTGGCGGTCTAATCTTAGTATTAATATTTATGGTATTTTACTACCGCCTACCAGGATTGATTGCCGATATCTCATTAGTCATCTACTCTCTACTAACATGGGCGAGTTTTGCTCTGTTGGGGGTTACCCTGACTTTACCGGGAATTGCTGGTTTTATCCTCAGTATTGGCATGGCAGTTGATGCCAATGTGCTAATCTTTGAGCGTACACGGGAAGAATTGCGAGCGGGTAAATCTTTGTATCGTTCTGTAGAATCTGGTTTTTACCGAGCATTTTCCAGTATTTTAGACAGCAACGTCACTACATGGATTGCTTGTGCTGCTTTGTTTTGGTTTGGTTCCGGATTAGTCAGAGGCTTTGCTCTCACCTTAGCCTTGGGTGTAGCCATGAGTATGTTTACGGCAATCACTTGTAGCCGCACACTCATGTTTTTAGCAGTTACTAGTCCGGCTGTGAAAAATAAGCGAGAGCTTTTCTGTCCTAACCTACCAGCATTAAATAAGCCAGAGGTGGCTAAATGAAATTGAATATTAACAAATCGCGATCGCTATGGTGGAGCATTTCTAGTGCCTTTATTCTGATTAGTTTGATCTCAATGGCGATTTCGTGGCAAAACCCCCAAATTCGCGCCCCCCTACGCCCCGGCTTAGATTTCATCGGTGGTACGCGCTTACAGTTAGAACGTGACTGTACACAACTGGGTAACTGCGATCAACCAATCAATATAACCACAGTCCGAGAAGTAGCACAAGCCCAGGGTTTGGGCGATAGCAGCATCCAAATAGTGGGAGACAATGGCATATCAATTCGCACCAAGGACTTAGATGTTGATCAGCGCACCAATTTACAAACTGCTTTAAGTGAGAAAATTGGTATCTTTGACCCGCAACAAAACCAAATTGACACTGTTGGCCCTACCTTGGGAGCAGAATTATTTCGGTCTGGTATCATCGCCCTCATAGTTTCTTTTATGGGCATTATTATTTACTTGACCTTCCGCTTCCAGTTGGACTACGCCTTATTTGCCATTGTGGCGCTTTTGCACGATGTCTTGATTACTGCAGGGCTTTTTTCAATTTTCGGCTTACTGCTCAACCTAGAAGTGGATAGTCTGTTTATTGTGGCACTGCTGACAATTATCGGTTTCTCTGTCAACGATACAGTAGTGATTTATGATCGCATTCGGGAAACTATTAAGGTCAATCCCCAGCAGCCAATTGTCGAGGTTGTGGATGATGCTGTCAACCAAACATTAGGAAGATCAATCAATACTACCTTAACAACCTTGCTGTCAGTCATCGCCATCTTTGTCTTTGGCGGAGAAACACTCAGATACTTCGCCCTAGCATTAATTATTGGCTTTGCTATAGGGTCTTATTCCAGTATTTTTGTCGCCAGTACTCTGTTGACTTGGTGGCGAGAACGCACAGAGAAATATCCTATTTTAGTCAGTGCTGAGGCCATTGATACATCTACTAACTCCCAGGATGGTTAGAATGAGCTTAAGGGAATACCAGGCGGTGGGAAATATTGCTTATACAAACCAGAGCTTAATCAGGTAAATTGAGTGTATATTAGCTTAAAATAACCAACATCAACACATTAAAATCAGTGGTTTATCGGTGGTTAATTATTCTTATTTGAACCATAGTAAATCCCAAACCGCCTGTGCATAATTCCTCATTACCCGAACAACAAGCCTTTGATTAATTTGGAACCGGTTGTTTATTCTCCCATGGATCAACTCGAAGAACCATCAATAAATAGTAAAAATGCCAATGGTATTAACTCATCCTTTAACCAACAAGTAGAAAGGCTACATCAAATGTAGAATCTATTTTAACAGACCAATTTTAGCACAAAGCATGAAAGCTAGATATCAGTACAGATTTTACCCAAGAAACCAACAGCAACAGAATTTAGCTCGGTTGTACGGTTGTGTTAGGGTTGTTTGGAATGATGCTTTAGCGTTCTGCAAACAATCTGAAAAGCTGCCTAGATACAATAAACTCTCGGCAATGCTGACCCAAGCTAAAAAGACTCAAGAGAGAAAATGGCTATCTGATGTTTCTTCAGTGCCATTACAACAGTCTCTTAGGCATTTAGATGTTGCTTACAAAAACTTTTTCAATTCCCTTAAAGGTAAGAGAAAAGGTAAAAAGGTTGGGGTTCCTAGATTTAAAAAGAAAACCAACTCACAATCAGCAGAGTTTACTAAAGCTGGTTTTTCTATAAAAGATGGAGTAGTTTACATAGCAAAAATTGGGAATATCAAACCAATTTGGTCAAGAGAACTGCCATCTGAACCTAGCTCAGTTACAGTGATTAAGGATGGCGCTAACCGCTATTTTCTTAGCTTCGTTGTAGAAGTTAAACCCAATATTACTGTTGCCAAAAACCAAAGCATAGGTATTGATTTAGGACTAAAGACTTTTGCTACAATGAGCAATGGAGAGAAGGTTTTAAGCCCTATATACTCAAAACATGAC
Organism: Anabaenopsis sp. NIES-4685; assembly: GCF_059725405.1. NCBI lineage: Bacteria > Bacillati > Cyanobacteriota > Cyanophyceae > Nostocales > Nodulariaceae > Anabaenopsis > Anabaenopsis sp. NIES-4685. The sequence continues at coordinate 382,125 of NZ_AP043602.1, read as the reverse complement.
CGCAAGATTCGTAAATTGCAGCGAAAATTAGCGCGTCAACAAAAAGATTCAAAAAGGAGAAACAATACTCGCATAAGGATAGCTAAATTACACAACCATATTTCTGATACCAGAAAAGATTTTTTACATAAGCTATCAACCAAAATAGTTAACGATAACCAAGTAATTGTTTTGGAGGATTTGAATGTCTCAGGAATGCTCAAAAACCGTAGACTATCTAGGGCGATTAATTTGCAAGGGTGGCGGCAATTCAGAATTTTTTGTGAGGCTAAATCTGAGAAACTTAAACGGGATTTCAGAATAATTGACAGATGGGAACCTACTAGCCAGATTTGCTCTTGTTGTGGGTATCGTTGGGGCAAGATTGATTTGTCTGTTCGCTCAGTGTTGTGCTTGAATTGCAACACTCTTGCAGACAGAGATGAGAATGCTGCTAAGAACATAGAAATGGTCGGCATGGGGCATCGGCACGACCTAAAACGGACAGGGAGTGACTGTAAGACTGTTTCGGCAGCGAGTTACTGTGAACTGTCAAGAATCACCGACCTTCAAGGTCGGTGAGTATGTCAACATCCACTATCTAGCCTCGGTTTAGCCGTTTGTATCGGTACTACCGTTTCTACTATACTTTGGCAAAGCCGAAGTATTCTCCTGGGATTACCAGAACGCGAAAAACAACGCCTAGAAAAACAAGTTTTGAAAATCAGACAGCAAGGACCTACTCATCCTCTGTGGAAGTGGATTTGTCATTAAATAATGATAATTAAACTTGAAGATAGTTGCATATAGATATACGTATCGGAAACTTTCTAGGACAATATGAGTTCATCCAAATAATGATACTGCCTTGGGGTGCAAAACATGAACTATCCTCAAATTCAATTTAGGGAATATCGCCAGTCAGAAATCAACCTTTACCAACTTCAAGAACTATTTAATCTTGCCGCTTTTTGGGCAAAAGGACGTACTATTGAGGATTTAAGTATAGCGATCGCTAATAGCGACCCGGTGATCAGTATTTGCGATGGAGAGCATCTAATTGGCTTTGCCAGGGCGACTTCTGACGGTATCTATCGTGCTACTATCTGGGATGTGGTGATTCACCCAGATTATCGCGGTACTGGTCTGGGGCGTAAGTTGGTAGAAACCGTTTTAAGTCATCCCCGGGTTAGAAAGGTTGAGCGAGTATACTTAATGACTACTCATCAACAGGAGTTTTACCAAAAAATTGGTTTTCAGTCCAATGTCAGCACCACAATGGTACTATATCACCAACCAAATATTGAAACTCTCCCGATCACTGAAGTTCAGCTTCAGGAATCACTGGGGGGATAGAAATTTGTAACCTAGTTAATTCTTCATTTGTTTCTGGAGTGCTTGGACAAGGAACAACTTCTAATTTTCCTCCCATCATCTCCAAGAGACTCTGGTTTAATAACATCTTCATTCCTGGGGAAAGAATTGTATGAGCTTGATTATTCTCAGCACTATCGACTCCTAATTTCATCAGTTCTATGGACTCACTGGTAGTGACAGCATGGCTTGGAACATCCAGGAAAATCTCCAGCCTATTATTAGTAGGCGAGAAACTACTAGAAAGACGGATACTACCAAATTCCATTTGATTAATCGCATTGTCTACTAAATTGACCAATATTTGGCGGAGCCACCGGTAATCTGCCAAAACATAAATTTCTGGGTCTGGAAGCACAACACGCAAGGATAAATTGCGATTTGCTGCCACCATATAAGTTAAATTATTAACTTCCTGTAAAATCTTAGCCAAGCAGTGGGGTTGAATATCTAATTTATTAGTCCCATGTTCTGTTCTGGCTATGTTAAGAATTTCATCAATTAGGTGTAGTAGTTTCAGCGCTCTTTCGTGGGCTTGAGCAATAAATTCTCGCTCCTCTTCTGGATTTTCACACAAATCGGACAAAATTAACTGATGTAAGCCAATTAAACCATTCAGGGGCGATCGCAATTCATGGGTAGTCCGGGCTAAAAATCCCCCTTTAAACAGGCTCATTTCCCGCGCCATTTGGTAAGCTAGCTCTGTTTGCTTGATCTGTGCTGCTGTAATTTGCGCCTGCTGTGGAGAGATGACTGGCGATAACCGACTAAATACTTCCCGAATACCCAACCCCAGTAATATTCCTACACCTAAATATATCCAATTGATCATTATTTAACAATTATTCTCAAAACTTAATTTAACCGTACCTTGGCGTAAGATTTGCCAATTATTACCAGTCCACTTACACACAGTGGAAGGTACACCAATTCCAGAAACTTCAGCACGACCTTGAGTTGATTCCAGAGTCATAACTTCAGGGAACTGATCAGCAATTTCTGCTAAGTCTTTTAAGGGTGGTTGACCTGAAAAATTAGCGCTGGTGGTGGCAAGGGGGCCTGTTTGCGCCAAAATGGTTTGAGCGATCGCACTATCAGGGACTCGAATACCAATTGTATTAGGGTCATGAGGATTCATCTGTTTTGGGACGCGATCGCTAGCTGGTAATACTAATGTTAATCCTCCCGGCCAATATCTACTTGCCACCTCTTGCCAAATTTTCCACTCATTTTCATTACCTTGGACATAAGGCCATAAATCCTCCGCACTAGCTCCCATCAAAATCAAAGGTTTATCTTGACTGCGCCGTTTCGCCTCAAAAATCAATGGTGCTTGCTCTGGTAAAGTCGCCAGTGCGGGTACTGTATCTGTGGGAAAACTGACCAATAAGCCAGCACGTGCGCCGGTTATTAAGTCAACTAAAGAAACTTGAGTCATTTGTCAGATTGAACACAGTTGAATTAACAATTATTTCACGACTAGCCACTTATAGAAGCTACCGCAAATCTTTCAATACCTGCTAAGTCCTGGTAAATTTGAATATTAGAGTAGCTACCTTGTTGCTGTAAAAGTCTGTGTACAGTATCCGCCTGTCCCGCCATCATCTCAATTAGCCATACACCACCAGGGCGCAAATAGTCCGGAGAAATTTCTATTAACTGGCGAATACAATCTAAGCCATCAGTACCACCATCTAAAGCTAGATGTGGTTCATGGTTGACTACTTCTGGTTGCAAGGTAGCCACAGTAGTAGTGGGAATATAAGGTGGGTTGGATACCATACCGCTAAACTGTCCTTTGAGGGCTGTTAGCGGCTCCCACCAACAACCCTGATAAAATTTAATCCGGTGGTCAAAACCTAAATTACAAGCATTTGACTGGGCAATTTTTAATGCTTCCGGGCTGTAATCCACTGCATGAATTGTTGCTTTTGGTAAAGCATCTGCTAAACCTAAGGCGATCGCACCGCTACCAGTACCTAAGTCTGCCCAATGTCCGGAACTGAGCAATGGGGCGGCGCTACCGTTATTCCCAGCCGCCACAGCTAGATCAATTAAATATTCAGTTTCCGGTCTGGGAATTAAAACTGCATTTGACACGGCGATTTTAAAATTTCGCCAAGGGGTTACTCCGGCAATATACTGTACTGGCAGGTGTTCATTTAATCGCCTTTCCCATAACTGCTCTAAGTTTTCTAAAGGTAAGGACATGGGAATGTCAGCCCTCTGTTTAAAAGATTCTAAACGCAGCCCCAAGCGGTCTAAATCCCCTACTTCCAGAAGTAACCAATCTACTTCGGCGGGGGAAATGTCATGAGCGACGGCTTGGGCGATCGCTCTGTTACGCCACTCCCAAAGCCGTAAACCGGAAACTACCCCATCACATTTGTCTGTCATTCCTTAACGTTGCTGAGGTCTAGCTGTCCCTGAATTATTACTACCCTGTCTAGGCAAAGTGTTGATATATTCTCGAGATTCCTGGGATGGTACGAGAACAACTTGGTTAAGCCAAGGATCATCTTTATCCTGTAAAGTTTTAATTACCCCGTCTATATCTATGACCTGAATATCCGCTTGGGGAAACTTCGGCTTCACTTGATTTAATAAGCCTTGGGCATCTTGCTTGCTTAAAAACAAAGGAATCAATTCTTGATTATTATCAGATTTGAACTGAATGGGCACATAACCCTGATTTGGTGAAAATCTCACCGCAAAAATCGGCACGCTAGGAAACTGGGTTACTTTTTGACCACTTTGACGCAGTAATTCCATTGCTCCCTTAATTTCCCCCTCTACCGGTTTAAAGGCAAATATAAGGCGTTCTGACTGATTTTTACTTTGTTGCAATTCTTGATAAATCACACCTAGAGGCACTGCTGTTACTTGTAGGCTGTTCACCATTTTTTCCATTTTCGGATCTTTACCCGGTACGCCCTGTAGTTCCTTAATAAAAGTTTGAGCTTCCTGCCGACTCATATAAACACCAGTCACCGACGCACCAGTTGTTTCACTGTCCGATAACGGGCGACTCAGTGGAGCACCCTGATCATTAGTAATTAGATATACGGGTACAGCATCTAATTTTTCTTTTATTTGCTGTTCTGACAAAGCCAGTACGGGCAAATTACCCACAAAAACCGATCCCAGTAAAGTACTTCCAAGTAGTCCTAATGTTGCGCCCCAGCGAACTAATGCTTTCATAATATCTCCTCACATCAATAGTTAAATAAGACAGAGAAATGCTGGTATGAGGACTAGAATAACTAGTTTTAGTTATATTCTCATCCTGCGGAAAATCTGAAAAATTTGTTTTTGCGGTTCAATGCTAACAATTAATTCTCAAAAACCGCCATTTCCTCACCCAGAATAAGTTCTCTGGTAATAGGCGATCGCATGATGTTTTTCTCGAGGTTGCCTGGGTATTTAATGCACAATGGTTGTTAATCTTGTTTAGGTTGCTCTGAAGACGGGGAGACCTCCCCCCACAGTTGAAATGCTCAATGCCATGTAATTGGCTTGCTTAAATCTAGTTGACGACATGAGATGATTAATCGTTCCAGCCTAACGCGCTTTTATCTCAACTTCTCACGCAAGACTTAGATAATCTCGATCCATGTCTATTAAATTCATGCCCTGCCAATTATAAATTAAAATCGGGATGACAGGATTTGAACCTGCGACATCCTGCTCCCAAAGCAGGCGCGCTACCAAGCTGCGCTACATCCCGGATCGATTAGTCTTAATGCCCTCTATAATCTTTAAAACCAACATACACGCTGGTTTAATTATAGTTAAACAGGTTAAATCTTTGGAACTGCGTCCCAAATGATAGTTTATCACCTCGACATTAACATTATATCATAATAGCACGTTTAACTGATTTTGGCTAACCAATTTTATCTTGATTTTAGCACCCGTAAAACTCCATCCCCTTTGACACTCCCCACGGCTATAAGCCAGGGGATTCTTGCTTCACGGGGACTCCAATGAATTTACCCGCGCTAACGCGCCGCTCCGCTAACAGCAAGCATCTTGACCGTGTGCCCCACGGCTGCAAGTTATGCATATAGCTAACACACTCTATTATACATTAAAGCTAATATTTGTCAAATTTATTTTTAGGACTGCGACTGAAGTTCCTAGCGCACTACACCCCCATAGTTAGAAACTAGGGGCAATGTGCGCGTTTTTTGGTAGAAACTGCCTAACCTTGGCTGACAATTACTGCGGATACCAGAACATACCTTTAATGCCTTCTGGGTCTGACATAAAACCCATACCGCGATAAAAATCTAGAACATGAGGATCGGCAAATAGAGTAACATTGCTAATTTCTTCACTTCTGAGTTTTTTGAGTACGTATTTCATCAGGGCTTTACCCAGTCCTTTCCCTTGAAAGTCGGGGTGAACTACCACATCCCAAATAGTCGCATTAAAAGCATGGTCAGAGGTAGCACGAGCGAAACCAATGAGCCGTTTCTGGTTTCCTCGCACTTGCCACATAGACGCTACGAGAAAACTATGCTCAATGGCTTTTTTGACTTTTCTTAAAGGACGACGCGACCAACCAACTGCATCGCAAAGTTCCTCTAGTTCATAGAGGTCAATATTTCGCTCCGTACTAAAAACAATACGAGTCTCCTTCTGATAAGCAACGCTCTCGCCATTGGGGCTAGATTCGCTCGCCACAGACCGTGTACGTTCCTCGAAAGAGTTAGTTTTACTTGTCGCTATAGACTCAGGACTATTAAACCAAGTTTTCCAAAAACCCATGCCAACGTGGTTCGGGTAGTATAACTTAATTGGCTTCCACTTTCACAGGAGTGTTGATTCACGTTCTAGAAAGCTGAAACCCTAAATATCCCTCTCACTTAAATTTCTTTAGATGTTTGCGGGATTTTTGATGGCAACGGCTTTTTATAGCGTGTTTCACACCAATCATTTACCAGTTTAGCATTTTGTTTTGCAGTCCAGGAGTAATTTCCTAAAAACTGGGGAATCTCAGTTGAATTCTCTAAGATGGCTTAGGGATGGGAGATTGGTACATGGTTACTACTGGTGGAACACCGCGCTGATTGATGCGCGTAATATCCCCAACCGGCGGCATTTCTTGGGCTATTCAATGCTATAATAGACAAGTTTGTTACCAAAATGTACTAATCCCAAAGAAACATATACCGCGTCAGGTGTTATCCGGTGGTTGAAACCAGGTCAGACAGGCTGTACCTGTTATTGCTGTTTAACCCCATAATACCCCGTTGTTAATACGGGCAAGTACGTCAATCGCACCCGTTGCGGGCGGTACGATATTAGGTATGGCAACCATTGAAATCTTGGGCGTTCCACACGCATACGAGCTCACGGCTCCTACTTCCTGTCCCCATGCTTTAGTCTTTATCCACGGTTGGCTCAATAGCCGTGGGTATTGGCAACCTGTCATTTCCCGCCTCTCAGTTGGCTTGCAGTGCCTTTCTTATGATTTGCGAGGTTTTGGTGAATCTAAATCCCAGCCAGAACCAGATTTGACTCAAACACCAACTTCTGTAAACTTGACTTCTAACTCAATTGATGAGTCGAGTTTGTCCCTTGATTCTATTTATACGCCAGCTGTTTATGCTCAGGATTTAGCTGCTCTTCTAGAACAGATGAATATTACTAGTGCTTGGCTAATTGGGCATTCCTTGGGAGGCACAATCGCCCTGTGGGCTGCTGCTCAAATGCCTGAATGTGTTAAAGGAGTTATATGTATCAACGCCGGTGGTGGTATTTATCTCAAAGAGTCCTTTGAGCAGTTTCGTTCAGCAGGTCAAAGATTCTTGCAAGTCCGTCCGCGCTGGCTTTCTCATATCCCTTTAATTGATTTGTTATTTACTAGAGCAAGTGTCGCTCGTCCTTTAGACCGTCATTGGGCGCGTCAGCGTGTGGTAGATTTTGTCATGGCTGACCCAGAAGCCGCCCTAGGAGCATTACTAGACTTTACAACCGAGGAAGAAATTAACCGTTTACCTCAACTAGTGTCTCAGTTGCAGCAGCCAGTTTATTTCTTGGCTGGTACTGATGACAAAGTAATGGAACCCAAGTATGTTCGCCATTTAGCTAGTTTTCATCGGCTTTTTAAATATACTGGTGACAATGTGATTGAAATTCCCGATTGTGGTCACTTGGCAATGTTAGAACAGCCGGATGCAGTTGCTGATCATATTTGGTCAATAGTCAAACAATTTTCCATGGGACAATCCCACGGCTAGCAGTCCCGTGGGATTTTTTCCACTGCTCGGCTACGCTATCTTTCAACCAGACAATTTATCAGCCATATAACTTCATGACCTGGGTGAGTGGTAACCTGGACTGAACACCTAAAGTCAAGGGTGATGTATGACCAAGGGATAGGTGATGAGACCCAGCGCTGGCAATCATAGCAGCGTTATCGGTGCAGTATTTCAGGGGTGGGAACAGGACACGCAGGTTATGCTCGCCGGCAGCTACCTGTAAGGTTTTTCTCAGGCTGCTGTTAGCTGCTACCCCTCCACCAACGGCAATGGTATTGAGATTATAGTCTAGGGCGCAGTCGATCGCTCTTTTGGTCAGCGATCGCGCCACAGTCTCCTGAAAGCTAGCCGCTAAATCACTGACTGGTAATTGTTTTTCATCTTTCTCTAATTGCTGAACCAATCGCAGTACCGCCGTCTTTAACCCACTAAAACTGCTGTCATAGCGATGATATCCCCCACCTGGTAAAGAAACTTTACCTTCTGGCAAAGTAAAGGCGCGGGGATTTCCCGTTTGTGCTAATTTATCAATGAGGGGTCACCAGGATAACCCAGTTGTAGTAACCGTGCTACTTTATCAAAAGCTTCACCTGCGGCATCATCGCGAGTTTCACCCAGGGTTTCGTAAACACCACAATCCTTAACGTAAATCAAGCTTGTATGTCCACCAGAAACGAGTAAGCTAAGAAATGGGGGATCTAAACTAGGATCACTCAAATAAGTTGCGTAAATGTGGCCTTCGAGGTGATGCACTCCCAAGAATGGCTTGTTATGTAACATTGCTAAAGTTTTAGCAGCAGTCAACCCTACCAAGAGTGCTCCTACAAGTCCAGGGGCACAGGTGGCGGCAATGCCATCTATTTGATCCCAGTCTAGTTGGGCTTGCTCTAAAGCCTGTGCGATCGCCTGATTGATTGTTTCTAGATGTTGACGGGATGCCACCTCTGGGACTACCCCACCATATTGACTGTGAACTAGAATTTGGGAAGCTACCACACTGCTATAAACTTGACGATTGTTTACAATTGCCACGGCAGTTTCATCGCAGCTGGTTTCTATTGCTAAAACAGTTGCCATTGTCAGGTTATGTTAAGTAACGATTTGTTGGAGAAGCTTTAACTTTTATTTACTTAAACTTTACTCTGTTCCCGCCCAAGAGTATGATGACTTGCTAGTTATGCAAATAAACAACTGTACAAGCCGCTTCGTTTTGTACAAGAACTTTTTGTTTTGTAATAAAAGGAAACAACTCATGAGACGATTGTTTGCTTTGATTTTAGCGATTTGTCTTTGGTCCAATTTTGCCCCTCCCGCCCAAGCGCTGGGGGCTAACCTGGTACCTTGTAAAGACTCTCCCGCATTTCAAGAGCTAGCAAAAAATGCCCGGAACACCACCGCAGATCCCGAATCAGGCAGAAAGCGCTTTGAGCGTTATTCTCAGGCACTCTGTGAACCTGAAGGTTACCCTCACTTGATTGTTGACGGTCGCCTTGATCGGGCTGGGGACTTCCTAATTCCCAGCATTCTCTTTTTGTATATTGCCGGTTGGATCGGCTGGGTAGGCCGTGCTTACCTCCAAGCCATCAAAAAGTTATCAGACACCGAAGCTAAAGAAATCCAAATTGATCTGGGTTTAGCACTACCCATTATCGGCTCAGGCTTTGCTTGGCCCGCAGCCGCGATTAAAGAATTCCTATCGGGTGAGTTAACCGCTAAAGATTCAGAAATTACTGTTTCTCCCCGTTAATTATCCCTCACTCAATTCATCTCTTTTGGAGACTAAATTCATGGCAGACAAAGGCGATCAATCCTCCTACTTCATCACTTTTCTTTCTACCGCTCCAGTAGCAGCTACCATCTGGCTAACCATTACCGCCGGAATTTTGATTGAATTTAACCGCTTTTTTCCTGACCTACTTTTCCACCCACTCCCATAAGTAAAAAGTAGAGTTTTAGTTGTAATATTGTGTGGAGCAGTTGCACCACACAATATTAGGCTCAGGCATCACCCGAACTAACAGGAATATTGAATAAGATCATCTGGCGATTATCTGATCTGAAGAACAGCAGATAAATTAATTTTTTTAAACTAAAGACCCAAAAAACATATTTACCCACAATTATTATTAATAATATAACAATGCCATCATTATAATTTAAAGGCGAATACACAATATGGCGCAAGCAGTAAATTCATCGAAAAATCGCCCCAGCGATCCCAGAAATAGCGAGGTAGTGTCTCCCGCAGGACGTGATCCTCAGCAAGGAAACCTCGAAACACCGATTAATTCTTCTCCCTTGGTGAAGTGGTTCATTAATAATTTACCCGCCTATCGTCAAGGTCTCAATCCTTCTAGACGTGGTCTAGAAGTGGGCATGGCTCATGGTTACTTGCTATTTGGACCTTTCGCTAAATTGGGTCCTCTACGTGATGCATCTAATGCTAACTTAGCTGGATTACTGGGAGCTATTGGCTTGGTTGTGATTCTCACAGCCTGCCTATCTCTATATGCCAATACCAATCCTGCTAAGGCAATGGCCAGTGTCACTGTCCCCAACCCACCCGTAGATGCTTTTAACTCCAAAGAAAGCTGGAATAATTTTGCTAGTTCTTTCTTAATCGGTGGAATTGGCGGTGCAGTAGTCGCTTATTTCTTAACTAGCAATTTGGCACTTATTCAAGGTCTATTGGGTTAAGATTTTTTCATAATCAGGCATTGGGCATTGGTAATCGCTAATGATTAATTATGTTTTGCTATTACCCATGCCTGATGTCCCATTTTTAGCAAAAATCATCCAGGAGGGCAATAACCGTTCATAAAATACTAAATAAATCTAGTGTTTTGTGTTGGTAGCCTTAGTCCAAAGTTTTAAAACTATAGGCACTGGTAGTCCCTCTATCCCATCCAGAAAGTTTGGGATCACTTTTGTAGCTATATTTAAATTGCCTTTGGTAACTGTAGATTTTTTCAGCTTAGGACGAACGCTTCAATCAAATAACTTGACTTCTATGTCCTTAAGAGCATTTTCTAAATCGTCATTCACAATTTGAACGTCAAACTCCCCTGCGGCTTGAATTTCTTCTTCAATCCGGCGCAGACGAAGCGCGATCGCCTCCTCAGAATCTTGGCCCTCGACCACGTATCCGATTCTCCAACTCCTTCAAAGAAGGCGGTAAAACAAAAATGCTCAGGGCGCTGGGGAAGGAAGCACGGATTTGTCTTGCGCCTTTAAGTTCAATTTCCAGTACCACCAATTTACCAGAGTGAACTTGGTTCAGCACAGCTTCGCGAGGAGTACCGTAATAATTACCGGCAAATTCTGCCCACTCCAAGAATTCACCTTGGGAAACTAATTGTTCAAACTTAGTGCGGCTAATAAAGTAATAATTCTCACCGTTAATTTCTCCTAGACGGGGAGAACGAGTCGTCACGGATACAGAATAGTAAAGTTCCGGATGACGTTTTAAGAGCGCGTGCAGTAAAGTGCCTTTACCAACCCCACTTGGGCCAGTTAAAACAATTAGCCTGCCTAGAAAAGGGCTTTCTTTGGTTTTAGAACCAGTCTGGATAGGTAAAACTTGCTTCATCCGTTCAAACTCTGAATTAATTATTAACGGTCTCACCGCGCATTTGTGTGGAATGTACGTTGCTATTATTATTTTATGTCTAGTTAACTACACTGCTATTCCTAGAGCTACCCTCAGTAAGAATTAGTAACTATTTTTCCCAACCTGACTCACGAGAGCAGACTTCAAGTAAATTCAACTCCTGCGGCAATTCGGCTCACTCTTAACTTGCGGGTTTAACGGAACTCCTGTGGGATCACTAAACAAAGACACTATTTATGGGTCATTAGCTGTGTTTTTGTGAGATGAGGAACTTGTGATCAACAAATTTGTAGCACATGAGTGACAGAAAACTTTTCTAATTAATATGGTACTGCGGATAGGGTGCAGATAGCTGTAGGGTTATTGACCTATATGAAATCAGTTATCTACAGTATGATGATCTCGAGAAATCACAAATCGATTCGCTACGGTTTCCGGTTGAATTGCCGAAAGAATCACGTGGCTGGAATCAGTAATAATTACAGCCCTGGTTCGACGACCATAAGTTGCATCTACTAGTTGACCTCTATCCCGTGCATCGGTAATGATCCGTTTAATCGGGGCAGACTCCGGACTAACAATGGCAACTACTCGGTTGGCAGACACGATGTTACCGAAACCAATGTTAATTAATTGTATTTCCATAAAAAAATTCACACCAAATGTGGTGTTACAAGCTGGTAAGGTAATTATCCCCATATTATCGTCAAAAAACACGAGTTACAACGCTTTATGTCTAGCCAGCCTGAGTTTTTAAATGACAAATCATTTTTTTGGCTAATAAATACCTAAATATACTAAAAATATTCCCCAGGAGATATGCAAAATCTCAACAAACAATCTCACTAAGTCGTTCACAAGAGTTCAGAGACGAAACACAAATGCATGAATTATTAAAATTTAACAACGGAAAACTTTTACGTCAGGCGTTAACTCACCGTTCCTATGTCAACGAAAATCCTGGTGAAAAGGATAATGAGCGCTTAGAGTTTTTAGGCGATGCTTTGCTGACCTTTCTCAGTGGAGAGTATCTCTATCTCGATACTCGCTATCGAGAGATGGCAGAAGATGAAATGACTCGCCGAAGATCGGCACTAGTGGACGAGAAGCAACTCGCTAAATTTGCCATTGAAGTTGGTTTAGAATCCTTAATGCGCCTGGGAAAAGGAGCGATTCAGGATGGAGGACTTAAAAGCCCCAATTTATTAAGTAGCACTTTTGAATCAGTTGTTGGAGCTTATTATTTAGATTGCGATGGCAATATTGAGAAAATCCGCCCGATTATTTTAGATTTATTTAAATCTGTGCCTGAAGAAATTATTCAAGTCCGTTCTAATGTCGATTCTAGGAACCGCTTCCAGGAATGGGTACAGGCTAACTTTGAGTCTATGCTACCCCATTATATCACGGAACGCATCGGAGGACAAGATCATGCTCCGGAATATTTTGCCCAGGTTTTTGTTGGTGAACAGCTTTACGGAGAAGGAAAAGCTCGTGGTAAAAAGGAGGCTAAAAAACGGTCTGCAGAAAATGCCTTAACTAAGCTCAAAAAACAGGGTTTAATTGCAGAATGAGCGTATTTAACGGTAATTGCAAAAGTCCCTTATTCCTGGCATATCTAGCACGAAGTGCTGATTTGACTCAGCTTCAATATCTAAGATGCCTATTTGAGGTTTGAACAGATTACTTACACAACAAGGTTCTACAGCCATTCGTCATCTCAAGGAAATTATATTTTTTGCTGATGTTGACGTTGGTCTGTGGACATTTTGCCGCCAGTAACCGCCTATAGGTAGAAGCTAAACCGGGTTGCTAGTGGATAAGTTAAACATTGAGAATATCACTAAAGGAATACTACAAATGATGCTATAAAAACAATCTTTCGCACAGCAACTCACACCAAGCTCAGGAAAATGCCACAGACACAATCATGTGGAAAACCCGATTGAAACTGGCTTTTGTAATTACAAATTGGTATGACTACCTTGATTCTCCATGATGTTTTATGCCAGTTTGTGTTAAAAACAAAGGAACTCCCCCAAGGTAAGCTACATCGGTTTGCGGAGGTTAAACCTGTGTAGTTTTCAATGCAGTTTGCGTAAAGCAATTAATTACCACTGGTTAATAAAGTAGAAACCCTAATGATCGATTGTGACTAATTGTGACTAAAGGAGAAGTTTCAACACAGAAGTAATATTTGATAGATGAATTACTAATTAGGTGACAACACTAGCATTGGTGATTTCAACTAAATGATCGAACCAATCACAAACATTAAGGGCTGCTGGTCTAGTTCTGGAAAATCAACTTCTAGGGTATAGCTTGCAACTAGTTCTTCATTGTATAATTCTATGCTCAACTCTCCGGGAGTAGCAGCATTGGCTATTGCCTGCTTACCATTTCCTTGTAGTTTCAAAATTCCAGGAGCGGGTAAATCACAATTAACTTTCAATTTCACCAGATGATCCTGAGAATAGTATTCTACCCTCAAACTCAGGGTTCCGGCGCTGGTTAACCATTGTCTTTCTACCACTGGATTGGCTAAAGACACTGGTAAAGTCAAGTTATCTAGCAGTTGTTTAGCTGCAAGTAATGACAATGCCATCTGCTGACGAGGTTGTAAATCTGAGTAATTATTCTGGATCTGGGGAATTGTATCCAGAGTGTTCACAGACCGATAGGTGCTTCTGAGCACTAATCCAGCTAAATCATTAATCGTCTGTGACTCATGGGGGAAAAAGCTCTCAACTACCTGAACTAGTTTTGCCCCTAGAGGTAGCGAAGATGTAATCAACCCCTGACATCTTGCCAATAATTGTTGGAAAACTTTATCTGGTAGGGGTATAGGCAGATTCAGCTTTGACTGCTGTGGTATCCATCCCCAGTTAGAACTTAATGCGAGCGATCGCTCTTCCACAAAATCTGGGTAATCAACTAATTGAGACTCCCAGGGGAATAAAGGAGGCTGCTCTTGAGCTTGGATTTGTAGCCGACGCTTGAGGACAGATTGGAAACGTTCTTGCACAGTAGGAATTTCTCCCAATTGAAAGGTTTGGGACATCTTCCCAATTCTAGGTCACAGCTTGTGAAAGCAGCCACCTCATTGAGAAGGTCGTCTACCCCGTCAATTTCCTTACACTTTAACAGTTTAAGCCCGTTAGTGTTAGTTTTATTAGCCAACCACCAATGGAGTAAATCGGATTGTAAGGATTCTGAGTCACTATTCATGAGTAGATGCACTTGATCCGGATACTAGGGAGTTACGAATTTCCCATGCTTGTTCCAAAATTTTAAACCACCGTTTTTGTAGTTGGGCTGTTGACAAACCTAGAGTTTTAGCAATTTTCTCATCTGGCTGTCCAAGTTGTTTCAATTTCAGTAACGCTCTGTGTTTGTCATCCAATAATTCTGTATAGTTGTGCCATTGCTGGGGAGTTAAACCCAAATTAGTGTGGAGTGAGGCTTCTAACCACTCATGAACTAATTCCCAACGGTGTAATAAGGCAAACCGAATCAGATGATATTTAAAGCGTTGCTGTAAGTAGTCGCGTTGACGGGGAGTTAAACCCAAAATAGACTCAATTTCCTGAGTTGATAAATCCTGAAGACGAAGACAGAAGTAATCAGCACAATCAGATTGTTGTCGTTGTTCGAGATAATCCATTAATTCTGTAATCACAACCGAACGCAGAGTATCTTCTTCAGGTTCTGGTTCTGCTTGCATAGCCATTGCTGAACGTAATTGCTGTACTGCTGGTTCTTCCCAAGAACCATCGTTGTCATTGGAACTACCTTCTGCAGCTTGTTCGATATCTACATTGGTTTCCTGGGGTTGCTGTTGGGAAAACGTTTGAGCTCGCAGGATGATCAGCTGCTGCTGTCGTCCTGGTAAGGGAATTCGCCGCTTACCATAGCGTTCAATAAACGCCATGTATTCTGCCAATTCCAGGAGAGTTTGGGGACGATAAGTGGAGACCATCTGGTTTTCCCTGCGGAAAGCATTTAACGCTTCCAGATAAAAACCCTGCAGAAAATCTTCAATAATGGTCAGTCGTCCTTGATAGCTCAACTGTCTTTGAGGAGGATTGATGTAGCGATAAATAATTGCACTCAGAGTACTGTGTAACTCTACCCTACCCCGACTAGAACCCAAGAGATAGTATCTCAGACACTGTTGCAGGCGATGTCTGGCTAGGGAAATGGCCGAGCTTTGCACGTCGCCGGAAGCCTGGATACGTTTACTCTCTTGGCAAATCCGGTATACTTCGGTGGTAATTCTTGTGGCTACATCATGGCAATTCTGCTGGGAAGCTTTAGTTGATCCCTGAAGCTCCTGATATAGGACTTGGAATGTCCCTTCCACGCCGATAGAATTGTCTCCCTGAACGGTTGGGGTGGTAACTTTTTTGCTTGGAATTGTTGCAGTTGCGACTGAATTCATAGTCTCGGTTTTCGAAAGACCCTAAAATACTTAAGTAAAACATCTGATGACTGTGGGTGTTGGCTGTTTAAATTTTTCCCGTAATTAGGATGTGCTTATGTATGGCTTAAGCCAGCCGTAGCTATCGGAGTTCCCAACTGTGATGGGATAGTTCACAATTTGATAGATGCTTTTGCCATTACCCACCGAGCCGTTTACAAGTCATTATGGATTTAAAAACACAAGTTCAATTGCTGATTAATAATGCACCCCGCGATGGCATAACACCACATCTCGTTTCAGCAATTGCTCCTGCATTGATTGTGATCGCTAAGAAATTACGCCATTCCCAGTACTATATTCTCCAAAATGCTGAAGAGCGCTGGGTGTTAACTACATTGAGCAATCGTGCACATCCAGGACTGGAAAAGCGCGTTATCTACGCTTTCCCTACCATACAGGATGTTTCCCTAATTTCACCTGCTGGGCTTGACCCTCAAATGCTGGCCAAAATTGTTCCTGTTACCCATATTTTGTTCCAACTGCTAGCACTAGAACCCGTAGATAGTATAGTATTTTTAGAAACTCCTGGTCAGACCAATCATACAGTTGAAATCCAACGTTCAGAATTACAAAATGTCCTGCAAAACCAGATGAAGCAAGACGAAATGAGTGAACAAATCCCTCCCGATATTGCATAAATGAATTTTGCAGTGGGGAGTAATTAGATACATCTAATTACTCCCCACTGCAAAAAAAATAAAAATTTTTAAATTAAAAATTTGAAATTTGTTCAGGACTTACGCAACTGGCACAAATAGGGAGCGGGGGTAACCGCGCCACGCGACAATTTAAATTACACCAAGCACATAGGAATACTTGGCGTTTGAGTTGCTGTATTAAAATTATGTAACCATTGGTATCTCGCTCAATTATGTCTTTCACATTTTCCCATAGTCACAGAGGTGTTAGCTTTTCTCTCTTCAAATAACAATTAATTGCATCATGGCTAATCTGCTCTAAATGCTCTGCTAAATTGGTAATCCTGTAATTAATTTGACTCCTTAATCAGCATTGGCAGTAATTAAGCTTTGTAAATCTCATGCTCATCACCAACATTATCTCTTAGAGGATGTTTGGAAAGTGTTAAACAGGTAATTTTTATATTAGGGAACAGGTAACAGGTAACACACCGAAGGATTGGGAAGGATTGGGAAGGATTGGGTAACACACAAAAAACAATAAAATCCAGTCCCCTCCCCTTACAAGGGGAGGGTTAGGGTGGGGTCAAACAATAGTTGATACACTAATCATGACTTATCAAACATCCTCTTACACCCTCTACCTATTTTCTCATGAATCGCTATCTGAATCTCGTTTTATTCATACCTTTCTACTATCAACTACACTAGGCATCCCCCTGTGCCATTGACATCACTTATATCTAATGTACTTTCATTTAGCCACCGCGAAGCGCTGCTGCAAGCAGAGCTTCGCGATCGCCTGTGCCAGTTGCGTAAGTCCTATTGTTAATAAAGCCGACTAAGTACATAGTCAGCGATGTTAATTAGTGCCTGGCGTGACTCGGAAGGTGGTAGTACCTCAAGATGATCAACTGCTAACTTGGCATGGTAAGAGGCTAATTCCCTAGCTTGTTGTATACCTTGGCTATCTTGAATCAGATCCAGTGCTTGCTCTAAATCTCCTTGTTGGTCAAACTTCCGTTCTATGAGGACTTCCAGATATGGTTTTTCCCCTAAAGCAAATAAAACGGGTGCAGTAAGATTGCCACTTTTGAGATCAGAACCAGCAGGTTTACCCAGAGTATCTGTTGTACTAGTGAAATCTAAAATGTCATCCACAATCTGAAATGCCAGACCCAGATGACGACCGTAGTTATATAGATGTTCGGCTGTTTCTTGGGAAACTTCACTAAGTAACCCAGCTGCTTTGGAACTGTTGGCAATTAACGAGGCTGTTTTGTAATAGCTCTTTTTGAGGTAAGTCTCTATTGAGATCCTATTATCAAAACAATTTATTCCTTGCTGGATTTCGCCGGTAGCCAGATCCATAATCACTTCTGAGAGTAGTTTCACCACCTCCAAATTGTCCAAGTTTGCTAAATACCAGGACGATTGGGCAAAGAGAAAATCTCCTGCTAGGACAGCAATGCGATTACCGAACAGACTATGAACAGTAGGCACACCACGTCGCATTTGTGATTCATCTACCACATCGTCATGCACTAAGCTTGCCGTGTGAATCATTTCCGTTATTTCTGCTAGGCGGCGGTGACGCAGCGTTATGTCTTTTTCTAACATTGTGGCCCGCGATATCAGCAAAACAATTGCTGGTCTGATACGCTTTCCCCCAGCTCCGAATAGATGTTCGGCGGCCATAAATAGAATGGGGTGGCGATTTCCAACTAGCTGCTTGAGGTTATCTGCTAGTAGTCGCAGGTCTGCTTCCACAGGGGTAAACAGGGAGGTGGCTGAGGTCATGGATGGGCGGACTCTGGCTTACGTTACGAAAGTTTACATATCCTACACTCATTTTAAGATAACCCTGTGCCGGCGCAAAGTTTTGATGAGAGAATACCTGCCTATTTACTCTCTATTCTGGATAAAAAACTCAGATTTGCAATAACTACAAGTTGGCTAGAACCCTTATGGAAACTGTCTATAGCCATGCTCCCTGCTCATAAAAATATTTTGTGCATCAGAGCAAATTTTTTTTGAGATCTGTTGCCTAAGTCCTCTCAAGTCCAAAAATAAATCTTACTGGATATTTTCTGTATATTCTTGAGGACACACTACCTGTAGTGTTTTATGCAAAAACTCCATAAGAACGATATTGCTGTTTTTGCCAGAAATTAATTTTTACCCATAAGTATAACTAGTTGTATATATTACATATATACGCATATAGTTGATCAACAAAAGTTTAACAATCTCCATTTATTGATCACATATCTAAAAATTTTCAAATTTTATCCCAATCTTGGGTGAAAACTCAGGAGCATTGTGTTAGGCTAAAATGTATGGATTTTAAATTTTTCAGAACTCATTTTCCAAAGGTAAGCAAGTTTTAAGTACTTTTACCTCCGTGGTACTGAGGATCTAAAATAATTGGTCGCTGTAAACCAAGAATAAAGAAATAATTCTCTTTATTCTTGTTCGTGCAGCAATTTAGCCTCCCCATCTGGAGTTTAGCGGTATCCTTATGGTTATTCGCTACAATATCTTAGCGTTTACTGAACGCTAAGGCTGCTCTGGTCATAGAGGTGCGCCCATAATGCAGACTCAGTAGACTGCTGAGGAGTGCAGTTAGCTTTGCCGTTGAGCAATTTAACTGTTGTGGTGTGTGGTCTGCAAAAAAACAAATTTCAATAGTTATTTAGCTAACCGTAGATAGTTATAACTTTACGGAAAATTTTAGTAGAGCAAACTACAGCCATCAAGGAACCCCTTGGTTGGTTGAATTTCTTCTTAAAAAATTACATATTCCATTCATAGGGGTGCTGCTAGAAAGATGATTTACGGGAAGATGCCTATGTTGACTTTTATTTTAGCCGCGGGATATTTGTTTACAGTTTACTTATTATTAGCGCTGGCCAAGAGAAGTGGTAAACAATCTCCTCCTAGAGATTTAGCCATCACTAACTCACAAAAAGACAAGCAAGATGTGTCAATAACTCATCAGGTGACTGAGGTGGTAAATAGTCAATAGGCTAGCTTTACCAGGCGTGATTATGAAGTCAAAATAATCATCAATCATTAATGACCGCTAAAATTGGAAACTGATGTGTCATTGAAATCAACAAGCTCAACAGTTGGAGTATGGCCTAGACCAGGGGAGACTCGATTGAGCAAATTGTGGTGGAGAACCACTGACCCAGAAGCGAGTAGCTACTGGTGGGTATGTATTGCTTAATCCTAATAGTTCTAACTCTTGGCTACAAGCGGCGACAACGTGAACAGCAGGGTCCACCAGTTTGACTTGAGAGGGGAGGAGCGATCGCAGTACCGGTGCAAGATGTGGATAATGGGTACAACCGTAAACCAAGGTATCAATTTCTTGCTGTATTAACGGCTGTAAATATGACCGTGCCACTTCAGTAGTATAAGGGTCATGAATGCGATTTTGTTCAATCAGTGGCACGAACTCAGGGCAACTAACTTGCCAGACTTGGACATTGGCATCAATTTCCAGAATAGCATGGCGATAGGCATTACTTTTGGCTGTGGCAGGGGTAGCAATTACACCAATACGCTTCCCCTGCTGCACTGCTGCCTTAGCTCCTGGTAGGATAACTCCTAGAATAGGCAGACTAAACTCCCTCCGTACTATTTCCAGAGCGAGGGCAGAACTAGTATTACAAGCCATAATCACCATTTTGACACGTTGCTGTTGCATCCAATTAAGGATTTGGCGCACATACTGTAAAATTTCAGCTTGTGAACGAATGCCATAAGGCAAGCGAGCTGTATCTCCAAAATAAATAATAGATTCATTGGGCAGGTGCCGATAAAGTTGTTGCAGGACTGTCAGACCACCCACACCACTGTCAAAAACCCCGATAGGGGCTCGTTGAGGCTCTTGATGGGCAAAATGGTCAGGATTATTTTCAAAGATGGAGGATGAATACACAGGTAGATATTAATTTCCGGTTGGGGTTATAAAATACCAAATGTAGCAGAAAATTTGTAATTCGTAATGGCTTCCAGCTATGGCTAGGCAAGACAGCCTCTCAGGTATAACTGTACCTAACGTGGTATCCCTCAATGACACACGAAGCCCCATCCGCCGCGGGGTGGGGTACTTCACTTATCTCCGTTGTAGATGTTGGAGAATACCACGAGCGATCGCATCCGCCATTTGATTTTGGTAAGCTGTGGTCCTGAGTCTAGCAGCATCCTCCGCACCTGTGACAAAACCCACCTCTACCAGAACCGAGGGCATGGTGTTTCTTCTGAGGACATAAAATCTAGCTCGCCGCACCTGTCTATCTCTGATAGTGACATTTTGAATAACGCTGTTATGAATCGAGCGAGCGAGACCCTGACCACTGTCGTGATAATATGTTTCCAAGCCATTGACATCTGGACGACTCATACTGATGGCATTGGCATGGATACTGACAAATAAATCAGCATTAGCTCGTTGTGCCAAATCCACTCGTCCTTGTAGGCTGACAAAATAGTCAGAATCACGAGTTAGTACTGCTTGGACGCCATTTTGCTCCAAAATCGCTGCTACCCTTTTGCTAATGGGCAAAACTACATCGCTTTCGCGCAGTCCGCCAACACCAATTGCTCCTGGGTCTCTACCACCGTGTCCGGGGTCAATCATCACGACAGATCTGGTTTTCCGTGCTGGAGTTGGCGTAGGCTGGCGTGTGGGTTGGGGCGCAGAAGTTGCAGTGGGTAGTTGCCCTTGGGTGGGTAGTGGTAGGGGTGATAATGCCACAGGGGGTGAAACCACCGTACCGGGACGAGAACCGTGTAATTGCAGAGAAAAAAGCTGGTTGCCGACTTGATTTAGTTCCCCAATGTGTACTCCCGCTGCAGGTTGTACCAATATCACCACTGAATTGTCTTCAGCTTGCAGGCGTACCCGGAGGATGGGACTATTAGCACTAAAATTTGGCCCTGTGACGTTGGCAGCTAACTGAGCATTGGGAATAGTGATTCGGAACAAACCAGAGGATCTATCCCATCGACTATTGGCGTTGACTGTTTTATCTGATCTAATCAGTAACTGCGTATCATTATTACCCAGTTCTATAGCCTGAATTGTTGCTGGCGCTGCTGTAGTTACAGTCAGATTTACATTATTGGCAACTGGCCTGTTGGCTATTACCGCGGTTCCTGTCTGATGACTGCGGCTAACCTCAGCCGTAGTATTGCGCGAGTTGTGGGAATTATTATTAGCCGGTAATCCGACAACACGAGAGGGCAAAAGAACTAAACCCTTGGCGCTACTACTAATTGAGCGCCAATCGGGGCTATCTTTGTCTACCCGCAAGGTCATGCGGACACCAGGTGCTTGGCTGTTTAACGGAGCTAATTCGAGCCGACTAATACCATGTTTGTTAACTTCGTAATTTAGTTGTGTCAGACTGGGTGACAAACTGGCGTCGGCGATATCCATAAAAATGGTATTGCGATCGCGGCTCCGATTGATTTTGACTTCAGGACTGCCGCCGTTTGTCCGCACAAACAACCCATCTCCTGTTACCAGTAAGTTCTCAATTTGAATTTTCCCTGGTATGGCACTGGCAATTTGCTTTCCTAGGGACTCGGCACGCGGGGACAAGAACTCGGGCTTGGTATCGCCATCAGAGTCAACAGTGACCACAGTATACATACTTCTGGCGGAAGATTCTGTCTTCTCTGGTGTTGGGGTTGGTAATTTTACCAGCCAGCGACTGCCACCAACGCTTTCAAATTTCACCTGCTGGGGGTCTAGACTATACCCAGGACTGAGTTCAACAACTAGGCGCGTTGTTTGTGGATCAAACTGCCCCACCCGGACAACACGAATGGCACCACCGACTTGTTGTGTGGACTGTGGTCGGCCGAAGGTCGTTCCGGGCAAATCAATGACCAGACGAGTAGGATCGAATATCAGTTGTGCTTGGGGTTGAACAGGGCTGTTCGTGTTAATCTCCAGACGATTTTGATTGGCATCAAAACGCCAAGATTCCAGTTTTGCTGCTACAGCCGGCGACGATAGTAAGACGATACTTCCTACTGTACTGGGTAGTAACCAGTGTAATTTCACAATCCTTTCTCCTGTGATTCGCGTTTATGGGAGCCATCAATATCTCAACATATTGGCTAATCGTCACACTGTTACAACCTAATCTTGATCTTTGTTAGTGCTGTGACTTTTGTGCTCGTATAAAGACACAATTAATGGCTCAAATTCCTAGTATCACCTCTAACTTTGCCATCCTATTAGGATATAATATTCAAGGAGGCAAATTATTTTAGATGCAACCAGATTACCACCACAATTAACCATACCTTTTTTGTCAATGCTTAGTTGTTAACACTTGACTGAGCCTTTTGATTGCAATTCAGTTTTGTCATGGCTAAAAACTTTTCCCGACTTGCTGAAACCAACATATTAATTAGGTGTAGAGACATTCTCTGGAAACTCCCTACAGTGGTTTTAATATCATCACCAATCGTGTTCATACCTCAAATCAGCCACAGTAAATTTCAACTAGTTTTAATTGTTGTTACCAAACTGGGAATCGTTGATCCTACTTGTTACCAAGTATATAAATTAACATTTAAAGCAGTTTAAGACTCGCGAAGCATAGGATTTTGAATGCCGGGAGTAGTGAGACAAAAACTACAATTTACAGTCTCCAAAGACGAGGATTTAGAGATTATGTTTCCTGTAATTGGGGACTGGTTACCTGGTACTGGGGATTTGATATGAGAAACACTTTTTCCCAGACCCTAGACCCCACTCTTTAGTCCCTCAGGGGTATCACAACACCCCATTTAGGTTTTTGATGAATTGTCCCCAGATTCGGGTTTGCTTTCCTGACTCTTACCATCATTGACAGTAGACATGATCGATTGAGGTTTTTCGACAATTACCGGTGTTCGAGTCACATTGTCCAAAATCAGTTTGTCTGTATCTGCTAGCAAATTATCTGTTTCTGCAAATACTAACCGTAAAAGTGGGGGGGCGAAAAAGGTCGTCAGGATGACCATCATGATAATTGCCGCCCCCAGTGATTTAGAGAGAACACCGCTAGCAGCACCGACACCAGCAAAGACTAAACCGACCTCACCCCGAGGAATCATTCCTACACCAATTGCTAAACGATTTATTTGGGGTTGACCAAACACACTGAAACCTGTAATTACTTTACCGATAATGGCTACTGTGATCAGGAAAATGGCCATAATTAAACCTTCTCGATTACTGGGAATAGCTGGGTTTAAGACCCCCAAGTCTGTTTTTGCCCCCACAGTCACAAAGAAAATTGCTACTAGGATATCGGCAATAGGTATAACTTGCTTTTGCAATTCCTTGCGTTTATCAGTTTCCTCTAAGACTAACCCCGCAGCAAAAGCTCCCAGAATTGCTTATGCTGTGCAAAAATCCTTCTCTTGAGTTTTACTACTTTATGGCAATTAACATAAATGGAAAATATCTGCTCATAAATTATTTTGTGTCTTTAGTCAATGACATCAGGCGTTGCCAGTAAAATTCGGATACTGGGATAACTGAAAGTCTAGGAAGTCGCAGCAACTCAAAATGTTCAAATTCTGCATCTTGCTTGATCTGCCTCAGTTGCAGAGGTACAGAGACTTTTTTCAGTGCCTTGACATCTACAACTACCCGTTTGGGATCGTTTAATGTGGGATCGGCATAAGGCTGACTGACAACCTCTGCTATACCGATAATTTGTCTTTCTTTGCCTGTGTGGTAAATTAAGGCTAAGTCGCCAATCAGCATATTCCGTATATGTTTGAGCGCTAGGGGATTGTTAACTCCATCCCAAACTGTATTACCATCCTGTTCTAAATTAAAGTAGGAGTATTTTTCCGGTTCAGTTTTCAGCAGCCAGTATGCCATCCAAGAGTCTCCAAAATTTATAATTATTTTTTTTGAGTTTCCAAAAATGTAACCGCTCCTAATTCTGAGTATGGCAGTGTCAAAGTCAGAAAATATAAAATGCTGAGTGGATCATAGTTCAGAGCAGAAATGTTGACTTAAGAGTGGACAGTTGACTGCGAACTAGTATATCGGTCTTGTTCCCAGCATCTGTAGAATCTGTTCATAGGAGTGCGAATTTTATGTATGGAGCCGCTTTATCTGCTTCTTGGTTTCCGGGTGCTAATTGTGCTAAAACACTGGCATTGTTCTTAATAAGCTGTATAATTTATATTGAACCTGGTTTGGCTCAAGACAAGGAAAAATTTTTGCGAACTCTGACAGTGAGCGGTCGCGGTGTGGAAACAATTCCCACCACTTTGTCACAAGTCAGTATGTCTGTGGAGGTTCAGGCTGAAACTGCACAGTCAGCGCAACAGGAAGCGGCTCGCAGAGCATCAGCTGTGGTCGCTTTGCTCAAAACCCGAAATGTAGAAAAATTACAAACTAGTGGTATCCGCCTCAATCCAGTTTATAGTTACACCGATAATGTACAACGAATTACTGGATATACTGCCAATAATACTGTGATGTTTATTATGGCAACACAGGGCGTCGGTATGCTTTTAGATGAAGCTGTAAAAGTCGGTGCAACGCAAATTAATAGTGTCACTTTTATTGCTAGTGACCAGGCGATCACCTCAGCTCAAAAACAAGCACTCAGACAAGCCACCCAAAATGCTCAAGAACAAGCTAATGCTGTTTTGAGTACCCTAGGTTTCCAGTCTCAGGAAGTGGTAAGCATTCAGATTAATGGTGCAACTGCGCCCCCACCTCCCATGTTGGAGCGGGCTGAGGTTTTCAAGTTAGCTAATACAGATTTTTCTACCCCTGTAATTGGTGCTGAACAGCAGGTAGAAGCATCAGTGACACTGCAAATTAGTTACTAATTAAGCATGGGTAATAGGTGAGTATCTTTACCTATTCCCCATCTCAAGTTAGAACTGTTCTGAAGGCATATCTGCCATACCGCCTTCTATATCCCGCTTAGAACCTAACAAATCTAGTTGGTCAACGTGGATAAATGGTGTAGAACGGTTGACACCGGTTTGGCGATCTGTCCAATTATTAAATCTCAAGGAACCTTTAACAGCAATTTGCTTGCCCTTGCGGACGTAATTACCCGCCACCTCTGCTGTTTTCCCCCATAGTTCTAAAGTGAACCAGTCAGGTTCATCGCTATTACGGGTTCTGCGATCAACTGCTAATGTTAATCTACACTTAACCGTACCGGACTCGAAATATTTAATATCTGGATCGCTACCTACACGACCAACAAGGGTGACAACGTTAATGCTCATGAGTCTAACCTTTAGTTACAAAATTACTGATATATTTTGAGTTTGATCATAGCCAATTTTGAAGTTATGATAAATATGTAAAAATAATCGCATTTATACTACTCAGATACTTAGAGGCATTTCAGATTTAAATACCTCATAGCTAAACAGTATGAGTGAAATTAGCTTGCTTGCTGGACTCGGCGTGAAAAAAATAATAGAATCGGTGATGATTAACTGTAACAGTTTTTAGCAAATCAGTATCGCAAAGAAGGGGCATAGAGACGCGTGGGGCTTTTTAAGAACTTTCGCTCATCGTGGGGTATGGGTATCGACCTTGGTACAGCCAATACCCTAGTTTATGTATCAGGTAAAGGGATTGTACTCCAAGAACCTTCAGTAATTGCCCTGAATCAAAATGAAAAGGTAGCACGTGCGGTAGGAGAGGAAGCTAAAAAAATGATCGGACGTACACCTGAAAATATGATTGCAGTCCGCCCTTTGCGTGATGGTGTAATTGCTGATTTTGATATGGCGGAGCTGATGTTAAAAAACTTTATCCAGCGTGTAAATGAGGGTCATTCTCTGATTTCGCCTCGAATCATCATTGGTATACCTAGTGGTATTACAGGGGTAGAAAGACGGGCTGTAATGGATGCAGCAGCCGAAGCTGGAGCAAGAGAGGTGCATTTAATAGATGAGCCAATGGCTGCAGCAATAGGAGCGGGGCTACCTGTTGCCGAAGCAACAGGTAATATGATTATTGATATTGGTGGCGGGACAACGGAAGTTGCAGTGCTCAGTCTCCAGGGTACTGTCATTAGTGAATCAGTGCGTATCGCTGGTGACGAACTGACTGAATGTATTATAGTATACCTAAAAAAAATTCATAACTTGGTAATCGGAGAACGAACTGCTGAAGAGATAAAAATCCGCATTGGTTCCGCCTACTCTACTAATGATAATAATGATGCCATGATGGAAGTCCGGGGCTTACATTTGCTTTCTGGGTTACCCAGAACTGTCACAGTCAAAGGGGCAGAAATTCGTGAATGTATGTTGGAACCGCTAGCAGTAATTATAGAAGCTGTGAAGCGAACACTGGAACGCACGCCGCCAGAATTAGCCTCAGACATTATTGACAGAGGAATTATGTTAGCTGGTGGTGGTGCTTTGCTTAAAGGGATAGATACCTTGATTAGCAATGAGACAGGAATTGTCACCCACATTGCCCCTGATCCTCTCTGTTGTGTTGTGCTAGGAACAGGTCGTGTGTTAGAAAACTTTAAACAGCTAGAACGTGTTCTGAGTGGACATTCGAGCCATATGTAGTCAGAAATATCAGATATTTAGTTTCTATTTAGCTAGGAATTTATAATATATAGATGGTTACTGTGCGTCGTTGGTGGAAGAGTAAACTACTACAACTCGGTTTACTAAGTTTAGTAGTGAGTAGTGCTTGGATGTTGAGACAGACCCAGGGTTATTTGCTGTTAGAAATGTATCAAATACTTGGCAGTCCATTAGAAAATTTACGGGCTAAACCCAGTTCAGAAGAACGTCTGAATCAAGTCCGCTTGTTGGAGTTGGAAACGCGTATAGCTGATTTAGAAAGTCAAAATGAACAACTAAAAAATCTATTAGGTTATATTGAGAGGTCGCCATTCAAATCACGCCCCATTCCAGCGCGGGTAGTGGGACGTAGTGCTGACCACTGGTGGCAACAGGTGATCCTAAATCGCGGCTCCAATGCAGGCATTAGAGAAGGCTTTATTGTCAAAACTTATGGCGGCTTGGTGGGTTTGGTAGAGACTGTAACTCCTAATACTAGTCGTGTATTGTTAATTAGCGACCTGAAGAGTCAAGTGGGGGTCAAAATTAACCGCACTTCATCTCAAGGGATTTTGCGGGGAGATTCTTCCGCGGAAGGGGTGCTGGAGTTTTATGAAAAAGTGCCAAATGTTCAGGTAGGTGATTTAGTATCTACATCTCCCTATAGTCAGAAATTTCCGCCTGGTGTGCCAGTAGGACGAGTTAAGTCTCTAGATTTGCAGCAATCTGTAGCATCAGTGGCAAAAGTTGAGCTTTTTCCGCCGATAGCTTCATTAGATTGGGTAGCGGTCTATCCGTTCGTACAGCTGAACGATTAGGTATTTAGTTTAAATCCCAGAATTATATGCTAGGTGCTAGACTTTGGCATCCCGTAGCTAACAAAGCCAGAATTGACAACCAAAACTTGAGTTAGATTGAGTTAAAAAGATGCCTTCATTTAGCGGTAGCAGGCATAACAAGCCAAGAGCGCTACAACGAAAGTTAAAAATTTTATATAAGCCTCTTGCTCACTGCCATCCCTTTACACTTCAACTGCTAAATTGGGTAGTAACGGTTGCGTCTGTGCTGTTTTGTCTGCTGATGTTACCAACGCGGTTTGTGGGTATGGAATTATTGGGTATTGGGCCGAATTGGCTATTAATTTGGGTGGTTTCCTGGAGTGTCAAGCGATCATTCTGGGAAGGAATGTTAGCTGGTATAGTGCTGGGACTACTTCAAGATGCTATGACCTCACCTCACCCTACCCATGTGATTACTCTGGGTTGTGTGGGGGGGTTGACTAGTTTGCTACAAAAGCCCCGTTTTATCCAAGAAGATTTTATTTCTATTGCTTTAATTGTCTTTGTGATGGCAGTTGTGGCGGAAACTATCTTTGGACTAGAGTTAACTTGGATGAACAATGCCGACGGCGGGCAAAGCCTACGCAAAATGGAATATATTTGGTCATATTATCAACGTGTATCTCTGGCTTCTGCCATTCTCAGTAGTCTGTGGGCACCTGTATTTTATTATCCATTAAACCTTTGGTGGCAGAAGATAAAGTTATTAGAGCAGGGGTAGAAATTCCAGTTTGGGCAATGCCCGATTTTTCACGAATTCGGTTGACTTATCGGTTAATTTAAGCATGAGATTCACCCCTCATGCTCGGCTTCAAAACCGTGCGTGATGTTTTAAAATCACACGGATCCTCCCCAAGTTAACTCTTGTCATGGGGACTAAACTGAGTTGAAAGTTTGCCGATACCACCGTGTATCTGGTCGTGACAGTGTAGGTGTACAGCAGTTAAATTATCCAGACGGTTATCCGTGTGATTTCTGTTTTTATGCTGGATTTCAATAAGGTCATCAGGATGAAAGTTCAGCCCACATTCGGCACATTTTCCCTTTTGTTTCTTGATGGTAATAGTTAGAGGATGTTTGGAAAGTGTTAAACAGGTAATTTTTATATTAGGGAACAGGGAACAGGGAACAGGGAACACAGGAAGGATTGGGAAGGATTGGGAAGGATTGGGTAACACACAAAAAACAATAAAATTCAGTCCCCTCCCCTTACAAGGACAAGACTTGGTGGACAAGGTGGACAAGGTGACCACCGGAGAAAAACAGTACAAAGTCTGTATTCTTAGTAAGAAAAATAGCCCATTAAAAGACCATTCTCCGTATAAAATCTTCCTTGTCCACTTTCCTTCCTTGTCTTCGGTAGTCTTGCCTTTCACAGATCATATTAAAAACCTACCCTTGTAAGGAAGGGGGTGGGGTCAAACAATAGTTGATACACTAATCATGACTTATCAAACATCCTCTTAGGTTGATTCACAATTAAGAGCGTTGAGAAGCTGAGACAGCAATTGACCAAACTTAACGAATTTCAGTACGATGATGTCCCTTCTCCACCCTGAAAATTTTGTACCAATGCCGTTTCAAACCATTGTTTTACTTGATGATATAAGGTGGGATGATTAGCCTTGAGTGCCAAAAGATAAGCTTTTTTAAAGATAATCTTGTGGGCAATCTCCGTTTGAGTTCCCATGGACTCAATGCTGATAATTGACCCTGCTATCTCCATTAACTCTAAATAATGCCGGAATTGCCGTGATTTCATTGGATTTATATTCCACATTTATCCGTACAACTAAACCATCTTATCAGTGAACTTTAATATCATAAATGCAATAACATTGTATATACACTGATGAAAGAAAAAGTATTGACAATTAGACTCTCAGCACGTAGAAAGCATAAATTAGCTTTATATGCAGTGCAACAAGATAAAACAATTACCGCTTTAATTGAAGAATGGATAGATCGTCTAAAACTTGACAGCGGGAAAGCGGGCTAAAGCCTGCATCGTCGTTTTCATCCCCTGGCTAAAGCCGAGGGGCTTTGAACCTACATCTTTGTAACAACAGCTAGCGTGCAAAATATTGAAATTACCGCCCAAAATTATGGATAATTCGCGTGAAACCTACCCTATTGTATCTGTAGCCCCTAATCCTCAGGACAATGGGCTGATATTGCGAACTGAGAAGTCAGGACTGGCGCTTTCGCCGGTTCAATCGAATTCACCAGAGAAACCCAGAATAGGCAGTGACTTTGACCGGGCTATGATGCAACGGTGTTTGGTACTGGCTGTCCGTGCTTTGGGACGGACTTCACCTAATCCTCTAGTGGGGGCGGTTGTTGTCAAAAATGGAAATATTGTTGGGGAAGGATTTCATCCCGGAGCAGGTCAGCCCCATGCAGAAGTTTTTGCCTTGAAAGCGGCGGGTTTTGGCGCGGACTCAACTCAAGAGAATCACGCTCGTGGTGCCACAGTTTACGTTAATCTGGAACCTTGTAATCATTACGGACGTACTCCCCCTTGTTCGGAGGCCTTAATCGCGGCTGGTGTGGCTAAAGTAGTTGTGGGTATAGTTGACCCCAATCCTTTGGTTGCTGGAGGAGGTATTGCTCGTTTACGTGCTGCAGGTGTACAGGTAGTTGTCGGGGTAGAAGCCGAAGCCTGTTATCAGATAAATGAAGCTTTTATCCATCGCATTTTATATAAACGACCTTTAGGGATTTTGAAATATGCCATGACTTTAGATGGTAAAATTGCTACTAGCTCTGGTCACAGTGCTTGGGTGACAAACCAAGATGCCCGTAGTCAAGTTCATCAACTACGGGCAGGTTGTGATGCCATAATTGTCGGTGGCAATACAGTCCGAAAAGATAATCCTTACTTAACCAGTCATCAAGTAGGATCCCATAATCCCCTGCGGGTGGTGATGAGTCGTCAGATCAACTTACCTCAAGATGCCCACCTGTGGGACACTGCT
This sequence comes from Anabaenopsis sp. NIES-4685, assembly GCF_059725405.1. NCBI lineage: Bacteria > Bacillati > Cyanobacteriota > Cyanophyceae > Nostocales > Nodulariaceae > Anabaenopsis > Anabaenopsis sp. NIES-4685. The sequence goes on along the minus strand of NZ_AP043602.1, from coordinate 351,359 downwards.
GACGCTAAAACTTTGGTGTTGACAGAGCCGGGAAGCTCGCCTGATTTCCAACATTTCTTACGCCAAAAAGGGGTTGAGGTTGTAGAGTTAGCATCCCTGACCCCACACCTTGTCATGAACCATTTATACGACCGCGGTTTTTGTAGCGTTTTATGGGAGTGTGGCGGTAGTTTGGCAGCCAGTGCGATCGCTCAAGGTGCGATACAAAAGATTCTGGCTTTTATTGCTCCTAAAATCATTGGTGGTAGTCATGTCCCCACACCTGTAGGTGACTTGGGTTTGACGATGATGAACACAGCTCTGAATTTAGAAAGGGTTAGTTGGCGGGTAGTCGGGTCTGATTGCCTAGTTGAAGGTTATTTACCGCAAAAAAACTCATAGTTAACAGTTCACAGTCAATAGTTAGGACTATTGACTGTGTCATTTGTGAGAATGTCAACTCTAACACTGTCGCTCATAAGCAATATCCCGTATCAGATTCAGCCGAGATTGGATGTAATCACTGAGGTAATCGGCTTCTTGGGGATCTAATAAAGCTTGCTTTGTAGTTTGTTTTACCAGCCATTGCACCAAGCTAGCATCGTCCATCTGCAATAAGATCCTGGTTTGAGAATTTTCTACCACAGACCAAAGCTGACGCAGAATTTTAGGAGTCATTAAGACCTCAAGTTTATCATTAGCTTAGCTTTCCTTAGATTACACAATTTAGTCCGCAGATTACGGCTCAATATACAAGCTGAGACAAGTATTATTAAAAACTTAATAGAAGGATTTATAACTTTATGAAGATTAATTATTCCTTGATGGAAAGATTTAACAAAAAGTTACTCAAACAGTGTTTTTATTATGCCATTTATGATGAATAGCTGTTGTCTCCAGTTTCTGGCTATTAGTTTATTATTAACCACTATAGCTGTTCTCTTCTAGGTGATGTATCTGAAATAGTTAATTGACTACAGATTTCTACAGATAAACACAGATGTTTTTCTCCCTGATGAAAGTGGGAAGACATATATAGCTAATTTGTGCAATTCTACTTGATTTTTAGAGATTTGCGAAGTATTTGGGTTCATTTGTTGATTCTTAAAAACCAAAAACCCCGGTGGTCAACCGGGGTGTTAGAGTCTGGAATATTTAACCAGGACTACCACAACTATAGCAGTTCCTACTTTTTTTACCTGCTAAATTCGAGCATATTGGGGAGATTTATAGAGGATTTCGCCCAGATACGATGATAAAACCGACAGAATCAAGTCGAATCTGGGGCTGATGAATTCCCTCTAAAATGGCCGCACTCAATGCCATTTCTATTTTTAATTCTTCGGCCAGTGCTGAATCTTGGTTTTGCCGATTTAGTCGCAGTTGTAATTGCTGTACTTTTTTGTTTAATTTCTGCTTGGCGACTGGAGCAGATTGTTGGTATAATTTTATGAATTTACGATGCTGTAGCAATAATTCTCGAGAACGATGACGCGCTTCATAACAAAAATCCTTCCACTGGCTAGGCTCGACAAAAGTATCAATCACTCCTAAGCGTTCTTTTGCCAAATTATAATCCCGATATTGATCATTTTTCCTATCTTTGTAAGGTCGTTGTAGGATATTTAAGAGTGATTGATCTTCAACCATACTGATGGAATGATTGCGACCATCTATAAAGATAGTTTCTAACAATGGGGGAAATAAAGCATCAACACGCCGTTTCAAAGTTTCGTATTGGTAATTATCGAGTTTGTTGGTTGTTAAAACCTGCTTGACAGCTTCTAAATTTGCTTCGACTACATAATTACATCGGAAGCCAAACCATTCCTTACCTGCTGTAGCATTCCAAGATTCATCCGTGCGCCATAGAGCAAAGGCTTTACCTCTATCATCCCAGTTTATATAGCTGACGAGTGCTTCTACTAATCCTTCCCCCGTCCGAAATAGTTTAATACCTGAATTCTGGTTGGCTACCCGGCGATTGTAACTACCAAATTGTTCTGTATTATGATTAGCGAAGTAAGTTTTCAACTCGTCTAGAGACACCAAAGTGCGAGTTGTCGGTTGATAACGCTTAATTTCTGCGGAATTGGGATTATTAACTAACTTGAATCCTAATGCATCACACATCCAGCCTTCAATTGCTTGTTTAATCCCTAGATGATTAGCATCGTAATCATCTAGGTCTTGAAAATACTTGCAAGTATTTTCATCGAGAATATCAATTTCATCGAGAGCAGTCTGCTCGCTAATTTTCAAGGTTTCGGCGGTGATTTGTTGCTGAATCTGGTCAATCACGGCTAATAATCCCGCAGCACTTGATTTGAACAAAGCTGTTTCTAATTCTGGGAGTTTCTCATCTACGTAAAATTGTAGACTGGCTATTGATTGACCAAAAACACCAAACCCATTTTTCAGAAGTTGATACCAAGCATTGTGTTGACTTTCTTCCAAGTATGGCCCAATCAATGCAAAAGATTGAACTCCAATTTTGCTGCCAATGCGGTCAAATCTGCCAATTCTTTGCTCTAATTGATTAGGTGACCAAGGCAGGTCAAAGTGAATGAAGCAGTCGGCAAATTGCAGGTTGAGTCCTTCTTCCCCAGAGCGATCGCACACTAAAATAAAACAGTCGGGGTTATTCTGGAATCGAGTTAAATTTTGGGCAACTTTTTCTCGTGGTTCACCAAATTGATAGCTGGCGACTGTTTGTGCACCAAAGCTATGAGATAAACGTTGGACAATTTGTCGGCAGGATTGTACAAAACTGGTAAATACAACGATTTTTGGTAAAACATCCCCAGGCATGGGGCGGCGAATTCTGTGCTGTATCCTGGTGATTAATTCTGCCTTGTTTCTGCGAACACTGCTGGGGATTTTGAAGTGTGTAGCTAGCTGATTGAGTAGCACGGTGTTTAAATTTTCTGTGCGTTCTCCTTCATCTAGAGGTTGACGCAGAATTTTTAAACAGGATTGTAAAATTTCTTCTTCGCCTGGGAATTTAGGGGTTGTAGTTAAGATGCGAAGATCATTTTCTGGAAACTCTGGGATAAGTTGAGGTGGGGTTTTACCTGTTAGGCGTGTGGTAACTACCTGTTCTAAAATCCCTAACCAAGTACCAGAAGCTAGGAATAACAATAGAAAAATTCGTTGATATTGCTGCTCGTGAGGGGCGACGGTACGCCATTGTTCCATCAGTTGGTGAATATCAAGGGATCGCTCGTCTAAATCATATTCTTCTTTTGGTGTCACATCCCGATCAAATATGACATCTTCCACCGCAGCGCGACGATTACGAAGTATACGACGATGCAGCCGATAGGTTTCGCTAACGTGGGTACGAATAGCTCGGATAATTTCATCTTTCTGAGCAGATTGAGCTTTTAAGCAATTTTCTAAATTGTTTAAAAGGTTGATGACATACTCATCCTCAGCCAACAGATTTCGTAGTTCATGGAGGTGAGTTGTGAGAACATCGACATTATTTGCACCTCCTGTCAAGCCGAGGAGAACTCTACCAATTTCCCGACAATTTTGTACCCTGGCGCGAAAACCTGGTAAATCATTGAGTTTATAGGTAATTGGGTCAAGCAGGTGCAGCATGGCGAGAAAATTCTGCTCGTGGTTAAGCACAGGAGTAGCAGATAATAACAGCAAGCGATCGCTTTTATGAGCCAGATTTTTACAAGACTCAAAACGCTGACGCATGGCTGCATCCCTAGAAGTAGCCATAGCTGCAATATGGTGGGCTTCATCGAGAATTAAGCAGCCGATATTGGCTTTCTGGTTGATTCTATGGATATCTTCAACCGCCAGCACCACCACCCGTTTGCCAAAATGAGAGATGTAAAATTTATGTTCTAACTCAGTCTGCCATTGTGGGAGCAAATATTGGGGAACCAGTACCACTGCACCTTTTTTTGGTTCATCCAGAAGAAATTGACGGAGAATAGCACCGGCTTCGATAGTTTTTCCGAGTCCCACCTCATCTGCGAGTAAATAGCGTTGAATTGGGTCTTCCAGTACCCGGCGAACAACTTCGACTTGGTGGGGATAAAGTTCAATGTTGGCTGAAATCAGCCCTCTCATTCCATGGCTAACAGCCCGTTGCTGAATCAAAGATTTAACAAAAGTTAATCTTCTGTCATGAAAGTAGGGTGTTTCATGTCCCTTTCATTGCCAGAGTTTCAATAGGGTCTGTAATGGGGATATTACAACGGACATAAATTTCTTGTTCCGTGGCAATTGTAGTTTTCTTGTCGGGTAAATCAATTTGATACATTTCTGTATCTTCATCCCAGTTACAAATTCGGCCAATTAACCATGTATCCTGGGTTGGTAAGCTAATGTAGCATCGAGTTTGAGGCTGAAGCCTAACTTGAGATAGAGAATCTAAAGGTAAAGTTTTTTGGAGGCGTTGACCTCCTGAGCAGAAATACTCAACCATCACATTAGGTTGAGATATCTCAGTCACTTTTCCTACTCCCAAATAGTTTTGTTGGGACTGCACCAATGAACCAACCTCAATCATATTTCCCGTTATCTGAAGATCCTAAGAAGCAATAGCAGCTCTCCACAGTAGCTTGATCAGCCAAATCTGGCAACTGAGAAAATTTTCTCTGGGATTTGTAGCTAGAAAGCCTTGTGCAACTGATTGATACTGATGGTCTGAGGCTATGATGAAGTCAGGAGAAAATCAGAGCAGGATGGTAAAGATAGTTGTCTTAATTAACACTCTTATGTCACTGTTACTACTCTACATAGCTTGGCGAGTGTGGAAACTAAAGCAGTGGATAGAGAGCATAGCTGATCAACTGAACGCCTATGAACAAAATACTCATGCATTACTGTATCAAGCACCTGAAAATATTGATATCACCCAGCAAAAAATTTATAGCCTGCGCCAGAGAAACCAAAAGCTACAGTTACAAATTCAACAGGTACGTCAAATTATCAGTCTGTTATTGTTATTAAAGGGATTCTGGGGTCGTTCTTTTGGCGGCATAGGGTTAAGATTAAGCAACAAAACCAAGATTTTCCACTGATATCCTGTCAGGTTCAATAAATTAGATAAAATCCTTTGAACTGACCACGGTAAAAATCACAGCTAAGAAGGAGAGAAATAATCAGATGTCTGATAACCGTTCTGGACTATTTATTGGCGGTTTCATGCTCGGAGCTACTATTGGGGCTTTAACTGGGTTGCTAGTAGCCCCGCGCACAGGGCGTGAAACCCGGAAAATTTTGCAAAAATCTGCTAATGCTATCCCAGACTTAGCAGAAGATTTATCAACAAGTGTACAAATCCAAGCAGATCGTCTTTCTGCCAGCGCCATGAGAAATTGGGATGATACCCTGGAGAAACTACAAGAGGCGATCGCGGCTGGTGTAGATGCGAGTCAACGCGAAAGCCAAATCCTGAAGCAGCAACAAGCTCAAAAAGACTAACATTCTGTTTTCCCGCAATTGTAAAGCTTATATATGGCATCACCGTGATTGATCCCTTATTTTGGTTGGGACTGTCTTTATTATTAGTCGCCACCAGTTTGACTGCTGTTTTAGTAGCGGCCATACCGGCGTTGCAGGAGTTAGCACGTGCTGCGCGTAGTGCAGAAAAGTTGTTTGATACTCTCTCACGGGAGTTACCACCTACCTTAATTGCCATCCGCAAAACTGGTATGGAACTCACAGATTTAACCGGCGATATCGGCGAAGGTGTACAAAGCGCGGGTAAAGTTGTGAAGCAAGTTGACCAAAGCCTCGACATTGCTAGAAAACAGGTGAAAAATGTGCAAATTGGCACTCGTAGCCTGGTTGTAGGTGTGAAAACTGCTTGGAAGAGTTTTACACGCCCAAAACCAACCAGACGAGTTGAACGACTAGCAATTACTGAACAAGCACCGCAAACCTTGAGACAACGTGAAGCCCTCAAGCATAGAGACTAGGGAGTAGGGGGGAAAAGGAACTTCTCAATCCCAGCCCCCAGTCTCTAATTTCCATTTTCAAAACTGAGCTTTGCTTAAATACCTTAGATTAGAGTAAAGTAAACAAGTGTAAAGAAGTATTAGTTTTCCCATACTCTTTTAAAACAACTTGTTCACTTCTACTGTGTATATTTGTATAAGAACGTCCATGCAGTCTTGTTTTTGGCGAAGAACTCTGGTATGTATTGCTGCATTTTTACTAGCTGGGTCTATGTGGGTGATGCACTCGCCTCCGGCGCTAGCTTATGATAATCCTGACTTATTACCCAACTACCAAACTCCAGTTATAGATTTAGCTAAATCTCTCACAGATATCCAAGAAGCAGAACTGGTGACAGATTTAGAAAAATTTGAAGGTGAAACAGGGTGGAAATTGCGAGTATTAACCCAGTATGACCGCACCCCTGGTCGCGCAGTAATTAATTATTGGAATTTGGATGATAAAAGTATTTTGCTAGTTGCTGATTCTCGTGGCGGTAACATTCTCAGCTTTAGCGTGGGGGATAAGGTTTATGAACTTCTACCGCGGACTTTTTGGATAGAATTGCAAACGCGCTTTGGAAACTTGTATTTTGTGCGAGAAGAAGGCGAAGACCAAGCCATTTTACAAGCCTTAAATTCAGTTAAGGGCTGTTTAGTTAAGGGTGGTTGCTCGGTGGTTCCTGGACTACCTAGAGAACAATGGATACTGACACTGATTACCTCTGTGGTGGGGGGGATAGTTTGTGGATTTGCAGCTCACCCCCAAAAAAAAGGACAGATTATTGCTTGGCAATGGGCTTTAATTTTTTCACCTTTGTGGGGAATTTTGTTTATTGCCTTTGGTATTGGACCAGTAGTGACTCGGACGAGCGATTGGTTACCTTTAGTTCGTAATATTTCTGGTTTTCTCATTGGGGCTTTAGTGGCTTACCTGTCTCCTGGTTTCACTCGCTCTTCTAATGCTGAGTCGTAAATTTATGGGTGCTGAGTAAAAATCAAAATACTCAGCACTTAAGGTTCTACTCTTGGGCGACGGCGTCGTGGTGTTTCTGGTTGTTTCTTGCGCAAACGGCGACTGACTTCATTAAAGAAATCCCTGCGGACATAAGGATAGTCATTCACCCACAAGTCATGACTGGGAATGTATACATCGCTGAACTCTTGAATACTGCTCAAATCAGAACTGTTGGACATGACAATCATTTCGGCGATTTGACCACGAGCAATAACTTTGTGTGCATTCCGCAGTGGCGCTTGTAACTCTACGGCAAATCCTGTATTATCACCGATTTCTAGGTTAATTCTTTTTTCTCGATTTTCAACAATTACTAATTCACCTTTATTGTTTACGGTTTCTTGTTTACCCATCAATTGGTCTGTAATCCACCAATCGATGATTCGACCCCGAAAAAAGCCGCTGTACTTATAACGGCGGCATTTTGCATTGCGGATACTGGCCTGAAATACTGGATACCACAGCCAAAAAAAAGCACCCATTACCCCAACTAAAAATGTAATGGGGCCAAATTCTAGCCTTAACAGGACTTCCCCTAGGAGAATTAGAGCCATGGCTATGACAGAAATTAACAGTCGCTGCAAAAAATTGGCAAATTTACCCGCGTAGTACTGGTACTGAGAGCCGGTAGCAATCAGGGGGATGAGTTGTTCAAATTTTTTCCGAGTCAGTGGGACTAACATAATTGCTGAGTTTGAAGGTTAGAGGATTTTTTCTAATCCATACACTAACGACTTTAGCTGGGAGACTTTGCGAATTGCTAACAGCACTCCTGGCATATAACAGGAGCGATCGCTTGTATCATGTCTTAATGTATAAATTTGACCAGGTGCGCCAAAAATCACTTCTTGATGGGCTATGAGTCCCGGCAGACGTACACTATGAATTCTAATTCCTTCTTGGGCTAAACTACCTCTAGCCCCCGGTAATTTTTCCGTCTCTTCTACAATAGCACTGTTAAAAGGTTTACCGATTTCTCCTAGTAACTGTGCTGTTTGAATTGCGGTACCACTGGGAGCATCAGCTTTTTGGTTATGGTGGAGTTCAATAATTTCTACATGGTCGAAATATTGGGAAGCTGTGACTGCGGCTTGTTGTAACAATACCATGCCAATGGAAAAGTTAGGAATAATCAGACAACCAGTACTAGCCTTTTCGGCAAAGTCGGCTAAGTCGTTGATTTGTTCTGGACTTAAGCCAGTAGTACCAACCACTGGACGAATACCATAGGCGATCGCACTGCGAATATTGTCATACACTCCATCAGGATGGGTAAAGTCTACCATCACCCCTGGAGGAGATTGTCTATCACCAGCTACATAACCTAGCATGGCTTCTAATTGGTTGGTAATGGGGACTTCCAAAGGTTCGCTTAAACCTACCAATTCTCCAGCATCTTGGTCTTGATGTTCTGGACTGGTGTCAATTGCAGCCACTAAGTTTAAGTCTGGCGCTTGTGCCACTGCCTTAATGACTTCGCGGCCCATTTTGCCCGCCGCACCGTTTACAATAACTGGAATAGGAGCTTGATTAGTCATGTTTAGAGAAATACTTTAATAAGGCAATTGTAGAGAATTTTTACGGTAAACTTCCATAGTTCCGGTTATAAGGTCAATTAAAATACCAATTTGACTACCAGACACATCAGTCCTCCTGAAACACCTAAGTCTATTTTGGCATTTCCGTTGCCAGTCAGGGGTATTTAGGTGACAAGTGCTATGAAAATGATTATCATTTAATTATGAGTATACCAATGATTACCGTTGTTGCTGGCCCGGCTGGTTGTGGCAAAACTACTTGGATTTGTCAACAGCTAGGTAATACACTTTGTGCTGAAAACGCCATTTATTTTAGTCCTGGAAGTGGGAATGTCCCCATTGACCAAGTACGCCTAAGTGCTGAATTTCCAGAGGTGAAAGTTTTTACTGATGGACAAGAAGTAGAATTTCTCAACCAGCTAGCAGGCGCACAGAAGATTTATATAGAAATAGGATTTTACTTAGAACTAGGAGCAATTAACCAAATTATCGGCAATGTACCATACCAGTCTGTAGCAATCTTACCATCACACCTGAAAGATTCGGAATATCACATCTGGGGAGAAAAAATTGTCAAAGGGCTAGATGTTGAAACCAGTATTGCCGAAAATCAGATTTGGCGATCGCCTACCAATGGTGAAATTATCGACGAGGATAGCTTGAATGAGTTTTGGTATGAACTATCTCAGGGTGCTTATGGTAAAGTCAGCCGTGCTAAGGGAATTTTTGACGTTGCTGATGGTAGAGCGCTATACGCGGATTTTGTGGCGGGTGTAGGGATAACAGATTTTTTAGAATTAGACTTACCACGCCACTTAGAAGGTAGGCCGCGGCGATTTAGTGGCTTAGAAATTTGGGGACAAAACTTGGACGATCCCGCCATGAGAGAAACATTACAAGATTGCTATTTGTCAGACGCAGCGATCGCACAATACCAAGAACAAGTAAAACAGATACTAGTTGAGGAGAGTATACAGTGAAAATAGCCGTTATGTCATGTATTCATGGCAATTCTCAAGCCTTAGATAGCGTCTTATTAGACATAGACCAGCAAAAAGCTGATAAGATATTTTGTTTAGGCGATTTAGTCGGATATGGGCCTGATCCCAACGGGGTAGTTACACAAATTCGTTCTCTAGATATTCCCACCTGCGTCGGCTGTTGGGATGAAGACATAGTAGAAGGCTTGAATGCTTGTGATTGTAGTTATCCTTCCTTATTAGCTGAGAAACGGGGAAAAATTGCTCACGAGTGGACAAACAAAGAAATACATCCAGAACACCGGCAATTTTTCGCCCAATTACCCCACAGTTTACGTGAGGAAAATTTAGCTTTCGTTCATGGTAGCCCCCACAGTAACCACGAGTACCTGTTACCAGAACTTGACGCGTTTTCCGCCTTAGAGCGAGTAATGTCCACAGATGCTGATGTACTTTTTTGTGGACATACCCATGTACCTTATGTCCGTGATTTAGATGCAAGTAGTTTACAAATTCGTGTCCAAGGACAGGAAAAAAAAGCGAAAAAAATCAGCTTTACCACCTCTTTGAAAAGGATTATTAATGTTGGTTCTGTAGGGGAACCGCGACATGGTCGCCCCAATGCAACTTATGTAATTTACGACACAAATACACAAGATGTGAGTTTGCGGGAAGTACCTTATGACTATCAGAAAACCTGTGCTGCAATTATTGAAAAGGGTTTACCAAAAATATTTGCTTGGCGTTTAGCCCGGGGGTTGGAATTTGCGGAAAGGGCTGATGACCCGACTCATGTTTGTACTCGTTGAAATCTAAAATCCAAAATTTGTATGACTAAGTGGGCAATTTTAAGCGGAATTGAAGGTAATTTGGTGGCCTATGAGGCCGTAATGGCTGATATTAAGCGTCAAGCTAATGTCGAAGCGTTGTATATTTTAGGTGATTTAGTGGGGGCCAGGCGCGAAACTGAACAGTTAATCAAACGGGTGCTGAACCCCGGCGCGGAGAACCAGAACCACTGATTTGTAAAGGTTGGTGGGAAGAACAATGTTTGATTCTGCATGGACTGGGAGGAAGTGGGGAACCTACACAATTGATGGGGAAATATGGGGGAGAAACAGTTAAATTGCTCTGGGAATGCGTTTCCCGTCCTATGGCACAATGGTTAATGACCTTAGACTTTGGTTTCTTTGAACTGGATTCTTTGTTAATTCACGGTACAACGGTAGCAGTTGACGAGGAACTTACCCCAAACACTTCCCCAATTCAAATCCTAGACCGCTTGTCACGAATGCAAGCCAATAATTTGTTTTGTGGTCGTTCTGGTTTGGCTTTTCAATATCAGCTACAAGCAGGGTCAATTACCACGGGAGTCACAACTCTAGATAGTCCCGCTTCTCCCCAAACTGTGCAAATCTCGGCGCGTCAAGTTGTCGGGGTGGGTAATGTTGGCAAACAGCCAGGGGAGGCAATTTATACTCTCTATCATCCAGGGACTAATCATGTAGAGTTTAGAACAGTCCGCTATGGACTGAGTAAGGGTTTTCAGTACCCGTCGGATGTCAAAGCTAAAATAGCTAACTGATTAAGATCTCTTGTCGGCGCACCTTGGATCAAAAGTGCTGAGTAAGGATATAAAGAATAGACAATTCCAGTGTGGCTGACATTGACACTCCAAAATGGTTCAGTACCAAAAGCTCGGAATTCTTTATTCTGGGGGGTTGAATTCCTGGGAATGAAATAGATATTGTAATTATTAATACGTTTTTGTGGCAAGTAAGCACCCAGTGCCAATAACAAAGTGTAAAACATCTTAGTTTTCATCACAAATTATGAACTTTATGTCTAATTGTGAAGTCATTAGGTCGAATTTGGCAGAATTACTGTGGCTCAAGCTGATGGAGTGTCAAAATGTTAAGTGTACAATCTATTCACTCAAGTCACTTATGCCGAAAGCTATTTGGAATGGTACTGTGTTAGCCCAAAGCGATCAGACAATTTTGGTAGAAGGTAACCATTATTTTCCCTCTGAATCGATTAATCAGGAATACTTCCAAGACAGTAACACCCACACTACTTGTCCTTGGAAAGGTGTTGCTAGCTACTACACCATTGAAGTTGATGGACAAACCAATAAAGATGCGGCATGGTACTATCCCAGTACGAAGGAGAAGGCTAAACATTTTCAAGGCTATGTCGCTTTCTGGAAAGGTGTAAAAGTCGAGGCTTAGTTCTTAGTTGGCATTGGTAACACTTGCGACTTATATCCTCTGTGTTTTAGCGATATAATTTTACCTGTAGAGCAAAATATATGGTATCGGGATTTTGTTAACTACTGTATATTTTGCTCGTTTTTAAGCAATTAATTCGGGTATAATTGACAATATCATGGCGATATTGGCATTTCGGTGACATTCCCAATAATTTCTGCCAGGGTGTTTAATAATTCTTCCTCTTGATAAGGTTTACGAAAATAAGCCTCAGCGCCTAATTGCATGGCTAATTCTCGATATTGACTGGTGCCGTGAGATGAAATCATCACAACTGGAATGTTTTTCATCTCAATATCTGTTTTGATGTAACCTAAGAAAGCATAACCATCAAGACGGGGCATTTCAATATCACAAATCACCGCAGCAACTTTTAAGCCACTTTGAAGTTTTTCCAATGCATCTTGACCATCTTGAGCTTGTTCCACTTGATAACCTCCTTTTTGCAAAGTCATGGTTAAGAAGCGACAAACATTAATTGAATCATCGACAATTAAAATTGTGCCTTTATGATCATCAATTCTCCCTGGTAGTTTATGGTGATTAAAGACAGGTAAGGCTGTTTTTAAACCGACTGATGATAATTGATTGTTTTTACGAGTCCCCTGGTGACTGGCAACCCATGCCAGCAAATCGTTGGTATTAACTAATACTAATACTCGTCCATCACCTAAAATTGCACAGTTACTCAAGCCTTTTGGTAAAGGTATATTACCCTCAACTTGGCGAATAGCTACTTCCTGCTCACCCCAGCAACGGTCTACTTGGATAGCTACTGGCTGATGACTACCTTTGAGGATTAAGACGCTGTTAGCGTTAATCACTGGGGGTGTTTCCAGTTCAGGGTTATTGTAGCGTGGACAATTAAATTGAAAATAGCGACTCAAGTTAATCAATGGTAGGGTGTTTCCTTGCCAACTGAGAAAGGCGCTCCCTGCTATTGAGAATACTTGCTCTTTTTGCAGTAGAAATATTTCGGCAACGATTTCTGTGGGAAATGCCAATAAGATTTTATTGCTTTCTACCACGAGAACTCTGGCTACGGATAGTGCCAATGGTACTGTCAGAGTAAAGGTAGTACCTACTCCTAGGTTGGTATCAACTCTAATTTCTCCTCGCAGTGATTTAAGGTTATTACGTACTATATCCATGCCAACACCACGACCAGATAAGGCGGTGACTTGGTCGGAAGTGGTAAAGCCTGGTTCAAAAATTAGCGATAATATTTCCTCGTCGCTGGCATTAGCTAGTAAAGTAGCATCTAATCCCATTGCTACCGCGCGAGAGCGAAGGTTTTCTAAAGAAATACCCCGACCATCATCACGCATGGTAACAATTATGCGATTACTGCGATGGCTAGCTGTAATTTCAATTAATCCCTGTTCTGGTTTACCTAAAGCCCGACGAGTTGCCGGATCTTCGATACCATGATCAAAGGCATTTCTTAATAAGTGCATAATTGGCTCATTTAAGGCCTCTAAAATGCTACGTTCAATTAATGTATCTCTACCTTCAATTTTTAGTTTGACATTTTTACCATACTCGACATTAAGAGCATGCAATGCTCTGGGAAAACGCTCCACTAAATCGGAGAAGGGACGCATCCGAATATGATTAATTTTTCTCCCTAATTGTTTGGATGTTTGGTTAAGTTTGCGAGAAATTTGATCTGTATCATCAACGCTTAATTGAATATCAGTTGTGACTTCTTGTAGCTCCACAATACTTTCTATAATTTCATGCGATCGCCGGTTAATCTCGTCTTGGCGATCCATTTCTAATGTAGGGAATTTTTTTATATATCCTAGCTGATATTCTCCGAGCGATCGCACTGGGTTTGTGTTCACAGATGGATGGGCGATTTTCTCATATGTTGTCCGCAGTTCATAGTTTTCTCGCTCTAGAGTTTGGACTCGCTGATGCAAACTTCCCACGAGTTTACGGAGTTTTTGCAGTTGGAAATTTAACCCATTACGCTGGACAGTAAGTTCCGCAAATAAATCATGAATTTGATCCAGTTGTTGAATAGGAACGCGCACAGTATTTTCTCTGGGTTCCCAGTCTTTATTTAGATCCTCTGTATGGGTAATATATTTATCGGCTACGGTAGTAATTTCAGAGGAAGATATTGTATTTTTTGTTGGTATTGCTTCTGCTGTTGTCTGTACTTCTTCAGCTATATAAATATTTACCTCCTTCAGATATATCTCAGTGGGTAAAATCTCCGCTTGATTTGTCAATACCAAAGCTTGCGATCGCCGCCATGCTTGCAAAGCTAACTGGACAACTTCGGGAATGCGCTCTCTGGTGACAGTGCTGATATGATGCGCTATCGATTCACAAAGACTCGTAAAGGCTGGCAATTGTAGCATTTCTCCCAAACCGCCCAATTCAGCCGCCATGATAGCCACTTCCTCTTGTAAGCAAGGCTGAGAGATGTCTGCCAATACAGACTCCAGACGCTGCAAACATCCTTCCACTTCAGTTTGAAACAGCATCGGGATAATATCTTGCCCATCTTCGGGTGATAACATGGTGGCAGCATCTTCAGGAGAGGGTTCGCCCAGGTGATCTCGCAGTTCCTTAAATACTGGATAACAAAAACTATCTAACCACTGCTGTTCTATCTCATTTCCTTGTGATAAGGATTCTATGATTTGCCTGAGCCAGTCAACTGCTGAGAGTAGTAAATTTTGTGCGTGAGGGTCAACATCACGGGAATTTTTACGGGTTTTTAGGACTTTAAAAGAATCCTCTAGACGGTGGGCTAAATCACTAAGAGTCCGATATCCCATCATTCCAGCCCCCCCTTTGATTGAATGGGCTGCTCGAAGTGCAGCGTTAATTCTCTCCAAGTTGATGCGCTTACTGGTGTCCATTTCCAGCAACACTGCTTCTAGGGTATTAAGATAATCTCTTGCTTCTTCGAGAAACTGCATCTGGATTTCCAGTTCTTTATCCTTTGACATATTCTTTATGTTCTGTTCCAATCTTGAAGACAAATATAGCCACTCTTATCTATAATAAGGAGCATCCCGAATATGCACAAGGCAGTTTTGATGTTCATCTCCGAAATCCTTCCATCTCGGCGGGAAAGAGAGCGTTTTCAATTCTGTACTTTTGTAAGCAAAAAGATTGAAAAAAAATATCTCGCTTTCATATGTGACAAATTTACTATCAAAACAAAAAATAGTTTTATTTCCCATGACTGTGATCATGACCGATACCTTTTCGCTAACATTTGCTCACAAATACACTCACGAAGTCAGATTGCTTTCCAGTTGGCCTTAATAGTTGAATCTTGCAGCAGTTTAACTGTGGTACTTTGACACTCCCCACGGCTAGAAGCCTGGGGATTCTTGCTTTGCGGGTATTCTCATGAATTTACCCGCGCTAACGCGCCGCTCCGCTAACACCAAGCATCTTCACCGTATGCCCTAGGGCTGCAAGCCCCCTAATAAGAACTACTTGAGCGGCTGCAACATCCCTATGAGTGGTATAACCACAACTTGAACACGCATGATTCTTTTGCCAGTTACCCGTATTGTAAAACTATAGGTAACAGGGTTCCTTTCAAAAATTTATGGAATTCCCCGAGACAAAATTCACAGCACCTTGAAAGTTGCCACTGCGTCTTGCAATTGCTGGGAAATCTCCACAGTTTTTTGCAAAGATTGGGAAACCACACCAGAAGAATCACGGGTACGTTGGGAAATAGAAGCCACTTGTTGCATTAACTGGCTGACCTCTTGGGAGGTTTGTAACTGGGATGTAGTGGCATTACAAATTGACTGTACCAAAGCATCTATTTGCCCCGATACATCCAAAATCTGACCCAGATTTTCCTTGGCGGCGGCCACCATTTTTGTACTTTCCACTACTTGGGAAGTTCCTATTTCCATTGACTGCACCACTGCGGAAGTTTCCCGCTGGATATTCTCGATAATTTGCTCAATTTCTTGGGTGGCTGTGGCGCTACGGATGGCTAATTCTCCTATTTCTTCGGCTACTACAGCAAAACCTTGTCCTTCCTCACCCGCTCGGGCTGCTTCA
Source organism: Anabaenopsis sp. NIES-4685 (assembly GCF_059725405.1). NCBI lineage: Bacteria > Bacillati > Cyanobacteriota > Cyanophyceae > Nostocales > Nodulariaceae > Anabaenopsis > Anabaenopsis sp. NIES-4685. Next base: position 335,555 of record NZ_AP043602.1, on the reverse strand, counting down.
ATACCTGCATTGATAGCGCGTAAATTAGTTTGGGTGGCAATTTGGTTAATTAAGGACACCACGCGGGAAATTTGTTGCGAAGAATCCCCTAACCGTTGAACTTTCTTAGTAGTATCGCCAACTGTTTCCTTTAAACTCAGGATATTTTGCACTGTTAAATCCATTGCTTCTCCACTCTTGATGGCATTTTTAGCAGCATTGTGGGCAACAACAGCAGCTTTTTGAGCGTTTTCCGCTACGCTTTTCATAGAAACAGTCATTTGGTCAACAGCATCCAGGGCGCAGCTGATTTCGGCGGATTGGGTGAGTGCTGCTGCTGCGAGTTGGCGAATTGCTGCGTCGTTAGTACCAATGGACACATTTACTTGGGTGGCTGCTTCTTTTACCTGAGTAACAATGTCCCGGAGGTTTTCGATAATAGAGTTGAAAAAGTCGGCGATAGTGCCAATTGCTCCCGTTGTCACCTCGGCACGTACTGTTAGGTCACCGCCAGCGGCACTTTCTACTTGATTGATTAGTTCTAAAAGTTGTATTTGCAGTGTTTCGTTAGCACCTTGTTCTTCAGTCTTGCTGGTTTTTTGAATGGTCTTTTCTCTAGTTAAAACCTCTAATTGTAGGGCTAGTTGATGAATATTTGCGTGGATGATTCGTAAATCATCTTGGCTGTATCTGTCTCCAGGAGCTTCGATTTCAACTTTACCAAGTTTTGATAATTCCCCAGATGCATTTAAAATTTGCCGTGTGGTATAGCTCGCTAACCAAACTATCATTACCACTGCTATTAATACTATCAATCCTGTTAGTAGTATGGGGCTGCCTATGATTTCTTGCAATTGTCTTGAAATACTATGCTTCGGCTGTTCGTCTTGGGATTGGCGAATCAAGTCACCTTGACCATTGACTATGGCAATTCTGTCATTATTTGCTATGGTATTTCTGAATACCGTCAGCATTTGAATATCTTCATATGTAACCAAATTTAAGGTGTTGACTTTGTGTGTTGACCTTGTAGCGGCCTGATCAAGTTTGTGCACCGATTGAAAAGCAAAATAAGCGATCGCACCTATCCCTATTGTTTGTATACTGGTGATAGCGATGGCTAAAATCGTCTTTTTCATCAACAGAGTGCCTCGTTGTAAATGTCCCTGTATAACATGATTAACTGTTGCATGATGCCTGTTTGAGTCTTTTACATGACCATCGGTAATTTCTGTGGGTGAAATGGAAGATGCTGGATTTTGAGGATTACTAATTTGACTCATAGCGGTTTTGTTAAAGATAGTTTTATTCGCTATAATGGGGGTGATAAATAAATATCAAATGTTTTTCTGTATTTACACATGATCACTGCAAAGAATCGGGGAATCCACAATACTCGATGCATCCAACACCAGCCACATTTCTGGTTTCTGAACAATGCCTCGCACATAAGGCTGTAAACTAGCGGCTACTTTTCCAGAGGGAGACTGAATGTCATCAGAGATCAAGTTACTTATACCTGTTATCTCTCGTACAACTAAACCTAAAACTACAGATTTTACATTAATTAGGATGACATTGTATTGCCGAAGCCTGATATTTATAGATTCTAAATTGAGCATTATTGGCAAGTCGATTACCCAAATTATGTGACTGCGCCAATTCATCAAGCCTAATACACAAGGCGGCATATTAGGCATTGCAGTGACAGATTCTACGGGTAATATAACTGCTTCTTGAGTGTGATTCATGCTCACAAGAGCAGTGGTTTGTTGATTTAATTTAAACTTAAGATACAAATCACCCTTGTTGCTCTCTTTGTCTTTGGCAGAAAAAATACCGTTAAAATTATTCATTATTTGATTACATCGTCACTGATTTAATAGCACGCAGTAACTGTTCGCGTGTATATGGCTTAGTCACATAGGCATCAGCCCCTTGTTTCATTGCCCATAATCGGTCAATTTCTAGATTTTTGGAACTGCAAATAACTATTGGGAGTTTTCGAGTGGATGGATTTTTTTTCAACGAACGGCATAACTCAAATCCACTCATTCCAGGCATGACTACATCAGTAACAATTGCGTCTAGCTGTTCTGAAGCAGCTTTGTCTAACGCTTCTTTGGCACTAGTGGCATGAATGACATTGTAACCACTATCTTTGAGATAATGGCTCATTAGTTCTAATTCGCTGGGTGAATCGTCTACAAGCAGTATTTTGCCCACTAGAATAATAGTCATACTAAAATTTTCTCAAGATAAAACTGATATGATCAGTATGATCAGATGGACGTATATATACTATTCCAGATGCTTAAACAACATTTTGAGTAAATCTTGCTGTGTAAAAGGCTTAGTTAAATACCCAGATGATCTGACCATTTTTGCCTTGGCTTTGTCAATAAATCCTTTTCTACTCGTCACCATAACAATGGGGATGTTCTTCAGATCTGAATGCCTCCTTAATAGGGAACACAATTCAAAACCTTGTAAATTCGGCATCTCTACATCTAGTAAAATTATGTCTGGTTTAGATCGTATAATTTTCATTAACGCCTTTAATGGATCATTGATTGCCACCACTGAAAATGTATCACCTTCCAGAAAAAGTTTTATAGAATCCAATATTGTTTGACTATCATCAATACAAACAACTGTATATACCTTTTCTCTCCCAAATGTCTGAGAATTGTCATGATTCTTGTTGTCAGCAGTTTCAGTATTGTTTACCCGAGAGAATTGTGGGCTATTGAGAAATTCCGACGGCGTTTTTTTAAGAGGTAAAGCCGGGGAACCTTGACTAGCCTTAACTGATGAGTCGATATTTAGCTGATTTCCTAACTGCTTGTGACAGTATTCAACTAGTAACCGCAAATCTAAATGGCAGAATTTTGGTAATTTTTCCCAGCCATCCTCAATGGAAAATTGATAATTTCCTGCTTTTAAGGAGAGAAATGTTGCTAGGGCTTCTTGGGATAATTGAGATATCAGAGTTTCTGCTTGGCTGGGGGTGATAAGTTCCTGACGTACCAACCAGCAAATTGCTTGATAATCTGCATATGGCATAGACTGACTTTCATTTTTGGGTTCAAACATCAGCCGGATTTGTACACGAGTGGCACTGTCTAGAGTGGGAACTCTCTGACTTAAGCGGTATAGGTGATGATCCAGACGCTCAAATAGTCTGTCTGAATAAGATGCGTAAGTGAGTTTACCCTCCTCTATATTAATTAACCAAGAAGCCATTTGAGTATATACGCGTAAGTTACCAGTAGTATGGCGGCCTGTGAGTTGTGCTAACAGAGATAAGGGATGTAGTTTTTGGGGTACCCGGTGGCTAGTTACAGAAGTCATGTTCATGTTACTTTTATTTCCTCACCTTTGTCTGAATCGAACTATATGTATGATGCCCTTGGGAGTAATATGTAAGATGAATGCCATTGGATGCAATGTCCACTGGATCATCAGTTGTCATATTGGCACATTTTTCTCAAGCTGCGCTGGTATCCATATTGTTAATTTTGGTTTTCAAGAGCTAAATATAATAGCAGCATAATAACATGATCAAAGCTGCTATTATATTTCAGTATAAACAAGGTAAAATAATATTTTTAACTGGCATAATTACTGTCAAACAGGGCACATTTTCATCACACACGGCTCTAGGCGGGAAACTATCCCCTGTTTCCAACCCATGAAACATAGGCGCTACTGAGTGAAATTATCAGTTACTCAGGTTAGCTGCCGCCCAAGCCACCTAGGAGAAACAAAGAATAGATGGTGTTTCTCTTAGGAGCAAGGGGCAATTAGAACTATGTTGGCAATGCCAGAAATCAACTTAGTGACCTTACCCTCAGATATTGATGGCTGGAGTTTAATTACTGCATTTAAAATGCGGATGAAAGGACTTGAACCTTCACTCCTCTCGGAACTAGAACCTAAATCTAGCGCGTCTGCCAATTCCGCCACATCCGCATCAGACTTTCATCGTAGCACAAAAAATCTCTTATGGACAGAGGAAATAAAAAAATATTTTCCTCATGCCCAATTTTCCTACATGACCGCCACACGAGGCAAGCGATGCTTAAAGCCGCAAAGAATTTCCCAAGAAATAGTGTTTAATTTTTCCGCCCAATCGTTAGCTGAAATGGTTTCTCCTCCTTGTTCGCCGAGTAGGGTTACTATTTCCCCGGCTTGTAAGTCTGGGATGGTGCTGACATCAAGCATCAACTGATCCATTGTAATCACCCCGATTTGTGGCACGCGCTGGCCGCGAATTAAAACCTGGATTTTTTGGGAAAGATTACGGGGGACTCCATCAGCGTAACCAATACCAACCACGGCCAACCGGAGTTCGTGGGGAGCGATAAAGTGTTGACCATAACTAACCCCAGTACCGGCGCTAATTGTTTTGACCTGAGTAACTCGCGCCTTCAGTTGCAGAACAGGCTGGAGGTTAATCGTATTTTTTAAATGAGGAGCTGGATAAAGTCCGTAGATGGCTAAACCGGCGCGGACAATGTCGTAATGTAGGGCAGGATTGGTTAGCGTGGCGGCTGAGTTAGCTAAATGCAAGCAATGTGGATTGATTCCCATTTTTTTGATTTGGGCGATCGCCTGCTCAAATCGTCTATGCTGCTCTTCCATGAAGGTAGTGTCAGCATGATCTGCCGTTGCCAAGTGGGAATAAATGCTGGCAATCTCAAGATGAGGTAAATTCTGTACTAACTGCACAAACTCAACGGATTCTTTCCAGTCAGTTCCCAACCGAGACATTCCCGTATCTAACTTAATGTGTACGGGTAAAGGAGAAGTATCATTAATGGTTTCTAAGATATTGGAAAAAATCAGAGCGTGTTTGGGACTGCACAGAGTTGGCTGTAGTTTCCAGTGGGCGATGGCCCGAATTTGCTCTGGTGTGTGGGCTGCGCCCAAAATCAAAATCGGCGCTTTTATGCCACCTTCCCTGAGTTGAATACCTTCTGGAACTGTAGCGACTCCCAACCAACTGGCTCCTGATTGCAGTGCTGTTTGAGCCACTGTGACCGCTCCATGTCCATAAGCATCAGCCTTGACCACAGCCATCAACTGGGTACGTGGCAATATAAAGTTTACTAACTGCCCCACATTGTGGGATAACGCCCCTAAATCAATTTCCACCCAAGCCCTTTGCGAGAACCAAGCATATGTATCACGCTCCTGACTATCCGCAAAACTAGGCGTTTCTCTGCGACTTAACATTGCACTTAACTCCTATCACAGCACTGCACACTGGCCAAGTTATCTGATTATTCTGGTTTGCCACCCTTAAGGCTATATCAATTGAATCAGTAAACTTCACCCTTGTTCCGGGAGTTATTATCAGGTTATCAACAGCAATTTATTTAATTTATTTAAGAATAGTTCTTCCTCATCGTATTCATGATAACCCATATTGCATCTCAAGTCAACCCGCCAATATCTCTTTGATTGCCGTGGGTATTTCATGAATTAACTCTACCTCATTTACAGCCAGCAGTTATGAACGTATAAATTATTCTCATCTCCCAATAAGAGTATATTTGTGTTAATATACATGAAACTAATACCTCGAGCGTTAACCAATGGGGAAGGTTTTAGTCCTAAACGCCTCTTACGAACCGCTCAATATCACGAGCTGGCGTCGCGCTGTGATTCTGTTAATTAAAGGCAAGGCAGAACGCGTTGAGCATAACGGTAAATTTCTGTATACAGATTTTCCGTTGCCCACCGTAATTAGGCTGCGTCATTATGTGCGCGTGCCCTACAAGGAAATTCCTCTCACTCGTCGAAATATTTTGCACCGTGACAGCCACTCTTGTCAATACTGCGGCTATGTCGGCGATGATTTGACACTAGATCATGTCATACCGCGATCGCGCGGCGGAGGTGATACCTGGGAAAATATTGTTACTGCTTGTGTCCGTTGCAACGTCAAAAAAGGTAACCGTACACCCTACGAAGCCCATATGCCTTTGCGTCATCCCCCACGCCAGCCCTATAGTAGCCTTTATTTTGAGGTCACTAAACACCTCAACAGCGGACTGCATAATGAGTGGCAAAAATATGTGATTGGTCTTTGACGATCCGGTAATGATTCGTAACACCTAAAGGAATTATCACCTGTTGCGGGTGTAAAATTCTCCTGCGGCATCAGAGGGAGGTCTTCTGTCCCCATACGAGAGGATGTTTGGCGACATCTAATAGAACATGATGGCAAATATAATGTTCTATTGAGCGACCGGTTTCTAATCGGGGGAGATAGGCGCATTCCCAAATTTATTGGGTATGAAAATGCTAAAGTATTTTCATAGCGGTAAAGCGCACATATAAAAACCCTAGGAGCCGGTTTACTAATATGCCCGTTAATAATGAATCATATTTGTCATAGCTTGCGTGGTATACTCATACCCGGGCGTACTAAGTCAAGTGGAGAGAGCCAACAGCCAGAACCCTGGTAGCAAAAATCATAAATCTTGTACAAATATGGGAGTCTCAGCAGGAGTTTCGTTAAATCTACCCTAGGACCCCTTAGCACAGTCGTTGTCAGCTTGTGGAGCTATCCAGACCCGGAGGTTTGGTGCTAGTATTTAGTCTGCTATATAAAACCTAGACAAAGCTAGACTTTACTTTCTACTTCAACGGGAGCATGGGAGCGGTTATCCCTTAGTAGACTTGCACGCCTTAGCCAGACGCGATATTTCTCTTAAGATTTACAAGAAAGACTACCGCTATCATTGCTTGGTTTTCGCGTTGGCAATAGTCTTAATTCAATACTTGATATCGTAGGATTATATATCAAGTGGGCGATGTTCTTAACTCACTTATGTCAATGCTTGTTAACATAAGTATAGTTTTGTCTATAAAATAGTCAGCTTAGGACTAGCTCTAAGGACGACAGATAAAGCAAGAATCCCCTTCACTTCACTGGGCGGAGTGTCTAATCAACTATAGATTAGGGTGTCTATAGTACCTCAGAATATTGTAAAATAACTGAGTCAGGTGGAAATCTCCCCCCACAGTATAAAAATATGCAAAATACTTATATTAGTTGAAATCACATAAAAAGTTTAGTTGAAACTATTATTGAAAATTATCAAAAATAACCAGGGGGAACTTGGGTGATTTTGGCAGATTATTGACTAATTTGATTCACAGAAAATACATCCAGATAAGTATGTCAACCAAGCTATATTTTTGCGAATATTAGAATGTGTCTCGAAATCAGTTGAGTGTTGATTGTATTATTTCTTTACAAGTCAATGGAGGCTCGCACTTATCAAAATGTCCCCTATGCAATTAAATTCTGCCCCGCAGCAATCAGAAAGTTTTTTATTGACCACAGAACCTAGCCTAGAGGATGCTACTCATAGAGGTAAAGAACCATTTGAAGTTTCACACACCAAGCCATCCTTGGCATCATCCCATGACGAAGGAAAACAAGATAGATATTTAGGTCAAAGGGGAAATTCCTTGGCTTTTCAGAAATCTGAAGAGTTGCAAAAGATCCTCTTTGCACACCGACATGAGCGTCATCTGGTAATTCTACAGGATTTCCCCGACCCTGATGCTCTCTCTTGTGCTTGGACTTACCAGTTAATTGTTCAGCAGTATGATATAAAATGTGAAATCATTTATGCTGGTACGCTGAGTCATCAAGAAAATATTGCCTTGGTTAAACTAACTGGATTACCTGCCCAAAGGTGGACATCACAAGTCCTCAAAAGCAAAGACTTGTCATCTTATCAGGGTTGTATTTTGATTGATAATCAGGGAACTACAAGTCAACTGATGACCGCCGTACAACAGGCGGAAATTCCCGTAATAGCAGTCATTGACCATCACACCTTACAGGCGGAACACAAGTCAGAGTTTGTTGATATTCGTCCTAATGTGCGAGCCACATCGACAATTTTTACTCAGTATCTGCAATCCGGTTTACTCTCTTTAGATAGCAGCATCAGCCAACACGTTAAATGTGCTACAGCATTGATGCATGGTTTACGGTCGGATACTAATCGGCTGATGCAAGCCCAAGAAGAAGATTTCATGGCAGCAGCATATCTGAGTCGGTTTTATGATGCTCAATTGCTGAATGCTATTTTACAGGCAAATCGTTCTAAGCGGGTAATGGATGTGATTGAGCGATCGCTGAAAAACCGCATTGTTCAGAATAACTTTTCCATTGCTGGGGTTGGTTATCTTCGCTACGAAGACCGGGATGCGATTCCCCAAGCCGCTGATTTTCTGGTGACTGAGGAAAACGTTCATACCGCAGTAGTTTACGGTATTGTTCACGACGAAAACGAGGTAGAAGTAGTTATTGGTTCCCTCAGAACTGCTAAACTCACCCTTGACCCTGATGAATTTATCAAGGAAGCCTTTGGACAAGATAGCACAGGACGATTTTTTGGTGGCGGACGTACAGGAGCAGGCGGTTTTGAAATTCCCATGGGTTTTCTGTCTGGTAGTAACGAAAATTCCACCTATGCCAAAATGAAATGGGAAGTATATGATTCTCAAATCAAGCAAAAACTACTCAAGTTAGTTAATCCTCAAGACGACCCCATTAAATCAGTGTGAAATTATAATTCATACACTATCCATAAGTAATATTTACGAAAAAAACCTAGGAAAATATAGTATAGGGATTGGCTGCGACTGCTGTCATTGCGAGGAGTAATGCCAAAGCCCTACGGATAGATTTATTCAGGCTCTTATTATAATAGTAGTGATAATAACATGGAAATATACTTAATTCGTCATGGTATCGCTCAAGAGAAGCAACCAGACATTCAAGATGAAGAGCGAAGGCTGACTAAAGCAGGAAGACAAAAAACCGAGAAAGTAGCCCAAAGAATTAAACAGATGGGTTTGCAGTTTGACGTGATTCTCACCAGTCCCTTAGTAAGAGCGTACCAGACAGCAGAAATTCTCATAACCGCTGGACTAAGTACCCAACTAGAGGAATCTATTTATGTTGCCCCTAATGGTAATATGGAAGGCTGGCTAAATGAGTGGTTAGAACCAAAAAATTATGCCCAAAATAGCCAAATTGCCTTAGTAGGCCATGAGCCTTGTTTAAGCAATTGGGCAGAAATTATGCTTTGGGGGGAAGTCAAACACAGTTTAGTCTTGAAAAAAGCAGGTATGATCGGGATAAAGCTACCAGAAATAGGTTCACCTGTGGGTCGTAGTCAAATGTTTTGGCTAGCATCGCCCAAGTACCTGCTGTAACAGCCTTTCAACATTTTTACCCAAAATGTTGTGACATTGACTGCTGTTATGGTGAAAATAATTTCTGGTAAGTTGGCTTGATCAGATATTTCAAAAAGCAAATGGTGTTGCCATGATGGTGTGCGAATACAAGCCTGGTTTAGAAGGCATTCCGGCTGCCCAATCAAGTATAAGTCATGTTGATGGGCAAAAGGGAATTCTAGAATATCGTGGCATCCGAATCGAGGAACTAGCAGAAAAAAGTTCATTTCTAGAAACTGCTTATCTTTTGATTTGGGGTCAACTACCAAGTAAAGACGAATTGAAGACATTTGAGGATGATATTCGCTCCCACAGGCGGATCAAGTACCGCATTCGTGACATGATGAAATGTTTTCCCGAAAGCGGTCACCCCATGGATGCTCTCCAAGCCTCAGCAGCGGCTCTAGGCTTGTTTTATTCACGTCGGGATTTACATAATCCCGCCTATATTCGGGATTCTGTGGTGCGTTTGTTAGCAACCATTCCCACAATGGTAGCGGCATTTGGGTTGATGCGAAAAGGCAATGACCCCGTAAAACCTCGCGATGACTTAGACTACGCTGCCGACTTTCTCTACATGCTCAATGAGAAAGAACCGGATCCTTTGGCGGCAAAAATTTTTGACATCTGCTTGATCCTGCATGTGGAGCATACAATGAATGCCTCTACCTTCAGTGCTAGGGTAACAGCTTCAACCCTAACTGACCCTTACGCCGTGGTGGCTAGTGCTGTAGGAACCCTAGGCGGTCCCTACACGGTGGAGCCAATGAAGAAGTGATTCAGATGTTGGAAGATATTGGTACGGTAGAAAATGTGCGTCCCTATGTAGATGACCTGCTGCAACGTAAAGCCAAGATTATGGGCTTTGGGCATCGTGTCTATAAAGTCAAAGATCCACGAGCTACAGTCCTACAAAACCTGGCAGAGCAGTTGTTTGCTAAGTTTGGGCATGATAAGTACTATGACATTGCCCAAGAAATGGAGCAGGTAGTAGCGGAAAAACTCGGGGGTAAAGGAGTGTATCCTAATGTTGACTTTTATTCTGGTTTGGTCTACAGGAAAATGGGGATTCCCACAGACTTATTTACACCAATATTTGCGATCGCCCGGGTTGCAGGTTGGCTAGCCCACTGGAAAGAACAACTGGCAGAAAACCGGATATTCCGACCTAGCCAGATTTATAACGGTGAGCATGGGGTTAATTACATCCCCATAGAGCAACGTTAACGGGCGGTTTGATCGTTAGTCATACTAATGCCCCAATCAACTGGGTCACCGTTGAGATCAACTCAGCGGAGGTAATGTCTGAGCTTTACAAGGGCAGGGTAAAGGGATAAGGGAGGTGTAGAAACAGAATTGTTCATGCACTACCCCATCTCCCCAAAAGAAATCCCAATCCTGACCATAAGTAGAAGTTCTTGTATAGCTTCGAGGGCTGAAAACCATCCGACGATATACTAGGCATGGGAATTCATTCCCGCGACCTCATCAAAGCATAAAAGGGTCAACTACCTTACCTAAGCTATGGGGATGAGGCTTGGGATAGCTTCAACTAAGAGTTGACTAGCCCATAGCAGCCCAATAAAAGCCACACACTTGGTGGGCAAGTCTCCAACGGCGATGATCTGTGTAAGCCTTTTGTAGTGCGGGCATCTTGCCCGCCCCTGACCTTGGCAAAGCCCAGTGATGTTGAATGAAGTAGGTGTGTAATCAAGGATGATGGCTTGGGTGGCGTAGCCATAGTCCGAAATTTATACTTCATAACTTCACAATTCATACTGTAGTTGACTTAAAAGAGCACCAAAAATGAATTCAGGAATTGACCTCCAAGGAACGTTTATTAAATCCTTGATGGATTTAGGGATACCAGCAGGGACAGCCAAAGCCATTTGGATGCCCTTACCCATGATACTAATGCTCATTGGCGCAACAGTGGGCGTACTAGTCTGTGTTTGGCTAGAACGGAAAATTTCGGCATCAGTACAGCAGCGCATAGGTCCAGAATTTATTGGCCCTTTTGGCTTACTAGCGCCAGTAGCCGATGGTGTCAAGCTGGTATTTAAAGAAGATGTTGTCCCAGCCAAAGCTGACCCGTGGCTATTTACCATCGGACCCATCCTAGTTGTCCTACCAGTATTTCTGTCCTACTTAATTGTCCCCTTTGGACAGAATATTGTGATTACCAATGTAGGCATGGGAATATTCTTGTGGATTGCCTTTTCTAGCATTGCCCCCATTGGGTTATTAATGGCTGGTTACGCATCCAATAATAAGTATTCCTTACTCGGTGGTTTGCGGGCGGCCGCCCAATCTATTAGCTACGAAATTCCGCTATCCTTGAGCGTGCTAGCCGTAGTCATGATGTCTAACAGTCTTAGCACCATTGATATTGTTAATCAGCAATCTGGCTATGGTATTCTCGGCTGGAACATTTGGCGTCAACCCGTGGGGTTACTAATTTTTTGGATAGCAGCCCTGGCTGAATGCGAACGCTTACCCTTTGACCTACCAGAAGCAGAAGAAGAAATCGTAGCTGGTTATCAGACCGAATACTCTGGCATGAAATTCGCTCTGTTTTACCTTAGCTCCTATGTCAACCTAGTGCTTTCTGCTCTACTAGTGTCAGTTTTATACCTAGGTGGTTGGGACTTTCCCATTCCGGTGAGTGTGATAGCCAACTGGCTGGGAGTGAGTGAACTCAATCCAGTATTGCAGGTGGTCACTGCTTCTTTGGGTATCATCATGACCCTAATCAAAGCCTATCTGTTAGTCTTTATCGCCATCTTATTGCGTTGGACAGTACCCCGCGTGAGGATTGACCAATTGCTAGATTTAGGATGGAAGTTTTTGTTACCACTTGCTTTAGTTAATCTTCTAGTAACTGCAGCACTAAAACTTGCCTTTCCCTTTGCCTTTGGGGGATAAATTCAGGCTAATAAGTTTTACCTAAAGATAAGGCCTAAAGCCTAAATCGGTGAATTGACTCATAGGGAGAAAAACACTAAAAATGCTAAAGTTCCTCAAACAAGTTGGTGATTACGCCAAAGAAGCAGTACAAGCTGGACGTTACATTGGTCAAGGTTTAGCTGTAACTTTCGACCATATGCAACGGCGACCAGTTACAGTACAGTACCCGTACGAGAAACTAATTCCTGGCGAACGATTTCGGGGACGGATTCACTTTGAGTTTGATAAATGTATCGCCTGCGAAGTCTGTGTGAGGGTTTGTCCCATCAACCTACCTGTAGTAGATTGGGAATTTGAGAAAGCCAACAAAAAGAAAAAGCTCAAACACTACAGCATTGACTTTGGAGTTTGTATCTTCTGTGGTAACTGTGTCGAATATTGCCCGACTAACTGTCTATCGATGACAGAAGAGTATGAGCTATCCACTTATGATCGCCATGAATTAAACTATGACAACGTAGCATTAGGTCGTCTGCCTTATAAAGTCACAAACGACCCAATGGTGACCCCACTGCGCGAACTGGCTTACTTACCCAATGGTGTCATGGAACCTCATGACCTACCTGCTGATGCTCCTCGTGCTGGTTCTCCTCGGTGAAGACCTGGTAGAGCACACAGAAAAAACAAGTGGCTAGCGCTGCTGGGCGGAAGTCAAAGGTCACATTCTAGTCTTTTGAACTGTCTGGAAAAATGTTTCTGTTTCCGCCGTGCCGTACTAGTGGGTAATCGCTACTACCGATTACCACTTACCAGTTACCATTTATTGGAAATCAAAAAGGACCGGAAAAAGTGAATTTAGCTGAAGGAGTACAGTTTGTTTCGTTAGGCATACTGGGTGTAATGATGATTGGAGCAGCCTTAGCTGTAGTGCTGTTCTCTAACGTTGTTTATTCTGCCTTTATGCTGGGGGGGGTGTTTATCAGCATGGCGGGGATGTACCTCTTGCTCAATGCTGACTTTGTAGCAGCAGCACAGGTACTGGTTTATGTTGGGGCAGTCAACGTGTTAATTTTGTTTGCCATTATGTTGGTGAACAAGCGCCAGGATTTTGCACCATTTCCCAGTGCTGGACTGCGCAAAGTAGTAACAGCCATAGTCAGTTTAGGATTATTTGGTCTGTTGAGTGCAATGGTATTGGGGACTCACTGGGCATACTCAACACCTGCTCCTGTAGCTGCCGAAAGTTCTATAGTTGTGATTGGTGAGCATTTCTTTACTGACTTTCTACTACCTTTTGAACTAGCTTCAGTATTGTTGCTGATAGCTATGTTAGGAGCGATCATTTTGGCACGTCGCGAGTATTTGCCTGAAAAAACCACAGCTTCAGAGTTACCACAAACAATTTTGACTTTGCCAGAACGCCCCAGAGACCTGATATCAGCAGGTAGTGAAACAAAAGAGTAAAATCGGCGATATTATTCGCCGGTAAAGGCCAGATTTTTTATGGCTACGCTACGCAAGCTACGAGAATGGACAGTAAAATCGATGCAACTCCAATACTTTTTATTACTAGCAGCAGCTTTGTTCTGTATCGGCATTTACGGACTAATTACCAGTCGTAACGCGGTACGGGTGTTAATGTCAATTGAGTTACTGCTAAATGCTGTTAATCTCAATTTAATGGCATTTTCTAACTTTCTGGATTCAACTTTAATTAAAGGTCAGGTATTCACTGTATTTGTGATTACCGTGGCCGCTGCTGAAGCGGCGGTGGGTTTAGCCATTGTGCTGGCCATTTATCGCAATCGTGATACCGTTGATATGGAGCAGTTTAATCTCCTCAAGTGGTAATTTTGTGTGCAAATCAAGCAGGTAATCATTGCTTATAAAGCCCGAGATTCCCAGAGTCAACGCTGGGCAGAACTCTGTGCTCAACAACTGGAAAATCGCCATTGTCACGTGTTGATGGGGCCTAGTCGGCCCAAAGATAACCCTTACCCGGTATTTTTGGCTTCTGCAACTCAACCCATTGATTTGGCTTTAGTACTCGGCGGTGACGGCACTGTTTTAACTGGTGCTAGACATTTAGCCCCGGCCGGTATACCTATTTTGGGCGTTAATGTTGGCGGACATCTGGGCTTCTTAACTGAGTCCGTAGACGAGTTTGAAGATACAGAGAAAGTTTGGGACAGACTGTTTGAGGATCGCTATGCTATCCAACGGCGGATGATGTTACAAGCTGCAGTGTATGAGGGTCATCGCACGAATTTGGAACCAGTGACTGAACACTACCTCGCTTTAAACGAATTTTGTGTCAAACCTGCTTCCGCTGACCGCATGATTACCTCAATTCTGGAAATGGAAATTGATAGTGAGGTGGTAGACCAATATGTGGGAGATGGTTTGATTATTTCCACTCCCACAGGTTCTACCGGTTATACTGTTTCTGCTAATGGACCGATTATTCATGACGGTATGGAGGCTCTCACCATAACTCCCATCTGTCCTATGAGTCTTTCTAGCCGCCCCCTAGTTTTACCTCCTGGTTCGGTTGTTAGCATCTGGCCTTTGGGAGATTATGATTTGAGTACAAAACTGTGGATGGATGGGGTGTTATCTACCTCTATTTGGCCAGGACATCGGGTTGATGTGCGTATGGCAGATTGTCGGGCGAAGTTCATTATTTTGCGAGAGAACAATTCATACTATCAGACACTCCGAGAGAAGCTGCTTTGGGCGGGTACAAGGGTTCGCTACAGTAATAATCACCGCAATTGATTGTTCAGGTGTCTACCGAGCGTTTTTGTTGCTAGTTATCTGTGAACACAACAATATGCTAGCCCCCGGGTATCTTCGGGGGTTTTTCAGTAATTGTGGCTGTGGGAAGATTTTAAACTACTTTATCGGAAACCTGCTTATGCGGAACCTGACTCTTGTTCCGAGTTGGTTGCGGTTTTTAATTATTTTTTTGTTGGCCATGGGTATATTATTCCGCTTTGTTAATATTCAAGGCAAAGTTTACTCCCATGATGAAATTTATACATCTTTGCGCATTTCTGGCTATACGGTAGCTGAAGTTAAGCAGCAATTATTTAACGGTGGTGTAATTACTAAGGCAAGTTTTGCTAGGTTCCAATTTCCTAATCTAGAAAAGGGCTTTAGTGACACAATTATGTCTCTGGTAAGAGAAGACCCGCAAGCTCCACCACTTTATTATTTAATTGCCAGATTATGGGTGCAAACCTTTGGTAATTCAGTCACTGTCATTAGAAGTTTATCTGCTTTGATCAGTTTGTTGGTCTTTCCATCTATTTACTGGCTCTGCCGTGAATTATTTAATGTGCCATTGTCAGTACCTGGTTTAGCGATCGCTTTGATGGCAATTTCCCCTCTTCATGTGCTTTATGCTCAAGAAGCACAATCATATATTCTGTGGTTACTCACCATACTACTATGTAGTGCCTCACTATTGCGAGCTATGCGCCTGGAATCACAATCTCACCACGAATTAGTCAAAGTACAGCAAATGCCAGACCCTTTTGCTACCTGGGGTGTTTATGTATTGAGCTTGGTAGTTAGTCTTTATACAAGTTTGTGGAGTATTTTTTTAGCGGTTACCCAGGGAATTTATGTAATTACAATTAATAGATTTCAACTAACGGAAACAGTTAGGGCTTATTTACTAGCCTCATCTCTAGGTTTTTTAGCTTTTATGCCCTGGATGACGATTGTGGTAGCCAATTTATTTGAGTTTATTGTATCAGCAGATGTCACGGAAAATGATAAATCTATGTTACATTGGCAGCCAATTTTATTTATACAGATAAGTCGAATCTTTTTCGATTTGAACATCGGCTTAGAAAACCCTATACAATATTTAATTTCTCTAATTTTTACATCTCTAGCAGGATATGCACTTTATTTTATATGTCGCACCACTAATTATAAGACTTGGTTGTTTATGGTGACATTAATTATAGTTCCCTTCATACCACTAATGCTGCCGAATTTATTTTCTCAAGCACTAGTTTATACTTCAATGATATATTTAATACCTATATACTTGTGTATTCAAGTTTCTGTTGCCTATATGTTAGCTACCCAAATATATAGTGGAATTTCATCGCGCAGGAGAATGTGGCAAGTAATTTTGGTATTAATAATTGTGTTGGGGATGGTTTCTTGTAGGGTTCGCTATGAAGGAGAAACTTGGTGGAATAAGGGAATTAGTTATGGTAATCCAGAGGTTGCTGAAATTCTCAATGAGGCGCAAAAACCACTTTTAATTAGTAATTCTCAGGGAATTAATTATGTAACTGTATTTTCCCTGAGCTATCTTGTTACTCCAAAAGTAAGGTTTCAATTAATTAATGGTGAAGATATTCCTAATATTTCTGATGGGTTTAAGGATATTTTCTTACTCAATCCTTCAGATACCTGGCGTAGAGAAATAGAAACCAGATATAAATCTACAGCTAATGTGGTTTATCGCGATAATTATCACTTGCTATGGAAGTTAACTCATCTCCGGTAACTATCTCAATTGAATTTAGACTTTAACCATTGACAATTTCTAAAAGCCAAGTTTTGATGTCTTTAATATCTTCAATAGTAGCAGTATCAAGATGAAAAGCCCTTTCTATTAGCTCTAACTTGCGGTCAAACTGTTGTGAGATACCCGGGAAATTAACCATTCTACCTTGACAAGGCAGATAAATCTTTGCCAGGGATAAAATGTCATTGACAATTCGTTCATGAAGTAGATTTCCTGTAATATGCCAACCAATACATTGACCCAGACAACCTAAAGCATCTAAAGCAATTTGAGGCTCGCTAATTTGATGTTTAAGTTGCTCTAAAACAAATAATGCTACTTTTTCCACATCATTGAGATTGGCTCGCCATTCCTGGGGTTGACCAGGGCTAATGATTCTGGCTAAAGCCCAGAAAGCTTTTTGGCGCAAAGCTAAATGTTGATTGCCTTGGATAATCGAGCGCAAGCGCGTAATATTACGTACAGAAGGTTCAGCACAAAAACCAAATGAGTTAAGTAAATTAACGGAACGTGCTAGGTGTGAGATGACTGTAAACTCTTGGTAAATTAACTCGCTAAAATCTGACCATAGCATTTTACCCGGAGCCAGGGAAATGGCTGTGTGTAATTCATGTATGTGGTTATATCTGGATAAACCAGCTTGAAATTGGCGTAAGATCCAGTTGTGATACCTCTGTTCTAGTTCTCTGACTTGGAAGTCAGAACTATCAGAAGGTAAACTTTGGATAATATTAGATAAAGCCATTACGGCTACAATTTTTCTGCTTTGTTGTAAATCAGGTTTAACATTACTCTGTGTTTCCAACCACTGTAATAAACTGCGAATAATAGATAAACGATTTTTAGCCTGACAAGTCTGATTTTCTAGATTTTTCCTTTGGGCTTGAACACTAGCATTTTGCCAATTTTGAGCCAGACTAAATGCGACCCTCCCCCAAGCCGAAAATTCTACCTCAATATCGGGATTAATTTCTTTACCTGGACGGGAACGGCTAATTTTAGGAATTAAATCTGTGGCTGTGTTATTAACTGTTTTTTGATTAACTGTTTTTTCAACATTGCTAATTGTCGGTATTTGGGGGGAAACTTCTAAGCGGAAACGAGTATCTGGGCGATCGCGATGTACGAGTGTCAGTAATAATCGCTCATCAAAGGTATATTCTACTTCCAGATTTAAATAATCTCCTGGTTGAATATCAGCAGCCCGAATTTCATCGGTATTAACACGGCGAGTCCGTTGTAAAGTAGTATTTTGATTAATTTGGGAACCCATACCCACCCAAGCTTTAAAACCAATCAAACCGTCGTCTTCAAATGCTGGTAAACGGAATCCCGCCAAGGTAGTGCGATAAGGATACTTTTGACCATGAGCAACTAACAACTCTAATTTTGATTCTTGAGTATTATAATCTGTCACTTCTAGCCAAATATTTGTGGGGTTAATTCCTTCTGATTTACCCACAGTACCTGCTGCATAAAGTGCAGCACCACGAGCCACCGCCAAGTCTGGATCTCCCTCTGATAGAATGAGGATTCCAGGTAAAAGCTGTTCTAAGCGTTCCCGAATTAAAGGGAAATATGTCATCCCCCCATTAAGCAGAATGCCATTAATTTTAGGTAATTCCCCCAACTTCTCTTTAGCTTTGAGGAGGACATCAAGAACAGGTACGATAAAAGTGTCACGACGGTCTACAAAGGGAGATTGATTAAAAGCGGTTTTTGGGTCTAACTTTTCTATTAGTTCCGGTTTAATATCTGGACACAGCAACTCTTTTAAAGCTTCCTGCATTTGCCGATATCCCAAACTGTAGAAAATCGGAAAACTAGAGCTAGAACTCACGTATTCAAACGGCATTCTAAACTCTTCCTTATCGAGGCTATCAGAATATCTACTGCCCCAAACTTGCTTAAATTGTTCAGCATAAATCCTGAGTTCATACCACAATTTTTTTTGCTCAGGTACAGATAACTTACCTATTTTACTATAGTTAGTAAACAAATAATCAACTATTTTTTCATCAACTTGATCGCCTCCCACTCTGGTACGGGAACCAATAGAAATATCCTCAATAAAAAACTGGGCTATATCGCTATTCCAGTATACTTTGTGCAATGAAGTATCTAAAGTTCCCCCTCCTAAATCATAGACAAGAATATTTAAAGGACGACTGGTATCTAAATCAGCGCAAATCTCTCCATTTCGGAGTCTATATAAGAAATCATATAAAGCAGCTTTTGGTTCTGGTAACAAAACAATGTTATTTTCTTCCCAACCTGCTAATTTAGCGGCTTTCCGGGTCGCTTCAATAGCATCAGGTTCATAGGACGCTGGGTGAGTGATGACTGCACCTCTCACATCTATTTGTTTTTGGGTTAATTGATGACGACAAAACTTTAAAACTTCTGCGGCGGCTTGTTCTGGTGTAACATTACCGATAGTAAGTTGATATTCAAAAGGTAACCCATCTTGAAGAGTACCAATATCATGTTTCCAAGCCAGAATAGTTTGATCTCTAAAAGCATAATATTGGCTGCGGACATGGTTACCTATTTTCGCAGTATCTAATTGAGAATACCTGACAGCAGAAGGAATTAATTCTGTATGTTGTACAGCTTCATGCTCATTTTTGACCGGAATACTAATGGCGTTAGCTTTCCATTCCTGCATTAATGTTTGACTAGCTCTTGCTATGACTGTGTTAGTAGTGCCTAAGTCGATACCTAAATATGTGGGGCGTAAAATGTTTTGGAGTAATTCAATATATGTGGCTGTTTCTCTAAGTTTATTTCCGAGTTGATTATTACCAATAGCTACTGTTTTAACTTGTTTACTGGTTAAATAAGAAAATAATTTGGCATAATCATTATCATTGCTAACAACGGCAATGATATTAATTTGCTCCTGGGAATTGTTAATCAACTCCTCGGATGTGCGGAAAATTAAATTATCAACTTCTTGGGGAACAGATGTCAATCCGGGTGTTAATTCAAAGCGATATCCTAGATTACGTAGCTGACTACCATAAGCAGAGAGGACTGCTGGAGTGTTGGAAAATGCACGACGTACTTTTATGGAACCATACTTGGTACAAATAGATTCAATTTCCCCAAGTTCAGGTTTAATGTTGTCTAGGTCTAATAAGATTGCAATATTTTCTGCCATGGTTTTTTATCCTGTTTTTATAAAAATCTTTTAATTATTGCTGGAATTATCAGTTAATTCTTGTACTTTTGCCGGTGTAATTATGTTGTCGTTAACCTTCCATCCTTTCTGAATACACTGTACTTGTTTAATTTCTGTGTAATTTGTAAAAGGCGTTCCCCCTACATAAGCATATTTTGCTAAGTCAAGTTGAGATATTGTGA
The DNA here is from genome assembly GCF_059725405.1 of Anabaenopsis sp. NIES-4685. Taxonomy (NCBI): domain Bacteria; kingdom Bacillati; phylum Cyanobacteriota; class Cyanophyceae; order Nostocales; family Nodulariaceae; genus Anabaenopsis; species Anabaenopsis sp. NIES-4685. Next base: position 315,472 of record NZ_AP043602.1, on the reverse strand, counting down.
AACTATCTTTGAGGGACTTCGGGTAAGTTTCTATTCCTAGTTTTTGGAATATTTTCATTAAATTACGCAAGACAATAAATATGGACAGAGAATCATCAGAGGAAATTTGAGCTTCTCCACTCGCTTCAATTTGAGGTTCTATTAAACTGATAATTTTCTCTATTTGATCTAAAGCCGGTTGGGAACCATTTTGTAGTTCTTGAGCAATTTGGGTCACAATTTCTTGATGTCCTTGCTCACGCAGTTGCTCCAACTCTCGAGTCAGTTCTAAGTTTTCAGCTTCTAAAATACTAATTTGAGTTGTTAATTGTCTTTCAATCTCTCCGAGACCTGAAACAAGATTCTTAGCTGTTTGGTCTTTAATTGCAGTGCGCGTAACTTTAAAATGTTTCATCAAGGCCATGCCAAAATCCATGAGTATTTCATGAGGACCAGATGCAATTATGCCTTGAAAGACCTGAGAAGCTGCAAAGAATTTTTTAGCATCTTCTGGAACATATGCTTCTATTTGAGACAGAACTAAATAGGTTTTAGAACGGTGTTTTTGAAAGTAATTTATGGCATCACATAGCTGGCTAATTCTGCCAATATCTTTATTATCTGTGTGTATAAATCCATATTCGGCGTTATTAATCAAACCTTGGATAGCTGCTTGAGATTCTTGATAAACTTCCTGTGGTGTAAGTTTTCTACGGTTAGATAGATAATAGTAAAAGTCATCAATCAGCTTGGTGGAAGATGGAGGAATTCTATGGAGTATTTGTCTCCAAGATTCTTGATGATGTTCATTGAAGGTTTTAATGGCGGTTTGCAATATATTTCCACGTTTTTTCTCCTCCTCTGTACTGGGTGGAATGTATTTACTGTAGAAATCTTCCACAAATAATAAAAATTGTCCCCAAGGATTTTTTTGGAGAATTTCCAGATCAAATTCATCTTTTAAGGATGATTTAGTGTTTTGAGACTTTTTAGGTTGTTGAGGTAATGGACGAACAAAAGTAGAATTTTTCTTTTTGGGTTTTGGTTTGTGAGTGTTGTGATCCATAGGTTCGAGTAATTATGTAGTAGGCAGTAATGATGCATCAGAATGTAGAAGCATATACTTAACAATAAAAAAATATGCACTGTCATCTATCTAAAGATAGATATTGAAAGACTCTTGATTAACAACTCAGTGATTATATCACGTAGCTGGAATAGTCCTCTTCCAATCAAGAGCTTGTTAATGCTCTTACCTGTGTGAGATGGATAAAGTTATGATTTTAGGTATTTTGTGATAGGAGGGAAGAGGAAAAAGTGAGTTAACAATTTTTTTATAAAAAAATAAATAAGAGTTTTATCACTAAAAGTTGATAGATAAAATGAGAAGAGCAGACTTAATCATCAAAGATGACCCCTTATGGTTTAAGAAAGCGATTATTTACGAAGTACCTATTCGTGCATTTGCTGATAGTAATGGTGATGGTATTGGCGACCTACAGGGACTAATAGAAAAACTAGATTACTTGCAAGATTTAGGGATTACGGCTATTTGGTTACTACCTTTTTTCCCATCACCACTGAAAGATGATGGTTATGATATTGCTGAGTATACCAGTATTAACCCCATCTATGGGACATTAGAAGACTTTAAAAACCTATTGAATGCTGCCCATGAGCGGGGTATCCGGGTGATTATTGAGTTAATTATTAACCATACATCGGATCAACATCCTTGGTTCCAACGCGCACGCAGCGCCCCAAAAGGTAGTCTAGAAAGAGATTTTTATGTGTGGAGTGATACGGCAGAAAAATACCAAGAAGCGCGAATTATTTTCCAGGATTTTGAAACCTCGAATTGGGCTTGGGATCCGGTGGCTAAGGCTTATTATTGGCATCGTTTCTATTCCCATCAGCCGGATCTAAATTATGATCATCCCTTGGTAAGAGATGCGGTATTTGATGTTTTAGATTTTTGGTTAGAAATGGGCGTTGATGGATTACGTATGGATGCAGTACCTTATTTGTATGAAAGGGAAGGGACTAACTGCGAAAATCTCCCGGAAACTCATGCTTTCCTGAAAGAATTGCGATCGCACATTGACGCGAAACATCCTCACAAGATGCTACTAGCTGAGGCTAATCAATGGCCAGAGGATGCAGCTAAATATTATGGCGACGGGGATGAATGCCATATGAACTTTCATTTTCCCCTAATGCCACGCCTATTTATCGCCCTACAGATGGAAGACAATTTCCCCATTGTAGATATTCTCCAACAAACTCCACATATTCCTGACAATTGTCAGTGGGCGTTGTTTTTGCGTAATCACGACGAATTGACCTTAGAAATGGTCACAGATGAAGACCGAGACTTTATGTATCGGGTGTATGCTCAAGACCCGGTAATGAGATTAAATTTAGGTATCCGCCGCCGACTAGCACCTCTGTTAGGTAATGACCGCCGCCAAATTGAGTTACTTAATAGTTTGTTGTTATCCCTACCGGGAACACCCGTAATCTATTATGGTGATGAAATTGGCATGGGGGATAATGTTTACTTAGGCGATCGCAATGGTGTACGCACTCCTATGCAGTGGAGTTCTGACCGCAACGCCGGTTTTAGTCGGACTAATCCCCAGAGGTTGTACTTGCCGGTGATTATTGACTCAGAATACCACTATGAAGCGGTTAACGTCGAGGCACAGAGGGCTAACTTCAATTCTCTGTGGTATTGGATGAAACGCTTGATTGCTACTCGAAACCGTTTTCAGGCTTTAGGTAAAGGCAAATTTGAATTATTACACCCTAATAACCGCAAAGTTTTTGCTTTTAGCCGCACCTACGAAGAAGAACATATCCTCATAGTAGCAAATTTATCTCATTATGTCCAAACGGCAGAATTAGATTTATCAGATTTCACAGGACTAGTACCAGTGGAAATTTTTGGTTACACGGAGTTTCCCGCCATTGGAGAGTCGCCTTATTTTCTCAGTCTGAGTCCCCATGGATTTTACTGGTTTGTCCTCAAACGTAAGCCTAGTTTGACTCAACCCCCGAAACCCCAAGCCGAGTTACCTACCCTAGTTGTCAATGAACGGTGGCAAAATGTGATTTTACAACGGGAGTTAAAAGGGGTTTTAGAATCAACACTGCGGGATTACCTATATACCTGTAAATGGTTTGGTGGTAAAACCAGAACTTTGCAATCGGTGCAAATTGTAGAAACCATTGCCATACCCTACAATCAGCAGTTAGCCGAAATGGTTTGGTTACAGGTAGATTATATTGATAGACACAGGGAAACTTATCTATTATTTTTCGCCTATGCAGAGAGTGAGCAAGCAATGCAGCTATTGAGAGAAATCCCCCAAGCTGTAATTTCACGTCTGCAAGTGCAAAGGGAGAATACCCTGGTTAATACTTCAGAAGTAGGAATTTTATTTGATGCGTTAGTAGATAAGAACTTTTTGAGTTCATTATTAGATGCTATTGGGGAGCAGCGTTTATATAGAGGGACAAAAGGAGAATTATTTGCCACGACCACTGATTTATTTTCACAGTTATACTCACAAAACGGTGACCATGAACCAAATGTTCTCAAGGAAGAAGAACAAACCAATACTTATATAGTTTATGGCTCGCGCCTATGTTTGAAACTCTTCCGGAAATTTGAGGAAGGTATGCACCCGGATTTAGAAGTCCGGCGTTTTCTGGGGGAGAAAAAATGCTTACAACATTTTGTACCTGTAGCAGGGGCTTTAGAGTATGGTCGCCAATGGGTACGCCACGCAAGCTATCAGAGATTTGGGGATATTTCCAACCTACCGATGACCATAGGCATATTACAAGAGTTAATTCAAGATACTCGCAGCGGCTGGGATTACACCGTAGACAGCCTACGTCATTATTTTGATGTGGTGACTACAGAACAGGCGAGTATTACAGAAGTTCCCATACCATCAGGTTCTCTCTTAAACTTACAGAGAACTGATATTCCCGACCTGGCGACCAAAACCATTAATTCTTACCTCCCTAATGTAGAAATATTAGGTAAATCCACGGCTGAATTGCATATGACCTTAGCTACAGATACAGATAATCCCGACTTTGCGCCAGAACCCTTTTCATCATTTTACCAACGTTCCATCTACCAAGATGCACGTAACCTCACAGGGCGAGTTTTCCGATTACTTAGGGAAAGGGCAAAAGATTTGCCATCTCATACCCAGGAATTGGCAACAGATGTACTTAATAACCAACAAGAGATTTTGGCACGTTTCCAGTTAGTTGTGAATCAAAAAATTATCGCCTTCCGGACTCGTTATCATGGGGACTATCATCTGGGGCAATTGCTTTACACTGGTAAGGACTTTATTATCACCCATTTTGAAGGTAAAGCAGCCCGCAGTTTGAGTGAACGCCGCCGCAAGCGATCGCCATTAAGAGATGTAGCCCGGATGCTGGTATCCTTCAATTATGCTGTGACTGAAGCTTTGCGCCGTGAAATAGAAACTGGTATGGTTCGCCCTGACAATCTGCCACTTATGAAACAATGGGCAAAATTTTGGTATACCTGGGTGAGTGCTACCTTCTGCAATTCTTATTTAGCAACTGCTGGGGAAAACAACTTTTTACCAAAAACCCCTGCGGAACTACAATTACTGCTATTTGCCTATCTATTAGAAAAAGCAATAGAGGAACTCCACCATGAACTCAACCATCGTCCAGATTACGTAGAAATTCCCCTACAACTGATTTTGCAACTAATATCAGAATCATGAACCTGCTTATCTGTGGTTAATTCATCTTGGCATTTTCACAACTTGGGGATGTGCTTCCAACCAAATATCAATATCACCTAATACCTGTTGGGGAACTTCCCAAGGAAATAAATGTGCTGTATTTGGGTAACAACGCCACTGGCTACTTTTCAAATGTTGTGCCGTTTCTAAACTAGACTCAGGGGTAATATGACAGTCTTGTTCCCCAGCCAGTACCAAACCAGGACAGTGAATTTTTTGTAAATCAGAGAGTCGATTGTAACCAGATTTCAGAGCAGTGTAGAGGGCGCGAGTTGCGAAAGAAGAGGTTTGTAAATAGGACTGTACTGCTTCGGTGGCAATATAATTATAAGCTGTGGGGGTATGTTGTTGAATCAAATAGCGAAAAAGCGATCGCTTGGCAAAAGTATCTATATTCCATTGCCAACTTGGTTGAATATAGTTCAAAATTCCGGCAATGGCAGTATATAGATTATCCTGCCAAGTAATGGGGGGATGATTGCCACGGGGTCTGGCTGCGGTGGCCACCAAAATCATACCAGTAAAGCGTTGTGGTAGTCGCAATGCCATTTCCATTGCCAAAATTCCACCCAGTGACCATCCCAATATCAGACATTTTTCAATTTGAAAGCGGTCTAGAAGCGCCTCTAAGTCTGTCAAATGGTCTAACATCTCAAAATTGCCATTACAGCGACTTTTACCGTAGCCGCGTAAATCAGGGGCGAAAGTTTGGTAGCGTTTGGATAAATGATTGGTAAAAACAGAAAGATTACGACCAGATCCAGGATGACCGTGTAAACACAGAATAGGGAAACCCTCACCTTGGATGTAGAGGTTCAGGTTTGCCGGTGTGGTGGAGATATAGGACATAATTTAATATTTTCCCCCTCAATAAATAAAATTCAATTGATTTACAGTCTATTGACGCTCTTGACTTGTGTGCCTTGGAATTACCCTTTGTCATGTTCCACAACCACCAGGTATGTCCCAGGATTGATTTGTACTTTGTTTATTTCTGCTACAAGTTTTTTTTCACCTGGGAGAGAATATTCTTATGTGCTATATTTTTCATACCTCTTTTAAAAAGTTCCTTCTCAACTCACAAGTTGGGAGCTACAATTCATATATTTAGCGCCAATTTCCCTAGGAATCACAATGATCATCATTTGATTTACTATGTATGAGGTAAAAACACAAATCTGATGGTGTTGACCTTTTTCCCAGGCCAAAGCAGTATATGACTTAAGCGGCTGCTTTTTAAACTGGAAGTATTAATTTTATCTATCCTCACACCGTAGTTTTTAGCATAAGTGCTGTGCAATCGCAATTTAAATTACCAAATCAGAAAATATTATGATGCGTTGGCTAATTGTAGTCCCGATGCTCCTCAATGTTTTACTAATGGGCTGTTCTGTTGGAAATACAGCAAAATCTACCACATCCACAGCCAGTAGCCAAACAAAAGCTCCCAGTGGTCAAATGCTACCAATTTCAGCACAAGCAGTTCTGTCTAATGGTACTAGAGTCCAATTGGAAGTGGCACGGACACCGGAACAGCAGGCGAAGGGCTTAATGTATCGTCCACCTTTACCAGATGATCAGGGGATGTTATTTCAGTTCCCTTCTGCACGACCTGTCAGATTTTGGATGAAAAATGTCCCTGTTCCTCTGGATATGGTGTTTTTGCAAAATGGGGTGGTGCGATATATTCAGGCTTCTGCGCCTCCGTGTCCTAGGGAACCTTGCCCTACTTATGGTCCTAATGTGCCCGTTGATATGGTCATTGAATTGCGATCTGGACGATCTGCGGAATTAAATTTGCGGGATGGTGATGTGATCAAAATTGAGTTTTTCGATACGGGAAATCTGGGGAAATAAATTTCCCCCTGTCAGATGGGGCGAATCCTAAGTTAATATCTTTGTTTCCAAGATTTGCTAAGTATAGAATAGAACTTTATTATGGATACTATTTACCTTGTTTACATCATAGTGAAATTTGCAGTTTCAAGCTATAATCACATTTCTCTACTATGGATGCCAAAAATATTCCTTTTGGCGTAAGTGTAAATGGACTCTCATAAGAGAGTATTAGCTATGGAATATTTGTGACTAAATGTGTGATGAAATCAAACATAATAGTCAACAATATCAGTGGTGCTTTGAATTGGGAATCTTCGAGTTTAACCGGTGAAATCTGTCAGTTTGAAGAGTTTTAGCCAATTGTGTTGGAATTTCTGAGAACGTAGCGTGGCGTAAGTCATTCCGGTCATCACCAGTTACGAATGAAACATTAGCTGCAGGTTACTGAGAAATGGGACATGGTTATATGACAATAAATTCAACTAAAGGGGGTGAGTTACAAATGTCACCATCAACATATTCACGACTGATTCATTTTCTAGAGGAAGATTTGTCAATTTCCTCGGCTTCTCTTGCAGTCGCCCTGCGACATCGGGAACAAGATCCCGTCCTTTACCAATGATTCTTTGGCAGTATGGATTAATTACGTTAGAACAGTTAGAACAAATTTATGATTGGCTGGAAACAGCATAAGAGCAGGAATTTGAGTTTTGCATTGTCTAAGTCTAAAATACAGGCTACCTCAACCTATGGCGTTTCTATGACATAAGTTGGATTGGCGAAGTTTTTGATTGCAATCATGGTTCTAATGTGTATAAGTATGCCTTTCATACCGGAGAATTGAGGATGTCACGTGGATTCTGTGTTGTACCGAGTCCGATAGATAGCAGAATTGACTGTTACCATTTTTACTTATTTCCAGAAGGATGCAAAGAGCGAGTTGACTGTTTAACTCGCTCTTTATAATTTCAATGGGAGTAGAACCAAAATACTCATCATTGGTGTGGCTAACAGTTCTCCTTTCTCTTGGAGACGCTTCGCCAAGGGTTTACGTTCCCCAGATAGACTGGGGATGGAGACTAACTAAATACTTTAGCCGCTGCTGCTACACCAGCACCAGGGATAAAGTCTTCGTAGCCGAGTTCAGTAAGAGTCACTTCTAAGGCGGCTATACAGGTGAGAATATCGCGATCGCTAACAAAACCCAAGTGACCAATGCGGAAAATTTTGTTTTTCAGATGGTCTTGTCCACCGGCCAAAGCAATATCAAAACGCTTCTTCATCAATGAGCGAATTTTATCAGCTTCAATACCCTGTGGGGCAACAGCCGTAATTGCTGGACTGGCATAATCATCTGCACCAAATAAAGGTAAATTCAAACCACGCACCGCGGCGCGGGTGGCATTTTTGAGTCTTTGGTGCCGAGTAAATATTGACTCCAAGCCTTCATCCTTCATCATTTGTAATGTGGTGTGTAAAGCCACAATCAAGTTCACCGGTGGAGTAAAGGGAGTGGTATTTTTGGCGGCAGATTTGCGATATTTACCTAAATCAAGATAATATTTCGGTAATTTTGCAGTTTTGTAAGCTTCCCAAGCCTTGGGGCTAACAGCAACAAATCCTAATCCTGGGGGAATCATATAACCTTTCTGGGAACCGGAAGCCACTACATCTAAACCCCAGGTATCTATGGGTAAATTGAATGCGCCCAAGCTAGTAACTGCATCCACGATAATTAAAGCTTCGCCATGTTCCTTTACGAAGCCGGTTGATAGTTTCTAAGTCATTCAACACACCGGTTGAGGTTTCGCTGTGGGTAATAATGACGGCTTTAATTTCCTTGTTGGTATCCCCTTGCAGTTTTTCTGCAAACACTGATGTATCTAAAGGTTTCCCCCATTCGGTAGTAATAGCTTCAACATTCAAACCGTATGCTGCAGCGATTTCTACCCAGCGTTCTCCAAACTTCCCATTGGAACCGACCAAAACGCGATCGCCTGGAGACAGAAAATTAATGATTCCCGCTTCCACCGCACCCGTACCGCTAACATTGAGCATTAGTACATCATTTTGAGTTTGGTGTAACCATTTGAGGTTTTCTATCACCTCCGCCATGATGTTACTAAACTCATTGGTGCGGTGTCCAATTGGGTGCTTGGCTAATGCCAATAAAGCAGCTTCTGGTACTGGTGTGGGGCCAGGAATCATGAGCATTAGCTTATTGTCCATTTGTTCGTCCTAAAAAAGAATAAAAGTTCAAAACTTGGGGAGGATACTTAAATTTTTGGGGGGAATTTTAGGTTTTATCTGCATATACATAAACAATACTTGCCATAGTCTTCAAATCCACAGATTTAAAGATCATTAGAGCTAAAGAATGATGGTTTACTTGACTTTTGCAACAACCTATGTATATTAGTTAAAAATAATCTAAAATTCTTCTTTCAAGTTATAGCATTTTATCATCTGTTCAACTACGGATTTATCTGTGTACCCTACCCTAGGTTCTGCCTGCATGGACATAAATAAGCACCGAATCTCCCGCTACAGCGGTTGGCGGTGGTTAGCAAACAGTTTAGCGATCGCTAAACCAGGGTCGGGTTGTTTAACTAACGACTCTCCAATGAGTACGGCTGCTGCTCCTGCCTGGTGTACTATATGTAAATCTTCAGGAGTATGTAGCCCTGACTCGCTCACAACTAGGAGATTAAGTTCCTGTAATTGACTAACTCGTGCTGCCAATAATTGACAGGTAGTTTGAAGATCAACGGAAAAATCTTCTAAATTGCGATTATTGATCCCCACCAAAAACTCACAAGTTGAGCTCGGCTGTCCAACGTTTAGCTAAAGCTAACACGCGATCAAGTTCTGCCAAACTATGAACCTCAATCAAGGCTGTCATCTTCAATGCTTTAGCAATTTTCAGGAAGTATTGTAAATCTTGATCACTGAGAATAGCCGCAATTAGCAAAATTGCATCTGCACCCTGAATACGAGCCAAGTACATTTGGTAAGGATAGATAATAAAATCCTTACATAAAAGTGGTAATTTCACCCTAGCACGCACTTGGGCTAAATTCTCAAAACTGCCTTGAAAAAACTTCCTATCTGTCAAAACAGAAAGACAACTAGCTCCGGCTTGTTCATAGGCCGAAGCAATGGCTACCGGGTCAAAATCCGCTCGTAAGACACCCTTGCTAGGGGAAGCTTTCTTGACTTCAGCAATTAAAGCCGGCTTGGTGCTTCCTTGTCTTAAAGCGGCGATAAAATCACGGGTGGGTGGTGCCGAGAGTGCCTGCTTTTGCAATTCTGTTAAAGGTCGCCTTTCCCGCATTTGGTCAATTTCAACTTCCTTATGCCAGACAATTTCCTCCAAAATGTTGTTTGGTTCTATATCTGGCAAAGCAGACTGATAACGTAAAAAAGAGACATTAATGGTAGTGTTGGTAGAACGGCGACGAATTTGCATAATTTAAGTTTTGAGTTCTTCTTTCCTGAGTTTGACACTCCCGGCCCTCAAGAGACAATGACGGGCGAAAAATATTTCAGTGTTAACAGGCACCCTTTAGCCACTGATGGCGTAGCGTAGCCATCACGACTCATAAGACCCTCCCGCCCTAGTCCTTAAACCACGGCGCGTTTATAAGCTTCATCTAGCACTTCCGAAAGTGTAGGATGGGCGTGTACTAAGTGAGCCAGGTCTTGGACAGCTTGACGGTTAGCGATCGCGGCTGAGGCTTCATGAATTAAGTCGGAGGCGTGCATACCAAAGATATGCACTCCTAAAACCTCACCAGTATCTTGGCGATACACTACTTTAGCCATACCATCGGCTTCTTTTTCTGCCAGAGCTTTGGAATTACCTTTGAAGTAACTTTTAGTAGTAGCCACCTCAAAGCCTTCAGCTTGCGCCAATTCCTGGGCGGTACTTCTGTTAAGCCTACATAGCTGACCTCTGGGTGAGTAAATGCGGCCGCAGGGATGCTGCGATAGTCCACAGTGCGGGGACGACCGATGATATTTTCCACCGCGACGACACCTTGAGCCGAGGCGGTGTGGGCCAACATCATTTTCCCAGTGGCGTCACCAATGGCCCAGACATGGGGGACTACTTCCCCGCCAGAGAGCACAGCCATATGGTCATCTACGGGGATATAATTCCGCCGGTCTAGTTCTATGCCTAAAGTGTCTAGTCCTAAGTTATTGGTGGCGGGAATACGCCCTGTGGCTACTAAACAAGCATCGACTTCAATAACATCAATATCTTCTTTAGTTTTAAAGTCTGCTAATTCAATTACCACGGGGGAACCGGGGATGATTCTTTTGGCGTATATTCCCACTTTGGTTTCTATATCCCGGGGTGTAATTAAGACTCGTTCTGCTAGTTTAGCAATATCCCGGTCAAATCCTGGCATGAGTTGGTCTAGGGCTTCAATCATGGTGATTTCACAGCCCAAAGCCGAGTAAACATCAGAAAATTCTAAGCCGATGTAACCACTACCAATAATTGCGATCCATTCCGGTAGAGATTCTAATTTTACACCTTGATCGCTGGTAAAAACGGTTTTACCATCTACTTCTATGCCTGGGGGTACGAAGGGGACAGAGCCTGGGGAAAGAATGATATCTTTAGCTGTCACTGTTTTTTGTGTACTATCGCTAGTGATAGTTACTTTTTGAGTGCCGGCAATTTTTCCCCAACCTCTGATAATATCTACTCCTAGACGTTTGAGGCTGTTGGTGAGGTCGCCTTGAATTTTTGATACAAGACTGCTAGCATGGTCTGCGATCGCTTGACGGTCAAATGCCACATGATCAACTTGAATTCCCAGGGATTTGAGATGATGGGCATTACGTAACTCCCGCACACGTCCAGACGCAGCTAACAAAGCCTTGGAAGGGATACAGCCACGATTCACACAGGTTCCCCCCATGTCCCCAGCTTCAATAATCGCTGTTTTCAGACCACAGCTAACAGCGTGTAGGGCTGCGCCATGTCCACCCACACCCGCGCCGATAATCACTAAATCGTAATCAAATCCATCACTCACGTTAGTTTCCCCTTGTACTTTGCCTATTTATTTTCAACTATGGCTTATGCCAAGCTACGCTATCACGTGCAACCTATGCAACTCCCCATAGTTTGGGAATTCCTTTAAATTTTTTAAACTTTAAATTTTTTCAATTTACTGTGATGGGGTTGGCTCCTCCAAAGGACGAATAATGGTGGGGGTTGGTGTTACCTCTGGCTTAAAGATTCCCTGTAATGCTTGTTCGAGTGTAGGAGCCATCACAATTCTATTTTCAAAAGCCACGATTACCCGTACTAGGGTGGGGAGTCTATTTTGAGTGGCTTCTAAATAAATTGGCTCGACGTACAATAAGGATTGTTCAATGGGGATAATTAAGAGGTTACCTTGAACTGCTCTGGAACCTTGACGATTCCAGAGGGAAATTTGTTGAGAGATGATGGGGTCTTGGTTAATTCTGGCTTCTATTTGCTCTGGTCAAAAACTAGGCGTTCTTTGGGGAATACATAGAGTAATAATTTACCGTAGTTTTCACCGTCTGACCGAGCTGCTAACCAGGCGATTAAATTAGAGCGTTGTCTGGGGGTGTAGGGTAGGAGGAGGATAAATTCTTCCCTATGAGAGGAATTGCTGTCAGAAAGGGGGACTGTGGGGAGGCTGGTGATGAGGTAGTATGGTTTTACTGGACGGGCTTCGTCCCCGTAGATTTCTGTGGGTATTTGCCACTGGTCTTCCCGGTTATAAAACACCTGGGGGTCGGTCATGTGGTAGGTTATTAATCGCTCGGATTGAATTTTGAACAAGTCCACGGGGTAACGAATATGTTTCCGCAGGTTCAGTGGTAAGTCCAAGAGGGGTTTGAAGGTATGGGGAAATATTTTCCCCCATGTCGCTATGATGGGGTCTCCGGGGTCGGCTATGTAAAAGTTAACTGTGCCGTGGTAAGCGTCAATAACTACTTTAACTGAGTTGCGGATATAGTTGATTTTCTCTTGATGGTCGGCTATGTTGAGGCTGGTTGTGTCTGAATAGGGATAGCGATCGCTTGTGGTGTAAGCATCAACTACCCAGTAAAGGTAGCTGCCGTTTTTCTCAAAGTCTTTGTCACCAGCATCAGCAGCAACTAAATAAGGGTCGCTGTCAAATTGGAGGAAGGGGGCGATCGCTTGAATACGTTCTTTAATATTCCGCCGGAATAACACTTGAGTATCTGGTAAAAAGTCTTCTGTAAATAGCATTTGCCAATCTTTTAAATACATGGCAAATAGTAATCTTCTCCACCCTCTACCAACACGAATTCCCCCTACACCATCATAAATATTGTATATATTATCGCTACCACTGGGGAAGTCTAATTCTTTGACTTTTGTTCCAGTCATGACGTAAGTATCAGTGATTTCACCGAAGTAAATCCGGGGTTTTCCTATGGGGATGCTCTCGCGAATGGCTTCACTGGAGGTAGTAAGGGCGGTGTCGTTATTACCGGCGATGTCTTTGACAAAATATTCTGGTAGTCCACCAGGTGCGACGGTATTTACTGGACTCATAGTGAACCCGAAACCATGGGTATAGATTAAATGGCGGTTTACCCAGGTTTGAGCTTGCTGGGGTACGGCGGTGTAGTCTAATTCCCTGGCGGCTATTAGTACTTGTCGCCGTTCTGTGGTCTCTTCGTCTACTGGGTTGGGAAATACCCCCGTTGCTGTGGGTATTTCCGCGGGTACTTCCTTAAGCAGGGTGTAGCGGTCGATGTCCGCATCGGAGAAGCGGTAGTAAAGGCGAATCTGTTGCAGTTGGCGGTTAGTTTCTAGCAGTGGTTGCTGGTCCCACAGGCGAATGTTACGAATTGTTAAGTCATTTCTTTGGATATCGGCTTCTGTTAGGTCTCCTGTGGGGTTAAAGGTTTGCACGTCAATGTTTTCTAAGTCAAATGCTTGGCGGGTTAGGGCGATGGTACGCTGGATGTAGGGTTGTTCCCGTTGGAGTTCGTTGGGCTGTACGATTAAATATTGCACTAGGGTGGGGAGGAAAATATCGGCGGCGACCATTCCTATTAGATAAACTCCTAAGCTGTAAAATATAAATGGCCGGTAGCGGGATTGGGGTTTCCAGCTTACTGTCCGCCATAGCAGGTAAAAGGCTAGGGCTAGGGAAGCAAAGCAGAGGATGGTATAGGACGGGAGAACGGCTGTAACATCGGTATAACTTGCACCGTAGGTAACGCCACGTGGGGAATAAACTAGCTCGTAACGACTGAGCATATAACTCAGGGCTACTAGGAGCATGAATAGTCCACCGTTACCGTATAAATGACGCTGTTGCTGGGAAGAAAACCCCAGGAAAACGCCTTGACTAAGGCTACCGGCACCCAAGAGGTAAGTTAGGGCTACAGCGATGAGGGTATACAAGAATAATCCCATTAACCATAGTTCTAGAAGCTCCCAAAAGGGGAGGGAAAATATATATATGCTGATATCTTGATCAAATAATGGCTCGGAGGCGTTGAAGGATGTGGGGGCGAAATATTGCAGTATCCTAGCCCAGTTGTGGGATATGATTTGAGCAAATAGAAGGCTCAGAAGAATTGCGATCGCCCGCAATAGAAAATGAGGATATACTACAATGGCGATGACTATTGCCAAAATTAAACCGAAATACCAAGGGGTGGAAATAAAGTTACCTATTAACTCCCAAATGCGCCCCGGTCGAAATAACTGAGGATTTACCGGAATATCGCGGATAATTCCCGGATGCCAATGGGTAGCAGCTATTTGGCTATAGTAAATCACCATTAAGCCTACTAGAAAACTTAATACTAATGCTATGGGTAGTAACCAGACTAGTTTAATTTCTTTACTTCTGGGGACTTGTTGCACTTTTACAGCCACCATGGGGGAGGGATGATTTGGGGCATGCTGGTGGCGGTAAGCTAAGTGAAGATTACCCAAACAAAAGGCGGCGCTGATACCTGCTACAAATATCCACAGTCCCCCCATGGTGACTATCCGTAGAAGAAATACTTGTAAATAACCGATATTTTCAAACCAGAGTATTTCTGCTCCTAGGTGCGCAAGCAAATCCAGGAATAGCCAGACTCCTAGGGATATTGTTAGTAATCTAAACCACCAATTCCGTAACATAAATCAACTCAGGTAAGCGAGAGTGCACAACTTTCACCCTCTTAGGTCTATTTTACCTGAATCTCGGTGAGGTAGTGGTGTGGTGATGGTGGTAACCGATGCAGTGATTCAGATGCTCTTACCCTGGATACTAATGTAATTGGTGAAAGATTTATTTCTCTAGTTTTATTGATAGCGATCTGCTTGCAGCAGCGCTTCGCTATCGCTTACTCCTGTGCCGCAATTGGTGGGTCAACTTAAACGTAAAAGAACATAGTAGAACAGAACGGACACATATAGCGTGGCGTTAGCCATTGGCCTTAATTAGTGGGGTCTATGCGATTAACAAACCAAGCCAGGGGAATCATAGGTATAGCCGGAAGTAAGCAAATTAACCACTGTTGTAAATTCAGGGGTGCGGTTTTAAATAAAAGATTCATAACATCCCATTGACTAAATATGATTTGTAATAATACTGTGCCGAGTATACCCACAGACATGGCGCGACCATCGTTGATACTGACTGCTTGACCTTGGATTTTTCGCGCCGCTACATTCGCTAACTGACTAATACTCAATAAATAAACAATTCGTCCCGCGACTAGAGCTTGAATTGCCATGGTTCGAGCTATGTTAATATCCCCTATGGTTTGACGCACCCATTCAAACATCCCAAAGATGAGAATCCAGTTAAAGATAGAAACTGCTGCTATGCGCTGGAACAGTGTACGAGAAAGTAACTGCTCCTTGGGGTTGCGGGGTGGACGTTTCATTACCCGGTCTGATTTGGGTTCAAATGCTAAAGGTACGGTCATGGCTACGGAGTTAACCATGTTTAACCACAGCACTTGGAGGGAGAGAATGGGTAGGTCTCTGGCGAAGAGGGCGCTAATGAGAATAGTCATGGATTCGCCCCCATTCACCGGTAAGATAAAGGCGATCGCCTTTTGTAAATTCTGATATACTGTGCGTCCTTCCTCCACCGCAGCCTCAATAGAGGCAAAATTGTCATCGGTAAGCAGCATATCAGAGGCTTCCCGGGCTACATCTGTACCTGCGCCCCCCATGGCGATACCAATATCTGCTTGTCTGAGAGCGGGAGCGTCGTTGACTCCATCGCCGGTCATGGCCACAATTTCCCCTTGGGATTGCAACGCTTCCACTAACCGGAGTTTTTGCTCTGGAGCTACCCTAGCAAAGACCACACCATGCTCCACAGCATGGGCGAGTTGGCTGTTGTCCATTTGGGCGATTTGCTTACCGTCAAAGGCTTGTACCTGACCGTCTTTTTCTAAACCAATTTGTTGGGCTATGGCTTTGGCTGTGGTAATATGGTCGCCTGTAATCATCTTAACTTGAATCCCTGCGGTTTTACAGGCACGCACTGCGGCGATCGCCTCTGGACGGGGTGGGTCAATCATCCCCTGTAAACCTAAAAAAATCAAACCAGAAGCAATATCTTCATGGTCTACAGAGTTCTGCCCATGGCTGACGATTTTTTTACCAAAAGCTAAAACCCGCATTCCCTGTTTAGCTAAAATCGTTACCACGCGCTGCTCTATTAACTCAAGATCCGCCATTGGTTCGAGTTCTCCCTCAGCATTGAGCATTTGCTCACAACGACTGGTAATAGCTTCAACGGAACCCTTGACGTAAATAATTCTCGACTCCGAGTCTCGGTTATCATGGAGAGTAGCCATGTATTGAAACTCAGACTCAAAGGGAATACCATCAATGCGCGGAGTTAACTTTGTCATTTCTGACTGACTCCACCCCGCCTTATTTGCCACTCTAATTATAGCGCCTTCAGTAGGATCACCTACCACAGACCAATTACCATTACTATTTTTTGCTAAATGAGAGTCTGTGCAAAGTAACCCAGCCATTAAACAATCTGCAAGGGCGGGGAAGTATCCGGTTTGTAAATCCACTGGTTGCTGCTCAAACAGAATCTCCCCTTGAGGATTATAACCCGTACCTGTGACTTGGAAATGCTGCCCGCCGGCGTAAATCCCCTGAACCGTCATTTGATTTTCTGTGAGAGTACCAGTTTTATCGGAACAAATAACAGTAGCCCCCCCTAGAGTTTCCACCGCTGGTAGTTTGCGGATGATGGCGTGACGTTTTGCCATGCGGTTAACTCCAATAGCCATGGTCACCGTCACCACTGCGGGTAAACCTTCGGGAATTGCACTCACCGCCAAGGCCACCGATGCCTCAAACATAGCAGCCCAGGTTTGTCCTTGTCCTAAGCCCACAGCGAAGGTCATAGCTGCTAGTCCAAGGATTATATAGAGGAGTTGATGACTAAATTTGTCAAATTTACGGGTGAGGGGGGTGCTGAGACTGGTGGTTTGTTCTAGGGACTGGGAAATACGCCCCATTTCCGTAGCGTTGGCAATGGCCACAACAATACCGCTACCTTGACCAAAGGTGACAAAGCTACCTGCATAAGCCATATTCACCCTTTCTGCTAGGGGAGTATCGGGTCTGAGGTCAGCAGTAGACTTTTCTACCGGTACTGACTCCCCCGTTAAAGCGGACTCATCTACCTGTAAATTACGAACGTTGAATAACCGTAAATCTGCTGGGACTTTATCCCCAGAAGTAAGTAAGACAATATCACCGGGAACTAATTCTTGGGAGGGGATTCGGGATTTTTGTCCGTTACGAATCACCGTCGCTTCGGTGGTAACAGCTTGGGCTAAGGCGGCGATCGCACCTTCGGCTTTTGACTCTTGGACAAAGCCAATGATAGCGTTAATTAGAGTCACACCCCAAATTACCCCGGCGTTTGTCCACTGAAGTAAAAGAGCCTTAATTAACCCGGCAATAAGTAAAATGTAGAGAAGGGTCTGATTGAACTGCAAGACAAATCTCAACCAAGCGGGCTTTCCCGGTTTACCCTTAAGTTCATTCTTACCAAACTCAGATTGTCGTTTGTCAACTTCCGTAGAAGATAATCCCCTTTCTGGGTCGCTATTGAGAACTTGAATAACTTCTGTTGTCCATTGGCTGTGATAGTTTTGGGGTGCTGATATACTAGTTCCAGTCTTCGGCATAAAAATGTTGTCAAATTCTAGAGTGGTTAAAATCTCTAAATAAATTTGGATATATAAATACGTCGTCCTCTGTCTGTACTACTTTTTCTTTTCTGATATCTCTAGACAGCGTTGCAGAAACCTGCGGGGGATTTCCCGATTTTGTCCCCAGTGTACATGAATATAAGATGCGTGCAGATTTCTCAGATGTAGCCCACACAAGCTGTGAGTCTTACCATCAGTTCCCAGATGTTGACTGTTGTGTTCTACTTCCAAGCCATCACCATCGTAGGGATAAATTTTAAATAAACTTTGCTCAGGTTTAGGGTTTAACTCAGAACGATGGAATTCATGACCGTAAATGCTTGTACCTGCTGATACTAATAGGTTATCTTGTGAAGCTACCGCTCGACGATACCCTAAAGTTAAATTTTTGCCCATAATAGCAGATGTGGGTAAGACCCCCGCCATCTGCCAAGGTTTACCCTCAAAGTCGATAATTTCTTTACATAAATACATTAATCCCCCACACTCGGCTATGGTGGGTACTCCTGCTAAAATTGCTGTTTTAACCGCATTGCGCACAGACATATTAGCTGCTAAACCCTCAGCGAAAACCTCCGGGAAACCCCCGCCAAAATACATTCCTTGTATATCAGGAGGTAGTTGGGTATCTGTTAAAGGACTCCAGAAAACGACTTCGGCACCTAGATTTTGCAGTAAATCGAGATTATCTTGATAGTAGAAATTAAAAGCGCGATCGCGCGCTACTGCAATTTTGAGAGGATAACCGTAGGAATGTGGGAATAATTCTCCTCCCCCTTCTCCCTTAAAGTCTAGAGACGTTCCGTCGGAAGGTCTGTACCCGTCTGTGTCCCCCTTGGGATTCTCCAACAATGGTAATAAATATTGCCAGTCAAAACAGGTATCGCCTAAATCAGCCAGAACATTAACAACAGCTTCCAATTTCGGAAGTTCTGCTGTAGGCACTAAACCTAAATGACGATCGGGTATAGTGATATTATCCTGACGACGCAGTACGCCCACTATAGGTAATTGTAATACTGCTAGAGAGTCTTTAAGTAGAGATAAATGGCGATCACTCCCGACGCGATTTAAGACCACCCCAGCAATTTTTATTCTCGGATCAAAAGAACAATAACCGTGAGCGATCGCAGCCACAGAGCCGGATAAACGGCTACAATCAATTACTAACAGTATAGGTAAATCTAGCAGTCTGGTAATATGTGCCGTACTAGCAAAATCTGTACTCAAGGAAGGTTTTTCCCCCCCTCTTACCCCCTTGACTCCATCAAATAGACCCATCACCCCTTCCACCAGGGAATATTGACACTCCTGACTGTGATCAACAAAACACCTTTTAAGGTAAGCCTCAGAAGTTAGTACCGGGTCTAAGTTGCGACAAGGACGACCAGTAACATAAGCGTGAAACATAGGGTCAATGTAATCTGGACCCACCTTAAAAGACTGTATAGATACACCACGACGGCGTAAAGATGCCAAAAGAGCCAGGGTAACCGTTGTCTTACCCACTCCACTCCGTTCTCCTGCGACAACTAAAGCCATAGACTGGCAATCATCAAAAATATTAACTGCACCATAGTAATTATGACATAAGAAAAAGGATAGCCATAGCAATCGGGTGGTGCTACGCTACCCTGTAGAGACGTTCCGTCGGAACTTCTCTACTAAAGAAACTTGCATCTGCTAGAGAATACTTTTCAACTGTTTAAAAGCAGAATCTCGGCTACAACAGCCAAACTTTCCTCAAAAAGTAACTCCCGACCCCAACGCTGCACCTGCTGACTTAACAAAGACTCTGCTTTTTGTTCAGAAAGGGAGCCGACCTGTTGAAACATACCAGCAGACTGAGCCCCCCCGTGGGTTTCCATGCGCATACAACCGCCAGTTTCTGTACAAATAACGGTACCACAGTCCGCTTGGGGATTTGTGGAGCTTAGACGTAGAGCAATTAAATCACCCACAACATCACCTACATCAGCAACTGGAACCCCGGCTAATTCCGCTTCTATTTGTCGCTGATCTTGAGCAACAAAACGAACTTGAGTAATTTCATAATCACCAGTTTCTGTTTTATAACAAACTGGCGACCATTGCAAGCGACTAGCCAACCAACCTAAAAATAATAATGCTTGAGCAGGATTACCCTTTTCATAGTCTATAGTCACCCGGTCAATTTCTTTAAGAGCCGCGCGACGATGGGGTGAGTCGTAAGCTTGAGCCGTCAATTCTTGCCATGCTGACAGGCGTCGCCAATTTAAATCAGCCAAAGGAACACCAGTTTCTACCAACTTTTGCAAGCTAAGTAAATCACCTTCTGGCTTGTTAAAATTGCAAGAATCCACAATCACATTATTGCAAACTGTTGCCAGTCGCTTAAAGAGATTGTTATTAGGGTCTGGTGTAGCTTTCCACCAGAGAAACTTGGGTAAGCCACCAATTAATAATGCTGGGATCATACCTCCCACGCGTTCTAAAGCCGCAGCCGTTCCACTCAAAGTAATATATTCACAACAGATAAGAGTGCTAGAAGACTGCTTTTGAATCGGACAGTAGGCAGAAATTGAAGCTCTAACCCCTTCATCTTCCCCAGCAATAGGGAACAGAGCAATAATGCGGCAGGGATTACGTAGAGCAATTTCATCAGCGATAGAGGGGCTTGTCGGGCTGAAATTATAAGCAACACTTTCAGATGTTGCCGTATTTCCCTGACGTTTAGCGAATTCTTCCCGTAGTATAGCCACGGTTTCCGGTGTCGCTGTGCTGGTTTCGGGAAGTCCATACTTCACTTGAACTGCCCTGAGGGCTGCTCCCATTTGTGGACCGAGAATGCCATCTAAAGGACCTTTATAAAATCCTAGAACTGATAACAAATATTGAGTTTCTTCCGGTTCGTAAACTAGCAAAGTAAATGTTGTGGCTCTGGTAGCAGCAGGAAGAGTACCGTCTTCACCTGTGATGCCGTAACTTTGCCAAATTTGATTAAGCTCCGTTTCTATTTCGCTGATGGAAATATCTTTAGGAGCCTGAAGAGAGAAAATTGTTGGAGCTTGGGAAATCATAGTACTTTAGTCAGTATTCGTTGGTTATTTTTTTACAGTCTGCGCCAGCGACGACCATCTTGGTTAATTAATAATTCCGCCTCTGTAGGTTCCCATGTACCAGCTTCGTACCGGGGAATAGTAGCTGGGTCTGCTGGTGCATCCCAAACTGAAAGAGCAGGAGTTACTACTTGCCAAGCTGCTTCTACTTCGTCGGAACGAGTAAATAATGTTTGGTCGCCCATCATGCAATCAAGAAACAGTCTGTCGTAAGCGTCAGAAGTAGCTTCAATACCAAAAGAACCATAACTAAAGTCCATATCCACCGAACGGGTGCGGAATTCAGCCCCTGGCATCTTAACATCAAAACGCAAGGAAATTCCTTCGTTTGGCTGAATACGCATAGTTAAAATGTTGG
This sequence comes from Anabaenopsis sp. NIES-4685, assembly GCF_059725405.1. NCBI lineage: Bacteria > Bacillati > Cyanobacteriota > Cyanophyceae > Nostocales > Nodulariaceae > Anabaenopsis > Anabaenopsis sp. NIES-4685. Next base: position 294,158 of record NZ_AP043602.1, on the reverse strand, counting down.
CATTTCTTTGTTGGGAGGCTGATTGAAACATACGAGAGGGAACATCGCGGAAGTGAATAGAAATCTCACTTACTTTTTTTGGCATCCGCTTCCCTGTACGTAAGTAAAAAGGTACACCTTGCCAACGCCAGTTATCAACCTGAAATTTCATAGCTACATAGGTGGGTGTGGTGGAATTGGGGTCTACTCCCGGTTCTTCGTGATATCCTGGCACTGGTTGACCTTTCATCCACCCAGTACTATATTGACCACGTACTGCTGACCGTGACAAATTGGGGATATCAGCTAAACGCGTCGCTTGCAGTACTTTTACTTTCTCTGTGCGGATGCTGTCGGCATCCATAGAGTTAGGTGCTTCCATGGCCGTGAGACAGTAAAGTTGCATCAGGTGATTCTGCAACATATCCCTGAGAGCGCCCGCTTTTTCATAGTAGCCGGCTCGGTCTTCTACTCCTACGGTTTCTGCGACGGTAATTTGTACGTGGTCAACAAATTGACGGTTCCATAACGGTTCAAATATGGCATTAGCGAACCGGAACACCAGCAGGTTTTGAACTGTTTCTTTACCTAAGTAGTGGTCAATGCGGTAAACTTGATTTTCTTGGCAATATTTTTGCACTATTTGGTTCAGACTCTGGGCTGATGCTAGGTCGCGACCAAAGGGTTTTTCTATCACCAGACGATGTTTGTAGGGGTCGTCTAGCATTCCGGCGCTTCCTAGTTGCCTAATGGCTTCGGGGAAGAAGTTAGGAGCTACGGAGAGGTAGAACATTCGGTTTCCTCTTGTGCCCCGTTTCTGGTCTAATTCCTTTAAAAGGGTGTTGAGCTTTTGGTAGCTTTCAGGATTGTCTATGTCGCCTGGACAGTAGAACAGACCTTGGGAGAAGTCTTGCCATAGTTCACCTAAAGGTACTTTAGCATGAGCTTCTTCCATGCCTTTTTGCATTTGCTCACGGAAGTACTCGTGGCTCCACTCTCGACGGGCAACGCCGACAATGGTGGTTTCTGGAGGTATGCGTCCTTCTCGGCGCAATTTGTAAAGGGAGGGACTAATTTACGCCAGGTAAGGTCACCAGATGCGCCAAAGATGATAATAATTTGAGGCTCGGGCATCCCTTGTTGTTGCAGGCCAACGCGCAAGGGATTTTCTAGCAAACTAACCATAGAAGTTTTCAGTGGGTGTTAAGTGGTGTGTTGATGAGACGCTGGATATCTGACTACGCCACGCTTGGCTATTGCATCTACAAATAAACTTGTGCCTTGAAGGTCTATACTGGTGACAATAACTTGACTTTGTTTTCTAAAGAGTTCATCAAGGACTCATAAGGTTTGACGAACTTATCAATACCCTCAACTAGGAGTTCCTCGATGACTACATTCAGATCAATGTTAATGTCTGGGTCTTTTAGGCTTTGCATGAGTTGATAGGCTTCTGCAACGCCGCTTTCTCAGCGCAATGCTACATCGCAATGGTCTGCGCAAGCTGCAATTGTCTCGGGTGGTAAGGTGTTAACGGTCTGCGGACCAATCAATTGGTTAACATACATGAAATCACTCTATTTTGGCTCTTTGGTGCTGGTACTGGCCCAAAGTAATCGCTGTACATTCGCTTCTTTGTCCGCCAAGGCTTGCCATCTCTGGCTTTGAATAATTTTTTTGTATTCCTGGTAGGCAATTTTGGCGTTAGCGATCGCGACTTTGCCTTTGACTGCTTGCAGTTTGGCTTTTTGGGTGATATCAGTAATGCCACTTTTTATTTTGGCATGAATTTTAGTATCAATGCGACTGAGAAGGAAGCTAGCTAGGGAAGCAATTTTACTCAGGTCTATGGCTAACGCCACGCTATCGCTATCACCTTTTCCCGCCCGTTTTTCTAAGCCCCGCATATAAGCCTTTGCTGTTTTGATGTAACTGTCTACGGCAAACACTAGGCTGATGTTGATGTTGATACCTTCGGATATGGCCTGTTCTACTGCTGCTAAACCGGCCGGTGTCCCAGGTATTTTTACCATGACATTTCCCCCCCAATTTCTTGACAGTAGCGACGAGCTTCTGCTATTGAGGCTTGGGGATCATGGGCAATGGTGGGTGTTACTTCTATGCTCACATAACCGTCGAGTTTATTGGATGCTTCATATACTGGGTGCAGCAGATCATATGCGTTGCAAATATCTGCAAAAATTAGGGATTCGTAAATTTTTCTTGGGGGTAATCCCTTCCGAATGCCAGCTTCAATGTCCGCATCATACATGGTATTGTTGGCTATAGCGTAGCTTGGCCCAGCCATCGCTTTTTCAAATATGGCTGGATTGGAAGTAATCCCACAGATACCCTGATTTTCTACCAAGTCTTGCAGTTCACCTGATTTCATAATTTTACGGTTCAAATTATCCATCCAGAGACTTTGACCAAGTTTTTTAATTTCGAGCAAATGATTGGTGGACATACCCATGATTTTACTTCTGTTGATGATACTTCTGGTGTGTGTTGCTATAGCTACGCCACGCTACGCCACGCTACGCTATTGCCATCACCAGAGAAGCAACGCACAATACATCAATTTTTGATGTTTTCTTTTGAATTGTGGGGTTAATCATCACTCATGACATCGACACGCTGAGGTAATTTTTAGTTCATCACCAGGGATCTGAACCGTCCCCAATTCCAGATTTTCTCGAATAACATAGCCATGTTAACTGTTAATTCTTGGTAGAGATTTATTGTATCTATTAGCTCCTCGGTGTAAATCAACTACTCATTGCCAATTAATCAAAAGAATTTTTAGTCTCAGCACTAGGAATTAGGAGCGGTACTAGTGTCCGTTTTGAATAAAAGACTCCACCTTGGCCACATCTTCCTGACTACCAATAATTAAAGGTGTGCGTTGGTGTAGCTTTTTCGGCACTACTTCCAAAATATCTACTAATCCTGTGGTGGCGCGACCGCCTGCTTGTGAAATCAACATAGCTAAGGGAGCAGATTCATAAAGTAAGCGTAATTTCCCTTCTGGTTTCTGAATTGTCCCTGGATAGAGAAATACGCCACCTTGAACTAAAATGCGATGGATGTCACTCACCATAGCGCCACTATAACGAGCGGTATAGCCTTCAGTGCGATGAACGTAGCGGATATACTCTCGCATTGATTCTTCCCACTGCCAAAAATTACCTTCGTTAACGCTATAAACAGAACCATGATTAGGGATGCGGATGTTTTCTTCCGAGAGGATAAATTCCCCTAAGCTGGGGTCAAGGGTAAATGAATGAACACCATTGCCCATAGTATAAACCAGCATTGTGCTCGGCCCATACAGTATATATCCGGCGGCGATTTGTTCCCGTCCGTTGCTCAGGAGATCCGATGCTTGACGATCAATATCATCGCCTTTTTGCTGACGAATAGAAAAAATTGAACCCAAACTGAGATTGGTGTCGGTATTAGATGAGCCATCAATTGGGTCATATAACAAGGTATAGCGACCTATAGGGCAGTTTTCTGGGATGTAGTAAGGTTCTTCCATTTCTTCGGAAGCGAGGCGACAGACTAAGCCACTTTGCTTAAACACGGAGATAAATACATCGTTGGCGTAGACATCCATCTTTTTGACAGATTCCCCTTGGATGTTGACGTCTCCAGAAAATCCCAGAACTCCTTCCATTAAACCTGCGCGGCTCAGACGACGAGCAACTAGTTTACCCGCCAGGGCTATACGATTCATCAGCGCGCTCAAATCCTGTGCATCTGGGGAAAAAGTCTTAAATTGTTGGAGTACGTGACGCGATAATGTTGTACAATCACGATCTAAGCTCTTATCCGTAGCATCATTCATAAAAAAATCTAGAGATTCTGGAGCTTGAGTCATTTTTGTTACTCCCTAGCATTGTGCTTGTGAGTTGGATTTATTAATGACAACTTTTGGTTGCTGCCTCTATCTTAGAAAGGTATTTTGATAACTCAAATATGATTTTAGATAAACTAAAGAATTGAAATTTTGGCTTTTGCGTCTGAAAGTTCTCTGAACTCCTGGAAATAGCCTGTTACTGCTTATATACCTTTATGAGCAACTTTTTTTGAGATCAGGAGTTTTACTAGCTTATCTAGTTCATTTTTTCTATTGTTTGCCTTACCGCTAAATTAATTTGAGTAGGTTTTGACTGCAACTAAAGTTGCTGGCAATTTATCCCACTCCTTGAAGGAGTGGGCTTTCTGCTCTAGGACTGGTCAAATTGAGCAATTAATTTCCCGTCGGTATAAAAATATGCTATTATTAATAATCTGCTTTTTTACCCCAACTCGCGCCGCGATTGTCTTCCCTGGGCTTGGCTTTATTGACTCTCAGTTGACGGCCCATCCATTCTGCGCCATCTAACTCGGTAATAGCTGCATCTTCTTGAGCATCTTCCTTCATTTCAACAAATGCAAAGCCTCGCATCCGACCTGTTTCGCGGTCAGTAGGTAAGACCACTCTTGTGACTTGACCATACTCGGCAAATACAGTTCTTAAGTCTTCTTCAGTAGCGCGGTAAGAGAGGTTTCCAACGTAAATAGTCATGTGGATCACGTAATTTGTAACAAAAAGCGATCAGTTCAGCTGGGGAAAGAGATATGAACAAACTGCAAATTTTGCATAGTCTGTTCTGACTCACCCATGGCGGATGTTGTAGGACAGCGATCATCATGCTTGCTTTCGCTTCAACTCAAGATGCCAAGGGACTGAACTTAGCCATACGCTCACATGATAACTGATTGTGACATTTTTCAAAGTATGAGATTTAACAAACTGTATTAAACTGATCATGCAGGGCAGGCAAATGCCTACCCATAATACTTTTGTTCAACCTCAATTCTGGTTTAGTCCATTCTGGGATAGCTCTAAATCTCAATCAATAGAAATTTGCTGAGGGCCGCGAGCTTTGCCATTGTGGGCTTCACTAGTTGGACTGGTGGTGTGACAAGTAGAATTGATGTGTTTATCCAGCCAGCTTTTGACCGGATCGTCCTTGAGATTGAGTCGCAGCACACCAGAAAAAAATCCCCCCATAAATGAAACTGGGTGCTTGGTTAATTGTTGAAATATTGGTGACAATTCATCAATGAACATATTTGAGAGTCTGCTGTAGTTTTAAATGATCCTAACCTGAAAAACTAGAGACGCAATTGAACGCGTCTCTACAAGGCAATATCTCCCTACTGGATTTTGGTCTTAAGATGCAGGAGATTCAATAGGAAACATACACTTATCAGAATCACATCCACTAGGCCCAACCTCTGTTAATTGACCCGAATCATAGCGACTCAAAACGGTACAGAAATTATCTGTTCTGCGGCGTGCTTTAACTTGTTGAGTTAAACTCTCATAGGTTGACTTGTCTATGGGCTCAAATGGTAAGCGTGGGAATGATTGCAAGTCATCGAACCGGGCTAACAGCGCGGCGGAAATATAGCCTTCATGATTTTGGATGGCTTGATAAATTCGCTGTCCTAACGGTTCAACTTCTTCAGAACGTAGTTCTATTGTTGCTGATGTGTTGTGAGTTACATACCAACGCTGAACTTGGAGGGCAAAGTCAAATTGAGCTAAGGCGGAAAACTGAGAAACATCAATTTCATCTGCTCCTGGTAAGTCAGCCCAAGATACGGATACAGGAATTTCTACTAGCCATTCAGTTACACGGGGGTCAAATGGGTCATTTAGTAAGTTTCCCTGTTCGTCCTTGTCTGATTGGGATGGAATGACGCTGTACCCGTAGTCAATGCAGGCTAGTGCTACTGGGTCATTTTTCCTGAAGGTGATCCGTCGGATAAATCTCTGTGATTTGGGAGGATGCACCCGGGCTAGCACCTGTTAATAAAGATTTAGTTCCACTGGGTTGGACGGTGGTACAGCGATTGGGCCGTTTAATGTTGTGGCGATCGCAGTAGTCCCAAACAACTCGGTGTACTGTATCTTTCCAGTAGCTAAGATATTTTGCCTCTTGCTCTTTCCAAGCCAAACCTTGGGGTGTTTCTGGTCTACCTTCGGACCACCAGCGCAACCAGTCTACACCAAAAGCATGAACAAAGAAATCGAATAATCCGGTAAAGGAGACCCCAACAATCGGGTCTAATTCCCGGCTCTTTTGGTAGCGTGGCTCTAAAAATTGATGGTTTAACAGTGCTGCTACAGATAAAGCCCCGGCAGTAAAGGCTTTTTCTTGTTCTTTGTAGTCTTCTGGGTCAATTTGGTTTAAGTGAATTTCTGATAAGTTACAGTGAAAGTTAGAGCCTATGATTTCACCACAGGGGTTTAAGCCATAGCGGTTTAAACGATGTTCTAATTCTTGAGAATCAATCTTTGGGTGACGTTGTTGTATCCATTCTTTGGCTTTTCCTTGATCATAAGCTTGCAGAAAATCTTTTTTTAATTGTGGTGTATTGAGCAAATCACAATTAGCTCTGGCTACGGATTCCCCAGCCCACTGAATAGCACCTTCGCCACTATAGTATTGTTTACGAACAGATTCTATACACTCTTCTAATGTGGGTTGGCGGTGAAAAACTCTGGTATGATTAGCCATGCGTAAAGGGTCACGTTCTGGGTCTATGCGCCAGTTACCCTCTTGATCTTGTTGCCAAAGATTATCTTTAGCTGTTGCTGCTAAATTGTCATCAGACTTAAACTGACGCATTCCAGCACTGCGCCGAATATTTCCGGCAACAATTGCAACAGCAGCCTGGTCAATCAGCAAACAGCATTCCACGGAGTTTAATTGTCTTCCTATAGCCTTGTTGAGTATAGATGCACACTTTTCATATAGGTCTGGTAATTTGACGGGATTAGCTACTCCACCAAAGCCCTTGAGGGGTTCGCCGGTTTTACGTACATTACTGAGGTCAACTATTACCTGTAGTTCTGTGGATAACCTTTCATTTGTGGAGAGTTCCAATAGGGATTTGTAGGATTCTACCCAGCCTTCGCGGCTATCTCCCACATAGATGGTAACGGTATTGCCTTCTATGGAGGTTTTAGTATGTTGATAACGTAATCCTGAAGGTATGCTACCAATTTCCCCTTGTACCGTTACATTTAAGTGATTACGGATCACAGGGAGTTGATTGATGTGTTGGGGTTCTATAACCGCACCAGTACCACAGCCCATCATGGCTAAATCCATCATTAATGCAAATGCACTCCAGTCTTGCAGGTTTGTGGATGTGCAATTATAAGCGCCGGAAAAGTTTTTGGATTTGGTGATCCACTCCGTACCACCCACCCATAACCAGCGTCCACTGGGTAAGGCTTTGAGGTGGCGTTGCATATTTTCTAGGGTAGCAATCTCGTCTGGGTTGAGCTTCCCTAATTCGATGATCCCCTCAAGGGTGCGATCGCATACCTCGTCCCATGTTTCCCTCAGCCCTGCCTTTGTCAGACGGCTGTAGGTTCTAAAAAATACAGGATTAGCAGCTGGCGCTGTTTCTGGGAACTCTGCACTCTGACGTATTCTTTCTAGTTCTCGAACCATAATCAAGTCTTGTAGCTTGCTAACAGATTATGACTATACGCTAACTAGATTTTGGATGAAAGATTGCCAAATTTTCCACTTTGCGCTACTCACCCTGGTGTACTAATAATAACTTACATTCAGAATGTATAATTTAATTCGCTTTGATTGCTATTGGTTTGATACTGAGTTATGGTCAAAAACTAATTATCGTTAATTATCTGGATTTTCTGGAAGAAAATCCAGATAATGGATCTGTACCGCCAACCCAGTTAAAATCACTAATGCGGATGCTGAAACCGCCTAATTCCACTATTGGGTTATAACGCAAAGTGATGCCATAGGTACGGCGGCTATATTCTAAAATATAGTCTGTGCTAGTTTCTCTACCAGTTTCCAAGTTAATTGCTGTTTGTAAGCCTAAAAGAAATGGCCCATAAATTTGCACCTGAGCGCCAAGACTTAGGACTTTATTATCAACTGAGCGGTCAAACAAAAAGGGTGACAGCCCGCTATTTGATCCCTGAGAATAAGTCACGTTGAAAGCGGTATAGTCTAAATAGGGGCGAGAGAAATTACCAAACTGCCCGACCAAACCGACTGCGGCGGTGAGGGTGCTTTGATTTTGGTTATTAGTATAATAAGTATGTGTACCTATGACACTGGCAATTGTCTGTACGTAAGGGACTACGGGGTTTGGTGTATATCGTAATCCCTCTGTAGAAGTAGGTGGTAATGGTTTACCTTGCCATAGTAAAAACCCCCGACTGAGGCTTGCACTAGCTTGTAATCGACCAAGGGTAATACGATTATTGTGACCCTGGGCTGCTAGCAAATCTAGGCGGTCGGTGTTGGCATTGATATATTGTACGCCAGCCTGATAGTTGAGGTTAACACCAGTGTTACCTAAAGGAATCACAGGAGAGGTAATCAGACCACCAAGACTGCTCTGGACAGTTTGAAAGCCAAGAGAGCCATTATACAGGCGATCGCGGTAGCTATATTCTAGATTTAATACGTGAGGATTAACATTGCCTAATATTTGGCGCATGCGCAAACCAAGCTGCAAATTTTCCTCTAAATTGTTTAAATTGGTTAACTCACCCCCACCTTCTAGTGTTAACCCTGGGTTGAAAACAGCATTTAAACTGGTCTTGACACCAAACAAGGCAGCTAAATCATCTGTACCCCCTTGCAAGGCTTTTTGCACAAACAACTGAGGGATGATTCTCCAACGTACCTGCTGGGTATCAACAGGTGTGAAACCCCGTTCCACAAATAAACCACCCCGCTTATCGCCATCAAAACCTGGAGACACTAGAAATGGTGAGGCGTCGCGTTCAAAACTGTCAATAGTTTGTTTATCTACGGGAATTGGTAAAGAGACTTTTTGGTCAAAAACTAAACGCTGTCCCCGTGTAGTAATAGTTTCTTTAACAGGAGACTCCCTGATAGAGGTAACTTGAGATGCACGTAACTCTAATTCTGGGGGTGAAAAGGGGTCGTTAGTAATTCGCACATCAAAAGCTTGCCAACCTCGGGGATCAAACGAAATCCGTTGAGCTTCAAACCGGAGTCTCCTGACTTCACCTCCGGTTATAGGTAAAGGGAGATTCCCGGCTTGGATACCACCTAATGTGAAGTCAATACCCCCGGGGCTAGTGATTTGAGTCAGGGGCTGATTTCTTCTGACCCTATCACTTACAGGAGCCTCAATTCCAACCGGTGTAAAATTACCGGATGAAAAAGCGAAATCTTGTTGGGCTGAGGGTATGAAAATCTCGCCGCTGCCATTTTCTATTTCCCCATTGTCTTGGATAAAATTATAGGTAAAGCGTTCTCCCCGCAGGACTTGATCTCCTCGTGTTAATGCCACATTACCAGAACCCACAGCGACCAAGTTATCTAAATTTACTTGCAGGCGGTCAGCATCCACCACAGCCCCATCAAATCGGACTACTACATTACCTTCGGCAGTGACAATTCGCCGTATTTGATCATACTCCTGCCTATCTGAGATAACTTGTATAGTTCTTTGTCTGGCTGAAGGTGTAGGTGAAGCAAATTCTATAGTAGAGGGTGTCGAGCTTTCCTTACCAGGGTAACGAGACTTTAACTGTAGGGTATTTTGTACGGGTTGAGAACTTGGTGTATAATTTGGGGTATCAACTGAAATATTTATGCCTTCGGGAAATTGTTGAACAGAAATATTAGTTTCCTGCTGTTGTGGAGTTACTTTTCCCGTTGCGACTGGCACTTTGGGTTTATTCTTGGGCGCTTCCAACTGCTGTCGGTGATTAGGAAATGTCTGGGGTTGACTCAAACAAGCAGCAATCTGAGAATCCGTGAAGGTTTGTGAGGTATTGGATGTACCATCTCCCACATTGAAAAGTGGAATTTCCTCTGGTGGCGGCGACGCTTGTTTGTGTGCTTGGGGATTTTTTTGATTGGGTATAAATGAGAAAAACTGAGTATCACTAGCACGAGAAATAGAATCTGCTGATGATACCACTTGGAGAATGGCAGGCGGTGGAGGTAGGGGAACTGGATGAAGCATATCTAGGCACATCAAGCTAACAATTGAACTCTCCCGGCTTTGAAAAACCAGGATTCTCCCCTTTCGGGCTTTGACTGACTCAATCAGTTTTCATCCCGGATCTTGGACACAGGGGTTCTCAGGCTCCCACTCAGTTTTCTGATGGCCAATTAATAGCCGGAAGGATCAATTATACGTTGATCTTCCGACCTTTGCTTTCTGCCTAAATATATTAGGAAGCTGCTCAGAGAGGGCGCTGGTGTTTTACGTCTTCGGGCTGTTTTGAGAGCCACTACTATGTTAACGCTGATTATTAAGCCAGCTGCTCCCCCTCCTTGAAGAACAGGAGTTTTGCACTTCCCCTCAAAGTTAATAATTGGTGGCTATTCTACTCTAAATCCTGGCGTCCGGGGTTACGAGCTGGATCGTTTGACAAAAATCCAAAGACGAATATAGCCACAAAAAAGGCAACAACAATATAAACAGCGATTTTTAAAGTCACCATACAAATATCTCCAAAGGTTGTGAGAAAAAAGTGTATCTCCTGTGTATCTGCTATACAGAAAAGATAACTACTTTATATTACCGAAATGTCGCCCCTTTTTAAGATCAGTTTCAGTAGTGAATCTTCCTTAGAGGATGTTTGATAAGTTTTCCACAGGTAATTTTGATCTTAGGGAACAGGGAACACACCGAACAGGGAACACACCGAACAGGGAATAGGGAAGGGGGAATGGGGAACACACCGAACACACAAAAAACAATAAAATCCAGTCCCCTCCCCTGACAAGGGGAGGGTTAGGGTGGGGTCAAATAATATTCGATACACTAATCATGACTTGACAAACATCCTCTTAGATGTTTTTCAACAGTGACGAGTCTTGTTTATCCCATAGTGCATACATTTTACAATTTATTTTACAAACTAATCACAGGATTTATAATGACTGCGATAGCCATAGCGTGGCGTTAGTCATATAAAATCGCTAGTGTCCTACATCCCCAGGTTTAGAAAACCCTGGTTCTGGTTGCGTCTTGGGTAATAATCGCCTTCACCAAAGTGGGGGGAGCGTTAACTTAGTCCTTGCTACGATGTCACCAAATCTTTGCTAACTCGACTTTTGATTACTCTTGCAGGTATACCTACGGACACAGAGTAGGGGGGAATATCTTTAGTGACAACTGATCCTGCGCCAATAACACTACCTTTACCAATGGTAACGCCATCTACTACTGTTACTCCGTGCCCTAGCCAACAATCATCTTGAATCTCGATTCCCTGACGGGTTATTCCTTGGTATTTTATGGGTTGTGTTACAGAAGCAAATTTGTGGTTATTGGCATATATTCCCGAATGAGACGCTATCATGCAATGCTTACCAATTTTGATATTTCCCGGACCAGCAATACAGACATTGGGACCTATAAACGTTTCATCACCAATGGATATGCAAGTGTTATCCAAACATCCAATATCAATGTAACGCTCAAGAGCTACTCCATTTCCTAAAGAAATTTTATTATTTGGGTGTCCTTGGACATCCAAGCGTACACCTTTAAAAATATATACACCATTGCCCATCTCAATGGCAGAAGTCCCCAGAAATTCCACGCCGTGTTGGATATAAATTAGTTTCCCCATCTGGGAAAAAATCTGGGGATATACGAGATTTCGCAGTTTGGGACCAAAAGCAATTGTGGGAATATCTCCTAACAGGGTCGTGAGCAATAGTTCTTGTAGTCGTTGCAATTTTGAGGTATGTTGCTTGTTAATCATGGTTAAATATCTCTCATTCAAGTTTTGGGCAATTATTGCAGAACTCTTGAGAAGGTAAGCTTTGTTTTGGTAGTGGCACTGACACTGAAGATTATTAAAATGATGAAGTTTGTTTTTAGCTGTAGAAAATCATTCCCCAATTATTAGTTAGTCTCATGGATAAATAGGAAACTAATTCCTAATTTTGACTAACTTGAAATATAGAGACACTAATTAGCATGGGTAATATTTACTCCAGGTTAATTCATTCACATGAATTGCAGGTTTGGTCTGTGTAGTTGCAGCAAAATTTATCCTATCTACATAGACTGACGAACATGGCTAAGAGTTTTAGACCAATAGCCTCTGACCGCAGGTTACACAGATAAATCCGTAGTTTATCTACATGCAGCCTGCTTTATATATACTACTGTTCAGTATTTTTTTTACATTCAAATCCCTTCCCGTTAAAATTACTCTGCTGAATGATCCCAAATTTTGCAGATAATTTTTAACAGGATTCACATATAATTATTCCGGGATTTTTATGAGTGCTTTTCGTTATACACAAGAATAAATTTAGGGTGGAGTTTCACCAACTTGAGCCATCACATTAAAGTTCACCATTGGTGCAAACAAATAAGCGCTTCCACGATTGCGATGACGAATTTCTTGGAACGAATTTTTGGAGTATGCGGCGCTAATCATGTTGCACATCGGTGAGTTACAGGGGAACCAAGTCACAATTTGAATTACATCAATATTTTTTGGTGATAACTGCTTTTAAGATTAACATATTTTTCTTAGATGGGAACATTTTGAATAAATAAGTTTGTTCCAAGTTGGTTAATGTTAGCTAATTGACAATTAACAATAATATTATTCATAGGGTAATAATTACCGATATTGAGATCATACTTAGATACATTTATATATCAAACAGCGATGGCCAGATATGAAAAAAATCATACCTGTGAGAGGATGTTTGTCAAGTCATGATTAGTGTATCAACTATTGTTTGACCCCACACTAACCCTCCCCTTGTAAGGGTAGGGGACTGGATTTTATTGTTTTTTGTGTGTTTCCCATTTCCCATTTCCCATTTCCCATTCCCTGTTCCCTGTTGGGTGTGTTCGGTGTGTTCCCTGTTCCCTAAGATAAAAATTACCTGTTGAAAACTTATCAAACATCCTCTGAGAAATTACAACTAACGTTATTTATTTGAGGCTATACATAAGTGATGTAGTACAAAAAAATACGCAATCCCTGAAAAAAAAGGAAGAGTTAGGAGAAAGAAGTTATATTTCAGAGGAAACATGAATGATTTACTGATAAAAACTCCCTGAAAGGACGTATAACCCTAAATATTCCTTAATATAGCTATGATTGATACTTATTTAATTTTTATTAATCCAGCCATGTCCTCAGATACACTCAATGCTTACTTAGTATTGTAAACTACAATATTTCCTGCAATAACTAAAAAAAAGATGAACTTGTTGTCTCAAATACCTGATACAGGGTAATTTTAGCTTATAGAGCGGCTCTGTCTATAGGGCAATCGCCATAGTCATCTAACTAGCTTGGTAAGCAATAAAGAAGAAGATACAGATGTTTATTGAGTCTTTTGGACACATCAAATAGAGTCTTCTTAGCTAAACTTGTGAGATTTCAGAAAAATTTATTTATATTTGTTTAACTTTTAGCCGACAGATAAGAGTCAAATTTTAATATACTAAGTACATACTTGTGAGTAATCCATAGACTTAAAAATGTCTTTAGTGTAAACTTTATCAGCGATGGAAAGAATCACTATCAATGCTGAACAAAGTTATTTACACACACAGTCAAAAGAATTGGCAACATTGAGTATAAACAGCAATAAATACATAAACAATACCGAAAATTAAACTTGGAGCTTTACCAAACTATGCAGCCGATTCGCACATTTAATGTTTCCCCTTCCTTACCCTCGCGGCTCGAACCCCTGAGACGACTAGCATATAACTTGCATTGGGATTGGAATGTTGAAAGTAAAGATTTATTTCGTCGATTAGACCCTGATCTATGGGAATCTAGCCATCATAACCCCGTATTAATGCTGGGTACCATCAATCAAGGGCGGCTCTTGGAAGTTGTGGAAGATGAAGGCTTCCTAGCACAAATGGATCGGGCGGCTCGTCAGTTAGAAGATTATTTACAAGAGCGTACTTGGTATCAGAAACAGCGCAGCTCAAAGCCAAAAGAATGCTATGCCTATTTTTCGGCTGAATTCGGTCTGGTAGATTGTTTACCGGTTTATTCTGGCGGGTTGGGTGTTCTAGCGGGGGATCACCTCAAATCTGCCAGTGACTTGGGTTTACCTCTTGTGGGTGTGGGGTTGTTGTATCAGCAAGGATACTTTGCTCAATACCTGAATGCGGATGGTTGGCAACAAGAGCGCTACCCCATCAACGATTTCTATAATATGCCCTTGCACCTAGAGCGTAATCCAGATGGTTCAGAACTAAGGATTGCGGTGGATTATCCAGGGCGCAAGGTCTACGCGAGAGTGTGGCGTGTACAGGTGGGAATGGTACCACTGTATATGCTAGACACGAATATTGAACCCAATAACCCTTACGACCACGACATCACAGACCAGCTATATGGTGGTGATATTGATATGCGGATTCACCAGGAAATTATGCTGGGGATCGGTGGTGTACAGATGTTGAAAGCACTGGGTTACAATGTCACGGCCTACCACATGAATGAAGGCCATGCAGCATTCTCTGCTTTAGAACGGATCCGGATCTTAATTCAGGAAGAAGGATTAAGTTATGCCGAGTCCCGACAAGTGGTAGCTTCGAGTAATATCTTTACTACCCACACACCAGTACCAGCTGGGATAGATTTGTTTGCTCCTGATAAGATTTTGTATTACCTGGGGTATTATGCAGAAATCTTTGGTTTGCCTAAAGAGCAATTTTTAGGACTGGGGCGGGAAAATACGGGTGATTTATCGGCACCTTTCAGTATGGCGGTGTTGGCCTTGAAGATGGCGACATTTTCCAACGGTGTGGCACAGCTGCATGGCGTGGTGTCACGGCAGATGTTTAAGGGTTTGTGGCAAAAAGTCCCTGTGGAAGAAGTACCAATTGCGGCAATTACTAACGGTGTTCATGCCCGTAGTTGTGTAGCAAAGTCTACTCAAGAGTTGTATGATCGCTACTTGGGTCCTAACTGGTCATCAGCACCACCAGATAGCCCATTGTGGGAACGGATGGATGCGATCCCCGATGAGGAATTGTGGCGCAATCACGAACGCTGTCGCTTAGACATGGTTTTATATGTCCGAGAACACTTGGTGAAGCATTTGCGCGATCGCGGCGCGGCGGCTGCAGAAATTAACCAAGCTCAGGAAGTTCTCGATCCCAACGTTTTAACCATTGGCTTTGCTCGACGTTTTGCTACCTACAAACGTGCGACCCTGTGGATGCGCGATTTAGACAGAATCAAGCAGATTTTGCAGGGGAACAAACATCGCAAGCTACAATTTGTGATCGCTGGTAAGGCTCACCCCAAAGATATACCCGGAAAAGAACTAATCCGCGACATTAATCACTTTATCCGTGAACAACACTTGGAAAAACAAGTAGTGTTTGTTCCTAATTACGACATTTATATTGCTCGGTTGATGGTAGCTGGTTGTGACGTGTGGTTAAACACGCCACGCCGTCCACGGGAAGCCTCCGGTACTAGCGGTATGAAAGCCGCCATGAATGGATTGCTGAATTTAAGTGTTCTCGATGGCTGGTGGGATGAAGCTGATTATGTCCGCACTGGTTGGTCAATTGGACATGGCGAGAATTATGATGATCCTAATTATCAAGATGAGGTAGAAGCTAATGCCCTCTACGAATTACTAGAGAAGGAAGTGATACCTCTGTTCTACGAGTATCACGATGTGGATGGCTTACCCCGTGCATGGATTGCTAAAATGAAAGATGCAATTCGCTTGAATTGTCCTTTCTTTAATACAGCCAGGATGGTGGGAGAATATGCTCAACGGGCTTATTTTCCAGCTAGCGATCGCTATCATATTCTCACTGTCGATAATTACGCCCCTGCTAAAGAATTAGCTAGTTGGAAATCAAAACTCCGAGACCACTGGTTCAACATCAGAATTAAAGATATTGATGTATCTGAAGATACGGATATTGAGGTAAATCAAACCGTTGCTGTGAAAGCTAAGGTTGACTTGGCCACCTTGACTAATGATGATGTGCGCGTGGAGTTATACCAAGGTAGCATTGATGCTAATGGTGAAATTGTGAATGCAGTGCCTGTAGTCATGGATTACCAAGGACAGGATGCAACAGGGTTGAGTGTTTACACAGCTAACATTACTTATACTGTCTCTGGTTTGCAAGGCTTGTCTTTGCGTGTGTTACCGCACCACCAACATCTATCTAGTCCTTATGAGCCGAGATTGATTGCTTGGGCGGAATAAGCTCAAGGATGAGGGAGTAGGGGTTTCAATATTCCCCGCTCCCCACATTTGTGGGGATGACAATATAACCGGTTGTGCGATCGCCCAACACTAAGTTATGTTTTTCACCCCAATACCACCAGTACGCTGCTACATAAGCACAAATTACACTATCTAGTTTGTCTTCAGCTGCTTTAAGTGCTGCACCTGTGGTGGGGATTTGGGAAAATGAACCACCCAAGGGTACAGGGATCAGAGAAGGTTCTCTGGTGGGTAAAATATCAATAATGTAATTGTAAAGTTTAATTAATTCTAAGCGGCGCTCACTGATGCGTCCTTTTTTATATTTCAGGATGCGTTCTAGGTTAAATAAGTTAACTATTGCGGGATGGGGAAAAACTTCTATTTGATATCTACCGGGTCTTCGGGGTTCAATTGTGGGTGCATGGACAAATCCACGAGACTCTAATTCTAAACCAAAATTTACAGTACGTTCTGCAAAGGGTAAATTTTGATTAGCTGGGTAACATCCGGCGTGATATTTGCCAAAGTATTTATGTGTGAGTTGATCGGGGAGACGACTCCCTACAGCATTGGGGATCAATGTGGGCGCGTCTACGGCCATCATCCCCGGTTGATTTGCGGGTACATGGTTATCTATCCAGGCGAAAATGTCTGTAATACATTCGCGCCGATCTAAATCGATGATGTGCAGTTTTTCTGCTATTAATTCTAAACAGCATAAGCCGCTTGGTTGGGATTTCCAGCCTAAATCAATGCCGATAAATTTCATTGACGTAAAGTTATATGCCTGGTTATTATGGCATTTTTTCTACATTTTCTCAGCAATCAGCTTGATGTGACACATCGTCCGTAGACTGATAGTCACTAGAGATTAACAATCGGTAAATGGATGAGTCACATAGATACATAACAAAAGCAGCAATGAGCAATTAGCGAGTTATCCCAGAAAGTGTCAAAATTGAAGGAGTTTTGTAACCGCCATATTCTTCGGGCGGATTTGAGATAAATTGGAAATTTATGGGCAAGCAGCGTGTTCTTTCTGGAGTTCAACCAACCGGTAATTACCATCTGGGTAACTACTTGGGAGCCATTCGCAATTGGGTAGAAGGTCAGAGCGAATACGAAAATTACCTGTTCGTGGCTGATTTGCACGCGATTACGGTACCACACGATCCCACAAGGTTAGCATCTGATACTTATACCCTGGTGGCGCTTTATCTGGCTTGTGGTCTGGATTTAAATCACTCGACGATTTTTGTGCAATCTCATGTTTCTGCCCACAGTGAGTTGACCTGGCTGTTTAATTGCATTACACCTTTAAACTGGTTACAAGACATGATTCAGTTTAAGGAGAAGGCGATTAAGCAGGGTGAAAATGTCAATGTCGGCTTGTTGGACTATCCTGTGCTGATGGCTGCTGATATTTTGCTGTATCAAGCTGATAAAGTACCAGTGGGTGAAGACCAAAAACAACATTTGGAATTGACTAGGGACATTGCAGCGCGGTTAAATCATCAATTTGGTAAACCTGATCAACCAGTGATCAAGTTACCATCCGCTTTAATTCGTCAGGAAGGCGCTAGGGTGATGAGTTTGGCCGATGGTACACGCAAAATGTCCAAGTCTGATCCGTCTGATTTAAGCCGGATTAATTTACTGGATACACCAGAGCAGATTCAATACAAGATTAAGCGCTGTAAAACTGACCCAGTTCGGGGTTTGACTTTCGGTGATCCAGAGCGTCCAGAGTGTAATAACTTGTTAACGCTGTATATGCTGCTGTCTGAGAAGAAGAAGGAAGAGGTAGCAGCAGAATGTCAAGATATGGGCTGGGGACAATTTAAATCACTATTGACAGAAACGACAATTAATGCGTTAAAACCCATACAGGAAAAATATCAAGGGATTATAGAAGATAAAGCTTATCTCCAGTCTGTTTTGCGTGAGGGACGGGAGAAAGCCGAAGCCATTGCTAATCAAACTTTGGCACAGGTAAAAACTGCTTTGGGCTACTCCCTACCTCTGTAAAGGTTTCACTTTTGGGCGTAATTCGTTATACCCTTGAAGAAAAGTGAAACATTAATGTTATGCAGGATACCCAAAATACCACAATTTTAAACTCATTTCGTCGGGCAGCCCAATCCGGCGAATTTTTAGTTACCGCGGAGGTAGCTCCCCCAAAAGGGGTGAATGTAGCACACATGATTTCAATGGCGGCGACCCTTAAGGGGAGGGTTCATGCTGTCAATATTACCGATGGTAGCCGCGCTGTATTACGGATGTCTTCTTTGGTAGCGTCAGTAATTCTGTTGCAAAATGGCATTGAACCGATTTGTCAGGTTGCTTGTCGCGATCGCAATAGAATTGGTTTACAAGCTGATTTGATGGGTGCTCATGCCTTGGGTATCCGCAATATTTTAGCTTTAACTGGCGACCCGGTGAAAGTAGGTGATCACCCCCATGCGAAAGCGGTGTTTGACTTGGAATCTGTGCGGCTCCTGCAAATGATTCGGAAAATGAATCAAGGCGTTGATTCTGATGAGAAGCCCTTGACAGATGGGGGGACTGATTTATTTGCTGGTGCGGCTGTGGATCCACAGTCTCCCAGTTGGTCAGGTTTGCAAAAGCGATTTGAACGCAAAATTGAAGCTGGAGCGCAGTTTTTCCAAAGTCAGATGATTACAGATTTTGAGCGCCTAGAAAAGTTTATGGATATCATAGCCTTGAGTCATAATAAACCCATTTTGGCAGGAATTTTCCTGTTGAAATCGGCAAAGAATGCTGAGTTTATTAATCGGTGTGTTCCGGGTGTAAATATTCCTCAGTACATTATTGATAGGTTGGCTACCGCAAAAAATCCCCTGGAGGAAGGAATGAAAATTGCTGCTGAACAAGTGCAGATGGCGCGACAACTATGTCAGGGTGTCCACATGATGGCGGTAAAGCGGGAGGATCTGATTGCACCAATCTTAGATTTGGCGGGAATTACACCAGTTATTAATGTCAATTAGATTACCTCTCAATCAAGGTTTTTAACCGGCGTTCAAGTCTCCCCTCTCCAAACCTGTGGAGAGGGTTTGAGGTGAGCGCAAAACAGCGAACTGACAAAAGCCCCCCGTGTCCTCAGCTTGGGGAGGTGCATTTATGGGGGTATGAAGCGAATAAAGTTTGAAAAGGATATAACCTCAGATAACAGTACCAGCCACCGTTTTGGTAACTGTGCCGAAAAATGACAAAAATGTCTATCACCTAAAATTTATATTTGTCCAGATTGTGGCAAAAATTTTGAAGATAGAAATATTAACGTGGTTGTCTACATCTTGCATCAGGGAATAAGTACGGTGGGACAGACTGGATAATATGGAAAGCGGAGTTTTGCTCTTGCACATTTCATGGAATTGTCAACAGTTACAGGGAGGTCATCGGTGAGTTGAAGTGAAGCGCGTAGGGTTTTCCACGCCGCTGCAAGCAGATCGCCCCGGTAGATTGGAGGAACATTAGTGTTAATGGGACTCAATGGCTACGCCACGCCAGCTATCGGGTGCAATTAATGACCACGGCATTAAGGATTTGCGCTTGTTTGCCACCGTGGATCAGTTACTGGACATTGGAGTAACCAAATTTCTATGCCTATGGCTACGCCACGCAAGCTATCAGATGCCGAACTGTCTTTGGAAGCCGGTTTAGTAGCCCTCAAACAAGGAAATTACCAAACTGCGATCGCTAAACTTACACCTGTGGCCACTAGTCAAGTAAATCCTAGAGCTAACTTACAGGCAAGGGTTGGTTTAGTCATGGCTTATGCACGCACTGGCCAAATTCGCAAGGCTACTATTCTGTGTCAGACTCTCAGAGAGAGCCAAGATACACGAGTTAAACAATGGGCTGAACTTGCTCTCAGACACTTGGCAAAAAGCCGTAAAAAAAGTAGTAAATCTATGGCTACGCCACGCCAGCTATCAGATAATCCCGGAGGTGAGTTTGTAACTGGTGAGAATTCTCAAAACGCTACCGCATCAACAACTAAGACCCCTGGGGTGGTGGAGTCCCAGAAACAGAGAGTAGCAGAAACTAGTCAATATTCGCGAGCCAGTCTGAGTAGCGTGCCGAATACGGTGATCCCGCAGAATTTGTTCAGATCCTCCAGCTATATAAAAACTCCTCGGAGTGAGATTAGTCCCAGCTTTCATCGGTGTATTTATTGGCGACAAGCCAAACGTGCTAAGGTATGGCAACCCCTGGGTAAGCCTCAGTTAATTCCCTTGCGGTTGCTAGGACTGGGAACATTCATGGCTTTGCTGTGGTTACTGGGAGTAATACTCAATTTAACCACGGCATTGATTAACTTTGCTTTAGACAAATTACCTTACCTAACAGTCCAAAAGTTGCCGCACAGCAACCCTGCGCCATTGTTATTGATAGTTTTATTGATTATGATGGGACTATCACCTTGGTTGTTAGATAGGCTATTAGGAAAGTCTTATGGACAGACTGAATTGTCCAAGGATTTATTAAATCGCCACAGTCGCGAAACGGCTAGAGTCATACAACGTTACTGTCAACAGCGTCGCTGGCACTGTCCTAAACTCCGAATTTTACCCATAACAGCACCAATGGCGTTGACTTATGGTAGTCTGGCTAACAACGCTCGGATTGTAGTCACTCAGGGACTATTAGAGCAACTGGCAGATGATGAAATTGCGACTATTTATGCCACACAGTTAGGACATATTGCTCATTGGGATTTTGCGGTTATGTCTCTGGTGTTGCTGCTTTCACTACCCATTCATCGACTATATGAGCAAATATCGACATGGGGAAACAGGAAGTCAGAGGGAATTTGGTATAAGCCCATCAATGTTTTGGCGAGTGTGATTTATGGATTGTGGTATGTGCTTACTACTATTAGTTTATGTTTGTCGCGGTTGCGGCTTTACTATAGCGATCGCCTAGCTGCGGAAATTACCGGTAATCCCAACGCTCTGACTCGTGCTTTACTGAAAATTGCCATGGGTATTTCTGCTGATATCCAAAAATCAGAACAAACAAGTTGGCATTTGGAAAGTTTAAATTTCTTAATACCAGTCGGTTATGAGCAGAGCCTTTGTTTGGGTAGTATTGCTGGTCAACGCCCCTTTGAATCTCTATTGATGTGGGATAGTCTTCATCCATATCGCCACTGGTTTACTATTAATAATAGCCATCCTTTAATAGGCGATCGCATCCAACGTCTGAGCCAAATTGCTCGCCATTGGCATATAGATACTGAAATAAATCTCAATAGCCTGGGGTTGACCGTAGCCGAAGCCCAAGCAACTTATCAGGTAAAGAGTCAGTCATTCTTATTGCAAATCGCTCCTTTTTTGGGTATTCTCCTGGGTTTGGTATTTGCGGGTTTCACTTGGCTGATGTGGCAAACTGCTGTCAATCTGAGGTGGTTAAATCTCCAGTGGACATACAAAGATTGGACTGTGATTACGGGTTTTCTACTAATGGGCTTTAGCATCGGTATGGTGTCGCGGATGAGTTCATTTTTTCCAGACATCAAAACTGCTACTGTCCAGGATGATCAAAGCCTGATCAACCTCTTAACTAATCCATCTGCGCTTCCTATTGATAGTATAAGCGTGCAACTTGTGGGTAAGCTCCTGGGTCGTCGAGGTACGGGTAATTGCTTAGGACAAGACCTAATACTTCAGTGCAGCACGGGGTTAGTGAAATTACACCACATTCCTCTGGGACAGTCAGTTAATCCCCAAGATTTAATTGGTCGGCAAATTATAGTTACAGGCTGGTTTCGCCGAGGAGCAACACCCTGGATTGATATTCACACAGTGCAAACTCAAACTGGTAAAAATATTTATAGTCCTCATCCCATTTGGTCTACTTTTGTGGCTGTAGCTGCACAGGCTTGGGGTGCATACATTTTTCTCACCGGCTAGTACTACCTTGAACTCAACAGCCAAAAGCCAAACTCACCTCCTAGGGAATGTGGATAAAAATTGCACCCTGAGTCAATGAATCTTCTTTTGCTCCAGAAGCCCGGCTGAAAACCCTACTAGAAAATCCAGGGGGGTATATCCCCAAAGTTAACCCTTGTGGGGATAAGAACCTCTGGACTAGATCACCCATGCAGTCACAAATATACCAGCCAATGGCTGGTTTTTGTTTATGATGATCCCCCTTGAGGAAAAAAAAGTATTTTATGCTACGATATACAAATGTTGTTATTAAAAATGTATGCTTTGAACTAGTTACGTAGATGATACCATGGTAATATAAGAAATGGTATTTAATTCTGCGGACAGAGCTATCCTAAGCAAGCATTAAAACTTGTGGGTGATCACATCAAGATTCCTTTGGTAAACACCGTTAAACGTTGGTTCAATTTTGATAGTTTCCTATCCTAATGCCATCCAATTTGCAGTTTGAAGACATTAAGGAAGTGCGAATCTTGCCAATAAATCAGTTTTTATTGCTGATTTCGTCTATAAAAAAAGAATCCGCAATCAACCACTATCTTAATCCAGACAACGCTTTAGCAATTGACCCTGGCATCAAGAATTGGTTAAGCTGTGTTTCCAACAGTGGAAATAGTTTTATCTTTGATGGACGCAAAGTTAAAAGTCTTAACCAATGGTAAAACAAACGTCTTGCAATGCTCACACAGGTCTGTATGCAAGTTTTGACCCTTGCTCCCAGATTTCGGATCTGGGAAACGAAAACTAAAAGCGAAGTGGCAAGGTTGATACCTGTCACGTAGCAGCAGTTGACAATTCCCGGCTCTTAAGACAGGGAAGAGGTGAAGAATCTGATAATTGAGGTGCTGTTAGCTGAGTATTGTATGCGCTTTTGTATTAAACAAGCCTGATCCCAACAAAAAATTGTATTGTATAGGTTGACAGTTTGGAGTAAAAAATTTGGTTGATAGCAGTTTTGGTAAAGTAATACTTTTCTTGCCTTGCCATATTCGTTCAAATCTGGAGGTATAGTTCATGTCCATTCGCCTATATATAGGCAATTTGCCAAAAGAAGAAATAGATCGTCAAGATTTGCAAGCAGTTTTTGCCGCTGAAGGCGATGCTGTGACTACAAAACTAATTAAAGACCGCAAAACTGGCAAATGCCGTGGTTTTGGTTTTCTCACGGTCAACAATGACGAGCAAGCTGATCAAATTATTGAAAAGTATAATGGTCAATTGTTCAAAGAGACGCCCCTCAAGCTAGAAAAAGCATTACCTCGAACCAAACCTGAGGAAGCTGAAGAGCAACCTGCTAAAGCAGCTAGTGGTGTTAGTGGTCATCCGGTTCCTACACCAAAAGAAGGCGGTCGTCGTGAGAAAGGTTCTAAGAAGTCACGGCGTGGCGGCGGTGGTGCTGTGCGGGAAACCAGCACAAGTGCTGAATCAGATGCAATTCGTCCAGATCCACGTTGGGCTTCTGAATTAGAAAAGCTCAAGCAGATGTTAGCAGCACAAAGCTAATTGAGTCTAGAGGGGAGAGGAATTAAAATTAAAAATCGCGGTTTTTAGGTTTTAATTCCCTATAAATCCCCCTTTGTCGAGTTTTTCTAGGAAATGATTATTAGTGTGGTGCCAAATTTTTCTGAAATTTATCTATGATCTACGCACATGGAAAAAAATTTCACAGGATTCTTTATGCCCATGTTGTGTGAATTATATCAAGAATCGCGATGTCTACCCTGAGCTAGGCCTAGGCAATGTCAGCAGATCGGGTCATGACGGACATATCTTCATACCCTCCTCTAAGTTAACTTTGGGGGAGGGTTGCTTTTATGAGAATTAGATTTGCAGTTATCTACTGGCATTAGATATCAATGTACAGTAGATTACATCTGAGTGAGGTACAAAAGGCTGGGAAAGATGCCCAACCCACAAGATTTATAATATTAAACTGTGTATTTTATACTTCACAAGTGCTGTATACGCAAATAACTATAGACTGAGTACCCAAAAGATTAAATTGTTGGACATAATTAAATTAAAATAAAGATTACTCAAAGTTCCTAAATAATCATGTAAAAGGCGAAACTTTGACGATACATTCTCAGAATAAGCAACAGACAAACTATGAAACCTACTACCGACAAATGTATTGCCTTAATTTCTGTTCATGGAGACCCGGCGATTGAAATTGGTCAGGAAGAGGCAGGTGGACAGAATGTTTATGTGCGTAATGTGGGTGAAGCACTCGCGAAGCTGGGATGGCAAGTTGATATGTTTACCCGGCTGAGTAGAGAACAAGATAAAATTGTGCAATTGAGCGAAAATTGCCGCACTATTCGTTTAAAAGCAGGTGCTGTAGAGTTTGTACCCCGAGATAATCTGTTGGCATATATGCCGGAATTTTTGGATAATTTCCTGGAATTCCAAAGACACAATGGTATAACGTATCAGTTGGCGCACACAAACTACTGGCACTCTAGCTGGATAGGGATGCAACTCAATAAAATCCAAGGTACGGGGCAAATTCATACTTACCATTCACTGGGAGCCGTTAAGTACAGTACAATAGAAAATATTCCCATAATTGCTAGTCAGCGATTGGCAGTGGAAAAAGAAGTGTTGGAGAGGGCAGAACGAATTGTGGCCACAAGTCCCCAGGAAAAGGAACATATGCGATCGCTGGTTTCCCCTCAAGGTAATATTGAAATTATTCCCTGCGGTACAGATATTCGTAGCTTTGGTTCTATTGACCGTCAAACAGCAAGATTACAATTGGGAATTGCACCGGAGACTAAACTTGTATTCTATGTGGGACGTTTTGATCGACGTAAAGGAATAGAACACTTGGTGCGTGCGGTCAACGAATCCCAATTACGTGGTGATCAAAACCTGAAATTAATTATTGGTGGTGGTAGCACTCCCGGTAATAGTGATGGGATGGAGCGCGATCGCATCGAGAATATAATTAATGAATTGGGGATGAGTGAATTTACGACCCTCACTGGTCGCCTGAGTCAGGAAATATTGCCGACTTACTACGCTGCGGCTGATGTTTGCGTAGTTCCGAGTCACTATGAACCCTTTGGACTAGTGGCGATTGAAGCCATGGCTAGTTATACGCCTGTAGTAGCCAGTGATGTAGGTGGGCTGCAATTTACTGTAGTTCCCGAAATCACAGGTTTATTAGCTCCACCCAAAGATGTAGCCGCCTTTGCAGCTGCAATAGATCGGATTTTGTTAAATCCACAATGGCGAGACGAATTAGGTAAAGCTGGAAGAAAACGGGTAGAAAGTAAGTTTAGTTGGGATGGGGTAGCCACCCAGCTAAGTCAACTCTACAGTGAAATTTTGCAGAAAAAAGTTAAAGAACCAGCATTGATCCAGTAATTAATAGGTCATCATAACTCTTGTGCAACCAGTTGACTATACTACCCTAACTGCTGCTTGTAGCGAACTACGCGCTCACTGGCTGCCATCTCGATTAGAACAAGTTTATCAGCGCGATCGCTATACTATTGCTGTAGCATTACGCACCCTCAAACAAAGGGACTGGCTAGAGATTTCTTGGCATCCCCAAGCGGCGCATATTTGTATTGGCGAACCACCCCCAAGATTACCAGATACATTTACCTTTAGCCAACAATTAGTACATCAATTAGGTGGCTTGGCCTTGGTGGAAATTCAAGCCATCGCCCCTTGGGAGCGTGTTGTTAACTTACAATTTGCCCGCCGTCCTGGAGAGGAGGCACTGTACCATATATATGTAGAGGTGATGGGCAAATACAGCAACGTTATCCTCACCGATGCTAACAATATGATGATCACAGCTGCCCATCAAGTTGGTCAGCATCAATCTAGCGTCCGTCCCATTCAAACCGGACAACCTTATGAAACCCCACCCAAACTCACTGGACCTGTTCCTAGTTTGAATGAATCCGCTCAACGCTGGCAAGAACGGGTCAGCTTAGTACCAGGAGCAATTAAGCCTCAGTTATTAAAAAGTTATAGCGGCTTGAGTTCTGCCTTAGTGGAATCCATGTTAATTGCGGCAGATTCAGCCCCGGAAACCAGCACAGAGCAGCTCCAACCTGACGACTGGGAACGACTATTTAGACGATGGCAAGAATGGCTACAAGCATTGGATTTGAATAAATTCCAACCAGCTTGGACAGCAAAAGGATATACAGTCATGGGTTGGGGCGCAGTTGCACCAGAAAAAGATATCCAAACCTTAGTTAACAGATACTACACTGACGAATTAAATCAGCAAGTATTTTCTCAGTTACGGCATCAATTAAATCAAAAATTATATACTATTTTAGTAAAAATACGTAATAAAGCGCAAACCTTTGCCCAACGCCTGCAGCAATCAGAACAAGCAGATGAATATCGCAAAAAAGCGGATTTGTTGATGTCTCACCTGCAAAAATGGCAACCAGGGATGACAGAAATTATCCTGACTGATTTTGAGACAGAACAACCAATAGCCATCGCCCTCTTACCAGATAAAAACGCCGTCCAAAATGCCCAACGCCTTTACAAACAGCACCAGAAACTTAAACGCGCTCGTAGTGCTGTGGAACCATTGCTTGGGGATGTCAACTCAGAAATTAACTATTTAGAGCAAGTAGAAGCCGCCGTCGCTCAGATAGAAAACTACCAAACAGCAGCAGATTTGCAGGCTTTGGAAGAAATCCGTGACGAGTTAATTGCACAGAAATATTTAGAAGACCCAGGATATCGCAGTCGCGGCGAAACCACAAGCACGAATTTTCATCGTTATCATACCCCCAGCGGGTTTGAAGTCTTAATCGGTCGTAATAATCGTCAAAATGACCAATTAACCTTTCGTGTGGTTGGAGATTATGATTTATGGTTCCACGCTCAAGAAATACCCGGAAGTCATGTACTACTACGTTTAGAACCGGGTGCAGTTCCCGAATCCGTAGATTTACAATTTGTGGCTAATCTTGCAGCCTACTACAGTCGTGGCCGTCAGAGTGACCAAGTACCAGTAGTTTATACTCAGCCCAAGCACGTTTACAAACCCAAAGGAGCCCAGCCGGGTATTGCTATTTATAAGCAGGAGCGCATCATCTGGGGACAGCCGCAATTAGTCATTAGTGATTAGTCCGTGAGAATTTTTCGCCATTTCCACCTGCGGGAATTTTGAATTTATGCTCTTAGATAGAGGCTGATTGTCGGGGGATATATGTTTTTTTAGAGATTTTTATCAAAAAACTGTGTTGACTGTTACAATAATGTTAAGAAAGGTTGCCCGTTAGTTTTGGGAACGTGCAATTTGGTTTTCACTCTATTGAGAAGACAACGCGGAAAAAGATATTTTAGACCAGCTGTGGAAAGCTGGTCTTTTTTGTGGGATATGAGATTGGTGATCTTTAGAAACTAAATCTAGTTCTCAGGGCACCAATCACAACATCATTATTGTTATTGTTATGATTGGGGGATGTTAACCAGATCAGACCGGGGGTAATGGTAATGTTGTCACTGAGTTGATACTGGTAGAAAGCTTCCAGGTGATAGGAGGTATCTGGATCTGTACTTACTCCTAGAATGGTGGAAGTTGTAACTTTAGGTTCTACACCAGCAATAATCCCGGCTAAGTTACCTCTTTTACCCAAATCCGGGAAGCCCAGGGTAACGGCATAATTCCAAATTTCAGCCTTTCCGGGGTTACCTGTTAACTGACTGTTGGTGTATCCAGCCCAACCACCTAAGACAAATCTTTCACTGATACCAATGGATGCTTGAAGGCCGTAGGAATTGCTGGAGAATGGTGTGTCTATGTTTTGGAAGATGGCATTAGTGCTACCACTAACTAGGGGCTTGCGGTAGGAGTTGATATAAGTTAAACCTAGGCTAATGCGATCGCTTGGTTTAAGAGTCAGCTGTGCCAAAGCGCCGTAAGGACCATTAAATAAACCGCTCCCATCTGAGGGTTCGTTAGGAGTAGTAGTTAAATATCCTAAGTTGAGTGCTAATCTGTCACCGAACTGGTGGCTGACTCCCAACCCCGCACCACCTAGCTGGTTGTAAATTGGGTTACGTGTACCAAAGGTAGACAAGGCACCACGACTACCATCACCGTCAAGTATATTGACTGTATTGGTGATGTCATCTGCAGCGCCATTATTGGCGATCGCAACTACTTGTGTGTTTGCACTGAGGGGAAATTTGTAAAATACAGTATCTATCTGGGCATCAGTAGTGCCAGTCCCACCAGCAAAGGCTAAACCACCCTCTGGTGTACTAATGTTAGGGCTGAGAAGATTGTTAGCGGCGATGCGGGTAAACAGGGTATCTTGCCCTGTAAAACTGGTAACAAATTCAATGCGCGATCGCAGTCCCAGGGTTGTATTCTTCTGTGTGATGCTTTGATCATCGCCCAAAACACCACTCATAACTGCCACTACTTCCCCTTGCAGCTTAGTAGTAGTGGAAAACTGATTTGCTTCCAATTTAGATGTGCGTGCTTCTAGTAAATCTACGCGCCCCCGTAGTGTTGCTAGTTCTGCGGAGAATTCTTCTTGCAACCTTTGTAGTCTGAGTATATCTTGTTGTGTGACTACGTTGGTAGTAGCCTCAGCAATTAATTCATTTACCCGATCTAAACAAGCATTCAAAGCCGCGGCGAACTCATATCTGGTTAAAGTGCGATTACCGCGAAAAGTGTTATCTGGATAACCTGAAATACAACCATAACGTTCAATCAATGAGCGCAATGCTTGAAAAGCCCAATCAGTAGGTCTGACATCAGATAACTGAGAAACCGAGGTAGTTTGGGCTATTACCTCACCTGTTGTCAAGTTATGAGCTTGAGTTTCTTGATTCTGTATTACTGATGTTGTCGGTATTTCCCCTGCATAGACAGAGCCACTAAACAACAGGATATTACAGGCAAATACTGGGCTAATCGGTAGATACTTCCAGAATTCTCGCATTTCCTTCCTCACACTTATTTATCGTAGATTGCACTCACACTCAGCATTTTCGAGAATAATTTGCTGAAAAAGTATATTCAGGATATTAACAGGAGTTTAAGAATTTTCCTATCACTACAACTTAACAACCTCTTTTTATACTTAAGGCAAAAATTAAAAAAAACAGTATCTTAGGTAACACTTATTAGTTATTCCCGTGCCGACAATATCAAATAATTAACATATTTTATACTCTATTCGATTGACTGCACCAAGATATTAGTTGGGTAACTCCTGCATATTGTGTGAGAATGAGACTTATTCTATAATATCCAAGTAAGTTCATTGACAAAAGTAGAGTAATCATTAAGGGTTATAAAAACCGTGATCTGGAATCTTTTAAGACCTATAACAGGTAGACACAGCCGAGGTATCCTGACTTTAATAGCTCTACTGACATTTTCAGTGGTTATTGGCTGTAACCAATCAAACACAAGTACGGTAGAAGAACAGACACCCCAAGTACAGCCAGAAAAAACCAAAGTTGTCGCTACAATTTTGCCGACTTATTTGTTTACTAAGGCTGTAGCTGGAGAAGCAGCAGATGTATCAATTATCGTGACCCCAACTACCGATGTGCATGATTACCAATCAACACCGGATGATGTGAAAGCGATTTCTACAGCCGCAATATTAGTAAAAAATGGGTTGGGATTAGAAGAATTTCTGGACAATACTATCAAAAATGCCGAAAATCCTGACTTAATCAAAATCGATGCTAGTCAAGGTCTTAAAACGTTAAATGCCATTTCCGCGGTTGATAAAACGGTAACAGAACATGGTCATAGTCACGGTCACAGTCATGACCATGGTGATGGAAATCCTCACGTGTGGTTAGACCCGGTTTTAGTAAAACAGCAGGTAGTAAATATTCGGGATGGATTAATTGCTGCGGATCCTGCTAATCAAGCTACTTATGAAGCCAATGCTGCGGCTTATCTGCAAGAATTGGATAAATTACATCAAGAGTTTGAGCAAACTTTACAGAAGACTCCGAACTGTACCTTTATTACCTTTCATGATGCCTTTCCATATTTAGCTCAACGCTATAATCTCAAACAGGTTGCTGTGGTGCAAATTCCTGAAGACCAACTTTCACCAGCAGATGTACAAAGAGCTGTTAACGCTGTGAAAAAGTATAATGCTAAGGCTGTATTTAGCGAACCAGGGGTAGATAATAAGTTATTAACTAGTCTTGCTCAAGATTTGAATGTAACTGTGCGTAACTTGGATTCTCTAGAAACTACTGGGGGTGATACAAATCCACAGTATTACTTCCAGGCTATGAGAAACAACTTGCAAATTCTTGAGGCTGGGTGTCAGTAATTGCATGGCAACGCCAGTGATATTAATGATTAATTACCGATAATCCAGGACTAATGATGTCTCCTATTTTAAAGGTCGAAGGATTAAATGTATATCAAGGCAGTTATTTGGCTGTTAGAGATGTGACATTTGAATTGCTAGCAGGAACAGATACGGCTATTGTTGGTCCTAATGGTGCCGGTAAAAGTACTTTGGTAAAAGCAATTTTAAATTTGATTCCCCACAGTAGTGGTCGGATTGAAATTTTTGGTCGCCCGATGACCAAGTTAGGAAAGTTGCGTCACCGATTGGGTTATATGTCCCAAAATTTTATCTTTGACCGCAGTTTCCCTATTTCTGTAGGCGAATTAGTGGGACTGGGATGGGAAAACCCCAACAAAAAGCAAAATTTATTTTTTCCCTTGTGGAGAAAAGATAGGCAAAAGTCCGTAGCAATAGGGGAGGCGATGCGGCGAACCGATGTTTATCATCTCAAGGATAAAGCTATTGGAACTCTCAGCGGGGGTCAGTTGAAGCGGGTATTGCTGGCTTATTGTTTGGTCACTCCTCGGCAATTATTGATACTAGATGAAGCCTTTGCCGGCGTTGATGTCCAGGGTATAACAGATTTTTACGCGTTGTTAAATGAGTTAAAGCACGAAGAAGGTTGGACTGTGCTACAGGTTTCCCATGATATTGATATGGTCAGTCATCATTGCGATCGCGTTCTGTGTCTGAACCAAACTGTTGTATGTACTGGTAAACCTGAAATTGCCCTTTCACCCCAAAATCTATTAGCAACCTATGGGCCAGGATTCAGTCCTTACCATCATCAGCATTAATATTTTCAGATGGGGTATTTATAGGCTTTTTCAGGCTCATGAAGTACACACCAATTCCCTATTCCCTATTCCCTGTTCCCTGTTCCCTCAAACTAAAAAAAAATGTACCTCACGAGCATGGGAAATGCTATATTATGGTAATTTACTGCTAATGAAATTCTGCCATAACTTTGATTTTTGTTTTTATTCTGGTTCATCTAAATGTTCAGCAACAGCCTGATAAAGATGGAAAATATGATGATCGTGGAGGTGATAAAATACATTACGCCCTTGTTTACGATAGCGGACTAGTCGCATTGCTCTTAGGTTTCTTAGCTGATGGGAAACCGCCGATTCGCTTATGTTTAGTAATCCTGCTAAATCACCTACACACAGTTCTTTGGTCGCTAAAAAAGAAAGAATCCTCAGACGATTAGGATCTCCTAAAAAGCTAAAAAATTCTGCCATACGTTGAGCTTTTTCGGGGCTGATAATTTGTTCTGCTAAGTCTTGCACAATACTAATATCTATAGTGATCTTTCTTAAATTATACTCAATGTTTTACAGTTTCAAAATTAAATCTAATTTTAATCATCTTATTTGTTTGATGGGAGTTTTTCAAGATTTACCTTATATAGATTGTCGTTATGTACTTATACTCGATTTTACTGACAAACTTAGTAGCGATCGCCCCTGGAGGTGATTTAGTAAATTTGTTACAATTTCCTTTCATGCAGCGAGCGATCGCCGGTGCTGTATTAATGGGAATACTAGGAGGATTACTGGGCAGTTTTGCGACATTGCGCCAACTATCGTTTTTCAGCCATGCTGTGGGTCATGCAGCATTAATTGGTGTGATCTTAGGGGTATTGCTACAGTTGGATCCAACTTTGATGCTACTACCCTTTACATTAGTATTTGGGGTGGTTGTCCTTTATTTGATTGATAAAACCGATTTAGCCAGCGATAGCGTTCTGGTAATAGTGCTATCAGGAGCATTAAGTATTGGCTTGCTCTTGACTAGCTTCGTCCCCGGTTATCGGGGAAATTTAATGAGAGTATTGTTTGGGGATATTCTGGCCATCGACAATACAGATTTGATTGTGACGCTAGTCTTGCTGGTAGTCAGTGGCGTATTTTTATTTTCCACCCTGCAACAGCAAATTTTGCTGACCCTTAACCCGGATGTAGCTCAAGTACAAGGGGTTCCGGTGCAATTGTATCGCTATACCTTTGTAATGCTACTTTCCCTAGCTGTGGCTGTGACAATTACAGCCGTTGGTGTTTTGCTAGTCAATGCTTTTTTAGTGATTCCCGCTTCTACAGCCAAGTTGATGAGTCATCACTTTCACCGCTTTTTGGTGTTATCAATCATCATAGGTTCTACCACAAGCATTGCTGGTATTATGGTTTCGGGTGTTTTTAACCTGGCATCAGGGCCTAGTATTGTGGTGGTGCAGTTTTTGTTTTTTTTGGCTGTTTTCTTGTCAGTGAAGTTGAAGTTGAAACTAAATTGAAATCTTGGGAAATTTTTTTCCTCCAACCCCTTGCCAAACTCTTTTGCCTGTGCTAAATTAAATAATCGTTGGTTAAATAAATCAACCAGCCGGGATAGCTCAGTTGGTAGAGCAGAGGACTGAAATCCTCGTGTCACCAGTTCAAGTCTGGTTCCTGGCATTTTATTTTATTATAACCCTTGAGGCTGATTAGTTTCAAGGGTGTAATCATAACGGGAAATCATCAGATAGGTCAGATGGGTGAATCCTCAAAAGAAAAAAACGATGGTTTTGGCAAATTTATTAAATATAGCATTTCCCATGCTCGTGAGGTACAATTTTTTTTAGTTTGAGGGAACAGGGAACAGGGAACAGGGAATAGGGAATAGGGAATAGGGAATAGGGAATAGGGAATTGGTGTGTACTTCATGAGCCTGAAAAAGGCTTTATATCAAGATATCAAGTCAGATTGGGTGCTAAAAGTTTTAATACTTGCCCCTAATTGTCTATGTAGGGGTGTAGGGAATTATATCACATCATCCATTCCGATGCGCGTTCGCCTAAATCAAGAGGAATACTCACAGCCTTACCTAAACGGGGACGCTCCCGGGTTTGGGTAATAAATGTTTGCACTTGCACAGCACCACCCAAGGCATGAAGATAATTAGCAATGCTATCAAGATGTTCTTGGTACTCCGCCTCAGTCAAGGGAAAAGAAGCTTGCTCAAGATACTTCCACATGATTTGTAGAAATATCTTGCCTTTTGTGCGGCGTAACTGCAGATCATAGGAGTATCCCCACTTGTCAAGTAATAATTTGCGTAATTCCTTTCCTGTCATAGCTTTCCTCCATTAGATTTTACATTTAGTTATGATGTTACGTTCCGTGACTCAAGTATGATAGAGATATAAAGGTGCGACTCGTTCTCTCGATCGGGAGCATATATGCTCAGGGATGAGAGGCAAGACTGGGTAAAGCCAGACTCTTGTAACTGTGTGTTCATGTGGGTGAGAATCCCACCCCCTAGGTGCAAGGGTGACAGCATCCTCCTTACGGTAGCGACTAGCCATCAATCTGTAAAGCAGGAGGAAAAGGCGTTCTTACTGGGAGCCTAACCTGGTACACGTCGAGCAAAGTACCCATGAGTAAGATTTCCTAAGATGTGTCTGAAACGTCGTTACTGTCAAACCAGCCAAATCAGGCTGACAGGCTGGAACCAAAAGGTAAAGGATAAGGAAACGGCTATTCTTTTTTAGACCGTTAAGCACTTCCGAAAAACCCGGCGTATAGCATCACTCTAAAGGTACATAGAATGGACACACGGAACGAAGTAACCCCTTGTTAGCTCTTTTAGAAGGTCGAATCTAAAAGTAGGTGCTAACCGGATGCTGCAAGTGGGAAAGATTGAGTCAGAAGCGAACGCTTAGGGTAATGCCTAAGATATGCTGACAGATTCACGGTGATATGGATGATAAAGTCTCAAGTAGGAGTCATGTCTAAAACGAGTGTAAAGACTACGGTAGAATGGAACACGATTAACTGGAAACAGTTAGAACGTCGTGTTTACAAAATCCAAAAACGAATTTATCAAGCCTCAGCCCGTGGTGATGTCAAGGTGGTTCGTGGACTCCAAAAGATGCTGATGAAATCTTGGTCAGCTAAAGCTTTGGCTGCACGTAGGGTAACTCAAGATAATCAAGGAAAGAAAACCGCCGGGGTTGATGGAGTGAAAGCTTTATCACCCAGCGAAAGACTGGAATTGGTAGATGAGTTAAAACTAGGGTCTAAACCCAAACCAACCAGGAGAGTTTGGATAGACAAACCTGGAAGGGATGAAAAAAGACCACTAGGAATACCTACAATGTATGATAGGGCGCAACAGACGCTTGTCAAACTGGCATTAGAACCAGAATGGGAAGCAAATTTTGAACCTAATTCATACGGTTTCAGACCAGGACGCTCATGTCACGATGCCATAGAGGCAATATTCAACGCTATCAGATACAAACCCAAATTTGTATTAGATGCTGATATTGCTAAGTGTTTTGACAAGATTAACCATCAAGCATTGTTAAAGAAACTGAACACTTACCCTAAACTACGTCGTCAAATCAAAGCGTGGTTAAAAGCAGGTGTGGTTGATAACAAAGTCATGTTTCCTACAGAGGAAGGCACACCACAAGGTGGAGTCATATCACCTCTTTTGGCAAATATAGCCTTACATGGAATGGAAGAAATCATCAAAGATTTTGTATCCAAACTACCTGGTAAAGGTAGAAGTAAAACACAAAAGGCGGAAGCAATATCAATCATCAGATATGCAGATGATTTTGTCATTCTACATGAAAATCTAACAGTTATTGAACAATGCAAGGAAATCTTAGTTAAATGGCTAAGTGAAATGGGACTGGAATTAAAACCTAGTAAGACCAGATTGGCTCATACTTTGTATGAACACCAATCAGAAAAACCAGGATTTGATTTCCTTGGATTCAATGTGAGGCAACACCCGGTTGGTAAATACAACTCAGGATTGAACTCAAAAAAGGAAATACTAGGATTTAAAACCATCATCACCCCATCCAAGAAATCTGTTAAGAATCATTACGAAAAGATTTCTACTACCATTAAAAGAAACTTACCATCACCACAATTGGGATTGATAAGTAAACTTAACCCCATAATCAGGGGATGGAGTAACTACTACTCATCCGTAGTAAGTAAAGAAGTCTTTAGTAAAATTTTTAGTCAGGTTTATCAACGACTCTACAGATGGGCAAAGCACCGACACCCCAATAAAACCAACAAATGGATAGCCAATAAATACTGGCACACGATTGGGGATAATAACTGGGAATTTGCAGTTAAGATGGAGGATAAATTCATCAAACTGTATAGACACCCACAAACTCCCATTGTACGTCACGTCAAGGTTAAAGGCAATGCCTCACCATTTGATGGTGATTGGGTGTACTGGAGTTCAAGAATGACAAACCATCCCGAAGCCAACAAAAGAGTATCGACACTACTCAAAAGGCAAAAGGGTAAATGTCCAGAATGTGGGCATTACTTTAGGGACGGTGATGTAATGGAAGTAGACCACATCTTACCCATCTCCAGAGGTGGAAAAGATGAATATAAAAATTTACAACTATTACACAGACATTGCCACGACAGAAAGACAGCCAGTGATGGAAGTCTTGCAGGTATTCATGACAAGAACCATATTGCTGAGGAGCCGTATGAGGTGAAAATCTCACGTACGGTTTTGTAGACGAGTCGGTTGGGTGACTGACCGGCTTAGTTTAATAAATGTAATGCTAAGAGAACAGATGCTCAATATATCTTGAAATAAAGAAATTTAGCATCATTGTAGTCCTTGGCATTTCGACTTAAACAGGAGTTGCTCAAGTGTTGGTACTCTTGTAAGCATGATGAACAAAATACACAAAGAGCGCGTAGATTATGGCTCAATTTTCTGAATCAATGGACGTACCCGATATGGGGCGTCGTCAGTTCATGAATCTGTTGACTTTTGGAACTGTAACTGGTGTGGCTCTGGGTGCATTGTACCCTGTAGTCAAGTACTTTGTTCCACCTGCCAGCGGTGGCGCGGGTGGCGGTACCACAGCAAAAGACGAGTTGGGTAATAATGTTAGTGTAAGTAAGTTTCTGGAAAGCCATAACGTAGGCGATCGCCCCTTAGTTCAAGGACTCAAGGGAGACCCCACCTATATTGTGGTAGAAAGCAAAGAAGCTATTGCTGATTACGGTATTAATGCTATCTGCACACACTTAGGCTGTGTTGTTCCCTGGAATGTAGCAGAGAACAAGTTTAAGTGTCCTTGTCACGGTTCCCAGTACGATGCAACTGGTAAGGTGGTCAGAGGCCCAGCACCGCTATCTTTGGCTCTCGCACACGCCAAAGCAGAAGATGACAAAATCGTCTTGACCCCTTGGACTGAAACCGACTTCCGTACCGGTGAAGAACCTTGGTGGTCTTAATTAAGTGCCGCGACTAATCACCAATGACCAGTTAACCAGAGAATCATTGTCCTTATAGA
This sequence comes from Anabaenopsis sp. NIES-4685, assembly GCF_059725405.1. Taxonomy (NCBI): domain Bacteria; kingdom Bacillati; phylum Cyanobacteriota; class Cyanophyceae; order Nostocales; family Nodulariaceae; genus Anabaenopsis; species Anabaenopsis sp. NIES-4685. The sequence goes on along the minus strand of NZ_AP043602.1, from coordinate 257,233 downwards.
GATGAGAAATGCCTGTACCACAGCGAGTGTGACTCGCACTGCTAAAGCAATGGTCAAAACATTGCTCATAGCGATCGCTACCTTGACATTTTACTTGACTAGCGATCTAGCCTTACCTCAAAGCGCTGCCGCTTATCCCTTTTGGGCTCAACAAACCTATCCTGAAACTCCCCGGGAACCGACAGGGCGGATTGTTTGCGCTAACTGTCACCTAGCAGCTAAACCAGCAGAAGTAGAAGTTCCTCAATCAGTTCTACCTGATACTGTGTTTAAAGCAGTGGTGAAAATCCCCTATGATACCAGCGTGCAACAGGTTGGGGCTGATGGTTCTAAAGTTGGCTTGAATGTCGGCGCTGTACTGATGTTACCCGAAGGGTTCAAAATTGCACCAGCAGACCGCATTCCTGAGGAACTTAAAGAGGAAGTAGGTGATGTTTACTTCCAACCCTACACTGAAGACCAGGAGAATGTGCTGCTTGTAGGACCATCCCCGGTGAACAGTATCAAGAAATCGTCTTCCCAGTTCTTTCTCCTAACCCAGCTACCGATAAAAATATTCACTTCGGTAAATATTCAGTTCACCTAGGCGCAAACCGTGGACGTGGACAAGTTTATCCTACTGGCGAAAAGAGCAATAATACCATTTACAATGCTTCCGCTACTGGTACAATTACTCAGATTGCGAAACAAGAAGATGAATATGGTAGTGCCAAATATCTAGTTAACATCCAAACAGAATCTGGCGATACCGTTATTGATACCATTCCCCCCGGTCCAGAATTGATTGTTTCCGAAGGACAATCTGTTACTGCTGGTGATGCTTTGACTAATAACCCCAATGTGGGTGGATTTGGTCAGAAAGATGTAGAAATTGTATTGCAAAATTCCGCAAGGGTTCAAGGATTGATTGCCTTCATTGCTCTTGTGATGTTAGCTCAAGTTATGCTTGTGCTCAAGAAGAAGCAAGTGGAAAAAGTCCAAGCTGCTGAACTTAATTTCTAAATTCTTTGCTAAATCAATGAGTGTGAGGACAGGCAAAATGCCTGTCTTTTTTTGTATGTTAACTTATTTACCGGCGTAGAAAAAAGCGATTTCTTTGGGTTTGAGGGGCGCAAAACCTGCTTCTACCAGCATTTGATCTAGTTCTGGTTGTGGAATGTGTTTAGCGCCAATGCGCACAATCCGCGATCGCATGGTATTCGATACACCACTGCGTTGTCTATTGGCCTCTAATCCCATCACCTGATTATACAGTTCTAGTTTTTCTGGGGGAATGGGGGAACCATCAAAATCAATTCCCTGGGCGATCGCTTCATCGATGGCATCAGCACCTTTAGTTGTACTCATGGTATTTTATTCTCAATTCTCTGGGTAGATTTTACCAGTCTTTCCCGGATCAAGAAAAAATATCGAGTCTTGCGGATGAATGAGCTAGTTTTGAGGTAACTTTACTTCACAATCAGATACAAAAAATTACGAGGTACTAATTAAATGCCTTTGTTTGTGAAAATTGAAGCCGGTAAAGTTGATAAATCCACCTTTGACCAATATGTCCCCGCCCATAGAGCCTATGTTGAGGATTTGATTGCTCAAGGACACAAAGCCCGCACAGGCTATTGGGTAGAAGACAGGGGCGGGATGTTACTGTTTGAGGCGGACTCTAGGGATGAAGCAGAGTCCATTGTGGCTCGTGACCCATTGGTGCAGCATGGCTGTGTGACTTATCAGCTTTATGAATGGAAAATTGTTGTGGAATAACACACACTTTGGGTATTTTAGTGTTATAGTAGTCGTAGACCTGGACATACGCGACTGTAACGCCCAAATCTTGTCAGGACCGGAAGGTAGCAGCAATACGGGATGCTTATAGTAGGCGTATTATCCGGGTCGCCCTATTTTTTAGCAGCGCTGAGTAACAATGCCTGGTTTTGGAGATATTGTTCAAAAAGCTTTTTACTTGGGTGTAGGATTGGCTGCTTACGCCACTGAGAAAGCAGGGGGTAAGTTGGGTGAACTGCGATCGCAAATCCAGAACCTGGCGGATGACATGGTGGCTAAGGGCGAAATGAACACGGAAGAAAGTCCGGCGTTTTGTCGAAGATATGATGAAACAAGCCCAACAGTCGCCGAAATCTAGTGAAACTCCGGAGCAAAAACCAGCCTCTGAACCCCGCCGCATTGAAATTTTAGAAGAAGATGAAGGGGAAACTGTCAAAGATTCCCAAGATGCAAATAATGTTGATAAACTGCGTCAGCAAGTTCTCCAACTACAAGAACAGTTGAAAAAACTGCAAAAAAGCGAATAAGAGTAGTATTTAATACTAGCGATACTTAAACTAGGTGTATTATTGTTTGAGTTAAGATAAATGAATCATCCGGTTTACCAGAGATAGTGAAGTTTCACAGAAAACCGGGAATCTTAAGTGCAGAAATTTGATAATATACATTGACTAGGATGTATTATAGTGGTGCAAGCCTGGTAGCACTAAACGTCCTGTTGACATTCAGTAAGGGCGTAGGTTTATGGAAGAATGGCAAAAAAACTTAGGGGAAATCCTGGAAACTGTAGCTGATGAAGTAGAGCGTTTTTTACTGGAAGTAAGTGACATGATAGATGGATTTTTTGAAGTCAGCGAAGAATTATCTGATCAGGTACAAAATTATATAGCTACGGAAATTGACCAGTATTTACAGGAACTAACAGATCCTATTTTGGAGGTTTACTGGGAACTGGAAGATGTGATGATAGATACAGATATTGGTTTCCCCTACGGAGTAGAAGCAACACCACAAAGGAATGCTGCTTGTATAGGTTGTCAGAATTATCACGGTCAAGTTTACGGTGGTAATTTGTTAGTCTGTGCTATGCATCCCCATGGGTGGGATGATGAAAATTGTCCTGATTGGGAAAAAGAAAATTAGAGCCATTATTTATATATCTTTGAAAGTATGAACAATTATTCATCGGAAACGGTATCTGAGTCACAGTCAGAAATGAAGTATGGAGAACGGGAAATTGCAGAAGGTCAATTAATTACTTTTCCTAATCCCCGTGTGGGTCGGCGATATGATGTGAGTATCACTTTACCAGAATTTACTTGTAAATGTCCTTTTTCTGGTTATCCTGATTTTGCTACGATTTATATTACCTATGTCCCAGATCAACGGGTAGTAGAGTTAAAGGCTTTGAAGCTCTATATTAATAGTTACCGCGATCGCTATATTTCTCATGAAGAGTCGGCTAACCAAATTTTAGATGATTTTGTGGCTGCTTGTGACCCGCTAGCAGTGACTATTAAGGCAGATTTTACCCCCCGTGGTAATGTCCATACTGTGGTGGAAGTGCGTCACCAGAAGGATGTTTAAACGCAAAGGTACGCAAAGGTCAGCGCAGAGGTACGCAAAGGGTTCCTCTGTCTGCTTTTATGTTTTTGCTGGGGATGAGAGGGTTTCTAGTATTTCTAAAATCTCTTTTTCAAATGCTACTTGGGCTCGGTTGGTTTTACCTCCAATATACAGGCGATCGCTTGTTTTTAATGCCCAAATTTGGGAATGGGAAAAATAACTCATGGTTGCGCCTAACATTAATAGGGCAAATCCGCTGTATACTATGGGGATGCCAGGGTCTGATTTGATTTGTAATCCGGTACTACCTATAACATCGACTATTTTTAAGTTAACGCCATTAATGTTAGTGGACATTCCTGTGCGGACTGTATCTACTAGTTTACCTGTGGAATCATAAATTAATACCATTCCTTGCAAGTCTTTGGCGATGACGGAAACCCCCTCACTTAAGTCTGGTTTGGTGGGTATCCAACTTCCCCACAGTCTTCCTTTACCTTTTGTGTCTAAGGAAGCCATAGGTAATTGAAAGATGGGGCTATTATTAAATTTAATCTGAATCGCGGAAATTCCCCAATCGGTTTGATAAAATGTGACTCCATGGTAGCGCAGGGGTTGATTCACGAAAATTTTTTGATGATCAATTTCTTCTCCCTGGTTATTCACTACCGACATATCGGAATAAAATTGGTCAATTCCACCGGTGGGAGTGTAATCAATCCAAAACCGATTTACACGCACAGACCAATCTTTGAGGTTTTGGAAGTTTGCCCATGGTCCCGCGTCTATAATGTTTTTTACTTGAAATGTATCACCACTAGATATCATTTCTTGGGCAATAAATCCAGTCATCGCTCCCAAAATTCCCCCCAGGAGGATGGTGACAATCCCCACATGGACGATAATAGGTCCAATACGTCCAATAATTCCTTTGCGGGCGTAAAGAATATCCTGTTTTTCGGGTTCTTGAAATATTGTATACTTGCGCTTGTGTAAGATTTCTTTTAAGGATTGCACAGAAATATCATCTAATTCCGCACTTAAGGCTAACTTTTGAAATTGTCGCGGTTCTTGGTAATATTTCCACCGACGAGCGGTTTTTAAAGCTGGTAGTTGACGGGTGAAGGTACAAGCTGTGAGACTAGCACCAAATACAATCAGTAACCCCAAGTACCACCAAGTGCGATATACATGGTCTAAACCCACGACTTGAATTACTTTCCAAGTTAAAAAACCAAATAAAGCTGGATGTTCGGGGTAGTTAGTCTGATAAAATGCCGGTGACTGACCTTGTTCGATGACTGTACCGCTAATGCTAAAAACAGCAATTAATAGTAAAAGTGCGATCGCTAGGCGTAAATTAGTGAGTACAGGTAAAACCTCCCTGCGCAATATTCGCCCCGGTACTGACCACCAAGATGCTGTAAATGCTGAATTTTCTATAGTCATTGCTTAAAAACTGCTCAAGGGAAACCGCGAAATTAAAGAAAATACACCAAATCCCACCAATAGCACCCCACTAACTGGATTAATCCAACCAGACCACCGCCGGAGTTCCAGCAGCTTTTTGATAGTAGCAGTAAAAGTACCGGCTAAAATCAAAGGTACTACATAGCCGGCTGTGTATGATAGTAACAACACAGCGCCCATAATTAAATCTTGTGTACTAGCCACCCAACCCAGTAAACTGGCTAAAACTGGAGTACTACAAGGAGACGCGACCAAACCAAAGGTTAAACCCAGGGAATAAGACCGCACCCCCGCTGGTAAATCTGAGGAAATCCACTTAGTTTCGCCTAAAGATGGAAATTGTAAGGGTAATGCTTCTAGTAAGTTCAACCCCATAAGAATGGCGATCATACTGACGATAATTGGTAAACCGATTCCCACTTGACCATAGACTTTACCAACAAAAGCTGCTACAATCCCTAAACCTGCCAGGGTAGTCGCTAAACCTAAAGCAAACCATGTAGATTGAGCTGCTGCTTGTAAGCGGCCTTTAGCTTCATAACCCCCAATGTAACCAATGGTAATTGGGAGCATAGAAAGCATACAGGGGGTAAGACTAGTAAGTAAACCAGCTGCAAAAATTATGCCAATACTTAGTAGACTGATGTGGGTAAGTTGGGAAGATACTAATCCGTTGGCAAATTGTTCTAGTTCGTAAAATCGTGTTTGTAGAGTCTCCAGCATGGGATATTTAACCGGCAAATGCTTGTTATATTAGCATTCTAGTTGATTATGGGATTAATGTTGAGGCTAAAATTCAGATGGTTAACTATCACCCTACCAGCCATAAATATATTCTACTTCTAGAACAGGTAAACCTTTGCGTACCTTTGCGCGTACCTTTGCGTACCTTTGCGTTAAAAAACCCGAACCACCACCCCATAAACTCATAAGCAACACCGCCAAACCCCAACCATCACACACAGATAAGAGTGAGTACAAAATTAATTTACAACAGATGTCAAAATTTAGCAAATGATAGAATTCCCAACAGAGTCAAAATTATAGATAAATACATATAAAATCTGCCAAATTCTCTATCGCTACACACAAAAGAAAGAGAACACACATGAACCAGAACTTTGCAACCATTGACGGTAATGAAGCTGTTGCGCGTGTTGCGTACAAATTAAACGAAGTAATTGCCATTTATCCTATCACACCCTCCTCAGCCATGGGTGAATGGGCAGATGCTTGGTCAGCTGCAAACCGTCCCAACCTGTGGAATACTATTCCTAGCGTCGTCCAGATGCAGAGTGAAGGTGGCGCAGCTGCTGCTGTACATGGCGCGTTACAAACGGGTTCTTTGAGTACCACTTTCACCGCTTCCCAGGGGTTGCTGTTGATGATACCTAACCTCTACAAAATCGCCGGTGAATTAACTAGTACTGTGGTTCATGTCGCCGCACGTTCTTTGGCTACCCACGCTTTATCAATTTTCGGTGATCATAGTGATGTCATGGCATCCCGTGCTACAGGTTTCGCCCTGTTTTGTTCCGCTTCGGTGCAGGAAAGTCATGATTTTGCGTTCATCGCCCAAGCTGCTACTCTGGAAACACGTGTATCATTTATGCACTTCTTTGATGGTTTCCGCACATCACATGAAGTGCAGAAAGTCAATTTATTATCAGATGAACAATTGCGATCGCTGATTAAAGAAAATCTAATTTTAGCCCATCGCGCCCGCGCCCTCACCCCAGACCGTCCGCTATTGCGGGGTACAGCCCAGAATCCCGATATTTACTTTCAGTCCCGGGAAGCTGCTAACCCCTATTATAACACAACTCCTGCTATTGTCCAACGCCTCATGGATGAATTTGGGGAAATTACAGGCAGATATTACCAAATCTATGAATATCACGGTGCGGAGGATGCACAACGGGTAATTATTCTCATGGGTTCGGGTTGTGAAACTGTCCATGAAACTGTAGATTATCTTAACGCCTCGGGGGAAAAGGTGGGAGTAGTGAAAGTGCGACTCTATCGCCCCTTTGATGTGGAAAGATTTATGGCGGTCTTACCTAAGAGTGTAGAGGCGATCGCCGTCCTTGACCGCACCAAAGAACCAGGGAGCGCGGGGGAACCCTTATATTTAGATGTAGTCACCGCCATTCATGAAACTGGGGGAAACAAACTCAAAGTGATCGGTGGTCGTTATGGTCTGTCCTCCAAGGAATTTACCCCAGCTATGGTCAAGGGAATTTTTGATCATCTGGCTCAAGCAGAACCGCAAAATCACTTTACCATTGGCATTAATGATGATGTCAATCATACATCTTTGAGTTTTGACCCCAACTTCTCCACGGAAGCAGATAACGTTGTTAGGGCGATGTTTTATGGTTTAGGTTCAGATGGTACAGTAGGTGCTAACAAAAACTCTATTAAAATCATTGGGGAAGAAACCGACAACTACGCCCAAGGTTACTTTGTCTACGACTCCAAAAAGTCTGGGTCAATGACAGTTTCTCACCTGCGCTTTGGTCCGTACCAATTCGCTCCACTTACCTCATAGACAAGGCTAACTTTATTGGTTGTCATCATTGGGGCTTTTTGGAACGGGTAGATGTGTTAAAAGCTGCCATTCCGGGAGCAACTTTACTGCTGAATAGTCCTTATAGTGCGGATACAGTCTGGGAGCATCTACCCCCCAAAATCCAGGAAGAAATTATCAGTAAACAACTGAAATTATACATTATTAACGCCAACCAAGTCGCCCGTGACAGTGGTATGGGTGGGAGAATTAACACTATTATGCAGGTGTGCTTTTTCGCCTTAGCAGGTGTGTTACCCCAAGAGGAAGCAATTAGTAAAATTAAAACAGCTATTAAAAAGACCTACGGTAAGAAAGGGTCGGAAGTTGTCCAGAAGAACTTACAAGCAGTAGATAACACCCTGACTAACTTACATAAAGTTGATATACCCCCAACAGTGCAAAAGTCACAGGTCAAAACCCAAAACTTGGAATTACTAGACAGTGCGCCGGAATTTGTCCGGGATGTCCTGGGTGAAATCATGGCTTGGCGTGGTGATGAATTACCTGTAAGTGCATTACCTGCTGATGGAACCTTTCCCACTGGTACAGCTAAATGGGAAAAACGTAACGTTGCTGAAGATATACCTGTATGGGAACCGGATATCTGCGTACAATGTGGTAAGTGCGTGATGGTTTGTCCCCACAGTGCTATTAGGGCTAAGGTTTATCTACCGGATGAGTTAATTAATGCTCCGGGTAGCTTTAAATCTGTGGATGCTAAGGATAAGAGTTTTAGTCAGCAGAAATTTACTATTCAGGTCGCCCCAGAAGATTGTACAGGATGTGCTATTTGTGTACATATTTGCCCGGCTAAAAGTAAGGTTGAACCGTCCCAGAAAGCCATTAATATGGCTCCCCAGCTACCTTTACGGGAACAAGAACGGCAAAACTGGGATTTCTTTTTGAGTTTACCTCACCCTGACCGCAGACAGTTAAAAGTGAACCAAATTCGCCAACAACAACTACAAGAACCACTGTTTGAGTTTTCCGGTGCTTGTGCGGGTTGTGGTGAAACACCTTATTTAAAGTTATTAACACAATTGTTTGGCGATCGCGCGGTGATTGCGAATGCGACGGGTTGTTCTTCTATTTATGGGGGAAACCTCCCTACTACTCCTTGGACAACCAACGCTCAAGGACGCGGACCCGCATGGTCTAATAGTTTATTTGAAGATAACGCCGAGTTTGGTTTTGGCTTCCGTTTGTCTTTGGATAAACAGGCGGAATTTGCAGCGGAGTTATTGCAAAGTTTGGGAAGTCAACTGGAAGAAAAACTTGTTAGCTCTTTGTTGAATGCTACACAAACATCAGAGGCGGAAATCTGGGAACAACGGGAAAGGGTAGAGTTACTCAAACAACAGTTAGATCAAATTACTACTTCTGACCCCCGTCTCATCTCCCAAATTCACAGTCTCAAGTCCCTAGCTGACTATTTAGTCAGGAAGAGTGTTTGGATTGTGGGCGGTGACGGTTGGGCTTATGATATTGATTTTGGCGGTATTGACCATCTGTTAGCCAGTGGGCGAAATGTGAATATTTTGGTCATGGATACAGAAGTTTATTCTAACACTGGGGGACAATCATCGAAAGCCACGCCCAAGGCCGCGGTGGCGAAGTTTGCTGCTAGTGGTAAACCCGCACCCAAAAAAGATTTAGGTTTGATGGCTATGACCTATGGTAATGTTTATGTGGCTAGTGTGGCTTTGGGTGCAAAAGATGAACATACCCTCAAGGCTTTTCTGGAAGCAGAGGCTTTTGATGGTCCTTCATTGATTATTGCTTACAGCCATTGTATCGCCCACGGCATTAATATGACTACAGGGATGAATCATCAGAAATCTCTGGTAGAATCAGGTAGATGGTTGTTGTATCGCCATAACCCAGACTGGCAACTTCAAGGTAAAAATCCTCTGCAATTGGATATGCGATCGCCTACCCAATCAGTAGAAGCATCCATGTATCAAGAAAATCGCTTCAAGATGTTAACCAAGAGTCACCCGGAACTTGCTAAACAGTTGTTAGACCAAGCCCAAGGGGAAGTTAACGCCCGTTGGCAAATGTATCAATATTTGGCTAATCGGTAATATTTCCTGGGTGATGACAATTAATACCCCACCCCGCAAGCTGGGAGGGGATTTTTATTTTCGGCGTTGCTGTGATATCAATAATTGTAATTTTTTCAACTTAAATATGGTTAATTGGGTATTATTGATACATATATTAGTGATGAAAATAGGGAATGAACCACGTTCGCGCAGCGCCCCGCAGGGATAAACACGAAGGACATAAAGGAACCACATCCAAATATAGCCAATTCAACTATTAGTTATAGATAAACTTTTTAATTACTTGCAAATAGTGAGAGTGAAAAATGACAAAATACAATAGTATAAAAATAGCATCTATAGATGCAAAATCTCCTTATTTATCTGCTGTAATAGATTTATGGAGTTCTCATAGGTCAACTCTCGGATTCTTTCCTAAAGATGCCTTTGTAGAACGTGCGAATAAACGTCAGATACTTGTAGCCATTAACCCTGAAGGTGAATGTATTGGATATTTATTATATCGTAATTCCTATGACAGAATTACGATTGTTCATCTTTGTATATCTCAATCATATAGAAGACAAGGTATTCCTGATCTTTTACTTCAAGAACTTAAAAGAATTACTGTAGAAAAATATACCGGGATCTGTTTAAGTTGTCGCCACGATTATGGATTACAATCTATGTGGTCGAGGCTAGGTTTTGTTTATAAATACGATAAACCCGGCAAAAATAAAGCTGGAAAACCTCTAGGATTTTGGTGGTTAGATCATGGACATACTAATTTATTTTCTTCCGTTACTATACAAGAACTAGAGTCTAAACTCTGTGTAATTATAGATATAGATATCTACATTAATTTATATCAAGATAATAACGAGGAAAATGACTACACAGAATTGCTTTTGAGTGATTGGATAGCAGCAGAATTAGAACTCTGTATAACCGAAGTTATTTTTAATTATATCAGTCTAATTAGTGACGATAAAGAAAGAAATCTACAAACTGAACTTGCTAATAAAAGATTTACTTGTCTACCATGCCAAAATCAAATTTTGGATACAGTAAAAGCAAAATTGCATAAAATAATATCAACGAAAACAATATTTATAGACGATATTCAATTACAGCATTTAGCCAGAGCAATCACATCTGATTCTCATCTATTCATAACCAATTGTAAGAATTTATTAGCAATCGCACATGAGGTATATGAAAATTTTCAACTATCTATCTTAACCCCTCATGAATTAATAAATCAATTAGATGAACTTCGCAATAAACCTGATTATCAGCCTGTAAGATTGGCTGGTTCTCCATTGACAAAAATTGCAGTTCAACGAGGACAAGAAAAAGACTTAACTAAACATTTTGTTTTTGATTCTTCAAAAGAAACAACATCTGCATTTCGACAATCTTTAAGTAGATTTATTTCAGAAATAGACAAGTTTGAGACTTATGTTGTCTTAAATAAAGAAGAGTTACCCATTGCTTTATTTGTTTATAGCAAAAGCAAAAGTAATGAGTTAGAAATTCCCCTGTTAAGGTTTGGTAAAAATCCTTTATCAGCTACATTGGCAAGGCATATAATTTTTAAATCTATATTGCTGTCAGCTAATAAAGGTAAGCAATTTACTAGAATTACTGACCAAAATTTAGATGAAAGTATAATTAATGCTATTCAGGAAGATAACTTTATTAGGGTTAATAATGGATGGTTGAAAATAAATTTACCGCTTGCAGAGAAAAAATCATATTTATCAAAAATATTATATGATTTAGGTATTTCTCTTCCTAATGAATATAGTTTTTGTTTAAAAATTGCTGATGCTCTTAATTCAGATTTAGTGCTTAATGATATTCAAACTGCACATGTTGAAAAATTTCTTTTCCCAGCCAAAATTATCGATTCGCAAATAAATAATTTTATTATTCCTATTCAACCCAGATGGGCGCAGGATTTATTTGATGAACATTTAGCTCAACAAACTTTATTTGGATTGTTAGAATTAGAAAATCAAAAAATAGGACTTGCATTCAATCGTGAAGCTGTTTATTATAGAACAGTTAAAAATTCTGCAGGACTAAATGCTCCTAGTAGAATTCTCTGGTACGTAAGTCACAATAATTCATATTATGATGTAGGGTGTATTAGAGCTTGTTCACTTATTGATGAAGTCATTATTGGAAAACCGAAGGAACTTTATCAGCGTTTTAAAAGATTGGGGGTCTACAAATTAGATAATATTATGAATATATCTCAAGATAAGAATGGTGATATAATGGCAATTCGTTTTAGTAATACAGAATTACTGAAATATCCTATCCCCTTAAAAAAGGTTCAAGAGGTATTAGGTAATAAGACAACAGTACCATCACCGATTAAAATTCAAAATAACCATTTTGTTAAAATTTATACTTTAGCTTCTAAAAAATACTAAATAATTAATATAATTATTATGCATCAAAATATATTATTATTATCAATAAAACCGAAATACGCCGAGATGATATTATCCGGAACTAAAAAAGTCGAACTCCGTCGAGTTCGTACTCGATTAAAAAATGATGACTTAGTTTTGGTATATGTTTCATCTCCTACAAAAGCTTTAGTTGCTACATTTGAAGTAGATAAGATAATTCAAAATGAAATTCTAGCTAATCCAAAAGATATTAATGATTTTTGGCAGATAATTAAAAATCTAGCTGGGATTAGCTCTAATGAATACAAAACATATTACAATACCGCATCAATAATAGTTGCTATTTTTATTAAAAATGTAAACAAGCTACATCATCCTATAGAACTAGAAACCCTAAGAGCCAGAATACCCAGATTTCAACCACCACAAAGTTATCGTTATTTAAAAGATAGTGAATTTAAATTATTTGAGTCTTTAATACCAGATAAATTATTGAGTTCTTCCAATCCAAATAATTTATGATACTAAATTATAAATCTAAATTTATAGAAATTTTTCAAGAATTTATAAATTCTTACCCCTATACACTAAATGGAATTAGTCATATCAAATCATACACGGAGCAACGTCAACAAGCTTGTCGTAACTTTGAGATAATTAGAGCAGCAGCAGATAGAGGTGAAAATATCACAGAGTTAGTATTGTTACAACTTTTACCACACAGCAATACAATCAATAATCGTCAAAGAGGTGCTTGGATTCATATTGCAGCATCTGTCAACAAAGATACTAAAAAATGGTTTGAGGGAGAAAACTCGGTTAAAAGTGATGATTGCGATGAAATTGCTATTGCTATTTTTAATTTCGTTCGTTGTTGTAAGGTTAAACCACAGGATCTATTAAATTATTGTATACAGTTTTCGCAATTGAACTGTGCTAAAGGTTTTCAAATGGGTATGCTTACTCCTATTTTAAACGCATTACAACCGAATGATTTTTTATTAATAAATAACAAATCACGAAGAGTAATTAATTATTTTGCAAATAAAAATTATGGTGCAAAGCTTACATATTATCCCCAAATTAATGATATAGGACGGAATGTGATTCAAGAATTATCTCAATATATGCACCCAATTGGTGTACCAGCTTTACGAGATGATGATTTATTTGATATGTTCTGTCAATGGCTTATTACTTTTAAAAAGTATAAATTTCAACATACAAATCAAGAAAATGTAAATCCAGTGGATACCAATATTAAATTAAATCCTCTATATACTCTATCTAATATTAGTGAAGCAACTGGTTTTGAAGAAACACAAATACAATCGTGGATACGCTCAATTTGTCGTAAAAAACAAGCTATATTCTACGGTTCGCCAGGAACAGGTAAAACATTTATTGCTGAAAAGCTAGCAAAACATCTCATCAGCGAAGGTGACGGTTTTTATGAATTAGTCCAATTCCATCCAGCATACACTTATGAAGACTTCATTCAAGGTATCCGTCCTCAAAGTGAAGATGGTAAATTAACATATCCACTTCTTCCGGGTATATTTTTGCAATTTTGCCAAAAAGCAGAAGCACTTCAAAATATTTGTGTTCTGATAATAGATGAAATTAACCGGGCAAATTTACCACAAGTTTTTGGTGAATTAATGTATTTACTAGAATACCGTGATCAAGAAATTTCTCTTGCTGGTGGTAATAGATTTGGTATCCCTAAAAATGTCTGTATTATTGGTACAATGAACACAGCAGATCGATCTATTACTCAAATTGATCACGCTTTACGTCGTCGCTTTGCATTTATTGAACTGCATCCTAATTATGATGTTATCCTAAAATATCATAAAAATTCAGATTTAGCTAAAAAATTAATTTATGTGTTAAAAGGATTAAATAAAACAATTGATGACAAAAACTATGAAATTGGTATTTCTTTCTTTTTAAATAACAAACTTCAGGAAAATATAGAAGATATTTGGAAGATAGAAATTGAACCTTATTTAGAAGAATACTTTTTTAACAATTTGGAAAAAGTAGATGAGTTTCGCTGGGATAATATCAAGCAAAAGTTAACTATATGAACTCAGCAAATTTACAAATTATTGAAATAACCGAATATCAATCTAAGTATTTTAATCGTTCTGATATTTTAGAGAAATGGGGAATTGCATTATTAAAATATAGAAAAGAAATAGATGTAGATTTTCCCACTCCTAAAACTGGTAATAAATGGAAACTCACTGCTAAGGGTTGGGTAGGTTATATTCCTGTAAATTCCGATTTTGCTTTAAAAATTAATCCTAAAGTCCCAATTAAAAATTTATTTGGAATGTTAGAATATGCTTACAATTTAAAATGTTTTAATTTCTTGCCAGGCTTAATAAATTGTGAATATGTAGAGGATTTCTATAATGAACTAGCTTATATTTTAGCAGAAAAAATAATAAAACACTGTCGCAAAGGTTTATATCGTAGTTATGTACCCAAAACAGAAAAATTGAATTATGTGCGGGGTAAGTTAAATTTGAACCAGGTAATTAAAAAACCTTGGGATGTCAAATTAGAATGTGAATATGAACAATATACGGCAGATATTATAGATAATCAAATTCTATTTTGGACTCTTTTTCATATTGGCCATAGCGGTTGCTGTTCAGATAGAGTATTACAAATAGTTAGAAAAGCTTATCACGCTATGCAAGGAATGGTATCTTTAGAAAGTTGTTCTGCAAAAGATTGTATTGAGCGAATTTACCACCGTCTGAATCATGACTATTATACATTACATCAACTTTGCCGATTCTTTTTAGAGAATACTATCCCCAGTCATGAAAAAGGAAAAAACATAAGTTTACCCTTTTTGGTAAATATGGCGCGTCTCTATGAAATGTTTGTTGCAGAATGGTTAAGAGAAAATTTACCACCACATTTAACCCTGAAGAATCAAGAAAGAATTACTATAGACAAAAACATATATTTTCAAACTGATTTAATTATCTATGAATCTGAAACTCTAATTCCTCAATACATTTTGGATACTAAGTATAAAAATGGAGATACTAAATCTATTACCAAAGATATAACTCAAGTAATAGGATATGCTGCGCTAAAAAATTGCTATGAAGCAGTGTTAGTTTATCCCACGGAATTAAATAATTATGTTGATTACATTCATGAAAATAAAGGACAAATTAGGTTACGTACTCTCACTTTTTCTCTTAACGACAATCTTCAAGATGCAGGAAACGCATTTTTAAAAAAATTATTTTCTGGTGCTGAATCTTAAATCCGGTCTGACAAATTTTCATCTAATGGCAATTTCATATAGATGCAACAAATAACTTTTTCTCTCTATCAGCAGCAAAAGCAAGACAAGCTTTAATATCTTCAGATGTCAGTTCTGAAAAATCTGCGATAATTTCTGCTTCTGTCATCCCACCTGCTAAATATTCCAAAATATCGTACACTGTGATCCGCATTCTTCTAATGCAAGGTTTACCACTGCGTTTTCCTGGTTCAATTGTAATCATGTTTTGATAAGTCATGATATCACCTACCGTTTAATCTTTTGTCATTATATTCTAAATGCCCAAACCATTAACAGGTCATCTTACCCGCCCATGATCATATAAACTACTAGTCAAACACCTAAGTGTTTGAATAGGTTGGTCTTTGGGTAGAGTAGAGGTTATACCTTGAGTGTTATGAATTATTCATCAGCAGTTCTTACAGTTATGTAGTTAGGTAGCGATATCTTTACCGCCTAATTTGTAAGTGAGGTAAAAAATTATGACATTAGCAGTCATCGCACCAGAATTGATGGTTGAATTGACCACAGAGGAGCAACAGCTGCTCTGTGGAGGAAGACGACGCTGTCCTCGGCGTGTCATCGTCCCCCGTTGTGGTTCCTACTTCCGTGAAAGAGGCGGACGTGGCGGCTTTGGCGATGGATTTGAGGATGACTTTGGTGACGGATTTTAACTTAGCCAACCCTACAAACTCTCTGAGTTCATGAGGGATAGGAGATAATCTGATGTGGAGATGTGGTATTTCTATATCTCTACATCAAAAATGTCCGGATTGACCAAAAAACAAATGAATAATAGCTTATCTCAAATCTCCATCTCTAAAACTTATGGACATCCCCCAGCGCGTATCAGTTCGCTACAAAGATACGTCTTTTAACAGTAATGAAATTCGGTTGAAAATCTTCCGCCTTGGTTTGAAAATGTGGGACGAACAAACTAAACCACGACAAACAGAGCTTTATAGTTTTATCTTATCTTGTTTGAAACAGGTTGAGCGCCAAGACCGTTATATGTTTTCTTTGCTGTTTGTGGAGTTAGCAGATATCATCCGCGACTCTCGGTTAGAAAGAGGTATGAAGGAGATGTTAATTAAAACAGCTTTTAGTGAGTTTGCTTACGCCATGGCAGATTTTGAAGATGGGGGTAAATAACTAATCATAGCTAATCCAATCGCTCCAACTACCAGGATAAAGTTTTCCGCTGTGAATATTAGCTAGTTCTAAGGAAAGTAAATTTACACAAGCAGTTACACCAGAACCACAATAAACTATAATTTCTGGAGAGGTTGTTAGTTTCTCCCACCTTTGGCGTTGCTGTGAGGGTGAAAGTAGATAACCGGAGGAGTCGGTGGTTTCTAACCAAGGATAGTTAACAGCACCGGGAATGTGACCAGCAATTTTATCTATTGGCTCCCGTTCCCCCCGATAGCGATCGCCTTCTCTGGAATCTACTAAGGTGACTGTGGGTAGGTCTTTGCGAGTTTTGACGGTTTCATAGTTTACTAATAAGTCCGGATTTACCATTGGTTCAAACTGTCCTGGTCTGGGTTGGGGTATGATATCGGTGACAGGATAACCAGCTTGTTGCCATGCTGTAAACCCTCCATCTAATACGACTACTTGCTGATGTCCTAGGTAGCGTAATAACCACCACAGACGAGATGCAAAGGCGAAGCGGGAATCATCATAGGCTACAACTAAAGTTTTGTGAGAATTTACCCCGATTGCTGCTAATTTATCGGCGAAATCATGGACATTTGGTAAAGGATGTCTACCGCCATGTTGACCGACAGGACTAGAAAGGTCTAAATTTAAATCTAGGTAATAGGAACCCTGGATGTGAGTGGCTTGGTATTGTTGTTTTCCCAGTTGTGGATGAGCCAGAGAAAAGCGACAATCAACAATAACGATATCTGGATCGTTAAGATGTGCAAATAACCAAGCAGGGGAAACAGCAATTTGGGTGTTATTCATGACAAGTGCAACGCCAAATTTAGAAGAATTTAAACCACAAGTAACAGCAGATGGTTCATTCACCTTTGTCTCTGATGAGTTTGGTGAATTGTTTCATAGCCATTTTGGAGCTAAACAGGAAAGTTTTTTAAAGTTTGTAGCTCCTACTGGATTAGAAACCTCTGCTGTTAAACCAAGTTTGCGAATTTTAGATATTTGCTATGGTCTAGGATACAACACAGCCGCCGCTTTGCAGACAATTTGGGCAGTGAATCCCCATTGTGATGTAGAATTAATTGGCTTGGAAGTGAATCCATCTGTACCACAGGCGGCGATCGCCCTTGGGCTATTTGATAATTGGCACTATGAGTATACGGCGATTTTAACTCAATTGGCTGTTGAGCAGCAAGTGAAAACAAGTCGGTTTCAGGGGAAACTGCTGATTGGGGATGGGAGAAATTTAATTACCCAGGTACATCAATCAGGGTTTCTCGCTGATGCAATTTTTTTAGACCCCTTTTCTCCTCCCCGGTGTCCTCAGTTATGGACTGTGGAGTTTATCCACAAGGTAGCTGGGTGTTTACATCCCCAAGGTTTGCTAGCAACTTATTCTTGTGCTGCTGCGGTGCGCACGGCGCTATTAGCTGCGGGGTTAGAAATCGGTTCTACTCCTCCTGTGGGTAGGCGATCGCCTGGTACAATTGCGGCATATCCTGGGAATAGTCTCCCTCCCCTTTGTGAATCGGAAAAAGAGCATTTACAAACCCGTGCTGCTGTTCCTTACCGCGACCCACAATTAATAGATGCTGCGGATGTCATCCTCAGACGACGGAACCAAGAACAGGAAGTTTCTCCCCTAGAACCTACTTCTAGTTGGCGCAAACGCTGGTTTTCAGGAAAATATTCTCACATCAGCTATATGACATCACATTGATAAGCTGGTATGATTTGAGGCCAAATCTATGATAACTAAATTATGGTAGTTGTAGCAATTCTGGCGGCGGGACGGGGTACAAGGATGAAATCACACTTACCCAAGGTTTTACACCATTTGGGGGGGCGATCGCTAGTACAAAGAGTTCTTGACAGTGTAGAACCCCTTTTACCCTCACGACGGATGGTGATTGTAGGGTATCAGGGTGAAGAAGTGAAAACCGCCATCAAATCCCCTATCTTAGAGTTTGTGGAACAAACCGAGCAGCTGGGGACAGGTCACGCTATCCAGCAATTACTACCCCATTTACAGGGTTATACTGGGGATTTGCTGGTTTTAAATGGGGATGTCCCTTTATTACGCACTCAGACCCTCAAAAACTTATTACAAACTCACCAAGACAATCATAACGCCGCTACTATCCTGACTTCTCACATCCCTGAACCCCAAGGCTATGGGCGGGTTTTTTGTAATAGTGAGAATATAGTGCAGCAAATTGTGGAACATAAGGACTGTACCGCTGCTCAAAGACAAAATCGCCGCATTAATGCGGGGGTTTATTGTTTTAGTTGGCCGGAATTAGAGCAGGTTCTACCCCACCTACAAGCAAATAATGCTCAGAAGGAATATTATCTCACTGATGCTGTGACTCAAGTGGGTCAGGTTATGGCTGTGGATGTGGAAGATTACCAAGAAATTTTAGGCATTAATGACCGCCTACAATTAGCCACAGCATACGAAATTTTACAAGGGCGAGTCAAGGAAAAATGGATGACTGCTGGTGTTACCCTGATTGACCCCCACAGCATCACTATTGATGATACGGTAGAGTTACAGGCAGATGTGATTATTGAACCTCAAACCCACCTGCGAGGTCATACTTTTATTAATACCGGGAGTCGCATTGGACCTGGGTGTTTAATTGAAAATAGCCACTTGGGTGAAAATGTCAGGGTGCAGTATTCGGTAATTACTGATAGTGTGGTGCAGACTGGTAGTAAGATTGGTCCCTATGCTCATTTACGCGGTCATGCAGAGGTAGGTAGTCATTGCCGGGTCGGTAATTTTGTAGAATTGAAAAATACTCAGTTAGGCGATCGCACTAATGCGGCACATTTATCATACTTAGGCGATACAACCACCGGTCAACAAGTCAATATTGGCGCTGGGACAATTACCGCTAACTATGACGGTGTGAACAAACATCATACCACCATAGGCGATCGCACTAAAACCGGTTCTAATAGTGTTTTAGTAGCACCGGTGACTTTAGGTGATGATGTTTACGTAGCCGCGGGTTCCACTGTTACAGAAGATGTTCCTGATAATTCCTTGGTAATTGCTCGTAGTCGTCAGGTAGTCAAACCAGATTGGCAGATGAAAAAGGATGGCTAAATTAGTTAGATTAAGATTGTAGCCCAAATTCCCGTCTTCAACATGGAAGAACTACTAGAACTCAGGCGACTTCTAGAACAAGGCAAAATTGAGCAAGCTTTACTGCTGGTGGATGAGTTAGAAGAAATGAGCCTCAGCGACAAAATCAATAAAATTGATAGTTATGGGGTTATTCTTCTCATCCACTTAATTAAACAGCAAGCAGAAAAACGTTTAACTCGCTCTTGGGAGATTTCCATGGCCAATGCTGTGCGGGAAATCAAAAAAATCAATCAGCGGCGCAAATCAGGGGGTAATTATCTCAACTATGCACAAATGCGCGATATTCTCCAACAAGGGTATGAAATAGCACTCAAAAAAGCATCCGTAGAAGCCTTTGAAGGGCGTTATGAAGCTGAAGAATTAGCCACTATGGTTGAAGAATCAGAAATATTAACGCAGGTTTTACAACTCATTCATAGTTGAAGTCTCACCCCACCCTAACCCTCTTACAAGGGTAGGTTTTTTACATTGTCGTGAGGGTAAGACAAGGTGGACAAGGTGGACAAGGTGACAAGGGAGGAAACCAGTACAAAGTCTGTATTCTTAGTTACAAAAATAGCCCCTTAAAAGACCATTGTCCGTATAAAATCTTCGTTGTCCACTTTCCTTCCTTGTCTTCGGTGGTCTTCCCTTCACAGATCATATTAAAAACCTACCCCTGTGAGCCCCTAACCCAAGGGGAGGGGACTAAATAGCCTTGGGGCGAATTTAACAATAACCGATTAACTGGCCATCATTCCATTCCAAAGTATCACCAATCGCCTCACCATTATGATAGGCAGCAAGTAAGACTTGACTGGTTTTACCCCATGCTATTACCCCAGTAGCATCCAGTGCGATCGCCCCTAAATCCCGATGATTTTGACTCGCCTCCGTAAAGGAGCGCTGCATTGCATCCTTGAGCAACATACCATCATTTACCCGCACCACAATCTTAGCGGCTAAACACTCATCAATAATATCCTCCCCAATACCGGTACAGCTAACCCCAGCATAACTAGAAGCATAATTACCAGCCGGCATAGCAGAATCACTGACTCTACCAATGCGCTCAAAGCCTTTACCGCCGGTAGAAGTACCCGCAGCCACACAACCATAAGTATCTAAAACTACTACGCCAATAGTCCCCCGCCCTGCATTACTACTTGGGGCTAATTCCGGTTCTGCCACCACACCAGCCATAGTGCTTTGAAAATTATCCTGGCGTTCTTGTATCCATTCTTGTAATCTTAAATCAGTTAAAGCATTATAACTGGGAATTTGTAACTCCCGTGCTAGTTCCGCCGCCCCATAATCCGACAGTACCCTGTCTGGGGAACTTTGTAAAAATTGTGCCAACTCAATGGGATTTTTTACCCGTGAAACATTAATTACACCACTAAAGCGCCCCGATGCACCATTCATCAAGGAAGCACTCATCCGAATTTGACCATCCGATTGCAGTACCGAACCAGTACCAGCATTAAAGCGGGGGTTATCTTCTAACATTCTGCAACCTTGCAACACCGCCTCAGATGCAGTTGCGCCTGACAGTAGTAGAGAATAAACCGCCTCGACTATGGTATGTAGTGAACGGCGTACGGACTCTAAACCTCCTTTACCTTGGAGAGAACTACCAGCTCCCCCATGAATAATTACTTTTGGTTGCACCCTCATGATTTATCACCCTTGCGCTATGTGCGTCTTACTTGGAATTGGTCTTATATCAAGTTAGATTAATTAATTATGATTCGCCAGCAGATCAACCATGTACGGGGTCTTTTCCCCTCATGGGGTGCGCTTCTCCCGATTGCTTTTAATTTTGACCTTGAGAACGACGACGACGACAACGTTCTGAGCAGTATTTCACCTCATCCCAACAATCTTGCCATTTTTTGCGCCAGGTGAAGGGACGTTGACATACAGGACAGATTTTTTCAGGTAGGTCGGATTTAGATATTTTACGCCCCATATGTGTGAGGTAAACGGTGTTTGAGTTTTAGGGAAAAGGGAACAGGGAACAGGGAGCAGGGAGTAGGGAGTAAATTAGTGTGTACTTCATGAGACACACCAAAAGGCTTTATATTCAGATTGATGAGCGGATGTCATCACACAAGCCCCTATCTTCCTGACTGACCTCGGAACTATTCTGGAGATAATTCCGCACCCAATCACAATTGCGCTTTATTAAAGAGTCTAAATCTAAATCCCAGATTTTGATGGGCTTGTTGTAACTCCCAGAAGCTAATTTGCCGTCGCGGCTGATGGTGACGCTCAAAACCCAGCTATTATGCCCTTCCAGGGTGCGGATTAGGTCACCAGTGGCTAAATCCCAGATTTTGATGCTGTCGTCCCAACTCCCAGAAGCCAAGGTTTTGCCGTCCGGGCTGATGGTGACGCTCGAAACCGAGTCATTATGCCCTTGGAGGGTGCGCCGCAGTTCCCTCGTACCTACATCCCAGATTTTGATGGTGTTGTCATGACTCCCAGAAGCTAAGGTTTTGCCGTCCGGGCTGATGGTGACGCTCGAAACACCGCCATTATGCCCTGGGAGGGTGTGCTTCAGTTCACGCGTACCTAAATCCCAGATTTTGATGGTCTTGTCACCACTCCCAGAAACCAAGGTTTTGCCGTCCGGGCTGATGGTGAGGCTATAAACCCAGCTACTATGCCCTTCCAGGGTGTACTTCAGCTTCCCCGTAGCTAAATCCCAGATTTTGATGGTGTTGTCATGACTCCCAGAAGCCAAGGTTTTGCCGTCCGGGCTGATAGTGACGCTAGAAACCCAGTAATTATGCCCTTCTAGGGTGCGCTGCAGGATACCCGTATCTACATCCCAGATTTTGATGGTCTGGTCATAACTCCCAGAAGCCAAGGTTTTGCCGTCGGAGCTGATGGTGACGCTCAAAACCACGTCATTATGCCCTTCCAGGGTGTGGATGATTTTCTGGGTGTCTACATCCCAGATTCTGATAGTCTTGTCAGTACTCCCAGAAGCCAAGGTTTTGCCGTCCGGGCTGATGGTGACGCTCAAAACCCCGCCATTATGCCCTTCCAGGGTGGGGATGGGGTTTTTTGTGGGTGCATCCCAGATTTTGATGGTCTTGTCAGCACTCCCAGAAGCCAAGGTTTTGCCGTCCGGGCTGATGGTGACACTCAAAACCAAGCTATTATGCCCTTCCAGGGTGTGCTTCAGTTCCCCCGTACCTAAATCCCAGATTTTGATGGTGTTGTCACTACTCCCAGAAGCCAAGGTTTTGCCGTCCGGGCTGATGGTGACGCTAGAAACCTCGCCATTATGCCCTGGGAGGGTGCGCTGCAGGTTACCCGTACCTAAATCCCAGATTTTGATAGTCTTGTCAGTACTCCCAGAAGCCAAGGTTTTGCCGTCCGGGCTGATGGTGACGCTCGAAACCAAGCCATCATGCCCTGGGAGGGTGCGCTGCAGGTTACCCGTACCTAAATCCCAGATTTTGATGGTGTTGTCACTACTCCCAGAAGCCAAGGTTTTGCCGTCCGGGCTGATGGTGACACTCAAAACCAAGCTATTATGCCCTTCCAGGGTGTGCTTCAGTTCCCCCGTACCTAAATCCCAGATTTTGATGGTGTTGTCACTACTCCCAGAAGCCAAGGTTTTGCCGTCCGGGCTGATGGTGACACTCAAAACCAAGCTATTATGCCCTTCCAGGGTGTGCTTCAGTTCCCCCGTACCTAAATCCCAGATTTTGATAGTCTTGTCAGTACTCCCAGAAGCCAAGGTTTTGCCGTCCGGGCTGATGGTGACGCTCGAAACCAAGCCATCATGCCCTGGGAGGGTGCGCTGCAGGTTACCCGTACCTAAATCCCAGATTTTGATGGTGTTGTCACTACTCCCAGAAGCCAAGGTTTTGCCGTCCGGGCTGATGGTGACACTATTAACCCCTCTATCATGCCCTTTCCAGGAATGGCGCTGGCTGGCGTAAAAAATATTTTGTAATGCAGCAATTACCTCGGGATGGTTTCCCTTTCTATTCTGAAGGATTTTCCCGACTTTAATGGCATTGACCATGGCTTCTAACTGTTTATGTTCTTTAAACAGAAACGAGCTAGACCACCCCTGAGATTTGGCTTGATTTAGTTCGGCTTGGTTCCTCTGTTCCACAGCTATTATAGCCGAGGCAATACTTACCACCGCTGCTACTGCTACTAAGAAACCCGCCGCAATTCCCCAAGCGGTGGTGATTTCCCGTTTTCGCCGTGCAATTTCCACCTGTTCTATGCGGCTCTGTTCTTGAATACTCTGCTCAATAAACTCTTGCTCATCAATTAAATCCTCTGGGCGCTCTTGCAGTTTTTCCTGGGCTTGGGCTAGTGCAGCCCCACGCAACAATGAACCCGGATCTTTATCCGTGGCTTTCCATTGTTCCTTGGCGGCTCTGAGTCTTTCTTGCCAGGCTCTAAACTCCCGGTTACTATCTATCCATGTCCGCAGTTCTACCCAGTTACGAATTAACGCCTCATGGACTACTTCCACTGTTTCTTGTGCCGTGACGTTACGACTAGTCACCACTAACCGCGCATCTGCTAATTGTTTGACTAACAACCAACTTTCTTCCCCCATTTCTGCTTTCACTGCTATGCGTCTTGTGTCTTCGGCTCCCTCCCCTGGGCGTACTAGTTGAATAAAAATCCGCTGGACTTTTTCCTTTTGTGCTGCTGTCAAGTTGCCATATTTCTCATCTGCATAGCGAGCTAATGCTCCCTCTACTTCCCCAATTGCTTCATAAATGCTGTGAGTTAATTGTTTACCCAGGCGCTGGTTCCACAACTGTGTTAGGGCAAACTCTAGTAATGGTAAATTTCCTGGCTGGTCTGCTACATCATCTAAAATTCTTTCTACTAGTCCCCCCTCAAAGGATACTCCTAATTTCTCTGCCGGTTTGGTAATCACCTGTGTGAGTTCCTCCCGGTTCATGGCGGCAATTTTCAGGTCAGCATTTTGCAAAACATCGGCAAAGGGACGATAGGATAGGGCATTGGCGAGGAAGTCCGCCCGCATGGTGGTAACTAAAACCATCTGGGAGCTTGGTTTAGTTAAACTAGCTAGTAGGCAATCTAAAAACTGATGGCGAGTTTCTTGCTGGGGACATAGGGTATAAATTTCTTCAAATTGGTCTGCTATCAGTAACACCCGATGAGTCGGGTGGTTTTGCTGAATTTGGGCGAAAACATCGGATAAACTGATGGTGCCTTGTTCTAGGTATGTGGCTAAGGTGCGCCCTTGGGCTAGTTGTTCTGTGGCGTTTAATTCGGGGGTATAAAGTGGAACTAATGCTAAGGCTAGCTCACGGAATGGCTCTGAACCAGGGCGAAAGTGGGTAAATTGCCAACGACCTTGTTTTTGTAACCTAGGTACTAATCCCGCTAAAACTACTGAGGATTTACCGCTACCTGATGCACCCAGTAAGGGGATAAATTTACGGGTTTGTGTAGCGGTATACAGTTGTTCGATAAATATTTCCCGCCCAAAGAAAAAATCTGCTTCCTCTGGTCCAAAGTGAAATAAGCCTTGATAGGGACAAGGGAGATGGTCATCATCTGGGGCTGGATGGGCTTGGGGGGTTGACTTGTTCTCTATAGTAGAAGTAATTGTAAATAACGTTATGTTCCCCAACTACAGCACTTTTGACTTCTTGTTCAAAGGGTGAATGATATTGAGAACTTGTTTGATCCACTGAAGTACTCGACTTTTAAGTAAATATAGTTAGGTAAATGTATTGTTCTGTGTGTTGCGATCGCCTACTTGCGCCCCCTTCACTTCTCCTTGAAAGACTGTATTATACTTAGATGCTGCCGGTTCTTCAGCTTCTCCCTGCTTCAGTAATTTTTCTGCTAACTCGATGATTTTATGATCCTGTTCTGCACTTAAATTAATTAACTCTTCTTTGAGTAATTCCTTAAATGCTGGTGATTCTAACTTTTTCT
The DNA here is from genome assembly GCF_059725405.1 of Anabaenopsis sp. NIES-4685. Lineage (NCBI taxonomy): Bacteria > Bacillati > Cyanobacteriota > Cyanophyceae > Nostocales > Nodulariaceae > Anabaenopsis > Anabaenopsis sp. NIES-4685. Next base: position 231,789 of record NZ_AP043602.1, on the reverse strand, counting down.
CGTACTTGTCTATAATATTACTATCATCTTCTTTACCCTGGTCAGCAAACCTCTTTTTAATTAAGGTTTTCAACCCTTCATAGGTATCTCTAACTGCTTTCTCTGCGGTATCTTTACTAGCAGCCACAGCACCGGCGCTTAAAGCGGCAATAATCATAGAAATAGGGTCCATGTTTCATCCTCAATTTCTTTTATGGGAGAAAATACTTAATTTTGACGGGTTTTGTGATCATTATTATGTTTACCACAGTATGTATCAATGTGGTGAATTTTTTTAGTTAAAATACTTGCTCACCACCATTGGTGAATTAGATCATGAATGACTGTTACGGGTGGGGGAGTCGGACTAAGTTATTCTGAGATATTTATGAGTAAAATTGGCAATGGATTTTTACCAAGTAATTCGTCCCGTATTATTTAATGTGATCAAGGCTGACCCAGAGTGGTTACATCAGCAAACTATTAGTACTTTAAGCTGGCTCTCCCACACTAGTAACCCTTCTGCTCATTGGGTTAATCAACGTTTACAACAGTCTTTATGTCTGCAAGACCCACGCTTAGAACAAAATTTATGGGGGCTAAGGTTTCCCAACCCTTTGGGGTTAGCAGCGGGTTTTGATAAGGATGGGGTGGGGGCAAAAATCTGGTCTAGTCTGGGTTTTGGTTTTGCAGAATTAGGAACTGTGACTTTTGTACCCCAACCAGGAAACCCCCGTCCGCGGTTATTTCGGTTACCATTGGATCAAGCTGCTCTCAATCGCATGGGTTTTAATAATAGTGGTGCTGCAGCAATGGTTACCAGACTCAGCACAGATTACCAAGATTTAGGGCGAACAATTCCCATAGGGATAAATTTAGGTAAATCTAAGGTGACACCCCTAGAGGAAGCAGGGGAAGATTATTTACATAGTTTTCGCTTACTCAAGGACTTGGGGGATTATTTTGTGGTTAATGTTTCTTCTCCTAATACTCCAGGTCTGCGATCGCTCCAAGATGCTGCAATGCTGAGTACCATCTTGGAGTTATTACAGCAGGAAAACCAGACACAAAAGCCGGTTTTTGTCAAGATTGCCCCAGATTTAACCTGGGAGGCGATCGCAGACATTATCAGTTTAGCGAAAACTTACCAATTAGCTGGGATTATTGCCACTAATACTACCATTAGCCGGGATAGATTGAGAACTCAATTAATTGAGCAAACAGGCAAATCACCCCAGGAGGAGCCTGGGGGAATTAGCGGTGCGCCGGTACGCGATCGCTCCACTGAGGTAATTAGGTATATTTGGCAGCAAACCCAAGGAACCATCCCTATTATTGGTGTCGGTGGCATTTTTACCCCCCAAGACGCTTGGGAAAAAATCACTGCAGGTGCTAGTTTAATTCAAGTATACACCGGTTGGATTTACCAAGGACCAATGATGGTGCGCCGTATTCTGGAAGGTTTGCTGTTAGAACTGGAAAAACATCAGTTAAATTCCATCACCGAGGCTGTAGGTATCAACAATTGTGAATAACTAAACATCAATCATGTTTCACCGATACTTTTTTGCTAACATTCACTAACAAATACACTCTTTAAGAGAGGGCGTATCAACCAATGCACGGAGGAAAATCCCCCGCGCACCATTTATGTCCCGGCTCATTACCCGCCCATCAGATGGAGACTTAACGAACTTAGCACCACCAAGGTTGGGGATGATTTCACCAGTCCAACTGACTGTTTTTGATGTGTACGCTTCGTTGACATCCATCACTACTTTATTAGTCTCAAAAGCCTTATGCTTGAGAAACTGCTTAAATCGGTAGTGAGAGAGTGTTAACATTTGGCGCACTGACTTTGACCTAATTCGTCGCTTTGCCTTCTGAGACATTTGGGATGTTTCAAAGGTGGGCAGTAAAATAATGTCAAAGTTATTAACCAAAAATCGAGCAGTTTTCTTGTGCAATTCGTCTACAAGGTTTTTGATTTTACCTCGCAGTCTACTGGCTGCAAGCTTCATCCTTCTTCTTTGTTTACACTTGGCTTTAGTGAATTTAGAAATTAACTTATCCAAACGAAAACACAGCTTCTGAATTTGTAAATTAGCAGATGTGCCAATTTCGCCAAAACTACATTCAGAAAAGAAGGTAATAAATGTTCTGATGCCGGGGTCAAGTGCTACAACACGTCCTTGGTTATCAGACTTCTGTTGCAGAACATCCTCTGGAACTGTCAAATAGTAATCACCGTATGCAAATACTAAACGACAGTCGCCAAAGCTTTGTGGTAAGGCTTCTTTAAAGGTTACCTTACCTAATATAGTGTGGTAAATTCCCACATCTTTTACTGCGGATTTGGGAATGTAGCAAGATTGTACAGTGTCTTTTCTTGACCTAAATCTAATCTTGCTAATACCACCACCGTTTTTAAACTTTTTCTTGGCATTGCTGACAGACTTACAAGCATCTTTGATGGCGATTGATTTAATTTGATAAGGGACTGATTTACTCCATTCTGGTAATCCGTTCAATATGTCAGTCTTAATCGCTTTCCAGTTAGCCTTAATGCTATAGTCTTGCAGCAGTTTGACGGTGGTGTTGTAAACAAACCTGGATACACCAAACCACTGTTTAACGATCTGCCTCTGCTTGGTTGTGAGAAAGATCCGGATCTTCTTTGATTTTTTTACTGTACTTCCTGAGTCCGTGCATCCGAGAAGAGAAGACGTGGAGGATGGAGAGAAGATCCGAGGTAAGTTCTGATTCTGGGCTGTGTACAGTTTTGTCGAGAACCACGACCCGTCCACCGTTTTGCTCGACCATGTACTCAATAAGCTCGAATCCAAGCCTTGCGAGTCGGTCACGACAGGTAACAACAAGCGTGAGCTTATCTCCCCGCATAAGTCTGTCCAGTAGGGCTTGCAGTCCTTTTCTTTTAAAGTTGATTCCACTGCCGATATCTTTGATGATTTCGGCTTCTGGGTAGAGTGATTGCATATAGGCGATTTGTCTACCAAGGTCGTCTCGTTGCTTGGTTGAACTAACTCGACAGTAGCAGACAAAGGAAGTTCTAATTGCACCACGGAGGTAGGATTCAATGTTAAAAAGTCTTTGTCCTGCTTCGTTTTTGATGCTTTCAATCTTGCCATTGTCTGCGTACTTCCTTAAAGTGTTTGGGTGAAGTCCCAGTTGTTTGACTGCTTCTCGTAGTGGTACATGAGCCATACCGCTATCTTAGCATTTGTGAGCATATATAATCTATTGTTAGCAAATAATCAGCTATTGACTAACCTTCCTCTAGGGGAAAAAACTCCTTAGTTTTTTCTGAGTATTTCCAAGCAATACTATCAGGGTCTCTGTTGCGACTCCACTCCGAAAAGTCTGGATCATTACGCCGTTTATACACCGTGCTAGAATACACATTTAGTCGCTTGGCTAGTTCCGATTGGATGAGAGAACCAAACATTAACTGTTGTTCTAGTGAGCGCTTAACTGCTTGATGGGTTTCTGGTGGTGGTGCTTCAGTTTCTGATTCTAAGTTGACTGGTGGGGTTGCTGGTGGGGCTAAAAGAGATAGGTTTCTTTGAGTGACTGAGGAAGGTGAAACTTGTGTAACCGGTTCGCTACTGTCCAGGATATCGCCGAGAATACTGGCGCTGATAAAGTAATAAACCTCACCGCCATCCTGTGAAGGCTGTATACTTGCACCGAACTCACTAGCTTTACTATCTAAATAGCGTTTTGCCGTCGTTCCGGAAAAATTACCCTTAATTGCTAAATCCATAGGGGTAATTTTCCCTTGGGTTTCCCAGAGCAACTCATTAAAAATCGGATTAACTTGCTCAGTCCACTTTTGCCATTGATATTCTTGCACAGCCCGGAAGCCAATGATTACCATTAACATAACCAGCAAAATTTTCCAGGTAGCAACCAGGAAAATAATTAAAAACGAGATTGGCAAAAGCAGAACGAGAAAACCTTTCCCTCTGCTGTCTATTATTTTTTCACTCATGCCGACCATTGCCAATTGAAGTTTGGGAAAATAATACTATCATCTTGGCAAAAAGTGTGACCTTTTTTTGTATCTTTTAGCAAAACTCCCGCCAATCGGCTGTGAAGGGAGAGGGAAAAACTGCCTCCCCCCCTTAAATTACTGAAAATTTATGCTTGTAGCTGACAAAGCAATAAACCAAACCAGACCATCAGCATCAGTCCACTCCTGGAGGGGTACTAAACCCCTGGCGGTGAGCTGTTCTTGCATCATGTTAAGATTAAACTTGCGGGAGATTTCTGTGAGGATAGTTTCCCCCGGAGCAAAATCAACGGTGAGGTTGAGGGCGCTTAATTCTACAGACTGCGATCGCAAAGAGCGTAAATGCATCTCAATTTGACTTTGAGCTTCATTGTAAAATGCCCAGTGTTCAAACTGGGTGGTGTCAAAATTCCCTTCAAACTGGTGATTTAAATGCTCTAACATATTCAGGTTAAAAGCTGCTGTCACACCTTGGGCATCATTATAAGCTGGTTCTACGATATGTTTGGGCTTTTGTAAATCTATACCCAGGAGAAAATAATCACCCACTTGTAAAGCGTTGGTAATTTGAGTAAAGAACACATCACATTCTTGGGGATTGAGATTACCTAAACTGCTACCGATAAAACTAATCATTCTGCTGAATAATTTTGTCGGCGATATTTGTGCTAATGCTAACTCATAGGTTGCCACTAGGGCATGAACTTTCAAAGAGGGATAATCTGCTAATAGCTGTTTAGCACTGGTTTCTAATATCCCTGCACTGACATCAATGGGCATATACTGCAGGGTGTGGCCTAGTTGTGCGTAGGCATCCAAGATTATACGAGTTTTAGTAGAGCTACCACTACCCAACTCTACCAATTCACAAGGGCCGGTTATCCTGGCAATTTCACCAGCATATTGCTGTAAAATTTTGGTTTCTGTACGTGTGACATAATATTCTGGTAACTCACAGATTTGCTCAAATAAATCAGAGCCACGGTCATCATAGAAATAACGAGCGGGAAGGGTTTTGGGTGTTTGAGTTAATCCCTTAATTACATCACTCCCAGCACTGGGAACAAATAGGGGGTTTTTGGGGATTAAATGCTCTATTTGTAAGCGCTCTTCAATACTATGTTCAGAAGTGAAGCTACTAGCAACCTGAGATATTGACATTCAACCTCCAACTTAATTCCTCATTGAGCATACGGAATAATGTGTATTTAAACACTAGATAAGTTAGGGTAAGCTTTACCCCACCCAATGAAACACATATTCATAGCCCATCACATCACGCCTGAGCTAGATTAATCAAGTTTTTTTCACGACTTTACTGATTTTATATAAAAAACGAATCGAGTTGAACTAAGTCAAGTTGAAATTTGTCAGATAAGTCAGTACAAACAGCTAAACTCAACATTAGACCCAACTAGTTTATGTAACATGAACCAGTTACCCCCGCAGGATTTGCTAGAGATTATTGATCAGGAACTACTACCTAGCTTAGAAATTGAAAGTGTGGACTCACGTAATCCCATCAAGGTCAGGTATCTACCACAACCCTGGCGGCTGATTGGCAAAGGGAATTATGCTGTAGTCGTTTATCATCCTCATCACCCAGATTTAGTCGTGAAAATTTATGCCCCTAATCGCCCAGGCTTTACAGAGGAAATAGAGGTCTATCGTCTTCTGGGTTCTCACCCGGCTTTCTCTGAGTGTTTATATGCTAAAGATAACTTTTTAGTTTTGAAACGGCTTTATGGCACAACTCTGTACGACTGTCTACACCAGGGATTATCTATTCCCAAACAAGTCATACGGGATATTGACCAGGTTTCTGAATATGCTCAAAGTCGTGGACTACGACCCCATGATGTCCACGGTCGTAATGTGATGATGTACCAGGGTAGAGGATTGGTAGTAGATATCTCAGATTTCCTACATCAAGAACCCTGTTCAAAGTGGAATGACCTCAAAACGGCTTATTACTGGTTTTATCTCCCTGTGTTATCCCCATTACGACTTCATGTATCATACTCTACATTAGATATGATTCGTAAATCCTATCGTCTACTAACTGCTGTGAGAAATTCCTGTCGTCAAGTACTCCTGAGATTACCTCAGTGGAAATTGTTCAAACCTTAACTAGTAGCACAGCGAAACCCAGCAAAAATTTGTCGTACATGGGGATGATACCAGTTACGAAAACTAGCACGTAGTCCCCAAGGGCGTGTAGCCCAACTCCCGCCTTTTAAAACCCGGTGCTGCTGGTCAAAATAAACCTGGGAGTAACCAATATAAGGGTAGCTCTGGAAACCATTGTAACCATCAAACCAAGTACTAGTCCACTCCCAGACATTACCGAGAGTGTCGTATAATCCATAACTACTTTTTCCCGCAGGGTAGTCATTGACTGGTGTCGTCTCACCAATGGAGCGATCGCAGTTACAATATTCAGATGTGGGGAATTTATTCCCCCAAGGATAAACGCGACTACAACCAGCTTTTGCATCCCAACTCGCGGCTTTTTCCCATTCAGCTTCTGTGGGGAGGCGTTTACCCACAAATCGTGAATAGGCTTCGGCTTCATACCAACTAACACCACAAACCGGATGATTGTCCCCATGGCGATCGCCACTCCAGTATAATGGCTGAATTACCTGCTGATTTTCCCGCCATTTCCACCCCGCGGCTGACCACCACCGAGAATCATCATAACCGCCGGCTGCCATAAATAAGCGATACTGTCCACAAGTCACCGGATAGCGGTCAATATAATAAGTTTCTAAATATCTCTTATGGGCGGGGCGCTCATTATCCAGAGCATATACATCATCGCTTCCCTGTTCAAATTCACCAGCGGGGATGAGAATCATCTCAGTAATATTGCTGATTTCACCCCCAGAAATCATCTTTGTCATCTTCACTTTTTCCCGATTCATCAATTCCAGCACAAAGCTGATAATTTCACAGTGTTGGCTTTCATGCTGAATCAAAAAGCGCCAAAGACGTTCTTCTTTTTCAAGATCAATCACTTCCAAACGTTCCAAAACCTGTTTTCTGACCGTTTCCAAGAAATAAAGTATTTCCTGAAGATGGGGTAACCGCACACGTTGTGATTTAGGTAAACCATCAGCTGCAAATAGTTTGCGGTATTGGGGGAAAGGACAAGGGAGACCCCCGCTATGTTCTAGTAACCATAAAGACTCAATAAAGCCAATATGCCCTAAGTGCCAACCCACAGGACTAAAATCAGGATGAGGTTGACTACAAAATGTCGATTCCTCCATACCCTCAAACAGGGTCTGGGTTTTAAGGCGACATTCCACCAAAGCGTTAAAAATAGCCTCTTTGAGACTAGATTGATTTAATCTGGATATCACGGTCTTCTCCCACACTGATAATGCTATTTTCTGGACAAGCAGTCCAATTACCAGTAAATAACGGTTCGGAGCTAATAATCACAGATTGGGGAAAATTGAGGTCATCTTTGAGCCAATATAGAGATGGTGCGGGGGTACTGCTAGAAAAGCGCGAAGCAATCAAACGATGACCATCACTCAAGACTATGTTGGCGGAAACCGTTACTTGATGGAGTTTTGCCATTTCTAATAAGATGACTAAGGTACTGTGTAAAGCATCTTCGGGAGGTAGCTGTTGATTGATTTGACCTTGAGACAGTAGCAGGGCGAAAATATGTTCTGAGTCCGTACTACCATGAATGTGGTCGTAAAAATCAGGAGTTAATTGATTACGGATTTTTCGGTATATTGATTGACGAAAGTTCTCAATATATCCATTGTGAATAAATAGCTGTTGTTGGTGGTGGAAGGGCTGACAATTGGCAAAATCTAGGGACTGTCCCGGTGTGGCGCTGCGAACATAACCTAGTATACATTGAGATTCTACATAACGGCTCAGATGAGGCAGGTTTAAATCGTTCCAGATGGGTAGGGTATTTCTGTAGGTAAATGGGGCGGTATCTTTTTGGCGATGATACCAACCTATACCAAAGCCATCTGCATTCACTACCCCAGCGGTCATTTCCCGCGGTTGGTAACTCTGAACTATTAAGGAATGTTCCGGTTTATATAGTATGTCTTCTAGGGTGACGGGTTGACCCAGGTAGGCAAGTAAGCGGCACATAGGGGAATTTTACTCTATAATAGCTAATTTTGCTCTATTGTATCCCTTTGACTACCCTAGCTTCCAATGTCGCGAGCTAATTAAACGCCAAAGTTTACCAATCACAAGCACTATGGATGTGCCCACAACTACACGCACCCAGTCCATGAAAGATAAAGGTATTGTTCTGAAGATGCTACCACCAAACTGAATAATCAATATCTGCCCTACAAAAATAGTGATAGCGATCGCCTTTACAAAAAATAAAAGCAGAAAGCCCATGGCTGGGGGTTGACTTGATGTGAATTTTTTATTTCTATTCAGAATTTTTTATTTCTATTCAAAACTGACATATACTTGAGAATATGAATCATATTGAAATGCGATGTTATCTATGCACCCAGACAAACCCGTAAAACCTCTGCCATGCTGACCCTTGCACAGGAATTAACAGCCAGTGGTAAGTACACCGCAGTCTTACTATCCTTAGAAGTGGGGTCAGTATTTCCCCATGATCTGGGAACTGCTGAACAAGCAATGTTAGATGAGTGGAAACAGTCGGTTAAATTTCACCTACCAGCTAACCTACAGCCCACTACATGGCCAGAAGTAAATACTGGCTCCCAAATTGGCACATTTTTAAGCACTTGGGCGACTGAGTCTCCCCTCCCCCTGGTGGTTTTCTTAGATGAAATAGACGTGTTAACTGATACAAGTTTAATTTCTGTATTGCGACAGATCCGCTCCGGTTATCCCCGTCGTCCCCAAGGTTTCCCTCAATGTGTAGCGTTAATCCGGATGCGGGATGTAGGGGATTACAAGGTAGCCTCTGGTGGTACTGATAGATTAAATGCCTCTAGCCTCTTTAATATCAAGGTAGAATCTCTAACCTTAAATAATTTACATTAAAAAATGTAAAATACTATACAGAAAACACCCTGAAGCCACTGGGCAAATCTTTACCCGCGAAGCTATTAACCACGCCTGTCATTTAACCCAGGGTCAACCTTGGTTAGTTAATGCGATCGCCTGTACCAGTTGCGTAAGTAGTATTTTAAAAGTGAGGAGGACTGGTAAGAGAACTGACAAAGTGTAAGCCAAGATTTGTAGATACCAGCTAATACTTCTTACCGGTCAACCGTCAACCGTCAACAATCATGGAACAGATAATCAAATCAGAGTATAGCTAAACTTTTATGACTAAATGGTTTAACACCGCTGGCCCTTGTCAACCAGATATCCACTATACCCTACCCACCAGTAAACGGTTACCCCAATTAAAACGCCTGATTGATCAGCGCAATTACTTTGTTATCCATGCACCCAGACAAACCGGTAAAACCTCTGCCATGCTGACCCTTGCACAGGAATTAACAGCCAGTGGTAAGTACACCGCAGTCTTACTATCCTTAGAAGTGGGGTCAGTATTTCCCCATGATCTGGGAACTGCTGAACGAGCAATTTTAGATGAGTGGAAACAGTCGGTTAAATTTCACCTACCAGCTAACCTACAGCCCACTACATGGCCAGAAGTAAATACTGGCTCCCAAATTAGCACATTTTTAAGCACTTGGGCGACTGATTCTCCCCTCCCCCTGGTGGTTTTCTTAGATGAAATAGACGTGTTAACTGATACAAGTTTAATTTCTGTATTGCGACAGATCCGCTCCGGTTATCCCCGTCGTCCCCAAGGTTTCCCTCAATGTGTGGCGTTAATCGGGATGCGGGATGTAGGGGATTACAAGGTAGCCTCTGGTGGTACTGATAGATTAAATACCTCTAGCCTCTTTAATATCAAGGTAGAATCTATAAACTTAAGTAATTTTACCTTGGAAGATGTCAAAAGTCTATACGAACAACACACTGAAGCCACTGGGCAAATCTTTACCCCCGAAGCTATCAACCACGCCTATCATTTAACCCAGGGTCAACCTTGGTTAGTTAATGCGATCGCCCGTCAAGTTACAGAGTATTTAGCGGAAGATGTAAATATCCCCATCACGGTAGATTTAATTGATCAAGCTAAAGATATTTTAATTGAAAGTCAAAAAACCTATTTAAATATTTCAGATAATGTTTTAAAAGTGACGAGGATTGCTAAGAGAACTGACGACTAATAACGAATCCGTGGGTCAATATAGGCGTTGAGAATGTCAATTAATATGCTGGCGGTAACCACAATTGCCCCAAAAAATACTAATATTCCCTGGACTGTGGGATAGTCGCGGTCAGAAATAGCTTGATAGAGACGATTGGCTAAACCAGGCCAGGAAAATGTTACCTCAGTTAAAACCGCACCACCCAGGAGGGAAGCAAAAGTTAATCCTAACACTGTAATTACTGGGATGAGGGCATTTTTTAGGGCATGGGATACCAAAATCTTATTTTCATGGATTCCTCTGGCTCTAGCGGCTTCTACATAGTCGGCTTTGAGGGTTTGTTTAAGATTTACCCTGACAATGCGCTCAAAAATGCCACTGAGTAATATTCCTAGGGTCAGGCTCGGCAGGGTTAAATGGTGCAAGGATACCAAAAACTGGGTAAAATTACCTGTGAGCAAACTATCAATGGTATATAGTCCAGTGATGGACACAGGAGCAGGAAGATTAGGGGGAAACCGGTTAGAAGTAGGAAACCAACGCAATTGTACAGAAAAAATCAACTGTAAAAGCATTCCCGCCCAAAACATGGGGATTGCGTAAGTAATAATACCGAATAAACGCCCGCCAATATCAAAATAAGTACCGGGACGAGATGCAGCAACAGTACCGGCGACAATACCGACTATCACTGCTACCGCCATACTGCATACCGCTAATTCTACAGTGGCTGGGAAATATTGCCCAATGATCTCCCATACATCCTGTCCCCGACTGGTTAAGGAGGTTCCTAAATCAAAGCGCAATAAGTTAACTAGATAATTACCATACTGGAGCCACAGGGGAAGATTTAAACCTAGTTCTTGGCGTAACTCTTCCTTAGCTGCTTCTGGCGCACGTCCCCCTAGAATTGCATCTGCGGGGTCTCCCGGTGTAGCTCGCAGTAATAAAAATACGATAGTAATAATAGTTAACAGTTGCAGGGGTGCTAGAAGTAACCGAGAGGCAATGTAATATTGTAAAGCCTGAGAACGAGACATATTTTAATCTTTAATTGTTAACAGAATATCTGATAGCTGGCATTGACCAGCTATATAAACTTGACATCAGCTAAAAGTCTTGTGGGGCGGGGATCCTCTCACAGGGGTAGGTTTTTAATATTAACTGTGAAGGCAGCACCACCGAAGACAAGGAGGGAAAGTAGACAAGGAAGATTTTCTACAAAAAATGGTCTGTTGATCGTCAGTTTTTGTTACCAATTGTACATTATTTGTACGGTTTTCCTACCTTGTCCACTGTCCTACCTTGTCCCCCAAGTCTTGCCCTGACGACAATGTAAAATACCTACCCTTGTGGGGTCGGTATCCTGCCGGACTTAGTAACAAATCGCCCTTCTACTGCTTGCTGATACTCCGATAAATTAAATTTTGGGTCGGGTCAAGTTGGACGTTGTTAACTCCGTTCTGAGCAAATATATAATCTTTGGTTTGCCATAAGGGAATATAAGGGACATCATTGGCGACTTGCTCTTGAATTTCTCGGAAAATTGCCTCACGCGCTGCGGGGTTTTGCTCTTGGCGTTGTCGTGCAATTAGTTTATTCATGGTTTGGCTGTAGTAAAAGGAACCCTGACTTTGACTACCTCCATTTTGACACCCTTGAGACTGGGAGCCTTTTTGACAAGATAAGAATGGGTATACATAATTGTCTGGGTCTAAAAAGTCGGGATACCAGTCAAGTAACGCCGCTGGATATAGACCCCTGGAAATGTCCTTAAAGAAGGTGGCGCTTTCCACATTATTAACTTCTATTTGTAGTAGTCCTCCCATTTCTCGATCAGCTAATGATTTAAGAGTTTGTGCGGCTAAACTGCGATTAGCTGAGGTGGAGGGATGCCAAATTTCCACCCTGGCGGGTTTTTCTGGGGAGAAGCCAGCTGCAGTTAATAATTCTTGAGCTTTTTGAAAGTTACCATCGCCATATTTCTCTTGAAATACTGGCTGGGAAACTTTAAAGGTGGTAGGAATTATGCTGTACAATGGCCGGGCTTGACCAAGTAAAACTCTTTGGTTTAAAAGTTGACGGTCAATCATAGCCGCTATAGCAGCTCGCACTTCTGGTTGATCTAAGGGTGGCTGATTGCGGTTGAATACCATATAACTCACTACGCTACCCTCAGCAGTAATATTTTGCCAATCCCCTTTTTCTCCTGCTGCTTCTAAGCTGCGAATTTGCTCTGGTTGTAGGGATAGATAGGCTATATCTACTGTACCTGTACGGAAGGCGTTAAATAAATTTACTGGGCTAGTCTGGATTTGGACGTTAACGCCCTGATTGGCTGGTTTTTCCCCCCAGTATTTCTCAAATACATCTAATCTCAGGGAATCTGTGCCATATTGAGCTAACTTATATGGACCAGTCCCTACAAAGATATTGGGCTGAAATTTACCTGCCCCAATTTCGTAAGCCTTGGGTGATACTGCACACAACCCAGAAAATGCTAACAGTGAGGGAAAGGCTGCAAATGGTCTTTTAAGCTTAATGGTTAACTCATAATCATTTGTGGCTTTTACTGATTCTACTGTATCAGATAGTAAAAAAGATGGCTTACCTTTATTCTCCATAAATCGCCTCATACTAAACTCCATAGCTTGGGCGTTGAACAGAGTATCATCGTGAAAAACCACTCCCTGACGTAAGGGGATGGTATAAGTCAAACCATCAGCGCTGACTTCGGGTAATGCTGTTGCTAATTGGGGTTTAATTTCTGTGTTACCTGGTTCATAAGTGTACAGGCGATCGCTCATATTGAACACCAAACCCAAGGAAGCCAACTCGTAGGTATCTGCGGGGTCGAGGGTTCTGGGTTTGAGAGTTGTACCGACAGTAATCCGACCGTCAACGGTAGGAGTGGGTAAATTCCCTGTCTGCTTACCAGGAGCGCAACTGACAACCAAAAGTAGACAAAGAGAAAACCATGATAAAAATTTTGTGATGGCGCTCCATCGTCTCACGGTCAAGAAAAACGAGATCATACTATTGTGATTTTTCCAATTAGCGGTCAACTATCATACTATGACACATAGGCTAAATACTTAACTATTCGCAACATAGTTGGGATTAGGAGTTTCAAGAGTCTTAATGACACGCTTGCAAACAAGGGCACCAATTAGTTACACTTTTTAAAACATTCTCATTTTTTGCTTGGCAATTGCTGAGACGCTCAAAAGGTGGCTGACTTAAGGGCGGCATTTCCTGATTTACCAACGTTTTACAGGCGTTTGGCTGGTTACTCAAACACCAGTGAGGAATTTTCCACAAAGAAAAACCCTCTAAAGTCATACAGGCGATCGCCTCCTCTGTAGAGTCAAGTTCCCCAGGGTCTGACAATATTGCCAAACTAGCCATAGTCTCTGAGGTAGTCCTAAACCGACTATTTTATAGACAAAAATATACTTATGTTGACAAGCATTGACATAAGTGAGTTAAGAAAATCGCCCACTTGATATATAATCCTACGATATCAAGTATTGAATTAAGACTATTGCCAAGGCGAAAACCAAGCAATGATAGCGGTAGTCTTTCTTGTAAATCTCAACTTGAGAAATATCGCGTCTGGCTAAGGCGTGCAAGTCTACTGAGGGATAACCGCTCCCATGCTCCCGTTGAAGTAGAAAGTAAAGTCTAGCTTTGTCTAGGTTTTATATAGCAGACTGGCAATAAAAAAAACTCAAAGAGTTGGCTGAATGGCGGTAAAACAGCGACATAGGAGGATTAACCCCACCTAAGCCACTGCAAACCTTAAACGGTTCCGTCCCTCAGAACCTCAGTAAGAAAATTCCTTTGTAAACATAATTCATCGAGGAGGAGCGTAGTCGATGGGACTACCCTGGTACCGAGTACATACAGTCGTTCTGAATGATCCAGGACGGTTGATTTCTGTACACTTGATGCACACAGCCCTAGTTGCAGGCTGGGCTGGTTCAATGGCATTGTACGAACTAGCTATTTATGACCCCAGTGATGCTGTTCTTAACCCGATGTGGCGTCAAGGTATGTTTGTACTACCTTTCATGGCCCGTTTAGGCGTTACCGAATCTTGGGGTGGTTGGAGCGTCACCGGTGGACCTGCAAGTGACCCTGGTTTCTGGTCTTTTGAAGGTGTAGCTGCGGCTCACATCGTCCTTTCCGGTTTATTGTTCCTAGCAGCCGTTTGGCACTGGGTTTACTGGGATTTGGAACTCTTTAGAGATCCTCGCACTGGTGAACCTGCTTTAGATTTGCCAAAAATGTTTGGCATTCACTTGTTCTTATCCGGTCTACTTTGTTTTGGTTTTGGTGCTTTTCACCTCACTGGACTATTTGGCCCTGGTATGTGGGTTTCTGACGCCTACGGAATCACTGGTAGTATTCAGCCAGTAGCGCCAGAATGGGGTCCGGCGGGTTTCGACCCATTTAACCCTGGTGGCGTTGTGGCTCACCATATCGCCGCAGGGGTTGTTGGTATTATTGCGGGTTTATTCCACCTGACAGTTAGACCCCCCGAACGGCTATACAAAGCCCTACGGATGGGGAACATTGAAACCGTACTTTCTAGCAGTATTGCGGCGGTGTTCTTCGCAGCATTTATAGTTGCTGGGACTATGTGGTACGGTAACGCTACCACCCCTATTGAACTGTTTGGACCTACTCGTTATCAGTGGGATCAAAACTACTTCACTCAGGAAATTGAGCGTCGCGTACAAAGCAGTTTGGCTGAAGGCGCTACCCTCTCAGAAGCTTGGGGAGCAATTCCTGAAAAACTGGCTTTCTATGATTATGTGGGTAATAGCCCAGCTAAAGGTGGTCTATTCCGTACAGGCCCAATGGTTAAGGGTGATGGTATCGCCCAATCTTGGCAAGGTCACGCGGTATTCAAAGATGGTGAAGGTCGGGAATTGACCGTGCGTCGTCTACCCAACTTCTTTGAAACCTTCCCAGTGATCTTGACTGATGCTGATGGAGTCATCCGCGCTGATATTCCTTTCCGTCGGGCAGAATCCAAATATAGCTTTGAACAAACTGGTGTTACCGTTAGCTTCTATGGCGGTGACCTAGATGGTCAAACCTTTACAGATCCAGCCGATGTGAAGAAGTACGCCCGTAAGGCTCAAGGTGGCGAAATCTTTGATTTCGACCGCGAAACCTTGAACTCTGACGGTGTATTCCGTACCATCCCAGGGGTTGGTTTACCTTCGGACACGCTGTATTTGCTCTTCTGTTCTTCTTTGGTCATCTCTGGCACGGTTCTCGGACAATCTACCGAGACGTATTTGCCGGTGTTGATGCTGACCTGGAAGAACAAGTTGAATGGGGTCTGTTCCAGAAAGTTGGTGACAAGACCACCCGTGTACGTAAGGAAGCGTAAGCAATTCCTCTGATTTCTGAGGATTAGGGGCTGGGGAATGGTTTTTGCCATAACCCAGTCCCAAGACCTACCCGTAACAAAGACGCTTGATGCCTGGTAATTAGCCACAAAAGTCGTCAAATACTCAAAAACCATAATTACTGACTAATTAATGACGCAGGAGCTTTTAATATGGAAAGCGTTGCATATATCTTGATTTTGGCTTTGGCCATAGGAGTTCTTTTCTTTGCGATCGCATTCCGCGAACCCCCCCGCATCGAAAAGAAAGAAGAAAAATAAACTGCTCTTACCGGAATGTTAAGGGCATTTAAATCTTATTATTCGCCGATCACAATGGTGTGATCGGCGGATATGTCATTTTGTCAATACCCAGGCAGTGTTAAATCAGCATAAAAAAATCATTGCAGTCATAAAATAATATGATATAATCTAATATCTGGAAGTTAATATGTTTTAATACTAGCTTTTATAAGCTAATATAAAAAAAGATGTAGGTGTACCTGCCTCGTAGTGCCTTGCATATACATCACGCCTATGCCACAACCTTTACGGAGACTAGAACCAGGAACAAATCAGCATGGTCAATCAGAACTTAACCGCTACAGAAATTGGATTCACTCACGAAGATTTCGCTGCTCTACTTGATAAGTATGACTATCACTTTAGCCCTGGGGATATTGTCCCGGGCACAGTTTTCAGTATAGAGCCGCGCGGCGCTCTGATTGACATAGGTGCTAAAACAGCAGCCTACATACCTATACAAGAAATGTCTATTAACCGGGTCGATGCCCCGGAAGAAGTTTTACAATCCAACGAAACCAGAGAATTTTTCATCCTGACCGATGAAAACGAAGATGGTCAGCTCACCCTTTCCATTCGTCGCATCGAATATATGCGGGCTTGGGAACGTGTGCGGCAGTTACAAGCAGAAGATGCTACTGTTCGCTCCGGTGTGTTTGCTACTAACCGCGGTGGTGCATTAGTCCGCATTGAAGGATTACGCGGCTTTATCCCCGGCTCTCATATTAGTACCCGCAAAGCCAAAGAAGAATTGGTGGGCGAAGAACTACCATTAAAATTCCTAGAAGTGGACGAAGAACGCAACCGCCTAGTTCTCTCCCACCGTCGAGCGCTGGTTGAGCGCAAGATGAACCGTCTGGAAGTGTGCGAAGTGGTCATCGGTACGGTTCGTGGTATCAAACCCTACGGTGCATTTATTGATATTGGTGGTGTGAGCGGACTGCTACACATTTCGGAAATATCCCACGAGCATATTGATACACCTCACAGCGTATTCAATGTCAATGATGAAGTTAAAGTCATGATCATTGATTTGGATGCAGAAAGAGGTAGGATTTCCCTGTCTACCAAGCAGCTGGAACCAGAACCCGGTGATATGATTAAAAACCGTGATTTGGTTTATGATAAAGCCGAAGAAATGGCGGCTAAGTATCGCGAACAGATGTTAGCTAAACAGCAAGGTATTACCGCTGCGCCTACCGAAGCTGAGGAGGTTGTGGCTGCTGAGGAGGCGCTAGAAGCTACAGCAGAAGCTCCGGCTACAGAAGAAGTATCAGCTGTAACTACAATAGATGCGGAAGCCCCAGTAGCAACCGATTTTGAAGACGATATTCCGTCTGCTGTTGAACAGGAATGATTTGCTCACTTTCTTTGATAAAAATATCGCGGTAAGCGGGAAACTCAGCGGCTTTAGCCCTGACAGGGAGGCGACTTGGTGGTTACAACCACCGTTGTCTTTGCTTGTGAAAAGTAGCCAGTAAGCTAGGCTTAGACTTTAGCCGACTGGGTAGACGGTATTTGACGATCATAGCGAGAGTAAGACTGTGGGGTTAGACCTAAAGTTATTCTGTCAGCAGAATATCAGTGTCTTTAGACCTGAGAGTGTCAATAATGCTTTTGTTAAAACAAGGTTAAAAAAATCCTGGTCACGAAATTCTCAAACATAAAGCCGAGAACCAAGGTCTTATTATAGATTTAGATTCAGGAATTTTTTAACAGGTGCGCGCTTAATTTATCTGGAGTGCATTCCTTGATACCCCCTGGTTGAGAAACAATCTTAAGTTATGTATTTGTTAGCCTTAGTGAGCAAAAAAGTATCGGTTAAAACCTGTTATCTCAGATGACCAAAAGTGCAAAACTCTCATAATTACTCCCATAATTATGGGAGTAATTATCGGAGTTTTTTACTATATTCTCTACTAAAAACTGTTTATATGAGGTGAAATGGCTTGGTAAATATTAAATGTAGAAATATCAGTTTTGATCAGATCGAGGCAGTTTTTTTTGATAAAAATGGTACATTGGAAGACTCAGAAGCCTATTTGCGATCGCTCGGACAAAAAGCAGTGCGGATCATAGACGCGCAAATACCCGGTATTGGCGAGCCCTTATTAATGGCTTTTGGTATCAACAGCGACACCCTAGACCGGGCCGGTTTAATCTCGGTAGCTAGTCGCAGGGAAACAGAAATCGCCGCAGCTGCATATATTGCCGAAACTGGGAGAGGATGGTTTGAGTCTTTAACAATCGCTCGCAAATCCTTAGAGGAAGCGGAAAAATATCTCAGTACCACTCCAGCGCCACTATTTCCAGGTAGTTTAGAGCTATTAAAATCCTTATCAACCGCAGGAATCAAACTGGGGATAATTTCCGCCTCCACCACAGCCGAAGTCAGTGATTTTGTCACCAGATACCAATTGCATGATTACATCCAGGTGCAAAAAGGAGTAGATGACGGACCGAGTAAACCAGATCCCATCTTGTTTTTACAGGCTTGTCAGGCTTTGGGGGTAGAACCTGGTCATAGCTTGATGGTAGGGGATGCGGTCGGTGATATGCAAATGGGGCGTAATGCTCAAGCCGCAGGTTGCATTGGTATTACCTGGGTGGGTCAATCAGATCATGTCCGGGGTGCGGATGTGGTAATTAATCAACTAGATGAAATTCAAATTTTGGCACATTGAGTGATTATTGATGTTTGTCACCTCATTATCACAGAAATAGAAAAAAGTCAATATTAAATGTTAAAATGTGAATACCGGCGATTTTCACATTTGCTATACAAATCATGCAAAACACAGAAACAACCTTACCGCTTCGCCTGTGGACAGTTGAAGAATACCACCGGATGGCTGCGGCTGGGATTTTTGCTGTAGACGAGCGAGTGGAACTTCTAGAAGGAAAGATTATATGGATGATTGCTAAAGGAACAGCTCATAGGTCAGCAGTGGGAAGAACAGATTACTTGCTAAAGAACAGATTAGCAAATCTGGCTTGGGTATCCATTCAAGACCCCATTAAGTTAAATGAAATGTCTGAACCAGAACCAGATATTGCTGTCGTCAAAGTAGATCCTTTAGACTATGCAGACCATCATCCTACACCACCAGAAGTTTATCTGATTATTGAGGTAGCAGATAGTAGTCTGAAAATAGACTGTGACACTAAAGCAAAAGCCTACTCCCAAGCCGGAATTACAGATTATTGGGTGCTAGATGTAACTAGCCGTCAATTACACGTTTTTCGGGAACCCACTCAGTTAGGGTATGAAAGCGCAGCGATTTTGCCAGAAGATGCGACTATTTCCCCCTTGGCGTTTCCTGATTTACAAATTCTAGTTTTAGAAATGCTACCACCAGTTAAGTAATATTTCTGATTAAATCTCAGATGGTTTAGCAAAAATTGTCAGCAAAACAGGACCTAATAAATACTGGTGAGTCACACACAATAATCCCGCCGATGAGCCAAAAACTTCACGTTGTTGAGGGCTATAAAATCTCATCCTCCCATCAGACATTGGTAACACTTGGGCACTGTCTGTTTTTTGGTGGTAATGTCCACTAAATAGAACCGCCCTCCCGGAGAAAGCACCCGCGCTACTTCCCTTAGTACCTGCTCAGGTTCCAAATAGTGTAAGAAGCTGATAGTGCTAAATACAGCATCAAACTCACCTTCACCAAATGGTAAAGATTCCGCTTGACCTTGAATATAAATTAAACGTGGACGGTGGCGATCGCTCTGTCTGGCTATCCGCAACATTTCTGGAGACAAATCTAAACCAGTACCACGGACATCAGGGAATTCATTTAGTAAGCGGTCAAGAAGTTTTCCAGTTCCACAACCCATATCAAGTATATTAGCCCCCCGCGGTAAATCCACATACTCCAATAATCGCTTGTGGATAGCTTGGTAAATTACCGAAGGAAACAGCCAATCATAGCTGGGAGCCCATTGATCAAACAGGCGCTTTTTGTTGCTCAAAAAGTTAGAAGTCATACATCAATCACCCTTGTATCTGGTTAAAACTCAAAGGGAGTAACCCCTCTCAAGTGTTACTCAAGTTCAGGGGTAGATGCAACGAGTGGGGAAAACATCACTAATTATCCGAATTTTAGTCATAGTACTTGAAGAAATAACTAATTACAGATAAGAATCGATAAATCTGCACTTGTTTGATTTAAATCATGATTAGCTATATTAGGATGCACAAGGCCGCATCTAGACACAACATATCAGACCAAAACTATAATGACCTATCTAGAAACAGCAGCACAGTTTTACAGTCAAGTTGCACAAACACCAGAAGTGGGACTGTGTTGTGTCCAAACTACACCCGTGCAACTCCCAGGGCTGAAAATTCCCCGGGAAATGCAGGAAATGAACTATGGTTGTGGTACCACCGTTCACCATAATGAACTTTCCAACCAACCCACGGTGATGTATGTCGGTGTGGGTGGTGGATTGGAAGCACTGCAATTCGCTTATTTTTCTCGTTATCCAGGTGCTGTAATTGCCATTGAACCAGTTGCAGCTATGCGAGAAGCCGCCGCACGTAATCTAGAAATTGCCGCTAGAGAAAACCCTTGGTTTGATCCCAGCTTTGTAGAAATTCGGGAAGGCGACGCTTTTAATCTGCCCGTAGGTGATGCTAGGGTCGATATTGTGGCGCAAAATTGCCTTTTTAACATTTTTGAGCCAGAAGACTTAAGCCGTGCTTTAAAAGCCGCATATCGAGTTTTAAAATCAGGTGGACGCTTGCAGATGAGCGACCCCATTGCTACCCGTGCAATTCCTGCTCATTTACAACAGGATGAGAGACTACGTGCTATGTGTTTATCCGGGGCGCTCACTTATGAGGAATATACTCAAAGTATCGTTAATGCCGGTTTTGGTCAAATTGAAATTCGCGCCCGCCCGCCCTTACCGTCTGCTAGATTCCCACACTTACAACTTAGAAACACATCTCCTGTTAGAAAGTCTTGATTCTGTTGCTTTTAAAGTTGATATTCCCGAAGATGGCCCTTGTATATTTACCGGGAAAACGGCAATTTATGCTGGTATAGAATCTTGTTTTAATGATGGGGATGGACATCTGCTACAGCGTGGTATTCCCGCAGCAGTCTGTGATAAAACTGCGGCTAAACTGGCCGCCTTCAAGCCAGCAGAAATTTTAATCACCGATTCTACCTGGTACTATAGCGGTGGTGGTTGCTGTTAACTCTGAACGCCCCAAAAATGTTAATAATTAGTTTATTTTTGGCTACGCTTTTTTTAGCTTATTCCCATGGAGCCAACGACAACTTTAAAGGTGTAGCAACACTGTTTGGTAGCTGTACAATCAGTTACCAAACAGCAATTTTGTGGGCAAGTTTTACAACTTTTGCTGGTGCTGTAGCTGCGGTATTCTCGGCAAGTACATTAGTACCAAGGTTTACGGCTCAAGGTATATTTCCAGATGCGATCGCTAATGCACCAGAAATCCATTTAGCTGTAGCCATCACCACCGGTTTAACCTTGCTATTTGCTGCCATCACAGGATTTCCCATTTCCACAACTCACACTATCACAGGTGCTATACTGGGGGCGGGGTTAGTGGCTATTGGACTCAAGGTTAACTTTGCAGTTTTGGGCAGCTTATTTATTTTACCCCTCTTTCTCAGTCCTATTATTGCTATTTGTTTAGCAGCAGGAATTCATCGATTCTTCCAATACATCGGTTCTAAAGTTCACCTGCAACCCGACGAAAAAATAGTTAATATTTGCCACTTGATCAGTGCAGGTATTATCAGTTTTACCAGAGGTTTAAATGATACTCCTAAGATTGTTTCCCTCATTTTAATTATTGATTATTTTTCGGTTCAAGGAGGAATGTTAACCATAGCAATGGCCATGGGACTCGGTGGTTTACTCAACTCCCAAAAAATTGCCGAAACTATGGGCGAAAAAATTGCCGACATCAATCATAACCAGGGACTATCTGCAAATATAGTAACTGGGATTTTAGTAATAGCCTCTAGTTATTTTGGTCTGCCTATTTCCACTACTCAAGTTTCAGTTAGTTCTATTTTTGGTGTAGGACTGATTGACAACCAATCTAATTTCCGCGTCTTTGGTCAGATTTTATTATCGTGGGTTTTAACTTTACCCATTGCCATGATGATTAGTGGAATTATTTACAGATTATTACAATGACAGTAAAAAGTACTATAAGTTAGATAAACCTTCGATAAACCATAATAATGTTAACTAATTTGGGAATATAAAATCATGTCAAATATTCAAACGAATATATTCACACCAGTCATAACATCATTTAAAGATAAACTTACTTCTCCTCTGACAAAAAAAAGTATTTCTGTTCTCCAAATTAATTTAGGTAGGCGGTGTAATCTTGCTTGTAATCACTGTCATGTCGAAGCCAGTCCGAAACGTGTAGAAGAACTTTCTCCCGAAATTTGCCAACAGTTAATTACTTTAATCCACCAGTTCCCGGAGATTGAGATTGTAGATTTAACTGGTGGCGCTCCAGAAATGAATTATGGATTTAAGCCCTTGGTAGAAGCGGCAAAATCTACAGGTAAGCAGGTGATTGTCAGGTCTAATTTAACAATTTATTTTGAAGAGGGTTTTGGTGATTTACCGGAATATTTTACCAAACACCAAGTAAGAGTTGTTGCTTCTTTACCTTGCTACCTGGCGGAGAATGTTGATCAAATGCGCGGTCATGGTGTTTTTGATGCTTCAATTACAGCCTTACAATGGCTGAATCAACTCGGTTATGGCAAGAAATCTGATTTAATTTTGGACTTAGTATATAATCCACCTTTACCTACTAGCGAAAAGTTCTCTTTAGCCCCTGAGCAAACTAAACTAGAAGGAGATTACAAAAGGTTCTTGCAAGAGCATTTTGATATTGTGTTTAACAACTTATTTACCATCACTAATCTACCGGTTGGCAGAACTAAAATATATTTAGAAAGAAAAAGTCTGCATACTAGCTACTTACAGTTTTTAGAGTCCCATTTTAATCACAGTACAGTTGAGCACTTAATGTGTGGTAATGAACTGTCGGTTGACTACCTCGGTAATGTCTATGATTGTGATTTTAATCAAATGATGAACCTACCAGCTAAAACTGGTAATGGTGAATCATTAACAGTCAGTAAATTGCTAGAGTCTGGAACTTTAGACTTAATTACTGAAATTCAAACAGCTAACTATTGTTATGGCTGTACTGCTGGTTGCGGTTCCAGTTGTGGTGGGGCTTTGATTGAATAGAAATGTAAAATTGTATTTTGACTTACTTAAAAATTCCGGAGAATAATTGTAATTTTACTTACTTTTTTGGGGAAACTTCTGTATATTAAGGTATGATGTCACAGACACTAAAGAAATGAGTAGAATTGTAATTAACGATACAACTCTCCGGGATGGAGAGCAAGCCGCTGGTGTGGTGTTTAACTTACAAGAAAAAATAGCGATCGCCCAATTACTGGATGCGATTGGAGTTCATGAGCTAGAAGTTGGAACCCCCGCCATGGGTGAAACAGAACAACAAGCCATAAACAAAATTGTCAACTTAGGTTTACAAGCTCAACTCCTGGGTTGGAACCGCGCCGTAATTTCCGACATTCAAGCTAGCATAGATTGTGGTTTGCAGCGAGTGCATATATCCATCCCTGTATCAGCAATTCAAATAAATGCTAAATTTCAGGGTAAATGGCAGTTAGTTTTACAAAAACTGCGAGACAGTATCAACTTTGCCCTTGATCATGGACTGTTTGTTTCCGTAGGTGGGGAAGATGGCTCTAGAGCGGAAGAAAAATTCCTCTTAGATGTAGCACTTGATGCTCAAGAATGTGGCGCATCAAGGTTTCGTTTTTGTGATACAGTGGGAGTCCTGGATCCTTTCAATACTTACACGCAAGTTAAAAAATTAGTAAACGCATTGTCTATACCTGTAGAAATGCATACCCACAATGATTTTGGTTTAGCCACAGCCAACACTCTAGCCGGGATCAAGGCGGGTGCTTTATCAGCAAATACCACAGTTAATGGTTTAGGTGAAAGAGCAGGAAATGCTGCTTTAGAAGAAGTTGTTATGGCTCTCAAACACATCCATAATAGTAATTTAGGCATTGATACTGCTCACTTATGGGAAATATCCCGACTGGTAGCATCAGCATCAGGCCACAATGTACATCCCTGGAAAGCAATAGTGGGGGAAAATAGTTTTGCTCATGAATCAGGTATTCATGGTCATGGTGTACTGCAAAATCCTCATACTTACGAACCCTTTGCTCCCGAAGAGGTAGGTGGGGAGAGGCGTTTACTTCTGGGTAAACATTCTGGCAGGCATTTATTATTAAACTTGTTGCAGCAGCATGGTATTTCTCTAAACCCAGAAGCAACGAAATCTGTTTTAGAGGCGGTGCGACAAGCGTCTATGGATCACAAACGGAGTTTAACTACCCAAGAAGTCTTGGATTTAGCACAAACACACCAGTAGACTCAATACTTGGGCGGATATTTATGATAATTGCCGTTAAACATCAAAGTAGTCACTACCAGAACCATATTTCCAAGCATCAACTAAACGATGCCAATAATATTTCTGTTCTGCGGGTTGATTGTTAATCCATGTTTGTAATATGGGGGTTAACTGAAATAAAGCAGTGTAAACCCCTAAATTAGTGTAATGTACTATCCAGTCCACTAAGCTGAGTATACCAACTTGTGGAATAATTTTAGCCACTAATAGCGGATGCAATAAACCAGTTCTTAACAGTGTTTTTGTCAGTCCTGAAAATTGCACCACATCTTGCAAAAATGGTTTCAAAACTGGTGTCCCTAGTTGTTGCATTTCCTGAAACACAGACCGGAGTAGTTCGTTAATTTGCTCTGGGGGGATTTTCTGATTTACACCCACACTCATGGCTTTTTGAAACAACCAAGTTACTGTGAGATTTGGTTGATAGGGTTGCAGCAGTGCTAAGTTTTGGGCGGATAATTGATTAGTTTGCAGTGCTTCATGAATCCCAAATGTTAACCGCTTGAGGTGACGTATCATCGCCCCAAAGCCGCCAAAACTTAGGGGAGATTGACTACCACTGCTGTCTCCCACGGTTAACAGGCGGTTCCAAGGGGTTTTAATCGGACTTTCCCGATAGCTCGGAAAGAAGCCAAACAGCGCTCGTTGAAATTGCAATTGGTTTAATTCCACACCCTGATATTCTGGTAGTAGTCGCAGATATTCCTCGAATAATTCAGCTAAACTCAAGCGCTGTGGTTCTGCATCCATGTAGGTAAATAAGTAAGTGGTTCTACCGTCTTTGGCTGGGAACGCTTCCCAAAAGTATTGACATTGATTTTCTAAGGATGTGAAGGAAAATAATAAGTCGCCAGTGGTATTTACTGGGAAACCTTGGGCGCAAGTTCCTACTACTAAGCACAAAGCATCTGGTTTTTTACCTTGGCGTGCTTGTCTGGTAATGGGAGAAAAGTTTCCCATAGCATCGATTAATAATCTAGTTTTATATTGGTTATTGACTATGACTCCCTCTGGATGAACTATAGCTTGAGTGAAGGGTGTATTTTCTAATAACTTACCCCCAGCAGCGATAAATCGGTTTTTTAATGTATCTAGTAGGTAAACTGGATCTACGCCGATATTTAAGACATCTTCTACCCAGATTTCGGTACCACCGGCAAAACTTACCCGTGCTGGGTTATATTTAGTAGCGATCGCCTGTTCTAATTCTGCGGTACTCAGTAGGTTTAATTCTAGAAATACTTGCAATTCGGGGCGGGAAATATTCCACTCTTGTACTCTCCCCCGTAAAATTCCCCTTTCTATTAACGCTACCCGCAGTCCCTTTACTGCTAAGGCGCAACCAATTAAAATCCCTAAAGTCCCACCACAGACAATTACATCCCAGTCTACAGCTTCTAATGGTTGCTGACTGTGTTTAACTACTGTGGGGACTGGTGCTGTATTTTCTCTCAAAGATTCTAGCAGGCGATCGCCTTGACGTAAAGCTCCCAGAACATCACCTGGTACTTGAGAGAGAATTTTTTCAGTTAAATAGGACTTACGCAACTGGCACAGGCGATCGCTACGCAGAGCTTGCATCAGTGTGTAGCAATTGCTAAATGAAAGCACATTGGTATTATATAAGTGATGTCAATGGCACGGGGGGATGCCTAGTGCAGTTGATAGTAAAAAAGTATGAATAAAACCAGATTCAGATAGCGATTCATGAGAAAATAGGTAGAGGGTGTAAGAGATAATGTTGGTGATGAGCATGAGATTTACAAAGCTTAATTACTGCCAATACTTATTAAGCAGTCAAATTAATTACACGATTACCAATTTAGCAGAGCATTTAGAGCAGATTAGCCATGATGCAATTAATTATTATTTGAAGAGAGAAAAGCTAACACCTAGGTTACTATGGGAAAATGTGAAAGACATAATTGAGGAAGATGCCAATGGTTACATAATATTTGATGATAGCGTTTTAGACAAAAGATATTCTCAAGAAATAGAGATGGTGAGGAGACAATATAGTGGGAATGAACATGGTGTAGTCAAAGGAATTGGTGTGGTTAGTTGTGTATATGTGAACCCTCAATTTAAAAGATTTTGGGTAGTAGATTATCGAATTTTTAATCCTGATGTGGATGGTAAAACCAAGATAGACCATGTGAAGGATATGCTGTCAAACCTGGTGTATCAAAAGCTTTTACCGTTTGATACGGTGTTGATGGACACGTGGTATGCGGTAAACAGTTTAATGCTTTATATTGATAGTCTAGAGAAAGTTTATTATTGCCCTTTAAAAAATAATCGGTTAGTTGATGATACATTGGGTAAAGAAAAATATAAACGAATTGAATTATTAGAATGGAGCGAAGAAGAATCAGAATGTGGTAAAATCATAAAAATTAAAGGATTTCCCGCCCAGAAAAAAGTGAAATTATTCCGGGTTGCTGTTTCTAACAACAGAACGGATTATGTCGCTACCAACGATTTATCTCAAAGTTCCACGAATGTTGTACAAGAAGTGTGTAAAATTCGTTGGAAAATTGAGGAGTTTCACAGAGAGATTAAACAACTAACAGGGATTGAATCTTGTCAATGTCGTAAAGCTAGGCTTCAAAGAAATCATATTGCTTGTGCAATGTTGGTTTGGATTAGATTAAAGAATTTAGCCTATCAAACTGGCCAAACTGTTTATCAAATCAAGCATAATTTGCTGTCTAATTATTTAATACAGCAACTCAAACGCCCAAGTATTCCTATGTGCTTGGTTTAATTGAAATTGTCCCGTGGCGCGGCTCCCTCCGCTCCCTATTTGTGCCAGTTGCGTAAGTCCTGTTAAAGATGGGGACATATAAAGTTGATGTCAACAGACTACTAATATTCATCCTATCTTTGACTGGCTGAAAACCCCTGACAACAAAGTGGTTGCGTATTCACGACATGCAAACACAAACAAGTAATAAAAGTTGATTTTAGGTAACCTCATGTCCGCTGCTGTCATAACTTTAGAAACTCAAACAGACCAGTCTCACAAGTTAATTATCCACCCTCCCTCTACTGGTCTGTCTTTACACGGTTGTATTCGTGTCCCGGGTGATAAGTCCATATCACACCGTGCTTTAATGTTAGGAGCCATCGCCCATGGTGAAACCCAGATTGAAGGGCTGCTTTTAGGCGAAGACCCCCGTAGCACTGCTAGCTGTTTTCAAGCTATGGGGGCGCAAATTTCTGAACTGAACACCGAATTAGTCCGGGTTCAGGGGATTGGTTTGGGACAACTCCAAGAACCAATGGATGTGTTGAATGCTGGCAACTCTGGTACTACACTCAGACTGATGTTAGGGCTTTTAGCATCTCATCCAGGGCGGTTTTTTACGGTTACAGGTGATAGTTCTTTGCGATCGCGCCCGATGTCCCGTGTGGTTCAACCCTTACAACAAATGGGGGCGGAAATTTGGGGGCGTAAGGGTAATTCTTTAGCACCCTTAGCAATTCAAGGTCAAGCCCTCAAACCGATTCATTATCATTCTCCCATCGCCTCGGCCCAAGTTAAATCTTGCCTATTACTTGCAGGTTTATTAACCCCAGGACAAACCACCATCACAGAACCCGCCCTTTCTCGTGACCACAGCGAGCGGATGTTACGGGCTTTTGGTGCTGAACTGACTATTGACCCAGACACCAATAGCGTCACTTTGAAGGGACCTGTCCAATTACACGGACAAAAAGTTATTGTCCCCGGGGATATCAGTTCCGCAGCCTTTTGGTTAGTAGCTGGGGCAATTGTACCTGATTCTGAATTACTGATAGAAAACGTCGGTGTTAATCCCACTCGCACCGGGATATTAGAGGCTTTAGCACTCATGGGAGCCAATATTCAACTGGAAAACCAGCGGGAAGTCGCTGGGGAACCGGTCGCAGATTTAAGAGTGCGTTCGAGTGGTTTAAAAAGCTGCACCATTGCGGGGGATATTATTCCCAGAATGATTGATGAAATCCCTATCCTAGCAGTAGCAGCAGTATTTGCCACCGGCACAACCATTATTCGAGATGCTGCGGAATTACGAGTCAAAGAAAGCGATCGCATTACTGTGATGGCGCAGCAACTCAATAAAATGGGCGCAAAAGTTAATGAATTACCCGACGGTATGGAAATTACTGGCGGTACGCCCTTAGTCGGTACTGATGTGGATAGTCATACAGATCATCGCATTGCCATGAGTCTGGCGATCGCATCTCTGGTTTCTACTGGGATCACCACCATTCACCGAGCCGAAGCAGCAGCCATTTCTTACCCCAACTTCACAGCCACACTTACAAAAGTGCTGTGTTAGTTTGCGAGTTAAACAGGGGATAATTTCCTCCTGTCTATAAACACAGATAAATTATCTGTGTTTATCTTTAATTTAATGTTCTTTTAACTACTTCATTGCCCTTATGAGGGGCATTAAAATCAATTGCAAGGCATTTTGGTACAATCCGAGTCAGGACAAGCCCAAGAAATATACAAAACCATGGCTATTAAAACTTGGGATGGTTTTCACCACAAACGGAGCGCCAAAAAAAGGCAATTATCCCTACTCGTTGCTATTCAAAATTTTTGGGACTTTAAAAAATTCCCCTTCTTGTTCCGGCGCACTATTAAGAATGGCTTCTCGCTCAGGATATGGTTGTAACTCATCTTTTCGAGTCACATTACTAACATCAATCGCCCTTGTGGTCGGCAACACATCACTCACATCTACTTCATTCAACTGTTCCACGTATTCCAGAATACTTCCCAGTTGGGTGGTAAATTTCTCCTCCTCTTGTGCTGTTAATTCTAACCGAGCTAGAAGAGCTACTTTATGAACTTGTTCCCGATCAATCATGGTTTCTCAATGGTTAATTTTTTTCTTATGCTCAATGGGAGAGACAAACCCGCCCCGCCTCCCTTGTGGAGGTGGGGGTGAGTTTCTTGGTATTGGGTTTCGCAAAGCTTTAACCCAACCTAGAGAATATTAAAAGAATACGTCAATTTGCATACGTCCGGTAGTTTTCAGCCAGTTCTGGGCTTCAATGTAATTATTAGGAGCCATGCGAATCGCTCTAATCCAATAATCTGCCGCTTGATCAAAAAATGCTTCGCCAGCGTCATTATCCCCAGCTTCTTTGGCCTTTTCACCTTGATAATGGTAAATCACCGCAATGTTATTCAAGGCCTGGGGTAAACGTGGATTTAATTCAATCGCTTGGTGATACATTTTTAAAGCTGTATCGTGGTCACCATTACTGGCATAGATTAGCCCCATATTGTAATGAATATACGCGCGATCATTACTGTCTTCCTCTAGTGTCAGCGCTTCTTCATAGTACTCTAAGGCTTCAGCATATTCTCCTTCAGCCTGGGCTGACATCCCATCTCGGTAATACACAAATGCTTCTTTAGCTTTCTTGTTGGTGGGGAGGATTTTCAGGATGATATCCGCCATCACTGTAAAGGATTTGTCAATGAAATTATCGTTTTTCTGTGTTCTTGGCATATTTGCCTCTATGGTTATACAGCAATTGGCGTGAAGCACCCACAGACTTCGCCTTCGCTAAGTCCGGTTCAAGGACTGTGAACAGCTATTCTCAGGAAGTGGGTGATCTTCACTCAGAGGAATGATACACTCAGCATAATTATGTCGAGAATTGTTCACCAAGCTATTAACTGGGTAGCCAGTCATTACTTGAACTTGATATGGACACAATAGCTGCTGTAGTGTTTGGCGGTGTTGCCATTTGGGGATTTAAGCACAAATCGTCATCTTGTGGAGCCAAAATAACCGGCATACGATGATGAATTGGTTGGACTAATTCATTAGCTGCCGTTGTTAAAATTGTACAAGATTTAATTTACTCGCCTTGGCAGTTCTCCTGTGGAGGTTGCCATACTTCCCAGAAACCAGCCAAGGCTCGGTGCTTGAATACTGAGCTTACCCTGGTTTTTCCTTAACTTTTTCTACCCTAGCATTGATAAGCTTCACACCCATTTGGTGAATTTTCGCCCAAGCAGATATTCAGCCCCCATTTAACTGCTGCAATTCACGCTTGTGAGTTTCAGGATTATTTAGTACAGTTGCCACTTTTTGCGTAACTGCAATGTTATATTGAGCAACTAAATCTCGAATTTTATCTAACCGAAATCACGAAATTAAAGCCGCTGATGACTGATTTAAAGTAAATATTCCCTAGATAGTTTTATCTTACTCCACTGAATAAAATCGCAATTTTAAACACCAGCATTAAATAATACTATCATTTCTGTTATTTGTGGTTTTTTTATATAATTTAATCAGATGTGAATATGCTGCATATTCACAATATATATCCTGTTTTTCCAACTTTGTTTCGTAATATATTGTATTTTAGTGCATCACTTATTTTGATATTGATTGTTATATTCTTATTCACATGA
This sequence comes from Anabaenopsis sp. NIES-4685, assembly GCF_059725405.1. Lineage (NCBI taxonomy): Bacteria > Bacillati > Cyanobacteriota > Cyanophyceae > Nostocales > Nodulariaceae > Anabaenopsis > Anabaenopsis sp. NIES-4685. The sequence goes on along the minus strand of NZ_AP043602.1, from coordinate 200,877 downwards.
AAATTCTCAAACTGTATGATTTCTTACCATCTGGTAATAGCTACAAGGTGCGACTTTTATTAACACAAATGGGTATGCCATTTGAGACAGTAACCATTGACATTTTGAAAGGAGAGTCTCGCACACCGGAATTTTTAAGTAAGAATCCTAACGGGAAAATACCAGTTTTAGAAATTGATACTGGTAAGTATTTGGCAGAATCAAATGCTATATTAATGTATTTGAGTGAAGGTACAGAATTTTTACCATATGATCGCTTTTTCAGAGCACAAGTATTGCAATGGTTATTTTTTGAACAATCTAGTCATCAACCTTTTATCGCTAAATCAAGATTTTGGCTCTCTATTTTAGGTAAACCTGAGGAATATCGCACAGCTATAGAACAACAACGTGACCCTGGGTATGCAGCACTAAAGGTTATGGAAAATCATTTGATGACTCATGAGTTTTTTGTGAGCGATCGTTATACAATTGCCGACATTGCCTTGTTTGCTTATACTCATGTGGCACATGAAGGAGGTTTTGATTTGACAAATTTCCCTAGTATCAAAGCGTGGATCAAACGAGTAAAATCTCAATCTAGATATATTGCCATTACACAAGATATCAATTTTATTGAATAGAAAACTCACTGGTAGATTGTACTAGATATAACAATAAAGCAATTAATTATCTGTATCAATTTCAATCAGCTTTTGCCGAGAGGATAAACCAGATTTAATACTAATCCGAGATTTTGATACCTTAAACTTTTCCGCTAAGAGTTTAATTAATTCCTCATTGGCTTTACCATCTACTGGGGGTGACTTTAATTTGACAGTCAAACTCCCGTCACTTTGTTCTTCAATTTTTTGTTCTTTACAATTAGGTTTAACTTTAACTCTTCTTTGCATATCCCATTATTGTTAGTTATATATCCTATTTATAATATATAGTTACAAGTCCTGTTTCCTGATGGCGAGCAAAATAGCCAAGATGAGAGCTGACAAACCTTGAGGAGTGATTGAATTCAGAATCTCTCTGTATTTAGACCCACAAGTGTGAGGAGGATTAGTTATTAACCCTCCATCACAAAGAACTAGGGATATCTTCTGCTACCAGCACCTACTACACCAATTTTGTGCCGATAGGAAAGTTCAGCCCCAAACCAACCAGTGATACTTGTGAGCGTACCCACAACTAGGGACAGGAAGAATCCCCAAGGTAATATTCGGGCTTCAGCATCGCCCAGACGTAAAATTAAGTTGATGGATGTTAACGCTAAAATAGTGACATTAAGAAATAAGTGCATCCAGACCGGCGGTGCGCTTGCGAACACGTTCAATTTTCAAAAAGTCACTCATCCCTGTGATGGCGGCGATGAGTCCTCCTATAAGTCCGAGTCCAATTAACCATAGTGAAGCTCTGGCCCAGAAAAAATCCTTAGTTAACCAATAGGCGAAGTCACTCCCCAGTCCGCCAGCTAAAAAGGCTATGGGAAAAATCATTGTTAGGGGGTGTAAAGGATGTCCAGCGATCGCCACTGTGCTAGGTACACCGCTATCTTGATACTCTCTGTTGTCGCTTTCAATAATTGGTGGGATATTTGGAAATGGTGTGGAATTGGATTCTGTTCCTGTACTTTCCATGATTTATTATCCTATTTTTAGCTAAAAGAAATTTGTTGAATATGAGCCGGTGGTATATGTAAGGTTAATTTCTCGGATTTGATGTTTATTGAGTGAGAACTTATGAAAATAACTTCATCCCCAACATCAAAATTAATTCTCTGGCTTGGTTAAATGTCTGAATATACCTATCCATTAGGATGCTCTAGTATTATTGGAGAAAATCTATTTCAGTATCCTTGAGTCAATTTATAAAAATTGCCAAAAATTTTTATCTTCCCTGTGGGGTATTTACAGCTATACAGTTATATTTCCCCAAGTATAATTCTAATCTTTTTGTATATATATAGCAATCCTAAATGATTCATGAACAATTTCTGTTCCCTGTTCCCTGTTCCCTGTTCCCTTTCCTCACTCATAATTTCTCAAGTCAAATAGGATGACTATATCTGATTTTTATATCTTGAGTTGTGAAGGCGATCATTCAAAAGAAAGATGTAACTTACATAAATTATATGTCACTCTTAGACAGAGTAATAATACGAAATAATTTCAGAGGAGAACTGGAGATGGTAACGACATTAGATGATACCAAACGAAATGCTATCGGCATAAAATTGGCAAGTATGCAACTAATTCAACAGTTGCTTATAGAAAATGAGCAACTGTTTTTGACGCAATCAACAGATGTGGAAATATCTGAACGTCTCCGGAAGATGCTAGAAGATGACCAGAAAAATCAAGGGGTTCTGGAAACTACAATTATTCAGTATGGCATCCGAAAAGAACCAGAACCAATGGTTCAAGAAATGTGTAATCAAGTCCGGGAATTAATGCAGGGATCTCAATTGAGTTTTTATGAAAAAATATTTCAACATGAATTATTAAAACATCAACAGGTAATGTGTGGTGTACTGATTCACAAGGCGGCTCAAAAGGTTGGTGCTGATGTCATGGCCGCCATTAGCCCTTTGAATACGGTTAACTTTGAAAACCGCGCTCACCAAGAACAACTCAAAGGTTTTTTAGAGGTTTTAGGTGTGCGTGAACTGACTGGACAAAATGCAGATCAAGGGATTTGGGGACGAGTTCAAGATGCGATCGCAGCCTTTAGTGGTGCGGTAGGTAGCGCGGTTACCCAAACCAGTGACAAAAAAGATATGAATATCCAGGATGTTATCCGCATGGATCACAATAAGGTGAATATCCTGTTTACAGAATTACTACAAAGCAACGATCCCCAAAAGATTCAGGAGTATTTTGGTCAAGCTTACAAAGACCTGACGACTCATACCGAAGCTGAACAGGAAGTTGTTTACCCCAGAGTACGTTCTTTCTATGGTGACTCCGACACCCAAGAACTTTATGATGAACATGCTCACATAAAACGGCTGTTAGAAGAAATCCGCGCTATTAATCCCTCGGATGCGGAATTTAAAGATAGAGTCAGAAATTTGATGGATATTGTCGGCGATCATATTCGTCAAGAAGAAACCACAATGTTTGCTGCTATTCGTAATAACTTGAGTACTGAACAAACTGAGCAACTGGCGACACAATTTAAAGCCGCTAAAAGCAAAATTCAAGCAAGATTGGGGGGTAGTACAACCGGAGCGAATGTTTAGCTAAGTCGCCCTCATTCATTGATGAAGGTGATTAAAAGGATTTGAAACCCACTTGCGTGGGTTTTACTATGTTGGGGTATGTCCGGGTACAGCCTGTTTTTGTTGCAGTTTTATCTTTTTTGGCAATACTTATAAGCAGCATAAGCCATCGTTACAACCCCGGTGATAATCGCTGATTCATCGACTTCAAATTCTGGATGGTGTAGTGGGTGATTAATAATTCTATCTTTGTAGCCTACACCTAAGCGAAACATCGAACCGGGAGCGTGTTCTAAATAGACAGAGAAGTCTTCAGCACCTAGAGAAGGCTCAGGTAAAACTTGGACGCGATCGCTACTCCAGGCTTCCTCAGCTGAAGATTGCAACAATTGGGTAATGGCATAATCATTCTGCACACTAGGCACACCTTGACGATAATTAACTTGATAACGCGCCCCAAAAGAATGGCAGACATTCGCCACAATATTTTCAATCCAGTTGGGGAGTTGACTCCGGGTTTCTGGATGTAGCGATCGCACTGTTCCCAACAACTGTACTTGGTCAGCAATCACATTTGGCGCTCTCCCCCCCGTAATTTTCCCTATACTCAAAACCACAGGACGCAGGGGATTCTGTGTGCGGCTAATAGCTTGTTGTAACGCAGTAATCACCTGTGAAGCAATCCAAATTGCATCAATGGCTTCATGGGGACGCGCCCCATGGCCTGATTCTCCCATAATGATAATTTCTAAATCATCAGCCGCAGCCGTCAACGCACCGTAACGTACACCAATAGATCCTGCGGGGATAGAGGGGAAAACATGAACACCTAATATAGCCGTCACCTGGGACATTGCGCCGTCCTTGACCATCCAGGTTGCGCCTTGAGCAATTTCCTCAGCGGGCTGAAATAAAAACCGCACCTTAGCGCCCAATTCCTCGGCTATTTCGGAGAGCACCATTGCTGTTCCTAAACCCACTGTGGTATGAACATCATGACCGCAAGCGTGCATCACACCTTGTACACGAGAAGCATAATCTAAATTTGTCCGTTCTTGAATTGGCAAAGCATCCATATCAGTACGAATTGCCAATAAACGCTCATCTATCCCAGTATTTTGTAGTTCTCCCATCACCCCAGTTTTACCAATTCCCTCCTCTACATGGAGACCACTAGAAGACAACACACCAGCCACAAAGGCAGATGTTTGGTATTCCTGACCGCTGAGTTCTGGGTGAGAGTGGATATGGCGACGAATTTCAATTAAGCGGGGCGCTAATGTTGCGACTAAGTCTTTAATACGGGTTAGCATTACTCTATTTTATGTGACAGGCTTTGTTTCCATCATAGAGAAGTGTTCCCGAACAAAATGCTTTTCCTCTACAGCTACAATCTGAGGATAGGGTTGTCTAACATGAGGATTAAACTGTCATTAAATATACTAATAATTTTCACTAGAACACAAATGTAACCTATTGATCAAGAAACTATAAAAATCTCAGAAATTTACTTCAAGGACTATACAAAATTGGATTTAGGCTTTAAAATAGTTATCGAAAAAATGGGTTTAAAACCCCGTTGTTCTACGACGGCTTTTTTGATTCTTGGAAAAAAACTTGCCTAAAAAACAACAAAAAGCTAAAATGCAATAGTCGGCTTGGGGCATCGGCACGACTTTAAATGGACAGGGAGTGACTATAAGACTGCTTCGGCAGCGAGTTACTGTGAACTGTCAAGAATCACTGATATTCAAGATCGGTGAGTATGTCAATCTAAGGCACTATACTGAAATCCTTATAGAGTACCACATATGTGATACCCCTGGCTTTCTTTTCGTTTCGGCTAGGGGTATCTTGTTTTAGGCGTGGGCAAAATCCCATCTCTACCCCACCCCGTTAACGCCACCCCAACCAGCGCAAACCGGGGACAATCAGGTAATAACTCACCCCTAACCAAAAGCTCATTAACAGACCTACCAAACTCAAAAAAACAATGGGCAGGTATGATCTTAAAAAGATGGACTGACCAGAAAAGTCAAAAACAGTAGTTGGGAAACCAAAAATAATTAACAGTGCAAACACAATTGCAGTACCCAATGTAGCGACCACAGCATGAACTATGTGATGGCTGCGAAAGTCTATACTCAAGGTCAATAGAAAAACCGCAACTAAAATTACTGTCAATAGTCCTTCACCGCTATCTTTGGGTGTGATGAATTGCCAAACTAACCAACTAAACCCATAGCTGATCATACCCATGAGCGATGCTACTAAAAACCGTTTTCGTTGACCAAAACATCCCGATATGGTTAGTCCCCATGCGGTTCCCCAACCTGCGCCAACAAACACTATCATTTCTGTGGCTACCATAGCTTCAGTATTAGTTACTGATTGCGGTAGGTGACGCAAAATATATTCTGAAACTTTCTCGCCTAATACCGTACGATCAGCTACAAAGAAACCAATAATCGTACCTAGGCAAGTGCCAAGGCTAGTTAGTAGCATAGCCCAAATTGTCGCTCCACAAGCTTGTAAAACCTTGAGAATTGCTTGCGCTATCAAAACAATTGTTTTACCTATGGCATTGGTGAGATGATTGAATAGATTCTTAATGGCCTGTATTAAAAGTATAAACTGAGCGGCAACTTTTGCGGCTCCTTGCTCCACAGATTCCCGGATTTGGGAAAATAAGCTAGTCCCGGAAGATTGGTGGATAATCTTATTTAATCTTTTCTGAATAATTCCTGCATTTCCTGGACGCGATCGCACATCTTCTAGTACCATTTCATCTAGTAAATCTGCCAGTTGCGGATTAACTTTTATCTGATCTCGCCACCGCAGCACACCAGTTTGAGGATCTCGTAATTCCAGCGGATGCTTACCCGTAAGTAATTCAATCATCGTCTGACCAAGGGCATAAAAATCAGCCCCAGGACTAATATTACTACCGGTCACCTGTTCTGGGGGACTGTAACCAGAAGAATATAACTTAGTTGAACTGGACTCTCGACGTACCTTAGCGGTGTTAAATTGTTTGACCCCGCCGAAATCAATCAATACCAGTTCTTCCTTGCTTCCCCCCGGAGTCAGGGTAACAGTGGGGGAGGAAGTTCGTAACATCAAATTAGAAGGTTTGATGTCGCGATGAATAATCTGGAGTTTGTGCAGTTCCTGTAAAATATTTATAGCCTGAGAAAGCCAAATTAACACCCAATCCTCTCGACATCCTTGAGGATGATTTTGCAGGATCTCTTCGAGAGTCGAGCCGTTAATTTTTTCCATCACCAGACAAGCTAGTTGACGCGGTTTAGAATTGGGTACATTGACTTGAAAATAACCATCAGATTCTACCCTGGGAATACCCGGATGCCGCAACTTAATTAAAACCTCGGCCTCTTGTCTAAACAATTCCAGTGCTTTTGGTGAATTTTCTACCAAAACTTTGAGTACTTTTTCCGTCTGGGTCTTCTGATCCCAAACTGTGTAAATTTGGGCGAATCCTCCCGCACCCAAGGGTTGCAGAGGCACATAACGGTCTAACATCCGTAGCGGTGTGCCACAACTGTTACAAAACTTATTGCCCCAAGGTTGAGGAGAAGGACGTTTACATTCAGGATTTATGCAGTGAACCGCATTCTTAGTGATGTCGGGCACATTTGCTATAATACAGAGACTGAATTGATTTTAACCCATTACTGCCCACGATAGGCAATGCGCAGGCTTTGGAATAGAATCACCAGAGATGCGATCGCCATCAACCCGCCCCAAAACCAGTAAGGTAAAAGTAGATACCTTTGCATTTGTCCCGTATCAGAAATTCCTAATGATCCGGCACTGTAGCTAAATAAATAATTCAGTTGGTGGTACGTACTGACACAAGCTTGTACGCCCAGAAATTGAATAGCAAATCCCTGTACCCACTGGGGAGCTTTCAGGGATATTCCCAGAATAATTAAACCCAATATGGGAACCGCCAGCAATCCAAACCCAGAACCCACCCAAAGTAATGTGGAAAGTAACAGAACGCTACTCAGTATCTTTAAGCTCAGGGAAGCAGTGGTAAAATTACGGGAAGCCAGAATCAAACCAGCACCGGCAATAGGTGGACCCATGGGACCGGCGGCGGCGACTAAAGCCGGTCCAATTGGCCATAGAGCTTGGGAGATGCTATAACTAGCAACGCCGGAACCATTACTAAAAATTTGTAATTGATGAAACCGTCCTCCCAACAGCATAGCCATCAATCCGTGACCCATTTCGTGGAACCAAGTTGCCAGGATACTAAAAGGGTATAAAATATAATCACCTGCCGGAACTTGCCATAACAGGATAGTCACTATCGCTGCTGAAATTAGCCAAGTTAGTCCCATAGGTTCTACTACGGGCGGAGCAACGCGTGTCAGCTTTGGTAAAAAATCTTTTCCTGGTTCCTTCATAGGTAAATTTTGGTAAACATCCGTCCCTGGTTTGATGTGGATAATTTGCTCATCCGAGAACAGTTCTCGGATGGCAAAAATCAGTTAGGCAAGTTGAAATAGAAACGTGACTAAATCTCCCTTACCCAGACTGATGCGATCGCCTGGTCTGAGGCGGTGTCGGTTACCGGGTAATAGGGGCGAGTTATTAATGTAAGTCCCATTAGAACTTCCCACATCTTCTATGTAGTGAAAATCTCCCTCAACGCGAATATCTGCATGTATCCGCGAGACAATTTCCGAATTGGAAAATCCCGAAACATCAATATCTGGGGGAATCCGGTCATTGGGTTTGCCGATATGAATCACAGATAGACCTTGTGGTAATTCAATTTCGCGATCGCTCTGGACGTGGAATAACCGTGCAGTTACCTGCTGTAGTTGCGTCATAGAAGGGTATGGCACGGGTGCGGGTGCGGGTGCGGTTACCACGGGTGCGGGTGCGGTTACCACGGGTGCGGGTGCGGTTACCACGGGTGCGGGTTCGGGTACCACGGGTGCGGGTGCGGGTACCACGGGTGCGGGTTCGGGTACCACGGGTGCGGGTTCGGGTACCACGGGTGCGGGTTCGGGTACAGCTGTTGAAATTATCGTTGGTGGTAGGGGTGAAATAACCGGCTGATTGGTGTTGGGGTCTGGGTTAGTTCCCAAAGCATCAGGTTGTGAAACTTCTAAAGGGGGATCAGGCTGTACTAACTGCGGTACTTCTACTGGGATGTTGGGAATTGCCACAGATGCGGGGGTAGCTGCTCCATTAGAATGCAGGTTATAACCGCATTGACCGCAGAAAGCAGCATCAGCCTGGACAGTTGCGCCACAGTTGGGACAGTGACCAATGGTTGGTAACGGCGTATAACAGGCTTCACACTGGACAGCGCCGTCTGGATTGGGGTGATTGCAATTAGGACAGACGATCATCGATTTAGGTCCTTGTTCAAGATCATCGTAAGATACTCTTCGTAAACATACAAAACACTGTAGACACCAAAATTCTGGAACAGTGTCACACAGAAAAGCGGCCAGGAACAAGCCTGAATCTCCCCGCGATTAGAGATTCGCTCAGGAAAAAACTCTAGCTTGTGATGGTAATCATTACTCCTGATGGGAAAGTCAATCTGGGAGTTCTCATAGCTAGCGTGGTAGAGCCATACCTGCTGCTGCATCCAGCAACCACCACAGTTCGCCTTGGGGTTTAATCAAGCGGGATGGATAAGTAAAATCATCAGCCACAGGGGCGAAGACTTGAGCTAGAGCTGGTCGTTTATTAGCACCAGCAACCATAAAAATCACACTGCGAGCAGCGTTAATAAATGGGTATGTGAAGGTTATGCGGGGGTTTCCGTCTTTGTTACCCACTGTAATCAAGCGGTCATGGACTTTTAAAGCCGCAGTCTGGGGAAACAAAGAAGCGGTATGTGCATCATCACCCATTCCTAGTAATATCACATCTAAAGCGGGAAACTCGTTGGCGGGAGAATGGAAAAATTCTCGCAGATGCTGTTCATGTTTGGTGGCTGATAGGGCTGGATCTCCGTCTAAAGTGGGTATAGCGTGAATATTAGTGGCAGGGATATCAACATGATCTAACCACGCACGCCGCGCCATCAGTTCATTGCTATCAGGATGATCTGGGGGTACATAACGTTCGTCTCCCCAAAAGACATGAATTTTATCCCAAGGGAGTTTTTGACTAGCTATCGCTTCGTACAATGGCTTCGGTGTACTACCACCAGCTAGGGCGATGGTAAATTGTCCGCGTTCCTTAATGGCGGTTGACAACTTGGATAGAATCAAGTCTAGCGATCGCGCCACTAAGTCGGAAATACCCGGAAGAACTTCAACCTTGTTATTCATAGTTTAATCATCATATCGCCCACTTCTGTGCAATACCATAACTAATTTATGACCATTGCCCTTTTTAACTTTTGAAACTTTTAAGGAATTCCCACGGAATTTCCCATTTGCCATGGGATGGGCTACTTAAGCTGTACAGGGACAAAGGCTGATCACCTTATACGCAGGCGGTTAATTACATCTCTAGTTGACTGGTAACAGTTGATCCCAGTCTGAGATTGCCTCTTTCTGAAATATTAACAGTTGCTGAATGCCTTTTTCCGCAAAATCTAGTAGGTGATTTAACTGAGTCCGACTATAACTGCCTTCTTCTGCTGTGCCCTGAATCTCAATTATACCCAGATCTTGGTTCATAACCACATTAAAATCTACTGTTGCTGCCACATCCTCAATATAGTTTAAATCTAAATAAGGCTCGCCTTGCAATAAACCCACGGATATTGCTGCTACTTGTCCAGATAAAGGCGATCGCTCTAATACACCTTGCTGCAACAATTGAGAAACTGCATGAGCTAAAGCCACAAACCCCCCTGTAATCGCTGCTGTTCTAGTTCCAGCATCGGCTTGTAAGACATCAGCATCCACAGTCAGGGTTCTTTCTCCCAAGGCCTCAAAATCAATTGCTCCTCGTAGGCTACGTCCAATTAAACGTTGAATTTCCTGAGTTCGTCCAGACAATTTCAACAATTCCCGATCTTGCCGTTCTTGTGTGGCAGAAGGCAACATTCTATACTCTGATGTCAACCAACCTTTGCCAGTTCCCGCTAAAAACTTAGGCACACCTTCACTCACACTGACAGTACACAGTACCTGAGTGTCTCCAAATTTTGTGAGGACTGAACCGGGAGCAAAGCGGGTAAAACCCCCATGAAAACTGATAGGACGGACTTGATAGGGTTGTCGACCATCGGGGCGTTGCCAAACCATGAGAATTACCTCAGAAATTTTATACAGACTATACTGCCTATGGCTACGCCACGCAAGGTATCAGATTAGCAGATACAATCTTTCATGGTCAAAATCTGTTATATTTTAGTGCGTTGATAGGAGTTTTAACTTTGTATAAACACAGAAGAAATCGACCTCATCCCAGTCCTTTTTTTTCTAGTAATTACTATAATTATCCCAGTAGATTTTACTAATGTGTGTAAAATTTTCTAATTCTTTGCTATTTTTTTAACTGATTTATGATTGCCCAATTAGAAACTCCCAGCGCCAGTTCAACCCTGAGCTTACCCTATCCAGTGGCAGGATTAGTGCAAGTTTTTACTAGTAAAAAACGTATTTTTTTTACTAGTGTCATAGCCCAAGCCCTGAGAATCGCAGGTCAAGGTACACCAGTATTAGTAGTACAATTTCTCAAAGGTGGTATTCGTCAAGGTCAAGAGCGCCCCATTCAATTAGGGCAAAATTTAGATTGGATTCGCTGTGATGTCCCCCGCTGCATCGACACACCCCATCTAGACCTTGCGGAAGGGGAAGCTTTACAAAAGTTGTGGCAATATACGCAAAAAATAGTAAGTGCGGGTAAATATTCTCTTGTGGTTTTAGATGAATTAAGTTTAGCAATTAATTTTGGCTTAATTCCCGAAACCGAGGTTTTACAATTTCTCGCACAACGCCCGGCTCATGTTGATATTATCCTTACAGGAACAGAGATGCCAAAATCCCTGTTAGATGTAGCAGACCAAATTACCGAAATCCGTCGTAGTCATCGACCTTAACCTCATACCCCAGGCTTTATCCACGCATCCAAGAGGTAAGCGAAATGATTGTTGATGTTTGTAGATTTATTTACACAGAGGTCAAACGTGCTAAAAAATGATAAATGGATTATCGAACAAGCCAAACTAGGAATGATTTCTCCATTTGAAAATTCTCTAGTGCGCCAGGTTGAAGATAGGCGAGTCATTAGTTATGGCTTGTCTAGCTATGGCTATGATTTAAGATTGGCTCCCACAGATTTTCGTATTTTTAGACACATTCCAGGTACTATTGTTAATCCTAAGCGGTTTAACCCTGAGAACCTAGAATCGATTCCACTACAAACCGATGAAGATGGATCATTTTTTATTATTCCCGCCAACTCTTACGCCTTGGGTGTATCCCTGGAAAGATTGCGGATTCCTCCGAACATCACAGTTATTTGTATCGGAAAATCAACTATGGCGCGTTGCGGGATTATTGCTAACATAACTCCCGCTGAAGCCTCATGGGAAGGTTTCTTAACTCTGGAATTTAGCAATGCTTCTAGTGCTGACTGTCGCATCTACGCTAATGAGGGCGTGTTGCAGCTCCTATTTTTGGAAGGTGAACCATGTCAAACAACCTACGCGGAACGCTTTGGTAAGTATCAAAATCAAGCCCAAACTGTAACCATTGCCAAGGTTTAGTTTCCACAATTACCGCTCAAAAATTCACAATTTTTGAGCAGGAATCAAAATTGAGTAATATTTAATATTTAGTCGGAGATAGTGCCATCCGGAAGGATAGCATTACGAAAATTCGCTCCTTCCAGGTTGGCGTTGGTCAAATTTGCTGCTCTTAAATTAGCACGATCTAAATCGGCTTTGTGCAGGTTGGCTCCTTCCAAGTTAGCGCCTTCTAAATTTGCAGATGTCAGATAGGTTGTACTTAAATCGGCATTACTCAGATTTGCGGCTTCTAGATGTGCTTTATGGAGATTGGCTTTACTGAGATTGGCACCGCTAAGATCAACTTGATTTAAGATTAATCCACCTAGATTAGCCCTGCTTAAATCTACCTGTGTAAAATCTCGTTCTCCTGCAGCGTAACGTCGCAGAAAATTATCTACGTCCATATGTACCTCAATTACTTATGCAGCACGGCGAGAAGTTAACAAGTTCCACAATAAAATAGCAATAATTGAGCCAATTATTGCTAAGATAATGCCTGCAGCACTAAGAGTAGGAGCCGCTAGAGCAAATCTACCTGTGGCAAAGAATATACCAAGGCTACCACCAATAAAAGCACCGATAATACCCAGTAAGATTGTTCCTAAAATGCCGCCACCTTGATGTCCCGGGTAAATCGCTTTAGCAATAGCTCCAGCAATTAGACCTAAAGCAATCCAAGCAAGAATGTTCATGATTATTAATTTAGTAACTATTATTACTTACAGACATAGGTTAACAATTCAACCCTGGGCATTAAATCTGTCATCAGAACTAATTATTGAGAGCTTCAAGAGAGTATTTGCTTGAGTAGCACTTCTTTTGGTCTATACCTGTTTGGGTAAAACAACCAGATGAGACCTAGAGAGATTTTGGCGCAGCTTTACAAAAAAACAGATAAGCTATTTTATCTAGGCTAATTGTTTAAACTTTACTATGGCAACAATTAACGACAACTATCTGAAGCTGAAAGCTGGTTACTTGTTTCCCGAAATTGCTGGCGGGTGAATACCTTTGCTCAAGCAAATCCTGATGCGAAAATTATCCGCTTGGGTATTGGTGATGTTACTGAACCTCTACCAGAAGCCTGTCGCACGGCTATGATCGCAGCTGTGGCAGAAATGGGCGATCGCGCTACTTTTAAAGGCTATGGCCCAGAACAAGGTTATGCTTGGCTGCGAGAAAAGATTGCCGCTCAAGATTTTCAAGCCAGAGGGGCTGATATAGATGCCTCAGAAATCTTTATATCTGATGGTTCTAAGTGCGATACAGGCAACATTCTCGACATTTTTGGCAAAAATAACATTATTGCAGTTACAGACCCTGTATACCCCGTCTATGTGGACACTAATGTTATGGCTGGTAATACCGGGGATGCTAACGATCAAGGGGAATTTGCGGGTTTAGTGTATCTGCCGATTTCGGCTGAAAATAACTTCACAGCTGAGATTCCCTCCCAGAAAGTCGATTTAATTTATCTGTGTTTCCCCAATAATCCTACTGGAGCAACTGCGACCAAGGAACATCTCCAAGCATGGGTAGACTATGCGAGGGCTCATAACTCAATTATTTTCTTTGATGCTGCTTACGAAGCTTATATCACTGATCCGACCATTCCTCACTCAATATATGAAATTGAAGGCGCAAGGGAATGTGCTATTGAGTTTCGTTCTTTCTCTAAGAATGCAGGTTTTACAGGAACCCGTTGCGCGTTAACTGTTGTACCCAAGACTCTAACCGCTAAAGCTGCTGATGGTTCGGATGTGGAATTGTGGAAGTTGTGGAACCGTCGCCAATCCACTAAGTTTAATGGGGTTTCCTACATCATCCAACGGGGTGCTGAAGCTGTATACTCTCAAGCAGGACAAGCACAGATTCAGGCATTGGTAAGTTTTTACCTAGAAAATGCCAAAATTATTCGTGAGCAACTTTCTGGCGCAGGTTTGGCTGTATATGGTGGGATCAATGCTCCTTATGTTTGGGTGAAGACCCCCAATGATTTATCTAGTTGGGACTTTTTTGATAAGCTGCTACAGACTGTAAATGTGGTGGGTACCCCTGGTTCTGGTTTTGGTGCTGCGGGTGAGGGTTATTTCCGCATTTCCGCTTTTAATAGTCGGGAAAATGTGGAGGAAGCTATGAAGCGTATTACTCAGAAGTTTAAGCTGTAAAAGTTTGTGGTGGGCAATGCCCACCTGATCTAAAATATCATCAAGTTAACAGTCATAATATGGGGTTAAATATTTGAATATATTAGGCAAACTTCCAGGTTTAAGTTTAGCGTTAAATTGTTATGCTTTATGGAATGAATTGGTTTAATTCTTTAACTAGAAGATGTACTGTTGTAGAAGGATTATCACTTTCTGGGTTGGGTGGATTATATTGTTTGAGAAGATTTTCAGCATTTTTAATGGCAGTGGTTTGTAAATGTTCTATTTGTTCATAAATTTTATTACTGTTTTTCTTATATTGTTGATTCAGGTGCGTTTTTAATTTCTTAATATAATCTTCTCTGGTAATTCCGGTATCAAGAAATTCAAAATGTAAAACATACCATAATTCAAAAGCTTCATTAGAATAAGCAACGTTAAATCGTTCTCTTTTAGCATTTGCTATTGCATTGTTAAAATCTTGTTTTTGCGAATCATCTCGGTCAAATACACACCAAAATTGGTCATATTCTCCTTTATTTTCATTATTCAATTTTTTCGCTTCTTCTACCAGTTTACTTGGATTATAGCCGAATCCTTGCACATCAATTACATCTTTCGGAACACGAAAAGATTTAAAGTAGTTTGGTTCAGTTTCTTTACCTTCACATACAATTAAAAATTTTTGTCGTAATTCCCGGGTTCCAACTCTTCTGTCAGAATAACCACGAGATGAGGGTTCCATCTTTTTTTTAGCCATTATTATCATCCCAGATTTGGCTCAAGTTACCAATTTGGCTCAAGTTACCAATAAAGGGAATAGCGCCATATTTACCTTTAATGTAGTCACTTTCAAATGAAGCGTCATTCCTAATTTTATATTCCACTAGGGAATACAAATCTGTAGCGCCATATTTATTTTTTTCTGTAAACCAAATCTGATCCCTGCGAAATAGTTTGTTATTCAGGAGGTTGGTATTATGAGTCATAAATATCAATTGTGCATTCTTATAATTGCTTTCTTGAGAGTTAAACATTTCCACAATTGCTTTACTCATCAAAGGATGAAGTCTTGCATCAAATTCATCAAATATTAAAGTATTACCTTTTTTAAGGGTATCTATTAAAAGTCCCGCTATAGAAAATATTTTTTTCGTTCCTTCCGATTCTTGATTGTCTAAATAAAATGACTCCAGAGATATAAAATTACCTTGAGGATCAAATTTTTTATGCATGGTCATTATAGTTTGTGATGTTGCTTTTACAGTTCCGCTCTTAAGTTCTTTTAATAGTTCTTCTGGTATTAACAAAGGGTTAAGTGTAATCTCTCTTTCTGTAACCCTGATGTCTCTGATATCTAAATCTAGATTTTTGATTAATTGAATAATTTCTTCTCTATTATCATGACCCGGTTCTAAAAACTTAACTGTGTAACTTAAATAACTATTTAACCCGGAAATTATTTGTATTTTTGTGGTGAGCCAATCTAGTATTTTCTTAGCTATTTCAACATTAAATTGAGCAGCTACTGATATAAATAGTGCATTTTCCCTGGTTTTTGATTGAATGTCTTCGCCTTGAAAATTTTTAGATATATTGAAGTGTTGATAATTACGGTCAAAAAGCCGAGTCTGTCTTTTTTTAGGCACATAAAATAACCATTCTGAAACAATATTTTTTTCAGTAGCTTCAAAACCATATCGATATGTTTTATCATCTAAAATAAATACAATTTCAAATAAAGATGGTTGGGTTTCAGTTTCGGTACTAAGTGCAAATGGTTCTACACCTATTGGTTCTGTACTCTGAGTTTCTTTAGAGGAGTTAATCATAAACCATTTCATAAAGTTGATAGCTTTTGCTAGATTACTTTTACCGCTAGCATTAGCACCATAAATGGCAGCACTTTTAAGTAATGTCAGTTGATCATCGACAACAAAAGTATTGTGTTCATCAGTTTTTGTGTCTTGGGCGACAATATTAGCCGCCTTCATGCTAAAGGTGACTTTATCTTTGAATGATCTGTAATTACCAATACTAAACTCTATGAGCATAGTCAATTTTTAGGGCTAAAGGGCATATTTGTGATTTTTTCACAAATATCTAGTTTAAGCATAACGGTGATTGAGGCGAGGGAGTATAAATACTCTGGTGCAAGTCAGCATGAATAAATTGATGTGAAAGTACCTCTAGATTACAATGAGTGACGGGAGCGTAATCACCCAGAGAAATGAGATGAATGCTGACGAGTTGTTCCAAGAGGGATTCAATAAACATTTGCAAGGTGACTATCTAGAAGCCATAGCAGATTATACTCAAGTTATTGCAACTCAGCCAGGCCAGGCCGAGGCATACTATAATAGGGGTCTGATTCTCAGCAGTCAACTCAAAGATTATTATGGGGCGATCGCCGACTTTAATCAAGTTATAGAAATTAATCCGAACCTGTCCGCAGCATACTATAACCGGGCTAATGCGCGTTACTTCCTAGGGGATTATGAGGGTGCTATTGCCGATTTTGATCAAGCTATAGAAATGGAGCCAGATCTTGCTGAGTCATACCACAGTCGGGGTAATGCCTACCTTGGTTTACAGAATTATAACCAAGCGATCGCGGATTATCAACAAGCGATAGAAAAAAATCCTGACTTAGCTACTGATATCCACTTTGATGTTGCTAAGGCTTTACATAATCGGGGTGTAGAGCGTTGTCATCGCAGTGATTATCAAGGAGCGCTTGCGGATTTGCAGCAAGCTTTACAATGGTATCCTGATTTTGCTGCCGCTCACATCGCTAGAGGTAATATCTACTATATTTTAGGGAAGTATGCTGAAGCGATCGCCGACCATGAACGGGCTTTACAAATAGATGCCAATTTGGCTGTAGCTTATCATAATCGAGGTAATGCCCGCTATGCCCTGGGAGAAAATCAGGCCGCGATAGAGGATTACAATCGGGCTTTGAAAATTGACTCTGGCTTTGCTGAAGCTTACTACAATCGGGGTCTTGTTTATTCTCGCCTGGAAGATTTTACGCAAGCAATTGCTGACTTTAACCAAGCACTGAAGTTGAACCCTGATGATGTGCAAGCATACACTGAACTGGGTCTGATTAGAGAAACTTTAAGAGATTATCACCAAGCCCTGGAGGACTATAGCCAAGCACTGCAAAAAAACCCGACTCTAGCTTTAGTATACGGTTTGCGCGCGAATGTACGTCGCCTTGTGGGAGATTTTCAAGGAGCAGTTGATGATAGTAATCGACTTATACAACTTGAGCCGCATTTGGCTACAGGGTACTACCATCGTGCTACAACTTTGTCTAGTTGGGGAGATTATCAAGGGGCTATTGATGATTATACCACGGCATTAAAGATTACTCCTGATTTAGTTGCAGCTTATTATGGTCGAGGTATTGCTCACCATAATTTGGAATATTTCTTCGCCGCAGTTGCAGATAATACTCAAGCCATAGAGTTACTTCCTAACTTTTCCCAAGCTTACTGTAATCGGGGTAATGCTTATCGTCTTTTAGGCGAGGAAGATAAGGCCATAGCAGATTATAATCAAGCATTAGAAATCAATCCCGATTTGATAGAAGCTTACTACAATCGAGCCTCTGTGTGTTACAAGCTCCAAGACTATGAGAGTGCAGTTGCAGACTACACCAATAGCTTGCGTGGCGCAACCATAGCACTCAAAAGGGATCCTCTATCTGCTTTTTACCGCGATCTGCTTGCACATGCGCTTCGCTATCGCGCCAATGCTCGCTATGCTCTGGAGGACTATCAAGGAGCAATAGAAGATTATAGTCAAGTTATTTCTATGGAGTCTAGTATAGTGGAAGACTGGTACAATCGGGGTCGCGCCCTTTCTATGTTGGGAGACCTAACCGCTGGGTTGGCTGATTTAAACCAAGCTTTACAACGTCAACCTTATTGGGCTTCAGCTTATATGCTCAGAGCTGATATCCGCCGTCGTCTACAAGACTATGAAGGTGCAATTGGGGATTTTCAAAAATGTGCTGATATCTATTATCAAGAAGGAAATATGGAGTATTATCAACCAATTCTCGAAGCGATCGCAAAGCTTGAGCGTCTCTAATCTTAGTATAAAACGTCTATGCAGCACCTCCACATTTTTGTTACCAGATATTTAGAAAATAACTGTATGAAATTGTATAGTTTTATGTTTCTTTTTATCAAATTATGTTAATGTGACCTGTAATACTGTTGCCTAAACAATAATTTTGCTAGAGTATATTCAAGGCTTTGTGGAATCTTCTCTTCGTAAACTTCCTGTGCTTGTAGAAATTACGATTAACTTACCGAACTAAGATTATGTACCGCCTCACCTATCGCTTGTTTGTAGGTTTGAAGGCTGCTATGTTCTCTCTGCCTATTTCCCTAGGAAACAATAGTACTAAACACCTACCTGAGTGTAACTTTATGATGTATGACACTGGACTTAACTTCGACCGTGGATCTGGACGCATTGCCACGGGTTACTAAATCCGCCTTCATTAAATGAAGTATTGCCTCATTTGAGTGATTACTGAAATATTCATGGAGGAAATTCAGACGTAGATAGCTTGGGTAGCGAACCTGTCGCCAATCCTTTATCCTGGATATTATACCATAATCCAGAACTTGGCCAAGCTATCGCCATAAAATACTATTACCCCCAGGTCATTTAGTTGATGACCTGTTATTTTCTCTTAAATTTCTGTGAATAGACACCAAAGCCCAAACAATATATTATAAAATTTATACAGTTGAATATTAAAAATATTCTGGATATTTAGCAAAAAAAGCATCATTTAACAAAATGGCTCAAGAAATAGAGCGTAAATATTTGCTCCAAGGGGATAGTTGGCGCGAATTATCCATAGGAAGTGTATATTGTCAAGGATATATTCCGACGAAAAATCAAGTGACTGTACGTGTGCGTATAGTAGGACAACAAGGTTATTTAACGATTAAAGGACCTAGTGTTGAATGCTCAAGGTTAGAGTTTGAGTATCCCATCCCTGTGGAAGATGCTCAAGAAATGCTCAATACATTGTGTGAACAGCCTTGGATTGAAAAGATTAGATACAAAGTAGAATGGGGAGGGTTAACATGGGAAATAGACGAGTTTGATGGTTTAAACAAGGGGCTAATCCTAGCAGAAGTTGAACTCAATGATGCCAATCAAGAAATTGAACTACCGCCTTGGATTGGGGAAGAAGTATCTCACGATCACAGATATTTTAACAGCTATTTGGTCAAACACCCATTTTCACAATGGTTAAGATAGCTTCGCTGTGGTTGTCACTGACGGAATAAATATTACTAATTATACTGAGACTGTCCAAGTTTGTTTAGCCGGATGTTTTGAAGAAAATATGGTTTTTGCATATACCCAAACCCTGGTGACTATAGCATCTGTTAACTGGGAAAAATTAGTTAATTTCTATACTCAGCTACTTGAGGAACAACCATCTTCTCTCATCCCCAGTGTCTATGCAGAGTTTCAACTTCCGGGTTTAACATTGGGTATTTTTCAACCTGACAGGAACCACACATGGGAATTTGCCACCTCAGCTAAGAGTAAGATCAGTTTATGTTTAGAAGTGAGTAATTTAGAAGCAGCGATCGCTCACCTGACAAACTTAGGCTACCCACCCCCCGGTAAAATCTCCACACCTTCCCATGGGAGAGAAATTTATGCTTATGACCCGGATGGCAACCGCTTAATTTTACATCAAAAATACACCTGATCCATCCCTTTTGTACAAAAGAGTGCTATAATCACTACCTATTGGCCATTAATTATGTCTTTAACTCAAAACTATAAATTAAACCTGATCCAATGGTACCCTGGTCATATTGCTAAGGCGGAAAAGCAGCTCAAAGAACAGCTGACCCGGGTAGATGTGGTGTTGGAAGTACGAGACGCGCGGATTCCTTTAGCAACACACCACCCCCAAATAGATGAATGGGTGGGGGATAAGGCGCGGATATTGGTATTAAACCGATTAGATATGATTTCCCCCCAAGTGCGATCGCTTTGGGTAGATTGCTTTAAACATCAAGGTCAAGTTGCCTATTTTACCAATGCTAAACAAGGTCAAGGTGTGGTGGCGATCGCCAAGGCCGCCCAAGCAGCAGGGGTAAAACTCAATCAAAGAAGACGCGATCGGGGGATGTTACCTCGTCCAGTGCGCGCAGTAGTCATTGGATTTCCCAACGTCGGGAAATCAGCCTTAATTAACCGTCTTTTAGGAAAGCGAGTGGTAGAAAGTGCTGCGCGTCCAGGGGTGACTCGCTCCTTACGCTGGGTGAGAATTTCTGAACACTTAGAATTACTAGATGCTCCCGGGGTTATTCCCTTAAAAATGGGAAATCAAGAAGCGGCCGCCAAGTTAGCAATTTGTGATGACATTGGTCAAGCATCTTATGATAATCAACTAGTAGCATCTACTTTGATCGACTTACTCAACCAACTCCAAGAGACAGCAGGAAACTTATTACCACCCTCACCCTTATATACCCGCTACCAACTTGACCCGGTGCTGTACACAGGCGAAAGCTATTTACACGCCTTAGCAGAACATCGCTATCAAGGGGACGTAGAACGCACAGCCAGACATCTGTTAACAGATTTTCGTAAGGGCTTATTAGGTACAATCCCCTTAGAATTACCACGTAAGTAACATGGTAAAACTCTTGTGATGCGGGCATCTTGCCCGCTACTATTGTACCTCACAAGAGATGAATATGCTGTAGTGAGTTGTGCGCCGGAGCCTCCCCAGGCGATCACCGTTTTAAGCCAGGCGTTTAGCTTCCACAGTTAGCGGTAAACTAGCCGCATCTGGTAATTGAGCAAATTCTAATTCCCAGCCATTGGCTAAAGTGAGAACTATCCCATCATTACCATCTGTTTGTTTAACTACTTCTTCCTCAAGGTCTTTTTTAGCAACGTAAGCAACTAAATGGCCTGCATCGTTCATCCGTAGCATTACTTTCATGAGTTCTCCTCAACCGATTCTAGTTCTCTTTTCCGACAACCGACAACGAACCCTGTCTCTAGAAAATGCACCGCATAAATATAGGAAGTTTGTAGATAAGTACCTATACTCGCTATGTAGCCAATATCCCCTATATTACCTAAAACAGCCCCGATTTCTTGACCGGGAAATGTACCATCGTTTTTGATTAGTTTACGAAGTCTGACTTTTTGACCGATTTCAAAAACAGGCGGTAAGTTTAGTTCTAATTCATCACGTTGCATGAGAGTACCTCTGTTCTCTTACCAAGCTCAAAAGTTCTTCTACAGTCAGATTGCGTTTTTGCTTAATTGACTGCTGGCGAACTGCATCCAATACAGACTGGGTTTCCTCCGGGTCAAGAAAAATGTCGTTTTGCTGTAACAAACTATTAATGTGATGTCTACCAGAATGCTTACCCACTACCAAACGCCTTTCCCAACCTACCTCTTCCGGTGCGAATGGTTCGTAGGTGAGGGGGTTTTGCAATACGCCGTGAGCATGAATTCCCGACTCATGAGCGAAGGTATTTTCGCCCACAATTGCTTTCCAGGGTGGAACATGAGAATTGGATGCTGAAGCAACCAGTTGTGATAGTTCCAACAAACGGCGAGTATCAACACCCAAATTAATGCCGTAAATGCGTTTAATGGACATGACCACTTCTTCTAAAGCTGCATTTCCCGCCCTTTCCCCTACGCCGTTAACTGTGGTATTCACAGATGTAGCTCCAGCTTTGATACCAGCTAGGGCGTTAGCAGTGGCCAAGCCAAAATCATTATGAGTGTGAATTTCTACAGGAATGGACAAAGCCGAAACCAATTGTTTAACTTTGGCGTAGGTGCTGAAGGGGTCGAGAACGCCCACAGTATCGCAGAAGCGAAAACGTGACGCGCCCCATTCTTGGGCATTAAGTGCTACATCTAACAGGAAGTTGGGGTCAGCTCTAGAAGAATCTTCACCGCCTACTGCTACCCAAAGACCTTTATCTACTGCAAAGCTGATACAGTCTTTGAGTTTTTGTAAACTTACCCGCCATTGACCATGAAATTTAGCAGCGATTTGGATTCCAGAAACCGGAATAGCAATATGTACTCGCTGTAAACCACAGGTCATGGAGGCTTTGATATCTGAAATTACAGCCCGGTTCCAGCCCAGAAGCTTGGCTTGCAAACCTAACTGGGAAATTGCTATAATGGCGTGTGTCTCTGCATCTCCCATGGCTGGAATTCCCACTTCTAACTCGGGAATACCAATAGCGTCCAGAAATTTGGCGATCGCGACTTTTTCTTCAAAAGTGAAAGCAACACCTGCTGCTTGTTCACCATCACGTAATGTAGTGTCATTAATTAAGATTTCATTCATCTCAAACATCCCTCTTAGGAACCATTCTTAATATTCCTTGTGTTTTGGCAGCTTATTTCCCTGAAAAGTTTAGTAAATGCCTAATGCAAATGCTGATACCCGGCGTGGCGTAACCATAGGATGAATGGTAAATGCTATAAACTCTCAGATTTAATATTTCATCTTCATGATTATTAAATCATAACTAAATTAACACATCATATCTGTATGACATCAAACCAAATATAGGTATATTTTAGAATTATTTTCACTATTGCTAAATCATCTATTTTGTAATAGCGATTAATTTATAGTCATCCTATTTGACTTGAGAAATTATCAGTGAGGAAAGGGAACAGGGAACAGGGAACAGGGAACAGAAATTGTTCATGAATCATTTAGGATTGCTTTATTTAACTATTAGTAAATTAGAGAATAAAGCTGAGAAAAATAATCATTTGGTCAGTTAGCTGAGGTCAACCGATGAAAATTAGAGATGACATCTGTTAACGATGGTTATCTAGCCAATCTAGAATCTGCTCTAATTGCTCTAAGTTAACCAGTCCATATTGCCACAGGAGCATTGGTAACGGACCATTATCAAACTGACGGTGGCGTAAGGCTACAGCAATATCTGCATTTGTCAGTTCTATCTCCTGATGTAAAAAGTTGATGAATTTTCTTTCACTGTTACAGGTAGTCATAACTTGATAGGAAAATGAACAAATAAGAGAGGACATTTAGGAGTTGTCTGCATCCGAGCAACGTTCTAGCCAATCTACTAATTCCTGGCGAGAAGCGAGAAATTGCATCAGGATACTGCGAATCAGGATGGTTTCTAGCACGTTATTGACTTGGACTGTTAAGGAACCATCACTGTGACAACAGCAGGGAATCATTAATTCTTGCAAACGTTGAGCAATGGTCCAGCGAATTGACAAGAGCTTTCCGCGCATCCCAAAAACAGCGCT
Organism: Anabaenopsis sp. NIES-4685; assembly: GCF_059725405.1. NCBI lineage: Bacteria > Bacillati > Cyanobacteriota > Cyanophyceae > Nostocales > Nodulariaceae > Anabaenopsis > Anabaenopsis sp. NIES-4685. The sequence goes on along the minus strand of NZ_AP043602.1, from coordinate 177,428 downwards.
TGGTCCATCGCATAAGGAAATCTGCAAAACTTGCTCGTCTGGGAAATCAGAACTATGAGGTGTAAACATGATGAATAATTTGTTGTCAATAGTTCCTCGTCCTGGGTTTACATCAAAAAGCCTTGTGCTATTTTCTGCTTATATCAGGTGACTCCCAACAGGACAATACAACCAATGCTGATTGGATTTATTGGATTAATTACATTTGTACTCAAGTATCTTCAAGGGTGATTTCAGGGAAATTTAAAATTTTCCTGGGGGTAGGGTACTAGTATTGAATAATGGGGGTTCTAGTTTTTTGAGGTGAGGGGGTTCAGCATTTTTCTACTCAATACAAAATACTTCACCTGTAAGAGTTTGCAGCGAATTAGGCAAGTTATTTTGCAATTTATTAAGTTGTACTCACTGGCACGTCAAGATGAGGTAAACAGGATGATAAGTCATATAAAGCCTTTTTCAGGCTCATGAAGTACACACCAATTCCCTATTCCCTGTTCCCTGTTCCCTGTTCCCTGTTCCCTAAAACTAAAAAAAATTGTACCTCACGAGCATGGTAAATGCTATATCTGTATAGCCAGCTACGATTCCTATTCTAGGATTTGGCCAGGGAAAAAACAGGTTTCTTTATTTTGTTTTAGGTTTTTTTGTCTGTGTATATGTATACGTTTCTTAATATAAACTTTGTCAAACTTTACTTATCTGCAGAAGACACTCAGGGGAATGCTAGAGTGTAATTTATTTACGCAAGTTTACTTGTGCTAATACACCGATAGTGTGCATTGCCAAATTCCATGAAACAGCAGAAAAATCTATTCAGCCATCTCACCGCCATTGAAAGAACTTCCTTATCATTTCCGGCAGAGTTTTTATTAAATCAAAACCTGTTAAAAGGCCAAATATTAGATTTTGGTTGCGGTTTTGGTAATGATGTCAAGATGATCAGTCAAAAAGGCTTTGATATTACAGGCTATGACCCTCATTATTTTCCCCAATATCCTCAAGTCAAGTTTGACACAATAATTTGTTTTTATGTTTTAAATGTTGTGTTCCCTGAAGAACAAGCTAATATCCTCATGGAAATATCTCATCTGTTAAAACCAGGAGGTAAAGCTTATTATGCCGTGAGGAGAGATATCAAAAGGGAAGGATTTAGAGAACATTATGTCCACAAAAAGCCTACATATCAATGTTTAGCTAGACTTCCCTTTAATTCATTGTACTCAGATGAAATGCGCGAAATATATGAATATGTTCATTATAATCAACAGCGAAATTCTACCAATTATTGTATATTTTGTAATCCTCATAAACATCTCAGATTAGTGACAGAATCAGCGACCGCCTATGCTATGTTTGATGGTTATCCCATCAGTAAAGGTCACACTTTAGTTATTCCTAAACGTCATATTAGTAATTATTTTGACTTACCACTCAAAGAACAGTCTGCTTGCTGGTTGATGGTGAATAAAGTCCAGGAAATTCTCAAAACAGAATTTGCGCCTGATGGTTTTAATGTCGGTATGAACGTCAATAGAGCGGGGGGTCAAAATATTATGCACGCCAGTATTCATGTTATCCCTCGTTACAAAGGTGATGCTGTTGGTAAAAGTGGTATCAGAAAAGTGATCCCACGGACATGAGAAATTGCCGTTTCCTCCGGGTTGTTTAAGCGCCCAATTCCTGAACTGACCAGTATACAGACGGGGGTAAGATATCCACCCCAGAAGATTTATGTTGGTTTGATTTGCTGGAAACCTGTTGTATGATTCAAGCTACTTTTCACGGGATAAGTTTACCATCTCTAAACTTATTGGAATTAAGATTTCTCAAACCTCTTGAGCATTTTTTAGGTATTTTTATCAGGAGAAAATTAAATAAATATAAAAGGCAACTTTTGCGCCAGAAAAAATGATATGTTAGATACATAATTAAACTGTCGCCATTTCTCAATTTTGACTTTGCAAAATCCTCAACTTCTGCCTATTTAGGGATATATGCTCACTATGAACTTATCATTTTTGCTTATAGCCATTAATTCTCAATAGCTGTATGATCAGAGTTAATGTAGTTGTTTGTTGAGTGTTGATTATGCAATGTATCCAGAGTTTTCAGATATTGCATCATTCTCAAAAGCACCTGATTAACAGCGGTTGTGCCAGGGAAAATTAAGAGTTTAAGTTTTATTTTTTCTCAACAAACCGCCTGATTTAGCCAGGTGCTAGGACTTGAGGTTAATTGTCAGTAAAAATTAAATAAAGATGAACTGCATTTTTACGTCAAAAAAAATGATAGGTTAGATACAGAATGGAATTTCCCATGTATTTGGAGTGGTACGACATAAACCTGCTCTGTGTTTTTCACCCATTGAGCCGCTATTCCTGGTAATGAGAAATAGGACTTAAGGCGGTTTTGAGTACAGATTTATGTACCTGAAATTCGATAAATAATAGGCTAAAACCCTAACTATAAATGGGTTTGAACTGAGTACTAAGAAATCCTGAACCCCTATTTATAAATTCTCGTACCCCAATTGAAAAATACTAGAACCCCTACCCGAAAAAAAAATTATTAATCTTTGTAAAACCCACACAGTCGGGGTGGTAAAATTTGAGTACAAGGGTAATAAATCCAATAAATTCTATCCTCCATAGGCTCGGCAAGTATTTGAGAAGTACTGCTATAAATCTTATATCGCCAATCACTCAACGCCCTAAACACAAGGAACAGCGAAGAGTGAGTGGAGGGATGAGATAGCACCATGCCTTTGTGAAGAGAAGTCGCGGCTGTACTCAATAACTTCGACCCCAGATCAAAAAGTTGACACACACCAGCCACACCTCAGTCAATAGTTATCAAACTGTTAACTGCAGTGATGAGAAGACGCGACTTCATTTCCTAGGTAAAGACAGTAGCAACGGCATCTCCCACTGTGGCCTTTAGCCCACTGAACCCTTGCGAAATTCAATGACACTACCGTCTAGCGGACTCCTCACCTCCGAGCATCAGGAACCAGCATCAAACCCAGCAAAATCAGGTGGTTGTGGATGCGACAGCAGCACCACCGGAGAAATGGATCAAAAGCTTCAAGAACGTATCGCCAAACATCCCTGTTATAGCGAAGACGCTCATCACCACTACGCCAGAATGCACGTTGCAGTTGCACCAGCCTGTAATATTCAATGCAACTATTGTAACCGTAAATACGATTGTGCTAACGAAAGTCGTCCTGGAGTGGTGAGCGAACTGCTGACACCAGAAGAAGCTGCACACAAGGCTTTGGTAATTGCAGGTAAAATTCCCCAAATGACAGTGGTGGGAATTGCCGGACCTGGTGACCCATTGGCGAATCCTGAAAAGACTTTCCGTACATTTGAATTGATTGCAGACAAGGCACCAGATATTAAGCTTTGCCTTTCAACTAATGGTTTAATGTTACCAGAATACATTGACCGCATCAAACAACTAAATATAGATCACGTTACTATTACCCTGAATACCATAGACCCAGAAATCGGCGCTCAGATTTATTCTTGGGTTCACTACAAGCGCAAGCGTTATAGAGGTGTTGAAGGTGCTAAAATTCTGCTAGAGAAGCAGATGGAAGGATTACAAGCACTCAAAGAAGCTGATATTTTGTGCAAAGTTAACTCCGTGATGATTCCGGGGATTAATGATCAGCACCTGATCGAAGTCAATAAAATGATTCGTGAAAATGGTGCATTCTTGCACAACATTATGCCTTTGATTTCAGCACCGGAACATGGTACACATTTTGGCTTAACAGGTCAACGTGGCCCTACACCTAAGGAAGTGAAGGCACTACAAGACAATTGCGCCGGTAATATGAAAATGATGCGCCATTGTCGTCAATGCCGAGCCGATGCGGTAGGATTATTAGGAGAAGACCGCAGCCAGGAATTTACTAAGGATAAGTTCTTGGAAATGTCTCCAGAATATGACCTGGAACAACGGACTGTCGTTCATGAAGGGATTGAGAAGTTTAAACAAGAACTAAAAATAGCCAAGGAAAAGGCGCAGAAGGGCAAGAAATTTGCCAATAATCCTAAAATCTTGGTTGCAGTAGCCACCAAGGGCGGTGGGTTGGTTAACCAACACTTCGGTCATGCGAAGGAATTCCAGATTTATGAGGTGGATGGTAATCAAGTTAGCTTTGTTGGTCATCGTAAAATTGACCAATATTGTCAAGGTGGATTTGGAGAAGAAGCCACTTTTGAGCATATTATGGCAGCGATCGCAGATTGCAAAGCAATTTTAGTCTCTAAGATTGGTAACTGTCCTCAAGAGAAATTGCAAGCAGCGGGAATACAGACTGTTGAAGCTTACGACGTGATTTCAAAAGTTGCTTTGGAATTTTACGAGCAATATATCCAGGAATTAGCCAATCAGGATTAGGGAGTAGGGAATAGGGGAGATATTTCCCCATACCCAGTACCCCATACTCAGTAATCACAAAGGAGAATAATCATGGCTTATCAAATCACTAACCAATGTATTTCCTGTAATCGTTGTCTGTCTGTATGTCCCAATGACGCAGTTAAAGTAATTGACGGTCATCATGTAATTGATGCTGCACTTTGCACAAACTGCGCCGGTAGTATTTACTCTGTCCCTCAGTGTCAAGCTATTTGTCCTACTTCTAATGGTTGTGTAAAACAACCCCACGATTATTGGGAAAGCTGGTTTGCTAATTACAATCGCTCTTTAGCAAAATTAACCAAAAAACAAGATTATTGGGAGCGTTGGTTTAATTATTACTCCCAAAAATTCTCCGAGCAATTATCTCGACATCAGAGCGAAGTAGTAGGTGTATCAGGATGAGCATCATTTATCTAGACAATAATGCTACAACAAAAGTAGACCCGGAAGTTTTAGAGGTGATGTTGCCTTATCTACGGGACTACTACGGTAATCCTTCTAGTATGCACACCTTTGGTGGACAACTGGGCAAAGCTGTGAAAACAGCACGCCAACAACTAGCCGCCCTGATTGGTGCTGATGAGTCGGAAATTGTCTACACTAGTTGTGGTACAGAGGGAGATAACGCCGCCATTCGGGCTGCATTGTTAGCACAACCCCAAAAGCGACATATCATTACTACCCAGGTTGAACACCCAGCAGTTTTGAATGTCTGCAAACAACTGGAAACTCAAGGTTATACTGTTACCTATCTTTCGGTAAATCCTCAGGGACAGTTAGATTTAGATGAGTTAGAAGCTTCTCTGACTGGGAACACCGCCTTGGTAACAATTATGTATGCCAATAATGAAACAGGTACGGTGTTTCCTATTGAGCAAATTGGGTTAAGAGTGAAACAGTCTGGCGCTATCTTTCATGTGGATGCGGTGCAAGCTGTGGGCAAAATTCCCATGAACATGAAGACTAGTACCATAGATATGTTAACTCTGTCTGGTCACAAGATCCATGCTCCTAAGGGAATTGGGGCTTTGTATGTCCGGCGCGGTGTGCGGTTCCGTCCTTTGCTGATTGGTGGACACCAAGAACGTGGCCGTCGGGCGGGAACAGAAAACGTTCCGGGTATTATTGCTTTAGGTAAGGCCGCAGAGTTAGAATTATTACATTTAGAAGAGGCTACCGCCAGAGAAAGAAAATTGCGCGATCGCTTAGAGCAAACCTTACTGGCCAAAATTCCTGACTGTGAAGTCAATGGCGACGTAACGCAGAGATTACCTAACACCACTAATATTGGTTTCAAATATATTGAAGGTGAAGCAATTCTGCTCTCCCTCAACAAGCATGGTATCTGTGCTTCCTCTGGTTCTGCTTGTACTTCTGGGTCTTTAGAACCTTCCCACGTTTTGCGGGCAATGGGTTTACCCTATACTACTTTACATGGCTCTATTCGTTTTAGTCTGTCTCGCTACACTACAGAGTCTGAAATTGACAGGGTTATAGAGGTAATGCCTGATATTGTCCAACGTTTACGGGCTATGTCCCCTTTCCAGAATGATAATGCCGGTTGGCTGCAAGAACAAGCACTCATTCATAGCTAGGGACTGCTGGGTATGGGGTATGTAGAATTTTTTCTCATCCCTGGTTCCTAGTCCCTCATCTAAAATCCAAAATCTCAAATCCAAAATTGACCATGTGGGACTACACAGATAAAGTATTAGACTTGTTTTACAATCCCAAAAATCAGGGAGCTATTGAAGAAACCAGCGAACCTGGTGTTAAGGTGGCCACCGGTGAGGTTGGGAGTATTGCTTGTGGTGATGCTCTGCGACTACACCTCAAAGTTGAGGTCGAATCTGATAAAATATTAGATGCTCGCTTTCAAACCTTTGGCTGTACTAGTGCGATCGCATCTTCGAGTGCTTTAACTGAAATGGTCAAGGGTTTAACCCTCGATGAAGCTTTGAAAATCTCTAATAAAGAGATTGCAGATTACCTCGGTGGCTTACCAGAAGCCAAGATGCACTGTTCTGTCATGGGACAAGAAGCTTTAGAAGCGGCTATTTATAATTATCGAGGTATAGCCCTCCCTACCCATGATGACGATGAAGAAGGTGCATTGATTTGTAGCTGCTTTGGTATTACTGAAGCCAAAATTCGCCGTGTGATTGTAGAAAATCATCTTACGGAAGCCGAACAAGTAACAAATTATGTAAAAGCTGGTGGCGGATGCGGTTCCTGTTTAGCGAATATTGATGATATTATAAGAGATGTAAAGGAAGAAGCCGCTTTAACCGCTGACAGTAAGCATAAAGTCGCAGTTGCTAACTCTCCCCAGCCATCATCAAAACCTTTAACCAATGTGCAAAGAATTGCACTCATTCAAAAAGTTCTCGATGAAGAGGTTAGACCCGTACTGATTGCTGATGGTGGAGATGTGGAACTCTACGACGTAGAAGGCAATAAAGTCAAGGTACTACTCCAAGGCGCTTGTGGTTCTTGTTCTAGCAGCACAGCTACTCTCAAGATTGCTATTGAAGCTAGGTTAAAAGAACGTGTGAGCCAAAACTTGGTAGTAGAAGCGGTGGAACCATAAATTTGAGACTTACACACAGCGGAAATACAACCTGTTAACCATTGAATATTCGGCAAGTAGGAGTTGAAGCAGATAGATATCGCCACATCAATTCATTCCTACTGAACAAGGAAAGCAACAGCACATAGGTGAAAGTATTTCACACCTCATTGCCGATAGCATTATCCAACTCACACCGAAAGGAGCAGGACATGAGTACATTGTACGACAAAATTGGTGGACAGCCAACAATTGAGAAAGTAGTTGATGCCTTTCACAACAGCATTATGGCAGACAACAGCCTCAAAGGCTTCTTCGCTAAAACCGATATGGCGAAACAACGCGCTCATCAAATTGCTTTCTTCTCTCAAATTCTCGAAGGTCCAAAGCAATACTCTGGCCGTGCTATGGACAAAACCCACTCAGGGATGAAGCTCAGTGAGCAACACTTTGAAGCTGTGAGCAAGCACCTGACTGCAGCCATGACCGCTAGTGGAGTGTCAGCAGAAGACGCTAGCGCTGCAATGGCTAAAGTCTCTAGCCTCAAAGCCGCTATTTTGAACAAGTAAGAAATCTGCATTGATTGGCGTATCACTCCTTCACATCCTACTTGTTTTCTCTACCTATTCTAATGTGTGTAATTTCTCTGTCATTTGTCCAGTCTCCACTGGACAAATGACACGGGAAACTTAAACAAAAACTTAACCCCGAACTATTATGACACCAAAACCCTTCAATTATGCTGTGGAGCGATCGCCCCCGCGACGTTCTACAACACGCGCTCACTGCTGTAGCTCAACAGGCGTGAACGTCAACACACAGATCCACACTAACCAACAAATTGCAGGAGAAAAATCATCATGTCAGTTGACGAAAACATTAGACAGATAGCTTTCTACGGTAAAGGTGGTATCGGTAAATCTACCACTTCTCAAAACACCCTGGCGGCTATGGCAGAAATGGGTCAGCGCATCCTCATCGTTGGTTGTGACCCCAAAGCTGACTCCACCCGTTTGATGCTCCACAGTAAAGCTCAAACCACCGTTCTTCACTTGGTTGCTGAACGTGGTGCAGTTGAAGACTTGGAACTTGAAGAAGTAATGTTAACCGGTTTCCGTGGCGTTCGCTGCGTGGAATCTGGCGGTCAGAACCCGGTGTAGGTTGTGCAGGTCGTGGTATTATCACCGCCATCAACTTCTTAGAAGAAAACGGCGCTTACCAAGACGTTGATTTCGTATCTTACGACGTATTGGGTGACGTTGTATGTGGTGGTTTTGCTATGCCTATCCGTGAAGATTAAGCCCTGATTTCTAGGGTTTCTCCTATTATTTGGAATCAGATGATGATTTAATCTTGCCCTAACTTTGCCCTAATTTCACCGCAGTAAATTTTCTAAAAGAGGTGTTTTGTCGGCTTTTTCTTGGCTTTTTATTGATATTTTTACCCTATTTATTTCTTAGTGTCAAGAGGTATACATAAATTTTGATAAACGGATTACAGACTTTTAAAAAATAATACTTTTGTTTGAGAAGTTTACCACTTTTACAAATACAGTCATTACACTAAAGATTTACAGTATAGTATTTTGACAATCTGGATTTTTTATCTGGATTTTTTAATCATTTAAATATCAGGGTTTATATGCTTACTCTTAATCTCAAGACAACTCACAAACCTGTTAAGCAGTATTATCAAGAATTAGAACAGTTTAAAAAATTGGGCGTTGTCCACGAAACCGCCGTTAAAGCTGCTTTTCAAAAGTTACTCGAATCCTGCGGTCAACAGTTCCAATGGACTCTCATCCAAGAATATGGACTAAAAAGAGAAAAAAAACAACAGCTACGAATAGATGGAGCTTTAGTAGATGACTATAATTTACCCCGTGCTTACTGGGAAGCTAAAGACACGAAAGACGACCTAAAAAAAGAAGTACAGAAAAAATTCGCTAAGGGTTACCCCAAAGATAATATTATTTTTCAGCAACCAGATCGAGCCATTCTCTACCAAGATGGTAAATGTATTCTAGATGAAGACATCACCAAACCCCAAAATTTAGTCGATGTAGTCCGACATTTATTTGAATATCGCCCCCCAGCTATTGAACAATGGGATAAAGCAGTCGAAGAGTTTGGTGTGCGGGTGAAGGAACACGCAACGGCTTTACTAGAATTAATTCGGGAACAAAAAAAGAAGAATAAAAAGTTTATTGATGCTTTTGGTGATTTCTTCCAACTTTGTCGCCAGTCAATTAACCCAAACTTGTCAGAAGCAGCGGTAGAAGAAATGTTAATTCAACATTTATTAACCGAGCGAATTTTTAGAAGTGTCTTTAACAATCCTGACTTTACCCAACGTAATATTATTGCAGCAGAAATTGAAAAAGTAATTAATGCATTAACTTCTAGGTCTTTTAGTAGGAGTCATTTTTTAAGTAGTTTAGATAGATTTTACGGTGCAATTGAAGAAACCGCCGCCACCATTGATGATTTTTCTCGTAAGCAAGACTTTCTCAATAAAATTTATGAGCGATTTTTTCAAGGTTTTTCCGTCAAAGTTGCAGATACCCACGGGATTGTATATACTCCCCAACCCATTGTAAATTTTATGGTCAGGAGTGTAGAAGAGATTTTACAAAAAGAGTTTAATCAGTCCTTAGTTGACCCAGGTGTACATATCCTTGACCCCTTTGTGGGGACTGGTAACTTTATCATCCGGGTAATGCGGGAAATTGTCGAGATCCAAAAGTCCGCTTTACCTCACAAATATGACCATGAGTTACATTGTAATGAGGTGATGTTATTACCTTATTATATTGCCTCCCTCAATATTGAACATGAATATTTTGAGCAGGTGGGAGAATATAAACCTTTTCCAGGAATATGTTTAGTTGATACCTTTGAAGACCAAAATATTACACAGTTAGATTTATTTAGCCCGGAAAATATGCAACGGGTAAAAAGACAAAGACAATCAGATATATTTGTGATTATTGGGAATCCTCCTTATAATGTCGGTCAGATGAATGAAAATGATAATAATAAAAATAGGAAATATACTAATAAAGATAAAACTGGTGTAGATGACCGGGTAGCTGCAACCTACGCCAAAGCCTCAAAGGCGACAAATAAAAATAAACTTTCAGATACCTATGTCAAAGCCATTCGCTGGGCGAGTGATAGAATTGGGGAGGAGGGGATTATTGCTTTTGTCACTAATAACGGTTTTATTGATGCGCTATCTTTTGATGGGATGCGTGAATTTATCGAAAGAGAATTTACTAACATCTATATTTTTGATTTAGGCGGTAATATCAGAAAGCGGACAGATAAACCTGTTTATAATGTCTTTGGTATTCAGGTAGGTGTGAGTGTGAATATCTTTGTGAAGAAAAAGTGATTGCTGACAAACTAGAATTTGAGATGGTGATGAAACTGCCTCAAAAATGCTTGCTCAGATTGCTAAGAAAACCGGATTATAACCAAAGGATTTATGAAAAAAGCCAAAATATACTACGCCGCAATAGATGACACCTGGACAAAAGAACAAAAGTTAGCCTATTTAGAAAAACTTGAGCATACTGGTAATGTAGAATGGCAAGAAATTACACCAGATAAAAATTATAATTGGTTAACCAGTGAGTTAAAACTAGATTATCATGAATTTTTACCTATAGGTAATAAAGAGACAAAATCTACATCTGTAAATACTTCAGCCATTTTTTCACTTTACAGCTTAGGTATTAATACAAATAGGGATAATTGGGTTTATAGTTATCAAGTTGAGGATTTAATTAAAAATATCAATGTTTTAATTGAAACTTATAACGAACAGGTTTTTAAGTGGAAAACCAGCAAGAAATCTGAACAAAATATTGACTCTTTTGTTTTATATGATGACGAAAAAATCAAATGGAGTAGTAAATTAAAACAATTATTAAATGCTGGTGTTTCTACAGAATTTAATTTAGCCAACATCAGAATAGCTCTGTATAGGCCATTTACTTCACAGTATGTTTATTTTGATCAAGTTTTAATTCATAGACGTGGGAAGTTCCCTGTAATATTCCCCAATCCTGAAACTGAGGCAGAAAATCGGGTGATTTGTCTTACTGGTTCTGGGTCTGAAAAGCCGTTTATGATATTTATATGTAACCAGATTTGCGATTTACATCTTGTTGGTGGGGGATGTGGTACTCAATGTTTCCCCTTTTACACCTACAAGGAAGACGGAACAAACCGCCAAGAAAACATCACAGACTGGGCATTGTCAACATATCGCCACCATTACCAAGATACCACAATTACAAAATGGGACATCTTCTACTACATCTATGCAGTCCTCCATCATCCCCACTACCGGGAACGCTACGCAGCCAACCTCAAAAAAGAACTTCCCCGCATTCCCTACGCTCCTGACTTTCACCCCTTTGTCACCGCAGGAAAACGACTCGCAGAAATTCATATCAACTACGAAAAACAGCCCCAATATCGCCTCAAACATCTAGAAAATAAAGACTTACCCATAGATTGGCTTGTGGAGAAAATGCGCCTATCCAAAGATAAAACCCAAATCAAATATAATGATTTTCTCACCCTAACCGGTATACCCCCAGAAGTGTTTAACTACCGTCTGGGTAACCGTTCCGCCCTGGATTGGATTATAGACCAATATCAAGTTAAGACAGATAAACTGAGCGGAATTACCAATGATCCCAACCGCCTTGATGATGAGCAGTATATAGTCAGGTTAGTTAAACAAGTCATTACCGTTAGTTTAGAAACTGTGAAGATTGTAGAAGAATTACCAGATTTAGCTTTACCAAATGATTAAGCATAGTGTTACACTGAAGTTTAGATACTAAGAATACTTGATTATGTCACTTTTAAAGCTACTACAATCACTAGTTACCGGTAGTCATAATCCTGAACTGGAAGCTGCAAGACAACAGCATGATAGTTTACCCCAAAGCGAATACTTTCGGGGGGCGAGAGTTTCAAAAGAGCAATTGGAAAGAGACAAACAAATAAGTTCTCAGAGGGGTTATGAGCTAGGCCAGATTTTGGCAGTGGCCATTAGAGAATACTACCCTCCTGCGGAACAAAAAAAAGTTGCTGATAGCCTCTTGAAAGCCTTAGCACAGCTGGCGACAAAAGCCAGGATATTTCCTGACATGGACTATGAAAATATTTGGTATACAGATTATTATGATCTAATTGAGTTAGCGAAAGACATGGGTTTAGGAGATCCAACCTTACCTCACTGGCCCGAAGAGTCAAACCGCTTCAATCGCTATTTAGAACTGACATCCTCGGATATCGTGCAAATATTTCTAGCTTTTTCGGAAGAGGCTTTACTTGATGAATATAAATTTGGCGCAGATGTAGATAGGTGGGTGCAATATTTGTTAAGGGAAACATTGAAATCTAGATATAGGTTAGCCCGTCAAAGACAAAAACAGGAGGAAGCTTTGCGTTTCTCCCCGGGAATTTTGAAGACAAAGGAGCAGAATAGAGATGGTTATACTTTAAATGAGTAAACCATATTCCTCTGAGATTTAATACCTTGATTGCAGCATAGGGATACAATAACTCTCCCTCTGTCGGTCTGTGCGCCTGTGGGTGCAAAAATCTCCCCCAACTAGAAAACTTAATTAAAAGGTGTGCTGGGCGACAACACACCCTAAAATTTACAGTGCATTTTATCTGAGTGAGGTACAGATGGGCGGGCAGGATGCCCACCCCACAAGATTTATGATATTAAGGTGTGTACTTTATTTACTTGAAAATTGCTGTATTTTAAATTTATTTTCTCCAACCATTTAATTAACCACACCTCTTAAACCTCAACATTCAACCGTAAACGCAAGCGATCATTTTCAAATCTCAACCGTTCATTTTCCTGTTGCAACTGAAAAATCATATCTTGCAACTCTTCCATCTGCGACTTTTTATTAATAGCTTGTGCAATAGCCACCTTGCGATTTTCTAAACTAAACCACCTTTGATAAATAGATGTGTGCATATTTACGGAATGACCCAAATTATCAGCAGCAGCTTTAATAGGAATCCCCATTAAATGGGCGCGAATCGCCCAAGCGTGGCGTAAATCATAAGGTTGAAAAGGGATACCCACAAATCTAAACCACCTGTCCGTACCATGACGAGCCGAGTTAATTTGTTTATTAGTAACTTTACCGTGAATTTTGGCTTTTAATAATTCAATAGCCTCTGTGTCAGTCTTTAAATTAAAGGTTTCTACCCAGTGGGGATATAATGGTAAAGCTTCCCTTTCACCGGTTTTACACTCTTGATTTACTCGCCAAGTATTGACGATATTATCTGAAGATAACCACCAATCTAAATCAGGATTAACAAAAATTTCCCTAGGTCTTAATCCATAGGTGGCTAACATTCCGTATACCCAGCGCCATAGTTTCCAATTATTCCTATCTTCCCTAGTGAGTAATTTACTAGGGCGGTTGATTGAGTAGGTTTCAAATTTAAGATATTCTTGCTCTATATCTACATCCCTGGGTATATCACGCTGACGTTGAGCAGTAGGTTTTATTTTTAAATTACTCAGTTCTGGGACTTCTAAACCAGAAGATTTACACAGCACCCGAATAACTTTAATTAGCTCATTTTTCACACTATCTGAAGAATTACAAAGTTTTACAGCTGTAATAAAGTTAATATCTATTGCTAATTTTTCTTTGGGTAGGTGTTTTTGAGCAATATAAAAATAGCTACTAAATGTATTTTCACTTTTCAGGTTACGTTTTCTAGTTTGAAAATAATTGACCTCGAAATCTGCAATTAAATCACCAATAGTTTTGTTTGTAACTTTATTGCGAGTTTTACCTAAGTATTTTTCAGTCCATTGAAACTGTTTTCTGGCTATTAACTTTCCTAGCTCATAGGCTTCTTCTTCTGCAGTCCGTAAGCCATCAAAATTAAAGGGAATACCCAAAGAAATATCATATTGCTTTGTTCCTATACCGTTTTTGTCAAAATCTCCTGGTTTAATGGGTAGGGTGCTTCTCAGTTGTAGTGACTTACCAGATTTTCTGACGGAAACATTCACCCTAGCAGCTTTGAGTCTATTATTTACAGCTTTTAATTCCGTTTCTAGTTTTGCTATCAGGTGATTTTCTTGATTTGTAACTGCTTGCATTCTACCTATATATCCCCCATCGCTGCTGGCTGTTTGGTGAAAATCGGCAAATGCTTCCTGTGTTCTGTTCATACCCTAGATTTACCCTGATAAAAAAACTGTTCATCATTGACAATGATGACAGCAAACATTGTTAAAAATGAACATTTACAGCTTATAAGGATAATATTACCGCTCTTGATCGTGAAGGTAAAGCACAAGAAATCTACATCGTTACCTCCGGTGAAATGATGGCGATGTATGCTGCTAACAACATCGCTCGTGGTGTTCTTAAATATGCTCACACCGGCGGTGTGCGCTTAGGTGGTTTGATTTGTAACAGCCGTAAGGTTGACCGCGAAATCGAATTGATTGAAACTCTGGTTGCACGTTTGAACACCCAGATGATTCACTTCGTACCCCGCGACAACATCGTTCAACACGCTGAATTGCGTCGGATGACAGTTAACGAGTATGCACCTGACAGCAATCAAGCTAATGAATACCGTGAATTAGCTAGAAAGATCATCAACAACAAAAACCTCACCATCCCCACTCCTATCGAGATGGATGAATTAGAAGCACTGTTGATCGAGTTCGGTATTCTCGAAAGCGACGAAGAAGCAGAAAAACTGTTAGCAGCAGAGAAGGCAGCAGCTAAGTAATAACACACAGGGAAAAAGGAAAAGGTAAGAATTATCTCTGACCTTTTACCTTTGACCTTCCCCCCTATCCTTTAGGGGAATTCCATCTACCTTATCCCCAGATCCTTACTAACTTGAGAGGCTAAAATGACACCTCCAGAAAACAACAAGATTGTCGAAGAAAGAAAAGAACTTATTAAAGAAGTTCTAGAAGCTTACCCTGATAAAGCTAAGAAAAAACGCGAAAAGCACTTAAACGTATTTGAAGAAGGTAAGAGCGATTGCGGCGTTAAGTCTAACATCAAATCTCTTCCTGGTGTAATGACCGCCCGTGGTTGTGCTTATGCAGGTTCTAAGGGTGTGGTTTGGGGTCCTATTAAGGACATGATCCACATCAGCCACGGTCCTGTAGGTTGCGGTTACTGGTCTTGGTCTGGTCGTCGTAACTACTACATTGGTACTACAGGTGTTGATACCTTTGGTACTATGCACTTTACCTCTGACTTCCAAGAACGGGATATCGTTTTCGGTGGTGACAAAAAACTACTGAAATTAATCCAAGAGTTGGAAGAATTATTCCCTCTAAACCGTGGTGTTTCTATTCAGTCTGAATGTCCCATCGGTCTAATTGGGGATGACATCGAAGCTGTAGCTAAGAAAGCAGCAAAAGAGATTGATAAGCCTGTTGTTCCTGTACGTTGCGAAGGTTTCCGCGGTGTTTCCCAGTCCTTGGGTCACCACATCGCTAACGACATGATTCGTGACTGGGTATTCCCCAGAGCCGACAAAGCTAAGGCTGACGGTACACTTAACTTTGAATCTACCCCCTATGACGTAGCCATTATCGGTGACTACAACATCGGTGGTGATGCTTGGACTAGCCGGATCTTACTAGAAGAAATCGGCTTGCGTGTAGTTGCTCAATGGTCTGGTGATGGCACCATCAACGAAATGTTGATGACTCCCAACGTCAAGATGAACCTCATCCACTGTTACCGCTCGATGAACTACATCAGCCGTCACATGGAAGAGAAATATGGTATTCCCTGGTTAGAATACAACTTCTTTGGTCCTACCAAGATTGCTGAGTCCTTACGGGAAATTGCCTCTAAGTTTGACTCCAAGATCCAAGAAAACGCTGAGAAGGTGATCGCTAAGTATCAGCCTACCATGGATGCGATCGTTAACAAGTATCGCCCCCGTTTGGAAGGTAAGACTGTCGCCATGATGGTTGGTGGTCTGCGTCCTCGCCACGTTGTCCCAGCTTTCCAAGACTTGGGTATGAAAATGATTGGTACTGGTTATGAGTTCGCTCATAACGACGACTACAAACGTACCACTCACTACATCGAAAATGGCACCATCGTTTACGACGACGTAACTGCTTACGAGTTTGAAGAGTTTGTTAAGGCTCTTAAACCAGACTTAATTGCTTCCGGTGTGAAAGAGAAGTACGTCTTCCAAAAGATGGGTCTACCTTTCCGTCAAATGCACTCTTGGGATTACTCCGAACCTGGTCACGCTGCTTGAAAGCTGCGTTAAATTAGGGTGATGCAATTATGGATTTAATATAAGTTAATTTTTAGCCTAAATTCAATTAATTATGTTCTACAATAACATTGATTATTGCTGACAGTCAATATTCAATATCTTAATTTATATGTATTCGGGTAATTGTTAAATTTTCCTGATTGGTAAATTTGTCAAATGATAAACATTTTTTCATGTATTTATTTTAGACTAAAATTTTGATTTGATTGGCTAAAAGTGCGATCGCATCAACAGACAATAGATATACAGTAAAACACCCTACGAAATTACCTAAATAGTTTACAGTCATCTCATCCCAGATAAACACAAAAGCGGGTTTTTATGTCAATGATAACACTCAAAGATGTACAACAGGTAAAAACAGCCTTGAGTTAAGCTGGATTAGATGTAGATTTAAAGTTACATATACATTACATACAGGCGATCGCCATACCAGCTTGCGATCGCTTTTGTAAGTCATCGAGTATTGATTATTTGATCAACCAACCTTAACCCTGCATTTTCCGACCTTAAGCTTTCATTCTCTAACCTCAATCTTTCATTCTCCTCCCGCATTAACTCAACCTCATTCCTCCTACTCAAAGCCTGATTAATCGCCAACTTTCGCATATCCAGAGAGAACCAACGCTGATAAGTTTGTGTATGAACTTGCACACTATGACCTAAATTATCCGCAGCGGCTTTAATTGGTATCCCTAAAATATGCGCCCGAATCGCCCAAGCGTGACGTAAATCATAGGGCTTAAAATCTAACCCAATTTTCCGAAACCACCAACTAACTCGTTGAGTTAATGCCGTTATTTCCGCATGACTATTCTGATTTTTCTTACTAATCGCAGTTGCCAACATCTCTAAATACAGAGGATTTCTCAAATCAAATTCCCAAATCCATTCTTGATGTAATGGTAATGCTTGTCTTTCCCCAGTCTTACAATCTTTATGAACTTTCCAAGTAAAATCTATATTTTCTGGACATAACCACCAATCGATATCAGGATTAATAAATAATTCCCGTGGGCGCAACCCAAACACCGCCAACATACCATAAGTCCACCGCCAAAGCTGCCAGCTATTTTTGACATTTTCATTAACTTGATTACCTCTGTGATTTAAGTAATCTTCAAACTTAATAATTCCCGCCAGTATTTCAGCATCCGTGGGTATATTCCGGGAATTATTCTCCGGGATTTTAGAATATGGAGATAAATCTATTTCAATTTTAAAAGTTTGGCAAAATGCAGATATAGCTCTGGTAGCATTATATCTTGCCCATTCCTTATCTATTTTTGTAATTGCACTAATTAAATTTTCAGGTGTTGCTAAATCCTCTAAATTAGTAAACCGCTTGGTTCGGGAAAAATAATAAAAAAAAGTATGTTCACTTTTGGTAGTGCGTTTGTGAGTTTTAAAATACTCCTCCTCAAACTGTGCTAATAACTCACCTATAGTTTTAAATTCTTGTTTAATCGCCTCATTACCTAAATATTTATCATTCCATGTAAAGGTTTTTCTAGCGATTAACTTACCTAATTCATAAGCTTCTTCCTCAGCCGTTTTCAGTCCATCCAAGTTAGCCGGAATATTCAAGCTGAGATTATATTGTTTTTTTCCAGTCCCTCTTGTGTCCTGATCCCCAGGTTTAATTGGTAAGGTCGCCCGCAATTGCAGACTTCCATTTGATTCTCTCACCGTTACCTTCGCCTTTGCAGATTTCAAGCGCAGATTTACTTGTTCTAACTCTACTAATACTTTTGTTCTCATGTGTTCTCTTTGCTGTTGTGCTTGCAGACTGGAGCCGAGAAACTGCCGTCAGTAGATGGAAATGGTTCTAAGTCTGTAAAAGCTTCTTGATACTTGTCTTTACCCTGATGATGCATTGCTATGGTTTAGCCTATATTTAGCCTAAAAATAAATGTGTTATCAGCAAACAATGTTTATCACTACCATTGCTTACCACAAACATTAAGACATTTAGAGCTATTAAACCATAAAAAGAAATACTCCGGTCCTTATCACGGTTATGATGGCTTCGCTATCTTCGCTCGCGATATGGATTTGGCACTCAATAGCCCAACCTGGGGACTAATTGGCGCTCCCTGGAGCAAAAAGGCTGACGCTAAAGCTAAAGCCAAAGCTACCGCCTAAATCAGTGGAAAAAGGATAAATAGGGATGGCCTGGGGTCTTAGCCCCAGGGGAGGAGTTGGGAATTCAAAGTTCAAAATTCAAAAGTTAAAAGTTAATTTTGATTTTTGCATTCTGAATTTTGAGTGACATTCCCACCCCCATCCTTAAATTCCGGTCAAATTTCCCAATTACTAACGAATCATGTAAGCTTGGAGAACCAGCAAATGCCTCAGAATCCAGATAAAATTCAAGACCACGTTGAGTTATTTCACCAACCAGAGTACAAGCAACTCTTCCAAAACAAGAAGGAATTTGAAAACGGTCACAGCCCCGAAGAAATCGAACGGGTTGCAGAATTGAACAAGGGTTGGGAATATCGCGAAAAGAACTTTGCTCGTGAAGCATTAACCATCAACCCTGCTAAAGGTTGCCAACCTTTAGGTGCAATTTTTGCTGCTGTGGGTTTTGAAGGCACTTTACCCTTTGTACAAGGTTCTCAAGGTTGCGTTGCATACTTCCGTACCCACTTAACCCGTCACTACAAAGAACCATTCTCTGGTGTGTCTTCTTCCATGACTGAAGACGCAGCGGTATTCGGTGGTATGCAGAACATGATTGATGGGTTGGCTAACTCTTACCAACTCTACAAGCCCAAGATGATTGCTGTTTGCACCACCTGTATGGCTGAGGTTATTGGTGATGACTTACAAGCTTTCATCAACAACGCTAAGGATGCTGGTTCAGTTCCTAAGAATTTCCCAGTCCCTTACGCTCACACACCTAGCTTTGTTGGTTCCCACATCACTGGTTACGACAACATGATGAAGGGTATTCTTTCTAACCTCACCGCAGGTCAGAAGAAAGCTACCAGCAATGGCAAAATCAACTTTATCCCAGGTTTTGACACCTACGTAGGCAACAACCGTGAAATCAAGCGTATTGCAGGTTTATTCGGTTTTGACTACACCATTCTAGCTGATAACAGTGACTACCTGGATTCACCCAACACAGGTGAATTCGATATGTATCCCGGTGGTACTAAGTTGGAAGATGTCGCAGACTCCATCAACGCTAAGGCTACAGTGTTTCTGCAAGCGCACTCCACAGTTAAGACCCGTGAGTACATTGAAAAAGAATGGAAGCAAGAAGTTGTAGTTTCCCGTCCTTGGGGTATTAAGGCTACTGACGAGTTCTTGATGAAACTCAGTGAATTGAGCGGTAAGCCCATTCCCCAAGAGTTGGAAATCGAACGCGGTCGCGCAGTTGATGCCATGACCGACTCCCACGCTTGGTTACACGGTAAGCGCTTCGCTATCTACGGTGAGCCAGACTTGGTATACAGCGTAGTTGGTTTCATGTTAGAAATGGGTGCTGAACCTGTGCATATCTTGGTTCACAACTCCAATGACGTGTTTGAAAAAGAACTTCAAGCTCTACTAGATTCTAGTCCTTTTGGTCAAGGCGCAACCATCTGGGGTGGTAAAGACCTATGGCATATGCGTTCTTTACTGTTCACTGAACCTGTAGACTTGCTGATTGGTAACTCCTATGGTAAGTACCTGTGGCGTGATTGTAAGGTTCCCCTGGTAAGAATTGGTTATCCTATCATGGACCGCCACCACTTACACCGCTACAGCACTATCGGTTATCAAGGTGTGATCAACTTGCTCAACTGGATTGTCAATACAATCTTTGAAGAAATCGATCGCAACACCAATATTCCTTCTAAAACAGATATTTCTTACGACTTGATTCGCTAAGAATTGCAGAGTGCTAATCAAAGGTAAGGAAGGGGAGTAAGGGCTAGGGGCAAAAAGGGTGATACTCATCCCCAGCGCCCCTAGAGCCACTACTTACCTTTTTCTGGCAAATTACATCTTTACTGGAGGTATCTATTATGGAAACTATACATCATACTCACTCTGATCATCATTACCATCCACCTAACTATCAAAAGTCTGGTTGGTTTCAGAAAATCTTCAATCCTCTGCGTGGTTTAATAGATGGGATTGAAGTGAGAAATTATCATCTTGCTCATATAATCTGCCAGGTCATTCCTTGCTGTTGTCCCTTTGAGCGTAATGTTAATTTATTCGGGCGGACTTTGCATATTCCGGCTTTGTGTAAACTCAATCCTGTATATGATGAGTTGGTGGCTATGCGTTTTCGGGCTTTATCTTTTCTGGCTGATGAACGTGGGGAAGATGTCACCAAGTATATTTGTTAGGCAGTGATATTGATTTTTTAATGCTCTTGCAAAAGTACATTTTATGATAAGTAGTCCACAGATGAACACAGATTATTATTAATGGTTTATCCGGTGTGAATGTGGTCGGGAGAGGAGTTTTGCAAGCAGTCTATTAGTTACTATTTAACACGTCGATCTAGCAAGAGAAGAGACATGAAAATTACCCAAGGCAAAATTAATGAGCTGCTGAGTGAGTCGGGATGTGAACACAATCAGCACAAACAGGGTGAGAAGAAAAATAAGTCTTGTACCCAACAAGCCCAGCCCGGTGCGGCTCAAGGAGGTTGCGCTTTTGATGGTGCAATGATTGCTTTGGTGCCAATCACTGATGCGGCTCATTTGGTCCATGGGCCTATTGCCTGTGCTGGTAATTCTTGGGGTAGTCGTGGTAGTCTTTCCTCTGGTCCCCAACTCTACAAGATGGGTTTTACTACCGATTTGAGTGAGAATGATGTGATTTTCGGGGGTGAAAAGAAGCTCTATCAGGCGATTCTGCAACTTAAAGAACGCTACAATCCCCCAGCCATTTTTGTCTACGCTACTTGTGTCACTGCTTTGATTGGCGATGATATAGATGCTGTTTGCAAGGCGGCGGCTGAGAAAACTGGTACCCCTGTGATTCCTGTGATTGCTCCGGGGTTCATTGGTAGTAAGAACCTGGGTAACCGCTTTGGTGGTGAGGCTTTGCTGGAATATGTAGTTGGTACGGCAGAACCGGAAACAACTACACCTTATGATATTAACTTGATCGGTGAGTATAATATTGCCGGGGAAATGTGGGGAGTCACACCACTGCTGGAAAAGTTAGGCATTCGTGTTTTATCTAAAATAACGGGTGATGCTCGCTATGACGAGGTTCGTTACGCCCACCGGGCCAAGCTCAATGTGATGATCTGTTCCCGTGCGTTGCTGAATATGGCTAGAAAGATGGAGGAACGTTACAACATTCCTTACATTGAAGAGTCTTTCTATGGCATTGATGATATGAATCGCTGTCTGCGAAATATTGCGGCGCAATTGGGCGATGCTGATTTGCAGGAGCGCACGGAAAAGTTAATTGCCCAAGAAACTGAGCTCTTGATTTGGCTTTGGCTCCCTATCGCGCTCGACTTCAAGGTAAGCGGGTTGTATTATATACCGGTGGTGTCAAGAGTTGGTCGATTATCTCCGCAGCTAAGGACTTGGGTATAGAAGTCGTTGCTACTAGTACTAGAAAAAGTACTGAGGAAGATAAAGCCCGGATCAAGAGGTTGATTGGTAATGATGGCATCATGATGGAGAAGGGTAACGCTAAGGAATTGTTAAAGCTGGTGAAGGACACCGGCGCTGATATGTTGATCGCCGGGGGTCGTAATCAATACACGGCGTTAAAAGCTCGGATTCCCTTCCTGGATATCAACCAAGAACGCCACCATCCCTATGCTGGTTATGTGGGTATGGTGGAAATGGCACGGGAATTATATGAGGCTCTGTATAGCCCTATTTGGGAACAAATACGTAAACCCGCCCCTTGGGAAGAGTCTGAGGGATGAGGGGCGAAGGATTGTCATCTCATAACCAACGACTAGCAGTTTCAGATCCCAGACTTGTTTCATCAACTCCAGACTCTTGAGCATCTACACCAGAACTCCGGGATCTCCAATAGACCAACGAATAAGTATAAATGCCATGGCGATTGTTAATCTTCCTCATAAACCACTTACAGTTAATCCCCTGAAACAAAGCCAAGCTTTAGGTGCATCTTTAGCTTTTTTGGGCTTGAAGGGGATGATTCCTTTATTTCACGGTTCCCAAGGTTGTACTGCCTTCGCTAAAGTTGTGCTTGTACGGCATTTTCGGGAAGCTATTCCCCTAGCCACTACAGCCATGACCGAAGTTACTACTATCTTGGGTGGTGAGGAGAATGTGGAACAAGCAATTCTCACTTTGGTGGAGAAGGTCAATCCGGAAATTATTGGTTTATGTAGTACAGGACTGACGGAAACTAGAGGAGATGAGCTAGAGCGGTTTCTCAAGGAAATCCGCGATCGCCATCAGTCCCTAAATTATCTGCCCATTGTATATGCTACTACCCCAGACTTTAAGGGGGCGTTGCAAGATGGATTTGGGGCGGCTGTGGAAAGTATAGTCAGGGAAATCCCCCAAGCTGGTGGTATCAGAACTGAACAAGTTACTATTTTGGCAGGTTCTGCGTTTACACCGGGGGATATACAGGAAATTAAAGAGATGGTAACAGCCTTTGGTTTAGTGCCAATCTTTGTTCCTGACCTGGGGGCTTCTCTTGATGGTCATTTAGAAGATGGTTATACTGCTATTACAGCTAGTGGTACTACCTTAAAACAACTACGAGATGTAGGTAGTTCAGCCTTTACCATCGCTTTGGGCGAGAGTATGCGACCGGCGGCTAAAATCCTGGAGGAGCGGTTTAATATCCCCTACGAGGTGTTTGGTGAACTGACTGGATTGGAACCGGTAGATGAGTTCCTGCAAGCATTATCTATTCTCAGTAGCAATCCCGTACCGGAAAAATACCGCCGTCAACGTCGCCAGCTGCAAGATGCGATGTTAGATAGTCATTTTTACTTTAGTGCCAAGCGAGTGTCTTTGGCGTTAGAACCGGATTTGTTATGGTCAATGGTTAACTTTCTGCAATCCATGGGAAGTCAAATTCATGGGGCGGTGACTACGACGCGATCGCCGCTGTTGGAAAAACTCCCGGTAAAAAGTGTCACCATCGGCGATTTAGATGATTTTGAGCAATTAGCCCTGGGTTCTGATTTATTGATTGGAAATTCTAATCTAGGTGCGATCGCGAAACGTCTCTCAGTTCCTCTCTATCGTCTAGGTATTCCCATTTACGACCGCTTGGGTAATGGATACTTTACTAAAGTGGGCTACCGAGGCACTATAGAGCTGTTATTTGGCATTGGTAATCTATTTTTAGAGGCTGAAGAAGAGAGAGTTAAACACTTATGGAACTTAGGGAATGGGGATTAAGAATCAATTACTTCTCAATCCCCCATACCCTACACGCAATACCCGATCCTTAATTCACAAAAAAAAGAGAATGAAAATTGCCTTTACCACCAGTGACCGAGTTCACATTAATGCTCACTTCGGATGGGTTAGAGAAATTGATGTTTATGAAATCTCTGACGAGGGATATCAATTTCTGGAAACTCTAAAATTTGAGGGTGATCTCAAAGAAGATGGTAACGAGGATAAAATCACCCCTAAACTTGATGCTTTAGTGGATTGTACCATCGTTTATGTTGCTGCCATTGGTGGTAGTGCCGCAGCCCGTTTAATTAAGAAAGGCGTTACCCCAGTCAAAGCCAAATCAGAAGCAGAAGAAATTAGTGAAGTTCTCACAAAACTAGTAAAAACCCTCAAAGGTAATCCTCCCCCTTGGTTGCGTAAAGCATTGAGACAAACCACTCCTAATTTTGCAGATTAACTTGAAGTTTAAGCCACGGTATGAGTACAAATAATAGTGTGAACGGAAGCAGCGATACAGTAGTCTTCAACTCGCCTTTTCTCAAGACATTAGTCCAGCAAATCCGTGGACAAGACACTTATGGGGTTTATCGTAACTGGTCAGATGAATTAATACTCAAACCCTTTGTAGTTACCAAACAGAAGAAACGGGAAATTTCCCTAGAGGGTGAAGTTGATCCGATTACTCAAGCTCGGATTATGGCATTTTTCCGCGCTGTAGCGGCTGGTGTAGAACAGGAAACAGGCTTAATTTCTCAGGTAGTGCTTGACTTAAGTCATGAAGGATTTGGCTGGGCGCTGGTTTTTTCTGGTCGTCTTTTGCTAACTAAAAAAACCTTGCGTGATGCGCACAGATTTGGTTTTGACTCCCTAGAAAAATTAGCCCAGGAGGGAGAAGCCTATGTGCAGAAAGGTATTGAATTAGGTAAAAGATTCGCCGAGGTAGGTAACCTTTAAAACAGCTTTGGAGATCCCGGACTTCTGGTGTAGATGCTCAAGAGTCTGGAGTTTATGAAAGAAGTCCGGGATCTGAAACTGCTAAATAGATACAAAGGTGTTTATGGGGATTTTTCTGCGGTGTTGATCATAAGGAGTACTAGTGAGCGAAACAAGTATTACAGAACTGAAAAACCAAATTAAGCGCCTGAATAGTAAAGCTGGTCAAATGAAGATGGACCTGCATGATTTAGCTGAAGGTTTGCCCACAGATTACAAAACACTTATGGATGTGGCGGCTGCGACTTATAAAATCTATCAACAGCTAGATGAGCTTAAGCAACAACTCAAAATTCTGGAGAATTCTCAATGAGTGGAACTATGAATGAATTCAAAAAGCTGGTAGATGCGGAGGAATTTTTTAATTTTTTTAATTTGCCCTACGACCAAGAAATTGTCAATGTAAATCGGTTACATATTTTGAAGAAATTTTCGCAATATATGGCGGAAGTTGATGATCATGCTCCTGATTTGAGTACAGAAGAAAGACTTGATCAATATTCTTTGGCTTTGCAAAAAGCTTATGATGTTTTCCTGGAATCAACCCCCCATGAACAAAAGCTGTTCAAGGTGTTTAATGAGAAGCCCAAGAATGTAGTTACGCTGACAGAAATCACTTCTGATTAGGAGGTAAAAAGTGATCAACCTAACGCCTACCGAGTTGGAACGCTATAGTCGCCAAATGATGCTCCCAAATTTTGGCGAACTAGCTCAAAAACGCCTGAAGTCTGCAACAGTTCTGGTTACGGGTGTGGGGGGATTAGGCGGTACGGCGGCGCTTTACTTAGCAGTAGCGGGCGTTGGGCGGCTAATCCTAGTCCGGGGTGGTGACTTGCGCTTGGATGATATGAATCGTCAGATTTTAATGACTGATGATTGGGTAGGTAAGCCAAGGGTATTCAAGGCTAAAGAAACTCTGGAAGCAATTAATCCTGATGTCCAGGTGGAAGTAGTTCATGATTACATCACCCCAGAAAATGTAGACTCGTTGGTACAATCGGCTGATATGGCGCTAGATTGCGCGCACAATTTTACAGAACGCAATTTGCTCAATGAAGCTTGTGTACGCTGGCGTAAACCGATGGTGGAAGCAGCAATGGACGGGATGGAGGCTTACTTAACTACCATTATTCCAGGTGTAACTCCTTGTTTATCCTGTTTGTTTCCAGAAAAGCCGGAATGGGACAGACGTGCTTTTTCAGTTCTCGGCGCTGTCTCTGGGACACTAGCTTGTCTAACAGCGTTGGAAGCGATCAAGCTGATTACTGGGTTTAGTCAACCTCTGTTATCGCAATTGCTGACCATTGACTTGAATCGCATGGAATTTGCCAAGCGCCGTTCTCAGCGCGATCGCGCTTGTCCTGTATGTGGTAACACTGCGCCTTGGAGATATGGTCACTCCCCATCAATGGAAGCTACCAGCAATTGTACAACGTAGTTTTAGTCATAATTGACACAAATCCCCACACTAGAAATCGGCAGGAAAGGTAATGGCTGTTAGCTTAACAGAAAAAGCAGAATTTCGTCTGCGGGCATTTTTACGAAGTTCAGCCTCTGATAATAACGAGACTAAAAAAGGTATCCGTGTATCTGTGCAAAATGGTGGTTGCAGTGGCTATGAATATGGTCTTGAGATCACCAGCAAACCAAAACCAGATGACTTGGTAATTCAGCAGGGGAATGTGCTGATTTATGTTGATGCCAAAAGTGCGCCGTTATTAGAAGGGGTAATCATCGACTTTGTAGAAGGGGTAATGGAAAGTGGCTTTAAGTTCACTAACCCTCATGCAAGTGATACCTGCGGTTGCGGAAAATCCTTCAAAACAGATGATGGCACACCTACGGGGATACCTTGCAAATAGTACTTGGAATTGAACCCCATCAATGTGCTGCTGTCTTCCGCGTTGCTACTCGCAGAGTTCACTAGATAAACTTCGAGAAATCCATCTGAGCGTCTAAATTTTGAGGAGAATCGGAAAATGGCTACCTACCAAGTGAGATTAATCAACAAAAAAGAAGGACTGGACACCACAATTGAAGTAGATGAAGATACTAACATTGTGGATGCAGCAGAAGAAAATGGTATTGAATTACCTTTCTCTTGTCACTCAGGTTCTTGCTCGAGTTGTGTAGGAAAAGTTGTAGAAGGTGAAATTGATCAATCTGATCAAAACTTCTTAGATGACGAGCAAGTATCTAAAGGATTCGCTTTACTTTGCGTTACCTATCCTCGCTCTAATTGCACAATTAAGACCCACCAAGAAGCATATCTTGTATAGAATATTGCTTAAACCGCTACTATCAGCAATATTTGCTTACAGCAGTTTTCACCGAGATAAACTCAAGATTTATTGATATTCATCTGTGTTTATCTGTGGTTCATTATCTTTTCATCTACTACACCCACTGCTAAACTGCAATCAAGATGAAGGATGAAGTATATCCTTCATCTTTTTTTTAATTACAGATTTTTGCCTCAGTACAATTTATCTGTAAGGGCGTAGGTACTGCTGGAATACGGGCTAAAATTCCTTTCTTGAGAGGTTCTGGACGTTCACCCCAGGGTAACAAACCTTGTGGGTGTGCATAATATTTACCAGCACACTGGAATATACCCTCTACTTCTGCTGGCGATAGCTCAGGAGACAGATCCCCGAAAAGATAAGTATATTTATCATGTGAAGCAAAGGAAACAACACAAGAGCGATCGCATGCGCTCATACATTCTACCGGTTGAATCCTAAACTCCGTGTTCAATTCCCAATGGGGATAATGTGCTTGTAAGTGCTTGAGAAGTATTTCTCCCCCACTTTCACCCACACGTTTACCACCTTCCCATTTACTCCCACAGGTTGTACAAACAAATATTGTATGTTCTGCTCTCATCTATACCTCGTAGATTGTAGCTTAATTTACTTTTATATCGGCGGGTATTCTGACTTAGGCAATTTTAAATTTTAAATTTGGTGTTTTTGGTGTTTTAAATCTCAAACTAAAAATCTAAAATCGGTTTACAGCTGCGGGACAGCGCCGGACTTACACCGAACTTTCCCCCTTACCTCTAATAGTTAATTTCTATTAGAACCGAATATATAGTAATTTAGCATATTTTCGTCAAATTTATCACACATTAAATCAGAAAGTTCAGACATCCTGTAAGGCATTTACGGCATCAGTAGCAGTAAGTAAGCTACAACATGGCCTAAATACAAACGATACAAAAAAATATCTAGTTTATTAGATTTGTAATTTAGCTGTATATTTAGCTGCATTTTTAGATTTTCTTCAGCCAATTATTCTACAGATGTATGGGGATCTTTATAAATCATTCATAATTCAAACTTATCAGAGTGATAATATATAAATAAGCTAAATTGTTGCTAGTGAACTTAAATCTCAAAAAACCCTGCCAAGATTTATCTCTGAACTTGGGTGCAGCTAAAACTTCAGCATGACCGGAGATAGATGCAACAAAAAAATCATGATAATCTGCGTAAATCTTATTCTGGACTTTTTCTAGTTCGCTATAAACCTCTATTCAAATTGATGAGTCCGTTTAGGGATATCAAGGATTAGTTATGAATCAGATCAAAAAGCAAAAATTGAGTGAAGTTACCCAGCAATGGCTGATAGCAAATGGTTATAATCCCAATAACTTAAATCGACAAGGTAAAAATGGCGACACAGCCTTGATAAAAGCTACTAGAGAAGGAGTATATGCAGTAGTCAAAGAGCTAATTGACTTAGGCGTGAATATTAATGCCAAAAATTATGATCGCAATAATGCTTTATGGTTTGCTTGTTGTGGTAATCATTATGAGCTAATTAGCTTACTCCTAGCTACAGAAATTGATATTAATAACCAAAATGATAACGGTGCAACTGTTTTAATGTATGCAGCATCAGCAGGGAAGACGGGGGTGGCTAAGTTACTTATACAACACAAACCTAACTTAAATTTAAGGAATTTTGATGATTGTAGGGCTATAGATTTAGCTAGCAATATGGAGATATTAAGGTTACTTCAAAACGCCGAAAGGTAATAATTTAGACAGGCTTTACTAATATGCTACTAAGCATTATTACTTATCTATACAGGTGAGTCCAAATTATGTAGATCCTTACACTCATCCCCATTAATTTAAAGTTTATGCCAAATTTTAGGGGGGTGAAATTAAATCTCAATAATCCCCTGCATTCGTTTATCTGGCTAACTAGTGCAGTTACCCAGGAAAGGGCTTTATATCCTAGGGAGGTTTATCTACTTCGTGGGATGTGGGGAATGGTGGATGGTATCTATCATTTGGAAGTTGACAATAATTGTCTCGCACTCACCTATGAATTAATTGATGATGGAGTATAAAATCATATTATACCAGCAAAAAGTATCAAGTGATGCTTTTTTTAAATTAGTTGTGTTTATTATAGGTCTAGTTGGAAATATCAGGATAGGAGACTAAGATATTGCTTTCTGGATAGCGGTCATCATTTAGGGGTGATTGCAGCATCAGCTGATCTCCATAACCAAGATATACAACTTATTTTTGACTTTGATAAACTTGATGTCAATAGGTTGTTAGGCTTGAAAAATAAAGAGCTTATCACTGCTGGGGTAATCTCAGTCCAAATCCAAGACAAGCCAATTAGAGCTTTGGGACTGCGGGTTTCTTTTGTCTGGGGTACACATTATTTTGAAGCTGATCAATTTATTCAATATAGGTATCAAGCAACCGCTTTGCAGCAGAGTCCAGTACAGCCATTACAACAGCCACAGTTTAACTTTGACAGAGATAAGTTTTATCCTATTGTGTGAAATAGACGTTGAGCGAGACGTTTCCGGAAACAGTTTATTTCTCAAGAAGATTATCTATATCTCTGGCGACAAATCGCACAACCAATACCAACAGATGATTTTGAGAAAATCGAAATTTACTCTGTTATCGCGTAGAGGGGATGTTACCTGGATTATATAAAGGTACACATTTGCTCAAAGCGGGTGATTTCAGAGAACAGACGGGTTACTAATGCGTCAATCAGGCCATTCATTGTCAGAGGTGGCGCTGTAACTTGGTTTTTGGTATCTGAATAGACAAATTATCAAACAGCTATGCAATTAGCTGGTTTTGTGGGAAACAAAATTTATTTAGTTAGCAACTATTTGGGAATTAATTGTACTGTAATTGGTGCTTTTTATGATGAGGAAACTCAAGATGTTCTCTATGGAATGGCTATTGGCAAATAACTAGGATCATAACGAGAGATGGCTAAGAATAATTTCTATTTTGATAGTGATGATTCTCATCCTATGCAGCCGACATCGGCAGATATTATACTACGGCAACAACTAGAGTATTCTATTAGTAGGTATTTTTATCACGGGTGCGATCGCACCATTCAAAATCTACTCTCTAATTGTCGCTGGTATGTGACAACCCGCGCTAATGCGATGACACTAGTAATTGAATGTCCGGATCAAGTTACTAACTGGCGGGTTTTACAAAAAATTGTCCCCATGGGAACATTACTTCACTCTATTATCAGCAGTGCTAAAATTCGGGTTTGTCCCCCCGATAGTCAGGGTGTACCTTTTGAAATGAGGGTAGATGAACTTTCAGTTTATCGTGATTGGGCGTAATTAGTGATTCAATTTACTGACTAATTCTTGAAAAACTAAATCAGCAGAATTTTGCACTACCGGACTTAGCTCTAGTCCTAAATTAAGATTGGCAGCTTCAATCAGGTAAACTGTTACTTGTTGGGGAAAGTCTTGATTAAAGATTTTCCTCCCAGCTGCTAAAGCATGATCCCAGCGAAAATCATGTAAGTTATAACTAGGTTCTGGTAATGCTTCTAGTTCTTGTCCGGGGACTTGAAATACAGCACCTGGTTCTGAACCTGTGGAACTAGCATCAATAATTATTAATTCTTGACTACCTCTAGCTTGAAACATTACTTCCATCCCAGCGGTTCCACAGTCATATACTTGCACATGGGGATGGGGATTTTGGGCTAGATATTGTTGTAGGCGTTGAGCAATAATTACGCCTACAGCGTCGTCACTGCGGTTGAGGTTACCGCAACCGATAATAGTTAACAAGAGTTTTTTAATTAGGTCATCATTGGTGGCTAAATCAGAGGCTGCGAGTGATACACGAAACCTCTGAATAATCAGTTATGGAAAAGACTATAATTTCACATCATATTTTTTGGCAATTTCCATAAACTTTTCACACTGCTTTTTTGATGCGTCCGTTAAGATCATTTCTGCTTGTTGTGGAGTATTGCCATCTTTAGGAATTAAATACTTGACATAAAGTGCTATAAAATCGGCTATAACTGCCAATCCAGATAAACCATGTTGGTCAGCTTCTTTCCCGGCGATCGCAGCTACTAAACCAGCTTTAATGGGGTCAGGTTTCACCTTCATAAACTGGTCAATGAGTTGGGTAATATACTCTGTGGGTGGTAAGTTATTTAACTTACTTTGGTCTGGAGTAAAATTACATTCTGCGGCTTTTGCTTGCTCTAAAACACACCATTCTATGAATTCTTGTAGTGCGGCTTCAGGGAGGCGAGGGAGATATCTATGTAGCGGTATATCAGACACAGGCTTACCGTGTAAATTGATTTTTTGTGAGGTGCATCATAGCTAGCCTAACCCATTACCGCTATTACTTTTAGTATGTTAAGCTACGATATGTCCAGAATAGGCATTGTTGAGAAATTAGATTATAATCGTCATAAATAACAGGTAGTGTTTATGGTAACATCCTCCCTAGTTAGTCAAACCAAATCACCCCCAGGGATAGTCATCACTTGGGAACCATTACCGCAGGACTTAGACCTAGAGGATGAACCGGTGGATAATACAGGACAACCACTATTAGCAGGTGCATTAAGAGAAAGTTTAGAAATTGCTGGTTTTATCCAACCACAAATGTTAATCGCCGCTAACTTTGGGCTATGTGCTACCCTTGATGGCCAGTTTATTGCTAAAGCCCCGGATTGGTTATATGTACCGGGAGTTAAGGAAATATTACCAGATAGGAAAAGCTATACACCCCACTTAGAGGGAGATATTCCCGCCATAGTCATGGAGTTTCTTTCAGATAAAGAGGGAGGGGAATATTCAGTCAAACGTACATACCCACCCGGTAAATGGTTTTTTTATGAACAAATTTTACAAGTACCAGTGTATGTAATTTTTGAGCCAGAGGGAGGACTATTAGAATATTATCAGTTAGAAAATGGGCGGTATGAGTTAAAGTCAGCGGATGAAAATGGCCGCCACTGGGTAGAGAGTATGGGGCTATTTTTGGGAACATGGCGGGGGGACAAGGAAGGGCGCAGTGGTTATTGGTTGAGATGGTGGGATAATCAAGGTAACTTGTTACCCTGGGCGGTGGAGAAGATTTTACAAGAAAGCCAACGCGCCGAACAAGAGCGCCAACGTGCCGAACAAGAGCGCCAACGCGCCGAACAAGAAAGCCAACGCGCCGAACAAGAGCGCCAACGCGCCGAACAAGAGCGCCAAGAAAAGGAAAAACTCAGAGCCTATTTACAATCCCGGGGAATTGATCCTGATATTTTGTAGGGTGGGTCAAATAATCATGGATAGCAACAATTAACAACTTGCTGCTACCAAGACATCAAACTACACCTAAGCAGTACGAAAACGTGCCAACTCTGCGCCAGTTTTCGCATCGTGAGCGTGAACAGTACACACTAAACAGGAATCAAACGATCGCGCCACGTGACCAACCTCCACCGGGTCGGTAGAATCTTCTATGGGTGTCCCGATTAAAGCTTCTTCAATCGGACCGCGGTTACCTTCTCCGTCACGGGGCCAATATTCCAAGTACCAGGAGCAATTACTTGGTAATTTTTAATTTTACCCTTTTCTACCTCCACCCAGTGAGACAAAGCTCCCCGCGCTGCTTCCGTTGCGCCCCAACCCTGGCCATCTTTTTCTGTAGGTTTAATATACCAAGGGTCATTTAATTTAAACTCCCGTAAGCAGTGTTCAGCTTGGCGATATAATTTGACAATCTCGTGCAATCGTCCTAACTGGCGTAAGTGAACACTAGCACCACCCATGTGCTTAAATACATCTAGGATAAATCCGTCATGGTGTTGCCAGGATTCGCCGTGATTACCACCAGCTACTAACTGCCGGGCTAGTCGTCCAGCTTCTAAGCGTCCGAAATCTTGGTGACGTACAGCACTAGACCAAGAGTAAGCATTGTCAAAGTCTTTACTGTTATTAACAGTGGGTTTAGTAGTGCGGTTGGTTGGGTGAATATCTGCGATACCTTCATCATACCAGGAATGAGTGGTATTTTCCCGGATTTGGGACTGCTCCATTAAAGTGTGAGTATCGCTGAAGCTGTCATATACACCACTTTTCATAATCATGGCAGCATTGCGCCCAGCAATGGTGGGCTTTTGGTATTTGTCCTCATGGGCTAAATATCCCCAAGTGACATATTTACCAACACCAGCGCCATATCTATCAAGACCGATATCTAAACCCATGCGCCAATAAAAACCCAAGTCAGACTCACGATGATTCAGGTCTTCATCTAGCCAGGCCATAAAATCATCATAGGTGCGGATTTGTTCATAACGTTCTAGGGAACAACCCAACCATACAGGTTCTAACCAATTGGTGCGGAAGTATTCCAGGATGGCCCAAGCGCGGGTAATATCGGTGAGGGTGGGGGCGCACATCACACCACCAGGAACCATGTAACTAGAATGCGGCCATTGACCGCCGAATAAAGCATAGATTTCTACAGGTTTGCCGGAAATTGTCACACCAATTTCGTAAGATTTACCAGTGAAAGCTGCAAAGCGGCGACAAGCTTCTTCATAAAAGCGACTACGACGGTAATTTTTATTGGTGAGGTCAATGGCAAACAATCCATAAAAATACCTAGGTATACTTTGCATTGTTTCCACAATTTGACCCAAATTTCTGGCCAATATGGCATTGCGGGGTACTTCTGTACCCCAAAGTGTATCTAATGCCCAAGATGCACTGGTGAGATGGGAACCACCGCAGATACCGCAGATCCGGGGTGTGACAATTAATCCGGCTTGGGGGTCTTTGCCGCGTAAGATAATTTCAAAGCCGCGAAACAGTTCGGCGTGTGTCCAGGCGTTGACTACCCGCCCATTTTCAATATCAACGCGCACATCTAAATCCCCCTCAACTCTACCAACGGGGGAAATATCTAATGTTTTAATTGCCATTCTCCTCTCCTGTAGTTAATTCAGGAATGGGGTCTCTAGTCCCATTCTCTAAACTGTGAAAAAGTCTTCTTCTGCCCAAGCTGGGGCTGCATCTTTAGCGGCCATGGTCAACACGGCGTAGTCTTTGGGTTTGACTCCGGGGGGTAGTTCTTTAGGTACTCCCATGATTGTTTGGGTTTTAAATACGGTTCCTGGTTGGAGGTCAAAGAAGGGGAATTCTGGTTCTGTACAACCTAAACAAGGCATACCGGCGCGAGTTTTGGAGGAAACACGGTTCCACAAAATGCGGTTACAGGATGAGTGGGTCATCGGACCACGACAACCTAAATCATAAAATAGGCAACCTTTACGTTGACCAAATTCCCCTGTGGATGCTTTGTAAGCAAAGTGAACGTTACGGGTACAGCCTGTTTGGGTGTATGTGTTGAAGAAGGTTTGGGGACGATGCAATTCATCTAGGGCGATGTCGGTTATGCGTCCGGTGGCGATCGCCACTAATATCTGCGTAATCCAATCGGGATGGGCGGGACATCCGGGAATATTAATTACGGGTAGTCCGGCTTTAGAAACAAAATCCTGACCTAAAAAGCCCCCCGGTTGACGCTTGAGAAATTGCAACCCTGTTGATTCGCTGGGGTTGGGTGACATGGCTGGGATTCCCCCCCATGTGGCGCAGTCTCCGACTGCTACAATGTATTTAGCCGCTTGGGATAGGTCGGTTAACCAGTCTTTCATGGGGCGATCGGCGAAACGGTTCCATTCCCCTGTACCATTGGGAGCATTTACAACGCTGCCTTCAAACACTAGGATATCTAGGGGAATTTTGCCTAGGAAGCAGTCCCAGAGGAGGGTTTGTAAGTCGTTACCTAGTTCCAGTCCCAAGGAGGGATGCCAAAGTACCTTAATGCCAAAGTCGGCAATTAAATCGCACACTGTCGGTTCTTCGGCGTTGAGAAATGACATGGTGTTACCTGAGCACGCACCACCTTGCAGCCATAGTACGTTAGTCATTAGCTACACATTTTTGTATTGTTGGTTATGCACTGATGGAGGTGATGAGACTTGTAGAGTATCACCTGTTAATCAATATTCATTATTATAATTTAATTTTTGAATTGATTATTTTTTCTTCATCAAAAGATAATATACTCTTGAAGTTACCAACGTACAAATACCTTTTACAGCAGTTTTTAAGTAAATAAATATCATAAATCTTGTGGGTTGGGCATCGGTGCCCGTCATTTTCTGCTTAAATCAGATCAAAGGGTTTGTAAATTAAATATTTCAGGTGTTTAAAGGTGATATCAATATTGGCAATTTACCGGTTGATTTTGCTCAACAGATGCCTTATGGTAAAAGAATTGATTTTCTAAATTTTCCAGATAGATTAATCTAATCTATAGCTTTTTGATGTGTCTAATGAAGTACACACTAATTCGTTACCTGCTCCCTAAAACTAAAAAACTTTGTACCTCACGAGCATGGGAAATGCTATAGCGCCGATTTCATTCTTACCTACTTGGATTTGATTTTGGGCTTAATTGCCAAGTGTTGATTTATGGGATTTTAAACCTGTGTACATCCGCCGAGTTGATAAATTTACCCACTAATGGGCTTTGACCAAATCACGGCAGTTATGAACCCCACTATTACAGATTCAGCAGTAAAAGCAGCGATCGCAGCTATTGGCTCGGAGTCGGCCACAGTAGCAGAAAAAATCCAGATGCTGATTGAAATGGCTCAAGGCTTTCATAAGCAGCCCAAAACCGCCCAAGATTTACGCAATGCAATGGGTCTATATTACCGAGCCTATCAGATGTGTGGTGAGGAATACCCCCTATTGCAAGCCAGGGCTTTGGTGGGGATGGCAGGGACGTTACAAAGTATACCTGATGGCGGTTCTCAACTGCTGCTAGAAGCCAAAGCAAATTATCAGCAGGCTTTGCCAATTTTACAGCAATTAGCATTACCGGAAGAAGTGGCAGAGGCACAGATGAATCTGGGGCTGGTTTTGCAGTCCTTAGTACCATTCAATCTGGCACGGATGACGGACAGTATCCAAGCTTATCATCAGGCTTTACAGGTGTTTACTTGGGAGGATTACCCACAGGAATACGCAATTTTATACAATAATATTGCGATCGCCTACTTGTCTATGCCCATGGCTTCACAACAAGAATACCTACGCCAAGGGTTAGCAGTACAATCCTTTGAAGTAGCATTAAAGCACATTAACTTAATTGACCATCCTCGTGAATATGCCATGTTGCAAAACAATTTGGGTAATGCTTTGCAATATTTAGTCAGTTCCCATCCTTTAGATAATAACTTACGGGCGATCGCAGCTTATGACGAAGCCCTCAAAGTCCGTAACCCCAGAGACACCCCCCTAGAATACGCCAACACCATATCGAATAAAGCCAACGCCTTATTCAACTTACCCGACGATGTAGAAAAGCCAGAATTGGGGAATCCTCAAAACCTCCTCCAAGCATATAATTACTATCAAGAAGCTTGGGCAATTTTCACCAAACACGAACAGCAAGAACAAGCAGAAATTGTTACCCAAGCTATACAAGATATAGAAGTACAAATGCGCGTAACTATGGATTAGTTGGGAATTTACTTACACCTATCACCGAATCACCATGACAGAAATACTCACCAACTTAGCAGATGGTAACTTAAACCTAACCACAGAAATTACCTGGATATTGATAGCTACAGCATTATCAATGTTTAGTGGTGCTATTAGTGCCATGATATTAGCTGGAAAAGATATTGGCTATCAATTTTCAGCCACTTTAGGGGCATTATTTGCCCCTGCTGGTGTGATTCCCGCCATATTATTAAGTTTTGCTCTACTCAACCTATTCAGCAGTTATTAGGAGGCATAATGTTAGAACTGGGATGGCTATCTGCCAAATTATTTTTCAAAGGTAAACTTCTGCGTGACCCATGGGATTTTTTCCAAAAAATTCTCATGGCTTCAGGTATTAGTTCTCTCATATTGATATTATCTCAAACTGCACTCCCTTTTTACCTAGCAGTGACAGTATCTAGTTTAATTACAGGTGCCATGATGCCATATTTATTGAAAGATTTCAAAATGAAATAAATCTACCATCTGCAATTAATCAAATACAGATGAATCAGGATTTATATGTATTCATCTGTATACCCTGCGCTTAGTAGTTAATTGCAGCAAATTTTATTTAAATGAGAGGGCGGGAAAATACCGAGCCTATAATATTGATAACTTGGCGAATAATTCTATCACCAATTCAGCCAAATACTACCAACTATCGACCAATATCTCATGACCAAGCTGGAAGAATTAGTTACAGAGATTAACCGATTTGAAGCGATTATATCCCAATGGGATGAAAGCCAAAGGTGTGTAGCTGTAGGACTAAAAAGAGCGATTGAAGATTTACATAAAGCAGCACTGACCAGTTTAATTAAAACCGTCAAAAAAGAATCAATATCGGCCTTGCGGCAGGCAGTAGATGATGACATAGTATATTCAGTTCTGCTGTACCACGAACTAATTAAACCGCCACAAGCACCTTTAATAGACAGAATTCAAGCAGCTCTTGCAGAAGTTAGACCAGGCTTAAAAAGCCATAACGGGGATGTAGAATTTTCAGCACTGAAAGCACCTGATACAGTAGAAGTTAAATTAATTGGTACTTGTAGCAGCTGTCCCACTTCCAATTTAACCTTAACTCAAAGTGTGGAACAGGCGATAAAAAATCATTGTCCCGAAATTACTAAAGTTGTTGCTGTTAATCATAGTGCTACCGCTGTCAATAGTGCATTTTATCCGGAGGATACAGCGACTTGGGTGAAAGTGACAACAGTGGATCAAATTCCCCCATCTGGAATATTGACAGGTAAAATAGGCAAGAATTCCCTGATTTTATATCGTCATGGTGAAAATGTTAACTGTTACCTGAATGCTTGCCCACACCTAGCAACTCCTTTAGATAGAGGTAAGTTAGATAATCACATTCTCACTTGTGCATCTCATGGATTTCAGTATAACTTAAAAACTGGTGAATGTTTAACTGTTGCGGATATTCCATTACAGTCTTATCCAGTACACATTAAAACCGATAAAGTGTTTGTAAAATTGCCTAAATATTCTCTTTAATATCAGCAGTTTTTACATTCTCATGAAGTACACACCAATTCCCTATTCCCTATTCCCTATTCCCTATTCCCTATTCCCTATTCCCTGTTCCCTCAAAAAAAATACCCTGTATTTATCAATCTTGATCTGTGGTTAATGGACATACCCATCAATATTAATCCTGCGTCCCAGTTATTACTGTTATCCCCTCATGGTGCTGAGGTGATTTTAGGTGATATAATTACACCAGAAATATTAGCAGTGCCTATAGTACCTAGTGCGGTATCTATGTTTGGCCCTCGTGGTGCTTGTTTATTATCTGCAACCGGTCCATTATGGGTATCCGATACAGGACATCACCGCTTATTGGGATGGCGAAATTTGCCCACTAGAGATAGTCAACCAGCTGACTGGGTAATTGGACAACCGGATTTTCAGCATGAGGGACCAAATGCTAAAGCTTCACCAGGAAGAAATACTTTTAGTGTTCCTACGGGAATTTGTGCTTGTGGTCATGGGTTAGCGGTTGCTGATGCTTGGAATCATCGGGTATTGATTTGGCAAAATGTCCCAGAAGATAGTCATGTACCAGCAGATTTAGTGTTAGGTCAAGCTGATTTTAGCCATTGTGAACCCAATAGAGGTACTCTAGCAGCAGCTGATACTATGCACTGGCCCTATGGTGTTTTCTATCATCAAGGTAAGTTATTTGTGGCTGATACGGGAAATCGGCGGTTATTAATTTGGCATGAATTACCTACAGAAAATGGTCAACCAGCTGATTTAGTTTTGGGACAACCAAATCTGATATCGCGCCATGAAAATGGGGGGGGTGCTCCTACTGCTGCGAGTATGCGCTGGTGTCATGATATGACAATTTGGAATCATAATTTAGTGGTGGCTGATGCGGGGAATCATCGGGTAATGATTTGGGAGGGAATACCTACAGAAAATAATGCGCCTTGTGCGGTGGTTCTAGGACAACAAAGCTTTGATGTTGTGGAAATGAATCAAGGTGTTTATTTTCCTAGTGCTGGTAGTATGAGTATGCCTTATGGTGTAGGTGTTGGTAATGATTGGTTGCTGGTTGCTGATACTGCTAATTCCCGGTTGTTAGGATGGAAAAGACGGGAATCTTTATTATTATTGCAGGGGGCGGTGGCTGATGCGATCGCCGGACAAGCAAATTTTCAGAGTAAAGGTGAAAATCGTAATTTTGGGTTACCCAGGCGAGATAGTTTAAATTGGTGTTATGGGGTGAAGGTTTGCGGTAATACTGCGGTGATTGCTGACTCTGGAAATAATCGGGTTTTGTTGTGGCGGTTACAGTAACAGTTTTTTAAATTCTCAGGCGCAAAAAAAGAACCATGGAAGATGTGGTAACCCAAGAAATTAGAGTTCGTGGTACTGTTCAGGGTGTCGGATTTCGCCCTACTGTTTATCGTCTAGCTAAAGCTGGGGGGTTGCGTGGTGAAGTTTGTAATGATGGTGAGGGGGTTTTGATTCGGGTGTCTGGAAGTGAGGAGGCGATCGCTGAGTTTGTAGAACGACTATATATTGAATGTCCCCCCTTAGCAAAAATTCAGGAGTTGATTCGCACACCTTATCAGGGTAAGTGGAGTTTTCCTGATTTTGTGATTGCTCACAGTGTCAGCAGTTCTATTAAAACTGAAATTGCTCCTGATGCGGCGACTTGTCCCCAATGTCAACAAGAAATTTTTGACCCCTTTAGTCGGTTTTTTCGTTACCCTTTTACTAATTGCACTCACTGCGGCCCCCGGTTCAGTATTATTCGTGGGATTCCTTACGATAGATGCAATACCAGTATGTCTGCATTTCCTATGTGTGCGGAATGTGAGCAGGAGTATAATGATGTGGAAAATCGCCGTTTTCATGCCCAACCTGTAGCTTGTCATACTTGCGGACCCACAGCTTGGTTAGAACGCGCTGATAGTCAACCTGTGACGGCTTCCATGTTTTCTATGCTTGATGATGTGGATGCTGTTTGTACTTTGCTGCAAAAAGGGGAGATTGTGGCTATTAAGGGGTTGGGTGGTATTCACCTAGCTTGTGATGCAACTCAAGAGGGGGTTGTGCAAAAACTCCGTCAACGTAAACACCGTGATTATAAGCCTTTGGCTTTAATGGCGCGGGATATTTCTATTATTGAACAATATTGTATAGTCAACCCCAGGGAAAGGGAATTATTACAGAGTCCCGCTGCGCCGATTGTGTTGTTACATCAGAAACCATGGGAAAATGAAGATGAGCAGATAATTGCTCAGTTTCCCATTGCGCCTGCAGTTGCACCAGGACAAAATACCCTGGGTTTTATGTTACCTTATACGCCTTTACATCATTTAATTCTCCGGCGGTTGAATCGCCCTATTGTGTTAACTAGTGGGAATATTGCTGATGAACCACAATGTATTGATAATGGCGAAGCTAGGGAAAAGTTAGGTAAAATAGCTGATTATTTTCTCTTACACAATCGCGAAATTGTCAACCGAGTTGATGATTCTGTGGCGCGGGTGGTTGATGATCAAGTAAAAATCATTCGCAGAGCTAGGGGATACGCACCAGCACCGATGAAGTTACCCCCAGGATTTGAGCAGGTACCGCCGATTTTAGCAATGGGTAGTCAGTTAAAAAATACTTTTTGTCTGTTGCGGGAAAATGAGGCGATTGTTTCCCAGCATTTGGGAGATTTAGGAAATGCAGGGGCTTTTTATAGCTATCATGATACCCTCAATCTCTATTTAAATTTATTTGAACATCAACCCCAGGCGATCGCTGTTGACAAACATCCTGAATATCTGGCGACAAAACTGGGTAAGGAAGTCGCACCTGTGAATAAAGTTAAACTGCATCACATCCAACATCATCACGCCCATATTGCTGCTTGTATGGCAGAAAATGGTATTCCTTTAAATGCACCCCCAGTTTTAGGTATTGCTTTAGATGGTTTAGGTTATGGCGAAGATGCTACATTTTGGGGGGGTGAATTTCTGTTAGCAGACTATCGCCGATTTCAGCGATTAGCAACTTTTAAGCCTGTAGCTATGATTGGGGGTGAACAGGCTATTTATCAACCTTGGCGTAACACCTACGCCCATTTACTCAGCGCCGATATTTGGGAGACTTGTCAACAAGAATATTCTGACTTGGAAATTATCAAATTTTTACAGCAAAAGCCCTTAAAGCTGATTAATCAAGCTGTAACACAGGGAATTAATTCCCCCCTCGCTTCCTCCGTTGGGAGGTTATTCGATGCGGTAGCAGCTGCTATGGGTATTTATCCCGAAAAATGCAGCTATGAAGGACAAGCGGCGATCGCCATGGAGGCTTTAGTTAATCCTCTGAGTTTAAATAATTATGAAGAAACTCTAATTTATCCTTTTGAGGTGAATTTTTCCGATAGTATTTACTATATAGACTCCAAACCAATGTGGCCAGACTTACTTCGGGACTTACAAAAACAAGTTAAGCCATCAGATATAGCTAGAAAGTTTCATACAAGTTTATCTCAAACTATTGTCAATTTAGTTAAACATCTGTGTCACGAAAATGTAATTAATCAGGTGGCTTTAACAGGGGGTGTATTTCAAAACTGTATCTTATTAGCACAGGTAAAGGCAGGTTTAGAAAACTTAGGTATCCATGTACTGACCCATAATTTATTTCCTGCCAATGATGGCAATATATCATTGGGACAGGGGGTGATTACAGCAGCACAATTAATGAATCTTCCTTAAAATGCTGTTGAGCTTAATTTCCCCCAAAGTAAGGTTGTACGGCTACCCTATGGTTATTCTTACAGAAAAAAACAATGTGTTTAGGAATTCCCGGTCAAATTATCGAAATCAGCGATATTAACCATAAATTAGCGATAGTTAATATCGGTGGAGTTAAACGTCAAGTCAATATTGCTTGTATTGTTAATGAAGAACATCCCCCAGAAAAATGTATTGGTGATTGGGTACTAGTTCATGTTGGTTTTGCTATGAATCGGATTAATGAGGAAGAAGCAAAGGAAACATTACAACTACTAGCAGAACTAGCTCAAGCAGTGAGTAATTAAAGGTCTACGGGTTACGCCACGCTACGCTATCAGCAAAAATACTTTTATGAAATACGTTGATGAATTTCGAGAACCTGAAAAAGCCGCAGCTTTAACCAAGCAAATCACTAAACTTGGTCAGCAGCTAGAAAAACCTATTAAAATCATGGAGGTATGCGGGGGACATACCCATTCTATATTTAAATATGGTATTGAAGATATCCTTCCCCATAACCTAGAACTGATACATGGCCCCGGTTGTCCCGTGTGTGTGATGCCAAAGGGAAGATTAGATGATGCGATCGCCATCTCCCAACATGATAAGGTTATCCTCGCCACATTTGGGGACACTATGCGGGTTCCTGGTTCCCATACTAGCCTCTTGCAAGCCAAAGCTAGGGGCGCAGATATTCGCATGGTATACTCGCCATTAGATAGTCTACAAATCGCCAGAGACAACCCAGATAAAGAGATAGTCTTTTTTGCCCTAGGCTTTGAAACCACCGCCCCTAGTACCGCCCTCACCATTTTACAAGCAGCAGCGGAAAACATCACTAATTTTAGTATGTTTTCTAATCATGTCCTGGTAATTCCCGCCCTCGAAGCCCTACTAGACAACCCCGACTTACAACTAGATGGATTTATTGGCCCTGGTCATGTGAGTATGGTAATTGGGACAGAACCCTATGAATTTATTTCCCAAAAATATCATAAACCTATAGTAGTTTCCGGTTTTGAACCCTTAGATATACTCCAATCAATTTGGATGCTGCTACAGCAACTAGTAGAAAATCGCTGCGAAGTTGAAAATCAATATAACAGATTAGTAGAACCAGCGGGAAACCTAGTAGCATTGCAAGCCATAAACCAAGTTTTTGCAGTCAGAGAAAACTTTGACTGGCGGGGTTTAGGGGACATACCTAAATCAGGCTTAAAAATCCGTCCTGAATATGCCCAATTTGACGCAGAACTAAAATTTACCATTCCTAACTTAAAAGTCAGGGACCACAAAGCCTGTCAATGTGGAGAAATCCTGAAAGGAACCTTAAAACCTTGGCAATGTAAAGTATTTGGTACAGCTTGCACACCAGAAACACCGATAGGAACCTGTATGGTTTCCTCCGAAGGAGCCTGTGCAGCCTATTACAAATATGGCAGACTTGCTGCCATGAATAAAAAAGCCGAAAAAATCGCCTTAACCCCATAACCACCCGATTTATGAACAATTAAATACCCTCTTCCCTCCTCCCCACAGCTACTGACAGTACGTAAATAACCAGCAAAACTTAGAGGACAATTATATGCCATTCATTACCGTTCAACTTGCTAAAGGACACTCAATTGAAAAAAAGCGCCAGCTAGTCAAAGCACTAACTGAAACACTGATTAACACCTTGGGTGCTAAACCAGAATGGATAACCATACATATTGATGAATTTGAGCGAGAAAATTGGGCTGTAGGCGGTCAATTACATATTGATAAACATAGTGGGAGACATCAAGAAAAAGGCATCTAAAATTAATTGGGTTATACTCAGTGGTTCAGCTATCTACCAAATTTTAATTATTTAAAAAAAAATCATTTAAATATGAATATTTCCCCCAACAACCAAACCCGAAATCCTCTATTACAAAAAATCGTAAAACCCCGCAAAAGTAAACTTACAGATACTCATATTACCCTCGCCCACGGTAGCGGGGGTAAAGCCATGCGGGATTTAATAGAGGATATTTTTGTTAGTAGTTTTGATAATCAAATCCTGGCGCAATTAGAAGACCAAGCCAGTTTAAAGTTAACTCATCTCACAGCACAAGGTGATAGACTGGCATTTACTACA
The DNA here is from genome assembly GCF_059725405.1 of Anabaenopsis sp. NIES-4685. Classification (NCBI taxonomy): domain Bacteria; kingdom Bacillati; phylum Cyanobacteriota; class Cyanophyceae; order Nostocales; family Nodulariaceae; genus Anabaenopsis; species Anabaenopsis sp. NIES-4685. The sequence continues at coordinate 133,421 of NZ_AP043602.1, read as the reverse complement.
GATTCCTATGTGGTAGATCCTTTATTTTTTCCCGGTGGTGACATTGGGGAATTAGCAGTTAATGGTACCATTAACGATTTAGCTGTTAGTGGTGCTACACCTTTATACCTCACTTGTAGCGTGATTCTAGAAGAAGGTCTACCTGTAGAAACCTTGCGCCGGGTGGTTGGGAGTATGAAATTAGCCGCCCAAAAAGCTGGTGTGCAGATTGTCACCGGTGATACTAAAGTTGTGCATCGTGGCGCGGCGGATAAACTATTTATTAATACTACAGGTATTGGGGTAATTCCTGAAGGAATTAACATTTCTGCCCATAATATTCAAGTGGGAGATGTAGTAATTATTAATGGCGAATTGGGAAATCATGGTACGGCGATTTTAATCGCCCGTGGGGAATTAGCATTAGAAACTCATATAGAAAGTGACTGTCAACCATTACACAGTTTAGTAGAAACTATCCTTAATGTTTGTCCTGAAGTTCACGCCATGCGGGATGCTACACGGGGCGGTTTAGCGACGGTTTTAAATGAATTTTCTGTGAGTTCTGATGTCGGTATTCGTCTCGATGAACCATCTATTCCTATACGGGAAGAGGTACAAGGAGTTTGTGAAATCTTAGGTTTAGACCCCTTATATTTAGCCAATGAAGGTAAATTAGTGGTGGTGGTAGGGGGTAATCACGCAGAAACTGTATTATCAGCGATGAAGTCCCACCCCGCTGGGAAAGATGCTTGTATAATTGGTGAGGTTATTGCTTCACCTCCGGGAGTTGTCTTATTACAAACAACTTTTGGGACTCAAAGAATTGTTGATATGTTGGTGGGGGAACAATTACCGAGAATTTGTTAATTTTTATCTGTGTGTATCTATGTTTTAAAATCTGAGCAAAATATGCACGAATTAGGAATTACACAAAATATTGTCGCTATTGTGAGCGAACAGGCCCAAGGGGCAAAAGTTAACCGCGTAGTTTTAGAAATTGGCGCACTTTCGGCGGTTTTACCGGAAGCTATAGAGTTTTGTTTTGACATCTGTACTCAAGGTACAGTATTAGTAGGAGCCATATTAGAAATTAACATAATCCCTGGTTTAGCACGCTGTCGTACTTGCAAAGCGGAAATAAGTTTAAATAAACCATTTGGTATATGTGGCTGTGGTAGCGTGGAATTAGATTTAATAACCGGTGAAGAACTGAAAATTAAAGAAATAGAAATAGAGGAATTATGTGTGTAACCTGCGGTTGCTCTGATAATGCTCACATTACAATCACTAATTTAGCCACAGGTGAGGTGGAACATAATCATCACCACACTCATACTCACAGTTTACCTGATGGTACTGTAATTACCCATTCCCATGATCATCAGGGTGAAGAGTCTCAAATTCATGGCACAACTATATCTTTAGAACAAGATATATTAGCTAAAAATAATCTGTTAGCAGCCCAGAATCGGGGATGGTTTCAAGGACGCAATATTTTAGCTTTAAATTTAATGAGTTCTCCTGGTGCTGGAAAAACCACTCTTCTCACCCGGACGATTCAAGATTTAAAACAGCAGTTACCTATTAGTGTTATTGAAGGCGACCAAGAAACAGCTAATGATGCTCAAAAGATTCAGGAAACAGGCTGTAAGGTTGTGCAGATTAACACGGGTACTGGTTGTCATTTAGAAGCTGCTATGATTGCTAGGGGTTTACAGCAGTTAAACCCCCCTCTCAATTCTGTGGTGATGATTGAAAATGTGGGAAATTTAGTATGTCCAGCTTTATTTGATTTGGGAGAACAAGCTAAGGTAGTGATTCTCTCGGTGACTGAAGGAGAAGATAAGCCGATAAAATATCCCCATATGTTCCGCGCTAGTGAAATTATGATTCTCACTAAGGTTGATTTATTGCCTTATGTACAGTTTGATGTAGAAAAATGTATTGAGTATGCGCGACAAGTTAACCCTAAAATTCAGGTTTTCCAGGTTTCTGCTACTACTGGTATGGGTTTAGAAGGTTGGTATGGGTGGTTATCAGCAACTGTTGCTGATTTTCTCCCAGTTTCTGTTGAACTCAGTTAAATTCCCTTCCCGCGGCCGGGGAAGGGTGAATATGATGGGACAGGTTGGGTATTAGAGCCAATCCCGATAAGCGGAAATCTCATTTACCCTGATTTCAAAGGGTGTACCTTTGCCAAAGGGAGGATAAACGCGAATTTTGGCATCACTGGTAAACCGTTCTAGCCTGTTTCCTAACTGGGGAATATTACTGACTATATGCCAGTAAGATACTATATCAGGGCAGTCAATGATTAGTGTCAGGGTGGTACTATTCTTGGTGAGATACCACTGACATTTAGATAAGAGTACTTGAGTAATGCGATCGCAGGCCTGAAAAAAGCATATACCAGTAGACCGCTCTAACTCTAGATGCAGCATTCCATCTTGTTTTGTGACCTCGGTGGGAGGTAAATCATCAGGAGGAAGCTGGTGTAGTTTAGACATAATTCCGAACCTCTTGGTTGTAACGCTGCAAACTCTCTAAGTTGTTTTGCAAAACAAAGGAGGAGGGTTTGAGCGCTAGTGTGTTGAGATTTAACTCGTCCTGAAATCTGGTGATTTTGTCGCGACAAGTCCTCACATCACCAATAATTGAGTTCTCAATTAAGTAGTCTTCATCAAAACAAATATTTGTGCGGTCAAATGGTTTCTGGTGAGGATTTGAGCTTTTCTGGATGATTTGCGCCGTGTTGGCTTGCATTTTTTGGCTGAATTTACGGATGAATGGTAATGCGGCGCTGATTGCTTCATCGTCTGTTTTACCAACATAAAAGAACCGTGCTAATACTAGTTTCTCAGCGCCACTAGGATTCACAGATCGATATTTAGCGACGGTATTTTTTAATCTCTCTAAGGAGAATGGCGGCCCCCCATTAAACCAAAGGAATTTTCAGCCGCAAATTGTATACCTTGATCATCACCAGTGGCTATGTAAACTGGGATTCTATGCTGCAAGGGTTTGGGGGTAATTGTCAAGCGATCGCATTGATAATACTGTCCGTTAAATGAAACATCAGCATCATACAACAGCTGTTGAATGAGGGCGATGGCCTCTAACATTTTGGCGCGAGATTCCCCCATGGGTGTAGCAAAATGCTTGTTATGTTGGGGAAATGGCCCACCTTTAGCTACGCCAAATAATAATCTACCATTACACAAATTATCTAGAGTAGCAATATCCTCCGCTACTCGGATCGGGTTATGAAATGGTAATAATACTGCTGCTGTACCTAATTGAATAGTTGAGGTTAGTCCCGCAAGGTGTCCCATCAACACCAACATAGATGAGCTGAGATTGAACTCATTAAAATGATGTTCACTTACCCAAGCTGAATCAAAACCTAAACTTTCCGCCTCTTTTACTAGCGCTACCTGTTCCCAGATGCTGTGACTAGTATTTTGATGATGATTTTCGTAATTGCAAAAAATTCCGGTTTTCATTTTTGGCGATCGCTATTTAGTTGTCACCCATTGCAATTCCAACCACAACCGGGGATTGGTCTGCTTGAGCTTGGACATGGGATCGCGTAGCAGTCGCTTCGCGTTCATACAGACTACTTCCACTAGCCCCATATTATGTGCTAGTTCTCTGAGTATATGTTTTTGCGCTTGCACATGAGGGAGTATTTCTTCACAGCAATAAATTCCTATATATTGCAAACGTCTAGCTGGTCGTCCCCAAAAACAGGTGATAACTTTCACATGACACCCGTCTAGTAATTCCCCAAGTGTTGGGTAATATTGAGTTACGACTCTTGTGAATTCTTTAGCCAGGATATGTTCAGCAATCATATCAACTGATATTTATGTAGCGGTCATCACGCTATTTAATATAACATATTATTGTCAATTAAACCTGACAAATTATAGGATTTATTTCTATTTTTACAAAGGAATAAGTACAAATTTCATGATCGGCGATCGCACTGAAGAACCGCAAAAATTATCTAAATGCTTCAATTATATCTAAATAGACATTAACCAATTTATGGTCAATTACCAAAGCTTCAACCTGTGGCCAAGTACGAGCTAAAAACTGATGAAATTCGGGTTTTCGCATATTGCCAAAACGGAGATGTACTACTTTAGGTGGGGCAAAATCAAGCATCAGTCGATCAGAAAAGTCTGCATCTTTCGTAACAATAACCAGTTTTTTCTCCTTTGCTGCCAAATTTCTGTATCACTTGGACTCGTACCTAAAACCGAAACATGAACGATGGGTAAAGATGGAGTGAACAGGATTTTAGCTGGTAAATTTTCATCGAAGAAAAAACCATTCATGCAATTTTTCTTACTTCATAGTGATTCGCCATCAATCTTGCTGCAAATTGGATACACGCATAAATATCTTCTCGATTCAGAGAAGGATATTCTTCAAGGACTTCTTCAATAGAATCTCCTGCTCCCAAAAATTCCATAATTGTTTGCACAGAAATTCGGGTTCCAGTTATAATGGGTCTTCCATTACAAATATCTGGATGGATATGGATAGGACTTTCCATTAAGGTTTTGTTACCTCCGTTATTACCTAAATTGACTCTATCCTTACGTAGAGCAGCAAAAAGCTATTGTTTCCTTAACCCAACCTATCTATCATATCACCGCCAACTCTGCTGGCTGCATCAATAAAAAAATGGCGCGTTACATTTCATTAACGCACCCTACAGGATCGGCGATCGCACTTTGTAATTGAGTATGATTTCAAGGTCAACTTAGACCCAGACCCTAGGATCAAGTTCCTGGACGAGAGCGCAGATGATCGGGTATGTGATGGCGATCGCCTAATATTTCTAACAAGGGACCATTAACATCAAATTTAAGCATACTTACCGATGCAACTAAAATATTGACCCGATAGCGATAGCGTCCTAAATCAATTCCCAGTAAACTGCAAAGCATAATCCGAATTGTAGCTTTATGGGAAACTACTAAAACATTACCTTGAGGATGTTTTTCTTGAATTTCAGCAATTACCGACATAGAACGGTTAGCAATCTCTACCGCCGTTTCTCCACCTAGGGGCGCATTCCAGGCGGGTTCTGTTAACCATTTAACATAGTTTTCTGAGTAATTCTCTTGCACAAAGGATTTACTTTTAGTTTCCCATTCGCCATAACTACCTTCTCTCAATCCGTCACGCAACTGCATATTGACACCCACAGCATCACAAAACGGCTTGGCCGTTGCTATTGTGCGCTTCATGGGGCTAACATAAACCGCTGACCAGTCCAATTTTTGATAAACATTAGCAAAACTCTCCGCCATTTCCATTCCTGCTGTAGTCAAATCTGCATCAGTTTGACCACAAAAATTACCACTTTGGCTAAAAGTAGTTTCTCCATGTCGCAGTAAGTATAAATTAAGTGTCATAGCTGCCGTGGCTTTGGAAATTAAGGAGCTTGTGCAAAAATAAACTACCACACACTTGGCTATTGAATATGTAATACCAGAACAAAGTAATTAAGAGGTTTTTTTAGGGGCGGTATTCCTTTTTGTCTCGTTTGCACATTTTCCTGTCTTCGGCATTTTCCGAGGAAATATTTTGTATGTTTATTGGTTTACCCGCTTCCAGGATAAGTCGCTGTTGACTGGGAAGAGGTATGAGCATCAACAGCCATTATTCCCCGTCTGATAGCGAAAGTCCACTAAAAGTGGACTAGTGGGTTACATATAATACTCTAGGCAATGATTGTTAACTTTATTTAAAATCTTATATTCAATACTCAGTGGGATTGATCCGACTTTAGTCAAACTTAATGAGAGTAAATAAGGGGGTTTATCTCTACCCTAGGGTAGATGACAAACTGACAGTTATTCTAACTTAAAGTTATTTACACTTGTATAAATTTTAATAAACTGTCTGGTGAATCACTGTCAGCTATCCTTTATATTGAAATTTCTGCCCTTGTATATCCCCTAGTTTCCCATGTCCAGACTTTTGATTAGTCAGTACCAAGCACAAGTAGCCAAAATTATCCAGTTTGGCGGTTCCCGTAAAGAAACTTCTATTCGCGTGGCTTTTCAAAATCTTTTGAATGAATATTGCAAACCCAAGGACTTTTTACTAATTCCAGAGTTGGATTTTAAGTTACCTAATGGTAAACTAGTTTACCCCGATGGCACCGTTAAAGATGCCTTGCGTTTAGATTGGGGGTACTGGGAAAGTAAAGACCAATATGATAACTTAGACGAAGAAATAGACAAAAAGTTAAATAAAGGTTATCCTAGTAGTAACATCCTCTTTGAAGATTCCCAAACTGCGGTTTTAATTCAAAACGCCACAGAAACCCAGCGGGTATCGATGAAAGATGCTGAAGCTTTAGACGCACTAATTACCAACTTTATTAATTATGTCAGACCGGAAGTTAGAGATTTTCGGTCAGCTATAGATAATTTTAGGCAAGATTTACCCACTATCTTAGATTATCTCAGAGATTTGAGTGATAGTCAAGGGGAAACTAACAGTAATTTTCAAACAGCAAGGAATAAGTTTTGGTCAATCTGTCAGGAGTCCATTAACCCAGAAATCAGTTTAATTGATATTCGCGAAATGATGATTCAGCACATCCTCACAGAGGATATTTTTCTCAATATTTTTAACGAATCTCAGTTTCACACAGAAAACAATGTCGCACGGGAGTTACAAGGGGTAATTGCTACCTTCTTTACTGGAAGTGTGAAACGTAACGCTTTAGGGAGTATTGAAAGGTATTATGCCGTAATTCGGCGCACAGCGGCTAATATTGCTAATCATCAGGAAAAGCAAAGGTTTCTCAAGTCTTTGTATGAGAACTTTTATAAAGCTTATAACCCCAAAGCAGCGGATAGGTTAGGAATTGTCTATACTCCTAACGAAATTGTCCGGTTTATGATTGAAAGCACAGACTTTTTAGTACATAAACATTTTGGTAAGTTGTTAGCTGATCGGGATGTAGAGATTTTAGACCCAGCGACGGGTACGGGAACCTTTGTGACTGAGTTGATTGATTATTTACCTGCTCATTCCTTGGAATACAAGTATAAGCATGAGATCCACTGTAACGAGGTGGCGATTTTACCTTATTATATTGCCAATTTGAATATTGAGTACACCTATAAGCAGAAAATGGGGGTGTATGAGGAGTTTGAAAATATCTGTTTTGTGGATACTTTAGATAATACCCTGTTTGTGGGTAAGCAGATGGATCTGTTTGCCATGACTGTGGAGAATACAGCGAGGATTAAAAGACAGAATGATAGAACTATTTCGGTGATTATTGGCAATCCTCCTTATAATGCGAAACAGGAGAATTTTAATGATGATAATGCTAATCGGGGTTATGATGCCATAGATAGGTTAATTAAGGGCAGTTACGTTAAACATAGTCAGGCTCAAAATAATATTGTCCTCTATGATATGTATACCCGGTTTATTAGATGGGCTTCTGATAGGTTGGGTAATAATGGGATTATTGCTTTTGTTTCTAACAGTTCTTTTATTGATTCTATTGCTTATGACGGGTTTAGAAAAGTTGTAGCGCAAGAATTTAATGAGATTTATGTAATTGACACTAAAGGTAATGCGCGCACCAGTGGAGAAAGAAGACGTAAAGAGGGCGGTAATGTTTTTAGTGATGAAATTAGGGTAGGGATAGCTGTTTATTTTTTAATCAGGAATGAACACGCCCAAGGGTTTAAGGTTTATTATGATGCGATTGAAGATTATACAAATGCAGAGGATAAGAAAAAATATTTTAGTTCTCAGAAGTTTAAAGATTTAGGCTTTACTCATTTTAAACCAGATAGTAACGGTAACTGGATAAATCAAACTGATAATGATTTTGATAGTCTTTTACCTGTGCTTGATAAGGGTGTGAAAGCAGGTAAAGGACAAGAAGCTGTATTTAAGTTGTTTTCTTCAGGTTTGAAAACACAACGAGATGAGTGGGTTTATGATTTATCTGAACAGGCGTTATCAGAAAAAGTAAATTTTTTAGTCAGTATTTATCAAGCAACGCGTAAAGACCCTGAATATCCCGATAGAAATCAAATTAAATGGGATAGGGAATTAACTAAATATTTAGACGAGAAAATTAATAAAACTTTTGATGCTCAAGAAGTCGTTAAAGGTTTATACCGTCCATACAATCAACGGTATTTATATTTTGATAAACATTTTAATGGAATGACTTATCAATGGTTTAAAATATATAATCAAACGTCAGATAATAAATTTATTGCATTGAATGTGGGTGCAATAAAATTTGCAGTTATAAGTTCTGACACAATTATTGATTTAGGAAGTTTGTTAGTAGGTGGAGGAAGTACGCAATGTATCCCCCTGTACAGATACGACAAAGAAGGAAACCGCACAGATAACATCACCGACTGGGGACTAGAACAAATTCACACCCATTACCAAGACACAACAATTACTAAAATAGATATCTTCCACTACACCTATGGGGTGCTACATAACCCAGAGTACCGCCAAAAATACGAAATCAATCTACAACGGGACTTTCCCCGGTTACCTTTATATGACAACTTTCCCCAATGGGTGGACTGGGGAAAACAACTCATGGATTTACATATCAACTATGAAACCGTCACACCCTACAAACTCAGTCGGGTTGATATTCCCTTAAAGAATAACCAAACCACACCCTGGGTTAAGTTAAAGGCTGATAAAACCAAGGGAATTATTATCTTAGATGATGTCACCACATTACAAGGTGTACCCAGCATAGCATGGGAATATATGCTAGGCAATCGTTGCGCTTTAGAATGGATTTTAGATCAATATAAACAGAAGAAACCCAAAGACCCCACCATTGCGGAAAAATTCAATACTTACCGGTTTGCAGACTACAAGGAACAGGTGATAGATTTATTAATGCGGGTCTGTAGGGTGAGTGTGGAAACCATGAATATTGTTAATCAGATGTCGGGTGGTTAAGATCCCCGACTTCTCACATCATCACAGGTAATCTAGAATAACTTAACTAGAAGTCGGGGATCTGTGTGACTGTGGGAGGGGGTGCAAGATCCCCGACTTCTCTCCCAAATATTCAATAACTCCCTAGGTTATGGAAGAAGTCGGGGATCTGTGGGAGGGGGTGTAAGATCCCCGACTTCTCACATAATTAGAGATAATCTAGGATAATTTAGCTAGAAGTCGGGGATCTGTGTGACTGTGGGAGGGGGTGCAAGATCCCCGACTTCTCACATAATTAGAGATAATCTAGGATAATTTAGCTAGAAGTCCGGGATCTGTGTGACTGTGGGAGGGGGTGTAAGATCCCCGACTTCTCACATAATTAGAGATAATCTAGGATAATTTAGCTAGAAGTCCGGGATCTGTGTGACTGTGGGAGGGGTGTAAGATCCCCGACTTCTCTCCCAAATATTCAATAACTCCCTAGGTTATGGAAGAAGTCGGGGATCTGGGAGGGGTGTAAGATCCCCGACTTCTTAGATCATCAGAGATATTCTAGGATAATTTAGTTTCAGATAAACAGGTTTTTGAACGTTTAATCGGTATAATTCGTTTTATTCTCCACTACCCTACACAGGTGGGTGTGAAGGAAATAGCTCAAGGAATTGTAGCTAATTATGGCGGTTAGGATACAGTAGCTACTTATACAGTTGTCACAAACCCTGATTTAAAACCCGTTTAACGAGCTTTGCGCTCTGCTACCAGAACTTCAGCTAGCATTTCGGGAATATCTGTCAAGTCTGCAAATCCCTCGGAAGCGGGAATCGGTGAAATAAAGGTATAGTTGGGGTCACACATTCCCGTGTCGTAGACTTCAATAAACCAGCGATCGGGAAAACCTTCTACACCTAATTCTACAATGTACCAACTTTCCCCTATGAGGCGAGACCCAAACACAACAAACCACTGTCTATAGTCGTCTGAAATATTCCAGTCAGCCATAAGGAACTCTAGCGCAATTTGTGCAGCATCGGTTTCGGTTAGCAGCATATTTACTCCTTATTTATAACTATCGATAAGGCTAACTTACGCTATCAGAATTTGGAACTTCAGGATATAAGCCTAGTTGCTTTGCTAATTCACGCCCGATAAAGAATAAAAACTTAGCACCATCTTGATTACCTTGATGGGCAAAACTAGTTGCTACTTGCAGTATTGTTTGTACAAAATCAGCATCAATCAATTCTGGTTGCGCTTCTAAAACTTCTGGTTCTTGACCATTAGGACATTTTAGTAACTCGTCAATCAGATTGAAATATTGGATTTGGCGTTCTTCTGTCATGATGTTTTGGTTTTTTGAATGAGTTAGTTTGGGTGTGAGGATTACTCTATACTTTGTTGCCAAAGCTTTTCCAACATTTCAACTTGTTCTTTTAAGATAGCAGCACGATAAACAAGATATCTATCGTAAACAATGATTCCTAATCCCACAAAAATCGGAGTGATTAACACAAACCATTGCAAGATGCTAGCAAGTTTATATTGTTCGGCAACAACTAATAATCGGTTCACAAGATTGTGGTCAAAAGTTGCGTTATTGGTCTGATATTGAGATGGATTTGTATTTGCTTCCTGGAGCAATTGGGCAGAATTACCTGAATAGATTTTATGAATTTCACAGACTAAATTCTGCATTTTAACAAACTCTAGATGTTTGCCCCAAACTATGTGTAAGACTAATAAAGCCGGCGAAATTACTACTAAAGTAAATAAACAAACTGTCAGAAAATTTAGAAGTTTAAATTTCATGGTGGCTTTACTCCCTTAGGTACTCTGCATCCAGAAACCTCTGGGTGACTTTTTACCTAACTAGTCTCTCTCGCACCTTGAGAATATTTTTGTTCCTAAAGATGAAAAATTTACCATTTTTCTGCAAGGGCTATAATTATCAACTTAGGATTAACATCTTCCTCAGCTTCGACAACAGAAGAGTTAAGAAGTCCCCCTGATTCTTTGGGTAAAACCCTCAGAACTTCGGGGGGTAGAGGGGAATCTCTGCGTAAATCCTACAAAATTTATAGCAGTCTCACCTCTAACTGTGAGTTTAAACTAGTGGAATTAAGATTATTAAATTTATTAAAGTTATACTCAAAGGCTATAAGTTGCATCTCATAAGACTTACAGAAATTATTTGAGGTATGGGTGCTAGTATTTCTCATATGGGGTGCTAGTATTTCTCATATGGGGTGCTGGTATTTCTGCACTCAGGCTCAAAGCTATATGGGGGGCTGGTAGAGGAGTGATTTTGTTGGGTTTTTTCCGTCTCAAAGCTTGTACTCAAATAAATAGATTATGTGGGGACTATACCCTAGAAGATCGAAAAAATCTCTTATATTTTCTGGAAATGCAGCTTCCTATACTAAATATAAATCATTCAAAGTGAGGTGACAAAGTTTCTAGATTTAAGGGGTGAGTTTCTATGATTTTGATTGAGCAAATAACAGACAGATAAATTCAGCCTTGAGAAAACCCCTGTAATTCAGCTATTAACCTTGATTGTGGTAGATACAAAACATTATTACTTGAGGAGAGATGAGAAAATTACATCAACTGCATTCCTCAGCCGCATAATTTTGTACTTTGGTTAAAGTGGATAGTCTCTACATTTAGTGACTGTGAATATAAATTAAACACATACAGGAAATTTGCCGTCAACGTGAAATCATAGGAGTGAATTTATGAGAATTGCTAAAGATGTTACAGAACTAATTGGCGGAACTCCTTTAGTTCAGCTGAATAGAATTCCCCAATCTGAGGGAGTGGCAGCTAGAATTGTTGTTAAACTCGAAGGTATGAACCCAGCAGCCTCGGTTAAAGACCGGATTGGGGTTAGTATGGTGATGGCTGCGGAAAGGGAGGGTTTAATTGAGCCGGGGAAAAGTATTTTAGTCGAGCCAACTTCTGGGAATACAGGTATTGCTTTAGCCATGGTAGCAGCGGCCCGGGGCTACAGTTTAATTTTGACCATGCCAGACACCATGAGCCAAGAACGACGCTCTATGCTCAAGGCCTACGGTGCTAAGTTAGAGTTAACACCAGGGGTACAAGGGATGCGAGGAGCAATTAATCAAGCTGAAAGCATTGTGGCTAATACTCCTAACGCTGTGATGCTGCAACAGTTCCGCAACCCGGCTAACCCCAAAATTCACAGAGAAACTACTGCGGCGGAAATTTGGGCGGATACGGATGGGGAAGTAGATATTATCATTGCTGGGGTGGGGACTGGTGGAACAATCACCGGGATTGCAGAAGTGCTTAAACAATATAAGCCAACTGTGCAAGCGATCGCAGTGGAACCTAGTAACAGTCCGGTGCTTTCTGGCGGTACTGCAGGCCCCCATAAAATTCAAGGTATTGGCGCTGGGTTTATCCCAGATGTGTTGCGTCTGGAATTGATTGATGAGGTAATTAGAGTTAGTGATGAACAGGTTATGGCTTATGGGCGACGTTTAGCCAAAGAAGAGGGACTATTGTCTGGTATATCCTCCGGTGCGGCTTTATGTGCGGCCATTCGAGTCGGTCAACGTCCAGAAAATACCGGTAAATTAATTGTGATGATTCAGCCTTCCTTTGGGGAACGTTACCTGAGTACCCCCATGTTTCAAGAGTTGTCTATAGACACTGCTCATCTGGGTTAAAAAAACCTAATTAGCAGATATAGCATTTCCCATGCTCGTGAGGTACAAAGTTGTTTAGTTTCAGGGAACAGGGAACAGGGAACAGGGAATTGATGTGTACTTCATTAGCCTGAAAAAGGCTTTATTGGACTTCTTAACCTGGTTAAGAAGTCCGATGTATATCGGGGATACGGTCAAAGCAAATTCAATCAGGTTTTCCCCCGGTGAAATTTAATGCTTACAACCACCTTGATGATGATGGTCATGGTTATGACCGTGGGCGCAACCTTGTAAGTTCTGGGTAGTCAGGGTTTCAATTACTACTTTTAAGGAATCATCCACCGGTTTTAAGCCAATCCAACCATCTATTGTTTCTACGTCAAAACCTACCTCACGGCGATCGCCTACTTCTAGTAAGGGACGACGAATTAATAAAGGATCTTGCAGCATTAACACTAAGGCTGTTTGTGCATCGATTTTTTCTGGAACTACTTCACCAGATTTAATCTTGGGAGCGGAAGCATTAAACCATTGGGACACCGGGCGATCGCCAAAAAATGATCGCAAGCGTTCAACTGTCCAAGGTTCTGTGAGGATGTCGTATGCTAGCACCTCATGACCAGCAGCAGTCAACACAACCTTTTGCTTAATACCACCCTTACAACCGGGTTTGCTGTAGAAAATTACTCTAGACCATTGTCATTACTCCCTGATGATTCTGATTAAAACTTCCTAGCTTTATGGGTAACTAAATCAAACTCAAACCTTGCTTGAGGGTCTGTTTCTCCATAAACATTAAAAGTTACAGTTGCTTCGTCACCCACTGCTTCTACACTGTGAATTGCATCGGGGGTCAAGCTAACAATATCTCCAGGAAATAAAGTTATCTCTCCGGTAGGTGCAATTTTCTCGGCAAAATCAGGGGTAGGAGTACGTCGCCAAAAGGTATTTTTTTCTTGACCTTTTAACACTGCTATTACTCCCCAAGTCCCATGATTATGAATAGTTGAACGGGTTCCCGGTGCAAATGTCACGGTTTGTACAGTCAATGGGAACCCCAATTCATCATAGAGAAGTAACACTGAGTGACCCGTTTTAGGGTGAGGTTGTAAATACTGACTTTGTACCCAGTAGGAATTGACAATCAATCTCCTGACAAGCATTCGGATTTCTGGGAGACGAATAGATTCATCTTCTACCCCATTGAGAACATCTTCTACTTCAGTCAAAAACCGATATAGGCGATAATTCTCCCGCAATAGATCCCATGGTCTGGCTGATTTACAACAATGATATTGGCCGTCTGCAGTTACTAGCCAATCTTTACCTTCCACCATCATTCATTAAATCTTGGGTTGAGAAGGAGAAGGGAAAAATATTCTAGGCGGAATCAAATTCAGAGGACTGGGAAGAGGACGCAAAGGATCTATGGAAACCACAGGAATGAAAGGTGCTGCGGAAGTTTCAGATGTCTGTAGAGGTTGGTAGAAGGGATAATTATTCATGTCTGTTGATGGGTGAAGGTTTACTAATTAATCGTCTTCTTCATCTGGACGATTTAAAATGTCCAGTAGGATTCCTGCACCGAAATCATTACTTTTGTCAATCTGTTTGACGCGAGTACTGATTTCTTTAGCCCGCTCGATTTCCCCTAATTTTGCTAACACTAAACCAGATGCAGCATAAGCGTTTAAGTACAATCTGATTTGGGGTTCATCCTGCCGTTTTACTAATATGGGCAGGAGTTGTTGCCAATGGTCTGGTAAGTTCTCTGTTGCTTTAATCTTATCTAAAACTTTAACTGCAATTTGTAGCGCTAGGGGATAATTATTTTTATAATAAAAGAATCTATATGCTGATACTAAAATATCTGTATTTTCCCCGGACTTAGCTAAGGCTTGATGAATATATTTTTCGGATTCTGAGGTATTTTCCCAGGTTTGTGCGGCCAAGAGTAATAATTTTTTGACATCTTCGGGTACTTGAAACCACGAGTATTGATTACCATCAAGCATAATCATCTCCTTTGATGGGGAAGAGGGAGTCAGAATTTTACCGCTCCCTATAGGTACTATTTCTTTGTGAGTCTGGGCTGAGGTTTGCTTCTTCTTTCTTGAAGGGAAGATGCTCCCCTCGGCTTTCATGTTGGGTACACAGATGAATACCAATGCTAGGCAGGGTTGTATGTGAGGATGTACACTAATGTGAACAGAACAATCCAAATAATATCTACGAAGTGCCAGTAAATTTCTGCCATTTCGATGCCAGTATGTTTGGTAGCAGAGTAATGACCAGGACGACGCGATCGCCACACAACACCTAATATCAATAATATGCCTATCAACACGTGCAAACCGTGAAAGCCTGTCATGATATAAAAGCAGTTGGCGAAAACGTTGGTAGTCAGTCCATAGCCTAAACTCATGTACTCATAAACCTGACCAGCTAAGAAAATCGCCCCCATGAGTGCGGTGACAAGATACCAAAACCGCATTCCCCAAACATTATTCTTTTTAATCGCTACATCACCTAAATGAATGACGAAACTACTAGATATCAGAATAATGGTGTTAATGGCGGGTAAAAATAGTTCTACCTCTGTTCCCTCTGGAGGCCAAACTTCTGTAATACCTCTAAAGAATAAATAAGTGGCAAAAAAACCGCCAAACATCAGGGATTCAGAAATCAGAAAGGTTAAAAGTCCCCAGACTCGTAAATCTGGATGATGCTCCTCATGGTGTTCAGTTGTCGCTATGGTCATGTTGTTTACCCTCTAAATCTCTAAAGTTTTATAGCAACCGCCAAGGTGTTTAGGACATAAACAGAAGATAAAACCATTGAAATTCAAGCGTTTCAAGGCTTCCCCCTGCCCGGTGCCCCCTGCTATAAGTGGCGGGACAATAATCATGTTTTTGTGAAGGGCGGGCTAGAAGCCCACCTTACTTAGTGTGGTCACGCCGCTAGTAAGTTAAAGCCAATACTTAGGCGCTAACTTCTGGTGTACCCATAGGTTGGGATTCACTATGGCCATAGTCGTAAGGGCCATGAGTCACAACGGGTAATTCTTCCCAGTTTTCAATTATGGGCGGTGAACTGGTTGTCCACTCTAAACTCAAAGCTTGCCAAGGATTATCACCCGCTAATTCCCCTTGACTCCAACTGTGAATAATGTTAATAGTGAAGGGTATAACTGAGATGCCTAAGACAAATGCACCAAAGGTGCAAAGTTGATTCAGGTTAATAAATTGGGGGTCGTACATGGCTACCCGGCGGGGCATACCTTGCAAGCCCAATTCATGCATGGGTAAGAAGGTTAAGTTAGTGCCGATGAAGGTGAGGGCAAAGTGAATGCGTCCCCAGGTTTCATTCAGCTTACGTCCGGTCATTTTGGGGAACCAGTGATAAATACCGGCATAAATGCCAAATACGGAACCACCAAAGAGGACGTAGTGGAAATGTCCCACTACATAATAGGTATCGTGGACGTGAATATCAAAGGGGGCGGTTCCCATTGTCACACCGCTTAAGCCACCCATGACAAACATGGATAATAGGCCAATGGCGAAAAGCATGGCACTGGTAAAGCGAATTTTACCACCCCACAGGGTGGCAACCCAGGCGAAAATCTTCACGCCAGTGGGTACGGCGACGATGAGGGTGGAGATGGTGAAGAATATCCGCATCCAACCGGGTGTACCACTGGTAAACATATGGTGTACCCAAACGAACAAACCCACGACGCAAATGGCTAGGCTAGAGTAGGCGATCGCTTTATAACCAAAAATCGGCTTGCGGGCATGAACTGGTACTACTTCGGACATGATACCGAAGATGGGCAGAATCATTAAGTATACTGCTGGGTGGGAATAGAACCAGAATAAATGTTGGTAAATAACAACGTTACCGCCTGCATCGGGTTTAAAGAAGGATGTGCCAAAGTTGAGGTCAAATAATAACAGCACTAAACCCGCCGCTAATACAGGGGTGGAAAGTAAGGCTAAGACAGAAGTTGCTAGGATAGCCCAGCAAAACAAGGGTAGTTGATCCCATTTCATGGTGGGAACTTTCATCATCAGGATGGTAATGACAAAGTTCACCGAACCCAAAATTGAGGAGGTTCCTACTAAAACAATGGCCAGGATCCACAGAGTCTGGGCCATGGGTGCTGTTACTAGGCTCAATGGTGGGTAAGCTGTCCAACCAGATTGGGAACCACCGAAGATAAAACTAGCTACAACTAGTAATCCCGCTACTGGGTTCAACCAAAAGGCGATCGCGTTCAGCTTGGGGAAGGCCATATCTCTAGCACCCAGCATTAGGGGAATGAGATAATTTCCAAATCCCCCAATGGCGCTCGGAACAATCCACAGGAAGATCATGATTGTCCCGTGGTTGGTCATGAAGGCGTTATACAGATTGGGATCGAGAAAGTCTGATTGTGGGGTTGCTAGTTCTACACGCAGCGCCACCGCCATCAGTCCACCAATTAGATAGAATACAAATGCTGTCACTAGGTATTGGATACCAATCACTTTGTGGTCAACATTAAATGTAAAGTAGTCTTGCCATTTCCACGCCTGGGGATGGTTATTTGCTTTATTTCCTGCGGTTGGCGTGTTCCGGGGAAGTTCTGCCTGTGTCATAAGTTATTTTGCGACAATTTATGTTTGTCTTGAGAATGACTATTTCTGATCGCGATAGGGTGGCGTTAGCCATAGTTGCGCCGTGGTGGTTGCACTCATCCCTAAGTTATGAACATGGGGAGCTAGAAATTCTGATGTTGATAACTCCGCTGGATTGACTGCAACGGCTTGGTTGAGGTTTTCCTTTTGCGCTATCTGGCTTTGTGCTAACCAGCTATCAAATTCTTCTGGTGTATGGACTATGACTTGTGTCCGCATGGAACCGTGATAACCACCACACAATTCTGCACAAACTACCGGATAGGTTCCTGGTTTGGTGGCGACGAATCGCAGTTGGGTGGCGATACCTGGAAGCGCATCTTGTTTTAACCGGAATTGTGGTACCCAAAATGAGTGAATGACATCTATTGCGGATAGGTTCAGTTGTACATCAGCACCCACGGGAACGTGTAACTCTCCGGCGCTAATTCCACTGTTGGGATAGTTAAATATCCAGGCGTACTGCATCCCCTGGACATCAACCACTAAATCTGCTTGTTTCCCCTGGGAGTGGGGTGACGCACCAATCCCAATGTTTCCGCTGGTTGTCTCATCAAGGGTGGCTGCTATGGCTACGCCATGGGTATGACTCCCTGGCTCAAATCCACCCATTTGATTGTAAACATCTACACTGTAAATGCCTAAACCAATGACAATGACTGCGGGGATGGCTGTCCAAAAAATTTCTAAGGGAACGTTTCCTTCTATGGCTAGACCATCGCTATCATCACCCGGACGGCGACGATACTTGACTAAAAAAATCAGAATGGTTCCTTCTACAATGAGGAACAGTGCGATCGCAATGGTAAACATGACGTTGAAAAATCCGTCTACCAAAGGCGCTTGTTCAGATGCTTGTACTGGCAATAAATTGTGATTATGTCCGAGCCAAATACTGATGGCTGTGACTAATACTCCAGCAACTAGAGTCCATAGTGAAACAGGAACTTTTTGCATATATGCTACCTGCTCTTGCAGCTGTAATTAAAGGTGTGATTTTCTGGAAACTTAGATGTAGGAGATTGTGATTCTAGACAATAATTTCTTTGCCCAGTTGATCGCATCCTGCGCTTTTGATGTATCACCCTAGCCAAAGAAGATCATGTATTTTTTTATCTTGATCATATTCTTGGCTACTGATTTTTACATTTCCACAGGTCAGCGTTTTTTGTTTTCACTTATTAACTTTCTATCTTACTCTCATCAAAAGTGGGGGAATTTTCCAGATAATTTCATATCCTTCCCCCACAAAGTTAACACTATCTTGAAAGTCCTCTGATGCCAGATGTCTCTACTTACATAAAAACTTAGGTACTCTCAGATCATGCCCTTAGTCTTAATATTGTATAGACTAATTGAATAGCAAGTATGAAGTTGATCAATTACAATTTAAGATTTACAATTATGTTTACTGTGAACTCTTTTGTGCTTACAGTAAGTCTTGATTATTCCCCTCTATTTACCTTGCTTCGTGCTTGATTTCCAGAGTACCCTTGATTACCGACATAACTTGGCTGCAAATCCTGAAACTTTACTTGTCTAATACAGCATGGGTGTAGCAATTCTTGGGACATATGCGCGCACAAGCTTCACAACCAACACAGTTTTCGGGGTGGGCTACAACCATGACTTTGCGCTCAATTTCATCATCATCTTCATCTTCTACAAATTCGCCATCTTCGTTGAGAGCTTTCAAGCTCAATACATTGTGACCACATATCTTAAAGCATCTGCCACAACCTATACATTTTCCTTGGTCAATTTCCTGGGCAAATTTAGGTGTCCAGGTATTACCTCCAAATGTCAATCCTGTTACTGTTGCCATGAATAAACCTTTAGGAATCTCTCTCTACTTTAATCACCATCCTAACCTAATCTTAGGGTATTTTTTT
Organism: Anabaenopsis sp. NIES-4685; assembly: GCF_059725405.1. Classification (NCBI taxonomy): domain Bacteria; kingdom Bacillati; phylum Cyanobacteriota; class Cyanophyceae; order Nostocales; family Nodulariaceae; genus Anabaenopsis; species Anabaenopsis sp. NIES-4685. The sequence continues at coordinate 114,209 of NZ_AP043602.1, read as the reverse complement.
AGTTTAAATGACTATTTATTCTTGAATTAAATTTTGATGACTTTTTACATATTCTTTGAGAGATTTATTTAAATTAACTGTTAAATGCGACTTATTGTCAATAAATGTTTGTGGCTATAATACTCAGTTATTGATTTTATATAAAATGTATTTTATAGTGGGTAGATGCTGCTATTTAGGGAAATATATAATATTGCACTATCAAACATTGTCTTGTCATATATAAATAATTACCGTTGATATATGCTGCAAATTCAATTCTTGATAAAAATAATGAGATTTTTTTCTTTTATAGGGAGAAAACATAGATGCTTGATAGTATTTAGAGTTACAAGCTATGTGTTAATGGGTGACATGAAGAAAAAATTACTTTGTTATATATCAAATAAAAATGGCGAAATGATTATGGTTATAGCTAGTCTTTACAGATAGAAAATATTTACCGGTTTATTAACTCATGGGAAAACTGTATATTTAGGAACAGCACATTTGTATACTTTAAATATTAAAATTATTAATAAAGTAACTCCCATTTGGCAATCAAATCTATGTTTATCCAAAAATTTTGGGTTAAGTGATAATTCAACGGATAGCAACTTCCAGATAGTTTTACGTGAACTATTAAGAAATATACACCGGCTCATTATGAACAAAATTGTCTGATTATTTATGAAATTTATAGTTAATAAAGAAGTAATCAAAGGGTATTTTAAAGAGTCTGAAATACCTGTGTAATGAAAATATGGATGTGGGGAATTATTACAGGAAATAGAGATATTTTTGGCTGGAAATATGGTTTCGTTTCCAGTGAGAAATACTGAATAAATATCCAGCAGAGACTTGAGCAAAACATCTCGACGATTAGAGTGGGAAGACAGCACTATAGCCGTATGCCTTATACAATTCCTAACAACAATTGCCTGGGATGTGACAACTGCCGCCCCCAATGTCCTACGGGTGCAATTAAAATAGAGAAGGATGAATATTGGATTGATCCTACTCTTTGTAATAACTGTGAAGGTTATTATCCTGATCCGCAATGTGTCATGGCTTGTCCAACTAATTCACCCATACCTTGGCAAGCAAAAAAAGGCAGATGTAAGGTGGAACCAAGAGATGCACCTAGCCCGGATTTATTTGCCAACGGTCAAAATAATCCATTTGCTTCGGCTATTGTGATTTGGGAGGCTTGTAATGTCTTGGCACAAAGGACATCCTTAAATTGGCTGGATGAAGACGGTTATGTGTCTTATGGACGAAAAGTGAAACAAGGACGGGGTGCGATCGCATTTCATCTCCAAGATCCATTTACCGGGAGCGATATAACTGAATTAGGAGCAATTGCAGCACTTGATATTAGATCGGCTTGCATTCACCTGATCTTTGCTGCCTATGCTACATCCTTAGAGCAACCTTGGCAAGAAGAATTTGCGATCGATGAACGCCAAATTGAGAAATATTTAGGCTTAGAGAAGCGAAAAGACTTGAACAAAAATGCCAAGCTAGCTTTAATCAAGAATATCGTACAGCAAGCTTGTTCATTGATGATTTCTATTGATTGGCCTCAACAAGGAAGCATCCCCGGCTTTTCAGTCAAACAGAGCCGTTTATGGCATTTAATCAATGTTCAACATCATTTTCAAGAAGATAAATTGGGGTGTAAATATTTAATTGGACTAACTTTTAAAGTAAAAGCCGGGATATGGGCGCAGTATTTCTTAAACAAACAAGCCTGTAAGGAGCGAACTGCATTTTATCAATATGGCAGTTTGCCTAAAACATTATTAACTACCGTGATGAGTATTTGGCAGCAGCACGAAGGCGCAGTAAGACTAATGCTGTGGTTGCTGTTTAAAACTAAAATGGGTAGAGAACAAAGGATCACCATTCCCACATTATTACGTATTGCTTACGGTGAAGAAAAAGTTACCATGGCCTCTAGACAACGGGAGGAACGCAAACGCTTATTAAGAACATTTGAAAGTGATTTAGAAATTCTCAACCATCATGGGATTAAAGCGATTTTTGATCCAGTAACTTACCCCTTAGAAATTCAACCTTTGTGGGCGAAGTTAATGGATGTTCCCGAAGATCCAGAGGAAGCCTTAGAATTTTGGATGAATGATGCTGCTGGAAACACCCGCCTCACTGATTCAGCACCCCGTGGTAAGTGGAATCTGCTGATGAATGCGCGGATTTTAGCTTTTGAACTACCCCCAGAATGGAAACAGAAAATTTCTGAATCACAAAAAAAGCCTCGGACAACTGTCAAAAGCAGACGCAAGACTAAAACCACCACAGATTTACTCGGTGCGGATATTTTACAGGCCGCGGAAAAATTTGCAACTTTCCCAAAGGGAGTTAGCAAAGTTAACAGGTAAAAGCCAAAGTTGGATTCGTGATCTAGAAAATGGTCGTTTGAAAGCTAAGGTAGAAGACCAAGTGATATTACGCAAGGTGCTAAATATTACTTAGAGGATGTTTGATAAGTTTTCCACAGGTAATTTTTATCTTAGGGAACAGGGAACAGGGAACAGGGAACAGGGAATGGGGAATGGGGAATGGGGAATGGGGAATGGGGAACCGAAACAATCAAATCCAGTCCCCTTTCCCTTATAAAGGGAAAGGGGAGGGTGGGGTCAAACAATATTTAATACACTAATCATGACTTGACAAACATCCTCTTAGAAATCAGTCCTTGAAAATAACCGAAAAACTACAAAAGTATTGATTTACATCAATTCTACCCACCCATAAAAAAGAATCCCACCCAGGGATCAGCCAGGATGGGTAAAAATCCTCAATGCAGTGAATATTTACTTGCTTTCAGTAAAATCAGCATCAATCACATCCTCACCGCCACTAGGGGGGGTGGAACCACCATCTTGAGGTGCAGCACCAGCAGCATCACCACCTGCTTGCTGATAGATGTTGCTACCTACCGCAAACAATGCTTGTTGTAGTTCTGGTGTCAGCTTCTTAATTTGCTCGTCATTTTCCTTAGCAACAGCTTCACGGAGGTCTTTAACTAAACCTTCGACTTTGGTTTTGTCAGCTTGGGGAACTTTATCACCTAGTTCTTGCAACTGCTTTTCAGCTTGGTACGCCAAAGAATCAGCTTGGTTCTTCCGTTCAATGGTCTCACGACGTTCCTTGTCAGCAGCAGCGTTTTGTTCTGCTTCTCTCACCATGCGGTCAACATCGGATTTATCTAAAGTAGAAGCGCCAGTAATGCTGATAGACTGTTCCTTACCAGTACCTTTGTCCTTAGCGGTTACATTGAGGATACCGTTAGCATCAATATCAAAGGTAACTTCAATTTGTGGTACGCCTCGTGGTGCGGGAGGAATACCATCAAGTCTGAAGGTTCCTAAGCTCTTGTTATCATTTGAAAACTCCCGTTCACCTTGAAGAACGTGAATTTCTACATTGGTTTGTCCATCTACTGCAGTAGAGAAGACTTCGGATTTCTTGGTGGGGATTGTGGTGTTCCGGGGAATAATTTTAGTCATGACACCGCCCAAGGTTTCTACACCCAAAGACAGTGGGGAGACATCTAATAGCAATATACCTGTAACATCGCCCGCTAGCACACCGGCTTGAATAGCAGCACCAACTGCTACCACCTCATCAGGGTTAACGCTTTGGTTGGGTTCCTTACCTAATACTTGCTTTACTATCTGCTGTACAGCTGGAATGCGGGTAGAACCACCAACTAGTACAACTTCATTAATATCGCTTCTGCTTAATTTAGCATCCCGAATTGCGTTTTCTACAGGGATGCGGCAACGGTCGATTAGGTCTGAGCAGAGTTCTTCAAATTTAGCACGGGTGAGGGTTGTATCCAGGTGCTTGGTCCAGTCTGGGTAGCAGTGATAAATGGTAAATTTATTTCCGCTTGAGAAACGCTAGAAAGCTCAATTTTGGCTTTTTCTGCGGCTTCGGTCAAACGTTGTAAAGCTTGTTTATCTTGACGTAGGTCAATTCCTTCTTCTCTTTTGAATTGTTCGGCTAAGAAGTCAACGATTTTCTTATCGAAATCATCGCCACCCAGGTGAGTATCGCCGGAGGTAGCCAAAACTTCAAATACTCCATCACCTACTTCTAGAATGGATACGTCGAAGGTACCACCACCAAGGTCAAATACCAAAATGGTTTCGTTGCTCTTTTTATCAAAACCATAAGCTAGAGAAGCTGCTGTAGGTTCGTTAATAATTCGGAGAACTTCAATACCTGCTATTTTACCAGCGTCTTTTGTGGCTTGTCGCTGGGAGTCGTTAAAGTATGCGGGAACAGTGATTACAGCTTGAGTGACGGTTTCACCTAGGTATTTGCTAGCGTCTTCAACGAGTTTGCGAAGTACTTTGGCGGAAATTTCTTCTGGGGCAAAGGGTTTACCAGCTATGGGACAATCTAGCTTAACATTACCGTTGCTGCTGAGGACTTTATAAGAAACTTCTGTAGACTCGTTACCAACTTCGTCATAGCGTCTTCCAATGAAGCGTTTGACTGAGTAAAAGGTATTATCAGGGTTCATTACCCCCTGACGCTTGGCGATTTGACCAACTAAGTTATCGCCATTTTTGGCAAATGCTACTACTGAGGGTGTTGTGCGAAAACCTTCTGCGTTAGCAATAACTGTGGGTTTACCACCTTCCATTACTGCGACGCATGAGTTTGTTGTACCTAAGTCAATTCCAACTACTTTTGCCATTGTAACTTTTGGCTCCGTATAACTACAAATGAATGGGAATATAAGGGACTAAGTTTTGAACCAACGGGTTAAAAAATAGTCATTTCATGATTAACAACCTTTAATTAGGCTTTCCTGGGGTGAAAAACCCAAGTTATCCTGATATATATACTGGCAAGTTCAGTTATGACCAGTCAGTGCAGGACGGTTTTCCGAACCTGGAACTAGACGGTTAATTTTAAAGGATGTATTTAGTGCGTTCATTGAGAGATTTGCTTTCACTCTGTCTAATGTATGAGAATTAATACTTTCAGCAATTAGGGTGAACCGTAATCTCAAAGTCGTGTTTGCCGTCTTTAGGTGTTATAAACTCTAGATGGATTGAAAATCAATGCTCAAATAACACCGCCATATACTCAAGAACACTGTTAAATTAAAGTTCTGCTCTGAGTCTCTATCTGGTAATACGTAAGTGTTAATATACTCACTTGGTGGATGATATTTACCAATCAGCGGTAAAATACTAGTCTAAATTAGTTGACAAAGCCAATCTCAGCACTACATCTGGAGTGAAAACCAAAGGTACTTAAAGAACCTTAAATGTCTCATTTTCAAAACTTAAAATTATATGGTTACACTATCTCCTAGTTTAAAAGCTAAACTCTCTGAACCCTTGAAAATCGGTTCTTTCGAGGTGAAGAGTCGAGTTCTACAGTCGCCTTTATCGGGGGTGACAGATATGGTATTTCGTCGTCTGGTGCGTCGCTACGCGCCAGATTCAATGTTGTATACAGAAATGGTCAATGCTACGGGTTTACACTATGTGAAAGAGTTACCCAAAATTATGGAGGTAGACCCGCGGGAACGACCCATCAGTATTCAGTTATTTGACTGTCGCCCTGATTTTTTAGCAGAAGCAGCTATTAAAGCAGTTGCGGAAGGTGCGGATACTGTGGATATTAATATGGGTTGCCCAGTCAATAAAATTACTAAAAATGGCGGTGGTTCATCTTTATTGCGTCAACCGGAAGTAGCGGAGGCTATTGTGCGGGAAGTGGTGAAGGCTATAGATGTACCAGTGACTGTTAAAACCCGCATTGGCTGGAATGACAAAGAAATTACCATTCTTGACTTTGCCAAGCGTATGGAAGATGCTGGGGCGCAAATGATTACAGTACATGGACGTACCCGCGCTCAAGGTTACAATGGTAATGCCCGTTGGGAATGGATAGCCCGTGTTAAGGAGGTGCTTTCTATTCCGGTCATTGGTAATGGGGATATTTTTTCTGTGGAAGCGGCGGTAAGATGTTTGGAGCAAACTGGCGCTGATGGTGTGATGTGTTCTCGTGGGACTTTGGGTTATCCTTTTTTGGTGGGAGAAATTGATCATTTCTTGAAAACCGGGGAAATACTACCACACCCAAGCCCAATTCAGCGCTTGGAATGTGCCAGAGATCATTTACAGGCGTTATGGGAATATAAAGGCGATCGCGGTGTACGTCAAGCCCGAAAGCACATGACTTGGTATGCTAAAGGTTTTGTCGGTGCGCCTGAGTTGCGGGGACAGTTAAGTGTAATTGAAACGGTGCAGCAAGGTTTGGATTTAATTGACCAGGGAATTGAGCAGTTACATCATAGTTTTGAACCGATGGAGGAATCAACTAATTTTCAAGTTGCTTAATCCAATAAGTAAAACTCTTGTGTTGCGGGCATCTTGCCCGCTCTTGGTGTACGATAATCAGTATCTAACAGCAGAGAATATAATCAGATTTTTGAATTTTAGAACCTTTCATACTCTTTAACATTAATTCATCGCGGTACTGCCAAACTTTAAAGATTTTTTCTCTACCATCGAAAAAAGTTTCTACATCTATTTCATAAAAATCATTTACCTTTTTCAGTTTTAAACCCATCAGATTTAAGAGTTGGCTAAGTATCTTTATCGGTGAAATAATGCCCTTTCCCTTGATGAAATCAATCCCTAGTAATCTTTTTATGTGTTTACTATGCTGTAAGACGATATGTTTGAGCAACAGTAAATCAGCATCATGTTCTGTAAATTTTCTTTCTGGTTCTAAAAATTCTGGCATTCCTAACCCCTTCATAGCTTCAACTTTACAGGTATAAGTCTTTAAATCTGGCAGAAAAACTTTACCATCACCCCAGAATAGTTGTTGATGCCATTCTTGCTGATCTCTAACATGAAAATACTCGCTGTCATGGGTAAGATAATAGTGGAGGAGTAATTGGTAATAATACCCTTTATCGTCCCGCAACTTTAACAAAGGAGTAACTGGAATGCCATATTTTTGTCTCAGGGTATATTTTTCAATTTGGTGACGTTCTAATTCTGAAAGAGAAGGTTTATTTAATAGTTGTTCATACTCTAGATAATTAATGTCTCGGGCTGTGGTTACAGCGGTAGCAGCTAATAATTGATGCCGCTGCTTAATTTCTCTAATTTCGCATTTGATATCTTTAGCTTTTTGACGCTTTTGTGCCCAATCTCTTTGCACTTTAACGATTTCTAAAACTAGTCTTTTGCGGGTTTCTATGTCCTGGGAATCTGTGGACAAAAATGCCAGGCGTAAATCTCTGACAATGTTATTATGTACAGCATTACTTCGTAACCAAACTTGATGTCCATCTGCTATTAAACCATCTTGCATTGATTGGCGATATAGACGAATGGAAGCATTGACCCTAGCGGATAACTTTGACCAAGTACGCAAATGCATTGGGTCATACACTAATGGCAAATCTATATTGATTTTATGTAACGGACTGAGTAAGGCTAAGTTTTCTTGTTGATTTTCTTGATACCAATCAGATAGTAGTCGATAATTTGTACTACCACTACCAATTAAGCCTATGCCTCGCTTGGCACACCAAACGATTCGTGGTACATTATCTCGTACTCTTGCTAATGCTTGTCGTGCTTCTGCGTCAGGAATTACCCCTTGAAAAATACCATAAACTCGGTCGAAGTGTTGAACATCAATACTGATTCCTGTACCAAGGCTGGGAGTAACGAAAATGGCATCATATTCAGGAATTTTTTGATTGATATTACCTACAAAGTCAACTGCTGCATGGCCAGGTGTGCTGGTTGTGCGACTACTGATTACTAGGGATTTAGGGAATTGCTGTCTTAATTTTTCTAATCTTTCTTTCAGGTAGCCTTCAATGGTTTCACAACTATAACGCCCAGAGCGACTATCAGTTGTAACGTAACATTTACGCCCTGCTATTAAATCCAATTCTAGTTGGTGAATTAGTGGTGTGGGGTTAGGAGAGTCATAAAAAGTTACATCCCAGCCGCCCTGGGGTTTCCATTTATTCACTAGTACCCAAGGGGTTAATTTAATTCCTGATAGTCCTTGCAAATATTCTAATGATACATCTGATAAGTCAGCATCTTGGGCAATGACTAACCCTTCTGTGGTCAAGACTGTAGAAATTAGCTGTTGGAATAATTTTAAAATCTTTACTCGTCTATGTTTACAAGTATTACTGTTGAGGAGATGCCACAAAGACTGTTCTACTTCATCTAAAATTAATATTGCTCCTCCCCATTCTTGGGGGTTGAGTTTCCAAATTGAATCAACACATAAACCGCAAGATTTGGTTTTTTTCAAGGACTGGCTGACCAGGGGTAAATTTTGATCTGATACCATAACAAAGTCGCTATGATTATAGCCCCATTCAATACCAATTTTTTCACATAAAAAGCGACCTAGTTGAATTCTGTGAGTAATTAATAATATGGGTCGATTTGAAGTTTTAGCTTGATTAACAATGGCTTGTAGTGCTGTGGTTTTTCCTGTTCCTTTGGCTGATTTTAGTCCCACTAATCCAGATGTGGGATAAGATACTTTTTCTAAGTAAGGACAGTTGAGTGTGACTGTAGCTGGAATGGTTAGATGAGTATGGGGTTTCTTTTGGGCTAAATAAATTTCTAAATCAGTGCTTTGGCGATATACTTTCTCGAAAGCACTTGCACCTTTAGCAACAATTAGATCATCAACACCTTTTTCTTTTCCTGGTAGTTCGATAACTTTGACAGGACATTTTTGCTCTTGGAGTAAACAACCCAGTTGGGAGATGGCGTTATTGATAGCAGCAAGTTTTCTCGGTTGAGTTTCAAAATCAAAACAAATATAAAAGCAGCGCTTTGTCATCGCAAATGCTGCTAAGTCGGGAATCAGCTGACGAGTCGTGACTTTACCAAAGATATCTTTGACAACCCGATAACCGCTGGTAATTCCCGGAATGGCGATCGCCGGGTATCCTTGTGTTAATAATGCTGCTGCTTTTTTCGCACCTTCGCAGATGATTACAGGTAAGTTTTGTGTCCTGACCCATTGCCAAAACCCTTGAGCTGCCCCATCAGCATCAACATTGACACTGCTAGGTATGGCTATATTATACCGTTGAGAGACTTCCTGCCAAATTTTTAATGTTACCCGCAGACAAAATACCCGTGTTGGTGTGCTGGGTGGATGTTCGTACTTGATGGATTTGCCATTGTGATTCATTCGGGGTTGGTTGGGTTTAAAACATCCCCATTCCATTGGTTCCCAATTATTCAGAGGATCTACACCAGAACACCACCAACCGCCAGCAGTAATGTGATTATAGCGATGTAACCAATTACTCTTAACTCTACCAGTGTTTGTGCGGGGAATATCCTCAGAAATTAGCAGATAATCATAAGGTGATGCGTCCTGGAGAGATTTAAAATTTAGTTTTACTATATGTAAATCTATACTACTGTTCTTGACTAATTCCTCAAGGTGTTGGGTGTCTAAATATTGCAGATGCATGGGAAGAACCTTGAACGGAATACGATGGATTTAAAACTTACCATGTATTTGCCGGTTTTTTATGGGAGAAATCACGTTGTTTATATGGTACTTTTTTACTTCGTTTTAAGGAATACATCGGTTAGTTATCAAGTTCCTGATTCTGTGAGACTATGTTGCTGAAGTAATAAGCTTGTATTGTAAGATTTGCTGGTGATTAATTTTAATTTTTCAGTAAATTTCCGTTTTTTTAAAACCCTCAGGGTAGGTTTAGCGATTGCCTTTGGCACTAGGCTATGGCTACGCCACGGAAGCTATTACGCAATCGCTTTAAGTTTTTTTGGCTCTACCGTACTTGTTATGCTAATTTAACAACTGGTTCGAGGGAACAGGGAACAGGGAACACACCGAACAGAGATTAAGAAGGAATATTCAGGCATTTTCTTCAATAACCAACATTATTTCCCTTATACGGTAAGCTTTTTCGGATTTTATCAAAACAATTTAGCATATTAGGTACTGAAGAACCGTTTTGTTATTCCATAGTAGTAACTTTGTATTCCCCGGCCTTTTCCTGCTGGTCTGGTATGGGTGTAGTTTCTGGAACTACTGATGGCACTGCGGCAGGAGTTGATTCATCTGTTGGCGTTACCTCTGGCTGTTCTGCTGCTGGAGGCTCAGATTTTGGGTTTTCTGGTTCTTCAAGGGGCGCTGGGACTATCTCTGGTTGTGTTTCTGATGCAGGTGGCTCAATAATCTCTGGTAGTGTCGGGGGTAAGCTGGGTGAGGGTTCGACAAGTTCCTGAGATTTTGGTGTTTCTTGTGGTTCTGCTTTTTCTGGTTCTACAGGTTCTTGTGATTCGGTTGTAGGTGTTTCTGGAAGTTGAGTTTGAGGAATGGGCTGTGGTGAGGGTATTTTGTCAATACCAGGAGTAGGTATAGGTTCAGTGACTGGTGTCTTAGCAGTGTAATTGGGGTCTACAATGCTCCGCGCCTCATCTGCTGACAATTCTCCTGTGACAATTCTCGAAAGTGTGTCTTTACCCTTGGGCTGGTAATTAATAAGTCTGGCTGTGGTATTAAAGGCATTTTTGAGGGGATTTCCTTGATTATCTAGAAATTCTAGTTTTACCCAGTTTTTACCAGGTTTGAAGCCTTTGAGGTAAATAGGTTGCCAGCGATCCAAAATGAAGCTTTCATTGTTAATTGTGCAACGGATGCGCCAATCCCTGATGGTATTGTTAGGTTTGTCCTCGGCCACAAGGTGCAGAGGAGCGTTAGTTAAGTAAAAGTCCAGTAAAATCGGTTCTGCTCCGTAAGTGCCTTGAGGACGGCTGTAGGTGAGGACGGGCAGAGTAGGATCTGGATTATTGTTGTCAGTTTTGGTGAAAATATGAAATGTGGTCTGGGCATAAGCACCTTCATTTTTAAAGCTTTCGTGCCAAGGCCGAGAAGCAAAGACGCGCAGGGTATGTGTACCTGGAGAGAGGTCTGCTAAAATTAGGGGTTGATTCGGGTCGTAAATGGGTATGTAAGGTTGATTATCCACAATTACATGTAGATGGGGACCTAGTTCTAATTGGGAATCTTTAAATATGGGTATGTCCTGGGTCTGAAAGCTGACTGTGAGTGTATTGTCTTGAATAACTTCGTCAGGTTGAGGAGTCAGTATTTTGACTTGGGGTCGATAATTTTCTAAGCTCGGGCGTAGTTCTTGGATAACCTGTGGTGGCGACACCTCGGAAAATTGTCGAGAAATCTGAGCCATTTTCTGGGGTGTATTTATTTGGCTCACAGGTACTTCTTGGCTACGGACTTTTTCAGTACAGCTAGTTATACTGAATACCAATACTAATGTAATCAGCCACTTAAAAATAGTAAATCTCAGGGAGGATATTTGATAGAAAACCTGTGTTGGCAATGATTTCATGCATTTTATCCTAGTGATGGTCGTCAGTAAGTGACTATGTTATTTTGGCTTAAATTGTGCATCGGATACCATAGCCCAAAAGATGAGATTTTTACGGCACCAACTCATGTTTTCCGGAAACCTTCTCAGATAACTGGAAAATGATTAGTATTTTCTATTTTTACTGTAGCAATTGAAACATAAAACAATATAATATCAACTTGTAGTAGCACATGAATTGAGTTAAACCATAAATTTTACTAATTGTTACTCTTTGTAAATAAAATGGAAAATCCCTTGACTTTTCGCGCAAAACTATGAAGATACAAAGCTGATAAGACAATTGTTTGAGGGAGTTTGAATTATTGTTAAAATGTGTTTAACAATGCACCAGTAATGACTCTATAATTCAACAGAAACAAACTTCCACATAGAGTCTTCATCACTGCTCCAGGAATGTCTGTAGTTTGCGACTAGGTTAACTTTGTGGTAATTATGATTCCTCATTCCTTATCAAGAGAGGAGGTCGAATGACGATTAGTCCTCCGGAGCGAGAGGAAAAAAAGGCAAGAGTCATAGTCGATAAAGATCCGGTTCCTACCTCATTTGAAAAATGGGCAAAGCCAGGACACTTCGACAGATCCTTAGCCAAAGGACCCAAAACCACCACATGGATTTGGAACCTTCACGCCCTCGCCCATGACTTTGATACACATACAAGCGATCTAGAAGACATTTCCCGCAAGATATTCGCAGCCCACTTCGGCCATCTAGCCGTAGTAGCGATTTGGTTAAGCGGGATGTTATTCCACGGCGCTAAATTCTCGAATTACGAAGCTTGGTTAAGCGATCCATTAAATGTGAGTCCTAGCGCTCAAGTCGTTTGGCCAATTGTGGGACAAGACATTTTAAATGGTGATGTGGGCGGCGGATTCCGCGGTATTCAAATCACCTCAGGCTTGTTCCAAGTATGGCGCGGCTGGGGTATTACCAGCTCATTCCAGCTTTATGTAACAGCTATTGGCGGTTTGGTACTAGCAGGCTTGTTCTTATTTGCTGGTTGGTTCCATTACCACAAGCGTGCTCCCAAACTGGAATGGTTCCAGAATGTAGAGTCAATGCTGAATCATCACTTGGCAGTATTGCTAGGTTGTGGTTCTTTGGGATGGACTGGACACTTAATACATGTGTCAGCACCAGTAAACAAACTCTTGGATGCAGGTGTCGCTGCTAAAGATATACCCTTGCCCCATGAGTTTATTCTGAACAAAGACCTGTTGATAGATTTGTATCCCAGCTTTGCTAATGGGTTAACACCATTCTTCACCTTGAACTGGGGTGAGTATGCTGACTTCCTGACGTTCAAGGGCGGTCTAAACCCTGTGACAGGCGGCTTGTGGATGACAGATATTGCCCATCACCATTTGGCGATCGCAGTTCTGTTTATTATTGCTGGTCATATGTACCGTACCAACTGGGGTATAGGACACAGCATCAAAGAAATCCTGGAAAACCATAAAGGTCCATTCACAGGTGAAGGCCATAAAGGTCTGTACGAAAATCTGACCACATCTTGGCACGCTCAGTTAGCAACTAACCTTGCTTTCTTGGGTTCACTGACCATCATCATTGCTCACCATATGTACGCAATGCCCCCGTATCCGTACTTGGCAACGGACTACGCTACGCAGTTGTGTATATTTACCCACCATATGTGGATAGGTGGCTTCCTGATCGTCGGTGGTGCCGCTCACGCTGCTATTTTCATGGTGCGTGATTACGATCCCGTTGTGAACCAAAACAACGTGTTAGATCGGGTGATTCGTCACCGGGATGCTATTATCTCTCACCTGAACTGGGTGTGTATTTTCCTAGGCTTCCACAGCTTTGGACTGTACATCCACAACGATACAATGCGTGCCTTGGGTCGTCCTCAAGACATGTTCTCCGACTCGGCAATTCAGTTACAGCCAGTATTTGCTCAGTGGGTGCAAAACCTGCACACATTGGCCCTGGTGGTACTGCTCCTAATGCCTTAGAACCAGTTAGCTATGCCTTTGGCGGCGGTATTCTGGCTGTAGGCGGTAAAGTGGCAATGATGCCCATTGCTTTGGGTACAGCGGACTTTTTAGTTCACCACATCCACGCCTTCACCATTCACGTCACTGTCCTGATTCTGCTCAAAGGTGTACTGTTTGCCCGTAGTTCTCGTCTGATTCCAGATAAGGCTAACTTGGGCTTCCGCTTCCCTTGCGACGGTCCAGGTCGTGGCGGTACCTGTCAAGTATCTGGTTGGGACCACGTGTTCCTCGGATTATTCTGGATGTATAACTCCCTATCGATTGTGATCTTCCACTTCAGCTGGAAAATGCAATCAGATGTCTGGGGTACAGTAGATGCAGCAGGTAATGTGTCTCACATTACTGGTGGTAACTTTGCCCAAAGTGCCATCACCATTAATGGCTGGCTACGTGATTTCTTGTGGGCACAAGCAACACAAGTAATCAACTCCTACGGCAGTGCTTTATCTGCCTATGGTCTACTATTCCTAGGCGCTCACTTTGTCTGGGCATCAGCTTAATGTTCCTGTTCAGTGGTCGCGGCTACTGGCAAGAACTAATTGAGTCCATTGTTTGGGCACATAATAAACTGAAAGTAGCACCAGCAATTCAGCCTCGCGCCCTGAGCATCATTCAGGGTCGGGCTGTGGGTGTAGCTCACTACCTCTTAGGAGGAATTGTGACAACCTGGGCATTCTTCCACGCACACATCCTTTCAGTAGGGTAGTAATTCACTTAATGAGTGCTGGGGGCTGAGTGCTGGGGGCTGAGGAGTTAATTCAAGCTCAAAACCTAGTACTCAAAACTCAGAACTCTAAAAGCTGACACCTGATGGCTAAAGGTCAGAGGATTTATCAAACCTATGGCAACGAAATTTCCAAAATTTAGCCAGGATCTCGCACAGGACCCGACTACGCGTCGGATATGGTATGCGATCGCCACTGGAAACGACTTTGAAAGCCACGATGGCATGACGGAAGAAAATCTTTACCAAAAGATTTTCGCCACTCACTTCGGTCACTTGGCAATCATCTTTCTATGGGCTTCCAGCCTCCTGTTCCACGTAGCCTGGCAAGGTAACTTTGAACAGTGGATTAAAGATCCCCTTCATGTCCGTCCCATCGCCCATGCGATTTGGGACCCCCACTTTGGTGAACCTGCCATTGAAGCATTTACCCAAGGTGGCGCTAGCAATCCAGTAAACATCGCTTACTCTGGTGTTTACCACTGGTGGTATACCATCGGTATGCGGACGAACAGCGAACTGTACACCGGTTCCGTGTTCCTCCTGTTGTTGGCAGCATTATTCTTATTTGCTGGTTGGTTGCACTTACAACCCAAGTTCCGTCCTAGCCTGTCTTGGTTCAAGAGTGCTGAACCCCGTTTGAACCACCACCTAGCTGGTTTATTCGGCGTTAGCTCCTTGGCTTGGGCTGGTCACTTGATTCACGTTGCTATCCCCGAATCTCGCGGAGAGCACGTAGGTTGGGATAACTTCTTAACCACCATGCCCCACCCAGCAGGTTTAACACCTTTCTTCACAGGTAACTGGGGTGTTTACGCTCAGAACCCTGACACTGCCAGCCATATTTTTGGTACATCTCAAGGTTCCGGTACAGCGATTCTGACTTTCTTGGGTGGCTTCCATCCTCAAACAGAATCCTTGTGGCTGACCGACATGGCTCACCACCACTTGGCGATCGCAGTTATCTTCATTGTTGCCGGTCATATGTACCGCACTAACTTTGGAATTGGTCACAGCATCAAAGAAATGCTCAATTCCAAATCCGGTTTAATCCCCGGTAGCAAGAGTGAAGGTCAATTCAACCTGCCTCACCAAGGTCTGTACGACACCATTAACAACTCACTGCACTTCCAGCTGTCCTTAGCTTTGGCAGCACTAGGAACCATCACTTCCTTGGTAGCGCAGCATATGTACTCCCTGCCTCCTTACGCTTTCATTGCTAAGGACTACACAACACAGGCAGCGCTGTACACCCACCACCAGTATATTGCTGGCTTCTTGATGGTTGGTGCTTTTGCCCACGCCGCCATCTTCTGGGTACGTGACTACGACCCCGAACAAAACAAGGGCAACGTACTCGACCGGATTTTACAGCACAAAGAAGCGATTATCTCTCACCTCAGCTGGGTATCGCTATTCTTAGGCTTCCACACCCTCGGTCTGTATGTACACAACGACGTAGTAGTTGCTTTCGGTACTCCTGAAAAGCAAATCTTGATTGAGCCTGTGTTCGCCCAGTTCATTCAAGCTGCTCACGGTAAAGTACTGTATGGTTTAGATACTCTGTTATCTAACCCCGACAGCATCGCCTACACAGCTTATCCTAACAACGGCAACGTTTGGTTAGGCGGCTGGTTGGATGCCATCAACTCCGGCACTAACTCCCTATTCCTAACAATTGGCCCTGGCGACTTCTTGGTACACCACGCTTTCGCTTTGGCTATTCACACCACCACCCTAGTACTTGTTAAAGGTGCTTTGGATGCTCGTGGTTCTAAGCTGATGCCCGATAAAAAGGACTTCGGCTATGCCTTCCCTTGCGACGGTCCAGGCCGTGGCGGTACTTGCGACATCTCCGCTTGGGACTCCTTCTACCTAGCTATGTTCTGGATGTTAAATACCATTGGTTGGGTAACCTTCTACTGGCACTGGAAACATCTAGGTATTTGGCAAGGTAACGTTGCTCAGTTCAACGAAAACTCCACTTACTTAATGGGCTGGTTCCGTGACTACCTCTGGGCTAACTCCGCTCAGTTGATTAACGGATACAACCCCTACGGCGTGAATAACCTGTCTGTTTGGGCTTGGATGTTCCTGTTTGGTCACCTAGTTTGGGCAACCGGTTTCATGTTCCTCATCTCTTGGAGAGGTTACTGGCAAGAGTTGATTGAAACCCTTGTTTGGGCCACGAGCGTACTCCTCTAGCTAACTTGGTTCGCTGGAAAGATAAGCCCGTTGCTCTCTCCATCGTTCAAGCTCGCTTGGTAGGTTTAGCTCACTTCACCGTTGGCTATGTTGTTACCTACGCAGCGTTCTTGATTGCCTCTACTGCTGGTAAGTTCGGTTAATTCCGCTACTAGTTTTGTAGGTGAGTAATAAAAATCCCCTGCCGCAAGGTGGGGGATTTTTTGTAGAGAAAATTAAGTAATTTAAATATTTATACTCAATATATTTAGGGTATTGTATAAGATATAATACTACAGTTACTGTAAAATTTTTTTGTATGAGTATCAGTAGACAACTTACACAAATTGATTTTTTTAAACGCAAAAGTGATGGCGAATGGGATACTGGTTTTTTTGTTGGTCGTCCCTTCCGTTTAAGTTATAGCAAGGCAGAAATCTTGGTCGCTGATGATTGGAAACAAAGAGCTAATGGTATTCCGCAGGGATGTTTCCTCTTAGCTTACTATGACAATGAACTAGATGATTCAGCAAATATTGAAGCAATTTTACTCCGCGTTATCCAACCCACAAAACTACCTACGGATCAGGAAGTTATTAGTAGTATGGTCGAATACTACAAAGACAATATACGTACAGGCACTAATCAACGGTCGCAGTTAGATACATTCACACGCTATGAATTTTCATTCAGTGGATTAGAATGCTCTGTACTTGGTTCTTTTTATGTTGATAATACAGATAAGAGTCGTTTCGGTGCAGATGTCGAAAATTTTTACAGCGCACATAATTATTCAGTAATCAAGCCATCCCTAGACATTTTAAAGGCTATTGTCAATTATCGAGAGAATGGTAATCCAGGAGGAATGGGGGATATTAAAATTGGGAAAGTTCGTTACAGTTCTAGCCGGCGCTTTCAACAGACTGAACCTGATGTACCCGTCTATGTTCAAGCTCCTGACTTTGCTGGAAAAAGAACCGCTTTATTTGGTATGACCAGAACAGGTAAATCCAACACGGTTAAAAAAATAATTCAAGCTTGCGTTGAAATGAGTGATAATGCACCATTTCAACTGGATCAAAACCCAGAGAATCCAGATGAAATTTTGAAGCCGTTTACAGAAGGTAATAACCCAAAATATCCAATTGGTCAAATCATTTTTGATATCAACGGTGAATATGCCAATTCTAATTTACAAGATCAGGGTACTGCAATTTTTGATTTATACAGAGAAAAAACTATCCGATATTCGACTGTTCCAAAAGAAGACTTTCGAGAGATGAAAGTTAATTTCTATGAAGACGTTCAGACAGGTTTTGAATTAATTCGAGCTTATCCAAGAATTGCTAACGACACTACTAGATTTGCTAATAACTTCAAGAGCGTTCAATTAGCTCCACCTGAAAATTACGAAACAGATAGATTTAGTTCTGAAGTTCAGCGTTATGAGCGGCGCATTGCAGTATATCGTTGCTGCCTATATCGTGCTGGCTTTCAAGCGCCTAGTAATCTAAGGATAAGATTTAGCACTAATAAGGAAGTTCGTGATGCGGTTAATCAAGTTTCAGGTGTCACAATAGAACCCAAAAAAGTAGACCAACGTAGAGGAATTTTAGATCTTTCAGTGAATGAAGCGGTTGATTGGTGGGATAACTTCTGGAAGGTGTATACACCTACACTCGGAAAAAAGCAGAATAAGAGTTCACAGTCAAGCTCAAATTCTAATGACGAAGATGAGCGAGTAGAACAAAAAGAGTGGGCTGATGATGATCTTAAGGCACTTTTAGTAATCCTGAGTCGGCGTAGAGAACCTGGACAATCATCCTTACTTTGTGCTGGTTACACGATTTTATCTAGTATAAAAGAACAGCATACAAGCACAGTTCAAGATCCATTTGAGCAGGATATTTTAAACAATTTGATGTCAGGTAAAATTGTTATTGTTGACCTCTCTTTGGGAGATCCTAACATTCAATCTCTATTCAGTGAAAGAATATGCAGAACAATTTTTAATAATGCGATTGTACGTTTCACAAGTACACTTCCTAATAACTTTATCCAATTTTATTTTGAAGAAGCACACAATTTATTCCCAAAAAAAGATGATAAAGATTTATCTCAGATTTATAACCGTTTAGCCAAAGAAGGAGCAAAGCTCAATCTTGGTCTAATTTATGCAACTCAAGAAGTTAGCTCAATTAGTAGCAATATTCTAAAAGCAACACAAAATTGGTTTATCTCGCACCTTAATAATGAAGATGAAATTAAAGAATTACGTAAGTATTATGATTTCAGCGACTTTACTGAAAGTTTAATTCGGTTTAGCCAGGATACAGACAAAGGCTTTGTACGTATGAAAACCTACAGTAATCCATTTGTTATTCCTGTCCAAATTGACAGATTTCCCACTTAAGAATAATTAACAACCTAATCTGTAAGAAGCTATGGGTTATACCAGTAGAAATAAACGCCGTCCCTTTGAAGCTGCAAGTAAAGCATCCCATCATCACCTCATTAATGATTCAGAAGTACAAGCATTAATGCAGCGTATTTATAAGCCTCCTCGTTCAGAAGATATTCGTTTAGACAGCTTCACTGTTGATTTTGCACCGCCATCTAAAAATCCTGTTGAGGCTATTATCGCTGTAGATGGCGGGTATACTGAAGCTATTCTAGATAAAGATTTTCCTTCCAGGACTGTTCATTTTTTACAGTTTGGTGCATTGTTTTTTAAACAGGAAGATTTAGATAAGATTAATTCAAGTGCATTTATTGCACCAGAAGACATGGCAAAGCTTAAGAATATTAGCAGACTTAAACTAGCATTGCCAACTAAAAACATACGTCTTAGAGATGAAAATACCCTTCAAGGTAGCGTTCTCAAAACTATTTTTGGATTCTTTACTAAAAATACATTAGACGAAGATAAAAGCCTAATTGATACTTTAGCTTGGTTTGTTTTTCGACGTTACAAAGGACGACAAAAAACTGAACAGGAAAAGTGTTGGACTTTAGCAACCAATCCTCTCAGCCCTAATGGTAAACCAGTTACTCTGTTAGAGCAGAATATGGATATAAATTATACTTTCCCTTGCCCGGAAACAGGAGGTAGAATTCATCTAACAGATATTTTTAGGCTGCATGAAGTGATTGATGAGGAGACGGGTGCATCTGGAATATTAGGTTATCTGGTCAATGTGATCGAGCATATGATTATTATTCATCTCATTCGTCAATTATTCTATACTCAACCAGACATACTTAGAAAAATTCTTTTTATCAAAGACGGTTCAACAGGCTTTTTTGGTCAAACGGCTGGTTTGCATAAACCAATGCTTGATTTGATCAACTGGCTTTTTACTAAACAGAATATTCTCTTGGCTGGGTTAGAAAAAAGTGGCGCTTTTGTGGATCATGCTCAAGAAATCCAAAAAAGTTTGAATCCTGGACAAGCATTGATTCTGACAGATAAATATATTTATCCGTATATCCTGCCAGGAGATGGAGATCCTACAAAACCATATGCTTCTAGTAGCAATTATGGACATAAAGTTATTTTTAAAACTCGTGGTGGGCAAATGCACGTTGTTTCATTACCAGTAAAGCAACTCAAAAAAATTCCTACTGAAAATGATTTACCAAATTTACAAATCATATTGGCGAATGTGGAGGCACTGCATTGTGATATGTACGATTCAGCACTCTTCCCTGTAGCTCTTGTGAATAAATTGGTCAGTCTATCTGCTCACCCAAGTCAGCGTATTCTTCAAAAGTTTGCTGCTGATAGAACTAGATAAGGCACAAGCGATCGACTACAATAAACTCTGATTACAAATGCTCAAAATTATTAATACTGGCAAGAACGCATCAGCATCTCACCAAAGGTGTGTCAGGGTAAACCATGTATCGAAAACACACGATCATGATATCAGTCATTCTGAATAACCTTGCTGATGCACTAACCTTTGAAGAAATAGTGCAAGATTCTCCACAACCAACTCTAAAAGATGTGAAAGCAGCTATTACTTATGCAGAAAAACTTACCAGGGAAGAAGAAGTTTTAGCACTGCGATGACATCAAAATATCTAAAATAATAAAATTAAGTTATTATTATTCTAGATATTTATTTGGTTATTCGCGGTTTAAAAGAGTTTATGAATGACAGCACACACAAAGCAAGTTATGGAGTTAATCGAGAAGACGCAGAAAGTATTCTTACGCGATTTTTAGATAATAAAGATTATAAAGTTTTAGCTGTCAAGGGAGAATGGGGTGTTGGAAAAACCTATTTAGTACAAAATTTTTTATTAAAACATCAACGAAAATATTACTGTTATGGATCTGTTTTTGGAATTTCTTCAATAGAACAGTTGAAGGCGAGAATATTAGCTAGTTACAAAAGTCAAATAAAATCTAATAACCACTGGACAGAAAAATATATAAATTGTCTTTTTGAATGGTTCAGTCGTATTTCTGTAAAATTAGAAAAAACTCCCAAACTAGACTTAGCATTGCCAGGAAAATTATCCATACCAATAGCAGGCCCATTAATGGCTGTGGCCGGTGACTTAGCACTTAACATACTTTTTAATATAAATGTTAAAAATTCAATTATATGCATTGATGATCTTGAAAGAAAATCTAATCTTCCACTAGAAGAAATACTTGGGTTTGTTGAGTATCTAGTTCAAGAATTAGAATGTAAAATTATTCTAATTTATAATGAGAGTTATCTCTTACAAAATCGAGATAATGAAAAAGTTTTAAAGGATTATCGAGAAAAAGTAATTGATAGAGAATTTCAACTTGAACCTACAGTAGAAGAAAATTTAGATTTAATCTTTAAAAATCATACTCATGTAAAACTAATTAAAGAAGTATTGCATAAGGCTAGGACGAATAATCTTAGGGTTATACGCAAAACTAAATGGCTTATTGATGAGCTTATCCCTTTAATGGATGAGGAGTGGGAGCCTAGTTTGCTTCATCAAGTTATCAAAAATAGCATTGTTATTAATTTAGCTAAAAATGATACTAATTTTTGTCAACTTTTCTCTATTAATAGTCTAGATTCAAACTGTATTGATACTATACTATCATTTTCCAACGCTCAAAAATATGATGACAAATATCATGGTGAAAATAATGAAAGTAGCGTCAAGAGATTAGCTTTTGCCCTAGAAATACAAGATATTGGTTATACACCTCTAGAATACATAGATGAATTGATAAGTAAGTTAGTTGACACTTCATTATCTAACGCTCTTAAGTTGGAATTTACCAAAAAAGGTCATATTCTCAATCAAAGAGAAATAAGAAATCAAATGATTAGAAACTTGCATGAATTTCAAAAACAATACTATCACGAGCAATATTATAACTCATTTGCAGATAACGAAAAACATATTCTTGATGGAATTGTTAGTTTCTTGCAACAGCATCATCTTGACTTGAGTCTTTCGCAATTTGAAGCAATTGAAAAATTTACATCAATTTTGGGATTTGATATTTCTACTTATGAAAAGCCTCTATTAGAAAAAATTTTAACAGAAATTTTAGAACCCAGTTTTTATAATAATTTCAAGGAATTGAGAGATAGACTGCATAAATACCCTGATTTGGAAGCATCTCTAGACGATCAAATAAGTGAATATCATCAAAGATTAGATATCACTACAGCTTTAAAAAAATTAATGAATCTTGATTTCGGTTCAATATCATCTGGGATAAGATTAGACATTGAAAAACACTTAAATAAAGAATTTTTAAATAAATGTACTATTGATGAATATTCTCAATGGCTTGAAAGAGGTCATCCTGATTTACCTGAGATGGTTCGATGGTTTCTCAAATCCCCATATCAACCTGCATCTCAAAACTTAGAACAAGCTATTCGCTTATTAGCTCAAAAGACTAAACTAAATAAAATCAGAGCTAAGTTTCTTTACAGCATAGATATAGATATTCCTTCTAATACTAATAATGCAAATTAATTTTAATTTACATAACAGGGGCGGGCAAGATGCCAACCCCAAAAGAGTTTACCCCACAAGACTTTGGTAAGATTTTGGTGATGAAGAATAATGTCAGATATCAGGGTTATTCTGGCATTAAAAACTTGGCGACAGTTTGCACATCCTTATCACCACGTCCAGAACAATTAAGGACAATGCGCGGACTACCACTCAGTTGAGGACAGAGGGTTTCTAAATAGGCGATCGCATGGGCGGTTTCCAAAGCGGGTATAATGCCCTCCAAGCGAGATAGACGCTGGAAAGCTGCCAAAGCCTCCCCATCGGTGACGCTGTAATATTCCGCTCGTCCCATATCCTTCAAATAACTATGTTCAGGTCCCACCCCCGGATAATCTAAACCTGCACTAATAGAGTGGGCCTCAATAATTTGTCCCTCTTCATCTTGCAACAGATAGCTCATTGCCCCGTGCAATACACCAATGTGTCCTTTTGTCAAGGTAGCAGCGTGTTTTTGTGTATTCACACCTTCGCCGGCGGCTTCTACGCCAATTAAGCGAATAGAAGGCTCATTGACAAACTCGTGAAATAATCCCATAGCGTTGGAACCACCACCTACACAAGCAATGAGAATCTCCGGTAAACCCCCCCACTTTTCCACAGCTTGGGCGCGGGTTTCTTGACCAATCACAGCGTGAAAATCCCGGACCATCATCGGGTAAGGATGGGGTCCAGCTACGGAACCCAAAATATAATGGGTTGTTTCCACATTGGTCACCCAATCGCGGATCGCCTCAGAAGTCGCATCCTTGAGGGTTCCCGTTCCCGCTTCCACCGGACGCACTTGGGCCCCATCAAGCGCATTCTAAACACATTCAACGCTTGGCGTTCCATATCATGAACGCCCATGTAAATCACACATTCCAGGCCAAACCGAGCGCAAACTGTAGCTGTAGCTACCCCATGCTGTCCTGCGCCGGTTTCCGCAATAATTCTTTGCTTACCCATGCGCTTGGCTAACAATACTTGACCCAGAGCATTATTAATTTTATGAGCGCCGGTGTGATTTAAATCTTCACGTTTTAAGTAAATTTGTGGACCTGTACCATCTGGGCGGGCATAATGAGCCGTGAGGCGTTCCGCAAAATACAACGGTGTAGCGCGTCCCACATAGTCTTTTAATAAATGTTGTAATTCCTCTTGAAAACTGGGGTGATGGCGGTATTGCTGATAAGCTAATTCTAATTCAGCTAAGGCCGGCATCAGTGTTTCCGGGACGTACTTACCGCCAAAGCGTCCAAAGCGTCCTTGGATATCGGGAACCTGAGCATTAAATTGGGAATTTGGAGAGAGGGGTGTGGTAGTCACGGAAAATTTTAGATCACAGGATGAATGTAATTATTTTAAAACGATTTCCCAATTCTCAGTCGTCTAGATCCTCGGAATCTTTTACCTACTGCTGGGAGGAAACTAGAAAAATGCAGTTGTGCGGTTAGCTTTCATTCCTTGGCGAAAGTTACCATAGTGATAGGGTAGCCAGAGTCAGAAAAGGTAACTGCGCTACTGTATATTAGCCAGATGAGATTTTTTTTCTGAATCACAAAATTTATGTCCTCTTCTAAATCTTCTGACAATCGCTTTGTCTACCGTGAATTTGGTGATGATCACTCTGCTGCTACACAAAGGGCGATTCCGGAATTACCACCCCAGCAACAAAACCTGAAGATACAGGCTTCCCGCAAGGGACGCAAGGGGAAAACTGTGACAGTGATTACTGGTTTTCAAACCAAACCCGAAGTTTTAGCTGGTTTAGTTAAGCAGTTGAAAACTCAATGCGGTACAGGTGGGACTGTCAAGGATAATGAAATTGAAATTCAGGGCGACCATAAACAGAAGATTTTGGAGATTATGACTACATTAGGTTACAAAGCCAAAATTAGCGGCGGCTGATGGGTGTGCTTTATTTTGTACATAGTGTTTAAATTACAAAGCAGGTGCTTCTAATCTGCTCAGGAGGTTATTATGGATTTAATTCGGATTTTGTGTGCTATTTTTCTTCCGCCTCTGGGAGTGTTTTTACAGGTGGGGTTTGGTCTACAATAATTTAATGAATTTATAGTCATTTATGTACATTTGTAGTATAATATAATTATGAATGTACGATCATTAAATGAATGAAACTATCTGATTATGCAAAAAAGGTAGGGATAAGTTATAGAACTGCGTGGCGTTGGTACAAATCCGGCGTAATCACAGGTTATCAACAACCTACAGGAACCATAATTATTAATCTACCTGAAACCAACCAAAACCCTAACAAAGTTGTAGCTATCTACTGCCGTGTTTCTGATAATGGTTCAAAAGACAACTTAGAAAGACAAGCTGAAAGGTTAACCCAATATGCTACAGCTAGGGGGTACACAATATATAAAGTTGTTAAAGAAATCGGCAGTGGGTTAAATGACAACCGCAAACAGTTGTCAAAGCTTCTAAAAGACGATAAGTATAATATTCTTCTGGCCCAACACCCTGATAGAGTAGGAAGGTTTGGTTTGAACTATTTAAGAGGATGTTTGGAAAGTATTAAACAGGTAATTTTTATCTTAGGGAACAGGGAACAGGGAACAGGGAACAGGGAATGGGGAATGGGGAATGGGGAATGGGGAACCGAAACAATCAAATCCAATCCCCTCCCCTTACAAGGCTATCCATTACCCACATCTTTCTTAACATTGCTGGAAGGCAAACACAATAAAGGTTGTAGAGATGTGCATAGTGGGGAGGATTGACAAAAAAGAATAAGTATGGACATTGAGAAAACCCAACAGGTGATTGAGTTTTTGAATACAGGGGCGAGGGGCTACCCCTCCGCCATAGGCGATCGCTAAATATCAAGATGAGATGGGGAATCGGAGTGAAGTAATTGCCAAGTAGCAGCAATATCGTGTAAGCGTCGTAGCCCACGCCAAATGGTTTTCACACCCGGTTCACCATCACCTTTGCGACCCAAAAAACCACCAAGAGTGGCAATCATTCGCACAGCATCATGCAAAGAAGGTGGCTGGTCTGGAGGAATAGGATTTTTGTTGATAGTGGCACATAAGGACTGCCATTCACTGTTTTCCAAAACAACATCACAAGGTAAATCAGGATGAACTCGTGCTTGATAAGTAAGCCATAACAATCGCCAAGCGACAATAGTATAAGTGGCTAGTGCCATGTGAATTCGGTCAGCAGTTTCCAGTTGTAATTTCTCGATGCCACAGCCACTTTTTAATGTGTAATGATAACGTTCTATCAACCAACGGTAAGTGTACCATTGAACACAACACGCAGCATCTTCTAGACTGTTAATTTCTAAGCTAGTAATTAATAACCAACTAATGGGATTTGTTCCTGGAGGTGGATTTTCCTCTTCTGCCAAAATTACTTGTAACCTGACAGGTTTTAGCTGTAAACGTCCAATATGGTGTAATGGTACTTGAATATCAAAACTCGTGAACCTAATTGTCAGTCTCGCCTGTCTGGAACTATGTTCTGGAGACCGTTTGACTTCTACAGTCACTGTTCCAGATGCTTCGATTTGACGAATGGCAAGATGTAGATATTTGCCACAATGGTCTACTTTACGATTATGAGTCCCACGAATTAGTAAGTGTGATTTTTCTCGACGTTGCTGGCTAAAAAGGTCAAATATATCCGCTTCTGAGTCACATATTGTTATTACTTCAATTTCTGAGGGAATCAAATTTTGTGTAGTCTGCAACCCATCCAACCAACGTTGACTTTCTTTTTCTTTTGTCTCTCGTTGACGACGTTTTTTAGCAATACCTAAATTCTCTTGTTCTCTTGCCCATACTTGCTGCTCAATAATTCCTAACGGTACTCCATTACTTGTGGCTGCAAGTGTTGAATGTACTTTTAATCCTGATGATTTTCTGTGGTCAAGATAACCTACTCCTTTTGTGGCTGGGTGCGATGTCAAATCTATGTTTGTTGTATCTTGTATTGCCAATACTATCTCATGTTTTTTGATTCTTTCTATGGTGCTGGATGTGTGGACAGCACGAATATCACTTGCTTGAAAATGTGGTGATTTCCAAAAATTATATGCCGCCTTTGTTGCTGCTATATTTCCACAAGCAAGTGGTACACTACTATCTGGTTGTGCTGCTAAATCTTCTACTATCCTGATTAACCGCTTGTTTCGACGTGCATCCCCTAAGTTTACCTGTGCCAATTCTTTCGCTGCCCACTTTTCCATGATGCCATTACCCACTCTCCTCTTTCAAAACTATAGCCATCAAGGCTTTCACTGTGATGTTAAGTCTTTTGTTTAATTGTTAAGAAAAATGTGGGTAATGCATAGCCTTACAAGGGGAGGGTTAGGGTGGGGTCAAACAATAGTTGATACACTAATCATACCTTTTAAAACATCCTCTAAAGATTCTTCTTAATAAACTAGGTAAAGAGTTGGAAATTGTTAATCAAGCTACTGAAGGTAGAGATGAACTAATGCAAGATATAGTATCGATAATATACTCGTTTAGTGCAAGGATGTATGGGTTAAGAAGAGCAAAGACAAAAACAGAACGTATCACTCAGGAGTTACAAAATGAAGCTGATTGAGCGTCATGTTATTAAACCAAGTCACCCAGCATACAAAGAAATAGATGAACTTTGCTTTAAATCGAAGAACCTATACAATGCTGTTAACTTCATAGTTAGACAGGAATACATTCATAACAACAAGCATATTAATTATGCGGGAGCCTATCACCTAATCAAAGAATCTGTTGATTATAAAGCTTTGCCAGCAAAGGTAAGTTGTCAAATCATTAAATTAGTTGATAGATGCTGGCTTTCATATTTTGCAGCTATTAGTTCTTTTACGACCAACCCTGATAAGTTCAAAGGTCGGCCTAGAGTACCTGGATATAAACATAAAACAAAAGGTCGTTGTGTGGTCATTTACCCGGCACAGGGTATTAGCAAAAAAGGGTTAAAAAAAGGGTTATTACAACCTTCAGGTACAAATATATCTATTTCAACTGCTATTCAAAGTAAAGTTAAAGAACTTAGATTAGTACCTAGAAGTGGATTCTATGTAGTAGAGGCTGTTTATGAAAAGAATGAAGTAGTCACAGTTAGGAATCAATATATTGCAGCTATCGATTTGGGGCTTAATAACCTGGCCACCATAGCTTCAAACAAAAAAGGCTTTCAGCCGTTGATTATTAATGGTCGCCCATTAAAGTCAACCAATCAATTCTTTAATAAACAAAAAGCCCAACTCCAATCGAAGCTTCAAACTAAAGACCCCAATAGATACACCTCCAACAAAATATCCAATCTTCTCACCAAAAGAGATAGTAAAGTTGATACCTATCTACACCAAGCTAGTAGAACCATTATTAATTACCTTCGACAAAATCAGATTGATACTTTGGTGATTGGTAACAACAAACAGTGGAAGCAAGATATTAATATTGGTAAGCGTAACAATCAAAATTTTGTTCAGATACCGCACTATAAATTTATCCAGCAGTTGGTTTATAAAGCTAACTTAGCTGGCGTTAAAGTTATTATCAACGAAGAAAGTTATACCTCTAAGGCTAGTTTTCTTGACCTTGATAATATCCCGGAGTACCAAAAAGGGGCAGAACGTGTATTTAGTGGTAGAAGAGTAGCTCGTGGGTTGTATAAAGCTTCTAATGGAAGGTTAATAAACGCTGATTTAAATGGGGCGTACAACATATTAAGAAAAGCAGTCCTGAACGCTTTTGCAGACGGGATAGAGGGGTTAGGAGTAACTCCAATCAGGTTTACCCCTGGTAAAGTGACTTTGTAGATTTGTCTATAATTTCACAAACTCTAGATTTTTGGATTAATATCTTGTTGACCTGTTTGGGTTATATTCCTGGAATCGTCCACGCAGTCTGGGTAATTGCTAGGAAATAAAGGTTTGGGGGGATGGGTTTGTGAGCCGATCCTCCCTATTGGGGTAAAAATTCAGGATGTGATTGTTTACAGAACGCGATCGCTTTTTGTTGTCACTCTCTTTTTTTTATGTGTTTCTTGGAAGTAGGTAATTCCATGTGCTGTTATGATATACACAATTAATAATTGGCACTGACAGATGGTAGTTAAAATCAACAATACCCAACCCAAGTTACTGAGAATAATACCAAGCACAGTATTAGGGATATCGATAATCTTAGCACAGCCCCAGGTAGTGGGTGCAGTGTGCAATACAAGCCAATGTGCTGTAACCAACTCTGGGAAGTGGAAACAGGGAAAGCAGTTACAAACGCGTAATTATTTTTTTGAAGGTATAGAGAAGCTGGAACAACGAGAATACCAAGGAGCGATCGCTGATTTTTCCGAGGTGATCAAGATTGATCCTGAGTTTTTTCAAGCCTACGTCATGCGAGGAATTGCTCGTGGTCTATTAGAAGACTATCAAGGGGCGATCGCTGATTTTAATCAAGCTATCAAGATTAATCCTAACGATGCTGATACCTACTATCTCCGAGGATTTGCCCGTAGTGGCTTAGAAGACTATCAAGGGGCAATAGCCGATTATACCCAAGCTATCAAGATTAATCCTAACAATGCTGATATCTACTATAATCGAGGGATTGCCCGTAGTAGTTTAGAAGACTATAAAGGGGCAATATCTGATTATACCCAAGCTATCAAGATTAATCCTAACGATGCGGATATTTACTATAATCGAGGGATTGCCCGTAGTAGATTAGAAGACTATAAAGGGGCAATATCTGATTATACCCAAGCTATCAAGATTAATCCTAACGATGAGGACACTTACTACCTCCGGGGATTTGCACGTGCTCAATTAGAAGACTATGGACAAGCGATCGCTGATTTGAATCAAGCTATCAAAATTAACCCTAGCTACGCTAAAGCCTACCTGGCGCGAGGAATTTCCCGTCTTGGTTTGGGAAATAAGCAAGGTGCAGTAGCTGACCTTCAGCAAGCTGCAAATCTGTTTGAGCAAGAGGGACAACAAGAACCCTATCAACTGACCTTAGAGTTGATTAGGGATATTCAGTCCCTTTGAAATCTCATGTAGGTTATACTCGGTTCTTCCTAAGAAGATTTGTAAATTCAGGAGCAGGGGAAGGGAAATACCACTCACAGAAGACGTGAACACCGATCTCGCTGATCAGGGGTGCTGCTTACAATATGGATTAACAATAGAAATTTTCAGTCGGTGCAGCCTGAAGGTATTTATCCTTGGCGGTTCTTTATTATTGCAAAAGCCTATGCAACCCACTAATCCTAACCAATTTACCGAAAAAGCTTGGGAAGCGATCGCCCATACCCCAGATATTGCTAAACAACATCAGCAACAGCAGCTCGAAAGCGAACACCTGATGAAAGCCTTGCTAGAACAAGATGGTTTAGCTAGCAGCATATTAACTAAAGCGGGTGTTGATTTGCAAAGAATCCGCGATCGCACTGACCAATTTCTCCAACGCCAACCAAAAGTATCTGGTAGCAGTACATCTGTATTTCTGGGTCGCAGTTTAGATACACTATTAGATAGAGCAGATAAATATCGTCAAGATTTCCAAGACGAATATATTTCTATTGAACATTTATTACTGGCTTACGCCAAAGATGACCGCTTTGGTAAAGCTTTATGCCAAGAATTTGGTTTAGACGAAGGTAAACTCAAAAAAATTATTAAGCAAATTCGTGGGAGTCAAAAAGTGACCGACCAAAATCCAGAAGGAAAATATCAATCACTGGAAAAATACGGACGTGATCTGACAGAAGCAGCACGTAAAGGTCAACTAGACCCAGTTATTGGCCGGGATGATGAAATTCGCCGCACCGTGCAGATTCTATCGCGACGTACTAAAAATAATCCCGTGCTGATTGGTGAACCAGGTGTTGGTAAAACCGCCATCGCTGAAGGACTCGCCCAAAGAATTATTGCTGGTGATGTCCCCCAGTCCCTGAAAGACCGGAAATTAATCGCCTTAGATATGGGTGCTTTAATCGCCGGGGCTAAATTCCGGGGGGAATTTGAAGAACGACTCAAAGCAGTATTAAAAGAAGTTACAGAATCCGGCGGTAATATAGTCTTATTTATTGATGAAATTCATACCGTCGTCGGTGCTGGTGCTACCCAAGGCGCTATGGATGCGGGGAACTTGTTAAAACCCATGTTGGCCAGGGGTGAATTGCGTTGTATTGGGGCGACCACCTTAGATGAATATCGTAAATATATTGAAAAAGACGCGGCTTTAGAACGACGCTTCCAGCAAGTATATGTAGATCAGCCCAGTGTAGAAGATACAATTTCTATATTGCGGGGGTTGAAAGAGCGCTATGAAGTCCACCACGGGGTAAAAATATCCGACAGTTCTTTAGTTGCAGCCGCTACATTGTCTAGTCGGTACATTAGCGATCGCTTCCTCCCAGATAAAGCCATTGACTTGGTAGACGAAGCTGCGGCGCGGTTAAAAATGGAAATTACCTCTAAACCAGAGGAACTAGACGAAATCGACCGTAAGATTTTGCAATTGGAAATGGAGAAGCTGTCTTTGCAAAAAGAAACAGATGCAGCTTCTCGAGAACGTTTAGAAAGAATTGAAAAAGAACTAGCGGATCTCAAAGAAGAACAAAGAACCCTGACTGCTCAATGGCAATCGGAAAAAGATATTATCAACAAAATTCAGTCAATTAAAGAAGAAATTGACCGAGTTAATTTAGAAGTACAGCAAGCAGAGAGAAATTATGACCTGAATCGTGCTGCAGAGTTGAAATATGGGAAGTTAACAGATTTACATCGCCAATTAGAAGCCGCAGAAGGGGAATTAGCCAACGCCCAAAAAACTGGTAAATCCCTATTGCGTGAAGAAGTCACAGAAGCTGACATTGCGGAAATTATTTCTAAGTGGACAGGAATCCCCATCAGCAAGTTAGTAGAATCAGAAAAGGAAAAACTTCTGCATTTAGAAGATGAACTACACCGCCGCGTCGTGGGACAAGCTGAAGCGGTTACAGCTGTATCCGATGCTATCCAAAGATCCCGCGCGGGACTAGCTGACCCCAATCGTCCCACAGCTAGCTTTATTTTCCTCGGTCCGACTGGTGTCGGTAAAACTGAGTTAGCCAAAGCCCTGGCGGCCTATATGTTCGACACACAAGAGGCTTTAGTGCGCATTGATATGTCTGAATATATGGAGAAACACACGGTTTCCCGGTTAATTGGTGCGCCTCCTGGATATGTGGGTTATGAAGAGGGGGGACAGTTAACCGAAGCTATTCGCCGTCGTCCCTATGCTGTGATTTTGTTCGACGAAATCGAAAAAGCACACCCGGACGTATTTAATATTTTCCTGCAAATCCTCGATGATGGTCGTGTCACCGATTCCCAAGGTCATACTGTGGACTTTAAGAATGCGATTATTATCATGACCAGTAATATCGGTTCACAGTATATTCTCGATGTGGCTGGGGAGGCTACACAGTATGATGAAATGCGCCGCCGAGTTATGGAAGCTATGCGCAATAGTTTCCGCCCAGAGTTCCTCAATCGTATTGATGAAATGATTATCTTCCACGGTTTGGAGAAAAAGGAACTGCGCCAGATTGTGCTAATACAACTAGAAAGATTAAGGGAAAGATTAAGCGATCGCAAGATATCCCTGAGACTCTCCGATGCAGCCCTTGACTTTTTGGCAGAAGTAGGGTATGATCCTGTATATGGTGCGCGCCCACTCAAGCGAGCCATTCAAAGAGAGTTAGAAACTCAAATTGCTAAGGCTATCTTACGGGGTGAATTCAACGACGGCGACACTATTTTTGTGGATGTACAAAATGAGCGTCTTTCCTTCAGTCGTTTACCTGTAGAAGTGTTTACCAGTTAAGAAAAATAAGCATCAGTAGGGGACAAGGCCTAAGTCCCCTATTTAACGCTAAATTCTATCTGGGTCAGGTATAGAGCCTTTTTCAGGCTCATGAAGTACACACCAATTCCCTATTCCCTATTCCCTGTTCCCTGTTCCCTGTTCCCTGTTCCCTCAAACTAAAAAAAATGTACCTCACGAGCATGGGAAATGCTATAGTAATAGCGGGAAAAGTGCCCGCATTACCAGAATTTCACCTTTGTAGTTATGCCTACTGACATAAAACTTGTCGCATATTACGCATATTTGCCGGTAACTCAAAATTCATGGCTTGTTGAATCAAAACAGAGGGGATGGGAATATTAGGGGTAGCTTGTACTCGGTATGCTAACAAAGTGCCATGACTCAAATCTTTTAGATCTAAAGTGGCGGTGAAGTCGGCAAAACTCCCTCTTTCCATGCGGAATTGAATTTGTTCCCCTAGCAGTTCTACGACATGAAGATAAATTTCTACTTCGGCTGTGAGAAATAAAAATTTCTTTTGTGCAGATTGATACAGTCGCTTCACTTCATCTTGTGACAAAACTTGACTTTTGATAATATCAGGAAAATATTCCACCCAACGACGGTAATCAGTTAATTGCTGCCATACATGCGATCGCAGTAGTGGTAAATACATCCAAGCTGTAACCGCACCACCCCAAGCTGTATGGGGTAAGGTTTGCAAGAAAATTTCACCCTGCATCAGTGACAATTGCTTGTCTTGAGTCCAAGGGATATTCAAACCTGTAATCATCGAGTTGGAGATATGAGATGCAGACATACTAATTTCAGTTACTCCTCAACTTCTCTACCTGTGAGTGATGAAACACACAAACCATTCCATAGTATCTAGTCGAACCAATTAAATTCTAGTTCGACTGTTTTGCTGCCTCAACCAATCTTTTAACCGAAATCATACTGAATATATCCGCAAAAAACGTACTTCTTATCACTTTTTATCAAAACTATAAGTAAAATACATGGGATGTCAAGTAGAGTTTGTGAAATTATAGACAAATCTACAAAGTCACTTTACCAGGGGTAAACCTGATTGGAGTTACTCCTAACCCCTCTATCCCGTCTGCAAAAGCGTTCAGGACTGCTTTTCTTAATATATTGTACGCCCCATTTAAATCAGCGTTTATTAACCTTCCATTAGAAGCTTTATACAACCCACGAGCTACTCTTCTACCACTAAATACACGTTCTGCCCCTTTTTGGTACTCCGGGATATTATCAAGGTCAAGAAAACTAGCCTTAGAGGTATAACTTTCTTCGTTGATAATAACTTTAACGCCAGCTAAGTTAGCTTTATAAACCAACTGCTGGATAAATTTATAGTGCGGTATCTGAACAAAATTTTGATTGTTACGCTTACCAATATTAATATCTTGCTTCCACTGTTTGTTGTTACCAATCACCAAAGTATCAATCTGATTTTGTCGAAGGTAATTAATAATGGTTCTACTAGCTTGGTGTAGATAGGTATCAACTTTACTATCTCTTTTGGTGAGAAGATTGGATATTTTGTTGGAGGTGTATCTATTGGGGTCTTTAGTTTGAAGCTTCGATTGGAGTTGGGCTTTTTGTTTATTAAAGAATTGATTGGTTGACTTTAATGGGCGACCATTAATAATCAACGGCTGAAAGCCTTTTTTGTTTGAAGCTATGGTGGCCAGGTTATTAAGCCCCAAATCGATAGCTGCAATATATTGATTCCTAACTGTGACTACTTCATTCTTTTCATAAACAGCCTCTACAACATGGAATCCACTTCTAGGTACTAATCTAAGTTCTTTAACTTTATTTTGAATAGCAGTTGAAATAGATATATTTGTACCTGAAGGTTGTAATAACCCTTTTTTTAACCCTTTTTTGCTAATACCCTGTGCCGGGTAAATGACCACACAACGACCTTTTGTTTTATGTTTATATCCAGGTAGTCTAGGCCGACCTTTGAACTTATCAGGGTTGGTCGTAAAAGAACTAATAGCTGCAAAATATGAAAGCCAGCATCTATCAACTAATTTAATGATTTGACAACTTACCTTTGCTGGCAAAGCTTTATAATCAACAGATTCTTTGATTAGGTGATAGGCTCCCGCATAATTAATATGCTTGTTGTTATGGATGTATTCCTGTCTAACTATGAAGTTAACAGCATTGTATAGGTTCTTCGATTTAAAGCAAAGTTCATCTATTTCTTTGTATGCTGGGTGACTTGGTTTAATAACATGACGCTCAATCAGATTCATTTTGTAACTCCTGAGTGATACGTTCTGTCTTTCTCTTTGCTCTTCTTAACCCATACATCCTTGCACTAAAGCATATTGGGTTAACCTTTCAGCTTGTCTTTCTAAGTTGTCTTTTGAACCATTATCAGAAACACGGCAGTAGATAGCTACAACTTTGTTAGGGTTTTGGTTAGTTTCAGGTAGATTAATAATTATGGTTCCTGTAGGTTGTTGATAACCTGTGATTACGCCGGATTTGTACCAACGCTACGCAGTTCTATAACTTATCCCTACCTTTTTTGCATAATCAGATAGTTTCATTCATTTAATGATCGTACATTCATAATAATATTATACTACAAATATACATAAATGACTATAAATTCATTAAATTATTGTAGACTATATTGTGATCAACTGGATTTGAGAGGGAAACTGGGTGAATCAATCTTCCTTAAATCGGACATTAACCCAAATTTTCGGGATTCTTCTGGGTATAGCACTAGCCATGTGGGTAGTTAGAGGTTTTGGTATGCTGACATTTATTCCCGGTGGTGTCATTGGACTGTTGTTACTAGGGGCGATTACCATAGGGATGATTAGCTATGTACAAAAAACCTGGTGGCGGTTGTAGTCTCAATATATGACAGAGTAAAAACTATGGCAAAGTATGTATGTACGGTGTGTGGCTACGAATATGACCCAGAAATCGGCGATCCTGATAGCGGTGTAGCTCCCGGAACGCCCTTTGAGGAATTGGCTGAGGACTGGGTTTGTCCTGTGTGTGGAGTCACAAAAGATTTTTTTGAACCGCTAGAACTGTAACAATAACCGCTGGTTCCTAGATGTATATATTATAGAAGTTTTTAGCCTTGAATATTCAAAGACCAACTTTAAATATTGTAGTGATTGGAGGTGGAGCGGCAGGATTTTTTGGTGCGATCGCTTGTGCTCAAATGAATCCTGATGCCCAAGTTACCTTAATCGAAGCTAGTCGTCAACCACTGGCGAAAGTGTTGATTTCTGGTGGAGGACGCTGTAATGTCACCCATGCTTGCTTTGAACCAGCCAGATTAGTACAAAATTACCCCAGAGGTGGTAAGGCTTTACGGGGTGCTTTTAGCCGCTTTCAAGCTGAAGATACAGTAGCTTGGTTTGAAAACCACGGTGTGCGGTTAAAAACAGAAGCTGATGGGCGGATGTTTCCCATCACAGATAATTCTGAAACAATTGTGGAATGTTTGATTAAAACTGCTGCGTCAGTTGGGGTACAATTACGCATCGGTACACCAGTAGTTGATGTCAAAAAACTTCCCCAAGCACCAGGGTTTGAAATTATCCTCAAGTCTGGACTGAGCCAAAAATGCGATCGCCTGCTTTTGGCAACAGGAAGTAACCCTATGGGTTATAAAATTGCTAGGGAGTTGGGTCATAACATTGAACCCCCTGTACCTTCTTTATTTACCTTTAATATTCCCGAACCCAAACTGAGGTTATTGGCTGGGGTGAGTGTGAACCCCGTACAATTACGTTTATCTGGGACAGGAAAACCACCACTAGAACAAACTGGGCCATTATTAATCACCCACTGGGGTATGAGTGGCCCTGCTGTGCTGAAACTTTCGGCTTGGGGTGCCCGATTTTTGCACGAAAACCGGTATCAAGCTAAATTATTGGTGAATTGGCTACCGGATTTCAATCAAGAACAAGTGCAGCAAAAAATCTTAGCAGTTAAGACACAATGGGGACAAAAAGCCATGGTCTTACATCGTGGGGTTGACCTACCGCACCGCCTCTGGCAATATCTTATTGACCGGGTCGGGATAACGACAGAAGACCGTTGGATTGAACTATCCAATAAAAAATTAAATCAGCTAATTCAAGAACTGACCCAGGGAGAGTATTTAATTACAGGTAAAGGAGTGTTTAAAGAGGAATTTGTTACCTGTGGTGGTGTTAATCTCAAGGAAGTTAATTTTAAGACTATGGAGAGTAAGTTAATTCCCGGTCTTTATTTTGCCGGAGAAATTCTAGATATTGATGGAATCACGGGCGGGTTTAACTTCCAAAGTGCTTGGACAACAGGATATTTAGCTGGTAAGTCCATGGGAAGTGAACTAACTGACGGTGGCTATCAAAACATAGTGGGAGCGTGAGAACCCCTACGCTTGAGCGAGGGGATGAAACGCCACTCAACAGGATTTATACCTAACTTATTTACTCCTGCTATCGGGTTTGTTTTCTGGGTCAACATTGACTTGAGGATGCCAAACTTCCCACAACAAAGCGCGATCGCTCCAAGCAGAGCGGATTAAATTCCAGCGCACCTCATTAGTAGTTCGACCAAACAGATTGAGCATGGTTTGCAGCATTTCTGGAATAGACAGGGTATTTGCTAAAAAACCGCTCCACTGGGGTAAGGATAACTGGAAAAATGAAGCAAAGAAAGCTTGTAGCGTCCCCTCGTCAAACCGCATTAAGTTTTCTAAACCGAACCGGTACAAGGCGTGTTTACGGATTTCCTCGGTTGACCATAGGGTTTGCCATCCTGTGGCTGCAATCTCCCCAGGAGACCCATTCGGATGATTCAAAGCCTGGGCGATCGCTGCTGCTACCCCGGGGGCTCGTCGAATCAAAGCCCCTACCATATAACCAGATGCGGGATGTACCATGCTAGCTGCGCCACCAAAGCCCATGACGGATTGATTGATCAACGGTAAGGGTAAATTCATCGGGAACAAACAGTATTCAATGTGATGGATGTGATTTACCTGCACACCTCGAAAGGCTAAACGTTGATACAACCGCTTTTTCAATACCTCAAAGGAAACTGCGGGACTGTTTGCTAGGGAGGTTTCTTCTACAAAAAATACACCGCCTCCTAAATCCATGGCGTAGAGAAATGTGGGGGGTTCTTCTTGTCTTTGCGCCGGTGATAGATGATCGCTGCGGTAGTCCATTAAAACAAACTGTTGGGCATCAATGGGTGGTGAGGAAAAAGTGCCGACGATGCCGTAAGCTGCTTGATAGGCAATGCGATTGCTTTGGGGTCTTTTTAACAGCGCGGGTTTGTGACCACTGACATCAATAACCACTCTGGCGGCTACCTTTGCTCCTTGGGTCGTAGTGACGCACGAATGAGTTGGTAAATGCTCAATGCTGGTAGCAGTACCCTGATGCCATAACATTTTACCCTGCTCGCACTGTTTTAAGAAGTGTGACTGCAGCTTGACATTATCAAATAAACCGTACTCACGCTGAAGGGATATTTTTTGATCAAGGGTGTAGGTGACACAGTTTTGCCAACGATGGCTGAGAAGATGGGTCATCTTCATTGGTTCTAACTCATTGCACCAGATACCGTATGTGTTTGACCACTCTACTGGGGGGGGTGTGGTTGCTAAACCTGCAACCCTCAGACCTTGATTACATAGGGCGGCGGCGATCGCCAATCCTCCCGGTCCAGAACCAATCACTAAAGCATCAAATACCAAGCTCATACCTATACCCTAAAATGCACTACTACACTGCATTTTAGGGGATTGCTTAGTTCCAGTTTGACTCTTGTGTCCCTCACCCCTATGGTGTGGAAGTCTAGATACTGTTATTTATTTATATAGCCTCATCATTACCCCAGAGGATGACCCGGAAATCACAAGCAGAGTGGGTCAAAACATTCTGGTTCTAATTTGTGGGTGAATTGAAGACTATGTAAAGATACAATCCTCGTACCCCGCTCCCTATCCCCACCCTGATACGAAGTAACCCGTGCAGATAGCATGATTTAACAGAAATTCTGTATATTAAATTACATTTAACCAGTATAAGAATATATTATTCTAATCCAATTAGTGCTATTATTTCTCAATAAGATGCTAATTGCTGTATTTAGGCTGTTTTTAATCATAAGTACTACTCAAATTGACGATGCATCTATTAATTGTGCTTGGGGATGAGAATTTTTCCCCAACATCATAGTCAAGAATAGATAAAAACTGAAAACTTATCCCTCATATATTATGACAATTACAATTTCACAACAAGCTTTTTGGGATTTATTTGTAGAAATACCAGAAGCACAAAGAAAGTGCGACGGACTATCTACTATCCTCGGTGAACAGTGGGAAATGTTTGATAGTATTTTGCAATTCCCTTCAGAACTAGGTACAGGATTTTATGGAGAAATAGAATTGCGGGAAGGTTTGTCCTTAGCAATTACAGAAACTCAATTATATGATGATATAATTTTGCATCTTCCAGATAGACAACATCCTTTAGAATACAGTTTTTATATTTCCAGTCATCGCCAAAATCACCATTGTTCTGTTCACGACGGAAAAAACACATTATGGGGTAGCGGGCTTGCGCCTAAAGAAAAATTTTCATCATTTAAATCACAAAACCAAATTGAGATTAATGTACATATTGAACCGGAAATATTTTGCCTATTCATAGCAAGAGAACAGGACATACTCCCACCAGAATTAACTCATTTAGTCAGAAAAACTGATGAAACATATTATTCTCGTTCTAGTATTACAACTCCAGCAATGCAAGTAGGAATAGAGCAAATTTTAAATTGCCCCTATCACGGACTAATGAAAAGAATGTATTTAGAGAGTAAAGTTTTAGAATTGATGGTATTGTTGGTAGAACAAGACGTAGCAGCACATCCAGCTAAACATAACAGCTTTACAATCAAACCAGAAGATGTAGAACGCATTCACTCTGCTAAAGACATTTTATTAAAAAATTTAGATAATCCCCCCTCTTTAATCGAATTATCCCGACAAGTGGGGTTAAATGACTGTACCCTTAAACGTGGCTTTCGGTTGGTATTTGGTACAACTGTCTTTGGCTATTTACATCATTACCGACTAGAACAAGCCAGAAAATTGTTAGTAGCAGGAGAAACAAGTATTTCTAAAGCTGCGCGTAGCGTTGGTTTTGCTAGTCGTAGCTACTTCGCTACTGCTTTTAGGAAAAAATTTGGTATCAACCCTAAAGAATTTTTATTAGCTAATTCACGTTCATCTCTGGAAATTAATGAATTGATAGGGTAATTACAGGAAAATTAAAAATTTTGATATAAATACAATTCTCACCTGATTAAATCACTTAAAAAGCAAAAATTCCGTCTAGCGTTCAAAAAATTCCGGCTAGCGTTCACAACATTTATCCACATCCGATTAATTTCCTGTAGACTTCTTGATAGTAATTATAAATTACCGAAATTCAGTTGATAAGGTATTGAGAGTAGTTAGCGGTTACTGTTAACTCTTCCCAATTCCTCATGCCTATTTATTACTGTTGTGAGTCGAGTAATGTCAAATCAGTTAAATAAACTAGCTTGGATGGTCATTTTAGCTTTGCTATTGGTTAACCCACCTGTTTTAGCTGAAGGCCACGAAAAACCAAAAGGTAAAATTTCTCAATTAAGTGATATACAACAAGCTTCTAGTAGAATTCAGCAATGGCTGGCTCAGTCTGTGATTCAGGTAGCAGGTGTTAATTTACAAACAACGGACAAAGGTGTAGAAGTAATTTTAGAAACCAATCAATCAGATCAACTGCAACTCACAAATCAAAGTGAGGGCAATAGTTTTATTATTAACATTTCTAATGCCCAGTTAAACCTACCTAGCGGTGACACATCATTTCGCCTCGAAAAACCCATGGCGGGAATTACTGAAGTCAAAGTTAGCAATTTAGATGCAAATACAATTCGCGTCACCATCACAGGTGAAACTGCTGCGCCGCAAGTCGAGTTATTTGATGCTGACCAGGGTTTAATTTTTAGTGTCATAACCACAGCATCTACTTCTGAAACCCAACCAGAAGAACCAATTGAATTATTAGTTATAGGTCAGCAAAATAGATACCGTGTACGTAATGCTGCAACTGGAACGAGAACTGATACTCTAATCCGAGATATTCCTCAGACTATTCAAGTAGTTCCTGAACAAGTGATCAAAGATCAAAGAGTTACTCGTTTAAGAGATGCGCTGCTGAATGTTGGTGGTGTGGTTCAAAATGGTGGGTTTGGTGGGGGCGTAGATCAACTGGTTACTCGCGGATTTTTTAACGGTGGTCTTTTTGGTGGAGGTATTTTAGTTGATGGTTTCAAGGATGGACGAAATGGTATTAGAGAAACTGCAAACGTTGAGCGTCTAGAAGTTCTCAAAGGACCGGCTTCAGTTTTATATGGTGGCGTCGAACCGGGAGGTGTAATTAATTTAGTTACGAAGCAACCTCTCAAAGATCCCTATTATAATGCTGAATTGTCAGTAGGTAATTTCTCCACATTTCGTCCTAGTCTTGATATCTCTGGTTCACTAAATTCCGATAGAACTTTGCTATATCGGCTCAACTCTGTTTACGAATCTTCAGCAGGATTCCGTGATTTTAATCAAGATATTCAAAGATTGTTTATTTCACCCACTTTAAAATGGGAAATTGGCAAAGCAACCAACTTAAGGTTGCAATTCGACTATCTCAACGATGAGCGTCCATTTGATCGGGGATTTTTAGCTTTTGGTAATGGTATTCTTGATATTCCTGTGGAGCGTATTTTAGGCGAACCAGATGATGTAAGGAAAGTTGAAGAAATAGGTTTTAGCTATCGCTTAGAACATAATTTTAACGATAATTGGAAAATCCGCAATGCTTTCCGATATCAGAGTGCAGATACCTTCGATTATCGTGCTGAACCTGTGAGATTAGATGAAACAACAGGGATTCTCACACGGAACTTTAGATCCAATGATGACTATCAAGAAAATTATACCTTACAAACTGATTTAGTTGGTAAGTTTGCCACAGGTTCAATTGATCATACTCTCTTATTTGGTGTTGACTTAGCTAGGTCCACATCAGGGGAACTCAGAGCCGATTACCGGGAGGAATTACACCAAGTATTGATGTATTTAATCCAGTTTATAATGCCATATCCAGACCCGGTTTAGAAGAATTAACCAACCTTGTGCGTAATAACCAGAATAGAAGTACTGGTTTAGGAATTTTCGTACAAGACCAAGTAGCTTTTGCAGATAATTTAAAATTGGTTGTGGGTGGAAGATTGGATTTTGTAGATCAAAACAGTAAAGATTTACGGGATGGTTCTGAATCCAATCAATACGATACAGCTATCACCCCCAGACTGGGTATTGTTTATCAACCTATTCAACCTATTTCTCTTTATACTAGTTACAGTCAATCATTTTCACCAAATTTTGCGACAAGCGTAGATGGAACAATTTTAGAACCTGAACGGGGAACTCAATATGAAGTTGGTGTAAAAGGTGAATTTTTGGATGGCAAATTAGCGGCTACTTTGGCAGCTTATGACATTATAAAATCAAATATGGCTACAACTGATCCAGCTAATCCAGACTTTAGCATTCCGATAGGAAAACAACGCAGCCAAGGAGTTGAACTCAATGTTGGGGGAGAAATTAGTCCTGGTTGGAATGTGATTGCATCTTATTCTTATGTTGATGCTAAGTACACAGAATTTAATGATGGTTCTGCTGGGAATCGTCCGGCGAATATCCCATTTAATACAGCCAGTTTATGGACAACTTATCAATTACAACGCGGTAATTTACAAGGTTTAGGTTTTGGTTTAGGTTTGTTTTATATAGGCGATCGCCAAGGTAACGACGAAAATACTTATGTCATCCCTGGTTATCTGAGAACAGACGCAGCAATCTACTATCAACGTGATAATTGGCGGTCTGGGGTTAATATGCAAAATCTGTTTAATGAAAAATATTTTCACGGAGCAAATTTTGGGAGAGTAGCTATAGAACCTGGCGCACCATTAACGGTTATTGGTAGTTTTTCTGTGACATTTTAAA
Organism: Anabaenopsis sp. NIES-4685; assembly: GCF_059725405.1. Taxonomy (NCBI): domain Bacteria; kingdom Bacillati; phylum Cyanobacteriota; class Cyanophyceae; order Nostocales; family Nodulariaceae; genus Anabaenopsis; species Anabaenopsis sp. NIES-4685. The sequence continues at coordinate 71,818 of NZ_AP043602.1, read as the reverse complement.
CAACATCAGGTGTAGGTTATAAATAACCATCATGAATGAAAGTTATATCAAATTCAAACGCTTAACTCGCTGGTGGGGATTGGCGATAGCAATGTTTTGTTCTTTATTGCTGACTGTAGCTTGTCATTATGGTGGTTCTATACCCGTGAATGAACAGATAACAAACGCAGCTTGTCGTGATCTTAAACACTCTGCGGGAATCACCTGTATTCCAGACAAGTTTGAGCGACTTGTGACTTTAGATGATACTTCCTTGGAAAATGCGATCGCATTAGGTATTCAACCTGTTGGTAGTGTGATTTCCGAGTTTTCCTCACATTGGACAGAGCAGATGACAGGAGTGAATAACATCGGTACAATGGGCGAACCTAATTTAGAAAGTATTTTGGGAATGAAACCGGACTTCATTATCGGGTTCAAGTATTTCGAATCAATATATTCTCTCTTGTCCAAGATGGCACCCACAGTTTTATTGAAATTTGAAAATAGTGGTCAATGGAAACAGGTATTTAATAACATTGGTGTGGCTTTAGGTAAGGAAGAAACTGCTAAAGAAGTAACAGAAAATTATTACCGTCGTTTGGCTAAATTTCAGGAAAACATGGACGAATATTTAGGTAAAATTCAAGTTTCTGTAGTACGAGTTTATCCGGATAAAATCAACCTTTATCTCAGGGATTCTTTTTGCGGCACAGTTTTACAAGACGCGGGATTATCTCGCCCAAAATCCCAAAGTTTCACCGCATCGGAAGCAAAAAAATTATTTGGTAATCCCATTCAAGTATCTATCAGTAAGGAATTAATTGAAAAAGCGGATGGTGATGTGATATTTATTTGGACATACGAAAATAACGCTAAAGGCAATCAAACAGCTAAAAAGAAATTAGAGGAATTACAAGCAAATCCTCTGTGGAAAAATTTAAAAGCTGTACGCAACAATAAGGTTTATGTAGTTCCCAGTTACTGGATTGGGAGTGGTATGTTAGCTGCAAACGCCATTATTGATGATTTATTTCAATATCTCGTCAATACACCCTAAATCACAGTAAATTTCAGGTGATTATGTATAAGGTCGGGCAGGATGCCCACCCCACAATAATTTTACTATTAATACTTTTATTTTAGGTACTAAAAACCTACTGTAAAATATTGCCAAGCGGGCTAATTTATTACAGTAGGTTTTTATTTAATTACTTTTGTTATGACTCTTCATACTTTATTTGTTTGTAAATCTTGTAGTGCTGTTATCGACCATGAAGAAGCTGATGAACGCGCTGAAGGAAATAAATTATTTTTGCAACTGCTAGAACTGCAAAAGGATAATTCTATTTATCATCATCTCAATATTGAATCTGTAGGTTGTTTATGGACTTGTGGCCGACCTTGTACTGTGACTTTTGTTTGTCCAGAAAAATATACATATCATTTTGTGGATTTAACAGAGGAAAGTACAACTGATTTGTTGCAATTCAGCCAGCTTTATCAAGCAAGTAAAGACGGATATGTTTTACCTGGGAAACTACCGGGAACACTTCGTTCTCATCTTTTAGTCCGCATCCCTCCCACACCAGAGACAAGGTAAATGATATCTTGTAATTGAAACAAATCCCCCGAAGAAATAAAGTTCTGAGAGGATGTTTGTCAAGTCATGATTACTGTATCGAATATTATTTGACCCCACCCTAACCCTCCCCTTACAAGGGGAGGGGACTGGATTTGATTGTTTTTTGTGTGTTGGGTGTGTTCGGTGTGTTCCCTGTTTCCTAAGATAAAAATTACCTGTTGAAAACTTATCAAACATCCTCTGAGAATGTTAAGACTAATGGATTTGAATTTGTTGGGTGGGTTAGGAACTGCGTAACCCACCTTGTTTGATTTTTGGTGTTTTATGGAAAGGACTAAACTCCTTACTACAAAACTTATTCCTGGAAAATTTGCTCAAATTTACCTTGTGTTTCCACTTTCCCTGCTTTCATGACAATAATCTGGTCAGCACGACGCAACACAGCAGGACGATGGGAAACTACAAGACAGGTTGGTGTCCAAGAATTTTCTTGCTGTTCAGGATTATTAACAAATATCCGCGACCATAACGCCAATTCTGTTTCTACATCCAAGGCGCTGGAAAGGTCATCAAATACTAATAATTCCGGTTTTCGGATAAACATCCGCGCTGCTGCTACTCGTTGCATTTGTCCCCCAGATAACCGCACACCTTTAGAACCAACTACAGTTTCTAAACTTTCGTTCATAGTCGCCAAATCTTGCTCAAACACCGCCATTTTTAAAGCTGTGGCAATATCTTGGTCATCTTTAGATAAACCCAACAAAATATTTTCTCGCACAGTGTAGCTAAATAATTGGGGAATTTGGGGAGTATAAGCACTGCGAGGGGGAACAAAGAAACTAGCTGGGCTTTCTACAATGTTCCCATTCCAGTAAATTTCTCCCTTTTGTTTAGGTAGTAATCCTAATAAAACCCGCAGTAATGTAGTTTTACCTGCACCAATTCCACCAGTAATTACAGTTAAACTACCCCGTGTAATTTCCAAGTTAATATTTTTAATTCCTTGGTCATTATCTGGATAATTATAAGTGAGATGAGATACTGTTAAAACTTGCAGTTTATCTTGCTCATTTCTCACAGGTGGTTCTAATGGCGGTAAGGGTTTTTGGCGATTATTCAGGTCATTTACATAAAGTTGATTGGGCGCTACTAATATATCCGCGGATACACCTGCTAATAAACTAGCCATCCGTTCAAAAGATACTTCTGTATGTTTAGATAACGCTAGAAAACCGCCAACAGAGCTAAAAAAGCCAGTCACAAAGGAAAGGTTATATACAAATAAAGCAAAGTCACCAACTGTTAACTGATTAACGCCACTCTGCATGAATTGAGAAGCCAGTAAAAGAATTATACCGGTTCCTAGATTCACCATATTTTGAAAGGTAGAATTAAGAATAGCATTCAACAAGCTATCTTTAATCATTGTTTGGCGGCGTTGCTCATTTAAAGTATGAAAATAATCCAAAACATTTTTTTCTGCGCCGGCTACTTTAATAGCTTGAACTGAACCAAATATTTCACCTAAAATCCCTGTAACTTTTTCGGTAGCTTGGCGGCTGGCTTTTCTATACTTTTTAATGCGAGTTTCTCCGCGTTGAATAATTGCGACCATTCCGACTAAGGGCAGAAACACAAACACGGTCATCTGCACATTAATACTCACTAAAATCATTAAACAAAGAATAGCAAATATTCCTTCTCCAGAAATTTCTGATATCCAGGCTACGTTGTTTTCTATTTGTTCGGCATCATCACGAAAATAGCTAATTATTTCTCCCTGAGATACAGTTTTTTCAGCTTCTTCATTAACAATTATGGGCTGTGCTGTGGGATTGTCAAATAAGCGTTCTAATAAGTTATGTCGCAGTAATGACCGCATTAAAAAACGGTGCTGGGTTTTGGTAATACGTCCGGCAAATATAACGGCAATATGCCCAAAATTGAGAGCGAGTAATAATGCAATTAAGGCTAAGGGTGATAAACCCAACTGTGCTTTATTAGTTAAAGTATTGAAAAATTCCCTGATGATTAAGCCTGGTAGCGCTGGCAAACCCGTAATTAAAATCCAGTAGATGCTGTCAATAATATATAGTTTGGGTTGGTAACAAATTAGTTGCCATAATAATTGCCAATGGTTGCATTTTTTTGTGGCTGCCATAATTATTTTTAAGTTAAAATATCGCTTAAGCCTGTCTGTAATAATTGGGAAAACCGTGATTCTGAATTATTAAGTAATACTTCTCGTTCACCATATTCTATGATTTTACCTTGTTCTAAAATGAGTATTTGGTTAGCCTTTTGTACAGTGGCTAAACGATGAGCAATAATAATGCCAGTACGCCCGGTTAATAATTTATCAACGGCTTTTTGTACGAGTCTCTCGGTTATGGGGTCGAGGCGAGAGGAGGCTTCATCTAAAATTACTAACCCAGGGTCTTTGAGAAACACGCGAGTAAATGCGAGTAACTGCGCCTGTCCCGCAGATAAGCCATTACTATCTGGACCCAAATTTGTATCTAAGCCCTGGGGTAATGAATATAACCATTGTGATAGTCCCAATATTTCTAAGGTTTCATGGATGCGTTCGTCGCTGATCTGTGGGTTAAAAAAGGTGAGGTTATTTCTGACTGTTGTTTGAAACAATTGCACATCTTGGGTGACTAATCCGATTTTTTGCGGTAAGTCTGTTATGGGAGTTTGGTTAATTGGTATATCTCCCAAGTGAATTAGGCCTGAGTGTGGGTCATATAATCTCAGTAATAACCGCACTAGTGAGGATTTACCGCTACCTGTACGCCCTAATAATCCTAATACATGAGCAGCAGGTAAGTTAAAGGATATGTCTTGCAATACTAAATTTCTAATATCAGATTCGTGGTCATTATAGCTAAATGAGACGTTGTTAAAAGTGACTGAAAGTGCGCGGTGAGGAAGTTGTTGTTCTCCACCTACACTAATTTTTGATTTTACTTGAAGTAAATTTTGAATCCGGTAAATACTGGCTTCTGCTTGTTGCAGGTTTTCAAATTGGTTGCGGATTTGTTCAATGGGTTCGCTGAGTAAGTTGGTGTAATAATATAGTATATATACTGTACCAATTGTGATAATGTTTTTACTCCAAAGGTAAGCACCGACGCTTAAGGCGATCGCTGTCCCTAATGTGAAAATCCCGTTAGTTGTACCCCAAAGAATGGTACTGGCAAAGCGGGCTTTATGAAATACTGGTAACCACAGTTGTAAAATTTTGTGGAAGCGGTCATGACATAATTTTTCGCTCCATTGGCGCGGATGTCTTCCATACCGGCGAGTTGTTCACCGACAAAACCAAAGAAATCAGCACTGATTTGGCGATAATTCGCCCAATGGGGAACAGCTATAGAACGCAGACGAATTAAAGTAAATAATGCTGTGAGGCTAAAAAATGCGATCGCCAAACCAGCTCGCCAATCTTCGGCAAAGAGGACTACAATTACACCGGACATGAGTAGTAAATTGCCTAAGATGTAAACAGTAAATTTAGAAAAGAATTGTGACAGGGTGTGAACATCACCATCTACCTTTTCTAGTAATTCACCGGGTGTAGAGTATTTATGAAAGGATAAATCCAATTGCAAACAATGCTCAACTAAATCAGCGCGTAAGGCGTTGGTAGCTCCCCAAGCGACGTTTTCGCCGTAATAGGTAGCTGCAATGCTAATTAGTTGGGTGATTAAAGCTACAGTTATAAATAGTAAAGCGGCTAAGAGCAAATTTTGTCCTGAACCTCCAGTTACGGCTGTATCAATGAAATATCGCAGAATTTGGGGGTTAACTAATTGTAGTCCTATGCTGGACAAAAGAGCGATCGCAAACTTAGCAACTCGCCATTTTTGTGGTTGGAGATAATCTACAAGTAAATTACAGTATTGTCGGAGTCCAATTTTCATAAAATTTTACCTATCAGCAAACCAGATTTTGGAGACTGATTTCAGAGTAATGTAGATTACATGAACAAAGGTTTTAAGCTTAACTATTGATTCCCATTGGTAAAATCATCACAGAATCAATAAATCGGTAAAAGTTCGCATTCATAATTTTTCAAGATGTTTCCCCTATTAAATATCTGAATATATCATCTAAAACTTGATTTGCTCCAATAATTCCCGATGCAGCAATCCATACATCATTTCGTACTGGATAAATCCGGTTTTCCTGTACTGCTGGTAAGTCCGACCACAAAGGATGATTGATAAATTGTTGCAGCTTTGATTCATTGTGTCCTCCTAGGATCAGAAAAATAGCATCACCAGCCATTTGGGGAATTAATTCTAATGAAACATTTTCTTGAGTTTTATCTTTGTCTTGATACACAGGACGAGAAAAACCTATTTCCTTAATAATTGAACCACTAAATGAGCGATTCATATAAATACGAGCAGAATTTGCCCAAAAATTCACTAGAGATACTTGAGTTTTAGTAAGATTATCACCCAGGGTTACCCGTAAATCTTTGATTCTTTGGTCATACTCTTGCAGCAAATTTTCTGCATGTTCTGTTTCACCAACTGCTTCCGCAAATTTTCTTAACCACTGTTTCCAATCAGTATCACCTTCTGCTAAAACTGTTGGTGCAATTTGGGATAAATTTTCATATAAATCAGCATCCCAATTTAACCCTAAAATTAAATCGGGTTTTAAATATAAAATCTTTTCTAAATTTGGTTGACCGTTAGTACCAATTTTCTCAATTCCGTCGGTTAAATGATCTAGATATTTGAGAAAATTGTTGTCGCCCAAGGTTGTCGCGGCTATCGGTTTGATTCCTAAAGCTAAAATGTTATCTAACCCACCTAGCACAATTACTCGTTGCGGGTGTAAAGGTACTTTGGTTTCACCCATAGCATGACTGACTACCCTCACCGGGGTGACATCCACCGAGTTAAGGTTTAAATTTTGTGTGCTATTCAGTCCACAACCTATGATAATGAAAGTTGTGGCAATACCTAAGATGAATTTTAATTTATAAACAGAAAATAATTTCATCAGTATAATTAATTTTGGATTGTTGAAATTGATATAAAGGGTGAGCAAAAAACCACCCTAAAAAAATAATTTATGCTGATTATTTACCAAACAATTTGATAGCCTACACTGAGAGTTATACCTTTTCCGGCATAATTGGCACTATCGAAAAATGGGGCAAAGTATTGTGAATAAACTGGGAAATATTGGTTATTGAATAAGTTTTGAATACCAAGTTTTAGTTCACCTTGAGCTAGTTTGATACTGCTGATATAGTCAACTGTGATAAAGCTGTTAATTTTGGCATCCTCTACCTCATCTTGAAAAGCGCGATCGCGATCGCCTGAGTACAATAATTGCAGTCGGTTGCGCCAACTGGGGAGGGTTTGGTTTTCTATGTAGGCTGTGAGTTTTAATGGTGGAACAGTAATACTGTTGAGTGCAAGGAAATTACCATCATTATTCTCATCATTTACACCTTCTATCCAAGTAGCTGTACCTCCCAAACTCCAACCTGGAGATGGTTGGACATCCATAGCTGCTTCTATCCCGTAAATTTTTTGAGGAGCGCGAATAGTTTCCAGGAACTCACTATTAGGATTAAAACTAAAAGCTGAACCTAACTCAGAATAGTTGTAGAAACCAGAAAGTGACACCTGGAGATTATCCCAATTACTACGAATACCAATTTCATAGTTATCTACTTTCTGTGGTTCTGTTAGTTGCAAAGAGTTTAAAACATTCACCACACCTCCAGGAGGTCGGCGGAAAACACGACCTAAATCTGGAACTGAGAACCCCTGAGCAAAGTTACTAAAAACACTAACTGACGGCGTAAGTTTGTAGACAATACCACCATTAAACACTGTGGAATCAAAACTGCGATCGCCTCCTTGAATTTGCCGACGGGGATTTTCTGCTGTGATATAATCGTCTAAATTCACACCAATATTCACATAGCGCAAGCCACCACTTAACAGCAAATTATCAGTAACATCCCATTGCAACTGACCAAATATACCCAGTTCTCTAAAATCATACTCTGGGACAAAAACACGCTCGTCAATCTTGCGAAAAACTCGACCCCCGGAAGCATCAAATTCATCAGGGTCGAAAATATTAAATCTTTGAGAACTGCGTTCTTTTTGATAATCAACCCCCCAAAGTAAACTCACTGTGCTTTGAGAATTAAAAGGTGTGTCCACCTGCAATCTTCCACCCAACTGTTCTATATCGCCTTCTGATTTGGTGATTGCTCTCAACCTACCATCACGGTTATCATCGGGAATTCCTCCACCAAAACCATAATTACGATAGTAAGCTTGAGCCTGAACCTTACTAGCTAAAATACTATCATTACTGTAATTTAAACTTAGTAAAGTATTGTTGATAAAGGCCCCATCACTAGCGCCAATTACAGTAGTCCCCTCCGGTATTCTCAGAGCGCGAGATTTTTGAATTCCGGGAATTTCATCAATAGCTTCATCAGAAATAAAGTTAGTATTTTGCCACTGGTCGAAATGATTAAAACTAAATTGCAGACGTTGATCGGGCGTTAATTCTACTCCTACCTTAGCCAAAGCATTGATTTTGGTGCTATCTTCATCACCTGCAAAATTAGCAATGCGATCGCCTTCAGCATCAAAAAACCCCCCAGTGGTCACCAGAGAAAACCCGACAGTATAGTCAAATTTGCCCTCTGTCCCAGATATTTGATGCGACAAATCATAGCCAAAACTATCTGCGGAATTAGTCAAAGAAGTATCTAAACCAATATTGGTTGTAGAAGTTAATCTTTGACCGCTTGGCCTCTTAGTAATAATATTGACTACACCACCAGTAGCTTGACCACCATAGATTGCATTCGGACCGCGAACAACTTCAATGCGTTCAATCGCACTGGGGTCAATGGTTGTCAGTTGAGCCGGAATTGATTGCAAATTAGCATTTTGGGGAACACCGTCAATTAAGACCGAAATATTACGACCGCGTAAACTTTGCCCAAATGTATTACTCCGATTAGTAGGGGAACCAAAGCCAGGAACTGTTTTTCCCAAAATATCAGCTAAATTTGTGCTCAACTGGGCTTGCTGTTCAATTTCTTCCCGTGTAATCACAGTTACAGAACGTGCGACATTCTGCACATCTTCTTCCGTGCGTGTTGCTGTCACCACCAATTCTATAGATTCTTGAGTTTCATCTGAACGCTGTTCTGGCTCTTGTTCTGCAGAAGTTCCAACTGGTGTGAGGGCAAAAATTAACCCTTCAACAGTGTCAAATAATTCGACATTTGGCAATCCTGTTGCACCCGTGACTGTTAACCGAATAGTGTTAACATCTAGACTAGTAACTGTTATCTGTGTAATACCCTCAACTGGTTTTAAGGATGTAAAGCCATCACCACTAGGTAAACGCAATTGACTATTAGGAATATCTATAATCAAGTCATTCTTATTATTGCTACTATTTGTGATTTGCAGTTCTTCGGCTTGATTTGTCTTTAAAATTACCTCTATACCTTTTTCCGTGGGATTTACTTCTACTCTATTGATAATAATTACAGATTGGCCTGTTGAAGTTTGTGATACTAATTCTTTCACCTTATTTGTAGGTAGTTCCACCTCACTTACAGACGGAATTGCCCATACAGGTTTAACGGTAAGTACTACACTGGTTAAACAAACTACTGTAAATAATTGCAGCCTTGTTGACATATACTCTCACACCAATTAAGAATCTATTTTAAGGAGAGTACAATAATTCCTTTGTAATTTAAAATACCTGTTCAGCTGCAAGACGGATTTTTTTGCCCGTAGACGGATTTTTTTGACAATTGGATTTTTAAACAGGGGCGCGAAGGTTTACGCAAAGGTTCGCAGAGGTTGAAGGAGGGGTGCAAGAAGGGCGCAGGAAGGGCGCAGGGTTAATGCTGGTTGCTGGTTTTTCCAGGCGATAGTATTTTGGGTTAACTCCAAATCGTTTACGAAATGCAGCTGCAAAGCTACCTTGGTTTGCATAACCAACAGTACGTGCTATTTCTTTGATACTCATTCTTTTTTCTATGAGCAGTTGACTTGATAATTCCATTCGCTGTTCATGTAAATAACCAAATACTGTTGTGCCAAATACTTGATGAAAACCAATTTTCAGTTTGTAATCGTTTAATCCTACTTGTCTTGCTAATTGAATTAATGTGGGAGGATGATTAATATCTCTGATGAGGATTATTTTAGCTGCATGAATTCTTTCAATGTCATCCTTTTTAAGTAGGACTTTTTTAGCTGGCTTTTCATTGTTCTGTGCCAATTGTTCCAATTTCAGTGCAATTAATTCTAAACATTTACTTTCTAAGTAAATACATTTAATTATTCCCTGGAAAGGACAGTTGATAATCTGCTCTAATGGCAGATACATCTCTGGAGTGATTATATTGCTGTCAAAAAAATCTTCTTTACTATTATTTTCGAGGAAGTCTGTTAAAATATTGGGTACCTTTTGGCGATGATCAATAATAAAATTTTTCAGCAAATCTGGACTTTTTAAGTGAATATCTACTTTTAGTCGCCGCTTGTTACCAAAAATTACAAAACTTTCTCTTCCATCCATTTGATCTTGATTACTCCAGTCTAAAAAACTTTGCCCACATTCGTTTTGGGAGTATGAGCCTGACAAATTAAATCCAAATTCTATTTTATCGTATTCACTCGGTTGAATATCTTCAGATTCAATATACAAATCATCATCAAATTGTTCATCAATAATTAGCAGACGTATTCCTCGTAATTGAATCTGACGATGGTATCCTTTACCCAAGTTTTCCGGGCAGTAATTGATAAAATCTCCAGTATGAGATTCATCTGGATATTGAGTGTTTTGGTTAATCTGTTGCCAAGTTATGTTATAGTCGGTTTGCGAAATTATGTTGGCCATACTTTTCTCTGAGAGGTAAAATGCTTAAGTCTACAAATATCAATTGATGATGAAGTTCCAACCTCAAATTTATTGGCGAATTTCTGATTTTTAATTGTTTAAGAACACCGTATCCTACTAATGGGGATACACATTGGCGTACCAGTTACTGGGTCTGTAATAATCTGGGAATCTAGCGCGAATACTTGTTGAACAGTAGTTTTACTCATCACTTCTTCGGGTGTACCATGAGTATAAACTCTACCGTGCTTCACCGCTACTAAATAATCTGCATAACGACAAGCTTGGTTTAAATCATGCAGTACCATAACCAAAGTTCTTTGCTGATTTTGGTTTAATTCCCATAGCAAATCTAAAACTTCAATTTGGTGTGCTAAGTCTAAGAAAGTTGTGGGTTCATCTAATAGTAAAATATCCGTATTCTGAGCTAGTGCCATAGCAATCCAAGCACGCTGTCGCTGTCCACCAGAGAGGGTATCTAACTCCCGTTCAGCCAGTTCTTTCATTCTCGTTGTTTCTAATGCTATTTCTACAAAATGTTCATCTTCTTTTGTCCATTGTTGCATCAAATTTTGATAGGGAAAGCGTCCGAAAGCTACTAAGTCTCTGACGGTTAAACCTTCGGGAGCTAGGGGAGATTGAACCAAAATCCCTAATTTTTTAGCAACATCTTTTGTTGATAACTTAAACAAATCTGCTGTATCTAAATAAACTGTGCCTTTCTGCGGTTTCAGTAACCTTGCTAACCCCCGCAGTAGTGTAGATTTACCGCAACCATTAGCACCCACTAATGCGGTAATTTTTCCTTTGGGTATAGTCAGATCTAAATTTTTTATAATGGTTACCCCATCATAACCTAGAGTTAAATTATTAGCTGATAGGGGATGAATTATCTGAGTTGGTAATATCATTTTTTCCGGCTCATTAATAAATAAATAAAGTAAGGAGCACCAATTACAGCAGTGACAACGCCACAGGGAAGTTCTACGGGTGCAAATATAATTCTCCCCAATAAATCAGCGATAACTACAATCATGGCTCCCCAGGCGGCAGATACAGGAATTAAACCTTCATGATTACTACCTACTAACTGTCGGGCGATGTGGGGAGCAATTAATCCCACAAAACTAATGGTTCCAGCAGTGGCTACCGCTGCGCCAGAAAGTGCAGCACTAATTAATATTAAAAAACTGCGTTGCCACTCTACTCTACTACCTAAACCTTTTGCTATTTCATCCCCTAAAGCTAAAGCATTTAATTGTGGTGCACTACATAAAGCTAAAGGAATAAATATTATCAACCAAGGTAATATAGCTAATACCTGTTCCCAACTGCGTCCATAAACACTACCAGCTAGCCAAACTAAAGCTTGACTCACATTGTAAATTTCTCCAAATGTCAGCAATAGGCTAGTCAAAGCACCAGTGACAGCAGAAATTCCCACGCCAATTAAAATTAGGCGAATGGGATGAGTACCCCTATCCCAAGCCAGTAGATAAATCACCACAGAAGCAGCTAAAGCACCGCTAAAGGCAGCTAAAGGCAAAATTCCGGCCGGTAAGTTGGGAAACAGCACAATTAAAGACACAGCCGCTAAACCAGCACCACTATTAATCCCAATAATACCTGGGTCTGCTAAAGCATTTCTGGTGATGCCTTGGATAATTGTCCCAGATATTCCTAAGGCTGTCCCCACAAGTCCAGCCGTTAAAGTTCTTGGTAGTCTTAGGGTGTTAATCACAAAACCATATTCAGGATTTCCCGTGTTTATCCCCAAAATTGTTTGAATTACAACTAGAGGTGGTGTGGGATATTCGCCAATGGAGGTGCTAATTACCATCGTTACCAAAGTGATGATTATCAGGATGAGTAAAACAATGGGAACACGTTTTTTCAGGCGCAAAGAAATAGGAAATATTTTGGAACGAAAAATTAAGCTATTATTGCTCATTTTTTAATTTGATTTTTCGCTAAATAAATGAAGAATGGCGCACCCACTAAAGCTGTCATAATTCCCACGGGTAGTTCTTGTGGTTGAATTACCAATCTGGCAAAAATATCTGAACTTAAAAGTAGGATTGAACCAAACAAAGCGCTATATGGTAGAATCCATCGGTAATCTACCCCAATTAACAAGCGCACTATATGGGGAACGATTAAACCAATAAATCCAATACCACCTGTAACTGCTACTGCACTACCTTGGAGCAGAAAAACACTAACGCCAGCAGCAATTTTTATCCATAAGGTTTGTTGACCTAATCCTTGGGCGATATCTTCTCCTAGGCTGAGAACTGTGATTTGTTTTCCTAGGAGGAACGCCAAGATTAAGCCCATACAAATGTAAGTCAACACTTGAGTAATGATATTGGCATCAGCACCTGCTAGGGAACCGGCTAACCAAAAGCGAATTTCTTCTAATGTGCGTTGGCTGACAATTAAGATGGTAGTAATCAGTGCGGCAAGTAAGTTGCTCATAGCTGCACCAGCCATGGTGAGATTGAGAGGAGTGATACCACTGCGCCCAAAAGAAGCTAAAAAATAAACACTGATAGCCGTAATTCCCGCACCAGCAAAGGCATACCAAACATAAGCAGTCGGTGCAGAACTACCAAAAATAAAGATAGCAATTACAACAGCGAAGGATGCGCCGGCATTAATTCCTAAGATGCCCGGGTCGGCTAATGGGTTACGTGTTATACCTTGCATTAGGGCACCAGATACGGCAATTGCAGCACCTACCATCACGGCTAGGAGCGATCGCGGTAGTCTGACTGTACGTATAATTAAATGGTTTTGAGAACCATCAAAGTCTGTCAATGCTCTATAAACTGTAGTCCAAGGTATATCTGCAGCACCGAGAGTGACGCTGAAAATTAGGCATATTAGGAGAATCACTACTGCTAAAACTAAACCCCCAAGGGGCAAAGTTAGGGAGTGTAAAAATCCTCTGTTTGGTGAGGAAGTTGATTTACTCATTACCTATCTGATATTTATTCTCAACTGAGTTTAAAGTAGTTGAGAATAGATTGCAAGTATATATAAAATTAAGTAACATAAGTTTTGCTCCCGAATAATCAGTTATAGGTGAAGTTTCCGTGTACACAAATGTCCTTCTCTATGCTTCAATGTTTTTAGATTTGAACACACCTAAAAATGAAATTCAGCGAAATTGTTGATAGAATGGGTGAGTTGGCTACAGATAACAGCCTCAGCATTGCTCCCGTTCAAAATCCAGAAATTACAGGTGTAGCTGCTGTGGATGAAGCTAAACTTGGTCATCTGAGTTATATAGAAGGGGCAAGATTCGCTGCTCTTGTCAGCCAGACCCACGCTAGCGCTTTAATCTTACCCCGGGATAAAACACTACAGTCCCAAGCAGAAGAGCGGGGTATCGCCTGGATAGCTACGCCAGAACCCCGCCTGTTGTTTGCCCAAGCGATCGCACTTTTTTATCAACCATACCGTCCCCAGCCAGAAGTTCACCCCACTGCGGTGATTCATCCCACAGCCAAAGTGGGTAATGATGTTTATATTGGTCCCCATGCGGTGATTGAGCAGGATGTGGAAATTGGTCATGGTGCGATTATTCATCCCAATGTGGTAATTTATCCCGATGCCAAAATCGGCGATCGCACCATCTTACACGCTAACTGTACCATCCATGAACGTACCCGCATCGGTGCTGATTGCGTAATTCACAGTGGGGCTGTGATTGGTGCGGAAGGCTTTGGTTTTGTACCTACCCCCACTGGTTGGTTAAAAATGGAACAGTCAGGTTATACTGTCTTGGAAGATGGGGTAGAAGTTGGCTGTAATAGTGCCATTGATCGCCCGGCTGTGGGAGAAACACGGATAGGAAGCCGGACAGTAATTGATAATTTAGTACAAATAGGACACGGTTGCACTATTGGGTCAAATTGTGCTATTGCCGGGCAATCTGGACTAGCCGGAGGGGTGAAAGTGGGGAATCGGGTGATCTTAGCCGGACAGTCAGGAGTGTCGAATCAAGTAAAAATTGGTGATGGGGCGATGGCATCTGCTAAATCCGGCATTCATCATGATGTGGCACCGGGGGAAATAGTTTCCGGGATGCCAGCAGTTCCCCACAAACTGTATCTGAAAGTATCTGCCATATACAATCGCTTACCAGAAATGTATCAATCCTTCAAGCAATTACAACGGCAGATGGGAAAAAAGTAACTAACTAATCCCCAATTTTTCTAACACTGGCTTTGTAGAAACGATATGACGATCTAAACCTAGTTCCTTGGGGCTAACCCCTAAAGCCAAAGCAATCAACTGAGGTAAGTGCAGGACGGGTAAACCTAATCGTTTGTTAATGACCTTTTCCACCTCTGGCTGACGGGAATCTAAATTCAGATGACACAAAGGACAAGGAGTGACTATACAATCAGCCCCATTTTCTAGGGCTTCTTGAATGTGCATCCCCGCCATCTTAAAAGACTCGGTGGTGGCGTAGCTAGCAAGAGGCCAGCCACAGCATTGGGTACGACCACGGTAATAAATGGGTGTTGCGCCTACGGCCCGAAATAAATTTTCCATACCTTCGGGGCGGAAGGGGTCATCATAGGGCATATGTTTTTGGGCACGCAGGAGATAACAGCCATAAAAAGCAGCACAGTTTAATCCGGTTAACTTATGAGTGACTCGTTGACTAATTGCCTCTAAACCATAATCTGTAATGAGGGCATAGAGAATATGTTTAACTTCAGTACTACCGCGATAAGGTAAACAGCCTTGTTTATTTAGTAGGCCATTGACTTGTTGTAGGTAACTAGGGTTGTCTGTTTGGCATTGCTTGAGGTTTTCGTTCACATGACCGATAACCCCCTGACAAGTGCTGCAATGGGTAAGTAAGGGTAGATTTAACTCCTCAGCTAAAGCTATATTGCGGGCGTTGACAGTATCTTCGAGTAATTGGGAATCTTCTTTAAATGTGCCGGAACCGCAGCAAGCGGCTTTTTTGAGTGAAATCAGTTCAATACCCAATGCTTGGGTTAAAGCTTGAGTGGATAAGTGAAGCTCTCCGCAAGCGCCTTGGGCTACACAGCCGGGGTAATAAGCGTATTTGAGGGGGGAAGATAGCATATAAATATGTTTGGATGTTTGGATAAGGGCAGTTATCCCTGATAATAACCTTTAGAAAAGTAGGGATTTAGTGGCTTTGGGGTAAATGGTTTTTTTGAGTATTTGAGATGTTATCTTAGGTACAGAACCTAAGTGTGTCCTTGGGGATGGGAGTTTTCTAGAGGAAAAACCCTTGGTAGTATACGGGTGATCCCTCTTTCCGATAAGATGTATATGCTCAAAACCACATTGCCCATAAAGAGCTAGTCCTCATCTGACTATTTTATAGACAAAACTATACTTATGTTGACAAGCATTGACATAAGTGAGTTAAGAAAATCGCCCACTTGATATATAATCCTACGATATCAAGTATTGAATTAAGACTATTGCCAACGCGAAAACCAAGCAATGATAGCGGTAGTCTTTCTTGTAAATCTTAACTTGAGAAATATCGCGTCTGGCTAAGGCGTGCAAGTCTACTGAGGGATAACCGCTCCCATGCTCCCGTTGAAGTAGAAAGTAAAGTCTAGCTTTGTCTAGGTTTTATATAGCAGCGCATAATAGCAACCGGTCAAGGAATTTTATTGTATGAGTGAAACAGACATTTTTGAAAAGGTCAAGAAAATTGTTGTAGACCAACTAAGTGTTGAAGAGGACAAAGTTAAACCAGCAGCTAGTTTTGCTGATGATCTGGGGGCTGATTCCCTAGATACGGTAGAATTGGTGATGGCATTGGAAGAAGAATTTGATATCGAAATCCCCGATGAAGCCGCTGAGAAAATTACTACCATTCAACAGGCAGTAGATTACATTAAGGGAAAATCTGCTGCATCGGCTTAAATAGCCATTGGGAATTGGGTACTGGGTATTTAGTACTGGTAATAATTAGATATGGAGCAAAATCTTCTCAATTAACTATTATCGGGTTTATGACCATAGCTGCTTCCCAGTACCGAGTCCCTATTTTTGCAGCTTTCTCGCCAATTTTAACTGAGAAATGACAGATTATAAACGTAACCGTGTTGTTGTAACTGGTGTTGGCGCGATTACACCTATTGGTAATACACCAGATGAATATTGGGAAGGATTGTTAAGCGGACGTAATGGCATTGACAAAATCACATTTTTTGATGCGTCTAGCCATGATTGTCGCATTGCTGGTGAAGTGAAAAACTTCGATCCCCTTGCTTATATGGATCGCAAAGAAGCCAAGCGGATGGATCGGTTTTCCCAATTTGGGGTATCCGCTGCTAAACAAGCTGTATCTGATGCCAAGTTGGTGATTAATGAACTCAATTCCCAGCAGGTGGGAGTGATAATTGGCTCCGGCGTTGGTGGGTTGAAGGTGATGGAAGACCAGCAAACAATCTACCTCAACCGTGGACCTGATCGCTGTAGTCCCTTCATGATTCCCATGATGATCGCCAATATGGCGGCGGGATTAACGGCGATTCACACCGGTGCTCAAGGTCGCTAATTCCTGCTCTGTGACCGCCTGCGCTGCGGGTTCTAATGCCATTGGTGATGCTTTTCGCCTCATTCAAAATGGTTATGCTCAGGCGATGATTTGCGGGGGATGTGAGTCGGCAATTACCCCTTTAGGTGTGGCTGGATTTGCCGCGGCTAGGGCCCTTTCAACTCGCAATCATGACCCGGCTCATGCTTGTCGTCCTTTCGATCGCGATCGCGATGGCTTTGTTATGGGTGAAGGTTCGGGTATTCTGATTCTAGAATCACTAGAACACGCCTTGAGTCGTGGCGCTCGCATTTATGCGGAAATGGTGGGCTATGGGATGACCTGTGACGCTTACCACATGACCGCCCCAGTACCTGGGGGAGAAGGTGCGGCTAGGGCTATGCAATTGGCTCTCAAAGATGGTGGACTCACCCCGGAAATGGTTAGCTATATTAATGCTCATGGCACCAGCACCCCGGCTAATGATTCTACAGAAACCGCGGCTATGAAAACGGCTTTGGGCGAGCATATCTATAAAGTCCCTGTTAGCTCTACCAAGTCGATGACCGGTCATCTTTTGGGCGGTTCGGGAGGTATTGAAGCAGTAGCGACTGTGTTAGCGATCGCTAATGATCAAATTCCCCCTACTATAAATTTAGAAAACCCCGACCCAGAGTGTGACTTAGATTATGTCCCTAATCACAGCCGCGCTCAAAAGGTTGATGTGGCACTATCTAACTCTTTTGGCTTCGGTGGTCATAATGTCACACTGGCCTTTAAGAAATATGTCTAAAATTCTCCAGGTTGCCGTTTTTGGCCTCTCCTGAGTTGATTTTCTGCGAAAGTATCACAAACATCCTTCATTGCTCAATCAATGGTTCAGCATGACCTAATGATGGCGGTGATTTATCAGTAGAATCTCAGGAGATCCCGTTTGTCGATCAACCATAGGGAATGGGATGATAAACATACTTACTGTGGGACAATTTGAATGAATGCTCAGTTAACAGGCTGAACTCATAACACTGATCACCTATAACTGTTAATTGTTCAAATTCACCACAGGGAGAAAAGAACTTCCAAGAATGCTAACCCGTCGTTAAATATCAGAAATTATGGCTGTTGCAACCCAATCCCTCGAAGAACTTTGTATTAACTCTATTCGCTTTTTGGCGGTTGATGCCGTAGAAAAAGCTAAATCGGGACATCCAGGATTACCCATGGGGGCGGCTCCTATGGCTTTTGTCCTCTGGGATCGCTTTATGCGATTTAACCCCAAAAATCCTAAGTGGTTCAACCGCGATCGCTTTATCTTGTCTGCTGGTCATGGCTCAATGTTGCAATATGCCCTGCTTTACCTGACAGGCTATGATAGTGTCAGTATTGAGGATATTAAGCAATTTCGTCAATGGGGGTCTGTGACCCAGGCCACCCAGAAAATTTTGAAACCCCTGGGGTAGAAGTCACCACCGGTCCCCTGGGTCAAGGAATTGCTAATGGTGTGGGTTTGGCGATCGCCGAAGCTCATTTGGCTGCTAAATTCAATAAACCTGATGCCAAAATTGTTGACCACTATACCTATGTAATTTTAGGTGATGGTTGCAACATGGAGGGTGTATCTGGTGAGGCGGCTTCCTTTGCGGGTCACTTGGGCTTAGGCAAACTGATTGCATTGTATGACGACAACCACATCTCTATCGATGGTTCTACTGATGTAGCCTTCACAGAAGATGTATCAAAACGCTTTGAATCCTACGGTTGGCACGTCCTACACGTTGAAAATGGAAATACAGATTTAGAGGCTATTGCCCAAGCAATTGCAGCCGCCAAAGCCGTCACCGACAAGCCCACCATGATTAAGGTAACCACCACCATCGGTTATGGTTCCCCCAACAAGGCTAATACTGCTGGTATTCACGGTGCCGCTTTGGGTGGAGATGAGGTAGCATTAACCCGCAAGAATTTGGGCTGGGAACACGAACCTTTTGTAATTCCTGAAGATGTTCTTGATCACACACGCAAAGCTGTAGAACGTGGCGCAGGTTACGAAGCTGAGTGGACTAAGACATTTGCTGATTACAAGGCTAAATACCCCCAAGAAGCCGCAGAGTTTGAACGTTACCTCAATGGTACACTGCCCGCCGGTTGGGAGCAAGTATTGCCTACCTACACCCCCGAAGATAAAGGACTACCTACACGTAAACACTCGGAAACTTGCCTCAATAAATTGTCAGCGGTTTTACCTGAGTTAATTGGTGGTTCTGCGGATTTGACCCACTCCAACTTAACTGAACTCAAGGGTAAAGGCGACTTCCAAAAAGGAGCATACCAAAACCCCAACATTCACTTTGGTGTTCGGGAACACGCTATGGGAGCAATTTGTAATGGTATAGCTCTTCATGGTTCGGGATTAATTCCCTACGGTGCTACCTTCTTGATTTTCACAGATTATATGCGGGCGGCTATCCGTTTATCTGCTCTGTCTAAAGCTGGAGC
Organism: Anabaenopsis sp. NIES-4685; assembly: GCF_059725405.1. Taxonomy (NCBI): domain Bacteria; kingdom Bacillati; phylum Cyanobacteriota; class Cyanophyceae; order Nostocales; family Nodulariaceae; genus Anabaenopsis; species Anabaenopsis sp. NIES-4685. Next base: position 52,271 of record NZ_AP043602.1, on the reverse strand, counting down.
AATTTGGGTGATGACCCACGACTCCATTGGACAAGGTGAAGATGGCCCCACACACCAACCTATAGAAACTCTGGCTTCCCTGCGTGCTATTCCTAACCTGACTGTATTTCGTCCCGCAGATGGTAACGAATGCTCTGGCGCGTACAAGGTGGCGATTGAAAGAGCCAAGCAGAATGATCCGACTCTGCTAGCTTTCACCCGTCAGAATGTTCCTAACTTGGCAGGTACTTCAGTTGAGAATGTGGCTAAGGGAGGATATACAGTAGTAGACTGTGAAGGTACACCAGATATTATCTTGATCGGTACTGGTTCTGAATTGAGTCTGTGTGTAACCGCATCTGAGAAACTCACCGCAGAAGGTAAAAAAGTCCGCGTTGTTTCTATGCCTTCTACCGATTTGTTTGATGAGCAAGAAGCAGCTTATAAAGAGTCTGTTCTACCTAAAGCTGTAACTAAGCGGTTGTCTGTAGAAGCTGCTGCTAGTTTCGGTTGGCATAAATACGTCGGTAGTGAAGGTGATACCGTGAGTATTGACCGCTTTGGCGCTTCTGCTCCAGGTGGTGTTTGTATGGAGAAGTTTGGCTTTAGCGTTGATAACGTATTGGCTAAGGCTAAGGCTTTATTGGGTTAAGCAATATTATTTCAGCTTTTTTGGGGTAGGCTCAAGGGTCTACCCTTTTTTTAAACTCCAACTCCAAAACCCAGTGATAAGTATCCATCACCCATCTCATATTCAAGCGATCGCTAGTGGGGTATCTTTGGAGGGGTGTAAGATCCCCGACTTCTCACATAATTGGCATAGTCTAGTATAATTTGTCCAGAAGTCGGGGATCTGTGTGACTAGAAGATCATGTATTTGATGATCTTGACAAGATGCGATAGCGAAGCGCTGCTGCAAGCAGATCGCTAGTGGGGTATCTTTGGAGGGGTGTAAGATCCCCGACTTCTTAGATCATTAAAGATTGTCTGGGATGATTTAGTTTCAGAAGTCGGGGATCTACAGCTATTCTAACTTAAAGTTATTTACACTTGTATAAATTTTAATAAACTGTCTGGTAAATCACTGTCAGCTATCCTCTATATTTAAATTTCTGCCCTTGTATATCCCCTAGTTTCCCCATGTCCAGACTTTTGATTAGCCAGTACCAAGCAGAAGTAGCCAAAATTATTCAGTTTGGCGGTTCCCGCAAAGAAACTTCTATTCGCGTGGCTTTTCAAAACCTCTTAAATGAATATTGCCAACCCAGAGACTTTCTACTAATTCCCGAATTGGACTTTAAATTACCCAATGGTAAACTAGTTTATCCCGATGGCACCGTTAAAGATGCCTTGCGTTTAGATTGGGGGTACTGGGAAAGTAAAGACCAATATGATAACTTAGACGAAGAAATAGACAAAAAGTTAAACAAAGGTTATCCTAGTAGTAACATCCTCTTTGAAGATTCCCAAACTGCGGTTTTAATTCAAAACGCCACAGAAACCCAGCGGGTATCGATGAAAGATGCTGAAGCTCTAGATACACTAATTACCAACTTTATTAATTATGTCAGACCGGAAGTTAGAGATTTTCGGTCAGCTATAGATAGTTTTAGGCAAGATTTACCCACTATCTTAGATTATCTCAGAGATTTGATTGATAGTCAAGGGGAAACTAACAGTAATTTTCAAACAGCAAGGAATAAGTTTTGGTCAATCTGTCAGGAGTCCATTAACCCAGAAATCAGTTTAATTGATATTCGCGAAATGATGATTCAGCACATCCTCACAGAGGATATTTTTCTCAATATTTTTAACGAATCTCAGTTTCACACAGAAAACAATGTCGCACGGGAGTTACAAGGGGTAATTGCTACCTTCTTTACTGGAAGTGTGAAACGTAACGCTTTAGGGAGTATTGAAAGGTATTATGCCGTAATTCGGCGCACAGCGGCTAATATTGCTAATCATCAAGAAAAACAAAGATTTCTGAAGTCTTTGTATGAGAACTTTTATAAAGCTTATAACCCCAAAGCAGCGGATAGGTTAGGAATTGTCTATACTCCTAACGAAATTGTCCGGTTTATGATTGAAAGCACGGACTTTTTAGTACATAAACATTTTGGTAAGTTGTTAGCTGATCGGGATGTGGAGATTTTAGACCCAGCGACGGGTACGGGAACCTTTGTGACTGAGTTGATTGATTATTTACCTGCTCATTGCTTAGAGTACAAGTATAAGCATGAGATCCACTGTAATGAGGTGGCGATTTTACCTTATTATATTGCGAATTTGAATATTGAGTACACCTATAAGCAGAAGATGGGGGTATATGAGGAGTTTGAAAATATCTGTTTTGTGGATACTTTAGATAATACCCTGTTTGTGGGTAAGCAGATGGATTTGTTTGCGATGACTGTTGAGAATACAGCGAGGATTAAAAGACAGAATGATAGAACTATTTCGGTGATTATTGGCAATCCTCCTTATAATGCTAATCAACAAAATGAAAATGATAACAATAAAAATAGAGATTATCCAGCAATAGATAAGTTAATTCAGGCGAGTTACGTTAAACACAGCACTGCTCAGAAGACAAAAGCTTATGATATGTATACCCGGTTTATTAGATGGGCTTCTGATAGGTTGGGTAATAATGGGATTATTGCTTTTATCAGTAATTCCTCTTTTCTAGATGGACGTGCATTTGATGGGTTTAGAAAGTCTGTCAGTGATGATTTTAATTACATTTACGTTATAGATTTACATGGGGATGTCAGGAAAAATCCCAAACTTTCAGGAACTACACATAATGTTTTTGGGATTCAAACTGGTGTAGCTATTATGTTGATGGTGAAAAAAACGGATACTGATTTTAATAGATGTCAAATATTTTATATTCGTCGTCCTGAGTTTGAAAGAGCAGGTGAGAAGTTAGGATTTTTATCTAATACCAAGTTTAATCAAATTCCCTTTGAACATATTACACCGGATAAAAAGCATAACTGGATAAATCAAACTGATAATGATTTTGATAGTCTTTTACCTGTGGTTGATAAGAATCAAACAATAAATAATTCATTATTTTCATTATCTTGCTTAGGGGTTTTAACCAATAGAGATGAATGGGTGTATGACTATAATTATCAAGATTTAATTGTCAAGATGTGTTTTTTTACTGAGGTTTATAATAAAAGTGTAATAAATCACTCGCGTAATTATTCTATAAAATGGAGTTCTTCTTTAGAGCTATACTGGAAGCAAAATAAAACCAGTCAATATTATCCAGAATTAATAAAAATAACTGCATACAGACCATTTTTTAAGCAATTTCACTACACTGAAAAAATATTTAATCACAGATTAACCAAGAATCATTATGATATTTTTGGAAAAAATCTTGACTGTAAAAATTATTGCATTGCTTATAATACAATAGGTTCATCAAAACACTTTCATGTTTTGGCTTCTAATTATTTAATCGATGGTCACCTAACAGGTGATTCCCAATGTCTCCCCCTGTACAGATACAACCAAGAAGGAAAGCGCATAGATAACATCACTGACTGGGGACTAGAACAAATTCACACCCATTACCAAGACACAACAATTACTAAAATAGATATCTTTCACTACACCTATGGGGTGCTACATAACCCAGAGTACCGCCAAAAATACGAACTCAACCTAAAACGAGACTTTCCCCGCTTACCTTTATATGATAACTTTACCCAATGGGTGGACTGGGGTAAACAACTGATGGATTTACATATTAATTATGAAACTGTCACACCCTACAAACTCAGTCGGGTTGATATTCCTTTAAAGGATAACCAAACCACACCCAAGGCGAAGTTAAAGGCTGATAAAACCAAGGGAAGTATTATCTTAGATGATGTGACCACGTTAGAAGGTGTACCTAGTATAGCATGGGAATATATGCTGGGCAATCGTTGCGCTTTGGAGTGGATTTTAGATCAATATAAGGAGAAGAAACCCAAAGACCCGACTATTGCGGAAAAGTTTAATACTTACCGGTTTGCAGACTATAAAGAACAGGTGATAGATTTATTAATGCGGGTGTGTAGGGTGAGTGTGGAAACTATGAATATAGTTAATCAGATGTCGGGTGGTTAAGATCCCCGACTTCTCACATCATCACAGATAATCTAGGATAATTTAGCTATAAGTCGGGGATCTGTGGGGCGATCTGTGGGGCGATCGCCACCCAGGGAGGCCTTACAAACCCAGGTCTCAAAACTCCTATTACCACTTCCGGGGTTGAAAATCCGGCTCATTTAAAATTACCACATCATCACCGCACAGACCCAAGACAAATAAACCTTGACCATAGGCATAATCACGTACTTCATTAGTAACCACCATCCCCGCCACTGCACCCATAGCCTGTACATCTCTATACCTAGGCATGAGGCGCTTAAACTTTTCTAAACGCTGTAAATGCTTATCGACATCGGCTTGGTTGGGTTTACTCTTCACCTCAATCAACACCGCTTCGGTATCATTTACTACTAATAAATCAATTTCCAAACCCTCACCCCCGCGCTGTGTAGATAATCCTGGGTGAAGTTCATGGACATCTATACCCCGTTCTCGAAATAATCGTACTGCAGCAGGGCGTACTTGCCATTCTACAAACTCCCCTAGGCGATTACCTAACTTACCCAGTTGTTGACTTACCTGTTTAATCTGCTTATCAGTTGCTTGAGCTTGCTGTTTAAGAAACCGCTCTGTTTCTTGAAAACGGTGTTCTGTTTCTTGAAAGCGGCGCTCTGTTTCCTTTTGAGCTAGAATCAACTCACCTAATAAACGCCAAACATCATCAGGTGTGTAAGTCATGGTTTATTCGAGAGGGTATAGCACTATTATAATACCTAAGAGGATGTCTGAAAAGTTTTCAACAGGTAATTTTTATCTTAGGGAACACCGGATCAGGGAACAGGGAATGGGGAACAGGAAATGGGGAACACACAAAAAACAATCAAATCCAGTCCCCTCCCCTTACAAGGCTATGCATTACCCACATTTTTCTTAACAATTAAACAAAAGACTTAACATCACAGTGAAAGCCTTGATGGCTATAGTTTTGAAAGAGGAGAGTGGGTAATGGCATCATGGAAAAGTGGGCAGCGAAAGAATTGGCACAGGTAAACTTAGGGGATGCACGTCGAAACAAGCGGTTAATCAGGATAGTAGAAGATTTAGCAGCACAACCAGATAGTAGTGTACCACTTGCTTGTGGAAATATAGCAGCAACAAAGGCGGCATATAATTTTTGGAAATCACCACATTTTCAAGCAAGTGATATTCGTGCTCCACACATCCAGCACCATAGAAAGAATCAAAAAACATGAGATAGTATTGGCAATACAAGATACAACAAACATAGATTTGACATCGCACCCAGCCACAAAAGGAGTAGGTTATCTTGACCACAGAAAATCATCAGGATTAAAAGTACATTCAACACTTGCAGCCACAAGTAATGGAGTACCGTTAGGAATTATTGAGCAGCAAGTATGGGCAAGAGAACAAGAGAATTTAGGTATTGCTAAAAAACGTCGTCAACGAGAGACAAAAGAAAAAGAAAGTCAACGTTGGTTGGATGGGTTGCAGACTACACAAAATTTGATTCCCTCAGAAATTGAAGTAATAACAATATGTGACTCAGAAGCGGATATATTTGACCTTTTTAGCCAGCAACGTCGAGAAAAATCACACTTACTAATTCGTGGGACTCATAATCGTAAAGTAGACCATTGTGGCAAATATCTACATCTTGCCATTCGTCAAATCGAAGCATCTGGAACAGTGACTGTAGAAGTCAAACGGTCTCCAGAACATAGTTCCAGACAGGCGAGACTGACAATTAGGTTCACGAGTTTTGATATTCAAGTACCATTACACCATATTGGACGTTTACAGCTAAAACCTGTCAGGTTACAAGTAATTTTGGCAGAAGAGGAAAATCCACCTCCAGGAACAAATCCCATTAGTTGGTTATTAATTACTAGCTTAGAAATTAACAGTCTAGAAGATGCTGCATGTTGTGTTCAATGGTACACTTACCGTTGGTTGATAGAACGTTATCATTACACATTAAAAAGTGGCTGTGGCATCGAGAAATTACAACTGGAAACTGCTGACCGAATTCACATGGCACTAGCCACTTATACTATTGTCGCTTGGCGATTGTTATGGCTTACTTATCAAGCACGAGTTCATCCTGATTTACCTTGTGATGTTGTTTTGGAAAACAGTGAATGGCAGTCCTTATGTGCCACTATCAACAAAAATCCTATTCCTCCAGACCAGCCACCTTCTTTGCATGATGCTGTGCGAATGATTGCCACTCTTGGTGGTTTTTTGGGTCGCAAAGGTGATGGTGAACCGGGTGTGAAAACCATTTGGCGTGGGCTACGACGCTTACACGATATTGCTGCTACTTGGCAATTACTTCACTCCGATTCCCCATCTCATCTTGATATTTAGCGATCGCCTATGGCGGAGGGGTATCCCTCGCCCCTGTATTCAAAAACTCAATCACCTGTTGGGTTTTCTCAATGTCCATACTTATTCTTTTTTGTCAATCCTCCCCACTATGCACATCTCTACAACCTTTATTGTGTTTGCCTTCCAGCAATGTTAAGAAAGATGTGGGTAATGGATAGCCTTACAAGGGGAGGGTTAGGGAGGGGTCAAATAATATTCGATACACTAATCATGACTTGACAAACAACCTCTAAAGCATAATATCTAAAGCGATCGCCCTGGGTTGAAAAATTGCGTTTGATGCTACACAGGAGACGGGGGTTAGAAACCCGCGGATATTCTCATTAAAACAGAAACTAATTTTTCTATATGTTCTAATTCATGACTGGCCATGAGAGATATTCTGATGCGACTGGTGGGAACAGTGGGGGGACGAATTGCGGGCGCAAAAATACCTTGGCTTTTTAACTGTTGACCAACTCTCAGGGCTACAGCTGCACTAGGTAACTGTATACATATGATAGCCGATGCTGTGGGTAGTATGTTTAGGTGTGGTAATTTTGCGGATAGTAAATGTTTTAAATAGTCCACATTCCGCCACAGTTGCGCCAGGCGTTGGGGTTCTTGTTGGACTATTGTAATGGCTGCTAAGGCTGCAGCGGTGTCTGGGGGTGAAAGGGCGGTGGTATAAATCCAAGTAGGGGCGCGATTGCGTAAGTAGTCAATTAAGGTGGCGCTTCCGGCGACATACCCGCCTAAACTCCCCAGGGCTTTGCTTAATGTGCCAATTTGAATTAAATTTCTCCCTGTACAGTTAAAGTGTTCTAGGCACCCAGCGCCGGTTTTCCCTAGTACTGCAGTACTATGGGCTTCGTCTACTAGGAGCATAGAGTTAAACTGCTCTGCTATATCTAATAATTCTGGTAAAGGACATAAATCACCATCCATACTAAAGACGCTATCGGTGATAATCAAGTAGCGGCGGTAGTTGTGGCGGTGTTGAATTAATTGGGTTTTTAAGGCTGTAATGTCACAGTGGGGATATTCTTTGAAGTCGGCACCGCTGAGAATTGCGCCATTTTTGAGACTGGAATGATTATACTGGTCTGATAAGATTAAATCACGTTTACCTACTAAAGCGGCGATCGCACCTAAATTCGCTAGATAGCCAGAACTGAATAATAGTGAGTCTTCTGTTTGTTTCCAAGAGGCGATCGCCGTTTCTAATTCTCTGTGTATTTCCCTATGTCCACTGAGTAGCCGGGAACCAGTGGAACCAGTCCCCCATTGTTGGACTGCAGTAATGGCGGCTTGGCTCAAGCGTTCATCCCCAGCCAAGCCCAAATAGTCATTACTAGCAAAATTAATCACCTCTTCCCCCGCCAACAGCACAGTTGCACTGGGGCGACCCTGGATAGTTTGCACTGAACGATACCAGTTAGCCTTGTGAATAGTGGCTAAAGATGATTCTATCCAGTTGTAAGGGTCTGGAGACATAAATACAGATGACCGATAACTTACTTAACTCCCCTCCCCCTGCACGGGGAGGGGTTGGGGGAGGGGGTGGGAAGATTATATCATAACTGGTGACTGATTGCCTCACTACTGCTTAGATGGGCGATCGCTTGTTTAATCCAGTCTTCCACATAAGCATCTTTTGTCAGTCCAATATCTTCACTGACTACGTGTAAAGCGTGACTAACTTCGTTGGGAGTATATCCCAAGGCGAAAAGAGTCATTTGCACATCTTTTAAAATCCCTGGTGCTGGTCAACCGGTGGCCACAAAAAATCCTGCTGATTTGCGCCACTCAATTAACTTGGCTTTCAATTCTAAACAGAGGCGTTCTGCGGTCTTTTTGCCCACCCCGGGGGTTTGAATTAACATTTGGACATTAGTAGCAATAATGGCTTGCACTAAATCTGGTAATTCCAAAGTGTCCAACAGGGCGATCGCTAAAGCCACACCAATACCGCTGACACTGAGCAAGTGGCGGAACAAGTCACGTTCTGCGGGGGAACCAAAGCCGTAGAGGAAGGGTACCTCATCCCGAATTTGCACGTGGGTAAAGATTTGTACCACTGCTCCCGAATCTGGTAACTGCTGTGATAGCCGTTGGGGAATTTGCAAATCATACCCCAAACCATTAACCTCAAGAGTCAAGATGAAGCGACCCCCGCCCACTGTTTGAATACCAGCGATAATCCCTTTAAGATAGCTAATCATTGTAAGAACCTAAAATATTTTAATCCTTCCATAATTCCACCGGCACAAGCACTTTGTGCTAGATAACGATGGTCAGCGGGATACTCTTTGTACCACTGGAGTAATTCTCCCCGCGCATTCCCGACGATAATTCCCCTCTCTTCACCCACAGCGAATAATGCAATATCATTACCTGAATCACCACAAACAACTGTTCTTTGTGCTGCAAATTTCCACTTTTGACGGATAAACTGCATTGCTTGACCTTTATCACTGTTAATGGGCAAAATGTCAAGGTCAATGCCGCTACTATAGATTAACTTAATATTTAGTTGAGAATTAACCAACTCCGCCTCTAGTTGGGGTAGGATGGTGGGGGCAAATTCTTCGGGAAGGAAGCAGCTGACCTTAAAAGCCCGTTGTTCTGAGTCTGGTTGCAGCACCAACTCAGGAAAAGACTTGACAATCTTAAATACTAGCTCTTTGTCCCACCCAGCACAGAGGATTTCTGACCAGCCCTCATCTGGGGTCTCCTGACCATGGAGATAAATTTCTGTACCTACGGACAGAATTAAAGCATCCGGTGTCATGAGATTTTTTTCTTGCTGGAGTTCACGGTAAAGAATAGGCGATCGCCCTGTGGCATAAACTATTTTAGTACCATATTCTTGACGATGTTGGGTCAGTGATTTCGTCAGTGCTGCTAAGGCGTTGTCATCCCCTACAAAGGTATTATCTAAGTCGGTGACGAAAAGAAACGGTTTCATGATGTTGATGTACCCTAAGTTAGTAGTTGCAAAAGTCCCTGGTTAAGTTTTCCTCTTGATGAGCAAACAGCAAAGATCAATTCTTGGCAATGGCTCGTGAGTTAATTTACCAGATTTCGACTCTTATATATTTCTACTGGTAGTTACTACAAGAACTTTGAGTATTAACCGGAAAAACTCAAATTGCTGAAAAAGTACTTAATCATAGGTTGTTTGGGTACACCCATAGGTAGCCAGACCTATACTGAGTGTGGGGATAACTGGCGTGAAAAGTTTGAGTATTGATAGCAACCGCCAAAGAGGTGAGCACAAAAACAAATAGGGAGTTTCCACCCTGTTCCCTATTTCCTTAAGGTAACTGAAATGGCGATCGCTCAATTATGGGATGATTTCCTGTTCTCTATGAGTATGTATCTAGTTATAAATATATCGTAAAAATATGTAGTATTACTAGCCTCATTTCCAGTCGTTCAGGTTACCATGTGGACACCTTTGTTTTTTCAAACTGTAAAAGAGAATTTTCTGGTTAAAATAGTATATCTGTTCTACTGAAACTCCCATCCCCAGATACCTGAAATCAATATAGTTCGTATATTTAGAGGCAAGAATGGCTACCAACACCAATAATTCTGGCAAGGAAAAAGCATTAAATATAGTACTCAACCAGATTGAGCGCAGTTTCGGTAAAGGAGCAATCATGCGCCTGGGTGATGCTACGCAGATGCGAGTAGAGACAATTTCTACAGGGGCTCTCACCTTAGATTTAGCGTTGGGTGGAGGTTTACCTAAAGGACGGGTAATTGAAATTTACGGCCCAGAAAGTTCCGGTAAAACTACCGTAGCACTACATGCGATCGCGGAAGTGCAAAAACAAGATGGTATAGCCGCCTTTGTTGATGCTGAACACGCCCTAGACCCCACCTATGCTGCTGCTTTGGGTGTAGATATTGAGAACTTGCTAGTTTCTCAGCCTGATACTGGGGAATCGGCCTTGGAAATTGTTGATCAGCTGGTGCGCTCCGCCGCCGTTGATATTGTCGTCATTGACTCAGTAGCCGCACTAGTTCCCCGTGCGGAAATTGAAGGGGATATGGGTGATACCCACGTTGGTTTACAGGCACGACTGATGAGCCAAGCTCTACGTAAAATAACTGGGAATATAGGTAAATCTGGATGCACAGTTATTTTTATTAACCAGTTGCGGCAAAAAATTGGGATCACCTACGGTAGCCCAGAAACCACCACTGGCGGTAACGCCTTAAAATTTTATGCCTCCGTACGTCTGGATATTCGCCGCATACAAACCTTGAAAAAAGGCACTGAAGAATTTGGTAACCGGGTCAAAGTGAAAGTTGCTAAAAATAAAGTTGCTCCGCCGTTTAGAGTCGCGGAATTTGACATTATATTTGGTAAGGGAGTTTCTACCTTGGGTTGTCTGGTGGACTTAGCAGAAGAAACAGGGGTTATTATTCGCAAGGGAGCCTGGTACAGTTACAACGGTGAGAATATTTCCCAAGGTCGAGATAATGCGATCAAGTATCTCGAAGAAAAGCCGGAATTTGTGCAACAAATCAAGGAACTGGTACGTCAAAAGCTGGATATGGGGGCTGTTGTTTCTGCTAATTCAGTGTCCAAGGCTAATGAGGAAGAAGATGATGACAATGAGTTAGAGGAAGAATAATCAACATTCCACCCAAAGCCTTTTTATTATAGATGTAGTGCGGGCATTTTCTTCTTCTTGCCCGCTATGAGTAGTAAAACTTTAATTTTGCCGATACCTATAGATAATACTTGAATATCTGCTCAGATGTTGTAGTATAGATAATTATTCGGTACTAATGGAGAGAACTATGACTACCGTCACTCAAATGAAGTGCGCCTGTCCCAACTGCTTATGTATAGTCTCCCTTGAGGAAGCTATTAAAAAAGAGGGTAAATATTATTGTTCTGAGGGCTGTGCTGAAGGTCATAAAACCATCAAAGGCTGTGGACATAATGGCTGCGGCTGTTAATTAAGTTAATTAAACAATGGCTTTGTTCCCCCTCCCCTGGATGAGGGGAGGGTTACTGTGGGTTAAAACCTCTAGGTACTCTGTTTTTGGGCTTGTCTGTATAGCGTCAGTTGAGAAACCGAGCGGAGTTTAAAGACTAGACAGCACTTCTCTAGCAGCTGCTAAAGTCTGGTCAATATCTGCTTCACTGTGCGCCAAACAGGTAAAACCAGCCTCAAACTGAGAAGGTGCTAAATAAATACCGCGCTCTAACATCCCGCGATGGAAGCGACCAAATTTAGCCATATCAGACTTTTTGGCATCTTCATAGTTATGAACTGGTCCAGAGGTGAAGAATAAGCCAAACATAGCGCTAATATGACCACCACAAGCAGGGTGACCAGTTTCTTGAGCAATTTGCAGCAACCCATCTGCTAACTTCTGAGTAATTTTATCTAGATACTCATAAGTACCAGGTCTTTGCAGCAGTTCTAAGGTCTTAATCCCAGCAGTCATTGCTAAAGGATTACCAGATAAAGTTCCCGCCTGATACACCGGACCTGCTGGGGCTATCATTGACATGATGTCCCGGCGACCGCCGTAGGCTCCCACGGGTAAGCCTCCACCAATCACCTTACCCAATGTAGTTAAATCTGGTGTGACACCAAATTTCTCCTGAGCGCCACCGTAGGCAATACGAAACCCTGTCATTACTTCGTCAAATACCAGTAATGCCCCATGATCCCTGGTGATTTCTCTTAAACCTTCTAGAAACCCAGCATCGGGAGTAATAAACCCGGCGTTGCCGACTACTGGCTCTAAAATCACCCCAGCAATTTCGTCGGGGTTTTCTGCAAACAAGGCTTTGACTGCTTCTAAGTCGTTATAAGGCGCTGTGAGGGTGTTCATGGTGGCTGATTTGGGTACTCCGGGGGAATCGGGTAACCCCAGTGTGGCTACACCAGAACCAGCCTTGACTAGAAACATATCGGCGTGACCGTGGTAGCAGCCCTCGAACTTGATGATTTTCTCCCGGCTGGTAAAAGCCCGCATGAGCCGCAGTACTGCCATACAGGCTTCAGTGCCGGAATTGACAAATCTCACCATTTCGATGCTAGGAACCGCATCAATGACCATTTCTGCCAGTACATTTTCTAGTACTGAGGGTGCGCCGAAGCTAGTACCTTTTTCTAAGGCCTCATGGAGGGCTGCAATTACTTCTGGATGGGCATGACCACATATAGCTGGCCCCCAAGTACCTACATAATCAATATATTGGTTGCCATCTACATCCCAGATATACGCGTCTTTCACACGGTCAAAAACTATGGGTTGTCCACCTACAGATTTGAAGGCGCGAACTGGAGAACTCACTCCTCCCGGCATCAAGTTTTGAGCAGCAGCAAAGATTTCTTGTGATTTTGTGGTTTTAATCGTGGTATTTACCAAGGCTATCTCCTAAATTTTGAAAATAATTATCACATCAAAGCACCCTGAACTGCTGTCAAGATGCAGTCTGCTCCAGATAGGAATGTTTTTGTTTAAGCTGAATCATTTTTCCACCAATCATATCAATGGTATTGTATATTTTCCATTAAAATACACAGAACAGAGTTAAAATTGTGATGTTTTCTCATGATCCGGATTCACTACCCCTCTCTATCCCGGTTGATCAGATTTCCTACGATGAACGCGGTCTAGTACCGGCAATTATCCAAGATTACTTGGATGGCACTGTTTTGATGATGGCGTGGATGAGTCGGGAGTCTTTACAAAAGACTTTGGAAACCGGGGAAACTTGGTTTTGGAGTCGTTCCCGCCAGGAGTTATGGCATAAGGGCGCAACTTCTGGACATATTCAGAAGGTGCAAAGCGTCCGTTATGACTGTGATAGTGATGCCTTACTCCTTGGGGTAGAACAGTTGGGGGATATTGCTTGTCACACTGGGGAGCGTAGCTGTTTTCATCAGGTGGAAGGAAGAGTGGCTCTACCACCAGGGGATACTTTGTCCCAATTATTTCAGGTAATTTGCGATCGCCGTGACCACCCAGTGGAAACTTCTTACACCTGTAAGTTATTGGCCGGTGGGGACAATAAAATCTTAAAAAAGATTGGTGAGGAAAGCGCCGAGGTGGTGATGGCCTTTAAGGATGATGAGGAGGATGCGATCGCCGGGGAGGTTGCAGATTTACTTTACCATACCCTAGTGGCCTTAGCTCATCATCAAGTGGATTTAAAATCAGTATATCGCAAGTTACAAGAACGTCGCCGCTAGCTCAGGCATTGGTCAAAGCCGCCGGAGACAGATGAGAGTTCCCAATTACCAATATTTTGTAATTCTTATCATTACCGAAAATTTTCCTCACTAATTCCACAGGCTTTCCACAGGTATTTTGGTACTTTTCCACAGGTGTTTGACCAATTAATAGGCACTTACAGTTTTACTGGGGATTGTTTGATCCCAATCCCTAGATGTCTAGGTTACTGAGTTTTTGTGAAGTTAAGTAACAAAAAAAGACCCAAAAGCCTTATTATTACGTCAACATTTGTTTTATATCCCATGGGATGTAACATTTCGCAGCATTGACAAACCCACCCCCTGTTAGCGCACAATGATGCGACTGGCTTTTATAGTTTGTTCCACCATTGACAGGAAAAATCACCTTAGACGTTGGTGTAGATTGTCAGGTGAAGACAGAACTATGTAGCAACTTGTCTCTCTTGATTGATTTCAGAGAAGGAAAAACTCATGAACGCAGTTAGTATCTTGACGGAAATTCCCGAATCACTACATGAATCCCTTAAAAATTACTTAGAAACCCACCCAGATTGGGATGAAAAAAGAGTCCTGACGGCTGCTTTGTCTCTGTTTTTACTGCAAAATGGCGAAAGCGATGTCCCCGGAGGGCGCGAGCGCCATCGCCGCGCTGCACGTGTATATTTAGAAACATTGTTCCATAACTGCTAAATACAAATGCCCAGCAGCAATTAACCAGAAACACTAAAGTACTGGTAAGTGACTGGGCAAAAATCTTTCTAACTATCTTGAGAAAATTCGATATATAGCATTTCCCATGCTCGTGAGGTACAAATTTTTTTAGTTTGAGGGAACAGGGAACAGGGAACAGGGAATTGGTGTGTACTTCATGAGCCTGAAAAAGGCTTTAATAGTGTGCTGTTGTTGTCGCTATGGATGTTGAATACAACTGGGAAGGGATAGGATGGGCCTAGATCGGCTCAATATTTGTAGCTTCAGTAGGTAGGTGGGAAAATCTACGAGTTAGTCATTAGCACTAAAACTTAGCAAGTAATGGCAAGAGTGACAGAATAAAGTTTATGCGTAGCTACCTACTTAGTTACTTAATCAAGAGTTAACGCTCAATAGTATGGACTCAGGAATGAGGTTCCCACTGGGGGGAATGAGTGGGACATTCAAACTTATACCCAACGCCGCGTACAGTTTGAATGAGTGCTGGTTGACTAGCATCGATTTCAATTTTCTTGCGAATTTGACCAATGTGTACATCCACAACTCTCTGGTCGCCAACATATTCATAATCCCAGACCTCTTGAATCAGTTCTGCACGTCGCCAGACTCTACCGGGATGGCTAGCTAAAAAATGCAACAAGTCAAATTCAAGAGCAGTTAAGGGTATTGCTTGGTTGTTGAATGCGACTTCGCGTCGTGCCGGATCAATCATTAACTTTTCAAATACTAGACGTTTTTGTTCAGCAGTAGTCACAATCCGCTGGCGTCTCAAAATTGCGGCTACTCTGACTTCTAACTCTCCGAGTCCAAATGGCTTAGTGAGATAGTCATCAGCACCTTTGGAAAAGCCGCGAATTTTGTCGGCTTCGTCGGCGCGACTAGTCAGCATCAAAACGAAAACACCGCTACGACTTTGCATTTCTTGGCAGAGGTTAAACCCGATGACATCTGGCAAATTCACATCTAAAATTA
This sequence comes from Anabaenopsis sp. NIES-4685, assembly GCF_059725405.1. NCBI lineage: Bacteria > Bacillati > Cyanobacteriota > Cyanophyceae > Nostocales > Nodulariaceae > Anabaenopsis > Anabaenopsis sp. NIES-4685. The sequence continues at coordinate 36,858 of NZ_AP043602.1, read as the reverse complement.
CCAAATCTGGGTTAAATTGCTCAAATAGCGTTAAGGCTGTTTTACCATCCTCAGCCGCCTCCACCTGATAGGTCTGCTTAATCAAAAAGCGTTGGATTAAATTTCTGACCGCAGGGTCATCATCAACTACAAGAATCTTGGCGGGAGCCATGACCATCACTTTGCACAAAAATTCCTAAGATTAACACAGACGGGGGGATTGCGTAAAAAACGCAGTTTCCACTTTAGGGGTTATTTAAGACTCTACAGAGCTAAGGAATGCATTTCCTGATTATCCAAAATAAAATAATTGTGTCATCAGAATTGAGGGAAAATCAAACTAAGAGGATTTTGAATACCTGTATTCTAATTATCAAGATTCATGTGTACCAGACCGTTGTTCTCAATGTCCGCCATAGCAGTTCCTTTACCTGGTAGAGTTTGCTTTCCCAATTGAGTGGGGATTTAAAACTTTTCAATTCTAAATCTATATGCGGATACATACCACAAGCTATTGTGAGGCTAAGTACTAAAAATTGCTCCGAGATGCTCTAAATTGCGAAATTTAGATACATAAAACTTAATTTTTTTCTAAAAAATGCGTTGGTAGCACCTCTATTTAAAATTATAGAGTAAAGAAGTCATTTACCAAAGGGACGCGGTGAGAAACTGTGTAAGAGCAATGAGCAATATGTTAAAGTTAATGTAGTTACAAATTTCCACTTACCCCAACTAACCCATGCTACTATACCTTGTAGGGTCTAGAAATGGGTTCATACGTTGGTTGGGCTCAAGATAAAACCTAAAGTTGTTTTTCCAAACACTCAAACACTGCCCCTGACTAAGGCTAAAGAAAGTATAAACTCCCATGAGCGATCAAAATCCCTACGAGAAACTTGGGGTATCGGAAGATGCTAGCTTCGATGAAATTCAGGATGCTCGTAATCGCCAATTGGAGCAATACAATGGCGATGCCAAGAGTATAGAACTCATTGAAGTGGCTTACGATGCGATTCTAATGGATCGCCTCCGGATGCGCCAAGAAGGTAAAATTAAGGTACCCGAACGAATCAGGTTTCCAGAATTGCGGGTGCAATCCCCTGCAAAAGAAACTCCCAACCCTCCGCAGCAGTCTCCAGCATGGCTGCAACGAATGCGAGATCAACCCTCGCCTAGAGATATACTCTTACCCGGAGCTTGGTATTTGGGTTTAAGTTCCATGAGTGTGTTGACTCCATCCCCAGGCGGTCAGGTTTTACAATTGGCTTTGGTCTTAGGTGTAGGAGTCAGTATTTACTTCCTCAAACGCAAGGAAGACAAGTTTGGTAGGGCAGTTTTATTGACTTTGGTGGGTTTAATTGTCGGTTTAATCGCTGGTGGGCTAATTGCTAACTGGCTCCTGCCGCAGATAAACTTGGCACAGATCAGCTCTGACCAGTTCTCTACAGTGTTGACATTTATCTTGTTATGGCTAATTACCAGTTTTCTGCGTTAAAATCACACATTTATAGTGATCATGGTGACCGCTGAAACAGGAATCTCCCACCCAGCTGCCTGCTTGGTGGGGGAATTGTTAATTAGCATATTCTTAAGATAAGTTACTATGACCCAATTTCTGCCAACCTAGATTCGAGGATAAGTTTGACAGCTGTTCTCAAATCCTCAACAATTACATCTGGCTGGTAAATTTCTAATTGAGTGCGATCGCGAATCCCAGACTCCACAGCTATCACCTTAATACCGTATTTCTTCGCCGCCGCAATATCTGCTTCTGTATCCCCAACCATCCAAGTATCACAGGCGGGAGGCAGTTCCGCTAATGCTCGTTCCATCAACAAGGGTTTATCTTCAACGTCACTAGTTTTAACATAGTCGTTGCTCAAGCAATAACGGCGATTTTCTGGGAAGAAATTACCTAATTCATATTTTTGCAGAGCATAATCTAGTTCCCTGACTCGACGCATGGTCATCACCGCCAAATCAATTCCAGCCTGTTGAATTTTTAACAGTGTGTCTACAGCCCCTGGAATCAGGCTGTCATACTGAAAATAACTGTCTGTGTGTACGGTTTTGCGCCGTAAATGGGCAAATTCTTGGGCTTGGGTGTCATCTAAACCACATTTTAAAGCAATTTGTTTTTCAGGGACACGCGATCGCTTGAGCTGCCAAAATTCTGCCCGGGAAAGTTCTTGTACAGATTGTTGGGGATATCGGATCTTCTCCAAACAAAATTGATAAACACGGTAATACCGTTCAGAGACATCCATAATCGGGCCGTCGAAGTCAGTAATTAATCTTAGCATTGGCAAAAAATGTTAATTTTTATGACATTATCTCATTAATTATTGCAAGCTGCCGCGTTTGATTTGTTCGCCTTCAATAGCCTCAAACAAAGCCCGAAAATTACCTTCCCCAAAACCTTGAGCCTGATAACGGCGTTCAATAAACTCAAAGAAAAAAGTGGGTTGTGCAAAAATAGGCTGAGTAAAGATTTGTAGCAGTACTGCATCTTGGGAATCTTCTGGCCAATCCACTAAAATTTCTTGCTCGGCAATGGCCTCAAGTTCTACCCTAGACAGAGGACATCCCCGACGCTGTTGGACTTGTGAATAATAGGTTTGGGGAACCGACAGTAAAGATAGACCACGGGCGCGCAATTGAGTAATGGTACTGATCAAATTAGGTGTCGCCAAAGCGATGTGTTGAACTCCAGATCCGCGATTAACATCGAGAAACTCTTGAATTTGGGAATTGCTAGAAGCTGGTTCATTAATCGGTAATTGTACCCTACCATTACGGGAAACCATGACTTGGCTATATAAAGCAGAACGCTCGGTTTGAATTTTAAAGCTTTGCTGGGGTTGAAAATCGAGAACTTTTTCGTACCAAGCGACCGCGGATTCCAATTCACCCACTGCCACATTCAAAACTATATGATCTATGGCAGTAAAAGTATGATCTGTTGTTTGCTGTGCATGACCCGGTGAGGTTGAAATCAACGTATGAGTTAACCCACCCGAGGCAGCAATTGTGCCACACTGACGCCAAACACCGGCAACCCGGCGTGAGTGGATGGGTTGAATGACTGTAGCCCCGTATGTTTGAGCTTGTGCGATCGCACAAGCCACATCTTCCACAGCAAAAGCCACATCTGCTACCCCTGGTGGGTGTTTGCGTAGAAAATCCGCTACTGGACTTGTATGTAATAACGCTGATGACAGCCAAAAGTCAACGACACCGTTGCTCACAAATTCCGTACAAGTATGAACCGAACTAAGATGACTACCTACTGCCGTAAACCCCAGGTGGTTTACAAACCAATCCCGCCAGACTTTGGCATCTTCTACATAGAAATGAACGTGATCGATCTTCATAAATCCTGATAATCCAGCACAACAGCTTACCTATCTGTAATTTTTGTCTTTTTTGCTAGATTATCCATTCTTTCCTCATTCATCATATATTATGTTCTTCGGTTAAACACTTATAATATTTGTAGGTTGAGTGGAAAGACCAAACCCAAGATAAATTGATTCATTTGCAATTGCACAAAGTAAAATAGCTCAATTAAGGTGGTAAGAAATATAGTCGCGAGTCCGAGAATCAAGGGGATTAGTAAAGATTTTATTTGTGGTACCAAATTCAATCATTTCACCAATACGATTTTCATTAGTATAAAATAAAGCAGTGAAATCAGATAGGCGGTGCACCTGCTGCAAGTTGTGACTAATAATGACCATTGTTAATTCTGAACGCAAACGCAAACGTTGGATTAAGCTCTCAACTTTGATCCTAGCAATAGGATCAAGAGCAAAACAAGGCTCATCCATGAGGATAACTTGTGGCTTCACTGCCAAAGCACGAGCAATACAGAGTCGTTGTTGTTGACCCCCAGAAAGGTCTAAAGCCGACTTATGTAATTTATTTTTCACTTCCTCCCAGAGATCAGCATCTTTAATGGCAGATTCTACAATCCTGTCTAATTCTGCTTTCGGATGCCAACCCAGTATTTTTACCCCATAAGCGACATTATCATAAACACTCATGGGAAAAAGATTTGGCTTAGGGAGTACTATACTCACTTGACGACGGAGCCGAGTTAAGTTAACACGACGCTCATATATATTTTGATTAAAAAATTCTACCCCTCCCTCAACTCGTACTTTCCCTTCTAATTCAATCATGCGATTGAGGCATTTCACAAAAGTAGACTTTCCACAACCACTAGGTCCAATAATTGCAGTTACTTTGCCCTGATAAATATCCATGGAAACATTTTGAAATATCTTTTGAGTATTGTAATAAAAGCTGAGATTTTTCACTTTAATGGCGGAAATTAGTTGATTCATACTCAAAAAACGCTGGGGCAATAAATATTGACTAAACAAAACCTGAAAAGTAATTAGTAATCTTTCGTGATTTGTGCAATCAATATGGAGTTTTTGTAGTGCCTAATTGCCTACTAGTAAATGTAAAAATTACGCGAAATATATCACGTAATTAAAGTTTACTTGACAGCACATAAATTTTTGCATTACTTAATTGACTGCAATGAAGATGATTAATTTCTGGATATAACTTGACCCAGACATAGCTATTCCTATTATTCACTCCCATATTCATTAAATGATAAGTTTGTCAACCCTACGTTCTAAATTTTATCACAAGTAAAAAAAGAATACTCGGTTAACACTCGATATTAAATTATTATTAACCAAAAATTAACTTAAGGATGAACTGCTTATGTCAACCTTCTTAGCAGTGGATAGATTTTATATTCACTAAGTTCTTCACCCAATCACAGCATCGTCTCTTGAAGGCGATGAGGCGAAGGCTAAATCTACAAAAAATTAGGAGTTTGGGAATGAATAAAATGAACTTGAAGCTTCATAGCTTGACAGCACTGGGTCTGGTTTCCATGATAGCCACCACCCTAGGGTTCTCGATTTCTGCGGTGCAATCTCAAAGTGTCAAAACTGTGCAAATCGATGGTTCTAGTACAGTTTTTCCGGTTACTGAAGCCGTAGCAGAAGAATTTCAAAAAGCTCAAAGAGGGGTGCGAGTAACCGTTGGTGTGTCCGGTACAGGTGGTGGGTTTAAAAAGTTTTGTCGTGGAGAAACAGACATTTCTGGTGCTTCCCGTCCCATCTTACAAAAAGAAATAGACCAATGTAAAGCTGCCGGTATTCGCTACCTTGAGCTACCAGTGGCCTATGATGCCTTAACCGTAGTAGTTAGCAGGCAAAATAACTGGGTAAATAACCTGACAGTTGCGGAACTGAAGAAAATCTGGGAACCCGCAGCCCAAGGAAAGGTAAATAACTGGAATCAAGTGCGAGCAGGTTTCCCTAACGCATCATTAAAGCTGTTTGGACCTGGTGCTGACTCTGGTACTTTTGACTATTTCACCGAAGCTATTGTAGGTAAATCCAAGTCTAGCCGTGGTGATTTTACTGCCAGCGAAGATGATAATGTCTTGGTACAGGGTGTTGCTCGCGACAGAAATGCCTTGGGCTACTTTGGTTTCGCCTATTATTCAGAAAACACAGATAAGCTCAAAGCAGTATCTATTAATGGTGTAGCCCCTTCAGTACAGACAGTAGAAAACGGCACATATAACCCCTTGTCTCGCCCCATTTTTATTTACGTAAGTTCTAAGTCCATTGACAAGCCAGAAGTCAAGCAGTTTGTTGATTTTTACCTAACAAATGGAGCCAAACTCAGCAGAGAAGTAGGATACGTTGGTCTACCTGCTTCAGCTTATACTACCGCCCAGAGGCACGTTAACACCAAGAGATTTGGTACTGTATTTGGTGGTAAAGAAGCTGTTGGTGTAAAAATTGCCGATGTGTTAGCACGTCAAGCAAAAGACTAATTTCGGGGCTGGATTTTGAAGATTTTGTCAACTTACCAAAGAGATTTACTGGTGGTACTTCTCTTTGGATATTGGAATTGCTCATCACGGCTGTTTAGATATTTCCAAAATGAAGATTGTCCAAGGAATTGAGTTTTCTCCCAAGTTAGTGCGAGATTTACGGGAACGGGGGATTGAGGCGGTGTTATTTTTAGCTGCCATGTCTTCTGTGGCCACCACGGTGGCAATTATTGGTGTTCTACTTTATGAATCTGCACTTTTTTTTCAACAGGTGTCTTTGTGGGAATTTATCACCTCCACCCAGTGGACACCCCTGTTTGAAAAGAAAAATTTTGGAATTTGGCCCTTTAGTTTCCGGAACTTTAGTCACTACATTAGTTGCTTTATCAGTAGCAGTACCCCTAGGTACAATTATTGCTATTTACTTGAGTGAATTTGCTCCCCCTGTAGTCCGGGAGGTCGTTAAGCCAACCTTAGAATTACTAGCTGGTATTCCAACAGTAGTATACGGTTATTTTGCATTGTTATTTGTCACACCCCTCTTGCAGCAAATTTTACCAGACTTACCTGGTTTTAATATGCTCAGTGCGGGGTTAGTCATAGGGATTATGATTATTCCCTATGTCAGTTCTTTAAGTGAAGATGCCATGCGTGCAGTACCGGCATATCTGCGAGAAGGTTCCTATGCAACAGGGGCTACTCGCTTACAAACAGCTTTAAGAGTTGTCATACCCGCCTCAATTTCCGGGATATCAGCTGCCTATATTTTAGGAGTTTCCCGGGCTGCGGGGGAAACCATGGTAGTAGCTATTGCCGCGGGGGGACAACCCAACTTTACCCTTAATCCCATGGAGCCAGCCGCCACTATGACCGCCTACATAGTATCCGTCAGTCTCGGTGACTTACCCCACAATAGCTTAGAATACCAAACAATCTTCGCTGTGGGACTGGCTTTGGTGTTGATGACTTTGGTTTTCAACATTATTGGTCATTTTCTGAGTAAGCGCTACCGGGAGATTTATTGATATGACAAATCTCAAGCTTCAGGAAGCCCGGAAGGCCATTAGCAATAACAAGCGCTCAGAATATATTTTTGGGATCATCAGCCTGTTATCAATGCTGGTTGCCATCATCACCTTGTTGGCGCTATTTTTGGATTTGTTGCACGATGGGTTACCCCGGCTTTCCTGGCAGTTTTTCACTTCTTTTCCCAGTCGCAGACCAGGAGAGGCTGGTATTCTCTCTGCCTGGGTAGGTACTATACTGGTGATGTTAGTCACGGCATCCTCTGCAGTACCCATTGGCGTGGCATCGGGAATTTACCTAGAAGAATATGCCCGCAAAAATTGGATATCTGATTTAATCGAAATTAATGTTACTAACTTGGCGGGCGTTCCTTCGATTATTTATGGGCTTTTAGCTTTGGGTGTGTTTGTTTATGGATTGAACCTGGGTGAAAGTGTCATTACTGCCGGGTTAACTTTGGCGCTACTAGTTTTACCTATAGTAATTGTTGCTACTCGTGAGGCTATCCGTGCTATTCCTAATAGTATTCGCGAGGCTGCTTATGCAACCGGGGCTTCTAAGTGGCAGGTAATCTGGGATCACGTTTTGCCCTACTCCACAGGAACAATTCTGACTGGTGTGATTGTGGCCTTGGCGCGGGCTATTGGTGAGACTGCGCCTTTAATTACTATTGGGGCTTTGACATTTATTGCCTTCTTACCTGACCCCCCAATCACGAGTGATTTTCCCTTCATTTCATTTGCTTGGTTATCTGCTCCTTTTACTGTGCTGCCAATTCAAATGTTTTCTTGGGTATCTCGTCCCCAAACTAGCTTTCAGGTGAACGCTGCGGCAGCGGGTATTGTTCTGATTGTGATTACTTTGTCCATGAATGCTGTAGCAATTTATTTCCGTTATCGTTTACGCAGTAAAATCAAATGGTAGAAACAGGATATTCCAAACTGAACAAGCCCTTAAAGGCGGCGGTTAATAGTCTTAATTTTTACTATGCTGGTACAGTCCATGCTCTGAAGAACATTAATATGCCAGTGGCTGAGAAGCAGGTTACGGCATTGATTGGACCATCTGGATGTGGTAAAACTACCCTACTACGTTGTTTCAACCGGATGCATGACCTCTATCCGGGTAATCGCTATGGAGGAGAAATCACTCTAGAACCAGATGGGGTCAACCTGCTAAGTCGTAAAGTTGACCCCATTGAAGTGCGAATGCGGATTAGTATGGTGTTTCAAAGACCTAATCCTTTTCCTAAGTCTATTTATGAAAATGTGGCTTATGGTTTGAGGGTACGGGGTGAAACTAGACGTGACATTATTGATGAGAAAGTAGAAACAGCTTTGCAAAGTGCGGCTTTGTGGGATGAAGTCAAAGACCGTCTGAGTGATTTAGCTTTTAACCTTTCTGGTGGTCAACAGCAAAGGCTCTGTATCGCCCGGGCTTTGGCTACTGAACCGGAAATGGTACTATTTGATGAACCAACATCTGCCCTAGACCCCATAGCTACTGCCAGCATTGAAGAGTTAATTACTAAACTGAAAACAACAGTGACGATTTTGATTGTCACCCATAATATGCAGCAAGCAACTCGTTTATCTGACTATACGGCATTTATGTATTTGGGCGAACTGGTGGAGTTTGATCAGACAGAGGTCATTTTTCATCACCCTTCTGAGGCAAAAACGGCAGATTATGTTAGTGGTCGTTTTGGATAATCTTTTGTTTCCACAATTTTAGTGGCAAAAAACAAAGCTAGCAGGTAGCTGGCTACCTGCTGCTAGCTAAGTACATATATCATCGCCATGTTTGATTAGGGTAGTGCTGATTCCCTATACTGGATTAAAATAACTTGACCCCAACTAGTTTGGGGTTAAGAAAAGTTCACTACTGGGTTAATTTACCGTTAAACTTAGATATCAAGGGGAAATTATTGTAGTAGGTGGGTATTTTTGGCTTATTTACCCATTTTTTGACGGTTTGCAAGATGACTTTGCCAGCTTAGTTAAAGCTAATCATGAATTAATATTAAGAAAACATATTACATATGTTTTCTTCCTATTCACCTTTATTATAACCATGGCCAGAGACTTACGGGGATTCATCAAAATTCTGGAAGAAAGAGGACAATTAAAGAGAATTTCCGCTTTAGTTGACCCAGAATTAGAAATTGCAGAAATTTCCAACCGGATGCTACAAAAAGGTCAAGCAGGGTTACTATTTGAGAACGTTAAAGGCGCATCGTTCCCGGTGGCGGTTAATTTGATGGGAACTGTGCAAAGGATATGCTGGGCAATGAATATGCAGCATCCAGAAGAGTTGGAAACTCTGGGTAAAAAGCTGGGTATGCTGCAACAACCAAAACCACCAAAAAAGATTTCCCAAGCTATAGACTTTGGGAAGGTGCTGTTTGATGTAGTGAAGGCTAAACCAGGACGAGACTTTTTCCCACCTTGTCAACAAGTGGTAGTCCAAGGTGATGATTTAGATTTAAATAAGTTACCCTTAATACGTCCGTATGTAGGCGATGCCGGTAAGATTATCACTCTGGGATTAGTAATTACCAAGGACTGTGAAACGGGTACGCCCAATGTAGGTGTGTATCGCTTGCAACTGCAATCTCGAAATACGATGACTGTTCACTGGTTATCTGTGCGGGGTGGGGCTAGACATTTACGCAAGGCTGCTGAATGTGGTAAAAAGTTAGAAGTGGCGATCGCTCTGGGTGTAGATCCTTTAATCATTATGGCTGCGGCAACACCCATTCCTGTAGATCTATCAGAATGGTTGTTTGCAGGACTCTATGGCGGTTCCGGTGTCAACCTAGCAAAATGTAAAACTGTAGATTTAGAAGTTCCCGCAGATTCAGAATTTGTCTTGGAAGGGACAATTACACCAGGGGAAGTATTACCAGATGGCCCCTTTGGCGACCATATGGGTTACTACGGTGGTGTGGAAGATTCTCCGTTGGTGCGCTTCCAATGTATGACCCACCGCAAAGACCCCATTTATTTAACCACTTTTAGCGGTCGTCCCCCCAAGGAAGAGGCGATGATGGCGATCGCCCTGAATCGGATTTACACTCCTATTTTGCGGCAACAAGTCTCGGAAATTGTGGATTTCTTCTTACCAATGGAAGCCTTAAGTTACAAAGCTGCGATTATTTCCATTGATAAAGCATATCCAGGACAGGCGCGACGGGCTGCTTTGGCGTTTTGGAGTGCCTTACCCCAATTTACTTATACTAAATTTGTGATTGTGGTGGATAAAGATATCAATATTCGTGATCCGCGTCAAGTAGTATGGGCTATCAGTTCCAAAGTTGATCCCTCTAGGGATGTATTTATTTTGCCTAATACACCCTTTGATACCTTAGATTTTGCTAGTGAGAAAATTGGTTTAGGTGGACGCATGGGTATTGATGCGACTACGAAAATACCACCCGAAACAGACCACGAATGGGGCGCACCTCTGGAGTCAGACCCCAATATAGCAGCGATGGTAGATAGACGCTGGGCTGAGTATGGTTTAGCGAATTTAAAGTTAGGGGAGGTAGATCCCAATTTGTTCGGCTACGATATGCGGTAAAAAGTAGTAGCCCCTCTTCCCTAGGGAGGAGGGGGAGATCAGGATTGTCTGCTTGATTCATTTGTGTGGAATTTCCAGAACTACCAACTGTTGGCTGTTCTACGTCTATAGGGTTCCCCTGTAAATGGCTGTACACCAATCACCGGATAAGCATCCTCAGTAGGTGTAAAAATCCGCATTACGGCTTCAGAAACATACTGCATGATGCTAGCTAATCTGTTTGAAATCGCCATATGAGACTCCTTGCTGAGTCGCGTTGGTTTTGATTTATCTACTTTAGTACTGATGTTGTCCACAACATTAAAATTGCAACATATTATAAATATGTGTAATCTTTATTTAGTTATCTTTGCAACAGTTTATATTTTGGTTAAGTTTTACTTATGTTGATATTTGAGATTTTTCACAAAACCTTGCTCAAAAATTAGCAGTAAATATTGGTATAAATTACTATTAAAATAAGTTAAATAATGGCAATTTATCAAATAATACCCATGGTTAAATTTATGTTTAGAGGACTCATATAACTTTATGCTGGGCTGATTTGATATTATATATGGTAAAATCTACTATAAAGGGTTAAAATGTGGTAAAAATACTCTGGCATGGCAAGTGATCCCGAAGATTATCAAATTATCATGTATGAATTATTGCTATTTAAACGCAAATGATAGGTAAATTACCCAAAGGTAAAATATGAAAATTGCTTTGTTTGGTACTAGTGCGGATCCGCCGACAGCTGGACATCAAAAGATTCTGAGGTGGTTGTGTGAGGTTTATGATTGGGTGGCGGTTTGGGCTGCTGATAATCCTTTTAAGTCTCATCAAACACCTTTGGAACATCGAGCAACAATGCTGCAATTGTTGATTGCGGATATCGATACCCCACGCAGCAATATTACTTTAGAACAGGATTTGAGTAGCTTTAGAACTCTGGAAACTGTGGAAAAAGCCCAGGTTCGCTGGGGTGATGATACTGAGTTTACATTGGTGATTGGTTCCGATTTATTACATCAGTTGCCGCGTTGGTATCGTATTCAAAATTTGTTGCAGCAAGTAGAACTATTAATTGTGGCTCGACCAGGATATGCCATAGATAAGTATAGCTTGGAACCGGTGAAAAATCTAGGCGGTCAAATTGCGATCGCTAGCTTAACCGGTATAGATGTTTCCTCCACCGCCTATCGTGAACATGGAGATACTCAAGCCCTGACTCCCCCAATTATCGCTTATATTCATCAACAGCATTTGTACAAATGCCAGGACGCAACCACAGAAAGATACCAAGTCTGCTAAATCAACAACCTTGGGCTGATTTTAAAGTTGGTGTTGATAACGTCATTTTTTCTGTAGATACCGCTCAAAATCGGCTGCTAGTGCTTTTAGTCATGCGACAGCAAGAACCATGTTTAAATTCCTGGAGTCTTCCGGGTACTTTAGTACGTAAAGGAGAATCCTTAGAAGATGCTGCTTATCGGATTATGGCAGAGAAAATTAGAGTAAATAATCTCTATTTAGAGCAGTTATACACCTTTGGCGGACCAAATCGCGACCCTAGAGAAACTACTAATGGTTATGGTGTACGTTATCTATCCGTGAGTTACTTTGCTCTAGTCAGGTTTGAAGAAGCAGAACTAATTGCAGAGCAAGTGACTGGAATTGCTTGGTATCCAGTCAAAGAAGTACCGCAATTAGCCTTTGATCATAATCAAGTCTTGGCTTATGGACACAGACGCTTAAGAAATAAGTTAGAGTATAGTCCCGTAGCTTTTGACATTCTACCCGCCAGCTTCACCTTAAATGATTTGTATCAATTATACACCACAGTTTTAGGGGACAATTTCGCCGACTATTCTAACTTTCGGGCGCGTTTACTCAAGTTAGGTTTTTTATCCGATACGGGAATTAAAGTATCACGGGGTGCTGGTCGTCCGGCTAGTTTATATAAATTTGATGCAGAGGCGTTTGCTCCTTTTAAAGATAAACCTTTAGTCTTTATTTAATAGCTTATCCTCATCTTTGTGCATCCGTGAGTAATTCGTTATATGGTGTACCTCACACAGGAAAAAATTGCTATATATTAACCATGAAAATTGCGATCGCTCAACTAAATCCTACTATTGGTGATTTGTCCACTAATGCTCAGAAAATTCTCGAAGCAGCCCAAAAAGCAGCCAATCAAGGTGCGCGTTTATTATTAACCCCAGAACTTTCCTTGTGTGGCTATCCCCCGCGAGATTTATTACTAAATCCTAGTTTTGTCACCGCTATGGGGATGACATTACAACAGCTAGCTACAGATTTACCGCCCAATTTATCTGTATTGGTAGGAACTGTTTCCCCCAATTTAAAAGCTGATAGCACTGGGGGAAAAAGTTTATTTAATAGCATCGCTTTGTTGACAGAAGGGAAAGTAAAACAAGTTTTTCATAAGCGACTTTTACCGACCTATGATGTCTTTGATGAAAACCGCTATTTTGAACCAGGGCTACAAGCTAATTATTTCACACTAGATAATCTTGATATTGGTGTAACTATTTGTGAAGATTTATGGAACGATGAAGACTTTTTAGGAAAACGTAATTATGCTGTTAATCCTATTGCTGATTTAGCGATTTTGCGTGTAGATTTGATTGTCAATTTGTCAGCTTCACCCTATAGTGTCGGTAAACAGCAGTATCGAGAATCTATGCTCAATCATAGTGCGGTACGTTTTTCACAACCAATGATTTATACCAATCAAGTCGGGGGAAATGATGATTTAATTTTTGATGGACGTAGTTTTGGTTTAAATCGTCAGGGTGAAATTGTCTGTCGTGCTCGTGGTTTTGCCACTGATTTGGTCATAGTTGAATTTGATCAAGCCCGGGGAGATTTACAATTGAGTTCTGTGGCACCGGTATATCAGTCAGAAGAGGAAGAAATTTGGCACGCCTTGGTGTTGGGAGTGCGAGATTACGCCCAAAAGTGTCATTTTTCTAAAGTTTTGCTGGGTCTCAGTGGGGGAATTGATTCAGCATTAGTCGCCGCCATCGCCGCCGCAGCCGTCGGTAAAGAAAATGTCATCGGTGTACTGATGCCTTCTCCTTACAGTTCAGAGCATTCTGTAACTGATGCTTTGGCATTAGGGGAAAATTTGGGTATTCAAACTACTATCTTAAAAATAGGGGAATTAATGTCAGGGTTCGATCACACCTTGGCTGATTTGTTCGCTGGTACTGAATTTGGCATTGCTGAGGAAAATATCCAATCCCGGATTCGTGGTAATTTATTGATGGCGATCGCTAACAAGTTCGGTTATCTCTTATTATCTACCGGCAACAAGTCAGAAATGGCAGTGGGTTATTGCACCCTTTACGGTGATATGAATGGTGGTTTGGCTGTAATTGCTGATGTTCCCAAAACCCGTGTTTATTCACTGTGCCACTGGTTAAATAGTAATGGCGACATTATTCCCCACAATATTCTCATCAAACCACCCAGTGCTGAACTCAAACCCGGACAAGTTGATCAAGATTCTCTACCCCCCTACGAGATTTTAGATGACATCTTACAACGCTTCATCCATAACCACCAATCAGCAGCCCAAATTGTCGCCGCAGGTCATGACCGGTTCATTGTCAATCGAGTCATTCAAATGGTCGCCCGTGCTGAATTTAAACGCAGACAAGCACCCCCAGGATTAAAAATTACAGATCGTGCCTTTGGTACTGGTTGGCGAATGCCAATTGCTAGTAACTGGGGTGCTGTCGAAAAAGTTGTTAATTAACCCCCTAGGTCTCTCAACATCCCATTAATCCTATCAACTCCAGCCGTGTCATTGCGCCGTTGATACAAGTTACGGGCTGTCTGTAGTAATTGGTTGGCGCGGGCTGTATTTCTTCGCTGTTGATACATCTTAGCCATCAACTCATAAGTTTGGGGATTATTGGGGTCTAGTTTAATTGCTTCTTCGTAAGCCCAATTAGCAGCAGTAAAGTCTCCCAGACGAGATTGGGTGAAACCTAATCCCAAGTAGGCATTTAAATGGTTACGGTTGAGTTGGATAGCACGACGGTAAGACTCTTTCGCCCCATTAATGTCATTCAAGTTAACTTTAATGTAACCCATGGCGTAATGAAAATCGCTATTATTCGGGTTAATAGCGATCGCTCGACGATAGGAGGCTAGGGCTTCTGGAAATTTTCCTTGTTTAGCATACAGGTAGCCTATCCCAGAATGAATTCTGGCATTCTTTGGTTCTATCTGAGCCGCTTGTTGATAAATGGCGATCGCCCCATTATAGTCCTGGTCTCTTACCAGTTTCTGCCCTTCCTCAAACAGTCTCCTGACTTGGGAGTTATTGGTTTGCGCCATCAGTATTTGGCTCTGAGCCATGGAGGGTATGCTAACGGTAGTCAGTCCTAAGCATAGAATACTAACTACAAGTGAAATGGGCTTGTACATAGTAAAATTCCGTCAATTATAGGGGAGGTTTTTGTACATTAAAACAAAAATTATCATTTTTGAAAACCACATTTATTTACTCTGGCCAAATTTAAATATCTGGTTAATTCAGATACTTTTTTACAGGACAAGACAGCCTGAGTTGATATTCAATATATAGTATTCACTATATCCTATCAATCAAGTATTTGGACAAAACGCCTAGTTTAATGAGTTTTTCTCATCGTAAATATAAGTTTTTTATTACCAATAATAGAATAACTAAGGGTATAAATGACGGACAATACACGACATACACCCGCCAAAGACTAATCTGCTATTACGGGGTTAATTTATGATTCTCACTACAACTGATGTGATTCAAGGTGCCATTATTGAATCATATTTAGGGATTGTCACCGCGGAAGTTGTGTACGGGAGTAATTTCATCCGCGATTTTTTTGCCAGCATTCGAGATATTATCGGTGGGCGTACTGCTAGTTATGAGCGACTATTTGAGCAGGGACAACGCAAAGCCATAGAAGAATTAGAAAAACGTGCACATGCTTTAGGTGCAGATGCTGTAATTGGTATTCAATTTCATACTGGTACCATCAATATCAATGTTGAACAGACCGGGGTGATGTTGCTAATTACCGCCACAGGTACGGCTGTGAAAATACGTTAGCTTGTTAATAGTCTTTTGTCCGGTGGCTAATGGGTAATCACAACAGATGAGATTACCCATTGTTGTGAGCATGACTAAAAGGCCGCATCTGATTTCTTGGAGAAAGTCCTATGAAACCTCAGAGGATGTTTGATAAGTTTTCAACAGGTAATTTTTATCTTAGGGAACAGGGAACAGGGAACAGGGAACAGGGAATGAGGAATGGGTAACAGGGAATGAGGAATGGGTAACAGGGAATGAGGAATGGGTAACACACCGAACACACCAAAACAATAAAATCCAGTCCCCTCCCCTTACAAGGACAAGACTTGGTGGACAAGGTGGACAAGGTGACCAGGGAGAAAAACAGTACAAAGTCTGTATTCTTAGTAAGAAAAATAGCCCATTAAAAGACCATTGTCCGTATAAAATCTTCCTTGTCCACTTTCCTTCCTTGTCTTCGGTAGTCTTGCCTTTCACAGATCATATTAAAAACCTACCCTTGTAAGGAAGGGGGTGGGGTCAAACAATAGTTGATACACTAATCATGACTTGACAAACATCCTCTCACGCCCACCCTCTCCCTATTTCTCCTTATTAAGGAGGGCGAGAAAAAATCTTGTTGCTCGCTCCTCACATAACCTCAAACAATCAAGACATTAAGAATCGATGGATTAGCTATTAATTTATTAATTAATTGCATTTCATCCTACTGAAGATAGAGTAATTAAGTCATGCTGTTGATAGATATTAAAAATCAAAGCTAGGAATTTAATTTAAAGCATAAGCATGACTCAAAAAAATGAATATACTTGAGAAAAACTTTGCTGACAAAGCAATGGAGAAAATTAACTATGTCATACATAAATCGTGTAGGCGATGAAGTTATTAATGAACCACAACTAGGAGCTAGAGTCGCTGAATATCATGACCGGGTGCGTTGGGGACCAATCATTGCCGGTGTATTGGTAGCCCTAGCTACTCAATTAATCTTGAGTTCCTTATTTGGCGCTATCGGCGCAGGTAGCATTGCCGGTTCGGGAGCCCCCAGGACTATAGCCCCTGATGTTGCTGCTAATGTGGGAGTTTGGTCAACCCTAGCTTTGTTAATCTCCTTATTCATTGGTGGTTGGGTGACAACTCGTACTTGTGGCCCCATGAATCGAAATACAGCCCTGCTCAACGGCGCAATTCTCTGGGCTACTACTATCGCCCTGAGTTCTTGGCTATTAGCAACCGGAGTATGGGGTACTTTTGGCGTGGTGGCTCCCAATATTGCAGTAGTACCAGCACCTGAACTAGGCACACCCCCACCGGAAACGGCTCTAACTGCTGAACAAGCTCCGCCAAATTGCTGGGGCTACTTCTAGAGCTTTGTGGTGGTTTGTGTTGGGCTCCCTGTTAAGTTTAGCTGCGGCTCTTATGGGGGCTGTTGTGGGCGCTCGCAGTCCTAGAACTAACAATTATCGGACTTAAATGTGGTACTTAAAATTACATAAAGTTCATCGCTAAAAGTACCTTTTTGAAGGTGCTTTTTATTGCGGTGTGGAATTTTTACCACTTCAAATATGAAGCTTCAATTCCCTGCTCTCGCTTAATTTTGGCATCCTTTTCAAACCAAGTAATCAGCTGCTGGGTGCTTAGGTCTTCTATAGCAACACCGTATTCTTGGGCTATATGCTGTAAAAGTTTGAGGGATGAAATTGTTAGTCTGGTGAGAAACTTTTCCGAAGAAGACAACAAGGCGCTATCAACTTGTGCCGACTCTTCTAAGGTGAGAAATTGTGCTGAAGGTTGCTGTGGTAGTATATCCATATATTTAGTTGTTGAATGTAAGTCAAAATTATTACTACTTACTCATCTGTTTGTTCTGGTCGCCCTTGCACTAAATACCCGCAACGATGTTCACCATTGATAATCCAATGGGTTCGCTCTACGTGACAATCTGGTAACACCGCCGCAAACATTTCTAATTCATGACCGCAGATGCTAGGGAAAGACTCGGCAACATTAGAAATGGCACAATTATGTTCCATGAAGATAAAGCTATCACCATGGGAGGATTCCACACAGTGATACTCAGCCATGAATCCTTCAGCCTTTCTGACATTGACTAAATTAGCTACACGCTCTTGGAGTGAACCCTTACCGACGCGATCGCGGTATTCTTGGGCTTTCCTCTCCCACTGTTTCTGTAAAATCGAGCTAACTTGTTCACGGCCTACAGTTTCCGCTAAAGTGTCCAGCAGTGACACCGCAAACTCGCCGTAGCGGTCGGCTTGGTGAGTGCTCAAACTTCTTTGTAGGCGATCGCGTCCCCGAGGGCTTAATTTATAGATATGTTGCGGCCGCCCCATCCCTACTTGTACAGATGTATACAGAACTAGCTCCTCCGTCTCCAAATCCTTCAGGTGACGACGGATGGCTTGCTTGCTGACATCTAAAACTTCCGCCAACTCAAAAGCAGTTGCTTGTGAGCGTTTAAGCAGATACTCGAGAATATCTTGCTTTGTCGAGGTTTGGTGAGTAATCTCCATTTTCCCTACAAGACGCTGCGCGAACGTCCCCAAAAATTTTTTTAGAAAATTTGACTTTAACAACATTCTTGTTGTTAATTTAGCGTAAAATGAAAATAAATTAAACAACCCGCAAGTTGTTTTACTCCCCAATTACTATTCTAACAGATGTGTAACCACTCGGTCACACCAGCGGATAATAGGCGCACACCATAGCCCCTCTGCCATCCTTAAAGAGATATCAGTAAACAGATTCCACAATTGCAGTTCTGAACACAAGAGATTTATACCGATGAGTGCCACTGTCAAAACCTTAGTCAACCAACCCTACAAGTACGGCTTTATCACCGATATTGAAGCCGACACTATCCCCCGGGGACTAAACGAGGACGTTGTTCGCTTGATCTCCGCCAAGAAGAACGAACCACAGTTCATGTTAGATTTTCGGCTCAGATGTTATCGCCAGTGGCAAAAAATGACGGAACCAACTTGGCCTAGCGTCAAGTACCCGCCCATCGACTATCAGAATATTATCTACTACTCCGCCCCCAAAAAAGCCAAAGCCAAGCTCAACAGCTTGGATGAAGTAGACCCCACCCTACTAGAAACCTTTGAAAAATTGGGTATTTCCCTATCGGAACAAAAGCGCCTCGCCAATGTCGCCGTTGATGCGATTTTTGATAGCGTTTCGGTGGCTACGACCTTTAAAGAAAAACTAGCCGAAGATGGGGTTATCTTCTGCTCAATTTCCGAAGCCCTACAAGAACACCCCGAACTTGTGCGGAAGTACCTGGGTAGCGTTGTTCCCGCGGCGGATAATTACTTTGCAGCTTTGAATGGTGCTGTATTTAGTGATGGTTCTTTTGTCTATATTCCTAAAGGCGTAAAATGCCCCATGGAATTGTCTACATATTTCCGCATCAACTCTGGTGATACAGGACAATTTGAACGGACTTTGATTGTAGCCGAAGAAGGTAGCTATGTTTCCTACCTAGAAGGTTGTACCGCACCTATGTATGACAGCAACCAACTACACGCCGCTGTAGTGGAACTAGTCGCCCTGGACAACGCCGAAATTAAATACTCCACTGTCCAAAACTGGTACGCCGGGGACGAAAATGGTAAAGGTGGAATCTATAATTTTGTCACCAAACGCGGTTTGTGTCAAGGTGTCAATTCTAAAATTTCCTGGACTCAAGTAGAAACAGGTTCGGCTATTACTTGGAAGTACCCTAGCTGTGTGTTAGTGGGTGATAACTCCGTGGGTGAGTTTTACTCGGTGGCGCTGACCAATAATATGCAGCAAGCTGACACCGGAACCAAAATGATTCATGTGGGTAAAAATACTCGCAGCACGATTATTTCTAAGGGAATTTCAGCGGGTAACTCCAGTAACAGTTATCGCGGTTTAGTGAAAGTCAATCCCACAGCTCAAGGCGCGAGAAATTATTCTCAGTGCGATTCTATGCTGATTGGCGATAATGCCCATGCCAATACTTTCCCTTATATCCAAGTACAAAATAATACTGGAAAAGTAGAGCATGAAGCCTCTACTTCTAAGATTGGCGAAGACCAACTGTTTTACTTCGCTCAGAGAGGTATTTCCCCAGAGGATGCTATTTCTATGATGATTAGCGGCTTCTGTAAGGATGTGTTTAATCAGCTACCTATGGAGTTTGCTGTGGAAGCGGACAAGCTTCTGAGTCTCAAGTTAGAAGGTAGTGTTGGATAATTGTCAACCAAGGGCTAGGCTTTTTATTTTTCCTAGTCTTGATTAAGGAACCACACAGACGCACAGAGCGCAAAGTAAGAGAAGAGAAGAGAGAACATGATTATTGAAAATAGTGAAGTAGTTCTGTCAGTGAAAGATTTGACGGCTAATGTTGATGGAACTCCAATTCTGAAGGGTTTAAATCTTGAGGTGCGCTCTGGAGAAATTCATGCGATTATGGGACCCAATGGTTCTGGTAAAAGCACTTTTTCTAAGGTGTTGGCCGGACACCCAGCTTATGAGGTGACTGGTGGTGAGGTGATTTTCCAGGGTGAGAACTTGCTGGAAATGGAACCAGAGCAACGCGCTAGAGCAGGTGTATTTTTGGCCTTTCAATATCCTTTGGAAATTCCAGGTGTGAGTAATTTGGATTTCTTACGGGTAGCTTACAATTCTCGCCGCAAGGCTCAAGGTTTGGAAGAATTGGATGCTTTTGATTTTGATGATTTGATTTCAGAAAAATTGGATGTAGTGAAAATGAATCCGGCTTTTCTCAATCGCAGTCTCAATGAAGGCTTTTCTGGTGGCGAGAAGAAGCGCAATGAAATTCTGCAAATGGCCTTGCTGGAACCAAAGTTGAGTATTCTGGATGAGACTGATTCGGGTTTGGATATTGATGCTCTCAAAATTGTGGCTAATGGCGTGAATCAGTTAACTAGTCCAGAAAATGCCACCATTATGATTACTCACTATCAACGCTTACTTAATTATATTGTCCCGGATTTTGTCCATGTTATGGCTCGGGGTCGCATCCTCACCAGTGGTGGTAAAGATTTGGCTCTAGAATTGGAAACTCGCGGTTATGACTGGGTGTTAGAAGCTGCTGAGGTGGGTGTGTAATGACTATTCAAGTTGAGTCTATTCCCGTTTCTAACTCTCATGGTCTGCGGGATAGGGATGATTTTCTGACTGGGTTATTAAATCAAGTAATTTCTCCTAAAACCCAGGACTGGTTACAGGAGTTACGCCAAGGTGCTGCTCATGGGGTACGTCATGCTACTATCCCCACCACCCGCAATGAGGAATGGCGTTTTACTGATTTGTCAGCTTTACGCCAAGTACAGTTTCATGTAGATACACAATTAAAATCAGCTGATATCTCGGCTTTAACTTTACCAGAAGCTGTTAACAGTCGTTTGGTATTTGTTAATGGTGTTTATGCGCCCCATTTATCCGCAGTCGCAGATTTACCATCTGGGGTTGTGGTCGGTAATTTGGCGGGTTTGTCCCAGTCTCAGCAGGAGGGTGTTAAACCCTATTTAGCACAAGCTGAGGGTTCACAAGAGGTGTTTACTGCTCTTAATACTGCTGGAATTTCTGATGCGGCGGTGTTGTGGGTGGGGAAAAATGTCACCGTTGACACGCCTATTCATCTGTTGTTTCTCAATACTGCTGATGAGCAACCGAGCATTTACCAGCCTCGTTGTTTGGTAGTGGCGGAGTCTAGTAGTAGTGTAACTTTGGTGGAAGATTTTACTTTTGCTGGGTTGGGGGAGACGGAAAACACTAAGAACAAACCGGTTTACCTGACTAATGCGGTAACGGAAATTTGGCTGGGTGACAATGCTCAGGTGAATCATACTCGGTTAGCGCGCGAAGGTGTAGAAGCTTTTCATATTGGGAAGACGACTGTCACTCAGGCTCGTGATAGTCGATATACTTGTCATGCTTTGACTTTTGGGGGTCGGTTATCTCGCCACAATTTGGAAGTCTTCCAAACTGGTGAGCAAACTGAAACTACTCTCAATGGTTTGACGATGATTTCTCGCAAGCAGTTGGCTGATACTCACAGTCTCATCGCACTGAATCATCCCCATGGTACAAGCAGACAATTACATAAGTGTATTGTAGGCGATCGCGCTCATGCGGTGTTCAACGGTAAAGTTTTTGTCCCCAAACCAGCCCAGTTGACAGATGCAGGACAATTAAATCGCAATTTACTGTTATCGCCAAAGGCGAGAGTGGATACTAAACCCCAATTGGAAATTACCGCCGATAACGTTAAATGCGCTCATGGTGCTACGGTTAGTCAATTGGAAGACGATGACATCTTTTATCTCCAAAGTCGCGGAATTAATGAAAGCGATGGGCGTAAGTTGTTGATTAACGCTTTTGCTGCGGAAATTATCAACCAAATACCCGTCAAGTCTCTGCAAAATATCCTATTAAACACGGTAAATGGTCATGAATGACTATTTATCATCACTAATGACTAATTACCCATGACTTTCACCCCTACCAAAACCCTAGCCGACAAAGTTCGCCCTGACTTCCCCTTACTACATCAGGAAGTTAACGGTAAACCTTTGGTTTATCTGGATAATGCTGCTACCTCTCAAAAACCCGTGTTCGTGTTAAATATCCTACGGGATTATTACGAACAGTATAACGCTAATGTGCATCGCGGCGCTCATACCCTTAGTGCTAAGGCCACTGATGCTTATGAAGGAGCACGAGATAAAGTCGCTAAATTTATTCATGCTGCGTCACGTCAGGAAATCATCTACACTCGCAACGCCAGTGAAGCCATTAATTTGGTAGCTTACAGCTGGGGTATGAACAATTTGCAACCAGGAGATGAGATAATTCTGTCGGTGATGGAACACCACAGTAATATTGTTCCTTGGCAATTGGTAGCACAAAAAACGGGTGCAGTGTTAAAGTTTGTCGAATTGACACCCGCAGGTAGTTTTGATTTAGAACAGTTTAAACAGCTGATTTCCCAGAAAACAAAACTGGTAGCAGTAAGTCATGTTTCTAATACTTTGGGTTGCATTAACCCAGTAGCAGAAATTGCCACCATCGCTCACAGATACGGTGCTAAATTCTTGGTTGATGCTTGCCAAAGTTTACCTCATATGCCCGTGGATGTGCAGGCAATAAACTGTGATTGGTTGGTGGCATCTGGTCACAAAATGTGCGCACCCACTGGTATTGGGTTTTTGTATGGTAAGTTGGCAGTGTTAGAATCTATGCCACCATTTTTCGGTGGAGGTGAGATGATTGCTGATGTATATTTAGACCATTCTACCTATGCAGAATTACCCCATAAATTTGAGGCCGGTACCCCGCTATTGCTGAGGCGATCGCCCTAGGGGCGGCGGTAGATTATCTTAGTAATATTGGCATGGATAGAATCCACGCCTACGAAGCTGAACTCACCGCTTATCTATTCCAAAAATTAGCCCAAATACCCCAAATTCAAGTTTATGGGCCTAAACCTAACGCCCAAGGAGAAGGTAGAGCTGCTTTAGCTGCATTCACAGTCGCAGATGTCCACCCTAACGACTTATCTACATTATTAGATCAAGAAGGGGTAGCGATTCGTTCTGGACACCATTGCACTCAACCCTTACACCGTTACTTAGGTTTACCGGGAACCGCACGGGTAAGTTTGTCTTTCTATAACACCCGCGAAGAAATTGATATTTTTATCAAGGCTTTGCAGGAAACCCTGGACTTTTTTGCCGGTTTCCAGGCTTAAATGTAAGGTGGGTCATTCCCACCTTTGTGAGCTAACAGAAAAGCACTTATACTTACTAACAAAGATAAAACGGTTAAAAGAGGTTTTCCGTAGTTGCTAATTCTCGTTGTTCATAATGACGACAACCCCCACAAGGACCAATGGGGTTAACAGCACAGCGCATATACCCAGAGCGAGCATTAAATTTACAACTAATATCACCGATGAGATAACCCACACCTTCCAAATAATAGCGATCGCGTAGCAGCGGTGACCTAGCGCCATCGCTCTCAAAGGGTGTGATCCTCTCCGGGATGGGTGTTTGTGAGTGAGTAGCTACTTGTCTGGTTCGTCGGCGTGGGTGAGAATGGGTTCTACGAATTACCCACAGGGAAAACAGGGATGGTAATAAACCAACAGTCATCACTAATAGCGTCTTCAACACCTGATCTTGGCCTCTGTTATGCGCTAACTACCTTATCCGATGTTAGCAACGGGGTGATTGCTTTGGTATTTAACTAGAATTGTATAGCTTGATGGTTACGCTATGCAAGCTATCGGTAAAATGCACAAAGTTAAGTACAAATCACAGGGATGATGGGAGGCAAAAATGGCATTGGCTGACTTAAGAATTGTGTTGGTGGAACCAGCAGGACCGTTGAACCTAGGGTCAATCGCCAGAGTAATGAAAAATTTTGGTTTACATAACCTAGTCTTAGTCAATCCCCAATGCAAACCACTGTCACCGGAAGCCATGAAAATGGCAGTTCATGCCAAGGATATTTTAGAATCTGCGGTATTAGTACCCACATTATCAGCAGCATTGCACGGGTGTGTCCGCGCGATCGCCACCACAGCGCGGGTACGTGATTGGGACACACCTTTAGAAAATCCCCGCAGCGCCCTACCCTGGTTATTAGAGTCACCACAGGAACCCGCCGCCCTGATTTTTGGTAGAGAAGACCGGGGTTTAAGTAATGAAGAACTCAATTATGCTCAGAGGTTTGTTCGCATTCCCACCAGTGACAATTATTCATCCCTGAATTTAGCCTCAGCTGTAGGTATTTGCTGTTATGAACTCGGACAAATAGCACCACCGACAACGCCACCTCCCAGCCTGGAACTGGCATCTTTGGATCTATTAGAAAACTACTATCAGCAGTTAGAATCTCTACTAGTAGATATTGGTTACTTGTATCCCCATACAGCCGCTAGTCGCATGGCTAAATTCCGCCAATTGTATAATCGCGCGCACCTACAAACCAAGGAGGTAGCCATGCTCAGAGGGATTCTGCGACAAATAGAATGGGTGATTAAAACCAAGAACCATGAGTAAAACTTATGATTGAACCTGAGAAAATCTACGAAATTATCCCCCTGAAACATTTAAAATAGCTTACACTAAACATACAAAGGCTACTGGTGAGTTTTGGTATGGCTACGCCACGCAAGCTAGAGTGAGATTGCACCGAAAACATTCGAGTGGGTCACAAGGAGTAACAGTGTCAGAGTCAAGTGACAAACTAAGAAACTTTTCGCGGGGTCAACCGACCAACCTTCGCCCGCGTCAGGGTAACGGACAAAAGGTGGCAAAGAAAAAAGTAAAAGTCATTAATCAGCAGCGTTCTCCCAAGAAACAAGTAGCCGTGACGGGGCTGAATTATAATATGATGCCTCGCTCCAAACCGGTGTTAGCCATGCCTACAGGGGTAAAACCCATGCCCTATATGAGGAGGGGTAAAGCACAATTAAAGACCGTCCGGGTAGACAAGCAAGCAATGCCGAAAATGGGTAGACGAGTATCGCGAAAAACACGGTTAAAGCCCATGGCTAGAACCATGTTATACGCTTTGCGGTTGTTGATTGTGGGAGTGGGTGTCGGTGCGATCATGGGTACGGTGTTGTCAGTGTTAGACCCTGCTACTCGTATGTCCAGTCATTCGGGGACACAATCTCCTCATTTGGGGCAGAATCAGCCGCAAGTTATACATAATACTTCTGGTTTATATTTAACCCAGGAAATTACCCCATTGAAAAATGCTATCCAAAATTTGGCAATTGCAAACCCCAATCTCAAACCCGGGGTGTTCTTGCTGGATTTAGAGACTGGTGGCTATGTGGATGTGAATGGATCGAGCAGTTTCTCCTCGGCTAGTACTATTAAAGTACCACTTCTCATCGCCTTTTTCCAAGATGTGGATGCCGGTAAAGTCCGCCTGGATGAAATGCTAACCATGGAAAAAGATATGATAGCCGGTGGTTCGGGAAATCTGCAACATGAAAAAGTGGGGACTCAGTATAGCGCCATGGAAATCGCTACTCGCATGAGTACAAGCAGCGATAACACCGCTACTAATATGCTGATTGCTCGATTAGGAGGTATGGAAGCCCTGAATCAGCGGTTTCAAATTTGGGGACTCTCCGCTACAGCTATTCGTAATCCTCTCCCGGATTTATCAGGAACCAATACCACTAGTCCCAGGGATTTGGCGAATTTACTGGCTATGGTCAATCAGGGGAATTTAGTCAGTATGCGATCGCGCGACCTTATCCTTGATATTATGCGTCGTACAGAGCGGAATCATCTGCTACCTTCTGGTTTAAGCCCAGGGGCAAGAATACACCACAAAACAGGTGATATTGGCACCATGTTGGGTGATGTGGGTTTAATTGATATCCCCACAGGTAAACGCTACATTGCGGCTGTGATGGTACAACGCCCCCATAATGACCCGGAAGCCGAAAAACTAATTAGCTCTATTTCTAAGGCTGCTTACCAACAATTTAACCAAAATCCGGCATCCAATGCAGTAATGACTCCACCAGCACCTCAGAATATGGGGAACAATATCCCCCCAAATGCTCCTCAAAACCCCTTCTCGACTCCACAACCTTTCCCCTCTAGATAAGTTTTGGTAAATTCAGTCATCACATCTACCACCCCATCCATCCAATTCTTTACCGGTTACTGCTTGGGAAACTAAATTTATTTTCGGCGGTGAACTAAAAGAACATCTAGCAAATATGCAGTTTTGTGGGTAAAATTTAGGTCTTTTGATAACGCATTCCAGGGAGTTGGCAAACTAACCCCATAAGTTCTAACTGTAATAATGTGCTGGAAACTAAGCCTGTATTCATCCCTGTTTTTTGCACAATTAAATCAAAGGTTAAAATATCAGAGTCAATAGCATCCATTACTGCTTGCATTTCTGGCGGTAACCTCGGTAATTTTACCTTTTCTGGAACCTGTTCCGGGATGGGTGTAGTGTCGATTGTATCCAGTTTGGGGATAGCTCCGAGCATTTTTAACAGTTCGTCTAGTTCCCTGAGCACCAAACAAGCACCTTGACTGAGTAATTTTAAACACCCTTGCGATGGATAATCATCGATTCTTCCCGGTAATGCATAGACATCTCTGCCAAATTCATTAGCATAACCAGCCGTAATTAAAGCCCCAGACTTAGCAGGCGCTTCCATGACCAAAACTGCACGGCTTAAACCCGCAATAATCCGATTACGGCGGGGAAAGTGAGTGCGGTCTGGTGGGGTTTTGGCGGAATATTCACTCACTACTAACCCTTGAGTCAAAATCTGTTTATACAAATCGCGATTTTTAGGGGGATAAATGACATCTACGCCGGTTCCTAAAACTGCTATGGTTCTACCCCCTGCTTGCATCGCGGCTAGATGGCTTTCTGTATCAATTCCCTCCGCCATCCCAGATACGACTGTAAAGCCATTTTTAGCCAAGGCTGCGCTAATTTGGCGAGTCCAACGAATACCATAGTCTGAAGGTCGCCGTGTCCCCACAATTCCCACCATGGGTGTTTGTCCCAGATTTTCCCGCAGATCCACTTGACCCCGATAATACAAAACTGGGGGTGGGGTGGGAGTTTCCAGTAATAAACGGGGATAATCTGGCTCCACTGGTGTCCAGAAATGGGGGTTTTCTTGGTGATGTTGGGTGAGTAATTCTTCTGGATGCACACGCGATCGCTGTGCAACTACTTTTTCTAAGGTCTGAAAACCAAAACCTTCCACTTCTGCTAATTCGGCTTTGCTAGCATTCCAAGCTGTGGAGAGGTTGCCAAAATGCTGGTTTAGCCGTTGCATTAACACTGGACCACCCCGGAAATTTGCGCCCAAGCTAGCCAATACGCTTTTTCTTCTGCCACGATTAAGTATTCCGATAAAACCTATCTAAAGTTAGCTAATATTTGTACTGACAGCAGATTTAATCTGAGTAGAAGGGCGGGCTTTCCTACCCACCCTACAAGAGTTTTACCATTTATATTCCATTTATATTATTAAACTAAGCCGGTCAGTCACCTGACCGACTCGTCTTCAGAACCGTACGTGAGACTTTCACCTCATACGGCTCCTCAGTGGTATGGTTCTTGTCATGAATACCTGTAAGACTTCCATCACTGGCTGTCTTCTTGTCATGGCAATGTCTGTGTAATAATTGTAGGTTCTTATGTTCATCTTTTCCACCTTTGGAGAGGGGTAAGATGTGGTCTACTTCTATTACATCACCGTCCCTAAAGTAATGCCCACATTCTGGACATTTACCCTTTTGCTTTTTAAGTAGGGTCGCTACCCTTTTATTGGCTTCGGGATGGTTTGTCATTCTTGAACTCCAATATACCCAATCACCGTCAAATGGCGAGGCGTTACCTTTAACCTTAATATGACGTACTATGGGAGTCTCTGGGTGTCTAAACAGTTTGATGAACTTATCATCCATCTTTACTGCAAATTCCCAGTTATTACCTCCGATTGTATGCCAATACTTATTGGTTATCCATTTCCCAGATTTATTGGGGTGTCGGCGCTTTGCCCACCTATAAAGACGTTGGTAAACCTGTTTAGAGATATTGTTGAAAATTTCTTTACTTACTACCGATGAGTAGTAATTACACCATCCCTTGATTATAGGGTTAAGTTTACTTATCAATCCCAATTGTGGTGTTGGTAAGTTTCTTTTAATGGTGTCCGAAACCTTTTTGTAATGATTCTTAACAGATTTCTTTGATGGGGTGATGATGGTTTTAAACCCTAGTATTTCCTTGTGGGTGTTCAATCCTGAGTTGTATTTACCAACCGGGGATTGTCTTACGTTGAATCCCAGAAAATCAAATCCTGGTTTCTCTGATTGGTGTTCATACAAGGTATGAGCCAATCTGGTCTTACTAGGTTTTAATTCCAATCCCATTTCATTTAGCCATTTAACTAAGATTTCCCTGCATTGTTCAATAACTGTCAGATTCTCATGCAAGATGACAAAATCATCTGCATATCGAATGATTGATATTGCATTAGCCTTATCCCTTTTAGAGCCTTTACCTGGTAATTTCGAGGCATACTCTTTAATAATTTCCTCCATACCGTGTAAGGCTACATTTGCCAGTAGAGGGGATATTACACCGCCTTGGGGTGTGCCTTCTTCTGTAGGAAATAGGACTTTGCTATCGACCACACCTGCTTTTAACCACTCTTTGATTTGACGGCGTAGTTTAGGGTAGGTGTTCAGTTTCTTTAACAATGCTTGATGATTAATCTTGTCAAAACATTTAGCAATATCGGCATCCAAAACAAACTTAGATTTGACATTTATAGAATTGAATATTGCTTGTATGGCATCATGACATGAGCGCCCTGGTCTAAATCCGTATGATTGGGCTACAAACTTTGCTTCCCATTCTGGCTCTAATGCCAGTTTGACAAGCGCCTGTAGTACCCTATCATACATTGTGGGTATTCCTAGTGGTCTTTTCTCATCCCTTCCAGGTTTGTCTATCCAAACTCTTCTGGTTGGTCTGGGTTTAGACCCTAGTTTTAACTCTTCTACCAATTCCAGTCTTTCATTAGGTGATAAAGCTTTCACCCCATCAACCCCGGCGGTTTTCTTTCCTTGGTTGTCTTGAGTTACCCTACGTGTAGCCAGAGCTTTGGCTGACCAGGATTTCATCAGCACCTTTTGGAGTCCACGAACCACCTTGACATCACCACGGGCTGAGGCTTGATAAATTCGTTTTTGGATTTTGTAAACACGACGTTCTAACTGTTTCCAGTTAATCGTGTTCCATTCTACCGTAGTCTTTACACTCGTTTTAGACATAATTCCTACTTGAGACTTTATCATCCATATCACCGTGAATCTGTCAGCATATCTTAGGCATTACCCTAAGCGTTCGCTTCTGACTCAATCTTCCCCGCTTGCAGCATCCGGTTAGCACCTACTTTTAGATTCGACCTTCTAAAAGAGCTAACAAGGGGTTACTTCGTTCCATGTGTCCATTCTGTGTACCTTTAGAGTGATGCTATATGCCGGGTTTATCGGGAGTGCATAACGGTCTGATAGCAAGCAGCCGTTTCCTTATCCTTTACCTTTTGGTTCCAGCCTGTCAGCCTGATTTGGCTGGTTAAAATTCACGACACTTCAAACGCATCTTAGGAAATCTTACTCATGGGTACTTCTGCTCAACGTATACCAGGTTAGGCTCCCAGTAAGATCGTCTTTTCTCCGGTGCTTTACGGATTGATGGCTAGTCGCTACCGTAAGGAAGATGCTGTCACCCTTGCACCTAGGGGGTGGGATTCTCACCCACATGGACACCCAGTTACAAGAATCTGGTTTAACCCAGTCTTGCCTCTCATCCTTGAGCATTACTACTCCTGATCGAGAGAACGAATCGCACTACTATATTTCTAGTAGTTCCCACACAAAAGCCAAGTGAATAGTCACAAAGCCTTAAGCTAGAGACGTGTAACTAATTGTAAATTATTTGCTTAAAACGAGGAAATCTTACTAACTCACGCTAGACTAAAAGTAGTTGATTTAATGAAGTCTTAATGCACCATGTCACTCCCAAGGAAGCAGCTAAAATCCTTGGTGTCCATGTCTCCAGTCTCAGGAGATGGGAAAACGAAGGCAAGCTTAAAGCAATCCGTACACCAGGAGGTCAAAGGCGGTTCATCCTCGAAGAAGTCGAAAAAATTGGCGGAATACCCCGGACAATTAAAACTATTTGTTATGGACGAGTTTCGACTCATTCCCAGCAAGACGATTTGCAACGACAACTTGAACACTTACGCACAAGATACCCAGAGGCTGAAATTATTTCAGAAGTTGGCAGCGGACTCAATTTTCAACGGAAAAAATTCCTCGCCATTCTGGAACGAATCATCGACGGCGATATCCAACGTGTTGTCGTTACCCACCCTGACCGACTTGTCCGATTCGGATTTGAATTGGTTAGGTGGTTATGCACAAAATTTGAGTGCGAACTCGTGGTTCTCAATGACCGCCAGATCAGTCCAGAACAGGAACTCGTACAAGATATGTTGTCAATCATCCACTGTTTCTCTAGCAGGTTATACGGGCTTAGAAAATACAAGTCAATCATCAAAGAAGACTTACAAAAAGAAGTCGCGTCACAAGAAATCGACAAAGCAGTTACCGAACAGTGTATTGAAAATCAGGCTATTTCCTAGTAAAGAATTACATCGAGTTTGGAAGCGTTGGCTTGCCGCTTATCGTTATTACTTCAATCAGTGTATTAGTTATCTTCACAATAATTATGATACTCAAGTCAGACTAATTATTGATAAGAAAACTAGCACAGAAAAAGAAGTTAAGATATCTGCTGAGGAGTTAGATAAAATAGCTCAAAAAATGGATGTACCGTCATGGGTGAAAACCTTACCAGGACATCAACGTCAAGAAGCTTGTTTTGAGGCATTTGATGCCTTTAAACAGGCTCGCACTCAAGGTGGTAGCGCGAAATTTAAAAGCTGTAAAGCCACGAGCCAAGCTATTCAATTCAAGGTAGGCAATTTCAAGAATGGTACTTGGTATCCGCGCACAACCAAAGGTTTAGGTTTTACTACAATTGGTCAAACTGTTCCTGAGCAATGCGAGTATGGTACAGAGCTTGTTTACCGTCGTGGTAAATGGTTTGGCTGTTTTCCTCAACACAAAGAAACTGTACCTACTGACAGTGATAGGGTAATAGCAGTAGACCCCGGTAATCGCACTTTCTTAACTGGTTTTGATGGCGAGAATGTCTTAGAGATTGCAACGGGAGACATCGGACGCATACAAAGATTGTGTCAGCACCTTGATAATCTCATAAGTCGTTCTACCAAAACAACGTGCCCTAAACGTAGAAAGATGCGTATTGCTGCTAATCGTGTCAGAGAAAGAATTCAGAATTTAATTAAAGATTTACATAACAAAGCTGTTAACTTGCTTGTTAATTCCTACAAGGTAATTTACTTGCCAACCTTTGATTCTAGTCAAATGGTGATTAAAAAATGTAGTGGGAAGAAACGCAAAATAAACAGTAAGTCTGTACGGCAAATGCTGACTCTTTCTCATTACAAATTTGAGCGACATCTTAAGCAAGCTGCACAAAGAAAAGGTGTAATAGTCGTGCTTTGTAACGAATCATATACGTCAAAAACCTGTGGTAACTGCGGTCATGTTCACTATAAATTAGGTGGGAACAAAGTTTTTAAATGTCCAGATTGCGGAATACAGATTTCTCGTGATGTAAATGGCGCACGCAATATTTTATTGCGTGCTTTGCAAGCAACTGCCTTCACCGTGACCCATGATTCTATCGTGCTTTCTGAGGAGTCAGAATTGACGGATGCCGTAGTTAATCTAGTTTAATCGCTTTGATTAGCTTAAAAGTTGCACTAGAGACTTAAAACAGACTATGACACCAGAAGAAATTGCAGGGACGCTGACAAAATTATTTAGCAGCAAGGAGATTAAAGCGATCGCACCTGGATCGTGGCAGGTGGAAAGCCCTAGTTTTCGGCTGTTGGTGCTACTATCTGAAGATAATACGTGGTTAAGAATTTTACTGCCTATTGTCCCACTAACACAAGCCCAACCATTTTTAGCGCAATTTTTAGAAGCGAACTTTGATGATACCCAAGAAGTACGTTATGCTTTGTTTGATAGTGTAATTTGGGCAGTATATCAACATAATAGTCAAACTTTGGTCAGTGAAGATTTTGCCAGTGCCATCAGCCGAATAGTATCTTTATATCAAGCTGGTTTAGATAACGTGTTTAATCGTCTGATTGAAACCCGCATTCGGCAAATCATCCAGACAGCGAAGCAGCAAGGACAATCACTGCAAGGGACAATGCAAAACCTAGAACGTTTTTATGCAGAAGGATTACTAGGTGACAATAACCAAACAGCCCAAGACAGAGAACAAGTTTTAACAGCTTGGCAGAGTCAATTACAACGCCTCTGGAACGAAGTTGAGATTAAACCTGAATAGAAAAGCCTTGATAGAGCTGAACTTCATGGACATAATTGAAATTCTCAAACAAGACTATCAAAGATTTCCCCAGAATCAGACATATAGCATTTACGCGGAAAACGTTTATTTTCAAGATCCATTAACTAAATTTCGGGGAGTTAAACGCTATGAGCAGATGATTAAATTCATCCAGAAATGGTTTATTAATCCCCATATGGAAGTACACAAGATTCAACCTTTAGGAGACACCATAAAAACGGAGTGGACACTCAGCTGGAATACACCAGTGCCGTGGAAACCGCGAATTTATATCTCCGGCTGGAGTGAATTAACACTAAACTCTGCTAACCTGATTATTTCCCACATTGATTATTGGCACTGTTCACCCATAGATGTAATTAAACAGCATTTTTACCTATCTCCTGCCGTGAAAGGTTAGGGAAACAAAGCCGATGAAAGCATTTATTTTCTCGAAACAGTTGATAATGTAAATAAATGTAAAAATCCTGAACAGGACGTAATCATCCATGCGCGTAATTTTGATGACAGGCAAAGGCGGCGTAGGTAAAACCTCCGTTGCTGCGGCCCACTGGACTCCGTTGTGCAGAACTAGGCTATCGCACACTAGTTTTGAGTACAGACCCCGCCCACTCCCTAGCAGATAGTTTCGATTTAGAAATGGGACACGCACCGCGAGAAATTCGCTCGAATTTGTGGGGTGCGGAACTCGACGCGCTGCAAGAACTAGAAGGAAATTGGGGTGCGGTGAAGCGTTACATCACCCAAGTGTTACAAGCTAGGGGTTTAGAAGGGGTTCAAGCCGAAGAATTAGCCATCTTACCGGGTATGGATGAGATTTTTGGCTTAGTCAGGATGAAGCGCCACTACGACGAAGGGGACTTTGATGTTTTGATTATCGACTCAGCCCCCACTGGTACCGCATTACGTCTGCTGAGTTTACCTGAAGTCGGCGGCTGGTATATGCGCCGGTTTTACAAGCCATTTCAAAATATCTCCGTGGCGCTGCGACCTCTGGTGGAACCTTTGTTTAGACCCATTGCGGGTTTTTCTCTCCCAGATAAAGAGGTGATGGATGCACCTTATGAATTTTATGAGCAAATTGAAGCGCTGGAAAAAGTCTTAACTGATAATACTCAAACCTCCGTGCGCCTGGTAACTAATCCCGAAAAAATGGTGATTAAAGAATCTCTGCGCGCCCATGCTTATCTGAGTTTATATAATGTGGCTACAGATTTAGTCATAGCTAATCGCATTATTCCCCAGGAAGTGCAAGATCCGTTTTTCCAACGTTGGAAAGAAAACCAGGAGGAATATCGCCGGGAAATACATGATAATTTTCTGCCTCTACCTGTTAAAGAGGTGCCGCTATTTTCTGAGGAGATGTGCGGCCTAGCAGCTTTAGAACGGTTGAAAGAAACTCTTTACAAGGATGAAGACCCCACTCAGGTATATTACAAAGAAACAACTATTAAGGTTGTGCAAGAGCAAAACCAATATAGTTTGGAACTTTATTTACCTGGTATCCCTAAAAGCCAAATTCAACTCAGTAAAACTGGAGATGAATTAAATATTACTATCGGTAATCACAGACGTAATTTAGTATTGCCCCAAGCCTTGGCAGCTTTACAACCAGGAGGGGCGAAGATGGAAGATGACTATCTCAAAATTCGCTTTACTGATAATGTAAAGGTGTAATTTTAATTACAAAGCAAAAGTAGAGAGAAAATCAGTTAAAACTCTCTACTTTTGACTTGATAATTATTTAGGTTTGAGACCAGAATTTATCAAAACCAGTTTTTATTGCTAACTTCTCAGTTGTACAGGCATGGCTAGGTATGTCATTTTTAAACTTCCTAGGGGTGTAAAAATTACTGGGGTGAGAGCTTGATTGAGGTGTACTTGAACTTCTGAAGATGGTAATTCTTTTAACCCTTCCATTAAGTATCTAATGTTAAAAGCAATTTCTAAATCTTCCCCGGATATTTGTGCGGGTATTGACTCTCTACCGCTACCCACATCTTGGGCTTCGCAGGATAGGGTAATTTCCTGGGCAGTGCTGTTAATGCTAACTTTGACAATATTATTTTTTTGGTCTGCGAGTACGGCAATGCGCTCTAAGGTGCTAACTAATTGTTTACGCTCGATGGTCAATTGACGCTCAAATTGGCGGGGAATTAGTTGACGATAGGCGGGATATTGACCATCTAGGGTGCGGCTGGTTAAGCGTTGATTTTGCCAAGCAAATACAACTTGACCTTGATCTAAGTATAGGGCGATCGCATCATCGGACACAGCATTATGAGCTAACATCCGTTGTAGTTCCCGTAAGGCTCTGGCTGGAACTGTCACCTCTAGCTGATGATTATCACCTAGGGGACGCTCGTTAGTAGTTTCCACCACTGCTAGGCGATGTCCATCGGTAGCAGCAAATTCTAGGCTATCTTCTTTAACTGTTAAATGGACTCCTGTCAATACTTGCTTAGTTTCATCGCTACTGGTAGCAAATAATGAGCCTCTTAATCCTTCAATTAAGGACGCGGTAGTAATTTGAATGGGGTCAGCGTTGTCAATAATTGGTAGTTCGGGGAATTCTTCAGCTCCCATGGCTCGGACTTGAAAATGTCCACTCTTGGGGGTGAGGGTGACACTTAAGCCTTCTCCGGTAGCTGTTTCCGATTCTAGGGCTGATTGATCATCTAGGGTCACTTCTCCTTCTGGAAGGCGTGAGGTGATGTCTACAAGTAGTTTAGCTGGTAGGGCGATGGCTCCTCCTTCTAATACCTCAGCATTAAAACTGGTACGGATACCCAAACTCAGGTCAAAGGCGGTTAAACTGACTTGGTTAGTTTGAGCATCTGCTTGGAGTAGGATATTGGCTAATACTGGATGAGTTGGGCGTGAGGGTACTGCACGGCTGACAAGTGAGAGGTTGGTACTAAGATCGCTTTGGGTGCAAACTAATTTCATAAAAATATTCCGTAAGTGGGAAATCAGAGCGTTTGTGAACCTGGGTTGCTCTGGGTGGAAGTAGGTAGAGACGCGATTGATTGTGTTTGTGGGTTGTTTATTTTTATCATCAAATCATAAATATTGATCTGAATTGTGGAAATTGTGGAAAACTCCCTAAGAGGCTATTTGAAATAATGGTTTTGTAGGTTAGTATCTGTGGAAAACTTGTGGAAAAACCAGGAGGGTTTTCCACAGGGTAATTATACCTGACTGAAGTTTTTGCGCAAGTCAATTTAATTTTAATCAGTTCTTATACTTTCATTAATATTTTTTGTAAGCGGCTGAACAATTATGGCAGTAATGGTTGTGGAAAACAATTTTTTGCCGGACAGAGGATTTTGGCTAAGAGTTAAATCCTGATGACTCCAGGCTTTATTTTTGCTGTTTTCTGCTATTCATGTTGATGCGATCGCTCAATTGACCCAAGGTTGCTGCTAGGGTGCGATCGCTTTCTCGCAGTTGGGCAATTTTATCACAACTATAAATCACCGTTGTATGGTCTTTACCACCAAATTCTTCACCAATTCTCGGTAAACTCAGGCCAGTGTGTTGGCGCATCAGATACATCCCGATTTGACGCGCCCAACTAATTTCTCGTCGCCGGGAGTTACTTTTAAGGTCTTCAATGGATATACCAAAAGTATCAGCAATCACTGATAATATCCCCTCTGGGGTAGCGGCGAGGTTCTCCCTTTGTCGTTCTAAAACTGGTGTGATATTCTCCACGGTCATAGGTAAACCAGAAATAGAAATATAAGCCAGGGCTCGAATTAAAGCGCCTTCCAACTCACGAATATTAGAAGTATAATGGGAGGCGATATACTCAATGACATCCCTGGAAAGGGGAATATTTTCGTATTCAGCCTTTTTCTGGAGAATGGCCATCCTAGTTTCTAAATCTGGAGTTTGTACATCAGCAATTAAACCCATAGAAAACCGGGAACACAGACGCTCTTGTAGCTGAGGGATTTGATGAGGAGGGCGGTCGGAAGCAATCACAACTTGCTTCCCCGTCTCATGTAAGGTATTGAAAGTATGAAAAAATTCTTCTTGGGTATACTCCTTACCCTCAAGAAACTGAATATCATCGACTAACAACACATCGGCAGCCCGATAATGTTCCCGGAAACTCTGCATACTATCATTACGGATAGCTGTAATTAAGTCGTTAGTAAATTGCTCTGTGGAAACATAAAAGATTTTAGAACCTGGAGAAATGCGATATCGATAATGACCA